>CAVYAV010000001.1:0-1072500 GCA_963766585.1 uncultured Bacteroidota bacterium
CCTGATGCGCACGCAAACAAAAGCCTCTGATACACTCGGTTTTAAATTCCTGCTGGATACTTCCCGGATAGAAATTACCGAAGAAGTATACCTGGAAGATGAACTCAACGACTTTGCCATGCGGGATCTTTCGAATCAGGCTGGACGCTCCTATGACGAACTACTCAACAAATACTATAAAAAGCTGTCCGGCAAATTAAATGAAACAAACCGGGCTGTCCTGGTCCGGACACAAAAGGCCTGGATTGCATACCGGGATGAAGAATTAAAGTTATTTGAAACCATTGATGAAGCTTCCAACGGAGGTGGCGGAACAGCGGCTACTATAGCCCTGACCAGTATCTATCGTAACCTGACTAAGCAACGTACGATTGATTTGTTTAACTATTACAGAGATCTTATTAATCACTACTAATAAAGCTATTCTAATTAATATACCAACCAGATTTTGGGGGTAAGTCATATTACCTGTCATCTCTAACCGGTATCCCAATAAATTTCAAGTCTTCCATTAAATCAGTCCAGTTTTTTCCCCTTAAACTACCAGCACCGTATATCCTGAAATTAAAATCTCTAGTAATTATTCTCAATCCTGTCGACCTCCTATAAGGGGTTTCGATATCTACTTCAACGATATCTTCCAGCCTGATCTGTCTATTTACCCATGGGAAAAACTGATTTTTTATAAAAAGGTATCCCTCATCAATAATAAAATAATTCATTTGGGTACCAAAACCAAAAAACATGGTAACAATAACACCTATAGGTACCAGAAGCAAAATATCGACTCTAATCTTTCCCTTAATTAAAACCCCCATAAATATGGCCATGCCAACTATTAAGAGCGTATTGAATGAAGTGTAAGCATTTCCCGAATAGCGTCTCCTATTAATAGACTGAATATTTTTTAATATTATATTTGGTCTCGGGTCTTGAATTTTTTCGGAAACCCTGTGTGCAATAAAACCCCTCATCTCCGAAGTATTCCTATAAACGTCTTGCCAGATATACAACTTTTCGCCGTTATCGAAGAGAATATAGGTCGCTTCCATGCTCTGCATCATATAATTCGCTTTCCTGCCTAAATAAATTTCGCTGACAGATGACCAGGTGTAGGACTTTGATTTAAATAAGTACTTAATTGTCAGAAAGTTTTCATCCAAAATAATCCTGGGGCTCTTCGCAAACAAAGAATAAAGCATAATATAACTCAGTACCGGAAGGAAAAATAATAAATACCCGTTTCTTATAGATCCCTTATTATCTATTAAAAGAAAAGGCGCCACCAGAAACAATAAACAAAATAAAATAATGAAAACCCTTTGCGGGATTTTGTATTTTGATCTAATCATAAGGGATCATTTCATGGTCTTAACAAGGGAATCAATACTATGATTGTAATCCTGAATTTCATCGTTGTATGCTTGTGTGGTGTCCTGAATCGATTTATACATCAGTTGAAAACAATCAATCCTAAGATCACAATACATAATCAATTTTTCATTTCTCTCATGCAAAACGGTCGGAATATTCAATTTATCTAAATCCAATAACAATTGTTTTCCTTTTTGCCAGTTAACAATACTGGTATCTTTTATTTCTTTAAGCAACTCTTGCGGGGTAAGCGGAATAACAGCCTGACTCTGCTTATCATAAAATCGCAGGGCTTTACGCTCCATAACCGAAAATTGGCTTATCCCTTCCTGGTACTGAAGAATATCTTTTGGAATTTTATTGTATACCCAGGACGAAAAAATAAGCAGGGTCGAGATCAATACAATTGGCAATCCAAATTCAATCTTCTTATCTTTCGATTTCGTGAGTCCGGGACAAAACGAATACCCAATCAATATACCCGAGACCAGTCCTCCGATGTGGGCAGCATTGTCAATACCTCCTTTTACTCCATTTAAAAGATTATACCCGACAAAAATGGCTATGCTGGCCAGCAACGCCTTTCTCCTGCTTTTTTCAATCAAATTAGTGGTCAGCATTGCCAGAAATACCCCGTACATGCCAAAAATTGCCCCTGATGCACCCGCACTGATAGTAAGCTCATGCATATATAGGCTTGCCAGACTTGCCACAACTCCTGTAATTATATAGGTAATTCCAAATCGCCAGTTTCCCAGGAGTGGTTCCAGCAAAATGCCGATATACAACAGCGCATACATATTTAATAGAAGGTGAAATACACCAATATGAAGAAAACAATTTGTCAGAAGCCGCCAGGGTTGCCCCGTCATCGTCACTGGTCTAAAATTGGCGCCCCAATTAATCAGGCTTGCGTTACTTGGACTTATAATACTCACCCCGGAAATAACCATAAGTACAAAAACCAATATATTAATATTGATGATAAGCGGGGTTACATAATACCCCTTAACAGGAACAAGTATTGACAAAAAACCAGTAGTTTTTTTATCCGCATTGATAATATTTACGGTACTTGTAAGCTCTTTACCCGCAGATAAATCTTCCTGCAGATCTACCTTTTTTTTCATCAGTTCCTCCGTCGTCATGGAAGACCTCACTTCATCATAGCAAGCGATAAATTCTTCAGTATTCCGTTTGTTTCGTCCCATGTCAAAAAACTGACCGCCCAGACTTTCACTTTTAAGTGTTACTAGTCCTTCCAGGACATCAATCTGAACTTTCTCATTGATCGAACGCCTCCTAAATTTTGTATAAGCGACCATTCCGGTTAAATCGATCTGACTGACTTTCCAGTCAAGTTTGGCAGCAACTTCTCTTAAAATAACCAGGAATTCTGAATTTGATATGCCATCAAGTGGAAAAACTATTGAATAATGGGGAATAAGACCTATTGCCATTTTCTGTTTTAAAGGTTAATTATTAAATATATACGGAATGTTTATAGACGCCAAATAGAAGGATGTTATTGTATTTTCATCAACCATATCAAAGTAATTGATCCTAGTAAGTATAAACCCTTCAATGATGAGTTTTCGCTGCATCGTTTATAAAAATAATTTCCTGACTAAGGGTTAGACCTTAGTATGTCTTCATAATCATGTTATTTTTATCAGCCTACATCGATTCAAGTACACTTCAATGAGCAGTCTTCCTTGATTTTTAGCTGCGATGAGCCTCAAGAGCTGCAAGGTCTTTTTCAACTTATAAAAAGGCATCTGTATTCTTAGGAAGCAGTCTTTCCGATTACCGGGGCTGCAGGGTTTCTCTCAACGATGGATGCCTTGGAAAGAACTTTGAAAAGTGTAGTACTGATAGTTATTCATTTTGTTCTTTGAATAAAATATAAAGGCTTTTCCAATAAGCCTTTATATTTTATTCAGCCAACCAGTCCAACTTCATATTCAACCCGGTTCGTCCACACATATCTTATCCGGCTAAGCAGATGTCTGGATATTTTAATAATTGCTTTATTAGGCACCATTTTTCTGCAATATCTTTTGTATAAAAGCAACATCGCTGGATCTTTTCTATGATAACCCAACTGCTTTCCACAATGGCTGGTCGTAAGTAATTGTTACTTCGATGAGTAATGCCCTTTACTGTTGTGCGGTCTGCAGAACTTGCCGTATCCGGAACAATACCAGCATAAGAGCATAATTTGTCCAGGGTCTTAAATCGTTTCATGTCCTGCAGTTCGGTTATAATGACCATCGAGTTCAGTAAGCCAATGCCGGGTATACTTTGAATCAGATTTTGTAACGGAGCAAAAGATTTTTGTGTCGATAGTGCCCGTAACTGTTTTGTCATATTGCCCACGAGCTTTCTGATCAATAAATATTCTTCCAGTGCTATATCCAATGTCTGACGCAACAGATGGTGTTAGACCAGGCAAGTTGTTTAAGAGATTCTATGAACCGGCGGCTCCAATATTCATTTGGTTGATCCATTTTTAATTTCAACCCACTGAACATCAGAAGGCCCCATATCCTGTTTTTGCATCTCGTTTGATCACTGACCAGACGGATGCGCTGACGCACCAATGTCCGGGCATGTTCCATTCTAATGGACGGTACATAAATGGGTCGCAGCATGTTATTGGACAGATGGCGGCATATTTTACGTGCATCAATACGGTCGCTTTTACGTTTCTTGTCTTTATCTGTCTAAAGGAACATCCGCAGGATTGACTACCATACAACTAACTCCCGATGATTTCAAAGAACGCTGTATTCCAAATCCGCTAAATCCGGCTTCATAGGCCATCTTAAAATTTGCCCCTGGATACCTTTTATTCAAGTGCTTCAATAACAGCTCCTCACTGGGATCCTGGCTGTAATCCTCCAGCTCAAATTCGTCGCTGCGAACGTTGACCCGCCAGCTCTTTTTATGTACGTCAATACCGCAGAAAATAGTTTGTCCCGCAAAATCGAGTTGTTTAATTTTAGGCATAGTTCCTGGTTTTTAAGTGTCGATTTAATTGTGGTAATTAAATTTACTTATAATCAGGAACTTACCTTTTCCGAGTAGCTCCAACTCATACATGAGACCTTATACCCAGGCAATTGTCCTATTAAATAAAGTATCTCCCGGTGGTCCCTGTGTTCCAGGTCTTGGTATTTTGGCTTTTATGGTTTCGATCCCCATTGTAGCCATTCTTGTCTTTAGAAACATTTTCCTATCCCTTGCGAAGGATAAAAAGTATTTGATAGTGTTGGCTTTCCACCTGATGGTAATTATGCTGTTTTGTGATTTTAATTAAGTATACAATAATATAGGCAAATAAGGCGGAGACCAAGGCAGGGTGATTTATGTTTCGGAATGAGAATTTTCTATCGCTATCTTTTGCTTAAAATAGGTGCGCATTTCTTCTTCATCTCTTTCCATTAGCCGGTCGTTATAGCCTTCGACATAACAGAGTTCAAAATATCCCTGGATTGATTCCAAAGAATTGTCAGTGCTGGTAATTTTGATATGCCAGTCTGCATTTATTCTACTGTCGCTGATTTCAAATAAAATACTGGGAAACCAATACGGTTTAGAATTTTCATCCAGCAAATAGTGAATATGATTTTCGACCAGTAAAATACCCATCACCAGGTATTCTTTATCCAAAATCAAATTGGTTTGGGATACCGGGTTAAATCCAAATGGTAATTGATCCTGAGAAAAACCATTTCCGTTGGTATGTTTACAGATAACTTTCATATCATTTCGATTTCTTCGGTCCTCTTTTGTTCGTGATTAAACCGGCATCCTGCAGTTTACGGCCAAGTTCATCGTTTCTTCCCAGTTCCGTAATTCCTTTTTCTAAATTGAGCACAAAGAGTACCTGCGCATAGGCCCCCATGGTTACCGTAGGGCGATCCGTTTTCAATCTGCCATAAGGTGGTCCGGCTGATACCCGCCCGTTCGCTGACCTGTTCTGCGGTCAGTCTCCGGCGCAGGCGGGCCAGGCGAATATTTTCGCCCAGTTCTCCCAGCATTTTACTTAAGCGTGGAGTGGGGGTTATGGTGCGTGTGTTCATAATGTTCGCTATAATGAACAAATATAGCTATAAATGTTCAATATATCAAACGTTATAAAACCGGAGGAAATCACCCTTTAGTGTACCGTTAACCACGCATGGCAGATGACTTTAACACAGTTAGTTTTATGTAAAATCTTTGGATGCAACCAGAACTGCAGCGGTTATATGCGCGGTTGCCGGAACGGGCGAAACAGTCGCTGGCGATGGATGTCCTTCAGGATAATTTAGCGACGGCCATCGGTCTCTTTCAGGACCTGAGGGAATGGGTGATTAAACATGAGTTTGACACGGAGGCCGAAGAAATTCAGTTTTTTAAAGAAGTTAAGCCCCTGTTTTTGGCGAGTGTGCTGTACTGGAAAGGATTGCTGGACTTTGAAACGGAACGACCGCCGGGGCAGCACTGGTCCGAAAAATATACCCGGAAAAAAATGAAGATACTGCACCGCGAAAACCGGCAGCAACTGGAAATCCGAAACTTACTTCATCATCCCGTCCCATTACTCGACCAGCTCTATTTCACGCGTTCAACGGTAATCCATGAACAATCCATCGATCTGATTCACGCCGATCCGAAATTCACCACGGCAAAGGACAGACTCGTCAGTGAAGTCATGGCCAGGGAATGGATCATGGAATTCCTGATTTCCATCAGCGAACCGAATCTGGTAAAAACGCATGAACATAATCTGCGCTGGACCGGAAGTCGCGCAGGCCTGGTCGAACTCATCTATGCCCTGCAGTCCGGCGGGGTCATCAACCAGGGAAGGGCGAGCCTGCTCGAACTGGTTAAATATTTCGAAACCGGTTTCCAGATCGAGCTCTCCAATTTCTACCATGTCTTTAACGAAATCCGCCTGCGCAAAAAAAACCGGACGGTTTTGCTCGATGACCTGCGGGAAAAAATTACCCGCCGCATGGACGGGCTGGATGAAAAATAATTGCCCGAATTTGAAATATATGGCCAGAAAGAAAGATGAAATAGATAAGGAATAACGGTTATAAATATCCGAGCTGGCACGATATTGTGATATTTACCACTGATCTTAAACAACATTTCACATTTAAAGAATCAACATCATGGGAAATTTACTTTATGTTATCGCCGTTATTTTAGTCATTGGCTGGGCAATCGGATTTTTTGGCTATCATGCGGGTGGCATTATTCACGTTTTACTCGTCATAGCCCTTGTCGCATTTCTGCTCAAAGTGATCCGGAGAGCCTAGACCGGAATGGTCCGTTTGCAATCAATTCAAAGCAAGCCCTGAAAGCTTGCTTTTTTAAATCCGCAAACCCCGCTATTCAAAGGTGGAAGGAGAGTCGGATCCGGAACATATTACATTTCGCGGACCAGGACCTGCTGGTCCGAGTTTTGCCTTTCTGTAAGAAAAAAGAAAATGAAAAAAGCTTTCTATTTAATCCTGGCGGGTGTCGCCATTGGTATGTTGATTGCGCCGGATAAAGGCTCTGAGACCCTGCGTAAACTTAAAGATGGTTTTGATGACTGGAAAGACAACGCAATGGATCAGTTGAATGGTGTGGTATCCCAGGGAAAAGATCTGGTGGGAAAAGGTAAAGATGCCGTTAACTCAGTTAAAACAAAAGCCAGAAGCACCGTTAGTGATTGGTAGTGGTCCGGATTAAGCGGGCAACTCCTTTACATGCATCTCTCCTTTTTGAATATGCAATTGGTATCTCTTTTTACCAACCGAAATTTCTACCGGTTCTTTTAGAGATTTCAATTTAAGCACAGTCTGCTGATAAGCATGGAGGGCCCGCTCAAAGGAATCCATCACCTCATGAAAATCCCGTTCATGTTGCAGAAATTCTTTTTGCCTGGCTTCCATTTCCCTGACCGGAAGATCGTCTATGATCTCGTTATAATCAGCGGTTTGATCATGGAACATATGCACCGCCCTGGCGTACTGTCTCTTCTTGATCATGAAATCATCGTAGTCATGGTAGGCGTCAATATACTTTTTGTTTGCAGGCATCGAATATTGTTTTTTAAAAAAAAGTCTGGCGCGTTTCAGACCCGTCGCGATCGCAATTCCTTCCTCTGTGCCATGTTCCAAAAGTTCGTTGGCGATTTCAACAGCTTTTTTGCGCAGAGGAACGGGTTGGTTTTTATAGGAAGGCGGGAAATTTCCGTTATACCAGGGCATTAGTCTAATATTTTATGATGGTTTTTTTTCATCACGATCTAATCCGGTTTCCTTTTTAAAAGCGGCGATATCGTCACTGTGTTCGTTTTCGTCATAATCGGAATCGTCGCTTGAAATATGCTGACCAGGTGTAAGATCCTGTACTTTTTCCTCGTTTGTCTGAGGCGTCACGGGTGCCGGCTTCCCGTCCACGAATTGTTTTTTTGTTGCCATCTTGTTTTTTTTAAAAATTGTTCAATAGTCGGGCCAGAACGATCTACTTCGTATTGTTCTGATCGCTCAGATCATCTATGATATCTTCTTCTCTTTCTTTTTTGAGTTCATTCATATTCTCCGCTTCATCTATAGAATGTGTCTGCTGAAGGCTTTCCTCTTTTTTTGTCATTTTACTTAAGGAAGCATAATATTTTTGAATCACTTTGAGGTCCTCTTCCGATAAGTTTTCGACATTGACGAGCCGGTTACTCGCAAACTCATGGGCGGCGACCAGTTCATTGAGTTTGAGCTGTATCGCCATAGAATCTTTATTCTGGCCTTTCTGTATCAGAAAAACCATCAGAAAGGTAATGATGGTCGTCCCGGTATTGATCACCAGTTGCCAGTTCTCGGAATAATGAAAGAACGGCCCGGAAACGGCCCAGACAATCACCACAATAAAAGCCAGGATAAAAGCGGTTGTACTGCCGGTGGCCCTGGTCACGTAAATGGCAAATTTTTCAAACATGCTGGCTGAATGAGTGTCTTCCGGTTTCATATATTTTTTAGTTTATGGGTGATAAGAAAGTTGATCTAGTTTAAGTTTAATCCGAGGCTGATGCCGATCCAGGGTTTACCGTTATTGATCCAAAGGGTGCTGTTCTTGTCCAGCAGATGATCCACTCCTATGGTCAGTCCTGCCGTCAATTTATCCAGCGCGGCAATGATCGCTATGCCCGTTAAATTCACCAGGCCGTCGTATTCATAATTGAGTGCCCCTTCGGTATCGTACTCATCAATCCGGGCGGTGCCAAGCCCTGAGAAAAAACCGACGCTATAACCGTAATGAGTGACCGATCTTTTCATATAGCGCATTGGCGTCGTTTTATAAGAAAGTTTGTAGACGTCGGTGCGATAACCCAGATACAGCGCGCCGTTAAAACTCGCGTTCAGTTGCGGTGGAAAACCTTTCACCGGAAACCGGTATTTAAATAAAATGGTCAGGATATCAAAATCCAGCGTATTGCGGGTAAAGCTGGTCGCAGAAAAATTATTTGGTCTCAGCGGTGGAAAAGCGAAGAGCAAGGCATGGGTCGTATCTATTTTTTCAGCTTCGATATCCCGCGCCTTATAGGCTTTGATGGTATCACTCCCTGTCAACACATAGAGTTTTTCATTTTTCCCTTTTACCGCGACCTTATAGTAACCTTCCACAAACTGGTATTTGGATGACTCTTTCAGGCTCTCGCAGGATGACAACACCAATACACCAAGGCCGGCTATCCACAGGCTGATTTTCATTGCCTGTATAAATACAATTGATATGCCAGGGGGTGTATTTTATTACCCAGGGCTGATCCGCCTGATGGCATATGCTTTGAACATAAAATGATTCAACAGTATTTTTTCAAATTAACCATCATTGTATGCAAAGTGAAAAGAGGTATACCCTGATTACGGGTGCGACGAGTGGCATTGGATACGAGCTGGCCAGGTTATTTGGCTCCATGGGACATCATCTCATATTGGTTGCCCGGACCGAATCGGATCTACTAACAGCAAAAAAGGAATTCTCCGACCTCGGAATGGATATCATCACGATCCCAAAGGACCTGTTCGAGCCGCGCGCAGCGGCGGAACTTTATCAGGACATAAAAAACAGACGACTTGAAGTTGACGTGCTGGTGAACGATGCGGGCCAGGGCAGTACGGTTTGTTTGTTGAAAACGATATCAATCGGTACCTGCAGCTGATTCAACTCAATATTGCGTCGTTAACTACACTGACCCATCTTTTCCTGAAAGATATGGTTGCCAAAAACAGAGGAAAGATCCTTCAGCTCGCTTCCATTGCTTCTGAAACGCCCGGTCCCTACCAGGCGGTTTATCACGCCACCAGGGCCTATGTCCTTTCCTTGACCGAAGCGCTGATCAATGAAGTGAAAGACACGGAGGTGACGATCACGGCCTTACAACCCGGCGTTACAGATACTGACTTTTTTAATAAAGCCGATATGCTGGACTCTAAAGCGGTGCAGGATAAATCAGGATGGCCGATCCGGCCAAAGTGGCCAGAGATGGTTACGAGGCCCTCATGGCTGGAAAAGACAAAGTGGTATCCGGCTGGAAAAATAAAATCCAGACAGCTGTGTCGAATATTATTCCTGACACCGTTATCGCGAATAAAGTCGCCAAAGAGCAGGAACCGGTATCCAAAGAAAACGAATAATCAACGATTAAATCAGTACAAATGAAAGCTGCCAGAATTCACGGGCCAAGGAATGTCCGGTATGATACAGTGGATGACCCGAATATTCAAACCGACCAGGATATTATTTTAAAAGTCACCACTACGGCAATCTGCGGATCCGACCTGCATATTTATTCCGGAGGTATTCCTCAACCCCGGCCGATGACCCTGGGACACGAGTTTATGGGAATTGTGGAAGAAACGGGGAAAGCAGTAACCAATCTCAAACGCGGTGACCGGGTAGTCGTACCCTTCCCCATCGCCTGCGGACATTGTTTCTTCTGTGATCATCACCTTCCCGGACACTGCGAAAATTCGAATCCGGAAAAATATGGTCCGGAAGGTGGACTCCTGGATCAAAAAGGAGGGGCTTTATTCGGGTATACCGATCTCTATGGTGGATATGACGGCGGACAGGCCGAATATGTCAGGGTTCCCTATGCTGATTACGGACCCGGAAAGTTCCGGATAACCTGAGCGATGAACAGGTTTTGTTCCTGACGGATATTTTCCCAACCGGATATACCGGCATCGACTGGGGCGAACTCAAAGGCGGGGAAACCGTAGCTATTTTCGGATCCGGACCGGTCGGTATTATGGCTGCCAAATCTGCGTGGCTCAAAGGGGCCGGACGGGTATTTATCGTAGACACTTTACCATACCGGCTGGATAAAGCGAAACTGGCCGCCAATGTGGAAACCATCCTTTGGACCGGTGATGGAAAGGAAGTCGTAGAGACCATACGGGCTGCAACGAATAACCGGGGTGCCGATCTTTGTGTCGACGCAGTAGGATTTGAACCGGACAGAAGTTTTCTGGACAAAGCCAAAGCGATCATCAATCTGGAAAAAGGATCGCCCAAGGTTTTAGAAACCTGCATGAGTGCCGTTCGCCGGGGCGGTACTGTCTCCGTACTTGGTGTGTATCCAACCACCTATGATAATTTTCCGATCGGCCAGTTCTTTGACAAAGGCATTATCATTAAAGGCGGTCAGGCACCCGCCCATAAATACATCGATGAACTATTAACATATGTCGTGGAAGGAAAAGTAAAACTGGATGATATTATTACTCACCGTCTCCCCCTTTCGCAGGTGAGCCACGCCTATAAAATCTTTAAGGAAAAACAGGAGGATTGCGTAAAGGTGGTTTTAAATCCATGGGCATGATCCAAATGATTTTTCAGCATGTATACATTCTGAAAAGATATTTGATATGAATAACGTAAAAATGGTTTGGACGATCGGACATTCAACACGACCATTTGAAGAGTTCCTCTCCCTGCTGACTACTTTTCAAGTCAGGCATGTCATTGATATACGGCGTTATCCGGGATCCAAAAGATTTCCACAATACAACAAGGAAATATTGATCACCGCACTTGAGAAAACGGGTTTTAAATACACCCATTTGGAAGCCCTGGGTGGAAGACGAAGCCCGGTGCCCAACTCGGTCAACACGGCCTGGCGGGTTAAAGCTTTTCGGGGTTACGCCGATTATATGGAAACTTCGTCATTTAAAAATTCGGTGCTGCAACTCGAAAACATCGCGCGGGCGGAGCTTTCGGTATTTATGTGCACAGAAGCCGTATGGTGGAGTTGCCACCGGTCATTGGTATCCGACTATCTAAAAGTCAACGGATGGACCGTAATGCATATCATCGGTAAAGAAAAAGCACAAGAACATCCTTATACGAAAGCAGCGACCGTGATCGACGGAAATTTGCACTATGACAACTTGGTATTGAGAAAAAAATAAATCAAGCTATACAATCTGCGATCGAATCATTTTCATCGCCTCATCCGCGTCTTTCCAACCAATGGGCTGAAATTCCTTGCCCGCCAGGGTATTATATTGCTTAAAAAAACTTTCCATTTCTTTTAATGTATCTGGATCCACATCTTCAATACCTTCTATGGTTTTGTACAAATGAGACAGTTCCCAAACGGTGACGATACGATCGTTGCGGACCCCGCTGCCATCCCGTTCAACCTGCCCTGGCTTCCAATATACCGATGACGCGACATTGCACGAGCACACCCTGACAGGCCGGTAGTTCCATCATCACCAGCACATCCAGTGGATCACCGTCTTCACCCTTGGTATGAGGAATGAATCCAAAATCAAAAGGAAAACTCATCCCCCAGGGGCATGACTTTGTTCAGACAAAATACCTCCCGCTGCGGATCGTAATCATATTTATATCCCGATCCTTTGGGCGTCTCGATAACGACCTGCAGTAAATTTTCGTCAAATGTTTTTACCCGCTCCAGTTTCATTGCAGGATGTTTTATTTTTTTAAGGAATGACCCCTGCTGAGTTTTCTTTTTAAAAAAATGCCGGTCTTGCTTTCTTTTAAATCCGCTATCTCCTCCGGCTTACCGAAACCCACTATCCGGCCGCCTTCATCTCCTGCGCCTGGTCCCATTTCAACGACCCAGTCACAGGCAGCGATGACCTGCATGTCGTGTTCCACCAGGATAATGGTATTGCCGGCTTCCGTTAACCGGTTCAGCTGTTTAATTAAACGATCGGTATCGGCGGGATGCAGGCCCGTAGTGGGTTCATCAAGTATATACAGTGTCGCTCCGGTTTGAACACGCTGAAGCTCGGTAGCGAGTTTGATCCGCTGGGCTTCACCACCGGATAGTTCGGTCGCCGGTTGTCCGAGGCGCAGGTATCCAAGACCTACTTCCTGAAGGACGGCGAGTGATCGCAGGATGGAAGGTTCATCGCCAAAAAAATCAAAGGCTTCATTCACCGTCATGTTGAGCACATCGGCGATGCTCGAACCATGATATAAAATCTCCAGCGTTTTATTGTTGTACCGGCTGCCGTTACATACCGGGCAGGGGGAATAAACGCTGGGTAAAAAAAGCAGCTCTACCATCACAAATCCTTCTCCTTCGCAATTCGGGCAACGACCCTTGGCTACATTAAAAGAAAACCTGCCTGCGTCATAATGTCTTGCCTTAGCCATTTTGGTGGCCGCAAAGATTTTCCGGACGGGATCAAAAAGACCTGTATACGTCGCCAGGTTGGATCTTGGTGTACGGCCGATGGGTTTCTGATCCACGACAACCAGGCGTTTTGAATTTTTCCATCCCCTCTTTGATATATCCTTCCAGCGGTTGATGTATTTCCAGGCCGGTCGGTTCTTCTTCCGGATCCAGGTGCTGGCCCAATACCTGGCTGGCGAGTTCCACCAGGGCCTGGCTGACCAGACTTGATTTTCCCGATCCGGAAATACCGGTCACGGCGGACATGACGCCCAGGGGAAAATCAATATTTACTTTATCGAGATTATTTCTTGAAATATTTCTGAGTTTTAACCAGCCAGCGGCAGTACGTCTGGGCTGATTGAAATGGATGTTTTGGTGAAATAAATATTCACGGGTTTTTGAACTGGCTATTTTTTCCAGCCCTGCTATTTCTCCGCTATACAGAATTTCTCCGCCCTGGGTTCCGGCATCCGGTCCGACATCGACGATCCAATCAGCTTTTTCTATGATATCCAGTTCATGCTCGACCACAAACAGCGAATTACCAGCTGCTTTTAATTTTTCCATAGCGGCAATCAAAGCCAGGGTATCTGAAGGATGCAGACCTGCCGACGGTTCATCCAGAACGTAGACGACACCGAACAGATTGGAATGAATCTGAGTAGCCAGACGTAGTCGCTGCATTTCTCCGGGAGAAAGTGTGGGTGTACTTCTTTCCATGGTCAGATAACCCAGGCCCAGATCTTGTAAAACACAGAGGCGTTGAAAGAGGTCTGCACAAATACGTTGCGCTACGATGGGTGATCTGCCTTTATTCTTACCGGTCGCATACGGCTCCACAAGCCGGGACAATTTTTTAACGGGCAAACGGGCCATCTCCATAATATCCAAACCTGCAAAATGCACGCTCAATGACTCGGGTTTTAAACGTTTGCCCTTGCATACCGGACACACGGCACTGACCATATATTTTAAAACTCTTTTTTTCATGAGCGCACTCTGCGATTCAGAAAAAGTATGGAGCAGATAGGCTTTCGCTCCGGAAAACGTACCCATATAACTGGGCTCTTCCTTTCTCCGGATCGCTTTTTTTACTTCTTCGTGGGTGAAACCGGCATATACCGGAACCGTTGGTTTTTCATCTGTAAATAAAATCCAGTCCCGGTCTTTTTTGGAAAGTTGTTTCCATGGGATATCAACATTATATCCCATAGTAATTAGAATATCCCGAAGGTTTTGACCCTGCCAGGCGGTGGGCCAGGAAGCGATGGCCCGCTCCCGGATACTGAGCGAGTCATCCGGCACCATGGTCTTCTCCGTGATTTCGTAAACCAGTCCAAGCCCATGACAGTTCGGACAGGCACCCTGCGGTGTATTGGTGGAAAAAGATTCTGCATATAAAATAGACTGTCCACCAGGATAATCGCCTGCCCTGGAATACAGCATGCGCATCAGGTTGGACAAGGTCGTTACACTGCCCACAGAAGAACGCGTGGATGGAGAACCCCTTTGCTGTTGCAGGGCGACGGCGGGCGGCAGACCGGTAATTTCATCGACATCCGGAACAGCCATCTGATGGAAGAGTCTCCGGGCATATGGCGAAACCGATTTCAGGTATCTGCGCTGCGCCTCTGCATACAAAGTGCCAAATGCAAGCGAAGATTTACCCGAACCGGATACGCCTGTGAACACAACAAGTGCACCGCGTGGAATGGACAGTGTAACATTTTTCAGGTTGTGTTCCCGGGCGCCCTGTACATGAACAAATCCATCATCCTGTTTCATCATATCCATTTGAGCATTCTTAAACTATAATACTAACACCGAGGTATAAAGCGGATACACCACGCTATTTCCCATATAATTCCAACATTTTTTTTAAGTCCCCGAGCGTATTTACTTCCTCTGGTTTTTTATCTTTACGCCACCGGTTGATGCGCGGAAACCGGAGGGCCACGCCCGATTTATGACGGGCAGATACGGCTATTCCTTCAAACGCAATTTCAAAAACAAGTTCCGCTTTCACCGTTCTTACCGGTCCGAATTTTTCCAGTGAATTTCGTTTCACGAAATAATCAACTTCGGAGAATTCTTTATCCGTCAGACCGGAATAGGCCTTGGTGAAGGTGACCAGCTTATCTCCATCGCGAACGGCAAAGGTGTAATCGGTGTAAAGATTGCTTCTTCTTCCATGTCCTTTTTGTGCGTAAACCATCACGGCGTCGATGCCAGGGGATCAATTTTCCATTTCCACCAGTCACCTCTTTTTCTGCCCACCTGGTAAACTGAATTTTTTCTTTTCAGCATGATACCCTCGCTGCCAACCGTTCTCGATCTTTCACGCATCGATGCCAGTTGACTCCACTGATTAAAACTGATCAGCGGAGACAGTTTCAGCACTTTCTGGGCAGTCGTTTTTACGATTGCCTCCAAATTTTGCCGTCGCTTTTCCATACTGAACTCCCTGAAATCTTCTCCCTTCCATTCCAATAAGTCATAGGCAATAAAACTTACCGGCGCCTCCGTCAATTGCCTGCGGGAAATATTCTTTCTCCCGATCCGGGTCTGGAGCAAGGAAAAAGGCAGTGGCAAAAAATCCACGGTGTCAGACTGTTTTTCAGAAATACAGATTATCTCCCCGTCAAACACGGTCCCATCCGGTATATTATCTGTCAGAACCCCGTACTCCGGGAATTTATCCGTAATCAATTCCTCTCCCCTGCTCCAGACAAACAACCGGCCATCTCTCTTGATCAGCTGTCCGCGGATACCATCCCATTTCCATTCGGCCTGCCATTCCTGAGGTTCGCCGAGCGCAGGCAGTTCTTCCTCCAATGCATAAGCGAGGTAAAATGGATAAGGTTTGGAATAATCCCCCTGTGCAGATTCCGCACTCATTAATTCCCGGAATGAAACCGATAAAGGATTCCAGTTGCCGCTGATCCGGTGGGCAATAACAGGAGGGTCAAGATTCACAGACTTAGCCAGCGCATTGACCATCATCGACTGAGAAATGCCGATTCTGAAACCGCCTGTTATCAGTTTATTAAATACAAATTTTTCATTTTGGTTCATGTGAGACCAGGAATCAACTACAAATCCTTTCCTGGTTGTCTGATCTTCCTTTCCAAGCATCGCCAGCCTTTCCAGATAATAAAAGAGGGGCCGGGAGAGCGCCTGGTTATTATTCCCGGGAAGAAGCAATGCAATCGTTTCAGCCAGATCGCCTACGGTATGATAACTTTCCTCGATCAACCAGGATGGCCAGCCGGTTTGCTCTATTAAATATTCGCGCAGTTCACTGGAGCTTACTACTCTTCTTGGCCTGCGACCGCTGAAAACAGCGATGACCCAAACCTTATCCTTATCATTCGCTGCGAGAAAGTAGTTGGTGAGCAAATCTAACTTGTCGTTCGTCTTGGTCGAGCTTCCAGTTCCAACACCAGTTCCGCAAAAAGTTTCATTATTCACATTTTAAGTAATCAGTTATAATGCTCTGATTCCCGTTCTTCCTCTTTGGCTTCCTGCTCATCCCCGAATTCTGTTTTTACCTCTTCGGCCTCCAGACCCTTCTCCCGGAGGTACCTGCTTAACTGAGCCTGGAATCCATGGGTTGAATAAATTTTTTCGGCTCCCGTTGATTTGATGGCATCGATTAATCCCTGCCAGTCCGCGTGATCGCTTAAAGCAAATCCCGCATCTGCATTTCTTCTTTTACGATTACCCCTCACCTGCATCCATCCGCTGCACACACCGACCGAATAAGGCAACATGCGTTTCATCCAGGATGATCCTTCTGCACCTGGCGGTGCGATGATAACCGATTCCTTAAAAAATCCCCTGCTCATTTCAGGCGTTATTTTCTGTACTTCAGGCAATATCACCCCTGCCTGGATAAGTGTCTGGTGAATATTCCAGATCGCGCCATGAACATAAATGGGAACATGCATGGCTGCCAGGCAAGGCAGGAGACGTTGCGCTTTTCCTAAACTGTACGCAATGAGTACGGAATTTTTCCGGGCCGCCTGATTTTTAAGAATCCAGTTTTGTATGTCAGAAAAAATATCCTCCTGTGGTTTCCATTTATAGACCGGCAGCCCGAAGGTGGATTCAGTAACAAAGTAATGACACCGGATAGATTCAAATGGTCCGCTCAATCCATCATTTTCTGTTTTGTAGTCACCGCTGACCACCCAGATTTCACCACCGTCTTCTATCCGGATCTGGGAAGATCCGATGATATGCCCGGCCGGATGCAGGGAAACCCTGATTCCGTTAATGAAAACGGTTTCTCCCCATTCTACAGTCTGGTATGGGTTGTCACCCAGGCGAAGCTGAAGCAAAGGTTTGGTGAGCCGGTGACATAAATAGTTTTCAGATCCGGGCCTGGCATGATCACTATGCGCATGGGTAATGACGGCGCGTGAAACAGGCTTCCAGGGGTCGATAAAGAAATCACCCTTAAGGCAATAAATTCCCTTCTCTGTAAAACTCAGCATGATCTGTTTTAAAAATGGCCGGCGAAGAAATACTTTTTACCGGATTTGTAGTTTTCCCTGAATGGAATCATCTACCGTCTGACCGGTAAGGGCCCCAAACATCATCTTAGCGCCCGCAATAAGATTTCCATGTTTATTATCCCAGTAAAATCCATTATCCGGGACAAATTTGATCACTGAAATTCTGGGATCATCTTTCCCTTCCGTAAACCATGCCCGGGCAATCGGCGTCCAGATTTCCTCAATTTTTTTTCTGTCATCGGAAATGGTGGCCGTTCCGCCCAAAAATAAGAAGTCACCATGGGCCGATCCCTGGAAATACAGTTTCACACTATTGTTTGCCAGAATTTCATGATTTTTATAACTGTCCTTGGCACTCATAAACCATAAACTTCCATCCTCATCGGCTTTTAATACACTCATAGGCCGGACCCCGGATGATTCCCCTAAACCACCTTCCGTACAAAAGAAACAGATTTTTGCATTTTCCACCATTTCCTTGATTCGTTCACCGGCTTCGACGCTGTGCAAATCCTTATAATTGTCCTCTTTTTGATTTTTATCGATACTATTCATAATAATGATTTGAATAAATAACATTCAATACATATGCCACTACGCCAGGGGTAAGCTGTCCGCCGGTAATGAACATCCGGCACGGGATCCGTTTTACTTTCTAATCCGGGCCAGGGTTGTGGCTGATATTTGAACGGTGGTCTATGGTACTTTGTCGTTGGATCTTTTTTGTTCATTATTGTTAAAGTTTTTACTCCGCAATCTGACTCTTTTCCGACAGATGGATACAATGCCCTTATTAAACTTCAATATATATTCCTCCAATTGTGGTGAAAATCCTCCTTAAATCGAGATAGTCCGGTCAACATGATTCACGTGTTGAGGAAACCTGCGCAGGAAAAGCCCCAAATAAAAAACTAATTTCTAAATTTCTCATTGAGAGAATCCAGAGTAGACAACTCGAAGGAGCAGCAACTTCTTCCAGTGGTCTGAGTTTTGCCACTCCTTATAAATGTTTAGTCCGGAACACTACCTATTATGAAAAGACTAAAAAAGTTCCTGGTAATTTTTACCGTAACCGCTTTTATCGTCATTGCACTGGTCATTGCATTCATCTCTCCCATCACGAGGTACCTGATACAGAAATATGATGCAAAGTATACCGGCAGGGAGATCACACTCGACTGGGCGTTGGTGAACCCGTTTTCCGGTTACCTGCATCTGCACAACTTAAAAATATACGAATATAAAAGCGACACCGTTTTTCTGGCTGCCGGTGGTCTGACAGTACGTGTAAGCCTGTATAAATTATTCTCCCATACCCTGCAGTTAAACAACGCCTCACTGGACAACCTGGTGTACGTGTGATCAAGGACAATAAGACCATGAATTTTCAAAGTATTATCGATAAGTTCAGCTCGGGAGATACAACACGAACAACGTCAAAAAAAAGCACACCGCTGCGTGGACCGGGGCCCGTTGAAAATTACGAACGGCGAAATTCATTACCGGGATAAGCAGATACCTTTTGTTTATTATATAAAGAAGGGTAATTTCGAAACGCCGGGGAAACAATGGAATGTCGATACGATGGCATTTACCTATGCTTTTGAATCCGGTCCCACCAAGGGCAGCATGCAGGGACGGTTCGATATGAATTTCAAAACCAGTGATTACCGGATTACGGATCGTATAGTAACCTTCGACCTGAAGCCCTGGAACAATATGCCAGAGATCTGGCAAACTATGGCAGCATGCGCGCCGTGCTGGATGCCGATATAAGCAGCCACCGGAAATTTTCATAATTCAGAAGACATCATTGCCACCGGGCATATTGCGCTCAGCGATTTTCATCTGGGCAAAAACCCGGACGAAGATTATATGTCCTTTCAGCAACTGCGCCTGGACGGTCACCCAACTCAGTCCGAAGAACAATATATATATCCTGAGTTCCATATTGCTTCTCCATCCTTATGTGAAATATGAGCGCTATGACCACACCGATAACCTGAGCGCCATGTTCGCAAAAAAAGGCGCCGGCGGTGGTAGTGAAGGAGGTGATGGTGAAAAACTGAATATCCTGATTTCCATCGGCCGTTATATTAAAAGTCTGTCGCGTGAATTTTTCAACAGCGATTATAAATTAAACAACTTAGCGATCAGCGGCGGAGAACTGACCTATAATGATTTTTCCCTGAGCGAAGAATTCTCAACCGGTCTGCATGGATTACATATAGTTGCTGACTCTATCAATAAAGGCCGGAGGCGGGTGAATATTGCATTACATTCGGCGCTTAAGCCTTATGGTAATATGGTCGTTAAACTGAGTATTGATCCAAACGACAGCTCCTACTATAACCTCAACTACCATATTGAAAATATCCCTGTTGCGCTGTTCAACCCCTATACAGTTACTTTTACTTCCTTTCCCCTAAACAGGGGAACGATTGAATTAAACGGAGACTGGAATGTACTTGGGGGCAACATCGACAGCAAAAATCATCTGATCATCGTTGACCCGAGGTCAACCAAAAGAGTACGGGGCAAGGATAAAAGATGGCTTCCCCTCCCGCTGATTTTCGCTTTTATCAGAGAGCGGGGCGATGTGATTGATTATGAAATTCCGATAACCGGAAGCCTTAAAAATCCCAAGGTTCCATTTGCATGATGCCATTATACATCTGCTTCAGAATATTTTTGTTAAGCCGGTTACGACTCCTTACCGGTTTGATGTAAAAAATATCGAACAGGCGATTGAAAAATCCACCAAGATTAAATGGCCTCTTATGGGCTGCGCCTTGTTACCAAGTCAGCATAAATTTTTGTCTGAGACAGCAGAATTCCTTGAAAAAAACGCAGGGGGTTTCCATTGCTGTTCATCCGTATGCATATACGGTAAAAGAGAAAAGAACGCATTAATTTCTTTGAAGCAAAGAAAAAATACTTCAGCCTATACGAACCACAGGAATCCGGAAACTTTCACCGAAAAAGATTCTTTGACCGTTGAAAAACATGGCCATCAGGGACAGCAGTTTTATCCGGTATCTGAACATGCGCGTGAAAGACAAACTTTTATTCACGCTGCAGGAAAAATGCGCAAGGCTTGTGGGAAATGAAGTAATAAACAGCCAGTTAAAACGATTGAATAAAAACAGGCAACAGGTCTTTATGGACTACTTCAAAAAACAAGGCGTCGACAACCGTGTAAAAATACAGGAGATTAAAAATACCATACCATACGATGGATTTTCCTATTATGAGATTCAGTATAAAGGCGATATTCCGCCGGAATTATTGAAAGCCTATCAGAAAATGAATGAATTGAATGCAGAGTCGCCCAGGATAAAATATCGCAAAGAACACAAAAAAGCCTTATCCTGATTGCGGCTTATAGCTGAACTGGCGCACTCCTATATACCCATTCAGCCACATTTCAATAAATACTGTGAATGGATGATTTCCTTCATGTGATGAATAGAAAACGGTTTAGGCAAAACAGCCCTGATACCTTCCAATGCGGCCTTTTGTTGTAATTCCGGATTCGGATCAGCGGAAATTATGATTACAAAGCACTGCATGAAGTTAGCCGGATGCATCTGGATATATTTCATACCCAAACCATCGGGTAAATTATTATCCAGTAAAACAATATCGGGATGTGCCCGGAGCTTGTCTTCAGCCTCGGCCAGACTAAATGCACAATCAACCTCAAAGCCCTCTTTTGTCAAAGCCCTGTAATCACTTCACATAAATCCTTTTCATCGTCAATCAGCAGTACAGATTTTTTCATCTTCGTTTTCCTCTTGGGATTAGAGTAGTATTACAAATCGCGGACCAACCCACATGGTCGGAATTTTGTCCATAGAAGCAGGAGCCGATGTCTTCTCAGTTCAAGAACTGCGCTTAACTGGATTTTTCTCCTCTGTGATTTCTTCCAGTTGAATGTAGTATTTACTCAAATTTGAGTTTAAAAACACTGCTCTTCCCCGTTTTTAAACCTAAAACCTGCAGGATATAAATTCCCGTTTTAATCCTTGGATCCCGGTTATAAGTCACAAGGCCGTTTTTGGACACAAATTGCTCCATCGAAAAGACGGTTTGTCCCAGATCATTGATCAGTTTAAGACTATAACGCTCCTCACTGCCTTCTCCAAATTTAATATGTAAAATATTGCGGACCGGATTCGGATATACGGAAAGAAGACTTATTGAAGTGGTCTGGAGTTCTATCGTATTGCTGTAAAAACTTGTCCCTGGTTATCTATTATTTTCAACCGGTAATAATAAGGACCGTCCCCTGAAACCGGATCGGTATAGATGTATGGATTGGTATAAATGAACCGGTAGCGGGCACCATTCCTACGTTTGTGAATCCGTTACTGCCATTCGCCCGTTCGATTATATATTCGCTATGCTGGCATATTCCACCCGGCACGGTCCAGTTCAGTTGATTGGAATTCCCGGAAATTATTTTTCCTGAGAGCGTGATGGGTGGCCAATAAAAATAAGCCGTCACACAGACCATTCAGGTTAAAATAGGATATCCTGGTTAAACATCCGCTGTTAACAGACATTACGTTTACATAAATCCCGGTATCTGCTACAGAGATCGCGGGAATAGAATAGGTGGGGGTCGTTCCGAGCATTATACTGTCAATCGAGCTCATGTTTGCTTTTTTATACCAGGTATAGGTTGCATTGGGAACCACATCAACTGAAAGTGTCGAGGCCTGGTAAATACAGTTGGAAGTAGCCGTTACGATGGTATTCGCCAGGGGTAGAATACTTACATCATTCAGCGTCGCATTTCCACAGGCGTCCATTGCACGAAGACGTACCAGTGAATATTGCATCCCATTGTTGATCATAAATACGGGATTGCTCTGCATTGCCGTATTGATAACCGGTGCAGATGGCACACTTCCAATAATCTGGTAGTTGTAAGGAGATATACCACCGGATACAGCTGCACCTACACTGAAACTATTATTATCGCATTGGTAAGCGCCCGAGGGTGCCAGTGAAGGAAAGCTGTAGTTGGGAATCGTAATCGTATCATTGATGACGGTCGAACAGCCGCCAAATGTATAGGCAACAACATAGATCGCTGCATTCAAATTACTAAACGTAAAATTATTGCCCGAACGAAATGAATAAGCGATGGTATCGGCTGAAAAATTCATTTCAATTATTGACATATTCAGTGTTCCAATATTTGTTGCTGCCGCCACTACCAGATCACCGGAACCATTTGGAATAATACTGGAAGGACATTTTGGTGTGATCGTATACAGGTGCGAGAGACTGCTCTGCTGACCTGTTACCAGGGTCGTTGCGGGTAATCCACAGGTGCCGGTGACAACTACTTTATATTGATTCCCGGAGCCAGTGCGGGTAGTCCCGTTAAACTGATCAGATTGCTGTTAGAATTTACGGTTGCGATCAGTGAATCCGCTGCATTATAAACAGCTGCTGTATACGGCGCAAAACCAGTTGTTACCTGTATTGAAAGATCACTGGCGTTGAAGACACAGGATGGCGTCGCAGAAACTGTCATCTGTAATTGGGCCGGCGGAACACTAAAACAGCGCGTTATCGTAGTATCCAGACAACCATTTACGATATCTATACAATAAGATCCGTACAAAATATGGCTGAATGTTCCGGTCACATTGCTGTCCAGTTTATTTCCAAGACTGTCCTTTAAAAAATATTCCGGATTGAAAAGATTCGTCTGCCCGGTGATAGTTGCTGTAAAATCAGTACAGCTTTGGTTCGTAAAATTGACATTCGTATTTACCGATTCCACCGGTTTATAATCTGAGAATGGTGTGTTGAAAACCGTGCCGCTACAGCCGTCTGTGGTTTGCAGGATATAAGCACCGAATCCATTGATAACAAAAACTCCGGTGCTGTTACAGATACCCAGCGGATTATTTAAACTGTCCAGTAAACAATAGTTCGGACTGGTCAGATTCTGTTGACCGGTGATAGTTGCGGTAAATCCGGTACAGGTGACATTACTGATCACAGCCGGCCCGACTGCAGGGACGGGTGCTGTAACGGTGAAACAATTCGTTAGTGTGGCACCTGAACAGCCGTCTGTTGTCTGCACACAATAGGATCCATAAGGAATATTAATAAATACACCGGTATTATTACAGGGTACCCCCGAAACAGGGTTACCGGAATTGTCCTGCAGACAATAAAGGCCATTGAAAATATTTGCCTGTCCGGAAATCGTTACATTAAATCCGTTACAGGTTTTATTCGTAATCGCTGCCGATCCTCCGGAAGCAACCGGATGGATGACTGTCATACAGCGTTGAATAGTCGTGTCGTTACAGGCGTCGGTGATATTAATACAATACGATCCGTAATTGATATTATTAAATATGCCGGTTGAATTACAGGTTATCGGATTGCCAACACTGTCCACCAGGCAGTATTGTGGCGACACCAGGTTCGTTTGTCCGGTGATCGTGGCGTTAAATCCCGTACATCCGTACCGTTGGTTGTAACAGTAGCCGCTACGGATTTAATTTTTTCTGATGCACTGAAAGCAAGGTTGAGGATTGTTCCCGTACATCCATCCGTAACCTGAATCTTGTAGCTGCCAAATGGCAGGTTGGGAAACACGCCTGTACTGTTGCAGGGTACGCCGGTTACCGGATTGCCGGACTGATCAAGCAGGCAATACACGGGGCTGGTTAAATTTTGCTGACCGGTAACGGCAGCCTGAAAATCCGTACAGGTATAATTAGATAACGATACAACACCTGAGACGGCTGGAACCGGTTGAGACTGGGTGAAGCATCTGGTGATGACGGTATCGTAACAACTATTGGTTATGTGAATACAGTAGGATCCGTAAGGAACGGCAGTAAAAACTCCGGTTGTATTGCAGGGTTGTCCGCTCACGGGATTACCTGAATTATCCACGAGACAAAAATTGGGAGTCGTTAAATTCTGCTGACCATTAACGGTAGCGGTGAATCCGGTACAATTATTTCCTGTGATCGTTACATTGGCCTGCACAGATGGAATAACATTGTTTGTCCAGGTTTTTGTCTGAACGAGTCCACAGTTATCTTTTACGACAAGCGTTAATTTTCGGATCTGTCCCAGATCGAAATCAAAGCCAGGAGTCGTAAACCAGATTGTATCTGCGGGTCCGTTTACAAATCCGTAGGTAAATCCATTAAATGCGGTTCCCGAACTATTGGTATTCCCTTTACTGTCCAGAAGCGAAATCTGTGCATGATAATTTGTACAACTGATATTTGAAACGACTGCAGCGGTGATGGACCAGTTATAATTTTGTATGCTGATATTCCGGGTCTGAATACCACCGCAGGAATCCGTCATCTGTACGGAATAGGAGCCTGGTATTAAGCCGGTAAATGTTCCTGTAGAATTGGTTGTTCCGATACCGAAGGCGGAAGGCGCGACAATCGTATAAGAAAAAGGTGCGCGACCGCCCGTAAAAGCTGCTATGGAAATGGTTCCGTCGTTTCCATTCATACAGGTCACATCCGTTTCGGTAAGCCCGAATCTCGGATCGATGTAGCTTCCGGTAATTATAATATTATCGATTTCAAACGAACAGTTACTGACGATATCTTTTACAATAACAGAATAGGTTCCGGGTGCAAGTCCGGTGATGAGGCTGGAAGAGGTGAAAGCAGAAGTCGATGTTCCCTTTAATTCATAGTTGTAAGAGCCCGACCCACCGGTTGCATTAATCTGCAGGGTTCCGGTGGCGGTACATCTGGATTCACTGGTTATATAGGTTGCAGTAAACCCGGTACATACTTGCGCGAATCCGGAATTAATACTGCAGATTAAAAATAAGAACCACAGTAAAAAAATCCGGACCTTGTTTAGGGTCGGTTTCATTGGGTACGATCATTAGCTCCGCAAATCGGATAAAACGGTTATTCTGAAGTATTGGAAACGGACTTTCGGATATAGAGCCTGTCTAAAGAAAAATTCCTTTGTAAAGATTGAAAACAGTCGATCAAATTCATCATTAATTCGATGAATGAAGGGATTTCAACGATTACCGGACGTTTTTCTTCGATAAATAAAACAAAAAAAAAGAAAGTCGCGTTTTGCGTTATTGATATTTAATTCACCTTGTTTTAAATTCCCCTCAGTTTTCCCAGGATACTCCGACTTTGATTTTTCACGATTGGATAAATGTGTGTTTTGGATAGGATTGGATAAGATCGTTTTTCAGGATACGGGTTCTTCGTGGTTGTTGGATTTCTTATGGTTTTTTCAAGGTTATTCAGCGTCTCTTCATAGCTTAGTAACCATGGCGCGTCGATTTGTAACCAGAATAGCTAAATACTTTTTAACAAATATGGTTTTCAGGGCATTACACGTAAGTGTTTTGGTTGGTAATTTTCTGGCAAAAATCTTATTGACAATTAGATCTGCAATCCCCCGCCGGCGTCTAATTTTTTCCTGATCATTTTTACAATTCAGTTTAACACTCCGAAAGCCTGGAAGGAATTTTAAATAAAAGGAAGGTATCGTTTTTGTATTATCTCTGGCACCTGACCATGCATAGCTAAAATATCAGTTGAGAGCAGGGAACGCCTTGCTAAAAACAGGCTTAAGTTCTCCGATTCTATGTGAATAGTTCCGGCAAGTATTTATTTAAAGTCGTTCTGACAGAGCAGGGCAGGTCTACTGGCACAGTGTGAAAATAAATGTTTTATTATCTGAATATGTCGATATACCTTAATTGTTTAACATATGTGGAATTATATTCACAAATAAAACTTATTGTAACAGAACCAGCTTAGAATTACAATTGCAACATTCAGGGATGTTGCAAGAAGATCCGAATTCAGCAACATTCAGGTAAAACAGAAAGATAAATGGCAGTTTCTTCAAAAAAAGTTTTTGCAAAAACCAAATCCGGAATTGAAGGTCTAGATGAAATTACGGGTGGTGGTCTGCCTAAGGGGCGACCCACTTTAATCTGTGGAAGTGCGGGATGCGGAAAAACACTGATGGCTATTCAGTTTTTGTTAAAGGGATTACTGACTATGACGAAGCCGGGGTATTTATTTCGTTTGAAGAAACCAAAAAAGATCTGGCGACAAATGTTCAGTCACTCGGCTTTGACCTGGATGAACTCATTAGGAGAAAGAAATTGCGTATCGACAATATCCATATCGAAAGGTCAGAGATTGAGGAAACGGGTGAATATGATTTAGAAGCGCTTTTTATTCGGTTGAATTATGCAATCGATCAAATTGGAGCCAGGAGGATCGTTTTGGATACCATTGAGTCTTTATTCGGTGGTATGAACAATACTACCCTGTTAAGAAGCGAATTGAAGAGGCTTTTTCAGTGGCTAAAAGAAAAAGGTGTTACGGCGATTATAACGGGCGAGCGTGGAGAAAATACATTAACCCGCCAGGGCCTTGAAGAATATGTTTCAGATTGCGTAATACTGCTCGATTTTCGGGTAATTGATCAGATTGCCACACGCAGGCTGCGCATCATCAAATACCGCGGATCAACTCACGGAACCAATGAATATCCTTTCTTAATTGACGAAAGTGGCATTTCCGTGCTGCCGATTACTTCATTAAAACTGGACCACAAAACATCATCGGAGATTTTGTCTTACGGTCATGAGCAGTTCGATAATTTATTCAATGACAAGGGATTTTTCAGGGGCAACAGCACGCTCGTTACAGGCTCTGCAGGTACTTCAAAAACCATATTTGCATCCTATTTTGCCATTAGCAGTTGTTTGAGAAAAGAAAATGTTTTGTTTTTTTCCTTTGAAGAATCGCCCGATCAGCTTACCCGAAACATGGCTTCCGTTGGAATTCTATTCAAGCCTTTTATAAAATCCGGGCTTTTACAAATCCATTCATCCCGTCCTTCTTTAAGTGGTTTGGAAATGCACTTACTGGTGATAAATAAATTGATTACACAATACCAACCCAAAACAATTATTATCGATCCCATCAGTAGTCTGGTTACTGTCGGCAATTATAGCGAAGTCAGAGCGATGTTGGTGCGCTTAATGGATCTGCTTAAGGTAAATCAAATAAACGCATTTTTTACATCTTTAACCCATCCAACGGTTGGAGAAAATGCCGACTTCACAGTTGACGCTGTTTCGTCCCTTGCAGATACCTGGATAAAATTGTCCAATGATTCTATAAACGGTGTTAGCGCCAGAAATTTAATTATAGTAAAATCGCGGGGGATGGGTCATTCAAACCAGGTCAATGAGTTCTCCATCGACAAAAAAGGGATTAGATTGAGAATGTAGAAAAATTACATAATTGTCTATATGGCAAAAGAAGAAAAATGGGAACTCATACTTTACATTGCAGGCCAAACTCCAAAATCAATCCTGGCGCTGAAAAATATCAGGAAATATTGTGAGGAACATCTTTCAGGTAAATACAGCATCGAGATCATCGATTTGCTAAAAAATCCTCAATTGGCAGAAGGGGATCAAATATTCGCCATTCCCACCCTGGTACGGAAATTTCCGCAACCATTACGAAAGATCATCGGTGATCTCTCTAATGAGGAAAGAGTACTTGTTGGATTAAATATCAGGCCACTGGCGGTGAAAAAAACACAATATGGGTAAAAAAGTGACAACGGCGATGGTTACGGAAGGGAAACTGGTATTGAAGCTTTATGTTTCCGGTATGTCGCCAAAATCCATGGAAGCCATAGAAAATATCAATAAGTTATGCGCCGAATATCTGGAAAATTCCTTCGACCTGGAAATCATCGATCTTTACAAGCATCCTGAATTAGCAATAGAACAACAAATCATATTCAGCCCATCACTAATTAAAAGGTTACCCCTTCCCAAAAAAACGCTGGTTGGAACATTTGCAGACACAGAAAAAGTCATTAAAGGTTTAGGAATCTCCTTTAAAGAATAATATATGCAGACCGAATACCAAGAGGATCTTTTATTGAAAATTGAGGACCTGGAAAGCCGCCTGGCTGAATCTGAGCAACTCATTGAGGCGATAAAAGCAGGGGAAGTAGATGCTTTTGCACTTAACACCAATAATGTTCCTGAAATTTATACGCTTCAAAGCGGTGATTATGCTTACCGGATTTTAATTGAGGAATTTGGAGAAGGCGCAGTAAATCTAACTGAAGATGCCCTCATCGTTTATACGAATACCTATTTTTTCGAGCTGCTACAGGTAAAATATCAAAATGTAATTGGCAGGCCTGTTTATGACTTCATTGAGCCCGCATGTGTTCAAACTTTTAAAATTCTATTTGAAAAGGCTCTTCTGGGAAGAAGCAAAGGTGAAATAAATTTATTGGTCAATGGCAATACCATACCTGTTTATGTTTCACTCACTTCATTACAACCAAAACTGCCTACTGTTGGAATGATTATAACAGATCAGTCCGAGAGAAAAGAACACGAAGCCATCATCAATCGTTACCAAAGAGATTTGGAAAATAAGAACCTGCAGTTGGAACAAAGTAATACGGAGCTGGACTCATTCACCTACATAGCCTCGCATGACCTGCAGGAGCCGCTAAGGAAAATACAAACCTTTTGCCAGCGAATAATAGAGACCGCTGAAAACCATTTTTCGCCAACTACCAACGATTATTTTCAACGTGTATTGAATGCATCCAAGCGCATGCAGCACATGATTAATTCGTTGCTGGATTATTCAAGAGTGAACTCCATGACCGCCGAAAAAATCCCAACGGATTTGAATGATATTTTTGATGAAATCATCTCAGATCAAATGGAGTGGATGGGCAATAAGCGCTTTGATATTACAGTGGAACATCTTCCTAGCATTATGGCCATACCGGATCAAATGAAGCAACTTTTTTCCAATTTGCTTTCCAATGCCTTAAAGTACCAGAATGCAGCTATTCCACTGAAAGTCAAAGTTCAATCAAGCCAGGAAAATGAGTATTGGAAGATTACATTGTCGGACAATGGGATTGGTTTCGATCCACAGTATGCCGAACGAATATTTGAATTGTTTCAGCGATTACATTCCCGTTTTGAATATGAAGGTACAGGTATAGGTCTGGCGATTTGTAAAAAAATAGTTCAAAACCATTCAGGTCATATCAAGGCTATTGGAATGCCGGGCACAGGGGCTGCATTTGAAATTTATTTACCTATAAATGCCACACATGATAGCCGGTAAGATCCTTCTGATTGACGATGACGAAGACGATCAATTAATTTTTAAGGACGCTTTACGAGAAACATCTGTTTCATATGAATGCTTAATAGCCAGTAATGGTTTAGAAGGGCTTCATCTTTTATCTCAGGGGACAGAGTTACCAGCGATCATTTTTCTCGATTTGAACATGCCCATTATGAACGGAGTGGAATTTCTTACCAGCATTAAACAGAATCCTCTATACACACACATTCCGGTTATCATTTTTTCAACCTCCAATAGCCCTATGGACAAACAAAATCTTACGAAACTTGGTGCGATGCGGTTTATAACCAAGTCCTCCGACTTCAAATATTTAAAAGATAAATTGAGGGAAATATTAAATTTTGACGCTGCGATTTCCAGGCAGGTTTGAAAAACACTCCAATACAGAAATAGAAAGCCTCCAAGATCAACTTAAATCGCCAACTGATAAATTTGATGAAGCAATACAAAAAGATTTAGAACTTTGTAAGCTAAAGGAAATGTTTCACCAGATAAAATCACTGCGAATCAAACTGGTATAAAAAACTAAAGCTCCCAAAAGGGAGCTTTAAGAAAAATAAGCTTAGTCAGACTATTTATTCTTTAAGTCAGATTAATTATTTTTATTGTATTCGCCCACTGGCGCATTTTTTGAATCCCGAAGAGGACTCCTTTTCAAATCTTTTTTCGTCAAATTGACCAGCATTCTGGCCACTATTACCGGATTTGAAACCTGCCTGTTGAACTTTAATATGATTTTCGACATTTTTTACACCTGATCTACTTTCTACAACATCTTCGGCTCTTCTTTTTTCCTGCCGGGTATTAACAGTTCCTTTCAGAAATACCTCGCCATTCCAACATCCACTTCTATTTCACTGGCATCTACCATTGAATCATCAGTCAATCTTTCATTAACATCTTCTTTGATGCGTTCGTCCGTGCGTGCATACCCTTTAGGTCCCTTACCCCGGTGTTCACCCTGATCCCTATCGCGTCGTTGTTGTGCATTTTCGTCCCCAAACCAGCCGGACACTTCATCTTTCGCCTTATCCCACCAATTACGGGAATTGTCATTCCTGAAGGAACCTGAACGACCTCTGTCCCTTTCATCGTTCCTAAAGTTGCCCTGGTAAACTGCATCTTTGAATCTGTACTGATCCCCATAACTGCCGAACTCTCTTCTTCCGAAATCCCTGTCACTGTTGTAATCATTTGTTTCATCGCGGTTTGTCCAGTCATTTCCAAGAGATCCCATAGATTCTAAACGTCGGTCATTTCTATTGGCGGAATATGAACCATAGTTCCCCTGTCCGTTGCTTCTTTCATCACGCGAACCCATACCCCACTGGTTTTCATCTTGTTCCCAGTCTTGTCTCCTGTTCTCCTGGTAATCGGAAAACCGATTGCGGTCATTAAACTGATCATTCTGTCTTCTGTTCCGGTCATTACCATACCGGTTTTTGTACTCACTGTTTCGTTCCATAGCAAACAATTTTTAATAATAAAATAAATACTAGAACTATTGTCACTAAAAAAACCATGCCTTTTAATGCCAGGTCGGGCATTTTTTAACATGGATTTTATACTTCGCCAAAGTAGGTGTTCATAAAGTTTTATATAGATAAGGCACGCCAGTTGACTAAAACAACGACGATGATAACTACCAGGAGCAGTAGCGTGAGATATTTTGTAATATTCATGTTATCTATTAACGCGGTTAATCCGCGCTATAAGATTTTGTACAAGTTCATGACGGTTAAAATGACCCACCCAATCGTTCAACTTCGTTTTCCATTTTCCTAACCGAGTCTTTTACCCTTTCTATACTCTCCCTGATCTCCTCCTTCGCGGAATTTCTTTCAGTAACCGCCATCCGCGGGTGGGCCTTTTCATTATTAAAGTATTTATGGTCGTATAATTCCTTTTACACGATATTTTATTTATTTAATCTGACATAACCAGGAAAAAACATCCCGGATTTCAAGTTCCGTTTGACGGGATATTTTCCCTTTTTCATAGGTCGGAAGCGATGCAAGATGGCCGATATTTAACCCGTTCACCAGAACAATTTTTTCATCCCGGAGAAGATCCACCAGGCCTACAGGGATCAATATGAGCCTGTAAACAAGATTTAAAGGCTTGCCGTCCAAATTCACAATAAGGTATCTCACCTCATGGGAAATTCATGGAACAAAAGCTCTTCCACTTTGCCCAATTCCTTGTTCTGCAATCCAATCACTTTCCAGTTCCTGATATCGGGTTCACCCGTCGCAATTTCGAAATCACTGGTATGCAATTCCCTGAGGTGATCACTATACACATATTCTGATTGTGTCATAACCGTTATTTTATTTATTTATGATTAAATGGTTCCAATAATTGACAAATTCCCAGGGTTATTGAGCTTAGACTTTGCCGGCAAAGGAAACTCCCTCGGGTTTTTGTAATGTAAAAACAATACACACCTGTTCCAATAACAAGAATAATGATAAGTGTCCATAACCATGATAGGCTATTTCTTTTCGTTGAACATGTAATTCCGCCATGGCGTTCGTTTTTATCCAGTTAAAAAATCTGACTATCTCCTTATAGTGAGCAATTGATATGCCACGGATGGTCGCACCGGTAATGAAAGGAGGTTACTTGGTGAACCATCTGCGGTTTGTAGAAACTATGAAACAAAGGCTGAGCCATAGGTTTAGCAATCGCAATTCAAAGAATACTTAATACCAAATAGGTTTTAATATTAGAAGTAAATTTCTTCGGTAAATATGTGTTTTCCACGCAATTGTATTTAGGGGAATAATTCTAAAGTAGGAAGAACTAATTCAATAGAAGGATATCATAGAATAGGCGGTATTAAAACTCGGGCTGGATGAAAAATAAATCTCCCAACTTGGGTTTAACTATTGAAAACAGCTATTTCTCCTGCTCCATATTTGGGTATGGAAAGAAAAAAATCAACCCGATATCCGTCGCTGGCTGCGCTGGCCAAGGCCCGGCAGGCTAAACAACTGATCGACGGCTGCAATGGTCCTATTCCGACGGTTGACGAACTGGCCACCAATATCCTGTTGAACAGAGTATGTTTAAATGTTGCCTTCAAGTCCCTTTACCAGATTCCCATTGCCAGGTATGCGCGCGAACAAAAAATCAAACAAATTAAAAATTTGTTACTTGACCACACCCAAACCCTGGAATCCATTTCCCTGGAATGCGGTTATAACAGTGCGCCGGCCCTGGTGCGCTTTTTTAAACAAATGGAAGGAATTTGCCGGGAATGTGGAGAAGGAGGAATGGGGGTTAGATGGGTTAAAGTATTAATCATTTCAATTATTTTCTAAACAATAATGAATCCGCGCAGGATTGAAGTTATGCCTACCAGCATGATACCCGAAAATATATAATAAGTTTGTTCGGGGCCGGCCATCCAGTACGTCCCGATGGTCAGGGTGAGCCCGGCTAAAAAAACAAAGCCACCGCTGAGTATATGCCTCCAGAACTGTTTCCTGTCTTCCCTGTCGGTTTTTACATTATCCAGAATCATCTCCGCATAATAGTCCTGGAGTCCTTTTTGTTTAAGAAATAACATAATCGCCTCATCCGGCTGTTTTTCTCTCAGCATCTCAGCCGCCATCTTGTGCAATTCTGCCTGGAACTGAGAATGATCATTCATTTCTTTAAAACGGGAATTCGCCCCTTTTTAGTCTAAATAACAATATGTTCTTATTTCGTTTTTTAACAACTGAATTGGAGGCTAGGGGTATTTACCTATTGGTAAACGTTTGGATTAATGCGATATTTAGTCAATGCATTCGTTTCGGTTCCAACGCATTTTACTGGTTTCCTTGTTATGTATTTGCGCTCTATTTGTCTCAGCGCAGGTTCAATTTGGAATTAAGTGCGGCTACAATCTGGCTAAGCTGACTTTACACTCTGAGACTTTTATAACCAGAAGTAATTTATCCGGATTTAATGCCGGGCTAATGGCTTCCATTCCGGTTGCATCGCAACTTTTCCTGCAACCGGAACTCGTCTATTCTCAACAAGGAAACACTACCATCGTTCACACGCATACGGGCGATCAACATCTTACCACTTCGTACAATTATTTGAACCTGCCCGTCCTTTTAAAATATCAGCACACTTCTGGCCTTTTTGCAGAATCCGGTCCGCAATTGGGCATTCTTCTAAACGTCAAATTTGTAGCGGAGAATGCTGGTCAGTCAACGAGTAAAGAAGATAATCAGCCACTGGATTTTGGATGGGTATTCGGTCTCGGCTATAAAATACCCAAATTAAATTTAGGACTCGATATCCGCTATAATCTGGGACTTACCAACACAAACCGGTACGGTCTACCAGGTTCACATGCTGTATGTAACAGGGTATTTCAGGTAGGTTTATTTTATTTTCTTAAACATTTGTAGAATAAGTAAGCATTGTTACAGGATCCTTACCAGTAACAAGATTGTCTTCATATTACAAGCGTCAATTAAGTGTATTTGTAGTCAGTCTTGTCTTAACTTTTTTAGATGTTAAAAGAACCAACCGAAACGTCGCTTAAGAAAGTATATATAGACTTCCAACGATCGATTCTTTAAATGAATATCGCTTCGGCGAAATATAAAATTCAATCAAATTTTTCGTTCTGCAACTACTTCTATGACTGGCTTACTTACTATTTTTATCAAAGAAATGAAATGGTCATTTAGTTTGCCACCGACGATGAAAATAGATGACAGTGTTCAATATAAAAGTTAAGCGGTTGACCACCAAAGAAAGATATATTTAAAAGCCGCAAACGACAGCGCAAAAGCAATAGAATATATCAACAACTTTGCGGATTAGTATAAATAACCTTCTTATTGCTAATGCATAGACTACAACAATAGACATTAATATTTTACTCTTAAAGTTTCGTAAAACACTTAGACATCAACTTTTCGTTCACCTGTGAATCGATAATTAAATAATCTACTTTTGTATAATTCCTTTAAAATGGTGAAAAGCTCCTTTTTCAATTCCTCGTAATTGTTAAAATAAGCTCCTATTACATAATATTTAATACGGTACAATTCAATGAGAAACAATTCGCTGATTTGAAATCCCACTAATTAAAGTATCCATTACAATTGCTATTTTATCCGTTTGCTGAATATCTATCTCCTGGGCGTCAAAGTGAATTTTATTGAATAAAATATTCAATTCTGTAGTTCTCAGGGTAACCTGGTCATCGACTATATTGACATCACTAACAACATTTTTAAGCACCTTTGACCTCTTGATAACCATGGGCACATATAAAGCCACACTGAACCCTACCGTAAATATTATCGAAACGTAATCTGCGGTTTTATTTTGCCTGGTGGACGATGAAATTATTAACACAGCGAGAATAAGAATCGTCCTAATAATCCCCCCTATATCCTTCCATTTAAATTGCCTGATAAAAGGTTTACGTTTTCAATCTGAGTTTGATTTGAACAATATTCCATGTCAATTGAAAAAAGATTTATAGCGTTTTTTCTTCCACGTTAGCGTTTACTTTCGTTTCAGGGTTTGCCAGATCTTCCAGTATTTTCTTAAGTACCGTAAACTGCGGAAAGAAATTTTCACAAATGATATACTGATCCAAACCATCACTTAAAATATAACCGTTTCCGGTTAGTTCCTTGTCATATGGAAATTGTTTCACAGAAATATTAAATTTTGCGTTCTTCTCCTCAATGTTTACAATTAATGAGTTCCCGAAATAAAATGGTCGATAGCTTATTTCACAAGTCGTGATTTCTATTTTTCCGTCACTAATTCGGATACCTTTAATAATGTTATTGATGTTTTTAATACCGTAACTGGCATTTAAAATGTATCCTCTTAGTATAATAGAACCCAACAAAAGTAGCTATGCTCCACGCAAATAAAGTATTATAGTAGAAACCATCTATGAACAAGCAACTGAGAAGAACTAATAGCAATGGGAACCATATTACAAGACTACGTTTATACTTTTCGATGCATTTACTGAACAACTAAACTATCGGCTTCATAAAATCATATGGTATTATTATATTTGGGGCAAACATATAACAGAGCTATCAAAAATTGACAGGAAGTAAAAATTTAGTGCTATAATTTTTGCCGTTGATATTTCTGGGTATAAACTTCATTTTTTTAATGACCCGTATCGCTTCGTTTGTCTGTCCTTCCGCATTTTAAAGAGGTTGATTTGCTAAATAGTCATTTGAGTTTACGCATTACGAGTTTAATCGATGTTATTATTGGACTTTAATTATCAAACTTGAGGTATTGATCATGTTTTCTATTTCCTTGCCATCTTCACTATCAACAAAGAAATACGTAATTTCATAAAAACATCCTCTGGTGTAAGTGGCTAAATCTACATACCTAAGTGTCTGCATTGAGTTGGCATATATCGCCTGATATTTTTTGAATCTTACACCATCTATGTAAACAATTGAACTGGATGTATCAGGTATAATGGTCGTCTGTCTACTTATCACTTTTAAGAACCAACTGGTTTGCAATACTGTCTTCGGTTTCCCAGTTGTTAAGAAAATAGCGAAGATTGTGATCAGAATTAAGGGAAAAATTATTTAATCGCCCCTTCGTAATGGTAACTCAATGTTTACCGTCTGACAAATTCGGCTCTTTACCAAGCGCTTTTTTACATTCCACTTAGCGAAATCATCGTTTCCTTCAAAGTCGCTGAGACTGCTATAGTAACCGGAGGAACCCTAATCGTCCAGCCGAAATCTTTAAAATGCAAAGTGCTATCTTTTTGGCCACAGCATATAAAAAATTAAAAATGAACAGTACGGTTATCAATCTCATAGTTGAATATAAAGGGTAACGAAAAATAAAGATTATTCTTATGAGATTACAAGTTCCTGCCTAAATAAAACCCTTAGTTGTTTGAATGAAATAAATATATGGGGGCTAACCCACAGAAATTATTTCTTATTGTTAGCCTTGATACCCATTTCGGTCAAGTAACAATAGAGTCATAACTCTTTCTTCTCTCTCTTCTTCTTCTGAGGACTGTCCCATCGTTAAGTGCCAGCCTTCCCTTTCGCCGTAAAATTTCTTATATAATTCTTCTTTAAATGCTATTAATGCTGTCATCTTCTTCTGAAGTAACTCTTCGGTCTGATCCGGAAATCTGGAGATGCTTGATTTGACATGATTGATGATGGATTTCGTCGCATCATCAGCCGAAAATTTAAAATGCCTATAGTAAGGCCACAAATAGAAAATCCTGTGCCTTAATAAGGCTGCCTCAAGTGCTTTCGGTTTAAAGAGTCTGTAATTTCGAAAATGATTAATGAGGATCTCTGCCTTCGAATCATTCAAATATTGTTTATACTCTGATTTTAAGTATTGTATTTTCGTCGGGGCCGGACCGATTTTCTGATAGGTAAAAGTATAAGTATCCTGATATAGTTCAGGCAGGAATTCATTTTCGTAATAGGCTAATATTTCCCGGGCATAGGCAATTTCATTTGCGCTCTTACTATCCACATCAATCAGATTTTGCTCATGTTCCTTGATCTTCTCAGCCAGCTCCTTTTCATATATTTTCAACTGGTCGGCGGTTAGAATATGCCTGAAAGTTGAAAGTTCGTAATCGTAGGTTTCCCAATCAGAAAAATAGTGCTTGTCTGAATAGTTGTATCTGTCCCGCTCGAATGGATACAATTGTTCTGCTTGTTCAACAGTCAGGTTGAGCCAGTGGTACCTGTCCTTGACAAAATTTATATTTTCAAATTCTTCGGATGTCATGTTATAGCGGTTGGGGTTCAAATGTATATGGAATCAACCAAATAGGCACTAAGGAAAACACTTAGCAGCAATAAATTTCCGAACATCTTTCAATCTGGCAATTTTTGCGATCCTTTTGGTAATTACATAGGGAACTGTTGACTGCATCTTTGTATCGTAATCAAACAGTACAAAATGTTCAACGCGATTTCCTGGCCCCTCCTCCTTGAAATACTCCTGGTCCTTACCGGAGGCTATTATGGCTTTGTTTTTCTGACATACTATAGAAAGGATGGACTCCTCCTGATCCGCAGTCATTTCAGCCCGCAACAGTCAAGCGAACCCAAATTTTCAGAAGTCCACGAACTCGTGGAAGATTTTAAAAGACTTTTCGCCCTCGCTGCAAAAACCGCCATGATCAAAGAAGAACTTCTGCAGGCCCTGAAAAGCCAGATCCGGGAATATCCGGGACTAAGGGACAATCAAACGAGAGAAGACCTGTAGGAACATATCCGGATCGAAGCGCGGGAAATCTGCGGAATCCATTTCGGTGAAAAGGAGTTAAGGGGGATATGGTGACTCCCGGATGAGAAAGGGGTGAATGGTGATCGCGACCTCCCCCGTCTGAAGAACGGGTAACGTGAAAGTGGTACGACGGGCGGAGGTCATTTTTGAAATGAATTAATCCATATAAAAGAAGGGAGATGAGTAAAAGAAAATGGCTAGTGGGTTTGGGTATACTCCTTGTTGCAAAAGGATTTTCCCAGGACGGTAATGCAGGGATTCAGGCCGCGACCACCAACCTGGTCGGTTATTTCGCAACCGGCGTAACGCTGATGTATGCGGTCGGTGCGGTGCTCGGGCTGGTGGGCGCCGTCAAAGTATACCAGAAATGGTCGCATGGGGACCATGACACGAGTAAGGTGGCGGCCAGCTGGTTTGGATCATGCATTTTTTTAGTGATAGTGGCCACGGTGCTAAAATCTTTTTTTGGCGTATGAGCAATACCGTTTATACGATCAACAAGGGGATCAATAAACCCGTCGAGTTCAAGGGCCTGAAAGCCCAGTATATCTGGTGGCTGGGAGGCGGAATTCTAATCCTCCTGGTTCTCTTTGCCATCCTCTATTTAATCGGTGTCAATTCTTTTGTTTCGCTGGGATTGATTGGAATTTTCGGAACCGGTTGGTTTGTGTACGTATTTAGGATAAGTAATACATATGGTGAGCACGGCATGAAAAAGAAACTGGCCGCCCGCCGGATCCCGAAAATCATCAAATCCCATTCAAGAAAAATATTTCAAATAAATCATTGTTAAAACATGGAAGCTAAGATTCGGCCGGCTACGATAGCAGATCAGGAAACGATATACCAATTTATCTGCCATCTGGAGGAAATCTCTTTCGAGCGGGAATCCTTTATGGACCGCTTTAAACATAACCTCGGCCGTCAGGAGAATATTTATCTGGTGGCGACAAACGAGGGGGAAGAACCATCGGTTTTATCAGCGCCCAGGGGCAATCTGTCCTGCATCAGGAGGGAAAAATCTTTGAAATCCAGGAATTGTACGTAGCGCGCAGCTGGAGAGGCATAGGTGTCGGAAAATTATTGATCGAGTCCCTGCAGGAAAAACTGCATAAAGCGAAGGCTGCCGGGTTCGAAGTATCTATGCACGCCAAGAGAACCGAAGTGCGTCGATTTTTTTCAAAATGGGATTTACGACTACTCATATTAAATGTTTAAAACAAATTTAGTGGAACGCAATCTCTCGGAGCTCCTGCCCATACTCGATATTGCTTCGGACGCGCATTCTTTCCAAGCAGGGAGATATCACCATTGGGTTTGAAGTCCGGTTTCCGGAAATATTCACACTTCTCCAACGAAGACTATGAATCTTTTCACCAGGCCTGGGTAAAAGCGATCCGGGTGCTGCCAAAGTTCACGGTATTTCATAAGCAGGACTGGTTTGTCGAATCCAGCTACGCCTCTGACTTTTCAAAAACGAAGGAAACGAGAGACAGTTTTTTATCCCGTAGCTCGGACCGGTTTTTCAATGAACGGCCTTTCCTGCAGCATGACTGTTTTTATTTTTTTAAACCAAAAAACCGGCTGGCCGGAAAGTTATCGAGTTCAACGGCTTCCAATCTCTTGCGAAAATCGATCGTGTCGGAACAATCTATTAACGCTTTGCTTTTGCAGGAATTTCAGGACAGTTGCTCGCAGTTCAGACAAATTTTGGAAGATAGTGGATACGTAAAACTGCGCCGTTTACAAAACAAAGATCTGATCAGCAGTCCTGACCAAGCCGGTCTAATTGAAAAATATTGTTTTCTGCTGGAAAATGAAAACTTGGTGATAAAGGATATCTAATTTAAGATGGTATCCGGGTTGGTGAACCAGTATTGTCAGCTATTTACATTATGTCCAATCCCGAGGACTGCCCTCTTTTGCGGTCGCGGATGAACTATGACAGGTATTCAACAGACCAGACCAAATTTTCCGTAGGATTTGCGTCCGCCCTGGGTCAACTGCTTTCCTGTAACCATATCTATAATCAATTTATTTTCTTAGAGGATCCGCAAAAAACGATCAGGCAATTGGAAAGTAAAAGACTTCGGTTGCAGTCATTGTCTGCTTATTCCCGGGAGAACTCGATTGCAAGGGATGCGACCAATGATTTTTTAAATGAAGCATCGGCGATCAGCGGCTCCGGTAAAGGCGCATTTCAATATTTGGCATGGACAGATGAAAGGACGCGTGAAAGATATCAGAAACCTGGTTTCATCAGCCCTGTCCCAGATGGATGCGGTACCGAAGCAAGAACTGACGGGGCACCGCAGATCTACTGGGCGGGTATACCGGGTAATGAAGCGGATTTCCCGATGAACGACAGCTTTGACACGTTTGCGGAGCAGGCGAGTTGTTTTTTAAACCTGGAAACCAATTACCGTCCTCTTAAGCCCGCTCGGTATTCGTCTGGGTGACCGGCTTACCGGAAAACCGGTTCACGTGGATATATCGGATGAACCAGTCAAGAAAGGCATTATCACCAACCGGAATAAATTTATTCTCGGTCCTTCGGGTAGCGGCAAAAGTTTTTTCACAAACCATATGGTCCGAAGTTACTACGAGCAGGGACCCATGTGGTGCTGGTGGATGTGGGTCATAGTTATAAAGGACTATGCGAGATGGTGGGTGGCTATTATTTTACTTATTCCGAAAAGACCCGATCCGCTTTAATCCTTTCTATATCGGCCGGGCGAAACGCTCGATACGGAAAAGAAAGAAAGCATCAAAACCTTACTACTGGCACTTTGGAAAAAAGATAATGAGAATTTCAACCGGTCGGAATACGTGGCGCTTGTCCAATGCGCTCACCGGCTACTACGAAAGAAATAAAGCCTTTCCCCTGCTTTAACAGCTTTTATGAATTTTTAAAAAACGATTTTATCCATGTGCTGAAAGGCGACCAGGTGAAGGAAAGGATTTCGATGTCTCCAATTTTCTCTATGTGCTGCGGCCATACTATAAGGGCGGCGAATTTGATTATCTTTAAATGCGATCTGAAAACCTGGATCTACTGCAGCAGCGGTTTATCGTCTTCGAACTGGATAATATCAAGGACCATCCGATTCTGTTTCCGGTCGTGACACTGATCATCATGGAGGTATTTATCTCCAAGATGCGAAACTTAAAAGGTATCCGCAAAATGATCCTGATTGAAGAAGCCTGGAAAGCCATTGCCAGGAAGGGATGGCCGAATACATCAAATACCTATTTAAGACCGTCCGAAAATTCTTTGGGGAAGCAATCGTGGTTACGCAGGAAGTGGAGGATATCATTTCCTCTCCCATTGTCAAGCAGGCTATCATCAACAACAGCGATTGCAAGATATTGCTCGACCAGTCCAAATACCAGAACAAGTTTGACCAGATCCAGGAACTCTCGGGCTAACAGAAAAAGAAAAAACGCTGGTGCTTTCCATCAACAAGGCCAATGACCCCACAAAAAAATATAAGGAGGTATTTATTTCTCTCGGCGGCATTTTATCAAGGGTTTACCGTACTGAAGTATCTTTGGAAGAATACCTGGCTTATACGACAGAGGAAAAAGAAAAAATAAAGGTGCAGGAATATGCCCACGCTTTGGGTCCATGGAGAAGGGGATTAAAGCCCTGGCCCTCGATATTCAAAATTCTAAGCATGAAAAAAATATGTGATTATCTGCCTTTGTTTGATTTGGGTATTCAGTGCCGAAGCCCAGACGCCCATCCAGGAAATCATCAAGGCGGCGATCAATGCGGCCGACCTGGTTGTTCAGCAAATCCAAAATGAAACGATTGTACTCCAGAACGCTGAAAAAGAACTGGAAAATGTGATGAGCAAACTGCAACTGGACGAAATCACGGACTGGGTGCAAAAGCAAAAAGCCCTTTATGAAGAATATTATAACGAGCTGGCGACCGTAAAGGAAATTATTTCCGGTTATGATAAACTAAAAAATCTGGTGCGATTACAATCCCGCATCGTCTCCGAATATCAGTCTGCTTACAGTCTATTTAAAAAGGACAGTCATTTTTCCGGAAAGGAAATCGACTTTATGTATACCATTTATTCCGGGATCGTCGACCAAAGTTTAAAAAATCTGGAGCAGGCCATGCTGGTCGTAAACGGCCTGACTACGTCCATGACCGATGCCCAGCGTATGGATATTATAAATGGCGCCATGACCGGCATGCAAAAGAATTATGACGACCTGCGCAAATTTAACCGGCAGAACAGCCTTCTAAGTGCCGCCCGCGCAAAAGACGCTGAAGATTTAGAAATGGTGAAAAATCTGTATGGACTATGAAACGGATACTGTTTTTCATAAGTTATATGTTTTGTTTCTGCATGGCAGAGGCTCAGTCTGATATCAAGGCCATGCTCAAACAAATTGCTAAACTGGAAATTTATATTCAGGACGTTGAAAAGGGCTATAAAATTGCGCAGGCAGGGCTGACAACCATTAGTGAAATTAAACATGGCGAGTTCAACCTGCATAATCTTTTTTTCTCTTCCCTAAAAACGGTTAATCCCAAGGTTTTGAAATATGAAAGAATAGCAGAAATTATTGCTGACCAAGTTTCGATTATCAATCAGTTTAAAGCCATATTAAAAAAACCAAATTTCTTTACTGATTCAGAAATAACATTTGCCCAAAATGTTTACGAAAATATGTATGAAGAATGTAACAAAAACTTAAAGGAAATTATTTCTGTACTTACAAATGGCGAACTGGAAATGAATGACCAGGAACGCATTCAACGAATAGATGGGATCTTTTTGGATATGAAAGAAAAGGTTGCTTTTACAAATGCGTTTACCAACAAAACAGAAAATATAAAGTTGGAAAGGCAAATCAATGAGAAAAATATTTTAAAAACACTGGAATGAAAAAGTTAGTTGTATTGCTTGGATTTATTTTGTTCACGGGATTTAAATCCCAGGCCCAGGTCTATGAACTGGAACGGCTGGTCCTGGACATCGAGAAGTTGGCCCAGCTTAAAAATATTTTAACGGATCTCTATAAGGCCTATGAAATATTGAGCAGTGGTTATAGCGCGATCAAAGGTATTTCTGAAGGCAATTTTAATTTGCACAAAGCCTTCCTGGACGGCTTACTCGCCGTCAGCCCGGCCGTTCAGAACTATGCGCGGGTGGTGGACATTGTCGAAGACCAGGGGAAAATCGTGTCGGAGTACAAGGCCGCCTACCATGTTTTTAGCAGCAATCCGCATTTTTCCCCGGATGAACTGGTCTATCTCTCCTCGGTTTATAATAACCTGATCGAAAAGTCAGAGCGGAACCTGGAAAACCTGCTCAATATCATGACCGCCAGTAAACTCAGGATGAATGATGCGGAAAGACTGGAAGCGATTGACCGGTTATATGCGGACACGCATGGCCAGCTCAGTTTTCTAAGACAGTTTAACAGCAGGACAGGTGCCCTGGCCCTTGAACGATCGAAAATGGAAAATGATCTCGGGGGTGTAAGAAGTCAGTATGGCCTGAAGTAGAAAAAAACTTTAGTGGGATAGAACAGTGGGTTATGAAAAAAATTCTGCGGGTAGTCGCCTGTTTATTGGGGTCGGTTTTGTTGCCTGCATGTTTATGGGCACAGGATGGAACTGATAGTTTTCACGGGCTTCAGCTGGTCCTGGAGAATCTATACGACCAAATGATTCCGCTGAGTTCGCAACTGATCGGGGTGGGCCGGGCGATCGGGGGATTTGCTGCCCTCTTTTATATTGCCTCCAGGGTCTGGGGTCATCTGGCGAGGGCCGAATCGATCGACCTCTATCCCCTGCTCCGTCCCTTCGTCATTGGATTCTGTATTGTGATTTTCCCTTCGGTGCTCGCGCTCCTAAACGGGATCCTGCAGCCCACGGTCTCCGCGACCGACGCCATGGTCGGTAATACCAACCAGGCGCTCTATGCCATGCTGGACGGAAAAAATAAAGAGATCACGGATCCGCCGCCGTCTGCCCCTGCCCTGACTCCCGAAACGGATCCTGTGAACTGGTACCAGTATACAAATCCGGAGAGTGCGAATACCAGTTCCAATCCGATAGCCGACGCTTTTTCCGCATTCAGTATCCGAAACCTGATCCGGACATTTATCGCGGAGACCCTCGAATTTCTCTATAAAGCGGCGGCCCTCTGTATTGATACCATCCGGACCTTTAAACTGATTGTGCTGGCGATCCTCGGACCCTTCGTATTCGGGCTCAGCATCTTTGACGGTTTCCAGCATACCCTGCGCCAATGGCTGGCCCGTTATGTCAATGTATTCATGTGGTTGCCGGTCGCCAATATTTTCGGGGCCATCACGGCCAAAATCCAGTTAAATATGATGCAGCTGGAAATGGCGGGCGGATATACCGATTCTTTTTTCCAGGATACCAATACGGCCTACCTCATCTTTTTAGTGATTGCGATCGTGGGCTATTTCACGGTGCCTTCGATTGCCAGTTATATCATTCATGCAGGCAGTCATGCGCTGCTCAGAAAAACTTCGGCCCTCGCTTCCACCACGGTTTCAGCGGTAAACAATGCCTTTACGGGTGGAGCAACTGCCATGATAAATTCCAATTCAAAAAAAGACAGTTCACCCACGAGCGATTTTAAAACCAAAAAAATAACCGGAGAATAGTCACCATGTTTCCCAAAGCAAAACATATCGATACGGCTTTTCAGCATATTCGGACTTTCAGTCTGTGCTTTTTAGCCGGATGCACTTTACTCTCAGGCTTTGTCCTGATTAAAAGTTTTGAAGCGAGAAACGAATCTGACCAACGGATCTATATTCTGGCCAACGGAAAAATACTGGAAGCCTATGCCGGCGAGCGGAAAGACAATATTCCGGTTGAAGCCCGCGACCATATCGCCATGTTCCATCATTATTTTTTTACCCTCGACCCGGATGAAAAAGTGATCAATGCCAATATCAATAAGGCGCTTTACCTGGCAGACGGTTCGGCGAAGAAACAATACGATAATTTAAAGGAGAACGGCTATTACAGAAGTTTGATTTCCGGCAATATTTCCCAAACGATTGAGATTGATACCGTGGACCTGAACACGCGGGACTATCCCTATTATTTCCGGCTGGTGGCCAGAGAAAAACTGGTGCGTACGACTTCTATTACCACGCGCACGCTCATTACCGAAGGTTATTTAAGAAATGTATCCCGCTCGGATAACAATGCCCACGGCTTTTTAATTGAGCGCTGGGCCATACTGGAAAACAAAGATTTGAAAACCGAACTGCGTTAAAAATAAAGTTATGCCCAAATTAAAAATCAAAGCAACGGTAATATTTTTTATTGTCTTGCTGGCAGGCTTTGCCCTGATAAAAAATCCTTTTCAGCATCCTTATAAATACAGACATGTACTCATTCTGGAGCCATTCCGGCCAAGGGTTATTATTCTAAAACATATTGATCAACAAAAAAACGATACCAATGCAAAACACTAACGCGCAGTTCCTGCATAAACGAAAATTTTTATTGGTGTTTCCGGTGCTGGTTATTCCTTTCCTGCTCATTTTTTTCTACGTGATGGGTGTCGGTAAAAAAGATAACCCCAATTCCCTGAATCAAAAGCCGGCCGGCCTGAATACCAGGCTTCCGGACGCGCAGTTTAAAAAAGCGAAGGAAAAATCCAAGATGGGCCTCTATGATGAAATGATGCAGGATTCGGCGCGGATACTGGAAAAAATTAAAGCCGATCCCTTCTATATGATTAACCGGCATGATTCCGAAAATTCAGTGGACCAGGTAGAAGAAAAACTGGAAGCCTTAAAAAAGATTATTCATAGTAGTCCGCCTGCTGAATCCTTCAGTCCTTCCCAAAATTCTCGAAAAAACAGAGCCCGAACTGCAAGCCGCAAAATCGCAGAAATGCAGATCTGGATCAGATAAACAATATGTTAGACAAAATCATGGCCATCCAGCATCCGCAAATTTTGCAGGATAGTCTGGCCCGGTTCGCCAGAGAACACCAGCCGTTTTCTTATGCAGTTCAACTAAACAAATCTTCTTCTGATTCTACCAACCGCTTTTACGATCTGGCTCAAAATATCAGTTTTGATACGGAAGCAGATCAGTCAATAGAAGCGGAAGTCGCCGAAACGCAAACTTTAATTATCGGGTTCAACCCTCAAACTAAGACTCTTAAATGAAGTCGTCATCAATGGCCATGTCCTGCCAAGGGATCAATGGATCTATGGAATGGTTATGCTCCAGGGAGAGCGTTTAAAAATTAAGTTCAGCTCCATTCGGGCTGGAAAATTCATACTTCCCATTGCTTTGGAAGCCTACGACCTGGACGGCCTGGCCGGAGTCTATGTCCCGGGAAGCATGGAAAGGGAATCCATCAAAACCTCGGCCGACCAAACGATCAGTTCCATTGGCATGAACGGGTTGGATCCTTCTCTTGCGGCGCAGGCGGCCAGTGCCGGAATACAAACAGCGAAAACACTGATTACGCATCAGGTCAAACTAACCAAAGTAACCCTTCCTGCTGGATATCATTTACTTCTCAAAGAATCAAAATAATAATATGAAACAAGTCTTATTTCTTTTACTGCTTTCCGTTCATGGTTTCTCGCAAACTGCCATACCATCGTATAGTTTGAATGTTAGCTATCAAAAAACGACCAACCTTATCTTCCCTTATGGCATTATCAAAGCCGATATCGGCTCTGCAGATGTTATTGGCCACCGCGACGAAAAACTGGCCAATGTCCTATTTTTAAAAGCAAATCTGAAAAACTTTTCTCCCACCAACCTCAGCATCTATACCACTGACGGCAAGTTTTACTTCTTCGATGTCCGGTATAAAGAGAATCCGGATACGCTCAATTTGTCCTTTTTGCCGGAGCCAAAGATTGAAGTGCCCATAAACCAGGCGGTGCTGGATTCTGACGCTTCTATGATCTTAAATGAACCTGCTTTTCTGAATAGAGCAGTAGAAGAGCAGGACATCAAACTAAAATTAAAAGGCATTTACCTGACGAATAACCAGATCTGGTTGCGGCTGGAACTGAGAAATTATACGCAGGTGACCTACCGGATCGAATCGGTAAAGTTCTATGTCCGGGATAAAAACCAAACAAAAAGAACGGCCCGTCAGGAGGTTGAAAAGGAGCCGGTTTGGTCTTCCACGCAAAAAATGCTCTTTGGCTTTCCGCTTTTTACGCTTGACCGCTCAAAGCAACTATTGATTCAGCTCAGCGAGACCGAAGGCGGAAGAAACCTGACACTAAAAGTGCCTGCCAAACTTCTTTTAAAGAGCAAATTTATTTCACAATTTAAAATTTAAGTCATGCAACCAGAAAATTTAAAGTTTCTCCAGGACAGGCTATTTTATCTTGGCACCGAACAAAAACTGTTTCCGGAACTGAAAAACCAGATGGCCGAAGGTAAACCGGAATTTAGTCTTCCCCTGTCCAATACTTATGGAAATGACAAGCTCAACCTGAATTTTCATTTCCGAAAATCCGATACCACGGAAATGTATTTTCTCAACCGCTTTGATGCCACCTTGCAAAAGCCGGGCGGAAACGAGATTTCCAGGTCCTTCAAACTGGAAAATGGCAAGGGCGTTACTGCAAAGGAAGCTTATAACCTGCTGGACGGAAGAGCCGTGAACAAGGATTTGAAAAACAAGGAAGGGATTTCCTATAATGCCTGGGTGAAACTGGATTTTGCGAACAAAGATGAAGCAGGTCAGGCCAAGATCCTGCAGTATCATAAGAATTATGGCTACGACCTTCAGGCAGAACTGTCCAAGTTACCGATGGCAAATTTACCAGGCGATGGAATGACTAAACTCATGGCTTCCCTGGAAAGAGGAAATGTGCATTCGGTTAAACTAGCCGAATTCCCCTCCCATCCGGCTATCCTGGTGGCGGCCAATCCGCAGTACAAAAGTTTGGACCTGGCTGATGAAAACGGCCGCTATCTCTCCAAAGAAACAAGACAGGCCCTGTACGCAGCCGGTGAAAATAAAATAAGTCAGGCTGTAGTGGAAAAACTTGTAACAGAACAAAAAAAAGAAAAAAAAGTAGCCGTTTCCGTGGCCAAAGAACCCAAAATGGCAAACAAAGCGCCACAAAAAAAAACGATGCAGGAGAAAATTGCGGCCCTGATGCCTAAAAAACATAGCGCCGGTCCTAAAAGAGGTTTATCCCGCTAATCATTACCATGGATCTGGCTGAACATTTTACTAATTTTTATGAAACCATTCTCGACGATCCGCGGATCTCCCCGGTACATATTGGTTTATATATGGCGCTGTTGCTCGCCTTTGAACAAAATGAACGGCATAATCCAATACCCGTTCAGCGAAAGGGCATCATGAAATGCGCCAAGATCAGTGCAATGTCGACGTATTATACAGTGATGAAAGAGTTAAAGATGTATGGCTATATCCAATATAAGCCATCGTTAAATCCTTATGTTTCGAGTTTGGTTTATTTGAAGAAGATATGACAAATGTCAACCGATCGAATCGCTGTATTGTTTTAATAACTAATTTATTGCAATATTATGTCCCGAGCAGAATCCATATCAATACCATAAAATATAAATTTGTCTTTTCTTTTAATAAACTCAAAAGAATAATAGTTTCCATATCTATGACCACTACGCCCTATAACTATCTCCTTAAACATTACAGAATAAATAATATTTGGTTTATCTTTTTGATCATACTTAAGCTTAAGTAAACGAAAAGCTGAATCTGATAAAACACTTAAAAATCTTTTATCATAAAATTTTTCCACTACAGAATCAATAAATATTGCGACGGACATTGTTTCTCTTTTTTGAGATAATCCTGGCAACGTATACCCTAATGTGGCACGTGATATTTTTTCAAGTGATAATTCCATAATTTCTTCCTTATCTCTTTTATTTATTGCGTCTAATAATGATTTCCAAGATCTTACTAAAAGAACGGAGTCTTCCCGTGATACTTTTAAAATTTCACTTTGTTTTAGTGATTTTGGATTAGTTGCTGCCAAACAAAGGAAAATTATAATAACAGAAAAGTACAATTCCTTTCTAGTATGATGTTTCATGATGTTAATAAAGTCATTTATGTGATGTAACATCGTCTGGCGTTACTGTCAATACAGCGATTGTATCATTTGAATCGTCAAAGAATGCAGCCTCATGGCCAATCGTCGGAGTATCATAAACTCAAACAACAATACCCCTGCACCCTTTTACAATTTCGTTACTTAAATCTTTTGCAGCAATCACCGGGTCATATTCTCTAATCATAAATTCTTTTTAAATCAAGAACTAGGACGGACTAAAATGATTACCGATTAAAAAAATAACAATAGCCAAAACCGAAACCACATAAATAATATTACATATTTTTTTAAGCAACATGAATCGATTTCCAACCTCATCCATTAAGGGCGGAAAAAATATAGGATTTGTAAATCGCCCCAGGGCACCAAGCGGATATTCTTTGTTGATTGATCTTACAATATAGATATGAAGACCGACCTTTAACAACATTAATAAGCAACCAACTACTCCTAAAATATTAAATCAATTCAAGGTTTGATGTTTAAGTATTTTCGGTTGACCATTGAAAGAATCTTAAATCAAGTTTTCACTATTTGGAAGGCTAAGTCAATAAAATTCAATTATTAAATCTTTCATTTACTCATTATTCACGAGAAGCTGCCACAACAAGTCGTCACTCATTGTTTTTCCTTCCTTAATGGGCGTCATCATTATAAAATACAAATCTTGCTTCTTTTTTAAAAACATAAGTGAAGTACGAATTATTAAATTAGTGGGACCCAGCATGTCGTCATGAGGATCTTTTAGCACAAAATCAACCGGGCCTTTTGCCTCATATCGAATTGAAAAATTGTCACAAAACAAATTACAATAGAAAACACTATCATTTCTAATTCCTTCCCTTAGGGAATTGCCAGAAACAGTGAAATATATTTCGTTTCTTATTTTGGCAGGTTCGTAGATATAATATACCAAGAAACCTCGAAGTGGAAATACCTGATATGTTTCGTCCGCTGTTATTCCGTCTTTTTGCTGACTAAAATGAAACTGCCTTGAAAGAGAAGTAATTCGGGAGGAATCTATTTTGTATACTACAATCTTATAAGTTGAATCAAATATTAAAACTGAAATAGGGTTTCTATCCTTACGTCGGTATAAAACATCAGGCTTTATTTTTGATTTATATTTATCATTAAATATTAAAGTATCGCTTGAACCTACGTCTTTCAATGGGGGCAGATTATCGCGGTCTATTCTATGAAAATTATACGTTGCTTTAATTATTGCATATGTCAGAATGATGCCAATTAATAAAAGAATTATCCTGTAAACTAACTGTATTTTTGTTTTCATTGAACTAGCATCCTTTCAATTTTGAAATTTTGTCCGCTCATTCTCATAATCTCTCCTTTCTTGCTGCCATTTATTAATTTCATTCAGGCAAACATTAAATCCAATGAAAATACCCAGGCTCAAAAAAAAGAAATACGCACTTATATCAAATGGCATGATCCCTTTAAAACTAGTCGTATTCAGGACGGCAAGAACGAAGTTTAAGACAAAAAATATCGCAATCACTTTTTGAATTAAGATCACCCGATTTCGCATACTGGGATTTACTTTTTTTGTTTGCTTTTTACGGATAAGTAATTTCATGATCTCTGAAATTATATATAATAACGCTCCGGTGATTTCTACAAAAACAATGATGACCATGATGGACTTTACCTGTTGGGAGAAGAAAATATGCAGAATCACCGCAACCCCTGCACTCCATGCTCCGATAATCGAAAGTCTGTTCCAAATCATAATGGTTAGATCTGAATGTTAAAAACTGCCAGTCCTTAGACAATGTATCCATTCCTGGCCATGAACCATAAAATAAAAGCGTAAACAATTGACTCGATTAAGATAATATAAATAAACTTTATCGAAACTATATTTAAAATCCTGAGAATAAGTAAGCTTATTAAAAAGGTACATACAACGAGCAATGGCCAAAGAATTACATCAAAGTAATAGGCAGGGAATTCTTTATTTAATCCCAGTACCAGCAATAACATGAATAGCAAAAGGAAAACGGGCGCGACCAGAATAAATGGAATTAGTTTTTTAATTGTCATAGAAACCAAATAACCATGTTCCAAAATAAAAAAGTTTCTGATAGATTTGTTTCATAGTTGAATCCCAATAGTTTTTTTGCTATTTCCTTCTAAGCGTAAGCAATAGTCCTAAAATCAGGCAGACAACGCCCCCTAAAATGTTTACAAATTTTCTGTCACTTTTATCCATCCAGCTTTTTAAAAAAAAAGTTCTACCCCAAACCCAAAACAAAATATCAATCTTAAAAATGCCAAATAGTATACTGGCCAACCCATATAAAATTACTATGATTGAAGTCGTAGAAAAATGCATAGGAAAAAGTCTTTGTTGTCTATTCGGTTTCTAAGGATCTTATTGATTCCGAGTTGACAACTTGTTCCATCATTTCATCGGCCAAATTCCGATTACTTAAAAATCTGACTACAAATATTATTACTAAGAATAAATTAAAATATAAGAACCCAAAGTCCTTCTGAATAACGACCAATGTCAGTGCAAACAAATTCAAGAAAATGTCAAAAAATGGCGATAAATAGAATGAAAAGCTTATTGTTTTACTTTTTGAATCAATTTCGAACTTACCACCGTCGATATATTTTCCTACATTAAAATTCCAATCGGCCCTCCAAAAATATCTTTAAATTCAATGGAATTTTCCGTTTGTTTTGTAATTCTATATCCCGGTTTGTTTAGTGCAACAAGTATATTGTAAATCAGCGCCTCCGCATCCTGATTAGTTGAACGTATTATCTTTTGTAACTGATTTCATAGGCATAATCCATCCTGAATATATATAATTAAACCCTTTCCTCTACTACATAGAAACCCTTAGTTGTTTCTTCTTCCCCCTCCCGTCAGGGATCGCAGCGGCATCCTCCCGAAGGGAGATACAGCGCAGAGCCCGCAGACGGCAAGACAACATGATTATAGTCCCCATTTTATCCCCGTCCAAAGTTTTAAAAAAGGTCCTGTTTTGGCCACCAATAAGATATCATTCCCGTCCAAAAGTTAAAGATAGTCATGGTTCTGGCGCGTAATATCGTAGTTTAAATAAGATCACTATGCTTCTAATAAATTATTACTTCAATTTGAATTGATGGGATTCCAAATTCAGCCCGCTCTCACAAACTGAAATTTCGTCCAGAAAAATGAACGGAACGCCTAAAATCACAACCAGAATACTACAAATTTTTGCCATCCATATTTTCTGCTCAGACAATAAAATAATGGAAAATATAAATAGCGGATTTGAAAGCCCTCATCACGGCGTAATATCGTAGGGATTAACTGTTAATACAGCGATTATGTGATTTGAATCGCTCATAAATTCAACTTCATAACCAATTTTAAGAGTATCATAAACCCAGACAACAATACCCCTGCCGCCTTTTACAATCTCATTACTTACATCTTTCGCAGCTATTACCGGATCGTATTCTTTAATCATGAGTCCATTTGAATGGAAATTATTTAGTTCAGTTTTAAAATCTTAAAAAGAGTTATGTTATTTTTGTTAATAGTGTCGATAATTCTCAACTTTATAGCAAATGATCCATTTAGGGTGTCAAACTTATTTACTATACTGAATTTGCTCCAGGGTTTAGCCTTATCAAAATTTTCCAGAGTAGTAGTTACATTGTACTTTTTGTCAACTTTTACCAGGCTATAATTGAATTCCTGCATTGGTGGATTAGGTGTATAAAGAAATATTTCTAAATTGGTGCTACTATCTTGAACCCTGTTTGAATATTGACTTACAGAATAAAAATAAAAATTATCAACGATATTATTCAGATGCCGGCCCATTATGGAATCATATTCAAAATGCATTAACCGCGAATTATCCAGTGAAAAGAATGAATAAGATTTTAGTTTTCCACCCTGATATTTTACCGAATTCCCGCAGCGCAATCCATAATAATAATAGTCCGATGAATAAATCTTTCCAAATTCGTTGTATATATTGGCAATACCGTTTTCATTGTCATCTCTATATGTAAACTCGGAACTCAGCGTGCCATTACTATTAAAACGCTTAAAAACGCCGTTTTTAATTCCATTCAAATACGTGCCCTCCTCCAGTAACTTATATGTTTTTTTGTCAAAAAATTTAATTAATCCATTATAAACCGTGTCATTTGAAATATTGCCTATTACCAAATGCCCACCAACAGTAATTGTCCTAGCGCTTTTATGAGTGCATGCCTGCATTACAAATATTACCAGGTATAGTACTTTTTTCACGTTTTCGATTGGTCTAGAGGTATTATTTCACATTCATCTGAATTCAGGAAATATCTGTATTCAAATCTAAACTTATAAAATTAAGAACACCCTATATAGAAACCCTTAGTCATTTCATCTTCTCCCCCCTCCCGTCAGGGATCGCAGCGGCATCCCTCCCGTCTACGGGAGGGATACAGCGCAGAGCCCGCAGACGGCAAAAACAATTTTAAAATAAATATCGGAACCGGCCGGGAAAAATAACGTCCCCGGATGTACGCCCTTTTTTTGCGGGCAACCGGGAAAATACCGGCCCTGATTTGTACGCTCTTTATTTTGCTGAAACCGGTGCCGGTCAAGGGTTTGATCCGACCAATCCTGTAAATTGCCTATACCCATGCAGCCAGTCAAAAATCAACAGATCGTGGGCGGATTCAACCGCCAGGAGCCCTGGGCCGTGGTCTGGATATATAAACGCTTCCAGCCGGAAGTATTTACCGTCGTGCGCCGGCTCCTGGGTCCCGGGTCCGCCGCCGTGGACGATATCGTGGCCGAAATATTTGCGGCTCTGGTCGAAAACCGGAAACGTTTTGCCCGGATGCAGAAGATCCGGGAATTTTTGTTTCTGGAAACCCGCAATGCCTGCGCGAAACAATTGAAAAATCAGGAAAAAGCGCTGAACCGCACCGAGGAATTTAAGGATGAGGTATACCTGTTCAAAGAAGAGGCCGTTGACCGGGCGGAACAGCTGGCTGTTTTTAGCCAGATGGCTTCCAGGGCCATTGATGATCTGCCCACCCAATGCAGGACCATCTTTCAACTCTTTTACAGAGACCGGCTCGCTAACGAAGCGATTGCAGAACAGCTGGGCATATCCGAAAAAACCGTGGCCAACCAGAAGGCGCTGGCGATGAAAATCCTGAAAATGGATTTAAGGACAAGGCAAATTTTATTTTTCAATTTATCTTTTTTATATGACGACGAATGAAAAAATAGGCCGGCTGTTGTTTCGCTACACCCGTGGCGAACTGACTGACCGGGAGAAAAGGGAGCTGGCCGACATGGCGAAAGTCTTCTACAGAAAACGAAAAGGCGTTTGTCGCAGGAAACCGATCCTGAAAATATGCGGGAAAACTATATCCTAATGAAAAATAACCAGGAGGCGGTACTCAATAAATTACAGAAACAAAATCCTGAAATTTGGACTGTGCAGTCCAAGGCACCCGTATTCAGGCTTACTTTTTTGCGGGCGGCGGCGGCAGTAACCTTAATGATTGGTCTGTATTTTCTTTTTCTTCGCCCTTCTGGTACTAAAAAGTATGAAGCCGTATTCGTGGGCGCGGGTGGCATGGAAACCGCTTTAAATGATTTTCAGCGCGGAATGGGGGATGGCTATCAGCGTATACATATTGTAAAAACAAGTTCAGGCGCCCTGGAATTTGTTCCCCGTGGATGATTCGGTTTCTGCTATGGATGTCACCCACCGCATGTATACCCAGGCTGATCGTTATTTCAATATCAATTTAAAGCATGGCATCGAAATAAGGCTCAATCAAATGAGTTCGGTCACCTACCCTGTCAATTTATTTCAGGATACAATACAACTAAAAGTATATGGGGAGACCTATTTTGATGTAAAAAGGCAAAAAAATCATTTTTTATTTGTACATGCAAAAAATATTCAAATTGAACTGACCAGGGGCAAATTGAATTTGAACGCTTATCCGGATTCATTGTTTACTAAACTTACAATCCTTGAAGGTTCGGCTATCCTGCATTTTAATACAGAATCTATACCGTTACGCGCAGGCGAACAAGCGGTTATTGGCAAAACGATATATCATATTGAAAAGCCTACGAATCTAAACCCAATTATCAACTGGATAAACTAGCCTCATGTCAAACGAAAATTTAATGGCCCTTTGCGGCGAACTCTTTCGCCGGATTGACCAACTGGAAAAAACCATTACTGATTTGCAGTCCCCCGGTCCCACCCCATTCCAGTGGACGGGCTCCAAGGCGGCGCTCACCGAACTGCTCTATGCCATGCTGGCGGCGGGCGTCCTGAATAATGGCACGATCGGCATTAAAGAAGCCGCCCAAAACTTCGAAAAGATATTCCAAACCGACCTGGGTAATTACTATCATTGTTTTAATGAAATCCGACTGCGCAAAAAAAACCGGACGGCGTTGCTGGATTTGTTACGTGAGAAAGTGATTCAGAAGATGGATGGGTTGGATGAGGGGTGAGAGATATTTAAACGACAAAACCCGCTTCAATACGAAAACGATACCTGTAAATAACTCATACTTTGGGTGCTGGACTATAATCTGCGAACGATACATGTAAATCACTCCTTCGTCGGGGATTTACATGTACCATTCTTCGATTATTGATCAGTTTATATTGCTTTCTTCGTCATAATCATCCCGGTTATGCCCCCTCCCGTCAGGGGTCGCAGAGGCATCCTCTCTCCGGGAGATACAGAGGAAAGCCCGGCCCGAATGCAAGAAGGGACGTTTTCACCACTACAAGTAAATGCATATATCCCAAAAACAATCCTTGAAGGCTGTTAAATGTCTGTACCTAAGTATTTTATTTATATCCCTGGCAATAACCATCCCTATCTATCCGCGCATAATATCTTTATATTTATCCAGACAAAATTCAACGACTATGAAAAGGTGTTATGTGTTAACTATGCTTTCGCTTACAATGTATTTTGCTTGCAAAAGTCAAATTACCAAAAAGAATTGGATGGTAGGAGGTAGTGCAAATTTCACATCGGCAACACAAAATAACGGTGTAGATACTAAGTCATTTGAAATATCACCAAACATTGGATATTTTATAATTGATAAATTGGCAATTGGAATAATACCGAGTTATAGTTATACCAAAATAAGTTATGTTGGCGGCTATAGCATAGCAAAGCAGCTTAATTTGGGGCCATTTATTCGGTATTACTTTTTAAATACCGAAAAATTGGTGAATGTGTTTGCTCAAACGACCTACCAATATCAGCACGCTTTTGTAAAAGGAGGGATTGGAGTAACTGGCAATGCTTTTACTATTACAGGTGGGGCTACAGTGTTTTTTAATTCTAGTGTCGGACTTGAATTTACCGTAAATTATGAAACTCTCAGTAGCTCAAATACCATCAATACTAAGTACTTCGTTTTAGGCATTGGCTTTCAAATTTATTTGAAAAAGGAAAAAGACTAAATAAAATCCAAAAATGAAGCTGGAGGGAGTGGCTATACTATTTTTTACCTTAGGTTTAGCCGCACTATTTTATTCAGGTTGTTCCAGGAAATATTGGCAAACAGGAAGGGTTTGTGATAACAAATATTTTGTAGAAATGTATCGGGAAGGATACGTGGAAATGTATAAAGAATATTTAACAGATTCCACCAGTTTTAGAATGTATGTCGGCAGGCTGGATATAGAATCCGAACGCTTTTATTTCCATTGCCAGGGCAAGGACAGTATCATTATTGAAAGAAGACTTACTGTTATCGACGACCCCAAAAAATCCTACAGGAGAATTGATAGTACAATAAATAAAAGAATGTTCACCTTAAGGGAACTTAGAAATAAATATCCACTTTAAAAATGGACAAAGTTCATCCACAATGAAAAACTTGATTTGCTCTTGGTTACCGAAAGATCCGAATTCGTACAAACTTCTCTTTATTCTGAAATGTCCTCCTCCCCTTCTAGTGCTAAATCCGGCCGTTCATAATGCACATCCTCAATGGGCATCAAATCTAAATTAAAGGCTGTCAGTAACCCAGTTATTAAATTATTGGGTATTTTTTCTTTCCCGCTTAAAAGGTCCAATAGTTGTTGTTCGGAAAGATTAGCGCTGCTGGCAATTTCTTCGTCATTAATCTCCCTGCCTTTTATTTCTGCATTTTTTTTAATGGCGGCTATAACTTTTTGCAGAAATTCAATATTATTATTCATTTCCAATAATTAATAGTTTTTTCACCTGCCGCTTTAAATATGAATTCTGTACAGTCCTTGCTCTTTAAAATGGAAGTGTTTATCTATTAACTCAGCCAATTTAATTTCTTCTCGAGCAATTGGTGGTTTGTCAACATCGCCATTCCAGCAGCTAAATATCTCTACATATCCCTCTTTTATATTACTGGAAATAAAATTAACAAGTTCAGTATGGTTTTTCTCGCTACTATTATCTTCTTCAGTTACGATAAGCCATTCGTTACCTTCGATAATTGCATGCCTAAAACCGCAACCGCATCCCTGGTCTGAACCCACATAAAGGACATTTTCCATTGAAAAATGTGTTCTTACATTTTGTTCAGACTGATCTAATTCCTTAGTGTTGAAACTGGGAGACTCTCGGTCTAGATCAATGTGCGGTAGTTTTGAGGTAGATGCTAAATATAGAGTCATGCACATAATCTATGATTTATCTGGAAGAAAGCATTGTTGTCTCATCGTCGTTCAAATGATTTCACCTTTGAGTCAAAAAATATAATTTCTCTAATCTAAACTACCGTTTTCATAGTGGTAGTGCTCCTGACTAGCTGATGAAAATTTTTGAATGAATTCAGGTGTAGTTTCTTCACCCTTTTTTATCGAAAAACTCCCGTTGGAAATAGCCCAGTCATAAACACCTTCATCTAGTGGATAGCGTGTCAGAATACCTGACAGTCGATATTTTTTTATCCAGGTCTCGGCAATTTCTTTTTCAGTAAAGATTCCACTTGGGAACTTGCTATTACTCCCATTAAAGACCCATACAGACATCAGGTAAATTTTGATTGATACTAATGTACATAACAATAAGGTATCCCCCATCCCCGTCAGGGATCGCAGCGGCATCCCCTCCCGTACATACGGGAGGGATACAGCGGAGAGCCCGCCCTACGAAGTAGGGGACGGCATAAGTATTAACCCCTAGTGGATAATAGAACAATTGTCCTTACTTTTCCGCATCCTTTCAACCTCCTGGCTGACATGATCAAAAAACAAATCCTCCTTCTCGGTCTCCTATTTATCGTTAAGCCCCTCTTCTCACAGAACCCTGCGGACAAAATCGCCATGGTCATTGATTCCATCCTGGTGGAGAAAGACCCGGAACCCGGAAACGGACTTAAAGTGACCGAGGTCGCCCTGGTCCGGGTGCTCAAAAACAAAGACAGTCTTCGCCAACTTGGATACCCGGGCTATGACGGTGTGACCTTTATTTTTACCAAAAATTATCTAAGCCGTCCGGACAGCATCCAGCGCATTCCTTGCTCGGGACAACTCCTTAAAATAAATGGCAGCGGCCGCTTTATCGATTATTACTATAACGGAAAAAAGCGGGGCGACGGGACACTCGTGAATGGCAAACTCAACGGCCCGAGAAACCTGTACTTCCAAAATGGCCGGCTAATGGCCAAAAAGAACTTTCAGAACGGAGAGGAAAATGGTTTTATGCAGGAATTTTATCCGGACGGCCACCTCCGCCAGGAAGGTAATGCCTTCAACGGAAAAGAAGAAGGGCTCTGGATTGCCTATTATCCGAACGGTCAGGCAGAAGTAAGGGGAAATTACAAAGACGGGGAACCTGCAGATTCGGTATTGCGCTACTATTCCTCCGGCAGGATTAAGGAGCGGATTTATATAAAAGATGGCAAAGTGCACCCGGATCCGGCCATGGCTAAAATTGCATCCCTGCTTGAAAAATCCAAGGAAAGCACGGCGGCCGGAGATTATGATTTAGCCATCAAGTGCTGCAATAAAATTATTGCCCTGGACAGCAGCTTTGCAGGCGCTTATTTCTCGAAAGCCACCCTGGAGCTCAATCAGGAAAAATTTGATGCCGCCATTGCGGATTTTGACCTGGCCCTGCACTTTGAACCCTATACCATGGCTGCCTATACCAACCGGGCCTTTGCCCGGATCCGGAAACAGGAATTTGCGGCCAGCCGCCCGCTTTTAAAAAACAGCGAAGTCACGGTAATGGCGGGTAAGGATAAAGTGGATATCCCGGCACCGGAAAAAGAAAAGATATGTGCAGATTTTAATGAGGCCATATTCCTTGGTGAAAAAAAGGCCATGGTGTATGAGGAGATGGGGAAGTATTGTGAGTGAGGGGTAAAAGTTAATTCGGGATTTATAAATTTAATAATATGGAAGAATATTTCGACGCCGTTGAAAAGAACGACATTCCGGGTGTTCAAAAACTACTTCGATAGTCATTTTAATATCAATACCAAGGATCAATTCGGATACTCGGCATTACTTCGCAGTATTTCCAGAAACTTGGTTTCGATGGGAAAATTCTTAATTGAAAATGGAATTGATGTGAATTTGCAAGACAAAGATGGAAAGACCGCCCTGCACTATGTTGCTGAGTATGATCAAACCGTTCTTGCGGCGGCGATTTTGGGAAAAGGCGCTAATTTGTCTATAGCAGATAAATGGGGAAACCAACCTCTTTGGACTGCCATATTTAATGATAAAGGCAGAAACGCCAGGGTTGACTTAATAAATCTATTTCTTCATTATGGCGCAGACCTGAATCATAAGAACAAAGTAGACAAAAGTCCATTGGATATCGTCAAGATTGCCAATTATAAAAACCTCGAAAAGATCGTTGGTCTATCTTGAGGGTGAATACCGAAACTAATAATCAATTATGCAGAAATATTGATTTTATTATGCCTGCTCTAACGAAAATAGTCTTGAAAGCAAGTTGCAAATTCTGTATGCCGCCGGCAAATGGTTAATTTATTATGGCAAAAACGGGCATGGGTATGAGGTGGATTTTTAATGTTCGTTATTCAGTGATACTAATTTTAATGCTATCCTGCCATACAAAGCAACAGGAGCGGATCAGGAAATTGCCCTTGAACAATGCGACGAGCTAAATATTGTTTACTATACAAAGAGACACTTTCGTTTTTAAATCATTTGACCCCTCTACTATAAATGTTTATTCTGAGCTACTCACTTACGAAAATGAAACAGTCTCCGATACTTGCGAAACAACGGGGAAACTGATTTTTAAAAATAAAGGGAAAGAAATCATAACAGCTATGGTTTCCACAATAAATATTAAGGATAGTATCAGCTGAGACTATGTCACCTACCTCTTTGATTCAAAATTGTACAGGCACAGGCTGACATATGCGAACAGGAATGGGAATAGACGGAATATATTGGCACCATGTTGATCCGAAAGGGCGAATCCATGGAATGGCGTTGACAGTTCGAAGTTTCACTATGAAGAAATAAAAAGAGTGCGGTGAGATCACTTCGGCAAGACACCCCCCTTTCCTTGCTCCCGTCAGGGATCGCAGCGGCATCCTTCCCTCCGGGAAGATACAGCGGAGAGCCCGGCCCGAACGCAGGAGGGAGACGGCCAACAAGTCCTTACAGATACCGTAACCATTTCGTACCTTATACATGAATAAAAACGAGAGTTAGTACAAATGAAAAAGATATTCAATAAAAGCCGGTTAAAGATCCTGCTGTTCTGCCTCAGCTCCCTGACCCTCATCAGCTGGGACCGGGTGACCAAGGATATCGCCAAGGAACAATTAAAAGACAAGGCCGTCCACTCCTACCTGCACGACAGTTTCAGACTCGAATACGTGGAAAATACGGGTGCGGCCATGAGTTTCGCCGATAACCTGCCCAGGATCGCCAGTTACTGGATCCTCGGTATCATTCCCCTGGTTTTTTTCCTTGGTTTCTTTATTTACACGATACTAAAGTCCGGGGCATGCCCAATGGGAAGATATTCGCCTTTCGCTTTAATTTTCGCAGGCGGCATGGGAAATATCATTGACCGTTTGTTATTCGACCGGCATGTTTCTGATTTCATGAACCTCGGCATTATGAACTTACGAACCGGAATATTCAATTTCGCGGATGTCTGGATAACGGCGGGGGTTTGATATCTGGTGATATGGGGGCAGTGGGGTAAGGCCAATAAAAAGCAGAGCATAGAAGATCTAAATACTTAAAAATCCAATGTTTTAAATAGCAAAATGTTCCTGCTTTATCGTATCCGGGGAACTATTAAAAAAATAAAAGGTATCATCTGCAAAAGACCATCTTCTTAACTGATAAATCAAAGTTTGGTTCACCATCCACACAAAGTCTCCCAGTGTGCATGAATCACTCAAATGTATTTTCAAAACGAATGAATTGTCGTGCGTAAATTTCAATCGTTCTATCTCTCTTGTAATAAATTCTAATTTCGGACCGGTCAAATACCTTTCTTCCGGTAAATTATCCAGTTCAACCTGAACAATTTTTTTATTTTTGACTATCTTATACAAATAATATTTTGAATATTTATTTATTAGGCCAGTTTCATCTTTCTCATCCGCAGGAAGAAATATTCTTACGGCATTTTTTGGTTTAGCCGGACTCGGACTAAAAATAAAAAGTAAAACAGGCAACCCAATTAAGCTGATTAACCCAGGAACATAGTGTATTTTTTTTCTCTTCATCCTTCATAAGATGCAGGAAGAATAAAAATCCCTAAATGCTGACGAATTATTAAATTAGATTCTTCCCCCTCCCCGTCAGGGATCGCAGCGGCATCCTCCCTCCCGCACGGCGGGAGATACAGCGGAGAGCCCGCCCACGTTCGTGCGTGGGGACGGCATAAGTATTAACCCCTAGTGGTTAATAGAACAATAGTCCTTACTTTTCCCCTTCAATTCAACCCCTAAACATTCAACCCCCCAAAAATCAAGCATGGGACTAGACTGGAAACCGATGGGAAAACCAAAACCCGGCTCGGAGGAAAGATTCAACCAGCTCTACCGCCTGCTGCAGGGGATCGACAAACCGGCCTTAAGTTTCCTGGACAAACTGAAGGGCAAAAAAGGCCCGTCGAAGGAAGTGTTACTGGCCGAATGGTTCTCGCTCCAGATCCCCGCTTATGAAACCATCGGCGCGCCAAGGGTGAACCGGGACGCCGCCGCGGACCAATGGATGAAAGAAAAATACGAAGCCTCGGACAAAAAAGTCCCGTTCGAAAAGTTCGCTAAGGACGCGGAAGGGTATTATGTCATCGAACTGGCGCCGGAAAGTGACGGAATCCCGGTTTATATCGCCATGCATGCGGACCGGAATGTTTTTAGGGTACAATTCTTAAAAGATTGTGAAGACTTAATTGGCAAGGACCTACTCAATAAAGCCTGGGAAACCAAATTAGCCGGACCCGCTTTACAATACGGGCAGCAGTTAATGAAAATCGCAGACCGGATTGCGCTGGAAAATAATTTGCAAGCCATTAAAGACCAGCGTATGCCTCTTGAAGATGACGAGGATAGTTTGGAAAGCAAATTGCATATTCTGTATGCTGCCAGCAAATGGTTAATTTATTATGGTGGGAAAGGACATGGGTATGAGGCGGATTTTTAAATACCATAATTTATAGGCATGAAATCCATTCTTTTTATGCTAGTCCTGGTGATTCTTAATTACAAAATGAAGGCCCAAAATAAATATTGCGGCGTGTGGCGAGATAATGAGGCTAACGAAATGACAATCAAAGGGGACAGCAGTTTTCATTTTACGTTCCGATTCGACCTGATAGATAGCTGGGCAAACGGAATTTATACGGTTAAGAAGGACACCTTATACTTTACCTGGATACCGATCTATGATACGCTGAGGCTTTACGATTCTGCTAAAAATAAATTTATTGACTCCCTTATTATTTCACAGGGACAAACTCCGAAACTGTTAACTGAAGCACCGTTGAATAACTTCGGTAATGAAGGCCAATCCAAGCACTTTTTGCCAAAAAAATTATATTATCAAAAAGACATTTTATATTCCTTCCATGTTAGTTCGGGTAAGATGCTGACAAAAGATTTTAAACCGCTGTGGGGGATCAAAAAAAGTGTCGGCCGGATATCATAGAATAAATAAACCTTCAACTTAATTATTTCAAACTTTATAGATGAATAAAAATTAGGAACAGTTCAAATGAAAATGATATTCAATAAAAGCCGGTTCAAGATCTTGCTGTTCTGCCTCAAAAGGAAGGTAAATCTAAAAGTACTGAAAAGAAAAAACCGCCAGATCTCTCCGTGCGGTTCTTCATAGTTGAATTTTAATGGGGTTTTCTACAAGGATCTGGATCTGGACATTGGACGTTCATTTTTCGTTCGGATTGGATCGGGCATCAAATATAAATGCAAACTAAATTCCACGATCACGCGGGAACACTCAATTTTGATTCGTAAAATTACGAGGAGGATAAAATTGGATAGTCATGACCGTTAGAGAGCGCGCGAATCCGTCAGGGATCGCAGCGGCATCCCCTCCCGCATGTGCGGGAGGGATACAGCGGAGAGCCCGGCCCCCGCAGGTGCGGGGAGACGGCCAACTCCACATTACATCTAAGGCTTCATAAGCCTGTCGATATCCTGCCAAAGGAAGTAGACCCTCGAACGAATTTTGAACGGCTTAAGCTTCCCGTGTTTCACCCAATCGTAAATCGTCGGCTTGGTGACGTGAAAAATCTGACATACCTCCGCAATTTTGTACAACGGTTTGTAGACAAGACCCGGTGTCTCGAATTTCGTAGTTACCGGCCTCCCCTGCTCGATGTCCTTCATCTCCTCGCGGATAATTTTCCGAATCGAATCCCAGAAAACCGTCGGGTCATAGGGAAATAAAATCGGCGTCACGACATGCCCCTCTGCTTCCATTTCTTTCATCACTTTATTGTTTTGATAAACTTACACCAGGAGAAATAAGAAAATTCAAGAGTTGGGGAAGACTTGGGAAAAATAAAGTGCAAAAAATCCGGATTTCGATATTTATTCATTTGTATGCGAAAACCAGAACCCGGAAATTTATGAAAACCGGTTTTCAGGCAATTTTCTATATTGTTTCAGTAGAAACTCAATAGAAGAAATTTAATTTAGCTGTACCTTTACCAGGTTATCGTTAATCTGGATAAAGATTCAGAAAATAGGCAAAGCCTGCTCTTTGAAATCGACTAAAAAATCGACCGAAAATATTAAAGAATTGTAATTTAACTAGTTAGGATTGAAGGAACTATCCCGTCCGGTCCGCTGAGAGCTGAAACCCACGCCAGTCGTGGGTTTCAGCGTTTTATGACACATTCAGTTTATATGTTAATGTACTGTCCCAAACAAAGTATACCCACTTTATGAGAGAAAAGTATACCCACTTCGAGATTAGACCTTAGTTTCCCGAAAAGAGCAAGTTTTGCAGATACCAATATGGATTGTGTCATATGATGTCATCTTATAGCAAACTACAATTCATGAGGATTCTCCCTCTCCTTCTTCTATTCACTTCGTGTACCCCACACCCAAGGGACAAGATGAGTGGATTATTGTTGTTGGATCCCTACAGGAATGACACCAACTTCGATTTGTTTTACGAGTGTAAACTGGATACTTCAAAGACCTTCGAAGAAAATATTGTCTCCCTCCACAAAGGGATCGGTGTACATATAAGTGTTTACAGTTCTACCAATCAGTATGAGCTGTTCAAACACTCCGCATGATGAGAAATCAGGCGATGTCGGAGGATTTTGATGACCAAATCAAAAAAGTACTCGTGATCCTGATTGTCGCTGAGTTAGATCTAAAACGTACAGAAGACTCTGGAGACACAGAAAAGTTGTTCTCTTTTCCCGTACGGTTATTGAATAACGACCTGTTCGATAATTATGATAGTAAGGTAGTTTTTCTAAAAAGCTATTCCATCATACCACTTTCACACTAGCAGCTACTCTCATTCACTTCTGCTGATCTCATCCCGGAAGTATACCAATAAGTTCTGAAAACTACACGATTGTTGTCACTATTAATCTTCGGATACTCTAACCTGCCCTTTAGCGAGGACTTCAGTTTCACTTTCATGATTTTCTACCCACATGTTATGCTATATTAGTACCAGCAAAAACATAGTACAGTTATGAATAACGAGCAATTTGTTGACATACTCAAACTCGTCGTTTTTGAAAGTTCTATAGAATCTGTTCACACAGTTCTCATGAAACTTCCAGGAAGAAGTCCATGTTGACAAGTTTTTAAAAAACGGGCGGGGTGTTTTTTTAAAACGAATCAATATTTCTTTCAACACGAAAAACTCGCTTCTTTTTAAACAGGAAAATGGTCAACCTATCTCAGGAAAAGACAATAGAATCTCCTAATGTGAATTTTTTAAATTATTTATGATAAAATCACGAATCTCAATATTAGATGGGTTTAGATCCTTAGCAATATTATCAGTATTACTTTTTCATTTTTTTTCAAGATACATTCCCCCTCTGAACAAAACATCTTTATACCCCTACAAAAACGCCTATGATTATTTTGGCTTCGGGAGATTTGGCGTTGAATTTTTTTTTATAATTAGCGGTTTTGTGATCTTTTTCACCTTAGACAATACTGTAAATTTTTCTTCTTTTTGGAAGAAAAGGTTCATCAGATTGTTTCCTTCGATAGTATTGGCATCGTTAATTACATATATTGTATTCAATCTGTTTGACCATTCCTATTTATTTCCATCAAGCCATAAAATCGAGAACTTCATCCCTAGTGTTACTTTCATATCACCCATTTTATTAAATAATATCTTTAGTACTCATAATCTTAATTTAAACTATATCAATGGCGCATACTGGAGCCTTTGGCCAGAAATACAATTCTATTTATTAGTCAGCGTGATTTATTATAGCAATAAAGAAAAGTTTATTAAGCACTTTATATTTATTTCAGTTCTTTTAATGAGCATAAATTATATCATTGAGAATGTTCAGGGAAGCAACAGGCTTAATATTAGATTGTCAAATAATTTTTTGTTAAACTACTCAAAATGGTTTCAACATGGTTTTAATCTAATTGATTTTTTGCAATTTTTCAGTCTAGGTGTTTTATTCTATCTGTTATTTAAGAATAAGCAACTGAACCATAAAACATCGAATTACGTAAAACTATCTCTTGTTTTTCTATTATTATATACTATTTATACTGGGGTTGGACTACAGGTAAGAGTGATTTATTTTTTTATGATTTTTTTGTTTTTTCTTTTTATTTATTCCCCAAAATGGATTGGTATTTTTGAAAACAAGGTATTAACGGATATTGGCAAGTCTTCTTATTTTTTATACCTCATACACGAAAATATTGGTGTGTTAATTATTTACTCAATAGGGCAATATTTTTTGCCGGCTGGGTTTATTTTACCCATAGCTCTGATTGTTGCTTTAGTAATATTAAGCAATTTATTCACATCAAAAGTTGACAAAAAAATAAGTAATTGGTTAAAAAAGAAAGTCACAGAGCACTAACGCACAAACATGGGTTTGGCGCAGGAAAGGAGACATTTGCCAAGGCATTTGACGCTGTTGACAAAATTGTAGTTTTCTCCCAATCGTTAGATAGCACTGAAGGAGAAAAAACGAGAATTGTTCGTACGAACCTTCAAGACGAAGTACTTAAATTGAAAAAAGAACAAGGCAAAAATATCTTTACCGGTGGTGTAACCATTCCTACGCAACTTGCAGAGCTTGGTCTGATTGACGAATATCATATTGTGGTTCACCCAATAGTTATAGGAGAAGGGAGACGGTTGTTTGAAGGCATTAACCTGCAAAATAAATTAAAATTAAAACTTGTTGAGTCGACGGTTTTTAAGTCGGGATGTGTTGTGCTTCGCTACTTGAAACAATGAGAGAAAAAATACCGAATTCGAACATGAATTAACTTAAATAAATATATTTCAGATCCCGATTTTGGGTTCTGGCGGGATGATTTAGTGTTGTCCTAAAATCGAAAGGGCGTCACTCCCTTAATAAACTACTATTTATATTTTGCAAAAATTGCCAATAATCTTTCGGGTATTAGTAAGATTTACTTCCCATGCCATCTTCGGCTGAGATTTTTTGCAAAAACTAATATGTTCTAAGAAACCTGGATCTCAGGATAGGGGAAAATCACTTAATGTTAATTAATTGGCGCGATTATCAATTTCCTCCCGCTCTATACAACGACTACATTTAATTAGCCATTGATATTTATTATATAACTCATTAAAATAAATCAAATGAAAAAGATTTACTGGTTCCCGCTAAAAAAGACTTTCATTATTTGCTGCCTGTTTATTACAGGATGTACGAAGAGAGATTTAACGGATCAAAATTTGGAAAAGTCATTATCCTCATCTAAAACATCAAATGCGTTAAATAACAAATTCAATAACTGGATCATAAATACTATTTGCGGAAATGGCGCAAGCGGATATACCGGGGATGGCGGCTCTGCCCTAAATGCCTCTTTTAATCCCGCAGGTGTGAGCCTTGATAAGTATGGCAATATTTATATCGCTGATCCACAAAATTATGTTATAAGAAAGGTTGATGCCAGAACAGGTATAATTTCTACTGTTGCGGGAAATGGCATTCTGGGATATTCAGGTGACGGCGGATTGGCCACTCAGGCAAGTCTTAGTTATGATTTTCAAACTGCAGTTGATGAGCATGACAATTTGTTTATTGCTGAATTTGGCAACAACTGTATCCGCAAAGTGGAAAAGGCCACAGGAATCATTACAACTGTTGCCGGAACAGGTATTTACGGATTTAATGGGGATGGACATGCATTGTCAACCAATATTCAACCCTTTGGTATTGCTTTTAATAAACATGGAGATTTAATAATGGCTTCTGATCTCCGGATTAGAAAATTAGATATAAAAACAGGATTTATTACCACTATTGCTGGAACCGGCAACAGCGGTTTTGGAGGCGATGGTGGCCCCGCTAAGCTGGCAACATGGAGCTTTATCTGGAATCTTGTACTGGATGATCAGGACAATATTTATTTGACTGACCAGGCTAACTACAGGGTGAGAAAAATAGATGGCAAAACCGGCATTATTACAACGATTGCTGGCAATGGTGTAATGGGCAATTCAGGTAAAGGTGGGGAAGCGACAAATGCATCTTTTACCCAACCAACTGGTGTTGCTGTTGACAACAATGGGAATATATTTATTGCTGACGAGATATTGTCCCAAGTCTATGAAGTTGATAAAAAGACAGGCATTATCGACCTGATTGCAGGCAATGGCACTGGTGGCTTTAGTGGAGATGGCGGCCTTGGCATAAATGCTTTGGTATGGCATCCAAATAGTCTCGCCATTGATCAAAAAGGAAATGTTATCATATGCGATGACCTTAATAACCGAATAAGGAAATTAACAAAATTCAATAGCTTTTACTAATATGATGGACCCGGTTTTTTGGGCAGATATTGTGTTAAACTAAGACATAAAAGAAACCCACGCTTGTCGTGGGTTTTGTCGTAAATCAAAGTATTTATGCGTCTCGATCTCGAAAACTATTAACACTTTAATACGATTACTTTAGTCGGTATAATATTGCCAGGTTGTTCAAAATCGTTCTTGATAAGGGAAACCCTTATCTATATTGACTTTTTCGATCGTTGATTACTCCTGCTTAGAAAAACGAATTAGTTTTATTACTTTCAAATAAAAAAATGTTACAAATCGTTTTATTGCTGGCTTTCGTAATTCCGGCCATACTTTTCCTTCTTGCTCAACAAAGAACACTGCAGGTAATCAGTCAGGAGAACAGAGAAATGTCCCCGGGATCGGTCTGGTTGCAACTCATCCCCGTTTTCGGCTTGGTTTGGCAATTTATCGTCGTTATCCGGATTGCCAATTCTATTTCAAAGGAAATGGCATCCAAAATTGGCGGATCCATTCTTGACCATTCCCCGGTACAAATTAAAGAAACAGACGAGTCTCCCACTTATATCATCGGAATAGCCTATAGCATTTTAACGACAATAGGCGGTACCGTAAATTACTTAACCGCGCATTCTACTTCAAACCTGAGGTTGTTAGGAAGTATGTTTTTCTTTACAGGAATGGTTTGCTGGATTATTTATTGGGTCAGGCTCGTCAAAACAAAAAACAAACTCGTCGGGTTTTCAGTTGGGTTTGCCGGTTAGCTTGCCTTTTTTACTTTTATTATACAAAAATGAAGGACGGCCGTAATATTGCGCCGGGATTATATGCTGTAAGTATGTGTCACGATCCCTCCCGGGAAAGTCTTCACATCCATCACCTTCAGGTGAAGCGGCATGCCAAGATCGGTGAAAATTGGCAACCCGGAACCCAATGCAACAGGATGAATGATCAGGTGGTATTCATCGATATGACCCGTGGCTATAAGGCTCCGCATAAATCCTGCGCCGCCAATGGCCACGATCGGTTTTCCCGGTCCTGATTTGAGTTTCTTTATTTCTTCGTTCAGATCACCGTCGAAAACCTGCGCTTCTGCCCAGGAAACGGTGGCTTGCGACTGCTTTGCCGTTGTCGTCTGCACCGGTGTAGGGACTTTAAATCCTTTTTTGGAAAATAGCGCTTTAGGAATTTTATTCATCGGCGCAGCAAAAGGTCCGGTCGCTGTCGGCCAATACGGGGACATATTCTCAAAGGACTTCCTGCCCATAATGATCAGGCCAGCCTCCCAGAATTGTCCGACTGCCCAGGCTCTCGAAGTTTCATCGGAACTCTTAAACACCCAATCATTCTTGCCATTGGAGTCAGCTACGAAACCGTCGACGGAGATCGACATCCTCATGATCAACTTTCTCATAACGATAGATTTTTTGGAATTGAATTTTCGTCATTTGCTGGTGACCAGGGTCTTTAAGACTTCATCCAGATTGTTCATGCCCGCGGCCGTTCCTTTTTCATAATAACCTCCCGCGATGAATTGTTCAAGTTCGGCAAGGCTCGCCATCTTTTTTGATATTTGAACGGTGGTTTTTTCGTCCCCACCTTTGAAGGAGTACTTCGTTATGGAGAAGGTAAAGCCGGAGTTGACGGCATTTCCATTTTCATCAGCAAAGGAATTCTTTGTGGTGAAACTTGTTTTGGGTTGGATTTCGACATACTCCGCCAAACTATAGCGGTCTGCCGGACTATTATCTGGCCCGACCATCGAAAACAACCAACGACCACCTTCACGAAAATCCATTTCCTTTGTCTGGACCCGCCAGGGTTTGGGGCCCATCCACTGGTCCAGTATTTCGGCCTTGGTAAAGGCATCCCACACGAGATCCTGGTCGGCAGCGAATTCCCGTGTAACGTGAATGGTTGCCGTAGCTTTGTCGACGGTGAAATCAAACAACAGGTTCATTTTTTCTTATTTTTTATGGTGAATAATACTTCATCGAGTTGGAGAAACTGTTCTTCCATGATCTTCCTGAACTGGTCCACCCACACATCGATTTCTTTCATTTTCTCAAATTTTAATTCATAATAAATTTCCCTTCCCTCCTGCTTTTGAGCGAGTAGTTCGCATTCATGCAGGATGCGTAAATGTTTGGATATGGACTGGCGGGTGATGTCAAAGTGTCCCGCAATGGCGTTAGGGGTCATGGCCTGAACGGCGATCAGAACGAGGATTGCTCGTCGGGTAGGGTCTGCAATAGCCTGAAAAATGTCGCGTCTCATGATTTGAAAGTTAAATATGAAGCCGTTCGGCTGCAAATATACGTGCAACCGATTGGCTTCGCAAAATTTATTTTTTAGGGGGTTGATGTTTAGATATGGTGGAGTCCCGGCCTGGGGGGCTATAACCGCCTGGTGCCAAACAGGAAGGTTCCAAGATATTGCGGGCAGTGGGACCCTGCGGTTTAGTTAGGGTTGCCTTAAGGAAGATGCAGGAATGGATCTGAAGTAAGTGCGGGGTAAGTCCGGGAATTCCCGGACTTACCCCGCACTTACTTTTCTTTCATATACTATACGACCTTGTTGCAACCCTAAGGGAGCCCTGGCCTCCCTATCTATTGAAAATAGATCCCCTGTTGGACAATCCCAGCTGGCTAGCTACAGGCTTATTAAATGGATTTTTAACGGTTCGCTGAAAAACCGTTTTTCAGACTATTGGTTTTCTCCCCGAAACCAAAAAGAAAAATTACGGTTACCACCGCCGCGAAGATTAATGGAATGATCCAGAATTGCTGCCATTGCTGAGCTGAACTGCCATGGCGCATAATGTTATTAAATATCGATCCGGCGGCCAGGGTACCCAACCCCTGCCCCAGTCCATAGGAAACCATCACGAAAAGACCCTGGGCCTGGGCGCGGATATCCGGACCAGCTTTTTTGTCGATATAGATTTGTCCGGCAACATATACAAAATCGTAGCAACACCCATGTAATACGATGCCCGCCATCATCATCCAGCCAATGGCATCCGGTGCAGCCAGCGCAAATAATGCATACCGGAACACCCAGGCCAGCATTCCTGTGAGTAAAACCCATTTGATGCCGAAACGGGAAAAGAACCAGGGCAGTATCAGCAGAAAAATAATCTCAGACATTTGCCCGAAGGTCATTTTAAATGCAGGATTTGAGATATTCTCCGACTGCAGAAAAACCGGTACATAGGAGAAATAAGCAGCGAAGGGCAGACTAATCAGAAGCAGTCCTATATTGAAGACGATAAAAGATCCCGATTTCAATTTTACAAATGCGTCTGCTCCGATCAGGTCGCGGAACGACATTTTTTTACCCGCCCCGGCAGGAGGAATATGTGGTAAGGTGAAACTATATAATCCCATCAGCACACCACCAATACCAGAAATGCGCATAGGCAAGGCTGTGGTATCTCCCTTTAGTATTTTACTTACTATAATACCAGCCGCAATCCAGCCCAGCGTTCCGAACAGGCGAATGAAGGGGAATTCTTTTTCCTGGTTTTTTAATATATGAAACGCGGTAGCGGCGGCAAGGTTCACCGTGGGCATATAACAGAGCATGTGCAAAAGCAGGAAACTGAGAAACAGTGGAGTTGAAATAAAATTTCCTTCTGCAAAAAATGGCGCAGAAAAAACAAATATTCCACTCAGGATATGCATTACGCCCAGTAATTTCTGTACAGGAAAAAAACGATCAGCAATCATACCCAGAAAAAAAGGAGCAATGATTGCGCCGATGGCACTGGCCATATAAGCGAGATATATCACGTTCCCCATCCCATGCGTTTTCATGTAATTTCCACCCGTGGCATACCAGGCACCCCAGATAAAGAATTGCAAAAACATCATGATACTGAGGCGGGTCTTTGGGTATCGAAGCATAGGCTGGAGATGGATAAGTTGGACTATGCCATCACGGCCTGCTGTACCTGCTGCTTCATATACTGGAGAGAAATGCGCGTGGCATGGTCAACTTCTTCAATTCCGGCCAGCTGATGACTTTTAATCACCGGTAAACAATATTCTGACGTGAGGCAACCGGTATATCCCGTCTGGTATAAGGCTTCAATAAAAGCAGTGTAGTTGATGAGATCGCCGGTAGACGGAGAAGGATCCTGAATTATTTCCCCGTTTTTTTTCTGACTGAAATTCCAGGCTCCATAATGCGTGTGCACGATATGTCCCCTGCATTTCTCTACGGCTTCGCGGATATATTCATCACTCTGCCTTTCGTAAAATAAGGGAACATCCAGGCAAAGCTGTACGTTTTTACGATCAATTTCCTGCATCATGGTTAGTGTATCCTCATATCCCTTCGACAGCACAGGAGCATGATTCTGAAGTGCCAGGGTAATTCCCATATCAGCAGCTATATCAGCCACTTCACGGATGCCTTCCACACAGTGATTCCATTTGCGGAGATCTGCGGGCCAGAGGCGCTTATAATAATTTCCTCTTTCAAACTGCCCATACAAGGCAATATCTTCTTCATCGTTTATCAGCCCGGGCCAGGCAGCGAAAACTTTCACCAGGTTAACCCCAAGGTCTTTGGCCATTTCCAGTACATACCGCATCATGGCCAGATTGTTTTCCCTTTCTTCCATATGTTTTCCCGCGAAGTTCGACATGCTTTCAACCGCACAAAGGGAAATACCTTCATCAACAGCCAGACTTTTTATACGCAAACGATCTCCTTTGGTTAAATCCAACGGGGAAGCAACGGGTCGTTTGGTTTCAATGGCGATGGCATCAAAACCAAATTCTTTTGCACGATGAATCTGTTCATCGAGGGTCAGGGCTTTCCCTTTATAAAACAATCCCCCGTATGTAACAGTCAATAAGGCAAATTTCATATCGTTAGTTTAACTTTTCCTTTATGTAATATAATCTTCTTTTCGCATGTTTCGCGGGAAAAAACAGTGCTTCATTATCGAACCCTTTTCTATTCCCTGTTTTTTCGAATGGCTCTTATTATGAGGATGGTTACCCCGGTCAGGATTAACAGGATGGCCGGGATTCTGCTGGTGACATTTATGGACGTCCTCTTATAATTCATGAAGGCAAATAAATTCAAAATGCCCAGCAGGATAAATCCAAGTCCAGCAACGGTGCCCAAACTAATCGGTCTTTCTTCCCTGCTCATCATTTATTAATTTTTCTCTCTTACAAACTTAGTTAACTTAATCAAAAGTTACCTGTTGCGCCAGGCATGATTAATTATCGTACTTGTGCAATATTCACCCTTCACAGACTTTTAAATTCTGCGAAGTCACCAGTTCCAAGGCGCATTTCATTTACCCGCATCAGCCAGTTTTGGCGTGCAACTAACGGAGTACATGATCCATAGGTGAAAATCCTGATTTTGTTTTTTTTCGCCTCTTCCTTTAAGTTTTGTAAAGTTTCCTGAAGAATTTTTCCTGCAAAAGGAGTATACATAAAAAAAACCGTTCCTTCGGAATAATCCGCAAACCGGGCATCACCACAAATGAATTCAACATCGGTTAAATTAAGCTCTGTAGCCCGGGCCCTTGCATACCCACAAAATGCCGGTTCAAATTCCACACCTGTGGAACGAACACCTGTAATTAAATTCACCAGTATCGCAACCTGACCCAGGCCCGAACCAAGATCAATAAATATGTCCTGCGGCTTAAATTCAGCTTTCTCGATCAATTTCAAGATGATCCCGGCCGGTGTTTTTTGATAATATGCCATCTCAGGCTCCCTCAATTTTGTTTCCCCGGGGATGTCTTGATATGTCAGTAGCCCGTTTAAAAAAATATCCAGCTCGTTATAACCGATTGTATCCGGCTGAAGAATTGACGACAGATTGTTGTCAAAATATTCATCCAACAATTTCAACAGGTTTGCCCCTTGGTATTCTCCGTTGGAAATCTTTATCCGCAACTGACGAAACATTCTTAAATCCACTGCTACCAGACTACGTTTTATCCTTTCCGCAAATACTTTCAAATCGGACATTTTATCCAATACATCCCTGTTCTCTAACAGCGCATCAATCCGGTCAATAATTTTAAATTCCAGATCATCAATTGCCTGAGCCCTCAATCTAAAATTCTTTTCCTGGTAAAGCTTCCCATTTCCCGAAATGATTTCTATTTCGGAAAGAATCCCGGCCCCAATCCTATTTTCCATTATATGCATATAAAAACTATCGGTAATAAATGGAATCCGAACCTTTCCTGATAAGCATTTTTCTTATGTAATCCCTGTGAAAATAAAGCAACGGCACGTACTATTGCCCGTAAATTTCCGTTATCAATCAAACAATTCAATCCATGAAATCCATCCTTAAAACCATTACCCTTTTTGCGCTCCTTGTATTCGTTTTTTCCTGCAAAAAGTCTTCAAATAGTTCATCATCAGGTTACTATTTCAAAGGTAACTATAACGGCTCTGCAAAAACATTCAATACAAACGTATTGGCAACAAAGGCCAATTTGGGAAACGGAACCTATAGTTTAACCATAGTCGGGGCATCAAATTCAGAAGAGTCCGGGCTCGTCTTATGGTCTGATCAGGACAATTTTACCGCAGGTTCAACCTATCCGATTTCGGCATTGGGCGGACAAACATTTAATAGTCTGTCTTATGTATCACCTCTGGGAAGTTCTGCTCCTTCATCGATCTGGAACACCACCTATGACTATGGAAATGCTCCGGAAAGTTTTTCCTGCACGATTACTGAAGCCACTTCTACTTATGTAAAAGGCACGTTCAGCGGCGTATTGTATATGGCTACGGATTCTGCCGTTGTCAGCAAAACCGTGGATAGCGGAGAGTTTTATGCAAAATTCTATTAAAGGATTAACCTGAAAACAGCTATAAGCAGAAAAACACCCTTTTAACCGAAGGGTTTTTTTATTATCAGAGGTAATGGACCAACCATTAAAAATTGCTTTAGCTTTATCCTTCTATTAAATAGCCACATGAATACCGCCGTGGAACCGATTTATGTCATCTCGCTGGAGGAAATTTTCTGGGGTGGCATACTTGTAGCCATTACCATGGCCATGCATGGTTTTGGCATGCTGATGGTCCTGCGGATCAATCGTTCCATAAAATTAAGATTGGAAGGAAAAAAAAATCTGATGTCAGGTCTGTTGCCACTCATCTTCGCAAGCTGCATGATCATGATTGTACATCTCACAGAAGTAATGGTTTGGGCAGGTTTTTTTTACTGGAAAGGGGCATTCCCCAATGCGAGCACTTCATTTTATTTCGCGTTAAATGAATACACTACGGTGGGAAGTAAATTTTATTTACCGCTAAACTGGCGGCTACTGGAAGGAATCATTGCTTCTGCCGGTTTGCTCGCTTTTGCGATATCTACGGGTATTCTTTTCGGTCAGGCGAAAACATTTCTTGAACAGCCAATAGAATTGTCGGTCCGGAAACATAAGAAAACCAAAATCAGGGAAAGTCCGGCAAATGAACCTGGAGAAAATACGTAAATGATGATTTCCGCTGCAGGGAAAACCTGATATGAGCTAAATTTTTATACTTCCTGAAATATCTTAAATTACAGTTTATTCAACGGATACTACAAGTATAGTTTCGTGTTTTCATACCTTAAGAATTCCCCCGATTGAATGGTTACTGGTTGAATCAGGCAGACTGGTTATCAGAGAGGCTGATTATTGGCGGCTAGTTATTAGTTGCAGGACCATTATCTCCCCCTGGTATGAAATTATTTATTTCCTACACTTCAATCGTTGAAGCCCTGACCGGTATCGGCTTATTATTGGTCCCTGTTCCATTGGTTTCATTCCTCTTTGGATCTCCTTTAACCGGAACAAATGGAAAAATTGTTGCGCTGATTGCTGGTGCGGCTATCTTAGCTCTGTCTCTGCTCTCCTGGCTTTTAAGAGATAATCCAGGCCTTCCCAAGGCGGTAAAAACCCTGTTTGTTTATAACCTGATTCTAACGCTGATCTTCCTTTTCGGAATACTTAAACATAAATTAACAGGCCCGGGGCCATGGTTGGTGTTAACTTTTCATTTCTTTCAAACTATAGTGAGTTTAATCCTCCAGCAAAAACGATCTTATTCTTCCAATTAAATATAAATATGAAAAAGAAAATCTTTACAGCCTGTCTATTGTTGGGTATCTCTACCGGAATTTTAGCACAGTCCTCCAAAACGAACCTTAGTCTTCAGGTATCGGCTGCCGCTGCCGCCAACCGGGAACAACTGAAAAGTTATGTCTGGACCCGGACCGTGCAGGTTTTCATCGGTGGCACATTAAAAAACACGGTTGTCAGTTCTCTTTCGATCGGACCCGATGGAAAAATGGTTACTACGGCAGTTTCTTCTGTAGCAACGGATCCGCCTCCGACAAGGGGAATACGTGGGGATATTGCCCGGAGAAAAATTGCTGAAATGAAGACATATGTTGACAATGGCGTTAAGGTGAGTATGGGTTATATTTATATGAATAAAGGGGATATGGTCAACTATTTCGATGCGGCTGGCATTTCCCAATCGGGCAATACGATTACGGTTGTCGGCAGCAATGTAAAACAGCCGAATGACCAACTTACTATGAAAATCAAATCAGGCACATTGGCATTTATCAGCCAGAGTTTTAAATCCACGGTTCCAAATGGGGATGCCGTATCCGGAAGTGTAAATTATCAAACCTTCAGTAACGGTCTTACAGCCTTCAACAGCGGAGAACTTGATCTTCCGGCAAAAGATATGAAGCTGATGATTTCCAATTCGAATTATGCTAAAAAACTTCAATAAGGAATAAATCGCCAGTTTTAATATTGGTTTTTTCAATTTTATAAAATATTAAACCCTCAGGTATTTTTATGAATCTATCTGAAAATCTAAGGAAATTCGCTTTAAATTATGTTCCGTTAACTGAAGCAGAATTTAAATACGTGCATAGTTTTTTTGAGCAGAGGACTTTCAAAAAGAAAGAAAAGCTGACCAGGGAGGGCGAGGTTGAAAAATATGCGAATTTTATTGAATCGGGGCTGGCCCGCTTGTTCTTTAACAAAGAAAAGAAAGAGGTTATTATGCAGTTCTCCGCTGAAAATGATGTGATCTGTTGTTATGAATCCTATCTGACCGGCAAACCTTCCAAATTTACCACACAGGCTATTGAACCGATGGAAGTATTATCCATCACACATGAAAATCTGGAAAAGATTTTTGAATATAGCCCGAAGATTGAACGATTGGGGCGACAATTCGCGAGGGATGAGTACCTGAAAAACGCAGATTTCGACTATAACCGTCTCCGGGTAAATTCCCAGGAAAGGTTTATCAATTTCATGCAAAATAACGGTGACCTGATTCAGCGTGTTCCCCAGAAATATCTTGCATCCTATCTTAACATCAAGCCTGAAACATTCAGCCGGTTGAAACATTTATTAAAAAAACGGTCCTGAATTATTAAATCCCGAAACGGTAGCATTAAATAAATTTAATGTATTAATTTCCCCTAATGAAGTCTGTTTCTCTGGCCCTGATTTTTTTTTCGTTATCTTCTTATTCATTCGCCCAAAATAGTGATCAAAAAGTAAATGAAAAGGAAAAAATAGTACTACCCTGGTTTGTGGAACGGTTTAAACTTTCCGCCGGCGCATTTTATGTAGTGAATAACACGAATATCCAGGTTACGCTCAAAGACAATTCAGGAACCAATGTTGATTTTGAAAAAGATCTTGGACTAGACAGGAAAATCGGAACCTTTCTGGCTAATTTTCAATGGCAGGTCTCCCGTCGTTCCCGCGTGTTGTTGAATTATTTCAACGTAAACAGGAGTTCAGATCATACACTGGACAGGGATATTGTCTTCGGGGACAATACCTATCATGCCAATTCGAATGTCCATAGTTTTTTTAATACTACTATTTTCCAGTTTTCCTATGGATACGCGATTCTTTCAAAGCCGACCTATGAGGCCGGCTTATCTATTGGTACACATATCATAAAAGGCAATTCCGGCATCTCTACAAACAATGAAAACGCAGGGGTTAACTCTCAAAGCAGTTTTGGATTTACGGCACCCCTTCCTGACATTGGTGTCTGGGGTGGTTGGGCGGTGAGCAATCGTTTTGCTGTAAATGCAGACTTTTCTTATTTCGGGCTGACCATGAATAATAAAAATGGAAGACTCCTGGCCTTCAATATGGGTATAACCTATAAACTCATTGAACAGCTGAATCTGACCCTCGGCTATACCGGACTCGATTTCAAAGTGGATGTTTTCAGGCCGGATCTTACCGGAAATTTTAAATGGGGCTATAACGGTCCGTCTTTGGCGGCCTTATTCTGGTTCGGAAAAAAATCCTGGACGCATTAATTATTATATTCCATTTCCAGGCAAATAATTCGATAAAAAAAACGGGCGGTATGCTACCGCCCGTCCTGAGATTTTCTTTAGATCAATTCTTACTGGCCCTCATGCGCCTTGGCCATTTCGGCAATTTTCTGTTTAACTGCTTCCAGGTTGAAAGAAGCCGGATCCTGCATTGGTGGATAGTCAATAGCAGTCATGGCCAGTTTAGCTACATAATTCTGAACATTCACGAAACGCCAGAACTCGCGTGCATAGAAATCATTCATATAACCTCCCGCCAGTGTGTTTAAGTTTTCACCCCGGATCGATGGCGTGCGTTCGAAGGGATCTTGTCGCAGATTGACCATGGTGGGCATATCTGTCGTTACTTTTTCACCCGGCCAGCCAAATGGTTGCTGATAAAACTGGAATTTAAAATCGCCTATACGAACGGCACCCAGTGAAGGACCACCAAAGTAAAAGATCTCATTTCTTTTTGAAGGTCCTTTACCGGTAATCAAATCCATCTGATTATATCCGTCCAGGTGGTTTTTGTAGGTAAAGCCTCCCAGGTTAACTCCTTTCAGCAGTTGATCTGTGATATCCGGATTACCGGCAGCAGCCACCAGGGTTGGGAACCAGTCCAGACCCGAGATGATGCCATTTTCAATACTACCGGGCTTAACATGTCCTGGCCAGCTGATGATGGCCGGAACACGAAAGCCACCTTCAAATACGGTTCCCTTTGTGCCCCTGAATGGTGTCATACCGCCGTCGGGCCAGGTAAACACTTCAGCACCATTGTCAGTAGTAAAGATGATAATCGTATTGTCCAGTTCTCCCATATCTTCCACATGTTTTATCAAGGCTCCGATCGCATCGTCCATTTGTTCCACACCAGCTTCTTCCAAACCATAATTGGTTTTGTAATTCATGTGTGAACCATATTTCTGAGAAAGAAAGGTCCAGACATGCATACGAGTGGTATTATGCCAAACGAAAAATGGTTTGCCGTCTTTTTTTGCTTTATCCATAAAGTCGCTGGAACTTTTCACCAATACTTCGTCGAAGGTTGTCATGTCATATTTGGCTTTGGCGAAAGGCAGATCATGCATATTAGCCACATTTGACATATCTGGAAAAGGAGCCAGCGGACCTTCATCCACGATTTTTTGTTTTCCAACTTTTCCCCACCGTGGCTGCACCGTTGCGTCGTCGGCAGCGCTGGCATAACAATGTACCAGGCTTCTTGGCCCGTTGGCGTTATAAAATGCTTCATCTGTTGGAAAAGAATACCAATAGGGATCAGACATTGCGTCGAGATGATACAGATATCCGAAAAACTCATCGAATCCATGAACTGTTGGTAGAAATTTGTTCAAATCCCCCAGATGATTCTTACCGAATTGGCCGGTTGCATATCCCAGTGCTTTCAATGCGGTTGCGATGGTACAGGCTTTGTCAGGTAAACCTACATCAGCTCCAGCCTGACCCACGGTGGTCATGCCGGTGCGCAAAGGCAGTTCTCCCGTAATAAAATTGGCTCTGCCTGCTGTACAACTTGCTTCAGCATAATAATCTGTGAATCGCATTCCACTTGCAGCCAGTTTGTCAAGGTTTGGCGTTCGACCTGACATGATTCCCTGATGATAACAACTCAGATTAAACCAGCCTACATCGTCACCCATGATGACTAGAATATTAGGTTTTTTTGCATTTTGACCCTGACCAGCCCCTACCGTAAAAATTAAAATAGCTAATAACAATTTCCGTTTCATAAAACTTCCTGTTTGGTTAATGTAAATGATGATAAGATTTAGTGCATAAAAAAATTACAAGAGCAAAAAATTGGAGTTTTCTGTTTTACGTGTAACGGACTGGTGCTTAAATGAAAATATAATTTTAAAACAGCAGGCTAACAGAGATTTAACCGAATTGATCTGGTCAGTTTAAAATTCAGGAATATAAATATAAGAATTATGATCCGTTGTTCTTGTATTTTTGAATCAGAGATCGTAAAACAGCCATAACTTCAATATTCAGCACCGACAGCCCACCTCAAACAAACCATTGCTTCAGTTGATTTATTTAATTAAAGTTTATTCCTTTTGTATATTCGTTAACACATAAATTGACTGGGAGATTGAGTTTATATTCTTAATCTTGCATTGAAAAAAGATCCTTATGAGATTCAGAATTACTCTCATCCCTCTTCTTTTCATTTGCGGTATATGTTCCGGTCAAAAAATCAATTTCACGGATTTAAAGGGAGTCTGGCTGGAGATTGCGGAAAAAGATACAACCTATTATAATTTTTTATCGGACAGTAATCTGGAAATGGTGACTAAAAATGTAAAGTCACAGGTTCTGTATAAATTAGAAGTTCTTCAGAATGAGCAGGTGCTGGCAATCGGCCTGGATTTCGATGATGCGTCTCATGTAGATAAAGTACTCATCAGGATGAAAAATAAAAACAAACTCGCCCTGCAGGATTTCCGGTTTTCCAAATCCAATAGCTGGGAAAGAGAAACAGAATATAATACTGATTATTTAATAAAGAAAAAAGAGGAATAAAGGTTTCGAAATGGCAGTCGGTCTATATTACACGGATTGCATTCCAGGCAATCGAGCAGGCCACAATAATTGCACCCAGGACTGCCGCAACAGAAACAGCAACCTCTGCTATTTGGTGCGTCCTGTTTTTCCACGTAGTTTTTTTACCAGGTTCATAAAAATGTATGGCCCTGATCTGATTGTCAGTCAAAACAATTTTAGTATCATTAAGTGATGCTTTATCAGTATACAGATGAACCTCCTTCCGGCCCATTTCATTTTTCATTTTGGTAAGAACATCCCTGTCATCTCTTTTGGGATCCAGGAATTCCAGGTATTCAGCGCTGAGTGCTTCCCTGTCACCGGAAATCTGAAATTCCTTCAAATCAATATTTTTCAGTCTGTAGACATGCTGGTCTGCATGAACAATAAATCTTATTCCCTCCGTATTCATTTTTTCCAATGTCTGCATCAGGTTTTTTCTGGCGGGCACAATTTTATAGTATTGCAAAAGACTCACCAGCAAACAGATTGCAAAAGGTGTAAGCAGGGCCAGATTTATCAGTGCAGGTAACGGAAATACAACCGTTAAAAGATGCAGGAAGGGTTTCATGAGTTTAGGTATTTGTCAGGTTAAATCTAAATTCATTCCCAATCCTTTTCTAATTGATTACTGCATGATCCTTCCCAGACTTGGCAGGATACGCAAACGCCAAACCCCTGACCGGATCTTATGAATTGGAAATTGCTTTAAAAGGGAGGGAATAGCACAGAGTTTGCAAAATCTGCGCTAAATGAAACCGCTTTTTGCAATTTTTACTAATTCTTTTAATACGAATCGGGATGGTAAAAAGGCTGCACTTTATCGGGCCATGCGTAAGAAAATATTGAATTCTGCAAAATTCCGTTATGGAATGTGAATTATCTTTAACCGTACACCACAGAATTGATAAATATGAAAAATAAAGTTTTCAGTTTCCTGGTATGCTGCCTGTTGCTGACACTTATGAAATCCGTCACGGGTCAGGGTTTCCTGAAAGCTTCCGGAAAGATAATCGTAAACGAAAAAGGAGAAAACGTTTTACTCCGGGGAATCGGTCTGGGCGGATGGATGCTCCAGGAAGGCTATATGTTGCGATTGCAGAATGAAGGTCAGCAATACCGCATAAAACAACGGATTGAAAAACTAATTGGTGAATCGCAAACACAGGAGTTTTATACCGCCTGGCTGAATAATCACACAACCAGATCGGATATTGATTCACTTCATGCCTGGGGTTTTAATTCCGTGCGGTTACCTATGCATTATAATCTGTTTACCCTTTCTGCTGAAAACGAACCTGTAAAAGGAGAAAATACCTGGCTTCCAATAGGATTCGCACTAACAGACAGCCTGATCAGCTGGTGCCGGTATAATCATATGTACGTGATCCTGGACCTGCATGCCGCTCCCGGTGGTCAGGGAAATGACCTGAATATTTCAGACCGGGATCCGGCAAAACCCTCTCTCTGGCAAAGTGAAGACGACAAACAAAAAACGATCGCGCTCTGGCGGAAACTGGCAGAACGGTACGCCAATGAACCTACGGTTGGTGGGTACGACCTGTTGAACGAACCCAACTGGGGTTTTGAAGATACTGCAAAAGATCGCAATGGTTTGCAGGAACAAAAAAATGTTCCGCTGAAAAAACTGCTGATGGATATTACCGCAGCCATACGAGGGGTGGATGCCAGACATATCATTATCATTGAAGGGAATGGCTGGGGGAATAACTACCATGGCCTGCTGGGTACCTGGGATAATAACATGGTTTTGAGTTTTCACAAATACTGGAATAAAAATGACCAGGCCTCCATTCAGCATATTCTGGATTTCCGGGAACAATATCAGGTTCCGGTATGGCTGGGTGAAACCGGCGAGAACTCGAATGTCTGGTTTACAGAAGCCATTCAACTGCTCGAATCAAATAATATCGGTTGGTCATGGTGGCCTTTGAAAAAACTGGGCATTAACAACCTCCTGCAGATTCCCGGCAATGCGAAATATGATGCTACCGTAAATTACTGGAACGGAAAAACGAATCAGCCTCCATCTCCTGCGGATGTTTACCAGGGATTGATGGACCTTGCGATTCATACCCGCAACGAAAATAATATCGTCCACCGCGACGTAATTGATGCTATGATCCGCCAGCCATTCAACTTTACATCCCGGCCTTTTGCAAACAATATAATCAAACAGGGTACGGTGATCCGGGCTGTGGATTACGATCTGGGAAGAAATGGCATCGCTTATTATGATTTGGATACTGCCAACTACCGCATATCCACCGGGAAACCCTCCATGGGGAACTATGGCGGAATGTACCGGAATGATGGTGTGGATATATATCAAAATGCATCGGATCCGGGAAATTATTATGTTGGCAAAATAGAGACCGGGGAATGGCTTCGATATACTGTTCAGGTTGAAAAAAACGGCAGGTACACCATTGGATTGAGGGTTACTCCGGCTTCCGGTGGAGGGATGATATCTTTATTTGACGGTGAAAAGCCTTTGGCAGAAAATATAAGGATTGATTCAACCGGTGGGAATGAAAACTGGAAAACCGTTTCTGTTAAAAAAAGTTATCTGGAAAAAGGAGAACATCAATTGCGGGTAGTTGCCGTTAAAGGAGGTTTTAATTTTGCCTCCATGTTGTTTACAGAAGAATAATCTTTCTCCTGGGAAGCTATTTTATCCGGCGGCAAAAGATTCAACAGTCAGTTAACCGGTAATTTGCTGTCGAGGCTCCGGATAAAAGCGATGACATCGCTGATTTCTTTTTCAGAAAGATTTAATTTATCCGCCGGCAGGGTCTGGTTTGTAAGTTTAATCCCCAGTCCTGCACCCCCACCCTTATTATAAAAATCCATGACCTGCTCAAGCGTAGTGTAAACACCATTGTGCATATAAGGCGCGGTATGTGCAGCGTTACGAATCGTGGATATTTTAAACGCATTTTTTACAGATTCCACTTTTACGACATTATATCTTCCCAAATCCGGGTCAATCACATTTTGCGATCTGGATTTCGGCACGCCAATGACCTCAACTTCATTTTTCCTGAACATGGGCGGAAAACTACCATTGAACAGAGGCATATAATGACAGGTAGCACATCTTGCCTTTCCCATAAAAAGATTGAATCCGTTTATCTCCGTAGAATCCATCGCAGAATTCCGGCCCCGCATATACTCATCAAACCGGCTGTTTAACAGCACCAGGCTGCGTATATAAGATCCAATGGCGTTCATCACTTCAAAAGTATCGATCTGATTTTTGTCCTCGTGGGGGAATGCGTTAATAAACATCTTCCGGTAAACGGAATCCTGCCCAAGTTTCTTTACGGAAAGTTCCATCGATCCATGCATCTCCCTTGTGCTTTGTACAACTGTATGCGACTGTTCTTCCAGGGAATTGACCCTGAGATCGTAAAACAAAGCAGGCTGCAGGGCTGCATTGATCAGGGTGGGTGTATTTCTATCCAGCAATTCTTTTTCCCCAATGATGGTGTTTTTAGCCATCCCGTCGGTAAATGCCAATTCAGGCTGGTGGCAGGACCGGCAGCTTCGTTTTCCCGTTCCGGAGAGTACAGGATCCTCAAAAAGTTTTTTTCCCAGGGCTATTTTTTTATCCGAAATAAATCCTGAAAGATCCGGTGCATACGCATTTACGTTGAAGGCATTAGTATCAAACAAAGTTTTGGCATCCTGGTTGAGCAGGCGGTTATACCGGATAACATGGATTTTTAATTTCTCTTCCAGGTCCGAAATACCAATAGAGATGGGATTGGCATACCGGATGATGAATTCCATCCTGTTGAAAGAATCGAAGTCCGCATGCAGATTCAGGTAATGAATAGCGGCATCCAGTTTTGCCGCCAGGTTGCCCGTGTTTGCAGAATCTTTATAAAATGCAAGAACCTTTTTCAGGCTCTCCAATGATGCGGCAGATTCCTTTGAACTCTTTAACGTGAGCGGATTGTCAAACCCGGTAATTCCCTGTGTAATGATCCTGAATAACTCCAGTTTAGTGGCGTCAAAAACCTGCCAGTTGAAGATATCAATATTTGCAAAATAAGTATTGTATCTGCTTACGTTCACTTTAAGCATGCTCAACTGCTTTATCAATTCTTTTTTATTCGCCGAATCATATTTTGGGAATAAATATCCTTCAATCACCTGTAGACCAGCCGGATCCACAACCTGTATTTCCGGCATTTCTATTTCCTGAACCGGCGGCCCGTTAACCAGCCGGGCACCTGCAGGAGAAAAATATTCTGCTGCCCATTCCATCCTTTTATAAGAAATACGGAATTGCAAAAAAAGATATTGCAGCTGATCCTGGTCTGTTGTTGATTTTTCAATCGCAGACTGAAGCTGGTTGCATCTGATTACAAAATTTTGTACCTGGTCCAGCAGTTCGTTGGCAATTGTTTTTTCCGGTGGCGGTGTAACTTGACGACAGGAGTAAAAAGAAATTCCTGCTATCAGTGTCAGAATAGATATTATGCAGAGTGATTTTTTCATGAGGAGACGAATCTCTAAGTTACAGTGGTCCCGATACCTGGTTAATAAACCGTTTAGTCATCTGTAAGCTAAAATAAGAAAAAGGAGCAGCCCTTTGGCTACTCCTTTTTTGGATAGGCATGGTTTTTAAATTTATTTTTGGTTGCCTTCAGACTTTTCAAGAGAATGAAGATCAAAGGCGTTTTCCAATGGGTTAGCATTGCAATCCCGGGTTCCCAGGGGATTTAATCCCCATCTCTTTTCAATAAAGGAAAGAATACTCAGGGTTTCATACTGGGTATGATCAACAAAACCTTTTTTGGCAAAAGGGGAAACAATGATCGCAGGAACCCGCGTACCCGGACCCCATTTATCAATAACCGGTGGCGCTACATGATCCCAGAATCCCCCATTTTCATCATAGGTGACGATAATAACCGCATCCTTTCCATTCGGGCCGCTCAGTACATCATTGATGAGCTCCACGGTATGGCTTTCACCGTTTTGAACATCCGAATAACCCGGATGTTCGTTGTTGATACCCAAGGGTTTTACAAAAGAAACACTCGGAAGGGTACCGTTTTTGGCATCCGATATGAATTGCGTCTCATCTTTCAGGTGGTCTTTTTTTGCCTTTGTTCCATCCGCATAATTAGTAAAATAAATGAAGGGCTGGTGGTGAAACTGGAAAGTGGGATCCGGACTACCAGCAAGGGCATTGTCCCAGCCACCGGAATACCATGCCCAGGATATTTTCTTTTCACTCAGCCGGTCGCCAATGGTTGGTATTGTTTGGTTTGGTATCAGGTTAGCAACTGGTGTAGTAGCCGGATGCGGTGTGTTCACGGAAAAACTAGTATTGACTACATATCCATCCGGGGTGACTGCGCCATCCGTAACCAGGTTTCCGGATACATCCAGTTTAGCAACTATTGAAGCGGGCGCATTTGGAAAAACCGGACTGGCTGCAGCGATCAGCCACATATGATTTAAGAATGAACCTCCGAAAGCGCTATGATAGAAATTATCGCAAAGGGTATATTGCTGGGCGATATTTAACAGTGGCAATAAGCTGGTTTTATAATATCCCTGGGATAAACCGGCAGAATTACTGTTATATAACGCATATTTGTCCATCTTACCGCCGTCAATCTGCATTTGCTCCTGGTAATACCGGTGTAGAACGTCTGGCGTCATCAGGTCATTGGGAACATACTGATCAATATTAAACAGGCTGTTTGGCAGATTTAAAGGAAAAGCAGTGGAACCAGTTATGGGAGGTAGAAAAGCATAAGGCGTTCCGGTCGCATCCACCTGTGTGATCTGAGCGGAAGTAGCGGAAGAAAACCCATTTGCACCAGCAAATTCACCATAGAGGTTGTCAAAACTGTGGTTCTCCAGGTAAATCACAACCACATGTTTTATCTTACTCGCTTCCCTGGGAGGCAGGGGTCCGTCAATTTTATTACAACCGGAAAATACAAGGCTGAAAATCACCAGCGCGGTAAAAACAAGGAACGAAAAAAGGGTTTTTAATGAAACCGGAAGTTTGTCCATCAAGGTGTAACTTTTTTTCATTTGCTTATAATTTTAAGCAAAGGACCCCGATCTGTATGAACTAAATGTTAAAAAGAGGTAAACCTAATATTAAGAGATATAAGCCCGAATTCTATAACAGCCACTTTAATAATAATAAAATAATTATATCATAATGTGTGTTTCAGTTTCTAATTTCATTTATAACTTTTAAAATATTTACCAGTCCCCGTTTCAGTTTTTCGGTGGTTTCCCAGCTGTATCCAATCCGGATATGACGGTCATCTTCTTCAAACCAGTGTCCCCGGCCAACATACGTGCGGTGTATATGCAGCAGATCATTATGAAAACGCTTCATGTCCAATGAAATCTCCTTTTTAATTCTTGGAAAACAAATACATCCTCCCTGTGGTTCCACCCATTCCAGCATCTCCTGGTTCAACATGAAGTCTTTTAACACGTCAAAATTCGCACGAATGGTTTTTTGAACTTCCGGGAAGATCCGTTCTTTATTATTTAAATACCGGAAAGCGATTTCTTCATCAATGACGGAATTTGTAATCAGCATTTGCTCTTTTGCGGCAAGTAAGGTTTCCATCATTTTTCTCCCCCTGCAAATGACCCAGCCAATCCTGATACCGGGAAGGCCAAACGACTTGGACATAGAACCAACACTGAAAACGCGGTCAGACAGACTTGCAGCAACGGGTAATTTTGGAACAAAACTCATTTCCCGGTAGGTTTCATCAAATAACAGAAAACAATTTTTCCGTTCAATAATTCTAATAATGTTCCGAAGGGTTTTTTCATCAATCATTACCCCGGTTGGATTGTGTGGATAAGTAAGGCTGACCAGTTTTGTTTTTTCTGTAATCAGGTTGTCCAATTCATCCGGATCCAGCGTATACCGATTATCAAATTTCATGGGCAGGTAAGAAATTTGAGCCCCGATGGTGCGGGGCGTTTCAATATTGGTCGCATAGTTGGATTTTGCGACTACCATATGGTCACCTTTTTCCAATAAAGAGGTAGAAACCATGAACAACGCCGCGGCAGCGCCCGGGGTAATCAATACTTCACTGGCATGCATTTTTGATTCTGAAGCGATCAGTTCTCTCAATTCCGGTTTACCCAGATGGTCCCCGTAATAAAGCACCAGATTCTCCAAACTAATCCCCAAATCGCCTAAGCGCTGGTCAGTAAATGAACTCTCGGAAAGATTACAGTCAATTTTGTCATATCCGAAGCCCTCGGGTGCTTCTATTTCGATGGGCATTCGTTTGAAATCCATATTTTAAATCCTGGTCTGTTTATTGGTTGAGTTCTGTCATTTTGTGTTTTACATTTTCAAAAGTTTCCATAGGTCCCTTGGTAGAGAACAAATTCAGCACCCAGGCTGGCAGGGATCCTCCCGGATTTAACTGTAGTAAATAGTCAATATGAATTGTCTTTTTTGAAATGGTGGTAATCTTCCATTCTCCCCTGGAGTAAGGCACTTTCACCAAATCCTTTGGAATTGGCATATAGTCGGGCAGGTTTGCAGAAACCAAAAACATGGAATGATCGGCCGTATTTCTTTTGAGTTCCAGCTGGGCATAATAGAACCGGTTGGTTGCCGGCCAGGGAACCTCCACTTCAGAATAATAAATCAGTTTATCCGGCCCGAGATCCTTGATTAATACGGATTTTTTCGTGGCATAGGCCCATTTAGTATAACCCGGAATATCCAGCAGTATATTGGCCAGCTGATCAATATTGCCGGGTACATCTACCTCCACCCGGATATCTTTGAAGGAGGATCCTTCAGCGGGACGGCTGCTGATCCTGATCCCGTCTTTTTCCTTTTCCAATGTCCAATTACTATTCTGGGCACACACCGAATCGGAAAACAATATCCCTAATAATAATCCAGATAACAGCATCAAAACTTTCATCCCAATACTTTAAATTTTATTCACTTCCTTCTCCCATCCCGTCTCTTTTAAAGCCGGATCATTTTCCTTCTTTAAAAAATCAGCATTGGACAAAGATTCAGGCTTCCAGTTCAAAATCGCCTCGTCCGGTACGACATTGACCGGAACATGCCAGGAAGTTGATTTTTCATTATAAGCCAGGTTCGATTCCAGGCAATAGCAGGATATTATAGACCACCTCGGATGATCCGACAAATTGGCTTCGGAGCGGTGTAAAATATTACTATGAAAGAACAGGGCATCTCCCGGATCCAGTTCCGCATATACCAGGTCCATCGTTTTTAAAGCATTGTTAACCATTTCCATATCCGCTCCTACCTGTTCGCCGGTAAATCCGTGATTTACGCGCCCCATTTTATGGGAATTTTTGATTACCTGGAGACATCCGTTTTCCCGGTTCGCCGGAGTAAGGGCAATCATCACGCTGATCAGTTCATCCGGAAACATAAACTGGTTTTTATACCAGTACCCATAGTCCTGATGCCATTCCCATGCTCCCCCTACCTTAGGTTCTTTTTGCATGAGTTTGGAATGAAAATGGCAGATCTTTGACCGGCTTCCCAGCAGCTGTTGCAGGGAATGTATTATTTTTTCGCTTCGCGTGAGGTATCCGAACACATCATTTCCCGGGGTAAACCATAGCGACAGTTTCGTTTTTTTCCCCGACTGATCGTTCAGGTCCATGGCATTATTTTTCATAGCACTGTCTTCCAGTGCGGTCTGGTATAACTTATCAATTTCTGCTTTACTGCAAAAGTTTTTCACTACGAGGTATCCCTGCTGATGATATAGCTGAACCTGTTCATCAGTTAACCGTTGATTTGTCATAGCACGAGTTTTTACACTACGAAGTGATGCAATTAAAAACTACGGTCAAAAATTATTTTTTTGACCGTACAAACTGTTTACTGCGGGAAAATGCTTTTCCAGTCATCCTTCATGCTGATGATATGCCATTTATTCAGAACCGCTGCTTTCAGGGAAGCAGAATCTTTTTCCTGGTAATAATATTCCCGTAACGAATCATTATGATTTACGATCATCTGAAAAGTTGGATAATGATTTCCCTGGCAGAATTTGCACATGGCGATATCTCCTTCCCCGCCCTCGTTCCCCATAGAAAAAATTGGCCGCTGACCGATATGCTGCTGGATACCGACAGGTTTGCCCGCTTTATCATTGAGCAGTTCGATAGCCGGTTCGCGCATGATCTTCCGGCTGCTGTCTATAAATGAATACTTAAACGTTGTTCCCACCACCTGGTTTTTCGGGATGCCATAGTATGATTCAGAAATTGCCCGCACCAGCTCAATGGTTCCTCCGGTAACGATATAAGTCATGAACCCGTTCGTCCGGAGATATTTGAGCAGCTCCAGTTGTGGCTGGTAAATGATTTTTTGGATGGGAACATTTCCCCGTGGATATGTGGCGGTAGCAAAGAAATCCTTGGCGTCTGCTTCAAAATCTTCTTCAGTCATACCGGTATGAGTTGCTGCCACCAGCTGGATCAAAGCCTTCTCCCCTCCTTTTTCAAAATAGCTTTTATCGCGGGTAACCACAGCCATGAATGGTTGTTTTTTTGCCAGTGTCGGATTGGATTCCACCATTTTTTTGACCCGGTAAAAAGCAAATAATTCCTGCACATAGGGTTTTTCTGCCCAGAGGGTGCCATCATTGTCGATCGTAGCTATTCTGTCTTTTGCCGGAACAAATTCCGGCGATCCTTCAGTAGTTATTTTTTTTACATAGTCCATAATTTCCTGTTTCAACGGATCATTCCAGGACGGAAGAGGATCTTTTTTCAGAACAGCAGAATCACCAGTCGCTGCGGTATTAACCGCATCGCCAGATTTCTGCTGACAGGAGGCAATAACAAAAACAATCGAAAATCCCAGGCAAACGAGATTAATTCTCTTTTTCATATTCAAAGGTTTAATGATTTTTTAAAGATATTTCAAAAATTCTTAACTGGAACGATCTGATCTTTTCCTTCAAAACTATGGGCAGTTACTGCCTTCCCGTAGTTTCAGATTTTTATAGTAATTTGATTACTGCATGGAAAATATCAGTATCATCATTTTACTTTTATTCGGGGTTGTCTTTTTGGGTGTGCTGAGCAATAAATACAAATTTCCATTTCCAATTGCGCTGGTTCTTTCAGGACTATTGATAAGCCAGATTCCGGATTTGCCTTTAATTACCTTAAATCCCGGCATTGTATTTCTGATTTTCCTGCCACCCCTTTTATACAGCGCTGCTTGGAATACGAGCTGGCATGAATTCAAAACTTATTACCGGTCGATATCACTGGCTGCTGTCGGTCTTGTTTTACTTACGACAACCGCTGTTGCCATTGTGGCACATATTATCATTTCCGATATCAGCTGGCCTGTTGCGTTTTTACTCGGCGCAATTGTTTCCCCTCCGGATGCTGTGGCCGCCACCTCCATCACCAGGGGTCTGGGTATAGATCCCCGCCTGATCTCCATTCTTGAAGGGGAAAGCCTGGTGAACGATGCAAGCGGTCTGATTGCCTATAAATATGCGCTGACGGCGATCATGGCAGGCAATTTTGTTTTGTGGGAGGCGGGCCTGAATTTTATCTGGGTCGTCATGGCAGGGGTTGCAGTTGGCCTGGCTGTCGGTTATGCCATGTACCTCGTGCATAAAAATTTTATTTGTGTAGCGGTTGTGGAAGTCACCCTGACCCTGCTTACTCCCTTTGCTTCCTACCTGCTGGCTGAACAGATTCATGTATCCGGTGTTCTGGCAGTCGTAACTACTGGTCTCTATTTATCGTTCCGGTCAGATGAAATTTTTTCGAATGAAAGCAGGATAATGGCCTACGCCGTCTGGGACGTGATTGTTTTTATTTTAAACGGATTGATTTTTATCCTGATCGGACTACAGCTCAAAAATGTGATGGATGGAATTCGGGAATATTCCGGCAAAGAGCTTGCCTGGTACGGGCTTGCGATAAGCGGCGTGGTCATCATTATCCGGTTTATCTGGGTAATACCGGGAAGCCTGATCCCCTGGCTCTCGAAAAGAATAAATGCCAGGCGAAAATTTGACCAGAGAAATCTTGTGATATTCGGATGGGCAGGAATGCGGGGGGTTGTTTCCATGGCCGCAGCATTGTCCCTTCCGCTTGTATTACCCGGTGGCGCTGTCTTCCCACACCGTAACCTGATTATTTATATAACTTTTTGTGTAATCCTGATCACACTTATCTTATTGGGATTTACACTCCCCTGGGTGATCAGAAAATTAAAGCTGGATCCTTATTCCATTGCCGCAGAAGAATATGAAGTGCGTACCAAAGTGGTTAACAATACAATCATACATATCGAAGAAAATCTTTCGCTGCTCAATGCAGAACTGCTGAACAATATCAAAACCAAATATGAAATTAAATATAACCGTTTGCAGAAAACAGATCTTCCTCCCGGTTACTTTGAAGGGGAAACCCCTAAAGTTGAAAATATTTTCAACGAATTTTCAAGGTTGCAGATAGAGTTGATCGGCATTGAAAGAAAATCTTTAAAGCAACTGCATCGGGAAGGCAATACCAGTGAGGAAATTATTCGTAAAATCGAAAAAGAACTGGATTTGGAAGAAACAAGGTTACAACTGGAAATGTACCAGGAGATATAATGAATTTCTTCCGGCGTACCGGCTTAAAAGAAAAGAAATCAGGAAGCTTTTTTCCTTGCCGGGTTTGGAATTTCCTTTTTGGACTGGTCCCAATGTTCTTTTGATTTGATTTGTTCGGTACTTCCCCGCTCAAAATCCCAGAATCTGGCTTCCGGGGAAGAACAATGATAGATGTATTCGTTAAGGCACTGGTCAGTATTATATAAAGCAGAACCGCAAACAAGGCATGTCAACTGTATTTCCATCAATTCCTGTTTATCAAATTTTATTCTTGCCAGGAACACATGCTCCGGCAGGTTTAAACATATAAACGAATAAAATTCAAAAATATGTTTTCCCCCTAAGTTTTAATCGCGAATTATCAAAATGCTTCTCCGAAATTAACATAGAAGCCCTGGACCCCGTTGGGGCCGAATCCAAAATCAAACCTGAGGTTGGTCTGATGCTTTGAATCCACCATTATCCGCAAACCCGGACCATAGGATAAATGAAACTGGTCGAGCGCAACCTGGCTATAAGATTTTTGTACCTGTCCCACCCCAAACCACCCGACCACACCGAAAATATTCCAGATGGGAATGCGTAATTCAATCTGTGCGTCTACCAATACATTATCCCTCAATCCACCCTGGTAATAACCACGCATCTGGCTGTCGCCGCCCATTTCAGGAAGTTCATAAAATGGTACATCCCCGTTTGCATAACTGGTGGTAACCTGGCCTGCGATCACATATTTTTTGAAAGGATTGATATATTTCCGGGCATCAAGGGCAAATTTAGAAAAAGCATAGGGACCCCAGCCACCGGGATAGAAAATGGCTGTTCCCAATATATAAGATCCATCCAGCGGATTGTACCGGTTTTTTCGGGTATCATATGCAGCAGCAAAACCCAGTCCGATGCTGGTTCCCCCTTTTAAACCAATTGCGCTGTCTTTTAGCAGCACGCTGTTACTGTCTGCCTGGATATCAAAATAATCTGATACATCAAACGGGACCCCCACATAAAAATCTTTCTTTACCTGTCGCAGCGCTGTACCAGCGAAAACAAAGCGGTTTATGATGTCCTGCCCTGCTGTATCAGTAATTGTATTACCAATATCCCAAATATATTCGGGTTCCTTTTTATAATTGACATAGCTGATGATCACATATTTATTCTCATCAAACACCAGTTGGGTGGATATGGATGCATTAATTCGCCCGAGACTGGAGAACGTGACAACTTCTGAAAGTTTGGATGCTTTTGAAATGGTATCTTTTTTCGACAGATTGAGTACATTAAATTTTGCCAGTCCGTAAATATTCCCGGCCTCCGGAGAATAAGAATAAATTGGAACCGGCAAAATCTTAAAAAGACGTTCAGCCTTTGAGTTGAACTTGTCAAATCCGGAACTGTCTTTTTTATTTTCTGTCTTTGTGGTACTATCCTTTTTTGCAGAATCGGCAGACTGCGCATGAACCTGCCCGAAACATATTCCTAAAAATAAAATGATTAATAGCTGTTTCACTGCAGGTTTGTACGTTAAAGGTAAGATTGTGATGAATTTATACAGATTTTTTTAAAAGGGACCGGATTGTATCATATATCATAAAGAATATGGATTCTAATGCAACAAATCCTGAAACACGGGGTCTTTGTTTTGCATCGGGTGCAAAAATTCCGGTTTCCATCATGTTTAAAAATTATTTTACCATAGCCTGGCGAAACCTCCTCAAGAGCAAGGCCTATTCTGCCATTAATATTGTCGGTCTGGCTACAGGTATGGCAGTTGCCATCCTTATCGGTCTGTGGATCTGGGATGAACTGAGTTATGATCATTATTTTAAAAACCATGCAACCCTTGGCCAGGTAATGACAACCCAGACCTTCAACGGGCAAACCGGCACCGGTCAGGCTGTTGCCATTCCACTCGGTGCTGAGTTGCGAAATAAATACGGCAGTGATTTTAAAGCGGTCAGTATGTCGTCCTGGAATTTTAATCATGTCCTGGGTGTGGGTGAAAAGAAAATCAGTACCCAGGGATTATGGGCAGAGCCCGTTTTGCCAACCATGCTGGCCCTGAATATGGTAAAGGGAAATATTCATGGTCTGGATGATCCCTCCTCTATTTTGTTAAGTGCTTCCGTGGCTAAAATATTATTTGGCAATGAAGACGCGATGAATAAAACGCTGCGTGTCGACAATCAGTATGATTTAAAGGTGACAGGCGTATTCGAGGATTTTCCGAAAAATACAACGCTTAATGATACTAAAATTATCATGAGCTGGAACAAATACCTCACTACGCAGGATTGGCTGAAGAACTCCATGACCCAGTGGGGTAATCATTCCTGGCAGTGTTTTGTGCAGCTGAATAACCCGGTAAATTTTGAAAAAACAAGCCGGAAAATAAAGAATGCCTCCATGATCCACCTCAAAGCTTCAGAAGACGGAGTGGAAGAACTTGTTTTGCAACCCATGGAAAACTGGCGCTTGTATAATGAATTTAAAAACGGGAAATTAGCTGGTGGCCGGATTCAGTTCGTTTGGCTGTTTGGCATTATTGGCGTTTTTGTTTTGTTACTTGCCTGCATCAATTTTATGAATTTGTCCACTGCACGCAGCGAAAAGCGGGCAAAAGAAGTGGGCATCCGGAAAACGGTTGGATCTCTTCGTGCCAACTGATCAGACAGTTTCTGATTGAATCGGTGATCGTCGCTTTCCTTTCTTTGACTGTAGCGCTGCTGCTGGTGCTGGCCCTGATTCCATTTTTCAACGGACTATCAGACAAGGATATTCATATTCCTGTCGCCAACTTATATTTCTGGATATTTATTTTGGTTTTCACCATCTTCACCGGCATCGTTTCCGGAAGTTATCCGGCTTTCTATTTGTCTGGCTTCAATCCCATTAGGGTTTTAAAAGGAACATTCCGGGCGGGCCGTTATGCCGGCCTTCCCAGAAAAATTCTTGTCGTTACTCAATTCACTATTTCCATCGCCCTGATCATCGGTACCATCATTGTTTACAGGCAAATACAATATGCCAAAGACAGACCGGTTGGATATGACCGCGGTGGATTGATTACGATTTATATGACAAATCAGGATTTATATAAACATTATGAAGTATTAAGAACGGAACTACTGGCTACCGGTAAAGTAGAAAACGTTGCGGAATCATCCGGACCGGCCACGCGAATCTGGTCAAATAATATTGGCTTCAGCTGGCCGGGGAAGGATCCCACGACCCTGCCTCTTTTCGGTACGGTTGCCATCACCTATGATTTTGGTCCCACCATCCGCTGGCATATAAAAGAAGGCCGGGATGTATCCCGAAGTTTCCTCACCGATTCCAGTGCCATGATCCTTAATGAAGCTGCCGTGAAACTCATCGGCGTAAAAAATATTATTGGTCTGCCTATAAAATGGGATACCATACCCCATCATGTAGTGGGTGTGATTAAGGACATGATTATGGAAAATCCCTATGAACCTGTAAAGCCGACAATATTTGTGTTAAACCCTACTTGGGCGAATGTAATCACCCTTCGTCTGAAAGCATCTTCTTCCATGAAAGCAGCTCTCGACAGAATTGAACCTGTGTTTAAAAAATATAATCCCTCTGCTCCTTTCGAATATAAATTCGCCGACGAAGAATATGCGCAGAAATTTGAAGATGAAAAAAGAATCGGAAACCTTTCAACTTTTTTCGCTATCCTGGCGGTATTCATTTCCTGCCTGGGTTTATTCGGTCTTGCCTCCTTTGTTGCAGAACAGCGTACCAAGGAAATCGGTGTGCGTAAAGTACTTGGTGCAAGCATTTTCAATTTATGGCGTATGCTGTCCAGGGATTTTGTCACACTCGTAGTCATTTCCTGTGCCATCGCGATACCTCTTGCCTGGTATTTTTTGCACCAATGGTTGTTAAAATATACATACCGTACAGAAATTTCCTGGTGGATCTTTGGGTTCGCGGGCATTGGAGCCATGGTGATCACCCTGATTACTGTAAGTTATCAGGCAATTAAAGCGGCTACGATGAATCCGGTCAACAGTCTCCGTTCAGAATAAGGATTATTTACGCCGGGTACACTTGTGCTCAGGATAAAAAGACATAGAAGAGAATCATTTCAGATACGTTAAATTGACGTCTGAATATGCTTTATGGTAGTATCGGTCGTTATCTTCCTGATATGTATTTCCGGGACTTATTTTTTCCTCCATTCGCGGCCATTCGGAAAAGCGCCTCATGGAGATGCGTTGAAAATAATTCAACAATCACCCCGGTATAAAAACGGCCGGTTTCAAAATGAAAGTAATACACCCTCCCTAACAGAAGGAGCCAGTTTCTTCAGTGTACTACGTGAATTCCTTTTTGACAAAAGCAAACAAAGGATTCCGCCTTCACCCCTTCCTTCCATAAAAACAGATCTGCTGCACCTGGATCCCCATAAAAATTTACTGGTATGGTTTGGACACTCTTCTTATTTTATGCAGATAGATGGTAAAACAGTACTGGTGGATCCTGTATTCAGTGGGAATGCCTCGCCACTCTCATTTACTACGAAAAGTTTTGCGGGGTCAGATATTTACTCCGTAAATGACCTGCCCATTATTGACTATTTATTTATAACCCACGATCACTGGGACCATCTTGACTATAAAACAGTAGTTCAGCTTAAACCAAAAGTAAAAAAAGTAGTCACCGGGCTTGGAACCGGATCACACCTGAGATACTGGGGATACGATCCCGGCAAAATCATCGAAATAGACTGGAATGAAAAAATCCTGCTGGATGATGGTTTCTTTGTCAACACCGTACCCGCAAGGCATTTTTCAGGGAGGGGTCTGAAAAGAAACGGAAGTTTGTGGATGTCTTTCGTGTTTACCACACCAGGTAAAAATATATTTATCGGGGGTGATTCCGGCTACGATCTTCATTTTTCTGAAGCCGGAAAAAATTTTGGCCCTTTCGACCTGGCAATCCTGGAAGACGGGCAGTATGATAAAAACTGGAAATATATCCATATGAGTCCGGAGGAAACAGTACAGGCCGCCATTGACCTGCAGGCAAAAAAATTGCTGCCGGTACACTGGGGAAAATTTAGTTTATCAATCCATGCCTGGGATGAGCCAATCATCAGAATCAGGAAGGAAGCATTCCGACGAAATATTAACCTGCTCCACCCCAAAATAGGGGAAGCCGTAGGGCTGGATGAAGACACAGTTTTTGAAGCCTGGTGGGAAGAAATGCATTAATTTTATTGATTACAATAACCGAAATGGATCTTGACATGAAAACCATTTTTAATTTTTTTGAAATGCCTCGTCGTTTAACCTGGATTCGCCTTTTTTTCCCTTTGTGCTTTTCCTTACTATTAATTCAAACCGCGGCGCTTGCAAACCGCCCGTATTTTGAATCACCCGTGGAAGGACGGTGGGATCTTACGCTCACAAAAGATGGTAAATCCCTGCCTTCCTGGCTTGAAGTGAGGCATTCCGGAACCCGTTTCCTGGTGGGTCAGTTCGTGGGAATGGGCGGAAGTGCCAGGCCGATTTCGAGAATAAATTTCAATAACGATGTCCTGAGTTTTTCTATTCCACCCCAATGGGATGCGGCTAACAATGACCTTACATTTGAAGCCCGGTTTCAGGGCGACAGTCTTTTGGGCACCCTGGTGATGCCGGACGGAACTCAATATTCCCTGACCGGTGTACGCGCTCCCTCCTTATGGAGAACCAAGGCTCCTGTGTGGGGAAAGCAAATCAAATTGTTTAATGGCGTGAACCTGGACGGATGGCATGCCAGTGGTAGTAATCAATGGAAGGTTGATTCCGGCTGGATGAGAAATCCGGCTTCGGGATCTAATATCATGACTGACCAAAAATTCAATGATTTTAAACTGCATATTGAATTTCGAATTCCCGCGGGCAGCAATAGCGGTGTATATCTGCGGGGACGGTATGAAATTCAGATTATAGATAGCAAAGGAAAGGAACCGGCCCTCGGACTTCTTGGCGCCGTATATGGTTTTATATCGCCCAATGAAATGATGGCAAAGGCTGCAGGCGAATGGCAGTCCTATGATGTTACTTTAGTTGGCAGGATGATTACGCTGGCAGTTAATGGAAAAACAGTTATATGTGACCAGATCATTCCCGGTATTACGGGTGGTGCTATAGATAGTAATGAAGGAGAGCCAGGTCCTATATTCATCCAGGGTGACCATGGTGCCATTGATTTCAGGAATATCCTGATCACCCCGGCAAATTAATTTTCAACGCTTGATTTTTGTCATATTACCGTTTTTTAAACCTCTTCCGGGAACCCCGGTTTATTGATTTCCATCAACACTTACCTGGTCAGATTCCTCCATTTTCGTTTATTCCGCACCGTTAGTCTGTCTGCCTGATAGACTTTTATCTTACGGATAATCTCTTAAAAAGAAAATATGTTTGTCAATTAATTTGGCCATTTAGTCAATTTAATAAGCCATTTAATCCTTTTTTTGAGAAATGTGTTTTTAAAACTGAACGAACGGTATTTTTAATCCGGGAGCGAAATACGCGATTTTTACAGACAAATGGATTATACCCGAAAATCAATTTATTAATTTTCATTCTATATACAATCACTTTACACACAGCAGAATGGGTATTTAGAGCACTAATTGGTTTTTGTCCTTCAAACCAATTTGTTGTCCCGGTTATGCCAAATTCGATATTAGAAATTTTCCCGGATTATACCTGCTTCCTTAGAAATTCTTACTGATTATAGAAAATCTGTTGAAGAATATTCAGCTCCCTCGCCCCACCGGGGTCGGCAATAACGCGTGATTAACATCAATACATTTGACGTCCTCAATAAAATAGCACACATGAAAAAAATTATTCCACTGTTTTGTGGAATGGCTTGCCTCTTTATAGCCAAGCCTTCTTTTTCTCAAAGCGCTGGAGACAGTATTACTGTTTCCGGTTCATACAATACCGCTGTACCGTTTTTGAGAATGAACACCGATGTACGTTCCGCAGGGATTGGAGAAAGCGCGATGGCGCTTCCCGGCGACAATGCAACACACTATGCCAATCCCGCCCGGATGGCCCAGGTGACCAATAAAAGCAGTATATCTTTTTCATATACTCCCTGGATGACGAACCTTATTAAAAATGTAGCGCTCTATAGTGTCTCCGGGTACTACAAGACCTCGGAAAATGAAGTTATCAGCGGTGGACTTCGCTATTTTAAACAGGGCCAGTTAAAACAGACCAGTGACGGAGGTAATGACCTGGGGCAGTATAACCCTTATGATATGGCTATCGATGCATCTTATGCGCGGAAGCTTTCACCGGAACTATATATCGGAGCCAGTTTCCGCTATATCTATTCGCATATAGTTGGTAGTGGTTATGCGGGATTTCAAAACGGCGGCGCGGTCGGAGCCGACCTGGGTCTTTATTATCAGTCTAAAGAAAATAATCAGGGCCAATCCTGGAATCTGGCTGCAGTGATTGCCAATGTAGGATCTAAAATTAAATACAGCGACGCTTCGAATGGGTTTGCGTTGCCTTCTACAGCCGGGATCGGAGCTGCCTTTCAACAAAAACTGACAGAGGAAGACAGACTGATTTTTACGGCCGATATACAGAGCCCCTTAACATCGCCAGTTTCCGGAAAAGGTTTTTTCCAGGACAGGATGCAATATCATTTCGGAGGCGAGTATGGATATCATTCCACGTTTTTTGTGCGGGCAGGGTATTCCTCAGAAAGTACTCCCTATGGCGGATTTCAGTTTGTAACTACCGGGCTGGGCCTGGCCTTCAAATCCTGTAAGCTGGATTTGGCCTATCTGATTCCGGCTGGTAGCAGTACGACCTCAACGATGTCAAATACATTCAAAGTCGGCCTATCCTTCATCATCAAATAACCGCAATCCGTATTTCTTATCTTTTCAAATCAGGACAATGACCACTATTTACAAGATTTTTTTCCGAATCCTTCTCGGTGTATTTTTCATATTGTGTGGTAATCTGGGCAGGGCTCAGAAGAGCCCGGTTCAGGCGCACACTTTTCAGGTGAAACCCGGATCGGCTACACCGGGCAGGGTTTTAATTAAACTGAAGGCAGCCAGTAATATTATAGTCGGAAGACGAATTTCCCAGCTTTCCAGAAATATTTCCGCTGCCAGTTTTAATACTGGCATCATGCGTTTGGATGCTGTGGCTAAAAATTTTAAGGCAACGAATATGGTTCGTGCGATACCCAATGCAGGCCGCATGGAATCCAAACAACATAAATATGGTTTGGACAGATGGTATATCCTGAATGTAGATAAGGGAACAGATATCACGGCCGCCGTGAATTCATTCCGGGCTGTTGCCGAAGTGGAAACTGCACAACCAGCATATGTAATTAAATCCATTACTGCTCCTATAACAAAAATTACTGGAACCCTCAAAAAACCGCTGGATGCTTCTTCTGATACACCTCCGGTTAATGATCCTTATTATTGGGTACAGTGGCATTATCACAATACTGGCCAGGTTGGCGGATATGCAGGTGCAGATATTGATCTCGAACCCGCCTGGAAAATCAATGCCGGTAAACCGAATGTAATTGTAGATGTGGTAGACGAAGGGGTTGACTACAAACATGAAGACCTCGCTGCAAATATGTGGGTAAACCTGGCGGAACTTAATGGTCAGCCGGGTGTAGATGACGATGGAAACGGGTATATAGATGATATTCATGGTTTCAATTTTGGCGACAACTCGGCCAACATTATACCGGGCGATCACGGCACCCATACTTCCGGTACCATCGCAGCGGTGAACAACAACGGAAAGGGAGTTTGCGGAATAGCAGGTGGCACAGGAGTTGGTGATGGCGCTCGAATTATGTCAAGCGAAATTTTTGGAACTAATGGAGCAGACGGAGCCGGTACAGCTGCTGCTATTATTTACGGAGCCAATAACGGTGCGGTGATTTCCCAGAACTCATGGGGATATACATCACCAGGTGTTTACGATCAGCTGGTACTGGACGCCATCGACTACTTTACAAAGGAAGCCGGTCGCGATGTTAACGGCAACCAGGTTGGACCAATGAACGGAGGCGTCGTAATTTTTGCAGCGGGCAATGACAATATCAATGATCTCTGTTATCCGGGATATTATCCAACAGCCATAGCAGTTGGCGCAACAACCGTCTTTGACAATAAGGCCGCATATTCCAACTACGGCGACTGGGTCGATATCGCTGCTCCGGGAGGAGGCGACGCAGCTGACGGAACCAGTCATCAAATGGTAGCCAGTACAATTGCCAACAACAATTATGGCTATATGGAAGGAACTTCCATGGCTACACCCCATGTGTCTGGTGTTGCCGCCCTGATCGTTTCCCAGTTTGGAAAAATGGGTTTTACAAATGATGATTTAAAAAACAGGCTTTTCCATTCTGTACGACCCTGGATTGCCATGGACCCCGCCTATAATGGTCTCATGGGTGCCGGTGCGCTGGATGCAGGAAAAGCATTACAAACTGATAAAGGCATTCCACCCAATATTATTTCAGATCTGAAAGGAACCAGTATTGCGCAGAACAGTATTGATATCAACTGGACAGCCCCTGCAGATCAGGATAATACCAATGCAGACAGTTATATCGTATACTATTCCAGGTATCCGTTTGACAGTGCTCATCGTGACACTGTAAATAAAATCATTATCAAAAAGGCACTTGCGGCAGGGTCGCATGAAGTATTTACCATCATCGGCCTGATACCTTCAACGCCATATCATATTAGTGTAAGTGCTAAGGATCTGTGGGCAAATGAAAGTTCGCTTTCCAATCAAATTATTGTAAAAACACAGGACGGTCCGATCGTACATCTTCCGACAGATACGATATTGATGATTATTAATGTAACTACCAGTCCTGTAAAATCGACTTCTTTCAATCTCGCTAATGATGGTACAGGAATGATGAACTGGACCGGTACAGCCATTCCGGTTTCTTCCAGCTGGGCAAGAACAGATGGATATGATACTATGAAACTGGTGGACCAGGACTATGCAAGCTGGTATATCGGAGATGATGCGCGCAAAGATTTTTCTGCTGCAACAAGATTCGATGTTACTAAAAAACCATTCAATCTTACGCATGTCGCCAACTACCTGCAAACCTCCGGAGTCATAGCACCAATCACGATATATATTTATAAAGGTGGCAGCGATCCCTCCCAGGGTATATTGCTACTGAAGCAGACAATGGCCCCGCCTACTGATTATTCATTAAATGTTACAAAACTGAATGGCATGTTCCTGTTCCAGCCTGGTGAATGGTACTGGATCGTTTATCAATTCGATCCATTATACGGATTTGCTCAGGGTGCCGAATATGATGGCCCCCCCGAACTGGAACATTATTTCCTGGCCAGCAGCGATAAGGGCAAAACATGGAGCACGCTCAATAGTTTACTCACGTATCCGGTAAGGCTATTCATGCTTGGCCTGAGCAACGAAGGATATCCGGGTGGCTTTATCAGTATGGCTCCCTCCGGCGGAAACCTGGCCGGATTGTCCAACACTCCAATAGGCGTAAACGCAAATGCCACCACAATCAGAAACGGTGTATACAATTATAATTTACAGGTAAGTTCGAACGACCTGAATAATCCGATGCCTGGTGTTCCGATGATTGTAACGGTAACCGGTCAGAAAGGTACACTTACTTCCAGGCTGGGTATTCTTGATGCAGGATCAGTATTCCTTGGAAAGTCGGGCGACGCATCCATCACAATGTATAATGCCGGTCTGTCGACGTTGAAGAATTTCGCTTTCACTTCAGATAACGGAAAATTCACCGTTACATCGATTCCGGATAGCCTGAATCCGGGAGATTCAGCCAGACTCACCATAAGTTTCACGCCGACAGCCGCAGGGCTGCAACTGGCGAAAATAAAAATAACCACTAATGACGGTTCGCTGAATCTTTCCGGATCAGGTGTTGGTGTACGACCTCCGGTTATGGATCTTACAGGTGTACCTGTTCAGATAGTAGCCAAAGTGGATTCCACTGGAAAAAATACATTTACCATCTCCAACAAGAATGGCAAATATCCATTGAGTTATTCCATGCCGGAAATTGCAGCGATCAATAAACTGGCACTCAAAAAGAAGACTGCAAAGGGTACCGATCCTTCTATGGACTATGCCTGGATCGACAGCAATGAGCCAGATGGTCCGGTTTATAGTTGGGATGATATCTCTTTAACAGGTACAGAAATTACGAGGAAGCTCGCCGCAGATATTAAAACGTCCGCGCTGGCACCGCTCGGATTTAAGATGAAATTCTACAATGATACCATCAGCGAAGTATATGTGAACAGTTTTGGTTCATTGTCGCTGAATTATCCCGGGGCAATGAACACCGTAAGTTCGCAGTTGCCGATTCCAAATGACGGAATCAACGGTCTCATCGCCGGTTTATTTGTTGAATATATGTTCCCTGTGGTGAATTCCAACGAACATGTATTTATCAAAAATCTTCCCGGAAAATTTATCGTACAGTACAACGACCTGGAATATTTCGGTGGCAATGAATTCGGAGGTGGCTCCTTCAGTTATGGAAAAGCAACTTTCCAGATCGTGCTGTATAGCAATGGAAAGATTGAAATGAATTATAAAACGGTCAATAATACCTGGGCAACACAGGGTTTTGGTTTAGTGGGTCTGGAAAGTAAGGACGAAACCCGGGGCATCAATATCGCCACGTCACCGGATTATATTCAGCCTGCTCCCTTTACTTTGGCTGATAACACAACGTTATGGTGGGTCCCTGCTGCGCCTAAATTCATACGGTCAATATTCCCTGCCAGTGGAGCAGTTGCAGTTGGCGATTCGGTAAATATTGCCGTTACCGCTTCGGCGGCAGGTCTGGTGGACAGCACCTACAACACTTCCATCGCGCTGACGACAAATGATCCCTTACAGGAAAAGCTGGATATCCCTGTGATATTTACCGTTACAGGCATTGATGGAATGATGCAGAAAACCGATACACTTGCATTTGGCAGCGTATACAAAAAAGGAACATCCAAAATGGATGCCGTGTTCCTGAATACCGGTACAAAACCTGTGAATCTGATTTCGACGTCTTTCAATAATGCAGCCTACACGACTGATATCGTTCCGGTTTCTGTTCCGCCCCTGTCTGAATTGCATATTCCGGTAACCTTTGCTCCCACCGCCGAAAGCAGTTATCCGGGCTCACTTACAGTTACAACCGACGATTCTGCGAAAGCTATATTCACTGTTGTTTTAACAGGAACTGGCAAAGCAGCCGGCGCACTGAGCTATACACTTACCGGTGGTCAGGTTAACACCCTGGATATCGGTCAAACACTTCCTGCAAATCTTAATTTAGCTAATAACGGAGACGGTGACCTGAAAATTATGGTCGAACACCCGCAATGGTTAGTAATGAACCAGGCGGGTCAGGGTGTTGGAAACGGTTTGGATTCTGCGAATACATATAGCATTCATAAAACGATGGACAGCAGTTCGGCGGCTTATGAATGGATTGAGCTTGGTCACGGACTGGGTACAGCGTCGGTTGTTTCTCCTGGTGGAGTTTCCAGCCAGCCAATCAAACTTCCTTTTACTTTCCCGTATTATGGAAAAACATACCAGACTTTATACACTGACTGGAATGGAAATGTAACCGTGGATCCCGAAAAACCAGTATTAAAAATTGCGCCAACCATTCCGACACCAATTACGCCTAATGGCATTATCGCGACAGTCAACTACCCGATGACGATGGGTTACGACTGGACAAAAGGAATTTATATCGGGCAGACTTATTATTATACGGATAGTGAAAAGCTGGTCGTGGAATATTACAATATGTTTGGTGGAAACTATTTCGACGCAGGAAATGCAACCTTTGAAACCATATTCTATAAAGATGGCCGGATCAAGATGATGTACCAGTCCGGGGAAACAACTGCCAACTTCACCCAGAATTTCTTAGTGGGTATACAAAACCCGGGTGGAACTGACGGGACGCTTGCATACAATCAAACACTCTGGTACAAAGACCATGGTGCCATTGAATTCGTGCCTTCCATAGCTTACACTTTAAAAGCAGGAACATCGGTAGATCTTCCCGCGAGCTGGACCACCACAAGTATGACCAATGGTGTTTATAAGGATAACCTGACTATCGTATCCAATGATCCACTCCTCACAACTGTTCACATACCGCTGGAACTCGATGTAAATGGAAACAATAGTGTAAAAACCACAGATACGGTAAAATTTGGAAAAGTGGTTTCCTATACTGATCCGAATAGTGTTCAGAGTACTTACAATCAACCTGTAATCATTAAAAATGATGGCAAACAAATCATCACGATTAACAATATTGATTTTTCCAACAATTCAGCGTTCGCACTGGATGAAATAACGAATTATCAAATTCAGTTCCCTGTGGTGCTGGCTCCGGGAGATGAGCTGAAATATCATATCACGTTCACTCCGATTCCATCCATGAACATAGTGAATGAATTTGTAAACGTGACTTCAGATTACCCGACGGCAATCAGCATTCCGATTTCTGCAGTGGTGATACAACCACCGGTAGTGACTACGGATTCGCCAAGCATACATATTACTATTCAACAGACCGATTCAGTGGTTCGATATGTTCAACTGGGAAATTCGGGTCTTGGTGACCTGGATTATACCCTTGGTGTAGAATATCACAGGCCGGGAATCAGTTACAATAGTGCAAAGCCGGTGAAACCGCTAAAGAACACATTGAATAAATCCAAACTGTTTACTTTGTTTGGCAGCGGACAAAAAACACAGGTACTCGGCACCAACGGAACCATGTTGGGAATTCCACCCGGTGGATTTGCCGATTCGATCCTGGCATATCAGACCGGTCCGGGTTCAAATAATATAGACTTTCTGGGAACAGGCGTAGACGAAGCACCTATTATGGCTGTGAGCCGTTTCAACGGCGGTAAAAAAGGAATTTACCTATCCCATGTGGGTAATGTTTACCGTACCGATAATATGATTGCTTCAACAATCAAATTCAAAATCCGTCTCGGATCCAATGTGAATACCTCTACCGTTATCTATGAACAGTCAGTTGATATACAACCGGACACAAGCGGAGTAGGAACCCATATCATTGTGCCGCTGGATTCTTCTATCCTGATTAATGCAAACGAAGATTTCTGGATCGAATGGGATTATGCATACGGCATGAGATTCCCGCAGGGATTCCAGTTTGTGACTACTGAACAGCAGAAGCCACAGTCTTTCTACACGAAAGTAAACGAAGCAGATGCCTTCCAGGAAATATATCTGATGGCGGATTTCTATATGGCCGCTTATGCGCAAACAGACAGCACCGGAGGCTGGTTAATGTTAACCCCGGACAAGGGTACTACCGGAGTAAATGAAACCAAACAGTTAACATTAACCGCACATGGTCCGCAGGCAACTCCGCCGGATCAGGTTGCCGACCTGGTAATTCATTCCAATGATCCGGTTAATCCGGAAGCAAAAGTGACGGTATACCTGCATATTGATCAGGCACCGGTACTTACGAATCATGACACGCTGGTAGTAAATGAAGCCGATACATTAAATTCCCTGATTCCCGCTACGGATGATGGCGGAGGAATCGTTACAGTAAAATTGGTCAACTCCGATACGGCTGCCAGTGTAGTCGTTGGCGCAGACGGCAATTACTTTGTTTACCGTCCGGGTTACGATGATGCAGGTGTTCATGTTTTTGCGATCACCTTAACCGATGATAAGGGTAATAACCGTAATGAATCACTGGTAGTGCTGGTGAATAATACAAACCGGCCTCCAATTGTGGTGAAACATTTAACGGACCGAATCGTCTCAATCAAATCTGCCGCAATCAGAATTTCGTTGGATACCGTATTCATGGATCCGGATGGGGATGCACTTAAATACCATTTTGCCGGACCGTCAAATACAATCGTTAAAGTATACGTGGACACGACCGGTGAAACCAGTATTATCCCGATCGATACCGGTCGTATTGACCTCGTATTTGAGGCAAGGGATATCTATGAAGCCGGCGCTTGGGATACTTTGCACCTGATTGTAAGACAGAATTCTGCTCCGGTCGCAACCAATATTCCTAACATCATTATTGAAAAAGGTTTGAACCGGTCATTGGAACTGAGCCACTATTTCAGCGACCCTGACGACCAGGATGTATTGACTTATACTGCCGTGTTAGACAGCATATCTGTAGCTAACGGTTTGTCGGTCCTTAATTTAAACGGATCCGGACTCAACATCGAAGGACTGAATGCCGGCAATGGAATTATAACCGTAACAGCAGACGATGGTTTTGGCGGAACAGTCAGTAAAAGTTTTGGCCTTATTGTTTTGAACAATAAGGGAAATATCGTGGATGACTATAAAATCACGGTTGGTCCCAACCCGGTTCATTCCACAGCCAATGTCAAATTCGAACTTGGCACGGAAAAGCAGGTGCGTATTGATCTGTTTACCATGGATGGCAAACTTCAGTCGCAGTTATTTGAAGGATCGCGTGCTGCCGGTTACCAGTCCCTGCAGATCAACCTGTCCAATGTCGCTGACGGAAACTACCTGTTGAAATTTACCATCGATGGCAAGGAGGGAGTAATCCAGGTTGCAAAATTGTAAGTAAAATAAAATTCATATTCAGAATCCCGTTCCGCTTCCTGCGGAATGGGATTTTTTTATCCCGACCGGAAAGGGTTTAAATTTTGTAAGTTGCGTAATATGCTGAATTGTATTATAGTTGACCGTCAGCCACAACAAACGCTGATGTTAAAAAATTATATTAAAAAACTTCCGGTCCTGGAATTTGCCGGCTCCTTTACTGATCCCCGGGAAGCCCTTGTTTTTCTAAAAAACAATCAGGTTGATCTGATCTTCATGGATATCCGGAAAACGATACAAAGCTCCAGTCCCGAATTTCAACTATTTCAGCAAAACGTGTTGGTGATCCTGATGTCGGTTAATCGGAAATTCGCAATGGATGCCATTGAAAACAATGCCGTTGATTTTTTGGTTAAGCCATTGTTATTTGAAAAGCTATACAATGCTGCAGAGAAAGCGTACAAGATTAAATATCCAACAACAAATTCCGGTACACCTTCTTCATTAAAAGGAGGATACATTTTCATCAAGGAAGGGACAAGACTTGTCAGGATAGAGCTTGACGATATTTACTATATCATGGGACTCAAAAACTACGTATCCATATATACGAAATCTCAGCGTATCGTCAGCCTGCTTACCTTGAAGGAAATAGAAGAAATCCTGCCCCTCCACCGATTTGCCCGTGTACACAGGTCATATTTTGTTGCATTGGATAAAATCATCAGCGTGGAGAAACAACAAATCCTGATGAAAGACAAGGTTATCCCGATTGGGAATTTATTCCTCAGTTCTTTTTTGAAAAAACTGGTGAACAAGTCAAATATATAATTGTACTATCTTTGGATACGTTTAATATTTAACCAGTTAAACGAAGCACAATCAAATAAACCAAATTTTCACCCAATTAACTTTTATGAAAAAAGTACTTATCACATCCGTAATTCTATTATTGACCGTGGCTGGTTATTCTCAGCATTTGTCATTTAATGCTTTTGGTGGCTTTACTTTCCGCGACAGGATAAATTTTGGCGGCGCTTACACCTATATAAATGAAGGAGGCATATTTGGAGCCTCGCTGGAAGGTGTTAACGAACGGGGAACGGGTATTGAGTTGCTCTATCAGTATCAAAGCACAGAAACTCCGACCACTGTTTATGGTACACCAAATAAAACATTCACACCCACGACTGTCATTTCTTATTTGTTACTGAACTTTGAACAGTATTATACCAATAACCCAAAAATTCAACCTTATGGAGGACTTGGATTAGGAGCAGCTTTTTACAAGAGCGATTATCAGGGTACAACCTCTGCGACCAAATTCGCCTGGGATATTAAGGCCGGCGTAAAGTTTAAAATGAGCGAGAAATTCGGATTAAAAGTCGGAGCCCAGCTGCTGAGCAGTTCCCAGGCTACGGGAACAGCATTTTATTGGGATCCTTATTGGGGTGTAGCATATCCATATACAACGTATGCCACTATTCTGCAGTTTAGCTTTACCGGCGGACTTGTATTTGATTTTGGAGGCCATCATTAAATTTATTTAAAGACCGCTTTTTCATTTTTACTTTCAATACTGAACCCTTTAGAATCTCTGATTTTAAAGGGTTCAATTTGAAGCGGTGCAAGTGAGCCGGTTATTTTTATTGATATTCATTCCATTTCAACTATCCGCTATGGACAAAACAAGGTTTCAATCTGTTGATGAATACATTTCGGCCCAGCCGCCTGTAGCCCGCCGGGGATTGAAGCTGCTACGGCAAACAATCAACAAAGCCGCCCCGGATGCGGATGAAGTAATCAGTTATAACATGCCTGCATTAAAATTTCACGGCATGCTTTTATATTATGCAGCTCATACTTCCCATCTTGGGCTCTATGCTATGCCGGGTGCAATTATTGCTTTCAGAGAAAAAATCCAAAAATATGTATCCTCCAAAGCGACCATTCAGTTTCCTTTCAATGAACCGCTTCCCCTGAAACTGATTACGGAAATCGTGAAATTCAGGGTTAAGGAGAATCTTTCCAGGGAAGAAAGCCGAAGGCTTAAAGCCCAAAGCTTAAAGCTCAAATAGCTTAAGTCAAACGCTTAACGCCTAACGCCTAACGCCTAACGAGAGGACAATAAAAAATAATAAATAGTTGCTGTACAAAATGGGTTAACGTGTTAAACTTTATGCAAAGGTCATTAGTCGTCAAACATTAGGCTTTATGCTTTGAGCATTAGGCGTTAAGCATTAGGCGTTAGGCGTTAGGCGTTAGAGAAGTCTTTTAAATGCCGGCTCGAGTTCCCGGGCTAAGATTTCATGGTCTTCTACATTGGGATGACCGCTGCATCCCCGGGCCTGCATGGGTTTGAAAAAAAAGAGGGTGACCGGTTTATCTTTTTTATAAGCAAGATCCACATTCGTTTTTACGGCAGAAAGGCAATTTTGGAGCATTTCTCTTCTGGTTCCATTCAGCATCGGGCTACTCAGCAATATGATAAGGGCTTTGGGATATTTGGACTTCACCAGCTTAATAAAATTGATATAACGTGAAACATATTCGGTGCTGTCAAAAGGCAGGCGGGGAGATTTTCCATCACCACCACTGAAATCATTTGTACCCAGGGCAATGCTCACAATTTGCGGTTGGTAAGTATTAAAATCCCAGTTACGGTTGCCGTTCAATTGAAAATCCGTTTTTTCGTAAACCTGCGGCATAGTTGGACCCAGAGAATTCCAGTTCCGGTAAATTCCAATTCCGCTTACACTGCTCAAAATAAAATTCGCATGAAGAGCACGGGCAACCCTTGGTCCGTAGGCATCATATGCATCGTGATGATCATGGTATTCCCCCAATGAGCAGGGAATTTCGGAAGGATCCGAAGCAGCTCCGCAGGTTATGCTGTTGCCGATAAATTCTATTACCGGTCGTTGGGGCTCTTTGATCGCCTTAATTCCGGGCGCCACTATTTTTTCTATAAAAATGGGACCTGATGCGGCTTCTGTTGCTTTGTATATCCAAACTGTATGTGCTCCGTTAGTGAGGTCGCCGATCACAACCGGTGCGGCATTTACTCCGATGATCCTGATTTTTTTCTGATATACTCCATCGAGTGTATACTGCAGATAACCATGTGCAGCAGAATCCGAAACAACGGCATACAGAGTACAGACAGAACCGTTGAAACTAAATCCAAAATGAACCGCAGAGCCGATCATTTCCAAATCTCCCTTTGAATTCCGGGCATATCTTCCAAACGGATGAAGGGATGATCCGGTGAGGCTGTCCGTGGAGGCAGCAACTACATTTTCACTCCAGAATGAAAAGCAAATCAGTACTAAAATCGGAATATTTTTTTTAAATCGTTTCATTTTTCGTTAAACTGGCTCCGCAGGTTTACTATAAACTGATTTGTTGAATTCAGGTTTACAAAACCCTGTCGGGGTTTGTCAAGATCCACCACCAGGTAAAGAGCCAGCGTGGTGATAAATGCGAAGGCAGTTACCAGCACTTTATTCCTTTCCAGTGATTTACTTCCATATCCAGACAGAAAAGCAGATACAAGTATGAGTATACAAAGTATAATCATAATCATCCAGGGAACCTTGGCATTTCGGGATGCCTCCCTGGTTTGCACGATGTCGATCATCGCATTCATTGCGGGGATCATTTGACCACTCGCCACGCGGTTATTTAAATCATGTGCGAAAAATGCCACCTGTTTCCACATTCGCGTTGAAATGGAGTCTGCCCGCTCCAGTGAATGTTTTATTTTTTCTTCATCATAACCAGCCAAATAATAGTCGATTCGGGTTTCCAGATAGTTTTTTAGTTCGGCGCGCAAAAGATTCCGGACACTGTCCTGAGGATATATATCACACCTGAGTATAGTCGTTCCAATATTATTCGCTTCTGTAACGATCAACTGTCTCCGGAATTCGAATTTGGAAGAAGACATGCCAAACGTAAAAGAAAGCAGCAAGGCTGTTAACCCGAGCAGGGATCCTTCCGTTGGTCCGATGCCTACATGCTCGGTACCCGGAAATTTCCGGATATGCATATTTTTAAACCGGTATCCCAGCCAGTTTACAAAAATCAGCAGGAAAAAAAAGGGAATGGCCAGGTAAAATGCAGGTATTAAATCCAGTTGGTCTGGTTGCATATAAACTTCTAAATTAATTCCAGCCACCACCCAATGCTTTGTATAAGGCAACGATCGAATTCAGCTTTTCCTGCATGACCGTGGATTCAAGCAACTGGGCATCAAATAAGTTTGTCTGCATGATAATCACTTCCAGGTAGGAGGTATATCCACCATCGTAACGGGCCTGTGACAGAACCAGTGCTTTTGCCGCTGCATCCACCTGTACCCTCCGTTGCTTTTGCTCTTCATCCAGGTTTCTGTAGGACGCGAGGGCATTATCCACGTCTGCAAATGCATTCAGTGTCGTCTGCTCATACTGATAATACAATTCTTCCGTTCTTTTTTCTTCAACCACCACGAGTTTTTTAAGCTGTCCAAAATTGAATATTGGCCCTACTATGGATCCGAATCCATTGGCTGCAAAACCTTTATTGGTTAGCAATGAGGACAATTGGGGACTGGCAAAACCCAATACCCCCGTTAAACTGATGGTAGGAAACCGGTTTGCCTGCGCAACACCGATCCTTGCAAACTGTGCCTGCAAAGCATATTCCGATGCGATAATATCCGGCCTTCTTTCCAGGAGCTGTGAAGGCAGGCCCACCGGTATATCGGGAGATAAAATCTGGTCATAATTGCTGGCTCCCCTGACAATGGGTCCGGGTCCCATCCCAATTAAAATCCGAATCGCATTTTCAGTAATGGTGATTTGCCTTTGGAAAGAAGGGATCGAAGCAGCTGCAATGGCCTCCTGCTGCACGGCTTGCAGTTTATCCAGTTCTGAAACATAGCCGTGATCAAATTTATCGGAGATCAGCTTGGTGTTTTCTTTTCTCCCTGCGAGGGTACTCTGTGCGATAAATAATTTATTATCGAGATCCCGCAACAGGAAATAATCCGATGCTACTTCCGCTACGAGGCTTACCTGAAGGGAATAGCGGTTTGCTTCGCTCGACAGAAATTCATCAACAGAAGCCCGGGTTTGCAACTTTAGTTTACCCCATAAATCCAGTTCCCAGTTCAGTACACCAAAAACATTCATTATTCCGCCATCTACCACCGTGGCTGTCTTAACAGCATCCGTTCCCGCTGCACCTCCGCCCGCCTGGGCCTGGTATCCCAAATGCGGAAACATATTCGCTTTTACGGCTCCGGAAAGGGCAAGTGCCTGTTGCATATGGGCAGCTGCTGCCAGCAGATCCCGGTTACTGTCAATAGCGGCTTTGATTAGGCTTTGCAACGCCGTGTCATGGTAAATATTAAACCATGTTGCCAGTGCGGAAGTATCTGTTTTGGTCAGATTCGGATATTCGATATGGGTTGGTTCCGGTGGTCTTTCGTATTTCTTTCCCACCATGCAACCCGTGAAAATCAGCATGCTGAGGATCAGTAGAAGATAAATTTGTTTCCTTTTCATATCAATTAAACGGGGGTGGATGTATCGGATAAATTCGCTTCGGCTGCTTTATCTTTTTTCTTTTTTCTTTCAATCAATACAAAGAAAGCTGGTATCAGGATGGTGCCGAGAATAGTTGCGGTGATCATACCGCTGAACACCGCCATCCCCATTACTTTCCTGGATTGTGAACCGGCACCTGTGGCTTTTACCAATGGAATTACACCCAGGATAAAAGCGAATGATGTCATTAGAATCGGACGGAACCGCAGCTTAGCTCCGTCGATGGCTGCCGCCATCACGGTAGCGCCTTCTTCCATTCTCATTTTGGCAAACTCGACAATTAAAATCGCATTTTTTGCATTTAGGCCGATCAGCATGACCAGTCCGATTTGGGCAAATACATTATTGACATAGTTGTCAGAATATAAACGGCTCAAATACAAACCGAGCATGGCGCCCATGATGGCCCATGGAGTTCCCAGCAATACACTGAAGGGTAATTTCCAGCTTTCGTATTGTGCTGCAAGGATAAAGAAAACGAATACAAGTGCCATCACAAATACAAGACCACCCTTTCCTTCTGCATCTTTTTCCTGGTAAGACATATTACTATAGGCAAAGCCCATATCCTTTGGAAGTGCTGCTTTGGATATTTCTCCCAGCGCCGCCAGCGCCTGCGCAGATGTGTAACCTGCCGCGGGTGATCCGGAAACTTCCGCCGAGCGATATAAATTGAAGCGTGTGGTATATAAGGGTCCTACCGTATCCCTGACGGTAGCCAGGGTAGATAAAGAAACCATTTTCCCGTTTTTATCCTTGATGGCGAACTGACTAATATCATTTGGCTTCATCCGGAATGGCGCATCCGCCATCATATAGGTTTTATACTGACGGCCGAATTCATTGAAGTTATTTACAAATGAACTTCCCATGAGTGTGGAAACGCTACCATTGACGGAATTCAGATCAAGCCCAAGTTTTTCCACTTTGTCCTTGTCTATATTGATACTTTTCTGCGGAACGCTTGCACGGAACAAAGTGTAAATCGTTCCGATTTCCGGATGTTTACGCGCCTCAATAATAAATTTCTGTGTTTGCTCAGCAAGGTATAGCGGGGACCGGCCAGTGCGGTCCTGAAGCTCTACCGTAAATCCGGCGGCATTTCCCAGTCCGGGTATTGGCGGTGGACTTACCGCAATGGAAGTTCCGTCAGTGATCTGCACGGCTGTTGTCGCATTCAGTGCCCGGATCACGTCCCTGGCTGTTTTTTCGCGGTCATGCCAACCTGTTAACTGGACAAATACAGTCGCCGAATTCGTTGAGTTTGTACTGGAAAGTATGCTGTACCCATTGATTACTGTATAGGAAGCAATCTCAGGAATACTGTGCAATATGGCCTCGAGTTTATGGGTTACCGAGTCGGTTCGTTCAGATGAAGCAGCGTCTGGCAATAAAACCCCCATCATAAAATATCCTTCATCTTCTTCCGGAACAAAACCTCCGGGAACTTTTTTCAGCAGGGAACCGGCTGCAATAGTAATAATTGCAAGCACGGCGAGCGTAATAATTAGTTTTCTGGCAAAGAAGCTGGCTATACGCGTATACCCATTAGTGAATTTATCAAACCCTCTGTTAAAGGATGCGAAGAAACGTTCCAATAAGTTTTTCTTTTTACCCTCTTTTTTGGGTTTAAGGATCATGGCTGCCAGCGCGGGACTTAGGGTGAGGGCGTTAAAGGCAGACAAGCAGACAGACACCGCAATGGTTATGGCAAACTGTTGGTAAAGCCTTCCGGTTATCCCGCCCGTTAATGCAACCGGAATAAAAACTGCAGAAAGTACAACAGCGATGGCCACCACCGGACCGGCTACTTCTTTCATGGCCTTGCTGGTTGCTTCTTTTGGCGACAAACCATGTTCGATATGGTGCATAACGGCTTCCACCACCACAATGGCATCATCTACAACCAGACCAATGGCCAGTACCATTCCCAAGAGCGACAATACGTTTACGGAAAATCCCAGGAGGGGGAAAAACAAAAATGTTCCGATCAGGGAAACAGGCACAGTGAGCAAAGGAATAAGGGTCGCTCTCCAGTCCTGAAGAAAAATAAATACCACCAGGATAACCAGTACCAGGGCTTCCACCAGGGTATGCATGATCTCATCAATACCGGCACTTACTGCCAGTGTAGTATCCAGGGAATATTTATAATCGAGATCGTCAGGAAAATTATCTTTTAATCCGGCCATTGTTTTGCGCACGCTGGCGGCCAGGTCAAGCGCATTGCTTCCGGGCACCTGGTATATGGCAATGGCAGCGGCATTCCGGCCGTTGAACCGGCAGGTCTGTGAATAATTTTCTGTACCCAATTCAATTCTGGCCACATCGCTAAGGTGAACAATTCCCCCTGTCGAGCTTCCTTTCAGGATAATGTTTTTGAAGGCGCCAACCGTGATCAGTCTTTCCTGCAATTGGGCCGTATAAGTATTTTGTATTCCCGGAAGGGCAGGATTATTTCCGAAAGAACCGCCGGGATAAATATTGTTATAAATATCCATGGCACTCTTTACATCATCTACAGTAATGCCCAGAGCCTGCATTTTATTCGGGTTTAGCCAGATACGCATGGCATATTCCGCTCCGCCGAATACAATTACATCTCCTACCCCTTTTAAACGCTTGATCTGGTCAACCGCGTTGATATATGCATAATTACAGATAAACTGGGCATTGTATGTATTGTTGGGCGAATAAAGTCCCACAATCATCATTGGAAAAGCCAGCGACTTTTTTGTAAAGATTCCCAGGTTTTTTACCGGCGCCGGAAGAGAAGGATTTGCCGCAGAAACACGATTCTGCGTAAGCATATTGGCGTTGTCCAGATTGGTTCCCACTTCAAAAGATACCTGTATGGTGGTGGATCCGTCATTGGCATTGATGGATTGCATGTATATCATGTTTTCCACGCCGTTTACCTGTTGTTCGATGGGTGTTGCAACAGCCTGTTCCACATTCATGGCATTGGCTCCCGGATAGGTACCGGTAATCTTGATCATCGGCGGTGTAATATCCGGATACTGGGAAATTGGCACCCCTTTTAAAGTAATCAATCCTAGGATAATGGTAAAAATGGAAATTACCATTGCAACGATCGGTCTCCTGATAAAAAATTCACTCATACAATATGATTGGAACTAGATTCTGTAAGGTTCAATTCCTGGATGTGGAGTCATAATTCCAGGAAATCATTCTTGGATTTACTTTCGTAGACGAATTCAAAGCTGTACTTCCCACAATAACTACTTTATTCCCTTCTTTTAATCCGTCTGTAACAATCCAGTTACTTCCCACCCTCGATCCAACTTTTATGATCTGTGGTTTAATGGTATTGCTGTCTGTTAAAAGAAATACCTGATAGATATTCTGCATCTGATTTACTGCCTGCTGGGGAATAACTATCGCGTTGGTAAACTCTTCTGTTTTAAAACGTACTTTAATATATTGCCCCGGCCTGAGTAACCCCTCCGGATTCTTAAATAAAGCCTGGACAAGGATGGAACCGGTATTGGCATCAATCTGCCGGTTCGTTAATTGAAGACTTCCTTTTACATTATACACCGAACCATCACCGAGAATTAATTCCACGGGTACCTTGGCAAAATTTAATGCTGACTTTTCCGTTTCATTTCTTTGTTTGAATCTCAGGTATTCACTTTCGGCAACTTCGAACCTGACCCGCACATCGCCCAGGGAAGAAATGGCATTGATCCCGCTGCCCATTACGGTTCGGTTAACATAGTCCCCCACCTGCACTTTTGAAATTCCGATAACCCCGGTAATCGGTGCGGTAATCCGGGTATAACTTAAATCGATTTTCGCGTTAGCCACACGTGCCTCAGCTGCAGTAACTTCATTTAACGCAGCCTGGTAATTTGCCGTAGCATAATCAAGATCCCGCTGACTGAGCGCATGGAGATCAGCCAATGGTTTCACTCTTCCCAGTTCAGCCTTTTGATTTTCCATCTGGGTCTGGATCTTTGCCAGATCGGCCTTTGCTTCATCAACCTTGTTTATTGAAGGTTGATCGTCGATGGTATACAGCAGACTTCCTTTCTGAACCAGGGATCCTTCCGTAAAGAAAATCCCGGTGATCCAGCCATCAATTCTGGGAGCTATATTGATATCTGAAAGACCGAAAGTCTGCCCCACATATTCACTATATACAGGAATATTCTCTTTTCCGGCTGCAACCACATTTACTTCCGATGAAACTTCGGGTTTTTTGGTTTGATCTTCGCCGCAGGAGCATATGGACAGAAATAAGACACCGGCCATGAACCCCTTAGTTAAAGTGAAAGACATGCATCAAAAATTTGAGATAAATATAGTTCTATTATATTAATAACGATCAAGTCCGGAAGGCAATCACCCTGTAATGTCCGGACATATTATCTATACCGGTGTTAAAATTTGAAATGTTGTAACGGTACCCGGACTGAAAATTAACCAACCCTTTACAGGAAATATAAACCGCCTGTCAAAAACCGTCTTATAATTCGGCTTCTTTTAGCCATACATCAAATAAGCGGTAACCCAGCGAGAGAATCACAGCGCCAGTAAACAGTCCGATGAATCCGGAATATATGAAGCCGCCCAGGGATCCCAGGAAAATGATCAGCATGGGCACGGGTGCGCCTTTGCCCATCAACAGCGGTTTTAAAATATTATCCAGCAACCCGACCGGTATCATATAAATGGTCAGTATGATGGCGGTGGTCGTGTGATCTGTTGTCCAAATATAAATGAGTACACATAGTACCACAGGGAAAATCCCGACCTGGATGATCGCCAGAATAAGACATAATAAGGTCCATATCCCCGCATACGGAATACCGGCAAAAGCGAATCCGGCTCCTGCACAAACGCTCTGAATCATGGCTACCCCGAGAATGCCCCTCACCACATTACGAATGGTGATAGCAGCAATGGTGGCCATATCAAATTTAGTACTATTGATCAACCGGTTGAAAACCGTTCGTGCAAATAAGGCCGATTGTTCTGCATAGGCAAGAAATATCCCGCTGATCAAAATCGAAATGGCAAACACAAATAATCCTTTGCCGGTTGAAGCCAGCAATCCCAGGGTGTACGCGGTGATTGATCTCACCTGGTCAGGATATTTTGCAATGATTGTATCCACTCCGGTTGCCATTTGTGACCAGATCTGAAAGGCTTTCTGACCAATCACCGGCCAGGATTTCACAGACTCCGGCGGCTCCGGTATTTTAATTTTACCTTCCTGGTAATTGCTGATTTCAGATTTAATCTCTGAACCCGTTTTAAACCCCAGCCAGCTGGCCAGAAATATAAACAATCCGAAGATAACTACTGTAATAAGCACCGCAGCCATTACGCCTTTGCCCTTCAGATATCTTTTAATTCTCTGATGTAAGGGATACAGCGTAACTGCCAGTATCGCTGACCAGAGCAAAGGACCAAGAAATGGGGCAAGAATATTAAAACTCCAGGTAAGTAATAAGGCAAGGGCCAGTAGTTGCAGGCAGATATGAATGATATCCCTCGAGTTGAGGTTAGCAGATCTTTTAGTTTCGGAGTTATCCATGATGTTGATTCGTCTTTCGAATTGAAGATACTTACTTTAATACGGATTCACCTCCCGGTGCACCATAGATTTTTTATCCCAGAATTTTTCCAATCAGGTTCATCAGAATTTCCTTTAACGGAACCTGCTGGGCCATCACCGGCAAAAAAGGAAGGATCACGGCTGCACCGAATGCAATTAAAAGGGTTTTGTCGACGAGGATGGTTTTCATTTCTTTGGTCTTTTCAAAACTTCCGACTAAATCGACGTGCCAGGAAGCATCTGGTTTTTCTTCCCCGCTTTCACTAAATGCCTTCAATTGCTCCTCATATTCTCTTGCAACCGGCCAGGACTGCAAACTATATTGCATGAAATATTTTCGTTTTATTTTCGCCAGCAGGGGTAAAAGAAGCATCAATGGAAAAATAAAAAGCAGCAATACAAAAAGCAGAATGGAACCAATGGCGATCTTGTAATCTACGATAGATGCTTTTGCAAAAATGATTACATTATTCATTACCCCTGCGGTAAGGGCCGAAAAAGCCAGAGCAACAGGAAAATAACTAAGCTGGGTATACTGCAGAAAACCCAGGCCACCCACACCGTCCGGATGGAGTGCAGAAAGGTGCAGGTTTACTTTTGAAAGATTCTTTAAAAAAATAATCCAGATCAGGATAGTATAGAGCCAGCGGTATAAAAGAATCTGCAGTATGGGCAGGCAGAAGAAAACGTACCACCATCCGGCGGATGTGATTTTGTCATCCACCATCGACCAGGGTGCGTAAGTACTATGCTCATTAACCTGGTTATGTCCCTGAAGGTAGAAAGCAGAATAGACCAACAGGATAATAAGAAAGTCAACGATCTTTGAATTACGCCATTTTTCCATTTTGGTCAGTACATGTTCAAATTGACTTTTATTTTCGGGGTCCACAATTTCAGTCTGATAAAAAAAATGGATGGTGTTGTTGAAACTCATGTTCACGGAACGCCGCGCAAACAGTAATATGGGCAGGACAAGTAAAAACCTGACATGTGTGGCAATGTCTCTGAGGAAAAGGAGGTAGAATTGATCCCAGCCCAATTTTAAATAAGATAAGGCAGCCAGCGGCAGCCAGCAAAGGAGGACCAGCCCGATAACAATAAACACTTTTTGTTGCAGGCTCCTGGCTTCAAACCGGGAGCGGTCAAACACTTTCCAGAGTATGCCTCCGGAAGCGAAAGCATAATCTTTTACGATGGGATTTTTTTTACTATGGTTTGAATCCTCCATGGTTTTTAAATTGAAGTATAATAACAGATCAATCGGTCCAGGGTCCGGGCTCAGGTTTTCAATGATAGGATTTCCACTTTTCTTCTCCTTTAATAGGGAACAATAATCTGGCGATCAGCGCGGTCCATCCGGTTTGATGAGATGCCCCCACCCCCCTTCCGGTATCTCCATGGAAATATTCATAAAATAAGATATAATCCTTGAAATGCGGATCGGTCTGCATTTTTTCCTGGTCTCCAAAAACAGCCCTTCTTCCATTTTCATCCCGTAAAAAAATCATGGTCATTCTTGCCGCCAGTTTCTTAAGTACTTCATAGAGCGTCATCAGATTTCCGGAATGGGTCGGATACTCAACCTTAAAATCATCCCCATAATAATGGTAGAACCTCCGCAGGGATTCCAGGATAAGGTAATTCATGGGCAACCAGACCGGGCCCCGCCAATTGGAATTGCCACCAAACATGGAACTGTCTCCTTCAGCAGGTGTATATTTAGCACTAAGGACTGTATTTCTTAAATTAACCCGGAAGGGATTTTCCTCATGGAATTTACTCAGGGCACGTATGCCATATGGTGAGAGAAATTCTGATTCATCCAGCATACGAAGCAGGATTTTCGTAAGCCGCGTACCACGCAAAACGGAGAGCAGGTGTTTCTCCCCGACACTTTTTTCATTCCAGCGGGACACGAGGGAGGCCAGTTCAGGCCGGTTATTCAGGAACCAGTTTAATCTGCTCACGAATTCTTTCTGCTGCAGGAAAATATCGTCTTCCAGCACTTCTACAGCAAAAAGAGGAATCAGCCCGACCATGGAACGAAGCTTTAGTTGCATTGACCGGCCATCATCCGCGTATAACATATCATAATAAAACTCATCCTCATTGTCCCACAAACCTTCTTTCTTAGGCCCCTTATACCACATGGCCTCTGCGATATACAGGAAATGTTCGAAAAATTTGGTAGCCATTTCCTGATAAATATGATTTCCCTTTGCAAGTTCCAATGCGATACGCATCATATTCAGGGAATACATGGCCATCCAGCTGGTGCCATCTGACTGGGCCAGGTTTATACCTGGTGGAAGTTTAGTATTTCTGTCGAATGCCCCGATATTATCCAGACCGAGAAAACCACCTTCAAAAAGATTATTTCCATTTTCGTCTTTTCTGTTTACCCACCAGGTGAAATTGAGCAATAGCTTATGAAAAACGGATTCCAGAAATTCCCTGTTTCCGGGCACCTTATGATATCTCTGTTCAGCCCGGTATACCCTCCAGCTGGCCCAGGCGTGGACTGGAGGATTTACATCCCCAAGTGCCCATTCATATGCAGGAAACTGACCGTTTGGATGCATATACCATTCCCGGGTAAGTAACAGTAGTTGTGCCCTGGCGAACCCGGGATCGATGGGCGTAAAAGCGACTGCATGAAAACAAAGATCCCAGGCAGCGTACCATGGATATTCCCATTTATCCGGCATGCTAATCACATCAGCATTATTCAAATGCCGCCATTCGTGGTTTCTGGAAAAATGTCTTTCCTTCGGCGGCGGTGGCTGTGCAGGGTCTCCATTCAGCCATTGGCGGACATCAAAATAATAAAACTGTTTGCTCCACAATAGTCCGGCATAAGCCTGCCGCTGTACGTTCCTGGCGTCTTCTGTTTCAATACCTTCCTGAAGGGTGTTGTAAAAAATATCGGCTTCCTGTTTACGTAAATCAAAAACTGAATTGAAATCGGAGAAAGGGTTTTTATTTTCCCTGGCAGAGAGGCGAAGGCAGATGATGGCAGATCCGCCGCCCTGAATATTCAAATCATAATCAGCAGCCGCTTTCGTTCCTTTCATTGCGGGGTTAACTGCAGATGCATTTCCCTGAACAACAAAATTATTGATGCCATCCTTGTAATACCCGTTGGGGTTTCCCGAACCATAGAGTTTATGATTATTACTTTCATTTTCCGTAAACAGTAAAGACGGATTATCCTGACAGTATAAAAAATAATTACCCTGTTGCTCATGTTCAATTTTTAGGCATCCCCGGCCTGAAGACGAAATCTCTGGTTTATATGGATCATAACCCCAGGCCCATGTATTGCGGAACCAGACCGTAGGCAATACCCTGACAGACGCATCCTGCGGGGATCTGTTGAAAAGCGTAATTTTTATGAGAATATCCTCCGGCTCATTTTTCGCGTATTCAATAAACACATCGAAGTAATGATCTTCATTGAAAATGCCGGTGTCGATCAGCTCAAATTCCGGATCGGTTTTGCCCCGCCGGTTATTTTCATCAATAAGGAGTTGATAGGGATAAACTGACTGCGGATACTTATACAGCATTTTCATATAAGCATGGGAAGGCACACTGTCCAGATAATAATACAGTTCTTTTACGTCTTCTCCATGATTGCCCTGGTTACCGGTAAGACCAAAATAGCGTTCCTTCAGTATCGGATCTTTTTTATTCCAGAGGCCAATAGCAAAACAAAGGATTTGTTTTTCATCGCAGATACCGCCAATTCCTTCCTCACCCCAGCGATAAGCTTTGCTCCGGGCCATATCATGTGTTACAGATTCCCAGGCAGATCCCGAGGCACTATAGTCCTCCCGCACGGTTCCCCACTGACGGTCTGAAACATAAGGGCCCCACTTTTTCCAGTAGGGAATATCTATACGTGACTGTTCTGCGTTCATGAAACGATCAGTTTAAAAAGATCTTAACCGTTCGTGGTAAACCCGGGATATAAACTCATTCCGCCATCGACAAACAATGAAGTTCCATTTACATAATCACTATCATCACTGCATAACCAAACAGCTGCATTGCCGATATCTTCCGGTAAACCAATCCGCTGATATGGAATCAGGGTGAGTAATTTATTAAGTGCTTCCGGAGTATCCCATGCCGAACGGTTAATGGGTGTTTGAATTGCACCCGGACAAATGCTGTTGACACGGATTTTTTTCCAGGCAAATTCCTGTGCGAGCGTTTTCATCAGCATCATGATTCCGCCCTTGGAAGTAGCATAATTTGCATGTCCGGCCCAGGGGATTACTTCATGTACACTGCTCATATGAACAATCTTTCCGGCTGCACGGGATCTTTTTAAATCCACACCCCTTCTTAAAAATTCTTTAATGGCCTCCCTCGCACAGAGAAACTGACCGGTAAGATTTACGCTGATAACAAAATTCCATTGTTCGAGCGTCATAGTTTCAAAAGGTGAATCCTTCTGCAATCCGGCATTATTAATCAGGATATCAACGGTACCGTAATTTTGAATCGTATCTGCAAACATTTTCTGCACCTCCGATTCTTTACTTACATCACAGATGGCCGTCATACCTGCTCCACCGGATGCCAGAATTTCTGCAAGTACTTCATCGGCTGCAGGCTTTGCCTGAGCAACCGGATAATTGATCACCACAGTTGCACCTGCAGCCGAAAGGGATTTTGCCACGCCTGCTCCGATTCCGCTGCTTGCGCCGGTAACGATCGCTATTTGTCCGGCAAGTTTTTTTTCCATATTTCAAGGTTTAATGGCTGGTTACCCAAGGTATTACTTTTATAGGCCTAAAGGCAGGCGGGTCATGAAAAGATTTCTCCGATTTTCATGTATTGCAATAACATGATGGTTTTTGCATCCCTGATCTCTCCGGATTCGATCATGGTAAGGGCCTTTTCAAAACGGATTTCCAGCACTTCGATATCTTCCTGTTCATGTTCCACACCTCCTCCTTCATTCACTTTCATGGAAGGACTATATTCTGCGATAAAAAAATATAGCATTTCACTGACGGATCCGGGCGACATATAAGCTTCGAATATTTTTTTTACTTTATCTACCCGATATCCGGTCTCTTCTTCTGTTTCCCGCCTGATGGCCTCTTCAGGCCTGTCCTGGTCAAGTAGTCCGGCGCAGGCTTCAATCAGAAAACCTTCTTTATTACCATTCACATAACTGGGTAAGCGAAACTGACGGGTCAGTATCACCGTTTTTTTTTCGCGGTTATACAGAAGAATGACAGCACCGTTACCCCGGTCATATACTTCCCGGCTTTGTTTTTGCCACTTCCCGTTTTGTTTCAGGATTTCATAAGTATATTTTTTAAGGGTGTACCAGTTGGCCGACAACACCTGCTCTTCCAGCATTTTAATTTGTTCCATAAGAAATATATATCTCCTGTAATTTAAATAAATCAATTAAATTCATCGGCTACCATGTTAAAGCAACCCATGATCAGGAGGATACTGGATATCATACGTGCATCACTGAATGGTGAGCAGCGGGATTATACAAAGGGAAATATGACCCGGGCCATTTTTTTGCTGGCTATTCCGATGATTCTGGAATTGAGTCTTGAAAGTGTTTTTGCCGTAGTTGATATTTTTTTCGTCAGTAAACTGGGACAACATGCCATTACTACGGTAGGTTTAACCGAGTCTGTTATTTCCCTGGTGTACTCCGTAGCCATCGGTCTCAGCACGGCGGCCACAGCCGTAGTGGCCAGAAGAATCGGAGAAAAAAATCCGGATGCTGCAGCACATGCGGGCGCACAGTCACTGATCATTGCCTTTATTGCGACTACCATCATCAGCATCCTGGGCGTTGTATTTGCCGGAGATATTCTGTACGCTGATGGGTGCAGACAAAAAAGTAGTGATCCGAAGGAGCGGCATTTACCCGCATTATGTTTGGCGGAAGTCTGGTGATCATGTTAATATTTCTCATCAACGGTATTTTTCGGGGTGCGGGAGATGCCGCTATGGCAATGAAGAGTCTTTGGCTGGCCAGTTTACTAAACATCATTTTATGCCCCATATTTATTCATTTCCTGGGTCTTCGCGGAGCAGCCATTGCCACGGTTATCGGAAGAACGGGCGGAGTATTATATCAATGTTATCATTTGATGAAGGGCAGCGGAATTATCCGGATCCGGTCGGTCCATTTCCATTATGATCCTGTTGTACTGAAATCTATTTTGAAAATTGCCTGGCCCGCGACCCTGCAGTTTCTGATCGGCAGCGGAAGCTGGATCCTGTTGTCCCGCCTGGTTGTTGAAACTGGCGGAACTGCTGCGTCGGCCGGATACCAGATCGCTATCCGGAATTTTGTTTTTTTTATGCTCCCTGCCTGGGGCCTCAGCAATGCAGCCGCTACCCTGGTTGGACAAAATCTGGGCGCAAAAAGTCCGCAGAGGGCAGAACAAAGTGTTTATATGACTACCTGGTACAGCACTATTTTTATGGGACTGGTGATGTTTGTTTTTCTGTTCCTCGCCGGGCCGATCATGCGGATTTATACCCAAGATGAAGAAGTGATCCGGTATGGTACACTTGCCATGCGCTGGTTCGGGTCAGGAAATATTTTTTATGGAATGGGTATGGTGATGATCCAGGCATTAAACGGAGCCGGTGATACCCGTACACCCACCCTGATCAATTTCTTTTGTTTTTGGTTATTCCAGGTTCCCCTCGCCTATTTTCTGGCGTATTTTTTTCACCTGAAAGCCATCGGAGCCTTTATGGCCATTCCGATAGCAGAAACCACCATCGCACTGATTGCCTGGTATTTTTTCAGAAAAGGGAGGTGGAAAACCATTCAGGTTTAATTATCAATTATTAATTCTTAATTTTTAACTGGGTTCCTTATTAAAAGAATGGCTTTTATTTAAAAATCAGGTGGGTGAAGAATTCGTCCAGTAACTTTATGCATTATTTTCCCTGTCATGTCAATAAAGGATACAAAAGAATTATTGATATATCTAAAGTCATTCCCCCCGCAAATTCAGGAAACGGTGATGGGGCTGAGAGAATTTGTATGGAAACTATACCCAAAAACCAACGAACTTATATACGATAATTACAATGCGCTTGCTTTTGGGTGGTCTCCAACCGACCGGCTGGGTCATACTTTTTGCAGTATTGCAGTGGGAAGAACCAGCCACAATGTTCATTTCGGTTTTTACTGGGGGAGCCAGATCGCCGATCCGGAGAAAAAACTGATCGGTAATGGAAACCAGTACAGGTATTTGCTGGTAGATGATATCAGTAAATTTCCTAAAACCTATATTAAGAAACTGATGAAAGAGGCTTACCTCAATTCCTGGTCAAAAGTAAAAGATGAGAAACAGGTAATGGAAGGCAAAACTCTTGTAAAGTCTGTCTCACTGGCAAAAAGAAAAAAAGGAAGGAGTAGCAAATAGACTACGCCTTATGTATCATGGCCATGAATAATAATTAATAATTGATAATTATTAAAGCTCTCCTTTTTTCAGTGCTGTTACTGAAAAGTCTACCGCACGGGCAGTAAGGGCCATATAGGTTAAAGAAGGATTTTGATTGGCGCTTGAAGTCATACAGGCACCATCCGTAACAAAAACATTGGGTGCATCCCAGACCTGGTTGTTTCCGTTCAGCACAGATGTTTTCGGATCCCGACCCATTCGGGCCGTACCCATTTCGTGAATACAAAGTCCCGGGTTGGCTTCCGGATCATTAAAGGTCCTGATATTTTTACAGCCCGATTTTTCGAGCATTTCGGCAGCGCTGTTCATCATATCTGTACGCATCGCCAGTTCGTTTTCCCGCCAGATACAATCGAAATCCATAAGCGGCAGGCCCCATTTATCTTTTTTATCCGGACTTAATTTAACACGGTTGTCCGGATGTGGAAGATGTTCGCCCCAGCCTCCAAGCCACATAGACCAGTCACCCGCTTCCGTCAAATTGGCTTTCAGGGATTCCCCGATTCCTTCCAGTTCGGCTACTCTTCCCCGGTAGGCTCCGCCCTGATAGCCGAAACCCCGTACATAGTCTTTTTGTTTAGTCCGCTCATTGATATTCCGGAAGCGTGGAATATAAATTCCGTTGGCACGCCTTCCGTAGAAATAACTGTCCTGAAACCCTTCAAAACTGGCACTGGCACCCACATGGTAATGGTGGTCCATTAGGTTACGGCCCAATGCACCGCTGGATGCACCCAGTCCTTCCGGATGGGCTTCGGATACAGAATTCATTAAAATAGAGGTGGTACCAATCGTCGAAGCGTTCAGAAAAATAATTTTCGCAAAGAATTCCTCCGTCTTCATGGTATTGGCATCTATAATCCGGATGCCGGTTGCCCGTTTTCTGTCTTTATCATACATGACTTCCGTCACTATGGAAAACGGCCTTAATGTGAGATTTCCCGTTGCGTATGCAGCGGGCAAGGTTACGCCGTTGCTGCTGAAATAGCCTGTGAACGGACATCCTCGGTCGCACATATTCCGGTATTGACAGGGACCACGGCCATGCAGTCCCTTACTCAGGTTCGCAACACGGCCGATAATCATCCGGCGCCCATCGGTAAAATGATTTTGAATTTCTCCGGTAATATGTTTTTCCAGGCAATTCATTTCCATGGGCGGAAGAAATTCACTGTCCGGCAATTGAGACAATCCTTCTGCGGAACCACTGATGCCCACAAATTTCTCCACGTAGCTGTACCATGGAGCAAGGTCTTTATACCGGATTGGCCAGTCAACGGCATGACCATCTTTTTGATTTGCTTCAAAATCCAGGTCGCTCCAGCGATAACATTGCCTTCCCCACATCAGGCTTCTGCCACCCACATGATAGCCCCTGATCCAGTCAAATGGTTTTTTCTGGGTGTAGGGATGTTCAATGTCATTGACGAAAAAATGTTTGTTGGTCTGATTACAGAATCCGCGAATCTGGATATGTTGTTCACGCCGCATCTCCTCGGTAGTTTCACCGAAATGATCCAGTTGCCAGGGAGCCTGGGTTGCAGTGGGATAATCTTTGATGTGTTCAACATTTCTGCCTCTTTCCAGTACCAGGGTTTTTAATCCTTTCTCACAGAGTTCTTTCGCAGCCCAGCCCCCGCTGATTCCTGAGCCTACAACGATGGCGTCATAGGTTTGCTGGCTAACGGATTTTGAGTTTACACGAGGTGAATCTGGCGGCATGGCATCGTAATGTTGAAGCATGAAAGTAAAGAAAATATTTCTTCAGTTTAACATCCATCCAAAAAAAGCATTCCGCCTTTATTTGTTACCCTGATCCATGAAATTAGCCATGGTTAATAAATAAATTCCTGACCAGGAAAAATATGCCCGTGAGCAGGGCAAGCAGGAAAACAACAACGGCTACACCGATTAACTGAAATTTTCTTTTATTCGCATTTGCCTTTGCAATACATTCTTCCCTTACTTCTACAGGCAGAAGACGGATGGAAAGATTAAGCAAAAGGGGAACAATCACGAGATCATCCAAATATCCTGCGAATGGAATGAAATCGGGAATCAGGTCGATGGGGCTCAGGAGGTAGAGGACTGAAACCAGCGCTGGTATTTTTGAAAGCAGGGTGGTTCGTTTATCTTTCAAAGCATAATAAAGGACAATGATTTCCTTTTTTAACATCCATGGCTTTATTTTGGGGCGTTTTACTATCATCGAATTCAAATATAGAAAGGATCCGTACATGCTGTAATCAAAAGGCGAACCATGAATGAAATGGCTGAAGCAAATCAGGATTTATTTTTCAGGAAACTGATCATCACTGAAATCAGGGAGGAAATAAAGGATTTTAAAACCTTTATTTTCAGAGAAGAACATCCCATCTCCTATCAGGCAGGCCAGTTTATCACCCTGGTGGATCAAAGCGGGGTTTCCGAAATCAGGCGTTCCTATTCGATGCACTCCGCCCCCGCGTTAAATGAGCCACTTGCCATTTCTGTGAAACGGGTAGACAATGGTTTTTTTTCCAGAAAACTGGTGGATCAGGCGAGGATCGGGGATCTTCTGCTGACAACCGGTGCCGCTGGTTTTTTTATTTTACCGGAAAATATAAAAACATACCAGTCCATTTTTTTTCTTGCCGCCGGAAGCGGTATTGTTCCCATACTGTCCCTGGTTAAAACCGTATTGCATCTGCATCCTGAACTGAAAATTTACCTGGTGTACAGTAACCCATCTGTGGAGACCACTGCTTTTTACAATCAACTGAAAACGCTCGAAAAACACTTTCCCAAACAATTGTCTATAGATTTCGTTTTTAGTTCTTATCCTGACCTGCGGAAAGCCAGACTCAACAGGGAGTTGCTTTTAGAAATCATTTCCATCCGCGGATTTGATAAACAAAGTACATTGTTTTATACCTGCGGCCCGGAAAACTATATGCGCATGATTAGTTTTCTTTTACAGGAAGAAGGATTCCCGAAAGAAAATATAAAAAAAGAAGACTTCTATGCAGGAATTAAAAAAAGGATTCTTCATTTGCCACCCGATAAAAATAATTACCAGGTTCATCTGACCATGAAAGGAAAATCCTACGCTATCCCGGTAAATTATCCTGACAGTATTTTACAATCTGCCCGAAAACTGAAACTGGATCTTCCTTTCAGTTGCGAAACGGGTGTTTGCGGCAGTTGTGCAGCAATTTGTATTTCGGGAGAAGTGTGGCTGTCGAACAACGAGGTGCTAACGGAAGAAGATATCCAAAAGGGATATACACTTACCTGCACCGGTCATCCGCAAAATGGGGATCTCGAGTTAAAAATCGACTGACAGGAATACCAGTTATTTTGCCATCATTTTTTCCAGAAATATATACCGGTCGCGGGTAACATCAGGCTGTCGTCCGGTTTCAGTTCCAATATACTGGATGGGATCTTTCTGCCAGTCCTGGTACAGGGGCCAGTACGGCAGACCCACTCCGTTTGGATTTTTTGTTTTAATAAAATTGAGGAAGTAGTCCTGCATGATAGCTGATACCAGATAATCATCGGCCTGCCAGTCAAAAACCCGGTTACCGGGAAGATTACCCAGTGCATATTCTATCTCCGCTGAATGCACAGCGCCTTCAAAAGTACCGGGCTTCTTAGGTTCAGCAGCAGTTGAAGATTTATTTATGTCCGCGCGCAGACCGGGACGTGGCTTCGTATAATAATAGCGGTATACCCCGCTGTTTGTTTTAGCGTGCAGTTCCGCCCATCTCCAGGTGCTGAACCCGATAAATCCGTCACTCATCAGTGCAGTAGCAACTCTTTCCACATCAGAATCATTTTTCGCATCGTACAGTTTCAGGATCCCGTCTGCATTTTTAGGATATAATTTGTTCACCACCTTCACATAATTTTCTTTTGTTGGCGCATCTTTGCCAAATGCCCAGCTCCAGGAAGCTTCGGCAGAATTCCACCCTACCAGCAAGGGCACTTTGGCTACCCTTCCGGTTGTATACAATGTAAGCGGTGGCTCAGGAAAAAAATATCCATCCACATCAACAGGAATTCCGCCAAAACCCGGTTTAGAAGCGGTCTGTAAAACCCGCTCAGCAGAAAGGGCCCGCAGTTCTTTGATGGAATGCACGCCCAGGCTGTCCGCCAGCTTTATGCCCTGTTTTTCCGCATCTTTAAGAGACAGTACCGGGTTAAGTCCCAGCAATGAACCACTTTCTCCAATAGCCCCGGCAAACAGGTTCCTGGGCAGCGGGGAAACGATTTGTGCACTCACCGAATATGATCCGGCAGATTCACCGGCAATGGTGACGTTGTCGGGATTTCCTCCAAAGGCGGCTATATTTTTATGCACCCAGCGGAGGGCTTCTGTCTGATCCATTAGTCCGTAATTTCCCGAAGCATGATGAGGAGATTCACTGGTCAGTTCGGGATGTGCCAAAAATCCGAAAACGCCGAGGCGGTAGTTGATGGTTACAGATACAATGCCCCTACGGGCCATACTCTCACCATCATACCGGAATTCAGAGCCGTCTCCGGCAATAAAACCTCCGCCATAGAAATATACCAGTACGGGTAATGATTCTTTTCCGGTTTTAGCAGGAGTCCAGATATTCAGGTAAAGACAGTCTTCACTCACTCCACTTGAACGGAAAACCATATCACTGAAAACCCCAAGCTGCATAGCCCTTGCGGCAAAATGATCTGCATTTCTGGTTCCGTCCCAGTTTTTTACGGGTTGCGGTTCCTTCCAGCGCAGCTCTCCCACAGGAGGTTGGGCATAAGGTACTCCCTTATAAATTGTAATCCCGGATTCCTGAGTTCCCAGCAACATACCATTGGCTGTCTTTACAGTCAGCAAACCATGTTCCGATTTGAGTTGTCCCCGACCGATGATTGTATAACACAGGAAACAAAAAACTATGGCAGCCTTTTTCATAATAGAAATTGAATCTGAAGATAACATTGAATTTCGGAATTATAGGTATTCCCTGTTGCAATCCAGTGTTTAAATAATAGATTTGTTGCGTGATCATTTTCATAAATCATACCCGATGACACAGCTGTCTCCATACATAAATTTTAATGGCGAATGCCGGGAGGCCATGGGCTTTTACCAGGAATGCCTCGGCGGTGAGTTGCATCTTCAAACCATTGCCGGATCGCCGATTGAAGCGGAATGCCCACCGGCCATCCGGAATCAGATACTTCATTCCACCCTGATCAATAGAGGAATTTTTATGATGGGATCCGACATGCAGGGTCCGGTTCAAACCGTAAAAGGAAATAATATTGCCATATCTGTCAATTGCAGCAGCGAAGAAGAAATCAAATCTTTTTTTAAGAGCCTTTCTGCAGGTGGAGAAATTATAGAGGATTTAAAAAAGCAATTCTGGGGAGGATTATTCGGAGTTCTGACAGACAAATTCGGGATCCGCTGGATGTTTAACTATGAACCACAATGATGAAATGCACGCTTTGCCGGATCTGTCTTTACACGCTTCTTCTATTTTCCGCTACCGGATTTCAGAATTGCGCAAAGGCCCAAAATAAACCGGTTGTTCCTTCGTCGCCCGCACCTGTTAACCCTTCTTCTTATACGAAACTGGTATGGCAGGATGAATTTGATATTCCCGGTCTGCCTGATCCGGCAAAATGGAATTACGATACCGGATTTATCGCCAATAACGAACTTCAGTATTATACCAGCCGGCGGGCCGCCAATGCCCAGGTGAGTGATGGCTTGCTCGATATCGCAGCCCGGTATGATTCTTTTCAAATAAATGGTCATGTATATCCCATCAGCTCGGCCCGTCTGAAAACGGAAGGCCTGAAGGCGTGGACCTATTGCAGAATTGAGGTTCGTGCCAAAATTCCTTCTTCCCTGGGAACCTGGCCCGCCATATGGACGCTGGGCAGCAATATTACAAATGTCGGCTGGCCTGCCTGCGGAGAAATTGATATCATGGAACATGTCGGATTTATGCCTGATACCCTGCACTTCAATGAACACGCTCCCCTGGCCGATTCGGGTGCAAGGATATATTACCCTGCACCGGAAAAAGATTTTCATATATACGCCATGGAATGGTATCCGGACCGTATCGACTGGTTTTTCGACGGAAAAAAAGTTTTTACTTATACCAATCGTCATACCGGTACCGGCACCTGGCCATATGACAAGCCACAGTTTATTATCCTCAACCTGGCATTTGGCGGCGACTGGGGAGGAGCCCATGGAGTGGCCGTAGATTCCCTACCCCGGCATTTCTATGTCGATTACGTAAGAGTTTACCAATGAAGATTAGAAGATCAGCTGATTAGAAGATTAGGAGATTGGTTGATTAGGGAATTAGCTGATAAGGAGATTGGGTCCCCGTTCAGGAAAGTACCGGATCACCCGTTCCGGGTTCTGGTAGTTTTTCCCATTCCCAGAATTCATTCTTTGCCTTTCCGTCAGGCCGCTCCTTTGCACTTCGTATAGTGTAGACCGTTATAGCCTCCATCTGGTCTTCAGGCATTTCGAACTGAAGTATTTCCTGGTATCGTTCCGGAGAAAGTTCTTCATCCAGAAATTCCTTTGACAGTGTCAGCGGAAGGAATAAAGGCATCCTGCCCCGGTTGTCCCCGTCGTTATGGATTTTTTTCATCAGGTCATTCCCATTCCTGGTGATCAGGCTGAACGTAAATCTCTTGATCATTTCTCCTGATTCCTGGTCAGGGAGGTCCGCTACCGAATAAAGTCCCGGTAAAAAAAATACGGGCTGGTCGGTCAACCGGATGAAATAAGGTACTTTTTTCTTCCATCCCTTAATGGCCCGGTGTTCATACACACCGGTTACCGGAATCAGACATCGCCGGTTACGTATTTTATACCAGTAACTTTTCTCATCCCCGAGAATACGTTCACTGCGGGTATTCAGCATGGAAACCCGCTGCCGGAGAAATCCATTCTCGTCCTTTACATAAAAAGGAATCACTCCCCATTGCATCGGACGAATTACCAGCTGCAGGTTTTCACGGTCACGGCAGATTATGGGATGCTCATTGAAACTATGGCCCATGATATGAATGCCACCGAAATCAAGTTCCAGCTGCCCTGATGTTTCCAGATCCGGAAAATAGGCAGACAGCTCTTTGAGTTTAACCGTAAAGGAAATATCGTAACACATGGCGGTTTACCTGCAAAGATAGAAAGCAAGTGTGAGAGTGTGAGAGTGTGAGAGTGAAAAAAACTCCTCCACTCTCACACTCTCACACTCTCACACTTGTTGTTCTATTTCTTCAAACTTAATCCGGATGGTCTGACTGCCGTGTTTCAGTATGATGAATAACTCCCCGAAACTAAGCTGGACTGAGGGCTTCACCACGGCATCCCCGGAAATCCGCCAATTGGTTTGTTTTTCCACGTATTTTTTCAGTCTGTCTTTATAGTGCTTGTTGATCTGGTTTTCCAGGGCCCTGGCGTTGCGGACCACTGCAAAAAAAATCTGATATCCCGATCCGCTCTGCAATATTTCTTCGGTTTTTTTGAGATGGAGCGGATTCCGAAGATCAATGATGGCTGCATAGCGGTCTTTTTTTATGGCATTCACATGCAGTTTTGCTTCTCCCAGTTCAGCATAGTCAGAAAATAAAAGACTAATCCGGGAATTGAACGGATCGGTATCGATCTCATTTGACCGACAATAGGTTTGCGACACCAGCCACCTTCTGCCCAGTTCCAGGAGACGGGCGATATAAGCTGGTTTGAAATCTTCAAATGGCTGGAGCATGATACGATGAAATTTTTCAGATCCTTATCTTCAACACTTCGTCCCACCGGGTGGTGTATGCCGGTGATAAATATTCTGTCTTCAGCTTATATTTTCTGTCAAAGCCCTGTACGGCAGACCGGATCAATTCTTTTCCCAGACTGCCATTGATCCGGTCAACCAGGTCCATGATCTTTCCGTTTTTCTCCCGGTCTGCCAGGTCAAAGCAGCTGGACTGCACCGAGCTTTCTGGTACAAGGTCCGTTACGGTTACCCCGCATTTCATATAAAGAAATCCGGCGGTAAAAATCAGGTCCAGTCCCTTCAGTGCCGCCTTGATGATTTCACCGGTATGATTAGAAGGCCTTTCCAGCAGGATGTCTACGGAGCGGAGGTATTGCTCCTCCCGGGTTTTATGTGGGTTGGTCTGGATGAAAACCTGCAGACTACGACAGCAGGTTTTTTCTGACCTGAGTTTCGCGGCGCAACTGGCGGCATAGTTGGCCAGGGCCTCAGCCATTTTATCTTTATCAGAAATCCGCTTCCCGAAGGACCGGGAGGTGCAGATACGCTGACGCACCGGCCTGGATTCCTCCCAGGCAATCGATGGCCGGCCCCGCAGCTCGTGCAGCAGACGCAGACCCGTTACCGCCAGATGTTTCCGAATCCAGTCGTCGGGTGCGTTCACCAGATCTGCCGCCGTCTTAAATCCCGACCGGGATAAAAATAGCGCATACTGCTGCCCGATACCCCAGATTTCCCCCACAGGTGTCGAGGAGAGCATTTCTCCGGTGAGTACCGGATTGGCAGCCCAGAATACTCCGTCCCGACGGAAATATTTTTTGGCGTAACGGTTCGCCATTTTAGCAAGGGTCTTGGTCGGTCCAATTCCAATCGAAACCGGAATCCCGATATTCCGCCGGATTGTGCTCCGGATTGCAAAGCCAAGTTTCAACAGGTCGGTATGGACCATGGTTTCGAGGTTAAGAAAGGCTTCATCAATGGAATACAATTCGACGGAGGGAACAAAAAATGCCAGGGTTTCCATTATCCGGCTACTCATATCCCCATATAATGTATAATTGGAGCTAAATACAGCAACATCATGTTTTTCAATCAGCGACCGCATCATAAAAGCCGGCGCAGCCATGGCAATTCCCAGCGCTTTTGCTTCTTCAGTCCGGGAAATGGCACAGCCGTCGTTATTGGAGAGAACAATCATCGGGCGGCCTTCCAAACGGGGATCAAACACTTTTTCGCAGGAGCAATAAAAATTATTGCAGTCCACTAACGCATACATCGTCTCAGGTCTTGGGTATCTGAAATAACATGGGTAACCACTCCCCATATCTGCATGTCCATATCCGCACTGATTTTGATTTCCGGGTATTTGCTGTTTGCCGGAACCAGCCAGCAGGAATGTTCGTTCTTGCGGATGAATTTTACAGTAAACTCTCCATTCAACACGGCGACCACAATATTTCCATTCACGGGTATCAGGGAACGGTCCACCAGTAAGCGTGCTTTTGGTGGAATGAACGCCCCCATCATTGAATCACCGGTGCATTCGACGATAAATGTTGAGGAGGGATGACGGATAAGTTCCCGACTCAGATCAATTCGTTCCTCTTTATAGTCCAGGGCTGGCGAAGGAAACCCCGCCGGCACGGCGGTTTCATAATACAGTAACTCCATGATGATCTTTTGTGCGGTTGAATCTCATCACGAATTTACTAAATATTTTAGTATTATCTTCCTGAATTGCGGAATATTTTTTGATTGTATTTTAACCGCCCCTGATTGGCGTCCCTATAAATCACCTAATTTTAAATTTGTGGTAATCAATATAAATCCATGATTATGAGATATGCTATCATTTTAGTTCTGGTCTTTACGACCATTGGCTTCATAAAATATCAGGGGAAGGAAGGGCTTTCGCCGGAACCATGGACGGAGAAACAGCTTATGGCTCCTGCAGATCTGGCATCGGTGATCAGTAATACCAATGCAAAAAAACCGATTATTTTTTCTGTAGGACCAGGGGCTATGATTCGTGGCTCAAAGGACATGGGCCCGGTACATGAAAAGGAAAACCTTGATAAATTCAAACAAGCCCTGATCCTGTTACCAAAGGATGCAGACATCGTGGTGTATTGCGGATGTTGTCCCTTTGAACACTGTCCGAATATACGTCCGGCATTTAGTCTGCTGAATGAAATGAAATTCACCCAGGCTCGCCTGCTGAACCTGGAACACAATATAAAAACAGACTGGGTGGCGAAGGGATATCCGCAGTAAGGCTTAACGCATAACGCTCAAAGCCTGGAAAGGAATGTTGAATTTCCCCCTTAGGCGTTAAGCGTTTGGCGTTAAGCGTTAGGCGTTGAGCTTAATGGCGCCAATGACCAGGAACCCAATATTCGCCATATTCATGTTTTTTCCAATGACCGGGAATCCAGATCCATCCTGGCTTCGGCGGAGCTGCCCAATAGCCGCCGGCATAAACATAGGTCGCACCGCTTGGATGCCATTCTTCAGCTATCCATACATGATTCGGGCTGGGTGCTACCGGACGGACAACGACCGGAACAACGGGCCTCACCTTCACATAGATGGCCTGTGCATGAACCGAAAATCCGATTCCGATGGTTAAGAATGAAAATACCAGAAGCCTTTGCAATAGTTTGTTCATAAAGTGGTTTTTCGTTTGACTGATAGATATTGTTGGGGTTTAACGCCCTGCATGTAAAACGCCTGACTGCAGTAATCTGGTACCATACAATTGGTTAATGGTTTGTAAATCATTAACCCTGATGCTGCCAGCCTATAGTCAGGCGTTGAATATATTCAGACCGGGTAAGTCAATCTCTCCACGGAACGACAAACGATACACGATACACCATCCACCATCCACCATCCACGATTCACCTCTTACTTCAATTTCTGAACGAGGGAGTCGTAATAGTTTCGGGTATAAACAACGTCCGGAAGACTGTGTAACCAATTGGATTCATGTTCAATCGAAAGCATTCCACTGAAGTTTTGTCTTTTCAATTCGGACAGCACTGCAGGAAAATCAATTACTCCTTTACTTACTACAGTATCCCCGGCCTTTGTATCATTAAATTTTACGATGTCCTTTAAGTGGACGCCAATGATATGACCTTGTAATTTTTTAAGGCAGTCTACCGGATTCAATCCATTTCTGGCCCAGTGCCCTACATCCGCACAGGATCCTATATGGGAATGACCCTGGATAGCAGCCAAAACAGAATCCGGGCTCCAGTAAATATTTGGCTTGGGATGATCGTGGATAGCTACCGGGATCGCATAAACGCCTGCAAGACTATCCACCATATCCCACTGGGATTTTATGGGTTCGGAAGTAATATAGCTCAGTCCGAATTCCTTAGCCAGCTCAAAGGTTTTTATCCACCCGGCTTTGTTATTTGGAGTTGTTACACCCATTGCCACAATCTGAATTCCTTTTTTCTGCAACAACTGTTTAAGTTTTTCACGGGTTTCCTTACTCATGTCAGGTCCAAAGGAGCCGGTCATTCCACCGCCGAGTTTCTGATCTGTAAAGGCTTCAATATTTTTTATGCCCGCGCTGTCCACCTTATCCAGTGCATCGGAGAACGAAAATTCCTTAAAGGTCCACATCTGAACCCCTAATTTGAAACCTGCTGTGGACCCGGTGAGGGAATCCGTTTTTACGGAACCACTATCGCTCTTCATCGCCGCGGAATCGGTAACAGTACTGCCGGAGGATGAACCGTTGCAGCTATAAAAGACAACAAAAATAAGGGAGGCTATAAAAAAGAAAGCTATTCGTTTCATGCGTGATTTTTTTGAAAAATATGAATGTTTTCTAAACCTCGTAAGGTCGACATTTTACTGGAAAATGAGAAACACGGTGCATAAAAAGCTAAAAAGAGAAACAGGATCTTAACAATTTACAGGTCGTAAAGAGAAAGATCCGGGTAATTGACTAACTTGATGCCCCATTTATAACCAATTTAATTTATCCATCAACGAGATTATTATGAAAAAGAAATTATTAGTCAAAATGATCGCCCTTGCATTTGTGGGCGTTTTGTTTTCAAATCATTCCTGGGCTCAGGAAGATAAAAGTAAGAGACCCAGTCCACCTGCAGTAGCAGCTGGCAAAATTAAGGGAGCTCAAATTACAATTAGTTACAGCAGTCCATCAGTAAAAGGGAGAACAATATTTGGCGGTCTGGTTCCCTATGGACAGATATGGAGGGCCGGCGCAAACGAAGCAACCATTTTTTCAACTGATAAGGACATAGAAGTGGAAGGTAAAAAACTCCCGGCTGGCAAGTACAGTCTGTTTATGACACCCGGCGAAAAAGAATGGACAGTTTATTTTAACTCTCAAACCGGTCAATGGGGCGTAGCCGCAGGAGAAAAAGCAAATATGGATCCCGCGAAAACAGTACTTCAGGTTACCGTAAAATCGAAATCAGTAAGTGACGTACAGGAAAAACTGATTTACACGATTTTTGATGGTGAGTTTGACAAAGGCTTTGCCCTGACCTGGGATAAAACAAAGGTTGTTGTTGGTGTAAAATAAAACCAGATTAGTCATTTTCTTATAATCGCCTATGCAAAAAATATCCCGGCATGCCGGGATATTTTTTTTAGGTGAGCCACTGAGCCTCCGCTCTTAAATCTTTTTTGACTTTCCTGAAATCCGCTTTATAGGCAGAAAGCCTTTTCTTAAGCGGAGCATGGCTTTCCCTATTGTATACACTATAATTAAATGGGTTGGGATCCCGAGCAGTTGCTCCCAGTTTCATTTTAACAATATGCATTTCGTGACGGATTTCATCTATCTCTGTACGCAGCGCCTGGAATTTTTTTTCAAAGGCATCACTTTTGGCCTTCACATCGGGGTCCTTTCCCCTGGCATTCAATTCTACCAGATGATCACCCAATATCCTCAGAACGTTGATGTCAAAATTCAGTTCTGCAATCCATAACCTGTATTGCAGGTGAAGCCTCATTATGGAAGGGGTAGCGGGCATATGGCTGTTTTTTTATACGCACAATATAAGGAAAGGAGAACGCATTACCATTTTCCATGAGATAAGTCCTGAAGACGCTTACAACTTAGAGCTTAGGCACTGAATGATTACCTTTATCAAAAACCTGAAAATGCATTTTGATACATTGTCGGTTCATGCCGGCCATATGGAAGACCAGATAGGATCCGTGACAAGTCCTATTCACCTGACGACCACTTTTGAAAGGGATGAAGCGGGTGTAATCGGTGGAAAAGGATATATCTATACCCGGTGGGATAATCCAAACCGTCGCGAACTGGAATTGAAACTCGCATTGCTGGAAGGCGGTGAGGAAGCTTTTGCATTCCCCTCGGGCATGTCGGCTGCCATGGTACTTGCGCAATCGGTACTTGAACCCGGCTCACACGTGATTATTCCGGATGATTGTTATCATGGCATTGCACACCTGATCAAGTCTATGTTGCCCAGGTGGAATATTTCTTTTACAGAAGTGGATATGGAAGATATCCCCGCTATTGAAAAAGCAATTTTGAAAAATACGCGTTTGCTGATTGTTGAAACGCCCTCGAATCCTATGTTGAAAATTACAGATATTGCCAGGGTATGCAGTATCGCCAAATCAAAAGGCATCCTCGTGGCATGTGACAACACCTGGACAACTCCATTAATACAACGACCAATTGAATTAGGCGCTGACCTTGTTTTTCATTCCTCCACCAAATTTTTCGGTGGCCACTCCGATGTGCTGGGAGGATGCATCATTGTTCGTCAGAAAAATGAAATTTCTGTCAGGATCCGTGAATACCAGACTGTAGGTGGATCTGTTCCATCCCCTTTCGACTGCTGGCTTCTTAATCGGAGTTTGCCAACACTTTCTCTGCGACTGGAGCGGCAAATAAAAAATGCCGGCGCGATTGCTGTTTTTCTTGCATCACAACCCGCGGTTGAAGCGGTTTATTATCCCGGATTACCCGGTCATCCCAATCACGATGTGGCGAAACGCCAGATGAATGGCATGTTCGGATCCATGATCTCCATTGGTATTAAAGGTGGTGAGCAGAAAGCTGTACAGCTTGCCAGCGGTATGAAGCTATTCAGGCATGCAACCAGCCTGGGAGGAGTGGAAAGCCTGGTGGAGCACCGTCGTTCAGCAGAAGGGAATACCCCGCGAAGCCCGGCTAACCTGCTGCGACTTTCTATTGGTATAGAATATATTGATGATTTAATCGAAGACCTGGCCAAAGGGCTGGCCATCATCAAATCATAAATTATTTCACAGGAAGTGCATTCTGCTTCCGAACCATATTCGCAAAACGGCTGCTTAGAAAAACGGAAGCCAGGGTTAGTCCGATAATCAAACCCAGCCACATGCCGGCTGCACCCATACGGAAATAAAACGCAAACAGCCATCCTGCTGGAAGTCCGATTACCCAATAGGCCAGTGTAATTAAAATCGTGGGCAGGGTAACATCTTTAATCCCCCGAAGTAAACCGGCGCCGATGGCCTGGGTGGAATCCGAAATCTGAAATACTGCAGCAAACAATAAAAGAAGTGCTGACAACTTCACTACCTCCGTGTTATTGTTAAAAATCAGGGGCAGCTGCCATCTGAAAACTGAAAAACAGAGGGCACAAAAAAACCCATACAGCAGGGCTGTAACCAGGGTAGTTTTTCCAATTTCACGTATCCTGTTCCAGTCACCTCTTCCAAATGCATTACTCACCCGGATAGATCCCGCCTGGGACAGGCCCATGGAAACCATAAATGTACAAGCCGCGCAACTCAGCGCAATTTGGTGAGCAGCTTGTGAAACGGCGTTAATTGTTCCGATGATGATTCCTGAAACCGCAAACGCACAAACTTCCACGCCAAGCTGAATGCTGCTCGGAATGCCAATACGCAAAAGTTCCCGAATCGTTTTCAGGTTATATTTCCACTGGCGTTCCCGAACCGCCACAAATTTCCGAAACCGGTTGTGCTTTAAAATAACAATCATCAGCAGGATGAAAATCATTGACCGGGTAATCAGCGTCGCATATCCGGCACCTGCCAGTTCCAGCCTGGGAAAGCCCCAGTTTCCATAGATCAGGATCCAGTTCAGGAAAATATTCACCGGAATAGCAGCAATGGACAGCACCATGGCCGTTTTCGTGTATTCAAGACCGTCAGCAAACTGTTTGAGTGTCATGAACAGCAGCATGGGAATCACAGAGAGCCCCACAAGGCGCATGAACGGCAGCGCAAGTTCCACCACTACCGGATCCTGGTGAAGATGCCTGAGGATATCTCTTCCAAATACCAATCCGCCGGAAATGATCAGTGCGAAGACGGTGCAGAGCAGGAAACCATTAAAAAGATAATGAGAAATCAGTTGATGGTCGCGACGACCGTTCGCCATAGATACAAGCTGTGAAACAGAAATCGTCATGCCAATTCCAATCACAAAAGGGATATTGGCCACGGTCATCACCAGGGACGCTGCAGCCAGGTGTCGGTAGCTAATGCCACCCACCATCGCAGTATCAATGAGGTGCAGTGACATCTGGGCCAGTTCACCCATGATAATGGGAATAGCCAGCTGAATGGTTTTGTAAACCTCCTTCTCTTTCCAATTGTGCATGTTCCCTGAATAAGGTCTGCGAAGGTAAATGGCAATTGTCAATTGTTAATTGTCAATTGTTAATTGAGTTCATTGACAACACAGACCCCTAAACTACTCCCTCAGTTTAATTGACAATTGACAATTGACAATTAACAATTATCCCGAATGTGTTTTATCTTGTAAAAAATAAGTATATGGAAACTATTCGCTGGGGAATACTGGGATGCGGACGTATTGCAAAAAAATTTGCTGCTGACCTTCTTCTTGTACCCGATGCAAAGCTAACGGCCGTTGCGGCCCGGCAGCTCGAGAACGCAAAGGCATTTGCAAAAGAATTTCCGGCACCCCATGTTCATGGCAGCTACCTGGAACTTGTAAACAATCCGGAGGTGGATGTCATTTATATTGCCTCCCCGCACGCCCTGCATCACGAACACACGCTTCTCTGCCTGAATCATAAAAAAGCAGTTTTATGTGAAAAAGCATTTGCCATTAATTCCAGGCAGGTAAGGGAAATGGTGGATCTCTCCCGCAGGAATAATGTCTTTCTGATGGAGGCCATCTGGACAAAATTTCTTCCCCACTACCAGAAAACGCAGGAATTGATTTCAAATGGTGAGTTGGGTGAAATCCGGAATGTGCTGATCAATTTTGGATTCATTCCGCAACCTCCTGTTCCTCCCCGACTTTTTGATCCCGCCCTGGGAGGAGGCAGCCTGCTGGATATCGGAATTTATAATGTTTTTATGGCCATTTCTTTTTTGGGAAGGCCGGATATCATCGAGGCATCCATGGAGCCATCTGCTGAAGGAGTGGATATACAATGTGCGATGTTATTCAAATATAATAACGGCGCCATGGCCCAGCTTTTTTCATCGCTGTCTACAAATCTCGCTTTGGAAGCTGATATTTCAGGAACCAAAAGCAGGATCAGACTCACCAGCCGTTTTTACGCGCCAAGTGCCACTATCGAATTATTTCCGGGAAGGGAAGGCAGCAAGCAACTCATTCCCTTTCATCAGGAAGGGGGTTCCGGTTATCAATATGAAGCCCGGCACGTAGGTGAATGTTTACGAAAAGGATTAACAGAAAGTCCTGTAATGTCTCTGGCAGATTCACTCCTGCTTATGGAAACGCTGGACCGGATTCGTACCGCTGCCGGCATCCATTATACCGCAGATAAAAATTAGAGCAGAAAATCCATCCTGATCCTGAAATTTGAACTGGAACCATTCAGTAGAGGATTGGCATCCCCGCCCAAGTCGATTCCGGAATATTTTATCAATGATGAAGTATGAAGTTATTGCTGACCATACTAACATGTTTTTTATTTTCAATCCGCACAACTGCTCAGGATTCGGCGATGATCGTTCCGCATCCACAGATAACTGTATTGAAAGTGGACACGCCGGCGACCCAATCCGCTTCCAGAATAAAAGAAATCCATGCCATCCGTATCAATGAACGTTTACAGGTTGATGGTCTGCTGAATGAACCGGAGTGGCAGCTTGCACCTGCCTCACCGCATTTTATTCAGATAGAACCGGAACAGGGAAAACCTTCGCATTTCGATACAGATATCAAAGTATTGTTCAACCGGGAATTTTTGTATGTAGGTATCATCGCACATGATCCGCTGGGCAAAAAAGCCATCATGGCAACCGACTTCATCCGGGATTTTGAAATCGTAAAGCACGATCTCGTGTCCCTGGCTTTTGACGGATTCAATGACCGCCGCAATGCGATGTGTTTTATGACGGATGCCTATGGGGTGCAAAAAGATCTTCTGTCTTTCGATGATTTATATTATGATATTGACTGGAACGGCCTCTGGATCGTGCGTACAAACCGGACCGATTCCGGCTGGACCGCAGAATTCGCCATACCATGGCAAACACTGCGTTATCCTAAGTCCAGGGATAGTATACAAAGCTGGGGGTTCAATGTATTCCGCAACCGCCGGTTCACCAATGAAAGCAGCGCCCTATCAGAATACCCGCGTGTATATTCTTCTCTCCGGATGAACTTTGCCGGGAAACTTACACATCTGGAACCCCCGCCTCCAAAAACCAATATTCGTTTTCAACCCTACCTGCTTGCCCAGTATGATCATGAACAGAATATTGTTCCGGGAACGACCCATAAAAATTCATTTGTAAAAGCGGGAGCTGACCTGAAATGGGCCATCAATACAAATACCATTCTGGATCTCACCTACAATACGGATTTCGCCCAGGCAGATGTGGATCAGGAAGTGAATAATGTAACACGCTTCTCCGTTTTCTTTCCGGAGAAAAGACAATTTTTCCTGGAGAATGCATCACTGTTTGGAGTAAGCGTTCAACAAAATCCGGATCTGTCCGGCGGCGCCATGCGCCTGCAACCTTTCAACAGCCGCAATATCGGTCTCGATAGTAATGGCAACCCAATCCCCATCATCGGAGGTGCCCGCCTGGTTCATCGCTCTGACAAACTGAACTATGGAGCGATCATCATGCGGCAGGGAAATTCCGGCGGTTATCCGTATACCAATTTTTTTGTTGGCAGATTGTCAGAAAACTTCGGACTGGAAAACCGGGTCGGCCTGATGTCCACCATTAAAAATGATGCAAGAGGATCATCGGTAGAAAATACCATTGATGGCTTTTTCAGGATGGGGGAAGGTCATTCCATTAATACCATGCTGACGCATACTTACTCCACCGCTTCGGGTAAATCGGGACTGGCTGCTGCGGCCCAGTATTTTTATACAATCAATCAATGGAAAATCTGGTGGACTGAATCCCTTGTTACAAAAGATTTCAAACCGGAACTGGGATTTGTTTCCCGAACCGACGTGATCGCCACCACACCGGGCATCTTCTATTATTACCGTGGAAAGGCACTTCCATTTAAAAAATTCCTGCTCGCCTGGGAACCGAGTTATGCTCCGGAAATATATGTGCAGGCTTCAACCGGGAAACTGATTGAAACGGCAAACTATATTTACCCCATCTGGCTCAACTTCAAGAGTGGCGCCTATTTCGGATATGGATTTATACCAACTTATCAGAATTTAACTGAGCCATTTAATCCCCTGGGTGTTTCAATTGCACCGGGAGAATATCATTATACGCAGCAGTCAATCTGGTTCAGCACCAATCCTTCAAAAATGCTGAACCTGATGTTTCAGTATACCTGGGGTCCCTATTATAACGGGAGACTGAATTCCGGCGACTGGAAACTACAGTTCGCACCCATTCCCAATATCTCCCTCACCGGGGAGTTCAATCGCAATAAGTTCATAGGCGTGGGTGATATAAAATCGAATTCCACCGTGGATCTGTTTGTCCTGCAAGGCCGGCTGGCATTAAATCCCAGAATTCAACTGAGCATTTTCTATCAGAAGAATACGGAAGACAATTCCCAGAATTACAATATCCGGTTTTCCTGGGAATACCAGCCCCTCTCCTATATCTACCTGGTTTTAAATCACCAGGGCTTTGATCCGGTAAATTCGAAAGCTGTGTTTGAGGATCATGCCATCATTAAAATCAACTACCTGAAACAGTTTTAATTTGGATTTTCTTTTCTACAACCTGCAGATAGATCTCTTCGTTGATGGTTTTTTCAGATTTGGAAATAACAACTGTTGCAACGGCATTACCGATAAAATTGATCAGGGCCCGGGCTTCACTCATAAACCGGTCTACACCGATCAGCAGGGTGAGCCCTTCCAGCGGAATTACTTTCATGGCAGTTAATGTAGAAGCCAGTACAATAAAACCACTGCCGGTTACCCCTGCTGCTCCCTTACTCGTGATCAGCAGAATGCCAATAATCATCAGTTCCTGCCCAAGACTAAGATCTATCTGAAAAACCTGCGCCAGAAATATTACACTCATGCTGAGATAAATGGTAGTACCATCCAGGTTAAAACTATATCCGGTAGGAATCAATAAACCAACGGCTTCTTTTTCGCAACCCGCATCTTCCAGTTTTTTCATGACGGAAGGGAAAACAGCCTCACTGCTGCTCGCTCCTAAAACAATAAAGATTTCCTCTTTGATATATACCAAAAGTTTCCATAAACTAAATCCGTAAAAACGGCAGATGACGTTGAGTACAATAAAAATAAAAACCAGTCCAGTGAGATAAAAACAGAGCATGAGTTTGCCAAGTACAAATAAAGTTCCGAAACCAAATTTTCCAATGGTATAAGCCATTCCTCCAAATGCACCGATGGGACTCAGCCTCATTACCATCTTCAGGATATTGAAAATTACCTGGTTGATTTTATTTATTCCCCCGATGATATTTTTTCCGGAAGGACCCAGCTGTTTTAAAGCGACGGCAAAAAGAATACTAAAAAATAATATCTGCAGAATGTCTCCTTTTGCAAAAGCTTCCACAACATTGGAGGGTACAATATGTGAAAAAAAATCTCCCCAGTTGAACCCCTCGGCCTGCTTTGTAATTTCCGTTACCTGACTCGTCGCATTTGTGTTATGGGCCACACCGGCCCCCGGCCTTATCAGGTTGGCAACGATCAGTCCGATCACCAGTGCGATGGAAGAAACAATTTCAAAATATACCAGGGCCTTCACTCCCAGTCGCCCCACTTTTTTCATACTTCCCGCTCCTGCGATTCCGGTAACAATACTGCAGAAGATCACCGGGGCGATGATCATGCGGATCATATTGATAAAGGTTTCGCTGATCAATTTGGCCGTGGGCGCAAAGGAGGGAAATAGCCATCCGCATATTATTCCGAGCGTGATGCCAATGAGAACCTGTATGTATAGGACTTTTAGAAACTTCATAATTGTCAATTGTTAATTGTCAAGGGTCATTAGGTTGTAGAGTGAATATTGTTAATTGGCAATTGCAAGTAGTACCGCCAATTAACAATTAACAATTGACAATTAACAATTATTTCAGCGCTTCATCCACAATCGCCTGCGCTTCCTGCAACATCAGGTTCAAATGATCCCTGCCTTTAAAGCTCTCTGCGTAGATTTTATAAATATCTTCCGTTCCGGAAGGACGGGCAGCGATCCATCCGTTTTCAGTTTCAAGTTTTAATCCGCCGATGGAAGCGTTATTACCCGGTGCCCTGGTAAGCACACCTGTGATAGGTTCTCCCGCCATCGTTTTTTGTTTTATCTGATCCGGATTCAGTTTGCCGAGTTTGGCTTTTTGTTCGGGGGTGGCTTTAGCTTCTACCCGGTCGTAGGTGGATTCTCCAAGTTCCTCTGCCAGTGATTTATAAATTTCCCCAGGATCCCGGTTCAGCGTAGCTGTCATTTCAGCAGCGAGTAGTCCCGGAATTAATCCGTCTTTATCCGTCGTCCATACCTCACCATTCTTCCGGTTAAAACTTGCCCCCGCACTTTCTTCTCCAACAAATCCGAGTGATCCGTCAATCAATCCGTCCACAAACCATTTAAATCCCACCGGAACTTCGTACAAGGGATGATTTAATTTTTTAGTCACCCGGTCGATCATCCGGCTGCTGACCAGGGTTTTCCCAATGGCAATATCTTTTTTCCACTCCGGCCGGTTTTGTAATAAATAATAAATACAGGTAGCCAGATAATGATTTGGCGGCAGGAGACCCACAGATTTTGTAACAATGCCGTGACGATCATGGTCAGTATCGCAGGCGAAGGAAATATTGAAATTCCGGTCCTTCATGGCAATTAAACTTTGCATGGCATAAGGCGAAGACGGATCCATTCTTATTTTTCCGTCCCAGTCCACCGTCATAAATCTGAAAGTGGGGTCAACAATCTTATTCACCACATGCAGATCGAGTTTATATCGCTCAGCAATTGGCGCCCAGTAATGAACTCCTGCCCCACCCAGCGGATCCACGCCGATACAGATTTTTGAATCCCGGATAATATCCAGATTCAAAACATTTTTTAAATCATCTATATAATGATTTACATAATCAAAACGATGGGTTGTAGCTGCCCGCAATGCTTTTTCATAAGGCATCCTCTTTACGTCTTTTAATTTATTCTCCAGGATTTCATTTGCTTTTTTCTCCACCCACTGGGTAATATCTGTCCCTGCGGGTCCGCCATGGGTGGCATTGTATTTAAATCCTCCATCGTCTGGCGGATTATGCGAGGGCGTGATCACGATGCCATCGGCCAGTCCTGTTTTCCGGTCTTTATTATATGTGAGAATAGCATGGGATACCGCGGGGGTAGGCGTATATTCATCATTCTCCGAAATCATGGTCTCCACGCCATTAGCAGCCAGCACTTCCAGGGTAGAGATTGCTGCAGGTTCCGACAGCGCATGGGTGTCAATACCCAGAAACAGGGGTCCTTCAATTTTTTGTTCTTTTCTGTAGAGGCAGATGGCCTGGGTGATGGCCAGGATATGCCATTCATTAAATGAGTTTGAAAAAGAAGATCCGCGATGTCCTGAGGTTCCGAAAGCCACTCTCTGGGCAGGAACCGATGGATCGGGCTGACGGGAATAATAAGCAGATATCAATCGCGGGATATTCGTTAGAATCGACGGGTCGGCGATTTTGCCGGCAGCTGGACTTATTTTCATATGAACTAAAGTTAGGAAATTTCATTTTCGCCCGGTAAATCCGGTGGACTGTGGTGAAAGTTTCGGATAATTACTATATTTACCTCATAACTATTGCTTTGAGAAAGTCGCTTTCCGCATTTCTTTTACTGGTCCTCCTCTTTAACATGGTAGGATATCGCGCCTGGTTTTACTATGCGGAAAAACAGGCTGATGCCACACTTGAAGCCACCCTGGATAATAACCAGTACAATGAGAATGACCTGGTTACCCTGTCCATTCCACTCAACAATCCTTATCTCCAGGAAGAATCCGGATATCAAAGGGTGAATGGTGAAGTTAATGTCGGCGGGAAAAATTATAAGTTCGTCAAACGCCGGGTGACGGAAGGTAAACTGGAATTACGTTGCATCCCGGATACCCGAAAAATGGTTTTAAAAAATGCCAAGGCAGCACTGGGAAATACAACGAATGATATAACCAGCAGCGGCAAGGGGACTTCCAAAAACAATACCCAGAAAAATTTTACCGGAAATGACTATATCAGTCAATACGCAGATCTGCTAATGATCGCTTGTGCAAATCCGGTTCAGGTACAAAATGCTTTCATCTTAGGTAATTCTAACGATCCGTTTATAGCCGCCGCGGGCAAACCACCCCGAAACATCGCCTGATCCCGTTCAGACGCCATTTTTTCCCTTCATTAAATATTGTTATGTCACGATTATTATTCATAATCGGCATCCTTCTGTTGATACTCACAGAAATATTGCGCGTTTATTTTATTATGCCTTTTCCGGGCAGCCAGCAATCAAACACTATCGACCTGGCCTATTTTATCGACCGGTACAAATGGATCCTTCGGATAGTTGGATTATTACTGGTAGCCAGGCCGGCATACCTGTTATTTACCGGTAAAAAGATTTTACCAAAAATTTTGTTTTCAGTGCTGGTGATTTTGTATGTCATCATTTTCTTTTTTTTCAACTTTCGGTTCGAAGCAGACAAAATGTTTTATCAGGCCGGATACAAAACCTTTTCAGGAAAAACTGAAAATAAAATCGACAGCAGTAAACTGGTGATCGGTATTGATATTAATGGAGAGTCCCGTGCCTACCCAATTCAGTTGATTGGTTATCATCATCAGGTTAGGGATACTGTGGGCGGCACACCGGTGATGATTACATATTGCACGGTCTGCCGAACGGGCCGGGTATATAGTCCGCTGGTGAATGGAAAACCGGAAACGTTTCGCCTGGTCGGCATGGATCATTTCAATGCGATGTTTGAGGATCAAACTACCAAAAGCTGGTGGCAACAGGCGACGGGTATCGCCATTGCGGGACCTTTAAAGGGAACCCATCTGGATGAAATTCCTTCCCGCCAGGCATCGCTTTCCAGCTGGTTCGGGTCACATCCTGCGTCTACTGTTTTTCAGGGCGACACCACGTTCAGGGAAGAATATAACGATCTGGCCAAATTCGACAAGGGCAACATAAAGGGACATCTGGAAAAAAGAGATTCCGCTTCCTGGAAAATGAAATCATGGGTAGTCGGAATAAAATCCGGCAATCATGAAAAAGTTTATGACTGGAACGATTTACTAAAGGAATATTTTATTCAGGACACCATTGGCCCGGTTCCGGTATTATTAATCCTGGAAAAAGATACCAGTACTTTTCATGCATTCAACCGGACATTGCAGGGGAAAACACTCTTTTTTCAAACGGACAATATCAGTCATCAGCTTACAGATTCGAACACACATTCGGTCTGGAACCAGAACGGTGTATGCCTGACTGGTTCATTGAAAGACAGCAGGCTTATACCGCTCGCTGCCTATCAGGAATTCTGGCATTCCTGGAAGCAGTTCCATTCCAACACCACCTTATATAAACCCTGATCATGGCATATATCCAATTGAATAACGGACTGCCCGGAATTACCGGGTTATTAGAAAACAGGCCGGATACCGCGGCTCCGATTCGTGAGCTCACCCAAATATTATTACGCGGGAAAAACACACTCACAGAAATGGAGCGTGAACTGGTGGCGACCATTGTGTCTTTTAAGAACAATTGTCATTTCTGTACGAAGGCACATGCTGCCACGGTGATTGCGCTGGGCGGATCCAGGGAGTTGTTAGAAAAAGTATACCATGATCCGGAAAACGCGCCTCTTTCTGAAAAGATGAAGGCCCTGCTGGCGATCGGCGCCAAAGTGCAGGAAAGCGGAAAATCCGTTCGTCCGGAACATATTTCACGGGCAAAAAATGCAGGGGCTACTGACCGCGAGATTCATGATACTGTTTTGATCGCGGCCTTGTTTTGTCTGTACAACCGCTATGTAGATGGAATGGGGACTTTTTGTCCGGAAGATCCGGCTTATTATCAAAAGCTTGCTTCAAGGCTTGTTACCATTGGATACGACAGACCAAAAGATCCGCTGGCCAGAAAAGGGGAAGAAAATTATAAATAAGGCACCATGAATCCGGCAATAGAAATTCCTGCAGTGAAATCGGTTGTTTTTCAAAAATACAAGCGGGCATTATTTCTCATCTGTTTTTTCAGCAGCATGTTCGGGGGAACAGTTTCCACCCTGATGTCGGTCTATTTGCCGGATGCCATTAAAGATCTTTTGCATCAGTCCGACTCACAGCAAACCGATAATATTAGCGCCACGATTAACGCCATTTTTATTTTTGGATGGACGGCCGGCGGAATCATCTGGGGCATTTTCTGTGATACTCTGGGGCGAAAGAAATCATTTATATATGCCACCTGTTGTTACGGAATTTTTACCATCCTCACCGGATTCGCTCCATCCTGGTTTCTTGTAGTGATCTGCAGGTTCCTATCTGGTTTCGGCATCGGCGGCGTGCTGGTCGTCACGACCATGCTGGTGTCTGAAGGATATGCTGAAAAGAAAAGGGCTGTATTACTGGGCATTCTTTCCATCTCCATTCCGGTGGGTATATTTTCTGCCGGGCTGCTCACTTATTTTGTTTCGCAATGGAGATGGGCTTTTATGGTTGGCGCTATTCCGGTATTGCTATCCGGTCTGGCAATTATATTTTTTACTGAATCTGAAAAATGGGTCCGGGCAAAACAGAAGGAAAACGAAGCCGTAAAAAATCTGAACCAGTTATTCAATAAAGAAAACCGCAGGAACCTGATTATGGGTTCCCTGGTGTTTGGCGCGGCGCTGATAGGACTATGGGCAACATTTTCCTGGCTCCCATACTGGATTCAGAATCTCTTATCAGGAACCAGCGGGCAAAAAGAAAGAGGTATTGCCATGATGACCATGGGTGGAGGTGGCTTACTCGGTGGATTTATTTCGGGATGGGTGGTGAATGCCCTCGGATTAAAAAGAACCCTGTTGATTTGTTTTGGCGCGAGTTTTATTTTAGCCTTCTTCCTTTTTAAACTCACCACTACCCTTTCTGCTTCAACTTATTTTCAGATCGCATTCATTACCCTTTTTTTTGGCATGAGTCAGGGTGCCCTTTCCATGTATATTCCCGAACTCTTCCCCACTGCCCTGAGCGCTACAGCTACCGGCGTATGTTTTAATCTTGGAAGAATCATTACAGGTATTGCAGTATTCTTCATCGGTTCCCTGGTGGAAATGCTCGGGGGATATGGCAATGCCATTTTTTATTTTGATTTTGTTTTCCTGATCGGATTCATCATTACGATTTTTAATAAACACACCAAATATTCACCCACAACTTAATAAGATGGCTTATATACAAGTAGAAGAAGGAGTGCCTGGTATCAGAAGCCTGTTTCAATTCAGTCCTGAAACCGGCGGCCCCTTATGTGATCTTGCGCAGGTTTTGCTGAGAGGACCCTCCCCAATCAGCGCAGCGGAACGGGAACTGATTGCTGCGTATACTTCCAATAGAAACGGATGTATGTTTTGTATGAACAGCCATGCGGCGGCAGCACGCTGTTTGTTTGGAGATCAGAAAGGTGTGGTGAATAAACTCCTGCAGCAACAGGATGCTTCTTCTTTAAGTCCGAAGCTAAAGGCATTGTTGTTCATTGCCGGTAAAGTACAGGCAAATGGAAAATCGGTTACACCAGAAGATATAGAATCGGCGAAAAAAGCCGGCGCCAGCGATACCGATATCCATGACACGGTATTGATTGCGGCAAGTTTCTCCATGTTTAACCGCTATGTAGACGGGCTTGCCTGTCTGACTCCCACAGGTGAAGCCGCCTATGAAGAAATGGGAAAACGAATGAGTATACGAGGTTATCAATTATAAAAAAATAAAAATGGCATACATCGATTTTAAAAATGACCTGCCCGGAATCCGCGGGCCGATGGTTTACCGGCCCGAAACCGGTGCAGTTTTGAATCAACTCGCAGAAATCCTTTTACATGATGAAAACAATACACTCAGTCGTGGTGACCGGGAAATGATCGGCGCCTATGTTTCATCAGAGAACGATTGTTTTTTCTGTCAGAATGTGCATGGAGCCATGGCTCAGTATTATTACCAGAAGGATATGCCGTTCATTGACGCGATAAAAAATGATTTTCAGTCTGCGCCGATTTCAGAAAAATTAAAATCACTGCTCTCAATCGCCGGCAGTGTACAGAAAGGCGGAAAAATGGTTACCCAGGATCAGATCGACGAAGCAAAAAAACAGGGTGCTACCGACCGTGAAATTCACGATACGGTCCTGATCGCTGCTGCCTTCTGTATGTTCAACCGATATGTGGACGGACTCAATACCTGGGCGCCTCTTGACCGGCAGGTATATGTGGACCGGGCAGCTATGCGGGCGAAGGAAGGGTATTCACAGGCTGGGCTTGTGAAATAAGCGTGAGGCTTGAAGCGTGGATCGTGGATCGTGGATCGTAGATCGATTAACGATAGACGATAGACGATTAACGTTAGATTTTTTTAAAATAAACAAAAGGGAAAAAATGCCACACATTGACTTAGACGAAAACCTGCCTGGAATACGTGCGTTGCTGGCGTATAGTCCGGAAACCGCAGCACCGATTGGTGAACTGGCAGAAATCTTACTGCGCAGTTCCGACGGAATGAGCCGCGCGGACCGCGAGCTGATCGGCATGTATGTTTCTTACCTGAATGAATGTTTTTACTGCAATCATTCCCATGGTGAAATAGCTGTTTGTTATCTGAATGGCGACCGGCAGCTGGTGGACGCTGTACGAAAAGATTTTAGAACAGCACCCATTACTGAAAAATTAAAATCCCTGCTGCATATCGCAGCCAGAGTTCAGAAAAGCGGTATCGCCGTATTAAAAGAAGACGTTGAATATGCCCGGCTGATGGGTGCTACCGATCGTGATATTCATGATACGGTTCTTATTGCCGCCACTTTCTGCATGATGAACCGGTATGTAGACGGACTGGCAACGGTGGCACCACAGGATATGTCATCTTATCCCCTGCGGGCGCAACAGGTAGTGGAAAAGGGATACGGGCCACATATTTATCAGGAGAAACAACCGTCTTAAGCCTGAAGCGCGAGGCATAACGCATAACGTATAACGTATAACGCTTAACGCTTAACGCTTAACGCCAAACGCTTAACGCAAATAAATATCAACTAACAATTGACAATTAACAATTGACCATTAATAATTAAACCAAGCCTAACAAATCTGTTGTATGAGAAAATTTAAATTCTTTTCACTTTTACTGTTCTGCGTCGCCAGTATGCCCTTCATCAGTAAGGCACAGGTAAAACCGCTTACAGGTACGATCCTGGATGGGAAAGGACATCCGATTTCCGGCGCCAGCATTTTAATCGTTGGAAATTCCCAGGGCGCCATTACGGATGAAGCCGGAAAATTCAAACTCAGTATTCCGGAAAACAGCATGCTTGTATTCAGCTACGCAGGATACCGAAGTCAGACTTTAAAATGGGACGGCTCACCTGACATAAAGGTTGACCTCGTGGAAGACATTGCACGACTGGATGAAGTAGTCGTAACCGGCTTAAGCACGACGATTAAAAGAAGAAACCTGGCAAACTCCGTCGTTACCATCAATTCCACCCAACTAAACGGAGTAGCTCCCTCACAAACATTCGACCAGGCACTGAATGGAAAAATCATCGGAGCCAATATCAACGCAAATACCGGCTCACCCGGTGGCGGCTTATCGGTGAAATTCCGGGGAGTCACTTCCGTTTACGGCAATACACAACCGCTGTACGTGCTGGACGGCGTATTTGTTGACAACACATCCACTTCTGCCGGATTGAATTTTGTTACCGGGGCAGCTGCCGGCGGATCGCTGGTTTCCACGCAGGACAATCCATCGGGCAGAATTTCAGACATCAATGCAGAAGATATTGCAAACATCGAAATTTTAAAAGGTGCGTCAGCCGCAGCAATCTATGGTTCAAGAGCAGCCGGCGGTGTGGTCATCATCACCACGAAGAGGGGTCAGCAGGGCAGAACGCGGGTAACCTTTGCCCAGGACCTGGGATTTATCAAGGTGGGCAAACTGCTCGGTGTTCGTCAGTTCACAGCCGAAACAGCAGCCAGCCTGGCGAGAGGAGATGCAGCAACCGCTGCAAAATTTACGCAGATGTTTAACGATGCACAAAGCAAGGGTGAAATTTACGATTACGAAAAAGAAATCTATGGAAATACGGGTTTTGCCAGGAACACACTCGTGAGTGTAAGCGGAGGAAATGATCGCACGACTTTTTATCTTTCTGCCGGAACAAAAGATGAATCCGGAATTGTAAAAAATACAGGTTACCGGAATACCAGTCTGCGGTTCAACGTGGATCATCATATCTCCGACAATGTGAAAATCGGAATTAGTACAAACTATCTGAATACTTCTGCTGACCGCGGTTTACAGGGAAATGATAATGCAGGTGTAACCCTGGGCATTGCCCTTTCATCCACTCCGGATTTTGCCCAGCTCCATGCCGATGCCAATGGCGTGTATCCAAACAATCTCTTTGCTGCATCGAATCCTTTGCAAACACTTGCCCTGATGCAAAATCACGAAGGTGTTAACCGGGTGATCGTAGGCCTGGGGCTTGAAGCGGTATTTCAACGCTCTGAAAAAAGCATAACAAAATTTGTCGCCGGTGGCGGACTGGACTTTTACAGTCTGCAAACCAGTGTGCTTTTCCCCAGCACCCTGCAATTTCAAAGCGTAAACAACGGTACTTCCATTCAGGGATTCACGAATAATCTGGACATCAACACGATTTTATCACTGGTCAATTCCTATACGGTTTCCAGAAATCTTACCCTGACTTCTTCAGCAGGTTTCACCCTGGAAAACGGGAACTATAATAATATCCTGAATGCAGCCACGCATCTGATCTCCGGTCAGTCGAATATCGATCAGGCCGGCGCGCTTACCGGAACTCAATTCCGGACACAGTTTCAAAACCAGGGAATTTATTTACAGGAAGAAGCCAGCATCATCGATGCGGTTACTGCAACGATTGGTGTGCGCTTCGACCGTTCTACCAATAACGGTGACGCTACAAAATTTTATACCTATCCAAAAGCGGGACTGTCCTGGAATCTCACCCACAGCGGGCTGATGGATCCCAATGGTCTGTTCAGCAATTTCCAGCTGCGGGCGGCTTATGGAGAAGCTAATAATACACCGGCATATGGTTCCAAGTTTACCGGCATGAATGTTTCCAATATCGGCGGTCTAACGGGAACAATCATCGGGCTGCAAAAAGGCAATCCGAATATCGAACCGGAAAGACAAAGTGAATTTGAAGCCGGAACAGACTTCAGTTTATTCAGCGGAAAACTGAATTTCACATTCACCTATTATTTAAAAAATATCTACAATTTCCTGATGCTGGTGAACCCGCCTGCATCTGCCGGCTTCACGAGTCAGTGGTTCAATGCCGGAGACCTGCAGAATGAGGGAGTCGAACTGAGTGTGAATGCCCGTCCGGTAACGACTAAAAATTTTGTGTGGAACACCACTTTCAATTTTTGGCTCAACCGTTCCCGGGTTAATCGCCTCAGTACGCCATCCACCCCGCAGGGATCTTTCGGATATGTGCTGGGTTCATACCAGATCCAGCAGGGACAATCAGCCACGCAGTTCTTAGGACTTGACGGGCCAAACGGTGTAGCCAAACTGGGAGATGCCGAACCCATTTTCCAGATGAATACTTATAATGAACTCACCTTCCAGAATAAGTGGAGTCTGCGTTTCCTGCTGCACTGGAAGAACGGCGGACAAAATGTGAACCTGACTGCCCTGCAGAATGATTTCGGACAAACCAGTGCTGATTTCGACAAGATCATCATCAATCCGCAAACCCAGCAGCCCATGCCACAGGGTATCTACCGGATAACCCAGGTCGGCTACAGCGCCCGGCAGTTTGTAGAGAATTCTGGTTATCTGAAACTGCGTGAAATCGGTTTGTATTATTCATTTAACACTTCCGGAAGCAAGGTGATCAAAGCCCTGCAACTCGGCGTATCGATGACGAATTTCTTTGTATGGACAAGTTATTCATCGTACGATCCGGAGGTTTCGAATTTCGGGACGGGATTCAATACCAATATTGATGTGGATCCGTATCCGGCAACCAAACGGGCAGACTTTCATATCGCAGTAACATTTTAAACGAATAGATCAACAATTATGAAAAAGATATTTATAAATAGTTTGTTTTTAATTTCCATTTCTTTCCTGGTCGTTTCCTGCCAGAAAGATTATGGGAACCTGAATGGCCCCACGGAAGAAAATTTTCTTACCAATCCAACCGCAGACAACCTGAATAACCTGGTAACAGGTACTGAATCAGGCATGCGTAATAATATCGGGCTTTACCTGGATGATGTCGGAACAATCGGCAGGGAACTCTACCGGTTCTCTCCTTCCGAACCCCGTTATATCACGGACCTGTTGGGCGCAGATAATTCCCAGCTTACGAACAGTAATTTTTATATTACCAATACCTGGGCCTCCCGTTATCGCGTAGTAAAAAATTGTAACCTACTTATTGAAGCCACGCCGAATGCAAAACTGGTAAGCGCAACAGATAAAGCCGGCTATATCGGATTTGCACAAACCGTCAAGGCCTATGAACTCTTGTTGTGCCTGAACCAGACAGATACCAATGGCATACGCCTGGATGTGGCCAATCCCAATGCCCTTGGACTGTTGTCTTTTGATGACAATGCATTGGATAGTATCCAGGAAATCCTGGAACAGGGCAGGGCATCCTTAGCCGGTAGCACCGTTTCTTTCCCTCTTTCCAACGGATTCGTCGGACTTAATGATGCCGCCGGACTTCTGCAGTTTAACCGCGCGCTCGCAGCAAGGGTGGATGTATACCGGAAAGACTGGACCAATGCCCTGACAGATCTCAACACATCTTTTTATGGACTGACCAAAGATTTATATCTCGGCGTGTACCATGTATTTGGCACCGGTTCCGGAGATCAGACGAACCCTTCCTTTATTCCGCAAAGGCAAACGGGCGAAGTGAGAGTAGCCCATCCTTCTTATGCCCAGGATATTCTGCCTGGTGATGACCGGATATCCAAAGCCACCTTAAGACCCAATGCCAGTTCGCAGGGACTTAACAGTGATCGTGATGTTTGGGTATATACTTCCAATACAGCACCGATGCCCATCATCCGGAATGAAGAGCTGATCCTGATTTATGCTGAGGCTAATATTCAGCTGAATAATTTTCCGGAAGCTGTAACGGCGCTTGATGTAATCCGTCAGAAACATAACCTGGCACCCTACTCGGGCGCGTTGACCCAGCAGGCACTGATTAATGAAATGTTGTATGAAAGAAGGTATTCCTTATTCCTCGAAGGTCATCGCTGGATCGATGTTCGACGTTATAATCTGCTCAGCACGCTGCCAATCGACCGTCCGGATGATAATGTGTGGGGACAATTCCCCTTGCCTGTTTCTGAGCCGCCGAATCCATAAGCTTGAAGCGTGAAGCCTAAGGCTTAACGCCTTAAAATTTAAAAATAGAAAAGGCTGCTCTTAAGAGTAGCCTTTTTTTGTAACGGATAAAATCAAAAATTCATGATCTCAGCACATCTGTTGAATTTATTGATGAGCTCATCACTTGTTGCGAGTTAATAATCAATGGAAAATGTGAAACAAAACCATACCGCACCATGTTTGGAACAGACACCCCTCCTGTTCTTATAAATCCGTAACCATTGCTTACGACGCGAATAAAATAAAGTGATTGTCAAATGCTCAATTAACAATTGACAATTAACAATTAACAATTATTTTCGCGGTATATGTCCCTATTCATAGCCTCACTGAATTCAGGAAGCAACGGAAACTGTTATTATATCGGCAACCGCGAGGAAGCTGTTTTTGTCGATGCAGGACTATCCTGCAAAGAAACTGAGATCCGGATGAAAAGGCTTGGATTGGAGATGAGCCGGGTAAAAGCCATATTTATCTCCCATGAACACAGCGATCATATTCTTGGCGTGGCTACCCTCGTGTCTAAATACAAGATCCCGGTTTATGTGAGTCAGCCGACTTTAAAAGAAGCCGGCTTTTGGAAGATCCGGAAATTCACGCAGGCTTTTGCAGCCGGACAGGCAGTTGAAATCGGCGCACTTCGTATAACAGCATTCCCAAAAAAACATGATGCCTGCGACCCGCATAGTTTTGTGGTGAGCGAATCCAAAACCCATGTGGGCGTGTTTACAGATATTGGCGAGACATGTGATCAACTGATCCATTATTTCAAACAATGCCATGCAGCGTTCCTGGAATCAAATTATGATGAAGACATGCTGGAGAAAGGAAAGTACCCGCAAATCCTGAAAAAGAGGATCCGTGGAGGCAGCGGCCACTTATCCAACAGGCAGGCAATGGAACTTTACATCCGTCACCGGCCCGAATTCATGAGCCACCTGCTGCTCTCCCATCTTTCCAAAGAAAATAACAAGCCCGAACTGGTGGAATCCCTGTTTAATTCCATTCCCACAGAAACACGGGTGATTATTGCAAGCCGCTACCAGGAATCTGCGGTATATGAAATTGCAGCGAAAGAAAGCATTTTAAAGGCGCTTCTGCCTAAGATAAAATCTCCGCGCCATTCGCAGCTTAGCCTGTTTTAGTTAGCGGTTGGCGGTTCAACTGACAATTAACAATTGACAATTGACAATTGCTGCCAACCATCTATTGCCTTTCCACCGTCCATCTTTTCATTACTGCGACCAGCGAAAGTATCGTCCACACGCCTTCCAATATTACAAAGGGAAAATAATGAATGAGCCAGCTGGCATAACAGGCGAGCCCTGCTCCTGACAAATTAAGTATGGAATAGAGCAGGCTTTCGGTTTTAACCAGTTTTCGCATATTCAGGAAAAATGCGATAAGCAATATGCTGACGCCGATGCTGCCCAGTGTTTCTGAAAAATTCATAGATAAGGTTAGGTAAGGTGAAAACAAATATAACAAAAAAGGCCTCCCTGAGAACAGGAATGCCTTACGATTGCTAGTCACACGATATACGTTTAGTCGTTTTCACCGGAAATACGAGAATCGGATAAGGTAATGGTTAAAAATGATTTTGGGTTTGGGGGTGCTGATTAGCGATACAAAAATAACACCAGCGCAGCCACCCAAACAAGGGGATAAAGCAGGAATTTCTCCCGGGTATTTTCCCCGGGGTGCTCGGGTTTAAACCCGTTTCTTTATATAAACGTTCACCGGAATCAGATTCTCTGTATTTTAATATCTGAAAAAAACAACTTATATGAAAAGTAAACCTTCCATCCTCTCTCTTTCCCTCTTAAGCGCTGTTTTCCTTTTATCATTCGCCATTTCAACCAGGGCCAACCGCCAACTGCCAGCTGTCAACTGTCAACTGTCAACTGTCATCAAAACAGATACTGGCGGCGGACAGGTTGTCCGACTGGATCTGGTACAGGCTTGTATTGCCAACTACAATACGGTGATGCAGGCACATGGATTTTCAGATCCGGGTGGTCAGTCGGTAAACATTAATATCACCACAACGGCCATGATCACCAATGGCGAATTATTTAACGGAAAAAAACTCCAGGACTGGATAAATTCAACCGCAAAGGAATACACGACTGCCGGTAAAAAATTTATGCTCAAAATCCAGTTTGGAATCTATGACATGAACTATCTGAACGTATATGAGCCCAATGCGGCCCTCAGGGCTAAATTAAATGGCCGGATTGCGGTTTTCCTGGTTCCCATTGACGGATCAACCGGACAAACCTTTCAGTCTGCTGCTATGATGGCCGCGGCTGGAGCGGGGGGCGGAACCGGTGGATCAGGTTACGACTTCGGTGGTCTTCAACCATAAACAATGCATATTGCCTGGTTTTCGTATTTTCAACTGATTAGTCTTGGCGTTGCCATATATTGCCGGAAGGGACTCAGGGCCTGTTCCCTTCTGGCATTTATTCCCCTGCTGGTTATCGTAAATCTTACCGAACTTATCGGCACGAATTACCTCAGTTTCGGGTGGAACTCGAATTATTTTATCTATAACCTCTATCTCATCTTTTCCACGCCCTTCTTTTTCTACTTAGCTGGTAAAATGTTATTTTTAACGAAGAAGGAATCCATCGTTTTTACGATTGTCTGCAGTCTTTGTATGCTGCTGATCCTTGTGAACTATGGATTTATTCAGGGGCAGGTCCAGTTCAATACTTTTTCGATGGGACTGGAAGAAATCATGATGATTATTTTTTCCGGCCTCTGCCTGTTAAGGCTGACCGTATTAGACCGGGAAGAAATAAATTTCATGAAAGAGCCCTATTTCTGGATCAATTCATTGAATTTACTGGGCGGACTGATTACCGTTGTCGTACTAGGACTCCAGTCTTATATTCTGCTCAATAAAATAGAAATTGCACACCGGTCCCTGTATGCCGCCATTCTGCCCGTTGTAAATGCCATTGTTTATTCAGGCTACAGTTATGCTTTTATGTTATGCAAGATGCAAAAGACCAGGTAGTTTTTACGATCATCACGGTTATCATTATACTGCTTTTTCTGGGCATATTATTTTTGGTTATGCTTGTGAATTACAATAATAAAAAAGGACAGATGAGTAAAGAAAAACAGCTCATGCGTGCAACATTCGATAAACAACTTCTCGAATCCAAACTGGAAATACAGGAACAGACCTTCGACATGATCAGCCAGGAAATTCACGACAATGTGGGCCAGATCCTCAGCCTTGCCAAAGTGCAGCTGGGTATTATGGAACAAAAACAATCGGTCGATAATGAATTACTTGGGAGTGTAAAAGAGAGCATCAGTCTGGCTATGACCGAACTACGGGATATCGCCAAAAGCCTCAGCAGCGAGCGCATACAGCCGCTGAGCCTGCAGGAAAGTATTGTGCAGGAAATTAAACGGATCAACCGGAGCGGATTTATAAAAATCAGTTCGGATATACAGGGTACGGAAAAAAAGATCCAGGATCAGCATAAACTAATTGCCTTCCGGATTGTTCAGGAATCATTACAAAATATTATAAAACATGCCGGCGCTACCGATGCAAAAGTCTCCATCCGGTATCTGGACGACAATATGCATATCAGCATATACGATAACGGTGTCGGTTTTATTCCGGAAGAAGCCTTAAAAAAACAGGAAGGACTCGGGCTGCAGAATATTCTTCGGAGGGCAGAACTGGTTGGCGGTAAGGCAAACATTGTGAGCAAACCGGGCGAAGGAACCACACTCCAAATTCAAATGTCTTATGAGTGACCTGAAGTATGTAGCGCTGGTGGATGATCATACGATGTTTCGCAAGGGCCTTGCTATACTCATTAACTTATTTCCCGGCTACAAAGTTCTGATGGATGTGGGTAATGGAAGGGAGTTCATCGACCAGCTAAAGACAGATCGTTTACCGGATATTGTTTTGCTCGACATACATATGCCGGTGATGGACGGATATACCACCGCTGCATGGCTAAAAGAAAATCATCCAAAGATTCATGTGCTGGCGCTTAGTACCATGGACTCCGATGCCACGATCATTAAAATGATTCATCAGGGTGCCCGCGGTTATATTCTGAAAGATGCAGACCCCAAGGAACTCCAGATTGCCTTTGAAGAAATCCTGGCCAAGGGGTATTATTATAATGAAATCCTCACCCGAAAAGTGATCCAGTCCATACACCATGGCGGATCCGACTCCAATAATGCTCATCCAAAACTCACAGACCGGGAAATGGATTTCCTGAAGCATGCCTGCAGTGAAAAAAACTACCAGCAGATCGCCGGCGAAATGTTCGTAAGCGAGCGTACTGTTGACGGCTATCGCGAGTCCCTCTTCAAAAAATTTAACGTCACTAATCGCGTCGGACTGGTATTGTATGCGATAAAGAACCAGTTGGTGCAACTGTAATGTGGTAGATGGTTGATGGTCGACGGAATTAAATTCACAATTTGTTTTATTTGATAGATGGAAATACTCTAATTTTCATTTCTATAATAATAAATCTGGGATTAGCAGATGATGTCCAAACCATCTACTATCTTCCATCAACTATTAACCAAATAAAATGAAACGCAGAAACTTTGTAAAAAATATCACGATCGCAGGTGCAGGTTTCGGAATATTAAAACCGGCTTCTGTATTTGCCAGCAAAGCGGATTCGAAAGTCAGACTGGGCATTATCGGTACTGGTCTTCGGGGACAAAACCATTTATGGAATGCATTGCAAAGGCCGGACGTGGACGTCATCGCGATTTGTGACATAGATGAGCACATGTTACAATCTGCCCGGGAGATCATTACAAAATCCGGCAAACCGATGCCGAAGATTTTTACCGGCGATTCTTACGCATACCAGAAATTATTGCAGGAAAAAGACCTGCAGGCGATTCTGATCGCCACGCCCTGGGAATGGCATGCCCCGATGATCCTGGATGGGATATCGGCCGGAGTGAAATATATCGGAACGGAAGTGGTGCTGGGCATCACGCTGCAGGACCACTGGAATGTGGTGAATGCAGCCACACTGCATGGGGCGAATGTGATGATGATGGAAAATGTTTGTTACCGGCAGGATGTTATGGCCGTTCTGCAGATGGTGCGGCAGGGCGTATTTGGTGAACTCATTCACATGCAGGGTGGTTATCAGCACGATTTGCGCGGAGTAAAATTAAATGACGGAAAGGCGGCCTACAGCAATGGTGTGGAGTTCGGAGAGAAGGGTTTTTCAGAAGCCCGCTGGCGCACCAACCACAGTGTGCATCGTAACGGTGACCTGTATCCGACACATGGCATTGGCCCCATTGCGGAAATGCTGAATATCAATTATGGCAACCGTTTTGTTTCCCTGAATTCCTTCGCCAGCAAATCCCGTGGTCTGCATGAATATATTGTAAAAAAGGGCGGCGCGGATCATCCCAATGCAAAAGTTGAATTCAAACTCGGGGACGTAGTCACTACGCAGATCCGCTGCGCCAATGGCGAAACAATCCTGCTGCAACATGATACAAGCCTGCCCCGCCCCTATTCCCTGGGGTTCCGGGTACAGGGAACACATGGCATTTGGATGGACGTAAATGACTCGATATATATTGAAGGCCTCAGTGCAAAGTCAGACGAATGGGAAGCAGCCAAGCCATGGCTGGACAAATACAATCATCCCTACTGGGCGAAATGGGGCAAGGAAGCGGAGAATGCCGGTCATGGCGGAATGGATTATTTTGTACTCCAGGATTTTATTCTGTCGGCTAAAAATAATACCCATACACCGATGGATGTATTTGATGCAGCCGCCTGGAGTTCCATTACACCGCTGAGTGAGATGAGTATCGAACTCGGTAATCAGACTATTGATATGCCTGACTTCACCAGCGGGCAATGGATGTTCCGGGCAAATAAGTTCGGAATGAATGCAGTGTAACATAATTCCCTTGACGAATCCATCCGTTAAACCCGGAATGAATTTGGTGTAACCAAATTTCATTGACGAACCAGCCGGATAAATCCGGAATGAATTTAATGTAACCTGTACTTCAGTGTGAACCCATACGTGCAGGGATCTCCCAGTCGCGCTGCTCCAAAATCATAAGCATAGGCAATATATTTTATTCCGGTGAGGTTTCGTGTCCAGAAGCTAAGACCGAACTGCCTGAAACCGGCTCCCACACTGGCATTCAGTAGCTGATAGGCAGACTGGGCCTGTGTGTTCATAAGATCAAAATATTGTCTGCCAAAATAAAACCATTCCATACGGGCAAAGGCGGTGACAGATTTGCCGAGACTTATTTTATATTCCGCAGCAAGCATGGAAGTCATCTCCGGTGAGTATACCTGTTTTTTCCCGTCCAGGTCTACCGCATCCCCATTGGAAGACAATTTACCACTGGTATAAACGGCATGGGTATAACCGAAGTGATATGTTATGTCCAGACCCGGAAGCACCAGGGCCTGCATTTCCGCTTCAAATCCTTTGCTGGTAAGACCCCCGGCATTTTTAATTACCGTGATCGCATCCGGAAGGATCAGGGTTGGAACCTGTACATCCTGAACCGTATTGTAGAAAACCGCAAAATTTGCATGTAAACGGTTTTCAAAATAATTGGTCTTCAAACCGAGTTCATAGTTATTGCTGAATTCCGGCTGATAAGGATATAAAGGCGGCTGCGAAGGATCGGATGACAATTGTGTCAGACCACCGGTACGATAGCCCCGGTTATAACTCAGATAGATATGGGCATGATCGTTCGGATGAAATGTTACAGACAACATGGGACTGAGGGCATGAAAATTTGTTTTCCCGCTGGTATCAGCCTGCGTTGGAAATCCGCTGGGTGATCCGTCCGGCAGGTATTCTCCGGAAACATTTGCGCCGGATTCCTGGTAATCATAACGAAGTCCGCCAGCCAGCGTAAATGATTTTGAAAGATCGTACTGAAGCTGCCCGTAAAATGCCAGGCCCTTATTTTTAATTTTTGTGGAATTGATTATAGTATAGTTGGTGCTGGGAGATCCGACCAGGGCGGCGTCAGCGCCAAAGTGAACGCCCTGCTTATTCGGTATATCCTGCAGGAAAAGATAAGACCCGACGGCCCATTTCCAGGGCGATGCAGAACCAGTGGCCGAGGAAAGCCGTAGTTCTTCCGTCCAGACGTTTACTTTATTCCATGGCTTCCCATAATTGTTGACGATACTAAGGGCATCTGCTGGCGAGAAATCACCATCCACCGGCGTCTGGTAATACCGGTAGTTTGACTGGTAGGCTGTGAGTGAACTGAAATTGGTTTTCGTTCCCGTATGTCGAATCTGGAGAGAAGCATTCATTGTATTGTCGATCATCTCCCCGATGGCATTCTGACTCAGGTGATAGGGATTTTCAAAAGCTGATTCGATACTCGGGTTCAGCGTAAATGCACCCTGATTGCGGTTCCAGAGATTTTTCATATTCAGTGCAAATGACCATTGCGCATTCGCTAAATATTTAAGGGAAATATTATCGGCGAACCGGTGCTGCTTGTCGAAATGACTGTTATTAAAATCATTTGTATAATATCCATTCGATCCTTCATATAATCCCGCAACACCCAGAAATAATTTTCCCTCCACCAGGGGAGTGCTGACCTGAAAAGTATAGCGTTGTAATCCGTAATTACCTGCACTTACTTCAAGGCCCGCATGAAAAAGATTATCCGGTTTACGGGTAACGATATTTACCACACCGCCCATGGCATTCCGACCATACAGGGTTCCCTGCGGGCCTTTGAGTACATCGATGTGATCCACATCGAACAGTTGCGGAATATAGGTATCGAGCGTGAATTGCGGAACACCATCGATATAGGTAACCACCGCCGGATCGTACGAGGTTGACGTGATGCCACGGATGGAGATTATATTTCTTCCGTCTCCCGGATCAGCTGCATAAAGATTGGAAACAATTCCTTTTAAATCCTTACTTGACCAAAGCCGGTAGGCGTCAATTTCCCGCGAAGAAAGCGCTGTGATACTCACCGGAACTTTTTGAATATTGGATTCCTCCTTTTCCGCAGTAACCACTACGGCATCCAGCTGTGTTGCCGATTGGGAAAGTACAATCGGACGCTCCAGCTTGATTTCCCCTGTGCTATGCTGGTCCGGGGGTAAAATAATCTGCGACTCTCTGCTGGCAAATCCGACCGCCGAAATTTCCGCCTGGTAGGTTCCCCCCGGAATTTCAGGAAACTGAAAGCGTCCGCTATCATCACTGATCGCATATATATCAGTATTGAGTACGTGGATGGTGGCATGACTTACCCCTTTTCCAGTTTCATCCTTTACATATCCATAGGATTTTACCTGAGCATTCGAGTAATTTGCGTATAGAAGAATCAGCACTAACAAAATCTTAATCTTCATTTTTCTTTTGGTTGACGGATGACGGATGACCGCCTGGCGTTAGGCGTTAAGCGTTAGGCGTTAAGCGTTAGGCGTTAGGCGTTAAGCGTTAGGCGTTAGGCGTTAAGCGTTAAGCTTATTTATGCGGTTTCAATGAGAGAATATATTTCACAATCTGATCCAGGTCTTTTTGTGGCATATCCGGATGTGCCGACATGGCAACATCTCCCCAAACGCCACTACCCCCTTTCATAATTTTCTGACTCAGGTAATCCGGCGCTTTTTGATCCCTGGCATATTTTTCTGCAACCCGCACAAACGATGGTCCGATAGAAACACCATCTTCTTTATGACAGCTTTTACAGTCGAGCATCTGTGTCAACTTATATCCTGCGGCCTGTGGACCATGCGCGGACGCAGCGGTATCTGCTGTTGTTACAGATGCAATAGACGTATTTGCAATTTCATTGTAGTCGATCCTGGATAATCCGGCATCGGGATTTTTCTGAAACCATCCGGTTCCGTATTCCAGCAGGTACAGTTTTCCATCCGGACCTGCTTCCATATCTATACAATTGTGCAACGTGGTGTTTGGCATAAAGGGTTCCATCAATTCAAAATCTCCATCCGGTTGCAGACTTACCACCTTGATCCATCCCCTGATCCAGTCGTAAACAAATAATTTTCCATTGTAATAACCGGGATACCGGGTTGCAGCCGGATACATATCCGTGTAATAAACCGGTCCGGCCATGGCATTACGACCACCAGTGCCGAGTTCCGGAAACTCCGGAGACAATGCATAAGGATACCAGATAAAAGCAGGCTGCGCCGGTGGAAGATCCGTAATACCGGTATTGTTGGCGGAAAGGTTTTCCGGTTTTGCCGGATCAAAAGCTGCACCGGAAACACCCGTCAGGTAATTATATTGACGATACGGATAGTTATTCCCAACGAAAAAAGGCCATCCATAAAAACCTGCCTTCCGGGCCTGATTTAGTTCATCATAACCCCTCGGACCACGCGTAGCCATACTGTCATTAGGAGCATCCGGACCTACTTCTCCCCAATAGAGTGTGCTGTTTTTCTGATCAACAGAAATCCGGTACGGATTCCGGTTCCCCATAACATATATTTCCGGACGTGTTTTCGGTGTTCCCGGAGCAAAAAGATTTCCGGCCGGAATTTCATAACTGCCGTCTTTATGCACCCGGATGCGCATTATTTTTCCGCGCAGGTCATTGCTGTTTCCGGCAGACCTTTCCGCATCATACTGCTTATGCCCGGGAACGCTGTTCAACGGAGCGAAACTATGACTCACAAATACCTGGTTCGGTTCATTAAAGGGAGTAGAATTATCACCTGCAGAAAAATACAGCAGGCTGTCAGGACCAAATGCAATGGACCCACCGGTATGGCAACAGATCTCCCGCTGTGATTTTACCTCCAGAATCACTTTTTCTGAGGATTGCAAAACCGTATCATTTTCAAAACTAAAACGCGACAAGCGGTTTACGGCACTGTCAATCGGACTGTAATAAATATATATCCAATGATTATTTTTAAAATCGGGATCCTTGGAAAGACCCAGCATACCTTCTTCCACATTCACTCCTTTACTATGGGACTGGAAATATACATTCAGGAATCCTGCCTGTTTCACCGCGCCGGTCGCTTGCTTGTACAACATAATCTCACCCCGTCTTTGTAAAATCAGAATGTCCAGATTGGGTAGAATCGTCATTTCGGTCGGTTCATAAAAAGTTCCCTGCACCAATACTTTTTTATTGAAATGATTTTCGGAAGGAGGGTAAGGTATGGTGGCCTTAGAATAATTCAGCGGTTCAAAATGGCCAATAGCATATTCAATAGCATTCAGCACATCTTTTAATACCGCATCGTCGCTGACCGTTTTTGAATCCAGGACTTGCTGCGTATAAGTTGCCCGGCCATTCTCAAAACTCTGATGCATAAATGATACACCGGAATCTCCCGTTGATCCTATCATGCGTCCGTACCAGCGCCAGTTATATGTTTTTGCATTCGGATGAATACCTGCAAACCCGCCACCCGCCTGCATAAATCTCTCCAGCGCTATTCTGGCCCGGAAGTCCAGGTTTAAGCCTGAGCGGTTTAAAAAAACCACCGCAGCATAGGAGGATAAACTTTCATCCGTAAACAGTATGCTGGTATCAGTAGCTGTAACTTCAAATCCGTTTATATCTCCCAGGTGGCGTATAGCCCTCACTGCGCCCATTGAATCAGAACCAGACTCCCGGGTCGTATACACCAATACCCTGGGAACACCCGTACGTTTCTGCCTGCACGAAACAGTTAATAGAAAAGCGACGCTGATCAGCAGAAAATAAAAATATTTCATTACGGCGAAATTAATAATCCGCAAACTTAAGAATTAAGCCGCAGGAACCGCTAAATTTTGCAATAATGCATGATATAAATGATGAATGGGATATAAATGTAAACCAGTAGTTAACTGCAGGAACTGATACGAACAGATTTACCACTTTTTAAATACAAAAAACACTGCTGCCACCAGAAAGCCAAAACCGACCAGGTGGTTCCAGGCAAGTTTTTCTTCCCGGAAAAAAATAAGTGTAAATCCCATAAATACAATCAGGGTAATCGCTTCCTGAATGGTTTTCAACTGCACCAGGGTAAAAGGTCCGCCATCTCCTTTGAACCCGGCACGGTTAGCAGGAACCTGGAACAGGTATTCAAAAAAAGCAAGTCCCCAACTGATGAGTATGATGCTAAGAAGTCCCAGATTTTTTCCCCAGGAAAAATCCTTAAACCGAAGATGCCCATACCAGGCGAAAGTCATGAATGTGTTGGAGATGAAAAGGAAGACAACTGTTTTTAACCCCTGCAGGTTCATATTGAAATAAAATTAAAATATGCCGGTAATAAAAAAGAAAATACCAATACCGGAAATGCCCAGACTAATAAACCAGAGAAATTTTTTATGCGTCAGGATGGCAATGGCGGATATGGCAATGGATATCTGAAACAGGGTAACTGCCCTGGCCAGCGTGGCATGATGTTCCAGATGCGCATGGGATGCCGCTTCGGCAGATTTTGCTTCTTTCTGAATCTCTGCCTGCTCGGATTTGTATTTAGCACTTTTGGCTTCCTTGTCCGGACTGGATGACAAACTGATAATCTCTTCTTTAATCCCCTTTGCCTGGTAAAAGGACCACTGGTCAGAAGCATGTATCTGTTCAATCACGGCCTCATCGGCATGGTGACCGGCCAGCAGGCTCGAAATAGCTGCAAAAACCGCCATCAGTGCCGTACTTATGGCAATCGCCATAGAACCTCTTTTTTCGCTTTTATTCAGCGCTTCCTTTACTTCTTCTTCTATTTCTTCATGCAGATGTTCGGTGGGCACTTCCATCTCCTCCATATAATTGGAATTAAAATTATTTCACTCCTTTCGCGGGATTCCAGGAGCCCTGGATTTTCCGGATATAAACAATTTGTCCGGTGTGATAGGCATTATGTGTATTGATATGGCCGATGATCTCATACCAGGCTTCCAGTTTCTTTTCATCCGCCGCCTCTATGGCATTTTCCCAGTTGATCATGACACTATCCGCTTTTTTCACCGTCAGCGGCCATGTATCCTTATCCACTGCAGCAAATGTCTCATTATTGTCCCCGGAAAATTTAGGTACCGGCTGATTCAAAAACTTGGAGAGTTCCTGCTGGTTCCAGAAAATAATATGTGTGGTGAGTTCCGCAATAGAATGATCTGCACCCTTCTCTTTCCAGTTGGCCTGTTCCGCCGTAATACCATCGATGGCCACATTTAAGGGTGCAAACCATTCTTCTTTGTTGTGGGTGGTTTTCAGTTGCGCAAGCAGGAGTTTTTTTAAGGTCAATTTTTCGGTTGTTTGAGATTTTAAAGATGTTGCAGACAACAGAATGATAAAGCTGAAAAGTATTTTCAATGTGTATAAGTTTCGATTATTTCAAATAGAAGCTCATCAAATTTAGTAAACAATTTGATGAATCAGACATTCCGCATAGACGGCCCGGTTCATGGTCCGGCTGCCGCCGAAATAAGATTCCGCCTGTCCTGACTCCCGATCCTGGTAAATCCGAAGGTTCAGTTTTTCCGTAATTAACCGGATATGACCAGGGGCCTGTTTGTTTCAATTTGTCTGTGCGTGCTTCAGAGTGTTGGACAAAGTCCGGCTATAACCGGTATGATTACCGATATAAAAACAAATCTGCCCATTGAGGGGGTGACCGTAATTCTTCTGCCGGATAAACGAATAACGATGTCGAATAACGCGGGATATTTTTCTTTACATCCGGTGAGTGAACCTGCTGCTCTCCAGATTTCTGCCATCGGGTACAGGCGTAAAACAATTTCTCTGAACGAATTTCAGCAGCAGAAGAATAAAATAACACTCGAACCTATAACACTGGAACTAAGCAGTGTTACGATTTCCTCCAAAGCAGGTGATGAATTCAGAGCCATCGGAAAAATTGATATTTCGCTGCGGGATATTAGCAATTCCCAGGAAGTATTGCGCCTTGTTCCTGGTTTATTCATTGGCCAGCACCAGGGTGGTGGAAAGGCAGAACAGATTTTTCTGAGAGGTTTCGATTGTGATCATGGAACGGATATCCTTCTGAATTCAGACGGAATGCCCGTCAATTTAGTATCCCATGCCCACGGACAGGGATATGCCGACAGCCATTTTATCATCCCGGAGACCATTGGGAATGTAAATTTCAAAAAAGGACCCTATGATGCCGAAAAAGGGGACTTCTGTACCTCGGGATATGTTGACTTTCAAACACTGAATGCCATTCCGGAAAATATGATCAAACTGGAAGGAGGTATGTTCCATACATTCCGTTTTCTCGGTATGTTTAACCTGCTGGGAGAAAAAGTAAAAACCAGGCAACAATCCTGGTATGCCGCTACAGAATACAGATATACGGATAGCTATTTCGACAATCCGCAGCATTTCAACCGGTTTAATTTTTTTACCAGATATTACGGCAGGATCTCGCCTGAGACCTGGCTGAGTTTTTCCGCTTCCTCCTTTTACAGCAGGTGGAACGCTTCGGGGCAAATCCCCGACCGCGCCGTTTCCGAAGGGATTATCGGTTTCTATGGAGCACTGGATCCGAATGAAGGCGGGGCAACTTCAAGAACTAACGTCAATGCACAAACGCTTACAACATTGCGAAATGGGGATATAATCAAAAATCAGTTATATTATTCCTACTATACTTTTGACCTGCTAACCAATTTCACATTTTTCCTGACGGACACCGTGAACGGGGATGAAATCCGTCAACAGGAGACCCGGAATTTGTTCGGATACAACAGCAGTTATGAACATACCGGATATCTCGGTTCATCCGTTTCAGTACCGAAGCCGGCCTCCAGTTTCGCGGAGATGTTACCCATAACTCTGGCTTATCGCATATGAAGGACCGGTTCACAACATTGCAGGAAATAAAACTGGGAAATATCTCCGAACTGGCAGCCGGTGTTTTCCTGAATGAAACCTTACAATGGAATGATCATTTCAGTATCAATGCCGGTCTGCGCTTTGACCAGTTTTATTATGCCTATCAACAATAAACTGGCTGCGGATACCATTTTTGCCGGACCCGGCATTTACCGAGCAAATGATCATTCCCTGAATCCGAAAATAAGTTTTTATCTATCACCAGAATGAAAATCTGGAATTTTACCTGAATCTCGGAAAAGGATTTCATTCCAACGATGCCCGCTCAGTGGTTGCAGAAAAAGGAACGCTTTCCCTGCCCGGCGGCATATGGATCTGACCTGGGTACCGTATTCAAACCAAGCCAGGACCTGATCATCCATGCCGCCCTCTGGTATATTCAGCCTGGATCAGGAATTTGTATACGGCGGTGATGGCGGAACCGTGGAATTCAGTGGGAAAACGCAGAAGGACTGGAATTGATTTTTCTGCCCGTTACCAGCCAGTTCAATATTTGTTTTTGGACCTGGATCTGAACTATGCCCATGGGCGGGCTGTGGATAATGCCAAGGGGCAGAATTTTATTCCCCTCGCGCCGGTATGGACAAGCACCGGAGGGATCACATACACAAAACGGATCAGGGATTCAATGGGAGCCTGCGTTACCGTTATATGGCTGACCGTCCGGCGAATGCAGATAACAGTCTCACGCGCTGCCGGATATTTTGTATACCGATTTTGTGTTGAACTATACCCGGAAAAATTATGAGATCGGTGTCACGATCAATAATGTGTTAAATACAAAGTGGAAGGAAACACAGTTCGATACGATCACCCGGCTGAAAGGAGAAAAGGCACCGGTGGATGGGATTTGTTTTACACCGGGAACGCCTTTTGCTGTGAAGTTAGGTTTTACATTTTTTTTCGATGACGGATGACCGATGACCGTTGGCTGGTTACTTGATAATTAATCAATTAATAATTGATAATTTTTCCGCAATCGACTTCCCTGCAATAAACCCACTGGTCCAGGCATGCTGAAAATTAAAACCGCCGGTAACACCATCCACATCCAGTACTTCACCGGCAAAAAATATACCGGGGTGGACCCGGCTTTCCATGGTGTGATGATGGATCTCTGAAAGCTTCAGGCCACCGGCCGTTACGAACTCTTCTTTAAATGTTGTTTTGCCCTCCACCTGGAAAGATTGATTCGTGAGATGCTGGATGAGTTCATTTTGAACGGTTCCTGGTAAATCGGCCCAGTGAATATCTTCAATACCGCATTGTTCCACCAGCCATTCCCAAAGCCGCTGCGGAAGATCCCACGGATTTTTCTGCCTGATCTTTTTTCCTCCGGAAGAATCGCGCAGCATAAGCATTTCATCCCTCAGGGTTTGATCGTTCATACTGCCCAGCCAGTTTACCCGTATCTCAAACTGGTATTCCTTTTTTTTCAGAATCCGGGCTCCCCAGGCGGATAGTTTTAAAATAGCAGGTCCGCTCATACCCCAGTGTGTGATCAGCAGGGGTCCTTTTTCTTTCAGATCGGTTCCGGAAATTTTTACCTGCGCATCGGGAACGGATACTCCCATTAAGGCCGTCACCGGAATTATCCGGCATATTAAAAGTGAACAGCGACGGAACCGGTTCTTCTATATGATGGCCGGTCTGAAGGATCCAGTCGAACAGGGATGATTTTGGATATCCGCCGGTAGCCAGGCAAATAAAATCTGCCTGCAGGATCAATTCATTATTGAAATGAATATTGAAGGATGGAGATTCGAGTGTGCGGACTATCTTTTTTATTTCATGATGCAGGCGTATTTCAATGTTGTACTTCCTTCGCCTCCTGCAGAAGGCAGTCGATGATGGTCTGGGAAGTATTGGACACCGGAAACATCCTGCCATCCGATTCTGTTTTCAATGGAACCCCTCTTTCTTCAAACCACTGAATGGTATCTGTGGTGAAAAACTGGTGAAATGATTTTTTTGACAAAATTGGAACCCCGCGGATATTTTTTCACCATCTCCGGAATGGAGAAACAGGCATGGGTAACATTACATCTGCCACCTCCGCTGACTTTTACTTTGGAAAGTAGTTTTCCTGTTTTTTCTGCAAGGATCACTTTCAAGCCGGGATTCATCCTGGCTGCTGTTACTGCCCCGAAAAAACCTGCTGCTCCCCCACCTGCCACCACCAGTATTTTTTGCATCCGAATAATTTACTGGCGGCGAAGATGGTGAATTTTAAATAAAACAGTAATCCCTCCGGGAACGGAGGGATTATGATCTAAACCAAAAGACAAGTGCTAAAAATTTTATAGATTCTCCTGATAATTTTTGTTTTGGGAATATAGGTGCCACTGGTCGAAACCGTCTGTGCTCAGCACGATGGTTTCATCGGCATTTTTGAACTGGATATAATAGTTGGTGCTATCTTCACTGTTTACCTGGAAGAGTTCGGTGACCCAGTAGTCTGGCATATTGTTTCTTTATATCTTTCTGCAGGTCCTGTGGCAGTGCTGTGCTAAGCACATGATGAACCACACCCACCAGGTTTCCCTGAAAATCATAGTATGCAAACTGTTTCTTATTATTCAGCAAAAAGCAGCCAGGAAATAATGTGTGTGTTTCTGCCCATTTTACTTCGGAGGCAGTTTTGAATTCTTTGCGGAATAAAGCGACTGCATTTTGTTTAGCGCTCAGGAATTTTTGCAAAAGCGGTACTGAACAGAGTCAGCATGAATGGCGAAGGATAAGATGAACTTTTTCATGGTTTTAGTTTTATTTGTATTTTGATTAGTGTCTGTAAATAAGACGCGCGTTTTTCGAACATGTTGCAGCATTTTAAAAAATTATTTTCGAAAAATTTGCGTCTCTTCATGCCAATATTATGCAACCCCATGCCAAAACATTAAAACGCTGAAAATCAATCTGAGCAAGGGATTCTGGAAATTCACACTGTCCGGATACGGACAGTTAATGGCACGGTATTCAAATCAATTACTAATTATAAATTATTAATTATTAATTATTAGTGATGAATTGCTGAACAATAATTGAGGAGTTGAAAATGGCAGAAATTATTTCTATCAAAGACTACTAGAATTATGCATTGAGCGTTAGGCGTTAGGCGTTGGGCGTTAAGCTTAGATTTCCTAACTTTAAACCATAATCAAAGATTTATGTCATTAATTCCGAATAAGAAAAACAAGAAAGATTCCCGTCCGGGAGGTGGTGGTCTGCAGAATACCAAACAAAACCAGCAGAACCAGAAAATCAAAACGAACACCAAGGGATTATCACGCAATACGAAACTGACCGGCGGATCCCAGCGCGGTTCTTAATCGTTTATTTGGCAGACGATCCATTTATCTTACGGTGATCCGTTTATCTAACACGGCTGATCCGATTATTTCACGCGGCGTCTTCCAATACACCGGATCTTGATGCTGCGGAAACTGACTTCGCCGCCATGTTCCTGGAGGAGAATATGACCTTCAGGAGCTTCCCCGAAGTTTGGCCATATTTTATACTTACTCATGGCAACAAGTGCCCTGAAGGCTTCTGAACCCCGTTCATATTCGAGCACTTTGATACCGTTGAGGTAGTGTTCAACATGGTTATTGGGATATACTATGATCCGGCCGGTATTCCACTGTCCGACGGGATGTACAAACCGCTCCTGTTTGGCAGCCGGAATCAGGTCGTATAATGACGCCAGCGTGCGGTCGCCGTCCTTTCCAAGTTTGGCATCCGGATGCAGTTTATCGTCCAGCACCTGGTATTCCAGTCCGATGGCGGAGCCTTCATTATTCTCTTTCCCCGTAACAAAATATTTTACCCCGCTGTTAGCACCGGCAGTCAGTCTGAAATCGAAAGAAAGATCAAAAGCTTTGAACTGATCCAGGGTTACAATATCGCCGCCATTGGTGGATTCATGTCCGTCTGAAGGAACGACTGAAATCTTTCCATCCTGCACCTGCCAGCCCTTGGTAGGAAAACCGTCCAGAAATGCTCCGCGCCAGCCCTTGGTATCGTCGCCGTCGAATAAAAGTTTCCATCCGCTGTTGACTTCATAATCAGATAGTGTATTGGCGATGGTATTCATCACATAGATACCTTTGGGAAAATCCTGGTTGAATTTGCTTATGGACCGGATCCGGATCTTCCTGAAATAAATGCCTCCGCCTGCCAGTACCGGATTAGAGACCGCATGTACCTGCAGGGCGATAAAACCATTGTAGTCTGACATATCCACCAGCATGGCTGCAGGAACGCCATTGATCCAGGTGCGGGTTTCATTACCGACGCATTCAATATGGACCTTATTGAATTCCTTTAACTTGAAAGCCGACTGTGCTTTGGGATTCAGGGATAACGGATAAAGCCAGTCCCGGCGACCCTCATCATATATTCCACCCGACCAGCGGCGTGCAGAAGGATCCATCTCATACTGGTAGCCATATACTTTCCCGGCTCCCGCGTTTGCAGACTGGTCAAAATGACTTCTGAACTGGATACCGGAATTGCTGTTGGTATCCGTCATCATCACTTCCATTTCCAGTTCAAAATCGCTGTACTCTGCGTTGGTGCATAGAAAACTATTGGTCGTATTGGGAACCGAAAACCCGGCGATTACCCCACGGTAAACTTCAAAGCGGGCCTTACCCCCTCTCTGCGTCCAGCCCTCGAGGCTCTTTCCATCGAACAGATCTTTCCAGTAGGCCTGGGCATTAGCAGGAAGCAGCAAATGCAAAAACGATCGCAGTCAGCAAAATTCTTTTCATATAGCGGAAGTAAGTGTATAAAACGACGCCTAAGATAAACATTGAATGGGATTTACGTAAGGGTATTAACAAATGGACCCTCCGGGCTTTCTGGAAAAATTACGTTATTTTGAAAGATGGTGGAGGAAACGCTTTTGTTTGTGATTTCACTGCTCTTTGCCGTGATGCTGCTGGTGATCCTCGGCCAAAAACTCCGTATCGCCTATCCTATCTTCCTGGTGATTGGCGGACTGCTCATCAGCCTGATTCCCGGAACACCCCGGGTAGGGATCAGTCCGGACCTGATTTTTCTGATCTTCCTTCCGCCCCTGCTCTATGAAGCCGCCTGGTATACTTCCTGGCCCAATTTCCGAAGATTCCGCTGGCCGATTTTATTGCATGGGTTCGGACTGGTAATCGTAACCTCCATTATCATTGCTTATTTTTCGGAGAAGCTGATACCCCGGTTTACATTGTCAATCGGACTCCTGCTCGGTGGCATTATTTCGCCTCCGGATGCTGTTGCCGCGAGTTCTGTGTTGAAATTTTTTAAGATACCAAAGAAAGTGAAGACGGTGCTGGAGGGCGAAAGCCTGGTGAATGATGCAGCCAGCCTGACTATTTTCCGTTTCGCGCTTGCGGCGGTCATTTCCGGAACCGTTGTGATGCAGAGAGCCGCTACCTCCTTTGTAGTAGTCACCATAATGGGTATTGTGATCGGACTCGTTTTCGCCCAGATCATATATTTTATCTATAAACTTTTTGCAACAACCACCAGTATCGCCACGGCGTTCACCCTCATCACGCCCTATATTATGTATCTCACAGCGGAACATTTTCATTGTTCGGGCGTCCTGGCGGTGGTGAGTGGAGGATTATTTCTTTCCGCCCGGTCCAAGGAAATCCTGAATCATAAAGCGAGGTTACAATCTGCCGGCGTATGGCATACCCTGGCCTTTATCCTGAACGGACTAATTTTTATCCTGATCGGATTGCAGCTACCCTATATCGTTAGTGAATTAAAATATTATTCTTTCCGCGATGCCATCCGTTACGGATTGATTATTTCCGTACTCATCATCGTCATTCGTATGATCTGGATTTTCGCCACCACCTATATTCCCCTGGCGCTAAGTAAAAGATTGCGGGAATCCGATCTGCGGCCTAATTGGAAGGAAGTCTTTTTGGTGGGATGGGCTGGCATGCGGGGTGTTATCTCCTTGGCTTCGGCCCTGGCTATTCCGGCAACCCTGGCAGGCGGAAAGGAATTTCCGGAGCGGGACATCGTATTGTTTATCAGTTTCGTCGTTATCCTGGTGACCCTGGTATTGCAGGGACTCACCCTGCCCTGGGTAATCCATAAACTGGATATCGGGGAGGACGTGCGTGAAATTCCAATGGATGTCCAGGCCCAGCAGATCCACCTGATACTAATGAAACTTTCACTCAGCCGCCTGCAGGAAAAACATTCTGTTTTATTAGAATCCAATATCCTCGTCAATACCCTGAAACAAAAACTGGAAAGTGAAGTCGGCCTTACGCGTTTGAATATAGATTCCTTAAAAATCACGGAAGATCAAAGCGAGCAGGTGAAAGAATATAACCGGGTTTTGCTGGATCTGGGTGACTTCCAGCATAAAAAACTCTCGAGTCTGGCGATGCATACCCGCTATGATGACGATGTGATCCGGCTGGAGGAAATGCGCATCGACCTGGAACAAAACAAAATGGGCTGAGTTACTGCTATCAGTGCCTAAACCGGAGTGATTCCGTCAAAAAACGGCGTTTTCTCCACAAATCCACATTCTTTGATAATTAATTTGTTCTAAGCCCGGTTTCCACTATTTTTGCACCCTCAAAACAAGGACTAAAATCCTGTTTTGTACCGCGCAAACGACAGAGTTTGAGCAGATTCCGTAGCTCAGTTGGTAGAGCATTACACTTTTAATGTAGGGGTCCTGGGTTCGAGTCCCAGCGGGATCACGCTAAACAACCCTCAAATCCGCTTCCAGTAACGGTTTGAGGGTTTTTCATTTTCAGGAAAGCGCTCAAAGCGTTGGCTGGTCCAAAGATAGGTTTCTCCCAAAATATGAATGACGTCAAATTCTCAAACAAAGTCTTATTGCATCTTTGCTCAATAAGAGATAATAACCCTTTCATTCTCAAAGAAGAAGTAAGGAAAGTCACAATGGGCGCAACCTCAGACACATGAGAAACCGGTTGACAAGCCAGTAAAGCATTCAAAGACGAAATGATATGAAGGGACTGAAAATATTGCTAATAGGCACTACTCCCTTACTGCTAATTCTGGGAATATTATTCAAAATATATAACGGAAAATTTTGGTTCACATTTCCGAACGGGAATGGTGGCGTCAATACAATTACTTTTACTGGCAATAGATTATTAGCTGCGGCTATTGTGTTCGCGGCTCCCTTAATAGTTATTTTAAAAAACGAAAACGATAATCGTTTAAAATCTTGAAACTCAAAAGAAGAAATGAAAAATTTTAGCTTCCGCATATTTATTATTTCCTCAATACTTGCAGGATTTGACTTTTATATAAGTTTAATGGCAGAGGACTGGAGTTTGACAAGTAGTTCTTTAGGAATTCACTTGTTTTGGACTATAATCGCTAAATCATTTTACGTATTCAATTGGGCAAGCATATTGATATATAAGATAACTTATTGGGACAATTCTAATATTCCACTTCTTATTAGTGTTTTAATATTCAATTGGCTTTTAGATGGGTTTATAATTGAAAGATTTTTTTACTTAATTAGGAAGAGACGAAAACCCCTAGTGGTTCCAAAAGTTGAACATTTAAGTTAAATTAATATGGCGGGTAACTATCGGAAGCCAAAAGATAGTGATGACCGGATAATCCCGTTCAAAATAGTGGTTGAAGGGAAAGAATATTCCGACTCATTTACCGAAGCCAGAGAGTCGCTGGCCTTCGGCATCCCATCCGCGTTCTATGTGAACATCCCAGGGGAACCCAGGACACTCCTATCCATAATCCGGGGTGAATGGGTAATGAACGCCACTGAATCATTTGTAAAGGCCTTATCCGAGGGGCTGGAGCCTTACTATGAATGAATCATGGTTCATGATCTTAAACAATTTTATTTACCTGCAGAGCTTTAAGAAACCACTTTATTGTGAAAACTGATTGGAAATAGTATTTTGAGGCCTTAATAAAGGTGTCTTAAGTATATGAATTGCGACAAAGAATTGAATTTGACTCATTCGAAATTCAAAGCTCAAAGGTGGTGTATTGGATTAATTTGGGGGCTTATTATTGCTGCCGGAATGATTAACTCTGGTTGTAATAAAAACAATGAAACAAATAAAGATGAATACTACGTCAAATATGAGGTAAAAGCTTCTACTATATATTATGGAACCACGCTAAATGTGGCAATAAATGCAGAAAATAATCAGAATAAAAACTTTACTATATACTGTCGCAGTCCATGGGAAATTGTAATAGGCCCCGTAAAAAAGGGGTTTGTATCAAATTTAAGTGTGATTGAAAATGAAAGTAATTTTGGACATCTGACTTTATACACTCAAATTTCTGTAAGTAAGAACTCAAGTCCGTTCGCTCTTAAACAAATTGATGGAAGCGATATCCCAAGAACATCTGCTCAATTAAATTATACAATAGATTATTGATCAAAAAAATCTCGCTTGTCTCAACTGATATGCAGTTGCAAATAAAAACCCCCACAGGGAATGGCGGAACCTGCAGGAAATATAAAACCAACATGAAAAACGCTTTTTTAAAAAACCCCCGGCATAGATATACCACGGCTTCGTTTCTCCAATTTAGAAAATCAAATAATGACTAAGCACCAAGTATTTCTGGCGGTTTGGAACCGCTTTTCCATTTAATCCTGCATTTAATCCTGTTTAAAAATAACCTTTGGACCGGGAGTTGGCTGTGTAGTCGGTGGAGTAATTATTTTTCCATTTAAACCCGTATGGCGACTGCCTTTTTGAATGATAATACTTGGTTCAGGATTTAGACTCGTAGGCGGCGCCGGGACTGTATATCAATTTAAACCAACACTTGGACGAGGATTTGGATTGGAGGTCTTTTAATACGTTAATTGCATTAAACCCGAAAACGTGGTATCATATTCTATTTGATAGTACATTGGACTTATATCGCTGAACTTATCGAATAAAATTACCTGATCGCCATCTTTAATTACTAACGGATATTGATAGCTTTCACCCGCAACATCGCTTGTTTTAAATATAATCAATGTTAGCTTTTGGTAATGGGAAGATTGAACAATGTTAACAACTATAGTCAGAATACCCGAAACTGCAGCTACACTTTTAACGGTTACGGAAGGACCTGCGACAGTTGTTACGGTGGTGCTAGATTTACTGCAAGCCAAAAGAAAGGTTAAGGCGAGAAGCCATTTCATATCCAAGGCGATTATAATTAAATGTATCATAAATACTTGAATTCTTGATCTTTTCCTGATCAAATAAGCTCCCGATACGACCGCCGATTCTTATTTGTATTCTTTATCCTCAACCCCACACTTGAATGGTCGTAGATAACCTGTCAACATCCGGTTTATAATACCGGAAATCCCTCCTGGTAGCAGATCAATGCCAATAAACTCAATAATTGCCATCGTTTTCCTTCTGATTTGCAAAAATTACTAATTACTGGTCAATTCAATTTCGAATAAAGTCTCTTTTACTAAACTAATAATCGGGAGTTGCGGGTATCAATTAGGTAACTGAAAGACACGAAAATACATTGTATCGGTCGAATGTATCAGTCGAATTTATAAACCACTAAAAAAAACCGATGAAAAAATTTATTATTTTAACGATGTTAGTTGCAATTGCAACAGCCTCTTTTGCTCAACAGACAATGCCAAACCAACAACAGACCGCGCCAGACCAAAATTGGAAGGACTCCGTTTTGCATGAAAAAATTAAATCACAAAGGACAGGAGGCTGGGTACTTGTCGCGGTAGGTTCGATAGGCATAACTGCAGCCCTTATAGCGGATATGAGCCAGACGGTAGCAGGTACGTTTGGCGTTATACTTTCAAACGGGGAAAATAAACCGGCATACAAATCATACACTGGGATTTACGTGCTCGGCGGAGTAGCCGTAGCCGGTGGGATTTATTTATTGGGTGCTGCCAGTAGAAACAAGCGCAAAGCAAAAGCAGCCTCCGTTTTTATTAATATGGAAAATGCGCCTGTGCTGCAGGGAGCTGCCTATAGCTATCAGTCGTTTCCTGTGGTGGGGCTTAAGATACCGTTATAACTGTTTCAAGTTTTTTAATTGATCTCAGATCAACCGGATCCCCTGGTCTCTGAAGTCATCGAGTTTGGGATCATCAGCGGGCAGGTCTGTGATCAATCCGTTGATTTCTTTTAATTCACAAACCTTATAATACTCGGTGGCATTTAATTTCGCATTATTTGCTAAGGCATAAGTTTTAGCAGCGTTTTTCAGCATCTGCTGTTTTACTTCTCCGTCGGATTGAAAAACGGCGGAAATGCCAAGCTCTTTCTGAACCGCACAAGTTCCCATCAGGTACAGGTCGGCAATGTATCTGGAGGCCTCGCTACAGGTCTGTCCTCCTGTGTTCGTGGCCGTCTTCCGGTCATATATTCCCCCCAACACAATCAGCTCGATATGCCTGAACGTTTCAATGATCGGCACCAGGGCCATATTGTTTGTCACCAGTCGGAACTTCGAACCGGCGGCCAGATGTGACGCCAACGCGCAGATGGTCGAGCCCCCGTCCATAAAGACAGTCTGCCCCTCCCGGATCAGCTGCAGTGTTTTTAAGGCAATAATATTTTTTTCTTCCGACTGGTGCCGGGTCCGGTCCTGGAAGCTGAGCGGATTCTTTGAAATGGATATGGCGCCGCCACGTACTTTCAGGAGCAAACCGTTATTGTGGAGCGAATCTATATCTCTTCTGATTGTGTCTTCAGACACCTGCAGTTCGCCCGCAAGGGACTCGTAACCGGCTTTACCCTTCTTTTTAATAAGGGTGAGGATATGACTGAATCGTTCTTCTTTCAACATCTGGTTTATTGTGATTAAGTCAATAACATTTCGATCCCCGACTAGAGAAGACCCAATGCATTAAGTTCCTGTCTCAAATCTGTTTGCTCCGTTTGATGGATCGTTGAAAAGCCCATGGTTTTTGCGGTATCAATATTATTCGGGTTATCATCAATGAAGAGCGTGTTTTCCGGTTTCAAATGATAGCGTTCCAGGATTACCCTGAAAATTTTTTCATCCGGTTTGATCAACTTCTCTTCGCCGGAAACTACAATGCCATCGAACAACTTAAAAAAAGAGAATCTTTCCAGCGCTATCGGGAATGTTTCCGCCGACCAGTTCGTTAATCCGTATACCTTATACTTCTGTTTCAATTCTTTTAATATTGCAACATTTTCGGGAATCTCTCCCTTCAGCATCGTTTCCCATTGGTCATAAAACAGCTGGATCTTTGAATGGTATTCCGGGAATTTTCTTTGAAGAAGTTCGGTAGCTTCTGCCAGCGGCCGGCCCTTGTCCTGCTGAAGATTCCATTCTTCCCATCCGATATGGGCGAGGAAAGTTTCCATTGCGGCACTATCTCCAAATTCCCGGCGATAAAGGTGCCGCGGGTTCCAGTCTACCAGCACGCCACCGAAATCGAATATGATTGATGTTATTTCCATCTTTGTATTTATGCAGAGATTTCTAAAATATTCCCTTCAGGGTCCAGGACCACGCTTTCATAATATCCATCCCCTGTGGTCCTGGGTTCGCTAAAAATAGTATAGTTGTCTTTTCTTAGCCTTTCTGTCAGGGCATTGACCTGGTCTTTCCCTCCAACTGAAATGGTAAAGTGGGCAAGCCCCATATTAAAACCTCTTTTTCCTTCAGTAGAGCCAATATCGGGACGGGTCATCAACTCCAGTCGTGTTTTGTTTTCCCCGAAACGGATAAAATACGCGGTGAACTGCTTACCGGGATTTACATATTTCTCTCCTGAAGTTGTATCGAAGTATTTCAGGTAAAAATCTCTCATACCTTCCAGATCCTGAACCCAAATTGCGAGGTGTTCGATTTGCATAGCTGCTATTTTTTACTTTTATAATTATTCGGCGACGATCTTACCCTGCATGGTTCCCCAATGACCGGGGAAACTGCAGATATAATCGTACACGCCTGGCTGACTAATTGTAAAATCCACTTCATCCGATTCCCCGCCACCTACTAGTTTTGTATGTGCGATCATCAATGATTCCACTGAGGCTGGAGTATACTGTTCGTCTTTTGCGTTATGTACTGCGTCTGCAAAGTCGGCGATATCGGTTCCTTTCGTTAGAACCACGACATTGTGCGCCATAGCGGTGTTTAAAGGGGCGCCGGTGTTTTTGAATATGAGCCTGATCTTTTTCCCTGTTTTGATCTTAAACATCTCTTTGTCGAAGCGCATGTTTTCGTTCGCCTGTAATTTTATGGTATCTGCGAATTCGAGCTTTTCCGCGCCGGGTATTGTTGGTCTTTCGATGTTTTCGCTTTCCACTGGTTGTTGGGCTTTGTTCAGTTCTTTTATTTTGATATTCCTGAAAGCCACACCGTTTGTCCAGTCCTGAACAGCAAGGTGCCCGCTAAGGGCAACGCCGAATTCAGGGTATTTACTCAGAGAGCTGAGCGCCACCAGGTTTTTCCATTCGGCGCTTTGCAGGTCCACCTGCACAGTTTCTGCGTCGTTCAGCCAGAATGTTAGTTTTCCGTTCTGCTGAAGAATACGCGATTGGTTCCATTCACCGGGCTTCGGCATAGAATTGCTGTTGTTCGGAACTACGCCGAATATGGCTGCCGCTTTATGTGTTGGATTCCTGAGATAGTCTGGCTCAACATTTTTGTCGTCCAGCAACTGGTATTCCGGACCGGTAGAGAAGGTAGTCGCGAGATCCGGCCTTTCCTGGACATTGATGAACATTCCGCTATTGCCAGCCTTCGATATTTTCCATTCGAATCGCAGATCAAAGTCCTGATATACTTTATCTGTCACCAGGTCCCCATGTTTTACATCTTTTGCATGAGGATTGCATATCAGTCGTCCGCTGTCAACGGACCAGGCTGAGGGGATAGTACCTTTGTTAAACAGATGCCAGCCGTTCATGGTCGTGCCATCGAAAAGTAGGGTCCAGCCGTCCTTTTCTTCCTGGTCGGTAAGCATATTTTGCTTTTCCGTGTCAGAACAACCGAACACCGAAAAAAGGATTACTGTGAAAAGTCCGGCAATTGTCAGGTTATGTCTCATCATTTGTGATTTGCAAATTTAGCTGCTATTTGCAATATTATACAAATTTGCAGAATATTGCATTTAGATCTTCCATACTGGTAGCCAGGCCAGGATAAATGCCCATCAGTATTGTGCAGTAAAAACCTTGTCTATCAATTATTATAGCAGGAAATTAGCAGGATGAAAGAAAGAATTAAAAAAATCATGAACGGGCATCCGGTTCTGGAGAAAAATTTCCGATTTATAAAAAGTATTCTGAAAAATGAAAAGACAAAAAACAGGCATAACGTTAAAGGAACAGGCAATACATTCAACATAGATGAATCTGCATTTCTAAAAAATTGCAGATTTGATGTAATAGGAAATAATAATGAAATTGAGATAGGTCAATTGTCAATTTTAAATGGTGTATTGATTCGTATCAGAGGCGACAACAACAAAATTAAACTTGGAGAACGGGTAAAATTTAACAATGGCGGTTCAATCTGGATAGAAGATAACAATTGTGAAGCCCTGATCGGGGAGAATACAACATTTGAAGAATCTCATATTGTAGTTACTGAACCATATTCCAAAATCCATATTGGAAAGGATTGTATGTTGGCCTATGATATAGAAATAAGAACGGGCGATTCGCACACCATAATAGACTCAACAACAAACGAAAGAATCAATTATGCTCAAAATATTGTTATAGGAAATCATGTCTGGATTGCCGCTCACGTTTCCATATTAAAAGGGGTGTGTATTTCTGCCAATTCAATAGTAGCAACCAGGTCGGTAGTAACCAGATCTTTTGAAGAAACCAATATATTGATTGGGGGAATGCCTGCCAAAAAGATAAAAGAAAATATAAATTGGGATCGCCAGAGGATTTATGCAGAAAACTATAAACCGCAGGGTATTGTCAGGGGCGGAGCCGGCGATCTCCTATGAGATATTCCCCCAAATAATAGTTTCCTTTTTTTACAAGCGCTTTATTTAATCCATTCAATAAATTCGGCAGGCCCGGCGAAACATTTACTTCGGATACATACATAAACTTTTCGGATTCCTGCTTCCTTAAAATAGTGACCAGGCTATCAAAACCACCCTGCGTTTCCGCCAGCATAAAGTACTTCTGCCCGAATATGGTGCCCATTTCCATAGGGATATGTTCTGAATTCACTACAATAATGCTATCCTGTTTCGACTCCACATAGTTCAATGCCGGTTTCAGGCGGTTATAGTTACTCCAGTACAACTCATGCCCCCCACCCTGAACGGAATTGAGGTAAAAACTATATCCTATGAATACTGCCAGCAGGGCGAATCCCGGACGCAAATAGTCGGACATTTTGTATTCTGCTTTTTTATCAAAAACAAGGGCGATCAAAACCACCGTTATGGGCATAAGCGGCAAAAAGTATCGCGGGCCCCATTGTCCACCTCCGTAATTGGGTAAAAAAAACGGACAGACCAGACAAAACACCTGTATTATAATAAGCAGAGCTTTAATCCTCAGGTCTATTTGCACGCCCGGCCTGAACATCATATACATGGCCGGAATAATCATTAACACGAACGGGAAATATTTCACCATCAGCCAATTAATCATCACCAGGTTTTTCAGGCTTCTGATCGTCCTCTCCCATGGCGTCGCATTTAATACCTGATATCCATGAACACCAAAAAATGAACTGAATTCAATTTCATTAAATAAGAAAAAGAAAAATACAGGAATAAAGAGAAAGGAAATAAATATCCAGTTCGCTGCACGTTTCGTTTGTGTCAGCTGGATCCACAATATAACCTCCACATACAATATATCCAGAAGCAAGGCTTCGGGTCTTAACCAGATTGCCAATCCCGTCAGGAAACCAAGAGCAGCTGCTGATGTCTTATTCACCGTCTCGTTAAGTATAAAAGCAGTGCCGGTAAACAGTAAAAGCACGGTCGGCATATGCTCCCAGTACATCACACCGTAGAGCGTGAGTGGAGAACAAAATGTCAATATAAAAATGGCAAGGGCCATACCGGGTTCACTAATGTTCTTTTTTTTCAGAAGGCTAAACACCCAGGTCCACAGGATTAAAATACTCAATAACGGAATAATATATAATCCCGGGTATCCAAATCTGTTATACAGAAAAGCATTGATGATCTGAAAGGCTGGCGGAAAGGCGATCAGGTATCCTTTCGGAGTAGAATAAACGAAAGGTTCTTTGATCGGAAAAAATCCATTATTCCATACTTCACGTACCCACTGAGGCTGGGGAAGATTGAGATATTTAAAACCCTGATGAGCGTTAATTTGTTTAATCACTAAAAATTTCATTCCTCCATCACCCTGAAAAAAAACTTCTGACTGAATGGAAGAAGCCAGAATACCCAGATAAATGATGGCCAACAGAAAAATGATCCGGGCAACGATATAGTCCTTAAATCTTAGGATGTTTTCTTCATTTAGAGATTAATGACAAGTTAAGAATTAATTCTTCTTTTAACAGGTAACTTTTGTGTTGACCAGGTCTTTTAAAATAAAAAGCCCCTCCGCTTAAGAAGGGGCTGAACGATCACATATTAATAATTTATTTTCTGACTAACTCCGTAATACTCACTTTCGGCGGCATCGCTTTATGTGCTTTTTCCACCACCAGGTCTTTGGATAATTTGAAGTCGCCGAGGGATCTGATATCTGCGCTCGAAGATCCGACTTTTACGGTATAGGTTCCCGCTGCTGCGATCCAGGAGGATGAACCGGTATCAAAAGAAGCCAGGTCTCTTGCGTTCACTACAAAAGAGACGGTTTGAGATGCACCGGGCTGCAGCAGGGCGGTTTTCGCAAATGCTTTCAATTCAATTTCAGGTTTGTCCAGTTTTCCGAAAGGCGCCGAGAGGTATAACTGGACAACTTCCTTACCTGCCACCTTTCCGATATTGGTAACCGTTAGCTTCACCGTTACCTGGTTCTTAAATTCACCTGCGCTTAGCGACAGTTTACTGAAAAAGAATTGGGTATAACTCAAACCGAATCCAAATTCATAGGCGGGTTTCACATGGAAGCTGGAGTAGTAGCGATAGCCCACATAGATGCCATCTTCATAAACAATTTCCATGGGCTTGTCCATGCTCAGCATAGATGTGGACTTGCTGGGAACATTTAACAATGTTCCCGGAAATCCTTTGGCAGAAGGCACATCGGCGTAGGTTACCGGAAAACTAACCGGCAGTTTCGCAGAGGGATTCACCGCACCACTCAATACAGCGGCCATCGCATTGCCACCTTCCATACCCGGCTGCCAGGCCATCAGGATGGCATCCACTTCATCCCTCCAGCTGGCAGTTTCAATCACACCGCCTGAATTGATGACGACAACCAGTTTTTTATGTTGTGCGTGATATGCGTTTGATAACGCATGTATAGAAAACCTTTCTTCAGCCGTGAGATTAAAATCATTGTCCACTACCCTGTCCTTCCCTTCGCCTGCATTTCTCCCAATGGACAGAATGGCCACATCCGCGTTTTTCAACGCAGCTGCAAAAGCGGCATCATCGAAAGTCAGCTCTTTAATGGGTGGCGGCGGATTAAGAATCGTCATCAGCGAGGGCTTGGGCCTTTTTGCTTTTTCTGCTTTCAGATAGGACTGATAGGCATTTTGAATGGCTTCATCCGGTTTAAAGCCGCTGTTTATTAATCCGTCTACGAGAGAAATGGTATATGCTCTCTGAACATCCCCGCTGCCGGTACCCCCCGCGATCAGGTCATAGGAGGAGTTTCCGTAAAGGACGACTGACTGGCTTTTCTTTAAAGGAAGTGTGTTGTCAGAATTCTTCAATAAAATCATTCCATCCTGTGCCGCTTCTTTCGACATCGCAGCATCGGCCACCAGGTCAGGTTTATTCGAGTATGGATACTTTTTGAAAGTCGGGGAATGAATAATCGTCTGAAGAATCTGTTCAACCATTGTGTTGACCTGCTGCATAGAAATGGAATCATGTTTAACTCCACTCAGGATCGCCTTCTGCTGGCCCCAGTTGCCCGGCATCAGCAGATTATTCCCGGCATTGATTTGCGCCACGGGATCGTTTCCGGCAAACCAGTCACTCATTACAAATCCTTTGTAATGCCATTCGTCGCGCAGGATGGTCGTGAGCAAATCTTTGTTTTCTGAAGTGTATATACCATTTATCAGGTTATAGGACGACATGATCGTCCAGGGATTCGCTTTTTTAGCCGCGATCTCAAAGCCCCGAAGGTAAATCTCACGCAGGGCCCGCTCGCTAACCACCGTATTTAATTTCATCCGGTTGGTTTCAGAATTATTGGCCACAAAATGTTTCATGGAAACTCCCTCGCCGGCCGACTGAATACCATTGATCATCGCCGCTGATATATTTCCGCTCAATACCGGATCTTCAGAATAATATTCGAAATTTCTGCCACCCAGCGGATTGCGCTGGATATTCATTGCGGGCGCCAGGATAATATCAATACCGTATTCCCGGGCTTCCCTGCCAAAGGCAAAACCCATTTTTTTCACGATTGCGGTATCCCAGGTAGAGGCAAGAAGAGAAGCGTTCGGCAGTGCTGTCGCTTTTAATTTCACTTCACTGCTCGTATCCCAGATATGCACACCTGCGGGTCCGTCGGCCAGCGTGAGCATGGGAATGCCGAGCCTGGGTATTCCATGAATGCGCCCGGAAGTGCCGTTTACTTTAAATCCGATAGAATCATCAGCAGGATCGCCGGGAGGAAGAAATCCGGGTGGCAGACCGTCGATCTTAAAACCCATGCCCACGAGCATTTTCACTTTTTCTTCCGCAGTCATCGCATTCACCACATCTTTTACGGATGCTTTTCCCAACTGAGGCGCCTGTGCATGCAGAGATTGTAAATAGAACAGGATCACGAATAATCCAATGATTCTTTTCATAAACTGTGATTTTTTCATTTGGCTGCTTTTTTAAATAGTTGCTGTTTTTTTTCTTTTCTTTTTTTCGGTTTCAAAGGGTATAAACCCCTGAACATGTTTATCCAGCTCTTTCAGTCCCGTTGGAGTGCATAACCCCCGGATATATATTACAATAGTATTTAACAGGATGCTAAAGGGGGAAGCGGAGAGTTTTTTAAACCGGTCTGTCTTCGAGGCCGTATCGTAGAAAACATAGATGCTTTCCATGGCCAGCGCCGGATCAATATTTTCCTGAAAAACGCCTTCCTCCATACCCTGCCGGATGATATTGATAAATTTCTTATGGAATCGGTCTGCGATGGATTTCCTGATTTTTAAGTCAAGTGCCGGATAATAATAATGGAGGTCCTGGAAAAATGTATGGGATCCCTCGTACTCATTTTCAAAAGCAGCATACCAGACGTCCAGGAAAAGGGGAACGATTTTATGATCCGCTGCCCGTTTTTCAAGCAGGGTAAACTGCTGGTCATAAAACAGGTGAAGTACCTCCTCGAGGAGGTCCTCCTTATTCTTAAAATATTTATAGAGGGTCTTGGTGGAAATACCCAGGAGTTCAACGAGGCGGTTGTTCGACATCTCCCGGATGCCGTGTTTTAAAAATTGTTTTAAAGCTGTCTCCAGAATTTCATCCCGCATAACCTGCCCGGAAATTATATTTACTTAAATAATTTCCAGGCAAAGAGAAGGAAATTATTTTAATAAACAAAATTTCCATTTAGTCCGTTTTTTTGAAGCTGCAGAATAAGAAGTTCTGGAATGTGTGAAATGGTGTTTCGTGGTCCTCAGTTATACAATGTATTTTCCTGAAGTTCCCGGCCAGGGTGGCAGAAAGAAGGTCCGCGGAATATTGTCTTACAGTCAGACCGCTGCATTTTGACGGACCATTTTCTGAAAATACAGCAATCATCATAAAGCCCTGGCTTTCGATTGCCGTTGAAGCCAGCGATATATAGTCTGATACCTGTTTTTCCGTGATCAGAAAGTGAAAGGTCGCCCGGTCGTGCCAAAAAAAGTATTTCCTTGTCGGGATAAATTCATTGATATCGGTTGCAATCCATTGAACCCTGGCTGCATTACCTGGCCCTAATCGTTCCCTGCTGTTTGCCAGGGCCTGTTCGGAAATGTCCAGAACGGTAATATCGGTGAACCCCTCATCCAGAAGGAAGTCAACGAATTTGCTTTCCCCTCCCCCCACATCAATTATTGGAGAATTCTTTGGAAGGTTGAGACCGTGAAGAAAATCCAGGGAGGTTTTTGGCACTGCCTGGGTCCAGCTGACTTCATCGTTTTTTTTAGTGCGATAAATTTTGTCCCAGTGAGTTTTAGAATCTTTCATTTACCCGAAATTGTTTTTGCTGCTCAACAACAGAAATGCAATTTCAAGAATCCTGAAACAGTGAACAAATCATTCTTCAGATCACCCCGTCAAAGTAATTGTAAAAATCCTGATTCGATTTTCAGTAGTCATCATTTTTACAATTTCGGGAGTCTCGCCCAGTTTAATCTACCGGTTAGCGGGTGATCTTTAATTTGGGCTAACTTATGATAGAAGGGCGTAGCACTGTGCTCATTTTTTGGATGATAGTCTCCCGTAATAGCCGGGAAATACAAAACGCGACGGCGGCTCTGCTCACCCGAAAGACTGGACTGCTGTACACGATGCCATATCCGGCCATCATGAATGGTGAGGTCTCCGGCCTCAATGTCGAACCCCACTTCTTTTTTATCTGCCTTATGGTCAATAAAATATTTCTTACGGAACAACATCCTGAACAAACCCTGTTTGTGTGTGCCGGGAATAACACGAAGTCCGCCGGTGCTTGAATGACAATTATCCAGATGTAACCCGATATTAAGCATGGGCAGTATCCTCGATCCCAGGAAAAGATCCCTTGGACTGTCGGTATGCCATCCAAGCTGGGTAAACTTGCTTTCCATCGTGTTTACGTAGTGGTTGAAAACCAAACCGTCCTTTTCCGTCTCTCCTATCCTGCCCTCATAAGGTCCCATCAATGCCAGGAGTTTTTCCAGCATCCTGTTCTTCAGAAATTCGCCAAGTGCTTTACTATAGAATGAAGTGAATGCAATGCGCTGTATCAATCTTGATCCATCAACATCTGTTCCAAACTTCAGGGGAATGCCATTGACTTTTTTTATATCATTTTCCAGCAGGTAGTTCTGCACGTTTGCCGTTTCTTTCAGGAAAAGCGTAACGGTTGAAGGGTCAACAAATTTTTTAAACTGAATGATCCCATACCTGTCAAAAAAATCCTGTTGTTCCGGGGTAACGCTTCCGGAAAAATAAAACACAGGCATCTCAAATTTTTGCATGTTGGATGTTTTTAATTTAAATCTTCAAATACGATTTCGCTTTCGTTGATCGAAAATATCTCCGGAAATTCCAGGTCCCTGTTTTCGAATTTCTTCTCCAGCAGACTCTGACCTGCATTTGCCGGGTTGTTTCCTTTGCCCAGTGGCCATCTGCCTGCTGTTTCCTTAATGTCAATCCCCGCTATCATCGCCTCGCTTAATCCAAAATCTGTACAATTTTTCCGGTTCAGGTTATAACGCGTACTACTATATTGTTCGAGGTTGGCCAGAATCCGGTTAAACTTTTTTTCCGTAATGAATTTGGCTACTGTCTCATCCCAGGGATGCAGTGCATCATCTTTGATCACTGACTGGTCGCCGGGGTGAACCGGTGTGGCAGCAAGAATGGATTCCTTAGCGGGATAAAAACCAAATGACCGGGATACCGAACTGTTGTCATCATTTAGTTTTACCAGGGTTATAAATGTATGTCCAACGTTATTGAAATGACAGAAAGCCTTTCTCTTCCCGTATATGGGTTGTTTCACATGCATAATAATGGCATAGGCGACAGCTGATTTGCCATCCTGAAAAGATTCCTGTATATCCCGGGATAAAACCGGTAAGGATTCTGTTACGGGAACAAAAGCATAACGGTTAATTTCTATGGTGTCGGCCAGGATCAGACGGAGATTATTATCAGTTTCCATCCTGTGCTGAACATCCATATATCCGGCAAGACCTTTTTCCCTTTTTATCCTGATCGCCTGGCAATAACATTTCATAGCGAGGGGATACATTTTTAAACGGGTCGATATATTGGCGATATCCATTAGCAACCGGGTTCCGGGTGTATTGTTTCTCAGTGTTTTTTTCATGCCGGCAATACGCAACAACTTCATCATTGTTTTTTGCATATTTCCGGATTGCCTGAAATTGTTTTCTGCATCAAGTATCTCCAGATATGAACCGGCATGAAGACTTTCATACTTGTGCTCCGGCAAAAGGGAATCATAATTAAAAGCTACAGAATAGCCCTTACCGGAACCGGCATGCGCAAGTCCCGAAGCTGCCATAAACAGCAGGAGAAAAAATAATTTTGATATCGTTTGGGAGTATTTGACAGATCAATATTAATTTTTTTTAATTAGTCTACCAAATTAGTAGGATATTAAATATTATTGTTTATGTTTGTGTGGAAATGGTCATGTGGCCGAGCGGTAAGGCATGGGTCTGCAAAACCTTATACGGCGGTTCGAATCCGTCTGTGACCTCGCAAGAGTAGTTAGATTTAGTATAGCAATCGTTTCAGGGGGTGCATTTTTATGCGCCCCTTTTTATTTTCTGGCCACCTTTACCGGAGTTAATTTCTTTTTAAACTGTGGAGAACATTCACGAGCGCGTCTACATCGGAACAGGTGTTGTAGAATGCCAGGGATGGCCGCACCGTTGATTCGAGTCCGAATCTTCTTAAAATGGGTTGGGCACAATGGTGACCCGTTCTGACGGCTATGCCGTGTTCATTTAATGCTTTTCCAACTTCGTCGTTGGTATATCCGTCTAATGTAAAAGAAAGCACACTGGCTTTATCAGCCGCAGTACCAATCAGTTTAAGACCGGGCACCCGTTTCATCAGGTCTGTCGCATACAAAAGAAGATAATGCTCATACTGGCTGATATTGTCAATGCCCAGTTTTGTTACATAGTCCAGGGCAGCACCGAGTCCTACTGCATCTGCGATATTTCCGGTGCCCGCTTCGAACCGTCCGGGCGCATCTTGAAACTGTGTTTTTTCAAATGTTACATCTTTGATCATATTGCCACCACCCTGCCAGGGCGGAAGCTGGTTAAGCAGTTCTTCATTACCATATACAACACCAATACCGGTTGGTCCGAATATTTTATGACCGGAGAATACAAAAAAGTCCGGATTCAGAATCTGCATATCTACGCGCATATGGGAAACAGACTGGGCGCCATCCAGTAAAACCTTTGCCCCCGCGCTGTGGGCGAGTTCAATAATTTGTTTCGCCGGAGTTATGGTTCCAAGAGCATTGGAAACCTGCGTAAAAGAAACGAGTTTCGTTTTTGAATTCAGCAGCTTTTCGTATTCAGAAAAAATCAGCTGACCATCGTCATCAACCGGAATCACCCGGATCTTTATTCCCTTTTTAGAGGCGAGCTGCTGCCATGGAACGATGTTGGCATGATGTTCCAGGTGACTTAATATAATTTCATCCCCGGACTGAAGGAACTGTTCTCCGAAAGTTTTTGCTACCAGATTAATCGCTTCTGTAGTTCCCCTCACAAAAACGATTTCTTTAACCGATTTCGCATTGATGAATTTTCTCACTTTTTCCCTGGCTCCCTCATAGGCATCGGTAGCACGTGCGGCCAGTTCATGCGCCGCCCGGTGAACATTGGAATTTTCATGTTCATAAAAGTAGCTTACGCGGTCAATAACGGATTTCGGCTTTTGGGTGGTCGCTGCATTGTCAAGCCAGATCAGGGGACGTCCATTCACCTGTTCATTTAGAATGGGAAAATCTTTTTTTATCAGGTCCGCGTTAAATGATGATTTTGGTAAATGCTGTTTTTTTGTGAAGGCGGACTCTTCAATAAAATAATAAGAGGATACGGGATTAACAATATCCGGAATCCGGAATGGCAACTGGGGTTCGTTACTTTCCCGGAAAATAGCTTCGAGTATATTCTTAATATCCGGCATAAACTGGTCGTCAGCAACTGGTTTATTTTTTCCCTCCGTTTTCAGGTATTGGATGGAAGGCGACGCACCACTGCCGGCAAGTGAGCCGGGCACTTTGTTTTCCGCCGGGAAATGGGGGTCATCCAGAGATGTCTGCGGGTTCTCCAGGTTTACCGCATTGCGTTGATCATGCGCCGAGGGAGAGATACCAGCGCCTGCAACGGAATGAGGGATCTTGTTCTCATTTGCGTATCGTCCTTCGGAATGCGGAATCTTGTTCTCATTTGAGTACCGTGCTCCTGTTGGAAATTCAGACAGATTACCCAGGTTGATTTCATTTACCGGGGCTGCAAACCCGGGTGATATGCCTGCTCCTCCGAAGGAAGGAGAAATTCCGGGACTGGCAACCGGAATGCCCGGGAGACTGGATGGATGGCTGGTAAAGTCCCGGGCTGGTTCATTTTTAAATAATTCATTGGCCAGCCCCTGCAACAAACTTTCGTCCTTAATATATTGATCAATATTTGTACTCATGATATTTGCCAATTTCAACGTTATCCAAAACGGCGATGGCATCATCAACCAGAACTGCCAGTGAACAATAAAGGGAGATTAAATAAGAGGCAATGGCTTTGTCATTGATACCCGCAAATCTCACAGACAGTCCCGGCGATTGTTCCCCGGGTAATCCAGGCTGGAAAAGACCGACTACGCCCTGTCTGCTTTCTCCGGTTCTTAACAGGATGATTTTGGATTTGCCATTCTCCACGGGCAGTTTATCGGAAGGGATTAACGGAATGCCTCTCCAGGTGATGAACTGTGATCCGAATAACGACACGGTCGGAGGCGGTACACCACGCCGGGTGCACTCACGGCCGAAAGCGGCCAGCGCTGAAGGATGTAATAAGAAGAAACCTGGCTCCTTCCAGACTTTGTTCAATAATTCGTCCAGGTCGTCCGGTGTTGGTGCGCCGGTTCTTGTGCTGATGAGTTGCGATGACGGTACACTGTTCAACAGTCCATATTCCTTGTTATTGATCAGTTCACTTTCCTGCCGCTCCTTGATCGTTTCGATGGCCAGGCGAAGCTGTTCGCTGATCTGGTTATAGGGTTTACTATAAAGATCCGAAACCCGGGTGTGTACATCTACGATCGTTTGAACGGCAGCCAGGTTATATTCCCGCGGATTCTCGATATAGTCGACATAAGTTTCAGGCAATACCCGCTCATCGCGCGAGGAACAATCCACTTCTATGGCCGTCGCATCTTTCACTTTGTTCAGGCGGTACACGCCAGACTCTACCGGAACCCAGTTTAATAACCTCGTAAGCCACCGGGGACTGATGGTTACCATTTGAGGAACAGTCCTGGTCGCAATGGCAAGTTGTCTTGCGGCTACGTCTCCAAGTGCGGTTTGTTTCTGATTTGATTCTGCCATAAAGTATCTTTTTTATTTTTTTTGACTGGTCTACAGTAAAATCAGGTATGTTAAATATTGCTCAGGGCTTTCGTGGCGGTCGTTATTTTCCTTTTCTGCAGATATTGCCTGCAGATAATGCAAAGTAAGATAATCATGGAATAATTTTAAAGTCTGAACTCATCTTTTAATGGTCTCTCGCTGAAAGAGATCGTTTCGCCGGAACAGAGGCAAACACAATTGGCCAATACTTATTAAAGTAAATATAGGGGTTAAAGACTATTTCTCTACTAATTTGGTAGACTTTTATTTGCACATTATATTTATACTTCTAAACGTTTGGAATATGCTCAAGTTAATCTCCTGTAAAACAAGGATCCTGTTCACTTTTACCGTTCTTTTATTCTCGAGTGAATATCTTCCGGCCCAAAAGACCCTGGCAAATGGAAAGGATTACTTTACTATTGAAAGTTATTACAAAGTAAAATGGGGTCATGCTGCCGAGTTTATCAATTTGTGGAAACAAAACCATTATCCGCTGCTGAAGAAAGCGCTCGAAAAAGGGGATATAATCACCATTACCGCATCTGAGCCCAGGTTTCACAGTGGTGAAGACACGCGGTGGGATTTCAGGGTTACTGTTGTATTTAAAACGGTCAATCTGGCCTTCCAGGAAGATTTGCTTGATACTTATAAGAAACAGCTATTCCCGGATACAGAGGCTTTGAACAAATCAGAACAATACCGCTTTGAACTGCTTTTAGCGCACTGGGATATAGAAACCGGAGACGATATACTTCCCTAGTATGAATTATGTGGTGAAAGCATGATACCGCATAAACTAAAACAAATTCTTCTTAAAAATAAAATGATGAAAACCGTTTCAGTCTTCAGAATATTTCTTTTTCTTTTTTGCCTGGCAGTATGTAATTCAGATGGTTTTTCTCAACAGCGTCCAAACATTATTATCATCCTGGCTGATGATATGGGTTATTCAGATCTTGGCTGTTTCGGGAGTGAAATACCCACACCCAACCTGGATGCACTGGCAGCAAAAGGAGTGCGCCTGACACAATTTTATAACAATGCCCGTTGTTGCCCCACGCGGGCAAGCCTGATGACAGGCCTTTACCCACACCAGGCCGGAATTGGCCGCATGTCGGAGGACCCGGAAAATCCTAAATCGCACGATGAAGGAGTGGATGGTTACCGGGGTTCGCTTACTAAAAATTCTGTGACCATCGCCGAAGTGTTAAAAGGATCGGGATATCATACATATATGTCGGGCAAGTGGCATCTCGGACTGGATGGTAAAGACAAATGGCCTTTGCAGCGCGGGTTCGAAAAATATTATGGCATTCTTTCAGGAGGTTCCAGTTACTTAAAACCCTTTCCTCCCAGGGGCATCACATCGGGTAACGGTGAAATGCAGTATGATTTTCCGGCAGGATATTACACTACTGACGCATTCGCTGATAGCGCTGTTGCTTTCATCGACGAACAAAAAGACACCAACCCCTTTTTTCTATATCTCGCCTTTAATGCACCGCATTGGCCATTGCAGGCAAAAGAAAAAGACATCGAACATTTCCGGGATAAATATCTCGTCGGTTGGGATTCCATAAAAAACGAAAGAGTCAGGCGCCAGATTGAACTGGGAATCATCAAACCAGAATGGGCACCATCGCAGAGAGAAATGCGGCCATGGGATGAGCTTACCGATCAGGAGAAAAAAGATGTGGCTTACCGGATGAGCGTATATGCAGCACAAGTATATTGCCTCGATTATAATGTCGGTAAACTGATCGAATATTTGAAGAAAAAAGATCAGTTCAACAATACATTGATCATTTTCCTGTCAGATAATGGAGCCTCGGCGGAGCCATATAAAGAACTGGGCGGACGGCCACAGGCTGAAGTTAATGATCCACTGAAATTCTGGCTGGTATCCTACGGTGTGGGTTGGGCAAGCACCTCTGATGCACCTTTTAAAAAATGGAAAAACACAACTTATGAAGGGGGCACTTCCGCGCCGTTTATCGCATCCTGGCCCGATAAGCTGAAAAACAACATTGGTGGCCTGAATACATTGCCTTATCACGTAATCGATCTGATGTCATACTGTGCTCGATGCTGCAGGCACAAAATATCCGGATACCTATAATGGCCGGCAAATCCTGAAAACGGAAGGCATCAGTCTGCTGCCCGCCCTGCTTACCGGCAAAGGAAAATTGCATGAATATTTCTACTGGGAACACGAGGAAAACTGCGCAATTTTACACGGCAACTATAAAGCGGTCAAACGTCTTCCCGATGGCAAGTGGGAACTTTATAATATTGACACCGATCGCACGGAATCCAATAACATCGCCGGAAAATATCCAGCCATTGTAACTGACCTCAATCAACACTGGCAAACCTGGGCTGATAATTACAAAGTGTTTCCGAAGGGGAAGATCTATTATGATCGCCTGAAGAAAGGTGAATTAAAGTAATGTTGATTTAATTTTGGAATATTACGGGTTTTACTTTATCTGTCCTGGGATAAACCTTCTTTATGGTTCAGGAATGATAGTTTGCTTCCGTCCGTTATATTTCCCAATCATTCCATGGTAATCATTGCAACCCGGTAAGCGTCTACTTTTTTGTCGTCCGAATATGAAGGAATGTACAGCGAATTTGGCCCGGTTTTCCGGTATTGCGTGGTGACATAAAAGTTCATCCTTGATACCCCTTCTGAAATCAATTTCCGTTCCTGAATGGCGCCGGTTTTGTTGATGATTGCATAGGCCAGCGACAGTTCTTTGATATAGCTCCAACCGCTTTGATGTACGCCATGGTCCAGTAATTCCCCCTCGATATTTTTCTTGTAGTCATTATAAATGACAACCAGTTTATCCTGGTAAGGCAGGTAGATTCCTTCACTTCCATCGCAAAGGTTTTCGTTTCGGGGAATCATGGCATAGTTCTTACCGATCCGACCCTTATCAAAAAAAGCAGCCATGATCGGTCCGGCAAACGGTATCTCATTTCCAGCCCCGCGATTCATTGATACAGATGAGGTAAAACCCGATGATCTGCGATCCTCACGGTAAATCGGGTGGCCACAGAGGGCCAGACTCCCATTTTCAAACTCTACCAAATTGTAGTTGATATCAAGGATGTCAAAATTCCCATGTCTTTTAACACCAAAACCAATTTTATATACTTTTTCCTTTAAATCATCCGGATAAGGAAAAAGCGAAGGTCTTCCCACTTTTAAATTCTGCGATACAACTTCCGCGATCCAGGATCCGGCAGAAGCGTTTTCACCAGCATAGTCCCCAAAAACATATACTCTGGAATTGTCTTTTGCGCAGGTAATATGGCAATTCAGCAGGGCACCTCCGGGATTTCCCTCACCAAACTCCTGGTATTTTTCTTTGTTATCCAGGTTTTGGATAATAATTCCTTTCAGCGGCAGGGTCGAAAAAGGATTCTTAGGCAGCGAGACGACAAGCTCATCGTTTCCGGAATTTTCTATAACAGCATCGGTGACATCATTTTCTGCCAACACATTATTTTTGAAAACGCCCTGACGTAACAGGTTGAACTGATTTCCGAAAACTGCCGTGTACAGCTCGCCTTTGATGTTCTGGTAGGCCAGCAACAACTTCGAACTGTCGGGAGAAATCCGGACGAGAGGATTGTGTTGCGTGGCTTTGCCAATCTTAAACAGGCCGACATTATCCTGCTGATAACTGTACAGGAATTGCGTACTGACCAGTTCCAGGGTCTTCCGGTTAATTTCTGAAACATAGAGCCGCAGGCTGTCCTTGTCATCATACCTGAAATAAAACAGCAACAGGCGATGGCCGAATTCTGCTGATTTTGTTTGAATCGGACCAAATACTTTCTGATTATTTTCAAGTTTGTTTGTGACGATTTCCACCCGGTTCGCATCGAATTTATGCAGTATAATATTGTGTTTTATCGTACTCATCTTTGCCACATAGCCCAATTGATGATTATTATCCCTGTTACTTTCGATCCGGATCATATTATCCCCGTCACTGTATTCGGTAGTTTCCAGGAAGGCCCATTTGACCGTATACTGTATTTGTTTTGGGTCCTCAACAATGGTGGATTTAATGGTCTGTGAAAAAGAAAAAAGGGAACTGGCAGATAAAAAGGCTGAAAGAAGAAATTTCATATGGCAGAATAAAGGGTTTTAAACAGGCAGACCGAAAAATATTAAAAAAATATCATTGTTGCAATCCAATTAACGTCGAGGGTATAAATTACCGAACAGCGTTTTTCCACGATTATGGAAAACGATAATACCCCTGTCTTATTTTAAATAACCTTGAAAAGTTTTTGAAGAATTCTCTTTTCAGCCATTGAGGATAAGGCCGATCGGTTCGGGATCTGCGATTGACTTATGATAATCCTTATTTTCAGGATGACAGGTTCATCCATGTCCAAATTAAAGTTGATATGCCCAGCGTCCCAACAATATATACTTTAGGAAGGACACCTAACTTCCATTTATTCACATTGCTAATAAATAAATAAATATTTAAAATTCCTGCCAAAATAATAACGATCAGATCTAATCCTGGGCCAGCCATATTTGTAGGCTCGATTTTATGCGCAATTAAGAGCAACGGGAATTCCAAAAGAAGACCAATGATATAATTTAAATTCTTAAAAATATTGACAAAATTTTTAATAGCCTGAGTATATTGAATTCTTATTAATCACTCAGTATTAAAAAACAAGATAGAAAAGTATTTCGTATCGTAATAGAAGGGAATAAACGATTTGAAAAAATCTTTTCTGGCTATTTTGCCCAGGGCAATGAGTTTGAGACTCATAATTACCGGACGATAGATACAGGCATACACAATCAGCAGGATTAAAAATATCACAGGATCCCTTAATAGTCCGCTCTTCCAAAATGAGAGGAGGGCAATCACCGGGAAAAATGCCCATACCCAATAACCGATGGCGCTTTTCATATTCTAAATTTAACTTTTCGGAGGTGTAAATACAAAAACTTCCTTCTAAATAAAATACTTAGTCGTTGGTTTTTTTGCATAGTTATTGCATATTCAAAAGCAAATTGACCTATGGAAAGTAAACCAGATTCGCCTCATTCCCCAGGCACAAAGGAGTATCAAGGGTTTCCAGAATTATTCAGGCTTCCCGCAAAGAAATTTATCAGGCTTTTACTGATCCCAAGCTGGTTGCTGTCTGGCTTGCCCCAAATAATATGCGGTGTGAAGTGCACAGTTTTAATGCCCGGGAAGGCGGGAGTTTTGAGATGACCCTCTCCTACCTGAATGCTGAAGATGCAACCAAAGGAAAAACATCAGCGAATAAGGACAGCTTCAAGGGGAGATTTACAAAACTCATTCCCTACAAAAAAATCGAAGAAATTATTGAATTTGATTCCGGCGATGCAAAATTTAGGGGCGAAATGAAAATGCTGGTTGACCTGGTGGACAGTGATGATGGAGGATCCCGGGTAACTATATTATTTCGGGATATTCCGGAAGGTATCCGGCCGGAAGACAATGAAGAAGGCAGCAGACAGTCCCTCAATAAACTGGCGGCCCTGCTTGAAAAGAGATAGTATTGTGACTTAACCCCCTATCTTTTCGCTCCCTGGAATATCCGGGCACAAGAAATGCACATTTATTCGTTTTACAATCCATTAACCGAATCCCTCGAATCATGTCAGGGTTTCATAATAGCTTTGATTCTGAATGAAATATGTCCTCCTCCATGTTCTTTTCTTCTGCCTTGGCGTTCCCTTGGCGGGGTTAACCCAGTCCCCGGCTCCGGTAAAAATCTTAGGTTCTGTTCGGGGAACCATTGTGGATTCTGTCGGAAAGCAGGACCTGAGTGATGCGACGGTTTCCGTGAAACCGCTCAGCGATTCCTCCGACATACAATATGTTTCCACTGACCGGAAAGGCGCTTTTCTGGTCAAAAATCTTAGCGCCGGTAGTTATAGCCTGTCGATCAGTTTTGAGGGATTCCAGCATATCCGCAAAACATTTACGATTAGTGCGGCCAGTCCGGATATCGATTTCCATCAATTATATATGCAGAGTACAGCTGATCAGCTGCAGGAAGTGGTGATTGAACGTCCGCCGATGAGTGTTCACCAGGATACAGTGGAATATAATGCCAGCAGTTTTGCCACGAAACCCAATGCCCTGGCGGAGGATCTCCTGAAGAAAATGCCAGGAATACAGGTGGATAAAAACGGGGTTATTACGGCACAGGGAGAAACTGTTTCCCGTGTACTGGTGAACGGCAAGCGTTTTTTCAGCGACGATCCCAAGATGGCTACCCGAAATCTTCCGCCAGATGTGATCGACCGCATCCAGGTTTTTGATGACCTGAGTGACCAGAGCAAATTCACGGGCTTCGATGATGGCAACCGCGTAAAGACGATCAATATCATCACGAAAAAAGATAAACGTCAGGGATATTTCGGAAAGGCGGTGGCGGGTATCGGAACGAATCAGAACTATGATGAGAGCCTGAATATGCATCGTTTCAACAACGACGAACAGATTTCCGTGCTCGCGCAGGCAAACGATGTCAACAAACAAAATTTTACAGCAGAGACTGGTCCGGGTGGCCGTGGCGGAGGCTCAGCAAGTCCGCCGGTGAGTAATACCGGGGTGACTACGATCTGGGCTGCGGGTGCGAATTATAAAAATGCATTCGGAGCTAAAACAGATTTCAACGGAAGTTATTTTTTCAATAGTCAGCATATCGCAGTAGATCAGCAGGATTCGGTGATCAAATCCATTCAGGGCCAGTCGGGTAAGGACAGCAGCAATACCACTACAGGTTATCAGTCGCGGATCCAGCGACTTGACAACCACCGGATATTTTTTAATATTGAACATCGGTTCGACAGCAGCAATTCCCTGGTGTTCCGCCCGAATGTAACTTTCCAAACAAGCACACCCAGTGCTTCTTCCTCTTCTGTCACTGTCGATAACAATGGTTTTCCGGTAAACAGTTCCGTGGGCAATTCATCTTCGTATAATACGGGTTTCAATGTGGCAGGTTCCAACCTGCAGTTCCGGCATAAATTCGCAAAAAAATACCGTACGATATCGCTCGACATTAATGGAACGGCCAATATCAATGACGGTTATGGAAATAATTATGCGGTCAACAAATTCACCCGGCCGATAAGTACGGACACACTGAATCAATATTACAACGACTCCCTGCACGCCTTTACGATCAGCCCGACACTTTCCTATACAGAACCCGTGGGTAAAAACCAGATCCTCGAATTCAATTACAATTACACTTACCAGCACAATACATCCATCAACAACACTTATGATATCCTGGATTCGCTTGATAAGACCAAGGTTTTTGACAGTCTGTTCAGCAATTCATACAAATTTGTTTCCTATGCCAACCGGTTCACCCTAAACTACCGGATTCAGAATGCGAAGTTCAATTTATCCGTAGGTTCCGGTCTGCAGTTTACCGGATTATCCAGTTTGAACACCACGAAAAATATCCTGGTGGCCCAGCATTATATCAATATTACACCGACGGTTAATTTCCAGTATTCTTTTTCCAAAACACAACGTTTACGTTTCAATTATAATGGCAGGCCAGGCACACCCAGTGTAACCCAATTGCAGCCCCTGATCACTACATCGGATCAGATCAATTACCAGGAAGGAAACCCGAACCTCCGGCCACAGTTCACGCATTCCCTGCGCATGTTATATTCTTCCTTTGATCCGACAACGCAAAAAGTGCTTTTTGCCACGATTAATGCGAGCACGGTGGTGAACGATATCCAGACGGCCGTTTATTATAACAGCAAAGGCGGACAACAAACGACCTATGTCAATTTGAATGGCACGTATAATATTTCCGGATATTTCAATTATGGATTTCCGTTGAAGAAACCCAAATCCAACCTGAATTTTATCACCAATCTCAATTATAACCAGAGTCAGACCCTGCTGGCCCAGGATTCCCTCGCTGCTGCCCAGAATAATTACGCGCATGTATTTGCGCGCAATACCGGACTGGCAGAAACGATTTCCTGGACTACCAATATCAAAAAGAATTTTGACATGAATTTCAGTTCCGTGTCAAAATATACCATTAATGGAAGAACCGGTGCACCGGGTCAGCCCAATGGCTCACAGAGCAGTCTGAATGCCTTCTCCCAGAGCTTCACAGCTGAATTCACACTCTATTCCAATAACGGCTGGATCTTCGCCGCTAATTTCGACTACACTTATACGAACAATAAGGCGGCTGCCTACAATGCCAGTGTTCCGCTGGTAAGCCCGAGTATCGCCAAACAATTATTCAAAAAGAAAAATGGCGAACTGCGCCTGAGTGTATTTGATTTATTGAACCAGAACCAGGCGGTGAGTAAGTCCGTCAGCGCGAGTATGGAATCTTATACGCGTACCAATGTGATCACACGGTATGCGATGCTGACCTTCACCTATAACCTGAACAATTTTGCGGACGCAAAGCAGAATAAAATGCCGGGTATGTTTCCGGGTGGCAATCCCGGAGGCAGAGGCGGCAGGAATTTTGACCGGTAGTCTTTATTCCGCTACCTTTTTTAAATTCTTCTCCAGGAACTGTTCATAATTTTTACGGAAGGATTCATATCCGGGGTGGCCATCCACAGCTTTTTCTTTGGCGGACTCAGCCTGGTTGACGAGCTGATAATAAGCCTGGGGATATTTGTCGGAGTATAGTTTAGGAAGCACGCCGGAACCGGTAAACCCAATGTAAATGGCGAATAGGATACAAAGGGAAATCAAGAGGAAATAACGATCCCTGAAGCCGGAGATGGTTTTTACGGCGGTCGTCTTCTCTCCCGTTACCAGGAAATTTCCATTGAACAGGCTAAACAACACGGCGCCAAAAATTAATATACATGCAATGCCCCCGGTGATTTTTACCAATCCCGGATTGAAGGAAATCATCACCATGGACAAAAAGAAAAACACGATGGCGAGATAGAATACCGCCAGCAGGATCGCCAGAACTTTATTTTTTGACTCATATTGCCGGAAGTACCGGATCATCCGGCCGAAATAAATAAATGCAAGCACGAGTGCGGCAAAGGCAAAAATCCATTCTGTAAAGGGTATATATACCTGAAAAGTTTTCAGCATTAAAAGGGCTGCCAGTAAAAACAGGGCGAATAATTCCATTCGTAGAGATGAATCCGATGCGGCTCCTGGTGAAAAGCTCCGGGTAAGTTGTAGCAGAAATATCAATCCGAATGCCAGCGAAACGCCGCTCAGGATCAGCATACCATAGTCGTTCTGTGCCATAGATGCAAAACCACCCATGATCAGCAACACCGTGAGTAAATAATAAATGCTATTATAACTTTTCATCAGTTTCCGGTAAAGTTTATATAATTCCTTGACCAATTCAGGTTTTCATCAAAAGCATTCCAGCGATTATTATTTTGCAATCGTTCCCTGGTGCGGCAATCTTCCAGCAAAATCATCGTGCGACAGTAAAGATCCTGCGATTCCGTCAGGGTCTTTGGAATGGATGTGAGCGCCCGGTAGTAATTCCCTTCACCGGCAATTCCGGTTACCCTCGAAATGATTCCTTCAAACTTAAATTCTTCCGGAATTTCCCGGAGCACATCTTCTGCACTGTTATTAAGCGCCCGGCTTCCGATTTCAGACAATACCAGAATCTGACCATTCCGGCAGTCCAGCGGCAATTGCAAAAGAGAGAAGTCAGTTCTCTTGCCCGTGGCATATACAGAATCCAGGAAAATAAAAGTCTGCGGACTGGCATTCCGGGTGTACAAACCGTGGGCGATAGCTTCATAACAGAACATCCGGGTCTCATCATTTGGAAACAAGCCGGCGATTTCAGCTGCTTCTGCAGGCTTGTCGATTTCAGCCAGGTGTACAGCGATATGCTGCAGGGTATTTAATAAAAATGCTTTTTCGATATATTCATATTTAACGGAAGAGGCCGGGATATTTGTCAGGTCCATTAATCGATAATATTTCAAACCCTGGGCTGTATCCATCCGGTTAAAGGCATGATCGGAAAGCACGGCATATACCAGATTCCGGTCGAAGGAAGCTCCCTGCGGATGACCATCAACGAATACCAGCAGTTTTTTCAGGGTTTCATCCGGTAGTTTATAAGAATTGCTGTAGGCCTGAGGGGAAATATCCGTTTTTAATTCAAATGTTTTCGCCACCCAAAAATGTAATACCTGCAGGTCTTCCCCGGTTTTAAAAAAGCTGTTCAGCAGGTTGTGCTGAAATAAATAATTAAATAAATAATCTGTATGGTAGGTCCAGCTGAACCATCCGTCCCGGTAGTCAGGATAAATCAGCAGGTTATTTCTTTTTATATTACTGGTGCGCACACCGTCTCCATTATAAATCATGGTTGACGATTCAAAACCCTCCAGCCAGGTTTTATCCATCTGATTATACATTTCCACAAACTGGTTCAGCCAGCCGTTCAGTCGCAGGGTATCGGCCGGTATCCCCCGGTCGAACCAATACTTGGAATAAAACATCGCCTTGCGTTTCAGGTTCAGGGCCAGGTCGAACTGTTTCAGCGAAGGATCCTTCAGATGCTGCAGGGCATTTTCATAGTCTTCTTCCATCGCATCAAAAACCGCCCGGTCATTCAGGCATAAATTCGGATGGAGGTATCCCCGGGTAGAGCGGTAGTAACTCCGGCCCACATTAATAAAATACATATGCGAAATATAGCCTGACCGAAGAATGGCATTACGCAACACGGTCTGGGGCGGATTCTCGGCTGTATTTTTATTTAACCATTCGAGGTAGGCCGGCACCGCACTGCGATGTCCATACTGATACAAATACCCCAGCACATTGAGGTGATTATTGAGAATTCGTGGCAGTTCAAAATAATCATGCTGGTTATTCTCCAGGACTTTGTTGAAGCACCAGAATAAATTATCCAAGTCGCCGTTTGCCGCATACAGGCAGGCAAGGGTATGGTAACCACCATTAAAGATCAAACCCATTCTGCCATCGGCTTCAAAACTTCCCTTTGCATAATAGGTATTGAAATGGGCTTCTGCCTCTTTGTTTGACAATGGCGAGATCAGTTTCAACAGCACAGCGGTTTTATCGGGCGTAGCCAATCCGGCCGTCAGCCAAATCTGAAGAGCCATATTCAGGTCTTCCGGAACAGCCGGATGATACAGTTGATTGTTGCTGTAAAACTGAATGACCCCTTCATAATTTTTTTCCGCCACCTGATTCAGTATTCTTTTTTTCGTACTGTCGGGTGCATAGTATTGATCCATGAGCAGCTGGATCAAAAATTTATTTCGCTGCAAAAGGAGAAACTCCGGATCCCCCGCTTCCGTAGAATCAGCCAGGTTTTTAGCCAGTAATTCAAACACGGAACTCTTCAACGGGCTCTCCAGGTGTTTATTGAAAGACAGGATTTGTTTGTATACTTCGTTCGCCAGGCTAACGCGATCCCGGTATCCGAGATTTTGAAGATAGGGTATCAGGGAACTGCTGTCGTGACGTTCAGCGGCGAGCAGGTAAATGGCTTTTTCCGGAAGGGCCACTTCGCGGCTCTTTAATAAATTTTCCGATTCTGATTTGACGCGGGCGATAACCCGGTTGTTTTTTTTCTGATCAGCATTATATCCGTAAAATCCACTTAGCACCAGCATTACAACCACCGCAAACAAACTGGCAATCCGGCGTGGTCCGTATTTCATAAAGGACCGGGTAATTATTTCTTTTCTGGCACTGCGCCGGATAAAAGAGCGGATATCTGCCAGGGTTTCTTCTGCATGTCTGCGCGCAGCGCCTGCATCTTCCCTGGCTTCTGCATAACGCATAATCCAGCCGGCATTGGGTTTACAGTTCTTATACCAGTTTTCAAAATAACTGAGCGGCCCCACGGGCAGGAGGAATCCCCGGTTCTTACCACTTTTTTTCCAGCGGTCCAGTTGTTTTTTGAAATCCAGAAAAGTAGAATAAAATTCGAATTCCCTATTGGCCCACTGGTTGAGTTTATTCCAGTTACGGATCAGGCTCTCATGGGTGATATCCAAAACCGTATCCGGGGATAAATGATATGTGGCCGGATCGGAGGTTTTAAATGGGCGGATGAATGAATTCCCCTCTTCCCTAAAAATATTCAATACTTCGCCAACTACTTCCGTGGTAAGGTTTGGCGCGTTTATGATACCGGTAATTTCTTCCAGGCTCATCCGGTTACGTACGGCGCGACTGTTGTCAATTTTCGTAAGACAGCTGAAACTCAGCGCAACGATCCGTTTGGCTTCCTGCTGGGTTATTGGCTTTTCGGGATGGCGCTGACTATAATAATCCCATGCGTTCTCATACAAAAGATTGGCATGTATTTCAATAATTCTGGCCAGGCCTGTTTCTTTATAAAAATGTTGCTGGTGTTCCGGCTGGGACTTGATCCATAATCTGAATCGGGAAATATCCTCATCCGGCAATTCGTCCACCGACATACCCCCTACCATAGCATAATGAATCAGGTCCATTTCTTCACTGCCCTGATCGGCCATCATCCAGATCCGGCTCAGTGCATGTTGAAGTATGGGCAGCTGGTCCACTCCTTCTGCGATATCAAAAACCAGCCGTTCAATCAACCGCTGGGCTATTTTGTTGCCACTCAGCAGGGCGGGTTCCTCGATCACCTGTTTTAAATCCTTTCTCTTTAATCGCGGAACAAAAAACTGTGAAAAGCCAATATATTCCGGAAGGCCGCGGAAAGCAGAACACTGTCCGATATAATCTGACCGCATGGTGCAAACCACATAGACCGGAAGGTTTTTCCGGATTGCAATACGGGCTGTTTCCAGTATCAGGTTCACAACGATCTGCGAATCACTGGAAGGAGACTCATTGTAGAAATTCTCCGGATTAGTAAAGAATTCCTCGAACTGATCCACAATGATAATCAGGTTCGCGGCTTTTCTTTTTCGATCCCTGATTTCCTCAGGTGAATATTCCTCCGTAATATTTTCTTCTTCACCTAAATAAAATGAAGAATTAATGTACAGGTCTACCAGGGATGAATACCCGCGTCTCAGTTCTGTTTCCACCGTCACCGGGTTGCTGTTGAACTGGGTAGCCAGGGATTGGGCCATATTTGCTACCGGATTTCTTTCCGGCCTGAAATCAGCTACCACCCAGTTGGAATATTTTGCCTTGAAAAAGCCGGCCCTGGCATTGGGAATCAGTCCGGCATAAATCAGCGACGATTTTCCTTCGCCGGATGCACCGGTTACCATCAGGAATTTATTCTGTTCCAGCAGCGCGGTAAGCTGATCAACCTGAAGGTCCCGGCCTTTGAAATAAAGGCTCTCCTCCTCCGTAAAAGAACGGAGTCCGGTATAAGGACATATTTTAAGTTCATCAGTTGTTTTCATCAATGTAGGCAATGTACTGGTATTGTAAAACAGGATATGAAATGTTATATTGATTCCAGGAGCTGTCGTTGCCGCCGTTTCCCTCCGAATAGCCCGCCAGTATCTTTCTTAAAAAAGCCGCCTGGTCCGAAGCGGATATAGATTCCGGTATATTTTTTTCGGCTTCATATAAATCGCCATGAAAAGCAATGGCACGGCACATTTCCTGCATGGACGTATACTTTACCGGTAGATTCCTTATGAGAGCATAAGCCTTTGTCAGATTTTTTTCCGGATCCTGCATCATAAGTGCATAAGCCAGCAGATTACGGTTCGGCTGTGCGCCGGTAATATTCTCCACGCTTTCCATTTCTTTTGTTGCGGAATCAATAACAGGCTGAACTTTTTTAGGGTCGAATTTCTCTTTCAATAATTCCACTGCTGCATAGGCATACAGCGAGGAGCGGTTCACGGGATTTTTAAACATGGCAGCCAGTGCATTCGCTTCTTTGAGATGGCCGGTTTTAATATACCCTTCAATGGTAACGGCAATCATACGAAATGACTGATCCCGTGTAAATCCGCCAAAATCCTTATCCCGCAAAACATTAAAAATTTCAGCAGGCTCTATTTTAGCGTAATAGCTGAGCATTTCGTCGAGACGGCCGGAATCCTGCTCATCCTTCCCCAGGTATAAATAGAGCCAGTTCAGGTCTATGGATTTGCCATTCGGATTTTTCTCCAGGGCAAGATGTATATTTTTCAAAACCTCTTCCCGTGCATCGTTATTCAAAAAAGCGGGAAGATTGATCGAATTGGTATTAAATGAACTCAGCCATAAGTTGACGGATCTCAGCTCGGCTGGTCCGGGATAAAAACGGCTGATTAAATCATGGCGAAGAATATAGTCCATAAACACATCCGAAAAATAAAAATGAAAATAACCACGTGGCTGGGCTGGATGAAAAGGCATTTTAATATCCGGATAAATAAAATACATCCTGCGTGGGAGAAGGGCGTTTTCGGATCCGGAGATATCAATGATAGGCATCATCTCATTCTGATAGCCTTGTGATACGCTTTGATATAATGAAAGAGCCTTGTCAAAAGAAGAATCATTGTATTCCTTCCCATTGTTCTTATAATAATTTAAAATGGCCATTAAAATACCTTCCTCCTTGTAAGTGAGGGCAAGCAGGAAATTCCGCTGATCAGGGCTGCTGGAAGTGGATTCTATGATCTCCCTGTATTTGATTAGAACTTCTCTTAGTATTTCCGGCCGGATGTAAAAGAGGTTTACATTTTGGACGTGTGACATCCAGGGCTGCAGCCTGAGATTTCCGGTCGCTTCATAATTGTGCAGCATCCGTCCCACCATCCGCTCATAAAACTCTGCCGCCGGGATTTTTTTGATGGCGGCATATCCCTTTATAAACTCATTTACCAGATCCTGTTTTCCATATAGAAAATAAACCGCTGCAATATTCGCAGCGTTATCTCCCCCGGTTGCATAATCACCCTGAAAATTATTCTGGCTATAAGCCAGCAGACTATCCAGGCACTGCAGGGTTTTTTGATTGTTACCGGCTGCTGCGTACAGATAGGCCAGCTCCTGGTAAAGTCCGTTAAAATTGAATCCATAACCCATATCCATGGCACCACGAACCATCAATTTGCTCTTGTCATAATTGGATCTTAACCAGGGCGACTGCAATCCATTTTCAAAAGGAGACAATAAACCGGTTATGTATTTCAGCTCTTCTTGAGTATACGAGTGATAATTTATCGCATTCTCCAAAGCCATATTGAAAGGGAGCATGTCCGTAAAACCGGCAGGTTGCTCCCGGAGTATTTTCATTGTCCACTGCGCCTGTTGGTCTGCATTACGTTTTTTCCAGGAATACAAGAGGCTGTCCGGATTGTAGAAGTACGCTATTTCCAACGCAACCTTGTACAGATTCATTTCATTAAAAACGGCCGGGATTTTCTCCGGGTTTTTTTCCGGGAAGGGGAATGCCTTGAGCAGACTGTCTGTTAAAAAAAGTGAGCGGCGAATTTCATTTTCCGGTTGGGTACGGCCCTGGAATATCAGGTTAGCGGCCAGTGCATTCATGATCATGATTCGCTGAACCGGATCATGAACTGATTTTATAATTTCATCCGGAGTTGTGCTACCCAGCTTCAGTTCTTCGCAAAGCAACAAAACCTTATTATAGATATCCACCGTCGGATTATCTGCCAGCGCCAGGCTTCTCTGATGCATGGCACCCAGCACATAACTATTCTGTTTCTGAAAATGATCCTTAACCCCAAAGGATGTAATCAGTAACAAAGCGATTATCAATAGCGCATATCCGATCCGTTTGGGACCGTAGCGCATAATCGTCCGTGTTATCACATGTTTATTGGAACTTTTTTTGAGGAAGTCCCTGGAGTTGGCCAGGATCTCATTTGCTTTTCCAAGACGGGATTCTGCACTCGTATCCTCCGGCAGGTAACGGGCAATCCACCAGCTGTTCGGTTTTGCTCTGTTGTACCAGTTTTCAAAATAGGTTAAGGGACCTATTGACAAAAGGAAATTATCACTCCGGCTACTGTTGGTCCAACGGTCAAGCTGCTTTTCAAAATCAAGCGAAACCGTATGGCTGTCAAATTCTTCTTTCGCCCACTGGCCCAGATACTGCCAGTTCCGGATCAGGCTCTCATGGGTAATATCCAGAACGGTATCCGGCTGAAGGCTGCTGCTCTCCGGGTCTTCTTCAGAAATAAATGGATTGATAAATGTATTATCCGGCTCCCTGAAAATATTCAGTACACCACCTACCGTTTTATAGTCATAGTCCGGTTCACCCAGGATCTGGGTAATCTCCTGTAAGGTCATTCGGTTGCGCACCGCACGACCCTGGTCAATTTTCGTGAGACAGGTAAAGGTTGTCCGGATTATTTTTTTTGCATCTCCTTCCGAAATGGACTTGCCGGTTTTTTCCTTGTAGTAACCAGCTGCCTGTTCATAGAGTTTATTGTTATGGGTATCCAGAACATTCTGCAGATTGGGCGCGTGATAACAGGCTTTAATATTTTCTGCCAGGGAAGAAAACCATTCATTAAAAGCGGCCACCTGATCCTCCGGCAAATCCTGAACCGGCATACCGCCCACTTTGGCATAATGCAAAAGATCCAGTTCTTCGTTGCCATGATCTGCAGCAATCCAGATCTGCTTCAGGGCATGCTGCAGTATCGGCAGCTGGTCAACGCCCTCTGTGAGATCCTGAATCAGTCGTTCTGTTAAACGACGGGAGATCTGGTTACCGTTCAGGGTTGCCGGTTCTTCGATCACCTGTTGCAATTGGGAGCGGTTGAGACGTGGAACAAAAAACTGGGAGAAGCCAATATATTCCGGGAGTCCGCGGAAAGCAGCACACTGTCCGATATAATCGGAACGCATCGTGAACACTACGTAAATGGGAATATCCTCATCCAGGGCAATGCGCGCGGTTTCGAGCAGCAGATTTAATACCAGGTTCGCATCTTTCGAAGGCGCCCCGTGATGATAGTTCTCCGGATTGGTGAAAAACTCTTCGAACTGGTCAACCAGTATGATCAGGTTGGCTGCTTCTCTTTTCATCGCCCGCTGTTCCTGATCACCGGCCTGCAGCCAGGCTGAAGAATGTATATCAATAAATCTTTTTGAATTCCGGTACAGGTCCACCAAGGCAGAAAAACCATGATTCAATTCTCCCTGTACGGTATAAGGGTTGGAAATTTCCAGTTGTTTCCCGAGCGCTGCGGCAAGATTTTTAAACGGTGTTCTTTCCGGTCTGAAATTGGCCACACACCAGTTGGTATATTTTGATTTTAGAAAACCCGATCTGGCATTGGGAATAATTCCGGCATAAACGAGTGAGGATTTTCCATCGCCCGATGCGCCGGTAAGCATTAAGAATTTATTTTTCTGCAGCTGCAGCGTCGCCTGGTCAATATCCTCTTCCCTTCCTTTAAAATATAAGGATTCATCTTCCGAAAAGGAACGTAAACCGGTATAGGGGCAAATCTGATCCATCATTATACGACTGCGCCGTAAACTTTTTTAACTTCTGCGGGAATAGTTTCTTTGGGCATGATAATGGATATTACACGCGGCGCTTTGAAGTTGCGCGCGAGATTGGTTCTTGGATCATCCTCTCCCACCAGGAACATCGGTGTTGGCGAAGAAGCACCACCCACCTGTTTCCAGATCTGTTTGATAAAGGGCAGTGCCCAGTCTGCTGCATATTTGAAATAGACCACTGCCAGTTTGCTTTTTGGAATTTGCTGGGAAGTCATTTCGCGGTAAGAATCCTCGCCTTCCGGAAGTATGTTCATGGTTTCAACGGGAAACTCGAGGCTGATCTGATCAATGATTAGCTGTGCATCCTGCTCGTCCTGCTGGTTGAAAATAAAAAAGATATCCGTGTCCTTGGAGTCGTACACCTTGGTGTCCTGCTTCATCATTACCACGCGTATATCATCTACCAGCTGCATGGGGCCCTGGCTGTTCGAAAACATCATATTTCGGGTAATATTATTCCGGATGTATTTGATGAACTGCTGTTGTGCAGGTTTTACTGATTTGCTGTGGTCCGGATCAAGCCACACGAAAATATTGAAATCCGCTCCTGCTGTTTCAATAATCTTCTTCGCCTCCATAAACTGATACTGGGGGAAAGAAGTCTCATCATCCGATTCAAACCGGCGTCCATATTCGCCACTCAGCATATGCAGGGAACAGACACATTTTTTTATTTCTTCCGCCGCTTTTATTTTGAACATCTCATCGTCTGCCGGACAGTCAATGGAAGGCAGCACATTAAAGCCGGCCTTGTTCAGGATGATAGCCATCTCCTCCCGGCTTTCTTTCAGATCACCCGAGGTCCAGGCCAGGTAAATATTGGGTCGTTGCCGGTCGATCACCTGCACTTTAATGGCAGAAGAAACAGAAGTTGAAAATACCTGTGGCACGATCTGCCTCGCTGTGGGCATATAAGATGCCGGTTCGTTCCGGTTTCCGTTTTCCCTGGATTTAATCCCGGAAATGATTTCCTTGATTACATTGGATAGTTTATTGATCTGGTTCCGGTATAGTGGCCTGGATGCTGTTGCAAATTTTTCATCATCAGCCGGATGCAGCGGACGGTTTACGCCTTCTTCCCGATATATAAAGTCAATCGACCTCAGGGCACCGGCAAGTTCCGATTCCAGCAGTTTTATATCATCCGCATCAATATCATGTATTTTAACCGGTATTACCCGTGAAGCCATATTTCCACTTTGTAATGCAACCGAAGCTCCAAAGCGATCGTTTTTTGCACCGGACTGAAATCCTTTGAACTCTTCTTTCCATACCATAGAATTATTGTCGCAATAAGTCTGCGATACAATCGGAATAAAAATCAGAGATTTTATCGGGCGCGGAACCAGGGTGTTCTCTTCGTAAAAAGGTTTACGGTCTTCTTCCGGACTCTTATCAAAATAAATGGAAAGCTTATCTTTTAAAGTAGCACTAAGTTCCAGGGATAGTTTATCTACAAATTCAGTAACCCAGCCATCATATTTATTATCATTGAAACGGTAGCTGATATAAATATCACAATCATACCCGGGGATGATAGTGCTTAATGCTTTTCTCTGATCAGTTGTATCCTGCTTTTTGGTTCCTCCCGAATTCACAATGTATACCGGAACCGGATCCTTAACATTTTTCAGGTTTTCTATACGGATGAATTCTGAGCTGATATCATTCTTGTTGGATATGTTCCGGTGCACAGATTCCGAAACGAAAATGCCTGCGGGAGGTGCCAGGGCCTGAAGACGGGAAGCAATATTGACCGCATCACCAAAGATGTCTCCGTTTTCAAAAACCACTTCACCCTGGTGGATGCCAATACGAAGAAGGAATTCGTTGGAAATGGTACAGGCCTGCTGGATCTTTATGGCGGCATAAACGGCATTGGAAACCGTTGGAAAACTTGCTAAAACGCCATCCCCGAGCTCTTTTATCCAGATTCCGCCAAACTCTTCAATAATAGGTTTTTGAATCTCCCTGTTTTTTCGGAGCAACTCAAATGCCTTCTGCTCATTTTTCCCCATCAGCGCCGTGTACCCTACAATGTCAGTAAACATGATAGCAGCGAGCTGACGGGATTGTATCATATGCGGAAATTAAGCAACATTCTCCAATTTTGAATGCGTCCATCAAAAATTATTCCCCTTGAATAATGGAATATTTTCTGTTATCCGGATATCACAACTCAGGAAACCAGGAATATTAAATCCTGAATAATTCAAGTTTACGCGCATTGTTTCCCATTGGCATAGAAAATGATAGTAATAGCTTGCGATAATATAAGTCTACTAATCAAAAGCACGGATCATTACTCATTCAGAAAAAAAAAGATCATGAAATCAAAATTGCTACTACTTTCCTGCCTCGTATCGGTTTTTGCATTCACATCCTGCAATACCAAGAAACTGGAAGCGGCCCAGACTGAAAACACCAGACTCAATTCCGAAGTTTCAGCCTGTAATTCAAATCTAAAAGATGCCAATACCAAAATCACTGATCTGAATAATCAGCTTGCCACCTGTACCGCGTCAAACGCAGCACTAAGTCATGATGCGGCTGCCTACAAACAACTGAAGGAGGATATCAGGGTCCAGCAGGAACAATTTAATGCTGCCATGGCAGAACAAAGCAAGGCCCTGAAGGAAATTCGTGACAAACTCATCAGCGGCTTGTCTGCCCTTTCTGATTCAGGAATCACTGTTGAATTCAAAAGTGGCCTGCTCTATGTAGACCTGCCTGAAAAACTGTTGTTCAAAGAAGGAAAGGCAGATCTGGGTCCAAAGCCAAAACTGCATTGTCACCATTTGCCAATGTAGTGAAAGACTATCCCAATGTCCAGATCTACGTGGTGGGCCATACGGATACGCTCAAAGTGCATAATGCTAAATTCGCGGACAACTGGTCTTTGAGCACAGAGCGCGCAAACAGTATCGTTCGGGTATTGAAAGATGTGTATATGCTTGACCCCACCCGGTTAATGCCTGCCGGAAGAAGCAAATACATACCCGTTGCCAGTAATGCTACCAAAGAAGGGAGAATGCAGAACCGCAGGATTCAGATCATCCTGAATCCGGATCTGGCCAAACTTTGGGATATGATGGAAAAATAAAAATATTTTTCGGTTGCGAAAAACGCAGGGTTCCCTGCGTTTTTTTTATGCGTGAAGCATGAAATTCAGGTTGCGAAATCCTGTTCATTGCACAGATTCCTTAAGAAGTTGCTGAATGTCACCATTCAGTTTCAAAATGGTTGCCGGATTGGTCATATCATAAAAGCCCCGGATCCGGCGCGATTTATCCAGCAAAGCCACATACTGGGTATGTATAAACCGGCTGCTCGAATCGCCGCCGGATAAAAGATAGTCCTGCGTTGCACTGTTATACAATGCCTGTTTGTTGCCGGTTAAAAATTCCCAACCGGGTGCCGAAGCGTTAAACCGGCTGGCATAGGCATTCAATACCGGCACTGAGTCCCTTTCCGGATCCACCGTGTGGGATAATATGGCGAAATCAGGATTCCCCTTGAATTTTTCATACACTTCTTCCAGGTTTTTATTCATAACCGGGCAAATAGAAGGACAGGAAGCAAAAAAATATTCCGCCACCGTGACTTTATTTTTGACTGATTTTTCTGTTATGGGTTTTCCATCCTGGTTGATAAAAGAAAATGCCCCCGCCCGGTGACCCGGTTCACCCAATACCGGCAGACTGTTTTTATTTCCTAAAAATGCTGTGGCAAACCAGAATATTCCGATGGCCAGAATTCCTATCAGTGAAAAGCCTGCTATCTTAGTCGAAACAGGAATTCTTGTTTTATTTTTCATTAATAATTAATAATTGATAATTAATAATTAGAAGAAGATCGCCAGCTTCAATTTAACGAAAAACGGCGTTCCGGAAGTGTAGTTGATATCCGCTACCGTTTCCGTTTCGTTTTTAAGTCTCGAATCCGCTGCGAACTGCTCTTCCCGCCATTTCGTATTAAACAGGTTTTGTATTTCAAAACCGAACTCAAATTTCTTTTTGGTATAATACGCCGTAAGATCGGTTACAAAATATCCTTCGGCTGTTAAAGTATTTTCGGCATTGGCCGGACGGTCACTCATATACCGGTAACTCAGTCCGCCGTTGATGCCATTCGAAAAAGTATAATTCAAACCACCTGCACTCGAGAACGGCACGGCCAGCGGAATATAATTACTGCCCTTGGGTTCATTCACTGCCCTGGCATTCGAATAGTTGAGATCGAGAAATGCATACAACCATTTATTGAACTGGTAACGGGCAGAAAAATCGATCCCCTCCCTCCTGGTTTTACCACTGGGTTCAAGGGTTCCCTCATCGCCGTCATAAATAAATTCCTGCTGGAGAAAGAGTGACCAGACGGCGGCATTGATAAGTAAATGCTGCAGCGGGTTTCCAGTTTATACCGAGATCAATTCCATAGGCTGCCGGCAGAATTTCATGCCCCTGGTTACCAACAACTACTTTGGCATCATTGGAATGAAAACCTTTGCCGGTTTTCAGGTAGATCTGGAGAGTGGTGTTCGCCGTGTATTCAACATTCAGCTTAGGACTAAATACAAAGGTATTGCGGGATGGCAGGGAAGGGTTCAGCTGATCAGCATAGTTGAAATAAAAGTCATCCATTCTCAATCCGGCATTGAACAGCCATTTTCCCATCCGCAGGTTTTCATCAATAAAAGCATTGTAGCCGTTTTCATCTATGTTTCCCAATTGAATGTATTCCAAAACCTGAAAATGGTCATCGATATGGGAAAGTTCGCTGTTATAAATTTTATTGAACTGCAGCCCGATTCCAAATGCCGAAGTCAGTCCGATATTATTTTTGAAATAGGCATGATTGGTAATTCTGCCGTTGTACCCGAATAAATCACGGGATTCCTGCTGCCTTCGCCGGTCTCCGTTAATGCTGTCCTCTGCAAAAAAGGTATCATTATACCGGTGACTGAAACTATAACGCGAGTAATAAATCTGATTCTGCATATACCAGTTTGGGGAAAGTACGGAACTCAGTCTGGCAATAACATTGGACCGGCTGGTATTTCCGCCCTGCAAACTATCCAAATATCCGAATCTTCCAACCAGCCCCTGCTCTACAGCCCGGGAGGGTATTTCACCCGAGGATCGCCACTGACTGCTGAATGTGGAAAGAGTCAGGGATAGTTTTTCTTTGTCCGAAAGATTTACATTGTATTTCCCATATAAATTTATACGGCTGAAATGTTGCGGATAATCGAAAGGACCATTCGTATAAGCTGCTTCTCCGGCGATATAGGCTGATTCACCACGAAGTTTTGCTTTATCAGATAAGAGATTAATCATGGCCAGCGCTCTTCCGGTTTGAAACTGTCCGGCTTCGAGTTTTACCGTATTTTTTTCCAATATCTCTGCCGTATGAAAAGCAACATATCCTGCTGTTGTAAAATCGCCACGTTCTGCATCATAGGGACCCTTTCCGAATTCATATCGGGTCACCAGTTCGGGGATCAGAAAATGGAGATCTGAAAATCCCTGTCCGTGTGCATGGGAAACCAGGTTCACCGGCATATCATCAACAGACACATTTACATCTGTTCCATGATCCGCATCGAATCCTCTCAGGAAAATATGTTCGGCAATACCACCACCATGGTGCTGGCCCAAAAACAAACCCGGAACCAGGCGCATCAGATCCTGCGAAGAGTTTACCGGTCGAAGGTGCAGATCCAGGGCACTGATGGTATGGAAAGTAGCATTTCCGGATTGCGGGGTAATGGTTACGGTTTCCATTTCTACCGGTCCTCTTTTCAGCCGGATCTGCAGGGGACGGGAACTATTTGAAATATCAAAATGTTCTTCCCGGTATCCGATCAAGTGAAATGTTCAGCTGGTTTATTTTTCCTGGAACAGAAACCTGGAAATGGCCCTCCTGGTCACTGGTAACCGCCACTCCCTTCTCCCCTGCACGAATCACCGCGTAGGCCAGTGGCTCATTGTTCATACTGTCGGTGATGGTACCCCTTATAATATGTTGCGCAAAAGCAGGTACGGTTATGCAAATCAGAAAGACGATGAAAATATTTTTCATGCATGTTGTAAAATGACCATTCGAAATAAACTGGTTTTACCAGACGACTGGCCGCTTTTGAATGGAACGGGAATAAAAAAGAAACGGTTGCGTGATTTACGATCAGGCAATCGGAGGATGGAAGATGGCGGCTCGTAAATGCGGGGGTTATAACCTGTACAGAATACGGCGGTTTTATTATGGAAACAGTGAAATGATTACCGGACACTATTTCATTGAATGGTTCAAAAAAGTCATTGAGGAGAATTTTTACGCTGCCCTTCTGATCCCGGCCGTTCTGGTTTTCATTTGCCTTCCCCAGCTGTTTATTTAAATAACATTTACCTGCGCAATGCATTTCAGGCTTTAATCTATTTTCGCAGAGACTGGAAGTGATATAATTCCGGTTTAAAGAATAATCAAGAAGGGAAAGCGGCATGGCCAGCATCCGCAGAAGTATAATTCCCGCCAGGTAAATAACAGTAGTCTTGTGAATAAAGGCATGCATGATCTGAACAAAGATAAGGGCGACGTTTAAAACAGTTAATATTATTAATTAGATTTATCCATCATACCAGCGCTATGCAATCCATAACAATGTTTTTTAAGGGCCTGTTTGATTCCAGCCAGTGGCCGGCCCGCTGGCATTGCGGACAATGGACAAACTTTCATGGATGGTTGTATATAATCAGTGACCTGATGATCTGGCTGGCTTATTTTGCGATACCCGTGATCATCTTTCGGTATGTATCTAGAAGGAAAGAGGTGATTAAATATCCGGGCCTCTATCTTCTTTTTGCAGCATTCATCTTACTCTGCGGAACTACCCATTTTCTGGATGCAGCCATGTTTTGGGTGCCGATGTACCGCCTCAGCGCACTGGTGCGTTTTTTTACTGCCCTGGTAAGTCTGATGACCGTTTACTCCCTTGTTAAAATATTGCCGGAGGCCTTTAAACAGAAAACCAATGTAGAACTGGAAAATGAAATCAGGCGCAGGCAGTTTGCGGAATTAAGACTCGCCGAAGCAAATAAAAACCTGGAAGCCTTTGCTTCCGTGGCTTCCCACGATTTGCAGGAACCCCTGCGGAAAATCAAAACATACTCTTCCCTCCTGTATGAGATCAATAAAAACAATTTTTCCAGCGAGAGCTGGGAGTTAGCCAACAAGGTGATCAATTCTACCGGCCGCATGCAAAACCTGGTGCGTGATGTACTTAGCCTGTCCACCATCTCAGAAAATATCGAATTAGAGAAAGTGAATATTGGTGAAATCGTACATCATGTAACGGTGGACCTTGAAATGAAGATTGCCGAGAAAAAAGCCATCATCCGGGTAAGTGAAATCCCGCCCGTAATGGGACATAAAAGTTACCTGACCCAGGTGTTTCTGAATCTGATCAGCAATGCGCTTAAATTCAATAACAATAAACCTGTTATTCAAATAAAAGGGGAAGCCATCGGAACCCGCGTGTTCATCCATATCAGCGACAACGGGATCGGTATGGAAAAAGAGGAGATTCCCAAAATTTTTGAGCCCTTCTCCAGACTGAATCCTAAACTTGAATTCGAAGGAACAGGCATCGGATTAACCATTTGTAAAAGAATCATAGGCCTGCATAACGGAAAAATTGAAGTGGACAGCATACCAGGGCAGGGAACCACGATTACCATTGATCTGCCATCGGCGGAATTATGATAGGTCAATTTTATGGCGCTACGATGAGGAATTGCCTTTTATTTGCCCTGCTCCGCTTACATTTGCGTTAAATTCCTGAAATGGCCCAACCAGGGCCGGAATAAGACTGTAATTCCTTTTCAGGAGATAACCCCGATAATGAGTATTATGAAACGATTGCTGATTGCTTTATGCCTTGTACTGTCTATCACTGCCTGCCAGACTAAAAAAGATTACGCAACCATTTTTAATAACCCGGAACTCTATTGCAGCACGGTTCATGAGTTGAATACGATTGTGATGGGAAACAATTTCTCTCCCATGGTGGCTTCCAGAAACTACCTGTATGCAGCGATTGCCGGTTATGAAGTGATTGCCGCGGGGTATCCACAGAAATATAATTCACTGTCAGGCCAGCTAAGGGGATTGACTGCTGTTCCCAAGGCCCCGGCCGGAGAAAAAATAAACTTTGAATTCAGTGCCCTGCTCGCCTATTGCAAACTGGGTGAATCGGTAACCTTTCCTGCAGGAAGCATGGGGTATTATACTGACAGCCTGAAAGAGCTGGCTAAATCCCATGGTATGCCGGCAGATGAAATGGCAAATTCCATCGCTTTCAGTGATACGGTATCTGCCGTTATCATGAAATGGAGCCGCCAGGATAATTATCTGCAGACCAGGGGAGCAACAGAATATGACGTGAAAGATTCTCCGGGGCGCTGGGTTCCTACCCCACCCGCCTATTCTTCAGCTGCCGAGCCGCACTGGAGAGAAATCAGAGGTCTTGTGATTGACAGTGTAAATCAGTTCATGCCGGAACCTCCCTATCCGTTTAATGTAACCGATAAAAACAGCAAGTATTACCAGGAAGTGAAAAAGAGCGAATTGATAGTAGACAGTTTAACGGAAGAGGAAGCCTGGATCGCAGATTTCTGGGATGATAATCCATTCAAATTAAATGTATCGGGGCATTTGATGTTTGGCACTAAAAAATTTTCGCCTCCCGGCCACTGGATGGGTATTGTTGGCATCGCTGCTAAAAAAGCCGGTGCAGATTTTCCGGAAACCGTATATGCTTATGCCAAAACTTCCATTGCCCTTTTTGATGCGTTTATCCAGTGCTGGAACATAAAATATATTTATAATACTTTAAGACCTGAAACGGCCATTAATAAATATTTCGATCCCAACTGGAGGCCTCACCTTCAAACTCCTCCTTTCCCGGAATATACCTGTGGCCATTGCACTATTTCAGCTGCTGCTTCGGAAACCTTAACCAGCGTATTTGGTGAAAATTTCGCCTATACTGATTCAACAGAACTGGAATTCGGAATTAAAAGCAGGTCTTTCCCTTCATTCAAAGCTGCGGCATTGAAACCTCCAGATCCCGTTTTTATGGTGGAATACATTACGACTATAGCTGCCAAAGAAGTGGTGTGATGGGAACCTTGCTTGGGAAGTTGGTTGTGGACCGCCTGAAGATGAAAATAGCAAAGTGAAACCGGCATTTGCATTTATCTGGTTACTGGGGTTTATACTGATTTGCAGTTTAAGAACACCGGTAAAATATTATCAATTTTACGACCAGCTATATTGTAATTCATACCCATATTTTCAGTGACAAAGGAAAGATACTCGCCGGCCAGTTTGTTTTGTATCATCTGATCTGGGTGGTATTTGTCTGGCTCACCTATCTTCTGTTTAAGTTTATTAAGAAAGACGTCAGCGCATAAGGCTTAACGCTGAACGCTTGAACGCTTAACGCTTAACGCCTAACGCTTAACGCTGAACGCCAATTAATAATTAATAATTGATAATTAATAATTGAACTTAACTGCTTCTTCCTTGTTTGTTATATACCACCAATCAAATACATAAAACGTTTGGATTATGACAACCTTATCTCCTACTGCCGTTTTTGTTAAGGCATCCATTAATGCATGGCAAACCTGGGTTGACCGAAGCACCAGGATGCTGAACGAACTGAGTGATGAACAGTTGCAAAAAGAAATTGCGCCGGGTAAAAACCGGGGCATATACCTGATTGGCCATCTGATCGCTGTACATGATGCCATTCCGGAAATACTTGGGCTTGGTAAAAAAAACTATCCGGAATTAAAAGCGATATTTCTGGATGCCCCCGATAAAACCGTGGATAAAATTCCTTCAGCATCTGAATTGAGAACAATCTGGACTGCCGTTCATGAGAGACTGAAAAATGAATTCGCGAAGATGGAACCGGATGCCTGGTTCACCCGGCATGAATCCATGACAGATGCTGATTTTGAAAAGGATCCGGCCCGGAATAAACTCAGTGTTTTACTCAACAGGACCAGCCATATTTCTTATCATGCCGGACAAATCATCCTGTTAAAATAGTCCTTGTTATCTTCGCTGTTAATAAATTTCTGAATGAAAAGAGTTGCCATCACCGGGTTGGGCTTACTTACGCCCCTGGGTAATACTGTAAATGAATTCTGGCAGAATATCGTGAATGGCAAAAGCGGTGCCGGTCCCATCACCAAATTCGATGCCTCCAAATTCAAAACCCGGTTTGGCTGTGAAGTGAAGAATTTTCATCCTGAAGATCATTTTGAAAAAAAAGAGATCAAGAAATATGATCTTTTCTCTCTCTATGCTATGGCCGCGAGTGACCAGGCCCTGGCCGACGCCGGGTTAAATCCCGCGACGATGAAAGAAGAGGAGTTATACCAGATCGGTGTGATCTGGGCTTCCGGTAACGGAGGCATTGGTACCTTCGAAGAACAACTAAAAGAATTCTATGCCGGCGATGGCACACCCCGTTTCAATCCCTATTTCATTCCGAAAATGATCGTGGATATCGCTGCCGGTGCCATATCTATCCGCCATCGTTTATATGGTCCGAATTACTGCACGGTGTCTGCCTGTGCTTCTTCAAATACTGCCGTCATCAGTGCATTCGACACCATCAGAATGGGGAAGGCCAGTATCATGATCGCCGGCGGATCAGAAGCAGCCATGACTCCCTCCGCTGTCGGCGGGTTCAGTGCTTCACAGGCACTCTCCAAAAGAAATGATATCCCTGAAACTGCTTCCAGACCCTTTGATAAGGATCGGGACGGATTTGTGATCGGTGAGGGTGCGGGTGCCCTGATCCTGGAAGAATGGGATCATGCGGCTAACAGAGGGGCAAATATCTACGCCGAAATGGTTGGTGGCGGAATGGCTGCAGATGCCTATCACCTGACCGGTACCCATCCAGAAGGTCTGGGTGCGAAACTGTGCGTTAGTGCCGCGTTGCGTGATGCCGGTATTAAACCGGCTGACATAAATTATGTGAATGCACACGCCACTTCTACCGGCATCGGAGATATCAGTGAAATGAAAGGAATAGAAAGTCTTTTTAAGGGTCTTCCGGTTTATATTAGTGCAACAAAATCCATGACCGGCCATTTACTGGGAGCAGCAGGCGCGGTGGAAAGTATTATCAGCATATTATCGGTAAAACATAATATTATACCGGCTACGATCAACACGGTAAATATTGATGAAAAAATTCCCGCAGGTTTAAATATTGTAACCGGAAAAGCACTTCATCAGGAAGTGAACTATGCGCTAAACAATACTTTTGGTTTTGGCGGACATACGGCGAGTTCGATATTCAAAAAACACCTCGGTTAATTGTCAATTGTCAATTGTTAATTGTTAATTGAATTTGTACTGCACTTTAAGCATATGCTTCAAGCCTCGCGCCTTATGCCTCACGCTTCTCGCTTCACGCCTCAAGCATCACGCCTCTTTATTTCATTACCTGTTAAAAAAACCCCGTTACTTTCATAGCGGGGTTTTAAATTTATAAAGAGCGAATGATTGGTTTACTTTACTAAATCTTAAAGCTTAATACTTAAAGCATTTCATAAATTGCATTTCCGTATTCCAACACTGCCGGCAGGCAGGCGTCAACCGTTTCCGCATGTGCGGGATCAACCATCAACCGTCAACTATGAACCAAACTGGAGAATTAACCGGATTATTTCGAAATCAGAGAAACTCACTTGCGATTCGCGTCTGGCATTGGTTAACCGTGCTCGGATTTTTGGCTTCCATAACCACGGTAATTCTGGGTTCCACGCTGTTTAAAGTGAAAGAGAATATTCCGGTTGTTATGGAAAGTGTAGTGGAACGGGGCGGACAAATTACCCATGACCAGGCCAGGAATGTAGCCCACATGTACAGCGACAAAATATGGGATACCCACAAGATCATCGGATTTATCCTGTGCTTTCTGCTGGTGAGCCGAATGATCATAGAGGGGGTTCAAAGAAAAGATGAAAAAATGTCTGCACGTATCAGAACATCTTTACAACTGAATCCCGGAACAGAAACTGAAAAAGCAGAAAGAGATATGTACGTACTGGTGAAACGGGGTTACCTGGTGTTTTATTTTCTGTTTATCCTGATGGGACTAACCGGGCTGATCATGGCATTCGATGAACTACCCATATTAAAACCGTTAAAAAAAACAGCCAACAGTTTCCATGTTTTCCTGCAGTATGGAATCTATATTTATATCATTGTACATATTTTCGGCGTAGTTTATGCTGACCTGCATAAGGATAAAGGAATCGTATCCGGAATGATTAATGGTGGAATTTAAATACTTCTTATGATTGAAAATAATTATCTCGAAAGTGTAAAAAATCAATTCACCCAGTTAAGAACAATGGGGGAAAAAGCCATGGCCCAGGTGCCGGAAAACATGCTGAACTGGCAATACAATCCGGAAACCAACAGCATTGCTGTAATTGTCAAACACCTTGCTGGGAATATGCTTTCCCGTTTCACGGATTTTCTGACGAGTGACGGAGAAAAAAAATGGCGAAACAGGGACGGTGAATTTGAAACCGAAACAGTCGCACCCGAAAAAATTCATGAACTCTGGAACCAGGGCTGGGATTGCCTTTTTCAGGCACTCCGGCCATTGTCTCCCGGCGATTTAATGAAAACGGTTTTGATCCGCAAAGAGGAACATACAGTAATGGAAGCCATTAACCGTCAGCTAACCCATTATGCCGGCCATGTCGGACAGATCATTTACATCTGTAAAATGATAGCAGACAGTCACTGGAAATCCCTGACCATTCCCAAAAAAGCTTCCCAGGAATTCAACCGGAAAATGGGGCTGTAAATTTTACGGGTCCATAATTTTCTTACCTTGTATGGAATCGATTCTGTGCGTTGGCTAATCAGATATGGTATCGGCCTGCTTGTATGGCTTCCCGGCAGATTAAATGCCCAGCAGGTATTGTATGCAGAATCCTTACATACGCGTCCTTCTGTTTATTTCCAGTTAGTCGGTAAATCAGAACCCTGGTACTGGGTTGAAAAAATACAGAAACAGAAATCGTTTAACAGGCACCTGCCCGGGATTACAACAGACTTACTCAGTTTTGGTCTTCTCGATCCGAGGCTCAATTTGCTGGGTGAGTATCCGGCAACCCATTTACCAGGAACCCTGAAACAATGGCTGATCAGCGGCAGGCAGGGAATGGATCAGTTGATGGTGACCCATGAATCCGGAAAAACAAAATTCATTTGCAGTCATTTTCAACCAAATGATTTCAGCAATATACAAACCAGGCTGATTGATAGTCTGCCTTTTTCCGCTGAAGCCTCCAGCCTGCTCCTGGTGCGGTCTGAGGACCAGTCAAAAATATTATTGCTTGCTTTTGAAACAACGGAAACTGAACCCGTCCGCCTGCATGCCCTTTTATTTAATTCCGAATGGAATCCGATATATCATATTGTTCTTTCCGATGAGCAGTTTGCCCAGCCCTGCATCCAGGATGATGCAATTTGTTTTCCTGCAGAAAGTTTTGATAATCTGCCCATCAAACTGGCTGATAACGGTGAATGGCTGATGGCAGGCCCTTCCCGGATAAGCCGGAATTTTTCTATTTTTCATGCAGGTCCAAACGGAATACATTATTATTTCCGGGAAGTCCCGCTGTCTCCATTTTATCACATGGAAGATATAGCCATGTCCATCGACAACGAACGACAGGAAATGAGCGTGGGGCTTTTATCTGCTTATGCAAATACGTCCATGAAAAATGTGCAGGTATTTAATTATTCCATGCAAAAAGGAAAATTTGATTTTGATTCTGCCTATCATTTCAACACCCAATACCGGGATACCCGGACTAAGAATTTATTTCATGAAAGTTTTATGGCGGTTCCCGGAGAAGGCTATTTACTCATGATGGAATATGGTAAACCCAAAGAACCTGATAAACAACCTGTGTCCGAATTAAATTTCTGGGAAAGCGAATATCTTCTTACACATTATAAGGAAATGGACAAGGGTCAGGAACCTGTAAAAGACGGCTATACCCTGAATTCCGGTTTGCGTCCCCTTCCGCTGGTCAGGAACTCCGGTGACTTAAATCTGTTTTATTTCCCCGCCGTCCGCAGGGACAGTGCATGGAGCGGCATACTGGATATGGAACAGCATTCAGATGCGAATAATCCCTTTCTCTCCTATTTACTGATTCCAACAGGAAAAAAACTGTACATGCTCTACAATCATTTTGATGGTTCTTCTGACGGACTCGCCACTACGACCACCCTGAACAATCAGGGACAGTCTGCCGATGAACCCATGGTATTCTGGCAGATGAACAGGTTATTGAATTTTCAGAATGCCCGTCGCTTTTCTGCCAACGAAGTTTCCGTTCCCTATTCCGAAAACCAGCCATCGGGATTTGCGGTGATCAGACTGCGTTAGACTGAACGCTGAACGCCGAACGCTGAACGCTGAACGCCCAACGCTTAACGCTTAACGCCTAACGCTGAAAGCCATCCGCCAACCGCCAACCGTCATCTAATTTTATCGCGACGCTGCTTCAACTCCCTCCAGGTAGTAAGAATAATACCCTGATCTATTAATGCCTTTTTAAATGCAGGGTTCAGCATGGCCATCAAATCTCCTTTCCGGGTGGGACCACTGTCACTGATATATTTGAAATCCGGGCCGGCGTCTGTACAATGCATAATCATCATCGTAACACCCGGTTGTAGTTTCGATAACGCCTCTATATATTTTGCAGTTTTGAAATCGTCGAGCTTTTGATTGTCTGCAGCAATATCCGGAGGAATTACCCAACCGTAACTGAAGTTATGCAGATCATCCAAAACCGGAAGCCCCGCACTCCAAACCTGCTTTCCCAAACCTTGTATCTGTGTAACTACTGCATTTGAAAAATGCTCTTCTTCCTGAATTAAAACATCAGCGCCACCGGGTATCATTATCGGAATATGATTTTTAATTCCCAGTCCCACATACCGCATCAGGAATGCAGGTGATCCATATAGGGTTCCCATATGTGTATCCAGATGGGTAGGTTCAAAACCCATTGATCTTGCTTTTTCCAACTGGGCGGTGATTTCCATTTCCACTTCATCTGCACTGGCATGCGCTACCACTTCCTGAACGCTTGGCCATAAATATCCATGGGCATCCACGAGTCCGGGTGCATTTTTTTTACCCGATAAAGGTCCCCAGCGGTATTCCTTCCATTCAGAGGTAAGCGTCAGGTGCAGTCCGGCATCAATCTGCGGATTAGCCTTCAGGAATTCCACGAATCCCGGTACCCAGGAACAGGGCATCATCACACTTACTGAGGTTGAAGCCCCTTTCGTGAGCGCTTCTTCGGCTCCCTTATTCGAGTCGAAACTCATACCGGCGTCGTCCACGTGCAGGATCAGCACTTTGGCTCCCCGCGGGTATCCGAGCCGTTCCGCATAGGTGGAATCAGGGCCCTGGGCGAGCAGGCCAAATGGTATCAATATGATTATCAGTAGTTTGTATAGTATTTTCTCCATAAATCCCTATTTTAATTAAAGGTAACAAAGCCTTTTATACCCGCCGTGGAATCCCTGGAAAATACTTAAAATGACATTCATCAAGTTTTTTTTGCCGCTTATACATATTATTATGCCATTCCTACTACTATGTTTTGCATAGTACATTCCTTTACCCTTATCTTTGTATTGTCAATTAAGAATAACAAAAACTAAAAAACTAAAAAATGAAAAAGAGAATCCTGCTTTTAAGCATCGCCCTGGTAAGTTTTACTGCTTTCAGCTTTGCCGCAGAAACACCCGCAGTCAGTAAAAATATCGTTAGCTCATTTAACAAACAGTTTTCCAGTGCTCATGATGTTCAGTGGGACACCCACGCAAATTATGTAAAGGCCCAGTTTACCATGAATGATATGGTCCTGTTTGCCTTTTTCAACGAAAATGGAGATTTGCTGGCCATCACCCGTTTCATCAGTCCGAATCAGCTGCCTCTTTCATTGATCAGCAACCTGAAAAAAGATTTTACCAATTACTGGGTCAGTGATCTTTTTGAAATACAAACCGAAAACGGTACCTCCTACTATGCCACCCTTGAAAATGCAGATCAGACGATCGTATTGAAATCAGAAGGTGTCGGCGGATGGATGATGTTTCAGAAAGAAAAGAAAACCAATGCTGAATAATATTCCGGCCCCTGTAAAAAAATAAAAGGAAAGATCCTTTAACAAGATCTTTCCTTTTCTTCCGAAAATTTTTTTACCCCGCTCTTTTACATCGCTCCCAACTGCTTCAGGTATTTTTCAGAATTGGCTTTTACATTTGCCGGTGGATTCAGGCTCAGTGATTTTTTGAAACTTGGTACTGCGTTCTTTTTATCTCCGGCAAGCGCATAGGCTTCTCCCAGACTATCCCAGGCATTCGCACTCTCCGGATGTTTCTGTACACAAAGTTTAAGCGCATCAATGGCCTGCGGATATTTTTTCTGGCCCATCAATTCATAACCATAATTATTTAGTTCATTCTCATTGGCAATGGTCATCGCGGTTGCCATAACTTTATCGGCTGCTGCGCTATCGCCTTCCTTTTTGAGGAGTGCCGCCTTAGTCCGCATATTGGTATAATTCTGATTAAAATTAATGGACTGATTAACCCATTTCATGGCCTGTGCCGTATCCAAATTATTCTGAATGGCATAATTGGCCGCACCATTTAAATTCTGCCAGAAGAAACCCGTCTGACCTTTTAATACTTCATTTGCATTGGCCATTACAATTTCATCAACGGCAAATTCAATTTTTACCGGAAACTGCTTTTTAGCCCAGTTCAAATCCAGCTCAGCCATATTCTTACTCACGCTATCAAAAGAATAGTTCAGTCTTTCATTGAAATCAGCCATATCGCGAACGCTTATTTTTGCCCGCATCTGATCATTTTTTGCATCATAAAAAAAACTGCCCCAGGATTTGTAATCTTTCGAAAGGATTACTTCTCCCGTATTGTCCTGGTTGATCACAAAAAATAACCCGTAGTCACCGGCAGGCACGGTTGTGCCTTCCACTTTGGCGGCATGTGACAAATGAAGAATGGTATTTTCATTTGCACCGGCACGCCAGGGAGCGCTGTTTCCCAGTCCAAATCCCTGAACATTCCAGCCATAGGGAACAAGGGTACCCCATACCACCCTTCCCTTTACAGAAGGCCTTGAATAATTTACCGAGATGGTTGAAATTCCAACGGTCTGGGAAATGTTTGCTGCCGGGCTTGGTTCCCTGGGTAAAAATGGAGGCTGTGCCTGGATGATTACGGAGGAAAGCAAAAGACAAAATATCATTCCGATCCGGAAACGGTTTTGCTGATTCATACATTAATAATTTAAATGGTGAAGCGGACTATTAAGGTAAGGGAATGCAAAATCCAATTTCCGGTTTACTATCGGAACGGTTAAAGAACGGTTTGAATTCTGAATAGCATGGGTCAAACGGTCAGGAAAGAAAGTTTAGCGTAAGGTGAGGTACAAAACCGCTGCCAGTATACCACCCAGCACCGGCCCGATTACCGGTATCCAGGAATAATTCCATCCGCTTCCTTTTTTATTTTTCATCGGAAGAAGGGCATGCATGATGCGGGGACCCAGATCTCTCGCCGGATTGATGGCATAACCGGTTGTACCACCCAGGGATAAACCGATGGCCCAAACGAGGAATGCAACAGGCAGGGCTCCAACAGAACCCAAACCAATATGATTCTTCGTTTCAATAATTTCACCACCGGCAATATAAAATACTGTGAAGACCAATACAAAAGTTCCGATCACTTCACTGATCAGGTTTAAAAAGTTGTTCCGGAAAGCTGGTGTATTTGAAAAAGCAGCCAGCTGCAGGGAAGCATCCTCTGTATTATTAAAATGATCCTGGTACATAAGCCAGACCAGGAATGCCCCAGCCATTGCACCAAGCATCTGGGCAAGGATATAAGGAAATACCAGTGACCAGGAAAATTTACCTGCAACTGCCAACCCCACTGTGACGGCGGGATTCAGATGGGCCCCGCTGAAAGGTGCTGCAATCACTACACCGACATAAACGGCCAGCGCCCATCCGGTTGTGATCGCGATCCATCCACCATTTTGTCCTTTGGTTCCGGTTAATACCACATTCGCAACCACACCGTTTCCCAGGAGGACCAATACAGCGGTACCAATAAATTCTGCGATAAAAGGGGTCATATCCTATGTTTATTTTTTGCTCCATTCTTCAGCAGCATGAATGGCCCGTTTCCAGGATTCAATACCTGCCTGCATTTTATTTGCCGATGCATCCGGAATAAATTCTTTTTCCGATTTCCAATAATTGGCGATCTCCGCAGTGTCTTTCCAGAAACCAATCGCCAGTCCGGCCAGATAAGCCGCTCCCAGCGCCGTGGTCTCCGTTATTTCCGGGCGAATCACTTTACAGTTTAACAGGTTCGCCTGAAATTGCATGAGCAGATCATTGGCAGTTGCGCCTCCGTCAACCCTTAGTTCCTTTATAGATGTTCCGGCATCTGCTTCCATAGCTTTCAGCACATCCATGGTCTGATAAGCGATGGCCTCTATGGCGGCCCTGGCGATATGCGCTGCCCGCGTTCCCCGGGTTATACCTACAATGGTTCCCCTGGCTTCCGGATTCCAGTATGGTGCCCCGAGACCCGCGAATGCAGGTACAAAAAAAACACCTCCCGAATCTTCCACCTTCAAAGCCAGCTCCTCAATATCTGATGAATTGCGGATAATGCCCAGTCCGTCGCGCAACCATTGCACTACGGCGCCTGCAATAAAAATGCTTCCTTCGAAATGCATATTGTATACGTCCGTTAATTTTCCAGGCAACGGTGGTAAGCAGATTATTTTTCGATTCCACAAAATGGTCACCAATATTCAGCAACATAAAACATCCGGTACCATATGTATTTTTTACCATCCCCTTGTCAAGACACATTTGACCGAATAACGCAGCATGCTGATCACCGGCAATACCAGCAATCGGAATTTTTTCAGAAAAAATACTGCTGTCTGTTTCCCCGTATAATTCGCTGGATTCTTTCACGGTGGGCAGCATGCTTTCCGGAATATCCATGATCTCCAACAATTCCCTGTCCCATTGCTGTTCCCGGATATTGTACAACATGGTCCGGGATGCATTGGTAATATCAGTTGCATGGACTGAACCCTGTGTAAATTTCCACACCAGCCAGGAATCTACGGTTCCGAAAGCAAGCTTCCCTTCCTCCGCTTTTTTCCGGGCGCCGGGAACATTATCCAGTATCCACCGGATTTTTGATCCGGAGAAATAGGCATCTATCACGAGCCCGGTTTTGGAGCGGATCTTGTCTGACAATCCCGACTGTTTCAATTGATCACAAAAAGCAGCTGTTCTCCTGTCCTGCCACACGATGGCATTGTAAACAGGCAAACCCGTTTCGCGGTCCCAGACGATGGTCGTCTCCCGTTGGTTCGTAATACCGATGGCGGCAATTTCTGAAACGGCTGCCCCGATTTTCAAACTGACTTCAGAGGCCACACTGGCCTGTGATGACCAGATTTCCCGGGGATCGTGTTCAACCCATCCGGGCTGGGGAAATATCTGTTTGAATTCTTTTTGTGCGATGGATTGTATGCGACCCGTCCGGTCAAAAAGTATCGCCCTTGAACTCGTGGTTCCCTGGTCAAGTGCGAGGATGTATTTTTTCATATAGCAGCCTTCAATCTTGTGTCGTTAATCGTGTATCGTTAATCGTATATCGATACACGATAGCCGATTAACGATTAACGTAAAATATAATTCTCAGCAACCGACATGAAAGATAACACTTGTTGCTTTTCCCATTGCTCATCTCTATTTAATTCTTCTGCCATGATCCTGGCAACGGCAGGAGCCATATCCATGGCGGCCCGGGCATCGAGGAACAAGGCCCTCGTTCTCCTGGCCAGCACATCTTCGATGGTGAGCGCCATTTCGTATCGCGTGGCCCAGATCACTTCGGCTCCGATATAAGGCAAACGTGGATCAAGTATTTCTTTCCAGGCCGCATTTTCTTTTGCCAGGGATTTTATAGCCAGGGCATCACTTCCATATACAAATAAAGGATCGCTCCACTCGACAGATTCCCGGTAACCATGCAGGGCAAGGGTTCGGGTCATGGTAATCGTGCCAGGGAAGTTTTCCCACGCCAATCGCCCGGTCTACCGTATCCTCGGCCATTTTACGATAGGTTGTCCATTTCCCACCCGTGATGGTTATTAAACCGGAGTCGGAAACAATTAGTTTATGCGACCTGGAAATTTCCTTTGTCTTTTGTTTGTCACCCTGCGGTGCAGCAAGAGGACGTAATCCGGCAAACACACTCAGCACGTCTTTTCGGGTAGGTATGCGCGTTAGGTATACCGCGGCCGTATCGAGTATAAACCGGATCTCTTCTTCCAGGGCCCTGGGTTCCGGTTGATGGGCTTCAATGGGCGTATCCGTTGTGCCCACGAGCGTGCGATCGTGCCAGGGAATCGCAAACAATACCCTTCCGTCTTTTGTTTTCGGAATCATCAGGGCATCGCGGGATCCGAGAAATGATTTATCAAATACCAGGTGGATGCCCTGGCTCGGTTGCACCATGGGGGCCGACTCCGGCTTGTCCATGACTAGAATTTCATCTACAAAAACACCCGTGGCATTTATAACCGTTTTTGACCTGAGCGTATATCTGATTCCGGTTTCCTGGTCCGTGGTTTGAACTCCGGTAATTTTATTTCCTTCTTTTGTGAGACCGGTAACCCTAAAATAATTCAACACGGTGGCACCCTGTTCCAGTGCGGTCAATGCCAGGTGAATGGCCAGCCGGGTATCATCAAATTGCCCGTCATGATAGAGCACACCTGATTTCAGCCCTTCCTGCCGGATATTCGGTATCCGTCGTATAAGTTCTTTTTTTGGAATCAGTCTTGAACGGCCAAAACTTTTTGATCCTGCAAGCAGATCATACAGGGATAAACCGATGGAATAAAAAATACCGTTTAGCCAGGTGTAATTGGGAATGATAAAGGATTCATTGCGTACCAGGTGCGGTGCATTTTTCAACAGGAAGCCCCTCTCCCTCAAAGCTTCGATCACCAGTCCGACATTTCCCTGCGCGAGGTATCGCACCCCTCCATGAATGAGTTTGGTGCTTCGGCTGGATGTGCCTTTCGCAAAGTCAGACTGCTCAAGTAAAACTGTTTTATATCCGCGGGAAGCGGCGTCCAGGGCAACGCCCAGACCTGTTGCCCCGCCTCCGATAACAATCACATCCCAGAGAATCGAGGTATCTGAAATTTGTTCTATCTGCGGAGCCCTGTTATAGATAGTTATATCCATGCACTTATAGTTACCATCAACATCTTAGGATTTCACACAGCTTTCTTATATAAAACAGTACGGCACTACTCAACAAACTGATCCGGAATATGATAAACACCCAGGCCATTCAGAATGGGTTCATCCTTGGCATCTTTTATTTTAATCAGAATGCGGTTCACATTTTTGTTTGGAAAACTTACCAGACGGTGATGGCCAATCGTAGTATACGATTTACTATACACCAGGGAATTACCATCATATAATTCTATCGCAAAAGATTTAACCCGCTGACCGCGGGCAACTGCTTCTTTCAGGAAAATACAATTCACCGGCTGTTTTTTATCAAAAAGAATTTCCAGGTATTCCTTCTTATAATTTTTTCCCAGTTCGAACTCCCCGTTACCATCACCTAAAATTCCGGTAATATTTTCCCCCCTGCAAAAAATAACTGCATTTTCGTTAATGATCAGATTATCGAAAAAACTTTCCACTCTTATGCGGGCAAATTCCATCAGCGCCGTTGAATCTTTCGGAGAGATCAGCCCCCTTCGGTCAGGAGGAACATTTAATAACAGGTTGGCACCCCTGCCCACCGATTTCAAATAAATTCCGAAAAGGGTTTCCTGCGATTTGACCAGGCTGTCTTCAGCCGGATGATAAAACCAGCCCGGACGGATACTTACATCGGCTTCAGCCGGAATCCAGTTTTTTCCGTTCACATTCCCCTGGTTTAACGTATCGTTCGGCGGTGCACCCTGTCCCCGGTGAAAACCGGCAGTATCCAGCAGGTTCCAGTTCGTTTCTCCGGCAATTCCGTTTTCATTTCCAATCCAGCGGATATCCGGACCAATATCACTGAACAACATGGTATTTGGTGCTATCCCGCGCATGGTGGATTCAAACCGGTGCCAGTCATAGACCTGTTTTTTTCCGTTCGGTCCCTCTCCGTTGGCACCGTCCCACCAGAATTCGAAAAAAGGACCGTAGTTATGAACCACTTCTTTCATCATATTCACAAAAACATCATTGTATGCAGGCGTACCATAGGCGGGATGATTTCTGTCCCAGGGAGAGAGATAAACACCAAATAAAATCCCTGCCTCCCTGCAGGCATCTGACAATTCTCTCAGCACGTCTCCTTTTCCGTTTTTCCATTTACTCTGCGCAACCGTATGATTGGAATACGCGCTGGGCCATAAACAAAATCCATCATGGTGTTTTGCGGTAATAATGATTCCTGCTGCCCCGGCAGCTTTCGCTATTCTGCACCATTGACGGCAGTCCATCGCCGTCGGATTGAAGACTTCTTCGTTTTCAGATCCCTTTCCCCATTCCAGGTCAGTAAATGTATTCGGGCCAAAATGCATGAATAAATAAAAAGGTGCATCCTGCCAGGCAAGCTGGTTGGCGTTGGGCACCGGACCCACAACAGATTGTGTTCGGGCGATACCATGTTGCATAAGGCAAAAAACAAAAAAAATATATTTCATGCATCCTGTTCCTTCCGGTTTCAATTTATGAAACTATGAAATCGGATCATATATTCCAGAATAGAAGCTGCACTATTCTTTTCTTAACCTAATTTTGCCTTATCAAAACGCGTATGTCTTTTTACAATAATAAAGTGGTTATCGTAACCGGAGGAAGCGACGGGATCGGAAAAGCCCTGATCGGATTACTCATCGAAGCAGGAGCGAAAGTTGCCACCTGTGGAAGGCAATATGAGAAACTGTATGCCCTGCAATTGGAATATTCCCAGTTTATGCTGCATACTATGGTATGTGATATCAGTAATGAGGATGAATGTAAGCGATTCATTCAATCAACGGTGGAAACCTTTGGCCATATCGATATCCTGATCAATAACGCCGGTATCAGTATGCGGTCCCTCTTCGACGATGTAAATACAGATGTAATCCGGAAGCTGATGGATGTGAATTTTATGGGCGTTGTATACTGCACGAAGGCAGCCCTCCCCTATATCCTGGAAAGGAAAGGAACCATCGTTGGGGTTTCCTCTACGGCCGGTTATCGCGGATTACCGGGAAGGTCAGGATATTCGGCGTCAAAATTTGCATTACAGGGCTGGCTGGAATCGCTGCGAACCGAACTGTCAGAAAAAGGCGTACATGTAATGTGGGTTTCTCCAGGTTTTACTGCCTCCAATATCCGTAATACAGCGCTTACCAGTGAAGGCAAAGTTCAGGGTGAGAGTCCGCTGGACGAATCAAAACTCATGAGTGCAGAAACCTGTGCAAAATATATTCTCACCGCCATTGAAAAAAAGAAAAGAGTGCTGGTACTTACTTTCACCGGTAAACTAACCGTTTTCCTGAATAAATTTTTCCCGTCCCTGACGGATAAGCTGATACACCGGCATTATTTCAAAAACGGCGAACTGGTCAAATAAAAAAACCGGCATACTCTAAAAGAATCGATCAAGATGGCGCTTATTACCCTTACTTCTGACTTCGGCCTTCAGGACTATATTGCCGGAGCCATTAAGGGACAGCTATTACAAATCGATCCTTCTTTTCGTATTCATGATATTTCACACCAGGTAGCCCCGTTCAATTACCCGCAGGCGGCTTATATATGCAGGAATTCCATCTGGCAGTTCCCGGAGAAGACCTATCACCTGATCCTGGTAAACCTGTTTGAACAAAAACCGGAATTTCTGCTGATGGCCTATGTGAACGGTCAGTATATTTTCTGTGCGGACAACGGACTGCTATCGATGATTCTTCCGGTAAAGCCGGAAATTATCTTAGGCCTGCCCCTGGACAGGAATGAAATCAAGAACACCCTGTATTGCGTCCGGCGAATCGGCGAGGTAATCCGGGCGATTGAAAACGGGGAATCGCTCCTGACCCTGGGCGAACCGGAAATTGATTATATACAGAAAAATGAACTCCGGCCGCTGCTGGGGGATAAATATATTGAAGGACAAATCATCTTTATCGACAAATTCGAAAATGTGATTGTAAATATTACGCGGGATGAATTTGAAGCCCAGCGTAAGGGCCGGAGTTTCCGGATTGTATTCAAAAGGAATGAAATCATTGACAAAATCAGTGAGTCCTACGCTGATGTACCCCAGGGCGAGAAACTGGCCATATTTAATTCAGCAAACTACCTCGAAGTAGCCATCAACAAAGGAAATGCCGCCGGATTGTTCGGGTTACAGGATTTCACTGACCAGGGCATGCAGCACCATTTGTACTATCAGACGGTGAAGGTGTTCTTCGAGTAGTGTGAGAGTGTGAGAGTGTGAGAGTGTGAGAGTGTGAGGGTGATGCGGGGACACTGCTAAAACAAGGTAAGTTGCTTTTTTACCTGAAGGTTAAATGCAAACAATCTGTTAATACTCACTCTCACACCCTCACACTCTCACACTCTCACACTTTTAAAGCTCCTTTGCACTTTAGTCAACCAGTCTCTATATATTTGCTTCTCCTAAAAATCAATGGACTATGAACTTTAAGAAGGTGAATAACATATCAGGCTGGGTTGTTTGTCTGATCGCCTGTATGGTATACATTCTAACGATGGAAGCCGGCGGCAGTTTCTGGGACTGCGGCGAATTTGTTTCCAGTGCCTATAAATTACAGATCCCCCATCCCCCCGGAGCACCTCTGTTTGTGATGATGGGCCGTTTTTTCATCATTCTTTTTGGCGACAACCCCTTAACCGCTGCCCGGGCAGTCAATTTCATGAGCGCCATCCTCAGCGGACTCACCATCCTGTTCCTGTTCTGGTCCATTACCCATTTTGCACGCAAAATCATTCAGAAAAACGCACTGACCCTAGACTTCCAGCAGGTGTTTACCATCATGGCTGCAGGTGCCGTCGGTGCCCTGGCCTATACTTTCTGCGACTCGTTCTGGTACAGTGCCGTGGAAGGGGAAGTATATGGTTCTTCCTCCTTTTTTACAGCCCTGGTATTCTGGGCAATCCTGAAATGGGAGGATGAAGCCGATAAACCGGAGTCTGACCGCTGGATCATCTTCATTTTTTATATGATGGGTCTCTCCATCGGGGTGCATCTGCTGAACCTGCTGACCATCCCGGCCATCGTAATGGTCTATTATTATCAAACGTTATACCCCTACGGCCTGGGGATCCATATTCGCCTTTTTCATCGGCTGTGTGATTACCGGACTGGTTCAGAAATTTGTGATCCAGTATACTATTAAAGGGCGCAGCCTGGTTCGACATCCTTTTTGTAAATAATCTCAACCTGCCGTTTTTCAGCGGTTTTGCCTTCTTCTTTGTCGCCCTGGCGGCCATACTGGTATTTGGTATCCGCTATGCCGTCCGGAAAAAATATTACCTGCTTAAAATTGGTATCTGGTGTATATCCTTCATGCTGATCGGATATTCCACTTATTTCACCACCATGATCCGCTCCAATGCCGATCCGGCAGTGGATATGTTCAATGTGGACAATCCCGTAAGCCTTGTGGGCTATCTCAGCCGCGATCAATATGGTGACTGGCCCATCGTATACGGTCCGGATTTTACCGACCGGCCGGGCCGCACGGAAGGCAGTGACCAGTATATAAAAGGAAAGGATAAATATGATGTAGCCGGCAAATCGATCGGACAGGACTGGAACAATACCCCTTCTTCCCATTTCTTCCCGCGAATGTGGGACAACAGCAATGACCGGCGGACAAGCTGAAGTATACAAACATTATGGAAATGTAGCCGAAGGCGACACAGCCGACCATGGGAAATAATATCCGTATTTTATTTCCTACCAGACCTACTGGATGTATCTCCGGTATTTCTTCTGGAATTTCTCCGGAAAACAAAATGACCTGCAGGGATTTGGCAATATCCGCGACGGAAATGCGATCACCGGGTATTCCATTTATCGACAATATGCTTTATGGCGATCAGAGCAAGATGCCGGACAGCATCCATACAAAAAATAAATCCTATAACCGGATGTATGCCCTGCCGTTTATCCTGGGTATGATCGGACTGTTCTATCCAGTACAGCCGAAACCGCCGGGATTTTTTGATCAACGGACTGCTGTTCTTCTTTACAGGTATGGCCATCGTGATCTACCTCAACCAGGCAGGTCAGCAGCCCCGTGAACGGGACTATGCCTATGTGGGATCTTTTTATGCATTTGCGATCTGGATCGGACTGGGTGTGATATGGGTGAAGGAGATGTTTGAGAAATTTATGAAGGCACCTGTGGCGAATTATGTTTCTGCAGGACTCTGTTTGCTCGCTGTTCCTGTACTGATGGGAAACCAGGAATGGGATGATCATGACCGGAGCAAAAAAACACTGGCCCGGGACCTGGCCAAAGATTATCTGGAAAGCTGTCCGCCCAATGCCATGCTTTTTTCTTTCGGCGACAATGATACCTATCCGCTCTGGTATGCACAGGAAGTGGAAGGCATCCGCCCCGATGTACGCGTAGTGGTAAACAGTCTGCTGGGAACCGACTGGTATATGAATGAACTGCGGTATAAGATCAATAAGAGCGCACCATTCGATATCATATTTACTCCTGAACAGATCCAGGGAAACCGGAGGGATGTGGCTTATATCAGTCCCTTACCGGGATTTGACCAGAAAAAATATTATGATCTCTACGATATCCTGAAAAATGTTGTGGGAAGCGATGATCCGAAATACACCCAGCAACAGGATGAAGATATCCTCAATCTGATGCCTGTCAAGAAATTTTCCGTTCCGGTAGACCTGGAAGCGGTGAAAGCTGCCGGACTGGTCAAACCAGGAGACAGTGTACTCAGTGAATTGCAAATCGATATCCGGCAACCGCTCCTATCTGCTGAAGAATGATCTGGCCATTTATGCCGTCATCGCGGCCAATCACTGGAAGCGCCCGATCTGTTTTACTTCCACACAGGAATTGAAGGACCTCGGACTTGGATAAATATGTGCAGCTCACCGGACTTTCCTACCAGCTGGTGCCGTTATGAAAATAAAGCCGGAGTCCGGAGTTAAAACCGACGCCGCCTACAAAACCATCATGAAAAATTTTGGATACGGCGATGCGGACAAACCCGGAGTATATTATGATGAAGAAAACCGCCGTCACCTGAATACCATCCGGATGGCGCATGCCCAGGTGGCATTGAGCCTGGTGGAGGCGGGTAAAAAAGATTCTGCCAGAAATATCCTGGAACATTTTGACAAGAATGTGCGGGAATCCAATTTCCCTTATGGCATGACTTCCAACCGGGGTAATCAACAGGATGCCATTTCCACCGATTTCCTGCAGGCCTGTTATGTTGCCGGTGATACGGTTCTGGCCAGAAAAGTGGAAGCCTCCGTGAAAAAGGATCTTGCAGCAGCAAATGCGGTATTATAAATCGCTGGGGATGAAGCCAGCGATGACCAGCTGGCAACAACGCCTATATGCTCCTGCAGGGCAAGGGCGGCACCCTTTCCGACAGGCAAATGCAGTTTACGCAGGATATCTTTACCACCTACCGGATGCTGATGCAGATCGACCAGATGGATAAACAGTTCAACGGCAAACCGGCATTGGATACCAAATTGAAATAATCATAAATCGTTCTTCATATCATGAGGCCCACGCATTAAACAGTCGTGGGCCTTATTATTTCCCGGAATTCGATCTTTTTACGGAACTGGTTGTTACTTATGATAGTTGACAGTTGACAGTTGACAGTTGACTTCAGTTGACAGTTGCATTGACGATTAAGATAAATTTCATATTTAAATTTTGCTCTAAGTGTTTCGCTTTAGTCTTTAAGCGTTAGGCATTAGGCCTTAAGCGTTAAGCCTTAGGCGTTAAGCGTTAAGCTTTTTTTTTAAATAAAAGCACTAACTTGAAAATATGATCGGTTTTCATTTTAGAAAATATGATCCTAAGCAGGATGGCAAATCTAAATTTGACCAGTTGCTGGATATATTCATGCAACTGCTCACCTATACCAATGGCGATGTGGGCGAAACCCTGCAGTGGATGAATCAGCTGGACAAGGAATATGAACTCACCGAGGGAGAATATGGAATGGGGGATTTTATTGAAGACCTGAAAGACAAAGGATATATCGACGAAAACAAACAAACCGGGAGCCATCACCATCAGCCCGAAAACAGAACAGGGTATCCGCAAGCGGTCACTCGAAGAAATTTTCGGAAAATTAAAAAAGACCAAAACACGGCGACCATCAACAGTTTCAAACCGGGCGGAGGGGATGAAATCAATCCTGAAACCCGGCCCTTTCAGTTTGGCGATCAGCTGGAGCAGATCGATTTCACAGAATCAATCCGCAATGCACAGATCAACCACGGTATCGAATCTTTCAATATGCAGGAAGATGATCTGAAGATCCGCGAAACGGACTATAAAACACAGACCTCGACAGTCCTGATGATCGATATTTCCCATTCCATGATCTTATATGGGGAGGACCGCATCACTCCTGCAAAAAAAGTGGCGATGGCGCTGAGTGAACTGATAACAACTAAATATCCAAAAGATACTTTGGACATCGTCGTTTTTGGCAATGATGCCTGGCCGGTTGAAATCAAGGATCTGCCTTACCTGCAGGTTGGGCCTTATCATACCAATACCGTGGCCGGTTTGGAACTGGCGATGGATATACTGCGGAGAAGAAGAAATCCCAATAAGCAGATCTTTATGATCACGGATGGAAAACCGACCTGCCTCAAATCCGGTAAACGATATTATAAAAACAGTTTTGGTCTCGACCGGAAAATTACCGCCCGTTGCCTTAACCTGGCCGCCCAATGTAAAAAGATTAAAATTCCGATCACGACTTTTATGATTGCCAGTGATCCTTATCTGCAGCGTTTCGTTACAGAATTCACGGAAACCAACAACGGGAAGGCATTTTTCGCATCACTGGATCATCTGGGCGCTTTCATTTTCCGGGATTTTGAAAACGGGAAAAGAAAAACAGTCTACTGAAATTGTTAATCTGTCAATTGTCAATTGATAAATGTGACGTACATGATCACGATTAACAATTGACAATTAACAATGACAATTAAACAAAATGAATATTGAGAAAATTAAGACGCTGGGAGAACTGAAGAAATCAGGATATAAACACCGGTCGGTTAAAGAAGAGGTTCGGGCGAATCTGCTATGAAAACTGCAAAAAAAAGAAAATAGTTTCCCTGGCATTGTGGGCTATGAAGATTCTGTGATTCCGGATACGGAAAGGGCACTTCTTTCCAGACATAATATTCTTTTTCTGGGTTTGCGCGGACAGGCAAAAACGCGCATGGCGACGACAGATGATTCATCTCCTGGATGAATATCATTCCTTTTGTTTCCGGAAGTGAAATCAATGATGATCCTTTTGCCCCGATTTCAAAATTCGCCCGTGAACTGATTCGCACCAAGGGAGACGATACACCCATTTCCTGGCTGAACCGTCACGACCGGTATAGTGAAAAACTGGCTACCCCCGATGTGAGCGTGGCCGACCTGATCGGTGATATCGATCCGATCAAGGCAGCAAATATGCGGTTGAATTTTGCCGATGAAGAGGTAATCCATTTTGGAATAATACCGAAGAGCAACCGCGGTATTTTCGTAATCAATGAAATCCCGGATCTGCAGGCCCGCATTCAGGTTTCCCTTTTTAATATCCTGGAAGAAGGAGATATCCAGATCCGGGGATTTAAACTGCGCATGCCCCTGGATATATTATTTGTATTCACCGCCAATCCGGAAGATTATACAAATCGCGGGTCCATAGTAACGCCGCTGAAAGACCGTATCGAAAGTCAGATACTGACCCATTATCCCAAAAATATCGATCACGCTTTATTGATCACGGAGCAGGAAGCAGATGTTACCGAAGATCAGAAACTAAGGGTGAAGATCAGCGATATGGTTAAACGCATCATAGAACAGGTGGCATTCGAAGCGCGTACCAGTGAATTTGTGGATAAGAAAAGCGGTGTGTCTGCCAGACTTACCATCGCAGCTTACGAAAATGCAATAAGCGCCGCGGAAAGAAGGGGCCTGCTCAACAATGAAAAAGAAACACAGGTCTGGATGAGTGACCTGGTGGGCATTATCCCTTCCATTACCGGAAAAATAGAACTGGTTTATGAAGGGGAACAGGAAGGACCTTACCAGGTTGCCTTTAATCTTTTGGAAAAAGCATTCCGCTCCCAGTTCGTAAATTATTTTCCCAATCCTGAACTCTTTAAAAAAAGAAAGGGAGGCGAAGAGAATCCTTACAAACCCATTACCGGATGGTTCGACAAAGGAAATCACCTGGATGTGTTTTTCAATGCAAAAGACGATGACAAAGTAAGACTGCTCTATAAAGTAGACGGCCTCCATGCATTCACCAAAAAACATTTCCGCAATGCCAACGAAAAGGAAATGGCGCTGCTGATGGAATTTGTTTTACACGGACTTTCCGCCTATAGCATGATCAGTAAAAAAGTGGTGGAAGGAAAAATAGAATTCAAGGATCTCATCGGATCGATGATGAATATGAGTTCCGAGAGTCTCGGCGGGGAAGAAGAAGACTTTGGGTAATTGTTAATTGTTAATTGTTAATTGTCAATTATTCTGGATTTAGTTTTATTGACTTGATTATACTTGTCAATAATTTTATCATTTCGGTTGCATCACCATGAATACTTTTAAATTGATTCTCTGTTAAGTAATGTGTTGCATTTAATAACTCAATCCAATAAATCGCTTTCGTTTATTTCTTTTTGAGCAACACTCAATTTGTGCTTAAAGTCATTTCTGGATTCAGCCTGCTCCGCCTCCCTTATCAATGCGCCTACACTTGTACCACTTCTTAGGAGTTGCTTTGAAAGCACATGCTCTCTTTTCTGAAAATTCAGGTATCTATAAAGGTTACTATACGTATTGAGAATGCAAAACTCTTTGTTTTAATAATATTCTCCCTCACCCGTTAACAATTAACAATTGACAATTGACAATTAAAATACGTTTACCTCACGCTCCAGCTCTATCCCGAATTTATTGTAAACGGATTTTCCTATTTTTTCGCTGAGGTCAAATATCTGTTGTCCCGTTGCTTTTCCGTAATTCACAAAAACAAGTGCCTGGTTCTTGTGTACACCGGCATCTCCTTCGCGGAAGCCTTTCCACCCGCATTGATCGATAAGCCAGCCCGCGGCGAGTTTGACAGATTTATCCTCGTGCGGATAGGCGGGCATATCAGCATATTTTTCAGAGAGCGAAAGGAAAGTCTTCTGATCCACCACCGGGTTTTTAAAAAAACTACCGGCATTGCCGATATCGGCCGGATCGGGCAATTTGGAACGACGGATTTTAATTACCGTGCGTGAAACATCCTGAATGGTGGGAGATGAAATGCCCATTCTGTTCAATTCTTCCCGGATCGCCCCGTAATGGGTGTTTAAAACCGGATTTTTATGAAGAAGAAAAGTGACATTTAAAATCACATACCGTCCTTTCCCGGAGGTTTTGAAAATGCTGTTTCGATAGTCAAACTGGCAATCATTGACCCCGAAGGAAAATATTTTTTTCTCTTTGCGGTCGTATGCTTCGAGTTCATAAAAAACATCCTTGAGTTCAACTCCGTAGGCGCCGATATTCTGGATGGGAGCAGCCCCGACGCAGCCCGGTATGAGAGAGAGGTTTTCCAGTCCGCCCCAGTTTCTCTTCATCGTATATTGAACAAATTCATGCCAGTTCTCCCCTGCCCCCGCCCTTACATAGATATGTGAAGCATCTTCTTTCAATTCTTCTATTCCCCTGATCTCTATTTTGATTACCAGGCCTTCAACATTTTTTGTGAGGAGTATATTACTTCCTCCGCCCAGAATCAAGACTGGATTTATTCCCGGTTCTTCCAGTATATTTTGCAGATCTGAGGATGTTTTTATAAAAATGAATTCAGCTGCATTCGCTTCCAGGTGAAAACTGTTGTAAGGTCGAAGTGAAATATTTTTTTGCGTTTGCATAAAAGCAATTGAATATTAAACCGGGTCAATATCCGGTGTTACCGTAACGGACCTGAACTTTCGGTCGTTCTGCAAAATCGCCCGCTGTTGCTGTATTACCTGTTTCGCAAATGCAATGGTACTGCCATTTTTCGGGAGTTTGAGCATCAGCTCCATGATATATTGATTCCGGATCCTTGCAATCACGGGTTCGCCGGGACCCGTGAGGAAATTTCCAAAATCCCGGTGCAGGTGTAATGCAAATACCGAAGCCGCGTCATGCACGATATCCTGCATTTTATGTTTAAATGTAATCCGGATGATGCGCGAAAAAGGCGGATAGGAAAACTGGTGCCGGGCTGCAGTTTCTTTTTCATAGAAGGATTTATAATCATGATCCATCACCCATTGCAAAACCGGATGTTTTGTATTCGCCACCTGGATCATCACTTTTCCCTTACCATCCCGCCGTCCGGCCCGGCCGCTTACCTGTTCCATCAGTTGAAAGGCCCGTTCATTCACCCTGAATTCTGAAAAATTCAACAGGCTGTCTGCATCCAGGATCCCAACGAGGTCAACATGATCGAAATCCAGGCCCTTGACAACCATCTGGGTGCCCACCAGGATGTCCACCCGTTGCTGCTCAAATTGTTTAATGAGCATGTCGTGGGCTGTTTTTCCCCGCACGCTATCCACATCCATGCGTGCAATACGGGCATCCGGGAAAATAGTGCCGAGTTCCTCTTCTATTTTCTCCGTTCCGAAATTCCGTTGTATAAATTCATGATTGCCGCAGGCTGCACAGGTATTTACGGGCGGATAGGATGTACCGCAATAATGGCACAACAATTTATTCGTCAGCTTGTGGAAAGTCAGTGAGACATCACAGTTTTTACACTGGGGAATCCATCCGCATATTTTGCAGACCTGGTAGGGAGAATATCCCCTGCGGTTCCTGAAGAGGATAACCTGTTTTTTACGATTCAGGGAATCCTGTATGGCTTCCTGCAGCATTGGTGTGCAGATCACTTTGGATCCGTCTTTCTGGAAGAATTTTTTGGTGTCAACAATTTGTATAACGGGCATGGCTACCTGCCCGAACCGTTCCAGCAGTTCTGATAGTCCGTATTTACCCGAAACGGCATTATAATAACTTTCGATGGAAGGCGTGGCACTTCCCAATAAGGTTTTAGCGTTGAAAAGGGAGGCATAATAAATCGCGGTATCCCTTGCGTGATACCGGGGTGCCGGATCCTGTTGCTTATAAGAGCTGTCGTGTTCTTCATCTACGATAACGAGTGACAGATCCTGGAACGGCAGGAATAAGGCAGAACGGGCGCCCAGTAATATTTTCACTTCTCCCTTGCGCACTTTATTCCAGATCTCGAACCGTTCATTCTGACTGAAGCGGCTGTGATAGATACCCAGCCATCCCCCAAAATGCGATTGCAAACGGCGCACGATCTGGGAAGTCAGGGCGATCTCCGGAACCAGGTACAATACCTGTTTGTTTTCCAGGATCTGCTGTTCGATCAGTTTAATATACACCTGTGTTTTACCACTGGATGTGTATCCATGCAGCAGGGAGACATTCTTCGTCTTAAAATGATCCTGAATGGAGCTAAGTGCATTTTCCTGTGCAGCAGACAAAACAAAAGGAATATGAATATTCCGCGGCAACACCCGAAGACGGTCGACCGATCGCTGTTCCGCCACGAGTATGTTTTTGGTGATCAGGGCTTTTAATTGTGCATCCGAAGCGCCCGATTTTTTCAGCAGGGCCGAACGCGAAACCTCGGGTTCGGTTTTTTGTATATGCAGGAAGGATAAGCAGCAACTCCATCTGCTTCTCCGCCCGGGACCATTTTTTATCCTGGTTGAGCAGGGCTTCCAGGTTTTCCTCTGGTATATAATCCGGGTGCAGGGAAATATAGGTTTCCGTTTTCGGCTTATACAATTCCTTTAGGGTTTCGTATACATAACAAACGGATTTATCAATGAGTCTTTTCACAACGGGATAAACAGCGCTTCCGTGCAGGATCTCATGGACTTCCGGAATTTTCAATTCTTTCTTCAGCAGCAGGGCTTCAGCGACCAGGTATTCGTCATGATCAAGGGAAGAAAAATCATCTCCATAGATTTCATTGAACACCAGGGTACTTTCACTGCTCAGTTTAAAATGGGCCGGCAGGGATGCTGCCATCACTTCTCCTTCCGAACACATGTAATATTGGGAAATCCATTCCCAGAGTGCGAGTTGCTCCCGGTATATCAGGGGCTCCGCATCCAATACCGATTCAATGGGCCGTGGGTTAAAGGCTTCCGGTTTTTCGGAAAACAATCTTTTTACGATTCCCGCATATTTTTTGTTCTTCAGGGAAACTTCCACCCGGCAGCCCGGCACCAGTCCTGATAAGAAAGATTCCGGAACCTGCCAGGTGTAGTTTTTGGGAAGGGCCAGCGGTATAATGATTTCTGCGTACAATAGTTGCCTGATTAAGATATAAACAATGGAAGAGATTTTAAGTTTATGACTCCGGCACCTGTATCCAGGTGGCCTGGTATTCTTTCAACTTTTCTTCCATAATACCGAATACTTTTTGTTTAAAAAGATGGATCTGCTGTAAGCTAAAACCTTCCGGACTGATTTCTTCAAGGAAAACCGCCCTGGACCGACCGTGTTTTAAGCTGAGCAGGGTATGGTAATTCAGGAGCGAATAGTTGTCCAGAAAAAGTACAGGCTTTACCGGCGTTTGTGTTTCTATAGCAATCCGGAATGCACCATCATAAAAAGATTTAAGCGGCTTGCCGGTTTCATTAAATGTTCCTTCCGGAAAAATAAAAACAGAGATATGGTGTTTGAGCAAAGATTTCAGAATGCGCACGCTCTTCGCCCGGGCTTCCGTGCTCTCCCGGTTTACCATCACGGCACCCCGACTGTAAATAAAACCAAATACCGGTATTTTTTTTATCTCCTCCTTTCCCAACACCCGCACTGGCTGCTTCCGCATAGCTTTAAAAATAGTGGGTATATCCATATAAGAAATATGGTTGGCGAGGAAAATAAAATTCCGGGAAGGGTCATAGGCGGACTCATATATATTTTTATGGCGGATGCCCAATAAGAAGTACCAGCAGTCTGCCCAGATCTTCGCCATACTCCAGATAAGATTTCCTCCCCTGTGTTTTCCAAAAAAAGAAAAAACAACAACCAGCGGAAATGCAAGCAGGGTGAAAAAGATGAACCAGAACAGAGCATAGATCGTGTAAATAGTACTAAGTAGTCTCTTCATACGAATTGTTAATTGTCAATTGTCAATTGTTAGCGGAAAGTTCTCAAATCAGAGCATCTGCATCTAAAATTCAAGTGCACTTTGTCATTGACAATTGACAATTGACAATTAACCGAAAATAGTGTTTTTAATTACAATGACATGTCCATTCCACCCCCAGCTCTATACAGGTAATTATAATTAGTTTTTCTCTTTCCGGGGCGACGATGATCCGTAAATGCTGTTGTTCTGCCGAATAACCTTCTATGGCATATTTCGGATCGGGATGTGCATCCGGTTCACTTTTTGGAATAGTTGATGGAGCCTTTATCCAGTATTTCCTTAATCTCCTGTACCGTGATATGGCGGCAGTCCATCCGGCAACGGGCATGTCTGGTGAAAACCAGTTCTCCATGACGATTAAACGGGTCTTCCGGTGATTGACAGGCAATTAACAGCCACAAACCCAGGACCAGGAACAGAAACCATCTCATGCGTTAAAGTTAATGGCATAAATCGGGAAGATATTATCTTTGCGGCCCATGACAGGGCCAAAAACCGTTGCATTTCATACCCTGGGCTGTAAGCTCAACTTTTCTGAAACTTCTTCCTTATCCAGGCTTATGGAAAAGGAAGGTTTTGAAAAAAAACCTTTTGAGTCCCAGGCCGATATTTACGTGATCAATACCTGCTCCGTTACAGAAAATGCGGATAAGGAATGTCGTTACCTGGTCCGGCAGATCCAAAGAAAGTCCCCGGAAAGTTTTGTGGTGATCACCGGTTGTTATGCCCAGCTCAAACCCAAAGAAATTGCTGAAATTCCTGGTGTGGACCTGGTACTGGGTGCTTCCGAAAAATTTAATATGGCAGCCCATATCCGGGAGCTGGTAAAAGGGGATTCCGCAAAAATCTGCAGTTGCGATATTGACCAGGTGAACAGTTTTCACGATGGGTATTCCCTGAGTGACCGCACCCGGGCTTTTCTGAAAGTACAGGATGGATGCGATTACCAGTGCAGCTTTTGCACAATACCCATGGCCCGCGGTAAGAGCCGGAGCGATAGTTTAACTCATGTACTCGAGAATGTACACGAGCTGGCAGTTAAGGGTATCCAGGAAATTGTACTGACTGGTGTTAACCTCGGAGATTTTGGCAATGCAGAAGCTGGGAATAAACAGAGACCGGAGAATTTTTTTAAACTCACCCAGGCGCTCGATCAGGTAAAGGAAATACCCCGGTTCCGTATTTCTTCCATCGAGCCCAACCTGCTGAACAATGATATTATCGACCTGGTGGCCAACAGCGACCGTTTCATGCCCCATTTTCATATCCCTTTACAAAGCGGCTCCAATAAAATATTAGCGCTGATGCGTCGCCGTTACCAGCGGGAACTGTATGCAGACCGGGTCAAACGTATTAAAACCCTCATGCCCCATGCCGCGATTGGCGCGGATGTGATCGTGGGTTTTCCGGGAGAAACAGAAGAAGATTTTAAAGAGACTTTCGATTTCCTGCATTCCTTAGATGTCTCCTACCTCCACGTCTTTACTTATTCAGAAAGGGATAATACCCGGGCGGTGGAGATGAAACCCGTTGTTCCGGTTTCCGTTCGGAATGAAAGAAATAAGATACTTCGGAATCTCTCTTACCAGAAATTACAATATTTCACGGCCCTTCACACCGGGCAAACCCGTAAGGTGCTCTTCGAACGCAGCCGCGACAAATCCATGATGGAGGGTTACACCGATAACTATATCAAAATCTCCGCGCCTTACCAGGAGCAATGGGTGAATCGGATTGTGGATTGGATGATTTGATGGTTGGCCGTTAGGCGTTAGGCGTTAAGCGTTAAGCGTACAACACCTGCTCATCCGTATAATAAGTTTTTCTGCTTCCTTTGGTGTCAATCTGAATAGGTCTTCCGGTCGGACTCTTATCCGGATTGCGGTGGATTTTCAAAAACTCTTTTGCTTCATCATTGATTTTCCCCGGATGGGCTTTGTCAATTTTTTTTGCAGCGCCGGTAAGAAGCCTGGGTATTACCTTCACAAGCTCATGTATTTTATCATCCGGTATTGCTGACGCAATGGAATACGGAGAAATCCGGGTCTCCCATAAAATTTCATCGGAGTACCCGTTGCCGATACCACGGATCAGATCCTGATCGAGTAAAATATTCTTGATTGTCGTTTTCCGGTTTAATATATTTTTTAGCGTCTTAAAATCCAGTTCCAGTGCGTCCACCCCATCCTTGTCTACCGGATTCAATCTGAAATAGGCATTTCGCATTCTGTCAGTCAGCGCCAGATTTTTACCGCCTTCAAAATACAATTCAACAATGGTTGAATGATGTGTATTTTCCTTATCAAAAATGAACAGGTCTCCGGTAAGCATAAGATGAATTCCTGCAAGTATGCTTCCGTCAAAGTCGAATCGTAATTCTTTTCCCGAACGGTAGATTTTCTTCAGCCTTTTTCCATCCAGCGCTTTGGATAAAGCAGAAGCTGTATCCGCCAGTTTTTTTCCATTCACCACTTTTATTTTGCGGAGAACTTTTCCGGCGAAAACCTCATCCAGGTTTTTGGCAAATACATGTATATCCGGTAATTCGGGCATAACAGGATCAGGCTTTTAATGTAAACGATTTATCCGTTTTCTCTTCTCCGTTTGCGATGATGGATAATTTGTGTTTTCCCGGGTAGTACACGCGCGTGGTAATTTTTTTAAAAGACTGTTTCTTCGTCACGATTTTCGTTTCGCCTGCCCCGAAAGATTTCTCACTGATCTTAAAAACCTTCCTGGTAAGCTGCTGGTTCGCTTTATTATAATACAAACCGTATTCCAGCCTGATGGTTTGTTTTTTTCCGGAAAGATTAGTAACCCGGAAAGAAAAAACTAAATCACCGCCATTCGGAACGCCGGGGTTTTCGATGGTAAGTGATGTGATGGCGACCTCCCTGCTTTTCAGTCCGTAGTGGCTCAGGATCTTTTCATGCCCCTGCCTGAGCAGGGTCCTGCTTCCATGCCTGATGATGGCGTCAGTCTCTTTACTGATACCCTTCCATTTTTTTGCAATACCGATCACCAGTTCCGGATGGTCCTTGGCGATATCGTTGAGATTATTAGCCACGCTCCTTCTGACAGATTCGGAAGGATCGGTTTTCAGTTTTTCCAGGATGGGCAAAATGGGTGAGGGATCTTTTTTTAATGCCGGTACTGCCATGGCCCAGGGTAAACGCGGACGACTCCCCTCACTGGCCAGGCGGCGGACCCGCTCATTGGAATGAGAAGCCCATTTTTTCATCTGCTGCATCATTTTACCATCGTACCGGATTATAAAGGGCCTGACCGCAAATTCACAACTGATAAACTGGGTAACGGATTCGATTGTTTTTACTGCTGCATCAAAATCGTCGATACCATACAATTCAATATAATCAGGAAGGAAAATATAAGCCAGCTCATCGCCCCCGGTACCATTTTTCTTTAGTTGCTGAATAAGTTTTCCGATCACCTGCGCCGCCATACTAAAATCTGAAGGCATGAAACCGCGCAACACTTCGGTGGTGTGACGCATACGGGCTTTTAGTTCCATGTCGCTGAAATCATCCGTAAAAATCTGGGAAGTAAACCGCTGCTTATTGAAGGAAGGCATGATTTCCGCCAGGGCATTGGACAGGTTTTTATAAAATCCGGGCGAATACAAATCTTTCAGTAATGCCATGAGTTAAGATGTTAAATAAATTCAGCTATTTAAAATACAACATGGCAGCAGCATGGTTCGTTCATAATTCGAGACAGTCTTTTTCCAAAATACCTTCAATAATTTTTGGCGGTTTCCCCCATGACCTGATTTTTTTATCCAGCAGGATCGGATATGGGGAATGAACCCCGCCCTTGTCACCCGATGAGGTTCCGATCACCACCGTATTGATTTTGGTATGGCGGATGATATAGGAACACATAATGCAGGGTTCATGGGTTGTATACAATGTGCAGGAAGAAAGATCCTGACTCTTGAAGAGTTCGGAAGCACTCCGGATGGCTTCTATTTCTGCATGATAAGTAATATCCTGATTTTCTTTTACCCTTTCCACGCCCCGGGCGATAATCTGGCCATCCCGAACCAGGATTGAGCCCACCGGACTGTTACCAGACTCTTTTGAGAGAATCGCAAGTTCCAGGCAGGCAATCATAAAATCCTCATGTACGTTTTTATATCGGTCTTCTGCATCCATATTTAATAAATATTCAATCTGTCCATGAAGATCTGTAAAAAAAGCCGGAAGGAAAATATTTAAGAAGCATCCGGATCATTATGCAGACAGGTAAATAAATGATATTTAGTATATTAGCCTAAATGAAGATGTATTCCCTGATCAACGAGCGTCCGCGTATCGTTTTACCCATCTCCCTGCTGGCGCTTTTGATCCCGGTCGCACTGATCGAATATCAGGTGACCCGTCACACAGGGGGTACCCTCATGTATCCGTTGGATGATACATTCATCCATTTAACAATAGCCAAAAACCTGGCCCTGCATGGCAACTGGGGAATCACCAGCGGTGAGTTTCAATCGGCTTCCTCTTCCCTGCTGTATACTCTTCTTCTGGCCATACTGATTAAAATTTTTACAGTGCAGGTATGGATCCCCTTGGTTGTAAATATCCTTGCGGGAATTATCCTGATCATCGTTATCTGGAAGCAGCTTCAAAAAGAAAACGTTGGGCCATTCGGCCAACTAATCATTTTGCTGGCTGTAATATTTTTCACGCCCCTGCCCATTCTTGTTATCAGCGGCATGGAACATACCCTTCAGTGCCTGTTCACTTTTCTTTTTATTTTCCGTTTTTCAGACTGGCTTGAGCAGATTGACAATGAAGCGGGTAAAAATAATTTGCCGGTCCCGCTGCTTTTATACGGTATTTTTTGCAGTACCATCCGGTATGAAGGATTATTCCTGATTGCAATAGCCTGCCTGCTGTTATTGTACAAACGTAAAATCGGGGCCGCATTTCTTTTGGGATTCGTTTGCGTGTTGCCGGTAGCCCTGTTCGGTATATACTCCGTCGGAAAGGGAAGTTTTTTTCTGCCCAATTCCGTACTGATAAAATCTGAAATGGCGACCCTTTCATTTGCGGGCATCTTCCATTTCGTTTTCTTTGTTATACTCAGGAGGCTAACCGGGGTCTCCGCCGGGCTCAGCGCAATAGCAACCCAGTATCTTCTGATCATCCTGCCACTCTCCTATCTTTTTTTCGAAGACTCTTTCAAAAAGGCTGTTCGTTACAGGTATACATTTATCCTGCTGATCTTCTGTACTTTCCTGCAATTGTCTTTGGCCTCTACAGGCTGGTTTTTCCGCTATGAAGCATATCTCCTGATGAACAGCGTGGTCATCGTTTCCGTGTTGCTCAGTAAATACGGGTCCCGTATTTTGTCCGGCTTCAGACGGCAGCCGCTTGTAGCAGGTTTTATCCTGATCGCTTTGTTGTTACCAGCCGGTATGCGGACTGGGTCCGCTATTCATCAGGCTTCGAAAGCCTGTATAAATATTTATGATCAGCAATTCCAAATGGCCAGGTTCCTGAATACCTACTACGATGATCAACCGGTGGCCTGCAATGATATCGGCGCAATTGCCTATTATAAAAAGAAAGGGCCGCTGGACCTGTACGGACTTGCCAGTATCCAGGTGGCCCGGAGCATAAAGAACCATTATAATTCCCCTGCCTTCCTGGACAGCCTGAGTAAAAGCGAACAGGTAGGCATTGCTGTATTGTATGTTAGTTGGTTTAGTGATTCGCTGCTGGTAAAATGGGATAAGATTGCCACCTGGACGATTCCGGATAATGTGATATGCGGGGACAGTGTGGTTACATTTTACGCACTCGATAAAACGAAAATCCCTGACCTGAAGAAGAACCTCCAGGAATTTCAGCCGGCCCTGCCAGCCGGTGTCAGGGTAAAATATTTTTGAACCTTATCGCCGAAGTTTACTGTTCCATTAAGGCTGCCATAATTCAATCTTGTTTCCCTCGGGATCAAGGATATGGACAAACTTCCCATAGTCAGAATCTGCAATTTCATCAAGAATGGTCACACCTTCTTTTTTTAATTGCTCCACCAGCTCCTCAATATTTTCCACCCTGTAATTGATCATAAAATCCTTTGTTGAGGGTTCAAAATATTTGGTTGACGCATCAAACGGACTCCATACGGTAAGTCCTTTTTTATCCGGGTCTTCAACCTCGCGCCATTCAAAGTTTGTTCCGTAGTCGCTCACATCCAAACCCAGGTGTTCCCCATACCATGCGTTTAATTTCTTTTTGTCCTGACATTTAAAAAAAATGCCGCCGAGGGAGGTAACTCTTTTCATATGTTGAGTTTTTATTATACGGTTTGATACCGGTGCGGAGATTCCGCGGTACTTACTATCTAAATCTAAGACAAAATGATATTTTTTAATGCGAAATCTGTCCGGTTGTTGTAAATGTGCCGGTACGGCTATTGGTGAACGTTCCCCTGGTGGGTGACGAAATGGTTTCAAGAAGATAAGCATCACCACTGATCCCGGTCGTTTCCCAACCTCCCCTAAATTCCCATTGCATGGTCACGGTATAGGCTTCAGGAGATGTGTATGATTTTGTTTCAGTAATATCCATGATGAGAAACCCACTCACTTCATAATTCACCAGCAAATAGGTGTATAAAAAATGATTAATTGTCATAATGCTATATCCACCTCTTCCATGTTCACCCGGTTGAAGATCCGGAAACTGCATACTGTCCAACTCAAATGGATAAGCTATTCCATTTGACAAAGCCATCGGATCGGAGGGAATAGTAAAGGGATCGGGCTTGTTGGTTGAATCAGCAGAGGTGAGTAATGAAGGCTGGGTCGTTGAATCCATGGTAAGTGTACCTGAAAAACTATAATATGGGTTTTCCAGAACGGATGCATGAAATCGAACGGACAGGTCAATATTATTAAATATCACTTTTGCGAGAACCACTTCATTGGAATCGGGTTGGGGATTGAGTGTCCAGGTTGTCGACGCAGTTCCGGAACTGTCGGTCATTTGCGAAGCCGAACTAACGGATCCGCTATTCGATGCTGGCAAAAAGGAGATTGTAACACCCTTGATGCTCTTACCTTCTTTATTTTTAACGATGACTGAAACAGTTATGGGAGCAAGTGCGGATACGTTTTCAATTATTTGATCGCCGGTTAGTATAGTTATCGAAACCGGTACCGTATCTGGAATCACTTTGTGTTGCCCACAGGTATCACAGGGAGTAATTACCATATTGTTCTTGCTGCTGCATCTAATGAGCATACTGCTAAGAACAATTAAAGAAAGAAAGTACTTCACGGCTTTGCATTTACGGGGCTTTGACAAAGCTAATATCACCAGCAGCCCCTTCCTAATTGATCCTTCCGGTATAAAAAATCCATTTTAGTCAAAAATGCAAATAAGCGACTTTCTCTCGGGACATTTTGCAGGAAATGCAAAAGCACAGATGCCCTATTCCTGACGCAGGTTTTCCAGGCCTGATAATTCCACCGAATGTGAATGGGAATTGAAGGCTGTTTTTATCATCTATTCTCCGGTGATCTTCCGTTTATCTTCCGGTATTTATCCGGTATTCTTCCTAATTTAAACGGAAAATATCCTGAAGATTAGCAATAAATAACCAGAAGATTCATATATTTAATTAAAATACATAATATGGCTATATCGGAGAATAACCCTTTTGTCCAAAATGCATCCGGCGCAATTGGGAAATTGCTCGTTTTCAAAAGGTATTACGACAAAACCGTCATATCTAAAATGCCGGATATGAGCAGGCGGGTGCTCAGTAAAAAACAGGTGGAAGCCAACGAGCGTTTTAGTATTGCGAACTGGTACGCCAAATACATTTACAAAACGGAAGAAGGTAAAATTCAGGCCCGTGTACGCCTGAAATTACCAGCACATAAATCGCTTTTTAACGCATTAGTGAAAGAATATCTCGAGGCGAATAAACATTTGTCGCTCGAAGAAATGAACAGGCGCGACTTTACGTTGCCGGTTAATCCTGCACCTCCTGCGGGATAGTGAATAGATATATTTAAATTGATGTCATTACTGCATAATATCTGAGCAATGATTATCGAATTTCTAAGAACCGATAAGCAAATTACCCGTGTAAATAGCATCAACGAATTACCTGGTGACCTGAATGGTATATGCAGTGTGCAAATAATTGATTATAAAAAGGAAGATGTCCCAGGCTTTGAAAAGATATTCGGCATCAATGCAGCCATTTTATACAATGGCGATGATATTGAAATAAGCTCACACTATCTGGAAGAAAACGGCCAACTGGCATTTAATTTTTCATTTCCCTACTTGACAGCACAGAATAAAATCGAAGAAGTGATCCTGTCCTTTATTCTGACGGAGAAAATCATGGCTTCATTCATGGCCACTAATTTTGAACAGTTTATACCTGAAAATAAAAAACAACAATATTTCGAAAATATTAATACCCATCCATTTACACCAGACGCATTTCTTCAAATGATGATTGGGATAGTGCCCGATTATTTTGCCGACCTGACAGAACTGATGTCGAGAAATATTATTTCTGTTTATTCTGCCCTGCAGAAACAGAAAGATTTTTCCGAGAAGGAATTGAATGAAATAACTGCGCTAAAATTCAATAATATTCTTTTCAAAGAGTCACTAAATGAATTCAGGCGGGTATTACACCTGCTCAGGAAAAGTAAAAAGTTAAGTCCCGAAATAAAAGAAACTATTTTTCTTGAACTAAATGACCTGACGGTAATAAATGAATATGTTCAAAACAATTTTGAACGGCTGAACGACCTCAAGGACTATGTATCAAATAAGATTGACCTGGAACAAAACAGGATCTTTAAAACACTAACCATAATTACCTTATGCATTTCAGCACCCATGCTGGTTGCCGGAATCTATGGAATGAACTTTAAGTTTATGCCCGAACTGGAGTGGAAGTATGGATATTTATATGGAATCATATTGATCCTGATATGTTTCCTTGTACCATTAATTTGGTTCAGGCGAAAAAAATGGCTGAAATAGAATATGCAGATTAATCTTCCAAATTGGCCGGCCTGCCTGATTCCACCTCCGGGTTCGGCAGTGGCGGCAGATCAATCATTCATAATTTGAAAATGCCCTGAATCAGACCGTTCGCCTGCTGTATCACAAGCGGACAATTTTACTCCTTGCTTTTATTGTATGTTACTGACTCTCAATTCGCTATCGAACCGGCATACCTTTGGGACTGATCTATTTTACTTTAAACAATTCAGATACATGAAAAAAATAGTTTTTGCACTTGTTCTTACTGTGAGCTGCTTAGTCCTGAAGGCTCAGAATTCTGAAGCAGACTATCTGTATACCACAAAAACATTTAAAGATGCTTCGCCTAAAAAAATAATCGGGGGCACAAGTCACGGGAATATTTCCGTTTCTGATGCTCCTGCCTCACAAACCAGGGTGGAGGTCTATGTGCGTTCAGGCAATAGTAACCAGAAACTGAGCAGGCAGGAGATTCAAAACAGATTGGATGAATACTATACTTTGGAGATTTCGCTTTCCGGTGACGTACTCAATGCTTCTGCGCATCAGAAAAAAGATATTCTGCTTAATGAATCCGGACTCAGTATCTCTTTTGTGATATATGCGCCAAAGACTGCATCAAGCATACTAAAGACCAGTCATGGAAATATTGACCTGACCGGACTGGAAGGCGACGAGAACCTGGAAACCAGCCACGGAGATATAACTATCTCCAAAATAACAGGAAAACTGGTCGGACAAACTTCTCATGGTAACGTTTCCGTCACGGATTGCAAAAATGATATTGACGTCAGCACCGACCATGGAGATATTACAGGCAGGAATAGTGAAGGCACAATAAAGCTCATCACTTCGCACGGAAATATCGACTTAAGAGATTTGAAAGGTAAAGTGCGTGCCGGCACCCAGCACGGAGACGTATCCGGAAACAACATCGAAGGCGAGCTGGTCGCGTCTACTTCCCATGGAAATGTCAGTCTGGAAGGCATGTCCAGCAGTGTGAACGCATCTACCGACCATGGCAATATTTCCTTGTCCGCAGTTAATATTACCGGTGAAATCCTGATGCGTAATGACAATGGCGACATCTCTCTTGCGCTTCCAAAAGGGACAGGCCTTAACCTTGATCTGCAAGCGAGGAATGTTTTAATAAATGGGATGCAGAATTTTACCGGTTCGCAATCGAAGGATTTAGTTAAAGGCTCAACAAACGGGGGCGGTACAAAAGTGACCGCTATAACGAACAGAGGAGCCAGTCTTACTTTCAGATAACCTATCAGTAAAGAGAAAAACCGAGTCACAGATGCTCAAAAATTATTTTAAAACGGCCTGGCGCAGTCTGATCAAAGACAAACTGCATTCTTTTATCAATATCGCCGGCTTGTCTATCGGAATGACCGTAGCCATTCTGATTGGTTTATGGCTGCACGATGAACTTTCATTCAATAAATCTTTTAAAAACCATGAACGCATTGCGCAGGTCGTTCAAAATGTGACCAACAATGGCGAGGTGCAGACCTGGTGGAGTGTACCCTACCCGCTGGCAAACGAACTCCGTACAAAATATGGCAGCGACTTTAAACATATCGTGATGGCTGTAAACTGGGGAAGCCACCTGGTGGTTATCGGCGATAAAAGGTTCAGGGAAACCGGAGGTTATTTTGAAAAAGAAATGCCCGAAATGTTTTCGCTCAGTATGCTTCAGGGCAAACAAAACAGCCTTTATGATCCTTCTTCTGTTTTACTGTCTGCTTCCGCAGCCACTGCCTGGTTTGGAAAAGAAAATCCGATCAACCGGATCATCCGGATCGATCATCAGCCACCATTAAAAGTGGCCGGTGTTTATGAGGATTTTCCACAGAATTCCACCCTGGCTAATCTAAATTTTATTTCTTCCTGGGATTACTGGTATAAATCCAACGGTGAGCTGAAAGACATGGAAGATCCGTGGCGGCCGAATTTCACCACCATTTTTGCAGAACTTAATGACAATGCAGACTTCGACAAGGTTTCTGCCAAGATCAAAGATGCCAAGCTGAAAAAAGTGAATGCTCTTTTGCAAAAAAAGAAACCCGCCCTGTTTTTAATCCCCATGGACAGGTGGCACCTCTATTCCGAATATAAAAATGGCGTAAATACCGGAGGCGCGATCAAGTACGTACACATGTTCAGCATCATCGGTTTATTTGTGCTGCTGCTCGCCTGTATCAATTTCATGAACCTGAGTACAGCGAAAAGCGAAAAACGGGCAAGAGAAGTTGGTATCCGTAAAACCATCGGATCTCTTCGCCGTCAACTGATCTTCCAATTCCTGAGTGAATCATTCCTGACGGTTGCGCTCGCTTTTTTACTCGCCTTACTGCTGGCCCAGTTCACCCTGCCCTTTTTCAATTATGTGTCCAATAAAAAAATGTCGATTCTGTGGGACAGTCCGCTGTTCTGGCTGACCGGACTGACATTCATCGTGATTACTTCTTTTGTTGCCGGAAGCTACCCGGCCTTCTATCTTTCTTCTTTCCGGCCGGTGAAGGTGTTGAAAGGAACCTTCAAAGCCGGTCGTTATGCTGCTCTGCCACGCAGGATACTGGTGGTTGTTCAATTCACCGTTTCTGTCGCATTGATTATCGGCACCCTGGTCATCTACCGCCAGATACAATTCGCTAAAAACAGACCCGTAGGATATTCACGCGCCAACCTCATCAGCATTCCGACAGGTGACACATCTGTCCATTCACATTTTGATGCTGTAAAAGAAGAACTTCTTCAAACAGGAGCTGTAACATCCATTGCCGAATCAGAAAGTCCGACCACGGGCATTTGGAACAGTACCAGCGGATTCAGCTGGCCGGGCAAGGATCCCAATCTTTCAACCGATTTCGGTGTCGTTAGTGCATCGCTGGATTTTGGAAAAACCATTGGCTGGGAAATTGAGGACGGGCGTGGTTTCTCAAGAGATTTTCTCACAGACAGCTCGGCTGTGATACTGAATGAAGCCGCCGTAAAATACATGAACCTGAATCAACCGGTGGGACAAACCATGACCTGGTGGGGCAAGCCACTCAAAGTGATTGGCGTTGTAAAAAATATGGTGATTGAATCCCCTTATGATGAAGCGAGGCCCACTATTTATACTGCCTTATCCTATCCCGGAAATGTCACGATCCTGAAACTAAACCCGGCGGTCAGCGCCACAGCCGCGTTGCAGAAGATAGAACCCGTATTTAAAAAATTCAACCCCGAGCAGCCATTTGAATACAAATTTGTGGACGAGGAATACGCGAAAAAGTTTGGTGACGAGGAACGCATCGGGCGACTTGCCGGCTTCTTTGCGTCTCTTGCCGTGTTGATATCCTGTCTCGGATTGTTTGGATTAACCTCTTTTGTGGCCGAACAGCGCAAAAAAGAAATCGGCGTAAGGAAAGTGCTGGGCGCTTCTGTTTTCAATGTCTGGAATCTGCTCTCGCGGGATTTTGTGATGCTGGTGATTATTTCTTTTCTGATCGCTGTACCATTGTCATGGTATTTCATGTACGGCTGGCTGCAGAATTATAACTATCGGACGGACCTGTCCTGGTGGATTTTTGCCGCAGCAGGAGCCGGCGCGTTATTCGTCACCTTTGTTACCGTCAGTTTCCAGGCCGTCAAAGCAGCCCTAGCGAGCCCGGTCAAATCGTTGAGGACGGAATAATTATGCCTTTAAGCATTGGCCGGATCCTTTTCCCGGATAAATATTTCTTTCCCGTTGAAAACAATCACAGCCAGAAATATGATGCCGTAAGATACAATCTGCAATGGGCTGCTTGACTCATGAAAAACCCAGGTAGCCAGCGTGAATCCAATTATCGGATTGATGTTTAGCAACATTCCCACCACAGATGAATTCATTCCCGTTAAAGCATATAAGTTCAGGAACAAGGGCAGTATGGTAAGAAATACCGCGATAATCGCGATGTAGATATAGAAAGTGGATTCACCAGGTGAGCCTGCCCCGTATAAAAAATAAAATGGAAGAAGGAAAAGGGAAGATAGTACGATATGAAAACTAAGTACGATAAAAGTGTCCAATCCTGAATTCACGCGCTGGCTGACCAGGTAACAGGCATAACTGAAACCAATGATCAGGCTGAATAACATATCTTTTAAGTCACCGTAACTTAATAAAAGGCATCCTATAATGCTCATGGCTACCGCCAGCCATTGAAGTCTGTGTAATTTTTCGTGTAAAATAAAAAAAGCCAGCAGCGTGGTGAGTATCGGACAGACCAGGTAAGCCAGCGATGTAGCTTTTATACTCACATGTATCATCGTGTAGATAAATAAAAACCAATTGGCCGTCAAAAAAAAGCTGCCTGCGATATTCAGCCATATCGTCCGGATTCTCTTTTTTGGCGGCATTGTTCTAATCAGGCGAAATGTTTCTCTTAGTTTATTTCTTCGAAACAGAAATACAATAATGAGCATCAGTATGGCGCAGGTGAATACACGATGGTATAAAATATCATATGCCGCATACTGGTGGATGGGCTCCAGGGCAAGACTAAAAAAACCCCAGAGCGTATAGGCGGTTATTGCTGCTATATAATATTTCGCTTTATTCAATGGTAAACCCGTAAGTATTTCAATGAAGTTAGTTCACCATAATTTGTTTATCAAATGCGGCCGTATTTATACTGAAAGCCGTAATGGAACTTACGACTGGTCTGGATTTAATCTGGAAAAGCGAAAGTCAATTCATGCGAGCTGCCCCCATGTAAAGTCTTTTACTGCTCATCATTTTTGGACTCAAGTCTTAAGATTGATATAAAATTCGCAGAACCCCGGGGTCTTAACAGCTTTTAAACAATTGCTCTTTTATCTTCGATCATTCTGTTCACACTATCTGGAAACTAAGGCTACACTATGAAACTGTTAAGAACCCACCGGAGAGATCCTGTGGGTTTCTTCATTCTGTTCCTTCATGATCCTGCACCAACAATCTCCATGAAATGGAATATCCGACTAGTGGAACGTTTTCTCATTTGAGAATTTGTATTATGCCAGATATTGAAATATCCTTTACAATCTGGTTATAAAATAAGTCCCTTGCCTCTTCTGCCAACATTTTGATTTTTAATTTCTTCTGCTCTATTATGTTATTACAGTTTTATTTCCCAATCCTTTGGGACATCAATCCAAAAGATGGTGCCAGCCAGGTAAATTTTTATTTAGTCTCAAATGATACGAAAATGTAGTAAATTCAGGGACTTCGTTCCTATCAAGCTTGTATCCTGAGCATCTATAATTCTAACTTTTTCTTGCCGGAAGCTATACGTGGCTATAATTTATAACCGGAGAAAACTGAATTATGAAACCTACTGCTGATAACTATTTTTCAGATACTGCGGAGGAATTTGACTCCGGTTACAAATACTCAACGGCTTTTAAAGAGCGCTTTAAAGTCTGGACCGACCTATGGCCAAAATATCTGCCGGTTGCCGGGAAAGCACTCGATTTGGGATGCGGAAGCGGAATCTTCAGTTTCACGCTGGCTACCAAAGGCCTTCAGGTTACGGGTATCGATGGAGCGGCCAACATGATCGCATTATGCAATAATAAAAAGGATGACTTAAGGATCCAAAATGCTGAATTTATCGCCTCAAAAATACCTTTTGACAAATCGATTTTACCAACACCATACGACGTGGTGATTTCTTCCAGCGTTCTTGAATATATTGAGGACATCGACCGGGTGCTGGCCGATGTATATGCGATGCTGAAAACTGGCGGGATTTTTATTGTATCCATGCCGAACAGACAGGCAGTATACAGAAATCTTGAAAGAATCGCGTATAAATTAATTCACCGTCCAAAGTATATGAAATATGTGCGTCATGTGGTTTACAAAAATGATTTTAATAACAAAATAGCCAATCTGGGTTTTGACCTGCTGCACTCCGGGTTTTATGGAAGACAAAATAAAATGTCAGCTTTCCTGCCTGAAGCGATTGCCTCTACCCTATTTGTTTCGGTCTTTAAAAAGAAATAAATATGGCACAGTTCACCTTTACAGGTTTGGATTGGTACTAACTACAATGATATCTGTTCATTTGAGTTCTGAAAGTATCAATTTTTTCTGCTCTAATGTGTTCTTCATTGCTTTGTCCCTTACTATTGGGTCATCGCTATGTATTAATTCGAAATATTCAGTTGGTACAACCTGCCAGGATAATCCATATTTATCTTTACACCATCCACAAGATCCTTCCTCACCACCATTTTTAGTAAGAGCTTCCCAATAATAATCCGTTTCAGCCTGGTCTTGTGTATTGATGACAAAAGAGACTGCTTCATTAAATTTGAATAGTGGGCCTGCTGCTAATATACTAAACTCCATTCCTGCTATTTCAATTACAGCTGTTTCTATGCCTGCATCATTTCCACTTTCGTCGCTATCGAACTTACGAAAATCTTTCAGCTTACCGCCTTTAAAAATGGATAAGTAGTAATCTGCTACAGCTTTGGCATCTTTCTCTACCCACAAATAGGGTGTAATTTTTTGAGTAACCATATTTTTATTATTAATGTTTTTACCGGAGATATTTGCAATTATCCTTAATAAATACTGTCAGGTCCATTACTCTTTTGAAAGAATTTCACTAACATTTGGGCTAACTGCTAAAGTTAAATGCTTGAAATAAGAAAACCACCCAAGAACAGGTGGTTTTCTTTTAAACATTTCTGAGTCGTCAGCCGGGAACCATTCCCCGGCCTGTTTTACGTTCAGATTGTGACCCCGCTCGGGCTCGAACCGAGGACCCAAAGATTAAGAGTCTTTTGCTCTACCAACTGAGCTACGGAGTCAAATTTGGGATCGCAAATATAAGATGTTTTGCCAATTTCTGAAGATAGAAATTAATCCCGCTTTAAAAGGGGAGCATCGGGCTATATTATTGAAAAATACAATAACCAGGGGGTAAAATCATGTCATATTTACCATCAGGTGTTTGCATACCGACAGAGGAATTACCACCTATACTAAAATAAATCTCGCTTCCCGGTGGCATGGTAACGCCCCATACAGTTGGCTGGCTCGGACCGTAAGGACTTGCCCCCGGATAGTTTTGATCTGTCTGAACAAAAGTCTTATTCGGGGATTCTGCCCCATAACTGCTAACAGATGCGTTTCCCGTATACAAATAAGCATTATTGGCATCAAAAATCTTCACATAAAAACTCGAGTCCCCGTCCTTGTCGAAATGAATGGTTCCACCGGCTACATATACCGAACTGCCGGAACCATTAAACCCCGGAACCAACCCGGGAATCGGATATGGCCCGATCCCTACCAGGTTTTTATTAAAACCAAAAGCTGCATTGTCAGTCATAAAAGTCTTACTTAAGGACGCAAGGGTATTGTTGGCCGGACCTTTTACCGTTATCTGAACATTATTTGTTCCCGCAGCGAGGGTGAAAGTATTCGTAGCAGTTCCGGTTGCAGAACTGGAAACTAAAAAAGGGTTATCCCATGAACCTATATCGCTTGAATAATAAACAGAAGTTGGAAACAGTACAGGCAATCCATGAGAATCCTGAACCTCTATGGACATCGGAATATTATCACCCGGTTTACCAGAAACCATACCCGTTGAAATAATCCTGCTGGGAGCTGTATAAACGGTATCGTTAATTTCGGTGGAAGATATCCTGGTTACGGTGTTGGGAAAAGATCCGAACACACTATTGTTAAAATCAGTCACACCCTGCACGCCAAACTGCCCGACCTCAATCCAGGAATTTGGGTTCGAATTGCTTTCTACTGTGGCCGTCATCTTACCCAGCAGACTTATTTTAGTTACCGGCACATTATAAAAATTAATTTTAAAAACAGGAATAAGGTCCATCTCCGCGACCAAACCTGTAATATCCGCTATTTGACTACCAAACCAGTCACTATCATTCAACATTGTATATGTAAACATGGCATCCAGATTCGCATTTTGATAGTTCATACTCATTGCGAACCGACGTTGTGCATTTATCTCAAAGTAAGGAGTATACTGGGAACCATTGTATTTCAGCACAGCCTGCAAATCCACTTCTAAATCGCCGATAATCGGCAATCCTTCAGGACCCGCGATTTCTATTGGTATCCTGTTGAAAAATTGCGGATACCAGGTATGAAGATCATTCTGCAGCTGAATAGTATCTGTCCGGTTTGGTATTCCACCGCTTGTTCTGTGCGGGCTAAACCAAAAGTGCAGACCCAGGCTGGTACTATCGACTTTCAGGGAAAAGGATTTATTCTGTGCACTAAAAAAAGTTCTGAAAACAGGATTAAAATTTACTTCTGCTTCTAAAAAATAGTCAATATCTGTCACGGAAATAATCTCCTGCGGAAAGAGACTGAGCGTGGACGGCGATCCATTATTTTTTGTTGATGAATTAACGCCTGTTTTGGCACCTCTTAATTGATTCCTTGAATATGAAAAAGGATTCAGGGCGCCCGGCATGGAAAATGTTCCGCTGAAATCCCCATACCTCTTAAAGGCATCAAAGATAGTTGCCTGTTCAGAATAAAGATACAGGTCGCCACCAGATATTTTGACATCATCAATTTTTCTGAGGTAGCCAAAATTCCTGGGTTCGATAAAGTAGTCGCCCTTTTTAAAATTCGGCAGACTCTGGCTGCTTACTGAATAATGAAAAACGCCTGTTGTCAGATTCGTATCCTTTAGCAGGTAAATAGTGGAATCCAGATAAAATGTTTTAACGGAATCTACCGGTGGAGGTACAGACCCGTTTTCCTGCATTTTCTTACAGGAAAGGACAGCGATGGATATCATCGCCCATGTAACGAACAGCGTAATGAGTGACTTCAATGCTTTAAAAAATTTAAAATGCTCTGATTCGGTCTAAAATACAGGGGGAGTGCAAAACGACGGGTTCAACGGATAGTGGGAATCAACCTGAGGAGTGAAAAATAGCACCACAAATATACATGGAATTTATTTTGCAGAAAGTTTTTAGACCTTATCTTTGCAGTCCTTAAAAGGGAGCATAGCTCAGCTGGTTCAGAGCATCTGCCTTACAAGCAGAGGGTCCGCGGTTCGAACCCGTGTGCTCCCACTCAATACAGATAAGGGTTTCAGTGAAAACTGAGACCCTTTTACATTTGTACGAATACCGTCAGCAGAAAGTGAGTAAAAAACTTCTCACAGCGAATTTTGAAGATGCTGTAGGCATGGAACTTAAAACAGGGTTAAATTCAGGAACTATTTAAATACCAGGTCCATTCATCGTGAAAGAATATTTTAAACTTCAGTTCCGACGACAGATCAGGTCGATAAAAGATCTAAAAATGGAGCCCGTTATCGGGATAGCCGTTGGTGCGCTGGTATTCATCTGGATTTCCTGGCTGATTTTTAAAAAGGTTTATTATCCGGCTGTATTTTACAGTTTTCTTTCACTTGTACTAACCAGCACACTGGGGGAAAGATCCAGGAATGAATTCCTGAAAAATACTTTCTTCCGGAAACCTTATTGGCTAGTAAGAATTCTTGAAAATATTTTATGCACAATCCCTTTTTCCATTTACCTGCTGTTTATGGGCAACTGGATTATTGCCGCGCTCCTGATCCTGCTCAGCGCGGGCCTGGCTTTTTTAAATGGTATTACCCAGCCATCCCTGGTTATCCCCTCCCCCTTCTCCAAAAGGCCCTTTGAATTTACCACCGGTTTCAGAAAAACATATTTGCTGGTTATTATCCTGATTGCTGTTTCCTTTATTTCCATTTACTATCACAATGTGAATCTGGGTTTGGTCTGCCTGATGGGACAATTTTTGTTATGCATTTCTTATTACACCGGACGGGAGCCGATGTTCTATGTCTGGATACATGCCCAGTCTCCCAGGCAATTCCTCAGGGAGAAAATAAAAACCGGAATTCTTTACGGCTTTTTGTTAAGTCTTTGCATTTCGATCCCGCTTACTGTTTTTAATCCCGCAGTTGCGGGACTGATTGCGCTCATAACACTTATTGGCCTGCTCGATATAGCACTCATGACGGTCGCGGTTTATGCCAGCTTTCCCGCTCCCCTGACCCTGATCCAGAATTTTAAAATTGGAGCCGCCATTTTGTTTCCGCCATTATTATTATATGTTTTCCCCGACCTGTATTTTCAGTCGGTAAAAAGATTAAACATGCTTTTAAAATGATACAAATTCAGGCACTATCAAAATCCTATGATGATCGCCTGGTCCTGCAGGATATTCAACTGCAGTTTAACCGGGGTGAAATTCATGGAATCATTGGTGAAAATGGCGCCGGGAAGACCACCCTTTTTAAATGTCTGGCCGGTCTGGAGGATTTTAAGGGATCCATTTCCTATGATGGCGGGATATTAAAAAATGAAACCGGATTCCTTCCAACCATCCCTTATTTTCTTTCCAGGATGACGGGATACGAATATTTAAACCTTCTCTGTAATGCGAGGGGAATCATTCACCGGGATATCCTGAAGCTGAATCTTTTTGAACTGCCCTTAAAACAATATGCGGAGACCTATTCAACCGGTATGCAGAAAAAACTAGCCATCACCGGACTGCTGCTCCAAAAAAATGAAGTCTTCATCCTGGATGAACCTTTCAACGGCGTGGATATCTCCAGTAATATGATTATCCAGGAAATCCTGATGAGACTGAAACAGCTTAATAAAACCGTTATCCTCTCCTCGCATATCTTTTCCACCCTCCAGGATTCCTGTGATTACCTGCACCATATAAAAGAGGGGAAAATAAATAAAACGGTTTCAAAAGGAAATTTTGCAAGTATTGAGGATGAAATGAAAAACGGGCAGCTTCATCATGACATCATAGAATCCATTTTTGCTTCCTGATGCCGCTTAGTCTTAAAAACACAACAAACACCGCGGCGGTAAGTGGTAATTGGTAACTTTAAAAAAAAGAATATGGATTTAGAATTAAATAATAAAACCGCCTTCATCAGCGGGTCCACCTCTGGTATCGGTTATGCTATTGCCAGAAGGTTACTCATGGAAGGCGCCCGGGTTGTGGTGAACGGCAGAACAAAGGATTCGGTTGATAAAGCAGTGAATGAATTAAAATCATCCGTAAAAAATGCAGAAGTTTCCGGAATCGCTGCAGATTTTTCCAAAGTGGATGAAATTAATCGTTTATTAAAGGATCTGCCTGTAGTGGATATCCTGATCAACAATGCGGGCATCTTTGAGCCGAAATCATTTACTGAAATTCCAGACTCTGACTGGTTCCATTTGTTTGAAGTAAACGTGATGAGCGGGATCCGTTTATCCAGACATTATTTTCCGAAAATGCTGGAAAAAAACTGGGGAAGGATCATTTTTATTTCCAGCGAGTCGGCGGTTTTTATTCCTGACGAAATGATTCATTATGGCATGACCAAAACGGCCCAGCTGGCAGTCAGCCGCGGAATTGCTGAATTAACGAAGGGAACGGGAGTCACCGTTAATTCGATTTTACCCGGACCGACTATGTCAAAAGGAGCCGCTAATTTTATTGAAGATATTTCCAGGAAAAATAACCAGACACCCAGGGAAGTGGAAACTGATTTTTTTAAAACCATGCGCCCTACTTCCCTGCTCGGTCGTTTCGCTTCCATAGACGAAATCGCCAACACGGTAGCTTATTACTGCAGTCCGCTGGCCTCAGCCACGAATGGAGCTTCCATAAGGGCCGAAGGCGGGCTGATCAGGTCAATACTATAAGAGGCTCATGCTTCAGCGGGAATTCGAAATGAGCCGTTTTTCAGAACGGCCTATTTGCATTATTCCAATGCCAGTTTCCTGTCTTTTGGATATTTCACCGTATAACTTATCCTGAGTTTTCTTTCCTGACCAGGCTGCACATTCAAATTCCAGCTGGCGATACCCGTTTCTTTGTCTATTTGTGCGTCCTGTGCTTTTACTTCTTCAATTTCTATTTCCTTTGTTGTGGAAACGGGAACCTGATCCTGGACCGTAATATTTATGGCCACCGTCTTGGTATTGCGGACCGTTATTTCATAGTCCCTGGACTCGGTCCGGCTGCTTCCCATAAACTTTTTCATGCTGAATTCTTTTACTAACCGGCGTGAAATTTTTACACCATTATCTTTCCCAAGTGATAAGGAAAGCGTGTCATCCGCAGTGCCCAGGTCAATATAGGTTTTACCCAGGTAAGTCCCTTCGAAATACAAACTCACCTCACCCGACTGCAGGTCATAGTCCTGCCAGTTCGGGATTTTTGCGGTAAGGAATGCAATAGGGTCCGTCTTCGGAACGGAATAATATTCATAAAGCGAAGGGACCTCAAATTCCTTCATCCCGATGGTAGTGGTTTTACCATCTGTCTCCAGGGTATATTTTTCATCAATTTTATATACCGTGGTGGTAGGCTGGAACTGTGTAAATACAGCGACATTTTGCATTACTACTTTATCTTTCCTGCTTTCTGAAAAGGCCAACCCGGCGACACTGCCTGTTAATTCAGAACTGCCATACCCAACCACCACCACATCATTCAGTGCGGTCGAACCATGTTCCAGGACAACGGTGAAATATCCGGGCTGAACGGCCATCTCCTTCGACTGGTATCCCAGGTTGCTGACAAGAAGTGTTCCATTCACCGGAATATTGTTGAACCGGAAAAATCCATTGGCGTCAGTTAATGTACCTAAAGCTGTACCCTTAACGGACACCGTGGCCCCCTGGAGGGGCTGACCCAGGTTGTCAGTTACCCTTCCACTGGTCGCGCTACCCTGACCCTGTTTGCGAAAAGATATGGAAGGATCAAAATAGCCCAGCATCCAGGGTTGCAGATGGGCCGGTGTCGAATTCTCCTTCGGATTGCCCGTGCTCAGCACAATGGAAATATTTTTCCAGGTTTCACCGCTGCGCTGAAACACATTTGCACTCATCTGAATATGCAAGGGCTCCGTAACAGAAGATACTCTCACGTCGTAAGCGGGATACCATCCGGCATCCTTAACATTATATAACAATTGAAAATTGACCGTCCTGATTTCTTTACATTCCACAAGCGCTGTAACGATATAACTGATGCTGTCTTTTTTTTTGCTTATTTCCATCAATTGGGATTTATATTTTTCCATTTCCAGCTGCGCGCTTACCATTCGTTTCTGAATGTCCAGCTCTTTGGTGTACAGTTCTGTCAGCCGCTGCCGCTGCAGGTCGAGCGCTTCTTTTAAATCGGCCGTTTTTACACCGGTTGTTCCGCCTATCGCCTGATTCTTTATCAGCATCGTTTCTTCATTTTTATATACTTCCATCAGCTTCGTATCCATGTCGAATTTGTCCTTCAGGGTATTCGTATTTTCAATGAAGTCCCTTTCCTGTTTTTCTATTTTTCTTTCGGTTAAAAAATCCCTGGTCGTTTGTACCGAAAGCAAAATAATACTGGCATCCGCTTTTAACTGTACTGTTTGTTGTTCCAGTTGATTACTCAATCCCTCGAAACTGATTTCGGAGCGGCCTGGCTGCAGATTCACGGCAGCCGTCCGCTGCACCCTGGCGCCGGAGGAAAAAAGGGTTACGTTTTGAATAGAGGTCTCTGCATTTATTTTTTTTGGCTGGGAATGAAGTCCTGCGGAAATAAACAGCAGGAGCACTAAGATGGTTGGTCGCATAATGAATAGTTAAATTTTGATTTACCGGCCGGGTTTTCGAATACCCATACCGGTTTAACCGAATGATGCAACAAATCACCGAATTACACAGGCCCTCATAAATTAATTTTAATTCCCCTGTATCTTCTTTCTTTGGATGATGGCGATCCTGTAATTTGCATTCATCAGATGCCACTCGTAACCGTTTCCCGTTTAACAAAAAAATTCAGCTCGCATACGGCTGTCGATGATTTGTCCTTCACCGTGGAGGAAGGGGATGTTTATGGATTTCTCGGACAAAACGGTGCAGGTAAATCCACTACCATCCGTATGCTGTTAACCCTGATCTCTCCTACAGCAGGTCATATCGAATTATTCGGAATGGATCTAAAAAAGGAACGGAATAAAATTCTGCGTCAGGTAGGAGCCGTGATTGAAAAACCGGACCTGTATAAATACCTGAGTGCTTTTGAAAACCTTTCCCTCTTTGCCCGCATGAGCGGTGTGAAAACCAGTAAAAAAGAATTAAACGACCAGCTTGAAATGGTGGGTTTGGGAGGCAGGGAAAATGACCGCGTGAAAACCTTTTCCCAGGGAATGAAACAAAGACTGGGTATTGCGGTTGCGCTGATCCACAATCCCCGGCTCATTATTCTGGATGAACCAACCAACGGACTGGATCCGCAGGGTATTGCTGATATGCGCAACCTCATCTTACACCTGAGTCGTCATCTGAATAAAACCATTATCGTGTCTTCTCACCTGCTACATGAAATTGAGCAGATATCCACCCGGATGCTGATTATTGATCAGGGAAAAAAAATCGTTGAAGGCACGGCTGCATCCCTGGTGGATCCTGAAAAAACAAGGGTTGAAGTGGAAGTTTCAGATGCGGCCAGTGCAAAAACTTTACTGGGGAATACCCAATGGTATGGATTCCTGCAAAAAACCGATTCGGGGTTGTTGGTATTTCAACTGCCGAAAGAAAAGATACCAGAACTAAACCGGGATCTGGTTCAGTTGGATATTAACGTACTGTCACTTCAGGCAAAGACTTCACTGGAATCCCATTTTTTATCACTAACCCGAAGTAAACAGCATGTGGCAGCTTTTACAAATTGAATTGCTCAAAATATTCCGGAAGCCGAGAACCTATATCAGTTTCGGGGCTATCGCCATCATGGTGATCATTATTCAGATTGCCCTGAAATTCGACGGGAAATCCTATATCGAATTCATTGTGGGCAGTCTGCAGGAATCCCTGGATATTCCCTTCACCCGCATCCTGAATGGATATTTTGTTTGTTTTGTAATCCTGAACCTGCTGCTGATTCATATTCCCCTGCTGATCGCTCTCGTTGCCGGGGATTCCATAGCAGGCGAAGCCAATATGGGCACCCTGCGGTTAATTGCCAGCAAGCCGGTGAGCCGTACGGGTTTACTACTGGCAAAATTTATGGCGACCACGATATATACTGCACTACTACTCATTTGGCTCGCTTTTATTTCCCTGTTGCTGAGCATACTTATATTCGGAACCAATGATATTATGATTGCCCGCAACGATTCACTGGAAATCATCCGGAGCACGGATGTGATGTGGAGATACCTGATGGCATTTGTCTTTGCCACCCTCGCGCTGACAACAGTTGCCGCACTGGCTTTCCTGTTATCCGTATTTGCAGATAATTCGATCGGCCCCATCGTTTCAACGATCAGTATCGTAATTGTGTTTACCATATTATCGGAAATGCAGATTCCGTTGTATGACCGTACGGTAAAGCCCTTTTTATTCACCTCCCATATGTTGGCCTGGAAGGGTTTTTTTTATTGCAAAGTGGATGCCGGCGGAACAGCCATTCCCGGTTCGCTGGAAAATCTACGGGCCATTGGAAAGAGCAGCCTGATCCTTGTATTATATATTATTGGATTTGTATCAACGGCTATTTTTGTTTTTAATAAGAAAGACATTTTAAGCTGAACGCCAAACGCTTAACGCCGAACGCTCAACGCTGAACGCCTAAAGCCTAAAGCAAATTCAGAAACGACTATAATAAAATTCCATTGAAAACGTATTTTTTTCTTTTTTGCATGTTCTTTTTCTCTGCGGCCTCCCGTGCACAGGATCCCGGAGCACTGATGAAACAGATTCAGGCTAAACTGGAAAAAATAAATGACTATGAAGCCGCTGCGAATTTCAAAACCGAGATTTCGTTTTTGAAGGTTCCGGATGCTACGGTAAAAATTTATTATAAGAAACCGGATAAGATAAAAATCAAAAATGAGTCCGGTATATCCCTGGTTCCGAAGGAAACGATGAGTATAAGTTTATACAGCCTGGTCAATAGCCCCTACCAGGCACTGGATGCCGGTCATGATCAGGTGCAGGGTATACCGGTACGGATCATTAAACTTTTGCCAACAGATGAAAACAGCGGGCTGGTGCTCGCGACCCTGTATATAGATGAACAGCGCATACTGGTGCTGAAAGCCAAAACGACCACCAGGGAGAACGGCACGAATGAAGTGGAATTATTTTATGGAAAATTTCTGCAGACCGGATTACCAGATAAAATTGTTTTTAGTTTCAATACCCAGGACTTCAAACTGCCGAAAGGTGTCACTTTTGATTACGACGACGGATCTGTAAAAAAGAAAACTGCTGATACCCCAAAAGCGCAAAGGGGTAAAATTGAAATAACCTACCTGTCATACTCCATCAATAAAGGTTTATCCGACAGTTTATTCAAATGAACGAGTTTTCTGTCTAGCGTTATCTGACTTCAGCCGGCAGATGACAACTGGCTTTAAGTTTTGAGCGTTAGGCGTTCGGCGTTGAGCCTGCACAATGCATTAATAAAAATTTGATGTAATGATGTTAATTCGCTTTTTTTGCGATTGGCACTTTAAACAGCAGGCAAACACATGGTTGACATTGGATCCCGGAATCTCTCTCTAAGAAATTTCTCAGATATCGTAATTAAGGAGGATCAAGTAACCCTGAATCCCGCAGCTCTTGAAAAAGTGGATGCCAGCTTTCAGTTCCTGAAACATTTTTCAACGGGCAAACTGATCTACGGCATTAACACAGGCTTCGGCCCGATGGCCCAGTACAAAATCAGTGACGAAAACCGGCTGCAGCTGCAATATAACCTGATCCGCAGCCATAGTTCCGGCATGGGTAATCCGCTGAGCCCCTTACTTGGTAAAGCCATCCTGGTGGCCCGCCTGAACAGCCTGATGCAGGCACATTCGGGCATTCATACCAGCCTGGTGGAACTACTGGCCACGCTGATCAATAAAAATATTATTCCCTGTATTTATGAGCATGGAGGCGTAGGTGCCAGTGGCGACCTGGTCCAACTTGCCCATATCGGTCTTAACCTGATTGGTGAGGGAAAGGTCTGGTATGAAAACAGCTGGCAGGATACAGCCACCGTATTCAAAAAAGCCGACGTAAAACCGCTCGAGGTTCGGATCCGTGAGGGACTTGCCGTGATCAATGGCACTTCTGCCATGACCGGGATCGGACTGGTGAATATCTTTTATGCCAAAAAACTACTTGCCTGGTCGGTTATGTTTTCATCCATGACCAATGAGATCGTAGAAGCCTACGATGACCATTATTCCAAAGAACTCAATATTGTAAAACATCATACCGGCCAGAATTATGTCGCAGCCATGATGCGGGGCATGCTGAAGGACAGTAAAATGATTCACAGCCGCACCGAACATCTTTACAATCCGGCCAATATTGAACACGATGTATTCGAGGATAAGGTGCAGGAATATTATTCCCTCCGCTGCGTTACCCAGGTGCTTGGACCGGTATACGATACCATCGAAAATGCCGAAAGAATCCTGATGGAAGAGCTGAATTCCGTGAACGATAACCCCGTGATCGATCATGAGAAAAAGAACATTTTCCATGGTGGGAATTTCCATGGCGACTATGTTTCCCTGGAGATGGATAAACTGAAAATTGCCATTACCCGGGTATCGATGTTATCAGAAAGACAGCTGAATTACCTGTTAAATGATAAGTTGAATCAAATTCTCCCACCCTTTGTAAATCTGGGAGTTCTGGGATTTAATTTCGGAATGCAGGGCATGCAGTTCACCGCCGTTTCCACAGTGGCAGAAAACCAGACCCTGTCCTTCCCGATGTATGTGCACAGCATTCCGAACAATAACGATAACCAGGATATTGTGAGCATGGGTTGCAATGCCGCCCTGATGACAAAAAAAGTTATTGATAATAGTTTTGAAGTAATCACGATTCAGGCAGTCACGATTCTTCAGGCAATAGATTATCTGAAATGCCAGGATAAACTTTCTCCGGCTACCCATACCGTTTATACTGCTATCCGAAAGATATTCCCGAAATTTATAGAGGACAGTCCCAGGTATGAAGAACAGGAAAAAGTAAAAAACTGGCTCCTTCAAAATGAACCGCTATGAAGTGTGCACTGGTTACCGGTGGATCCCGGGGAATAGGCAGGGCAATATGCATTAAGCTTGGGGGACTGGGTTATCATATCCTGATTAATTATAAGTCAAACTTCGCAGAGGCAGAGCAAACACTCAGCCTGGTTAATCAAAATAAAGGAACGGCAGAACTGCTGCCTTTCGATGTAAGTCAGAAGCAGGATATTCAGGATAAGCTGGGTTCCTGGATGAATACTCACCCGGAAGATCCGATTGAGGTCCTGGTGAACAATGCCGGCATTAAAGATGATGTACTCATGATGTGGATGAAGGATGAGCAATGGGAGAACGTGATGCGCACCAACCTGGACAGTTTTTTTTATGTTACCCGCCAGGTATTGAATGATATGCTGATGAAAAGAAATGGCCGTATCATAAACGTGGTATCCCTTTCCGGACTGAAGGGACTTCCGGGTCAAACCAATTATTCTGCAGCCAAAGGTGGCGTGATCGCGGCTACAAAAGCACTGGCCCAGGAAGTGGGCCGACGCGGAATTACGGTAAATGCCGTTGCACCGGGATTTATTAAAACGGATATGACTGAAAATATTTCTGAAAAGGAAATGAAAGCCATCATTCCGGTTAACAGGTTCGGCACCCCCGAAGAAGTAGCCCATGTGGTAGCCTTCCTCGTCTCTCCCGAAAGCGGATATATAACCGGGGAAGTCATTTCCATAAACGGAGGGATGTACAGCTAATTCGAAGCCCGGCAGATCCGGTATTGAAAACTGCGTGCTAGTTGCACATTATCACTGGTATATAAACATTAATTCAATATTTAATTGCACTGAAAACCAAGGGTTTTAATCATTCTCAGCGGCGCATCGGCAGATTTGCTATTTGCATATTATCTTTCCTTATTTTCACATTTGCACCCGCCAAGGCGGATAATTGCCCATTATGAAGAGAGTGGTAATTACAGGCTTAGGAATTTACTCCTGCATTGGAAAAGACCTGGAGGAGGTTAAGACCAGTCTGCAGCTCGGTAAGTCGGGAATCATCTATGACCAGGTCCGGAAGGAGATGGGATTTCGTTCTGCCCTTACGGGATTTGTAGAAAGGCCAAACCTGAAAGGCCTGCTGGACAGAAGGGCCCGCATCATGTTGCCGGAACAGGGGGAATTTGCTTATATGGCTACCCTTCAGGCGATGACCCAGGCAGGTATTGATGCGGGCTATATTCAGCAAAACGAAATTGGTATTCTATACGGAAATGACAGCTCAGCAAAAGCGACCATCGAAGCCGTGGATATCATGCGACAGAAAAAAGATACCATGCTGGTCGGATCCGGCGCCGTATTTCAAACGATGAATTCCACGGTAACGATGAACCTGTCGACTATTTTCAAACTTCGTGGAATCAATTTTACCATCAGTGCAGCCTGCGCCAGTGGTTCCCATGCGATCGGGCTGGGTTATCATTTCATAAAAACCGGACTGCAGGATTGTATCGTTACCGGGGGAGCCCAGGAAATTAACCCCCTTTCCATGGGAAATTTTGATGCCTTATCAGCCTTTTCTTCCCGTGAATCGGATCCGAAAGCGGCTTCCAGGCCATTTGATAAGGACAGGGATGGCCTTATTCCAAGCGGAGGAGCCGCGACACTGATACTGGAAAGTCTCGAATCTGCCGAAAAAAGAGGGGCAAATATTCTTGGGGAAGTTGTTGGGTATGGATTTTCTTCCAATGGAGAACATATTTCAAATCCAACAGTGAACGGCCCGGTACGGTCGCTGCTGATGGCATTAAAAGATGCCGGGATGCAGCCTGAAATGGTTGATTACATTAATGCACATGCTACATCCACCCAGGCCGGCGATTCCAGCGAAGCCAAAGCGCTGGTGGAAGTATTTGGGGAGAAGAAAGTTCCGGTAAGTTCAACGAAGTCGATGACCGGGCATGAGTGCTGGATGGCCGGAGCGAGTGAAATCATTTATTCCATGATCATGATGCAGAATGGATTTATAGCTCCGAATATCAACTTCGCAAATCCTGATGAAGAATCGTCCAAACTGGACATAGTAAAAACCACGACTTCAAAAAATATAGATGTATTTTTGTCCAATTCTTTTGGCTTTGGAGGAACTAATTCCTCCCTGATTGTGAGGAAATGGAAATCCTGACCGACAAACCAACCCTAATATGAAACAGGATCAGCTCCTTATTGATAAAATAAACGGAGTTCTGTCAGATGAATTTGAAGTGGATATCCAACTGATGCAGCCGGAATCAAATCTCAGGCAGGTACTCGAACTGGATAGCCTGGATTATATTGATCTGGTAGTCGTGATCGAAAACAATTTCTTTTTTAAGGTAAAACCGGAAGACTTTTTACCGATCATCAGCTTCAGCGATTTTTATTCCTATATCATTTCCCGCGTTCAAATTAAAGAACCAACCAATGTCTTCCTGGCAGGGCAAGTCCAGGGGCAATAAATCCGGATTCCGGATTTTTGTCTGGGTACTTAAACATGCAGGCGTGTCCTCTGCCTATTTCCTTTTGCGTTTCGTTGCATTTTACTTTTTTATTTTTTCGGGAAAGGCTTTTCATTACCAGTATATATTTTTCAGGCGGCGCTTAGGTTTCTCCAGATGGAAATCTGTTTTGAATATCTACAGAAACTACTATTGGTTCGGGCAGTCCATCATTGATAAAATCGTTCTGATGTCAGGTATGGAACACCCCTTCCGTTTTGAATTTGAGGGTGAGGAATATCTGCAGGAGATGGTGGTTCAGCAAAAGGGCGGACTGCTGCTGAGCGCTCATATCGGAAACTGGGAAATTGCAGGTCATCTTTTGCAGCGACTGGGAACCGATATGCATATCGTGATGTATGATGGAGAACACCAGCAGATCAAGGAATATCTGGAAAGCATTTCCGAAAAACATTCCGCCCGGATTATCCTGATTAAAGAGGATTTGTCGCATATTTATGCCATCCAGGAAGCGTTGAGCAAAAATGCATTTGTATGTATGCATGCGGACCGATTCCTTGAAGGAAATAAAACAATTACCGGTGACCTGCTCGGTAAGTCTGCCCGGTTTCCGGCAGGGCCCTTCCTGCTCGCCTGCGCTTTTCAATCGCCCGTGTCTTTTGTTTCAGCCATGAAAGACCGGATTTTGGATTATCATTTCTATGCCAGCCATCCTAAAGTATATACCGGTCCCAAAGAAAATTCGATCAATGAAATACTCAGGGATTATTGTCTCGAGATGGAAAAGTCAATCCGTAAATATCCTTTGCAGTGGTATAATTATTATGATTTCTGGGATGAAGATCAACAAGCTTAACGCTGAACGCTGAACGCATGAACGCCTAACGCCTGATTCTATTACCCTCTCACACTCTCACACTCTCACACTCTCACACTCCCATACTCCCATACTTTGTTTTATCTTTATCCCATGCCGTTTGACATTCAAAATGCAGCTGAATTTGTACCTCAGGAACCTCCCTTTGTATTCGTCGACAAAATACTGTACGTTGATGAAAACAGGTCATTATGCAGTTTTACAATAAGGCATGAAAATATTTTTTTAAAAGACGGATATTATTCAACTTCAGGAATAGTGGAATCCATGGCGCAGACGGCAGCCGCCGGAACCGGCTACCTCTGTAAAAAGGAAAATAAAGCGGTTCCTATCGGGTATATCGGAGCCGTGCAAAAACTCGAAGTATTGGAATGGCCGCCAGCCAATGCAGAAATTACCATGGAAATTAAATTGCTCACCAATATTTTGCAGGTTTCCCTGGTTTCAGCCGTGGTCAGGATGTCGGATCGCATACTGGCATCCTGCGAAATGAAAATATTTATCGGCAACAAGTCCTGAAATACGAAATTTGGCAGCATCGTGATTCATAATAAAATAAAGGATGACCGGAGAAAATAATTTAGTCTCTAAAACAGAAGTTCTTGTGCGATTCAATGAAGCGGATCCGCTCGGCATCGTATGGCATGGACATTATATCCGGTACTTCGAGGATGGGCGTGAAGATTTTGGAAAACGTTTTGGCATCGGCTACCTCGATTTTTATAAAAACGGGCTGGTGATACCGGTCGTAAATGTAGATTGTTCTTTTAAGAAATCACTCCGGTACGGAGATACCGTGATCGTTGAAACCAGTTATATCCCCTGTGAAGCGGCTAAAATCCAATTCCATTACAGGCTCTACAATAAAGAGACAAAGGAGCTGGTAGCCACCGGGCATTCCATCCAGGTTTTCCTCGAAAAAGAAAATTCAACTTTACAGTTACTGAATCCGCCTTTTTTTGAAGAGTGGAAAAGAAAAAATAATGTTTCCTAAACCGTGTCGATGAGAAATGTTTATGTAGTGGCAGATAATATATTCTCCCCTCTTGGACGGAATACCGCAGGAAATATGGAAGCCCTGATAAAGGGCCGTTCAGGTATTCGGCTCCATCAATCGGATTTGTCACCGGATCCATTTTATGCCTCACTGTTTTCCAGAGAAGATAAAACCAGCGAAGGTTCAAAAACGATTTTTGAACACATCGTTTATGCATCTGCAAAAAACGCCATGCAGATGGCAATGCCTGTACTTTCCGCCGCAGGGAAAAAAACAGGATTTATACTTTCTTCCACCAAGGGGAATATCAGTCAGATTGAAGGGCCATCCGGTAGTGAATATGATGAGAACCGAATTTCATTATATACAAGCGCCGAAATCATTGCAAAAAGCCTGGGTATCGAATCCGAACCGCTGGTTGTTTCGCATGCCTGCATTTCCGGATTGCTCGCCATGATCACCGGAATGCGGCTGATCCAGTCAGGTATCTATGATAACCTCGTGATTGCCGGTGGTGACCTGATCACTTCATTTATTTATTCCGGCTTTCGGTCATTCCAGGCCATCAGTCCGAATCCCTGCCGCCCTTTCGATGCCGGCCGGGATGGGATTAGTTTAGGAGAAGCTGCGGCAACGGTAATTCTCTCATCGGTGGAAACCAAAAATGCCATCCGCATTAGCGGGGGTTCCGTTTCCAATGATGCGAATCATATTTCCGGCCCTTCCCGTACGGGGGAAGAATTATGGCTAGCCATCAGCCGGGCTATGAATCAGTCCGGAATGAGTGCAAAAGAATTTGATTTTATTTCGGCTCATGGAACCGCCACCCGCTATAACGATGACATGGAAGCCAGGGCTTTTAATCTGGCCTCTCTACAGGATACACCCATCAATAGTCTGAAAGGCTATTTTGGTCACACCCTCGGGGCAGCAGGAATCCTGGAATCCATTATAACCATGCAGTCCATGAAGGAAAATATTATTTTACCCACGCTTGGGTTCTCATCACCAGGTACTGAGGTTCCTGTAAATATTGTAAAAGAAATGAAAAGGACATCCTTAAAAACCTGTTTGAAAACAGCTTCCGGATTCGGTGGTTGTAATGCGGCCATTGTGCTGCAAAAAGCGTGAGACTTGAAGCGTTAAGCGTTAAGCGTTAGGCGTTAAGCGTTAAGCGTATCTTTAAATACAGCTAAAAGAATGAAGTTTTTTACGAAGGATAATAAATCGGCTCTGGAAGCGAAAGGTCTTGCACAATGGATAGCATTCGGTCCGGTGGTATTTCAGGTAGCCCGCGTAATGCGGAATACCGGTATTCTCCGGATATTGCTGGAAAAAGGAAGCGCCGGTTGCTCCTTTGAAGAGATCCGGAATCTTACGGGCCTGTCTGAATACGGAACGCGTATACTGTTAGAATCATCCCTCGGTATCGGTCTGGTGGTATTCAACAATGAAAAGTATACCATCACAAAAACGGGCACCTATATTCACAACGATCCGCTGACCAACGTAAACATGAACTTCATCCATGATGTTTGTTACAAAGGATTGTTTTCCCTGGATAAAAGCATCGAGAACGGGAAACCCGAGGGATTAAAGGAATTCGGAAACTGGGATACGATTTATGAAGGACTTTCTGCGCTGCCTGTCCATGTGCAAAAAAGCTGGTTTGCCTTTGACCATTATTTTTCAGACCTGGCATTTCCACCTGCATTATCCAAAGTATATGCAGGAGGTATTCAAAAAATACTGGACATTGGCGGCAATACCGGCAAATGGGCCATCGCCAGCGCCCGGTTTAACAAGGATCTGGAAATTACTATTATGGATCTTCCCGGTCAGTTGGAAGTTGCCAGGGAAAAAGTAAAACTGGCGGGACTCAGCGACCGGATTCATTTTCATCCGGCGAACCTGCTGGATGAAAAAGTTGTTTTCCCGAAAGGATTTGATGCGATATGGATGAGTCAGTTCCTGGATTGTTTTTCAGAAAAGGAAATCATTTCCATATTAAAACGATGCCATGAATCTGTTTCAGAGAATCAGTATGTCCTCATTCTGGAAGCATTCTGGGACACCCAGCGGTTCGAAGCAGCGGCTTTTTGTTTACAGCAGACATCCGTGTATTTTACAGCCCTCGCCAACGGGAACAGCCAGATGTATCATTCAGCCGTATTCATCCGGTGCGTGGAAGAAGCAGGTTTTTTTATCGAAGAAAGAATAGATGATATCGGCCTGAGCCACACATTGCTGAAATGCAAAAAAATTAAACAATAAACCCGAATATAACTTCATATGAAAATTGAAAATACTGATGTACTGGTCATTGGAGCCGGCCCTGCCGGAACCGTTGCTGCTTCTATTGTAAATAAATCAGGTTACTCGGTCAGGATTGTGGAAAAAATGAAATTTCCCCGTTTTGTTATTGGAGAAAGCCTGCTTCCACGCTGTATGGAAGCCCTTGAAGAAGCTGGCTTCCTGGAAGCAGTAAAAGAAAAAAAATTCCAGGAGAAAGGGGGAGCCAAATTTGTAAAAAACGGGAAGATTTGTGACTACCGGTTTGCAGACCAGTTCACTAAAGGCTGGCAATGGACCTGGCAGGTTACCCGGGCAGATTTTGATAAAACACTGGCGGATACGGTAGAAAAGATGGGGGTTCCCATTGATTATGAAACAACCGTAACCGGCATTGAGTTTCATGGTTCCGATTCGGTAACAACCGTGGTTGATAAAAACGGAACCACCTCCCAGATTAAAGCAAAATTCATAATCGATGGCAGCGGATATGGCCGGGTAATCCCCAAACTGTTTAATATGGATAAACCATCCAACCTACCGCCCCGTAAGGCATTGTTTACCCATACAGTGGATCTCCGGAGGGAAATGGCTGATGAACCAAACCGGATTACGGTTGTGGTACATAAACCGGCGGTCTGGATCTGGATCATCCCCTTTTCCACCGGTGTTACTTCTCTGGGATTTGTAGGAGATCCTGCTTTTTTTGCAACTTACCCGGGTAATACAGAACAACAGTTAAGGGCGCTGATCCATGATGAGCCCTATCTGAAAGAAAGATTTAAAGACATTGAATTTTTGTTTGAACCCCGGGTGCTGGAATCCTGGTCATCCACGACGGACCGTTTTTTTGGGGACGGATTTGTACTCACCGGGAATGTTACCGAATTTCTGGATCCGGTATTTTCATCAGGAGTTACACTCGCAACGGTATCCAGTCAGATCGCCGGAAAACTGGTCGTAGATAAATTAAAGGGACGCGCTATTGACTGGGAAAATGAATATATGAAAATCATGATGCAGGGTGTGGACACTTTCCGTTCATACGTCATGGCCTGGTATGAAGGAACACTGGACACGATTTTTTTTGCAGACAAGCAGGATCTGGAAATTAAAAGCCAGATTTGCTCCGTGCTGGCCGGGTATGTGTGGGACCTGGATAACCCCTATGTTAAAAATCATAAAACGGGTTTACAGCGTCTCGCATCGATGATCTATTACCGGGATAATATTGCTTCGAATCCGACTTAAATCTGAAAAACATTTTGCAAACTGATCGAGTCATTACTGCCTCCTGTTTAATCTCCCGGAATAAAATATTCAAAAACGGTCAGTTGATTTTTGAAAAACCAGGACCGGTGGAATCATTCATGGATGAATCCTATACTTTTTTTGCAGTATCCTATCCGAAATTTCATAAAATGGATAAGCTCTGCAAGCTTGGTTTCCTGGCGGCTGAAATCCTGTTGAAAGGCATGAATCATGAAAAAAAATACAGCGACCAGGATACCGGCCTGATACTCTCCAATGCAAATGCAAGTCTGGATGTTGACCTCAAATATGAAAAGACCATTCAAAGCGGTGCCAGTCCTGCATTGTTTGTATATACGCTGCCCAATATCGTCATCGGCGAGATCTCCATCCGGCACCATTTCAAAGGTGAAAATGCATTTTTTGTATTTAAGCACTTCGATGGTAATTTTATGGCGGAATACGTAAACGGCTTGTTTGAGCGCAACCTCATCAAAACAGCTATCTGCGGCTGGGTGGAAATTTTAAAAGAAGATTACAGGGCCCACCTGTTCCTGATCGAAAAAGACATCCATGGAAGCGGACCGGCATTTAACGCAGATAACCTATATCAATTGAACCAGCAGGAAAATGAATAATTTAAAAGAGAAACTGAAAGAACAGATTATTGAACGGTTGAATTTAAAAGATCTTAAACCGGCAGATATAGGTGATGACCAGGCCCTTTTTGTAGAAGGTATCGGCCTGGATTCCATTGATGCCCTGGAATTGATTGTATTGTTGCAGCAGGAATATAATATCAGGTTGTCCAATGCAGAAGATGGCCCTAAAGTGTTTCATTCCATCCGGACGATGGCTGACTATATTACAGCAAACAGCGCACCTGCAAAGATTTCTTCATGAGTGCTCCCGTATTTATTGCCGGACTGGGTGTTATTACTTCCATTGGAAATAACCTGCAGGCAAATTTACGATCGCTCGGGGACGAAAAATCCGGGATAACTAAAATGCAATTGCTTTCTTCGATCCACCAGGATGAACTGCCTGTGGGAGAAATAAAATGCAGCAATGAAGAATTATCTGTCGCCGTAAACCTTTCTCCCAAACTTCCCCGAACCGCCTTATTGAGCGCCGCAGCAGCTCGGGAATCCCTGACCGACGCAGGATGGAATACGAACCTTTCACCGAGAACGGGATTTATTTCAGCCAACACGGTTGGCGGAATGGATAAAACTGAAAAATTTTTTACCTTCTATTCAAAAAACGCAGCTGCCGGGCGACTGGCTGATGTTGTTTACCATGAATGCGGAGCGGTAACTGAACTCGTGGCCGACTGCCTGGGTATCCGGCATTTCGTGAGTACCGTAAGTACGGCCTGCTCCTCGTCTGCCAACGCCATTTTTACGGGCAGCCGGATGATAGAGGCCGGCATGCTCGACTTTGCCCTGGTGGGAGGCGCGGATGCCCTGACCCGTTTTACCCTGAACGGATTCAATACGCTGATGATACTGGATAAAGAACCCTGCAGGCCCTTTGATGAAAATCGTCATGGATTGAATCTGGGCGAAGGCGCTGCGTATCTGTTGCTGGCTTCCGAAGCGGGGTTGAAACAACTTAATAAAAAACCATATGCACGCGTCAGCGGATACGCGAATGCCAACGATGCTTTTCATCAGACTGCCTCTTCCCCGGAAGGTATCGGCTCCCAGCTGGCTATGAAAGGGGCTTTGGACAAAGCCGGTTTATCGCCTTCAGAAATAGATTATATAAACCTGCACGGTACGGGCACGTTAAATAATGATATTGCGGAGGGAACCGCTATCGAATCTTTATTTAAATTATCGTATCCGAAAATGAGCTCTACCAAGGCCTATACAGGACATACCCTCGGAGCCAGCGGTGCTGTAGAAGCAGTTTATTCCGTACTCGCTATCCATCAGGGAATCATTTTCCCAAACCTCCGGTTTCAAACGCCTATGAAAGAATTTCCTTTTCAGCCAAATACTACATTTTTAAAGAACCAGCAGGTGAGGCATGTCCTTTCGAATTCATTCGGATTCGGAGGTAACTGTTCATCACTCATTTTTTCTGCCCCATAAAATAATATATGCAGATTTATATCCGATCAACTGCAAATATATCTCCCCAGCACAGCCTGGATACCGATGCATTTTATAAATCCCGGGTAAAAACCTCCAATAATTTTTTCAAATCTCTGGAACCCGATTATGACCAGTTTGTGGACAGTAAAATGATCCGTCGCATGAGCCGGATTGTAAAAATGGGTGTTGCCGCAGCCTCGGTATGTCTCAGGAATGCAGGTATTACACAACCGGCCTCCATCCTGACAGCCACTGCATACGGCTGCCTGGAAGACAGCTCAACCTTTCTCCGGAGAATGATTGAGTTTGATGAAAAAATGCTCAGCCCGACGGCTTTTATTCAGTCCACCCATAATACGGTCGGCGCCCAGATTGCCCTGTTGCTCAGGTGCAATAATTATAACAATACCATTGTGCACAGCGCATTTTCCTTTGAAAATGCAATCATCGAATCCCAGCTGCTGATACAGGATTCCCAGGGACCCGTTTTGGTGGGTGCCGTTGACGAAATCACCGACGACAGGCATACGATATTAAGCAGGTTCGGGTTATACAAAAAAAATGCGAAGTCTGAAGGTAATATTGCCGGCGAAGGAGCTGCATTTTTTCTGATGGATTCAGATCCGGGGAATAATCCACTGGCCATATTAAAAGGCGTACAAACATTATATAAACCTGAAAACAATGAGGCTCTTCAAAATGCCATACCGGAATTTCTGCAGGCACATAGTCTGGGCATAAACCAGGTTGACCTGGTTTTAACTGCACATAATAACAATAAAAAACAGGATGCGGCGGATGACGAATTGTTGAAAACCGTTTTTCAGAATAATCATTGCTTTCCTTATAAATCCCTTTGCGGGGACTACCCTACTGCCGCAGGTTTTGCACTCTGGTTCGGAGCACAGTTATTGAAAGAACAAAAACCGCCCGTGTGGATGGAAGGCTACAGATTTCCATTGAAAAATATCCTCATTCACAATCATTCCGGAAATGACCATCACAGTTTCCTTTTAATCAGCGCCTGTTGAATAATCGCAGTTTCAATATTTTTACCATTGTCATCATCCTGCTTTGGATCTGGGCCGATCGTTATTTTCAAATCGGGTCTGCAGTATATGCCTGGCTATTACTGGTATACGTAACCGTTTTATTTTGCGGAAGTTATTTTATACAACTAAATTTTTTCCTGAAATCAGTAAACAAAATAAAAACTGATAAAAAATGTATTGCGCTGACTTTTGACGACGGCCCCTCGGGTTCCCAAACGGCACAGATCCTGGATATCCTGAAGGCAAATAATGCGGAAGCTGCTTTTTTTTGTATAGGGTCAAACATTGCCGGGAATGAAGATATTTTGAAAAGAATTCCGGAAGAAGGTCATATCATTGGCAACCATAGTTTTTCCCACCATCATTTTTTTGATTTATTCAGTTCCCGGAAAATGCTTGACGAATTGCAGAAAATGAGCCAGACCTGTTATGATGTTACCGGCTTATTACCCCGCTTTTTCAGGCCGCCCTATGGCGTTACCAATCCAAATTTAAAAAAAGCAATCCTGCAGGCAGGCTTTATATCCGTTGGCTGGTCAATCCGTTCTTATGACACGGTAATCAAAAATGGTGACCGGTTAAGGGAGAAAATACTGAAAGCCCTGCGGCCCGGCGCCATTTTGTTATTGCACGACACCAGTGGCAGCACCCTGGATATTTTACCCGGATTGTTAAAAAGCATTCAGGAGAAGGGGTATTCCATAGTAAGGCTGGACAAAATGATTAATTTAAATCCCTATGATTAGATTTTCCATCCTGTTTTGCTTTCTGCTTGGCGGCTTTTATACCCGGGCCCAGTATCCGGGATACACTATTTTAAATCATGCAGAGACATTTAAAAAAAATTTTGGAGAAGCTACTTCAGCCACTTTAACCATCCAGTCTGATTTCAGCCAGGAAAAATCCCTGACGATGCTTAAAGAGAAATTGGTCTCCACCGGAAAATTCAGGTTTGAAAAAAAAGATAAACTCAGGATGGAATACTTACATCCCTATACCTACCTGATGATTCTCAATTCCGGTAAGATCTTTGTAAGGGACGGACAAAAAGAAAATAAGATTTCGGCAAATTCAAATAAAGCCCTGCAACAGGTTAACCGGATCCTGATCGACTGCGTTTCTGGAAAAACACTTGAAAATACTGATTTTCAGTCCCGGGTATATGAATCCGGAAACAGCTATTTGATCGAGTTGATACCCCTCGATAAAAATCTTTCCGCTATATATAAAAATATTAATATCGTTCTGGATAAAAAGGACTACTCGGCCAACTCTGTTGAGATGTACGAACTTTCCGGCGACAAAACCATTCTCCGCTTTCAGAATAAAATAATAAATGCAAGTATTCCCGATTCGATATTTAATATTCCTTAGCCTTGCCAGTTTAGTTTTTTCCTGCGACCCATACCGGCACATGCAGAAAATATCATCTGATCCTTCCTGTGTTTATTCTCTAAAACCTGATTTTAATCATACCATGTATAAGACTTCGGCAGATGTGATTGGTAAACACATTAGCGGAATTCTGCTGATCAAAAATATGCCCGATAGTAGTACCCGGATTGTTTTCTTAAGCGAAACAGGATTTAGTTTTTTCGATTTCGGGTTTGGGCCCGATTCCGGTTTCAGGGTATACCAGGTAACCCCTCAAATGAATAATAGTGCTTTGATTAAAATGCTCCGGAAAGATTTCGACCTTTTACTTTTCAGAAATATGAACAAACCCGGGTCGTATGCCCTGAAGGACAGCAATCAGGTATACCATGCTTTTCCACAGGAAGAAGAAGTGAATTATTATATAACGGATACCCTGTGCCGGAAATTACTTAAAATGGAAAGAGTTACCTCCAAAAAACGGGTGATGGAGGCTTTTATAACAACTAGTGGAAAAGGCAATCCCCCGGACAGCATTTTTTTAATCCACCACCTAAAGGTTAATTTTACCATTTCACTGAAGAAAATTTCACCCCTTGCTTCTGAATGATCTTTATTCCATTCAATCACTTTCTGAATCAGAAAATCAGATCCTTGCGTCCGTTTTGCTGAGACCGGATCATCCCATATTTCTGGGACATTTTCCGGGCCAGCCGGTATTGCCTGGTGTTTGTATGATGGAAATGATTACAGAAATTTTCGGAGAACAATTGAAGGATACTTTCCGTATAACCGGTGCCCCGCTGGTTAAATTTTTGCATATGATTGACCCCGGGAAAAACCCACTGATCAGTCTGGAGATTAAATACCAGCAGGATAAGGAACAAGTTTCGGCAAATGGAAAGATTTACTTCGGATCAGCCATTTTTATGAAGTTCCAGTTTATACTCAGTTCCAATCCGGTTTAAAAGGGGATTTGTCATCATGGTAGTAATCAGGGCCATCAGCACCATCATGGAAAATATTTCAGGGCTCAGAATTCCCATATCGTAACCGATATTCAGCACGATCAGTTCCATAAGTCCGCGCGTATTCATCAGGGCGCCAATGGAAAGACTATTCCGCCAGCTTTGTCCCAGTGCTTTTGCCACCAGTGCACTTCCCCCGAATTTACCTGTCACAGCACAGATAAGGATCATAATAAAACTCCTCCACAACATGGGTGTATTCAGCAATGCGGCCTGTGTTCGCAATCCGGTATATACAAAAAACAGGGGAAGAAGCATGACGATGGTCACATCACTGATCCGATCTATGATTCGTTTTTGCAGGTATTCATTTTTAGGTATTATTATTCCGGCCAGGAATGCACCAAATAAGGCATGAATTCCGATCACTTCAGTAGTCCAGGAAGAAAGCAGCAACATTGTAAAAATCGCTGCCATCAGACTATTATAACCCATTTTTCGCTGTTCATAGGTCCGCTGGATTTTTTTCATAATCAGCCGTACCGGAACCAACATCGCAACGGCATACAGGATTACCGTGGCGATAACAAGGAATCCATTCGTTCCTGAACCTGAACGAATCAGGGCGACCAGCATGGCCAGGATACACCAGGCAGTTACATCGTCAGATGCTGCGCAGCCAATTGCCAGTATACCCAGTCGCGTATCTGATAACTTACGGTCGCGTATGATTCTGGCCAGTACCGGGAAAGCAGTGATACTCATGGCAATGCCCATGAACAAGGCAAAGGAAATAAAACGGGTATTTGGTACGGCATAATTCCCATACAAATAATAGGAAAGAAAAATACCCAAAGAAAAAGGGATGACAATACTGGCGTGACTGATAATAATCGCTTCAAATGCCTGATTACGCAGCAAACGGGTATCCAGTTCCATTCCAATGATAAACATGAACAGAATTAATCCGATCTGGCTGAGAAATCGCAGATTCGGCAGGGATTCAACCGGAAATATAAAATGAAACGCATTGGGAAATAATAATCCAAACAAAGACGGGCCCAGCAGGAGACCAGCCACAATTTCCCCGATGACTGCCGGCTGGCCTATTCTTTTAAAAAGAAATCCAACGATCCGGGTAGCAGCAATAATTATAACGATTTGTAAAAGCAGTCTGGGAAGTGCTTCCTGTAAATTATTTTGAAAAACATTTACGGAAACACCCGTGTCTAAAGGCTTCCACCGTGGTGCATCGGTACTGGCTGAAGTATAAATCTGTTTACCCTGATGCAGCAGAAAATAGATCAGTCCTCCGAAGACAAGTAATAATCCGCTATAGAGAAATGCATGTTTAACAAATTTCATCCGACTCGGTTATTTTCCGTTCAACCTGTCTTCCTTTTTTATAGTGAATGAAAATTCAGAGCCTTCTTCGGGTGTTGACTTTACCATTACCTTTCCTCCCATTTTTTCAACCAGCCTCTTTACCGTTGAAAGACCGATACCCGTTCCCTTTGTTCCGAAACGGTCGCGAATTCCCAGGGTTGTAAATAATTCAAATATTCTCTCCTGTTCTTTCGGGGCAATTCCTTTCCCATTATCTATTACTGAAAAAGAATAGAACAATTCATCTTCAGAAAAAGAAATGACAACCTTTGGGTTTTCCTTATCATTATATTTAAGTGCGTTTTGAATCAGATTTACCATGATCTGCTCGAAGGCAATTTTGTTCATGTGAATCCTGACTCCATCGCCGGGGTAGCTAATTTCCGCAGACTGGTTTACATTCAGCATTTCCGCAATCGGAAGCAAAAACGGATTCAGTTGAAAAGTCTCGGCTCCGTCATTCAGGGCCATTTCAGCCCGGTAATAGGTCAGGATGCCATCAACCAGGTTTTTTATTTTAAAAGACGCACGGTTCAGCACTTTAAGCAACTGGTCATTTCCTTCATCAATCTCCTCTCCAAAATTCTCACGCAGCATTTCTGAAGTAAGTACGATACTGGCAAGCGGTGATTTGATATCGTGCGAAACCACGTAAGCAAACTGCTGAAGTTCTTCGTTTCGTGCCTCCAGATCGTCTTTCAACTTTTTTAGCCCGATATTGGCCTTTCTGAGTTCGAGCAGCTGAATTACCTGGTTGGCTAACATCTTCAAAGAACGAATCTGACTTTCAGAAATACTATTGGGTTTTGAATCCAACACACAAAGGGTTCCGATTGCGTATCCACCGGAAGTTGTGAGGGGAATGCCAACATAAAAAACCACATGGGGGTCACCGGTTACAAATGGATGATCAGCAAATCGTTCGTCCTTGCGCATATCGTTTACCACCATCGGATCATTGGGAAAATTGATGGCATGGGAACAGAAAGAAAGTTCCCTGGGAATATCTTTGAGCGGAATATCACATCCCGTTTTAAACCATTGTCTGTCTGAATCAATCAGCGTGACCATGGAAATCTGTGCATGACAGATTTCAGAAGCCAGCAAGGTGATTTCATCAAAATCTTTTTCAGCTTCTGAATCCAGGATATCGTATTCCCGGAGTGCAGCCAGTCTCTCCTTTTCATTAATGGGAATTAAGGGCAATTGCATGCCCTAAATTAAGCATTAAAAGAACCCGATGGCCAGAAGCCAATTGCCGTTTGTCATCTTTTGCAGTCAGATAACTTAAGCTGCATACTAATGGTTTTCTTTACCAAAAATTAACACCGGCTTTTCTTCGACGGATATTTTGATTTTACCGAGTGTTACCGGGAGGTTTTCTTCCTTACCCTGATCTGTTTCGTCAGTAAATCCCAGTTTGAGCACGGTACTGAGATTCATGTTTCCGGCATCCAAAGTAAAAGAATTGATCCGGCTGCCATTTACGGTTGGTTTATATATAAAATAGGCTACTGAATCCGGAAACTCTGAATGCACATACTTGTAAATCCAAACATCGCCTGATTCCTGTATGATTTTTTCCGGTTTGTATTTCCCCAAACGACTGACCAGGGTATTGATGTAATACCAGGCCGGATATACTTTTGTTTTACCGTCGGGCATGGAACGCAGGATACCACTGGTGAGGAAGACACGGGGATCTGTTTCCGGGAAACCATCCCGCAGCCAGTATAAAATATAAGCGTCGAATCCGGAAAAGAAAGTGGCATTAATGGAACGAAGCAGCATCAAAGCCTGGCTCTGAGATGCGGACATGCCGGGAATCAGGGGTGTACCCTGCCAGGAAGTCTGCGCTTTATCGTATCCGTTCTCACCCAAAAAACATTTTACTTCCGGAGCAATTCGGTAGCTGCAATCAGCCACTTTGGTCAGTTTCCAGCGCAGGGAATCTTCTTCAGGTGAAATGCCTTTTCCATTTTTTTGTGAATAGTGGTGATACTGAATTCCTCCCTGCCAGATAAATCGTCTATCCTCCCGGAGGTTTTCTGAAAGTAAGCGGTATACTTTAACCCGGTTAGTGTCCAGGTTAATCAATCCGCTCATCATTAACCTGGCTGCCGAATCTGCCCTGTGGATTCCAAACAGGCTTCCCAGCTTCCCTTCATCTCCATCCCAGTCTGCGGTACTCTGTGCATAATATTCTACCGGACTGCAATATTTATTTCCAATCCAGGTGGCGTCTTCTTCATTGCCATTCTCATACAGGTGCATGGAGCCCCTGCCGCTTTCGCGTGGACTATTGGAGACGGAAAGCAGGTTCGTATCCACTTTCTGGTATCCGAAGAATGCCGACAAATTCCACATCAAGGCAGCATGTCTCGAATAACTGGCCGGATCCTCGGTATTCATCATCGGATGATTGAGGGGACGGTCCTTGTCAGTAAAACCGAGTTCGCTCATCCACTTCGAAACACCGCGGATGCTAAACCAGATATCACCCTGGTTTATATGCTGCAGGGTATCGATATCAAAGACATACCTGTTTTTTTCTTTATTAAAATATCCGTAGTGCAGCGTGTTGAACCGAGCCTTTTTTTCATTCCCGGTGGAATCATTGTCGTAATCTGAAGCGAAATTATAAATCCGGCTGTAATGGAAAGGTTTCAACCACCGGGGTTCGCCCTCCATGATATAGTTCACGCCAAGAAACTGGCTAAGCGTGTTTTTGGTCAGCCCTTTGTGAAGTTTTTCGTCCTGTTTTTCGATAACTTTTTGTTGTGGAAGGCCATATATAACCATTTCGGTTATGGCAGTTTCATAACTGCTGAACCGGATCATCACAAAACGTGTTTCTTCGTCCAGTGTAATCTTTCTCCATCCCCAGGCACCCGTACGTGAAACAGTGGAAAATGAGGATATATTAACCCAGTGCTTAAAACCTCCCGTATATATCCAGCAACTATCTGAAGTTAAGGAGCGGTCGTAGAGATAAATTTCCTTTACTGAATAAGGAATATTCAGATCCACTACCACACGGCTTCCAACGGATTTACTAAAATAAATGGCAGGATGTAAGGTGGGCTGGCAATTAGTTACCGGAATAAAAGCATCGGCGCTTTTTTCATACCGCGGATCAACATACGCATTTTCATCAAAAAGATTATAGGGGTTTCCTCCCCCGTTTCCGGCATAGCCGCTCAGGTCATAAACCTGGTCCCTGGAAATTGAAATCTTAACCAGTTGACCGGCGGACAGGGAAGTTTTTTTTTGAGCCCCTTCCCTGCAGGAAATGATGTGAAACAGCAAAAGCAGCAGTAATGAAGAATGATTGCGCATGCGGCCGGTTATGGACTCCTTTTAGGTATCTTTACCCCTCTAAATATATGGTTATTTTAAAACCGCTGCTGCGATTCGATCATTGGTTATTCCATAAAATAAATCAGGTTTGGATAAACCCTTTTTTTGACCTGGTAATGCCCTTTATCCGCCAGCAGGAATTCTGGTATCCCTTTTATTTATTCCTGCTGGTATTTTCACTGTATAATTTTGGGAAAAAGGGAGGCTGGTGGGCGGGATCCATGATAATGACTGTTGTTATCGGCGACCTGGTAAGCAGCCACCTGATTAAGTCACTTATTTTCAGATACCGGCCCTGTCTTGATCCGGAAATGGAAGGCCAGGTTCGCATCCTGGTAAATTACTGTGGCCAAAATTCAAGTTTTACTTCTTCCCATGCCTGCAACCATTTCGCTGCTGCTTGGTTTATTTTTATAACTTTAAATCAAACCGGATCCTGGCGCTGGTTATTGTTTGTCTGGGCATTTGCAATCAGCTATGCCCAATCCTATGTGGGCGTGCATTATCCGCTGGATTTACTTGGCGGGGCGATTGTTGGAACAGCTATTGGTTATGGCATGAGTGTGTTTTTCAGGAGGCAGTTTGGTGTTCTTAGTTAAAAGTAAGATCTGCATGGTTTCGATTATCATTCTTTTTTGTTTGATTTTTTTGAATGGATTGTTTGTAATGGCCGAGATTGCCCTGGTATCTGCCAGGAAATCCAAGCTTGAAAATATGTCGTCCAAGGGAGATGTAAAGGCCAAAGCTGCCCTGGCACTTACAGAAAATCCGGAACTTTTTCTTTCTACTGCCCAGATTGGGATTACCCTGATTGCCATCTTAACGGGTTATTACACGAGTGAAAAATTCAGCGGTGAACTCCTGCCCTATATCCAGAAAATTCATTACCTGCAGCGGTACGCTGATAAAATCGCTTCCGCCCTGATAGTAATTATTGTAACCTTTCTGTCAATCCTGTTCGGAGAACTGTTACCCAAAAGAATCGGGCTGCTTAAAGCCGAACGTATTGCGCGAATAGTTGCCCGGCCCATGACGGTGTTCTCCAGGGTCGGATACCCCATTGTTGCTTTACTCAACTGGCTGAGCAATATTTTTATTATCCTGTTTTCCATAAAATCATCTCCGGAAGGAAATGTAACCGAAGACGAAATCAAAGCCATCATCAACGAAGGAACAGAGCAGGGAATGATTGAGGAAGCCGAACAGGAAATCATTGAACGCGTATTCCACCTGGGTGACCGCAATATTACTTCCCTGATGACGCACCGGAGTGATATTATCTGGTTCGATCTGAATGAAACCGAGGAAATGATCAAGGAAAAAATAATCAGCGAACCCCATTCTGTCTATCCGGTATGTGACAAGGAGATTGATAACATAAAAGGAATGGTTACCATCAAAGACATGTATGTAGCCGATGATTCAACGCCTTTTAAAGACATGATGACACCGGCACTTTTTGTGCCTGAAAATAATACAGCCTATATGATTCTTGAGAAATTCAAGGAAACAAAAACGCATAGCTGCTGTATCGTGGATGAATACGGATCGATGCTCGGTATGATTACTTTAAATGATATACTTGAAGCACTGATCGGTGACATACCGCAACCGGATATGGTGGACTATGAAATTGTAAAACGGGAAGACGGATCATTCCTGGTGGATGCTCAAATCCCTTTTTATGATTTCCTCGCCCATTTTGACAAAACAGAATGGATGAATGAAGGTGAACATGAATTCGATACACTGGCAGGATTTATTCTGCATCAGCTTGAACATATCCCCCGAACAGGGGAAAGAATGGAATGGAAAGATTTTAAATTCGAAATTATTGACATGGATGCGCAACGCATCGACAAAGTACTCGTCATAAGCGAACCTACGGTTCAGGCTGATGATTAATTCGTACTGCCGTCAATGTATTTTACTTTTTTCTTGCCCGCATTTTTCTTTTCAAATTCCTGCACTTCTTTGGGTTTCACCATGGTTTTTTTAACAACTTTGGTGGAGTCGGATCCGGTATCTGATTTGGGTGATTCAAGTTTACCCATCGTATAGGTTTGAATTTTATTGATCATTCCCGTGGAAGGATCGTAAAATTTCCACTGTCCGTGACGGATGGCTACACCTTCATTTTTAACGATAACGGTTTTATATTCATTCAGGTGGTCAATATCTTCGATCTCAAGCGTATCATAGAGTTTATCCGGATTCAGCGCCCTCCATGACTCCTCCCTGACAAGCGCGCCGGAATGATTAAAATACTGGCAGTTCCCATCCTTATTTCCCCATTTGTAAAATTCAAGCCCGCTCAGATCTCCTTCCAGGTAGTAAATGCGCCAGGTACCTTCTTTACGGTTATTTTTAAATTCGCCTTCTTCCTCATAACCGGGTTCACCCCTTATTTCGTCCACCCGGATTACCCATTTTCCCTGCTTCATATTTTTTGCGTCAATCTTATTCAGTGTATCTCCCTTTACACCGATCATAAAGGAACCCGCCTGGGAATAACCTTTCAGGCTGAAGAAGATCAATAACAAAAAGGATATGCATTTCATATAAGACCGATATAACAAAAAACGAACCGGGTACCTGAATTGTTGCAAAATCGGATGCTGCCGGCTGACTATATTTGCACACTTAACAAATCGTAATGATGAAGTTTTTTTGTTTTATTATATTGATCTTCAATTGTTTAAACGGATTCAGTCAGACAAAGTCCATAACGGATATAAAAAAGGATATTGAAAACTCAACCAATTCACCCCTTTATGTAAAGGATGTGCTGAAGAAGAAATTCAAACTCGATACCGTCGTGGTTACCCGTACCACCCATTTTAACAGCCTGGCGGACAGCCTCGCCTACCGGGGGACACTTAAAAAAGTATATGGTCCTTATACACAAAACGGTCAGAAATTTTTGGTTCAGGTTCTGGCCCGCCTTCCCAATACTTTTTACCGGATCAGCCAGATATTTATCGATACCTCGGTGTTCAGGTACAGGATAGCAGACAGTCTGGGGAATGCCATTCTCCTGAAACTTAAGAATCACCAGGATAGTTTCGAACACCTGGCCCAAACCTATTCCATGGGCGGAGAATCGGCTACCCGGGGCGATCTGGGCTGGGTGGCCAGGGGCAGTGTCATACCGGCTATTGACAAACAACTTGTGAAATCAAAAAAAGACGATGTGATGATGTTCTGGTCAGACAACGGACTACATATTATCAAGGTTACTGACGGACCGAAACAGGACAATGGGGCCGCCCTGATGATGCGGGTTTTCTTATAGGAAATACCGCAGCCCGAGTTCATATCCCTTCAAGCCCAGGCCTGCGATCGTTCCGGCACATTTGGCTGCTACAAAGGAGCGGAGCCGGAAATCTTCGCGGGCAGCAACATTGCTGATATGTATTTCAATAACCGGCGTTTTAATTGCGGAAACGGCGTCACCAATGGCAACAGAGGTATGGGTATATGCGGCAGCATTCAGCAGAATCCCATCATAAGAAAAACCCACCCGTTGAATTTCGTTAACCAGCTCACCTTCCACATTACTTTGGAAATAATCCAGTTGAACCTCCGGGTACTTTTCTTTCAGTCCCTGTAGAAAATCTTCAAAGGTCTGTCTGCCATAAATACCGGGTTCCCGTATCCCAAGCAGATTCAAATTGGGTCCGTTAATAATAGAGATCTTCATAAAGTAAATATATGAAATTCAACCCCGGATCAGTCCTTGAGATGAAATCGGTTTACAATTTTCTCCCCGATTTTCAGCACCAGCGATTTAGGCAGGTCCGGCATAACTGCGGGTGGAATCATTTTCGTGGAAGAGCTTGACATAAACACTGCAGTGCTGTCAGGAATCTGAGTCTCCCGGTAAGGAATATTCCATTCCTTAAATCTCGCCCGGTTGGAAGTAAAGTAAGTAAACTCCACAGGAATAACCTGCCGGCTCGCTTTCAGCTGTTCCAGTTCATATTTGATTTTTAACGTTTCATAATATACAAATGGGAAGGAGGCCGCGCAAAACAGAATGTTCACCAGCATGATGCCATATAGAAAGTTGCGGATTCTGTTTAGTGTTTTACCCTGATTGAATTCGGTTGCCATCAGAAGGACAAGCGGGAAAAACCAAAGCTGTGGCACATAACGAACGTACCAGGCTTCCGAAATAATCAGTACGGACACAATCAGGGTGCCCGCCATGATGATAATGGGTATTGCTTCTTTTCTGTTTTTAAATCGCCATAACCAATATATGAAAAGCCCCAGGGCAGACAGCAAAATACCGCTGAAGAAAGGACCCATGCCTGCAATTATCACCACATAGGGTTTAGACGCATTGAAAATATCAGTTTTATTAAATGTGAATGGTAATTTGTAGGTTATCACCGGATCTTTCACCATCCCGAGGTGGACATTGTCCGTGTGCGAAAAAAACGAAATGTAAAATTTAGCCAGCTGGTTTTTATCTTTTAAACGCAGGGGAGTAAATTTTGCAGCTTCCGATTTCAGCATGGGTAAACCCGGATAAAGAATATCATGATACTGAATGATATTGATCATATAAGGGAAATAACCAACTACGCCAACGGCAAAAACTGAAGCCAGGGCACTGACAATAAATCCTCTTTTAAATGCCTGCCATTTTTTGCAGACAAAGAAAACCAACAGCATACCTCCTGTAAAAATTCCACCAAAAACGATGGCTGTAAATTTAATATTGAGCAGGATAATCAGGATGGATGCCAGGAGTATAAGAAAATACCGGTTCGCATCCATAAACAAAAGGCAGGCAATGGCAATGAAACAGAGCAGAAAGGAACATAGCTGCCCATCCACATAGGTGTTGAGCAACTGGTAAAATGTAACCGGATTGAATGCAAGCAAGGTGGTAAAAAGAAGGTTTTTCTTAGATGAAAACCGATTCAGCCGGATTAAAAAAGCCATCACCAGACAAAATGAGGCCGCCAGCATAATGAAATTGGTAGCCTTTGTAGTTTCCAGGCGATTTGTAACTGCATAAATCGTGGCCTGGGGGTCCTCCACTCCTTTTCCATAATGATTCAACCAGATGGCCTGATTTAATTCCAGCGGGAGTTCCTTTTTAAACGGATTCCAGCCAGCTTTCATCTGGATTGCCGTTTCCATATGGTACATCTGTCCGTCTGCAGAGATATCATAAAACATCCCCGAAATCAGGATTGATAAAACGATTACCAACAGAGCCAATACTGATGTCAGGATAAATACCCGTTTATACTCCAGCGGCAAAAAATACCGGGATGCGAAATAGTTTAAAAAAATAGCTAATATAAAAGCGAGTGGAAATTGCCATGCCCCCAGTCCGTGACCGACCATAAAACTCAGGCAAAGGATAATAAAAGAAAAAACCACGGTGTTCACCAGTGCGGCACCTGTCAGAAACCAGGAACTTGATTTACGTAGGGTAGATAATTCCATATTGGGGGTTCAATTCGGATAAAAATAAGAAATCTTCCATATTTTTTTAATCCAATTCCTTGAGCTATATTTGTCCATCTAATTTGTAGACTGTCAAAATATGCATTTTACTGCAATATCTGCATGTATCTGTCCTCCCTGTTGTAAGGGATGCTGTTGTTGAATAAAATTTCACAACGCCTTACACCCATTTCCCCACAACAAACAGTTTTTTTGATACATGGATACAGCAGCAGACATATTAAATTCGAATCTAAGCAGGCAGATAAACGGTCTGACTATTCCCGATACACTTCATTTATTCACTGAACTTTTCCCGGATCAGGTAAGTTTTTCCACCAGTTTCAGTTTGGAGGATCAGGTTATCCTGCATCATATTGCGGCAGAAAACCTTCCCATTACCGTATTCACCCTGGATACCGGTCGTTTATTTCCGGAAACCTATTCAGTATGGACAGCAACCCGGGAAAAATATGGGATACCGATTCATGCATTTATTCCGGATGAAACGAAGCTGGAAAACTACGTGAGCATGAAGGGACCAAATGCGTTTTATGAATCTGTGGAAAACCGGAAAGAGTGTTGTTATATCCGTAAAGTAGAACCTTTGAAAAGGGCTCTTGCCGGTCAGAAGATCTGGATCACAGGTATCCGGGCTGAACATTCCGGAAACCGGAGTCAGCTGCATTTAGTCGAATGGGATGAAGGCCATCAGTTAAATAAATACAATCCCCTGCTGCACTGGACCCAGGAAGAAGTACTTCAATATGTATCGAAACATGAAGTGCCGTATAACATTTTGCATGACCGGGGATTTGTAAGTATCGGGTGTCAGCCCTGCACGCGTGCGATTCGCGCGGGGGAAGAATTCCGTGCCGGCAGGTGGTGGTGGGAAGAGGCAGACAAAAAAGAGTGCGGGCTTCATGAGAATACATTTATTAACAACGTTAAAGTATAAGGAGTATGGGAAGTATGTGAAGTACAGGTTGAACACTTCTCATGCTCCCCATACTTCCCATATTTCTCATACTAAAAGAGATGACTGATTATTTAGACGAATTAGAAAGTGAGGCGATTTATATCTTACGCGAAGTAGCGGGACAGTTTGAAAAACCTGCACTGCTTTTCAGTGGCGGAAAGGATTCTATAACCCTGGTACACCTGGCCCTAAAAGCCTTCCGCCCCGGGAAATTTCCGTTTCCCCTCGTTCATATTGACACCGGCCACAATTTTAAAGAGGCCCTGGATTACCGGGATCACCTGGCTTCGGCAATTGATGAAAAACTGATTGTGCGCAGTGTGGAAGAAACCATTCGAAACAAATCCCTCAAAGAACCTGGCGGAAAATTTGCCAGCCGCAATGCCCTTCAAACCTATACCCTGCTGGATACCATTGAGGAATTCGGATTTGACGCCTGCATTGGGGGCGCAAGAAGAGACGAGGAAAAAGCGCGTGCCAAAGAAAGGATTTTTTCTGTGCGGGATGAATTCGGACAATGGGATCCTAAAAGACAAAGACCCGAACTCTGGAATATTTATAATGGTAAAATCCAGAAAGGAGAAAATGTCCGGGTTTTCCCAATCAGCAACTGGACCGAACTCGATATCTGGAATTATATACGCCGGGAAAAAATAGAGCTGCCAACCATTTATTTTTCCCACCAGCGGGATGTAATAGCACACGAAGGACAACTGGTGGCTGTATCATCCTTCATCCAACTTGAAGAAACGGATACGGTTATGCGAAAATCAGTCCGGTACCGTACGGTGGGCGATATGACCTGTACTGCGGCCGTGGAATCTGAAGCCAGCACTATTGACGATATCATCAACGAAATTATTTTAACGCGGACCAGTGAACGGGGCGAAACACGAATTGATGATAAAGTTTCAGAAGCGGCCATGGAAGACAGAAAAAAGAACGGTTATTTCTAATAATTATATTTTTAAATGGATTTATTAAGATTTATAACAGCAGGAAGTGTGGATGACGGGAAAAGCACCCTGATCGGACGTTTATTGTACGACAGCAAGAACATCCTGAGTGATCAGCTGGAAGCACTTGAAAGGCAGAGTAAACTTAAGGATGAAGGATCTATCGACCTTGCCCTCTTAACGGACGGTCTCCGCGCGGAAAGGGAACAGGGAATTACCATCGATGTTGCGTACAAATATTTTTCCACGCCGAACAGGAAATTCATTATTGCAGATGCCCCCGGTCATATTCAGTATACCCGGAATATGGTGACCGGTGCGTCAAACGCCCAGCTGATGATTATCCTGGTAGATGCCCGAAATGGCATTATGGAACAAACCCGTCGGCATAGTATTATTGCTTCTTTATTAAATATGCCCCATGTGGTGGTGGCGATTAATAAAATGGACCTCGTTGAATTTTCTCAGGATGTATACAACAATATCGTAATCGAATATGCATCAGTAGCCAAATCTCTCGGATTAAAAAATATCAGCTTTATTCCCATCAGTGCGCTGAACGGAGACAATATCGTGGATAAATCCGGTACCATGACCTGGTATGAAGGTCCAAGCCTGCTCGAATTTCTCGAAACCGTTTCCATAGATTCTGAAACCAATCTCACACATGCCCGGATGCCGGTTCAATATGTGATCAGGCCTCAAACTGAGCACTTACCAGATTACCGTGGTTATGCAGGAAAAATAATCAGCGGAATATACCGGGTGGGAGATGAAATTGTGGTATTGCCTTCCGGATTAAAAAGTAAACTGAGCCGGATCGAAACCAATTTGCAGGATGTACCCGAAGCCGGGGCCGGCCAGTCGGTGATTCTGCACCTGGAAGATGATATCGATATCAGTCGCGGCGATATGCTGGTGAAAACCGATCATCCGCCATTACTGGGTCAGGAATTGGAGGTCTTACTCTGCTGGATGGATTCCAAGCCTTTAAAACCAGGTAATAAGTACCTGTTACAGCATAATAGTCGTCGCATAAAGTCTGTGGTAAAAGAAATCGACTACCGGCTGGATGTGAATTCACTTCAAAAAGTAGAGGGAATTGAAACCGTAGCATTGAATGAAATCGTTCGGGCGAAAATCAAAACGGCTTCTCCCCTGGCTTATGATCTATATCAGGAATTAAGAGTGAACGGGGGACTAATACTGATTGATGAAACCAGTAATGTAACCGTTGGAGCGTGCATGATTCAACAATAATATTTAAGGCAAACCAAATGAATCAAAACAAATATATCCCAAAAGTGATTTTCGCCGGAGCCGGTCCGGGTGATCCGGAACTGGTTACCCTGAAAACAATCCGGCATCTCCGGGAAGCAGAAGTGGTGATTACTGACCGGCTGGTCAGTGACGTGATACTGGAAACCTATGTGAACCCAAAAGCCCTGGTATTGCATGCCGGTAAGCAAAGAAAAAAAGAGGGGTCTACCCCACAACATATTATCAATGAATTGTTGGTGGAATATGCACTGCAGGGCAAAAAAGTAGTCCGGTTAAAAGGCGGGGACGTAAGTATTTTTTCAAATCTTTTAGACGAACTGCAGGCATTGAATAAATATGGAATTGAATATGAGATCGTTCCCGGAATAACCGCCGCCTGCGGTGCCGCTGCCTATGCCGGCATACCATTAACTGCAAGGAACCATTCCCAGGCTGTTCGTTTTCTCACATTGCATAGTCAGGAAATCATTCCAGCCGATTATTGGAAAGAACTTGCCAAAACAGAAGATACCCTGGTGTTTTATATGTCGGGCGATAATACTGACGAGCTGGTAAAACAACTGATTGACCAGGGGATCACGGAGGACAGATTCATTGCCGTTGTGGAACAGGCAACCACTCCCCTTCAAAAAGTTTTCAGTTCCCCCATTCACGATTATACGCGTCAGTTCGGGAACAGACTTTATATGTCCCCGACCCTGATCATTATTGGTAAGGTTGCCGGATTGCACAAAGCATTAAAATGGAAACCTGAAAACGAAGGGTCGGGAGAATTATATTTTAAACCAGTTACAAAAAATAAGGAAGAGGAGGCAAGAGCATGAGTCCGGAAAAAAAGAAACAGATCAGGGAGTATCTGGATTCCCTAAATAAGCAGGAACAGGCCTGGGCCAATGGTTACCTGGATGGGATTCTGAACGGAACTCCTTCCCCGGAATCCGAATCTCCCAGAACCGCTGCGGAAAATAAAAAAATAACGATTGCATACGGAACGGAGTCGGGCAATTCCAAAAAAATTGCCAATCTGTTTGCGTCCCGCGCGAAACAGGAAGGCATTCATGCTAAACTGGTGAGCCTGGATCAGTACCGTTTAACAGACCTGGCGAAGGAAGAATATTTTCTAACGGTGATCAGCACACAGGGCGAAGGTGAGCCTCCGGCATCCGCCAAGAAGTTTTATGATCATATTCATCAAAACGGATTCAAGCTTCCAAAACTAAAATATGGTGTGCTTGCCCTGGGAGATACCTCCTATCCAATGTTCTGCAAAGCGGGTGAGGATGTTGATCAGCAGCTTGGTCATCTGGGTGGTGAACGCATCGTAGATATCCAGCGTTGTGATGTCGATTTTGAAAATGATGCTTTTTCCTGGATGAACACCGTGATTCAGAAGCTGAGTGGAACTGTTCCAGCGGGACAGGCAATTGCCAAACAGCCTAAGAAGTCACCCGGGAAAAAAATATACAGAGGTGAAATTCTGACCAATATCAATCTCAACGACCGGGGATCCTCTAAGCAAACCCATCATATTGAGATAGCCTGTGAAGATGTTTATTATAAACCCGGAGATTCCCTGGGCGTTGTTCCGCACAATCCGGCAGACATTGTCAATGCCATTATAAGTCATACCGGTATAGATGCAGAAAGAACTTTTGTACACCGGAATGATACCTATTCTGTTTTTGAACTTCTTCACAAAAAACTAAATATTGTTTACCTGCCGGAACGCGTGGTTGCAAAATATGCCGCCCATGTTCAGCAGGATATTCCCATCGTCAAAACCGGTCTGCTGGACTTGTTGCATCGTTACCCGGTAAAGGATGCTGCACATTTTGAAATATTTCTGCAGCAACTCGAACCCACCACGCCGCGGTTATATTCCATTTCCTCTTCCCTGGAAACACTGGACGGTGAAGTGCACCTGACCGTGGCAAGGGATGCATTTTCCATTGAAGAAGAATTGAAATACGGACTATGTTCCGATCTTCTATGCAGTTTAAAACCCGGTGATACCATTGATTTTTATATTCACCATAATGATCAGTTCCGTTTACCGGATGATGATAAAGATGTGATCATGATCGGCCCCGGAACAGGCATCGCCCCATTTCGTGCATTTTTGAGCGAAAGGGAATCTGCAGGGGCAGGTGGGCGGAACTGGTTATTTTATGGTGACCAGCATTTCACCACCGACTTTCTTTACCAGACCGAATTGCAGCAGTGGATGGAAAATGGCCTGTTACATGAACTGGATGTGGCTTTCTCCCGTGATCAGCCGGAAAAAGTGTATGTGCAGGATAAAATCAGGCAAAGAGCCGGAGAATTTTTTAACTGGATTGAAAACGGTGCCTCCTTATATGTATGCGGAGCAAAAAGAATGAGTGATGATGTGGAAAAAACCATTCTCGAACTGGTTGAAAAGTCCGGAGCAACTACTGATCCTGAATCCTTTTTAAACGAATTGAAATCCTCAGGAAGATACCTGAAAGATGTTTATTGAATATCTGAAAATGAGCGAACCGAATTTATCCCATACAGAAAAAGTAAAACAGGCCAGCGATTCCCTGAGGGGCACCATTCATGAAGGCCTGAAAGACGAAATTACCGGAGCCATTAGTGAAGATGATAAAGCCCTGGTAAAATTCCATGGCATGTACATGCAGGATGACCGTGACCGGCGGGAAGAAAGGGCAGAGAAAAAACTCGAGCGGTTATACTCATTTATGATCAGGCTCAGGCTGCCAGGTGGTTTACTGAGTGCAGAACAATGGCTGGCTACCCAGGACATTGCCGGGGAACATGCAACCGGGGTTATTAAGATAACCACCCGGCAAACCATACAATTGCACGGATTGTATAAATCACATGTTAAGCCTACGATTCAGGCATTCAATAAATCAAAATTGCATTCCATTGCAACCTGCGGCGATATTAACCGGAATGTGATTGCCACGGCACACCCGCAACAGTCGCCCATTCACAAAGAGATTCATGATTTTTCTTTTAAAATAGATCAGCTGCTTTTGCCAAAAACAAAGGCATACTATGAGATATGGCTGGATGCAGAAAAAATAGAAGATAAAAAAGATGAAGAAGATCCATTGTACCAGGATCGATACCTGCCCAGAAAATTTAAAATTGCCATCGCCATCCCGCCAAATAATGATGTGGATGTTTTTGGAAACGATCTTGGACTGATTGCCATCATCGAAAACAACCAGCTAACCGGATTTAATATTTCCATTGGCGGAGGACTGTCTTCAACACATGGAAATCCCTCTACCTATCCGAGACTGGGTACGGTAATCGGATTTGTCAGCGGCGAAGAGAAAATACTCAAAACAATTTATGAAATCGTAACTATTCAGCGAGATTATGGAAACCGGTCAGACCGTTCACTCGCCCGCCTGAAATATACTGTTGATAAAATGGGCATTGAATGGTTCAAGTCAGAAATCGAAAAACGGACAGGGTTTCCGTTGGAAATAGAAAAACCGTTTCTATTCACCGACCGGAAAGATTATTATGGATGGTTTCAGAACCATGACAAATTATGGTACTATACTCCTTTTATCGAAAATGGCCGTGTCACGGATGATGAAACCGTTGCCATGAAAACAGCGCTGTATGAAGTGGCCAAAAACGGCAGGCTGAATTTCAGGTTTACCGCCAATCAAAATGTTATCCTGGCAGATATCCGGCAGGAGGATAAAGAAGCTATTCAGGCAATCCTCAAGAAATATAATATTGAGGAATATACCAATCAGGTATCCTCCATTCGAAAGAATTCCATGGCCTGTGTGGCATTGAGCACCTGTCCGCTCGCTTTTGCGGAAGCTCAGCGATACCTTCCTTCCCTGATCAGCAAAATCGAGCCTTTGCTGAAAAAAAACGGACTTCAGCAGGAAGATATCATTCTGCGAATGACGGGTTGCCCCAATGGCTGCGCCCGGTCTTATATTGCTGAAATCGGTTTTATCGGAACTTCCCTGGGCAGGTATAACCTGCAATTGGGGGGAGACCATACCGGTCAGCGCCTGAATAAGGTTTATAAGGAAAGCCTGGACGAAGCGGCGATTCTCGCGGAACTGGATCAGTTATTCGGTGCGTTTTCCAAAGAAAGAAATACAAAAGAATCATTCGGGGATTTCGCCCTAAGGAAACAATGGGTATGATCGGTTGGCCGTTGGCAGGCAAAAATCATTTAAAACAGATCCTGAATTGCAATAAAAATATTTATAAAATAAAATCTAAAAGTCTACTAATTTAATAGGGAATTAACTATTTTCGCCGGGCGGCACAGGCCGTCAACTGTCAACTGTCAACCGTTCCCGAACGTGCGGGATCAACTGTCATCAAATTAAATGAGTTCAGAAAAAATACCTGGTATACTACTTAACCGCTCGGATAAAAACCGGCTGTTTCCGGTATTTCTGAAACTGGAGGAACTGGAAGTATTGCTGGTTGGTGCAGGAAAAGTAGGTTTGGAAAAACTAACCGCTATTTTGAATAACGCTCCGGACAGCTCGGTAACGATTGTCGCTACAGAAGTATCGCAGGCAATAAGAGAACTGGCGGCTTCGCATCCGAAGGTTAAATGGTTTGAAAAAGCATTTGAACCTGAAGATCTCGATGAAAAAGAAATTGTAATCGTTGCCGTAAATGATAAATCCACCAGTAACTATATCCGGGTACTTTCCAAGCAAAAGAAATTACTGGTAAATGTTGCAGATACACCAGAATTATGTGATTTCTACCTGGGCTCTGTTGTGGATAAAGGCAATCTGAAAATTGCCATTTCTACAAATGGTAAGTCGCCTACCATTGCAAAAAGAATGAAGGAACAGTTGAACGAACTGATTCCCGATGAAATCGAAGGAGTAATCCAGCAGATGCATACCATCCGCCAGGATCTCAAAGGGGATTTCGCTGAAAAGGTTCGTCAGCTCGATGATCTCACCAAATTACTCAGTGCAAAGCAGGCAAAACTGGATGAGGTAGCCAAGCCTCCCGGGAGGAACTGGACGAAAATTGTGGTGTTTTGTCTGCTGGCTTTTTTGTTTATGGTGCTGGGCCACGCCATCTTATCTTATCTGCCCTTACATGAATTTAGTGTTGGAATCAAAAAGATTCCGGAGTATATCAATATTCCTTCATTTTTAATGATGCTGCTGACCGGTTTTCTGGCACAGATGGTCGATGGATCCATGGGCATGGGATACGGAACCATCTCTACCACTTTCCTGCTCGCCAATGGGGTAAATCCGGCCATCGTTAGCAGTCGGGTACATACGGCCCGCGTTTTCTCCAGCGGTGTTTCAGGATTCAGCCACCACCGGTTCGGAAATATCAATAAAAAATTATTCAAGACACTGGTTATACCAGGTGTCATCGGTGCGGTACTGGGCGCTTCACTCGCCTTTTACGGGCAGAAATATTCTGTGTATGTACGTATACCCCTCTCCCTCTATACTCTTTACCTGGGATATTTTATCGTAAAAAAAGCTTTTAAAAAACACAACCCCCAATATAAAATCAAAGGCGCGGGCTGGCTGGCCTCTGCCGGTGGTTTTATGGATGCCTTTGCCGGTGGTGGATGGGGATCGCTGGTTACTGGTACACTCATCTCTAAAAGAAAAAGTCCCCGTTATGTTATTGGATCGGTATGCCTCGCGGAATTCTTTGTGGTATTTGCCAGTTCAATTACATTCTTTATATTATTAAAGACTTTTTTTCTTTTCGATGTGGCAGGCCTGATCATCGGTGGATTGATCGCCGCGCCAATCGCTGCCAGACTCGTGGGTAAAATTCCCATGAAAACCATGTTCATCGCCGTGGGTACAATGGTAATCCTCACCAGTGTTCTTACATTAATCAAAGGAATTTCAAATTTAACCGGAGCCTGATCCGCTAAAGCGGGCCATAACCTGCTGATCACATTTAAAATGATGAAAGAAGAAAATACGCAGCATACTTAGTCTACTAAATTAATAGACTTAAAATATTAAAACAAACCCGGATGAATCAACCAAAACATGACCGATGTAAAAACTGAAAGGCAAAACAGATCAATTAAAAACAACGCAGCCCATTTTTTACATCCGAACTAAAACAAACGAAACACATGTACCAGACGAACAAAAAAAATTTGCTAACCCGAAAACACAATCCTGGCAAACAATTACTGATTTTTATTTTCCTCATAATTTCCTCAACCAACCTGTTGGCGCAGGGAAATAACCTGATTTATATATCCGGAAAGGTGACGGATAAAGAAACGGGTAAGGCATTATCCGGGGTAAGTGTTCAGATTAAAGGAACCATTGCCGGTACCATCAGCACTGATTCGGGCAGTTTTACGATAAAAACTAAAAACAAATTCCCGCTTACTATTATTTTCACTTCTGTAGGATTTGCACCCCAGGAATTTGAAGTAAAAGGGATTGATTCAAAACTATATATTGCCCTGGAAACCCAGACGGCACTGGGCCAGGAAGTTGTGGTTACTGCCTCCCGTGTTTCAGAGAGTAGGCTTAAATCGCCCGTTGCCATTGAAAAACTGGATATCCGGGCGATTCGTGAAACCGCATCCCCTAATTTCTATGACGCCCTTCAAAATATAAAAGGCGTTCAGATGATTACATCGAGTCTCACATTTAAAATCCCCAATACACGCGGATTTAATATTCCGAATAATTTTCGCTTTGTACAAATGGTAGACGGCGTGGACATGCAGTCTGCGACCCTTGGCGTTCCATTGGGAAATGCCATCGGTCCCACAGAACTGGACATTGCCAGCGTTGAAATTACACCCGGTGCGGCCTCCGCATTATATGGCATGAATGCAATCAATGGTATGGCCAACCTGATCACCAAGAGTCCGTTTACCTATCAGGGCCTCAGCCTTTATCAGAATACCGGGGTAAACCATGTGAACGATCCGGATCAGTCCCTTAGTATTCTTACAGAATCTGCTATCCGCTATGCAAAAGCTTTCAACAATAAGTTCGCTTTTAAACTCAATTTCGGATACATGCAGGGAACCGACTGGCGTTCAAATAACCAGTCAGATCAGAATCCAAACAATCTGAAAAGCGCAAATCCCGGATTCCCGTCATTAAACGGTCCGGAAAATAACACTGCCTATGATGGTTGGAATAAATATGGTGACGATGCACTCGCCGGAAGCAATCTGATTTCTTTAAGCGGTCTGAATATTGACGGGAAACCGAATCAGACACTGCGTATTGCCAGAACAGGATATTGGGAAAATGATCTGAACAATCCCCATGTAAAAAACCTGAAATTCGATGGCCAGCTGAACTGGCGTATTTCAGATAATGCCGAATTATCTTACGGCTACCGTTATGGTATGATGGACGGTACATTCCAGAGGGGAAATAAAATAAGGCTCGACGGGGTAACAGTGCAGAATCACAATATAAAACTGCAGGGAAGTAATTATACCATCAGTGCGTATATGTCTATCGAACATACCAATAATTCATATAACATAAAACCACTTGCTGATAATATTGATTTATATACCGGGGGCGCTTCCGATACCAAAAAGCCCAGCAGCTGGGGAACGAAATATAAAGACGCCTTACTTCTGTTTGCCGCGGAAAATGGTGGTGCGCTCACTTCAGCCAATCTTGCTGCTGCAAATCAGTATGCAAGGGCGCAGGCGGATGCAGGCCGTGCAATTCCGGGAACTGCTGCATTCAAGTCGCTGATGGATACCATTATTAATATTAACAACTGGGATATTAAATCCGGCACCACGCCCGATGCGCCAACTACAGGAGGTGCGGCACTTTGGCAAAACAGCCGGTATTATAATGTAGATGCGCAGTGGGATTTAACGAAGTACACCAAATCTTTTAACCTGCTGGTGGGTGGCAATGCCCGGCTTTATAATATTATTCCTGATGGAAATAATTTTGTGGATTTCTCCAGGCCCATTGCAGAACGCAACAAGGAATTACCGAACGGAACCTTTGGAAGCCTCGTGTCGTATAAAAATATCGGCGGATTCTTCCAGGTAACCAAGACCCTGTTCGATGAGAAATTAAAATTATGGGGATCACTTCGTATAGACTATAACCCCTATTATAAACCTATCTGGACACCCCGTTTTGCGGCTGTTTATACCTTTAAGGAAAAACATAATTTCCGGTTTACATTTCAGGAGGGATATCGTTTCCCGGCCTTGTTTGAAGCCCTTTCTTTTGTTAACAATGGCCGCGTAAGACGGGTAGGCAGCCTCCCTTTCATCAATGATGGTCTGGGGTACCTGCAGAACAGCTATACCCAGCAGTCCGTCGTCAATTTTAATGCAGCAGTGAGTGCCCAGGGCAATACGGATGCCGCGGCACTGGCAAACAAGAACCTGCTGGTGGTAGCCAACCTGCCGGAAGCGACACCGGAGAAAATTACTTCTTTCGAGTTCGGATATAAATCGGTCTTACTGAATAATTCCCTGGTGGTCGACCTGGATGCCTATGTAAATAAATACCAGGGATTTCTAGGCCAGGTTCAGGTTTATGTTCCCAACAATGCTCAGGTAAATACGGATGCCGGGGTAATTGCCATGCTTGACAGAAACCGGGATCCAACAGCCGCATCCGGTGGAAATTCAGCAAGCCAGGGTCAAAGCCGGTATCGCGTGTATACCAATTCAGTAGCAACCTATTACAACTGGGGTTCAGCCCTGGCCATTACATATAATTTTTACAAACGTTACACCCTGAACGGTAATATCAATTTCAATAATATGAAATCGAGTACCCCAAATGATGTTTTTGTAACCGGATTTAATACGCCACAGTGGAACACCACCCTCTCCTTCGGTAATCCGCAGGTAGTTAAAAATACCGGGTTCAATATAACCTGGAGATGGCAGGATTCCTTTTTGTGGCAGAGCCCGCTGGTAAATGGTACCCTGCCCGCCTTTAGTACCCTCGACGCACAGGTGAATTACAGGTTTCCAAAAGAACATACCACGATCAAACTGGGTGGTACCGACTTGCTGAACCACAGGTATCTGCAATATGCCGGGGGACCGACCCTGGGTGCGATTTATTATGTGGCAATAACGATTGACGGCCTATTGCAATAAAAAATTGAACTTTTTGCTTATCTTAGCGTTGTATACGGAATACGAACGCATGGATAATAAGACACGTCCCATTTGCTGTTGTTGTTGTACTGCAAACCGGATAAACCGGCGGGGGAATATTCTTATATAGCAAAAAAATAAATTATTAACTATACAAGGCCCCTTTAAGGGGGCCTTTTTTTATTTTATATATGTTCGATTCTACTACTATTTCAAAACCGGGTTTGAGGGAGAAATTGTCTTCCCTGCAAGCACAAATTGGCAATACACCCCAGTTCTCCTTTCCGGGAATTTTCAGTAAAGAACAGGTAACTATATCTGCCAAACAGGAATGGCAGCAATTGTCGGGAAGTGTTAAAGCCCGTGCTGCCTTTGCGATTTTTAAGGATGCCATCGAAAAAAAACAACTTCACCCGGGTAAAATACTCCTGGACGCCACCAGCGGAAATACGGGCATTGCCTATGCCCATATTGGAAAAATACTCGGCATTCCGGTCACCCTATGTCTGCCGGAAAATGCCTCCATCGAAAGAATAGAAATCCTCCGTTCACTTGGCGTCCATCTCATCCTCACTTCCCGATATGAAGGAACAGATGGTGCACAGGAAATCGCCCTGGAGATGGCTGAAAAAAAACCGGACGTATATTTTTACGCGGATCAGTACAAGAATGAAAATAACTGGAAAGCACATTTTGAAGGAACCGGTCCTGAAATTTTGAGAGATACACCGGGTATAACCCATTTTGTTGCTGGTCTTGGCACTACCGGAAGTTTTATTGGCACCGGAAGGAGACTCAAAAAAAAGGATCCTTCCATCCGGCTTATTTCGTTACAACCGGACAACCCGCTTCATGGTCTCGAAGGATGGAAACATCTGGAAACAGCTGTCGTTCCGGGAATCTATGATGCCGGGGTTGCAGATGAAAATCTGGAGATTTCTACCGAGGAAGCATATGACATGATCAAACAGGTAAAGGAAAAAGAAAACCTGATCCTTAGTCCGTCATCTGCCGCCAATCTCGTCGGCGCCATACGGGTTGCGTCACAGATTGAAAAAGGGACCGTAGTAACCCTGCTTCCCGACAACGGAGACAAATACGGAGAACTCTATAAAAAACTATTTAAATGATCATCATTCAGCCATCCGCCCTTAACCAGATAAACCGACATGCTGCTCTTATTTTTCCGGATGAATGCTGCGGGTTCTTATATGGACAGGAGCAGGAAGACGGAACAAGAACCATATCCGTTATCCGTCAGGTAGATAATGCCAAACCCGGCGATAAAAGACGCCGCTTTGAAATTAAACCGAAAGATTATATGTATGCAGAGCAATTTGCATTGGAAAATAACTTCTCCCTGCTGGGAATTTATCATTCTCATCCGGGCCATCCGGCAATTCCATCCGAGCATGACCGGATTGCCGCGCAGCCATATTTTTCATATATCATAGTCTCCATTTTAGAGGGGAATATTGATCATATCCGAAGCTGGCGGCTGAACGATGATGCCCGTTTTGAGGAAGAAGTTTTTTCATCCAATTCAGTAAACCAATCTATATAATGGCAACCGTAATTATTCCAACCCCGCTCCGCAAGTTCACAAATCAAACCGCCAGGCTGCAGGTAGAGGCAGACACAGTAGGCGAGATTATTGAAAAGATCACTCTTAATTTTCCTGAATTGAAAAAACATTTACTGGATCAGCAGGGATCCATCCGCTCCTTCGTAAATATTTTTTCCGGAGACGATGATATCCGGGACCTGCAGCACGAAAAAACAAAGATTAGTCAATCTTCCGTTATCAGTATCGTACCTGCCATAGCCGGAGGTATTTAAAAAAAGTTACATGTCAACACAGGAAATTACATTTACAAAAGAAGAACTCGCCCGCTATAACCGGCATATTATTATTCCGGAATTCGGAGAAGCAGCCCAGTTGAAACTAAAAGCCGCCAAGGTGCTTATCATCGGCAGCGGTGGCCTGGGCAGTCCTGCCCTTCTTTATCTGACAGCAGCCGGAGTCGGAACCATCGGCATAGTTGATTTCGACGTAGTAGACGACAGCAATCTGCAGAGGCAGGTGTTGTTTGATATTCATGAAATCGGCAAACCTAAAGTGGAAGCGGCCCGCAGAAGGCTGGAAGCCCTTAATCCCCATGTCAGGTTTATCCTGCACAATACCCATATTAATTCAGGCAATGCCCTGGATATTATAAAAGACTATGACGTGGTGGCCGACGGAACGGATAATTTTCCAACCCGTTATCTGGTAAATGATGCCACCCTTCTGCTGGATAAACCCAATGTATATGCCTCCATTTTTCAGTTTGAAGGTCAGGTTTCCGTATTTAATTATGTAAATCAATCAGGTGAAAGAGGTCCAAACTACCGGGATCTTTATCCCACACCGCCGCCGCCCGGCCTGGTTCCCAGTTGTGCAGAGGGAGGAGTTCTCGGCGTTCTTCCCGGTATTGTAGGTAGTTTACAGGCATTGGAAGTGATTAAGGTGATTACCGGAATCGGGGAACCCCTGTCGGGGCGGTTCTTTACTTTTGACGCGTTAAATTTTGAAAACCGCACTTTTAATATCAAACGCCGCGATGATAATCCGGTGAATGGTAAAAATCCAAGTATTCACGAATTGATCGATTACGAACAATTCTGCGGAATGCGGGCAGTCGAGGAAAAACCGGTGAAGGAAATAACTGCAAAGGAACTTTATGACTGGCAGGTGAAGGGGAAAAAATTTAAGCTCATTGATGTCAGGGAGCCATTCGAATATAAAATTGTTCAGATTGGAGGAGAACTGATCCCGCTGGCAACCGTGTCTGAACATGCCGACCGGATACCCCGGGATTTGGATGTAGTTGTCTATTGTAAAGCAGGTGTAAGAAGTCTGAAAGCCATAAGGGAGCTGGAAGAAAGATTCGGGTTCAGCAATCTCTATAATCTGAAAGGAGGAATTCTGGCTTATATCGATCAGGTACAGCCGGAGCTGATTCGATATTAAAGTTTCACGCCAAACGTTGAACGCTCAACGCTTAACGCATGGGGATTTTGATTCCCAGAACAGTGCACTTTAGATTGTTTGTAATAAACAGATTTTCATAAAAAAAACGGTAGGTGGTTTTACCATCTACCGTTTACCTTTACCGTCCTAAAAAATTAAAGGCGTTCAGCGTTCAGCGTTCAGCGTTCAGCGTTCAGCGTTCAGCGTTCAGCGTTCAGCGTTCAGCGTTCAGCGTTCAGCGTTCAGCGTTCAGCGTTCAGCGTTAAGAATTAAATTCCGCTTTTTTACGATTGTAAGCGGAATATCCTTTTTCAGCTACATCCTCAGCCTCGTCCTTGACGTTTGAAAATTTCTCTTTAACCCCATCTACGAGGTCAGTGAATTTGCCTTTCAGGTTATCAGCCAGGTCATTGCTTTGTTCTGATATTTTCCGGCGGGTTTCAGCTCCTTTATCCGGTGCAAATAAAATACCCAGGGCAGCACCAACCGCTGCACCAGCAACGAAACCCAATAATGTTTTTGAAGTACTCATGTTATAAATTTTAATGATTGACTCTTTCCAGGTATTATATATAAATTCCTTGCCAAAGATGTGATTTTCCAAAAAAAAAACAGTTTGCCGGAAAATCTGATCCCAAGGATCAGCTATTGGGAAGTTCTCAGCAGTGTAGCATACAACATCCTGATCTGGGAAAAACAATGTAACAGTCCATTTTGCTGATAACGGATCATCTGCCGGATCGTATCATACAGAAATGGTTCGTTTAAAATATCTCTGTATGTTTTCATTAACTGTTGTTCTCCCAATTTTAGTCCAACCAGTTCATCTGTAATGCCGGGAATTTCCTGCACATCACCTGTTTCATCTACCCGGTTACATTCTGATTTAGTTCGTTCATTTAAATTCCCACCCAGTGTTTCAATATGAGCAATTAACTCATTGGCATATTGTTTACTTTCCTGGGCAAGACCCAATATCGAAATTTTCAGCTGTTTATTCTGAATACGTTTGGCCACCTGTTCATAGTAATTTTTGACTTCCTGAAGCGCATTCAACAGCCGGGTAAGTTTTTCCAGAATTATTGCCGGTGTTTTATGTGCAATGGAAGCAATCATATTACGATGGGATTTTTGTAGTATAAACAACTGCTAAGAAGAAGACAACTGCCATACCAATTTCGCAAAAAACAGGCAGTTTGACAAATAAATAACCATTAAGTGTTTCCACTCAGTGATTCAATGTTTACACTTATAAAAAATCCTTTAGTAAATCAATTAGAAGAACCCCTGATCACTTTCAGCAACACAGCCACAATCGCAATGACTAAAAGAATATGAATAATTCCTCCCGCGTGATATCCCAGAAAACCGATTGCCCAGGCGATTACCAGAATAACAGCAATTACGTAAAGTAGATTACCCATAATGAAATTTTTTGATGAATGATTGGAATGTTTGTGATCATCCTTGTATTATATAAAATACTGCCAAGGGGTCAAAAACGGGTTGACTAATAAATTTCGGACAATAAACCTATGAAATACGCGACAAGGGGCCAATAAATAGAGAAAATAAATCTACATAGCGGGGAAGGTTTCAGACAGACGCGTTGCGCTGTGTAATCTTATCCAGGGTAATGTTGATAAGGGCCAGACTCAAAGGTTTACCTAAAAAATCATCCGCACCCTGCTGAAAGGCTCTTTTTTTATCCATTAAACTGTCATTAGCCGTGACTACTATGATATGCGTCCCGGGATAATGCAACTTCAGATAAGGGATGATATCCATACCCTGACCATCTGGTAGACAATTATCTAGGAAAATCAGGGACGGTGTTTCAGTTTCGATAGATTTCATTGCCTCAGCCAGATTTGATGCAAATCCGGCGTTCAGGTTCCGTTTCCGCAGAATCCGGTCAAAAAGGAAACAGATATCCGCTTCATCATCAACAATTAACACTCTTGCTCCCCCTTTCGCACGTACACGTTTCTTCATTACCTTAGTAAATTCAATTCCCTTGCCAATAACTGGTATGGCATTTGGACTTTACCAGTAAAATCTGAAACATATGATCAAGCCAGCCGAAATGACCACTTTAAGCCAGGTTATTGAAAAATTGCGAATGAAAAGGCAGGACAACGAATTCCTGCTCACACCGGAAGGTTTTACCATCGGAAAAGGGAAGTTCTATCAGCCGGATGAATTAAAAATCATTAAAACCTTTCGTTTTGAAGGCGAATCGGACCCCTCCGATTCTTCCATACTTTACCTGATGGAGGGGAACGACGGAACAATCGGTTATAGTATTGATGCCTATGGTGCTTTTAGTAATCATGATGACGTGGACTACGACGGATTTATTGTAAAAATTCCCGTTGAAGAACGTGATGACCAGCTCATATTTGCCGATTAATTTAGTTCGTTTTTCCGCTGCAATTAATTCACTTCTACTGCCTCATTCTTTAAGTCGGGGCAACTGAATCTGCACCCTGCAGTTCAGCAAGTGGAAAATATGTCCCTTTAATTTTATGCCCGATACGCTAAAATTCCGGGGATTACAACATATTTACTTTGACGATTTTGGCATTCAATTTTTTAATTGAATATTTACGCATGCTGAAACGCTCCATTTCTATCATCCTCTTACTATTTTCTGCCGGTTTCATTTCAGCTCAACAGATATCCATATTAAATAGCCGGCACTCCGGCTCACTTCGTGGATTATCCGCAGTGAATGACCAAATCATATGGGTTAGCGGATCATCAGGTTGCGTAGGACTGTCTACAAATGGCGGACAAGATTGGAAATGGCTGAAGGTTCCGCGATATGAAAAAACGGATTTCCGGGATATTGAAGCTTTTAGCGATCAGGAAGCGATTATTATGGGGATTACACAGCCCGCAGTAATACTCAGAACAATAAACGGTGGGCTGACCTGGACAACGGTTTTTGAAGATTCTGCAAAATCTACATTCCTTGATGCTATGGATTTTTCCGGAGATACCGGAGTGGTTGTAGGCGATCCGGATTCAGGCCGGATATTTTTTGCCAGAACCGTGGACCGCGGAAAAAAATGGGACAGAATAAATCCTGCCGGATTTGAGTCCATTGCAAACGGAGAGGCTTTCTTTGCTTCCAGCGGCTCAAACCTTTCCCTGGTTTCCAATGTAGATCCAGCCGTCAGTTTTAATTATACCCTGGTTTCCGGTGGAAGTAAATCCAGTCTTTTCCATTCCGGAAATCATTTTCCGTTAATACTCATACAGGGAAAGGAAAGTACGGGTGCAAATTCGATCGCGATCAATCCTTACGACCATAACCAGGCATTTATTGTTGGTGGTGATTTCAAAAACGATACGGTTCAAAACGGAAACAGCCTTCAGATACAATTCAATCCATTCCTCCAGATTATTCCGGTTATTCCGCCACATGGTTACCGAAGCTGCGTAGAATATATTGACAGTAAACGCATGATCTGCTGCGGCACAAGCGGCGTGGATATTTCTTTCGATGGCGGCAAGAACTGGAGATTAATTTCAAACCTGTCCTTTCATGTGTGCCGGAGATCCAAACAGGGACATTCTGTTTTTCTCGCCGGCGCTAATGGGACTATTGCAAAACTGAAACTTTAAATTATCATTTATAAATCAAACCCATTGAGTCTTAGGCTTTAAGCTTTTTGGATTACATTTACAAGAACCTCCAAACACCGGGATCACATGAGATTTGAAGACGTCCGTATTTTTTTGCTTACCAAGTTGGAAGACGAGCTGCCCCGTGAACTCGTTTATCACAATATCAATCATACACGGGAAGTTTTAGCCGCTTCCGAAGAACTGGCGTCCAAAGAGAATATTACGGGTGACGAGCTGGTGATCCTGAAAACTGCGGCTCTTTTCCATGATTCCGGGTTCCTGCAGGTATACGACGGTCATGAAGAAGTCTCCTGCCAGCTGGCCACCACTTTCCTGCCGCAATTCGACTATACGGAAGATCAGATCCGTAAAATTTGCAGACTTATCCGGGCTACCCAGATCCCCCAGCATCCGCTCGACAAAAAGGCTGAAATCCTCTGTGATGCCGATCTGTACTACCTGGGTACCAATGAATACACTGAAAATGCGGAAAACCTGTTTCTGGAAATGGAAACAGCGGGTATTATTAAAAGCAGGTCTGAGTGGACGGAAAGGCAGATTAAATTCCTGGAAGAACATAAGTATTTCACTCCTACTGCCAATGACCGGCTTTCGACAGGCCAGCATCAAAACCTGCTCTCTTTAAAATCAAGTATTGAATATGCTCATTCTGTAACCGGACACAACAAGTTTTATTTATCGGATCTGATCCTGATTATTGTCGGTGTCATCACCGCTGCCTTTTCACTCAAAGGGTTCCTGGTACCCAATAATTTCTTTGATGGCGGCGTAACAGGTATCTCCCTGCTGATTCATGAGATATATCATTTTAACCTGGGTATTGTGATCGTACTGGTAAACCTGCCTTTTGTAGTAATGGGTCTCTATACGATCAACCGGCATTTTGCCTGGAAAACACTGATTTGTATTGTGATGCTCGGAGTATGTCTTTATTCTCTTCCATACCCGGTTATTACCGATGACAAATTGCTGGTTTCTGTATTCGGCGGATTCTTTCTGGGCATTGGCATTGGCCTCACCATGCGGGCAGGCTGTGCAGTGGATGGCATTGAAGTATTGGCATTGTATACCTGGAGAAGAACGAGTTTTACCGTAAGCGAAATCATTCTCGGACTCAACATACTTATTTTCAGTGTTGCCGCTTTCCGCTTTGGTATTTCAACTGCCTTGTACTCCATCCTGACTTATTTTACCGCTACCAAGACCATTGACTATGTAGTGGAAGGAATTGAAGCATATACCGGTGTAACTATTATTTCCGGAAAAAGTGAACTGGTCAAACAAAGGCTGGTGAACGAACTGGGCCGGGGCATTACGATCTACAAAGGCGAAAGAGGATTTTTACCCGGAAAATTTCATGTTCATTCCGACGTGGATATTATTTTTACGGTGATTACCCGGCTCGAACTCCGCAAATTGAAAAACCTGGTCAGCGAAATCGACCCGCAGTCCTTTGTTTTTGCCCACACCATCAAAGAAGCTTCCGGAGGTATCATGAAAAGGCGCCATATTCATTAGTCCGTCTGAACCTGTCTTATTTTCATTATATTTAGTAATGTCAAATAAACAGGCATGACCCTTAAGCGCCTATTCGGAATCTTCGTCTGCTTTATTTTTTCCGGCTGCTGGTTTTCTGACCGGCAAATTCCCCTGCCGCAGGATGATGCCGAATATCCCCCACCCAGCCAAAAGGCCCTTAAGTTTTCTGCGCCCAAGAAATTTAAGTGGAATGTAGTGAGTGTCGACAGTATACATCGCGGACAGATCCTGCCTTTTGATATCAGCAACCTGCCCTTCCAGCCATTTAATCCGGCAGGATTCAATCCCCTTCCAAATCCTGCAATCCAAACAGCTTTTCATTATAATACCTTACCTGATACCGTGCTGAACCTGGACAACATTCCGTCCGAGCCACTGGATTATAAATCCTCCTTATTAGGCAGAATAAAGAAAACTACGCTGGGTCAGCCTATCCTGAAAGCGTCCACCTACCATACATTTTTTCAATATAATGAGGGCCACGGGCTACCCGGACAGACTATTCAAGCCATCCTGCATACCCGGGATGGACTATGCTGGATTAAAACAAATGAAGGACTGTGCATATTAAATGGCGAATCGTTGGAAATCATTCCTAATAATCTGTGGGAGGGATATTTCATGGCTGAAGATACACTTGGCCAGGTATGGGTAGAGACCATTACGAACGGAATTTTTGTATTCAATCGGAAATCCGGTACTCAAAAACAGGTTCGCAATTTTCCATTTGCAGCCCATATCCGGATTGACAAAAAAGGGTTTATATGGTTATGCACTTTCAGTGATGGTATTTACCGTATAAATCCGGATCAGAAAACATTTAAACATATTACAACAAAAAACGGGTTGAGCAGCAATCACGTCGATATAACATTTGAAGACAGGGAAGGAAGGATATGGATCGGATACGACAAATCCGGTGTGGATATCCTGGATTTTAAATTAAAAAAAATTAAAAAGCTGTCGCCTATACAAGGATTTGTGAATAAAAGTACCTATTGTATATCCGAAAATAAAACAGGTGATATTTATGTTGGAGGCTACCGCAAAGGAATTGAAATCTTTAATATTCAAAAGGAAACGTACAAACACCTGGACAGCGCTCAGGGAATAGAGAAAACGCAACTATTTGCCATGCTGGAAGATGATGAAGGACACATGTGGGTTGGAACAGATAGTTCGGGTATTTATATTCTAAATCACCAGGCCGATTCAATTCTACATATTGGAACAAATGAGGGACTGGAGGGAGGCGTTATTAATAGCCTTAGCAAGGATGCTCAACAACAGATGTACGTAGGTACACAATCGGGTGGATTAGATATTTTCCCCCCGGATCACCAGATAGCACATCATCTTTCAACCAAAGAGGGTTTTTTGGATGACAATGTCTGGGGGTTTTTGGAAGACAGCCGGAAACGACTCTGGATTGGCTCTTATGGAGGTGTGAATATTATTACGCCTGATCAAAAAATATGGAAGCTGCAGATCCTTCCGGCCGAAAACAGGAATGACAGAACGGAAGCAATCATTCAAACCGGACCGGAACAGTTTGCGATGTGCGGACCAACTTATGGATTGATTTTAATAGATGAAGCAAATCATACACTGGAAAAAATAGGGATACAAGAGGGATTGCCATCTGTCAATCTTCGCAATATAACCCAGGACGAACAGGGCAATTTATGGATCGGGACCAATGACAGAGGCATTATTCTTTTTGATCCTAAAAAAAGAACAATTCGTTATTTGAATCAGGATTCCGGATTGAGTTTTAACCATATTTCAGAAATACAGGAAGTCAGTCAGGGAGAATTCTGGATTTCAACATATGGTGGCGGGATAGAGAATCTCAACCTGAATAATAATACAATCTCCACTTATTCTTCAAAAGAAGGATTAAGCAATGATCAGGTATTGACAATTCTAAAAGATGATAAAAAAAGATATTGGATTGCCACAGAAAACGGCCTGAACCTTCTGGATCCGGTAAAAGGAACAAATACTATTTTCACCGTTCCTAACGGAATGCCTTCGAACAGCATATACAGTTTATTGAAAAAAGAAGGCCGCATATATGCAGGAACAGGAAATGGGCTAACCATTATTGAAGAAAAAGAAATACACCCATATGGATCGAAGGAATCCTACTGGGATCTTCAAACTTATGGTAAGACCCTTGGATTTCCGATTATTGATTTTAATAGAAGAACTGTTATTGCTACGCAAAATGGTCGGTACTGGTGGGGTATACGGCCGGGAATGAATATACTGGATGCGGCTGTTTTTAGAACGGATTCATCTCCAAAACCAATACAGGTAACAGGTATTGATTTGTTGGGCAAAGACCAATATTTTATAAATCCCGGACTTGCCGAAAATGTTGATACTCTCTGGAATGAAAATAAAGACAGTTTTTATCTCAAAGGATCTTTCAAAAAGCTCAATACAGACCAACAAGAAGGCATAGAATGGGAAAGTCTTTCTTCCATAAATCTGCCGATTGACCTCTCTCTGCCATCTAACCGGAATTATATCCGATTTCATTTTGGCGATTTTCTGCCTCAGAATGCGGAGTATTATAAGTACCGGTATATATTAGATGGAGTTGATAAGAAATGGAGTCCGGTCACTGATCAATCCGTTTCCGAGAATTATAATAATATTCCACCCGGTTATTATACTTTCCGGGTATCGGCTAAAAAAGGTTTTGGGGTCTGGTCCGAACCTTCTGTTTATCATTTCCGGATACGGCCACCCTGGTGGTTATCCTGGTGGGCCGAACTGTTCTATTTATTTATTTTCCTCGGACTTTTGCGATTCTGGGTTCGGTACCGCTCCCGACAGCTCCAAAAAGAAAATATGATGTTGGAACGAAAAATCACAGAGAGAACTACGGCGCTCACTACTTCATTGGAAAATTTACGCCAGGCCCAGGGTCAGCTGATACAGGCAGAAAAAATGGCCTCCCTGGGCGAACTCACCGCCGGAATCGCCCATGAAATTCAGAATCCGCTTAATTTCGTGAATAATTTTTCTGAAGTAAATACGGAACTGATCGAGGATGTCAATAAGGCCCTGGAGCGGAGTGATGTTCCGGAAGCGAAAGAAATATTGAAAGACCTGGAAATGAATATGGGCAAAATTACATTTCACGGCAAGCGGGCAGACGCCATCGTGAAAGGTATGCTGCTGCATTCCAGGGCAAACAGCGGACAAAGAATTCCGACAGATATAAATGCATTGGCTGACGAATACCTGCGGTTGAGTTTTCACGGGCTTCGTGCCAGGGATAAATCTTTTAATGCCCAGTTTACTATGAACCTCGACGAAAAACTGGAAGAGGTTATGCTGGTACAACAGGATATCGGAAGGGTATTCCTCAATTTATTCAACAATGCATTTTATTCTGTTACCGAAAAAAAGAAACTGGCCCCGGAAACTTATGAGCCAACTGTAACCCTGAGCACTAAAAGGCAACCGGATTCAGTGGAAATCAGGATCAGGGATAACGGGGTGGGTATTCCGAAAAAACTGCTGGATAAAATATACCAGCCATTTTTCACCACCAAACCGGCCGGCCAGGGAACGGGTCTGGGTCTGTCGCTGAGTTATGATATTATCACCAAAGAACATGGTGGGAAAATTGACGTGGAAACAAAAGAAAATGAGTTTACTGAATTTATTATTGAGTTACCCTTTCAGGCTTAAAGCCAAAGGCATAACGCTTAAAGCCAGAAAATTTGAAAATAACAACCATAAACCCATTGCATGAAGATTCTTGTAGTTGATGACGAACAGGATATTAAACAATTATTTGAGCAACGTTTCCGAAAAGAAATAAAGTCCGGTGAGTTTGATTTTGTATTTACCTTTTCCGGATCTGATGCTATTAAATATCTGAACCAGGCGCCACACGAAGTAGTGCTGATACTTTCCGACATCAATATGCCCGGCATGAGCGGTTTTGAATTACTGAGTGAAATCAAAAAGAAATTTAAATCTCCTCCTCCCATTGTAATGATGATTACCGCGTATGGAGATGATGAAAAACACAGGTTGTCCATGGAACTGGGAGCCGATGATTTTCTGACCAAACCAATTGACTTTAATCTTTTGAAAACAAAACTTAAATCCCTTGAATAATGGCAAAAATATTAGTCGTCGACGATGAACCGGATTTAGAGGTTCTTATAAAACAACGGTTCCGGAAACAAATCCGGGACAGACAGTATGAATTTTTATTTGCGGTAAACGGATCGGATGCACTTGACAAGATCAGGGCTTACGATGATCTGGATATCGTGCTGAGCGATATCAATATGCCCGAAATGGACGGGTTAACCCTGCTGGATAAAATGGGCACCCTGAATCCTATTATAAAAGCAGTTATTGTTTCAGCATATGGCGATATGGATAATATTCGCGTAGCCATGAACCGGGGTGCTTTTGATTTCATTACAAAACCGGTAAATTTTGAAGATCTGGATCTGACAATTATCAAAACCATCCGCCATGTAACGCAGACGCGTCAAACCCTGAAAGCCATTCGGGAGAACAATATCCTGCGTATGTACGTAGATGAAACCGTGTTGAATTTCATGAATCGTCCGGAATTTGAGACTTCATTATTGAAAAACGAAACCATCGAGGCAACCGTCGCCTTTATTGATATCTGTGGATTTACATCCATTACGGAAACAGAACAGCCCAATGTGGTTGTGAATATGCTGAACAGCTATTTCGACGTCATCGTTAAGGAAATCATTGCCCAGAACGGATTTGTGGACAAGTTTATCGGGGATGCTGTACTGGCGGTATTCCGGAACGAATTTCACCTGGACCGTGCCGTGGATGCCTGTCTGGCGGTAAGAACGCAGATCGAAAAAATCCTTCCGGATCCCAGCGGACTAGGATTTCTCCCCAAAGTTTCCATCGGTATTCATTCAGGAGAAATGATCAGTGGGAATATCGGCTCTGCCAGTTTACGGCGGTTGGATTATACCGTTATTGGAGATGTGGTGAATACTGCCGAGCGATTGCATTCTGTAGCTGAAAACGGTCAGATTATTATTACGGAATCTTCTTATGAAAAAATCAAACAATCTTTTCACTGCAATAAACTCAGGGAAGTGCAATTGAAACACAAGGCACAGCCGTTTCAGATTTATGAAGTGATTTCCTGATAATTGTCAATTGTTAATTGTCAATTGTTAATTGACTATATAAATTTCGTTGACAATTAACAATTGACAACTAACAATTAACTAAGTAGTCTGCGCACTCAGGGACCTGAAATCAACAGGCACCAGTTTGCTCACCCCTGCCTCCTGCATGGTAACCCCATAAATTACATCCACGGAACTCATGGTCATTTTATTATGGGTCACTATGATGAACTGGGAGTTATCACTAAACTGACGGATCATATTTGTAAACTTCCCTACATTGGCATCATCCAGGGGTGCATCCACTTCATCCAAAATACAAAACGGTGCGGGTTTTATCAGGTAAATGGCAAATAACAATGCAGTTGCCGTCAGGGTCTTTTCTCCCCCGCTTAATTGCTGTATGGAAGACGGACGTTTGCCTTTTGGCTTGGCCACGATATCAATTCCGGTATCAGCCAGATTCTCCGGGTTTTCGAGCACCAGGTCGGCAGTATCTTCTTCCGTGAATAAAGCTTTGAATACTTTTTGGAAATTCTCCCGCACTCTCCCGAAAGTCTCCAGGAACTGCTGATTGGCCGTTGTTTCTACTTCCTGAATAGTTTGCAACAGGGTATCTTTGGCATTGACCAGATCATTCTTCTGCTCCACAATAAAGTCATACCGCCTTTTCATTTCCTGGAATGCTTCCACAGCCGTGGGGTTTACTTCACCGAGGTTTTCCAGTCTTTTCTTCATCCGGTCTGCCTTTTCCTGTAATTCCTCGATTGTCGATTCACCGGTTCTGGCTTCATCAATAATATCATCGAGATTGATCCGGAATTCAACATTCAGCCTTTCTTTCATTCCTGCCAGCTGTAATTTCAGATCGTTCAGCCGGTCCTTAATCTCACTCAGAATATGTTCTGTATTTTCCTTTTGCCTGATGATATGACGAAGTTCTGTTTCTTTTTCACTCAGGTTATTTCTTTCCAGATAGTATGCCGTATCCGCTTCATTCAGTTTCTTTTCTTCTGCGTCTTTATTCCGGATCATGTCTACCAGCGCAGTTTCCAATACCCCGAGAGACTGACTACTCTCGGTGATCTGGTTCAGGGTCTGGTCCAGCTGCTGACGGTTTTCTTCGATTTGAATTTTTAAATCTTCCAGTTGTTTATTCCTGAAAGTCCGCTCCTGTTTTAAAGCATCAATACGGTTCTGCTGCTGTATCTTCTGCAGGTTCACCTCATTAAAACCAGCAAGCGCACTGTTGAAGGCTGTTTCCGCTATCGTAAACTGCTCCTGACCCTGCATGATCTTTTCCTTGAGATCATTTACTTCTTCCAGTAACCGGTTGGCATCCATACGGGTTCCGGCAATGGATTCCTGGGTCTGATGCAATTGGTGCTGGAGTTCCTGTATACGACGTGCAGAGGCATCCTGCAACCCGTTCAGGTTTTCAGTTTTATTCTGAATAGCAAACAGTTGATTATTCAACCGGTTAATATCTTCCTGAGCCTGTTTCAGTGCCTGTTCCTTCAATTGTTCATTGAATCCGATCACTTCATTGTGGCGCGTCTGGATCTCTGCCCGCAGGCGGATAACAATTTTTTCGCGGTCAATAACTTCCTGTGATATTTTTTCCAGGTTTTTAGCCCGGCCTATTTTCTTTCCTTCAAACAGACCCACACTGCCCCCGGTAAGGGAATACTTACCCTTCACATATTTGCCATGTTTTTCCAGGATCACCGATCCATTGGATTCACTATTGAACCATTCAATGGAAGGTTCATTTTCAGCAATAAAAACATGCTGCAAGAGGTGTTTGGCCAGGGGCAGATATTTTGCATCCACCTCAATTACACTGAGCGCAGGTACGGTATCCGCAGGCTGCTGATGATTTTCAGCGAGTTCGGCGGGAAATTTATTGAGCAGGAAAAAATTTGCTTTCCCTTTTTTATTTGCATCCAACAGGTGAACTGCCCTCAGGCCTTCCTCCAGATCATTTACCACATAATAATTCAGGTAGGGTTCCAGTACATTCTCTACTGCTGTTCTGAACTCTTCCTTAACATAGATAATGTCTGACAAAACCGGAGCCGTATGATTCCAGTTTGGGTTTTTATGCAAAAACTTCACGCTCTCCGGATACCCTTCCATGGAATCGATCAGGCTTTTCAGCAGATCGTGTTCGTTTTTCTTGGCATCGTATTTCCGGTTTTCTTCTGCCAGCTCCTGGCGAAGTATTTCAAGTTTTTCCTGGGTTTGCAGAATTTGTTCCCGGGTTCTTTCCTGATGTTCCTGTAACTGGCTCAAATCTGTTCTCCGGGTTTCCAGCTGATCTGCCGTGAGTTCACTGTCAAATCCCAGCTGTTTGATCTGTTGGGCGCGATGGGCAGTTTCCTCTTCCTGTTGTTTTAATACCCTTTCCAGGTTCTGGATGGATGTGTCCGCAACCGCAATGTTCTTTTCGGAATCAAACTGTCTGCGCTGGGCCTGCGCATGTTCGCTGCGCAGCATATCGAGCATCTCTTTGGTATCGCCAAAGCCGGCCTTCGCCAGTTCTGTTTTCTCCCGCAATATTTCCAGGTTCCGGATCAGCTGTTCCAGTTTAATATCTTCTTCTGCTACCTGTGTATCGGTGAAGAGTACGCTTTCTTCCAGGCCTTTAACCTGGCCGGTTCCCTTTGAAAGAAAATCCTGCAGGTTAGATTCTTTTTCCCTGAGAAAATTCACCCGCTGACTAACCAGATTTTTCTCGCCTTCTTTATTTCTTAATTGCTGCACGAGTTCATTGAACGCATGCTGCAGCGCCTGCAATTGTTTTTCTTTTTCAACAAAGGCAAGTTTGTCTTTTTCCAGCGCCGCTTCTTCACTGGCGATCTGGGCTTCGAGTTCAATTTTTTTATCCGTTTCCGTCTCAGACTGGGATTGCAGGTTTTTATACGAGGAATTGAATCCTTCAAGAGAAGCCTTGGCCAGTTCAATACTGATTTCGCGGTAATCCTTCTTTATTTCAAAATACTTCTCTGCTTTTTTGGCCTGGTTTTCCAGTGTTTTTAACTGGTTGTTGATTTCAAAAAGAAGATCTTCGATGCGAGCCAGATCCTGTTCCGTCGCATCCAGTTTCTGGCGGGCTTCTTTTTTTCTCGTTTTATAAATGGAAATCCCCGCAGCCTGTTCCAGCATCCGCCGGCGGCTGTTTTCTTTATCCCGGATGATATCATCCACCATGCCCAGTTCGATGATGGCATAGCTATCGGTGGAAATACCGGTATCCAGGAAAAGGTTTTGAATATCTTTTAGCCGGCAGGTCACATCATTAAGACGATATTCACTTTCCCCGCTTTTATAGAATTTTCGGGTAACGGTGACCGTGCTGAATTCAGTTGGCAATAAGTTCCGGGTATTTTCAAAAGTCAGGCTCACTTCAGCAAGCCCCGAAGCGGAACGATTCTTGGAACCGTTGAACACGAGACTGTCCAGATTTTCGGAGCGGAGATGACTGATTTTCTGTTCCCCGATTACCCAGCGGATGCTGTCTACAATATTGCTTTTGCCACAACCATTCGGACCAATAATACCCGTAATTCCTTCGTTGAAAAGAATATGGGTACGGTCAGCAAAACTCTTGAACCCTTTGATATCTAGGCTTTTTAAACGCACGGATCTCTTTGTTGATTGAGGACAAACCTAATCAAAATGCTTTATGGATTCTCCCCCTGTTAATAAGTGGTGGATACTCTTTTAATCGTCGTCATTTTTCTTCCCTACGGAAAGTCTTCTTTTCAATTCGGAAACCGGCATATCGATCTGTTTACCCATTTTTTCCCTGCCCCGGTAAGTGATTACTTTAAGCATCACTGCATCCTTGGGCACCAGGAGTGGCTGAGTGTATATTGGGTAGAATTGATCCGGATGAGAATTGTCGAAACTGTAATGAATATCCAGGCCCTGAACCTCTGTTTTTAACGTAATGAGCAGGGAATCGTTGGGAGCATTGCTTACTGTAAATATCGGGTCAAACATGGTACGGGAATATTTAATATCCTGCAGGTCCATCCTACCGAAATTATTTTCCACTTTGGCAACAAACCCATTCCAGTTCTTCTTCTCTTTAGGAGACCATAAAGATTCAGAAATGGCCAGGCTTCTGGGCCAGATCATATATTGCATATGACGGGTATTATATACCTGTTCGGTCCAGAGATTACCCTGACCCCCCATGATATATTTGGCATCTACTCCCTCCGGTACGGGTTCGAATTCATAGGTCTTATTCAAACGCAGGGTGGCATAAACCCGCGGCTCACTGATAGGATCTCCCTGCATATAATCCAGGTAAACATAAGTTGTCGGACTCATCACCACCTGGTGGCCCATTTTGGCTGCAGCGATCCCTCCTTTAATACCCCTCCAGCTCATAACCACCGCATTGGGTGCCAGTCCGCCTTCCAGGATTTCATCCCAGCCAATCAGTTTTTTACCCTTGGATTCAACAATTTTTTCAATTCTTTTCTCAAAGTAACTCTGCACTTCTTCCTGTGTCTTCAGGTTTTCTTTAGCCATAAGTGCTTTAATCTGGTCACTTTGTTCCCAGAAATTTTTAGCACATTCATCGCCTCCTACATGGATATAGGGAAAAGGAAACATCGCGGCGAGTTCTGTAAATACGGTATCGAGGAAGCCATATACTTTTTCATTGGCCGGACAAAGCGTGTTATCCACCCTTCCTTTCGGACCGGGCCAGTCCATAAATTTCTCTCCGGAGATCACATGATAGGTGTTGGCCCCCGGGGTGCAGGAAAGATCGGGATAGGCTACAATAGCCGACATACTATGGCCGGGAACGTCTACCTCCGGTAAGATATCTACAAAGCGGTCTTTTGCATATTTAACCATCACCCTGATATCCTCCTGGGTATAAAATCCTCCGTATGTCCTGGGCTCATCATCCGGAATAGGTGCAAAAGTTCCAAAATAACCTTCTCGTTTTGCATTGTGTGAAGCCACTTCGGTGAGACGGGGAAGCCCCTTGATTTCTACCCGCCATCCCTCATCATCTGTCAGATGCATATGCAGCAGGTTAAATTTATATTGAACCATCACATCAATAAAATCCTCCACTTCTTTCAGCGTAAAAAAATGTCGTGAGACATCAAACATCAGTCCCCGCCAGGCAAAACGCGGATAATCCCTGATTTCAACAACCGGGGCCTGCCATTTTACGCCATTGATCGTTGTCCTGCTTTCAATTTCCTGAGGAAGCAGCTGCCATAAAGTTTGGGCGCCATAAAAAAGTCCGGCAGGTTTATTAGCAGTAATAACAATACCGGAAGGTTTTACTGACAAACGGTATCCTTCCTCCTTCAATTCTGTATCATGAACCTTTGTCAATTCAAACCGGATCGACGCAGTATTACTCTTTGCAAGGGCTACTTTCTTTCCTGTTGCAGACAGTTTGCCCAGAATACTTTCTTTGGTAGTCTTTAATTCGGGCAGGTTCGGTATACTTACTGTAATAACAGCCGGTAAAGAATAATATCCTATTCCCCGGGCTATACTTACGGGTTCAGGAAGAACAGAAATGGGTTTTTCCTTTTGCTGGGAAAAACCAGGAAGAACAGAAAAACAAAACAGCGATAAAAGAATCGTTGATCTCATGTAGCAATCGTATTTATATATTTTAAAGCTTAACGTCTAAAGCCTAACGCTTAACGCAAATATATTGCGGCTGAAATAAAAGGAGATTATAATTTCCAATTCCCCGGAATTTATTTCCACATTCAATCTTCACATTTCATTTCTACATAATCCCATTTCCATCATTAGACATTATCCACATTATTTAACGCCAAAGGCGTTAAACGTATGGTTCCTGCTGACTCAGACAATGAAAACTTCCCAGACCCCAGATGATGTCCAGAGAATCGATCCCGATTACTTTTCTTTCCGGGAATGCTTCCTGAATAATGCGAATGGCCAAATCATCTTTTGATCCCCTGAACGTGGGAACCACAACAAGACCATTGGCGATATAAAAATTTGCATAAGAAGCCGGAAGTCGCTGGTCCTCATAAATTATTTTATCCGGCATGGGCAGTTCAATGATATTCAGCTGTTTTCCGTTTAATAACCGCATGGATTTCAAATCGGAAAGAATATGCTGCAAAATCGGATAGTTTTCGTCTGATTTATTTTCTTCCACAACGGTGATCACGGTGTCTTCATTTACAAACCTGACCGTGTCGTCTATATGCCCGTCCGTATCATCCCCCACGATTCCGTCTTTTACCCAGAGCACCTGGTCCACCCCATAATACGCTTCCAGATAAGCCTCTATACCGGTGCGACTCAGCATCGGGTTTCTATTTTGATTCAGGAGGCAGGACTCTGATGTGATTAGTGTGCCTTTTCCGTTAAAGTCCACAGATCCGCCTTCCATAATGATTTCAGGATATAATACGGGAATCTCATAGGCAGCAGCAATTAACGTGGGTATCCGGTCGTCAAGATCATAGGGGGGATATTTATTTCCCCAGGCATTGTAATTCCAATCGACAATAATCTTGGGCTGCACCGCATCCGGATTGATCAAAAAAGCAGGTCCGTGATCGCGGCACCAGGCATCATTGGTCGGATGCGTAAAAAACTTCACCCGGTCCATATTGGTGGAAATGGATTCAAGTTTTTCTGTTGCAAAAACTTTCATCGCTTCATCTACAACATTGATATGAACCGGTTCATTTTCGGCAACTGCCTGAATGAAACGGCAGTATGAAGGATATATCAAATTTATTTTTCCCGGCCAGGAAGCTTCTTTATGAGGCCAGCTCAACCAAGTTGCGGCATGCTTTTCAAATTCCGCCGGGAAGCGATACCCCAGTTCTTTGGGTGAAGGCTGGTTAATCTCCATCAATAAATCTTTTGGTAATTGGCTGATAAGAATCGATCCGCCGGTCGCGTAAAAAAGGCCAGTGGGTGCGATAGCTATCTGTTTTATCTGTATCCAGTTCCTGAACTACCACTTCTTCATTTTCATGACCCGCCTGGTATAAAATCCGTCCAAATGGATTTGAAATAAAAGATCCGCCCCAGAATTTCATGGCTCCTTCCTGTTCGACGCCAACCCGGTTAACACTCACTACATGAACACCGTTGGCTACGGCGTGACTTCGCTGAATGGTAAGCCAGGCATTGTATTGTTCATCGTTGGTAGCCTGATCCTGGGAAGTGGACCAACCTATGGCGGTTGGATAAAAAAGGATTTCAGCGCCCATGAGAGATGTAATCCGGGCAGCTTCCGGATACCATTGATCCCAGCAGATCAGCACGCCTATTTTTGCATATTTCGTTTCAAAAATTTTGTACCCCAGATCTCCCGGAGTGAAATAAAACTTTTCATAAAAAGCCGGATCATCGGGGATATGCATTTTCCGGTATTTACCCAGGTAACTGCCGTCGGCATCCAACACTGCTGCTGTATTATGATAAATACCCTGGGCTCTTTTTTCAAAGAGAGAAGCGATGATTACGATATTATTTTTGCGGGCTATAGCCTGTAATGCCTCTGTCGAAGGACCCGGTATGGATTCAGCCAGCCCGAATTGCGCATAGTCCTCCACGTCGCAGAAATAGAGAGAAGTGAATAATTCCTGAAGGCATACAATCTGTGCACCTTTTGCCACAGCCTCTCCGATTTTTTCAATCGCTTTGTGAAGATTAGTGGCTTTGTCCTGAACACAAGCCATCTGGATGATCCCGACTTTAACTTTACCCATGATCTGAAACAGTTTGAGGCTGCAAAAATATGCTTTTAGGCGGAACGCTTAACGCTTAACGCTTAACGCTTAAAGTCTAACGCCTAAAGATTAAACCAAATTCATACCATTTAATAAGGGGTAAGGATTTTATAACAGGATAAAACAAAAAACCTTCTCCTGGAAAGGAAAAGGCTTGATAATATTTTAACTGGTATAAATCTGGTCGCGTTAGGCGTTCAGCATTATGCGTTAGGCTTAAGAAGCCTGGCCCAAATGTTTCAGATAAGTAACATGGGAAGCAACGGCTTTGTGCACCCGGCTGAATTCAACATATTCAATCCCGTGATCTGCGCAGGTCTGTTTTACAATTTTACTGACAGCCGGATAATGAATATGAGATATTTTAGGAAACAAATGATGTTCAATCTGGAAATTCAGTCCCCCTACCAGCCATGAAACAAGGCGGTTATGGGTCGCAAAATTCGCCGTGGTATTTACCTGGTGAATAGCCCACTCATTTTCAATTTTATTCGTCTCGATATCAGCCATTGGAAAACTAACGTGTTCAACGGTATGTGCCAACTGGAATACTATGCTGATCAAAAGTCCGGTAACTACTGTGGTAATCAGAAAGCCAACCACCCAGGCTCCAACGCCCACCATATAAATCGGCAGCACAATAAATATAACGGCATGTACCACTTTGAAAACCCAGAAATTAAAATGATCCATGAAACTCATCTTTTTTAACGGCACATCCCCTACGCGTTTCCTGAAATATTTATTGTAATCCAGGATAAAAATCCAAAGGATATATAACATGGCATAAAGACCCCAGAAATACAAGTGCTGGTATTTATGCAGCTTCAGCCTTTTCTGGTTGCTGCTCATGCGCATGAAAGGCTGGATATTGATATCATCATCCACACCGTCCACATTGGTATAGGAATGATGAATGATATTATGCTTATTGTGCCAGATAAAACTGTTTCCGCCCAGAACACTCAGTGTCAGCGCTGCCATCTGGTTCACTGCTTTGTTTTTGCTGAAACTACCATGACCTCCGTCATGCATAATATTAAACCCAATCGCAGAAATGACACAACCGAACAGGATACATTCCAGAACAGCAAAGAAAACAGGGGGTGTAAAAAATACGAGGTGGGTATATAATCCGACAAAGCTGATCCCCAGGACCGCTGCTTTCAGGTAAAGCGAGAAATTACCCGTCATCGCTTTCCCGGTCTGATCAAAATAAGCATTGATTCTTTTTTTGAGGTCAGCATGAAAAGTATGCGGACTAGCAGAAAATTTAGGCATTTGCATGATAAAGGCTTTAGCTTAAAAACGGTGCAAAGTTATCTCTTTTTATTGCGATAAATCTGTTAAATAAACGATGAATCATAGTAGTTTATGCACATCAGGTATCAAATTGTTCAAAAGCATCCAAACTGCGCACACCAATCATTTTTTCCGATAATAAATCCTTCTGCATATTTAACCCCGATCATTTTTCCCAGCATCTGGGCCCTACCGATAACCGCCGCCAGGAATTCAGGTCCGGAAATATATGTCTGGGGTTCGTCAATATTGTAGGTTTTGGAATGAAACTGGGAGCTATAGGCCCCAATGGCTTCCAGTTTCCGGTCCATAACTGCAGAAATATCATATACAAAACTTGGCTGGTAGAACCGGTCCTGGATAAAATGAAAAACATATTTGGGACGCCACTGTTCCTGTTCCTCTCCTTCATCATTCCGGGTGGTTATTTTCCTTAGTCCGCTCAGGAAACAACTGTCTGAAATGAGTTTTCCGGCACGGCCATGATCGGGATGCCGGTCCGCCAGGGCCGAAGCCAATACAATTTCGGGCTGATACTGGCGGATAGCCCGGATCAGTTTTCGCTGGTTTTCTTCATCGTTTTGGAAAAAACCATCTGCCATGCCCAGATTTTGGCGGATATCCAGGTCCATGATCCGACCGGCTGTTTCAGATTCGGAAGCCCGGAGTTCCGGTGTTCCCCGGGTTCCGAGTTCACCCCGGGTAAGGTCCACCACGCCGATGGTTTTTCCCTGTAATTTTTCCATCATCAGGGTACCTGAGCAACAGAGCTCAGCATCATCCGGATGGACCGCAACTGCGAGTACCTGAATTTTTTTCATGCTGCAAATTAATTTAAGTTCATCAGAGTTCTCCCGTTGCCTGAAGGGCTGTTGATTATCCAATTTTACCCTAGCTTTGCAATCCGAAATTATCTATTCATTCTCATTTTAAATTTATTTCTATGGCCTATGATGTAGTTGTGCTTGGGTAGCGGCCCCGGCGGTTATGTTGCCGCCATCCGTGCCTCTCAATTGGGACTTAAAACAGCCATTATTGAAAAGGAGAGCCTGGGGGGCATCTGCCTGAACTGGGGATGTATTCCCACCAAGGCCCTGCTGAAAAGTGCCCAGGTATATGAAGACATCAAACATGCGAAGGAATTTGGAATCGAAGCCAGTGGCACACCGGATTTTCCTGCCGTTATAAAACGGAGCCGTGGTGTGGCAGACAAGATGAGTCGCGGGGTTCAGTTCCTGATGAAGAAAAATAAGATCGACGTTGTTATGGGTTTCGGGAAACTGAAAGCCAAGGGCCAGATTGAAGTAACCGGCGCCGACGGCAAGACCCAGATCGTGGAAGGAAAACATATATTAGTCGCCACCGGTGCAAGAAGCCGGGAACTGCCGAGCATGAAGCAGGATGGTAAAAAGATAATCGGATACCGGGAAGCGATGAATCTGCCTGTTCAGCCTAAAAGCATCATCGTTGTCGGAAGTGGCGCCATCGGAGTTGAATTCGCCTATTTCTATCATAGTATGGGCACGAAAGTGACCATCGTTGAATTCCTGCCGCGTATTGTTCCGGTGGAAGATGAAGATATTTCCAAAGAACTGGAGAAATCTTATAAAAAATCCGGTATCGATATACTGGTGAACAGCGAAGTAACCAGTGTGGATACCAGCGGCAATGGAGTGAAAGCAAAAATAAAAACCGCTACCGGAGAGCAGGTTCTTGAAGCAGACGTTCTTTTGAGCGCCGTCGGTATCGCTGCAAATATTGAAGGCATTGGTTTGGAAACTCTCGGAGTAAAAACGGAAAAAGGAAAAATACTGGTAGACAAATTCTACAACACCAATGTAGCCGGAATTTACTCATTCGGAGATTGTGCTCCGGGTCAGGCCCTCGCTCATGTGGCTTCCAAAGAAGCGATTATCTGTGTGGAAAATATCGCTTTCCAGGAAAAGAAATACGCACATGCCCCGGAACCAATCGACTATAACAATGTACCGGGATGTACTTATTGCACGCCTGAAATTGCTTCTGTGGGTTTTACAGAAAAACAGGCGAAAGATGCCGGATATGAAATAAAAGTCGGTAAGTTTCCGCTGAGCGCTTCCGGGAAAGCCTCTGCAGCCGGACATACCGAAGGTTTTATCAAAGTGATCTTTGATGCCAAATATGGCGAATGGCTGGGAACCCATATGATCGGGTATAATGTTACCGAAATTATCATAGAAACGGTGGTGGGACGAAAACTCGAAACCACTTATCATGAAGTGCTCAATAGTATTCATCCGCATCCGACCATCAGCGAAAGTGTGAAAGATGCGATAGAGGTGGCCTATGGAGAGGCGATACATCTTTAGCCTTAACGCTAAACGCCTAAGGTCTAACGCAATTACCAAGTGGTTATTTATTAGTGGTATTCATAAAATCCATCATTAATAATTAACCATTTTTATTTATTTCGATTTTATAACCCGCTCGCCTTGCGTTAAGCGTTAGGCGTTTAGCGTTAAGCCTGAAAAATGCTGCCTGTATCAATCTGGGAATCGGAAAGTTTTTTCTCAAAAAAGGATATTATCATTATCGGGAGCGGATTTACCGGACTCTGGACTGCTTACTATCTGAAAAAAGGCTGGCCCGATAAAAAAGTACTTATCCTCGAAAGGGGGATTATTCCAAGCGGGGCCAGCAGCCGCAATGCCGGATTTGCCTGCTTCGGGAGTTTTACCGAACTCATGGCAGACACCGATAAGCAGGGTGAAAAGGAAATGCTGAACCTGGTGGAAATGCGCTTTAAAGGACTTGAAAAAATCAGGAAGAAATTCAGGAGCCAGGATATCGGATACGAAAACCTTGGCGGATATGAACTGGTTTCACCGGAAAAATTCCCGGACGCCGGAGCATTGCGAACAAACCTTGACAAATTAAACTGCCTGCTGAAAGACATTACAGGTAAACAAAAAACTTTCCAGCTTAACGATTCTAAAATTAAATCCTTCGGGTTAGGCGGTTCGCATCACCTGATTGAAAACAGGCTGGAAGGCCAGTTGCATTCAGGTAAATTACTCGAGGCACTCGTGCAGCTTGTCAGTTCACTGGGAGTTTCTATATTGACCCAAGTGGATGTAAAAAAAATGGAAATCCGGTCTGATAGTGTATTTCTGGAAACGAATCTTCCATTTCCTTCAATTGCCGAACAGGTCATCGTGTGTACCAACGCATTTGCAAAATCTCTGTTACCCGATCTGGACATCGTTCCGGCCCGTGGACAGATACTGGTTACTGCTCCCGTAACAGATCTGAAATTAAAAGGGACTTTTCATTTTGATGAAGGTTTTTACTATTTCAGGAATCTGGGTAAACGCATTTTGCTGGGAGGAGCTAGAAATAAAGCATTTGAAGAAGAAGAAACATTTTCAACAGATGTTTCTGCTATAGTTCAGGATGAACTGGAAAGATTTTTAAAAGAAATCATCCTGCCTGGCATATCCTATCAGATTGAGCATCGCTGGAGCGGTACAATGGCTATGGGAAAAGAAAAAAAACCCATCGTTCAGAAAATAAATGAGCGGGTCTGGTGCGCCGTCCGCATGAGCGGAATGGGCGTTGCTCTCGCCCCCCAACTGGGAAAACAGATTGCAGAACTAGTGTGAGAGTGAACTCCCATACTCTCACACTCTCACACTCTCACACTCTCATACTCTCACACTTTCTTTACATAATGATTCCCGCAAGGGTGGCAGACAGATAGGACGCAAGTGTGCCGCAAAGCAGCGCCTTCATTCCCAGTTTGGCCAGGTCTGCCCTTCTTTCCGGCGCCAGTGCACCAATGCCTCCGATCTGCATTCCTACACTGCTGAAATTTGCAAAACCGCAAAGCGCAATACTCACAATCATAAGTCCCTTTTGTGAAACGATTGGCAGCGTGCCCGAAGTAAGACTCTTATAAGCTATGAATTCATTCACCGTAAGTTTTTGTCCGAGCAATGCAGCAGCATTTCGAATATCTTCTCCCGGAACACCCATGGACCAGGCAAAGGGATAAAATATTTTGGAAAAGATCCAGTTCAGGCTCAGATCAAAAGAAGAGTTGAATAAATGTCCGGATTTCAACAGAAGGAAATCCAGTAGAGCAATCATCGCGATAAATCCGATCAGCATGGCAATTACATTCATCGCGATTTTAAATCCCTCCCCTGCTCCATGTGTTATCGCATCCAGAAAATTTTCATATTTACTCGGTACTTTTAGTTTTACGATGCCCATAGTCTGGCTTTCTTCCGTTTCGGGCCAAACGATTTTAGAAATAACCAGTGCACCGGGTGCGGCCATCAGACTGGCCATGATTAATTTGGGAGCCAGATCAATCCCGGCCTGCATACCCATATTGGCATATATGATCAGTATTCCTCCGGCGATACAGGCAAGACTCCCGGACATACTTGCAAGCAATTCACTCATCGTCATGCCCGTGATATAGGGCTGAATCATGATCTGTGCTTCAATCTGCCCAACAAAAGTACTGGCTACATTGCTCAGTGCCTCCGCACCACTTACACGCATCACCACTTTCATGCCTTTCGCAATTGCAGATACAACCCGTTGCATGATACCCCAGTGATAAAGAACAGCGATCAAAGCACAGATAAAAATAATCGTAGCCGTGACATTGAATGCAAAGACAAATCCGCCCAGGGCATAATTTATTGCCCCCCCACCTTTCACCGGCACGGCCACACCGTCATAAACGAATGCTGCACCCAGGAAAGCGAAATGCTCCAGCTTCCCCATAATATGACCCAGGAACTGAAAAAACCGCACGGCGGGCTCAAATTTTAATACCAGTATTCCAATTCCCAATTGCAGGACGAGACCGCTAAGTACAAGCCTGAAGTTTATGCGCCGGCGGTTATTAGAGAATAGTAAAGCCAGGCCGAGAATAAATATGATTCCGATTAATCCCTGAAATCTTTGCATGCCAAAATTTTGCTTCCGGAAGATAAAGGAATTAATCTTCAGAATACACCCTGCTGCTCTTTTTCACATTCCCATACTCCCATACTTGTTACCCATACTCCCATCCTTTCTTTTTCTTAATTTTGCTGATGGCAAATATGAAACCCATTGAAAATAGATATGAAAGGATAAAATTACTGGTCGGAAATCAAAACGATCCCGATCTGCGGGCTATCGGAGAAAAAGTTCTGAATAAGGAACGGATTCTTAAAGATGAAGGATTGGTTCTTTTTGAAAAGGCCAGTCTGTCCTACGCCGGCGAGCTGGCGAATTTTATCCGGGAATCCCTGCACGGCGATAAAACCTATTTCAACCGGAATTTTCATATTGAACCCACCAATGTTTGCGTTTTCTCATGTGCCTTCTGTTCTTATTCGAGGTTATATGCGCATCGGGACGAAGGATGGGAACTGAGTATTGAGCAGATGATGGACCTCGTAAAAAAATACGATGGCAAACCGGTAACAGAAGTACATATTGTCGGGGGTGTACATCCCAAAATGAATCTGTATTTTTTTGCGGAACTTCTTCAGAAAATTAAAGTCCACCGGCCTGACCTGCACATCAAGGGATTTACGGCAGTTGAACTGGACTATATGTTCCGAAAAGCAAAATTGTCCGTTGCAGAAGGATATGAAAATACTGCATGAGGCCGGGCTTGATTCCCTTCCGGGCGGTGGAGCCGAGATATTTGACGAAGAAATAAGAAAACAAATTTGCGAAGATAAAGTGGATGCAGCAGGCTGGCTGGATATCCACAGACACGCCCATATACTGGGAATGCATTCCAATGCCACGATGCTCTATGGTCATATAGAAAATTATGCACACCGGATGGACCATATGGAAAGACTGAGGAAACTGCAGGATGAAACAGGAGGCTTTAATACGTTCATACCTTTAAAATTCCGGAATAAAGGAAATGACATGAGTCATGTTGCGGAATCATCTGTGATTGAAGATATGAAGCTCTATGCTGTGAGTCGCATTTATATGGATAATTTCCCCCATATAAAAGCTTACTGGCCTATGCTGGGGCGGCAAAGTGCACAACTCACTTTGTCTTTTGGCGTGAACGATCTCGACGGGACCATCGATGATTCTACAAAAATTTATTCGATGGCTGGTTCAGAGGAACAACATCCTTCATTATCCACTACTGAACTGGTTGCGTTAATCAAACAGGTAAAACGGGAACCGGTTGAAAGGGATACTCTTTACAGGGAGATCAAAAACTTATAAGGATATGGACCTGGCAGCCATGGCGTTGAGCCCATTGTACAATTAATCCGCTTTCCAACTATCTGACCAATATTTCTTAAGTACTATCTTTATTCCGCATGGGAGCCACACATGATCATAGTCATTCGGGACATACACACAGTCATACGGGTCATGACCATAGTCATGAAGGTCATTCCCATGGAAAAATCATTGCCCTTCGTTCGGTAAACACGGCTTTTATCATAGGCATTATTTTAAATCTTGCCTTTGTCGTGATCGAAGCCGTAGTAGGCCTGGTGATCCATTCCCTTTCCCTTTTATCTGATGCCGGACATAACCTGGCAGATGTGGCAAGTCTGGGCTTATCCTTATTTGCCTTCCGGATGATGAAAGTAAAATCCAATACTGTATATACCTATGGTTATAAGAAAACCACAGTTCTCGTGGCTTTGCTCAATGGCGCCATCCTGCTGATTTCCATTGGAGCTATTCTTTATGAATCCGTTCACAGGTTGATCCTGCCTGAGCCGCTGCCCGGTAAAACAATTTCCATCGTTGCTGCAATTGGAATTCTGATCAATGCGTCCACTGCCCTGTTATTTTTTCGCAATAAAGATTCTGATTTGAATATAAAAGGGGCATTCCTTCATCTTATGTCAGACGCAGTCGTTTCTGCCGCCCTTGTGATTGGGGGAATAGTAATTATCTATACGCAATGGTATTGGATTGATCCGGTACTGGGAATCCTGGTTGCTGTAGCAATCGTGTTTAGTACATGGAGCTTGTTGCGCGATAGTTTGCGTTTATCCCTGGATGCGGTTCCGCAGGGAATTGATTTACGCGCAGTACAGTCTGCCATTGAAAAAATAAATGGTGTGCAGGATTTTCACCATATTCATATCTGGGCGCTGAGTACCACTGAAAATGCACTCACCGGTCATGTCGTATTAAAAAAAGAAATAGGGATAGAAGCGCAGGAGAAAATTAAAAAAGAAATCAAACACCAGCTGCTTCACTATAATATCCAGCATGTAACGCTGGAAACAGAAACGGAAACGCTTGCCTGCGAGCCGCATCGCGGAGTTAATCTTTCAGCAAATCCTTCACCCTGAGTTCCAGTTCAGATCCCTCTGCATTAACCGAACGAATAATCCCTTGTCTGTCGATCAGGAAAGAGGATGGAATCATATCCACCCCATAAGCTGCGGCGGATGTAGCTTCCCATCCTTTATCGTCAATTACCTGAATCCATTTGAGTTTGTCGTGCTGCACTGCCTTTTTCCAGTCTTCGGAATTCTCATCCAGTGAAACGCCATAGATCTCCAGTCCTTTATCATGATATTTGTTATACAGCTTTACCAGCCTTGGGTTATTGTGGCGACATGGTCCGCACCAGCTCGCCCAGAAATCGATGAGTACCACTTTTCCTTTCAAGGCAGAAAGAGAAACAGCCTGTCCTTTTAAATCCGGAAGTGATAATTCAGCTGCAGTTTGTCCTGGTCCCATTTGTGAAAATCCATTTACACTGAGAATCAGTAAAAACAGGGATATACAGATTCGGTTCATTTGCAACAATCTTTTTTGGTGAACAAAGACTGTAATAAACGCAGGATTGATCGGTATATTGAATAAAAGACGGTCATACTGAAGTAAAATTAGTTATTAATCTCAGTTTACAAAACTCCAATAAATGCCGAGGCGGATTTTTAGTCCCGCATAGGGATAAGAAGGCGCTACGAAATTATTATTGGTAAACCCAAATCCGGTGGCTGGTGAAAATTGGGCTGTATTCAGGTTTTCCATGCGGAAATAGGCAACAAAGCTCCGTATTCTGAAATTCAGATAGGCAGTAATATCAGGCAGCTGTTCGGCGATCCGGGTTTGCGACTGTGTAAAAAACTGCCCGACTACCGGCGAATATCCATCTGCGTTATAAGGGGAGAAATATCTGAATTCCAGTCCGAAAGCCAGATTCAGGTTTTTCTGACCCAAGCTTACCTTCATATCCGATCTGGCCCGCGGTAACGAACAAGGGCAAGTTAACAGGTGACCCTCCGGCTACTTTCTGCAATATGGCTTTTGCCCGTCAGGATCAGATGCTGGGTTAGTGCAAACCGTTTATCGCCGGATATTACGAGAACATTAAATGGATTCGATTCCTGGGAAGCATGATAATAGTTGGTAAAATATGGGTAATTAGTCATCAGGTAGTAATTGCCGGCTAGCGATAAATCCAGTTTAACCAGATCAAGGGAACCAAAGAGGTGCACCACATTTTCTTTATTGAAAGTTCCACTTGGAACACCGAAACCAAAACTGGTTTCATGGGTCCAGGCCATGGAAACCATACGGTTCACGTTTTCGAAACCAACCTGCAGGTAACCCAGGTTTTTACTAATCTGCCGTTTGAGGCTGAGATAAACGTTATAGTCTCCTGCATTATATCCATTCACATAAAAATTACCGAAAGCCTCCACATCCCATTTTTTATTACGCGTTTTATTCCGGTATTCTCCATGGACGAAAAGGTTATACAGGGAAAGTTCTCCCTGATTATAGGTACCCTTCATGGATTGAAAAGTAATTCCCGCTTTTAAAAACTGTTGTGAATTTTTTGAATCCGGGAAAGAATAGAGTGAAAAATCATTTGTCAGGTTATGCCACAGGTCACTCAGATGCATCGTATCCGGAGTGGATATGAAGTCGAGGTTATGAATATAATACCCTGTGTCTGGAGAATAGTCGTTAAATGTTTGGTGATAGGTTGAATAATTGATGGTTTGTTCCGCGCGGAATTTGGGATAGAACAGGGGGATCACGATCGAATCGGTAACAACCGAATCTTTTAGACCAATAATATCATATTGCTGCCGGAGGGTAAAAAATCCTGTTGTATAAAATGTGCCGGTGGAAATGGTGGTGCCAAACGGATTATTAATTGAACCAAAGGTTTGTGCCTGTCCAATATTCGTGGGAATGGTAAAACGGTTTGTATAAGAAGCCGAATCCAGGTAGGAATTGTTCTGTATTCCTGCACTTTCAGCCGATTGCAATTTACTTCCCAGCATAATCAGGAAAGCCTGGTACCGTTTATTATGCGACTGATACCAGGAAGTAAACCTGTAGTTATTGTGATTGGTATTCTGACTTCCATAAGTACCTGGTGAATTGATCAGCCGGTATTGAAAAAAAAAGTTCCAGTTTCGTGTAATATTCTGCGTATGGATGATATTAATCATCTGCTCTGCATTACTGCCCAGCAGGTAACCTAGTTCTGAGTATGGTTTAGTGGTATTGTAAAATTTAACGGTTTCGTTGGTATATACATAAGGATCATAGGCATGCCATCCCCCATCCCATCCCGGTTTTATGAAGGGATTAAACACAAGACTGTTTGATGCCGTACCAATATTTCCGAAATCAATGTAAGTGGGCTGAAGAGGATATCGCAGGTAAAAATTATAGATTTCAGAATCCAGCTTCAACAAACGGCTGGAATCAAGATAGCGGTAAGTAATACTCATCGTATCATCCTTGCGGTGCTGAAGGGAGTCAGTACTTTTTCCCCCGCCGCCCATACCCTTAAACCTGCTTAACGGGCTACCCTGCCCGCTGGCAAACAGGAACCCGCCCATGATAACTATAATTAATAAAAGTCCTTTCATGTGATAATCATATGGATGCCACGAGGCCTTTGAAAATGGCCGTCAGCCTTGGTTCTGCAAGCCTGGCTTCGAGTAATACCTCTTCATGGGTTATTGCATTTTCTTCTTCACGTATACCCATATCCGTTATAATACTCATGGCAAATACATCCATACCCAGGTGAACTGCCGCAATAGTTTCCTGAACTGTGCTCATACCAACAGCATCCGCGCCGGAAAGGTGCAATAGTTTATACTCAGCCCTGGTCTCGAACGTAGGGCCGGTAACGCCTGCATATACCCCTTCCCTGACCCCGATACCGTTTTTAGCCGCAACCACCCTTGCTTTTTGAATCAGATACTTTTTATATGGTTCACTCATATCCGGGAAACGGGGACCCAGCAGTTCATTATTAGGGCCGATCAGCGGGTTAACCGTAAACAGGCTGATATGATCAGTAATGATCATCAGGTCTCCAACTTTAAAAGCCGGGTTCATACCACCGGCAGCATTGGAAAGGAGCAGCGTTTTGACACCCAGGAAATGCATCAGCCTGACCGGAAAAACAACCTGCTCTACTCCATAGCCTTCATAAAAATGAAACCGGCCCGCCATGGCCACAATTCTCCTGCCTTCCATTTTTCCAAAAATAAGCAGCCCCGAATGGCCGGCTACCGTCGAAACGGGAAAGTCAGGTATGGAAGAATAGTCAATCTGGAATTCTATATCTATTTCGCTGGATAAATTCCCGATGCCGCTGCCCAGTACGATACCTATGGAAGGTTGATAGGGATACGATTTTTTGATAAAGTCAGCCGTTTGCTGAAGATTTCTGATCTGGTTTTCCGTCATAATGATACCTGTATTTCCAAATAGTCGGACCGGGCAAAGATAAGCTGCCTGCCCTTACCTGACCAGATTATCGAATCCTGGTGTGCCGCAATTCCAACAGGTTTAAACCATTTGCCTCAAAGCCGCTGACTGCCGGATTTACCAGGTGTATCACCTGATCGTACCAAAGCGGAACCACGGGTGCGTCCTGGATTACCATCTGATCCATTTTCCGATAAAGCTGAAACCTTATGCTGTCGTTATTTTCAATAAGTGAACTTCGATAAAGAATATCGAATGCAGGATTCCTGTACCGTGTATAATTGGGAGGTGCCGGATTTTCGGAATAAAAAACACTCAGGTAGTTTTCCGCGTCGGGATAATCCCCGATCCAGCTGGCACGGAAAAATAAAGCCTGTGATTTCGCTGTTTCCTCGAGAAGCAAACTTTTCTGGGTAATGTCTACCTGCACCTTTATACCAATCTCTTCCAACTGTCGGGTAATGAAACTGGCCAGGTCGGCATAAATATCAATCGTTTTAAGTGTAATCACCGGAAGTCCGGTTCCGTTGGGAAAGCCGGCTTCGCGAAGCAGTTGCCGGGCCTTAACAGGGTCATAATGATACCCGTGCACTATGGATGAATCAAAACTCGGAAGAGCGCTGGGAATAAATCCGCTTTCTGCCGGGGTACCGATGGAATTTCGGAGGTAGGTCATCATCTTTCTCCGGTCAAAACCATAATTGATTGCCTGACGGATTTTTAATAGCCGCAAAGGTGTAGCCTGTACAGCGGGCAAGCTGCTGTCTACGACAATACCCAGGTATTCTGTATTGAGATATGGACTCTTCGAAAGTTGAATCCTGCCTACCCAGTCTTGCTTCAATTCTCCTTTTTTATTGAGCACTTCATCTTTGAAAGACGGATCGATATCATTCATGAAATCCAACCGGCCCTGTTGTAACAACAAAAATTCGATAGCCCGGTTATCAAAAAAACTGATTTTTACTGCATCCAGGTATGGCAATCGTACACCTGCACTGTCTTTTTCAAAATAGTTTTCATTCTTCACCAGAATCATATCCTGACCTTCCTCCCAGCTTTTAAATTGAAATGGACCTGTGCCACAGGGATGATTCCGGAAATCCTTTCCATATTTTTCCACTACTTCCCGGGGCACTATAGAACAATATTGCATGCTGAGCAAACCCAGCATGGGATGAAAAGGAGTCAGTAACTCGAGTTCAAAAGTGGAATCATCGGGCGCCCGGAATGCCGAGACACCTGAAATCCGTTCATTAAAAATCCAGGCTCCGCTACTGGCTGTTTTTTTATCCAGCAGGCGGGAAAGACTATAAACAACATCTGAGGCCTGTAGTCGCCTTCCCCTGCCTCCGGGAAAAACCTCATTATCATGAAAAACCACATCAGTTCTCAGGTGAAAACGATAGGTCTTTTTATCTTGGGATATTTCCCAGGAATTGGCCAGTGATGGAACGATATTCAGTCTTGCATCCGTTTGTACCAGGGTATTGTACAGTTGGTGAACGGGCCACATGACGGATTGGTTTTTAGCGAAGGCCGGATCGAGGCTGGCAATACCGGTGGGTTCATTGTAACGAAAAGTTTTTTTATTACTGGTAGAACGGGAACGACAGGCGGCTAATGTAAAAATTGTTATTAAAATAAATATAATGACCTTTCCACTATTTAATTTTATTTTCATCCGGATACGAAAATCGCATTTATGATTCAACCCGCGAAAAGCATCTCTTTATTATTGTCTGGCCTCTTTCTGATTTCCATACGGGCCAGCGCCCAGGATGTGAAACCTGTATTCACCCGCGCGGATACGTTAAGAGGTTCGATGAATGCCGAACGCAATTATAATGTAATTAAATATGATATTTCTTTTACGCCAGATTTTGAAAACAAATCGATCCGGGGACAGAATACCATTACCTATACCGATTCCGGCCTGAATACGATTCAGATTGACCTGCAAATGCCTCTTGAAATAGACAGTATTCTTCAGGACGGCCGGGGATTAAAATTTGAAAGGGAAGGAAACGCATTTCATGTGCAGATGGCGGATCCGGACCGTCTCAAAAAAAGTTGCCCTGCCTGTCTACGCAAACTCACTGTCTACTATCACGGAAATCCGAAGATTGCAGTCCGTCCGCCATGGGGTGGTGGCTTTATTTTCACGAAAGACAGTCTGGGTCGACCTTGGATGAGTGTGGCCTGCGAAGGCACGGGAGCAAGTGTGTGGTATCCGTGCAAAGATTACCTCGGAGATGAACCGGACAGCGGCGCCAGCCTGACTATGATCATACCTGATAGTCTCATCGGTGTCGGCAATGGAAAGCTTATCCGTAAATTTTCGGCAGGAAAAGGATTAACCGGATGGACCTGGGCAGTTGTAAACCCCATTAACAACTACAATATCATTCCTTATATCGGCAAATACGTAAACTGGCATAAAACTTTTTATGGCCAGAAAGGAAATCTGGACTGCAGTTTCTGGGTGCTGGATTACGATCGTAAAAAAGCAATGAAACATTTTACCGTGGTGGATTCCATGCTGAGTTGTTTTGAATACTGGTTTGGCCCCTATCCTTTTTATGAAGATGGTTATAAACTCGTACAATCACCTCACCTGGGTATGGAACACCAGAGTGATATCGCATATGGCAATCATTTCCTGCAGGGATATCTGGGAAGGGATCTTTCCGAAACCGGATGGGGACTTAAATGGGATTTTATTATTGTTCATGAAAGCGGACATGAATGGTTCGGCAATAATATTACCTGTAAGGACATAGCTGATGAATGGATCCATGAATCCTTCACAAATTATAGCGAAACCCTGTATACCGGGCAATATTTTGGAAAGAACGCCGGTGACGATTACTGCATCGGAACCCGTAAAAGTATTTCCAATAAATCTCCCATCATACAATATTATGGCGTAAATCACGGGCCTGAAGGAACCGACGAATATTATAAAGGCGGGAATATGATCCATACCATTCGCGCAGTTATTCATAATGATGAAATTTTCCGCAAAGTGATGCGGGGGCTGAATCAGAATTTTTATCATCAGACAGTTACCGCTGCAGATTTCCTGAATGAAATCAACAAAATTTCCGGAATAAATTTTACCCCGGTCTTTAATCAGTACCTGAGAACCACAAATATTCCCGTTCTGGAATATAAGTTCGAAGATAAAACCCTGAGTTATCGATGGGCAAACTGCAATGAAAATTTTAATATGCCGGTATTGGTGGACGTGAGCGGACCGCGATGGCTGACTGCCACTACGACCTGGAAAAAAGAAAAGATCCCGAATCTGAACAAACCCGAACTTCAGGTTGACCGGAATTTTTATGTTACCCAACGAAAAGCGGAATAATGATGCTTTGGCGACGGTGGCAGCAGATTTATCATCCGGTACAGTCACCGCCAACCTCTAACTGCCAACTAAAATGCATTTGATCTAAATCCTTCATCTTTGCAGCGCAACCATTCTGCATGAGCACCATCCGGCGGCAAAGTATTCTTTCTTCAGGCATTATTTATCTCGGTTTTGCGCTGGGTTTTTTAAACACCTACCTGTTTACACGTCAGGGAGGGTTTTCCACTTCCGAATACGGACTATATGGGACGTTTATGGCAGTGGCAAATATTATTAACGCATTCGCAAACCTGGGAATGCAGGCCTATATCTCCAAGTTTTATCCCTATTACCAGGACAATCTGAAAGTGAAGGACGATGACATGATGGGCTGGGCGTTTGTTACTTCTCTCCTGGGATTTATCATGGTACTTGCTGCCGGTTATATTTTCAAAGATCTGGTAATACGGAAATTTTCAGCCCATTCTCCGGATTTTGTAAAATACTATGCCTGGGTGTTTCCGATGGGATTCGGACTTACTGTTTATTCTATTCTGGAAGCATTTGCCTGGCAACTGAAAAAATCTGTGCTGACGAATTTCCTCCGGGAAATGTTGTTCAAACTGATTACGTCAGTTCTGGCTATTTTCTTCTTCCTGCGGGTAATTCACGATTTTGATTTGTTTATTAAATTATTTGCCCTCATTTACCTGATACTTGCCCTCATTCTGCTGATCCTGCTTCTTCGTTCCGGACAACTGCACCTGACACTGCGTGTAAGTCGGGTTACCAGAAAGTTTTTTAAAAAAATCGTCACCCTTTCCGCCTTTATCTGGAGTGGCAGCCTGATTCAGAATATTGCTATTGTATTTGACACCCTTGTGATTACAGCTGTTCTTCCGGACGGACTTGCCTGGGCGGGAATTTTTGTGCTGGCTCAGAATATCGCCAGTCTGATTCAGGCACCCCAGCGGGGTATCATTTCGGCATCCATCTCGCATTTGTCGCGTGCCTGGAAGGATAAGGATTTCGCAAAAATCCAGCTCATTTATCAACGGTCATCTATAAATCAGCTGATTTTTGCCTGTGGCATTTTCGTTTTGATCTGGATCAATTTCACTGACGGCGTAAAGAATTTCCACCTGCGGCCTGCCTATGTAGAGGCCCAGCCGGTTTTTCTATTCCTCGGGCTCTGGCGGATCATTGATATGGGAACAGGATTGAATTCACAGATTATCGGCACCTCCACCCGCTGGCGCTTTGAATTTATCACCGGGATCATTTTGCTGGCCATTACTCTGCCGTTAAACTATATACTGGCGAAAAAAATGGGAGTAGTCGGACCTGCAATTGCGACCCTGGTATCCTACATCGTTTATAATACGATACGATATATATTTTTGCTTCGCAAATTCAATCTGCAACCCTTTAGTATTAAAACTTTGTTAACCCTTGTGCTTGCCATTTCAGGATATTATTTATCCTATTTGTTATTTAGTCATATTCACGGCTTCTTTGCCATGGCGGTCCGCAGCCTGTTTTTTATGACTTTTTATACAGGCGGGGCGTTGATTTTGAGGTTGTCTCCGGATGTCATTCCGGTTTGGAATACTTTGATAAAGAAACTTACGATTCCGTATCTTCGCCCCCGCAAATAAGCAAAGTTCTTCAACATGATCACGAGACGTAATATCAGGGTTAAGATAATGCAGACCCTATACTCCCTGGAGGCGCAGGAAAACCAAAAGACGGGAGATGCTCAGCGGATCTTACAAAAGCATTTTGACCAGTCCAGGCAACTTCTTATCTATCTTATTTATTTTCTTACAGAACTCGCACGGTATGCTGAAACGGATTCCCTTCGCCGTTCCTCCAAACACCTGCCTACTGAGGGGGATAAAAATGTCAATACAAAGCTTGCCGGAAACCAGCTTCTCTGGAAAATGCTGGAACAGGAGTCATATCAGAAAACAGTGAAGAAAGACAAACCTGAACTTATTGAGAGTGCTGATATGGTAAGGAAACTATATCTCGAATTACGGGATTCCGAAATGTATCATAAATATATTTCTGAAAACAGCCGGGATAAAAAACCGGAGAAAGAAATCCTGGAATTTATTTTCAACGATTTCATGCTTGCCAATGAGGCATTTGAATCACACCTGGAAGAAATATTTCCAAACTGGGGCGACGATGCAGAAATGATGCAGAAACTGGTAACCGGTTATTTGAACAAAACCTCTGCTTTTAATTTTGAAGAAATGGTCAGCCCGGACAAGGCCGAATTTGCCCGGAATCTGATTACGGCAGTAATGGAGAAAAAAGAGGTTACCATGGAACTCATACGTCCTAAATTAAAAAACTGGGATGCGGAACGTATCGCTACCCTGGATATGATACTGATGGAAATGGGTGTTTGCGAATTCCTGTTTTTTGAAACCATTCCTCCGAAAGTTACAATTAACGAATATATTGATCTGGCCAAGGATTATAGTACCCCGCTTAGCGGACAATTTGTAAATGGCATACTCGATAACATTCACAAGGATCTGGTGACTGAAAACAAGATGCATAAGGTGAATTTCAAAGCCTCCTGACGGATAACAACTTTTTTATATAGGTTTGCAAAAAATTAGAAACTGATGCGTTTAACTGTCTTATATCTGCTCCTTGCTACTGTTTTTTTTTCCTGTGGTTCGGGAGATGTAAAGAAGACAAACGCCAGATCTATGGAAATTCCGAAGGACAGCAGTCTGTTCACCAATATTACATGGCTTGATTCCACCTCGCGCAACTATGGGTCAATTGCCGAAGGACGGACACTTGAAGTAGCGTATCGTTTTTTGAATTCCGGAAATAAACCCCTGATTATTTCACGGGTTCAACCCAGTTGCGGATGTACGGTTGCCGAACAGCCGGAAGAACCCATCCTGCCGGGAAAAGAGGGAGTAATTAAAGCTTCCTTTAACAGTGAAGGAAGGATCGGGGTAAACCACAAAAAAATATATGTGATGGCCAATACCCGCGGAACACAGAATAATGAAGTGGAATTCAGTGTTTTGGTAGAGAAGAAAAAATGGTAAATATAGATTTCAAATAAAAACAATACAATGAGTCACTCAGTAGTTTTATTACAGGCAGCGCCCGGAGGCGGAAGTTTACAATTGCTTCTTTTAGGCGGTATGATCCTTGTGTTCTGGCTATTTATGATACGTCCACAGGCTAAGAAAGCAAAACAGGCAAAGTTGTTCCAATCGAATATGGCAAAGGGAGATAAAATCGTAACCATTGCAGGTATACACGGAACAGTAAACAAAGTGAATGAAGATGGCACGATTATGCTGGAAACCAGCCCCGGCAGCTATATGAAGATTGAAAAAAGTGCGATCTCCATTGAATGGACGCAAAATATCAATAAGGCAGCTCTGCCGGCACCGGATAAAAAATAGTTGATATTACCTTGAACGCTTCCTTCGGGAAGCGTTCTTTTTTTACAGTAACTTGTCTGATGCTTAAAATCGGATTAACGGGTGGAATTGGTTCAGGGAAAACAATGGTCGCGCAAATTTTTGAAGTGCTGGCCATTCCGGTTTATTATGCTGATCAGGCTGCCAAACACCTGATGAATAGTGATGTGGATTTGAAAAATAAAATTATTCAGACTTTTGGCGCTGCAACTTATAGGGATGGAAATTTAGACAACACTTATCTGGGATCAATTGTATTCCGGGATCCGGAAAAACTCGCCCTGCTGAACGCTTTGGTTCATCCTGCAACCATCGGGGACGCTGAAAAATGGATACGGAGACAAAATTCTCCTTACATCGTGAAAGAAGCTGCGATCATTTTTGAAGCAGGTCTCGAAAAAAATTATCACTATATCATTTGTGTAACCGCACCTGAATCCCTGCGGCTCGAAAGGGTAATGGAAAGAGACCATTCCAGTGCAGAAAAAGTAAGGCAACGGATAAATCAGCAGATGGACGAAAAGGAAAAAATAAGCCGGAGCAATTTCGTGATCAATAATGACGGAACCCAGGCCATTTTGCCGCAGGTGCTGAAGATTCACAGGGTACTATTGGCGGATAAGAGGATTGGGTGATTAGGTAATTAGATAATTTAATCCTCTAATCCCCCAATTATCTAGTCACTTCAGTTTCGCAAGCGCATTACCAATTCTTCCCCACGCTTTTTCAATATTTGCCATGCTGTTTGCAAAAGAGAAACGGATACAGTTTGGTTCTCCGAAAGCATCCCCCATCACAGAAGAAACATGAGCCGTATTTAATAAATACATACAAAGATCATTGGCATTGCTGATTTTATTTTCTCCATCCGCTTTTCCAAAATAAGAAGAGATATCCGGGAAAATATAAAATGCGCCTTCCGGTTTAAAAGTTTTAATTCCCGGGATTTTCCCAACCAGTTCCATTGTTTTTTCTCTTCTGCGGGTGAATTCATCCACCATGGCAAAACTAGGTCTCAGGTCAGCTGTGAGGGCGGTTACAGCTGCTTTCTGCGTGATGGAATTGGTAGCACTCGTAAATTGTCCCTGCAATTTTTCGGTTGCTTTGGCAATTTCTACCGGAGCTGCAATGTATCCCAGCCTCCAACCCGTCATAGCGAATCCTTTACTCAGACCATTTACTATAATAATCCTGTTTTTAAGATCCGAAAACTGGGCAATGCTTTCATGTTTGCCGATATAGTTGATGTACTCATAAATCTCGTCTGAAATGATCGCTACTCCCGGATGTTTTCTGAATATTCCTGCAAGCGCTTCCAGTTCGTCCTTACTGTAGACAGCGCCACTGGGATTACAGGGTGATGAAAATAGAAAAACCTTGGTTTTTGGTGTAATAGCCGCTTCAAGCTGGGCTGCCGTAATTTTAAATTTTGACTCCAGGGTGGTATGCACTTCCACCACTTTTCCACGGGCAATTTTGACCAGTTCAGAATAGGTTACCCAGTAAGGTGTGGGAATTATTACCTCATCACCATCATCAACCAGGGCGAGGATCACATTGGCCAGGCTTTGTTTGGCACCGGTTGATGCAACAATCTCTTCCGGTTTATAGTCCAGTCCATTGTCCCTTTTCAATTTTTCACATATTGCCTGACGTAAATCGGGATATCCCGATACAGGTGTATAGTGACTCCAGTTATCATCGATCGCTTTTTTTGCTGATTCCTTAATATGATCTGGTGTATCAAAATCAGGTTCACCAAGGCTTAGGTCGATAATATCAATTCCTTTTGCGCGGAGTTCCCGGCCAAGTTTGGCCATTTTTAAAGTTTCGGGTTCGCTGAATCGGGATAAAATTGAGGATAGTTGCATAGTTATTTATTGCGCCCGCAAAGGTATGATTTTTTAAAATCAATTTAATAGCAGAAAGTGTGCTGAGCCGCTTCAATCTGATTCATAAACGCTGACTAATTTATCAGCACTGTCTTAACCTGAAATGAATCTGTACCTGTGGTAAAGGGGAAGCCCTGCAGATAAACATTATAATTCCTTGTGCTGTCGAATGTAAGGGAACCCATCCGGATGAAATTGGAACTGTCCTTTCTTGGGTCAACCGGATCCCGGTATGGTCTGGCACTGTCAAAAAATGCATATATATCATTCTTTCCGATATGCACCCCTGAAAATCCATATTTCGTCGGATCGGGATTGAATCCGACAAAATTACTTGGGCCGATATTTACGGTGTCGCGGTAGCTGGCTTTTATTTTTCCAGTGGTATCGCGGGGATAAACAACTTTAATTCCAATTCTGGAACTTGGAGTGAAGTTCAGAAAACGGATATAAGAGGTTGTGTCCGTTCCAGCCCCATGGCTGTTCTGGAAAATAATTACACTGATCGTCCTGGTATCCAGGGTATCATACACAAACATGCTATAATAGGCTCCCTGCTGTAAGGCGGTATTCCCCGAAATGAGTACCGAATCTTTTGCATTCAGTATTACCTGCAGGTCATGTACGCCTGCCGTGGTAGTATCGTAGGGACTGAAACTGTTTCCTGTGGTCTTGCCGAAACCCAGGGAATCGGGAAACAGCGCTACTCCGTCAAAATTCAGGGTAAGTGGCCCGGTTTCATAGGCTGTGTGGGTTACATTGACAAAGGCCTTGTTTGAATTGATATTCGCCGTTTTTTTGCATGAAAACTGATTTATAGCTAAAAACAGGAGAATCAGGGCTCCGGAACGACCCCGGAATATGTGTCTGAACTTGTTCAAAATCATGAATTCGCGCGGATTAATTTGATTTTACCTTTTGAGAGCATGAAAGTAGCAAAACAAGGCTACTTAACCATCTACTTAACATTTTAGTTATCAATTGGAAAACCTATCTTTGCCGCTCTAAAAAAATAACGAAAGCCAATGAGAGCGCTGGTTAGCATTTTTGCAGGTTTACTGATTGTAATATCCCTTTATCAATTGTCATTTACCTGGTTCGTGAATAAACACGAATCCGCTATGGCACAGAAAGCAGAACGTTTTGTAAAAAATAATTTTCCCGCTGCAGCCACAAAATATCCGGGCAACAAGGATGCTCAGGTATTGTACCAGGACAGCCTGAGCCTGGTTGTTCGCGCACGCACTGAAAAACTTCTGGATTCCACCAAAGAGACCAAGATTACCTGGTGGGGAACCACTTACCAGAAGTCAAAAGAAAGTGAATTGCTGCTCGGCCTGGATTTACAGGGTGGGATCAACGTAACTCTTGACATTGAACTTAAAGAACTTATTAAAGGGCTTGCCAATAATCCGCGGGACGCCAGTCTCGTTAAAGCCATTCAGCTGGCGGATCAGAAAAAATTAACCAATGGCGGTGCCAATTATATCGATTTATTTTCTTCGGCATTTGGTGAGGTTAATCCCGGCATTAAACTGGCACCCTTATTTGCCAATACAAACAGAAACAAACTAAAATTCGAATCCTCCGATGGTGAAGTAATTCGATACCTGCACGATCAGGCACTGGCAGGAATGCATCAGACTTTTAAAGTTCTGACTAATCGAATAGACAAATTTGGTGTATCCCAGCCCAATATCCAGCTGGATGAGAACAAAGGAATTATCACCGTAGAACTGGCAGGCGCCACCGATCCTGACCGGGTTAGAAAATATTTACAGTCATCTGCCAACCTGCAGTTTTGGGAAGTTTATAATATCCAGGAATTGTCTAATTCGCTGACGAATGCAGATAAGGTTTTACAAAAATATCTCAATGGAGAAAAAGATTCCGCGACCCTTGCAAAGCAGGATACCACAGCCGACAGTTTATCCAGTGCACTGAACCGGAATCCGCTGCGCATCCTGCGATTCAACCAGCCACAACAGGATGCCAAAGGTCAGGTTCAATATCCTTCTGCCCTGGCTGCTGCCCTGGTGAAAGATACTTCTACATTTAATAGTTATATGAATATTGCGGCAGTCCGCAATCAATTCCCCGGAAATGTAAAATTCGCCTGGGGCAAACTTAATTATGATGATAACGGTAAAGCCCTTCCCTACCTGGAGCTATATGCCATCAAAACCATTCCCGGAAATGATCGCGCTAAATTAGAAGGTGAAGTAATTACGAATGCCCGTCAGGATTACGATCCGGTTACCGGAGGTGTTGTGGTTGAGATGAGTATGAACAAACACGGAGCTGATGTATGGGGTAAAATGACGAGTGATAATGTAGGTAAACCCATTGCCATCACGCTGGACGATGTAGTATACTCTGCGCCGGTGGTGAATGGACCGATTACTGGTGGAAACTCGCAAATTACCATGGGCAACCGAAGCAGCAGTATTGTAGTGACTGAAGCACAGGATCTTGCCAATATATTAATAAGTGGTAAACTGAATGCTCCTGCCCGTATTGTTCAGGAACAGGTGGTTGGACCCACACTGGGTAAAGCAGCCGTAAAAGGCGGTGCCATGGCTTTCGCCATATCGTTCCTGGTCATTTTCACTCTTATGCTTGTGTATTATAACACAGCCGGATGGGTGGCAAATATTGCGTTGATATTAAACCTTCTTTTTACCATTGGAATCCTGAGTGCTATGCATGCCACCCTCACTGCTCCAGGTATCGCCGGACTGGTGCTGACCATTGGTATGGCAGTGGATACAAACGTTATCATATTTGAAAGAATAAAAGAGGAACTGACGCGGGGGAAAAGTTATCAGCTGGCCGTGAACGACGGTTACCGTCGTTCGCTTGCCCCGGTGCTCGATGCCCACGTTACTACCTTCCTTACTGCCGCCATACTGGCCTATTTCGGCCTGGGTCCTGTATTGGGCTTCGCAACTACCCAGATGCTGGGTATTGCCCTGTCTCTTTTCTGCGGAATCCTGGTATCCCGGATGGTCACCGATTTTTATACCAATAAAAACAGGCACTTTCAATACTTCACCGGTATATCCAAGAAAGTATTTCAGCATGCGAACTTTAAGTTTATCGAATTCCGCAAGGTAGCGTATATGATTTCTGCGCTCGTACTGGTTCTTGGCGTTTCCGCCTATTTCCACGGATTTCAGAAAGGTGTTGAATTTTCCGGCGGAAGAAGTTATATCGTTAATTTTCATAAACCGTTAAATGAACAGGAAATTAAGGATGCCCTGAATGTGCAGTTCGGTAAATATCCGGAAGTTAAAACCTATGGTTCCAACCAACAGTTTGAAATCACAACGGATTATATGGTCAACAGAGAAGGATCATCAGCCGATTCCATTGTTGCGAATAAAATGTTCACCGGGCTAACCCATTTCCTGCCTGCCGGAACTACTTCGCAGGAATTTACAAACACCAGGAAGTTTATTCAGCAATCAAAGAAAGTAAGCGCTTCCATTTCAGATGATCTGAAAGCCGGTGCTGTAAAAGCTACAATCTTCGCTCTGATCTTTATTTTCATTTATATATTTATTCGTTTCCGCGACTGGAGATATTCGTTGGGAACCATTATTGCCCTGATGCATGACGTTTTGGTAGTACTCGCTGTATATTCTTTCCTGCCGGCGGTAGTGCCATTCCCTTTGGAAATAGATCAGCACTTTATCGCAGCAATCCTGACCGTGATCGGGTTTTCAATGAATGATACGGTTATCGTATTTGACAGAATCCGGGAAGACAGCCGGATATTGCGTGGTAAAACAAAAGCCGAGATCATTAACAAGGCGGTGAACGAAACGCTTCCAAGAACAGTAATGACTTCCCTAACCGTGTTCCTGACCATCCTGATTTTGTTCCTGGTTGGCGGAGAAGTAACCAAAGGATTTGCGTTCGCAATGCTGATCGGTGTGGTTACCGGAACATACTCTTCCATCTTTGTGGCTGCACCGGTATTAATTGACCTTGCCAGGAAAAGACCCTTAGGAGCAGCGGATACCGATACGACTAAACCCATCGTTAGAAAACAAACAGTGGTGAGCAAAGCTTAAGGCTTAACGCCCAACGCTAAACGCCAGGCTTCTGTTTTTGAATAGAACATAATAAAAAACCCTCCGGAAAATAATCCCGGAGGGTTTTTTATATTTTTTCACCTTCAACAATAAAGTCTTCCGACAAGTGGGTAAATACTTAATTCTTCTTTTGCAAACCTGCGAATCAGGCGACTGGTATTCGGTGTTAAGCGTTCAGCTTTCAACTAAATGTCTATGCCGTTTTCGCCCGCTTGCCATGATGACCATGGGTTCCGTGTACATGATGGTGATGCGAAGGATGATGAAACCGACGATGAGCATGATGAAAACTATGGTGATGATAGTGATGAAAATGCGGATGCCTGTGGAATCCCATTTCTGCAGGACGGGCATATGTTAAGGTTTTTGCAGACACCATCAGGGATAAAAATAACAGGCAGGAAAGTATGGTTATTGTTTTCATTTTAGTTTCGGATTTTGATGTATTACTTTTTGTTTTCTTTATATCGTTGGTCAGGAGTGCCGTCTTTTTTTGTATGAGTAGTGGCCGGTGCCGCTTTCGCCGCTTCCTTGTTTGACTTATACCGCATGTCTGCCGTGCCGTCCTTTTTTGTCGGGCCGGGTGCCGTAGGCTGAACCGCTGCAGCACTGGCCGGGGTTTTATTTGCTGTCGCCGTACTGGTTGAAGCCGGTTTCTTAGTTTTGGCAGGAGTTGTTTGCGCCGTTGAAAAAGTGTTCAGACCAAAAAAGAGGACAAATGCCAGGATCATTGTTTTCATTATGGATTAATTTTATCAGGCTAATGTAGAGAAACAGTCTTCCAACTGCAAATTTATTTGTGCTATAATACCATCATTTTTCACTGAGATTCAACTCTTTAACCGCTCCTTAACCAATTTTGTAATTTTGTAGGCCTTAAACTATCCCAATTTTGCGTTTCCAGTTTTTTAAATCTATGAGGTCTTCCATGTTAAAATGGCTGGTATTGGCAGCCGCTTTATTGATCGGTCTGATTGTGATTGTCCAGATGTACTGGCTCACAAAGGTGTATTCCTTTGAACAAAAGCAGTTTAATACCAACGTGGTAAAGAGTCTAAGGGGCGTGTTCGAAGATCTGGAGATGAACGACGACCCATCTTTAAGCCTTCAGCAACTTATTCATAATCCCGCCAATGATTATTATATGTTTAAAGCTGATACCCTGCCTGAACAGGATTCACTTACCCATTATATCCGAAAGGAATTTGGCGATTTTGATGTACTAACGGATGTAAAACTGGGCGCCTACAGTCTCAAGGAAAATAAATATATCTACGAGGAATACATCCCAACCGTAGCTTCCGGATTCAATATTACGCAGGCCATCGGCCTTCCGGTCTTTGCCAAAGAATATGACCATATCCTCCTTTATTTTCCTCACCGTTACCAGTATATTCTCGGCCAGATGAACTTCTGGATCATCAGCAGTGTGGCACTTTTTCTGGCCCTTATCGGGCTGGCGATCAGTCTGTTTTATTTTTACAGGCAAAAATTTCTGGCAGAAGTACAAAAAGATTTTGTCAACAACTTCACCCATGAATTCAAAACCCCACTGGCGGTGATTAAAATTGCATCGGACACCCTTGCACAGGATGACATCAGTCAGAAGCCCGACAGACTCAAAAGATATACCGGCATAATCCAAAATCAAACTTCCCACCTTCAGAACCAGGTGGAAAAACTTCTGAAAAGTGCATCAGCAGAAAATAAAAAATTTCCCATAGACAAAGAAGCGATTCAACCGGCAAAACTCATTGAACAAGCGCTTAACAAATTACAACCTCTGATTGAACAGAAAAAAGCACTTATCGAATTAAAAGTGGAAAACTACGACACCAACATTCATGCAGATGAAGGTCATCTGGAACTGGCTATTATTAATATACTGGAAAATGCATTAAAGTATTCCAGTTCACCACATATTGTTGTGGAGACCGGGAAGGAAGAATCCGATTATTTTATTTCAATCAAAGACAACGGTATTGGAATGGAAAAAAAATATCTGAAAAATATTTTCAAAAAATTTTACCGGATCCCTACCGGAAATGTCCACGACGTAAAAGGGTTCGGGTTGGGGTTGAATTTTGTAAAACGAATTATGGATGGTCACGGGGGAAAAATCCGGGTACATAGTCTACCCGGTATTGGTACAGAATTCAGGTTACTACTCCCCTCTCAGGCTAATTATAAATAAAATTTATCATGAATACCAAATCAAAAGTCCTACTGGCAGAAGATGATCTTTCTTTAGGGTACGTCATTAAAGATAACCTGGCAGATGCGGGTTATGACGTAGTGCTCTGTGCAGACGGGCAAGCAGCTATTGACAAATTCAGCAAGGAAAGTTTCGATATCTGCCTGCTTGATGTTATGATGCCGAACAAGGATGGCTTTGCCGTTGCCAAAAAAATCAGGCAGCAAACTGACCTGATTCCAATTCTCCTGATTACTGCAAAATCGCTGGAAGAAGACCGTATTCATGGTTTTGAATGTGGCGCAGACGACTATATTGTTAAACCCTTCAGTATGCAGGAACTGCTCTTGCGTATCGAAGTGTTTCTACGCAGGACAAAAAAAATGTATTCCGAACGCACCCTGAATTTTCAGATCGGAAAAATGAAGTTTTCATTTAATGACCTCAAATTATCATTTGGTGATAATACAAACAATATGACCCAAAAGGAAGCCGAGCTTCTTTTATTCCTTTGTGAGCATCCCAACCGTATACTGAAAAGAGAAGAAGTGTTGCTCCACGTCTGGGGAAAAGACGATTATTTTTTAGGAAGAAGCATGGACGTCTTTATCACCAAACTACGTAAATATTTCAAAGCAGATTCATCCATTCAAATAGAAACCATTCACGGCATGGGCTTCCGCCTGAATGCGGCTGTTCAATAATCTACAGTACCCTGACCTTTATCTTATAATTTTCACATGTCACTGAAACCCATCGTACTCCTGATCTTTAGTTGCTGGACCACCATTACTTCCGGACAGAATCATTCAGATTCCCTGAATTTAAAACTGGACAGCGCCGAACGTCTGTTCCTAACCGGCAATTTTACATTACTGGCCCAGAAATACAATATCCAGGCACAGAAGGCCCAGGAGATTCAGGCCAGACTGTATCCGAATCCGAATTTTTCCTTCGCCTATAGTTTGTATAATTCCACCACGAAGAAATTCTTTCCTACCGGACCGGGCACTTCCGGGGGTGATATCTCGATGCAGCTTTCCCAAATGATTTACCTGGCTGGTCAGCGAAATAAACAGGTTAAAATGGCGGAAACGAATACCCGCCTTTCCGAATTTCAGTTTTTCGACCTGATCCGAACACTGAAATATACCCTGCGAACTGATTTTTATAATATCTATTTTCTACTGCATTCTGCATCTGTTTATAACGAGGAAATTAAATCATTGCAACAAGTAGTGCGGGCTTTCGAGGAACAGGAAGGCAAAGGATACATTTCAGAAAAAGAAGTAATCAGGATCAAGGCCCAACTTTATACCCTGCTGGGTGAATATAACAGCCTGATCGGTCAGGTTAACGATCTGCAAAGTGAGCTGCGCCTGATACTTCAGATAAAAAATACATTTATCATTCCGGTACTGGATTCCACCCGTATAGATGCCATGAATCCTGCTACTTATCCTCTGACCACTTTAATAGATTCAGCACTTATAAACCGGTCTGACCTGCAGATTGCCAGAACAAATGTGGAAGCCAGTAAACTGAATTATGATTATCAGAAAGCACTGGCTGTTCCAAACCTGACCCTGGCTCTCTCCTATGAAAAACAGGGATCATATATCGATAATCTCCCGATGCTGGGTGCTGCCATTGACCTCCCCTTTTTCAATCGGAACAAAGGGAATATTCAAACCGCAAAAATAACCACGGATGCAAATACTGCCTTACAGTTAAGTACTGAGGCAACGGTGCAGGAAAATGTTTCCCACGCACTGGAAAAAGCGTTTGCGAACGATAAAATGTACAGGACCATTGATCCGAAATTTCTAACGGACTTTGATCATATGCTGCATGAAGTGTTGGCCAACTATGAAAAAAGAAATCTTACCCTGCTGGATTTCCTGGATTTTTACGATTCCTATAAAGCCAATATTCTTTCTTCGAATAATATACAATTCAACCGGCTAAGTTCCTTTGAAGACATTAATTTTTATACCGGAACTGCCTTCTTTCAACCTTAACCTTTATTTAAATATATGTCCGTAGCAAACAAAATACTTAGTATCGCCCTGTTTACTTTCCTGCTTGGATTGTATTCCTGCAAGGATAAACCCGTGGCCGATGAAGAAAAAAAAGGATATGTATTACCTGATTCCTTATTGAAAACAATTGAAATCGATACGGTAAGCAATTCCAGAATCTTAAATACCTTAACCCTGACAGGCAAGGTTGACTTCAATGAAGACAACGTGATCAGAATCTATCCGACAATTAGCGGCCAGGTTTCGGATATCAAAGTGATGACGGGCGACTATGTGAAACAGGGTCAGTTATTGGCAGTCCTGAAAAGTTCTGATATGGCTGGCTACAGTAATGATTACTCCCTGGCAAAATCAAATGTGGAGATTGCAAAAAAATCCATGGAATCAACTAATGACATGTTTAAAAGCGGTCTGGCTTCCCAGCGGGATCAACTGGCTGCACAGGAAGGTTATAACCAGGCAGTGTCTGCATTTGAAAAAGCGAAACGTGTTCTGAATTTGTATGGAGGCAGTATGTCCGGAGAATATGCGGTTAAATCACCGATTAATGGATTTGTTGTTGACCGGCAGATCAACAACAATATGATGATCCGTTCTGACAACGCTACCGCCCTGTTTACGATCTCTGATTTGAAAAATGTATGGATAATGGCGAATGTTTATGAATCTAATATTTCCCTGGTTAAGATGGGCGACAGTGTAAACATCACTACACTTTCATATCCTGGTAAAATTTTTCGTGGAAGAATTGACCGGGTAATGAATGTACTTGATCCATCCAACAAGGTTATGAAACTGCGGATCGTTTTGTCTAATCCGGGTTATCTGTTGAAACCGGAAATGTTTGCGAGTGTGGTCGTTAACACAACAGACAATAAAAAAACAGTCAGTATCCCTTCACGTGCCCTGATCTTCGACCATAGTCAGTACTATGTGCTGATATATAAATCCCCGTCTGATATTACAATCCGTCCGGTGCAGGTTTTAAATACTGTGGGGGAACGTACGTTTATCTCCGAAGGGCTAATGGAAGGCGAACATCTGATCGGAACAGAAGCTCTATTAATTTACCAGGAACTGAATAGCTAGTATAAATCTGCATCGGATGAACAAGACTCTGAAAACCTTACTGGCTTTTTCATTAAAAAATAAATATTTTATTTATTTCGCCACCCTTATCATGGTCATTTATGGTGTGATCACATTCATAAACATGCCCATTGAAGCTTTTCCGGATGTAACGAATACTGAAATCACGGTGATTACCCAATGGCCCGGACGAAGCGCTGAGGAAGTTGAAAAATTTGTTACAATTCCCATAGAGATTGCCCTGAATCCCGTAAACCGGAAAACAAGTCTCCGGTCAACCAGCATTTTCGGTCTTTCCGTGGTTAAGCTGATTTTTGAAGATGACGTACAGGATGCCTACGCGCGTACCCAGGTAAATACGCTAATCCAGGGCGTACAGCTGCCGGATAATATCCTTCCAAAAGTCCAACCCCCCACGGGGCCAACCGGTGAAATATTCCGGTATACTCTGGTGAGTTCATTCCGCGACCCACGGGAACTAAAAACCATTCAGGACTGGACCGTAGACCGTGAGCTGCGTGAAGTACAGGGAATTGCAGATGTTGTAAGTTTCGGCGGAACAGTGAAGTCCTATGAGATCCAGGTTAATCCGCAAAAAATTGCCGGTCTTGGAATTACACCACTGGATATTTATAATGCTGTAAGCAAAAGCAATATTAATATCGGAGGTGATGTGATCAAAAAAAATAACCAGGCTTATATTGTCCGGGGGATCGGTCTTTTGAATGACATTAATGAAATCAAAAATATTTTCATCACCAATATTAACGGACTCCCGGTTTTGGTGAAGGATGTTGCAGATGTGGAAGTGTCGGGTTTACCGAGGCTGGGTGAGGTGGGCCGATCTGATGCCTTGGACAGCAACCGGAATCGAAAAGTTTCTGACGATAACGATGCAGTGGAAGCCATTGTACTGATGCGAAAGGGAGAAAACCCCGACAAAGTGATTCAGGCGCTGAAATTAAAAATCCACAAGCTGAACGACCGTGTATTGCCACCCGACGTAAAAATTGTTCCGTTTTATAACCGCGAAGAACTGATCCATTATGCAACTCACACGGTAATGCATAATCTGATTGAGGGGATCCTGCTTGTAACGCTAATTGTTTCTCTGTTCATGTTTAACTGGCGGACTACCCTGATCGTATCCCTTATCATTCCCCTTTCCCTGTTGTTTGCATTCATATGCCTGCATTTTATGGGCATGTCTGCCAACCTGCTTTCGTTGGGCGCAATAGATTTTGGTATCATCATCGATGGCGCCGTAGTAATGGTGGAAGGATTGTTTGTGATGCTGGACGAGCAGGCAAAGACCTACAATATGGAGAGGTTCAACAAACTTGCCAAGATGGGGATGATCAGGAAAAAGGGTTCTGAACTGGCGAAGTCCATCTTTTTTTCTAAAATTATCATCATTACCGCATTGCTTCCCATATTTTCCTTTCAGAAAGTGGAAGGAAAAATGTTTTCGCCGCTTGCTTATACCCTGGGGTTTGCCCTGCTGGGTGCGCTTCTGTTTACCCTAACCCTGGTTCCGGTGCTTGTAAACGCCCTGTTAAGCAAAAACGTCAGGGAAAAACATAATCCGTTTACACACCTAATGACTGAATGGGTATTAACCGGCTTTCGTTTTGTTTTCCGGAATAAAAAATTAGCGTTAGGTATTTCCATAGTCTTCGTAGCTATCGGAATGTATGCGTTCAGATTCCTGGGCTCGGAATTTTTACCTGAGCTAAACGAAGGTTCACTCTGGGTGAGAGCCACCATGCCCTACAGCATTGCTTTGGACAAATCAGTGCAGGTGGCAAACCAGATGCGTGGTATTATGATGCAGTTTCCGCAGGTAAGAAAAGTGGTTTCGCAGACGGGCCGGCCAGATGACGGAACTGATGTTGCCGGGTTTTACAATAATGAATTTGATGTGGCCTTGTATCCGCAGGAAGAATGGAATCCAAAAATATCCAAGGATGAACTGATAGAAAAAATGCGCAGGTCACTATCCGTTATTCCCGGTGCAGAGCTAAATTTCTCCCAGCCTATTATGGACAATGTGGAAGAAGCAGTCTCGGGTGTAAAAGGATCTATCTGCGTTAAGATATTCGGCGATTCGCTGAATTATATGGAAGAAAAATCGGATGAGGTTGAAAAAATTCTGAAAACGGTTAATGGAATAACAGACCTTGGTGTAATCCGGAATATCGGCCAGCCTGAATTGGATATTGATCTGGACCAGAGCCGACTGGCACTCTATGGTGTTTCAACCGCCGATGCAAATGCCGTTATTGAGATGGCCATTGGTGGTAAGGCGGTAACCCAGTTGTATGAAGGTATTCGCCACTTCGACATACGTATTCGGTTCCCGGAAGATTTCAGAAAATCGGATGAGGATATCGGGAATCTGCAGATCCCCACTTCTTCCGGATCAAAAGTTCCCGTCAAGCAGATTGCCACCATTACGCAAAAAACCGGTCCCTGTTTAATATTCCGGGACGACAACGAAAGATATTCTGCCATTAAATTTTCTATTGAAGGAAGAGACATGGGCTCAGTAATTGGAGAAGCACAGAAAAAAGTGGAAGATCAGGTGAAACTAAAAAAGGGATTTACGATGGTTTGGCAGGGCGATTTTGAAAATCAGCAAAGGGCCTCCAAGCGGCTTGCTGAAGTTGTGCCAATCAGTCTGCTACTCATCTTTCTCTTATTATTTATCATGTTTGGCAATTTGAAAGATGCCGGCCTTGTATTTTTAAATGTCCCCTTTGCCGTTGTCGGAGGGATATTGGCCCTGTTAATTACCGGAACCAACTTCAGTATTTCTGCCGGCATCGGATTTATTGCCTTATTTGGTATATGTATTTTGGAAGGAGTATTGCTGACGACAGCATTTAAACAAAATCTGGAGAAATTACGCGGTGAAAATCCGCTGTATTCGGCCGTAAAACGAGGGGTGAACTCCCTGATACGTCCGGTTTTAATGACAGCGTTTATGGCTACCATCGGTCTCCTCCCAGCTGCCATGTCGGCTGGTATTGGTTCTGAAAGTTCCAAGCCGCTGGCCCGTGTTGTTATAGGCGGACTGATATGTGCAACTATATTTTCGTTGCTTATATTTCCTGTGGTGTTCTTCCTTTCCTATCGCAAAGTAGATACGAAACACCAGGGGGAGTCTGATGAAGGTGTGAAAGCGGGCGTATAATTAACATCCTCATTTTCACGTTACAGAAAGTATTCTCGGAATATAACTTAAACTGCAAATGAGGTTCCGCATCCACAAGTTTTGGATGCGTTTGGATTGTTGAAACTAAATCCCCTGGCATTTAATCCGTCTTCCCAGTGTATGTGCATGCCGGTGAGATATAGGCTGTGGGAAGGATTCATGATAAATGAAAGTCCGTCAGCTTCAAAAAACTGGTCGGCATCCTTTTTAATATCAAATCCAAGTATGTAGGAGAGACCGGAACAACCACCGCCTTTCACTCCGATTCGAAGAAAATTATTTTTGTCAAAGTCCGGTTCATTCATCAGGCGGCTGATTTCCTTCACTGCCTGCGGACTGAAATGCAGAGGAGATTCTACCATGGTTTCCATACTGCAAAAATAAGCACAATTAAGTAAAAATGTCAATGGGCCGCAATTCCGGTTCCCGCGATCAGTTTAAAATTTCAGGACAACACTTTTTTTGCTTCAAAACTGAGGGCATCAGAAACGATATGGTGCAGCGATGCCTTGGGATTCTGCATTACCATTTCCAGAAGGGCTTTGTTAAGATCCTGGCCAGATGCACTTTCAGGAAGAAAAGAAGCAACCTGGTTGATAATTAACATGTTTTGCTCTTTAAGGTTCCGAATAGCATCCCAGGCCTCGGGACTAACATAAATCTGCTGGGTGATGTTGTGGTCAAATTCCTGACGAATTGTTTGGACGAGCAGGTTTTGCATTTCCCGCAGGCTTAATCCAGGCTGATTGCTGCGACTAATCAGGTTGGGTAGTGAAATCCGGTCTGCCAGCAGGGTTAGCCGTTCATAAGCCGCTAACTTCAGCGGCGTGGTTGCCATAACATTTTCCGGCTTAGTCACGGCGAGACCCTGTTTGGCCTGCTTTCGCTGAATCCAGAAAATATAGGCAAGGGCTCCGGCCAAAACGACCGCAATGGCGATGGAAATATACATTTCAGTGTCAGACATCTCAGGAATTTATTAATTAACGAAAATACGTAATGCAATATTTCCATACACTTAAATAATTGTCTGTCCCGGTATCAAAAAATCGGGTACTTTGCCCAGACTTGAAAAGAATCTATGGAAAAAAAAATTTTTACGGATTCGGGCATTACCATAGAGCCCCTATATACCGCAGACAACCTGTTAACCGGACTGGAAAATCCTGGAGAATTCCCGTTTACGCGGGGGATCCGTCCTGATCTGTACCGGTCGAAATTGTGGACCATGCGTCAGTATGCCGGATTCAGCACAGCGGCAGAAAGTAACAAAAGATACCACTACCTGCTGGCACAGGGCGTTTCGGGATTGAGCGTTGCTTTTGACCTGCCCACCCAGATTGGGTACGATAGCGACCACATACTGGCAGAAGGAGAAGTAGGCAAAGTGGGCGTGGCCATAGATTCCATCCGGGACATTGAAGACCTGTTCGCCGGCATTTCATTGGAAAAAATCACCACTTCCATGACGATCAATGCCACTGGATTTATTCTGCTGGCATTTTATGTAGCCCTTGCCAAAAAACAGGGAGCCGATCTTAAAAAAATTTCCGGAACGGTTCAGAATGATATTTTAAAAGAGTATGCAGCCAGGGGTACCTATATATATCCGCCAAGGCCTTCCATGCGAATCATCACAGATATTTTTGAATGGTGTGGAAAGGAGTTGCCAAAATGGAATACCATTTCGATTTCAGGTTACCATATTCGGGAGGCAGGAAGCACAGCTATTCAGGAAATTGCGTTTACGCTTGCCAATGGCAAAGCATACGTGAAGGCGGCTATTGAAAAAGGTCTCGATATAAATGTTTTTGGAAAACGCCTGTCTTTTTTCTTCAATGCACACAATAATTTATTTGAAGAAGTGGCAAAGTTCAGGGCGGCCCGCCGGATGTGGGCCCATATCATGAAAGAACTTGGCGCCACCGATCCGCAGGCGATGATGCTTCGGTTTCATGCACAAACCGGAGGCAGTACACTAACTGCGCAGCAACCTGTTAATAATATTGCCCGGGTAACGATTCAGGCTTTATCTGCCGTTCTTGGGGGAACGCAGTCCTTGCATACGAACGGTTATGATGAAGCATTAGGACTTCCGACCGAAAATGCAGCCGGGATCGCTTTAAGGACGCAACAGATTATTGCTTTTGAAAGCGGGGTAACGGAAACGGCAGATCCACTGGGTGGAAGCTTTTTTATAGAATCACTGACCAATGCCATGGAGGCGGAAGCCTGGCAAATCATCAGGAAAATCGATGAAATGGGAGGAAGCGTACAGGCTATCGAAGAGGGATTTATCCAGCAGGAAATTGCAAAAAGTGCTTATGCCCATCAACGCAAAGTAGAAACCAGGGAAAAAATAATTGTCGGTGTCAATGATTTTATTTCGCCGGGAAAAGACCTGACTAATATTTTTCGAATCGATGATACCATTCGCAAAATTCAAACGGACAGGCTGGTAACTCTCCGCCGGGAACGCGATCCTGCCAAATGTGATCAAATACTGCAGTTACTGAACGACCAGGCTTCATCCGGAGAAAATCTGATGCCGACTGTAATCGCCGCAGTAGAAGCCAATTGCACACTGGGGGAAATAGCAGATACACTTCGTGAAGTGTTTGGGGAATACAAAGGATAATTATGAATTATCAATGATGAATTATTAATTATGAAAGGAACAATTAATAATTGCTAATTACCCAAAGGTTGCGCTTCCAGGAGCACAATCTTAATTAAAGTTGGTGTGGTGATACCCTGGTTGATGCTGCTTCCGTCTGCTGCCCTCAAATCTACTGTTACCGAACCGGTAGTATGCAGTGCCCCGTAAGCCACCCCGTTAAATACTTCCGGAAGGGCTTCATAGGTGGGATCGGTAGCAGAAGGATCATCAAAAGATAAATAAACCAATACTCCTCCGTTCACATCGATTTGCTGGGTGAGTTCAGGAATATTGAAACTGGTATAATAGAATGTCTGGTTATTATCAGTGCCCTGGATCCACTGACTAGCAGAAACGGTATATAAGGCAGAATATACCTGGTTTACCTGGGGGTAATTTTTCGTGCACCCTGAAAAAGTCAATACTGAAAAAACGGCTAATAAGACAATTTTCATAATGTTTGTTTTGGTCTGATTAAAAGAAGGACTTCGGTTTATTAAAAAAGTTTAATTGCAGGAAAGAAATACACCCTACTTTCATGTTTTATTATATTTTTTATGCAATCCTATTTAAAAGATCTGTTTAATGGCCAGGACTACGACGAGAAAAGTTTTTTTCTAATTGCAGGTCCCTGTGTGGTAGAATCCGAAGAACTGCTGGATATAGTCGCTTCAAAGGTATCTTCTCTTTGCGCCAAATTAGGGATCCCTTATATATTTAAAGCGTCGTACCGCAAAGCCAACCGCACCAGTGCCGGATCATTTACAGGAATCGGAGATTCCCATGCCTTGGCTCTGGTTCAAAAAGCCGGCCAGAAATATAAATTACCCACCACATCCGATATCCATTCACACGATGAAGCCGCGCCTGCAGCAGCTTTTGTAGATATTCTGCAAATACCGGCTTTTCTCTGCCGCCAAACGGATCTTCTGGTAGCCGCTGCAGAAACGGGGAAAGTAATCAACGTTAAGAAGGGTCAGTTTTTAAGCGGTCCTGCCATGAAATTTGCAGTTGAAAAAATCAGGAAGGCAGGAAATGAAAAAATTATCCTTACTGAAAGAGGAACCACTTTCGGATACCAGGATCTTGTTGTTGATTATAGAAATATACCCTGGATGCAGGAACACCGGGTTCCGGTAGTGATGGATGTAACCCATGCCCTTCAGCAACCAAATCAGACGGCAGGCGTAACCGGGGGAAACCCAACCTTGATCAGCACTGTTGCCATGGCTGCCATAGCTTCGGGTGCCGATGGATTATTCATTGAAACTCATCCAGATCCTGCGCACGCGCTAAGTGACGGCGCGACGATGTTGAAACTTGACCTATTAGAAGGTCTGTTGGAAAAACTGGTAAAACTGAGGAAGGCCGTAATTACGTAATTAGTTGAGCTTTTCTGACTGGAAAGCTATTCTCAAACTCCTTTATTTGCTTAGGCTTCGAACGGATTTCTTTTTGCCGCTGTGATATAACGTTTAATATTCATCCAGAATGCCAGGATGAAATAAACTATTAATGGTGAACCCATCGTAAGAAATGATATGTAAATAAACCAGGTTCGTATTCTGGAAGTGGCAATGCCCAGTCGGTCACCGATAGCGGTACAAACGCCGAACACCTGCCACTCAATGAATTGTTTCATCCTGTTCATGTCTGCGAAATTAAAAAAAATAGCCTAAATCAGCAAGCGTCACTTAGGCATTCACGCAATTTTTTGGTAAATTCGCATTCTCAAAATGCCTCTTTTCCACCCCATAACTAAAAATTGACGAACATGGTTTTCGACCTGGATTTAATCAAGAAAGTTTATGCTGAAATGCCTTCTAAAATTGCTGCTGCAAAAAAAATAACAGGAAAGGCCCTTACACTATCTGAAAAAATCCTTTATACCCACCTTTTTTCAACAACCATCCGGGATTATGCAAGGGGAAAAGATTATGTTGATTTCGCACCGGATCGTGTCGCCATGCAGGATGCCACAGCTCAAATGGCCCTGCTCCAGTTCAGCACCTGCGGCAGGGAACGGGTGGCCGTGCCATCCACAGTTCATTGTGATCACCTCATCCAGGCTAAAACAGGAGCCAAAACCGATCTTTCCACAGCCCTTGACGTGAATAAGGAAGTCTACGATTTTTTATCCTCAATCTCCAATAAATATGGTATCGGATTCTGGAAACCCGGCGCAGGAATTATCCACCAGGTAGTACTGGAAAATTATGCGTTCCCCGGTGGCATGATGATCGGGACCGATTCTCATACACCCAATGCAGGCGGACTGGGAATGATCGCTATTGGCGTGGGTGGTGCCGATGCAGTGGATGTCATGGCCGGGCTGGCCTGGGAACTTAAAATGCCCAAACTGATTGGCATTAAACTCAACGGAAAGTTGAACGGATGGACTTCTGCGAAAGATGTAATCCTCAAAGTAGCCGGTATTCTCACTGTTAAAGGGGGAACCGGGGCGATCGTGGAATATTTCGGAGAAGGCGCGGACAGCTTAAGCGCTACCGGAAAGGCAACAATATGCAATATGGGTGCTGAAATCGGCGCCACCTGTTCTCTTTTCACATACGACGACAAAATGTCTGCTTATCTGAAAGCGACCGAACGCGAGGAAGTAGCACGACTGGCAGACAAAGTAAAAGACTGCCTCCGTCCGGATCCTGAAGTATATGCAAATCCGGCAGTTTACTATGATCAACTGATTGAAATAAATCTGGATGAACTGGAACCCCATGTTAATGGTCCGTTTACCCCGGATCTCGCGTGGCCCATTTCCAAATTTGCGGAAGCCGTAAAAAACAATCAATGGCCTGAAAAACTTGAGGTGGCACTTATTGGCTCCTGTACGAATTCCTCTTATGAAGATATAAGTCGTTCTGCTTCAATTGCAAAACAGGCAATAGAAAAAAATCTCGACACAAGAGCTGAATTTACCATTACACCAGGAAGTGAGCTTGTACGTTTTACCATTGAGAAAGATGGTTTTCTCGATACCTTCGAAAAAATAGGTGGCGTGGTGCTCGCCAATGCCTGCGGGCCTTGTATCGGGCAGTGGGCCCGTCATATTGATGATCCAAACCGCAAAAATTCCATCATCACATCTTTTAACCGGAATTTTGCACGTCGCAATGACGGTCTTTCTTCCACCCATGCTTTTGTTGCTTCTCCCGAAATTGTAACGGCTATGGCCATTGCGGGCAGCCTGAATTTTAACCCTCTAAAAGATAAGCTGACCAATAGAAATGGAGAAGATGTTATGTTGGATGAGCCATCTGGTTTTGAATTGCCGCCGAGAGGATTTTCCGTGGATGATCCGGGGTACCTGCCGCCTGCAGAAGATGGCAGCAAACTGAAAGTTATTGTAAAACCGGATTCTCAAAGACTGCAACTATTGGAACCCTTTAAGGCCTGGGAAGGAGTTGATTTAACCGGTTTACGTTTATTGATCAAAGCCAAAGGTAAATGTACTACCGATCATATTTCCATGGCAGGTCCCTGGTTAAAATTCAGGGGACACCTTGACAATATTTCAAATAATATGCTGATCGGAGCCATTAACTACTTTAATGAAAAATCTGATTCAGTTAAAAACCAGCTGACAGCTGAATACGGACCGGTTCCTGCAACAGCCAGGGCCTACAAAGCCGCTGGTATAGGAAGCATCGTTGTAGGAGATGAGAACTACGGAGAAGGTTCTTCCCGTGAACATGCTGCAATGGAACCACGCCACCTGGGCGTTCGTGCTATACTGGTGAGATCTTTCGCCCGCATCCATGAAACAAACCTGAAGAAGCAGGGCATGCTGGCATTAACTTTTGCCAATAAATCTGACTATGAAAAAATCCAGGAAGACGATGTAATCGATATTCTCGGACTCACTCATTTTTCTCCTGGTCAGCCTCTTACCCTTGTTCTGCATCACCTCCACGGCGAGCCCGAAGAGATCCAGGTTAACCATACTTACAATGAATCACAGATAGAATGGTTCAGGGCAGGCGGCGCATTGAATGTGATACGGGCTGAATTTGCAAAATAAGCATGGCATACGCCAACAAAATAAGTATGGCAACTGCCGAAAAATGGTATAATAGATTTCCCGCCGGGTCCGGATGGAAATCTATTATTTTTTTATGCTGCCTGATCATGGGGATTCGTTTTCTTTCTTCCGGTATCATGGGCCTGATGCCGCAGGATGCCTATTATGATTTTTATGGTCAGCACCTGGCGCTTTCTTATTTTGATCATCCGCCGATGATCGCTTACATTCTGAGATTATTTACCACCCTGTTTGGGAAAAAGGTTTTCGTTTTAAAATTGGCAGATACCATATTTACCCTGCTCACCATATTCGCATTTTATAAACTGGCAACCAAATTTCTCTTCGGGGATAAACCCTGGAAAGCCACTACCCTGCTTGTTTCCACTTTCATGATCAGCATACTTTCGTTGATCTCCACACCCGATGTACCGTTGATGTTATGCTGGACGGTTAGTTTATATTTTCTCCAGGAAGCTATTTTGAGGAAGAAAAATATTTGTTGGATATGGGCAGGAATTTTTACCGGGCTTAGTTTCGATTCAAAATATACTGCGCTTTTCTTACTTGTTGGGCTGGTCGGATTTTTGATCATAGCTAAACCATACCGAAAACTGCTTATCTCCCCATGGTTTTTTTTATACTTGCTTTGTTTTGCCATAATGATCCTTCCGGTTTATATCTGGAACAGGCAAAATGGATTTGCTTCATTTAAATTCCAATCTGAAGGACGGGCAAACGAAGGTATCCATATTAATCCAGCCGGTTTTCTGGGCGTGATCGGACATCAGTCCGCCATCCTGCTTCCAATTTTGTTCTTTTCCTTTTGTTATTTCATTTACCGAATTCTGCAGAAATATGGACTCCGCTTCGCAAGGATTCCCGATGACCAGTTATTTCTGTTGAGTTTTTTTATACCCTTATTTATAGGATTTTTTTCCATTTCACCGATTTATTGGGTGAAATTAAACTGGATTATGCCCGCCTATATTTCAGGTATTATCTGGATATGCCGGTTCTGGAATATAAAATGGATACGATACCAGTTGCTTTTTTCCATTTTGCTTCACGTTGTACTTGCAGTGGAAATCATATTTTATATTGTCCCGATCCGGTCAGACGATACCTGGTTTGGCTGGCAGACTTTTTCAGAAAAAGTGGAAACGATACGGAATCAATATCCGGAAACATTTATTTTTTCGGCTGATGATTATAAGACTTCTGCTGTTTTGAATTTTTATCTTAAAGAAATGGTTTATTCCAAAAATGTTGTAGGTGAACAGGGCCTTCAGTTTGACTATATAGGCACGGACCTCAATAAATTAAATGGAAAGGATGCCATTTATATTGATTCCAATCCCCGATTTACCAACTTTGAAAATGAAAATAAATCAGTCCCGGCTTCTTATTCGGACTATTTTGATGAGATTATCCCACTCCAACCCATTCTAATTAAAAACAATGGCCGGGTTGAACGGAAATGGTCCGTATTTCTCTGTAAAAATTACCATTTCAGAAAATAATTTCCATTTGTTAATTGTTAATTGTCAACGGGTAATATTTTCAAGAGAAGTACGTTCACCATAAATTATTATTTATCAATCGTCAACTTTCAACTATCAAATTTCTAGTATTGATACTTAACAATTGACAATTAACCATTGACAATTAACCATTAAAGCCTGTCCATGAAATTCCTGATCCTGATTCCTACGATATTTTTTTTCCTGGCCTGTTCTTCCACAAAAAAACCGTTAGCTGCAAGGGAGGAAGAAGAAATAAGCCTACCGGATCTGCCCGTTTCGGAATTGGATATTCCTGTGAGAATAGCAGCTGCTCCATTGCTGGCTAAGGCTGAGCAACTGGTTCCCTCTGAATTTACTTCAGACGCCTGGCCTGAATACATGCACCCTTCCTGCGATTTCAGATACAGATACCGGTTTATCCGGGGAGGGCTCCAGATTACCTGTGTTAATAATATTCTTGGAATTCAATTTGGCGGGAACTATCAGGTCAGCGGCAGTAAATGTCTTTGCACTGCGGGAATCCCTGTTACTCCATGGATCTCCGGCAACTGCGGCTTTTCACCACAACCCCTGCGAAAAGTAAATATGTCTATTAGCACTGGTCTGCATTTTCTTCCAAACTACCATTTACAAACCAACACCACAATCATTAAAATCCAACCCATTGACAAATGTGAAGTCTCCGTTTTTTCCAGTGATATTACCCAACTTGTAATGGACAGTATCCGCTCTTCACTTGCAACCTTTTCATCCGCCATGGATCAGACCATCGCCGGTTTAACATTTACAAAATTTATTTCAGGGCTGAAAGACAGCAGCTATCATAAAATCAAAATCGGGCCATATGGTTACTTCTTGCTGAATCCATCGGGAGTCCGCATCGGACAACTCAATTTTGTCAAAGACAGTTTTTCCATTTCTGTGGGTATTTCCTGCAGGCCCCAGTTTAGTTCAGATTCAGTAAACCTAACACCGGTACCATCATCCCTGCCCGCGCTGCTACAAACAGAAAACAGGAATGGAATACGCCTGTTTATGAATATGAACTACGATTATAATTTCCTCACAAAAACATTACAGGACAGTCTCCGAAATAAGATTTTTGAAATAAAGGGAAGAACAATCGTTGTGAAGGATGCCAGCTTAAAAGGCATCGGAAATCATCAGGTTGAGCTGAGAATAGATTTTGCCGGAAGCAATCACGGCAGCATTTACCTGAGGGGTACTCCTACTCTTGATACAGCGAGGCAAACCCTGAGTTTACCGGATGTTCAATATTCGATGGAAGGCGTAGACCTGGCGCTCAAAGTGGGAAGAAGTCTTTTTAAAAGTAAAATCCGAAAAACCATTCAGGGGAAGTCGTACCTGGATATCACAGCCTGGATAGCATCCAATAAAGCAATCATTGATCAAACACTGAACCGCGAGCTGATAAAAGACGTATATACATCAGGGACGCTGAAAGAGGCTAAAATCATTGGCATGGCCGTGACCAAACAAAACATTCAGCTTCAGGTATTTATAGCGGGCGAACTAAAAATTTTGGGTGGCAACCTTTAACATAAGATTTACGTAATTTAATAAAGATGAAGTGGTTGCGCTATTATCTTCACCTTCGCAAAAGGCCTTAAATCATTGATTAACGGTAACCACCAGATAAGCGCACTGATAGCCGGATGCAGGCAGAATAACCGCGCCAGCCAGAAGGAATTATATGAATTCCTGAAGGGTTACGCCATGAAAATCTGCTACCGTTATCAACACAATCAGTACCAGGTTGAAGAAATTGTAAATGAGGGCTTCACAAAGTTTTTCAAGAATATCCACCAGTTTGATGAAAACCGGCATCTGGAGATCGCCATGGCGTTAAAGGGTTGGTTTAAACGTATTCTGGTCAATACCTGTATAGATTACTATCGCAAAAACTCTGCTTATCTCCACGGACAGGTATTATCTGAAGAAACAGAAAAAATTGCTGATCACGGGGAAACCGGTTTCGACAAAATCGCGTATAAAGAGATCATCGAAGCTATCCGTTTATTATCCCCGGCATACCGGACAGTGTTTAATTTGTTTGTAATTGAAGGGATGTCGCATGAGGAAATTGGCAGACACCTGGGCATTTCTGTTGGTGCTTCCAAATCGAATTTATCAAAAGCAAGAGAAAATCTTCGAAAGATACTGACTAAAAAAGCTGATGTGAAAACGTATGTTGAACCTATCTGATAAAGATATTGACCGGCTGAGCAGGGAAGCGGCGGATTCATTTGAACCCGACCACTCCAACCTGTCCTGGAGCAGGCTCGAGCAAAAGCTCACGGAGCAGATGCCTGAGCGGCCACCTGACGGTTTTTCCTTTGGCCGGATAAAACCGTATATATGGGGACCGGCCCTGGCAATTATTGCAACCATGTCCTTTTATCTGATCAAAAATAATTTCTATAGTCAACTTTCTACACGAACAATTCAACCCGTAAATCAAGCTTCTGCACTTTCATCGTCAAATAAAAATGGCACCAAGGGAAATGTGCAGGAGGATGGTCTGGGAGGAACAACGGACGAAAAAGCTTCTCGCGTAAATAGCTCTACAGATGAAACTCCAGTAGACGGATCCCCATCGGGTACCGGTACAGCAGCTGATAAAAGCGATAAGGCCAAGACCAGCCTGCTACTTGGTTCAAGTGCGATGTCTGGCGAAGGAAATCTCCGAAACAGAAAAGGGAAAGCGGATATTCGGAGCAGTCAAAACCTGGCCTCCGGGAATACTTCAGCCCTTGGTCTGTCTGGAATATCTGACGGAAATGATTTAAATGGTTCAGGATTTGCGATGGGTGGATCAGCAGTTACATCAACGGCAGGATCCAGAATTCCGTCTTCTCTGCCTCCACTCGCATATACCAGGGCACAGTTAGGTACCGTTAAAGGGAATGACTCCCTGTTGAACAGGCATAGCCTCAATAAGGCTCCGGTTACCGGAAAGACAGTGCATATAAACCGTTCCCTGAATTTTGGATTTGCATTCGGCCCTGACTATACGGATGCGGGAGGTATTCCAAATAATCAGTTTGGAAATAATATCGGGATTACCATAGGATATTACCTGACCGGCAGACTTTCGGTAAATTCAGGCATTTTTTATTCGAATAAGTTTTACTGGACTCACGGTTATGGTCCAGGCAGACCAATGCGGGTGACAGGGCCTCCTCAGATTTCCGCATATGCCGCAGCAGCACCAACTTATGAATTTGTAAATGGATCGGCCAATTTATATGAACTTCCCCTCACTCTTAGGTATGATATCGGAAACAGCGGAAAATCAAAATTCTTTGCGAATGCCGGACTCTCTTCTTATTTCTTCATAAACCAGTCAAGCATTTATTTTTTTCATAGTGGGGGCAGACCTTCGGCCTGGAAAAAGATAGACAATTCACAACAGAATTACTGGTTTGATATCGCGGATATTTCTCTGGGTGTGGAAACAGATATGGGAAAAGGTTTTTCTTTTCAGGCTGAACCATTCCTGAAACTGCCCCTTAAACCTATGGGCATGGAGAATGCCAAACTCAGCACTTATGGATTCCTGTTATCCATCCGGTACACACCTGAGCTAACAAAGTCAAAAAAATAGTGCGGTTTAACCGGGTTTGCCTTTATCAAACCAAACCGGGCGGCTGTCGTTCCAGGTTCCGTTATAATTAATAAAAATTTCCTCCCCTTTTTTTATAGGTCTGACCACAGTTATCCGAATCAGGGATAACGCAAAATCCATCGTATACTCAGCATTCGACTGATAATCGTGATTGTAAATTGATACATATCCCAGCGCCATACAGCAGGCAGATTCGTTTTCCCCCCAAAAAAATATATAATCATGTAACAGTGTCTGATCCAGTAGGATCTTTTCATCCGGACCCATAACAATTACCGGCGAATTTTCGATTAGCCTTCCGGCAGGAAGGGGTTCGGAGGTAAAGACGCCACGACCCTTTTTTGGCGAATCGCCAATATATAAACATGGTAATATCATAATATCTTTAAATAATCAGGTAAAGGATTAACTAATGGTATCCCTGTGCAATTTATCAAGGCTTCGCTGTAAATTTGACAGATGACCGTAGAAATCGAAGATACTCCGCTTAAATACCAGTTTTTGGAGAAACTGCAGTCAGGTGATCTGCAGGAACTACACTCATTTCTGGATAAGCAGAATATCAGTGATGTGGCGGAACTCATCAATGAATACCCGGAACATGAACGTGAAATTCTTGGAAATCTGAGTATTCATCGGGCCATAAGCACTTTTAAAATTCTTGATTTCGCTATCCAGAAAGAAATAATCCAGGAACTCTCCCCTTCCAAAACAGCTGAATTACTCAACGGGCTGCCTGCGGATGACCGAACTTCTTTTCTGGAAGATCTTCCCAGTGAAGTGGTAAAAGAATTGATTAAAACCCTTGATCCTGAAGAACGTAAAATCACCTTGTCGCTGTTAGGATATCCCGAAAGCAGTGTGGGCCGGCTTATGACACCGGATTATATTGCCGTACAAAAAGACTGGACCATCCGTCAGGTAATCCGTCATATCCGGGATGTGGGCAAAGACAGTGAAACCATCGATGTGATTTATGTGGTGGATGAAAGGGGTAAGTTTATTGATGATATCAAGATAAGAGAAATCATTCTGGCAGATCCCGATAAGAAAATTGAGGACGTAATCGATAACCGGTATATCTTTTTAAATGTTGATGACGATCAGGAAACGGCGAGCAATGCTTTCAAAATGAATAACCGCATGGCGCTACCAGTTCTGGATAACCACAAGGTTCTGCTCGGAATTGTAACTATTGACGATGTACTTTGGGTTGCCCAGGAAGAATTTACAGAGGATATCCAGAAAATCGGAGGTACCGAGGCACTGGATCATCCCTATCTGGAAACACCATTCTTCCAGCTTATCCGAAAAAGAGTGGGTTGGCTTATTATCCTGTTCCTAAGCGAAATGCTCACGGCTACGGCAATGGCTTATTATAATGATGAACTTGCAAAGTGGCTCATACTCACCAATTTTATTCCTTTAATCATGTCCAGTGGAGGCAACAGTGGTTCCCAGGCCTCCACACTTATTATACAGGCAATGGCCCTGGGCGAAGTAAAACTAGCCGACTGGTGGCAGGTGATGAGGAGGGAAATCCTCTCCGGCTTCATGCTTGGAGCCATACTTGGTTTAATAGGTTTCATCAGGATTTTTGTTTGGCATATTTTAATGGCGCGTGGAGTATTTAAAGACATCTATGGGCCGCACTGGGATGCCATCGGTTTATCCGTGAGTTTTTCTTTAATTGGTGTGGTTTTATGGGGAACACTAACCGGCAGCATGCTACCGATCGTATTAAAAAAACTCGGAGCAGATCCGGCTTCATCCTCTGCCCCATTTGTAGCGACGTTGGTGGATGTTACTGGACTGATTATATATTTTACAGTGGCATCAATCTTTATGAGTAATATCCTTCTAAACCATTAATTCCCGAATGAATATTCGGCATCATCCATAATTTCTTATTATGTGCGGAATTGTAGCTTATATCGGTCCCCGTGAAGCATATCCGGTAATCATGAAAGGGTTAAAACGCCTGGAATACCGGGGATATGACAGTGCCGGAGTAGCACTTCTGGACAGTGAGAGTGATCTGAGGGTTTATAAAAAACAGGGCCGCGTTGCCGTACTGGAAGAAAGTATTATTGGAAAAAACCTGCATGCAAACGCAGGTATTGGTCATACCCGTTGGGCTACCCATGGTGAACCGAGTGACCGGAATGCCCATCCGCACCTCTCAGCCAGCGGGAAATTAGCCATGATTCACAATGGAATCATTGAAAACTATGCGCAGCTCAAAACAGAACTGACAAAAAAGGGATACCATTTTAAAAGTGATACAGACACTGAAGTGCTGCTCAATTTTATTGAAGATATTCAGGAGAACAATATGTGCAGCCTGGAGGAAGCTTTGCGAATTGCCCTTAAACGCGTAATAGGCGCCTATGTTATTGTCCTTTTGGACAGGGGTCATCCTGATACCATTATTGCAGCCAGGAAAGGAAGTCCTCTGGTAATCGGCATAGGCAAAGGCGAGCATTTTCTTGCGTCCGATGCTTCGCCGATCATTGAGTATACCAAGGAAGTTGTATATGTGAATGATTATGAACTGGCCATTATCAAGAGTGACGAACTGATCCTTAAAAACCTGGGAAATGAGAAAATAACACCTTTCGTGCAGAAACTCGATCTCGAACTAACGGCAATTGAAAAAGGAGGATACGATCATTTCATGCTCAAGGAAATTTTTGAACAGCCGGATACCATCTTCGACTGTCTCCGCGGGAGACTGGACGCCACCAACGGAACTATTACTATGGCTGGCGTGCATAATAATCTGGAAAAACTCTGCCGGGCGAACAGAATAATCATGGTAGCCTGTGGCACCAGTTGGCATGCAGCATTAATTGCCGAATACATATTCGAGGAGATCTGCCGGATTCCGGTAGAAGTAGAATATGCATCCGAATTCCGGTATCGCAATCCGGTTATACTTCCCGAAGATGTAATCATAGCCATTTCACAAAGCGGTGAAACGGCAGACACGATTGTAGCAATTGAAAAAGCAAAAGAGCAGGGGGCATTTATTTTCGGCGTGGTTAATGTTGTCGGATCATCCATCGCGCGGATTTCCCATGCGGGTGCTTACACACATGCCGGACCGGAAATCGGGGTGGCCAGTACAAAAGCATTTACTGGCCAGGTTGCAGTGCTGATCATGATTGCCCTGAAAATTGCATTTGAAAAACAAACGATTACGGAAGAAAGATTTATGCACCTGCTTGGCGAATTACAGGCTGTTCCTGAGAAGATAAAAGAATTACTCCGGTCTTCGGAACATATCCGGAAACTGGCAGAAAAATATAAAAATGTGGGGGATGCCTTGTACCTGGGCAGAGGTAATAATTTTCCTGTTGCCCTGGAAGGAGCGCTCAAATTGAAAGAGATTTCATATATCCATGCTGAGGGCTACCCGGCAGCTGAAATGAAACATGGCCCGATAGCTCTGGTCGACGAAAACCTCCCGGTAGTTTTTGCTGCACCTAAAAGTACCCATCACGAAAAGCTTGTAAGCAATATCCAGGAAATTAAGGCCAGAAAGGGAAAAGTTATTGCGGTTATCAGTGAAGGAGATGACGTAATTGCGCAAATGGCGGATGACACCATGACCGTACCATTAACAGATGAACTGATCTCCCCCCTGCTTTCTGTTATCCCACTGCAGTTATTTGCCTGCTATATGGGAATGGCAAAAGAACTGGATGTTGACAAACCCCGAAACCTGGCTAAAAGTGTAACTGTAGAATAAAAACTGCATGAATCAGATTATCAAGACACCGCTCCGCAATCTTGGATATGACTTTATTCCCCCGGAATTTATTCCGGAAGGTAAGGATGAATACTATCTGCGCAACGAACAACAGACCGTTTCCGGGCATTATCGTCATCTCAAAATGGATGAAGTGGAGGAGCTGAAAAAAAACGGAAATAAATCGGATGACTGGAATTTAGTAATGGTTTTGGGGAAATTTTTACCTGATCTCATTCATCAGTGCAAATTCTATGGGTTGGTTCGCATTGGCGTACTGGAGCCCTTTTATCTCGAATTTCATAATCTGCGACGTCCGGTTGGGTTATATAACAGCACAATTATCAGTTGTGATATTGGCAACAATGTGGTCATCGACAACGTTAACTATCTTTCTCACTATATCATTGGCAGCGACGTGATCATTATAAACGTTAGCGAGATTGAAACTACGGATCACGCAAAATTTGGAAATGGTATTTTAAAAGATGGCGAGCCAGAATCCATCCGTATACAACTAGAAGTATGCAATGAAAACGGAGGGCGCAGTATTATCCCCTTTGATGGGATGTTACCTGGAGATGCGTGGCTTTTCAGCCGGTTCCGCGACGACCAGCTACTCCAGGAAAAACTCAGGTTATTCAGTGATCTGGAATCTGATAAGAGGCGAGGGTTTTATGGAACCATTGGCGACCGTACGGTTATCAAAAACTGCAAAATAATAAAGGACGTCAGGATTGGAACAGATGCCTATCTGAAAGGTGCTAATAAATTGAAAAACCTGACCATCCACTCATCAGCAGATTCAAAAACACAAATCGGAGAAGGATGCGAACTGGTGAATGGAATCATTGGTAACGGATGCAGAATATTTTACGGCGTCAAGGCGGTTCGGTTTATACTTGCTTCTCATTCACAGCTTAAGTACGGAGCCCGTCTGATCAATTCCTATCTCGGCAACAATTCCACGATTTCCTGTTGTGAGGTATTGAATTCTTTGATTTTTCCCGCCCACGAGCAGCATCATAATAATTCTTTTTTATGTGCATCCCTGCTGATGGGTCAAACGAATATGGCAGCTGGAGCCACTGTCGGATCCAATCATAATTCAAGAGGAGCCGATGGCGAGTTGATCGCAGGCCGCGGATTCTGGCCGGGCCTGTGCGTTAGTGTAAAACACAATTCACGGTTTGCTTCTTTCATCATAATGGCCAAAGGGAATTATCCGGCTGAACTGAATATCCCGATCCCTTTTTCCCTGGTAAGCAATGATGTGTCGAACGACGAGTTAATCATCATGCCGGCATATTGGTTTATGCATAATATGTATGCGCTGGCCAGAAATGCCTGGAAATATGGCGACCGTGATAAAAGACAGGAGAAAATTCAGTTGCTGGAATATGATTACCTCGCTCCTGACAGCATAACTGAAATCGCTTCCGGTATTGAACAACTGCAGCTGATTGTAGCCCGGTCATGGCTGCATCATCAAAACCAGTCCACTATAACCAAGGAAGATATGCTGGTCAGGAATAATATTTATGCGGATTTGACCGCACTAAAAAAACAGGGTAAACATTTACTGGACAGTAATGACCCGACTCTGCATACCATTTCTTTTTTTGCAGAAGGATATGAAAACAGTTCACGTAAAATCAGGGTAATAAAACTTTTAAAGGGATATGCCATTTTCAACGAACTGATAACACATTATGCGATTGAACAAATCCTGATCAACCTGAATTCCGATCAGTACAATAACCTTGCTGAATTCCAGGCATCACTTCCAGAAAATAATAATCCGGCTACCTGGGTGAACGCAGGAGGCCAGCTGATTCAAAAGTCTTCCCTGAATGATTTAATTACTGATATACACCGGGAAGCTATATCCGGCTGGAACGAGGTCCATCAATTTTATTTAACGGCTGGCAAAAATTACCCCAAAGACAAATTACACCACGCACTTGACATTCTCTTCCATGTACATGGCATTTCCATTAAAAAAATAAATCTGGCAGAATTCAGGAAGCTACTCATGGAAAGTGTAGCGACTGCCGAATGGATCACAAAAGGAATATACAATTCCAGAAAAAAAGACTACCTGAATCCGTTTCGCAAAATGGTATATGAAAGCCAGGCGGAGATGGATCAGGTGATTGGCAAACTGGATGATAATGGTTTTATCAACAACCAGAATTTGGTATTTAAGGAATATCAGAACACCATACATAATCTGATCCGCAGATGGAAGCTTCCTGAAAATATTTAATCGATTTTAAACTCAAGGGAATGTTTATTACCTGATGAATCAAAGGCTCTGAAAATATATATACCTTTTGAAACAATGCCTTGATTCACGCTGAAAATCGTTTGTTCATCACGCAATTCCATTTTACCCTTTAATATAATCTGACCATTAATGGAAATGATGTCATAATTCCAATTCTCCGGGAATAGTGTAGTCCGGATCATGATCTTTCCTGCTGACGAATTGCCTGTGCCAGGCAACCATCTCAAACTTATTTCATCATTGCCCTTTTCGAAGGTTACGGTTTTCCCGGTATATTGCTCCCCGTGAACGTCCGTCATCCGGATTTTGAAATAATGTTTTCCATTTTTAATAGGGGATTGATCATACCATTGATAAAAATTCTGGTTATTGACAGCATCAATCCGGGCAATGCAGTTTTGTAGCCCATCGGTTTCGTCTAACAATTCAAAATGATCTGCCTGTTCGGAACTATGAACAGTCCAGGAGAATAAAGCACCGCCAGAAACTTCTTTTATCTTCAGATCCAGAACTGTAATGGGCAACGGATTCTCAAGATTGGCCGTGCTGGCCAGGGTATAATTGCTGGTTGAAAATTCCACAGGATTACTCAGCACTGAACCCTGAATAAAATTACCTGTGATGGCGGAGTGACCGGCATTTTTCCATTGCGATTCCTGAAACCCGGCAACTGTTAAATAATTTGTATCCGTAACCCCGCCACTTTGCGGGGTTGAAAAAGACAATTCTAAAATCGTCTGATCATTTAGTATTCCATCTGCTTTCAGTGTCCAGTATTCAAGTTTTGAAATATGATCAATACCAGCTCCGAGGCTGCTGCCAAGGGTTCCGGGATTTTGATGAATATATTCCGCTGTAAAATTTCCACTCACCTGTTTAAGTTCTAACCATCGCAGGTAACCATCTTTTCCTATTGGAAATAAAAAATGATCATCTTTGTTTAACCCCTGCTTTCGGAGGGGGCCATCTACATAGGGACTGCCGGGTCCGGCGCTGTCAGCACGAACGGTGCAACCCGAATCCAGTATGAGCAGGTTTGACTGCGAACTGTAGATATTACCCTGCCTGAGATCCAGGTTCCAGGAAAGGGTGAGCGGCAACTGCAACTTTGCTCCAGACAAGTTATTCATCCGGAACCCAACCTGGTTTATGATCACACCTGCCATGGCTATTTCCTGTAAACGATTGCCATTTAATTCTAGAACGGGATTTCCATTCGAAGTTTCAGTAATTACGGCCCCCGGTGACTGATACAGGTCTCCCCCCACCCGGAAAACGGTGTTATTTGTTCCCCCGCCTTCCATATTCATCTGACCGCCTTCCTGAATGAAATCTCCCAGCACCAGCATATTCCCATTTATGCCAGTTAGATTCATACTCAGGTGCACATTAGAGCCAAGCCGGAAGTCACCCCTTACCTGAAGAGGATTTGCACCCGTGCAGGTATAACTGACCACGCCACCATAAGCATTGGCATGTAATTCAAGGCTTCCGTAAATTCTATTGCTTACGGAAATAGTATAAGCAGCTTTAGGAACATCAAAATCAAATATACCCTGCTCTGTACCGGGCGCTGTGGACAAATACCTGAGTATACTGTTTGCATGAGCGGCCCTGGTCTGGTGAATATACCGGGCCCCGTCGTAAATAATAATTGAATCGGCAATCTGAAGCGATTCACCCGAAGAAAGTCCGGATGCATTGCGGAAAATGGCACCGGCAAATAAAGCAATCCCATAACCGGGACCCGTAACCGAAAAAGCATCCGTTAATATATTAGAGACTGGTAAAATCAATTCAATATTCCGGCCAGGAGAAGGTTTGATTTGCAAAGTCCGGAGAATGACCTGTACATCAGGAAGGATCACCTGATAAGAAACTGGCAGATCGCCATTGTCCAGAAGGACGTCATCGGTGTTAAGTGGAATAACCTGGTCTGACCAATTCAGAGGATTGATCCACCTGGAATCACCTCCATAACCGGTCCAGGTTTTGATTTCTGCTATACTCCTGGCAGGAATGAAGTAACATATCAGGAAGAAAAATGGCAAACGGTATTTGAAATTGCATAAACGCATTCTGCAAAATAGCAATGGGCATAACCGGCGCCAATACCATTTTGTGGTAGGAGTAGAATAAAAAAATCCCCCCGGTTCAGGCCGGAGGGACTCAGCTCTTTACATGAACTATTTCTTAGTGTCTTTCTTTGTACTATCAGCAACAGTCTTTAAAACTGTTTTTGCAGTGTCAGCAGCAGCTTTGATAGTAGAATCCACCTTTGCGGCCGTTGAATCAATTACTTTGGCAGCACTATCTACAATTGCTTTGGTAGCAGAATCCGATTTTGCGGCAGCTTCAGAACTTCCACCACTACAGGAACTTAGCGCAGCAGCAATTACGAGAAGAGTCAGGAACTTTTTCATTTGGGTTATTTTAGTTTTGCGCAAATCTAATCAGTGCAAGCCGATAATCCAAGATCACAGGCATTGTCGAATCTTACGCATCTTACTTTTTTCTGAAATAAATACGTATGGGTACGCCTTCCAACGGAAAACTTTTGCGCATTTGGTTTTCAAGATAATTCCGGTAGGGCTGTTTGATATCGTCAGGATAATTACTGAAAAAAGCAAATGAAGGTACCGGAGTAGGCAGCTGGGAAATGAATTTTATTTTAATGGAATGTCCCCGTACCACCGGTGCGTGGTAATTCTCCACGGCTTTCAGCATTACCTCATTTAATTTCGAGGTTGGGATTTTCCGGCTCCTGTTTTCATAAACTTCCAGTGCGGTTTCAATGACTTTAAAAATGCGGGTCTTTTCTTTGGCAGAAATGAAAATAATCGGCAGGTCTGTAAAAGGTGCGAACCGCTCCTTGAGTTTTTCTGTGTAATCCCGGGAAGTATTGGTTACCTTATCTACAAGGTCCCACTTATTAACAACCACCACGAGTCCCTTTCCTTTTTTAACCGCGAGACTAAAAATATTCAGATCCTGCGCAGTGATACCCTTCTCTGCATCCAGCAGCAGCAGGCATACATCCGCTTCATCCATGGCCTTAATGGCCCGGATCACCGAATAAAATTCAAGATCCTCATGCACTTTAGTTTTCCTCCGGATACCGGCGGTATCGATCAGGACAAAATCTTTTTTGAATAAATTGTAGTGGGTGTGAATACTATCCCTTGTAGTGCCTGCAATTTCACTGACGATGGTTCTTTCGCTTCCTACCAGGGCATTGAGCAGGGAGGATTTCCCCACGTTCGGCTGACCGATAATGGCAAACTTCGGCAGCGTGGATTCTGTTTCCTCTTCTTCTGTTTTTGGGATAAGATCTGTGATGGCATCCAGCACTTCCCCGGTACCACTTCCACTCATAGCTGAGATAAAAAATATATGATCGAAACCGAGACTGTAAAATTCCGCTGCTTCCAGCAGACGGTCGCTGTTATCCACTTTATTCACCACTAAGAATACCGGTTTTACTGACCTCCGCAACAGATCAGCCATAGATTCGTCCAGGTTGGTAATTCCGGTAGCAGTGTCGGTCATGAAAATGATAGCATTAGCCTCCTCCACTGCAATCAGAACCTGCTTTTTTATTTCCTGTTCAAAAACATCATCACTTTCAGGAACAAAACCACCGGTATCGATTACATTAAAAGTTTTACCGTTCCAGTCAGCAATACCATATTGCCTGTCCCGCGTTACACCGCTTACGTCATCCACAATGGCTTTGCGTTGTTCAAGCAGCCGGTTAAATAAAGTGCTTTTACCCACATTCGGCCTTCCTGTTATTGCTACTGTAAATCCGGACATGTATGAAAAATATTAAAGTGCTGAATTAATAACCATATTCCCGAAGCTGCCATTCATTGTCTCGCCATTTTGGACGAACTTTTACAAAGAGTTCAAGGAAAACTTTTCTTCCGATAAATGCTTCTATTTCTTTTCTCGCTTCTGATCCCAGCTGTTTGATCATCTTCCCCCCTTCTCCCAGCAAAATCCCCTTTTGCGTTTCCCGTTGCACAATTATATCAGCCTGTATTTTAGTGAGCGTATCCTTGTCCCGATATTCCTGAACCAGTACGGCCGTGTGGTAAGGGATTTCATCTTCATACATACTAAAGATTTTCTCCCGTATCATTTCCCCGACAAAAAATTTCATCGGCCGGTCAGTCATTTCTTCCCCGTCAAAAAATGGTTCTCCTTCCGGAAGGTGATGAATGATGCGTTCAAATAAAATATCGGTATTGATTTTTTTAAGGGCAGAAATGGCCAGGATTTCGGTACAGTATTTTTTATCCATGAAAAAAACTTTCACGGCTTCCACTTCTTCCTTATCCATCCGCTCACTCTTATTAATCAGGACCAGGGCCGGCACTTTAAGGTGAAGTCCTGAAAAAATCTGATCGTTCTCTTCCAGATTGTCCCTGCCATCCAATAATAATAATGCAAGATCCGTATCTGCAACCGCCTGTTTTACCGTATCCATCATCTTCTCATGCAGTTTATACCTCGGGTCAATTATCCCCGGTGTATCAGATAATACCATTTGATAAGCAGGATCTGTAAGGATTCCCTTGATGCGGTGACGGGTAGTTTGAACTTTGGGGGATACGATGGCCAGTTTTTCACCCATCAGGGCGTTTAGGAGGGTGCTTTTCCCAGCGTTTGGCTTTCCGAATAAATTGACAAATCCTGATTTCATAAACGGCTGCAAAGGTAACCATTCGGCGGTCAAACAGGGCTCCTATAAAGGGGAAACAGGCACTTTAACAGGTTTTGGGTGATTTTTTCATGGAAATCCAATTTTTAGCCCTAGCTTCGTTGTTTAAACATTAAATATATTTTATGGCAACAACTAAGTGGACACTCGACCCCGCGCATGCAGAAATTCAATTTAAGGTGAGACACCTTATGATATCCCATGTAACCGGCTCCTTCAGCCAATTTGATGCCGCCATTGAAACGACAGATGACAATTTCGATACCTCAAAAATCAGTTTTTCGGCTGAAATTGACTCCATTACCACGAATAACGAACAGCGTGACGGCCATCTCAAAAGTGCTGATTTTTTTGAATCCTCCAAATTTCCCACCCTTTCCTTTGTGAGCACAAAATTTGAAAAGGTATCTGGGGAAGAATATATATTATACGGCGACCTTAACTTTCATGGTGTTACGAAAAATGTAAAACTGCTGGTGGAACATGGAGGTATCATAAAGGATCCCTGGGGCAATACCCGAACCGGTTTTACTGTGGATGGTAAAATCAACCGGAAAGATTATGGCCTGGCTTGGAATGCAGCCACAGAGGCAGGTGGTGTAGTATTGGGAGAAGATATTAAACTACACGCAAATGTTGAATTTATAAAAGCGGTATAATATGTTAAATCGGACTTTATATTGAATCGGACTTCAATATATTTGCGCCCATGAAAATATATATTGGTCTACTGCTCACCGGATCTGTTTTATTTTGCAATGCCCAGAAAAAATCAGATCCGGCTTTTTTTGCGAATAATATCAAAGTAGAAACCCTTCAGAAACACTTGTACCAGATTGCTGGTCCAGCCTTTGAAGGGCGGGAAACGGCAACCGCCGGCCAGCGGAAGACCGCCGCTTATATCGAAGATTATTTTAGAAGCCTGGGTCTGAAACCTGGTAATAAGGACAGTTTTCAACTTGCCTACCCCGTTTATCAGGACAGCCTGATCAGTTGCAGCCTGCAGATTAATGGCGAGTATTTCCAGTTAAATAAGGATTATAGTAACCGGAGTTTGTCAAATGCCCATACTTTTTCATTTGGACTCTCAAACGTAGTTTTTGCAGGATATGGTTTATCTGACTCTCTATGGGATGACTATAAGGGATTGGATGTGACCGGTAAGATAGTCATGATTCTTGGCAGTTTCCCCCCGGATTATGTCCAGACACAATCGAGCAAAGGAGTCTATAATCCGGGAGCCAAGGTAGAAGCTGCCCAGCAGCACGGAGCAGTGGCAATTTTCGTTATACAGGAAGACTTTCCCCGCAGGGCAGCACCGGATGAGGGACCTATGTACCTGCATTATTTTCGCCCAAGTCTCACTCCAAGTTATTTTTATGTTTCGGAAAAAATAGCCCGTATTATTATGGGTAATGACTATGATCTTGCAAAAAAAGGATCATTCGAACACAAAACATACCATTCAGATGTATGGATTTCCCTACAGAAACAAACAAAAAGGCTGCAAAGCACTGATGTGCTGGGTTATCTGGAAGGAAAAGACTTGAAAGACCAGCTCCTCGTAATCTCCGCACACTATGATCACCTGGGAAAAAAGGATTCCGTCATTTATTTCGGGGCAGATGATGATGGCTCCGGAACAGTGAGCCTGCTCGAATTGGCTGCGGCATTCTCAAAAGCCAAGGAAGCGGGTAAGGGACCGCGCAGGAGTATTCTTTTCCTGGCCAATTCCGGAGAAGAAAAAGGGCTTTTTGGTTCTGAATATTATACCGACCATCCGGTTTATCCATTGAACAGCACAACAGCGGATCTGAATATCGATATGATCGGCAGAAAGGATCCGGGAAGAAAACAGGGGGATTCCAATAATTATGTATATATCGTAGGCGATGACAAACTCAGTTCAGACCTACATTCCATCAGTGTGGGAATGAATAAAAAATACACAGGTCTTGAGCTGGACTATAAATTCAATGATCCGAAGGATCCCCTTAAAATATTCTACCGCAGTGATCATTTCAATTTTGCCCGCAAGGGTGTGCCCATTATTTTTTATTTCGACGGCATCAATAACGATTATCACAAACCCACTGATACGCCTGATAAGATCAACTATGATCTGATGGTGAAAAGAGCCCAGCTCGTATTTTATACTGCCTGGGAAATGGCTAACCGGAATGAAATGTTGAAAAGGGACCTTCCGGCAGTGAGAAGTACCCGGTAAACGGATTTATATCAGGAGGCCCCGGTAAACCAATGTCTGCCGGGGCCTCCTGATATAAGTTCACTAATTTTTGGATGCTTCTGCAGGATTGGTTTTAGAAGGCTCATTCATGCCATTTTCAAACTCCTGTTTAACATTATTTTTTGCATCGTTAAATTCACGCATTCCCCGTCCAAGTCCCTTCATGAATTCAGGAATCTTCCTTCCCCCAAATAAAACAAGCACCGCAATAACGATCAGAATCCATTCACTTCCACCGGGCATGGATAATAAAAACAATTGATTTGTCATAAAACTTCTGGTTTTGAACGATAAAAGTAGCCTTTAATCAGCACCTGTACAAATAAGGGAAACCTTCTCTTCGGGCAGGCCAAATCCTTTTTCCCAGTCAACTGCCGGGACCCTGCGGGTGGCAAGGCTGAACTTGCGTAAACGGCTCAGTATGAAACACTGTTCTGGCATAAAGCCTTCCCGGGTCCAACCGGTATACCCCGGAATGGGGGGTTGAAAAAAGGATGGATTATTTCTACACCCCGGTTTCAGATAATTATTAGTAATTTACTTCAAACGATTGTTAACATAAATAGCCTGGCATGAAAAAAGTTTCAGACATCTTTCTTCACAAAGAAAGAAAAATCACCGCTGTCCCCCCTACTACTTCTGTTTTGGAAGCCCTGCAAATCATGTCTTTTCAGAACATCGGCTCAGTTATGGTTATGGAAAATCAGGAATACCTGGGTATTATGACTGAAAGGGATTATTCCAGAAAAGTGATTTTAAAGGGTAAATCTTCGACGGATACCCCTGTTTCTGAAATTATGTCCAACGACCTACCTGCCGTGAACCTGCATGACAGCATAGAACATTGTATGCAATTAATGGCTGATAAAAATATCCGGTATCTCCCGGTTTTTGAACAAGATAAGATTTACGGAGTGGTTTCCATTCATGACCTGATTCGCGAAACTATCCAACAGCAACAGGAAACCATTTCCCAATTAAAGGATTATCTACACGCAAGTATGTAGCTCTACGCACCTAACTACCTGCGCACCAGCATGGCTTTAATAGACAAAGACTTCGTACCATTACGAAGTCTTTGCATTTAATATCCGCACAGGCAGATCAGGAAACAGGATCCGGACACTATCCAGATTTAAACAATTCAGGTAAATCATAGTTTCCGTATGAAGACCCGATCCGCGAATTCCTGTTTCGAGTAATACTCGCTAGTGAATTACCCTAAGTATCGTACCAATAATTTTTCCCCAGTAAAGGTTCCAGATTTTTTCATTCTCCGGCATATTTGAGGAATTAAATAAGCAAATCGGTGAAAAAGATCTCCAAAAGCACTTTCATCTTTTTTCAAATGAAAGTCTTTCTGACAAGGATTGCAAGGCCTCTTCTTCCGCGACTTCCCGTCCAGGTTTTTCATCTGTCAGGCTCCATTTTATTAACCGGATAAACCCGTCGCAAATTTCAATACCCGTGATCGTGCCATCATCAAAACAACAACATCCGGAATTGAAATAGGTGGGTTTCATTTTATCAAATGACTTATTAATAAAATCGTATTCACGTTTCCTGCGGGGAATCTCCGATTCTATTTTTTTAACGGCATCTGCATTGTTCAGGGTCCGGGCCTTCTGCAACCGTTTGTACAACCTTTCGAGATGGGTGAGTGAATTGAAAACGGGCTGGTGGGTATGGCCGGTTATGAGCAATGTATTTACCTGCGCAGCACTCCAGTCGTACATGTACATATTGTGAAGCGTTTTTAAATTATTATTGGCCGAAGGGCTGTTGATATTTATCTCCAGCAAATTCTGCAGTGGTCCCCAGACATAACTTACAAACCATTTGCTGAACACATTTCCATCACTTTGTTTATCTCCCTGATGACCATGCGTACAAAATATATCCAGAAACTCAGGGGAGCTCAGTTCTGCCCTGATAAGTACTCCGGCAAATATCCGGATGGTTGTCCCATAAATTTTCCTGAGCCAGGACGACGCCAGTGGATCGTTGTCCCAGAAAAGATCATGATTTCCGAATACTTTACAATAGGCATCCCGCAGAATAAAACGCTTTTCTATAGCATATACCGCTGCATTATATTTTGCAATTCCAAACATGGTATTTTCCCATAACTCTTCACAATCTCCGAGATTGATAAAATAAAAATTTTCCTGATTGTAATATTCCAATGCCGTCAGGTAAGTTTTTTCACATACCCTAAAATCGTCAGATCCGTTTCGGGTGCCACGGTGCTGATCGCTGAAAATAATAATGCGCTGATGAACGTCATTTAGATTTATACGTTTCAGTTTCCTGCTTTTGGGTTTGGAAGATTCTTTATATAGTTTGGTGAGTGCGTCCAGTACGGCTGCCTTGTCCGGTGCGGAAGAAACTTTGGCTGCCAGCCAGGTTACCGGCCTCTTCAATAAGAAACGAAGAACTTTCCTAATGAATTGAAGCAGGCTGGTGAAAATCATGCATCTTCATTTAATCTCGTTATGACCCGGGTCTCCCCTGTGTTGAACCCGAGTACAAGTTTCGTGGCAATTTGTATAAATAATCCGTTATCCACTACTCCTGTAATGGCATTTATAGCATCATGAAGGATGGGAGGGTTGATGATCTCTTCAAATGCGCAGTCAAGAATATAATTCCCATTGTCAGTAAGGTAAGGTTCAGTACCATTCATTCTTCTTTTTGGGTCACAACCCAGCAGTTGTAATTTTTCAAATACCCGCTCCCATCCGAAATGGATTACTTCCACCGGGAGTGGAAATTTTCCCAGGGTTTTTATCCATTTTGATTCATCTGCAACTACAATCATCTGCCTGCTGTTAGTTGCTACAATTTTCTCCCGCAACAATGCACCGCCGCCACCTTTTATTAATTGGAGCTTGTCATTTACTTCGTCTGCCCCGTCAATGGTCACATCGATCGATTTCACTGTAGAAAAGTCAACGATGGGGATACCGAGCGATCTCGCCTGCTCTTCGGACCGGATTGAAGTTGCGATGGCCTTCACCTTCCATTTGTCTTTATTTACCTTTTCCCCGATTTTTTCTATCGCCCAGTAAGCGGTGGAACCGGTACCCAGACCAATTGTCATTCCGTTATCAAGAAAAGTAACAGCTTTTTCGGCAGCCAGTTGTTTTGCGTTTGTCATTGGTTTATACTGAAGTTTCAGGTTTAATTTTTTCATGGATTAGCACGAGATCCCCCAGATCGAGGGTAATTGGTATCATACCTACCTGTACAACTGCTTTTTTTCCCCTGATTTCCCTGACGGTACCTGTCTGGTGGCTTTTTTTCATTTTTACAGATGAACCTACCCGAATATCTCCCTGAACCTCCATGATATTTTGAATCGAACTTCTTCTTCATTTTTTCAGAAACCGGTTTCTCTTTCTGGTTAAACAAAAGAGCCTGCATTTGTTTGATCACTTCCTGCTTATTTTCCGCCTTTCGCCAATCGAATATAATCTGTTTCAACTTTCGTTCCATTTCTTTCAGGTAACTCAAACGCTCGGCAGAAATTTTATTTTGTTCCTTCAGAATCTGCAACTGCTGCTCGTGTTTTTCCTTTTGCAACGTTTTTTCCAGCTCCGTTTTCAACTTCGCATTTTCTTTCAGAAGCACCTGCAACTCTTTATTTTTTGCCTCCAGGTTTCGAAGATCCTGTTCAGTCCGGTTGAGTAATTTATCCAACCGGAAATGTTCCTCATCCACCAGTTTACGCGCATTCCGGATAAGGTCCGGATGAAGCCCAATTCTTTCAGCGATTGAAAACGTATAAGAACTGCCCGGTTTACCCATAATTAACTGGTAAAGGGGTTGTAAACTTTGTTCATCAAAGGCCATCGCGCCGTTTATGATCCCGGGCGTTTTATTAGCCATCACTTTGAGGTTCAGGTAATGGGTGGTTACGATTCCAAACGAATGTTTTTTCACAAGTTCCTGGAGAATCACTTCGGCAAAGGCTCCTCCAAGGTTGGGATCACTCCCACTTCCGAGTTCATCAATAAAAAACAACGTCCGCCCATTTGCTTCTTCCATGAAATGTTTCATATTGATAAGGTGCGAACTATACGTGCTCAGCTCAAACTCCAGACTTTGAGTATCCCCAATATGAATCATGATCTGTTTAAAAATACCCAGGGTGGAACCAGAATCCACAGGTATCAGCAGTCCCGCCTGCGCCATCAACTGTAATAATCCTACAGTTTTCATAGTCACCGTTTTCCCACCGGCATTGGGACCCGAAATTACCAGAAGACGGTTTTTTTCGTCCAGTTTAATATTGACCGGAATAGTAGGCTTTTGGGATCTTTTGTGGTATAAAAAAAGCAAGGGATGAAATGCCCTGACAAGATGAACATGGGACCCGTCCTGCAGGTTCGGATGTATTCCCTGTATATCGATGGCCAGTCGGGCTTTCCCCTGAATAAAATCAAATTCTCCTATTATTTCGAGATAGTTATTCAGTAAGGGCGCATAAACAGAAAGACGTGCCGTCAGATCTCTCAGAATCCTGTGCACCTCCCGGCTTTCCGCATGCTCCAGTGAAAAAATTTCATTGTTCAGACCGATGGTTTCTTCTGGTTCAATGAAAGAAGTCCTGCGGCTGTCACTTTCTCCGTGCAATATCCCTTTAACCTGTCTTTTATGTTCAGCAAACAAGGCCACCACCCGCCGCCCATTCAAAAATGCTTCTTCCGTTTCCGCAACGAATCCTGATTTGTTAAGTTTAGCTACAATACGATCGAATAATCGACGCAATTCATTTCGTTTTCTAAACAGGGACATCCGGATGTCGGCCAGCTCCGGGGAGGCCTTATCCCGTACCTGACCGTTCTCTTCCAGGATCTCATCAATATCCCGCACGATTACTTTCTCATAGTAACTGTCTTTAACAACCGAAGTAAGAGCGGAATAAGCCAGTCTGCGTTCCCGGTCGAACCAGTGAAATATCTGGCGAAGCGTGTCCGCGAGTTTTCGGATCTGCAGGAATTGTTCGCCACTCAGGGAAGCACCGGAAAGACCAAGCAACCTGATTTCGCGGGCAAGATTCAGGTTTTCTTCATTTGGAAAATACTGCCCTTGTTCCAGCAGGGTTTTAAATTCGCTGGTTTTTTGCAATTCAATCTGAATAAATTCCAGCCGCGTATGGATCCTGAGCGAAGCTGCTTTTTCCCTGGCATAGGCAGACTTGCATTTCTCAGTGAGTAAATCCCTGATTTTATCAAATTCAAGCTGCCCCAGGGCGGATTCCGGAAAATATCGTATCATTCAAAACAAAGTTAGTTAACGAACATTTAAAAGCCTTCAATTGTCATATATCTTGCAATCCGGCTTTTGGAACCCCGCGTATATTGCATGAGAAAAAGAATGAAAATCAATATGTTTACCGCAATCCTTTTCAGCACAATTTCCCTGGTTTCCTGTAATCAATCATCAACGCAAAATAAAATTATGTACGAAGAAACCATTCCTGTCGGTACAAAGACGGATACCGCTACTTTCGGAACCGGATGTTTCTGGTGTACCGAGGCTGTTTTCCAGGAACTAAAAGGTGTTCTAAAAGTCACATCAGGATATTCCGGAGGAACGGTTAAAAACCCTTCTTATGAAGACGTTTGTTCCGGCACAACCGGGCATGCCGAATGTCTTCAAATTGTTTATGATCCCAAAACGATCAGTTTTGATGAATTGCTGGAAGTGTTCTGGGAAGCCCACGATCCCACCACCCTGAACAGGCAGGGCAATGATGTGGGAACACAGTACCGCAGTGTTATTTTTTATCATGATGTCGAACAAAAACACAAAGCCGAAGAATATAAAATCAAATTAGACAAGAGTGGCGCCTATGATAGTCCAATTGTTACAGAAATTACTGCTTTTAGCCATTTTTATGCGGCTGAAGATTATCACCAGGACTACTACCGGCTACATGGGAACCAGCCTTACTGTTCCTTTGTGATACGGCCCAAGGTGGAAAAATTTGAAAAGGTATTTAAGAATAAACTGAAAACCACCACCACGCCATAGTCAGGTCTTCTTCCTGGTTTCCTGATTATCGCTTACATTCGTCAAAATTTTCTTTCCATGAATCTGCATGAATACCAGGCTAAGGAATTGCTCAAAAAATACAATGTGCCCGTACAGGAAGGCATACCAGTGGACACCGCTAATGCGGCCGAAGAAGCCTACAAACAAATTAAAGTAAATACCGGGAACTCCTTTGCCGTTGTAAAGGCGCAGATTCATGCAGGGGGCCGTGGAAAGGGTAAGATCAAAGGAACTGAGCAAAAAGGTGTAGCTGTTGCGAAAAACGCCGAAGACGTGCGCAATTTTGCATCCAATATGCTTGGTGGCACCCTGGTTACCATCCAGACCGGAGAAGCGGGGCGTGTCGTGCATAAGATTCTGGTTGCGCAGGATGTCTATTATCCCGGCGCCAACCCGGTAAAAGAGTTTTATCTCTCCATCCTGCTGGACCGGTCAAAGGGTCAGAATGTTTTCATGTACAGCACGGAAGGCGGAATGGATATTGAAGAAGTAGCCCATAAAACGCCTGAGAAAATATTTAAGGAATGGGTATTCCCGGGAGCCGCACTGCAGGGTTTCCAGGCAAGGAAAATTGCATTTAATCTGGGACTAACCGGCGAAGCATTTAAGAATTGCACACGGTTTGTCACCAACCTCTATAATGCTTATGTAGGTCTGGATTGCTCTATGCTGGAGATTAATCCGTTATTTAAAACCAGTGATGAAAAAATCATTGCGGTGGATTGTAAAATGAATCTGGACGATAACTCACTCATGCGCCATCCTGACCTGGAAGGGATGCGCGATATCGGAGAAGAGGATCCTACCGAAGTGGAAGCAGGAAAATACAACCTGAATTTTGTAAAGCTCGACGGTAACGTGGGTTGCATGGTGAACGGTGCCGGACTGGCCATGGCCACCATGGATATGATTAAACTCAGCGGTGGTGAACCTGCGAATTTTCTGGATGTAGGCGGCTCTGCAAATGCCCAAACGGTGGAAGCCGGTTTCCGGATCATTTTAAAAGACCCCAAAGTAAAAGCCATACTGATTAATATCTTCGGGGGTATCGTTCGCTGCGACCGCGTGGCCCAGGGTGTTATCGATGCATATCATTCCATTGGCACTATTCATGTGCCCATCATCGTCCGGCTACAGGGCACCAATGCCGTGGAAGCAAAAAAACTGATTGAAGAAAGCGGTTTGAAAGTGCAGTCAGCCATCCTGCTAAGTGAAGCAGCAGCCCTGGTGAACAAAGCTGTAGCCTGATCAGTCCTTAACTATTCCATCCGGTCTTTTTTTTCCAAGCACTTCTACCTTGACGTGTGCCAGACCATGGCCGGTAAATTTTAATTTTTTAGCGGCTGATTTACTGAGGTCAATTAGTCGCTTGTTGTTTTTATGCATTCGGTCATTAATACGTACAACTACTGTAAAATTGTTTCGTATATTAGTTACCCTTACCCATTGATTCAGGGGAATAATATTGCTCGCCGCTGTTAGTTTATTCTGGCTGAAGATTTCACCAGTTGCCGTTTGTCTCCCCTCAAATTTATTTGCATAGTAACTCGCTGTGCCGTAATGAATTTTTTCTTTACTTACCTTCCTTTTAGATTTTTTAGAAGTATGTTTTGTAGTGGAAGAATTGCCATTCCTGGTAGTTTCCTGAGCTTTCAGCGTTCCTAAGGAAATCATAAAAGCCAGGAAGAGAATGGATCTTTTCATAAAGGCAGTTTAAGAATGGCAAATTGTACATGTTTTGATATACGGGGAAAAGATCCCCGTCACAAACAATTATCCATTAACAACTAACAATTATTAAAAAACGCTTTTATTGGCAAAATATTTTTGAATCAGATTTCTATCCTCATCATAAATATCCTCGTAAAACCGGATTTTACTGTCCTTCCCTTCACAGGTAAAATAGCGGATATAGAGCGGTAGCTTATGGAATCCCGTAAACATATGCTTTTCGCCCCGTGCAATATAAGCTTTAATGGTATCCGCTGGGATTCGGAGCGTATCGTTCCGGACAAGGTAGTTAGCGAGTTTTTCCCACTCTTTTACACGTACGCATCCATGACTGATAGCCCGGTAAGATTTTCCGAACATCCAGCGTACATTAGTATCATGAATATACACACTGTATTTATTCCTGAAATTAAATTTAATAACACCCAGAGAATTATCATCTCCCTGTCTTTGTTTTAATTGGTATGGAAAATGCTCCCTATTGAGTTTATACCAGTTGATCGTTTTAGGATCAATTACACTGTCCTCATCGTTGACAACCATGAGATTTTGTTCGTCCAGGAATTCCACGTTTTTTTGAATTTTGGGCAACATCTCCTTAAAAATAATGCTATAAGGCACTGTCCACTGCGGCATAGTAATAAAATTCGAAATTTCACTTGTCAACTGGGGAGAACGGGTAACAGGTCCACCGACAATGACTTTGGATGAAAAAACCACCGTGTCGGTATTGATTACACGAAGCAGAAAAGCAGGCAGGTTAACCCAAATATAGGTTTCAGGAAGTGAGTCCGGCAGTTGTTTATAACGGTCAAGCGTAATCGCAATGCGTTTGAATTTTTCCAGGTCGGTATTATTCAGTCTGTCTACCAGAGAATTGGAAGTCTCTCCCGTAATTTTAAATTCATTTTTCTGCTGAAAACGGATGATAGCCGACCTGAATTTACGGTAGCTCATGGGTGGGACTGTATCTGAAAGGTTTCCCGTTTCAACCAGCCGTTTCTGTAACAGGTGAAAGAAACTTACAGAATCCGTGTACGGATACGGCAGATAAGTATACGGGGCAAAGGAGGCTGAGTCCAGGAACGATCCGATATATGCCCGCAGGGAATCGTAACCCTTTGAACGGGGTTCCAGATTGTGAAGCACCAGGGAAACATTTCCGGTTTGTAAGGCTTCATTCAAGGCCGCAGTATAGAAATTGTTGCGCAATATGGTATCCCGTCGAAGGGTAACAGTGTCATAAGGAATCCGGCCCTGTTTCAAGTCTTTTGCCATTTGGAAAAAAGCATCTGTCAGCAGAATGTCCTTTCGTGCCCAGAATGCCGCATTGCGGGCAGCGTTAGTATCCAGAGCAAATGCACGGTCTATAAAAGCCAGCATGTAGTAATGATAATCATTAGGGAAAAGCCCCCATAGACGACTGTTCTGGATGAGATTGATGAAAGATACCCCCTCCGGAGTCGTTTTTTCATTTCTGAGCCAGATAGGTTTATAATCACTGGCGGTATAAAGACTATCAATCAGAGGCGTAAATGATATGATTACGGAATCGTTCAGCCGGTTCTGATTTGTCTTCAGGTATTCGAGGGTATGATGAATATCTTCCGCTGTAATTTCCGAGAGTTTTACCGGATTGGCTACAATGTGTTTTTCCGGAGGCTTGACTTCTTTATTTTTGCATTGAATGAAAAAAATACCTGCAACACAAAAAAATAAAAAATACGATCTGTGATTTCTCATCTAAGTATACCGGGTTTGAAAATTAACCGTGGACCTTTCGCGGGAATGATCCTTCGGCCATGGCCTTTAAAGAAACAACTTATTGGATGAATAACAAAATATTGAAGGGTGATCAGAAAATACATGGCATAACAGTTTTTTTTCTTCTCTTGAATTCAATGGTTTACGCCCAAAATCTACCCCGGAGTGACTATGGACTGATCTATATCAACAATACTCCCTTATATGAGAAAAGTATTATAAATCATCCTGAAAAGGAAATGGTTTCGATTGGAAGAATCAGGGGCCTCGTTCTTGATCTCCGGTATGCTACACCGGATAATTTTATGCACAAAAGATTGTATCCCGCAGGAACAGCCTCTAGTTTCCTTAGAAAACGGGTCTATCAGGCCTTAGATAGTGTTGCAATGGAACTTTTCCGCCAAGAAATATCACTGGTAATATTTGATGCCTATCGTCCATATTCCGTTACAGTTGAAATTTGGAACCAGATAAAAGACGATCGTTACGCGGCTAACCCTGCGAAAGGAAGTGGGCACAATCGCGGTATTTCAGTGGACCTGACTATGGCTGACGCGAAAACGCATCAGTTACTTCCCATGCCCACGGCTTTCGATAATTTTTCTGATTCTGCCCATCAGGATTTTTCAGGTACGGATGAAATACGCAGAGCGAACCGGGAACTATTAAAACTTACCATGGAAAAATATGGGTTTATTCCCTTGACTACGGAATGGTGGCATTTCAGCTGGCCACCTTCGGAAAATTATGAAGTATTGGACCTGAGTTTTCAGCAATTGTCTGAATTGGAAAAAAAGCAATAATCGGGGCTAACTTTTTAGAATGCGCGGAATCTTCTGTTCTAAAAGCAAAAGATCGACCAATACAAGTGCTGTTACAGCTTCCAGCACCACCGGAACACGCAGGGCAATGCAAAGATCATGGCGGCCTTTGACTGAAAATACTTCCAGACTGCCTGTTTCCCGGTTATAGGTCTCCTGTTCTTTCGGAGTGGATGAAGTAGGCTTAACTGCAATCCTGAACACCAGTTCATTTCCATTGCTGATGCCACCCACCACCCCACCAGCATGGTTGGTAAGCGTTCTGCCGGTTTTGTCGGCAATGGCATCATTGTGTTCCGAACCGAACATTCGAGCGGCGGCAAAACCGGTTCCGAACTCGATGGCACGAATGGCAGGAATAGAAAACACGGCATGGGCGATCAAAGATTCCACGCTGTCAAAAAATGGTTCACCCAGGGAGGATGGCAGGTTTTGGACACGGCATTCCACAATGCCCCCTACAGAATCTTTCGCATCAATTGCTTTCTGAAGGCCAGCCTCCAGGTCTGTTAATCCTGCGATTTCTTTTATCCCTGCCTTCACTTCAATATGCATAAGATCCAGGACTTTTTTTGCAATCACGCCTGCCGCCACGAGAGCAACCGTAAGTCTTCCGCTGAAATGACCTCCGCCCCGATAGTCTTCGAAACCTCCAAATTTCTCGTGTGCCACAAAATCTGCATGGCCGGGGCGAGGGATGGCTCTTAATTTTTCATAATCACCCGAGCGGGTATTATTGTTTTCAAAAAGAATAGTTATAGGTGCGCCCGTGGTTCTGTCATTAAAGATGCCGCTTTTAAAAATGGGCAGATCAGATTCCTGCCGCGGCGTAGTGCCTTTTTGAATACCACCTTTTCTCCTTTCTATATCCGGTATAAAATCTTCAGTGCGTAAGGATAACCCGGCCGGACATCCATCCAGAATCAGTCCCACACCAACACCATGAGATTCACCAAATATGGTCATCCTGAATATGCGTCCAAATGAATTCATATCAAAAAATCTTATCTAATATATTTACAGAAACACCAAGTTTGGTGAGATCATCGAAAAAAGCCGGATAAGATTTATTGATGGCCTCTGCTTTCTCAATAAATACAGGTCCAGATGCTCTTAGCGCCGCAACTGCAGTCGCCATTGCGATGCGGTGGTCATGCCTGGAATGGACAGTTGCAGATTGCAGCATATCAGTTCCATGGATACCCATCACATCATCATGGATCAGAATGTGAACGCCCATTTTACCAAATTCCTGTTGTAGGGTAAGTGCACGGTTGCTTTCTTTAAATGCAAGGCGGCTTACGCCTTTTATGAAACTGGCCCCCTGACAAACCGAAGCAAGCGCCACCAGCGGAGGAAAAAGATCCGGGCAGTCCGTAGCGTCAAAATGAAAAGCTTTTAATTTTTTTTCATTTCCTGGCCCGATCTGAATTTCATTTTTACTATACTTTATCCCCGCTCCTGCATCTTTTAGCGCCTGTAAAATTGCTTTGTCTGCCTGTGTGGAATCCTTGTTTAGACCCCGCACGGTTGCTTCACCAGCGATAGCCCCTGCTACGAGCAGGAAAGCACCTCCACTCCAGTCACCCTCAACTTCATATTCTATGGTTCCTGTTGGTTTAACCCAGGATTCCGGCGAAAAATAAAAACTTTGGTAATCACTGTTTGCAGGAACTTTCAGTCCGAATGAGCGCATAACCGACAAGGTTAAATCGATATAAGGTCTGCTTTTTAAATTTTTTACGGTTATGGAAATATTTCGTGCATCGGCTGCTGCATAGGCCATTAACAATCCTGTCAGGAATTGTGAACTGAGCGAGCCATCTGTTTCAATATTGGCTGGCACCAGGGGTCCTTGCAGTTGGAGCGGCAGTCTGCCCATATTAGACTTCACTTCAACTCCCAACCGGGGCAGGATTTCATCAAAAAAATTCATTGGTCTTGACAACAGACTTCCCTCCCCTTCAATCGTCATCTTCTTCCGGTTCAGGGCCACCAGCGGAGCAAACATACGAATACCCAACCCGCTTTCACCACAGTTCACAAAATCATCAGCAGGCTGTATCCCTTTACTTTCGATCTTTAGCGAACCATCCGAAAGATTTTCCACAACAGCCCCGAGTCCCTGAATGACTCTCAGGGCCGCGCGATCGTCATTGGAGGATCCCGGATTGATAATATGAGATTTTGTATTTGAAACCAATGCCGCTGCGCAAGCCCGTTGCATGGAACTCTTAGAAGCAGGTGCCTGAACACTGCCCCTGATTGTGGATGGAGAAATCGTAACGTTCATGTTATTATCTGGCGCGGGCAATGGAATAAAGAAGTTTTTCGAGCTGTACCATCGGAATAGGTTTAATGATAGCTTTACCCAGTTTTTCCAGTATTACATAGTGCATGGTATCCCGTAATTTCTTTTTATCCATGCGCATAATTTCAATCACTTTTCCGAAGTCCACAGGAATATCAATAGGCAGTCCATATTGTTGAAGCAGATTGGTGACCCGGGCTGTTTCCTTAAAATTGGTCACCTGTTCTGAAATCAGGCAGGCTCCTTTAATGCCAATCGAAATAGCATGCCCATGCGGAAGATGGTAAACATTTTCAACGGCATGCCCCAGCGTATGGCCGAAATTCAAAAGCCTCCTCTCATTTCCTTCAAATTCATCTTTCTGCACGATGGATGATTTGATCATTACGTTTTTACGTATGAGTTCCGTCAGTGCTTTTTTGTTTTTCCGGTATTCGTGTATGGATTTATTTTCGAGCTCGCGAAAAAGTCCGGCGTCTTTTATGGCGGCATGTTTGATAACTTCTGCAAAACCATTCACCCATTCTTCAGCTGGCAACGAATTCAATAAGGTGACATCATAAAATAAAAATCCTGGCTGGCGGATCACCCCGACCATATTTTTGTAATTCCCCACATCGATTCCGTTTTTACCCCCGATAGAAGCGTCGACCATGCCCAGGATAGAGGTGGGCACAAAACCGAATGGAACACCCCGCATAAATACGGAAGCCACATACCCTGTAATATCTGTAACCACACCACCCCCCACCCCGATAAGAGTTGTTTTACGGTCGGCCCCAAAACTGATCAGCTGATCGATGATCTGATCGATCGTTGATTGAACCTTGAAAGTTTCTCCGGCGGGAATCTGGATAAACCGGGCTCCTTTAAAATGTTTCCTATGACTATCGTAAATATTCTGGTCAGTAATAAAAATAGACCTGTCTTTCTCCACAAGGTCGCCGATTTGTGCAAACGATGCATCAAAATAACAGTTGGTCTTTGAAGAGGAAAACGAAAAAGTCTTTTTCAGCATGATGGGTTCTTTACTAAGAATTCATGATTTTATTCTGATGATTGATACTTTCCATGTGTACCGCGTCAAAATATTTGGTAATAAATTCCTGGCTCAGACCAAGTTTATCACCTTTTTTAAAAGCTCTGTCCAAAATTGCATTCCATCGGTTTGTCTGCAAAATGGTGATGTTATTATCTTTTTTATACTGACCGATTTTTTCTGAAATCTTCATTCTTTCCCCAATGATTTGCATGAGCTCATCATCAAGCTGATTGATCTGCTGCCTCAATTTCTCCAAATTCGCGTGGTATTCTTCTGATGCTACATCCTCCCGGCGCCAGCGTATTGCCGACATCATTTCACCGAGTTTTGCCGGTGTGATCTGTTGCTTGGCATCACTCCAGGCTTTATCCGGATCCACATGACTTTCAATAATTAACCCGTCGAAATCCAGGTCAATAGCCGTTTGGGCAACTTCCTGCAGGATATCCCTTCGTCCGCAGATATGGGATGGATCATTAATAAACAGCATGCCCGGATGGCGCCGTTTCATTTCGATTGCCAGATGCCACATAGGCGCATTTCGATATTCTGCATTTCCGTAAGAACTAAATCCGCGGTGAATGAGACCGATTTGTTTAATTCCCGCCTTAGCCACACGTTCAACAGCTCCTATCCAAAGTTCAAGATCGGGATTAATAGGATTCTTTATTAATACTGGCACATCTACTCCGCGCAGGGCGTCCGCGACATCCTGTACGCTAAACGGATTAACAGTAGTACGGGCTCCTATCCACAATACATCCACATCAAAATGCAACGCGTCTTCAACCTGCTTGGCGGTGGCTACTTCAACGGCGACAGGAATGCCGGTAAGATCACGTGCCTTTTGCAACCAGGGCAGGCCCTTGGTGCCGATACCCTCAAAACTACCAGGACGGGTTCTGGGTTTCCAGATTCCTGCCCGCATGATATCCACCTTACCAGTTTCCAATAGCTGTGCCGCTGTTTGCATTACCTGTTCTTCGGTTTCCGCACTGCAGGGACCGGAAATGATCAGTGGGCGTTTCAACCACGCATCCTGCGTGATTTCTTTCATTGATTTTGTAGCAACCATTTGGTATAATTTGAAAATTTTGGAATTTGAAAATATTGGTAATTGAAGGAAATTTCGAAATTGAAAATAATACAGGAACTTACTTTTTAAAATTCCCGGATTTTCAAATTCTCAGATTCCCTAACGGCTGTTCGCATCATTCATCCTGATCCTCCTGCCCTTATAATTCTTTCCGTCAATTGCCCTGATCATCTGATGTGCCGATTTTTTGTCGATCTCGATCCAGCTGTTCATTTCCTTCATATCGATTTTTCCCAATACGTCTTTTCGCAGATCACTCATATCCAGTACAAACTGAAGAAAGCTTGCTTTATAAAAACCATCCTTTGTGCCCAGGTTCACAAATAATTTAACAAAATCCCCGTTGCCCGGTGAAAAACTGGAAGCAGGCCGTGAAGGTTCCTTACGACTTCCACCGACAGGAATACGTTCCCTTTGCCCACGGGCCGGAGCATCCCTGTCACGTTGTACCGCGCGAACATTCAGGTCTTCTGCATTTTCGTAATATTTTAAAAAACGAGAGAATTCCTTGGAAGCGACTCTTTTCAGGATTTCTTCTTTGCTTACATCAGCAAACTTTTCCTCCAGCATGGGAACATAGGTTTCATAATCTCCATGGCTGATATCGGCTGATAATAATTTTTCCATAAAATGAAAAAACTGTTTACGGCAAACATCCTTTCCGGTAGGAATCTCAACTTTATGAAAAGGCACCTGAACCATGCGTTCGATCAGTCGTATTTTTCCAAGTTCCCTGGAATTAATTATAGAAAGACAAACACCCGTATTTCCCGCTCTTCCGGTTCTTCCACTCCGATGGGTATACACTTCCACATCATCCGGAAGTTCATAGTTGATCACGTGTGTGATCCCTACTACGTCAATACCCCTGGCAGCAACATCCGTAGCGATCAGCAACTGAAGTGTCTTTTCCCTGAATTCGCCCATCACTTTATCGCGTTGCTGCTGAGTAAGATCGCCATGGAGGGCATCAATATCATAACCTTCCCGGGTGAGTTTTTCAGAAATATTCTGTGCATCTGCTTTAGTGCGTGTGAAAATTATCCCATAAATCCCAGGGTTAAAATCGATCATTCGTTTTAAAGCTTCATAACGGTGATGCGCATTTGTAATGAAATACTGATGATCAATATTTTTGTTTGCCGTATTCATTTTTCCAACGGTAATTTCCATCGGAGACTTCATGTACTTACGGCTTACGCGTTTTATTTCCGGAGGCATGGTTGCACTAAACAACCATGTCGCATCCCGTTTGGGCGTATTCTGCAGAATGAATTCTATATCATCCTGGAATCCCATATTCAGCATTTCATCAGCTTCATCAAGAACCACATATTTTATTTCCTCCAGATTGATGGCCTTTCTTTCAATCAGGTCGATCAACCTGCCGGGAGTAGCTACAACGATCTGGACGCCCCTGCGGAGATCCCTGATCTGCATGCTAATGGAAGTGCCCCCGTATACAGCAAGCACTTGTACACCTGTCATGAATTTTTTGAAGAGCTCCAGTTCCGAAACGATTTGCATACAAAGTTCCCGGGTAGGGCAAACTACCAGGGCTTGCGGAAAACGATTTTCCGCAACCAGGAGGTGTAACAGTGGTAGTCCGAATGCGGCTGTTTTACCTGTTCCCGTCTGGGCCAAACCGACCAGGTCTTTGGTTCCGCTTATCAATACAGGAATTGCTTTCTCCTGGATGGGGGTGGGCTGAGAATAACCTAAAGCTGTTACGGCCTGCAACAGGTTCTCATGTAATCCAAGCCCTTCAAATGTACTCATACAGTTCTAAAATTTTGCGCAAAGGTACGTTTTTAAGCTCAACGCCTAATGCTTAACGCTTAACGCTTTATAAATAAAAACAAGACAGGATTCCCGTTACTTTGCCTATCTGAACTGATATAATTCAAAAATCACTTCCTTAAGTGTTCAGTGTTAGGCTTTAAGCTTTAACCCTCACTCCAGAATCCTCCTGATTTTGTTCGCATTCACCATCAGTTCCTGCAAATACGCATAATTTTCTTTTTCCAGGCAACTCTTAAATTTGCGCAGTTGCATAATATGTTCATTCAGCACATCAAGCACGTTCTCCCGGTTCTGCATAAAAATGGGGCCCCACATCGCCGGACTACTCTTAGCGAGCCTTACTGTACTTTCAAAACCACCTCCCGCCAGCTCAAAAATGGCGTCTTCCTCCCTTTCCTTCTCCAATACTGTGTTGGCAAGGGCAAATGAAGTTATATGGGAAATATGACTTACATAGGCAGCATGTATATCGTGACTTTCTGCTTCCATATATACCAGTGACATTCCCAAAATAGAATAAATTTTTTCGACAATATCCGCTGCTTCCGGATCTGATTTTCCTCTTTCACAAATTACACAGGTGCGACCGTGAAAAGCATGGTGCACCGCTGCTTCCGGACCACTGTATTCCGTTCCCCACATCGGATGCGTGGCTACGAACCGGGATCTATTCGGATGTTCGGCAACTGACGCACATAGCGCCTGCTTCGTTGATCCGGCGTCTACTACAATTTGTTCCGGAGTGATCATATCCAGGACCGTTTTCATCACAGGCAATGTGACATCGACAGGTATGGCTATATAAATTAAATCACTTTGTTTAACAGCTTCTTCCAGCGACATTACTTCATCAATAATCCCGAGTTCTAAAGCTTTCTGTGCAGTTGTCCCGCTCCGGCTCACCCCGATGACTTTTTTAACCAGCTTATGATCTTTCAGCGCCAAACTAAATGATCCGCCAATCAGACCTACGCCCACAATAGTGACAGTATTAAACATGGTGTTTTGGTTTTATAAATCCTGCCTGCTTAATTCTTTCAAAACTTTCCTGAATTTTTTCCTCAGTTGCACATAAACTCACCCGGATATACTGATTTCCGGCAGTCCCGAATATTCCACCGGGCGTTACAAAAACATTTGCCTTATACAATAAAAGATCACTTAGTGAATACCCGTCTGCAATTCCCTCAGGAACCCCGGCCCATACAAAAAGACCTGCCTGGTTTTTTGAAAAACGGCAGCCAAGACCTTCAAGCATATTCTCAACAATTTTTTTACGCCTTTTATATACTTCATTCACACCGGTATACCATGAATTTGGCAGGGAAAGTGCTTTGGCCGCTGCAAGCTGCAAGGGAAGGAACATACCACTATCCATGTTACTTTTAAAACGAAGAATATTTTCAATATGATTCGATTTTGCCATAAGCATACCAATTCGCCATCCGGCCATATTGTGCGATTTACTCAGAGAATTCAGTTCGATTACATTCCCGGTCAGACCTTCTGCCTGCAAAATGCTCATCGGCTCCTCATTCAAAATAAAGCTGTAGGGATTGTCATGTACCAGTAAAACCTGATTTTCCTTTGCAAAAGCAATTAGCTGCTCAAAAAGTCTAAGGGTTGGTAGCTGCCCGGTTGGCATTTGCGGATAATTCACAAACATCAGAACAAATTCCTGACCGGGTTTTTTGGTTTGAATTAACTCCTTCAACGCTGAAAAGTCCGGCAGCCAGTTATTTTCTTCTTTCAGTTCATAGCTGCCGAGGGTTGCGCCCGCCAGTTTAGCCGCACTTTGATAAGTGGGGTATCCAGGATTCGGAATCAGTACAAGATCTCCCTGGTTAATATAAGTCATACAGATATGCATGATCCCTTCTTTGGAACCGGCAAGGGGTAAAATTTCCATGTCTGGGTTCAATTTAACCCGATACCACTGCTGGTACCAGCCGCTCATTGCCTTGCGCAATACAGGTGATCCTTTATAACTCTGATAGGCATGCGAACCTGGCTTACTGCTTTCCTCGTGCAAAATCCGAATTACTTCCGGATGTGGTGCCTGGTCCGGACTACCAATACCCAGGCTGATAATATTTTTCCCATTACGGTTAAGCTCTTCAATCTCACGTAATTTTTTGGAGAAATAGTATTCACCAATTCCGTTTAATCTTTCTGCCGTATGCATATTTTAAGCTTAATGCGGAAAGCTTAACGCTTAACGCCTTTTTTAAATAATTTTCATGTCCTCTTCCCGTCATGCATAAACCGCCTAAGCATTTATTCCTTTCTTATAGACACCATAAATCTTCAATTCCGATATCGCTGGTTTTATCACTTCGATCACGCTTTCAAATTCAGAAGGGTTTTCAAATTCCATATCAGCATGAAAACTATATTTCCAGTCGCTTCCGGGAATAGGATATGACTGTAGTTTACTGAGGTTAATGCCTGCATCGGCAATCAGCGTAAGTACCCTGGCCAAACTTCCCCTGGAATGATCAGTATGAAACGTAACAGAAGCTTTATTGGCATCATTTACTGGTTCTGCATTTTCACGGCGAAGTAACACCAGGAACCGCGTATAGTTATTTCTCATCGTATGGATATCCGGGGCCAGAACATCCAGCTGAAATAAATTTGCCGCAAGAACACTGGCAATACCAGCAATATGTTTGCTTTTACGCTGATGGATATGTTTTGCACTCAGGGCGGTATCTTCGGTTTCTACCAGCTTCCAGTCGTATTTATTCAAAAAATCCATGCATTGTAAAATGGCAATCGGATGTGAGTGAACTTCCTTGATATCTTTATATGAGATTCCGGGATTTACCAGAAGGTTCTGGCGGATTTGCAAATAAATCTCCCCGACAATCACGAGATCACTATTCCGCAGCAGGGAATAATTCGGGAGAATGCTTCCGGCTATGGAATTTTCTATGGCCATCACGGCGGCATCACAAAGAGAAGGGTCGGCTGCCGATTTAACGACATCCTGAAACCGGGCACAGGCCAGGATATTGGTTTTATCTCCAAAAAAAATACGGACAGCTTCCTGATGAAAGCTTCCTTCATATCCCTGAATGGCGACGCGTTGAACGGGGTATTGCATATTATAAAAAAAAATCCCGGTTTTTGACCGGGATTCTATTGTTAAGTTTTAAAAATTACTTGGTGATTAACAAAAGCATTCCCGGTTTGCTTCTAAAATAGAAGTAAAAATAAAAACCAAAATAACGGTATGCTTTTATAATTGACATATATGTCTCCAAAAATAAATGATTCCGGTGATTCAGCAAATTTATTTTGACCATAATTCCCTATTGGCTGTTAAGCCTCCGGTCCTGAAGGGAATTGACAAGCTTAAAAAGATGAAAAGGTTTGAATATCCTCCAGTCCGGCTGTTCTATCAGGTCAATATACCTGTCAAGTTTGGCCCGCCGGAAGTCATATTGCGTCTGTTCCGGCATATTAATACACATCACCCATCCGTTCTTCTCATCCGTTTCTTCCTTCCATTCTTCATAATAATCTTTATCCCCGCTGTGAAAATTCAATACATTTTCAGCAATCAGTATAAATTTATAAATACCTTCCGCCATGAATTTATCAGCCACTTCCCGTTTAAGATTCATGATATCATTTTCAATCGCGTCATTCCATTCACCGATCAGTTCAATTATTACATACTTTTCCTCATAGTCAGCCAGAAGCACTTTGAGATAAAGTGTTTTCGAACCGAATTCATCCCATTGAGGATGTATGAGGTAATTGTATATTGCCTGTGTAAATTCGAATTCCGAATAGATACGTCCGAAAAAAGGCGATCTCTCATCTTCTTCGCTCACATATATATGACGCCAGTTATAATATGGTTCTATATTATGCATTATTTCCTACGGCTATCGGCCGCTTTTTTAACGCTTCCATATTGCAACAATAAATCTTTTGCAAGGATATAGTCTGTTATCCCCGTCTGATTCATGAGCATATGAGTGCCACGGTCTATGAGTTTACTATTCGTAAGCTGCATATTAACCATACGGGTATCTTCCACCCTGCCAATCCGGATCATTACAGTAGTTGAAATCATATTCAGAACAAGTTTCTGAGCCGTTCCGCTTTTCATTCGGGTACTGCCGGTTACAAACTCCGGACCTACGATAACTTCCACTGGATAATCTGAGGCGGCGGCGAGTGGGGATCCCGGATTACAGGTAACACATCCGGTCAGGATCTTTTTTTCCCGACATTTCTCCAGAGCACCGATCACATAAGGAGTTGTACCACTGGCTGCAATACCAATCACCACGTCTTTTTCACTTACCTCATAATCTCCCAGGTCCAACCAGCCTTGTTCCCTGTCATCCTCCGCATTTTCCACAGGAGTACGTATGGCTTTTTCACCTCCTGCTATAAGTCCGATGATTAATCCATATGGCATACCGAACGTGGGCGGGATTTCACTGGCGTCCAGGATACCCAAACGACCGCTGGTTCCGGCTCCCAGATAAAACAGCCGGCCGCCAGCCAGCATTTTATCGGTAATGAGTTCAGTTAATTTTTCTATTTGGGGAATGGACTGGGCAACAGCCAGAGGTACCTGGCCGTCTTCTTTATTGATAAACGTCAGCAGTTCCCGGGTGCTCATTTTTTCCAAGTGACGATATGGACCCTGTTCTTCCGTTACTTTTTCGAAGTCCATCATTTCATTTTATGATAAATAATCAATCCTTCCATTGGTTTTGCCAAAATTCGCCCGGGTTTCCATCCAAAAGTCTTACAAAGTTCTTTCAGAATATCCTGAAACCCAAAAGCCACACTTCCGGTAAAAAATACCGGTATTTTACCAGATTCCGGATAACGTGCAAGATGGACGGAAAAGAAGTCCCAAACAGCATCTTCAATAATGTTTTCAATCATGTAATGCCCGCGGTTTTCGACAAGAAAAAGGGAAAAAGAAGCTATATACCGATTGGGTAATGGTTTTTTATATACGGCGTCCAGGATTTCTGCTGCTTCCAGCTTGTATTTTTCTTGAAATTTTTGGTGAAGTTCTGCATCGAATGTTTTGTAAAGATAATATTGCAAAACCTTTTTTCCCATATACGCCCCGCTTCCTTCGTCACCCAATACATATCCCAGTCCGGGGCTGTTTCGCTGGATTTTCTTCCCATTGTAATATCCTGAATTACTTCCGGTTCCCAGTATACCCACAATCCCTTTATTTCTTCCACAAAGTGCCCGGGCAGCTCCTGTCAAGTCGTGCTCTACTTCAATCTTAGACTTAGGAAATACTTTTTTTATTGCCCGTTTTACCAAAGCACGATTAGCGGCAGCGGCACACCCGGTACCGTAAAAAAAGATATGGCCGGGAACCTTTTTTTCAGCGCCGGCAATAATTCCTTAACCATCATCGCCGTGATTTGTGCCTCATCTAAAAAATATGGACTCGCACCCTGTGTATGAATAGTCTGTTTCCTGCCATTTGAAACATAACACCATTCACATTTTGTTGAACCGCTGTCTGCAATCAAAATTGCCATGATATCATTTTAATATTCCGTGACGAAGGTATATTGCTTCCCGCAATTCACAATTGTGCGCAGGAGTCATTGAAAAAGACGCGGGACAGCCATTCAATTGCCGGAAACGGTCTAATGCTTTCTTTGCTTAATTTGCAACCCATTATACGAAATCAGGTACATGAAAAAACTGAACTTTTGGTTACCCTTACTTTTTGCGCTGGCCATGATCCTGGGAATGATCATCGGATTCAGACTATATCCAAGCACAATTACCGGCGGCCTTTTCAAAACAGGAAAACTGGGACCAGTACAGGAGGTCCTTGATATTATTAAAAGCAAATATGTGGATTCTGTTTACAATGATTCCCTGAGTGAAGATGCGATCCAGGGCATTCTCTCCCACCTGGACCCGCATTCTTATTTTATTCCGGCAGTTGACCAGGTAGAGATGAATGAAGATCTACAGGGAAATTTTCAGGGTATTGGCGTGGAGTTTCAAATTCTCAGCGATACTGTGAATATTACCAATGTTCTGGCAGATGGTCCCAGCGACAAAGCCGGTCTGTTAGTTGGTGATCAGATCATCCGGGTAAATGATTCCCTGGTGGCGGGAAACGGTATTACGGCAGAACGTATAAAAAAACTATTAAGGGGACCCGGCGCCAGTCTGGTTAATGTTACCATGTTCCGTAATCATAGGCTTAAATCCTTTCCGATTCAACGGGGAATGATTCCTCTGCCTGCCCTGGATGCTGCATATATGATCAATCACGACGCTGGATATATCCGCATCAATAAATTTTCAAGAACTACCTATGAGGAATTTTCAAGTGCAATGCAATCGCTCGAAAAAAAAGGAATGAAAAAACTGGTACTGGATATCCGTGGAAACGGGGGCGGGATTGTGGATGAATCCGTAAATATGGCTGATGAATTTCTAGGCAATGACGAACTCATTGTTTACACTGAGGGAAGAAAAAGTCCAAGGAAAGAGTATCATGCCCAAAGACCCGGAAGTTTTGAATCGGGAAAACTTATCCTGCTGGTAGACGAAGGAACAGCATCCGCCAGCGAAATCCTCGCCGGTGCCCTGCAGGACTGGGACCGGGCCAGTATTGTTGGTCGCCGCACTTTTGGAAAGGGCCTGGTGCAGGAACCTTTCGAATTGAACGACGGAAGTGAACTTCGTTTAACCATCGCAAGGTATTATACACCCTTGGGTCGCAGCATTCAAAAGCCGTATGATAAAGGGCGCGAAGCATATAATGAGGAAGTAATGGACCGGTTTCACAATGGCGAAGTATTACATGGTGATACAAGTAGTGTGCATTCGGGTCCGGTGTTCCGGACGCCTGCCGGCAGACTGGTATATGGCGGTGGAGGTATTACTCCGGATGTATTTGTAGCCATGGACACGAACATGGTATCCCGGGAAGTCAGTGCTTTATATATCAGAAATACCCTGAATAATTTTATCTACCAGTACTATATGGATCATCGGACTGTACTAAAACAGTTTTCATCAGTGGAGGCATTTTATACTGGTTTTAATAACAGTACCGAATTATGGAATGCATTGCGGTTTTATGCTAAAAGAGATTCGATAAATCTGGATGGTGTGGGTGCCGGTGACCGTGAACAGGTTGAAATTCGCATGAAAGCTTTGCTGGCAAGATTTGTTTGGCGGTCTAACGGGTATTTTTATGTAGTGAACCAGACAGATCCGGTACTAAAAAAAGCAATGGCGCTGCTGGATTCCAACAGCCCCATGCCTTCTGCAGCTAAACCACATTAAAGAATCTGATTATCGGGCAGATTCTTTCTTTCTATTTTATATGAAAAGATGAGGCCTAACCCTCCACCGATGGCAATGAGGGCGAAATATACGGGAACATTGGCATCGTGATCACTAAAATCGTGTGACCGTATATTGAGTAATACGAAGTTATCCAACAAATAAGCCAGGAATAATCCTACTCCGGATCCAACCAGGAGCAATCCCCATTTCAGGTTGCGGAACGGTGCCGGACGGCGTTCCTGCTTTAATTTAGGGTCCAGGCCCTTTTCTATCATCGCCATGTTTTCACGGGAATTAAAATAGCGAATACCAAATAAGAGTACGCAAATCGATAAGCTGCTCAGAATTAGCCAGAAAAATACCAGTTGATCGGGTCCCATATACTTGTTTTAATTTTTTACAAATTGATTTATACCCTATCAGACTACGGGTGGCCGTAAGAGGTTACACCTGGCATCTTTTTTTTGAAATCCGGTAGAATCCATGGCGGTTGGTCATTAGTTTTCAAGCTTTAAGCTTCTGGCTTATAAATGTATCTTAGTATGTAACACGGCCTCAATATATAACGTCTTATAACCGTGATGATATCCGGACAATCAGAAGAACAGGTCATTCAGCAGATACTGAAAGGGGATCAGGCTGCATTCGCTAAACTGGTAGAACAGTATCAGAATTATGTATTTACCCTGGTTCTCCGGTTTACTGACAACCGGGAAGATGCAGAAGAAATCGCCCAGGACGTCTTTGTAAAGGCATATCGTTCCCTGGCTGATTTCAGGGGGGATTCAAAATTCAGTACCTGGTTATTTACCATTACCAGAACAACCTGCCTCAGTTTTTTACGCAAAAGGAAGCTGGACATCCTTTCAATAGACAATGAGAGAACCGGGATGCAGGTGGAGAACAAAGAATCAGGATTTCAGGCAAACATAGTTGAGCAAAAATCAAAACATGCCATGCTTAACAGGGCTATCATGATGTTGAGTGCGGATGACGCCCAGGTTCTAAACCTGTTTTATAAAGGGGACCAGACCCTGGAGGAAATAGGAAAAATTATGCGACTTGACCCCAATACGGTAAAAGTGAAACTTCACCGGGCCAGGCATCGTCTAAAAGAAAAAATGGAAAAATATTTTGCTCATGAAGTGCGGGAAATACATGCGGATTAGGAGCAATCAAAATCAGATTTTACAGGATCCCAATAACAAAAGGACAACTATGGAACAGGAAATGGAGAATCAGATATGGGAATTTATCGACGGCCATTGCAACGAGACCGAAAAGGCATTTGTGTTGCAGCAGCTGGCGGTTAATGCTGTATGGAAAAATAAATACGAGGAACTGATCAGTGTACATGAAATGCTCCGGAAAGAGGAACTTGAAATGCCGTCAATGAGATTTACCAGGAATGTAATGGAAGAAATAGCGCATTACCAGGTAGCCCCGGCAACTAAAAATTATATAAATAAAAACGTTATCCGAAGCATATTTGCTTTCTTCCTGATAATGATCTGCGGATTATTTATTTATTTCATTGGTCAGATACATTGGAATGGTCAATCTACCGGCACCCTGCTACCCGTCTATTCTCTGGACGCTAACAAACTGAACTGGGGAAAAATGCTGAATAATTCCTACGTCAATATTTTCATTGGGATCTGCGCAATTCTGGGAGTCATCCTGGTTGATAAATATTTGCAGACTAAAAAAAATCAAGGTCATACCGGGCGTTGATCAATCCTTCCAACTGCCCAATCCTTTGTACATTTGTGAGATGGATATAAAAAATAATATTTTGGAAACCATTGGCAACACGCCTATCATCCGGCTGAATAAAATCACCCGCGATTTTCCATGCCCCGTGGTGGCCAAAGTAGATTATTTCAATCCCGGCAATTCCATCAAGGACCGTATGGCTGTTAAGATGATCGAAGTAGCTGAAAAAGAAGGTAAACTCAAACCAGGCGGAACAATCATTGAAGGCACCAGCGGAAACACGGGAATGGGCCTCGCATTGGCTGCCATCGTGAAGGGATATAAATGTATTTTTACAACAACTGATAAACAATCAAAAGAAAAGTCAGATATTCTTAAAGCAGTCGGCGCCGAAGTAATCGTATGTCCAACAAACGTTGAACCAGAAGATCCACGCAGTTATTATTCTGTAGCTAAAAGGCTGGCAAAAGAAATTCCCAATTCATTTTATTGCAATCAATATGATAATACCGCAAACCGGCTTGCCCACTATGAAAGTACCGGCCCTGAAATCTGGAAACAGACGGATGGAAAGATTACGCACCTGGTATGTACTGCCGGCACTGGTGGAACTATAACAGGCACAGCCATGTACCTGAAAGAAAAAAATCCGGAAATCCAGATTTGGGCGATAGACGTATTCGGATCGCTGCTGACAAAATATTATCAATACCGGAGAAATCGATATGGATCAGGTGCATCCATATGTGTCGGAAGGATTTGGCGAAGATTTTGTACCGGAGAATTATGACATGAAAGTGATTGATCATTTTGAACAGGTAACAGATAAAGCCGGGGCTATCATGGCGGAAGGCGTCTGGCCAAAGAGGAAGGATTGTTTTGCGGATATAGTGCCGGAAGTTGTTTGCAGGGTCTGATGCAATTAAAAATACAAATTGAAAAAGGACGATCTGGTCGTTTGTATTTTCCATGATCATGGCAGCCGGTATGTTGCAAAAATCTATAACGATCAGTGGATGATGGAACGTGGATTCCTGGATGTGAAAATCATTCCGTGACATTGTAAATTCCCGTGGTAGTAAATCCACTGGTTACCCTTTCTCCCGATCAAACGGTCGGGGAAGCTGTTGACCGGATGAAGGAATTGCATATTGAAAACATTCCGGTTTTAGACGGGAACCCGGTAGGCGCAGTAAGTGAAAGCGGTCTTTTTAATACATGCTTAGCAATGGAGCAGATATCAGAAATAAAAAAATTCAGGATGTAATTGAAGCTCCCTACCCCGTCGTTGCATTTGATACACCTGTAGAACGAATTAGTTCCCTTATCAATAAAGAGAATGGAGCGGTACTCGCAAAAGATGACAGCGGAAATTTTCATATTGTAACCAAATATGACGTATTGCAATCGTTCACGCATAAATCTTAACGCCAAACGCTTTCCGCCAAACAGCTTTTTACAGTGTAAAACCGCAAAAAACCCCGCTTAAAAACATAAGGGTATAATTTACCCCCGGAACGTCGTTCCATCGGAATTTCCTTACACACTGAAACTGAGCGCGTAAGCTCAGCTTTATACGAGGGGGCGTAATTCTACTAAAGCATTTTCCGTTAATTTACCTGCTGCAAAGTAATTCATGAACTGTTAAAATCAGGCAAAAGGGCTATTGTTGTTAATATGTGTATAAGTTAATTTTGATTCTGAAGTTGATTGATACACACTCAATCAGAACAATATCCTAAAACCGACCAAAGTACTTTTATCCAATATCCGATTAGAATTTCCAGGAGAAATCCGATATCAGTCAACTTCTTTTTTTCTTATCCTTTGAAAAATCAAAAAGCGCGGCAATGAGCCGGGCGAAGAAACCAGATCCTATCCTGAGAAACCAACCGAATCCGTGTAGAAACCCGATCCAATTCTTTTGAAACCTGATTGCGACCCAAGTACGACCTTATCCTGAAATCCAATCCTAAGAGAAGTCATTCTGAAATCCAATGATCCGTGGGAAACCGGAAACAGTTCCAATACCCGTAGATTAAAACCAACTGTTTATCCCGTGCCCTCCTGCTAAATTTCAACCAAATTTAGCAGGAGGTTGAGCCCCGGAAGCAACCGGCTTAAAACCTTTCATTGACTGATGCTCCTACCCTTTTTTCACCTTTCTTAGTTTACCTTTTTTCTCCCCCTTAATTTTCATTTAAGCCCTCCAAATTCCGGTATGCATTTATAAAGTAATTTTCATTAATGGAAGCGTGGCTTCAGGCGATAAAGCCAAAAACATGATCTTTACATAAATACGCCTAAACAAATGCTTTTCCCCTTTGAAGTCCATGCGCCGGATAAAATCAGGCGAATAAGCCTTCCAGGAAAAAACCCATTTTCCCGGTAAACGAGTTACTGCGGCAATATCTGCAGCAGCATGGGCGGGAAGTGAAACTCCCGGTTTCTTATGGCGATTTGTTACACGTGGCGTATGCAGTGCCGTTAAAGGATAAAAATGGAAAAGACAGTCTTGTGGGAAACCGTTTCCTACGATATGCAACACTGGCAGTTTATCCGGGAAGGCCTTGTGAAAATGTATGCAATTTTCAAAACAGAAGGCGATCTTTCCTTCAGCAAACACCTGGATGTTGCCCGGGTTGATTTCTGCAGTTTTGCGAATTCGAGTCCTTTCCGGATCCGGATAGTGAATAAATTCAACGACAACTATGATCATTTTTATATCAAACAGGCAGATGCATCACGGGTATATGGACTGGAATTGGAACACTTATTGTCTCCCAACCGGATCAGTTTTTTTACCCATCAACTAACACTGATAGAGGACCATATTCCGGGAATTCCGGGTGATATATTTATTCAAAATTATTTACAGGAGCCGATTACCAACCGGATCCGTTTCGCAAAGGAATTTGTAAAATTTAATGAACGATGTTTTGTACGACTGCTCGGTGATATGCGATCTTACAATTTTGTGGTTGATATTACGCCGGATATAGAAGATTTCCAATACCGGATACGCGCAATTGATTTCGACCAGCAATCATACGAAGGAAGAAAAAATATCTACCTGCCACAGTTTTTCAAAGAAAACAAGGCACTTGTTGAACTATGCATTAAATATTTGAATCGGGATTCAATCACTCAATATCAGACAGAAGAAAGAACCATGATGGCATTCCGGGTCGCTTCTTCCAGGTTCCGGCTGATGCATTTATTGAATATCATGTCAGATCGATCAAATTTCAACGCCCGAAAAATTAATCCAGCTTCGGGAAGAACTTGCCAGAGAATTCCAGGCACCTGTATTTTCTGAAATGCCGTTCCATGGGTCAGCTGGTAAAAAGGCAGTTAAAACAGACCCTGCAGAAAAATCTTGCCCTGATACAAAAAAACCTCGGCAAATTCCAGGACTGAAAGTTTTCTAAGATTGCCAATACCTCGCAGAAATGAATTTTAGATGAATTTCAATAATCCACCCTGCCGGGATGCAGGCTGGAAACCGTATCTTTGCGCCTTAAAACTCAGAAAAACATACTCATGGCAAAATACAAATCAGGCGTTTTATTCGGTGAAGAACTGGAAGCCCTATACCAGGATGCAAAAAATAATGAATTTGCTATTCCTGCTGTAAATATAACAGGTACGGATACCATAAACGCTTCCCTGGAAGCTGCAGCAAAAGTAAATTCTCCGATAATTATTCAATTTTCCAACGGAGGAGCACAATTCATTGCCGGCAAGGGAATGCCCAATGACAAATTGCAGGCCAATATATTCGGAGGGGTTTCCGGTGCTCTGCATATTCATACATGTTGCAAAATATTATGGAGTTCCGGTGATTGTGCATACGGATCATGCTGCAAAAAAATGGTTGCCCTGGATCAGCGGTCTCCTTGACGCAGGTGAAGCATATTTTAAAGAAAAAAAACAACCACTATTCAGTTCACATATGCTGGATTTATCTGAAGAACCACTGGAAGAAAACATTCATACTTCCGTGGAATTTTTTAAAAGAATGAAACCATTGGGAATGGCTATCGAAATCGAACTCGGTGTAACAGGTGGTGAAGAAGACGGTGTTGATAACAGCGGAGTGGAAAATGATAAATTATATACTCAGCCGGAACATGTTGCATATGCATTATACGGAACTCAGCAAAGTTGGTAACCTGTTCGGCGTAGCAGCTGCGTTTGGAAATGTTCATGGTGTTTATAGTCCGGGTAATGTGGAACTTCGTCCGGTTATTTTAAAAAACAGCCAGGATTTTATCGAAAAAGAGCTTGAAGACAAAACCGAAGCCGGTCTATTTTGTGTTTCATGGTGGAAGCGGGTCTCCCCAGGCACAAATCGTGAGGCCATCAGTTATGGAGCGATAAAAATGAATCTGGATACCGATTTGCAATGGGCTTTCTGGGAAGGTGTTCAGAAATATTATAAAAAAAATGAGGCCATATCTGCAGGCCCAGCTGGGTAATCCCGAAGGAGCAGAAAAACCCAATAAGAAATTTTATGACCCACGGGTATGGCTTCGCAAAGGGGAAGAAAGTTTTATCAGTCGATTGCAAACTGCATTTGAGGACCTCAATTGCATAAACAGCAATGCCTGATCAGGCGTGAATCCTGAACCTTAAAGCCTAAGAGTACAATGGCATACCATACCTGAAATTCAGTTATGGTATGCCATTTTAATTTCCCCAAAACTTTACTTTGTTATTTCCCCATTATAAAATAACCATTACCATTTACATTTACCATTCATAATAGCCCCGGCCTAACGCTTTAAGCTTTAAGCTTTTTGATCTATTTTCATCAGATGAAATTATATATATGCCTGATTATATCTTTTTCGTTTAACATTCGGGGTTTTGCCCAGCAGACCCCGGCTTCTCCAGTAACTAAAAAACCTGTAACTGTTACCGGGACCATAGTTCCTTCTCCGAAGAATGGTCCCAAACCTTACAAAGACATCATTACCGAAAAAGCAGTTACCCAATGCGGATTGTTTACCGTGCATAAGGTGGATGATAAATGGTATTTCGAAATCCCGGATTCCCTATTTAACGGGAAATACTCGCCATCACCCGTTTTGATAAATCGCCTGCCGGAAGCCGTTCTTACGGCGGGGAAAAAGTAAATGAGCAAACCATTCGCTGGGAAAAAGGACCTTCGGATAATGTTTTTTTACGCGTGATGACCATTGTAAGTGTAGCACCGGATTCAACCCAGCCGATTGCACAGGCAGTCCGGAATTCAAATGTGGATCCCATCGCCGCCGCATTTGAAATAAAGGCTTATGGAAAAGACTCGAGCCAGTGTAGTAATTGATGTAACAGATTTTTTCAAACTGGATAACCAGCCCGTCAGCCTCGGTCCTGACATGAAAAGAAGATACAATCTGGGCGGCATTTCATCTGACCGTTCTTTTATTTCCTATATACACAGTTATCCGCTCAATACAGAAGTCCGTACATTAAAAACCTTTAGTTCTTCCTCATCACCCTCACAAAACGGTTTCGGCTCAACAAGCCTGCCGGCTGCGGATGTTGCCGGAGCCGTAACCATGGAGTTGAATAATTCCTTTATTATGCTACCGCCCATACCTATGCGCAAAAGACTTTTTGATCCCAGAGTAGGGTATTTTGCAAGTGAATACTCTGTATACCGGGATGCTCAGCAAAGAACCGAATCCAATACTTTCATTCACCACTGGAGACTTGAACCAAGGGATGAAGATTCATTAAAATGGAGAAGGGGCGAATCGGTGGAACCCAAAAAACCCATCATCTTTTATATAGACCCGGCAACCCCAAAACAATGGAGACCATACCTGATTGCCGGCATTAATGATTGGAAACCTGTATTTGAGAAGGCCGGATTCAAAAATGCAATTATGGGAAAAGAATGGCCGGAAAACGACAGTACCATGAACCTGGAGGATGCCCGGTTTTCGGTTATCCGTTATTTTGCTTCCGATATTGAAAATGCTTATGGTCCGAACGAAGCTGATCCGCGAACGGGTGAAATTCTCACAAGCAATATCGGCTGGTACCACAATATGATGAAGATTGTTCATGACTGGTATATGATTCAGACGGCCACCGTTGATCCACGTGCCCGTAAAATGAGATTTGATGACAGCCTAATGGGAACGCTGATTCAAATTGTTGCTTCGCATGAAATAGGGCATACCCTTGGGCTTCGTCACAATATGGGCAGCAGCAGTAAGACGCCTGTGGAAAAACTCAGGGATAAGGCCTGGGTTGAAGCCAACGGTCATACAGCTTCTATTATGGATTATTCCAGGTTTAATTATGTAGCCCAACCGGAAGATAATATTGGTCCCGCTGGAATATTTCCCCGTATCGGAGCCTATGATTACTGGGCAATTCTGTGGGGATATAAAATAATCCCGGATACGAAATCTGCTGAGGACGACAAAAAAATACTCAACCGGTGGATAATCGACAGCCTCAAAGCCAATCCCAGGCTATGGTTTGGCGGTGAAGCACAAAATTTTGATCCGCGTTCACAAACAGAAGACCTGAGCGACAATGCAGTGAAGGCAAGTGAATATGGCATTCTCAATCTCAAAAAAATTATTGTGCAATTGCCGGAATGGACAAGAGAAGAGGCTGACACATATGAGAATCTGGAGGAAATGTATGTTCAGCTGATCGGTCAGTTTAGTCGCTATATGGGTCACGTAACAAAAAATGTCGGCGGAATTTATGAAACTTTCAAAAGTGTTGAACAGCCGGGCGACGTATATGAACCAACTCCAAAACTTATACAGGAACAGTCAATCGATTTTCTTCAGAGCCAGTTATTTGAAACACCTTACTGGATTCTCGATAAAAATATTCTGAATAAAATCAGTAGCCCTTCAGCATCAGAAATGATCGCCAATACCCAGGGCAGTGTCCTGAATTCGCTTCTATCATCATCCAGGTTGTTCCGGATGGATGCAATTTCAAACAGGTTTGGGAAACAAACAGTATTCGGGCCGGAAGACCTGGTTACCAATTTGGAAAAAGGTCTTTGGAAAGAACTGACGAACAATCAGGCAATTGATCCCTTCAGAAGAAATCTTCAGAAACAATATGTGGATGATCTTATTTCCCTAATAAATCCCCCCCAGCCTGTTGTACCGCCTGGTTTGCCCCGCGGGCTGATCCTTTACTTCGGTGCGGATATCAAAAACACGGACATCCCCTCTATTGCGCGTGCTCATCTACGGGGATTGCGCGACCGAATAACTTCTTCCGTCAATCTAAAAACGGATAAACTGACTAAGTACCATTTGCAGGATCTGGAAGAAAGAATAAAACAGGCGCTGAGCCCGAAATGATCAGTTGAACTTATCCTTGGCATCCTTAATAACAGGACGGGGTCCGATACGTGCATGCGAGACAACCGTTTCATACATGCAACCGGCGATCATGCCAGCAAGAACCAGCCCAAATAAAATCAGCCATCGTTTTTCGTTCCGGGTAAGATTTACCATATTCTTTCTTTAAACTATTTGGCGTAATATTAATTGCATCAGTAATGGGAAATGGAAAATAAAAAAAATATCCAGTCATCTGACCAGCATATCAGTGATTGGCGAGCCAACATTCCCGTCCGGAACCTGGATATGCAGGAGAGTTGCCAGGGTTGGTGTAATATCCGTCATATGAACAGGATAGGCTGAAGCTCCCGGATGAATATCCCAGCCCATGAAAATCAGCGGGATATGGGAATCGTAAGGATTCCAGCCACCATGCGTCGTTCCGGTTTTCAAGGAGCTTTCTAACCAGCCAGGTTGAAAAACAATCTGAATCTGACCGCTTCTTTTAAAATTATATCCGTTGATGATCATAGTTTTAATCGGTTCCGGAACAGAGGCCTCCTGAATTTTATCCAAATCTACAGCATAATTCACGCCGGGTTGTTTTTTCAGAAAATCTACGGTCAGTTTTTTAATTCCTTCGAAATCCGCATTCGCCGCTGCAATTTTACCCAGGTCAAAGTTGATTTGGTAATTTTCACCAGATCGGATGCAATTGCCAATTCCAAATTTCTGCTGGATGAGCTGATTGAGGCTATTCAGCATATTCTGGCTGTCAAAATAATCCGAACCCACCCGGTTTGCCATTGAATATCCTTCAGCGTGAGCTGCACCATGATCCGCGGTGAGGAACAGAAGGTATTGACCCTTGCCTATTTTAGCATCAAGGGCAGATAAAAAAGCAGCCAAATCGAGGTCCAATCGAAGATATACGTCTTCTACTTCAGCGGAATTGGGTCCAAAAACATGACCTACATAGTCAGTGGAGGCACAATTAATGGCCAGGAAATCAGTGGCTGTACCGGAACCCAGCTGATACGCATCTATAATAGTTTTTGCAAAATCCAGTGTAAGTGTATTTCCAAATGGAGAGACGCGAAATGTACCATGATCTTTTTCGTAATCAGATTTCAGAGTATGTGGGAATACGGAAACAGATTCCCCGTCAATTCTCCCTTCATACACTTTGTCATCGGCATCGCTTTCAGTATATGTCTCTATAGGATATAAAGTATGCCAGTCGTTCCGGATATAGCGCTCAATATTTTTCTCCTTATTAAATTTTTCTACGGATGGTGGAAGTTTTTTCATGTAATAAGTGCTGGTGATAAAATTTCCACTGGCATCGTCCAGCCAGAATGCAGCATTGGCTGTGTGCCCGGCCGGCAGTATGGATGCACGGTCTTTTAATGAAATGCCAATCACACGCGACTGGTAGTTGGTTGCAATACGCAGTTCATCGGTGATGGTGGTTACCAGCAGGTTCCGGGGTGACATCTTACCATCATGTGAAGAATCCGACCCTACAGCCTGCACAGTGCTGTCTTCTGTGCAATAGACATGTACCCCCGTTAATTGTTCCGTCCAGCCATTTCCGGTGATGCCATGTATAGAGGGAACTGAGCCTGTATAAATACAAGTATGTCCGACTGCGGTATAGCTAGGCAAATAATTGATATTGGTATTTTCGCAGGTAAATCCTTCCCGTAATAACCTTTTAAATCCGCCCTCGCTGTACTTGTTATAATACCGGTAGAGATAATCCCAGCGCATCTGATCCACTACAATTCCTACTACCAATTTCGGCCTCATAACCGTTGAACCACCAGGTTGTGCCTGTCCAATACGGGTCAGGAGTATTAAAAAAATAAATGTTAAACTAAAATTTCGCATCCCTAAAAAAATTTGGACAAAGGTATCTGGATTTGCTCCTTGTCCGCTTGGATAAATGCGTTATTTTTGCGACTATTTATAACAAATTTTAGCTTATGGCAGATATTTTTGAAAAGCTTACCAAGCACCAGGGCCCCATCGGACAACACCGGGAAAGAGCCCATGGATATTTTGCATTCCCCAAACTGGAAGGTGAAATTGGTAATCGGATGAAGTTTCGGGGAAAAGATATGATCGTATGGAGTCTGAACAATTATCTGGGACTTGCAAATCATCCCGAAGTAAGAAAAGCTGATGCCGAAGGGGCAGCAAAATACGGACTGGCTTCGCCTATGGGTGCCCGTATGATGAGCGGAAACAGCAATCACCACGAACAACTGGAAAAAGAATTATCAGAATTCGTAAACAAGGAAGATACTGCCCTGCTGAACTATGGTTACCAGGGTATGGTGAGCATTATTGATGTTTTGTGTGGCAGGCATGATGTGATAGTCTATGACGCAGAATGCCATGCCTGTATTATCGACGGACTTCGTCTACATGCAGGGCACCGGTATGTTTTCAAGCACAATGATCTGACCGATTTTGAAAAACAGATCCAGCGCGCCAATGCTCTTATTGAAAAGCAAGGTGGCGGAGGGGTTCTGGTGATTACTGAGGGTGTATTCGGAATGGCTGGCGATCAGGGTAAAATCCGGGAAATTGCTGCATTAAAATCTGTCTATAAATTCCGTCTCCTGGTAGACGATGCCCATGGTTTCGGGACTCTCGGGAAAACGGGAGCAGGAGCAGGGGAAGAACAGGGCGTACAGGATGATATCGATTTGTATTTTTCAACGTTTGCAAAATCCATGGCCTCAATTGGTGCTTTTGTATCCGGAGAAAAACAAATCATTGACTATATCCGGTATAATATCCGGAGCCAGATTTTTGCAAAGAGTTTACCCATGCCCCTGGTCGTCGGAAATCTTAAAAGACTGCAATTGCTCAGAAATAATCCTTCGCTTAAAGAAAAACTCTGGAGCAACGCACTGAAACTGCAGTCGGGCCTGCGGAAAAAAGGATTTGATATCGGAAAAACAGATTCTGTGGTTACTCCTATTTATATGAAAGGAGATGTGCCGGAAGCAACCGCCATGGTTATGGATATCCGGGAGAACTACGGCATTTTCTGTTCTATTGTTGTGTATCCGGTTATTCCAAAGGGGCATATTATCTATCGCCTGATACCTACGGCCGTTCACACTGATCAGGATATAGAAGCCACACTCGCAGCCTTTGAAGCCACAAAGAAAAAACTGGAGACAGGAGACTATAAAGTGGCTGCTATTCCGGATATGGCCGATGCTTAAAGCTTCTTTTAGGATTAACTTATTGATTATCAGTAAATTAATATATGATTGAGCAGGTTTTTAATAAAAACCTGCTTTTTTCGTTTTTAACTGGACTTACTTCGAATTTTAAAGACGGGTTTGTAACTTAGAAAGACCGGCGGAAGGCTAATTTCGAATCCAGTCCCCTTTTAGACTGCAGACCAATGCACCTTCGAAAAACCATATTTCCCTTACTTACACTGGCTGTAAGCCATTGTTTCGGAGTAGACAGTATACCCAAGAAGGATTCCAGCACCGTTACAATCAGGTTGCAGAATGTTTCGGACAAATTGTCAAAAATTGATTCCGTTTTTGTAATCTTTGACCGGTATGATCTGCGGGGAGCCGGTATTGTAAAAAAGGTATTTTATCCCGATTTTGAAAATAAGATTCTGGTAAATTTACCCAAAGGAAAATATTATCTCAATATCTATTGCCTGGGGATTTATAACAAGGAGGGCTTTAACCGCATTGTCTTTGCAAAACCCAATAAGAATCGTAGTATTTTTCTGCGACTTCAACAATCCGCACTCTTTCAACTGGGACTGGCGCGTATGCCAACAGACCATTTTGATCCCTCCCATCTCGCGATACTTAACTATACAGGCAAATAAACGGCACAAAAAAAGCCTCCTTTTTGAAGGGAGGCCGCACTAATCAAATACCATTAACCATTAAACCTTATCCTATGAAAAGTCAAATATATAAGATTAGAGAAAGCGACTGTGTTACACTCTTGATAAATTTTCAGAACAGGGTTTTAATTGACGCACGTCAACTTAAAATCGTCTACATTGTAAATTCAAGAATAAAAATTCATGCGGAAAATTGTAGTTGCCGTTACGGGGGCCAGTGGCTCCATTTATGCGAACCTGCTAATTGAAAAATTATTGTCCATCCGGTCGCAGTGGGAGGCTCTTGACCTGGTGATGACAAAAAATGCCTGCTCGGTTTGGGAAACGGAACTAAATAATCAGGCTTATAAGCATTTCCCTTTGTCCAAATTCGAAACAGACGATTTCTCAGCCCCATTTGCATCCGGATCAGCGCAGTATGATACGATGATCATTATTCCCTGCTCGATGGGTAGTTTAGGCAGAATAGCTACAGGAGTGTCTAACGACCTTATTTCCCGTTCTGCAGATGTGATCCTGAAAGAAAGAAGAAAACTGATTTGTGTGGTGCGGGATACCCCTTACAATCTCATTCACCTCCGAAACATGGAAACCATCACGCTGGCCGGCGGAATAATTTGTCCCGCTTCCCCTTCCTTTTACAGCAAACCAACAACCATTGAGGCGGTGGCTGCTACTGTTGTAGACCGGGTAATAGATCTGGCAGGACTTGATTTGAAAAGCTTTCGCTGGGGGAAGAAGGAATGACAGCTTCATTACCATACTCCCCTACTTGCTTTTTATTGGGTAAGATTGACTACTTCTACTCCCGGATGTTTTGATTTGTCAAATGCAAAGTTGGTATCCGGATAGGCTGCGTTTCCCGACAGGTTATTAATTGTATAGAGGTACCGGCTACCGCTTTTGTCGAGTACCTTGCCGGAATTAAGTAAATGGGAATTTTTATCCATATACAAATAGACCTTATGGAAATTCAGGGTCTTATCTACGGGGGTCATTTCAATTTCTACTACTGTTTTTGTTCCGATTTTTTGCTCACCGTTTACTTTGTATAGAAAGTCCTTATCATAAAAGTTGGTAAACAATTTCTGCGGGGATATGGTGCTTGATGCCGGATCATATTTTGTAATAGTAACTTCATTAGCTGCTTTATCAAATGTCCAGATTGTTTTCCCGTCACAGTAAACTTCCTGGCCTGCCATCTGCAGGTTATATTTATTCCCTTTCATGTACACTGTTCCTTTCTTGGAACCCTGGGGATTTCCCTGAGCATCCTGAATCTGTAAAGTGAAAACAACCTGTATGGTTTTGAACGTTTTTATTTTGGCAGAAAATTGATCCAGCACCTGTTTGGCAGCCGGATCAATACTTTGGGAAAAGCAGCAGGAAGTAATCAATAATCCGGCTAAAAAACTGAATATCACTTTCATATAGGTGAATTGAGAATGGTCGCGGCAAGATATGCCTTTCGATTTGCAATCGTTATGCCACGGATGTTAAAAATGATTGGCGTGCCCTCCCCCAAGCTGTGTGAGGTACACAGAAAGTTCGGAATCTGTTTTAATAATCACCTCGCGGGCTTTGCTTCCCTGATTTGGGCCGACTACGCCGGCAGCTTCCAACTGGTCCATTAGTCGTCCCGCCCGGTTATAACCGAGTTTCATCCGGCGTTGAATAAGTGATGTGGATCCCACCTGGTTTTGGACGATTAAGCGGGCCGCTTCTTCAAAAAGCGGATCCCGGTTATTTGCGTCAAATTCCTTATCCCCCATATCCTTTTCATCAATATACTCCGGCAGGAAAAAGGGCTGCGGATATCCCTGTTTGCCAATAAAATCCGCTACTTCTTCCACCTCAGGGGTATCCACAAAAGCACACTGTAACCGGGTAATCTCTCCATTATAAGATACCAGCATATCTCCTTTACCGATCAGCTGCTCGGCTCCGCCCGTATCCAGGATTGTCCGCGAATCTATTTTTGAAGATACTTTAAATGCAATTCGTGCAGGGAAATTAGCCTTGATGGTTCCCGTGATAATATTTACGGAAGGCCGTTGTGTGGCAATGATCAGATGAATGCCGACGGCCCTGGCAAGCTGGGCAAGCCTGGCAATCGGCATTTCTATTTCCTTGCCGGCAGTCATGATCAGGTCGGCGAATTCATCAATAACCAAAACGATAAAGGGAAGATACTGATGTCCCTTCTGCGGATTCAGCTTGCGCTTGATGAATTTATCATTGTATTCCTTAATGTTCCGGGTCCCTGCCTCTTTCAATAAATCATACCGGTTATCCATTTCAATGCACAATGCATTCAGTGTATAAACTACTTTTTTGGTATCCGTAATAATGGGTTCCTCTTCCCCTGGCAATTTGGCAAGAAAATGTTTTTCAATAATCCGGTACAAACTGAGTTCCACTTTTTTCGGGTCTACGAGTACCAATTTTAACTGGGATGGATGTTTTTTATATAACAGGGAAACCAGGATTGCATTTAATCCGACCGACTTTCCCTGACCGGTTGCTCCGGCCATCAGCAAATGCGGCATCGTGGCCAGATCTACAATAAAATTTTCATTATTAATGGTTTTGCCAATGGCAATCGGAAGGTTATATGAACTATTCTGAAATTTATCGGAAGCCAGCAAAGTGCGCATACTCACGATGGTTTTTTTCACATTGGGCACTTCAATACCTATAGTACCTTTCCCCGGAATGGGCGCGATGATACGTATCCCGAGGGCAGAAAGGTTGAGTGCGATATCGTCTTCCAGGTTCTTGATTCTGGAAATACGCACACCCGGAGCAGGAACAATTTCATAAAGGGTAACGGTTGGCCCGACCGTGGCACTTATTTTCTGGATATCAATATCATAATTTTTAAGCGTGCTGATAATCTGGTTTTTATTCGTTTCCAGTTCAGTCGGATCCTGTATAATTCTGTCGTTGCCATGGGCCTGTAATAAATCCAAAGTTGGAAATTTATAGGATATCAGGTCGAGCATCGGCTCATAGTCAGCCAGCTTATCGGAAATAACCGGATCAGCATTAACCGCTTTCCCGGCTGTTGCCGTTTCCGGAATCTTTTTGATTTCCAGTTCAAGCGGATCTACCGTGGGAACCGGTTTTTTGGGAAGCTTTGACCCCGGAGTGATCAGCGGAAATTCCTTTTTTGCCTGTTCTTCATTAATAAAAGGGCTTTTTTTATCGACTAACGGTTCATCAGCCAGGATAATTAATGGAATATCCTCTCCATTCTTCAGTTTATTTTTTTTAGGCTTCTCCAGGGGCTCATCAATGAACAATAACGCGCCGGATTCTTCCCCGGAATCATTTTGCGGAACCATCGTGGCTCCTGTATTTTTAGAATTCCGTTCCGGTAATTTAAATTCCGGATTGAACCTCCAGATAAAATAAGCCATGGCGCCGGCAAATAATACACAGGCGGTTCCGATTTTTCCCAGAAATCGCATCATCCATTCGCTGGTCATATCCCCAAATGCACCGCCCCAGGGAAAAGAAACACCACGGCAAATAAAAGCCATGGTGGTGGACAGGTATACCAGCCCGATCAATACATACCTGATATTGCGTTTGACGGAAAAATATTTTTTGGCAAACAACCAGTTGATCCCGGTAATGAAAAAAAACGAGCAGATAAAATAACTCGCAATCCCGAATCCCTTAAAGAAAAACAAATGTGAAATATAAGCTCCAAGGTTTCCAAGAAGGTTGGCAACCTTAACATCATGAGAGGGGGCCAGTATGGAAAGACCATTTAACACCTTGTCCTGATCTTCCTGCCAGGTAAACAGGTACGAAGAAAAGGCAATAAATAAAAAAATGGCCGCAAGTAAAAAAACGGCACCGGTGATCTTGTGTGTCCGCTCGTCCCGGATCACCTGTGAAACAGTGAGTTTAGCTTCCTTTTCTGTTTTCAGGGAAGACGGGACGGAGGATTGGTTTTTCTTTGATTTTGAACGCTGAGCCATGACGACAAAGATAAGTTAAGTATTTCCGCCCTTCAAAATCCCGGTACCCAGGAAAATCCATCCCAAAATAAAACTTACGCCTCCCAACGGCGTACAGATCCCCAACAGTAACGGGACAGTTCCCTCATTCATCAGGATCGCAGAGATAAAATATAACGAACCACAAAAAAGCATTATGCCTGTTATAAAACAGACTCCCGCCCAGCGAATCCGGTTATTATGAAATTTTTCACTAAGTATCCCTGTTGCCAGTAACGCAAAAACATGATAGAATTGATAACGAACCCCGGTTTCATAAATTTCCATCAGATCAGGTGACATCCGGTTTCTCCATTTATGGGCAAGCATCGCGCCGGTAATTACTGCCAGGGCACCCAGTATGGTAGCAATAAATAAAAAAAATTTATTCATAGTTTTACTTGAACAGTTCCAAATTACTTTAATAAACCCATCAAAGATTCAAGATCCATCGTTTCTTCATGAACCATCAAATCTGCCTGTTCATAATACATTTTCCGCTCACTTAGTTTGCGGATAATATAGGATCGCAAACCGGGTTCCGTTATTCCCCGGAGAAGCGGACGGGACGTCTTTTCTTTAAGGAGCCGCTGGTTCAAAATTTCCAGCGATGTATTCAGCCAGAGCACTTTCCCGCTGCGTTTCATAAATTTAATATTATTGAAAAAACAGGGAGTGCCTCCGCCGGCAGATAAAACAAAATTTTCTTCGCGGTTCACAAGGTCCTCCAGGGTTTGTTTTTCCATATACCGGAAATATTCTTCTCCTTTATTAGCGAAAATCTCGGATATATTCATGCCTTCATTGTTTACAATTACAGCATCAAGATCATAAAATGGTATACACAATTCCTCCGCAATCCGTGTTCCCCAGTGGGTTTTACCCGATCCCATAAAGCCAATTAAAAATATTCTCATAATTTACAAAACACATTTAAAAGTTTACTTAATTCGGATATCGTCGATCGTCTATCGATTTACGACACCTGATGCATGATAAACGATTTACATAAACGCGTTGAATCCGGTAATATCCATGCCGGTAATCAGCAAATGCACATCATGCGTGCCTTCATACGTAAGCACACTTTCCATATTCATGAGATGCCGCATAACCGGATATTCGCCCGTTATACCCATTCCGCCCAATACCTGACGGGCCTCTTTGGCAATATGAGTCGCAATTTCACATCCGTTTCTTTTAGCCATTGAAACCTGCGCTGGTGTAGCCCGCTTCTCATTCATCAGTACTCCCAGCCTCCAATTCATCAATTGGGCCTTGGTTATTTCCGTAATCATTTCAGCCAGTTTTTTCTGCTGAAGCTGGAATCCACCGATGGGTTTCCCAAACTGAACCCTCTCCTGACTATAACGAAGTGCAGTATCATAACAGTCCATGGCCGCCCCTACTGAGCCCCAGGCAATGCCAAAACGGGCCTTGGTTAAACAACTCAGTGGCCCCTTCAAACCCCGGATTTCCGGAAAGAGATTGGATTTGGGAACCTTTACATTATCGAATACCAACTCACCGGTCGCAGATGCCCGCAGACTCCATTTTCCGTGCGTTGTTGGAGTTGAGAAGCCTTCCATGCCCCGTTCAACAACCAAACCACGTATATCACCCGATTCGTCTTTAGCCCATACAACAGCAGCCTGGGCAAAGGGTGCATTGCTGATCCACATTTTGCTACCATTCAACAGAACATGATCTCCGGCATCCTTGATATTGCTCAACATTCCGCCGGGATTGGAACCATGATCGGGTTCCGTGAGGCCAAAACAGCCCAGCCATTCTCCTGATGCCAGTTTGGGAAGCATCCGTTTTTTCATTTCTTCTGTTCCATAAGCATGTATCGGAAACATAACTAAGGATCCCTGAACCGAAGCTGTGGACCGGACACCACTGTCGCCCCTTTCCAGCTCCTGCATCATGAGACCATAACTAATATAGTCCAGGCCTCCGCCACCATATTTTTCAGGGATAGTTGGACCAAAACAACCCAGTTCTCCCAGCTGCTTTACAATATGTTGCGGGAATTCTGCTTTCTGCGCATATTCTTCTATTATCGGACTGATCTCTTTTTTGACATACGAACGCACGGAATCCCGGATCAGCTTGTGTTCTTCAGTCAACAAATCGTCAATCAGATAATAATCCGGACTTTGAAAAACATCGGTCTTGGCAGCCATATGGATGAAATTGAATGCGAAAATACTCCTAATAAGCCTAAAGCTGAAGGCTTAAAGCCTAAAGCGTATTCAGAAAGCTTTTTTAGGGAGGAACTGCTATAGATGGTACTGTTACATTTACAATAATTCATTCACTATAAACCATTTACCAAAACCCATTATCAGGAAAGAATAAGGTTTTTGACCAGGGATGCAACATCCTGCTTTTCTTTGTGTACTTAATATACAAGAATAAAATAAGGTTATTGGAGCTGACCGCAACCATACAACATGATGAGCTGGTAGAACGATGTAAACAGGGAGATCCCCGCAGTTATGGAGAATTGTATCAAAAATATTCCCGGGCAATGTATAATACCAGTTTAAGAATTGTGAACCATACAGCCGATGCGGAGGATGTTTTACAGGAATCATTTGTGGATGCTTTTGGTGCAATTGACAGTTTTGGATATAAGTCAACATTCGGTGCCTGGCTGAAAAGAATTGTGATTAATAAATCCATAAACGCGCTGAGAAAGAGGAAAATGGAAATCATCGATATAGAAAAAACAAGTGTATTGCAAATGCCTGATGAGGAAAGTGTGGATGAAGGGGCGTTGCAGCTAAAAGTGGAGGAGGTTAAAAAAGCAGTAAAAGAACTGCCTAATGGTTACCGGACAGTACTAAGTCTGCATTTATTTGAAGGATATGACCAGGAAGAAATAGCAGAAATTATGCAGATTTCGCATGCTACAGTAAGAACTCAATATATGAGAGCGAAACAAAAACTATTACACATCATAAAACAAGGAGGCTTATCATGAGCAGCCCATTAGAAAATTTTATACGGGAAAACCGTGAAGAATTCGACGCAGACGCGCCGGATCCGCGGGTTTGGGAAAAGATAAAAGAAAAAGTAAATCCCGAAACTAAAAAGGAAATACCGGTTCGTTCCCTGGCTTTTAAACGCTGGATGGCAGTGGCAGCATCTGTTGCTGTGATAGGTTTTGCTGCTATCCTCTATCTTTCCCTGCATCCGACTCACACGGAGGGAAACCAGGTTGCGGAAAAAAATCCAAAACAAATCGACAGCTCCGGTCACGTACCAGTAATAACCTCTCCGGAGGATTCGGGTGCCCGGGTAGCTAAAAAAGACCAACCGGTACCACAGAAAATAAATCAGGTTGGAAAAGCACAATCAGATCCTGATGAAATTTTATCTCCCGAGAACGGGGGAAATAAGGAGATGTATTACTATGCAAAGCTGATTGAGCTCAAACATGAGGAACTCAAAACACTGGAAAAGGATGAACCGCTGCTGTACAGGCAGTTCTCCGGAGATGTGCAAAAGCTGGATAGTGTATACCATGCCCTTAAAACCCAGTTACCAAATAATTCAAACCGGGAGCAGCTAATCGAAGCGATGATTTCAAATCTTCAACTTCAGATTGGTTTATTAAACAAACAATTGAACATAATTAAACAGATCAAACTTTCTAAAAAATCAGCGTATGAAAAAGCATATAAATCCGTTTAAAGGCCTTGTACTTCTCGCCTTTGCGGTAACCCCTTTAATAATCCTGGCGAATGATGGTGACAATATTGAGAAGAAGCGAACCATTTCCAAAACTTATACTGTCGGTGCCGAAGACCGGTTATCCATTGAAAATTCTTTTGGAAATATAACCGTCACAACCTGGGATAAAAATGAAATCCAGGTGGATATCGAAATCGGTGTGCGTGCTTCAACTGATGAAAAAGCACAGCGGATGATGGATCAGATCACGGTGTCTGACAACCAGGGCGGTAAGGATATCAGCTTCAAGACCAATATTGGGAATATGGGGAAGGGGAAAAACAATGAAAATGACAATGAGGATGGCCGGAAATTTTATATAGACTATAAAGTGAGTATGCCCTCCAAAAACCCGATACACATTGAGAACAGCTTTGGTAAAATCAAAATTCCCGATTTCGCAGGAGTTGCCAGCCTCACCAGCAAATTCGGCGAGTTGACAACCGGGAAAATTCCCAATGCAAAACTCATTCATGTGGAATTTGGGAAAGCGGAAATCGGACGTTTGAATAATGCTGAAGTTATTTTTAAATTTAACAGCAATGCCCAGGTTGCCGGACTGAGCGGAAATACAAAAGTGGATGTACAATTCTGCAGTCATGTGGATCTTACTGTTGATAATACCGTTACGGATCTCGCGTTATACCAGTCTTATTCAACCATCAATTTGAAAGTAACAAACGATCTCTCTGCGCAGTTCGACGTATATACCAATTTCGGCAGTTTCAAAAACAGGACTGACTATCATATATCTGCTGAAAAGGAAGATGACAATTCGGGGCCCAAATTCGACAAGAATTATTCCGGGTCTGCGGGAGCAGGGGCAGGGAAAATTAAAATCAAAAGCAGTTTCGGCACGGTCCGTCTCGTGAATGTGGATGACAAATCCAATGACAATGACGACAACAATAACGATGACAAGGATGATGATAAAACGAAAGTGAATTTGTAATTAAGGCTTAAAGCCTAAGGCCTCAGGCTTTAGGCTTTAGGCTTTAAGCTTAAATACTTCGCCATTTCATCTGCATAAGCCGCCGCTACCGCGACTGCTTTGTCAGCAAATTCTTCTCCCGATCCTGCATATAGAATAGAACGACTGGCATTTACGAGTAAACCACCATCTCTATTCAGGGCTTTTTCGGAAATTTCTTTCAGGCTACCGCCCTGGGCACCAATACCTGGTACCAGGTAAAAATGATCCGGAGTAATCGCCCTTATTTTCTCGAATAAGGATGATTGTGTCGCTCCGACAACAAACATGAGATTTTCGGTTGTGCCCCACTGTGATACTTTGCGTAGCACGGTTTCATAAAGAAGGCCATCAGCATGCTTCTGAAGTTCAAAATCCCTGGATCCGTCATTGGAAGTCAGGCCCAATACGATAGTCCATTTACCCGGGTAATCGAGGAATGGGCGGATACTGTCTTCTCCCATATATGGTGCAACAGTCACTGCATCAAAAGACAGGGTTTCAAAAAAAGCCCGGGCATAAAGTGCGGAAGTATTTCCGATGTCTCCCCGCTTGGCATCCGCTATTTTAAAATGGGAAGAAGGAATATAATCAGCTGTTTTTTGCAGGGTTTCCCAGCCGGAGGCACCATTTACCTCATAAAAAGCCGTATTCATTTTGTAGGCAACACAATGAGCCAGTGTGGCATCAATAATTCTTTTATTGAATTCAAATACGGGATCAGGAAAGTGAGTCAGGAAAGCGGGTACCTTCTTCGGATCAGTATCAAGACCCACGCAGAGGTAGTTTTTTTTTAAACGGATCTGTTCAATCAGTGTTGCCCGGGTCATGGTTTGTTTTTATTATTTGCGTCTATAGCCAATGCAATTTCACTTGCGTCTTCTCCCAGCTTGTTCAGCTCAGATATGATGTTTGCGCGGGACTGTTTATCTCTGTTCTGGCTCAGCTTAAATACATGACGTACCGAAAGTACTTCTATTTCAAAAGCTACAATGGCCTGCATCATTTTCTCTACATATGCGGGATCCATTTTCTGCACCAGGGAAGGTGAATCGATTTTTTCAAAAGTCCCGGTTAACCTGGTCAGCAGCTGAAGAAGAAATCCGGAATCCTGGAACCGGAGCACACCGGTTGCCTGCACTGACTGATAATTCCAGGTACTCGCCGTTTCTTTTTGCTGGTACCAGCTTGCACTAACATAAGTATGGGCTCCGGAAAATACAACGAGAACATTTGGATTTTTGTAAAAGGCATTTGTGTGATCCTGCTTCTTCATAACGTGACCCTGCAGGAATAATTTATCTGCTCTTTTTTCAAATAAAAAGGGAATCTGTGTGGCAACAGGTATACCCTTTTCATCAGACCCACAGATCAACGCAAAAGGATGCGCTTTCATATAAACAAGAACATCTTCGGGATGGGCTGCTTTAAAATAAGGAATATCGTACATAGAAATATTTATGCAAACACCCGTTCTGCGCGTTTTTCTGAGTTGATGTTGGCATTAATCATCGCAATACTTCGGGCTGCATTTCCGGCAAAATCCTGAAATGCTTTTACAGCAGGTCCGTCTTTACCAATCAATACGGGTTTCCCCTCATCCCCTCCTTCCCGGATGGTTTGGATTAGCGGAATCTGGCCCAGAAAAGGGATATCATATTCCTCAGCCAGTCGCTTCCCTCCATCTTTTCCAAAAATATAATACTTATGCGCGGGCGCCTCCTCCGATACAAAATAACTCATATTTTCCACCAGTCCGATAATCGGTGCTTTTAACTGTGCCTGGGCAAACATGGCTATCGCTTTCTTTGCGTCTGCCAGGGCTACATCCTGGGGCGTACTTACCACAATAACTCCCGTAACAGGCACAGACTGGAGTAATGTGAGGTGAATGTCTCCTGTACCGGGTGGCATATCAATCACGAGATAATCCAATTCATCCCAAATTACATCGGATACAAATTGTTTGATAGCAGAGCTTGCCATCGGGCCACGCCAGACTACTGCATTTTTTTCATCGACAAGTAGTCCGATACTCATCAATCGGATACCATATTTTTCCAATGGCAGTATCATACCCTTACCATTCACTGTTCTCATCATCGGTCGCTCCCCCCTCACCCCGAACATGATCGGAACACTTGGTCCATAAATATCAGCATCCATTAATCCCACCTTTGCGCCATCGGCCGATAATGCAAGTGCAAAATTGGATGCTATTGTACTTTTTCCCACACCACCTTTTCCGCTGACGACGGCGATAATATTTTTTACTTTTGGCAAAACGATTTCCGGGCCAGTCCGGTTGGAATTCATTTCAGCAATAAAATTAACCCTGACCTGAATATCATTTCCGATCTGATCCTGAATGGCTTTGATACAATTGTTTTTTATCAAGTCTTTTAAAGGACAGGCAGGGGTAGTAAGGACAACAGTAAAAGAAAGTTCATTCCCATTGATCTGTATTTCCTTGACCATGTTCAGCGTAACCAGATCCTTTCCAAGGTCGGGTTCCTGTACCGTACTGAGGGCCTTCAACACGTTTTCAACATTCATGCGCAATGTTTTGTTAAAAAGAAGATTCTGCCTGCAAAATTAGGCTATGGGAACAGTAATTTGTTCGTGATTTACGGTTTATAAACTTTATTTTTGGCGCAGTTTTGAAAAAATTTATATTATACTTCTTATTCGGATCCCTTCCCTTCGCATTGCATGCCCAATTCGACAAGCTGAAAGATTCCGTTGTGCAGTTTTATGGGGTAGTAATGACTGCGGACAGCCTCCAGGGCATACCATCAGTGAGTATTGTTGTGAAAGGTCAGCATCGCGGTACTTTTTCCAACGATCAGGGCGTTTTTTCCATTGTTGTGATGAAAGGAGATCAGATCGAGTTCAGTAGTATCGGATACAAACCCAGGCTGGTTGATATCCCTAAAAACCTGGAGGGCAATCAATGGAGCATCATTCAGCTACTGGTAACCGACACGCAGTATCTGCCGGCAACTATCATCCGGCCAAGGCCTACCCGTGCGCAGTTTGACCGCGATTTTGTAAATACCAAAGTGCCTGATGACCAGATAGAAATTGCCCGGCAGAATAATGACGCCATGAAAAGAAGAATACTTTCCAGGGGCCTTCCAACCGATGCCAGAGAAGCCGCCAGCTATTACCTGAAGCAGAACGCAACCAAATATTCCTATACCGGACAGGCACCGCCACAAAATATTTTTAATCCCCTGGCATGGGCCGATTTTATCCAGGCCTGGAAGCGGGGCGATTTCAAGAATAATAACTGACCCGTCTATCGGGCGGAGATCGCATGGACTACCTCCAGACAATTGAATTTCTGTTTACCCGCCTGCCGCTCTTCAGCAGGATTGGTGCTGCAGCGTATAAGGCAGATCTGAAAAATATTCAGCTCCTCAGCGAAAATCTGGGCCATCCGGAAAAAAAATTCAAGTCGATTCATATTGCCGGCACCAATGGTAAGGGATCCACCAGCCATATGCTGGCCGCCATTTTACAAAAAGCGGGATATAAGACCGGGTTGTATACGTCTCCCCATCTGCACGATTTCCGTGAAAGAATCCGGATCAACGGACAAATGATCCCTGAAAATAAAGTAACCGCATTTACTGAACATATCGTCGAATCCATCAACAACATTGAACCTTCGTTTTTTGAGATTACCGTTGCCATGGCATTTGACTGGTTTGCAGAAGAAAAAATTGACATCGCTGTGATTGAAACAGGCCTGGGTGGTCGATTGGACAGCACTAATATCATCACTCCGGAAATATCTGTGATCACCAATATTAGTTATGACCATATGGATCTGCTGGGGGACACAATTGCCCGGATTGCATTAGAAAAAGCCGGAATTATAAAACCCGGCGTTCCTGTTGTGATTGGTGAAGAACAACCGGAAGCAAAAGAAATATTTCTGCAGGCGGCGGCTGAAAAAGGATCACCCCTTTCGTTTGCAAGCCAAAGAAGGTTTCCCGGAGAATGGCGTACGGAAAAAAATTTGTTGCTTGTACAATTGACCGACATACACAACAATACAAAGAGGAATTTCGAACTGGATTTGCCTGGACTTTACCAGTTGAAAAATATTGTCACCGTGGCAGAAGTGATTTCAGTGCTCAATCAGAAAGGTTACCATATTTCGGATTACGCCATGCAGTCGGGATTAAGGCAAGTAAAATCGCTAACTGGATTTCACGGGCGGTGGGATGTATTACGGGAGAACCCTATGGTAGTAACTGATGTGGGACATAACCAGGAAGGAATGAAAGCCATTGCAAAACAGCTTGAAAACACTTCGCACGAAGATTTACATATTGTTATTGGCCTGGTAAAAGATAAGGAGATAGAAAAAATCCTTCAGCAACTGCCTCCTTTTGCCCAATATTATTTTACAAGGGCTCAGATACCCCGGGCGCTCCCTGAAACAGAACTCGCCAGTCGTGCCGAAGCAATTGGATTGAACGGGAAAAGTTTCCCCAGGTTGAAAGGGGCACTCCAGGCAGCAGTGTCAAATGCCCGCCCTAAAGATCTTGTATTGGTTTGTGGCAGTGTTTTTCTGGTTGCGGAAGTAAATCTTAAAGAAATTTCATTTTAGCCAGCGCATAATAAAGAGCAGTAACATGCATACTCTGAATAATCTGATTTTCTGCCAGTAATTTTTTTACTTCGTCCACACTGAACAAATAGATTTCGATTTCTTCATTGTGATCCAACTGTTGCTCCCTTACATACCGGCCTCCTGTAGCGAGATACATATGCATCCAGTTGTTATTGGTAGACGGATTTGAAGAAGTCTTCCCCAGGTATTCATATTGGGCAAACTGGTACCCTGTTTCTTCCATCAGTTCCCTGGCAACAGCTTTTTCCAGAGAACTATCTGCATCGTCCACACAACCACCCGGGATTTCATAACAAATCACATCCAGCGCATAGCGATACTGGCGTTCCATGATAATTTTTCCACCTTCTGTAAATGCAACGGCAGTGACCCAGGTCGGGAATTCGTATACATAATAAGGATCAATGATTTTCCCCTCCCGGGTTTCACATTTATCCTTCCGCACGGTACCCCAAAGGTCTTTTGAAATATACTGTGATGAAATTTTTTTCCAGCGGAGATCCTTCATGTCTAAAGATTATGCGCTTCCCGGAATTTCAATATATGGGCCGTATGGTGTTTTCCATGCCAACTATACATGCCCAGTAGAAACCAGATACTGACGGGTGCAGGTTTTCCGGGATAGTTAAACGTTTTGTTCCATTGCTGCTCGTCTAAATCTTTTATGGCAGCATATAAACGTCGTGTGTAATGCATGCAGAAGTGTAATAGATATATTTACCGGTACCGATTGAACATCGGCCAGTTCTGCCCAAAGTTTTTCTTCGTAGGATTTAACGGTGAGATTTTCTTCTGTAAGCGCAAGTTTAAACCGGATATATGCATTCATATGGCTGTCTGCCACATGATGCACAAGTTGCTGTATAGTCCAGCCACCTTCCCTATATGCAGAATTTAACTGCGCCGCATCCAGATTCTGGATCGCCAATTCGAGTTCTGCCGGTAATTGCCGGATATTAGTAAGCCATTCCTGTTTTTGCGTGTCTGAATATGGTTTTGGTTCATATCGGCCAATCGGGTATTTGGGGTCAGTCATTCGTTTTTATTTTTGTTTTAAAGCTTAAAGCGGATGAAATATAAATAGTCGATAACATGAACTTGCTTTTAAAATTGCTAAATTTTCAAATTCCCGGGTTATTACTCCTCCCTCCACTCCTTGCCTGTCATCTGAATAAAAACATCTTCCAGGTTCGCTTTTTTCACTTGCTTTGGTCTTTCGAATCCGGAAGCTACTAATTGATCAATAAGACGGTCGGGAGAATCCAGGGCAATGATTTTCCCGGAATCCATAATCGCCACACGATCACAGAGCACTTCCGCTTCATCCATATAATGCGTCGTGATGATCACCGTTGTGCCGGAAGCGCGGATATTCTGGACCAGATCCCAGAGATTTCTCCTGGCCTGCGGATCGAGCCCGGTGGTGGGCTCGTCAAGGAATATAATCTTTGGCTGATTAATCAGCGTGGTGGCAATGGAGAAGCGCTGTTTCTGACCTCCGCTGAGTTCCTTATATTTTGACCTGGCTTTATCCAGGAGATTCACTTTATCCAGGAACTGGGTTGGTTTCACAGCCCGGTTATATAATCCACCAAACAAGACCAACAATTCGGTCAGGTTTAAATTCGGATAATATCCGGAAGTCTGCAGCTGAACACCAATTCTTTTCTTGATTTCATTGGGGTTTTTATCCAGATCAATACCGTCAACGTAAATCTTTCCGGATGTTTTTTGACGAAGCGTTTCAATAATTTCCAGTGTAGTTGATTTACCGGCACCATTGGGTCCCAGCAGTCCAAAAATTTCTCCCTGTTGTACGTCAAAACTGATTTGTTTCACCGCTTCAAATTCTCCGTATTTTTTAGAAAGACCCTGGACAGAAATAATGGCTTGTTTTTCCATGACTGGCAAGTTACGTCAAGCACCTTAAAAGGAAATGGCCAGTCTTGTTACCTGGAGAAAATCTGGGTAAAATAAATATTCCCTTTGCTATTGATTGAATATCCAATACCGGTCAGGGCAAAATTACCTTCAATATTTTTTTTATGACCCGCACTGTGCAACCAGCCATCCACAACCTCGCGGGCTGACATAGGACCGGATGCCACATTTTCTCCGACCATTGTACTTCCAAGCGCTTTTTGAATGGTTTTCGCCCGGGAATTAAAGCCGTCATGGCCGAACCGGACCTTGCCATTAGCCATATCCCGGCTGTGATCAGCAGCCAGGGAATTTTCCAGGGCATTCATTTCCAGCACCTGCAAGCCATGCTTAACCCGGTCCTCATTTACATATTGCAGGATTTCCGATTCCATTTTATCCGTAGCAGGAGCATAAGAATAAGACGGATAACCGGTGCAGAGCTGCAGCCATAGATTCAAACTACAAATTATGTACATCATGTCCTGTGAAATTCTGCTTAATATACAATCGATTTCTGAACTCCCCGGTAACCATACTTTTTTTTAACATAGCTATTACGATCCCGATCCATATTATCTTTGCGCCTCATAAAACAGGAACTATGAAAGTATTCAAATTCGGAGGAGCCAGTGTGGATTCCGTTTCACGTATACGGAACCTGCCTGGTATTCTTCAGCATTTTGAATCTGAAAAACTGCTGATCGTTATTTCCGCTATGGGGAAAACAACCAATGCACTGGAAAAAGTAGCAGAAGCTTTTTTTTCAGGTAATCAAAAAAAAGCCCTTGATTTATTCACAGATATTAAACAACAGCATCTCAGCCTGGCTGAAACCCTGGGTATTTTAGCCGGCAGCGGGCTTTCACAAAAAATAAATGATTTTTTTACCGAAGCAGAATGGCTCTTACACGATAAACCGGTAAGACCGTATAATTATTACTACGATCAAATTGTTTGCATCGGGGAACTCCTTTCCACTTCCATCCTGAGCAGTTATCTTCAAAAAACCGGATTGGCGCATCAATGGATAGATGTACGGGACATTTTTGCCACCGACGATCAGTTCAGGGCTGCCGGAATCGACTGGGAAAAGACCAGTGCCCGGATCACGGAGAAAATTATTCCGGGTTTTAAACATAACAGGGTCATCCTTACTCAGGGCTTCATTGGATCTACCGATGCAAATGAAAGCACTACTCTGGGACGGGAAGGCAGTGACTATTCGGCTGCCATTTTTGCGAATTTGCTGGACGCTGACAGCCTGACAATTTGGAAAGATGTAGAAGGTGTTATGAATGCGGACCCAAAAGCGTTCTCTGATGCCCGTTATATTCGGGAATTGGGATATGACGAAGTGATTGAAATGGCATTCTACGGAGCCCAGGTGATTCATCCCAAAACCATAAAGCCGCTTCAAAACAAAAATATTCCACTGTTCGTAAAATGCTTTCTGGATCCTTCCCTCCCTGGTACTCTGATTCATTCAAAACACATTCCTGATTTGCCGCCCATCATCGTTTTGAAGCAAAATCAGGTCCTGATGCATTTTCGATCCAGGGACTATTCCTTTGTCGGAGAGGAAGGAGCTGCCCGGTTATATCAGCTACTTTCCACCAATCATATCCCGGCTAATCTCTTGCAAACAGGCGCCGTCATTTTACAGGTTTGTGCGGATAATATACCTGATAAAATTGAAAAGCTTGCCCTCGAAGCTTTATCCTTCTTTGATGTACAGGTAGAAAAAGATCTCACGTTGTTAACAATCCGACACTATCAAAAAGATTTGCTTGAGAAACTTATTGGCAATAGAAAAATTGAATTACAACAATGGTCTCCTGAAACCGTGCAGACACTGTTAAGCGAGCGTAAAAGCTGAGCTTTGAAGCGTGAGATCCTTACTGGTAAGGAATGCGAGCACCCTCTGACGAAACAATTATTATTTAGCCAGATTTTTTAACATGCTGTTCTCTCAATGAAGCCTTGCAACCGCTCAATGAAGCCTTCTTAATGCTTCACAAGGCTTGTGCAAAGCATCTATAAAGCATATATCAGGCTTATATAAAGCTTATACAAAGCATATATAAAGCTTGAAGAATAATAATAATCGGATTTGAAAGGATTAAAAAAGAATATGGTACAAGCAACAAAAAATGTGCTAAAAAAAGGTTTTTCCGGAAGCATTGATAAAATGCTGACGTTCCGGCAAAAGCTACTTTACGCTTTACGTTTTATTTGTTAAGAAGACGCTTCCACCATGATATTCTGCTTGAGTTTGATAGGCACCGTTTTCCCCTGGCGGAGAGCCGGATTCCATATGGGCATGCCGGTGAAGGCTTTTTCTATTTTTTCATTCATTTTGTCATTTCCCCCGCTGATGGCATTGGCATAAATGGTTTTACCATTTTCATCAATGATAAATTCCATCAGTATAAATGCCTTTTTCTGGCCGGGTTCGAGTTCTTTAACCATATCCAGGCTTAGTTTGTCAATAAACAATTTAAACGCTGAATTACCTCCCGGAAATACAGGAAGTTTATCCACACTGATGGCCAGGCTCTCCTCAGGAATAGGCTGTGCCGGATGATACAGCTTCCGAACCGTTCGGGTTTCTGTCTGGCCGACTGGTGGTGCCGCTATTTCCTCAATAACATATTCTCCTTTTGCATTTACGATAACCGGAGGTACCTGGTGGTTTTTTTCAAAATAGTAAAATGCATTCTGCATGCTTTTCTCGAATGGAACAAATTCATTAAAACTAATCAGAAAACGACTCAAATAAGCAGCGCTTCTGGGATTCTCAAAATTGACGGGGAAAATATGGACAGGTATATAGTCCTGCCCCATGTCTTTCGCATGAGCAGCCAAAACATATAACTCTTCAATTTGCCCGTCGGTAATCGGAATACATCCGGTAGTAACACAACTACCATGAATATAAATATCTCCTCCCGGCTGGGACAGATCACAAAGCATCCTATCGGATGCGTTGGGATAATTCAAACCCAGCGACAAATGATAGAGGCTTCGCGGGTTAAATTCATTGATATAATAAAATCCTTCCGGAACCTGGTAGTCGCCTGCCATTCTTTTGGGTCCCAGGGAGCCGGCAAGGGCGCATATTCGGTATGTCTTAAAGAGCTTATACTTCTCGGACTGTTTGTTTTTCACCCAAACTTCCATTTCGCTGTCATATTTGAAAGAACGGATATAAACATACCGGGCGGGCCATACGAGTTGTTTTGCCGCAAACTGCTTCTGAAGAGTATCCTCTTCACGGCTGATCATTTCACTGATTTTGGGGAATGTTTTCTGATATTCTATAAAATGAACACTGTTCACGGAATTCTGAGCCAAAACCGGCATAAAACAGGCATGAAAGCCTAATAAACATAGGGTTAACAGGAGAAACCGGATTTTCTTCATGCAAAAAAAATAATAGGCATTCGTACGGATAAAGTTACTATTTAAACAAAAATTCGGCCATATTATTATCCTAACCCTGTGAATAACGCGTGAAAACCAGATTGTTTTATCTTCACGCCATAATCGGGAAAATGCTCAAAATTGGAATCTTAGGCGGAGGTCAGTTAGGAAGGATGCTTTTACAGGCTGCTGCCAATTACCCGGTGCAGACTTATGTGCTGGAGAATGACCCTGAATGCCCTGCTGCCCACCTCTGCCACGGTTTCTGGAAGGGAGATATCAGAAATTTTGATGATGTTTATCATTTTGGAAAACAAATGGATGCTATTACCATTGAAATAGAATCCGTAAATGTTGAGGCCCTGGAAAAACTGGAAGCTGAAGGTGTAAGAATCTTTCCAAGACCGTCCGCCCTTCGAATTATCCGCGATAAAATATTGCAAAAACAATTTTATAAGGATAATGATATTCCAAGCGCCCCATTTCGCATTACTGAAAAACGGGAGGATCTTAACAAATTGTCAGATTTCCTGCCTGCCGTCCATAAACTCGCCCGGGGAGGTTATGATGGTCGGGGAGTTCAGGTATTGGAAAATGAACGGGAAATACCCATGGGTTTTGATGAGCCTTCTGTACTGGAAAAAAGAGTGAATATTCATAAAGAAATTTCGCAAATCGTTGCGATCAATACTGCCGGACAAACTGCTCTGTATCCTCCTGTGGAAATGATTGCCAATCCGTTACTCAATCAACTGGATTATCAGATAAGTCCCGCGGAGGTTCCACAACAAACCGCCTGGCGAATGGAAGCAATTGCGCTGAAAGTTGTTAAGGATTTAAAATCGCCAGGAATTTTTGCTGTAGAACTTTTCCTGGATAAAAATGGAGATGTGCTGGTGAATGAAACCGCACCCCGTGTGCATAATAGCGGTCATCATACCATCGAAGCAAATTTCAGTTCGCAGTTCGATATGCTCTGGAGGGTGATGCTCGGTTACCCACTGGGCAATCCAAAACATATCGTACATGCAGCTATCGTGAACCTGATCGGCAGTGAAGGTTATTCCGGCGAAGCACAATATGAAGGAATAGATGAAATTTTAAAGATGGAAAATGTTTTTCTCCATCTTTATGGAAAAAAAGAAACAAGACCAGGAAGGAAAATGGGCCATGCCACCATTCTTAGTCCGGAAAAGGCAGACCTGGTATTTAAAGCAAAAGCTATTAAACAGAAACTGCATATTACTTCACCTCAACCCAGAATATCCGTATGAACCAGGTGGCCATCATAATGGGAAGCGATAGTGACCTGCCGGTCATGCAGCCAGCCGCGGAATTTTTAAAGTCTTTCGGAATCCCATTTGAACTTACTATTGTTTCCGCACACCGTACGCCCCGGCGGCTGGTGAGCTACGCCACAAAGGCCAAGGAAAGGGGATTTAAAGTTATTATTGCAGGGGCTGGTGGTGCCGCTCATCTACCCGGCATGGTTGCTTCGCTTACCACACTTCCGGTAATCGGGGTTCCGATTAAATCTTCCAATTCGTTAGATGGCTGGGATTCCATTCTTTCTATCCTGCAGATGCCCAATGGAATTCCCGTAGCAACGGTCGCTCTGAATGCTGCCAAGAATGCCGGTATCCTTGCAGCTACCATTCTCGGCGCCTTTGATGAAGAAATTTCTGAAAAAATTTCCGCATACAAAAAAACGCTAGAATCAGAAGTATCGGGAAAAATTGCGAAGATGAAAAAAGACGGTTGGGAGAATAATTTCGATTAACAGTCTAAAGCTTTTCTTCCAAAATAATAAACTCCTGTTCCAGATCCAGGGAATTCCGAAGGAGTTCATCCAGGAAACTTTTGCCAAATTCTGCATACCAGGGAATAAAATTGTCGATTCTCTCCTGAAGATTTTCCAGAGGAAACAAAACTTCCCGTATTTCGTGGATCCTACGCCTCACTTCCTCATGATTTTTCTTTTCAGCCCGTAATATTTTTTTTTCTAGTTCTTCCAGTTTTTGAATGGACTGTGCAGAAAGTTTTTCTACATGTTGTTCCAGAGTCTTATCTACGGCGCCGGAAATATCTCTTAGTTTATCATAAAAATCCTTCACCTCCTGTATCTGTTTATCCAGGCTCAATTCGCGTTTGGAATTCCGAATCACAAAATTCTCCATCAGGGTTTCCTCCGAATTGAAAATCTCAGCGTCAGAAATACCTGTTTTATCCAGTTTTTCACCAACTTTTCTTCTAATGATAAGGAAGGAGTTGCGTAAAATCAAAACTGGAAAGGGAACCCGGTAATGATTAAACAATGGTTTCAGTTCAAGCCAGTAAGCGGTTTCCCCACCTCCGCCTACAAAAGCGATATTGGGCAGTATCGTTTCCTGAAACAACCCGCGAAGGATTACATTCGGACTGAATCGTTCGGGGAAATTAGCCAGTTCCTTTTCCATTTCTTCCGGAGAAAACTGAATCGGCGTATTCATAACCACAAATCGTCCGTTTTGCCATTCCAGGCGTTCACGGATTTCGTCCCTGAGATAAAAAAGATTTATCTCCCTGGGATTCGCTTGTACAGTGAATTGCTTTGACAGCTCCAGAATATTTTGCGAAGTGATGGAATAGGGCGTATGATTTGTAAGGTCATCTTTAAAAATTCCGCGCATGGCTGATTTAAAAAACCGGTTATCCGGAATCACTACAACTAATCCTTCTGATCCGAAAAGCCGGTTCAGCAATTTCAATGTGGCCTGCTGGATATTTTCTGAATCCAGATAACATTCCTTCAACAAATGAACAAGCGCGGCTCCATGAGAATATCCGGAGAATTCGCCTTCGATTCGTTGGATAATTTTTTCCAGCCCCTCAGTATGCATGCGTCCAACCGCACCGGTTTGTTTTGTTTCCCAGACATGTTTCTCTCTGTCCAGATACACATGTCCCAGTTCATCAATATCTGCATCTTCACTACCCATAAAAAAAACAGGAACAAAATGTTTATCAGGATAACGGGCCGCAAATGCCGAAGCCAGGTGAACCACATGAAGAATTTTGTAAATAAAATACAGATTCCCTGTAAAAATGGCTGGCTGGTGAGCCGTGGTCACTGTAAATGTATTTTTATCTGCAAGCCTTTCCAGGTTTTTCATCACGGCATCTTCGCAAGCTAAGTCTGCATATTGCTCCTTCAATACACGTACAAGTACGCTGCGGTCTGTCGGGAACTTCTCCCGGTTCCGGATAGACGCTTCGATTCCATCAAAGGAAACCGGGTGGGTGTAAAATTGTTTTAGGAACTCATTCCCTTCCAGGTATGCTGTAACAATTTTGGAAAAGTATCCTGTTTGCTGGTAAGGAACTGTGCTGGCAGTGAAGTTCATAAATGAATTACTGGAATAAGCTGTAGGTTATAGGCTTTACCCAAACACTAAAATATTTATTTTGTTCAGTTCTCCCTCCCCGTTCATACAACTTCTCCTTCCAGATCGAAATCGTAAGCTTTGGTCATTTTCACCTGTACAAAATTGCCAATCTTCAAAGGGGATGCCGTTTTTATAATTACTTCATTGTCTACTTCCACCGAATCGAATTCAGTTCTGCCTATGAACCTCCCAGACTCTTTCTTGTCTACAATGGTTTTGAATACTTTTCCTATTTTGTCCTGGTTTTTTTCATAAGAAATTTCCTGCTGGACTTCCATCACTTCCTGCGCCCGCGTTTCCTTAACTGTAGCGGGAACATCATCAGTAAGATCATAAGCGGAAGTACCTTCTTCATGAGAATAGGTAAAGATTCCGACCCGGTCAAAGCGGTGTTCTGTGAGAAACTCTTTCATTTCCTCAACATCTCGTTTCCGTTTCCCCCGGGAAACCGGCGATCAGCGTAGTTCGCAGGCAAATTCCCGGTACTTTTTCCCGAATTGCATAAATCAGTTCGGTCATTTCAGATCGGGTAATTTGTCTTTTCATGGCTCTGAGCATGGCGTCACTGGCATGCTGTAGCGGCATATCCAGATAATTGCAGATATTTTCCCGATCGCGCATCACATCCAGAATATCCAGTGGGAATTTACTGGGGTATGCATAATGCAAACGGATCCATTCCAGACCTGGCACGTCTGCCAGTCGGTTAAGCAGATCCGGTAACATCCGTTTCTTATATATATCCAGACCGTAATAAGTTAGTTCCTGGGCGATAAGCATCACTTCTTTTACCCCCATACGCACCAGGTTTTCTGCTTCCTGTACAAGTGATTCGATGGGTTTACTAATATGAACGCCGCGCATCAGCGGGATGGCACAAAATGAACAGGTGCGGTTACATCCTTCAGAAATTTTCAGATAGGCATAATGCTGTGGAGTGGAGAGCAGGCGCTCTCCCAACAATTCCGCTTTATAGTCCGCATTCAGTTTTTTTAGCAGCAGAGGCATTTCCATCGTACCATACCAGGCATCCACTTCCGGAATTTCTTTTTCCAGGTCGTCCCGATATCTTTGACTCAGGCAACCAGTTACATATACTTTATCCAGGGCGCCTTCTTTTTTCAGGGCAACCTGCTCCAGGATGGTATTCACGGATTCTTCCCGGGCTTTGTCGATAAATCCACAGGTATTCACAACAACAATATTATTACCCCTTTTAGTAGCTTCATGGGCAACCTCGATACCATTTGCACGCAGCTGTCCGCTGAGCACCTCACTATCTACCATATTTTTACTGCATCCGAGGGTGATGATATTTACTTTGTCCCGCCGGATTGATTTTGTTTTCATGCGGTGCAAAATTATGTCTTTATGCTGAAAGATGGAGAATAAAGGCTTAACGCTGAACGCTTAACGCTAAAACCCAACATATGCTCAATTTATGTCTTAGTCTTTAGGCGTTAAGCTTTAAGACCTAACTTCGAAACCATGATTAAGAATGCAGATACGGCCTGTTCCAGAAATTTTTTAACAGTGAAAAAGCAGGTGGATTAATCCTGATTGGTTGTACCCTGGTTTCGCTGATATTAGCGAATTTATCATTTGGCGGTGCATTTGTTCATTTCTGGCATATTCCCGCCGATCTGCAAATTGGCAATATCCATATCCCTTTCCGGATTGAAGAGTGGATAAATGATGGTTTGATGACTATTTTCTTCTTGCTGGTAGGGCTTGAAATTGAACGGGAACTATATATCGGAGAATTGTCTTCCTTTAAAAATGCAACTCTTCCTGCCATGGCAGCTGTTGGCGGTATGGTGGTTCCGGCACTGATTCATTTTTATTTTAATCATGGAAAACCCGAACAGGCGGGTTTTGGTATCCCAATGGCTACGGATATTGCGTTTTCCCTGGGCGTACTGTCATTAATTGGTAAACGCATTCCGCTTCCATTAAAATATTTCTCACTGCCCTGGCCATTATTGACGATCTGGGCGCCGTAATCATCATTGCCATTTTTTATACTTCATCAATTTCTCTTTTTTATACCTGTCCCTGGCCATCGGGTTATTTCTGATTTTACTTTTATTTAATCGTAGGAATATATATTCTCTCTGGGTTTATCTTCCGGCGGGAATCCTGCTTTGGTATTTTTTATTCATGTCAGGTGTGCATCCCACATTAAGTGGAGTACTTCTTGCGTTTTCCATTCCATTCCGGAAAAACATGGAAAACCAGCCTTCTTCTGTTTTACAGCATGCCCTACATACTCCCGTAAATTTCTTTATCATTCCTTTATTTGCACTGGCAAATACAGCTATCCATCTTCCTCCTTCCTGGTGGAAAACTGAAATTTTGAATTCTAATAGCCTAGGCATCACTCTAGGATTATTGTTGGGAAAACCGGTGGGAATTGTTGGTTTCACTTTGCTGGGAATGGGATTGGGTATTGCCAACTTCCGGAGGGTATAAATGTAACCAAATTGGTTGGGATAGGACTGCTCGCTGGAATCGGTTTTACAATGTCCATTTTATCAGTAATCTGGCATTCGAGTCCGACCCTGATCTGATTCAAAGTTCCAAAGTAGCGGTACTGATCGCTTCTGTTTTGGCCGCTCATTTTGGGATGGATTATTTGAAAATCGATATGAGCAAAGAAGATTTTAAGGAGCCTGTTCTTTAAAAAGACTGTCCACAAATTCATGGCTGTCGAAAAGAAGCAGGTCATCTATTTTTTCTCCCACTCCGATATATTTTACCGGTATTTTGAACTGGTTGGCGATGGCAAGCACCACTCCGCCCTTGGCGGTTCCGTCAAGTTTAGTAATGGCCAGGGCCGTTACATCCGTGGCTGCCGTAAAATGTCTGGCCTGTTCAAGGGCATTCTGACCTGTACTGCCATCCAGAACCAGCAATACTTCATGCGGGGCATCCGGAAGCTGTTTCTTCATGACCCTTTTGATTTTACTGAGCTCTTCCATCAAATGGGTTTTATTATGCAGCCGGCCTGCCGTATCAATGATGATTACATCCGTACCCCTGGATAATCCACTTTGTACCGTATCAAAGGCAACAGAGGCCGGATCTGCCCCCATGCCCTGTTTAACGATTGGCACACCTGCCCTTTCACTCCAGATATTCAGTTGATCCGTCGCGGCCGCACGAAAGGTATCTGCGGCTCCCAATAAAACGCTATACCCGGCTTTTTTAAAATTATAGGCGAGTTTCCCGATAGTAGTCGTTTTTCCCGCACCGTTAACACCAACCACTAAAATAACATACGGTTTCTTGTCGTGGCAACTCAAAATCCCGGGATTTTCCGGCACCGCTTTCGTTGAGCAGCAGTTCTATTTCATCGCGCAGAATGCCATTCAGCTCAGCGGTATTGAGGTATTTATCCCTGGCTACCCTTTTTTCAATCCGTTCAATAATCTGGATGGTGGTCTCCACGCCCACATCCGCAGTTACCAGTGCTTCTTCCAGATTATCCAGCACTTCTTCGTCCACCGTGGTTTTTCCCGGCAACGGCTTTACCAAGACGGGTAAAAAAACTTTCTTTGGTCTTTTGAAGGCCTTCATCCAGTGTTTGCTTTTCCTTCTTCCCGAAAAGTTTATCAAAAAATCCCATCCGGTTTTTTTTAAAATGTTCCTAAAGAAAAAAGCCGCTCCGGTAGGGAACAGCTTGGATAAAAAGTTCTGGACATCAATTATTTCTGGGCAAGGAACTGCTTGATCTTATCCTTATGGATAATCGCTTCCTTAAAAGTGTAAGCGCCTGTTTTCGGACTGCGTACAGCTTTGATTACTTTGGTCCAGTTTTTTGCTTCTGCTGCTGCTCTGGCATCTTTGGTCTTGATCGCGGTTTTTGCTGCTTTTGCCATGATTATTTAATTTCTTTATGAACAGTAACTTTCTTTAAAATCGGATTGAATTTTTTCAAGCTCCAGTCTTTCCGGTGAATTTTTTTTGTTCTTTACGGTGATATACCTGCTGGTACCTGGTTTTCCGCTGGTTTTGTGTTCTGTACATTCCAGAATCACCTGAACCCTGCTTCCTTTCTTTGCCATTTTCCTGAATTTATAATTTTAATGCTGACCGCTTTAGATCTTCTCTCCTGCTTTACGCAATTCCTTTACAACCGCATATAAGACCATTTTTGTTGATGGTCCGGATGCCTTCAGTAGAAAGTTTCAGTGTTACCCATTTATCTTCTTCAGCAAGAAAAAACCGTTTCTTCTGTAAGTTGGGTAAAAAACGACGTTTCGTTTTAATATTGGAATGGGAAACGCTGTTTCCGGTGATGGGGCGCTTGCCCGTTAATACACATACTTTCGACATACTCTCGGAATTTTGGACGGCAAAGGTCGGGATAATTCCCAGATTTTCAAAGAAAACCTGGGAGAATTTATAAATCCGGGGAATTTGCCGATAGTTTAAAAATGTGGATAACCTGCTCCGCAGCCGCGGTAACTGCAATAATAAGCCTGGTACGGCTCAGTTTCAGGTTTGTCGGGATTAAATTATAAAATGTTACTGCTGTTAATAAATTATGACAAATACTGAATTCCAGTATTCTCCAAAATTCAAATTCTGTTTTCCTCTTACTTTGCAATAAAGTTGATTCTGGATATGAAAAGAAAAACAATTCCCAGGGATATCAGCTGGCTGGCATTTCAACGGGCGGGTGCTGCAGGAGGCTGCGGACCCCTCTGTTCCCCTGCGCGAGAGGGTAAAATTCCTGGGAATTTTCTCCAATAATCTGGATGAATTTTTCAGGGTAAGGGTGGCCGCCCTGAACCGGATGAAAGAATTCAGCGGGAAAGGGAGACTGAATATGCACATGGAAACGGCACCCGATAAAATCCTGCTGCAGATTCAATCCATCGTTTTACAGCAGCAGGAAAGATTTGACGAAATCTGGAAGAATATTTATGCGGAAATGAAAAATGAAAAAATTTTTCTGATAACAGAAAAAGATCTCAATAAAGACCAGCAAAAATTTGTTCAGAATTATTTTGAAGAAGAAGCCCGGGCCAATATCATTCCCCTGATGGTACAAAGCATTCCCCAGTTTCCTTATCTCCGGGAAAAATCATTATATCTCGGAGTGGTACTGTCCCGGAAATCGCCAGAACAGGAAGAGAAAAAATTTGCACTTATAGAAATTCCAAGCCGGCTTCTTGGGACGGTTTGTTATCCTGCCTTCTCCTTCTCCCGATGAGCATCATATTATCTTGCTGGAAGATGTGATCCGGTATAACCTGAAAAATATATTTTCCTATTTCGGCTATGACCGTTACGGTTCCTGGGTATTTAAAGTTACCAAAGATGCAGAAATCGACATCGACAACGACTTGTCCACTTCCCTGATTGAAAAAATCGAAAAGGGTCTGAAGAACCGCCGCAAAGGAAAATTTGTTCGGTTTGTCTATGACAAGGAAATGGATATAGACCTGCTGGATTATCTGATGAAGGGGCTCTATCCCTTGCGAAAAAAGGAACAACAATTCCCGGAGGACGAATTCATAATTTCAGACATTTCATGGATTTCCCGGATGTATTTCCCAAAGAAAGGTCAACGGAAAAAGACCGTTTCCCCATCCGCTTGTCCGCAGCACACACCGGATTACAGATGTGGTGCTGGAACAGGATGTGATGTTGCATTTTCCCTATCATTCCTTTAATGCCGTGATTGATATGTTGCGGGAAGCGGCGATAGATCCGGATGTAACCTCTATCAAAGTAACTTGTTACCGGCTGGCTTCCAATTCCAAAGTGATCAATGCCCTGATCAATGCGGTCAGGAATGGAAAACAGGTTACCGCCATGATGGAATACCGGGCCCGTTTTGATGAGGAGGCAAACCTGGAATGGAAAGAAAGACTGGAAGAAGAAGGCGTAAAAGTGATCGATGTTATTCCGAACATGAAAGTGCATTCGAAACTATGCCTGATTAAGAAAAAGAAGGGTGCCCGTTCCATATATTATGGTTTTGTGAGTACCGGAAACCTAAATGAGAAAACAGCCACCATGTATAGCGATCATTGCCTGCTCACCTCAAACCGCAATATCATGGCCGATGTGAACCGGATGTTCACTTATATGGAAAAATGGAAAAATGGTATGGAGCCGTTAAAAACCTGCAAGACCTTGATTCCCTGTCCCATCCAGCTGACGAAAAGAATTAAACCGGATGATCAATACGGAAATCAAAAACGCAAAAAATAAAAAACCGGCTTCCATTACACTGAAAATAAATTCACTTTCAGACGAGGAACTGATTTATAAAATTATACGAAGCTGCGCGCGCCGGAGTGTGAAATCAAACTGATTGTACGTGGCATATTCTGCATGATGCCGGAAAATAAAAAATTCAAGATAACATGTCACCGCCATCAGTATACTGGATGAATATCTGGAACATGCCCGCGTATTTATTTTTCACAATCAGGGCAAAGAAAAAGTTTATATATCTTCGGCAGACTGGATGGTGCGCAATATGGATCACCGGATAGAAGCAACCTGTCCCGGTCCTGGATGCCGAATATCCGGACAGGAGCTGAAAGAAATTCTGCAGATTCAGCTGTCGGACAATGTAAAAGCCAGGTGGCTCGACAATAACCTGCAGAATAACTATAAGAAAGACCAATCGAAAAAAGTGCGTTCTCAGATCGAAATATACCAATACCTGAATCAGAAGGTAAATCAATTACCACGTTTCACCGGAAGCAATTCAACACTTCGTCACCACGAACGACCAGATGGTTCCCATTTATAAATCCACTACCCATGATATTGGCAGCGATAGATATTGGAAGTAACGCGGCCAGGCTGACTCATCACAGAAGTGACTGAATCGGACAAAAAGCCCGTTTTTGAAAAATTAAACCTGGTACGTGTCCCCTCCGTCTGGGTTTCGACGTGTTTGAAAAGAAGGAAATTTCGGAAACGAAAACGGCCATGCTTCTCAATACCATCCTATCCTTCAAATATCTGATGGATGCCTACCGGGTATCACATTTTAAAGCAGCCGCAACATCTGCCATGCGGGATGCGGAGAATGGCCCGCAGATTATTGAAACTGTTGTCCAATTATACCGGCATCCGGATCGAAATCATCAGTGGAGACGATGAAGCCGCATTATATTTATGAGAATCACATTGCAGAAAACCTGAATAGTGATAATTCTTACTTATACATCGATGTGGGCGGCGGCAGTACAGAACTACCTGTTTTGCAGACAACAAACTCCTGTTTAAAAAATCATTTAATATCGGCACCATCCGGTCTGATAAAAAACCAGGTGACTGAAGCACACTGGGATCAGATGAAAGACTTTCTGAAGAAGGAAATGCGGAACATGGTAAAACATCTGACAGCAATTGGTTCAGGCGGAAATATCAATAAAGTATTTTCATTCTCAAAGAGGAAAGATGGCAAACCACTGCCGCTTGAGCTGTTGAAAGATTATTACAAGGAACTGAATAGTTTTTCTGTGCCGGAACGCATGCGGCTTTACAATTTAAGGAAGACCGGGCAGACGTGATCGTTCCGCGCCACTGCAGATATATGTAAATGTTATGCGCTGGATTGATGCGGAAGAAATCTTTGTACCCAAAATCGGTCTGGCCGATGGACTGATTCAGGCACTTTACAGGGAACTGCAAACAACGGCAAACCTCTCAAACTAATATTCTCACTGATCTTTATCATAAGGGTCTCCATTGTTTTTTTGAAAATCGTTATAAGTCATTCACCGGCATATCGGTGCACCGGTACATTTCCCAAAGACTTATCTTTATCACTTCAACCAACGAAGAAATGGTTCCCAAAAAAATCACGACCCATATCCATTCAGAATATGAAGGCAAACGGGGAACGGATTTCTATGATAACGGCTTATGATTTTTCATTTGGCCGTTTATTCGATCAGGCCGGGATAGATGTGATACTGGTAGGGGATTCGGCATCCAATGTGATGGCCGGTCATGAAACCACGCTGCCCATTACACTGGATCAGATGATTTATCATGCTTCATCTGTGATTCGCGGTGTAACCCGGTCCCTGGTGATTGTGGATCTTCCTTTTGGATCCTATCAGTCGAATTCAAAAGAAGCCCTGGTATCTGCGATTCGCATCATGAAAGAAACAGGTGCACATGGAGTAAAATTGGAAGGTGGTGAAGAAGTGATGGAATCAGTAAAAAGAATTCTGGCTGCCGGCGTACCGGTAATGGGCCATCTGGGACTAACACCTCAATCAATATATAAATTCGGAACTTATACCGTGCGGGCAAAAGAAGAAATGGAAGCCAGGAAATTAAAGGCAGATGCCAAATTACTGGAAGAAGCCGGTTGTTTTGCCATCGTTCTGGAAAAAATTCCTGCACTACTGGCCAAAGAAGTAGCAGAAACCATCAGCATCCCGGTGATAGGGATCGGTGCCGGAAAATATTGCAATGGACAGGTACTGGTGATGCACGATCTGCTTGGTATAAATACAGAATTCAAACCCCGTTTTCTCCGCCAGTATCTTAACTTGCATGAGCCAATCACCCAGGCTGTGCAGCAATATATAAAAGATGTAAAGTCAAACGATTTTCCCAATGAACAGGAGCAATATTAAAACTCCGCGTTAAAGTTGCCAACCGCTCAACTAATGAATATCCGCATTCAGGATTTCATACAACTGCAAATGACTGTCTGCCAATTTGAGTTTAAAATACATTGATTTACAGCAGCCCGTTCCCTGAAATTCAGAAACCAGTTTTATTTTATCATAAAACAAATGTTTTAGTTGTTTTTTTTCTTTCTGGATCCGGCGTTTTGCCTGATTATAATCCGTAGATCCCCATGATTCGTTTTTTCAGCCAGCAGAACAACATGCTGGTGATGATAGTTAAATGATTCCATGTCCAGGATCTCACAGGAACAGATTCTTCCGGTGGATTCTGTCGCAGCCGGAGAAGCAGTTGAGGTATTATTATCGGTCAAAATGGTCCTGGATTTTGAAAGCAGTTCATCCAATTTCTGAATCTGGCTCATTTGAACCTGAAAAAGCTGAACTGGCTTGGCCGAAGCCGATCCGGCAAAAATATTCAAACTGGCAACACATAATAATAAAAAAGCAAATGTGAAACGGATTAAAGGGCGCATATCAGGGTATTAATCAAGTGAATAAAAGGCCTTCGCGGATGATGGAACTTGATTGATACCGGATTTCAACGTTGACAGAAAGAAAAAAACCTGTGACAACAGGCTTTCAGGGGATAGATTGGGAATTCAAAGAATGCAAAAAATCAGGAAACCTCATAGCTTTTTGATAAATAAATTTCGGAAAATACGGTACCTCACAACCGGTTGATATTATGTGAAAAACAAAATATTATTAATGATAATATATTGCATTTTGATAAAATATTCATATTTTTAGGATAAGCTGGCCATATAGAATCATATTAAAATTTTATCTCAGTAATTCCATACCAAAACACAGAATCATGAGAAAATGGCTATTCATTTCAGTACTCCTGCTTTACTCTGCCTTCATTTTGCGCAAAACCCGTATCCGGCAAGGTCACGGATGCAAAACAGGTAGTCCCTATAGCCGGTGCATCCGTTAAAATAAAATCCACTAAATAGGGGACAACGACCAGCAGTGAAGGTATTTTTAAATTACCGGTTAATGCCGGTGATGTGCTGGAAATAAGCGAAGTCGGATACTAACCCAGTCGATTTCTGTTGGCACCCAAACCGAGATTTCCATTTCCCTGCAACAAATTACCACTGACCTGGGAGAAGTTGTCGTAACTGGAAACCGGGGATACGCCAGGGTAAGAATCGAGAGCCCGGTACCTGTTGATATAATTCATTTAAACTCACTGGAACAGACGACCTCCTCTCCAAATCTGGAATCGCAATTAAATATGGCTGTTCCTTCATTTAACTACAATAAACAAAGCGGTGCAGATGGTTCAGATGCGATGGATTTTGCCAGCCTGCGGGGATTGGGTTATGACCAGACCCTGGTTTTAGTGAATGGCAAACGCCGGCATCTGTCGGCATTCATCTCTGAATTTGGTACCCGGGGAAGAGGAAATGGAGGAACTGATCTGAATGCCATTCCCGAAGCAGCAATCGACCGGGTGGAAATATTAAGGGACGGTGCATCGGCCCAGTATGGATCGGATGCTATTGCCGGCGTTATGAATATCATTCTGAAAAAAGATGTGAATAAATTTTATGCGGTTGTCGGAGTGAGCGGATATAATGATCATAAATACAATTCCCTGAACACTGTGGATCCGAGTCAGTATTATACCGGTTCCTGGATAGACGGTCAAACGTTGAAAGTGGATATGAATTATGGTGTTCCGATTGGAAAAAATGGTGGTTTTTTAAATATTGGCGCGAACTTTCTTACCATCGCAAAAACATTCCGGGCGCTTCCGGATACCAACTGGACAACAAATCCGAATTCCAAAAAAGTGGCCCCCTGGCTGGCTGACTACAGAAGAGCATTTGGAGACGGATCCATAACTTCCGGCGGAGCGATGTACAATTTGGAAATACCCATCGCCGGTATCGAAATCCACTTTTTATTCTTTCGGCGGATATAATTACAAACATTCAAATGTATATGCCTGGTCAAGAAATTTCTATAATCATCCTGAAAAATTCCCAACCAATCCTGACGGAACTATAATATTTGTTCCGGACATCATGAAAGTTGCAGGCCCGGCGACCAGCAATCCTGACCCGAACAATGTATATTATAATCCGGAAGAGGATGTTTACATAAAAGACATGTCTTTTGCTGCAGGCATTAAAGGTACTATTGGAAATGAATGGGACTGGGATCTCAGCAACGTGGTTGGATATAATAATTTCCATTATTATGGCAATAAAACATTCAATGCAACGCTGCCCAATCCCGCCAGTCAGACAAGATTTGATGATGGCGGGTTTAATTTTTTGCAAAGCACCGCCAACCTTGATGTTAGCAGGAGATTTAAAACGATTGCCAAGGGACTTACTTTTTCATTTGGACTGGAATACCGTTACGAACAATATAAAATATATCAGGGAGAAGATGCTTCCTGGAATGCTTACCCGCCAAAGCAGAAATATTATCCGAATACAGACGACACCCGGGACGTGGCATCCGGTTCGCAGGGATTTCCTGGTTTCCGGCCATCTGATGAAGTAAATGCGAATCGTTCGAACGTCGGTGTTTACGCAGAAGGATCACTGGATATCACCAGACAGATGGCTGGCAGACGGAGCGGTACGATTTGAAAGTTATTCCGATTTTGGCAAGGTGACCACATTCAAATTTGCTACCCGCTATAAACTGACGAACACTTTAAATGCCAGAGGATCCGTCAGCACAGGTTACCGGGCACCCTCACTCCAGCAAATCCATTTCAGCAATATCAATACGAATATTGTAGACAACAGCTGCAGTATATCTGGCTGGCTCCAAATACCGATCCGGTTGCCCGTGCCGCCGGCATTCCGCCATTGAAACAGGAAACTTCTGCAAATTATAGTCTGGGTTTAGCCTGGAAGCCGGTCAATAATTTTACGGTCACACTGGACGGATACCTGATCACCATGAAGAACCGGATCATGTTTACCGGTCAGTTCCCCGCAACCCTGGATCAGCTGGCTCCTTATATTCCGCAATTGTCTCCTCCGCTGAATTCCGTACAGTTTTTTGCAAACGCCGTGAATACAACGAATAAAGGACTGGATATTGTTTTGGAATATCATAAGAGATGGAGAGACAAGGGTATCAGTATTATTATTTGCAGGAAATCTGCAGGATATAAAGATTAACAATATCAATATTCCGCCGCCGCTGAACGATACACACATTTGACCGGCAGACTTTTTTCAGTACCCGTGAACAGGCATTTTTAATTGCTTCGGCACCGAAATCAAAATTCTCCATGAATTTCGAATACGATATAAAGCAATTTGCTATTGGAACACACCTGACTTATTACGGCAAACTGTCTACGCAGGGTTATGGTTATGCCACACAGGCCGGTGCTCCGGACGGAGAACCCGGCGGAGCCGGTATTTCAGATGCCGGACTGGGATATTATCCTTATGTTGACCTGGACAATGGTTCAGGCACGGTCCCCGAAAATTTTGTCTTCAATCCGAAAATAGTCACCGATCTGTATTTTTCATATAAAATAAATAAAAACATTTCTGTAATTATCGGTGCAGACAATTTATTCAATGTTCATCCGGATATATCAGCCACTGGAGGAGCTAAAAATGCATCCTGGGGCGACAGTGAATCCGGCGGTCCATTCGATGCTGTCCAAATGGGCTACAATGGCATGAGACTTTGGACGAAAGTGGTGCTGCACTTTTAACACTAGCTTCTTTTTAATAGAAAACCATCCTGGTCTTTTACAGGATGGTTTTTTATTGAGGATACATGATCAGCAGCCTCTACTTCCATACTCCCATACTCTCATACTCCCATACTTTCCTTTACTTTCCTCTAACTTTGCGTGCTCAATCAATTCAAATGGAATTTTTAAAAGAACTCGGCATACATCCGCACAATGCAGGCAGCAGTACCGGAACAAAATGGTTTGACAATCCAACACAAACGATTGAATCCTTTTCTCCGGTTAATGGGAAAAAAATTGCCGCAATTTCCGTGACTACCAGAGAAAACTATGATCAGATTGTTCAAAAAGCCCAGGAAGCTTATTTGGTCTGGAGAACCTGGCCAGCCCCCAAACGCGGCGAGATCGTTCGTCAGCTCGGTGAAGCACTGCGCGAAAAAAAACATGCGCTCGGCAGTCTGGTCAGTTATGAAATGGGAAAAAGTCTGCAGGAAGGTCTGGGCGAAGTTCAGGAGATGATTGATATCTGTGATTTTGCCGTGGGGCTCTCCCGTCAGTTGCACGGACTTACGATGCATAGCGAAAGACCCCAGCACCGGATGTACGAACAATGGCACCCACTCGGTGTGGTGGCATTATTTCTGCCTTTAATTTCCCGGTTGCTGTATGGAGCTGGAACAGTATGCTCGCCTGGGTTTGCGGAAATGTTTCCATTTGGAAGGGATCGGAAAAAACACCGCTTTGTTCTTTAGCCTGTCAGCAGATCGTTGCAGATATTTTCAAGAAAAATGAAGTGCCTGAAGGAGTGAGTTGTATTGTAACTGGTGGACGGGAAGTGGGAGAATGGATGAGCGGAGATGAAAGAATTCCACTTAGTTTCTGCAACAGGATCCACCCGGATGGGGAAAGCACTTGCATCGGTTGTGGCATCCCGGCTGGGCAGGTCCCTGCTTGAACTGGGCGGAAATAATGCCATCATCATCAGTGAGCAGGCTGATCTGGATATTGCGGTACTGGGTGCATTATTTGGTGCCGTCGGCACCGCCGGACAACGGTGTACGAGCACCCGCCGCTTAATCATTCATGAAAAAATTTATGATAAAGTAAAAAGCAGGCTGGTGAGTGCCTATGCCCAACTGAAAATCGGGGATCCTCTGAATGAAAAAAATCATGTAGGACCACTGATTGATCAGCAGGCCGTCAACATGTATCTGCAGGCAATTGAATCCTGTAAAAAACAGGGCGGTCATTTTATAGTGGAAGGAGGTCTTCTGTCCGGCAATGGATATGAGAGTGGCTGTTATGTAAAACCTTGCATCGCAGAAGCCAAACCGGAATATGAGATTGTGAGCAGGAAACGTTTGCGCCCATTTTATACCTGCTGAAATATAAAAACATTGACGAGGCCATTCATATCCAGAATAGTGTGCCGCAGGGACTTTCATCTTCCATCATGACGCTCAATTTAAGGGAAGCTGAACAGTTCCTTTCTGTAAATGGAAGTGATTGCGGTATCGCCAATGTTAATATTGGTACATCGGGTGCTGAAATCGGAGGAGCTTTCGGAGGCGAAAAAGAAACCGGTGGTGGTCGTGAAAGCGGAAGTGATGCCTGGAAATCCTATATGCGCCGTCAAACCAATACCATTAATTATTCTACTAAACTTCCCCTCGCACAGGGAATCCAGTTCGACTTGTAACGTTCAAGGTCCAACGCCTAACGCTCAACGCCCGGCAATCGAAAAGAAATCAGGTGATTTTCGTTCCAAATCCCTTTCCGGGTACATTTTGCAGGTTTTAGGTGTTAAGCGTTAGGCGTTAAGCGTTAAGCATTATAATATTATCGCGCAGAAAACGTTTAAAAGGGCAATGGAACTGAACCGGATTTACCGTTACTTATTACCCTTTTTGGCATGCTTCCTTTTGGTTACTTCGCTTTCGGCTCAGATCAGGCTGGCAGCCCTCGGAGGAGTCCATTCTTCAAATTTCATTCAAAATAATTCCATTCCAGGTTTTGACACGGCAAATGGAAAATATTTCTCTCCCAGCACCGGATTTGAATTAGGCGTAATGGCTGAAATTCCTTTTAGCAAAAACAATCTGTTTTTTCAGCCCGGCATTTTATTTAGTGCGAAAGGAAATCAGTACAGCCGGACTTATGATTCCACAGCTTACCAAATTGATACACTTTATAATCAGCATACACTGAGTTTAAATTATGTCGAAATCCCCCTGTATCTCACCTGGAAATATTCGCTCGCCAAAAACCAGCGAAGCCATTTCTATATCAGCGCGGGCTTTTATTTTGCTTTCATTAATACAGCAAATCAGTCTTACCAGAACCGGGTCCTGCCCTACGGTTCCTCAAAATATATTTATAACTCCGGAACGGAAGATCTGCCGGTTGGCAGGGCATCGGGAAATATAAAACACTTGATATCGGCTTACTCGGCCAGGGCAGGATTTGAACTGGGAAATGTATTGATCGGCGCATATTTCAGCCAGGGATTGACAAATGCTTATACCGCTGCTTACCCGTCCAGTTTTCACAACCAGGTTTTTGGAGGTTCTTTGGGAATCTGGCTGAATAATCCCAAGCCTGCTGCTCCGGTTGTATTGGATGCGGATAAGGACGGAACACCAGATCCAGATGATTCCTGCAAAACAATTCCGGGAGTGCCAAGGTATCATGGTTGCCCGATACCGGATTCAGATCTGGATGGGATCAATGATGAAATGGATTCCTGCAAAACAATTCCGGGATTGCCCCGGTATCATGGTTGCCCGATACCGGATTCAGATCAGGATGGTATAAACGATGAAGAAGATTCCTGCAAATCAGTTCCAGGATACTGCCCGATATCACGGATGTCCCGATTCCCGATCGTGACCAGGATGGTATAAATGATGAAACGGATAAATGTCCGGATCAGCCAGGTCCGGTTTCCAATCAGGGATGTCCGGTACTAAAGCCTGCCATGATCAAACGGGCTGAACTGGTCGCTGCCAATGTGATGTTCCAGGTAAACAGCTCAAAACTCACCAAAAATTCTTATCCGGGTATTCGCGAGCTTTCTGATAGTTTAAAAGCCAATCCGGATCTGGATTTGGTCATAGAGGGATATACTGACAATACGGGTTCGCCTTCCTATAATCTGGAACTTTCCAAAGAAAGGGCGAATGCCGTAAAAAAAGCCCTGTTAAAAATGGGTATCGAAGAGACCCGGATTGAAGCGAAAGGATATGGGGATTCCAAGCCAATTGCTGATAATCATACGGTTAGCGGGAGGGCACAAAACAGGCGCGTAGTGTTTGTATTCCATATAAGGAAGCGTTAAAAACCTTCCTTTGAATGCAGTATATATTAAACATATGATGATCTTTGCAAGTCAAAATAATTTACGATAATTTAATACCCGTTACGCCCGGGAACGATTTCTGGCTATATAAAAATCACATGATGATTCGTATCAAAGAGATGGTTTTTGCCCTTTCCCTGATTGTTTTTTCCTTTACTTCTTTTGCACAGGGAACATCTTCCAAAACAGAACTCGTTAAAGGCTGGCACCAGCTCGATAAAGAAAAAGACGGGGTATATGGTATTAGTCTGGAAAAAGCCTACAATTTCCTGCAGTTGAAAAATCTGAAAAGCAAACAGGTACTGGTTGCTGTAATTGATTCCGGTGTGGACACGCTCCAGGAGGACCTGGTTCATATTCTATGGACAAATCCCGGAGAAATTCCCGGGAACGGCATAGATGATGATCACAATGGTTACGTGGATGATGTTCATGGTTGGAATTTTATCGGGGGAAAGGATGGCAGGAATGTGAAAGACGATTCACAGGAGGAAGGAAGGGTCTACTATAAATACAAAAATCAATTTGACAATAAGAAAATCTTAATGGACACCATGAGTGCTGAATCCCGTGATCAATATAATATGTGGGTGAAGTCCAAAAAGAAGATCATGGGGGATGGAAACGATGAAGGTGTTGATCTGTTTATGATGAAACGGGTGGTAAATGCCTGTATTAAAAGTGATAGCATTTTGCAGCGTGCTATGGGGAAAAAAGAATATACCGGACATGAGCTGGAAAGTTTTGAACCAAAAGACATGGAAAGCCGGACTGCTAAATCTGTACTTCTGTACCTATTTCAGGATTTTCATATCATGGATATGACGAATACAGCTTTCATCAGTGATTTTAGCGAACAAGCAGATCATGAAGAAAAGAAAATGGAAATTAAAGAGAAAGCTCCAAAAAATTATCGCGGGGATATTGTGCAGGATGATGAAAATGATATCCGTGACAGCACTTACGGAAATAATGATATAAACGCCACAGATCCCATGCATGGCACACACGTCAGCGGTATTATCGGTGCTGAAAGAAATAATAATATCGGTGTAAACGGAATTGCAGATAATGTACGGATCATGATGATCAGAGCCGTTCCTAACGGTGACGAACACGATAAAGATATTGCAGTGGCTATCCGGTATGCTGTGGACAATGGAGCCAGGGTGGTAAATATGAGTTTTGGGAAAAATCTTTCGCCTCAAAAATCCTGGGTGGACGATGCAGTAAAGTATGCAGAATCAAAAAATGTATTACTGATTCATGCTGCTGGAAATGAATCTGCTAATATTGATACTACAGATAATTTCCCGAATCCTAATTTTAAAAATTCTCGTCAGACTGCAAAAAACTGGATTACAGTTGGTGCCAGCAGCGATCCGCTCGCAGAAGAAGGCTCAAAAAGTTATACTGCCTATTTTTCGAATTACGGAAAAAAGGAAGTGGATGTTTTTGCACCGGGTACACGAATCTATTCAACTCTCCCGGGAGGAAATAAATATGGTAGTCTCGATGGCACCAGTATGGCAGCTCCGGTAGTTACAGGCGTTGCAGCCCTGATCATGGAATATTTCCCCACACTCAGCGCGGCGGAAGTTAAATATTGCATTGAGAAAACCACGTATATGCCTGCCGCAAAAACCAAAAAGCCCGGTACGGAAGATGAAATGGTTCCTATGTCAGAGCTGGGTGCCGGAGGTATACTGAATGCATATGGAGCGGTTAAAATGGCTTCCGTTATCTCCGAATCAAAGAAAAATGAAGTTTTAAAATCGACTCTGCAGAAAGAAAAGAATTAACCCAGCTTGGCTGAATATATTCCGAATAGCAAATTCCAAATTGTAATTTGCTATTTTTTATGCCCTTACCAGAACGTCGAATTCACCGGATTGCCGTCAGCAGCTTTTTTTTCCTGGCAGGAATTTGCTTTGCATCCTGGGCATCCCGGATTCCGGATATACAGGCAAAATTACAACTAAACAGTGCTGCTCTTGGTGGTATACTGCTTTGCCTCCCTGTCGGTTTATTGACCTCCCTTCCGGTTGCAGGATTTCTGGTGGCCAGATATGGAAGCCGGATCATTGTGATGGTTTCGGCTATTTTATATGCCTGTACCCTGCCATGCTTGGATTTGCAGATTCCGTAACGCAATTGATGATTAACCTTATTTGTTTTCGGATTCGGAGGAAATATGATGAATATTTCCATGAACACACAGGCCGTTGCCACGGAGACATTATATGACAAACCCATCATGGCTTCCTTTCATGGCCTGTGGAGCATGGCAGGCTTTACCGGAGCGGCTGTTGGAACGCTGATGGTCCGGTTTAGCGTATTGCCGCCATACCATTTCCTGTCAATTACAGCACTTGCTATATTTATACTTTTTATTTTCTCAGGAAAACTCAATCGCAGGGATAGTAACAGGGATGAGAAACAACCTATATTCGTGCGACCTGATAAATCTCTTTTAAATTTCGGACTGATTGCTTTTTTTTCCATGATTTGTGAAGGAGCGATGTTTGACTGGAGCGGAATTTATTTTGCTAAAGTGGTGCACCCGGAACCAGCCATGGTTACTGTAGGCTATACGGCATTCATGTGCACCATGGCTACCGGAAGATTTATCGGGGACTGGGTTGCATTCCGGCTAGGAATGAAACGAATGCTTCAATGCAGTGGTTTACTTACGGCAACAGGATTATTGCTAGCTGTGATTTTTCCGCAGTTCATCACAGCGACCCTTGGGTTTTTAATCGTAGGTGCAGGAGTTTCTTCCATCATTCCTATGATTTACAGTGCTGCCGGGAAATCTAAAGTGATGTCGCCCGGCGTAGCCATCGCAGCAGTTTCAACAATTGGTTACCTGGGATTTTTATTCGGGCCGCCATTTATCGGATTCATAGCACAGGCTACCAGCCTGCGCATTTCATTTGGGCTGATTGCAGTTATGGGAACTATGATTGCAGTGATTGCCGGAATGAACAGGATAGAAAATCAATAAAAGAATTAGTTCTTATACACCACCCCTTTTAAAGAAATCATATCATCCATTACATTGACGGTTTCTTTTAAATAGATATCTGATTTACGACTGTCTACCCATTGCTTGTACCGGTCAGCCTTATCTTTGTCTTCGCTATATTTAGCGGTATCCTGGGGCAGTGAGCTGATCGCCATAGGAGTCGTTAGTTTACTCGCAGAGTCGATTTGCTTCACCATCAGGCGGATCATTTTTTGCTGTTCCTGGTAGGCTTTCAGATTTAATGGATATGTTTTATCATTTTGCTTATCAAGCCAGTCGGCATTCTTTGAAATGGTATTGAATGCGAGATTTGTAGTTGTTCTTTCTGAACTTGAAGTACGGATATTATTGATATCGTAGGCATACTTCCATGTGGTATAATCGGCTTTAGGCATTTCATCCCAGGCAAGTGCATCCGGTTGATCCTTTTCCCGGATCTTATAATGCTCATACAAATCCGGAAGAACGATATCGGACGAAACACCTCGTAACTGGGTTGAACCGCCATTAATGCGATAAAATTTCTGAAGGGTTAGTTTGACGGACCCCATCGGTCCGCCCAGATCGTTCAATCCCGCATTTTTATCCAGGGGAATATTTCTTTGAACTGTTCCTTTTCCATAAGTACTTGTGCTGCCAATAATCACTCCTCTGTGATAATCCTGGATAGCTGCGGCAAAAATCTCTGACGCAGAAGCGCTGAATTCATTCACCATCACAGCCAGGGGGCCATCATATAAAACCGTTTTATCCCTGTCATTCAGTACCTGCGGTTTACCATCACGGTCACGCACCTGCACTACCGGTCCCTGGTCAATGAATAATCCGACCATCTGAACCACATCATAAAGTGATCCACCTCCGTTATTGCGAAGGTCCAATACGATACCATCTATTTTAGCTTCCTTAAGTTTAATGATTTCCCTGGCAACATCGATGGAGCAACGGCTGCCTTTCGGATTGTCAAAATCTGCATAAAATTCAGGAAGGAATATGTACCCGATTTTTCCTTTTTCGCTTTGGATGATTACACTTTTTGCAAATTTTTCATCCTGTACAATCTCATCCCGGATCAGGGAAATCGTTTTTATTGAACCGTCTGCCTTTTTAAGAGTAAGTTTCACTTCGGTCCCTTTATTCCCACGAATAATCTTAACGGCATCTTCTACCATATAACTTGTCATTTCCACAGGCTCCTGGCTGCCCTGCCCTACTTTAAGAATTACATCTCCAACGTTAACCTGACCTGACTTCCAAGCCGGGCTTCCGGTTACAAGGGATACAATTTTTATAGTGCCATCCTCATCACGCAGTGCAGCACCGATTCCGTAAAAACGTCCACTCATATCCTCATCAAAGGATCTTTTTTCAACCGGCGGGAAATAATCCGTATGCGGATCCATACATTGTACAATTGTTTCGACAAATACGTTGAAAAAATCGTCTTCATCTGCTTTAATCCGCAGATGATCGTAAAAGCGGTCCGACACTTTCAATGTTTTGTTTCTGGCTTCCTTTTCAAGTTGTTCATTAGTCTTCTCCACATAACCGGGTTTACCCTTTGCTGCAGACTGCTGGTCGAGCAGGTCAACATATTTTTCCAGGGTGAGGTATTTTAATTTCTTTCTGATCTCTTCCCGCTGGGCTGCTGTATTTAGCGGGAAATCGAGTTTTTCATAGTCCAAAACAACGGATTCCTGTTTAGAGAAATCAAAAGGCTGGGAAAGAATTTCGTGCGTAATATTCTGAGTCTCCAGCAACCTTTTTTTATACAAGGCTACGACGGCTGGCACAAATTGAACCGGTACCTTCCCAAGAATTTCATCATCCAGCTGGTTCTGATATTTGGCCGACAAATCCATTATGTCCGGTTTCAGGAAAATTTTCTTTTCAACATCCACCTCACCGAGGTATTTTTTAAAAACCTCCTTGGAAAACTGATCATCTATATTTTTGGGGCTATAATGAATTTCTTCAAGCATCTCGCTCACATTTTTCAGTATCCTTTCATATTTGGTAGGCGGATTTCCTGTAAATGCAAAGGTTTTCAACGCGAGGGCGATTCCAATAGCAGAAACGAGCAAAACAATGGGTAAATTCCTTTTATTCAACATATATGAGAACAGTTTTGACATTGTTCAAAAATAACGATTATGCCTCTGTATTGTTGTTGGATGGCTGAATATTAACGACTCGTCGTTGCCAACGGTAAATAAAGATGACAGATGACCGTTGACCGGAAACCAATTCGTCCGGAATTTTCAAATTTCCTAATCCCCGAATTTTCCTTAGATTTGCAGCCCAAAATGGTGGTTGTAGCTCAGCTGGTTAGAGCACTAGATTGTGGTTCTAGGGGTCGCGGGTTCGAACCCCGTCATCCACCCATTTTTTCTTTCTTTGTTAAGGTTCTTTTCAGGTTTCAGCACCTTTTTCCGTTAACAATCTTTTGACAACTTGTCCTCCACCAGTGGACCGAAGCTGTTTAATCCTGGAACAATCATGTCTACCCATGATGGTTGTCTCATGTTGCAAGGAAACTAAGAAGGAATGCGTAATGCTTCAAAACAACTTAGATATACCTATAAATTAAGGAGTTAAGTGATCAAATTGAACACTTATGGAAGGTTGTCCATTTTTTACTTTCAATGTTATACTGTAAAATTGCACGCCTTGAGGTAGTTAACATCATTTGAAAAAGTATGGCGAAGAATTTATTGATCGTGGAGTCACCGGCTAAAGCGAAGACAATTGAACGTATCCTGGGAGAAGATTTTGAAGTAAAGAGCTGTTATGGTCATATCCGGGACCTTGAAAGGGCCGATATGGGGATAGACCTTAATAATAAATATAAACCGCGATATATTGTTCCGGAGGACAAGGAAAAGGTGGTAAAGGAATTAAAAAGCGTGGCGAAAAAATCCGGTGAAGTTTGGCTCGCAACGGATGAGGACCGTGAAGGGGAAGCCATCAGCTGGCATCTTTGCGAGGTATTGGGCCTGGATCCCAAAACAACCAAAAGAATTGTATTTCATGAAATTACCAAACGGGCCATAGAATCAGCCGTTGGTAATCCCAGAACGGTGGATATGAACCTGGTTAATGCACAACAGGCCCGCCGGATCCTGGATCGTATTGTCGGATTTGAACTGAGTCCTGTTCTCTGGCGGAAAATGAGCATGAAGAATAACCTGAGTGCCGGTCGGGTTCAGAGTGTTGCCGTTCGGATCATTGCGGAAAGAGAAAGAGAGATCAATGCATTTACATCACAGAGCACTTTTCGGATAGAAGCCTCATTTACAGCCAAGGATATCTCGGGTAAAAATGTTGTTTTCTCAGCTGAAGGCAAAAAATATGGAGACGAACGCGGAGCCGAAGAATTTTTACAAAGCTGTCTCCATGCAGACTATACCGTTTCAGATATTCAGGTAAAACCGGGAAAGAAATCTCCCGCCGCCCCATTTACGACTTCCACCCTTCAACAGGAGGCTTCCAGGAAATTGGGATATGGTGTTAGCCGGACAATGTTACTGGCACAAAAACTTTATGAAAGCGGAAAGATCACGTATATGCGTACCGACAGTGTAAGCCTGAGTGACACTGCAATGGATAGTCTCAAAAGTGAAATCAACAATAAGTACGGAAATAAATATTACCAGAAACGGGTTTTCAAAAATAAAAATGAAAGTGCGCAGGAAGCTCACGAAGCCATCCGCCCAACGTATATGGAAAATGACTCGGTAGAAGATGCCGATCTGCGCCGGTTGTATGAACTGATCTGGAAAAGAACCATGGCCTCCCAAATGGCAGATGCCGAATTGGAAAAAACGACAGCGCTGATTCGGATTTCAACTAACAAAGAAGAATTGAAGGCGAGCGGGGAAGTATTGAAATTCGACGGATTCCTGAAAGTTTACCGGGAAGACCGCGACGACGATGATATTACGGAAGACGAAGACCAGGAAGGTATGTTACCCCAGTTGTCAGTCAACGAGAAACTGCCTTTTGTGGAAATGCGTGCTACAGAACGTTTCAGCCGGCCACTTCCCCGATATACAGAAGCATCCCTGGTTAAGAAACTGGAAGAACTGGGTATTGGACGACCGTCTACCTATGCCCCAACTATATCCACAATATTGAAAAGAGGTTACGTGGAGAAACGGGATAAGGAAGGGGTGATCCGGAATTTCAGGATTTTGAAACTTAAGGAAAATAAGATCAGCAAAATCGCAGAACAGGAAACCACAGGAGCTGAAAAATCAAAATTATTCCCAACCGACCTGGGACTTGTCGTTACTGATTTTCTTAAACAGTACTTCGATGATATCATGGACTACAATTTCACGGCGCGCATAGAAGCGGAATTTGATGAAGTAGCCAGTGGTAAACTCGAATGGAATAATATGATTGATGAGTTTTATATTCCATTTAAAAAAGATGTCGAAAATACGATCGAGAATGCAGAACGCATAAGTGGGGAAAGGGAGCTGGGCGTTGATCCGGTTTCTGGGAAAAAACTCATTGTGCGGATGGGCCGCTATGGACCAATGGCCCAGATTGGTGAGCAAAATGATGAAGAAAAACCACGCTTTGCAAAGTTAAAAAATACACAGAGCATTGAAACCATCAACCTGGATGACGCACTGGAACTTTTTAAACTTCCCAGAAATCTTGGCATTTTTGAAGGCGTGGATGTTACGGTAAATATTGGACGCTTTGGTCCGTATATCGCCCATGATAAAAAATTCTATTCTCTCTCCAAAGAATTCGACCCTTATACGATCAGCTTTGAGGAAGCCACTCCTATCATAGTGGAAAAAAGAGCTACTAAGGAACAGAGGACCATCAAAGTTTTTGAAAAAGAAAAAATTCAATTACTTCGAGGGCCTTATGGTCCCTATATCAAGCAGGGTCTTCGCAATTATAAAATACCAAAGGAGAAACAGGAAATGGTGGAAACCCTCGAACTTCCTGAAATTAAGGCCATAATTGAAGACGTTAAAGCCAACCCACCCAAAAGGGTTCCGAAGAAAAAGAAATCCTCATAAGATTTTCTGAAATCCTGCGTTATCCAATCAGGGCAGGCATATCCGGTCCGGAAATAAACATCCGGATCGGATTTGTGGATAAGATTGTCATTGCGTTTTTTTTAACTTCTGCGATATTCATCCCGTTAACCCTGACAGTATACCGACAGAAGAAAAAACATCCACCCCATGCAGGAATCCAAAGAAATTAAAGCCTTGCTTCATCTTATAGATGATCCGGATGAAGAAGTGTTTTCCACGGTCAGTAACCGGATAATCAGTTACGGCCGGGGCATCATTCCAAATCTCGAATATCTCTGGGAAAATACATTGCAGGATTCAATTCAGGAAAGAATTGAGATGCTGATTCACCGGCTCCACTACCGGGACCTGACAGAAGATTTTCAACGATGGAAATCGAGCAGTTATCATGATCTTTTAACCGCCAGTCTGCTGGTTTCAAAATTTCAATATCCAGATCTGGCCACAAGTCCGGTTCTGGAAGAAATCGAGAAACTGAGGCGTAATATCTGGCTTGAATTAAACAATTACCTAACCCCGCTGGAACAGGTAAATGTATTAACCAGTATAATTTACGGGTATTATAATCTGAAGGGAACGGAAGTCGGTTATCAGCATCCGGATGAATTCCTGGTTCATAAAGTTATTGAGACCAAAAGAGGAAATACGATAATTAATGGGGTGCTTTATTTACTATTGAGTGAGTTGCTGGATATTCCGATTAAGGCCATCAATATTCCTCGCCAGTTTGTACTTGCTTATATCAAACCGGGACTGGCTGATGAGGCAAATGAAAAAGCCGCCATTGACCGCATTGAATTTTTTATTGACCCAATGAGCGGACAGGTTTTTACACATAAGGATGTAATGAATTATTTCAACCGGATTTCCATTACCCCGGCAGACTTACATTTCAGACCTTGCAATCATGTCCGGATCATTCAGACATTGCTCGAAGAATTCAGCAAATGTTTCGACAACGAGTCCAATTTGTATAAAAAAACGGAATTGCTCATGCTATCCCGCATGCTTAGTGAGTAAGGTTCACAGTATTCTTCCGCATTGCCAGACTCCTGCACCTGCAATTAACGTATATTGATTAAAATTCCTGTCTTTATGCCAGTTAAATACCGGCTTCGGTCTACCCTTGGTTTTATAATTTTTAGTTTGATTTGTGTTCAGGCTTTGGGCCAGACTAAAAAGCGTATGGTTCACCGGCAGAAAGTAGATACTTCTATCGTTGACCTGACGAGCAGAATTTCTGATTCCATTCTCCGTGAAGCAGAAGTCAGGGACACCACTGTACCGTACATGGTGAACAAAATTCAATCTTATACATTCAGTCTGAACAGGGCGGAAAATTTTTTTGACAGGAAACTGGACACAGCCGGAATTCTGAAATCACTTTCAGGTTTGGAACGTGGATTGAAATATTTTCACAAACGCCTGGCTCAAAATGAGAACCCGATGAATCTCAGGAACCTGAATACAGCCTACGTATTGCTGAGTGAATCGCGCGAAACGCTGGAAGGATGGGAAAAGTCACTGGCATCTTACACTGTCCAGTTAAACGATATACACCAGAAAATCCGACTGGTAAAACATGACAGCAGTTTGCTGAATGATTCGTTGGATGCCATTTTGGGCGGGCAAATGAAAACAGTTCATAACCGGTCCCTTTCCCTGGATTCCATTCTCCATAGTTCTACTATTAAATCCAATACGCTCCGAAACCGGGTTTCCGTAAATTATTTATTGGTTAAGGACCTGCAATCGGAAATCAGCGATCACCAGCAGGCAATCCGTGCGGGCATTTTCAAACAGGAAGAAGCTCCATTTTTTGATTTGTGCGCAACGGATTATGACGCCACCCTACCCGAAATTATCAGCGATGGACTTACCCGGTCTACCCGTGTCGTCCGTTTTTTTATGAAGACGACCTGGGATACCCGGGCCATTAATCTGGGCATCTGGGTTTTACTGTTCGTCTGGTTTTTGATCATCGTTCGAGTATTGCGCAAACGTCCGGATCCGCAACCCATTGTTCAAAATTTGGTGTTCCTGAAAAAATCAACTCTAATCTGCAGCCTGCTGCTACTTTTTACTTATAGTCCGTTTCTGTATGCCGGTGTACCCGCCGCATATGTTCATTTTAATGAACTTTTTCGAATATTATTTTTATCGATCTTGTTACTACCTTATGTCCGTAATACCGGAAAGGTCATCTGGTTTATTATTGTTGGCGTCTGGACTGCGTTTGCCCTGGATGATATTTTACTCGATTCCGCATTAGGAGAAAGATGGGGTCTTATGCTCGGAGGAGTTATACTAGCTATCGTATGCATCGTGCTGCTGAGAAGGAAAATAATAATTTTTAAAGCCCTCGAGGAATCCAAAGCCCGCAACCTCATCATCATTCTTACACTGGGGCAGATTATCTTTTCAATCGTCTGCAATCTAACCGGAAGGATAACACTCTGCAAACTTTTTGCATATAGTGCCATTGACAGTCTTGTACTGGCCGTAACACTTAAAGTCTGCTGCACCATTCTGGTAGATGCCGTATATACCCAGTCAGAAGTATTTCACAACCGGTTTTTTGCTTTCCTGAATTTTGTAGATCTGAAGAACAAACTTCGTAGTGTGTTGTGGGTGGTAGCAGTTTTCGTTTGGACGGTTGCCATTGTCCGGAATCTGATGTTGTACGACCGGCTCAGCAATATCCTGTTTTATTTTATCAACAGGCCCAGGACCATCGGAAGTTTTACATTTTCATTTACGAGTGGAATACTGTTCATCCTCATCATCTGGATATCTTCAGTTCTTTCCCAGTTTGTAAATTTCTTTTTTGATGAAAGGCATAATCCGGGTCCCAGGAAAAAAACCAAGCTGGGTTCCATTGCGCTGATTGTTCGTATTGGCATCTGGACTGCCGGATTTTTAATTGCGGTTGCTGCAGCGGGCATTCCGATAAATAAAATTTCCATATTGATTGGTGCACTGGGAGTAGGTATCGGATTTGGTTTGCAAAACCTGGTAAATAACCTGGTCTCCGGAATCATCATTGCATTTGAACGACCCATCCAGATCGGAGACACCATCGAGGTTGGAGGTAAAACCGGCACTGTACAGGAAATCGGAGTAAGATCCAGTCAGATAAGTAATGGAGAGGGTGCGAATATTATTATTCCCAACGGAGATCTGCTTTCGCAACAACTGGTGAACTGGACCATCAATGACCGCAATAAGCGGGTGAAAGTTCCAATCAGTATTCCTTACAAATCTGATTTCCGTAAAGCCAGACAATTAATTCTCGAAGAAATCCAGAAAAATGATCAGATCATGAAGGATCCCAAACCAGCTGTTACGGTCGAAACTTTTGCCAATGACATGGTGAACTATGAAATCAAATTCTGGGTTCCGGATATGTCGGAAGTGGGAACCATTCGCAATGCACTGATGCTGGATATCATTGATTCATTCCGGAAAAACAATATTCTGGTTAACAATTAATAATTTAAAATTATTACCATCCGTTCCGGTATTCCCGTTTCACAAACTGATTGGCTTCATCGAAATTTGTAATTTTCATATTGGCAGCATCCCAGAGTAATTTTTTTCTTCCTGTATAGTTAAACTGCTGCCTTCCGTTAGTAGATGTTTTTTCAGTTCTGATGTTCCAGGATCTAAGTGCCAGATTTCCCATCAGAATGGTTTCTGTTAACGGTCCGGCATATTCGAAAGGAGAACTCACTTCTTTCTGACCATATCCGGCAAGACAGGCATTGATCCATTGTACATAGTGTCCTTCAGGAACTCTTGCAATGGTTTGTGGTAAATTGATTTCTTTCGTTCTGGATGTAGGAAGAAGTTTTGGATTGGCACCATAGGTTTCACACATTATTTTTCCTTTGGTTCCTGTTATCAGCACTCCTCCGCCTCCACTATCTCCAAACTGTTCATCGGCACCCAGTTCATCTGGTCTTTGTGGAATGATTCCACCATCCATCCAATGCAGTTTTATGTCGGACTTCCCATTTTTTCCTGGAAAATTTAATATCACGGAAGAAGCTGCCGGGCAACTTTCGGGAAAATATTCAGGGGTCCAGGCTTTTTGAAAAATCGATACCTGACTGCATTCAACAGAATTTGGATAGTCCAGCCCCACCGTTTTAAATGCCGGATCAATAAGGTGACATCCCATGTCTCCCAGGGCACCTGTTCCAAATGCCCAGAAACCCCGCCAGCTGAAAGGAACATATTCTTTATGATAGGTCTCTGCCTGCGCTGGTCCCAGCCAGAGATCCCACCTTAATTCAGGAGGTACCGGATCCGTACTTTTAGGTGTTCCCATTCCCTGTGGCCAGATCGGCCGGTTGGTCCAAATCTGTATGTCGGTAGCATCCCCGATTATACCTGCACGGTACCACTCCTGCATTGTACGGACGCCGTCTCCGGAAGCACCCTGATTTCCCATCTGCGTTACCACCTTATACCTTTTTGCCGCTTCAGTGAGCATTCTCGCTTCATAAATATCGTGCGTTAATGGTTTCTGCACATAAACATGTTTCCCAAGCTGCATAGCTGCAATGGCAGCTACTGCGTGGCAGTTATCCGGTGTAGACACTGAAACGGCATCAATCGAACCATGTTCTTTCTCCAACATCTCCCTGAAATCGTAATATCTTTTTGCATTGGGAAAACGGCTTACGGATTTAGTGATCTGCCTGTCATCCACGTCGCAGAGGAATGCAATATTGGCATGAGGGCTTTTTGAAAATTCAAACAGATCACTCTCCCCTTTTCCCCCGGCACCAATGGCTGCGATATTCAATTTATCGCTTGGGGCAATATAACCGCGTCCCAACACATGCCTGGGGACAATAAAAAAACCGGCTGCTGCCATGGCAGTGGATTTTATAAAATCCCTTCTTTTATTTTTCATATTTTTTTGTTGTCAGTTAAATCAAAAAAAACCGATCAAACACCGTTTGTCCTGAATATAAATCCACGGTTCGCCCTGGGACTTTAATCTTATATCTTGGGGCTAGTAAGAGCGATAGGTTCTTTTTACAAATTGATTGGCCGGTGCGAAATTGGTGACTTCCATTTTTTCTCCATCCCAAAGCAGTTTTTTTCTGCCGGGATAAACTCTTTTTCCCATGCTGTCTGATTCACTGTACACATAACTACGTACCGCAAGATTGCCCATAAGTACAGTTTCAGTCAATGGACCGGCTATAGCAAAATCTGAACTGGTGTACGTTCCGTACCCGGCTTTGCAGGCTTTTACCCATTGTTGCTGATGACCTTCCGATCCTCCGGTTACAAAAGGATATTTTGATTTCGGGAGAACGGCATCTTTCATCCTGCTGGTGGGTAAGAGTGTAGCCCGCTGGCCAAAAATTCCAGCCATGAGTTTTCCTTTGGTTCCTTCGAAAATCATTCCGCCGCTTTCGTCACCCATTGCCTCATCTGGCAATAGCTCTTCAGGTCTTTCGGGTTTTATACCCCCGTCATACCAGACCATTTTCACCGGCACCAGGGATCCGCGCTGCGGAAACTGAATGTAGGATTTTGCTGATGGCGGATAGCTTTCCGGATTTACTAGTTCCTTGAAAAATCCGGTATAAACCGAGCCTATACTGGTTTCGACAGAGACCGGGTATCCCAGTTTTAACGCCAGATAAGGAACATCAATAAAGTGACAACCCATGTCTCCCAGTGACCCGGATCCATAATCGACCCAGCCACGCCATATTGCCGGCAGATATGCAGGATTGTAATCACGTTGTGGGGCTGTGCCAAGCCAAAGGTTCCAGTCTAACTCTTTAGGCACTTCAAATTGCCCGGTAGGGGTAAGTATTCCCTGGGGCCATGTCGGGCGGTTGGTCCAGACATGCACTGTGTGAACGTCTCCCAGCAATCCATCCTGAATCCATGTTTGAACCAACCGGATATCGTCACCGCTGCTACCCTGATTTCCCATCTGGGTTACAACTTTATATTTTTTTGCCGCTTCTGTAAGCATCCTCGCCTCATAAATATCGTGGGTTAATGGCTTTTCAACATATACATGCTTCCCAAGTTGCATGGCGGCAAGCGCAATGGGAGCATGCATATGATCCGGTGTGGTAACTATTACAGCGTCAATATTTTTGCCTTCTTTTTCCAACATCACACGGTAATCTTTGTAATAAGGTGCATTAGGCCATTTAGTACGGGCATGAACCGCCATACGATCATCCACATCGCAAAGTGCTACTATATTATCCGAGCCAAGATTATACGCATAAGGAAGATTCACTTCTGCCTTTCCGCCAACTCCGACTCCGGCTATATTTAATTTATCGCTTGGCGCTACATATCCCCGGCCAAGTACATGGCGCGGAACGATAAAAAATCCGGCCGCTGCCAATGAGGATGCTTTAAGAAATTCTCTCCTTGTGTTTTTGCTTTTTAATTTCATGAATAGCTTTATTGAAGTTGACAGTCAACTGTTGGAAGTTGGCGGTAAAGAGTTATTAATTTACCTTATTACACCATTACACTTTTGGGCACTAAGCTTATACAAGTGAAGCCTCCAGTGTAATGGTTGTGTTAAGAAGCTTACTGATTGGGCAACCTGTTTTGGCCGCCTCATATGCTTTCTTAAACTGCTCCTCAGAAATGCCTGGTATTTTAGCTTTTAGTGTGAGTGCCGAAGAAGTAATTGTGCCGGTCGGAGGATCAAGAGTCACTACCGCAGTTACATCGAGACTGTCCGGTGTAATATTCATCCCCTGAAGTTGAAAGCTTAAAGCCATGGCAAAGCAACCCGAATGAGCAGCCGCAACCAGTTCTTCCGGATTTGTCCCGACGCCTTCTTCAAACCGGGATTTGTAGGAATACTGCATTTTATTTAATGCATTACTCTGAGTGGTGAGCACGCCTTTTCCTTCTTTTCCTGAACCATTCCATACTGCGTTGGCCGTACGTTTCATAATAGTAAAATTTAGAAACGTAAGTTAGGAAAAACTAATAGATTGAGAGCAGCGTAATGTCAAAATACAATGGAGAATTCGGCGGAATGGTTAAATATCCATTACACCCATAGGCATAAGCAGAAGGAATCAAAAGTTTTATACGGCCTCCGACTCCGATTTTACTGAGACCAAACTGCCAGGCTGGAATCAACTGCTGCAACTGATAGCCACCCAGTGACGAATTGGTAGCGGAATCAAAAATAGTATTGTTCATCAGCTTGCCTATATAGTTCACATACATATACGAACTTAAACTCGGTTTTGCGTTTGCCTGTCCCGAATCCAGGATCTCATAATAAATTCCGGAGCTGTCAAAGGTGGTGTGTATACTGTCATCTGCAAATTTGAGCAGGTCTGCGGATTCGCTATAAGGCAGTGCATTGGTACAAGCCGGAGTGGATGGAGTTGATTTTACACAACTAAAATAAGCGATCAGAGTTAATCCCATTAAAACAAGTATCCATCTTTTCATAAAGGGTGCCAATTCATTCAAAAATTTAAAATGCTTTCAGTTCCTGGCTACTAAACGCAAAAGGAAGAAGATCCGTTGCCTTGGGGATAATAAAAATCTCCCCTGATTGTCCGCCAAGAATAAGGCGTATCGCATTTCCAGACCTTTGTTCATATTCAGCGAGCGTCTGCCTGCATATGCCACAGGGGCTTATCGGCCGATCACCCGATCCGGACACATTGGAATAAGTCAGTGCCATATCGGTCACTGCGACTCCCGGAAAACTGGCTGAAGCAGCTGAAAGCACTACCCTTTCCGCACAAATTCCAGCGGGAAAACTTGCATTTTCCTGATTAGACCCCGAGAGGATATTACCGTTGCTCAAACGAATCGCCGCACCCACCCTGAATCCTGAATATGGAGCATATGCATTTCCCGTAGCTTTTTTTGCGGCTTCCAGCAGCAGGGCATCGTCAACTCCGAGAGATTTGAAATCAGGAAATATCTGTATCTGGATTTGTAAAGTGGCTGACTTCATTGGAAAATGGGATGTTATTTAATTTTCTTAAACAGGCGACTCCATCGGATTCCTTTATTCCAGCTCATCCAGATAATTGAAGCTTCTCCTACCACATGATCTTCCGGAACAAATCCCCAATATCGGCTGTCCTGGCTCTGATGCCGGTTGTCGCCCATCATCCAATAGTAGTCCATTTTAAAAGTATAATCCGATGCTTCTTTATCATTGATAAAAAATTTACCGTTCCGCATTTCCAGTTTGTTTTTTTCATAGTCCCGTATTGCCCTCTCGTAAAATGGATAATTAAAGGAATTGAGAATCAGTGTGGCTCCTTTTTTGGGAATCCATATCGGACCATAATTATCTTTTGTCCAATTGTATTGCGGATTGTAGGGATATACATCCCGGCTGCTGTCGATATATGGGATTATATTTTTTGCCAGTCCGCTTTTCATCATTTTATCCCTTGCAACTGAAGTAAGCAACATGGCATATCGGTTAGGCATGCCTGTTTGCTGAAATTCTTCCCCATTATTGATATCGATGTCGTATTCTTCTTTCATTACTGTCTCATCCAGTTGCTGACCGGCTGTAGTGACGATATAATTTGTCTCTGAAAAATCCGGAAGCGGAGTAGCTTTTCCATTAATATAAACGATCTGGTTAATAATCTGTAAGGAATCTCCAGATATGCCAACACATCGCTTAATATAATTTTCCTGTTTATCCACCGGACGCACGATGAGTGGATATTGATCCGGGTCGCTTAGTATTGCCTGGCGACCGGCATCTATTCCTCCCGGTCCGCCCAGTGCTCTCGCCACATCATAATATGGCTGTTCTGACTGATATCCTTCCTTGTTAATTACTGTATCCCCGGCAGGGAAATTAAACACGACCACATCGTTTCTTTTCACAGGAGAAGGAAACCAGCGTGTATAAGGAATGTGAACCCATTCCACATAAGATTTCATATCAAAAATGGGCATGGTATGATGGACAAATGGCATGGCAATCGGTGTGTTGGGAATACGTGGCCCGTAACTGAATTTGCTTACAAAAAGAAAATCATTTACCAGGAGGGTTTTTTCCATGGAAGGCGTAGGAATCACATATGCTTCGAAAACAAAGGTGCGTATAAGGGTGGCCGCAACTACGGCGAATACACCTGCATCAATCCATTCCCTTACAGCAGATTTTTTATATTTCCTTGCTCCTTCAGATCCAATGAAATGATCTTTTTTATTTAGCCCGACGTAAATAAAATATAAACCTGCTGAAAAAACCGTCAGGGCATGCTGGTAGAAACGAAACTTCCCAAAAGTTTTTACAAATTCTACTAATATCGCCAACGTGATAAACCAACCCGCTACCGGTATAAACTGCAGGAAAAACCAGTAAGCAGGTCTTTTGCTTATACGGAGCATTTCGTAGGTGTTGAGAACCGGCACCAGGCCTTTCCAAGCCTGAACTCCTGCCTTCTTAAACATAAAGTACGACCCTATGGTCGGCAGTATGAACAGTACCAGGGCAATGAACAGCAAACTCAGTATCTGATGGGCAGTCATTTAAGCGATTTTAGTTTGGGGTAAATGTACCATATTAAAAAGCCTTCAAAATAAGGCAGATAGAGGGATTAGCTAAACCGTTCGACACTTTTATGCAATTTTTAAGGAGCTATTTTTTGGGAAGCACATAATTTGCCACGTCTTCACGGCCAATGGATTTTGAAGAAAGAATGATGAGACGTTCAACCACATTTCTGAGTTCACGGATATTACCCGTCCAGTTGTATTCCTGAAGTGCCATAATGGCTTCTTCATCAATTCCCTTACGCGCAATTCCATATTCGTTGCAAATATCCTGAAGGAATTTATCAATAAGCAGGGGGATATCGTCTTTCCTTTCATTTAAAGAAGGAACGTGGATGATGATTACACTGAGACGATGATACAGATCCAGTCTGAAATTTTTTTCATCCACTTCTTTCAAAAGATCTTTATTGGTTGCCGCGATAACACGAACGTCTACATTAATATCCTTGTCGCCACCCACTCTTGTTATTTTTCCTTCCTGTAGAGCGCGAAGTACTTTTGCCTGAGCATTGGGGCTCATGTCCCCGATTTCATCCAGAAAAAGTGTTCCGGAGTTTGCCTGCTCAAATTTGCCGATTCTTTGCTTCACCGCTGACGTAAATGAACCCTTTTCATGTCCGAACAATTCACTTTCGATTAGTTCGCCCGGGATGGCAGCACAATTCACTTCGATAAGCGGACCCGAAGCCCGGTTGCTTTTCTCATGTACCCAGCGGGCTACCAGCTCCTTACCTACTCCATTTTCCCCGGTAATTAAAATGCGGGCATCTGTTGGTGCAACTTTTTCAATCGTCTCCCTGATTTTATGAATCGGTGTTGAATCGCCGATCATATCCTGCACCCTGCTCACTTTTCTTTTCAGCACTTTGGTTTCTGCCACCAGGGAAGTTTTATCCATGGCATTGCGTATCGTGATGAGGAGACGATTCAGATCCGGAGGTTTGGAAATATAATCGTAAGCTCCTTTCTTAACGGCTTCTACTGCTGTTTCAATTGTACCGTGACCGGAAATCATGATAATCGGAAGATCCGGATTCGCTTCCTTTGCCTTTTCCAGAAATTCAATGCCATCCATTTTAGGCATCTTTATATCACACAGAATGACATCATATTCTTTTTCCCTGAACTTTCTGAATCCCTCTTCCCCATCTCCCGCTTCATCAATTTTGTACCCTTCATAAGAAAGTATTTCACTCAGGGTTTTCCGGATAGCTTTTTCATCATCAATGATCAGAATATTCGACATATTTCTCGGTTTCTATTAAAATAAGGGACGGATTTTCAGCTTATTACACCGCAATTTACTTTAATAATGGGTTATTTGAAATTTACTCTGGAAATCCTTTCCTCCCGGGGTTCTACTTTCGTAAAAATACGTTGCAGGAATCGGTTTCCATGCTTATTTTGTGAGTGTCCATATTTTAAGAAAAACCCGAATTAAAATTTAACCCTATGAAACAGGAATTAGACCATTCCGTAAAAGCTCCGGCCAAAGTATTTTTGAAACTGACTGTTTTCGGATTTGTGCTCATTGGCTTCGCTTATATTTCCCTGATTGTAATGGGAACTGCTTTAAAAGCCATTTATTAATAAATAGGATTCCGGATCAGGTTGCTATCCGGAATTTTTTATTTTTTAATATCCAACTGGATTATCGTATCTACCGGATCAAGGGCAATTCCCCTCAGATCGATCATAATATAGTTGTCCTCCAATTGCTTAATCCGCAACGGTTTTCCATCTATTCCTGCTTTCTTTACCCGATAAGGTATTTTTATAAAAAACATTTCCCCGTCAGTTTTAAAAATGTGGAGATAGACTTTATTCTCTGTTTCTGTAGCCGCCCCCCATTCACCCGGTTTTATGAAACCAGCTCGGGTGCCGTATATTGAATATCCATTTTTCTTTAACCAGATACCCATAGTATCCAGCCGCTCTGTGAAAGCCGGCTGTATTTCACCATTAGGTAACGGACCGATATTCAACAGAAGATTGGCTCCATATCCCGCGGCATTTACAAGCAGACGGATCAAAGTGGTAGAAGATTTATATTTTGTATCTGTTATATTGAAACCCCAGGAATCATTGATGGTTTCACAGGTTTCCAGCGGCAGGCTGGAAACGGACTGTCCGCCAAATCCCGTGCTATTGCCCCCGGGAAGGTCCTTTTCAAACATTTGAAAATCTTCTCCCGGTATTGGAGCCAGGTGATGATTATTCCCGATCAGGCATTGGGGCTGCAACTGATGAATCAATGTATAAATCTCTGACAAGTGCCAGTCAACATTTGGTTTGTCGAGTTTATCGTAGTCATTCGGAAGCTGGTCCCAGTAACCATCAAACCAAACACCAGCGATCGGACCATATTGAGTAAGCAATTCAGTGAGCTGAGCCTTCATGAAATCTATGTAATGGCTCCAGTCACTTTTCCCTTTTCTGCCTGTGCCATGGCCCGTACGACCGGTCTCATATTGATAATCGCCGCGATACCAGTCCAGCAAAGAATAGTAGACAAAAAGTTTTATATGCTGTCGCTGACATTCTTCAGCCATGAGTTTTACAGCATCCTGTTTCCAGTCGGTATTTGTGATTTTCCAATCTGATTGTTTGGTATCCCATACGCTGAAACCATCATGGTGGCGGGTAATCAGCGTGATGTATTGCATCCCCGCATTTTTCGCTGTGGAAACCCATTTTTTGGCATCAAACCGAACCGGATTGAAAATAGTCTGTAGCTGCCTGTATGAAGAATCCGAAATATTCCGGTCATTCATTACCCATTCTCCGCTACCCGGAATACTAAATGCGCCCCAGTGTATGAACATTCCAAAACGAGCGCTGTCAAACCATTTACGGGCAAGAAGGTTTTGAGGTGAGGGCTGATATGCAGACTGGCCCCTGCCCATAAGAATAAATCCTCCAATACATAGGACGAATAAAAACCCTTTCATGTGGTTAACATTTATTCCGCTGGAAACTTAAAACTATTTATTCAGGTACATTACCTCCTTGACCATACGAACCACTTTTTCTGCCGAAGGCATGGCAGCAGCCACCAGGTTGCCTGCATAATGCAGGGGAGCATCTGCTGCAGTTATGCGACGGATGGGTGCATCCAGATAGTCAAATCCTTCCTTTTGTATAGTATAGGCAATTTCGGAAGAAATAGAAGCAAATGGCCATTGCTCTTCAACGATTACCAGGCGGTTTGTTTTTTTCACACTTTCGAGTACGGTCATCCAGTCAAGCGGACGAATGGTACGCAGATCTATGACCTCGGCGCTGATGTTTTCTTTTTCAAGTTCGGCAGCAGCAGCCAGGGAAACCTTCATCATTTTGTTATATGAAACGATAGTTACATCTGTCCCCGGTCTGGCTACATGGGCTTTACCCAGTTCGATATAATATTCTTCCTCAGGTATTTCGGACTTATCGCCATACATCACTTCACTTTCCATAAAAATAACCGGATCTTCTTCATACCGGATTGCCTGTTTTAATAACCCTTTTGCATCATATCCATTGCTGGGAGAAACTACTTTGAGACCAGGAATATTGGCGAAATAACTTTCAAAAGCAGTGGAATGTTGGGCGCCAAGCTGCCCTGCCGATCCGTTGGGACCCCTGAATACGATAGGACAACCAACCTGTCCCCCACTCATAGCTAGCATCTTGGATGCAGTATTCAGGATTTGGTCCAGGGCCAGTACCGCAAAATTCCACGTCATAAACTCCAGAACCGGACGAAGGCCGTTCTGGGCGGCACCCACACCAACAGCTGTAAAGCCAAGCTCTGAAATAGGGGTATCTATTACCCTTTTCGGACCAAACTCATCCAGCATACCCTGGCTGACCTTGTAGGCTCCGTTATATTCTGCCACTTCTTCACCCATCAGAAAAACCCGGTCGTCCCGGCGCATTTCTTCCTGCATGGCCTCACGTAAAGCTTCCCGGAAAGCGATTTGTCTCATGTATAACAATTTGAAGAGGGGCAAAAGTATTGAGGAAAGAGGAATCGGCAATGAGGATTTTCGGTTAATCGTCGATTTTTCACTGAAAATCGAAGGTTTTAGACCCTTTATCGAATAAGTTATAAAAAGGGCTCAGGCAAGCGCATCTTTGTATTGTTAACAAGCAAAGCCAATCCGAAGAAAAACCAAAAAATCCAGAACTCCGAACGAATTGAACCCCTAAATCCGAACCGCTGAAAAAACCGAAACCTGAACCAAATCCAAACTTAAGAAAACCAGGACAATCCTGATCCGACGAAAAACCAAATCAGAAAGCAAGAATCCAATCCAAAGAAAAACCAGAACCAGTATCGTGAAATCCGGAACCCTGAAATGTAAGATTGTACCTTCAAGACTATCTAATAAATAACATTCCCGGAGTAACGAATTGCAAAAGCCGCTTCTTAAAAAGAGCGGCTTTTGTTTTGCGAAAAAAATTTATCAGTCCTGTCACTATCGTTTACGAATTATTTTTTCAACAGTCCCAAACTATCCAGGTCTCTTTGGTTAATCATCGGCATTTGATTTGAACTGATTCTTCTCACAACCAGATTTCCTACCATCAATGCATCATCTGCGGATTTAAATCCCTGTTTACCAGGAATACCCGGCATATACTCCTGCCTGATATATATTTTTTCATTTGCCAGGATATTATAACCCCATCCCTTGTCAGTCCGGATGGCAACGGCATGCAAATATATTTTCCCTTCGTGATTGTCCTTCCTGCCAAAAAAAATTACCGCGATGCCGATCAGCAACGCGGTAATTCCGATAAGAGAATATTTATTTCTAATTGTCATTGGGATTCTCAGTCACATCGGGCTGGAACTGGCGTAAATAATCTGATGATCCTGCCTGTCCGGGAGAGCTTCTGCCGGTTCCTACAAATCCGAGACCTGCAACATTAAATCCGACAGCTCCGGTAGTAGGAGGACCTTCAAAAGGTGTTCTCTGATTCCAGAGATCCTGGGAAAAATCATATTGCCAGGTGTAGGTATAATATATTCCATTTTCACCGGTACTGATATAAGCAAAGTCTCCAATTACAAATGCTGCTCCATTCCATCTTGCGATAGTAGTATACGCATCATCATAAGCATCGCTGCTGTAATTATTTATATGTCTGAGTTCAGACCATTTCAGAGTATCGGACGAGGGGTTGAAAACCCAGAAGTCGGTTTGCGGTGTTCCGCTGTTAACGCCCGTTACCAGATAAGCTTTATTATTATAAAGGAAAGTAACAGCCCCCCATCTTTTATTTCCACTGAATCCAATATCACTCCAGGTATCAGTTCCCGGATCGTATTTGAAAAAATCCTTAAGGGCATTACTACCATCAAAACCAGTTCCTGCATATCCAAAATTTCCGATTCCAAATCCAACAGCTTCCTGACGAGCTCCCCCAAGGAAATCAGCTTTCCTGGACCATGTATTCGCTGCGGGATCGAATTCATAAAAATCAGCAAGGTAAAAACCAGCGGAATTGTATCCGGTACCAACGTACCCTTTGTCACTTATCGACATGGCAATCGCAGAATTCCTTTCCGTTCCCGCGGGCATGCTGGATACCTGCGACCAGATATTATTAGATGGATCATATCTCCAGAAGTCATTATATCGTGTGTTTAACCCGTCCCAACCGGTACCGAGGTAAGCAAAATTTCCGATTACAAAGGAAACCGCTTCACTCCGGGCAGGCCCGTTTAACTGGGATTCTGTAACCCAGTTACCGCTCTGGGTGACCGGAATAGAATTTTTATGACAGGAAAACAAAGTGCTTAAAACGAAAAGTGAAAACAGTTGGAAATAGATCCGCTTCATATTGTGGTATTGAGAATACAGTGTTTTGTAGCGATAAAAGTATTTTATTTGCAGCGCGAAATACGGACAATTCGGGGGATTTCACAAAAATTTATCAATTAACGTAATGCTTTTCAATTGTTAATCGAATTCAAAAAACATACTTTTGCCCAATTACAAAGTGCGGAAAGACAATTAAATGAATAATTTCAACCCGATACCTGACCACGGCTTTACCGCATCAAGCCAGTCAGTTTTTTTCAATCATCCGAAACAGGAGCCTTAATCTGGAGAACATAAGCATGGGAAGAAAAAGTTTTTTCAGGCATCAACTATATCTTTTATCCGGACTTTTTATCGTAACGATGATAGCCTGCTCAAAGCCGCAGATCCGGTTTAACAGTCAATACAATGGCGACAACTATACCAATGTGGTTATGGTCGACACTTTTGCTGTGAAACTATCCACGGTATTTCTGGATTCATTCAATACTTCCGGTACCAAGGTTCAATTGCTCGGGCGATATATAGATCCTTATTTCGGCACAGTCACCTCACGAAGTTTCAGTCAGATCGGCACACCAGTTCCCTTGCCGGTTATTACGAATTCCTCGATATATGATTCTATCCGGCTGATCTTGAGAATCGACAGGTCTTTTTATGGGGATACAACCAAACTGCAGCGCTTTAATGTGAGTCAGCTCACAGAGACTATGGATTTTCCCCCCAATCAGACTGCCTTTTTTAATAACAGTTTCATTCCATATGATCCTGCGATACTGGGATCAGCAGATGCACTCATTCGCCCGACCGCGGGACTGACTTCTTTGGGAAAAGGAGATTCTATAATTGTCAGCATGCCCAATTCGATGGGTCTGGATCTGTTTGGATTACTTTACAGGAATTCTGATACCGTAAACAATGCCGGCATATTTGAAAATTATTTCAAGGGACTTACCGTTTATCCGGATCTCAACCTGCCTGGCGCCATTTATGGATTCAAAGATTCAATGGTTCTTCGTATTTATTATCACGAACCCGGAGTAACCATTGTTAACAAAACCACTGATTTCCAGATCTCCAAGCAGTTTACCCAGTTCAACCGGATTGAATTTGATCGTACCGGAACACCAACTGCTCCCCTGAATACTCAGAACCCCGAACTTCCTTCCACTTCTGCTGGTAACAGGGCATTTTTACAGCCAATTACCAGTCTCTACGTAAAACTTCTTTTTCCAACCGTTACTAATTTGCTGGGTTACCAGGACTATCTGACTGTGATGAAGGCACTGCTGATCGTTAAACCGATTGCCGGTACATACAGTCCGACATTCGGACTGCCACCACTGGTTCCCCTGACGCTGACTACCCAGGCTAATACGATCGGTTCCCAGCTTCCTTTTGGAAATGGCAACATTCAGGTGGATTACCTGTACGGAATCAATACGAATTATTCCTATGATATTACACCGTTTATCCAGAACGCATTGAAACAGGGCATTGAATACAATTCCAAAAATGGAATTATGTTGACTGTTCCTTCTACCCTTTTTAATACCACGTTCAACCGGGCAGTAATAGGAGATGAATTTAATCCGCTGAAGTCAAATCAAATTTCGTTGCAAATCTATTACGCTTCATATTATTAAAATGACCAAACCGAACGGTTTTACCTATATGAGATCCTCGTTCACTATCATTTTTTCCGTTCTGTTTATCACTGCTGGACTGGCACAAACCAATAATGAGCCTTATTCAATACATGCTATTGGTAATATTACTGATAATATTATCAACCGTACAAGTGGTATGGCTTCAACCGGCATCGCTTACCGGAATAACCGGTACCTGATTACCAATAATCCCGCTTCCCTGAGTGCGTTGGACAATTCTTTTTTTGTGGGTGAACTTGGGGTAAATGGTACGTACATCGATTATTCGGGGATTCCTGTTAGTCAAACCAATCACCAGTCTTCAGATATAACGTTTAAAAGATTTGCTCTGGGAACTAAAATATTCAAACACTGGGGTAGTTCCGTCGGGCTGGTTCCTTATAGCGAAGAAAATTATGAATATTCCGGGTCCAGGCCTATCGGCGGAAATGCCGGAATTCAAATCCCTACTTATGATGAGGGTTACGGTGGTATCAACAAGGTATATTGGGCAAATGGATATCAGGTCACCAAACATTTATCGATCGGGATTACTGCTTCATATCTCTTTGGTTCCATTACCAATAAAAATATAATTTTTGGTCAGGGCACTTCCATTTACCTGTCGAAGAGCAACAATACTTTTTACAATAATATCTATTTAGATTACGGACTTCAGTATTTTACCTCCCTCAACCAACACTGGGACATTTCCATCGGCGCCATTTATTCTAATCAACAAAGCCTGTATACCACATCCGATGTTACCGTGGTAAACCTGGATTCTAACGTACTGCGCACAAAAGAAACCGTAGGAAATTACACCATTCCGACAAGCTATGGATTTGGATTTTCGGTTACAAAGGATAAAAAATACACTTTACTGGCGGATTATAAATTCCAAAACTGGTCAAGTCTGCGGACCTCAACTGGTGATTTCATGTACGAAAACAGTCAGCGTGCTTCGATCGGATTCGAGTATTCAAAAAAGAAAATTGCCTATAACACATTATATGAAACCACTTTTTATCAGGCGGGGTTTTATTATAACCGGACATACCTCATGGTGAACGGAACAGAAATTGATGATATTGGCGGATCCATTGGTATCGGTACGAATTCAAAACGATCCCCTTTATCTTTCATTTTTGTATTGCAATATGGAATAAAAGGAACGGCAAACAACAACCTGATACGGGAAAATTATGTGAATGCAAGTTTCATATTTTCATTCCGGGATTTCTGGTATACCCAGGGAAGGAAGTTTGAATAACCCGTCAGAGAATCTGCACTATATTTCCCAAAGGAACACCAAGACCGGTACAGGCATCCCAGCCTGCGTTTGCGGAATAGCCGCCTGATTTCGCTGTGATATTATTTCCCACTGTGATATCTTTGAATACTGGTTCCCGGGTAGCATATATTTTAGGATGAATATATCCGGCATTTCTTTTTAATCTCTGATTGACAAGTGCAATCAGTCCCGCAATCAGGGGAGCCACCGCACTGGTCCCGCCTACTATTGTCCATTGACCATCTACCAAAACATTATAGCCCGTTGCCGAATCTGCATTGGCAGCAATATCCGGAATACCCCGGCCCTTTTTTTTAGTTGCGTTTACATTTGGAGGCAGTGAAATACCTTTCTGATAATCCGGAACCGGGAAAATATCGCTGATGCCCCCACCAGTCGCCCACCCATCCTGGTCATTCCATACGGTTTCCTCCCCGGTCAGTAACCGCGTACCTCCGCAGGCGAGGGCATAAGGGCTGCTGGCGGGGAAATCAACATGTGCACTTCCATCCGTTACGCGATCGGAAGAACCATTGTCTCCGGCAGCAACAGTTACTGTGATTCCCAATGCAGCAGCAGACATAAAGGCTTCATTGAAATTCTGTGTGGCCTGTCCGCTCCATTCAGACTCTGCTGAACCCCAGCTAATAGAAATGACCGAAGGATTATTATCCCGGTCATGGATAGCCGCATTAATAGCGTCTAGAAAGCCCTTATCAGAATTAGGAGCAAAATAAGCCACAATCTTTGCTCCGGGAGCTACAGCCCCCGCTACCTGAATGTCCAGCGCAACTTCTCCATCAGCACTGTCGGGCGTAGAAGGCGCATTGTGTCCGCCATCCACAGAATGGGAAATAATTATTGGAAGAGGAATGCCCAGTTTATTAAAATAATTCTGCATGTCAACATTTCGGTAACCACCCCCCAATTCAATGAGAGCAATGCATTCCCCAGCTCCGTTCACTTCTGTCGGATATTTATAGGCCCTGGCAATGGCATCGGGATTATAGGAAACTGTTGCAGCCTGAGGATGGATCAGGTTCCCGTCTTTTTTAAGCATATGGAACATTGGTCTGGCCTGTGGACGATTGTCCAATCCGAAAACACCTGTGATGACATCCTTCAATATTGCAGGGATATGTATTGCGCCGCTGCGTCCCCGGTAAGGAATACCGGATTCCTGTGTGAAATTGGCAAGATAAACCTGGAAAGCCTCAGTGAATTTCTGAACCGGACCTTTAAGAATCACAGATCTTTTCGAAACAGAGGTTAGAACTACAGTGAGATCATGCTGACGGGCAAAAGCCACCACCAGTTTGATATCTTCGGCTGAAGCCCCAAAACGGCGATCAAATAATTCCCTCGAGAGTGGTTTGTTTTTTCCGGTACCCAGCCCCTTTATAAAATTCCCGATGGACGTTTTTCTCCTGATTTTTACCAGCACTTCAATTACTTCATTTAAGGAAGTATTTCCCAGATTTCTTCCAGTTGGTGGTTTTCTGTAACTGCCCGGGAGTTCTATTCGTGTTTCAAATTTAGAAGTTGATCTGGAATAAGATTTTTTTGCTGCAGTCATAACCCATTTTTTTGAAGATATTTGCAGGATGAATCATACGTTACGTGTTGCAATTCTTGATCTGTACGAAGGACGTCCAAATGAAGGTATGCGTTGCATTCAACAAATCCTGCAGGAATACAGTCAGGCTAAGGGTTTATCATTAGTCTCAAAAATTTTCGATGTTCGTCTAAAAGAAGAAATCCCGGATCTCTCCTATGATATTTATTTGTCAAGCGGTGGGCCGGGCAGTCCCCTTGAAACGGAAGGTGTTGCATGGGATAATAAATTCATGGACTGGCTTCATGGCCTCGTTAAACATAATAAAGTTGCCCAGGAATCTGACAAAAAACACGTTCTTTTTATATGTCATTCTTTCCAACTCGCGTGCCGGTTTTTTAAAACAGGGAAAGTAACCAAAAGAAAGTCCACCGCATTTGGGGTATTTCCGATCCACATGAATGCTGAAGGGAAAAGAGAAGCTATTTTTCATGGATTGAAAGACCCCTTCTATGCAGTGGACTCCCGCGATTACCAGGTGATAGAAGAAGAAAAAACGGATATAAAAAAGAGAGGAGGGCACATACTGGCGATCGAAAAAGAAAGACCGCATGTTCCCTTGCAGCGGGCCATCATGGCCATTCGTTTTAATGATTACATGATCGGGACGCAATTTCATCCGGAAGCTGATGCCTCTGGTATGAGTATGTATCTGCAGAGAGCCGATAAAAAGAAAACAGTGATTGAAGGATATGGTGAGGAAAAATGGAAAAGTATGATTCATCAGTTAAATGATCCGGATAAAATCAGAAAGACTTATTCTCAGGTGATTCCGAATTTCCTCAATATGGCCCTGGGACGGTGATGAGGTGTATCTGGAGATTAGGTGATTAGAAAATTTGTTCTTTTACCACCGGAAACTTATACCTTTTACCATGAATCACCTGATCATCTAATTACCTAATCATCTAATTTTCCAAATGATCCCGCAATTCCGGAAAATATTCAATGAATCTTTTACCCCGGAAAAGTATCATGCATTCCTGGAAGACCTGAATGCGAAGCATCCCGGTGCTATTGAATTCCGGGTAGCAGAAACACCTGTATTTGTGCCAGATGAATTCAGGGGAAAAATGATTAGTGCCTGCGAGTCGATTATTGATGTTATAACAGCCCCCGGTTTTATCACAGCGTCAGACCGGGCTATTCCACCCGGAGATTTTGTTCCTGGTAAAGAATCTCATCCTCATTTTATCGCGTTTGATTTCGGCGTTTGTATCAATGAAAAGAATGAACTCGAACCACAGCTGATCGAAATGCAGGGATTTCCGACATTGTACGGATTTCAGGTCTACTATCCTGAAATAATACAGAAACATTTCCCCGTGAGCGCATCATTCACACAGTACCTGGGCGGATATAACCGGAATCGTTATCTGGAAGACCTAAAAAAAATATTGCTCGGAAATGGAGAGCCTGAAAACACCATTCTGCTGGAGATTAAACCCCGGGAACAAAAAACGAGGATTGATTTTTATTGCACACAGGATTATTTTGGCATACAGCCGGTATGTATTACAGAATTAACCGCTGAAGGAAATCAGCTGTTTTATATACACGAAGTAACAAAAAAGAAAACACGTGTAAAGAGAATATATAACCGGGTAATCTTTGATGATCTCCATGCGCAAGGAGATCGACTTGGCAAACATATTGACCTGAAGGGAAATTGGGATGTGGAATGGATCCCCCACCCCAACTGGTTTTACCGGATTTCCAAACATACGCTGCCATTTATCCAACATCAATATATTCCCGAAACAGTTTTCCTTGATCAGGTAAAGGAAATTCCCGCTGATCTGGAAAATTATGTTTTGAAACCGCTGTTTTCGTTTGCCGGTCAGGGAGTGGTTATTGATATCAAACCGGAAGACCTCCTGTCTGTTTCCGATCCGGCAAACTGGATCCTGCAACGTAAAGTAAATTATGCTCCTGTAATTCCAACAATGGATGATGCGGCAAAAGTGGAAATTCGTATCATGTATATCTGGCCCGAAGAATCCCCCAGGCCGGTACCTGCTGTTAACCTCGCGAGACTGAGCAAAGGTAAAATGATCGGGGTAAGGTACAACCAGGACAGAACCTGGGTCGGTGGAAGTGTTGCCTTTTTTAAACCCGATGAATAACGCTTAAAACCGAACGCCCAAAAATAACTTCCGGTGTCGCCCTATACTCCCATACTTTATTCTGATAGCCCCGCAAGAATAAACTCAGCATTTAGTTTTGCAATATTGGTCATAGATATTTCTTTCGGGCAAACCGATTCACAAGCTTGAGTATTAGTACAGCTCCCGAATCCTTCCTTATCCATTTGGGCGACCATATTCAGGGCACGGGATTTCCTTTCCGGATTTCCTTGTGGCAGAAGAGCAAGATGGGAAACCTTCGCAGAAACAAATAACATGGCCGAACTATTTTTACAGGCAGCCACGCAAGCACCGCACCCGATACAGGCTGCTGCAGCAAAAGAAGCATCTGCCTGGTTTTTATCTATGGGAAGTGAATTGGCATCTACCGCATTGCCGGTATTGACGGAAATATAACCACCTGCCTGAATAATGCGGTCAAATGCTGTGCGGTCGACAGTCAGGTCCTTAATTACAGGAAATGCATTTGCTCGCCATGGTTCCACAGTAATCGTTTCACCGTCTTTGTAAGCACGCATATGCAACTGACAGGTGGTATTGGCATGCCAGGGCCCATGGGGTCTTCCATTGATATACATGGAACAGGTACCACATATACCTTCCCGGCAGTCATGGTCAAAAGCGACGGGCTCCTGCCCCTCTGTAACCAGTTTTTCGTTCAGCACATCCATCATTTCCAGGAAAGACATTTCAGATGATATGTCCTTGACGGCATAGGATTCAAACCCTCCTTTTGATTCGGAATTTTTCTGTCTCCAGATTTTGAGTGTCAGATTCATCTTGTAATGCTCCATACTGAAATCAAATGTGGAAATGTGAAAATAGGCAAATGTGCAAATTATATACTCAGTTTAATTCCTGATATATATTGTTCATTTCACTATCCCGGCTTTTCCTGTTAGTATTAATAGTTAATAAATTTATTTTGCATATCCCGGCAATATTAAATTTTACTTATAACTTCTTTGTGTTGGTTTTGCAAGATCAAATTTCAAAATTTCTTCATGCAGTTCCCAGTCATGTTCCCCTTTGTACTGCCAGGCAGAAACAAAACTGAAATGTTCGTCATCCCGTTTTGCTTCACCTTCTTCGGTTTGCATTTCTTCCCGAAAATGACCACCGCAGCTTTCATTCCGGATCAAAGCATCCTTACACATCAATTCACCCAGTTCAATAAAATCCGCTACCCGGTTTGCCTTGTCCAGTTCCGGATTCATCTCATAAATATCACCCGGAATTTTCAGGTCATTGTAAAAGTCTTTTTTTAATTGTTGAATTTCAGCAATGGCTTCCTGGAGTCCCTTGGCATTCCGGGCCATACCGCATTTGTCCCACATGATTTTTCCAAGCAGTTTATGGAAATGATCCACCGTTTTCGTTCCGCCGATATTTTTAAGCCGGTTCATCCGGTCAGAGACTGCTTTTTCTGCTTTTTCAAATGCCGGATGGTCGGTAGGAATTTCCTTTGTTCTGATATCATCACTCAGGTAATTTCCGATTGTATAGGGAATAACAAAATATCCGTCTGCCAGGCCCTGCATAAGTGCGGAAGCACCTAGTCGGTTGGCCCCATGGTCAGAAAAATTTGCTTCGCCAAGACAATACAATCCGGGAATGGTGGTCATCAGTTCATAGTCTACCCATAAACCACCCATGGTATAATGTACTGCGGGATAAATTCGCATTGGCAGTTCATAAGGATTTTCCCCGGTAATTTTTTCATACATATCGAAGAGATTACCATATTTTTCCTTCACAACTTCTTTTCCGTGCTTACGGATTGTTTCAATATCAGGATTCGCAATTCCATTTTTTTTGCACTCAACGGATCCGTACCGGACAATCGCTTCTGCATAATCCAGATAAACAGCCTGTTTTGATGTACCGACACCATAACCAGCATCACATCTTTCTTTGGCCGCACGGCTCGCTACGTCCCTGGGTACCAGGTTTCCAAAAGCCGGATACCTTCTCTCCAGGTAATAATCTCTTTCTTCTTCCGGAATGTCGCTGGGTTTCCGGGAATCATTTTGTTTTTTCGGAACCCAGATGCGGCCGTCATTTCGCAGAGATTCAGACATCAGCGTGAGCTTCGACTGATAGTCGCCTGAAACCGGAATACAGGTTGGATGAATTTGGGTGAAGCATGGATTGGCAAAATAAGCTCCCTGTAAATGTGCTTTCCAGGCAGCGGTCACATTGCATCCCATGGCATTGGTCGACAGATAAAATACATTTCCGTAACCACCCGTGCAAAGTAAAACGGAGTGTCCGAAATGTCTTTCCAGTTTTCCGGATATTAAATTTCTGGTGATAATTCCTCTGGCCTTGCCTTCAATGATAACCAGTTCCTGCATTTCATGGCGTGTATACATCGTCACATTCCCCAGTGCAACCTGTCGTTCAAGTGCCTGGTAGGCCCCGATCAGCAGTTGCTGACCCGTTTGACCCGCAGCATAAAAAGTCCTCTGCACCTGCGTACCACCAAATGAACGGTTACTGAGCAATCCGCCATATTCGCGGGCAAAGGGTACACCCTGTGCCACACACTGGTCGATAATATTCGCGCTAACTTCGGCCAGGCGGTGCACATTGGATTCGCGGGAGCGATAATCTCCCCCTTTCACGGTATCATAAAATAAACGGAATACACTGTCCCCATCATTCTGATAATTTTTTGCAGCGTTGATGCCTCCCTGTGCCGCAATACTGTGTGCACGACGTGGTGAATCCTGAAAACAATACGCTTTTACCTTGTAGCCCATCTCAGCCAGGGAGGCCGCAGCTGAAGCGCCCGCCAGACCGGTGCCTACAATAATAATTTCAATTTTGCGCTTATTGGCCGGATTGACCAGCTTCACATGTCCTTTATATTCATTCCATTTTTGCTCTAAAGGCCCAGGTGGAATTTTTGAATCGAGCATTGAAGAAGATTTGAAAATTTGAGAATTGGGAATTTGAAAATTAAATATTAGTGCACCCATCCTAAATAAACGGAAACCGGCATCATGGCAAAGGCAAGAGAAACGATAACAGAAAATCCATAACCGAATCCTTTTATCAGGGAAATGTATTTCCCGTTTGGCACACCCAGCGTGCTGAAAGCACTCTGGAATCCGTGAAGCAGGTGATACATCAGAGAAATACAGCCTAAAATATATAATACGTCAACCCGTGGATTCTGAAACACCCGCAAAATTTCCGCGTACTGATCGGCCACCTCCTTACCATTGTAATCAACGGTTGGCAATTCTGTAAACCGGGAAGGAACCCAGAAATGAGCCAGGTGCATGACAAGAAAAAAAAGAAGCAGCGTACCGAGCAATCCCATACTGCGACTATACCATTTACTTCCCTGATTTCCGAGTGGAACCGCATAACCACTCTTGCGGCGGGACCGGTTTTGTACTTCGAGCACCAGGCCCTGGATAATGTGCAACAATAGTCCGGCAAATAAACCCACTTCCACAATCCTGATTACAACCGTAGTGGCCATAAAATGGGAGGCCAGATTAAACATCTGACCGCTGTCATGGGCCCAGATACAGGCATTTATACCTACGTGAACCACGAGGAAGGAGATCAGGAAAATCCCGGTAAGGGACATGATAAACTTTTTGCCGATCGAGGAGGTAAAGAATTCAGACCATTTCATGTTCCGTGAAAATTGAGAATCAGTGGAATATGGCAAAAGTAAGTCAGGAAATGGGAAATCCCTATCTTAGCCGCTCAAAAATCTGTTTGGATGAAGCGCGAAGAAGATTTTGAAGCCAATCTTTCGGGTGAAGAGGGAACTACAGAGGAAACAAAAACGAGTTGGTTTAAACGAATCAAGAAAGGAATTCTCACCAGCACGGCGGAAAAAAAAGAAACGCCTGAAGGCCTGTGGACAAAATGTCCCAGCTGTAATTATATATGCACCGTAACTGAATTAAGGGAAAATCTTTTTGTATGTCCCAAAGACGGTCACCATCACCGCATCGGCAGTGCGGAGTATTTCGAAATTCTTTTTAACGATAACCGGTACGATATTCTTTTTGAAAATATCCGTTCAAAAGACTTTCTTCATTTCACGGATTTAAAATCATACGGCAAACGACTGGAGGAAACCTGGAATAAAACCGACATCACGGATTCTATCCGGATCGGTGCCGGACAGATTCGGGAGCATCAGATGATTGTTGCTTGCATGGACTTTGAATTTATCGGCGGATCTCTGGGGAGTGTAATGGGTGAACGAATTGCGCGTGCAGTGGATTATTGCCTGAATCACAGGTCACCCCTGATGATTATTTGCAAATCGGGTGGCGCACGTATGATGGAAAGTGCATTTTCCCTGATGCAACTGGCTAAAGTTTCTGGCAAGCTTTCCCAATTAACCGATGCCCGGATTCCTTATATCTCCTTACTGACAGATCCCTCCTTTCGGAGGAATTTCTGCTTCTTTTGGTATGCTGGGCGATCTGAATATTGCTGAGCCCGGAGCCTTGATTGGGTTTGCCGGTCCCAGGGTAATCCGGGAAACAATAAAAAAAGACCTTCCGGAGGGTTTTCAGCGAAGCGAATTTCTCCTTGAACATGGTTTCCTGGATTTCATCGTAAACCGCAAAGAACTGAAGCATAAAATTGCAACTGTACTTACCTTACTGAAGAACTAACCACTCCATTTATTTTGCCGGCCTCTATGCCTGAAATCAGAAACCGTTCTGCTTATCATGAATATTTCATCGAAGAAAAATACGATGCGGGTATGGTCTTGGCAGGCACAGAAGTAAAGTCCATCCGGGAAGGCAAGCTGAGTTTTGCAGACAGTTTTTGCATTTTTTTTAAGTCCGAACTCTGGGTCCGGAACCTCCATATTGCCGAATACCGGTTTGGAACGACCAATAACCATATCGCCGTACATGACCGAAAACTGCTTCTGAACCGAAGAGAACTGAGAAAACTTGAAAATAAGCTGAAGGACAAGGGTTATACCATCATTCCCCTTAGGGTTTTCTTTAGTGAAAAAGGGTTGGTAAAGATGGAAATTGGCCTGGCAAGGGGTAAAAAACTCTATGATAAACGGGAAACCATCAAAGATAGGGATACCCAACGGGAAATAAAGCGCTTTATTTAATAATGACCTTTCCCGTTAAAAAGCCGTTTTTCGATCCTGTCCCAAAATAAAACAGACTGGTATAATGATTGCCGGATTCTCACGTTTAATTCTGTGTCAACATATTAGCAAAAGCCCATGAAGAACCTGTTTCTCGTTTTGATTAGTTTTTCTGCTTTATTTAGTCATGTCCCAGAAAGTTACCGGCTATTGGTATGGGCAGGCAAACGTGGAAATGGCAGGTATTCAGAATAACTACCTGACAGAACTGATCATTTCGCAGAAGGGAACAAAAGTGAAGGGTTTTTTCGGGTATTATTTTAAAGACGTTTATCAGAGTTTCGTTATTAAAGGAACATATGACCCGAAAACGAGAAAAATAGTTATAATGATATCCCGATCATCTATTTTAAAACAAATTCGACCAGTGAACAGTGTGGATTGTATTACCAGTTTTTATGGAACCCTTCGGGTTTCCAAAGTTAAAACTGAGTTGATACGGTTATTTCTACCGGGACAAAAAATATACATATACCTGCCCTGATCTTCGGGTGAATTATACCCTTTATACAGAAGCTAAAGTCGAAGACAGCATATTTAAGGACATGTCGGCACCCGTAGTTTCTGGAAAACCGCCACCGGTTCCGGAATTAGTAAAAGGGAATGATGCCCAGAAAGAAGCGGAGATGGCAGCCCTTCCGGAAGTAACTGCAAAATCCGAAAATAAATCCGACCCGGCTTCAGTACCCGTTGTTTCAGATAAAAAACCGGCTCCCATTCTCGTGGTGCAACCCGTGATTCAGTCAGATATCATAAAAATAAATGAAGATTTTAAAAAGAGAAAACAAATCGTAAGCAAACAGATTGAAGTTTCTTCCGATAGTGTCAGGCTGAGTTTTTATGACAATGCCGAAGTGGACGGCGACAGTATATCTGTATTTCTGAATGGCAATCTGGTTATCGCCCATCAGGAATTAAGTGAACGGGCATTTAATGTATATGTCAGGCTGGATAGCACAAAGGATATTAATGAAGTGAGCATGTTTGCTGAAAATCTTGGGAAATACCCTCCTAATACTGCGTTAATGGTTATCAGCGATGGCGATAAGCGTTATGAAACCTTTCTTTCCAGTGATTTCAAGGGCAATGCAACCATCCGGTTGAAACTCCGTCGGAATTCCGTTGCAGGTAATTAATCACTTCCCGGTAATTTTTTGTATTTATTTTACAAATACTAAATTTGTTCAGCATATAACGGGATGTAGCGCAGCCCGGTAGCGCACTACGTTCGGGACGTAGGGGCCGCAGGTTCGAATCCTGTCATCCCGACTTCGATATTGTCATGGCTTAATACAAAAGTTTTCTATCTTCATCACTGGCCGATTTCTTTAAAACAACCACTATGGCAAAAAAAACTATTGTATTTATACATGGCTTATGGATGCATGCAAGTTCCTGGCAACCCTGGATGGATTTTTTCAGTCAGCATGATTTTGATACACTGAATCCGCCCTGGCCTGGTGATTCTCCAACAGTTGCGGAATGCCGCGCCAATCCGCAAAAGATTGCCAATCGGGGTGTTCAGGAAGTTGCGGACAGTTACGCCAGCATCATCGCAGCAATCGCTGAACCACCTATTATAATCGGTCATTCTTTCGGAGGACTTATTGCCCAGATCCTGTTGGGTCGCGGAATCGCAGCAGCTGGTATTGCCATTGATCCTGCACCGATGAAAGGTGTCTGGCAATTGCCCTTTTCCGCACTCAAGGCTTCCTTCCCGGTTCTGGGAAACCCATTCAATCTCAAAAAAGCAATATCACTTAGCTTCGACCAGTTCAGATATGGATTTGTGAATGCACTTCCGGAAGATGAAGCAAGGGAAATTTATGAACGCTGGACGATTCCGGCACCGGCCCGGCCGCTTTTCCAAGCAGCAACCGCTACGTTCGCCGGATCGGCAACTAAAGTGAATACGACGAACAAAACTCGCGGACCATTACTGATCACCGGTGGTGAAAAAGATCATATTGCGCCACCCATACTGGGCCAGGCTTCCCAAAAACTGTATAACAAATCGGTTATAACCGATTTTAAATTATTTGAAGATCGCGGTCATTCTCTGGCTTCAGATCATGGCTGGAAGGAAATTGCAGAATATTCCCTTCAGTGGCTCCGCAAGCAGGGACTCTAATTTATCGCCGTTAATATCAGATCCGTAATATCAAACCGGGGAAAGTCTCCGGTATTGTTTAATAAGATGAGTACATTTCCTTTATCGGGTTGAATTACCAGCATATCGAAAAAACCAAATTCTGTTCCGGGATGATATTGAATCAGGTGTCTTTTTGAAACCTGAAACGCATTCCGGTCGATCATCCAGCCGTAACCATACGACGCGTCCCATTCTTTCCATTCGACCCGGGGAATAAAAAGTTCATTCATTTTTTCTTTAGGAAGCAACTGTTCCGTCTGCAGGGCATTGGCCCAGATCAGCAGGTCTTCCGCAGTAGATGTGATGCCGCCGGCGCCAGCTACATTCTGCACCGGATAAGGGTTTTCAGGCTCAGCCCCAATGTATCCCCTGGCTAGCCGTGAAGAATCGGATCCGGAAATAAAATAGGAATCTTTCATGTCTAAGGGTTTAAAAATTCTGTCATCCAAAACCGCTGCAAATTTTTTGCCCGTCAGTTTTTCAATAATACAGGCCAGGATTACATAACCCGAATTGCTGTAATTGAATTGGGTACCCGGAGTGAATTCCAGGGAATCACTGCAAAACTTGAATACCAGTTCTTCTGTAGTATATCGTCGGGTTAGAATCTTCGAGACTGTTTCCCGGTTCTCAGTATAATTAGGAATACCCGACTGATGCGTTAATAACTGTTGTATGGTGATATTCCCATGAATAAATCCCGGAATGAATTTCCCGATGGTATCCTGAACACGAAGTTTATTTTCATTGACCATCTGCATGATCAGCATGGCTGTAAATTGTTTGGAGGTTGATCCTATCCGGAATTGGGTTTTGACAGAATTGGCGATATTCCGTTCCTTATCCGCCATACCAAAGCCACGCTTATACATAATCTTCCCCTCCTGCTGAATCAACACTGTTCCATTAAACTGGCCCTTACCATAATAAAAATTAAATACTGAATCGATAACCTTTACTATATCCTTATTATTCTTCCGGATAAATTTTTCCATCTCTTCTTTATAATTCAGGGTCGCATTATTTACCTGAATTACCCGAATAGCCGAATCCACATTAAACTCTGCCTGGATCAGATTGTAATTTTCCCAGAAACGATCCGTGGTATCGGACCGGTCGGGACTGTCCCGTGTGTCGTGTATTGTCTTACCCTGCGATTCGATACTCAGTTTATTTCTCAATATTTCTTCTTTGGGAAAAGGAGTGATCCCTAATGTATCCACCCGGGTAACCAGGAAATTTATGCTGGTCACAAGCGGATCCAAAACAAAATGCCTGTTACCTCCGGCCAGATAAACCCGTCCGGTATTGCCGGCATGATTTAGATAATACTTAGCCCCGTACTTCCTGTAGGTAATAATTTTATGATCTTCCAGAAATTCTGCTTTCACATGAGCCATATTGAGCATCACGTTCATAAAAAATCCCCAGCTAAAATATTTCACGCCCTTAGGACTTAACCCATAATCGAACTCAAGAAAAGCCAGATTATCTGCATCCAGTAATATTTTACCTTTATACAGCGCTTTTTTAACTCCATCTTTCTGATCGAATTGAATTTCGTAAGCCTGAGTACCATTGTAGTTCACCAGTCCTTTGAAATTAAAGACGTGTTCTTTCAGACCCTTATCATCCAGCAGTTCTGAGCCATCAATATCCCGAACAATATCAATACTGATCACTGCAGCCGGATCAAGGCCCATGCTGACATTATCTGCCCCGTTAAATGCAGTCAGGTCCTTATCCACCCTGGATTTGATGAGTTTAAACTGACTGTTTTTAACTGTATGGGTTTCATAATATATATCAAAAACGGCTTCCGAAAGATCGATGATTCTCTTTTCCTTATATCCGGTCATCCGGTAAAAGCCACCCAGCCGACAGGGCATATTGGAGTAATTCTGGGGAATTTTTTCAATCGCTTTTTTTAAAAGCTCCAGTGCATTAATCCTTTTGATCTCTACTTCTTTCAATTCTATCGCCGCTTCCCTCATGGAAATAATTCTGGTGACAGAATCTGATGCATTCACCAGAATGGTCTCTGGCATATAGCCAACATGGGAAATAAATATTTTCTGTGCTGAATTTCCCGCAGGTATCTTAAAAATAAACCAGCCATTTTCATTACTCATAGTATTGATACCATTTTCTGAAATCTGGATGGTGGCATAACTGATTGGTTCACCCGAACCGGAACTTAATATTCTGCCTTTGATAACCTGCATTTCCCGGATCTGACCAAAAGACAGGGAAACCTGAAAGCAGAGAAATAAAATAAAATAAAAAATTTTTATATGCATAAGGTGGTAATCGCGGGAAGACTTGAAAATGAGAAGATATAGAAAAGAATGCAGGAAGTAAATTAGTTGATAATTCTATGAAATGAGTTCACCCATATGTTATAGATTTCATAGAATTTTCCGGAGACATTCATCATATTCCTTTTGTTCGCGATTCCCGGATCGCGGTTATCTTTGCCGTGTTTTACTTTTATCCTGATTGATCACCGGCATTGAAATGAACAAGATTATTCAAAAATATTCTGGGCATTCGTCAGTTTCTGAACAGACTGCATCAAAAAGAATTCGTAAAAACGGTACTCTTCGGCTCGGATTGCCCATTATTGTATTAGCGGGCTTTCTTCTTGTCTGGTATTTACTCACCATTACAAAATTGTTTCCGTCTTATGCGTTACCACCCCCCCGGGCTGTATGGAAAAGTTTTCTGGAAGAAATCAGGGAAGGGCGTTTATTCAACGACGTTATAGCTTCTCTTTGGCGGGTGGCTATTGGCTTTGTTTTTTCCGCGATCCTGGGTATACCTGCGGGCTTATGGCTGGGTCAGCATCTACGGGCAAGACAGGCTTTTGTTCCCATGCTGAATTTTTTCAGGTTCCTCTCTCCCCTGGCCTGGATTCCTTTTGCCATACTCTGGTTTCATATCGGAGATAAGCCGGCAATATTCCTGATATTCATGGCATCTTTTTTCCCGCTTGCACTTGCTACTATGTCTGCCGTAGCCACCATTCCCAGCATTTATTTCCGCGTAGCGAAAGATTATCATTATAAAGGCAAAGAATTGCTGACCAGGGTAACTTTCCCGGCCGTGCTGCCCCAGGTGATTACCGCATTACGTGTGAGTTATGGTATTTCCTGGGTGGTGATTGTTGCAGCGGAGATGGTGGGTTGCCAGGACGGACTGGGTTACGGCATTTGGGAAGCAAGAAATGGTTTGCGACTGGATTCCGCCGTGTGTTATATGATCGTCATCGGCTTGCTGGGTATGGGGATTGACCGGCTGATTTCCAGATTAACAAAATTGCCGAATGTACGCTGGGGATATGAAAGATAATCAACCGAAGGTTCGTCTTACCATGAATCATGTTTCTCATGGTTATGCGCAGATTCCTGTATTACAGGATCTGAATCTCGATGTACGTCCGGGTGAGGTAGTTGTATTGGTGGGACCTTCAGGTTGTGGCAAAACCACCATTTTAAATTTATTGTCGGGTTTTGTAAACCCGGTTTCTGGATCCGTCACCAGAGAAGGTATTATCCGGACGGTTTATCAGTCAGACGGACTTTTCCCCTGGCTCACGGTTTCAGAAAATATCTCTATGGGTCTGCGAACCATAGAGGATGAAACCCATCGCGACGGAGAAATGAAAGAACTTATAGAGCTGATCCACCTGGAAGGTTTTGAACATCATTATCCGCATCAGTTATCCGGTGGTATGCGTCAGCGGGTTGAACTGGCCAGGGTATTGGCTGGTAATTCTGACATCCTGCTGATGGATGAACCATTCTCCGCACTGGATTATCAAACCAGGTTGCGCATGCGCCGGGAACTGCTGCGTCTGTTGGAACAACGTCCCCGTACGGTCGTTTTTGTTACGCATGATATTGAAGAGGCTGCGCAGCTGGCAGACCGTGTGCTGGTTTTATCCGGACGGCCAGCCACGGTTCGCCGGGAGTTACTGATATCTGCACCAAAACCAAGGAATTTAACGGACCACGCAGTTATAGAAACCATGAAAGAAATATTGAATGAACTGGGTTTATAAATGAAATTGAATTTAATATATATTCTGACCGGTGTGGTTGTTTTTATCGCAATCCTCGGACTGCTTCGGTATCGACCATGGAATCAGAACACCATTGCAGTTTCAGATCCGATTCATGTTGGGATTAACAGGACTGCAGAACGCGAATTAACCGTTGCTTTTCTTCCGGTAACCTGTCACCTCACCTGTCCTGTAACAGACTATGCTTCCAAGACAACCCGGTCAGGTACAAATTTCAATTCCCGTTTGTTTACTGATTTTCCAACTGTCGCAAGTGCCCTGGAAGCCAAACAGGTAGAGGCAGCATTTATGATTGTGCCCCTGGCCATGAAACTCAGGGAACAAGGTGTTCCGGTTAAAATTTGTTATCTGGGTCACCGGGATGGTTCTGAAATTGTGGTTGGAAAAAATAGCACCGTCAGGAACCTGCTTGATTTAAAAGGAAAGAAAGTAGCCATCCCCAGCCTCTACAGCAACCAGCATTTTGTTTTCACCAGACTTATGGAAGATTATGGAATGAAGCCGGGGGATATCAGCTTTATTGTTTTGCCTCCTCCTGATATGCCCACTTCCCTGGCCGCTGGTGCCATAGACGGTTATTTCGTGGGCGAACCTTTTTGCGCAAAAGCAGAACTGGATGGCATTGGCAGGATTTTGTATTATGCCAGGGATATCTGGCCCAACTTTATTTCCTGTGCCCTGGTGGTGCATGAAGACCTTATTAAAAATAATCCAAAGATCGTTCAGGACCTGGTGCGGGGCATTGCCCAGTCAGGGGCCTGGGCAGAAACCCACCGTGCAGAAGCCGCGCAACTGGTATCTCCCTATTACCGCCAGGATGAAAAAGTGCTCAACTACGTACTCACAGCCGACCCGCACCGGGTGAGTTATCTGCAACTTACCCCAACGGACGAAGATCTCCAGCAGATACAGGATATGGGATTAAAAATGAGACTCCTTACCAAACGCATTCCCATGCAGGACCTGATTGATCGCGATTTTGTTCCGCAATCCATTATCCCCGCTCCTATCGATGCTGCCATGATTCCGAAATTTAAAAAATAGGGACTTTGACCTATTCAGCGGCTATTCGGTTTTTTGAAAGGAAAAACAAATTGAACTAACTTTAATCTTCCATATTTTATCAGTAAATCTTTTCCTTAAAATTTAAAACAAATAATTATGGCAGCACAAGAAAATCCTGTGGTCGTTAGCAACCAGGGAGTAATTAAATCTAATCAGGCATCTATTCTGAAAAATCAGGCGGGAATTAAATCAAACCAGGGTTCTATTGTCAACAACCAGCAGGCTCTGAAAGGAAACCAGAAAACCATCCTTGCCAACCAGAAAGCGATTATCAACAACCAAAAAGCGATATTGAAAAATCAAAAGACGCTCGATTTGATTTTGAAAAATCAGGTGACGATATTAAAATTGCTTAAAAAATAATCATCTCTTCAATATAATATTGGCAGGATTTTCATCCCTGTAAAAATTGACCCGCCAGCGCGGGTTTATTTTTTTTAACGTACAGTTCAAACAAAGCAGTGGTTGCAAATAATGCTGGCATGATATTTTTATATTTGAAGGCATACTTAAACTATATCTTATGCAAAAAATAACGCCCTTCCTCTGGTTTAATAACAATGCAGAAGAAGCAATGAATTTTTACACTTCAATCTTTAAAAACTCCAGAATCATAATGACGAACCGGTTTGGCGAAGGCGGCCCGGGTAAGGATGGCAAATTTATGACCGGAACTTTTATTCTGGACGGACAGGAATTTATGGTGATCGATGGTGGTCCCATGTTCACATTCACAGAAGCTATTTCTCTTTTTATCAGTGTCAAAGATCAGCAGGAATTGGATTATTTCTGGGAAAAACTCACAGCCGGGGGTCAGGAATCCCGGTGCGGCTGGCTAAAGGACAAATTTGGATTGTCATGGCAGGTTGTGCCAGCAGATCTGGGTAAACTGATGCATGGTTCCGATACGGCAAAATCTAAAAAGGTAACAGAAGCCCTGATGAAAATGAATAAAATCGAAATAGATATTCTACGGAAAGCAGGAGAATAATATTTTTATTCCCCCATTGCCACATCAAAAAAATGAAAAAAAGGCAATGCCGCTTTATAAGTTTTCAGTATTTCCGGAATCAGGTGTTTCGACAGGACCAACTCATCGTCAAATGCTCGTTGCACATATAACTGCTTAAATTTAAGGATCTCGATATTCGGATTTTCTGCATCATATCCTTTCGGAGGTCTGGCGAGTTTATTGCCGGAAATTTTTCCAAAATGCTGCAGAAAACTTTTTGAATGGATTACTTTTTTCAGCCCCATACTATTGTAATCAATTTCCTGACGTATTTTTTTCAATGTTTCAGAAGACGGGTCCCATATTCCTCCGCCGATCATGGATTTTCCGGGTTCTATATGAAGATAAACCGGACAAAACCGGGATTCCGGGCCTCTTTCAATGATCGAACTGAAATGGGATTTGTACGGTGTTTTATCCTTGGAAAACCTGATATCCCGGTAAATCCGCTGAATATATTTTACAGGTTCTTTCTCGGGAATGGCTTCGATCTTATGTATTCCCTTCAAAAGGTTAGTGACAAAATCAAGATATTCTGCCCGCGCTTTTTCATAGACCGCACGATTTTTCTCAAACCAGGGTTTGTTGTTATTTGACTTCAGCAGGTTTAAAAAATGAAATGTTTCCTTTGAAATAATAGCCATTCCTGTACTTTAATTCACCGAATGTAGATATTCCAGCTGATATGTTTTCCCTGCAATTGTTGGAAATTCAAGTTCATAACCCACTGTGGATTTTTTGGAAAGTATGTTCTTGTCCTTAAGATAAGCCTGTTCCATGGAACGTATATGACAGATCTGCCCATGCCTGGAGGTGATGACGGATTTCGTTATCCTGTGATGATCCCAATAAATATCCACTGAAAAACCGCCGCGCGCGAGCAGTCCGTTAACAGAACCTGATGACCAGGCGTAAGGCAATGCCGGCAGCAGAAAAATCTCATTATGCTGGCTTTGCAGCAACATTTCTGCAACACCAGCTGTGCCGCCAAAATTCCCGTCTATCTGAAATGGCGGATGAGCGTCAAATAAATTAGGATAAACCCCGCCGCCTTCCCCGTAGCTGGTAGTGTTTTCCCGGGTAAGCCTCAATAACTTTTTAAACAATTCATACGCATGGTTCCCGTCCAGCAAACGTGCCCAGAAATTTACTTTCCAGGCAAGACTCCATCCCGTTCCATCATCGCCCCTTAGTTCCAGTGTTTTTTTTGCTGCATTCGAAAGCAAGGTATCTCGCAGGGGCGAAATTTCATAAGCGGGATACAAACCATACAAATGAGAAACATGGCGGTGATGGGGTTCAACATCGGCATAATCCCGATACCATTCCTGGAGATTTCCCATTTTACCAACCTGGAAAGGATAGAGTTTCTTTTGTTTTTCAATAATAGAATCGCAAAAAGCAGAATCCACTTTTAAGATTCCTGCCGCCAACAGCGTGTTGGAAAATAAGTCCCGGATTATACTCATATCCATCGTGGAAGACATGGATATACCTGTTGATTTTTTATCCGTATAATAATATACATTTTCAGGTGAAAAAGATGGTGCGGTTACATAAAATCCCATTCTGTCCCGGATCAGCCAGTCAAAAGTAAACCGTACCGCTTCCCTCATCAGGGGATATGCAGTATCCCGGAGAAAAATTTTATCCTGTGTATATAGATAGTGCTCCCATAAGTGCCGGCTCAACCAGTTGGCCCCCATCGACCAGTTCGCCCATTTCGGATCGCCTGTTCCAAGATTTCCTACCGGATTGGACAGAGCCCAGAGATCTGAGTTGTGATGAACAACCCATCCGTGTGCACCATAAAATTCGTTTGCCGTTGTTTTACCTGTAATATATAAATGTTCAATCAGATTGGTTAATGGCGCACTAAGCTCAGACAAATTGGTTACTTCTACCGGCCAGTAATTCATCTGAACATTAATATTTGTCGTATAGTTTGAACTCCAGGGCGGCTGGAGTTCCTTATTCCAAATCCCCTGTAGATTGGCCGGAGCATCCGGCGCTCTGGAGGAAGAGATAAGCAGGTAACGACCATAATTAAAATATAGAACTTCCAGTCCGTGATCAGAATTACCCTTTGCATAATCTTCCAGCCGCAGATCAGTGGGAATTACTCTATTCCTGGTTTCATTTTCATCAGCAATTTTTAATCTTACCCGATTGTAAAAATGATGGTAATCTGCCAGATGACCAGTTAATAATTCAGAAAATGTTTTTTTATCAGAGGCGGTAATATAATCTGTTGTAATCCGATGTTCATCTTTTCCATCCTTATCCGGACATCTGTCAAAACCATTAAAACTCGTGGCGGCCGAAATATATATCAACATCTCAGATGCGGATTTAACATGCATTCCCAGAGAATCAGTATACAATTCTCCATCCCGATGAAATGCCTTTACCTGAACTTCAAACCGCATTCCATTACAAAGACTTGAATCCGTATACCGTATTGCATTTCCCTTATTGTTAAAATAATTTGGATCCGCTCGTACAGGAGCTTTCCCCTGAATACGTATCATTTCAGGACCCGCTTCTCCCCTTTTAAAATGCAGCTGGCTTTTGATCCCGAAATCCAGTGTCAGCTGATTTACCCTGTCCGCCTGAATCCGTATGATGATCAGTTGGGCCGGAGCGGAAATAAATACTTCCCGCTTAAAATGAACACCAGACCTGCTAAACCGGGTGACCGATACTGCATCCCGGATATTCAGTTCCCTTGAATAGGCCTTCACAGAATCGTTATTTTTAAAAGACTGGTGGATGGTAAAATCGGCCAGGGGAAGATAACTTTCCGAATACAACCCCTGCATTTTTTTAGCGTAGTACTCCGCACTGTCGAATTCATTTTTAAGAAGTGCATTTCTACAAAGAGCCAGGTAAAAAGGCGCCTGATCATTAACATGATGCAATACCGGACCGCCAGACCATAAGCTGGATTCATTCAATTGCAGCAGTTCATCATCAACTCCACCAAATACCATCGCTCCCAGCCTTCCGTTTCCCAGCGGTAGTGCTTCAGTCCACCTTGCCGCGGGCTTTTCATACCAAATCCTGTTTTCTGTTTGTGTATATCCGGAAATACTAACCAGGGAACATAAAATATAAAAGATCAATCTCATGAAAAAATTATTTAAAACCGGTTAAGATCTGCTCCGGTCCGCTCTTGATAAACTCTTTTAAATGTTTCGTTACCTTATCTCCAAATCCATGTAAGCTGCCCAGATCACACTTCCACAACTCCGAATTGGCCAGAAGGGTATGCACCAGTTCATCCACCGATACTTTCTGCCACAAACTAAAAAAATAAGCGGCCCGGTCGTCATTGATCAGGTAATATTGCTCTTCAGAAATTCCATAGTATTTATCGAGATCTTTTTTCACCGGTCTCATAAAAAGGATGAAAGCCGCGAACCCGGTCGAAATCAAATCCGGAGGTTTTTTATTCAGTTCATAATATTTTTTCAGAACAGGAACCACCCGCATAGCCATCTTGGAACTATACTGCATGGTGATGCTCAGCCATTGATGCTGCAAAAAAGGATTTTTAAAGCGGTCAAGCACTTTTGTTCCAAACTCCACGATTTCATTTTCCGGAATGGCAACCGGAATCGCCTGGGCTATTTCTTCCATCATCAGTTTCCGGACATATGCTCCAAAACCTATATTTTCCATCCCCTGGCGAACAAATGAAAAACCAGACAGGAAAGCCAGTCCGCAACTTAGCGTATGAGTGGCATTCAGCATCCTTAGTTTCAATTCCCGGTATTTGATGATATCCGGTTTAATAATTACTCCCTCATCTGCTATGTGAAAAGAAAGGATTTCCTGAACAGATTCATCCCCCTCAATAGCCCATAAGCGGTAAGGTTCACAGACAGACATCAACTCATCGGTATATCCCAATTGCTGTTCCAATTGTGTTTTTACAATATGCTCCGGTTTGCCGGGAACAATCCGGTCCACCAGGGAATTACAAAAGCGATTGTGCAAATCCAGCCATTCTATAAAATAGGATTCCAGGTTATTGAATTCAGCGAGCTCCAGTAAAATGGATTTTAATATTTCACCATTGTTCATCAGAAGCTCCGTAGGAATAATAGTCATTCCGGAAGAAGGATCTCCATTAAATATTTTAAACCTCTCATATAAAAATGCCAGTAATTTGGCCGGGAAGGAATCGGGTGGCTCCCGGAATATGGATTCTTTCACCAATTGCACCCCTACTTCCGTCGTATTTGAAATAACAATCTGCAATTGCGGGTTGGCAGCAGCACCGATTATATCCGCCCAGTGATCTGCTGCTGACAATACCCGGCTGATGGCTGAACAAATGATTTGCTGATCAATTGAAACGCCGTCTTCAATGCCTCGGATAGAAAGTGTATACATACCATCCTGATGTTGAAAAATCCCTGCATCTCCGGTCGCTGTAGACTTCACCACTAAAATCCTTCCGTTAAAAATACCCTTGCGGTTTGCCTTGTCAACAAAATAGTCCGGAAGGGCGCGCAATAACACACCTGTTCCGAATTGAAGAATTTTTTCGGGCAGGTCAAATATTTCTTTTTCAGGAATTTCTGTTCCCGTTAATTGTATGGCTTCCAGGTTTTTCCGAGACAGGTGCATATATACTGTTAGTCTTTTTCAACCATTACTTTTATAGTATTTCCGGACGGATCCAGCCAACCAGAAAACTGGCTCACGGTTTCATCGAATTTCACCCGGTGGGTGATGAAAGAAAGGGGCTGGATCTTTTTTTCCGCCATGCAATTAATAACCCATTCAAAATCCCGGCGCGTGGCATTTCGGCTACTCATGAGTGTTGCTTCTCGTTTATGAAATTCCGGATGACTAAAAACGAAGTCCTCCTGTTGTAATCCGATCAGCACGTACCTGCCACTGTGGGAAACATAGTTCAAACCCTGGTTGATAGCCCTTCTGTTTCCTGTAGCATCAATTACCAACGAAGGCATATCCCCGTTTGTTATTTCCAGAAGCTGTTCCTTAATATCACGTACTCCTCCCTGAATAAGATACGATACGCCTAATTTGTTTTTGCAAAATTCCAACCTTCGTACATTCGTATCCAGGGCAATAACGATTGCACCGCTTAATCGTGCAAACTCCATCGTGCCCAATCCAATCGGACCCGCTCCCATTACCAAAACAAATTCTCCGGGTTTTACATTCGCTCTTCGAATTCCATGTGCTCCAATGGCAAGCGGTTCAACAAGCGCCAGCTCGGGTAGGGTTAGTCCGGATGCCGCCACCAGCAGACGGCTTGGAATTGAATAATAGTCCGTCATTCCGCCATCAATATGAACCCCGCAAACCTGAAGGTGTACACAACAATTCGATTTACCATTCCGGCAGGCGATACAGTTTCCACAATTTATATAAGGAAGAAAGGTTACCGGATCACCTTTTTCAAAACCAGGTGCGTCATCTGCATCTACCAGTTCACCTGACAATTCATGGCCCAATATGCGCGGATAATTAAAAAATGGCTGCGTGCCTTCGTAAGCATGAAGGTCCGTTCCGCAAATGCCAATATTCCGGATGCGAACAATGGAATGTGCCGCCTTATGTTGCGGTTCGCTCCGTTCAGCATATTCTAATTTGCCCGGCTTTTCGCAAATCAATGCTTTCATTGGCTGTTTATGTAGAAAGGAAAATTAAGCATTTGCCAGTGCCCTGTCCGGATGAACATATCCACCATCCACGTGGATAAGTTGGCCGGTCGTATGGCTGGATTTCCCGGAAAGTAAGAAAGCGGTCATATGTGCAATATCGGCAGTGTTGGTCATCCGGTTCTTCAATGGCAGGGATTCCGCCAAAATAACGGAATTCACCCGGACGCCATATTTCAACAGTTCCACGGCCCATTCCCGGGTCAATGCATTTTGTCCCCCAGTAGCTACCGCTCTGGCTGAACCATTTTCCTGTCCGGTCTCAGTGGTTTTATAACTGATATTCACAATGGCTCCTTTTGACGATTTCAAATAAGGAAGTGCAAAATGAGCCATCAGATAGTAATGGATCAGATTATTGTGCAGGTTCTTTGTGAACCGGTCGATCTTTCCCTTTTCCGCGCTGACACCATCATTCACTGATATGTTGTTCACCAATCCTTCAATACGTCCGAATTCTTTGATTATAATATGCATGGCGTTTTCGCAGTCTTCCGGATTACTCAGTTCTGCTTCTACTGAAAAAGTCCGCCCACCGGAGGCTTCCATTTCCATCTGTAGTGTCCGGTTATCCGTTTCATTTCTACCAACGATAGCCACATTGGCGCCTTCACCGCACAACACCCGGACGATGTCTTCGCCAATCCCTCCGGAGCCCCCGGTTAGCACGACAACCTTGTTTCTTAAACCCAGATCCATAATGTAATTTCTTTTTTAATCTCCCGCCTCAAGTTTAAATACCCGTTCCATCAGGATCCATTTTTCACCGGGTTTGGAACCCGGAATGGGTTTCTGAAACCCGGACATCAGCGTTTCCCATTCCTGCACTTTCGGATTCGCATCGTCCAGTATTTTTTTATTTTCAAAACTGAACTCCCTGGAAACTTTAATTATCATAAAGAGTCGGTTACCGGTCCGGTAAATTTCCATATCCAGGATTCCCGCTTCCTTTAGACTATCCATTATTTCCGGCCATACGTTTTTGTGATAGTCATCGTACGCAGAAATCAATTTTGTATCTTCCTGAAGATCTAAAGCCAGACAATATTTTTTCATATAAATCAGTGGTAAATGGAAACGTCAATTTTTCAGCATCTATATTTCTCCATATAAAGGATAAAACGAGATTAAAACAGCAGGCTGGAACGAGATACACTGCCTGAACGAAACGCAGGCAGGGAATCAATATGGGATTCTGGTTCAACTGTCAAACCCGGCAGTCACTTTCCCCTAGTCAAATAACTCCGGCTGGTCTGCTTTTTTCTTCTGTTCCCATTCCATTGTTACTGTTTTAGAATATTCGGTCAGCTTTGCACCAACTGCTTTCCAGCCCATTACCTCTACTGCTTTGGCTGCTTTAATTTTAGCTTTTCTTACCTGGGCACCCCGACCGGATTGCATGATCAGGACCGGTTCTTCATCTGTGTTTACTGCTTCCAGGCGATTGCCTTCCCCCTCTTTGATAAAAAGAAATTTATTATGGAGCGTATTGGTCTCAATTTTAAACCGCTTAATGGTATACTGCGCTTTTTCGGCATCCAGGTAAACTGCAGTAACAATCTTTTCGGGAATAAATTTTTCTATCAGTAAAATTTTATCTGCATCAAAACGCTGTGTCAGTTCCTGGTCTGTTATTTCATAGTTCCCATCCTGGTAAATGACCAGGATCCTCTCTTCCGGACCAAATTTCCCAAGAAAGCTGCCTTTTTCTTCCGTATTTAGCCTTCCGAAAACGTCATCAAACCAAAGGTTCCTGGCATTGAGTGTTGCCTTTCCGGCTTGCTTAAACTTAACTGACTTTATCGGGTATTTTGTCACCTGGTTTCCCAGGGAAGTCCGGGCTTTGATTTCCAGGGTCTGAAAATCAAAATCAAATTCTTTATGCCGGGCTGAGCAATTCGGGCTCAGCATTACGCGTACCAGTTCCGCCTCCCCGTTTTGATTTACCGAAAAATAATGTACCCGGGCTTTTTCGCTTTTTGTCAGATCATATTCCTTTTCACGGGTAACTCCTGTAACATTAAAGCGCTTTCCATAACTCATTCCGGTTTTCCCGTCTGCATAGATCATATTGTAAGTGGTTCTTTCATCGTTTTTTTGGAAGATGCCCACATATAAAATGTCTTTGCCGATAAAAGTCTTCTCCGCTACTTTTACAATCTTCATCGTGCCTCCCCGTGTAAACGCTATGATATCATCCAGGTCAGAAGCTTCCGTTACGAATTCGTCTTTTTTAAGTCCGGTACCAATAAACCCTTCAGAACGGTTTACATAGATTTTAGTATTGGCGATGGCAACCTGCTTAGCCTGGATGGCTTCGAAAGGCCGGATTTCGGTTTTTCTTTCCCTTCCCTTTCCATATTTGCGCAACAGCTCTTCAAAATAATGCACCGCAAAATCTACCAGGTTATTCAGATCATGTTTCACCTGTTTGATTTCTGCCTCCAGCCCTTTGATCTGTGCATTCAACTCATCAATATCGAGTTTATATATTCTACGTACGGGTTTCTCGGTCAGTTTTACAATGTCCTCCCGGCTGATGTTTTTTTTCAGTTGCTTCCGGAATGGTTCGAATGCGACGGCAATCGCCTGCAATACCTTTTCCCAGGTTGCATGTTTTTTCTCCAGTTCTTTATATATTTTTTCTTCAAAAAATATTTTCTCCAATGAAGTAAAATGCCATTTTTCCTGGAGCTCGCTCAGCCTGATTTCCAGTTCTCTTTTCAGCAGGTCCTTGGTAAGATCCACGGAGTTCTTCAAAAGTTCCGGCATCGATGGAAATTCGGGCCTTTGCTGATTGATCACACAGGCACTGGGGGAAATACTGATTTCACAATCCGTGAAAGCATACAGCGCATCAATCGTGATATCCGGAGATATTCCCTGGGCAAGGTCCACCTGGATTTCTACTTCCGCAGCTGTATTATCCGTTACTTTACGAATCCTGATTTTACCCTGATCATTGGCTTTAATTATTGAATCTATGAGCTGGCTGGTAGTAATACCGTAAGGAACATCACGGATCATCAGCGTCTTCTTATCAATTTCTTCAATATGAGCCCGAACCCGCACGCGCGCGCCACGTTTACCTTCGTTGTAATTGGTAACATCGATCATTCCACCAGTTTGAAAATCCGGGAATAATTCAAATTTCTTATTACGCAGGAATTTCACGGCAGCCTGGCATATTTCACAAAAATTATGGGGAAGGATTTTTGTAGCCAGTCCAACCGCAATGCCTTCCGCTCCCTGGGCAAGGAGTAAGGGGAATTTCATGGGCAGGGTTATGGGTTCATTTTTCCGTCCGTCATAACTCAGCTGCCAGTCAGTGGTTTTGGGATTAAATGCTACTTCCAGTGCAAATTTGCTGAGTCTGGCTTCAATATACCGGGCGGCGGCGGCGTCATCGCCGGTGCGCACATCGCCCCAGTTACCCTGTGTTTCAATCAACAAGTCTTTCTGGCCCAGGTTCACCAGTGCTTCTCCTATAGAAACATCGCCATGTGGATGGTATTGCATGGATTGCCCGATAATATTGGCTACTTTATTAAACCTGCCGTCATCCATTTCTTTCATGGCATGAAGAATACGACGTTGTACAGGTTTGAGTCCATCCTGCAGGGCAGGAACGGCCCGTTCAAGAATTACATACGATGCATAATCCAAAAACCAGTTTTTATACTGGCTGGAAATTCCACTTTCACTGGTCAGAAACTCTTTGTTGGTCATGATGGTTGCAAAGATAAACAGCCTGATTCAAAAGCCATACACTTACCATTAACAGTTCTTCCGGATTCCGGAATTGATGAACAATCCCTATATTCACCCAGGAATTATTTTTTATTTCTATGCCCAATTACGCTGGCCAAACGCGGATACTTGTAGCCGTAGACTGTATCATATTTGGATTTGACGGGGAGAACCTGAAAGTATTATTGATGAAGCGGGGTATAGTGCCGGAAAAAAACAAATGGAGTCTGATTGGAAGTTTCGTAACAAAATCTGAAAGCCTTGAACAGGCAGCTACCCGCGTACTCAAAAAATTTACTGGTATAGAAGGACTGTATATGCACCAGCTGCGTACCTTCAGCGAACCTGAACGTGACCCGCTGGAGAGAACCCTTTCCACTGCATTTACAACTCTGATCGATATACATCAGTATGAAAAACAAATCATCCCGGATTATCATGCCGAGTGGTTCCTGCTTGGCAAAAAACCTAAGTTAATTTTCGATCATGATAGAATGTTGAAAATGGCACAGCAGGAACTTCGGTACCAGGCCGCCTCTCATCCCATCCTTTTTGAGATGCTTCCTGAAAAATTTACCATTCCCCAGCTTCAAAACCTTTATGAAGGTGTTTACCAGACCAGGTTTGACAATCGGAATTTCAGCCGGAAGGTCTTGTCGACTGACCTGTTGACAAAACTTAACGAAAAAGACAAGTCAGGATCAAAAAAAGGCGCTTTTTATTATAAACTCAACAAAAGGAAATACAGGGCCGGCTTCCGTTCCTTTATGAATTTCATTCCAAATCCCGACCGGTTTGCCTTTTAACGATACGGGCCATTTATATGGTTTTTTTTGGGAGTTTGCGAATAAATGTTAATTTGACATGAATTCCACTGACGATTCCATATGAACAATAAATCATGGGTTATAGGTATTGACTTCGGTACAGATTCTGTACGGACTCTGGTTGTAGATGCCCATACTGGCGAAGAGGCTGCGTCATCACTTTTTGAATATCCCCGATGGAAAGCCGGTTTATATGTTAATCCCGGATCAAATCAATTCAGACAGCACCCGTTGGATTACCTGGAAGGGCTGGAACAGGGTATCTGCCAATGTCTTCAACAATTGACTCCGGATCAACGGGCAAATATTCGCGGTATAGGTATAGATACCACCGGTTCAACTCCCGTTGCTGTAGATAAGACAGGTACCCCGCTTTCCCTGCTGCCGGACTTTGCCGATAATCCGAATGCGATGTTTGTATTGTGGAAGGATCATACTTCCATCAAAGAGGCAGCTGAAATAAACCGGCATGCTGCCAATTTTCAAATAAATTATCTTCAATATGTAGGCGGGATTTATTCTTCTGAATGGTTCTGGTCCAAATTACTGCACATACTGCGCGCTGATGAAGCTGTAAGGAAAGCCTGTTTCACCTGGGTGGAACATTGTGACTGGATCCCCTTTGTTCTTACGGGAGGCAATGATGCCACTAAGTTAAAAAGAGGTGTTTGCAGTGCAGGGCATAAAGGATTATGGTCACCGGAATTTAATGGATTTCCTCCGGAAGAATTTTTCAGTTCACTGGATCCTCTTCTTAAAGGATATGCTTCCGGATTGTCTTGGCATCTGTATACTGCGGATCAACCTGCGGGAACACTGAGTACCGACTGGGCTGCAAAACTCGGGCTGCCGGAAAACGTAATCGTGGCAACCGGTGCTTTTGATGCGCACATGGGTGCCGTCGGAGGTCAGATTGAACCATATTACCTGAGCAAAGTGATGGGAACTTCCACCTGTGATATGCTGGTGGCGCCTTTGGATGAAGTGAAAGGTAAACTGATAAAGGGTATTTGTGGTCAGGTGCCAGGTTCAGTTATACCAGGCATGATGGGTATGGAAGCAGGACAATCTGCCTTTGGGGACGCTTACGCATGGTTTAAAAATCTGCTTGCCTGGCCACTTCGGTTTATGCCTGAAAATAGTATTGGTTCCGTACCGGATAAATTCATCGAAAAATCCTTGCAGGAAATCCTCCCACGTCTGAGCCGAGAAGCAGAAAAAATCGGAGTTGAAGAAAATATGGAACTGGCCGTTGACTGGTTTAACGGCCGGCGCACACCGGATGCCAACCAGGCATTGAAAGGTGCGATCAGCGGCCTCAACCTGGCCAGCGATGCACCCGCGATTTTCCGGGCGGTCACAGAGTCCACCTGCTTTGGGGCGAAGGCTATTGTGGACCGGTTTATTTCGGAAGGAATACCGATCAGGGGACTGATCGGACTGGGTGGTGTTGCCAAAAAATCCCCCTTCGTGATGCAGCAAATGGCCGACATAACGGGAATGGACATACGCATACACCGCTCAGAACAAACCTGTGCCCTGGGAGCCGCCATGTTTGCGGCTACTGCAGCCGGACTCCATAAAAATGTGGAATCTGCCATGAAGTCCATGGGAACCGGATTTGAAAAAACGTATTCTCCGGACAGAAGTAGAAAAATGATTTACGAAAAAAGGTACGAACAGTACAAAGTACTGGGCAGCCAGATAGAAAAATCCACATTTCAACATTCATGAGCCAGTACCTGCATATCAAAGAAGAGGCCTGCATTGCTAACCAGCAACTACCCGTTCTGGGGCTTGTCCTGTTCAATTTCGGCAATCTCAGTGTGGCAGACCGGCAAAAAGGTGTATTTGCCATAAAACCAAGTGGCGTCCCCTATAATGACCTGATTCCTGAAAAAATGGTTGTAGTTGACTTTGACGGAAAAACGGTAGAAGGGAAATTAAGACCATCGTCTGATACACAGACCCACGCTGTTTTATATAAAAGTTGGGAAAAGATCGGGTCTGTTGTCCATACCCATTCCACTTATGCGACCGCCTGGGCTCAGGCCCAGCGCCCTATCCCGATTTACGGCACCACTCATGCTGATCATTTCACCGGCCCGGTTCCCTGTGCACCGCCAATGGCCGACGAAATGATCCGGGGAAATTATGAATACCAGACAGGATTTCAGATAGTGGACCATTTGAAAAACTTAAGCGTTTCTTACGAAGAAATTGAAATGATCCTGGTAGGGAACCACGCCCCGTTTACCTGGGGCAAAAATGCGGAAAAGGCTTTGTATAATAGCGCGGTACTGGAGGCGATCGCCCATATGGCACTCCTTACGGAACAGATCAATCCGAAAGTGTTTCCGCTTAAAGATTCCCTAATCAAAAAACACTTTGAACGTAAGCATGGAAAAGACAGTTATTATGGACAATAATTCTTATTGAATATGCTTATAAAAAAGTTTTTTCTGCCGGTTGTTTTTTTTTCCTGCTCTAATCTGTTCGCGCAACAAAAAGATTACTCGATCAGGAATGTGGATTTTACCCGCGTAAAACTTACAGATCATTTCTGGTTGCCGAGGATTGAAACTAATCGAACCGTTACCATCCCCGCATCTTTTGAACGATGTGAAAGTACCGGAAGGCTTAAGAATTTTGTGATGGCTGCAGAAAAAAAAGGAAAATTCTGTACAAAATATCCTTTTGATGATACGGATATTTATAAAACCATTGAAGGAGCATCCTATTCCCTTGCCGTACATCCCGATGCAAAACTGGATAAGTACATTGATTCGCTGATTGACATCATTGGACGGGCACAGGAGCCCGATGGCTATTTGTATACGGCCAGAACGATCAATCCCAATGACGTCCATCCCTGGTCAGGTAAGGAAAGATGGGAAAAAGAAAGGGAACTAAGTCATGAATTATACAATGCAGGCCACTTATATGAAGCCGCCGCCGCGCATTACCAGGCTACCAAAAAAACAAATCTCCTGAATATTGCTTTAAAAAACGCTGACCTGATTTGTTCTGTATTTGCTCCGGATAAAAAACATGTGGCACCGGGACATGAAATTATTGAAATGGGCCTGGTGAAACTGTACCGCATTACCGGTAAAAAAGAATATTTATTAACTGCTAAATTTTTTGTTGAAGAAAGGGGTCACTACAAAGGTTATGATTCTGCCAGTAAGGATCTTTGGAAAAATGGTGCCTACTGGCAGGACAATATTCCGGTCATGTATCAGGAAGAAGCCGAGGGACATGCTGTACGGGCCGGATATTTATACGCGGCTGTAGCAGATGTCGCTGCTTTAACAGGCGACGACAGCCTGATTCTTGCCATAGATAAAATATGGAACAACGTGATGCAAAAGAAAATTTATCTCCAGGGAGGTGTGGGTGCTATCGGGGACGGAGAACGATATGGTGCAAATTACGAACTGCCTAACGCGACAGCATACAATGAAACCTGTGCCGCCATTGCGCTGGTTTACTGGAACTACAGGATGTTCCAGCTGCATGGCGATTCAAAGTATATAGATATTCTGGAGAAATCCTTATACAACGGATTGTTATCCGGTGTAGGACTGGATGGCAAATCTTTTTTCTATACCAATGCCATGCAAATCAAAAATGATTTTCAGCATTCAGACATGGAAGCCTCCCGCTCCGGTTGGTTTGAATGCTCCTGCTGCCCGACTAATATCGTGCGACTGATTCCGTCCATTCCGGGTTATATGTATGCCCAAAAGGAAGACAACCTGTACATTAACCTTTTTATCAGCAGCGTAGCAGAGGTTTCCATTAACCAGAATCAGGTGCAGATTGTGCAGCAAAATAATTACCCATGGGACGGGGCTCTTTCCTTCACTATTAATCCTGCAAATCCCGCTCTTTTTAATTTATTGGTTCGGATACCAGGATGGGCACAGAATAAAGCCATGCCCTCCGACCTGTATTATTTCCGGGACAATTCAGATATTAAACCGGTAATCAAACTGAATGGTAAAGAAATCAGTTATACAATCACAAACGGTTACGCACTGGTCGGAAGAACATGGAAAAAGAATGACCGGTTAGAAGTAAATCTCCCCATGGAAATCAGGAAAGTGGCAGCCAATGAAAAAGTTACGGACGATAAAGGCAGAGTGGCTTTGCAGCGCGGACCACTCATTTATTGCGCCGAGTGGATAGATAACCATGGTACGACCAGTAATATCATTTTACCTGAAAACACATCATTTACAAGTGAATTTTTACCCGGATTATTAAACGGGGTAACCGTGCTGAAAACCGAAGTTCCGGCTGTTGTAATTCAACATGATTCTGTTTCCACAATCAAACAGTCTTTTACTGCCATTCCGTATTATGGCTGGGCGAACCGGGGCAGAGGGGAAATGATGATCTGGTTTCCCATGCAGGTAAAAGCGATTGATTTGCTGACAAATTAAATTTATTAAATAAGTAATAAAATATAAAACTTTGACAAATCTAAGAGAATTCGAAGTATGGTTTGTAACCGGCAGCCAGCATTTATATGGAGCAGAAACCCTGAAGCAGGTTCAGGATCATGCGAATGTAATTGCATCGTCACTCAATGAAAATGAGCAGATACCTGTTCAGGTAGTTTGCAAAAACATCGTAACCACGCCAGAAGAGATTTATAAAGCCTGCGCCGAATCAAACAATCATAAATCCTGCATCGGACTGATTACCTGGATGCATACTTTTTCCCCCGCGAAAATGTGGATTAACGGATTGAAAATTTTGCAAAAACCGATTCTTCACCTGCATACACAATTCAACCGCGATGTTCCCTGGAGCAGTATTGATATGGATTTTATGAATCTTAACCAAAGTGCCCATGGTGACCGGGAATTTGGTTTTATGATGAGCCGCATGCGTTTGCATCGAAAAGTAGTAACTGGTCATTGGCAGGACCATCAGGTAATTCGTAAAATCAGTGACTGGTCGCGGGCAGCTGCTGGATGGAATGACTGGCAGGGGGCAAAGTTTTTAAGAATTGGGGATAATATGCGTCAGGTGGCCGTTACAGAAGGAGATAAAGTGCAGGCGGAGTTAAAATTCGGATATTCCGTAAACACCTACGGAGTCGGAGACCTTGTGCAGATCATTCAATCCATTCCTGAATCGGATGTTAACAATCTGACGGACGAATATGCAGAGACCTACCATCTTGAAACAGGACTCAAAAAAGGAAATGCGAAACACGATGCCTTAAAGGATGCAGCAAGAATAGAATGCGGGATAAAGAAAATGCTTGTCGCCGGAAATTTCAAAGGTTTCACAGACACATTTGAGGACCTGCATGGATTGAAACAACTTCCGGGTATTGCCTCCCAGCGGCTTATGCACGCGGGATTTGGATTCGCTGGTGAAGGTGACTGGAAAACCTCGGCCCTTGTAAGGGCAATGAAAACCATGGCAAGGGGATTACCAGGTGGAAATTCATTTATGGAAGACTACACCTACCATCTGGAGCCAGGGAATGAATTAGTTCTCGGCGCACACATGCTGGAAATTTGCCCATCCATTTCTACTGAAAGAGCAAGCTGCGAAATTCATGCCCTTGGAATCGGCGGAAAAGAAGATCCCGTGAGACTGGTTTTTAATGGCAGTGAAGGGGCTGCCCTGAATGCCTCTATTATTGACATGGGTGAACGATTCCGTATGCTGGTAAATACCGTGGTAGCTGTAAAGCCACCGAAACCATTACCCAAATTACCGGTGGCCCGGGTACTATGGAAACCGATGCCCAATATGCATGATGCCTGTACAGCCTGGATTCTCGCAGGCGGAGCCCATCATACTTGTTTTAGTCAGAACCTGAGCGTGGAATGTCTGGAAGACTTTGCAGCAATGGCCGGAATTGAGTTTGTATTAATAGGAAAGAATACTGATATTTATCAATTCAAGAATGAATTGAGATGGAATGATATGTATTACAAACTGAATCCATAAATTTCAGAAACCATTTTTTAAAAGCGATTGCTGACACATGAATAATCAACTCGTATTTTCAGACTACCTGGTATTTGTTCTCTATTTAGTTCTCGTAGGATCCTATGGATACTGGATCTATTCCAAACGAAAAAGCAAGGAACACGATTCAAAAGGTTTTTTTCTTGCCGAAGGGTCCCTCACTTGGTGGGCTATCGGAGCCAGTCTGATCGCTTCCAATATTTCTGCTGAACAGTTCATTGGTATGAGTGGAAACGGTTTTTTCGTTGGTGTTGCGGTCTCTGCATATGAATGGATAGCCGCGCTTTCACTTATCATTATCGCTATCTGGTTTATTCCGATTTATCTCAAGAATAAGATCTATACCATGCCGCAATTTCTCAAAACGCGGTATAATGAAACGGTTGCGATGATAATGGCCATTTTATGGCTTATCATTTATGTTTTCGTGAACCTTACTTCTATTCTTTATCTGGGTGCAGTCGCTATCAGCGGATTGCTGCCGGAAAACAGCAATATTGATTATCTCCATATCGTCATGATCGCCCTGGCTGTATTTTCTATTTTTATCACCCTAGGCGGTATGAAAGTAATCGGCTTCACAGATGTCATCCAGGTTACGGTACTGATTGTCGGTGGCCTTGCAACTTCCTATATGGCCCTGGATAAAGTCAGCGGCGGCCATGGTGCAGTGCAGGGTTTTAACACATTGATGCAATCCGCACCGGAACATTTTCATATGATCTTTAAAAAGCCAGACGCAACCACTTCACAGGAGGATATCAATAAATACCTGTTGCTGCCGGGAATTCTGATGTATGCAGCCGGTCAGTGGATCGTGAATCTGAATTATTGGGGATGTAACCAATATATTACACAAAGAGCCCTGGGCGCCGATCTGAATACTGCCCGGACCGGATTACTTTTTGCTGCCCTGCTGAAACTGATCATGCCCCTGATTGTTATGCTTCCGGGAATCGCTGCCTATGTTCTGATGAAGCAGGGCAATCTACCCGCTATGGAACATACAAATATGGATCACGCCTATTCCTCGGTACTGGGTTTTCTTCCGGCCGGATTGAAGGGACTTTCCATAGCCGCATTAACCGCAGCCATCGTTGCATCGCTGGCGGGTAAGCTAAACAGTATTTCCACCATTTATACCCTTGATATTTATAAAAAATATTTCAACAAGGAAGCGTCCGATTACAAAATGGTCTGGAATGGCCGGCTTGTTGCTATTATTGCTTTAATCATTGCCATACTCTTCACCTGGAAAGACCTGCTTGGCATCAGCAGTGCAGGTGGTTTCACTTATATCCAGAAATACACAGGGTATATCAGTCCGGGTGTATTCGCGATGTTCCTGCTTGGCATGTTCTGGAAAAGGACAACCGGAGCAGCTGCAGTAGTTGGAGTGGTAACCGGTGTATGTCTTTGTTTTTTCTTTAATGAATTCGCCCCTGCCATTTTTGGAAACGATACCTGGTTTTATACTGCTTACCCAAATGGAAAAGGAGGATTTGAAATACCATTCCTAATTGCCATGGGACTTTCCTTCTTCTTTACCATTTTAATTATGGTAATAATTAGCCTTGCAGGTCCGAAAATTAATTCCAAAGCCTTTGCCCTCGACACGGCCATGTTCAAACTCAGGCCCCAGACGATTGGCCTGGTTGTGCTGATCCTGGTTCTGCTTACGGCATTGTACGCGAAGTTTTGGTAAAGGAAGCGAATGAAACAGTTTATTGGTTGAACCTGTGTGAAAAAAGTAAAGGGTATAGTTTTTAAAATAAATTTAACGAGAGCATTGAATCAACAATAAATATATTGTCGAAAATAATAATTATACAAAAAAGATTAGATAATCAGCTGATCAGAAAATCATCTAATCAACTAATCATCTAATCTTCTAATGCCTAAATCAGCTATGGTTTGATTTCAGCAATCGCCACCTGCGGTACCATTACTTTATGTAGTTGGGGCAATAAGACTTCTTTTTCCAGTGTAAATTCTTTGCTCAATTTCACTTCTTCTGCGTTGCCGCCGATCCGGATCGTATATTTTCCGGCATCTGCAATCCACCTCGTCTTTTCAGTATTAAATGAAGCCAGGGAAGCAATAGTTAACGGGACCTGCACAGTTTCTGATTCTCCGGGATTCAGCAAACGGGTCTTGGCAAAACCCTTCAATTCCTCTTCAGGCTTGTTTACTTTTCCAGCAGGAGCGGACAAATATAATTCTACCACTTCTTTCCCGGCCGTCTTTCCGGTATTTGTAACCGTTACACTCACAATCAGATTGGTATTAAATGATGCGCTGCTCAAAGTCAGTTTGGAATATTCAAATTTGGAATATGAAAGGCCATAACCAAAAGGATACGCTGTCTTAACATGAAAACTCTGATAATACCGGTAACCCACGTAGATCCCGTCTTCATAAATTACTTCTGAAGGTTTGCCCATCATCGGATTTCCCTTAAAATTCGGATCCAATTCGCGACCGGGGAAATTTTTCGCAGAAGGAACATCCTCATATTTTACCGGAAAACTGGTGGCCAGTTTACCGGAGGGATTCGTTTTTCCGGAAAGTACATCAGTGATTGAATTTCCGCCTTCAAGGCCTGGCTGCCAGGCACATAATATGGCATCTGCTTCGTCCCTCCAACTGGCCGTTTCAATTACACCGCCAATATTTAATACAATAACTAATTTCTTTCCTTTCTTATGGAAGGTTTCTGATATCTGTTTAATATTTGCCTGCTCATCCGTAGAAAGTGTAAAATCATTTTCCACTTTTCTATCCTGTCCCTCACCGGCATTCCTGCCAATGGTATAAATGGCCAGGTCAGATTGTTCAGCAACCTGGCTGATCAAATCCAGATCCGGTTTCATTTCCGGTATTGGAGGCGGTAAAAAGAAAAAGACGGCTGGTTTAGGTCGCTTTGCATTTTGATCCGCCAGGTATGCAAAGTAACTACTGGTTAGTTTTTCATTCAGGGTAAAACCTCCGTTTTCGAGACCTTGTTTCAGGGTAACCGTATATGCTTTGTGTACATCCCCGCTGCCGGTACCACCCGCGATCAGGTCATAAGATGCATTGCCAAATAGTGCAATTTTTTTACCTGATTCCAGGGGAAGACTTTTTTCGTTCTTTAATAGCACCATGCTTTCAGCCGCTGCAGATCTGGTGATTGCGGCATGATTTTTCAGATCAGTTTTCTGAGGGGCCTGGTAATTTTTAAATGCCGGAGAAAGAAGAATAATATTTAAAATATTTTCGACATTTCGGTCCAGAAGTTTAACATCGAGCTTCCCGGAATCCACTGCATCGATAATGGCCTTTCGCTGAGGACTTACTCCCGGCATCAGTAAATCATTACCTGCTTTTACCTGGTCCACTGCATTCCTACCTCCAAACCAGTCAGACATTACAAATCCCTTGTATCCCCATTCATCCCGTAGTATGGTTGTAAGAAGAGCCGGATTTTCGGAAGTATATATCCCATTAATCTTATTATAGGAGCTCATGATGGTCCATGGGGAAGATTCTTTCACTGCAATTTCAAATCCTTTCAGATAAATTTCCCGTAGTGCCCTTTCACTGACCACGGTATTTATCTGATTGCGGTTGGTTTCCTGGTTATTTGCAACAAAATGTTTAATGGAAGTCCCGACTCCATTGGCTTGGATACCGCGCACCATAGCCGCGGCGATCTTGCCCGATAACAAAGGGTCTTCAGAATAGTATTCAAAATTTCTACCTCCCAGGGGATTGCGATGGATATTCATGCCCGGCCCGAGTATAATATCGACACCATAATCATGGATTTCGGAACCAAATGCATTTCCTACTCTTTGTACCAGTGCGGTGTCCCAGGAGGAAGCAAGCAGTGTTCCAACCGGAAAAGCGGTTGCAAAATAAGTCCTGGAACTGTCGCCATTTCTATATGGGTCAATACGCAGTCCGGCAGGTCCGTCAGACACAATCATAATTGGGATTCCCAGTCTGGGGATTCCGTGTAGTCTTCCGGCGGTTCCGGCTACTTTTTCCGGAATTGCTTCATCTGCTGGATCCTGGGGTGGCAGACGGAATCCCTCTTTACTGGTGGTATCCTTTTTGGTGCTGTCGGCGTTTACTCTCCTGGCAGGTCGCATGCCCGGCATTTTAAATCCCATACCCACAACCATTTTTACTTTTTCTTCCAGGGTCATCGCAGCGACAACCTGTTTTACAGAAGCCTTGCCAAGTTGGGGAGCTTGTTCCTGTGCAAAGCTGGTTGCACTGACCAGCAGGCATGCGGCAATCGTTAGATTCAATTTCATGTATGTTGTTTAAATTATAGCCCGTTTACTTTCTGTCCAATCCTCTAGTCATCTGATCTCCTAATCACCTAATTCCTACTGCATTCCCTGCATGGCGTCCTGGGATCCGGAATTATTCAGGTTCTTTCTTTTGAATACGGATACATCCATTTTTCCGAAACGGTAAGTGAAGTTCACCCGCACCAGCTGCGGATCACGGATCCGGTCAAACTGCTGTTCGAAAAATTCGCTTTGTGAGAACTGATTCGTCCACCGGCTGTGAAAGATATCGCTCATGGATACGCTGATGGAGGCCGCATCATTTTTCAGGAAACTCTTGCTGATGGCTGCATCCACTGCCCAGAACGGATCGATATATCCCTGTGAAGAACTTTGAACGCCCGCGTTTCCGCCCGGACCGCCACCCTGGGTACCCGCTCCGGAATTTACTGGGAGGTTTGATTTAGACTGATAGAATCCCGTCACCTGCAATTTAAGTTTCCAGGGAAGTTTGAAATTGCCATTCAGTTTGGCGAACCAGCTCCAGAGGGCCGGTTGTGAAGTGGTATTTGCATTCGTAACATTAATATACGAGTTGTAGATATTAAAATTGGAAGTCAGATCAAACCATTTCGTAATGGTATTCACACCCGTAAATTCCGCACCATATGTCTGGCTGTAATTTGCATTTATCCAGGTGTTTACATAACCTGTTTTCCCGGTAAGCTCATTTGGAAAGGTGTCAAGAAAGCGTGTGATGAGCTGGTTGGTCCTCTTATAATATAAGGAGGCCAGAAATGTATTGTTTCCTTTTAATGTTTTCAGATAGGAAAATTCGAGTGAATTGGTGAATTCCGGTAGCAGGTTTGGATTACCCCTTGTAATATTCAGAGTGTCTGAATAATTAGTGAACGGAATCAACTGAAAGAAATTGGGACGGTTAATCCGTCGGGTATAACTGATCTGCAGTTCCTGTTTATTTTTCAGCTTCTGGCTTAAAAATACGGAGGGAAACAAACTGATCGGATAAGAATTGCTGAAATTTTCTTTTTCGTTTACCAGTTCTCCGGTATAGTTGGAGCTTTCAGCCCTCAAACCCAGCTGGTATCCAAAATCCTTAATCGCACTGGTGAACGATGCGTAAGCCGCGTACACGTCATTGGTATTGTTATAATCTGTAGAGGCAGAAGGAATGAGATAGAAATTATTTCCAGTACCGGTGGTATCATAATACGTGTAAGTGCTGCTCACCAGGTGCTGTGAATTCATCCGCAAACCAGCTTCCAGTTTTGTAGTGGCAGAAAAGGGATGTACATAGTCCGTTTGTACGGTAATGAATCTATTCTTTCCACTACCCATGATCTTTTGCATCTGTGAACCTGCAATATCCGATCCCGGCTGTCCTGAAAAATAATCGGTCGTCGTTAATGCATTATTCTGATTCTTACCGCTGAAAAAGTTGACATCGGCGGTAATGTTTTCCCCTTCTTTTGGAAACAAATGTTTAAAGGCAAACTGGAATCCGTTTGCATCAAATATACGCTGTGTATTTACATTGGCCTGGCTGTAGTAGGTGTAGTCAGTTCCATCTGGGAAAAATGTATTGTTGGTATTATTTAAAAGCTGACCAGGTTTCATTTCGCCATGCACATGAATTCCTGTTAATGAAAAAGTGGTCCGGTTGGTTGCGAAATAGTCAAATCCAAGGCTGCCGAAGCCAAATGCGCCATGATTTTTTTCGTGCTGGTCCTGATATACCGATGTAGGTGTGTCTGTAAAATTATACCTGTAAAGGCTACCCTGGGTAACACTGTGATTCTGGTTGTAAAACCCGTTTGCCGTAAAATTGAATTTATCCTGTCGAAGGCTGAAATTCAGGCCGGCGTTGACGGCACCGTGACTATCAAACCCTCCCCTTGCATTTCCATTATAACCCGTTTTACGGTTCTTCTTCAGAACGATATTTACAATTCCCGCTCCTCCTCCCGAGGCTTCATATTTGGCAGAGGGATTGGTAATGACTTCAACACTTTCAATCGCATCTGCCGGAATCTGATCGAGGGTCAGGGTGGTGGGTCTTCCATCCACATATAGGATCGGTGGTGCATTTCTCAGAGTTAGATTCCCATCAATATCCACATTTACAGAAGGTACATTTTTCATGATGTCCATGGCTGTTCCACCTGCATTCACCAGGTCCTTTTCAACATTATAGACCTTCTTGTCAATATCCAGTTTCATGGTGGGTTTGGAGGCACTAACTGTTACAGATTGCAGCTGAGATATATCAACTGACATTTTAATATTTCCAAGATCTTTGTCAAATCCATTGATGGTACTGCTCATGGCACTGGCAGCCTGTGCGGGATCAGTTGCATTTCTGGGAACTCCGCCTGCGGGCATTTTCATCTGAAATTGGACGTTTATTTCCATGGATTTAAAGCCCAGCGCCGATATCTTCAGTTTCAGGGCTCCGAAAACGGGAAGATCCTCAAAACTGAAATCACCATTTGATGTGGTGGTCAGCCCTTTCAGCAGAACTTGCTTAGATTTTTTTGTAGTGGAGTCATATTTATTGTGCATCAACAGAACGGTTGCTTCAGAAATTGGCTTACCAGTACTGTCTTCCAATTTACCATATACATGGCCTATGCTGGGGACGGTTCTGCCAGCACCACCTCCAGGAAACTGCGCCCGGAGAGAATAGGTTCCGGCAAGAAATACCAACATCATCAGGTAATTTTTCATACTTTTCATTTGTGGCTGTAAAACTAGTAGCGGATTGTTAAAATTGGAACGGATATGAGACGAGTGGTTAAAATACCGCGACCAAAAGATGATCAGCTAATCCCCCTGACCAATATGGCGCATCAGCTCGTCTTTGTACAGGTCGCTAAGGGGTAATTCCAGTTCTCCCAGAAATACAGAATTTCTGCGAATGGAGGTAATATGGGAAACGGAGACGATATAGGATTTATGAATGCGGAAAAATTTTCCCGGTGGTAGTTTTTCTTCAATTGATTTCAAGCTCATCCTGATTACCAACGGACTAGCTTCCCCAAGATGAATTTTCAGGTAATCCTTTAGGCCCTCAATCATCCGGATCTCCGAAAAAACGATTTTGGTCAGTCCGTATTCAGCATGTACAAAGAAATAATCAGGCCAGACCTGTGAATCGGTAATTACACTCTTTTTCAACCGGTAAAAATCTATCGCTTTATTACATGCCTTAAGAAATCTTTCGAAAGGAACCGGTTTTACCAGATAGTCGATCACATCCAGGGTATACCCCTCCAGGGCATATTTTTCGTACGCCGTAATCAGGATCACCATTGGTTTTACGGAAAGTGATTGGAGCAACTGAAGACCGGTTAGCCCCGGCATTTGAATATCCAGGAACACAAGGTCCACTTCCTGGCGGTTTAAAATTGCGAGTGCTTCGATGGCTGTACTGCAGGACGCAACGAGTTCCAGCGAAGGAACCTGCCGGATATTATCCTGCAGGAGTGCCAGCGCCAGGGGTTCATCGTCAACTGCAATACATTTCATATTTAATGGAGTTTGATCTGCAGGGACACTGTAAACCAGCCATGTTCCCTGTTGATTGTAAGTATATGCTTCTGGTCGTATAATAATTTTAGTCTGCGTTCCACATTAGGCAGTCCGATACCGGAGGAATGATCTTTGATTTCTTCATTCGCGGGATCGTATTTGTTTCTGACGCGAAAATCAATAAGTCCATCAGAAATTTTTAGTGAAATCTCGATAACGGGATCTTCAATGGAACTGGTTCCATGTTTAAAAGCATTTTCGATGAACGGAATCAGCAACATGGGTTCGATCCGTTGACTGTCTCCCGGATCCATATCCACTTTTATAAATAATGACCGGGCATACCTGATTTTCTGTAACTCGATGTAACTGTTTACATATTCTGTTTCCCGTAACAGGGTAACTGAAACCTCATCTGACTCATACAACATATAACGCATCAGTCCGGAAAGCCGGATCAGCGAGGGCTCAAGCATATCAGATTTCAACCTGGCCATCGCTACCATATTATTCAATACGTTAAACAGGAAGTGAGGACTTACCTGCGATCTCAAAAAAGAAAGTTCTGTTTTAAGGTTTTCATTTTCCCTTTCCTTCATGAACTGTTCAGTCTTGATTTTATCTGTAACAAACCAATACACCGTACTCATAGCCCAGATAAATAAATAGGGAAATATTGTAAAAAAATATTCGCGGTGGAATCCGGGTTTTTCACCCTCTCTCGGAAACATATTAATGGCTGTTATAAAAACGGCCAATAACAGAACGAGGAGTGAAATGTAAATGCCAATCCTTTTGCGGTTGAGAAACTTCGGGATGAGCACCAGCAAATTGAAATAAAAAAACAGGATCCAGCAGGCATCGAATATCAGGAAGCGGACACTAAACATCCCCCTGAAATTCACATGTTGCTGGTCCGGTTCCCGATGGAAAAGGGTGGGTAGGGTAAACATAATCACCCATGCCAGGATGTGAAGAAATACTAAAACGATTTTAGACCGGTACCAGCGAGTACTCATGAGCTTACGATGCCTGCAATATCCGAATATACTTACTAAAGGCTCGCCCTGATGCGACCAAGACATCGTTTTTTGCGATGAAACCCCGATGCCGGCACGCAAAACGTCAAACGCTTAAATCCTAACGCCCGATGCTTAAGGCCAATAGCCGTCATCACTCCCATTAATGGTCAACCTTCAATTTTCCTCGGGGTCCGAACGAGTCAGAACATCTCAAAGCTCAGGAAAAGAAGAATTAAAAAGTCCCTGCAAATTCCTGCAGGGACTGTAATTCATTTTTCCCAAATATGGTGAAAATCTAAAACTTTCCCTTCACGCTTTAGGCTTTAAGCGTTAAGCGTTAGGGTTTGTGTCTGATCAGGATTTTGGCATTGCAAAAACCGCCGGATCGATGGTTTTATTGATTTCGATTTTATTTACTTTATTAGTTATTTCAAATTGCCCGCCATAGCTTAAAACAATTGTAAAAGGAAAAACAATTTCCAGATCCCCTTTTTTGAAATCGGAATAGGTAGTGATGACGTCCATTGTCTGGCCCATAAACTGGGAAGTAATTATCATCTTCGTCATATAATAAGTAGCTGAATCAATGAACACCAGCGTTTCTCCGCTTACGGCGTTTGTTACTTTAAGTTTGTATACACCAGCATCTTTTCCTACCAACTCCACTTTGCTTCCTTTGGCGGCATAGTCAAATATCGGTCCGAAAGGATCCAGTCTTCCCTGACCCTGTTTTATAGCTTCATCCGGTAAAGCAGTTGCCGTAGCTGCACCCGCAAATGGATTGATCTGCCAGCCTCCCTTATCCGTCAAAACCATAACAAAGGACTGACCGTTCGTTTCTGAAGATAATTTATATCCCGTTCCCCTTACAATAGTCAATATTGAAGGTCCTTCATTCCCCATTACCTGGGAAGTGCTCTCTGAATAAAAGGTTTTAACCTTATCCAGCTTTTCCTTTCCACCAATAGCATTGATGTACTTTGAAATGATTTCGTCGGCAGTTTGTGCCTGTATTGAACTGAAACTTGCAATGGCTACCACCAGGGTCAACCCCATTTTTACCAATTTCATAAGTCTTACTTTTTGTTATTTAAAGATAAAGATGCCGAATTTTCCCTAAACGGCAATCCACCTGTTTTTTCCGTATTGTGTAAATTCTTTTTCCAATACCGTAAGGCATTCGCCCAAAATATCAATTCTTTTGCGCGATGAAATACCCCGTAAGTTTTTGTGTTCTGCTCTTTTTCACCTATTTAACCTCTGAGGCTCAAAAGTTTACGACTACCAACGCGCAACAACTCATCATGACCAATGAGGATTCCCTGCTAATGGGATCCAATTCGCAAAAAACTGTTATTTCCGGTTATGGAAGCGCATTTTACCAGCGAAATTTTAACCAGCAACAATCAACAGTAACTCTGGAAAGAGCGGTTTTGTTTGTTGGTCACCAGTTTTCGCAGAAGATTTCGTTCTTTTCCGAGCTTGAACTTGAAAATGCCAAAGTGGAAGGCGGTGTGAACAACAATGCCGAAATTTCCATGGAGCAGGCTTTTTTGAAATTTAATCTAAACGCTCATCAATACCTGGTTGGCGGCTTGTTTACCCCGCGTATAGGTATCCTGAACGAAAATCATCTGCCAGTAAATTTCAACGGGGTAGAAAGACCCATGGTCGAAACACTGATTATTCCGGCAACCTGGCGGGAACTGGGTATAGGGTTTTATGGCAACAGTGAGAAAATCCCATTGAATTACAGCTTCGCATTAATGAATGGTCTTGAAGGCCAGAATTTTGAACACGGTTCAGGAATTCGCGGCGGCCGTGCGGAAGGGAACCTGGCCCCTGCTAACAATATCGCAGTAACTGCTGCAATCCAGTATTTCTGGAAGAATTTTAAATTCCAGGTTTCCGGTTATTCCGGTGGAACCGTAACCCTGAGTCCAAAAGGATCCGATAGCCTGGGGCTTAATAGCGGCGCTTTTGGTACTCCTATTTACCTGGGAGAAGCAGACGTCCAGTATGAATACAATGCATGGTCAGGAAAAGCACTTGGTGTATATATTTCGTATCCGGACGCGGGTAAAATGAATACCGTTTACGGAAACAATACAGCCACCGGCATGGATGGATTTTATGCTGAATTAGCCTATAACTGGTTTTTCAAGAAACAAACCAAGGCCAGTTTTATCAGCTTTGTTCGTTTTGAAGCCTTAAATATGAACTCTACCATTGCATCGAATGGGGAAGGAATATACGACGGCACAGAGGATCAGACGCATCTGATTATGGGTTTTGGTTATCTGCCCCTTCCAAATGTCGTGATCAAGGCAGATGTACGGCTGATGCATACGGGACCACAAAATCCGGCACTCGTTATCAATCCCCCGCCGAATGCACTTCCTTATCAACAGAGCAATCAGTTTTTAAATCTGGGAATCGGATATTCCTTTTAATTCGAAAATTATGGCAATGGAACGCAGAAAGTTTTTGGAATCCGCATGCAAAGCCTGCCTGTTCGCCGGAGCGGGCATGTTGATTTCAGAGCTGTCGGCCTGCAGCCCTTCTGTGAACATTATCAAAGTCCCCATTTCTCAGAATGCCATCCGGCTGCCGGTTTCCGGATTTGCCATCAACTCCATGCAGATCCTGCGGCCTGAAGGGTGGTTTTATAATATAGCTGTCCACAAAACAGAAGACGGCCAGTTTGAGGCCCTGCTGATGGAGTGCACACATCAGCGAAATCAGTTAATCGCCAGTGGAAATGGTTTCCAGTGTCCCCTGCACGGTAGCAAATTTAATTTGGATGGTCAGGTTATGAAGGGACCTGCGGAACGCCCTTTAAAAAAATTTGCCACCGGCATCGATCAGGATCAGGTGGTGATCCAGTTGAAATCTTAAATCAATTCTAATCTTAAAATCATGACGTTAAAAAATTATATCATTTTATCTTCTTTTGCCATCACCGGACTCGGTGCCTGTCATAAAGCAAATGATACCGGCGGTACTTCAACTGACTTTACCACGCTGGAAGATCAGGTAATCACCGATTTTACCAATGACATCGTACTATCCCAATATAGCGGATTGCTTAGCTCAAGTCTTACATTACAAACCAGCGTGGGCAATTTGAATACGACCACCAATGACGCGAATCAGGTTCAGGCAAAGGCAGACTGGAAAGCGATGCGCTCCATCTGGGAACAAACTGAGGGCTTTCTGCTTGGACCGGTAGAATCCAACGACTACGATCCGAACACTGATACCTGGCCCACGGACTATACTCAGATGGACTCATTACTTGCCAGTAATGATTTTGAATTCACTACCAATAATGTCAAAAACCTGCCGCAAAGTTTGCGTGGATATCATCCGCTGGAATACATGATCTGGGGAAAGGGCGGTTCGAAAACCCCGGCAGATTTTACTGCCCGGCAAAAGGAATATATGGTTGCACTGATCGATGATATCAGTAGCAATAATATACAATTATTATATAATGACTGGTTCGGATCTGGAGACTACAAATCACAGGTATTAAACGCAGGAAAAGGGAGTACGGAATTTGCAAGCAGGCAGGCGCTTTTCCTGAATATCGTCTCAGCGATGTCGGATATCTGCAATGAAGTTGGCGATGGTAAAATGAAGGAACCTTACCTGGCAAAGGATTCCACTATTACAGAATCTCCTTATTCCAGTAATACGCTGGTAGATTTCAAGAATAACATCATCGGCATTCGAAATGTATATATGGGTTTGAACGGTGGAAAATCACTACATGATCTTGTAGCCGCAAAACAAAGTGCCCTGGATCTGCAAATTCAGAATCAGATTACTGCTGCTGTCAATTCTTTTGATAACATCACAGAGCGCTTTGAAGAAGCAATTTATAATCAGCGCGACCGGGTTAAAGCAACAATGGATCAGTTGGCGCTTTTAAATGGTTTACTGGACGGTGACCTGAAAAATTTTATCACGACGAATGTTAAAGACTAAGTACAGACGGGAATGAAGAAAATTTTAATTCTTGCCTTTGTCGGATCTTTGGTTTTTTTGTTTAGCAGATGCCATAAGGCCGAATTGACGCCAGACAGTGGTTATGACGACCGCTTGAGTGGCGGAACAGCTACCGTGTTTGATGAAAGCTCTCATGCATTAACTCATTCCATTGAGGGTATGGGTGCCCGCGACCAGCGGGCACATGATTTAGGCGATCAGACTTTTGAAGCCAAATTTGTGGCGCCTCCGGCAGAAGTGTTTGCAGGTCTCGGATCGATATTTAATAATGTTTCCTGTATTAACTGCCACCGTAATGACGGGGGAGGATTTCCTTCCGCTGGTTCAGCTACCTCCGGTTTGCTAATGCGTATCAGTCAGAACGGAGAAGGCCCGCATGGCGGCCCGCTTGCGGTAGATGGATATGGCACCCAGATTCAGGACCAGTCCGTTCGTGGTTATGCTGCTGAGGCCAGCGTGTCCATAACTTATACCGAGTCTCCTTTTACTTATCCGGACGGAACCATGGTTAACCTCCGTACACCGACCTATGCATTACTGAATCCATATATCCCGTTTGGTGTACCATATATGCTTTCTCCAAGACTGGCGCCGCCATTGATTGGAATCGGTTTGCTGGATAATATTCCGGAAACCACCATTCTCGGTTTTGTAGATGAGGGGGACCAGAATGGGGATGGAATAACCGGTAAAGCAAATATGGTTTTTGATCCGGTAAAAGGCGAAACAAGGATCGGACGTTTTGGGTTGAAATCAAATACCAGCTCATTGCTTTCCCAGGTAGCAACAGCTTATCAGCAGGATATGGGAATAACTTCATACCTTTTGCCCGACGAAAGTACGCTGGGACAGGCACAATGGCCCGCTGCAACAAACACAGGCCGGCCTGAATTGCCAGACAGCCTTCTGAATTTTGTGACATTTTATGTCAGGACCCTGGCCGTACCGGCCAGACGAAACGTAAGTGATCCTGATGTACAGGCCGGTTCTGTTCTCTTCAATCAGATCAATTGCTCCGGCTGTCACAGGCCGACAATAATGACCGGGCCCGACTTCAATCTCCCACAATTGAGTGGTCAGCGGATTCATCCCTATACCGACCTTCTCGTTCACGACATGGGTGCCGGTCTCGCCGACAATCGTCCCGATTATCTGGCCGGTGGCTCCGAGTGGAAAACTCAACCGTTATGGGGTTTAGGGCTTTTGCAAAAAACTACAGGCACTGCATTTTATCTGCACGATGGCCGGGCACGGACTATTGAAGAAGCCATTCTGTGGCATGGAGGTGAAGCCGAAAAATCAAAACAGGCTTTCACTGAATTATCCCAAACCGAAAGAAATCAGCTGATGAAATTTCTGAATTCACTCTAGTACTTATCTTCCTGCTTATCTTCGAAAAAAATAATAAAACATGAATACAGGCATGATAGGTTTTGGAGCTGCTGCACAATTTATGCACCTGCCCTTCCTGATCACAAACCCTGATTATGTATTGTATTCCATTTTGCAAAGACACGGGGATTCAGCTAAAGAAAAATATCCCGGGGTTCGGGTGGTTCGCAGCCTGGACGAGATGCTGGCTGATAAAAGCATAGAACTTGTAGTAGTTACTACTCCGAATGATTCCCATTTTGATTATGCCAAACGTAGTCTGGAAGCCGGCAAACACGTGGTAGTTGAAAAACCATTTACCATCACTTCTGATGACGCATTAAAACTTATTGCGATTGCAAAAGAGAATAACCGCATCCTGAGTGTTTTTCATAACCGTCGTTATGTTTCTGATTTTCTGACCATTTCGCAAGTGTTAAAAGATAAAAAACTGGGTGAGATTGTAGAATTCGAAGCGCATTATGACCGGTACCGGCCAGAACAGAAACCCGGGGCTTGGCGGGAAGAAAACGAACCCGGGAGCGGTATTTTATATGATTTGGGTGCTCACCTGATTGACCAGGCACTTTGCCTGTTTGGTTTGCCGAAATATGTTACAGCCGAAATCCGCATCCAGCGGCCACATGCCAGAACAACGGATTATTTTGAATGCTGGCTGGATTATGGTTTTACAAAAATTATCTTGAAATCGGGTATGCTTGTACGTGAGCCCGGACCCAGGTATACGATCCATGGCCGGCAGGGGTCATTTATAAAAAGCGGCGAAGATCCACAAGAGGCCCTGCTCAGAAAAGGGATTCTGCCGACTGGTGAATACTGGGGACGGGAATCGGAGGATTTTTATGGATTCCTGCATACCGAAATCAACGGGAAAATTATCAAAGAAAAAATCCCTTCCCATCCAGGAAATTTCGGTGGGTACTACAATGATTTGTATCAGACCATCCGGAACGGTGCACCCCTTAAAGTTAGACCGGAACATGGATTCAATGTGATTAGGATCGTAGAACTGGCAACCGAAAGCCATTTAAAAAAATGCCGGGTTGACTGCATCGGATTAATTGATATCCCTTATCCTTAAACAGCCAACAGACTGCAACCCCGTATATCACTATTGTCCATCCTGCCTAAAATCTCAAAACTACCATCTTCATTCAGTTTTACAATATCATCTGTGGCAATAAATGAACAGGAATGCCGGTTCGCGAGATCAACAATATTCAATAACCCTTCTCCGGAATTACGAATACAGAGGGGATCATCCTCATCCCGCACCAGCGCTTTCATCCAGGGCACTGGTGTAAATATCCCGTTCCCGGATGAATAAGCCTGGGACAATAGTTCAGTCATTCCATATTCAGAATGAATCTCAGCAACACCGAAACTTTTTTTCAAAACATCATGCAGTTCGATACGCGTTAACTCCTCCCTTCGGCCTTTCATGCCCCCCGTCTCCATTACGGATGTATGGGACAATTGCATAGAAAATTTCTCGGCAAAATCCAGCAGGGCGAAACTTACTCCGATCAGGACCGCCTTTTGTTGATCAAATTCAATTTTTTTAAGTGTCCTATGAAGCTTTTCGACATCATACAAATAAAATCCGCTGTCCGGATGACCACTGAGACGGATTAATTCATTAACCATATATACCAGAGAAGAACCAGTTCTTTCCAGGTAAGCCGGCAACAAACCGAGTATGCAATATTGTTTGTAATCACCATAAAAAAAATCAAACCCCTTCACGAAACTTTCATGATATAAATTAAGGTCCCTGACGTGGTGCCGGGAAGGGGTCTGCCCGCTCGTACCGCTGCTTTCAAAGACTATTTCAGGATCAAATTCACCCGTTTTCACCGGGTCCGTTTTAAAAAAAGAGATTGGTAAAAATGGTATCTGTGTCAACACTTTAACGGTTTCCGGACCGGAACAAAATCGATTTGCAAATTGCCGGTAGAGGGCATTTTCAGCAAACTGGATTCTGAATATTTCCAATGCCCTTGAACTGAAGTCCCCGGGCAACCCGGTAAAGATTTTTTCGTATTGTAAATGGAGTGAATGTTGATTTAAATCCGGCATGTGGGAAAACGTTATCATTTGGTAAGTTTAACAGGTACAATACTAAAGCATTTCGCCAAAATCCTTTAATTTGTGCTGTCCAAATTAAATTCATGAAGTCAACCCGGTTTTTATTATTCAGTATGTTTTTTATTGTTCTTGGCTGCAGTAAAGATAACAATCAGGGTAAACCAAGTATCAGTTTGAAATCGTATACGGACGCTGTGTATAATGACGGACGGGATTTCAATGCTGTTCTGACATTTAAACAGACAAACAATAATATTTCAGGAGATTCACTGGTGGTAATACGCAAACGGTACAATCAGTCATTCGTAGATGTACCGAACGATACTTTTCCGACAAGGCTGCCATATTTCCCCAATGATCCAACCGGGGAGTTTACTGTAAATTTAAAATGGATTTACCTTCAGTATGGCGTTAACGGCGAAAACGATACTTGTGATTTCCGGTTTGTGGTGATTGACCAAAATAATATTCATAGCGACACAGTTTCAACAGGACAAGTAATCATATATCAATAATTTCGAGAATTTTGGTTTGGATAAGGAAGGCTTTTGATTTTTTTCTTTTCAGTAGCATTTATATTTCGCTTTGCGCCGTTTTAATGACCTGGCAAAGCAGTCATTTGCTGCAACTTCAATTTACAACTGACTACTATTGGTTTGTTTTTTTTGCCACAATCTGCAGTTATAATTTTCATTGGTACCTGACACCGGTAACACAGGATCCGGGAGAACGTACCCAATGGTCGATCACGCATAAGAACGCTCATTTGCTTTTTTATTTTGCCGGGGTTGCCGGGTCGGTTATTTTTTTTTACAAACTCCGGCAGCACTGGTTCGCGCTTTTTTTTGCCACCGTTTTGACTTTCCTGTATTCTGCCCCCAAAATCCCCCTGCCTTTTTTTCGCTTTCTCAAGCAGGTGGCTGTGGGCAAAACCATTTTTTTATCAACGGTCTGGACCTATGTAACTGCCATTTTACCGGTGTTTATAGCCAATGAGCATTTTAATCATGAAATGAAATGGTTCGCAGCCAGCCGCTTCTTCCTCATTTACGGCATTTGTATTTTATTTGATTTTCGCGATCGTGCTACTGACAGGAAAGAAGGGATCAGGAGCATGGTAAATTATTTTGATGAAGCCGGTGTAAACCGATTATTTATTTTTACTATTATCGCATTTGTGATTTTTACAGTTGGCCTCCTTTTCTCCGGGATTTCGTTACTTACCGTTTTCATTTTGATTATTCCGGGCATCATACTGTTATCTATCTATAACCGGTCGAAAAACAGCATTTCAGATTATCTTTATTATTTCATCCTGGACGGATTAATGATGCTTTCGGCTTTGCTGATGGCCGTACTTCCAATTTGATTATTTTTGGCCATAAATTCCACACATGGCCAAAACGAAACCTGCAGCCAGTTCAAAAAAATCAATCCTTAGCCCTGCTTCCTATACTTTTCTAAAAAAATACCTCAATACTCCCTCGCCTGTTGGATTTGAGAGTGAAGGTCAGAAAATATGGATTGAATACCTGAAACCCTATATTGACACCTATTTTACAGATTCCTATGGCACGGGGGTAGGTGTAATAAATCCGAAGGCCCCCTTTAAAGTGGTCATTGAAGCGCATGCAGACGAAATCAGCTGGTTCGTGAACTATATCAATCCGGAAGGCCTGCTCTACCTGAAAAGAAACGGAGGCGTCGATCACCAGGTCGCTCCCGGTCAGCGGGTGATAATACATGGTTCGAAGGGACCAATTAAAGCTGTTTTCGGATGGCCGGCAATTCATACGCGCATGGGAAATCCCGATGCCAAAGAGGTTCATCCTAAAGTAGATAATCTCTTCCTGGATTGCGGAGCGCGCAATCGTAAGAATGTAGACCTTTTGGGGATTCATCCCGGATCCGTTGTCACTTACCAGGATGGATTTGATGAACTTGCATACGATACTCTGATCGCCCGCGCTTTCGACAACCGCATAGGTGGCTTTATGATAGCAGAAGTTGCACGCTTGCTCAAGGAAAACAAAAAGAAACTTCCTTATGGTTTATATATCGTTAATGCTGTTCAGGAAGAAGTCGGACTGCGCGGTGCCGAAATGATCGCCCGCCGTATAAAGCCGGATGTAGCTATTATTACTGATGTAACGCATGATACGGCCACACCGATGGTCAATAAATTAGTGGAAGGAGATATCACTTGCGGCAAGGGTCCATCACTTGCATTCGGACCGGCGGTTCACAATCTGCTGCTCTCCTTTGTGCGGGATACGGCAAGCAGAAAAAATATTCCGGTTCAGCTGCGGGCCGTTTCCAGGAGTACGGGAACAGATACGGATTCCTTTGCTTACGCCAATGAAGGTTGCCCGTCTGTTTTGATTTCCATCCCGCTGCGTTACATGCATACCACCGTGGAAATGCTGAACCGTAACGACATTGAACAGACCATTTTATTGATGTATGAAACCCTGTTGGCTCTTACACCAAAGACCAACTTCAACTATCATTTGTAATACGGCACCCCATAAATTCTGAAAAATGATTCGCAACAACTGGACTAATGCTGAAATTCAGGAAATATATAATCTCCCATTACTGGAGCTGGTTTTCAGTGCAGCGACCGTACACCGTCGTTATAATCAAACAGCTGAAGTACAGGTTTGTACTCTACTGTCAGTAAAGACCGGAGGCTGCTCGGAAGACTGCGCTTATTGTCCACAGGCAGCGCGTTATCATACAAATGTACAGGTGCATGCGCTGATGCAAAATGCTGAAGTTCTCGAATACGCCCAAAAAGCGAAAGATGCCGGATCCACCCGGTTCTGCATGGGAGCAGCCTGGCGCGAAATACGGGATAACCGGGATTTTGACCGGATACTGGAAATGGTAAAAGATGTAAATGCCTTGGGAATGGAGGTCTGTTGTACCCTGGGGATGCTAACCAGAACCCAGGCTGAGAAACTAGCCACCGCTGGCCTGTATGCTTACAATCATAACCTAGATACTTCACCAGAATATTATGAAGAGATTATTACCACCCGTACCTATGAAGAACGATTGGACACCCTGGAGAATGTGCGCAAAGCTGGCATAAGCGTTTGCTGCGGGGGCATTATCGGACTTGGCGAAACTCACGCAGACCGTATACAAATGCTCGGGACGCTTTCGAATTTACCTGAACATCCTGAATCCGTACCCATCAATGCACTGGTGAGGGTGAAGGGTACTCCGCTGGAAAACAACCCAAAAGTAGATACCTGGGAGATGGTAAGGATGATTGCCACAGCCCGGATTCTGATGCCCAAATCTATGGTCAGATTAAGTGCAGGCCGAGCGGAAATGAGTATTTCGGAGCAGGCATTCTGTTTTATGGCCGGAGCCAATTCAATTTTTGCGGGCGAAAAACTGTTGACCACACCCAATCCCTCTTTTGAAGAAGATCAGCAGATGTTTGATTTACTGGGATTAAAAGCCATGGAGGCATTTCATCGCCTGAACCAGGATACAAAAAGCTTGAAACTAAATGAAAAACAGGCAGAAGTATAACAAAAAATACGATAGGAGATCCGAAATTTTCCTGAGCCTTTTGGGCCTGGCTTAAAACAAGAATTCCTCCATAGACATGGAGGAACTTTTTTTAACCCTTAAAACAACCAACATGAAAATCTTTGTGGTTGTATATATAACGTAAGGGTCGTACAATGGTTTAATTCAGGAATGTGAAAGAGGTGTTAAAAGCTAAAGGCATGAAGCCTAATACAATTCTTTTTCAATCCGACGATGCACTCCTTTTTTTAATAGAATCAACAGTTTTGCTGCAGACACCCATCGCATCACGCCCGGCTTTCTGCCTTAACTGTAAGCATTAAGTGTTAAGCTTTATACAAGCGCCAGATCCAGCACCTGTTGCATTGTTTTGACGTAATGAAATTTTAGCCCTTTTATAAAATTGGAATCTATTTCACTGATATCTTTTTCATTCTGCCAACAGAGAATCACTTCTTTGATTCCGGCCCTTCTTGCCGCCAGAATTTTCTCCTTAATACCTCCTACGGGCAAAACCTGCCCTCTCAGGGTAATCTCGCCGGTCATGGCCAGATAGGGTTTTACACGTCTGCCGGTAATGGCTGAAGCCAGCGAACTCATCATGGTTATGCCTGCACTCGGCCCATCTTTGGGGGTACCGCCCTCTGGAACATGGATATGCAGGGTTTTTTTTGCAAAGATCTCCGTATCCAGTCCGTATTTTTTTGCATTGGATTGCAAATAGGTCAGGGCAGTTGTGGCACTTTCCTTCATTACATTGCCCAGATTTCCAGTAAGTTTGAGTTCACCCTTGCCATCACTGATACTGGTTTCAATAAAAAGAATATCACCGCCTACATAGGTCCAGGCGAGACCAACTGCAACACCTGGCATATTGGCCACTTTATACAAGTCATTGCTATATCTCGGCTTACCCAATACCCGTTCAATATCTTTTTCCGTTACTGATGTTTTCAATTTGGATTTCATCGCAAATTCCTTGGCTTCAAAACGCATAATTGAAGCCAGTTGCCGGTCCAGTTCCCTCACCCCGCTCTCCCGGGTATAATCCGAAATCACTTTCACGAGATTTTTATCAGATAGACGCAGGTTTTGCCCCTTGAGCCCGTGAGCCTCCTGTTGTTTTGGAATAAGGTGACGTTTGGCAATTTCTACCTTTTCTTCAACCGCATATCCGCTAAGATCAATGATTTCAATCCGATCACGCAAAGCGGGCTGAATATGACTGATGTCGTTCGCAGTGGCAACAAATAAAACCCTGCTGAGATCGTACTCCTGCTCTAAATAATTGTCGTAAAAAGTATTGTTCTGTTCCGGATCCAGCACTTCCAGCAATGCCGAAGTAGGATCTCCACGAAAATCAGTGCCGACTTTATCGATTTCATCAAGTATCATGACCGGGTTAGAGGATTTTGCTTTTTTCAGCGACTGCAAAATCCTGCCGGGCATGGCGCCGATATATGTTTTGCGATGTCCACGGATTTCACTCTCATCGTGCAGGCCGCCCAGACTTATCCGTACATATTTACGACCGATTGCGGAAGCTATACTTTTCCCCAGAGAAGTTTTACCGATCCCCGGAGGTCCAACAAAACAGAGGATCGGACTTTTCATATCCCCTTTAAGTTTCAATACAGCGAGATATTCAAGAATTCTTTCTTTCACTTTCTTCATGCCATAGTGATCCTGGTCGAGTACTTTAGCCGCTTTCTTCAAATCATACAGATCATCAGTAAATTCATTCCAGGGTAAATCCAACATCAGATCCAGGTGATTGTACACGATGGAATAATCCGGCGTGCTGGGATGCATTCGCTCAAGTTTCTCTATTCCTTTCTTGAAAATATCCTTTGCAGACTGGGGCCATTTTTTAGTCTCCGCTTTTTTCTGCATTTCCCGCAGTTCGCGTTCATTACTGTCCCCGCCAAGTTCATCCTTAATGCTTTTCAGCTGTTGCTGTAAAAAATAATCCCTTTGTTGCTTATCCAGTTCAGTTTTAGTTTTTGTCGTCAGTTTATTTTTTAGTTCAGCAAACTGAAGTTCCCTTTGTAACAGTTGCATCAGAAGGTCTGCTCGCGATTTAATATGATCCGTTTGCAGCAGTTCCTGTTTCTCTGTCAGTTCCGAATTGAGGTTACTGGAAATGAAATGAATCAGGAAGGCCGGATTCTCAATATTTTTCAGAATGATGGCCGCTTCTGTCGGCATATTCGGAGAGAGCTGGATGATCTGTGAGGCCAGATCCTTGATATTGGAAATATAGGCTTCAAAATCCTGGTCCTTAGGCGCTTCTTCCTCCTGAAGTAAGATAACCTGCGCTTTAAAATAAGGATCATCCGTAAGAATCGAGCCCACTTTAAATCGTCTTTTACCCTGAAGGATCACGGTGGTCCCGCCATCCGGCATCTTGATTACTTTGATGATGCGGGCAATGGTACCCACTTCTACCAGCTCTGCAAATGAGGGATCCTCCACGCTGCTGTCTTTTTGAGCGAGTACACCTATCAGTTTGTCAGATTTATACGCATCATGTACTGCCTTGATGCTCTTATCCCGTCCAACGGTTATTGGAAGTACGACCCCCGGAAAAAGTACAGTATTGCGTAAGGGAAGTATGGGTATATCCTTTGGAATCTCTTTGTCAGCCAGGTTATCGTGTTCGGTCTCATTTATTGGGATAATCGGCATAAAATCCATATCCTGTTCGCCGCGCGTAAAAAGGAGTTTTTCGTTCATAATTATAAAGGGAATGACAAAATAACACCCATTTTGGGAATATCCTATCTTTTTATGGTTGAGCCCTTTAGGTTCAAGATTAGTGCCATTTCTCCGGCTTAGGGCACGACGCTAAGGCTTAACGCCAAATTGGTAATTAATGGAAAAGTTGGCAGTCTCAGGCTGGCACAATGAAGCCATAGCAGAGGAATGGATAAGATAATGGAGTTAGCCTTCGGTCATAAAAGCATTTAGCGTTAAGCGTTGGGCATTAAGCGCTTTACTTTCTAAAACAGCAGAAAACCTATATAGACCTGGATATTCTGGTTTTTCCAGGTATCTGTAGGAGTGACTTTTGAAATATCAGATAATCCATAGGAATATCGTGCCCCCAGTTTGACTTTAGAAAGGTTGACCTGTGCACCACCCACTACTGAAAAATCCGTGGTTTTGAAAGCGTCCTGGCTGGGTACCATTATATTTTCACTGGTGCTCATCAGGAAACCGAACGAAGGTCCGGCCTGGATACTCAAAACCGGAAGTAATTTGTAAGAAATTAAAACAGGAATATCGATATAGTTGAGAGTAATGGTCCGGTTTGGAATACCATGGAACTGTGGATCAGAAGCGTTTGGGAACTCCTCGCTCGTAGTCACCTGGGTTTGCGCATATAATAATTCAGGTTGGAGATCCCACTTACTGTTGATTTTCAATTCTGCAAATGCACCTCCGCTAAATCCTGTCTGGTATCCATCTTTAAAGGACCTTCCGGTGATCTGGGCCAGATTCACCCCGGCTTTTAGACCAAAATGTAGCCCCTGTGCCTGAATTCCGGATACCATAAATACAACAGCTGCCAGACTTAACAAACCTGCTTTTCTCATAAGGTAATTCTATATTATAAAATTGAAATGGAATGCAAACGAAACGTATAATTCCCGGATTTCGTGGCCTGAGGATCTTTTTTAACAGCTCATTAATAAGCAAAGAAAACTCATACCAGTTCGATCAGTGTGATTTCCGGAAGTATTCCTACCCGTCCCGGGTAACCGATAAATCCATAACCCCGGTTCACATATAATTTTTGTTTACCCTCCTCATATAATCCCGCCCATTTATCGTACACATATTTCACCGGGCTCCATTTAAAGCCTGGAATTTCAACACCGAATTGCATTCCATGGGTATGACCCGAAAGAGTGAGGTCAATATCCCCATATTTCGGTCTCACTTCTGCATCCCAGTGACTGGGATCATGACTCATAAGAATTTTAAACGGATACTTTTCTGCACCCGGATACGCTTCCCACATTTTCCCGTGTTTGGGAAACCTGGCTTTAGCACTCCAGTTTTCAATACCGATCAGGGCAATTTCCTGACCTTCTTTTTCAAGCACCACATGTTCATTCATTAATAAACGCCATCCCATGCCAGCCTGAATTTCTTTTAGGTGCTCAATATTCTGACTCCTCGCTTCCTGACTTGGCCATTGAACATAATCTCCATAATCATGATTTCCCAGGGTAGAGAAAACACCCATTGGTGCTTTAAGACGGCTGAATACATCTTCATATCCTATCATCTCCGTCGCCCGGTCGTTGATCAGGTCCCCTGTAAACAATATCAGGTCGGGTTTTAGATCTAAAATTTGCTGAACGCCTTTTTCAACCGCTTTTTTATTATCAAAACTTCCGGAATGGATATCGCTGATCTGCACAATTCTTAGTCCGCGAAATGCTGACGGCAAATTGCTGAACTGAAGAGGTACGTTACGGATATGATAATTATATTTATTTGAAAACCCATAAACCAGCGAACTGATCAGTCCCCCTCCTATTCCCAAACCCATCCAGCTGAGAAAAAGCGAACGGCTAATTCCCTCATTTCCGGAATCTCCTTCTGTATTTCTGAAAAATATTTTTCCGACTGCCCATTGAATGGCCCGGCGGATGTCGTCGATCAGAAAGAAAACGGATGCCAGCAGTTTGGCAAAGAAAAATCCCACTATGGTTGCAAACAGGTAGTTCCGAAAATTTTTAGGCCATCTCTCCGTATTGAGGAAGGGCAAAAAGAGGAACAGAACAATGACCGCTATGGAAAGCGCCCAATAGCCGGTGAATATGATAGATTTCGTGCGGTTGGAAGACCCCTGGCAGAGCATCTTTACCACCTGAAACACATAGAAATCAATAGCCGCCATAATTATGGCAATGATCCAGATGAAACTTGCATTCCGCATGGGATAAAATTATTATTCTTTTAAAAACTGATGAATTCTTCCAATTGCTGACTAATCGCCCGAAGGGTCTCCAGATGTGCCATCTCATTTTCATTAAACAGGGTGTCAACAATGGAAATAGGAAGTTTGTTCGGATGAACGACCGTTCCCACATAGTGCATGATTCCCGTGAGGTGATCCATTCCCCTCAGATTTCCGGCCCTCCCCTTCGAAACTCCAGTCAGGAGTGCTTTTTTATTTTTCCAGACTTTCCGCACATCAGATACATCAATCAGGCATTTCAGTACACCAGGTATACTGCCATTATACTCAGGACTGATAAAAATATATTTTTCAGCGGGTAAAAGCCACTCCTTTTCCAGCTGCAACACGGCAGGATTGCGATCGAGCAGGTCAAGGCCTACCAGGGAAAGCACGTGAGCCTGGATGTTTTTTTTCTGCAAAACTGACTGATAGAGCTGGGCTATTCGCAGGGTAAAACTTTCCTTGCGGTTTGTGCCTGAAATAATTAGATACATGAGGATGTAAGGTAAGACGAAGCGGTATTTTAACGAACTCGGCCGCCAAGTTTGTATTTTTACGCCTATGGGGTTGAAACGGAAGGTATTTTTGTACTTTCACCCCTGTTATGCCGAAAATACGTTGGTGTGAAGCCTGAAGCCGGCAGCCTCAAACATCTGGCGTTATGCTCTAAAATGTGTTGATAAAAAAACAAGCAGAAAGGAATATGGCAAGAATCATTGGTGTGGCCAATCAGAAAGGAGGAGTCGGGAAAACAACATCCGCGATCAATTTAGCGGCAAGTCTCGCTGTGCTGGAATTCCGGACCCTACTGGTGGATGCAGATCCACAGGCTAACAGTACAACCGGCGTAGGCTTCGACCTGCATAATATTACCCAGAGTTTATACGACTGCATGGTAAACCAGGCGCAGGCTAAAGATGTAGTTCTGAAAACGGATGTTCCTAACCTGGACCTGATTCCATCGCATATTGACCTGGTGGGTGCAGAAATAGAAATGATCAATTATCCCGACAGGGAAAGTGTATTAAAAAATATTCTGGAACCCCTAAGGAAGAATTATGATTTCATTATCATCGACTGCTCTCCTTCGCTGGGGTTGATCACAGTGAATGCACTGACCGCCGCAGATTCCGTAATCGTACCAGTGCAAACCGAGTTCTTTGCCCTGGAAGGTCTTGGGAAATTGTTGAACACCGTGAAGATTGTTCAAAGCCGGTTAAATCCGGATCTTGCCATCGAGGGTATCCTGATGACGATGTATGACGGCAGACTTCGACTTTGCAACCAGGTGGTTAGTGAGGTGAGGAAACATTTTGACGAAATCGTTTTTAATACTATCATTCACCGGAATTCTAAAATCAGCGAAGCCCCCAGTGTAGGTAAGCCGGTGATTTTATACGACGCTTACAGTAAGGGTGCAATGAATTACCTAAACCTGGCAAAGGAAGTACTGCAAAAAAACAATATGACCAGGATGAGCCAGGAAGAACGCATTCTGGATTAACCGGAATAATTTGAACCAACTATCACATGACGACTCCAAATAAAAAAGATAAGGAAGCGCTTGGAAAGGGAATTCGTTCCCTGCTTCAGAATATAGACGCGGATCTAAAAACGGCCTCCGGAAACCTGCGACCAGCAGTAGCTGAAAACATCACCGGCATAATGCGTATACCGCTTGACCAGATTGAAACCAATCCCAAGCAACCCAGAAAAGATTTTGACGAAACAGCTTTACAGGAACTGGCTGCTTCTATCCGGCTGCATGATATCATCCAACCCGTAACGGTTGCAAAACTTCCTTCCGGGAAATTCCGGCTTATTTCCGGCGAACGCCGGTTCAGGGCAGGGCGAATGGCGGGACTAAGAGATATCCCGGTATATGTGAGGCAGGCCAATGACCAGCAGCTGCTTGAACTCGCGCTGCTTGAAAATCTGCAACGGGAAGATCTTAACGCGATGGAAGTGGCACTGAGTTATAAGCGTATGATGGATGAACTGAATTATACTCAGGAACAGGTTTCAGAGCGCATGGGTAAGGAAAGAAGCACAGTGGCAAATTATGTGCGGTTGCTGAAACTCCCGCCTGACATACAGATAGCACTTCGAAATAATCAGATATCCATGGGACATGCCCGTGCGCTGATCAATGTTGATACGGTAGACAAACAATTATATCTTTTTCACGAAATAAAAAACCGCTTACTTTCTGTGCGGCAAACTGAGGAACTGGTACGTAAATTATATAAGACACCGCACCCTGTTAAAGAATCTGTAAAAGCAGGTTTGCCCGACCCTTACAGAAAAATAGAAGATACTTTAGCAACACATTTCAGTACGCGGGTCAAGCTGAATCACAGTGTCAGGGGATCCGGCAGTATCAGCATCGAATATTACTCCCTGCAGGAACTAAATAAAATTCTGGACCAGCTCGGCGTACAGATCAACTAAGCGTTCAGCATGAGGCATGCATTTTTCATTTTATTTTTTTTCGGCACTTTTTTAACTCTGCGTCTAAGCGCCCAGCAAAAAGATACTGTACACGTAAAACAGTTATCGGATTCCGTGCTTGAAAAACAAGATACTGTTTACAAGGGAAAAAAATCACCAACGAATACGGATTCACTCCAGGAAGCCCAGCGAAAAAGATACAGAAAAGCCACACTGTATTCAGCGATTCTTCCCGGGGCCGGGCAGGTATATAATAAAAAATACTGGAAAGTCCCCATTGTTTATGCCGCCCTGGGTATACCCGCCTATTTTTATTTTTACAATAAAAGCTGGTACAATAAGTGTCAGTACGCACTGACTGTAACGGTAAACGGAAGTACCGGCGACAGCCTGGCGGCAGTTGCTCCTCCCCTGCAACCCTTTGTTAAAGCGGGTGACGTAAATGGTATAATCACCTATAGGGACAGCTTTCGCAAGGACCAGGATTATTCTGTTTTGTTTTTTCTGCTTTTTTATGCATTGAATATTGTGGACGCCACGGTTGACGCCCACTTAAAAGATTTTAATGTGAACAGCGATCTGAGTTTCCATTTGAAACCCATGTTTATACCCGGGCCAAATCCAATCGCCGGTATTACCATCGCCTTTAATTTACATTCCCCGGGACCCCGGAGTTTATAGCCGAATAGATATCTTTACACTCATGAAAATCGCACTCATCGGATATGGTAAAATGGGCAGAGCCATAGAACGTATTGCCCTTGAAAAAGGACATGAGATTGTATTGAAAATTGATTTGGATAACGGACATGAGCTGACGAAGGAAAAATTATCAAAAGCGGATGTTGCCATTGAATTTACGGGACCGTCCAGTGCCGCGGCAAATTTGTTCAAATGCGGCGAAGCAGGAACTTCCGTTGTTTGCGGCTCTACCGGATGGCTGGACGATTATGAGGCAGTAAAAAAAGTTTTTGAAAAAAATGGGGCTGCATTTATTTATGCCAGCAATTTCAGTATCGGGGTGAATATTTTTTTTGAGCTCAATAAAAAACTGGCTGGTCTTATGGCCGCACGTCCGTCATATGCTGTGGAAATGCTGGAAATCCATCATACCCAAAAAAAGGATGCCCCAAGCGGAACGGCCATCACCTTGGCGGAGCAGGTATTGTATGAAAATCATTCTCTGAAAAAATGGGTTAACCGGCAACGGCAGGATAATACAGAGTTGCCGGTGCTCAGCGAACGAATCGATCCTGCACCGGGTACTCATATCGTAAAATACCGGTCTTCCGTGGATGATATTGAAATCATTCACACTGCCCATAACCGGGAAGGCTTTGCCGGAGGCGCTGTTCTCGCTGCTGAATTTATACAACATAAAAAGGGGATATTCACGATGAAGGATGTATTGGGAATTTGAGCCCTTCCGGCATGCCACTAAAGTCAACCGTCAACTCTTTTGATCTTTCCCTGTTATTATTTTATCTTGTAACAGATTATGTTATCCAAAAAATCCCAATACGCATTTCAGGCCCTGATGTATCTTTCTGAAAAAGAAAAGGAGGGACCGGTACTGATCGCTGAAATTTCCAAAAAGAAAAAAATCCCGCTGAAATTTTTAGAGAATATCCTGCTAGAACTTAAAAAAGCAGGCATCCTCGAAAGTAAAAAAGGGAAAGGAGGTGGATATTTCTTCGGAAAGGATCCGGATGAAGTAACTTTAGCCACCGTTATGCGCCTCATTGACGGACCCATTGCCCTTCTCCCCTGTGTGAGTCTGCATTTTTATGAAAAATGTTATAACTGTGATGAAAAACATTGCGGACTTCGGGATGTGCTGATCCAGGTTCGCGATGCGAATCTCAAATTACTCGAAAAGAAGACCATTGCTGATCTAAGCTTAAAGCCTAAAGCTCAAAGCCTAAAGCTTAAAGTATAAAATTTAAGTATTTACCCTAATTAACTGTTGGCCACTACCCCTTTTTTATAAACTCATCAAATACAAAAAACCCTCCGCTATTGGCAGAGGGTTTCTGTTTTATGTTGCTTTTAGCTTTAGGCTTTAAGCGTTCTGCTTTAATAGTCCATTCCGCCCATTCCAGGAGCACCGGCACCAGGATGTGAATGTGCTTCTTCTTTCTTCGGTCTGTCTGCAACTACACATTCAGTTGTCAGTAACATACCTGCAATGGAAGCCGCATTTTCAAGAGCGATACGGGTCACTTTGGTAGGATCGATTACACCTGCTTTGAAGAGATTTTCATACACTTCAGTGCGTGCATTGAAACCGTAATCCGCTTTTCCTTCTTTCACTTTCTGAACTACAATACTACCTTCAATTCCACAATTGTGAACGATCTGGCGAAGCGGCTCTTCGATGGCGCGCTTAACGATCTGGATACCGGTAGTTTCATCTTCGTTGGCAGCGCCTTTAAGTTTATCCAGGCCTTCGATAGCGCGGATATAGGCTACTCCACCACCAGGAACAATTCCTTCTTCCACAGCAGCTCTGGTAGCGTGCAGGGCGTCGTCAACACGATCCTTCTTCTCCTTCATTTCCATTTCTGTGGCAGCCCCAATATACAATACAGCTACACCACCACTCAATTTAGCCAGGCGTTCCTGTAATTTTTCTTTATCGTAATCAGAAGTGGTTGTTTCAATCTGCGCCTTGATTTGATTCACACGGGCAGTAATGTCTTCCTTCTTACCTTTTCCCCCTACAACAGTTGTATTGTCTTTATCGATCGTAACCGATGCAGCGGTACCGAGATAACTGAGGTCAGCATTCTCGAGCTTGTAACCCTGTTCTTCGCTGATAACAATACCCTTGGTGAGGATTGCAATATCCTGGAGCATCTCTTTTCTGCGGTCACCGAATCCAGGAGCCTTTACAGCCGCCACTTTCAGCGTTCCACGCAATTTATTTACAACCAGGGTTGCCAGTGCTTCACCTTCCAGGTCTTCAGCAATGATCAGTAACGGACGACCGCCCTGCGCAACCTTCTCAAGGATATGTAAAATATCCTTCATGGCAGAGATCTTCTTATCATAGATCAGGATGTACGGGTTCTGCAACTCAGCTTCCATCTTTTCGCTGTTTGTAACGAAATACGGAGATATATAACCGCGGTCGAACTGCATACCTTCAACCACATCTACTGTAGTATCTGTACCCTTTGCTTCTTCCACTGTAATTACTCCTTCCTTACCCACTTTCGCGAAAGCTTCAGCAATCAACTTTCCAATAGTTTCATCATTGTTTGAAGATATTGAAGCTACCTGTTGGATTTTTTTGCTGTCGTTACCGATAGTCTGGGACTGCGCTTTCAGGTTATTGACCACGGCGATAACCGCTTTGTCAATACCGCGTTTCAGATCCATAGGGTTCGCACCAGCAGCTACATTTTTCAGTCCTTCGCTGATGATACTTTGAGCAAGTACGGTAGCTGTAGTAGTACCGTCTCCGGCAATATCAGCCGTTTTAGAAGCAACTTCTTTCACCATCTGGGCACCCATGTTTTCAATCAGGTCTTCCAGTTCAATTTCTTTTGCAACGGTAACCCCGTCTTTAGTGATAGCAGGTGCTCCGAATTTCTTTTCAATTACCACATTACGGCCTTTTGGACCCAGGGTAACTTTAACGGCATTGGCCAGAACGTCCACGCCCTTTTTCATCTTATTTCTTGCTTCGATGTCGAAGAAAAGTTGTTTAGCCATAATACTTGATTTGTGAATTTGAAAATTTGAGAATTTGAGGATATATTTTGTAAAGTATGGAGCCCATTAATTACTCCCATACTCCCATACTCCCATATTGCTTTTACTTGCTTAAAACCGGGCAATGATATCAGACTCACGCATGCTCAGGAAATCCTGGCCTTCAAAACTGATTTCAGTACCGGAATATTTACCGTACAATACCACGTCACCTACTTTTACAACCGGTTTTTTACCGTCTTCATCAATTTCGCTGATCGCAACTACTTCGCCCCGTTGTGGTTTTTCCTTCGCCGTATCAGGTATGATAATGCCGCCGGAAGTTTTTTCTTCTGCTGGCGCAGGTTTTACAAAAACTCTGTTTTTGGTACCTGCGATTGGTGAAATCGCTAACTTTTTAGCCATGACTGTATCAATTTAATTTTAGTGAAAAGTTTAAGATGCCCATGTAAGGGGCAGCAAAGTTACTCTAAATACTGTACCAATCAAGGCAAAATGGGTGAAATGAGAAGACTTGGCAGTCCGGCTACCCTTATCTTACAATGAATTAGAATATATAGTGGCTAAATGACAGGAATATGGAAAGTCCGTCATTCCTGGATCACTCTGCCGGCTCCTACGTAATGGTTCAAATAGTACCCTTCTCCCAGGTCGCTGATCTGCACGCCGGCGACAGAGGCATGAACAAACCGGTTATTATACAGGTAAATTCCTACATGGGTAACCCGGTGTCCCTTTCCCAGGGTATGGAAAAAAACCAGATCTCCCTCCCGTAAATCCTTTTTTGAGATCCGGCGGGTAGCATGGAACTGATCTGCACTTATCCGGGGCAACTGGTTCATATTATATACGCTGGATATTAATAAAGAGGCAAAAGCTGAACAGTCAATTCCATCTTTTCCGGTTCCCCCATAGTGGTACGGCACCCCGTACCATTGATCCATAAAGACAAGCAGGCGCTGGTTGGTCATTTCTTCTACGGGGCTATTGGTTAAGATGGCATATTTAAACTGCAATTTGACAAATTCATCGTTGCTGATGGGAGTTAAAACAGTTTTTGGACTGCTTTTACCGTAAAATGAGGCCTCAGGGGTATGTTTGGAAGATTGCCCGGAGTCAGTTGAAATATCCTGAATTAAAGCCGGACTGGTAGTTTGTCCTGTTGAAGGTTTTGTTCTGGCTGTAGGGGAATTGCCGGAATCAGACGAGGCAGGTTGAAATACCTTACAGGCTGTAAGGTTAATGAGCAGAAACAGTAAAATGTACTGGTTTTTCATTTTTTGGTGGATACCTGGCTGATCAAAGATACAAAATTTAAGGAAATCGGGAAAGGCTTAATAGACAAGGCTTTAGCGATGGTAGTCCCCTGACGGGCCCTATCCTGAAAAGATTTCCCCTGATTGTGGAGAGAAAAAAAAACCAGCCATTCTTTTCTTTGTTAATTGCAGGGTCAATCCATATCAATGCCCGATTTCTCCCATCTTCATGTACACACACAATATTCATTGCTGGACGGAGCCGCTTCCATCCAAAACCTCTACAATAAGGCAGTCAAAGATAAGATGCCTGCTCTGGCTATCACGGATCATGGGAATATGTTTGGTGCATTCAGTTTCGTAGCTGAAGCATACAAGCATAAGAACGAAGATGGAAGTCTGAAAGTAAAACCTATCGTAGGTTGCGAATTTTATGTGGTAGAAGACCGTCATAAAAAGACTTTCACAAAAGAGCAAAAAGATGAGCGATTCCATCAGGTTCTCCTGGCAAAAAATAAAACCGGTTATCAAAACCTGATCCGGCTCTCATCCCTCGGATATACCGAAGGTATGTACAGCAAATATCCCCGGATCGACAAGTTGCTGATAGAACAGTTTCATGAAGGCCTGATCGCAACCACCTGCTGTATCGGGGCCTATGTACCTCAAACCATTTTGCATGAAGGGGAGGAAAAGGCTGAAAAAGAATTTAAATGGTGGTTCGATATGTTCGGGGATGACTATTTTATAGAACTCCAGCGTCACCAGATTCCTGAACAGGAAAAAATCAACCAGTTCCTGCTCAAACTTGCAAAAAAATATTCCGTTCCTGTCATTGCCACCAACGACAGTCACTATACTGACCAGGAAGATTACAATGCCCACGATATCCTGCTTTGCATCAATACAGGAGAAAAACAATCCACTCCTGGTTTTGATGACTTTGTAAATGATGAAATCAGTTCTAAAAACCGTCGTTTTAAATTTCCCAACGACCAGTTTTATTTAAAAACGCAGGCAGAAATGACTGCTCTTTTCCATGATATTCCGGAAGCCATAGCTAATACGGGAATGGTGGCCGACAGAGTTGAGGTGTTAAACCTGAAAAAAGATATCCTGTTACCCGCTTTCCCGATCCCGCCTTCTTTTCAGATTCATGCCGACAATAACCTGAACCAGTGGGAATACCTTAAAGAAATTACCTATCAGGGCGCCAAAAAAAGATATACTGACCTCACTACAGAAATAACCGAGCGGTTGGATTTTGAGTTGTTTACGATTAAAACCATGGGCTTTGCAGGGTATTTTCTAATCGTAAGTGATTTCATCCAGGCCGGTCGTGACATGGGCGTGTTCGTGGGCCCGGGTCGTGGCTCAGCAGCCGGCAGTGTGGTAGCTTATTGTATCGGTATTACCAATATCGACCCGATTAAATACAACCTGCTTTTCGAAAGATTCCTGAACCCCGACAGAAAGTCAATGCCTGATATCGACACGGATTTTGACGATGAAGGCCGTCAGAAAGTAATTGACTATGTAGTCAAAAAATATGGCCGCAACCAGGTGGCGCAAATCGTAACCTACGGCACGATGGCGGCCAAAATGAGTATAAAGGATGTAGCGCGGGTTATGGACCTCCCCCTGGCAGAATCCAACGCGCTGGCCAAACTGGTGCCAGACCGCCCGGGTGTAAGCCTGCGCCGCGTATTGCATGCCCCCATGAAAAACAAAGACGGGGAAAAATCATTGGAAGAAAAAGAAGGGATCGGCGGAGATGATCTGGAACTGGTTAAAAAGATCCGTGAAATATACCAGGGAACTGATCTGCGCAGCAGGGTATTGCATGAAGCAGAACGCCTGGAAGGCTCCGTTCGAAATACCGGTCTTCACGCTGCAGGTATCATCATTGCTCCGGAAGACCTGGCTAATATCATCCCGGTTTGTACAGCCAAAGATTCAGATCTGTTAGTAACACAAATTGAAGGAAGCATTATAGAAGATGCCGGCGTTTTGAAAATGGACTTCCTGGGTTTGCGAACGCTTAATATTTTAAAAACTTCTCTTGAACTCATCGAACAAAATCATGGAATCAGGATTGACATTGACCTGATCCCGCTTGATGATAAAAAAACATTTGAACTTTACCAGAAGGGAGATACCATTGGAACCTTTCAGTTTGAAAGTCCGGGCATGCAAAAATATCTGCGCGATCTGAAACCGGATAAGTTTGATGACCTCACTGCAATGAACGCCTTATACAGGCCCGGTCCGATGGCCTATATCCCGGCATTTATTGACCGCAAACATGGTCGCGAACCCATCCGGTACGACCTTGCGGAAATGGAAGAATATCTCCGGGATACCTATGGCATTACCGTTTACCAGGAACAGGTGATGCTGCTGGCCCAAAAGCTGGCGGGATTCAGCAAGGGGGATGCGGATGTGCTGCGGAAAGCAATGGGGAAAAAACAGAAATCTATCCTGGACAAAATGAAGAGCCAGTTTATCAGCGGCGCCACTGCGAAAGGACATGCGGCGGCGGCACTGGAAAAAATTTGGACTGATTGGGAAGCATTCGCCCAATATGCTTTTAATAAATCACATTCTACATGTTATGCATACGTTGCGTATCAAACCGCTTACCTGAAATCGCACTATCCTTCAGAATATATGGCAGCGGTACTTAACCATCAGGGGAATATTGAAAAAATCACATTCTTCATGGAAGAATGTAAACGCATGGGATTGAAAGTGCTTGGTCCCGATGTAAATGAATCCAAACAGGGATTTGCGGTGAATAACAAAGGCGAAATACGGGTAGGTCTCGGAGGCTTGAAAGGAGTTGGCGAAGCGGCGGTATTTTCCCTGATCGAGGAACGGGAAAAAAATGGTCCTTATATCTCCATATTTGATATGGTGAAAAGAATTAATCAGCGAACAGTAAGTAAAAAAACACTCGAAAGTCTTGCCTACGCCGGTGCCTTCGATTGTTTTTCCCAGCTCCACCGTGCCCAGTATTTTTTTATAGCACCTGGAGAAACGGTAACAGGACTTGAAAAAATCATACGGTTCGGAAATGTGGTACAGGCGCAAAATGTGCAGCATAGTAATACCCTTTTCGGCGGATCTTCTGCCGGATACGAAGTGCAGTCGCCGAAAATCCAGAATTGTGAACAATGGTCCTTAACGGAACTCCTTGACCATGAAAAGGAAGTGACCGGTATGTTCATGAGCGGTCATCCGCTGGACCATTTCAAATTTGAAATCAATCATTACGGAATTCTGAAACTAGCCGAGTTTAATGAGGTGAAAGATGCGGTGAGCCTGCAAGCCAATCCCGGCAAATCTTTCCGTCTCGCCGGACTGGTGATTGACGCGCAGCACCGGGTGACTAAAACCGGAAAACAATTTGGATCCTTTAGTATTGAAGATTATTCCGGTAAAAGCGAATTCGTGTTATGGAGTGAAGATTATGCTCGGTTTTCTAATTATCTGGAAAAAGGTAAAAATATTTTCATGACCGGCTTTTTCAGAACGAGGTATAATAAATCGGAATTTGAATTTAAGGTCGATAAAATGCTTTTACTGGAGAGCATAAAACCGCTGCTTACCAAGCAACTGATTATTGATATGGATGCCAGGCATCTGAATGAAAACATGGTGAAATTCCTCGAAAGGAATGTTAAAAAATACCCCGGAAAAGCAGGCCTGAAATTCAATGTTGAGGAATCCAAATCAAATGCTAAAATCAGCCTCTACAGCCTTGAAAATGGGTTTGAAATGAATGACGAAATGGCTGCCTTTTTGCAGAACTGTCCTGAGTTTGAGATACAGATTGTTTCCCAATAGTTCAGGCATGACATAAAGTAGATTTTAGGATTGTGGAGACATATTTGATTAAGTGGCGTGAAGCCTTGGGCCTGAAGCGTAAGGTAAAAGGTCAAAGAAAAAAAGGACATGTCGGTGAAACGACAAAGAATTTGGAATAAAAGGCAGATTTTTACTTAAAATTAAACAGATATATATGGCACTTGAATACACGGATGCGAACTTCCAGGAGAAAGTAATTGCTTCAGATAAATTAACGGTGATTGATTTCTGGGCAGAATGGTGTGGACCCTGCCGCGCGATTGGACCGGTAATTGAAGAATTATCCAAAGAATATGATGGTAAAATCAATGTGGGAAAGGTGAATGTTGACCACAATCCTCAGTTGTCTGTGAACTATGGCATAACTTCCATTCCCGCAATCCTTTTTATAAAGGGCGGTAAAGTGGTGGATAAGCTGGTAGGTGCGCAGCCAAAAAGCAACTTCGTAAAAAAAATAGAAGCACATATAAGCTAAAAGTGTAAAGCTTAAAGCCTAAGGCATCTGACATTCCTGAAAGCGTTCCTATCGGAACGCTTTTTCATTTAAACAGAACAGATATCTTTCTTTTCTTAATATTGGGCAATAACATTTTCAGGCTTTAAGCTTTAAGCTTTATGCTTTCAGCTTTAAGCTTTTATGTTATTTTTGCGCACGATTACTTTTATGAAAAAAATTTTCCTCCCGGTTTTAACCTGTATTACCTTTCTTGCCTGTAATACCCCGTCCGCCGATACGCCACATTCCCCGATTCCTGAAACGACGGTGAGCAACGAACCACCGGCAATTACGTTTTCGATTCTGAATGCTCTTCCACACGATAAGGATTCATATACTGAAGGACTCCTTGTGCATGATGGTAAATTATTTGAGAGTTCCGGAGCACCAAAGGAATATTCAAACACACGTTCCGTAGTAGGTATTGTTAATCCTTCTACCGGGAAACTGGAAGTAAAAGCTGAACTGGACCGGAATACCTATTTTGGCGAAGGCATTACCATCCTTCACAATAAATTATACCAGCTGACCTGGACAAATAAAAAAGGATTCATTTACAACCTGAACACTTTCAGGAAAACAGGTGAATTCAGTTTTCCAAGCAAGGAAGGATGGGGAATGACAACCGATGGAAAAAACCTGATTATGAGTGACGGCAGCAGCAACCTGACATGGATTGATCCTGAAAATTTTAAAACTGTACGTATCCTGGGTGTAACGGACAACAATGGAGCTGTCGGTAATATCAATGAACTGGAATTTGTTAATGGAAATATCCTGGCCAATATTTACCAGACACCATATATCATCCGTATAGATCCCAATTCCGGGAAAGTATTGGGTAAAGCAGATTTCAGCAAACTCGTGGATGAAGTGAAATTAAAGGATCCTGAAGCGGAGTATATGAACGGAATTGCCTACGATTCTTCAAAAAATAAAATATATATTACCGGAAAGCTCTGGCCTTTTATTTATGAAGTGCAGCTGAATAACTAGAACAAGCCCAAAGCCTAACGCCTTTAAAATAAAGACCTCCTGAAAAATTTCTAATCAGTCTATTCTTTTTTTAAATTCTTACGTTGTAAAATACTTTAGGTTTTAGGCTTTGAGCGTTTGGCATTAAGCTTTTTTAGCAACATAGATCAGCGAACTGCATTTCTCTTTATCTGTAATGGCTTTTAAGTTAGAAAGTGAACCATTAAGAAATCCCTTTAACAGAGACGTGTTTCCGGATTTATATTTTTCACTCAGCATGCTGATATAAAAACTATCCCACCACATGGGAACCTCCCCGGATAACTGAAAACCTGCCTCTTTCAGTAACCATTTCATCGAAGCGGGCGAAAAATGATACAGGTGACGGGGAACATCATATGCCGCCCAGTCAGCACCATATTTTCTCCCGTCATAGCTGGTATAATTCGGAACGGCGATAAATACCAGTCCCCGGGGCTTCAACAGGCTCCTGATCTGCTGCAGGTATGGATAGAGGTCATGAACATGCTCCAGCACGTGCCAGAGGCTGATGGCATCAAAACTTTCCGGAATAAACTGGTTTAGTGCTTCAGCAGGCAATAAAACCGTAGCATGATCTTTCCTTGCACTTTCCCTGGCCCGTTCATCGGGCTCAATGCCGGTACTCTTCCAGTTTTTTTTATTCATATACTGAACAAAAGCACCTGTTCCTGCTCCGATATCCAAATGATATGCGTTTTTTAATCCGGTAGCTTTCTCCAGCAAATGAAATTTGTCAGCCAGGGTGCGCTTTCTTACTGCATGATAGAGATTGTTTACCAGTCCCTTCCGTGTATTACTATGAGAAATATAGTCCTCCGACTGATAGTAGGGTCCTATTTTATCATCTGCCGGGGGATCTTTAGTAAAGCGGAAACTGCATTGTGAACATTCGTAGATTTCAAAAAATTCTCCGCTTACCGAGTGATCCTTTATTTTCAGGGCGAAGTGCGTCTGAGCACTTCGGCAAACGGGACAGGGAATCAGGTTTTCAGAAGAAGGGTTCATCAAAGAATTATTGATACTCCCGCCCTGGGCGGTGTCATTTTTTGAGCTGAATCAGCTGTTGATTACCGGTAGCTCCAACATTCCATCCGTGTGAGGAGAAATGGAACATGATCAGCAGGGCGGCAGCTATACCTCCTACAAGAGCAACCAGCCACCATAACTTGTTACCATGAACAGGTTCCTCTGCAAACCAGTCACTCATTTCACGGTTTGACCTCTCCCGGTCACCGACCAGCAGCATGTGTTTTGCATTAATGCGAACTACTTTTTCCGCAGGAACCGGTTGCAGGAAAAATGGTTTTGTTAAAACAGATTCAAAAAGTATTTCGCCGGTATCATCTTTTTTCAATATCCCTAGTCCTTCCCATTCCGCTTCCCGGAAATAATTGAGTCTGTCCCGCAGGGAAAAGGCAAAATCATTGTACTGACGCAGGGCTTCATAATCAGTAATATTCTGCTGGCTGGAAAGAAAAGCAAACAGGCTCTTGTCCGGCAGGTCGTAAAATTTATCAAACCGGTACCGGAAAGAAGGTGGCTGGATTGTTCTGGTACTGGCATCTACGGTTGCCGGAATATTTTCAAGACAAATGGTTCCAAGTCCGGAGACCGGGACACTTTTATTTAAGAAAAGGTATTTATTAAGAATGGCAAACATAGCTGGTATTGAACGGAACTATCTTCCGAATGTAAAAATCACACCCCCTAAGATATTAAATCCATACACAGAATACTGATTCCAGCGCTGATATTTATCGTTGAAGAGATTATTCATTTGCAACCAGAGGTTCAACTGCCGGGTAAGCCTGAATTCAACCCCGGCATTCACATCAAAACCACCGTTTCCGCTGGCTACAACATTATGTATATTCCGGAAATAGGCGCCTTCAAACGCCCAGAGGTCGGCTTTTAACCACAGATCCTTCACCAATTGCCAGCGGAAGGTGGTGGTGAATTCGGTGGGAATCATACCCCAGGCCTTCGACTGGCTGCTCGTATGAAAATTATTTAAGGTCAGGGCTGCAGTAATATTAAAGTCTTCTCCCTGCTGGTAATTCAGTTCGCCGTGAATGCTGAAAGTTTGCAGTTTATCTTCATAAACGATCTGGAAATTTTTTCCGTCCAGGCTATCGTTCAGGAACAGAGGCATATTTCTGGACTCAGAAAATCCGGCTTTGGCGAGATAAGAAATGTGTGGGGTAAGCGACCCTTTAAAGCCACCAAAAAATTCTGTTACCCGGGTATTTAACAGATTTGTCGGCTCAAATAACCAGGGGTTGATCCCTGCAAATCGCTTAAAACTTCCCTTGTCATAGTACCCATCCAGAGAGGCAAAAAGAGTGAATCGTTTATTGTCTGTTGTATAGTCGGCCCTGAAATTTGGTAAAAGATGAAATGCACTTTGATCCCAGGATGGGGTCATTTCAAGGTGCAGTGATATATTATCGGAATGATAAAATACAGCGGGTGATACCAGGAACAGGCTGTTGGTGATCGACGTGTTTCCAAAAGAATAGTTTGTGACGTCTGCTGTGAAACCCAGGTCAATGTCAAAATTTTCATTCAGCGTTTTCTTCAGGGGCAGGTTCAGCACCATATCCGCTTCGGAAGCCCGGGGAGAACTGTTTTCGCCAAATGCCGTTATTGTAAAATTCGGGTTATAGCTAAGTCCGAATGCAGACGGCACAGTATTCTTAAGGCCGATCCTGCCGTCAAATGTAAAGAACTGCTGCAGCAGCTGTCCTTTCGCATATTTAAGGGTGTCGGGCTGAAATCCATACAGGTATACACCTTCTGCCTTAACTCCGAGACGGCCATCCCATTGCAGGTGATTGGCTGTTTTGATGGTTCCGCTGATGGACGCATCAAATAAATTATTTTCCTGGTATGGAAGGTTCCCTTTGGATGTAAATCCTTCTGCGAATACATTAAAGAAAGATTTTTCCCGGTCTCCGAAACTAAAACCGGCCTGTACATAAGGTAGATGGATATTCCCCACACCCACTTTAATATAATTGTCGTTGTTCCAGATCTTGATGCTGTCTGCCGGCAGGGCCACCGGATTCAGTCCTGCGGGTTGATATGTAATGGATAGAAACTGAATAGGAAGATTGTATTTTAATACGGGATGGCTTGTATCTATCAGGGGAGCATCAGCATTGAAATTCAGCTTGGCTGTATTTTTTAATGCCGGTTTAAATGTGGACGTAATATTGATCGTTTTCCTTTTCGTGGAATCCTGCGCCTGCACTACAGAGATTACGATAATTAAAAACAATGAAACCCGGATAATTCCCTTCATAATATTCAATGTATTCAATTGCATCTCAGTTTTCATTACTGATTTTACTGTTATTGGCTTCTTCTTTTTTTACTTCGTCGAGACGCTGTTCCGCCTGCACCCGGATTTCTTCGATCTTTGCATTTTCCACCAGGCTCTGGAAAGTTGCCTTTGCGTTGAAATAATCCTTTTCCTTCAGGTAGATATCCCCCAGCAGAAAATAACTCTTCGTAACCCACAATTCGTAGGAACCCGATTTATGGATTACTTCAAATGCCGATTTTTCTGCTTCCTTTAACCGGTTCTGCTGGTACTGGCAATCGGCAATCTGGTATTGGGCTTCTGCTCCATAGGCCGCCCGGCTCATAGAAGCAACTGTTTTAAAATACGAAATGGCAGACTCACAGTTTCCATTGGCCTGAAAGGATTTACCCATAACCATACTTGCAATGATTTTATCATCTGAGCCGATGCCTTTTTCACCAAGGAGTTCTTTTGCATTGTCGCTGGCGATGGTCCATTGCTGCAGTTCGAACTGGCAACGGAGCAGTCCGCGCATGGCTTCCATTTTGTTTTCTGAAGAAGTGGAGAAATCTTTTAGTTTGGCATAATATACTTCAGCATCTGCGTAATTTTTCAGGTTGAAAAAATTAATGCGCGCCGCCTGAAGGATGGATTTTTCTGCAAATTTGTTTGGTGCTTTATCTGCAACTCCTTCATATCCCACCACAGCTTTCTCCCAATTTTTCTGGCTGACGTATATTTCGCTTTTATAAAAATTAGCTTCGAGTTCATATTTACCGTCTGGAAATCTTTTCAGGTAGTCTTCAAACTTCTGCTGGGCCCCGGAAAAATTCCCATTATTAAACTGAACTTCTGCTTCCTGATAAGCCAGCTGGTCTTCCTGGCTGACGGAAACTGCGATCCCCATTCCCTTCGCAAAACTTACATATTCCGTTGTTCTTCCTTCTTCCACATAAATGGATTTTGCATTATCCAGGGCCTCCTGGGCCTCCAGGGAATTTGGGTATTTTTTCAGTAGTTCAATGTACTTATTCAGGGCCTCGGCATTATTTCCCAGGTTATAATTGGCAAGACCAGAACGGAGCAGGGCCCTGGGTTTTAAGGCATTGTTCCCGTTGTTGGCGATAACCGCATTCAGATAGTTAAGGGATTCCCGGTATTGTTCGTTGGCCAGATAGGTGTTGGCGATTTCCATATTGGCATCCATCACGAGATCAGAATTTGGATATTTCCGGATGAGGCCATTTAGCAAACTGATTTTTTCGCCGGAATTATTTACACCCGCCACCATGGCCTTTTGAAAAGTTGCGTAGTCCGAAGCGGGCCAGGAATATTCAAGCACTTTATTGTACATAGGTACCGCTGTTTTAAAATCGCGGTTCATATAGTAACAATCCGCCATCCGGATATAAGCATCCTGTTCAAGCACCGATGCATTAATGCCCGGGTTACGTACAACCTGTGCAAAATAATTCAGCGCCTCTTTATAATTTTCTTTTTTCAGATAGCAATATCCAAGGTCATACTTAGCATTGACCGGATTCACTTCTCCCCTGCTAACCGGCGTTTTAAGGTATTCGATAAAAAAAGGAACCGCATCGTCGAGGTGGTTCGTACGATAGGCAATTTCTCCACGCCAGAATTGAATATATGGGAGAAGGGCCATATTGTTAGGTTCACGGGCTGCCCGTTCCAGCAGGTCCGCCGCATTGCTGAGCATTCCGTCGTTAATGAGCTCGGTTGCTCTTCCATAAAGGATACGAGCCTTCAGTTGGCGCGCACTGGCTGATGGATTGGAAACACTGTCCATCAGGGCCAGCGCGTCTTTGTAATTACTGGTGTTTGCCAGTACATTTAATAATAATTCCCGGGCTTCCGGAGCATTGGAAGAATTCGGATAGTCCGTTAAAAAACTACGGAACTCAGTCAGGGCAACGCCGGGGTAGCCCAGTTCATAAGAAAGCTTAGCATACTGGTACTGCGAAATTTCTTTCTGTACCGGATAGCTGCTGTTGGAAGCGCAGAACAGAAATGCATTCCTGGCATTCGATTTCTGGTTTGTTTTCAGATAAGCATCACCCAGCAGATACATGGCGTTTTGAGCCAGGGAATCATTTTTACCATCCAGCTGTTTAAATCCGTCAATCGCCTTAGTATAATTTTGCGTCTGATAGTAACAATAAGACAATTCAAAAAGATCCTGGCGACTCACGGTTTTTGAGCGGCTCACATATTGTTCCAGATAAGGCAGTGCCTTACGGAAATCCTTTTCTTCATAGTACCCATGACCCACCAGCTGCCGGAGTTCCGTATCATAGTACTGGTTACCACCTGATAGTTTAGCAGCCGCATAGGAAATGGCCTTTTCTTTCTGGCCCTGCACCAGGTAGATATTGGCAATATAGTATGGCACAAACCTGCTGTATTTCGGATCATTGTCCACGATCATAAATGCAGCATAAGCATCGTTGTATTTTTTCTGATAAAAACAGATATACCCGTAATAATAATTGGCATCTATATAGTGAATGTCTTTCGGAAGCTGCCGGATTGCATCGAACAGCGGCTTGGCGATATCGAAGTTTTTCCTGATGAAATAAGCATATCCCTTATGGAATTTCAGGGTGGCAATTTCATTGTTACTCAGGTTTTCTATCCCGGCACTTTCATATAGTTTCAGTGCGGTTTCATAATTCCCATGACGGAATTCATACTCAGCCAACTGATATCCAAGCATACCGTCCCGCGCTGCATTATTATCCCTTTCTATGAAAATTTTAGCCGGACTTACCGCTGTACTATCATCCTGGTTGAGCGAGCAAACCAGAACATAATACTGTATGTTTTCGAAACCGAAGGTCTGATAAAGTTCAGGCCTTGAAGCCTGATCATGTTCAAGTTCCCTGAATATCGGGTATGCCAGACTGTAATATTGTTTCTGATAGAATTCCTGCGCCTGCTTAAAAGAAGCCTGGGGATCGGTCAGCCAGAAAGTCTGCTGGGCCTGAGAATAAAAACTTAAAAGTAGAAAGAATGGAAGAATCGAACTTTTCATCCGGGTATTATTGATCACGCGCTCAAGTTTCTGAATTATTTCCCCTACTACCAAAGATTGTTCCAAACAGCTTGTGGATAACTGGCATGATTAACATTTCTTTAGATCCCTGCCGGGAAAACGGCAAATCCTTTACTTTTGAATGAAATAAATTCAAATGAGAAAATTGCTTTCAACTGCCTATTCGGATGGCGCATTCAATTTTGCGCTGTTGGTGCAAAGGGTGGCGACGGGACTCCTGCTGCTGATCGGCCATGGCCTGCCGAAAATCTCCAACTATAGCCAGATGGCGGGCAGCTTTTATGATCCGTTACATATAGGTCACCGCCTCTCCCTGATCCTGGCGATTCTGTCAGAATTATTTTGTTCTATGTTTCTCATTCTCGGATTATTCACCCGTTTTGCTGCCATAGTAATCGTAATTGAATTATCTGTAGCGGTTTTTATCTATCATAACGGACAACCGTTAAAAAGCTTTGAACTGGGTGCACTTTTCCTGACCAGTGTATTTACGATTATGATCATCGGTCCGGGACGGGTAAGTGTGGATGGAATGATGAACAAATAAGAGGAAAGTGTGAGTGTATGGGAGTATGGGAGTTATGTTTTCTGCCAGCCAACCGCCAACTATCAACCGCCAACTATCAACCGCCAACTAAATAAAATGTTTATAACCGAAACCCATATTCGCGTCAGGTATGCTGAAACAGACCAGATGAATGTGGTGTACTATGGAAATTATGCGCAGTATTTTGAAGTGGCCCGGGCTGAATCCATCCGCAATCTTGGGTTTACCTATAAGGAAATTGAAGCCGTAGGGGTGATTATGCCTGTGGTCGAGATGCAGATTAAATATCTGAGACCTGCCCATTATGACGACCTGCTCACCATCAAAACTATTCTGCGCGAATTGACCACAGACCACCGGATTATCTTTGAACATGAAGTGTATAACCCGGAAAAAAAACTACTGACAACAGGAAAAGTGATCCTGTATTTTGTAAAAATGGGAAGTTTTGAAAAGACAACCATGCCGGAGACCATGCGCAGGATTCTTCTTCCGTTTTTCACGGAAAAAACATGAGATCCTGAACAATTTCCATTCCTTAGAGGAAATAAAAACATGACAAAAACATCCCTCATAACGATCGGAGATGAGTTGCTGATCGGCCAGGTGATCGATACCAACAGCGCCTGGATGGCCCAGGAACTGAATAAAGCCGGCATTTGGGTAAACCGGCGTTTGGCGATTGGCGATGGTCGTATTGATATTTTGCAGGCCCTGGAAGCGGAGTCAGCTGAATCGGATATTATCCTGATAACCGGCGGACTGGGTCCAACTACTGATGACATCACCAAACCCGTTCTTTGCGAGTATTTCAATACTACTTTGGTGATCAATGAAGAGGCCCTGGAAAATGTAAAAAATATTTTTACGAAAATTCTGCAACGCCCGTTGATTGAGCGCAATCTGAAACAGGCAGAAGTTCCGGATTCCTGTATAGTAATTCAGAATAAACGGGGTACAGCACCTGGGATGTTATTCGAAAAAAACGGGAAAGTATTAGTTGCCATGCCGGGTGTTCCGCATGAAATGAAAGGTATGATGACGGACGATGTTATTCCATATCTGAAAAGTCGCTTTGCAACAAATTTTGTTTCGCACCGGACCCTGCTCACAGCCGGTATAGGCGAATCCACGCTGGCAGATCTTATCCAGGATTTTGAAATATCCCTGCCCCCCGATATCCGGCTGGCCTACCTGCCCAATTATGGTATGGTGCGTTTGCGTCTGACAGCAAATGCAACTCTTGCAGGCAAATTGGAATCCCAACTGAATGGTCTGTTTTCAGATTTAAAAACCAGGGTCAGCGAGTGGCTGGTAACAGACCAGGACATATCATTGCAGGAAGCCCTGGGGAAAATCCTGACCGAAAGAAAACAAACCCTCGCCACGGCGGAAAGCTGTACAGGGGGCCATGTAGCCCAGCTTATCACCAGCATCCCCGGATCAAGCACTTATTTTAAAGGGTCCATTGTGGCATACGATAATGAAGTCAAAATTAAATTGCTTGGTGTGGATCCTGTTGTACTTTCCACATCCGGAGCCGTAAGCGAAGAAACTGTCCGGGCCATGGTACAGGGTGCAATCTCTGTGATGAAAACTGATTTTGCGATTGCCACTTCGGGAATTATGGGACCTGGCGGAGGAACAGAAAACAAACCGGTGGGTACGGTTTGGATCGCTGCCGGAGACGGACAGGAAATAATAACTCAAAAACTTTGGTTTCGCTTCGACCGACAAAGGAATACAGAATTAACGACAGTTAATGTGCTCAACTTGTTAAGAAAATTTATTTTGTCAACGCCCGAAAAGGCTGTTTGAAGGACTTAATTAATTAATTAATACTTTTGAGCGAATATAAAGTTCATCTTCATGGCGATTGTCGATCTGTTAATGCCGAAAATGGGTGAAAGCATCATGGAGGCTACCATTCTCAAATGGAACAAGCAGCCGGGTGATGCCGTACAACAGGATGAATCTTTACTTGATATTGCAACAGATAAAGTGGACAGTGAAGTGCCTTCCATTGCGGCAGGCATATTAAAAGAAATCCTTTTTCCGGAAAATGCAGTTGTTCCCGTAGGCGCTATTATTGCAAGGATTGAAACGGAAGTTGAAATACCGAATTCAGATCCCGGCCCTTTAAAACACCAGCCGGAACCTGAATCCAGGCCAGCTTTAGTTGAAACCGGGGAACCTATTTCCATAAATAGACCTGCCATTAGTGAAATTCCGTCAACCATCAACCGTCAACCTTCGACTGGCAATGGCCAGCGTACGACGGTAAATGAAAACCGTTTCTACTCCCCGCTGGTTCTGAATATTGCCAGCAATGAAGGTATTTCCCTTTCTGAATTAGAAAAAATTCCGGGCAGCGGTAATGAAGGGCGGGTAACCAAAAAAGATATACTTTATTATGTAGAGAACCGGAGGAGTGGTAATGGATATCATGCCCCCGATCCGGTTCAGGAAACTGCTTATGCTTCTCCTGAAAAATCAACTCCACAACCATCCCTTGTTAATATCACCGGAAATGTGGAAATACAGGAAATGGACCGGATGCGTAAATTGATTGCGGAGCATATGGTGCGAAGTAAAGCAACCAGTCCCCATGTAACCAGTTTTACAGAAGCTGATGTAACCAATCTCGTTGTATGGCGGGAAAAAGAGAAAACGGATTTTGAAAAAAGAGAGGGGACAAAGCTTACACTGACTCCTTTGTTCATCGAAGCGGTCATAAAATGTATTAAGAAATATCCGATGATCAATTCTTCCCTGCAGGGCGATAAAATCATCATAAAAAAAGATATCAATATCGGTATGGCCACGGCCCTGCCCTCCGGAAGCCTGATCGTACCTGTCATCAAAAATGCCGATAACTATAATCGGGTTGGCCTGGCAAGGCAGGTAAACAGCCTTGCGAACAATGCCCGGAATAATAAGCTTAAACCGGAGGATATCCAGGATGGAACATTTACCCTCACCAATGTGGGTGTCTTCGGAAGCCTGATGGGCACACCAATCATTAACCAGCCCCAGGTGGCCATCCTGGCTGTGGGCGCTATAAAAAAGCGTCCGGTGGTCATTGAAACTGAACAGGGCGACACGATCGGAATCCGCCATATGATGTATCTCTCGATGAGTTATGATCACCGGATAATCGACGGAAGCCTGGGAGCCAGTTTCCTGACCGCTGTGGGCCAGGAACTGGAGTCTTTTCAAGGATGACGGTTGGCTATTGGCTGTTGGCTTTTAATGGTTGTTCATTTTTCGTTGAACCCTTTTTTAAAATTTCCTGTTTATTTCATTGTATTTCTCTGGCTTTAGGCTTTAAGCTTTCGGCTTTAGGCCTGTTTGGGCATCATAACAATTCCCGAAACTTGTCGTTTATAAACAGGAGAAGTTTTGTAAATTCCCTTACTTACTAAACCACAGACGATGAAAACACTATCTGAAACCTGGTTTGCCGATGGGTATATCGACTTCGAACTAAAAAAATATACCCTCCTCGCCTACCTCCAGGAGATCAACCGAAACTTCCAGGAAAATAAGCTCTACCCGCAACTGGCCGATGTGATCTTTCATTATAATAACCTGGTGGCATTCCGCGAAAACAAAAAATACCTGCAGGAACAATTTCCTAAGAAACTTACCGGAATGCAGATGGAAAAAATTCAGGTATTGTATGAACAGCTGATTCAGGATGATGAACTCATGCAGGAACTGGAAGACATCATTGAATATTCCACCACTCATATGAAAACAGCTATAACAAATGGCACAGAGATATATGAATTTGTAGAAGACAAACTCAGTATTCATCCGGTGGGCATCATGCCTGTCCATTCCAAGGAAGGATACTTCCTGCTTTGCGACGGATCAGCCAACGCAACCCGGGTCTATAGTTTTTACCTGAGTTTTTATGAAAAACACGATGAAAAATTCCGGAGCATGCGCACGGAATATATTGACTCCTGGCAGCGGAGCTTCACCAATACCTACGAGCAAATCAAGTCAGAATTATTATACCGCAAACCGGAACTGCCGAATCCCGCGGTATATGCTATTGAAACCAGCCTGAAGTTTCCATTGGATGAAACATTATTGCCAGTCGCGAAAAGAAGCCTGGTGCGGTATATTTCCATTAAGGCAGCATAAGTTTTAACCGGTAAAACGCGCAGGATTTTAAAATATCAGTTCCCGTTTTTTGCAACGGCTTTAGAAATTTTTCTCAACCTTAAGGACTGCAATATAACGGCCGCGATAATCAGGGCGAATCCATAATAAAACCCGGGACCTACATCCTTATCTTCCCTGTAAATGATAAATGCCATGGCCACTCCATAGATAGGTTCCAGATTATAGGACAGGTTTACGGTAAATGCATCTATTTTTTGCAGTGCTTTCATGAAAAGTTCAAATCCAATGACTGTGCACAGGATTGCCAGCACGAGCAGCCAGCCAAAATCTGACAAGGAAGGCAAAAGTCGCTGGCCAGGGAAAAATGAAAGGTAAACCGGGAGCAGAAAGGTAAGGAATATCAGTCCGCCGCTCAGCTGCCACCGGGTAGCGGTAACCGGATCCATTTTTTGCAGGATCTGGCGGTTGAGAATTGGGAAAATACTTGCCAGCAATGCAGATAAAAGGGAAATAGCAATTCCCATTTTATATTTCGGATCAAAATGAAACACAATACTGATCCCGGCAATCACCAGCAGGCCCAGTAATATTTCAACCAGATCAAATCTCTTACCCAGCATCAGCGGTTCCAGGATGGCCGTGAAGAATCCCATGGAAGACAAACATACCAGGGCAGTGGAAACCGTTGAAATTTTTATCCCCGCATAAAACGTTACCCAGTGTAGTGCGAGAATAACCCCCACAGAAGAGGCTTGTAAAATCTGCTTCCGGTAAACGTAGCCTCCCTTTTTTTTAAAGAGAACTGCAATCCAGAGTACAAAACAGGTGATCGCCATCCTGTACCATACCAGGATGGCTTCATTCAGTGTAATGAGTCTGCCTAATACTCCTGTAAATCCGGCAATAAAAACTGCAAGATGCAATTGGATAAAAGCTCTTTTCATAGCGATGGCAAAGAAAGATTATTTTCCTTCCACCACCACGTTTTGGGAAAATTGATTTACTGCCCCGTTTTCAGCAGTTTTCCGGATACGTTTCCGGTAGTTTTTGAACATGGCATTCCACCGGAGTTTGAGTACACCGTAAATGCCTTCGGTTACAATACCCTTATTCATTTTGGACACGCCCAGTTTCCGGTCTTCAAAAATAATGGGCACTTCTTTTATTTTAAAGCCAAGTTTCCAGGCTGCGAACTTCATTTCTATCTGAAAAGCATAACCCGCAAAATGAATTTGGTCGAGGTTAATGGTTTCCAGAACTTCTTTTTTATAACACACAAAACCTGCTGTGGGATCTTTCACGGGCATCCAGGTAATCAGGCGGGTATAAATAGAGGCTCCCTTCGAAAGGAAAATCCGGTTCCGGGGCCAGTTTACAAATCCTCCCCCCTTAACATACCGGCTTCCTACGGCAAGGTCTGCTCCTTCGTTTTTACAGGCCTGGTACAGACCATCCAGGTTATTTGGATTATGGGAGAAGTCGGCATCAATTTCAAAAATAAATGCATACCCTTTATCAACTGCCCATTTAAATCCATGGATATAGGCCGTACCCAGACCCATTTTTCCTTTTCTTTCTTCCAGGAATAACCTGTCGGAATATTTAAGCTGGAGCCCACGAACAATGGCAGCCGTACCATCCGGGGAGTTATCGTCAATAATCAGAATATGAAAGCCCTGGTTCAAAGAAAACACCGCATCAATGATTGCAGCAACATTTTCTTTTTCGTTGTAGGTCGGTATGATGGTTATCTTTTCCAGTTAGCTTATGGTTTTATCCTTCTTTAACATCGTACGATTGAAAATTTCTGTCAGCTTTTGTTTGGTATGCATCGGAAAATCACCCTTCATCATCCAATCGTAATATTGTGGTTCAGTCTTTAGTACATCAGCGACAGGCCGGCCTTTATGTTTGCCGAAATTAAAAATTTCAACCCCGTTTTCCAAGGAAAACCTTCTTGCAAAATCCACCACCTGGTCATCTCCCGTAAATTTCACAATACTTTCAGGATCTGCGCCCAGTTGTGGATAGCGGTCTATCTGGGCAAGTAATATTTCCAGGGTGGCTTCTGCATCCGCCTGTGCCCCATGCGCTCCATCGTGTAATTTGTCGCAGTAAAAACGATATGCGGCTGTAAGGGTACGTTGTTCCATCATATGAAATACCCTTTGTACATCTATTAATCTTCTCCCCTTCATATCGATTTCGATTCCCACCCTTAAAAATTCTTCCACGAGCAGCGGAATATCGAACCTGTTAGAATTATAACCTGCCAGATCGCATGAATCCAGGAACTGCTTCAGCTCGTTAGCTGCCTGCCGGAATGTTTGGGCGTCTTTTAATTTATCATTTGTAATTCCATGAATGTCCGATGCCTGTTTGGGGATCGGCATTTCAGGGTTGATCAGTTTATGTTTAATCGTTTTTGTTCCATCGGGCATCATCTTTACGATGGCAATTTCTACTATACGGTCGGTGGAAAGATTGATGCCGGTTGTTTCCAGGTCAATAACTGCAAGCGGTCTGGTTAATTGTAACATGTATCTGTATGGATTATTCAATTATTTCTTTCGCAAAGGTAGCAATATCCAACCCATCATAGGTGCCGGAACTCATCAGCAGTAAGATCGTTTTATCATATGATTGTGATCTGAGCCATTTCGACAATTCCTGTAAAGAACTGATTACCTCCATTCCCTTAGTGGCGAAGCCTGATTTTACTTGATCGGGATCAAGTACTGGCATTCTCTTAATTTCCAGGGCATGCGCAGAGTAAAAAACAGCGGCTTTATCTGCGGGATCCATTACCCCTGCATATTCTTTCATAAATCCGGCATTCAGACTGCTGTAGGTATGCAGTTCGAGTACAGCAATCAACTGATGAAAAGGAAACTGTTCTTTAACCGCTGCAATCGTGGCTTTCACTTTGGAAGGCGCATGTGCAAAATCGCGGTAAATGCGGGACTGATCATTTGAGGCTAAAAGTTCAAGTCTTTTAGAAGCCCCCGTGAATGTAGAGATCTGTTCCAGGAAAGATTCTATGGAAACACCCAGTTCGCGGCATACCAGCCAGGCCGCCTGAATATTCATCAGGTTGTGATTTCCAAATACCTCCAGTGATTTCCATTTGTTTTCCAGAAAAATACGGGTATTCCCTTCTTTCACTTCATGCCGGGGAATTCCATATCCCGTTTTTTGTATTGTATTCCCTTTTTCATCTTGTACCAGTTCCGTCAATACCGGATCAGTTTCATTATAAATAAGCAATCCGCCGGATTCAATCATTTGTAAAAATATACGGAACTGCTGCAGGTAAAAATCAAAAGTTGGAAACACATTTATATGGTCCCAGGCAATACCGGTTAATACAGCTATATGAGGAAAGAGAAAATGGAACTTTGGCCGTTTTTCCAAAACACTTGCCGGATATTCATCCCCCTCGCAGATAATTACCGGGGCATCTGTGATTGAAACCGAATATTCAAAACCCGGCAGACGGGCACCCACCATATAGTCAAATTTTAACCCCGCGCCCTGCAATACATGCATGATCATGGATGTGGTCGTGGTTTTTCCGTGGCTGCCTCCGATCACGACCCGCTTTTTGTTCCGGCTTTCCTGGAAAATATATTCAGGAAAAGAATAGATTTTCAACCCCAGCATGCGGGCTTTTGCCAATTCGGGATTGTCCTCCCGGGCATGCATGCCCAGGATTATGGCATCCAGTCCGGAATGGATCTTTTCCGGGCGCCAGCCTGTCTCCGTCGGTAAAATACCTTGTTTTTCCAGGTTAGCTTTTGCAGGCTCAAAAATCTCGTCATCACTGCCTGAAACCTGGTAACCTTTTCTGGAAAGGGCTATCGCCAGCTGGTGCATCACACTTCCCCCGATAGCTATAAAGTGAACTCGCAATAGATAGATTTAAGCTAAAAAGTTAAAAGTATCCTTCCCGGACGGATTCACAAAAAATATCTAATTCGTGCTGCCTATTGCATAATCCGATTATATTGTTTTATTTTGCTCTATCCCTTTTACAACTCTGCTGTTATAGGCAAAAGCTTAAGACTCAGAGTAATTGATCTTCCCCTCTGACAACTATTTATCCAAAGTACCCGCTGAAGGATTTGTTATTATTTCTGGCGATTAACCTTAGTCGCTAAGTATTCAGTTTAAAAGTCCGTCCTTTGAACTTCCTGGTTGATGAACCTGAATGGACCAGGCTTTTATTATTAATTTAAAATACCCAGGAAAATGAGAAAGACAGTTTTTATGATTGCTATCATTGCCGCTGCGGCAACCATGTTTACCTCTTGCGCCAGTTATAACAGTACAGGAAAAAGCGGATGCAAGGCTACACAGGGATATGTTGGATATGGCTCCAGATAATATTATTTAGACCTTTTTGTACCAGCCGTTACAAGGCCCGGATTTGTCATGATTGCAAATCCGGGCCTTTTTTATTTTAATTGAAGATAATTCCAATAATTATCTGATAGTCAACCGAAATCACCTGAAGAACTATTAAGTTGCCCAGGCTTTGTCCCCTTTTTTATACGGAATACAACCCTCATATCTGCCGGGCACAGCTATATACCGCAGGGCCTTGGTTGCTCCGGGTTCGGATGAGAAATAACCCCAGATCGTCAGTTCCTTCATCATACGGAAATAATGGGCGGGATCAGCCGGTTTTTTACTGGCCGTATATGCTTTTTGCTCCTTGTCAAGGGCGATGAGTAAGGTCTTGCGTTCGGCAGGACTGGATTCCATAAAGGATTTACCATTCATTTTTTTACTGGCATCATTCAGTTTAGTCATGCCATCTACAAAAATCTGCTGGTTTTCCTTTTCATAACAATCCCGCACAATCGTATGCATGAACTCCCCGATTTTTGCATCCTTCGCTCCCGGCGTATCAGTTGCCGGAATAATAGTATCTCCTACTTCATCCAGAAAAGAGATGTCTTCCGGAGAAAAATCAACACCGGCAAGGCCGATTTTTTTATCTGTATTGGAACAACCCGATAAAAACATTTCTGATCCGATCAGGGTTCCACCCAGCAGCAGGGCCACGGATGAAAGTGCTTCTCTTCTGTTCATAATTTACTTTTTAAAACTTAATGCGAAACGCTGAACGCCTAACGCAATTAAAAATAATGTTTAATTTCCTGAATCTATAAGTTCTGCTTCTTCAGCTCACTTACGGCATGATCAACTGCCCTGGCGGTAAAGGCCATATAAGTGAGAGAAGGATTCACACAAGACGCCGATGCCATAAACGATCCGTCGGTCACAAATACATTCGGCGCATCCCAAATCTGGTTAAATTTATTCAGTACGGATGTTTTCGAATCCTTACCCATGCGGGCAGATCCCATTTCGTGAATGCCACGGCCCAATGTGCCATCGCCTTCGTATCCCTTCACATTTTTAACGCCGGCCGCATTGAGCATTTCAACGGCATCATTTTGCATATCCTTACGCATCTTTTTTTCATTGTCCTTGTACTCCACATCCATCGCAAGAATATTGAGCCCCCATTTATCCTTCCGTGTTTTATCGAGGGTGATTTTGTTTTCATGATAAGGGAGGGTTTCTCCGAAACCGCCTAGATGAAGACTCCAGGGACCTGGTTCTGTCAATGCCTGCTTCAGGTCTATTCCGAGTGTAATTTCTTCGTCACTGCGCTGATATCCGCCCCGGTTGCCGCCGCCCTGGTAACCAAATCCACGCAGGTAATCTCGCTTATCATCTCCTACATTGCGGAATTGGGGAATATAAATTCCATTGGCCCTTCGTCCATAATAATATTTATCATCAAATCCTTCCACCGTGCCTCCTGCACCCACACCAAGGTGATGGTCCATAATATTATGTCCCAGTTCCCCGCTGCTGCTTCCCAGGCCGTCGGGCCAGACATCCGTGGCAGAATTCATCAGAACCCAGGCACTGTTCAGCGTTGATGCATTGAGAAAAATAATCTTGGCGTTATAAACATACGTCTTATTGGTTTCGCCCATCCAGCACTTCCACGCCAGTGGCCCTTTTTTTATCCTTGTCATAAATTATTTTCGTCACAATGGCCCAGGGACGCACGGTAAGGTTGCCGGTACTAATCGCAGCCGGCAGTGTGGAGGACTGAGTACTGAAATAACCTCCGAAGGGACAACCCAGGGCACATTTATTCCGGAACTGACAGTTGGTCCGTCCTTGTATCGGCACGGTAATATTAGCCGTCCTGCCAATGATGGAGTGGCGAACCCCTTTATATTGTTCTTTCAATTTTGCAGCGAAATCAACTTCCACACAATTCATATCCATAGGTGGCATAAACTGTCCGTCAGGTAAAATGGATAATCCGTCCCTGTTTCCGCTGATACCGGCAAATTTTTCGGCATGATCGTACCAGGGCGCAATTTCATTATAACGTACCGGCCAGTCAACTCCATGACCGTCTCGGGCATTGGCTTCAAAATCATGATCACTCCACCGGTAGCTTTGACGGCCCCACATCAGGGAACGTCCGCCCATATGGTATCCGCGAAACCAGTCGAAGCGTTTGATTTCTGTATACGGACTATCCTTATCGCTGCACCAGTAATCGAGGTTGGTTTCACTGAGCGGATAATCTCTTTTCAGCACCGGATATTCTTTAATGAGTTCCTGGGTTCGTCTGCCCCGGTGCGGAAAATCCCAGGCTTCCTTATTTGCATTCACATAATCTTTAACGTGTTCAATATCTCTGCCTCTTTCAAGCATAATGGTTTTCAATCCTTTTTCACAGAGTTCTTTGGCCGCCCATCCTCCGCTGATTCCGGATCCGATTACAATCGCGTCATAAACATTGTCTGCCATGATTTTTTTTTATTTTAATTAAACATCACATATAAGTATGGCTTTGTGCAGGGACTCAATTTTGTCTGCTTCTGCCGGAATAAATTCCTGCGCTACATATCCTTTGAAACCCGTTGCTACAATGGCTTTCATGATAGCCGGATAATAAAGCTCCTGGGTTTCATTAATTTCGTGTCTGCCGGGTACACCGCCGGTATGGTAGTGACCGATATAGGAATTATAGTCCCGGATATTACGGATAACATCCCCCTCATCAATCTGCATATGATAAATATCATAGAGCAATTTGAAGTTCGGGCTTCCCAGTTTTTTACAAAGCGCCACACCCCAGGCCGTATGGTCACACATATAATCCTTATGGTCCACTTTACTGTTCAGCAATTCCATATGGACGGTGATACCGTTCTTTTCTGCCAGGGGTAGAATTTGTTGCAGCCCCTTAACACAATTATTTAAACCGGTTTCATCATCCATGCCTCTCCGGCTGCCACTGAAACAGATCACGTCTTTATATCCGGCCTTTACCATCAGCGGAATCACGTCAAGGTATTGGGGAACCAGTTTTGCATGAAATGAAGTTTCAGCAAATCCATCCGTCAGACTGACAGGACCATCGGGATAACACATGGAACTATAGAGTCCGTGTTTCTGCAGCAGGGGCCAGTTGGGAGGTGCAACCAGATCTATAGCCGGAATGCCGATCCCTTTTACCGCCACGCAGAATTCTTCAAATGGAATGGATTCATAACACCACCGGCAAACGGAATGGTTTATATTTCCTTTGAGTTTCAAATTTTCTAATGATTTTGGTTCCGGCGAATATGAAGAAAGTAATTGGCTTCCTGTTGCAAGAGCAGCGGAGCCAGCAATCATGTTCTTCAAAAGTTTTCGCCTGGACGAGCGAGGATTCATGCGCAAATTAAGAGGTTGAAATTACGAAATGAAAACATATGCACAACGATATTAATGTCCACCGGCAGAAGCTACCATGAGGTCCGGTTTCTTGCGGCCGCGCATATATAAATTCAATCCCCCGAATGCCACAATCAGGAACAGGGGGATCATCATGGTAAAATTAATAATCGCGGGACCCGCAGCTTTGTTGGCTTCGAATAGTGCATTGGCCATCTCCGATCCTGCCGGAGCCTTGTTATAAAGTGCCAGATCAGCGCCAGCCGGGAGTTTGCTTGCCACAAGAGCATCGTAATGTTTACCCATTACGATGGTGTACAGGGAAACGGCCAGCATGCCGGCTCCACCCATCAGGTTCATACCCACGGCACCTGTTTTGGGTAGGTTTTCCGAAACAAATCCCAGCATCGTGGGCCAGAAATAACAAACGCCCATTCCGAAGACAAGTGCCCCGACAAAAATCATGGATCCTGTAGTATGTCCAAGCATATATAATCCAAGGGTTGCCAGAATCGTTGACATCAGCAGTACACCCTGAGGCGAAAACCGTTTTACTACCGGTCCGGCGAAAGCCCTTCCCACAACCATCACGCCTGTTTCCAGGGTTAAGATAAGCAGCGCATTATCCGTTACATTTTTTAATAAAACATCAATCCATTGGCCTGTAAACAATTCGGTAATGGCTGTGCCGAACATACAGAGAATCATAAACAGGAACAAGCCGGAAAAAATGGACCTGTACATGGTGGCACTGGATACACCTGCCGCCACACGTTCGGTAACCGGGAACTTTAATTTAGAAAACAAATACCCGTAAATCAGGGTAGGAATCAGCATGAGCCCCACTTCCACCTGCCAGGACACGCCCAGTTTATTTAAGAAATAGACTAATAAGGTTCCAATGACTATTCCGCCTGGAAACCACAGGTGGAAATGGTTCAGTTTCGTTGTTTTATTTTCTGTAAACAGGGAGGCAACCAACGGGTTGCAGGCTGCTTCTACGGTACCATTGGCGATACCAATTAGCAAGGTAGACAGGAAAAGTGTCCAGTAGCCTGTTGAAGCAATGGTCAGAACAATCCCTGCCAGGTGAAAAATAAAGGCCATCACCAGCAGTCTTTTCATTCCAATGATATCTACAATAAATCCACCAATAATAACCGCCAGCGGGAAACCCCAGAATGCAGTGGCAGCGATCGTCCCCAGTTCTGAACCACTCAGATTAAATTCTGTACCGAGTTTACTCAGAATACCCGCCCGGATACCAAATGAAAGGGAAGTGACTAATAAAGCCAGACAACTGGCTGTAAAAAGCTCTTTACGCGAAATAGCAGTTGGAAGCATAGCAATCGTTTTTTTTGAGAACCGTCAGAAATACATTTCTACTATCAGAGGCCTAAATGTAATTTTTTTTTTCAGGAAATAAAAAACACGAACAATCAAAGCCGAATGAGTTAAGCTTAAGGCCTAAAGCTTTAAGTTTGCACACTCAAGCTTAAAGCCTAAAGCTCAAAGCCTAGAGCAAAGCGTCAACTGTTTCACCTGCAGAAGCTATAGCGAAGGCAGGTCAACTGTCAACAAAATATTCTAGTATAAAAAACAAGAAAACATGAACAGAAAACTACGCATGGGTATGGTGGGAGGAGGAAAAGATGCTTTTATCGGTGCCATCCACCGTATTGCTGCCCAAATGGACGGACTGATTGAAGTCTCCTGCGGAGCCCTCAGCATTCACGAAGACGTGGCCAAAGCTTCAGGAGAAATGTTATTTCTGGCACCTGACCGCACCTACCTGAATTTTGAAGAGATGCTGGAGAAAGAAAGCAAGCTGCCCGCCGATAAAAAAATAGATTTCGTCACCATCGTCACACCCAATTTTGCCCATTTCGCACCGGCGATGATGGCGCTGGATAAAGGTTTCCATGTGGTGATTGAAAAACCAATTGCTTTTACAATCGATGAAGCTAGGCAATTAAAAAAGAAAGTAGAAGAAACAGGACTCATTCTTTGTCTCACGCATACATATTCCGGATATCCGATGGTAAAGCAGGCAAAGCAAATGATAAAAAATAATGTGCTGGGAAAGGTTCGGAAAATATGGGTGGAATATCCGCAGGGTTGGCTGAGCAAACTCACCGAACGGGAGGGAAATGCGCAGGCTGCCTGGAGAACAGATCCGAAACGATCCGGAAAAAGCGGCTGTATGGGAGATATCGGCACCCATGCCGCTCACCTGGCAGAATATATCAGCGGATTAAAAATCACTCAAATCTGTGCGGACCTGAATATCGTGGTGGAAGGCAGGCCACTGGATGACGACGGCAATGTGCTGTTAAAATTCGATAATGGGGCAAATGGTGTACTTATGGCTTCCCAGGTGGCTGCCGGAGAAGAAAATGCTTTACGATCCGGATATATGGAGAAAAAGGTGGTTTGGAATGGCGGCAGGAGGAACCCAATACCCTTATCGTAAAATGGCTTGATCAGCCAACCCAGATTTTCCGTGCGGGCGTTGGATACAAGGAGCCGTTTATCCTCTTTTGCCACCCAGAATTTACGAACACCCGGCGGACATCCGGAAGGATATCTCGAAGCATTCGGAAATATATACCGGAATTTCGCCCAGACCTTAACTGCCCGCATCGATGGGAAAAAACCTACTGCAGAAAGTCTGGATTTTCCAGGCGTTGAAGATGGCATCCGCGGAATGGCTTTTATAGATAATGTGGTAGCTTCATCACAATCAACGGAGAAATGGTTTACACATAAGTTGAAATATAACATTCGTTAATCGTGTAGCGTCAATCGATTTACGATACACGACAAAAAAATAACTAAAAATGAAAACAATCAAAGGTCCCGGTATTTTCCTCGCGCAGTTCTTAGGTGATGACAGCACCTTTCAATACCTTGAATCCATTTGCAAATGGGCCAAATCACTGGGTTATGTCGGTGTACAGATTCCTACCTGGGATTCCCGTTGTATCGATCTGAAAAAAGCTGCCGAAAGTAAAACCTATGCAGACGAACTCAACGGACTGGTGAAGGTCATGCGGATTGGAAATTACTGAACTCTCCACTCATCTTGCAGGGACAGCTGGTTGCCGTTCATCCTGCATATGACGAATTGTTTGACGGCTTCGCACCGGAAGAGTTTAGAAAAAATCCCAAAGCCAGACAGGCCTGGGCTGTGCAACAACTGAAATATGCGGCTGCAGCATCCAGAAACCTGGGACTTGATGCCCATGCTAGTTTCAGCGGAGCCCTGCTTTGGCCTACATTATATCCCTGGCCACAAAGACCAGCTGGCCTGGTAGATACAGGTTTTAAAGAACTCGGAAAAAGATGGAAACCCATCCTGGATGTTTTTGACGAAAATGGTGTGGACCTTTGCTACGAAATTCATCCCGGCGAAGATCTCCATGATGGTGTTACTTATGAACGATTCCTGGAAGAAGTGAATAACCATCCGCGAGCCTGTTTGCTTTATGATCCCTCTCATTTCGTTTTGCAGCAGCTCGACTATCTGAGCTATATCGATTTCTATCATGAACGCATCCGTATGTTTCATGTAAAAGATGCTGAGTTTAATCCGACAGGAAAACAGGGTGTTTACGGAGGATTATCAGTCCTGGGTAGACCGTGCAGGAAGGTTCCGCTCCCTGGGTGACGGTCAGGTGGATTTTAAATCCATTTTCAGTAAACTCGCTGCCTACGATTATGCAGGATGGGCGGTGCTGGAATGGGAATGCTGCCTGAAACATCCGGAAGACGGTGCTAAAGAAGGATCTGTATTTATCAAAGACCATATCATCCGGGTAACTGAAAAAGCGTTTGATGATTTTGCCGGAACGGGATCTGATGAAGCTTTCAACCGTAGGGTACTCGGTATAAAATAGACAATGATTTCCGGTATTTTTTTACGAAATTTATCCCTTCACTTCAACTAACGAACAATGAAAAAAGTCATTCTCCTTTTATTTATGGGTTCAACAGCCATCGTTGCCTGTAATTCTTCAGGCAGTTCTTCCGAAGCTAAAACAGATACACGCTGCTGCTGCTGCACCCGCAGCCACAGCAGATTCGAAGGGACTTGAAATGATCGGAGCCAGCGATTGTACCACCTGCCACCGTCTGCATAAGGAAACCGCCGGCGTTGCCATCGGACCGTCTTACAGTGAAGTGGCTGCAAAATATTCACCTGCTGCGGATACGACTGTAGACAGACTTGTAAAAAAGATTATTTCCGGTGGTTCAGGAGTTTGGGGCTCCGTTCCCATGACCCCGCATCCCGCACTGGCCCCGGCAGATGTGAAAATAATGGTCACTTATATTCTTACTCTTAAAAATTAATGACAATGAAAAAATCCGGATCCGTCATCATAATATTGATGACGGTTTTGTTTGCTGCCCGTGCCCAGTCACCAAACCAGCTGTCAGAAGCCGAAGTCAGGGACGGATGGAAACTGTTATTTGACGGAAAAACGTCTGCCGGATGGCATACCTACAATAAAATGGTTTTCGGACCGACCTGGAAAATCCAGGATGGTACCTTGTTTTGCGATACAACATATCAGATTCCGGAAGGTGAAGAAGGAGATATCTGCAGCGACGGAGTCTATGAAAACTTCGACCTGAAATACGATTGGAAAATTTCAAAAAACGGAAACAGCGGGGTGATGTTTCTTGTGCAGGAATCCGGGGAATATAAAACTCCCTATCAAACCGGTCCGGAAATGCAGGTACTGGATAATGACGGCCATCCGGACGGAAAGATTCACAAGCACCGGGCAGGTGATCTCTATGATCTGATTTCATCGTCCAGCGAACCCGTGCATGCGGTGGGACAATGGAATCAGGCAGAAATAAAATTGATAAAAGGATCACTCACCTTTTACCTGAACGGGGTTCAGGTTGTATCCACTACGATGTGGGATAAAAAATGGGATGAACTGGTGGCAGGAAGTAAATTCGGCAAAATGCCGGGCTTTGCTAAATCCAGATCCGGTCATATTGATCTTCAGGATCATGGAAACAATGTGTGGTTCCGGAATATCCGGATTAAAGCACTTTAAAGCGTAAGGCGTGAGGCGTGAAGCTAGCCCGGCAATGTAAATCCGCGGCACAAAAATTGGAGATCACTATTTCTTTTCGAATAAAATTGACTGATGAAAAAAATAATTGCGATTGCTATCCTGCCTCTGTTGTGCTTTATTTTTATTTCCGCCAGGCAGACGGATCAAAAACCGAGGGTGCTGATTTATTCAAAAACCAACGGATATTTTCATTCATGTATTCCCCTTGGCATAAAAACCATCAGCAAACTGGGTAAGGAAAACGGATTCGACGTGGATAACACTACGGATTCACTTCTCTTTACAAAGGAAAATTTAAAAAAATATGCAGCGGTTATTTTTCTCAATACTACCCTCAAAGTACTGGGACCAAATGAAGAAACTGCTTTTAAACAGTATATCGAAAACGGAGGCGGATATGTTGGCATACATTCAGCGGCAGACACCGAATACGACTGGCCATGGTACGGACAACTGGTAGGTGCCTATTTTAAAAATCATCCGAGTGAGCAGAATGCCAAACTTATCATTGTAAATAAAAATCATCCCTCTACAGCGGGCATGCCGGACAGCATTGTATTAAAAGAAGAATGGTATAATTACAGAAGTTTTCAGCCCGACCTGACGGTGCTAATTAATATTGACGAGAGTTCTTACAAGGGTGGCGAAAACGGAGCCAGTCACCCGATGTCCTGGTATCATGAATTCGACGGAGGTCGTGCATTTTATACTGAATTGGGACACCGGGACGATATCTGGACAAATCCGGTTTATCAAAAACACCTTTTAGGCGGTATCGAATGGGCAATCGGTAAGCCTAAAGCCTAAAGGTTTGCATCGTACTTCGTCAAGACCGGGTCGTCAAAAGTAGATGGTGGATGGTATATCGTATTCATAAACCATACACTATTCACCATCATCCATCAACCATTCATATTTTCGGCAGCGAATATCCATTATGGTATTCCTTCATCAGGTATTCCGAATTAACTGATTCATCCGTAAATCTGTCATTGTTCCAGGATAATCTTTTTCCGCTGCGGTAACTGATATTACCGAGCTGGGCCACCGTGGCCACATGGGCTCCGGCTTCGATGGAGCAGTGCAGATCCTCCATTTTCCGGGAACGGACCACCTCAATAAAATTCACCCAGTGATTATCCAGACCGTTATCGGTCGGTTTAACAAGGGGTTTCTCAATTTTTATTTTATTTCTTTTTTCATCAATAATTTCCCAGCCTCCCCTGCTCAGCACCAGGGTAGCATTATTTCCGACATAGGCAATCCCATGATCTCTTCCGTAAGAGCCGTTTCCAATGCCCATAGCGCTATCCCAGACCAGGTTAAAATGATCAAATTCATACAAGGTGGTTAGTGTATCCGGCGTTTCCTGATAAAGCTCAGGATAAGCAAAATCTCCTCCCAGGGCGGCGATTGTTTTTGGATTGCCGGCTTTCATTCCCAATAAACCATAATCCAAGAGATGTACGCCCCAATCTGTCATCAACCCGCCTGCATAGTCCCAGAACCAGCGGAAGTTAAAATGAAAACGGCTTGAATTAAATTCGCGGGTGGGTGCCGGACCCAGCCATGTCTTATAATCAACTCCGGGTGGCGGGGCGGTATTGGGCACCACCGGACCCGGTTTCATCCAATCCTGATAACACCATACTTTAACGGTCCTGATATTACCCAGCTGACCGGTATAGACAAAATCCAGGGCGTCCTGAAAATGTTTCTGACTGCGTTGCCATTGTCCTCCCTGCACTGCACGGTTATATTTTTTCTGGGCGGCTACCATGGCCCTGCACTCCCCGATAGAATTTCCAACCGGTTTTTCAACATAAACGTCTTTGCCCGCAGCACAGGCTTCCATCATGATCAGTGCATGCCAGTGATCCGGTGTGCCAATGATCACGACATCCACATCTTTGTTATCCAGAACATGACGATAGTCGCCTGTGGTTTTTATTTTAGATATATCAATATTCATTTTCCCAAGGTCGGCCATCCGCTTGTCGATAACATTTTTGTCAACATCACAGATCATGATAACCTCCACCCCGGGAACTTTTAATGCCGCGACGAGATCAGCCCATCCCATTCCGTTGATTCCCACAACCGCTACATGGATCCGGTCGCCGGGCGAAGTTTTTTTTCGCATACCTGCAAATGCCTCTAGCTGAAGAGCGTTTGCCAGTATGGATGTTCCGGCAAGTAAACCCGTGTTACGGATAAAAGATCGTCTTGTATTCATGCATTTCGATTTAATGGACCATGGTTATTGAACTGTAAGCGCCGTACCATCCGGCACCAATCATGGGCGCTTTATCGTTCAGGATTACTTTGACGGGAACTTTTTTTACGAGGTCCTGCATGCGGTCGCAATCCATCAGATTCTCATAAAAATGTGGATTCCGCAAGAGGGGAAGAATCTTGGGGGGAATACCTCCCGCCAGGTAAAGTCCTCCGGTTGCTTTCATTTTCAATATCAGGTTACAACACTCCCTCGCCAGGTTTCTTACAAAAATGCGCATGGCTTCCGTACATACTGCATCAGATCCCTGTGTAGCTGCTTCACTTACTACTGCTGAAGGATCTGTTGTCTTCATTTTCTCTTTCAGCTCAGCGTTTTCCGGTTTTTTCTTTATTTCAGTCAGAAACTGATAAATGGAATAGATCCCAGGGCCCGCGATCACACTTTCCCAGCTGACCACTTTATATTTATTCAGCAAATAATTATGCAATTGAAGATCTTCTTCATTCCGGCAGGAAAAATCACAATGGCCCCCTTCTGTTGCAAAAGGATGATGACAATTCCCGTCCCAGAACAAACCGGCTTCACCTAATCCCGTTCCCGGAGCCAGTATCCCGATATTGCCGCCCGCTTCCGGATCTCCCCCATGCAACACGGCAAAATCCTCTTCTTCCAGGCCGGCAACGCCATAAGCAGTCGCTTCCAGGTCATTCAGCAAAGTAACTCTCCGGATACCTGTTGCAGCTGCTATTTCGTTAGCATCCATATGCCAGGGCAGATTAGTTACGTCCACCCGCCCTTCAAATACCGGACCTGCAGCACCAATACAGATCTTTTCCGGATGAAAGTCCGGGTTTTCCTGTATAAATAATTTCAGGATTTCATTCACTGAAGGATAACTGGAGGAATGATAGGTGGAGCATTTCATCAGCTTAACCTGCTGGTCGGTGGCTTCAAAAATGCCAGGTTTACTTTGGTACCCCCGGCATCCCCACCGAGAATAATCGACTTTTTCATCTCCAAAAGAGTTTTTATCCGGGAAATAAAGTGAAATTTTCGAATGGCCGGCCATAAAAGCAATTGAAGGAACAATTTAAAGGATTGCCCTGAAAAAACCTCAGGTGCTTAAACAGGCTTTCGGAATTTTGCGATCGGGGAAACGTATTTTTACAAAGACGGTAACGGAATGAAGCAGGATTTTAAGAAAAAGAAAAGCCAGTGTAGAAACACCGGCTTGAGAAAACTTCAGTTATGATAATCACTATATCTAAAACGAAGTATTGTATTGATTATTATCAGAAACAGAAGAAAAAATAACAGCTGTCATGCCTGGTCATTGTCCAAAAAAGAGAATCACAGATGGAAAATCCCATATATAGAATGATTCAATGCATGCGCTGGTATGGTCCCGCAGGATCCGGTGAGCCTGATGGATATCCGACAGAGTGGCTGTACCGGAATTGTCACAGCCCTGCATCACCTGCCCAACGGTGTGGTATGGGAAACCGATGAAATTGAAAGGAGAAAACAGCAAATAGAAGAGGCCGGTTTGACCTGGCAGGTTGTGGAAAGTCTGCCGGTTCATGAATCCATTAAAACACAATCAGGGGACTACCGGAAATGCATTGAAAATTATATAACCAGTATTCGTAACCTGGGCAGGAGCGGAATCCGCACCATCACTTATAATTTTATGCCCGTGCTCGACTGGACACGTACGGATTTATCTTTTTTGCAACCAGACGGATCACTGGCCCTGCGTTTTGAAAAAGCGGCCTTCATGGCATTCGATCTGTTTATCCTGAAAAGACCCGGTGCGGTTAAGGATTACCGTGAGGAAGAAATAGAGCGCGCGAGGATCCGTTTCGAAAAAATGACAGCGGATGAAATAAAAATATTACAGAAAAATATTATCGCCGGGCTGCCCGGAAGTGAAGAAAGTTTTACCCTGGAACAATTTCAGGAAGCCCTGGACGCGTACCGGGAAATTGACAGCCGGAAACTCCGGCAGCACCTGAAAGAATTCCTGAGCGCCGTTGTGCCGGTTGCAGAGGAAGCCGGGGTTCAGCTGGCCATTCATCCGGACGACCCGCCCTATCCCCTGCTCGGTCTTCCCCGGATTTTAAGTACCGCCGCCGACCTGGAAGCATTGATAGCGGATATTCCTTCTGTATCCAACGGACTATGTTTTTGCACGGGCTCATTCGGCGTGAGGGCCGACAATGATCTGCCCGCCATGATCCGTCAGTTTTCCAACCGGATCCATTTTCTTCACCTCCGCAGTACGCGCAGAAATGATGCCGGTGATTTTTATGAAGAAAATCACCTGGAAGGTGACGTGGACATGTATGCCGTAATAAAGGAAATCTCTTCCATGATGCGTCGCAGGAAAATGTCCATTCCCATGCGACCCGACCATGGTCATCAGATGCTGGATGATCTGAAAAAGAAAACCAATCCCGGTTATTCAGCCATCGGACGTTTACGCGGACTTGCGGAATTGCGTGGTCTGGAGTTGGGAATTACTGGTATGAACCGCAACCTATAACTTGAAAAATATTTTCTTTCGATACAAAAAATACAGTATCCCTGTTTCAACGGCAAATACAAACAAAGAACCTAAAACCAGGGAAAGCTGCGCAGGTAAATGAATGATACCAAAAAGGCCGCCTGAAATTGTAAGGAGATATCCCGTAAACCATCTGTCTCCCACAATTTCATTGAATAAATAAATGAAAATGGAATTCAGCGCAAATAAATTAAAAAGAAAAAGATATTTCCGGTGATTTTTAATATCCACCCACCAATAACAAAACGAAAGAAATAATAAAACCCACCCGCCGGAAGCGAGCACAAATGAACTCGTTGCAGTATGTTTGATGATGGGTGTTATATGACCCAGGTCAAGGCCGAAGCCCAGTATCAGCAGTGCAATTCCGCCGAATACCAGCCATAGTAATTTTTGACCCGAGGTTCTGCTGCTCATTAATAACTTTCCGGCCAGTGCCCCCCATATCGTATGGGCCGCGGTAGAGATACAATTGATGGCCACCCATCCGTTCGGATTGATTTTGTTCATCAGTACCAGGTCCATGTAGTTTCCGAAATTATGCTGATCGGTGAATGGCTGGTTAAAATTGGGAATATTGGTATAGCGATAGAGAATTTCAGGAATCAGCAGGCATAGAAAACTAACGAAGATTTGTGCCTTAACAGACCAGTCAAATATTAAAAATGCAACCAGCGTAGTGAACGACAACTGGGTGAGCACATCCCAGAGTTCAAAGGAAAGTCCGTCTTTTCTGACCGCATAGTCAAGCACACCCCAGAAAAATAACCAGCCGCATCTTTTCAATGTTTTTATAAAGGATTCACTCCAGGTAAGATACTGGGCCTGTTTCTTCAATGAATAGGCCAGTGCAACCCCGGCTGAAAACATAAACGTAGGCTGGACCAGGTCCCAAAACCGCAGGCCATTCCAGGGATGATGGAAAAACTGGTTCAGCACGAGTCATTGCAGGGGTACCCTCCGTGACAGGCTGCAGGTGTTCAAATAAGAGGCAAGACTCAAGGGAAAGTAACACCATCGTCAGGCCTTTCAAAAAATCGAGAGATGCTAATCGGTTTGAGGGTTGAATTGGCTGGTTCATAATGTCTTTATGGCGCCTGAATATAAATAAAATTTAGCGAATACATCCGTCACTCATCGATGGGTTTAAGTTTGCAGCGTATGTTTACAACAATCCTGTCACAATATGGTATTGATGAAAGTGAATTTTCTGTAAAGCCATTTGGCAGCGGCCTGATCAACCATACCTGGAAAATAATTTCTGCCGGAAAGGAATGGCTTTTACAAAGAATTAACCAGCAGATATTTAAACAGCCCGCTGATATCCTGGACAATTGCCGGATGATGGCGGACTATTTTAAAAAACATTATCCGGACTACCTGTTTATTGCACCGGTAAATAATTTAAGACAACAGAATTATGTGTTGGATGCAGATCATCAGTATTACCGGCTGTTCCCCTTCGTGAAAAATTCTTTTACCTGCGATACCGTTTCCAAACCTGTACTGGCCTGTGAGGCGGCTAAACAATTTGGAAAATTCAGCCGCCTTTTGTCAGATTTTGAAGCATCCGACCTCCACATCACCCTGCCGGATTTTCATAATTTAACGCTTCGTCAGCAACAATTCCAGTCAGCCGTTCAACAGGGAAATTCTGAAAGAATAACGGAATGTGAAGAAAGCATCCGGTTTCTGCAGAGTCAAAATCAAATTGTTGAAATTTTCGAAAGCATTCAAAAGAATCCGGATATTCCTTTGCGTGTGGTTCACCATGATGCGAAAATCAGTAATGTTCTCTTCGATCTCGGAACTGACCGGGGTTTATGTGTGATCGACCTGGATACAGTGATGCCGGGATATTATTTCAGTGATGTGGGAGATATGATGCGCACTTACCTGTCTCCGGCAGGTGAAGAAGATCCGGCATTCAATAAAATTGAAATCCGGGAGGAATATTTTGAGGAAATCGCAAAAGGATATTTTGGAGAAATGCAATCGGTTCTCAGCCAGGCGGAGAAGCAACTTTTTGTTTATGCCGGAAAATTTGCGATATATATGCAGGCCATCCGGTTCCTGGCAGACTATCTGATGAACGACACTTATTACAGTATTCAGTATAAAACACAGAACCTGGTACGGGCCAATAATCAGATAGAATTACTGAGGCGCTATTCAGAAAAAGAAGACCGGCTGAATCAAATCATCCGGTCTTTCGAATAGTCAGGTTCTATGATTAAAAAACCATTGTTACCATCGAATGGGGCAGGCTCTCCGTTTTTACTGCCTTGCCATTCAACCAAAGTATAAACGGCAGCTTCTGGCCGCTGTTATTCATTACAATCACTGCGATCGTACCGTCCGTATTCTGAAACGCTGTGGTCTCCAGCAGGTCGCGGTTGGAAGAGCTGACAATTCTTTTCGCTCCGGGACGGACAAATTTCGAGAAATGTCCGATATAATAATAAGAATTGGTATAACACCAGTTCGCCTTTTTTAGTATCTGCAACCACCGGCGCAAAGCAGAAATTGCCCACATGATTCGGGCCACCCTTTTCATCGACCAGGATATTCCAGTCAGTCCAGCCCACGGTTCCGCAATTAAAATCATTGATCATGGAATGGCCATATCTTTCGCCCAGTGACCAGTCACCCAAACGATTCCAGTCAAATTTTTCTACACAGCCTTCTGTAAAAACCAGGTTCGTACCCGGAAAAGCATCTGCTACTTTTTTTACATTGCTGAACTGCATACCGCTGCCGGTCCAGGTTTCATACCAGTGAAACCCGATACCCCATATATATTTCGCCGCGTCCGGATCATTTAATATCGTACTGGCCTGCTGGTAAATCAGGTCGCGGTTATGATCCCAGGCGATAAGTTTTTTATCTCCCATGCCCGCAGCAGCCAGGGTGGGCCCGAGATAGTTTTTAATATAGTCGCGTTCATCCTCCGCTGAATAATAACACGACTCCCAGGATTGTTTTGCCAGGGGCTCATTCTGAAGTGTCAGGCCCCAGATCGGAATACCTTCCTTCTCGTATGCATTTATAAATTTTATAAAATAGTTCGCCCAGGACTGACGGTAAGCAGGTAAAAGTTTGCCACCATGCGCCATATCGCCATTTTCCTTCATGAAAGCCGGGGGACTCCAGGGACTTACATACATGGTAAGTTTGCCTCCGGCAGCGGCGATAGCCTGATGAATCAGGGGAAGCCGGTACTGACGGTCGTGGTCGATGGAAAATGTTTTCAGTGCTGAGTCACCATCCTTGATATAGGTATAACTGGCGCTGGAAAAATCACAACTGTGAATATTCGTCCTGGCCAGCGTATATCCGATACCATTTTCTTTATCATAGTAGGCAGTCAGCAATTGTTTTTGAACATTTGCCGGAAGTTTGGCGTAGGTTTCTGCTGACGCATCCGTTAGCGCTCCACCGATCCCCAGTATAGTTTGAAACTGATGGGTTGGATCCACAAATACACATACCTGGGTTTCTGCCGGCTGGCCGAAATCAGTAAATGAAAGGTTCTCAGCTGTTTTTGCTAACCGGTAAGTGGTACTGTCTGCCGTGGTATAAATCGTTACAGGCCTGTTTTGGGCCGGCACCGATGTATTCAGCAATACGATGAAAGAAAGAAATGAAATAGATATTTTTTTCATGATGGCCGCTTTATAAATTATTCGCCGGCCAAATATATAACTTAATCACTCATTCAGAACGCAGGCTCTTGACCGGATTGGCAACCGCTGCTTTGATGGAATTGAAACTTACCGTTACCAGGGCAACGACAAGCGCAAGGATGGCAGCGAGAATAAATACCCACCATTGAATGGATATCCGGTAAGCAAAATCCTGTAGCCAATGGGTCATTGCATACCAGGCTATCGGGAAAAGCAAAAAGGGCGGCGATCAGGACCAGCTTCAAAAATTCCATCGACAATAAACGAACTATAGAATCCACTCTGGCACCAAGAACCCGACGAACCCCGATTTCCTTTACCCGCTGGGTAACCGTAAAAGCAGAGAGACCAAATAAGCCCAGACAGGCAATGAATATGGCGATACAGGCGAATATGGTGAACAGGGTTCCCTGCTGTTGTTCTGAATGGTAAAGCGTGGTGAAATTCTCGTCCAGGAATGTGTATTGAAATGGCAATCCCGGCAAGTATTTTTGCCATACTTTTTCGATGGCAGCGAGTGTGGAAGATATATTTTTCCCGCTTACTTTAACAGAGAGTCCTGTTAAAGTAAGAATCCGTGGCCGTCGTTGCCGGATTCGCCATTACCATGGGAACGATTTTCTGATGAAGGGACTCAAAATGAAAATCCCCGACCACGCCAATTACTTTCCCTTTGAAATTTCCGTATGTAAAATCTTTGCCGATGGCTTCCTGGTTTGACTTCCAGCCCACTGCTTTTACTGAGGATTCATTTAAAATAAAATTAGATGTATCGCCGCTGAAACTGCGGGAGAAATTACGACCGGCTACCAGATGAATTCCATAAGTAGGAATAAAATCATAGTCCGTAGACAGGAATTTCAAATCAGCTGTAACCGGTTTAAGTGAATCTCCAATAAATGCGCTTGCACTCATATCGTCCAGCAGTCTGTCCGGTAGGGATTCTGGAAGAACGGCCCAGCTCCCGGATATTAGGATTGCTGAGCAGTTCACTTCGGAAAGTTTCATAGGATTTGTTGATTTCATTGCTATAGGCGAAAGTGACGATATGTTCTTTATCATATCCGAGTGATGCTTCCTGAATATACCGCAATTGTTGAAAAACAATAATGGTAGTAATGATCAGCACTATGGAAATAGAAAATTGTGTAACCACCAGTACTTTCCGGAATGAAATATTTCCGCTGCCTGCTTTCAGCAAACCTTTCAGGGTTTTTACCGGCTGAAAAGAAGACATAAATAAAGCCGGATAAAGGCCGGAAAGAATGCCAACAATAAATGGCGTCAGGAAAACAGGAAGCAGGTATTGCCATTTCGCCAAAATACCAATGGTCAGATTTTGCCCCGAGATTTTGCTGAGCCATGGAAGGCTTACGTATAATAACACAAAGGATATGAATATCGCTGCCCAGGCAATCAGTACAGATTCGCTCAGAAACTGCGTGATGATTTCTTTTTTCCTTGCTCCGATCACTTTCCGTATGCCGATCTCCCTTGCCCTCAGCGCTGAACGGGCAGTGGATAAATTCATGTAATTGATGCATGCGATCAGCAGTATGAAGATTCCGATAATGGAAAATATGTATACCCGCGTGATGTCTCCGTTCGGCTCCGCTTCATAATCCGTATGGGAATACAGATGGATATCAGTTAGTTTCTGCAAACCCAGTTTGGTGAATTTGGAAGGAATCTGTCCGCCATAATTACTGTGATCCATTCTCTTATCAACAAATGCCGGGAACCGGGAAATCATCCGGCTGATATCATAATGATCCGGCAATAAAATAAAAGTGAAGAATGAATTATTTCCCCAGTTGGTATGCAGGTTTTTTTCTCCATATACGGTAGAATCATTCAGGGTATTGAAAGAGACAAGTATTCCCGGATGCATATAGGAATTGGCCGGAAATCCTTTGTATATTCCAGTCACTTTTACATCAAACTGATTATTCGCTCTCAGGACCTTATTCATCGGATCCTCATCACCAAAATACTTTTTAGCTGTTTCTTCGCTGAGCATCACAGAAAACGGCTCTTTTAGCGCCGTTTTCGGATTTCCCTTTAGCACATCCAGCGTAAAGACATCAAACAGATTTTCATCTGCGAAATACACATTTGATTCATTGATTAATTTATCCTTGTATTTCAGGGGTGTGGATCCGTTGTTCAGCAGCCGGGTCATTTTTTTAATTTCCGGAAAATCAGTGGGCAGGTAATATCCGAATGGAGGGGAAATAGTACTGAGATTCAGAGAAACTACTCCATCCGATGTATTAAAAGAACGGGTGATGCGATAAATGTTTTGCCCGTTTTTATTGTACTTATCGTAACTCAGCTCATTAATGATATAAGTTGCAATCAACAGACAGCAGGTGAGCCCTACCGTGAGACCAAACAAGTTAATGAATGAAATAAATTTATATTTCATCAGGTTGCGCCAGGCGATTTTGATATAGTTTACCAGCATAACGTATTAGTTGACAGATGACGGTTGACCGTTGGCCGTTGGCCGTGGAACCGGATTATATGGATTCAAGAAAAATGCCGTCTTATAAAGTTCTATAAAAGAATCAGTTGCGAATGTGATAACGCAAAATATATGTACGGAATTGATACAGGACTGTCCGGCTGCAAAGTATGGGAGTATGGGAGTGAACAAACTGCCAACTGATCCTGCATGTGCGGTATCAACCGTGCACCTTCATCCTATTTTGTAATAATTTTTATGGTTGAAGAATTCAGACCGTCGGCAGAAGCTGTCACCTGTATGTTTCCTTGTTTATCCGTTGAGCGGAGTATGGCAAGACATAATCCGTTAAATGCCTTGCGGTCCTTATCCTGAAATGAAGCAAGACTGGTTTCGCTTCCGTTATCCGTGGCGATCAGGTTCCCTTCCCCGCTTACAGAAAAACGGATCAGGTTATCCCCATCGGGTACAGGGTTTCCCGCTGCATCCACAATTTTCGCAGTGATAAAAGAGAGATCGTTTCCGTCTGCCTGAATATTATCCCTGTCTGCTGTTAAAACAATGGTGGCCGCTTTGCCTGCTGTCTTAATTTCTTTTGTTAAAACGGTTTTCCCGTTTTTCCTGGATACGGCCCGGATTGTTCCCGGTTCAAATTTAATCCGCCACATCACATGCAGGTCATCACCTGTTTTTTTCCGAACACCCAATGATTTATCATTTAAAAATAATTCCACCTCATCCGCCTGATTATAATATGCCCATATATCAATAGTTTGTCCGGGCTTCCAGTTCCAGTGCGGGAAAATATGCAGTACCGGCTTATCTGTCCATTCACTCTGGTACATATAATAAGAATCCTTGGGAAATCCCGCGAGGTCGATTATGCCAAAATAAGAACTGCGTGCCGGCCAGGGATAAGGTGTCGGTTCACCCAGGTAATCAAACCCGGTCCAGATAAATTGTCCCGACAGAAAATCATATTTCTTTATGACTTTCCAGGTTTCCTCCTGTGTGGAACCCCAGGGAGTTGAAACATTATCATAAGCCGAACAGGTCAGGTCAGGGTTGCCGCCGTTAAATGGCAAATCCCATCGCAACGGCCAACGGTGTATACTGTCGGAAGGCATATCATAGTGACCCCGTGTTTCCAGTGCAGACACGGTTTCTGTGGCGATGAATTTTTTCCCGGGAAGTTTTTTTGGAAAATCAGGATATCCTTTGTGATCGTAATTGTATCCGACGAGGTCCAGGGCACCGGATTTGTAAATGGCATTCCATTCCATATTGGTGTTGTTGAGCGCTGATGTGATGGGCCGGGTAGTATCGAGCGAACGAACGATGGTTCTCAGCTCCCTGGCGATATTATACCCACTACTGTCTTTGGACCACTGCTCCATGATTTCATTCCCGATGCTCCAGATAAAAATGCTGGGATGATTCCGGTCGCGCATCACCTGATCCTCCAGGTCTTTTTTATGCCACGCATCCCAGTCGAGATGATAATCAAATTTATTTTTCTGCAATTTCCACATATCAAAGGCTTCGTCCATCACGATGAATCCCATGTGGTCACAGAGATCCAGCAATTCCGGTGCCGGCGGATTATGGGATGTGCGTATCGCATTACAGCCCATCGCTTTCAGAATTTCCAGTTGTCTTTCCAATGCCCGCCGGTTGATGGCCGACCCCAGGGATCCCAGGTCATGGTGATCACAGACACCATTTATTTTTATTCTCTCCCCGTTTAAAAGAAATCCTTTGTCTGCATCAAATACAAAACTGCGTATGCCGATGGTCGTGGTATAGTCATCGATCTGTTGATTATTGCTGAATACCCGGGTAACCATGCGGTACAGATACGGATCAGCCACCGACCAGAGCCGGGGTTTAGTGATGGCAATATTCTGAATTGTTTCCCTGAACTTCCCTGCCGGAACTCTTGCATCAGACGAAATAGTTGCAATAGTTAAACCGGAAGCATCATAAAGAGTTGAATTCAGTTCAACCTGTTTATCCGCTTCCCCGTCATTTTTAATTCTTGTGGTTATAGACAGGTAGGCTGACTCCTTATTCACTATTGGAGTAGTGATATAGGTACCCCACTGATCCACCCTGACCGGGTTAGTGGTGACCAGCCATACATTGCGGTAAATTCCCGAACCGGAATACCAACGGGAATTAGGCTGGTCCGCGTTATTCACCTTAACAGCAATACAGTTTTTTTCAGCACCATATTTCAGGTAAGGTGTCAGATTGTAACGGAAAGAAATATATCCGTTAGGTCGCTTGCCCAGTAAGTGACCGTTTAACCAGACCTCACTGTTGCGATAGATTCCGTCGAAATCAATACTGATGATTTTATTCTTGTCTGAATCTGTCAGTAAAAAGTTTTTACGATACCATCCTATACCACCTGGCAAAGCTCCCCCACCCGTCCCGGCCGGATTGTTCTTATCGAATTTACCTTCGATGCTCCAGTCATGCGGAAGATTTAAAGAACGCCAGCCACGATCGTCAAAAGAAGGATTTTGCACACCCGTTGTGTCCCCGGGGAAGAATTTCCAGTTCTTGTTAAACGATATGGTATGTCTAATTTCTGATTGGGTAAAAGTTCTTGTACAGTTTGTGAATAGTGTCAGACAAAGGATGAACCATTTCATGTGTTGCATCCTTTAAAGTATAGAATTTTTTTTGTTCGAAGTAAAAGAAGCTTTTACTTTTTTGTAAATAACAGGGAACGGGAGAAGAAAGTGGATCGCACTGGGCTCGAACCAGTGACCCCTGCCTTGTCGAGGCAGTGCTCTAAACCAACTGAGCTAGCGATCCTTCAAGCCTAACGCTAAACGCTTAACGCCTAACGCCTGACGCCGAACGCTTAAAGCTAAAAATAATCCTGCATTCCTTAACAGCAAATTTACTGATATCTATTTGATCAACTTATCTATCTCCTTACCATGCGTTCAGCGTTAGGCTTTAAGCTTTAGACGTTAGGTATTAAGCTTTAGGCGTTTAAGGCAGCTGGTTCGCCAGTCTTCGAAGCTGCAACTCGGCGGCCTTGGCGGCATAACTGGTATTGACCAGCTGAAAGCCGGCGCTCTCAAAGCTTTGCTGGGCAAGGGTTACATCCACAATAGTAGCCACCTTGTATTGAAACCGCATCAGCACGAGGTTGAGCAGCTTCAGCGAAAGGTCAAAATTTTGTTTTGCCGTCTCCAGTTGTTTTAAATTACTCTGATAGGCCTGATAATTTTTAACGGCCGTTGACTGCACGTTCAGCAACAGGGTATCCTTCTGCAATTTTGCTGTGTTCACATTGATACCGGCAATTTGTTGCTGGCGTTTGTATATACCCCCGTTGAATATCGGGATGGTTACTCCGAGACCGGCATACGGTCCATAGGCCTGATTCAATATGATGGACGCCTCCGGATTGAAAGCATGACTATAATTGAATCCCAGGTTCACCTGTGCCGATGGATAGCGTGCAGCGCCTACTTCCTTTTCCAGGTACTGGTTGATTTGGATCTGATCATAGGCAGCCTGCATATCGGGATTCTGGTAAGCCGCACTGATCACCGAATCCAGTATGATGGTTTTGTCTACAATGATGGTATCCTTAACAACAACGACTGAATCCGGATTCAATATCATTAAAGTGAGCAGGTCTGTTTTATCCTGGTCAACCACCAGCTGCTGGGCGATCAGGCTCTGGACCTGTGTATTCAGGTCTACCTGGGCCTGGAAGAGGTCCGCATCATTGGCTACGCCTACGGCGCGCTGTTGCTTTACGATCTCCAGTTTTTGCTCCGAAGCCTTTATGGAGGCTTCAATGGTTCTTGCATATCCCTGTTGACGTACAATGTCGAAATATTTCAGCATCACGTTATAAATCAGGGTCTGTGCCCGGGAACCATATATAAATTTTGATTGCGATTCCACCACGCCCAGTCGTTTGAATTCATTCTTAATCCGTCCCGAAGCAAAAATGGGAAGACTTCCTGCTACTCCGGCACTGATATTATTGGAAGGCGCATTAACGCTGCTTTTATTATTCAGTGCAATGGAAAACTGCTGATCAACATTGGTGAGCTGCTGGGTTACCGAAGAAGAAGCCTGCACAAAAGGAAGGCCACCGGCAATCCCATAATTGTTATTGATACCTGCAATATTCATGTTGTTTTTGGAAATCATCAGACCCGGACTATTCTTCAATGCAATCGCAATAGCCGTATCCAGAGTCAGTTGCTGTGCTTCCAGCTGTACACCTGCAAAAACAAAACATATAATAAATAAAAATCCTTTCATTCAATTTAGTTGACGGTTCACCTGCCTTCGCTAAAGCTTCGGCAGGTGAAACAGTTGACGGTTTGTTCACTCTCACACTCTCACACTCTCACACTCTCACACTTTCCTATTCTCCCAGCGCATTCACCTTCGCCTTATTCTTATGCGTTCCGGATATATAAGTATACACAGCCGGTATTACAAAAAGAGTCAGGATCAGTGAAAAAAGTATTCCCCCAACCACCACGATTCCAAGCGGTATCCTGCTGGTGGATGCCGCACCCAGACTCAGTGCAATCGGTAAGGCCCCAAGCGATGTAGCGAGGCTGGTCATCAGGATTGGCCGCAACCTTTGGGAGGAGGCTTCCACCACGGCTTGCATCTTATCCAGTCCATGCTCCCTTTTCTGGTTGGTGAATTCCACGATCAGGATTCCATTCTTGGTTACCAAGCCGATCAGCATGATCATCCCGATTTCGGAAAATATATTCAGGGTCTGATTAAAGATCCACAAACTCAGCAGGGCTCCGGCAGCTGCCAGGGGAACCGTAAACATAATGGCGAAGGGATCCACGAAACTTTCAAACTGAGCAGCAAGTACGAGATAAATCAGGATCAAGGCCAGCCCAACGGCGAATAATATATTGGAAGAACTTTCCGCATAATCCCTGGAACTGCCCGAGAGTGCGGTTTGGAAAGTCGGATCCAGTGTGCGAGCCGCAATGGCCTGCATGGATTTAATTCCGTCCCCAATCGTTTGCCCTTCTGCAAGGGAGGCGGAAATCGTTGCTGCCTTATAGCGGTTAAAATGATACAGCGTGGAAGGATTACTGTTTTGTTCGGTCTTCATCACCGAAGTCAGGGGTATGTTATCCCCGTTTGAATTCCGCACATACAGGTCTGAAACATCTGCAGGTTTGTTGCGGCCGGATCTGTCAACCTGGGCGATCACCGGGTACTGATATCCATTCTGAATAAAATACGCGAGTCTACCGCCACTGAATGCAGACTGCATGGCAGTGATCACTTCGAGTGTAGATAATCCCAGGTCTTTAATTTTTATTCGGTCCAGACTGATATCCAGTTCCGGTTTGTTAAATTTCAGGTTTACATCCACATTGGAAAAAGTTTTATCCTTACGAACTTCCGCAAGAAATTTCGGAATGGCTTCCTTCAGTTTGTCCAGATCCTGGTTCTGCAAAACAAATTGCACCGGAAGACTGGTACGCGAACCCGATCCTACCGAAATGGTTTGTTCCTGGATTACGAATATGCGGGCATCGATGAATCTTCCCAGTTTACGTTGCAGGTCATTGGCAATTTCATTCTGCGATCTTTTTCGCTGGTCCCGGTCTACCAGTCCGATACGCGGCTGTGAAGTATTGTTGGAAGGTCCCGCAGGTGTACGAACAAAAACAAAATCCCGTTCCGGAACAGAATCGTATAAATAATCGGCAATGCTGTCAGAGATATTCGACATATAGCTGAAACTCGTTCCTTCCGGCGCAGTTGCCGTAAACCGGATAGAACTTCTGTCTTCCAGTGGTGCCAGTTCGCTCTTCAAAGTATTCAGCAATAGCACAACCATCACGACACAGGTGGCAATGATCACCCAGGCGAACCACCGGATTTTTAAAAACCCTTCCAGTAAACGACGGTATCCGTTTTCCATTCCGCGGAAAAAGGGTTCCGTGCGTTCATAAAATTTCCCGTGCGAAGCATCTTTTTTGGTCAGTACCACGTTGAGCACCGGGGTAATCGTGAGGGAAACAAAAGCCGAGATCAATACCGCCGCGGCCAGCACCACGCCGAATTCCCGGAATAATCTTCCCACGAATCCCTGCAGAAATATCACCGGCATGAATACCACGGCCAGGGTGAGCGAGGTAGAAATGACTGCAAAAAATATTTCCTTACTGCCTTCCACAGCCGCTTTTCGCAAGGGGAATCCTTGTTCAATTTTTCTGAAAATATTTTCCGTTACCACGATTCCGTCGTCTACTACCAGACCAGTTGCCAGAACGATTGCAAGCAGGGTGAGGATATTGATGGTGAAGCCCGCCACGTACATGATAAAGAAAGTGGCGATCAGGGAAATCGGGATGTCAATCAGCGGGCGAATCGCAATCAGCCAGTTGCGGAAAAAGAAAAAGATCACCAGCACTACCAGGGCAAAGGCGATGATCAGCGTGTCCTTGACTTCGCTCAGGGATTGCCGTATGTTCTTTGTATTATCTATCAGTACATTAAATTCCAGGTCTGACTTGTTCGACTGCTTGATGATCTCCAGTTTTTTATTGAATTCATTTGCAATCTGGATATTGTTGGCACCCGGCTGCGGAATAATCGCCAGACCTACTGCATTCACTCCATTATATTTCCAGCTCTGTTCCGGATTCTGTGGACCCAGTTCGATTCGGGCAATATCACCGAAACGTACGATACCGGAACTATCTTCCCGGATAATCACATTGCGGAAATCCGCTTCGCTGGTGAGCCGGCCCTTCGTTTGCAGGGTGAGTTCTGTATTATTTCCATAAATTTTACCAGGCGGGATTTCAACATTTTCAGAACTCAGGGCGGCGGAAATATCATTGAACGCCACATGGTACGCATTCATTTTATTAGGGTCGAGCCAAATGCGCATGGCGAAGCCCTTGTCACCAAATACATTTACCGAACTCACCCCGTCGATCGTTTGTAGTTGCTGCAACAACACATTGTCAGCATAATCGCTGAGCTGCATCAGGCTTTTGGTGCGGCTCTGCAGGGCAAGGATCAAAATAAAATCACTATTGGCATCCGCCTTGGTTACTACCGGCGGAGCATCAATATCGAGGGGGAGATTTCGGGCTGCCTGTCCTACTTTATCCCGTACATCACTGGCTGCACTTTCCAGGTCTGCACCCAGGTTAAATTCTACCGTGATATTACTGTTACCCAGGGAACTGGTGGAAGAAATGGTGCGGATACCCGGAATACCATTGATTTGTTTTTCCAGCGGCTCGGTAATCTGGCTTTCGATAATATCGGGATTGGCTCCGGTATAAGAAGTAGATACATTGATGATCGGCGGATCAATGGCCGGATAGTCCCTTACGGCAAGGAAAGTAAAACCCACCACACCAAACAGGATGATCATAAGATTCATCACCGTCGCCAGTACAGGCCGCTTAAGGGATAATTCCGAAATATTCATGTGCGGATCATTCTATTTTGCGGACTGGTTATTATTCATTGCCGCGTATTCTTCCAGCGTCCGGGTATTTCTTACCTGCAGCGGGGATTTAGGACGTGCAAATAAAACACCGGTAACGACAATAGTATCGCCTGGTTTAATCCCTGCGGTGATTTCAACATTATTAGCCAGGCGTATGCCGGTTAACACATTAACGAAATCGGCCTTTCCGTTTTTGACGATAACGACCTCATTGTTTTTATCATCCGGAATTAAGGCATTCGTCGGGATCATGATGGCCTTTTTATCAATGCCGGAATTCACGAACACTTTTGCAAAACCGCCTGGATTTGCATTACTGTTTTCCAATAAGGCACGAACAGTTATATTTCTTGTCGCCTGGCTTACCTGCGGTTCAGTGGCGATGATTACTGCCTTTCTCTTTTGACCGGACTGATCCATCTCCACATCTACGGAAGAACCAATTTTTAAGATGGAACTGTATTCCTCCGGAACCGTAAAATCAATTCTTAATTTATCGCGCTGCAGCAGGGTGGCGATCAGGGTGGCCGGAGTCACATAGGCTCCTTCACTTACCTGGCGCAGGCCGATATACCCGTCGAACGGGGCTTTGAGGATGGTTTTATCAAGTAAAGCCTGGTTATAATCTATATCGGCCTTGAACCCATTGACAACATTCAACGCTGCATCATAGTCTGCCTGGTTTACTCCATTCACCTCGAGCAGTTTTCGATCCCGTTCCTCCGTTTTTTTAGCCAGGTCAAGGGCCACTTTACTTTTTTCCACCTGAGCCTGCAGGTCAGCATTGTAAACCTTGGCAATCAGGGTCCCTTTTTTAATTAGTTTACCTTCAGGAACATACAGATAGGTGAGCCGGCCGCTGGCTTCCGGATGCAGTTCAACGTACTCATTCGCCACCACAGTGCCATTTACCTCCAGGGTATTGGACATGGCCCGTGTTTCGGCAATCAATACGTCCACCGTTGGAGGAGGTGTTGATTTCGGTTGAACAGGACCTTTTTTATCTGAGCAGGCTGAAACGTAAAAAAAGAGAAGTATGACAACAAAATTCCTTAAACCTTTTTTATTCATCCGGTATGTTGGTTTACAAATGGGAATGCGGGACTCAAATATAAAACGTTTCAATTTTTTGGCTGGCTAACGGCTAGTTTATTATTTAAACGGACTAAATCCATGTTTACTGAAAAGATTATGCCATACGCCGGGCCAGTTCCTTATTGATGAATGCAAGTTCCCTGCCGGTTTGTCCGCTGAGGGAACTGTTTTCTTCCGCCCGCCTCATCAGGTATGGAATCACGTCTTCAATGGGTCCAAAAGGCAGATACTTGCTTACAGAACATCCGGCTTTTGCCAGGTTAAAGGTAATATGATCACTCATCCCGTAAAGCTGGGAAAAATGAATATGGGGATGGTCGTACGGGAGCCCTTTTTCTTTGAGCAGTCGGGCCGCATGCAGATTACTGTAATCATTATGCGAAGCAACGATGGAAGCAATATGATCGATATGTTCAATGCAGAAAGCTACGGCTGCATTATAGTCCTGATCGGTTGATTCTTTATCTTTCTGAATGGGCGAAAGATAATTTTTTTCCTGGGCCCGTGCTCTTTCCTTCTCCATATAAGCCCCACGGACCAGTTTTACACCAAGTACAAAATCCTTTAACTCGGCTGCTTCCAGCATATCTTTCAGGAATGAAAGCCGGTCGTGACGGTAGAGTTGAACGGTATTATAAACAGAAACCTTTTCTTTATTAAAGGCTGCCATCATCTGTATGGACAAAACATCCACCGGATCCTGTATCCAGGTTTCTTCCGCGTCTACGAGCACGCCAATATTTTTTGCAGATGCTTCCGCACATATTTTCTGCATCCGGTTTTGCACCCGGTCCCATTCTGCCGATTCCTCCGCAGAAAATCCGGCAAGGGCCGCGGCATACCGCTTCATGAGTGGTCCCGGCCCCTGGTCCAGGGAATGATCCAGTTTTTCCAATAATTCAAAACGGGCAAATCCGGTTATTTTAATGCTGATAAATGGAATATTGGGCTGTGAAGCTGCGTAGCGGATTACCCGGATAAATTCTTCGCAGGCGTGATCAAACCCTGCCTCTCCGTCATTACCGCCCTCTACCCCATAATCCAGAATAGCCTGTACATGATAAGTTGCCAGTTTGCGGGCCACCGGGGCAGTCTGGTCAAGGGTTTCTCCTCCGACAAACTGGGAAAATATGGTTTTGCGAATCAATCCTTTGATCGGAAGTTTCATCCGTATTGCCCATGGAGTAATAAGGATTCCCCATTTCACGAGAAAGGCGTTTCCCATACTTTTAAAAAGAAACCTGGCTTTTTTCAGCTCCGCATTTGTTTTATAAGCAAATGCATTCTCTGTGTTTTCGAAAGAAATTTCCTGATCTGTCATATGTAACTGGCTAGCGCAAATGTAGATAAAAAGCTTAACGCCAAACGCCTAACGCTTAACGCCAAAAAATTTCAAGGTGAAAAATCTGATAAAATAAAAAGCCATAACAAAATGCAATTCATTTTCCGGCGTCAGGTGTTTATTGCAAGTAATAGAGCCTTGCCCTAGGTTTTAAGCGTTAGGCGTTCAGCGTTAGGCGTTAGGCGTTAAGCGTTAAGCGTAAAAATCGTATTTTTGATCTCCTGCATGAAGATCCTGCAAACCCGCATTTACAAGCTTTCCATCCCCATGCATCCGTTCCGGATTGCCACGGGAACCATGTACCATGCCCAGAATATATTTATACGGGTGGAAACCGACCAGGGGTTTTCGGGCGTGGGAGAATGTTCTGCCTTCCCCATGATTGTCGGGGAAACCCAGAATACCTGCTATGAAATGGCAAAGGATTTTGCAAAACTCTGGAAAAATAAAGAAGCGCTGGATATTGAAGGAAGATTGCAGGAACTGGACAATTTCACCGCCTTTAATACCACGGTTAAGAGCGCCTTCGATATGGCGTTGTACGATCTGGCAGCCCGGCATGCCGGCATTCCCCTGTATAAATTTCTGAATGGAAATAAAAAACCCCTCGAAACTGACCTCACCATCGGTATTGACGAACCCGATGCCATGGCGGCCACGGCACTGGACTATAAAAACAAGGGTGTACGAATTATCAAAATCAAACTGGGTAAAGAGGGCAAATCGGACCTGCTTCGGGTCCAAAAAATTCGCGAGGCCGTAGGTGATTCCATCCGGCTCCGGCTGGATGCCAATCAGGGTTGGGATTTTGAGACGGCTAAAGAACTACTGGTTCAAATGGGGGCTTTCAATATTGAATTTTGCGAACAGCCCATGCGTCGCTGGAACGATCACCTGCTGCCGGCGCTTCGTAAAATATCTCCCGTAAAAATTATGGCAGATGAAAGTGTATTTAATCATCATGATGCGGAAAGACTAATCGCTGCCGGTGCCTGCGACTACGTGAATATTAAATTTTCAAAATCCGGTGGAATTGCAGAAGCGCTTAGAATAAACCAGGTCTGTGCTTCCAACGGGATTGCCTGCATGATGGGCGGTATGCTGGAAAGTCGACTGGCTTTGACTGCTTTTGCACATTTTGCTTTATCGCAACAGAATATTCAGTTTTATGATATGGATACTGCCCTGCTCGGTCACAAGATAGATCCGGTAACCGGCGGTGTTCAGTTCAGGGGATATTTCCTGGAACTACCTGATGTCGCCGGCATCGGTGCAGATATCAGCGGGGAGTTCCTGCAGGGTTGTGAGCAGACAGTGGTGTAACTAGATAATTAGATGATTAAGGTGATTAGTGGATGAATGAAATGTGCAACCGCTAACTGCCAACCGCCAACTAAAATATTTCGGTAATAAAAAATACGACCATGCCCAAAACTCCTACAGATTCAAGAATAATCATGACCGAGCTCGTGCTGCCCAACGACACCAATGTATTTGGAAACCTGATGGGAGGACGGCTTATGTACTGGATGGATATCGCAGCGGCACTTTGTGCCTGCAAACATTGCAATACTCCGGTTGTGACGGCTTCGGTTGATAATATTTCATTTGAAAATCCCATCAGGCTGGGTAATGCTGTTCATATTCATGCCACCATAACACGCGCTTTCAATACTTCCATGGAAGTTCATATGAAAGTGTGGGGCGAAGACTTTATCAATCAGCAAAAATACAAAAGCAATGAGGCATATTATACGTTTGTATCGCTGGATATAAATAGAAAGCCCATCGCAGTCCCGGAATTGAAACCGGAGAGCCCGGATGAAGTAAAATTATTTGACGGGGCCCTGCGCCGCCGCCAGCTGAGACTGATCCTCGGTGGAAAAATGAAACCCCAGGATGCAGAAGAACTTAGGGCACTTTTTATGGATGTGAAATAACTTCGTTGGCGGTTGGCGGTTGGCGGATGACAGATGACAGTTGACAGTTGACAGATTGACAGTTAATAATTAATAATTGATAATTGATAATTAAAAAAGCCCCTTCTTTCGAAGAGGGCTTTTTCATTTTCTCATCTGTCTTTTGCGTTAAGCGTTAAGCTGAATGCTTACTCAGGTATTAGCAGAAGCGTAATAAAATTATTTTCATTAAAGTAAAGATTGGCAGCGGCTTTCACCGAAGTTGTCGTTACTTCTTTAATCAGTTCCGGAAATTTCAATACCACCAGCGGATCATCGGCGTTTTCATATTGTTTGCTCAGGAAACTTAACCAGAACGCGTTATCATCCATCTGTAATTCGAGTTGACGGGTTTCTTCCGTATTGAATTTGGTAATATCAACATCCGTTGCACCTTCCGTTTTCAGTTTATTAATCTCCTCTTTGGTTGCCGCAATCAGCTTGTCCACATTTGCCGGAGCGCAGGTGAATAGAATAGTGAACGCATATCGGTTGGAGGGATATTTATTGTAATTAACGCGCACGCTCGGGCTATAGGTACCACCTTCTTTTTCCCGCAGGCGGTCAGTTACCCTGAACTGCAGTATTTCGCTGAGTGCATTCAGCTGTGTATTTGTTTCCGGTGAATATTTGTATTCTCCGCTCATGACCAGTCTCACAACCGCCTTCGGTTCTTTTCCTCTCCGGGCAGTCGCCTGGATGACCCCGGCCGGGATATGAATATTTAAATCGCGGGCGGTTTCTTTCTGTGAAGAAGACGGCAGGGAACCCAGGTATTTCTCCAGCAGGGGACGGATACTGTCTATTTTAAAATTACCATCAAAAACAAATGTAAAATCACCTGCATTGCCGAAACGTTCCTGGTAAATCTTCATCACTTTATCTAGATCGATTTCCTGCAGTTTTTTCAGGGAAGGTCCTGTTCTGCGAATATTGTAATCGCCGAGCACGGCAGCTACGGTATCCGCATATACGTTTTTCGGATCACTGGACCTGTTTGCGATGGCAGACGATGATTGTTCAATAAAATTGCTGAACAGAGCCGTATCTTTTCTGGGTGAAGTGAAATAAAGATGAACGAGCTGCAGGGCAGTTTCCAGATCCTTCGGTGTGCTGGATCCACCAATGCCTTCTGATCTTTCTGCAATGTAGGATCCAACACTCAGTTTTTTGTCACTCAGCAATTTCTCCAGATCTGTAGGAGTGAAATGACTCAGACCCATACTTTCCACAATATCCGATGCGTTGGCAGCGGACTGGAAATCGGCATCATTATATAGTGAAGTTCCTCCGGGACTGAATGCCTGGAAACGGATCTCATCGTTTTTAAAATCCGTGGGTTTCAAAACCACTTTTAATCCGTTGCTCAGGGTCATTTCAGTTACTCCGATTTTTTCAATTTTAGTTTCGCTGATTACTTTACCGGGAACCAGTTTTTCAGAAATGAGATCCTCCTTTTTAAACTGATCGTTATAAGGAGAGAGTTTCATGGCTGCCACGGCACTGATCCAGCCATTCACGGTGGATTCAACAGGCAGTGAGGCACTGTCTTTCTGCGGGGCCATAATGAGTACATCCCTGTTTTTGTCCAAGATATACAGGGTAGAAAGCGCATTGATATCCTGCAGTTTTGCTGTTTTCAGATAATCTTTCGACATCTGCAGTTCCACTTCAATTCCGGGAGAAGGCTCGTTCTCCAGGAAATACCGGGTATACTCCTGTACCAGCTGTTCTGAATTTCTTTTATCTTTTTCCCGTACTGCTGATTCGAGGTTACTGATATACGCTGCCTTCGCTCTTTCAAATTCGGGTTCTGTAAAGCCAAATTGTTTTACCTGCTGGATCAGTTGCCACACGCTAAGGAAGCTCTTTTCCAGTTGCCCGGGTTTAGCCACCATGAACACGGTAAATGCGTCCAGATCAGCCAGGAATTTACCCGCATCCGCACCTGCCTGGATAAAAGGCGGGTTTGGTTTTTGGGAAAGTTCTGATAAGCGCACGGCCAGCATTTCATTGAATACCCCTCTCTTGATGGATTCAATAAATTCCTGTTTTGAGCCCTGCGGCATGGATTTCATTTTGATCAGCACTTCGATCACCGTATATGGAAATTCCTTATCGGTTACAGCAATAAACTGATTCTTCCCGGTGAGCGGAACGGTATATTTAACTCTTGGCCGCTCGTTCGCCGGATTTTTGAGATCGCTGAACAAGGCTTTAATTTTTTTCTCCATGCTGTCCACATTGATATCGCCTACCACGATTAAAGCCTGCAGATTGGGACGATACCAGTCTTTATAAAATTTCAGGATCGCCGGACGTTGAAAATTATTCAGTACCGAATCTGTTCCAATCGGTATACGTTCGGCATACCTGGAGTTGTTCAGGATTACCGGAAAGGTTTTATCCTGCATTCTTTCCTGGGCACCCTTTCTCGATCTTTTTTCTTCCAGTACCACTCCACGTTCATCGTTAATTTCATTGGGATCCAGGGTGGCGTTCGCCGCCCAGTCACGCATGATCTGAAGTCCGTTTTGCATCAGGGCCGGACTGTCGGTCGGTATCGGTAACTGGTAAACCGTTTCATCGAAGCTGGTATGTGCATTCAGGTCAGCACCAAAACGCACACCGGATTTCTCCAGGTAATGCACGAGTTCATTTTTGGGATAATGTGTGGTTCCGTTAAAACTCATATGCTCCATGAAATGGGCCAGTCCGCGCTGGTTCTCTTCTTCCAGTATAGATCCGATCTTGTTTACGAGATAGAGCTGTACCCGTTTTGCCGGTTCTGTATTTCTCCGGATGATATAGGTAAATCCATTGGGAAGTTTTCCTACCCGGATGGCCGGGTCTAACGGTATGGGCTGAGCGAAACTGAAAGCTGAAAATAAAATCGTTAACACTAATAGGGCAATTCTTACTGAATTTTTTTCCTGCATAACATGATATTGTAAAGGGACCGGTTTTGGTACTTCTGTAAAATTATGAAAAAACCCTCCCGATAAGGGGAGGGTTTTATTATATGATCGGCGTTAAGCGTTGGGCATTAAGCGTTAGGCTTTGCGTCGTCGTTGCCTTTTTCTTCCTGCTGCAGCTTTTCCTTGATTTCAGCAAGGGCTCCGAGATCTCCGAGGGTTGGTTTTTCAACCTTGTTCTGGATGGTCTTCACGGCTTTGCGGGTTTTATCAGACTCCGTCTTGCTTCTTTACTTGCCACATCTTTTTCCTCAGCCTTTACCTGTTCCCAGATACGGGTATGAGATAATACGATGCGTTTTTCATTGCGGTCGAATTCGATCACCATGAACTGCGTAGTTTCGTCGGCATTCACTGTCTTGCCATCTTCCTTTGTAAGATGACGGTTGGGAGCGAATCCTTCGAGACCATAAGGCAGTTGTACCAGGGCGCCTTTATCATCTTTGCGGGTAACCGTTCCTTCGTGGATGGTTCCGACAGCAAAAGTGTTCTCCAGTGCATTCCATGGATCTTCTTCCAGTTGTTTATGTCCAAGCTGGAGTTTGCGGTTTTCTTTATCGATGCCGAGGATCAGCACATCAATATGCTGACCAACCTTTGTGTATTCAGAAGGATGGTTGAAGCGTTTCAGCCAGCTCAGGTCGCTGATATGGATCATACCGCCAATGCCCGGGGCAAGTTCAACAAATACACCATAAGGCGTGATGTTCTTCACCAGACCATTGTGCTTGCTTCCCTGCGGGAAATTTGGTTTCGATAGTGCTCCATGGATCTTCGCTGAGCTGTTTGATGGAAAGGCTCATCTTGCGCGCATCTCTTATCGAGTGTTACAATTTTGGCCTGGTGTTCATCACCCAGTTTGAAGAATTCCTTTGCATTGATCGGTGTGTTGGCCCAGGTAATTTCACTTACGTGAACCAGACCTTCCACACCCGGCATGATTTCGAGGAAAGCGCCGTAGTCTTCAATATTCACTACTTTACCTTTCACGATTTCGCCTTCTTTCACACCTTCAGGCAGCACATCCCATGGATGCGGTGTAAGTTGTTTCAGACCGAGGCTGATACGTTTCTTGCCATCGTCGAAATCGAGTACCACCACCTGGAGTTTCTGATCCAGTTTGAGTACTTCGCTCGGATGACTGATACGTCCCCAGCTGATATCGGTGATATATAATAAACCATCGAGACCTCCGAGATCCATGAACGCACCGAAATCGGTGATGTTCTTGATGGTTCCTTCGAGTACCTGGCCTTTTTCGAGTTTGCTCATGATCTCTGCACGCTGTGCTTCGATATCGCTTTCAATAAGTGCCTTGTGGGATACAACGGCATTCTTGATGGCTTCGTTAATCTTAACCACTTTAAATTCCATTGTTTTTCCAACAAACTGGTCGTAATCGGTAACCGGTTTCACGTCGATCTGTGAACCTGGCAAGAATGTTTCCATTCCGAATACATCAACGATCAGGCCGCCCTTTGTTTTGCTGGTAACGGTACCGGTAACCACTTCACCGGTTTTGTGCATTTCCACAATGCTTTCCCAGGCACGGGTGATACGTGCTTGTTTGCGGCTCAGGTGCAGATGACCTTCCCGGTCTTCTTTTTCCACCACCATCACTTCCACTTCATCTCCGCTTTTTAGGTTCTGCAGATCGCGGAATTCATTCAGTGAAACCAGACCATCACTTTTAAAACCGATGTTTACAACCACATCTGTTTTGGTAACGCCCACTACGAGACCCTTGATGAGTTCGCCGTCAGTGATCTGTACGAAAGTGTTTTCATACACTTTGTCGTACTTTTCTTTTTCTTCCTTGTTGTACGCAGCCACATTCCGCTTGTCAATGGTCCAGTCGAAATCGTCGTGCGCTGTCGGAGGTGCAAACTGGTGTTTGCCGTTTCCGTTTGCGGCAGGTGCATTTGTTGTCGCTGTAGTTGCTTCCGTAGCGGTTGCAGACTCCTGGCCTTCAGCGTTTGAGTTTAAAATTTGGTTTTCTTCCATGATAATATAAATACCCGAAGGTTTTATTTCGGGGCTGCAAAAATACGGAAAAAAGCTTAAAGCTTAAAGCCTAAAGCTTAACGCCCCAGGTCAAAGCTATAACGTTCATTGTCAATCTCTTAGCTCTCTAATTACCTGGATTGTATATCAAGGATTCGCCCCTGGTCAAAGGCTGGCGTAATTCGGGTGAGTTTTAGCGTTTGCCGTGCATATTATTATGCTTCGCGTCGAAAGGCTGTTCGTCGGCTGCACCGTCATCCGGATTTCCTTCCGTCTTTTTTTCTTTGGCTTTTATTATTTCCTGGTATTCTTTATCCTGTGTCTTTTTGATACTGCCCGGCCTGGTTGTTTTCGCCTCTTTATTCTGCAGATCGTTCGGATTCTTTTTTATGGTAGACATAAAATATGTTTTTGGTATTCATATTCTATGGTGTAAAATCCATGCCAGACGGGCAAACGGGAGCATACTTTTTAATTCCTGTCATAATAACTTTTCAACACATACCAGGCTTTTTTCTTTTCGCCTTTTTCAGATAAAAGGCCCTTTCGGTTATAACCCTGCTGGTATACCGGATGCATCCGCACCGGGGATCGGTAATCTATCAGCATCCAGGCACAAACTCCGGCAAGATTCGGCGTAACGCCAAATAACGAGATCTGGTCCTTATAAATCTGTTCCTGGTATTCCTCTCTCCAGGAGGAGGCTTCATCTTTTGGTTCTGTATTACTCCCATATTTTGCTTCGCCACCGAATTCAGAAATGATAATGGGTTTTTGAAAATCCAGTATCCATTTCGTGTCTGCCGGTTTGCCCTGCCAGGGAACATACCAGCCGAGATATTCGTTGATGGCCATCACATCAAAATAATTGTACAGGGTATCCCAGAGATGTAATATGTTGTTTTCATAACTCTGATCGTTGATCACCGAAGTGATCAGCCGGGTGGAATCCAGGAGACGGCATTCCCTGGACAGTTCGATCAATCGTTTATCGCGATCCGGGATAGAAGGAAATGTTTCGTTGGACAAACTCCAGATCACCACTCCACAACGGTTCCGGTCGCGACCGATCATTTCACCCAACATCGTTTTCAATTTCTGTGGCATCGCCGGAGATGCAAATTCAATATGCTGGTATACCGGAATTTCGTCCCATACCATCAGACCCATCTTTTCTGCGAGCCTTACCATATGCTCATTGTGTGGGTAATGCGCCAGTCGCACGAGATTACAGCCCAGTTCTTTTGCCCAGCTGAGCAGGATCCGGGCATCTTCTTCGGAATTGGCCCGGGCTGATTTTACCGGTCTTTCTTCATGGATGTTTACTGCTTTCATAAAAACGGGCTTTCCATTGAGCAGGATATGGGTTCCACTGACTTCAATATTCCGGAAACCGATCGTATCAGTAATCGAATCCGTTTCCGACTGAATGATCACCGGATATAATTTCGGATTTTGGGGTGACCACAATTGAAAGGCCGCGGTAAAATGGATGGCCACCTCTCCTGCTGTATTGGTTTTTGAAGAATAGTTGATATTCAGTTCAGGAATCCGGATTCGGATATTTTGTATGGTTTTAATCCCATTCAGTTTCACCCATCCGGATACTTCGGTGGATGAATGTTTTTTCAGCTGGATAAAATACTCGTTAATAAAAGTATTGGCTGTTTCAATCAGGTTAACATCCCTTGTGATTCCGCCATAGTTGAACCAGTCATATCCCAGTGAGGGTAACCCTTCTTTGATCCGTTGGTTATTCACTTTTACAATGATGGTATTCCGGCCTTCTTTTATTGAGTCCGTCAGTTCAAACTGGAAGGGCGTAAATCCCCCTTCATGTGAACCGATTTTTTTTCCGTTGAGGTAAACATCCGCGATGTAGTTTACTGCGCCGAAATGCAGGAAAAGTCGTTTGTCCGGATTCTTTTTATAGTCGAAATTCTTTTTATACCAGACCGTGCATTCTTCATAAGCCAGCTCCGGCATCTGGGTATTAAAATCTCCGGGAACGTTTAGTACAGGGCCACCCTCAAAAGCGTATTCTACAAAATCCGTTTTCTTAATTGGCTTTTTTTCCAGCCATACCTGGCGGTAATCCCCAGCACCGGCAGGATCCGGAATCACTTCCCAGGCGCCATTGAGGGAAACGGTTTTCCGGCCATCCACATTCATCATGGCGGACTGGCCCCGGAGGACACTGATACAGAACTGGAGAAAAATAAAAGCGGATAAGAATTGGAAGATCTTATTCATCTACTGAATGTTTTTGAAATTTACAGGGCCTTTTCCGCCGCGGATCAATTTTCCCCTGTGAACAAAAATATGGATTCGAAGTTACGCTGCTGGCAGATGACGGTTTGGTAAAATCACCAATTGCCTTATATTTGCACCCCTGATACAGGTTTAGGAAAGTTTGCGAATGCCCGGGTGGCGAAATTGGTAGACGCACTGTGTTCAGGTCGCAGCATCCGCAAGGTTGTGCTGGTTCGAATCCAGTCCCGGGCACAAAGCCTTTCCAACGAAGTTTGAGAGGTTTTTTTATTTATGAGCGTTGTGAACTTGTTCGCAAAAGCGAATGAATGAAAAAGCCGGAAGCGCCGAAGGCGGTGAAAGGCTTTGGGTAAGACCACCTTTTTCGGATCTTCTGATTCCCGTAGGGCGGGAGAAGAAAATCCAGTCCCGGGCACTCGATAAAAACATAACACCTTATAATCAAAACTTTATAAGGCATTTGTCAATTTAGGGGATGGCTGAGGGGATGACGCAACGCGTTTTAAATCAAACTCGATTTGAAAAAGATGATTTATAGTTTCCAGTCATACTTGGTTGCATGTAACCGATCCAATTATTTTGTAACATTATCATAATTTTTAATGGAAACTTTGGGTCGAGTACAAGTTTGTTCTTGACAATGTAATAGCTGTTCAAATTCCATAACATCGTTCCAACGCTTTAAATCTCCTGGTTTTGGTTTGTATGAATTATCATGAGAAAGTAAATTTCAAGAGTGGATGAATTTGAAACATTTTCTTGGACGCTACATGAAATTTACGCCCGGATATAAAAGTGCATTGGCCTGACGGACACCAAGGTCTATTCCAAAATAAATCAACGACCAAAAAAAAAAAAAAAAAAAAAAAAAAAAAAAAAAAAAAAAAAAAAAAAAAAAAAAAAAAAAAAAAAAAAAAAAAAAAAAAAAAAAAAAAAAAAAAAAAAAAAAAAAAAAAAAAAAAAAAAAAAAAAAAAAAAAAAAAAAAAAAAAAAAAAAAAAAAAAAAAAAAAAAAAAAAAAAAAAAAAAAAAAAAAAAAAAAAATTTTTTTTTCAGAAAGGATTATCTTAAGTGGCTTTTCATTTTATTGTTTATCAGGCTGGCAGCAAAACTAGGTTTACACCGATATAATACGCTCATAAATTTCGAATCTTTACCGACATAAATTTGGTATTTGTTTTGTTCCATAGCGTTTACAATTAATTGTGCAGCGGTGTTGGGCGGCATTGTTGTTTCTAGTTGCCTTTTTCTTTCGCGGTCGATAATTTCCTCATTTCCCCTAATCCCAATTCATTGTGATGTTTGTATTAATGGCCCCCAGGAAAACAACAGTAACTCTTACATTGGTATCCTTCAATTCTGAATGCAATCCTTCTGTTTGGAACCACGGCAGCTTTTGAGCACCGTAAATCGTTTGACCGGGAACAGGTAAAAATCCACCCATACTAGAAATGTTCACTATATGTGCTTCAGGCCTTCTAAGCAAATGCGGCAAAAAAGTCTTTACCATATAAAGTGTTCCATAGAAATTCACATTGATCACACTTTCTATTGCATCATAACTAAGATCATTTACTCGTACAAAAGGTTGAATGATACCCGCATTATTAATTATTCCGTCAACATATCCGTATAAAGCCAAACTGTGTTAGGAGATTTTCAACTGATGCTTTATTCGTGATATCAACGACAAAAGTGGTTAGTGATATGTCGTTTGCTCCGGCCAATTCCGTTGCCTTCAATCCGTTATTCATTAATGTCAATAGCAATCACTTTTGCACCTTTGGTAAGCAGGTTAAGCACTAATTCACGTCCCATACCGCTTCCACCGCCTGTTACGAGATCACTTTATTTTCAACTTTCATATTAATTGTTTAACTGCTGAATTTTCATAATAATTGGCCCTAACTTTTGATTCTTTCTGATCTTAACTGGTCCAACTAGACCAGCTGACATAATCTGCTCTCTTTCTTCTTAAATTGCTTGTAATTTGTATCGCCTTTTTTTGCGTTGCCGATAAATTCGTTTAGCTGACTGGGAGTAATACGAATCTCAATCCGGTTTTTCCCGGATTTAGAAATGAAGTAATGTCCGGCGTAAGGCGCAAAAATTCGTTTACCGACAAACTTTCCATTACAAATACATCCGCCGTAAAATACACCTTTCCCAAATCAAGCCAGTAGTAGCCCCTATTTGGGTTCCTTCCATGAAAGGTGGAAGTATAAATCCCTTCGGAAGAAGAATATTTTAGCTGATCATTGGCTTTCCAGTCGAACAAAGAAGTTCATTCATCTGTATCGAATCTGATTTGAAATGCCAATCGATCAATGACAGTATTGGCTTCGACCTGTCACTGGATACAGCAAGGCTGTTATAGGTTTACTTCATTATTTTTCACTGTTGAAGCAAAAAGTATAACAGTTCCATAAGGCGGCAAATTATAACTAACAGTTGAACCAATGTTTTTAGTATCGTTCCCCCATCTGCATTCATCCAATAACTAGCATTGAATTTTTTATCCATGGTAAGGGTAAGCGTTTGCCATGGATCGCTTTTGTTCCAGATAAACTGTGTTCGGCTTCCATCAGTCATAACCCTTGCTGCCTGACGAGGAAATGATATTGAGCCTTAAAAGCGACCGAACTATCCAGATGTTTGATCCAGGCAAACAACTCATTTTCGTTATTAATAAATATTCTGCTTTTAAAGTAGTGCCGTCAATAGATTTAGCAGTCTGCTTATCGTTTTCCTTCCAGTTAAAAAAGGAAGGCTGCTTGTTGGGCAAGTGGCCGGTGCGTAAAATGCATACTCTTATAAGCAAGTGACTTTATTTGTTTCAGCTGTTTTTAGCTGAATAATAGAATCATTGGCCAAAATAAGCGCCTATAAATATTTCCTCGGATATTGATCTGGCCATTTTATTTTTAGTTGCTTCCTGGATAGAAAGATCATTAACCCATTCCCAGCTTATACCATTTGCTTCGAATTGATTAATCAGCGGATAAACTTTTGTGCCCATTTTTCCTTGTCAGCATTTCTTATCGCCTTATTAAACCCTGCCTTATAAACTGGCAATGGTCCTTCAACATTTTCCAGATATCCTTTGGTAATGATCTCCTCTGGATTGTCCGGCGTTCCTCAACATCTATAAAAGGAAAATAAATCAACACATCAGCATGTGGTCTTCCCGAACGCAGTGCATACTGTACACGGGTAATATATTCATTCACTTCTTTCTGATCTTTCCAGAAAAAATCACCTTCTCCCAAATTAGAAGAAAAATTTACCCCCCCTGAGTTCGGCGATGAAAAGGGATACCAGCCTTCGCCGCCTAATTTTTCGGGTGTATACCGGTAGGGGATCCCATGATAGACGATTTGATTAACCCCGGCCGTAAAAAGTTTGTCTACCGCCAGTTTTATTTTTTGTGGTGTTGTGGTGTAAGCACGGTCTTTAAACACAACAGACTCTGCCGATACAATAGGCCGATTGTATAAATGGCCTCCTGATGTCATTATTTTTAGGTTGGCTTCAGACCCCAACATACTTTCCGTTTCGGGTATAGACGCCAACCCGGCCTGTCCAATCATATCCATGTTTAAACCATAAGCCTGCGTACGGTGTAAAAGGCCTTTTTTCCACCCAATTCCTGCTGGTATTAAAAAAGCGTCGGCCAACAAATCACTAAGTGTAAGATCGTAGTCATATTTTAGCCTCCAATCTCTCGTTTGAAAAACTAAAATCCGGTTGTGCCTCCGGCCGCATATAGGAAACATAATTGTAGCCTTTTTGCATGTTCGCAGGCAAACAAGGAGTAATATCGTAACCCCTTTTCTTTGAAGTAATGAAGAAAATTTAAGAATAAAATCGTTCTACCGAAATTCATAACTATCGTTAAAAATAGCCCGCATTGGATTTCCAAAATAAGGTTGCAGGCCGGTTCTTTCACCAAACAGATAATTATACAATTTGAGTGACTTTTTGAGAGTCCAGGTGATACCCCACTATTGTCATTGAGTTTTGGAGCAGCAGCTATGTTGGTTTGCTCCGCCACTTGACCCACTGCCCAAAAGGCTATCACTTTCCACTTGCCTTCTGAAAAAGAATAGTTCAGTGTGCCGTTATGTGCATAAGAACCGGTGATGTCTTTGGAAGAGGCAGCATCTAAACGAATTTCCTTAGCTTTATTTACTTTCACCATCAGCTCCCGGTAACTAAATATTGGCTATAACTGTACCGCCGGGACCCCGCGGAGGTACGTTGTCCTGTTTTTTGAAGCAGGAAGTAGCGGAAGCGTAAACGACAAGCTTTGCCCCGCCATTAACTGTTGTATCTGGTTAAACTCCAGGGAAATAAAAAAAGCCATCTTCAGGAGTTAGATGTGGGGCTTGCCGGGCGGCCATCCGCTTCCATTGGTCATATCCACAATCAAGCCCCGCTTCCGCGCTTCTTCCATTACAGCCCGCAGGTTCTCATAATAGTCAGGAGTATCCCAGCTTGTTATTTTTTGTCGTTCTGAATCACTTACCACCCGGTGGTATAGCCAGGTTCATGGGTTGCATTTGAAAACCGCCAAACCGGTTGTCCGCAAAAAGATTGATTTCTCTTTTAAATTCTTCTTTTGTTACATGTTTCCCGGCCACCACCAGCGTGCGAAGGGGTCGAATTCAAGACCTGGTTTTTGAAATGAATTAATATCAAAATTATATTGGGGAAACCGATTCCCGCTTACATCTGTTTTCTGTTGCGCAGATAAAAACAGGGATGGGAATATAAAAGTTAACGCAGTGATTATTTTGAATAATATTTTCATAAGCACTGTTTCAATTTTAATTCATGATGATTTGAACAGAGCCGGATTTTAAATAGTTAGCCGTTGCTTTTAAGGTAACCGATCCTTTGTTTCCGGTTGGTCTGAGAATGACCAGTCCCCTTCCATGAAAAACTTTCTTATGATTTTGCTGGAAACTGGAGGCATCATCCTATCTTCCCATTTCCCACGCCGGCTATCGTCGCATTTCCTATAAGTTGATAAGTGATTTCCAAATCATCTGCCGAGGGCACGGGATTTCCTTTTTCATCGACGATTTCCACTCTTACAAAGGAGAGATCGTTAAGAACCGCCTTTATTCCTCCGGTCTGCAATCAACCGTATGGCCATTGGTTTACCTGAGGTTATTAGCGTATCAGAACCGGTTTGTTTTTCATCGTCAAAAGATTTTGCTACCAGCGTTCCGGGCTGGTATTCGATTTCAAAGTTAGCGGTAATGGAATGGTCAGGAATTGACTGACGGGCAATCTCTTTACCATTTAGCTCCAGTCTTACTTCACTGCCTCGCGCGTAAACATGTACCTGAATCTTTTTTCCTTCCTGTCCGGGCCAGGTCCAGGATTTCCATTCATCCAGGAAACCCCAGGGTGCGATAACTTCCTTCAGACCGTCAGCAACCGGACGATGGACCAACATTTCAACAGGACTATTTCCCCAGACCACGCTCTGATAATAATGAGCAGCTTTAGGGTCACCGATGAGGTCCAGGTCACCGCAATATGCGTTGTAGACCGACCAGGAAGCCCGGTAAAAAAGCCCCATGCGCATGAGACCTGTGGGAAGTTTTCTGGATGCCGGGACCTCCACGGGTCTTCCAATACCCGCTTCGCCGATATAATCCATCGCCGTCCACTTGAAACTTCCGATCAGGTAAGAATATTTTTCCGTTTTTTCCCAATTCTCCAGCGCACTGGCGGGGCTATACTCCGTAACCATATAAGTTTTCTCCGGATGTTTTGCATGTTCTGTTTCAAAACGATGCGCGGTCAAACTGTCACGAACAAAATAATCCGATCCGTTTTCTAGAAAATAATTGTATCCGTCTGTATTCAGCAAAGCCAGGTGCGGTTCATAATCTTCCCAGGGCTTTTTAGTATATGGCGGCAGAAACACCATGGCTTCCGTTACCGGCCTGGTCGGTCTATCGCCGGACCTCATCGCATAATTCTTTAGCAACAACAGGTCCGGCAGAATCGGGCGCTTCATAAATTTCATTGCCAATGCTCCACATCATCACGGAGGGATGGTTGCGATCCCGAAGGATCATTGTCTCCAAATCCTTCTTCGACCATTCTTTAAAATAGAGATGATAGTCCTGCGGATTCTTTGGGAGGTTCCACATATCAAAGGCTTCATCAATCACCAGCATGCCCAACCGGTCGAGGCATTCAGTAATTCATTAGAAGGTGGGTTGTGACTCAGGCGTATAGCATTATAACCTGCCTTTTTTAAAAGTTCAATTTTACGCTCCTCTGCCCTATCGATTGCTGCGGCTCCCAATGGGGCCATTGTCATGATGTATGCATCCTCCCTTTAAAACAATTCTTTTGCCATTTAACAAAAACCCCTTCTCGCCATTAAATTCAGTACTCCGGATGCCAACGACTGTCTCTAACTGATCTGCAGTTTTATCACCAGACCTGAGTTCCGTGACCATTTTATAAAGCTGCGGTTTTTCGACTGACCATAATTCTGGAATGGAACACTAATATCCTGAGAATCGGTAAGTGTAGAAAGTTCGTCGAAATGAATAATCTTTTTTGTCTGTCCGACAATCTTGTTTTCGGGTGAATAAATAGTGGTAACTAAATCTAAATTGGCGACCTTCTTCTGCTCACTTTTTAGAGTAGAGCGGACACGCAGGGTTGCCCGCTCTGTTGTCACTACAGGCGTCGTAACCGAAATGCCCCAATGATCAATATGAACAGCTTCTTTTACCGAAATCCAAACATGACGATAAATACCGGAACCGCTATACCACCTGGAATTTTTACCCATATTCCTGACTCTTACTGTGATGATATTTTTTTCCCCTTCCGGTTTTAAATATTCGGTTAAATCATACGAGAAGGGAGTATAACCATAAGGGTGGTACCCGAGAAAATGACCATTCAGCCAGACATCCGAATTCATATATACTCCGTCAAATTCGATGGAAACAAAATGATGTTGAAAGGATTTTTGGGAATTAAATATTTTACGATACCAGGCTGTCCTCCATCGGTAAATCCCGTGGCAGACTGGCCAATACTTTTTCTGTCGAAGGGACCGACAATTGTATCAGGTGTCTGATTGGGCAAATCTTCGATGCTCCAGTCGTGGGAAAATTGACCATTCTCCATTTGGATTCATCGAAATGTGAAGCTTCCTCTTGCGAAATACTGTCCTTCAGGAATAACCAGTCCGCATCAAATAACTTTTTCCGGGCATCATGCTGGTTTTGCGCATAAATATTCGCAAAACATGGTAGAAAACCAATTAAGAATACAAATTTCTTCACGAGCGTATTTTATAATTTTAACAAAAGCTAAGGAAGCAGATTATTATTTGTCGGTATATTTCCATGAATCACCTTTTCAATTCATTAATTGAGATTTGTGGCGCCAGGGCTTTGTTCACTTTCTCCGTGACAATCCCTTTTGTCAATGAGAATTTTTTTGTGAGTCTGATATCCTCGCTCGAAGCACCAATTTTTAGTATATAGTCACCGGCATCCGCAACCCAGGCAGATCGACTGGTATTGAAGGAAGCCAGGTCCTGCGTGTGAAGCTGAAAGGTGAGTGATTGGGATTCACCCGGATTGAGCATCCGGGTTTTACCAAAGGCCTTTAATTCTTCTGCCGGTTTTTCCAGTTGGCCGTGCGGCGCGGTCAGATATAACTCAACGACTTCCTTACCTGCTAGTTTGCCGGTATTTTTTACAGTGACTGTTGCCGTAATATGATTGGAAAAAACGGGATTGCTAAGTTTCAGATCCAAATAACTAAAGCTGGTATAACTCGTGCCAAATCCAAATGGGAAGGCTGTTTTTATCCCGAAAGAATTGAAATAGCGATAACCAACATAAATTCCTTCCTCGTAAATGACTTCTGTAGGACGGTTAGCCGGAATGCCGGGAAAATTTTTTGAAGACGGCTCATCCTCGTATTTTAATGGGAATGTCGTGGCCAGCTTGCCGGATGGATTTACCGTGCCATTCAAAATATCACCAATAGCGTTTCCTGCTTCGATACCCGGTTGCCATGCTAATAACAAGGCATCTGCATTTTCAGACCAGGAAGCCGTTTCGATAACTCCGCCGATATTGAGGATAGCAACCAGTTTTTTATTCTTTGCATGAAACAGATCCGCAATATTTTTAATGGAGATTTTTTCACTGTCCGTCAGATTGAAATTATTTTGGATGGTTCTGTCCGCTCCTTCACCCGCGTTGCGGCCAAGGGTATAAATGGCTATGTCTGCCTCCGAAGCGGTTTTTTCAATAATATCCCGGGTTATTTCCAGTTCGGGAATTAACCGCGGCGTACCGAGCGTGAGCTGTTTTTTGGGATGGGCGATTTTATCCTTTTGTATATAACCCAGATAATTGATTTTTAAATCTTCGTTGGGAAGATACCCGGCATGAACTAAACCATCGGCAATAAAAACCGTGTAAGCCGTATTTACCTGACCACTTCCCGTACCGCCAATAATGGTTTCATAAGAGGCATTTCCAAAGAGAGCTACTTTCAATCCCTTTTTCAAGGGCAGTACATGATTATTGTTTTTCAACAATACCATACTTTCTGCAGCTGCATTCCTGACTAAGGCTGCATGTGCTTTCAAATCCGGCGAATTGGAATATTTGTATTTTTGGAAGGACGGTGTTTTGACGATAAAATTCAAAATCCGCTCCACATTCTGATCGAGCAGGTTTACATCCAGGTTACCGGTATTAACGGCATTTAGAATCGCTTCGATCTGTTTTTTGCACCCGGTTCAATCAAATCATTACCCGCCTGCACTTGCGCAAACCGGTCCTTTCCTCCATACCAGTCCGTCATGACCATACCCCTAAACCCCCACTCTTTTCTAAGTATTTCCGTCAATAGATCTTTGCTTTCAGAAGTATAAACACCATTGATCTTATTGTAGGAACTCATAATCGTCAATGGCTGTGATTCCTTCACCGCCGTCTCAAATCCTTTCAGATATATTTCACGCAGCGCTCTTTCATGACGACAACATTAACTGCATTGCGATTAGATTCCTGGTTGTTAGCGGCGAAATGTTTAACAGACGTACCCACACCGTTTGACTGAATGCCGTTTACCATGGCGGACGCCATATAACCCGTAACCAACGGATCTTCTGAATAATATTCGAAGTTTCGACCGTTCAGTGGATCACGCTGAATGTTCATTCCCGGGCCAAGGATAACATCCACCCCATACTCCTTTATCTCGTTACCAAACGCTTCGCCCACTTTTTTGACCAGTGAGGTATCCCAGGAGGAAGCCAGTAGCGTTCCCACCGGAAAGGCAGTAGCAAAATAGGATTTGAAACTGTCTCCTTTATGAAACGGATCGATCCTTACCCCAGCAGGGCCGTCCGCCAGCACCGTACCTGGAATTCCCAGCCGGGAAATACTCATGGTATTGCTGGCATCACCGGGCACCCTCCCGTCCGCTTCGCCAATAGCTGTCCCACTTCCGGCAAACCGTAAACCCGTTCCAACTACCAGGCTGACTTTTTCTTCCAGCGTCATTGCCTTAATTACTTCAGCAACCGGGCTTCTGCCCAGTTGAGGTAAATTATTTTGCGCGGAGACGGAAAGGCTAATAAAAAAGCTCAAAACAATCAGTATCTGGCGAAGCTGAACTGGTCTCATGATTGGCGTTTATAATGTTACTGCCCTTTTAGAAATCATTGCCGGTAAAATCTAACGATCTATTTGACAGGTTTAGCCCGGATACCTTCAGCATCAAACATACCCATCATGCTTCCGGTAACATGGTCTTCATCTTTCTTATCGATTGACATATAGACATCATACCCCTGTGCCGTGAAGTATACCGTTACCTGATTGTCCTTTATTTCAACTTTTGAAAATTTCGCTGTCTCAGTTCCGACTGAATCCAGGATGGCTCCGGTGAGCGTAGTATCTTTTTTGTCCAATACGATAATCATTTTTGTATCTCCGTTCGGCAGACCTTTGACAAGCATATTCCATTTGCCGGAAAAATAGTCGGCACCGGTGGTCTGAGCTATCACTCCCGACGAAAAAAAGAAGGTAAAAACGATTGAAATAAATAGTCCGGTCTTTTTCATAATTACTGTTTTGTTTTTATTAAATAATTGTACAGGTAAGTCCTATTCTGTATATTTGACAGATTAAAACTAGAGGAATAAATCGGCCCAGCCAAATCTATTACGTATTATTTACGTAATAGATATCCGTGAGACATCCAGTGGACTGGAATTCAAAACTTTAAGCTGAATATGGAACAGGAAAATAATTACGAAATTTTAAAGAATGCTGACCAGTACCTGCGAAACGTTGCCGTTGACAATGTCATTTTCGGATATCATGATAAGGAGATCAAAGTCCTTTTACAACGACCATTTGTAGTGGACAAATGGACAATAACGGGTGGGTATATTAAGAAAACAGAATCCATTGAAGAGGCGGCCCTCAGAATTGCTTATCTGAGAACGGGACTACAGGATATTTATCTTCAGCAATTCCGTTCTTTCGGCAATCCTAAAAGATCAGTCGACAGTAGCTTCACAGCCCAGCACATCACGGAAGTGACAGGTATTGAAGTGGATGCGGATCTCTGGGTTTTTGATTATTTCGTTTCTGTTGGCTTCTATACGTTGACAGAATTTTCGAATGTCATAGTAAAAAGGGGAGCATTTGATGCAGAATGTCAGTGGTGGTCAGTAAAAGAATTGCCACCGATGATGTTTGATCATGATATGATTATATCTGAAGCACTTAAAGCCTTACGTCTGCATATCGCCCATTTCCCCATTGGATATGAACTACTCCCAAAAAAATTCACGTTACCGGAGATTCATGCCTTATATGCGACCATTATCGGGAAAACGCTGGATTATAGAAATTTTTCTAAACGCCTGATGGCTACGGGTATCGTTACAAAACTAAACGAGACAAGGGATATCGGTCCCCATCGCGCGCCATTTCTCTACAAATTCAATAAGAAGGAATATCAGAAAGGTTTGAAAACCGGAATTGATTTGGCATTTTAATTTGGTACATAATTCTAAATTTTTTTGCTAATTTTAATAACGAAGTGAACAAATCTGATTGAAAAACGAACCCAATCAGCACACTTTCAAGCACATAGGCAGATGTTTGACACGTATTTGAGACTCCGCACTTACAAATAATTGAGTCCAGGATTGAACGAATCCAGTCCCGGACACCGATAAAACCTTGTAATTAAAACAATTACAAGGTTTTATTTTTTACAATATGATTTTATCTTCCTGCTTCCTCTCGCATACTCACACTTTTGTAAAATAACAAGCACACATCTATCTACATAAAATTACCTAGATTAAACGTAGAGTGTAATAGCAGTAAAAATCTAAATTAGTACTGTCCTAAAATCGGGAAGGCTTCAATGTCTGAAGAACTTGTAGCAAGAATTAAAAGTAATTTCGATGTAGCGAAATCAAAACGATCTATCCGATGTCATTGCGGGTTAAAATTTTATTCGGTTTTCTTTCACTGTACTGCCTGGCATTTGCGCAGCAAAGGCCAATCAAAAAAATTGACGGCAGTACGATAGCTATTCAGGCCGCCGACAGCACGATTCTTCGGCTGATGAGTGCGGCGAAGGTCACGGGACTCGGACTCGCAATCATCAATGACAACCGGATCGTGTATGAGAAAACCTACTGATATAAAAACCTGGAGCGCAACGAAATGTTGGAAGACTCGACGATTTTCTACGGGTCCTCGCTGAGTAAGGCGGTATTCATGTATCTGCGTTTGTCACTGGTCCGGCAGGGCATTTTAAACCTGGATAAGCCGCTTTACGAATACCTCGATAAGCCATTGCCGGAATATCCGAAATACACGGACCTGGCCGGAGACGATCGCTGGAAACTCATCACCGCGCGGATGTGCCTCAGCCATACCACGGGTTCCGCGAACTGGCGGTTTCTCACGGCCGCAACCGGAAAATATGATCGCAATGGAAAATTAGCTATCTATTTCATTCCCGGATCCAGATTCGCTTATTCCGGAGAACGGTATCAACTGCTGCAAATGGTTGTGGAAAAAATAACCGGCAAAAATCTGGAAGAACTGGCGGAGAAAAGTGTCTTTGAGCCCATTGGGATGAACCGGACAAGCTATGTCTGGCAACCGCGGTTTGAAAATAATTATGCGCTGGGATACGATGAAAACGGCAAGCCGCTGGAGAAGAACAAAAGGACAAACCCCGGCGCCGCGGGATCCATGGAAACAACGTTAGCCGATTACGCGAAATTTATCCAGTGGATCATACAACGAAAGGGATTGGACCGGGAGATGTACTCGTTGATGCTGGGACCCGGAGTGGCCATTTATTCAAAGCGGATGTTCCCGACCATTACCGGTGATTCAACTTTAGAGAACCAGGCTATCAAACTCTCCACCGGGCTCGGGTGGGGATTTTTGAACAGCCCCAATGGCAGGGCTTTTTTCAAAGGCGGGCATGACGACGGCTGGGAGCATTACAACATTAACTTCGTTGACAAAGGCATTTCGATATTACTCATGACAAACAGTTCAAACGGCGAGAGCATTTTTAAGGAATCATTGGAAAAAATCATTAGCGACAATTATACACCGTGGAGATGGGGAAATTATATCCCTTTTAATTATCGATAGATCAATTTTCTCACTTGTTTTTCTTCTTCGCTTAATCTTGCCCGTTTGGGTTACGGCATTGCAGGTGTTCAGGCCCTGGTGGCTGGCTTGACCTTCTCCCCAAAAAATCGAAGCAATGTTAATTGGAAAAAAAGCTTTTATCCAACAATAAAATCTCTGTCTGATTCAACGACTAATTGAAAAACATATCTTAGCCTCGAAAACGAAAGGAAGTGTGAAGAAACGATAATTATTTCATCTAAGTGTTTCCATGTATTGATTCAAATTAGTTAGGTGTTTATTGATTTCACAGTTCTTTAAGTAAGTGAAAACACTTAGATAAAACTTCTCAGTGGTAATTTTTCTTTAGAGTGTTCGCTTAATAAAGCTTTTTGCAATAAATCTTTTAAAATTAGTTACGGAAAAAAATTCTCTTTCTAAGGTTTTTCAAATACCTTTTACATACGCAGCATACGGATTCAAATAGACAGGATCTCCTTTCAAAACTTGCTTTGCTAACAATTGAATTGTTCTCACCCTAGCTTATCGGTTAATCTTGTTAGCACTTTTTATCTGGCTTTTGATTCATTCAGGAGCATTTATGTTTGGGCTGCAGTCAAAGCGCAGTTGAAAAAAAATATATGTGTTACTCAAGACCACCATGAATGTTTTGAACATGGCATTTCGCTAAAGACAAAATGTAATTGAGTTAGTATAGGATTGACTAACAAAAACAAATACTAATATGAATAAATGTTTACGCTCCTGATTCGGCGATAGTATTTTCTTATTAAATAAACTTCAAAAAAATCACAAAATGACAAGAATACGGATCGGCAAAATAACTAAGCTTGCCATACAATTGAGCTTTACAATTATATTAAATCTAATTTGGGTGTTTGCTTATTCGCAAACGATAAATTACGCAACCAGTAACCTAAATCAAGGTCCATGTAACTTATTTGGAGTAGCACCTCCTGCTCCGACGGTTAACACATATTCGCACTACGCAGTTATCGGGGGCGTTTCATTCGATGGAAAAACTTTAAATCTTCAAACTTTCTTCTCAGAACTAGACGACGGAACCGGCAATCAGGTTATTACTTATGAGGGTACACTGTACGCAATTTATCTCCCGTTAAAAGCTAATTATCATTACAATATACAAATCACCGTTTCTTCAATCATAACCAATTCAACCATTGGATTGAGTGGCACTTATCCAGACATTCTTTTAGAAACGTATAGCGCTAATCCGGCAACCAATACCACAATTTGCGGATACGATAATATTTCTAAATTTACCGGGAATAATATTTATACCGCACAGGTGAGTGCATCGAGCCCGACAGTGTTAACCACGCAGATTAATCCATCCACGGATCAAAACTATTTGGTTGTCGGCGCTGTGCCGCCCAATAGCGGAGCAAGCACTGTTAATGCAAGTACTTTAAAAATTAGCAAAATTGTAATTCAAGGGGGATCAAACGTTTCTTTTACACTCCCTGCGACCACATCAATTCCTTGCGGATCTAATACACCTATCTCATATACCGTGACCAACGTTGGCGGAACGTCGGGAGTTACCGGATATACATGGAATTTAGGCGCGAACAATGGTTGGATGTATGGTAGCGCTCCTGCTCAACCAACCATCAACACAGTTGACCCTACGATCTCACTTATACCGGTGTGTGGAAGTACACAAAGTAATATCAGCGCGACTGCACATATTGGGGCCGCAAATTATACAACCAATACCAATACGGTAACCCTAACGCAACCTTCCGTATCCATATCGGGAAGTGCCACGCTTTGTACTTCAGGAGTCTACTCAATAGCGGGTTTTCCGTGTAATGCAACTGTTACCTGGACGAACCCCATCTGGTATCGTATCATTGAGTCAGGAACGGGTGGATCAATAAACGCGACCAAAGTCGCAAATGGCTCGGTTACCTTAACGGCGACTGTTACTTCCTGCGGATATACGATACCGCTTACCCAATCGATTCATGTGGGAGCCTATCCGAATTCCAACTTTCAAATTACAGGAAATCCGAATTTTTGCTTCAACCAGAATGTCACGCTAGGCATCAGTGGAGATTTGACTAATTATGTATGGAGTTGGCCCGCTGGCTGGACCTTAATTTACGGACAAGGTGGTGATATCTTAGTATTAAAGGCTCCTACTGGAAGTCCCACCGCAACGATTTCAGCCACTTACAACGACATTTGCGGAACACCATTGTCTTCTTCTAAGACGATTACTTATTCACCCAGCGCATGCCCAGGTGCTTATGACCCTAGATTTACTTACTCGCCCAACCCTGCACCATCTTACTTAAATGTTGCTGTGGCGAGTAGTTACCTTGGAACCGTCTGGATTCGGGGAGTTCGCTTGGTAAGTTCATCCGGTACAACTTTCTATAACCAGAGCTATGCTGCGGGGGCTATTACAAATACTACCATATCAATGACACCATACCCTCCAGGTATTTATACACTCGGCGTATTTGATGGTACGAATTGGTCAAACTACACCGTCTCTACATTAGAACTGCCCAATTTTATTAACATTAATAATTTAATTTAAAAACACCTGGACAGTGATAAACGTCCAGGTGTTTTTTTATGCTAGGTCAGTCAAATACTACTTTAATGATCAGTTGATCTCTCCCCAACAAACTGAAGCATTACGATTCTGAAAATCGCAGTAAATGTTAATTAAACCTCTGTTTTAGAATTTCGATCAGCTACAGCTTTGTTTTTATATAGTCAGCCTGCTCCCTGAGTCCGGAGGATATTTTTTGATCCTGTAATTCTTTCAACATCCTGGTTATATTCTTTCCTGTTTCATCATCATATTGCAGAACTATCACCCGATAGGAGATAATCTGGTCGATCGCCAACTTTACCCGAATATCATTTTGCAGTTTAGACAGATATTTTATATACCCTTCATAGCAACCATATTTATGACCCATGTCCAATTTATCAAAGTTTTCATATGTAGCCAGCGCATCGGTTGAATCACCATATTGATCCAAGACGGTCTGAATCACCCTGCTTAATCTGCCCATCGGTTCCTGATTGGCCATTTTTCTGGCAAATGAAAGTGCCTTTACTGAATCTAAAAGAGCAAATGCTTCAAGTCCACGTCCCGCAACAAAGTAGGAGGAATCTTCCATTGCCGTCAGAAAGATGGACTTATATTTCTCATTTCTAAAGGATCCCAAAAAATAAATGGCCAAACCCCGAACAATTTTGTTCTGGTCTTTTATGGCCAATTCTGCCAATTTCGGCTGCAGGTAGTTGAGCGAAGAATCTCCTTTATAACCCAATATATCAAGCGCCTTCAATTTTATCTCGGCAGAGGGATCGCTTAGGGCTTTAGAAATCATTTTCTGCGCATCCGGATTCGCTTTATTTTGCGCGCAGTAAACAATGGTCTCCATCCGGTCACGAAATAACCCGGCATGCTGAAATTGGAAGATGAAATTATCCAGGCTCTTGTGATCCTCTTTTTCGCAGAGAATAATCTTATCACCATCCACATTGATCAATAAAGGCCTCTTTTTATATGAAAAAACAAAAGAATCCACTGGATTTTGGATCCAGACTTTGTAACGCGTTTTCATTTCCCCTTCATATACATCGATTGAAAGAGGTATCCGAAATATTTTACCTGTATGTTGCTCCTGTCGTATGATGGTAGTCGCTTTTCCGGCGGCGTCATCGTACTTATAATCAATAACTAATTTTGGATGCCCGCTTCCGTAATACCACTGATTCCAGTACCAGTTCAAATCCTGACCCGTAACTGATTCGAAAGCAAGTCTTAGATCTGCCGCTTCGGCCGACTTGAATTTATTTGTATTGAGATATAGATTCAATGCTTTGTAAAACGCGCTGTCGCCCACCAAATTCTTTAACATGTTTAATATTAATGCTCCTTTATCGTACGACACTACATCAAACATATCTTCTTTGTTATTATAATAATATCGAACCAAATTTAGATTAGCCCTCGAACTGTCATGTAAATATTGATTAAGTTGATCATAAGCAATAGCATCCCCAGCATCTTTACCATATTTGTAAGTTGCCCATATAATTTGTCCAAATCTGCCGAAAGATTCGTTTAACGTAAGATTGCTCCAACTTTCCGTAGTTACATAATCTCCAAACCACTGATGAAACAATTCATGTGCAACAGTTCCTTCATTTCGGTTTCCTTCCGTTAATTCCCTTACGTTTTTTTGTAAATAGGAATTGTGCAGCGTGGCTGTTGTATTTTCCATTGCACCGCTTACAAAATCCCTGGCTGTCATTTGTGCATATTTATTCCATGGAAAGTCCACCCCAAGGATTTTAGAATAAAATGCCATCATTTCCGGGGTATTACCAAAGATCCTTCTTGCTACGGATTCATATTCTCTTTCTACATAATAATTCACTTCTTTCCCCTTATAATAGTCCTTCACAACTGCGTAATCTCCAACGCCGAAAAAAAACAAATAAGGTGCATGGGGAAGGTCCATTTCCCAATAATCAGTGCGTGTACCATCCCCATTTTCTTTACTTGAAACAAGTTTACCGTTTGAAAGACTTAAATACTTTGAAGGAACTGTGAGTATAATTTCTTCGGTACTTTTTTGATTTGGTTTATCGATGGTTGGAAACCAGACTGAATTGGATTCCGATTCTCCTTGTGTCCATACCTGCGTCGGCTTATTTTTGTCTGTACCCATCGGGTTTATAAAATAGAGTCCTTTGGCATCCCGAATCGCGGCGCTCCCTTTATCTTTAACGTCATTTGGCTTAGCGGTATAGTCAATAAATACAGTATAGCGTTCTCCCCCTGAATAGATTCTGTCCAAAGTTATCCTAAGCGTAAAACCATCATATTGGTAACGCAATGGTTTATATGTATTATTCATAAACAAAGAGACCTGGTGAATCTCCATACCCTTCGCATCCAATATAAGAGAATCAGAGGAATAGAAATGTGGCTTAACCCTGATCCAGGCCTTTCCGTATAGCCAGGATTTTTCGTAGTCGAGTTTAATTTCCAATTTTGTATGGTCGAGATCTGTAAGTTTCGTAGCCGACGCGCGATAAACCGCACTATCCTGCATCTGTTGAGCTGATATCTCATACACGCTCGTAACTGCTATCAGAAGCAGCAAAATAATTTTTTTCATTTGACATGTTTTTGGGGTTATGGTTGACAAGCTGCCGATTAGTTTAGTTCATGCCTACATGATATTTCAGCGATTCAAATATTTTCTTTGAATCAAATCCAATTCCATTTTTAAATACAATTTCCGTCTTCCTGATATTATGAATATCCGTTTGAAGGTCTCCATCAATTAAAACAAGGTCTGCCCTTTTCCCGGGTTCCAGGGACCCGATCAACTTTTCTCTTCCCAGATATTTGGCCCCATTGAGTGTGCCGATCTGTATGGCCTGCACAACAGAAAATCCCCCGGCAACCAAGAGCTCAATTTCGCTTCTGCTTCCGTACCCTGCGACCACCATTCCTTCACCGGTAGGATCAGTACCGCAAACCAGCAGACCCCCCGAATCATAAAATTGCTTTTCCCAGATCACATCCTTATTGTAAATCGCAGTTCCCAGTGAATCTCCCGTTTGCATTCGTTTCCATTGGGCATTCACCAGTTTCGACACGTAAGGAATAAGGGTACTGTCGCCACCACCTAAAACCACTTCAGTTTTGCTGACAGGTTTAAAAACAGGTAAGGTCGAAGTAATGGCGACATGTTTATCTACCAAATACTGTATCAAGTCCCTCATATCCTTGCTTTTGACATCCAAATTTCCAAGAGCCATCCAGGATTTATAATCGTCATACTGTAAATCCCGCGGTTTGCTATCAAAATCCGAGCTTGCCATAAACCCATGTTCCAGATTGTCGATGCCCAATTCAGCAGCTTCCCGGTAAGTAATCGTACCGATATGCCCCGTAACTTTCAAATGTCTCTTATGTGCTTCGCGCACGACAGCGATTAAATCTTCTTTTGTGGCATGCACATACATTTTAAATGAAGTACATCCCCGATCAGCCCAAAAATTGACCATGGCCGCCGCTTCAGATGAATCCTTTATCTGAAATGTAGATGGAATATTCCACAAACCTTTTCGCTCAATATAAGGAGCCGTTACGTCGATATCAGGCCCGATAAGGTTTCCTTCATCTATCAGATTCTTAATAGAAAGATCGGTCTGTGGCTCTATAGAGCCCCCCGTGCGAATCGTAGTTGCACCTCCTGCCAGATACATCTGGGGAAATGAATACGGCATTTCGGCCGCATTAAACAAGGTCCCCATTTTTATGGTATAAAATAAATGCTCATGCAACATGACCAATCCGGGTATAATCGTCTTCCCGGAACAGTTTTTCGTTTTAGCGTCTTTTGGAATTTGAATATCTTTTGCGTTGCCTATTTCGAGTATCAGACCGTTTTTTATGATCAGTGTCTGATGAATCCTGGGAGGTTTACCGGTGCCGTCAATAATAATGGCATCCGCAAAAGCAATTGTCCGGGCAGAATCTGTAATAAATTCCCTGACCGATTCGTCAAAGTTTTGTGCATGACCGGAAGCAGACGCAGTGCAAACGACTATGTTTAATATCAGTTTAAGCCAAAAATTATTATTTCTCATGGGAATTGTTTTGTTAGAGTAAGTTTATTCATCGGTTAAATGACTGTTCGAGTATCCAGTGAAAACCAAGTTTCATCAAAAGAAATTCTCCAGGGTCTAATTTTTTCAATACTAAATAAAGCCAATCTGGTTTTTATTTAGTTCTTTGTAAATGAACCCACATACACCCTTGTGATTTTATCCAGGGATATATATTTTCTGAGCGCAGCATTGACGTCCTGCACAGTCAGCTTTTTTGCACGCTCATTATATTCCTGAAAGAAATCCAAATCTTTGCCTAAGCTCATATAGTTGGCAATTCTGGCTGCTAAATCACCATCCTGACTGAGCACTGCCTGCCTTTGAACCAGCCATGCCGATAATCCTTTTCTAAACTCCTCTTCTTCAAATCCTTTTTCGGTCGTGGTTGTGATCACATTGCTTAAAGCGCTGTCTAATCGGTTTTTATATTTTGGATTAAAAATGGCGTAATTGACCCATTTGGATGAAGCAAATTTATAGTCTCCCTGTATACCTGACCCTGCTCCATAACTCATTCCTTCTGTCTCACGCAGACGGTTCGATATCCTGGAGGAGAGAAAACTTCCACCGCCCAACAGTGCGTTTGCAATATCCAGCGCGACAAAATCCGGATCGCTTTCTTTAACCGGCATATCGATCACACCCCAGCAATAGGCGTTCGTTTTATCGTTCACATTGATGGATTCCACTGAACCGGCCACGTCAAAATATTTGTTTTCTATATCTTTTTGCGGTTCCTTAGTAACAAACTTTCCAAAGCGTTTATCCAGGGAATTTTTTACATCAGGGATATCAAAATTACCCACCACTGAAACGAAACCGTGATTAGCGCCATAAAATTTCAAATAAAACGAATGCACTTCTTCGAATGTAACGGCTTGCAGACTTTGCAATTCTTCATCGGTTGATTCAGCATAGTAAGGATGACCTTTGGGATAGTGCGTTGTTTTTTGTCCACAGCAATCCATGCTATTTGTGAAGGTTCGCTTTGATTTGCTTCTATTTCACTTTTTATTTCCAGTTTTGTTTTCTCGAATTCATCCAGATTAAATTTCGGGTGCAGCAACAGGTCATTCAGTAAATTAAATGCCGCCATCAAATTGTCTTTATCCGTATTCATGGTTACCATTAACTTGCCACCACGCGCAGAAATATTTACTGTTGTTTTAATTTTATCCAGCAAATCATTGATCTCCATTTTTGATCTGGTTTCTGTGCCTTTTTTTAACATCCGTGCTGTAATATTCGCCTGCATCATTTTTCCGTTCAGGCTGTTTTCATCCCCCATCTTCAGTATCATTTGCACATATATTTTATTACCCTTCGATGGTTTTTTAAGCAAAGCATATTTCATTCCATTAGCTAATGCACCATACGTTGTGTTGTTTTTTATGTTTTCAATCGTAGCCTGAAAACTTCCGGTTTCCACATATCCCGGATTACCTTTGTACCCTTTAACGAGCGCATTCACGTCCGGAGTAGCTGCAATCGTGACCCTTTCTTTTTCGGCAGATTTATCCGGTATAAATGCTCCCACCGTACGGTTACCGGACAGATAGTATTTCCTCAGCACGCGCTCCACATCCTGAACCGTCAGGCTTTTAACCCGGTCGCGAAAAATATAAAATAACCTCCAGTCTCCTGCCCCAATATATTCCGTTTCATCCTGAACAAAATTCAGGGTATTGTTCTGTGAATTGTCCAGGTCTTTCAAGAGGGAATTTTTTGCCCTCTCCAAATCATCGGAACTGATCTTTGCCAAGGGCAATTTGTCTGCTGTAGCAATAAATACCTGTTTAGCGCTGTCCAGGTTTTTATCCAATGGAACGGTACACATATAAGTCGTATATCCCGGATCATATAAAATAAGAGCCTCACCGGATACATTTGTCGCCAGCTTCGCATTTACCAGGGCCCGGTAGAATATTCCGGATGGATCATTGGTAAGTAGATTAATCACAGCCATGTTGGCCGCATTGTCCGAGTCTGAAAATGCCGGTGTATGATAACCCAGCATCAGGTACTGAATATCGCCGTTTCTTCTGAGTTCTACATAACGCGGGCCATCCTGCGCCGGTTCAACCGTATAAGTGGGAGACAATATCCTGGTGGGTTTTGGTATAGGTCCAAAATACTTTGCAACCAGAGCAAGCGTCCTGGCTTCATCAAAATTTCCGCCTACCATTAACGTAGCGTTGTCGGGCTGATAATATTTAGTATAGAAGTTTTTCAGATTCATAGCAGACACCCTTTCAATATCTTCTTTTGAACCGATCGTAGATTTACCGTAATTATGCCATAAGTACATGGTAGATACAACACGCTGATTCAGAATATTGTCAGAATAATTCTCCCCAAATTCGAATTCATTCCTAACTACTGAAAACTCCTTGTCCAAATCTTCCTGACGAATAAGAGAATTGACCATTCTATCCGACTCCATATCCAAAGCCCAGTTCAGGTTGCTATCGCCAGCTGGAGTATTTCAAAATAATTTGTCCGGTCAAGCCAGGTGGACCCTGTTCGCTTTAGCGCCTTTTTCTGCAATTGATTTTTTTATCTCGGGAAATTTTTTAGACGGCCTGAATACCATGTGTTCCAGTAAATGCGCCATACCTGTTTCACCGTACCCTTCATATCGTGATCCGACATGGTATACGATATTCACTATGAAAGTTGAAACAGAAGGATCCCTGACCAGCAGGATCTGTAAGCCGTTTGCTAATTTATATTCTTTTACGCCTTCAACGGATCCAACGTAAATGGGCGATTCGTTTTGTTGTGCAAAAACGGTTTGTAGACATCCAATAAATAACAGGACAAGGTTTATTATCTTTTTCATGTTTAGGGGTTTACTATTTGATTTAATAGATCAATTGATTTATAAAATATCTGGCAGGGTAGAATACCTGGTTAATTCAACCAGCTAAAACAAAATGACTAGCAAGGAGGATATAGTTATGAGCCGAAAAGCGGTCTTAGATCAATTTCTGGTTAATGGCTTTTACTACGGCTTCGCTTTTTGAATGGACCTGAAGTTTTTCATATATATGGCGAACATGGGTGCTTACGGTATCGACGGATATAAAACATTCGGCCGCGATGGATTTATAGGATTTACTTTTTACGAGTAGTCCTAAAATTTCTCTTTCCCGGGAAGAGAGGTCAATGAATTCGGTTTTAGACTCTGACGGCTTCTGTTGCCTGAACATCTCAAGCACCTTACTTGCTACTGAGGATGACATGGGAGAGCCGCCTTGAAAGACCTCGACAATCGCTTCCGGTATTTTTTTGGGAGGACAGCTTTTCAGCAAATAGCCGGAAGCTCCTGCACATATAGCCGCAAATATTTTGTCGTTCTCATCAAATACGGTTTGCATGATCACGTTTATCGATGGAAATTTCGATTTAATAATCCGGACAGCGTCTATACCGGAAATTCCCGGCATATCAATGTCCATTAAGATTACATCCGGATTAGACATTTCCACATTACGCACTAATTTATTGGCATCCATAAATGTCCCTGTGCAAGCCAATCCTTCGGCACTATTAATTAACTGCTGCAGGCTTTCCCGAAGCGTCTTATTGTCCTCAAAAACAGCAACCTTAATTTCCAACCCTTTATTTTTTCAAATTTAAATACTTACCCACTAAATTTGAATCACCAATTCATGTGATTTTAAATTTCAATTCAATACGAGTACCACTTGATTCAAGGTCGGAGATTGTAAACAAATAATCACCTTTTAAGCAATCCTGAAAGAGAGGGAAATACTAGTCCCTTCCTTTTCTATAGAATGAATTATGGCTTCTCCACCTAACTCAGCAGCGCGGCGTTTAAAATTGACTAAACCGTTGCCAGTGTTGGCAGTATTGACATTGAATCCTCGACCATTATCAGAAATTTTAATAAACAGCTGGCTATTGTAAATATGAATTGAGACCTCCACTTTATCAGCGCCAGAATATTTTGCCGCATTGTTAATGGCTTCTTTAAAGAACAAGTAAACTTTTCTTCGCTGATCCATAGGAATGCGCTCAGCTATAAGTTTTCCTCCTTGTGTAATCTGAAATGAAATAGATCTTGATTCCAGAATTGTCGAAGCAAACTGATTCATCCGATCCACAAGGTTGCCAAATTTGTCGTTATTTGGATTGACTGCCCAGACCAGATCTCTCATGTTCTCCTGAATAACAGCCGTACTTTCCCCAATAGAATCCAGAAGCGAAATGGCCCCTGGGGATTTACTTTTCGCAAGTTCATTCATAATCGCGATACTGCTTAAGGTGGACCCGATATCGTCATGTAAGTCTGATGCCAGGTTATTGCGTATGGTTTGAACTTTCAGGATTTGCCGGATCCGGTACCGGTAAAATATTAAAAAACCCATAGCGGCTGCAGCAAAACAAATTAGATAAAACCAGACCGTCTGGTAATATGGTGGTTTGATATCGACATGTAACAGCTGATCCAGGTATGCTTCTCTTCCGTCAGATGAAATTGTTTTTACCTGAAATTTATAGTGTCCAGGTTTCAGGTTGGTGAATACGGCTGATTTCTGCGTTCCTGCCTCTATAAAATTACCGGGTTTATTTTCATATAACCGGTACGCATATTTATTATTCTCCCCGTCATCGAAATTGATTCCTGTGTAGTGAATGGTAAAGGAACTGTTGTTATAGGAAAGCGTGATGGCCGAGTCTGCTGAATAGAGAGTAGAGTCACCTGTCCGTTCTACACCGGTAATATAGGTTGAAGCCGGTTTTCTTTTGTTAAATTTATCGGTTGCATTAAACCAGATAAAAGATTTATTGCCGTTGAGGAATATCCGTTTGGCTGCCGTATCAAAATACAAGGGCGAAGGTTGTTCTGAATTATCTTCAGTTTCTCCCGGCAAACCCCTGAAAACACTAAATTTATTGTCTGCAATATTGAATGAAATAAGTTTGCCAGGCGCGGATATCCAAATTCGGTTGTCCCAAAAACCGCGAACATATTTATGATGGTAGTTAAAGAAACCCGGCTGAGTAAAGACCAACTCCTTTCCCGAATTAATATTCCAGCTGATAAGCATCCCATTTTTTACTTTCCATAAATTATTTTGATGATCAATCGCGAAATAGTTCAGCTCACCAGAAATCAAAAGTAAATCAAACCGCTGTGAGTCGTAGTTAAATCGGGTTATGCAATCCTTCCCTCCTATCCATATATTTCCATCCTGATCTTCGTCTATGCAAACCACGTTACTCATTGTGAAGTTTGTCGTTGGATCAGAATTAGCATAGGATTTCCAATTCCCGGTTGCAGGATCAATTTTCAATACTGCATTACTCCCCCCGAATACTAACCAAAGATTATTATGCGTGTCAGCGTAACAGACATTGATAATATTTTTGCCTACCCATTCCGGCATGCCAGGCCGGAACAATTTTTTAACAGTCCCATTGATGGTATTCAAAATGAGTGGCCCGTCAAAACAAGAAAGCAGCAATTCGTTTTTACTATAACGGAAAATATTATCCGGGACATACCCATAGTTTTTGTTATTCAGGTTCACAATATTCCTGAGTATCAGATTGGAGTCGTAGACTAATACTCCCCTGAAAAACTGATTGACATAGTAATGGTGATTCTGTGCCAGGATTCCTCTGATCGACTGATTGCCTGCATATTGTACTTCGTCCGGAGGCAGCGTCACTTTATGAAAGAAAGCTTTGGAAAAAGACTGTTTATACAGACCATCAGAAGTAGCAGCCCATAACCGTTGATTTTTGTCGAGGATTAAATCATTACAATGTACTCCTGTTAATAATATTGTGTCCAGGACCGCATTTAGTGTCATATCATTTGTATGCATCAGATAAATCCCCTGATCCTGAAACGTAATGGCAAAATAAGTATCATCGAGCATAATCACCCTGCTTTGGGACCTACTTTCTCCAATACTTTGAAATGAATCGTTGAGCTCACGGCCCTTTCCCTGGGCTGATCAACAATATGGACGCTGTCGTCCTCCATGGGCGAGTAACTGACGAAAAAAAACTGACCCCTGCTATTGTTTCCAACAAATAAACCGGCCGTTGTCATGCCAGTCGCTAAAAAGTTTATACCTATTCCTATTCCCTTCGAACCAATTGAAATCTAGAAATGCGTGGCGGTCAATATTAAGTTCGTACATAGTCTCCCGCTTGGTTACCACTATGATTTTTCCATCTGGTAATAAATACAAGGACTTGCCGGATGCGAAAATTGTCTCGTTTCCGTTAAAAACATCTGACTTGGGTTCATCATGCCGTAAAATAAGCTTTAGCAATTCGTTAAATACATAAATACCAGCACTTGTAGATACAATAAGGTTCCCAGCAGAATCAATTAGCATATCCTGAATGTCATTAGTCAGTTTCTTCATCGCGTGCGGAGAGGAAATGATTAATTTTCTTGAAACTCCGGTTTTGGTATCCAGTATGGCCAGTCCCATGCTGGTTGCGATGACTAACTGGTGATGATGTCTATCTATTATCTTTCTTATCTCATTAGAAGGAAGCTGATTATCCAGATCAAGACTGTAAAATTTAATGAAATCCTTTCCGTCAAACTGGTTTAGTCCATCTTTTGTCGCAACCCAGATGAAGCCATCGTCGTCCTGCAGAAGACTTGTGCATTCGTTATTGGATAAGCCATTATCGGTGGTATATTTATCAAAGATGATTTGTTTTGATTGAGCTTCGCAAGAGAAGAGTAAAATGCAATTCAACAGGATCGCTATAAGAATTGCTTTTAACATACCCAGATTGAAATGAGTTTCGTAAAATTCCAAAGAAAATGTCAATGTTAAAAATGCCCAATATCAAAGCTAGGCAGATAAAAGATAGGAATAAAATACATAGAAATCCTTAGTTGTTTCTGCTCTTCCCCTCCCGTCAGGGATCGCAGCGGCATCCTCCCCTTCGGGGAGATACAGCGGAGAGCCCGGCCCGACGAAGAAGGGAGACGGCCAACAAGTCCTTACAGATACCGTAACCATTTCGTACCTTATACATGAATAAAAACGAGAGGTAGGACAAATGAAAAAGATATTCAGTAAAAGCCGGTTAAAGATCCTGCTGTTCTGCCTCAGCTCCCTGACCCTGATCAGCTGGGACCGGGTGACCAAGGATATCGCCAAAGAGCAGTTAAAAGACAAGGCCGTCCACTCCTACTTGCATGACAGTTTCAGACTCGAATACGTGGAAAATACGGGTGCGGCCATGAGTTTCGCTGATAACCTGCCCAGGATTGCCAGTTACTGGATCCTGGGTATCGTTCCCCTGGTCTTTCTCATTGGTTTTTTTATCTACACGATTCTTAAGTCCAGGATGATGCCCAATGGGAAGATATTGGCCTTTGCTTTAATTTTCGCAGGCGGCATTGGAAATATCATTGACCGTTTGTTATTCGACCGGCATGTTTCTGATTTCATGAATCTGGGTATTCTGAACTTACGAACCGGAATATTCAATTTCGCCGATGTCTGGATAACGGCGGGGGTTTGTTATCTGGTGGTATGGGGGCGGTGGGGTAAGGCCAATAAAAAACAGAACATAGAAGATCTAAAGACTTAAAGATCCAATGTTCTAAAAACAGGATGTTTCTCCTTTATCGTATCAGAGGGACTATTATAAAAATAAAAGGTATCATCTGCAAAACCCCATCTTTTTAATTGATAAATCAAGGTCTGGTTCACCATCCACGGCGAGCCCGGCCCCGGCGAAGAATAGGACGCCCACTCCTACTTCCACCCTTCCGGCTCACTACAAAGCGAACCATTTTTGCAAAATTTCATTGGGGATCTGCTATAAAAAGTAAATTCTACTAACTCATCCGCCTTCAGGCCATTTTTTTTCAAAAAACCCCAAAATCAAATGGCCGTCTGACCCAATTCAATTAGGATCCGCCTGCCAAAACGACTAGTTTTAACGGGGAATATCAATCACCTGTTACCATAACGCACACTGATGAAACAGTTTCTATATTACCATCTGCCAGTAATGTTCCTGCTGGTTTGTTGTGCAGGCTGCAAAAAAACGAACATGGGTGCCACAGTCACCACAGCTTTTGTAGACAATGATTCTGTACAGTTTTATTTACCGCCCGTGAGTATGTACGATGGTTCAATACCGCCTTCATATTATTCTATTGTGATTGATAATAAGAACAACAAATGGATGAGTACATCCAAAGATATCTTTCGTTTTGACGGGGTTAACTGGACTCAATATAATTCCGGAAATATGCCGGTCGATATCACTCAGTATTCGGCCTCCCGTCTTTTCGTTGATGGAGACGGGAGCATTTATATGAATCTTCGTCCTTTTACAGGTTTTAATACCGTGGTGCCTACCCTTTTGGAGTTCAAAAATGAGGTCTGGCAATCATTTGCACTTCCTTTCTCACCCAGCGGACTGGCTGTTGACAAATGGACAAACCTTATTTATTTTACTACTGTTTCTGATACCATTTATAAATATAACGGGAGTGGTAGTTTTTCGGATCGGGTTAGCTATTCCACAATAGCATTAGGCAGCAATTATTCTAATATAACAATTGATGTTTCCCACGATTCGGTGCTTGCTTTTTTCACCCGGAACATTTCCGGATTACCGAATAACAGTACCGCAAGTGGCTTCCTGATCAGAACCGGAAGCGGGAATACTATGGTATACAACTATCCGGATTCCACTACTAAATTAAATTTGGTGGGTATCTTCGGCTCTGATGGAAAAAGCGTTTACATGTTGGGTTATGAAAATAATAATAGCTTGTTAGGGAACGTTGACAGTCTTTTTATCCAGGATGGACTTAAATGGAATCGTATTCCCATAAATCTTCCGAATAATTACTCAACGATTGATAACCTGAAAAATTCTAATGACGGAGTAATCTGGATTACCTACGACAATAGGGGAATGGCTAAATACGAAAACGGGCAATTCACCTTTCATGACATAAACGATTCCAAGCCCAATTCCCATATCCAAGATTTTGCCTTCGACTCCGACAACGTCAAATGGCTCGCCTGCTGGGAAGGACTTATCCGGTACAAAATTCCGTAACATTTGCGCAGTCATTGTCCTTTCCGAAACTTACCAAGTCCGTCAGGGATCGCAGCGGCATCTCGTCCCGAACGTACGGGACGGGGGAGATAGCCAAATCTTGATGAAATCGAGGGGATTTTTGCATTTTGGAGCGTTGCGAGATATGGTTACGCCAGTCCGTAAACATCAACCCGCGCATCGTAAGTAGGTACGTAGATTTTTCCGCCGCTGACCACCGGAATATTAAATTTCGGATGTGTAAAATTGATATTCCAGGTTGCGGAACTCCACAGCAGTTTCAGGCCCCTGCTCCCGTCGTTATAAGTAGTAAAGTTATTTGCATCATAGCAATATAAAATCCCGGGGCTGTGCTCTCTGTTGGCATCTGTTAAGGGAACCAATGCCCACAATAATCCCGTGTTCTCCATTTTACCGTTACAGGACAAAGAAATAATACCGCCCGGCATTCCTCCATGATCATTGTTTGTTCTGGGAGCATTAGGAGATGCAACTTCAGCGCCTGTAGCCAGAAAGATCAGGCTGCCATCGGCATTGATTGTCCAGGCGCGCAGGTTTCCATTCTCGCCCCATGTAAATAACATCTTACCATGAACCGGACTATCATATAAAACTGGTGTGGAATGTTGGTGATGGGTCAGATTCTCATAATACTTATTGAACTGGGTTATATCATCAGGCGAGGAAGAAATACCGTTGCCCGGATAAAAGGTAAACCACTGAGGCGGCGTCTTTAATTTTGCATAATTGCCTGTAGCATGAGCAAAATCAGCATTGATGGTTTTCCCCATATTGTTCATATTGGTAACATATAATATTCCATCTTTCCCCGCACCTGCAACAATCCCAAATTCTTCAATGCAAACGGGGCCGCCTGATCCCAGGTCCTGATCAATAAATTCCCCTGCATTCGTCGGCAAATTGTCCCCTCCTTCTTTCGTATGCGTCAGGGTGGGATCAAGGCCCTCACGTCCTGCATCGGAAAATGGACTCCACCAATCAACCACCTGTAAAGTAGAGTTAACAATATTTGCAGCAGGCGTGTATTCTATTTTTAAGAAACATTCACCCCAATCCGTTTTGGCATCGAATGCGCCGTTACCGGTCATGCAATAGATAAACCCTTTTGAATCAGCAGACAATCCCTGACCAGCCTGCCAGATACCCCCACCGGAAAACCTCGAAGCAGTAGTAAAGCTCGCGGATACTTTAAATGCAGCCAGGTCCACCGCTATAATCCAACCCTGGGCTCTATTATCCGATTCGGATATTGTACCACAACCAATGAATACCGTCTTGTGGTTGTTGATATGCGTTAGTAGTAACGCACTCCTCTGTTTACGAGGTATGGTTGAAAAATGTTGTACAGGAAGCCCGTTTCCCGGCGTATAAGTAACATCCGTCAGGCTAAGGGGTTGCCCGACAGATTTTCCGTCGAGCAAACTGATCGCATGGAACGAATGACTGGCTTTGGCGACAGTTCCATCCGGACTGGACCAGACCACGCAGTAAATAGTTTTCGCCGTCCTGTCTATACACGGAGTGGACAAAATCCCCCAGTGATCGTTTATATTATGGCTGTCAATCTCATTAGTGCTTTTAATGGGATTACCCAGTTGGGCGGTCCAAAGCAGACTGCCATTATTCGCATCATAGGCAAAAACAGTATTTGACATCGTAGCAAGAATAACCATGTCATGTGTTGTGCCATCGGCTATTTTAAAATTCGACACAATCAACGGTTGCGCTTCACATCCACAGTTGTCGCCCGGTGTATTTAAACTGAATAATTTTCTGATGCCCCTGTTGGTCAGGTTGTCTACATTTAAAATGGTCTCCTTATTATTGGTACAGGTTCTTGCGTTATTATAAGACCGGGTGAGTACATCTCTCATTGCTGAGGGCGGTGGTGACAACAGTTCATCTTTCTTAATAAAAGTCAGGGGTAAATATCCGGCCATTCCTGCCTGTAAAGAGCGGTTGAGAAATTTTCTGCGATCCATAAAAAAAATTTATAAGGTTAATGGAGCCTGGTAAAGGACTTGCAGATGAAATGCTTTGATACCTGTTTTTGATTGTATCTGAATTTCATGCCAGCCGGTCTTTGTTGTGCGGTATTTTCCTAATTTATTCTCAATGTGTGATTCACCCGGACCTATAACCTGATATTGGAAATCATTATTGGCCCCGATGACAATGTCAGTATCAGCAGCACACCAGATCCGGCCGACGGTACGCATCATGGTATTTGCACAATCAATATCCAGGTCTTTGTCGCCGAAAAAAATCTGTTTGGTTGTTTTACTCTGTATCTTTCTTTCCCTGCTAAGGCCGGCACGACTATAACATATATATCCAAGTCCGTCATTGTTGGGCGGAATTGAAATGGTCACCCTGCCCTGCCAGTCTGTCCATTTATCTTCTCCATGTCCGGTATAATCGTGCAATTGAACATTCGGACCGAATCCGGTATCGACGGTAACGGTTTTCCAGTTGCTGTTCATATCCTTATTCAATCCGACTAATAATTTTGGATCGCCTGTTCGCTCATAAACAATAAATTGAAAATCTTTCCACCTGTTGATGGTTTCTCCAAAAGCCAGGTTTTCGTGAATCCAGATTAAATTATCGATACCGGGTTTCAACCCATAACAATTCCTGTCTGTTGAGTAATCTCTGTAGTAAACAACCGGGTATCCTTCACTTGTTAGAATATAAGCATAGGCAAGCATTTTGTTCCAGATGATGGTTGCAAATCCATCTGTGTCTGTATCCGGGTTTTCTACAAATGTTACAGCAGTAGTGGGCGAAAGGCCGGCATAACCTGAATGATCGAGCTGACCCATATTATAATTATATGGATTGTTGCACATATTTTCCAGTTCATAGTGCAACGAAAAATCAAATGCATAAGCACGTCCCATGATACCAGATTCCCATACCCACCAGTTTAAATTATTCCGGTTCCCGTCGTCATATTCACCAATGACAATTTTTCCAGCCATGGATTTACTGTTAGACCATTGCAGCACGGAATGAGATACCTGGCCCTTTGTATCGTCTACCCGGTATCCCTGCAAGTCCAGCGTTTGGGTTAACCAATCGCCTGCATTAATCAATCCATTCAAAACATAACCTTCGGGCTTAGATCTTACTGTACATAACTCATCTCCAAAGCTGAAATCGTCTGATGCAGGCCCGGCGATCGGATCCCTGGGAACACGTCCCTGACTTTCGGGTCCAAAAAAACATGCGGGATGTTTTGGAAACCGTCCCCCCATTTGCCCTGCCGCATTCAGATAATTGTAGTTGCCATTATTGCCTCCCTGACGCTGATGTGGCACCATATCAGCATAAATATCTATTTCGTTTGCACGCAAAATGGCGCAAAGACGTTGCAACTGTTCCCTGTTACCAAATCTGGTAGGAATCGAATTGCATTGATTTTTATTACCAATATCATAGTCATCATAAATGCCATATCCGTCCGCTCCGGGTTGTGCACCCGAAATGGTTTTACACAGCGGCGGTAAAAGAATCGCTGTAAATCCAATCTTTGCAAATTCGTTGGCCTGATGCGCCAGGTGGTCGTACCACCAATCAACATCCGGTGTACCCCGATCAGCGGGACATGGAACGGAAATCAGCGCAGCCCTTCCGTTTACATACACACTTCTTCGATAAGCAGCCTGCAGAATAACGCCCATACGATTTGCATTTAAAGTTCTTAAATTAAAATCTCCGGATGCAATCTATTAGTCAGGAAAAAATTTCAGGGGAATGCGGATTAGTATCTTTTCCGATTTCAGGATGGCTAGCAGTTTTTAAAGATACGAATTTATTTAAATTAAAAACCTGATGGAATTTAAATCCGGCTTCATGAAAATGATTCACTCTGCATCGTGTAAACCGGCTTTTACCCTATTAGCCGCAATTGAAAACGAAACTGATTCAGGACGTACTCAAAAACTCTCTGCCCTGAAAGACAACAGTTGACGAAAATAAATATTGGGGAAAACAGGTTTGTAAAGGGCAGGAACGTAATTGCTAATGAACCAGTGCCGAATAAATATTTGACTGGTGATAGCGGGAAGGCTTTTCCTTTATTTTGACAATGGAAGTAAATCCCAGGCCATTGAAAAGGCTTTGCAGTCCTGAAAAGGAAACCGGATAAGGAACCCAGAAATTAGATTTATCCGTATCATATTCGACAATTAAATACAAGGGATCGTTCCGAAACCATTTTCTGCTTTTATTAAGAAACGAAGTTTTATCCTTTACAAAATGAAGTGAATTCGCCATCAATATGCCATCCAGGGGTGCCAGGTGCAAATCGTCCTTTTCAAAATTTGCCTTTACCGTGGTGATCGTTGCCTTATGCTGGTGGGAATTTATATTCAGGCTGCTGATATTTTTATCAACTGCATATATGCTGCTTTTCTCCCAAAGAATTTCACTGAGGGCAATGGTAAACAAACCCGCACCACAACCAAGATCCGCCCATGTTTGGGGCCGTGTTTTGACGATTCCATCTGAATTGATAAGGGAGAGTGCGTCGTCTGATTTCATGATTCAATGGTATAAGCTGCAATACTACTTACACCTAACGGTTGATTTGGTTCGATAATGTTTTAACCTGTTTCTGAGACGCATTCAACTTCTTGTCCCTGACGCAATCAAACACATCACTTTACCTACATTGACTGAATTTTGATAAAGTTCACCGTTCCTGCACGCTTCTGCCTTGAAACAACAGAGATAGGAATTTGCGCCGCGAGGCTGTTCGACTATGAAGGAATACAGTGCGGAATCACTTAATAATTTATCAGGCAAAACAATGGGAATCGTTTTGATTTTATTTTTCCTGAAATCCGGGAATAGAAAAATGAGGGTGACCCGAAACGCCGTGATATCTGATTTTCTTTCCAGAAAACGATTGCTAAAACTGTAGTTAACTTCAATTGCCAGATTCGAAAAATCATCTTCAGGTTCTATTTCCACGCTGACCGTCATGAGCCTGCTCGTCAGGTATTGCAGATTCAGATCCCAATCATTGATTCCGGTTACACTATACGGGTCGCCCCTCTTTGCCTGCCCGGCAAAATGTTTAACCAGTCTTTGCCAGATCATCCCACCCTTGAAATTTTCCCGAAACGGTTGCAGGGCATCCATGATCAGCTTGGCGGGAATATTACTTTTCCGAAGGCGCCGGCCGTGCGCTTTCATGGCCAGGTTTAAAACAGCTTTAGATTTGGATCCCCTGGGTGCACGTTCATGTTTGCCGTAAGCTTTGCTTTTCACAACGACTTTTTCGGCCGGGTTTTTGCGCGTTTTCTTTTTTGAAGGCATCCGGGGACATTTCTGCTAAATTATTAATATTCTGCAAATCCGCAGAGACCTTATAGGGACAATATAGGGACCTTATAGAGACTTTTCGCCTGTATGACGCCGGTATGACACCAGTTTGACAAGAGCCTGACACATACCTGACTCTACAAGAACGGGCCTTTTTAACGCCAACCCAGTCCGGGTGCAACATGCTCAAGGATAGAAGACAATATGTGTACGTTATATTCTACCCCTAATGTATTGGGAATCGTCAACAGCAATGTATCTGCTTCCCGGATCGCTTCGTCTTTCTCCAGTTCTTTGATGAGTTGATCTGGTGCCGCTGCATAACCTCTTCCGAAAACAGCGCGTTTGGTCGGCTCTATCATTCCGAATTGATCGGTCTGGTTTTTTTCCCCGCCAAAATAACGCTGGTCCTGATCCGTTACTAATGCAAAAATAGAGCGGCTTACAGATACCCTCGGTTCACGGGGGTGCCCTGCTTTTTTCCAGGCTTCCTTATACAACCTTATTTGTTCGGCTTGCTGTATATGGAAAGGTTTACCATTTTCATCAAATTTCAATGTAGAACTTTGCAGGTTCATACCCTTTTCCGCGGCCCAGACAGCCGTAGCATTGGAGGCAGCTCCCCACCAGATACGATCCCGCAATCCCTGTGCATGTGGCTCCAAACGCAGTAATCCGGGCGGGTTGGGGAACATCGGGTTTGGATTAGGCTGGGCGAACCCTACTCCTTTTAACTTATCCAGAAATTCCAATCCTTTGCGTCTTCCCATCTCCGCGTCTGTTTCTCCTTTGGTGGGCTCATATCCAAAATAGCGCCACCCGTTTATCACCTGTTCCGGTGATCCCCTGCTGATCCCAAGTTGCAGGCGTCCTTCTGAAATTAAATCAGTAGCGCCCGCTTCTTCCACCATATAAAGCGGATTCTCGTAACGCATATCAATAACCCCTGTACCTATTTCTATTTTACTTGTTTTGGCAGCAACTGCCGCAAGCAAAGGAAAGGGTGACGCTAACTGGGAGGCAAAATGATGCACCCTGAAATAAGCACCATCAATACCAATTTGTTCCGCAGCCACCGCCAAATCAATAGACTGGAGTAATGTATCCGCCGCACTGCGGGTTTTATAAGACGGATGGTTTGCCCAATGACCAAACGACAAGAATCCAATTTTCTTCATAAAGCCTTCAAACAGATAATAGCGAAATTTGTTCCACGGGCATTACTTTTACTTTTAGTCATAGAAATTATAAATTTGGCAGTCATCCACTACAGCGCCAAATATCTTCCGCATGTAACGACATTGATGGTGCTCGGCGCAAACTCCTTTGTTCATTTATGTCTAGAACAAAAAGTCCGGTTTTGCAGCGCATCTTTGATCCGTAAAATAATAAAAGTCATGATCGATCAAAACAAAGGTCAACTCCCCTTCACCAGGCAGATGTTCGTAACCTTGCAAGTCGAAGAAGCAGCCATTACGGCAATCGCCATTTATTTTTTAACCAAACACAGCCTGGGTTTGACCTTATGGTTATGGATACCACTGTTCTTAAGTCCGGATATCTCTATGATGGGTTACCTTTTCAACAACCGTGTCGGCGCCTTTACTTATAATTTGTTTCACCACCGCGCCGTTGGTTTGTTAGTGGCAGCAGCCGGTTTCTTACTGCATCAGGACGTGACGATCACCATCGGCATACTATTATTCGCGCATTCCTCTTTCGACCGCATGCTTGGTTACGGATTAAAATACAACGATAATTTTAGCCATACCAGTTTAGGCTGGACGGGGAAAAAAGAGCCAGGCCTATAGACAAAAGTCGATCACCAGACGGACGCAAATGCAACCGCTCTTATGTACCCAGGCTCCAGCCCTCTCTGTACGTTCTTTTTACAAACTGATTTGCATCTTCGAAATTGGTAATCTTCATGGACGGACCATCCCAGAGCAGTTTAATATGTCTGCCCGGATATTCGATATCATTCCCATTTTTCTTCTGTATGTTAGTACTCCGGATCGCCAGGTTGCCCATTAAAACCGATTCAGTAAGCGGACCTGCAATATCAAAATTTGAGCTGAGGTTTTTTGCCTTATCGCTACCATATCCCATCATAGAAGCTTCGATCCAGGCTGCGTAGTGGCCTTCATCGCCTCCGGGTACACGCGGAATCGTTTGAGGAATATTCGCAGTTTTTGTTTTGCTTGTAGGAAGAAGTTGCGGATTTATTCCATACGTACCACACATCATTTTTCCCTTCGTTCCGATGAAGATCGCACCGTTACCGCCATCACCCATGAGTTCGTTGGATCCAAGCTCATATGGCCTTGTGGGCTGAATACCACCATCCATCCAATGCAGTTCCATATCCGGTTTTCCATTTTTGCCCTGGAAGACAAGGGTAATATGCGAAGATATCGGTCCACTTTCGGGAGTATACGCCGCATTCCAGTTTTCGATGTAACGGGAGGCTACACTGCATTCAGCAGATACCGGATAACCGAGTCCAAGTACGGCAAAAGCCGGCGCCATAATATGACAGGCCATATCGCCCAGTGCACCTGTACCGTAATCCCACCAACCCCTCCAGTTAAATGGCAGAAGTCCTTCGAAATAATTTTTTTGCGGGGCGGTTCCTAACCACAAATCGTAGTCAAGTGTAGTGGGTATGACAGACGCGGTTGTTGGCCTCATGATTCCCTGAGGCCAGATCGGCCTGTCGGTATAACAATAAACGGTTTCGACATCACCGATAAGACCTGCCCGATACCATTCCACCAACTGCCTGACTCCATCACCGGACGCACCCTGGTTTCCCATTTGGGTGACCACTTTGTAGCGATGGGCAGCCTCTGTGAGCATACGCGCTTCATAAATATCATGGGTCAGTGGCTTCTGTACATATACATGTTTGTGCAACTGCATAGCAGCCATGGCAGCAACTGCATGCTGGTGATCCGGTGTCGAAACAGAAACCGCATCAATGGATTTAGATTCCCTGGAAAGCATTTCCCTGTAATCCTTGTAGTATTTCGCAGCAGGAAAGGCTTTTCTTGTTTCTGCTGCACTTACGTCGTCCACATCACAGAGAAAAGCAATATTTGCCTTGCCGCTATCCGAAAAATGTTTTATATCGTCAGCTCCCTTACCACCGACACCAATGCTTGCAATATTTAATTTATCACTCGGCGCGATGAATCCCCTGCCCATAACATGCCGAGGAATAATATAAAAACCTGCAGAGGCAAGCACAGAATTCTTTATAAACCGACGACGTGATTTATGTATGGTCATAATGATTATTTTAAATTTTATAATAGGTATTCAAATTCACTAGAACAATCTCTCGTTTGGCGGCTTGACGCCCACCAGGCGGATATAGATCGTGGTCTGACCGCGGTGGTGAGTCTGGTGCTCGAATGCCTTGAGCAGCCACGCGTAGCGGGTGTCTGTGATATTGGGCATACCCGTCATCTCGCCATACCTGCCTGGATCCAGACTTTTTATATACTGAAGGGCAATGTCGTAACTTTTACTTACATAATATACGACGGAATCCTTGCCCTGCGCGGTGGGGCTATTTTCGAGCCAGCCATCGGGCCAATCGATTTTTTCACCTTCATGCCAGTTGAACTTTTGGCCGGGCACCCAGTCTATCTTTTTACCAGTGGCGACCATGTTCAGAAAGACATTGTCCCAGGCGAGGTGCAGCATCTGCTCCGCGAAGCTGCGGATACTGTCGACCGGCCTGAAGGAATATTTGTCGGCCGGCATAATGTTGAGGTAGTCAATGGTGTAAACTTTCGCCCGTTGCCAATCTTTGATGAATTGCGCCTTGATCTGATCACCTGTGATGGTTTGGGCAAATGCGCTGCTGGTCAGGCCGGCTAAGGTGGCGAGGACGAAATAAGTGGCCAGCTTTTTTACAGAAGGGTGACCCATTGCCGTTGTGTTTGACATAAAAGTACCTTAATTTTCAATTTATCCGGGGATTCAAACCTGAAATACCAGTCTATTTGAATTGTAAGTAAATTAGTGGATGGCCAGAGCGTTCTTTAAGTTTTTTCGAGTTGGCCGGGTTGATCATTTTCCTCAATAATTCTTTATGACTCCCTTCATATATACTTACCATGAAAAAGAATGCCAGGGAAATTTTCTCCATATTGATAAAGGGTATGGCTGGATCAAAGTTTTTTTCTCTGATCATTCGGCAGTAATTTTTCAGGCATCCATTCAAACTAAGCACAATAAGACGGCCTGGATCCAGGTGGTTAAGCATGATGAGCCGGTTTGGCCTCATGAATTGATACAGGCTATGGGTGAAGGGATTGAAACATCTATTCAAAAATAAAAAGGCAGCTATATCCGTCTTGGACCTTACCAAATGTATGGGTGGCCTCAATTTGGTTAATATAAAACCAATCCATACAGCTAAGGTAAACAGGTCCAGTTCCAACAATAATCTGATCGATCCCGGAGTTTTAACCAGGGCAGGTCCGGGATCATTCTGCAAAAAATGCATATTGGGTGAGTGTCGGTTGCAGGTATTACTAAGAATGTTTTCGATAACAGGATATTTTGCAATAAATATTAAAATTTATTATTCCGGTTCTAAGAATCAATTATGTGTTTATGACCTGTTGCTATAGTTTTGAATTATGCCTTAATACACCGTATAAATTAAAAATATGAAACAGGTTTTTGCCTTTTTTGCTCTTCTTATCCTTATACTTCTAACAAACAGCTGCTCAAAAGACAGTAACAGTAGTTCAGGGAATGGATGGAAGACCGCCAGCCCGATGCCTACTGCCCGGCATCATTTCGGGTTCGTTGAACAGGGCGGCTTGTTATATGCTATTGGCGGATATGATGCCAGTGGAATAAATGCAGTCGAAGTATATAACCCGTCCGATGACAGCTGGCAGCCTAAGTCTCCGATGCCTACAGCCAGGGGATACCTGGTTGTTGCCGCGGTATCCGGAAAAATTTATGCGATTGGCGGTATTACCGGGTCGGACTTAAATAATATCACCTATACAAACGTAACTGAAGAATATGATCCGGCTACCGACCAGTGGACCGAAAAATCTCCATTTCCCATTTCCGGTGCGGTGAATTCCGTGATAGGAAATCAGTTTATTGCCGGTACCGCCATTAATGGTAAAATTTACGTAGCGGCCGGTTCAGCCGGGGTTACCGAGCCAACATTTATTTATGATCCGGTCATGGATGCCTGGCAGACTGATGCCTCAATAGCGATCGGTAAATTTAATCTACAACCGTATTTTTCCACGGCTTGTAATAATGATTTATATATAACGGACGGAGATTACTTTTTAAGTTATTCATCATCCGGCAATTCCTGGCATGATCTGCAACCTTTTTCAACTTCCAGACAAGGTGTTTCCCTGGCTTCCGATGGTACCTATATTTATTCTATTGGCGGTTATGAACTAAACACCCCTGCTTCAATGACCAATGAAGTTGGAAAATATTCTGTCTCCGGATCTTCCTGGACAAAAACCTCAGGTTTGAATGTGAAAAGACATTCAGCAGGAGCAGTCGTTTATAACGGAAATTTATATGTTGCAGGTGGGGCCGTTCAACAGGCCAACTACCAGGATACGCCCTTAACAAGCATGGAAGTTTTGAAACTCAAATGAGGGACAAACCCGTTTTGAACCATACGGATAAGAATTTACATTTAACTGCAACGCGGCCTGCGCTATTTTAAAAATTATTGGCAATGTATAGCCCAGGATGGAAAATATCCAGTCTCGTGCACGATGCCTTTCAAACGAAGTTTGAGAGGCATTTTTGTTTATGAGCGTTGAGTGGGTCAGCATAACCGTTTTCTCCAGTTTATTGCTACACTCGCAATGAAATTGACGCGCCGGGTTATTTAAAATGGCATTCTTAAATAATTACGCATTTCTATTCCCTTTAAAATGGTTTCTGTTGATCATCTCAGGCGAATGGGTATTGAACGAGACCCTGATCTTCTGGAAAACTGCTAAGGGTTTTTGCTTAGTGTAGTATTAAAACTCTTTTAATTATTTGGCATTTAAAATTATTAAAGATTTTATGTTCGAATTTGTTATTAACTTTAAACTACTGCTAAGTGCACGATTTATTTTTTATCCACTTATTTCCTCCCGTTAAATTCCAGTTTACCCGTTGAGAACATAGATTTCCAGGAGAAATATTTTTCCTGCCTTTCCTGAATTGGTATTTGTGATTTAACTATCACTAATCGCCATTTCGGAGAGTGGTAAATGCTTTGCCTGTCCTTAACTCAATGCCGGATTTTATTTTATAACTATAAAACATATTACTATGGCAAATATTCAAATAGCCGTAATTAACACCTATCCCAAGTTAACAGATGACGAAGTGGCTGCAGCAGTAGCGGCACTGCAGATCCAGGTGAGCAGGGATTTTGCACCTGCATGGGGTATTGATGCAGATGTAACTTTTTTTCCATCCGGTCAACAACCCCCGGACAGTTCCTGGCTACTCGGAATTTTTGACAATTCGGATCAGGCAGGTGCACTGGGTTATCACGATGTGACCGCACAGGGGCTTCCGCTCGGAAAAATTTTCGCAGGCACAGACGCGCAATATGGAAGTAGCTGGACGGTAACAGCAAGCCATGAACTGCTGGAAATGCTTGGAGACCCTGACATCAACCTCACCGTTTTCCGTCAGGATAAAGACGGCACCGGTGTCCTCTACGCGTATGAGACCTGCGATGCATGTGAAGACGATCAGTTTGCATATGATATTAACGGAATAAAAGTTTCGGACTTCGTATTTCCATCCTGGTTTGAGGAATTTCATGGTGTCGGGACCCAATATGATTACGGCAGTAAAATAGATGCTGCATTTGGTTTGCTGGTTGGGGGATATATCGGGATATATAATGTCACTGCGGGTAATGGGTGGACTCAAAAGACTGCGGCACAGGTACCATTGATGTATAAAATGAGAGCGGGAATCGGAAGCCGTCGTGAAAGACGCAGGACCCCGAGAAGTCAGTGGTTACCCAGCAATCCGGTCAAAAAAAACTAGAAAGTTTTATCGCCGTGGTGTTTCTAAAGGAGGAAGCTAAATTAAAGCTGACAAAAAAACATTCAATTGCTCTGTACCAAATATAATTTACAGAAGAGTGCACAGATAATTTAAATGAAATTGTTCGCATTTCATCTTAAAGGCAGAGTCCGACAAGTCTAAACCAATTGTGCATTTTTGTTCCCTTAATAGTTAATTCGAACTCCTGATCAGATGTTTTCAGATATTCTCGGGAGGAATTCTCAGGTTTTCAGGTCTTTCAACATCTGAGACGGAATTGAACCTTGCGCAGTCTCACAAATGTCATTCCTATAGGGTGTTGGTTCGGCGATATCAACAAGATTCGAGTGATTATTTTTTTCACTAAAGTCGAGGAAACCACTTCCCTTAGGCCTGATAAAACCATTGTCCCTTAAGAAATACATTTCCCTTCGAAAATATTCGTTATCGTTATACAGATATACTTTCAAAAGGGAAATGCCGCGATGGTCAAAAATGGAAGCTGACATGGAGTATTTCAAGAATACTCTATGAAAATATGCTCGTAAAATTTTACCCAGGTTCTCTGCTACTGCCAGTCATTTCAGAGATCAACTGTGTTGATTCGCTGTGATTATAAAAGAGTTTCTGGCTCAGCAATTCCGATAGGTGATACCAATGATCTTACTTAGACCGAATCCAATGTTGGTCGTCAGATAAGCAGCATCGGATATCGGAATCGCCTCGATACTCATAAACCCGGAATATATCCGCCTGTTCGCACATAAAAACACACTCAACGATACAATGGCATTTAAACCATTGCTTGAGCTCATGCTGCTTCATGAAATAGGCCATTTAATTCTGAATAAACAGGGACATTTATGTAATTGGCAAAACGGCCTAAAATAAAATGGACAAAGACGGACAATACGCAGCAGAATTTTAAATATATGACAAGAAATTGGAAATGTCTGCTGATTCATTAGCCATTGATCTGGTCAGAAGAAACGCCCAAACAAAAAACCAGACATGCGCAAATATTGCCTTTGACATAGAGCTCATGGTTCCCGGAATGCAGTTTCAATTGTCCGGAATGCGGATGATCGAAAATTTTGGTGCACGAGATATTGCTTTTCTTCACGACCCGAGCAGTGATCATCCAAATCTGGAATTGCGTATAAGTTTTATGAATATTTCCTCAACCTTACTGATTCCTTAGCTTTTTATCCGTATGATTATTATTACAACCGCAAAGTTGCACCCGTACACCGCCAGGAAACAGACCCGCAGATTTACCAAGGTTTGGAGAAAAAACAGTGACAGCACCATGATAATAACATGACTCTTTTGAACCGGAGATATATATCATATGTATAAATTTTTTGGGCTGGCTTATGTTCAGCTGCAGAAAAAAGCCTGAAGATGTCAGGATGACTGAATATTTAGTTAAAGGGAAGTTTACCTCAGACAAAGATTCAGCGCAGATCAGTCATATCATTGATTCGATATTGAAGTCCACGAAATGGCGCGGAAAGGTTAGAATCAACTCGGGGTACGATCCATCACTTGTAAATGTCTACATCATTGATGGCGGGGCTATGCGAATCAAATCGGATGACCAGATAAACTCGTTATTTTTTAATTCTCTTACGCCGGCGTTAACATCATTTTTTTGGATGACGCCTATCTTCAATCCTTCCTGCATGACCATCATGTAAGCCCCGACCCGCATATCTCTTATCTGACAGACGACCAGGAATGCTTTATGTATTGGGTAATTGGTCACGAACTGGGGCATCTCATTTCTGGTCACGGCTCCAAACATTTTGATACAGGCAGCCTCGATCACTTTGTAATAAATTCCAGTTTGGAAAATAAGGAAGAGCTCCAGGCAGATTCTTTCTTTGTGCATTGCATTGTTCCGAATCAGATGCTCCGACAGTCGGAAGAGCGTCTGATGATGAATATCCTGAATAGTGAGATCGAACAAAAAATTGGTAAAGTACAAACTATGGGTGTCGGCATTATTTATGACTACACCAATGAGCATGTGGTCAGATACGCACTTCAGCCGACACATCCGGAATATGTCATCAGGTTATCGAGAATGCTGGAACTCAGTACGCGGGAAGGCGGCGACACCGGACTATACAATCTTGTGGGTGGTTTTATCAGGCAGTTAAGGGAAGTGAACAAAAAATAATAATTAATCGGTGCATCCACAAGTAATACAGTTGGTTATACTACCACAGGTGTCACAGCTCAGTGAACTGGAATTAATTCTTCCATCGTCCAGGATTCTTTCCGATCCTTATATTTTTTTCTCATCTCAGCAACATCCTCGGGAAATATAAGACCAGCGTGTCCCAGATGATTACCCAGGCCTACACGTATATAACTCAATACGGAAGCTATATATTCATCGCTTCTTTCATTTTGCGCCGGCATAACATCAGGATATTTTACCTTATTAACCGGTCCTTTTAAGCCATGAAGCAGTATCCGGATCAGCGGATCTTTGTCTGCTTTAACCAAATCAGCACCAGATAGTGCCGGCGCCAGCTTAGAAGACACTCCTTTTCCATCTGATCCGTGACAGGTGGCGCAAAGTTGATTGAAATTTGCGGCCCCGCTAAAAACGAGACGCTGATCATCATCATCCATATGGGCGGTCAGGTCCCTCAGTTCTTTTTTAGAATCGTCCCCTTCATTCAGGCTTTTTGTTACTACCCGAACGATGACCTGATTATTTTTATCAGCGGCCAAAAGTTCCTTTAGTAGAGTTCTTGCAGCTGGATTTTTGCTATATCTTAATGATAACGCCAATTGCATTCTCACATCCGGACTTGGATCAGATTTCAGGGAAGCCAGCGCACTAAAAATCCCGGCATTTTCCTGAACTAAAAACGGTTCACTGATTCGTATGGCCGCTTTTCTAACCTGAGGATCCTCATCTTTTAGCGCCATCAATAAGGTTTCCGGATCTATTGCCTTTAAACCTTCCAGCGTCCATAGTGCATGTACCCGGGTAACAGGTAGTGAAGTATTGTGCCAAAACATCAACTTTTCCCAGAATGTTCTTTCGCCAAGTGCCAGACTTTTTAATGCGGGAACCTGCGATTGATCGTTTCGAATGATAAGTAATTTTTGGGCATTGTCCCGCCACCAGCCATTTGGATGCGTCAGCGTTTTGACAAGTTCAGAACCGGATGCATCGAGCAAACGCGGTGTGGGTCCTGGTTTGTAGTCATCATGTACAACACGATAGATTCTCCCCCTGCCAATATTTTTATCCAGTCCCTTCCGGCGTATCTGCGGATTAATATAACTATCAGGCTTCGTCCAGGCACTTTCCTGGATGATACCATGATACATGTCCACAATATAGAGGCAGCCATCCGGGCCGGTCGCCGTGTTAACCGGTCGAAAATTCATATCTGAAGATGCGAGGAACTCACGTTTGTCGTAGGCATTTTTTAATATGATTTCACCATCCACATTAATCTGTTTTGCCCTGCGGATTAATCGTCCGACAGGTTCACAAATAAAAAGATCACCAACCATACCGGATGGCAGGCGGTCACCCCGGAAAACCGTTTGTCCGCAGGAACCGGTAAAATGATTTAATGTACTATCAGCCCGCAGACGCTCCTGCCCGCCCTGCACATCGGGTGTGGCTATAATCGGCCATACGGAATCGAAGTCATCTGGTCTTTCGTTTTCGAAATCGAGTCTGCCATAAACAGGATTCTGCTGAAAATTGAGTGCTGGTGTTTCTCCACCGGCAGATGAAAAATACATCCGTCCAAAATTATCCTGTGTCAGGCCCCACTGTCCTCCGGGTTCGGTTGACATGGAATCGACTCTGAGTTTCCCATTCTCATACCGGTAGCGGACAGGGTTATAGGTAACATAAATCCAGTTATCCATATTCCATATCAATCCGCTTTTTTGATGTTCAAGATTTGATTCGTCGGGAGTATCATTGTGATAAACCTGGACTTTTTCATCTGCAATTCCATCCCCATTGGTATCCTGATAACTGTATAAATTGAAGCTGTAGGTTTCATTGACGATTAGTTTATCGTCCATAGCGAGCATCATGCGCGGGAGGACGAGGCTGTCAATAAAAATGGTGCTCTTATCCATTTTGCCATCCCCATCTGTGTCTTCCAGACGCGTAATGCGGCAAATAGGGAATTTTTCTCCGGTGCCTTTAATGTCCTGCATATAACTGCGCATTTCAGCAACGTACAACCTGCCATTTCCATCCCAGACGATGGCCACCGGTTCCTGAATCTGCGGTTCACTCGCCACGAGTTCCATATGATAACCTGGCGGGAGTTTCACAGTCTTCATGCTTTCTTCGGGACTCAGAAATTCAGGAGACGGATTGGGATCGATATGTGCCGGGCGTGGAGGAGCGGGTTCTTCAGCCTGTTGTTGCCGACTACAGGAAAAAAGAATTAAAATAATGACACTCAAATAAATCAGTGTCCGGCTATTTTTCATCATGCGCTTTGATAATAACATCGCCATCAGTCGTTAATGTTTCAGTTTATATTTTTTGTTTACCTTATTGGAATTAAAGTATTCGTTCAGCTGTTCCTCCGTCATTCCGTTGTTTTCATCAACTGGCACGTCTATAAGCTGGATCTGAATCTGCTTCATTTCATCCCTGAGTTTATTTATTTTTTTAATAATCTCAGGGTCCCTTTCACCGGTCAAAAGATTTTCATGCTCTTGATATTCCAGTCTTTTTATCGATGAACGGACAAGTGATGCGGAATTTTGCTCAGCGACTTTCTGGGGTGCTACGGACTCTTTTACAGGCACCAGTGCCACGCCGGCACCCGGCAGAATTTTTCCCGCTGTTTGAGCACCCGCGGAGGGCAGGGAAGAAAACACGGTGCCACCTAATGCGGTCGAACTGGACGTCATATCAAAGGTTGTACGTGTTGATTTGGTGCTTTTTACCTTTTTGTCAAGCTGCACAAATGCGTACTTCAATTGCAGCGTATAAGTGCTTACCTCTTTTACCGTTCGGGAATATTCCTGAATCAATTGGGAAAAGTTCATTGCATCTTTTACATTTACTTTTACAACGGTAGTATCGCGGATAAAGAATTTATTAGTTCCAATAAAATAAAGAAGAACCTGTCGCTGCTTTAACGAATCATTTTCCCTGATAAAATCGAATGGAGGACTCCAACTGAATTCATCATCACATTTTTTTACTACCTGGTAATTTTTTATAGGCATATTACAATAAAAACTAATGCTCTCAATTGGAAAACTCCCTTCTTCACATTCGATTCTAAAACTGACGGTATCACCTTCATCTACATAAAGCACAGTGTTAACTGTAGGTTTCAGTCTGGAGGGTATAATTTCAGTAGTAAAGAATTCAATAGTGAATGTGGTATCGACCCTTTCCGCCGGATTTTGAAGATTTTGCACACCAACACTTACTTTATACGGATAATCATATTTCAATTTTCCGGATAGAAAATAAGATTTCTCGGCTTTAAAGGTGAGAAGCCCATTGTCCTTATTGATTTTAAGTCCAAGCGGGGAATTCTTTAAAAACCAATAATAATGTGACGGATTTTTATTTATCTCAAGATCATAGGTCATCGTTGAATCTACGTGAAGCGTAAAATAAGGGCTTAGATTCCGGATTCTGAGTACACTGTCTACGGAACTGCTGAGTGTATCAGCAGTCATCCCCGTAGGAGTCGTCTGGCAAATCGCAGAATGTGACCAGCAGCAACCGAAAAAGAGCATAAACAAAAAAACCGCCAGCCTGGAATTGATCATCAACTATTAATAAAAGTTATGCCAAATAATTTATCAGCAAATCAACATCACTCTCTATATCCGACACCAAAAGAGAAAAACTTTAGTCGGGCAGAACTTTTACCATGATATCTTTGAAATGCACTTCGCTGTTGGGATCGTGCCCCTGTAAAGCAAATGTCCCATGTGAAATAATACGTCCGGGATGATTGGAAGGTGGTGTAAAATTTTCAGGTTCTGTATAATCAACAACGGTCTTGTCATTTATTTTAATGGTCACATGTTTCCCTTCCACTTTAAAATACTCGGTGTACCATTCGTTATCTTTCGCATATACCTCCTTTACATCGACTATATCATAAAGACTGCCCGTTCTTTTCCAGTCTGAATGCGAATTGTTAACCTGAACTTCAAATCCCTTCGACGGGAAATCCTTTTTCTGATATTCAGTATGAAAATAAATTCCGGAATTTGAATTCGGCCAGGTCATTACCTGGGCCTTAAATTCAAAATTTTTAAAATTATGATTCATGTACTCACCCTCATAAAACAAATGTGCCGTTTCACCATGCACGACAATTTCCCCATTCTGGACCGAAAATGTTTTTGCATTTTTCCCTACTTTCCATCCATTTAACGATTTCCCGTCAAATAATGAAACCCACCCGTCAGACTTCAGCTTATAAGCCGAGAATACACAAAGGCAGGCTGCAATCACGCCGAAGTAAATTATTTTTTTCATAATTAAATCACTGTTTTGAAACACGGTTTATATTAATTGTTAGATTTAGAAACAAAATTAAGATTAGCCATTCACCATTTACCTACCATATACCATATACAATTTACCATTTACTTATCTAAGCCCCTTGTCCTTCAGGTATCTGATTAACGCCGCCGGGTGATCAGTTTGCAATCCGGTAAAACCCATTTTTAGTGCATGATCCCAATTTTTATCTTCATCCGGGCTTTGAATATCCGGCCAGCTGGTTATACCTGATTTTGTGCAAGCCGCCAGGACAACCGTCGTATAGTCACTATAATCCCCGTCCAGCAAACTTACAGGTGTGTCGTTCAGGAATTTATTTAGTTGCGCTTCGGTTTTCACCTCATCAGGCAGACTCAGCATCAGTGGCATTTCAGGAACCATCGCACGCCACTCGGTATATTGGGCGGAAGTATTAATATACACTATCATTTGTTTTTCCATCCCGTAGTGTTTGATCATTTTATAAGCCTGCTGAACACTCGCGTCTTTATAATCCAGGTAGATATATATTTTGTTCCTGCAGGTTTTAAGTACTTCTTCAAAAGTCGGGATACGGTAAATCGCGGTTGTGTCTTTTCTTTTATCCGTCACCTGCAATTTTTTCAATTCAGCATAGGTCAGGTCACTTACTTTTCCTTTTCCGTTTGTCATTCGATCCACCGTCGCATCATGCATGATTACAAGCACACTGTCCTTTGTTGTACGCAGGTCAATCTCGACAAAATCAACTCCGTTTTTAATTCCGTTTTCGTATGCAGCAAGGGTATTTTCCGGTACGAGAACATGATCACCGCGATGGGCAATAACGATAAACTTATGCCTGGCAAGCGGAAGGGGTGCTTTTTGGGCAAACGATCCGTTGATAGCAATCATTAACAGGACAAATGAGATAGTCGTTTTCATATTTTTTTTCTGAGCTCAGAGTTTTATGAATATCTTTTTTTTATAGAGTATCCAGGCCGGAATAAAATTAATACAAACAAAAAGCAGGGCATATAACAGACTGGCCAGGCTGGGATCCATACCTGCATTCTGCCATCCGTTTACAAATTTTTCGTTGAGGGATGTCCCTCCAAATTTGGCAACATAAAATATTAATGCCCACACATCAGCCAGGAAATAAATGGTAATTGCGTTTGCCCCAAAAATAATTCCCGGACGGGTTCCCTTTGTTCTTCCTTTGATATCAACAATAAAATAAAATGCACCAAACAAAAGTGCTGCAAAACCAGAGGTAACCAGAACAAATGAACTGGTCCACAAATTTTCATTCACCGGGAATGAAAGCCCCCAGAAATAACCGGCAATTGCGCTGAAAACACCTGCGGTCATCAGATAATTTACTTTTTCATTCGGCGACTTATCACTGATCATCAGATGGCCGGCAAGCATACCGGTCAAACAGGAGGCGACCGATGTAATATTGGAAAGAATACTTTCCGGATCCCAGGTACCACGCCACATCACACCGGGCAGAAACTTACTATCAAACCAGGCCACAATATTTACACCAGGTTCAAACATGGCTTTATCATAACCCGGCGTTGGAATGAGGGTCAGAAGCAGCCAATATCCAACCAGCAGGATCGCTGTAATCCAGGCCTGCTGTTTCCAGTTTGTATTCAGGTAAATAAAAGCCGATATAAAAAAAACAATGGCTATTCTCTGAAGCGTACCCGTCCACCGGATCGTATGTAAATCAAATGCCGGCATCAGGTTCAGGAACATACCGACGGCATATATTTTCAGAGAACGAAATAATATTTTTTTGTAAAGCACTGAACGGGATGCATTTTCTGCCAGTCTCTTTGAATAGGCAAAGGTTATTGAAGCGCCGACAAAGAAAAGAAAATACGGTGCTACCTGATCTGTTAACGAAAGGCCATTCCACAGGGTATGCCGCAAAGTGAAAAAAACATGCTCTTCACTACCCGGATAGTTAACAATAATCATGGCGATTATCGTAAACCCTCTTAAAGCATCAAGAGAAATAAGGCGTTTGTACTTGTGTGACCATAAATAATATTCTCCTGCTATATATAAATTATCTATCCCTTTCTCAGGGATTCCAAATTGTAGTTTTTTTTCCTGCCCCCGCACTGATTACCTGCATATATCTGCCCATCCAATATGGCAGGAGCCATATATCACCTGCGCTGTTTTCAGCGCAACCGTTCTCACAACCGCCATCCAGATTGAAGCGGTTAGCATTGTGGCGCTCAACAGGCAATTCGTCGGGCGGTAACACATCCTTTATAGTTTGACGGCGAAAGTTTTTCGGGATAAATTGAATATCCTTTCTTTCGCTGTTTTTCAACCTTCCAGTTAATCATATCAAGGGGATATTTTTGCAGATACCAAACCGCCTCATCCAGATCAAAATGAGGAATGCCGGTAATCGAAGTAAATATATTCCAGGCTCCTTCCTTTTCCGGGCGTTCAATTTCCCAGTGATCGACTATTGCATCCCTGAATTTTACTTTTAAGCGTGTCGTTTAACGCATAACGATAAAGTCCCCAGTATCCTACAAAATACATTTCATCATCTGAGTGATTCCATCCGTCCGACAAATCCTTGCTTAATTCATCAGCATCGTCCGGAGCCCGTCCAATTGTTTTCATAGGGCGCATCAGATTTTCGAGGTATCCGTATTTACTCATCAACTCAAGCGCTTTTTCCTTATAAATCTTCTTACCCGTAAAGTGATATGCCGTCTGCAACATGGAAATAATATTCGAAGAAGTAATTTTTCTGTCTCCGACGATTATCGGCCTTGCATTTACATATTCAGGATTCCATCTTCCCCACTTTGTTGGTTTTCCATCCCAATCTATCATATACATATCATGTTCTACAATATGTTCCATCAAACCATCCATAAGCCTGATCGCTTTGTTTTTTATTTCCGGTATATCGATCAGTTCGGCAATAACACCAAAAACAAACATATGTCCGATGGCTTCATCACTACTCGTCGTGGATTTCCAGACCCATTCAGTGTCCTTTGCAACTTTCCAGGCATGCTTATCCGATACTGCGTATCCTTTTCTTTCGTATGATCTTGAAGGAAATCCCTTTAAGGGATTGACGGTATAGAGTCGCTCCATAGCATCTAAAGATTCCCTGCAATTTTCCAATGCTTCGGGAGATTTGGTCGTTGCATACCGAAATACTTCTGCACCCAGGTACATGGAAGTCCAGAGTCCGTCATTATCCGAGTCTTCCAGTGAACCGGTCGTCAGGTCTCCGTTTTTCATTCCTGAAATCGTAGAATTAAATCCGAGACGAATATGCCTTAAACGAACCTGTTGTTCATAATACATCGCTTTCTCCTCCAGCGTCAACTTTTCAAAATGTAATTCACTAAGGCCTTTATCTGTCAGAATTAAGACTGAGCCCCTGTTTCCCAGCAGATAAATCCAATATTTTATTAGAAGGAACCCAGCGCTTCGATGCATAATATTTGTACTTTCCGTCTGATTCCTTCATGAATGCACCATTTACAGAACCAAACCAAAGCTTTCCGCCGATTTCCTTAATCACCGTCAAATCGGGACAAGGAAGTAAATTTTGAAGTCCCTGGGTTATCTTTCCGCTACCGGCATTTATTGTAATGTAACCGTCATGTGTGCCTATGATAAGTTCGGAGCTGCTGTGTATCAGGGCAAAACAAGTCAGTTTGTCTCCACGATATTTTTCAATGATTTTCTTCTCCTTCGGATCAAAAACCGAAACACTATTTTCGCCCAGCAGCCAGAATAAATTTCTTGTCTTATCAAATACTATATCCTGTAGTTTATCGGGAGACTTCAGCTCTGTTATTAGCAGAGAGTCTTTGCGATACTGAATATTTATTCCGTCGGAAATCAGAAAAGAAAAGTTTTCACCACCGCTGGCCAATTTCAAATCCGGTAAAGAATGGGCGTCATATAATTTTCCTGCCCAGGCATTGCTGAAAATCGCTTTATCATCTGCGTATACAAACTGATTCTGATAAAGATTCACATACCTTATTCTCCGGTCAACCAAGGGCCGGTAAGAAACATCCGGGACCAGCTCACCCGGAACAAGGAATTGGCCGCCGGATTCTGTCAATAATCCTTCAGATGAATAAATCTGAACAACACCATTACGGTCACAATACACTTTTTTTAAGAATGGAGATGGCCGGTCTTTCCATCGATCGATCAGGAATTTTACACTATAGGCCTGTTGAAATGCCGTATCCCTGTAATTCTGACGAACAGGGGGTGCCTGCTCTCCACCAGAGGATGCCGCTAAATTTAATGTCCCGTTCAAAATCATCAACAAAAAGAAAATACGCTTCATTATCTTGTTACCGTTTTTATAAATTAATTTTTACTTAATCATATTCAGATACCTTCCCATCCAATAAGGATAAAGCCAAAATACCGGCTCGCGTTCGGTATCAGGATTACCACTGATCATGGCGCTGAAAGGATTTTTGTCCCAGCGCACGGTGCTGCGCATACTGGGTGGTTGTAATTTGTCCACCTGGAAATCATCCATCATCGGCCAATGTACAATTTTCACGTCTTCACGTTGGGTATGGTCGATACTCCAGTCTACCAGATCCAGCGGTGTATCAATCAGAAAATTAACCGATGCATCCTGTTCCACTTTTTTATCACGTGCATAACAGTACAGAAAATTGATCAGCGGATTCTGATCCTTAATTCTCAGTGCCATCCATTTGTCCATATAATTTTGATAAAACGATTTCCGTTTCGGATCATTTTCACACTGAATCAAAATCGGAAAAAGATAAGCCTGCATCGTGAGATCATAATAAATAAACCAGGCGGGATTCTGATCAATAAGGGCAGACATATTGGTCAGATAGTGCTGCTCATTGATCAGCCGGAGATATTGCTTTTCATATTTTTCATCATTCGTCATGTAATAAGCAAGTTTGAAAAACGCGAGCAATTCCATGGAATTCTCGGCCTTATCCTGCTCCCATTCCGGATCATGATTCAATGATTCCGGTGACCAGACCGACCAGTGGGTATGTTTGCCGTCATAATCCACCATATAAAAATTGTGTGCAATCAGATGATCCACCAGGGAGGCAACATGCTGCCGCACAATTACTTTCTCTTCATCGTCAGCAGCCAGTTCATAATAAAAATAATATCCCATCATATGACCGCACCATTCATCACTGCTCGCATCGCCTTTCCACAGCCATTTTCCATCAGCCGATTTATGCCAGCGTGTTTCAACCGGTTTATACCTTGGATCACTAACCATTTCCTCCGCAATCTGCTTTTCCGTATAAATCTGATTTCCATCATGCACCCGATCCTCCCATGAACAGGCACTATGCTTCTGGCAAAATATCCATCCCCTCCCGTTATATCTTTTAATGTCTTTAAAAAATGAAATGCTTTTTTTGCTTTTTCCCTGGCGTCTTCATTTTTCGATGCCGCGTACCTGAAACTTTCCATCGATAAATAATTCCCGGTGAATTCGCCATCGTTATCATCGTCTTCAGCCCTCCATTGCGTGGTATCGCCCGGAGCCATCAGATGACACTGACCTGCGATCCATGGCTCCCGGATATGACGACCCATCAGTACATCATAAAAATATTGCTCTTTGGAAACCAGGCTCATTTGTTTTGTCCTGATGGCACTTACACCCTGTTCTGTTGCAATCCACGCATTGCCTTTCGGATCAAAACAAATATCATTTACATGATCATCCATCAGCCAGCGGCGACTAAACCGAAGGGAATGTTTCCCATCAGGATAAAATCTGACAAGGCCCATTTTCGTACCCACCCACATGACTCCATCCGGTGACTGCCTCACGCATTTGACATAAATAGTCGGCAAACCACCAGCCGGCGTAATTGTAGCGTAGTTTTTTATTTTCATTTATGACGGTAACTCCGCCAAGCCCGGCAGCCCATAAATTATTATGTTTATCCAGCGACAATCCCTTTAGTCCCGCGCTGATTAAAATATCCGTTTTATAAAAATGGCTGGTTCCTTTGCTATTCGCGTGATACAATCCCACATCGCTGGCTACCCAAAGTCCTTCATGATTATCTGAAACTGCACTCCGGACAGATCTTGCTACCGGATAATTTTTTTTAATAAATTCTTTGCCTGCGTATAACCATACGCCCTTTGGACCGAGACCATAAACGCCTTCCTTTGATGTACATAAAACCGATACCGGGCCCTCAGTTCCTTTTATATGCTGAACTGCGTTATTTTGATATTGAAAAACACCCTTCCAATTGGCTATCCACACAATATTTTTTTCATCCACTAATACTGCATAAGCGGGACCATTGTCTTCATCTCTGAACGGAAGTGGATTCCAACTGGTATCACCATCAATTTTCTTAAAGACGCCCAGGGCCGTGGCAACATAAACGTTTGATTGCAGATCCACGGCAATACTGCGGATATTATTTCCAGACGCTGGATTTCCGACACGATATCCTTCGTGATATTCCTGTAAAAACAATTTATCGGCCGGGTAAGGCGCAGGCAGCTGATGAGTGTCAGAAATATTTTGTCCCTGAACATGGCATAAATAAAATAAAAAAAATATAAAACAGGTGGTTTTTAGCCATTGAAATACTTAAACATTTTTATGACCTAAATAACAGAGACCATATAATTACAAAACGGATATAGATATCCTGAATAATTTATTTGCCGGCGGCATAATCAATCAACTTTTGAATCGCATCTACAACCTGCAATTCACATCTCCCGCTTTGCTCTCTCGCCTGTGTAACAATATTAGTTTATGCTGAAGCCAGTCAGGAGCCGGTTTTTTCTGGTCCTTTATATATTGAATGGCTTCCAGTCCGGCTGATGCCAATGCTGAAAGGTTTTCAGATAATGGAGCGGCTTCCAGGAGTATCGGGTGAATTGCGTAAAATCTCCCTGAACTGCTGCGTCATTATCTTTCCAGAGCATTAATTTTTCTGTGATTTCTCCATGATAACTGCGGATGAAGGATTGGCTAAAAATGAATCAACCTGTTTTCTGAAAATCCGGGGTATAGGTCTGATCGGGTGATGCAACATCCGCCAGTTTGGTGAAGGGTGAAAAAACAGTGTACATCGTGTCTCCTTCATTTCGCTCATAAATTTTTAAGGGTTCAAGTACACTTACCAGAACCTCAAGCGCACGTGTATTCCAGCCTGCAGACAGCTGCCGGAGTAAAACCTGTTTGTAAGTGATATGCTGCAATCCGACCGCTTCTAACTGAAGGCTTACAATATCAAGCCGCCTGTACATTTCATCCGTATCAGTGACTGACTTCGGAGACCAGAGTCTTTCCGCAATCGCCGCAGTACGTGGCCATATCCTCGAATCGACAGTAAGAGGTGTGACCAGTTCACTCCACATCGTTGCTTCACCACCAAGAACACGTTTTCTTTCCTCCGTTGTAAATTTTACGCTGTCAGGAACAGGATCGATCTGATAGTGATAAGAAGCCGGTTGTATCAGGTCAATATAATACCCAAAGGATAGAATCGCTTTGTATCCCTGCCTGACCGAAGCATAAAAAGCCTCATTACCGCGCCATGACTGTATAACAACTTCTTTGGGCAATGAAGGATGCAGGATCTCATCCCAGCCAACCATCACCTTTCCGTATTTTCTTACGATCGGAAGGATGCGCTGGTTAAAGTAAGTCTGGAGATCGATGGTGGTTTTCATTCCATGCGACTGCATAAACGACTTTTATATGTGGATTACCTGCCCAATCCTTTCCGGTATTCTCATCCCCTCCTATATGAAAATAGGCATCCGGAAAAAGGGCGGACATTTCACCAAAAAGTTTATCCAGAAACAGATATAGATTTTCGTTCGTAGGATCCATCACCGGATCGAAAACACCAAAATAACGTTGCAGTGAATAATCCCGTTTTACACTGGCAAATTCCGGATAGGCAGTAAGTATAGCCGTCGTATGCGCCGGTACCACAAATTCAGGAACGACACGAATACCCAGACGATCAGCATATTTTACGATCTCGTGAATTTCGGCCTGAGTGTAAAAATTTCCATCGGAAGAAACCTGCTGTAGCCGCGGGAAAAAGTTTTGATTCAACACGGAAACCCTGATCATTGATCAGGTGCAGGTGAAGCACATTCATCTTAACGACGGCCATGCCATCCAATGTTCTCTTTACCATATCCACCGGCATGAAATGGAGGGCAACATCCAGCAACAGTCCGCGCCAGTGAAATCTTGGTTCATCCTGAATGTTTACACCGGGAATATAATAGCCTTTTGCATCTGAACTGACCAGTTGCAAAAGCGTTTCCAAACCATGTATTGCACCGAGATCTGTGATTGCAGTGATCTCAATATGATTTGCATCTGTTACCAGTGAATATGTTTCATCTTCGTCAAGGGCGAGGCAGGCCGGGACGATGAATACGAACGATTAAGTCTGCAGAAAGACTGCTGTCCATTTTCGTGACATAGCCCTGCCTGTCAAGAAAAATGCCCGTTTTATTACTTAGCCTTCGTATAAATCGACTGGCCTGGAAATAAAAACGGGCATTTGGTGTTTCCAATTACCGAAACCCGGAAATTCGGAGTTATCCGCACCGGGTTGCCGTTTACTTTTAGTGATACCGGCAACGGCATCAGATTAAAAGAATTATTTATCTGGGCATAAGATCAGTAAGCTGAAAAAATGATTATACATATCAATAGGTATTTTTTGATCATTATACAGATTCTTAGATGATCACCAGGGCTTGCCCGTTCCCTGTATTAACCAAAATTTCGACCATGCACTATTGTTGCCATCCGGTCCGTTAAACGCTGAGGGTTCCAATTGATCAATGGCAGCCTGTGCATTGGCTGAATTACTGGACAGTTCTGCATTATTATACACGAAACGAAGCGGAATAGCCCCTCTGAAGGCTGCATAACCAATATTCAATGCCGGAAAGCCTGTTCTTCTCCAGTCCATATACGGTTCGTTACATGCCTGCCAGCCGGCAATCCATTTCTGTTCCATAATTTTGCCGATGGTACCGTCATAGGCTACTGAAGGCTGGGCAACATATGAATTATAATCTTTTACACAGCCATAATATGCATTCACATCTGACTGGTACGAACTAAACACCTGCCAGTTGTCAAAGGATGCTTGTATTCCCTTATTATACCAGTCCGCATGCAGTGCCAGGTACACTCCATCCGCGTTGTGCGGCTTCAGCAAGATCAAAACATACTTCTGTATAGGAAGCAAGTTTTTGATTTAACAGCGGTCCGTTTGGCTGATCATAAATATCCCTTCTCAGGTAAGACACATAGTTACTGAGTGAACTGGATTGGGTTCCTACGGCATTCAGATTATACAGAAAATCCTGATAGTATTCGTAACTGGTGGGTATGCCCACATACACAGAAGAAGTATCATATAAATTCCATGTATTCGAAGCCACAGCACCAAAAGGTCTGTCAGTTGAGTAGGTTGTCGGGTCGAACTGTTTCCAATTTGATGCTACGGCAGCAGCCGGATTAATATACCGGATGGGGTCATGTAGCAAGCGGACCAACAGTCAGGGTAGTGTTGTCTCCGGATGCAAATTTGGTACCATCCACCCTGGAAGGAGTCGCGACCGGCTGAGCCATAATCACAATGCGCGGGTCTTTCAGATCTCCTCATTCTCATTGTAAGTGTACCGCACATTTTATTTCTCTGGAATCCGGATGGCTGATTAAACGCTGTGCAGAATTGATATGAAGATTCCTGATCCACGCCAGGGAAGGCCATAGCACAGTCGTCGGAATTATCCTGAAAAACTTTATCTGCAATTGCCTCCACGTCTGATTGAACATCAATTTTTGCAGACAAACGCATATAGTATCTCAGCAATAAAGTATAAGCAAATTTTTGCCATTTCGCAGGATCCCCTGCATAGTAAACATCTGCAGCCTGTGTTACAGAAGTTATTTCAGAATGTTCTGACGCAGATCCCGAAAACATGGGAATCGCAGCTTTGAGATCTGCAATAACACCCATATACATACTATCCTGCGATTCAAATGCCGGTAATTGATTTCCGAGACCGGCCTGGTCGCCATTGAGCGCCATAGAATCCGGTGCTGAACCCCAAAAATCAGCTATACATCCAAAATTAAATGCCCGCATCACCAGGGCAACGCCCTGATGAAAATTCCAGCCATAGCCCTGGGCTTTTTGAAGTAGTAATTTATTGTTGTTTAACGTATAATAATTCTGGGTCCAGTCCATTATCCCCTGGCTACCATCCCATTGATAGTCGCTAAAGGTTGAACCAAATGCATCCTGGTAAGTCTGTTGCATAGCCCCTGAAATGACGCCGGAACCGAGATTCCCGTACCATTTGGCCGTCTGGGTTAATACCCCTGACATCAGGTAGTCGGCCGATGCCTCATCGGGTGTTAAGTTATTTGGATTGCTATTCAGCACCGAAAACTTTTTACACGAACCAACTATCATCGTTATCGTTAAAAAAACGCAGACACCTGTTAAAACTTTTATTGCGCTTTTCATCTGTTTTATTTTAATTTTTTTCATTAATGAGACTTAAAAACGTACGCTGAGTTTCACACCTGGTTGTAATGTCCAGGGATTGATATTATATCTTTCCACACCCTGTCTGAACTGCGAGCCATTCCCCTGCGTGCCGGGCTGATACTGATAAGCAAGCTCGGGATCAACACCTGCTTTTGCTTTAGTCCACAAAGTCAGATTACGCATGTACAATCCGAAGGTGATACCTTGTACGTGAAGTGATTCCACCCATTTTTGTGGTGCCTGTGCAGAAAGCGTGATTTCTCTCAGTTTAATATATGAAGCGTCAAACATGTCCATTCTTCCAAAGCTCCATGGTCCGTTCGTAACAGCATCCTCGTAGTTATCATATTTTGTTGTACTTGGATCTCCCAGGTTTTCAACATATCCACCAGCCCCGTCGCTATAAACACCAGGATAAAATGCACCGTCATTGATGACTACATTACCATTAGAATTATAAGGGAAACCCACCAGTCTCTGTAGTTGGGCCACCCACCAGATGATATTGTTGCAGTCCGGTAATCTTAATATTTGCATCCGGATTAGATTTCAGATAAGTAGGTATGTCGTTTTTATATTTATCAGGAATGGGTATACCTACATTCTCCTGTCTCGCCAAAGCAGCATCAGATCCCATATACCTGTAAGTAGCAGAATAGAAAGTTCCACCGAACCGCATATCTATATTTGCGAACAGCGTAAGAAATTTCCAGGTAACGGATGTTTGTACACCCATCATCAAATTAGGATTAAAATTCCCGGCAACAATCTTGTGTTGAAAATCCCCGCCACTGACTTTTTGCAAAACCCCCCCGTCATCCAGTATTGGATATCCGTAATAAGGAGAGGTTTTGTCTGTAACGGTATACAAGGCATTATCCCATAACTGACCAATTTTTCCGTCGCTGATAACCTGCTTACCGTTTTTGTCAAAACTGTTTGGTATCGGCTGTCCCTTTGCATAAGTCCAGGAACCTGTCGGACCATCCTGCCAGAAGGAAAAATAGGGCACTCCGTCAGCAAGAGATTCGATATAAGAATTGTTTTTTGTGTAGTTCACATTCAGATCCCAGGACCAGTCCCTCGTCTGAATAATTGTACCACCCAGGGAAAGTTCAATTCCTTCACTGCGTACCATACCCGCATTGATCTGACGGCTGGTATAACCGGAAGAAGCAGGGGTGTTAATTCCCAGAATCTGGTTTTTATTGTCTGAGCGATAAACAGTACCGCTGAACCGAAGACGATTGTTATACATACCCAAATCAACTCCGAGTTCCGTTGAAATGGCCTGCTCCGGTTTTAGTGTTGGATTCTTTAGCGTACCGGAAAGTGATTCGGTTGTTATGCCGCCAAAACTACTGATCCCCACTGTTCCATATAAATTATATGGATCCGTATCCTTACCTACACTTGCCCAGCCGCCACGTACTTTGAGCAGGTTGAACGTATGACTCATGTCGAAAATTTTATTCAACAGAAGGCTCAGTGAGGCAGAAGGATAAAAATAGGAATTTTCGTTTTCCGGAAGTGTACTGGACCAGTCATTCCTTCCTGTCAGATCCAGGTAAGCCATGTCCCTGAATCCAAGGGATGCTGTTGCATACAGACTGTTAACATTTTTCTCGTAATATGCTGAATTGTAACGAACATTTTGCTGAGCAATATTCGATACATTAAAAAATTCAGGTGCGATAATACCACCACCAGGAGATGAATAAACCTGATTGTTGGAACTATAAGTATACATCATATTTCCTCCCACAGATGTAGACAAATCAAAATCCTTACTTACATTATTATGATAAGTGACCAGGAAATCAGTATTACTTTCTGTGTTAAAAATATTTGTCAGCCCATAAAATCCATTGATTTCATTGACATTACTTTTTGACATTTTTGTTTCACGGTCCTCATAGGAGAGATCCTGAGTATAGCGAAGAAATGCGGACCAATGCGGACTAAACGTAAAGTTGGCCACTACATTTCCAAACAGGTGGTTGCGTAAAAAACCATTTTTTACGGTATTCAGTACAAACCATGGATTGTTATCTCCGTTGTCGGCCGGATCCAAAACGTCGGGACTTTGATCAACACCTACAGGAGGTAATGCTTTTCTCTGCTGGATACCCGGTACAAGCCAGTAATTTTTCATCGAATTTATATCCACACTGGGAGACAGATAAGCAACATCTTTTAATACTCCGTCATTGCCACCGATGATATTGTCGGCTCCGCTACGGGTATAGTTCAGAACTGTTGAAAGTTTAATAACGTCGTTGATCTTATGGGCAACATTCAGTGAAAGGTTATTTCTTGACATACCTGTCGTAGGAACAATTCCCTTATCTGAGGTATTGGTAAAAGAAAAATGATACTGGTCTTTCTCCGTAGAGTTTTCGACTGAAATGGTATTTATGGCTGTAAACCCTGTCTGAACAAATTCCTTCATATTGTTATGAGACACCATATCCTGCGGCGATATAATTACCGTTTGCATCCTGCGGGCTATTCCATTGTATCGCTTTTAATCCTTTGTTAAGAGGCGTACCAAAACGGTAAGTATCGGTTCCTGCCAGATCGACCAATACACCATTCAGACTGTTAAAACCGTTGGGTTCGGTATATGGGTCGGTACCCACTGTATAATTGAGGTTATTGGGGAAATAGTGATAAGGCACGTTTGCCTGTTCAATCGTACTAAATGTGACACCCAGACCTTTGGCTCTTTTTCCTGATTTTGTAGTAACCAAAACGACACCATTACCTGCACGGGAACCGTATAGTGCCGCTGCGCTGGGTCCTTTTAATATGGAGATGTTTTCTATGTCTGTCGGATTCAGATCAGAAATAGAATTGCCATAGTCCACAGCATTACCATCACCATTGTTTACACCGATATTATTTAAGGTATTTTTTATGGGAACACCATCAATAACAAAGAGTGGCTGATTATCTCCAACCAGTGAACGTATACCCCTGATCACAACACTGACTGATGCAGTTGGGGTAGCGCCTGTTGAATTCACCTGCACTCCGGATACGAGCCCGGCCATGCCATTCAGTGCGTTTGTTTGCGCAACACGGTCCATGTCAGTGCCCTTGATCTGACCAACATCATAACCCAGTGATCTGGTATTACGGGTGATGCCCAAGGCCGTAACGACCACGGTGGACAGGTTACTGTTTTTATTTTGAAGGGTTGCGTTAATTACCGTTTTCCCTTTCGTTGAAACCTCGACCAAATCATAGCCAACATAAGAAAATACCAACTGGGGATCAGAACCGGATACACCGAGCTCGAAATTTCCATTCGCGTCGGTGGTCGTGGCGGTGGAGGTTCCTTTTTGTATGACGGATACCCCTGCTAGCGGACCATCACTACTGGTTACCTTCCCTTTAATCAGCGTTAAACCTAAACGTGGCACACTCTTACTTCCGTCTTTGGCACTGTCCTGTGCCATCAACAGGTTGCCTGTGAAAATCATAAAACCTAACATCAGCGTCAGCCATTTACATAATGGAGGCAACGAGAATTTTTTGGTCATTGTGGTCTTATTAACAGTTAATAAATAAAGCAATCTTAAAATGGAGGTTTATTAAACCTGTCTTCTCAAAGCACTAACCGCCTGTCAGCTCCCCGGTACATCGACAAAACAGGGTTATCTGCTGGCAGCTCGGTAATGATATAGTCTATCGAATTCAGATCGGCGATCCTGATTTTCTGTGTCGTATCCAATTTTTCCGCAATGGTTACAACTGCCGTTTTTTTTGCGGTTCTCAACATGGCTTTTATTACTTGTACCACCTCCCAGTCTGAATCCGTTAAACCGTCTTTAACAGATATACCATTTGTACCGACAATGCATAAATCAACCCTTAAGTCGGCCAGTTCATTGATCACACTGGCCCCGGTATGAATATTCGCATTCTTTGCCAGGCGTCCCCCGATCGTTATCACTTCAATTTCCTCGTGTTCTGCCAATGCCAGGGCCACCTGGGGACTAACTGTAAAAAATGTCGCTTTTAAACCCGCCGGGATTTTCTTGGCGATTTCCATAATGGTGGTTCCTCCCTCCATTAAAACCATCATATCGTCCTTTAAAAGCCCTGCAACCTTATCCGCAATAACCTGCTTCGCCTCGAGGGCGTAAACCGTATTCTGCCCGTTAAAGGGATAATGAAAAGTTTTGGTCATCGCCCCGCCGTGCACTTTTAATACCAGTCCCAGATCCGACAACTCAATCAGGTCACGCCGTATAGTATCCTCAGACACAACCAGTTGCTCGCTCAAATCTGTTGTGAGCACCTTGTTGTGAAGGTTGACTTCTCTTAGAATAATCTTATGGCGTTCTTCCTTTAACATGCCTCCCAAAAATGTTTGTTAAAAACGAAAGTAGGATAATTTGCATGAATTTACGTACTTTTATGCAAATAGTTCGAAAAAAACCGCAAACTCCGGCAAACTTTACAATATGGTAATAACCGAAAAACCCTCCGTTCACAGACATCTGGAAACCAAGAAAATCGAAGAAATAACAGCCCTGATAAACGGTGAGAATGCCCAGGTGGCGCAGGCTATAGAAACATGCCTGCCACAATTGAACAAACTGATTTCTGCTATTGTCGACAAGCTGAAAGAGGGCGGAAGGATGTTTTATCTTGGCGCAGGAAGCGGGGGCCGTCTTTCAGTACTCGACGTGATCGAATTACCTACTACTTTCGGCATCAAAAAGGGCATCGTAAACACCATTCTTGCCGGTGGCATTGAACGCCTGGCAGAGGCGAGAGAAGAAATGGAAGATAATTATTCTGAGGGCTGGGAAAGACTGCAGAAAGAAAACGTTTCGGACAAGGATATTATTATCGGCGTATCTGCCAGCGGCACAACACCCTTTGTTTTGGGTGCGCTAAAATCCTGTCGTCAAAATAATATTGTAACAGGGTGTATCGTCAGCAATCCACATTCTCCTATTGCTGCAGAATCAGATTTTCCGGTGGAAGTAATTACCGGACCAGAATTTATTACCGGTAGTACAAGAATGAAATGTGGTACCGCACAAAAAATGATTTTTGACATGATCAGCACAACCACAATGATACAACTTGGTCGTGTGGAAGACAATCAGATGGTGCATGTGTTACTGATTAACAAAAAAATTACTGATCGCGCCGTAAAAATGCTGATGGAAAAAGCTTCAATTTCTTCATATAACGAAGCTAAGGAACTGCTGCTGGAACATGGCAGCGTCAAAAATGCAATTGATCATCTGAAATAGTCCATTTTTAAATTTTCAGGAACAGCTTTTTAAAAATGCAATCAAACAGACCCATTTATATTATCGGTAGTTTATTTTTTGTATTCGGGTTTTTAACCTGGCTGGGGTCTGTTCTTATACCTTATCTGCGTATTGCCTGCGAGTTAAATAATCTTGCCTCTTATCTGGTAACATTTGCGTTTTATATTTCATATATGGTGATGGCTGTTCCGGCTGCATCGGTTTTGAAACGTACCGGTTATAAAAAGGGTATGTCGATTGGCTTATTTACAATGGCAATCGGCGCAGCTATGTTTATCCCCGCGGCATATTCCAGATCCTATCCGCTCTTCCTGGCCGGCCTTTTTGTTCAGGGAACCGGTCTGGCCATTTTACAAACAGCTGCCAACCCGTATGTAACGATCCTGGGACCACTGGAAAGTGCCGCCAGAAGAATCAGTATCATGGGTATTTGCAATGGTATTGCAGGCGTTATCGCACCTCTTTTACTTGGAACGGTTATCTTAAAAGACGCAGACAGCATAAAAAAAACTGTCGCAGGAATGAATGCCATTGAAAAAAACGAGGTACTGAGCCATCTTGCCCAACGCGTAATATTTCCTTATTCAATTATGGCTGTGGCACTGGTCTTATTGGCTTTTCTGATTTTCGTATCCGGACTACCGGAGATTGATGCGGATGCTGAGAATGAATCGGTCTCCTCAGCAAACTCTGATAAAACGAGTATATTTCAATTTCCCCATTTGTTATTCGGTGTGCTGGCCTTGTTTCTTTATGTGGGCGTAGAAGTGATCGCTGGTGATACGATTATCAATTATGGATCTTCACTCGGCATTCCACTTTCTTCAGCCAAATTTCTGGCAAGTTGCACACTTGGCCTCATGCTTGCCGGCTATGTGATCGGAATTATTGTGATCCCTAAATACATCTCACAGGTTCAGGTATTAAAACTTTCATCTGTGATGGGCCTTATATTTATCAGTCTTGCCCTTTTAACAAAAGGATATGTTTCCATAGCATTTATCGCTCTATTGGGTTTGGCGAATTCATTGGTATGGCCATCGATCTGGCCGCTGGCCATTAACGGACTCGGACGGTTTACAAAAATCGGTTCGTCTTTTTTAATCGTGGCAGTAGGTGGTGGTGCACTCTTACCCCTTTTGTACGGATGGCTGGCAGATAAATTTTCACCCCATCAGGCATATTGGGTTGTTGTACCCTGCTATCTGTGCATATGGTATTACGCAAAAGCAGGGCACAAATCCGGATTAAAATTAAATATAGTCAGATGATACTTGTGGCTGACAGCGGATCTACAAATACAAACTGGTGTTTGCTGAATGCAAACACCAATATCCGCTATTTTGATACGGAAGGATACAATCCATTTTTTGTTACTGTGCCGTATATCGTTCATTCACTCAGGGCAACTCTTCCAGCCTATCTCAATCCAGATCAGGTGAGTGCGGTATATTTCTACGGTTCGGGTTGTTTTGAAGAGAAAACAACAAATATTAAGGACGCTCTCAAACAGATTTTTATACACGCTGATATTTTTATCGAACTTGATCTGCTGGGTTCTGCGAGGGCCGTTTTGGGTGACAGTCCCGGATTCGCAGCCATCCTGGGCACGGGTACCAACAGCTGTTTATACGATGGAAATAAAATCATTGCAAATATTGATTCCCTGGGTTACCTGATGGGCGATGAAGGCAGTGGATATTATATGGGGAAGAAATTATTGGGCGACTATATACGCGGGTATATGCCGGCTGATGTGAGAACGGAGTTTTATAATACTTATGGAATCAGTCGCGAAGATATAATGGAACAGGTTTATGCAGAAAAACTGCCAAACCGCTATTGTGCAGGATTCACACGGTTTATTACTGAAAGTGTAAGCGATAAATCTTATACTGTAAAAATTGTAAAAGACTCTTTTATTGATTTTTTCGAATGTCTTGTAACGAAATATGAAAATTACAATGACTATAGTTTCAACTGTACAGGTTCGATCGCGTTTTCATTTAAGGATATTCTGTCGGAAACCGCTGCCTTGTATGGAATGAAGACCGGTCTTATTTTAAAGTCACCCATTGAAGGCCTTGCGAAATATCATCAACCGGTAATCGTACATAATTAAATATCGAAAATTACCTGACACAAGAAAACGCTGTATGAAAAAAATGAAACCGTTTTTAATTGTCTGCCTTATCCTGGTGAATAAAATTTATTCACAAACAACCGAAGGCAGGGTTGAAACGGTTTTTGAAAATTTCATTTTCCCACCCCAGTCACAGCATACCCATGGCAGTAGTCTGGTCAGTCTCCCGAACGGGGATATTCTCTCTGCCTGGTTTCAGGGAAGCGGAGAAAGAACAGCCGACGACGTAAAAATTATGGGTGCACGATTAAAAAAAGGATCCAAGACCTGGTCCGAGCCATTCCTGATGGCTGATACCTACGGTTTACCAGACTGCAACCCGGTATTGTTCCTGAACAGTCATAATAAATTATTTCTTGTCTGGATTGCTGTACAGGCACACCGGTGGGAATCCTCGGTACTGAGGGTTCGCACATCAGTAAACTATAATAATTCCGGCGTGCCCGCATGGAATTGGCAGGACAATATTTTGCTCGCTCCTACTGACAGTTTTGCCATAGAAACCGCATTAAAGTTCAAACTACTCGTTCCAAATCACAGTGGCGACGGCGGTTATGCACCCAGCTACGATAACATGATTATAGAAGCCAGTCGCGACTTTTCAAAAAGAAGTACGGGCTGGATGACAAGAATAAAACCCTTACGTTTAAGCAGCGGCCGTATACTGCTGCCGCTTTATTCGGATGGTTACAATATGTCGATGGTTGCTATATCAGACGATGACGGAGAAACCTGGCATGCCAGTCTGCCGATAGTAGGAAGAGGAAATGTACAACCGGCCCTGGTGCAAAAAAAGAACGGTAATATCGCCGCATATATGAGAGACAACGGGAATGCACCTCCCAGGGTTCAGATCAGCGAATCAGCAGATTCAGGGCAAAGCTGGACCGGAGCACAAAAGACTGAAATTCCCAATACCGCAAGTGTTGAACTGATAACGCTAAAAGATGGCCGCTGGGCGTTGGTTGTAAACGATGAAGAGGACGGCAGATACCGGTTATGCCTTTACATTTCCGATGATGAGGGAAAGACCTGGAAATGGAAAAATACACTCGAAAATAATCCCGATAAAAGAGGCCGGTATTCATACCCAAGCCTGATCCAGACCCCTGACGGACTTCTGCATATCTCCTATTCTTACCAGGCTGAAAATTCCGGCGAATCGATCCGGTATGTGGTTGTTGATCCAAATCAGTTCACAGAAGCCAATACTGAAATTGCCCAATGGATAAAAAAGAAGGAATGGGCAAACGGATTAACGCTCGACCTTCACAGCAGTGTTAATTCAGACTCTTTGTATGTTGCCTATCACAGAAATAAAAGCCTTTGGGACGCCGCATTTGCCTTTCTGAAAACACAGAATCTCGAGACCATAACACCGGGCAAATATCCCATTTTTGGCGATCAGGTTTTTGCGTCCGTTACCGAAGCACCATCCCATAAAAAAGAAGATGTAAAATGGGAATCACATAAAAATTACATCGATCTGCAGTATATTATAAAGGGGCAGGAAACCATCGGCGTAGCAGATACGTCGAAAGCGACAATTATAAAACCATATACCCCGGATGTAATCAATTACCAGGCAGAGGGAATTTATTATACTGCCGGACAGGGACAGTTTTTTTTATTTTTTCCGAACAATGCCCATCGCCCGACAATTTTAATTGACAAATACCCCATTGTAAAAAAAATAGTGATCAAAATACAAACCGCAAAAGCAGACTAATATAAAACAACGATTATGCAAACCATGAACAAATCTTCCAGGAGGTCATTTTTAGAAAAGATGGCCGCCAGCGCAGCCGGGCTAACCCTAATCGGCGGCGTCGGTTCCAAACTGATCGCACAGAGAAACCATATTTCCAAGAATCATGATAACCATGATTTGAAAGGACCCTTCGTCAGCAACAAAAAATTCGTACCCGTAATGCTGACACCCTATAAAAAAACGGGTGAAATAGACTACAAGACTTTGTCAACGCTGATGGACTTTTATATGGCAGCGGGGGCAAAAGGACTTTTTGCAAACTGCCTGAGCAGTGAAATGTACAATCTGAGCGAAAAAGAAAGACTGGAACTAACAACCCATGTCGTCAAACATGCGAACGGCAGAATACCTGTTGTTGCTTCCGGGTCTTTCGGTGAAAGTTTTGAAGACAAGGCGGAGTTCTCAAAGAAAATATATCACACAGGGATCAACGCGGTAATCATGATTACCAGTCATTTCGCTAAGGAACAAGACTCCGACGATGTACTGATTGCCAATTTTGACAAATTCTTTCAGATGACCGGCAATATTCCCATGGGAACCTATGAATGCCCTTCACCCTATAAAAGAATTCTTACACCCAAAGTTTTTAAATACCTGCTGGGAACAAATCGCATGATGTATCATAAGGATACAACGATCATATTTGAGAAAGTGAAAGAAAAGATCGACCTGGTTGGAAATAACAAACTGGAATTTTATGATGCCTGTGTGGCCAACACGATGTATTCTTTACAGGCCGGGGCAAAAGGAATGTCGGCCATATCGGGAAATTTATATCCGGAGATTATTGTCTGGATGTGCAATAATTCAACGAATCCCGATCGCCAGGAAGATGTAAAGTACATGCAGCAGCAGCTGACAAAAACAGAAGATATTCTCTCACAAAACTACCCCCTGAGTGCAAAATATTTCCTGCACAAAAGAGGTTTACCCATTGAAGTGATCAGCAGGATCAATACGGTGCCGTTAACGTCACAACAAACAGCTGCATTGGACGAGACCTATACCGTTTTTCTGGGATGGTGCGACCGGCTGGGCATTAAACCGACACAGGCTTAGCCTTCACGTCAACAACAGGTTGTCTATTCATTAAACATTGATTATTAATAAAAACATAAATACTTTAAAAATGAAAGAAGAAAAAAAAGGAATCTCGAGAAGAAATTTCGTGCGGGACGCTTCTCTCGCAGCAGGTGGTTTCATGATTGTACCAAGACATGTATTGGGCCGCGGATTTATTGCGCCCAGTGATAAATTAAATATCGCCGGTATCGGTGTGGGTGGCAAAGGTGAAGACGATCTTCAACAATTTTCAAAGAGCCCCAAAGCGAATATCGTAGCAATTTGCGATGTCGATGACAGACGTTCTGCAAAGTCAAGAGAACGTTTTCCAAAAGCCAAATACTATAAGGACTTTCGTGAGATGCTCGATAAGGAGAAGAACAATATCGATGCATGTTCCGTATCAACACCCGATAATATTCATGCCATCGCAGCATTATCTGCAATGCATTTAGGCAAACATGTATATTGTCAGAAACCACTTACGCATGATATATATGAAGCCCGTCAGATGGCAGAGGCTGCAAAAAAATATAAAGTAATCACCCAGATGGGTAACCAGGGCGGATCAAGCGATGGTGTTCGTCAGGCAAAGGAAATGTATGATGCAGGTATGATCGGTGATGTACATACAGTGCAGGTTTGGACGAACAGGCCCATCTGGCCACAGGGACTTCCAACGCCTACAGGCAATTTTGCTGTACCAAAAGAACTTAACTGGGATCTCTGGATCGGTCCGGCGAAATATATCGACTATAATCCGGCTTACGCGCCCTGGAACTGGAGAGGATTTAATGCATTTGGTACAGGCGCGCTGGGTGATATGGCCTGTCATATGATGGATCCGGTTTTCCGTTTACTGCCTATTGATTTTCCCACTGAAGTAGAATGCAGCATTCCCACCAGCTGGCTCGTAGATGGCAAGGAAGCTAAATATCCCGATGGATTTCCTGCTGCTTCGATGATTCACTTAAAATATCCGCGCAAAGACGGCAAGGGCGATATCAAGGTTTCCTGGTATGATGGAGGTCTGCTTCCTGCATTGCCGGACGAACTGCTTCCCGGCGAACAATTTGGCGGCGATGACGGCGGGGCATTATTTATCGGTACGAAAGGAAAATTAATGGTTGACTGTTATGGCGAAAAACCCCGTTTGTTGCCAAGCAGACTCATGACAGAAACCACCATGCCCGCAAAAACAATCGCACGTGTTCCGGAAGGCCATTATGTTCAATGGGTAAATGCATGTATTGCCGGTTATGGTAATGCCACAACCAGTTCGCCATTTGAATATGCCGGTCCGTTTACTGAAAGTATTCTCATTGGAAACCTGGCTATCCGCAGCTGGAACCTGGAAACACTGAATGCAAAAGGTGAAGCCGTGGATAATCCCGGAAGAAAGAAATTAATATGGAATGCAAAAGAGATGCGGATCGCTAATTTTGATGCAGCAAATCAGTTTGTAAAAAGAGAATACAGACAGGGTTGGCAGGTGATGTAATATTTTTTAGCTGTTTTTCAATTTGCATTTTTTAAACACTCATTAACTAAATCCGCAGCATGGGAGATTTCCAGATTAAAAAAAACGTAAAAAAATATGACGCCGTAATAGTCGGCTCCGGCGCTGGCGGCGGGATGGCTGCTTATATGTTATCAAAAGCCGGTTTAAAAGTATGTTTATTGGAGGCAGGAGGCATGTTTGATCCTGCGGTTAATTCTTCCCAGTTTAAAAATCCATGGGAATCACCCCGCCGCGGTAACGGTACAAAATACCGGCCATTTGGCGATTTCGACGGTTCATGGGGGGGATGGAGTTTAGATGGTGAACCCTATACAAGAGCGGAAGGAACCAAATGGGACTGGTGGCGTTCGCGTATGGTTGGCGGAAGAACAAATCACTGGGGTAGAATCTCGCTTCGTTTTGGTCCAAAAGACTTCAAAAGAAAAAGTATCGACGGACTCGGACGACGACTGGCCAATCGGATACGAAGATATAAAACCGTATTATGACAAAATTGACCAGTTAATTGGTGTTTTTGGAACAAATGAAGGTTTACCCAATGATCCGGACGGAATTTTTCCTTCCCCCGCCAAAACCCCGACTACACGAACTGTTTATAAAGAAAAGCGCTAAGAATGCCGGTGTTCCGGTTATCCCGGCACGCTTATCCATTCTTACAAAACAGATCAATAAAGATCGTGGTGCCTGTTTCTTTTGCGCGCAATGCGGACGGAGCTGTAAAGTATACGGAGATTTTTCCTCCTCATCGGTGCTGGTCAAACCTGCCGTAGCAACTGGAAATGTCGATTTGATTACAAACGCCATGGCCCGTGAAGTACTGACAGATCAGAACGGCCAGGCTACAGGAATTTCTTACGTCGACAAATTGGATTTACAGGAGTACCAGGTATCGGGCAGAGTTGTTATTCTTGCCGCAAGTACCTGTGAAACCGCAAGACTATTGCTGAATTCAAAATCTGCACGTCATCCTAACGGACTGGCAAATGAAAGCAATGTGGTTGGAAAATATCTTCATGATTCAACCGGTGCCAGCATGAGCGGAATTATTCCCGACTTGTTTGACAGAAAAAGGTACAATGAAGACGGAGTAGATGGTATGCATGTATACACGCCCTGGTGGCTGGATAATAAAAAACTTGATTTCCCCAGGGGTTATCATATTGAATACGGTGGTGGATTGGGTATGCCCTTATATGGTTTTAACTGGGATATCCAGGATACCAACGGAAAAATAAAAATAAACGGAGTACAAAAGGAAGCAGGCGGTTACGGCGCTTCGCTCAAACAGGACATCCGTTATTTGTATGGCGCCGATATCGGGATGGCCGGCCGCGGGAGAAGCAGTTGCCAATATTAATAACTATTGTGAAATTGATCCATCCGGCGTGGTAGATAAATATGGTATTCCGGTTTTGCGTTTCAATGTGAAACATTCTTCTTATGAGATCAACCAGGCCAAACATATGAAGGAAACCTTTGCGGAAATACTTCATAATATGGGCGCGATTATTACTGGTGGCGACAAGGATGACGCAAGTACAAACTGGGGCCTGAACAATCCGGGTAATGTGATTCACGAAGCAGGCACCGTGCGAATGGGCAACGACCCGAAAACTTCTCCATTAAATAAATGGAGCCAGGCACATGATTGCAAAAATCTTTTCTGTGTTGACGGCAGCCAGTTTGTATCCCAGGCAGATAAGAATATCACCTGGACCATCCTGGCCCTGTCCATGCGCGCTTCTGAAAATATCATTGACCAGATGAAAAAACAAAATATCTGATCAGCAAAGGGTTCACAAAATAATCACGTGATATAAAAATTTTTATATGGACAGAAGAAAATCCCTCAAAACTTTGTTTATCGGAGGATTGACCGTGGGAGCCGTTGCCGAAGCATGTAACCAACCGAAAAAGGAAAATCCAACGCCAAAAGACGAACCGGTTGCTGCAGACAGCAGTATTCGTATGCCGGAGGAAATCATCCAGGATAAAAAAATAGCTGCAGAAGTTTTTTTTACCGCCGATGAAATGGCCGTTATTGGTGTTCTTGCAGACATCATTATTCCAAAAGATAAGATCAGTGGCAGCGCAACGGATGTTAAAGTTCCGGAGTTCATCGCCTTCATCGTGAACGATAGACCCGATGAATTTCAGGTGCCGCTCCGTGGTGGTATTCGCTGGCTGGATCTGGAATCGTCCAAAAGATTTGATAAGTCATTTGTAAATCTCAGCAATACTCAACAGTTGCAGATTGTGGATGATATTGCTTATCCGGCGAAAGCAAAGCCGGAATTTTCACAGGGCGTAGCTTTTTTTAACCTGATGAGAAATTTAACCGTCACCGGTTTTTATACGACAGAAGTCGGATTTAAAGACATCGGCTATATGGGTAACAAACCGAATCAATGGAATGGCGTTCCGGACGATGTGCTCAAACATTATAATATGGCATACACGGAAAAAGAACTGAAAGAATGTATAAGCTTCGACAAAGTGTAAAATAATGAAACCAATAGTTCAGATTTCTCTCGACCTCACCAATATCGATGAAGCATTGGAAACAGCCGCCATGGCTATGCGGGCCGGTGTTGACTGGCTGGAAGCCGGCACCCCGTTGATTTTAGCGGAAGGATTACACGGCGTCAGAAAATTACGCGAAGCCTTCCCGGGTATACCCATTGTCGCCGATCTTAAAACAATGGACGGAGGTTATCTCGAAGCTGAACTGATGGCTAAAGCCGGTGCCACACATGTTGTAGTGATGGCGCGGGCGCACGAAGAAACAATTCATTGTGTGGTAAAAGCCGGTCGCGATTTTGGCGTACAGGTGATGGGTGATAATCTCGGATGTCCCGACATGGTTGCCGGTGCAAAATGGCTGGAGGAACTGGGCTGTGATTTTGTGATCCATCATATCGGATATGACGAACGCCGCGGTATCGCAGCAAAAGGAAAACGAATGCCCAGTCCCGATGGATCAGCTTGAAGGAAGTGGTAAATGCTGTGCGTGTACCGGTGCAGGCCGTTGGCGGACTATCGCTCGAACAGGCGATTCAATGTCCGGCATATCGGAGCACCACTTGTTGTTTTAGGAGCACCGCTGACCATCGACGCAGATGCATTTAAAACTGCCGATGGTAATCTGGAAGCTTCGCTGCGTCTGATCTGTGAAAAAATTCATGCTTACGGTGATAGTTACGTTCACTAAATCTTTCTGTCAAAATAATCTTTATGCAATCAAATATTATCTCGGCAGCTGTAGTGAATTTCGCGCCCGAAAAGGGCTCAGTGGAAATACGGGAAATACAAAAACCCGAAATCGGTGATGAAGATGTTTTACTGGAAGTCGCCAATGTGGGGGTTTGCGGAAGTGATCTTCACCAGTGGACCGCCGACCATAGCTGGCCGGTAAATTACCCGGTAGTACTGGGGCATGAATTCGGAGGGCATATCCTGGCTTTAGGGAAACGTGTTACCGGATGGAAGGAAGGAGATCGCGTCGTCAGTGAAACTGCGGCCGTCATCAATTCCCAAATAGTCCGATGACGAAAATTGGTTTGTATAATCTTGATCCGGACAGAAAAGGATTTGGTTACGGCGTGAACGGTGCAATGACGAAATGGGTTCGTGTGCCTGCCCGTTGTTTGCATAAGATTCCCGACAATCTCTCCTTTGAACACGCCTGCTTAACAGAACCCTGTTGCGTCGCATACAATGCCGTCGTTGGCAATTCGCAAATTAAACCGGGAGACCGTGTGGTTGTTCTCGGACCGGGTACAATTGGTGTACTCTGTGCCGCAATGGCCAGATTATGCGGTGCGGAAGTAGCGATTGTCGGGTTAGAAGCAGATCGGCACCGTTTGAATATTGCAAAACAATATGGATGTGAAGCGATCGTGGGTGATGCAACGGAATGGGCAAAACGCAGGGACGGCCTGGGTGCTGATTTTATTATCGACGCCGCCGGTGCCAGTATAACATTGAAGATCGCTTTGCAATTGGTCGTCCCAATGGTCATATCACTAAAGTGGGCTGGGGACCGCAGCCTTTAGGATTTTCATTGGATCCGCTCGTACAAAAAAACGTTACACTCCAGGGAAGTTTTAGTCATAACTGGCCAATCTGGGAAAAAGTTATCTCATTGCTTGCATCCGGTACCCTCGATGTAAAACCCATCATTGGGGGCGTCTGGCCGATCACCGAATGGCATGAAGCATTTGAAAAAATGCATAAGGGCGAAGTGATAAAAAGTATTCTTAAACCCGTTTAAAATGAGACTTAAAGACAAAGTCATTATCGTTACCGGAAGCACGACAGGTATCGGAAAAGCAATTGCTATACGTGCTGTCGCCGAAGGTGCAAAAGTTGTTATACACGGACTAGAAGAAAAATGGGGCAAAGAAGTAGTGGATGAGCTTGGTAATGAAAATGCGGTACTCCATATAGAAGATCTTAGTGCGGATGATGCACCGGATCATTTAGTCAGTCTGGCTGTGAAGACATTTGGAAAACTCGACGCCGTAGTAAACAATGCGGCCATCGTAGCCTCGTCTAACCTGCATTCAACAGACAAAATATTTCTCAACCGTTTGTTGGAAGTAAATACGATTGCCCCTTTTTTACTTATAAAAGCAGCCCTCTCCCATTTAACTGAGCATCACGGCTGCGTACTGAATATTGGTTCAGTGAATGCCTACAGCGGTGAACCCAATCTGTTTGCCTATAGTATTTCAAAAGGTGCCTTAACGACGATGACGAGGAATCTCGGCGATACGCTTCACCGGGAAAATGGAGTGAGAATTAATCAAATCAATCCTGGCTGGGTTTTGACAGAAACCGAAATGATCAGGAAAAAAGAACACGGGCTTTCCGAAAACTGGTATGCAGATCTGCCAGCGATATATGCACCCTCCGGTAGAATTATATGGCCAAAAGAAATAGCCGCCGCCGCAGTGTATTGGCTTTCTGACGAAAGCGGACCGATAAGCGGCCAGGTAGTCGATTTGGAACAATACCCTTTCTTCGGAAGAAATCCGCCGAAAGACACCAGCACCATCCCTCCTTCTAAATAATAATATTGAACAATGCCTAAGCTAGCAGCATTTCCGAAAGCATTTATGCATGCTCTTTGCAAAGACGGCACCATGCGCGTATCTGAATGGATAGAGCTTGCCGCAAAACTGGATATCGAAGGACTCGAATGGTATGCCGGTTTTTTGGAAATGCAGGATGAAAAAAACTGGCCTGTCTTTCGCCGCCAGGTGGAAGATAAGGGAATGGTTATTCCCATGATGTGCTGTTCACCTGACTTCACGCATCCAGATATTGAATTTCGAAAAAAAGAGATTGCAAAGCAAAAAAGGTGGATTGAAATGACGCATGTTCTGGGTGGCTCTTATTGCAGGGTACTTTCCGGTCAGCGGAGACCGGTCCTGACTGACAATGAAGGCGTGAAACTGGCTGCTGATAGTATAGAAGCCTGTCTGCCATATGCACAGGAATTGGACATTACCCTAATTCTGGAAAATCATTATAAAGATGATTTTTGGGAATACCCTGAGTTTGCTCAAAAGATGGATATATTCTGCCAGCTGGTCGATGCCATTCATCATCCGAATTTTGGTGTCAACTATGACCCAAGCAATGCTTTCCTGGCGGGTGAGGATCCGATTGAACTGTTGAAAAAGGTATCTGCCAGAGTGGTTACCATGCATGCCAGCGACCGTTTTCTTTTGGAAGGTACATTGGAAGACCTTCGTCGCGAGGAAGGTGGTGCTATGGGTTACGCCAAACGTTTGAGTCATGGGGAAGTCGGTAAAGGACTGAATGACTATGATGCTATTTTTAAAGAACTGACACGCGTTAAATTCGATGGCTGGATAAGTATTGAAGATGGTGTGGACGGAATGGAACAATTGGCAAACAGTGTTGCCTTTCTGAGAAATAAAATATCGCGTTACTGGTCTTAACTGACAGCCCTTATTCCAAATCAAGAATAATAAAAAGTGAAGGCATCTTTATTATATCCATCTCAAAGCTATTTAGGCGAAGGACCTCTGTGGCACACCGAAAGAAATAGCATTTTTTGGGTAGATATAGAAGGAAAAAAATTCTTTGAGTACAATTTCAAAGACCAGGCAGTTGTTTGCAGGAAGCTCGATTACCGGGTTTCTTTTATCGTACAGGACAATGATGATAACCTGGTCCTTGGTTTAGAGGGTGGCATTGCAAAATATAATCTGGAAACCGAAACCCTGACCTGGTTAGTTAACGTAGAGAAAGAGCGCATAAAACATCGATGCAATGATGGAAAGGTCGATAGTATGGGCAGGTTATGGCTGGGCACTTTGCATATGGATTTTGAGAAGGGTGCAGGATCTCTTTATAGCCTGAAGGAGAATTTGGAGTTACAAAAAAAAATCAGCAGTCTTACGATTGCAAACGGCCTGGCCTGGTCACTCGATAATTCAAGATTATTTTTTATTGACAGTCCCGAACGTAAAGTACAGTCATTCCTGTTTGACGAAACCACCGGTCATCTGGAATTTGAAAAAGATGTGATCCATATCCCGGAGAGCCTGGGAACGCCCGACGGAATGACCATCGACGAAGAAGGTATGTTGTGGATTGCCCATTGGGGGGGATTTGGTGTTTACCGATGGAATCCGAAGAATGGAGAATTGCTTACTAAAATAGAAATACCAGTCCCCAACGTCAGCTCCTGCGCCTTCGGTGGTGAAGATTTAGACCATCTGTTCATAACAACAGCCAGACAGGATTTGAGTGAACAGGAATTAAAAGATTATCCTGCCAGTGGCGATGTTTTTTATGTAAAACTTCCGGTAAAAGGTAAGCCGGAGAATAAGTTTATTTTCTGACCGGCTCACCGCCGTAAGTATCTTAGAATGTGCAGCTTCCTTTTTTATCCGACTACAGTCATTAGATATATAGTTGTAACGCTTTCTTCAAATAAAAGAACGGACACCTGATGCTGATTTTATTTCACAGTTAAACACAGCGGTCTTCTGTTGTTCGTAACGTGCACTCTGCACTTCGATTTTGTCCAACCACCAGGCAGGCGCGTTGCTGCCGTTATCACTTTGTACCGAAATGGAAATGAGTTCTCCCAGATCAGCTGATTGCAACGTAATATAGTTAACCCGTTTCCTTTCCATGCGGGCACGATAGGAGCTGTCAACGATTTTCTGTACCGAGCCATTGGAGCCCGTCAGGGTGAATGTTAATGCCGCATCGGTACCCGCCATGAGATGGTCACCTGTATATACCGTAAGACCATACGCCGCATTCAAAGGTATAAAGGGATTATCGTTCCGGACAGCAAGACGAACAAGACTTCTATATTCCGGCCTGTTTATGATTTCCAATAAAGTAGCGGTATCGTCACAGATCATGCTGTCCACGCCGATACGGATCATCTCCTCACCCAACGTTTTTTCGTTCACGGTCCACGGACAAATAAATTTCGGGACACCTGTGGCAGCGCGCAGCGCGCAAGCCCTTTCCATAGATGGGGTAACATTCGGACCGGTAAGTGCAATCGGCCCAATGGAAATACCATTCCCAAAACACTGATTGCTGATGCTACGTTCCTGGAAATACGCAGCAATCTCCACCGGATCCTTGTGTTCATCAATCATTAGCCCTTCGCGGGGACCGAGTTTGTTTCCGATCTGATCAAAGATCCTGGCATGATCCATTGCGCTGACGGATATAATAATATTGAGCGTCGTTTCGCAGGTCAGGCAGTTGCGGACAGCCTCCAATAAACGAAGCCCGAAAGCCGGCGTAGATGCTGCACTTTTACAATCGAAAACAACCAGGCATAAACGCTCATCCCGGAGAACAATTTCTCGGAGTTTTGTGAGAAAGATTTCGAGAGGCGGGGCGTCGGAATCGCCTTCCAGATGAGAAATACATAGTTCATCTGGCCGATCTGAAAAAACATTTATATCAGGTTCAATACCGTTAGCACCGGCATCCAATGCTTCTTCCACCAATTCAATTGTATTGGGATTATGCCGGATTACGTAAAAAGGTCGGGGTTCGGTCGGTTGATTGATCATATCCATTGGATCACTCATAGCAATTTTATTGCCGGAGACTAGATTAATTGCAGTACGAAGTGTTTAAAAAGGCAGAGAGCTAATTCAAAGAAACATCTCCAAAAGTATTTCCCTGTGACATATCACCCGTCTCCAGCCCTTTCCTGAACCAGTAAACTCTTTGCTGCGACGTACCATGGGTAAATGCATCGGGGACGACAACACCCTGTGTCTGCTTTTGTAATCGGTCGTCTCCAATGGCATTTGCCGCATTCAATGCTTCTTCGATATCGCCTTTCTCTATAATATTTTTCTTCTTTTGTTCATAGTGCGCCCAGACCCCGGCAAAAAAATCAGCTTGCAGCTCCAGCATAACCGAATAACGGTTAGCGTCTTTTTCACTGGCCCGGGAACGAAGACCCTCTATTTTTTGAGCGGTCCCGTTGAGTTTTTGGATATGATGTCCAACTTCGTGAGCCACCACATAAGCCATGGCAAAATCGCCTGGTGCTTTCAGTTTGTCCTGCATCTCTTCAAAAAAAGAAAGGTCTATATACAGTTTGGAGTCATTCGGGCAATAAAATGGTCCCGAAGCAGCATCGGCGCTCCCACAGGCGGAAGCCACGGCATCCCGGAATAAGACCAGTGTCGGATCTGTGTACTGCTGACCATTTTGCTTAAAAATTTCAGTCCATACATCTTCGGTATCTGCCAATACCACTTTGACAAAGCTTGCTCTTTCATCATCCGCTTTTTGCTGCTCCGCGGTCAGGGTTGTTTGCCGTCCGGGCTGGTTAACCTGTGGAATTTGGGAAGGATCCACATTGCCACCACCTAAAAATGTATATAAGAGGTAGATAATTACGCCGATAATTCCGCTTCCTGCCGCTATTCCGCCACCCGAAAATCCACGTCGATCTTCTACATTAGTGCTTTCGCGTCTTCCAAACCATTGCATAATATAAATTTTTGAAAGGGTTAACTAATAATCTCTATAATGCATAAGGCGTACCAGCAGTCTTGGTCGCATAAAATACCCATTTGATCGATTCCACCGTCGGACTTACAACTCGTACGCTACCTTTATTCGGCTGATGTTCTTCGATTTAAACCAGGTACAGATCTTACGATGAAAGCAATTATTATAACCGAGTTCGGCGGTGTGGAGAAACTTCGGATTACTGAAATACCCAAACCGGACATTTTAAATGACGAGGTATTGATAGACGTACGCGCTATCAGTATCAACCCCGTAGATACACGTACCCGAAACGGGCAGGCTATGGCTGCTTACCTGGAACGATATATGCCACTGGTCCTGGGCTGGGATATTTCCGGCGTTGTAACAGAAGTTGGAGAAACAGTTACCCAATTTAAAAAGGGAGACGCTGTCTTTGGCATGATCAATTTTCTCGGTCATGGCAAAGGATATGCTGAATTTGTAGCCTCCCCTGCTCATCATCTGGCATTGAAACCATCCAATATCAGTTTTGAAGAAGCGGCCGCTGCCACGCTTGCAGCACTTACTGCATGGCAGTTACTGAAGCACTACGCCCAGTTAAAACCAGGTCAAAAAATATTAATCCTCGCCGCATCCGGCGGGGTCGGTCACTATGCCGTACAAATTGCCAAATATCTAGGCGCCTATGTAATTGGGGTATCATCAGAAAAAAACCGGGATTTTGTATTGAGTCTCGGTGCCGACCGGCATATTGCTTATGACAAAGAAAATTTTGAGGATCTTGTCACTGACGAAGTTGACATCGTGATCGATGCATTCAGTAAAGAAAGCCTGGCAAAATCCCTGAAAGCGGTGAAAAGAAATGGGCTGATTCTAAGCCTGTTGCCCATGATAACCGAAGATATCATTGGTAAGGCCGCCGAAAAAGGAGTGGATATACATTACCAGATGGTCAGTTCCAATGGTAACGATATGCGTTCCCTTGCCGGGCTACTTGAAAAAGGAATCATCAAATCAAAAGTTTCGGAGGTTTTTCCATTTGAACAAATGGCAGCGGCGCATTTGAAAATGGAGACAGGAAAGACTTCTGGCAAAATTATCGTCAGAATATAATACAGCCCGAAATTCGGATCAACGGGTCGTTATTAATTTTAGTAGAATTAAACCAGCTTCTCCTGAATAGCCACCCGAACAAGACTCGCCGTGTTTTTCACATTTAGTTTCGCTAACAGATTTTTGCGGTGAGTTTCTGTTGTAAAATGACTGATAAATAATTTCTCCGCAATTTCCGCATTCGTTAATCCTTCAGTGATGAGCTGCAAAATTTCCTTTTCTCTTTTGCTGAGTACCGGAATAGAAGCAGCGGAAGTTTTCTGAAATTCTTTCAGTGCCAGCCCCACTTCCCCGCTAAAAAACATATGTCCTTCGTGTACGGCATGAATCGCGCGAATCATTTCTTCCTTCGAAGAGTTTTTCAGAATATATCCGGAAGCGCCATTCTCTATCATTTTTTTAATGTCAAGTCCCTGGTTGGATGTGCTTAATCCCAGTATCGTCACCGCGGGATATTTTTCTCTCATGACTGCACAAAGCTCCACCCCATTCATGTCAGGCAGGTGAATGTCCATCAGCACCACGTCGGCTGTATGATTGATAAAAAACCCCAGGCAGGAGTTTGCATTCATCGCCTGACCCGCCCATTGAAGATCTTTTTCATGTTGCAGGATGGCGTGTATGCCTTCAATCACCACCGGATGATCGTCCACAATGAATAAGCTTATCATATATTGAATTCAATATTTACCTGTGTGCCTTTGCCCGGTTGGGAATTCAGTTCCAGCTGGCCTTTCAGATAGTCTACCCGGGCGCGGATATTTACCCATCCGGCTCCTTTTTTTTCGTCGGTGGATTTCATGTCAAAACCCCTTCCATTGTCTTCCACTACAATATTCAGCCTTCCCTCGTCCCGGATAACCTGTACCATGGCCTCGGTAGCAGCCGCATGTTTCAGCACATTATTCAGCAGTTCCTGGATAATCCGGTAAGCTGTTATTTCCACTGCATCGGTCATTCTGCCGGAAAGTCCAACCGACTGGTAAGTAACCCGCAACATTCCATTTGTATTAATTGAGCTGCAGTATTGTTTTAAGGCTTCATCGAGCCCGTAGGAAAGCAGCCCTTCCGGCATCATATTATGTGCAATGCGACGGAGTTCCGCGATGGATGTATCGATCAGGTCGAGAGACCGTTCAAATACAGCCATATTTTCGCTTGTTACTATCAGATTGTCTTTCATATAATGCATAGAAAATTTTACGCCCGATAACAATCCGCCGAGTCCGTCGTGGAGATCCCTTGCCATCCGGCCCCGCTCCTCTTCCTGGCCCTTCAGCAGGGAATTGACGACCAGCAATTCATGATCTTTTTCCAGTTCTACAATACGCTGTTGTTGAATTTTTTCTGTCTGTCTGGCCAGCATCCGGCTCCTGCGCAAATTCAGATAAATCAAAAACGAAACCACCAGTAATGTCAAAGCCAGGCCGGCCATCAGCCAGTTGAAAATGGCTTTTTGCTTTAAGGATAGTAAGCCGATCTGCCTGTCTTTTTCCAGCGCCGTAATCTGCTGTTGTTTTTTTTCGCTTTCGTAACGGGCTTCCATTTCTGCAATTTTTTCACTGGCAGCCGTTGTATACAGAGAGTCTCCGAGATACAAAGCTTTTGAGAGAAATCCATAAGCTACATCGGCATGGCCCAGGCTTTTTTCTGTTTCTGCGCGGATCAGGTAAATCTCCTTCAAATCCGAACGGGATCCAATCTCCCGGGCAAATTCCTCCGCTTTTTCTGCATACTTCAACGCACTGTCCTGTTTGCCGAGCTTTTGATAAATTTCTGCCATGCGGGTACAGGCCTCACAGAGATGAAAGTGGTTGGCCATCTGCGCGGCATATCCATAGGAAAGCTTATACTGCTGCAATGCTTTCTGAAAATCTTTTTTTGTAAAGAAGTAAAATCCGAGGTTGTTGTAAACGGTTCCAAATTCTTCCAGATCCCCTGTTTTTTTCATTAGTATGAGTGCTTTTTGCAGCAGATCAAATTGTTTATCCATATCACCCAGACTAAACCAGGCATCCGACATGGAGATGAGGGCATTGCATGCCGTATAATCATCACCTTGTGCAGAGGCCATCTGATAAGCTTTACTGCTATATACAATCGACTCCCGGTAGTCATTGTTTTCACTGAGAAAAATACTCATATTCTGATAAACGGCCGGAAGGCGAACTGAATCGTTTTTTTTCTCCAGCAGGTTCGCTGCCCGCTGAAAATTTTCCAGTGCCTGTATTCTGTCTTTTTTATACCTGTACGCATTACCGAGATTTGAATAGACAACGGCTATGCGGTTTGTATCCCGAAGTGCAACTGCTACAGGCATAGCCAGATTAAAATACGCTACAGCCGTGTCCAGATGATTGCCTTCCATATGGCCAATGCCCAGATTGACCAGCGATGAAAGGATCAGTCGTTTGCTTCGGATTTTTTGCGCGAGCTGCAATGCCTGCTGGTAATATATCAAACTCTTCTCTGTTGACCTGGATTCAATACTTTCCCCTATATCCAGGATCGTTCTGGCTCTGACAGAATCATTGGTTGCGGTGTTCAATTTTTTCAACAGACTATCCGGCGGATCCTGACTGAACCCGGTGTTCATCGTGAGGACTGCCATCATCGTAACAATCATATGAGGTTTCAAACACATACGCATACTTCAGAATGATTCTACTCAAATATTGGTTTTCTTCCGAAATATACCAAGCAAACTTATTAATTGTTAATTGTCAATTGTTAATTGTCAATTATTGCAACTATTCTTTTAAAGTCTCAGTGTCCGAATTTCCAGCCCAGGTAGATCTGCAGGAGGTTGGATTTGATATTCACGTCGGGAACAAAAGAAGGCGTGGTATTCATAGTGGACATGGCGGTTATCGTGGTCAAAGAAGTCACATCGGGCATCTTATACAAGTTGGTCAGGCCAACGTTCAGACGCGCCCCGACCAGCATGCCTTTGAACGGATGCACTTCGATTCCGCCACCGACACTGTAGCTGAACCGGTTATAATAACTCATTGCGCTACTGACGGAACCAGGGATGCCGGCACCGTTCTTATTCGCACTGTCCACCTTCGCGTTCATCAGGTAACCGAACTGCATGCCCAATTGTATCTGAAAAAATTTTGTGATGTTGATACACATATACGTGGGCAGCATGATATAGTCCAGGTTTGCCTTCCCGGTAACGGTACCTGTTTCATAATTGTATCCCTGCCGGGAAAATACCAGTTCCGTTTTAGAACCGATGATCCGGGTATAGGGCGTCGAGTAGAAAATTCCGGCGTTGAAACCGGAACTGCTCTGATTGTTTACAGATGAGACATTGGTCACATCGGTAAAATTAAGACCGGCTTTGATTCCCAGTTGTGCGGTGACGATGGCTGGTGATACGATGATCAGCAGTAATGATGTAAGTAGTTTCATATTGAATGATTTAATGATTCAAAGAAAATCAATATGAAAATCACCGGGCTCACCTGAAAAAGGTATACGGTATCAGGCGCATAAAATACCCTGAAAAGGGTAGTGATTCCCGTTCATTTGATAGTCCGGTTTCCGGATCCATGAATGGCGAGGTTGTCAAGTTCCTTTTGCGTCTACCAGAAAGAGAAAACAAATGACCCGCGTTGTTTACCAGATATGAATCCTTTTCTCTTCTGGCAAATACATGGTATCTCCCTGCTTAACGCTAAATGCCGTATAAAAATGTGGATTATTCATCAGCGGACCATTTACGCGCCACATAGGGGGAGAGTGTGGATTATTATTGATCCATAAACGCAGAAATTCATTTTTCATTTTTACGCGCCAGATATGCGCTACAGAAATAAAGAACCGCTGGTCTGGTGTATAGCCGCCAATCTTCGTGGTGTCCTGTCCTTCTTTCGTCAGTTTAAAAGCGTCATAGGCAATTGAAACGCCACCCACATCTGCCGCATTTTCGCCAACAGTCATTGCGCCTTTCACGTGCACGGTATCGAGCACCACAAAACTATTGTAAAGGTCAATTACCTTTTGTGTTTTTGCTTTGAACTTTGCATAATCATCTTTTGTCCACCAGCTTTTTACGTTGCCATCTTTGTCGAACTGGGCGCCCTGGTCGTCAAATGAATGGGTAATTTCATGACCAATTACCATTCCGATACCACCGTAGTTTAAGGCATCATCGGCATTGTTGTCAAAATAGGGAGGTTGCAAAATAGCAGCCGGAAAAACAATTTCATTGGCGTTTGGGTTGAAATAAGCAGTAACGGTTGAAGGTGTCGTGAACCACTCACTTCTGTCCACCGGTTTGTTGAGTTTGGCCAATTGAAATAAATAATTGTTCGATGAAGCGGATACTACATTTTCAAAATATTTATCTTTTACAATGATCACATGGCTATAATCCCTCCACTTATCGGGATAGCCTATCTTTTTTGTGATGGCAAACAATTTTTCTTTGGCTTTTAGTTTTGTACTGTCGCTCATCCAGTCCAGCTTATCTATTCTTACAGCTAGTGCTTTCTGTAAATTATTTACCAGGTCCAGCACACGGTTTTTTGCATCTTCTGTGAAATATTTTTTGACGTATAGTTGTCCCAGTGCACCACCCAATTGCTGGTCTACCGCGCTTGCCATTTTTTCACCCCGGGTTTTTTGCACTGCCTGTCCGGAAATAACTTTATTCAACTCAAAGGAAGCATCCACAAAAGGCTGGCTTAAATCATCTGCATAATTACTGATCGCATAAGCCTTCAGGTAAATTTTCCAGTCGCTGAGAGGAATGGATTTCAGGGCGGCATTCAGCTTGTCGTAATAAGCTGGTTGAGCAACATCGATAGAATCAGTTTTCGCACCCATATCATCTAAAACATTCTGCCAGGCAATATTTGGATGTTTCTTTAAAAGCGTTGAAACGGACATCTTGTTATAATTGGCATTTACGTCGCGCAATTCAATATTTGTTCTGTGAGAACCAGCGAGTTGTTTGTCAATGTTATAAACAATATCAGCATCTTTGGATGCTATTGCCTCATCGCTGCCGGTAAGTTGAAACAGCCTGGCGAGGTATACTTTGTAGGCCTGCTGAATAGCCACGCTGGGCGCATCTGTTTTGAAATAATAATCTCTCTCCGGCAGGCCGATACCCGTTTGATAAATATGTGCTATGTTCAGGTTGCTGTTTTTATTGTCAGGACCCACCCCAAAAGCCAGAAAAGAAATATTGTTTGCTCTGGCTTCGGTTGCAACAAATTGCATCAAAGAAGGAAGATTACGGATACTGTCAATTCTGGCAAGAATTGGTTTAATGGGATTAAATCCGAGTTGGTTTATCGTAATTGTATCCATTCCTGAGCCATAAAAATCACCCAGTTTTTGTTCAATACTGCCCGCAGGATTAGTGGCTTTTGAAACGCTGTCCAGAATTCCCTGCAGCCTCAGGCGCTGGGGATAATTCATAAACATGTATGCACCCACGCCTGATTGCGATGGAGGTATTTGGGCCGTATCATACCAGATGCGGTTCACATACATAAAAAAGTTGTTTTCAGGTCTGATCGAAGAATCAATTCCGGGTATACCTGTCGTGGCAACTGTGTCAGGTTTGCTTTGACATCCCGCTAAAAAAAACAATACTGCAAAAAGAATTTTTAAATATTTCATATATAAAGTAGAAGTTAGTTGTTATTGTGTTTCCAAAAATAATACAAACGCTGGTTAAGTAATGTAAGTACCAGATTATAAATGAATATAACCTTAGTATAACCGAAGTTGCCGACGGTCCAGCAAAACGGGACGAGGGTCTTTGTTCAGCCCCTCACGGAGTATTTGAATCATCCCGATAGCTAATTCCCCCGAACTAAGGCGCGTCGGAAAACTACATGTTCTCCACCGTTTCGCGCTTCCTGCGTTTGAGTGGCAGTTTGTCCTTCTGATCTATAAAAAGAGGTGAATATTCTATGATCGTGTCAGAACTATCAAGACCATATGCTTTTTGATCACTTTGGGCTACACCTTTTATGGAAAAATAGGCGTCGAGGATAAAATCTTCCTTTACCGGCAATTCGTTTTCAACGGACAGGAATCTTTCAATAATGATGTAATTGATGTCTGCATGAAAATTTTCCTTTTGCATGGATTCATATTTACATACAAATTCCAATTCAGCGCTTTGAACCATTTCCTGCATTACTTTCTTAAAAAGTTTATGAATACGTGGCTGCACACGGAAACCAAGCCTGAATTCTATCCGGATTAATTTATCCTTTATTATTTCAAAAACATCATATTCCATCGTGTAAGGTGAATCGGTAATATCAATATGAACAAACCAGTAAATATCGGCCCGCTTGGGCTTTTTATTTAATATGGAATCCATAATCCTTTGCTCTATCTGCATTTCCATATTTGCCTTTGTCAGATATACCAGGTGCGTAGCATATTTGGGAATGTCCTTATCGTTACTAAGATCAATTATATCGTTGCTGAATCTGCTGATATTCACAAAATTGAGATACCGGTTTGTAATCTTGCGGGCATTGAACCATATGTACATGACGAATACCAGGCCGAACTCAAAAAACAGGAACATCCACCGCTGTTTAATTTTAGCGACGTTGGCGATAAAAAAAGCCGTTTCGACAGTAAAGAAAATTCCAATAATCACAAAAATGAGAACCATGTTCCATTTACGCACAAACTTCATATATCCAAACATGAGTGCCGTGGTCATCATCATGGCGATGATGATAGAGAATCCATATGCGGCTTCCATATGTTCCGATTTCCTGAAGTAAAACATCATCCCCACACAACCGATCCATAATATCGTATTGATGCTTGGTATATAAATCTGGCCTTTAATAGTTGTAGGAAATTTAATTTTAACCTTGGGCCAGAGATTCATGCTAATCGCTTCACTGATCAGTGTAAACGATCCGCTGATGAGTGCCTGGCTGGCAATAATTGTTGCCAGGGTTGCAATGATAATTCCTGTAAGCAAAAACCAGTGCGGCATTAACTCATAAAACGGGTTTAGACCATTTAATTTGCCGGTATGCTGGGCAAGTATCCAGGCTCCCTGCCCCATATAATTTACCACCAACGCAAGTTTTACAAATATCCAGGTAAGTCTGATGTTTTTCTTTCCGCAATGTCCAAGATCACTGTATAGTGCCTCAGCACCTGTCGTACAAAGAAATACTGCACCCAACAGCCAAAATCCTTTAGGATAAGAAGTTAGTAACTCGATGGCATAGTAAGGACTCAGGGAAGCGAGGATTGCCGGGTTATGCACAATTGGAATAAGGCCAAGCACCAGGATCATCGAAAACCAGATAAGCATAATCGGCCCAAAAGATGACCCGATTATTTTCGTCCCGAATCTCTGAAAGAAAAATAATAAACTGATGATTGCGATAACAATTCCAACGGTAAGATTATTACCAGGGATGATTGCATTTTCCAAACCGTGAACGCCGTTCAACCCTTCGATGGCTGAGGCAACGGAGATAGGTGGCGTTATAATCCCGTCGGCCAGTAAAGTAGCCGCTCCGATGATCGCCGGGATATAAGCCTTTCTCCCAAAGCGTTTAACAAGTGCAAATAGTGAAAAGATACCGCCCTCCCCTTTGTTATCAGCCTGAAGCGTTAAAAAAACATATTTAAATGTTGTTTGTAAGGTCAGTGTCCAGAAAACACAGGAGATACCTCCGTAAACCAGCAGATTGGAAACCGGTCTTTCTCCAAGTATAGCTTTGAAAACGTAAAGCGGCGAAGTGCCGATATCACCATAAATGATCCCAAGGGCTATCAGTAAGGTCGCCATGCTGACCCTGGAAAAATGACCATGGCCATTGGCAGTTAGTTCCCGATTTGGCATATTGAAATACATCCGCGCAAACCGGATGCCGTAAAGGCCGGATATATGACCCAACCTTTAAAACCCAATACAGGCGGGCTATTGCTTCATTGTGAAAAATTCAGGGCTTAATTATCTATTTGGGAAACCATACCAAAATGATAAGGTTGATTGTCATAATGAAAAATAACTAATGGATTATTTTTATCATATGTTCATTGCCTTTTATTTAGATGCAGATATACCGGGCGCAGGTTATGCTATACCCAAATTAATTCTGATATTCAGGTACTACCGGCCTCACCATGATTTCGGCAACTTCAACACTCCCGTTTTGTTTCAGGATGGGACATTGCCCTGCCCTGTTAATCACCTCTTCATAGTCGGAAGCCCTCAGCACAATCGCGCTGACGATTTTCAACCCATGGGAAGCAACCGTTTCCCTGCCGGCTGTTGATCCCCCTTCTGATACAACAAAACCCACCGATGGAAATACATAACTGGATACAAAAATCCCTTCGGCTTTCCATCCATTGGTCACTTCGTCCCATAATCCGGTAACTGATCCCGCATCTTCCGGACTGTAGCCAACAGGCACCCGGACAACAAGCATATACTCTTTCATGGTTTCTATTTTATTTATTTCCGAAAATTTATTTATCAATAATTAATACGCGATCTCGACGGTGGACCGGTAGCTATCTTTATTCTGCAGGTTACGGAGAATATAATCAGCCGTATCGGCCCTGGAAATTTTTAACCCGTTTTTCAAAAATTGGTTGATGGCAATCCGGTATCTCCCGGTGCGTGGCTTGTTCGTCAGTTGTGGCGGTCGGACAATCGTCCAGTCCAGCCTGCTGAGTTTCACCGTCTGCTCCATGCGCAGCAGATCGGCGTACATGTTTTTCAATAATTTCTGAATGATGTATTTTGACAGAAGCCTGACGATAAAAGGAAGCATGGGACTGGTCTCCACAGCCGAGGCCGAAATAAAAAACACCCGCCTTATTCCCATCTGTTCCATCTCATCGAGAATATTCTTTGCACCATCGGAATACAGGGTCGTCGGCCGGTCACCGAAGAAGCCACCGCTAACCCCGATCGCAGAGATCACGGCATCCTTTCCCGCGTAATGATCTGAAAAGCTAAAGGGTTCGGTAATATCACCACGCACGATCTCCAGGTTCGCATGTTTCAGGGTCAGTTTGGACGGATTCCGTAAAATGGCGGTTACATGATGTCCTGCCTCGAGGGATTGCTCAACACATTGCTTTCCAATTCCGCCATTGGCACCGATAATTAAAACTTGCATGATCAATTGAATTTAAAAATGCTTAAGAAAATAATGAGGACGAAGATGAAAAGCTGGCTGAGATAAAAACGGTTCAGCTTTTTTCGGATAATCGCAAGCGGCGCAGACGACAGCTGTTCACCCGGCAAAATATTTTTTCTCAAAACCTGTCCCTGCCTTCGTCCTGAAAACAACGCATTGGCAACGAGAATGATCACAAGTGCGAATTTGATGCGGAACCATAATTGCTCTCCGAATACACCATGCGTTACGACCATCATTAAAAGACCCGTTACGATGAGCACCGCCGCGCCAATACCCGTTAATCTTGAAAAAGAAGAAGTCGCTTCGAGTAGTCCGACTGCTTTTTCAGGTTGGGTGCTGTTAGACAATTTCCAGAAACTTCGGAGGGTGACAAAGTCAATCAATGTTGTTCCCGCCATAAGGACCAGGGAGATCAGGTGAAGAGACAGCAGTGTTAAAAGCAGGTATGTCATTGTCATGGTAATGGTATTAATTAAAACCAAATGGTTGCAATATATATACAAACTTAAACCATATGGTTGTAATAATCAACAATTGACAGTAATTTTTATAAATTTGCTACCAAATGGTGATAATCATATGAATAAGACCGCATTACTGGTTGCCGCCTGGGCGGCGTTTGAGGAGCAGCATCCTGAAGCCTCACTGGAAGATTTTTATCGTCACAGCCTGTCGGTTAAGACAAAATCTATAGCAAGAGTGAACCCTGCAGGCAAACTCATTCCTGACCTCAACGGCCGCCTTGTCATCCTGATCCGGCGGATCGGAAAATTTCATATGGCCTACTCCAATATTGCACTTGAGGGCACAGGCCTTGTCCAGATGGAAGAGTTCGGAATACTGGTGACGATACTAAACTGGGGTAATCCGATTAAATCCGAAGCGATCTTCAATAATATCATGGAGCTCTCCAGCGGAACAAATATGCTGACCCGGATGAAAAAGCGTGGCCTTATCCGTGAATATGCCGATCCACAGGACAAACGAACGAAGAGACTGGAGTTAACGGCCAAGGGTAAAAAAACCGTGCTTTTGGCCCGGGATAAAGTAATGCGTTGTGCCGGAATGATGGTACATGATCTGAGCGATGAGGATAAGGAACTTTGTATACAGTCACTGACACCCATTGACCGGCGTTTTTCCGGACTGTTCCAGAAACAGAAAAACAAAGGTTTCGATTCGATCTATGAAGAAAATATGAGGTAAGTCAACTCAGTATCCATGCTTAGATGGATCTTTATCCCCAATTAAGCCCGTTGAAAAACAACAAACGCATTTGGATCCTGATTTTAATCAGTACGATGATTCGTTTAGTCGTTGCCGCTTCGCTGGAGTTGGGCAATGATGAAGTGTACTATCAGACTTATGCGCAGCATCTGCAATGGAATTATTTTGACCATCCGCCGATGGTCGCCCTGATTATCCACCTGTTTACGTTCAACCTGTTTTTCCAGCATGAACTATTTATTCGCCTGGGTTCGATTGCCTGTTCTGCAGCAGGGACCTGGCTGATTTTTCTTATTGGAAAAAAAATCAGTAGTGAGCAAACCGGCTGGTTCGCAGCGATTTTATACAGCACTTCTTTATATTCATCGGTGATTGCCGGGATCTTTATTCTTCCCGATTCACCTCAGGTGGTATTCTGGCTGCTCAGTGTGTATGGAATGATCTCAATTTTGGGTGAACAAACGACCAGGCATTCCCGTTTTCTTTTTTTTATCGCAGTTGGAGTCAGTATAGGTTTATGTATCCTGAGTAAGGTGCACGGCATATTTTTATGGATCGGATTTGGCGGTTTTCTGCTCTTTAATCGACGTGACCTTTTAATCGGCTGGGGACCATGGATAGCTGTCTCCATAAGCCTTGTTATCATATCCCCCATTTATTTCTGGAACCTTGACAATCATTTTATCACCTATCAATATCATCAGTCCAGAATTGGATTTTTTGGCAACAAACCCGATATAGACGGGTTTCTGCAGCAGGTACTTGGTTCTGTTCTATATAGTAATCCCGTCAACTTCATCATATACTGTATGGCTTTTTATGCGCTGGCGAAACAACACCAGAATCTGTCGCCAGAAGAAAAGTTGTTGATTTGGATCAGCCTCCCGTTAATTGGCGTTCTGCTGCTGACTTCGGTTTTTAATGAGACCCTGCCTCACTGGTCCGGACCAGCATATTTTTCGATGATGTTGATTGCAGGCAAGTGGATTGCCAGCCGTCCCTTGTCTGCGGGGAAAAAGTGGCTGAAAGTTTCAGTATATCTGTATGTTTTCGTCCTGATATCCGGTGTGCTGGTTATAAATTTTGCTCCACTGAGGTTAGGAAACAATAAACCCGAACGCCTGGGTGAAGGTGATGTTACCTTAGACATGTATGGATGGCAATCCCTTGCACAGAATTTTGATTCATTGTACCAGGAAGATCTCTGCACGGGTATGATGCAACCCGGGGCGACCATTATTTCGGACTACTGGTTTCCTGCCGGACATCTGGACCATTATTTTGCAGGGCCTTATCACCACAATCTGATTGCCTTCGGCCCCTTGCATGATATACATCATTTTGCCTGGCTAAATGCCCGTCGAATGCCCCTGCAACAAAATGCCGATGCCTATTTCATTTATCCGACCAACTATTACCGGCCACCCGCAGCCGGACTTCGGGAAGAATTTCTGCATGTGGACGATTCACTGGTTTTACCACAGTGGCGGAGCGGTCGGCTCGTTCGCCAGTTCGTTATCTACCGGATGCATCATTTCAGGGGGAAGCATGAAGACTATCTGGTTCCCGGAATACATTAGCCACAACGCACTCAGAGAACTACTACCGGCATGCGAAACGAAATACGGTTTCCGGTTCCGGATATGTAGGCGGCTTCGAGTGGAAAATGATGCAATTGCAGCGTGGCTTTTACGATCACAAGGCCAAGGCCATGGAGATAAGGCCGGTTTACAAAAGACTCTGTCTTGTTATTGTTGAGCCAGATTATCAGGGAAGGGCTCATCGCTTCACCACTGTTGGTAATCCGAAAAACCAGCACGCGGGGTTCAGTGATCAGGTCAACATGAATTCGCCCGTTTTCCGGCGTAAACTTGATGGCGTTGGTAAGCAGGTTCTGCACTACCCTTTCCATCATATGGATATCAGCCGAAATCCAGGCAGCATTTTCTCCGTTGGAAATGGTGAGGGCTATATTTTTTTGAGCGGCGATTAGTGAAACGGACTGAATAAACTCCTGTACAATTTCTGAAAACACAAAGGGCTGCTTTTCCAGCGCCAGGCCGGCTGCTTCCATTTTGGACAGATCCAGCAGTTGCTGCACCATATGTTCCACGGTCAGAATATTGGACACGATCAGCCTGGAATATTCCTGCTTCTTAGCGGGTGGAATACCATCAGTTTCCGTATTCATTAATAGTGTCTCTGCATATCCCCTCGCAATAGCCAATGGCGTCCGGAGATCATGGGAAATATTTGTGGTGAAATCTTTTCTCTCAAGTTCCGCTTTCTTCAGTTTCTCCATATTATCCTGCAACTGGCCGGCCATTTGATTAAACGCTTTAGTTACCGGGATCAGATCATCGTTTTCGTTATCCGGAAATCGTACACTTAAATCACCTCCTTCCATTTTGCCCAATATTCCCGTAAGTTTATTATAATTTCTTTGTAACCGGTTTACATACCAGACAGTCAGTAATATGGTCGTCAGCAGGATAAGGAGAAAAGCCATGACCAATAACCCGCCCGCATGGAACTTGTACAGCATATTCGAAACATGGCGGAATTCCGTACTTCCCAGTATAACATAAATATAACCCAGTCTGCCCGACCTACCTTCTACCGGTGATGCAGAAAAAATTTTTGGATTGGAGGGATCGCGCGGATCGGGTCCTTTGATATAAGATTGTCCTGCACTCTTCAGGTATTCGTGTATTCTTTCCAGTGACACCGTATTCTGATGAATCTCATCCGGTGTTCCATGAAAATAAATTACTTTCCCGGTGGTGTCAAGGAAATATACTTCCACAGTCGGACTGATCACCATCGCCTGGTAAAAAACAGAATCGGCCTTCTGTCTGTTTAAGCTATCCTGCTCAAAGGGAGAAGTAAACCGGGCGATATGTGCGGCCACATCTTTATTCAGTAACTGTGTGCTCGCCTGATAAAAATGAATGATAGCCAAATAGGCAATGCACATAAATGCCACACTCAACACCGTAATCAGGCTGAATACCAGGAAAAGAATCCGGCTGAACAGAGGCAGTGTTTTTGTTTTCATTCTGCAAAACGATATCCGACGCCCCAGGAAGTAAGTATATACTCCGGAGTATTTACATCGGGTTCAATTTTTATTCTCAGGCGGTTAATATGCGCAGTAACGGTATGTTCATATCCCTGAAAAGCAAAGCCCCATACCTGCTCAAGCAATTCACTGCGGCTGAATGGTTTTCCCGGGTGGCTCGCCAACAGGTATAGCAGATCGAATTCTTTCAGGGTAAGGTCGAGCCTCTCGCCATTCAGCGAAACTTTTCGTTTCAGCTTATCAATATGCAACAACTTATATTCGATTACAGGTTTTTCTTCTTTTTCTGTTTCCGGTGCTGCCGTTCTTCTCAGCAAAGCCTTTGTTCTCGCAATCAGCTCCAATACACCGAAAGGCTTGGTAATATAATCGTCGGCCCCCATTTCCAGAGCCAGTACTTTATCCGATTCATCCGATCTCGATGTGAGCATGATAATCGGAGTCAGGTTATGTTTGTCCCGCAGTTGCTTACAGATCTGCAGTCCGCTGATATCGGGCAGGGTTATATCCAGAATGATTAAATCGTAACCGGTTTCATCGAGTTTTTTCAATGCATCTTTCCCTCTTCCACAGGAAGTGACGGTATGTGCAGCAGAATTCAGGTGAAGCTGTAACAGCGCGGTGATTTGCTCATCATCTTCCACCAGCAGAATATTTTTCATAACGCTATAATGACCCAAGTTAACACGTTAACCTTGATTTTCCTGTCAAATACAACCTAAAAACAGCCGGTGATACAATCAGCCGGCTTTCGTGATACTTCTGTGAGAACTTCCGAAAACTGATTGACCAACTTTGTATCCGGAATAAATCTTTCAATAAAAATAAAACAGATGTCCATCACATACACAGAGAATATCGACAAGCCCGCATTGTTTTCTGATTTTTCAAACGAAGACTATGTTCAGCTCGATGGCTTGATGCATAAGGAAATAAGTTTCGGTGACTATATTTATTTTGAAGCGAATCAGCACCCGAATATCTATTTTATCAAGACCGGCCTGGTGCGACTTGGATATCTGGATGCACAGGGAAACAAAATTGTGAAAGACATTCTGCGTCCGGGAGATTTTTTTGGACAGGTAAGCCTGCAAAAAGAAAACCTGAATGGAGAATTTGCACAGGCTGTAAAATCAGGCGTTAGCGTTTGTTATTTTACGCTGGACAAATTCAATAGTCTGCTGGCGAATCATCCAAAACTTGCCATGAAATATACCCGGATGTCGGGATACCGGATCAGGCGTTTCGAGAACCGTTTGGAAAACCTGCTTCGGAACGATGTAAAGGCAAGACTGAAAATTTTCCTGGATCAGTTACTCGCAGATGTAAAAGATTCTGCCAGGATGATCGGACGTGAAGTAAGAATTCCAAATTATCTCACCCATGAAGAAGTTGCGCAATTGATTGGTACCAGTCGCCAGACCGTCACCACATTGCTCAGTACATTCAAAGAAGAAAATATCTGCAGTTTTTCCCGAAAAGAGCTGCGCTTTTACAATCAGGATTAAAGCTGCCTCAGTCCGCACACGACAGGTTAATTTAACGTTGCCTATACTGATCCAATGAACCTTTATTGGTTTTATACGTATTATATTTTTTATAAAATTAATAAACGACGATTATGGAAAAGTTTGCCTTATTAGCCAGAGTGGAAGCCAAACCCGGCATGGAACAGACAGTATCTGATTTTCTGAAGAGCGCCCTGCCGCTTGCCCAGGCAGAACCCGAAACTATACGATGGTACGGATGGAAAATCGACAAAAGCACCTTCGGAATTTTTGATACTTTCGAAACAGAAGATGGCAGAAGTAAACACCTGCAGGGCGAAATCGCAAAGGCGCTGATGGCTAATGCAGATCAGCTCCTGGCGAAAGCACCAAGTATAGAATTTGTGGACCTGCTTGCTGTTAAATAAACTGCTTTTATTCAAAAAAGAGAGCGCCAACCGGCACTCCCTTTTTTGTATTCTCCTGGTCAGTGGGATATTTCCATTTTGGTGTGCTAGAAAATAGCTAAGCCTGTTGCAGATGACGGAATCCCCGTAACAGCGTCAATTCTTTCCAGTCCGCCAAAAAACTTTCTGTGGTACTCATCGATTGTTCCGGAATGACTGGTCAGCGCAAACACATGGTAATTGTTCGCTGCCACCACAATATCCGTTGGCATATTACCTGTAGATGCTGCCGCCTTATCCACCAGGAATAAATAGCCACCCGGAGCGATATAATACGATGATACGGAATTGCTGCCGGTATTGGTTACGAAAGCAAACCGTCCGAACTCAGTTGTGGCAACCCAGCATGGCGCACCCTGGCTGTTGGGAACAGCTCCGTTTACATCATGCAAATGGCCGTTTGCACCTATGCGATAGGAAGTTGCAGAGCCGGCTCCGGGAGCCCCTCCGGCAGCATTGGAAACGACCATAATTTCATCTCTGCCAAAATCGAATCCAAATGGCGTCTGTCCGGTGGAAGGAGTTACTATATCTGCATCAACAGATCCATCTGCCTTTACTTTGAAAGAACTGATATTATTGGTTGCTTTTTCAGTTACCAATAACCAGTTCCCGTTTGGCGTAAATGAGATCTGTGGAGCTACGACACCCGATCCGCTTAGCCCCCGGGTGGATCCGTCAATATGGGTCAGGGTCCCATCAGATCCCACCTTGAATCCATGAATATTATCTGTTCCGAAATTCAACACGTAGAGCAGGTTGTTATGTATACTAACACTCACCGGTATTTTTCCATAAGAATCTTCGGTATGCGCCAGTGAAAGGCTTCCGTTGTGACTAACCTTAAAAGAAGAAACAGTATTGCTTCCGGCATTTACGGCAAAAAGCCATTCATGGTTCTCTGACAATACTACCGCTCCCTGAGATCCAAGACCTGCTCCTGTTCCCAGGCCGCCCGAAGCCACAGATCCCTGCCAGGTAAGCGTTCCGTCTTTGTTTACCGAATAATAGTAAATCTGATTTGTACCGGCAGCGTTTGATTCTGTATACAAATAATGTCCGTCCCTGTTTTTGCGATCATTCGCTGAATTGGTTTCCGTGAGCACAGCCTTGCCCTCAGCGGAAGTTGTCATCATCACTTCATCCGGATTTGCCCCATTTTCTGAAATCATCTCAGTAACGGACTGGCTTTCCGGACCCGCTGCCGTATTCGTTTTAGCCGATTCCTTATTACAGGCCGTCAGCACGGCGATCATGGACATAGAAGTCCCTAACAAAAAAAGATTGATTTTTTTCATCGTTTAATTTTTAAAAATGATAAATGGTATTAAGATTTCATAGTCCTGAACAAGCTTTGTGTTTGCTTCAACTTTATATCAGATCGATTGAATGAAAAATAAAGCTAAGCTCTCCGTGAATTATTGTTTTGTCATGGAATTGACAAAACGATCCGGGGTGGAAAAGTTTCAAAAAAAAATGGACCATTGATATTCGGCTTCTTAAATCCAGATACCGGCCACCTGTGAATACTATCTGATTCCCGGAATACATTAACCAGGAAAGATGATCATTGCTCTTTATGAAATATCTGATATATTTAGAATTCAAAATCAGTTTTTAAGGAAAACCAACAGATGATTAAATACCTTCTCCCTGTTTTAGGAATCATTCTGTTAAATAACACCTATACAAATGCACAACAGAAATCGACCCAGTTATGGACTGATTTTACATTAAATGCCCCGCTGTCAAAAGGATATTCTTTTGATAATGAATTCGCGTACAGAACGAATATTGGAAACAACAGCAAGTGGCAAAGTGTTAATATCATCCCTAAAATCGAAAAATCACTTTCGAAACATTTTGATATAATGTTCTATCTGGGTTGTATCTATACTTTTCAACAGGAAAATTACAATACCTGGGAAATCAGGCCTTCTGCCGGAGCGAGGTATCATTTCAAACCGTTTCCAAAATTGCTTACCCGGATCCTGGCCAGGTTTGAATGGAGAAATCAATATACTATTGAATCCGGGAAATCGAGCCAGGATCTTCGGTCAAGGTTTCGGCTGGAAGAGATTTACTTTATCAATGGCAAATCCTATGCAGACAATAAGCTCTGGTATGCACTATCCGATTTTGAAATTTTTTATACCCTCGACACGGAATTGCAGGAAAGATATTCAAACCAGTACTATTTGCGGTTTGGAATTGGTTACAGTCCAAATAATCGCTGGCGATACGAATGCATTTATACTTTTCAATTCTCAAAAAATACCATCGAAGGCGAATTCAGTAAGGAACAGGAGGGGATACTACGACTGAGGGCCAAATATTATTTTAAATAAGAACCGGAAGTATACAAAGGAGAAGGATTTTCCGGTATTAACTCTGGTACTGTTCATCCGTTACCTTTTCCATCCAGGTTACAGGTGAACCATTTAATTTTTCCTGGATCGCAATATGACTCAGGGCCGTTGTGCCGGTAGCCCCATGCCAGTGTTTTTCGTTGGGCAGGAAATACACAACATCTCCCGGATGGATTTCCTTTTTTGATTCCCCTTCGCGCTGAACCCAGCCCGCTCCTGCCGTTACAATCAGGGTCTGACCAAAGGGATGTGTATGCCAGGTGGTACGTGCGCCGGGTTCAAAGGTTACGAGTGCCATGGCCACACGGGCCGGCTCAGGTGGTTCGTTTAAAGGATCAATCCGGACTATCCCCGTAAAATATTCAGCCGGTCCTTTAGCGGAAGGCCGTGAGCCACTGCGTTTAATTTCCATTTTGACAGGTTTTTGTTCTTTCCTTTTAAATATTAATTCAACATTCAATGCCCACCCATCGGAAGTCCGTTCAGATCACCTGTTTTATTTTACTATTGCCGGAGCAACACCTTCTGATGTCATCACTACGCGTTTCAGCGTGCTGTCGGGATTATAATACAGATAATCGATGCAGACCGATCTGCGGAAACTACCGCCGGTTGGTAAAGCTCCATTGTGATAGATGAAATAGGATTTCCCTTTGAACTCAAGAATTGCTGGTGAATTCGTTGCTGAATTGCCGGCGACTTCATTCAGAATTCCCTTAAACTGCCAGGGACCGTTAATGTTTTCGCTCATAGCGTAAGCAATTTTCTCAGGATATTGATATGCGTAACTTAGATAATACCACCCGTTGCGTTTGCTTATCCAGGACCCTTCTTCAAAACCAGGCAGCTTTACGATTTGTATCGGCCCATCGAGTTCAATCATGTTTGCTTTTAGTTTCGCAAAATAACAAACCGCATTTCCCCAGAAAATATAAGCCTGTCCGTCGTCGTCAATTAAGACGGTCGGATCAATATCGTCCTTGTCACTTTGTATACTTGTCGTCATGTCGTTCGTAATGAGTGCTGAACCCCGGGCATCATGAAAAGGTCCTCGCGGATTGTCAGCTACAGCCACACCGATTGCCGAACCCGGAATCGTTCGGTGTTTCACTGCCACATACCAATAGAATTTTTTGTTCCTTTCTATTACCTGCGAGGCCCAGGCGCCATCATTGGCCCAGGAAAAATCCTTTGCAGACAAAGGGGAAGCCTGTTCTTTCCAGTGTACCATATCGGCCGATGAATAACAAAGCCAGTCATGCATAACATATTGCTCAACTCCCTCCGGTGCTTCGTCGTGACCAGTATAGAGATAAACGGAATCCTTTACAACGATGGCAGCGGGGTCCGTGGTGAATTTATCCCGGATTATCGGATTACCGGATTGTGCCAGGACACCGGAACAAGCAAAGATTAACGCAATAAGTAAGTTTCTAATTTTTACCATCTTAAGGCGTTTTGATACCATGCAGATGTATTTTCTTAACTTTTCGCAAGGCGGATAAGTTTTTATTTCCATAAGGGTAGCTAAATATATTTTGAAAGCTCCCGAATATCATGGCCCGAGAAATAAAGGATCCCCATTGTTTTGGCAATCATCTCTGTTTCTGAAGATTCAATTGGAGGCTGAAGCCAGATGATGGTTGCTCCCAATGGTATAACATGATCATTAATAATTTCGGCATGCTCCTCAGGGGGACGATAGATGCAGACTAAATCCACATGAGCGGGCTGATCGATTTGACGGAAATCCAGGTCATGTTCTTCCCCTGCAATCAGTAATGTTTCTGAATAACTATCCGGGGAATATGAAAATACCTGGAAGCCAGATTTCAACAAAGTGATCGGAACATCCGGATTGGGCCAGTCAACCAATAAAATGGTTTTGACTTTTGTGCGAATTAATATTTCCCCTGATTCCATATTATGCCGTTGTACCAGCACCGCAATGACCGGACCGGATTACTAAATCTATACGAAAAGAACATCCTGCCTCACTAGTAATATATAACATTGATTTTTAGCATCTTATAGATTCTTCAAAAATAGTTTTCAAAAACTGAACACTGTTTAGTATGTTTGCGCTGTATATTAAACTCATGGGAATTACAGAAAGAAAAGAAAGGGATAAGATTGAAATGCGGCAGCGTATTATTGATGCTTCCATTGAAATGTTTCTCCAGGAGGGATACGAAAAAACTTCTATCCGGAATATCGCTGAAAAGATCGAATACAGCCCCGCAACGATTTATCTCTATTATAAAGACAAAGACGAATTGCTCTATGACGTGCAGGGGCAGGCTTTCGAAAAACTATATCAGGCCTTTAAGGAAAATGCGGTATCAAGTGATCCACTAAAAAGACTTGAACAAATCATGCTGACCTATGTGCGTTTCGGGAAAAAGAATCCTGAACTCTACGACCTGATGTTTATTATCCGGGCCCCGATGAATGTGGTGGAAGAAAAAGAATTATGGTCCAACGGTCATGATTGTTTTGGCTTCCTGGTACAGTGTATTACAGAATGTATTGAAAAGAAACTGATTCGTTTTGATGACCCGAGAATTGCTGCAATCTCCGTTTGGGCTATGGGACATGGAATGGTTGCCCTGGATCTTCGCTGCCGGTTTAAAGTAATGGAACTGGATGATAAAGCAGTAGGAGCAATCATTGAAAAATCTATTCGTGAATACCATCAACTCATAAAAAATTAATCTATGAAACTAATTATTGTATTTGATTCCAGGTAAGAATGTACCGGCCATCTATGGCTATTTTTTTTGCCATCTCACTAAACACTGTTCATTAATTCAACGTTATTTATTATGAAAATGATGTTTATAATACCGCTTCTCCTGCTCTCCGCAGGAGTTAAAGCCCAGGAGAATGCGCTTGAAACCTATATCAACACGGCATTCAGCAATAACCAGGGCCTCACCGGTCAGAAACTTCAACTGGAACAATCCCTGTACGCATTGAAGGAAGCGCATGCACTTTTTCTTCCCAATGTTAGTTTCGGTGCGAGCTATTCCGTTGCAGACGGTGGACGCACGATCGACCTGCCCCTCGGTGATTTACTGAATCCTGTTTATAAATCGCTCAACCAGCTCACGGGTTCAACAAAATTTCCTGACCTCCAGAACAAATCCGTTTTGCTGACTCCGAATGATTATTACGACGCCCGTTTCCGCACTACCCTACCCCTGGTGAATGCTGAAATCTATTACAACGAAAAAATAAAAAAGGAAACCATATCCAGAAACCGGGCAGCAGTAAATGTTTACAAACGCGAACTGGTAAAAGAAATTAAAACGGCTTATTACCGCTACTACCAGGCAGAAAAAGCAATCGGCATCTACACCAACGCGCTGCAACTGGTGAATGAAAATATCCGGGTGAATCAGAGTCTGCTGAAAAACGGAATGCGCAACAGCACAGCACTCACCCGCTCAGAAACAGAAAAACAAAAAATAGAAACTTCCATCACCCAGGCTGCCAACAACCGGAACAATATACAGGCTTACCTGAATTTCCTGATGAACCGTTCGCTGGATGCAGATATTCTGCTGGATACCGCCAGTTTCGTCACGGAAACCGAATCACTCAGCGGTATTTTAAATCTGAATACCGATAGCCGTGAAGAACTCCAGGAACTTCAGTCGGCCATTCAAACCCACGAGTTAAACCGGAAACTGCAGAGCTCCTATATGGTACCCAGATTAAATACCTATCTGGATCTCGGCTCACAGGGTTTCAAATTTCAATACAATACCAAGACTCAATATTATGTATGGGGCCTGAGCCTGGAGATGAATTTATTCGCCGGGGGATTACATAAATCCCGGATTCAACAGGCGGAGACGGGTAGACAGGAAGCGGAATCCAACTACCTGGAAACTTCTTCCCAGTTAAAAATGCAATTGGTTCAGTCTGTAAACAATTTGCACACGGCGGTGTCTGACTACCGGAATGCAAAAGAACAACTCGCCCTTGCTGAAAAATATTATGGCGATCAGTTCAAAGTATATAAGGCCGGACAGCTGCTCTACATCGAATTACTGGATGCACTAACCCAGCTCACCAATGCCAGGCTCCAGCTGGCCGTTACGATCGCCAATGTACAGGTTGCCTATGCGGATACAGAACGCAATGCAGCTACTTATCCACTCACTAAATAATAAATCATATGCAACGCCTATCATCTTACCTGATTATCCTGTTCGCCGTTATCGCCATGGCGTCCTGCGGCGCAAGAACTGAACCGCTCAGAAAAAAAGAATCAACGGCCATTCCGGTCAGGGTTCTCCCGGTGAAAGAATACAACGCGTTCGAAAAAATTCCGGTCTCCGGGCAATTCACCACGGATGACGAAGTGATGCTGTCTTTCAAAACCACCGGCATCATCAATAAAATATTCGTGAAAGAAGGAGATGCGATCAAAAAAGGACAGCTGCTCGCCACCCTGAATCTCACCGAAATCAACGCCGGTTTACAACAGGCCCAGCTGGCATATGAGAAAACCAGCCGGGATCTTCAGCGTCTCAATAGTCTTTATAACGACAGCGTGGCTACCCTGGAACAGGTTCAAAATGGAAAAACGGCCCGGGACTTTGCCGCGCAACAATTAAACACAGCGCGTTTCAACAGGCAGTATTCTGAAATCCGGGCGGAGGCCAATGGTTTCGTTTTGCGCAAGCTCGCCAGCGAGGGACAGCTGGCCAATGCCGGCAATCCGGTTTTACAGACCAATGGTGCGGGCTCCGGAAAATGGATCTTACGGTCAGGGGTAACCGATAAACAATGGACGGTAATCAAAACAGGGCAATCCGCTGAAATTATGGTTGCTTCCAGGGCAGGACAAACAATTACCGGTAAAGTGACCAGGAAGTCTGAATCCGTCGATCCTTCCAATGGTCTTTTCAGCATTGACATTACTCTGAACGGTAAGCAACCCGGCAATATCGCAGCCGGCATGTTCGGTACCGGAGTCATCAGCGCGGGTGAACATCCCGCTGCTGAAAAGAGTAGCACCGAAACCTGGTCAGTCCCTTATGAGGCCCTGCTGGACGGGGACGGAACTTCAGGTTTTGTATTTGTTACCAATGATAACAAAACTGCCCTGAAGGTAAAAGTAGCGATTGCCGGTGTGGAAAAGGACCATGTAATTGTCAGTCGCGGATTGGAAAATACAAAATTACTTATTGTGTCCGGCAGCGCATATCTGAACGACAACAGCACCATTCAAATTATTCCATAAATAATTCTAATCATGAAAATCACCGACTATGCCGTTAAGAATTACCAGTTCACGCTCGTAATTTTTATCATGATCATCGCCCTGGGAATTACTACGCTCCTGAATATGCCGCGTTCGGAGGATCCTGAAATGCATGCGCCCACGTTCACCGTCGTGGTGGTATATCCGGGAACCAGTCCTGGTGATATGGAGGAACTGGTTGTGAAACCATTGGAAAAAGAAATCTGGGGACTCGAAAATATCAAGCGGATCCGCACCAGTATTGGCGATGGTGTGGCTGCCCTGCGCGTGGAGTACAAGTACAATAGCAATGTGGACAATAAATACCAGGAGATTGTGCGGGTGGTAAACAGCAAAAGACCGGAACTGCCGGCCGATATTGTGAGCATTGATGTGCAGAAATTCCAGCCTTCGGATGTAAATATCATTCAGGTCGCCTTCGTCTCTGAAAACGCCTCCCGCGAGAAAATGAAATATTATGCAGAAAAATTTCAGGATGAACTGGAAAAACTGCCCGCATTAAAAAAAGTGGAGATACATGGTTTACCTGATCCGCAGGTGCGTGTGGAACTCGATCTGGAAAAAATGTCGCAGATGCACCTTCCCCTCACAGCAGTAACCGGAAGTCTGCAGAGCGAAATCGCCAATATTCCGGGAGGAAGTATTTCCGCCGGTCAAAAAAGTTTCAATATCAAGACCAGTGGTAACTTCCAGTCAATCGAGGAAATAAAAAATACGATTGTCTTCTCTTCATCCGGAAAAAACATTTACCTGAAAGATGTGGCAAAGATTTACTACGGCTTTGAGGACACCAAGTATAAAACCAGGCTGAATGGTCACCGCTGTATTTTTATTACAGCCGCCCAGAAGGAAGGGGAAAATATCAGCAAGACCAAGCAGAGTTATGAACCCGTGCTGGCACAATTCAAAAAAACACTGCCCTCCAATATCGACCTGGTACAGAATTTCGACCAGGCTGACAATGTAAACCGGCGGCTGGGTGCCCTGGGGGAAGACTTCCTGATCGCGATTTTACTGGTGGCGATCACCTTGCTTCCGCTTGGTTTTCGTTCAGCCATGATTGTTATGATTTCCATTCCGCTCTCCTTGTCCATCGGACTGGTGCTGCTGAATCTTTTCGGTATCAATCTGAACCAGCTCAGTATTGTGGGGCTTGTGGTGGCCCTTGGATTACTGGTAGATGACAGCATTGTAGTGGTTGAAAATATCGAGCGCTGGATGCTTGAGGGGCATACCCGCATGCAGGCCACGCTGAAAGCCACCCGGCAAATCGGTAAGGCCGTGGCCGGCTGTACAGCAATGCTGATCATTTCCTTTATGCCACTGGTTTTTTTACCGGAAGGTTCAGGAGATTTTATCCGTGGCCTTCCCATGGCGGTGATTCTTTCCGTATTCGCATCCATGCTGGTCTCTCTCACCATCATACCGTTCTTATCCAGTCGTTTATTGAAAAATCACATGTCACCGGATGGAAATATTTTCATGCGCGGCCTGAAAAAACTTATTCACGGAAGTTATGCCCGCCTGCTGGACCGGTCCCTGAGCCGGCCCGCGCTTACAATCAGTATCGCAGCTGCCCTATTCGGATTTGCATTATACATCTTTAATATCATTGGATTCAGCCTGTTTCCTTCTTCCGAAAAACCACAGTTTCTGATCAATATCACTGCACCACCGCAATCCAATATTCTGTATACTGACAATATTACCCGGGGCATTGAAGATGAATTGAAAAACATACCCGCCATCACTTATTTTGCCAGCAATGTGGGAAAAGGGAATCCACGCATTTATTACAATGAGGTTCCGGAAAATGAAAGGTTAGAATATGCACAGATTTTTGTTCAGCTTGATAATCGCACCACGCCGGATAAAAAGCTGGCTATTATAGAATCCCTGCGCAAAAGATGGACACCCTACCCCGGCGCAAAAATAGAAGTGAAAAACTTTGAACAGGGCCCACCTGTGGTTGCACCGGTGGAAGTGCGTGTATTCGGAGATAACCTGGATACCATGCGCAGTCTTGCGGCAATGGTTGAAAATATGCTTCGAAATACGGATGGCACCATTTATATCGACAATCCGGTTGACCTGCTTAAGTCTGATATCAAAGTAGATATCAATAAAGAAAAAGCCCAGTTGCTGGGCATTCAGACTGTAAACATCGATAAAACCGTGCGGCTTGCCGTTGCCGGTCTTAATGTGGGCAAGTACACAGACGAAAATGATAAGGACTATTCGATATTACTCACCCGAACCAAAGAGGAAATTCCCACGCTCGATGTTTTTGATAATCTTTATGTAAACAACAATCTGGGTGTGGCAGTTCCTGTGGGACAGGTATCGACTCTAAAACTGGAGACATCTCCCCAGGTTATCAATCACCAGGAGAAAAAACGCGTTGTTTCTGTCAAGGCCAGTGTAAAGAAAGGTTTCCTGGTTGACCGGGTGATCCGGCAGGTGACCAGTCAGATGGATAAAATGGTTTTGCCCGCGGGATATACTTATGAAATGGGAGGTGAAGTGGAATCACGCAAGGATTCTTTCGGTGGCTTTACCAGCATTATCATTGTTACAGTTTTTCTTTTCATTGCTGCCCTGGTGCTCCTGTTTGGCACATTCAAAAGCACCCTGATCGTGTTGTCGGTTATTCCCCTCGGTGTGGTGGGCGCTGCGATGGCGTTGTGGATCACCGGAAATTCGCTTTCTTTCGTATCCATCATCGGACTAATTGCGCTGGCAGGTATTGAAGTAAAGAATACCATCCTGCTGGTCGATTTTACCAACCAGTTGCGAAGCCAGGGTAAGGACCTGGAATCCGCCATCCGCGAAGCGGGAGAAGTCCGTTTTCTTCCCATCGTACTGACCTCCCTCACAGCCATTGGAGGATTAATGCCCATCGCCCTGTCCACCAATCCGCTGATTGCGCCACTGGCCATTGTACTCATCGGCGGACTGATCAGCTCAACGCTTTTATCCCGGATCGTAACTCCGGTTATTTATAAACTCATCCCACCTGCTGTGGTTTGAGTTTATTTATTTTTATATCAGGTGTTGATTAAATGGTTTTCTTTTCTCGGAAAATAAAATAAAAAACCAGTAGCAGTAACCAGCAAATAATCGGGATAATTAAAAAAACAAAAGCATGTTTCATCCCGGGCCTGTCAAATAACCCTGCATAACCCGTCAGGGACAGGGCTGTGATGACCAAGACAAGCGACGCTAAATAAAACTGTGTTCGGTTATTCAGGGATTTAGTTCGCCAGACACCAACAAAGAGTGCTACAAAGGGAGACAGAACCCATCCGCAAAACAGCGTCATCAATAATATGGATGAATTATTTTTCCCGGCCAGAATGGTTAAGTCAAGAGATCCAAGTGCCCCTGCAGCGGATAGTCCAAGTATCCAGGGTCTTAACTGATTCTTTCTATTTGGCTCCTCAGGAAGTTCGGTCATTGTAGTTCCTATTTTTTACTGATCCGATAAATGTCCCCATCGTCGGTTATGGCATACAACATATTGTTCATGTAGGTTACATCGCGAAAGCGCTGATTTTTATCTGCGAGCAGTCTTTCTTCACCAACAACTTTATTATTCTTTATAATAAGCCTGTCCAGGTGTTGCCCGCTGAGCGCTGAAACAAATAAATTATTCTTCCATTCTGGTATAGCATCTCCTTTGTAAAAACTGATGCCGCAGGGCGATATTACCGGATCCCAATAATAAACCGGTTGTTCCATCCCTTCTTTTTGCTGGATGCCGTCACCCATTTTCTCACCGCTATAATCTATACCGTAGGTAATTACCGGCCAGCCATAATTCTTTCCCGGTTGTATCAGGTTGATCTCGTCGCCACCCCGGGGACCAAATTCGGATTCCCATAAGCCACCTGTAGCCGGATCTATATCAAGCCCGTCGGGATTGCGGTGTCCGTAAGAATAAACGTCTGGCATATCACCAGCCACCTTAATAAATGGATTTCCGGGAGCAGCCTTGCCGTCGGTGGTTATCCTTACAATTTTCCCGAGATAGGACGTTAGTTGTTGTGCCTGTACCCTGGCTTCCGGAATATATTTTTCACCAACGCTTACAAAGAGGTATCCATTTTTATCAAATACCAGCCTCGAACCATATTGCAGATTACTCTTGGTAGCCGGGGTAGCACGAAATATAACCGTTATGTTTTCTACTGTTCCACTGTTCTCGTTTAACCTGCCTTTTGCAACAGCAGTTACATTACCCTGTTCGAATTTTTCCGAATAGCTCCAATATATTATTTTGTTGTTAGCAAAATCCGGGTCGAAGGCCACGTCCAGTAAACCACCCTGTCCTTCATAAACAACAGCCGGCAACCCGGTAATTTTTTTAACCAGCTTTCCGGTTGCATCATGGATTTCCATGTGACCGGATTTTATGGTTACCATTAACCTTCCGTCGGGCATGCCTACAATGGCGAAAGGAGGACCAAGCTTCTCTGCAATTTTTTCCACTTTGTATGGAGTTGTTGTTTTAGCGCCGGCAATCCTGGTTTGCCCGGGGAATGCAGGTTTGTAGTTCGAGTTAGGCGCCTTGGTCTCTACCGGGGGCAGACCAGCGCTGTCTGCATCGCTATTGTTGAAAGATCCTATTGGGTTAATGGCGTAACCGGATGTATAAATAAACATCAGGATTACCAGCAAAACTTTTATTGATTTCATATGAATCCATTTTTTATTTTTTAACGCTCCTTCAGTTTCTGACTATTTACGCTATTAAAGTTAAGTGACTTTTTGAGCAGAAATTTCAATATCTAGTGAGCCGGGAAACTTACGCCACTAATCTGTTCACAAATGGAAATGAATTTTTCCTGCAGGAGCATATCATCCGCTACGGACAAATACCGATCTTCTTTCTGGTGAAAGAAATAGCGGCCACTTACTTTCGCTTTTGCATCACTGCTCACGGCAAGCCATACCTGCGTCTGAAAACCTTTTTCCAGGTTATCCGGCGCGGACGATCCACCCATCCGCGTTGGCACCCAGCCGGGGTTAACTGCATTGGCATAAACATCCGTCCATTTGCGGGCAACAGCCTTACACAGGATGACATCATGCAACTTCGTATCGGAATAACTGACTGCATTTCGAAAACCCGGTTTAGTATCGGCTATGCCATCCAGTTTTGAATTACCCTGCAAATGCATGCCTGAACTTAAATAGACAAGCCGTTCAGGTTTTTGAATCAGGGCAGTTAAAATATAAGGGGCTAAACTATTCACCGCAAATAAAAGAGGGAGACCGTCGACAGTTTGTTCACTCTTAGAAACCTGGTATACGCCTGCATTATGGATTACAGTATCAAAATGACCAACTGAATTGACTTCTGCTGCCAGGTTCTTTGTTTCCTCCATACTCGATAAATCTGCAATAAGAACCCGTTCAGCACCCGGCACCCTGCTCATCGCATGCCATCCCCTGTCTGCATTACGGGCATGGAGTACTACATGGTGCCCCTGTTTCACCAGCAGGGCTGCGGCCATTTGTCCCAATCCATCCGCTGAACCTGTAATAAAAACTCTTGCCATTTTATTCTGGTTATTTGCAGGTTCTACAACAAACCTGTCGCCATTTGAACTTTTGGATTTTTTTCCCAAAGACTTGGCCTTATTTAAATTTAGCAAAATATCCCTTTCTGCAGAGACATTACAGAGACATTATAGAGACCTTATAGAGATATTTCACCCTTATGACAAGGGTTAGCTAATAGCAGGCTAAGGGCCGGACAGGCCTTAGGAACAATCTGGGATTATCGTTTATCTTCATATTTCCGGGATAAAAACGACCGGGTTTTCGAAAAAAGTATGAAATGGATCACCCGTGAAAGGCCAAAAATAGACCGGCTCGCCTGTCCCTGGCTTATAAAGCGTTTCATTGATGAAAGTGCAGAGATCATATATACACCTTATGATGAAGTACTGAAGCAGTCAAAAAAACTGAAAGCCGTTCCCTTCGACATTCCCGGCGTTGAGTTTACGCATTACGGGACCGAATGCAGTTTTGACTATTTTATCAAAAAGTATAAAATAAAAGATAAGGCGGTGCTGGCCATGGCTCCGGTTGTAAGAGGTGCGGACACAGACCACCATGAGTTGTCAACTCTCTCTAACGGACTCTGGGCAATATCTGCCGGACTAAGTTATAATATTAAAAATGACCAGGAACTTTTACAACAGGGCATGATTCTTTACGATGCATTGTATTCCTGGGCTAAGTTCCTGCAAAAAGAAAAACATACCCAACAGCCATTTGAGAACCTGCTTCTGGATGTGTTTAATAATTACCTTAAAAAATCCAGGAAAAAGAAAACCCCCGCCTGGGCACAGGAACTAAAAGAGATTATCCAGGACCATATCGATACCAATCTGAGTCTGAAAGAAATTTCAAAGGGCCTTGAAATCAACCCATCCTACCTGTCCCGGGAGTTTTCAAAGTATTTCGAGGACCTGTCGTTCGGTGAATATATCAGAAAGCAGCGGATTGAAAAAGCGAAAGAGCTGATGTCTTCACCAAATACATATTCCTTAACGGAAATTGCCTATCTGACCGGGTTCTCTGACCAAAGTCATTTTACACGAATATTTAAAAAGCATACCGGTAAAAGTCCCTCATCTTTCAAAAGGACTCTAATAAATAGTAAGATTCGTTCCAAATAGTCATTTATGTTCTATTTCAGCCCTGGCTGAACGGCTAGGTTTGCCAAAATGGAAACAAATCCGAACTCAGTGCCATCATACAATCTCCGTCAGCTTATCGCTTATTTTTTTAAATTAGGTTATAGCGGATTCGGCGGTCCGGTGGCACTTGTTGGCGCGATGCACCGGGACCTGGTAGAGAACAGAAAATGGATAACTGAAGAAGATTACAAAGAAGGACTTACCCTGGCACAACTGGCACCCGGGCCACTGGCAGCCCAGCTTGGTATTTATATAGGATTTATTCACTACCGGGTGCTGGGGGCTACACTGGCGGGTCTTGCATTTATCCTGCCATCCTTTGTGATGGTCGTGGCATTAGGAATGGCTTATAAAGTATTCGGCGGTCTTCCCTGGATGCAGGCAATATTTTATGGTGTTGGAGCTGCCGTTATTGGAATCATCCTGTTAAGCTCCTATAAACTGACTATTAAATCTGTCGGTAAATTCAATCAAAAATCTATCAGCAGCAACTGGCTGCTTTGGCTATTTTACGGGATTGCCCTGGTGATTACCGTTCTCACAGAATCTGAAGAAGTACTGTTCTTTATTGCTGCTGGCCTGATTTATATGTTCTTCAAGTCTCCTCCGCGCCAGTTAAATTTCTCCAAAGCCTGTATGCCAATCCTGCTTTTTGCAGATACAGGATTCTGGAACTTTGAACCGCAACAATTGGAAAAGATCGGCCTGTTTTTCCTGAAAGCAGGTGCTTTTGTATTTGGCAGCGGCCTGGCTATTGTACCATTTCTCCACGGCGGGGTTGTTATGGAAAACCACTGGCTTACGGAAACACAATTTATCGACGCGGTGGCGGTTGCCATGATAACGCCTGGTCCGGTAGTGATAACGGTTGGATTTATCGGCTATCTCATCGGAGGAATGGCGGGCGCTACGGTTGCAAGTTTTGCAACCTTTCTTCCCTGCTATTTGTTTACGGTAATTCCCGCTCCATATTTTAAAAAAATCGCCAAAATAAAATCGATAAAGGCCTTTGTTGATGGCATCACAGCAGCAGTGGTGGGTGCCCTGATGGGTTCCGTCCTGGTCATTACCCTGAGGACCATTAAAGACATACCCACATTACTTATAGCTGTTGTAAGTTTGTTTGTGCTTATTTATTTCAAAAAAATCAAAGAGCCGGTCATTATACTTTTAGCGGCGATTGTTGGGATTACAATAAAACTTCTATTATGAAAATTACATACTGTCTTCTTGCCTGCTTTCTTTTCCTAAACTTTTCTGCCTTTGCACAACCCGATTCTGCAGGACTGGATAATGTTTTTGGTAAAAAAGGATCTGTACAGGGAATGGTCTATAAAATAACCTATCCAAGATCTGACCTGAAAGTAAAAGTGGGCGAGTTTTCTGTTGCACCCGGGCTTGCCCTTAGTTCCTGGATTGGCATCCTTTCCATGGGAAATGAGTCCATGATGATGGGCGACCTCGTTTTATTAGATTCGGAAGAAGGCGCAGCCGTTGCCAAGCTGGTTTCATCCGGGCTATCCATCACAGCCATTCATAATCACCTGACCAATGAAAAGCCTGCGATTAAATACATTCACTTTTCGGGAAGCGGCAACGCCTTACAACTGGCCGGTTCTATTAAATCAGTTTTGGCTATTACAGGTACTCCACTAACTCCACCTGCTCCCCAATCGCCAGGGGTAAGTCCGGACTGGTCAAAGGTGGAAGCCATACTTGGCAAAAGCGGAAAACATAACGGTATACTTTTGCAATACAGCTTTGCCAGGAAAGAAAAACTGCGCGATGCCGGAATGGACATGCCACCTGCCATCGGTATGGCAACCGGAATCAATTTGCAGATGGACGGAAACACGGCTGCAACAACCGGTGATTTTGTGCTGCTGGCCGATGAAGTAAATTCAGTTGTAAAAGCCCTGACGGAAAATGGGATCGTCGTTACAGCTATTCATAATCATATGTTGTTTGACGAACCCCGTTTATTCATGATGCATTTCTGGGCTGTCGGAGATCCTGAAAAACTGGCCACTGGTTTAAAAGCGGCCCTGGATAAGACAAACTCAAAAATGTAGAATATCCCTCACTGCGTCCAGGCTCATCTCCTGTCTTTTTTTTCAGGTGGCTGTATCGTATTGTTACGAAAATATTACCTGCTTCCATTTTATGTAAATGAATTATGAAGAAAAAGGTTGTAAATAATCCTTTTTGTGACTAAAACATTGCCAACTCAAATCTCTAAAATAAATCTAAAGCGGAATTCTGAAGATTCTGTAGGAATTCTGTTTTTAATATGAACGATTTGTAACGAAACACTTACTTTATTATTAAGGTTGATTTCATAGGGTCTTTATCAGTTCTTATTCATCCATTTTTGCGTCTGTCTAAGCAGCTGCTCAATGATGAAATATCTTTTTGTCTTTTTGTTTTTACTCGTAACCCTTCAAAGCTTCTCCCAGTTATCTGAGATAAAAGGCAAAGTAGAGGGTCGTGTCAGTCAGGAAAAAATGACGGGCGCCTTTGTGAGTTGCACGGGCAACGGACACACTTATAATACCACCACCGATGCAGATGGCGAATTTAAATTCAGGAACATCCCCATGGGATCCTATGATATCAAAATAGAGTACGTAGGCTTTACCCCTTTTCACGCCCACGTGGAGCTGGCAGATAATAAAAAAGTAGAATTAAAAATCCAGCTGGATGGAAGCAGCAAAACACTGTCCGCGGTCCAGGTCTACGGTAAACTCAGCCAGGAAGATGAAGTGGGTGCTATTCAAAAGGAAAAACACAGTCCCAATATTGTCAATGTAATTTCCGCGCAGGCCATGGAAAGGTCGCCGGACATCAATGCAGCCAATGTGCTGCAGCGCATGAGCGGACTTACCATACAGCGAAACGGCGGTGCGGATGAAGCCTATCCGATCATCCGTGGTCTGGACCCCCGTTACAATAATACCCTGATCAACGGAATCAAAATAACCAGTCCCGATGATAAATCCAGGTATGTACCCCTCAACATAGTGCCTTCAGATCTTTTGGGAAGCATTGAAGTAAGCAAAACACTTACACCGGAGATGGAAGGCGACGCCATTGGAGGTTCGGTTAACCTGGTGATGAAAGATGCCCCGAACAGGGAAACATTCAGGGTACTCGGATCCTTAGGATACAGCGCCATTTTTTTTAATCAGAAATTCACCAGTTTTTCAAAAACCGATATCCAGCAGAAAAGTGTGATTGAAAAATACGGGAGCAGTTATACCGCGCAACCTAATGATTTCAGCCGGACCAACCTCGATTTCAAAGAAGTGCAGCCAGGACCTAACTCAGTAGCCACCGTAGTGTATGGTAACCGGTTTTTCAATAAAAAACTCGGGTTAATGGCAGCTGGCAGTTTTCAGAATCAATACTATGGAAGCAATTCCGTTTTTAATCAGGTTGCCCCGGATATCCATGCTAACGGCGCACCGACTATTTCTGATTATGCCAATCGAACCTTCTCAACCCAGCAATTAAACGCCGGCCTGACAGTCCACCTGGACTATGCATTCAATGACCGAAATAAAATCACGCTCACGAATATTTTGCTCTATACCGATATTGCACAGGCCAGGCTGATAATCGACACTTCTATCCTGGGAGGTAATGGCGGCCGTACGGTTCCCGGAACAGGTCCGGTTTCCACAGACTACACTTCAGTCACCAGCAAACAGCTGCTGGAAAATATTAAACTGGACGGAAAACATATTTTATCAAAACATTTCCTGTTCGACTGGGTTGGCGTTTATTCTTATGCAGCTAAACGGGTACCTGACTATGCCGACATCGCGCTGAATAAGAAAATCGATACCGTTCATACGAACGGTGATATTCATGGGCCCTATTCGTTTGTAACAACTCCAAATTATTTTGATGCCATTAGCCGGGTTTGGCAACATAACCAGGATATTGACGTGAGTGGAATGGCAAATTTCAGCTACCGGACTGCGCTTTCCGACAATAAATCACTGGAAATAAGAATGGGCGGCCTGTACCGTCATAAAATCCGTTATAATATCCAGGACGCATATGATCTGAAGCCTACAACCACCAGTGCCGGCATCAAACAACAGTTCACTGATATTTACACCGCCCAATGGATCGTTTATAATAGCAGCGGAACCTACGATTACGACAAGAATAAGTACCATGTATATGAAAATATTGCGGCAGGATATGCTGAAGCAAAATACTCATCAGATTTCCTGGATGCCGTTGGTGGCGTACGAATAGAAAATACGGAGCAGGGATACACTCTGAATACTTTTTATGCTACTGGTATAAACGGGATAGATAAAAAATATACTGATGTACTTCCGAGTATGGACCTAAAATTCAAACTCAATCCGAGGACCAATTTACGCGCTACTTATTATGCTGCAATATCACGGCCAAACTATTATGATCTCGTACCCGGACAACGGCTGAGTACAACCTCGGCCAACACCACAGAAGGAAATCCTTACCTGCTGCATACGACTTCAAATAACTATGATATCCGTTATGAATTCTATCCCAATGAGGATGAGCAAATTTTCGCCGGTGTTTTCTATAAAAAACTCTTTAATCCTATTGAATTTGAATATAAATCAGGAACAGATTATCAGCCCGTAAATACACCGGAAGCGACCGACTATGGTTTCGAACTGGCATTTACCAAATACTTCGGAACCTGGTTTGGAATTACCGGAAACTACACTTACCTGAATTCCAGTACATCTTCAGTGAAGTCATATTACGATATACCGAACAATTACATAAATACGGATACCCTGGAAAAAAGAGCCCTTCAGGGTCAGACCGATCACACCTTAAATATTTCATTACTATACCGGAATAAAAAAAACAATCTTTTCGCCGAACTGGCTTTCCAGTATATCGGCCGTTCTATCGGGCTGGTGTATCCGATTTACGGATATGACTATTATCAACAGCCCCAGGCCAACCTGGCTTTCTCTGCAGAAAAAGGATTGGGCAACCGGCATTTTACTGTTTTTACCAAATGGAATAATCTGCTGAATACCCAATACAAATACCAGATTAACAATATCCTGGTATCCCGGGAAACAACCCAGTTCAATTTCAGTTTTGGCATTCGATACGAGAATTAAACAAACAAATAAAAATTACAATGAAAACAAAAAATCTTTATGTGATCGTCGCTGTCATCGTCACGATGATTGCTTCCTGTACGAAAAGCGGTACTGAAACCACGAATGTGATTACACCAACTGTTCCGGCTTCCAATCCTATTGCGCCCGGGAAGCATTTCGGGATTTGTTAAGGGTACCTTTACTACGGGTAATACCTATACGATTACTGGTGACCTGACTGTTAAGCTGGGTGACACACTGGCTTCCCAGCAGGGGGTAACGGTGGTTGTTTCCGGAGATGCACAGATCAACATTCAGGGTGTTCTATTGCTGGTGGGCACTTCCGATCAGCCGATTTCTTTTAACTCCGACACCAAACTACCCGGATCATGGGGCGGATTCCAATGTGACAGCGCCCAGTCAGTAACCATTAAATGGACACATGTCGACAATACCGGAGGTCCTGATCCTTCAGGCGGTCCAAGAAAATCGGTATTTGTTGCGGCCGCGATCAATGTAGATATTGAAGATTCCTGGTTCACCAATGGACAGGACGATCTGATACGCATGCAAAAAGGTGCCAGGGTAAAGATTCTTCGTAACACGATTCTTTGTTCAGGTTCAACTGACGGAGAAGCCATCAACTTAAAGACCGGAGTTACCGGAGACGTTGCTTACAATGTAATTTATAGCCAGGCCGGCACCGGAGTCAAACTTGAAACCAATGATGTTGCCCCGATTCCTCAAACTATAGTGAATGTGTACAATAACACACTGGTAAGCAATGGATGGAGAAGAGGTCAGGCTGAACCGGGTCGTGGAGTTTCCGTGGGTCTGAATGCCAAGGCCAACATATATAATAATATCATGGTAAATAACTACCAGGGCCTGGAAATATTTGTTGACGCCGACGTAGCCAATACCAAATACGGAAACAATTTATTTTATGCTTCCGCGGATACCTATTCAGATACAACCGGCGGAGGAAATTTGCAATCTCTATTCGCGCCAATTTTTATCCCTCAGACGGAGTAGGAACGCCACAAACTTCAGATATAATTTCAACGGCTGTCGGTAATAATGATCCCATGTTCAAGAGCTACGATGGTAAAGTTGCCACGGCCAACGGTGCAGCTACATCAAATGATTATCATCTGGTGGCGGGTTCTCCTGCAATCGGAAAAGGAAATGCAACATATAATGCGGATATTGGTGCTTATACTTCAGACGGAAAAGGAAATCTGCATTAATCAACAATCACTGGTCTAAAAATAAATTCAGGATGAGAAATCTGCTGTCCGTTTTTTTATTTGCCATTTGCCTGAACATTTTGCCTGATCATTTATCAGCACAGGCACCGGGGAATTTCGAATTGTCAAAAAAGATTTCCATTCCGGGCAATGGCGGCTATGATTATATGACCATCGACCCCACGAATAAACGTCTCTACGTTTCCCATGGTACTAACGTGACGGTGATCGACCTGAAAACCGATCAGATCGTTGGCACCATCGACGGGATGACGGGTGTGCACGGTATTGCCCTTGCACCTGAATTTAATAAAGGATTTATCAGCGACGGCAAGGGAAATGCCGTCGTTGTTTTTGATTTGAGCACGTTTAAACTGATCAAGACCATTCCGATCACCGGAAAGGATCCCGATGCCATCATGTATGATCCCTATTCCAAACAGGTATTTACCTTCAATGGAGACAGTCAGGATGCAACGGTGATCGATGCGGACAAAATGGTTCAGACAAAATCTATTCCGCTGGGCGGAACACCTGAATTTGCCGTATCAGACGGTGCAGGGAAAATTTATAACAACATGGAAGACAAGAATGTGCTCAATGTGATCGACGCGAAAGCAGGCACAGTTTTGACTACCTTTCCATTGGATCCCTGTGGCGGACCGACCGGACTGGCCATTGACCTCGCACACCAGCGCCTTTATACAGTTTGCCGTAAAAATAAAGGCATGACTGTTCTGGAAATTCCATCCGGCAAGGTAATTGCCACGGTGCCCATTGGGGCCGGCGTGGATGCTGTTTCCTATGATGCCGCCACCGGTCTGATCATCTGTTCGAATGGGGATGGCACTGCAACGATCATCCGGCAGGAAAATCCAAATCAGTATTCCGTGGTACAAACACTCAATACGCAATGGAAGGCAAAGACCCACGCCTATGATCCACAGACAAAAACCATTTATTTTTGCGCATTCGATATGCAGCCCGACAATAAAACCCGTATTCCTGACAGCTTTAAAGTGCTGGTCTACAAAATGAAATCATGAAATTTCTCCTGGCAATCCTGATCCTACCGGCAAGTTTACTAACGACAACTGTTAAAGCGCAAAATCCGGCAAAAAAAGATACAGCGCAACAAAAAGATAAGGACGATCCCTCCATCGTTTTACCCGTGCTGGTGCGTGGTCCCTATCTGCAGCGCGCGACGCCGACCAGCATGCTGATCCGCTGGCGCACGGATGCGCTCTGCAGAAGCCGGGTCTATTTTGGTGATGACCCCCATGCATTGAAAAATGCGGTTACCGATTCCGCATTGGTAACAGAACACAAAATCCTGCTTACCTCCCTGAATCCCAAAACAAGGTACTATTACACGGTGGGCGATATAAAAAATAAGTTAGCCGGAGATTCCACTAACTATTTTTATCCATTACCAACGAAGGGGGAAACCGGGACTTACCGGATCGCCGCCCTTGGCGATTGCGGAAACAATTCCATTAATCAGCGAAATGTGCGGGACCAACTGTTACAATACCTGGGTTCCAACTATCTCAATGCCTGGATCCTGTTGGGTGATAATACCTATCCCGATGGAACCGATGCTGAATTTCAGGCAAATTTTTTCAGTATTTATAAGGATAACCTACTGAAAAATTACCCGCTGTTTCCCAGCCCCGGAAATCATGACTACCACGATGTAGAATTTTCTGCAGCCGTGGCCCAGCAAACCCATGAACTGGCTTACTACCAGAATTTCAGTGTGCCCGAATCCGGTGAATCAGGCGGTGTGCCCTCGCACACTTCAGAATATTATTCCTTTGACATCGGCAATATTCATTTTCTTTCCATCGATTCTTACGGAAAGGCGGATAACAAGCGGTTATCAGACACAACCGGACCACAGGTAACCTGGATAAAAAAGGATCTGGAAAAAGCCTCCAACGCAGAATGGATCGTTGCTTTCTGGCACCATCCACCATATACCATGGGTTCACACAGCTCAGACACGGAGCAGGAACTGGTTGATATCCGGCAAAACTTTATCCCGGTACTGGAACGTTATGGAGTGGACATTGTGCTGAATGGTCATAGTCACGATTATGAACGTTCCCGTTTGATACATGGTTACTACGGAAACGACAGTTCCTTTAACGGAAAACTATATAACGTGAATGCGGGATCGGGTAAGGAAGACGCCCATTCGCATACCGGCGCATATGTGAAAAATCAAAAAAGGGAAAAAGGAACGGTCTATGTGGTGACCGGCTCTGCCGGCAAACTGGGTGGAATGCAAAAAACATTTCCACATAAAGCAATGTATTACTCAGATGCTGAGCACGGTGGTGTTTCATTTATTGAAGTTTCGGGCAAACAACTTAGTTTTAAATGGATTTGTGCAGACGGGATTATCCGTGATCAGTTTACGATCATTAAACATTAGAAGTGAGGGTAATAAATGGTATCAGCGCGTTACCTGAATTTTATAATTATTCTTTTCGCCGTAGCCGGGACTGCGGCCATGGTTGGCCCTTCTTCAAATAACAGGGCGGCGGAAGCGGGACTTGAATATATCAAATCCCAAACGACGATTTTCGCCTTTTCAGTTCACCAGTTAAGGCAACGCATCGATGCCATCAACCCATCGGATCCCCACACAGTTCAGCCCGCGATTGAAGCACTGAAGTCCTGCAGACTTCAGTATAAAAAAATATCTTTTTTCCTGGATTATTTTTATCCGCAGCAGGGGAAGCTTTTCAATGCACCGGCAAAAAGAGAAGTAGAAGAGCCATATATGGAATATGAAGAACCGGTTAGTTTCCAACAGATGGAAGCTGTCCTGTATGGCCCTGCTCCCCAAAAAAATAAAGCGGTCTTACAGAACCTGGTTCTTGTATTGGATGAATCGGCAGCCGGACTGAAAGCAGTTTATTTCGGATTTAATGCAACAAATGCACAGATCGCTGAAAGCCTGCATCTCGAACTCATTCGAATTATGAGCCTTTACATTGCGGGTTATGACGCCCCTGAACTGAAAACAGGAATTGTTGAAAGCCGTTCTTCCCTGGAATCTGTTTCCTATATGGCAGACCTCGTGTTCCAGCCTGTAAATGCAGAAGCCCGCTTATTTGATTCTATAGCAATTCAGGCAATCCGCTTCACCCGGTTTTCAGATTTCGATCATTTTGACCGTTTGCATTTTTTAACGCAGTACGCGCTTCCCCTGGAAGAGCAGCTGAACCGGTGTATTAAAATTTATGGCCTGCAATTATCCACGGTTCCGTCTTTGAATTATAACGCAAAGAATTTGTTCGCGGGTGAATTTAACTATGACGGTATAAAATCTTCCGAAACATTAGTGGCGCTGGGCCGGCAATTATTTTTTGAAAAGTCCCTGTCCGGCAATAATTCCAGATCCTGTGCGAGCTGTCATCAGCCTGAAAAATATTTTACAGATCAGAAAATCGCCAACGAGAAAATCAATAGCACTACACCCCTCCGCAGGAATACACCAACCCTGCTTTATGTGTCGTATCAATCTGCGCAGTTCTGGGATGGCAGAGCAGCTACCTTGTCGGAACAGATCAGCGATGTACTCACAAATCCGGATGAAATGAATTCATCTATACCTGAAAATAAAACGAAGACTGTCAGAAAATGCAGTTTATCATTCCTCGTTTCCCGATTCCGTTAGCCTGGAAAAAATTGAAGCCGCATTAAGCGCCTATCTCCACACGCTTCAACCCATGAATTCATTATTTGACCGATATATTGCCGGAGATCAGCAGGCTTTGACGAATGCCCAGAAAAATGGATTCAATTTATTCATGGGAAAAGCCCGCTGCGGCAGTTGTCATTTTGCACCGGTATTTAACGGCACCACACCTCCTTTTTATAACCGCAGTGAATACGAAATACTTGGTGTTCCTGCGCTGGGTCCGTCCGCAACTTATACCTCCGATAAAGATTTAGGCAGGTATGAACACTATCCGATAAACCTGTACAAAAGAGCATTTAAGACTCCTACAGTACGAAATAGCGCAGAGACAGGTCCTTATATGCACAACGGTCGATTCAATTCCCTGAACCAGGTGCTTGATTTTTATAACCGGGGCGGAGGTGCGGGTTTGGGCTTGTCCAGTCCCGAACAAACGCTCTCCGCCAAACCACTCCATTTGTCAAAGGATGAAATCAGTGCGATAATTGCTTTTCTGGGTGCGTTGACAGATAACCTCCAGTCATTTAAAATTCAAAATTTAGCGAGGCGATAAAAAAATAATCCGTTGAAAAGGGATTGAAATAATGGAACCCGGCAGTCATTTTCCAGAATGAATATTCAGCAAAAATTCCCCGCTGAAAGTCCAGCCCGGTTTGATAGAGGCGGGTGCGCTGGGCTGAGATGCCGGTTCTGAATTTTTCAAAAGGACTATATCCCAGTTCGGTCCAGGTGTAAAAATAGTTAAACTCAGTGCCGGCCTGGTCAAACACATATTCACTTTCCGAATAGAAATCAAATGCTTTATAAGATAGCTCCAACTCCAGACCGGGGGCAATCCCTTTCAGACTGCCAAATACGAGCCCAAACATCGGGGTAGCGGCCAGACTGACTTTGCCCTCCGCTTCAAATTTCCATCCCGCAAAAACGGAACCCGTATTTTGTCCTTCATAATTATAACGGGGTTCGAGATGGAAGGATTTATAATCCATATAACCGATCAGCGTGACCGTATTATTGGATGAACCCGGAAAAAAATAATAATAACCACTTAAAGAGACAGCAAGCGGAGAAGCCGCAGTATCAACAGGCGATTTGATTTGCCCGATTTGTGCGGCGGCTACAAAGGGTAAGGCCGCCAGTAAAAAAAAGAGGATTGATTTACACATTTTATTTAACCGCCTAATGATATAGTTAAAAATACCATCCCAGTCCCAAGCAGCGCGAGATAAAATCCGGTGCGGAACTTATTGTAACCACTGTACCGTGCGAGAACAAGTCCGCCAATAAAAAGGAGGATGATGGCAATGGCATTTGAAATGCGAAGGGCCACGCGCACATCACTGATTAATGCAAAGGGAATGGCAACCGGGAAGGTGGAAAGGAATACCAGTAAAAATACACCAAGGGCTGTTATCAGGTCTCTTCCGGAAATCCGCGGTCGCGTTTTAACCGGTGCTTCCTGTATGATTGCCTTACGAATATTTTCCAGGCTGTGCTCACCCATGGCTGAAGCAATAACAGGTGAAAAAGTTTCTGCGATAAATTTCCTTGCCTTTTCTTCATCGCGGGTGTTCCGCACGTAATTCAGAATGGTCATATCGCGTCCCCTCTGTGATATTTCGATCATCAGGTACATAATGGCATCGATGATTCCCCAGGCAATATTACATCCGATAGCACCGACCAGCATTTCTCTCACGCTGACCCTGTCCGTTTCAGCTACGCTGATGGCACAGGTAAAACTGAGCGCCATTATTAAACCAAACAAAATTTCAGAGATCCTTTCTATCGGGCTTATCAGGCGGTTTTCGCTGAAAGGTTCTTTAGCTGTCATATTCATCTCAACCTGGGTGTTTTAAAGTTCATTAACCTGCCAATAAGGTTTTATAACATCAGTGCGATCAAGACAATCAGCAGGGGACCAATTAAACCGATCAGCAGGCCACCCGGAAGGAATTCTTTTTGTTTAATCAGTCCGGTACTGTAAGCGATGGCATTGGGTGGCGTTGATACCGGCAACAACAATGAAGTAGATGCCGCGAGACCAATAATAACGGCAATTTGTTCTGCATGATCAGGCATCAGGTAAACCCCAAGTGGAATAAGCATGGTGGCCGTTGCCGTATGGCTCATGATATTACCGAATAACATGGTAACATAGGCAAATACTAGGTAACTGATGATCGACCCCGAAGGCGAACCGAGTATATGGTGCGCAAAATGTTCCAGGAGTTTGGTTTCTTTCAGGGCCAGACCCAATGCGAGTGCACCGGAAATCAGCAATAAAGTATCCCATGGTATTTTACGAACATCCTGGGATTTTAAAATACCCGTCATGGTCAGCAATACAATGGGCACTGCCGCCACTAAAGAAACACTTAAACTATGTAAGGAACTGGTCATCCATAAACCGGAGGTTATAATCAGAACGACCACAACGATCCTGCGCTGTCTTTTTAATAGTTTTCCGTGAGGACCCTCCGGAACGGGTAACTCAAATTCGATGGGCGCATTGTCGCTGATATATTTTTTTTTAAGAAGCCACCAACCTGCGAGTGTAAGAATCAGGGCGAGGGGTACTCCAAAATACATCCAGGTTAAAAAACTCAGGGTTATCCCATTGTTTTCCAGGGCACCCACCGCGATGGCATTTGTCGGACTTCCGATAATTGTTCCCATGCCGCCAACGGAAGCGGCTAACGGGATTCCTACAAGAAGCGCTATAGAAAATGGATTTTTCCCCAGGTTTCGGATCAGGGGCATAACCGAAGCAATCACCATGGCCGTTGTTGCGGTATTGGAAAGGATCATCGAAGCCGTCATGGTCATCAGCATAATTCCCAGCAGAATATTTCCGGGCACTTTCCCGGAAAGCCTGAGTGCAAACCTGAAAAGATCCACATCGATTCCGGTTTTTGTCATCGCTTCGGCCAGAAAAAATCCGCCCATCAACAGCCAAATAATACTGGAGGAAAAAGTCTGCACATATTTCGCCACGTCCATTGGCTGCGCATTCACGCTGGCATTTCCCAGGGTAAAAAACAGATATGCCATAATAAACAGGCCGACAGCAAACGGCGGGATGGCTTCTGTAACCCACAACCCGATGGCAAAAAATAAAAGGAATAAAACATAGTTCTGGGACTGCGTGAAATCCGGTCCCTCGAGGAGCCTGGACAGCAGGAAAGCGGCAATCATTGATCCAATGAAAAAAACAACATTTCTCCAGGGACTGATTTCCTTTTTTTTCACATCATTGATTCCGTCCTGTTCTGTAACCATTTTCTGAATATTTCTTCTTTCCCTGCGATTCTCTCAATAAATTAAAACTAATCCTCTGCCATCAGATCCGCCTTAATCTTATTCAGTTCGGCCAGTTTTTCCGCACTTACTTTTGGATATTTCAAATCCAGGCCATCCAGTGCATTAATAATAGCAGAAGCCACGACCACCCGGCTGAATGCTTTGTTATCTGCCGGAACAACATACCAGGGCGATTCCTTTGTTGAAGTATGACGTATCAGTTCCTGATAGGCGTCCATATAATCGTCCCAGAACTTTCTTTCTTTGGCGTCGGAGGCAGAAAACTTCCAGTTTTTGTCAGGGTCATTGATCCTGTCGAGAAATCTTTTTTTCTGTTCTTTCGCAGATAAGTTTAGAAAGAATTTGCATACCACGATGCCGTTACGATTCAGATAGGATTCAAAATTCCGGATGTCTTTGAGACGGTCATCCCAGATATCTTCTGTAATTAATTCCTTCGGTAACTTCTGACCGTCCAAAAATTGTTTGTGAACGCGAACGGCCAGTACTTCCTCATAGTACGACCGGTTAAAAATGCCGATCCGCCCTCTTTCCGGGAGGTTTTTCATACAGCGCCACAGGTAATCATGATCGAGTTCTTCTGCCGAAGGTGCTTTAAAAGACGTGACCTGGCAGCCCTGTGGATTTACACCGGACATCACATGACGTATCGCACCATCTTTTCCGGCTGCATCCATGGCCTGGAATACGAGCAATACGCCCCACCTGTCCTGGGCATACAATACTTCCTGCAAAGATGAAAGCGCTTCAACGCCCATCTGCAATGCCTGTTTGGCCAGGGGTTTGTCTTCGGGCCCTAGTCCCCCATCATCTTTCGGGTCATAGTCCTTCAGCTTGAAATCCTTTCCGTCTTTTATCCGGAATCGTTTTGAAAATTCCTTTGCGCGCTGAATCAGTTCCTTCCTCGACAGTTCGTGAATGTCTGACAACCGGCTACTGGTTTTAGATTTCATGATTTTGATTTTATACTTTGACTGATTAAATGATTGTGCGAATTCCTTTTTGATTTCAATTATGCACTATTAAATTCTGTAACCGCTTCCCCAATCGTGGCCGCCCGGCTGATATGACCTGTAATTTCTTCGATACCCTGTTTTCTCAATAAGTCCCGCACATTGGATAGTGCCTGTACAATCCTGATTTTCTTCCCTTCCTTGTTCCATGCTGTAGCAAGCGTCAGGAGCATTTTAGATCCGGCAATATCCACATAAGGGGAAGCCGACAGATCCAGAATCAGGAATTTAACATCCGTACCTGCTGAATGGATACGATGGTTTATTTTTTCAAGAATATTTTCAGCATTGAAATAGAGAATGGCGGATTCAATTCTCACGATCACCAATCCGGGAATGTGGATATTATCGGGATGCCGTTCCGTATCCGAGTAATGATCTGTATTTCCGATTCTGCCCAGTGCAGCTACTTCGGGACTGGACGTGCGCCTGATCAGTAAGATCAGCGACATGATAACGGAGATCATAACACCCTTTAATATTCCAAATACCAGCACTCCACCAACTGCAATCATCGCGACAGTAAATTCAACCCGGCTCAGCTGACGGATTCTTTTCAGCTCTTTTATTTTTATCAGACCCGAAACGGCATGAATGACGATGACGGCAAGAATTACTTCGGGCAGGTTTTGCAAAAGATGGGTAAAATATAAAAGAATCACCCCGAGTGTTACCGAACAAATGATCAGTGACATAGGCGTTTTTGCACCGGATTTATCATTTACAGTTGACTGGGATAACCCCCCTGCAACCACATAGGCACTTGAAAAAGCTGCGGCGAAGTTGGCTGCTCCCAGCGATAAAAGTTCCTGTCTTGGATTAATACTGTAATTATTCTTCAGGGCAAAGGTTCTGGCAGCAGAAATAGTTTCAATATACCCCATCAGGAAACAGGCAAAAGCCAGTGCGAGTACTCCGTCCACATCCCTGAACCGTAGGGAGGGTTTACCGATTGCGGGAAGACCTTTCGGTATGATTCCTGTAATATGTACTCCGGAATTAATCAGGCTGGTGAAAGACATCACGAGGATACTCGCAACAACAACTACCAGGGATACCGGCAGACTTTTGAAAAGAATGTCGCCGATAATAAGAATAGCCATGGCTGCCAGGCCAAAAATCAAAACAGTCGGATTGGTATGAGGTAAATGTTCCAGCAGCGTCCGGATCCTTGTAAAAAAATTACTGCCCCCTCCTTCCACCCCGAATATTTTGGGCAGTTGGGTGGCCATGATGGATAAGGCAGCACCTGCTTTAAAACCCAGCAGGATGCTATCGCTGATAAAATTTACGATTGAACTTAGTTTGAAAATATAGGCAGTGAAACAAAGCACCGCAACAACCAATGCCGTTAGTCCGGCGATGGCAGCCCATCTGACGGGATCTCCACCCGAAAGGACCGCAACGGTGGAACCAACCATGAGTGAAATAGAAGAAGTGGGCCCGACTGCAACCTGCCTGGCGGTTGTGAAAATGGCGTAAAAAAGTCCTCCGGCCAGACAGCAGTAAATTCCAAAATAAGTGGGAACACCCGCAAGTGTCGCATAAGCCATCGATTCCGGCAATACAAAGGAAGCAAGTGTGATCCCTGCGATCAAATCCCACCGGAGAAAAGATTTCTGGTATTTGGGAAGCCAGTCTGAAATCGGAAAATAAGATTTCATGAACACCATTTTAATACCTGTCGGAATATCGGTTACCTGTCTTTAGTTCCTGTCCTGTTTAAAAATAAAACCTGCGGCTCATTAATATTTAAAAAAATACTGTTGGAGTTGTGCTTTCCCGCTGGTATTCATAAGACCCAGCATCAGCAAAACCCGGGCTTTCTGCGGATTCAGATCATCGCTAACGATGGTACCGAGTTCCTTATCATTGATCTCATCTTCCAGCACCACCCTGCCGCTTACACTGCGGGAAGCCCGGCAAACAACAACCCCCATTTTCACGGCTGCGGCTATGGCATCCATATAGGCTTTATTGAAATTGCCATTACCCACACCGGCAATCACAAGTCCTTTGACTCCTTCAGCTACTTCACAATTGATGAGATTTGCCGGCGCATCGGCATACATGTATACAATATCCACCCGGGGAATTTTGCTGTCCAGCTTCACACTAAACGGAGAACCCACATTCACCTCGCGTATAGAAGTTGAATAATATTCTACTTTCCCGTCATAAACCTGTCCCAGCGGACCGGTATTTGGGGAAGCAAATGCATTCAGTTTAGTCGTGCTGACTTTTGTTACGTCCCGGCCGTCGAAAATACTCTCGTTAAAACAAACCAGAACACCCCTTCCTTTGCTTAACGGACTGGCCGCAACTGTTACCGCATCATATAAATTTTTCGGACCGTCGGCACTGATTCCTGTTGCCGGACGCATTGATCCGGTGAGGACGACTGCGTTCTTATAATGAACGGTCAGATCAAGAAAATAAGCGGTCTCTTCCTGGGTATCCGTTCCATGGGTGATCACGACGGCGTCCGCTTCGTTTTTTTCAAAAATTTCATTGATTCGTACCGCGAGCTTCTGCCAGATTGCAATGGTCATATCCTGGCTTCCCACAGAGGCAATCTGTTCCCCCGTAACATTGGCAATTTTATGAATCTGCGGAACGGCACTCAGCAGTTCATCGATCGGCAGAGCACCAGCTTTATATCCCGCGCGGTCCGCAGCATTACCGGCACCTGCGATAGTACCTCCTGTTGCCAGGATCTTAACCCTCGGCAAACCCGAATTCTGGGCAAAAAGGGTCATGGAGCAGACAACCGTTAAAAAAAATAAAACAGGCTTTTTCATTTTTCTATTTTTTGATTTAGGAATGTCACTGAAATAGATATCCGCTTCCCGGTTGCGATAAGTAAATTTATCCTGCCTGTGAATGTGCATCCACAGGCGAATAGTTCAAGGATTAATCTCTGATGTTAAACAAGGGTAGGTTTCAGGGGCTGTCAAAACAAGGGCAGGTTTCCGGATCGTTAATAACAGTTACATAACCTGGCGCTCAAAAAAAGCCGGTTGTTTTCAAAGGGATAAAGAAACTAGTAAAAGCAACATAATCAATATTTTGTCTTAGGCCAAAACATTCTCCATTTAAGGATAGCCGTGACCGTTAAAAGGCCCGGGCAAGATTTTTGCAACACGATTTAATATTTACAGGATCATAATTTTGGATCAGGAATATCTTTCCGTTCCTTAATAGTGACCGCATGCAGGCGCCTGCCTGATTTATAAACCCGATTTATAAAAACATAAAACTATGAAAAATTACTAACTGCTTTTCTACCAACCAGCAAAAAGAGGTTAAAATCAACGGTCTTCAATCCCCTGGCTTCCAGTTAGGAATATTAGCCGTGAAGTAGCTGGCCGGAATTATTTTGTACGCAAGACAAAATGATATAAGTTGGGATGAATAATCAGGTATAATCGGTTGTTCATGAACGATAGTTTTATATTCTATATTGAACGCCTGGAGCTTCTGACTTTCTTTTCCGGCTATCCACTGGTTTATGCCTTCGCCCGATTTATTGCCGGTGATAAACAAAATCAACGAAATCGTTTTGCATCGATACTGCTGTACAGTCTGCCGAGAGCTTATGCCCTGACCGGTTCGATTTTTTTTCTGCTCTTCCTAAAAGAAATGATTATTCAGTCCGGCATTCCGAATATGGCCCCGGGTTTTGACATTACACCATTGAAGATTTGGGCACTGCTGGCATGTTTATTCTGGATCCCGGCTTTAGCCAGGAAGCCTTTTTACAGCCTGCTGCACAGCATGGTGTTTTTCGCCCTGTTTTTTAAAGACCTAATATCCGGCTTTAGTGCTGCTTCCGGGAAAGATATTCTTTCCAATGAAATGAAGGTTTATACTGTTAGTCTCCTGCTAAATATCTTATGCCTGTTAACAATATTGACAATTAGCTGGATATTCAAAAAGATTTTTCCATCACCATGATCCGGTCCGTTACGGGACTATTTGGATTGCCCACATGATTTTACCGGAATATATTTATGATTTTAGTGAACCAATCTTATGATTTTACGGTTAATTGTTATTTTATTTCCTCTATACCTATTTGCACGTAATTATTTTAGTTAATTTTAAGTTCAGTAAAACAGACGGATATGAAGATCTTTAATAATAACCTTCTCCTGGTGTTGTTGATTATCATTAGCGGTATGGGCTATGTAGTCGGTTGCACACATGAAAACATGGCTCCGCCTCCACCAGCTACAACTACTCCGGACATCACAAGAGGTAGTGATGTGCAGTTGCCCGGAAATATGTCTCCCGGAGACACGTCAGAATGGAAAATGGATAAGCCGCATTCCAGTGTTTTATGGTCAACCAATTATGTAGGCGCCTCAGGCCTTTTGACCGGAAGGTTTAATCAGTTCGGAACACATGATGTTACTGATGACAAAGCCCTGCTCTACCAGACGACTGGTCAACCCCTGCTGGATTCTTCCTGGGCATTTTATGAAAGCGATCCTTCCAAAACATATTTCAGCGGATATGTACAAATCAATACGTCGAATACCGGTGAAGCGGCGAGAGACACCGGTTGTAATATCAGTACACTTGGTACTGTAAAAATTATTCCCGGTACACAAAACCTCACCATCCAGAACCTGGCCAAGATCAAAACCACCAAGGTGGAATTCGATACCCAATCATCCGGATATATTGTTACACTGGATTTAACCTGGCAGGGAAAGCTGACGGCTCCCCTGACGAAATCCATAACTGGTAAATTGGCTTATGTCAAGAGATCTGTTGCAGGAGCCGGAACAGCCGCGCCCTATGGTGTGTTTGGCCTGCAACTGGAATTCGAGTTTAATTGCAGGGACTTTGGAATAACCAGCACCAATATCTCGGATAAGGTAGATATTGAATGTAATATGAATTTCAACAATCAGTAACAGCAAATAACAGGATCATGAAGCGAATATTAATTTACATTGGTTTGCTTTTTGGTGCGGGTCTCGGATTTGTCAGCTGCTATAAAGATGTCAATATTCCCGCTGTACCTCCGAATTCGGAAGGTCCGCCACAATACGTAAGTTATTCCAAGGAATTATCTCCATTATTTAATTCAAGCTGTGCTTTGGTTGGATGCCATCTTGCGGGCGGCCATCATCCATACCTGAATACAGAAGTGTCGTATAATGAACTGGTAAACGGCGGCTTTGTGAATACTACAGTACCTAAAGAAAGTATACTGTACATTAAGATCAACAGCACCATGCAACAGTTTATTCCCAGCGCAACGGACAGGCAAAAAGTATATGACTGGATCAGAAACGGAGCCCCAAACAATTAGTTGAATGTTTAATAGGATTCAATGAAAAAGCAACACACCAGTATGAAAAGCAAATTTTCCATCAATATTGGCCTGCTGGCAATCCTTTTATTGATGAATAGTCTGCTGTATGCACAACAGGACAGTACGGCTGCAGCCGTAGATTCAGCAGCCCCGGCAAAGCCCAGGGTAAGGGAAGTTAAAAAAACGTTTAACAGTCAGTATATAATCGACAACCAGACCGTGATGGTTCCGATCAAAGGCACACTGGAATTCGATTTCCAGCATCGTTTTGGAACGGTAAACGAGGGATACCAGGATTTCTGGGGTTTCTTCTCTCCTTCTTTTAATATCCGCATGGGACTCAACTACACATTTATAAAAAACCTGAGTGTGGGCTTTGGCCTGACGAAAACGGGACTCACCTGGGATGGTAATGCCAAGTATGCCATCATCACCCAGACGCCTGATAAATATCCGGTGAGTGTTACCTTCTATGGCGATATGGCTGTTTCAACCACAAAGAATGCATCATTGTACGATGGCAGTGAGATCATGCATGAATCTGACAGGTTCAACTTCTTTTCATCCTTCATTATTGCCAGAAAGATCACAGAAAAATTTTCCGTGCAGGCCACGATCAGTCTTTCCCACCAGAATGCCGTAGCCGGATATTATACTAAAATCGACAGTGCCGGAAACGACATTTACCGGTCCATGCACAATAATCATTTTGCCTTAGCCATATCGGCGAAATATAGCGTCACTCCTTTGTCTTCAATCATATTTGATTATAATCAGCCCCTGACCCAGCATCCGGAATATAACCCCAACCCAAGTCTTGGTCTTGGCTATGAAATAACCACGAGCGGGCATTGCTTCCAGTTTTTCTTTACCAATTATGTTGCGCTTGTTCCACAGAACAATAACCTGTATAATAGAAACAATCCTTTCGCATATACCGACAAAAACACAGGGACCCATTATCCGGGAGGGCAATGGGTGATCGGGTTTAACATGACCAAACTGTGGAATTATTAAAAGCCGGTCTCTTTCTTATATCGTTCATTTTCTTATTCACCAGTACTGGTTGTCAGCACGGAACGCCAAAGAACAATACACTGCAAAATGCTCCGGTTACACCGAAACATGTGATCAGGAAAAAACCTCCTTCCAGTTTCTCTGATTCCCTTTTAATTGATTCCCGTTCAGTGGTTTTTTTTGCACCGGACAGCATACAAATGGAAAACATCAAAGAGGCGAATGAAGAAGTGATTTTTGAGAGCCTGGAGCATGATTGTTACTATCAAATGCGAAATGCCAGGCAGGTCATTGGAAAGTACTGGCCGGGATTGGAAGTAAGACTTGCTTCAAAAGAACGCTGGCTGGTTTTCAGGAGAACTCATAGTGCAGACAGTATTGTCGACCTGAATCAAATCAATGATATATGCGGAATATTTCTTTTTGAACCCGCCAAAAATCCGGTTCGCATCACTATGACTAATATTGACTCGGAACTAGGTTTCTATTTCAGCAAAAAATAGTGCTCCCGTCGGCGCCAGGATAAAATTCAGACTCCCAGTTTTTTTATTCTCCAGATCTGGAATGCCAGGTAGAGGATAACAGCCCAAACAGCAAATCCAATGGAGTAGGAAATGAACATTAGCCATATGGGAGAACGGCCCCTACTGGCAAATAAGGTCCGCTTGCTTACATCAGAAGTATAGCTTGCAGCAACGCCCCAGGGAACAGATTTTTCCGAGGTCAGGTTTCCGTACTGGTCATTGTCCTCCACTTTTGCAATCAGGGTGATGTTACCGGCAGAGTCACCGGCAAGACCGGCTATGGCAAAATCCACACTGGCTACGCCAACGGAATCCGTGGTATGCGTGGGATTTTGATCTGTCAGCAGGTCTCCGCCCATTCTTTTAACAGCCAGGACCATATCTACTCCGCCTACGGGAACCCAGGCGCCATTTTTCAGAGCAAGCAGGGTAGCCACAATTTTTTTGTCGTCTGCGGTATCTATCCTGATTTTTGATTTCGTGATTGTAGTCGTCGCTCCGGTGCTGTCATAAAGTGCCGTAGGCTGGCTCCTGACCAGGAATTCCCTTGTTTCTGATTTCATCCATTCTTCTTTTGCACTGGCCGGAATAAATACGACCGCGATCCCCTTTTCATCGGTTATGGATTTCCCTAAGGAATGGGATTCCTGTTCATCCGTGATATAGAATTGAAGAGACAGGCCGGCTACCGGTTTAAATTTCCCGTCTATTTTGGACTTTGCTGTTGCCTGCAGGAATTGCAGCCGTTCATTTTTATTGTAGTAGCCCAGGTTCAGGCTAAGCTCTGATTTTGTTCCCTGGCCCAACGAGGGATGAATGATAAATCCTGTTAACAGGACTAAAGCCGTGATGAATTTATACAGTTTCATGTTTATCCATTTCTGCCATTTCTGTAATGGTATCCTGAATCGGAATAATCGGGAAGATCCGGGCAAAAAAAGTTATGATCAGGAGCATGGCTGCCAGTGAGCCCATGGCGATGGCCCATTCCGCCGGACTCGGGAAATAATGATATTGGTATTCCGGAACATCCTGCATGGGCAGGAAAGGATGTAACATGGTTGGCGTTACAATAAGGTATCTTTTAAACCATGATCCGATCACCACCAGGGATCCTGCTATAAAGGCCGGGAGCGGTCTCCTGCCTCTCCTGAAAAGCAGGATGATTATGGGTATAATCATAGATGTACAAATCGCAAACCAGAACATGAGCGAAAACTCGCCCGAAAAAAGACTCATCAGGTGGGCCTCTTCACTTTTTTCCATCTTGAAAGCGGGCACCAGGTATTCATTGATATTAAAATACATATAGATGAGCGCCAGTAGGATAACAATTTTCCCCATCTGGTCAAAGTGTGCATTCGTAATATATTTTTCCAGTTTATAGGCGTCGCGGAAAGCATACATCGCTACCAGCATGGCGCCGGAACCGACCAGGAAGGCACCGGAAATGAAATACGCGCCGAAATTGCTGCTATCCCATCCGGGACGATAAGTGGTTGCAAATAACCAGGAGGTTACGGTGTGCACAGCGAATGCCACCGGGATAATCGTAACCGACAATATATTTATCGCTTTGTCACTGATCTTAATTTGCGCAGGTGTGTTCTTCCAGAATGATCCCATGAACCGGTACATACCATTCAAACCTTTCCCGAGTTGGTTTTTTGCTTTCAGCATGATTCCGAAATCCGGGAGAAGGGGAAAATAAAGCAGCAGGATACTGATAAAAAAATAAGTTGTTATAACAACTACATCCCAGATGATGGGTGATTGAAGGCGCCCGTGGATGAACAGGTTGTAAAAGCGTTCAGGTCTTCCCATATCTACCACAATGATGATAGCACCCAGGGTAATGGCTGAAACAGCGATAATTTCTGCTATTCTTGTTAATGGTGTGCTCCAATGTACGCCGCTCAGGCGAAGGACGGCGGTAATCAGAGAACCAACCAGGCTGATGGCGACAAAAAACACAAAATTGGAAATATAAATCCCCCAGGATACATAGTCTCCCATGGCAGTAACGATCAGGCCCTTCCGCAGCTGGCTGACATAGCCGATAATTCCCGCAATGCAAAGAATCACCAGGAATACAACCCAGATCTTACCCCTCAGCCCAAATTTCTGGGGGAGCAGGTCTTCAATAATTTTCTGTTCAGCTTGAGGTTCCAAAAAATCAGGATTTATCATGAATTACGGCCTTCGTTTCTCCGTCATGCTCGAAGGGGAACAATCTGTTTACCGGGGGCAGATAATAAACACTGGGTTTTGTACCCAGCTCTTCCATTAACCGGTATCCCGCACGGTCCTTGATCAGCTCACTGAACCGAAAAGTTTCGGATCCATTCGTAACCGTATCTTCTATTAAATCTCCGAATGCAAAAACCCCGTTTGGACAGGCCGAAACACAGTGTGGCAATTCACCCTTCCTGGTCATGTCGGCACAAAAGTCACATTTGCTGACCGTACCTTTTTTTTGAGGAATACTGGTCTCACAGGAATACGGTTTTTCAGCCACTTCTTTTGGAAGGATGGGTTCTTCCCAGTTAAAAACCCGGGTAGAGTAAGGACAGGCAGCCATACAAAATCTGCATCCAATGCAACGATCGCTGTCGATTAGTACAATACCGTCCTCCCGTTTGAACGTTGCGTCTACCGGACAAACTTTTACACAGGGAGGATCATCACAATGCATGCAGGTTGTGGGCTCCCAGTAAGGAGCCGTTTTGTCTGCATCCTGCAGGGGATAAATCTTGATCCAGTTCTGTCCCGGATTAAGTTCATGGGCATGGTTACAGGTGGCCTGGCAGGCTTTTACATTCTTGCATCTTGCCAGGTCGATGACCATGACGAATTTCTTCCCCTTTATTCCGACCCTTTCTTCGCTGTTTGTTACAGGAGGAAGATGGGGAACGGGTTTAAGAAAGGCCTTATCTACTTCTATGATTTCTCCATCGGGGGAAAGCAGTTTTACCATTTCACCGGAAGGCTTAACCATCCCGTCATGCATTTCTGCAAAAGGATCATTGGGGGAGGAACAGCCAGGCAAAGAGACACCGGCAGCCAGAGCTGCTGCCGCAGCAAAAAATTCACGCCTGGAGCCGTCTTGGTGATCCATAATCCGATGATTTTGTAATTATTTTTTTGTGATCCAGTTCTGCAATTCCTGGTCGCTGATTTTTTTTTGCAACGACCTGATCCTGGAAACATCCACTTCCACCAGTTGGCCGTCCTGTGAAAGGAGTTTCATGGTCTCTTTTGGATTTGAAGGACTACAGGCAATTTTTTCCGGCGCTTTCCGTGTAGGAAACAAGCGAAGGATCGAAAAAAAAGACAGGATTCCCAGTCCCGCCAATACAGATTTCCTTGTCTTCGCCACTCCGGGTCCGGTTATTTCCTCCTTCATTTGTATTGCTGTTAATTATTTCTTGAACGTGCGTACATAATTCACGATGTCCCATATATCCATAGCTTCAGGAATCTTTTTCTTGAAACTTGGCATTTCATCCCTTCCTTCAGAAATCTTATAAAAAATGGAACCATCTGACTGGCCCTGGAAAGCTGCTGAGCCTAAGTCTTCCATCGGTGTTTTTAATTGCGCAGCTTTACTACCATCCCCTTTCCCCATTTTTCCATGGCATGAAGCACAATGCTGACCCCATAAAGCTTTTCCGGCATTTACCGATTCCGCATTCGATTTTACCGGATTGGCTTTTTTAGCATCCTTGTCGGGCACTGCCCAGGGCTTGGGTTGTAAGGTTATAAAACTTGTAGCACATACGACCAGCATAATCAAAATAGCGCTCGTTTTGAATTGCATAAAAGATATGTTTGAGTTAAGAAAAAAAGCAGAAGAAAATAAACTATCGAACTATCGGAGGTTACGGATGACGAACAGCTCACTGAATATTTTAGAAATTTAGGATTTTTAAAAATATCAGACAAATAAAATTCTTAAATCGAACCAGTGTTTCGCTTCAACGTTAGTGCAGGTTAAATCATTGTGATCAAAGTTTCGGGGAAGGCATTGAATGCAGCAGGTCAGCATAACGTCTTTGTGTAAAAGAATGTGTAAATTGTTCTACTATGGGGAAAGGATTTATTCGCCTGGTTTGCGTTTTTATCCTGCTTTCACAATCTGCGCAATCACAGGTGATCATTTCGCTGCTTTTCGGCGACAAGCTGAATACCGGAAAAGTCGAATTCGGTCTCGACGGCGGCTTCACGCTCTCCTCACTTACCGGGAATCCCGGCAGTTACTCGCGCACAGGATTTAATCTGGGATTTTATTTTGACATTAAGACGAAGAGCTCTTTAATGATCCATACCGGGGTGATTGTTAAATCGACCATGGGTGCGCGCGGAATTCAGCCCTATTCACTAAATAATTACACATTGGATTCCATATTTCAAACGGGTCAGGTGGAGCGTGAGCTGGGTTATTTTAATGTGCCTGTGGAAATAAAATACATGTTTCCGAACCGGATATATGTGGAAGGCGGCTTTATGATGGGACTTATGATTTCCGCGCATGATGTGTTTCAACAGAAAATAGTTTCCTCCAACGACCTTACTTACACGCTGAATATCCGGGACCATCTTCATCGTTTTGATATCGGCCCCATAGCTGGTATAGGATACCGGCTGATGTCGGGATATGGACTAAACCTGGGCATACGATACTATTACGGGCTCACGAATGTTTCAAATGATAAAATGTACCCGGTTCAGTATAACCGCTCACTGTATGTGGTGATCGGTATACCCGTTGGCGCCGGCAAGGCGAAAAAGAAAGCTGAGGGTTCCTGAACGCTCATAATCCAAACCGGTATTGTAAACCTGCGATGGTTTGCACACGGGATCCCAGGAAACCCACTTCAAAACGCAGCATCAGGCTCTTATTGAATTGGAACTGGCTGCCGACAATGAAATTCCACATATCCTTGGGACGTTTGTCCATACTGTATTGTACAGTAGAGCTTTCCCCGTCATTAATTGCCGTTTCCGCCGCGTCGAGAAAACTGGCCGCCCTGCCCAATGCAGCATTGGCTGCCTGGAATTTAGCCTGATTAATGGGATTAGCCTGCTGGGGTGGTGAAAGATTATTCCACCAGGCATTAACCTGGTTTTGCGCATCACCCACTTTTTCCTGACCGGTATTAATCTTTTGTTGCAGCTCATCGATCGGCAAAACATCGGAAAGATTAACAGACCCGCTGGTGGCCGAATTTAATTTTACCCTGAACGCACCCACCCATACAGCAATGTTTTGATTCGGTTTTTTAAACTGAAATGTCTTACCTGCCCGCGGTCCGAATATAAAAGCGTAGGCCGGTTTGCTTAACTGGGGAACATCAGTCCAGGTGAAATTCATGTCGATCGCCAGCCATCCGCCCCCGATCCCAATGGTTGGTGTTAATCCAAAACCCGCCGTTGTAGCATTGAAATTGATTTTCGACTCAGCGCTCACTATTTCCTGATCTTTATTGGAGGAATCGGGTACATAGATTCCAAAACCCACATCGGTGGAAGCGCTGGATTTGCCAAAGATGCCATAGATATTCAGGAAAGGAAACAGCCAGATATCCGGTCTGATGGTAAAGGCCTGTGCTGTTGCGACCGCCTTATTGAACCGGATAAGACCATCCACATTTTGCATCGGATTATTATTGAACCCAACGTTCAGGTTATCGATCACAAGATCAGATCTCTGCCAGAGGTAATTCACCCCAACGCCGGCTGAATAAGGCAGGTTAAATCCTGCTTTGGCCGCCTTCTCCCCCAAAATGGGCAACATATATTTGTAAGGCGTGTGTTCAATGCTGTCCTTCAGTGCCTGCTCGCTCGTCCCGACCGGCATATTTGCGTAAACCTGGGCAGACAGATCGTCAGCAAAGGCCATACAAATGATAGTCAAACTGCAGATGACCGGGACCGTTATATGTCTGATTGAAATCATGTGTTTCCCTGTTTCATGATAAAGAACCAAAAATCTTCCCGAACAAAAGTAATCAGATTTCAGAGTGCCTGATTCATTGTGCGGTAATCAAATGGATATTTTTTAAAATTCAGCTGGGAAAATAGAACTCCTCCCCATCCACGGCGATCAGCAAATCGGCAACACTTGGCCAGGCGGGCTTAACGGTTTGCGTATTTTCCCAGTTCTTAAGATCATTCATTAATTCATTCACTTTATCCGGATGAACGGAGGACAAATCATTTTTTTCTTCAATATCGCTGGAGAGGTCAAACAGGAATTTCTTTTTGTTTTTTTCGTTGATATATAATTTCCAGTTTTTTTTGCAGATAGCTTTTGAATACCCGCTTCTCCAATAAAATACTTCATGGGGAAATCCACTGTTATTTGTCAGAAAGGGAATAAGGTTGGTTCCGTCGTAAACCCTGTCTGCAGGAAGTGAAATATTTGCAATGGCTGCGACTGTCGCAAAAATATCCAGGGAAGAAACCGGTTTGTCATAGACTGCTGAACCCATGTTCAGCGAAGGATATTTAATAAAAAAAGGAACCATCAGCCCGCCCTCAAAATGAGTACATTTTCCTCCACGCAATGGTGCGTTATCTGTTGCCCGGGTATAGGTTGCCCCGCCATTGTCACTGATAAATACAATCATAGTCTGGTCATCGAGATGAAGTGTTCTCAACTTTTCAATTATTTTACCCACTGCATCATCCAGTGCTTCAATCATGCCGTAGTAAACACGCTTTACTGTGTCCTTTACATTCGGGAGACGGTCAAAATAATCCCTGGGAACCTGGAACGGGTCGTGCGGGGCATTAAAAGTGAGGGTAAGAAAAAAAGGATGGTCCTTATTTTTTTCAATAAATGCTGCCGCTTTTTCTGCAAAAGAAAATGTCAGGTAACCCGTGTCCTTCACAATATCCATTCCCTCACGTATGGCCGTTGCGCCACCTCTCGGCGTCCAGGCCGGCAGTTCGGAAAACGCCCAGGGTAAATGTTGGTTGATATAACGGCTCGTATCCACCGGATCATCCACATACCTGGTGAGGGCACCATCAAAATAATAACTATAGTCATAGCCCCGCTCATAGGGACGGTTTCCCGGATCATCGCCAAGGTTCCATTTTCCCACCAGCCCGGTAGTATAATTTTGTTTTTTTAGTAACTGGGCCATCGTGATCTCATGCAGATCCATTCCCGTTTTGTAATTACTTTCTTTCAATCCCAGGTGAGGCTTCAGTGTTTTTAATCCCGGATCCTTTTTGCGTAAAGCAAAATAATGTTTGCGGAGGTTTTTTAAAAATGCAGGATCAAATTTGTCGTAAGGCATATACTCACTGCCGAACCGGTTCTGATAGCGACCGGTCATCATTCCCATCCTGGAAGGCGAACAAATCGGAGATGTTACATATGCCCTTGTGAATCGTATGCCGCCCATACCCAGGCTATCAATGTTGGGTGTATGGATGGCCGGATTACCATAAGAATGCAGATCGCTGTATCCCAGGTCATCGGCAACAATAAAAATTATATTCGGTTGCACAACCGTCTTTCTGACCTGAATGTTTACCGGTCCGCCTGAAATGAACAGCAAAGCCAAAACCAAAAATATGATCCTATGGAATCTCAATCCGCGCATTGTATTGCTTACTGTTAGTATATAAAGGTAATGATTCGGCGGACGGAGCTTTTGCCCTGCGTGATTTTATCATTATGCAAGGCCTTTGACAGCTGGAGTGATTTCGGAAGTTCTCCCTATATTTTCAGTTATGGCACGGGATTCAGTTACCTACTGGCAAGCAAATTTAAATTGAGAGCAGGCATTGACCTGGCGCATGGCGCCGGGGTCTGGCCCTATTAGATTATTTTCGGAAGCAACTGTATTAAATGACCAGTTTATTTCACTATCGCCTTAAACTGCGAATAGGTAGGAATCTGCTGCATGATATGCGCCCGGATCGTTGTCAGAAGGTATACTTCTGCCTGGTAAAACTCAAATGCCGTTACTGCATTGACCGCAGTTTTGATCTTCTTATAATACGTTTCCAAAGTCTTTTCCTGCTCCATCCGGTTTACAAAATATCTGCCCGCCAGGGAATCAGCTATCACAGGAGTCATATTCAGGTAGGAATTGGCTGTTTTTTCATACAGGTGGATTCTTGATTTTGCAGTCGATTTGTTCTCGGCCTGGTATTCATCATATATCTTCCAGAAAGCCACGGAGTCCTTCCCGGTAACAGGAACCAATTTGCTGATAATTTCTCTTTTCTGAACGCCCAGTAAATTTATAACTGCATCTGCCTCTGCATCGGATGTCTGGGCCACTACTCCTGAAATGAAACCCATACAGCATATCATAAATAAAATGAATTTAATTTTCATAATTTTTTTTATGCAAGGAAACCAATTTCCCCGGGACTAAAAAATATTCAATAGTTACTCTTTATCAGCGATTCAGCTGTTCCGGGTAGATTGTATGGCAGTTTCAGGCAATGGAAATAGCAGTTTCAAATACTGACAGCGACCCGCAAACGAAAACAGGAATACAGTGTGGCTCATCAAAACAACGCCTTACTGGGATTGAAATAACTTTGAGATCTGTTTTTATTGTTTACAGGTTCCGGTAACTTTAATAAATGATCGGGATTCAGCTCGCCATAATACTGATTTGTATATTCATCGGTGCCCGGATGTCGGGCATCGGGCTGGGCGTGATGGGAATGATTGGTCTGCTGGTGCTGATTTTCCTTTTTAAAATGCAACCGGCAGATCCTCCATTGGAAGTGATGCTGATTATACTCAGCGTCGTTACTGCTGCAGCAGCTCTTCAGGCTGCGGGAGGTATGGACTGGCTGGTAAATATGGCCGGAAAATTACTCCGCAGTAAACCCGAGAAAATAACCATACTCGGGCCGCTGGTAACTTATTTCTTTACATTGTTTGCCGGCACCGCCCATATCTCCTATTCCATCATGCCCATTATTGCGGAAGTGGCCATTAAAAAACGAATCCGTCCGGAAAGGGCGCTGAGCATGAGTGTAACTGCTGCGCATATGGGTATTACAGCCAGCCCGGTTTCAGCTGCCACGGCTGCCTTACTTACGGTGTTGTCAGCAAGTGGCGTTAAGCTGGCTGATATACTTAAGGTTTGTATTCCATCTACATTAATCGGGGTGCTGGTGGGTATTTTGTTTGTACTAAAAAGAGGTAAGGAACTCAGTGTTGATCCTGAATTTCTGGAACGCATGAAGGATCCGGCTTTTGCAAAGAATCTGGATGCGGAAGAAAACCAAAATGCATCTGTTCCACTCAAACCGGGTGCTACCAGATCCGTAATCATTTTCTCACTGGCAGTATTAGCCGTGGTGTTCGTTGGATCATTTCCTGCCCTGCTTCCCGAATTCTCCCACAAAGAAGGTTTCGTTCCCGGATTCGCAGTAAATGCGGCTGGCCAGCTGCAGGTACCCTCGATGATCATGATGATTATGCTCGCCGCTGCAGGATTCATTATACTATTTGCAAAAACCAAAGCAGCCCAGGTAACGAAAGCAAGTTTGTTTTCGTCAGCTGGTTCAGCCACCATAGCGGTCTTTGGCGTGGTATGGATGAGTAGTACCTTTATGAGTAACAATGCCGCGGTGATCGAAAATACACTGGGGAAAATCGTTACTTCCTATCCCTGGTCTTTTGCGGTGGCCATTTTTGTATTGAGCATTTTACTTTTCAGCCAGGCAGCAACTACCAAGGCGCTGATGCCGCTTGGTTTGACACTTGGTTTGACACCTGCTTACCTGGTTGGCATTTTTCCCGCCACGAATGGTCATTTTTTTATACCCGGATACCCGACATTACTTACCGCCATTCAATTTGACAGAACGGGAACGACCAGAATCGGTAAGTATGTGCTGAATCACAGTTTTATGTTACCGGGCCTGGTTACCACTGCAGCTTCTGTAATTGCCGGATTGATATTGAAATCTATTTTACTATAAAATGAAAGTGTATGAAAAATTATAAGACAGGGTTCATGATCGTTAGTGTTTTACTATCAGCATGGACCAGCATGGCACAGACCCGCACCGAAAAAGATTTGCTGGGTGAAAAACAAATTCCTGCGAGTGCTTACTATGGCGTTCAAACGGCGAGGGCTCTGGAAAACTTCCAGGTAAGCAGCATGAAAACCAATTTCTTTCCTGACTACGTCCGGGCTTATGCCATGGTGAAACTGGCAGCTGCCCGGGCAAACGCCGAATCGGGTCGTCTGAGCAAGACAAAACTGGATGCCATTGAAAAGGCCTGCAATGCCGTGATCGATGGAAAATACCAGGACCAGTTCCTGGTAGACCTTTACCAGGGCGGTGCGGGTACCTCGGCCAATATGAATGCGAACGAAGTACTGGCCAATATCGCACTGGAGCTGAGCGGTCATAATAAAGGCGAGTACCAGTATGTGGAACCGCACGATGATCTGAATATGGGACAGTCTACCAATGATGTATACCCGACAGCGATCAAAGTTGCCCTGTTACTGCACAACCGTAAACTCCTGGTGGAAGCAGAGGCCCTGTCTGCTTCATTCCATAAAAAAGGAACTGAATTTAACGAGATCCTGAAAATGGGCCGTACGGAAGGACAGGATGCCGTGCCCATGACCCTGGGACAGGAATTTAATGCCTTTGGCAACCAGCTCGACGCCGAGATTTCCGCACTTCGCAGATCAGAATCTTTTCTTTGCGAACAAAACATGGGTGCAACAGCCATCGGTACGGGCATTACTGCAACACCGGGTTATGCAGAAAAATGTGCCGTACAACTGGCAAAGGTTACCGGGTTTCCCATTGTGATGAGCAAGGATTTGATTGCGGCCACCAGCAGCCAGCAGGGATTTGTGATTTACTCTTCAGCATTGAAAAGTTTTGCGATCGCCCTGTCCAAGATCAGCAGTGACCTGATTATTCTGGCATCCGGACCGCGTACGGGCTTCTTTGAAATCAACCTTCCGGCATTACAACCCGGATCTTCCATTATGCCCGGAAAAGTAAATCCGGTGATGCCGGAACTGATGAATGAAATTTGTTTCAAGGTGATCGGCAATGATCTCACGGTAACACTGGCAGCACATTCCGGCCTCCTTCAGCTCAATGCCTATGAACCCGTTGAAGCCATAGCGATCATGGAATCCCAGGGGTTGCTTTTTAAATCCCTGCCGCTGTTCCGCAAACAATGTATTGATGGCATTACCGCGAATGAGGCGGTACTGAAACATTATATAGAACGCAGCATCGGTATTGTTACGGCGCTGAACCCTGTTCTTGGTTACGAGAAAACCACTGAACTCGCTAAAGAATCACTGCAGTCCGGGAAAGGAATTCTTGAACTGATCCGTGAACAACATTTACTAACGGAGGACCAGATCAAAAAACTCCTGGACCCCGCAACCATGACGGGGCAGAAATAAGCAGCTCATTCAAATTTTCTTTACTAATTTCATACTATCAATCTGAGTAACTTTCAAAACGAATAAATAATAAGTTTAATTATGAAAAACATGTTTTTAAAGGGAATGTTGTTATCATCAACTTTATCATGCCTGTTCGCCTGTAATTCTGCACCGGCACCAATCGACAAGGAACAGGTAAAAAAAGATATTCAGGCCAAGGAAGATGAATTTGCGGCTACGTACAATGCCGGGAAATTGAAAGATATAGGCTACTATGCAGACGATGCAACATCCTTTTATCAAAACAGGCCACCCCTGGTTGGCAAACAGGCAATAATATCTTTTTTGGTATCCGATCTGGCTGAGAATTCCAACAAGATTTCATTTAAAACCAATGAGGTTTTTGTATCAGCAGACGGGGATCAGGTTTTGGAACTGGGTTCTTTTAAGGTGGTTGATTCTGTCAGTACGGCCATCAACACCGGAAATTATATGAGTCTTTTTGTAAAAAAAGATGGCAAGTATACATGCCTGAGAGATATGAGTGCATCAGATATGCCGCTTCCCTGATTAGCGCCTTCTGCCGCCACCGCCACCACCCCGGCCGCCACCGCCACCACTAAAACCACCACCTCCCCTTGAGCCGGAGCTTGAGCGGGAAGAATTCATCGAGTTTGATGAGGTGGGTCTGTTGGAATTAAAATTTGATCCGCCATTGGACGGACGTGTTGAACCGGAAGGACCTCCCGTTGACGGCCGGTTGCCACCCGCGCTGCCGGAAGGACCGCCTGTTGAAGGTCGGTTAGCACCGCCACCGGCGCTGCCTGAAGGTCCTCCTGTTGATGGACGGTTGGCATTTCCTCCCCTGTTGCCGTTACCATAATTGCCATTGGCATTGTTATTCTGCACCCGGTTTGAGGTGTTCCTGGAGTTATTGTAATGATTAATCTGATTCCGGTTATTAATAACTACGGTATTACCTCCTCCATAATGTCCGCCATGGTACCCCCCATGGTGATACCAGTTGTTATGACGATAAATGCCAACCGCAATAACAGTTGCCATCGCAAAATAAGGCGGATGGTATCCGTAATAATAGGGCGGATAATAAGGTACATAGGCTGGTGAATATACATATTGCACAATGGGAGCCTGCTGAACAACCACGGTAGTTGTCGATGCCGGCACGTCCTTCACCACCGGGTCCGCACCCTGGTAAGCGGGATTGGAGGTAACAGCAGGAGTCGGACTGGTTTTGGGTTCAATCACATAATCTTTTCCGTACAGTTCGGGGTCGCCAACGATCTGAACATTTATCTTTTTGTCTTTATCCCGGTTTACCAGGATAACAGCCACGTCCTGCGTTTCCGTTTTGCTCACGGCATCCTGCAGAACAAATGTATAGGAATCGCCATCTTTCTTTGTAGTCACTTTGATAAAATCGATTTTTTTATCCAGATCCAGATCCAGGTTATTGATTTTTGATTTTGTATCGTTCAATGATTTCTCAAAGTCCTCAATGGTTTTTGACTTTAGAAAAAGATCCATTACCGCATAAAGGTCAAGATTGTCTCCCGCCAGACCCAGGGACGCGGTATCCTGCGGTGCCGAAGCTGAGTTATCTGTCCTTGGTTGGGCGAAGGCAGGCAGGCTCACAGAAATCATCGCAAATGTCAGTACTGAAATTAAAAACTTGTTCATAATGTTATGGAATGAATCGAATGTACGTCAATCTTAAAATTACGTCAATATTCAATTTAACAAACGTAAATCTTGATTTTTAATCTAAAAGGTTTCCTGAATATTGAAATAAAGGCCATGTGATCCCCTGCCCCTTCCATAGTCAATACAAATATTTGTTCTGTCCTTCATGTTCATTTTTATCCGCAGGCCAATACCATATGCCGGCGCGATGGAATTAAACAGGTTCTGACCGGTAATCGGGTTACTGGCCGTTGTGGCATTTATGAAAGCAACTGCGCCAAATAATCCATTTCTTGAAATCGGCATCCTGAATTCAGATTCACCATAAACCATATTGGTTCCCCGAAAACGCCCCTGTACATATCCCCGGCCAGACCGGCCATAGGTATCCCATCCGATTGATGGTAATGCCAGGTAAGGAATATTTCCGCTGGTATTAAATTGTCCCCAGGACCAAAAAGCCAGAACCATACCAGGCTTGCTTTTGTTCAGCGGAACATAATTTCTCCATTCTGCATACAACATGGTACTGGCCTGGGAACCACCAAAAAATTTTTCGTTCAGCCGAAAACCAAGGCTCGCATAGATGCCTTTATAGGGATTGACGGTATTGTCCCGGCTGTCCTTGATGATTTTAAATAACAGGCCATTGGTAGAATAATGCAGGGGATTGAATCCATATTTCGTGGAATAGAAATAATTGGAGGTAACGTTCACATTGGGGGTATCCAGTTTCAGCGACTGGTCTTCTATTTTAAAATGATCATCGATATTTATACCAAGGCCGGCATACCAGTGCGGAGCTAATTCTTTCAATACCGTTTCATAGAACCGGATATAGTTATAACGCATAGGCTGCTCCGTTACCGGTTTGGTTGCATCTATTCCACCAACATTGAAACTTAACGGCGCGTTCAAACCATAAATGCCCAGTCCATAAGTCGGTTGCGCAAATAACAAAAACCGCACGTCTCCCGGAATATACCAGGAATTTCCCGGGAGGTAGATATCAGATCTGGCACAAAGTAATAACTGTTCCTTGGTGGTTACTGAAATGGATAACAGGGCCGCAGATAGTTGTGTATTTTCTTTGTCGCCCAACAAGTTTGTTGCACTTATGGCGGCTCCTAAAACAAATCCATTTGCCGGTCCGTAGCCTATAATAGGAAGCAGGGATATATTGTTGACACCGGGAATCAGAACATTATTTCTCTTCGGACCGTCCTTATTGAATACTTCACCGATCACTCCGATGAGATCTACCGGATTCACCGCATTTTGCTGAACGGATTCACCCGGATATGCCTGCGAAAATCCCTGAATACAAAAAATCAGGGAAATGGCTAAGGCAGATACCGGTAAGCGTATCGTTTTTGCATTCAACATCTCATAAGTTAAGCCTAATTTATAATGTCTCTTCCGGGTTAACATCGAAATCGCTGATTTGTTCCCGGCTTAGATATGTCTGGCTACTAATCCGACTCAACCTTTTTGAATGTCCTGAAGAAATTTATTTTTTGTTGAAATAGAAAATTTGTGAGAAACTATATTTAAAAGAAAACTGGATTTTAACACAGCTTGAGCTGAATCCGTCCGTGAAATTGGTCCGCTTCCCGTATTGCAGTTCAGCAGCCATCAGCACATTCTTAAACGGAGTAGCGATCAGGTTCACCGTAGCGTATTGGCCATCTTTGTATGCGCTTGGCAAACTGAATTCTGTGTTTTCAATATGCGATCCGGAATAGCCAATCGTTGTACTCAGCTTTGGCGACCAGTTGTGTTCAAAAAAAGCGATATATCCAAAAACCGGCAGGGCCTTACCGGTTACCGGTTTAGTCGTATTCCCCGGATTGCGGACGATGCCTACATCAAACGGGCAGTCATTCATATAGTTTTCTATTCCTTCCCCATATACTACTGACATGCGGAGAACATTATTCTTTGATACATTTAATGACGAACTCAAATGAAGGCCCCATCCCAGCGTACTTCCTGTGAGATCATATACGCCTGTAGTATGAATATCGGACCATTGAATGTTTCGCAAAATACCTGCCAATTGTACATGCCCCCAGTCACCGCTCTTCTTGAAATGTGCTGACAAATCGGGCAAAGGGTAATGCGCCTTTACACTGTCGATTTCAATACGGCTTTCAAGTGAGCCCTGATCTGCACTCACGCCCGGTTTTTCCAGGGATATGTACAGTTCATTGTCTCCGGTCATCGCTGCATATCGGATTTGTATATTGCGGAAGAAAACCATTCCGGTGGGACCCCAGTATTCCATGATGTTGGGAAAGACAGAGGCATCCATAAAAGTTGAATTGGTTTGTCCGGCGAGTACCCTGCCCAGTTCTCCATATGCATGACGAAGACGAAACGTAGTCTGACCTTCGTCCACACCTACTCCGAACAATTCAAATTCAAATACCGTTGTTAGTTCACCCATCGGGGTTGGCGTATATCCTTTCACACCAAACCTGGTTTGACGAACACCAAAAAATACATTTCCATCCGGAGCAAACTGATTCTTATAGGAAGGAAGTTTGGTTACACGAAGCGCATCGGACCAGGCCGGATTGATCTGATCGAAATTATATCCGGCATCGAGCTGGGCGAATCCATATAGTTCCAGACCACTCGGTTTCGTGGAATCCTGTCCAAGTACCGGTCGCAAAAAGCCGAAAGCAAAAACAAGCAGGAGTAGTTTTAGTCTCATAGTTCTTGTTTTTAATTAAAAGATCCAGGAAAATAACGGTGCAGAACTACATTTTTCGCTCGTTATGCCGGTTCTGCGAAACCTTGTTCCTGTACCTGGCGGCCGGCTCAAACTCGTGTGCTACCCACCGGTATACATCTTCTGAATTAAAATTACGCATTATCCGAGGTTTAGAAAAGGCCGGATTCAAACCGCAGTTATTTTCCAAAAATATATCCTATCGTAAACAGGATACCATAGTCAAAGTTTGACAATGATCCTTTGGGAGGTTTATTATCATAGGAATAGTAGAAAACGAGTCCGGTCTGGAAATCCTTGAATATTTCCACACTCACGTTTAGGTCGGCCTGCATACGGATGCGTCCCCAGTCTGACAATCCCGGATAAATAGAATAGGCGGCATTTATGGAAAGTTTGGGGGTGGAATAGTAAAACCGCTTATAGCCAATACTGAATAAGGCATCCAGATTTCCGGAAAACTGACCCGTTTCCACAGATTGTTCCTGGTTATAAGATAAACCGCCTGCAGCCAGTAAGCGGTTATGGTTATCCGTAAGGGGTTGCACACCAAAGGTCCCACTCAGCAGATACCGGCTTGCCAAACCCAGTTCTGTATTTTGTTGCCAGCCAAGAGATAAAGCCCAGAAATAATTATTATTTAAATTTCGCATGTAACTGGCTACAACATCCTGTTTTTTAGTCAGGCTGGTGTCATTACCATAGTTTGTAAGCACAGAATTAAGTTTCAGGTCGTATTCACTTTTAGGTATGATGTAGGCTATGTTGCTGCTGAAATTTGACTGGAGTATGGAGTTGGACTTGGTATAATTAAAACCCAGATTTACATCACCTACGAGCCGGTTTAAAAACCTGTCCTTAATCGGAACGATTTCGATAATATCGTTCAGATTGATCTTCTGATGGGATCTGAACAGGGAATCCAGACTGCCTACTATAATTTCACCATTACGAAGCGTAAAGTCGAATACTTTGTTGGATTTAATTGCAGTTACATATTCCCATTTAATGCTGATGGTTCCGGGGCCATCCATTTTATAGGTCAGCATGCCAAGTTTCATATTCAATATCTCCCCGGTAAGCGTGTCTTTGTTAAGTAAAACCACTTTATCAGTCTTCTGCCCGTGGGTAATGACCGAACTGCCGGTTAAAACAATCAGGAAAATGATTTTCAGGTATGTGGATGCCGGGCTGTCTTTTTTACGGTGGTTATGCCAACACATGCTGAAGAATTATCGGTGAGAAACCTGCATAAAACCGGATGTTACAATCAATTAATATATTGAATGTATTTAATTTTTACGACTTCTATTTAAGAAAATACCGTGCCTGAAGTAGCTTGGTTAATTTGCCGGGTTAATTTTTTTTGAATTATTTTTTTATTATCCCTCCTTCAACAATTTCATCATTTGCATTTTCTATCACGCTGTCCGTTTTATCCAGGGCTCCGAATACTTCCACCGAGCTACCTGATTCCCTCCCTGAAGTCACATCCAATTTCTGAATTTTGCCGGAACGCACAACCAGCACATATTTTCTTTCGGTTGTAGTGACCAGACCCGACCGGGGAACAGTAAAGCCACTTGTATTGCCCTTGGGGTAGATCACTACATCGGCATACATACCCGGTGTAAGTAATCCGTCCGCATTCATCACGTCGGCTTCCACCCTTTCGGATCTGAACTGCGCATTCACATTCATTGATTTTCTGCTGATATGACCGGTAATCTTTCTCCCGGGGAAAACACTGGTGAAAAAAGAAATCGTGTCACCGGTGTTCAGACTGCCAGACAGATTTTCGGGAATATCCACCTGAAGGCGGAGCTTACTGATTTCTTTTAGTTCCAGCATCGGTTTGGCATCCTTTGATTCGGCACTCACCAGTGCACCGGGATGCACATTCCTCTCCGTGATCACCCCGTTGAATGGCGCGGTCACCACCAGGTATGACTCCATGGTTTGTTGCATCTGCCAGTTTGATTTAGCTGCATTACTCAGGGCACTGTCCGATTCCATTTTTGATTTTACAAATGAAAGATCAAGCGGGGAAATGGCACCCGGCGTTTGCGATGCCTCGAGCAGGCGATTATAGTGTTCGCGGTCAATAGAGAGATCAGCTTTCGTTCTGGCATATTTTTCTTTTGCCTGCATCGTGGACTGCTCCAGTTCCGGTGCCTCGAGTAACATCAGCAGCTGCCCTTTTTTTACGGGGGAGCCGATATCCACCTTCACGTCTTTCACGTATCCGTTTACTTTTGGAAAGATGCTTACTTCCTGGTAAGCGGCAAGCTGGCCCGGTAATTTGATCACGCCGGACAATCCGGATAGTCTCACCGCAGATAAGACATATCGTACCGTTGCATCTTTATTTTCTTTAGGGATCTCCGGATTGACAGAATGGCAACTGCTGATCGTAATAACCAGGCTGGCGGAAATAAAAAATATTTTCCTCATATATACATATTTATTTTTTTTCGTCATCTGCAAGTAATGAAGTCGTATTGAAAGTTGTTTTTTGCCGGATCCATCCATACACAAGCGGCACAATGAAGAGGGCTGCCAGTGTGGATGCAATAAGTCCACCGATCACGGCCCTGCCCAGCGGCGCAGACTGATCACCTGCTTCACCGAGACCACTCGCCATCGGAATCATTCCGGCAATCATAGCGAGGCTTGTCATCAGGATCGGCCTCAGGCGAATACTGGCTGCAGTATAAGCGGCTTTGAACGGATCCCGGTATTCGATTCGCAACAATTCTGCATTCGTGACGATCAGGATCGCATTGGCCACAGACACGCCGGTCGACATAATGATACCCATATAAGATTGCAGGTTCAGTGTGGATCCGGTTGCCAGCAGTAAAAGCATTGCGCCGAGTATTACTGCCGGCACGGTAGAGAGTACCGTAATGGCAAGTCCGAAGGATTGATAATTTGCTGCCAGTAACAATAGAATCACTACAATAGCGAGCAATAAACCATTCTGTAAAGACTGCAGTGTTTCTGTTAATAAAGAAGACATGCCCTTTACTTCCGTTACCAGACCGGTCGGTGGTTTACCCATTTCTTCAATAACCCGCTGAACGGATGCTGTTGCCGATCCCAGGTCCTTATGATAAATATTCGCACTGACCGTTACGAATCGACGCGGACCACTGCGATCGTATTCACCCGGAACGCTATCTGTTGTAATTTCTGCAATATCAGAAAGCACAGGTCGCATCTGACCTTTCACTACCGGTACCGATTGCAGCTGTTCAAAGGAATTCATATTGTATTCCGGTACTTCAACCTGGGTCTGATAGGTATAGGAATTCTTAGAATCGAGCCAGAGATTCTTATTGGTAAACCGGCTTGAAGAAGTGACGTCGGTCACTGTTTTAGCAATATTGTCCAGGGAAAGTCCCATCAGGGCGAGCCGGCTCCTGTCTATTTGGATTTGTACATTCGGCATGTTCAATGGTTGTGCAATCTGTACATCCCGGAGAAAATCAATTTTCTGCAGTTTAGCAACCAATGCCAGGGCGTAGGTTTTGATATCGGCCATATCTTTCCCGGCTACCCGAACTTCAATGGGCGTGGATGCACCCTGGGCCATGATTTTTTCCGTGAGTTCGATGGGTTCAAAAGAAATGAGCAGATCAGGATAAAGACCGACCAGTCTTTTACGTATTGTTTCCTTCAAATCTTCCATTTTCACTTTGTATGATTCGTCAAGGTTCACCTGGATCACCGCTTCATGGGTGCCGCTGTTGAATATATACAGGTTGCTCGATCCGAAACTGCTGGGTACAATACCCACATAAGCGGAAGAAATAGCCACATGATGATCCACGATCGTATCGATGATGGACAATACGATCCTGGTTAACCTCTCCGTTACTTCGAGCCTTGTGCCCTGTGGTTCCCGGAGACGCAATTGTAACTGTCCGTTGTTCGTTTTTGGAAGCAGGTCTTTTCCAATATGCATATAACAAAATCCGGTGATGCCCAGAATAACAACCAGGTAAATACACACAATCCATTGTCTTCGGGGCATCCACTTTTTCAGGCGACTGCCCAGGCCCGTTTTCAATTTTTGAAAAAAATCATTTTCTTCTTTATGGACTGTATCCTGACTGTCATGCATATTCACTTCCCTGATTTCATTTTCATCCAGGGCAAGACCCGCATGAGCATGAACTCCCGAATGCCTGTATTGGTATTTTTCTACTTTCAGCATCCATACGGAAATCACAGGCACAAGGGTCTGGGCCGCCACAAATGAAATAATCATGGCAAAAGCGATCGCCAGGGATAGCGGAAGAAACATGGCCTTCGGCACACCCGTCATGATAAAAGCAGGCGCGAACACTGCGAGAATACATAACAGGATCAGCACCAGTGGAAAAGAAATTTCTTTACATGCCTCTTCAATCGCCCGCTTTTTTGTCTTGCCCATTTCCAGGTGCTGGTGAATATTTTCTATCGTTACCGTGGCCTGGTCAACGAGAATACCGATGGCGAGCGCCAGCCCGCTCAGGGTCATGATGTTGATGGTTTGTCCGGCCATTTTTAAAAAGAATACCGCCCCCATCACCGCAATCGGAATGGTAATGACTACAACGAGACTGCTTCGCCAGTCACGCAGAAACAGAAGGACCATCAGTCCCGTGAGTATGGCGCCGAGTATACCTTCGGTCATCAGGCTTTTCGCTGCATTAATTACGAAGACCGACTGATCGAATTCATAACTTATGTTCAGGTCTTCCGGCAACAAACTTTTCATTTCAGGCAGCCGGGCGCGCAGGGTTTGTACGACTTCCCAGGTAGATGCATCGGCCGTTTTAACGACCGGAATATATACTGACCGTTTCCCATTTACCAGGGCAAAGTCGACCGTAATGTCTGCACCGTCTGCAACCGTACCGATATCCCGGACAAAAACATTGCTGATCCCATTGCTTTTAATCGGTATATCTTCAAATTGTTCGACCGTCGATTCCAGGGAATTGATGGTAGTAATAAACATCGTGGAATCCACGCGCAGGTTTCCCGCTGGCGTGATGGAATTATTTTTTATCAGGGCATCTACTACTTCATCGGCAGAAAGATTGTAGGTCTTTAATTTTTCCGGCGTTACATTGATTACCACGGTCCTTGCATTGGAACCAAATGGCGGTGCGGAAGACATACCCGGCACCGTTGCAAAAAGAGGCCGGATACGCGTATTGGCCAGATCAAAAATTTCTTTGAGTGATCTTGTCTTGCTGCTGAATACCAGCTCACCTACAGGCAGGGAAGATGCATCAAAGCGTATCACCTGGGGAGGCAGTGCACCGGGTGGAAAAAATGCCATCGTGCGGTTTACCTGCAAAGCCACCTGGGCCGAGGCTTCTGCCATATCGGTGGATTCATAAAAGCTCAGTTTGATCAGCGAAAGCCCCTGTATATTTTTGCTTTCAACATTTTTGATACCGTTGATGTAGAGGAACTGATCCTGCATGCGGGTAGCAAAAAAACCTTCCATCTGCCGGGCAGACATTCCTCCGTATTGTTCGATCACATATATGGTCGGCAAATTGAGCCTGGGAAAAATATCGATGGGTATCGAACGGATGGCCATCACCGAAAAAATCAGGATGGCTAAAAAAAGCACCACAACAGTAATGGGCCTTCGTAAAGCGGAACGTACCATATTTCGGATAATTAAAAAGCATTAAGGAATGGATTGAATAAATCTGCCGAGCTGGCCTGTGGCTAGGGCCTTGTCCAGCTGGGCCAGCCACCAGCTGCCGGTGGTCTCCGCATAATCATTGAGCGAACGGTCAAGTACAAATGCAGCATTGGTCAGGTCAATAAGTGTAATAATACCGGCTTTGTACTGCGCGATTTTCTGGTTATAGGTATCCACGGCGGCCTGGTATTGTATGGGAAGTTCCAGTAGGTTTTTTTCCGTGATATCGATACTGTTCTGTGCCTGGCGGGTTGCTGAAGCCAGGTTAATCTGCTGTTGTTTCAGTTCCAGCTCTGCCGCATCCCGTTCGAATCCGAAGGTCTTCAACCGGTCTTTTTTATGAACGCCATTAAAAAGATCATATTGAAAAGCAACTCCGGCCATATAGTTAAACCGCTGATATCCGAGTCCCTCAGGAATGGATTTATACTGGTCATTATAAACAATACTGGATCCTCTTGCCCAGGAAGCGGCAGTCAGGTAAATCTTCGGCAGGTAACTTTTGGCAATCAGGCGCTCGTTTGCCGAATAAACTTTGGTCAGGTTTGCATAATAATCGATCAGCGGATTCGCATTTGAATCAGCCGGTGCATGGATTAGTTTTTTCCAGCTGCCGGTTAACATTAAAACGGAGTCCGTACTGATAACTTCAGCTCTTACTCCGGTCAGATAAGAAATTTCTTCCCGGTAATTATTCGCCTGTTCATTTGTCTGATTGTATGTAATTCGGCTCTTGGACAATTCTGCTTTTGCCAGCGAAGAGTCTGAACCGGGTTTGATACCACTTCGGGTTAGTGCATGTATAATGGTAAATATTGTATCATATCGCCTCACCGTTTCCCTTTCTATCTCCATTCGGGATTCGGCTATCATCAGCTTAAAATATGCCCTGCAGATTCGTCCATGCAGAATATACATTTCCCGCTGCAGGTCAGACTGCGACAGATCCTGGCCGGATTTAGCATATTCGATCCGGGCATTTTTATAACCGAAATCGATCAAATCATATTCACCGTATAACATCGCAATATTACCCGAAGCAGCCTGATAATCATTTTCGGCACGCACACCGGCAGATGTTGACGGAACAATGCTGTAAGGAAAATAACTCCCCGCTGTTGAATTGTCAGAACCGATATTCACCTGGTCATTGAAACGAATGGCAGGCAGGAACTGGTGACGGGTTTCCTGAACGGCAGCAGACGCACTGCTGACCAGGGCTTTTTTTTCCAACAGCCGGGGCAGGTAGTGGTCAGCGCTGTCGTTCAGTGCTGACAGACTAATAAAAGGTTTCTGTGAAAAAACGGAATGGGCAGGAAATATAACAATCACGATTGCATAGGCCAACTGCTTTCCGTATCGGAAAGTGAACATATAAATGAATTGGGATGAGGAAAGTTGTTTAGTAAATACTTAAACAACTGCGGGGGGACCCCTCAGGGAGGGAGAATTAAAAGAATAACTGGTTAGTGGCTGCCTGTCATTCTTTAATGGCGTTTGAATGCGAAAACTCTGCCTGACTAAATCCTGCACTATTTCGGGTGCCGTAAACAGATGCTTCGGATGAAATCTTTTATTTAGCCTGAAGCCAACGGACTTAGATCCCTTATGATTATCCTTATCCAGGAAGGATTTGGCATTTTTGCCTGAATTTTGCGATACCTGATCTTCTGTAAAAAAAGACCTCGGCGGGGTAGATCCAAAATGCAGATTTAACTGAACCAGGTAAAAAGACACATACACCAATACCAGGCATATCCGGTTAAATATCTGAAAATGACGATTGATGTTGAGCATCTGCCAGTCTGTGAAAAGCAAAGTTAATACTTTTCATCGGGCAGCGCATTCACCAGGGCAAGCACGGCCCAGCTGGTCGAAACGCCAGGCACCGGAATCCTTTTGTGTAACTGGCGGAAATCGGGCAATAACTGCCAGAAATGCTTAACTTTTTACTTTCTTATAAATAGAATATTAATATCAGACGCCATTAACGTTTCAATATCCGTACCCCTTTCTTTCGGTTCATACCATATTTAAATTCTTACAAAATCAACAAATGAAAAAACGCAGGGACTTTATTCGTGATGTTGTTAAAAGCACGGCAGGATTAGCCCTGGTGAGCAAAGGCCTCCCGTTTACTGCGAAAAGCTATAATAAAATTATAGGTTCCAATGAACGGATAAATGTTGCCATCATCGGATTAAATGGCCGGGGTGCCAGCATGGCCGGTACGTTTGCGAAACAACCCAACCTGGAAATCACTACCGTTTGTGACGTGGATTCGAGACCTATTCCCAAAGTAGTCCGGTTGATTTCAGAGGCCGGCCAGTCCGGTGTACCTAAAGGAGAAGGTGATTGTCGCAAAGTGCTTGAGGATAAACAGCTGGACGCCATTTATATCGCTACGCCCGACCATTGGCACGCACCCTTACTCATCATGGGATGCCAGGCCGGCAAACATGTATATGTGGAGAAACCCTTAAGTCATAATCCGCATGAAGGAGAACTCGCCGTAGAAGCTGCGCGGAAATATAAACGGATCGTACAGATGGGTGCACAACGCAGGTCGTCTCCCATGGCGATACAGTGTATTCAGGAAATACATGCCGGTATAATAGGAAGAACTTACCTGGCCAAAACATGGTATACGAATAACCGGCAGGCAACCTATCTGAAACCAGCGGCCGTTCCCGACTGGTTAAATTATGATCTCTGGCAGGGCCCCGCACCACGCAGGGAGTATATGGATGGCCTCATTCATTATAACTGGCACTGGTTCTGGGAATGGGGAACCGGCGAAGCGTTAAATAACGGAACCCACGAAGTTGATCTCGCCCGATGGGGACTGAACGTGGATTTTCCCACCCGCGTTACGTCAGTCGGCGGAAGATATCAGTATCAGGACGACTGGCAAACGCCCGATACGCAGATAATTACGATGGATTATCCCGGAAAAGTGTCCCTGCTCTGGGAAAGCAGGAGCCGCAATGGAAGGAAAATTGAAGGTGCTGACCGCGGTGTGATTTTTTACGGGGATAAAGGCAGCCTGGATACAGATGGTGAGTCCTATCGTATCTATGACCTGGAGGGCAAATTGTTGCGGGAGGAAAAAAAACCAGCCGGACAGGAAGATTCAGGTGTACAGGGAAGGAATACTGCAAGTCCCAGTTTGAATATGGACAGTGACCATATCGCCAATTTCCTGTATTGTATACGAAACAATTCAAAACCGAACTGCGATGTGGAATCCGGTTATAAAAGTGTACTGGCGATGCAGCTCGGTAATATTTCCTGGCGAACGGGAAGGGATCTTCACCTGGATCCTGTCAACGGGCATATACTTCAGGATCCGGAAGCTCAAAAATTCTGGCGTCGCAATTATCAACCAGGGTGGGAACCCATCGTTTAAATCCAGGTTCCCGGATTAATTCGGACCATCCGAAAAGGAATGTAACATTCGCAGAACATTATTTTTCATGTACATTCAATTCCCGATGCGATGATGAAAATTCCTGTTCGACGATATATATACACGGCAGGTTTATTATGGCTGTGCCTGCCTGCCACAGGCATTCTGTCTCATAATGCCATATATCAGACCCATGAAATAAAAGCTGAAGAGGATCCGAAAACCCTGGCGATTGGTGCGCCTGCTCCCGACTTTTATTTAAAGGGTGTTGACGGAAAAATGTATTCCCTGAAAAGTTTCAGCAACGCTGATATTCTCGTTGTTGTTTTTATGTGCAATCATTGTCCCACTTCGCAGGCCTATGAACAACGGATGATTCAGCTTACACGTGATTACTCCATTAAAAATGTAGCGGTAGTGGCCATTAATCCCAATCACCCGGCCTCGGTGCGCCTGGATGAACTGGGATACAGTGATCTGGGAGACTCTTATGAAGAGATGAAAATCCGCGCACAGGATGCTGGTTTTAATTTTCCATATCTCTATGATGGCGAAACAGAAATCAGTTCCAAAAAATACGGACCCGTTTGTACACCACATATTTTCATTTTTGACAAGAACCGGAAACTACAATATAACGGACGCATAGACGATACAGAGGATCCCGGACAAAAAGCCTCAGACTGAGGATGCACGTAACGCGATCGAAGCGATCATGCATGGCCAGCCGATAGCACAGCCGGTTACCCGGGTTTTTGGCTGTTCCATCAAATGGGAAGAAAAAAAAGTCTGGAAGGAAAAATCGGCGGTCCGCTGGGCGCATGAACCCGTGAGTCTGGATACGATTCATTTGCAATCCGTTCGGGAACTCGTAAATAATCATACAAAAAAATTTCGACTGATCAATGTGTGGGCAACCTGGTGTGTACCCTGCGTGGAGGAATTTCCGGGACTCGTCTTCCTGAATCATATGTACCGCGACCGTGGATTTGAGATGGTGAGTATCAGCCTGGATGATCCGGCTCATGAAGTACAGGCCCTGTCTTTTCTGCAAAAGAATCAGTCTTCCTCACCAAACTTCAGGTATGCAGGTGAAGACAAATATAAATTCATAGAAGCGCTGGACAGCAGCTGGCAGGGTGCCCTGCCCTATACCCTTCTGATAGAGCCCGGCGGGAAAATCGTGTACAGGAAACAGGGGCTGAACGATATTGAGCAACTGAAGAAAATTATTTTCAAGGATCCGTATATGGGGAGGATCTATAAATGATTCTTCCTGATCCCGGAACTGCCAGGACAGATCATTTAAATAAATTTAATGACTGCCCTCTTCAATTGAAATATTTTCAGTGTATATTCCCTTTGCCTATGCGCAAATTGATTTCTGATTATTCAGGATTATGATGCCATAAGACTAAACCTTCTAAAGAATCAAAAAATGAAATTACGGGTACTCGTACTTGGAGCCGGCTTCGGCGGACTGGAACTCAGTTCCATACTTTCTGAAACCATCGGTGACCAGCTTGATTTGACACTGATCGATCAGAACGATTCATTTTACTTTGGATTTTCCAAATTGGAAATCATGTTTGGGCGTAAGGCTTCAGATGCCGTAAAGATTTCTTACAGCAGTATCAATAAACCCGGTGTGCAATTCCGTCAGGAAACCATTACGGCCATCGATCCCGTTTTGAAAAAAGTAACCACCTCCAAGGGTGTGTATGAGACCGATGTACTGGTCGTGGCGCTTGGCGCGAACTATGATATCCAGGCCACACCCGGTCTTGCAGAATATGGCAACCAGTATTATTCTTTTGAAGGGGCAGAGAAACTGCGGGAAGTAATTCCAGGTTTTAAAAAAGGTGATGCTATCGTGGGTGTTTGTGGTGCACCTTTTAAATGCCCGCCAGCGCCCAGTGAAGCTGCGCTAATGCTGCATGACTATCTTACAGAAGCAGGTGTAAGAGACGCCTGTACCATCAGCCTCGTCATACCCTTTGGATCTCCTATTCCGCCTTCACCAGATTCTTCAAAGGCACTTGTGAAAGCTTTTGAAGAAAGAAATATCCGGTTCATTCCCCAGCGAAAAATAAGTTCATTGGATAAATCAGGAAAAGCCATTCTCGATGATGGAACTGAAATGCTTTACGATCTCTTTCTCGGGATTCCCAAACATGTTTGCCCGGATGTGGTATTACAAAGTGGCATGACTGAAAATGGATGGATCCCGGTGGACCGAATGAACCTGCTGACAAAGTTTCCCCATGTGTATGCCATCGGAGATGTTACCAGTGTAGGAACACCCAAAGCAGGTGTGTTTGCAGAAGGCGCCGCAAAAATTGCGGCAGCTTCCATCATCGCTGCATTTAACAAGTCGGAAAACCAATCAGCCTATACAGGTGCAGGTTCCTGTTATATCGAATTTGGCCACGGTGAAGTTGGCCGTGTTGATGTTGATTTCTTTTCCGGACCCAAGCCGGTAGGCATTCATCACAACGCTTCCACCGCTATCGTTGCAGAGAAGGAATATTTTGGATCCAGCCGTAAGGCGAGATGGTTTGATATTGTGTGACTGATACTGTCATGAAAAAACCCTGCATGTGCAGGGTTTTCTTTATCCGTTAAGCTGACCAGGCGAAACGGTATATTTTATTCCCGGGTGTTCCGTGATTTCATCCCCCACCATCGGACCATTGGCAGCCAGCTCACTCCCCTCCTTCCGGGACTTGAAAATAGGCCAGAGAAACTGTGCATACCATTCTTCCTGTTTATAATGCTTGAGTCCGAAACTTTTTGGGTACTTCCTGGTAATAATACCTGTCTTGAAAATTACGTCCCAGATGAAAAACATATTTCCAAAATTCCCTTTGTAATTGCCCACGCCGTCATCAAAACTATCAGCGTGATGTGCATGGTGGGTGGCCGGAGTGGAAATCAGCCTTTCCAAAACCCAGGCTACCGGATGCAGGACTTTGTATTTATAAAAAGGTTTATCCCAGGGAATACTGGAATGCGCGGCAAGTGTGATCAGGCTCTTTATACCGGTTACAAAAAGCGCAGCATATCCAAGCCCGAGGTAAACCAGTGCGGCAGTCAGGTAAATCTGGGAAAAGAAAATCGTATAGATCACATTCTGGCGGCTGGCCATCGACATGCCCATATAAGGCGCCGAATGATGCGTCCGGTGAAAGCGCCAGAGTACGGGTAACTGATGGTGCAGGCGATGATACCAGTATTGCGTAAGATCGTCTGCAATGGCGATTATAAAAAAGGCCCACCAGAACGGCACCCAGGAAAACAGGTCCTTGAGTCCGGGCAAAATCACCGGCAATAATCTAAGCGTAAAATAGACCGTCACCGGCTGAAGGATAATCCGGGGAATCACAAAGCAGGTGATATCCAGCAATAGTTCATTCCGGGTCCATTTTTTATCATAAAGGCCGAATGAAAATTCAACTACGCCTACAATCAGAATAAGTACGGGAAGTCCCCAGAGGCTGAGGTTTTGAAAAATGGCTTCTACAATTTTTATCATAACCCCGTTTTAATGATGAAGAATATGAATGGAATTTTTCTCTGTTTGCTTCTGCCAGGGGCGGTTGCCCTTTACATAAAAGGAAAGGAACATCAGCAGCACCGGCAGCGCATAAATAAACAGACTGACCAATATATCGCGGATGATTTTTTGTCGGGTTTCATTTTCCAGTTGCATGTGAATCATTTTAATTTTATAAAATTCGTGTTACCAGGGAGAGTCCCAGAAGAAAAATAATCAGCGGAACGGCGGTGATGACCAATCCGATAAATATCTTTTTCCCGAGTATGATCAAGTCCTCTGTTTTCATAAAAAATTATTTATCAGGTGAAACAGGTGTATAATTAGTCTTGTGAATCCTTCTTTTATATACATCTTCCCAGTCAATAAAGGGATAGATATTGTATCGTGTAGCCTCTTCCGCAAATAACAATTGCAGTTCAGCCAGTTTTTCAGGATGTTTTTTTGCCAGGTCTATCCGTTCATTGAAGTCTTCGTCCAGGTTATATAATTCCCATACATCATGGCTGAAGCCCCAAAGTGCGCTGTCTTTTACCGGGCCATATTTTGTAAGATCAATAATATCCGGATGATGATAGACTTCTGCCTTCCACCCGTTTTTATAGATGGACCGGGATCCGAAAATATAGTAATACTGATCGGTATGCCGGGAGGCCGCATTTGCGTTGTCGAAGGAATAAACCAGTGAGATACCCTGGATCGAATCCTGTTTGATGCCCCTGATATATTCGGGTTGCCGGATCCCGATAAATTCAGTAGTTGTCGGAAGCAGGTCGATCACATGACTGTATTGTGTGCGTATCCCTCCTTTGTCTTTTATTCCCTTAGGGTAAAATACAATCAGTGGATTATGTGTACCACCTTCAGAATTCGCATCCTGTTTCCAGTATTTGAAGGGAGTATTCGCAGCCTGTGCCCATCCCAGCGGGTAATTGGTTTGCTTGCCTTCCGGTTCACCTATCTCCCCGATCTGATCGAGATTGATTTTGATCTGCGCTTCGTCGGAAACGGATTTGGAAAATAATTCCTTGTTGATGACACCGTGAAAGGTTCCTTCCTTACTGGCGCCATTGTCCCCGATTATCAGGAAGATAATCGTATTGTCCAGCTGATTTATCTGTTTCAGATAGTTAATGAGTCTTCCTACTTCATAATCGGTATAGCTGAGGTAACCGGCATAGACTTCAAAAAAGCGGGCATACAATTTTTTCTCCGTTGGAGACAAACTGTTCCAGGCCGTGACATCCGGATTCCGCGGAGGTAGCTGAGCATAAGCAGGGATTACGCCGAGTTTTTTCTGATTTTCAAAAACTCTTTGTCTGTATATATCCCAGCCTTCGTCAAATTTCCCTTTATACCGATTGCTCCAGGAAGTATCCACCTGATGAGGCGCGTGTGTGGCACCGGGTGCATAGTACAGAAAAAAAGGTTTTTGTGGCGCCGCTTTTTTTTGCTTTCCGATATAGGTGATGGCCTTGTCTGTTATTTGTTCACTCAGGTGTCGTCCGTCCGGAGTAAGATGTGTATTGTCTTCGATAAGGTCGGGTTTATACTGGTCGGTCTGTGAACCCAGGAATCCAAAATAATGTTCAAATCCCTTTCCGCTTGGCCATCGGTCAAAGGGACCGGCGTCCGTTGCGTCTTCATCAGGTGTCAGCCCATATTTCCCGACACCAAAAGTATTATACCCGTTATCCCGGAGTATTTCAGCGATGGTGCCGGCGGTGGCAGGAATCTTTCCGTCCCAGCCCGGAAAACCAGCCGAAAGTATGGTATGTGAAAAGCCACCTTCATGCACGCTGTGTGCATTACGTCCGGTGAGCAATCCTGCCCGGGTAGGTGCGCAAATAGCGGCTGTGTGAAAGTTCGTGTATCGTAAGTCCGTTAGCCGCGAGACTGTCAAATACCGGCGTACTGATGAGACCACCAAATGTGGATGCTGCACCAAAACCTACATCATCCAGAAGTATCCATACTACATTGGGTGCACCTGCGGGTGCCCTTACCGGTTCTGGCCACCATTCTTTTGAATCCTGAAGTGTTTTACCCACGATACCTTTGTAGGCCGTGTCCTGATGCTGTGCCCTTGCTGCAAAAGCAGAGAATCCAAATACAACCAATACCATCAGCCGTTTAAAACTCAGTTTGTTATTTGTCGAATTCATAATTGATAATTAATAATTAATAATTTTTGCCTACCATCCCGGATTCTGAGTTAACAGCGGGTTCAGCTGAATTTCCGTCAACGGTATGGGGTAAAGACTGTCTTTCAGACTGGCGGTCTGTTTGGCCGGGAATTTTAGCAAAGCGTCTACCAATACCGATCCACCCTGTCTGACAAGGTCAAACCAGCGCTGCCCTTCCTGAATGAATTCCTTTCTTCTTTCCAGGAAAACAGAATCCCTGAAATCTGCCTGACTGAGGCCGGGATTAAGATCTGCAACATGGGCCCTTGCTCTTACCTGGTTGATGGCATTGTACGCTTCTGCAGTTGGGCCGCCATTTATTTCATTGAGCACTTCTGCATTTAGCAAAAGCACTTCAGCATAACGCAACACCGGATAATTAATCCCGCTGATGTTCTGATTGTTGAGGGGACTCAGACTATAGTCCACAAATTTGTTGAGATAGGGCGTGTATGGATTATGGAAAATGACCGTTTGTCCGGTGACCGCATTATACTGGCTGGAATAAAAGGTGACCGCTTTCCTTGTGTCATTGTTATCAAAGAGGGCAGAAATGGAACTATCGGATGGTATGTCAATGGGGTAGGTTCCTGTATTGAAGGAAGTGAAACTTGAACTTAAAAACTGAGTGGTATTCGCTTCACCGCCATTCGTAACGAACTGTACGGAAAATATATGTTCTGCACCGTTCTTGGTTGCCTTTTTAAATACATCCGCAAAATTCAGGAAAAGGGCATATCCGTAGCCGCCATTAGAAATGGCCTGTAATTCGGTCTCTGCCTGTAACCATTGTTTGCGTGTTACATAAACTTTTGCAAGTAAAGTATGTGCAGCCCCGCTGGTGGCACGACCAATGTCCGCACCTGAATAGGAAACCGGAAGACTGGTCGCTTCATTCAGGTCGCTTACAATTTGCGCATACACACTGTCGACAGAACTACGCGGAACCTGAAGGCTGCTCACGTCAACTGATTCCGGATTATGCAGAACCAGCGGTACAGCTCCGAACAGGCGGACAATGTTGAAATACAAAAGTCCACGGATGAACTTTGCTTCATTGATAAGTCGTGCCTGCAACGCGGGGTTGGAGAACTGGGAAGCCGGAATAGCCGCAATATTGTCAATGGCAATATTTGCACGGTTGATTCCAAAATAGTGCTGCTGCCAGTTCTTTAATATCCTCCCGTTAATGGACACATAGGTAACCGTGCTGAGTGAACGGACGTCCGGATTGGTGTTACTCGGACTGAAATTCTGATTATCACTTGCATTATCTGTCAGCAGATTGAGCTGCCGACCATACATAGGAAAATCGCCGAGGGGATCACTATTGAGGGTATTGTAGATAGCATTTACCGCGGCTACTGCATCTGCCGAAGTCTTATAGAATTGGGAGCTTACGATAACTGAATTTGGACTCTCCTCCAGCTTGGTGCAGGACTGATTTGTTACTGAGAAAAAAGTAATTAAGGCTGTATATAAAGAAATCTTTTTCATGTTTAATCTTTTTAGTTTTCGTCTGAAATCCGGTTCCTTAAAGCGTCAGATTAATACCTGCCAGAAAAGTTTTTACGGGTGGATAGACGCCAAAATCAATTCCCTGTTTGGTATTGTCGCCGTCAAAATAATTTGCCTCGGGATCATACCCTGTGTAATGTGTAATCGTAAACAGATTCTGAGCCGCTACATAGAACCGGAGTTGCTTCACATGTATTTTAGAAATCAGCGATTGCGGGAGGTTATAACCGAGTGTCAGGTTTTTCAGTCTCAGGTAAGAAGCATCTTCCACGTAACGGTCAATAATTTGCGGAACAGGTGAATTGGTTGCCCGCGGAATTGTACCGGCTGTGTTTTCTGGTGTCCAGCGGTTTGTCAGCACTTCCGCAGCATTCAGCGCGAGCGTAGGTTTTTCCAGCAATTGTTCAAACTGGTTAAACAGTTTATTTCCGTAAGATCCCTGCAGGAGGAAGGAAAGATCGAAACCACCATAACTTAAATTGCTTGAAAATCCATAGGTAAATTTCGGCTGGGAGCTTCCCAGGTTATGTTTGTCCACGCTTGTTACCGAGGTATGACCATTCTGGGCTAGATATTTCCTGTCCCCTGTTTTCTGTGGTACACCGGTTAACAACGGAACTCCTTTAGCAATATCATCAGCCGTCAGCAATCCGTCAGTGGAATATCCCCAAAATGTTCCGACGGGTAGCCCGACCTCTACAATCACCGGAGACTGCTGTCCGACGGGTGCAGTGGGAGTAAAACTGTTTGTATTTCCTCCCAGGCTAAGCACTTTATTTCTGTTTTCAGCAAATACAAGATTTACTTTCCAGTTAAAACTTTTGCTGCGGATAACATCGGCATTTAATGCAATTTCGAATCCTTTATTTTCAACACTTCCCACATTTTCCAAAACACTTGCATAACCTGTATATAACGGGAACGGAACATTCAGCAACAGATCAGAAGTCTTTTTGTAGTAAATATCAAAAACCAGTGTAATCCGGTTTTTATAAAACGCGAAATCCGTACCCAGGTCATATTGGGCAGTTGTTTCCCATTTCAAATCCGGATTAGCCAGTTGCACCGGTGCAATACCGGTAACCAGACTATTACTAAAGTAATAGTTTGTGGGTGAAAGGGAAGCCAGAGAACTATACGGTGGTACATTGGCGTTACCTGTCTTTCCTGCCGAGCCCCGTATCTTCAGGTTATTGATGGTGTTGAGCAGTGGTTTAAAGAAATCTTCCTGGGATGCGTTCCAGGAAACTCCAATGGAAGGGAAATACCCCCATTTATTATTTGAACCCAGCACGGATGCTCCATCTGCTCTTTCCGACAGGGTGATATTGTATTTATGGAGATAGGAATAACTTATCCTTCCCAGGAAAGAATTAAAGGTGGTGCTGTGACTTCCGGAATATGGAAGCACAGGTGTGGCACCGTAACTCAGGTTATTGTAAGAAGTCAGATCATTCGGGAATTTCTGTGCCGAGGCAACGGATGACTCATCATTCTGCGATTGTATGGTGTAACCAGCTAGCACATTGAAAAAATGTGTGTTGCTTACGGCATGGTCCCAGGTAAGTGTATTTTCATTCAGCCACGATGACGAAGAGACCGTTCCTACAGAACCATATCCACTGCTGGCATATCCCCCCGAAGTATTGGAAGGCGCATAATAGTTCTGCTTGGTGTTGAAGAGATCAGCTCCTCCGGTTACTTTCAAGGTGAGTTCACTCAGGATCTTGTATTCCAGGAACAAATTTCCCAGGGTCCGGGTTATATTTGTTTCATTGGTTGTAGAATAGATATCCTGCAAAGGATTCGTGGGTGTTGTAATATACGGGTTGTTGATATTGTAACTTCCATCAGCATTTTTAATGGGAACGATGGGTACGGTTTGCAGCAATGTGGCCCAGGCACTTGCCGGTGTGATATTTTTCAGAGGTGCACCTGTGAGCTGATTCTGACCTGATTTGCTGACGAAAATATTCGTTCCGATTTTAAACTGATCCGTCACATTTCTTTCATAGTTCAAACGACCCGAATAGCGGATAAAATCTGTATTTTGTACAATCCCCTGCTGGTTATAATAATTTCCGGAGAGCAGGTACCGGGATTTATCGTCGCCACCCGAAACAGAGAGTTCATGATTTTGAACAGGGGCCGATCGGAGTCCGGTACTCTGCCAGTCTGATCCCGCGCCAAAAGCCTGTATTGCAGAATCAGAATAGGTTTTCGCAACCCCGTCGCTGACATTAATATCATTTACCAGGGAAGCCCACTGGGAGCCGTTCAGCAGGGTAAGTTTTTTTGCGGCCTGCTGTGTCCCAAAGTATCCGCTGTAGTTCACCTCATCCTTGCCCCGCCTGCCACGTCGTGTAGTGATGATGATGACGCCATTTGCGCCACGCGCTCCATAGATTGCTGTTGCCGAAGCATCTTTCAGCACTTCGATGGATTCAATATCGCTGGGATTGATGGTGGCCAAAGCACTGACCTGCGAGCCGGATACAGCTCCTGTATTACTCAGGGCATTATTATTATAACTGATGAAACCATCAATAACATAGAGCGGATCATTACCAAAGGTGATGGAATTTCCGCCGCGTATCCGGATCGTGGAAGTGGCTCCAGGCTGTGCAGAACTCTGTGTAACATGAACGCCGGAAACACCTCCCTGCAGCAGGTTGTCGAAAGAAGTTGCGGGAACTGATAATAAACCTTTGGGAACAGATGCAATGGATCCGGTAAGTTCTGATTTCCGCTGCGTACCATAGCCCACTACCACCACTTCTCCCAGGGACTTATTGTTATTGTCCAGGGATATTTGCTGATAGTCGTAATTGTCTACTGTTACTTCTTTGGATTTAAAGCCAACATAACTGAGTTCATAAACCAGTGGAACCCGTTGACCGGTTATGAATTTGAATTCCCCGTTTTCACCTGATAAAACCTGGTGCGTCGTTCCCTTAATATGGACGACCACACCCGTCAGGGGCTCAAATGTTTTTGCATCTGTGATCCGGCCAAACAGGGTAACTTCTTTGGTTTGGGCGCCAGCGGGAACGGACGGACCATACAACAGAACTCCTAAAAGAAATAAAGCCGGGAATAAAGATGGCTGGTAGTTATTTTTACGATGCGCGAGGGCTTGAAATGACCGGCTTAAAAGATATATACCATATCTTTGAAATTGATTCATGTGAATGATTTTAATTGTTCATGTAATCCCGATGAAAATCAGTTGGTGATTGCCGTTACTTCACTGATCTCATCTGCGACCCGGCAGGGATTTATCCTTGCCGGGTTATTTTTTTTTGTAATTGAGGTGGAAATTTCCCTTCATCAGCAACAACAGGGAGGAAATGTTGAGATGGTAAATAATCCTGTTTGTGAAACAGAACGGGATGTTTTGTTTAAGCAGTTATTTGGTTTCATGATATACTCCGATATGATTTAACGGTTTTCTCACACAAATATAAAGAGGTTTATATTAGTCTACCAAATTAGTAGGGATTTAATTTAAAAATATTATTTTTACTGCCTGAAATTACCAGGAACAGAACGAACACCTATATGATTATCCTGTTTTGCATCTTATGTCGGAAATATTTGAGGAAGCAGGTCCGACTGCGGAAGATTGCCTGATTTCACTTTCTGTTCTTTATATAAGTACTGTTGGATCTTCTAAACGTTCCAAAAACGAAAATTCATATACCTATAATAAAAAAGGGCTGAATTAGAAAAAACAGCCCTTGTTAAACCAAAAGAGAACTAAATAATTTAAATAGCCCCCTTAAAAGCAAAACTATTATTTCAGAACAGGTTTAATTTGACGAAACGACCAATAGCCCGATTTCTGCGACAAAACCCATCTCGTATTTTGATTGATACGGTGACGAAGCCGATAACGCTTGTTGTTGGCCCGGTTTTTAATCCCTTATCAGAAAAGTTGAATATGAATCCGGAAAAAATCGGCCCAACAGAAAAGGGTCATATCAATGTAATAATTGAAACACCGAGGGGATCTCAAAATAAATTTGATTTTGATCCGGAACTCAAAATTTTCCGGTTAAGGAAGACCCTGCCGATGGGGACGGTTTTCCCTTTTGATTTCGGATTTATTCCCGGCACCCTGGGTGAAGATGGTGATCCGCTTGATATACTGGTGATTATGGAAGAACCCACACATCCCGGATGTCTGATCAGTACAAGGTTAATCGGAGTACTGGAAGCCAAACAAAAAGAAAAAGGTAAAAAAACGATCCGGAATGACCGGCTCGTCGGCGTATCTGATTGTTCCGTCCTGTACAAAAGTGTCAAAAACCTGGAGGACCTAAACAAAAGCATGGTTAAGGAAATAGAAAATTTTTTTATCGACTACAATAAACATGAAGGCAGAAAATTTATACCCATAGGATGGAAAAAGAAAAAACCCGCGATGAAACTGATAAAAGTCGACAAATAAGAAATGAGCAACTGTTTAAATATGTGTAGCAGGCATTGCTTTTGCACCCCTGCCCTCTTTAAATACTAAATCAGATACCATGAACAGCATAAATGAAATTTTCGGAACAGACCGGAATCTGAATGCTCTTCAAATGACCTGCCGGGCCGTCGTTATATTTTTGATCGCGCTCGTGCTATTAAGGGTTTCCGGAAGAAGGTCTTTCGGACTTCATACTCCGCTGGATAATATTATCACCATTGTACTCGGCGCAGTACTGAGCCGGGCCATTGTAGGTGCATCTGATTTTATTCCCGTCACTGCCAGTTGTGCCGCTCTGGTCAGTATTCACAGGCTGTTTGCTTATGGGATGGTGCATCACAAGGCATTTGCCAAATTGATTGCCGGAGAAAAAATATTACTGTTTAGTCAGGGAAGTTTTATTGAAGCCAATCTGAAAAGGGCGCAGGTCAGCCAGGAAGATGTGCTGGAAGAATTGCGGAAAAAAGCCTTAACCGAAAACCTGGAGCAAATTGACAAAATATATATCGAAAAAAACGGCGAGGTTAATCCCGTTAAAAAACATCCTGCCTAAAATTTAAATATGCCGTTCAATTTCATTTAACAAAGGAACCTGACTGGCCATTATCCGCTCTTTCCCTTCTGAAAGGCTAAACCAGGCTGCTTTATCAATTTCCGGAAATTGCTTTTTCTGACCGGATGCCGGCGGCCATTCTATCTCAAAAAAATTACTTTTTACTTCTGTCGGATTGAAATCCTGTTCGATTCCCCAGGCGAAGACGGTCTTTTTGTTTTTCTGTTTCACCGGCGTGAGCTCGATCAATTTTCCTTTAATCCTTATTCCGGTTTCCTCTTCCAACTCCCTTTTTGCGGCGTCCAGTGGTTTCTCATTTTCATTTATTTCCCCTTTTGCAATGGTCCATATGTCTTTACCGGCCCAATAAGGACCGCCGTGATGAAATAATAATACTTCAGGGTAGGTATCTATAAAACGAAAAAGAAGGATGCCGGCACTTGACTTTGGCATATAAAAGATCTTCTCAAAATTGTTTAGAGATATATTTAAACACAGTTTCCATAGTATAATCGCAGAGCTATTGCTTAAGGTTGTCCGTTGCCGCCGGAAGAACCATAAATCTGACCTGTAGCATAACTTCCACTGTTATCTGCGAGCTGCACATAAATGGAAGCCAGTTCTGCAGGTTGCCCAGGTCTCCCCATCGGTGTATCCCCTCCGAATTTTACCAATTTCTCCTGAGTTGCTCCACCGCTTACCTGCAAGGCCGTCCATATCGGACCGGGGGCAACACCGTTCACACGAATTCCTTTTGGACCCAATTGTTTCCCAAGTGACTTCACATAGTTCATCGTTGCGGCTTTCGTTTGTGCATAGTCATACAAATCCGGAGAAGGATCATAAGCCTGTTCTGATGCCGTACCGATGATCACGGAACCCGGTTGTAAATGAGGCAGCGCGGCTTTGATAATCCAGAATGGTGCATAAATATTGGTCTTCATGGTCCAGTCAAACTGTTCCGTGGAGATATCCAGTATGGATGCATGCGTTTGCTGCCTGCCTGCATTACTCACAACAATGTCCAGTCCACCCAGCGTTTCCACCGCCTTTTCTACCAGGCTCTGGCAAAAGGACTCATCCCGAAGATCTCCAGGTATCCCGACGCCTTTACGGCCTGCTGCTTTTATAAGAGCAATCACTTCCTGTGCGTCCGGTTCCTCAGTCGGATAATAATTGATGACCACGTCGGCTCCCTCACGGGCATAGGCAATCGCCGCTGCCCTGCCCATACCCGAGTCACCTCCTGTAATCAGAGCCTTGCGACCGTTAAGACGTCCGGAACCTTTATAACTGATTTCTCCATGATCAGGTTTAGGATCCATCCTGGATACAAGTCCGGGCCAGGGTTGTGACTGGGCGGGAAAGGGCGGCTTGGGGTATTTTTTGGTCGGGTCTACTAACTCACCGGTTGTTTCTATTTCAGGTGAATGCCCAGAACCTGCTATTGCCGGTGAGAAGGCCGCAGCCGCCAGCGTAGCACCTATTCCACCAATCACCTGCCGGCGATGAACTTTATTTTCAGTTTCCATAAAGTATTTTATTATTCTAATCGCCTTTCAAGTCTTGTGCCAGCTGAGTAAGTTGTTTTTTTCTAAGGCAATAAATAAATTCCTTACCCATGGGAGTTTTTGCCCACAGCATGAAAAAAATTGTGGAAATACTGACCTCGCTGGAACAGAAAGTTTTAATTTTTAGTGTGCGTGTACATCTCGTTCTGGCATGATATTGTGTTTAAGTATTAAAAGACCAGCCATGAAAACTAAACTCCTTATTTTAGGGTGTCTCGCTGTAGTAAGTGCAGGAATCTGGTACCTGTTACAAAAAGATAAGGACATACAGGAATGGGAAGATGAAGCTCCTGTCGGTCCCATTAAAGATCATCTGATCGTTCAGGAACTGGCGCAGGAACCTGCTGACATCAGAGAGGTGATGCACCAGGCAAAGGAACAGATCTGATAACCAACTGTTATGGTATTTAAAAAAAAGGCACAGACCGAGTCTGCGCCACGTACCAATCGTGTTTCGCCATTCTCACCACTGTTTATCAGACAGTTTCTCCAACACGCCACGATTTGGATTTTAGAGAGTATAACCGCTCTTTAATCTGAATTTCTATTATTCTATTAACAATTACTTTAAAAACGGAATCAAAGATGATGCCGTTGCAATAGTCAGAAATCCTATGGCCTTTTTTCTACGGGACATTTAATTTTGTTCTTCTTTTTTCTTCTCTTCCTTTTTTTCTTTTTTCTTTTCCTCTTTTTCAGCCTTTTTCTTTTTCCGTTTTTCCTGTCTGATCTCTTTTTTGGTCTTCTTTGCCTCCGGCTTATTTTTGATTAAACCACCCGTACTATTCATTTCCTTTTTCATATCTGAATCTTTAACGCCACTTATAGAATTGATATTTACTGAATTTTCCAATGCGGGGTACAGGGCCTGAATAAAAGCATTCTTTAGTACCTGTCCGATCAACTGCCAGATATCTATATTCGGATTCCTGATATTACCCTCAAAATCCACCTTGGTGGCGAGTTGCTCCTTATTGTGATTTTTGAAAATCCAGGCAACCGCCTCCACAACCGCTTCATAGGCAATTTTGAGTGGCTTTTCTTTATCCTTCTCCCAGTTAACCACCTTCAGGTTCTTAATAATCGGTTTCGTATACCCGGTAATCCTCCCGTCTTTAGCTGCTGCTTCGGTATAAATACTGATTTCGCCCGATTTGATATCAAACTTTGCAAAGGCATCAATGAAATTATTCAGTTTCGCCAGATTAAGGTCTTCCAGTTTTGCCTTGCCGTCGAATGTGGGTGTTTTCGCCAAAGCGTCCATTTTCATATTACCCGTAGCCTTTCCACCATATACATCCGCTGATGCTGTGATCGTTGAAGGCAGTAAATCTTTATTCTTTTCCGCGTTGCTCAGGTTTTCGGCCAGAATATGAACTCCTTTAGTATAGATATCAAATGTTGGCTTACTATGAAAATCGCGATAGTGAATCTGACCTTCTACAATCTCAAATTTGTTCAGCTTTAGCGGCATTAGCTTTTTCACAACATCCGTCCAGCTGGAATCTATCTTTGTCTGGCTGGTTTCCTCGGTCGGTCCTTTCACGAAATTGAGGACTGGCTGATCCACTTCGATCTCTCCCACAATTCTACCATGAAAAAGAGATGCCCATTGTAAGCTGAGGTCGATCAGAGGCGCAGCAAAGAACGGCACGGGAACCTTTCCCCCAGTCTTCTCCAGTTTGATAGACTTTATTTTGTACGCGCCCCGTATCAGCGCAACATCGATATCCTCCACATGACCGGTGTAGTGTGGAATATTTTGCAGTTCTTTATTTACAAGTCTTAATAGAATATAGGGAAGCGCAATGCGGAAAGCAAGAATTAAAATCAACAAAGATCCCAGTATAATGAGTAATGTTTTACGTGTTTTCACAAAAAGAGAAATGCTTTTCTTCATAATGATGTGTTAAGTAGCCATGTTCCCCGTTGGCAATAAATATACCCGGGTTGCTGGCATGATAATTCAACTGTAAAAAGTCTAAAACTTGATATTATGCAGACAACAAAAACAAAGTCAAAGACAAAAAAAACACAGGATACTTCAGAGAAGGATTCGATGCTGCTGGATTTCTTTCATGGTGAAATCAAAGACATTTACTGGGCAGAAAAACACCTGTTAAAGGCCATCCCTAAAATGTCCAAGGCATCTACTTCTCCGGAACTAAAGGAAGCCCTGACGAATCACCTGGAGGAAACAAAGGGTCATGTGGAACGACTGGAACAGGTATTTGAAATTCTTGGGGAAAAACCGCAGGCAAAAAAATGTGATGCCATGGACGGAATCACCAAAGAAGGTGACAGTATTGTGGAAGAAACGGAAGCCGGCTCATCGACCCGCGATGTCGGGGTGATTCTTGCCGGTCAGAAAGTAGAACATTATGAAATAGCCACTTACGGTGGTCTCGTGCAGCTTGCCCGGAATCTTGGACATGACGATATTGCTGAAATCCTGGAAACCACATTAAACGAAGAAAAAACGGCCGATGCAACACTCAGCGCAATTGCCGAAGAAAATGTGAATTATGATGCAGCCCAGGAAGAAGAGTCTTAGACCAGAATACAAAATCCGGTTATCAGAAAAGCTGCTTCGCAAGAAGCAGCTTTTCTGTTTCAGATCCTAACCGCTGCCGCCAACTGAAATCCTTTTGCCACATTCAGGAAAGAGCTGGCATGATATTGTAACTATAACTGGAGATACAGGTAAAAAATTTAAAACCTGAACAACACAACAGCTCTTTATTTTTTCATCAAAAGAATCAACAATCATGGGAAATCTACTCTACGTAATCGCAGTCGTCCTGGTACTGATATGGGCCATTGGCTTTTTTGGCTATGCTGCAGGCGGAATAATTCACCTTCTGCTCGTCATCGCAATTGTGCTCTTCCTGCTGAAGGTAATCAGAAGGGAGGCCTGACCTCGAACATCTGTAAATAAAAAAAGCCTGTCGTCTAGGTGGGCTTTTTTATTTATTTCAGATCCTCCAGTATCTCCGATTCAATGTCTTTTTTAATCTGGTTCATATTCTGTGCCTCGTCGATCGAATGCGATTGTTGCAGGCTTTCTTCACTCCTGGTCATTTTGCTCAAACTCGAATAATATTTCTGAATTATTTTCATTTCTTCTTCAGACATGTTTTCCACATTTACCAGGCGGTTACTCGCAAATTCATGTGCAGCCACCAGTTCATTCAGTTTTAACTGGATCGCAAGTGAATCTTTGTTCTGGGCCTTCTGAATCAAAAAGACCATGAGAAAGGTAACAATGGTCGTACCCGTGTTGATGACCAGCTGCCAGTTTTCAGAGTAGTGAAAAAATGGTCCGGATACTGCCCAGATTAAAACAGCAAGGAACGCCAATATAAAAGCCGCGGTACTTCCGGTCGCTTTGGTTACATTAACCGCAAAGCGTTCGGAGAAGCTGGCCGTATGGACAGGTTTTTCGGTTTGCATACTTTTAAAGTTTAGAAATGAGGAGTGAGTAATATTTCCAGCAAAGAAAAAAATAGATTTTTCCAAATCCTGATGTTAAAATCATGCCCCGCTTAATACAGGAACATCAGGAATAGCGTTAGAAAAAAATTCTACCGTAAGAGAAACACGGGCTGGGTTAGCTGGCCACGGTCTGCCTTTTTCTGGCAAGCCTCCTCCGCCTGGTCGGTACTTCCATTCCAATCAGCATCCCCCAGGGTTTCATTTCCGGCATCCGGTCAAAAACTATTTTGAGCACACCCAATATCGGGATCGATAAAAACATGCCTGAAATACCCCACAAGGCTCCGCCCATCAGTACAATCACAATCGAAACCAGGGCGTTAATTTTTACTTTGGATGCAACGATATATGGAACGAGAAAATGATTATCCACAAACTGTATAATCATATACGAGACAATCACCCACAATTGGGTTGAAAGGCCATCTTTTGTTATTGTCACGATTAAAATAGGAAATAATACGGCAAGAATGCCGCCAATAAAAGGAAGGATATTGAGTATAGCGCCTAATATTCCCAGCAAAACGGCATAAGGAACACCCAGTATCAATAATGCAACGGTATTCAGGGTGGCCACGATAAGCGCTTCCAGCATCAGGCCAATCATATAATTTTGTATCGCGCCTTTTGTTTGCGTCAGTACTACTGCTACTTCTTTTTCATCTGCATCAGCAAATATTTCAAACAAAAAGTTCAGAATTAGTTTTTTATAGAACAGGAAAAGGAAGGTGTATACCGGCAATAAAAATACCATTTCCATACCACCAAAAACTGTTCCCATGGCCGTTGCTAAAACTGGTTTCAGATTCGTTTCCGCATCATTGATATATTCGTTCTGTTTTTTGGTATTGATTCCAAAATCGGTGCGGGCGTAATGCTGCAATTTTTTAAATAACAACCCAAATTTCTCTTTGAACAATGGCCAGTCGTCCGCAAAATTCTTTATTTCCATATACAGAAAATAGGTAAGCCCTACGATAAAAATCATCGTCACCAGAATGGAAAGGGCAATCGCTAGCACCGGGGGAAACCGATGTTTTTCCAGAAAGATGACCAATGGATTTAACAGGATTGCCAGTAACAGTGCGAAAGCAAGCGGAACCAAAATATCCCTCAGATTTAGCAAAATATAACTTAGAAGCACCAGTCCAAAAAGGATGACGGTTGCTTTCACGTAAAAAGGATATCTCTTAGTTGTGGTTTGCAATGATAATAGAATTAGGGATTGATAGTCATTAATATGTCTGGTTAATTACAATTACCAAGCCGACGGAAAATAAGCTTTGAATAGATCGTTTTAAACGTGAAAAACATCATGCTGGGTATTAACTGCCCCATGGTTGCTACACCTTCTTAAACGTCAGCACGACCTTTCTGGTCTTTTTGCTTTCGGGATGCAAGGTCTCGATGATCAGATCACCGGATTGAAAACTGATCGTACTTTTCACAGACTGCCCTCCGGTTATAGTGGACATGGTCAGTTCGCTGCCCGAGAGTGACCATATCCCCTTAAATTCTCTCTTATCCCCGTCAAGACTTGAAACTGAAGTCATCTCATATGTCTTATCTGTTTTGAAATCGTAAAGCACTGTTCCAATCGTCGACATATCCGTTTCAACATAGGACTTTCCAACGGATTTCGCCGCTTCGTCCGTCAGGTATTGCCTTGCGGTAACCTGGTTCCATTTTCCAAGAATGGACTGTGCTGCTGAGGGTGACGCAAAACACAGGGAAGAAAATAAAATCAGCCCGATAAAATGTTTTTTGTTCACAGGAGATAATTTTTTTTTAAAGTTTTATAGTTAAAGGTATGGGGAAACATTCCCCTTCCCGGTTATTTCCTCCTACGCGGGCAAATATGCATGTAAGGCCAGGAGCCTTTTCCCAGTGAGATACCAGGCTGGGAAAAATAGCATATTTGTGGATTTTAAGGACGCACTGCCCAGGCCAAACCATCCGGTCCGCCGAGATCAATATGTCCGGAAACTGTGAGGGTCTTCAGATCTACTACGGCCACATAATTATCAGGTGTACAACCAATAAATGCGCGGGATCCGTCGGTATCCATCAGGATCCCGGCTGCGCCGTGACCTGCGTTCAGGCGTTTTATTTCCTTATGCGTAACCGCATCGATAATAAACAGGTCACCGGTTCTCAGGCTCGAAATGATCACCATTTTCCCGTCTGGTGTAAACTTGAGCCGGTTTGCACCGAAGGTCTTTGCGTCAATTTTTGCAGAAAGTTTCCGGCCGGGGATATCAATGATAGCTATAGATCCGTCATCTGAAGAAGCGGTCCACAATTCGCGGCCATTGGGCGATACATCAAAACCTTCTGAACCTCTGGATACCGGGATAACGGTCTGCCTCCATTCCCATCGTGGCTGGGCTCCAGGGAAAGGTCTGCCATCCGGACCATTGCCGGGTTGCAAAAGCGTATCGATCAGCAGACTCACTGTTCCTGAACTCACATTTGTGGTATAAATATTTTTTCCGTCGGTGCTAACATAGATCATATGCGTACGATCCTGCCCGGTACCCAGGCACCAGTCAATCTGATGCGTTGCCGGGTCGAAAGAAGCAACCGCCTTGGATCCTTCAGCAGTAAACCAGTATTTGCCATTGGTAAAGGTGGAACCATGCGGACCATAAAGAGGTTTTGTATCCACACTGGGCAACGCTTTTTGCGCGACCAGGTCAATCAGATCCAATTCATGCAGACTTCCACCACCATAAATGGTTACATAGGCTGTTTTACCATCAGTTGAAGCATCCACTTCATGCGGGTCTGCACCCACCGGCACTTTCGCGATAATCTTCAGGGTAACCGGATCAATAATGGCAAGAACATGTTCCCCTTTTGAAAGCGCCAGTAATGAACGTGGAGGCGTTGTCTGCGCAGATACCCTGGTCGCCACGCAAATGAATATCACCCATAAATATTTTGACGCTTTTAGTTTACCGAGTCTGCATTTGATATGTTTCATGGCTGGAAGGTATTCACACAAAGTTCATGAATAGCCGCCAAAGAAAAACATTGCCCGATAAATTTAAAATCCGATTCAAAACAGGAAGTCCTGTCCGAACCGGAATATTACTGGTTCATTTAATTTTTGGGCATATCGAAAATTACAGGATCAATGTTTTTGTTGACTTCAATTTTTTTACTCGTTGTGGCCACCGATATCCCGGGTAAGCTGAAAATGGAAGAATAAGGCATCACAAATCCGTTTTCTGTTTTCCGGTAGTCAGAAAAAGTGGTTGATATTTCAAATTCCTGACCGCTGGCACTCATCAGGGTTGCTTCCTTCAGGATATAAAAAGTATTTGTATCCAGGTATAAGATATCTTTTACTCCGGAGGCTGTTGTCAGACTGAGTTTGTATGCCGGCTTGCCGTTAATATCTTCCTTACCTGCCAGTTCCAGTTTACTTCCTTTCGCCGCGTAGTTAAATAGTACGCCTGCTGCTTCAAGTCGCAGCTGACCTGGCTTTACCTGGCTTTCGGGCATCTTTGCAGCCGTAGGTTGCCCCGCAAGCGGATTGACATTCCAGCCGTTGTTGACTGTATAACAGTCGACAATTTTCTGTCCGTTGAAATCTGTTTCACTCTTGAAACCTTTCCCATTTAAAACATAGATTTTAGCCGGAGCAGTATTGTTCATAATGTCCAGTTCATTTTCTGAATAAATGGTCTGGATGCTGGCCAGTTTTTCCTGGCCGCCCATGGCTGTTGTCCATTTGTTCACAATTTCGTCTGCGGTTTGCGCCTGCGAAAAGAATACACTTGTTGCAGACAAAGAAAAAAGCAGGATTGATTTTGACATTTTCATGATTTGATTTTTTATTTTTTTATAAACCATACGCGAGTAATACATTTCCGTTCATCTCACCAAACATTCCATAACCCGAATTCACATAGATCATGCTGCCTGCGACCACAGGCGCCGGCCCATCTATGGATCCGCCCCGGGCTTTGATCCCATTGATGATACCGTAATCTTTTGCCGTATTCACATCCCAGACAATTTCACCGTTCTTCGTGGAATAGGCCCGTATATGCCCATCCAGTGAACCGGCAAACACCAGCCCGGGCATTGAAAGAGGGGCTGCCGAATTATAGGGGAGGCAATCCTTAATTTCCGCGCAGGCCGGTGCCGGTGTTTCCCATTTAAGTTCACCTGTGGAGAGTTCCAGTGCATATAAACCCGGTGTGGCTTTTCGGGAAGAATCCCGTTTATCAATGGCATATCGGTTATCGGCATTCGGTGCATATACATATTTTCCGTCTGTTGCCATTCCCCAGTGTATACCGCCGAGCATTCCTCCCTTACCGATCCTCGTCTGCCAGATCAGCTTACCTTTATCGGGTGAAACGGCATATACAACGCCTGATTTTTGACCCGCCACTAAAATATCTTTCCCGTCTTTCCCGGCCACCAGTATGGGTGCCATGCCAAAATCCAGGTCAGGTCCGGCTTTCTCAGGACAGTTAGTAAAAAATGGGCAGGCTGAATTAAATGCATCACCATTGGTCGCCTGAAAATTCCAGATGAGCCGGCCGGTTTTGATATCCAGTGCCTGGATGGCATCGCTGGATTCTGTAGTCGGATAAGAATAGTTTTCTCCTGTACCAATATAAACCAGGCCCCTTTTTTCATCGATGGTCGGACTGCACCATACCGGGCCACCTGAAGGACCAAATAAAGATTTACCATTTTTATTTTTACCCGTCTCCTTTGCCTGCTCTGTAATTATCCGATGGGTCCAGATTATATTTCCGGTATTTTGATCCAGGGCAACAACACCTCCGGATGAAGTGCAGCAGCTGTATTTACCGTCCACAGCCGTCGCTACTTCCAATGATGAAATGGGAACGAATACCTTTCCATCGGACACTGCTACGGATCCGGTTGTTGACGAGAGCGATTCAAAGCCGGCTCTTTTGCTCCACAATAGTTTCCCGGTTGTTAAATCGATGGCATAAGCCGTGGTACCAAAATCAGCAAAAAATGCAATTACCTGTTTTCCTTTCTTATGAATCACAATTGCTCCGCGGATGGCAGCATTGGCCGAAAAATGCCAGCCTGCCTTTCCGGTATGTCGGTTGATAGCATAGAGGTCCCCAAACTGGCTGCCGACAATCAGCCAGTTGCCGATTACAGCAGGTTTACTTCGAACAATCGTGGCATCCGGAAATGCAAAAACCCATTTTAGTTTTAAAGTGCCCACATTGGAAAGGGTTATTTTGCTCTGTGCTGCATTCCGGTAACCCGTACCGGCAGCGTTTCCACCCCATCCCGAATGATTGTAGGCAGAAAGTTCATCCGGACGAATTGGAAACCTGCCTTGCATGTCAATCGGAACCGCTGCTGTTTTCAGTTTTCCCTGGGTTACCCATTCCGCCACATCCTTCCGCTGTTCTTCGGTGAGGCCGGCAGCCTGCAGTCGCATTTTACCATTATCCAGGGCCGCCAGTACTGCGCGTGGTGTCATTAAAGATAAAATGGTAATGCCCGGAGCCAGATGTGCAGCGGTGTCTTTATGACATCCATAACAGGTTTGCATAAATATGGATTTACCCGATTGGGGAATCGAGTCCCTGATATTCAATACAGAAAAGGGGAATCCATATGTTTCAACGGCTGCAATTGATCTGACAGGCTGAACCATTATCCATGTAGCAATAGTCAGTAATAATGTCTGGTATTTTCGGGAGGCATGCATGGTATTTTTCTAGTTATTTCAGGTTAAAAATACTCAGGCATGCAGGGTATCGGAAACAATATTAGCTGAATGGAAGGCTTATCGCTGAATGGCAATATTTGCGCGACGAACAACCAAAAACCGGGATGTATCCGGTCTTAATGGGATATTTTTTTCAGCAGGTCCTGACGATTTTCCCTGGAAACGGGGATTAGTTTACCATCAATCACCACACAGTTATTCTCCAGGGAATTCACTTTGTCGATGGCAATGGTAAAGGAGCGGTGAATGCGCATGAACCGGTCTGCCGGAAGTTTTTCGGTAAGGGAGGTAAGGGACTGATATGAAATAACCGAACCGGAACGGGAAGTCACGCGCACATAATCTTTCAGACTTTCGATGTACAGTATTTCACTGATCATGAGTTTTATAAATTTCCTGTCCACTTTTAAAAAGAGCCATCCGGATTCCTCCCCCGGCTTTTGGGAATCTGTTTTTTCTCCTTCCGTGTGTAGTTTCAGCGCCCGTTCAAATGCCTTCACGAATCTCGGGAAGGCAATCGGTTTTACGAGATAGTCCAATGCCTCGAATTCAAAACTTTCTACGGCATAATTCCGGTAAGCAGTAGTAATGATCACGGGAGGCGGATCTTTAAGTGATCCCAGGAAATCCAGGCCGGTGAGCAGGGGCATCTCAATATCGAGGAACATCAGATCGAATTTCTCCTCTTTTAGCTGGCGGAAAGCGTCGATAGCATTTTCAGAACGCCTGGCTTCTGTATTGGCAAAACGCTGCAGGTAGTTTTCAATCACGTCGATTGCCAATGGTTCATCATCCACGATCAGGCATTTGAAGGGCTTTATCATACCGGAATTTTTAACGATACGGTAAATTCGTTGTCTTTTTCAGAAAGGTCAAGCTGGTATTGATTGCCGTACAAAAGATCCAGCCGCCGCGCTGCATTCTTTAAACCAATGCCGGCATTCCGGGAGACAGGCCTGTCGCCTAACGGATTTTTTACCATAAAAAATAACCATCCTTCTTCTACTTTTAGCGAAATGTCGATCCTTATTTTATTCACATTGTTTTTGATGCCATGCTTAAAACTGTTCTCTATAAAAAGAATCAGCAACATCGGTGGAATGGTCACTTCTTCTATCAGTCCCTCAATTTCGAAAACAATATATATACGCTGACCAAAACGCAATTTTTCCAGATCAAGGTAATTCTGCAGATAGGAAATCTCCTTATTGAGCGATACTTTGGCGGCATTGGACTCATACAACATATAACTCATCAGGGAAGACAATTTGAGAACCACTTCGGGTGCCTGGTCAGATTTTTTCAGGGTCAGGGAATACAGATTATTGAGGGTATTGAAAAAGAAATGGGGATGGATCTGCGTTTTCAGAAAATTCAGTTCGGTTTCGAGATATTGTTTCTCCCGTTCCTGCTGCAGTTGCTGACTGGTAATCCAGTCTTTGGAAATTTTGATGCTGGTGGTAAAACCGGTCAGGTAAAATAAACCAACGGCTTCGGAAAACAGGCTTTTGATATCGAGGCCGGAAGTATAGGTAAAAATTGTCAGGCCGATATGAACATAGTATTTCTTGATCAGTTGATCTGCATAAGCGGCGGTGAACATCGCCATGCACAAGGCAATTGCATAGTACAGGTATTTTTTCCGGTGTAAAAGAACCGGGATCAGTTTATAAATATTGAAATAAACAAGCCCGATCGAAAATGGCATGAATGCCAGGATCTGGATGTAAAACCATATATCACGAATTCCATAAGCACTAAAAAAAGTGATACTGATGAACAAAAAATATACAATCCAGAATATGGTATGATAGATCCATTTCTTTTTCAAAAAAACGGATCCCGCTATGGGCGATTTAGGGATCGCTTGTCCAACTGCCAGGGACTTTTCCGGAATGGTGCTTATCAACACAGGTTTGATTTTCAAACCAAAAATAATGGTTTAATGCACTTAAATCCGGAATACGGCAGAATGCAGAAAATGCCCGATGAATCGTATTTTTTACCCGACGGGCAGGCCCTTCATGATGAGACAGCCGTCCTGACTTGTTTAATACTTTCAGAGCCAACCATCATGGTAAGACGTGCAAGGGTAAGTGCGCCGACAGCCATTACCAGGTCGCGGACTGCCACATCAAAATAATGTCCCCCGATGATCAGCTGCAGGGCAATGCAGATCAGCCAGATCATAACGATGTAGGCTCCGATAAACGGACGAAATAAAACTATTATTCCGGCCGCAATTTCAATCACGCCGACGATTTTCATAAATACCAAGGCATTTACGGGTAGCATCCCGGTGATATTCGTGCCCAGATACCCGGGCCAGTCTGCCAGCAGATTGGTAAATTTATCCAACCCGGCAACTATCGGAACAATGCCAAAAGTCAGCCGCAGGGTGTTCTGTATTTGTTTCAAAGAAGTCATAATATGTTTTTTGTCTCTTTAGATCTTAAAACAGGAAAAAGGTTACAAATTCTTTTTACCGGTTTTATGTAACTTTTACTGCAATTTTTCATCTAATGCGCACAGATGGCGGAACAAACTGAAATTGAACTGATTGAAAGAATCCTCGAAGGAGACAAAGGTTTGTACGAGCAATTGATCAGAAAGTACAACCAGCGGCTTTATCGTACTGGTATGTCTATCCTGAAAAATGAGCCGGAAACAGAAGACGCCATGCAGACTTCATACATAAAGGCATATGAACATCTCTCCGATTTCGGGAACCGGTCTTCTTTTGGCACATGGGTGACCCGGATAATGATCAATGAATGCCTGCAGCAGAAAAAAAACAGAAACCGGTACCAAAATGTTGCCGAAAATCAATACCAAAATATCAGTCATATGCATACGCCAGTCCATGCGCTCATCAATAAGGAACTCGGTGTTGTTTTAGAAGATGCTATTGCCGGACTGCCGGAAAAATACAGGCTGGTCTTTGTGCTGAGGGAAATAGAGGATCTCTCCATCAGGGAAACGGCCGAAGTGCTGCTGCTGGAAGAATCCAATATTAAAGTCAGACTGAACCGGGCCAAGGCATTACTGCGTGAGAATCTCACCGGCTATATGAAAGAAAATGTATTTTCTTTTCATTTAACCCGTTGCGATCGGATCGTTAAGCAGGTATTTAAAGCTTTGCGGATTGACCATCCCTCAGCCCAAGCATAGCCAACGGAAAAATAAAATCCTGAAAAATACTGTATGTTGCCCGTTTAACATGGATGGTATACCGTTCGAGACTTTTACCCAGGGCTAAAGCATAAGAAGGACTAAGCTTTGCAATGATTTTCTGCATTTTTATTATTTCCAGTTTTAATAAGTTCCGCTGGTCTTCATCATAGGGATAATACTTTTCTGCGACCTGTTCAAATTGCTCTGTAAAATTTTTTTCTACTTCTTTAAAATAAGGTTGCAGCTCCGGTACGGCTGTGAAAGTTTTGATATGCGCCAGTTTGATGGCATCTGTTTTTTGCGTCTTGTTAATTCCATGATCAGAACAGGAGGCTAAAACGGAAAGTAATACCGGTGCTTTCATCACAAGTTCCTGCTCCTGAATGCTTAATTTTTCAAGCTGTGGTATCATTTTATTTCATAATTAGAAGTTGATGAAGTTTGGTTTCATTCCTGAGTTTGATAAACTTCCCGGAGGTGGAAATAAGTTTATCTTTCTGCAGTTCATTAAATAATTTAAACAGCGTTTCATAGGTGGTACCTGCATAGGAGGCAATATCCTGGCGGCTGACCGGCATGGAAATATATCCTTCCCGGTTTGTTCCGAATTTCTCATTCATTTCCAGCAGCACACTGGCAATCCTTCCTTTCGTTTCCATATGCACCAGATCGCGCATCCTTCGTTCTGCTTTTTGCAGTTCCGCAGCATAAAACTGCATAAGCCGGTAACTCAGCAATGGATTTGCTTTTAAGCAGGATTCCAAAAAGTCTTCGGGAACAAAACAGACCATCGAATCCTCCAGTGCTGTAGCGGACACAGGGTATTCTTTTTTGTCACCGAGTCCCCGATGTCCGAATATTTCTCCCGTTCCTGCAAATCGCACGATCAACTCCTTAGGATGGGTCCATTCTTTATGAATTTTTACCCAGCCCCGGTACATAAAATAAATTCCTTCTACCGGATCACCTTCCTTAAAAACAAATTTCCCCTTTTTGATCATCCTGGTTTCTTTGTTCAGTCCGATCAGGGGTCGCCATTCCGCCATACAATGCTGGCAAAGAAAGCAATCGTATAGATTACAGGATGTTTTGGCCATACACAAAATTATAGTCTATTTAGTATTATTTTACGTTTTAATGGATAAAAATTTGATAAAATATGATTTGAGCAATATTTTTGCAATTATGAGTCAGTCCATTCCGCTGTCGGTTTCTTTGAGCGGTTTACACCAGAGAAGCAGGGACCTGAAAGAGGCTCCTGTTAACCGGAGGGTATTTTATTTATGTCTTCAGTCTGTTTTTAATGCAGTTTGCATTGGTTTCATTGCCAAAGGACTGGTGTTTTTAATTGATGGAATTACCAATCTGTGTTTTTACGGAAAATTTTCTTTTGTACCGGCATCCCCTGCCGAAAATCATCTCGGTTGGTTTGTGGTTCTGGTTCCGGTTGCGGGCAGTATCGCCGTAGGTTTCATGGCCAGATTTGGATCGAGATCCATCACAGGTCACGGTATTCCGGAAGCCATGGAAAAAATCATTGTTGATGACAGCCGTATCCCTCCTGCCATTACATTTTTGAAGCCGGTCTCTGCGGCGATATCTATCGGAACCGGCGGCCCTTTTGGCGCGGAAGGGCCCATCATCGCCACCGGTGGGGCATTTGGCTCTTTTACCGGCCAGCTCATGCATATTTCTGCTGCTGAACGAAAGATAATGCTGGCTGCAGGAGCCTGTTCCGGGATGGCCGCAATTTTCGGAACGCCCCTGGCAGCCGTAATGCTGGCAATCGAATTGTTATTATTCGAATTTTCGCCCCGTTCGATTATTCCCGTAGCCACAGGTTGCATTACCGGCGCCGGTATGCATATTTTCCTGTTCGGCACTCATCCGGTTTTTGCCATGCCAACTGTACCGTCTGTTTCCGGAATTGCTTTGTTAATTTATATTTTTATGGGTTTGCTCATTGGAGTGGCAGCTTCCGGCATATCCCGATCTGTCTATGCCATTGAAGACCTGTTTGAAAAACTTCCGTTTCACTGGATGTGGTTCCCGGCGATTGGCGCAGTGGCCATTGGTGTGACAGGTTATTTTGCGCCCGAAACCATGGGCGTGGGTTATGATAATATCCGGAACCTGCTGAATGGCACAGTCCCCTTGTCCCTTTTATTATCCCTTTGTTTTCTGAAATATATTTCCTGGTCTATATCGCTGGGAAGCGGCACTTCAGGCGGAACGCTAGCCCCATTGTTTACGATTGGTGGCGCACTGGGTGCCCTGCTGGGAATCGGTATTCATTACCTTTTCCCGGGGGCCCCAATTAATTTCACGCTTGCTGCCCTGGTCGGAATGGCTTCGATGTTTGCAGGTGCTTCGAGGGCGCTCCTGACTTCTATCCTTTTTGCCATGGAGACCACCGGTCAGTCCGCTGCCCTGCTGCCACTTATTGGTGCCTGCCTGGCTGCTTATTTTATTTCATTTTTTTTGATGGAAGGAAGTATCATGACCGAAAAAATAAAACGCAGGGGCGTTCATGCGCCGGATGCCTACCATCCGGATATTTTGCAGTCTGTTCCCGTTGCAGACTTTTTATCTAAAGCAAAAAATACTGACGTGCATTTACCACATATTTACGATTCCGATGATTTAGGATTTGCAGCTGAAATGATGGGTAAATATAATTTACAGGAATTGCTGGTTTTAAAGAAAGGAGCGGCCCGGGAAATTGCAGGAGTGATTCAGGCAGAATCTATCCTGAATTTTTATAGTACGCAGAGACAAAAAGACCACGCATACGAATCACCCGGAAAAACTAAAAGAGCCATGGTCAGAGGTAGAAGACTCTTAAAAAGAAATAAAACTTAATTCATTTTTAAACCACTTGTTATGAAAAAAAGTTCCACCACCTTTTCGTTCAGCAAAATATTTTTAACAAGCCTGTTTGTTGGTTTAATCGCCACCATGGCATGTTTAATTTATGATATATGGTATCGGATGGCTACATTTTATGGTCCTTCCGATTTTATCAATGTATCCACGATCATTTTTATCGTCAATATCCTGTTGTTGATTGCGGGAGTTGTTTACTGGGCCTTTAAAAACGGATCAAAAAACGGCGATGTTTTTTATCTCTTTTTCTTTTTGCTCGTGTTGGGTTTCTGTTTTTGGAAGATAATCGGAATACACCGGTTTTCAGAAAACGGGCTCAACCGTGAATTCATACAATTATTGGGAGGTACGGCCCTGATTATTGGCGTCGCCACATTGAGCGTCCCGCTTTTTTACAACAGCAAAAAAATGACCAGCTTCTTTTATGAGGAAGGTATTTAATGGTCAGAATCCAGAGAATTTTAACAAATATGAGTCAGCACAATCTTAGGGATCAATTGTTTTCAGGTTTGACAAATCTGTTCCGTTTTTTATTTCATCGGATGCTGATCTGAGCAGCAGGTCCCCTTCTTTCAGATTTCCGTAGATCTCAATAAACCCATTCGCATCCCTGCCCGTTTTTACATCCACCCGTTGAGACTGGTTCTTATTGACCCGGATAACAAAAACAGATTCGGTGGAATTGACGACTGCTGATTTGGGTACTACAAAAGTACTGTCCTGCGACGGCAGGGGAAGGTTCACTTCGGCCACCATACCCGGTAATAGTTTTTTATCGTTATTGATCACATCCATTTCCACCCGCTGGGAACGCAGGCGGTTGTCAATAGACCCGGACAATCGTTTGATGACGGCTTTGAATTGCCGGTCCGGCTGGGACCTGACGGTAAAGCTGACTTCATTTTTTTGATTCAGAAAACTGCTGTACGCTTCCGGAACCGCGATTACGAGGCGAAGCCGTTTCTGTTCCTGTAGTATGAACAAGGGAAGATCGGAGCCCTTACCTGAAGGTCCTACATAGGCACCCGGATTGATATTTCTGGCAGTAATCATTCCACTAAAGGGAGCCCGTATCTGCAGGTAACCTTGCATTTCTGAAATCTGCTTGTATTCATCTTTTGCGGCTTCAAGCTGGGCAAAATCCGAGTTTTTCCGTGCAGCCGCCTGTTCCAGATCACTTGGAGAAATGGTACCGGCCGTTTTGCTGGTTTCCAGTAAACGATCGTAATTGGCATTACTCGCCAGGTAGATAGCCTCCCGGGACCTGACAGCAGCCTGTGCCCCGGCGAGCTGTGATCCCAGTTCAGGTGCTTCAAGTGTAACCAGGAGTTCACCTTCTTTTACTTCTGAACCGATATCGACAAATAGCTTCTTGACAAAACTGTTTTCCTTGGCATAAAGGTCAACCTGCTGATAAGCGATCAGTTCACCCGGAATTTTCAGAGAAGAAGACAGGCGTCCCTTCTTAAGGGAAAATACCCGGGTAACAGGAGTTTCCACCGTCGCCGGGTCTGGTTTTTTTTGCTGCTCATGTTCTTCGCCGTTACAACTGCCCAGCAAAACAAAAATCACAAAGGATTGGAACAATCTGTTTTTAAATCGGGATATTCTGATGAAACGAAGATTCATTGTTGTGTTTTTGAACGATTAAATGGATTTCCCCGAAGAATGCAGTTCAGGAATATAATGTTTACTTTCTCTGTCTTCCGGATCCAGCGATACTGACGCTGTTGACGTCTTTTCCTGTACCCAGGAGAAAACCAGCGGCAAAATGAATAAAGCAGCGAAGGTTGAAGCGATCAGTCCGCCCACCACCGCACGACCCAGCGGTGCAGCCTGATCTCCTCCGTCCCCAATACCCGACGCCATGGGTAACATACCAACTACCATGGCCACACTGGTCATTAAAATAGGACGCATTCGTAATGCTGCCGATTCCTTAGCGCTGAGCAAAGCATTTCCGGAATGAAGACGAAGATGTTCTGCATTGGTTATTAATAAAACAGAATTCGCAATGGAAACGCCCACCGACATAATAATACCCATATAAGACTGGAGATTGAGTGTGGAACCGGTGAGCAGTAACACCGTTAACGATCCGAGCAGAACGGCGGGTACCGTTGATAATACCACCAGCGAAACTTTGAAGGATTGAAAATTAGCTGCCAGCATCAGGAATATTACAGCGATTGCCGTAATCAGCCCCAATTGTAAACTGCTCAGGGTATCGGACAACACTTCACTCAGGCCCTTCATTTCAATATTTAATCCGCGCGGCAATTCTCCCATAGATTGAATGGCGGCCTGGACATCTTTTGTGGCCGTTCCAAGGTCCTTGTTGTTTAAATTGGCTGTAACAGATAAAAAAGGAAGGGCACCCAGATTGTCATTTTCACCATAGGAGGTTTCCGGTTTCGTAGTGGCCACATCCCCAAGTACAGGACGCGATTGATTATTAAGTACAGGAATCTCATTAATATCATTCATGCTGTTCATCTGATTTTCGGGTATCTCCACCTGAACACCATAACTGATATTACTCTTCGGATCGATCCACAAATTCTTTTCCGTATACCGGGAGGAAGAAGTTGCTGCTACAAGCGACCTGGAAATATCAGAAAGCGTTACCCCCAGTTGTGCCGCCCTGGTGCGGTCGATATCTATATCAATCGTAGGATATTTAGTGGACTGCGCCAGCTGAACATCCCGTAAATAGGAAATCTGGTTCAGCCTGGCAATCACTTTGTCTGCATACTGTTCATTCAGCTTTTTATCTTTCCCGGTAATCCGCACTTCGACAGGTGTGGGTGAACCCTGACTCAGCACTTTATCGGTAAGTTCAATCGGTTCAAAGGAAAGTTTTGTATCCGGCATTTCTGCATTCATTTTCCGGCGAAATCTTTCCTTGAGGAGATCCAGCTTTTCTTTGTAGGATTCTTTCAGCGCCACCTGCAGCACCGCTTCCTGAGGTCCGCTCATAAACAGGTAAATCGGACTGGTTGAAAATTGTCCCGGGTGCTGACCGATAAATGCTGAGGTCACAGAAATATTTTCCTTTCCGACCAGTTCTTCCAGGATATGAATGGCCCTGATTGTTTTTTCTTCTGTCCTTTCAATCCGCGTGCCTTCTGCTAAACGCATACGCACCTGAAACTGACCACCATTCACTTTGGGCAAAACATCGCGGCCAATCTGCATAAAGAGAACGACCACTAATCCGCAGGTGAGCACGGTATATAAAATAACCAACGGTTTCTGCCAGGGAAACAGGCGGTCCATAAACCGCAGGAAGCGGTTCCTGAATTTATCAAAACGCGTGAGTTTTCCGTTTCCACCCGCCATTTGTCCTTCCAGCAATTTCTTTTTCTGATCCCAGGTATCCTGTTCTTCCGCGGCCGTCATTCCCAAGGCTGCATATTCTTCTTCGTCCGTAAGTTCATGCCCGTCTTTGGAGGATTGATGGTGATGTGCTTTCATGAGCCAGTTGGCCATGATCGGCACAAAGGTCTGGGCGAGGAAATAAGATGTAATCATGGAAAATGCAATCGCCATGGCCAGTGGTAAAAATAAAGATCCGGGGATTCCGCTCATCGTAAAGGCCGGCGCAAATACTGCCAGGATACAAAACAGGATCAGCAATTTCGGAAATGCGATTTCCTTGCAGGCATCCCATATCGCCAGGGCTTTCGGCTTTCCCAGGGCCAGGTGCTGATGGATATTTTCAATGGTAACCGTTGATTCATCCACCAATATTCCAATCGCGAGGGCGAGGCCGCTCAGCGTCATGATATTGATCGTCTGACCACAGAGATAAAGAAATAAAACGCCGGAAATTATGGAAGTAGGTATGGTCAGTACTACAATCAATGCACCGCGACGGTCGCCTAAAAACAACAACACCATCAGGCCGGTCAGAATTGCCCCGATTGCCCCTTCGGTAACTAAACTTTTCACGGCATTGATCACATAGACCGACTGATCGAATTCATAAGAAAGCGTTACATCGTCCGGCAGAAGGCTTTGAAAGCGGGGAAGCGCTTTCTTCAGATTCTGTACAACTTCCCAGGTTGATGCATCGGCAGATTTGGTGATGGGCATGTAAATGGAGCGTTTCCCATTCACGAGTGCATAACCGGTAGTAACATCTGCCCCGTCTTCAATCACCGCAATGTCGCGCAGGTAAACATTTTCAACACCGCCTTTAAAAAGCGGAATGTCTCCAAAGTCTTTTATGTTTTTTATGGTTGTATTTGCAGGAGTATAATAATTCAGATTCCCTATACGTACATTCCCTGCAGGAGTAGCCTGGTTATTGTTTCTCAATGCCTCCACAACCTGGTCGGGGGTAATATTATGGGCCCGAAGCAGTTCCGGATCACATTTGATTACAACGGTCCTGACGTTTCCGCCAAAAGGAGCCGGTGATACAAGTCCTGGTATAGAGGTAAAAGATGAGCGTACGTACACATTTGCCATATCCATCAGTTCGTTATTGGAACGAACCTTACTACCCAATACCAATTGTCCGATAGGCAATGTAGAGGCATCAAATCTTAGAATAAATGGCGGTTGCGAACCCTGGGGAAAGATTGCCTGGGCACGATTTGTAAAAGAAGTTACTTCAGCTGCAGCCTGGGCCATATTGGTGCCCTGATAAAAAGTAAGTTTGATTAAGGTAAGTCCCTGTATATTCCTCGTTTCAATATTCTTTACACCTGATACATATAAGAGCAGATTAACATAGTTTTTTGCAAAATAAGCCTCCATCTGGTTTGGCGTGAATCCACCATAGGGATGGGAAATAAATATGACCGGAAGATTCAGTTCCGGGAAAATATCAATCTTGATATTGCGTACGGCGTTTATTCCGAAAAAGAATAAACCCATTACAATCACCAGTATGGAAATTGGTTTTCTAAGAGCGCTTTTAATTAAACCCATGAGAAATGATTTTGTAATCCTCCATCCGGAGCCGTTATCTTTTTCTACCTGTTATATTAAACCCTATTGAATATCATTTTCAAACAATCCGAAATCCCCGCTGGCTGCTGCTTTGAGCAGTAGCGCCTGCCACACGTTGTTATTGGAAATGTCCCGGTCTGTTTCGGCACGGTTAAGTATATACAGGGCCTGTGTAACATCCACGATATTCGTAAGGCCATTTTTATACAGTACAGATTTTTGCAGGTAGGCATCCGAAGCTGCTTTCATTTGTATCGGGGCTTCATGGTAGTTGGCAACTGCATATTTAATTTTCTGGTCGGCAAGGGCAGCTTGTGTTTTGATTTGCTGACTCACCAGATCATACTCATTTTGCAATCCCCTGGAAGTCCATTCCTGCGCGGCAACCTGCTGGTGTATCCTGATCGGATTCGTTAAATTCCAGGTAACACCGATGCCGAGAAGGTAGTTGCCGGTGGTGGGTTTAACACCGTCCCAATAATTATGCGTAAAAGCATCGGGATTAACCTGACTGTAATTTGCATCAAATCCCGCACCCCTGCTCTGGACTACACCAACAAATGAAAATACCGGATATTTGAACCGGTCAAAATACTTTTCCTGTTGAAGGCTCACATTGATCCGGCTTTGGTAAAACTTCAATATCGGGTGTTGCTCTTCGTTACCCGGACTAGCAGCGTATAAAGAAGCGGGAATCCGGTTTATAAAAATAGTATCCAGGATAAATTCCTGATAGGGCAAACCCATCAGCTCTGCCAGCAGGCGGGCCTGTTCCGCCTCGTAATTTACGGCATTGGTCAGTGCAATTTTTGCACTGGATACTTCCGCATTCGCCTGGGAAGAATCCACCCCCGGGTTTAATCCATTCAGGGCCCTGGCGAGAACGACCCCGCGCAGGGCCTCGGCCCGTTGCAGGTTTTTCTGCTGGGACAATTTTATTCTTTGTGCGGCCAGCAGGGTCAGATAGGCCCCGGAAACTTTTATTTCCTGCTGAAATTTTTCCTGGTCAAGGTCACTGGCATCCTGAAGCACGATGGCCTGCACCACTTTTACATTCTCCCGGACCCTTCCAAAACTGAAAAAATCCCAGCTGATATTTGCCAGGTATAAACCTCCGAATGCGGCGTTCCAGTTCTGTGACAGAAAAGGGGGTCCGGAAGAAGCGGCATTTAGTCCGCCGATGGCAATAACAGGACCGAACTGACCATTCGCCGTACCATAAGCCTGCTGGGCTGCCACACTCAGATTGGGCAGATAGATTGAAGAGGCTTGTTTTACCGATGCTTCGGAGGCTTTGAGATAACTGCTTTTGGCTTTTATCGAACCATAATTGTTCAATGCTGAATTCACCGCCTCCTTTAAGGTTAAAGTCTGACTGTTGGCCCCGATCCCCGACAACAGCAAAGCCGCTATTATCGTCCAAAAATGATTATCTGACATCTGCCATATGGTTTAGAAATGCAATCTACAAAGCAACCTGATAGGACTGGTCATTTCTAACCTTTTTCAAAGCAATAACCACGATTTTCAAACAATTAGAAACATAATTTTAATATATTTATCAGGTTAAGGCAAACACTCAATCAATCTAGTATATGGGATCACGTACTGTGAATCTGGGATACCGGGATATTTTTGAATTTAGCCCGGTTGCCATGCTGATTTTAGATACTAACTCGCCCCATTTCACGATTCTCGATGTAAATACGGCCTATCTCTGCTCCACCAATTCCAGAAGGGAAGAACTTATTGGCAGGCCGGTATTTGGTGCTTTTCCGCCCAACCCATCAGATGAGGATTCTAAAAATATCGAAAAGGCCATTTATTCATTGGATGAAACAATCCGGAAAAAGACAGTCCATATTATGCCCACCTGCAAATACGATATTCCGATCCGGGGTACCGAAGATTTTGAAGAAAGGTACTGGTCTACCACCAATACACCGATACTGGATGAAAAAGGAGAAGTCAGTTACCTGATACATTCCCCTATGAATATTACCGAGCTTAGTAAATTCAGGCAAGGGGAAGCCGCAGGCATTATTGCACTCCGGAAACAGCGCCAGCAATTGTATTCCACCTTCATGCAGGCGCCGGTAGGCATTGGCATCTTCCGGGGGCCTGAATATACCATTGAACTCATCAATCCACCTCTTTGTGAGATTTTTGCAAAAACATTGGATGAGCTTTTTGGCCAACCGGTTTTTAATGTGCTCTCGCATAGCCGCGGATTCGGTTTTGAAGAACTGCTGGACAATGTGCGTTTAACCGGTATTCCCTATCGCGGTCAGGGGCTACCGGCTCCGCTTATGCGAAACGGAGAGTTGGAAACCGTTTACCTTAGTTTTGCTTTAGAACCTTTACGGGAAGACGACGGGTCCATCAGCGGGGTCATTGCCGTAGTAACTGAAATAACGGAACTCATCCACGCAAAGAAACAAATTGAAGAAGCCGAAGAAAGGGCCCGGCTCGCCATGGATGCGGTGGATCTCGGAACATTCGACCAGGACCTGAGGACGGGCGAAACAATCACTTCGCCGACATTTGCCCATATTTTTGGATTTAAGGCGCCGGTTTCCCGTGATGAATATAGACTTGCAATTCATCCGGATGACCAGGGCATACGTCAGCATGCATTTGAAGAGGCAATGCTTTCAGGTAATATATTTTATGAAACCCGGGTGATCTGGCCCGATAAATCCATTCACTGGATAAGGTTGGAAGGAAAGGTATATTACGAAAAAGAATTACCGATTCGCATAATCGGGACAGTACTTGACTTCACCCCCCAAAAAATTGCCCAGCAGGAACAGCAAAAACTAATTACACTTGTAGCGAACAGCGTTGACCTGATGTCCATACTGGATATGGATGGCATTAATTCTTATATCAATGAAGCCGGACGGAATATGCTGGGCTTTGAATCGGAAGAAGAAGTACTACGCACGCCCATTTCGCAACTTCACGCACCGGAAGATTTTGAACTAGTTACAAGGGAAGTATTACCATCGGTATTAAAATATGGCCGTTGGGCGGGTCGCATGCTGGTCAAACATTTGAAGACCGGTGAGATTTTTCCCGTTTTTAATAACTGTATCCGGATTGATGATCCGGTAACCGGAAAACAAATCGCTACCGGTGCGGTCATGCGGGATCTCCGTCCCGAACTGCAGGCCAAAAAAGCGCTTGCCGACAGTGAACAGTTGCTGCAGGATATCACGGCTGCAGCACCCACAGCACTTTGGATGTCTGACGAAACGGGAGCCATTACCTATGTAAATAAAACCTGGATCGAATGGACAGGTATCGACTTTGACCATAACCTGGGAGAAGGCTGGATGCAGGCTCTGCATCCGGACGACCGGGAGTATACCAGTACAAAATTTATCCAGGCTATGGATCAGAAATCGATCTTCGATGCAGAATTCAGGATATTTCATCCGGATGGTTCACTTCATTTTTGTATCGCAAGTGGAAGACCTCAGTATACCAGCGACAATAGTTTCTCCGGTTATATCGGAGCCTTTGTCGACATTTCCGAACAAAAGCATTTGCAGCAGCAGAAAGACGATTTTATCGGCATCGCAAGCCATGAGCTGAAAACGCCGGTTACCAGTATTAAAGCCTATACTCAGGTGTTGGAAAAAATGATGCACCAGCACGGCCTTATGAAAGAAGCGGGAATGATGAAAAGAATGGATTTACAGATTAACCGGCTTACCAGTCTGATTGGTGATCTGCTGGATGTGACGAAAATAAATTCCGGTAAGTTGCAGTTTAACGATCAGGTGTTTGATTTTATTGGTCTGGTTAAAACCCTGCTGGAAGATCTGCAGGTAACCAGCCTGAAGCACCGGCTGGTTGGCCAGATGCCGGAATCCTGCCAGGTATATGGGGATAAAGAACGGATCGGTCAGGTGATCACCAACCTGATTACCAATGGCATTAAATATTCACCGGAAGGCGATCAAATCAATATTTATGTCACCTTAAAAAATAGTGAAGTCCATCTTTGTGTGCAGGATTTCGGCATCGGTATCGCCAAAGAGAATGTCGGCAAAGTATTTGAGCAGTTTTACCGCGTGAGCGGTGATAAGCAGCATACTTTTCCAGGCCTCGGACTCGGTCTTTATATCTCATCTGAAATTATAAAAAGAGAAGGTGGTCGGATCTGGGTTAACAGCAGCGAAGGCAAGGGATCCACTTTTTGTTTTGCTTTACCGGTCAGCCAAAACAATTAAAATAGTAAATGAGCGAAGCCAAAAAAATTATGATTATCGATGATGATCCGGCAATACTGGATTCCATCGGTATGCTGCTGGAATTTGAAGGGTATCGGGTGACAGCAAGCTCCGATGCTACCGGTCTGTTATCGATGGAATCGGAATTTCCGGATCTGCTGCTACTGGACATCTGGATGTCGGGCATGGATGGCCGGGATATCTGTAAACAACTCAAACAAAAATCCTACACAAAAAATATTCCGGTGGTACTGATTTCTGCCAGCCAGGAAATTGAAAAATCGGCCCAACAAGCCGGGGCCAATGACTTTTTGTCGAAACCCTTTGAGGTAGATGACCTGCTCCGGAAAGTTGAAAAACATATTCGGTAATCTGAAGCCTGTCTTTTTTCAATATATGCCGGAAGGGTTCCTGTTTTTACCCTGAACAAAATGTGCCTCTTGAAAAGAGGCAATGTCCATGGCTGCCAGGCTTTAAAAATGGCGAAATAGATCAGAAATCCTTAACCTGTCAATTCTGGCCGGGCCGTAGATAATCGTATTTTTATCTAAAGTATTACCGTGAAAATCCTATTGGGTCTTTTTATTTTCCTGCTTTTGTCAAATGATCAGTATGCACAACAGGATACCGTTGCCAGGCGTGTACAACTACCCAATGGCTGGAGTCTGACACCTGTCGGAAAATCTGTTGAACTGGGCGACCTGCCCCTGAATATGATCGTTTCCCCTTCCCGAAAATACATAGCTGTTACAAACAACGGCCAGAGCACACAATCGATCCAGGTCATTGACGCCGTTAAGGATAAAATTATTTCAGAAACGATCATTCCAAAAAGCTGGCTGGGTCTTGCTTTCAGTTCAGACGAAAAATTTTTATACGCTTCAGGCGGAAATGATAATCTTATTGTTCAATACCGCTTCGAAAACAACAAGCTGACTGAAACGGATCAGATAAAACTCGGGGGAAAATGGCCCGTAAAAATATCACCTGCGGGTCTCCAGGTGGATAGTCTTTCAAAAACACTATATGTTGTCACAAAAGAAGATAACAGCCTGTACATTGTTGACCTGAAGGCAAAGAAGATACAGTCTTTCCCCCTTGGTGCGGAAGCATATACCTGCCTGATTTCCAAAAATAAGCGGGAACTCTATATTTCGTTATGGGGTGCCGGTCGAATTCTGATTTTCGATATCCAGAAAAACAAGTTTACGGACAGTGTTTCGGTTGGGGATCATCCAAATGATATCTGCCTTTCCCGAAATGGCCGTATCCTATTTGCAGCGAATGCCAATGACAATTCCGTATCCGTCGTAGATATCCAAAAACGAAAAGTACTGGAAACGTTAAATGCGGCCCTTTATCCCGGCTCCTTTGTCGGCTCTACAACCAATGGAGTGGGTTTGAGCGATGATGACAAAACCTTATACATCGCAAATGCCGACAATAATTGTCTTGCTGTATTTGACGTCAGCAAACCCGGATCCTCCAAATCCATTGGATTTATTCCGGTAGGCTGGTACCCGACCAGCGTAAAGGTGATTGGAAAAAAAATATTTGTTGCTAACGGGAAGGGCCTGAGTTCCCTGCCAAATCCCGGGTACCGTTCTTTTGATACCACTAAAACAAATATTTCCTACCACAGGTCTGCATTAAAATCACAATATATTGGCGGGCTCTTCACCGGAACGCTCAGCATTTTTCATAAGCCGACTGTATCCCAACAGGCTGCTTATTCGAAACTGGTGTATGAGAATACACCCTATCATAAATCCACTGAGCTGACGGCACATGGAGAAAAAAACAATCCGGTACCAATGCATATTGGTGATCCTTCCCCGGTGAAATATGTTTTTTACATTATTAAGGAGAACAGAACCTATGATCAGGTGCTGGGTGATATGACGGAAGGTAACGGGGACAGCAGTCTCTGTTTATTCGGAGAGAAAATTACCCCTAACCTGCATGCGCTGGCAAGAGAATTTGTATTACTGGATAACTTTTATGTTGACGCCGAAGTAAGCGCCGACGGACATAACTGGAGTATGGGCGGTTATGCAAATGATTATCTTGAAAAGACCTGGCCAACAGGATATGGAGGCAGGGGCGGTACTTATGATGCAGAAGGAAACCGGACGATCGCAAATAATAAGAATGGCTTTATATGGGATTACTGTTCTCGCGCCGGCATCAGTTACAGAACCTACGGTGAATTTGCGGATGACTATAAACCCAATATCCCCATACTGAAAAATCACTACTGTCCCTATTATACCAGCTGGGATCAGAAAATCCGGGACACCACCCGTGTGGGCCAATGGAAGAGAGATTTTGATTCCCTGGTTGCTCACCATGCACTGCCGCATCTCAACACCCTGCGTATTATCAACGATCATACAGAAGGATTACGGAAAGGTCGCCCCACTCCTTTTGCCCATTGCGCAGACAATGACCTCGCTGTCGGTATGTTCGTGGATTACCTGAGCAAAAGTTCAGTATGGAAAGAATCCGTGGTTTTTGTTCTGGAAGATGATGCCCAGGACGGACCAGATCATGTGGATGCACACCGGAGCCCCGCATATATTGCCGGCGGATATATTAAACGGCATTATGTGGATCACACGATTTATTCTACAACATCCATGCTTCATACTATTGAGCTGATCCTGGGCTTTCCGCCTATGAGTCAGTACGATGCCGCTGCAGAACCCATGTGGAGGTGTTTCTCGAATCAGGCGGATCTGAATGGTTTTAACTCTAAACCGCTTCAAACGGATATTAGTGCCGTAAACACTGTTGATAATGCCTGGCAGCGAAAAAGTGAAAAGTTCGATCTCACCAGGGAAGACATGGTTCCCGATCATGAATTTACGGAAGTGATCTGGAAGGCAGTGAAAGGCGAAAATGCAGTTGTCCCTCCTCCACGGCGGGCAGCATTCGTAAAGGAAACAGAAAAGAAAACTGACCCTGATTAAATTTTATTCGGTGATGGAAGTAATCACCTTAGCATTTCCTTTATCCGGCACAAACTGAAATCCCAGTAAGTAAGCCAGGGTTGGTGCAATTTGTTTCTGATACAAAGGAGTTGATGTTTTTACAAGACCGATGGGTCTGATTTGGGGACCTATAGCGGCAATCCATATCTGCCCGGCATCCTCAATATTTTCGCCATGACTTGTCCACTGCTCTTTAATCTTATTTCCCCTTCCATGATCGCAGGTAATGATCAGCGAAGTATTGTCTTTATACTCAGGCATGGACTGGAGCGTATTCCAGAGATCCCTGATCATGGCGTCTTCTGCATGCGCGCTTTTAAGGTATTGATCGTATAAACCGGCATGTGCAAAATCGTCGGTTTCGTCAAAAGAGATATACAGAACTTTCGGTTTCTGGGATTTCAGGTATTCCCTTCCCGCAAAATATGTGAGCAGGTCCAGACGGATATCCAGGGGTTTTGCCGTAAGGAACTGCATATCATTGATCAATTCCAGGGATGGAACTTTGAAATGTAAACTGTCTACGTCTGCGTTCACATAAATTTTGCTTCGGTTTACATTCAGTATATAAGGAAATACATCCCAGGTGGAGAAAACCGCTACGCGGTCTTTATATCCTTTTTGTTTGGAAATGAATTCGAGAACGTTGGTATTCGGGTTTTCAATTTTATCATTTGTATTCATCGCAGAATCAGGGTAGCCGGTAAATATTTCGTTGTATCCCGGATAAGAAAACTTGTAGGGATTGGCATTATTTACTTCGCTTCCGTTGAGCCGGTCACCATAAAGCTGACCCTGAACAGCTATTGTTCCCCATAAAAAGGGAAAAAGTTTCTCCTTTCTTATATTTCGATCTGCTGCCCCGAACCGGGATACGATGGAAGCGGAATCCATGGTAAATTTTTTATTTACCACGATAGCAGAATCCATTCCGCCAAAAACCTCCTGCCATCGCATCCCGTCGAGGGTAACAATCACCAGGTTTTGAGCCTGATGTTTTTGCCCCAAAGAAATTCCTGCAGAAAACAAACAACAAATGAATAAAATCTTCTTCATGAACATCTTTGGAGTTAGATTAAATTATTTAAGGAGCCACATTTTGTCGTTCAGGTTATCCGGATTGCTGTATCCCTGTGCCGTCAACGCGCTGTTGTAATTCGTTGTGTTCTGTTGCTGCTCCAGAATAGGATAAGCCCAACGGACTGGAACTACGCCATTGTTTCCCACACCGCTTCCGCCTTCAAAAGCCGGCGTACCCGTTCTGCGCCAGGTATAATAAGATTCGTACCCTGAATTCTGGAAATTGGCAATGTACTTCTGTAATGCGATCTGTTTGTATGCAAGGTCTGGCGTAGCAGACAGTTTAACCGTTGGCTGTGCATAATAAGCGGCAAAGTCAAACGTAAACGGATAAGGTGCAACCTGGGTAACTGAATTTTTTCCCGGTGGAAGAAAAAAGGTGGTAAAACTGGTTTTGGTAACATCAATTCCATAATGAGCCATGGATTCTGTAATACCCAGTTTATACCAGTTTTCTGCGCTTCCTGTAGCCCATCCTCTTGCAATTCCTTCGGCGATATTGAAACACATTTCTTTATATCCGACTAAAACATCGGGTTCTCCGGTAAAATTACTGTAGTACCTGGAACGATTGATAAAGGAGTACAAACCTGCACTGGCATTGCCGTACATGGTAGCCAGCGGTTCTCCTGTACTGGCCCCTTTAAAATATTTATACTGACAGGGATTTGTTTCTGTCACAGGTACAATTCCCCATGCAGGTTCTGTCGTCATGAATACACGGGCATCGTTTAAAGAGTCCATCACCCGCATATATGTATGCGCCATATTAAAACGCTGGGCTATGGAACCAAAATTGCTTGGATTGAACGGATAGGTGCTGTAAACATTTCCTCCTCCCGGATTGTACACAAATTTAAAATCATCTTCCTGACTCTCAAAAATGGGATACTTGGAGGAATTCCCAAGAATTGCCGCAAATTGTGCAGGCACATCAAGTATTGCATCAGAGGACTTACTACTCAGGGCTACCAGCACACGAAGTTTAAAACTGTTTACCATTTTTTGCCAGAGCACCAGGTTAGCTGCGTAATATATATCCTGACTCTTGTTCAGGGAATTGTCATTCGCTGCAATCAGTGAACCAAAATCAGCGTTCGCCGTATCTAACTGATCAAGTACATATTTAAAAACCTGTTCCTGTGATGTGTAAGCTGGATTTGGATTCAGCGCTCCCTGCAATGCATCAGCCTGGGGAACGTCTCCAAACATGGACGTTAGATTATAAAAATAGTAGGCCCGTACAAATCTTCCGATGGCTTCATATGGATTCAGGGCAGACACTCCTGTAGCCATCGCTTCTTTTTCCATCTGGACTACATTTTTCAATACCAGGTAGGGATCAAAGTTGCCATTGGTCCATGAGTAGATATTGTTGTCGTAATAGTCATAGTTACTGCAATGGTATTGATTCCAGCGGTGACCACCGTCCCAGGAATCCACGCCTTCTGAAGATCCGGTGGCGCTAAGGGCACCCTGGGCACCGGTGCCAGAGATATCGGTTAATACCGTTCCCAAAATCAAATAAGGCGGAACCGTAGTGGGGTTATTAGGATCCACCTGCTTTTCCTGAATCTGTTTATTACAGGAATTCAGCAGAAATGCTCCCGTTAGCAATATGAATAAAGTTCTTAGTGGTTTCATAATTTTCATTTTCTGTATTAGAAAGTAAGATTTAGATTAAACCCGAAGCTCCGGGTAGTGGGTGTTTGCAATCCGGCTGTATAACTCGAAGTACCAGCAAATGAACCATTGCTGTTGATTCCGTAGGTAGCCTGGGAATACTGATCAATATCGATGTCTTTATACTTACTTGGGAAGAAGTAAATCAGATTTCTTCCGACCAGAGAAAAAGTGGCGGCTTTGATGATATTCTGATTGCCCAGCAGTTTGGCAGGGAAATTATACGTTATGGTTACCTCTCTCAGTTTAGCGTAAGTTTTTGAAATGACATCCAGATCCGGGATAGACGCTTCCCGGGTTACAAAAGGCTGAACCTGGCTCTTGGTTGTGTTGGGTGTTTCGGTGAGCTCTTTACTATTTGTAATCACACCTGTGATCGGATCCAGTTTAATACCATTCGCTCCGGATAAAACAACGCCCTGGGCCGTATATGCCGCAACATTAGCTTCGTCCATTGGTCTTGCTTCACCCAAGGCACCAGAGGCACTCTCAATATGACGACCACCCTGCAGGGTTTTCTTTCTTACATAGTCCTCAATTACACCTCCCACCATTCCGTCAAACTGAAACCGGATAGATATATTCTTATAACTAACCGTATTTACTACACCCCATTGCCAGTCCGGATCAGAATGACCAAATACTTTCTGGGCTGAATAACCGAGATCAGAATATCGTAAATACAATCCGGAAGCCGGATCGATTACCATTTTATTGTCGGCTGTTCTCACAAACGCATTTCCGTAAACGAGGTCCGTTCTGGTTCCATTGTGTTGCCAGCTATCAGGATTGGCATCACTTACCCATTCCTTTTTAAAGCTTCCGATATTGGCTGTGATATTCCAGCTCCATCCCTGCGGGTTAAGGAAAGGGCGGCCGGTTACTACAAATTCCCAACCCTGGTTCGTGTATATATTCCCGTTGGTTTTGTAGGATGAATATCCTGAAGAGGAAGAAGTTCCTAAACTGACGATTTGGGTATTTTTATAATAAAAATGAGTGACATCAAACTCCAGGCTGTTGTTGAAAAAGCGGATATTACCACCCAGTTCAGTAGCCTGCCTTTTTTCCGTGGAGATATTCGGATCAACTGTTTGATCGGTAAACTGCGCACTGCTTTGGCTTGAATAGGTTGGCGCTAAAGTATAGGGCTGCGAAAAAGGATAGGAAGGCGCCGTAGGACCGCCATAGGGTGAAGGCCAGTAGTAGCCATATCCTGAAGCCGGTGTTCCATTGGTATTCGCAGAAAAAATCTGACTGGTACCACCGCTTTTGCTTTCAGCGTATGATCCCCTTAATTTAAGGTATGAAATTACCTTGGGAAGATTTACATAGTCAGATATAACCGTTGCGAGGTTATAGGAAGGATAAAAATAAGTTCCCGCATTGCTTGGCAGGGAAGAAGATTTATCCCAGCGACCGGTAATATTCGCAGTGATATAAGATTTATATCCTAAATCCACAGAATAATAAGCACTTAACACCAGCAGGCTGGAATTAAAACTGTTTCCGGTGAGCGTCCCTTTGGAATTGGAAAACGAATAAATGCCCGGGGTGTTCAGATAGTTGGTCGATTCAAATGCTGAAGTAAAATTCAGGCTTCGCACGTTTGCACCACCCAATGCAGAAAGGTCCAGGAAACCGGCTATCTGATTTTTGTGATAGCGTATCTGGAAATCTGTATTAGACTCAAATAAATTCCGGGTATCCGTTCTGTAATCACCCTGTCTGAGGTCTCTTCCATATGCGCCTGCAGAATAAGGCATTTTTTCAGTATTGAACATTCCATAAGTTGAAATGCTTGGCCGGGCCTGTATATCCAGGTCTTCATTTATTTTGTAGTTGAGGGACACATAACCATAAACATTATTCTGTTCATGACCCCTCAGCCATTGGTAAGACATGAAATAAGGATTGTTGTACCGGTAGAATTCTTCATAATTCTGTTGAAGCCCCGTTTTACCATTCTGCCAGATATTTTTCATATCACTCATTGACCAGTCCGCACCACCCCAGAGAATAATATTGTAGATAATACTGTTTGGACCGTAGGTTACGTCCGGAACATTCGGGGAAGACTGGCGGCTATAGTTGATATAGGTAGTCGCAGTAAATTTTGGATTGAACCTTTCCACGATACTTCCCGCAAAATTGAAATTATTTAACTGGGTGTTGGGAATGATACCCTGCTGATAAGTGTTCCCAAAAGAAAAACGTACATCTGTTTTTTCGGTAGAAGAACTGATAGATACACTGTTCACCTGGAGTAAACCCGTTTGAATAAAATTTTTGAGGTTATCTTTTCCGCGGGCAATAAAGGGTGTTGGTGCAACATGGCCGGAATAGGTTGTTCCGTCAGCAAATGTTGTTGTATAGGTTTGCGTAGGGTCATAGGCTCCGTCATACTGTGGTATGGGTTGCCCGCGAAACTGCGGTCCCCAAACGTCATAGTCGTAATCGTTCAGGCCAACTCCTACGGCACCATTTCCAAAATATGATTCGGGGCTTGAACCACCACCGCCGAAAGCGTATTTTCCATTATCCCCAGGACCATATGTATCCTGGTATAGCGGCAGTGCCAGAAAACCCTTATTCCATTGGGTTGTGTTATTAAAAGTAACAACAAAGCCTCTTTTATCTCTTGTACCTTTCTTTGTATTGATAATTATTGCACCATTTCTTCCCTGGAACCCATATAACGCAGCGGCATTTGGTCCTTTCAGGATCGTATAGGTATCAATATCATCAGAATTGATATTATATGTATCTGAAGTAATGGGAACCCCGTCCACCACAAACATCGGCCTGTCAGTCGGTGCATTTTCTCCGCGAATGATCACATTGGGTGCGTGCCCGATTTCCTGGTTAATATCGATTTGCAACCCTGCTGCATTCCCTTTCAGGGCATTCATCGGATCTGCTTCCCTGGCCTGCGTGAGCTTGGAAGCATCTACTGTTTGCAGGGAATACCCGATCTTTTTACTTTCTTTCCTGATCCCGGTAGCAGTAACCACCACTTCATTTAAATTCTTACTGTTGGTCACTACCTTGATATCCAGAAATTCGTCGGTCCCGATTTTTATTTCCTGTTTCGTAAATCCGATTCCGGAAACAATCAATTCCTGACCCGCAGTGGCCCTGATTGAAAATTTTCCATCGTAACCGGTAGAAGTTCCCGATTTTGTTCCCTTAAGAATTATTGAAGCTCCGGATACCGGCGACTGATCTGTGGCTGAAACCACCTGACCGGAAAAAACTTGCTGCGCCCTCAGGCAGACTGGCAGGAGTAACACGATAAAGATGAATACACATTTCGATGCATGTGTCAATTTTGTGACCATAAGAGAAGTTTTAAGTGAGGTTTAACGAATTCTGCCGTGAAAGTAGATGGGAGATATTTCCAAAGAATGAAGTTAAAAGCAAGGAATTGTTAAGGATTACCTAATGAATATTCCGTGCTTTACCTGTCATAATAATTCATTAACAGAACGGAAATTCCGGGATTCAAAACACTGCCAGAAAATATTTTCATCCAATCAACTGCAGAAAACTGATTATACAATTTTTATAAATTGTAATTTATTTTCATCTAATATAGCTACCGGCGCAGGCTACACGAACTTATAGTAATAATTTATTAACAACCTGAACAGGAATTCAAAAACAGGGTACGTTTTTTTCAGTCCGGGACACCCTGAAAAAAAGTTGGTAATTATTTAATCATCAGGTATCGGCTAACCGTTTAGTTTGCAGAATATCTTTCCCATATTTTATTTTATTCATTCATTTACTTTTTAATTACAATTATTTCTATCCGCATGAATACAACAAAAGCAGAACAGGTTTCCGACGAAATCATTCATATGTACCAGCAATATGGTGAAGCAGAATATGCTGGTGAAAAAGTTTCCCAGCTTGAACATATGGTACAAGCCGCCCAATTGGCCCGCGACCAGGGATATGAGGATGAAGTAGTTCTCGCGGCTTTCCTGCATGATATCGGTCATATTGCCGAAAACCAATCTGACGCCAACACGATGGGTAAGTACGGAATAAAGGATCATGAGGCATTGGGCGCAGAATTTCTTTCAAAGCGGGGATTTTCTACGCGCCTCATCCGGCTGGTGGCTTCTCATGTAGTTGCTAAAAGATGGTTAACCCTGCGGGAACCGGGGTATTATGATAAGCTCTCTGATGCCAGTAAAAAAACACTTGTTTATCAGGGTGGACCATTGACCGATGCAGAAGCAGATATCATGGAAAAGGATCCATTATTCAAAGAGATTGTGCAAATGCGTCGCTGGGATGAGGAAGCCAAACTGGAAAATCAGCCCATACCTCCACTTTCTGAGTTCAGGCAGCTCATATTTCAACACCTCGTTTCTCAAACTGATTAATCATTATGTCCAGAGCGACTATTGCCAAAACGAAAAATCAGCAGGTTGCCATTCGGGCCGCACTGATAACCTTCCTCACCTATACCATGGTATATGGATTCAGGAAAGGATTTACCGTCTGCAGTTTTGAAGGAATGCAATATTGGGGTATTAGCTACAAAGTCTGGCTCGTCATTATCCAGGTTCTTGGTTATGCCTGCAGCAAGTTTTACGGAATACGGTTCATTTCTGAATTAAAAAAAATCGCCCGGGGCAAAATCATCCTGCTGCTGGTGGCGATCTCCTGGTCGGGTTTGTTTTTTTTCGCGATAACACCGGCACCCTGGAATATTGTTTTTATGCTCGTAAACGGCTTCCCGCTGGGCATTATCTGGGGGATCATTTTTTCTTATGTGGAAGGAAGAAAAACGACTGACTTTATCGGCGCAGCCCTCTCCGTAAGTTTCATTTTTTCTTCCGGTTTTGTAAAGACCACCGCAGGATCTATTGAGAAATGGCTTGGTACCAGTGAATTCTGGCTGCCGTTTGTTACCGGCTTTGTTTTTTCAGTCCCCCTGCTGATCTGCGTATACTTTTTGGAGAAAATACCTTCTCCCTCCGCGGATGATATTGCAGTCAGGACTGCCCGGGAGCCGATGCCGGCAAAGCGCAGAAGGGAATTTGTCCGGATGTTTCTTCCGGGTCTGATCGCCTGTATCGGGATTTATGTTTTTGCTACGGTATTTCGTGATATCAGGGATAATTTCATGGCAGATATGTTAAAGGAAAACGGGTATGGCATGCAACCGGTTATTTTTACAAAGACTGAACTGCCGGTTACCCTGATTCTACTGGTGCTGATGGGAAGTATGATCCTGGTCAAAAATAATGTACGGGCCCTTGTTTACACGCACTATATTATTTTGGCGGGATTTCTCATCACTGCCGGAATCAGCATTTTATTTTTACAGGGATCCGTAAATATCATCTGGTGGTTAACACTGACCGGTCTGGGACTCTACACGGTTTATATTCCCTTCAATTGCATATTCTTTGAAAGACTGATTGCCAGTTTCAAATTCCCCGGCAATGTTGGTTTTTTAATCTATGTTGCCGATTCTTTCGGATATCTTGGAAGTGTCGGAGTACTGATTACAAAAGAAGTATTGAAAGTAAAACTTCAATGGACAAGCTTTTACGCGCATGGCGTTATAGTACTTTCAGTATTTGGAGTTGCAGGCGCCCTGTTTTCCCTGTTCTATTTTACAGCCAAGCACCGGGCTTTAGATAAAGCCGGCAACCAGAACCCGGTTATTGCAGATCCAGGCATATACGGACTTCCTTAAATGGAGTTAATCCGGTCTTCGGCAAATCCGAAGGACAATGTCATTCCGGCTCCGCCTACACCATTCAAAATGTATACATCTTTTTCAGGACTGTGAAACAACTCAGTCTGGCCATCCGTGAATTTTCCATACACTCCATTCCAGCTTTCAATAAGCTTCGGGTTCCGTAGAGTTGTAAATTCCGCGAGGTATTTCAAAATTAGGTCGTTGATCAGTTTCCGGTCAAAAGGATCAGGAGTTAAATCATATTCGTGTGAATCGCCCACAGTGAGAAGACCCTGACGGTTCTGGGACACCATAACATGTATCCCCCATTGCAATAGTTCTGCTAATTCCTGCTGGTAGCGGTTTTTTAATTTAGGCAGTGAGTCAGCCGCTTTAAAACTGGCATAATGTATCAGGGACAGCCCACCACAGATTGCCGGACCGATTCTAGGTAAGCCTTCTTCCATCAGTCGCATCATCTGTAATTTGCATTTAGTCAACGCAAAGTTTGCAAATGTGACGGGGAATAATGTTTCGAAATCAGATCCGCTGCATATAAAGATCTGATCGGCCTCCCATTTCTGACCTCCTGCGATGATAAATCCGGTATGCACTTCCGTTGCTACTTTTCCCCAGTAAAACCGGACCCCCAGGTTTTCTTCCAGGTAACCCGGTAGAGCCGCAATGGCTTCCCGCGGGTCTACAATGATTTCATCCCCAGAAAATAGTCCACCAAGGCAATTTTCCGCTTTGGCTACAGAGGAGATTTCAGCCACCTGATCCCGGTTCAATAGCTGAACATCACGTCCTTCGTTTACGAATATTTCCTCCAGTTCCTGGAGAACAACCCACTCATCGGGATTATAGGCCATATGCAGGCTGCCAACGGGATCATACCATAATCCGGAGGAATTTCCGATTTCCACCCAACAATTCCGGGAACGAATTGCAAGCTCATATTGTCTGCCGGCGGGTTGACCGATGGGCCAGACCATTCCAAAATTCCTTACGGAAGCACCCGCCGCTTTTCCGTTTCTTTCAAACACGGTTACAGCAAATCCTTTTAATGCCAGTGCACGAGCGGTTGCCAGACCGAGAATGCCCGCACCGATTACCAGGGCTCTTTTCTTCCCCATAGTCAGGAACATTTTATCCACTAATGTACGTGCGACTAAAATTTAAACTTTTTTATTTGCTCGAAATAATAAAAGGATAATGCAGCGTGGGTAAATAGGAAAATGTAGTGTGGGGCTGATCAAATTATAATTCCCTCCCACTCCTTTAGTGAAGTCCGGCGAACGGGTTACCGGTTTTTTAAAATTACACCGTGTAAGTGGGCATCGTAAAATAAATGCAGGTTCCTTTCTCTATCTCGCTTTCCACCCTGACTGTTCCGCCATGTTGAGAAACAAAATCTTTAACCAAAATCAACCCCAGGCCAGTGCCCTCTTCATTATTTGTACCAGATACGGACATTGAATTGGACTTTGTAAAAAGTTTTTGCCGGGTAGCTTCATCCATTCCTAAACCCGAATCCATTATGCAAACTTCCGTGAGACTACCCTTAGGCTTAGCCGTTATCATAACCTTTCCACCCTGCCAGCTATATTTTATGGAGTTGGTAACAAGGTTCTGAAGAATAGAACGAAGCATTAGCGCATCTGCTTTTATAAAAATATCATTGGATACCTTATTCTCCAGGACAATATTCTTCTGTGAAGCATTTGGTTTTAATAATTCAAAACTCTCCCTGATGGCAGAAACCAGGTAAATTTTTTCCAGGTTTACTGTCGCCTTTTCCTGTTGGGTTTTTGCCCAGTTTACCAGTTCATTTAGCTGTCGCAGGATATTATGCGAGCTACGTTCAATAATTTTCACAAACGGCTGAATAGGATCATAAACATTACTTTCTGATTCACGGCTTAATTCTTCTGATGCGAGAAGCAAAACCGCCAACGGGTTTCGCAAATCGTGGGAAATAACTGCAAGTAACTTGTCTTTTGATAAACTAAGGTCCTTCAGTTCATGAATCAGTTTTTCCAATTCACCGGTTCTTTCAAAAACCCTGTTTTCAAGATGCTGATTTAAACGTTTAAGCTCTTCATTAGTTCTGATCAGTTTTTTTTCCTGTTGTTCCAGGAGAAGGGTCTTTTCATGAAGTTCTTTATTCGCAATAACTAATTCTTCCGATTGTATTTTTAATTTTGATGCTGTTATATTTTTTTCTTTTCTTTCTTCTGCATCCTTAAGCGCCCTGCTGATTTTTTGAGATAGTGTGAATAGTTTATCTTTTGGTGTGTAATCCGTAACTCCATTTTTTATAAGTTCAACTGCATTTTCATCCCCAATAATGCCGGAAACAATAATGAAAGGAATGTATGGAGATTTATATTGTTTGATACGAAACGCAGTTACCGCATCAAAAGCAGGAAGGGAATAATCAGACAAAATAATATCCGGGCCGAATTTTTCGAGGGCAATCTCGTACTCCTCCCTGGCCTGAACAATTTTGGAAGTAAAACTTAGTCCCGATTTTTTCAATTCGCGGTGAAGTAAATCAGCATCATTCTGGTTATCTTCCAGAACCAGTATTTTAAGATTAGATGTCATTAACGCATTTTATTTGAATTCCACCCTGATTGGTCCTTACAATGTTCTGTTAACCCGGATTCTAATCGCCAATGAATACCAACTCCGCTATTGGGCTGGCTGATTTAACCCTATCCAATACAATCCAATCTCTTTTATAGAACTTAAAAACTTATTGCTATCAACAGGTTTAACAATATAGCTATTGGCACCAAGGGAATAACATTTTGCCATATCCGGATCTTCCTGGGATGAAGTTAGAATTACAACTGGAATAGATTTAAGCGCCGGATCAGACTTGACTTTTTCCAGCACCTGTATTCCGGATACTTTTGGCATTTTTAAATCCAATAATATCAATTTGGGTTTTTCGGTGAAATTCCGAGATATATATGCCCCTTTGCAATAAAGAAAATCAATAGCTTCTGCTCCGTCTTTTACATGATAAAGTTTATTGGTAAATCCACCCTTTTCAAGGGCGCGAATAGTGAGTATTGTATCGTCTATGCTATCCTCAGCAAATAATATTTCAATATTATCGTAATTCATTTAAATTAATTAAGCGCGTTATTTACTACTGTTTTCAATGCGGGCAGACTGAAATAAAAGCACGATCCTTCATTAACTGCTGATTCCGCCCAGACTACCCCATTGTGTCGTTGTACTATTCTTTGAACAATGGCCAGACCAATACCTGTGCCTTCAAATTCTTCCTGCGAATGTAACCGCTGAAAAACACCGAATAACTTATCATAGTACTGCATATCAAAACCGGCTCCTTCATCTTTTACATAATAAACTATTTGATTGTCTTTTTCGAATGCACCAATTTCGATATGGATTTTTGGTTTATACTTCGAATATTTAATCGCATTGGAGATCAGGTTAATCCAAACCTGTTTAATAAGTGACTGATCCCCTTTAGCAGGAGGAAACACACCGACAGTAAATTCAGGTATACTATCCATATCGTTAAATAATAATTCACCAATCACCAGGTCAACCAGGGTTTTCATATTAAATGCAGAAACCGTTACCTGCTTTCTTCCCAATTTGGAAAAGGCCAGCAAATCATCAATGAGTTCCCCCATTTTTTTAGAATTGCGCAAAATGGATTGAATGACTTTTGTACCATCGGCATCAATTTTTTCCGAATAGTCATCCATCAAAATTTTTGTATACGCATTGATTGCCCTGATGGGAGCCCGCAAATCGTGCGATACCGAATATGAAAATGATTCCAATTCTTTGTTCACCGATTCCAATTGTGAAGTTCGCTGAACTACCTTTTGTTCTAATTCATCATTCAATTGGCGAATGTCCGCTTCAGCCTGTTTAAGTTCCCTGTTCGCAATAAGCAATTCTTTCGCCCGCTTTTCTTTCTCCTCATTTTGATATGCTAATTCCTTGTTGGCAATGATCAATTCAGCTGCCCGTTTTTCCTTCTCCTCATTTTGATATGCCAGCTCTTTGTTAGCAATGATTAATTCCGTGGCCCGTTTTTCCTTCTCTTCATTTTGATATGCCAGCTCTTTGTTAGCAATGATTAATTCCGTGGCCCGTTTTTCCTTCTCTTCATTTTGATATGCCAGCTCTTTGTTAGCAATGATTAATTCCGTGGCCCGTTTTTCCTTCTCTTCGTTTTGATACGCCAGCTCTTTGTTGGCAATAACTAGTTCTTCCGCTTGTTTTTCTTTTTCTTCCTTAGGAGAGGCAGGTTCTATATAAGCAATCGTTAATTCGCCCGGTTTTTTTATGTTCATATCAAATCACTACGAAATAGTTTGCTTTTACAAAATTGCAGCCTTGAGGTATTGGCTGAAGGATGGTGAAGATTGAAAATTCGGTATTCCCAGTGCAACTAAAGGTAATGTATTGACAACAGCATTCAATACCAACTTTACCCTCACCTGGCAATTACGGGAAAACCACCCTTTTAACGCGTTCTAAGCTGTTTTGTCCCTGGTATATTGAAACGGCCGCCCAACTACTGATTCATATTCAATAACCCTGCCTGACCCACCTGCGGACAAATTGGTGTCATTCCTATGCTGTATGTAGAAGTTTAGTGTGATAATGATTTATAAATACCCATTTCAAGACCTCTTAGTTCAGCAAGTCCCTTTAATCTTCCTATCGCACTGTAACCCGGATACGTCGATTTTTTCAGATCATCCAGCATCTGATGACCATGATCAGGTCTGACCGGAACCGACACCCCCCTCCTCTGCAAAAGCAAAACTGCTTCTTTCATCACGGAATACATGTCAGTGTCCCCGTCCAGATGATCTGCTTCATAAAAATTTCCCTCTTCATCCCGCCGGGTGTTACGAAGATGAAAAAAATGTATATGATCGCCCAGGCGTTTCAAAATTCCGATCAGGTCATTATCATCTCTGACACCGAGCGATCCCGTGCAAAAACACAGGCCATTGGCGGGAGAAATTACAGCATTCAAAATTTCCTCCAGATCTTTTTCGGTACTGACGATTCTCGGCAGACCCAGAATAGGATAAGGCGGATCATCGGGATGAATGGCCAGATTCAACCCGGCTTCTTCTGCTACCGGAAGAATTTTTCTTAAAAAATAAAAAAGATTCTTTTTTAAAGTATCGGAATCTATCGCCTCATAGGTTTGCAGCGCGTCAAGAATTTGATTCTCTGTAAATCTTTCCTTCGTTCCCGGCAGGCCCAGCAGGACATTATGATAAAGGGTTTCCTTATCCCCGGCCGACATGGAATCAAAACGCCTTTCTGCTTTTGCGATTTCATCCGATGTATAATCCTTTTCTGCCCCCGGACGTTTTAGTAAGAACAGGTCAAATGCGATAAAGGCTGATTTTTCAAAGCGAAGGGCGAGACTTTTATCCGGCATCGGAAAGGAAATATCCGTCCGCATCCAGTCCAGGATGGGCATAAAATTATATACCACAGTTTTCAAACCGCAAAACGCAATGTTGCGAAGGCTCTGCTTATAGTTTTCAATATACTCCTGGTATTTATCCCTGTGCCTTTTTATGTCCTCATGTACCGGGAGGCTTTCGATAACCGACCATTCCATACCCGCACGTTCAATCATTTCCTTCCTAATACCAATCTCTTCAGTTGTCCAAATCTCTCCCGGCGGAATATGATGTAAAGCAGTTACGATTCCGGAGCATCCTGCCTGCCGGATATCACTTAAACTCACCGGATCTTCAGGGCCGAACCAGCGCAAGGTCTGTTGCAAATGCATATAGCGAGATATCAAATTTTCTCTCCCAATATAAGGCAATTTAGTAAGTGCATTATCGTTTGCAAACCGTTTTTAAAATACATTTTATATTAACTTCATATAACAGCATGCAATTGATTCTATGAATAAAATAGCAGTAGTTACCGGAGGAGGATCAGGAATCGGACTGGCCATAACAGAAAAGTTTGTAAATAGTGGAATTCAAACCATCATTATTGGCCGAAATCAGCAAAAACTTTCAGATGCAAAGGCAAGACTGGGGGATTTATGCGTTCCCATGTCTTTCGATTTAACAGATCTTAAATCCATTCCGGAACTGGTAAAACAGATCGTGGATAAATATGGCAGCATTCATATCCTGGTGAATAATGCAGGTATAAATTTAAAAAAGGATTTTACCGAGGTTAGTGATGAAGAATTCAGTCATATAATCCTATCCAATGTTATTTCAATGTTTGCACTATCCAGGGAGATCGCAAAAGTGATGATCAAAAATGGAAAGGGGAGTATCATTAATATCAGCTCCATGGCTTCACAATATGGTATTCCAAAAGTTATTGCTTATACGGCTTCCAAATCTGCCATTGAAGGAATGACCCGGGCTATGGCCGTGGAATTATCACCCAAAGGAATACTGGTAAATTGTATAGCTCCGGGTTTTATAGCTACCGATATGTCGGCCAAAGCACTCAATAATGATGTGGAAAGAAAGAACAAAGTACTTTCCAGGACGCCAATGGGCAAACTCGGTAACCCGGAAGATGTTGCCGAAGCCGCCTATTTCCTTTCGTCGGACAATGCCGGCTTTTTAACCGGTGTCGTGCTGCCGGTTGACGGTGGAAATTCAGTTGGGTTTTAATATTCAACTTTCAATAAGAAAATCGTCATTTCTTAATTGTTTCGGGAGGGCCCAGATAACTTGGTTTTACTCCGCCAAAATCTATTACCAGTTTCTGCAGAACAAGTGCCGGACTGATCATCCAGTATTTTAAGATATGTTTTCCTTTTCCTGAAATGGTATGATGCGTAGATTTTATAATAATATTGTCAGCTACCCATCCTTCCCACGTCTTGGGAATATTTCCGTCTTTATTAACGTATACTATCTGAGGTAGCTCATCATCAATGGAAACAGCGTATTTCAATCCACTATCATTCTTGTAGTTCAGCGATGGTGAAAAAAATAAATTCACTGAAACCTTTCCGCTGTCATACGCGTAAAATGTATATTCTACATGCGGATTATCCCTGCTAAAATTTGAAAAAGATGCCGTTACGGGAAATGTAGTGATACCTGAACCGTCTCTTCCGATGTCAGGAATGGATTTCCAGTGAATATCCGGTTTGCCAACAGCTTTATTAAAGTTCACGGCCTGCATGGAAACATAACCATCCCTCTCATAAAACGTATTTCTTTCTGCCTTATTGAATTCCGGGCTCTCCAGAAATTTATTTTTTGAATCAAACATTCGTCGCCGGAAGTACAATATCCGATCCGGGAATAACATATTCCACAGATGGCATCTGGTTTACTGGCGGTTGCTGCCAGTAGGTGTACCCAATATGGGTCTGGTCCATCATATGATTCCACTTCCCGTTCAAAAGCGTTTGATTATACTGGACTGAAATCAATGAATCTTTTATATATAGCTGTTTCACTTTATCTGCAAAAATATTCGTTGAATCCGCCTTTCTTTCTGCAAACCATCTGTTCTTAGCTGCTGCCAGGTACATCTCGTTTAAGTTGGCCGAAGCTTCGATGGGATGCAGCACCAGCTCAAAAAATGCATCCCTGTATTCCGGAGGCAATGCCTGGTTTATTTTTATTGCTTCAGCCAGCCAGTTTGTTGTAATCATCTACGATATTGGGTGCTTCATTGTAGTTGAACAGACTGTATGTTTCCGGCGACAGCAATTCAGGTTTTCTCCGGGCATTATATTGCGAATATCTTTTTATCAGGTTACCTATTTCTTTTGCCCGGGTTTCTCCAAATTGCTGTGCGGCCCATTTTGTAAAATATTCCGAAAGATTGTCTTCATTCCATTTGTCCGGGTTCCAGGCATAATCCAGAAAAAACGAAACCGGGAATTCCAAAGGTTTCAGGTCGCCCACATTCGCGATCCATATTTTATCAACGCCATAACATACGCCAGATGCATTTGCTCCCATACCCTGGCTATGTTAACTGTATTGATCCACTTATAATTTCTGGGATCGCCCACATAATCGAAATGATAGTAAACTCCGTAGCCGCCCTTTCTTGCGGGGTTCATTTAATTTCGGCAATTTGCGGATATTACCCCAGTTATCATCGCAAAGTAAAAGCGTTACATCATCCGGCACCCGCATTCCCTGATCATAATAATTCTGAACTTCTTTATAGAGTGCCCACAGCTGGGGAGTTGCTGCGGGATCTTTTTGGGTGACATCCGCGATGATCTCCCGCTGATCCTTTACAATTCTTTCCAGCAGCGCAATAGCCGTACCCTGGGTCATGGGCATATCTCCGTCTCCCCGCATACCTACACTCACAATCGTTTCCGTTCCTTTCACCCGCTGCATTCCTTCTTTCCAGAATGCCTTTAATTTCATTTCATTACTGTCATAGTTCCATTTGCCAGTTCCATAACGCCTCCATTCATCATGCGCCCGCATCAACGGCTCATGGTGGGAAGTACCAATAACAATCCCATAGTCATCAGCCATTTTTCTGTTGAGCGAATCATCATCATAAAAAGCATTTCCCCACATCGCGGGCCATAAATAATTTGACCTCAGCCTCAGCATGAGTTCGAAATACTTTTTCATAAAACAAATGATTGAATCCGCCGAATTTTTCCTTTGACCATCCGGCTAAAGCCGGTGCTTCATCATTAATAAATATGCCGCGGTATTTTATTTTCGGCATATCTGAGATGATTAAATCCCTTTTTAAAAACAAACTGGTCTTTTTCTTCACAGGCACATCCGCCCACCAATACCAGGGAGAAACACCCATTTGCCGGGATAATTCCAGCACGCCATAGGCTGTGCCCCTTCTGTCACTTCCGAAAATGACCAGTGCGTTTTCAATTCCAGGGAACGGGTGACTGACGGTTTGCAGCTGATACCCTTCCCATTTATTTTTTATTTTGCCTGACATCAATTTTTTTATCCTGAATGAGTCGTTGAATCAGGTTTGATTTTTCAATGGAACCCACGATAATCAGGTTTTGGGCTTTTGCAGGAATAGATATTTGTCAGTCCTGGTTTGTTTTCGGTCACCCTTTCTATATCCTGCTGAAGGAGCAGTACCGATTTCCGGACCAGGGTAAAATCATTGGAATCGGAACATATCACCGGACTCATTCCCGGAGATATCCATGGATAAGAATTTGGAACCCGGGTTTCTGAAATGATCTGTTGTGCCTGTATGGAAACAACAAAACAAAGCAGGGAAAATATCATCAAAAGCTTTCTATATATATGCGATATGACCATTGAAAAGAATTGATTACCATTTTAATTAAAATACCTGGCTCGCCCATTCTATAAATGTTGGCCAGTTTGGACCGGTCGTATGGCCACCACTGTGCTGGCGAAAGGCAATCTCTCCATTTGTCAAAGAGGTTTCCATCGGAGGAAAATCCATGGTTCCCAGGTCCTTTTTTCCTAATAGCTTATATACCGGTCCCGCATATACGCCTCCGAGAAACATACCCTTTGCATCCACCCACTGGCCTTCATTTTTCGGGGAACCTGAACTGATAAATACCGGCCTTGGTGCACACAATGCAACCAATTCGTGTGCATCCACCGGCAGATCATTTACGGTAAGCGGACCGGCATATTTAATAAAATTTCCGGCGAACCAATGATACTCTCCGGAAGAAGCCAGGTTCTCCACCTGTTCCCCAAAATTCCTGCGCAGTATTTTTGTTCCGCCCGCACCGGAGGAACCTATAAAACCAATGGCAAACCTGGGTTCATAGGCCATGGTGACCAATGCGGCTTTGCCGTAACGGGAAAGTCCTTCAATTCCCAGTTGTTTTGTATTTATCGTTTTATCTGTTTCAAAATAATCGATCGCGCGGCTTGCACCCCATGCCCAGGCACGCAAAGCACCCCAATCATCGGGTTTACGCGGCTGGCCTTTATTCACGAGTCCGATTATTCCCTGGGTTAGTCCGGCGCCATTATCTGCCTGGTAACTGGCAGGAACGATAATCGCATAACCCCAGCCTTTTTCCAATAATAACTGCTGCCATGGGGTTACTACCGGTGAGCCCGGTGGCGGACGCAGGAAATTTAAATCCGGGCGGGAAAATAAATCCGAATTCCATGATCAGGGGTACCGGCGTTTTTATATTCGCAGGTGTGCATATCGTCAGATCAATATTGACGCTGATCGCCGGATAGGAAGAATTATCCACGTGGCCGATCAGTTTCCTGGTTATAGCCGGAACATGATTACTGGTATCATATACTGAGCTGACAAGTTCCCAGGTTACTTTGGGGACATTTGCCGGAACTCTTCCATAAACATCCCTGTCAAAATATTCTACAATTTCGGGGCGGCGTTTTTCCCACCACATTTTTGCCGTTGTTACCGGTTGCCCATCATTTAATATCAGGGGGTCGGGCAATTTAATATTTGTGAAAACTTTTGATTCATCCGCATTCGCCGCATTCGGTGCCTGAGGGTTTCCGGAAGGTCCCGGTCTTGTGGAATCTATATGCAGCTGTTCCAGCATATTCCTGTAATCCTGTTCTGTAAGTTTTCTGATATTCGCCCAATGTATACTGTCTGCCGGCGACATTTTTCCAAACTGGGCGGAGCCATTGACCACCATGGTCATACAAAGAAGAAAAAATCCAGCTATCCTGTTCATAAAATATATTTATACAATTAAAAGCGTTTGGTTTACGGAGTTGAATTATCCGTCCTGAACGGAGAAGCCGGAAGACCCTCTTTATTAAATAAATTTGCGCCTTGCGGATTATCTGCCCAGGCATACCGTACATACATCGGGTGAGGTACATCATCATTCCATACAACGACCTCGTTCTTTTCAATTTTTGCTTTTGCCCAGACAAATTTTTTATCGGCACCTGCAATGGCAAATTGTTGCAGATGTTCCTGGTCATTGCTGATCAATCCTCCACCTGTCTGAGTAAAAGAAATGATGATGCGATTGCCTTCAATCCTGGAAGACTGGTATAGTGGTCCGGAATAAACAATATCATTTTCCCCGTAAGCTATTTTTTGGGCAGCCAGCGCCAGTCGCAAGCCCACATCCTTTTTATTCAGCGGATGTACATCATTCCATTCACCAATATCAATGGTTACAATTATAGCGGTATTTGATACCGATAAGGAATTCAGCTGCGCTTCCCTGAGTACGGCCCACTCACTTTCAGATGGAAGGTATTGCCGGTCCTGGAAGTTCGGTAACTGAACAAACAGGAAGGGGACATTTCCCTTTTGCCATTGGTTTCTCCAGTCTTTTATCAGTGCTGGCAGTAGTTTATTATACATTACGGCATTACCGGTGCTACTTTCTCCCTGATACCAGATCATTCCCCTGATGGAGAAATTCACCAAAGGAGAAACCATCGCATTGAATAAGGAAGCCGGCTGATTTTGCAGGGAAATGCTGTTGGCCAGATCAGTTTCACTATGCGGGATAAATGCTTCCCCCACTTTATACTTCCAGTCTCCTTTCAGATCCAGGTTTTCCGTCCCTGTTGTTAAATAATAAGGTTTATCCGGAACAAAGCCACCTTTACCGGAATTATTGATCACCCTGACTACCAGTTGATTTTTACCCGCCTTTAATAAACCGGCTGGTAAGAATATCTCCTCGGGGGATACTGGTAAGTAGTGTTACCAACCAGTTTCCCATTCACATATAAATAGTCAGCATCCACAATTCTTCCCAGAAAAATTTTAGCCGGGATCCCGGTCATAGAAGCCGGTACATCAATTTCTTTCCTGTACCAAACAATGCCATCAAGATCCTTTATGCCCTGATCTTCCCAATATCCCGGGATATTAATATTCTTCCATCCTTTGGGAATATAGGCCGTATCATACCAGCGGACCGGATCCGTTAATCCGGGGTCCCGCTGGTCCTCGAGCTTATATACGGCGGCATTGTGTGCAGCTGCATTTCTGTTTATTGCATTAATATTTGCCGTGTCTTTATTTTTTTGAATAGTTCCTGCTATGTCGGGAAATTCCTTCAGCCCGTTTTCACTAATCCAGGCTTCAATCGGGGTTCCTCCTACACTGGTGTTTATCAATCCAATCGGAATACGATATTTTTCATAAATCGTTCTGGCAAAGAAATAAGCTGTTGCCGAAAACTGAAGCACATCCACGGGGTTTGCCCACTTCCAATTGCCGGGAGGCAAATCATCCCGCCGGTTTTTAAATCGGTAACTGTCGGAATGAAGAATAACCGGATCATGGGATAGTCTGCATTTTTAATGTCATCCTCATATTTCTCCTTCACCCGTTCCATGGGTAAAACCATGTTTGACTGGCCGGCACAGATCCACACATCCCCAAATAGGATATTCCTGATCGTAATATGGTTGCTGGCCTGAATATCCATATCGTATGGACCACCGGCTTTCTCTGGTGGAAGCACGGCCATCCATTTCCCTTTTTCGTCTGCTGTTATCCGGTAGTTCCTGTTTAGAAAACCAATTTTTATTTTTTCTTTTGGAGAAGCCCATCCCCATATTTTCAGTTTGGTATCCCTTTGTAAAACCATACTATCGCGGATCAGTTGCGGAAGCCTTACCTGGCACAACGCGGGTTGGAGAAAAGAAATTAATAAAACCATTGCCAAAGTAAACCGCATTATGATTCCCATTTAAGGTTTATTATTACTTCAGTGATGTACAACCAGTTTGTGTGCAGGATTTACGCTGAACACCCGGAGTGAATCATTATTGACTGCAGCCAGGATTATTTTTTCCCCGTTTGACAACCGGATCATGGCCATGGATTTAACATCGCCGTCCAGCACAAATCCGCTTTCAGCCGGAGGTACAGATTTAAAATTTTTATCTGCCCCACCCTTCAGAAAACATCCATAAGAAGCATCATATCTTCCGGTCATCACATTAGTCTGGTATTCATTTCCGGCCAGCAACAGATCTTTAAATCCGTCATTGTCCAGGTCGTCGCAGATGATTGCATTTACCGGTGCAAACTGGGCCTCTACGGGTAATGGATGTTTCACAAATTTTCCGTTTCCGATATTTTCGAAATACATACTCCTGGTTTCTTCACAATAGAGTTTCAGCACATTGCTTTTCCCCCGGAAAATATCGTCATAGGTTGCCTGTGCATAATCGCTGTGCCGCAGGAATTTCTTTTTGATGAAAGGCGCCTGCTCCGAAAACTGCCCCCTGCTGATTCCGGGAAAAGAATGCTTCTCCCCATCCTGCCCCTTTATATAATAGAAGAAAACCGGATCAATGCTTCCATTCCCATCCAGATCCGTGGCAAATAACTGCATTGGTTCCGACGGACTGGCCTGATAATCACAATTAAGACCTAGGTTTCCCGCTACCAGGTCAATGTCCCCGTCCTGGTCAACATCTGCAGCGATCAGACTTCGCCACATTCCGTTTATGTTGGTCAGGCCTGTAGATGCGGTTGCATCAGTTAACCGGCCATGATTGTTTTTGAAAAATTTAACCGGCATCCATTCACCCGCAATGATCAGATCGGTTTGTTTGTCGTTGTCGTAGTCAGTCCATACGGCTGATGTGACCATTCCGGGAAATTGCAATTCGGGACAAACCTCTGCTGTCACGTCCTTAAATATTCCTTTGTTGTTTCGTAAAATAAAACTTGCGGGAGACATTGGATATTTTGCCGAAACCCTACCTCCGATAAACAGATCCAGATCGCCATCGCCATCCAGATCCCCAGCGCTTACGCATCCGGCAATGGTTCTTACGTTATCCGGAATGGCATTTGGCTGCAGCAGGAAATTCCCCTTGCCGTCATTTAAATACAAACGGGGTTTATAATAAATTGAGTTTTCGGGATACTGGATATCACCGCAGGTTACCAGCAAATCCAGGTCACCATCCCCATCTGCATCAAATAGAATACAATCCATATCTTCCTGATATTTGATGCTATCGGTGAGATTTTTAGAAGTAAATGACGAATTGGACTGTTGTGTAAATATTTTTCCTGAAAAATTAATGGCCCCGCCAATAAAAAAATCTGTTCGTCCATTATGATCAATGTCCCCGGTTGTTATATAAGGTCCCATCTGGGAATACTTTTGGGGGAATAAGCGCTGGATGGAATAATCATTAAAGGAATTTTCATGGTGATTATACAAAATTCCAGACGAGGAACTGATATCCGTAAATAGTAGTGCCGGTTTAGCGCTGTTATTTATCGGATAGTTGCGGGCATTTTTCCAGGAGAGGATAAAACTGGTATCGGCTCCAAAATTTTTGATCAGCTGCTGTTTGTTATCCGGCCATATCACCCGCAGGGAATCAACGTGATTATCCTTTCCCAATCCAAAAATCAATTGACGGTCCACCGAAGAAAAATAACCCCGCACAGGATTTTCTTCCTGCATTTGCATTCCGGCATGATTATAAACCAGCAGTTTTGAACCGAATCCCTCTTTGTTCAGACTATCGCCCGCCAGGCAGAGACTTAAAAAATGTGCAGCTGAGGGTTTATTTTTCTGATTCGTATTATTGATAAAAACAAACGCTTCCTGGTTGATATTATTCACCACCAGGTCGAGGTCACCGTCATTATCCAGATCAGCATAGGCAGCTCCATTAGACATAGAGGGTTCATCAATACCGGCTTTTGCCGAGATATCCGTAAAAGTCAGGTCATGATTGTTCATGAACAGATAATTCGAAAGGCGGATATGTTTCAAGTCGGCCAGTTTTTTCCGGATGGCATCCTGCTGTTCCTCGCGGGAAAGAGTGCTGTTGAATACATTACTGCTGAATTCCAGGAAATCTGCATTGATAAAATCCCTTCCGATTCCATTCGTTACATGCATGTCTTTCCAGCCGTCATTATCGAAATCAGCCAGCAAAACGCTCCAGCTCCAGTCAGTAGCTTGGATGCCGGCGAGCTGTCCGATCTCGCTGAAAAAAGGAATACTTGTATCGCCTTGCATCCGGATTCCATTATTCAGCTGGAGCATATTACGCATGAATTCCGGCTCATACCCCATGGACCGTTCCCTCTCATAACGGTCATGAGTTCATAAAGGAGAAAGATGTTTTTTTTCGTTCGTTAAATTCCGGCAACATATCCAGTGTTACGATGTCGGGCAACGCATCGTTGTTGAGATCTGCAGCATCTGCACCCATGCTGGAATAACCCTGATGACGCATAGCCCGGGGGATACAATTCGTAAAAGTTCCATTGTGGTTATTCAGCCAGAGTTCATCATTCGAAACAAAATCATTGGCCACATAAATATCCGGCCAGCCGTCCTGGTTAAAATCACCCGCTACCACTCCAAGCCCGAACCCGTCTTCTTTTATACCGGCCTGCAATGATACATCTTTAAAAACCGGATGACCCAGGTGAGCACTATCACCCTCATTGCGGTAGAGTCTGTCATTGGCCAGTGAGAATCCGCTTCTGTCACGCGGAACAATATTATTGGCATTGTTTGCACTTAATAAATAATTCGTCAGGAACATATCGAGGTCACCGTCCTTATCGTAGTCAAAAAAAACAGCCTGGGTGGAATAGCCCGTATCTGCCAGTCCGTAGGCTTCTGCTTCTTCTTTAAATGTGAGGTCATGCTGGTTGATGAATAGAAGATTTTTGGAGCGATTCCAAAAGATTCTTTCCAAAAACACAGACATAAATATCATCATAGCCGTCATTGTTGATATCCACGATACTTACGCCCGTGCACCAGACATTTGTTTTGATCCCGGCTTTCTCCGTAATATCCTCAAACTGATTGTTGCCTTTATTAATATATAGCCGGCACGTAACCTGGTTCCCGGAAAAAAATATATCTTTTTTTCCGTCATTGTTAAAATCACCGATTCCAACGCCACCGCCCATATATCCAAACTCATTGATAAAGGAATGGGAAGAGTCGTTTTCATGGATCTCATTATTAAAATGTATACCTGTTTCCGCTGCGTCCAGCTCCGTAAACAATGGTGCAGGCTTGCGGGTACATGAAACCAACAAAAAGATGCCGGCAATCAGAAAACAAACACAGGATATACATTTCCCTTTCATACAATTACAAGATAATCCATTAAAAAATATCAGTTTTCATCCAAACCGCCAATCGTTGCATCGGGCTAAAAAAAATAGAGGCTGTTTTACCAGCCTCTATGCGTCGAAATAGGATATCAATTTATTTTAGCCGTGGGTTTCCCTCACAAATAAAGCAAATTTAATTTGTTACTAATGGGTTTGAGGAGGTTTCCTGATCCGGAATCGGCAACGTGGAAACCTGTGAGGGTTTTGGATCCGGTGCAATGGAAGGATAGTATCCCTTTGCTCTCCATCGGAGGATATCAATACTGGCGATTTCTTCTGCACCCAGTTCTACCCTTCTTTCATGCATGATCGCAAGTATGGCAGCGTCATGTGTAGCGGGGTTAACGGGAGCCATATTTACACTGGGCCGGGCACGAACCTCATTGATATAACTGGCAGCCTGGGCCAAATTACCTGCTTCAGCTTCACACTCAGCCAGCATCAGCAACACATCTGCATAACGGATAACGCGCTGGTTGATACCACCGGACTTAGAAGCTGAATTCGCCCATTCGTAACAATTGTATTTACGAAAAAAACGTTTTAAAGTTACACCATGTCTTGTGCTGGCAGCCATATTAATCATCGCACTGGTAAGTGTTAGCGGTGTATTTGGATTTGGCATTCCTGTGAGGATCTGGTTTCCTTCTTCGTAAATGGTATAACCATACCGCGGATCTCCCGCTTCATATTCATCCAGCAACTGGTTAGAAGGAATAACATTTCCCCAGGTAATTCCATATTCCTGCGGACGCACAGTAGCCAACGGGCTCGTTGAACCTTCCCCGACATAGCCCCAGTTAAAATCAAGACCTTTAGCTGGCTTTTCTACAAACACCACTTCAAAAACGGATTCTGAATTGAATTCATGACCAGCCGTCATTTGATTTCCCGCATCATCGTAAACATCTCCGTCAAAATTCCAATTATAATTCGCCGTAAGGGAATATTTGCCGTATATCTTGAGCAGTGCGGTTTTTGCGGCATCGTAGTCTCCTTTTTGCATTTGCACCCTGCCTAACAGTGCGTTGGCTGCACCACTGGTTGCTCTCCCAAGGTCAGAAGCACCGTAACTGTCAGGCAATGCGGCCACAGCAGCAGTTAAATCTGAAATAATCAATGTGTATATATCTGCGGCGGGAGACTTGGCCTTATACCCGGTAGGGGAAGTGATGGGTTCAGTATAAACAGGCACATCACCCCATTGGGATACGAGTTCATAATAAGCCCAGGCCCTGAGGAATTGCGCTTCCCCCACCAGCCTGTCCCGGAGTGCTGTATTATCCGTCACACCTGCGGCACTTGAAAGAACTACATTCGCGCGGTTTATCATGGTATAATCGCCACCCCATTCATCCGACATAACCGGGTTTCCTGAACTGGGTTTAGGTGCATTTAATAATTCTGTTCTGCCCGCATCCAATTGGGCACCACCCGCTGCACATTCCCCGCCCCGCATATCGTGCAAAAAGAACCATTCGCGTGCAACCAGTGAGCCACCCCTCAACATCGAATAGATACCATTTACGCCTTTCTGCAACTCAGCGGCGGTTTTAAAATAGCTTTCCACCGTCGGATTATTTGCGTCGGTGACATCCAGATCTTTATTACAGCCGATTAAACTGGCTATCACCAGTATAATCGCCAGAATAGTTTTGTTTGTATTTTGTTTCATAACTATCGAATAAATATTTTAAGAAAATGCGTTTGTTAATCCTTTAAAAACTTGCCTGTATTCCGACATTGAAACTTTTTGGCTGCGGATACACAGCATAATCAATACCATTGGTTAATGAAGAATTCGGTGTCCTGTTACCCACTTCCGGATCATATCCGCTATAATTGGTAATGGTTAACAAATTCTGGGCAGAAACATAAATCTTGAAGCTCCCGACAACCCCCTTGGTTAAGGATTGCAGCGTGGAAGCCGGGAGACTATAACCCAGAATAATATTCTTCATTCTGACATAGGATCCGTCTTCGATAAAACGGCTAGATGTACGTGCGTTCCCATTGGGATCACTGTTGACAGCCCGTGGGATATTCGTATTGGTATTGGTTGGTGTCCAGGCGTCCAACACTTGCGTTCCGGCATTAAAGAACCGGATCATGCCTTCCGTGATGACACGGGCAGCATTGTAGATTTTGTTTCCCTGTACGCTGTAAAAGAAAACGGAAAGGTCAAAATTCTTATAGTTTGCTCCGAGGTTTAACGAATAGGTGGCTTTCGGAATAAAGCTGCCCAGGAACGTACGGTCTTTACTATCTATTACGCCGTCGCCGTTGATGATCCTTAAAGGCCAGATCTCCGGGAGATGTTCCTGGGTCTGTTGGCATGGGCTTTGGCACTTGTTTGGCATGTTTATCAATATCTGCCTGATTCTGAAATATACCTTCCACCTGAAATCCATAAAAAGATTGTATGGCATGCCCTGGTGCTGTATTGGTAATATTATATCCGCCATAATCAGCATCTGATCCAGCTTCAATATTTGAAACACCCGGAGCAAGACTGTTTATTTTGTTGGTGTTTATCGACATATTGAAATTCGCGAACCATTTAAAATCTTTATCACTCTGGTTATAACCAACTGCCATTTCAAAACCATTGTTGGTCATGGATGCAACATTTTGATTAACCGTATTCGTTAGCTTGTCAAAGCCAAAAGAAGTCGGGAGCGGCACACCCAATATGAGGTTATCTGTCTTACGTACATAATAATCCGCCGAAAAAGTGATTTTATTTCTCAGAAATCCCATATCCAATCCAACGTTAATCATTTTTGTTTTTTCCCAGGCCAGATCTGCATTTCCCAGCCCCTGGATAGAAGAAGCGGGACCACCAGTTAAATTATTATTAAAGGGGTATTGTGCACTGTTTGACGATACGCTTACCTGCCAGGGTGTAGTACCCAGCACCGTTCCGTCCAATCCGGTAATGCCATAACCGGCTCTCAGTTTTAATTCGGAGATTTTTGAATCAGCATTTCGCATAAAGTCTTCCTGGTCGACTCTCCATCCTACCGAAGCGGAAGGGAAGGCAGACCATTTGTGACCTGGCGCCCAAACGGACAAACCATCATAACGAAGGGCCGCACTCAGTAAATATTTACCCATATAATCATAATTCACACGACCCAGATAGGATATCAAAGCGGTTTTGTACGTAAGTGTCTGAACAGATGGATTGGTGGCATTGTTGAGTGTTTGCAGCAAATTGGATGGCTGGTTACCACTCTGATTTTCCTGCGTTGAATATCCATTCTGGTATTCATATACTGCAATGGCGTTTATATGATTCTTACCATAGGTTTTGTCGAACGTGAGTTGTTCTGTAAATAAAAGACTGGTATTCACCGTGCGATTATTTGTAATCGTAGCTTGTGGCGAACTGGAACCGTTAACCGTACCGCTGTCATTAAATATAGGTGCGAAACGGTAATCCAGTCCATTGGAATAGTTCACGCCGAAGGTGGAACGGAATTTCAGCCAGGAAGTGAAGTTCACATCAATATACGCTGTTGAAAATAGGTTGGCTACCTTACGGTTACCTGGATCCTTTATGGTCGCGTCTTCGACCGGATTGGTCGGGTCACTGCCGTCCAACACCGTATTCACGCCCCTGAATCCATCACTGGTAGTAGGATCATATACCGGCATATGCGGCATGATCCTCATTACATTCACCAGGTTTGTTCTGGAGCCGGTTTCATTATCGTCATAGGCCTGATTGCCATAGGCAAAAAACAGGTTCTCCCCAAAAGTGAACACTTTACTGATAATATAGTCTGAGTTGATCCGGAAATTATATCGTTGGTAACCTACCCATGGAGCGGTCCCATTCTGATTCATATAACCAAAGGATGCATAATAACGGGCTGCGTCGTTTCCGCCGCTTAATCCGATATTCTGCTGGGTCATTAATCCGGTTTTAAAATAAGCATTCTGCCAGTCGGTATTGGTCTCTCCGTACGTTGTGGAAGCGCCCTGATAGATGGGTGTATTGTCCCAGGGTGGTAAGAGACGACCTACCTGGCTGCCGCGGTAGGCGAGTGCATATTGTTTGAACTGATCTGTATTCAAGAGGCTCAGCCGCTGGGTTACTTCGGAAGTTCCGAAGTAAGAATCCAGGGTCACCCGCGGTTTGCCGCCGTGACTACCCTTTTTGGTGGAAATCATGATAACGCCATTTGTGGCCCTTGAACCATATATCGCAGCTGCCGAAGCATCTTTAAGCACTTCTAGGCTTTCGATATCCCGCACATCAATGGTGTTGATATTTGCTCCAGGGAATCCATCAATTACATACAAGGGATCAGAGGCATAACTGATTGAACTGATACCCCGGATGCGCACAATAGGTGCCGTACCCGGACTACCATTATTTACAACGGAAACTCCGGCAACCCGGCCTTGTAAAGCCTCAGAGACGAGGAGTACCGGCTGGGCATTTAGTGTTTTACTGTTCACCGTAGAAATAGCTCCGGTAACATTCGCACGTTTTTGCGTACCGTAACCTGTTACTACAATTTCATTCAGATGTGAGACATCTGTTTTTAATTGAATGGAAAGACTGGTCTGGGTTCCGACTTTTACAGTCAAAGGTTCAAAACCAACCATGGAAACAATCAGGCTCGCACCGGATTTTGCTGAAATGGAAAAATTCACCATTATCATCGGTAACCGTGCCTCTGGTTGTTCCTTTTTCTGAAACCGTGGCCCCTTTTAAAGGCTTGGAATCAGCATCAGTTACAGTTCCGGAAACTTTTGTCTGAGCAATTGCTGTGGAGGAGAATAAAACAAGCAAACATGCAAGCAGCGTATACGTTGCACGTAGTTTAATTTTCATTTTTGGCATAGCAGTTCGTTTTTTAGAAGACAGAAATTTAGCAATGGTCAAGTTAAATGTAGAGAATATACTCGATAAAAAATCACACCGGGATTTTAATTATTTACTACAACGTTGTAGATGACTTACCGAATTATTACACTTATAAACATTGTTAATAACACCTGCGGATCTTACTGCAAGAAGCGTTTTTTTTAGCAGGGTCAATTTAGAAAAGTTACTGACAGACGGAAGGCTCCATGCATCATTCATTGATTCCCATCAAGTAGAATATTTTCCACGAACGGTAATTTGAGCGCAGAAATATTTCTAAATTAATCACTTAGAAAAAATGAATTCCAAATTCTCCGGAGTATAAATGAGTTTAAAACAGAATCGCGGTTTATTGTGTACACTATACCCTTTGAGAAAGTCGTGCCTGAAACAAGTTTATAGCTGAAAAGAAAAACGAATTCCCTTTTCTCTCATATATTTTCCATATTATATATAATAGAGACTGTTAATCGTTTAACTGGAGCTGGAAAATATAAAAAAAGGGGTAATGGAAATTACCCCCGGACTCACATGCTTTTGTATTGCTTATGCATGAGTATTGCTTAAACCTTCAGGTAATTCGAAATAAAATTATCTTGTTGGTCCAATAAATATATAAGTAAAATATTTGTTTTGAAACCGGGTTGATTATTTTTCTACTACAACGTTGTCGGTTTTTTCATTACGAAATTCCTGCAGAAGCTAATATCTTCATGACGTGAATTGAAATTATCTCACCTAATATTTAACGATAAATGCCATACGCTACCAAACAAAAAGAGTTTTTTCAGGGAATAGGTCAGGTTATATATGAAGGTCCGGAATCAGACAATCCACTGGCCTATCGATGGTATGATGAAAAGAAAGTGGTTGCCGGGAAACCCCTGAAAGAGTGGCTTCGCTTTGCCTGTGCATACTGGCATAGCTTCTGTGGAACCGGCGCGGATCCTTTCGGTGAAGGAACCCATATTTTTCCCTGGAATAAAAAAGCAGATGCTGTTGAAAGAGCAAAAGATAAAGCAGATGCGGCATTCGAATTCATTTCCAAACTGGGGCTGCCCTATTATTGTTTTCACGATACGGACGTAGTGGATTACACGAACGACGTTTTGGAAAACGAAAAAAGGCTGCAGATTATGACTGCTTATCTTTCTGAAAAACAAAAAGAAAGCGGGGTAAGTCTGTTATGGGGTACTTCAAATTTATTTACCCATAAAAGATATATGAACGGCGCGAGTACCAATCCTGATTTTCATGTACTGGCGCATGGCGCTGCACAGGTGAAAGCCACGCTGGATGCTACCATTGCACTGGGAGGTGAAAATTATGTTTTCTGGGGCGGGCGCGAAGGATATATGAGTCTTCTGAACACAAACATGAAACGTGAGAAAGAACACCTTGCCCGATTTTTACATACCGCCAAAGACTATGCAAGGAAAAACGGTTTTAAAGGAATGTTTTTTATAGAACCCAAACCCTGCGAGCCCACCAAACATCAGTACGACTACGACGCAGAAACCGTCATTGGCTTCTTGCGCCAGTATGATTTATTGAATGATTTCAAATTAAATTTAGAAGTGAACCATGCCACTTTAGCGGGCCATACCATGCAGCATGAAATGCAGGTAGCCGTGGATGCCGGCATGCTCGGTTCGATCGACGCCAACCGCGGCGATGATCAGAATGGATGGGATACCGACCAGTTTCCCAATGATATCAATGATCTGACCGAATGTATGATGGTATTATTACAGGCCGGTGGTTTTAAGGGCGGTGGGATCAATTTCGACGCAAAAATCAGGAGAAACAGTACCGATCCGGAAGATCTCTTCTATGCACATATCGGAGGTGTTGACATTTTTGCCAGGGCACTGATTACAGCTGATAATGTTTTACGAAAATCCGAATATAAAAAAATTAAGAAAGCACGGTACGCCAGTTTTGACAGTGAACATGGAAAAGCTTTTGAAGATGGGAAACTGACGATGGAGGATTTAAGAGCCTATGCGATCGAAAACGGTGAGCCGAAAATCATCAGCGGCAGACAGGAGTATATGGAAAACATAATAAACCGTTACATTTAGCAGACGACGTTTTGTAAAGCCATATAGAAATGAAACCCTTATTGGGATTAATCGTCCTCAGTGTCATCGGATCAACCGGATCTTTGGAAAAAACTAATCCAAACGACGGGATGGTGCCTCATGCCGTTACTATTAACAATTCCCTCGATACTTCCCTCAAAAAAGCTTTTAAAAATGATTTTTTGATCGGTACGGCTTTGAATAGTTTCCAGATAGAAGAAAAGGATCCGCATGCGGTAAACTTCATTCCGGCACAATTCGATGCCATTACTCCGGAAAACATCATGAAATGTGAAGTGATTCATCCGGAATGGGATGAATATCACTTTGACCTTTCAGATAAATATGTGGCCTATGGAGTGAAATATAAGATGTTCATTGTGGGACACACCCTAATCTGGCACAGCCAGCTATCCCCCTTTGTAAAAAAAATAAACAACAGCGACTCCTTGTTGCTGTTTATGACCAATCATATCAATACTGTTGCAGGACGTTATGCCGGCAAAGTGAACAGCTGGGATGTGGTTAACGAAGCATTGAATGAAGACGGAACCCTGCGTAATTCGATATTCCTGGAAAAACTGGGCGGAGATTATATACGAAAAGCATTTGATCTGGCTGCCAAAGCAGCCCCGAACACAGAACTTTATTATAATGATTACAATATCGAACAACCCAAAAAAAGGGCGGGGGCAATCGCTTTAATAAAGAAACTCAAAGCAGCGGGAACACGAATAGACGGAGTCGGCATACAGGCCCATTGGAGCATTAACAACCTTTCGCTGGAAGAAATTGAAAAAAGTATTCTTGAATATGCCGCACTTGGTTTGAAAGTTAGTTTTACCGAACTGGATCTGACCTGCTTACCTAACCCCTGGGATTTGAAAGGTTCTGACGTAAACCAAAATTACGCGAACAGTCCCTTTATGAATCCGTATCCCGGAGGCCTGCCGGATTCCGTACAAAATAAACTGGCTAAATGCTACGAGGATTTATTCAGGTTATTCATCAAACACCGGGATAAAATTGAAAGAATTACTTTCTGGGGAGTGAACGATGGCCAGTCCTGGTTAAATAACTGGCCCATTCAGGGCAGAACAAATTATCCCCTGCTTTTTGACAGAAATTTTAAACCAAAGCCAGCGTTTTATAAAGTAATGGCCCTGAAAAACAATCCGTAACTGTCACTCAAAGTTTTCAAAATAAAAATATGACTGAAAGTCCACAAAAATTATCCGTCCTGGAGAAAGTTGGTTATAGCTTGGGGGACCTGGCCGCAAATCTGATTTTTCAAACCCTGATGACTTTTCTTGCTTTCTTTTATACAGATGTCTATAAAATACAAGCAGGAACCGCCAGCCTGATCATATTAGTGGGGGGCTTATTCGGGGCATTTTTTAATGTGGTCATGGGTGCCATTGCAGATCGCACCCATACGCGCTGGGGAAAGTTCAGGCCCTGGATATTATGGACTGCCATTCCGTTTGGCGTGATGGCGATGCTCGCCTTCTCTACTCCCGATTTCGGCGAAAATGGCAAAATTATTTACGCGCTGATCACATATTTTTTACTGGTAATCATTTATTCCGCCAATAACCTGCCTTATTCAGCACTCAGTGGTGTTATAACCGGAGATATGAAAGAAAGAAACAGTCTTTCCTCCTACCGCTTTGTAGCTGTAATGGTTGCCCAGTTTATTATACAGGTATTACTACTGCCGCTTGTATTAATATTTGGTCATGGGGACAAGGCTTCGGGTTTTAAAACCGTAATGGGCTTCTTTGCCATTACGGGCGTGATATTTTTTATCATTACTTTCCTGACTACAAAAGAAAGGATCGTTCCGGCCCAAAGTAAAAAGAGTTCTGTTTCCCAGGATTTGAAAGACCTGGTAAAAAACAAACCCTGGGTGATCATGCTTTTCATAACGATCCTGGTCTTTATTACACTTTCTTTAAAGGGGGGCATGTATATTTTTTACTTCAAATATTATTTACACGATTCTGCCATCGCTTCTTTCCTTGATAATATCGGGTTCAGCAAATTTACTGTCTGGTTATTCCATACCACCGGATTTCAATGGCCCAACGACCCCGCCACTTCGGGGAACAGCCTGTTTAATGCGAGCGGTATTATTTTCATGATTATTGGTATTATGTTTTCAAAACCGCTGGCCGACAGGTTCGGCAAAAGAGATGTGTTTGGTTTTTTTCTTTTCCTGTCTGCCCTGTTTTTATTCCTGTTCGCTTTTTATTCGCCAGATTCAATTGGAGTTGTTTTCATCACCCAGATTTTACATGGCTTTTTCTATGGGGTCACCATACCATTACTGTGGGCAATGATCGCTGATGTTGCAGACTACAGTGAGTGGAAAAACAACCGACGGGCCACGGCGATCATTTTTTCTGCTATGATTTTCGGTTTAAAAGCCGGGTTAAGTATCGGGGGCGCGTTGGGAGCAGCCTTATTGGCCAGATACGGGTATATAGCCGACGCTGCAAATCAAACGGCCAATACAGTTTCCGGTATTAAAATGTGCGTAAGCATCTATCCCTGTTTACTTTTTGTTTTGGGAGTGGTCCTGCTTGCCGGATATAAAATAAATAAAAAAATGGAACTGACTATTGAACATGACCTTAAGGTAAAACGAGCTTAATTAAATCGAACAGGATGCCTGAAGAAAATATAAGTCATATTGATTTTGATGACCTGAACCGCAAAGCGATCTCCAAACCGCTGATCAGTCATTTGTTTACCGCAGATCCTTCTGCCCATGAGTTCAACGGAAAAATATTTATCTATCCGTCTCACGATATTGACACCGGCATACCTTTCGATGACCTGGGCAGTCATTTCGCCATGGAAGATTATCATGTTTTCTCCATGGAGAACATTGATAGCCCTGCAACGGACCACGGTATTGCCCTGCATGTAAAAGATGTACCCTGGGCTGAAAAGCAAATGTGGGCCCCGGATGCAGCCTATAAAAATGGCAGATACTATTTGTATTTTCCGGCCAAAAGGCCCGATGGAATTTTTCAGATCGGAGTTGCTGTTAGCGAATCGCCTGCCGGACCTTTTATAGCGGAACCAGAACCTATAAAAAACAGTTATTCAATTGACCCTGCTGTTTTTACGGATGATGACGGAAAATCTTATATGTATTTTGGCGGCATATGGGGAGGGCAGTTACAATCGTATAGAAGCAATGGTTATCATCCCGGCAACAAAGAACCCTTACCGGACGAAAAATCCCTTGGACCAAGGATCGCCCTGCTTTCAGGTGATATGGAACAGTTTGATGAGCCTGTTAAAGAACTGGACATACTTGATCCGGGTGGAAATCCGCTGTTAGCCGGCGATAATAACAGGCGCTTTTTTGAAGCGTCCTGGATGCATAAATACAATGGCAAATATTATTTCTCCTATTCAACAGGAGATACACACTTCATCTGTTACGCCATCGGAGATAATCCGTACGGACCATTCATTTACCAGGGAAGGATCCTGAGTCCGGTTGTCGGATGGACCACACATCACTCCATCTGTTCTTTTAAAGGAAAATGGTACCTGTTCTATCACGATTCCAGTTTAAGTAAGGGTGTAACACACCTGAGGTCAGTAAAAGTTACTGAACTTGAATACGACAAAAGCGGAAAAATACAATTGATTGAACCTTATAAAAATTTGCCGGGCTGACAATCCGGAGCAGGATTTTTATTTGGTGGAATTTCTAACTGTCAGTCGCGATTTTATCTCTGTTTTTTTATGATGGAAACGGGACTCCTTTTTTTCCACCAGATTTACCAGGATGGACGCCGCTTCCCTGCCCATCTCATAAGCAGGCTGCGTGATGGCCGTCAGGGAAGGATTAAGTAATGCGGCCAGATATGAATTTGAAAAAGCAATTACTTTTATATCTTTCGGAATATTCAGTTTCAATTCTTCACATACTTCATAGGTCGAAATGGCCAGCGTTTCTACCGAGGCAAATATGCCATCGGGTCTGTTTTTTCTTTTGAGCAGTTTCCTGATTAATTCTTTATTGTTCCAGTCATCTCCGTCACAATAAAGAATCAGATCATCCTTTTGTTTCATGGAATTTCTCTTTAGTGCCTCGAGATATCCGTTCATTCGGCCAGTACTTACGGAAAGGGTTTTAGATATGGCCAGGAATGCGATACGCTTGCACCCCCTTTCAATCAGGTGTTCGGTTGCTTTTATACCGCCCACGGTATTATCAGTAGTTACGGTCGTAACGTCTATCTGCTCGGTAATTCTGTCAAATAAAATAAGGGGTATACCTTTTTCCTTTAATTCTTTTATATGTGTGGTGTCAGAAGTATGTTCCGACAAAGAAAGCATGATTCCGTCCACCCTTCCATTTTGCAGAAGTTTGAATATCGCTACTTCTTTTTGCATGTCTTCATGAGTCATGTAAATCAAAACATGATAGCCTTTTTCATGGGCAATGGATTCAATGCCGTTAATTACCGGTCCGAAAAAATCATTTACAACCTCAGGAATGATCAGGGCAATCGTTTTGGTTTTTTGTTTCCGAAAACTGCTGGCAAGGGGATTAACCTGGTAGTTCAGCTCATTTGCCTTGGCAATGACCCTGTTTTTTGTGGCAATGCTGATTTCATGGCTGTCACGCAGAGCTTTTGAAACCGTCGAGAAAGACAAATTCAGTTCTTCTGCAAGTTTCTTCAGGTTCATATAAACTCGTTAAATAACGTATGGCGTTCATCCAGACGATGGCAAACTTTCACCTGACCAATATACAAATATTCACCTAATCCCGAGAAAATTCATCCTGATCGTTTCTATGGTTTCTGAAATGACTGGTTGGTGAATGGCGGGGAAACCGGAGTCTGAATTACATTGAATTCATGCTTTGTCGCCTTGTGACAGCTATTACATGTACCGGTTAACAAATTAAAACTGTTTTTAAACCTTACAATATCCTTCTCCCTGATGGATATGTTCAAACTATCGAGCGCGGGATTAATCATATGAATTAATGCCGCTTCGGGCCTGTCTGCGCAATAGGTTTTAATATCTTCAATCGCTTCCTGTATTTCATTCATTTCGAAATCAGCCAGCGCCCAGTTTCCAGCCTCGCCTGCAAAACACAGTTTCGCATGATGTACCTGGATGCCAGACATAAATTCTCCCAGCCCGGGCTTATAAGTCCTATCTAATTTCCGCTGAAGACTGTCAATCTGTATTTGCAAACTGGCTGTACCCGATCCTGTATGGTTGCAGGATAGCAGCAAACAAACCAGGATGCTGGAAACTAATTTTTTCATGTTTGTAATTTTATATTGTCTCATGTTTTAATCCCGGTTAGCTGTCTAAATGAACGGTTATATCTTTCAGGATCATTCACTTTAAGTTTCATTATCTTAACCATAAAATTACCAACCCCAAGCCGGATGAAAATTTTTAAGAGCCTATTTATTGTATTGTTCCTTACCTCTTTGTCCGGTAAGACTTTTGCATGGGTTTATCCGGAACACCGGCAGATCGTCCTTCTCGCAATTGAAAACCTGAATCCTGAATATCGTTTGCTGCTGGATACTTATTGGAATGACGCAAGAACAGGATTTACGAACCGTCTTACCGAACAGGTTATTGATACCATCCAGGGAATCAAACCAAAACAACTTGATTTTGCATCCTGGGCAGCAATAGCCGGAGACCATAGTTGTTCTCCGGAAAATATGCTGAATACCGTGCTATATTCCGAATGGATAATGAAAGTGGCAGATATCGCTGCACAATTGCATACAGACCTGGCAAAATCGAAAAACAGAAGCGAACAAATAAATGCGATACGTAATTCAGACATCCGGCTTCAGCGGGCGGACCTGGAATATGCTACCCGGGCAGGGTCCAATAATGTTCACTTCCTATTGGCCCGCCCGAAAGTTGATACAGACGTAAAAGAGTACCTTACTGCATGTCTTAAATCCGGTTCCGATTTGAATGCCCTTGGAGCATATTCCTGGTTCCATATCAGTGCGATTTTAAAAGCTGCCCGGTATGCACATGAAAAATTGGACCCGCAGGAAAAATCGGCGCTGATGCTGGCTGCCCTGGCGGATGAAGCTTTTGCTTTGCACTTCCTCGAAGATGCTTTTGCATCCGGACATATTGCCGGTACCTGGGGTGATGTTTCCATTCGCAAAGGAACCCATGACTACTACAATGAAAAAGGACTGGAAGTAGTTTCCTGGAACGGAAAAAGGATAATTTTGAAAGGGGACGCATTTATGCGCCCGGAGGACGCGGCCATTGCTGCATTTAACGTTCGGTTAAGTCTGGAACAGTTTCTGGATGCGGCGAGTGGTAAACTGGAACCCGATTATAAAAGTGATTCGGTTTCTTTGAAAAATGTTCCGGACAGTTTCAATGTCTGCAAAAATAATTTCATGCCATACAGGAAGGCAGACGTGAAATTGCTTATTCCGGTTCTGATTAACACTCCGGTTCCGGGACTTGCTACAGGGGCTGGCGAATTTCCCCGATTCCGGTCGGAAATGGGTAAGTTCCTGGGAGTCTCCACTTCCCTGGACGCGTCCAGCTTATCGGGTGGTTTCGGCAAGAATCAATTGCAGACGGGTGCCGTGGGCGGAGTGGAAGCAAATCTCCGGTTAGGATTTGGCATGGAAGGCGTTTTAAATGAAGCCGGTGACGGATTGGTTTTTGTTCAATTTGGATGGAAACTCGACGGCGCTTCGAGCATGCAGTTTGGTAATACGAATATTCAGAGTAATACAAATTCTATCACTGCAGCTATTCCCGGACGCTCTGCCTATAATTTCAGGATTCGCTTACCATTCTGGCTAATCCCGGGTGATTTGATATTAGCCGGACCAATTCTGTATTTAATTTCTCCCAAAGCTGCCACTTCCATGGCGGTTACTGCAGGCAATGGAGGATTGATTCCCTGGCAATCCGGAATACAAACTTCGGTAGGTCGATTTCAATTTGTGCTCGGAAGGGAGGTTGGTATTTCCCTTTATGGTCTTGGTAAAACCCAGGACGCCATTGTAATTCCAGTGTCCGCTACCAGTCCAACCGTAATTTCTTACAAATCAACCCTGATTGATTTTCCGTTTCTGGAGTATATGCCTTTTAACAGGTCATTTTCGCAGCTGCAAAGTTCCAGCATGCTAGTACAGTTTTCCGTAGGGGTGGATATTCCATATGGGGCTGCCGTACTTCAACCCAAAACCGATCCGCTTCCGGCATTAAAATCGGTATGGCAGATTGGAATGCGGGTAATATTTGACTGGAGGCATTACTTCTGATATGTCGTGGGGTTTCATTAGAAGCGAATCGAAAAGATGTGTTTCCCTGCATTCGAAATGGTAAGACGCCTGTTTACCGGAAACTTCTGAGATTTGTTTGATGATCGAAAGCCCCAGCCCGTGCTGATCCGTAGCCTGACCTCCTTTTGAAAATCGTTTGAATAATTTCTCCTGGTCCAATGGACCATTGGACGCTGAATTTGAAATTTCGAAAATATTATTCGCAAGATGAATATTCACTACACCTCCTTCAGCCGTATGCCTGGCGGCATTACTGAACAGATTATTGAGTAAAATTTCTGCGAGCTGCTCGTTCATGGCTACCGGCGTAGATCTGAGGATAGCCGCGATATGCAAATTCCTGCCTTGCCATAACTCCTGCCAGTCTGCCATTTTCTGTTCCACCAGGGTCTTAAAATCAAGAGAATTGACTTCTGAAAATTGCTTATTATCTATTTTATTCAGCAGCAGCAGTGACTGGTTCAGCTTGGCCATTTTTTGTATGGCAACATAGGCATTTTGCAGGGAGTTGCTTTGGGATTCAGAAAGTTTTTCATCCTGAATCAACACGTCCAGGTTTGACCTGACAATCGCAAGGGGCGTCTGCAATTCGTGGGATGCATTTTCTGTAAATTCTTTCAGAACGGAATATTCTTTTTCTGCTTCCTGAATAAACTGGCTGAGGGTGGAGTTCAGCAGATTAAATTCATGGATGGCGCTGGGTTCGAATTCCGGGGCCTTTTTTTCACCCAGTCTGAATTTTTCCACATCCGAAAGAGTCGAATAAAACGGTTTCCACAACCTACGAAGCTGCCAGCGGTTGATCAGGAGACTCACCAGCAAAATCGTAATAATTGTGATCAGGGAAATAAAAATAATTGCCCTGTTCATGTTTTCCGTCGCTTCCAGCGACTTTGGAAACTGTGAACATCAGCCATCTGTCATTTACCGGAATGGTAAATTGAATCTGCCTGAAATTTTCCCGTTCCCTGTGGTTTGGCGACCTGACCGTGCTGAATTTCCGAACCGTTTCATGTACCGGTGAAATTTCGTTCGAAATCGTCTGATCCTTTACATTAACGGGTTCCGGGGCGCGGCCATATTTCGATACATAAGTTTCGATTTCACGCTGTTCAATTCTCAGGTCCTCATCAACCTGTCTTATAGATACATACCATAACAGAGAATAAAAAGCCATGCTGGCGAGCACAAAAATTAATACAGTAGCCAGCAGGTTGATTCTGAAATAACGGGTAAACAGCTTCATTATCTTACACTGAATTTATATCCCATCCCATAAATAGATTTGACATAGTCCTTTGCACCTGCCTGAATAAGTTTTTTTCGCAGGTTTTTAATATGTGTGTAGATAAAGTCATAACTGTCTGCCATATCCATATTATCACCCCATAAATGTTCGGCAATGGCACCTTTATTGATCACTTTATTTTTATTGCTGATAAAATACAGCAACAAATCATATTCTTTCCGGGTTAAATCAATTACCCGGTTGTTCACCATTACCGTTTTATAAAACAAATCAAGCTGAAGTTCTTCAAATTTAAGGCTGTTATTGCCGTCAAAGGACTTTCTGCGTATGATTGCAGCCACCCGGGCCACCAGCTCAGAAAGATGAAAAGGTTTTATCAGATAGTCATCCGCCCCGGCGTTTAATCCGGTTAAACGGTCATCTAGCGAATTTCTCGCTGATATTATTAAAACACCCTCCGCTTTATGGTTTGATTTCAGTTCTTTCAATATATCCAGGCCGCTGCCCCCAGGCAGGTTTATATCCAGAATGATACAGGCATAATCGTATTGACTGATCTTACTTATGGCTGAAGTATAGTCAGCAGCAATTTCACACACATACTGCTCTGAGTTCAGATAGGTGAAAATGCTATCCGAAAGCGCCTTTTCGTCTTCAATGATTAAAACCTTCATTTCCCCGATTTCAGGTTTACAAGCATACTAAGCAAAGATGCCCCCGAATTTTGAAGAAATCCTGAAGTTCTTATAAATGCAGTTCCAAGGCAAAAACTACAGATTTTACCCAGAATTGTTTCTTTCTTTTGTATTTCATGAAGAGTCTACTTTTTCTGACCGTTCTTTTAATCTTCCGACAAACAGCTCAGGCACAGGAAAAAATCGATTCTCCGGTGGTCCATACTCATCTCACAATGGACACCAGCTGGTCCCTTTACCCGAAAAATTCAACTCCGCCCCATATAAAAGAATGGATCATTCCTTCCGTATTGATCGCGTATGGCGCACTGGCACCCAATGTGGATGCCCTGTGGGATCTAAACGAAAATATCCAGTACGAAATCTGGGTAAAACATCCTCATCAAACGGTCTCGATTGATAACTATCTGCAATGGGTTCCGGCAGTCGCCGTATATGGATTAAACATTGTTGGTATTCACGGAGCACATAATTTTCTTGACCGCAGTATGATCTATGTGTTGTCCAATATAATCATGGAATCATCGGTATTTGTAGTAAAAAACATTTCCCATGAACAAAGGCCCAATGGATCCGATTACCTTTCATTTCCTTCTGGTCATACAGCGGAAGCCTTCGCGTCCGCAGAATTTCTTATGCAGGAATATAAGAATGTATCCGTCTGGTACGGAATCGGCGGTTATGCTGTGGCTACCTCCGTTGCCTATCTCAGGATGTACAATAATAAACACTGGTTTAGTGATGTTGTCGCCGGTGCCGGATTTGGAATAATATCCACCAGGCTCGCGTATATTCTTTATCCTGAAATAAAAAAGATTTTTTCCAAAACACCGGTCCCGAATTCCGTTTTGATGCCCAGTTACCAGAACAAATCATTCGGATTCACTTTTGTGCATGAATTCCGATAAAATGAATGGTTATCCGAATGCACAGAATTTAGACAGAATTTCGCTTTATCTTGGTTCTAACTGAAGTCATTATGAAGATATGGTTAAGTTTTTTTTTGGCGTTTGCAATTGCAACTGCGAAATGCCAGGTGCATGATCTCAATTATTATTTCTCCCATGCCAGGGATAACAGTCCGTTGCTGGCGGATTACAGGAATCAGATCCAGGCAACCCAGATTGACAGCCAGCTGATCCGGGCCACGCAAAAAATTCAGGTAAATGGAATAAGCAATAATTTTTATGCCCCGACGGCCGGAGGAATCGGATATGATAATATTATTACCAATGGCGCACAGGTATCGGCTTTTGTGCAGGCCAGTAAAAACATTATCACCTCAGCCAATCTCGCCACTCAGTATGAAACTATCCGGCTGATGAAAGAGTCAATTGGAAATACTTCCCAGCTTGCTGAAAAAGACATCCGCAAAACCATCACCACCCAATATATTACGGTGTATGGGGATTATCAATCCCTTCAGTTCAGCCACGAAATACTCGGTCTTTTTCAAAGTCAGGAAAATATTCTTAAAAAGCTAACTCAGTCGGGTATTTATAAGCAAACCGACTATCTGACGTTCTACGTTTCCCTTCAGCAGCAGCTTTTGCTGGTACGTCAGTCAGAAATTCAGTTCCGGAATGATTGTGCAACACTAAATTACATGTCGGGCATTGTGGATACCAGTTTAGTCAGCCTCACCCCACCGGATTTAAAACTGGGCACCTTGCCGGATATTTTTAATTCTCCTTATTACCGGCAATATACCCTGGATAGCCTGAACCTCATCAATCAGCAAAAGTTAATCATGTTCAGTTATAAACCAAAGCTGAATATTTATGCAGACGCCGGTTATGTTTCTTCTCTTCAGTACGAACCTTATAAAAATTTCGGGATGAGCGCCGGCCTGAATTTCTCAGTCCCCATATATGATGGCAAACAAAGAAAAATAAAATACCAGAAAATTAATATTGCAGAAGATACAAGGCAGCATTACAAGGACTATTTTCTCCGCCAGTATAGTCAGCAAATCGCGCAGTTGTCCCAGCAACTTCAGGCTACTGAGTCTTTAATTAATGATATCAACGCACAGGTTAAATATTCAGGAACCCTCATCGACGTGAATAAAAAATTGCTGGAAACAGGTGAAGTGAGAATTACCGACCTTATTCTTACCATCAATACATTTCTGAATGCACGTAATCTGTTAAATCAGAATTATGTAAACCGCATGCAGATTATCAACCAAATTAATTACTGGCAAACACTATGAACAAATATTTACTCTGTTGGGCCTGTGTAGCAGGATTTATTTCCGGCTGTCACCAGACTGAAAAACAAGCGGCTGAACCGTCGGCGGAAGTAACGACTCCTGTTACCATTACCCCTGTTATTTTTGGCCCCATTTCGGACTCTCTCGAACTGAATGCAAGTTCAGTCTATCTGCAAAACAGTTATGTTAAATCAATCGCCACAGGTTATCTGAAAACAGTAGATATAAAACCGGGTGATTTCGTCAGTATTGGTAAGCCCATGTTTGGAATCGAGACCAAGGAATCTGTTGCCATCGGGAAAACGATCAGCGACCTGGATTCCTCTTTTAAATTTTCCGGCCTGATTACGATTAAAGCTAACGGGCATGGTTACATCACACAATTAAATCATCAGCCGGGTGATTATGTTCAGGATGGGGAACAGCTTGCCGTAATCAGCGATCAGAACAGTTTTGTATTTCTGCTGAACATGCCCTATGACCTGCGAAATATAGTGCTAAAAAATAAAACGGTTTACCTGGCACTTCCAGACGGAACCCGTTTAACCGGAACAATCGGTACCATATTTCCCAATGTGGATTCGCTCACCCAAACACAGGGTGTAACGATCAGGGTAAATCCCGACCATACCATTCCGCAAAACCTGATTGCCAGGGTACATATTTTACGTAATGCAAAAAAACAATCCCAGATCCTGCCACGTGCCTCCGTTTTATCGGATGATGCCCAGACAGAATTCTGGGTTATGAAAATGATTGACTCCACCACGGCAGTTAAAGTACCCATACATAAGGGCATGGAATTCCCCGACAAAATAGAAGTGCTGGAACCTCTTTTTAAGACAACAGATCAAATACTCCTCACCGGAAATTATGGACTACCGGATACGGCAAAAGTGAGTATTCAGAAACCATAAAAGCATGAAGAATTATTTCAGTTTATACAAAAATCCCATTACAGCCTGCCTGTTTATCATATTGCTCGGTGGCGTTTTTGTTTTCAGTCAGTTTAAAACAGCCCTCTTTCCGGAAATCACCTTTCCCAAGATTAAAGTAATTGCAGACGCCGGTTTACAACCGATTGATAAAATGATGGTGACGGTAACCAAGCCCCTGGAATCTGCCATCAAGCAGGTACCAGACCTGCTGACCATCCGAAGTACAACCAGTCGCGGTACCTGCGAAATTTCCGCGTTCATGGACTGGAATTCAAATATTGATTTGTCAAAGCAAAGAATCGAATCAAAGATTGCGGAGGTCAGCAATGCTCTTCCGGCAGGTGTACAGATAACGGTAGAGAAAATGAATCCCTCCATCCTGCAGGTGATCGGGTATTCACTGGAAGCCAATAGCCAGCATTCACTTATTGAAATGAAAACGCTGGCCCTGTTTACCATCAAACCTTTTTTGTCCCAGGTTCCCGGCGTTTCTGAAGTGAGGATATCCGGAGGAAAAACAAAAGAATACTGGATCAGACTGAATATTTCCAAAATGAGCAGCCTGGATGTAACCCCGGATGCTATCTCCACGGCACTTGCCCAGACCAACTTTATTAAATCCAATGGTTATCTGCAGGACTACCATATGCTTTATCTCACGGTTACCGATGCCATGGTGCATAATCTTGACCAGTTAAAGTCCGTGGTGATCAGCAACAATGGAAAACGAATTGTCCGGTTAAAGGATTTTGCAGATATATCTGTAAATGAAGCCACGGAGTATACTCGGATCAATGCGAATGGCAGGGAAAGCATCCTGGTAGCGATCATTAAACAACCCAATTCCAACCTGATCGACCTTTCCAGCGAAATGGAGGCTAAAGTAGCCGAACTCCAAAAAATCCTTCCTGCCGGCATGGTATTGAAACCATACTATGTGCAGGCTGATTTCGTTCAGGATGCAGTTAAAAGTGTGATTGAAAGTGTATGGATAGGTCTTCTGCTTGCCATAGTTGTCTCCGTAATTTTTCTGCGCTCCCTGAAGGCCAGCGCTACCATATTAATCACCATTCCAATTACAGTCTGTTTAACCCTGATCTGGTTATACCAGCTCGGTTATACTTTAAATATCATGACCCTCGGAGCCATCGCCGCTTCGATCGGTCTTATCATCGATGATGCCATTGTGGTTGTTGAGCAAATTCAGAGAACACACGAAGAACATCCGGGAGAATCAGCGGGGCCGCTCGTTATCAAGGCAATCCGGTATCTGTTTCCTGCCATGGTGGGATCTTCCGTAAGTACCATCGTTATTTTTATTCCATTTGAATGGATGAGCGGAGTGGCTGGCAGTTATTTTAAGGTGCTGACCAATACCATGATCATCACGCTGATCAGTTCCTTTTTTGTAACCTGGATCGGATTGCCGGTCATTTATCTTCTTCTTTCCAGTAAAAAATCCCGGAAAGCAAAAGCGGAGAAAACGCCGGTAAGTCATAAAGGAAATCAAAAATGGATTGGCCTGCTTATTCACAAACCATTCATCAGCTTCTTACTGGTTGCCGGGATGATCGTAACGACTATTTTTATCCTCCCGAGGCTGGAAACCGGATTTCTTCCGGAAATGGATGAAGGCAGCATTGTACTTGATTATGCGTCACCTCCGGGAACTTCCCTTAATGAAACTGACCGGATGTTACGGGAGGCGGAAAAGCTAATCGTTAAGGTACCGGAAGTATCGGGATATTCCAGACGAACCGGAACCCAGCTTGGGTTCTTCATTACAGAACCCAATACCGGCGACTATCTTATCCAGTTAAAGAAAAACCGTGAACGCACAACGGATGAAGTGATTGCTGATATCCGGAAGCAAATCGAATCCACACAACCGGCGCTGCGTATTGATTTTGGTCAGGTGATCGGCGATATGCTGGGCGATTTAATGACATCTGTTCAGCCTATCTCCATTAAAATTTTCGGTAATGACGCTACTGAACTCAAAAAACTATCGGCGGAGGTTGCCGCAGTAATTGGGAAAGTGGAAGGTACGGCTGACGTTTTCGATGGCGTGGTAATAGCAGGTCCTTCCGTTAATATCAGTCCGGATTATGAAAAGTTGTCCCAGTTTGGAATTACCCCTGCGTCCTTTCAATACCAGGTGCAGACCAATCAGGAAGGAAATACAGTAGGGACTATTTTGGAGAAAGAGCAATCCCCGGTGATACGGATTATAGATTCCGGATATAAAAATCATGCGATCGGCCAGCTGGGTCTTCTCCCCATTTTTTTGCCTTCAGGGAAATTAAAATCAATCAATGAACTGGCAACGATAGAAGTGAGTCCGGGAGATGCTGAAATAAAAAGAGAAAACCTGCAGGCCATGGGTGAGGTCACTGCCCGGTTGGAAAACCGCGACCTGGGTAGCGTTGTGACTGAAATAAAACAAAAAATCGATGCCGGAATTTCCCTGCCACTGGGCTATCATATTGAATATGGAGGTACTTATGCTGAACAACAGCAGTCCTTCAAGGAGTTATTTATGATTTTGCTGGCTTCGAGTCTCCTGGTATTCTCGGTTATACTTTTTCTGTTCAGGGACTTCAGGGTTTCATTGCTGATCATTTTGCTGGCTGTGCTGGGAATTTCAGGGAGCTGCCTGGCGTTGTATTTAACGGGCACACCGTTAAATGTGGGCAGTTATACCGGCATCATCATGATCGTTGGAATAATTGGTGAAAATGCGATATTCACATTTCTACAATTCCGTGATTCATTACATGAACGTTCGGTGGATGATTCCGTTGTGTTTGCCATATCCACCAGGCTAAGGCCTAAGCTTATGACGGCGCTTGGTGCAATTATTGCCCTTATGCCACTGGCCCTGGGAATTGGAACAGGGGCACAGCTTCACCAGCCACTGGCCATTGCGGTGATTGGCGGATTCGTTTTTGCCCTGCCCATACTGCTTATCGTTTTACCAGCGATGTTGCGGATTCTATTTAAAAAACGCAGGGGGCAGACTACAGAATTCCAACAGATTTAGATTATATATTTATAAAAACCTAAAACATGTCCCGAATCAGGCCCTTCGCATGCACAACCCTGCTCTTCTTAGTATCCGTTTCATTCAGTTCGGCTCAGAATTCCAGCGGCTACGCCTTATCCAAAACTTTTAAAATCGTCAGTGGTGGTGGTTGGGATTATATTGCAGTGAATGATCATAAGCTATACGTCTCACATGCCACCCAGGTGAATATACTTAATGAATCTACAGGTGATTCGCTGGGTGTGGTTCCCAATACCACCGGTGTGCACGGTATTGCTTTTATTCCTTCCCTGAATAAAGGATATATCAGCTGCGGCAGACTAAATACTATTACGGTCTTTGATTTGAAAACATTTGCGGTGCTAAAACAAATTCCGGTTGGACAGAATCCGGATGCCATTATGTATGATCCGTATTCTAAAAAAATTATTACCTGCAATGGCCGGAGTAATGACCTGAGCCTGGTTGATCCGGAAACTGAAACCGTTTCTTCCACCATAACATTGTCCGGGAAACCTGAAACAGCCGTTAGCGACGGGTCAGGAAAAATTTTCGTGAACATAGAAGATAAGAATTCTATCAGTGCCGTTGATATCACTGCTGGAAAAGTACTGGATACCTGGTCACTTTCTCCTGCTGAAGGACCTACTGGCCTGGCCATTGATGTAAAAACAAAAAGGCTGTTCGCCGGTTGCGACAAGCAGTTGATTGTTATCGATTATACCAATGGGAAAATCATAAACCGCCTTCCCATCGGCGATGGTTGCGACGGAGTGGCTTTTGATGAAACCTACAAATATGTATTCGCCTCCTGCGGTGAAGGAATCCTGTCCATTGCTGAAGAAGACGCAACGGGAAATTGTAAAATCATCGACAATGTCAAAACAAAAAGATCCGCACGCACAATTATAAATAATCCTGTTACACACGACGTATTTCTGCCTGCTGCAGATTTTGGAACCGCAGCAGCCGGGCAAAGGCCACCCGTGATTCCAGGTACTTTCCAAATTATGGTTTATTCCAAAACGAAATAGTCACCCGATAGTCCGTTATGCAAACGCGCGCCGGAAATATGGACCGATCTGGTCAGTATTTCCGGCGCCTTCGTTTCTGGCCCAATATGAAATTAACCGGGAACCATCCGGTTTCATTGTGGAAATCTATTAAACAGTGAGTATCTTAGATGAAAATCTCGCAGGGTGTCAAACAAGGTATTCAGCATTCCTATTTTACTCTTAGTTATTTTTATTGGCGGAATTTCTGCTGGTTTCGCACAGTCTGTTGATACAGCAAAATCCGCAAAAGTTAACACCATACATCCCTTCTTCATCATTTCTGCAGGAACTGTCATTAAGGCTTATTTTAATGACAAGCCCCTGGATGTTGAAACCATATCAGAATTTAATGACTATGTTCAACGCAACGCCAAAATTCTGAAGGACTCCCGGGTAGTTGTTACAGGTAAACCTAAAACTGGAACTTATGATGAAGTCTTAAAAACGCTAAGCCACTATAAGATAAAAAATGTCGAAAAAAATGTTCTGAAGGAATAAACAGATCAACCGGATCTCTTACTGTTCCAGATTTTCGTTTAGAAATTGCTGTTTTTACTTTCGGGCAACGGCACAATAGCCGGCGAATAAAATAATTTATTCTGGGAAATCATGCAATACGAAAAGAGAAAGATACCTGGAATTTCCTATGCACTGACCGATAGCGGAATTGAGCTTCCCATTCTGGATATCACCCACCCTCTTTTTAAAGCAAGTATTGATAAAACGAATCTGGAGAAACTTCGTAAAGCAATTGAAAAAACCGGTGATAAAATGGTTATCCAGTTAAAAGGAATGCCCGCATTTCTTAGAAATTTCCTTTCCAGACATTCATATATTATTGCCGGCTTTTTATCTATAAGCAAAGAAAATAATTTTCTGAGCGGCATAAGCACACTCATGATGAAACTGGGGCCTGGGCTTATCGGTAACGGAATTGGTAAAATTTTTGAGCGCCGCGCATCCAGAAGTATCAGCTCTGTAACGTTACGACTCCGGATTCAGGATATTTGTAAACTTGAATCCGAAGCTCTTATTCCCCAGCTCATCCAATGGCCTGAAAAGAATCTCTGTTTTATTAATATTGGAGGAGGTACAGCAAGTGACAGCATCAACACACTGATATTAATATCAAAAAAAGATCCCTCACTTTTAAAAAACAGGAAAATTGAGATTAACGTACTTGACATGGACACATTCGGACCCGGTTTTGGAAAAAATTGTATAGAATCTCTCAAAACTCCGAATCAATATTTTCATCTTCTGGACATTTCCTTCAGATTTATTAAATACAATTGGAACGATCCTTCTCAGATGGAAGGGTTACTGACTGAACGAAAAGAATGGATCACACTGTGCTCTTCAGAAGGCGGTCTGTTTGAATATGGATCGAATGAAGTTATAGTCAGCAACATGAATCTACTATATAACAAAACCGGGAACGAAATGAAAATTGCCGGTTCCCTGATAAAAGACTCCAATACCGTTGACAGGGGAATGCTTAGCATATTGGAAAAAACAAATATTAACGCAAGGTTACTTGGAATGAATGGGTTACAGGAAATACTGATGAACACGCGGTGGCTATTAGATATTGCTATAGAAGACAACCCCCGGTATGTCGTTTTTCTACTGAAAAAGAATCATCCTTCATAATAAGTTCATTTCTTCATAATACTGGGTTTATATGCTGTTCCTATTTTTGACAAACCCAATGAAATGAAAATCGCAATCTTGTACAGCCTGTTGCTGATTTCAGCAGGGGCACATTCTCAATCCAATACAGAACCGGTAAATATATTTATCATTACAACTGACGGATTCCGATGGCAGGAAGTCTTCACCGGTGCCGATTCCACGCTTATAAACAATCCTCGTTTTGTTGAAGAATGCTCCCTTTTAAAGCAACAATACTGGGACTCCACACCCGAACTCAGGCGGAAGAAACTCATGCCCTTCCTCTGGAATACAATTGCCAGCCAGGGCCAGATTTACGGGAACCGCCAGTATGAAAACAAAATGAATGTTGCCAATATTTATAAAATCTCCTATCCGGGATACAATGAAATGCTAACCGGTTATCCGGATCCCTTTTTTATTCCGAATGTTCCAATACGCAACCGGAATACCAATATTCTGGAATTCCTGAATTCTAAAGATGAATACTCTGGAAAAGTTGCTGCTTTCAGCTCATGGAATATATTTTCCGCCATACTTAATAAAAAGAGAAATCATTTGCCGGGAAATTGCGGTTATGAACGTCTGCCAGACGACAGCACATTAAATAATGAGATTATCAACGAAGCGCAGGATAATGAATCGACAAAAAAACATACCCGGTATGATCTTTTAACCTATCTGAGTGCCAGGCACTATATAGAATCCAAACAACCCCGGATTGTACTGCTCGGTTTCGGTGAAACAGATGAATTTGCCCATCAGGGACGTTATGATTTGTATTTGGAGCAGGCGACCAACGTAGATAAAATGATTTCTGAACTCTGGTACTATGTACAGACCACTCCGTTTTACCGGAATAAAACATATTTCATCATTACTACAGATCATGGGCGGGGAAAAGACCCCACTGCCTGGTATAAACATGGCATTCTCACCAAAGGATCAGGTGAAACATGGTTTGCGCTGATTGGTCCGGATATTACCGGGAAAGGAGAAATGAAAGGATCCATACAGTTTTATCAGAAACAAATAGCATCAACAATCGCTATGCTATTAAATGAGCCCTTTCAAACACAGGCAAATAAAGCGACACCCATTCCGGTGGCACTCGCAGGCAACCAGAACCTTGCAGTGGCAAATGGATTAAAGTGATGTTCAGATCTGTATATTTAAAGGCCCAGGTCGCAGCCATTCTCGGTTCTATGGCTGACTACCTAACCGTTATCATCCTGGTGGAAGTTTTTAAATGCTGGTACCTGCTGGCAAATTTATGCGGTAATTTAGTCGGAGGTGCCGCTCAATTCTTACTGGGCAGGAAATGGGCTTTCCGGTCCCTGGGGAATGTTTATATCCAGATGTTCAGATTCATTCTTATTTTTTCGGGAAATCTTGTACTTTCTGCTGCAGGCATTTATGTATTGACCAGCCTGTTTCATATCAGCTATCTCATATCAAAAACAGCCATTTCCATCCTTCTGGGTCTCACCTATAATTACTATACTCAAAAACGATTTGTTTTTCCTCCAGGGTCTGTCCATCCTCACCCGGAAATTAAAAGTTACAGTTCATCTATATAAGTGGCCTGAAACTTCAATCGCTTCCAGATATTGTCTTCCTTCAAAAGGATTTGCGTAAATCTTAATTTGCTGGGCTGGCTTTTATCAAAACTAAATTATTAGCCACGGTTTTCGGCTGATACAGCAGGTTAGTCCGTAAACAAAATATTCTTTTTATCTGTTAAAGCTTGTATGAAAAAGAAAACAATATTCATCACAGGCGCCGGAGAAGGTTTGGGTAAATTGACGGCAATAGGCCTGGCCACGCAGTATAATGATGCGGATATTCTTATTCATGGCAGGAATAAAGAGAGACTGAATAAAAGCTCGGAGGAGATAAAAAAGGCCACGGGTAGTGGGAATATAGAAACTTATCTGGCTGATTTTTCTTCACTGGATGAAGTGCGGAAAATGGCAGAGGATGTTTTGAAGAAACATGCCACTATTGATATTTTAATTAACAATGCCGGTGCTGGTTTTACAGCACCGCGTTTTGGAATCGATGGAACAGAAACACGCTTTGCAGTAAACTACCTTGCCCCTTTTTTACTTACCCGGCTCCTGCTTCCTTCCATTATTTTGGCAGGTTCCGCACGCATAATCAATGTGGCTTCCGCCGCGCAATCTCCCATCCATTTTGATGACATTATGATGGAGAAGGAATTTGATGGGGTAACCGCCTATACGAGAAGCAAACTGGCGATCATCATGTTTACTTTCGACCTGGCAGACGAATTACAAAAACAAAATGTGACTGTAAACTGTCTTCATCCGGGAACCTATCTGGATACGGGCATGGTGCGGGATTCTGGAATCCGCCCAATGGGTACAGCGCAAAGTGGCGCGGACGCAATTATTTATCTGGCTGTTTCGCCAGAATTACAATATACTACGGGCAAATATTTTGATATAAAAAAGGAAACTGCGGCGAATGCACAGGCATATGATCTGAATGCCAGGAACAAATTGAATAAAATTGGAAACCTTTACACCGAACCTGGTATAAAAAGCGGTATGATTTAATGACCGGACCCAGTTAAATAGTCTGGGTAAAATATGATTGGATTACTATTCCTTAAAATAAGTAATATCAATGGCCAGTCGAACAGCTTCTGCTTCCAGGGAATGACCTTTTTTGCGGGCATCGATGGGGATCTGGAGTCTTCCACCCATTCGCTGTATATACCCCCAGGATATTCCGTAAATATATTCGGGAAAACTGAAACTGTACACCCTTAAGTGAATTTCCGAAATCCGGGCATCCACTGGCAGCCAGATATCTGCATGCCAGTCCTGACCATCTGAAAAGATCATGTCAAGGTCTGCGTTATATTCCAATTTTTCCATGGTACAAATTTTATTGCAACTGGGCTTTCGTTACCGAATGCGCCAGCCCGGAAATACCAGTCGGGTATTGCTGTGTTTCCTGAAATTCAGATTTCTTCAATGAAAAATAAAGTCTTAAAGCCTGGTCTGTGATGCCTCTCTTTTCAATTAAATAAAGGTGATGGCTGCACAGGGGAAAACGGTAAACCTCAGTAGAAAACTCATACAAACCTTCAGAAATAGGTTTGCCGCATTCAAGGCAATGATGGGTCGATTTCATAGGATTTAGTTCAATACTAAAGTTCTATAAAACCCCTGTTTTAATGACATTTTTTCGATGAAAGGCCTTATATTTTAGATGATTGTCCTTATTTGACAATCGCTATGGCCATACCATCATATTCCTTTACCCCGATGGTTTGCAGAATGGTAGCCGTCACATGCGGGTTTGCAGCAAGGGTCCGGTTAAAGCGTTGTGCCCCAATTACCATGGGATCCTTATGGTTTGGATCAAGTACCTTACCATCACGTATAACATTGTCAGCAATAATCACGGTACCCGGCCTGGACAGTTTTAACGCCCATTCAAAATACTCTGTATAGGGTGGCTTGTCGGCGTCAATAAAAATCATATCGAAAGGTCCGGCATTGTCAGCAAGCAGTTTTGGCAATAGTTCAATGGCTTTGCCTTCACGAATTTCAACTTTGGAGGAAAGACCAGCACGTTCAATATTCCTTCTGGCCACTGCTGCATGATGAGAATCTAATTCCAGGGAAATCAGTCTCCCGTCTTCCGGCAATGCTCTTCCCATCCAGATGGTACTATATCCAGCCAGCGTACCCACTTCCAGTATTTTTTTTGCATTTACAAGTTTCGCAAACAGGTGCAATAATTTCCCAAGATTGGGTGACACATTGATATGGGGTATATTCTCCAGTGCGTGGGATTGTTCAGCGGATATGAGTGCTTCGTCAGGTATGATAAACAAGTCACTGATATAGTTATCTACGTCCTCAAATATTCTCCGGTCCATTGCTGATTATTTTACGGCCTGTCAAAAATACCATAAATTTTTAGCTATACGCTGGGCACCTTCCAAACCGTATGATGCTTTGGGTACACCCGAAAACCGGACCGGTGTGGAGGAAATACTTAATAAATAAGTCCCTCGAGGGGATATTTTTAATCATTAAAACGTCTCACTGAAATTGAATAGTACGGTTCGATATCCATTACTGAATGCATAATCAATCGCAAAATTGGTATGGGAAACTTTATTTACTTTTATGCGGAGCCCAAAACCACCGGCAGGATGCCAGGAAGTAAACATTGTTCCGGATCCGCTGACAGTATTGATATTAGAAAAAACGACGAAACCGAAAAGTCCGTTTCTGGTAATATCCCGCCGGTATTCCGTTTCAAAATAATACAAAGACTTCCCCCGGTACCTGTTCTGATCGAATCCCCTGGCCGACCGGTTATATTCATCCCATCCCGTACTGGGTAAGTCCAGGTATGGTGTTCCACTATTGAAATTCCACCATAGAAAAGACCAGAATGCGAGATTATTCTGCTGGTCTGGTTTTGATGATTTATTAAGCGGCAGGTATTTCCGGACATCTAAAAAAATAGATTGCCAGGAAAGTGAATTTCCCAGAAATGCAGGATTAACCCGGTAAACGAAATATAAAAATGTTCCCGGAAAGGGATGAATATTCCGGTTTCGGGTATCGTATAAAAAATTCAGGGTTAAACCGGAGGATACGGAATTTCCCGAAAGACCATAGGGATATCCTGTAAAAGCAGCCAGGTTCACGCCAGAATCTGCGGGGCCAATATTGAAATGATAGTCGAGGTCATATCCCAGGCCGGCAAACATGTGAGTGCTTATCCGTTTCAACACCGCCTGGTAAAACCGGATATATTTGTAATCCACCCATTCTTTTTCTTCATTGGTATGTGAAGTGCCCAGCCCCCAGGTATATTGCGGATAAACCAGAAACCGTATATCACCCTGGATAAGCCACGCATTATCTTTTAACCAGATCGTCGATCTCAACGGAAGACCAAATCGTCTGTTGAAGTTAAAGTAGGGAGCAAAGTTGGCGGTGGAAAGATAGGTCGTGGATTTCGGGCCCATATACCAATTGGCCGTTGTACTCGTTACAAATGCATTTCCTGAACTGGTCGGTGCATTAGCCAGCGGATTCAATGTAAAATAAACCTTGTTTTCAGGATGCGGGTTTTTAGTTGCGGGCGGAAGCTTAAACCATTTTTTATAGACGTCCACTATATCCACCTGGTGCGCTGTATCCGTGCTGGATTGATTCTGGGGAATCACATCGGGTGCATTCTGTGCTGACAACAATGCAGGCCAAAAAAAGCTTACAACAGCTATCCTAAAAACAAAAGACCATTTTTTCTCAACTGTCATTACTTACCTGTTTCACAACGAATTCCTCTGCTCCCGAATACGTTTATTTTTGATCAATCACTATAATATGTCTCAGATGCGCGATATTTTTCAGGATAAAGGACAGGGTAAAACCATACAGGACAAACCCGATAAAAATAATATAGCCTGGCTGGATGGAGGTATTGTTCGTGGTTATACTGGATATCGTTGCATCATTTATGTTCAGATCTGAAAGTGTACTGTTCACAATCCCGTTAAAACCGATAAATGTCATCAGAATAGCAATTACCAGTACGTCTGCCATGCTCCATTTCCCGGACTCAAACGCAAAATAGTGGATGACTTTACTCTTCGCCCATTTTCGCTTGTCCAGCATATAGATTCCCGTAGATAATAACTTGGTAATCGGAAAAAGTATACTGAAGACGAGGATCAGAACCCCCACAATCATGGAATCAATTTTACCCGTCTGGATAAGAATATGAACCACGTCTACAATGCTTTTACTTTGAAAGAAAAGAACCTGGTTTTTAAATAAAACATTTTCCCCGAGTAAATGAAAATTCATATTGGTTATGCGTGCATCAATCTGGATCATGGTGCTGGTTAATCCGACAACCAGAAGGATCAGTGCCGAGATAATCGACATAATGTAAAGGGGAGTATGTACTTCCGGTTTATTTCTGACAAGCCACCAGAGCATTAGAATAACCAATACACCACCCAGCATGCCATAAGCCCAGGAATAGGTTTGTTTCCTGATCAGCCGGAGTTCTGAATTCGTTTGTTTTTCAAAAGATTCCTTATCAACCGCGTTATAACCCTTGTAAATGGAGTCCATAAGGGTTTTGGTGGCTTTTTTCGAACTATCGTAGGTTTGACTGCCCAGTGAATCCAATTCCGTAGAAGCGATATCCTTTAATCGCCGGTAGCTTGAAGGCTTATTGATCTCATCTATTATTTTCTGGGCATAATCTGGCACCTGCTGGTGTAATTTCTTTTCATTTACCAGGGTATTAAAGGCAAGCTTCTCAATTTTTCCCCCGATACTTTTTTGTGGTTTTTTTATGGAAGCAATCGCCTTATCTATCAGTCCATGCAGTATTCCTTCAATTTCTTTTTTTAGATCTTCATTTTGCCGGGGGGTCAGCTTAAATTTCTGGATCTGGGCCTTGACTGCTGTAACGATATTATCCCGCCATTCATCTACTGAAAGAAGACCGAAGGAAACACTATTCACGACCATATAGTCTTTCTTGATGTTTTCCTGGCGGTTTGACAGCGTATAAACCTGATAACCGCAATAGCCAATGCCAAATAATATAATGGATACACCAAGAACCAACAACAACCTGAGGCCTCTGATCCCAAATTCGGGTTTTGAATCGCTTCGTTTATTCACTATGAATTATTCACAGGTCCTTTTGCAATAATTGAACCTGTACTGATTCATTCGTTTTGCCAGAGAATGGGGGTGTTATGCTGAACGAAATATTTAAAAGCCTCTCATTAATAAATGTGTGAGTATATATCTCTACATCATTGTAAAAGCCAATGATCAGGAAAGGCGGGGTTTTTTCAGAAGCTTTGAGCGGGATGCGTACCTTTTATCTTTTCCATAGATAAAAAAACAGCTTCCGTTTTTAATAGTTTCGATAAGTGGCCGGTGAATTTCGGAGGGGATGGCCGGACAGCCTTCACTTCTTCCCAGCCGGCCACCGGTTTTCGATATTTCTTCGTTTACATAGGAAGCTGCATGAACCACAATACCGCGGTTATAAGCATTATTATTTATTCCTTTTTCAATTCCCAATAAACGAAGCGAATATCCTTTACCACCATTATAAGTTTCCCCGGTAAGGTAGAAACCCAGACTGCTTTCAAAACTCCTGAACCGGTTTGAAAATCTTGTTGCGACAACCTGGCCGGAATTGCGTCCATGGGCTACCAGCGTATTGAAAAGGAGTTTGCCATTTTCAATATCCAGCACAAACAAACGTTTTTTATAGGAAGGAAGACTGAAGTCTATTATGGACAAAACACCGGGATGCTGGATGGTTCCGTCGTTCTGCAGATTATAATACCCGGTAATTGCTTCAGTAAATGCTTCCTTGGATAATCCCAGGCTGTCCAGGAATAAACTGTCATACAGTGCGGAAACTTCCTGTGAGGACCGGATATTACCCTTTATGGTTGTGTTGTTTTTTTTATGACCATTTGCCGCTGAAGAAAATAAGGCGGGGACTATTAAGGAAATGCAAATCAATAAAAATAATTTCTTCATCGGAGGATATTTACACTGCAGATTCATCGAATGCCATCCCTTACGACGGCAAATGTCCGATTTATAACCGAAAAAGAGTTCCGGTACAGGTCTTTTCTTAAAAAATTAACCGGCAGACCGGTGTTAAATTGATTTTATTCTAGTTTAGTTTAATTGCATCGTTCCGTTCTATCCCGGCTGCCCAGAGTATGGCATTCCCAAACATCCTTCTGAACTCGGCGGAGTAGAACAGATTGGCATGGTGTCCCATCTGAAAATAAATATTCCTCGCTCTTATTTTCCCGTTGGACCAGATCACCGGGTGGTCCCCCATTTTAATATCGGATGGAGGCATATAGCTGGATTCATCCACGTTGGCGATAACCTGCACGTTCGGCCGTGGATCTTTATCATATGTATACCATTCATCGTCGGGTAATGTAAAAGTCTCCGGGATTCCTTTCATCACCGGATGATTTCTATCCTCTATATGCACTGTGCCACTAGCCCGCGCCGCGATATAATTTTTCCATCGGATATCTCCCATAAAATGTGAAAACCAGTTCCACATGGGGTACCCATCAAATTCACCAAGCAGTGATGCATGATGAAATCCTACCCAGCCGATTTTTCCCTCTTCCATATATTTTACAAATGACGCCTTCGACAGATCACTCCATCGGTAAGGAGGGAAATTCAACTGAAGAAATACCTGGAAATGTGATAAGAAGGTTTCACTAAGAGAATCTGCACTATTGATCACGGTGTATTCAAAATGCTGTTCCATGGAAAAACCTTTTAACCAGTCCAAAGCAGCAACCACAAATCCTTCATGTATTCCTCCCCGTTCTGTGAGTACCAGAACATGAAATGCAGGCGTTCGGATTGCCGTTTTTCCAGAACTGCTTAAACAGATTGAAAATAAAAGGCATATTAGTTTGTGCTGAACATATTCTCTCCGCAGATAGTCCTTTATCATCGTTCTTAAAATTTCGTTTCCCGGGATCCGGAACATCCCTACTACTTCGGGGCTCTATATTATGTCTTAGTTAAATATCTGATTTACAGTATTTTAACTTTTTTTTAAAACTGATTTTTCAAAAAAATAAATCAGTTTGGATAAACTTTACAATATCAGGTCAAAAACATCATATCCTATGTAACCGGCTGAAGCAACAAAACGTCAAAGCTCTTGTCATTCCTATACCAAAGAAAGACATTTTCTATATTAAATACTGTAATATGAAATGGAACGCGATTATTACAAAAATACAATATGAAAAAGCGCTAAACCGGGCAATTGAAATATACCATGCATTGCCGGGCACTGACGAAAAAGATGAACTCACCTTACTCCTGATTATGATTAAGGATTACGAACAACGTCATACTGAAATGGCCGAACCGGGATCTCAGAAACTGAAAGGCATTTCAGGGAGTCATGGTGGCAGTATAGCGGACCAGTTACACCTGAATTTATTTTAGCAGGGAGAATGAACCAAATACGTCAGAAACGGATTATCCTGTCAGATCAGACATGCCTCGGAAAAAATTTTGCAAGCGAAAACAGGAAAATATAAGGTGATACAATTACGATTACAGAAATAAGTAAATCCCTTTTTTTATTCGGGTTGCGGTCCCATTTATCTTCAAACTTTCCGAAGATTTTCCGGTCTCCTTCATTCACAATAAAGATCTGGTTAAAAATAACGGTCATCATAAGGTAAACCGTGGCAGCAAATATGGTAGCCCCGGGTTTCGTGCTAAACCAGGAATGGCGGATCATACGCAAGTAAGCAGTCTCGAGGAAAAGAATCCAGCCACCGGCTGATAAAGAACACAAATACATGGCCTGCAAACGGGCATAGAAATCCCGGGCATGATAACTTTTCTGATAGAAATGATTGTAAATATTGAAATACAAATATTCTATGGGTTTCATAGGGGTCAGAGTTTGGGTAAACGGATTTAACTAGGTCTATAAACGTTTTTTCAGGTCAAACTCGTACAGGAAACAGAAGAAAATTCTACTAAGAAACTGGACCTTTTTGGGGATTTTCCAAAAACGGGAAATAAACCGGCCTTATTTTACAGGCTTATCTACCTTCATCCAACTTTAAAACGTCAGTTTATGAATTATGAAGAACTGGTAAAGAATCACGCAGGTGAAATGGTCGAAAAACTGGTGACTGAATTCATCAGCAAAGATGCGGTGGAAATCAGGTTTGAATTTCTGGATGACGATCAGTGGTCTGTGATCACGATGCACATATACGAAGAGGATAAAGAAATATCTTTAAGACTACATGCTGCAGACCGTTTCGTTCTGCATTTCGGATATTACGATGACGAAGACGAATTTCATGAAATCTCCGGGGACCTAACTCCGGAAGAAAAAAAAGTTATTCCTAAGGGGTTGCAAAAACTTATGGGAAAAGTCCTGGCCGATGAAAAAGGTATGCGCCTTCCAGGCAATTTTCTTTCAAAATAAAAAATGGAGGAGCACATGTGTTGCATTCATACCTCTATTTGGGTGCAGAACACATGGTGGTCAGATATCTTAAAATAGATTCCTGCTGGGCAGTATCAATTACTGTCTTACCTTCTTTGGTGTTTAGTCTGTTAATCATCTTCGGAACAAGCTGGCTCCATTTATCTGCATTCCTGGACGTGGGATCTTTTAATGCATGACATCGGTTACAGGTTTGCTGGAATAAAGACTTTCCCGCATTTAAACTGTCGAGGTTATACCCCGGATATTTGGAAGCGACCCGGTCTACGTCTGATTGCTGGGGAGTGGCCAGTTTTACAGTGCTGCCGCAGGCGAACAGGAGCGTAATAAAAAAAATGAAGATGGGTTTTTTCATGGCGGAGGGTCTTGAAATGAAAGAACTGGTTCTCTAATGGAAGTTAATACAAAAGTTTGCGTTCTGAATGATAAGTCCGGCAATTTTTTTTCTACCTTTCACGTATGAAAAGTATTTTGCTGGCATTTCTATTGTTCAGTTTACAGGCAGTCTCCCAGTCAGGCAATGATTTATCCATCGGGAAAAAAGATTCTATTTACTCAAAACTACTTCATGAGAAAAGGGAAATCTGGATTCACCTGCCTGGGAGTGCTACAGGTGCCCTGTTCAAAAGTCAGCGATACCCGGTGGTATATTTACTGGACGGTGATGCCCATTTTTTTTCGGTGTCCGGTTTGATTCATCAGCTCAGTGAAATCAATGGGAATACACTATTTCCGGAGATGATTGTGGTTGGCATTCCAAATACTGACAGAATGCGGGACCTGACGCCTACTCATTCGCCGACAGGATATACAGGCGACAGTGCGGGGGTAGGTACATCCGGAGGGGGAGAAATATTTATGTCTTTCATTGAAAAAGAACTCATGCCCCATATTGACTCTCTATATCCCACAGCTCCGTATAAGGTTTTTATTGGCCACTCCCTGGGCGGACTAACCGTAATTAACGCGCTGTTACATCATACCCGGCTGTTTAATTCTTATATAGCCATTGATCCGAGCATGTGGTGGCAAAATCAGTTATTACTTAAACAGTCCGGGAATATACTCTCCCAAAATAATTTTGACGGCCGAACACTTTTTTTAGGAGTAGCCAATACGATGCCACCAGGAATGGATACTGCAAGGGTATGGAAAGACAATAGTAACAATACTATTCACATCCGTTCCATATTACTTTTAGCCAATGAACTGAAGAAAGGGAAAGGTGACGGATTACGCTGGGAATATAAATATTATCCGGAGGATAATCATGGATCCGTACCCCTGATCAGCGAATATGACGGACTAAAGTATATTTTTGGCTTTTACAGTTTCAAAAATTCCAATAGTCTGTTTGACAGCAGCTACAGCGCATCCGCGCTTGTCAAAATGGTAACTGAACATTATCAGAAAATATCGTTGGCAATGGGGTATGAAGTACTTCCACAGGAATCTTTTGTCAACAATTTGGGTTATGGCTTTCTTCAAAATAAAAGCTTTGAAAAGGCCTTTACGTTTTTCAATCTGAACATCAGCAACTATCCAAAAAGCTTCAATGTTTATGATAGTATGGGCGATTATTATGTCGCCAAAAATGACAGCCTGAAGGCTGCGGAATTTTTCAAAAAAGCACTCACACTGAGTGAAAATCCAGATACAAGGAAAAAACTGGAAAATATCGGGATAAAATAAATAAAGGCTGAAAAAAAGGAGAAAGTAGAAACTTTCTCCGGACAATTATCGTCTAAGCCAAAAGAATAACTTCCTATTTTTTTAGATGGTTAAGAAATATTGATCAGAATCAAAATAAACGATTAAAGATCTCCTCGATTTTTTTTTCAATCAACGGCAGGAATCTGTCTATCGAAAACAAATAACAACATATGCTTGTCCAAAAATTGCCTGACCATTCTCTGCAGGTCAGAACAGGTTGTTTGTGCTTCAATATTGATCCTACGAAGACAAATTACACTTCCTGTATTTGTCAATTGATTTTGTAAATGCACCCACCGCTCAGGCCGGCTGTCAATTAGCAGGAAATAACAATTATCTTCAAATCAACATCATTAAACAGGGTCATGAATTTACTATTCAAAACAGGTCGGGTTTTTTATGGCACCGCCATGATAGCAACAGGTATCCAACAATTCTTTTTCAGTGAATTTTTTCAAATCCTGTTTCCTCCTTTTCGGTCGGACAGACTCATTTATGCTGCTTACCCGACAGCAATCCTGCTCATTGTTTGCGGAACAGCTATTCTGTTTGACACAACTAAAAATATTTACGCCGTTACACTGGGTATCCTTTTCCTGTTTTTCTTTATTTTTTTTTATATCCCCTATGAATTATTCTTTCAGCCTTACGGCTCCTGGCACCTGGGACTATGGACAAACGCATTAAAAGAGTTTGCCTACGCGGGAGGAGCTTTTATTGTTATCAGTCAAATGGGGGATACCAGAGAAAACGCAATCCCGAAATCCAGGCTGCCAGGATTTCTCCAAAAGTTGATTCCACTCGGTCCAATCATGTTTTGTATCACCATGATCAGTTTTGGCATTGATCATTTTCTATATACGCTATCCGTTGAGAATTTGGTGCCTGGTTGGATTCCGATGCACAGGTTCTGGACTTATTTTGCAGGAATCGCCCTGATCGGATCTGGTATTGCCCTGATCTTCCGGGTCCAGACCAGACTAATTGGAAACCTCCTCGGTATAATGATCTTTCTATGGCTGATCCTGTTGCATATACCACGGGCGATCGCAAATCCAGTACTGAATAACGGAAATGAGTTGACCAGTGCTTTTTCTGCACTTGCATTCAGCGGAATAGCGTTTATGATAGCAAACCGCAGGCGGACACCGGCATTCGTCCATTGAAAACAGCCGCTGGTAGCTTATTATAATTAACTGGTCTTTTTTTACGATTTTTAACCCCCGATGAAACGGATCAGCTTACATATTATTTTCTGGCTGGTTTATCAGTTACAGGACATTTTGCTTCAGTATACCTGGAATATGAATGACCTGACCCTGGACAACCAGTTCTGGCGCGCAGTGGCAACTTCATTTGTGGTTTTGCCTGCCAAGCTCATGGTGGTATACTATTTTTTATACCGGGCGTTGCCGAAACTGGGAAATCCAAAAGCCAGTTTATTCTGGTCTCTAACCGGGGCGCTTGCCATTTTTTTTGCCGGCCTGGCCATATACCGTTTGATAGGCTATTACGTGATTACGCCAGTCATATACAGTAATCACTGGACACAGACATTTTCCTCTTTACGTGATTTTTTTGCCACCATTCTCCAGATAGGATACGTGACGGGAATTGCGGTTGCTTTAAAATTCGCCCGACTTCGATACGCCGCCCTGGAACGGGATAAAATACTCATCAAGGAAAAATTGGAAACTGAACTAAAGTTTTTAAGGAATCAGACCAATCCGCATTTCCTAATGAACACACTCAATAATATTTATGCATTGGCCCGGAAAAAGTCTGACGATGCCCCGGAAGCCATTCTGAAACTGAGCGATCTGCTGCAGTTCATCCTGTATAAATCCACGTCGCCCTATATTTCACTGGGAGAAGAAGTGAGGGTAATCGAACATTACCTGAAGCTGGAGCAACTTCGGTATACCGACCGGCTGGATATTTCATTTAAGAAGAAAATCGACAGTGGCCTTTATCATATCAGTCCACTCCTGTTATTGCCATTCGTTGAAAATGCCTTTAAACATGGGATCAGTGAAACACGTTTTGAAACGTATATCCATATCAAACTGGAAGTAGAGGATGGTATACTTCAGTTTGAGATTGAAAATTCCAAAGAAAATGCGGACCTGACGGGAGATGAAAATAAAATAGGTCTGAATAATGTACAAAGACAACTCGAACTTACTTATAAGGATTTCAAACTGGATGTAGAAAATAAAGAAACCCATTTTAAGGTTTATCTGCACATCGATCTTCACCAGCTCGTTGAATTTTAGCGGTGAATATACAGGCTGGTCAATTAATGGCCGGACCTTCCAATACCGACATTACATATTCTTTATAGGTTCTTCCAATTGGAATCTGAATACCGTTGATTTCAATATCTGTCGAGGAAAATGCCGTTATTCTTTCTTTTGAAACAATAAAAGAACGGTGTACCCTGATAAAATCATTCTGTGCAAAAAGGTCTTCCATTTCACTCAAAGGAAATTTGGTCATAATAGTGGTGCCATTGGCAGTAATCCGAACATATTCCCGGAGTGATTCGATATAGAATATTTCGTCCAGAAATATTTTTACCTTTTTCTTGGCTACATTAAAATAGAGGAACTTTCTTTCCGGAACCGTATGTACCGTCGTGGCCACCTGTAAGGAAAGTTGTTGATTCAGTTTATTAACTGCTTTTAAAAACCGGGTGAACCTAATGGGTTTAAGGAGGTAGTCCGTTACATTCACGTCAAATGCCTGGAGTGCATATTCAGGATAGGCGGAGGTGATAATCACCCTGGGCGGGTTTTTCAGCGTTTCCAGGAAATCAATTCCTTTCAGTTTTGGCAAATGAATATCCAGGAAAATGAGGTCAATTTTATTCTGTTGCAGAACTTCCATTGCATATATCGCATCTCCGCATACACACTGCAATTCCAGGAAAGGAACCTGACTGATATAGTCTGATAAGATTTCCACTGCCAGCGGTTCATCCTCAATTATGATACAACTATATTTCAGCATCATTTAAATGAAATTAGAAAGAACAACAATTTCCGTAAAAAAGACTGGATTCTAAAATTATCAACAAACGACACTCTTCGGTGGATTAACGTAATGAAAATTATGATCAACGGATCCAACTGGTCTTTGCGACCCACGAAATGGTAAAATCTCAACAGGAATGTAGAAATCATCCGGATGCAACTGTCGATAGACGAAGGACGGCAGTTCATTGAAAACTGAAATTCCGTTATGGATTAAGTTTTTATTTTGAATTACCACTGCTACTTTCTTCTTTAACCAATTCTAAGACCAATTGCTTATGCCAGTTCAATCAACCATTCCAAAAGCAATCCTTACGGTTTTGCTTTTCATTTTCTGCAGTTCCCTTTTTGCCCAGTCTACGCTGACGGGCCGTGTGTTGGGTACCGACAGGCAGCCGGTGAACGGCGCAACGGTTCAGGCGAAAGGATCCAAAACCTCCACGCTTACAGCTGCTGATGGTAGTTTTACCATTCATTCATCTTCCAAAGTAAGCGAGCTGTTCATCAGCAGCATCGGGTTTGCACCACGAACCATTCCGGTGGACGGGCCAAACCTGGGGGATATTCTGCTTTCCATCTCCACCACTTCCCTGAATGATGTGGTGGTAACAGGGTATACCGCACAAAGAAAAAAAGACATTACAGGTGCGGTTGCTGTTGTGAATGTGGCCGATTTCAAATCGGTACCGGGGGGAAATGCAAACGACCTCCTACAGGGACAGGCGGCGGGCGTAACAGTTATCAGCGCCGGTGTTCCGGGTGGTTATGCCAATGTGCGCATTCGCGGAGTTACTTCTCTGGGAAACTCAGATCCCTTATATGTCATTGACGGCATACAGATCCCGGATGGCTTCGCTAATCTCAATGTGAATGATATCGAATCCATGCAGGTGCTTAAGGATGCCGCTTCCTGTGCTATATACGGAGTGCGGGGATCGAATGGTGTCGTTATCGTCACCACCAAAAAAGGACGCACTGGTCCTGTTAAGATTTCCTACGACGGTTTTTTTGGCACGCAGCAGCCGCTGAGCGGAAACGTATGGAATATTGCCACCCCGCAGGAATCCGGTCAGGCGCTGTATGATCAGTTTAAAAACAGCGGGCTCGATTTTAATTCCACCACATTTAAAAACAGTCAGTACGGGTATGGCCCCGCTCCTGTATTGTATGATTACCTTACTCCGATCAATACCAACGAAGGTGGTCCGCTAACCGATCCTTCTACCTACGCGCTTTATAAAAATGAAATCACAAAAACGAATAAAACCGGTACTGACTGGTTCCACGAAATTTTTAAACCGGCTCCGATACAAAGTCATTCCGTTGCGGTGAGCGGCGCCAATGACAAATCATCTTACTATATGTCGGCCGGATATTTTAATCAGCAGGGTACGCTGATCAACACTTACCTTAAAAGGTATTCCCTCCGGGTAAATACTGTTTTCAATGTAAAGGATCATGTACGTATCGGGGAAAATCTGACCGTATTTCTGAAAGAATCACCAAGCCCGCCAATTAATGGTAATCAGAGCGAAAGCAATCCTATTTCCATGTCTTACCGCATGAGTCCGCTCATACCGGTCTATGATGTAGTGGGAAACTATGCCGGCACACAGGTTAAAGGACTTGGGAATCCGCAAAACCCGGTTGCCATACTCCAACGCACGGCCAATAATTCCAGCAATGCCTGGGAGATGATGGGTAACGCATTTGCGGAAGCTGATTTCTTAAAACATTTTACCATCAGGACAAGTTTTGGCGGAATGTATCTGAATAACAATTATACCAAATTCAGTTATACCAGTTATGAAAACACCGAAAATAACACAAACCCCAACCAATACGAGAAAACCGAAGTTTACAGGTCGAACTGGACCTGGACAAACACACTGACATACAGCAATATTTTCGGTGAAAATAATCTGAAGGTTTTAATCGGCACGGAAGCACTCCAGGATTACCAGGATGGATTTACTGCAACCCGGGGGAATTATTATATCACAGATCCAAACAATCTGACAGTCGATCCAAGTCTGTGGACGCTTGGATTCGGAAATCCGGGAACTCAAACAAACAATTCACTGGTAAATGGTACTTCTTATCCGATTACTTCCTCCATTTATTCATTGTTCGCCCGACTTGATTATTCATTTAAGGACAAATATCTTTTAAGCGCTACTATACGGCGGGACCAGTCTTCCATATTTTCTTCAGCCGTAAATACCGGATATTTCCCATCTGTCTCTGCCGGATGGCGTATATCGCAGGAAGATTTTATGAAGCAGGTAAACTGGATCAATGACCTTAAACTACGCGTGGGATGGGGCAAACTGGGATCGGTGAGTAATGCCGTAGCTACAAATCAATATTATTTGTATACCCAGTCTGCACCATTTTCAGCATATGATCTTTCTGGCAGCAGCACTTCCTCACAGTTGGGATCATATTTCCTGCAGAATGGTAGTCCCACCACTACCTGGGAAAAAGATGCCATAACCGATATTGGCATCGATGCTGCCTTCCTGAATCATTTTGAATTAACTGTCGACTATTATAAAAAAAGCGTATCGGGACTTTTATTCCAGCAGGCGATCCTCAATTTTGCCGGAGGACCAGGGTCTCCCTATACCAATGTTGGAGACATCTCCAACAACGGCTGGGATGGATCTGTCACTTACCACGGTGGAACAAAATCTTCATGGAAATATGATCTCACGGCGATTTTTACCAGTTATAAAAATTTGGTGCAAAGCCTTGGGGGATCTACACAGTATCTGAATGAATTAAGCAAGGGTTCAAACCGGTTTGGCGCTTTCACCCGTTTGCAGCCCGGTCATGCCGTGGGTGAATTTTATGGATATAAGGTAGTAGGATTGTTTCAGAGTGCGGATGAAGCCCTGAAGTCGAATCAGCCGGATGCAGCCATTGGCAGATTTAAATATGCAGACGTGAACGGCGACGGTAAAATAACTGATGCTGACCGTACCTGGATTGGAAATCCAAATCCGGAATTCACGCTGGGGTTCAATCTGGGCCTGAGTTATAAGGCTGTCGACCTGAAAGCATTTTTTTACGGATCTTTTGGCAACCAGGTGGCCAATTATGTAAAATACTGGACAGATTTTCCCCAGGTATTCGATGCGGCAGTGAGTAAAACCGCCGCGCTGGAATCCTTTGGATTGCCTGGTGCTAATGGAAAAACTCCCATTCTGGAAAGAAGTGCCAATTCAGCGAACACCACGGTTTTCAATTCCTATTATATAGAGAGTGGTTCCTATTTCAGGTGTAAACAGATCCAGGTTGGATATACCCTGCCCGCAGGTCTCCTTTCTAAAATCAGTTCCAGCCATTGCCGGATCTATTTCCAGGTAGCAAATTTATTTACGATCACAAAATACAGCGGCCTCGATCCTCAGCTTCAAACCTCCGATCCGAACAACAACTCCAATTTTGGAATTGATTTTGGGAATTATCCGGCAAATGAAAAAAACTATAACCTGGGTATACAGCTCGCATTCTAGAAATTAGGAAATATCAACTAGAAAATATTTAATCAAATGAAAAAAAATTTTAAGCCCCTCATTCTGCTGTCCATCATATCGGTTAGTATGATCTGGGCCTGTACCAAAAGTTTTACGACCAAATTACCGCAGGGTTCTCTTAGCCTGGAAGCCTTATCCAATGCGGCTGGCGCACAATCCCTGCTGATCGGTGCATATTCCATGCTCGATCAGGAGGGAGGCGTCAGTGTTGGATTGCAATTTGGAAATGGTCCCGATAAGTGGGTATTCGCGAGTGTAGTGGCAGACGATTCTTATAAAGGTTCAACGCCATCCGATCAGGGCGATATCGCACCTTTGGAAACCTGGTCAACTTCTACTGCAACCAATTCCTATATTGCTGTTAAATGGCAGGCTCTCTATGATGGTATTCAAAGAGCGAATGATGTACTGCGGATTCTGACGCTGGCATCGGATGTTAGCGGCCCCATCCACTCCCAGATTTCTGCTGAAGCCAGAACCCTGCGTGGATATTTTCATTTTGAGGGGGTAAAAATCTGGGGGACCAATTTCCCTTATGTGGATGAATCGATCAACGCTACAAATTCATCGACCATTACCAATGCGAACAACTGTCTCCCCCATATTGAAGCGGATCTTCAGTTTGGCATCGACAGCCTTGCGCGAAAAACCGGCAGATAAAGGAAGGCTGAACAACTGGACGGCGAAAGCTTTTCTGGCTGAAGTGTACATGTATGAATATAAATACGCCGAAGCCAAAGTGCTGCTGGATGATCTGCTGGCTAACGGAATGAACGCGTCAGGAATTAAATATGGCTGGAATCCAAATGGGTACTTAAACAATTTCAATCCGGATCCGGGTGCAAAAAATTCTCCTGAAACTGTTTTTGCGGTTCAGATGTCGGTAAACGACGGTTCTGCTACCAATGGCAACTATGGTGATGTCCTGAATTTCCCCAATGATGGCAGCGGACCGGGTGGATGCTGCGGTTTCAATAATCCCTCACTTAATCTTGCAAATGCATACAAGACAGATGTGAATGGCCTGCCATTGTTTGATAATTTTAATGCAGATCCCGTTCCAACGGATTCTTCCTATTCCGGAAATCTGGATCCGCGAATTGACTTTGTTATTGGCCGTCCGGGTATTTCTTATCTCGATTATGGTCATCACCGGGGAGCACTCTGGGTAAGAGATGGAACTGACGGATATTTTAGTCCGAAGAAAAATGTATACGCCCTTTCCCAGAAGAACAGCCTTTCCTCTACAGAAACCAGTTTCTGGGGTCCAACCCAGATCGATGCAAATAATGTAAATGTTTTTCGCTACTCAACCCTGCTATTGATGGATGCGGAATGTGAGGTGGAAGCAGGAGATCCGTCTAAGGCACTGATCTATGTAAATATGGTACGGGACCGGATAGCTTCCAATCCCGATACCTGGACTTACACCAGCAGTGTTTCAGGCGGCAAAGTAGTTTTTGATCCGAAAACGTATAAGTATGACAAGTTGCAGCCCAATACGGTACTGGCAGCGAATTATAAAATCGGTCTTTATCCCGCAGGAGCTTTCGCAAATAAAGCATATGCCATAAACGCCGTTCGCTGGGAAAGAAGGCTGGAACTGGCTTTCGAAGGCTACCGTTTTTTTGATCTCCAGCGATGGAATAAAGATCCGCAATACCCTCAGGATATGTCGGATTTGTTAAATGCTTATGCCACCGTAGAGAAAACAAGACCCAGCTTATTTAGTGTGAACAAGGATGCTGTTTTTCACAAAAACATCAATGAGGTATTTCCGATCCCGCAATCCCAGATTGACATTTCCAATTCGGGCGGGGCACAGAATCTCAAACAGAATAATGGTTACTAATTCCCTCTGCTGGTCACGAAATTCCTGACGATGCCTTTCCAATCTCCCGGAAAGGCATCGTTAAGATTAATAAGACAGGTATAATCAAATTGGCTTTCCTATATTACTGGCAATATTTTTCCAACAACCATTTCTCAGTTCCATTTTTTCTTGCCCGGTTGGCCACGGTGCGGATAATGGGTGAAAGAAGTGACATCCATCCCGGAGCATTTGAATCGGAAATGGTTAATGCGACAGCCAGGTGCGAAAAATTTTTAGGTTTTCCCTTTTTATCAGTAAGGCCATCTAATGCGAGTCCATAAAAAATTTTGATGAAATTTTCCATACCAGTATGACCCGGTACGAGGGTAATATGAAATTTTATTGTTTTATCCGCTTCATTATAAAACCGGTGTGGTGTTCCGGCGGGAACAGTGAAACTATCTCCTACGTTCAATATTTTTCTTTCCTTATTAACCTGCAGATACAGCACACCTTCTTTTGCTTCAAATTTTTCGGAAAACGTTTTATGGTAATGCAGGGGTGGTCCCTCACTTTTACCCAATTCTATTTCAATAAGTGAATAAGCCCCGTTTGTTTCAGAAGATGTTTGCAGGAAAGTAGCGGAGTCATTAATGGCCGGGTTTACAAAAGTTCTCTTTTCCATGATGTACATGTCCATGAGACTATATGGGCGGCAGGAAGGTAAGGAATATTACCGGTGTTGCCGGAATAACCATTCCATCATCATCGGATCACTATAGGCAGCAATCCAGGAAAAATGACCCACTTCCGGATAAATCGTAAGTCCGGGATGAGCCCCTGCACGATTTAGTGCTTCCGCCATATTCAGGGAAAAAACAGAATTAACTGCAGGATCTTCCGCTCCATGAAAAATCCAGATCGGAATATGTTTAATCGTCGTAGCCTTGGACAGGTCACCACCTCCGCAAACCGGAACGGCTGCTGCAAACAGATGCGGATATCGTTCAATGGCGTCAAAAGTGCCAAATCCTCCCATAGAAAGTCCGGTAATATAAATCCGGTTCGTATCCACCGGATACTTTTTAATCAGCTGTTGAATAAGTTCAGCTAAAAGTTCCATGGGCCTCGCAGGGGCCGACTGCAAGGTTATGTCTCCGCCCGCAGTTCTGCCTGTAAAATTTGACCATCCTGATTTTTCCGGACATTGCGGGGCAATAACCAGGGCAGGATGTAGTTTCATATTCTGATCGGTAACAAAATTCATTACACCCCATTTTAGCTGGGCTTCGTTATCGTTGCCCCGCTCGCCTGACCCATGCAGAAAAATCACCAGTGGAAATTTCCGCAGGGTATCCGCGTCAGGAAAATGCAGTCTGTATTTCAGGGTGTCCCCTTTATCACTCACATATTTTTCATAACTGAACATGGAAGTTTGGGAAAATGAAGAAGGTAAAATCCCAAAACCAAAAAGGGAAAAAAACAGAGCGAGTGCTCCAGTCGGGAATTTCATTTTAAGGGAATTTATATAGGTTAATTGAAATGCTGCTAATTGCCGGCAGGATCCCTGGAAATGACTGTCCAGTCATCCTTTCCATGACCTTTTTCAAGCCAGATATCCATTTTTTTTGCCACAGCAGGAATTACGGTTAATGTGTTTTGCGTGGAAGCGGCCTGTTCCATCATTAATCGCGCATCCTTACGCGCCATACTGAGTTCCCAGGAGGGCTGATCGAAACTATTGCTGGTGATTTTTCTTAGCCTGCCCTGGGCAACCACGCCCGGATTTAATGATTCCAAAAGCGCCGAAATTTCAGATGCCTGAACCTGCAGCGATCCGGCCAGGGTTAAGAGGTCAGCGATGCTGCCGGTGAGGCCAATATGAAACAAATTACCCAGCAACTTAATAGCAGCAGCTTTTTCAGGCTGGGCGCCTAAATTCATTAGTTTACCCGTCATACCAGACAATTCGGGTTCAAGCATTTGTACGATCTGCTGGTCGCCGGAGACCAGCATAATTCCGGTTCCATCCAGTGCATTCGGGGGACCCATAAATACGGGCGCATGTATATAGTTAAACCCTTTTTGTTTCCAATACACCGAACGCCTGGCGGCACCGGGAACGGAAGTTGTTGTATGATCAATAATAATCGCATTTTTTTCAAATCCCGGCGAGGCTTTTTCCAGTACTTCGTCCACTGCCTGATCATCACTCAGGGTAAGGTGTATGCGGTCAGCAGATTTGACTGCATCCGCTACCGCATCAAAAGCCTTTGCACCATATTGTTCCAATGCTTTTGCCTTTTCGGCACTCCGGTTCCATACCTGAACCTTTTCGCCTTTTTTAAGAAACGCCCTTGTAAAATTGGCGCCTAATAAGCCAGTGCCCAGAAATGCTTTCATGTAGAAAATGATTAAGTGTAACCAAAGTTACGAATCACCATTCAACACTGGTTATTTCCTTCAGCCATTCCGGATGGCCGTTAATCGAGGCTCCATCCATTGCTACGCCCGGTTGATTTAATTTCATTACACCATAAAAACCTCCTCAGCATGAGATGCTTCAAATATTTCTTCATTGCATTTATACTAATCTCCGTGACAACAACAGGCCAACACCCTTTTAAATATGATCATACGGTTTATAAAACCGCTTACCTGAATGAGGCCTTTCGTTTAATGGATTCCCTGCAAAATTTCCTGCTGCTGGACGTACGGAGCCCGGGAGAATATGCTGACACCTCAAAAGCTACCTTTCGCGATATCGGAAGAATCAGGGGTGCGGTTAATATTTCCATTGATTCCATACCCGGTCATCTGGATGCCCTGAAAAAATATATCAATGAACCGGTATTTGTATATTGTTCTCACAGCCAGCGTTCCAGGAGAGTAAGTAAACTGCTGGCAGAAAACGGATTCAAAAATGTGTACAATATAAACGGGGGCATGACGGTAGTGAATGAATCGGGTGTTGCCAGTTTCCCCTATAAAAACAAAGTACTGACCACAAGTCTGGATTATACCAATATTGCATCTACTGACGCTTATGAATTAATAAAAACCACACCTGACCTGGTGATCATCGATATACGAACGGAACAGGAGTTTTTCTCCAGGGATACTGTGCAGGCAAATAATATCGGCCGTCTAAAAAACGCAATCAATATACCTCAGAGCGTTTTTCCTGAAAAAGTTGACTCCTGGCACATTCCTAAAGCAAGCCCAATTCTTTTATATGACCTGCATGGCTACAACAGTATGGATGTAGTGGAAATTTTAAGGGAAAAAGGATATTCCCGTATGTACAATCTGTATGAAGGTCTTGAAATTTTTGTAAACGATCACCACCTTAAAAATCTGGTCCCACCACTTATCGTGGAGGCACCCCCCTACCGCCTGATTGACACAAAATCCGGAATTGATTTATTAACCAGTCAACCCCACCTGGTGATACTGGATACCCGTCCTTTAGCAGAATTTACGAATGCTGCTGAATTGTCTTATAAAAATCTGGGTCATATCAAAAATGCCATCCATATTCCTTCCCTGGGTTCACTGGAATTCCTGATTCAGCAAAAACACAGATCTGATATTTTCCTGGTCTATGGATCTGGGGGAGATCTGTCTACCCTCGTTTGCCAGGCGCTGATAAAAAAAGGATTTCCAAATACATACCTGCTCAACAGAGGTTTGTACGATTTTGTCTGGTCGACAGCCAATATTGAAGACTGCAACTCAGGAAAAGAATTCCTGACAGATCACCAAGGCCTCTATTAGCAGCGATCTAAGTCGTTACAGGATTCACGGGTTCGGCAGGGGCATTATGTTTCTGCACGTATTTTTCCATGAGTCCGGGTAAGGAAGCCGCAATTGCCCCGGTAATAAGCGGAGACAAACCAAATTTGCTGGCCAGACTTCCTACCAGTCCGCCGGAAATGGCACTCGTTAAAATATTTCCTGAACCAAGACTGTTTTCAAATTGCGACAGAAGACCACCTGTCGTAGCCGGCGCTTCCGGCTGGTTCTGTAAACCATTATGAATATGGGTGGCAATTTCATGATGTATGGCGTCCTGCTGTTCCTGCGGAATATTTCCGGCAATCTCGGGATGATTACCCAGACTCTCTTTTACCAGCTGTAAAATCTGATCGAACATACAATGATTTTTTAATGGTGAGTGATAGCGGTCACGGCTACACCAATTTACTAAAGTTAATTTATATGAAGATGATGGTTTTTCTGAAGGGGTAAATATTCCACAGATAAAATAAATAAAGAGGCAAAAAATCCGAATCCCAGTTCATCCCGTATGTCTTATAACTCATCATTTCAATTACATTACCATGAAACAAAAAAAAATCATTCTTGTCGTCCTGGTTGCTTTAGCCACCACGATCGGCGGCTTATTACTCGCATCAGACCATATTGATGCACCCGCAGTAAAAACCCAGACCACCGATATTACGGATCTGTATGTATTTAACGGGGCCGATAACAATAACCTGGTATTTGTTGGAAATACCCAGGGCTTACTTGCTCCGGCTTCCACATCGGCGGCAGCATTCGATCCCAATACCCTGATCCAGTTTAATATTGACAACAACGGTGATAATGTGGAGGACCTGGTGATCCAGGCCATTTATGCCAACGGAAAAATGAATTTTTACGGACCCGTTAAGCCTACCTCTCCCGGAATAAGAAGTCAGCTGGAAGGACCGGTGACCGCCTCTGTCGACGTTACTCCCTACAGCGCTTCTTCACCAACAACTGTCACAGGCGCATCCGGTATGATGGTCTTTGCCGGACCCCGGGATGATCCCTTCTTTTTTGATCTCAATCAGTATCATAAAATTCTTGCGGGGATGGCGAGCGGATTCAATAACCCGGGTTCTGACGCTTTTGCCGGAACCAATGTGCTGAGTGTGGTCGTGGAAGTTCCAAAATCGTTGTTGAACAGCACCGGCAAATTAAATGTGTGGCTAACGACGAAAAAGAAAGCTTCTTGAAATAACAACCTTAGAAATTCATAACAAAGAAATTTATTAATATGAAAAAGTATTTCGTCCGAAAATCAATCCTGGGTTTTGCCATCACTTCCCTGTGTATAGCAGCCTGCAGCAAATCAACGAACAATCCGCCGCCCCCTCCTACAGTCTATTATGATCAGGCAGACCAGGTAGGACGCCCGGCAGTGAATACGGTTTTTATTCCAGCCAGTGGGAAGGACAGTTTTAATACAAGTACACCGGCACAGATGCCGGGGCTTTTTGCCAACGATATGAAAACCTCCCTGCTTACACTCAACGCCGGTTATACTACAAATCTATTAGGTTTGACAGCAGATCAGTTCATAGGTGTTTTATCCACGGATGTTTTAAATGTAGCTACAACCGGTGTCACCAGTTTTTATAATGGTACCGAAGTATTGACGGGAAGAACGCTGGGAGATGATGTGATTGACGTGGAGCTTACGCTAATTTTTGGCGGACCTGACGGAGGCGATAATCCCGGGCTGACCAGCGATCATGTTAATGGTAATGACAAAGCATTTCTCGCATCCTTCCCTTACGAAGCGAGCCCCTGGTAGGCTCAAGCTAACGCCTAACGCCAAACGCCATTTGAGAATGAAAAAAATAAGAATTCGAAAACAACCCATCCCGAAAAGGATTTGGGTTGTTTTTATTTTATGCATCACAAGTTCTTCTGCCTCGGCTCACGTGGTAGTGCAGGAATTGGAAAAAATGTCCGGTGCAGATGCTGCTCTGGTTTATCTGAAACTGGGATACACCCATATCCTGCCGCTCGGTCTGGATCATATACTCTTCGTGCTAAGTCTGTTTCTGCTAAGCCCGAAATTAAAACCACTTCTCTGGCAGGCAACAGCTTTTACCATTGCACACTCCGTAACCCTGGGACTGGCCATGTACCAGATTATTCATCCGCCCGCAGGAATCGTGGAACCCATGATTGCTCTTTCTATTTTATATGTATCTGTGGAAAATATATTCTCCCCCAGGTTAAAAGCATCCCGCATCGGTGTAGTATTCCTTTTCGGTCTTATTCACGGTTTGGGGTTCGCAGGGGCGCTCGGTCAGCTTGGACTACCTCCTCAGGCATATCTTCTCTCCCTCGTGATGTTTAATGCCGGTGTTGAACTGGGTCAGGTAACTGTTATCCTCCTGGCCTGGTTCTTACTCGCAAAATGGTTTGGAGGCAATCCATGGTACAGGAGCCGGATTGTAATTCCGGCTTCAGTTCTGATTTCCGTCATTGCAGGTTTATGGACGGTTCAGCGGATATTAATCTAATTAAATCGCTGGTTCTTTCAAAATTAGGGACCAGACCTGTTTGCTGATATTAGTTCAACTGCTTTTCGAGATCTCTCATAATGGAGGGGCTCAGGTCATATTTATTGGTGAATGCAGCGGTATAAAATGCCCTGGCATTAAATTCTTTTTTCATGCCCTGCATGATTTTACCCATCCAGTATAATTCCAATCCTTCGAGCGGCCTGCCGGAAACATATTTTTGAAACACGGAATAAGCATCTTCTTTTTTATGATTGGAAAATAGGCACCAGGCATACCAGGCCTGCGTTTGAGGAGTATTGCGATTTGCAAGTTCCCTTTTTGAAATCTCCTCTGCCAAGGCAGGATCATATAAAATTCCGGTATACAATTCGATCAGGTACCTATTATACATATTGCCATAATCCATTTGAGTAGCACTTGAAGCAAAGGCCCGGGCATATTTTTTCTCTAAAACCGAATCCTGAATGGATTGGGCCATCTGTGTGAGTTTAAACAGGGGATCCGGTAATTTATTTTTCGATTGAACAAAAGAAAATATTTTGCCGGCGAGTGAATCATTCTTATCTGATACCAGCGCGATCCAACCCAAACCCATCAGGCTATGGAAATCGGCAGGATTCGTTTTTAAACATGTCTGATAAAGTCGGGCAGCTTTATCCAGTTCACCTGCATGAATATAGAGGTCCGCGGCATTGGAGAGTGCCACCTGTTGCAGGTATGGATTCGATATTTCTATTTCTGCAGACTTTAACATGGCCGCGATAGCACTGTCCAGCAATCCATTTAGATGATCCATTTTGGAACGCCGGAAAAAATAACCATAATCCGAAGATGATTTTAACGCTTTCAATTCATTGGCTGCGTCGAAGTATCGCCCCAGTTCAAAATCTACGTCAAAGGAAGAAGTCAGCAGGTCATATTTTTTCAGGCCCGTCCGTTTTGCTGCTTCCAGAAAACAGTCCGCTTCTTTGAACCGGTGTCGTAAAACGGCATAATGAAGCAGGGTAAGATCCGCAGGCGCTTCTTTATGATTGAAATCTGAATCCAGTTTTCTCAGCACACTGTCAGCTAACTCTATATCCCGGATATCTCCAAAAAGATGAAACCGAAAGGACAGGCAGCCTGCATATTTTGATTCACTGGTAATACCTGGCAGCGAAGGATTAATCCGGTTTTTCCAAAACAAGAGCGCTGAATCATTGGAACTGACGGGCAGGGGTGGCCGATAATGGCTAATTAAACTGTCAATAAAGACGGAACTGACGATCGGTTTTTGGGGATGCCTGCATGCGCTGACTGATAAAACAATGGCTGAAAAGACCGGTATCGCTTTATGCATAGGCTATATATACGAAATGTAAATAAGGTCAGATGTGCTTGATTATCAATATAAACTACGGGTTTTGACTGACAAATAGCCGTCAGGTTCCGGGTAGTATAAGGGCTATTTTACTTTGGAGGGTCGTAAAATTATTTTATCTTACCAGCACGATATAATCACCCTAAACCTAATTATGGAAACCGATTCCATTGCACCTCCTGCACAAACCGTTTTCACGATCGATAAAAGGGATTCCATTACGTTTGAAGAGTTTATCAAAGAATATGTGGAACCCTCAAAACCGGTTATCCTTACCAAAGCCGCCCTTCAATGGAAGGCGATGGGAAAAGTGACGCCCCAATTCATTAAGGAAAAATACGGGCACCTGAAAAAAACAATCAAAGGGGTTGAATATACATATGCACAGCTGATCGACAGGATCCTGGTTTCTACTCCGGAAAACCCTTCCCCCTATCCTTTCAATGTGAATACGGAAACCAATTGTCCGGAAGTTATACGGGATACAAAGCCCGATCTCGTATATGGAAAAATTGACCGGATTAATCATCCACTCATGCCCCGGTTTATGATGCATGGTACCGAAGTATATGAATTATTTATGGGAGGCAATGGCTCTACTTTCCCTTTACTTCATATTGATGAGTTATACCTGCACAATCAGATGACACAATTGTACGGTTCTAAAGAATTTATATTATTCTCTCCGGATCAAACAAAATATCTCTACCCTACTCCGGAAAATCCGAAGATTTCCCAGGTAGATGTGTTTAATCCGGATTATGATAAATTCCCTTTGTATCAGTATGCCAAACCGTTGCGGGTTATGGTTAACCAGGGTGAAACTCTTTTCTTTGCAACCGGTTGGTGGCATTCTACGCAGATACATGAACCCTGCATTTCTTTTGGCCGCTGTCAGTTAAACCGGGCGAACTGGAATTTGTTTATCAATGACGAATACAAATACTGGAAAAAAAGAAAATCCATTTTCATGGCTTTGCCCATATTGATTTATGGAAAACTACTCGGCCTGCTGATGAATATTCAGGAAAGTTTTAAGTAAATAAACCAAAAGACTGATTATGGATACCGGCTCTATCGACAAAAGATCAAACCTCAGCTACAAGGAGTTTGAACAGGAATACCTTTTTCCCAGGAAACCGGTGGTGATCACTGACGCTACTGCGAGTTGGAAAGCATCCGGTTGGACGCCACAGTGGTTCAAAGAACAATACCCCGACAAAATTGTGAAGACAGACCAGGGAGAAATGAGAATGGATAAATTTATAGATGCCATCACGATTGATAACGGAACTCCCGGACCTTTTCTTCGGGAGCAGCCATTGAAAGATGTATTTCCCGACCTCGTGGATCATGTTTTGCCAACCCCTGCTTATACCCTGCCCAACTGGCTGGGAGATAAGTATGGTGTCGGACGTATTAACGAAAGACTTAACCGGGAATCTTATATTGAAGTGAATTTTTGTGGCCGTCGGGTCTTCCCGTATTTACACATTGACGACCTCGGCGTACACGCTTTCATAACCCAGCACTATGGAGATAAGGAAATCATCGTGTATCCGCCGGACCAGGAAAAGTTTCTTTACCGGAAAGGAACAGAACGTTTTTCACAAGTGCCGGATGTGGACCATCCTGATCTGAATAAGTTTCCCTTATTTGCCCAGGCAAAATCCCTGCGCATTACACTGAAAGCAGGTGAATCTGTTTTCATGCCCTGCGGCTGGTGGCATACGACGAATGTTCCGGGTGTTAGTCTTTCCACCGTGTTCAGTATTTCCAATAAATCAAACTGGAAGGAACTGGTTGGATTCCTGGAAGAAAACAGCAATCATCCGAAACTGGCATTTCTGTTTTCGCTCTATCTGCGGACCATAGGATTTTTCAAATCGAAGTTCAACTGATCGCAGTCCTGAATTCTGCCTATTCTGTTCTTAAATTCTTTACCGGGTTTGCTAATGCAGCTTTGACGGATTGAAAGACAACTGTGCAAAGAGAAAGCAACAGTACAATCGCGCCGGCCATTAAATAAATATACCAGTTCATGGAAATACGATAGGTATAGCCGGCCAGCCACTCCGTCATACACCACCATGCAAGCGGGAAAGAAATCAGTATGGAAATACTGGTTAGTTTTACAAATCCCCCCGACAACAATAAAACAATATTGTTTACGGAGGCCCCCAGTACTTTGCGAACACCTATTTCTTTTGTGCGCTGTTGTATTGCATAAGAAGACAAACCAAACAATCCAAGGCAGGCCAGCACTATGGCCAGTAAGGAAAAAACATTCATCACATTACCCAATCGCAACTCGGCATGATATAATGTATTATAATCATCATCCATAAACCGGTATTCAAACGGACGGCCCGGCACCAGTTCTTTCCATTTTGATCCCAGAAAAGAAATTGTTTGCGTAAGATGCTGTCCGCTCAGTTTTAATAATAATTTATTCTCCCTGGCTTCGGTAAACAGAACGAAGGATTTAACAGGATTATGAAGAGATTCGAAATTGAAATCTTTCACAACACCTTTTACATAGCCCGGCCGGTTATCTCCGAGAAACATTTTCTTACCTACAGCTTCAACCGGAGTCCAGCCAAGTTCCCGGGCGGCCGATTCATTTAATATAAAACGATACTGGGGTTGTTTCGTGCTATCTGTCAAAGCATCCTTCATATCCTGCCGGGTCAGATCTTCGCCCGCAATCAGGGATAGTCCGGTGGTTTTTACAAAATCTTCGTCTATCGGATTCGCTGTTACTGCAATCTGCTCACTCTCGGGCATCACCGATGAGCGCATATTATATCCGCCACCCCCTTCAACCGGTGAACGGGAAGTGCTGGAGACACTAAGCACATCGGGATTCGTAGTAAATTCCTGTTTTATCAGCGGCAGTTTGGGCAGAATGGTTTTGTCTGCCGGCACCACCAGCACATGGGCCCGGTCATATCCTAATTTCCGGTGCTGAATATAAAATAATTGTTCCTGGATGATAAAAGTGGCAATGATCATAAAAACAGAAAGGGCAAACTGGAAAATGATCAGGGATTTTCTCAGTTGCTGGCCGGAGGAAAGATTTTTAAATGATCCTTTTAACACTTTTACCGGTTGAAAACGGGTTAATGCAAAGGCAGGATAAGCGCCCGCGAGGAAACTCACCAGTGCAGTTATAAACAGAGCAAAGACCAGGAAAGGAATTGAAAACAATGAACCGGCTGGCAGCTGTTTTGAGGTTAGCCGATTAAAGGACGGTAAGAAAATAAGCGACAACAACAGACTAAGAAGTAATGACAAAATACACAGGGCCGCGGATTCCCCGATGAACTGCCAGAAAAGTTGCTTCCTTCCTGCTCCGATTACTTTTCTGATACCCACTTCTTTTGCTCTTTCCAGGGACTGGGCTGTGCTCAGGTTGATAAACGTTGAACAGGCGATCACCAGGATCAGGAGCGCCACGCCTGCAAGTATAAAAATATACTGGATATTATTGTTGGGTTCAAACCCGTCAAAAGGAGAATGTAAATGGATATCCATAAAGGGTTCCAGCTGGAAATTGACCGTAGCTCCCGATCCGGTCATTTCTTTTTTCATAAAATCCGGAAGCTTTGCCTGCAGGGTATTCCGTGCACTTGCAGATTTCAAAAGTATGAACGTGGTATAGTTCGCATCCCAATAGGTATTTTCATATTCCTTCGCCAGTCCTTTGGAGGAAAATGAAGCCAGGAAATCGAATTTAATCTGGGAATTGATGGGACAGTCTTCCAGCACTCCGGTAACCTGGTACAGACTACTGTCGTTACCAACACGGAGAAATTTTCCTACCGGGTTCTCCTGACCGAAATATCTATTTGCCGTGGTTCTGGTCAGTATAACGGAATGGGGATTTTCCAGCACCCTGGCGGGATCTCCCTGTAAGAGGTGGAAACTGAATATTTTAAAAAAATCAGGATCTGCATACATAAAACTTTTTTCATTCACCAGGGATTCTTTGTATTGAATCACCCTTTCCGCCTTATCCATTTTGACCGCGGCCTCCACCTCCGGAAAAGAAGATTTAAAAACTGATGCTACACGTACACTGGTAAAATTTCCTTTCTGGGTTTCCCGGCTTCCATCAAAACTATATTCCATAATCACCCGCGCTATCCGGTTTCCCTTTTGCTGGAAATTATCATAGCTCAGCTCGTGGCGGATATATACAGCAATAAGGAGACAGCAGGTAAGTCCGATGGAAAGTCCGAAAATATTAATGAATGAAAACCCTTTGTTTTTAACCAGGTATCGCAAGGCGATTTTCAGATTACTTCTGAACATGACGAAAAATTTAAATTGCGCTTATAAAATTCTTACCAAACAAATACAGGAAATACAGTGTTTCCCGGATTATGAATTAAAAGACAAAAATAAAATGCATTTGTTGCTTTACTCGTATTTTATGGATACCGATAAATTTATTAAGTAATTTAGGCCCTGTGCACATTATACAGTGATTATGACCGGAACATTAGAAATTAAAATTCTTACTGCAGCAGAAGCCAGGCAAAAAATTAAAGCCCTGTCGGCCATCCTGATAGATGTAGTGGAAGGCGGCGATTCCATCGGATTTATGGCACCTTTATCATCAGAAAAAGCAGACAAATTCTGGAATAAAATTACTAACGCTGTGGCAGCTGGAGATCGGATCCTGCTGGTTGCCGAAGTGGATCACCGGCCGGTGGGTACGGTACAGGTTGTTATGAATCTGCCGGAAAATCAGCCACACCGGGCGGATATTTCAAAAATGCTCGTACAACGCAAGACGCGCAAACAGGGAATAGGAGGCGCGCTGTTACAGGCTGCGGAAGCAGCAGCGAGAGTGCATGGCAAAACACTCCTTGTACTGGATACGGCCTCAGACGATGCAGAAAGGCTTTATAGGCGACATCAATGGACGGCCGTGGGAAAGATTCCCGGCTACGCCCTTTTTCCGGATGGCAGGCCCTGTGCCACCCTGGTATTTTACAAAAACATATGAGTACCGGGTCTTCTTTTTATTTTTCAAATACCAACCCTTCCGGGGAAGCCCCGGATTCCTGGACAGTGTTCACCAGTTCATTCACCATGGGATCCGGACCACAGATATAAAAATGCTTTTTGAAATCAGGCATCTGTTCCCGGATAAATGCAGCATTTATTCTTCCGTTTATAAATCCTTTTTTTTGTTCGCGGGTTAAGATAAAAACCGCATCGGTTCCCAGAATATTTTCCAGCTCTTCTTTATAAATAATATCTTCGGAAGTTTTGTTGGAAAAAAACAGTTTATTCCCTACGGCTTCTTTTTTTGCGTCTAAACTTCGGAGGATAGCAATGAAGGGGGTAATTCCTGCTCCGCCGGCAATAAAATAACCCGGCCCCTTGTACTCAATCGCACCCCATACTTCCCGCAGAATCAGTTCATCACCTGGCTTCAACTGATGCAGGCGGTCAGTGATCCCATGATGATCTGTGTATCGTTTAATGGTAAACTCAAGATAAGGCCGATCGGCCAGCGCTGTAAAAGTGAAAGGCCGGGTCTCTTCTTCCAAACCGGGTTGATGTATGGATAAATCAGTTGCCTGGCCGGGATGGAAAGAATATCCCTGCGGTTTTTCCAGCCGGAAACATTTTACATCATGGGTTACCTGGAAGACATCGGAGATCTTTACGATATGCTGCATGGATGGAATTACATTTTAAATACAGGATTTGTTTAGTAAAATATCCCAAACCTTCAGCCGGATTTACGGAAACCTGCCAAACCCGGAGGTATCCAATGATTATTTGCAAAAATCAATAGCCGCCAAGCGGTTTTTATACCGTTCAAGAAATTATTACTTATCTGCCAAATCCCTGTGCATTTATCAATTAGACATCCGGTGAGTATAGGAATATTATTGTACTGCAATTCAATGGCCGCATCAAATAACATGACTATTAAACCTTGTAAACATGAAACCCCAATTACTCTTTCCGATTTTATTCTGTATGATCGCTGTGATATCCTGTTCAAAGGAGCCCGGTTTTGAACGGGGCAAAGGAGGTGGCATTTTTAACGCTCATCCCCTGAAGATCGCAGTTGTATCTGATATCCATTATATGGATCCTTCCCTGCTGAAAAACAATGCTTCTGCCGGACAGGCGTTCCAGGATTACCTGAATGCCGACCCGAAACTAATCGAATTCAGTGATCCTATTTTCCGGACGGTCATGGACCAGTTAAAATCAGAAAAACCGGATATCCTGCTCATTCCCGGAGACCTCACAAAAGATGGTGAAAGAGTCAGCCATAAAACCATGGCCGCCCTGCTGAAACAACTGGCCAACGCAAATATCAAAGTATTTGTAGTTCCCGGAAACCATGACGTAAACAATCCGGAAGCCAGAACCTACGATGGAGATATTGCCACGCTGACACCATCCATTTCCGCCAGTGATTTCAGCAGTCTTTATGCGGACTATGGTTATAAAAATGCCATTTCGCGGGATCCGAATTCCCTGAGTTATGTTGCTCAGCCCTATCCCGGTTTATGGATACTCGGAATCGACGATTGTGAATATGAACTGAATAAGGATATTGCGATCGTTGCCGGCAGAATTAAACCCCAGACCATGACCTGGGCCCTGGACCGCCTGGCAGATGCAAAACGCAGGCATATTCAGGTTTTCGGCATGATGCATCATAATATGATAGAACATTACGCGGGTCAGACACAGTTGGATCCGGGATATGTAACAGACAACTGGGAAACAGAAGCCGATCAATTCATGAATGCCGGGATGTCAGTAATTTTTACCGGACATTATCATGCCAACGATATTACCAAACGTGTAACCGGGAATAAAGAACTATTTGATATCGAAACCGGTTCCCTGGTAACTGCCCCGATTCCCTACCGGATTATTACAATGAACAACAATACGTTCGATATTACTACCAAGTATGTAACATCCATTCATGCCACATTACCGGGCGGCCTGGATTTTCCTACTTATTCCAATTTGTTCCTGTCACAACATCTGGACGGTTATTTTTCCTATTTTCTTTCTAATGTATACGGGGTACCGGATGCATATGTTGCCGAGGGTGCTCCTCTTTTCAGGAATGCCATCATGGCCCATTTTGCGGGTGATGAAATGATTTCTCCGGAAGAAGCTGCTAAGGATGAAGCATTTGGCGCATTGTCACCTGATATTGCCGGAGCACTTCATTCTCTTTGGACGGATATTAATACGACCGACAATAATGTTCATGTATCATTTTCAGCGCCATAAATTCCCGGAGATGTGCAAAACTTTGTGCCAAACCCGTGCAAAACAAAAGCCCTAAAATTTGGAAACGGTTATGTTCATGTTGTATCTTAGATTTGTAATTGAGAAACAGAAATCCGTAAAGGAAATAAAGATCTCAATTGGGGAGTGAAAACCGTAACAGGTTAGTAGCAACTCAGGGAGCATCGGGTCAGTAAGTATAAAAGCGTAAGCTAATAATACCGAAAGCGACTTGATGCTTTTCCTTTTTAATACGGGTAACTACTCTTGCGTTTTATCAGTTTTGTGGTAAGGATTCGAACGTCCTTTAATGGACGGTCCATATCATCACCTTTACTTGTTGGTACGGCAGCGATTTTATCAACGGTCTCCATTCCGCTGACCACTTCTCCAAAAATGGTATAACTCTGATCCAGCTGCGGGGTTCCTCCGACCGTTTTATAAATTTCGCGGAGGGAATCGGGGATTTTTCTCTTCAGCCTGTTTATTTCCACCAGGTTCAGCATACTGTCAGTATATTTTTTACCCTGTACGATATAAAACTGGCTGCCGCTGCTTGCTTTCAGTGGATTGGTATCGTCTGATTCCCGCGCTGCCGCCAGAACTCCTCTTTTGTGAAAAAGGGAGATCCTGAATTCCGCGGGTATGGTATAAGGTGCGCCGGAATCTCCCAGAGGCTTACCTGCTACGGCATTTTTGCTGGCGGGATCACCGGCCTGAATCACAAAATACTGGATCACCCGGTGAAAAAGAACGCTGTCGAAAAAACGACTCTTCACCAGTCTTAAAAAATTATCCCGGTGCAGCGGTGTGGAATCAGATAACCTCAGAATGATTGTTCCTTCTGTAGTTACCATTTCAATATCTCTTTTCCGGTCTTTTTTCTTCAGATTTATCTGCTGCTGGGCTATGACCGCTATGGAAAGAAAAATCAGGACGAAGCTGAATAATATGAAGAATTTTAATTTCACTATAAGAGAATCAATGATTTAGGGGTCAGCCATTCGAAAAAGCTAATATCGGTTATGGCAGGCATTATAATTGATTCCTTCTTTAAAAAAAGATGATCAGGAAATTAAAATCTGGGGAATACCGGCTTTATTCCCGTAAAATAGATCCCAAGACCAGAAAACGTCATAACCTGGGAACTTTTAAATCCCGTCAGGCTGCCCAAAAACATGAAAAGGAAATTCAATATTTTAAACGTCATTCCTGAGCCGGGGGAATGATTAAATTCGCATATCCCGATACAACAGGATATGCAACCCACTAAAGACAGGCTCGATATCATCAATGAAGTTTTAGAAGAATGCATACTGGCCTACCCGTTATCTTCCTTTATTATCAGTTTATATAAACAATACCTGGAGCGGGGTTCCTTAAGCAAAAAGCAACTACAGGGTTTATATGGAAAGGCTTCAAAAATTGAAACCCTTCCACCGGGGAAATTAGCTACCATTGAAGCCATCATCAAAAAAATGCCTACCCGGTATAAATCTGAATTACCGGAAAACAAACCGCTTTTCGAAAAAGAAGAGTCAACCGGTAAACTGATAAGCGAAATTTTATCCCGTTATCCCAAGCACAAGCGGTTGTTATTTTTACAGTCGAAGTTTGAAAACAATGAAATTTTTACCCAGGCGGACCTGGCTGACCTGAAAAGATTCAAATCTTTATTGGGATAAGCTGTTTTACAAATAACCCAGAATTTCCTTCTTGTTTTTTAAAGCCTGGTAATGGTTGATTTTGCTAAGTAATTGAATCAGCTGCTTTTGTTCCTTTAAGGATAAATCTCCCAGGAAATCCGTAAAGGATTCAGCAATCTGGCCATAACTTTTTTCCAGGATTTTCCTGCCCTTCGGGGTAAGCAGTAAAATGGAAGCCCGTTTGTCTTCCGGATCTTCATTCTCCAGGATGAGTTTGCGACTGATCAGCCGACGGATTATGTCCCGTCCGGTAGAAAATTCAACCATATTCTCCCTGCTCAGTTCATTTTTATTGGGCCGGCTCATTCTCCCCACTTGGTATAGAAAATTATATTCATGCTCTTTGGTGAATCCAAGCCCCTTCACTACCGGCCTGATATAGAGCGCGAGATACCGTTGTAGCCGGGTTATCTGGATGGCTGCCCTGCTTGCATTTTCCAAATTTTTTTCGAGGGAAACGACCGGAACCACCGGCTCCGCCTTACTTTCAGCTAACAGCCAGCGGGCAAAAGCATAGATATCCTTATGGGGATTCTCCCTGGTAAAAATCTCCCATTTCTCCAGCAGCGGGATGACGGAATTGTTTTTCATGCCTGAAATTAAGTAAAGATCCGGAAGTTTCTTTTTATTTTAAGCGTTTTTGCCTTATTTTTATATTTTAGAACGGTTTCGTTCTATTTATCATGAAGCCTTAAATCATATTACCATGAACATGATTGATATCGAAAAAATGGGCTGGCTGGCGCTCTTTATTTTCTGGGTGATCTCCTCCATCCAGGTGAAAAAAACCATCCGCCGGCAAACGGACTGGAAAAGAATAGTCTATATTTTTTTTGTGATACTGGCTTTCAGCCTGCTCTTTGAAAAATATTTTCCTTTTTCATTTTTATACCAGGCGGTACTTCCGCAAAATGCGTCATGGAAAATCGCGGGCATTGTCCTATGCCTGTCCGGATTACTTTTTGCATTTTTAGCCAGGATCTGCCTGGGCAAAAACTGGAGCGGAAGAATTACCGTAAAAGAAAATCATGAACTCATTCAATCCGGCCCCTACCGTATTACCCGGAATCCTATTTATACCGGCTTCCTGGCTGCTTTTTGCGGGACTGCCATGACTGTCGGCGAGTGGAGAGGATACCTGGGTATCCCTGTATTACTCGCCTGCCTGCTGATTAAAATTTCAAAAGAGGAAGAATTCATGCTGGAAACTTTTGGAGATAAATTCAGGGAATACCAGATCAAGGTGAAAAGACTTATCCCGTTAATTTACTAGCGGAATTATTTCTCCAATAGCTGAAGCCATGTTTTAATAATTTTTTGCAGATTTTTTCCCTTTGATTTTACATCATTAAGATCGCAAAACATTGCCAGTCTGCGGCCATCAGCATAATCCCCTTCCAGCAATCCGGACTTATCTTTCACTTTTGCACCACTCGGAAACACCAGGCGGATGCAATCCCGTTTAAACAGGTTAAAGACAACAATATAGCGTTTGTATTTTTTGGGATCAGATGGCTCCATATCTCCGGAATAAAAAAAAGTTGGCGCATTCCATTTGATTTCCTCCCCGATGTCCGAATCTGTTTCGAGGATAATTTTTCGGAGTGTTTTAATTACCTGAACGAGTGGATGTTTGCAATTTTTTAAATACAAATCCACTTTCTCCGGTTCCGAAAGTTTGACACGGCTTTCTTTATTTTTCATGACCCTTGGTTTGTCACGTATATTTTCTACTCTCCTGCCAGACCAGTTCTCCCCCTATAAAAGTTTTTTCAACACTAATTTTGGAAAGTTGATCCGGAGCGGTATTCAGCGGATTCAAATTTAGTATAATAATATCCGCGAGTTTCCCTTCTTCCAAAATACCGAAGTCGCTCCTGCCGCTGATACGTGCTGCCTGCGAAGTATATGCAGCCAGACCTTCTTCAACGGTGATGGCTTCCCCGGCTGCAATGCTATTTCCATCGCGGTCCTTTCTCGTTACCGCGGCTTCCAGGCCTCTCAGCGGGTTGAAATCCTGTACCACGGGGGCATCAGAAGAAAGTGCGGTAAGAATGCCCCGACGCAGAACAGATTTTACAGGGTAACAGTGATTTAAATAATCCGTGTCAAGATATTTTATGAAATTTCTACCCAGCTCATAAATAAAAATGGATTGCATGGAAGCTGCTATCTGATATTCTGCCATTTTATCCAGGTTTAGCTCATCCGGTAAACCCAGGTGTTCGATTCTTTTACTCAGGCCGGGAAAGGAATGATGCAATTCTTTGTAAACATCAATAACAAAATCAATAGCCAGGTCCCCGATCGCATGGGTAGCAATACCAAGGCCCTTTTCCATGGCTGCCCTGCACAACCCGAGATAGGAATCTCTTTTTAGCCGGAGAATTCCATGATCACCCGAATTTTTATAGGGACGTTTAAGGGCTGCGGTCCTGTTGCTCAAACCACCATCACTGAAAAACTTTACCGCATTCAGTTTTAAAAATGGAGAATCAAAAAAGTCCGGAACCGGAAAGGGATCTTCAGAACCGTCCGGCAAAAGGATGGGTATCAGGTTTAGCCGAAACCTAAGCTCTTGGTCATTATTCATTTCCCGGTAAGCTTCCAGCAGCAGCGGATCCACGGCCGGATCAGTCGCAGCGGTAATTCCATACCGGTACATTTCCTCCCGGGCGGCCCTGACCATGATTTTTAATTCTTCTTTTGAATAAGCAGGAAGATGATTGGCAACAAGCCCGAGTGCTGTTTCCGAAAAAACACCATTGGGATATCCATCCTCGCCGACCTGCATTTCTCCCCCTTCCGGAACACGGGTATGGATATTTATTGAAGCCAGTTCCAGCGCTTTGGAATTGGCTACCGCGGAATGTGCACTGGTATGAATAACATATATGGGTTTTATTTTCGAAACCTTATCGAGATCTGATTTCGTCGGAAATTTTCCATTTTCCCAGGCAGCATCATTGAATCCCCTCGCCGTTATCCATCGCGCTTCGGGATACCGGCTGCTATAGTCGGACAACATGGATAACATTTGATCCAGGCTTTTTGCCGGACGCAGGTCCAGCATAAAAGTTTTCAGATTTCCGGCCTTCCAGATATGAATATGGGAATCATTGAATCCGGGCATCACCGTTTTCCCCTTAGCGTCCAGCATCGGGATACCCGAATCTGCAAATGATTGCAGTGCATCCATAGTCCCAATGGCTTTGATAACGCCATTTTCCAGGACCATACTGTCGTTTCCATTTTTGAAACCTTCCTGGAAGGATAAGAGGCGGGCGTTATGGATAAGCAAAGACGACATGGTTATTTCCTTTTTTCATCAGCCCGTGCTATTGCATTTTCTAAAACCTGCATTCCTTCTGTTAACTGTTCATCTGTAATCACGATTGGTGGCAGCAAACGGATGCAATTACTGAACAGTCCTGCGCGGATAAGTATAAGTCCATGGGAGATGGCATCCTTAATCACTTCCATTGCCACAGCCATATCCGGTTCTTTGGTTTTCCGGTCTCTGACAAATTCAACCAGTTGCATCGCACCCAGTCCCCGCACATCCCCGATCACCGTGTACCTTGATTTCCATTCCTGCATTGTTTTCTGAATGATATTTCCTACTTCAATGGAACGATCGAGAAAGGACCTGCTTTTTAATATTTCAATGGCCGCAATCGCGGCCACGCAGGACAAGGGATTTCCTCCATAAGTACCCCCAACGCCACCCAGGTGCGGCGCATCCAGAATTTCAGCCTTACCGGTAATGGCACTGATGGGCATACCGGCCCCTATAGATTTTGCACTGACAACAATATCTGCCACAACGCCCGTATGTTCCATGGCATAAAGTTTTCCAGTACGTCCGGCACCACATTGAATCTCATCTGCAATAAAAACAATCCCGTACTGATCACATACTTCACGCAATTTTTTCAGGTATTCTTGAGGGATTGGAATAAATCCACCTTCGCCCATCACCGGTTCAATGATGATCGCAGCCAGGGATTCGGGATCAATCTGGGAAACAAATGCTTCTTCCAGTTTTTTTATGCAGTACTGAATATACTCTTCATCGGTCATCCCCTCAATTTTACGGTACATATTCGGAGCGGGGATACGATATATATCAGAAACGTAAGAACCGAATCCTTTTTTGAATAATGCATATTTACTGGTGAGGCTGAGCGTCAGCAGGGTCCGCCCATGATAGGCACCTTCAAAACAAAGCACTGCATTTCTTTTGGTATAGTATTTTGACACCTGGATAGCATTCTCTACGGCTTCTGAACCGGAATTCGCCAGTAGGGTTTTCTTGGGAAATTTTCCGGGCGTTACACTGTTCAATAATTCAGCCAGTTGGATATAGGGTTCAATTGTAGTGACAAGGGTACAGGTATGAATATATTTATCCAATTGTTCCCTGATGGCTTTCACCACTTCTTTATTGGCATGCCCTACATTGATCATACCGATACCGCCGGCAAAATCGAGTAACTGATTTCCGTCCAGGTCCCAGACCAGTGCGCCTTCGGCCCTGTCTACCGCGATCTCGGTTGACTTGGCAAGACCGGAAGGGAGGGCATTTTTTCTTCTTTCCAGCATGGCAAGGCTCTTCGGGCCGGGCAAGGTTGTTTTCAATTGAATGTGCGACATAGAAATTGTTTAATTTTTATACTGTTATATCGATGTCGAGTTTGATCAGAACGCCATAGTTACCACATACCGGATCATTCAGGTGATTCGGCATGAGTGCGATGGGTACAAATCCGATTTTCATTTGTGGGCTAAGGGTTGGATCTTTTCTTTCACCCTGTATCAGCTGTTCATAATATAATTCACCGGATATTTCGTGACTAACAGCACCATACCCGCTCATCATGCCTACAGTAATTTGTCCTTTCAAACCGAGCGACCGGGCCACTTCATGCCTTGCACGGTATAAAATCCTGGCCAGACCCTTGCCCCTGTATTCGGGAAGCAAACCCATATCCAGTCCGTATAACCATTCCCCACCGGGATTATGATTCGTCAGCCATCCTCCGCCAATAGTTTCTTTAAACGTATGATGATAATTCAGGAAATCAAAATTCGTACGCATGGTGGTGGTCATACCGATCACCCTTCCCCCGAAAGTAATCACAAACTGTCCCTCCGGAAACACTTCCAAATGCCGCAGATAATGCGCAGCCCGAATCAGTTCGTCCTCCGCCAGTGTCGGAAAAACAATCTTCTGTAATTCTTCAAGTTGATGGGCATCTGAAACCTGCATATGCCGTACGACAATACCGCCGGGGATCTCCTTATAATATTTCTGGATGGTCTGCTGCATAAAATAATTTTTAAACTCACGTTACCGTATAACCGAAAATAAGGTATACCGCACAGCTCAGTACAAAAGCGAACAGGGCATAGGGCATTTGAGAAAGTCCGTTATCGAGATTATTACATTCCGTACTTTGGGCTGTTAGTACTGTGGAATCAGAATACAAACACGCATTGGCTCCGAACACACCGGCGCTGACCACGGCTCCGCAATTCAGCAAAACATTGGAATGTAAATGCTGGGCCAGCGGAACGATCAGGGGTATCGAAACGGCATACAGTCCCCAGGAAGATCCGGTGGTTACGGCTATCAAAGACAGGGAGGCAAAAACAATCAGGGGCAGGAACTGTTTATTGATATACGGACCAACGGCATGTAATACATACTGGGTAAGACCCATCTTGTCATTCACGTCTTTTAACACATAACTCATCATCAATATGGCCAGCGCATAAACCATGCTGTTGAATCCGCCGAACACCGTTTCGGATAACTGGGTGAAGGTTCCCAGCCTGATAAACATATAGTATAAAAAGGTAAATGCAACGGCGATCATAACGCCTTTCAGCGCATCGATATCAAAATAAATCGTTGCAGCCAGGAGTACAGCAATCGGCAAAACGAAATAAATGATCTTTGCTTTTTTAGCCGGGTTCAGACTGCTCACATCGAGGGAAGATGACATCGCCAGTTTTCCGGCGGTTAGCTGGCCGGTTGTCGTTGCCCGGACTTCCGCCTTTTTCATTTTACCGAACCAGGGCAGTATGCCATAAATAAAGAGGGGGATAATAAGTACAGAAATATATCCGTAACTGATAAAAGGAATCATTTTCCAGTAAGCAATTAAACCTCCGTGCACAGGTGCCACGTTGGCTTTTTCCAGAATACTCGCCGTATATATTGTCCATGTTGAAATCGGAACGATCACACAAAGAGGTGCCGAAGTGGTATTCACAATATAGGCCAGCATTTCCCGGGGCACCTTAAAAGCATCCGTGATTTTGCGCATGGACAATCCTACCGTGAGGGCACTCAGGTAATCGTCCAGAAAGATTCCGATGCCCAGACCCCAGGCTCCCATGAGGGCGCCCCTTTTTGTTTTTATTTTTTCCAGTGCCCATTCCCCGAATTTCATCGTCCCCCCGCTTCTCACCATCAATCCGATCAATGAACCATATAGTCCGCATACCAGGATTACCCAAACTGATCCGCTCGGGCTCGCATCTCCAATAACATTGGTGAGCGAGTTTACAAAACCGGTAAAAAAATTACTTCCGTCATGAATACTGATAATGATAAAGCCAGTCAGGCACCCGATCAGTAAGGGTTCGAATGATGTGCGCATAATAATCGCCAGGATGATTACCACAAAAGGCGGAAGAAGAGCTAATGCGCCGTAGTCCATGCAGTTTCGTTCAGGTTATTAAAAATTAAAGTCCGCCTATGCTGATCAGTTTTTTTTCCATGTATTCAAATAGTCCCTCACTTCCGCTTTCATGCCCCTGTCCGCTCTGTTTCCAGCCGCCAAACGGCAGTTCTGTTCCATGAGGCGCCCACTCATTAATCCCAACCATGCCAAATTCCAGTAGTTCAGAAGCAAGAATGGCAGTCTTCAGGTTGTTGGTGAATACATACGCTGCGAGTCCGTATTCTGTTTCGTTTGCTTTGCGGATACCATCTTCCAGATCATCAAATGAGAAAAGCGGAAGGACCGGACCAAAAATTTCCTGTTTTGCCAGGATGGAATCCTGGTTGAGGTTGGCTACTACGGCAGGCTGCATATAATATCCCCTGGGCAGGTGTTCCGGTATAAAGCCTCCGGCGAGTATGCTGGCGTTTTCAGCTTTTGATTTTTCCAGGAGTTCAAAAACACTATCACGTTGTTTTTTGGTAATGAGTGGCCCGATCTGCACACCTTCCTCATTCCCGTTGCCAACTTTTAGTTCCGAAACATATTTGCTCACCAGTGCGGAGAATTGAGCGTATATATTTTTATGAATATAAAATCTTTGCGGGGCGATGCAAACCTGACCGTTATTACGGAAACGGGCAAGCGAACTTGCTTTTGCCAGGGCATTAACATCCACATCGTCAAAAATAAGTACTGGTGCATTGCCCCCCAGCTCAAGTCCCAAACGGGTATGGGTAGCCGAAGATCCGTCCATAAGTATTTTCCCGACCCGTGTGCTGCCTGTGAAACTTATTTTTTTTAAACGCGGGTCTTTAAGCATTGCCTCTCCGATCGCCGGCGCGTCACCAGTGATCAGGTTGATCACACCTTTAGGCAATCCGCTTTGGATCAACGCCCGGACTAAGTGATGTGCACTAAGCGGAGTGCTTTCTGCCGGTTTGGCAACCACCGTACAACCCGCCGCCAGTGCGGCGGCCCAGGCGCGGGCCGGATTATAAGCCGGAAAATTCCAAGCTGTGATGACGCCGATCACGCCCAATGGTTGCCATATCACGGAACTTCGTTTATCGGGCCTGTTGGTGGGAATGGTTATACCATAGGCGCGCTTACCTTCTTCAGCGTACCATTCAAATAAATTGGCTGCCACCGTAAACTCTCCTTTTGCTTCAGCGAGGGGCTTACCACATTCCAGCACCATGTCATTGGCAAGGGTTAGGATATTTTCCCGGAGCCACGTCGCGGCCTTTTTTAATATCTCGGCCCTGAAATAAGCTGTTGTCTGCTTCCAGCTTTTGAAAGCCTCTGATGCGGCATCGATGGCCCTGACAGCATCCTCCCGGCCCGCATTAGCGATATGTGCAATCAATTCTTCTGTCGAAGGATCGATGAGTGCATAGGTTGACCCGTCCACTGCATCCACCCATTCCGAATTAATAAATAATTTATTCATTTTACTTTATTGAAAAATATTCCATTGCATTTTCTAAAATGTCCAGGCCCTTTTTCAATAGCTGCTCTTCAATTACCAACGGGCTAAGTACACGGATAATATTACCCTGTAACCCGGCATTGATAACGATCAGTCCGTGTTCAGCACAATAGCTAATGATTTTTTTACAGAGCTCTGCATCCGGCTGAAAGGGATCATTATTTTTTACGAGTTCAAAAGCCATCATGGCTCCCAGTCCGCGCACATCTCCGATGGATGGAAATTTTTTCTTCATGGCCGAAAACCGCTCACGTACGATCCGCCCCACATTTTCACCCAATGCATTGATATTGATTTCTTCCATATAATCCAGCGTGGCGATGGCTGCCGCGCAACAAACAGGATTTCCCGGATAGGTTCCCCCGATGGTGGAAGGTTTGCAGGCATCCATGATGGCCGCCTTTCCAATTACAGCAGCGATGGGCATCCCACTGCCCATACTTTTTGCCCAGGTGGAAATATCCGGAACCACATCATAATGCTGGTAGGCGCACCATTTTCCGGTTCGTCCAAATCCACTCTGCACTTCATCAAGGATCAGCAATATGCCATGCTGGTCGCAAACAGACCTTAAACCCTGCAGGTATTTTTTCGGAATTACATTGAACCCACCTTCTCCCTGTACCGGTTCCAGTATAATGGCCGCCACCTGGGAGGAAGGCACGGTGGTCTGAAAGAAACTACCCAGCTCACGGAGATGCTCATCCGAAAAATCGTCCAGGCTCCTGCCCTTCCCGTATCGGTAATAGTCGGGATAGGGAATCCGGTACACTTCGGGCGCAAAGGGACCGCAGCCAATTTTATAACCCGGCTTCGACGTGAGTGTCATCGCCATCATCGTTCTGCCATGAAATGCGCCACCATAACAAATGATCGCCGGGCGCCCGGTGGCCTGTCGCGCTATCTTGATCGCATTCTCCACGCTTTCAGCGCCGGAATTATTGAGCATGACCTTGGTATGTTCACCATGGGGAAAAAGACCGGCCAGTTTTTCAGCAAGCTGAAGATATAAATCATAGGTGGCCACATTAAAACTGCAATGAATCAGTTTTTCAGCCTGCCGTTGAATAGCTTTTACAACGGGAGGCGGACAATGACCTGCGTTCACCACACCAATGCCTCCTGCAAAATCAATCATCTCTTTTCCGTCAGCATCGGTGATGATGCTTCCCCTGGCACTAACGGCTGTAGACGGATTAAAAATTCCAATGGCATTGGGCACGAATTGTTTTCTTTTGTCCAGTAACTCCTGTGATCTGCTAATGGTTTTAGACATAAAATTATTTTGAAGCTTCTGCAACAATTGATTTTGCGTTTACAAATTCCAGGATCCCATGCCTTCCCAGTTCCCGTCCATAGCCGGATTTTTTTATACCTCCAAATGGAAGCCGCGGATCAGATTTCACCAACGCATTGATAAATACAGCGCCTGTTTCCATTTTTTTTGCGATGGCAATTCCTTTTTCAATATCCCTTGTCCAAACACTGCCGGCAAGTCCGTACCGGGATTCATTGGCAAGCCGTATGGCTTCGGCTTCATCTTTCGCAATGGTCATCGCTGCCAGCGGACCGAAAGTTTCCTCATCAAAAGCAGGCATACCTTCGGCTACCTGCGTTAACAACGCTGGTTTGAAATTGCATCCCTCCACTTCGCCTCCATATTCCAGACGTGCCCCCTTTTTTACAGAATTATGCAGCTGTTTTTCAAGCGCCTCTACCAGGTCTGGCCGCGCCATCGGTCCGGTGCTGATATTTTTATCAAAAGGATCCCCCTGTTTCAAATTCTTCAACTGATTCAGAAACTCCTGGGAGAAAGCCGCTTCTGCTTCTTTCAAAATAATGAATCGCTTAGCCCCAATGCAGGACTGACCGGCGTTCAACATACGCGAATTCAGGGCAACGGAAACTGCCGCCTGCATATCTGCATCCGCCAATAGGATCAGCGCATCTGAACCTCCCAGTTCCATTACTGATTTTTTTATAAACCGGCCGGCAAGAGATGCAACAGAACTGCCAGCCCGCTCACTACCTGTAAGGGTTACGGCCTGTACCGCATCTGAGGATAGAATTTTTTCTACTGCCGGGGTATCGATAATTATACTGGTAAAAACACCTTTTGGCGCACCGGCCTCAAGAAATATTTTTTCCATGGCAATGGCGCAACCACATACATTGGGTGCATGTTTCAGCAGGGTTGTATTTCCTGCCATCAGGGTGGGCGCCGCATAACGAAACACCTGCCAGAATGGGAAATTCCAGGGCATAATGCCTAACACCACACCAATAGGCTCGTAGCTTACAAAACTTTTTGTATATCCGGCCTCCAGGAGTTCATCCTGTAAAAAAGATTCAGCGTGCTCTGCATAATACATTGCAGTCACGGCACATTTTTCAACCTCGCCCCTGGCTTCCGCAATAACTTTTCCCATTTCACGGGTAATCAGGGTGGCCAGGGCTTCCTGATCCCTTCGTAAAATCGCGGCGACCTGTTTAAGAACAATTGCCCTTTCACCAAAAGACATTTTTCGCCAATGCAGATAGGCATCTGTTGCATTTTGAATGGCTTTACCCAGTTGCGAATTATCCATTAATGGATACTCGGCTACCAATTCCTGATTATATGGAAATATAGATTTGAATACAGCAGTTGACATAACAATCGTTTAATTTAATTGGAAGATGCATTCATCTTACTCACCATCAATTCTACGGCCACACGGGATGTTTCCGCAGCACCATTCATATAGCCCTGGTATTCTTTGCTCACATGCTCTCCTGCAAAAAAAATATTCCCGACCGGTGTTGCTTCCCATCCGGATAAAGTGGACCATTGTCCTTTCTTAAAAGCACTATACCCTCCTTTTGCGAAGGGATAACCTGACCAGCAGAATTTAATATTCTTCCCGGTTAAAATATTTTCCAGTGCGGGATAAATCACATTCAGTTCGGAGCTGAACTTTTCAACAAGCGCCGTTTCTTTAGTCTCACTTACATAATCACCCTGCTTTCCGCCACCAAAAACAGTGAAACTTCCCTGATTCGGGCTCTGCATCTGACTACTGTCCCAACCAGCACCGATCGTAAGATCAGTAAACGTATACCCCTGCTGATTGGCAATGCGCCAGGGTTTCTGATTCACGCCGATCACAAATTTGCAGCTGTTGCCATAACCGATTTCATCGATGCATTTTCTTTTTTCCGAAGGCATGGGTACTCCAAAAGAAATATTGCGGAGTATGGAAAAGGGAATGGTCATTAGTACATAATCTGCGAGCACCAGTTTCTCCTCTTTTTCCTGAACAAACAGGAGTTCATATTTACCGGAATCCAGCTGACGAACCCTGGTTAACCGTTGATTTAAATAAACCTGCTCTTTCAATGTTCCGTAAATGCTGTCAGTCAGGTGCTGGCTTCCGCCTTTGATTTTAAATACTTCATGCGCAGGGCCGAACAACTGATAATCCGGTTCAGTTTCCATTGGCGGAACAAACATGATCAGGAAATTAATGGCAGACTGCTCGCTGGCTTCTGTTCCATATTCCCGGGTGAGTACCACATCCAAAAAAGGGTATAACCAGCCTTCGATACCCAGCGAATCCAGGTACCCGGTAATGGACATATCGTCAAAATGTTTAAAGGACGTGGCCGTTGTATGATCAATAAAGGGCGGAAGGGAAAGCACATCCTTCATGATTTGTTTTGCATGTGGTGCTATAGCTATACGCAGGTCAGACTGACTCAGCGGCATCCCATTGAAATAAAATGTTTTGGGAGAGAGCTTGTCTTCACGCAGGTCATACATTTCCAGGTTGAATTCTTTCATCAGTTGCAAAATATCCGTATGGGTGGTATCAACGAATTCACCTCCTATATCAGTAGTAATACCCTGGCCAAACTGATCCTTTAGAGTAAACATGCGTCCACCGGCACGACCCGAAGCTTCAAATACACTGACACGGATTCCTTTTTTGTTGAACAGGTGCGCAGCATTCAGTCCGGCCATTCCCGCACCGACAATCACAATCTCAGGTGCAGTTTTGGTATGCTGCAGAAAGGATGGCAGCATCGTGAAGGAACCCGCAGCCAGGCCCATGTCCCGGATGAATTTTCTGCGGCTTTGCTTCCATTCTTTGTACGTCCTCTTCCATTCCAAATCATTGGCAACCGCATCAGACAACGCTGATTTTAAAAGATTCGAAAGTGGATTTCTGGACATGATCAATAACCCGGATTTTGAGCTACCACACTGTTCGTTGCAGAAATTTCCCGCTGCGGAATGGGCATAATGGGTTGAACGCCGCTACCCAGCACCGCTTCAACCTGCCCGGTTCTTGCCAGGTCGTACAAGCGGGCCCCTTCAAAATTCAATTCTGCCCGACGCTCGTCAAGTATCGCATTGAGATAACTCTGGTCATCCGGAACATCGCCGGCTGTCAATGCATTCAACCCGCGATTGGTGCGAACCAGGTTCAGATCGGCAAGTCCAGCGGATCTTCCCGCTGCTTCGGCGCGGATCAGGTACATTTCTGCAAGTCGCAGGATAAATCCGGAATTATCCTTGGTGGTTTCCCCGCGATATTTTTGTGTACGGCCATCGGGCTGTATACTGGCATCTTCGTTGATCGTGTCAACCAGCACACCCCGCGTATCGCCGGGCCTTCCCTGGAAAAAATCATTCAGGTTCTGCGAAGCAATAAAGTTCACATCTGAACGCAGGGCATCTATACGGGAATAGGTGAGAATATTATAGGCGCTCTGATTTTGCAGGTCGAAACTCAGTTCAAAAATACTTTCCGGCGTTTGCCGGTCTGTATAAATTTTGGTGACCTCTCCAGTTGGAAATAAGGAAAAATTATTATCGTCGATCACGGAACCGGCCGCTGCGATGGCTCCGGGATAATCTTTATAGTACAGTGAAACCCTGGCCAGCAATGCATTTGCCGCTGCAGGCGAAATATACTGGTTGCCATTGAAGATATTCAGCAGGGCGATGGACTGATTGATATCAGCAAATATCTGCTGGTAGGAAGCTTCCACACTGCTCCGGGGAACACTTGCCAGGATGCTGTCGGTGGTAGTTAGAATTACTATTCCAAAATCAGAGGTTCTGTCCCAATGTTCTCCATATAAACGCAGCAGGTCAAAATTTCCGAGGGCCCGTACAAACAGGGCTTCACCCAGAATATTTGATTTCTGATCATCCGGCACGTTGGGAACCTTATCGATATTGTTGATGATCTTGTTTGCTGTGTAGATCGTATTGTAAATAGCGATATAAATATTCTGTACATACAGATTGGTCGGTGTTACCGCGCGATAGGCAATTTCATTCAGGTCGATCACATCGTAACCACCGGTTGTACCATTATCGGTATAACATTCTGATATCAGGGGAAAAGATCCACCATAATAATTCTTATCCTGCAGAGTGCTGTACATTCCCACCCGGGCATTTAATAATCCTGAAAGACTGGTGAAAACATTCGCGTCTTCCACGGAATTGGGCGATGGTACGTCCAGGATTTTGGAACAGGAACTGAAGGTGATCAGAAACAAACAGGCAATAGAGATATATAAACGCATACTGTTTTTTTTAAAAATTAAAGTTTACACCAAAAGTGTATGTCCTGGCCTGAGGATAAGCGGCATAATCTACTCCTGCAGTTTCAGGACTACTGCCTCCGTTGGAACTCACTTCCGGATCGAATCCATAATATTTGGTGAATACATACAGGTTTTGCGCCTGCACATACAATCGTAATGATTTATAAATACCGGGATGTTTGGGTTTGAACGTATAACCGACGCTTACGGTTCTGATTCTGAAAAAAGAAGCATCCTCAATAAACTGCGATGAATTCTGAACATAGTTGGGGAATATCAGGGAAGCCCTCGGAATATCGGTCTTGTCGCCGGGTTTCTCCCATCGTTTATTTACAATGGTCGCATTGTTGGCATATACCTGATACAAGACTATTATTTTCATCCCATCCACCATCACTCCAACCCAGGGTCTGGTAGGTGGTACGGATCAGGTTATATACTTTATTTCCCACACTGAACTGGGTGGAAATATTCATATCCCAGTTATGATATTTGAAATCATTGGTAAACCCGCCAAAATAATCTGGTCTTGCTTTGCCCAGCACCTGCTGATCGTCGGAATATTTCGGATTGCCGGTTTGCGGATCCACGCCGAGGTATTTATATCCCCAGAAAGTTCCTTCTGACTGTCCGATCTGTAAAATATGCGTCGGGAATAAATCGATATAAGCACTTAGCAATTCATTATTCGTATACAGGGAGAGAATTTTCTCCTGAAGGAAACTGATATTAAATCCGATTGACCAGGTAAAATCCGGGCTTCTGAACGGATAACCGATTACAGAAAATTCAACTCCTGTATTGCGGATATTTCCGGCATTGGTGGTCTGCGAATAAAATCCCGAATGCGGAGGTACCACGGCTTCTGCGAGCAACTTGGTTCTGTTTCCCTGGAACCAGTCTACCGAACCGCTGATCCGGCCATTGTACATTTCAAAATCCAGCCCAAGATCAACCATCTTGTTTCTTTGCCAGGTCAGGTCTGGATCTCCAAGATTTTGCGGACGAAGTCCGGCTGTACCGTAATATCTGGAGGGTGCCCAAAAGGCCTGATACTGGAAATCTCCTATTTCCTGGTCGCCCGTTTGTCCGTAACTGGCGCGCAGTTTTAAACTGGAGAGCCATTTGGAATCCGCAAGAAAAGCTTCCTTGGTTAGAATCCATCCTGCAGAAAATGCCGGGAAAGCCCCCCATCTTCCATCTGGCGGAAAACGGGAAGAACCATCATAGCGTAAACTGGCGGAGAAAAGATATTTCTCATCGAAATCATAATTTATTCTTCCGATATAGGAAACCAGTCCCCATCCGAAACTCAGATTCGTGGCCGAGGTGATGGTTGATGCGCTGGAAATATTTTCCAGCCCGCTTCCTGCCGGAAATCCCTGGGCATGGGTGCTGGCCCGGGAATAGCGCGATGACTGGAGTGACAAACCCAGAATTCCGTTAATATGATTTTTACCAAAGCCGTTCTGGTAAATGAAATTATTTTCATTCAGCCAGGTCAGGTTATTGTAAATACCATTAATTGCCTTTCCGCCAACAGAAGAGCCGTCTGAAGTAGTGGGATCAAAAAACTGGTCGTCGGTCAGGTCAGTGTAATCTACATTGAATGAGGTATGGAATTTAAGCGGGGCTGTAATCTGGATGTCTGCGAACACCGTTCCGAGAAAGCGGTAACTGGTAGTGTAGGCTTTCACTTCCTTGGCAGATTTAACCGGGTTATCGCTCAGCCAGCTGGCCTGGTATTGGGTATAGTCGGAATAGGATCCATCCGGATTATATACCGGCATCAGTGGTGAGGCTCCAATAGCATTTGTGACGACACCTGTGTAAGTATCATCATTAAAAGTTCTTCGGTTATTGCTATAGGTGAATGCAATATTGGTTCCGAAGCTCACTCTGTCGGTCACTTTATTATCCAGGTTCAACCGGAAAGAACCGCGCTTGTAGAAATTATCAATCACAATACCCTGTTGATCGAAATAATTTCCTGCAACAAAAAACTTCGTTTTATCATTTCCGCCACGTGCCGACAATTGCAGGTTGGCGATCGGTGCCGTTCTGAATATTTCATTTTCCCAGTTTGTATTCACCCCTGTTTTCCAGGAATCAGGCAACGGGTTAGTAAGTACAGCCGGATCGAAACCGGGATAGGCAGCTTCAAAAGGTGCGGGATCCTGCTGGTATGCGATCAGGTCCTGCGCCCGGGCGTCTTCTTCCAGCGCTACCAGCTGATCGCTGTTGAGAAATGGAATTTTCCGCGGAACTTCCTGTATTCCGGCAAAACTATTGAAACTGAAATCTGTTTTCCCGGCTCTTCCTCTTTTCGTAGTAATCAGTACAACGCCGTTAGCAGCCCTGGATCCATATATGGAGGCGGAGGAAGCATCTTTCAATACTTCGATGGACTCAATATCATCCGGGTTGATATCGCTGATAGAACTGATATCCTGGCCCTTTCCCTGCTCTTCGCCGTTTGTGTTATATGAAGTGGATAAGGAGGAATTGCTTTGGCTGATCATCGGTACGCCATCCACTACGTAGAGTGGATTATTGGCTCCGCGGATGCTCACCAACAGGCCGGCGCCCGGGGTTCCGGAAGGTGTGGTCACCAGGATGCCCGCGAGTTTTCCCTGGATGCTCTGGGCAACATTCGATACGGGCTGATCCTTAAAATCCCGGTTTAATATAGACGAGATGGCACCCGTGATATCACTTTTCTTTTGTTTGAGATAACCCGTGAGGATTACGTCATGAAGCATACTCACCGATTCTTCCAGCCGGATATCCAGGGTCTCCGCACCAGTATATTTGATTTCCCTTTCCTGAAATCCCATCATTGTCACCACCAGTATTCCACTGGATTGCGGTGAGAGGATTTGGAATTCCCCGCTGGCATCCGTCAGGGTGGTGGTCGGCTTGCCTTTTAACTGAATTGTTACTCCTATTAAGGGTAAACTGTCTTTTCCTACGATTTTCCCTTTTACCCAGGTTCCGGTCTGCTGACTGAACCCGTTGACAACAAAAAAAAGGGAAAAAATAAATGCCGTTAGCCTGGGAAGCTGTTTACGGTTCATAAGCAGTGATTTCTGGTTTTATAAGCGTTAATTGAATGCGAGGCGCATGACTTGGTATGATGAATATCAATAAGTCAAACGAGTCAAAACATAAGTCGAATTATTTTTTTCCATAATAATTTATGGATGAAAATCATTAGTTTGCAGTTGGTCAAATGGCAGGAGAATCTTTGGTCAAAAAATGACCTATTATTCAGGGCATTGGATGAGTCGATTTTCTAAATATGCGTTTATTATTAATATGAAGATATTACCTGAATATTATCAATTAACTCTTTCTTGCCTGTCTAAGTTATAACAAACGGTTGATTTTTTAATTGCCAGATAAAGTTAGACAAAACCAAATAATATAACATTTTTATATAATACATCTTGCACCTCTCTCTTAAATTGAAGAAAAGTCTGGAGTCTCACCCGGAAATAGTAGCGGGATTAAAGAATAGTAACCGGGAGCTGAACTGGCAGCGCTTTACCCGTACCCAGTTCAACCTGGTCGCCCGGATCATCAACCGGAAGATAACCCTTGAGGTTTTGCGAAATCCTGACCTGGTGGAAATGAACCTGATTACCGGGAAGCAGCAGCTGGAAAAACAACTCTTCGCGCTGAAATGCTCTACAGTTTTTGACTTTATCCGATACCTGGGTAACCTGGGGGAATACCGGATTTATAACTGGATCAGCGGAAAAACCCTTCAGAGCTACTGGAATGAAGGGGAGGCAAAATATATCAAGATCAATGCCCTGCTCGTATTTCTTGAAATTCCTTTTACGGACTGGCATTCTTGGCAGAAGGAAACCCTGCGAGGAACGGAGTCTTATTCTGCCAGTCTGGCCCGGAATAACTATTCCGGAAACGGATACGGGAAAACTTCCCTGATGCTGATCAAAAGTTATTATCTCGGAAACTATTTTCTTTATTATCAAAAAACAGATGGCAGTAAAAATATTATCAAGACCCCCTTTATTCTGAAAGAAAATGAAAGCGGCCAGATCGTGGTGAAATCCGTGTCGGAAGGTCACCGGTACAGCGGTAAAGTTATGGGCATCCGGGATGGCTGTTTGTATATCAACTGTCAGAATCTTGATTTTGAAGAAATGGAACAATACGTTTTCAATATCGGACTCGAAACCAAACCCCAGGTTTTATTTGGGGTATCCAACACCGTTAGTGTAAAAAACCGCCAGGCGGTTGCCCTTAAAAATATCCTGATTAAACAATCGCAGAACGATCCTGCCTTTGACAATATTCCCGAAACAGAAATTCCGTTTGCCCATAAATACGAGTCCCGTAGCGAAGAATCCCTGGTAGTGAGTTATCTCGCGCATTCCGGTAACAATATCATCGTAACCCCCAGCTGTTGCAACCTGGAAGTATTTGCGGAAATGGCTGAAGAAAGTGTGAGAGTGTGAGAGTGTGAGAGTATTTTTTCACTCCCACACTCTCACACTCTCACACTCTCACACTCTCACACTCTCACACTTTCTATTTCATCATCTTCTGTACCGTATCGAAGTTCATAATATAAATATCATCATTCCCATTTCCGTTAGAACTCAGCCTGTCTTTGATTTCATAGGCTGATAAAGATTTGGGATAGGGAAAACTAAGGGTCTGCCTTTTGCTCGTAAAGAAAAAATGTTTATGATCAGCAGTCACAAAGGGACAATAGTCAAGGGCAGTGGAATTAATCCCTGGTCCGAAATGCTGCGCAGGCTGCCAGTCATCTCCTGAACGAAGACTATAATATAAATCCCCGGCGCCCATATCATCAGCCCTCTTATAAGAGGAAAAAATGATAAAATTTTCATCCGGATCAATAAAGGCATTAAAATCAAATCCCCTGGAATTCACCTGTTCGGGAAGCGGTTTGGGTATTTCATATTTCCCGTTTTTGAACAGAGAAACAAAAATATCGTCTTTCGTCTCTCCATTATCGCGGGTAAAATACAGGTTGCCATTATTGGCCAGGGAGGGATAGAATTCATCCTTTTCTGAATTGATCACCGGCCCCATGTTATACGGACCGACCCACTCCTTTCCCTTTTTTTCCAGCCACCAGATATCATAATCCTTTGGCGTATTGTCTGAAGAATTCAACGGACGGTTCGAAGTAAAATAAAGTCGTTCTCCATCTGGTGAATAAGCAGGCTCCAGGTCATTAAACCTGCCGGAAAAACCCGCTGTTTCCGGTTTGGTCCATACCCCGTTTATATTTTGCGAATGAAGTATAACTGAAAATAGTCCGTATTGCCATTGCAGTGTAAAAAACAAATCGTTTCCGTCGGGGGATATGGCCATATCCCGGTTTGAAAAACCATCGGAAATAACACCCGGAGCAAATACGCGGGGTGTATCTGTACGTATGAATTCTATTCCGTCCTGTGCCCGGGTAACAATGGCAAAAAGGCTAAACAGAAAAACCAGCAATCCCTTCATCTGTACAAATTAATATAGATCTCCCGTATTTCATACACCTTAACACTCAAAAAACAAAAAGCGCTTGGTGTTGGGCGTTAGGCTTTAGGCATTATTGTGCTGCCTGCGCAAATTGTTGCGGTTCCGCTGCAGTATTCTCCCTTTTCAGGTCTACCAGGTTGAGTTCCTCAAAAACCTGACCGTCTTCATAATCAATTCCGACAAATACCGTCAGATATTGATTGGCCGGTCCCCTGAACGAGCCCTTCACCGGACTGCAATCCGCAAAATTCCTGCCGGTAGCGAGTTTTACATGGGTATTGGTAACCCATACATTATTGGTCGGATCGACCCCCACCCAGCCACATTGGGGAACCCAGGCTTCCACCCAGGCATGGGTAGCCCCTTCACCCCTGAGTCCGCTTTTATTCGGGCAAATATATCCGCTTACATACCGGCTCGGAATATTCAGCGTGCGGAGAACCTGTAACATCACATGGGAAAAATCCTGGCATACACCGGCGTTTTTTTCCATGATCTCATCGATGGTCGTTTCGACTGTGGTAATTCCTTTAATATATTTGAAATGCGAAAAAATATATTCGCAGCAATTTTTAATCGTTATTGCAACAGACTGATCCCCGCTGCCAATGGATTGGGATATTTCATTGATCTTCGACTGGGATCGTATAAAATCGGGTCGGGAAAGTTCAACCAGTTTCAGGTTGCCGTTCACCTCATTCCAAATTTCATCAAAACCACTGATGAAATTTATAGCGAGGTCCGAACTCCCGGTAGTACGAACCTTTAGCCTGCTTTCTATGACGAGTTTTTTATGCGGGGGAAATAAATTAAAATTTGCTGTTTTATTGTCCCAGTAATCGTAAAAATAGTGCAGCTCGGGGTCTCCGGTGATCAGCAGATCGTGTTGCAAAATTTCCTGTCCGGATAGTAAAGGGAAAATTTTTATTTCATTCATGCTCTCCTGGATCAGCCTGTCATACTCATAGGTAGTGATATGCTGAATCTTGAATACGGGCATGCTGAAATTTAAGAATAAGAGAAAAAATGTTGTACCACTTTCTGATTGAATTCAATCATGTCGGTTTTGATGTCTTCAAAGAAAACCGGAACAGCGTCCTTATTCAGCGAATCCAGTTCCAAATACCGCACCTTACTGAAAATGCGGCCAAAGCACCGAAGCAATGCCGCCCTTTCTTCACTGATATTATTACGGATAATTTTATTCAGATAGTGTTCGATCCGTTGTAAGGAGTACATCAGTGAGCGGGTAAAATTTTCATTGATCAGCACCTGGTGCAGCAGGTTGTGATTATGATTTCCGCTGCGATAGGTTTTCACATGAAGTTCATATCCGGATAAACTGAATAACAGGTATTTCCATTGCAGTAAATCGTTGGTATCTTTTTCCCTGAAATTCGTGATCTCCAGCTGACTCTCGACAAATGCGATGGTTTGCAGACAGCGTTCAATATATTTCCCCAGGTTCATAAAACACCAGCCGGTACCCCTGGGCATGGTGATATCTGCAATGCCCGTATACATCACGGTATGTTTGATCAGGGGCTCCATCACCTCCAGACCGGAAAAAGAATCTATTTTCTGTTCAAGATAAGGCTGGTTTACCAGGTGGTACATGGAATTCACTTCTTCCCAAACCTCTTTAGTGATATGATCCTGTGCACCCCGGGCATTCTCCCTGGCCCGGTTCACCAGGGTTTTCAGGCAGTTTGTATTGGTGGTATCGAGCAGTAAGCGCTTGAGACATGTTTCTGTATTGTTTTCAATGGAAAGCAGGTATTCTTCATCGGAATCGGTGAATATTTCCATGACATGTTTCCAGTTCGTTGTTCGCTGCACATCCTTATCGAGGGAAAAAATATAATGCGTCGATGCCAACCGCAACATGCCGTCGGCCCTTTCCATGTACCTGTTTAACCAAAAAAGTGAATCCGCAATCCTGCTTAACATGTATAATCCGTTTTTAGAATCTGGTCTTAATCAATAACCCAGGTATCCTTACTTCCCCCACCCTGTGAAGAATTAACAATAAGAGATCCTTCCCTGAGGGCAACCCGGGTTAAACCTCCCGGAACGATCTGAACCCCTGATGGGCCGCAGAGTGCATAGGGCCGCAGGTCGACATGCCGTCCCAGAAATTTTCCATCTATGAAACAGGGGGCGGTGGACAAGCGGATAATGGGCTGTGCTATAAAACTTCGCGGGTCATCTTCTATTTCTTTTTTTGCCTTCACCCAATCTGCTTCTGAAACCGAGTTACCCATCACCATCCCATAACCACCAGACTGGTTAGTTCTTTTAATCACCATTTTGGCGAGGTTCTCAAATACATATTTGCGGTGATCGGGATTACTCATTTCAAATGTTTCCACGTTGGGCAGCAGGGGCTCTTCATTCAGGTAATACCTGATCATCGCCGGAACAAAGGCGTAAATCGCCTTATCATCCGCAACCCCGTTTCCCACGGCATTGACGATTGCAACCGTTCCTTTTCTGTAGGCCGACATCAGTCCGGGTACGCCCAGCGCACTTTCGGGTTTGAATATCAGCGGATCGAGGTAGTCATCGTCCACCCTGCGATAGATCACGTGCACCTGTTCCAGGCCGGCCGTGGTTTTCATATACACTTTGTGATTGTCCACCACCAGGTCGCGACCCTCTACCAGGGCGATCCCCATCTGGCGGGCCAGGAAAGTATGTTCGTAGTAGGCTGAATTATAAATTCCGGGTGTAAGCAAAACTACATTCGGATTGGAGATCTGGGCCGGTGACAGCGAAAGAAGGATCTCATGGAGCAGCAGGGGATAATTGCTTACCCTTCGAATACGGGAGCTGGCTACCAGTTCCGGGAATAGTCGCTTGGTAATTTCCCGGTTCTCCAGCATATAGGAAACTCCGGAAGGCGTTCGCAGATTATCCTCCAGTACATAAAAAACCCCGTTATCCCCACGGATCAGGTCGATGCCGGAGATATGGATAAAAATATCATGCGGAACCTGAATGCCGGCCACTTCCCGCATATAGTGCGGACAGGAGGCGATCAGTTCTGCCGGAATGATTTTGTCGTTAATGATGTTCTGGTCGTTGTAAATATCCTTCAGGAAAAGGTTTAACGCTTTCAGTCTTTGTTTGAGTCCGTCCTCAATATGTTTCCACTCCGATCCGGTAAGTATACGGGGGATAATATCAAAGGGAAAGATCCTTTCAATGCCGGCATTGTCATTGTAAACTGTAAACGTAATCCCCTGGTTCATGAACAATTCACTGGCCAGTTTTTCTTTTTGCTGCAGGGAATGCACGTCAAGCTGCTTCAATGCATGAATCACGTTCCGGTATGGATCGCGGAAGTCCGGGCCTGTTCCCATTTCATCCCAAAAACCTGGTCGCCCTGCGTATGAGTCTAATAATTCCTGGGAAACCATAAACGTTATTTCACTTGTAAAAATAGAAAAAGCAGCCTATTACAGCTGCACATCGTTATGGGATGAAGTTATATAAAATCATTCAGCCTGCAAAAACATCCGCCCGGCTTCAGAATATCTGTCCGCGAAAAAACCGCCCCGAACCGTCGATTCATCCCATGATTTCCGCATCGAACATTCCGACATCAAAAGCATGATGGAACTTTGTATATGGTCAAGATTTACAGATTTGCAAAAATTAAAAGATAAAACCGCGCCTGTATTCATATATTAGATTTCCAATTTAACTGTATGCGACAAACCCTGCTTTTTTTTTCTATCAGCATCCTGATTCTATCCACTTCCTGTCATTCCGCACATATAGCTGACCGGATTTACTATAATGCAAAAATCTGGACCGGCGATTCGACTAATCCCGACGCAACGGCCATTGCCATAAAAGATTCGCTGATCCTCTATGTAGGAAATACCTACCAGCCTTTTTCAGGAACCGGCACGGAACTTATCGACATGCAGGGTAAGATGCTGGTTCCGGGATTTATCGACAACCATGTCCATTTCCTTGACGGCGGCTACTACCTGGCCAATATTGATCTGCGGGAAGTAAAATCTCAGGCTGAATTTATTTCTGTATTCCATAAATACACTGACTCTGCAAAAGGTGACAGCTGGATCAAGGGCGGCAACTGGGACCATGAAGCCTGGGGCGGACAGCTGCCTTCGAAAAGCTGGATCGATAGTATCAGCGGATCGCATCCTGTTTTTGTAAGCCGGTACGACGGACATATGGGTCTGGCGAATTCCATCGCGTTAAAATTGGCGGGTATAACAAAAAATTCCAAGAATCCACCGGGAGGGGAAATTGTCAGGGATCCCAAAACAGGGGAACCTACCGGTGTACTGCGGGATGAAGCTACACAGTTGGTGTACAAGGTGATTCCTGAACCATCCGTTCAGGAACTGGACGCCTCCCTGAGTCGCGCAGCTGGCCATGCACTGGCCCATGGTTTTACCCAGGTACATGATATGGGCACTTACGGAGGCTGGGTGGATATGGATACCTATCGTCGTGCAGAAGCCAACGGTAAATTGCCGATACGTATTTATTCTTTTGTAGCCATCAGAAGCTGGGAAAGACTGAGGGATTTTGTTCAGAAAAATGGTTGGGGAGATGACCTGCTGCACTGGGGCGGCCTCAAAGGTTTTGTTGACGGCTCCCTGGGTTCTACCACTGCCTGGTTCTATAAACCTTATCTGGACGCACCGAATTCCACCGGTTTGCAGGTGACCGATACCATTCTTCTAAGAAAATGGATTCTCGGGGCCGATTCCGCCGGACTACATATTGCTACCCATGCCATCGGAGATCACGCCAATGGATGGATCCTGAATGTTTACGCAGAAGCGGAGGCCCGTAATCCAGGAAAGGATCACCGGTTTCGCGTTGAACATGCCCAACACCTTACAGCAGAAGATATTCCCCGTTTTGCAAAAATGCAGGTGGTCCCTTCCATGCAACCCTACCATGCCATTGACGATGGTAAATGGGCGGCAAAAAGACTGGATTCAGCCAGGCTGAAAGGAACCTATGCATTTAAAACCCTGTTGGGAACAGGTGCCAACCTCACCTTCGGATCAGACTGGCCCGTGGCCCCACTGGATCCCATCGCGGGTATTTATGCCGCCGTTACCCGTCGTACACTGGATGACAAAAATCCCGGTGGCTGGTTTCCCGATCAGAAAATTTCAGTGGAACAGGCCCTGCGATGTTATACAGTGAACAATGCCTGGGCAGGATTCCAGGAAGACAAAACCGGTCAGCTGAAAGAGGGTATGCTGGCGGATTTCACCGTTCTCTCGGAAAATTTATTTACCATCGCGCCTGAAAAAATCCGGGATACCAAAATATTACGCACCATCGTAAATGGAAAAGAAGCGTATTCCATGAGCAAATAAAAACGATATTCAATCCATAATTTCAATCATGAGTAATCACCAAAGTCAGGCAGCAGCGCCACCCTCTCCCCTCGGTCCTATTGGCGGAAATCGTTTGTATTCCCTCGATGCTCTGCGCGGATTCGATATGTTCTGGATCCTGGGCGCAGAAGATATTGTAAACGCCCTGGCGAAAGCCACCGGCTCTTCCTTCTGGAATGGCTTTGCAGAGCAGCTGACCCATCCGGCATGGAACGGATTTCATATGTACGACCTGATCTTTCCGTTGTTTTTATTCATGGCAGGTGTCAGCTCGCCCTTTTCTGTTGGAAGAGAACTGGAAAAAGGGAATGGCCAACGGAAAGTGATGTGGCGTGTGGTGAAGCGGGGACTGATCCTCGTTGCCCTCGGTGTTTTCCATAATAACGGACTACAGCACTGGAAAGCATTTTCAGATATCCGGTTCGGCAGTGTGTTGGGAAGAATTGGTCTGGCTTATATGTTTGCGAATATCATTTTCATTTATTGCAAAAGAAATGCACAGATCATCTGGTTCTGGGGCTGCATTATCGGCTACTGGCTATTGTTGAAATTTACATCCGCACCCGGATTTTTGCATGGAGATCTGACCATGGAAGGAAATTTTACTTCCTATATTGACCGTCTTTTTCTTCCGGGAAAACTCTATCTCGGAATTCATGATCCGGAAGGCTGGCTGGCCACACTACCAGCGATCAGTACCGGACTGCTTGGTATCTTCACCGGAACCTATATTAAAAAAAGTACACATAGCGGAGGAAGAAAATCTGCCCGGATGGCACTGGCCGGTATCGCATTTATCCTGCTTGCCCTGCTCTGGAATTTCGATTTCCCGATAAACAAAAATCTCTGGACTAGTTCCTTCGTTTGCCTGGTAGGCGGGATCAGCCTTTTGTTTTTGTCCCTATTCTACTATGTGATTGACGTAAAAGGGCATAAAAAATGGGCTTTCTTTTTCAGGGTGATTGGGATGAATTCCATTTTGATTTATTTGTCCGGACATTTTATCGACTGGGAACATGCCACCCGGGGTACCTTTGGCTGGCTCGGGGAAATCAGTCCGGCCCTCTGGGCGCCCGTGATCATGTCGATCTGTTATGTGATGGTGAAATGGCTTTTTCTTTACTTCATGTACAGGCAGAAGCTTTTTTTAAGAGTATAGGAATGAAATTAATAATTGATAATTAATAATTAATAATTGCTAAAGTCTTTTTTGTTTGTCGGTATTGGCGGCGGGCTGGGCAGTGTACTGAGGTATGGAATTTCGTTCTTCGTTGGGAAACATGTTCCGTTGGTATTTCCGCTCGGCACCTTTCTTGTCAATATCTCCGGATGTTTCCTGATCGGCATGTTCTATGCAATGGCCGCAAAAGATTCCGCCTTCACTGCTGACTGGCGCTTATTCCTCATCACCGGCATCTGCGGGGGCTATACAACGTTTTCTACATTCTCTTACGATGGCCTGATATTGCTCAAACAGGGCGCGATGCTTTCCTTCATACTTTATGTATTCGGATCTGTGGTGCTGGGATTGCTGGCGACGTTTGTAGCTGTGGCAATCTTTAAATAGTTGACAGTACGCAGTTGACAGTTGACAGTTTTTTAGATTTACCTTGTCGAATAAAATTCTGCGTAGCGTTAGGCGTTAGGCGTTAGGCGTTAGGCGTTAGGCGTTAGGCTTTAGGCGTTAGGCGTTAGGCGTTAGGCGTTAGGCGCTAAGCGTTAAGCTTTCAGATTATCTTTGCACCACCCATGACAGAGACTCCTCTAACCCGAATCCGGTTCGCAACTGCTGTATACTTTTTCATTTCCGGCTTCGGATATTCCAGCTGGACCTCCCGGATACCCGGCATCAAGGAATCCCTTAAACTGAACGATGCACATTTTGGCACCCTGCTGTTTATGATGCCGGTGGGGCTGTTGGTCACCATGCCCTTTACCGGAAAGCTGCTGGATCATTACAGCAGCCGCACTATTATGCTGATCGGTACAATCCTATATAATATTGTGCTGGCCGTTATTGGATTTAGCGCATACACATGGGTGTTAGGCATGCTCTTGTTTTGTTTCGGTTCTTCCCGGAACCTGATGAATCTTTCCATCAATGCACAGGCTATTGGTGTGCAGGGATTGTATACCCATTCAATCATGAGTTCATTTCATGCCATCTGGAGCATGGCGGGTTTCGCCGGAGCCGCCGTAGGATACCTGATGGTTACGCTAAATATTGTCCCAGCCTGGCACCTGCTAGGTGTTAGTCTCCTGCTAACCACGTTTACACTTTACTTTTATAAAGACATCCTGGATCAGCAACCCGATCATAAACATAAACGATCCATATTCCGACTGCCGCCCAAAGGCATGCTGGTTTTCTCATTGATCTGTTTTACTTCTATGGCATGTGAGAATACGATGTATGACTGGAGCGGCGTATATATCCGGCAGGTACTTCATGGCTCAAAGGCCGTTGCCACGATTGGTTTTGTGATCTATATGGTTGCCATGACAACCGGCCGTTTCATCGGCGATCGTATGGCAGACCGGTTTGGGATCAAAAAGGTTTTGGCTGCCAGCGGCATATTGATTACCTGCGGATTCGCGATCACCGTTTTATCGAATAATATTCCTGTGACATTCATTGGATATTTATTTACCGGCTTCGGTGTTTCATGCGTGGTCCCTTTCGTATTCAGTCTCGCCGGAAAAATTCCCATGTCCAATCCAGGTGCCGCTTTGGCATCTGTTTCCTCTTTAGGATACCTCGGATTTCTGCTCGTACCTCCGATGATTGGTTATGTCGCCCAGGCTTCGAGTCTGCGCATTTCCTTCGCGATTATTGCTGTGATGGGGATATTGATGGTGAGATTAAGTACGAGGATTAAAATGATCTGATAAAATCTTCGGGATTAATAACATTTGGCTGATCACATAAATAGATCTTCGATTTTGTTATTAAATCCAGGATTAAGTTTTTATGAGTTCCTCTTACATAATCGGAACCACACAAATTGAAAAAGGCAATTACAAATACATCGCATCCACAATCTCCGAAGGCATATAAGCTTTGTTCGAATTCGGGTCTGCATTCGCAAATTTTGAATTCATAAAAACCAGTCTCATACCGGTTACGATCAGGCAGCCTTCGGGTGTCGGTAGTTGTTGGGGAATTTTCTGCGCGGCGACGGACTCACTGTCTAAATTAAAAATCAATTCGGTATTTGATTTCCCCAGCATCCTTCCTGATTTTACGTCAATCGTTACTGACGCTATCTTACAAACAACAGAAACGCTTTTAGGAGGTGATATAAAATCTTTCACTGGTGTAAAGGCGGGAATATTAATTTCTACAAGTCCGGCAGTCGGGTTATCTACATTAAAGGAAATTTTCCATCTTCCCCGAACGGATTGCCCTTTTTCCGTGAATGAGAACATACTAAGGTCGCCGGGCTGAACGCCAGAATTGGACTTTGAATCTACCAGCTGATTCAGCCACTGAAAAACAACTCCCACCAGCCGAATTTGCATTTTGCGATCTGAGGCTTCCGGAATAACCGGATTTAGTCCGCTGCGAATCAAAGCACCAATGGTAGAGGCTTTACCAAATTCGTTTGAGCGAGCCTTAGTTGCCTGTGTCTGTTTTACGTGCTTGGGCATGGACCGCACATATTTTTTCCCATACATGCTATAGAAAATCAGGTTGCCGATTTTTCCGGTGGGCCCAGGATCTGTTAGTCTGGCCATGAGAACCTATTTATTAGTTGACAAAAAGAGGATCATTTCGGGTTATGTCCGGGTGTCCTTAGGGTCAAATATAATATTAATTTTGACTAAGTGCGGAGTAAGTCCGGTAAATACCGCACTTACTCCGCACTTACCTACCTTTCATCTTAGCTTCTTCCCGAAGGAAACCCGAACGGCATCAGGATCCAATACAGGAAAATCCGGTCAAACCCGGCGGAAAACCATGGAGAACCCGGTGGAAAATGATGTAACAGGAAAAGAATTTCGGGGTATAGGCGGGGCGGGTTCAATAGCTGGAAGCTGATGGCAGGTTAGCCAGGAGACAGACGGGGACAGGTAAAACAGGAAAATACAGGATGAAAAGACGGCAGGGATTACTCTACTGAGGTATTGCGACAGTTAGATGACCGTTGGAATAGCGGCATAGATAAAGGTTGCCAGCAGATACAAAAGAGGTATCCCGGAAACTAAATGGATGGTAGCATGTGTAAATCGGGTGACTACTGTACCTGAGGGTCCTTAAACAGGCCCTTCAGCCAGGCGATGTCGAGGGTGGCTTTATGTTTGGCGATTTCAAGCCGGCTGTAAGTACCGTCAAGGATGGAACTGATATCGGCCTTCAGCATAGTAACCATCTGGTTCTTTGTGACACCTTTCCAATACTTGCTCCAGAGTTTTTCACTGGTCCCGCCGGGAATCTCCGTTACGGTATCCAGGATCTCCTGCAGATAATGTCCGATCTCGGTAACGCTTTCGGACTGGAGGATCTTGATATGCAGGTCCTTGATCCCCTGCATCAGGTTGGTCGGTAGATGGTTCTTCATGATAAATAGTTAACGTAAAAAATCAGGATTTGTTTCTCTGCTAACCTATCCAAAAATTCCGCTATTGGGCGGTAAATTAAAAAACCATGGCCAAACAGCGTCAATCATCCCCTTCTTTTTATCCCCATATTTCTAACCGGCTGACTTACAGTAGCTCCTTGATCATCCACAGGTCGCATCCGAAATGTCCAGAGTTCCCCATGGGTCCGGACAGATAATTAAATCCTGCTTTTTCATACAACCCGATCGCATTTCGAAGCTCCGGCATGGTCTCCAGATACATCCGTTGGAATCCAAATTCCATTGCTTTGTGGAAACATTTCTCCATTAGCATCAACCCCAGTCCCTGTCCGCGCATCTCCGGAACCAGGTAGAGCTTCACGAGTTCACAGCAACCTTCGGGTAGTCCGGGTGTGGGGTAAACTCCTGATCCACCAACGATTTTTCCTTCTGATTCTGCAATAAAATAAGCTGAATTGTTCGTTGAAAATAACCGGAACAGGTCATCCGTAGTCGGATCAAAATAAACGGTACCGGGCTTGTTGGCACCAAATTCGAAAAGGATTTTCCGGATAATGGCTGCGATTTCCGGATTGTCTGCCATTTCAATCGGACGTATTTGTATTTTTTTCATGGCCCTGCAATTTTACTCTATTTTCATGGAGGAGCCGGCCCCAGTTCAGTAAAAACATCTTTTATGAAAATGATAATCAGTATACTGCTTCCGCTCCTGCCGTTCAGTTTTATGGCGGAAAGCCAGGCACCTAAAACGTATACCCTTCTTTCCCAAAAAACCGGTAAACTGAATGTGAAAATGGTTGAGTCTCTACCTCCCTCCCTGAAGGGTATGGCCGCCCTCTACAGCGCGATGGGTGGAACTAACTGTATCGACCAGCAATGTGATTTAACCACAGCACTTGGACTGGGAAGCCAGGGATCGGAAGCACAAAAAGCCCTTATCAAAAAATATTTTCCCGACGACAAAGCGGCTTTACTCGTGATTGGTCAGGATTGTTACCTGCCGCCAGACAGCTCATCTTCCTTCTCCAATTTTGTATCCCTTTCATTTGCTGTAAACGGGGATCAGGTTACGGTAAACTATGAACTGGATGTGCTCAACCATGGCGTGATTAAAAAAATAAAGGGCCCGGATATATATGAGTTCAAAAACCAGGTATACAAAAATGTCAGGCGGGTACTATATGCATGGACTGCCAAATCCTAACGTTATGCCATGCAAACCAAATGCTTTCATAAATTCCTGGTCAAATCATTTATTCGTAACGATGGATGTCATCGCCGGCCGAATCTCATTCTGAGCGGAGACTTTTTACCGGATTGGTCACCGCAGCGCGGATCGCCTGAATACTCACCGTAACCATTGCAATAATAAGGGCCAGTGCTGCTGCCAGAATAAACATCCACCAGCCAATATTCACACGGAATGCAAAATCATTCAGCCATTTGCTCATAGCCCACCAGGCGACCGGTGCAGCAATCACAAATGAAATGACAATGAGTTTTACAAATTCCCCGGTCATCATGCTCACGATACGTTGAACACTTGCTCCAAGAACTTTCCGGATCCCGATTTCCTTCATTCTCTGTTCCGCCATAAAAGTGGCCAGTCCGAATAATCCCAGACAGGCAATCACGATCGCCAGCACGGCGAATAACATGAATATTTTTCCAACACGTTGTTCAGACTGGTACATGTGTGAAAAAGCCTCATCCATGAACTGATAACTGTATGGAATGGATGGTGAATATTGTTTCCAGAGGGTTTCTGATTTTGCGAGAAAACTATTTACAGCATTGGGTTCTACCCGGAAGCTGAGTGTTGCCGGATTACGTGATAGAAAAAAACTTAATGCCCCAATCGGTTGTTTTAAAGTTTCATAATTGAAATCCTTCACTACTCCCACAATAGTAAAAGACGACATGGCTTTTTTATCATCCGTCGTATAGATCTTCTTTCCGACCGGATCAGCCAAGCCGATAATACGGGCACAGGTTTCGTTGATTACAATGGAAGTGGAATCCGAAACACCGTCCTTTATAAAGTTCCTTCCTTTTACCATCTGCATACCCATGGTAGGGATATACTGATCATCTACATACCAGGTCTGCATGTCAAATCCATTGGTAGCGGTTAACGGATAGCTGGTTGAAAAAGACTGGTCGCTTCTGGAAGAATTGGATACCGGAAGAAAATAACTGGCAGTTGCGCTCAATATACCCGGCGATTTCAACAATTCATTTTTATAGGCATTCATGCTTTCCTTCAAGGTTCCGCCGTTGTTGATAATGATTACCTGATCCTTATTATATCCCAGGTTTTTGGTCTGTATATAATTCAATTGCCGGTATACCACCAGGGTTCCGATGATCAGAATAATAGATGTGCTGAATTGAAAAACCACCAGCAGATTGCGAAGACCGCCGCCGTTCCGAGATCCGATTTTCCATTTCCCTTTTAATACTTCGATGGGCCGGAATGCGGAAATAAAAAATGCGGGATATAGTCCGGCCAGTAATCCAACGACAACCGGAAGCGCAATAAGCCAGGGAAAAATCATGGGTGAAAAAAGCAGACTGGCATGTATGGATTTATTGGCGATGGCATTAAATGCAGGAATTAAAACGAAGGCAGCAAAAATGGCGAGTAGTAAGGAAATGATCACCATTAAGGTGGATTCTGAAAGAAACTGAAATACCAGGTTCTTACGGCTTGTACCCAGCACTTTCCGGATACCTACTTCACGGGCGCGTTTGGCAGACTGGGCCGTAGTCAGGTTCATAAAATTGATGCAGGCGAGAATGAGAATGAAAGCAGCGACGGCTGAAAAAATATACACATACTGGATATCTCCTCCGGGTCCCATTTCATATTGTCCTGCAGAATACAAATGAATTTTGGTCAGCGGCTGAAGGCTATATTCCAGTTTGTTTCCTGCCTTTGAAAATTCATCCATGCTTTTAATCTGCATGAACTGGCTGGCCTGTGGTAATACATAACGATTAACATACTGTGTAAAATTCTTTTCAAAAATTTTATAGTCCGTCCCGGGACGCAGCACCAGGTATGTATAAAAATTATGACTCAGGAAATTTCCCCATTCGTAGTTGACATTTTTCATGGAGAAAAGAAAATCAAACTGGAAATGGCAGTTTTCCGGCATATCCGCGATAACGGCAGTTACTTTGTACAGGGTTTTTCCATTTTCATTGGTTTCGATCACACGGCCAACTGCTTCCGTTGTTCCGAAATATTTTTTTGCGGTGGATGCCGTGATCACGACGGTATTGGGTTCATCAAGGGCGTTATCTGTTATACCAGAAACGACCGGGAAAGTAAAAACATTAAAAAAAGTGGAATCCACATGAGCTACCCGATTTTCCGTGATATAAAGGTTTCCCTTTTTAATTTGTTTGAGTCCGCTGGCGGTGTATATGCGAGTATAATTCTCAATCTGGGGATAATCCTTCTTCAGTACGGCACCTGTTCCATCCGGAGAAAGAGGAAATTCAATATTTGTCCCGCCGAATTTTATTTTGGAATAAATGCGGTAGGTACGGTCAGCCTTTGTATTAAACCGGTCAAAATGCAGTTCGTCCTGAACGTATAGGAGGATCAGGAGGAAACAGCAGATCCCGATACCAAGGCCCAGTATATTGATAAGTGAAAAAGCCTTGTTTTTTACCAGGTTTCTCCAGGCAGTTTTGAGGTAGTTGCTTATCATAAACAGTTTTTTGTGCGTAATGAAGGATACCTATCCTTTACGCTAACCAAATGCCAGTTTATAAAGCATTCATTATGAGCGGGTAAATTCTAAAATTAAGGGGGGGGATGTCCGGTACTGATACAATGGATGTCCGGCTGGAAGGGTCAGTTTAAATCATGACGGGAATTGCTATCAAGTCTTGCCGGGTGCCTGCTAAAAAGAATAAGTTTGGAAATGTAGAAAATCATTCCGACAAGGGAAAGGGAGAAAAGGATGGCTGTAATGGGCTCCATCGTTATGCCTAATTTTAAATAGATGAGCATACCGGTAAGTAAACCGATGATACCAAAACAAACTGTCCAGGATTTGAATTCACTGATTTTCAGCTTTCTGATCTGACTGGCAGGATCAGGTATCCGAGGATATGAATTCGGGAAACCGTTCGGGGATGTTTCAATCCGTCTGGCATTGTCGCTAACCGTTTGCATCTGAAGTGTTTCTATGATACAGAGAAAAACCGTGCCAAATCGGGACAATGTGCATATCCTTCTTAAGCTTAAAGCCCAAAGCTTAAAGCCTAAAGCCAGTAAATTGACTAAAATAACATTTCCTTTTCACTTCGGTCATCAGTCGTCCATCCACCATCTACCATCAACCGCCAACCATCCACCATCTACCATCTACCATCTACCATTAACCGCCATCCATCAACCCTACTCCGATCTCAGACTTTTGACAGGATTCGCCACCGCAGCTCGTATCGCCTGATAACTGATGGTGACCAGGGCGATCAACAGGGAAAGACATCCGGCGATAGCGAATACCCACCAATGAATATTTACACGGTAAGAATAATTTTTCAACCAGTTGTACATGGCCCACCACGCAACCGGCGCTGCAATCAGAAAAGCAATCATCACCAGGCGAAGAAAATCTTTCGATACTAAAAATGTAATTCCACTCACCGATGCACCCAGCACTTTCCGGATTCCAATTTCTTTTGTCCTGGTTTCAGCCATATAAGTAGCCAGACCGAAAAGCCCAAGGCAGGAAATAAAAATGGTCAGTCCGGAAAAAAATGCCGCCAGGGAGGCCGTTCTTTTTTCATCCTGGAATTTTTTTGCGTATTCTTCATCCACAAAATGATATTCAAACGGATACTCAGGATTATATTTTTTAAAAATGGTTTCTGCTATTTTTAAACTTTTCACGGTGGTCATATCACCGGCCAGTTTGATATGCATGGTCTGGAACCATCCCTTTCCGCCTTCTATAATCATCGGACGTGTGGGTTCGTATGGCGACCGGAGAATAAAATCGCTGATCACCCCGATCACATGCCAGGAAATATTATTATCCTTAACGATTTGACCGATAGGTTCTTTAAACTTCATCACCTTCAATGAAGATTCGTTAATGATCATGGCTGAGGAGTCGGTGATATATTTTTTGAGGTCCAGGTCGCGGCCTTTGATCAAATGCAAACCGGTGGTCTTTAAAAAATCCTCATCTGCCGAATAACGGTCGAAATCCGTTTTATCATTCGGATCTTTTCCTTCCCATTCGAATCCCCAGCTGTCGCTCCAGGCCTGTGTGAGCGGTGCGCTGGTTTTGGTAACGGCGCTGGCAGCACCAGAGGAGATCAGTTCGTTTTTTATAAGCGCATAATTCTTATTGATGTCGCCGGTAAGAAAATGATAGATCAGGTTGTCTTTATTATACCCGATGGCCCGGTCCTGGGCATGACGAATCTGCTGCTGTACAATGATCGTGCAGATGATCAGCAGGATCGCAAAACTGAATTGAAGCACCACCAGCACTTTTCTGGGTGTGACCAGGGCATTTACTTTTTTGAATCCGCCTTTCAGCACTTTCACGGGTTGGAAAGAAGAAAGAAAAAAAGCAGGATAACTGCCGGCAAGTATCCCGGTAAACAAAATAAAAGCAAGTATTAATCCCCATACACCGATACTGTCAAAATGAATATACATGAATTTATCTGTTACCTGGTTGAAGGCAGGTAAACTCAGTGCCACCAGTCCTATGGCGAGCAGGGCTGCAAAAAAACTCAGTAAAACAGATTCACCCAGGAACTGGCCGACCAGTGAACCTTTTCGGGCACCCACCACTTTACGGATACCCACTTCTTTTGCCCGTTTTTCACTTCGGGCTGTATTGAGGTTCATAAAATTGATACAGGCGATCAGCACAATAAAACCCGCGATAATGGCTGAAAGTTTTACAAACTCAATTCTTCCGCCATCTTCTACGGCTCCCTTAAAAGATGAATACAGACGCCAGCGTGCCATCGGATACAAAAACATTTCCCATTTTGTTTCATCCTTTTCATATTTCCCCTTCAGGGTGAGTAATTTATGCTGCACAGATGCAAGGGCAGCATTTTGCTTCAGCAGCACATATGTCCGGGTAGAGTTATTCCCCCAGTTCAGATCCGGCCCCTTGTTATCATAATCCAGAAATGACCAGGGTAAGAGGTATTCAAACTGAAAACGGGTGTTACCCGGAGGATCCTTGGCTAGTCCGGTTACACGAAAAGTTTCTCTGTTGTCGAGTTTGATAAGTTTCCCCATCGGATCTTCCTTTCCGAATAATTTTTTTGAAAGTTTTTCAGTGATGACGATATTATTACGGTCGTTTAGGGCCGTGCGCGGATTTCCTTCGATAAGCGGAAGACTGAATACAGTAAGGAAAGCAGAGTCCACTATATTTCCCTGTACCATGATTCTTTTCTCTCCAACGGAAAATAAAGTATTGTCGGGCCAGTTTACCCGCACGGCCACTTCCACTTCAGGAAAGTCGTGCTCCAGGGTGCGGGCAAGAACTTTCGGGGTGGTATTCCAGCAATGCAGTTCACCGCTGAATTCTGCCCGGTTCCAGGCTTCATAAATCCGGTCCTTTTTTTCATGAAACTGGTCATAGCTGACTTCGTCATATATCCACATCAGCAGTAGCATGGCACTGGCCATCCCGATAGCCAGCCCGGTGATATTGATCACACTGAATGCCTTGTTTTTCCAAAGATTGCGGAATGCGATTTTGAAGAAATTCTTTAACATGCACTGGTTTTATGGATGACTGATATGTATAAGACGCCATTTTGTTGTTGAATGTTGCATGCTTGTCAAAGCGTTCGCCGTTGGGCGTTAGGCGTTAAGCGTTAGGCTTTAAGCGTTAGGCGTTAGGCTTTAAGCTTTAAGATCCATGGTATAACCAGATCCATCCACAATACCGTACTCGTCGGATTTTTCATCCCAAATCCATGTCCTCCTTTTTCGAAGAGGTAGATTTCTTCAGGGATATGGTGTTGTTTCAGGGCTTCATCAAATAATGTACTATTCACGTAGGGAACGGCACCATCATCCTTTGCATGCACCAGGAATGCAGGCGGTGTATTATTAGCCACTTGTTGTTCGTTGGAATATTCCCTGATTTTTTCGGGTGCCGGAGTGGGTCCAAGCAGGTTATGGGCTGAGCCCATATGTCCGTACGGACTTTCAAAACTGATCACCGGATAAACGAGAACCATAAAATCGGGTCGCAGGCTGATATGATCCGGATTGTCAATATAATTTTTTTCGAAATGGGTACCCGCCGTAGATGCCAGGTGACCCCCTGCTGAAAATCCCAGGATACCAACCTTCCTGGGGTTGACTCCCCATTCCGCAGCATGAGACCGCACGATCTGGATCGCGCGTTGTGCATCCTGCAAAGGGCCGATCTCTTTATTCACCATCGTACTATCCTCCGGAATCCGGTATTTCAAAACAAAGGCAGCGATGCCAGACTGATTGAACCGTTCCGCCACTTCCGTTCCCTCATATCCAAATGCCAGAACAGAGTAACCTCCGCCCGGACAAATGATCACCGCAGTACCCGTCGCTTTTTCTTTGGGAGGCAGGAAAATTGAGAGCGTTGGGCGGGAAACCTTATGGATGATAAGCGTACTGCCATTGATATTTTCAGCATATTCTTTGTCTGGCACGGGCTTACTGTTGGGAATAACACTTTCATATAATGGGATTACCCGGGGTTGTTGCATAGTAGGAAACAAAACTGGCAGACCAGCCAAAGATAAGTACAATGCTTTTTTTATCATGGTGATAAAGTTAGGTTAACAGATGAAAATATCCTGATCAAATGAACCTACCTTTGCACCTGAATTTTTTTTATGTTCAATCGGTATACCAGGTTCCTTGTTTTACTTAGTGTTTTCTTTGTTTTTTCCGGACCCCGTTTTTTGCAGGCAGCACCACCTGTACAATCCGGAAAATCTGTTAAACTCACTTTCGGTAAGTGGAATGGATATATAATCCGGTCAGACGGAAATATGATTCCTGTGTATTTTGAAATTCAGAGAAATGCCGGAAAAATAATAGTTCATGTGATTAATGGTGCCGAACGACTGCTCGTGGACAATGTAAGACTGCAGGGTGATTCTGTTTATATTAATATGCCATTTTTTGATTCCCGATTTGCAGCCCGGATTGAAGACAGCATGCACCTCACCGGAAATTATATCAAAAATTATGGTGACCACCTGGTCGAAGTTCCGTTTAAAGCCATTTATCACAATACTGATCCGGCCGGTTTTGTAAAGGATCAACAACCTTCGCGGTATAATATATCCGGAAGATGGGCGGTCGTTTTCAGGGGTACCGAAGACACAACGGTATCAGTGGGTGAATTCAAACAAATACAAAACCAGGTAAGCGGAACATTTTTGACGATTACCGGAGATTACCGTTACCTCTCGGGCAGAATAGATGGGGACACCTTACGACTGTCAACGTTCGACGGTGGTCATGCATATTCGTTCGTAAGCAAAATTGTAAGTAACAAAAAAATGACCGGCTTTTTTTATGCCGGAGCAACCAGTGTGCAAAGCTGGGTGGCCGATAAAAATGAAGCGGCCAGGTTACCAGATGAGTACAGTCTGACGCAATTGAAAGATCCTGCAAAAGCCCGACTTCATTTTTCATACCGGGACCTGAGTGGTCAGATGGTTTCGCTTTCTGATCCAAACTTCCGGAATAAAGTGGTTGTCATCCAGATCCTCGGTTCCTGGTGCCCCAACTGTATGGACGAAACTAAATTTCTGGCTCCCTGGTATATTCAAAACAAATCGAGGGGAGTGGAATTAATTGGCCTGGCTTATGAACGGACAGAGTCTTATGCAGACGCCAAAAGATTGTTGCAGCCGTTTGTCAATCGTTTCCATGTAACCTATCCCATTCTTCCCACCGGAGTAACGGTAAGTGATTCTTTGCGCACACAGAAAACACTCCCCGAAATTGATTCCATCATTGGTTTTCCCACCACCATTTTCATTGATAAAAAAGGAATGGTCCGTAAAATATCTACCGGATTTAATGGCCCCGGAACGGGGAACCATTATGATCTTTATAAAAAAGAATTTAATGAGCTGATCAATAGCCTCCTTCAGGAGTAATATTCATTAAAGGTTAATAATTGGCCTCTCTTACTTCATAAATATTATAAAGGTCTTACCCCAGGCCTGGAGAGAATACCTGTTAAATACTGCGAATATGGGAATTTTAATGATCATACAATAAACCGAAAAAAACACCCACAAACCGATTGTTTTTTTATCCCTGTACAGGAAAAATTCCTTCCATGCCCCAGCCGATGACCCTTCCATTAAAACCAGGCAGCCCGTCAGGAAAGTAAAGCTAAACCAGCGCCCATAGTCGAGTCCCATAAAAATCAGAGGCAACGCTGCAATATGTATGAAAGATAAACACCAGACCATCTTCCTTCTTACTAGTAGTACAGTAGAAAGCGTTTGATTATTAAACAAAAAATATAAACAACAGGCATTCAGAGCATAAAGAAAAGCAAACAAGGCAATGGATGAAACCCTGATCTTATCTATTAGATCTTTAAAAAACACCAAATGTCCCCTTCTGTAATAGTTGACAGGATGTGTAAATTCTCCTGATGTATCAAAACCAATATGATTCATTGAATGAATGAAGTCAGTAGCGGCGGGTTCCGGATTCACTGATAAAACTGCAAGAGCTAATATGGTAACCATGGCCGAAACAACCAGGGAAAGGATATATTTTACCCGGCAACCCTTTAAATAACCAAGGCATAATAGAAAAGGAAGTCCCATAAAAACAAATCCCTCATGGAAAAGGCAACCGATCACAACCAGCGCATTCAATAAAACAAAGCGTAGCATTACATTGCCGACTTTGAATGCTAAAACACCCCCAAATAAAACAATAAAAAATATCGCCTCCTTTTTTATAAACCATTCACTATAAAAAGGCAGGCCAAAAGGCGAACAAAAAATAATAACAACAAAAATGTATAGAAGCTGAGGCGGTATTTTTCCGAGAAAGCCCTTCAGCATCAGGAGCAATCCTGCAATCCCGGCAATCCCGAATAGTTTAATTTCAGTCTGAATAAATGGAGGATTCTTCGAAATTCCAATAATTATCGTTCCCAATAATGATCTTCGTTGAAATCCCTGAAAATAATTCAGAAGTGATTCGCCGAGCTCATACGGACCCAGGGGCTCCCTGAATACCCCGAGAATATGAAATGAAATATATCCCAGTTTAAATAACAGGCAAAAAGAGATTAAGTAATTAACCCGGTTGCTGGAAGTAATATTTATGAAATTAAATCTGTGATCCAGCGTCATTTAAAATAAATTGTCCCGGTTATTTAATGCCATATAAAGTAATTTATATACAGCGGCCTGCTCAAACGCAAACAACTGGTCTATCAGGTCTGAAACATTTTTTTTAAAAGAAAATTTAGTCCTCATGCGTTTTCCCGGGCATGATGTTTTCGATCGATTGGTCCCGAACCAGGTTTGTGATCTGATCTTCAATCTTTTTTATCTTGGAGTATAATATGAGAGCCAGGTAACCAAAACTTAGAATCGCGAGGTAAAAAATCAAATCTGTTCCCCGGCCAACACCCAGGTAATGCGCAATTTTTGTTGTTAGATCGGGATAGAAGGAGAAAAATATCCCTATCAACAGCAACAGGCAAATCACGATTTTGTCTATAGCAAGATTGCGGAATCTTCTGAAAAAATTAATTAATATAAATATCAGTGACGCAATAAGTAGTACCTGAAATTTCGACATATTAGTTTCTTTTAAATAACAAGTGAAAAACTATATTGATTGCATTGGAAATACCCTGGCCTTTTTGTTTTGAATAATCCGTGTATCGGATATGAACAGGGATTTCCTTATACCTAAGTAATTTTTTCCTCACAATCCCCAGTATTTCTGATGCATGCGCCATTCCGGCCTGATTTAATTTAACTGCATGAAGGGCCTTTTTATTCATAGCCCGCAATCCATTGTGAGCATCAGATAGCAAAATTCCGGTGAAACAATAATTTAACCATCTGGCGGCCTTCAAAAGTATTTTTTTTTCAATTCTCAATCCTACAGCCTTTGCCTCCAAAAACCGCGAGCCAAAAACAATATCTGTTTCACCGGCAAGCAATGGCTTTAAAAGCTGCTCAATATCCAACGGATCATGCTGACCATCTGCATCAAAATGAACAATATAATCTGCATCAAGGCGCCGGGCCACCTCCATACCTGTTTCCAGTGCTGCCCCCTGACCCAGGTTTATAGCATGACGCACTGCGATTACCGGAAACGAATTTGCAATTTCAAAAGTGCCGTCTTTTGAACCGTCATCCACTACAACAATCCGATATCCCAATGCACTCAGATTAGTAAGCACATCGAAAATCGCTAACGACTCACCAAATGCCGGAATAATAATAAAGATATTCAATGGTAAAATGTTGGATTAAACCTAAAGACCCGATGCAATTATGGATTTTGGAATATATTTAATATAGACGAACCGATTGCCATATTGAAACTCAAAACGATGACCCGTTTTTATGAGGTCCCTACCCATTCTCATGTTTTCGAATTCATTCAGAGATGTAATGAATACAAGTGGTTTGGAAGTTAACAAAGGTTCATTTAGTATTGAAACATCAAACAATGAAGAAGACCCGCTAATACTGGCTATATTGGGAATTTCTAATCGTGAGGAACACACTACGACCTTTCTTCCATTTAAAATCTCATGCGATGCCAAATTCAAAATAAGAAAATCTTGCTTTTCACTTAGCCTGTTTGTGCCGAAATCATTAGAAAGAAATACTTGTTTTATAATTGCGTGGGTGCTGTGAAAAACCTGTCCAGCGACCATAATAACGACAAATATTCTAAAAATTCCCGTTGTTACGGGATTAAGAAATTTTTCAGGATATAAAAAAACAAAAATCGAAAACTGAAGTATCATAATATAAACTGGCCCGTAATACCTTAATTCCTGAATATAAACCCAATTCAATATACCCAGATCTTTATAATAGATAATAGTCAAACTTGCAAGAAGAGTGAATATTGAAATCGTCACCAGCGAGCTTAGTATAGCGTAAAAAAATTTAGCATCGCCCTTAGCGAATTTCTTGCGTTTCAACAAATTTACGGCCGAGTACCCGATCCAGACTAATAATAAAAAATTAATAATTGATCCGAATCTTACGAAAAATATTAAGGGGATTGAGGTATATCGGGCAAGCTCCTGGTAAATGAATCCTATAGAAATAAAACTTGCAAAATAAATATGTCCAAGTGATAACAACTGTTCTGGAAAAAATCCTCGTCTGACCGGACTTATAAATGCGGCTGTTCCTGAATTAAAATATTGAAACACGATAACTGCTGCTAATAAAATTGTTATTACTGAAGTACCGATAAAGGCTGAACGTATTTGGACTGTATTGTCTGTTATTTTACCGTAATATAGTAGAAAAAGAAATGGTACAAAAATGACAGGCATGTACAGGTATTTAAAATAAGCACAAAAAGAAAACAATAAAGCTGCCAGAATAACAAGCGAAATGAGTTTTGTACCGGATCTGACAATTTGAATTAAACAACTGCAACCCGAAATAAAAAATACGACTCCAAATAAATCGGTGTAGTGATCCTCCATATAAGGATGATTAACAAAGCCGAAGTACAACAAAGTTAAATTGATTATCCATGCAGGAAATTCGAGTTGGTATAACATTCTCCGGAGTACCATTACCAAAACTGTAAGCCCTAATGCGTTTAGCAGATAAATCGAATGGACCCAGTCTGTAAAAGAAATGGCATGTACCACCACCAAAAGCAGACTGTAACCGGGAGGAAACTTATTTAAGGGTTCGTAAGTCACTTTAGATAAATCATCCGGTGTAGCCATCCGCAGCGTATAACCATGGCCATCTGCAATATTTATGGCAGCTGCAACAGAAAAAGAGTTATCCCATCCGAAATTCTCTCCAATTAATTGTCTGACGTTAATGATCAGTATTGAAAAGAGTGTAAATAAAACACTTATATAATTCCGGGAAACAAATGTTTTAAAACGGCTCATCTCATTTAAGGTGTTTGTTCAAACATACAATTTATTCAGCGGGTATTATTCCAATAGTCTGCAGAAGAAGCGATCCGGCATCATCCACTATGCTGATAATTGATTTGGATATTACTAAATTTCTTAGTACTATTGTACTAAAGGATTACGCATGCTCCAGTCATCCGGCAACCGGTCCATCGTCCATTTTGATCTGGATGCTTTTTTTGTAAATGTCGAATACCTGGGAAATGCCCGTCTCCGGGGTAAACCCATTGCAGTGGGAGGACATAGCGACCGGGGAGTAATTGCTTCCTGTAGTTATGAGGCGCGGAAATTCGGGGTTCATTCCGCGATGCCTACCCGGCTGGCTAAAAGACTATGCCCGGAACTGATCATCATCCGCGGGGATATGGACAACTATTCCCGGTTTTCCAACCTGGTCACGGAAATCATCCGGGAAGAAGTCCCGGTGTTCGAGAAATCCAGTATCGATGAATTCTACATAGATATGACCGGAATGGATAAATTTTTTGGTACTACTAAATATGTCCAGCACCTCCGGAAAAAAATTATCCGTGAAAGCGGACTCAGTATTTCCCATGCCCTGGCTACCAATAAACTGATCAGTAAAGTCGCCACCAATGAGTGCAAACCCAACGGTCAGCTTGAGATAAAAGCAGGTAATGAAAAATCCTTCCTGGCACCATTGCCTGTTGAAAAGATGCCCATGGTCGGTAGCCAGACAGCTACCCTGTTGCGCCGGATGGGCGTGGAAACTATTTCCATCCTGAGCCAGATACCTGTGGAAATGATGATCAACCTGCTGGGGAAAAACGGTATTGATCTCTGGAGAAAAGCGAATGGAATCGATGAAACTCCCATCGTACCTTTTCATGAACAAAAGAGTATCGGCACGGAGAATACTTTTGAAACCGATACCATTGATATGCAGTTCCTGAATAAAGAACTCGTGCGGATGACTGAAAAAATTGCGTTCGAACTCCGCTGCAATAATAAACTAACCGGCTGCATTACGGTGAAAATCCGGTACAGCGATTTCCAAACCCTGACCATGCAATCCACGATCGCCTATACCGCCAATGACCATATCCTGCTTCAGAAAGTAAAGGAAATTTTTAATAAACTCTATGACCGGCGTCTGCTCGTGCGACTTATCGGGGTTCGGTTTACCAACCTGGTCGCCGGAAGTTACCAGATTAATCTATTTGAAGACAATCAGGAAATCATCGGACTATATCAGGCCATCGACAGTGTAAAGAAACAATTTGGCGAAAAACTTTTATTCCGCGCTGCATGTATCTGAATTGCAAAACCTGGTTCAGTTTTAAATACGGAACCTACGGAACTGAGGAACTGGTAACAAAGGCCGCCGAGTTGGGCATTAAACAGATTGCCTTAACGAATATCAACAATACCTGTGATGCCTGGGATTTTGTTGAGCACTGCCTGAATAACCAGGTGAAACCTGTAATTGGCACGGAGATCCGGAATGAATCTGAACTTTGTTATATCCTCCTGGCTAAAAATAATAATGGCCTTGGGGAGATCAACCGTTTTATATCCCGACACCTCCAGGAAAAAAAACCCTTTCCAAAAAGGCCGGATCTGGCAGATATTTTCTGTATCTATCCTTTTGGAACTTTTTCGGTGAATGATTTGCAGGCCCATGAACTCATTGGTGTACAGATAACAGATATCAATAAATTATTCGGGCTCAGTGTGCAGGTTCACGCGCATAAATATGTTATCCGGCATCCGGTCAGTTTCCAGAATGCCACCTATTACAATCTCCATCGTTTGCTCCGGGCCATCGATAAAAATACCATTCTCAGCAAACAGGATCCAAAGGATCTGGCCGGGAAAAATGAAACCTTTGTTAGCCCGGCACAATTATTCGAGGCTTTCCGGCAACACCCTTCCATCATTGCCAACACCCTGAAACTGATGGAGAGTTGTTCCATTGAAATGGAATTTCATTCAGATAAAACAAAAAAAATATTCTCCGCATCCGTTGAAGACGACCTGCAATTACTCCGGAAACTGGCTCTCGACGGCCTCGGGCACCGATATGGTCCCAACCATGAAATAGCCAGGGCAAGAGTGGAAAAAGAACTCGCCATCATTAACCAGATGGGGTTCAGTGCCTATTTTCTGATCACATGGGATATTATACGATATGCCCGGAACCGGGGATTTTTCTTTGTGGGAAGGGGTAGCGGCGCTAATTCCATTGTTGCTTATTGTTTACAGATAACCGATGTGGATCCGATCGAACTGGATTTGTACTTTGAAAGATTCCTGAATCCTTCCCGTTCTTCTCCGCCTGATTTCGACCTCGATTTCTCCTGGAAAGACCGGGATGAGATTATCGACTATGTGTTTAAAAGATATGGACGGGATCATGTATGCCTGCTCGGATCCTATACTACTTTTCAAACCCGTGCGGTCCTGCGTGAACTGGGAAAGGTATTCGGACTTCCGAAAGAAGAAATCGATCAGCTGGATTCCCGCAACCTGAAAGATGACAAAATACAGCGCCAGATACAATACTATGGAAATCTCCTGCAGAATTTTCCAAATCACCTCAGCATACACGCAGGAGGAATACTGATCAGTGACAAACCCATCTTCCACTATACAGCCACTGAACTTCCCCCGAAAAATTTTTATACTTCCCAGATCGACATGTTCGTAGCAGAAAAAATCGGTTTATTTAAACTGGATATCCTCAGCCAGCGGGGTTTGGGTCATATCCGCGATACTATTGACCTGGTGAAGGAAAATAAAAATATTTCCATCAATATACATGAGATTGAAAAATTCAAAACAGATCCGAAAGTAGCAGATCAAATCCGGAAGGCAGATACCATTGGTTGTTTCTATATTGAAAGTCCGGGCATGCGTCAGCTGCTGAAAAAACTGGAATGTGATGACTACCTGACCCTGGTAGCCGCAAGTTCCATCATCAGGCCAGGTGTGGCACAGAGCGGAATGATGAAACAATATATTTACCGCTTTCATCATCCGCAGGATTTCGAATACCTGCATCCGAAGATGGAAGAACTGCTGCAGGAAACATACGGCGTGATGGTCTATCAGGAGGATGTGATCAAGGTGGCCCACCATTTTGGCGGACTCGACCTGGCAGAAGCAGATGTACTGAGGCGGGCTATGAGCGGAAAATACAGGGGCCGAAAACAGTTCGAAGATATCCGGGCAAATTTTTTTAAGAACTGTAAAGTCCGCAATTATCCTGATCATATTTCGGCCGAAGTATGGCGGCAGATTGAAAGTTTCGGAGGTTACTCTTTCAGTAAGGCCCATTCAGCCAGTTTTGCTGTTGAAAGTTATCAGAGTCTTTTTCTGAAAACTTATTTTCCTGTCGAATTCATGGTGGCTGTAATTAATAATTTCGGGGGATTTTATTCCCGCGAACTATATTTTCATGAATTGAAAAGAACCGGTGCCCGCATTCATCCGCCCTGTATGAATAGAAGTGAATGGCTGAGCAGGGTTTCGGGTAACAGAATATATATGGGTTTTATTCATGTGCAGGGTCTGGAGGAGCAAATGGTGGTTCGGGCCCTGGAGAACCGGAAGCGCCTTGGTTTGTTCACGGATCTTTCAGACTTCATCGAACGTGTTTCACCAGGTATGGAACAACTGAATATTCTTATTCGAACAGGTGCGTTTGGAATAACCGGGAAAACAAAAAAAGAATTATTGTGGGAAGCAAATTTCCTGCACAAAAAAAACACTTCTGTCTCCGGAACCGGTTTTTTATTCCATGAGAAACCGCAAAGTTTTCAATTGCCGGAACTGGTTCAGCATCCGCTGGATGATGCACTTGATGAAATAGAATTGCTCGGGTTTCCACTCTGCAATGTTTTTGAACTGGTAAAAGAAGATCTCCGGGATTTTCTTCCGGCCCGTGATCTTTCACAATTTCCGGGTAAAATTGTTTCTGTTCTGGGTTGGCTGGTCACTTCCAAACCCGTAAATACGGTGACCAACGAAACTATGCATTTCCATACCTTCCTTGATGCTGAGGGTGAATGGCTTGATTGTATTTTCTTCCCTAATATTTCAAGATATTATCCCGTAACAGGTAAGGGCTTCTATGCAATGAAGGGAAAAGTGGTGGAAGAGTTTGGTGTCTTCTCTGTTGAAGTTACAGAATGCCGGAAAGTGGGTATTCGGGAAAGAAGTGATTTCCCCTTAAGGCTTAACGCGGAACGCTCAACGCTTAACGCCTGATCTGGTTGGCTTTGGGCGTTAGGCATTAAGCGTTGAGCGTTCTGCTTAATTCCCAAATCGGGAATAATAAATCACTTATCTTCCCTGTTCAAATCCTATGCAAGCCGTGGTATACATTTTATTATCTATACATATATGCACGGTAAGGGAAATTATAAATTCAAAGTAATCGACGGCGTACTCTGCTGGAGGAATCCTGAAATGGAAAGGTACATGCCCGTTTCTGCGGAAATACTTACACGGGTAATTTTACTTTATGAAAAACAGATGAGAACCGGCATTCGTATCTGGAAACAGATTGAGGACAACGACGTGCAGGGAAAGACCTTTAACCAGGAGGATCCATTATTGTTTGACCTCGCCACCTGGATGGAAGAATTAAAAAATATTTTTGAAAATACAGAACCCTACCGGGAAAAGGAAAAATGGGTAGCCGATCAGATTCATTTAAACTGATACATGGGATTTTTTTCTGATTCTGTTCATTGTGATAATGAAGGATGTTCCTTTTCCTTCTTCACTGAATACCTCTATTTTCCCTTTATGATTGAGAATAATATTCTGGGTATTCGTCATACCCAGGCCATTCCCTTTTGATTTCGAAGTAAAATAAGGATCAAAAACCTTTGCCAGTGTATCCGGATTCATACCTTTTCCATTGTCCCGGATAATGATAGTGCAATGATCATTACCCGGCATCGTTTCTACATCTAACCTGCCGCCACCGCCCGTTATCGCCTCCATTGCATTAACAACAATATTTAACAGAGCGATTTTCATACGGGATTTGTCTACGCTCAACCACGTTTTTTCGTCAGAATAATTTTTATTGATACTCACCTGGTTCAACCGCGCCCGGTCCATGGCTTCACTTAAGGCATCGTCCAGCAGATCATCCACCTGAATTTCTTCATATTTCAGTTCAGAAAACTTTGTAGCCGAAAGTAACTCATTAATGAGTTCATTTATCCGCCTTGAGTTCCTGGCAATTATGTCCAAAAAAACTTTTTTATCTTCCTCGCCCAGTGCACTATTTTCCAGATGCGCGGTAGACAGGTCAATGTTGGTAAGCGGGTTGCGAATTTCATGCGCAATCACGCGTGCTATGCGACCGGTACTGGTAAACCTTTCCAGGCTTCTCAATTCCATTAATTCCCTGTTTGCAGATGCAAGTTCAAGAATTCTTTTTTCGAGCTGGTCATGATAGGTTTCAGCCTGTCGGGTAGCTGTTTTTTTTGCCTTGGATTCTATATTAAAAGTAATCAGTGAATAAATAATCAGCAGGATAGAAATCAAACCCGCCCCGATAATGATCCAGAAAACCACCCTGCCTGAAAACATAACGTCCCTTGTTCTGAAATGAAGCAGTCTGTTTTCGTTGGCGGTTATGGAATCAGAAATCCGGTCAATGGAATCGATCAGTGCCTTATTCAGGCGTTCCCTGCTCCGGATGGAGTCATTTACCTGAAAATTATTTTTACTCAGCATTTTTAATTCCTCATCCAGGCCCCGGTATTTCCTGAGAATGATATCATGCAGGTACGCCACTCTCTTCTCTTCTTCAGGGTCGTCACTAACGCTTTTAATTAAAACTGTGTATACCGAGTCAACCAGCGTTTTACTGTCGTTGTAAGCGGAGAGGTAAATTTTTTCTTCATTCAAAAGATATTCACGCCAGTCTATTTCGGCATCTTTCAGATTTGCATTCAGCGCATCCAGTTCTTTGAGAACTTCCCGGGTATGACCTACCCATTTATTTTGACTGCGGAGATTAATAAAGGAAGAGAGGGAAAGAAAATAACAGATGAGCAGTAGAATAAATGCTACCAGGTAACCACTTCTGATCTTTTTAGGAAAATCAAATTTCATAAAGAATACCGGCATACTATAATCGGCCTACCCAATGAAGGACATGAGCAACCCCTATCTCTGCTTCTCTGAAATTAAACAAAATTTACCCAAAAAGGAAGTAAAGTAAACACTTAATAGGGTCGTTTAAACCAGCAGCATCGCGTCTCCATAACTGAAAAACCGGTATTTTTCCTTGATTGCACGTTTATAAGCTTCCATGGTCAGATCATAACCTGCAAAAGCACAAACCATAATCAACAGGCTTGTTTTCGGAAGGTGAAAATTGGTAATCAGGGCATCTGCAATATTGAATTGATAAGGCGGATGAATGAAGGTGTTTGTCCAACCCTCAGATGGTTTCAATAATTTTTCTGCAGTGAAAGAGGATTCCAGCGCACGCATGGTGGTTGTTCCTACAGAGCATATACGATGACCACCGAGACGGGCTTTATTCACGACCCTGCAGGCTTCTTCATCTACGCGGTAATATTCAGCATCCATTTTATGTTTACTGAGGTCTTCCACTTCAATTGGACGAAAAGTTCCCAATCCGGTATGAAGTGTTGCTTCTGCAAAACGAACACCTTTTATTTCAAGTCTTTTAATCAGTTCTTTACTGAAATGCAATCCCGCAGTCGGAGCCGCAACAGCACCCTCGTGTTTCGCATAAACCGTCTGATACCTCTCTTTATCTTCTTCGTCGGGTTTGCGTTTAATATATTTAGGCAGGGGAGTTTCACCCAGGATTTCCAAAACCTGGCGGAATTCATCGTCTGTTCCATCCCATAAAAAGCGTATGGTACGGCCGCGACTGGTGGTATTATCAATAACTTCGGCAACCAGTTCATCATTATCTCCGAAATATAATTTATTGCCAACCCTGATTTTCCGGGCAGGATCTACGATCACATCCCAAAGTCTGTTTGGCTTATTGAGTTCACGAAGTAAAAACACTTCAATCTTTGCCCCGGTTTTTTCCTTGCGGCCATACATCCTGGCCGGAAACACTTTTGTATTATTTACAACAAACACGTCCTTATCATCGAAATACTCCATAACATCCCTGAAATGTTTGTTTTCGATTTGTCCGGTTTTGCGGTGAACAACCATCATACGGCTGTCTTCTCTTCTTTTGGCAGGGTGTTGGGCGATCAGATTAAGGGGCAGGTCGAATTTGAACTGGGAAAGCTTCATTCAGTATGAAATTTTTAAATGTTCGCGGTACATGATTCGAATGAAGCGGAGTATGGCTGGCTAATCAAACCAGGTCTTACGGCACCCGATTCGGTCATGTTACGGCTTTTACAAGCGTGCGAAGGTACCAAATAAAAATTAAATTCCAATTATTTAAGCTTGAGGCGTGAAGCCTGCACCGGGTATAGCAGCAATCAGCGACCTTGTATATTCCGTTTGGGGATGCTGGTAAACGGATTCCACATCCCCCGATTCAATGATCCGGCCTTTTTCCATTACCATTACCCTGTCGCAGAGATACCGGATCACCGATAAATCGTGGGAGATAAAAACAGCCGTAAAGCCCAGGTTTTCTTTCAGGTCGTTGATCAGGTTCAGCACCTGGGCCTGTACACTGACATCCAGAGCAGACACGGATTCATCAAATACGACAAATCCGGGATTCAGGGCAAGGGCCCTGGCAATCACAATTCTTTGTCTCTGGCCGCCCGAAAACGCATGCGGATACCGGTTATAGTGCTCCCGTTTCAGGTCTACTTTCTGCAACCAGTCCATTACTTTTTCCTTCCGTTCGGAACGGCTCAGGGAGTCAAATACTTTCAAAGGTTCGGAAATAGCTGCACCGGCCATTAACCTTGGATTCAGGGAGGAATAGGGGTCCTGAAATACAATTTGAATTTGGCGCCTGAATTGATGCAGGTCCTTTTTTGACATGGAAAGCAGTTCCACCCCACCATACCAGATACTCCCCTCCGCCGGATGGTTCAGTCCCAGGAGAGCCCGGCCCAGAGTTGTTTTACCGGATCCCGACTCACCCACAATACCCAGCGTTTCACCCTGGTAAATGTCAAATTGGATATCCCTGATTCCATCCACCCACTGTCTTTCCCTTCCCAGCCAGTTCTTACCGGTAGAATACCGTAGACAGAGTCCCTTAACTTTTACCAGAATTTCCCGGCTGCTTTCCGGTGCCGGATTCCTGTGTTTGGAAGGCTTTATGGGAACCAGATCAGTTTTTTTTCCCGGATTGAGGAAATCGGTAACAACCGGTAATCTTTCCCCTTTTTTATGAAGAGCGGGGCGGCATAGCAAGAGCCCACGGGTATAAGCATGCTGCGGATTTGAAAACAGTGTTTGCACCGGACCCTCTTCCACGACCCTGCCGCGTAACATAACCAAGGCGCGGTCTGCCATCTCTGCCACCAGTCCAAGATCGTGGGTAATAAAAATCATTCCCATATTTTCTGTTCGGCGAAGATCCTTCAACAGATCCAGTATGGTTTTTTGCACGCGTACATCCAGGGCCGTGGTGGGCTCGTCGCAAATGAGCAGGGCCGGGCGGCAGCTGATGGCCATGGCAATCATTACACGTTGTTTTTGTCCCCCACTTAACTGATGCGGATATTTCCGGAACACCGTTTCGGGATCGGGCAACTGAACTTTTTCAAATAATGATAAGGCTGCTGACCTGGCTTGTGCTGCGCTTAGTTTTTTATGCTGTCTTAGTGGTTCCGTCAGCTGGGCTCCGCATGTCATCACGGGATTCAGTGAGGTCATTGGTTCCTGGAAAATCATGGCCAACGCGTTGCCGCGATAGCGGCGGATTTGTTTTTCAGGGATCCCGAGCAGATTTACAGACTCCGATCCGTCGGGGGAGAATATAGCCGAACCCTGAACCACTCTTGCAGCCGCGTTCAGCAAATTCATCAGCGTCAACGCCATCACGGATTTCCCCGAACCCGATTCTCCAACAATAGCAAGCATTTCCCCCTGTTTTAATTCCATGGAAAAATGCTGTAATGCAGTCACCGGAGATTTTCCATCCGGAAAATCAACCGTTAGATTTTTTATTTGAAGGAGAGGAAGCAAATAAATGATTAAAAACGCAGATGACGAACAGTTTGTCCGCCATTGATGAGTTGTTTGAGAGAATCAATTCCGATCTTCAGATGGGTTTCGACAAAATTCCCGGTGACTTGCTGGTCAGATTCCGCTGTTTTCACCCCCTCCGGAATCATCGGCTGATCACTGACAAGCAATAATGCACCCGTGGGAATTTTATTATAGAAGCCCACCGAAAATATAGTTGCCGTTTCCATATCAATTGCATAGGCCCTGATTTTTTTCAGGTAATCTTTAAAAACATCATCATGTTCCCAAACCCTCCGGTTGGTGGTATATACTGTGCCGGTCCAGTAATCCACCCCATATTCCCGGATGGTGGTGGATATTGCTTTTTGCAAAGCAAATGCAGGCAGGGCGGGTACTTCAGGAGGGAAATAATCGTTTGATGTTCCCTCTCCCCGGATTCCGGCAATAGGTAAAACAAGATCCCCCAGTTTATTCCGTTTTTTCAGTCCCCCGCATTTCCCAAGGAATAATACTGCCTTGGGAGATATGGCACTCAGCAGATCCATGATGGTTGCAGCGGAGGGGCTTCCCATTCCGAAATTTATGATGCTGATATCATCTGCCGTTGCACATTGCATGGGTCTGTCTTCCCCGATCAATTGCACTTTGTGCATGTTTGCAAATAAATGGACGTAATGGGAAAAATTAGTTAGCAATATATACGAACCAAAATTTTCCAGTTTTTCCCCGGTATACCGGGGAAGCCAGTTGCTGACTATTTCTTCTTTAGTTTTCATAAATTCAATCCTGAATACGACTGTGAACTCTTATGCGTCTGTTAAACCTTTACGACAAACAACATTCTGTAATTTATCTTAGCCTTGACTATCAATTAGTTATGCTCTAAATTAGTCAATTTAATGAGATTTTAAAATAAATAATTAGACATTAAGACTCAAACGGTTATAAAAGCCGGTTAGTTCCCAGGCTAATCCCCGTTTTGACTAATTGATATGATTTCCACATAAAAATCGACTTTTACCCACTAAGCTACATTTTACTACTTTTGACTACATTAGCATTTATAAAAAGGAAAGGCGCCCGTTGGTACCGTGCGCCCTTGTTTCTCAGGATGGCAGTGATTTAATTCACTTCTTTGCTGGATTCCTTCAAGAGTTATAATCCTCTTGTTTTGCAGGAAACGTCCCGAAAAACTTTCCTTTCGTGAAAGCTGCTCTTATAGGGCGGCTTTGCCATTTATACAATAATAATAAAGTTTTGATCGCTGGTTTTTTTTTCTCTCCACAATCAGTGGAAAGCTTTTCAAGTTGGTTTAATAAAAACGCTCTTAGTATTTTAATTTGCTGGTTATTAATCAGTTAGATCCTCCGTAAATATTTGTGCGTAGAAAAAGTCAGCGGTAACGGCTGTTATAAGGGCAATTAATAAAACCCTGGCAAAGAGATACCAGGATTTATTCTTTAACTCTAAAAAATGCAAGCCAGAAAGACTTTTACCGTAGCCCTGCCAATAGAAACCGGCCCATTGTGAAAACTGACTAAAAATGGTATTTTGATGGCGTTATAAAGGTGTCTGTAAATCCAAACTCCGCCGAACCCAAGAAGGAAAAGAAACCAACTAAAAAGAAATGAAATCTACTCGAGATTACCGATTGTTATTCCGTATTGTAATTGTCGGATTAGTTCTTTCTTTTGGTAGATTTATCGTGATGGCATTTTACACTATTGCAATTGGAATGGGTGGACATGGAGAGGAAGCTGTGATTGAATCAGAAAAAGATGGTAATGAGGCGAAGCTATTTTTCTTTCTTACGATAGCTTTAATAGCAACTGCTATAGTGTTACGTCGTATAACGAGTAAAGCGAGGATAAAAAATTCCGAATAAAATAAGTAGTCTAACACTAAATTCCCATCTATCCCAACAGGTGTATAGTTGCCAAAAAGTAAAGTATATGTATTTCGACAAAGAATTAAATATGAATCATTCGAAATCCAAAGCTCAATGGTGGCGTATAGGATTAATTTGGGGGCTTATTATTGCTATCGCAATGATTAACTCTGGTTGTAATAAAAACAATGAAACAAATAACGATGAATACTACGTCAAATATGAGGTAAAAAGTTTTACCATATATACTGGGAACACGCTATATGTGTCAATAAATGCAGAAGATAATCAGAATAAAAACTTTACTACATACTGTAACAGTCCATGGGAAATTGTAATCGGCCCCGTAAAAAAGGGGTTTGTATCAAATCTAAGTGTGAATGAAAATGATAGTAATTTTGGACATCTGACCCTACACACTCAAATTTCTGTAAGTAAGAACTCAAGTCCATTTGCGCTTAAACAAATTGATGGAAGCGATATACCAAGGACATCCGCTCAAATAAATTATACAATAGATTATTGAAGTAATGAAGAATTTCAGCTTCCGCATATTTATCATTTCCTCTTTACTTGCTGGATTTGACTTTTATATAGGTATAATGGCAGAGGACTGGAGTTTGTCAAGCAGTTCTTTAGGAATTCACTTGTTTTGGACTACTATCGCTAAATCATATTATTTATTCAATTGGGCAAGCTCATTGATATACAAGATAACTGATTGGGACGTTTTTAATATTCCACTTCTTATTAGTGTTGTAGTATTCAATTGTCTTTTAGATGGTTTCATAATTGAAAGAATTTTTTCACTATGCAAGAAAAAGTCAAAAACCCCACCTTCCCCAATAGAGATATAGTTGCAAATAAAAAATCCTGCCAGATCAGGGCAGGTCTAAGGGTAAAAGTCCCTGAAATCGCTGTTCTTTTAATGACTTCTGGTATTACAAATTCAACTAATTAAGCAGTATCGCCCTATGGTCTCCAGGTCATTTCCTTTGACTTCAGTCTACTATTTTTAAATTCAGTTTTATATCTATCTGTTTCTGCTTTCTCTGCACAGTTTATTAGACGCATCTGATCGTTCTCCATGTATGAAACATATTCATTTTTAAAACTGTCAGAATAAGTAGCGCAGATAACATTTGTCTGCATCGTCCATAACATTTTTTCAGGATCATTTTTAGCAGGCAACGAATTCCAAATATATCCGTATTCCCATATTCTATTTAAAAGGTTAGTTTTAATTTGAACATTTATCGCAGCACCTTTTCCTATGTTTTGAATAGAATAACATTTGTCAGATGTTGTGTACGAAAAAATAATTATTGGCTTCTCATGCAAAATATTCTGATATTCTCTCCTACCCTCGCTTCTGCCGTTATAAATAAATAACAAGTATGTTAGTGCGGAAAAAATCAACAAGTTAATATATGCGATACCAGCATATAAAAATGTCGCAAACGCCGACCAATCCGCGTTATTGTACGAAATACCATTATTATAAAAATGAAACCAATAAATTAAAGCAACGATAACTATAGGAATACTGATAACCCCTGAAACAATTAAAAATTTTTTTCCCCACAATCTTATAAAAGTCATCAATCGTTCCCGTTGTCTCGGCGGTACGTATTCTTCCTCTACTATATTCTCTTTGTCGTCTAATAAATCTGACATGCAGGAATTGTTTAAGGGGTTTACCAAATATACAATAAAAGGAAAACAGGACATTATTCTAAACTTGGAATGCATCACTTTGAATTATTTATAATTTTCCAAGTATTCTGCGATAAGTAGAAACACTTATCTAAAAAAGAAAAATATTGTTACTAACTTAATGTCTCTAATGATTAATAAAAAGAAGATTGAAAAGTTAATAGATCGTTCTATTATTGAGGGTGGTGAGTTTAACAATATCGAACTTTATTCATTGTTAAACTCCATGACTACAGATGAAATTTTGAATTTTTGGGTTTTCTATTCGGCAAAAAAAGCATTTAGAGAAGCGACAATTCGGATTCCAGATTGGGAAACTAAGCGACAATCAAAATATTTTCAAGAAAGGGCAAGTCTCTATCAGTTTTATCCTGAAGAAAAAGACGTAAATGGGAAATATATAATTGATCGTAGTAAATATATAAGTCATGTTGCGGGCCATTTAACCAACATCATCAATGAAGAAATTGAAGCAAATCTTGAATTCAAAAACAAATCATTATTAGAAAAGATTCCGGCTTATTCGATAAAGACAGTATTTATATTAATTCCTGTAATACTAATCTGCTTTATATTTCAAAAGTGGCTTTCTAAAATCATTTTGGTTGCGTGTGGAATTGTATATTTAATTTGTATACTTGCTTATATGTTATCCTCGGCAATAAACAAAAAACATCGAGTGTAGAAAACTCTACATATATGAAGTATGCGCTATTAAATGGCAATAGAGTTGAAGCCTTAAAAGGTTTCAAAGCGACATGTCCAAACCCAAATTGCAAAACTGAATTAATTGCGAAATGTGGAGGAATTAAAAAGCATCATTGGGCACATAAGGGGAAGCTTCATTGTGATCCTTGGTGGGAAAATGAAACTGAATGGCATCGCGCATGGAAGAATAATTATCCTTCAGATTGGCAAGAATTTTCATTTCTTGATGAAGGCACTAAAGAAATACATATTGCTGACGTTCGCACCGAAGATAGGCTTGTAATGGAATTTCAGCACTCAAATATTAACCCAAATGAACGTATAGCACGTGAAAAGTTCTACAAAAACATGGTTTGGGTTATCGATGGCACACGGCTAAAAAGCGATTATACTCGCTTCCTCAGTGGATTAACTAACTTTCACAGTACAAATATTTCAGGAGTCTTTCACGTTGATTTTTTAGATGAATGTTTTCATGCAGCCTGGATTGGAAGCTCCGTACCGGTTATTTTTGATTTTAAAGGCATTAAAACAATTGACGATCCAAATGATCCAAGAAATCATCTATATTGTTTACTGCCAAAAAAAGTAGGTAGATATAACATTTTGGGAATGTTATCACGTCAATATTTTATCGATACTACAACTACTGGCGAATGGTCATCGATAATCATGAACAACTTCGACAGACCAAATCAAAACCAACAGTTACAACAAGGTCAGGGAATGCAAAATATTAGAGAAAGTAGAGGTTCTCATTATTTATCCAAGAATGGACAATTCATAAAGCGAAAGCGGCTTTAAAGACCTGCAACTATATCCTAACAAAAGTATCCCGACATGGAAATGCCAGGATATCAACTACTGATAACGAATAAAAGTCAGAGACTTAGATTCTTTGTGTCCATACGATTGCCAGAGGACCGAGCAACAATTTCTACGTCTACCCATTTCACAGATGAAGCGCCGTAAAGTTTACGCACTTTTGCTTCCACCAATCCCTTAACATGGTCAGCATCGTAAGAGGGATGCCAACGCACACCGGTTTTTGGGGCATCCTTTTTCAGATGGATCGTAATTCGGTAGTCAGGCACGAATACTAAATTATTTAGCAAACATAAACCAGATTCCGAAACCAGCCAAAATAAAAGAATCAACAATTAAAATAATTAGAAGTACTCTGTACACCTTAATTTGATAGAGTTAAAGTACGTTCATGAAACTATAATGAGGAAATCACCCTTTCAGATAGGGTGATTATCACAGGAGAATGATCACTACAATCTACATCTATAATCTCAACAGCCTCGACTACAAATTTTTGAGCCATAAAGCAGTAATCTATATGATAGGGTTTAGTTCGTTTTCGGTTCATATAAAAGGTTGGACGGGTTTCCTTGCCTTGTTCCTCTTTGAAAAAAGTATGATAAGCGGAATGAATATCTTTTTTAGCTAAGTATTTAACAACGTCAGAATGATTACCAACGCTCGCTTTTTTGATCCCAAATTTTGTTACTGTTCCAATCACCGGCAATAATATCAAAGTCAATAATGATTAACAGCATGCCAATATCTGCTTAATATAACTTCCCGTATATCACGGCATTCCTTACTCCAAACTGCAAGCATAGTAAATTCATCGTTTACCTTAGCAGTGGAAGGACATACCTGAATCTCGGCTTTTCAATAAGTTCGACATTGTATTTTGAATATACCGCAATACCCGTTCTGTTATTGTCACCATACCAAATTGCAGCACCAATGGAATCAGCTTTACTACATTCAGATATGATAGTTATATCGGAATCTCCAGGAACAATAGCCAATTTTTTTCTAAAAGCGCCCTGGCAATTCCAAATTGTTATTTTCATATAATATTGTTGAAATTAATGAACAATATTTAAATTACCTTAATATCTAATAGTAAAAGGAGATTCCAGATGAATTTAAGAATCAAAAAAATAATAGCGCGAGAATTTATGATTTTAATCGCTGTAGTTGTTCTTGCAATACTCGCGTTTCTATTCACAATTGTATTCAATCAAATCTCCGAAAATCGTATTAGCACAGAGGAAAGTAAAATTGATAGAGCCGCACAAGAACAGGATAGTTTAATTAAAGTATTTAATAAAATATTTCCAAATGATGAGATTTGCATAATTAAAAGAAGTGACCAAAAGGACGCCATTACCAGCTTAACGATATTGAAAGATAATAAAAGTAGTGAAGAGATAATTAACAATTATAAAGATAGCATTAGAAATGTTTTAGGTGTAGCATTCACACCGATATACAACTATTATGATGAAGATAGTGGACAAATTAACCAACAGCATAAAAAAGCATTTGTAAAGAGCAGAAAATATGAGTTATACCGCGGAATGAATGACCTAAATCTTTACAATAAATCATTCAAAAAATTCGATAAAGAATATAAGCGATAGAACAGCGCTGTTGACAGTCTTTTTAAACAATTAAACAAAGAAAGATATTATACTAATTCAAGAACCGATTTCTATAAGGAAGTATTTCTACCCGCTACATGATAACGGCTATAAAAATCACTAAAGATTCCTCAATAACTGATCTACTTTCTGTTCTACAAGAAAAGATAGATAGTAGTAAGGAACAAATATACCAGTTAAAAGAAAGTAAATACAATAGTAGACTTCAGGAAAATATCTTCTACGTGGTAATACTTTTATCAGTAATTGTGCTTTTTGCCATACGATATTTATATTATTCTATACGTTGGAGTATTTTAGTGTTGAAAGCTAAACAATAATATATTGTATGAGTTTATTTATTTAGTCCAACCTCTTCGTTCCAATTCAGATTCCAAAATACTTTTACCTCCTATGATCTGAGTTTTATGTTTATTAAGAATTCATTTTTAATTTACCAGAGAAGAGTGCGCCTTTGATTTTCATATCAATCATTTCTCTTTCATGATCTGATAGCTTCAGATAATCGAGCATCGTAATATTAAAATGTTCCCCGTAGAGGCTCTTTAGTGAGCTATACTTATCAGAAAGTAAATTCAATTCCTGTTCTGTTTTGGGAGTCTTGGAGAATTTAGTTTTTTTACCTTCTATAAATTCTCTTTCTGCCTTGAACGCTTTGCGTTGTTCAGGAGTTAAATTAGAATCCGTATTATGAGGATGGTAATTAATTCCGTCACCCTTCTTTTCAATTTTACGAACTCGTTCCATACGATCAAACATCGTATCGAGGTGGACGTTTTTAGTTTCTTCATAAAGTTTAGAAAAATCTTTTAGGGATTTGCTTTTGTCTGTCTTTTCGTAGAGATTCTTTATCTCTGTTTCTAATTGCGTGTTCATTCTATCTTTTTGTTTTTAAGTGTTCTATAAAAATTTAAGCGCTTCTTTTAATTCCAGTTCAGTCACGTTTTTGTAGCGCCACCGAAGGGCGGTTAAAAAATTGTGGATATCCCTTACGTCAGGTTCATGATAATATCCCTGAGTATAAACTTCGTTACCTCGAAAAGAATAGACTGATTTGAGATAGGAAGCATAGGATTGAATGGGGCTCGCATCGAACTCCAATTTATCGATCCGACTCTGAAGTATTCTCTTAAATATCGGTGAGGCATTTGCTAATTGTTCCTTGAGCGTTTCTATTGTCATTTTGTTGTTAGATATAATCTTTTATTCCTTGATACTGCTGCGTAAAATATTGCAACATCGCACCATCGTACTTGGCAAATAAATTGCGCATAAGCTTCATTTATAGTGTCGAATTTTTTAAATCTGAGTGCGCTCATCTCATAATCCGGATGGGAAAGTAAGATGTCAGATATGTCGTTGATTATGTTGTGACGGAGTTTCATTTTATAAGTCTAAAAGTTGCCGTTATCGTACTGTTGTGCTTGATTAATTTTATAAGCCCAGGACGTTTTGTGGTTGCTTTGGTCTCCAACAAATGAAATACGATTTTTATAAGAAGCGGGCTCAATCCTCTCATCTAACAGGGTGTCGATGGCGTGCATCAGAGCATCAAAAATATCATCGTGCGAGGATAATGCACAGGCTTCATTTATTAAATTCGCATTCCAAAAGGCTCTTAAGAGCTTAACCCTACCCGCAGCTATCCGGGCCGAAACTCCCTGTGCCCGCTCTTCTTTTCCCACTTTCGGTTTATCAATTTTATTTACATTGAATAACGAATCATTTTTTAAATCTGATAACATGGCCTCGCCTGAACTTGCGGACTCGATATAGATCTGAGTACTGCGGTTATATCCAAACTGCTGTTTGATCCATGCCGTTAGTTCCTGCCTGAGTTGTACGTATTCATATTTAAAATGAAATACGTTAGTAACTATTAAGCTATTCCCCTGAGTAAAACAGGCTATTGCCGCCGAGAAGTCTGCTGATTTTTTTATGCTACTGGCCAGGTCACAAAAAATATGAAGCCTTGCATTATCGCGTATATGTGGGATTGTATCTAAGATTACGAATTGCTCAGGTTTTATAAGGCTGAAGTCTGAGATTCCCGGTCGCTGGTTAAACTGGGCCTCGAAAGCATTAATACCTAATTTAGTTCTGAGTTCTTTTAATCGGGTTTCGGATAAGAGGTCAGGAGCTAATAAATTGTTTTGGTATAAATCCGGATGAGTAGTTTGATCGTTTAACTCTGCAGGGAGGCAAATCACCTCATGTGTATCGAAAGGGATTAAAAACCCGGTCAGATCCTGCTGAGATAACCGCTGCATTATCACCCATTGCTGAGCTGCAGGGTTGTTACCAGTTCTGGATGCCAGATGTTGAGTAACGGTAACGTTTGTTTTGTTCCTGTCCACTTCGGAATAAATTCCGTTTAGGGATTGAACGTCATCCAAAATCTGTAACATGGCATGGAAACCGATGCTGGGGGTATCAATTCCGAAACTGATTCTGCTTCCACCATGTTCGTTAAGGAATCTATTTTTTGAATTTTGGTCCTCACGTAGGGAAATCTGGAAAAACTTCTGGAACTGGGGATTATTAATTATGTCTCTCTCCGAGGTGGCAAAGTTTAGGGCTAAGACGGTATTGACAGAAGAGCACATTACTGAAGCACAAGGATATATTACCCAGAGGTACAGCGGAGCACAAAGGGAGCAGATAAATGATTTCGAGGTAGCTGGTCCTAAGTTCAGGATTAAGCCTTTTCGTGGTATGCCCGCTATCATATCTTCCATCCGCTTCTGAAGATGATCGCAGATAAACTTTATATATGGAGCATCATAGAAAGTTTGACCTGGGTTATGAAGAGTCCATATCCATTTAACAAAGTAGTGAAATGATTTCTTGCACTTGGCTATGTGAATTTCCTCAAGACTTATCATCAAGTAATTTGTATGCTGGTTGTGTTCCTTTAATAATTCTTTCGATCTGATCCAGTTGTTCGTAGGTTAAGGCATTTAATTCTGGCGGTAATTCTTTAATAGAAATCTGTTCGATGCTTGCCTTTTTAGGGATTACGAATTGTATAAGTTGAAGCCAGTATTTTAAAAAGGTTTCTCCTTCTAATCCTTGAAGAGTTTGAGTAACTTTTTCTCTATTCTCATCTGTAAGATCTTTGATGAATTCCTTCATCGCTTTACTTGCTTTTCCAATATCTCCAGGTTTTTTTAATCCGGGATGGCCCTTCTCAAATAATTTAGCTGGCATATTGTAGTTCCTTTTTTAGAATTTTTATAATCAGCAATTCTTTCTCAGGAGTATCTACGTTTAAGGAATATAAATATCCAATCAGGTATTCCCTAAATTCTTGATTCTTTAAAAGGTTAGAGCTTAGTACGTGAGAGGAATTATAATTCGTTCCAGTTACAGAAGCGTAAGCCTTGGCTAATGAAAAATTATTTTCTTTCAAGCCGTGGATAGTTGCGCGTTGTTTAATGGTGAGCATCTACTTACTAAGTATAAAAACCGAGCTTTCAAAAGTATAAGCTTTGTTAATTTGTATTAAATACTTAGTAGAGGAAACTCATAACCTTTCCATAATTATAGGAAAGCAGTATAATTATCCAGTATAATTATTCATCCGAACGGGCGAAGAAAAAAGAAGCGATTTTGTCTATAACAAATGGGGGCAAAAAGGATAGCCAATGTAAAATTACCTATAGGAATTTTTTATTTGTTTTGGTCCATCAGGCAGGTTCAGTAAGCTACATCCCGTACTCCCCCACCTTGGCTACCTGTCCCCAGCCTGTTCTTCCCTGATGCCTATACTTTACCCATTTCCCCAATTCGGGCTTGCCAACAGGCTAAAAAACCACAAAGCCCCGGTTAAGGGGCTAAGGGTAGCGCGGATGATAAATCCAAAAAAACAACTTGTAACTTCAATCTGAGCTGTAACTGCTATAACATTATATCTATCAGCAAATTATACCGGTTTCCAAAATCAGTTACAGCTTAAGACACCGTTTTCCTAACTTCTACTACAAAATAATTAACTATGATAGGCCGGTAATTAATTATTTTCCTATACACTCTTCAAAAGCATACCTGTAACCTGTAGCTGTAACTTTTTACAAAGTTCCTCCGGTAATAGCCAGGTAACCACCAAATTCCCGCAGCATACCTTGGCTGATTTCCTTTTCACGTACCGGATATTTTCTTACAGCTTTTCCTTCAGCTTTCTCGACAAGGTTAATAACACCGATCTTTTTTAGGGCCAAGCCCAAGGATGTTGTTGTCCAGCGCTGCGTAGGCCATAGTGCCGTAACCCGCGTCCCAATTTCGGCTAACGTGTACCTTTCAGAAGATGAATACTCAAACTTTGTCGCAATCAGCATATCAAACGGCGTGACTTCCTGATAGGCTACTGTTTGTGCGTTCAGAAACTTAATATCCTCATTTAGCACCCTATAATCAAACCCGGAATGGTACAGATGGTAGGCTTCCATCCAAAGATCAATCAGATCTATATTATCTTTCCTGACCTTGTCTATAGCGGCAACCTCAATCGGGACGATTCTTCGTTGTTCCCCGTGGTCTGGTACTACATCAAGGTCGTTCGACGTGCCACCGAAAAAAGCTATCCTCTTTCGTTTTTTATCAGTCCTTGCGTAGGAAGCCCGAACATCGGTCTGCTGTGATGCCAGGAGCGCCTTGATAATTCTATGATCCCGCTTGGACTTCCCGCCCATTTCGTCGTCCCAAACCAACCAGTTTTTGGTAATAGCAATATCCATATCTCTCTTATACGCACCTTCTCTTAAAAGACTGAAATCCTTTAAAGAAACGTATCTCCGCATTTCTTCTGGCAACAAATACTTCATGAAATGGCTCTTACCAGTCCCGTGAACGGTTCCGCATAAAACAACCATTAATGGTGATTCTTCAAAGGTTGGTTTTTCATATAAGTTTGCTAGGCCGCCAACAATCCACCTGGTAAGCATCCGTTCAACATAATCAGTCCCTTCACCGGTAGGTGATTTTATACAGGCAGCCAACTCTTTAATAACTCCGGTAGGATTTCTTTTTTTATGTGCTGCAAAAAAATCAAATATATCATGCCGGCTCCCAATTGCATCTGACCCCAAAAGATCTGCGATATCAGCACGCAATAGGTCAGGCAATTCTTTCCGCATAGACAACCTAAGATTACAAAAATCTTTATCGTCCATTTCCTTTCCATTGTCTTCCAGCAAGCCTGTTATTTTATTCCAAGACAAATTTCTCTCAGCAAGCCACAACTCGCCAGCTTCAATCTCGGATGAGCCAGCAATGAAAATATCTTTAGTAAAAATCTGCTCAGCTACATCTCTTATTAATTCTGGGCTTGCATCTGTTTCCGGAAACTTGGTCATGGTACTGATTGACTGCTCCAACAAATGCCGTGCTTTTTTATGCGTATACGCTCTTTTAGATAATTCGCGCACCGTATCAGAAACGATCTGAATATTATTCTCCTTACAGATATAATAGAAGGTGGCTATTTTCACACCACCTTCTTTTAAACATTCCGTATACTGACGATCACATTTATTTTTATTGTACTTAGGACTAAAGGCGGAAATTCTATGAAAATAATCCCGCCCTTGTTCTCCAAAATAACTTCCAATCGCAAATCCGATTCTCAACCATTGGTGATAATCACCTGTAATATCAATACTTCCGCTCTCGATCTGCTGAATAATGAAATCAAAATCAGACTGAACAAAAACTATCTCTTTCGTCACTTGTTTTCCCTTCGGCTTGCCGATTGCCTTCTTCGGGTACTTCTTAAATACGACGGCATGATCCTCTATATATATATCAGGGTCGAAGCTGACGAACCTGGCCCTGGATACATCTTTACCAGATTGGTCTACTACAATTCCGTATTCCTCAAAAAGATACTGTGAAATACCCTCAAAACTTTCCAGATGTTTTTCCGGATCAATTTTAAATAATACACACGCTCCATATCCACCGCACGAAGTGAAGATTGCGTACACATACTTGTCTCCTTTTAATTTTTTCTTGATTTCTTCAGGATCTTCACTATCAATATCCATGGCAATAAATCCAGAATGCTCCAGAATATTTTTTGCTGCCCGGGATGAAAACCTTCCTGAAATAGTGCCTAGGGTAAGTGTTTTTTTAAACACTTCTTTTTCTTCAGGATTTTTAATATTACGTAAAGTGAAAATAGGGTCTTGCCACTCCCCGCTTGCAATCTTATCTAAAAACGATATTAATGAAAGCTCTTTGCCATTCTTCGCTGTAACTCCACCTTCGAAAACTGAAATTGTTGTCATTGTATTTTTTGAAATTTATAACCGCGCTAACGGTTGGTTTTATGGCTTTAAATATTTCGGAGCGATAGATTTAAATTCCTCAACTGCTGTCCGTTTGAAGTATAGCTTCCTCCTGCTGGACTCTCTTGGTTCTGGAATTAATCTTCCAGTTCGCACGTATTTCAATATGGCCATTCTTGATACTCCTAAAACCTCCATCGTTTCCTGTATCGTTAACAGGTCTTCCTGAATAACTCCTTTTCTGATCAAGACCCTATCAACCATCCGGCTAACTGCGGCCTCTAACTCTGTTTTATTTATTGTTATCATTATTTATAGAGGGGTTTATATACTTCCCTGTATCTATAAGTATAAAAACCGACGATACGAAATGTTAATTGTTTAATAAAGTGCTTTAATTGCATTGAACACCTACCAAATTGTCTTGAACTGATGCTCCTGCTGCTTGCGGAGAAAAGGAAAATGAAATCTTGGATTTAAGTTGATCTTCATCACAGGCAAAAATAATCTCAACGTCTTTTCCTGTCAATGGATGCTCTGCATTAATAACCATTATACAATGTTGCTTACCTCCCCATGAGGCAAAAACTTCTGGCGCGACATGAATTCTGACATTGGTGCATTCCGGCCTTGCAAGAAGTTCTGTAGTGGCGTCTTTATAAGCTTTAGCCTTCTCATCTGGCCACACTTGCCCTGTACTCGATTTAGGTTCAATTTGACAGCAGTCTACCCAGCGAAGATCTTTTGTACTATCAATAGGCTGTGGTGGAAACCAAATGGATCTTGTCTTTGGTGTAATTTTTTGCCCGATTAATTTGGCGAATTCGACCCTTTGTTCTGGTGATGGAAAATTTATTATCATCGAGGAGTCTGGGCTTAAATCCTGATTATTAAATTCTGGCATATTTACCCAGTGTTCCCGCCATTCCACCTCAGCGGCAATGGTCTTAAGATCCCGAACAGATAGTTTTTCTTTAACCGACTGTTCCAGGAGTTTAATTTGATTTTCCTGAGAAAGCGATGCAACTTCTTTATGATGGGAGAAGCTCAAATCATCTTTACGTAAAGACGACGGTACATTATCGGCAACCCATCTGTAATCTTTAATTGTTTGTCTGGCAAGTCCAGTTATTTCCTCCAGTTCATCGTAAACCTGGCTACTGGTATATCCTTTTTTCTTTCCGAATCGTGCCCAATCCCCGATCCAGAACTGGACGCCTTTTTCTAAGCGGATCAAACCACAACCAAGCTCCTTCCATTCTTCAAGAGAGGTGTTTTCATTAATTATCAGTTCACTTTTGTGAAATGTTACTTTCGGAAAATTTATTATTTGATTCATATGGTAGCCCTCCTGTATTTTTGTTTGGCGGAGAAGAAGCGTTCAACTTCCGTTGATTCAAAATAGAGTTTGCACCTGTCATGAAGGCGGGGTAATGGGGTCAGCCTTCCAGCGCGGACATACGACCAAAGTGTGACCTTTGAAATCTTCGCTTTCTGACAGACTTCTTCTGCGGTGTAACGGGGTTGAAACTGTTGGTTGGCCGTAATAATAGCCAGGGCGCGTTCATCAATTAAATGATTAAGCTCCTCTTCGGAAAGAACAATACAAACTGACATTTGGGGAAAAATTGAGGTATATAAGGCGGAGAACCTTACCTGCAACAATTAGTCTTGCAGACCTCTGGATATCGAATAAAGAAATCTCCTATCTTTCTTTATTCACCTGTGCACGGATCCATGTCCGGTCTTGGGTGTTCTTCCTTGAACGATGTAAACTTAATACAAAGATTTAGAAATTTATATGCGTAGTTCTCTTTTACACAACCTTTAACAAAGAAAAATTACGACTTCCGGCAAATTCACGCTGAAGCTTACGGGAGGTTTCCAGGTCAAGTTTCAGGTATTTCATGAAAGCGGCTTCCGTCTTATGCCCGGAAATTTGCATTATTAGCTTCGTATCCATTCCAGATATGTAAAGATTTGTGACTGCACTCCGGCGGGCTTCGTGCGGCGATTTGCCGCAGGCTTTCTTAACAGCCCGATTAATAGCCGTATAATTAGGGCAGGGCTTCATATTAGGCCTAAAAACCTCGTAAAACAGGTCGCTACATTTTATCGTGACCGTTACCCCAGTTTTCGTTTGGGTATAGGTAAAAAATCCATCCTTTATATTTTCCTTTTTAAACTGGTTCCAGTCCGAGAACCTGGCTCCGGTTTCACAGGCGAGAATAAAATAATCTATCTCCAACCCTTTACCCACTAAAGCCTCTATTTCCTCCCTTTTTAAATACGTAGAATGAACCTCAGTTGTTGGGCAGGCGAAATCACGGTCGGTATAGGATTTATTCGTTGTATACCCTTTATCATTACCCCGTCGCATCATGGCTTTAATGAGTTTCATATCCATATTCATAGAGTTGGCGCTGCACCTGTCGTCATCCATAAAATACTCTTTATATGATTCCCACCATTCGATCGTAACAGAATCAAAATCAGTTTCATTATCAAATTCTAAGATATGGGCCTTTAAAGTTCTATACCCTTTTCGGGAGTTCAAGGCGAGCTTCTTACCTCCGGGATTTATTTTTCCGTCAATAACTTTCGTTATTAAGCCAATCAATGATTCTGCCCTTATAGGCTCAGGTTTCTTTTTCTTTCCTAAAAAAATATCCAACGTATTTTTTATTATATTCGGATCAGGAATTGCCGGTTTCTTCAATTCCTCCTTCAGGGTATCTTCGGCGAGCCTTTGGATGGCGTCCAGCGTATCGTTGAGCCTGAAGATCTCCTTAGTATCTTTAAGAGAATGCGATGCGCTGCATCTCCTTATCCCAGAATTTTTTATCCGGGATAGATTTGCCGGTAGAATAAGTGAGGCCGGTGCCGTTCCACTTTAGCTGAAAGAGAATATTCGCACTGGTTTGACCTGGGTTGCTTTGCGTGTAGAAATATGCTTTTGCCATGGTTGTAAAATTATACTCAAAATTAGATTTAAGCCAATCTTTGATAAGATTTATTCCTATTAAGAAATTGATGAAACCCAAGCCAGTATTAAGTTACAGCCTAATAGAGATTAATAATTTTATTCCATTCTGTAATTTAGCAAATAGTTGAGGTATGATTAAAATCTATTACCCTCATTATGCATTTAAGATCAAAGAGGAGGAAACCGGAAAGGAATTCATTTTTGATGAACTCAGGAAACAATGGGTCAGACTGACCGAAGAAGAATGGGTGAGACAGAATTTTGTACAGTACCTGTTACAGTTAAAAAAATACCCTCCCAGTTATATTGCCGTAGAAAAAAAAATGAAGCTGGGCGAAGTGAATAAGCGCTTTGATATTCTTGTATTTGATAAAGCCGCCAAACCCTGGATGATGATTGAATGTAAGGCTATGAATAAACCACTCGACAAAACCGTGCTCTGGCAGGCCCTGCACTATAATCTCGCCATTCCTGTTAAATACCTGGTTATTACTAACGGGCAGCAATGTCATGCTTATAGAAAAGCAGAGATTGATTTTGAAGAAATGATTGTGCTGCCAACATACGATGACTAAGCTGAAAGCGTAAGGCTTAGAGCCTGGCTTCTACGTTCTAAGGCTTAAAATCTTCTGGCTATTAAAATATTTAAAATCCAGGCCGCGACCAGAATGCAATGCTTTAAACTTTAGCATTATGCTTAAGCTTTTTAAGGGAATATCCCCAACTCGGCATAGCTCGTTCCTACCTTATTAATTGCTACCACATAGGCCGCCGTGCGCATATCGGGAATCGATGGATTGCTTTTCCAGCAATCCATGATTTCATGGGTGGCCGTGATCATGGTTTCTTCCAGACCGCTGTACACCAGGTCGGCTTCTTCCGCTCCATGCATGATAAATTCTCTTTCGTTAGCCCGTACATTTTTACCTGTCAGTTCTTCCATCTGACCCAGAATATGTGAATTCAGGTTTTCAGTAAACCTTTTTTCCATACGTCCATAACGTACATGGCTAAGGTTTTTCAGCCATTCAAAATACGAAACAGTAACACCGCCGGCATTCAGATACATATCGGGAATCACCAGCACTCCTTTTTTGATAAATACTTCATCTGCTTCCGGGGTCAACGGTCCATTTGCCGCTTCGCCGATGATTTTTGCTTTTATCCTGGGTGCATTTTTTCCATCGATTACATTTTCCAGTGCTGCCGGGATCAGGATATCGCAGTCCAGTTCCAGTGCTTCTGTGGATTTCTCGATATTCGTTGCGCCGGGAAAATTTAGGATTGATCCTGTTTTTTTCCGGTGCTGGAAAACTTCTTCTTCATTCAATCCGGCAGGATTAGTTATGGCGCCTTCATATTCTGCCAGTCCGATTACTTTGGCGCCGCCTTCGCGGAAAAATTTTGCAGCATGATAGCCCACATTTCCAAGTCCCTGCACCACCACACGCTTGCCTTCCACGCCGGTATGTAATCCCAGCTTGTCCATGATGTCCTTCATATTACATACTTCCCGTACGCCATAAAATACACCTAGTCCGGTAGCTTCGCTTCTTCCGCGAACCCCGCCCTGGGTAACCGGCTTTCCGGTAACACAGCCCAGTGCATCAATTTCACCGGGTCGCATGCTCATATAGGTATCCAGTATCCAGGCCATCTCTCTTTCGCCGGTGCCATAATCCGGTGCAGGCACATCGGTACCCGGACCAATAAAATTCTTTTTGATCAGTTCCGAAGTATAACGACGGGTAATTTTTTCAAGGTCATAGGCCGAATATTTTTTCGGATCAATGGCAATACCTCCCTTGGCCCCTCCAAACGGCACATTTACAATCGCGCATTTGTAGGTCATCAGCGCGGCCAGCGCCATCACTTCGTCCAGGTTCACGGAAAGGGCAAAACGGATCCCGCCTTTACAGGGCGTCTTATGATGGGAATGCTGTACCCGGTAAGCTTTGATTACTTCTATCTTATCCCCTATTTTAACGGGGAAGAACATACGATAAACTGCATTGCATTGTTTGATCTGTTCCAGGATTCCGGGATCCCAGCTGGTAAAGGGGGTTGCTTTGTCGAAACTTTTTTCTACCGCTTCGAAAAATTTATACTCATGTTTGGCAGCCATATATCGTTATTTTAAAAAATGATAAAGAGCATATTACTTCATATTTCTTTCCAGGCGGCTGATTTTTCTGTCCAGGCGGATCAGGTAAATAAACAGCCCGGAGAGGATAATAATAAGTACCGAAACCACCACATAAATCTTACCATTGGCGCGCATTCCTTCTGCCATTCGGGGTGCTTCGCGCGATAAACTGTCCTGGGCATTTACTGTTCCGGCAAGGCAGATTCCGGCTATGAAAAAGAAAATCCTTAGAAAAGCACTATACATGTCGTTCTGTTTTTAAACGCAGGATTTGAAGTCTGATCCGAAGTGTGCTGATCCAAACGCCGAGCAGCGTCCAGCCCGGGAATGCACCGAAATAAAAAATAATCCGCATCCGAACGTCCACATCGCGGGTATTAAACGCCGGGTTTCCCATTCCGCCGGGATGCAGGCTTTCCACCAGGCGTGGGATGATCCAGATTGTCGGGAAAAGCATGGCAAATGCAAATATGTTGTATACGGCACTGATCCGCGCTGATTTATCCTGATCGGTCAGGGAATTTCGCAAAACAAAATAAGCCAGGTAAATCAGCAGGGCAATGGCGGCACCTAATTGTTTGGGATCATTGCTCCAAAAATCGCCCCAGGTGTATTTCGCCCAAAAGGAACCTGTTAACAGTCCGAGAATACAAAACACGACTCCCGTACGTGCAAATTCCGTTGCATAAATGTCATCTGAAGGCCGGTTATGACGAAGGTATCTGACAGAATAAACTACAGAAACGATAAAAAAAACCATCATCCCAAACCACATCGCTACGTGAAAATAAAAATTGCGGATGGTTTCATTTAAAATAGGTTTTACCGGGACATTCCCTAAAAAACCAGCGATAAAAGTGTAAAACAGGAAAATGATACTCAGTATTTTCCACCAGTTCTTACGAAGCATATGGTAAACTTATACAAGGCGGATGCAAAAATAGGACAAAAAGGGTAAAGATCACAGATAACGGATGACGGATGATCGTCGGTATTTTTACTCCCACACTCCCATACTCCCATACTTTCTTCAGTCTTTCCATAAGAAAGGGAAACAATATCACGGCAAGTAATATAACCATCACATCAAAAGCGACCAGCAACAGGATAATTGAATTCAGGCCACTTTGAAATACATCTGAAAAAGCCATAGTGGATAGTCGCATCAGCAACATCAGCTGCGGAATGATAATGGGAAAGCCTAATATGGCGATCAGGGCTGCATTTTGCTGTGCCCGGGAAGCTATTGCAGCTAAAAAACTGAACACAAGGCTGATGCTACAGGATCCAAAACAGGAAATCCCAAAAAAAAGAGAGGGATGACTGATCGGGGAACCCAGCAGGAGCGTAAACAACAGGAGGCTGATTCCGTTCATCAGCAGCATGAATACCGCATTGAACAGCATCCGCGCCAGAATAAAATGTGCGGGACTGCAAATGGAATAAAAATAAAGTTGCCGTCCTTTACCTTCCTGCAGAAAGGTCTTGGCAACCGCGTTCACACATATAAATAATTGCATCATCCAGAATAATCCATTCCAAACCAGATTTTCCGGTTGCCCCATCGCAAGGTAAAGGACAAAAATGGTGGAAGCCACATATAACAGAACACCATAGAAGCTGTATTGCAACCGGAATTCAAGCAAAACATCTTTTTTAAAGAGACTGAATATGGGATGAATTCCTTTTTGCATGTATTCTTTAACTTATTTTAACAAATCGCCCTTTTCATAGCAGGATCTGCATCTTGGCTCATAAAGGTCCTTGTCTCCGATCAGGAACTGCGCGGCATTTCCTGTTTTTCTATAGGAATAGTTCGCGATATTTCCACACTGCATGCAAATGGCATGTAACTTGGTAATGTATTCCGCCATTGAGAGAAGTACAGGTATTTGTCCGAATGGCTTTCGAAGATAATCCATATCCAGGCCGGCAACGATAACCCTTGTGCCCTGTAACGCGAGGGAATCACATACAAGCGGCAGTTCTTCATCAAAGAACTGCGCTTCATCGATGCCGACCACATCCACCGTTGAAACCTGCTCCAGGATGTCTTTTGCGCGGGAAACCGGCAAGGATGGAATACTGTTTTCATCGTGCGAAACGATATTTTCCCGGTGGTACCGGTCATCGGATAGCGGTTTAAAAATACCGACCCGGAGGTTGGCGATCTGCGCCCGGCGCAATCTCCGGATGAGTTCTTCGGTTTTTCCGGAGAACATCGAACCGCAGATAACTTCGATCCATCCGCGTCCGTCAAAAGGAATGGCGGGTTCTATAAACATAATACAGTAGAGTTTGGATAAATATTTGCTTTAATTTTATACTACCGGCTTCATCATTTCTTTCAAACGAATAATGGAAAGATTGCAACAACTCATCAGCAAGTTAAACGAACAATGCGAACAAAACGAAAGCGCACTTCAAATGCTTTTGACGCTAAAACAGATTGAAGCTGAACTTACCCAGTTACATACTATTACGGTAACTGGGAGGAAGAATCCGGGCGTATCTGTGGTTATGCCTTCCATGAGCATTTCACGCAGGACGGTGGAAACACTACTTCAAAAAGAAACCATTCCGCAGCAGGTTGAGGAAAAAGCCAGCTCCCAATCATCCCCTGTAATTCCCAATGGCCATCAGGCATGGATGGGTGGCGATCCACTGGTGGAAATCCCAACCCTGTCCCATCAGTCAGACATCAGGGAGATTAATGACCTAATTGGAAGCAGCAATACCTCCATCAACGACAAACTAAGGCAGGTGAATCCGGTCGAACTGGGTTCCACACTAAAAGGATCCCCGGTAAAAGAACTTCGAAAAGCCATCGGTGTAAACGACCGCGCTGTTTTCATTAACGAATTGTTCCGCGGAGATGAACCCATGTACGAAAGAAGCATTAAGACCATCAATAATTTCCGCATTTTACCTGAGGCGCAATACTGGATGGAGCGGGAATTGAAAATCAAACTCGGCTGGGACGATTCCAGGGAAATCGTTCAGCACTTTTATCAGCTGGTCAGAAGGCGATTCTCCTGAATATACCGGACTATTTTTTCTGTGGCTCCCCGGCGGGCCTGTACATAGGCACGGGCAGCTTCACTATGAAAAGCATATTCCTCCTGGTTTTCAAATAGCCTGTTAAAGACAGACTCGGCTTCTAATGCATTGTCGATAATAATGACTCCACCAGCCTCCGCGAGTTCCATGACTTCAATATATTTTTCAATAACAGGACCCGTAATAACCGGCCTTCCATAAACAGCTGCCTCCAGCACATTGTGCACGCCGTCGTCCCCAAAACCACCTCCTACATAGCATATATCCGCGTAATAATACAGACGGGCAAGCATACCGATATTGTCGATGATCAACACGTTTGGTTGGCGGTTGGCTGTTGGCGGATGGCCGTTGGCTGACGACGTTTGATTTTCCATTACAGAATACCGAATGGAATTATGGAACAGGGCTTCAATGTCCCGCAGACTGTCCTCTTCAATTTCATGCGGGGCAATGATAAATTTAATCTCCGGATGTGCGTTGGCATAATGATCTAGTTCTTCCTCATCTTCTTCCCAGGTACTGCCGGCAACAATTACCCGGTGACCCCGGCAAAAGTCGGCTACAAGCGGAATAGGTTCAAAGGCATCTGCTATATCTGAAACCCGGTCAAACCGTGTATCGCCGCTCACAAAAACAGACTGATTTATTCCCAGTGTTTCCAGCAGTTCGCCGGATTGCAGGTTCTGGACAAAAAACACGTTAAAACTATCCAGCATCAGCCGGTGAATATTTCCATACCATTTAAAAAAGGGTTGGTCTGCCCGAAAAACCGGTGAAATCAACAGGGCTGGGATTTTCCTTTTCTGCAATTCACGCAAATAATAATACCAGTAATCGTATTTAATCCAGAGTACCAGCGTCGGACTGACCAGATCTATAAAACGTCTGGCGTTGGTGGCAGAATCCATGGGCAGATAAAAAACATGGTCTGCCCCGGAATAATTTTTCCGGATTTCATATCCGGAAGGTGAAAAGAAACTGACGACCACCGTAATATCCGGATAAAGTTTACGCAGAGATTCGATCACGGGCCTGCCCTGTTCAAATTCTCCGAGTGAAGCACAGTGCATCCAGACCTGTTGCCGGCCCTTTATCTTTGCGTGGCTGATGGTTTTGAAAATCCCTTTCCTTCCCTTTACCCAGGCAGCCGCTTTCCGGTTCCATGGCGAAACAAGCCGGATGCAAATCTGATACAGCCAGAGAAAGATATTATATAAAAGGATTGTCAATAGAAAGGGTTAACTGGTTCCGTAAGCAAATGTAAACCTTTCCCTATACCCTTCGTAACTGATTGAGTCATTGCATAAACCATTATTTTAGCGTAGGTTTGTGCCCGTTAAATGAAGATTGTATGCGACCAATTCAAATGGTGGATCTGAAAGGTCAGTACACCAAAATTAAGTTGGAGGTAGACCAGGCAATTCGCGAAGTTTTGGAAACAACTTCGTTTATAAATGGAAAACAGGTTACTGACTTTTCCAGAAATCTGGCAAGCTACCTGGGAATAGAACATGTTATCCCATGTGCTAATGGAACAGATGCCCTGCAGATCGCATTGATGGGTCTGGGACTTGAGCCGGGCGACGAGGTGATCACCCCGTCATTCACATTTATTGCTACCACTGAAGTGGTTGCCCTGCTGCGGCTAAAACCGGTTTTTGCAGATGTGGATCCCAAAACGTTTTGTATCGAGCCGCGGTCCATCGAAAAACAAATCACTAAGAAAACCAAGGCAATCGTTCCGGTTCATTTGTACGGCCAATCCGCCCCGATGAAAGAAATTATGGACCTGGCTGTGAAATATGGATTAACTATAGTGGAAGATAATGCCCAGGCCATCGGCGGCAATTATACTTTTCCCGATGGGAAAACCCAAAAAACCGGAACCATCGGGACGATCGGAACCACTTCTTTTTTCCCTTCGAAAAATCTGGGGGCTTACGGAGACGGTGGAGCACTTTTTACCCGGGATGCAGCACTCGCAGATACTTTCAAAATGATTGCCAATCACGGAATGAAAAAAAGATATTATCATGAAATCGTCGGCTGTAACAGCCGCCTCGATTCAATACAGGCAGCCGTTTTAAATGTTAAGCTTCCCTTACTTGACCAATATATCAACCGGCGCATCGAAGCGGCTGATTATTATGACCGCGCTTTTGCAGGTCATCCAAAAATCAAAACCCCTTACCGTGCGCCCTATACGAAACATGTTTTTCATCAGTATACCCTGATCCTTGAAGGTGCAGACCGGAACAAACTCAATGAACGGCTTTCTTCCAAAGATATTCCTTCCATGATCTATTATCCGGTACCTGCCCACAGGCAGGAAATGTTTGCGCCTTATCAGTCCGGCAGTCAAAAACTGGAAGTAACCGACTGGCTTACGGAACGGGTTATTTCACTTCCCATGCATACTGAACTGGATGAAGAACAACTGCATTACATTAGTGATACTGTACTGGAATTTTTGAATTAACCTTATCTCTTAAAATAGAAGTATTTCCATGAAAATTGCTGTAGTTGGAACAGGTTACGTGGGACTTGTGACCGGAACTTGTTTTTCAGAAACCGGAAACGATGTGATTTGCATCGATATCGATGTCAAAAAAGTAGAAAAACTGAATAATGGGGAAATCACCATTTATGAGCCGGGGTTGAATAAACTTTTCCTCCGGAATCTGAAGGAGGAACGATTGAAATTCAGCACTGACCTCGCCTCAGGCATAAAGGACGCCAGTATCATTTTCCTTGCCCTCCCAACCCCTCCCGGAGCCGATGGATCCGCCGATCTCCGCTATGTATTGGGCGTTTCAGAACAATTAGGAAATTTATTACAGGACTATAAAGTAATTATAGACAAGAGTACGGTTCCTGTAGGAACCTCAGAAAAAGTACGGGAGGCTATCAGCAAAAATTATAAAGGTGAATTTGACGTGGTTTCAAATCCTGAATTTCTGAGAGAAGGAGTTGCAGTGGATGATTTTATGAAACCTGACCGGGTAGTGATCGGAACTTCTTCCGACCGTGCCCGCAAACTAATGGAAGAACTATACAATCCTTTTGTCCGCCAGGGAAATCCCATCATATTCATGAATGAAAGATCTGCAGAATTAACCAAGTATGCTGCAAATTCATTTCTTGCTACCAAGATCACTTTCATGAATGAAATAGCCCAGCTCTGCGAGAGACTGGACGCTGATGTGGACATGGTGCGCCGCGGCATCGGAAGTGATGAACGCATCGGGAAGCGATTTTTGTTTCCGGGCATCGGATATGGCGGCAGTTGCTTTCCGAAAGATGTTCAGGCACTGGTGCAATCTTCCAACGAGGCTGATTATGATTTCAAGATCCTGAATGCGGTAATGGAGGTGAATGAGAAACAGAAGTTGCATCTCATTCCCAAAATAAAAAAATATTTCGGCGGGAAGCTGAAAGGAAAACATTTTGCACTCTGGGGTCTGGCATTCAAACCCAATACGGATGATATCCGGGAAGCCCCGGCTTTATTTATTATAGATGCGCTGCTGAAAGAAGGCTGTACATTGTCAGTTTTCGATCCTGAAGCGATGGCAAATGTAAAAGCACAGATTGGAGATACTGTAAAATTTGGCGAGAACCAGTACGATGTTCTGGAAAATGCGGACGCACTGATCATTGCCACGGAATGGAATGAATTCCGCACACCTAATTTTTTAAAAATGGTTACCTCCATGAAAAACAAGGTAATCTTTGACGGGAGGAACCTGTTTGATATCAGCGCAATCCGGGAATTGGGTTTCTATTATGAAAGTATCGGACGCGCCAAAGCGATACCTGCAAATAATACGATAAATAAATAGTGCATGAACAAAAAACGGGTACTCATTACTGGTGCAGCGGGATTTTTAGGTTCCCACCTTTGTGACCGTTTTATTAAAGAAGGGTTCCATGTAATTGGCATGGACAACCTGATCACGGGAAATCTGCAGAATATCCAGCATCTTTTCAAGCTGGAACAATTTGAATTTTATCATCAGGATGTGAGTAAGTACATCCATGTGCCGGGTACACTCGATTATATACTCCATTTTGCCTCACCAGCCAGTCCTATAGATTATTTAAAAATTCCTATCCAAACCCTCAAAGTGGGTTCTCTGGGAACACATCATTGTCTCGGACTCGCAAAAGCCAAAAATGCCAGGATACTCGTTGCGTCCACATCAGAAATATACGGAGATCCGCTGGTGCATCCGCAAACAGAAGAATATTGGGGAAATGTGAACCCTGTTGGTCCGCGGGGTGTTTATGATGAGGCAAAAAGATTCCAGGAGGCCATTACCATGGCTTATCATAGTTTTCATAAACTGGAAACCCGGATTGTCCGGATTTTTAATACATATGGGCCGCGGATGCGTCTGAATGACGGTCGTGCACTGCCGGCTTTTATCGGGCAGGCACTACGGGGAGAAGACCTGACTGTTTTCGGCGATGGGACCCAGACCCGCTCGTTTTGTTATGTGGATGACCTGATAGAAGGAATCTACCGTTTACTTATGAGTGATTATGCGTTACCCGTGAATATCGGGAATCCTTCGGAAATTACACTAAAGGAATTTGCAGAAGAAGTGATCACGCTAACCGGAACAGATCGGAAAATTATTTATAAGCCTTTGCCGGCCGATGATCCAAAACAAAGAAAACCAGATATCAGCAAGGCAAAAAAAATATTAAACTGGGAACCGACCATAGGAAGAAAAGAAGGACTTAAAATAACATATGAATATTTTAAATCACTTCCGCCGGAAGAATGGTTTCGTCAACCGAAGGAATTTAAAAGCACTTAAGCAGATTAGGTAATTAGATGATTGGGGGTAAGATGATTGTCATTTAAAAAATACCACCTGGTCATTTAATTATCTAATCATCTAATCATCTAATTTTTAAAATGAGTTCATTCCAAAGAACCATAATGATTACCGGCGGAGCCGGCTTTATCGGATCACACCTGGTTCGGTTATTTGTGAATAAATATCCCGCCTACCGGATCGTGAACCTGGATGCCCTTACGTATGCAGGAAACCTCGAAAACCTCCGGGATGTGGAAACGGCATCAAATTATATCTTTGAAAAAGGAGATATAACCGATCAGGACGGCATTCATGATTTATTTGAAAAATATACTTTTGATGCCGTCATACATCTGGCCGCTGAAAGTCATGTCGACCGATCCATCGCGGATCCACTCGCTTTTGTAAATACAAATGTGATGGGAACATGCACCTTGTTAAATGTGTGCAGAAAACAATGGGCCGGGAAAGAACAGGGAAAATTGTTTTACCATGTTTCAACGGATGAGGTATATGGCTCACTGGGCAGGGAAGGTTATTTTACAGAGACAACACCCTATGATCCCCGATCGCCCTATTCTGCATCAAAAGCGTCTTCAGATCATTTCGTTATGGCTTACCACCATACTTACGGATTACCTGTGATAATTTCCAATTGCTCCAATAATTACGGATCCCATCACTTCCCTGAAAAACTAATTCCCCTGATGATTAACAATATAAAAAATAGCCAGCCATTGCCGGTTTATGGGAAAGGTGAAAATATCCGCGACTGGTTATATGTAGATGATCATGCTTTTGCTATAGACCTGATTTTTCACAAGGGCAGGACTGGTGAAAAATATAATATTGGTGGCTTTAATGAATGGAAGAACATAGATATCGTTCATCTGCTTTGCCGGATCATGGATAAAAAACTGAACCGGGCACCGGGTGAATCGGCCAAACTGATCAGTTTTGTACGGGACCGTCCGGGCCATGATATGCGTTATGCCATAGATGCCCAAAAATTAAACCGGGAACTCGGATGGAAACCTTCACTTCAGTTTGAGGAGGGTCTGGAAAAGACAGTTGACTGGTACCTGCAAAATGAACAATGGACGAAACAGGTTACTTCCGGGGAATATCAACATTATTATGAAAATCAATACCGTCAATAATGCCTTTTACTGATACTCCGCTGCCCGGCATTATTATTTTCGAACCAGCTGTTTTCCCGGATGGCCGGGGATTTTTTTTCGAATCCTATAATCACCGGCTTTTCAGCACGAATGGTATTTCAAATGTTTTCGTGCAGGACAATCAGTCCTTTTCTTCTTATGGTGTAATTCGCGGTCTGCACTACCAGCGTGAGCCCTATGCCCAATCCAAGCTGGTTCGTGTGCTGCAGGGACACATTCTGGATGTAGTGGTAGATCTGCGGGCAGGTTCACCGCAATTTGGAAAATCCTATTGCGTCGAACTGACTTCCCAAAATAAAAAACAGATTTTCATTCCTAAAGGTTTCGCACACGGCTTTTCCGTATTGAGCGAAACGGCCGAGATATCCTATAAATGTGATGCATTTTATAATAAACAGAGCGAGTCGGGTATCCGTTACGATGACCCGGATTTGAATATCAACTGGCAGGTTCCAGCCGATAGGACGCAGATATCAGAAAAAGATCTGATACTGCCGGGTTTCAATTCTTCCGTTAAAGATTTCATTTTCCAACCTGGTGCCTGACCCGATTCCATATCGTATAGCTGTTACCGGTAGCAACGGGCAACTGGGGAATGAATTTGCCCGAATAGCAGGAGACCACGAATCATTACAATTCACTTTTTTACCCCGTAGCATTTTTCCCCTGGATGATCCCAAAAAAATGGAATCCTGGATAGATCAGCACCCGGTAGATATATTCATCAATTGTGCAGCTTATACAGCAGTCGATAAAGCAGAATCAGAAATAGAAAAAGCATTTCTGATAAACGCTACAGCGCCAGGACTTCTTGCCGGAATGCTTTCTGAAAAATCTACTCCGCTTATTCATATTTCAACCGACTATGTATTCGACGGAAAATCCAATACACCACTACCGGAATCTGCAATTACAAAACCCCTGAACCAATATGGAAAATCGAAACTGGAAGGGGAAAGACTGATCATGAAAAACAACCCGGCCAGTCAGATCATACGGACTTCCTGGTTATATTCTTCCTTCGGAAATAATTTCGTAAAAACGATGCTACGACTGATGAAAGAAAAGGAAACAATCTCGGTTGTGAATGATCAGCTTGGCTCACCGACCTATTGTGGAGACCTGGCGGATGCCATTTTACAAATGATCGAATCCGGTCAATTCATTCCTGGTATGTATCACTATAGTAATGAAGGGGAGACGACCTGGTATGAATTTGCGATGGAAATAAAAAAACTAACCGGTAGTACCTGCAAGGTGGTTCCCATAACAACAACCAGTTATCCAACGCCGGCCTCGAGACCCGCATATTCGCTGTTGGACAAAACCAAAATCAAAAATGACTATGGTTTAACAATACCCAACTGGAAAGACAGCCTGTCTGTTTGTATCGAATTAATAAGAAAGCAGGGAATGTAATAATTTGCGATAGCCGGAATTTACTTTGCTAATTTGGTTTGCTTCAGGCCATCGGTCTTTAGTCCGATCACCGGAGTTTCTTTAATGTTTCCGGTTACTCCATACAGAAGTTCCTCATTAAGTTCCAGAACGTCTCTTTGAAGACTATAAATTTCGAGCGTAAGTTTCTTAACTTTTTTCATGGCAATCAGGTAACCCAGATAAAAGATAATCAACCCGGCAATACCAGCCTGCAGCATGTTCATCTGAATGGCTCTCAGCAAATTGATAACAGTTTCCATACGTTAAATTTTAAATAGGATTGGAGATAGAACAGTTTAAAAATACCTATTGGAACCCATAACTACAAAGTAAAAACACCCTTGTTTCCCCAACGTATAATTACGATAAACTACCAAATCATTTTGACATATATTTATAACGCATTAAAAATCAATCAGTCTTTGTTTATTCTGTTTGCTGCTCCCGCCACCTGGCAGGATTATCTTTGTTTTACCAGGTTTTATCATTTCATAAAAATATATTCTGATATGCATAAGATTTTTCTGATTGCCAGTCTGGGCTTTATTGCCCTTGCAGCCTGTAATTCACCCATTCCTGAAAAAGACATGCATCCAGAAGTAAACTTCACAAATTTTGAAACTCGTTTTTTGGACAATTATTTCAAGCAATACCCGTCCTGGTCCATTGGAGCGGGATATGCCAAATATTATGACCAGCTGATAATACCTGACAGTGCCTCTGTAAAAGCGAATATCTCTTTCTCTAAACAATGGCTGGATTCCCTGAACGCGCTGGATTTTCTCCGACTTAGTGATAATAACAAAATCAGTTTTAATATTATCAAGAACCAACTGGAATCCGATATCTGGTATCTGTCAACATTTAAGAGCCAGGAATGGGATGCTTCTGCATATAATCTGGGTAATGATTGTTACCAGATCATTCACCAGCCTTATGCTGCTCTCACGGAAAGGCTTCGCGACCTTTCAAAACATATTAAAATGGCAGGACAGTATTATGCAACCGGTTTTCATATGTTATTTAAGCCAACAAAGGAAAGTGTCAACTTGTCGGCTTCACAGAATCAGGGTGGCCTTTCCATTTTTGGTAAGGACTTGACGGACTCGATTAAAGCTTCTCAACTTACACCCGCTGAAATAGATAGCCTTAATCTGCGTGTCTCCCGAACTGTTACGGCGATCAATGGATTCGTGGATTCCCTGAATGGGCTATTGAAAAATAAAAATTACATTTTCCGGAATTACAGCATCGGCAAAAATTTGTATAAAGAGAAATTCAAGTACGATCTCGCAATTAGCATGAGCCCTGAGGAGCTTTACAGGAAAGCAATAGACGAGAAAAAAAATGTTTACGACGGAATGATAAAGACAGCCGGAAGTTTATGGGGAAAATATTTTAAAAATAAGCCAAAACCAAAAGACAGTCTGGAGATGGTCCGGACCGTGATCGAAGCGGTTTCCCTGCAACATGCCCAGGGAAAGGATTTTTTCGATTCGCTTAAAAACCAGGTTTATGAACTGAAACGCTTTATCATTAACGGAAACCTGTTTGATTTTGATACCACTTACCCAATAGTCGTGCGCCTAATGCCGGTTTATGAAAGGGGAGTAACGATTGCCAGCGCGGAATTTACTACTCCGTATGGTAAAAACAGTGATACCTATTATAATGTAGATGACATTACTCTTTTTCCAAAAGATAAAATGGAAAGCACATTACGGGAATATAACTATTATACTTCTCAGATTCTCTCCATCCATGAAGCCGTGCCCGGTCATTGTATGCAGGGCATTTATAATAAATTAAAATCATCAGATGTACTCCGCTCCGTATTTACCAATGGCGCAATGATTGAAGGATGGGCGGTTTATAGCGAGTCCATGATGCTCGAAAACGGGTGGTCTGCCGGAATACCTGAAATGCAGCTGATGTACGCAAAATTCAAACTCAGGGAATTGGGAAATGTGATCATTGACTATGAAATGCAATGCCAGGACAAATCAAAAGAGTATATCGTGGATTTCCTGATGAATACTCTTTTTCAAACCAAAGCCCAGGCAGAAGAAAAATACCATAGGGCCACTCTGTCCCAGGTCCAGCTATGCTCTTATTATGCCGGAGCCTCTGCAATATTATCTTTGCGCGATGCATATAAAAACAAAATGGGCAGTAAGTATACCCTGAAAGACTTTCACGAGAATTTCCTGAAATACGGAAGCTCACCGGTGAAATATATTCAGGAAAGAATGCTGCAATAGGCGTAATGCTTAATACCTAACGCCTAACTCTTAACGCTAAACGCACGACGTTTAACGACAGGAGAATTCCAGGGCTCCCGGGTTTCGGACAAGCTAAAAAAAGAACCCCTCTTTCCAAAAATGGGAAAGAGGGGTTTGTGTTGCCTGACCTGGATTCGAACCAAGACAAACAGAGTCAGAGTCTGTCGTACTACCGTTATACTATCAGGCAGATTCTTGTAAAAAGAAGGAATTCCGTTATTTTCGGCTGCGAAGATAGCTTAGACAGTTGATTGAGGAAATTTTTATCATGTAATTTTACATATATTTGATTATCAACGTATTACTAACTAAATTTATTTAGATACCCTAAGTTACAAACCATCCACCTGCAGTTACCAATCTATGGATAAGAATATCCGATTTTCAGATGCTGAACTTGAAGAAGCGATCCGTGAAAAGAATATGCTGGATCAGGCGATCCGGCAACTATACCAGCAGCATTCTGAAATAACCAGATCTTTTATTATGGGCAAGGGCGGAACAGTTCAGGATGCTGACGATATCTTCCAGGAAACGATCATCGCGTTTATTGATACGGTTCAAAAAGGAAAATTCAGGCAGGAGTCGGGGATTAGAACTTTCCTGATTTCAATTTCCAAACATCTCTGGTATAATGAAATCAGGAAAAGACAAAGGGCTGAAAACCGGGAAAAACTTTATGAATCGGATCGCGAAATTGAAGAAGAAGGTATCGGCCGGATAATCCAGGATCGCGAACTGAAACAACAATTAAATCAGATGCTTCAGGATCTCGGGGATTCCTGCCGGAAAATTCTTGAATTGTTTTACTACGAGAATTTATCCATGAAAGAAATTGTTTCGCATATGCATTATGAAAATGAACAGGTAGTCCGGAATAAAAAATATAAATGTCTTCAGCAGCTAGCTGAAAAAATGAAACTAAATCCGCTTGCCGCCAAACAAATAAATGAGTTGATTTCAAAATAATCGTATGAACCAGAACCATGAAATATTAGTTGATTACCTGGACGGACAGCTTAGTCCTGAAGTTTCTGCCGAAGTAAAAAACCGGGTGAAACAGGACAAGGAATTTGCCGGAGAACTGGAATATCTTCGGCTCGCTGTTGATACCGTTCGCCAGGATGCACTCTGGCAGCAGGTTTCAGCGATTCGGAATTCTTTTGAAAACAATCAGACTGTTTCCCAAAAACCATCTGGCGGTATCGTACGCAGTATGTACAGGACCAGTCTGAGGGTGGCTGCAATTTTGATACTTGTGGCCGGTATCAGCTTTATGTATAAATATTTAACTGTAAGCAGTCAGTCGGTTTTCGAAAAGCAGTTTACTGGTTATGAACTGAGTACTACCCGTGGTCAGGAAAATGCTGACAAGGTTGCTGAGGCCTATAGAAATAAAAACTGGAAAGAAGTTATTTCAAATTACCAGTCCGAAACGGTTCCATCGAATAAATCCCGTTTTCTGGCAGGAATGGCTGAAATGCAGGAGGATCATTTTCCTCAGGCTATAACTGTTTTTGAAAGTCTGTTGATTGCAAATCATAAAAACGGAACGGATTCCTTCCAGGATGAAACAGAATATTACCTGTCCCTCGCCTACCTAAAGAATCACGAAGTGGATAAGGCGGTTCAGCTAATGAATAAGATCAAGGCGGATCCCGGCCACAGGTATTATCCGATTATTTCCAATATTTCACCTATCGACTTGAAAATCATAGAGTTAAAAAAGTAAAATTTTAGGTTACATAACCAGGTTTAACGGTTACCAATATATAGAAGGCTCTTTGAAAAGACAGACAAAAAAAACAAACCGTGCGCCGGTTACAATTTGAATACCGGCGTTTACAAATAACTGAAAGATATTTTAGACGGTGAAAACCAAAGTCCAATATTCGTTTGAAAGTCCATAGTTGAAAGGTTATCGCTTAAATAATTTTTAAAGTTACCAACATTCCTATTCCGAAAAACCATCCAGTCCTTAACCTAAGAAAAATTGAAACCAAATCCTGAAAAACCAGATCCAATCCAGTGAACGACCAATTATCCGATCCATTGAATGACCTATTATCCTAACCAATCCAATGAATGACCATTTAAAAGTCGACGTACCCCCCGAAAACATGAACCGGTTTAAGAAACGCAGTATAAAATCCAATAGAAGCTATGAAAACCGTCGGCTTTTTTTCCTTTTAATCCTGACTAAATAAAATATAAACGTACCGAAACTGATTCCCAAAACAACCCAGATATTTCTGGGTTGTTTTTTTTTGTACAGGGCGTCCGCATTTCCCATAATTACGATGTTTGACCAATATGCCGGGTTTCTATAAACCGGATTTTCCCGTATAAAGTCCAGTTTTGCCTTTTGTAAGGCTCTCGATTTAGAATCTCCTGCATTGAGGTAGGTGTAGAAACGCCTGAGTATTTCAGCGGTTGAGTGAGTCATCCGCTTTCCAAAGCGTATTGATTGTACTTGGACAGCCGGCATATAAAAACGCGCGTGCAAAACTCATTACGCCTTCGTTGCGTACCAGCTCCCCCTTCCGGTTTCACAGGCACTAATTACTATCATCCGACAGCTGTCCATCCTAAGGGAATATATTTCATCCAGAAAAATAAAATCTTCGGAACGCACCCCGGAAGACGGATAAAAAGATATATAAGAAGCTGATGAGTTTACTAAATCTGTCTTTGCATGTGTAGCCAGGTGAACAATCGGAAAATGATTCAGATTATTTACAAATGCCGACTTGGTTGCTTCCTGGTCTGTGAACCGGCTGCCGGCCAGATCAGCAATTTCAATGTTTGAATAGGTCAGTTTTTCGAATTTTCCCATTCCTTCCATTTGGAGGTCCGCCCCTCTCTTGGAATACGGCGCAAAAGAAAGTGTCGGGTATTTTAACCCGGAAAATTGTGCATTTTTTTCTTCTCTCATGATAAACCGGGCTGAAAATTCGTAACTGACTGCCCGTTTTTCGATCACCGGATTTCCTTCTGCATCGCCAGGCAGTGATTCAACAGGAAGCAAAAAGAATATTCCGTCAGGTATGATCACCCATTCTGTTTTACTGTCAATGACCTGGATAATCGGATTCATCAGCTGTTGATAGAGGGTTTTTTTCAGCTCTTCGTTATGTAAACGATTTCCATTTTCTTCAGACTGAAGGTTATCAATCCATTCCTGGATATTCCTGCGGATCAATATCCCGCTGTCCAACTGGAGAAAACGCAGGGAAGAACGCGTAAGAAGGAATACATATATTTTATCCGGAACATTAAAGAAACTGACGAGGGCCTGGTCAGGATTCATTTTTTCCTGCATTTGTTTAACAGCTGGAAAATCATCAGCATATTTCCATTGATAGAATTGTTTATTTCCCTCCATCTTTCTTCGCAGGGAGACCAGACGTGTTTCATAAACCGCCTTTTCCTCATTTATTTTCCCAAGTGTCTTAGAATCACCACCCTGATCTGCCAGCGAATTTAAACGGGCGATATTGTACTTAATATTCCTTTCATCTGCCATCATATTACCATCGGAACCGGCTGAAAGCAGGTACCTGCTTTCCCTGATCTGCGCACTCATTATCGATGCTTTATTTTTTTCCGAAATCAGAAAAGCAGATTCGAGAAAATTTTCATTCGGGTAAAGCGCATTCAGCTTAATGCATACTCCCATGGCCTTTGCATACAAATCACCACTTTTTTGTTTCAGCAGAATCTTCGCATCATCCATTTCATAACTTCTTTCGATATAGGAAAGCAGGACCATGGCCGACTGATAACAATCATTTGCCGACTTCAGATCACCGGGTTTGGAAGTCTTTTGATAAATCATTTCCCAGGCTGATGCCTTGGTAACCAGCACTTCAAATAAGCGGTAATAGGCAAAAGACCCGGTAAAACTTATCGGGTTTTTGCGCGGATCTGAGTCAGTAAAATTTCTCGAGAAAATAATCAGGGCTTTCTGCAGGTATGGTAATGCTGATTCAGGCTTATCCAGCTTCAATGCAAGATTTCCGGAATACAGGTCATTTATCCCATCATCCAGTATGTTGAGTTGCTTTGACTCCTTCTTTTGTTCATATTGTTTCAGCCATGCCATTGCCGAATCTGTATTTCCGGTTTCCAGCGCCGTCCTGGCCATTTCATTTAGCACTCCCGGCTCCATTGCAATATTAACTTTGCGATAAGAACTAAGGGCTTCTGAATATTGATGCAGTCCTGAAAAGGCTTTACCCATGTTCAGATACAATGGATCCGGAGGTAAAGAACTGTGGAGAAGCTTTTTGTATATCGCCAGCGTCTGGCCAAATAAACCCAGTTTATAAGAACAGGTTGCCAGATTCAGCTGGGTATAAATTTTTAGATCTTCAGGGAGATCTTTGGATTCTATCAGCCGGAGGGCCTGACTAAAATAATTTTTGCTCTGCAGGTAGTTACCGTTGTCATAATATAAAACACCCAGGGTATTATACAACCGCACGCGGTCTTCAGCGCTACCGACTTCACCCGGAATTTCTTCTGCCTGCAACAGGAAGTAAGTTGCTGAATCAAAATTGTTCTGGTTATAATATACTGCTCCCGCTAAAACGCAAATTCTGAATTTGTCTCCTGCTTTACCGGAATATCGCAGGGCATTCATATAAGATGCGTTTGCACTGGCATAGTTTTTAAATTCATCACAAAGGATCCCCAGTTTGCAGTGTGACTCAAAAAGCAAGCTGTCGGTTGCAGTTGTTCGCGGCAAATTCACTAACGAGCGAATCACTTCCTGAAAAGCCTTCATACAGGCACTATCGTTGGCTGCACTGTTATTGGTGCCGTTAAACAGCTTATCAGCGCGGTTATAGCGGTCCCGGATAATTCTAAAAAGGGGTACTCCCTGGGAATGAGATTTAATGGATAAAACCATCAGGAAAGAGAGCGTGGCTAAAAAAACTTTCCCGGACATAAACAGGTTTTAAATCAACTGTTTAACGTCAGGGAAAGCTCAATATTGCCAATTATGGGGCAGCTTAATTCTGCCTTACAATAATGATCAGGGGAGGCCTGGATTTTCCTGTTTTACTAAGCAGTAAGAGATCATTTAAGGTATTAAACAGGTTTTCTGAAACCGTTGCCATTAATCCGGAAGGAATATCTGATTTATGATTATAGTAAACCAGTTTCAACTGGATTTTTTGGGCAGCTTTATTGCTATTGTCATTTAATTGATAATAAATCGTAGTCAGAACAGTAGTACCATTTAATGGAATCAGCCCAAACGGACTCTTTTCCATTGTTTTTTGAAGATCGATAAATCCTGTTTTCTCGTCTATTTCTATTCCTTGGTTATGTGCAAAATTGTTGTAGTCAAATTTGCAATCCACTCCCGAACCTGCCTCGCAAACGGAAGGCTGATTCGGATTGGCATTAAAATAAGGTATGGCCGTTTTTTTACTTTCAGAAAGTACATACACACTATCCATATACGCAGCCCCGCCAACAATCAGCTGGGAAATACAGGTATCCGTTGTACCTGATTTAACGAAAGCAACTGAATACCTTGCACCTGTTTCCGACTGGGTCAAATTGATAGCACCTGATTTGGAATCCAGTACAAGGCCATCCGGCCAGGACAAATAGGTACCGGAAACATCCTGATTGTTCAGGGGATATATAAAATAATCACTTGACTTGGTGGGCTGCGGAAATACAATGGAATCGCCATAGTTTGGAGCATTGTCGCACTCCGCCAAGGGGGTAAGCGGATAAGGTACTATGGGATTCACCAGCGTGGTATCGTGGTGATTATTGTTATTACCTGAATCCAGACTTTGTGGACTGAGTGATTTTTTACATGCGACAGCACATAAAATAGTAAACGACAGGATTAGTAATCCTTTATTTAGATATTGTTTCATGGGTATTAGGGATTAAAGAAAACCATAGACAAGATAGTGGTAAAACCCTGTATATACAAGGGTTTCAGGCAGAAATTAAACAGAAGAAATACGGTGATTTTACAGGAGAAAAAGGGTAAAATTTACTGTGTTTCCCATTTTTGGAATTAGAAGTGCGGGCATTTCACTTTATTCCTTCCGTCGTCTTGTTGTTTCTTGAAAATATAAACCAGCGAAATTTCAATCCCACCCTGCGTTTGAGAGGCTACTTTGAACGCCGAAACATTCACGTCGTAGGTTATCCCCAGATTAAAACTTCCGTAGTCCATTCCAACATAAGGTATGAGGGCATCATTTACATTACTTAACCGCATCCAGGAACCAAAATAAACATTCACCGGTTTGGTATCATCTGCGCTGGCACTTAGTTCCAATGCGCCTCCGACAACAAATTCACTTGCCGTGGCCTGCCTGTTGTAAAGGGCGCTCAGGTACCAGGTCTGGCCCGATCCGGCGGAAGGGAAATAACCACCGCCATGAATGGTGAGGCGGGATGGAATCGTGATATCATTTGCACCCAGAAACGATGCATGGGGCTGATTGATGTTATACATGGCGACACCCAGGTAAACAGCATTGTCCCCATTTAGCGATCCGTTATACAAAACCCCGGCATTCATATTAAAATAACTGGCTGTTACTACCTGCAGGTTTACAGGTTCGGAAGAAGATGGAAGCCAGGTTCCATCTATCTGAAGTCCGTCCAGAAAATGGAGTCGCGGACCATCGAGTATCCTGTTTGCGTAGGTTCCCTGAAATCCGACACTGATGGCATGCAGTCCATTTTCATCAATTGTTTTATGGTATGCCGTAGAAAGAGCCACATAATTGCTCGTCAAAATACCATTTGCTGTTTTATCTGTCATCGCCATAAATCCCAGACCCCACCGGTCGTCCTGCGCCAGCTGACTTTGCAGAATGGGAAAATCCAGGGAAACGGTGGAAGTAATATAGGCATTGTTTACAGTTGGCCATTGATTCCGATAATTTCCGGCTACCCGGAGATCCCCGTCGAATTTTCCAGTAAGGGCCGGGTTCAATGTGAGGGGGGATGCAAAAAACTGGGTAAAAGACGGATCCTGCGCAGAAACCACGTTCGTTAAAAAAACCAGTAAAATGAAAACATGAAATTGCTTTTTCATTTTTATCTTTTTCACTATCTCAACAATTCAACTGTACCTTTTAAAACAAAATTTTCACCTGTAAAACAGATCATCTCCGCCACGAACACATAAGTGTCTGAAGGCTGCGGTATACCATTCAGCGTTCCATCCCATCCGTATTTTTTATCATTGGGAGGGAACATCGTTCTTGAATAAAGAAGCTGTCCCCATCTGGAATATACCTGGAAGGATTTCACCAGTTTCACACCACTGCCGCTCGGATAGAAATAATCATTGTTACCATCGAAATTGGGACTGAATGCGTTGGCCATGTTCACCCCGCTTTGTAAACAGAGTAATTTTATGTCGACGGTTGTAGAGGAAGTACATCCCCGAGCCGTGCTTACTGTAAGCGTATAAGTTGTGGGCGCCAGCGGATTACTCACCGGATTGGCACAGTCCGTACAGGTTAAGTATAGTGGCGGCGACCAGTTGTATGACACCACATCTGCACTTACAATGGGTTCCAACAATACATCCGAGCCTGCCAATACCGGATTTGGCGTAGGAATGGTGGCCACCGGAAGAGAATCCACCAGCACATTAATGTATCCTGTATCCAGAAAACAACGGTACTTATCTATCCCGATTACGGTATATTTTGTATCTCCCGGAGGTTTTGCAATTACCGTATCACCGTATGTTTTATCCAGTGTACTTGCCGGAGCCCAGGAATACAGATCAGCATTGGAAGCCCAGAGCGTAGCGGTACCTCCTATACAGATAGTTGTATCCGGTGATGTCGGCATTACAAAAGGACCAACTATTCGAACAGAATCATATGCATAAGAAGTACAACCTACAGCAGAGGTTACTTTTAATGTGGTAATATAGGCGCCGGGCGTATTATAGTCAAATGTTGGATTCAAAACATTTGAAGTATCCGTTGCAACACCGGTTCCAAAATCCCAGTGATATGTTATGGGATATAGGGAAGGGAGCGTATCATAGGCATAATTCACTACATGCGGGCCGTAGGAAATCGAACCCAAACCACATAAGGTTACCGGAGATCCCAGTTCAGCCAATAAAGTATCAATCAGGATCTGATGATCAGATTTATAAGACATCTGACAGCCGGTGGAATCTGTCAGAATCAGGGCCGGTGTGAATAATCCTGGCAATATATATGTATGTACGGCCATCGAATCCTGGGTCGTCATTACCGTTCCGTCTCCGAAATCCCAGGTATAGGATCCCACGTAACTGGAACTGGCAAGCAGGGTATCTGCAGCCGGAGCACAGGCTTTATAGAGCGGCGTAGTAAGTTTGGCAAATGGTCCTTTTACAAAAATTGTATCATAAGAAACCACGGTAATCCCGTTTGCACCAAATCCGGTAAGCGAAACAATATAGGTTCCCGGGATGTAATATGGATGTGCTTTGGGATTCTGCAATGTTGAACCTCCCCCACCATCTCCGAAATCCCAAAGCAAAGAAGTTGTATTAACCGGGAACGATGTAAAATCCACAAATAACGGCGGACAATTATTGTAGGGATAATAAGATGAATCAATAAACGGAGCTGCAATATTCTGAATCTTCAATACCTGCACAAGAGTGTCCGGACAAGCACCTGGCATTGTTGGAAGGGCAATAAGCGTAACGGTATCGGTTCCCACATTCGGAAAAATATGGGTAAGGGAATCCGGACTTGTGGAAGTGGATCCGTCACTCGCAAATCTCCACAAATAGTTTACTCCTGTATTTTTAACGGAAGTATTATAAAATTCAATTGGAAAACCCGGCGTAATGGAAGTTGGTTTCCAGGTGAAATTTGCCTTTGCTCCGTAAACAAGGATCTGGGTTACCGCTTTCGAAAATGAATTGAAACATCCATTGGTATCTGTTACTGTCAGTTTCGGATTATAGGTTCCTGGGAACGCATATATATGTTGTATGGTATCACCAGTAGGTTTTGTCACCGTATTGCCGTCATTGAAATCCCATTTCCAGGAAATAATAGGCGCATTATTCGCACCTGGGGCAGAAGAATCACTGAATATAATAGGCGCCCGGTAACAAAGTTGGTCCATGTCTCCAAAATTTGCGACAGGGCCGATCATATGGATCGGAATATAATTCGTAGTGTCATAACATCCGAAGAAGTCAGATTGTATGATGGCACGGATACTGTCTTTCCCCTGCAGTAAACCCGTCAGGTTTCCGGTATAGGACATTTTAAAACCATTGTTCGCACTGAAAGTAGTTCCATCGTTATATTGCCATTTTACCACTTTGTAATAATTCGCTGCACCGGTGAATTTGCTATGATAATTTGTATCCACACCCGTGATTTTTACAGGGAGTGAAGAGCTTTGACAAATCGTATCCTTGGTGGAACTTAATACCGGGTTCTGATTGTCCAGCACATATACCGGAACAGGTCCCGTGCTCTGCCAGCAGGAACCATAAAGAACATTTACTGAATCTATATATCTCCCTCCTTTGGGAAAATGATGGTTTTTGGTTGGTATGTAAACATTGTCAGTTTCATCCGGTGACCCGTCTCCGAAATGCCATATATACGTTGTTCCACCTCCGGGCTGCACAGTGAGTTTTGCACTTAACCGACTACTGTCACAGTTATTTTGCACTACCAGCTTCGGTATCGGTGTCGTTTTCACATATCTTACAATTGTGGTATCATCATCGGGACAGCCAGGACTTGATGCAACCAGCCGCATAGTATATGAACCTTGTGTGGGGTACATATGGGTATGCACCACATTATTATTAATGTCCGATTGTCCGTCGCCATAAAACCAGGTAAATTTCGCAGCGCTGTCGTCCAGGTTGATAAAAGTTTCCAGCTGGTTCTGCGTACAAGGCAGCGAATCATAAGCATCAAAACTGGCATGCGGTTTCGGATAAACAATGATCGTATCCGGAGGAAAGGCACCTCCGTTACAACCATGAATTGTTGTAAAACTCAGGTTGATAATATATTTACCGGGAGTTGAAAAAACATGCACCGGATTGGCTGCGGTGGATGTGGTGCCATCTCCGAAAGACCAGAAATAGGTTGCCAGCGTATCAGCAGAAATAGCCTTAAAAGTCGCCTGCACATCGGCACAGTACACAGCCGACGGAATTAATATCGTATCTGCGTGGATGGTTGCGGTCGGAAGAGCGGTGTTAAATGTTTGCGAAACAGTGGAAGAACAACCATTGGCATTAGTTATGGTCAGGGTCGGAGAAAATAATCCATTGGTATTATAAGTAAAGGAGGGTGTGCGGATATTTGATGTATCAGCCGGGTTAGCCGTAAAATTCCAGTGCCAGTTTGTTGCTCCCGCACTGGTATCAGTAAAATATACCGTCATCGGGGAAGAACAGCTGGTACCTTTATTCAGTATAAAAGGACTGATATTGGGGGCCGCCAGTATATTAACCACTTTAACAACGGAATCCTGGCAGGAACCAAAGCTTTCGAACATCTTAACGGTATAATTTCCCGCCGTGCTGTATGCATGTCCATAGGTAATACCAATACCACTACCGCCATCTCCAAAGGACCAAAGCGGATTAGCAGATGGTGCGGGTGTACTATTGTTAATAAAAATGATAGTATTACCCGGACAATACGAATTGGCTGTTTTAAAATCGGCACTGTAATTTGCAAGGTTGATAAAGGCTGGCTTGGAAATGGTTGAAGAACATCCATATGTATTTGAAACCGTCAGACTGATTCCATAGGTGCCTTTTGCAGCATATTTGTGTACGGGATTGGTCGCGTTACTGGTATCACCATCTCCAAAATTCCAGGTATAACTTAATGCCCCGTCTCCTGAAGATGTATTGTAAAAATTTACCGGTGTTGCCAGATTACAAATGGCTGCGGAATCAACATTAAAAGACGCAATCAGGTTGGGATAAACTGTGATCATATCCGGAACCTTGTAGGTGTTCACACAACCAAAACTATTTTTTGCTGTAAGACTTACGGAATAAATTCCGGGAGCCACGTAGGTATTGGAAACTGCACTTGATGTGGTGTTTTGGGAATTTCCGTCTCCAAAACTCCAGATGGCGCCGGTAATTACACCATCACCAGGATTTACCGCGCTGGTGAAATTTACAAGAAGCGGTATACAACCAACAGTCCGGGGACCTGCAGAAATGGCGATATCCGGTTTCTTAAAAACAGTTATCGTTTTAGAAATCGTGGATGTATTCGCTCCGTCTTTTACTGTAAGCGTTACAGTATAGGTTTGTCCTACAAAATAAGTTGCCGAGACTGGATTGTTTTTTACGGAAGTAGTAATACCATTTCCATTCCCAAATGTCCAGGTATACGTTGAAGAAGCGCTGGTCCCGGTAGAAGTATTTGTAAAACTCACCGCCAGTGGCGAACATCCGGAAGTTACGCTTGGCGTAAAATCTGCTGTCAGCTGTGCTTTCACAGTGGAAACTGATGCAAACAATAAAATTATTGCAAGCAGGAAGCATGATTTTTTTTCACGGATAGTTGTCAGGGGCATTTACGGTTTTTTGGATATCGAAAAGTCTTTCAACTAAATACTAAAATGAAACGATAAATGAAAACATATATTATTAGTAGCGTCCGGATTCCCATACTGGGAAACAATACAGTTTTGGGAAGGGGAATAAATTTCCCAAATCCATTTCAGACAGACACTTACCTCTAGGTGGAAACCCTTATATTCAAATACATTTCTAAGTGTGAAAAAATAGAAGGAACAGGATTGAAATAAAACCGGATAAACAGGCGCGCATCTACCAATTTCTAACGCCTAAAGGATAAACTTTTTGTTTATTTGAAACAGGGTAACATTAACTTTTTTCATGATTGGAAAAGCCTGTATGTCAACTCCCGGAAAAAATAAACCCTCCCGCTTTTAACGGAAGGGTCTTGTTGCCCGACGAGGATTCGAACCTCGACAAACAGAATCAAAATCTGTCGTACTACCTTTATACTATCGGGCAATCGGTTAACAGGGCGCAAAAATAAGGCTTTTTAAAAAAATAAGTGAAGGATTCTGAAAATTCACTTTGATTAGCTTACTTCTACCAGGTAAAAATTCTTTTTCCCTTTCTGAACAAGTATATATTTCCCATGCAGGAGCAGTTCTTTACCAATCATGAATTGTATGTTGTCTACTTTATTCCGGTTGATACTGATTCCTCCGTTTTGTATCATCTTTCTTGCTTCTCCCTTACTGGAGAGAATATTTGTTTCAGCCAGAAATCGCACCAGATCTACTCCCTGCATTAAGTCAAACATTTTATATTTTGATTTTACAATCCCTTCCAGTGCATGTAAATCTGGCTCACTAAGATTTTCCACAGGTCCGGATGTCTGGAATAATTTATCAGTCGTAGCGATCGCCTTTTCATATTCCTGCTGACCATGAATAAAAATCGTCACCTCTTTTGCAAGCGTTTTCTGGATTAGCCTTTCCGAAGGATTTAGCTGATGTTTTGCCTGTAGTTCCTGAATCTCAGGAAGACTCAGAAATGTAAAAATCCTGATCCACTTTTCAGCATCTGTATCGGCAGCATTTAGCCAGAACTGGTAGAACTGATAAGGAGATGTTTTAGACGGATCAAGCCAGATATTTCCTTTCTCTGTTTTACCAAATTTTCCGCCATCAGACCTTGTGATCAGTGGGCACGTAAAGGCAAATGCCTCCCCTCCTGTTTTTCTCCGGATTAATTCCGTACCGGTTGTAATGTTTCCCCACTGGTCACTGCCCCCCATTTGTAATATACACTGATGGTTTTTATACAACCAGTAAAAATCGTAACCCTGAACAAGCTGGTAGGAGAATTCAGTGAAACTCATGCCCGTAGTGCCTTCCAGACGCTTTTTTACACTGTCTTTTGCCATCATATAATTGACGGTAATGTGTTTCCCGACATCCCGGATGAAATCGAGAAACCGGATTTCCCTGAACCAGTCGAAATTATTCACCATCAAAGCAGCATTGGGGATAGCTTGATTAAAATCAAGAAATTTCTCAAGCTGCCGGCGTATACCCTGGAGATTATTATTCAGGGAGGTTTCATCCAGCAGATTTCGTTCCTCCGATTTCCCGCTGGGATCTCCTACCATACCCGTTGCTCCACCGACGAGCGCAACAGGCTTATGCCCCGCCTTTTGCAGGTGAACGAGGAGCAAAATGGGCACCAGGCTGCCAATATGCAGGCTGTCTGCCGTGGGGTCAAATCCTATATATCCGGAAGTCATTTCCTTTGAAAGTTGTTCCTCTGTGCCGGGCATAATATCCTGAATCATGCCCCGCCATTTCAATTCAGCGATTAGCGACATAATTTGATCTGGGGAATTTTGGTAAAAGTAAGGGATATTCGCATCCTGAAAACGTTGCAATATTCTGAATAAAAACGCGTTAGAATAAGTTTATGGTATTGACTTCAGTAACCCGAAGAATCAGAACCTGCTGCGCCCTGCCCCTGCTGTTGCTGCTGTGTTTTTGCAACCCGTCCCATGGACAGTTTGCCAAGTATTCCAACGAATTTTTGAACATCGGTGCCGGTGCTCGCGGGATGTCTATGGGGAATGCCCAGGTTGCCTCAGTTACGGACGGAACCGGCGGTTATTGGAATCCGGCGGCTTTAGCCGACATCAGAACAAGTCCGCAATTAAACCTCATGCATGCTGAATATTTCGCAGGAATCGGGAAATATGACTATGCAAGTCTCGCGATTCCACTGAAAGATAATAAACGAACACTCGGACTTACCCTATTGCGTTTTGCAGTAGATGATATTCCGAATACCGTATTCCTGGTGCAACCAGACGGGAGTATTGATTTCAGTAATATCACTACATTTTCTTCGGCTGACTATGCATTTTTAATCTCCCTTGCCCAACAGGTGGACTGGTGGAAAGGAAAGAAAATGAATTTCGGCATCAATGCAAAAATTATACACCGGCAGGCCGGTGATTTCACCACATCATGGGGTTTTGGTTTTGATGCAGCCGCCCAGGTGATCGGCGACCGATGGAAACTCGGCATTGTCGTAAAAGATGTGACAACCACCTTCAATGCCTGGTCGTATAATATAAGTCAGGAATGGCGGGAAGTGTTTTATGCCACTTCAAATGACATTCCTTCCAATTCAGTGGAGTTAACTGCACCTCAGCTGATCCCGGGCTTTAGTTATAATTTTCCGATAAACCAGAAAATAAACCTGTTGGCCGAAGCAGATTTTGACATCACTTTCGATGGGAAAAGGAATACGGTTGTCAGTTCAAATCCGATCAGTATCGATCCGAGGGTCGGATTGGAGTTATCTTATAATCATGCCTTTTTTGTGCGAGGTGGAATAAACAATTTTCAACAGACTCTGGACGACCAGGATACGACGAACAGGAAAAAGATCTGGATTTATCAGCCATCGATAGGTGCCGGATTTAAAATCGGAGATGTGCAGATTGACTATGCATTTACTAACCTTGCGAATCAGTCGAACCCTTTGTATACAAATGTATTTTCGTTAAAAGTAGATCTGGTAGATATGAAGAAGAAGGCAAATAAGAAATAGTACTGCCAAAGAAAAACGAACTGACTATGAGAAAATTTTTTACACTTTGCCTGGTCCTCCTTGCCGGTTGCGTATTTGCACAACCTTACAACAACGAGTGGATTGACTTCAGTAAAACTTATTATAAATTTAAAGTAACGGCTGATGGCCTTTACCGCATCCCTGTTTCCGTACTTGCCAGCGTCGGCTTAAATAATACGGATCCCAAAGAATTACAGCTATTCCGAAATGGTGTTGAAATTCCGATTTACACATCAACGAACAGCCTGCCCTACTCCACTACGGATTATATTGAATTTTGGGGACAGATGAACGATGGTAAGGCAGATAAACCCCTGTATAGAAATCCATCCTACCAGCATACCGAAAAATGGAGCTTGCAGTCTGATACCGCCGTTTATTTTCTAACCGCGAAACCAGGAGGAGGCACTTTTCATTATACAACGATTGTAAACGACACCACCTCAAATATTCTACCACCAGAGCCATATTTCATGTATACAACGGGGAATTATTACCGGACACAAATCAATCCCGGGCAAGCCGTTGTTCTCGAACAATATATCTATTCATCTTCCTATGACGTAGGTGAATTCTGGAGTTCCGATTTCGCCACACAGCCGATCCCATCCGTTCCGGGCTCACCTGTTACAGACAACCTGAATAATCTTTATGTCTATGCCGGCGGACCCAACGGAAATTTCAAGTTCGGAGCGGCAGGATGTTCGGATACCATCCGCAATATTCAGGTGAAACTGAATAATACAATTATCAAGGACACGGTTCTCAATAATTTCAGTGATATTGTAACAAATATTCCAGTTCCGGCCGGCTCCCTCAATACCGCTTCCACCCCTGTGGAATTTATCAACAAGTCACAGGCAGTTACTTATTCAGACCGGCTTGTAATTTCCTTTTATGAACTGACGTATCCGAGGCAGTTCAATTTCGGAGGGTTGCCTGACTTCTCCTTTCAGCTGCCTGCCAATGGAGCCGGATATTTTTTAAAAATTACCAACTTTAATCCGGGAGGAACAGTACCTGTTTTATATGACCAGACGAACGGACAGCGGTTTTTAGCAATCGCTGCAGGTGGTGTATTCACTTTTGCACTACCGGGATCAGGTGTGCCAAGAAACCTTGTGCTGGTAAGTGAGGATCCGTCAAATATTCACTCTATTAATTCCCTGACCCAAAAGAATTTTATAAACTATGCCGATCCTGTAAATCAAGGAAATTACCTGATCATCAGCAACCCTGTACTGTATAAGGGTTCACACTCAAATAATCCCGTTGCTGACTACCAGAACTACCGTGCGTCACCAGCTGGTGGCAGTTTCACGGCGCAGGTCATGGACATCAACGAACTGACGGATCAGTTCGCATTTGGTATACAGAAGCATCCATTGGCCATCCGGAATTTTTTAAATTATGCCCGGAACTCCTTCTACCTTAAACCTGAATATGCGTTGCTTATCGGTAGGGGAATGGTCTATTCCGAGTACCGGCGATATCAGTTAGATCCGTCTACAGAGCAACTCAATCTGGTACCTACTTTTGGAGATCCAGCATCAGATGTTATGCTTGCCTCTACATCGGGAGCCAGTTCGATAAATATTATACCCATCGGCCGTTTGGGAGCGGTCAAAGGAACAGAGGTGGAAGACTATTTGAATAAATTAATAGAATATGAACAAGTTCAGCAGACAGCACCGAATACGATTGCTGGCCGGGCATGGCGGAAAAATGTAATGCATGTTACCGGTGCTACTGAACCTTTTCTGGAAAGTGTGCTGTGCAATTACATGTCATACTATCAGCAAACGATATCTGACACTCTTTTTGGGGCAAATGTTCTTCGATTCTGCAGTTCTACTATCGATCAGAATAATCAGGCAAATGGGTCTCAGTTTCCCCAGCTTTTCAGCAGCGGTATTGGAATGCTGACCTACTTTGGTCACTCTTCCGCTTCTACCCTGGGCTTCAATCTGGATGATCCCAGTTTATATACGAATCAGTCGAAATATCCGGTGATGTATATTAACGGATGTTATGCCGGAAACTACTTTACGTTTGACCCCGGCAGGCTTTCCTCGGGTAAATCCCTTTCAGAAAATTATACATTCATCAAGAATAAAGGTTCTATTGCCTTTGTCGCCAGTACACATTACGGTGTAGTCAATTACCTGAATATCCTTTTAACAGATCTGTACAATTATATTTCTGTTACTGACTATGGTAAGAGCATTGGCACCATTCAGATTGATGCCGGCAAGCAGGTACTCAGCCAGTTGCCTACCGACTTTATTGCAAGGTGTCAAACGGAGCAAATGGGTATTCAGGGAGATCCTGCTATTACCATCAGTGATGAAAAATTGACCGATTATGATATTGAGGCACAAAATGTAAATATCAGTCCGACCTTTATTTCAGTCTCTGATAATCATTTCGACGTTGGAGCCACCATTGTTAATCTGGGCAAGGCGGTTCCAGATTCAATCACAATCCTGGTTACGCGGAAATATCCCGACGGGTCAACAACAGTATTATTGAAAAAAAGGATCCCGGGTATTCGGTACACAGATTCAGTTAAATTATTTGTACCCATCATAGCTTCCCGGGACAAGGGTCAGAATTATATCACTATAACTGTCAACTCTGACAATGATGTTGCGGAAACGACCCTGACGAATAATACGATTACCACACCGATTTTTATTTATCAGGAAGAACTGACGCCCGTCTATCCATATAACTATGCGATTATCAATAATCCATTTCAAAAACTCTATGCCTCGACGGCCAATCCGTTTGCCCCGATGACGCAATACATAATGGAAATTGATACCACAGAGGCATTTAATTCCTCATTAAAAGTCAGCAAAAATATCAATTCCATTGGGGGAGTATTTGAAATTGATCCGGGAATTAAGTATCTGGACAGTACGGTTTATTACTGGAGAACATCCATTATTCCATCCCAGTCCGGTCAATACCACTGGAATGAATTTTCTTTCGTATATATTGACTCGCTGAAAAGCAGCCCCGGTTTTAATCAATCCCACTATTTTCAAAACCTTGAGTCAACGCCTACAGGCATGTCACTTTTGACTGATCGACTGTGGCACTACGGTACACACCCAGCAAATATTTATATTATTCAGAGCATGTACCCTACAAGTGGTGTGCAGGACCATGATTTCTCCGTCTCAATAAATGGTGTCCAGGAAATAGCAAGTGCCTGTCTGGGAAATTCTTTAGTTTTCAATGTGTTTGACTCGGTTACCCTTAATCCCTGGAAAAATGTGGACGCTACGGGTAATAATCTGTTTCTCAGTGGCAGTGCATCGGCAAACTGCAAACAGAACAGAAATTGGAATTTTGAATTTTCTTACATGACCCCTGCCAGCAGAAAACTGATGATGAATTTCATGGATTCGATCCCCGTAGGCAACTATGTGGTCGTGCGAAGCTTTGATTACGATTACAACAACTCCTTCCTGCCGACATGGAAAGCGGATACTGCTCTGTATGGCAGTCAAAAGTCCCTTTATCATTATCTGCTGTCCGCCGGATTCACACAAATCGATTCAATCAATCAGCCAAGATGTTGGGTGCTTGTATTTAAAAAAGGTGGAAACGGGTATGTCTCCCAGTTTAAATACAGTCAGGGATTGTACGATAACGTAATACTATCCGCCGACGTACCAGTGTCAAATCTTTCCGCTTCGATTTCTTCTCCATTATTCGGTCCTTCCAAAAAATGGAAGCAGGTGCACTGGAGGGGCAACAGCCTGGAAACACCTTCGTCTGATACAGTTAGTGTAGATGTAATTGGTGCCGATTCAACCGGGAATCAGACACTGTTGTATAACCTGAATTCAGGAACCCAGGACTTTGATATTTCCGCTGTTAATCCCCAGTCTTATCCCTATCTGGCACTCAAACTTCATACAACGGATTCCGTAAAAGGTACCCCGTATCAGTTAAAATACTGGAGAATAAACTATGAACCTGTTCCGGAGGGAGCTTTGGCCCCCAATATATTTCTGACAAGTAAAGATTCGGTGGAACTGGGTGAAAAAATAACATTCGGAATTGCATTCAAAAATATAAGTCTGGAAAAATTTGACAGTCTTAAAATATCATTTAATATCATTGATAAAAATAACGTCTCCCATAACATTCCTTTTCCGAAATTTAAACCGCTGGTCGTCGGAGATACCATTAAAATAACATATGACATTGATACGAAGAATTATCCAGGCCTGAATACGATAAGCCTGGATGTAAATCCAAACAATGATCAGCCTGAACAGTATCATTTCAACAACTTCCTGTATAAATCATTTTACGTAAAAGTTGACCAGACCAATCCTTTACTGGACGTTACTTTCGACAATGTGCATATCCTGAATGAAGATATCGTATCAGCAAAACCTCATATCATGATTAAACTGAAGGACGAAGCCAAATTCCTTCTTCTTAATGATACCTCAGTATTAAAGGTTCAACTCAGGTATCCCGATGGGTCCCTGCATCCCTATTATTTCAATACCGATACTCTCCGGTTCTCGCCGGCAACCAGCGGAGCAGATAATACTGCCAGCGTTGAATTCAGCCCGGTATTCACCAATCAGTTGAATCCAAACGGGGATGAATATACGCTTATCGTAACAGGCACAGATAAAAGTGGGAATGCTTCTGGCACGATTTCTTATCAGGTAACCTTTAAAATCATTACCAAGGCCATGATTTCCAATATGCTGAATTATCCGAATCCATTTACCACTTCTACCGCTTTTGTATTCACCATAACCGGAAGTGAGGTACCCCAAAATATCAAGATTCAGATTCTGACCATTACAGGCAAAGTAGTTCGTGAAATCACCAAAGACGAACTGGGTCCGCTTCACGTCGGCAGAAACATAACAGAATTTAAGTGGAACGGTACGGATATGTATAACCAGCGTTTGGCCAACGGCGTCTATTTGTATCATGTGGTTACCAACCTGAATGGAAAGTCGCTTGATAAATACCGTTCCCAAAGTGACAATACTGATCAGTATTTTAATAAAGGTTACGGAAAAATGTATCTTATGAGATGATTTATAACAAAATTATAAGGAACGGGTGGCTGTCTTTTCTTGTTTTCGTCATGTTGGCTTTTGTTCTGTATTTACCTACTATCAACCGCTCATTTGTTTCTGATGATTTTTTAATTCTTCGCAGAGTTGTTTACGAACGCTCATTTTTGATGAGCGGATTTTTCAGACCACTTTCGGACTTGTCTTTATACTTAAACTTTTTGCTGGGCGGTCTTAATCCGGCGGGGTATTATATTTGGGGGATTCTTCTGCACGGCATTAACAGTTTTCTGCTTTTCAAGTTTTGCCAGAATTGGAAATGGACATCGGAAAGTCTGATTCAAAACAGATATGCATTACTTGCTGCTCTTCTGTTCTTGTGTTATCCGTTTCACAATGAAAGTATTGTATGGCTTCTTGGCAGAGCTTCCTCCATGGCCAGCACTTGTGGCATACTTGCATTATATATTTTGGTTAGTGGTTTAAGAGAAAATCTAAAGGTTTTTCTGGTATGCATTTGCTATTTTATAGGTCTCATGTCTTATGAATCCATACTTCTCCTACCCATAATGGTTGTCGTTATAATTTATAATGGCTCAAATACTCATCGTAAAATAGTTAGGTGGACTATGTTTATGATAATTACAATAATATTGCACCTGCTTGTAAGGAGGCATTTTTCCGGCGTTATTGTTGGATCTTATGGTGAATCATTTTTTTTTACCAACCCCTTGCATTATCTGATTAGTGTATTTAAAGTGACAGGCAGACTTTTTCTTCCTCCTGTTCAAAATTCTACCTTATTTTCTATCGGAACCTTCTTCGTTCTCGGAATTATAATCATTGTTTTCATCAGTATATGGCGGAGGTTCAATGAAAAAATATATTTCTGTAAAATAATTTTACTGGTAGTCGTTACCTCTATTGTACCTGTTTTGTTCAGCATAAGCACCAAAACGTCCGAAAGTGACCGGTTCCTTCATTTTCCATCTTTTTTCCTCTGTTGCGGAATTTCCATCATCCTGGTTCAATTTTTCAGGAATTCGGTTTGGAAGCTTGTATGGTTTTCAGTATTGATTTGTTCATATTTTATTTTCTTCCTTGAAAAAAACAATTCAAACTGGATAAAAGCGTCACACATAACGAAAGATATATTGACGAAGATTAATGAAGTCAGGACCTATCCACGTATTGCCATTATCAATCTTCCGGATGAAATTAACGGAGCATTTATTTTCAGGCTTGGATTTAACGAAGCTCTGGCGATTAACGGAATTGACAGTTCAGGAATTAAAGTTGTAAACCATCTTAAAAGAGAGGAAATGATACTTCTTCCAAAAACCCTAACACCCTATTGGAAGGGCGATGTTGCTTTTATACCACCCGAAGTATCGATTCGTAAAAATGCAAATCAAACAAATGTAATTACCGTAAATGAGGGTCTGGTAAGCCGGTTTCCAGAGAGCGGAACTATTATACTTTATTGGAATAATCAGGAATTGCAAACTCTTCGAATCAAGCAATAGAAATAGCTACTGTCATTCGTTTAAATTACCTTGTGTAAGAACTAAGCCGGCGGAAATGAGCATCCATGTATAATCTGAAAAACTACATAAACAGAGGGGTTGTGTTTTTAAACAATCAGGCATTTCCGAGCAGAAAGAAGCTTTCCACTTTGATGATTTACGCCACGGATCTGTGCGATTCTGCTTGCAAACATTGTTTGATCTGGGCGAAACGCCCTGTAAATTATCTTCCTTTTGAGAAAATAGTTGAAGTAATGCAAAGTGATTGTATTACTAAAAACACGACAATCGGACTAGAGGGAGGTGAATTTATGCTGCATCCCGATGCATTGAAAATCCTGGAATGGTTTTCTAAACACCATAAAAATTTTGATCTGTTAAGTAATTGCCTGAAACCAGAAATATTGATTGATGCTGTTAAGAAATTCCCCCCCAGGCATTTATATATTTCACTCGACGGGACATCAGAAACCTACCTGTATATGAGAGGTAAACCGGGTTATAGCAGCGTCATTAATGTGATAAAATCCCTTCACGATTACCTTCCCATTTCCGTCATGTTTACGCTCTCTCCGTACAACGATTTTTCGGATATGCAACATGTTGCGGAAATATGTAAAAAATACGGAATTGATATGCGGGTGGGTATTTACAATGATATTGCCTTTTTTGATACAGTGGATAAAGCGCATGAGACGGATATTGGAGACCTGAAAGAGCAAAGCATGTTAAAATTCAGTGATGTCAGGCAAATGCAAAAAAAAGGGTTTTTTGAAAAGAATAAGGTGCTCAAACAAGAATCCGATAGTAATCTGTCAGTTCCCAGTCATGATTCCCAAAAATTACATGCTGATTTTACATCACAAATTCCGGAAATCATCAAAGAATTCAGTGAAAATTATGATTTTCTGGTCTTGTATAATGAATGGCGACAAAATAATGTAAAATTGCGCTGCTATAGCATTCTGGATAGCCTGGTGGTTCTTCCGAATGGAGACATTCCCATATGTCAAAATCTAGACTTAAAAATCGGAAACGTTTTTCAGAAATCCCTGGACGAAATTTTCAATGGGGAAGACACCCAGAAAAAACAGAAGGAATATGTTCACAACTGCAATCAGTGCTGGCTGAATTTCCACCGAAAATACGATGTAGTTTTATACAGAACATTTGAGAAATACTTCGGTAGAATGATAACCTCTAAATTATTTGGCTATTATCAGTGGGAGGCTAATTCAAAAATTTCTTATAAAGAATTTTTCAATAAAACTTCCGGAGTTAAGAGTATGCGAACATAATCACGCTCTTCGAATAGCTTCCAAAATTTCATAGACCGGTATCAAGCCTGCAAGAGAGTGGGTATCATTCCGGTTATTATTTTCATTGGACTCAACAAAATGGTTCAGTTCTCCGTAAAATCCCTGTATCACCAGGTTGTTATTTTCAGACGCCGCAGAAAATCCGTTAACATTCAGATAAATTTTTTGGATTACAGGTTCCTTCAGCAGTTTTTCTATCGGCATACCCAAGACGGTGTCAAATTTTCTAGTTCCTGCCAAATGATTTGGATAATCTGCCTTTAGAATCTCATCTTTATTATTTATTTCCAAGAAATCGACAGGGTCAGTCCAGGAATAGCCCGTTGACAATTCCGTGCAGCCTATTACACCGTTGTCATGTTTTAAAATAAGGAAAACTGTCAAGCCATGTTTGGAGTTGATTTTTGAAATGGTTTGTACAGTTGCTTTCCCGAATAATTGAATTAAATTATCTATTGGATGTATAAATAATTCAACTATCGGATCCCCTTCAGGGTATGCTCCGGATAAATATCTGTAGTTATAGCTTATGGATGAATCTGTTTTATTTTTAAGTATACCGTTTATTTTTGAAAATCTTTTCTGCAAACCAGTCATGCAAATAGCCTGTTGCTGAATATTTAGCAAATGATTCAGTTCCTGTTTTGAATAACAAGGTGGTTTTTCCACAAAAACATTCTTAGAAGCTTCTAAAAGTATTTTTAATGTCTCAAAATGCAGGAGTGGCGGCAAGCTTACAAATACTGCTTTTATATCCTTGTCTTTTACAATGTCCGTAATATTATCCGTGGCAATGGAACCGGCAAATCGGGAAGCCATTTTCTTTGCATTTGCAAGGTTAGCAGTGCATATATATTTAAGGGGGATACCCATTTCACGGATACATGGATAAAGATTGCTCAGACTGTGGGTGCCTGCCCCAATAAAAGCATACCCATGGCTGAAGGACCGATTTGCATTGAAATATTGTTGCTTTTTAAAATTTTTATACCTGTTTATCAAAAAGTTTTTTAACATGTACTGCTGGTTAACTGGTTTGCGCCCTATTTGACAAAAAGCGTTCAACATATTTCCCGATCAGGTCAAATTCAATATTAACCGCTGATCCCGGGTAGAGATCCCTGATATTGGTAAAATTAAAAGTATAGGGTATAATGGCTACTGAAAATGAACGGTCAGTAACTTCAAAACAGGTGAGACTAATACCATTTACGGCTATTGAGCCCTTTTCGATGACCAGGTTCCTGAACTTTTCCGGAAATTCAAAACGGAAGACCCAGCTACCCTGCTGATCCTGCCGTTCCAGGCATATAGCCGTGCTATCTACATGACCCTGAACCATATGCCCATCCAACCGTCCGTTTAGCGGCAGGCATCTTTCCAGGTTTATCCTGTCTCCTGCTCTCCAATTGGACAAAGCAGTTTTTGAAAGCGTTTCTGCAACGGCGGTAACCTGGTAAGTATGTTCAGTAACAGATTCCACCGTAAGACATACGCCATCATGAGAAAGACTCTGATCGGTCTTTAACCCGGGCGATAAAGATGAAATAATCTGGAAGGTTTTATTGGCCTTTTCCGCTGAAATGGATGAAATGACGCCCGTTGCCTCGATGATGCCGGTGAACATGCTGTAAAAATCGGGATTTCCTCTCTTTTTATTACTTTATTTTAAAAAAGTCCTTATCTTTGCAAACCGAAATTCATTTTAAAAGGAGATTTTATTATGCTCATAATTGATTCAAAGGATTGCGAAAATATTGACAAGGCTTTAAAAAAGTACAAGAAGAAATTCGAAAAAGCCAAAGTATTGATACAGCTGCGCAGCCGCCAGTCTTTCACTAAGCCATCCATTAAAAGAAGGGGTGAAGTTTTAAAAGCTGTGTACAAACAACAGCTGGCTACTGGTAAATTTGATATATAAGTCTATTTTACTTATTTATATTTATAAAAAGAGGTCGTCTTTGACGACCTCTTTTTATTTACTTTTGGCTGAACAAAGCCACCGGTTTTGCATTTACTTAGTCAGCCATTTATAGAGTATTTAAAATTCGAGAAAAGGTATTCTTATCATACCATCAGGGCATACACTGACGATCTGGACCAGTTTTTTTCATTTCTGGAATCAAACTTTGGGGAGACTGACCTGGAATCCATTTCCACTCCCTTAATTCGTTCCTGGCTGGCCAGTCTAAAAGAACAAAAGATTAGTTCCAAGTCCATCAACCGGAAAATTTCTTCCCTGAAATCATTTTTCAAATACCTTCTGAGGAGGGAATTGCTGGTCAAATCACCCATGACGGCCATAATCAGCCCAAAATCGGGTAAAAGGCTGCCCGTATATGTGGAAGAGAAGGATATGAAGCTGCTGCTTGAACATATGGAATTCCCGGACGACTGGCGGGGAAAGACCGACCGGTTGCTGATATGCATGTTTTACCATACCGGAGTTCGTCTTACGGAGCTTGTCTCCCTGAAAAATGGACAGGTAGACCTGGCTGCGGGAACCATCCGGGTGATTGGTAAAGGGAATAAGGAAAGGATGATCCCCTTGAGCGTTGTACTCGTTGAAGAAATCAGGGAATACCAGGAGGAAAAAAACCGTTCAGGCAGGGATCTTTCGGCTGCCTTACTCGTAAATATTAAGGGCAACCCTCTTTATGTTAAATACGCCTATCTGGCTGTGAAAAAATATCTTTCGCAGGTGACTACGCTGGATAAAAAAAGTCCGCACGTTCTCAGGCATAGCTTTGCCACCCATCTTATGAATCACGGGGCCGATTTGAATTCCGTAAAAGAATTGCTGGGTCATTCCAGTTTGGCAGCTACCCAGTTGTACACACATAACAGCATAGAAAAGCTGAGGGAAGTGCACAAAAAAAACCATCCCCGGGGCTAGTCCCGGACCTTTAAATACAGGGAATTTATAAGGGTTAATATTTGGAAAAATCCCTTTGGGGCGTTAATTTCATATGGGTCGTTTTAAGATAACGGCTTAAAAAACCGCTCTTGTATTTATTGTTTCATGTTAAAAAGAGAAGCTATGAACGTAAACATTCAGACAGTGCACTTCGAGGCCGACAACAAATTAGTTGATTATGTAAATAAGAAACTAATGCGGCTGGATACGTTCCACGACAGAATTGTCAAAGTTGAGGTATTCCTCAAACTGGACAATGTGGTTCATACCATCAAGGATAAAGTTGCTGAGATTAAAGTGCATGTTCCCCGTCAGGATTATTTTGTAAAATGTTCGTCAAAATCATTCGAAGAGAGTTTTGATAAAGCGATGGGATCGCTGATCAATCTGATAAAAAGAAAAAAAGATAAACAAGCCGCTTAAGACAGAAACCCCTTTAAGGGGTTTTTTTTATGGATAAAAATCCAGAAGGAATCATAAATCTGACAGATTCCGGATAAAAAATACTTCAAAATTTTTCCATTTAACAAATTCGCTTACCTTTGCCTTCCCAAAAAAACAGGCGGGTAATTCCGTCAGTTTTAGTTCTTTGTAATGTGGTCATTTTCATTTTGTGAAATAAATCATGCCTGAGTAGCTCAGTTGGTAGAGCAGCTGATTTGTAATCAGCAGGTCGCGGGTTCGATTCCCCTCTCAGGCTCAGCTGACAAAACAGGCAGTTTTCTGAAATGAAGGCGTTCGTTTTAGTTACGTGGAAGCAGCAACCATCGGGCAAGTAGTCAAGTGGCCAACGACAACAGACTGTAAATCTGTTCTCTCCGGAGTTCGGTGGTTCGAATCCATCCTTGCCCACTGAAGAAGGTGAGAGTGTGAGAGTGTGAGAGTGAATGTTCAATTTAATAAGTTCTTTGATATGAGATATTGTTGTTATGTCGTATGAAAGTGGATTCCACGCCCATACCCTCATACAGCCATACTCTCATACTTGTATTATGCGGAAGTAGCTCAGTTGGTAGAGCGACAGCCTTCCAAGCTGTAGGTCGCGGGTTCGAACCTCGTCTTCCGCTCTTACTCTCCATAGCTTTGGCGAGGGAGAGTCTTTTCTGCTGTAATCCGCCTGGCGGAATTACGGGGCGGAATCGCTATAGCGCCAGTCATGCCGTTGTAGCTCAGTGGTAGAGCACTTCCTTGGTAAGGAAGAGGTCAAGAGTTCAATTCTCTTCAACGGCTCATTCGGATTAGAGTGGTTGAATGGGAAAAAAGGGAAAGCAGGTTTAAGGAAAATAGAATCAATTATTTAAAAACACAACTAAAAACTAGATACCAATGTCAAAAGAGACCTTCAAAAGGGATAAGCCCCACGTTAACGTAGGAACCATTGGTCATATTGACCACGGTAAAACCACTTTGACCGCTGCCATTACCACCATTTTGTCATCAAAAGGATTGGCAACCGCTAAAAAGTATGATGAGATCGATGCTGCTCCGGAAGAAAAAGAGCGCGGGATTACCATCAATACAGCGCATGTAGAATATCAGACCGCTAACCGTCACTATGCCCATGTGGACTGCCCGGGTCATGCTGACTATGTAAAAAATATGATTACGGGTGCGGCCCAGATGGACGGAGCTATCCTTGTGGTGGCTGCAACCGATGGCCCAATGCCCCAAACTAAAGAACATATCCTGCTCGCCCGCCAGGTTGGCGTTCCGCGCATGGTTGTTTTTATGAATAAAGTTGACCTGGTTGATGATCCGGAATTACTGGAACTGGTTGAAATGGAAATCCGCGAACTTCTTACGTTCTACGGTTTCGATGGAGACAACACGCCTATCATTAAGGGTTCTGCCACTGGTGCACTTGCCGGCGAAGCAAAATGGATTACCGCAATTGATGAACTGATGGATGCCGTGGATAGTTATATTCCATTGCCTCCCCGCCCGGTTGACCAGCCTTTCCTGATGTCAGTAGAAGATGTTTTCTCGATCACAGGTCGTGGAACAGTGGCTACCGGACGTATTGAAAGAGGTCGTATCAAGGTAGGTGAAGCCATTGAAATCGTTGGATTAATGGAAGCACCGCTGGCATCTACTGTTACCGGCGTGGAAATGTTCCGTAAACTCCTGGATGCTGGTGAAGCGGGTGACAACGCGGGTCTTCTGTTGCGCGGTATTGAAAAGAACCAGATCCGTCGCGGAATGGTACTGTGCAAACCAGGCTCTATTACACCACATACCGAATTTAAGTGCGAAGTATATGTGTTGAGCAAGGAAGAAGGCGGACGCCATACTCCTTTCTTCAATAAATATCGCCCACAGTTCTACTTCCGGACTACAGATGTAACCGGTGAAGTGGAATTACCAGCAGGAACGGAAATGGTTATGCCTGGCGATAACAGCGCATTGACTGTTAAACTGATCCAGCCGATTGCGATGGAAAAAGGTCTGAAATTTGCGATTCGTGAGGGCGGTCGTACGGTAGGTGCAGGACAGGTTACTGAAATCCTGAAGTAATCCTATCGCCGGAAGGCGGAAGGAATAATACAGATTTTAATTATATTTGCAGGAATTAAAAGCTGTCTCGGTCAAACGGGATAGCTTTTAGCTTTCTACGGGAATAGTTCAACGGTTAGAATAGAGGTCTCCAAAACCTTTGATCAGGGTTCGAATCCTTGTTCCCGTGCGAGGATAATTTGGGAATTTAAGAATCTGGGAATTTGAGAATTGGATTTATATTCATTTTCAGCTTGTCCATTTTCTGTTCATTCCTGAATTTTCAAATTTTCAAATTTTCAAATTTCTCTTGTGAACAAAGTCGCAAATTATTTTAAAGAATCGTACAAAGAGCTGATGGAAAAAGTAACCTGGCCTACCTGGTCAGAACTTCAGCAGTCAACTGTAATCGTTTTGGTAGCAACCATACTCATTACCGTGCTGGTGGCAGTGATGGACATGTTTTCCAACGGAATCTTAAAATTCATTTATTCATTATTATCCTGATGGAAACAATTAATCAGACCGCAGCGACGGATCCGGCAGAAACAAACCCATCTGTTCCTGCAAAGGAAACCAAATGGTACGTACTGAGGGTAGTGAGCGGTAAGGAAAGAAAAGTAAAAGAATACCTGGACAAGGAAATATCCAGAGGTGGCTGGAGTGAAGTGGTTAAACAGATCTTCCTGCCTATCGAAAAAGTCTACAAGGTACAGAACGGTAAAAAAGTAATGCGGGAAAGGAACTATTATCCCGGATATGTAATGGTAGAAGTGGTGGAAGGCAAACTGGGTGACGATTTACGGGATGCTGTTAAAAATACACCCAGCGTAATCCATTTCCTGGGAAAAGAAAATCCAATTGCACTCCGCAAAGCAGAAGTCAACAAGATGCTGGGCAAAATGGATGAAATGGCGGAAGCTGGCGGGATGAGCATGAGTGAACCATTCATCATCGGGGAAACCATAAAAATTATCGAAGGACCCTTTAATGATTTCAACGGAATCATTGAAGAAGTTAACGATGAAAAGAAAAAACTGAAGGTAACTGTTAAAATTTTCGGCAGGTCCACCCCGGTGGAATTAAACTATATGCAGGTAGAAAAAATCGCCTAGATTTTTTCCCGAAACAAAAAAAGACGTCTCTTTTTAGGGACGTCTTTTTTATTATCGGAATGTATTGTATATCGCTATCCTCAAACTGCAAAACCAATTTTAAAAAGAACTGCTACCAGAATCCATACTACCGGATCCATTGGAATTATCCGGAGTAACCGGTATTTCCATTGGCATTACCGGTGCAGGAGAAGGGCTGGCTGCCTTTGCAGCAATTCTCCTCCTGATAGCCTTTTTAATCACTTTTTTTATAATCGCTTTTTTAACGGCCTTTTTAATTACGGCCTTTTTAATTACGGCCTTTTTTACTGCTTTTTTTGCCGCTTTTTTCTTCACCGCCTTTTTTACTACGGCTTTCCTGACCGCTTTTTTAGCCACTTTCTTTTTGGCGACTTTTTTAATAATTCTTTTTTTGGCGGCTTTTTTAACAACCTTTTTTACCGCTTTTTTAGCAGCTTTCTTTTTAGGAGCTGCTTTTTTCTTTGACTTTGCCATAATTTGAAGACAATTTTAATGATGATAGTTCAATGGAGGTTTGTGGCAAAAAGTTAAACAGAAATACTCATATAGAAAAAAATGCTTGGCATTATTTTCTGCTGAATGCCCAAAGTCAATGCATATTACCAGATTATATTCGCTATTTGTTCTAATAAATGATGAATAATGCGGCGTTTTTGCCTGGTCTGAGATCATTATGGCTACCTCTAACGAACCGGCGCAGCAGACTCAGCAGGTCATATCACCATGCCTGCACCCAATTGACCCGTTATACTAAGTTTCCATGCCCCGTCTTGATACTTTCTGTGCGAATGCCCTGAAGCATTCGTCTTAATTGAATACCCATTAGCTTTATTTTGCTATTTCAGTAGAATAGTGCTAATTTTGCGACCCCAATCGAGAGTTCTTAGAATTAGATTGTTTGGGAGATCCGCTTAAAGCGGTTCGCTAACACCAAAAAAAATAAACATGGCAAAGCAAATTTCCGGTTTCGTCAAGTTGCAGGTAAAGGGCGGTCAGGCCAACCCGGCTCCCCCTATCGGACCTGCCTTAGGATCAAAGGGTATCAACATTATGGAGTTCTGTAAGCAGTTCAATGCCAGAACCCAGGATAAAATAGGAAAAGTGCTTCCTGTTTTAATCACCGTTTACTCCGACAAATCTTTCGATTTCATCATCAAAACACCGCCTGCAGCTGTCCAGATCCTGGAAGCAGCCAAATTGCAGAGTGGATCCAAAGAGCCAAATCGCAGCAAAGTGGGTAAGGTCAACTGGACCCAGGTAGAGGCAATTGCAAAAGACAAGATGCCGGACCTGAACTGTTTTACCGTTGAAAGTGCCATGCGCATGGTTGCCGGTACGGCACGCAGTATGGGCGTTAACGTGGAAGGCAAAGCTCCATGGGACAATTGATTCTGAACACTTAAAAAAATTAAGATATGGCTATCTCTAAAAAAAGAAAATCTGTTGCCGCTAAGGTTGACAAAAATAAAGCTTATACGCTAAAGGATGCTGCTTCCCTAGTAAAGGAAGTGAACCTGACGAAATTCGACGCCTCAGTTGATCTTCATATCCGTCTGGGCGTTGACCCTAAAAAAGCCGATCAGGCCGTTCGCGGAACCGTAAGCCTTCCCAACGGGACAGGTAAAACAAAACGTGTTCTCGTATTATGTACGCCCGATAAAGAAGCCGCAGCAACTGCTGCCGGTGCGGATTACGTAGGCCTGGACGAATACATTACTAAAATTGAAGGTGGCTGGGTAGATGTAGATGTGGTTATCGCGACTCCATCCGTTATGCCTAAAATCGGGAAACTGGGTAAGGTGCTCGGACCACGCAACCTGATGCCGAATCCCAAAACCGGTACGGTAACCAATGACGTTGCCGGAGCGGTGAATGAAGTGAAAGGTGGTAAAGTTGCTTTTAAAGTAGACAAAGCCGGTATTATCCATGCCTCAGTAGGCAGGGTTAGTTTTTCTCCTGAAAAACTGATTCAAAACAGCCAGGAATTTATTAATGCAGTGATCCGCGCAAAACCGGCCACTTCAAAAGGTACTTATGTGAAAAGCGTATTTATGGCTTCTACCATGAGCCCGTCTATTTCCATCGATACCCGCGCTTTTGCTATATAATATTTTAAAAAAAAGGCAATGAACAAAGATCAAAAAAACGAAGTGATTGAAGCGCTGAAAGGCAAGTTCTCTCAATACAATAATTTTTATGTTACCAATACCGAATCCCTTACCGTGGAACAGGTTGGTAAACTGCGCCGGATCTGCTTTAATAAAAAAGTAGAAATGAAAGTTGCGAAGAACACCCTGATAAAAAAGGCCCTGGAGAATCTGGATTCCAGCCGTTATGCAGGTGTATTCAATTCTTTAAACGGGGTTACCGCCCTGCTTTTCTCAGAAAATGCCAAAGAACCGGCTTTAATCATAAGCAGCTTCCGTAAGGATGGCAATCTTGAAAAACCCGTTCTGAAAGCTGCTTTCATCGACGGAGATGTTTTTGAAGGCGATAGCCAGCTGAAAACACTCACGACCCTGAAGAGCAAACACGACCTGATTGGTGAAATCATCGGATTGCTCCAATCACCTGCCAAAAATGTAATCAGCGGACTGAATGCAGGTGCAAAATTAGCGGGACTGGTTCAGGCTTTGGAGGCCAGGGCACAAGCATAGATCGTGGATCGATATACGATAAACGAGATAATAAACGAGTAAGTAAATATTTTTTAATAACCATCCTCCGGAGTAGGCTGAGCCGAACATGAAGGGGGAAAAAATCAAACAAAATGGCAGATTTAAAAGTTTTCGCAGAACAGTTGGTATCACTGACTGTAAAAGAAGTTAATGAACTCGCAAAAATCCTGAAAGAAGAATACGGTATCGAACCTGCAGCTGCTGCTGTTGCGGTTGCCGGACCAGCTGCTGGCGGTGCTGCTGCTGTTGCTGAAGAAAAAACATCTTTTAATGTTATTCTGAAAGCAGCCGGTGCAAACAAACTGAATGTGGTAAAGATTGTTAAGGACCTGACTGGCCTCGGTTTGAAAGAAGCAAAAGACCTCGTTGACGGCGCTCCAAAGCCCGTTAAAGAAGGCGTGAGCAAGGCAGATGCTGAAGGTCTGGTTGCCAAGCTTAAAGAAGCTGGTGCTGAAGTAGAAATTCAGTAGTCGTTCTTGTAAATAGTTGATGGTAAATGGTGGATGGACTTGTTTCGTTCACCATTTTCATTTTAGTTGACGGTTGGCGGTTGGCAGTTAAATGAAAAAAAATAAGAGAAATAATTTATTCAAGCACCTTCAAATCAGTCCGCCAACGGCCACCCGCTAACGGCCAACGATTTATTTACGGAATGCCAAAAATTGAGACAAATTCCTTAACTTTGCCGTCCGTTTGTATTATCAATTAAGTTATCACCATTCAGCACAATATAATACGCTATTAATCAATGCGTTGGGAATTCACTGAGTTTCCAGGGTATTTTTTTGTTTTCCCGTGAAGGGTAGTTTGAACATCTAAAAACAGGATATATACCATATGTCTTCAACAAAGATCACACCCAGGGTAAATTTCGGTAAGATTAAACATCTTGCAGAAACACCGGACCTGCTCGAAGTACAGATCCAGTCTTTTAAAGAGTTTTTCCAGCTGGAAACCACGCCGGACAAGCGAAACATTGAGGGCTTGTTCAAAGTGTTCAAGGAAAATTTTCCTATCACAGACACGCGGAACATTTTCATGCTGGAGTTCCTGGATTATTTTATCGATCCGCCCCGTTACACCATTGAAGAGTGTATGGAGCGTGGTCTGACCTATGCCGTTCCCCTGAAGGCGAAACTCCGCCTCAGCTGTAACGACGAGGAACATGTGGATTTCCAGACCATCGTACAGGATGTATTCCTCGGAAACATCCCTTACATGACCCCCCGCGGTACCTTTGTTATTAACGGTGCTGAGCGCGTGGTAGTTTCCCAGCTTCACCGTTCTCCAGGTGTGTTCTTTGGCCAGTCCATTCACCCCAACGGAACAAAAATTTATTCTGCCCGGGTAATTCCTTTCAAGGGAGCCTGGATGGAATTTGCAACTGATATTAACAACGTCATGTTTGCGTATATCGACCGGAAAAAGAAATTCCCGGTTACTACCCTGCTGCGTTCTATCGGTTATGAAACGGATAAAGATATCCTTGCCCTCTTCGGAATGGCCGATGAAGTAAAGGTTGATAAAAAAACCCTCCATAAATATATTGGCAAAAAACTCGCAGCCCGCGTACTTCGTACCTGGGTGGAAGATTTTGTGGATGAAGACACCGGAGAAGTGGTTTCCATCGAAAGAAATGAAATCGTGCTGGAACGCGATACTGTTCTTGACGAAGAAGCTATCGATATGGTAATCGAGATGGATGTAAAAAGTGTTTTCATCCAGAAAGAAGACGTGGGTGGAGACTATGCCATCATTTATAATACACTCAATAAGGATACATCCAACAGTGAGCTGGAAGCAGTTCAGCATATCTACCGTCAGCTGCGCGGTGCAGATGCACCGGATGACGAAACAGCCCGTGGTATTATCGACAAACTGTTCTTTAGCGATAAACGATATGATCTCGGAGAAGTTGGACGATATAAAATTAACCGCAAGCTCAACCTCAATCTTCCGCTGACTCAGAAAACGCTGACCAAGGGAGATATGATTGAGATCATTAAATACCTGGTACGCTTAACCAACGGTAAGGCAGAAATCGATGATATCGATCACCTGAGCAACCGTCGTGTTCGTACTGTGGGTGAGCAGTTGTATGCCCAGTTTGGCGTTGGTCTGGCCCGTATGGCACGTACCATTCGCGAAAGAATGAACGTGCGTGATAATGAAGTATTCACTCCGGTGGATTTGATCAATGCAAGAACCCTTTCTTCCGTGATCAACTCATTCTTTGGTACTTCCCAGTTGTCACAGTTCCTCGATCAGACCAATCCATTAAGCGAAATAACTCATAAGCGCCGTATCTCCGCCCTCGGGCCCGGTGGTCTGAGTCGTGAAAGAGCAGGATTCGAAGTACGTGACGTGCATTATTCCCATTACGGCCGGCTTTGCACCATTGAAACACCGGAAGGTCCGAACATCGGTCTTATTTCAACGCTTTGTGTTCACGCGAAGATCAATGAAATGGGCTTTATTGAAACGCCATACCGGAAAGTAAATGAAGGCAGGGTGGACATGAAGAAACTCACTTACCTGAGTGCAGAAGAAGAAGATATTGCCAAAATCGCCCAGGCCAATATTGCCCTGGATGAAAAAGGAAATTTCGTTGAAGATAAAATCGTTTCACGTCAGACGGGAGATTTCCCGATACTCGACCGGAATGAAGTGGAATTCATGGATGTGGCTCCCAACCAGATTGTTGGTCTGAGCGCCTCCCTGATCCCCTTCCTTGAACATGATGATGCCAACCGTGCCCTGATGGGTTCTAACATGCAAAGGCAGGCTGTGCCGCTGATTCTTCCTGACAGACCTATTGTGGGTACCGGCCTGGAAGCCAAAGCTGCCCGGGATGCCCGCATCCAGATCCATTCCGAAGGCGAAGGTCAGGTAGAATTTGTGGATGCCAATGAAATCCATGTCCGCTACGAAAGAAATGAAATACAGAAGCTCGTCAGCTTTGAAGACGACCTGAAAATATATAAGCTCACCAAGTTCATCAAAACGAACCAGGAAACCTGTATCAATCTGAAACCCGCTGTGAAGAAAGGACAGCGCGTGAAAGAAGGTGATTTCCTTACAGAAGGATACGCTGTGCAGGCCGGTGAAATGGCCCTGGGAAGAAACCTGAAAGTGGCATTCATGCCCTGGAAGGGATACAATTTCGAGGATGCCATTGTGATCAGCGAAAAAGTGGTGCGTGAAGATTTATTCACTTCGGTTCATATTTCTGAATACGAACTCGAAGTGCGGGATACCAAACTGGGTGAAGAAGAACTGACACCGGATATTCCCAATGTATCGGAAGAAGCCACCAAGGACCTGGACGAAAACGGAATTATCCGTGTTGGCGCCCAGATCAAGGAAGGCGATATCCTGATCGGGAAAATTACTCCTAAAGGCGAAAGTGATCCGACACCGGAAGAAAAGCTCCTGCGTGCCATCTTTGGTGATAAAGCCGGGGATGCAAAAGATGCCTCCCTGAAAGCACCAAGTGGAACGGAAGGTGTGGTGATCAGCAAGAAACTTTTCCAGCGCGCAAAGAAAGATAAGAATGCAAAAGTGCGTGAGAAAGCGGTGCTTGACAAGATTGAAAAAGTGCACGAGAAGAATGAAACCGATCTGCTGGAAGTACTGATTTCAAAACTGCAGGTATTGTTGAAAGATCATACTTCTACCGGAGTCAATAATAATTTCGGCGAAGTGCAGATTGGAAAAGGTGCGAAGTTTACCCAGAAAAACTTGAGCGGCATCGATTACCTGAATGTAAATCCACTGGGATGGACGGGTGATGCCAAATCAGATGAATTGGTGAATGTGCTGCTGCATAACTACAATATCAAGTATAACGAAGAGCTGGGAAGATACAAACGCGAAAAATTCAATATTTCCATCGGTGATGAATTACCGGCCGGCGTATTGAAACTGGCGAAGGTTTACCTGGCCGTGAAACGTAAACTGAAAGTGGGCGATAAAATGGCAGGTCGCCATGGTAATAAGGGTATCGTCGCTAAAATTGTACGTGCAGAAGACATGCCATTCCTCGAAGACGGGACGCCGGTGGATATTGTACTGAACCCGCTGGGTGTACCTTCCCGTATGAACCTGGGTCAGATCTATGAAACCGTTCTCGGATGGGCCGGAGAAAAACTCGGATTGAAATTCTCAACACCGATTTTTGATGGTGCCAGTGTGGAAGAAATTGCAGAACATATCGATCGGGCCGGTTTGCCGAAATTCGGTCATACCTACCTGTATGACGGAGAAACCGGGGACCGCTTCGACCAGAAGGCGACAGTTGGTATCATTTACGTGATCAAACTGCACCATATGGTGGATGATAAAATGCATGCCCGCAGTATCGGACCATATAGTCTGATTACACAGCAGCCCCTGGGTGGTAAGGCACAATTTGGTGGTCAGCGTTTCGGGGAAATGGAAGTGTGGGCCCTTGAAGCCTATGGCGCTTCCAACATCCTTCAGGAACTGCTTACCCTAAAGTCGGATGATATCATCGGCCGTGCCAAGACCTATGAAGCCATCGTGAAAGGCGACCAGATCCCGAGAGCGGGTATTCCGGAATCTTTCAACGTATTGGTTCATGAATTGCGCGGACTGGGTCTTGATCTAAGATTTGACTAAAGTCAAATTTTAGGCCTAACGCTTAACGCCTAAAGCATAACGCTTTTAAAAATACAAACCCTCTCAGAAATTTCTGAGAGGGTTTTTTATTTGGAGACTTCCTGCTGAAATTTAAAACCGGATTGAATAGTAAATCAAAACTGCTTTAACGCTTCTTTACTATCGTTCCCAAATTCTCAAAGCTTTCCCTTGATGAAATACCCTAATCCCCTGCCCGCTTCGCTATATGCTGTTGCTATGCGCTCATCGTTATTGAAATCATTGTCAAAAAAACTTCCCCCCGGTGATTTTGTTACTGTAATCTTGGCAATCACATGGGATTTATTTGCCGATTCCACAATCAGCGCAATTCCACTGATCTCGGCATTGTGACGTATGATACCGATGTTAAATCCCGGCTCGGTAAAAACGGTTTTAAAAATCAATGTGTATTTTGCTTTTGGATCCGGTTGAATAGTACTATACTTTTCGAATTCCTTTGTAAATGCCGGTTCGTAAAGGGTTTCCCGGTCGTCCTTCCATGCTTTGGCCCATTCGTCTCCCTTTCCGGGGCTTTTCTTATTATATTCTTCGGTTTTTTTGGCTACATACGCCGCCTCTGAAGGATGATCCCGGCCGCCCATCGACATACTATCGTAGGTAAAAGCGAAGGCAATTGATTTTTCAGTTTTCAGCGGAGAGAGGTCGCCCTCTTCCAGTTTGACTTTTTGTGCAAGTCCCTGCATGGCTGTAATTAGCACAAAACCAACAATAGCAAAGCGCTTTAAATTTTTCATATTTAATTTTTAAGGTTCCCTATAAAAATAAAGAAATGAATTTACAATGGGATGTAAAGCCCCGGGGACTTTGTAAGTGGCCGTTTTTTGCACGCGGAAGGAGGAATGGCTGACGGTTGACGGTTTATGACTGATCGTCTATCGCTATCAGGCTCTGGACTTAAAGCTTAAAAGGTATTCCTTAAACAGGTCATATTCCGGCTGGATTTTAATCGATTTTTTTGTCTTACTGAAAAGTTCCAGAACGGAAGAAGGTATGGTTACCGGGTTTCCGGTAAATTTTTCCACGGTTTCCGGAAACTTGACCGGATGGGCTGTTTCGAGAAAAATCCCCAGTTGCCCGGGATGCTCCGTCAGCCACCGGCTTAGCGCCAGCCATCCTACGGCCCCGTGCGGATCTGCTACATAACCAAATTCCCGAAACAAGGTCCTGATGGCTTCACCTGTTTCTTTATCCGTAATACTTTCACTACTCATCATTTTTTTTAAAGGCTCAAATTCCTCGTGGAATAGTGCCAGGACCCTGATAAAATTACTGGGGTCGCCAACATCCATGGCATTGGATAGAGTGGCTTTCGCTTTTTCGGGCTGATAGATACCCGTGTTTAAATAATTGGGGACAATGGCATTTATATTACATGCTGCAATAAAATGCTGAACAGGTAAACCCGAATGATAAGCGAGCAGTCCCGCACAGATATTTCCAAAATTTCCACTGGGAACCGAGATCACCGGTGGATTTGATTTATTCTTCCATTGTTTCCAGGCCAGGAAATAATAAATCTGCTGGGGCAGCCAGCGGGCTACATTGATGGAATTGGCTGATGTCAGAAAGATCTTTTCATTTAGTTCCCCGTCTGAAAACGCCTGTTTTACAAGGGCCTGGCAATCATCAAAACTTCCATTCACTTCCAGCGCCGAGATATTCTGACCAGAGGTGGTCAATTGCAGCTCCTGCACCTCGCTCACTTTACCAGAAGGATACAGGATTACCACATCAACACCTTCCACGCCCAGAAATCCACTGGCCACCGCGCCGCCGGTATCACCGGAAGTAGCAACCAGCACCGTAATATGGCGGTCCTGGTTCTTCATAAAATATCCCAGGCAGCGACTCATAAATCGTGCTCCCACATCCTTAAAGGCCAGGGTGGGCCCATGAAACAATTCCAGTGAAAATATATTTTCAGTAACCGGAACCAACGGGATATCAAAGGCAATCGTCTCCCGGAGTATCTGCCTTAATATATTTTCCGGAATCGAATCACCCACATATTCTTTCATCACCGTCCAGGCAATTTCTTCATTGGAAATATTCTCCAGGTTTTTGATCCAGGTTTCAGGAAAAACCGGAATCCGTTCAGGAAAAAATAGTCCTTTCTCCGCACCGAGTCCCAAAATGGTGCAGGTTTTAAAATCTGTTTTTTCAGAAGGCTTATTGAGATTGTAGAACAACATAGTTTAAATAATTTGACGTTGCGCGTTTGGTGTTAAGGGTTAAGCTTTATCCCCTGGTGGTTTACCGTAGTCACATAAACATGATACAACACACCGATGCGGTCGTACACAGATTTCATCATAGCGGCTACGGCCCGGGCAGTTGGTTCATCTTTACTCAGCATAAAGATGGAAGGGCCTGAACCCGAAATTCCGCCTCCTATTGCGCCAGCTTTTTTACACTCGGATTTGATCAGGTCAAAGCCGGGTATAAGTATCGAACGAACGGGTTCAATGATCACATCTTCAAGCGACCGGCCGATAAGTTCATAATCGTTGGTCATCAGTCCTGCAACCAGTCCGGCAATATTCCCCCACTGCCTGATGGCATCCTTAAGCAGAACTTCCTTTCGTAGGATTTCCCTTGCATCTGAAGTTCTCACTTCAATCTGCGGATGTAAAACGGAAACATATAAGGGTGGGCAGGATATGGGTATGATATCCAGTGGAAATATGGAACGAATAAGAGTTACACCTCCGTAAATACAAGGCGCAATATTGTCAGCATGTTTTACGCCGGATGCCACTTTCTCCCCAAACATTGCAAACCTTACGAGCTCTTCTTTCGAAAAAATATTCCCGAGTAAGGCATTCGCTGCCATCACCGCACCTGCGGCGCTGGCTGCACTCGAGCCGATGCCACTTCCGGGTTTAATCTGTTTGGTGATGATCACTTCAAAACCCAGTTCCTGATTTAAAACAGCCAGCATTTCCATAAGGGGTGCGCCGGCTGTATTCAGGGCCGGATCAGCAGGCAATGGATAGTCATCTGTGGTGCGGATAATAACCTGACGTTTATCAAGCAGCCTGACTTTCATAATATCATAAGGCTCGGCCAGACAGAGACCGAGCACGTCGAACCCGCATACCAGGTTGGCAACAGTAGCGGGGGCATGAAGGGTAATTTCTTTCATCAGTGCTTTTTAAGTGTTGGCTGCCCGGATGATATCGGCAAAAACGCCTGAGGCCGTCACCTCTGCTCCCGCTCCAGCTCCTTTAATCACAAGGGGTTGTTCGGGATAACGGTCTGTATAAAAAAGTACAATATTGTCCTTTCCGTATAAATGATAAAAATCATGGGAAGCTCCCACATGCTGAAGGCCAACAGAGGCTTTTCCATTTTCGTAGCTGGCAACGAATTTCAGTTTTTTCCCTTCTGCAGCAGCGGCATCAAATAACTTCCTGAACTGTGCTTCTTCTTTTTCCATGGCAGTATAAAAATCCTCAACTGACCCTTCCATACAGGAGACGGGAAGAAACACGCGGTTGCTGATGTCTTCCATTTCGATGGCATTCCCGGCCTCGCGGGCCAGGATCATAATCTTCCGCATAACATCCGTACCGCCCAGGTCGAGTCGTGGATCTGGTTCTGTATACCCTTCATCCTGTGCCTGTTTCACAACAGAAGCAAACTTTGTTTTGCCATCGTAATGATTAAATACAAAATTAAGCGTGCCGCTGAGCACAGCTTCTATTTTCCTGATTTTATCTCCGCTGCGCATCAGATCGTTCAGGGTTCCGATAACCGGAAGACCTGCGCCAACATTGGTCTCAAAATAAAAAGCAGCATTGAACTCTTTCGAAAGGTCTTTCAGTTTTCGGTAATAACTGAACGGTGACGAACAGGCAATTTTGTTGCATGCTACTACGGAGACGCTTTTTTGAAGAAGCTGGTCGTATGCCTGGGCCACATCCCTGTTGGCTGTTATATCCACGAAAACAGAATTGCGGAGGTTTTTTGCATGGATGAGCTTTATAAAATCCCGGAGTTGCATATTATCGCCGTTCTCCAGTTCCTCCTGCCAGTTGTTCAGATCAATCCCGTCTTCCCTTATTAGCATCCGGCGGCTGTTTGCTACTCCTATAACGCGGACCTGTAACCGAAGTTGTTCCTGCAGGAAATGTTTTTGTTGTGCCAGCTGATACAGGAGCCTCCTTCCCACATTTCCCGTACCGGTAATAAACAGGTTGAGTTGTTTATAAGTTGCTTCAAAAAACTCTTCATGTAATACGTTCACTGCTTTTTTGACGTCCTTGGTAGAAATCACAGCTGAAATATTTCTTTCCGAAGAACCCTGGGCTATCGCCCGCACGTTTATGCCGTTTCTTCCCAGCACACCGAATAATTTGCCACTGATTCCGGGATGGCTTTTCATATTGTCACCCACCAGCGCAATGATGGCAAGCTCTTCTTCAACAAATAAAGGCAATACGGTACCCGCCTGGATTTCAACCGAAAATGCATCGTCAATCGAAATTTTCGCGAGGGCGGACTGGGAACTATCCACGCCTACACAAATGGAATGTTCCGAGGAAGCCTGGGTTATCAGAATTACATTAATCTGCTGTCTGGACAGGGCTTCAAAAAGTCTTTTTGAAAACCCGGGAATCCCGATCATCCCACTGCCTTCGAGGCTCAGCAGGGCAATGCGGTGAATGCTGGAAATGCCACGGATACTGTTTCCAGCAGAGCTGGAAATTTTTTCGATCAGGGTGCCCGGATCGTCGGGCGCAAATGTATTTTTTATCCAGACCGGGATATTTTTATTCATCACCGGTTGCAGGGTTGGCGGATATATCACTTTAGCACCAAAATGAGAAAGTTCCATGGCTTCCTGATAAGAAATATCCGGGATCACCCGGGCATTGCTTACCAACCGCGGATCGGCTGTCATCATACCTGAAACATCTGTCCAGATTTCAATCCGGCTGCTGTGCAGGGCGTTCCCAAAAATAGCGGCTGTATAGTCACTGCCTCCCCTGCCCAGTGTGGTGGTGATGCCCATCGGACCCGCAGCAATAAACCCAGGAACAATAAAAAGTGTTCCGGTGGCAATCTGAAAATATGCTGACATTTTTTTCTGGGTTCCCTCAAAATCAACCTGTGCATGACCAAACTGCGCATCTGTTACTATCAGTTCGCGGGAATCTTTCCAGCTGTTCGGAACACCCATCGCTGCCAGGCTTGCAGAAAGAATCCTGGACGACAATAGTTCTCCGAAACTAACCACATGATCTTTTGTGCGGGTTGACAGTTCACGAAGCAGGTATATGCCTTTGAATATATCTTCCAGTTCATTGCAGGTTTTCTTCACCATGCTCAGGTTGGCACTCTGGCTGGTAACCGGGATAAGTTCCCTGACAGCATCCAAATGACGCTGCTCAATACTTTTTAACGTTTCCATATACCCCTCGTCGCCTGCAGCCGCCGCCGATGCACAATGCAATAAACTGTCTGTAATACCTCCGAGTGCAGAAACCACAATAATGGATTTATCCAACCGGACTGCTTTCTGTATTATGGCTATACACTTACTGATGTTCGCCGCATTGGCAACGGAAGAACCTCCAAACTTTAGAACCTGCATATAAAAAATTGGAAAATGAGATAATTTGAGAATTTGAAAATAAGGGCTGTTTTAACTGCAGCCTCCGCCCCTGAATAATATGTAATTGTACAACCCCTAAAGGGTCGTTGTGGAAATAATAATGGTAACACCGGTAGTGCGGGGAATAACGGGAATATTGCTAATATGGTTAACCGGATGATTCACGAATGAAAGTGAGGCAAAGCTAAGGAATTATATTAACGAAATTGAATCAAATCATGATATTTTGTATTATATCAAATGATTTTATTCAAATGTTTTGAATTCCTGCTCATATATTGCTCGATTTGTTGAATGAATTTTAAATTCGCTTATGAGTAACCAAGCTACCGGACTGCAGGAGTTTAAGAACCTTGTGGGCATCAAGTTCCAGCTGTATAACAGCCTATTTACATCCTTGCCTTTCCACCGGATAGAAAAAACAGGCATTTTTTTATCCCTCCTTCTAACCTACTGTGAGGAAGGTTACCATAAAAAAATGAGTCCGGTTCAGATTATTGAAGACTTTTTCAGTAAACATTATCCCGATGGAACGGACCGTGAAAAATCAGATATCCTTTTTCGCTTTGTACAATATGTAGAAAGGCAGGTTGTATTATTCGATGCCCTGGAGGACTCAGCTTTTACCAGTGTGAACGATATGGGAGGAACCGGAACACTCAAACATCTTTCATCCGAGATCGTCCAATACGATAAAGAAAAAGAACTCAGGGAAAAACTGGAGGATTATGCGGTAAGGCTGGTTCTGACCGCACATCCCACACAATTTTATCCGGGACCCGTACTGGGAATTATCAATGATCTTTCCCGTGCAGTGATTCAGAATAATGCCGCCGAAATCAATGTGTTCATGCAGCAACTGGGGAAAACGCCCTTTTTGAAAAAACAAAAGCCAACACCTTATGACGAAGCCGTAAGCCTGATCTGGTATCTGGAAAATATTTTTTATCATGCTGCCGGAAAAATTTTATCCGCATTGAAATCACAGTTTCCTGCTGCAGTCAGTGATCAAAATCCCGTTATCCAGATGGGATTCTGGCCAGGCGGAGACCGGGATGGCAATCCATTCGTAAAATCAGACACCACCATTAAAGTAGCAGAAACACTGCGCCACTCACTGCTCAGGTGTTATTATTTTGATGTACGACGCCTGAAAAGAAGACTCACCTTTAAGGAAGTGGACCTGATCATTGCAGACTGGGAAGAGAAATTGTATCAGGAACTGTTCACTCCCGAAGCATCAAAATCATTCCAGATTGCCGACATGTTGAAATCCATGCTCAAGATCCGGGAAGTACTCATTTATCAGAACAATGGATTATTTCTGAATCTGGTGGATAATTTCATCAGTAAAATGCGGATTTTCGGATTACACTTTGCAACACTTGACCTTCGGCAGGAAAGCAGTGTGCACCAAAGAGTATTAAGAATAATCAATGAAAGAGATGAAATATTTCCGGATAACTACGAATCGCTGGAAGAAAATGAAAAAATAAAACTGCTTACCCACCTGAAAACAACAGGTAAAATACCCTTTGAGGATGACCTGACGGAAGACACCCTGGCCAGCGTAAGAGCGGTAAAAACCATCCAGGAAAAAAACGGGGAAGCCGGATGTAACCGGTATATCATCAGCCAGTGCAATAGCGCCCTGAACGTTATGGAGGTTTTTGGTTTATTCTTATTAGGGGGCTGGAAAAAAGACGCCATTAGTCTGGATATCGTTCCGTTGTTTGAGACCGTTGATGACCTCCACCATTCTGCAGGCATAATGAAAACCCTGTATTCAAATACCGAATATCGCGCCCATCTGAAAAGAAGAAATGAGACCCAGACTATCATGGTTGGCTTTTCAGACGGAACCAAGGATGGCGGATACCTGATGGCCAATTGGAGTATCTATAAAGCGAAGGAGGAATTAACCAGTATTTCGAAGGAATATGGTATTGAAGTTGTTTTTTTTGACGGTCGGGGCGGACCACCGGCCAGAGGTGGGGGGAAAACACACCGTTTTTATTCCTCCCAGGGTAAGAATATCGCCAACAAGGAAATACAACTCACCATTCAGGGGCAGACAGTTAGCTCAAATTTTGGCACCGTGGATTCGGCTCAGTTCAATTTGGAGCAGCTGGTTCATGCCGGGATCGCAAATGACCTGTTTTCAGAGCGCAAAGTCACCCTGACCGAAGAGGAAGAAGCGTTGATGTCAGAAATGGCTGATTCCAGTTACCAGTCCTATATCGCTTTAAAAGATCATGATCATTTTACTGAATACCTGGGAGAAGTGAGTCCCCTTCAGTTCTATGGGGAAACCAATATTGGCAGCCGGCCGACCAAAAGAAAAAATTCAGGGAAACTTGAGCTTAAGGACCTCCGGGCAATCCCATTTGTGGGAGCTTTCAGCCAATTAAAGCAAAACGTAACGGGGTACTATGGCGTCGGTTCTGCCCTCCAGGAGATGGAGAAAAAAGGAAAATGGAAACTGGTCAGGAATTTATACAGCAATTCCCCTTATTTTAAGACCCTGCTGGATAACAGTGAAATGGCTATGAAGAAATGCTTTTTCCCCCTGACCGAGTCCTTTTCCCGTCACCCGAAATTTGGAAAAATCTGGATGATGATTTTTAATGAATTTGAACTCACCAAAAAATATATTTTCAAACTCTCTGGTAAACAGGAACTTATGTCTGATTATCCCATCGAGCAGTTATCCATTCAGATGCGGGAAAGAATTGTACTCCCCCTCAGCACCATTCAACAGTATGCCATTGTAAAGTTTCGGGAAGCAGAAAAAGCGGGCTCCGGAATGAAAAAAATATATGAAAAACTAATCATCCGTTGTTCTTTTGGGATTATCAATGCGGCGAGGAATTCAGCCTAAAGTTTTTACTTAATTTCGTGGTATAAAAATTGATTCCTTTTATTGGTTTTAACTTTCGGATGATGATCAGACGCTTTTTAGGGAATTTATATTTTTTGACTTTCCTGAACGGGTTCCTGCTGGCTTCCCTTTTTTATTTCAAGATGGAAGCCAACTATGAAAATGACCTTTTTCAGGCAATACATACAGATATTGTCCGCAGGATCACTAAAGCCGAATCCGGGGATTCCGTTCTGGCCAAGATCATGCATACCACCCACAACCTACTGATAAATCGTGGTTCAATTTTCGAAGGAAAGCAACTTAGCGACTTTAAATCGGATATCATCGAACCGACTTCAACGGACCTGATGACAGGAAGAGGAGCCTGCGGAAGTTATTCGATGGTGCTGGCCAGGATCCTGCAGGATTGTAAATATCCGGTAAGAATTGCCCAGATGAAAGCAAATGGCGTTTTTGCCCTGCATAATATTGTTGAAGTTCAATCGCCCCACGGCTGGGTTGTGTTAGATCCGCTTTATGATGTTTATTTTATTAAACCTTCCCTGAAACTTGCCAGCTTTGATGATGTAAAAAACAACTGGTCCTATTATAGAACGCAGCTGCCCTCTGGTTATAATATGATCTACCGGTATGAAGACGTTCGGTATTCCAACTGGACGAAAATCCCGATCGTACTGCCTGCCATTAAAAAAATACTGGATCTTACGATTGGCAAACCGGAAGCGGACAAGATTTCACTGCGCACGTTTTTCCTGAAGAAATATTCGATTTTTTATGTGGTTGTTCTCCTTCTTTTCATTTTGGTCTTCACATTTACCCTGGTAAAACTCATACAGTCAAAAATTTTCCAAGGAAAGAACATTCCGGTTACTTTCTCGAATGTTTATAAATATCTGCGGCTCCGTATTCAGCACAAACAGCTCCCCGAACACAGCCAGTACTGACCAAAGCATTAAGCTTAAGACCAATTCACAAATAATAAATTATCGTTTTTCGAGTAAGTTAGGCACTTATGCAATGTTGGAAGCTTTACGCGTTCTGCTTTGGGCTTTTAGCTTACTTTCACATTATTTATATTTGAATACTTAAACTTATTGGATGCTTAAAGTTGGCGTTTTCGGGACCGGACATCTGGGGAAATTTCATTTGAATAACTGGAAATTAATACGGGAAGCCGAAATCGTTGGATTTTATGATCCCAACGACCAGACCGCCACAGCAGTTGTTGAAAAATACAAGATTCAGCGGTTCCTGGATCCGGAAAAATTGCTGGATCTCTGCGATGCAGTGGATATCATTGCCCCAACCCCATTCCATTTCCACCTTTGCGAAATGGCCATCAAGAAAGGCAAGCACGTTTTTGTTGAGAAACCACTGGCAAACGATATGGAAGAAGCAAAGATTCTTCTGAAACTGGTCAAAGAATCCAATGTGAAATTACAGGTTGGTCATGTGGAAAGATTTAATCCTGCCTTCCTGGCCCTGGAGGGTGTTGCACTTCATCCAATGTTCATTGAAGTTCACCGGCTGGCAGAATTCAATCCCAGGGGCACAGAAGTAAGTGTAATCCTTGATTTGATGATTCATGATATTGATATCATTCTGCACATTGTAAAAAGTGAAGTGAAAAATATTTATTCCAGCGGAGTAGCCGTGATGACAGATACACCAGATATTGCTAACGTGCGGATTGAATTTAACAATGGTTGTGTTGCCAACCTGACTTCCAGCAGGATTTCACTGAAGAAAATGCGAAAATTACGCATATTCCAGAAAGACGCATATATCGGAGTGGATTTCCTGGCCAAGAAAACGGAAATCATCAGTTTGAATACAGGCGATAGCAAGGATGGGTTTTCATTCGATATCGAGACCCTGAACGGAACTAAATCCATTCTGGTCAGAAATCCGGAACCTCCTGAAGTCAATGCTATCCTGATGGAACTGGAAAAATTTACAGAATCCATTCTTCAAAACAAACCTACCCGTGTTTCTGAGCTTGACGGATACCGGGCGATGGATATTGCCCACCAGATACTTCAGAAAATAAAATTCAATTCCATTAACGCCTGATTCATGCTGCAACCGGGAAGAAAGATCCATATCACCTGGTACATACTTAGTGATTACATTTCAGCTATCCTCTCCTGGATGGTTTTATATTTTACCCGGCGTTATCTGTTAGATGAAAAAATATTCCTTGACGGGAAACTTTTTTTAAATGACCGTTTCTGGCTTGGAATCATACTGATACCGGTAGGCTGGATTATTTTTTATGGGATTACCGGAACCTATCATTCCCTCTATAAGAAATCCAGACTCAATGAATTCTCCAGTACGATTCTTTCCGGACTGATTGGATGTACTATCCTTTTTTTTGCCATAGTTATCAATGACCCGCAAACGGACTACCGGTATTATTATAAAGCTTACTTCATTTTTTTGACCCTGCATTTCCTGATCACCTGGTTTGGCAGGTGGCTGATACTTTCGTTCACAAAAATCCAGATACGCCGGGGAGAAATCATTTTCCACAGTCTCCTGCTGGGCTCCGGAGCCATAGCCATTAAAACTTATGAAGAAACCGTGACCGGGCTTAGGTCAAATGGGTATCAGTATTCGGGTTATGTACAACCCATCATGGCTGTGGACAAAATGAATATTCCTCTGCAATTAATGGGAAACAGCGACCATCTTGAAAAATTGATTGAGCAGGAAAACATCCGGCTGGTCGTTATTGCAATGGAAAAAACTGAACAGGCAGAAGCTGAAAAAATAATTCAGCGCCTGAGTGAAAAAGACGTGGAAATAAAAATCATTCCGGATATCCTCGATATCTTATCCGGATCAGTTAAGACAAGTAATCTATTTGGCGCCCTGCTGAGCGATATTCATACTGGCCTGATGCCTGAATGGCAAATGCATATTAAAAGACTGGTAGATGTATTGTTTTCCGGCTTTGCGCTGATCCTGCTTTCACCCCTGCTATTATATGCAGCTATCCGGGTAAAATTAGGATCACCCGGACCTGTATTTTACTCCCAGGAAAGAGTTGGATACAAAGGAAAAAAATTCATGATCCATAAGTTCCGTTCAATGATAAATAATGCTGAACAGGACGGACCTCGTTTATCTTCTGAAAATGACGACCGGATAACGCGCTGGGGAAAGATCATGCGAAAATGGCGAATTGACGAACTGCCGCAGTTATTGAACGTAATCCGCGGTGAGATGAGTTTAGTGGGTCCCAGACCTGAACGTCAGTATTATATCCGGCAACTCCTGGTGAATGCTCCCTATTTTAAATACCTGCTTAAAGTCAAACCGGGGGTAACTTCCTGGGGGATGGTACAATTCGGTTACGCAGAAAACGTTGATGAAATGATTGAACGGATGAAATATGACCTGATTTACATAGAAAATATTTCACTGGCCCTGGATTTTAAAATCATGATGTATACTTTACTTACGATATTTAAAGGCAAGGGCCGTTAAGTTTTCAAACCTGCGCTTATTTGAAAAAACTGCTCATTTTTCCCGCTTTATTTTTCATCCTGCAGGCCCAGTCACAGTCTGCCTGGAAACAAACCCTCCGTTATGAAATTCATCTAAAATTCATTCCATCAGATAAATCTGCTGATGTGCTGATGAAATTGCAGTATATCAATCATTCTCCTGATACACTGTCCTTTATTTGGTTCCATGTTTGGCCCAATGCCTACCGTAATGACAGAACTCTTTATAGTGAGCAGTTGCTTGAAAACGGTGACACCCGATATTATTTTTCATCAGGAGACCAAAAGGGGTATCTCAACCAGCTTGATTTTCGGGTAAATGGAACCCTGGCACAGATGCAGGACCATCCGGAGTATATGGATGTGGAGAAACTTTTGCTGCCCCGGCCTCTTTTGCCCGGTGACAGTATTGATGTGTCAGCTTCATTTCATCTGCGAATTCCCTATAATTTTAATGGCAACGGTTATACTCCGCACCATTTTGAAATGCGAAACTGGTATCCGGAGCCCGCAGTGTACGACCATACCGGCTGGCATCCGATGCCTTTCCTCATGCAAGGGGGAGCTTATCATGAAAACGCGGATTACCAAGTGGAAATTGAGGCGCCGCCCTCTTACCTTATAGCAGCCGGTGCTGTGGCGGATACCTTATTTTCTTCCCCATCCAATAACCTCTACCGGTTCTCTATTCATAATGCAAACTCTTTTGCCTGGATTGCCGACAGCCGCTTCAGGCTGAAAACAGATACCTTGGAAACCGTTAACGGTAAAAGGATAACCCTCCAATATTTTTATGTAAACGATATAAACGGGAACAATATCCTTTTTTCCACTATTAAAAAAGAAATTCGTCAGCTTTCCGTGTGGCTTATACCCTATCCCCACCAGGTCCTTAGCATTGTTCAATGCAGCCAGATGGAAGACCAGGACTTTTCCGGATTGCTGTGTATAGGCAGAAAAGCGGTTTCCCCTGAAACAGAATCGACAATCAGAAAAGAATTATTGGGTCAATGGTTTCAAACTATTTTGCAAACTGACCAACGGGCCCAACCCTGGCTTTCCAGAGGATTCATAGACTACTATGATAAAAGACTGCTCCGTCAATTCCCGCCAGCCTATCCAAACCGTGTTCCCTATCCAGCGGATATTCTGTGGCTTCGCGTGGAGGAAAAAGAAAAAAAGACACAACCCATTGTAACACCGGCTCCTGAATTCAGTACCCGTAATGACTCGTTGATTGCCGAAACTAAAACGGGATTGTGGATTTCCAGTCTTCAGGATTCCATTGGCACAGACGACTTTGATCGGACCATGTTAAGCTATTTTTCCACTTGGCAATTTGATCACCCGCAACTGGCGGATTTCAGAATGATCATGGACAAAGCAGGGGGAAATAATTCAGTTAACATATGGAATGAACTAAGGTCCGGCTCCTCCCTGTTTCCACCGGTAATTCACCGGACCCTGAAACCTGCTTTTATTTTTTCAGCCCGGAACAGCGAACGATATAATTATATTGGTCTGGCTCCGGCTGTTGGTTACAACAAATATGATGATTTCATGCTAGGTGCAGTGATCCATAATATCAACCTGCCCGCAAACAAATTTGAGTTTCTTTTTACCCCATTGTATGCTTTTGGTTCGAAAGAATTAGTGGGTCTGGGAAGGATGGGATATACCTGGCATCCGGATACAAAGTTCAGCCGCGTTAGTATCGGAATCAACGGAGCTTATTTCAATTCGAACAAGGCAACGGATAGTAACGGAAAGTATATATTTGAAAATTTCTCGAAACTTGTTCCTTATATCCGTTTGGATTTCAAATCCGCTAATGCCCGGAGTACAATCAGTAAATGGATGGATTTCAAAACCTATCTGATAACCCAAAAAAATTATAACATTGAATCTTATGCAATTTCTCCAAATGATTCCCTCATACATCCAAATTCACTGGTCAGCAATTTTTACTATGTAAACCAACTCAGTTTTAACCTTAATGATAACAGGGTATTATATCCTTATGACCTCCGCGTGGAATTTCAGCAAAGTGAATTGTTTTACCGGATAAACCTGCATGCAGATTATTTTCTGAACTATCCTGATGGAGGCGGACTGCAGGTTCGTTTTTTCGCTGCTAAATTCGGTGCCTGGAATGGCGGCAATTCCCTTGCATTGGACAGATTTGAACCCCAGTTGCTTGGCGTAACGGGGGAAGAAGATTATTTATATGAAAATTATTTCATCGGTCGCTCAGCCACGTATGCACAGGAAAAAACCTCGGTTCCCAATCAGGGTGTGGCCGCCCAGCAAATCATGAACCGCGATGGCGGATTAAAATTAAGAATAGATGATCTGACTTATCTGCAGGGCAAATCTGCCAACTGGGTAAGCTCCTTAAATTTTTGCAGTACGCTGCCGGCTTTTTTGTTTCCCTTTCCGGTACCGATACGACTATTCTTCGATGTCGGAACCTATGCGGAGGCCTGGGAAAATAATTCACCCACCAGTCGGTTTCTCTATACCGGAGGCATACAGTTAAGTCTCTTTAAAAATGTATTGAACATCTACGCTCCCCTGATTTACAGCAGTGATTTTACTCAGGCTCTCAACAGCCTGAATTTCGGGAGAAAGATTACTTTCAGTATTGATCTCCAGCGCATCGATTATAAATGGATCCTTAAAAAGAGGCTTCCGGTATATGAATAACCCCACTTCTGATATCAGGTTTTTGAATCGAGCGGAAATAGACTCCGAGAAATGGGACCGTTGTATACAGGAGTCCTCCAACGGTATGATATACGCTCGTTCATTTTATCTGGATACCATGGCTAAAAATTGGAGCGCCTTCATTTCGGGTGACTATGATTTGGTTATGCCCCTGACCTGGAACCGAAAATTTGGATTCACCTATCTGTACCAGCCTGCATTTACTGCCCAACTGGGGATATTCTGCCGCTTCCAGGCCATATCTGTTTTGGAGAATTTCATAAACGAAATTAAAATCCGTTACCTCTTTGCCGAGATACATTTGAACTTTGAAAATATTACATTGGAATATCCCTTACGCGCAAACTATGTCCTGGACCTGGGGAAATCATACCTGGAAATCAGGAAGGAATATAGCACCCGAATGCTGGACTATTTAAAGAAATCAGAATTTAACGAACTGAGTTACCAGCCATCAGAAGCATATTCCTCAGCGATGACTATATTTAAGACCCATTATGGCAACAGACTCCGGCATTTGCGCAACAGGGACTACAGGAATTTTGAAAACTTATGCCGTTTATTATCCGAAAGAAAAATGATTTTCGCAAGAGAAGTAAGAGATAAGTCCGGCAATCTGCTTTGTATAAATATTTTTTTTCAGGATGAAAAAAGAATATACAATATTATGCCGGTTACCCTGCCTTCGGGAAAGGATCTGAGGGCACAGTTTTATTTGGTAGACATGCTGATAAAAGAATTTGCCACGCAAAATATGATCCTGGATTTTGAAGGTTCAGAAATTCCGGGCATTGCAGCATTTTACATGAAATTCGGATCATTCAACCAGCCTTATCCGTTTTTGCGATTCAATCGACTGCCCTTTCCTTTTCATTATTTTAAAGGGAAGACAGTGCTGATTTAAAATTCATTTAAATATTCCACCCGGAGGATCCAGCAGTTCTTCAGCGATGACGAGGTCCAGGGGGCTGGTAATTTTAATATTATTCTCTTCCCCGATAACCAGGTGAATTGGATGATTTGTGGCCTCAACTACAGCCGCGTCATCAGTAAAACCCTCCCGATACTCGGTTTGATATGCCGGCAAAATCAGTTCACTTAGAAAGGTCTGTGGTGTCTGAACCAATTTAACATCGGTTCTTTTGATGGCCCGGTTGCCAGATTCATCCAGGATACGAACGCTGTCTTTTGAATCTATACAGGGTATGGCTGACCCAAATTGCAGTGCCTCTTCAAAACACAGATGTATCAGGGAGGGGCTTAACAAACACCGCACTGCATCATGAATGAAAATAACAGATTGGTCCTGAATAAGAGAGAGGCCTTCCTTTACGGAATGAAAACGGGTATCTCCGCCGACTACCGTCTGAATTGGATTTACCGATTGAAACTCATCACAAATGGCACGGCCGGTTTCGTAATATTCCGCAGGCAATACCAGCACAATATTAATGTCCTTATACGATTTTAGAAATGTATGCAGCGTATACCAGAGTATTGGTTTCTGGTGGATCAACAGAAACTGTTTGGGTAGCGGTGTTCCCATTCGTAGCCCCGAACCACCTGCAACGATAACAGCATATTTTTTCATCCGTAATTATTCTGGTATTTGTTTTTCAGGCAATAATCGCTGACATTCCTTTAAAAGTCTTGTTTTATCTATTGCTACGGTACCAACGGCTTCACATACCAACCCTCCGGCCAGATTTGCGATATCAGCCATCATCCCGGTATCACGGGTCAGTGCATATACCAGGGTGGCCACTGCAATCACAGTATCCCCTGCCCCGGAAACATCCGCAACATTCCGGATATGAGAACCTACGATATGGTATGATTTCCCGTCATTGACAAACACGCCCTTCTCCGACAAAGTAATGAATGAGATTTTGTGACCTAATTCAGCTGTTAGTTTCTGGTGAATGTCTGCCAGGGTAGAGATATTTACTTCTTCAATTAAAAGATTTAGTGCTTCCCTTGCTTCCTTCAAATTAGGTTTGAATATATCCACACCACGGTAGTCAAAAAAATGTTTCCTTTTGGGATCCACTGCTGTGATAACGGATTTGTTTTTGCAAAGGTCTATGATTGTCCGGATAACCTTTTCGGTAAGTATACCTTTGTTGTAATCTTCGAAAATTATTGCTGCGGGTGACTCTTCACGTATGAACAATTCCACCTGCGCTATTAATTTCTGTTCCTCTTCGGCAAGTAAAGGCGCAACGGTTTCAGAATCCAGACGCATCATTTGCTGGTTGCGGCTGATTACACGCATTTTATTCGTCGTAATTCGTCCTCCTGAATTCAGCAAGTGACGGGTTTCAATCTTTTTTTCGTTCAGCATTCCGGTAAGGATTCGGCCATCGTCATCATCCCCGATTATTGAAAAAACAGATACAGGAGCTCCAAGTGAGGCGAGATTGAGGGCGACATTACCAGCCCCCCCGATTCTGTATTCCTTTTTGCCCACAGTAACCACAGGTACGGGAGCCTCAGGTGAAATTCTTTCCACATTGCCCCACCAATAAGTATCCAGCATCATGTCTCCGATCACGCCGATTCTGACCGACGAAAATGATTTAAATAATTCTTTATAGTCGAAGGGAGCTGACATATTATTCCGTTTTGTTTTCCCGGTTACCGGAATTCGCAATGAAATATAGTGGGATGCCAAGCAATGCGATAATTAATCCGGGCCAGGTATATCCAGGTTTATAAATGATCAGTAATATACAAAAGCTACTGCCCATTAAGTATATACAAGCAGTGGTAAAAAAGGATATCCAAAAGCTTTATAAGGCCTGGGCAGGTCCGGTCTCTTTTTTCTCAGTATAAAAATACCCAGAATGGTCAGTACATAAAAAATAACGACCACAAATGAAATCATATCGAGCAGGTCACCATATTTTCCACTCAGGCACAACACAGATGCGACTACAAACTGGGCCCAGAGCGCCCATTGCGGTACCGCATTTTTATTCAGCGATCCGGCCTGGCGGAAAAACAATTTATCCTTTGCCATGGTATAATAAACCCTTGCTCCGGCCAGGATAAGTCCGTTATTGCATCCGAAGGTGGAAACCATGATCAGCAGGGCGATAATATAGGTTCCGGATCTACCAAAGATCACCTGCGAAGCGGCAACCGCAATCCGGTCTTTATCCGCATGGGCGATTTCATGGAGAGGCAATACAGCCACATACATCAGGTTGGCGCAAACATAAATGATGGTTACGATCAGCGTGCCCAGGAAAAGGGAAAGACCAATATTTTTCTGGGGGTTTTTTATCTCCCCCGCAATGAATGTGACATTATTCCAGGCATCACTGCTGAAAATGGATCCCACCATTGCGGCTGCAATACCGCCAAATAAGGCAGCTCCGCCGATCGAATTGACATTAAATCCAAGGGAAGGATTACAAATATCTTTCAGGCTCGTTTTCGTGGCAACCCAGGCAGCTGACCAGTTGGCATTCCATACTTCCGGACGAAAAGCGAGGAATCCCGCGATGATGAGTCCGAATAATGCCAGCAGTTTGGTGGACGTGAAAATATTCTGAATCCATTTGCCTCCTTTCACGTCCTCGAGTATTCGTGTACGTTAGCAGGGCAATAAGGCAGATGGAAACAAGTTGGGCCGCAACTAATGGTGAAATGTGTACCGGGTCTGCCGCAACTATTTGTGCTGGTTTGAATCCGGAGAATAAAATGGTCCTCGCTTATTGCAGGAATAAGATAAGCAGCATATTTGGCGAAAGCCACGCCCACGGCAGCGATGGTACCCGTTTGAATGACGGCGAAAAAACTCCAGCCATAGAGAAAGGCGGTAAGCGGATTATAGGCTTCTTTCAGGTAAACATACTGGCCACCAGCTTTGGGAAACATACCACTCAGCTCTCCATAACTCATGGCTGCGGTCAGCGTCATAAAACCGGTAATCACCCATACGAGAATCAACCAGCCGGTTCCACCTACATTCCTGAGAATATCTGCACTTACGATGAATATTCCAGAACCAATCATGGACCCGGCTACGATCATGGTCGCATCCATTAGTCCGAGTGTGGGTTTAAAACTTTGGCTCTCTGCGGGCATAAAATGTTTTAACCCGGAAGATAGTAAATCGATTGGAAAACCCTGCAGGGGAGCTGAGTCTACTTTTTCTTATAAGAAGCATTCAGACCGCTAACCAGATCATCCGTGATATTATTGGCTGTATCCCGGATATATATAAAAGAGTTGGCCTCGTAGGATATAATATAGTTATATCCTTTGGTCTTGTTATATTCTTTCAGGTACTCTTCAATTTTCTTCCGGATATCCGCTTTCATATCCTCATTATGTTTGAGAAGGGATTCCTGCAGGGATTGTTTACGCGCCTGGTAAGTCTGTTGCATCTGGGCATATTCCTGCTGGGCCTGCTGTCCTTCTGTCTGGGACATAGTAGATGCCTTTTTCTGCCATTCCGTTATTTTCTTCTGGAAACTTTTTTCCATCCCGCTGAGCTCGGCATTCATTTCATTTTCTTTCCCTTTAACCTGCTCCAGAACATCCTTGAAATACTGATAATGGGCTTCCAGGGAATCCAGGTTGAAATAAGCCATCCGGAAATTATTGCCTCCCGTTGCCGTAACAGCCGGAGAAGGTACGGCTGTGGCCGCCTGCGGTTTGTGAGTTAATAATACAACAGCGATCACAAGTGCCAGAATTCCGGGAACAATGGAAAGATATTTCATAAGAGCTATTCAAAAATTTTGTTACAGTATACCAGACATAAAAGTAGGAAGCATTTCTGCTTCCTACTGCTTAATTATTCTTAAAGTTTACCTTTATTCTTCTTCGTCAAACTGCATAGCTTCGCGGGTATTCTGGAGCAACTCATACTCCTCTTTACTTCCCACGATCATGTTTTCGAATTCACGCAGACCTGTACCAGCTGGTATCGGATGACCGGTTATGACATTTTCCTTCAGACCCATCATATTATCCGTTTTACCCTGGATCGCAGCAGATGACAGCACTTTCGTGGTTTCCTGGAATGAGGCAGCCGAGATCCAGCTTTGAGTACCCAGGGAGGCCTTCGTAATACCAAGCAACATGGGTGCTGATGTAGCTGAATGCGCATCCCGGAATTCCGCCAGCTTTTTATCATTCCGGCGCAGGATTGAATTTTCTTCACGCACTTCACGCAAACTCACGATTTGTCCTGGTTTCAGCTTAGCTGATTCGCCAGCTTCTGTGATAACTTTTTTATCGAAGATCCAATCGTTTTCATCAAGGAATTCGATTTTGTCCACGGTTTCATCTTCCAGAAAGCGCGTATCTCCCGGATCTACAATATTCAGTTTACGCATCATCTGCCTTACGATTACTTCAATGTGTTTATCATTGATTTTCACTCCCTGCAAACGATATACCTCCTGAATTTCATTTACTACATATTCCTGAACGGCAAACGGTCCCTTGATGGAAAGGATATCTGCTGGCGCAATTTGTCCATCAGACAACTGCGCACCGGCTTTGATAAAGTCTCCATCCTGGGCCAGGATCTGGCGGGTAAGAGGAACGAGGTATTTTTTTACAATACCATCTCTGGCTTCCACGATAATTTCACGGTTACCTCTTTTAATATTTCCAAAAGCAACCACACCATCGATTTCTGAAACCACTGCGGGATTTCCCGGATTCCTGGCTTCAAATAATTCGGTTACCCTTGGCAGACCTCCCGTAATATCACGGAGCTTACCCAGAACACGCGGAATTTTCACGATTACCTGTCCGCCCTTCACATCCTCGCCTTCTTCCATAATAATATGGCTTCCGACGGGTAGGTTATAATTTTTAATTTCTTTCCCACCCTCTACAACGATACCCGGAATCTTTGTTTTATCCTTGGTATCGATAACCACTTTCTCGCGGTGACCTGTCTGTTCATCAGCTTCTTCACGGTAAGTAATCCCTTCAATTACATTTTCAAATTTCAGCTTACCGGTAATTTCACTGATCACTACATTATTGAACGGATCCCATGTACAGATCACATCACCCTTAGCAACTTTCTGTCCGTCTTTAACGGTAAGCGTAGCTCCGTAAGGAACGTTATTGGTGATGAGAAGACGGTCGTTCTTCACGTCCATGATTCTGACTTCACCGGTACGACCGATAACGATCGGCACTTTGGCTCCATCATTATTTTCAGCAATTACCGTTCTCAGACCATCAAACTGGATGGTTCCATCGAATTTGGCGAGCAGGGAAGATTCTACAGATGCAGAACCCGCAACACCACCCACGTGGAATGTACGCAGGGTAAGCTGTGTACCCGGTTCACCTATTGACTGGGCAGCGATGATCCCGACGGCATCACCTTTCTGAGCTGTATAACCAGTTGCCAGGTTCTTACCATAACATTTTACACAAACCCCTCTCTTGCTTTCGCAGGTAAGTACGGAGCGGATTTCTACCGTTTCAATTCCGGTTTCTTCAATTTTCCGGGCAACTTCTTCGGTGATTTCGATTCCGCCTTTTGCAATGATCTGATCAGAAATCGGATCATAAATATCATGTAAGGAAACGCGACCCAGAATACGGTCGTATAATGGTTCTACGATATCTTCATTGTCCTTTAATGCCGTTGTTGCAATACCCCGGAGTGTACCGCAGTCTTCTTCCTTGATCACTACGTCCTGGGCAACATCCACGAGACGACGGGTCAGATATCCTGCATCCGCTGTCTTCAGCGCCGTATCAGCAAGACCTTTACGGGCACCATGGGTGGAGATGAAATAATCCAATACATTCAGACCTCCCTTAAAATTTGAGAGAATCGGGTTCTCAATGATTTCACTTCCTGTTGAACCGGATTTTCTGGGTTTTGCCATCAGTCCGCGTATTCCGGCCAGCTGTTTGATCTGTTGTTTAGATCCCCGGGCGCCGGAGTCAAGCATCATGTAAACAGAATTGAATCCCTGTTTATCAGAAGCCAGTTCACGGATCAGTGTTTCCGTAATACGGGTATCCACCCTGGACCAGATGTCCACGATCTGGTTATATCTTTCATTATTCGTAATCAGACCGGTATTGTAGTTATCCCACACTTCATCCACTTCCACTTTCGCATTCACCAGTAATTCTTCCTTGGTATCGGGGATGATCAGGTCATTAATACTAAAGGAAAGTCCACCGCGGAATGCCATACGGAATCCGAGCGTCTTGATATCATCCAGGAACTTAGCTGTTTTTGGAACGTTTGTCCACTTGATGATATTCCCGATGATTTCCCGCAGCGATTTTTTAGTGAGCAGCTGGTTTACAAAACCCACTTCAACCGGTGTGTGCTGATTGAACAGCACCCTTCCTACGGTTGTTTCCAACAATTTCTTTTCGAGTATATCATCTTCATTTCTCACATTCACTTTTACCTTGATATACGCGTGCAGATCAAGCTGACCCTCGTTATAAGCGATGATCACTTCTTCCGGACTGTAAAAAGCTTTTCCTTCGCCTTTCACTTTTTCCGTTGGTGTGGATTTTTTTCCTTTGGTGATATAATACAATCCCAGTACCATGTCCTGCGAAGGCAGGGTGATAGGTGTACCGTTCTGCGGATTCAGTATGTTATGACTGGACAGCATCAGTAACTGAGCTTCCAATACGGCTGCACTGCTCAATGGAACGTGAACAGCCATCTGATCACCATCAAAATCCGCATTGAAAGATGTACATACCAGGGGATGTAGCTGGATCGCTTTTCCTTCAATCAGTTTTGGCTGAAAAGCCTGAATTGACAGGCGGTGAAGGGTTGGTGCGCGATTCAGCATCACCGGATGACCTTTCAGAATATTTTCAAGGATATCCCAAACGATGGCTTCTTTGCGGTCCACCAGCTTGCGGGCTGATTTCACCGTTTTTACAATGCCCCTTTCAATCAGTTTACGGATAATAAACGGTTTGAAAAGTTCAGCCGCCATATCTTTTGGCAATCCACATTCATGCAACTTCAATTCAGGACCAACCACGATAACCGAACGACCTGAGTAGTCAACACGTTTACCCAGCAAATTCTGACGGAAGCGACCCTGTTTGCCCTTCAGAACATCACTCAGGGATTTCAGCGCTCTTCCGCCTTCCGCTTTAACGGCGTTGGATTTACGGCTGTTGTCAAAAAGAGAATCGATGGCTTCCTGCAGCATTCTTTTTTCGTTACGCAGGATGACTTCGGGCGCTTTGATTTCCAATAATCGTTTGAGACGATTATTACGGATGATCACACGACGGTATAAGTCATTCAGATCTGAAGATGCGAACCGGCCACCATCCAGGGGTACCAGCGGACGTAATTCAGGTGGAATAACCGGAATATATTGCATTACCATCCATTCCGGACGGTTTGTAATTCTTGTATTGGCATCGCGGAAACTTTCCACTACGCTCAGACGCTTTAAAGCATCTGCCTTACGCTGCTGTGAAGTTTCATTGGCTGCTGCGGCACGAAGGTCGAAGCTCAGCTGGTCCAGATCTATGCGCTGCAATAAATCATGTACTGCTTCAGCACCCATCTTTGCGATGAACTTTTGCGGATCATCATCAGGCAGGTATTGATTGTCTTTTGGAAGAGTTTCCAGAATTTCCAGGTACTCTTCTTCCGTAAGCAAATCGCCCGGATTCTGATTTTTATCAGCGCGGATACCGGATTGTATCACTACATATCTTTCGTAATAAACGATACTCTCCAGCTTCTTGGAACTCATGCCCAGCAGGTAGCCGGTTTTGTTCGGGAGACTCTTGAAATACCAGATATGCACCACAGGTACTACCAGTTTGATATGGCCCATGCGCTCCCGGCGAACTTTCTTCTCGGTTACTTCAACACCACAACGGTCACACACAATTCCCTTATACCGGATTCTCTTATATTTTCCACAGGCACATTCGTAATCCTTTACAGGGCCGAATATGCGTTCGCAGAACAAACCATCCCTTTCGGGTTTGTATGTTCTGTAGTTTATGGTTTCAGGCTTTAAAACTTCTCCGTAAGATCTTTCCAGGATGGAATCGGGAGAAGCCAGACCGATTGTAATTTTTGAGAAAGTGGCTTTGGGACGATTTTCTTTTTTAATAGCCATATTTTTAATATCAGGTTTTTAAAAGACAGTTACCACAAATGCGTTTACCAAGTAAATTACCCGGGCACAAACCAGCCCTTTTTGCAACTTACTTGGTTGAAAATCAATAATTTAACAGAGGATTAATTCTGAAAATGCCAGCATAAGGAGGGCAAAGGTACGTGGTTTGAATTAAAAAGCCAAGATTTAGAAGATTTCAAACCCTCCAAAATTTAAAGGCTTATCCTTGGGGCTCAACCTGTTTTCTTCTCCCCGACAGATGTTTGTCCTTTCTCAGGAAGCATCATTTCCACCAGAATCAGAAAAGATGACAGATAGAAAGCAGTCATAAACCGATCTTCAAGTGAAGGGAAGAAGAGAAACCTCAAGAAAATGATTACAGCGATAGGGATCAGTATAAAATTGGCCCGTTCCGTAAACTTCTTACTTCTGATAAAATAAGCAATCAGGCTGAAAAGTAGCAGAAAAGGAAGAAAACTCCAGGTCATCGAACTCACATAAATTAATACCTGGTATCCATATGCCGAATAGGATTGCAAATACGTAAATTTCTTAATCCACCAGAAATCGGTCTCCGCAAAATAATTGATAGCAACCGGGGTCAGCAATGCCAGAAAAACAAAACCCATACCTGTCCATAACGGCATCTTTTTCCCTTTATCTGGCCAACGTAGCATCACTGTAAGCAACACAGAAACAGCAATAAAATTGTCCAACCTGATAAGCAATGAACCAATCAGGATCAAGGCAGTAAAAAAATATCTCTTTTCAAAATACATTCGGTAAAGTGCATAGTAAATAAATAGATCGGATAGCGGGTCCGGAGAAGATAACCTGGCAAGTATTATAACCGGGTTTATCAGCAGGAGCATACAGGAAAGCAGTAAAGCCTGCGTGGGATTCAGGATTTTTATAGCCCAGGAAAAAATCAGGATTCCAATTAAGAAAAATGAAACCAAAGATGGAATTCGGGTAGAATGGCTATAAGAAATACCAAATGTATGCAGGGTACGTATAATGAAAATATATAGAGGTTTAATCCGGTAATATTCCAAAATATCTGGCGGAGAAGAATCGATCAGATGCACCAGAAATTCTGCCTTCGGCCCACTCATTTCCGAATGAATCAGGGTTTTTGTTTCTTCTAATGCCTGTACATCTGTTCGTCCCTCTTTTGTAAGTGCTGATGCAATGTAGAATGGAAGATCTCCGTTATTGCCAGGAAACAAGGACAACGTTCCGGTTAACAAACAAAGAAATATGAAAAAACCTGTGGTTGCTTTTTTAACGGACATGTTTTTTATTGACGAATAGCTTCAAAAATACCGACATCGGTTAATTGGAACCCATATTTCTCAGCTGAAATTTTTCCCGGATGATATGCTGCACCGGAACATCTCTGATTTTGCTCTCCAGCCAGGAAATAATGTCCAGGTAAACAAAAGCCCTGGTCTCAAAACGATTTTTCTCGTAAGTCTTTAAAACGTTCAGCAATGTTGAAAATTCCGGTCTGAGTTCTTTTGGACTCAGCTGAAAAGATTTTTTCAAAAAGCGGAAAATTTCTTCTTCGACCTTACTCAGGTTTTCCATTTTCGCCATAAAACGGTAAACCGATTTGATCAGGTATTCCAGTAAACTATCGTTGCCAAGTTCATAATGTGCAATCAGGTGGAGCAGGCGGGAATAACACTGGAGATCGGTTCGCAGATCCATCTTCCAGTTTATGATTTTATTGAGGTATTTAATAGTGTGTTCATAGTCCCCGCTACCAAAATACAGACTGGCAAATTTGTAATAGAATATCAGGATCCGGTGTCTGTCCAGATAGATTTCATATTCCTTCAGCTTGTCTTCTATAAAAGGAACCAGGGTTAATCCTTCGCTGAATGTACCATCTATAAAATGCAGGTTGATTTTGGCGATATGCAGATATACGAAAGTCTGTATCCGGTTATTATCATTTTCCTGTACGGCATCCGACTCAAAAAAAGATTCGAAACGGCCAAGGGTTTCCAGAAATTTCGGATAGTTCAACAAATCGAAATGCGCACCCAGCAGATTGTGCATGCCTTTGATGTAATGGCCGGTTTCTATTGCAATCATGGCCGGTTCCTTATCGAACAATTCCACCCAACGATGGGTATACCGGTAATAAGAAAGAAAATCCTGCCCAATAAACGCAAACCAACTGTAACTCTGGTACAGATAAAGATTTTCATAGAATCCATTCGCTGCCGGCTTTTCGGCAGGTAGTCTTGATTCAAAAAATTCCTTTACCGCAATTTCATCTTTTTCATTCCTGGCCACCCCGTGCTGAATATACCAGCTATATAGCTGCAAAGACAAACTGGAAAGATTTCCGCTCAACCGCAGGTGCTCATTTACTTCCTGCATTTCCGCAGCAAGTCGCAGGGCCCTGTCCTGCATACTTCTCGTAATATGCAGGGCTTCAATTTTCTGTTCAAAAAAAAGGGTCTCCTGAACATAACTATGCTGATGGAATTCCCGGGCATATTCTTTAATCCGGTCCAGCACCTTAAGGCTTTGCAGGTAAAGACCCTGGTTATACAGGATTTCCGCATAATCCAGCTGTTCATGCAGCTGGACAACAATATCATTTTCACTCCGGATCAGCCGCAGGCTGGACAGGATCTGTTTATATAAATTCGATTTTACATTAGAAAGCTGCTGTTTCGACAGGCCCTTATTTTTCTTCAGCAATACTGTTTCGTCGTATACGTCCATCTTGTCCAGGGCATCGAACAAATAAATGATTTTCAGGTCATCAGAGGCTGTATTCCGCTTTACATAGAGCTTGAAATTCCGTTTTTCCCATTTTTTCAGAGATTTAACAAGTTGGAAGAGGGTATCTGACGAGCGGTTGGGCATTGTAATATTATTCAACTAAATTGAGGACTGGCAAGGGTTTCAGCGGCTAAAACCCTGTTTCCGGACTGTAATTCCAGCCGCATTTTGATTTGTCTGCCGGCCTGAACAAAAATACCTTCGAAAGAACTCATTTCCCAAAACGATATGAAATCCGAAAAAATATACATTTTTGACACTACCCTGCGCGACGGGGAACAGGTTCCAGGCTGCAAACTGAATACGAAAGAAAAGCTGGAACTGGCCCTGGAGCTGGAACACCTTGGCGTTGATATTATCGAAGCCGGGTTTCCTGTATCCAGCCCGGGAGATTTTCATTCGGTGGAGGAAATTTCCAAAGTCCTGCGCCATGCAAGCGTATGCGCGCTCAGCCGGGCAGTAAAAGAAGATATTGAAGTGGCGGGGCGGGCCTTGAAAAAAGCAGCCCATCCACGCATCCACACGGGTATCGGCACTTCGGATCTGCATATCAAATCCAAGTTCAATTCAAACCGCGAAGAAATCATTGAAAGGGCTGTGCAGGCGGTTAAATATGCAAAGAACCTGGTAGCTGATGTGGAGTTTTATGCTGAAGATGCCGGGCGCACCGACAATGCTTATCTGGCTCGTGTAATTGAAGCCGTTATCAGAGCCGGAGCTACTGTAGTTAACATTCCGGATACTACGGGTTACTGCCTGCCCCACCAATATGGAGAAAAGATTGCCTATCTCGTAAATAACGTCCCTAACATCGACAAAGCTATAATTTCCTGTCATTGTCACAATGACCTTGGATTGGCCACAGCAAATTCAATCGCAGGTATCATTGCCGGCGCCCGCCAGATCGAGTGTACCATAAACGGCCTGGGTGAAAGAGCCGGCAATACCGCATTGGAAGAAGTGGTAATGATAATTAAACAGCATGCTGATCTGGGATTTCAAACCGGAATAAAGGCTAAATCACTTAACCCAATGAGCCGCCTGGTGGCTGACACTATGCGCATGCAGGTGCAGCCCAATAAAGCCATTGTGGGTGCTAACGCCTTTTCTCATTCTTCCGGTATCCATCAGGATGGATTTCTGAAAGATGCACAGACCTATGAAATCATCAATCCCGACGAAGTGGGTGCTGATGGTTCAAAAATTGTTCTGACCGCCCGGAGTGGCCGGAGTGCCCTGGCGCACCGCTTCAGGATCATCGGTTATGATTTTACAAGAAACGAAATCGATACGCTGTATACTGAATTCCTTCGTTTGGCAGATACGAAAAAAGAAGTAGGCGAAGAAGATTTACATGAGCTGGCAAAAGTGACCGTAAGCGCATAGCACGATTATCCTCCCATTGCGTCATTACAGGCGGGATAACGACAAAGCAATTATTATATGAAACCAAAAACGCTTTTCGAAAAAATCTGGGATACCCACGTTGTGAAAACCATTGAAGAAGGGCCTTCCGTCTTATATATTGACAAGCACCTGATTCATGAAGTGACCAGTCCGCAGGCCTTTAAAGGACTGGAGGAAAGAGGGCTTCCCGTATTCCGCCCCAAACAAATTGTTGCGACCGCGGATCATAATGTCCCCACCGAAAATCAGCACCTGCCAATAAAGGAAGCACTTTCCAGGTTACAGGTGGAAACACTGGATAAAAATTGCAAAAAATTTGGTATTGAATTATACGGACTCGGCCATCCTTATCAGGGGATCGTACATGTGATCGGACCAGAACTGGGGATCACACAGCCGGGTATGACCATTGTTTGCGGAGACAGCCACACATCCACTCATGGTGCCTTTGGAACGATTGCCTTTGGTATTGGAACCAGTGAAGTGGAAATGGTAATGGCTACCCAATGCCTGATGGCAACTAAGCCAAAGCTGATGCGCATTAATGTGGACGGGAATCTGAATCCCGGAGTATTGTCCAAGGATATTATCCTGTATATCATTTCCAAAATTTCTGCCAGTGGTGCAACCGGATTTGCGGTGGAATATGCCGGATCAGCCATTCGGGCACTTTCCATGGAAGCACGGATGACCATCTGCAATATGAGTATTGAAATGGGTGCGCGCTGTGGTATGATTGCCCCGGATGAAACAACTTTCGCCTATATGAAGGGCAGAAAATTTGCTCCGCAGGGAGACGAATGGAACCACTCTCTGGCTTACTGGAAAACGCTTTTCACCGACGACAAAGCTGTTTTTGATACTGAGTTGAATATTGACGCTTCTAAAATAGAGCCCATGATTACCTATGGAACGAATCCGGGTATGGGCATCGGAATTTCAGGGCATGTTCCCGCTTTACGGGATATTGAAGAAAAAGAAAAAACCTCTTTCGAGAAATCGTTACTCTATATGGGACTTGAACCAGGTATGGGCATAAAGGGGAAAAAAGTAGACTATGTTTTTATTGGCAGCTGTACCAATAGCCGCATCGAAGACCTCCGGCTCGTGGCTTCTTTTGTAAAAGGAAAGCAAAAAGCCAAGGACGTTCAGGTTTGGATTGTGCCCGGCAGCAAACAGGTTGAACAACAGGCGCACCAGGAAGGAATTGATAAAATTTTTGAAGAAGCCGGGTTTATCCTGCGCCAGCCGGGATGTTCGGCCTGCCTGGGTATGAATGAAGATAAAATACCGGCCGGCAAATATTGTATTTCTACCAGCAACCGGAATTTCGAAGGCAGACAGGGACCCAGTGCACGCACATTTCTGACCAGCCCCCTTACGGCAGCGGCAGCAGCCATTACCGGCAGGGTGAGTGATGTGCGGGAATTCATTTGAGGAAAGTGAGGGAGTACGGGAGTGCAATTAAAAATATTTATAAATTAATTATATACATGGAGATGAGAATTTATAGGAGTGGCGTAATGGTTCAGCAGATAAAAATCTGCCACACTCCCATACTCCCACACTCCCATACCTGTTTAAATGAAAGCAATTAATAAAATAACCAGCAGCGCTGTTCCGGTAAATATCGAAAATATAGATACCGACCAGATCATCCCCGCACGCTTTTTAAAAGCAACCAACCGGGACGGATTTGGAAAGAACCTTTTCCGGGACTGGCGTTATGAAAACGACAATGAGTTAATGCCCCGAAAGGATTTTGCGCTTAATGATCCCCGTTATACAGGGAAAATATTGGTTGCTGGCAAGAATTTCGGCTGCGGCTCCTCCAGGGAACATGCCGCCTGGGCCATAAAAGACTATGGCTTCGATGTAGTCGTAAGCAGTTTTTTTGCCGACATCTTTAAAAACAATGCCCTTAATAATTTTTGCCTGCCGGTTACGGTGAGTGATGAATTCCTGAAAGAATTATTTGAAACGATTGATCGTAATCCTTCTACCCCAATTTCTGTTGATCTGGAAGAACAAACCATCAGCTTTGAAGGTGTAAGCGATAGAGTAAAAGAGAAATTTGAAATCAGCCATTATAAAAAAACCTGCCTGCTCAACGGTTTTGATGATATAGACTACCTGTTGAACATGAAGGAGGAAATTACTGCGTTCGAAAAATAAACCCCAACCATCCGAAACGATATGAAAAAAAACATTGTAGTTATTGAAGGCGACGGTATCGGACCGGAAGTAACCCGTCAGTCCGTAAAAGTTCTGAATGCGGTTGCAGAATGTTTTAATCATGAATTCCATTACCGGTATTGCCTGATGGGAGCCGTGGCGATTGACAAAACAGGCAATCCACTTCCTGATGAAACCATTGAACTGGCCCTGGAAAGCGATGCCATTTTGTTTGGAGCCATCGGTCATCCGAAATATGACAATGACCCCACGGCCAAAGTGCGTCCGGAACAGGGTTTGCTGAAACTCAGAAAATCCCTCCAGCTTTTTGCCAATATCCGGCCCATCAGCACCTATCCTTCCCTGCATCACTTGTCGCCCCTGAAAACAAAAAATATTGAAGGCGTGGATTTTGTGATTTACCGGGAACTTACAGGAGGTATTTATTTTGGTAAAAAAGAAACCAGTGCGGATCAGACCCGGGCATCAGACGATTGCACATATAGCAAGGAAGAAATTGAGCGCATTGCACACCTGGCATTCAGACAGGCAGCATTACGCCGGAAAAAATTAACCCTGGTGGATAAAGCCAATGTGCTGGAAACTTCAAGGCTCTGGCGTAAATGGGTTCAGGAAATTGCCAGGGAGTACCCGGAGATAAGTCTTGATTTTCTTTTTGTGGACAATGCCGCCATGCAGATAATCGTAAATCCAAAACAATTCGATGTGATATTAACGGAGAATATGTTTGGAGATATCCTTTCGGACGAAGCAAGTGTAATCAGCGGCTCACTCGGATTACTGCCTTCCGCCTCTGTTGGTAACGGACCTGCACTCTTTGAACCGATTCATGGTTCATATCCTCAGGCAGCAGGCAAGGATATTGCCAATCCCCTGGGGTCCATTTTATCTGCGGCCATGATGCTGGAACATTTTCAATTATATAAAGAAGCAGGACTCGTAAGGGAAGCTGTGGAATGGACACTGACCAATGGATTCGTGACCAAAGATATTGATCCGGTGAATTTTTATTTTACCACCACCATCGGTGAACTGATCAGCGATTATCTGGTGGGAAAAATTTCAGGCAATGAACTTAATCAGGAAAATATAGCCCTGAGGAAGTCGACGATCATTTAGTATTAGTTCTTTGTTTTATCATTCGCGGTTCGTATATTCGCAATCAACTCGTCTCCATGTTGAAAAGCAGTATATATAATAAAGTCCTGATCACACGTATTGTGGTGGTCATTATTATTATTGTGCTGACTCTGCCCGGAGGCGCCTGATTGTAATTTTTAAAAAACATTATAACGACCCGCCTCCAAAAAGGCGGGTTTTTTTTTCAATTTTATTCACTATGGCTGAACTCAATAAATATTCCAAGACACTAACACAGGATGAAACCCAACCAGGTGCCCAGGCCATGTATTATGCCATCGGGTTTTCGGAAGCGGATTTCAAGAAGGCCCAGGTAGGCATCGCGAGCATGGGCTGGGATGGGAATCCCTGCAATATGCACCTGAATGACCTGGCTAAATCAGTTAAGGCGAGCATCAACAAAACGGATCTGCTGGGACTGATTTTCCATACCATCGGTGTTAGTGATGGTATCAGCATGGGCACTGACGGAATGCGTTATTCCCTGGTGAGCCGGGATATTATTGCTGACAGTATTGAAACCAATGCAGGTGCGCAATATTATGATGCGATCATTACCATTCCAGGCTGTGATAAAAATATGCCCGGTTCCATCATGGCGATGGGCCGTCTTAACCGGCCGGGCCTCATGTTATATGGCGGAACTATTGCTCCCGGACATTATAAAGGCCAGGACCTGAACATTGTTTCAAATTTTGAAGCGCTGGGTCAGAAAATTGCCGGCAATCTGAGCGAAGCTGATTTCAAAGGCATCGTCCGGAATAGTTGTCCCGGTGCCGGTGCCTGTGGCGGCATGTATACCGCAAATACCATGGCCAGTGCCATCGAAGCAATGGGCATGAGTCTTCCCTACTCCTCTTCTAATCCGGCGCTTAGCGAAGACAAACAAAAAGAGTGTGAAGCGGTTGGAGAAGCTATTAAGTTATTGCTGGAAAAAGATATCAAACCCCGGGATATCATGACCCGTAAGGCATTTGAAAATGCCATTACCGTGATTATGATTCTGGGCGGATCAACCAATGCGGTACTGCATTTGATTGCCATGGCAAAAAGTGTGGATGTACCCCTCACCCAGGACGATTTTCAAAGTATCAGCAACCGGATCCCGATGCTGGCCGATTTCAAGCCCAGCGGAAAATACCTGATGGAAGACCTTCACCAGTATGGTGGCGTTCCTGCCGTGATGAAATACCTGCTGAAAAATGGTCTGCTGTACGGTGATTGTTTAACGGTTACCGGAAAGAGTGTAGCTGAAAATCTAAAAGATGCACCGGATCTGGATTTCGATCAGCAGAAAATTATTATGCCCCTTGAAAAACCCCTGAAAGCGACCGGGCATCTTCAAATACTTTATGGAAACCTGGCAACCGGCGGCAGCGTGGCAAAAATTACCGGAAAAGAAGGAGAACGGTTTGAAGGAACAGCGCGTGTATTTGACGGAGAGCATGACCTGATCAGGGGAATACAATCAGGTAAAGTACATGCCGGAGATGTGGTAGTGATCCGGAATATTGGTCCGAAAGGAGCACCCGGCATGCCGGAGATGCTGAAACCAACCGGCGCCATTATCGGCGCAGGGTTAGGCAAGACGGTCGCGTTGATTACCGATGCGCGTTTCAGCGGTGGTACCCATGGATTCGTAGTAGGTCATATTACCCCCGAAGCATTCGAAGGCGGATTGATTGGCCTGGTAGAAGACAACGACATTATAGAAATCGATGCTATAAAAAATTCCATCACTTTAAAAGTGAAGGATGAAGAGATAGCCGCAAGAAGAAAAAAATGGAAGCAGCCTGCGCTGAAAGCCACAAAGGGTGTATTGTACAAATATGCCCAGGTAGTGAAAGACGCCTCGCAGGGTTGCGTTACGGATGAAGCATGAGGCGTGAAGCTTGATGTGTGAATCTTGATTAACACTGCCAACGAATAAATTAGTGATCATTTAAAATGGAAAAAATGCAGACGCTTGAAGTAAAAAAAGAAATTCCAAAGACAAAGCAGAAACCCCGGAAACTTTCTGGTTCGGCTGCCTTACTGGAAGTTTTTCTTTCAGAAAAAGTGGATACGATTTTCGGTTATCCCGGCGGTGCCATCATGCCGATCTACGATGCGCTGTATGATTACCAGCAAAAAATGAATCATGTGTTAGTGCGTCATGAACAGGGTGCCATACATGCGGCCCAGGGTTATGCAAGGGCTTCCGGTAAAACCGGGATCGTATTTGCTACCAGCGGCCCGGGTGCGACTAACCTGGTAACCGGTTTGGCAGATGCAATGATCGACAGCACCCCGTTGGTATGTATTACCGGACAGGTATTTGCGCATTTGCTTGGAACGGATGCGTTTCAGGAAACCGATGTGATCAATATCACGACGCCAGTTACGAAATGGAATTACCAGATAACAGAAGCCACTGAAATACCTTCCGTTCTCGCCAAAGCCTTTTATATCGCCGCCAGCGGCCGGCCTGGACCTGTACTTATTGATATCACCAAAAATGCTCAGATACAGGAATTCGATTTTGAAGAATACCAGCCCAGCGAACATATCCGCAGTTACCGGCCCAAACCCATCGTGAGGAAAAAATATGTGGAACAGGCTGCGAGACTGATCAACGAAGCCGAGAAACCATTCGTGATTTTTGGTCAGGGAGTAATTCTCGGCCGTGCTGAAAATGAATTTAAAAAATTTATTGAAAAGTCCGGTATACCGGCTGCCTGGACCATCCTGGGCATGAGTGCTATTCCAACTGACCACCCACTGGCCGTTGGCATGCTTGGAATGCACGGAAATTATGGCCCCAACGTACTGACGAATGATTGCGATGTACTCATCGCCGTGGGTATGCGCTTCGACGACCGGGTAACCGGCCGCCTGGATAAATATGCCAAACAGGCAAAGGTGATCCACCTGGACATTGACCCGGCAGAAATAGATAAAAATGTAAAATCCACCGTACCGGTATGGGGAGATTGTAAAGAAACGCTTCCCCTGCTAACCCAACTGATTGAAAAGAAAACGCATACGGCCTGGCATCAGAAATTTAAAGATTATCAGAAGCAGGAAGATGAAAAATGTATTTACCCGGAGATGCATCCATCTACCGATGTCCTCTCCATGGGTGAAGTTATCGATGCACTTAATGAATTAACACATGGAAATGCGATCCTGGTTACGGATGTGGGTCAGCACCAGATGGTTACCTGCCGTTATGCAAAATATAATCAGACCATGAGTAATATCACGTCCGGCGGACTGGGTACCATGGGATTCGCACTTCCTGCTGCCATCGGAGCAAAATTCGGTGCACCGGAAAGAACCGTTATTGCTATCGCCGGTGACGGTGGATTCCAGATGACACTGCAGGAACTCGGAACAATTATGCAAACCGAACTGAATGTGAAAATTATCATTCTCAACAACCAGTTTCTGGGTATGGTAAGGCAATGGCAGGAACTTTTTAACGCTCGGCGGTATTCCTTCGTGGACATTCAGAGTCCTGACTTTGTTGAACTGGCAAAATCCTACCGGATAGACGGACAAAAAGTTATAAATCGCTCATCATTGAAAAGTGCATTGAAGGAAATGCTGGACCACGACGGCTCCTATTTGCTGGAAATCATGGTTGGAAAAGAAAACAATGTATTCCCTATGGTTCCGCAAGGTTGCAGTGTGAGTGAAATCAGACTTTCTTAGTATGGGAAGTATGAGAAGTATGGGAAGTAAGATTAACAATCATATTATGACAGACATAGCTTTTACGGATATACCGGTTCAATACAATAGAATCATTGAAGAGACGGGCAAACTGTCTTTCAATATGAATTCGGATTTGTATACGGGCAGTCTGTTAAAAACACTGGCCGCTTCCAAAAAATCAGGTCGGATTCTGGAGCTTGGAACGGGCGGAGGTCTCGCTGCATCATGGATACTGGAGGGAATGGATACAGAATCAACACTGGTTACGGTAGAGAATAACGCGGCCCTGATGGACATAGCCAGACAGCTTTTGCCCGATCCGCGGATCGATTTTGTACTTGCGGACGGATACGACTGGCTGAAAACTTATTCCGGAGAAAAATTCGACATGATATTCGCAGATGCCATGCCGGGTAAATATGATTTATTTGAAGAAACGTTTGCACTGCTCAGACCAGGTGGTTTTTATATCATCGATGATATGCTGCCGCAGCCGAACTGGCCCGCAGGTCATGCAGATAAAGCAGGAGCATTTATTGCAATGCTTGGGAAAAGAAAGGATTTATTATTAACTAAAATGAACTGGTCAACTGGAATAATCATAGTGGTAAAAAAATAAAAAACGGCGGTCCGCTTAACCGCAACGCGTTCAGCGTTCAGCGTTACGCATTGGCCTACAAAATTTAAAATATGCTCAAACAGGAATTCACCATAACCGTTTATACGGAAAACCAGATCGGGTTGCTCAACCGTATCGCGATCATCTTTTCCCGGCGAAAGATCAATATTGACAGTATGAATACCTCACCTTCTGAAATTGAAGGTATTCACCGCTTCACCATTGTAATCAACGAAACGGAGGAAGTTGTAAAAAAACTCTGTCGTCAGATAGAGAAACAGGTGGAAGTGTTGAAAGCTTATTATAACCGCAATGACGAAATCGTTTGGCAGGAGCTTGCACTGTATAAGGTGTCGACTGATCAGATCGTGGAGAAAGTAAAAGTGGAACGCCTGTTAAGGAAATATGGGGCAAGAGCTGTTGTGATCCGCAAGGATTATACGGTATTTGAAACAACCGGACACCGGGAAGAAACCGACGGACTGCTGGAAGCGCTGGAACCCTATGGTGTTATCGAATTTGTTCGCAGCGCACGTGTTGCCATCATCAATGAGAGCAGCGGCTTTCATGAAAAACTAAAAGAGTTTGAACAAACTGAACCAGGCGAAGTGGTGATTGAAAATGAATTCCTCGATAAACAGGATGAGGTGTTTAGTATGTGATGGCGGTTGGCGGATTAAATAAAAGGTGAGAATTAACAATTAACAAATAACAATTAACAATTAAAAAAATGGCACAATTAAATTTCGGCGGAGTTGAAGAAACGGTGGTAACCCGTGAAGAATTCCCGCTTTCGAAAGCCCAGCAGGTTCTGAAAGATGAAGTGATCGCAGTGATCGGATACGGGGTGCAGGGCCCGGGCCAGGCATTAAACCAGAAAGATAACGGCGTGAATGTAATTGTTGGCCAGCGGAAAAATTCCAAGACCTGGGATAAAGCTGTGCGCGATGGATTCGTTCCCGGCGTTACCCTCTTCGAAATTGAAGAAGCCCTGGAAAGAGGCACCATTATCTGCTATCTGCTCAGTGATGCAGCACAGATCGAATTATGGCCGACAGTTAAAAAACACCTGACCAAAGGAAAGGCTTTATATTTTTCACACGGATTCGGAATTACTTTTAAAGAACAGACCGGCATCATACCTCCCGCAGATGTGGATGTATTTCTTGTAGCGCCTAAAGGATCTGGTACTTCATTAAGAAGAATGTTTCTGCAGGGTCGTGGGTTGAACAGCAGTTACGCCATATTCCAGGATGCAACGGGAAGGGCTAAAGAACGCGTTATCGCCCTGGGCATTGCCGTTGGGAGCGGATACCTGTTCGAAACCAATTTCAAAAAAGAAGTTTATAGTGACCTGACGGGTGAACGCGGAACCCTTATGGGAGCAATACAGGGAATTTTCGCCGCCCAATACCAGGTACTACGCGATAAAGGTCATACGCCTTCCGAAGCTTTTAATGAAACTGTTGAAGAACTAACCCAGAGTCTGATGCCACTGGTGGCAGAGAATGGAATGGACTGGATGTATGCCAACTGTTCTACTACTGCCCAGCGCGGTGCACTGGACTGGTGGAAAAAATTTCGGGATGCCACCGCCCCGGTATTCAAAGAACTGTATGAAAGCGTTGCGAGTGGAAAAGAATCACAGCGGTCAATCGACAGCAACAGCAAGACCGACTACCGTGAAAAACTTGAAGTGGAACTGAAAGAACTGCGTGACAGCGAAATGTGGCAGGCCGGAAAAACAGTCAGAAGTCTGCGTCCTGAAAACCAGGCAGCACCGGCTCCTAAAACAGAAAAGAAGCTGGCAGAAAAAGTATAATTATGGAAACCTCAACCCGCATGCTGTCCCTTGACGTAAAAGGAGCTGCCGAAAGATTAAAAAAAGTGGTCGTCAGAACACCGCTGATTTTAAATCATAATCTCTCCCGGAAATACCAGTGCAATGTTTACCTCAAAAGAGAGGATCTGCAGGTAGTGCGATCCTATAAGATTCGCGGTGCTTACAATATGATGAGCAGTATTTCTCCTGAAATTCTCAACAAAGGCGTGGTATGTGCCAGCGCTGGTAATCACGCACAGGGATTTGCCTATTCCTGCAAAAAACTGAACGTGAAGGGCGTCGTATTCATGCCCATCATTACGCCAAAACAAAAAGTGGATCAGACACGGATGTTCGGCGAAAATTTTGTGGAGATCAAACTCATCGGAGATACATTTGACGATTGTGCCGTGGCTGCTAAAAAATTCACGGCCGAAAATCAGTTGGTTTTTATTCCTCCCTTTGAGGACCTGCGGATTATTGAGGGACAGGCAACCGTAGCACTTGAAATACTCGAAGATCTTTCTGACATCGATTTTCTTTTTGTGCCCGTGGGTGGCGGCGGACTGGCATCCGGAACAGGAACCTATTTTAAAACTTATTCTCCGAAAACCCGAATCATCGGCCTCGAGCCGGAAGGAGCTCCATCCATGATGGAAGCTTTTAAGTCCGGCCATCCGGTGACCCTGGAGAAAATAGACCGGTTCGTAGATGGGGCGGCGGTAAAAAGAACAGGCGATCTTACCTATTCGATATGCCGGGAAATGCTGGACGAACTAAACCTGGTGCCGGAAGGGCGGATCTGCACCACGATCCTCAAACTCTATAATGAAGACGCCATTGTAGTCGAACCTGCAGGTGCTCTTTCCATCGCCGGACTGGAAAACCATGCCGAAGCCATTAAGGGAAAGAATGTGGTGTGTATTGTAAGCGGAAGCAATAATGATATTGACCGGATGCCGGAAATAAAGGAACGGTCCCTACAGTACGAAGGACTTAAACATTATTTCCTGATCCGGTTTGCCCAGCGTCCGGGTGCCCTCAAGGAATTTGTAAATAACGTTCTTGGCCCAACCGACGACATCACCCGTTTTGAATACATGCAGAAGACGGATAAGGAATCCGGTCCGGCTGTGGTAGGTATTGAACTTGTGAGCCGAACCGATTATGAAAACCTGATGGACAACATGAAGAAGTATCAGATCGATTTTTCTGAAATTAATAAAAACGATACGCTGTTTAGTTTGTTGGTATAAGGACAAGTGTGAGAGTGTGAGAGAGTGAGTGGGAGTATGAGAGTGGGGGTGGGTTTTATGGGGAAACTTATGCTGATGTGTAATCCCTTAAGGTTTAAGCTTTAAGCCTTAAACCTTAAGATTTTCCTTTGTCAAACTCGATTTATTTGCATATTTTTAAACGAATCCCTCCTTTCCTTAGAAAAAGCGCCAGAATTACGATTGTATTGATGCCATTCACTGCTTAACTGAATAAAATGGAACAAAATCAAGGATTATATCATCCTTCTTTTGAGCGGGATTCCTGTGGCATCGGCTTTGTGGCCAATATCAAGGGTTATAAATCCCATCAGATCATTTCCGACGCACTGACCATCCTGGAAAACATGGAACACCGGGGTGCCTGCGGCTGTGAAAGTAATACGGGAGATGGTGCCGGGATCATGATACAGACCCCGCATGAATTCTTTTTTGATGAATGTATCCGGCTTGGATTTCATCTTCCTGCCTATGGTAAATATGGCGTGGGTATGATCTTCTTCCCCAGGGATCTGATGCTCAAGGAAGAATGCCGGGATATTTTCAACCGCGCCGCAGATAAACTGGGTCTTGAAGTGTTGGGATACCGCAAGGTGCCTGTAAATCCTGAAGGGATCGGGCCAACTGCCCTTTCGGTTGAACCGGATATCGAGCAGGTATTTATTGCCAGTCCCGACCATATCAGTGATCCGGAAGAATTTGAACGTAAACTGTTTATCCTCCGCAATTATTCCAGTCATACCATACAGAATTCTATAAAGAAGGACCCGATCGGATTCTACCTGGCCTCCCTTTCTTACAAAACGGTTGTTTACAAAGGACAACTCACCAGCAAGCAGGTGCGAAATTATTTCCCTGACCTCACCAACCGGCGCATTGTTTCGGCATTCGGGCTGATTCACTCCCGTTTTGCAACCAATACATTTCCTTCCTGGAAACTGGCTCAGCCATTCCGGTATATTGCCCACAACGGCGAAATCAATACCGTCCAGGGAAACCTGAACTGGCTGAAGACAAGCGAAAAAGGATTTGAATCTCCCTATTTCACGAAGGTGGAGATGGATATGTTACTTCCCCTGATTACCGAAGGACAGTCAGATTCTGCCTGTCTCGATAATATGATTGAACTGCTGATGCTCTGTGGCCGGCCCCTTCCCCATGTGATGATGATGCTGATCCCCGAAGCCTGGGATGGCAATGATCAGATGGATCCGGTGAAAAAAGCATTTTATGAATTCCATGCTTCCCTGATGGAACCCTGGGACGGACCGGCATCCATATCATTCACCGACGGAAAAATGATTGGCGCCACACTGGACCGGAACGGACTGCGTCCATCCCGTTATTGTGTTACAACGGATGACCGGGTAATCATGGCTTCAGAAACCGGCGTGTTGCCGATTGACCAGAAACTGATCCGTGAGAAAGGAAGGCTCCAGCCTGGAAAAATGTTTGTGGTGGATATGGAACAGGGCAGAATTATCAGTGATGATGAAATCAAGAACAGCATTTGTTCTTCCAAACCTTATGCAGAATGGCTGAACAAGTACAAGATCCGACTGGAAGAATTACCCGAACCACGGGTTGCGTTTACAGAATTACACCACGACCAGATTTTTAAATACCAGAAAGCATTTGGTTATACCACGGAAGATGTTGAATCCATCATCACTCCGATGGCGCTTGATGGAAAGGAACCCATCGGTTCCATGGGTTCGGATATTCCTTTAGCGGTGCTGAGTGATGAACCCCAGCATCTCAGCAGTTATTTTAAACAATTATTTGCACAGGTTACCAATCCGCCGATTGACCCGATCCGCGAAAGACTGGTCATGTCCCTGGCCACTTTTGCCGGGAACAACGGTAATCTGCTGGTAGAGGATCCGCTTGCCTGCCACTGTGTTGCCCTGAAACATCCGGTGCTTTCCAACCATGAACTGGAAAAAATACGCAGTATCGATACCGGCATTTTTCAGGCGAAAACTTTGCAACTGTATTTCAGGGCCGATGAAAAACCAGGCTCCCTGCAGGCTGGTGTGGAAAGACTTTGCCGTTACGCGGTGGATGCTGCACTGGACGGTTTTGAAGTATTGATATTATCTGATCGCGCCATAGATTCCGATCATGCACCAATACCTTCCCTGCTGGCAACTGCTGCAGTGCACCATCATCTTATCCGTAAGGGTTTGCGTGGTCAGGTGGGCATCATTGTAGAAGCCGGCGACGTTTGGGAAGTACATCATTATGCCTGTCTGATTGGATTTGGTGCCACTGCCATCAATCCTTACCTGGCTTTCGCCACAATACATGATGCGCAAAAAACCGGTAAGCTTCAAACCGCGCTCGAACCCGAGCAACTGAAGAAAAATTATATAAAAGCCGTAAATGAAGGATTGTTAAAGGTATTCTCCAAAATGGGGATCTCCACTTTGCAGTCTTACCAGGGAGCACAGATTTTTGAAATCATAGGACTTCATCATACGGTGGTCGATAAATATTTTACCGGCGCTACTTCCCGCATCGAAGGCATGGGCCTGGATGAGATCGCCAGGGAAACACTGGCAAAACATTTGTTTGCCTTCAGCCGTAAAGATATTCCGGTAGAAAGGCTTCCGACCGGTGGTGTTTATCAATGGAAACGGAAAGGGGAATTTCATCTCTTCAATCCGAACACAATCCATTTCCTGCAGTATTCCACCCATATGAACGATTATACTTCGTTCAAAAAATATTCAAAGCTGGTCAACGACCAGATGGAAAAAGCGGCCACTCTTCGCAGTATGTTCCAGTTTAAAAGAAACCGCCCGTCCATTCCCCTGGAGGAAGTGGAACCGGAAGAAGCGATTCTGAAAAGATTCGCGACGGGTGCGATGAGCTTCGGATCTATTTCCCACGAGGCCCATTCCACGCTCGCTATTGCCATGAACCGGATCGGTGCGAAAAGTAATACTGGCGAGGGCGGCGAAGATGAATTCCGTTTTGACACATTGGAGAATGGGGATTCCATGCGTTCAGCAATTAAGCAGGTAGCGTCCGCCAGATTTGGTGTAACCAGTTACTACCTTACCCAGGCAGACGAATTACAAATAAAAATGGCGCAGGGTGCGAAACCCGGCGAAGGCGGACAATTACCCGGTCATAAAGTTGATGAATGGATTGGAAAAGTAAGACATTCCACCCCTGGTGTGGGTTTAATCTCTCCCCCGCCGCATCATGATATTTATTCCATTGAAGATCTCGCACAACTTATTTTCGATCTGAAAAATGCGAACCGTGCAGCCCGTGTGAATGTGAAACTGGTTTCGAAGGCTGGTGTTGGCACCATTGCCGCAGGAGTTGCCAAAGCTAAATCGGATGTGATTCTGATTGCAGGTCATGACGGTGGAACAGGCGCTTCACCGATCAGCTCCATACGACATACCGGGCTTCCCTGGGAACTGGGTCTTGCTGAATCCCACCAGACACTGGTTAAAAATAAACTGAGGAGCCGGGTGGTTCTGCAAACCGACGGACAATTAAAAACCGGTCGCGATATTGCAATTGCAACTTTACTCGGAGCGGAAGAGTGGGGTGTTGCCACGGCGGCGCTCGTGGTGGAGGGATGTATTATGATGCGCAAGTGTCATATGAATACATGCCCGGTTGGTGTTGCCACCCAGGATCCGGAATTGAGAAAACGCTTTACCGGAAACGCAGACCATGTAGTGAATCTTTTTAAATTCCTTACCCGGGAATTAAGGGAAATCATGGCAGAACTTGGATTCCGAACCATTGAAGAAATGGTTGGACAGGTGGAATGCCTTGAAGTGAATGACCATGGTAAACACTGGAAAACTAAAAAATTAAACCTGACGCCGGTATTATTCAAGGAGCCGACTTCCATGTATACGGGCACCCATCACATGGAGGAACAGGATCATGGTCTTGGCGAAGTACTGGACTGGAAACTGCTGGCAGCAGCAAAACCGGCGCTGGAGAATCTACAAAAAGTTTCCGCGTCGTTCCTGGTAAAAAATACAGATCGTACCATCGGTACGATTCTTTCCAATGAAATCTCAAAAAAATTCAAAGCAAAAGGATTACCGGCCGATACGCTTCATTTCAAACTGACCGGCACAGCTGGCCAGAGCTTTGGGGCATTCAACACACATGGGGTAACCCTGGAATTGGAGGGAGACGCAAATGATTATTTCGGGAAAGGATTATCCGGTGCCCGACTGATTGTATATCCCGCTACTGATGCAGGATTTGTTCCGGAAGAAAATTTCATTATCGGGAATGTAGCTTTTTACGGAGCTACCTCCGGAGAAGCATTTATCCGGGGTAAGGCCGGCGAACGTTTCGCAGTAAGAAATTCAGGTGCCAATGCCGTGGTTGAAGGCATCGGGGATCATGGCTGTGAATATATGACTGGTGGAAGAGTTGTGATTCTCGGATCTACCGGCCGCAATTTCGCAGCAGGCATGAGTGGTGGAATTGCTTACGTATATGATGTGGAAGGAAAGTTTGCTTCCCTTTGTAATATGGAAATGATCGACCTGGATCCGGTAAATGAAGAAGATGCCAGTGAAATGAAAGAAATGATTACCAGACATTTTAATTATACCGGAAGTTCGGTTGCAAAATTCGTCCTCGGCGATTTTGAGAACCAGCTGAAGAATTTCATCAAAGTATTTCCAAAGGATTTTAAGAAGGTATTGTCTGAAAAGAAATCCTCGGTAAGAATCAATTCCTGAAATAAATAAATCAAGCTAACGAAATGGGTAAACCAACAGGGTTCCTGGAATTTAAACGTGAATTACCATCTAAACGTCCGGCTCAGGAGAGAAGAAAGGATTATAAGGAATTTGTAAATCTGTACGAACCCGAGCAACTCAATAAACAGGCAGCGCGCTGTATGAACTGCGGCATTCCTTTTTGCCATCATGGTTGTCCACTGGGCAATGTGATACCGGAATTCAATGATGCCATTTATAGAAAAGCCTGGCAAGATGCTTATGATATCCTGGTTACGACGAATAATTTTCCGGAGTTCACCGGAAGAATTTGTCCTGCACCCTGCGAAACAAGCTGTGTTCTCGGTATCAACCAGCCGGCGGTTACCATCGAAGAAATAGAAAAACATATTATTGAAATCGCTTTTGAAAAAGGTTTTGTAAAAGCAAAACAGCCCAATATCCGTACCGGAAAGAAAATAGCCGTTGTGGGATCAGGTCCTGCAGGACTGGCGGCTGCTGCCCAGTTGAATTCCGCAGGGCATTTTGTTACTGTATTTGAAAGAGACGATGCACCAGGCGGACTGCTGCGATATGGTATTCCGGATTTCAAGCTGGAGAAATGGATCATCGACCGCAGGATATCCCTGATGGAGCAGGAAGGGATTATATTTAAATGCAATGTAAATGTTGGGGTAGATCTGGGCATTAATGAACTGACACGGGATTATCATGCCATCGTGCTCAGTGGCGGCTCCACCATTCCCAGGGATCTTTCTGTTCCGGGCCGGGATCTGAAAGGCATCCATTTTGCGATGGATTTTTTAAAACAGCAGAACAAAAGAGTCCGCGGTGTTCCGGTGGAAGGCGATGATATTTTAGCAACCGGGAAAAATGTTATCGTTATCGGTGGCGGCGATACGGGAAGCGATTGTGTGGGAACGTCTAACCGTCATGAAGCAAAACAGATAACCCAGTTTGAATTACTGCCCCAGCCACCCAAAGAACGGACTTCCTATATGCCCTGGCCTACCTATCCCATGATTATGAAAACGACTTCTTCCCATGAAGAGGGTTGTGAGCGGCAATGGGCGATGGCCACCAAAGAATTCATCGGAGATGAAAAGGGGAATTTAAAAGCCTTAAAGATTGTGCAATTGGAATGGAAAATGTCTGATGATGGCAGACCTGCCCGTTTTGTGGAGGTTGCCGGTACCGAGCAGGTGATTCCCTGTGAACTTGCACTTCTCGCCATGGGATTCGTTCATCCGCAGCACGAAGGGCTGGTAAACGACTTGACTGTGGAACTGGATGAACGCGGGAATGTACGGGCTGGCGAAAAATCATACCAGACGAATATCGAGAAAATATTTGCAGCCGGAGATATACGCCGTGGCCAGTCGCTGGTGGTCTGGGCCATCAGCGAGGGAAGGGAATGTGCCCGAAAAGTGGACGAATTCCTGATGGGATCCTCCCTGCTGGAAACCAAGGATCATTCCCTGATCGGGGTGACGTGTTAGGCTTAACGACTAACGCCTAACGCCTAACGCTTAACGCGGAACGCTTAAGGTCAAAAAAATCAGAATTTATCAGAAAATATAAAGAGCACTTCCAGTGCTCTTTTTTTTACAACAAGAGAGAATAATACCGGAAAGCAAATTCGAAAAAACAAACTGAAAAAGCCTAAATTGTTGTAATAATACCATGTCTCTTTCAAGAAAAAAATTTATCGCTGCGCTTCCATTTTTTGCGGCCCTGCCGGAATTAAGCCGCTCGTTCTATAGCCAGGTACCCAAAAAATTATCTTTTTCAACGCTGGGTTGTCCCGACTGGTCTTTCGACAAAATAATAGATTTTGCCCGGGACAATCACTATACGGGTATCGAAGTGCGGGGCATACTTCGCGAAATGGATCTGACGAAGGTTCCGGAATTTTCCAGTCCAGATGCGATTACCCTGACCCTAAATAAAATGAAGGATCGTGGTTTATTCTTCGTTGATCTGGGATCCTCGGCCGCCATGCATTTCCCTGCAGGAGAGGAAAGGACGAAAAGCCTGGATGAAGCGAAGCGTTTTATCGACCTGGCAGACAAACTGTATTGTCCGTATATACGCGTTTTCCCGAATCAATTGCCTAAGGACCGTGATCGGGAAGAATCTTTGAAATTAATTATCCAGGGTTTGAGGGAACTGGGCGAATATGCTTCCAAGACCAATGTTTCCGTATTGCTTGAATCCCATGGTGAATTGATTTACACAAAAGATCTTCTGACTGTGATGGAAGGAGCCAAACATCCGCATGTTGGGTTGGTATGGGATATATGCAATATGTGGTTTGCTACACGGGAATCTCCACAGGACGTATATGCTGTTTTGAAACCGTATATCCGTCATACCCATATCAAGGATTTGAAAATAGTGAATGGAAAGGAAGAATATGTATTGCTCGGAACGGGAATCGTACCCATCTTCCAGGCTATTGACCTATTGTACAGAAATGCTTATCCGGGGTATTATAGTTTTGAATGGGAAAAATTGTGGCACCCGGAAATCCCGGATCCGAAAATTGCACTGGCAAATTATCCCGTAGCCATGAAAAAACACTTTGAGAAACTCAAGTCCTGAGTTTTTTTACTGACACCAGGATAAAATTTTTCCTTCAGGGCGAATTCAGGCTGCCCAATCCTCTATGATGAAAAGAGCGGTATCCATCAGCGTTTTCCAGGTAACTGTGAGTGCCTTTTCTGAACCACCTGACTTTTGTTAACCGGATCATTCATTTTTTCTTTATCCCTTTTTTTAAATGCCAGCGGACTCAGGGCCAGAAGAAAGAAAAAGATAAAGCCTGTAATTGAAGCTATTTTTTTCATGGCAGGAACTTAATAGTCGTTAATCTGAGTATTAATCGGATTTCCTTAAGTAAGGTAAACCCTTAGAGCCTCCTTTTTTTTGGTAATGCGTAAGTGGCGGGAGTGGGTTGGCGGATGGTGGTTGGTGGTTGGTGGTTGGCGGTAAATTTTAAATTTAACTCTCACATATCTACATATATCACAATTTCATATTTGCCACATTATGAAAATGTACCTGGGGGGCTGGCAAACAAAAAAAAAGCCCTGTCTAATAAAAGACAGGGCTCAATAAATATGGCAGCTACCTACTCTCCCGCATTGTGGTGCAGTACCATCGGCCATAAGGGGCTTAACTTCTCTGTTCGGAATGGGAAGAGGTGAACACCCTTGGAAAAACCACCATAAAAAGATAAACGCTTAACGCGGAAAGCTTAACGCTTGAACGCAGTGCGTAATAAATTGCATATTGGGAGTTGTAATAGGAATATTATTGGTTCTTTTATTTCACTGTACGAAACAGAAAATAAAAAAAATTAAAGCATACGGGCAATTAGTACTACTCGGCTTTACTGTTACCAGTTTTATACCTGTAGCCTATCAACGTCATAGTCTTTGACGACCCTTAAAAGAAAACTCATCTTGTGGTAGGTTTCACGCTTAGATGCTTTCAGCGTTTATCCTGTCCGTACATAGCTACTCGGCACTGCACCTGGCGGCACAACCGATACACCAGCGGTACGTACGACCCGGTCCTCTCGTACTAAGGTCATGTCCACTCAATTTTCTTACGCCCATCACAGATAGGGACCGAACTGTCTTGCGACGTTCTGAACCCAGTTCACGTGCCACTTTAATCGGCGAACAGCCGAACCCTTGGGACCTTCTCCAGCCCCAGGATGTGACGAACCGACATCGAGGTGCCAAACCTCCCCGTCGATATGAGCTCTTGGGGGAGATCAGCCTGTTATCCCCGGAGTACCTTTTATCCTTTGAGCGACGGCCCTTCCATACAGAACCGCCGGATCACTTTAGCCAGCTTTCGCTCCTGCTCGACATGTATGTCTCACAGTCAAGCACCCTTATACTAATGCGCTCTTCGTACGATTACCAACCGTACTGAGGGTACCTTTGCAAGCCTCCGTTACACTTTAGGAGGCGACCACCCCAGTCAAACTACCCACCATGCACTGTTTCCCGCGAGGGATTAGATTCTAAATCAAAGAAGGTTGGTATTTCACCGACCGCTCCACCTCACCTGGCGGCAAGGCTTCGTAGCGTCCCAACTATTCTACACATCCGTAATTCAAAATCAATGCAAAGTTGTAGTGAAGGTTCACGGGGTCTTTCCGTCCCGTGACGGGTAACCGGCATCTTCACCGATACTACAATTTCACCGGGCTCGTGGAGGAGACAGTGTTCAACTCATTAGACCATTCGTGCAGGTCGGAACTTACCCGACAAGGAATTTCGCTACCTTAGGACCGTTATAGTTACGGCCGCCGTTTACTGGGGCTTCAGTCAGAAGCTTTGGCTTGCGCCGAACATCCTTCCTTAACCTTCCAGCACCGGGCAGGTATCAGGCTCTATACGTCATCTTACGATTTTGCAGGGCCCTGTGTTTTTGTTAAACAGTTGGTTGAACCATTTTGCTGAGGCCCACCGAAGTGGGCATGCTTTATCCCGAAGTTACAGCATCAATTTGCCGAGTTCCTTCTCCACGGCTCACCCGAGCGCCTTAGAATATTCTTCTCGTCCACCTGTGTCGGATTGCGGTACTGGACGCTTTAACCTAACCTTAGAGGTTTTTCTTGGCGGCTATTAGCACTCTCAATCAGGCCGAAGCCCTCATATACTTTCGTATTTCGTCAAGTTCTACGGATTTGCCTGTAAAACCTATAACTACGTACTTAAACGGGGAATTCCGTTTCCCTCGTGAGTGGGTCACTTCCGCGTCACCCCATCGAAATTAAAGCGTGTACTGGAATATTAACCAGTTTGCCATCATCTACCCCTTTCGGGTTTGACTAAGGACCAGACTAACCCTGATCCGATTAACGTTGATCAGGAAACCTTGGACTTACGGCGATAGAGTTTTTCACTCTATTTATCGTTACTTATACCTACATTTTCGTTTCTGAACGCTCCAGCATGCGTCGCCGCACACCTTCACTGCAGATCAGAATGCTCCCCTACCGATCATCCACGTAGTGGCGATCTTAGAACTTCGGTTCACAGTTTGATGCCCGATTATTTTCCGTGCCTGAACCCTCGACCAGTGAGCTGTTACGCACTCTTTAAATGAGTGGCTGCTTCCAAGCCAACATCCTGGCTGTTATAGGATTCAAACTTCGTTTGATCAACTTAACTGTGTATTAGGGACCTTAGTTGCTAATCTGGGTTATTTCCCTCTCGGCCACGGACCTTAGCGCCCGCAGCCTCACTGCCGCAGATATTTATTAGCATTCGGAGTTTGTCAGGGTTTGGTAGGCGGTGAAGCCCCCTAGCCCAATCAGTAGCTCTACCTCTAATAAACTTCTATATGCGACGCTGTTCCTAAAAACATTTCGGGGAGAACGAGCTATCTCTCAGTTTGATTGGCCTTTCACCCCTATCCACAGGTCATCCCATAGCTTTTCAACGCTAATGAGTTCGGT
>CAVYAV010000001.1:1077500-1324542 GCA_963766585.1 uncultured Bacteroidota bacterium
TGACGGTTGACGGTTGAACTCGAATTACTGGCTGGCAACGGAACTACAACTGCAGGAGCGCTGGTTTTGACAAGGGAAGTATCCTTAGCAACAGGTTTCCGGACAGTTGCGAGACTGTCCCGGGTTTTCTTCAGGGCCAGTAAACTGTCTTTACGGGCCAGTTTTTGGGCAGTTTGGACACTATCCCTCGTCTTTTTAGCCATCGCCAGACTATCTCTTTTTGCATTCTTAGCCAGGAGTGTCAGGCTGTCCTGGGTTTTTTTTACAGCCTGCAGGCTGTCTCTTCTGGCTTTTTTATCGATGGTGCCCGTTGAGGCTATAATGGCTGTCGTTGGAGGATTGGCAGTTGTTGACTGGGCGGCAGGGGTTGATGGTGGCTGGTTGACGGTAGATGGAAGAACAGCAGGAGGATGGTTGGCTGCTGGCGGTTGGCGGTTGGCGGAAGTATCCTTTTCAAAACTTCCGGTGTAAGTATTATACAAAACGGAAGTGTCATTAACTACGGCTGCCATAAGTGTGGAAAAACCATTCTCTCTTTTCACGCCCTGGTTCAGGATCCGACTGCTGTCTTTCTCCTTCAGGGGCTGTATGGTTTCCCTGGATTGCCAGTTATATAATACCCATTCGCCCTCATTCTCTTTCAATTGAAATCCCAGGTCTTTGTGACGAACCGTAACCGGAAATACTTTTTCCGCCATATTGTTATTGGTCCGTATCCCTAAGCGGTAAATACTGTCTTTTAACCGGGACAAAACCAGGTGCCCCTGGGCCGAGGAAGCAAAAAAATTATCCCCGATTCTAACAGTAAATGCCTTTTTGTTTTCTGACTCCAATAAAATCAGGCTACCCGGCTGTTGCGCCCTTGCACTAACGGTGATGCAGGTAAGCAGTAAAAACATAAAACCGTTCATCCCAAATAGACCAGGTTTTTGCATTATTTTATATTTCTTGCTGAATCATATGAGACTAGCTTTGCCGGATTCAAAAACCAATATGCGAATGAAACGACTTCTGATTTTTTTGTTTTCTTTCCTTTCATACTTTTTTCTTCAGGCCCAGGACAGTGCAGCAACCAAACCCGACTCGGAACTCCTGATTTACCGGGGCAGTTTTCCGCATATTAACGATCTCGTACACACGAAACTGGATGTAAGTTTCGATTATGCCAGGTCGTACATGTACGGAAAGGCCTGGATCACCCTCAGACCCCATTTCTATCCCACCGATTCACTTTCACTCGATGCCAGGGGAATGGATATTAAAGAGGTTTCCCTCTTTAACGCAAATCAGCGCCGCCAGTTAAAATATAACTATGATGGCTCCACGCTGAACATCCACCTTGATAAAACGTACCGGAATACAGAAAATTACACCATTTATATAGATTATACATCCAAACCCAATGAGTTAAAAGCCCAGGGCAGCGCAGCCATAACGGATGCCAGGGGTTTATATTTTATCAATCCGCTGGGTAAGGACAAGAACAAACCCACTGAAATCTGGACACAGGGTGAAACGGAATCGAATTCGGCCTGGTTTCCCACAATCGACAAACCGGATCAGAAATCCACAGAAGAAATTGCCATCAGGGTTCCTTCAAAATATATAACCCTTTCCAACGGCAAACTGTTTTCACAGGTTAAAAATGCCGATGGAACCCGCACCGATACCTGGAAAATGGACAAGCCTCATTCCCCCTACCTCTTTTTTATGGGAATCGGTGATTATGCCGTGATTCACGATAGCTATAAGGGCAAAGAAGTGAATTATTATGTACAGAAAGAATACGCTTCAGTGGCAAAGCAGATATTTGGTTATACGCCCGAAATGATGGGATTTTATTCCCGCATCCTCGGTTTTGAATATCCCTGGGTGAAGTATTCACAGATGACGGCCGCTGATTTTGTAACCGGTGCTATGGAAAACACAACTGCCACCCTCCATACGGATGCCCTGCAGCAGGATGCACGACAACTGAAAGATGGAAATAAGTACGAGGATTTTATCGCACACGAACTTTTCCATCAATGGTTTGGCGACCTGGTAACAGCAGAAAGCTGGAGCAATATCACCCTCAATGAATCTTTTGCCAATTTCAGTGAAACCCTCTGGTTTGAATACAAACACGGTAAAGATGCCGGGGACGCCACCAACTACCATGATATTGAAAAATACCTGGGCGACTCCACCAACTCGTCAAAAGACCTCGTCAGGTTTTATTATCCTGATCGGGAGTCCCTGTTCGACATGGTTTCTTATTCCAAAGGTGGCCGTATTCTAAATATGCTCAGAAACTATGTAGGCGACAGCGCTTTTTTCAAAGCACTGAATCTGTACCTGGAAACATTTAAATACAAAAATGCAGAGGCCCAAAACCTGCGGATGGCTTTTGAACAGGTCACCGGGCAGGACCTGAACTGGTACTGGAACCAGTGGTACTACGGAAGCGGACATCCTATTTTTGAAATCCATTATCAGTACGATGATGTTAAAAAAACAGCCCTGGTTACCATCAACCAGGTACAGGGTACCGGAAAAATATTCCGGATTCCCATGGCCATTGATATTTATGAAAACGGAACCAAAACCCGGCATTCAGTATGGCTTGGGAAAGAGCGGGACAGTTTTTATTTCCCCTATCACCGTAAACCGGACCTGATCAATGTGGATGGCGACAAAATCGTTCTATGCGAGAAACAGGATAATAAAACGCAGGAAAATTTTATTTACCAGTACAAACATGCCGCACTTTACCTGGACCGTCGCGAAGCCATCGAATTCTGTGCCCAACACCAGGATGATCCGGAAGCCAGGGCGCTGCTGATGCAATCTCTGAAAGATCCCTATTTTGAATCTGACGGAGCCTGACCATCAACCGGCTCGATTTTGAAAAAGCCATTGTAAAGAAAGAAGCGGAGCCCATATTGCTGGACCTCTCAAAGAATGACCCCAATAATACGGTGAAGGGCCTTGCGCATCGGATACCTGGGAACCTATAAAAATCCGGAATATAAGAACCTGTTCCTGAATATGGCCCATGATTCTTCTTACACCGTTGCGGGAAATGCATTGGCAGCCCTGAGTTTGCTGGACGAAGCAAAGGCATATGAACTGGCCAAGCAGTTTGCTAAATATCCTGCCAAGGGAGATTTATTTTATTCCATGGCTACACTTTTTGTTGTGGAAGAAGACAAGGAAGAATTTGATCAGATCATTGATGGTTTTAAAATGGCCCCGATGAGCGAACAAAAATTTGCTGAAGGCCCCCAGATACTCGCCGGACTGATCTCCAGATCAGATAATTCCGAGCAGGTAAAAAGAGCAGTTGACGCGGTTACGCAAATGGGTGACGGCCTTTCTCGCCGGTGAGAAAAAAGAATTAAATAAACTGGTGAACAGTTACCTGAACCAGATTGCCAATATGAAAGAATCCCAGGGACATAAGGATCAGGCTGATTATATTAAGATGAGCATGAAGTAAGCTGAACGCCTAAGGCGTGACAGCGTAAGGCCGAGGCTGCTTAAACTGAATGCAAAAAATGAAAATAAAAACCCTCCCGTAATATCGGAAGGGTTTTATTATTTAGAAATATTATTAATGAGATATTCTAATTCAAAGCATACGCTTCAAGCCTTAGGCGCCTTAAGCTTTATACCAGGACCCTCCGGCACCGCCACCGCCCCCACTGCCGCCGCCAAACCTCCAAATCCGCCACCACCACCGCCCGACCAACCTCCGCCGCCGCCACCAGACCAGCCTCCGCCACCACGGCCCATGCCGCCAAGCATATTTCCGATCAGGAATGGCAATACGCCGGAGCGATTGAACATGCCTCCGCCGCCACCGCGGCCGCCACCACCGCGACTGATCAGCACGACAATGATAATCATAAACAGGACTACACCGATGATATTACCGCCGCCCTTTCCATGCTGCTTACGCTGATCGTAGCCTGAAGGCGCCACATATTCTCCGTGCGATGCCTGGATAATTGCATTTGCAGCCAGGTCAAATCCGCGGTAATAATTCCCCTCCTTAAAATTGGGAACGATTTCATCTTCAATAATCTGTTTCGAAGTTATGTCTGGCAACACACCTTCCATCCCATATCCGGTGGCGATATATACTTTGTGATCCTGAATTGCCGCGAGGATCACCAGCCCGTTGTTCGTTTTTTTATTCCCTACTTTCCATGTGCGCAAAATTTGCAGCGCATAATCTGCGATATCATAATCGCCGGTGGTTGGCACGGTGACAACAGCAATCTGGATCGATGTGCTGTCGTCGTAAGCTACCAGTTTACTCTCCAGTTCGGCAATCTGATCGCTCGTCATCACCTTGGCAAAATCATTCACCAGCCTCGGCGGATTTGGAGGGTCGGGAACCTTTTGCGCCTTTGCAATGATGCAGGCGAAAATCAGTAAAGACAGAATTAATTTCTTCATGAATAGGGCCTTTACCTGCCGAAAACAATATCGTCCGGCAGTTCATTGATATCTGTCTGCCGGTCGTATGGGAAATGTTGTTTCAATGCCGCTCCGATATCCGTCACCACTTTTACCACCGCTTCTGCATAATGATCCTGCTGAAAACGGGTAAGCATATGTTTCACTTCTTTCTGCCAGAATTCCTCACCTACTTTTTCGTGGATTCCCTGATCACCAAAAACAGCCAGTTGCCTGTCTTTAACGGCCAGGTAAATCAGCACAGCATTATGTGCGGCCGTCCGGTCCATTTTCAGGATCGAAAACACTTCAGCAGCGCGGTCAATGGGATCCACAAAACGACAACGGCTTTCCACATATACGCGGACTTCACCGCTCGTCTGCTTTTCCGCTTCGCCAATGGCCGCAACGATCAGCTTCTTTTCTTCTTCAGAAAAAAAATCCTTTTTTGAAAAAAATGAAATTTTCAATAGACTGGTATTATGTCGATGGTCAGAATTTCACATCCGGTGCTTTGTCGGCTCCGGGATCAGACTGGAAAGGCGCTTTGGCATGGAATCCAAACATGCCTCCGAAAATATTATTCGGGAAACTCCTGACACTCTGGTTATATTCCTGCACAGAAGCATTAAAATCGTTTCGCGAAACTTTGATCCGGTTTTCCGTTCCTTCCAACTGTGCCTGCAGGTCCCTGAAATTCTGGGTTGCTTTCAGATCCGGATAGGCTTCCGCCACAGCAAGTAATTTGCCCAATGCACCACTCAGTCCGGCCTGTGCCTGCTGGAATTTCGCCAGATTTTCAGGAGTCAGGTCATTGGCATTTATCTGTACCTGGGTCGCTTTTGCCCGCGCTTCAATTACATTGGTCAGGGTTGTCTGTTCGAAATTTGCGGCTCCTTTAACGGTATTCACCAGGTTGGGGATCAGGTCACTTCTGCGTTGATAGTCACTCTGCACATTGGCCCATTTGTTCTTTACATTTTCATCTTTGGCCACGAGACCGTTATAACCACTGCAGGCGCAACCGCCAAAAAGCAGGATAACAGCTACTATAATAATGAGCGATAAATTACGCGTACTCATACGATGTGTTTTTTTTGTTGGATGTTAAATGTAACAATTTTCACATTAAGAAGTTCGGAGCACGGGTTATGCAACAGGGAAATTCGGTGAAAATTCTGCTGAACCGGTCAGAGTTACCGGTAAATAATACAGGCTTCAATTGAAGGTTAAACGATGTTTAACTTGGTGTATTAATAGCGGCAATACCCGGAAGTACCTTTCCTTCAAAGTATTCCAGCATCGCTCCGCCACCGGTGGATACATAACTAACACTGTCTGCCAGGCCGAACATATTTACGGCAGCAACAGAATCCCCCCACCCACCAGTGAAAAAGCACCTTTCCTGGTGGCTTCTACCACGGCATAAGGCAATGGATTTCGTGCCATGACGGAAATTTTCCATTTCAAAAACTCCCATGGGTCCGTTCCACAAAATGGTTTTAGACCTTTTGATCACGTTGGAAAACTGTTCACAGGCATTCACGCCGATATCCAGGCCCATCCATCCGTCGGGAATATTATTGCTGGGTGCGGCAGAGGTTTGCGCATGGGCATCAAATTTATCCGCAATCGTGGAGTCGGCGGGCAGGTGAATACAAACGCCTTTTGCTGCGGCCTTTTTTAAAATCTCCAGTGCGGTTGACACGCGGTCGTCTTCACAAAGCGAATTTCCCGATTTTTCCGCCTTCTGCTTTCATGAAGGTATAGGCCATTCCACCCCCTATAATGATATCTGTTGCTTTTTCCAGCAGGTTTTCCAGAATAAGCATTTTATCAGAAACTTTGGCCCCGCCGATGATGGCCACAAAGGGTTTGCCGGCCTGGTGTAATACCTTTTCGGCGCTTTTCACTTCCGACTCCATCAGCAGTCCGAACATTTTTTTATCCTGGTCAAAGAATTTGGCAATCACCGCTGTGGAAGCATGGGCCCGGTGCGCGGTTCCAAAAGCATCGTTTACATATACATCGCCGAGCGATGGCCAGTTTTTTTGCAAAACCTTCGTCTCCTTTTTCTTCTTCTTTATAGAAACGGAGATTTTCCAGCAGCAATACTTCTCCCGGCTTTAGCATATCCGCGGTCATCTTCGCCTGCTCCCCGATACAATCATTGGCAAACAGAACGGTTACACCTCCCAAGCAGTTCCGACAGGTGTTTTACCAGGTGTTTCAGTGAATATTTATCTGTCGGTCCGTCTTTCGGACGACCGAGATGCGACATCAGGATTACACTTCCGCCATCCTTCAGTATTTTCTGAATCGTCGGTACGGCGGCGCGCATCCGGTTATCGTCGGTGATTTCCAGTTTATCATTAAGGGGAACATTGAAATCCACCCGGATCAGGGCTTTTTTTCCTTTGAAACTGAACTGGGAAAAGTCTGGCATGCGGAGATTTTTTTTAAGGGAGAAAAAAAGTCCCGCAGATGCGGGACTTTCATGTTAAAGAATTTTATTTGCTGATCAGGCCGGCAAAGTACTTAACCGTACGTACCAGCTGACTTACATAACTCATTTCATTGTCGTACCAGCTAACGGTTTTAACCAGTTGCTTGTCGCCGATGGTCATCACCTTGGTCTGCGTAGCGTCAAATAAAGAACCAAAATGACTGCCCACGATATCGCTGCTCACGATTTCATCTTCCGTATAACCGAAACTTTCATTGCTCGCTGCTTTCATCGCGGCGTTAATTTCTTCTACGGTTACTTTTTTATTTAAGATGGAAGTCAGTTCTGTTAAAGAACCTGTGATAACCGGAACACGCTGTGCATTCCCGTCGAGTTTTCCTTTCAGCTTGGGAAGTACCAGGCCAATGGCTTTTGCAGCGCCGGTACTGTTGGGAACAATATTCTGTGCTGCAGCCCTTGCGCGGCGCAGGTCACCTTTCGGATGCGGGGCATCCTGGGTATTCTGATCATTGGTATAGGCATGGATCGTGGTCATGAAACCCATTTCAATGCCGAATTGTTTGTCGAGGGTATCTGCCATCGGTGCCAGGCAGTTCGTGGTACAGGAAGCGCAACTGATAACAGTTTCCTTGCCGTCAAGTATATGATGGTTTACATTAAATACTACGGTTTTCAGGTCGCCGGTAGCGGGAGCTGAAATCACCACACGTTTGGCACCGCCTTTCAGATGCAGTTCTGCCTTTTCCTTGTCTGCAAAAAATCCGGTGCATTCGAGTACCACATCCACATCATGGTTTTTCCATGGAATTTCAGCCGGATTTTTCTGCGCATATATTTTAATTTCTTCTCCGTTTACAGAGATGGAATTTTCAGTATGTTTTACATCTTCGTTAAAGCGGCCCTGGGCACTGTCGTATTTCAGCAGGTGCGCCAGAACTGCCGGACTGGTCAAATCATTGATCGCAACGATATCTATTCCTTCCATATTATAGATCTGGCGATAAACCAACCGTCCGATCCTGCCGAATCCATTGATCGCAACTTTTACTGTGCTCATAGCTTTGATTATTTGTTTTTTAGGATGCAAAGTTACGAATTAAAAACATTTGGGAAGTTATGCCGGGAGCCTATATCTTTGCAGACCCTAAACGGCAAAAAAATGTCGGGGTTTCAGTGTTAACGCCGCGTTGGTCAAGGGGTTAAGACGCATCCCTTTCACGGATGAATCACGGGTTCGATTCCCGTACGCGGTACATTCCAGGCTTAAAGCCTAAAGCTCAAAGCTTAAAGCTCTAAATTTTGATCCGTCTCGTTTATCCGGGACGGATTTTTTATTTGCGTAATATGATCAAAAAAGAAGCGATTTTGGAAAAAATGTTTTGCGCTTCGGTATCCAAATAACGTCAAATCCTTTACCAATGTGGGTTGTTCGATTAGAAACCGGAATCGAACCTGAATCTTCAGACCGCAAGCTCCAAAAAATTAATTCTCTCTGCAAAAGATAGCCAAATATCAAATAGGCTTATTGAATTGACAACTATAATAAATGCCTCTTTGACGTATTCCCACCAAGTTTTTCATCCTCCTGCGATTTAATACTTTTTTATAAAAATGCTTTCAGGTTTCACACTATAGTTAACCCAAGTAACCAGTAAAAAATAAAGGGGCAATGGAAATTGCCCCCGGATTGCTTACGCCATTCGACAAAAATCGAAGACACTTCAAACCAAAAATTGTAAAATATATCGCCTTTATACTATCATCAAACAGGCAGGTTGACATAAAATCGACTCGTTAAAAATGTCCTTGTCGGTTTTTCAATTAAATCACATTATTTTATATAGATACACGCCATGCGGTGGCAAAATAATTGTAACCACTGTTCCTTTAACTGCTACATTTTGCTGACGCCAGAGATCCCTAATCCGGTAAGTTCCCCGGAGGCCAATGTCTTTAAAATGTAAAATGTGTTGCGTATACTTCATACCCATATTGAATACAGCGACCGCGCTGCCTCCACCGGCCAATTCTTTTTTCCAAACCTGAATGGAGTCTTTATCCATTACCAGTGTTGCCTGTTTTCCCAAGGGATCCTGATCAATTGCAATGACTTCATCATTCGTTAAAAGATTTAATGTAAATGGGTCCAGCCGGCTGATATCACATCCAATTAATAAGGGAGCAGAAAGCATACACCATAAGCTGACATGAGTATACTGCTCGTCTGGAGTTAACCGGGAAGGATGCAGATTTTCACCCCAACCTACCTGACCGACAATCATCATATCCGGATCATTCCAATGACCAGGTCCGGCATAAGGAGCCAGACGGTTTTGATGAAAACCTATTTGCAATAAACTTTCCCAATTGTCTTCAATATCTCCTGTCGTCCGCCAGGATTGTCCGCCAACCTGATTACCCCAGGTCCATACATCTTTCATCCCATACTGGCAGAGACTGTACACGATATCCCGTTTTTGTCCATTCAATGCTCTTTGCATTACCCGATACGGTTTTTGAAACATCTCCAGCGAAGTATCCTTACCCGCAATCTCATCGTAACTGCACCAATCATATTTCAGATAATCAATTCCCCAGGAGGCATAGGAAGCTGCATCATTCACTTCATTTCTCCAGGAACCTGTATATCCACCACAGGTAAGTGGACCCGGCGATGAATAAATACCGAATTTTAATCCTTTCGCATGCAGCCAGTCGCCCATTTTATCAATATGCGGAAATTTTTCGTTCGCAACAATGCTGCTGTCGTTAGCCCTGCGGGGAGACTGCCACCCGTCATCAATATTGATATATTCCCAGCCATGATTGATCAGCCCTTTATCAATCATCGCTTTTGCTGAACTTTTTACTTTTTCTTCGGTGACACTAATGCCCCAGCAATTCCAGCTGTTCCATCCCATTATGGGGGTTAAGGCCAGCGCATCCCCGGATTGAATCAGCAGGGTTTGTGCTGCTTCGCCCAATTTGTTGGAAACTTTTAACTGTAGGGTAAATACACCTGCTTTCTGAAGTTTTCCCGTAATATTTCCGGTTTTATGATCCAATGCGAGTCCCTCTGGCAATCCCTCTGCATGATATTGCAAAGGCGCACGTCCGGTAGCTGCGATATGAAATAAAAATGGGGAAGCGGGTCGTACACCGAATACCCTCGGAACGTTTATCCGTGGTTTATCTGACGCGACCGGCGTAAGGAGATAGGGAATCGACAGGTCTTTTGAAATGGAAAGCGGTGTATTCCGTTCAACAAACGTATACATAAGTACCATGCCACTCCGGTTATCGGCCAACACGCTGATGGTTTGCTGACCAAGCGGATTTAATTGAATTGGCTGTTCTTTCGAAACCACCCCTTTTTTGGCTCTGGCGTCATAGATTGTGTATTTCAGTGTGCCTGCTGTGGTACAATTAAAATGGTTGGTTAATACGAGGGGAATGGAAATCTTCCCGGAGAAACCCTGTTTTAAGAGATCATCTCTCATATCAATCTCCAGACCATTTGTTTTCTCCAGCATATCCACGTAAGGATGACCCATGAAAATGCCTCCTGTTCCTCCCCCGTCAAATACTTTGACAGAAATTATATTTTCCTGCCCCCAATAGATAGCCGGGTTATTCACAGAGAGATGATAGGATCGGACTGCAGGCCATTTACTAATATATCCCCCCGGGTCCTCCGGGAAAGAGCCGGTCTTTCCTATTTTACTGCCATTTAAATAGGTCTCGTCGACGTCGTTTATGTGTGCCAGGAATATTCGCAAACTGTCTTTCCAATATCCGTTTTGCTTTAACGTTACTGGTAAAAATATATGTATCCGGTACCAGGCATATCCATGATAGCTTGCATATCCCTGCTCCTGCCAAACTGATCCCAATTTTATTTTCTGCCAGGATGCATCCTGAAAGTTGTTTTCCTTCCAATCCGGCTGGTTCCCAGTTGAAAATTTCGCTGAATCCGGTTCAATAAACCCGGAATTCTGGGCTGCAACATGATCGATAATTAACCATGATATAAGCAGGACTAAAAACCCTTTTCGCATGATGTCAGATATTTGTATTCATTTTACTATCTGGTAAAGGGCAGTACCAATCGTCTCTATGCCAATTATTCAACAACCCACTCGTGTATCCCGCTGGAATTATCTGATGGTAACCGTACTTCTAATTTTAACCCTGTAGTAGTAACCGGCTCGAATTGTACCCGGTTAAATTTGTCTTTTGATAGTTCGTACTGAGTTGTGTTTTTTACAGGAACCCATTTGTCTTCTTTTTTGTAGTACAATTCCCATTCAGCCGGAATCCGGCATCCGCCCCACGGACCGTCATCATACCAATACACTTTGCTGGAGGATACAGTATATGTACTATCAAAATCGTATATCACCCATTCCGTGGTATCTCTGGCCGGCCACCAATGGAAATAAGGAAATGAATTGTCTTTTGAATCCGCGGGTTCCAGCTGGTCGTTTAATGCAATAAGCGATTTTGAATGGATGGAACAACTGATTTTACTTTTACTTGCAATGGTTGAAAAGGGTTTTGGACGGGCTACAGTTTGTAAATAGGGAATCCAGACTTCCATTTCTCCCGGGCCCCGGTTATCCCACGCATAATAGGGAATGGCTGTTATTTTTTGATGGGTGTTTTTTACCACCTCCCTGTTTGATTGTCGTGTGGTCGCTTCGCCTTCGGTAGTAATCAGGTTTATTCCGTTTAGCAAATTATCATAAAATACAACATTCCACACGGCTGTTGTATCCACACGGATATTCTGTACAAAATTATCCTTATTGTCTACTCCTTCCAGGCAGTATACGATAGGCCCGTTTTGCAACGCAAAACGACCGGTATCGGCCTTTACTTTTCGGTTTGCATATACACTTTGGGGCTCCATCGGAAGATTCAGGGTAACCAGATCTCCTTTTTCCCATTTGCGTTTTAGTATTGCATACCCTTTTTCCATGATCAGCGGAACCGGTTTTCCACTTATCTGCAGGGTTACCGGCAAGCGCCTGTTCGTTGTATAATACAGGTTTCCGGGAACTGGTTGTTGTACAGCCCAGCCCGGAACACGGATGCGCAAAGTGAAAGAGAATGACTTTACAGGATTGATCTGCATTTCCACTTTACCATTCCATGGATATCGGGTGATTTGGCGGATATTCAATTTGCCGGAAATCAGCTGAATATCGCTATTGCTGCCCATAAAAAGATTCACGTATAAGTCATTTCTGTTTTGACCATATACGTAACCAGGAATAGAAGGAAGGAACCGGGTAATATTAGTAATACAGCAGGCACAGGAAAACCACCCGCTCCGGTCATGCTGACCTACGGAAGCGAGCGGATTGGGATAGAAAAAATGATCGCCACTCAGCGACATGCCCGACAATAATCCATTATACAGTGTGCGTTCAAGGATATCAATATATTTCGAATCGCCATGCAGAAGGAACATCCGGTTATTCCAATAAACATTTGCAATGGCAGCACAGGTTTCCGCGTACGCACTCATATTGGGTAAATCATAAGCCTCCCCAAAGGCCTCCCCATTATTGGTAGAGCCGATACCTCCCGTAATATAAATTTTGCCTTTAACCACATCCTCCCAGATTGCATCTATAGCACGTAAATAATTCGTATCTCCCGTCATGGCCGCAACATCTGCCATACCGCTATACATATAAGCCGCCCTCACAGCATGCCCTTCTGCTTCCCGCTGATCGGCTACTTTTTCATTGGCCTGATTATAACTATCCCCTTTTGGCCCACGTACATCAAGAAAAAATTTAGCAAGATCCAGGTATTTTTTATTTCCGGTGATACGATATAGTTTCACCAGCCCGATTTCAACAATCTGGTGACCGGGATAAATTTCCAGTTTACCATATCCAAAATCCCTTATAAGCAGGTCAGCGTTTTTAGTGGCGATATTCAATAGGGTTTTCTTTCCGGTTGCGTTATAATACGCATATGCCGCTTCATACAAGTGACCCGCATTGTATAATTCATGACTCAGCACTGAGTCCTGGATCCAGCGCCGGGTTCCCACCCATTCGTGGGGCACGGCTGGTTTGATTGTGCGAAATGTATACAGATATCCGTCAGGTTCCTGAGCATCCCCTATGATGGAAATTAAGGTGTCGAGATATTTTGCAAGTTGGGGATTGGGCCGGACCTGCAAAGCATATGAAGCCCCTTCTATCCATTTATAAATATCCGTATCATCAAAAGGATATACAGAACAGAGCTTATTTTCTTTTTTCCCCGCTGCTGCCAGAAAATTATCTATCCGGCCATGCTGCCGGCACATTTCCAAAATATAAGGTATCGTTATATCCGCATTAATGCGCATCCTGGGTTGCCAGAAAGAGTCATTTACGTGTACCCGGGTAAAGTTTACTGGTCGTATGGGATAGTCTCTTTGCTGGGATCTGGATAAAACCGGAAGAATAATCAGGCATGTAAATAAGATTTTTTGCATATATTAAAATATATCAAGTTCAAAATATTTTACTCCTTTCAAACTATTGCATGGAGTAAAAACGCCAGTTTGTTTTATAGTCCTTCGCAATGGGCTTATCCAGTAAAATATTACGCAGCATTTCAATCGGCATCGAATTCTGCAAATAATAAGCATCATGAAATTGTTTCACGGTCATTTTCTTACCGGAGACGATTTCATTTTTAAGCGCCATAATCTGCAGTCCCCCGATCATATAGCCTACCTGATATAAAGGATCATATCCGCCTGTAAAAGAACGGCGCACTTCCCCTTCGGCATTGGCCTTTTCATGACCTACACGGTCTACCAGAAAATCAATACACTGCTGTGGTGACCATTTCCCCAGGTGATAGTTCAGTGAAAATATAATCCTTGCGCAGCGGTGCATACGCCAGAATAACATCCCTATTCGATCTTCCGGTGACTGCGGAAATCCCTCATTCCATAATTCCATTTCCCAGTAAAGTGCTCCGCCTTCTGTCCAGAATGCAGTAGGATAATTTCGGTAAGTATCCACATGATCAGCCATGAATTGCTGGAGATAATGACCCGCAATCAGTTCATGATGAACCGTGGCACGGGAAAAATGCGGATTATTTCCCCGCATAGCCATCATACGCGCATCAAAGTCCATGGTATTCGTAGGATAGGAGATCGAAAGCTCCTCACCTCCTGAAAAAAACGGATTATACAACTGCTGATGCGGGCTCAACATCCCGATACGCCAGGTTTCTTCTGCCAAAGGTGGAATGGTCAGTAAATCTTTGGCTTTCAGGAACGCTACAGATTCATTGTACAATCTCACCATGGCTTGAGGTTGTTCTCCTGCGGGCACATAGGACTGCTTCACTTTCTCCTGCGCTTTTTTCCAGTCTGTACCAAATCCCATTTCAGCAGTCGCTTTCAGGAGTTCTTTATCGCACCAGGCAAATTCCTTATTGGCTATCTCAATCAATTCTTCCGGGCTATAATCAATCAGTTCAAAATTCAACTCCCTTATCAGTTCTTCCCTGCCAATCGGAAAACCCACAATACCGCTCGAGTCCTTATTGGGTGCATTCTTATCAGCCGCCGTTTTAAATGCCTCTGTATAGGCCGTCAGACTGCTGTCCATAATTTTGTATGTATCGGGAACCCACCATGTAAACAGCGGGTCATAACTGTTATAAAATGTAAATATATTTTTGGCTGCCGCCTGCATACCATAAATAATCAATGAAGCACTACGGCTGTCTTTTACGGTAATCGATTTGTTAGTCGATAATTTTGCAGACAAACCTTTCAGCTGTTTGCTGATGGTATTGAAATTGGAAGCCACATTTTGCGCATCTATCTTTCCACCCCGTCTTCGTATTTTTTCTATCGCATAGAGCGAGTCGGCAAAAGGAAACCAGTCTTTCAGCATGTTGTATTGTTTTATTTCATCATCCGACCGGTATTTCACATCATTTAAATTTCTTTTGAACAATACATAATCCGCCTTGCAACCCTGTGGTAGCCGGTTGAAATCCAATCTATTCAGTTTGTCCAGATAATCTTCTGCCAGTTTTTTGTATCGTGTAATCAGTTCCGGTGAACCCACCACTATGTACACCCGGTTCAACGCATTAATATCTGCATTATATGCCTGCATAATATTTGGCATATCATTACAGGGTACGTATGTGGGAGTCAATTGTGCGGTGGAAGGCAATACAAAATAAATCAATGCAATTAAAACAGTAGTCAGTTTATGCATCATGGAAATTTAAAAGATCATACCAAAGTCATATAATTACCAGCTTCAAACGTTATGAAAATCTATCCGGATTAAATGCATCCAGTTTTACGGAAAGAGGAACTCCACCCGCCAGTTCTGCCACGAGTTTACCGGTTGCCGGACCCAACCCCAATCCCATCATCGAATGGCCACCGGCTATGAGCATATTCTTTATTTTTTTATTAAATCCAATATAGGGTAGCCCATCTGGCGAGCACGGGCGGAATCCATACCAGATTTCTTTAGTATCAGGCAATTCAGGCCGCATGCCTGGAAAATAAGCAGGTATGGATTCAACAATTCCCCGGACCCGGTTTAAATGAATGGTATTATTGACGGCGGCAATTTCCATTGTTCCGCCAATCCGCATATAACCATTCATGGGAGTAATGGCCACCCGGGCTTCCGTAAGAATCGCCGGAATATTTAATCTAATGGACGGGCTCTTTTTAGTAATGGAATAACCTTTTCCGGGCATGAGTGGAATATGCACACCAGCCATTCGGCTCAGTTCAGGTAACCAGGAACCACCAGTTATCACAAAAACATCAGCCGCAAAATGTTCCGAAATGGTATGAACAGATTTAATCTTCCCCTGGGCGGTTTCCATTCGCGTAATAGCAGCATTCGTTTTAATTTCACCACCATTATCCTTAATGCAGGTAATCAATTGCTTCATCAGATTATTCGGATACAGATGGCCGTCGCAATGGTAATGCACCGCACCCAGGACATCTAATTCAGTTTGAGGTTCCAAAGCCTGAACCTGTCTTTTTAAAAGCGGTTCCGCATCCAAACCAAGAATCCTGGCTTTTTCCGACAGGTGAATTTCCTCTTCACCGGATTTTTCCGTTTTATAATACATCAAAATACCCTTTTGTTCCAGAGCAAAATCGAAACCGGGCTGAAGGGCCAGCTCCCGATACAGATCTGAACTTAAAAGACTTAAGTCACGCAAATAAGTTGCGCTACGTTCCACATGTCTTTTATTGGCGTGGCGGATAAAGGTGATCCCCCATTTTGTCAGACTCCAGCTAAGTGCAGGCTTTACGTAAAAAGGACTTTTACTATCAAACATCCATTTAATCCCCTGCGAAATAATCCCCGGAGAAGCCAGGGGTGTGAAATGACTGGGTACAATCATTCCGGCATTTCCAAATGAGCAGTTGTCAGTCAAATCGTCTCGCTCAATAACTGTTACCTGCCATCCGCTTTTCTGCAAATAGTAAGCGGAGCACAATCCAATAATTCCTCCACCGACAACAACAGCTTTCATAAACGATGCATTTTTTATAGGACCTGGAATCCAAACGCGAATGGGTCATCATCCTTATCAATGCTGATGGTATTGTATCCAAAGATCTTCGCCCATCCTTCAATGCCGGGTCTTATGGCGGGTTTACCCGCAACGGTCGTTTCTTCTTCAATGGTTCCGGTAAATGTAGATCCGATAATACTCTCATGGACAAATACATCTCCCTTCTTTAATTTTCCCTTCGCGTACCATTGTGCCATGCGGGCTGATGTTCCCGTGCCGCAGGGACTGCGGTCAATTGCTTTATCACCATAAAAAACCGCATTGCGGGCGGTGGAAGTTTTTTTCAACACTGCACCTGTCCAGAGTATATGGGAACATCCGTTAATCGTTGGATTATCCGGATGTATAAATTCATATTTTTCATTGATGCGCTTGCGCAATTCCCTGGCCCAGGTTATCAGTTTATCTGCCCCGTAATGTTCAATGCCCAGGAAATTTTTCTGCACATCAACAATCGCATAAAAATTGCCACCATAAGAAACATCCATAACCAGTTCCCCCAATTCCGGACATTCCGCTGTTATTCCGTCAGCCGCTAAATAGGAAGCAACATTGGTAAATTTTACGGTTTTTACCTTATTTGCTTTTTCAGTATAGTTAATTATTACAAGGCCGGCAGGCGTTTCCATCCGGATGATGCCGGAAATCTTAGGCCTTATTAATCCTTCTTCAATGGCTATCGTTATTGTGCCAATTGTTCCATGACCACACATGGGTAAACATCCGCTGGTTTCAATGAATAAAACAGCGACATCGTTGTCCGGGTCATGTGGCGGATATAAAATGCTTCCGCTCATCATGTCATGTCCGCGCGGTTCAAACATGAGGCCTTTCCTGATCCAGTCATATTCCTTCAAAAAATGCTGTCTTTTTTCGCTCATTGAATTTCCACTCAGAAAAGGTCCACCGCCTGCAACCAAACGTAAAGGATTCCCGCAGGTATGCGCATCAATACAAAAGAATTTTTTTGAAGACATTTCTATATGGGATCTTTTGTGTACACGCCATTTATTTTGCGTGTGATATGCAAGGGGTTTTCATTTTTTAATTCATCTGGCAGCCACCCGGCAGGAGCATCCTGGTAACAAATTGGACGAACAAACCGTTTGATCGCATCCGCCCCAACAGACGTATTGCGGGCATCGGTAGTTGCCGGAAACGGACCTCCATGTACCATCGCATGACAAACTTCCACTCCGGTAGGTACTCCGTTAAACACAATCCTGCCCACCTTGGCAGCCATAACTTCTATTGCGACTGAAAATTTGCGGATATCTTCTGCATCGGCTATCACCGTTCCGGTCAGTTGACCATGCAGACATTGAATGGCACGTAATAAAACGGTCTCATCCTTACACTTTACTACCAGGGATGCTGGCCCGAAAATCTCATTTTGTAATTCGGGATTGGATATAAATCCGCTCGCATCCACTTGCAACAGGGCGGTGGATCCCTTAAATGATTCACTTCCGTCATCGCCCATATAAATTATGTCAACACCACTTTGGGAAGCAATGGTTTGCCGGTTTAAATAATAGCTTTTGCAAATTCCGGAGTTCAGCATCGGTGCACCAGGTATAGCGGCAAGTGCTTCCGCCAATTTTTGTGTGAATTCGTTATAGGATTCATCCTCAATCAAAAAAAGCAGTCCCGGATTTGTACAAAACTGACCAACACCTAAAGCGATGGATCCGGCAAGCTGATTCACTACAGCATCCAGATCCTGTCTGAGTTTTGACGGAAATACCATTACAGGATTAATACTGCTCATTTCAGCATAAACCGGAATCGGAGTGTCTCTTTCATTGGCCGCAGCTTTAAAAATAGCCATCCCGGCGCGAAAGGAACCGGTGAAACCGACTGCCCTGACTCCTGGGTTTTTTACGAGTTGCATTCCGGTTACAGCCCCTTCACCAATTACAAAGGAAAATACGCCATCCGGCATGTTTGTGCTCACAATGGCTTTTTTTATGGCTTCTGCGATCAGTTCATTGGTACCCAGATGGGAAGCATGTGCTTTTACAATCACCGGATTCCCCGCGGCTAAAGCGGAGGCCGTGTCGCCTCCGGCGGTAGAGAACGCAAAAGGAAAATTACTCGCCCCGAAAACAACCACTGGTCCGAACGGGACATTCATTTTCCGCAGATCGCTTCTTGGAAATGGTTTCCTTTCAGGCATCGCAGTATCAATAACCGCTTCAACCCAGGATCCCTCACGAAGCAGCGACGCGAATAATTTCAATTGTCCGGTGGTTCTTCCTCTTTCGCTGACCAGTCTTTGTTCTGTGAGACCGGTTTCCAGTTTAGCCCGTTCAATCAGTGCATCACCGACATTTTCAATTTCTGCAGCGATGGTTTCTAAGAATATCGCTTTGTTGCAGGGAGAAATATTTTTATAGATTTGAAAAGCCTTTTCGGCTTTTGATACCGCTTCATTTACTTCCATTGTAGTGGCAGCAGTAAATTTTTCTGGCAGATTCGTTTGACGGATAGTGCTAAATGCTTGTAAGAACCTGTCTCCCTCTGCACTTTCCGTATTTCCAATCAAATTATACCCTTTCAGCATTCTGTATTTTATTAAATTAAATGTCGGCTGTTAGTAAATGTAACAGATATAACCTGTCCATTTTTAACTTAAAATCACCCTTATTTTGCAAATTTTACCCAAACCGGTTATTAATTAGTAACCGGGTTACTATTCGACTTATTCAGTAGCTACAGGGTGATTTTTACGGTTGCCGATAGCCAGGTAATATACGGGTATACCGATCAGTGTGATCAATAGTCCGGGCCAGGTAAATTTCGGTTTGTATATGATGAGCAGCAGACAAAAGCTGGTTCCCATAGCAATATAGATCATCGGTAACACCGGATACCCGAAAGCTTTATAAGGTCTTTCCAGATCTGGTTTTTTCTTTCGGAGAATGAAAATTCCGGTAATCGTAAGAATATAAAAACAAACGACCACAAAGGAAATCATATCCAGCAGATCTCCATATTTTCCACTTAGACTCCAGATACAGGCAATAAGGCACTGCATCCACAAAGCATAAGATGGCACGGCAAATTTGTTCAGTGTTCCTGCTCTACGTAAGAACAAATTGTCCCTGGCCATTGTATAGTAGACACGCGCACCAGACAAAATAAGGCCGTTATTACAACCGAATGTCGAGATCATGATCATCAGCGCAATGATAATCGTGCCTGCATTTCCGAAAATAACTTCAGAAGCTGCCACGCCAACACGATCCCTTGGTGCTGTTGCAATTTCGTGCAGTGGCAATACGGCCAGATACACCAGGTTGGTTGCCAGATATACCAGGGTCACAATAAATGTACCCAGGAAGAGACTGAGACCGATGTTTCGTTTCGTATTCTTTATTTCACCTGCTATAAAAGTTACGTTATTCCAGGAATCACTACTGAAAACAGACCCTACCATGGCAGCTGCTACGGCGCCGGCAGCAGCGAAGACGGTATAGTCCATGAAACTCCCGTTTATGTTCATCTTATGAAGATTCCATGCATCCTTCCAGTTCGCATGCCATACTACCGGATTAGCCACGATGATGCCGGCAATGATCAAACCAAATAAACTGAGCAGTTTGGTTAGCGTGAATGTAGTCTGAATGGTTTTCCCATTTTTAATTCCTTTTGAATTAATGTAAGTAAGCAGTACAATTACCAGAATTGACAATAGCTGAGCCCCTGAAACCTGGAAAATGCCCAAATCAAAGACCATATGGTCTTCACCGAAAAAAGGAAATATGTACGCGGTAAATTTTGCAAAAGCTACTCCGACAGCCGCGATAGTAGCGGTTTGAATAACTGAAAAAAAACTCCACCCATATAAAAACCCGATCAACGGATTATAAGCTTCTTTCAGATACAGATACTGTCCACCGGCCCTGGGATACATGGCACTTAATTCTCCATAACTGGTAGCGGCAGACAGTGTCATAAAACCCGTAATCACCCAGACAATAATTAACCAACCGGCACTTCCGGTGTTGCGGGTGATATCTGCACTAACTATAAAAATCCCGGATCCGATCATGCTGCCGGAAACGATCATGGTAGCATCCAATAAACCTAATGATGGTTTAAATGAAACAGAAGTCATGCAAGGTGTTTTAAGGCGTGCTCCAATGAAGGTTATTAGTAACCACCATTTCAAAAATACTCATTCAGCATTCGTGGATACATCATATCCTCACCTATATTTTGCATATTTTATCTTAAAATGGTAAATTTCAACTATTATGTGTTAATATCTGCAAAATGAAGGTCTTACAGTTTACCATTCCGGTTCTAAAAGACAATTCCATTCATGTACAAGAGGATAAACAGCCGCATTTCTACGAGCATTTACACCGGCACAATGAAACGCAAATAACCTGGATTTTACATGGCAAAGGCACCCTGATTACCCGTAATTCAATGCAGAGATTTAAAGATGGGGACATATTTATAATCGGTGCAAACCAGGCTCATTTATTTAAAAGCGATCCGGCCTATTTTAAAAACAATAAAAAACTTAAAATACATTCTTTAAATATATTTTTCAACCCTGGCGGTTTAATATATTATCTTTTATCTTTTCCTGAAATTAAGAGTATTAAAAAATTTATAAACGCCAGCAATTATGGTATGCAGGTTTATGAAAAGGATCAAAAGAAACTGTATAACAGGATCCTAAAAATTAAAAACAGTTCCTCAGGCTTCCGGTTTGCCGCTTTCATTGAGCTGTTGCAGGAAATGGCAGAAATTAAAAAATGGAAATATTTATCTAATGAGTTTTTCAAATCATCCATAACGGATTCTGAAGGGCTGCGCATGAATGATATATATCAGTATACAATGGTAAATTTTGCGAAAACTATAACCCTTAAACAGATAGCGAAGGTTGCATTTCTAACCACCCACTCATTCTGCCGGTATTTTAAGAAACATACCTCTAAAACTTATATTTCTTTTCTCAACGAAATCCGTATCAACGAGGCATGCAAACGTTTATCCGATAATCAGTTTGGTAGTATTTCTGAAGTTGCTCTTCATTCCGGATTTAATAATGTGGTCAGCTTTAACCGTGTCTTTAAGTCCATGATACATAAATCGCCAAGGGAGTTTATGAAAGAATATAAAAACGGAACGGAATCTGTTTAGGATAGTTAATTCAGCAATGTTTTGTCACTCTTTAGTATTCGGCAACCAAAAATTCTTCCTGCTGTAGAATGATCATTGGCCTGTATGCGCACAACAACCTTTGTCTTTCCTTTAATGAGCTCTGCAGGAATGGTATATTCTTTATCGAAAAATTTTCCTGTTTCCCCGCCGGTTAAATTTTCTTCTGCTATTTTACTGCCATCAACCAGAATATCAAATGACCGGTTTCTATCATCTCCCAGATAGGTACACAGTAAGATATTCGTCACACCTGGTTGTACTTTCATGTCGAAAGCAAAGAATCCATTCTTCCGGGCTTCCCTTCCCATTTTCCCCAGGGCACCACCAGCATAGGAATTTTCCGATGCAGTTAAATGATGATCCCTTTCCGGCTGCATCTCTCCCAGTCGCATGATATCTATCGTTCGTTCTTCAATTTCCTTCTCATGTTTCTTTTGTGCTTCATATTCAGTCTGCCTTTTTTCCCATTCTTCATTGTCAAAATAATCCCAGTAAACATTATAATACTGATCGTAGGTTTTGTAAAATGGAACAAGTTTTACATCCATGGGCTTTCCAACTTTTTCCAATCGGAATGCTAATGGTTCATTGACCACCGGTTTGGCCCAGTCCGTTACTGTATGATTATCTGTTAATAATACCGGCGTACCGTATACCGGGTCCGGCATATTTTCCCCGAGCTGGCCGGCGAGAACAACCGGTCCATATAAAAGTGCTATCCGTTTATTGTTATCCGGCATTCCTTCTGTGTAAAGACTCATCGGCAAAGTAATTTCCACAGAGTCACCGGTTTTCCAGCTACGGTCAACTACGATATAACCCAAAGAATCCGGAATAGCATTTGATTTCTTACCATTTACCTGAACGCCTACCCCTTTGGAGGCCCACCAGGGATGACGGATACGCAGGGCAAAAGTCCTGGGTATTTTTGCCTGAATCCTTAAGACTGTTTTGTCGGATTCCGGATAAGCAGTGAGTTGCTTTACCGTTATTCCTTTTCCCTTCCAGTTCAATTGGGAAGGAATGAAAAGGTTCACATATAAACTACCATCCTTCCCCTGGTAATAAATATTTTCCGTGTACTTACTGTGGTTTTCCATTCCGCTTCCCACACAGCAGGTGAATGTATTGAACTCGTCACTGAATTCCTTTTTCGTTCCCATTCGTAATGGAACAAAATAACACATCATACCATCCGTCGGGTTTTGCGAAGCGAGGATGTGATTGTACAATGCACGTTCATAATAGTCTGCAAGCCGGCTGTCAGGTTTCCAGCAGAATAAATGCCTGGTCAGCTTGAGCATATTGTAGGTGCAACAGGTTTCACAGGTATTATCGCTCAGTGCATCATTTAATTTATCCGGCTCACCACAATATTCATAATTACTGTTTCCGCCAATTACATAGGTGTGATCCTTTACCATAATGTCCCAGAAAAAAGAAGCAATAGTCTGGTCTCCTTTGTTCGCGGTCAATTCATACTGCCGCGCACTTCCAATGGCTTTTGGCACATTGGTATTGGAATGTTTACCCGGCATAGGATCTATTTTTTCCGATAAGGGCTTCATCACAAAATCGTCATAGAACCTGTAAGAGAGGTCCAGGTATTTCTTGTTTCCCGTGATGCTGTAAATATTGGCCAGCACATCATTCATTCCTCCATATTCACAGGTCAGCATTTTTTGCATCTGTACCTGGTTCAGATTTTTAATAATGTATCCTGTCCAGTCTGCCATTTTTATCACCACCGTAAGCGCCTGCTGATTATTGCAATACAAATACGCATCCACCAAACCAGCCATCACTTTATGAACAGTATACCAGGGCGACCATCCCCCATTCATATCGAATCCACTCGTTTTTATTTCACCCCTCAACAGTTTTCCAAAAATGGAGTCTTCGTTTGGAATACCTCCCACATAACCTGTTTTCCTTGCCTGCTGGCAGATGGCCAGCTCGCCAACGATAAAATCCACATTTGCCTTAAACCGCTGATCTCCTGTAGATGCATACATCATGGAACAGGCAGATAAATAATGACCAAGTGTATGACCAGACAGACCTTCACTTTCCCAGCCGCCATATACATCTCCCTTGAGTAGGCAGACCTGCATTTTCATAAAAGCGATGCAAAAGACGTTTCGGTTCTATTCGCAACATATAGGCAGCATCCCGGTCCATGGCATTTTTAAACGGACTGCCATCCAGGAGTCTTACATCCCGCAGATTGAAGGCATAAGCTTTTACCGGAACTACCGGCTGAACTTTTATTTTTTTATTATTAAGTTCAGGGACATAACTCTGCGCATGACATATAACTGAAATCAGCCATGCCATATAAAGTAAAAGCAATTTTTTATTCATGTCTTTATTTCATCAAACCGGCAAATGACTAACCGGATTAGAGACTACCGGTTTTTTCTTTGGGACTAAGTTTTAAATAATCAGGTAAAACGGGCCGGGTGGAAATGGCCTGATCAATGATCGCCAAAATCTTTGTCCGTTCCTCGCCTTCCAAAATCAACCGAGGGGAACGGACATATTCTGTTCCTAGCCCTGTTTGCATAGCGGCTAGCTTAATATACTGTACCAATTTGGAATGGATATCAAGCTCAAGAACAGGTAGAAACCACCTGTAGATCAGCAGAGCCTCCGCAATTTTACCGGCCTTCATTAACTTATATACCGCTACGGTTTCTGCCGGAAAAGCATCTACCAGCCCGCCAATCCAACCATCTGCTCCCAGTGCCAATTCTTCCAGCGCCAGGGTGTCAACACCACAAAGAATTTTAAATCTGTCTCCAAAAAGGTTTTTCATCCGGGTAACATTGGAAACATCCCTGGTAGACTCTTTGACCGCTTGAATACTTGAAATTTTAGAAAGCTCCGCAAACATTTCTAAGGTAACTTCTATTTTATAATCATGCGGATTATTGTAAATCATAATTGGAAGGGATGTATTACCAGCTATGTTCCTGAAATATTCCAGGGTCTCCCTGTCATCCGCTTTATAACGTAGCGGTGGTAGGAGCATTAACCCATCCGCTCCATTTTTTTCAGCAGACTGAGCTGATTTGATTCCAATACTTGTGGATTGCTCTGCTATATTTACAATAACCGGGATTTTCCTGGGCAAATGCTCCCTGGAAAATTTCATTAATTCCATCAACTCGTTCTTTTCCAGCGTACTTGCTTCTCCCAGCGATCCGCCAATTACAACCCCCTCAATACCTGCATTTACCTGCGCCTCCAGGTTCATTTTAAACATGTCAAAATCTATAGTTTCATCTTTCCTGAATGGGGTCAATAAAGCCGGATATACACCATGCCATTTTATTTGGGACATACCAATAATTTATAGTGAATTAATTTAATTACCATCCCACCAGACATTGCTTGTTAAAGTAGCTGTTTGCTCAGCCTGAGGGTTAGATACAATTTCCACCAAAGGATATAAAAACCTGGTAGGTATGGCCGGAATTTCTGCATTTGGCACCACCTGTAATGTGGGAAATCCGGTTCTTCGCCAGTCAACATAATTTTCCAGCGAGAAATAATTTGCAATACTTTTCTCAGTCATCATATACTGCATCACATTGGAAGGAGTTAATGTACCTCTTGCGTTCAGATAAGCCTGGGCCGCAACCGAATTTGTATCAATCCCCAGTTTCATAAAGTTGGAAGTAATTCCTTTTCTGTATATCGGATTTGCGGCCGCAATTCCACTAGAATAAAACGTCGCTTCTGCCTGCAGAAAAATCGCTTCGTTATAGTTAACAATATAGCACGGGGCGTTGGGTCCGCCAAAGAAATTTCCAGGTAATGAATAGACTTCCAGAACTCCAACATCCGGATCACCATTCTGCCTGCCGCTGTCTACACCTGAAGAGGAAGCCCCCGGAGTGAGTAGCTGGGATGTTCGCGGGTCTTTTCTCGATAAAAGGGAGTCCACCAGATTGGAGGCCATTACCAGTGTCGACGAAGATTGAGTGTTCAGATAAAGGGGATTTTGCTGATTGGGATCAGGAAACGGTAGTTTTAAATCATCGTCATTGGATTGCATTCCGTTTGCGAGGGCCTGCAAAGCCAGATTTGACTGGGCAACTTTATCATATCCCGGAGCATTTGTAAGATGCATATAAGTAACGCGCTTTCAGGGTATAGGCAAGTTTTGTCCAGTTGTCCATGTTGCCGTTGTAGAAAAAATCATCTGTTCCGGGAGCCACACCGGTTTGATTCTGAATATCGATAATGGCACTGTCCAGGAGGTTCTGGATGGATTTATAAATATCCTCTTGTTTTTCGTACGCTGGTAAAAGCTGTTCATTTCCTTTAAATGCTTCATCATAAGGGATATTTCCCCATAAATCGGTTGCATTTCCGATACAATAGGCCATTAATATTTTTGCAATACCTGCATAAGAGGAGTTATTATTTGCTTCTGCTTTTAGTTTAAGGATATACAGATTATTTAAATTAATCACATAGAAATCACTCCAATAACCGTCGAAATTCTGATTATAAATCTGATAGGTTTCTATGTTGGGAACCGGCTGGTTCAAACACAGATTCTGCATCCATTCATTCACCAGCAGGGAGGCATTTCCCTGCGCTACGTTCTCCGCGATAGCGGCTTCTATGGGCGATAGTAAAATGGGTTCTGCCACATTGGATGGGTTATTCGGGTTCTGATTTACATCTATAAATTTCTTACAACCTGAAGAAAACAGGAAAATAAGAAACAAAAAAGAAAAAGATATATTTTTCATGCTGTATGTTTTATAGTAAGGAGTTTTCATATTTAAAATACTACACGTAAAGTAAAGTTGACTGCCCGGGAAGTAGGCGCTGAAAAGGAGTTGACACCGATAGCACCATTTGAAGATCCAAAGGAATTTACTTCAGGGTCAGAGCCTGTAAAATGCGGCTTATAGAGCCATAGATTTTTCCCGGTAACAACGAGTGAAAGGTCCTTTAAAAAACCATCCCTCTTGATAAGGCTCCTAAATGAATAGGATATATTAACATACCGCAGTTTAATATAAGTTCCATCCTGAACCGTTGACTCAAGAATGCCACTTAGTGCCCGGTAATAACTTTCCCCGCTCACCATTACCGTATTGGGTTTGCCATCCACGTCACTGATTCCACTAACTACCCTCGCCGCTCTGTTTTCAGTAACCTTGGGTGTTCCATAAAAATATCCATATGATTCATCTGAGTTGAATATATCACCACCTTTTTTCATATCAAAGAAAAAACTCAGACCAAAATTCGAATAGTTGAATGTGTTTATTATACCGGCCAGCCAGTCCGGAGTAATATTTCCCATGATACCGTTTTCCGTCGAGTAAGGCAGTCCTGCACTGTTGATTCGTAACTGACCGTCAGGTGTTTTTGCAAACGTCGATCCAAATAATACACCGTAAGGTTGATTCACAAAAATATAGGTTTGCCCATTGCCGATTTGTGATATACCCGGATATATGGCATTAACTTTATTATTCAATTTGGAAAAATTGAAAGTAATATCCCAGCTGAATTTCGAAGTTCTGACAGGTGTAGCCGTTAAAAGCAATTCAACACCTTTAGTCTCCATTTGAGCCGAATTCACGGTGGTACCCGTATATCCAGTCGCCGGGGAAATGGTAACACCAGGGATGATTCCATCAGATGTTTTTCTGTCGAAATATGACGCTTCTATACCTATTCGGTTATTCAGGAACTTTGCTTCTACCCCCGCTTCAAATTCCTTTAATAATTCATTTTTCAAATTTGCATTTCCCAATGTACTTGAAATCATGAACCCGTTCTGGCCGGCATATGGGAAATTGATATTGGTAGAATTGCCTCCATAAATGACAGCTGGCATAAAAGGAGTAGTCAGTTGGTAAGGCTGAACGTTATCATTACCTACAGTTGCATAGGAAACCCTTAGTTTTCCGAAATTTACTTTTTTCCTGAATTCCGGAGAGAATAGGTCCGAAAAAATAAATCCAACAGCAGCTGATCCATAGGGATAGAAACTGTTTGAAGTGGATAACACCGAACTCCCGTCATATCTCCCGGTAAGTGAAAGAATCAGCAGGTTATTATAGGCAACATCTGCCTGGGAATAAAACCCGACTTTCCGGGTAAGATAATGGTTTTCACTATAGGTCTGTTTCTGGGCATTGGACATATTATAAAATCCCGCATTAGACAAACCGGTTCCGGTTTCATTGATCGTTTGCAAATAATTGGAAAAAATATTATTTCCCAACAGCAGTGCAACGGAAAATTTACCAAACTGCTTTCTTCCCTGCGCAATAAAATCATTGTTAAACTGCCTGAAATTATTTGATATGTCAACCAGACGACCCGTTGAATAGGTAATATCGCCGATATTGACATGGTAATTTTGCACTTCGCCGTACATATCGGCACCCATTCGTTCCGTAAAACTCAGCCAGGGTGTTGGTGTATACGTCAAAGTGACTAAGGGAATAACCCGGTTAACTGTTGACGTATTCAAAATGTTATCCAGAACCCAGTAAGGATTATTTCTGGAGTAACGGTAGAGCCGCTGTGAACCATCCGGATTCAGATAAGGTAGCGGATTATAAGATACGGGAGCAGCATACACGGTCCAGATGGGGCTTTCAAGACCATAACCCTCCGGCATTTTATTATTCAGCGTAAAGGAATAGTTCATCTGAAAGTTAAAAGTCAGATTATCTAGAATATGTGTACCAAATTTTGTAAACAAAGAATGTCGTTTGAATTCTGTATTCGGAACAGTTCCTTTCTGATCGAGGAACGTATAAGATAAAACATAGTCCGAATTACTGTTCCCACCGGAAACAGTAATATTATTATTGGTCAGTACACCCGTTTGAAAAAATAAATCCAGTGGATTATATTTAGGTGCCTTGCTCCCGTTCACAATAAGGGTATCCATCAACGGGCCCCAGGAGCTGCTGGTCTTTAACGTTTCCCCATTATAATATTGATAAGGCACTCCGTTATACGTATCTCCTTGGGCATATTGATATTGTTTCTCGATATAAATGGGCTTCTCAAAAGTCAAACCGCTCGAAAACTGTATAACCGGTTTTCCGGACGCCCCTCTTTTCGTAGTGATAATTACCACTCCCCTGGCACCAGAAGAACCATACAATGCTGTTGCAGCGGCACCCTTTAATACATTCACATTTTCGATAATTGAAGGATCCAGATCTGCCAACCGGTTAGTACCCGGGCCACCATCCGGTGTTCCGGACGTTTCAGCATTATTTATAGGAATTCCATCTAACACGATAAGGGCCTGGTTATCTCCATAAAAAGAGGTTACGCCCCTAATAACAATGCGGGAAGAACTCCCGGGCATTCCTGATGCACTCGTAATCTGCACACCGGCGATTTTACCCGTAAGGCCATTGAGAATATTGGGTTCTTTGGATTTCATTACTTCTTCACCCTGCACCTGTTGCGTACTATAGGTAAGCATCCTTTTCTCCTTCTTTACTCCAAGCGCAGTAACCACCACTTCATCCAGCGTAGTAGTATTTTGGAGCAGACTGATGGTAATATTGTCTTCCGAGCCTATCACAAATTCTCGTGACTGATAACCAACAGCGGTTACAACAAGTGTTGAAATCCCGGTACCGGAAATAGAAAAATATCCGCTACTGTTTGCGCTGGTTGTTGTGTTTGTGTTTTTTATTTTTACTGTAACCCCGGATATTCCGGATCCCACTATATCGGTTACGCGCCCGGTAATTTTTCTTATCTGTCCCATTGCACAGACAGATATCAATGATCCAAGCAATATGCTTAATGCAAATTTCATTCTCATGGCAGTTGTTTTATTGATTTAAGCTCTTTTTGACAATAACATAGCTTTCGAACTAATTAAAGTCTCCATTTAATGCATATTTCTACTGCAATAAATTTTGAAATATTAATTTTCTACTGTTAACCGGCATCCAACTATAATCGTGATATTTCTCCCGCACGAATTCTAATACGAAATAGTATTAAAACACCCAACCCGTTGAAGTTTGAAGCATTTAGGCCTTTCGGGACTGTAAGCAATGAATCTAAAATTACTCTGAATGATAACCTGACCATTTGTATTAATTACCCTGTATTTATCAGATTTTATCTAAATGAAAATGCGACTGGCACGATGTTTCAGGGTCTTTCTTTTCCTAAATTCCCCTATTCTTTACATAAATTATCCTTTGGGATTAATTAAATATATTTTATACTATATTGAATAAATGAAAGTTATTCAGTTCACCATTCCTGTACTAAAAGATAATTCCATCCATGTACAGGAAGATATATTACCCCATTTTTACGAACACCTACACCGGCATAACGAAGTCCAAATTACCTGGGTATTAGCCGGTGAAGGCACATTAATAGCTGGCAATACGATGCAGCAGTTTAAGCCCGGAAATATTTTCCTGATCGGCGCAAATCAGCCACATCTGTTTAAGAGCGATCCGATTTATTTTAAAGAAAATTCGACAAAATACATTCATTCGCTAAATGTGTTTTTTACGCCCTGTGGATTTCTATCACCCCTTCTCAAATATCCCGAATTAAGAAATATTAAAAAGTTTACGGAAACATGCACCAATGGTATGCAGGCACTTGAAAAAGATCAAAATAAATTATGTACCCATTTGTTAGAGCTAAAAAACAGTTCATCCGGATACCGGTTTGCACATTTTATCAAATTGCTTCAAACGATGGCAGATATTAAAAAATGGAAGCCGCTGTCTAATGAACCTCCATTGGTCCCCATTTCAGACTCCGAAGGATTGCGCATGAATGACGTATATCAGTATATTATTGCAAATCATATGGACGATATAACCCTGGAGCAAATAGCCCAGGTGGCATGTATGACACCCCAGTCATTTTGCCGTTATTTCAAAAAACATACTTCGAAAACATTTGTCTCATTTCTTACAGAAATCAGAATAAATGAAGCGTGCAGGAAATTAATGGACAATAATTTCAGAAGCATTTCTTCCGTGGCATATCAGTCCGGCTTCAGTAACGTCGTTAATTTCAACCGCATTTTTAAATCCATGTTGAATAAATCCCCAAGAGAATTCATCCGGGAGTATAATACCCGGGTTGATGCATATTGATATATATTTAGCGTTCTTTTTGACGGATAATTAACTACTCTAATCAACTGGCACCAGTCGAAACAGATCTTTGACTAACCATATTGAGCTTCCAATACACAATATCCCGGGCAATTTTAACCAGGCAATACCTCAACAAATCCTATAAGCCAATCATAAAAATCAGAAATTCCTGACTGAAAAATAATTGGTAAATTGAGGTTCGATTTGATGCATTTTTTGGCATTTCGGATCGAATTATTGAGTCGCAATAATTTTTTACACTACGCTATAAGATATTGATTATGAATACTAATTCGATTCCCGTACGCGGTACTTTCCAAGCTTAAAGCCTAAGGCTTAAAGCTTAACGCCTTAAAATCTGATCCGTCTCGTTTATCCGGGACGGATTTTTTATTTCTGTAATATGATCGAAAAATCATCGATTTTGCAACGTTTGTTTTACCCTTTTTGATCAAAAAACGTCATAGCGTTTGGCGGCGGTTCATTCCCTGCATCAAATAACCTTATGTCGAACACCAAGTTGAATTGGCAACTATACTAACTATCTTTTTGAATTACGACAAAATGAACTTTTGAATGCGGCAATAATTATTGTTGAAAGTTTAATTTTAAATTCATCGTTTAAACATCTCTCTCACAAAAAGTTCACTTTGTTTTGAAGACATAACGGTTACCTCGAATAACCTATGATAATCCCCGCTTGAAGAATTTATTGTAAGGGTTAACACTTAGTGCAGTCAAAAAAAATACACAGGGGATATAACTTAAATAATTTTGTCTAATCATAAAATAGTTCTAATCTTATATGGGAATTCATAAGCATAGACAGGTATAAATTACAAAGTTACAGGCCTTCCTTCACTCTTTTTTTTGTTGTCCGACTACTGCAATCATCAACGAAAATAATTACTCGTTGATTACTAACTCAAAGGGAACCCACCCTACTGATTTCGCCATCAAGAATAAATTACCATTTATGCAAATGATGCTATATGGAATTTCCACTCAACAATCAGTCACAAAAAAACGATGAGAACACTTCAATAAGTAGTTCTAAATCCGATGGTAAAAGACCGGATTCAAGCTCTATACAAATACCTTCTATCACACTGCCTAAAGGAGGTGGCGCATTAAAAAATATTGATGAAAAATTCTTAGTAAATGCGGCAAACGGCACAGCCGCATTTTCTGTCCCGCTTCCATTTTCAAAAACAAGAAGTGAATTTGCACCTGCACTTACCTTAAACTATAATTCAGGCAGCGGCAATGGCATTTTTGGATTAGGATGGAATTGCGACGTCAGCTTTATTCAGAGAAAAACAGATAAGCAACTACCCAGGTATGAAGATGCCGATGAAAGCGATGTGTATTTATTCAGCGGTGCTGAAGACCTTGTTCCGGCATTAAAAAAAGATAATCTGGGTAACTGGATAAATGATGAATTTACTGCCGCTTCGGGTGAATTTGTAAAGCGTTATAAACCGCGGGTTGAAAGCGGGTTAATGCGCATTGAAAGAATAACACCTGTAAATAGTAAAGTTTTTTTCTGGCGTGTAACTTCTCCAAATAATATTGTTACCATTTTTGGAAGAGGCGCGTCTACACAAATCACTAATCCAAATGATGCAACCAAAATATTTAAATGGTTGCCGGAATTATGTTTTGATGATCGCGGCAATTGTTTTGAATACGAATATGCACAGGATAATTTTTCGAACGTTGAGAAATCGTTGTATGAACAAAACCGGTTAAATGGCTTATCTCCATGTACCAACACTTATTTAAAGAACATAAAATATGGAAACACAAATCCATATTCAAGAGAGGAACTAACAGCATATAATCCGCCAGCACCCATAAATGCTGGTTACATGTTTGAAACCGTTTTTGATTTTTATGATCATGAGGAAAACATTCCAACACCAATCGCAGATAAAGACTGGCTGTGCAGGCTGGAACCTTTTTCAGATTTCCATGCAGGCTTTGAAATTCGCACCTATCGCCTTTGTAAGCGTATTCTTTTCTTTCATTATTTCAAAGAACTAAATGATGATATTAATACGGCGCCGTGCCTTGTTCGTTCTCTCGATTTTACCTACAGGCTCTTTCAAAATACCGCTGCCAGTGTTGAAGAAATACGAAATGCCGAAGCCGATTTTATTATTTCAATTCAGCAATCAGGTTACATAAAAAATGGTAATGGTTCGTATTCTAAAAAAAGCCTGCCACCGGTTGAATTTACTTACCAGGAATTATCCTGGAATAAAACAGTTGAAGAAATTTCTCCTGAAAATATCGTGCAATGCGCCTGTCGGGCTTGGCACCAATTACCAATGGGTAGATTTATGGAGTGAAGGAATTTCCGGCATTCTTACCGAACAGGCAAATGCCTGGTATTATAAAAGCAATTTGGGTAATGGAAATTTTTCAATTGCTCAACCGGTCATTCCCAAGCCATCTTTCAACGGGTTATCAAATGGTTTTTTACAGTTGCTGGATTTAGAAGCGGATGGCAGAAAATTCATCGTGAGTTCACAAGGACCGGTAAAAGGATATTTTGAAATTTCAGATGATAATGAATGGCAGCCATTCATGTCGTTCGATCAAATGCCAAATATAAATTTCAATGATCCCAACGTAAAATTCATTGACCTGAACGGAGACGGAAGAGCCGATTTGATAGTGTCAGAAGAAAATATTTTCCTATGGTATCCAAGCGAGGGCATAGCGGGTTATGATTCACCTGAAGTTGCCACGAAACCCTTCGATGAAGAAAAAGGAGCCGCACTGGTCTTTGCCGATCCATCACAAAGTATCTATCTGGCCGATATGAGCGGCGATGGCATGACGGACATTGTGCGAATTCGCAATGGTGAGGTTTGTTACTGGCCAAATATGGGCTATGGCAAATTCGGAGCAAAAGTGAGCATGGGCAATGCTCCTCTTTTTGATTTACCCGATTTTTTCAATGCATCTTATTTACTTCTGGCCGATGTGAGCGGAACCGGCGCTACTGACATTTTATATTTAGGGAAAAATCAGTTCAGCGCCTGGCTGAATCTTTCAGGAAATTCCTGGAGTGAACCGGTTTCTATTGACCCTTTCCCTTCTACCGAATTGCCGAACCAGTTATCAGTCGTCGACCTGCTGGGAAATGGCACAGCTTGTATCGTTTGGTCGTCCCCCCTGCCACAATATGCAAATAACCCGATGAAATACATTGATCTTATGGGTGGCATTAAGCCATATATTTTGAGGGGCTATAAAAATAATTTCGGAAAAGAAGTAAGCTGGGAGTATAAAAGCTCAACCTTTTTCTATCTGGAAGATAAACAAGCAGGCACTCCATGGATCACGAAGCTGTCTTTTCCGGTACAGTGTGTGGCAAAGGTGAATACTAACGATGTAGTAGCAGGCACATTACTTTACGAACTCGTATTCCTATCATCACGGCTATTATGATCATGCCGAACGGGAGTATCGCGGGTTTGGAAGAGTGGAGCAAACCGACACGGAAGATTTTAGCAACTTTATTTTATCTGGCGCCAGCAATGTGGTGGAAGAAGATTTGCATCAGCCACCAGTTAAAACAATCACATGGTTTCATACAGGCGCTTATTTGAATGATCAAAATATTTTAGACCAGTTTGAAAAAGAATATAATAAAGGTCCGTTTGAGTTTGATCTGCCCAAATCGCTGCTGCCAAATGGTATTAAGTACAGAGGAAATTCGTGAAGCATTGCGTGCCTGCAAAGGCATTGTGTTGCGTCAGGAAATTTATTCTGCCGATGGGAGTACTGATGATGACAAACCTTATTCAACCGGAATACATAATTGCATTATAAAGTTATTGCAACCACAACTCGAAAATAGGAATGCTGTTTTTATCGCGCATGAAAGTGAAGCACTGGATATTCATTATGAAAGAAATTTTAATGATCCGCGTATTGCACATTCTTTAAATCTTGAAGTAGATGATTTTGGAAATGTGCTCCAGGCTGCTTCCGTTGTGTATGGAAGAAAAATTACGGATGCAACATTACCGGCGGCTATTCAAACTGAACAAAGCAATGTGCATGTAATTTATACAACAAATGATTATACAAATGATTTTGATATTGCCGATACATATCGTTTAAAAGCACTGGCTGAAACAAAAACATACGAGCTTACAAATAATACTTACAATGCAGTTTCATCGTTCACCATCGATAATTTATTAAATGATTTTACTGCTGCATCAGTTATTCAATATGAAGCAAAACCAAATGGTTCTTTGCAAAAAAGACTGATCGAAGATGTGCAGGCGATTTATTTTAAATAATGATTTAAAAACGCCGTTGCCTTTATCTCAGCTTGATACATTAGGATTCACTTATCAAACATTTAAGCTTGCCTTTACACCTTCACTCATCACAAATTTGTACGGAACAAGAGTTGCAAATCAAATGTTGATTGACGCAAAATATGTTCAGCAGGATGGGGTGAACTGGTGGGTTTCATCAGGAACAAATATTTATTTGCAAGGCGCAGAAACCATTGCAGATGCACAGAAGCGGTTTTATTTTCCGGTGGCTGTGAAAGATCCATTTGATAGCGAAACAAAATTATCTTATGATGATTATCATTTGCTATTGATAAAAACAGAAGATGCTCTGCAGAATATTGGATCTGCTGAAACGATTGACTACCGCACATTACAGGCAACCACCCTGAAAGACTTAAACAATAATATCAGTGAAATTATCACAGATGAACTTGGAATGGTGATCGCCACTTCAGTTCATGGAGATGAAGGCGATGGCAATCATGGAGATCAGCCTTTGAGCAATTATAATATGATTGCGCCAATGAATCTGGCAGAAGTGATTATTAATCCCCATAAGTTTTTGCAGCAAGCCACTAGCTTTTTTTACTACGATCTATTTGCCTGGATCAATCGCAATCAGCCGGTATGCTTTGTAAACGTTGCCCGCGAAACACATGAAAGTGAATTGAGTGGAGGAGATCAAACAAAAGTATTTTTAAGTGTTGGATATAGTAATGGGTTAGGTCAGAACCTTCAAACGAAAGTACAGGCTGAGCCGGGCAATGCCTTACAATGGAATACAATCACGAATACCCTGGAAACGATTGATACAACTCCGAATCTTCGATGGGTTGGAAACGGAAGAACAATTCTAAATAATAAAGGAAATCCCGTTAAACAATATGAGCCATTCTTCAGCACTACATTTGAATATGAAGACGAAATATGCATTGGTGGAAATTGGATTCTCGTCTGTGTTGTATTATGATGCCCTGGGCAGAAATATCCGGATCGAACATGCAAACGGAACAATTTCCCGCATTGAATTCGACGCATGGAAGCAACTAAATTATGATGAAAACGATACAGTGCTCGAAAGTCAGTGGTATGTTGATCGTGGAAGTCCAAATCCGACAGCGCCTGAACCGACTGATCCCGAGCAACGTGCTGCTTGGCTTGCGGCAAAACATGCCAATACTCCCGCTCAGGCTCATCTTGATTCACTCGGCCGTTCGATTTATACCATAGCGGATAATGCAACGAATGGACTCTATGCTACTCGTGTTGTTTTAGATATTGAAAACAATCAATTGCAGGTAATAGATGCACGAAACAATATAGTAATGAAGTATGATTATGACATGATTTCGCGGCAGGTGCATCAGGTGAGCATGGATGCCGGTGAACGATTTACATTTTGCGATGCCCTGAGCAAACCGGTTTATACATGGGACAGCCGCAATCATCGCTTTCATTCGGAATACGACATACTGCATCGTCCAACGAATCAATGGCTGGTTGAAGATGTAACAAAGAACCAGGATGAAATATTAATTGCTTTATTTGTTTATGGAGAAAACAAGACGTTGAATGGTAAACCGGATACAGAATTAAATTTTCGCGGAAAGCCGTTTCAGGCTTACGATCAATCAGGATTAATCCAAACGTCAGAATATGATTTTAAGGGAAATGTGAAAAGCAGCAACAAACAAATTGCAAAAGATTATAAAATTAAAATTGACTGGACAGTTATCAACACAGTTCAACTCGAAAATGAAATTTATGAAAGCAGCACCGAATATGATGCATTTAACCGTCCTACTAAAATGATTACACCCCATGCTGCAACAATGAAGAGTAGCGAATTTTATCCTTCTTACAATGAAGCAAAGCTGTTAGAAAAGGTGGAAGTGATTATTCGTGAAGATGCAAATAGAACTGTTTTCGTTTCAAACATCAACTACAATGAAAAAGCACAGCGAACAGAAATTTTTTATGGCAACAATACAAAGACTGCTTACAAGTATGAGAAAGAAACCTTCCGGTTAAAGCAAATTCTAAGTACACGCAATTCAGGCAATGATGTTTTACAAGATTTAAATTATACGTATGATCCTGTTGGTAACATTACACAAATTATTGACCATGCACAACCTGATATTTTTTTTGATAGCCAACAGGTAAAAGCATTGAATGAATATGAGTACGATGCCCTGTATCGGCTTGTAACTGCAACGGGAAGAGAGCATGCAGGGCAAACCGATATTGATAATAATGTAAGAACAGATTTTAATTACAGAAATTTCCCTTTTGCCAATTCAAATACAGTAAATCCAAATGATGCACAGGCATTCCGCAATTACACCGAAAAATATGTATATGATAAAGCAGATAACATGTTGCAACAACAGCACATTGCAAAAAACAGCTGGACTAGAACATTTGAGTACAGCAATCCAAATAATCAACTAACAAAAACAGCAGTTGGTACATTTAATTTTAATTATACCTATGATGCACATGGAAACATGAATTTGATGGAGCATTTACAACAACTGATTTGGGATTTCAAAGATGAACTGAGCGAGGTTAATTTAGGCGGCGGCGGTCATGCCTACTATGTATATGATGCAGGCGGCCAGCGTGTGCGCAAAGTGATTGAACGACTTGACGGAAAAAAGCAGGAACGTTTGTATCTCGGCGTCGTTGAGATATATCGTGAATACGACAATGCCGGTGATGTAGCATTAGATCGTGAATCATTGCACGTTTTGGATGACAAAAAAAGAATTGCACTCATAGAAACAAAAACCATTGATACAAACCTTACGCCCTCCACCTTAAACCATCAACCTCTCCTCCGATACCAATATGATAACCATCTTGGCTCTGCTTCATTGGAGTTAGATGATGTTGCACAAATAATTTCTTATGAAGAATATTTTCCTTATGGCACAACTTCTTATTCAACAGTAGACGCAAGGCGTGAAGTGCCTGCTAAACGCTACCGTTATACTGGAAAGGAAAGAGATGAAGAAACGGGATTGAATTATCATGGAGCGAGATATTATTCGATGTGGCTGGCAAGATGGATAAAAGTAGACCCGTTTGGAATTAAGGATGGAATAAATGTTTACTCGTTTGTACACAGCAATCCCATTCACCTGATTGATCCGAATGGAAAACAGGCCCATAAACTTTCGTATGAAGAAAGAATGGCTAACACTAGTGGAATTGAATTGTTAACTAATAATAATGATGCGGGTATCGATATGAGAGGTATTGGAGAAGCTCCTGCAGCTCTTCCAACCGGAACTATTGAAGCGTCTATAACAATTGTTGGTGAAAAACCTAAGTATTCAAAAAAGCAGTATAAAGATCCTGAAGTATCAGATCCGGAAGTGTTGAGGCAATATGAAGGCCGTGGAAAATTGGAGTTAGGTGATGTAACGCAGTTTGGAAAAGGTATGTGGAACGGACCGGCCGGCTGGGCACATCTTCCACAGTTCCAGGTTGACCCGTATCACAAAGCCGCTGAATGGATGGGTAATGAGTTTGGAAAAAATTTAACTATTGAAGTGGTAACAGCAGGTGTTGGAGCTGTAGTAAAGTGGGCCGCGCCTCATGTGGAGCTTTATTTTGTCTCTCGCGGCCTACATGCCGGCGAGAGAATCGGTGGGGAGGCAACGCAGTGGGGTGCAAGAACAATTGGAGAAGGAGTAGGTGTCAGCGCTAAACCGGGTGCAAGAATAGTCGGGCAAGCTGCAAACGCTGGCTTTACGGAGGGCGGAAAGGCCTTATGGAAGATGACTGACGCTGAGGCTGAGGCCTACTTTCAACGCAAGTTTGGGGCGGAATGGGAGAGAGCGAAGGCAATTGGAGACTACCCAGACGCAAAAGGCTTTGGAACCCCCCGTTACATGTCACCCGAGCAACTCAGGGAAGCTGGCTTTACGGAGGAGGTGCTCGAAAAGGGTGGCATCAAAGCCAAACCGAACCCGTACGGTCACACAGGGATCGATCCGTTGGGTCCCACAGTGCCGAAAGTCGACCCGCTAGGTGCGACGGTGCCGAGAGTCGATCCCTTGGCTCCAACGGTGCCTCATGAATAAAGGGGTAATGTATAAGGGTCAGAGTTGAAAAGTATTTTAAATAATCAGGATGAATAAATTTTAAAAAACATCAAATCTTTCATCATCGCAACCTTTATCATCAAAACTGGCGCAAGTGTGAGGCGTTGATTTGGAGGTAAGCTACTTGTGTCCCTTCAGTAATAATGATTAATAAAATGGAAGAGTAAGATCAAATTAACATCGCCTTTAATGACAAGAAGTTCAAGAATAGCGCCGGCGGCATCGAAACAATATATAATCAAAAACATCCATTTAAACAGATAACCATGTCAGACACATCTCTTCCGTCAAAACCAGATGGCGAAACTGGAGAAAAAAAAGAAGATGTCACAAATACTCCTGCAGTTACGAACATTCATGAAGCTGTTGGTGTTTCAGCTGTTACCCCTGTTAATCCAATTGGACCAGTTGCGCCAACTTCAAATTATGATTTCTTCGCAACGCCGGATTTTGCATACAGCAATCTGCTGGATACATCGAAATTTCCCGCACAGCAAGCGGCAATTATTGATAGCCAGTTGAATGGGTTCCTGAGAAATAAAATAAACAATTACTTTTCCAAAGCAGACGCTGACATTCAATACACGGTTGCTTCAAGCATTTTGAACATCGATTATCGTAAATATAAGGCCTCTGCATTGGGAGATATTATTCAGGCAGAAGTATTAAATAAACTCCCTGATGTTATAGCAGTGGCAGCAACGACTGATAAAAATAACCTGAAAGATAAAATAGTTCAATTTACAGGTGACCAGTTTAATGAGATTGAAGTTGCCGCTGTATTGTATCTCGACGCTCCTGTAGAAGACAATCCCATTTTTCATGATGAATTAAGAATAGCGAGAGTTAACCGATATGCTCAGCTTGCCGGCCTGGATGATTCGGTTGTTAAATATTTACTTGCTGAAAATATGGATCCTGATCTGGCGGATGAAGACAGCCTGAGCGACTATGTTAATAAAAAAGAAATAACGGCAGAACAAGCGAAAAGCCTGAATCTTATTCTGGAATTGGCAAAGCTGACGGCTAATAATATACCCGTTATTCAATCGATACTCTCAAAGAATATTACAGACATTTCTCAATTTATTTTCTGGGAAAGAACCGATTGGCAGCAACTGATCAGCAGCATGCAGCCCGCTGCATTGTTCCCTGCAGGTGAAACGGTTGATAGTTACATTGAAACGATCTATCAGAATATCGATACTACTTTCCCTTCCCATCGATTTTTCAAAAGGCTTATTGACCAGTCGGGTGCAAATGTTGCCGGCTTATTAAATTCATTGAATCCTGCCATTCAAAGCGGGCAGGCACAGGTAGTAAATAAAGTATTAGCAGATTCAAATGGAAATGTCATTTCAGCTCCGGGGCAGCTGCAGCCTTCCGATATGCAAAACCTGCTGGGTTTTACCAATACCTTCCATTCTCTTGGAGCCACCGATATCATCAATGATAAATCAATGACCGCACAGGCAAAGAGTGACGCCGTCAATGGGCGCATCAGCCAGTTGAAAAATTTTCTCGCCGATAACGCGGATATGGATGTTCGTTACATTGACTTTTTCGGTAGCTCTGATGGGCTGAACTGGGGAAATATAGCCGGAGATGACAAAACACGTATACGAAACCAATTGATGTCGGGTCAACGTATGATGGAACTTGCCGATAATACAGATGACCGCTTTGCCATGCTTCAAAAAGGATTTGATTCAGCATGGACGATAAGTAACTATACGGAAACACAATTTGCCAATGCCATGGGATTTGACCAGGTGAAAGCGCAACGTCATCATCAGAAAGCACTCCTTTCCGTTCACCGTTCATCGCATTATTTTCAAACCGTGCAGGATACGGTTGCCGGTGTTTTTAAAAATACCAAAGCCTCCAATATCGATCCATCTCTCGTAAATAATATGGCAGCGATAGATGGCTTTCAAAATTTATTCGGTCCGCAGAGCTATTGCGATTGTGAGGACTGTCGTTCGGTGATCAGTCCCGCGGCGTATTTCGTGGACCTCATGCAATTCATTAAGGAACATATTTCCAGGCCGGTTTTTATCAACAAGAATTTAACGGACAATTCGCTCTATCTCAAGAACAGGAGGGACGATCTATGGCACCTGAAATTGTCATGCGAAAATACCAATACACTGATTCCTTATCTTGATATCGTTGATGAAGTGCTGGAAAATTATATTGGGAAAATGACTGCCGGCGACGTGTACGAGATGCTCAGCCAGTCATACGCGAACGATTCTTTCAAGCTTCCTTTTAACCTGCCCCTCGAGGAATTGCGGATTTACATTGGCCACTTCAACTATACTTTGTTCGACGCATTTCGTTTACTGAAACTCGACGATCTCCATATCTGGCGTGAACAGTTAAAACTTTCACAGGAAGAACTGGAGATCATCACTGCCACCAATCCAAACCATGCACCTTTTCAAATCTGGCGCATCCCGGGTTCGCAGGCTGTATTAATTGATGATACCGATGATCCCGGGCAAAACATCAATGCAAGCGGCCTGCTTAATATTGCCGGTATCAGCAGAGTGCAGCTAACGGATTTTTTGGATTCGAAATTCAATCCTGCACTAAAAAACATACAGGTTAATAAAATCGCCCAGAGCCAGGGCTTTGGTTTTATAGAAACGCTTAGCAATATTTCGGATGACGACCTGGATTATATGCAGCGGTTCATCCGGCTTCAGAAAAAAACAGTATGGGAAGTGGCCGATCTCGATGATGTTCTTAACCAAATGCAAATGTCAGGCTCAATACAGCCAACATTGAACCAGCCTGCAGTCTTACTTGTAGGGGAATGGCATTATATCAAGCATGAATTAAAATTGAGCATCGACCGTTTGTGCGCGATGATATATGAAATGCCTGTCTCGGAAAGTTTTCCCGTGCCTCCAGAAAAAACAGAAGATTTACGATTATATGAAAAGGCATTTGACCTCGAAAATATTTTTGGAATTGCGAACAAGGATACAGGTGCATTAAACACAACCGTAAATTATCATTTATACACACTCGACACTTCAAATACCGGGGATACGCAAATTGATCCTGCCACACCTTATCTCGTAGGCGGTCTCGGCACAACCGAGCCGGAGCTAATGCTTCTGTTTTCATTGCTGAAAAATGAAATGCAGTTTGACAACAATGGCAACGCTGTATTGGATCGCTTGAAATTATCTCTGTTGTACCGTCATGCAAAACTCGCCAGGGCGCTTCAATTATCAATTGAAGATTTTATTGATGTGCTTTCACTTGTTTTCGATCCTGCGCAGATGGTTGTTAAATCAGCAGAACAGATACTTCAACTGATGGATTTCTGTGATCAGCTAGATAAATGGAATCTGAGTCCGCAGGAAATGGTCTTCATCGTAAATGGAACAAGCACAAGCAATATAACCTACAACACTACAACGGATGTCTTGTCCTCGATGATCGACGCTATCAAGAATGCAACTGATCCCGACAAAATTTCTGAATTCAAAAATCAACTGCAGCAGCAATTCAGTATATCGCAGGATCTATTACAAGACATGCTTCAATGGATTCTCGCTGATATTAATGACCCGGCAATCGTAAATCTGCTTAACCAGCCTGTCGCCAATGAACCCGATGCTACTGCCATGGCGCCTCTTATGCAGGTATGCCAGCAAATGGAAAGGGTCCAGCTGCTGTTCAATAAATTCAGTTATGATGAAGAACAAGTCGGTTATCTCAGCAGCAATTTTTCCATCGTTAGGCATTTCCGACCTCAAAGATCTGAAAGCAGCCGATCTTTTTAATCTCGGCTATTTCAAATCGCTTATTGTAAAAGATGCAGAAACGGAAGCTTCCATCGAAAATGTACTGGCTTCGTATAAAACAGCAGGAAATTTTCCGGATGATTCCATTTCGACGCTAGCCTTATTTTGGAATGTGCAGGAGAGCCTGGTAAAATCCATAATTAGTTCGCTTGCATTGAGTGCCGTTCCACTGGAAGCGATCAGTTATGTTGATCAGGCGCTATCGGTATGTAACCTCCTTGGAATAAATGGATATTCCATGAAGAAACTGGGGAACGACAGTAGTTACCAGGCAATAAAATCTGCGAAAAATGTGGCGCTTGGCGCTTTCAGTTCAAAATATGAAGATGAAACAGTTCGCGAAGAAACGCTGGAACCGTACAACGACAAGATCAACGTGGCTAAACGGAATGCGCTTTGCGAATTTATCCTGGCAAAAGAAAAAATACTACATTTTAAAAATAAAAATGATCTCTATGACTTTTTTTTGGTGGATGTGAAAATGGGCGGCTGTTCGCGTACTTCAAGGATAGACTGTGCCGTGTGCAGCCTGCAGTTGTATGTCACGCGCGTGATCGCTAACCTAGAACAATCTGCCGATGGAAATATTTCGGTGCTTACTGATATGGAAGGGCTCGGTGATTTCAAAGATGAATGGGAATGGAGAGGGAATTATTCGACCTGGGTATCCAACCGGAAAGTATTTCTATATCCGGAAAATTATATTCAACCTGAATCATTGGATATACAAACATCATTATATTCCGATCTTCAGAACCAATTGTTACAGGGAAAAGTAACGAAAGCTTCTGTGGAAGCGGCTTATAATAATTATATCGCAGGTTTTTCCGATCTCGCACAATTAAAAATTTGTGGTTCATTTTATGACATTAAGGAAAAGACCCATTATCTTTTTGGGAGAACCACGCAGGATCCCGGTCAATTGTATTTCAGAACCTGGCAGGACCGCAGCGAATGGACTTCATGGGAAGCTATAAATTTATCCACCAGTTCTCAGCATATTGCAGCGGCAAAATATCTGCAACGGCTTTTTATTTTCTGGCTGGATATTAGAGAAGACAAGCAAACCACGATCCAGGATTCCAATGCATCTATTTCATCGGTCACTTATTATTATACAATTAATTTTTCATATCAAAAAGAAGACGGGAAATGGAGTACAACGCAAAAACTCGATTATGATATTGAGCCTGATATCATGGGTTGGAAGTATTACACCAAATTATGCCAGGAATGAGGTTCTTTTCAAAGATCGGTTCAGGGCGACAAAAATTTATTGTGATTCGGATAGCGGACTGGTCATCGAGAATTTTGTTGTTGCCCGCTTATTAAATAAACATTTGCCGCAAGTATTAATCTTTTTTCCAACCAGGTAAATGCTGTATCTCCTACCCCAGTACATACTTCCGACCAGACGGTTTACCTGTTCAGCGGTTCGTTAATAGACGAAGACCCCAAATCCACAGAATTATGAAGCGGCGCTGTTTATTGGAAATAAATTGGGCGGGAGCATTTCTTCAATAGATTATCAACTGGTCACCCGGGATATTACTGGTAAGACGCAGATGACCGGGATATTCAGCGGTAAAACAGACGAACCTTATCTTACCCTTGTGCAGGGCACAACAGATAGTTATTATTTCCGCATGGGATCGCAACAGTTCCTGATATATGCAGCCCCTGCGTTTTCGGGAAATAAGCGTATAAGCCAGATGGTTAGGATCAGTACTTCATTGCCCGAAGAGTTTAGCAGGATATTATTCCAGTACGGAATAAAACAATTTCTTTCCCTGAACACGCAGATGAAAACGGAGCAGGATATAAAGACCCAATTCCTTCATCCCAAAAAATTACATCCGCCTTATCTGAATCCACAACATCTCGATTTTAAGGGGCCTTATGGACAGTATTTTGCCGAATTATTTTTTCATATACCTTTTATGATTGCTGACCACCTCAATTCAAATCAGCAATTCGAAACAGCCAAATGGTGGTATGAACGGATTTTCGATCCTACTGCGAAAGAAGCCCCAAAGGATAAAAAACCTGTCGACAGGTGCTGGCGGTATATCGAGTTCAGAGATGTGAACATTGAAAAAATGCAAACCGCATTAACAGATAAGGCTGCGATTGACCAATATAAAAAAAATCCTTTTGATGCGGATGCCATTGCCAGAATGCGAATAGGCGTTTATCAAAAAGCTATCGTGATGAAATATATCGACAACCTGCTCGACTGGGGTGATTCACTTTTCACTAAGTTCACGATGGAATCCGTTAATGAAGCTACCATGCTGTACACGCTGGCATCCGATATATTGGGCAGACGCCCGGCAGACACCGGTCCTTGTAAGGAAGCCGATGAAGATGAACTCACATTTAATGAGCTCAGCTCGGTACTCGATGGCGATTCTGATTTCCTGATCTATCTCGAAACATGGAGCAATACGCAAAAAAACCAGAAGGATTACTCCACGCTTAAAGTAGGCGAATATATCAATAATGCCGGGCCAAACCGGGCACAGCCTCAGAACGACGAAGCCAATTTTTCAGATATCGAGCAACCGCTTGATCCCGCATTGCAAGCGGCAATGCAACAGAAACCCGCGGTCAGTTATAATGTGGCAACTTATGCACAAACGAGTGAATCCATCAATGGTATAGCACAGGAAATATATAATCCGCAGGTAACAAAAAGGCTGCCGGGACATGAGATTGCTAAGCAGACCTGCCTTGCGTTTTGTGTTCCGAAAAATGATGTTTTGCTGGGATATTGGGACAGAGTGGAAGATCGACTGTATAAGATCAGGCATTGCATGAATATTCTGGGCGTGAAAAAACAACTCGCACTGTTCCAGTCCGGCGTTAACCAGAAATTCATTGATAAGGCTGAAGAAGCAGGGTTGAGTTTGGAAGAAATGCTGAAAGCTTTGAGCAAACCGCTTCCGCCATACCGCTTCGAATATTTGATTGAAAAAGCCAAACAATTCACGCAGACGGTTCAGAATTTCGGAAATTCCTTATTGAGCGCTCTGGAGAAAAAGGATATTGAACAACTCAGCCTGCTGCGAACGCTCCACGAAAAACAGATATTGAATCTTACCACAAAAGCAAAGGAAGATGCGGTTTCGCAGGCACAGAGTGAAGAACAGGCATTGGAAGAACAGAAAAAAAATATACAGAATCGAATTGATTATTACAGTAATTTAATTGATAATGGCCTTAACACATGGGAATCGCTTGAACAACGATTCAAAAATTACCGCCACGGCATTATCTATAAACGCCGAGGGTTATTTTTTAGAGATGCGGCAATCGAACACTTAATACCTCAGATAGGAAGTCCTTTTGCGTTGAAATTTGGCGGAATGGAATTCGGCGATAGTGTCATCGATTTTGCAGCATGGTTTTTGGGACTTCAGCCTCCAATTCCAAATCCATTTCCGAATCTGCCGGTTTATTAGCGTCTTTTGAACGAAGAGGAGATGAGTGGCAGCAGCAATTAAAATTAGCTAATCAGGATATGCAGCAAATGCAAAAACAATTACTGGCTGCTCAATTCAAAATAGACATTGCAAAAAGAGAATTAACTGTTCACAATAAAAACGTTCAACAAAACGAAGAGGTAATGAATTTTTTCAAAAATAAATTCACTAACCTTGGGTTGTACCAATATCTTTCAAATAATCTTACACGGCTCTATCGCGATGCCTACAATTTGGCTTTCGACATGGCTTTACAAGCCGAACAGGGATATCAGTTTGAAACCGATGATGACAATTTTTATATTTCGACGGATAACTGGCAATACGACCGGGCAGGGCTTTTGGCAGGAGAAAGACTTACCCTGCAATTGCATTCCCTTGAAAAGGCATACATAGAAAACAACAAACGCACTTATGAAATTAACCAGTCTGTCTCTCTTGCTTTACTTAATCCCCAGGCTTTGTTGCAGCTAAAAGAGTCCGGCGCGTGTACATTTATCATTCCTGAAATTGCTTATGATATCGCTTATCCGGGGCAATTCAAACGTATCATTAAATCGGTGCGGGTGACTATTCCCTGCATCGCAGGGCCTTATATAAATATTAGCGCTAAGCTCACATTAACAGATAGTTGGGTAAGAACTAAAGAGAAGTTGAATACTAATCCTTTGAAATTATCAGAAAATTCCGAGGATGAGTTAAAAATGGTAAAAAATATCTCTATTTCTACGAGTTCGGCTCAAAATGACGGTGGTCTATTTGATTTGAATTTCCGCGATGAACGTTATCTTCCGTTTGAAGGCGCAGGTGCAGTGAGCAGTTGGAAACTTGAATTGCCCGCAACGCTAAGATCTTTCAATTATGATACTATATCAGATGTAATTTTCCATATCAGTTACACCGCAAATGATGACGCTGTTTTTAGAACAACTGTCGAAAATAATATAATGGCAAGCCTTTCCACTTATGCAGCTGCGAACGGCCTTATGCGTATCTTTAGCACACGTCATGAATTTCCCAATGAGTGGTATCAGTTTCTGCATCCGGCAACCACAACCGACGATCAGGTTTTAAGTTTGAATTTTTCTACTGACCGGTTTCCTTTTTTTGTTCAGAATAAAAACATAAAAATTACTTCGCTTGAATTGGCAGCCGACAGCAGCCTTTCTTCCATTAACGGATTGACTTTACTTCCTGCCCCGACCCCAAATAGTCCACAGAATTTAACATTAGACAATAAATTTGGTGCTTTACTTCATGTTTCGATGAACTATACCACTTCTAATGGTATACCCAACATCTGGAAAATTATTAATCCGGTCGCTAATCCAAGAATAACCCCCGATCAAATTAATGATGCGTTTGTTATTTTACATTATATGATCAGCTAAAAAACCTATACAATAACAAAGTGATTTAAAATCAATGTATAATGGTTAAAAAATGAAACCGGAGCGACAGAGCCTTTTAATTCCTGCAATGCATCATTTGCCGGATGCTGAGCATATCATCGCGATATTTCAGACATTTTCTGCAAATGCCGGATAAATTTCGGGCTCTGTCTTTTTTCCAGATCATACCTGCCTTCGGATATTCACGTAACCCGTGTGGGATGTTCTTCCAGGGGGGTTCGACAGGTTTGATATCCAACTGCCCTTTAGCAGAATCTTTCCATTGGTTCCCGAAGGGTGTAAGTTCTCGGAAGCTCCAGTTTCATTTTCTTTGGCTCACCGTTTGGTCTTACCAGATTAAAGGGTTACACTCAGCGTGCCGGTATTACCCGGTAAGTCGGATGCAACAGCCGTAATCTTCGATCCCGCCAACGCGGCATTGGCCACGGTTGAGGTGTACAGCCAGTTTTTATTATCCTGGAGTACGGCATTTCCGGTTTCAATCAAAGCACCGCCGGCATTGTCGATGGTGACGACTACAGCAGTTACTTTGAAATTGTCCGTTGCCCCGATCATGAGCCTTTCGCCCACAGCGCCGTGGTAAGACGAGCTGTCGATCAGCGATACGACCGGTGAGCTCGCTGCATCACCAAGCGCTACATTGAAAGCACTCACGCCTCTGGGCGCTGCCGCTGCATAAACTGCTTTGACAGCCGGATCCTTCATCGCCTGCCTTGCATAGGCAAGCGAGGTTTTAAACCGGGCCTGTAATGCCAGCCCTTTTTCGTTTGGCGGCTTGCTGTTTGCACCCCGCTGTTTCGCCAAAATGGTTTTTCCGGCTCTCTGCCGGAATGACCAAAGGGTTCCGACATTTCCGGAGGCACCGGAGGTTACATAGTTATCTATAACTATACCCATTTTTACTTTTTTTTAATGGTGAATAATACACGGTTTGTTTTCCTACCGGTTAAAAGCCGTCTAAGAGCCGTCTAAAAGCCGTCTTAAAGCCGTCCGTATCTTATCCGGATCCAGCCGGCAGATTCAAACCGTGTTTGTCTTTTTTTTCAGGCGTCGGGCCCGCTGCATTCCTTGACTAGTATCGGCCTGCAGCATGACGCCTGCTTCAATAAACAGCCTATTGTATAAATTATTTTATCGCTGTATCATCTGGCTTCATCTGGCTTCATCTGGCTTCATATGGCTTCATATTGCTTTCCTGATTTATTTGCAGGGGAGCCCAATTAATTTCTTATCCGATTTTTTCACCACCGATCTAATTGCAAAAAGACGTATCCTTTATGTCAATATATGGTTGGTGACAGGTCAATTATTTGTATCTTAGAATACAATCGTGAAGATGAAAAAAGTAAATTCGGGGCTTCTGCTGCTCTGCCTTTTTTTCTTTAGCCAGTGTTCAAAATCAGGTGCATCCGATCCGGTGAAACATGATTCTTCTTATGTGGATCTGCTGAGTTCGGTCAGTTTTTATCGACCGAGTCTCAATTACCCGAATGGTAAGTTTATAATGGATTCATTCAACTACAACCAAAGCGGTATGACCGCGAACCTGCTGGTATATGATGCTGGAGGGAACCCGCCATTGGAGACCTATTCATTTCAAATAGACAGCATCAACCAGCGAATTCTCTCTTTCGAATATTCGGTACTGGCCAACAACGCGAATCAGCACACCAAATTCGATATTAGCTATAACCAACAGGGAATGGCATCTGCCATGATTCCCGAAGCGGGAGGATCTATGACGGCACAGGACTATCAGGTGAATTTTACGTATAGCGGGGATAAAGTGATGAGCAATCCTTTTGGAATATATGACCTCGTGGATACGCTGGTATATAATCAGGGCAGTTTAATTCACCGGCAGTACTATGGCAGTAACTCGGGATCCTATGTAAGCACACCAGCCACAGAGCAGTATTATCGTTCCTCTTATCCGAATCCATTTTATAATGCGGCCCTGGTCAATTCAGCCGCACTGTTTATGAGGATACCAGCAGTTGAAGCAGGTCGGGAATTTGACTACCTCGCCGATGTGAGCTCCAAATATCTGCCCGACAGCGTGTATTCACTCTACGGAGAAGACCTGTTTAAAATACAATGGGGGATGCAGTATTACACCTGGACTACCGATTCCGAAGGAAGAGTGACCGGGGGCGATTTGGTGATGCCGGATTCAGTCAGGGATGGTATCACCGGGCGGTCATTTCCAGACACCTTTCGATACCATTTTATGTTCGCCTATAAAAAACAGTTGATTGTAAAATGATCCGGGAATCCCTTACTCTAAATTTCCAAACCGGAGTTATGGATTATCTGACGCTTCCAATTGTTATTGCTCTATTATGATTATCCAACACAACCCCATGATAAAAAAAATAAGTTTTTCGGGCATTTTTTCACTGTTTGTTTTGTCTGGTATGGCACAGACAAAAACAGAAGACTCAACCATTCGCTCAAAAATGCAATGGTTTGAAAACGCCAAACTGGGAATCTTTATTCACGCTGGTATTTATAGTGTAAAAGGAGTGGATGAATCCTGGAGCTTTCACAATCATAAAATAGAATATGCAGATTATATGCAACAGCTGAAAGGCTTCACGTTATCAAAATATAATCCTGCATTCTGGGCCGACATTATCAAGGAAAGTGGCGCCCGTTATGCCGTGATTACTACCAAACATCACGATGGCGTTGCTATGTACGATACGAAAAAAAACAATCTGAGTATTGTCAGGGCCAGTCCTGCAAAGCGCGATATGATTCAGCCTTTTTTTGAAGAGCTCAGAAAACGAAATATAAAATGTGGCGCTTATTTTTCTTTGATCGACTGGTCTAATCCCGACTATCCCGGATTTTTAAATGACAGTTCCCGTTACCTTGTCAGTAATGATTATGATCGATGGAACCGTTTTCGTTCTTTTTTTCAGGGTCAGATCCAGGAAATAAATACCCGGTTTAATCCTGACCTCTGGTGGTTTGACGGAGACTGGGAACATAGTGCAGAGGAATGGGAGTCGCAGAAGGTCAGGACGATGATCCTCTCCGTTAACCCAAACGCCATTATCAATGGACGTTTGCAGGGTTATGGCGATTATGAAACACCGGAACAGAATTTCCCCGTGTCCAGACCAAAATACAAATGGTGGGAGCTCTGCATGACGACCAATGATAACTGGGGTTATCATAATGATGACCATTGGAAAACTCCTTATGAAGTGATCACGATTTTTGTAGATGCGGTATCCAACGGCGGCAATTTATTGCTCGACATGGGCCCAAAGGAAGATGGCACGATTCCACAGGAACAAATAAATGTTTTGAAGGAACTGGGCAAATGGAACCAGAAAAACGGCGAAGCTATTTTTAATACGGTAGCCGGAATCCCTAAGGGACATTTTTATGGAGCAAGCACTTTATCGAAAGATTCTCTTAATCTCTACTTGTTTTTGCAGGGAAATATCAGCGGTGATTTGTCTTTAAAGGGATTGAAAAATAAAATCGAAGACATTACCGTATTAGGAAGCAATACCAAACTGTCTTATAAAATTGTCGGTAAAATTTCATGGAGTCCCATACCCGGACTGGTGTATATCCATGTGCCTGAAGGTGTACAGGATCCTTATGTAACGGTTTTAAAAGTGAAACTGGATAAGCCCATACAGCTATATAGTGGTAAGGGCGGGCTTTCCGAATAGGCATTCTACGCTTAACGCTTAACGCTGAACGCCTAACGCTGTCAAGGCATTCTTTATCGCACAAAAATCTCATCAATAAAGAACCAACCTTTGTCGTTTTTCGGAACAGCGGGCTTCTTTGGATCTTTCACATTTTTCACCGCAGGTTCCGGAACGAATTTTTTTGGCAATTTTCCTATCGGCTCAACAATCACTTTAATATACCTCATCTCTTCCGGTTTGAATTTGCATTCATAAGGAATCAGGTAATTGGATTGCATCAGCGTATCAGAAGCCGGGCTGTTGTGGTAGATCAATTTTAAATGGGCCGGATCATTTCCTCCCAGGATTCGAATATCTTTTGGTGGGTATACCATCGCACCCACATTAACCAGCGAACTGATGGTGATACACTGGGGCCTGATGCCGGCAGAAAACACCATGGTACATTCCAAATCATTTTTTCTGAAAGCAAGCCATTTGCCATCGCCAAAGTTCTGACTCCCTTTTACCAGGTCTTTTAATGTGTTCCCTCCCTTTCCTTTGTAAGAAGAATCCGCCGGTTTGTTCAGGATCACCGTGTCCGGCTTATAGATTGCCGCATAAAACTGAAACTGCACCGGTTCACTGGCATGCCATCCTTTTTTGAAAGCTTTTGCCTTCATCAATACCTGGTCACTAACAAATGTCTGGTCGTTATAAATAGGTGAACGCAGGCTATCAGGTTCGCTGCCATCCAGGGTATACCGGATGGTCGTCTGGGGAACATAATGTTTTAATTTCAACCGAACGGGTTTTTCTAATACCGGATCTTCATTCTGTACAATTGGCGGGTTCAGCTTAATGAACATGGTATCTGTTCTCATACCCGTCTGGATATCCAGCGCAGGATATTTTTTCCTGACCTTATCGATGTCTGAAAGTGAAATGCCACAATTCCAAATATATAAACGCTGCATGGCTTTCAAAGACGCAAGTTTTTCAACGTCTTCTTTTTTCAAAGGGATATTCGTCAGCGCAATATCATGCAGATGATTCAAAGGAACCAGCGTCATCAGGCCCTTGCCCGTCACTTTACTGAATGAAAGATTCAGTTTACGCAGGTTGGTCAGCTGACCGATGGTCTTCATATCATTGTCGGTAACCGGCATTTTATCCAGATTCATCGCAACAATCTGCGTTTTTATAGCCAGCAGATCCTCCAGCAATTCATGTTTAAAAAAAGCAGCCCCATAAAAATCAACAGCGATGGCGGGAGATTCCTTAGCAATCGGGTATACAGAACGGAAATTTGTATTTAGTTTCCGGATCGTTGCTTCACTGGCAGCGGAAAATTCATAATTTTCTTCTTCCTCGCCGGACCTGAACAAATTTTCGGCAATGGAGCGCAGGGTATCGGTCGGTTCCAGATCAACAACTTTTGTTTTGAAGTTTGCCCCTCTCCTAATCCAGTTATACAATATGGTTATCTCCTGTTCGGTTAGCTGCGGTTTGTTTTCCGGCGCCATATGCTTTTTATCTTCCAGGGGTAAATGGATGCGCTGAAGTATAAGGCTCAGGTTTGCGTCTGAAGTATCCCACAAAGCGCCGCTCTTGCCACCTCTTAAAAGAAGTTGAGGGGTTTCCATGACCAGTTCTCCTTTTGCCTTTGTACTGTTGTGACAACCCATACATCTGGATTCCAGAATAGGTTTCACCATATCATCAAAAACAATGGCATCAGCAAGCAGTGTTTTTTTCTTTAATGCCTCTTTTGATACGGGAGCAAGTAAATAATTGTCCCCATGGGTAATACTGGCTCCCAGGTGACCGGAAATGGTTAACACAGCAATTCCCGACAAACTCGCAATGGCCATCCTGATTTTTAATTTCCCCAGATCCTGATAAAAAATATACCAGGCGAATGTAAAAAAGGAAAACATGGCGCCGCTCCATTTATGCCAGACCAGTGAATCTTCATTGTAACCAGGTTCTCTTGAAAGAAATACACCCATCAGCGCTGTGAGTGCAGCAGTTAAGGCCGTAACCAGTAACAGCCATTTTGCAATTTGATCGTAGAGTTGGGAAGAATGAAAGGGCTGCCTGGGTATCAGCCATATCCAGATGATAAACAATGCAAATAGTACGATTGGAAAATGGAGGATCAGCGGATGCGCCCTGCCTGCGACCTGCAGCAGGGAAGGAACAGCAATCCTGTCATAAAATAATAAGAAAAAACAAAGAAGGCAATTTGCAGCAATCGTTGTGCTGTAGAAAATACTTTTCCAGTTAAACATCAGCTTTTTTTATACTACAGGTTCCAGCTTGTAAGGATAAACATGACCCGAATTCCATTGGGCTACATACATGTTTTGTTCATCATCTATACAAACGTCATGGGGATATTGAAATACTTTTACGGTTTGATGCATCTCTTCCGGCTTATTCCCGGAATAAGTTGGATCATTTCCCGCAAGGTTTGATACCACTTTAAAATCCTTGTCAAGGATTGTTACGAATCCGGATTGTTCGTTCAGGTGGGAGCTGCTTTGCAGAACTGCGCTGTATAGGTAGTCGCCATTGATCACCGGCCGGCAAACCCAGGCACCCGGAAGCGGAATGGTATTAATATATTTTCCTTCGAGGGTAAACCGTTTGAACGCATTTTGCTGACGTGAGGTTACGATAAGTGTGGGATTCATTTTGTCCCTGTGATCTACACAGATGCCATGGGCATTTAAAAGGTTTTCATCCTTATCCCCTCTCCCTCCGAAATGCCGGATATAGTTTCCTTTGTAATCATATTGGATAATAAAATCCTTTCCATAACCATCCGCTACATAAATATCACCATTTGCCGTAATAGCCGTTTCCGTTGGAATATATTCCTCCGCTTTTGTATACTGGCCGGTTTCTTTCGGATAATCCAAAACCATCAGCACCCTGCCGTCTAAAGTGGTTTTAATTACCTGATGACGACTGTTATCGCATATGAACAAAACTTCAGTTCCGTTTTCATTGAATAAGGTGAGGCCGTGTGCGCCGGGATATTCATGTCCCCAGGTATCCACCAGTTTCCCCTTTTTATCATAAAATATCAGGTTGTTCTTTGTTTCATTGGTGAGCAGGATAATCCGTCCCCTGCTGTCCTGCACCATCTCATGACAATCCTTCACCGGATACTTTGTTACATCCAGTTGGCTCCAGGAAGTATTGATTTTATATCGTTTGTTGTTTTGACCCAGTATGATATCTTCCTTTTTCGCTGTATTTATTAAGGATGGCAGCCAAAGTACGCCTGAAGTTGCCAAGGATGCTTCCCGAATGAATTTTCTGCGTTCCATAGTATTTTTTTTAGGATGAATTTGATTTAAGCGATCAGTCCGTTTACCACTTTGCCAGCTACATCCGTCAGCCGGTATCTTCTGCCCTGGTTTTTGAATGTCAGCTTTTCATGATCCAGACCCATCAGGTATAGTACCGTAGCATGAAAGTCGTGCACATGTACAGGATTTTTTGTGATATTATATCCGAAATCATCTGTTTCTCCATACACGCCCGGCCTTACTCCGCCACCGGCCATCCAGATGGTGAAACATCTCGGATGATGATCCCTTCCATAGTTTTCTTTGGTAAGTGCTCCCTGGCAATAATTTGTTCTCCCAAATTCACCTCCCCAGATCACCAGGGTTTCATCGAGCAAACCTCTTTGTTTCAGGTCGGTGATCAATGCCGCCGATGCCTGGTCTGCATCCTTACACTGGCCCCTGATTTCACCCGGAAGATTTCCGTGTCCATCCCAGCCCTGGTGATACAATTGAACGAAGCGTACACCGCTTTCTGATAATTTTCTTGCCAGCAAACAGTTTGCAGCAAAAGTACCAGGCACGAGGCATTCAGGTCCGTATAGTTTCACTGTGTCTTCCGGCTCCTTGGACATGTCTGTTATTTCCGGAACAACAGTTTGCATGCGATAGGCCATTTCATATTGCTGGATCTTGGTGCTGATTTCAGGATCACCGAATTCTTTCAGCGACTGATCATTCAATTCTGCAATTTTGTCAATCATTTTCCTCCTGTCCTGCCGGCTCATGGATTCCGGATCATTCAGATAAAGTACAGGGTTTTCGCCACTACTGAATTGCACGCCCTGGTAAATGGAATCCAGGAACCCATTCGACCAGAGTTTCGAATATACACCCTGTCCATTTCCCTTGCCCTTGGAAAGCAGTACGCAAAATGAAGGAAGGTTTTTATTCTCACTCCCCAGGCCATAACTGAGCCAGGAGCCCATGCTCGGACGATTTCCCTGCTGGGCGCCGGTTTGGAAAAATGTCAATGCAGGATCATGATTTATCGCTTCCGTATACATGCTCTTCACAAAGCATAAATCATCCACCACTTTCGAAGTATAAGGCAATAGTTCGCTTAACCATGCCCGTGACTGACCGTACTGGTCAAACTTAAATACGGTTCCGGCCAAAGGAAATTTAGTCTGATCTGCAGTCATGCCCGTTAATCGCTGGCCCTGTCGCACGGATGCCGGCAGGTCTTCTCCCTGCATCTTCTGCAATAATGGTTTATAGTCAAACAGGTCCAATTGCGATGGAGCGCCGTTCTGGAATAAATAAATAATCCGCTTAGCCCTGGGTGCGAAATGTGGCAAACCAGCCATCATTGTTTCTTCCGCATTGCCTTTAAACAAATCCGGAATCAGCAGTGAACCCAGGGCAACGCTCCCAATTCCCAGACTTAACCTGGATAGAAAACGGCGCCGGTTAATATTCAGGTAATGATTTATAATTTCTTTTTCCATGTTTTTTCAGGTTTTAACAATCGTTTCTTCCAGATTGTATAAAATATTAATCACTTTCACCAGAGCAGCCGTGTTATCCGGGTTTCTATTCTTGCGCGCGGGAAATTCACCTGCTTCCAGGGTTTTTTCTACGCTTAATTTTTTTTGTTTAAACTCCAGCAATTGTTCATTATAATAATCCTGCAGGGTTTTTAATTCTGCGACTGTAGGTTTACGGCAGACGATCAGCCGGAAGGCTTTGGTGATTTGATCTGTGGAAGCAATTTGCTCCGCAGATATTTTCTCTGCCAGAACACGCGAAGCCTCCAATACGGTCGGATCATTCATCATGATCAGCGCCTGCAAAGGCGTATTGGTTTTCAATCTTCTTACTTCGCACTGGTCCCGGTTACTTGCATCGAACATCACCATCGAAGGAGGTGGTACGGTAAGTTTAATAAATGTATACATCCCGCGCCTGTACAGGGAATCTTCATGGTCCTGGTTATATGTTGCCAGCACCCCCCGGCCTGAAGTAGCACTTTCCCAAAGTCCCTGCGGCTGATAGGGTTTCATGCTGGGGCCGCCGATTGTTTTCACAAGTAAGCCGCTGCTGGCTAAAACAAGATCCCGGATAAACTCTGCCTGCAGTCGGATTCTCGGTCCTCTGGATAAATAAATATTCTCCGGATCCCGGCTTAATTTCTCAGGAGTTGTTTTTGCAGATTGGCGGTATGTGGCAGACATCACCATTTGTTTCACCAGTCTTTTGATATCCCATCCATGATCCATAAAATCCACCGCCAGCCAGTCGAGTAATTCAGGATTTGTGGGCAAGTCACCCTGCATTCCAAAATCACCGGAGCTTTTTACAATGCCCCTGCCAAAGATTTCCTGCCACAGCTGATTAACAAAAACCCGCGCTGTCAGCGGATTTTTTTTGCTTACTGTCCACCTTGCCAGACCAAGACGGTTGCGCGGGTATTTTGTGGTGTCAAATTTCATAACTGCCGGCAATGCCGCTGCCTGGACCTCCACACCTGGTGCATCATAGCGGCCCCGGTTCAACAGAAAGGTTTTCCGAAGAGTGTCGCGTTCTCCCAAAACTGACACCATGATGGCGGATGTATCTTTCTGATGGATGAAGGACAGGATATTTTTCCGGTCACTGCTATCGATGAGCAGGATGGGCATTTTGGCAGCTTTGGATACACTGATATCTCCTTCGTATCCGACTTCTTTTGTATTATTAAAGAATGCCAGCAGGCTGTAATAGTCCTTTTGCTTGAAAGGATCATATTTGTGATCGTGGCATTGCGCGCATTCAACAGTTAATCCCAGAATGCCCTTACCAAATGTTTTTGTTTTATCTATAAGATATTCAATGCGGTATTCTTCCGGCACAACGCCACCTTCCTCCGTGTATTTATGATTTCGGAAAAAACCTGTGGCTAATATTTGTTCCTTTGTCGCATTGGGTAACATGTCTCCGGCAATCTGCCAGGTAAGGAATTGATCATAGGGAATATTTTGATTGAATGCATGTATCACCCAGTCTCGCCATGGCCATTGCGTGCGGATATTGTCATCCTGGTAACCATAACTGTCTGCATAGCGGGCTACATCGAGCCAGTGCACCGCCATCTTTTCACCATACTGATCCGATTTCAGTAGCTGGTCTACGATTTTCTCATAGGCATTCTCTTTATTGTCGGCCAGGAACTTATCCATCATTTCCAGTGAAGGAGGCAGACCGGTAATATCCAGGCAGATTCTTTTTAACAGGCGTTCCTTATCTGCATATTCATTGGGTTCCAGCCCTGCTTCTTCCATGCGGTGCAGGGTGAAATAGTCAATTTCGTTTTTAGGCCATGAACTGTTGTTGACTTTGGGAAGAGCCGATTTTACCGGTTCTACAAAAGCCCAGTGCTTTTCATATTTTGCACCCTGCTCAATCCATTTCTTTATCAGTTTTTTTTCAAACTCACTCACCATGTCCAAATGAGCATCCGGAGGTGGCATCATATAAGTCTGGTCGCCAGAACTGATTCTTTTATATAATTCGGACTGGTCCGGTTTACCTGGTACGAGGGCAAAAGCTCCTTTCGTTATTTTAAGCGGTGCATAGATACTATCAGCAATATCTAACCGAAGATGTGCTTCCCGGTGACTTGCATCCGGTCCGTGACATTTATAACATTTATCGGAGAGGATCGGCCGGATGTCAAAATTATAACTCACTTTTTCAGGAAGGGCACGACCGGAGTCGGTATTATGTCCGTGGCTGCAGGAATACAGAACACCCATCGCCCCGGTGAACAGGGTTATTATGGCAATCGTCTTAGTCGGCATAGCTCGTAAATGTAATCAAATCAGCAATTTATTTACCTGTAAATCTTCGGCCAAATTCAGATGCGATGCAATTTAGATTCTTCCTATTTCTTGGTCTAAGTCAAGTGATCTTGATCATAGAATACTATGTTTAGGTCCCGAACTTTCAATGTGCAACCACCGATAAAGTCTGCTTTAAACGGATATCCCTTGAAGATGCTCCGATCATGATCCTGAAATCGCCCGGCTCCACCAGGCTATGCAGATTTTCATCCAGCATAGCCAGCATAGATGGCGTAATGTTAAATACAAGCTCTTTCTCTTCACCCGGCAATAAATGAATCCGCTGGAAACCTTTTAATTCCATGACGGGCCGGGATACGGTTGCCAGCATATCGCGGATATACAACTGCACCACTTCATCACCTGCTGTGTTTCCTGTGTTTTTTACCTTACATTTTACCCGGCTTGAATCTAAGGTCCCCATTTTATTTTTTTCTAAAATCATTTCGCTGTAATCAAACCGGGTATAACTCAATCCAAATCCGAATGGGAAAAGAGGCAGACCGCTTAGGTTATTGTAATCATCCCCCCGGCCTGTGGGTTTGTGATTGTACACCAAAGGCAACTGCGCTTCGGAGATGGGAAAAGTTATGGGCAAACGACCCGAGGGATTATAATCTCCAAATAATACATCTGCAACGGCGTGTCCGGCCTCTTCTCCCGGATACCAGACATCCAGAACTGAGTTTACTTTGTCCAGCCAGCCCGCCATCGTGATGGCACTTCCTCCCACCAGCAAAACTACAGTTGGTTTGCCTGTTGCAGCTACCTGCCGGATCATCTCTTCCTGTTTGCCTGGAAGATTTAACATGGCCCGGTCACGGAATTCGCCCTCTTCAATTCCGGCCACAATCACGGCAATATCAGACTGCTTTGCTGCATCCACTGCTTCCCGGATTTTGTCATCGGAATCATCTATGATTCCGACATTCCATACCAAACGGATATGGGCATTGCCCACCGGTTCAAAAAATTCAACTTGTAATTCATATGATTTATTTTCTTCAAAGAAAAAATCCTTCAGTTCAGTGGAATAGGTTCGCTTTTTCCAATTGTCGATTAACAACTGTTTGTTGATGTATAAACGATAACCATCATTTCCGTCCAGTCCTATTTTATAGTGTCCGCTTTTTGGTGCATGTAACCGGCCCGTCCATCGTACCGAATAAAAATCACCGTTTACCCCGGTTGCGGGAGGAGAAATGGTCCATTGAAAATCAACTTTGTTATCCGTTCTCGTCAAAACCGGATTCCCATCCAGTGAAATATTATTAAAATAAGCTCCCTGCAATCCATTTTGATTTTTCCCATCCACGATGGTATTCAGCCATTCGGAAGGCACAGTCATCCATTCATCGGTTTTTCTACCGCAACCCGGTGCATAGGAAACTTTTATACCTGAACCTGCCCTTTCTTTTATACCGTCGAGGATACTGATTTTGCCATTGCCCGGACCACTATAGCCGCCCAGCCTGGATTCTGTTGCATCGACTCCGATGACAGCTATAGAACGAATTGATTTTGAAAATGGCAACAGCTGCTGATCATTTTTTAACAACACCATGGATTCGCGTGCGGCTTTTCTTGCAATTACTTTATGGGAATTGTTGTGCACCCATCGTTGAGCTTCTCCTTCATCGGTATAGGGATGTTCGAAGAGGCCCAATTCAAATTTTGCGCGCAATACTCTCGATACAGCTTCATCTATTTTCCCGCCGGTTATCCGGCCATCAAGAAATGGCGGTATAAATAATGTATAGTGTTCATAGGCCGTTTGAAAAATAACATCCAGTCCGTTGCTGATCGCCTGTTCACCCGATACAGGATAGTCTTTCGCGGTATAGTGGAGTACAGTTGCACCTCCCACTGCTCCCGCATCAGAAATTACGAATCCTGTTAAAATTCCATTCCCCTTTTAGTTTTTTATTCAGCAGCCAATTGTTGGCGGAACATGGAATGCCATTCAGCGAATTGTAGGCGGTCATAACGGAACGTGCACCTCCCCTTTTTATGGCAGCTTCAAAGGGAGGAAAATAAATTTCATCCAGCAGGCGTTCGTTCCAGTGGATAGGATAACTGTCACGGCCGCCATCACCCACATTGGCAATAAAATGTTTTGGCGTGGTGACGATATTCATTTTTTCAAAGGCGCTTATGAATGCCACACCCATTTCAGAGACCAGGAAGGGGTCTTCCCCATAGGTTTCTTCCACGCGTCCCCAGCGAACATCACTGGCGATATTAATTACGGGGGAAAGGACCTGCCGTATACCCCGGGCTTTGGTTTCCACAGCGATGGCATGGGCCACTTCGTATACCAGTGCGGTGTCCCAGGTCGCTGCCAACGCAATAGCCTGCGGAAAAGAAGTGGCGCCGCCCCGAACCAGTCCGTGCAAGACTTCATCAAACGCGATAATGGGAATACCCAGCCTGGTTTTTTCGACAAAATATCTTTGGGAGCCATTAATTTTTTTTGCAAGCGTGAGTGCATCCTCTGTTGAATGATATACCAGCATTTGCTGGGCAGCATCCCCGTTTTTTGAATCCGCACTTACCTGAAATCCAAAAATGCCGTTTTTGTATTTTTCGTCCCCGCCATTTTCTATTGCGCCCGGAATCATAAACAGCTGCCAGAATTTTTCTTCCGGGTTCATTCTCGATAAAATGTCCTTCACCCTGGCTTCGACCGGCAAACTACTGTCCCTGTACGGCAATACGGTTTGTGTATATGCTGAAGTGCAGATACAAAATATCAGGATCGTTATTACAATGGATTTAACCATAAGACGATTTGAAACGCATCAACAGGCCATCAGTTCACTAACGGAACTTCTAACTCTGGCGCATGCCACCCTTCCACCGCTATTATTTTAGGATCAGTTGATTGAACGCTGCTATAATCAATTTCCACCGTTTTCATTTCTCCCGGCAAAACACTTATATAATTGTCAGAATAAAAAACAGGCAACAGCCGCTTTTTTGTTTTCGCATCAACCACGGATATCCGGTTGAAAAATGAAACAGGACCGCCGGCAGGATTAGTAATATTTATTTTCACCTTACCCTTTCCAACAGTCACCATATCCAATTTTACCCCTGGAGCGGTAAATTTTTTAATGCCCGAATACAAACCCGTACTGTCTGCCACCCAATACAGATTTTCATCAACGACTATTTTTTGCGTATTGAGCAGTCTAAGGGATAAAAAGGCACCTTCCTTTGCAGAAAATTTCTGCAAAGTTTCTCCTATTGAAAAATATTTTCTCACGGCGGTTGGTCCTATTTCGTTAAAAACCATGGTAATTACTTTTTCCCTGCCCTGCATATCATACAACTTCACCTCCAGCATCAGATCACGCACTGTTTTAAAACTATTGTTAGCGATCATGATCATGCTGTCTGCTCGCATTGAACATCACATGGAGCGACCCGGCTCCTTTCTTCAGTCCATAGAGACATGCATTCGGATCCAGATAATAATCATACATCTGTCCGCGCATGGCCGTCCATGGATTTTGTGTTTTCCAGATTACGAATCCACTATACCAGTCCCACATATGGCTGGTGAAACCTTCTGCAAGACCCCGGTACTGGTCATAATTCACCAGTTGCGCCTTTTCAGTAAAATCTTTTATGTTGGCAGGTTCCCCATAGGCATCAATAAATTTATCATAGCCCATGTATTTATGGTATTGCCAGACTGAATCTTCCTGGTGATGACGGGGAAAGGATTCCAGGTTTTCTCTGGGGAGAAAACGGGCGAGGGAAGCATAGTCTCCAAGGCCGACCGAGCCTACTTCGGAATTAAAGGGGAAAGTCTGCTCACCGAAAAAAGTTTTCAGATTCTGTATGCCATAGGGCCCGTCTCCGTTTCCACCAATGGAATTAAAGGAGATGCTGTCAGAATTTGAAAAATCAATAAAGGGCCGCGTTCCATCCAGCTTGGCGATGGTGTCTTTGAGCTTTTGTAAAATATCTTCTGAAGGTGTGATCTCATTGCCGCCGCACCAAATGGCCAGTGAGGGATGGTTCCGGATCATTTTGACCTGATCCGCTGCGGAGGTCAGAAAAAGCGCATGATCGTCGGGATAAGTACGTCGTACCCATTGGTTTTCTTTTTTCTGCGGATCCGTCCAGCGTCCATTACAGTCTCCGCTGTTCCAGAAATCCTGCCATACCAGCAGTCCATATTTGTCACAGGCTTCATAAAACTCCGGTCTCTCGGTAATTGCGCCTCCCCATACCCTGATCAGATTCAAATTCATGTCGCGGTGAAATCGTATTTCGGCATCATAACGCGCGGGGCTGAATCGCAGGAGCTCATCTGAAATAATCCAGTTCCCTCCCTTGATAAATATCTTCTGACCATTTACGGTGATCTGCATACTTCGGGTATGGTCATTCCAGGTCGAACCCAGTTCCCGCAATCCGGTCATGAGATGTTCCTCGTCAAGCACGGACCCGGATTCGTTTTTGAAAATGATGGCCACCGGATACATGAATGATTCCCCATATCCATTCGGCCACCAGAGTCTTGGATGCGGGATGTTCAGTACCGGCAACCTGATTTCTTTTGTGGAATGCGCCGGCAGGCTGACCTGCTTTGTTTGTTTTATTTCGTCAATACCAAACTCCAATACACCCGTGACAGGCTGATCACCGGGATTTTCCAACTCAGCAGACACTTCCAGATTTACCGGAGCCTGCAGGGAATCATCGGGATAGCGAATACCCGGGACCCTGGTTATAATCCGGGGGTTTTTTAAATTGATCCCCTTTGTTCTTTTAATCGTAACCTGATCCCAGATTCCGGTATTCCGGTCGCGAACCGGTTGGATCCAGTCCCATCCTGTTACATACTGATGCGTGACATTTCGGGCGATTTCGCCGTCTCCTCCCTGGCCGCCGTTCGGATTACCCACCGGATCAGGCGGATATACGATTATAGCCAGCCGGTTTTTCCCATTCTTATTCAAAAAAGAAGTGATATTGAATTCCTTCCTTAAGAACATTCCTTTTGCAGGACTGCCTGTCAGTTTGTGGCCATTCAGAAAAATATCTGCACTATAATTGATCCCGCGAAAATTTAACCATACCCCGTTGCCATGTGTCGGAAAGGGTTCAGTAAAATCTTTTATGAACCAGTAAGTATAATAAGCGCGTCCTGTTTTATAAATATCCGGAATCAATTCATTGTTCATTCCGAAAAAAGGATCGGGGATCATCTTATTATCCAGCAGCGTAGCCAATACAGTTCCGGGTACCGTAGCCGGCAACCAGTTTGCGGTAGTGAATGATGGAATACTTAGGTTTTCCCCTCCTGTCTGCACACTGTCGGCCCGTTTACAGAACCATCCGATATTCAGTGCGTAACGATCCTGTGAAAATCCACGATCACAAATACCAAATAACAAAAAGATTGACAAAAAGTATTTCATGGAAAATTAAAAAAGGCTGCCCAAAAATTACTTTTGAGACAGCCGTGCTAAACCAAAAATTCTTCTGTTATCTATGGATTAATCCACATTTTTGATGAACTGAGGTCAGATCCTCCGGTCGCAGCTTTCCAATTATCATAATTGTAACTTACTTCTGCATCCGGGTAAACAAAGCGGTTCAGATCTCCAAAGTTGGATGCATAATATCCCGTATTACCCGCATCCATGGGCGTTTTACCACCGGTTCTTTTCATCAGCGTCCATGCATCCCAGGGTTGTCTGTACTGGTCGATCCAAAGCTGGGCATAGATCTGACTCAGCGCTGCAGACTGACTTCCCGAGTTGTAGGCAACGGAAGGATTGGTCAGCAATGTATTGATCTGCGCAGGTGTTGCCGTAGCTGCAGCAGGCTTGTTCACCACCCATACCGGCGAGTTGAAGGCGATGCCCGTCCACATATTTACGGAAGCAGTAATCCCTGCATTGTATTCCGTTGCGGCATTTGCAGCATCAGCGGTTGCACCCAATCCGCGGTTGTACACTTCAGCTTTTAACAAATGCACCTGGGCCGCCGTCAGCATCAGTTCGGGAATGGTTGTCTGGTCCAATTCGTAATAGACATTCACCGGAGAATAAATACATCCTGCTCCCTTATCTGTCCAATCAGCAGTCCTGTTGTCGGCATTATAAGGTGCTCCGCCTTCCGACGGCGTGGAAGAAGTAGGATTCTGATCATAAGCCGCCCATTGACCCGCATTATTGGTTTCATAAAACAGCTGGCAGCGGGGATCGAATATGCCGCTACCGTTTGTGTTGTTATTTGCAGACATCAGGTTCCACATTGTGGAACCCATACGGAGATAACAGTTTGCAGAAAAGGACCAGTTTCTCCATTGAAACTGGAGTCCCGGAATATTTGCAGGCCATAAACCGATGTCTTCTCCATCAGCCAGCAGCGGCTTGGTTAGGGCATCTGAAATCTGGGCAGCAGCGGTAGCGTTATCCTTGTCATACATGGTAACGGCCACGTATAAACGCAGGCTGTTGGCAAATTTGATCCACAGGGGGATATTATTCTGCAAAAATGTTTCATAGGCTCCGACGGAATACTGGTCGGCATTATCTGAGAAATTATTGACTGCCCATTGCAGGTCTGATAAAATGGATGCGTAAATGTCAGACTGCTTATCGAAGGGAACTTTATACCCTACTGATCCGTTGAGCGGGGCATAACCTGCCAGGAAATAGGGCATATCTCCAAAATAGTTGGTCGTTCTGAATGTTTCATAGGCCATGATGGTGCGAAGCATGGCACTTAAATTATTCATGGTCGTACTATCTGTCGTAGCGCTGATCCTGCTTTGCAGCAACCGGTAGCTGGCCAGTGCGCTGTAATAGTTGGTCCATACTTCTCCGTTGGCATTTTCATACGGATAAGACCCGCCTGTAATGATCGCCTGCTGCGTAATCGGATACATCCAGGCATTCATCACGGAATATTGTCCGCTCGACATGGGCAGGGAACTGACGATGGCATTATATACTGCGGGAGTGCCTGCATCAGTAGCTCCTTCTGGCGGGGTATTGATATTTTCGAAATTTTTCGTGCAGGATCCCATCAAAAAGACCGCAAGCAACAGGAGAACAAAATGTTGTGCTTTATTATTCAGATGTTTCATAATTTAAAATTTTTAGTGCTTACAATTTTACCTTGATCGAGAAACCAATATCCCTTGTCTGTGGATATTCTGACCATTGAATGCCCTGTCCGTTGCCGATACCATTTACGGCTTCCGGATTCAGGTGATCAGGCAAAGTGGTAAAAATATAAAACAGGTTACGACCAATCAGTGATACATCCAGGCCCTGGATCACTTTCGTGAATTTCAAAGCCTTGCTGGGGATACTGTACGTCAGGTTCAATTCCCTCAGTTTGGCCCAGGAGTTTGTAAAGACTTCATTGCTGCGGGGCATTTTTACATTGGACCAGGCAGCATACTGACCTGCATATTTCCACATATAGTTTACCACATCGGTATTGGGTTTACCATCTGCATATACGCCATCGAGGATCACGCCTGAATTTGATTTGGTACCGTCGGGGAATGTATAGGGCAAACCGCCGCCATCTCTTTCCTTAAGGGTTTCAGGAGCCAGACCTTCACTCATGGCAGCACCATAGTCTGCTGAGAAAATCTGTCCGCCAATTTTGCAATCTGTCAAAATGTAGAGACTGAAATTTTTGTAGCGGAAGGTATTAGAGATACCTCCTGTAAACATGGGGTTGGTATTGCCAATGGGAACCGGATCAGCCGTGGTTACATATTGTGTACCTACCACGGTGGTATGATCGGTCTGGTCCAGCACTTTCTGCACCACTTTCTTTCCATTTATATAAGTATAATCATATCCGTAAATGGTTCCATATTCCTGACCCGCTTTTACTTTCATCTGAACACCATTTGTACCCCAGAGATCCTGCAATGGATACTCGTCGATTCCCGGTGCGAGTGAAATGACTTTATTTACATTGTGGGCAGCATTCAGCGTGATGTCCCAGTTGAAGTTGTTGGTATGCACCGCTGTTGCGTGAATGACGAATTCTATACCACTATTTTGAAGTTCACCGGTATTAAATGTAACCTGCGTTGCACCGGAAGAAGGTGCCAGGCTGCTGTTCAGGATCTGACTGGTTGCTTTGGTTTGATAATAAGTGAATTCAAAATTCAGGCGGTTATTAAACATTCCTGTTTCGAAACCAAGTTCCCATGAAGAATTTCGCTGTGGTACCAGGAATTCAGCCGGTGGCAGAATGGTCTGGTAACTGCGAACAGGCTGTCCGCCGAAAGCCCTTGGAGCGGTCCCGTTCATTGGATTGGAAATAACGGAATAATTGTAGGTATACGTAGACTGATAGGGATTTGCACCGTTCGCGCTCTTTGCGAAGGAAGCTTTTAATTTACCATAGTTAAGCCAGCTGATATTCCTCAGTGCATCAATATTCTCTGTAAATACCCAGCTCAGGCTCGCTGCCGGATAGAAATAAGAAGAGGTTGACAGGGGAAGTGTGGATGACCAGTCATTTCTTCCGCTTACCTGCAAATACAGATAGTTGCTGTAAGAGAGATTCAAAATACCAAAAAGGGAGTTGAGGTTATAATTGTTCCAGGCTTCAACTGGAGCCTGGATCTGCCCCGTGGTATTGCTCAGAAAATATTTATTGGGAACAGTCCAGGGGTATGAACTGGCCGCACCATAAGTAGCATTCGGTTCACCGCTGTTCCAGGCGCTGTTATCGTACATCCTGCTGGTGAGGGCGCTGTTGCCGATCATAAAACTTCCACTTAGTTTTGAATCAAACAGGTTCTCTTTATGCAATGTGGTAAAGAGTTCCAGATTGACATCCTGATTGGTGATGCTTTCAATACCATACTGACCTTCCACACCTTCCGCATCGATCGGGGCATATTTGCTTTCGATGCTCGTGTTCATATAATTGATGGAAGCACGGCCCATAAAATTTAACCAGGGGGTTGCATCCGCACTCACTTTTATGGAACCGATCAGCTGGTTCCGGTTCATATGCTGGTTTTGCTCAAATAAATGCCAGAAAAGATTTTGATTGTAGTTGTTCTGATATGGATAGTATCCAAAAGGAGAAGATCCGATATAATCTTTTTTACTGCCATCCGGATTGATGTAATTGCCAAACTCGATGGGTTTGTAATCGCGGGGCATAGAATAGATCATAAAATTGCTCCAGCCCTGATCGTTTGAGATATCGGGTGTATTGTCCCGGTTGTAATTGGTATAGGTTGCTGTAACTTCTGCCTTGATCGCTTTGGAAAGATTCAGATTGCTTCCGAAGTTCAGGGTATTCTGAGCATAACCGCTGTTTTGGATGATCGCTTTATTGTCAGTGTGCGTCAGTCCCAAACGGAAACTGCCATAATCTCCTCCGCCACTTACAGCGACATTCTGAACTATCGTACTTCCTGTACGAAAGAATGCTTTTCGGTTATCGGGTTGCGGATCCCATTTTCTTTTTACTCCATCCCACCAGGTGATTTCTGTACCATCCAGTTTATGCCCCCAGGAGGAACCAGGTCCGTACCAGCTGAATACATCCCAGGTGTTATACCCGCCGGGGATTGTACCTGCTGCTTCTTTGTCGTTTCCAGCCGGTGTGCCATCCCATGGATAGTTGCCGGGATAACGAGGGCTTCCATCGGGCATGGTACCAAATTGCGGAACAGACGACCACATGGCATTGGCACCACCGTAACCGTATTCATTTTGTACATCCTGGTACTGATATGGATCAGTATATAATGCAGAAATATTATAGTCTACTCCAAGGCCGGGACGTTTACTGCCTTTTTTCATAGTGATGAGCAAAACACCGTTGGCTCCCCGCGCTCCGTACAAAGCTGCAGCGGTTGCTCCTTTCAACACTGTAACATCTTCAATATCGTCGCTGTTGATCGAGTTGAGAAATGATCCCCAGTCTTTCGGGCTGGTCAGATCGGTGGAAGGGGATACCTGTCCGTTGCTGGTGGTGGTAAGACCGTTTTGCTGGCCACCCAAAGGATTATTCTCTACCTGTATGCCATCCACTACAATCAGTGGCTGGTTAGCTCCAAGGATACTATTATTTCCCCTGATCACGATGCGGGCAGAATTTCCCTGAATTCCGTTCGGAGTGGTTACATTAAGACCGGCTGATTTACCAATCAGTCCCTGGGCGAGGTCGGGCGGACTAGCCTGCGTAATATTTGCTCCCGTCACTTTTTGAGCTGAGTAACCCAGTGACCTGGCTTCCCTTTTTATTCCGAGCGCGGTAACGACTACCTCATTCAGATCGGAGTTTGATTTATGCAGTGTTACCGAGGTTCCGATTTCATTTGCCCTCAGTTCAAAATTCTGGAACCCAACCGACGAAAACGTCAGGATTTCATTTGCCCCGGCAACGGGGATGGTGAATTTCCCGTTGTCGTCTGTTGTTGTGGCTGCATTGGTTTTTTTAACAACGACTGAAACGGAAGCCAGTGGCTTCCCCGATTCATCTTTTACAATTCCGGAAATTGTTTTACCGGATTGTGCCTGTACTAAGCTCCAGCTGATGGCCAATGCGGCAGAGAGCAAAATACCCACAAGACGTGCTTTTCTCATAACATTTTAGTTTTGAATTGAAAAATGAAAACAGCCTGAAACTTATTCTACGATTCTTATTAGTTCAACAATCGACTTTTATTCACCACTTACCCTACCGATTCTCCCGGGAGAAACTGTATTTTTTTTGCGCCCACTACTTTATGAAAATGTTCCATAACCAGCGAAGCTGCTCCGAATAACTCCGCGATCTTTCCATATGTTGGATATTTCTATCCTGGTTTTTTCTGCCAGCCTGGGAATACAGTGTTCGTTCATCGCCTGTTGTATCGGTGCCTTCCACATATTTCCTGCAGCAGCTCCCCTTCCGCTTAAAACAATAATGCCCGGATTGAGCAGATGGATCAGTATGGCCAGTCCCCTGCCAATATGATAGCCTATTTCGGAGAGCAGTTCCACTGCAAACTGATCTCCTTCCCGCGCAGCATCCATTATGGCATTACAGGCGGGTTCTGGATTATCCAATTGTAAATTTTTTAATACGGATGTCCGGCCTGATTTCAAACCTTCAACGGCTTTTTTTACGATGACCAGCATCGACGTTTCTGTTTCCAAACATCCCGTTTTGCCGCAACCACAAAGCTTATTGTTATTGAATAATGGTATGTGACTGAATTCACCTGCAAAACCACTGTCACCCCGAAACATTTCTCCTTTAAGTACCAGGCCCAGTCCCACTCCCCAGCCAATATTTATAACCATCGCATTCTGGGCAATAAGAGCCGCTCCGAATTTCTGTTCTGCCAACGCAACCAGTGTGGAGTCATTGTCTATAAATACCGGAAGATCAATCTGTTCAGAAACATATGCTGCGATGCCTTTTGACGGTGTATTGAAAAAAGTATAATTAATTCCGTTGTTCGCATCCACAAATCCCGGCATCCCGATTCCAATGCCAGCAATTTTTCTTTTTTCCAAGCCCGACTGCTCTATGGTACTTTTTATTATTTCGGCGAGGCCGGATATGGGCTGAAGGATTATCCAGTAAAGGCAGATCTATTTTTTTAACGAGGCCTGCATGCATATTGCCAATATCCATTATGGCAATCCGGGTGTAGAGCTGGTCAACCGCTACCGCCACAACATAGAGGAGCTCTGTTTTCAACGAATACTTCTGGGGCCTGCGACCTCCTGTGGAATCACCTAAACCGGTTTCCTGCACAAATCCTTCTTCCTGTAGTTCCTGGATCATTTTATTAATTAACGGAACACTTTTATCTGTCCTTTCACTCAGTTCGGTAGAGGTAAGGCCTTGGGAAAAAAAGAGGTTCTTTATAATCTCACTTTTATAATATCCGGTCTTCAATTCTTTGCAGTTAGCTTATTATGAAATTATTGTTAAAACTTAGCGAACATACTAAATTATTAATTAAGTATTAAAACTTAGGTCGTTTTTTTTATGAACATATCAATTTATTACTAAGTATGACTCACATATAGCAGAAAATCAACGCAAAACACTTAGAATCCGATTCTAATAAAAGTTTTTGGCGGGAGAAATTGAAGAGAATAGGTCAAAGCCCCGGGCGTCCAACAGGTGGTTATTTGTGTTTTTTGAAGAAAAGAGGCTTATCCGGTTATTTTCCCCGGCTAATTATCAGGATTTTCGGGAATAAATGAAAAGGCCAATGCGGGGTAGATCTTCTTATCCTTCAGAAATGAATCTGGCAGGATGATTTTAACCCGGTCTCCCTGTCGTATCCATAATACATTTGCACCTGTCTGCAACAGTTTCACTTTCGTTCCTTTCGCAGGCAGGTTTTGGCTCCATTCAATATATCCTGGTAGTTCATCTGATTCTTTCTGGCATACCAACGCGTACATATAACCGAGAGTTCGGTTCCGGGTAAACCAGACATTTCCTTCATGAAATTTTTTTGTTATACGGGTATTATAGATGGCCTCGCCATTTTTGCTCATCCATTTGCCGATTTCTTTCATATGTTGAATTGCTTCTTCAGACAATAGTCCGTCTGGCTTGGGGCCGATCCCCAGTAAGAGGGATCCGCCTTTAGCAACAATTTCGATTAAGGAATGAATAACGGTTGCTGAAGATTTATAGTGATCTCCCGGAACATAACCCCAGTTATCTGCCAGCGTCATACAGCTCTCCCATGGATAATTCAATTGATCTTCCGGAATTTTTTGTTCCGGGGTCTGATAATTTTCATAGGGACCATGCACAGTACGGTCCACGATGATCAGTCCGGGCTGGGCTTTCCTCGCCATTACAGCGATTCCCGGCATATTAATACCCTGGTCCCATTCCGGAATCCGGGAACCCCATGCACGCACTTCATCATTCACAGTTTCCAGTGGTCTGACCCATCCACCATCGAGCCATAAAATATCAATATTGCCATAATTATGCATCAGTTCACTGATCTGGTTATAGGTGAATGTTTGAAATTTCTCCCAGCGCCAGGGAAATTTCCTGATATCATAATTGTTATACCGGTCCGGCGTCGCATATCTCGGCCACCAATAGTATTCCGAATGCCAGTCGGGTTTGGAATAATAGGCCCCGATCATAAAACCATTTTTTCGAAATGCATCAAACACATATTTTGCCACATCGGATTTTGGATTGTTTTTAAACGGTCCTGCAGAAATTTTAAAATCTGTCTGTCTGGTATCAAACATATTGAACCCGTCGTGATGCTTGGTTGTGAATACGAGATACTTCATACCTGCTTCCTTTCCTGCTTCGGCCCATTGTTCAGGATCGAAATGAACCGGGTTGAATTTATCCATTAGCCCCCAATACCATTTCTTGTATTCATCATAACTGATCGTGCTGTCGCGGTTTATCCAGTCTTCTGAGCAGAGATTCCACGATTCCATGATACCGGCTTCAGTGTACAAACCCCAATGGATGATCATACCGAATTTCAGATCCTGCCAATGATCGAGTTTGGCCCTGACCAAAGAATCTGATGGCCACTCGTAAATCCGGGATTGCGGATGAATATTCTGCTGGGAAGATGCAGCCAAAACAGACAGTGTGCATAAAAAAAATAATAAACTCAATTTCTCTAAATACCCTTTCGGCATGTTAAATTTTATTTTTCTCCGTGATATCCCTAATCCAAATTAAATCTATTTTTTACATACCTGTACTTTACCTCACCCCGTTTCAACATTTTCAACAGCGATAAATACTGGCATTTTGATATTTATTCAGCGATTAAATATATATAAACCCAATTCACCGATCCCTTCCCGCGTGATTAAGTTCACCATCTACTGCCTTGTCAGGAATAAGCAATCTATTAACAATTCCTTCGCATTCCTGGCATTATTCTTTACTTATAGATGTATGGTACATCCACATATAAACATTTTTCTCATGAAAAATATAGCCATTGTTCTCTCTATGAGTCTCGTGCTGTTTTTAAGTTCCGGTAAGGCAACAGCCCAGGTCAGCGTCGGCATTACCTTTACAGCTAATATACCACCGCCACCACTCCCGGTGTATGTTCAACCCGCATGTCCGATGGATGGCTATTTATGGATTCCGGGATATTGGGCCTATACGGATGACGGTTATTTCTGGGTACCGGGAGTTTGGGTACTTCCACCCCAGCCTGGTTTTTTGTGGACACCTGGTTATTGGGGATATAGCGGAGGTTACTATGGTTTCCACAATGGGTACTGGGGACCTCATGTGGGATTTTATGGGGGTATAAACTATGGTTATGGATACCCGGGTTCAGGTTTTGGCGGTGGTAGATGGGTAGGTAATTCATTTCGTTACAATACGGCTGTTGTAAATGTCAATCATACCGTCGTTCACAATACATATGTGGATAAAACGGTGATTGTACATAATACAACGGTAACGAATAACCGAATCAGTTACAATGGAGGCCCTCAGGGCATTCCGTCCAGACCCAATACGCAGGAACAATCTGCAGCCAGGGAAAATCATATATCACCCACTTCAGAACAGGCCAGTCATGTTCATCAGGCGAGTACCAACCGCGCCCAGTTTGCATCTGTCAATCACGGTCAGCCCGCAACGGTTGCCATGAACCGGCCCGCTGGACATCCTTCAAGTGCTTTCGGTGGTCATCCAATTCCAGCAAACCATGTACATCCGGGAAATTCGCAAACCCAATACCATGCTGCACAGCCGAATGATGGGATGCAACATCCTCACAATCCGCAACCAAAAACACAAAACACAAATCCAGGATCAAACAGCGGGATTGCCCAGCCGAATGAGTCAGTCCAGCATCATAATAATCCTTCTTCGCAACAACATGTGAATCCGGCTACAACACCACATTATCCCCAGGCCTCCCAGCAACATAATAACCCCCAGCCACATGTCAACCCGGCTCCGCCGCAACATAATATGCCCCCGCCACAGCAACATAATCCTTCACCAAATCCACACCAGGCAAAAGAACATTAGGAATGAATTGAGGTATAAAATACCGATTTGATCGGATGTTCGTTTGTCAACGAATACAAGTTCCAATTTTGCATATCCGTATTGTTTGTATTACCCGAAGTTAATTTCCCAGCTCTTTGCCAATTTCTATGGCAACTTCACGCATTTTTTTAACAAGCCATTGCTTGTGTGTTTTTCTTTCTTCCAGGTAAGCTTTGTACCGATATATCTGAAACCTTATTGCAGGATCTTTGAGAAGTTTTCCAATATGTACGCCATTTGAGTCAATCAATGCTTTCACGCCGATATAGGTATTATAATCTGTTTCCCGGGTCCGGAATACATTTACATCCGCGTCTCTCTCAAAAGGTATATACACCGTATAAAGCGTTACAACATGATTGAGTAATTCCTGATTTTCAATTAATCGCAAATAACCAGATGATTTGAAGCCCTGAAAACGGCCATCGTCAAAAACGAAATAACTTGTATTGATTAAATAATCACTGAGACTGTCAACGTAGGGAATATTCAAAGTATTCGAATTCATCTGCGCCCAGACGGTGTCATAGTAATTTAAAGTTGGTTGAAATTCCTGAATCGATTTTTCTAAATCGCCGGAACCCCGGATTAAATCTGACTGAATTCCCTTTAAAAAGTCTTTTGCGATTTTTTGCTCATGCCGGGCGTCATTCCAATTGTGGAACACAAGTGTCAGACTGATAGCCAGAACAATTACTATAATCTCCTCTATAAACTTTTTTATTTTTTCTTTCCAGGAAAGGGATTTATTCTTAAATATTTGAACAACATTTCCGGCATGCTCAGCCACTTTTTCTTCAGACATAAAATCTATATGAGTTTATAAATTATATTTTTCCCCCGGTTAAAAAGTTAGTACCTGACTTTTTAAAATTTATGGGCAAAAATAGTAGTATCCGGTTACTTAAAACGACTTCGTTTAGGAAAGCAAACAAAGATTATCAGCTAGTGGAATACCCGGACCTTATTAAAACGATTATGGATGGATAAACTATTTCCTCGATAGTTTTTCAATTACAAAGATAAATGCCCGAATCGGCTGCAATTTCAAAATAGCAGTATAAACCACCATAAGTTTTACGCTGATATCAATATCAAATACCTTTACATATTAAAATGATCATTTATGGCAAACAAAAAAATCCTCCGGTTTGCTCATCCATTTTTTAACCCGGCACCTGTAGTCAGGGGAAAGCAAAAGAAAATGACGGATTATGTGGCGACAAAACTACTTCCCATCCCGAAACCGAAACGTGATCCAACAATGACGCTTGAGGATATTATTGGCACCGACGCAGTTAATGAGATTGTAAAACAGGGCCATATGACCTTCCATGCAGTTGGTGATACGGGTCATGAAAACGGACTAAATCAGGAGTTAGTAGCCGAAGCCATGAGTCTTGATTACAATACCGCAAAACCCGCTACCTCTCCGGCCTTTTTTCTTCACCTGGGTGATGTGATTTATTTTGATAATACCGACAAAGGTTATCAGGCGCAGTTTTATATTCCGTATAAAAAGTATCCAGGAAAAATTGTTGCCATTCCCGGCAATCACGACGGCGAAATCTTTAAATATGATGGCACTCCTACCGGGCAAAAAAAAACACTTGATGCATTTCAAAGAAATTTTTGCCAGGCAAAACCAGGTGTGCCCCCGGATGCCGGAACTATTTATCGGGAAATGGTTGCCCAACCCGGCGTGTACTGGTATTTAAACACACCCTTCGTGGATATCATAGGACTGTATTCGAATATTGCAGAAGGGCCCGGATTTATATCTGGAAAGACAATTGGAACCGCTCAAAAAGACTGGTTGATTACCACTCTCAAAAAGATAGCACAAACCAGAAATAAAAATCCAAAAGGTTTAATCATTGCAGTGCATCACCCTCCTTTCAGCAATGGAGGGCATTCCTCCAGCACACTCATGCTGGCAGATATTGATCATGCCTGTGCCAAAGCTAATATTCAGCCCGACGTTCTGCTGGCCGCCCATGCTCACAACTATCAGCGGTTCACGCGAAATATTAAGTTTAACAATGAGCCATGGCAGGTACCATATTATGTAGTTGGTACCGGTGGGCGGGGAATCATTCCATTGGCAAAAGCATCTGGTCAGGTCGATGGAGATCACAGTTATGAAAGTTCACTCATGGGATTTGGATATCTGACGATAACCGCCTCCCGGAAGCAATTGAAATTTGCATTTATGCAGGTTGCAGACAGTGGTGCCAAAACTCCATTTGATAAGGTAGTAACACTCGATCTGACTACCCACAGGCTCAGCATGCATCAGTCAACCGCGTTAAACCAGGAACACTTGCATTGAACTGTATGCTTTTAAAAAAGTTTTTCTCACGAGTCAAACTGGCTGATAAATGAAGAAACCTGATCCAAAGTTCCCAGCCTGGGAACTTCAGAAGATTAATTGCAAAACACTTGTATCTCTGAAAACTGCGTTGCATATTTGCATCAGCAATGAGGTTTTTACGGTCACACACCGGACAACCACGAAAGAGAATCCCAGGTAACACCTGACGTTCAGATCCACCCATCCCTGATGAATTTCCCGTCCAAATCCTGATCAACCCCAAACGACGGTTTTTTCTAATTTATTCATCATACCCTAAACGAAAATTTATGAAAGCGATCTCTACTTTTGTTACCCTGTTTTTGATCATTACAACTTGTGCCACTTCAGCAGTTCTGTATCTGAATGAGAATTATAATATTTCAGCGGCTTTGAGCATTGTTTGGATTGTGTCTCTGACATTGTGGATTGGTAAAGCAATGGGTTTGACCGATATGCTGCTCAATAAAACTCTCGCTAAAGGTTAGTCAAGTAGAATCGCTGAGAGATAAATTAGGAAGGGGCCGCTTTTACGGCCCCTTTTTTGCATTCCTGTAAAAATCATTAATTTTTTCAAAAACTGCTTATTTTCGATTCATATACCAAAAATGGATTAGCAAAGGTATAAACGTTATTTTGCTGGTTCTTTTCAAATGCATAGCAAACTATTATAAATGTAAGTTTAATAACATCACAAGAGAATTTATTAAATAGGCTCCGAATGTCGAATTCCATTAACGTTCTGCTGGCAGATGACGATTTGGACGATTGCGTTTTGTTTAAAACAGCCCTGGCGGAATTGCCCCTGAATTCCACACTGAAGATTGTTTATGATGGTAAACAATTATTGGACGAACTGAATACGGAATCTAACCAGTTACCCGACCTGCTTTTTCTCGACTTAAATATGCCACGCAAAAACGGTGCAGAATGCCTGCAGGCGATTAAATCCAATTCCAGGCTAAAAAACATTCCCATCATCATCTTTTCTACCTCTGTCCCTGAAACGCTTGCAAAGAAAATGATCGAGCAGGGAGTAAAAGACTGCATACGTAAACCATCCAACTTTCGGGAGTTGAAAGAACTCATCTCAAAAATCTTACTAGAATTTTCATGATTATGGCTGAATTGAATTCCTTGCAATTTATATCCGGGGGCGGTGAGATGGGAAAACTGATTCGCGAAAAAGACTGGCGATTCTCTGTTGTTGGCGAACCCTTCGAATGGCCGCAAAGTTTAAGGACCAGTTTATATATCGTGCTGAACGCTAAGTTTCCCATGTTCCTGTGGTGGGGAGAACAGCTGATTTGTTTTTATAATGATGCCTATCGACCCAGTTTGGGGCAGGATGGTAAACATCCCGGTATTTTAGGGATGCCGGCAGAACAAGCCTGGTCTGAGATTTGGGAAGTCATCAAACCTTTGATAGATCAGGTGTTACAGGGAGGATCCACCTTCAGCGAAGATCAATTGATACCGATTTTTCGAAACAATCAAATGGAGGATGTTTACTGGACATTCAGTTATAGCCCTGTTATTGGGGAACAGGGCCGTCCCGAAGCTGTGCTGGTAACCTGTCAGGAAACGACCGAAAAAGTCAGAACCTTAAAAGAACTCCAGGAACGTGAAGAACAACTGCGTTTTACGATAGAAGCAGCTGACCTGGGAACCTGGGATTTGAATCCGGTCACCAATACATTTAAAGGAAATGAAAGATTGAAAGAATGGTTTGGCCTGGAACATGATGATCAAATCGAATTGTCTCTTGCCATCAGCAGTATCGCTGAAAATGACAGACAAAGAGTTACAGAAGCAATCCAGCAGGTACTCCGTCCGGATTCCGGGGGCATCTACGAAATTGAATACGGGATTGTTAATCCGAAAACCGGGATAGAAAAAAAAGTGCTGGCCCGGGGAAAGGCCCTTTTCGACAAGGACGGAATACCTTACCGCTTCAGCGGCACTCTTCAGGATCTCAGTGAGGAGAAGAAGGCATTTGACAGACTTCATAAAAATGAAGAACGCTTAAATCTCGTTATTGAGGCCAGTGAACTGGGAACCTGGGAGTGGCAGCTTGGAATTGATAAGATTATCTATTCAGACAGATACCTGGAGATTTTCGGCCTCGATCCGGCCGTGCCGGTAATCCATGAGGATATAATTGCCATGATTCATCCGGAAGACCGTTTAATCAGGGATGCGGCAATGCAGGATGCTTTGCTAAATGGAATATTATATTGTCAAATACGCATTTATTGGAAAGACAAATCTATACATTGGATAGAAGCAAAGGGCCGCGTTTACCTGGATGACAAACAAAAGCCTTATAAGGCGATCGGGACTTTACGGGATATCACGCAGGAAAAGCACAGTGAGCAGGAACTCATTAAAAGTGAAAGAAAATTCAGGTTACTGGCAGATTCTATGGCACAGCTGATATGGACCAGCGATCCCCTGGGTAATCTGAATTATTTTAACCAGGCAGTATATGATTACAGTGGAATTAATCCCGAAGTTATTACAGATCAGGGATGGCTTCAGATCATTCATCCCGAAGACCGGGAAAAAAATATAGCCAAGTGGCTTGAATCAATTCAAACTGGTAAGCCATTTTATTATGAACATCGTTTTCGCAGGTATGACGGCGTATACCGCTGGCAGATGAGCCGTGCGATACCCCAAAAAGACGATGAAGGACAAATACAAATGTGGGTAGGTACAAGTACGGATATTGAAGATCAGAAAATCTTTGCTGCTGAGTTGGAAAAACAGGTAAAAGAAAGGACCAGTGAACTGGAAATCAAAAATTTGGAATTGAACAAAATGAATGCGGAACTGGAGTCTTTCGCCTACATTTCCAGTCATGATTTACAGGAGCCTTTGCGAAAAATTCAAATATTTACTTCCCTGATTTCGGAAAATGATCAGCTTTTATTATCCAAAAATGCAACACAGTATTTTGAACGTATCCGGGCTTCTGCAAATCGAATGCAGGTACTGATTGAAGACCTTTTGACTTATTCCAGGCTTGGTGCAGCAAATCCTGTTTTCACCAAAATCGATTTATCTGAAATTGTGGCGCAGACAATTGCCGAATTAAAAGACGAGATAAAATTGAAAAAAGCTGCCTTTGACCTTGGGCCGTTTTGTTCGCTGATGGTGATTCCTTATCAGTTTCACCAGTTGATGACCAATCTTATCAGCAATTCACTCAAATTTTCAAGAGATGGGATTGCTCCGGTTATTCAAATTTCCGCGACTTCTAAAGATAGCATCTGCCATATCCGATTCTCGGACAACGGTATTGGATTTGAGGAGGAATATCAGAATAAAATATTTGAAGTCTTTCAACGCTTACATAATAAAACTGAATACGAAGGAACCGGAATTGGTTTATCAATTGTGAAAAAAATCGTCGACAATCATAAAGGAACTATCAGAGCAACCGGTCATCCCGGAGAAGGAGCAACCTTCGATTTATTAATTCCAACAAACCTTCATTAGTAAAGTACCTGACAGGTCTCGCAGAAAAATGTGCGCCTTTTGGTTTTTCCTATATATTCTCTTTTAAGAGGTGAGTTATCGCGGGGACAGGTCTTTTTATTATATACCAGCCAATGTTTTTTCAGGACAAATTCCCTTTTCCATTTTAGGAAATCCAAACTGTAATTCCTGGATTCTCTGATCAGTTGAGATTTTTTCCTGGCTGGAAGACATTCGACCTGTGACTGCGGATGTACCTTAATTCTAAAAAGAATCTCATTTTTGATGATATTACCTACGCCGGCAAAAATATGTTGATCCAGAAGCGCATCACAAACATTATAAGCCGGCAATTTCTTTAATTTAAAGGCAGCTTTTCGGGGACTCCAGGAATCACTGAGCACATCAGCACTGAAGTCATAGTTTTGTTCAATTGATCCGTCCAGGAACCGAATCGAACAGTTATAAAAATTTATTTCCCCCTTTTTAAATTCAAATGATAAACGGACGGGGATTAACTTTCTTTGATTAACCAGGTAGCTTCCAAACATTAAAAAATGAATCCGGAGTGTACATTTTTCAAAACAAATTAAAAGATGCTTACCCCAGGTTTTTATATCCCGTACCTTTTGATTGACGAGTATCTCTTTTTCAATTTTTGTATTCCCATGAACAGCTTTAATTTTTTTCCCGACAAAAGGAAGCAGGGATTCACGGACAAGCAAAATTGATGGACCTTCGGGCATATTATTTTGTTTATTCAATTATTCTGCCAGTACAGGTATCCAGACTTTTTTCACCGAATTCGATCTTGTACCTAACAGGTTTGATCCTTTTTTATGCTCCGAAATAATCTGGATTTAGCCAACATGCAGAATCATTTTCCCATGGCATGAATATTGAATACCATATCTGCCATCAGTGCAGAGCGAGATTATATGAACTGGCGAAAGAACCTTCCTTCTGAACAGTATCCCCTTATTTTAAATATTCCATGAAAACTGGAAAAGATTAAAAACCCTTCCCTAAAATATCGGGAGTTCTTAAGCAGTCAGAAATTGGTTTGGTGAATGACAAGCTGATGAAGCCGGGTTCGTTTTGCAGGAAACATTAACCATCTCAAATATGGAGGGAACCAAATGGGCTGTTATTGCCGGAGGAAGTAAGGGTCTTGGTTTGAGCATCGCTAAAGCGATTGCAAAACGGAACTTTAATCTATTACTGATCTCCCGCAATGAGCAGGAACTTTTAACATCCAAAGAGCAGCTGCAATCCCAATACAATATTCAGGTAAGCATCTTAGCGTGCGATTTATCCCTGCCGGAATCTGCGTCTGCGATATTTGATTACTGCTCAGACAAGCATCTTGAAATAAATATTCTGTGTAATGCCGCGGGGTTGGGAGGTGCCAAAGATTTCCAAAACCTTCCTTTGAATGAACTCAGAGCGATGATCAGAACGAATCTTGAGTCTACTGTTTCCCTTTGTTCTTTGCTGGAGCCAATGCTAAAACAATCCGCTCCTTCTTACATTCTCAATATTGGAAGCATGGCTGGATTTGCACCCATTCCGATAAAAGCAGTCTATGCTTCTACTAAGTCTGCGTTGTATATTTTTAGTTGCTCCCTTAGGAATCTTTTGAAACCTTCTAATATTTCAGTCACCTGCGCCTGTCCAGGGCCTATATTCACGAAACCCGCCATTCAGGAGGAAACCATTCGTCGACTCGGTTGGTTTGGTAAAAAGATGGCTGTAAAACCTGACTATGCAGGTGAAGCTATAGTAAGGGCAATGTTAAATGGAAAAATGGTCGTTGTGCCCGGCAAACTGGCCAAACTTGTTTCTTTCCTCCTGCGTATGGTTCCAAACGGTTTTATAGCCCATCTACAATATAGTTTTAAAAAGAAATAAAAACAGAACTACCTCGCATCCATATATACGTACTATTAAAATAAAATATTATGATAATCCGGTGCATGCTATCCATTATCCTTCTGAGTTATATGTCTGTTTCCGCACAGCCGGTACCAGCTGATCAGGCTGATTCTCTGCGACCATATGCATTAGTCGCCGGAGGGAGTAAAGGAATTGGCTATGGGATTTCTGAAGCCCTGGCCAAAAGAGGATATAACCTGATTCTAATCGCCAGGCATTTGGATACGCTCCAGGCAGCCAAGACCAAATTAGAAGAAGAGTTTCATATACATGTTGATGTTTTGGTTATGGATCTGGCTTACGACAGTTCGGCAACCGCTATTGCGAAATGGTGCATAGAAAGAAATATCCGGCTGAAGGTTTTATGTAATGTAGCCGGGTTGGGCGGAGCAAATGACTATTTATCACTACCATTGGATTCTTTGCGATATATGGTAAGGCTGAATGTTGAATCCTGTATGGCACTTTCCCTTACGCTTATGCCATTACTGGAAAAAAATGCCCCTTCTTATATATTGAATGTCGCCAGCATGGCGGGCTTTGCCCCGATCCCGATTAAAAACATGTATTCCGCTACCAAATCTGCCGTTGTATTTTTCAGCTATTCACTACGATACCAGTTAAAGGACAAGCATATCAGTGTAAGCTGCCTTTGCCCGGGTCCGGTTTATACGAAACCTTCAATAGTAAAAGACACAAAGGAAAAACTTGGATGGTTTGGCAATCAAATGGCACTTGATCCGGAAACGGTGGGTGAAGTGGCTGTTAAAAAAACGTTCAGTAAAAAATTAATCATTGTTCCCGGAACACTGGCTAAAATCAGCTCCTCGCTGATCAGATTTTTCCCCCGCCGGTGGGTAACTAATCTCTATGGCAGCGTCGGAGATAAGAGCAAGAAAAAAACCAAAGCTTCTACCTGATGGGCGAATAAATAACCACGGGCGTACTCTATAAAAAAAGAGCGGGATTGCCCGCTCGTTGTAAACTGCCTGCACTAAAAAGTTGTAGTTACCGGAATTCAATTTTCCAAATCATCTGAACTCCCTCTTTGTACTTCTATGAGATCCTTTGGCTGATTTGCAGCAGGAAGAGATAGTATAAATGTGGAACCTTCGTTTACTGCACTATTAACGGAAATCGTACCGCCGTGTTTTTCAGCAATTTTTTTACAAAGGGCGAGCCCGATTCCCGTGCCGTCAAATTCTGCACCGGGGTGCAGGCGGCGAAACATGTCAAATATTTCCTTTGAATATTTTTGCTCAAATCCGATTCCGTTATCCTCTATATAAATCCGGCAAAAATTCTTCTTAACCCGGGAATCCGAATCCCTGATTAACGTAGTGTGCAAATCTGCATGAATCCGAATAAAAGCTCCCCCATTTCTACAACTGTATTTTATAGCATTGCTGATTAAATTGGTAAACAGGGGATTCATCAGGATAGGATTAACGCAAAGCATGGGCAGTTTATCCACGGTTACCTTGATATTTTTTTGTGCGATCTGATCCTCAAAATCTAAAAGTATTTGTTGGATGATAATATTCAGATCAACCTCGCGAAACAACTCCTTTTTAACAGAAATCTTAGAGAATTCCAGAATATCGTTAATCAACAGCTGCATCTGCCGGCAACCATTCTGAATGCGGGTTAAATACGTTTGCCCTTCTTCGTCCAACTTTTCGTAGTAATCCGTCTGTAACCGATCGCTGAACATACGGATTTTCCTCAACGGTGCCTGCAAATCATGGGAGGCCATAAAAGCAAAAAGGTCAAGCTCTTTGTTGGCTGATTCCAATCTGGATACATTCTGTAATAATTGCAGATTCAGGGCGCTAACTTTTTCTTCCGAAGCCCTTCTTTCCTGAATCTCCAGTTCAAGATTTCTATTTATTGCAATTAAACGCTGCTCATGTGCCAGCAACTGTGCATTTTTTCGATATAAATCTATAAACACGGCAACCTTTGCACGTAAAAGATCAGGGTTGATGGGTTTATAGATATAGTCAACTGCACCAGACCGGTACCCTTCAAAAATATTATCCTCACCATAATTATTGGCCGTAATAAACACGATGGGAATATGCCTCAACCGCTCCCGCTCATATATTAATGATGCGGTTTCGAATCCATTCAGATTCGGCATATTAACATCCATAAGGATAAGGGCGAAGTCCATCTGGGTAAGAAGTATCTTCAATACCTGCCGACCCGAAGTGGCTTTTACAAAAGAATAGTTTTCCGACTCAAGGATGGTTTCCATCGCCAGAAGATTATCTTCCCGGTCATCGACGAGTAAAATCTTTGGATTCATAACTATTTCATTTATAAAACCAGACCCTCATCAAAGAAAGCAGCTGGTCGATCTTTAAGTGGTTTCGTGATATAATCGGAGGCTCCCGCTTCAATACACTTCTGCCTGTCTCCCTTCATGGCCTTTGCTGTGACTGCAATAATGGGCAGGCTGATGTTCTTATGTTCCCGGCGGATCTTTAATGTGGTTTCATATCCATCCATTTCAGGCATCATAATATCCATCAACACCATTTCAATTTTCTGATTTTCATCATTTATGATGCCGATAGCTTCCTTGCCGCTTTCCGCGGTAATCACCGTCATATTGTACCGTTCAAAAACGGTGGTCAGTGCAAAGAGATTTCGAACATCATCGTCAACAACAAGAATGGTTTTGCCGGTAAGGATGTCACTTTTCATCCGGAGATTCTCCAGGATCTTCCTTTTTTCAACCGGAAGTTTTTTGTGATCAATATGAAGTTGCAGAACCGTTTCTTCCAGGAGTGACTCCAGCGATTTAACCCCTTTTATCAGAACCGTATTAGAGTTACGGTAAAGGTTCTGTAACTCTTTTCTGTTAAAATCTTTAGCAGAATAAATAATTACCGGTGTAAGCCTGCGTTTACTTTCACTTAATTTTTCCAGGAGGGTCTGACCAGGCATATCCGGAAGTGAATAATCCATAATAATACAATCAAAGGAATCCAGGTCCCTGGCAAGCGCCTTAGTTCCTGTCTCTGCCAGTACCACCTCCATTTGTTCATTCGTCAAAATTTTTACGATCTGCGAGGAGTCGGTTTCATTGTCTTCCACTACCAGTATTTTCCGTTTTTCCTTCGCAGAAAAAAGAAGAACGTCTTCAAATAGCTCTTTTAACGACTCGTTTTCCAGCGGTTTTAAAAGAAAACTCCGGGCTCCCCTCTTGAGTGCCAGTTCCCGGTTTTCTTCACCGGAAATCAGGTGGATGGGAATATGACGGAAATTCAAATCATTCCTCAGAAGATCCAGCACTTTCCAGCCGCTGGTATCCGGTAATTTCACATCCAGGGTTATGGCAATCGGGGTGAACCGTGAGATAAAATCAAAGACCTCCAGATAATTGGAAGCTACAACAGCTTTTAAATTGTACTGATGAGCCATGTCAATAACGATTTTACCGAAACGAAGATCATCTTCAACCACCAGGATAGTATTATCACCCGCATGTATATGTGTGCGGTCGTCACCGGTTTCGTTGATCATCTCATTTACTATCTGCAAATGATCCGTTTCCCTCCCGGCATTCGTTACACGAAGTGAATTGAGCAGTGTGTCTATTTCCCCGCTGTCCCCACCCAATTGCAACTGGCGGAATGCGGTCAGGTTTTCAGAAGTTTCTTTTCTGATCGGCCCCGACACATTTTCAATAGGCAGGAACAAAGTGAACACACTCCCGTGACCGGGAACACTTTCCAGTTCGATCGTACCACCGAGTAACTCGGCGAGTCCGCGACTTATGGAAAGTCCCAGTCCGGTTCCTCCATACTTGCGGCTGGTCGAACCTTCGGCCTGCTGAAAAGCTTCAAATATGATATTTTGTTTCTCAATCGGTATCCCGATCCCGGAATCACTGATCGCGAAAGCAACAACCTGATCTGCATTGTCCAGGTTGTTGTTGCCCGTTTTCCAGTTATGATCAGCTGCATAGATCTTCAATTTTACTTCTCCTTTCTCTGTAAACTTGAAAGAGTTGGACAGCAGGTTTTTGAGAATCTGATTCAGGCGCTGTAAATCCGTATCAATTGATTCGGGGAGATAGGAATCCGTATCAATGGTAAATTTCAGATGGCGGGCTTCGGAAATCGGTTTGAATGTGGTTTCCACAAAAGAGGCGATTTCGCTGAAACGCACCGGCGCAATATTGGCGGTAATAAATCCGGATTCAATTTTCGACAGATCCAGGATATCGTTGATGAGCTGAATCAGGTCGTCACCACAGGAGTGAATCGTTTTTGCATACCTGATTTGTTTATCGTTGAGGTTGCCTTCCACATTTTCATATAACTGCTGGGCGAGAATCAAAAGACTGTTCAGGGGTGTTCTCAATTCATGGGACATATTAGCCAGAAATTCTGACTTGTATTTTGAAGTCAGTGTCAGTTGTTCTGCCTTTTCTTCCAGCGATTTCCTGGCTTCCTCCACTTCCTTATTCTTCGCTTCCACTTCATTCTTTTGTTTCACAAGCAAGAGTGCCTTATCCTGCAATTCATCATTGGTTCTGCTCAGTTCTTCCTGCTGTATTTTCAACTCACCCGCCAAAGACTGGGATTGTGCCAGCAATCCCTGCGTGCGGGTATTGGCTTCAATCGTATTTAGTACGATACCAATACTTTCCGTAAGCTGACTCAGGAAATCCAAATGGGTTTCGCTGAACGCATCCAGAGATGCGAGTTCAATAACCGCTTTAACTTTGTTTTCAAACAGTACAGGTAAAATGATCAGGTTAGCCGGCTTTGCCCTTCCCAGTCCGGAATTGATTTTTATATAATTACCCGGGACGTTGGAAAGGATAATTCTTTCTTTTTCGAAAGCCACCTGGCCTACCAGCCCTTCCCCTATGGAGAATTTTGTAGGAATCTGTTTGTCTGTTTTATAACCGTATGCGGAGAAAAGATTCAGACTGGCGGATTGGTTTCCTTCCTCCTGGGTAAGGATATAAAATGCACCATAATGTGCCATTACTACCTGGGCCAGTTCAGACAGGATGCGCTGGGTTACTGTTTTCAGGTCTTTCTGGCCCTGCAGCATTTGGGTAAACGTGGCGAGGTTGGATTTCAGCCAGTCCTGTTCCTGGTTCCGCAAGGTGGTTTCCTTGAGATTAGCGATCATTTGGTTGATTGTATCCTTCAATGCTTCCACTTCTCCTTTCGCTTCCACACGGATCATCCTGGTGAGGTCACCCTTGGTTACAGCCGATGCCACTTCAGAAATGGATCGCACCTGGGTGGTGAGATTCTGAGCAAGCTGATTTACATTTTCCGTGAGGTTTTTCCAGATTCCCGAAGCGCCGGGAACACTGGCCTGTCCGCCGAGTCGTCCATCAACCCCTACTTCCCTTGCCACAGTTGTTACCTGGTCGGCAAAAAGCGCCAGTGTGTCGATCATTTCATTGATGGTATCGATGAGCTGGGCCACTTCCCCGCGGGAAACGATCGCCAGTTTTTGTTTCAGATTTCCGGTGGCAACTGCGGTAACTACTTTGGCAATACCGCGCACCTGGTTTGTGAGGTTCGAGGCCATCATATTCACACTGTCCGTTAGATCCTTCCAGGTTCCGGCCACACCTCTTACTTCTGCCTGTCCCCCAAGTTTTCCTTCCGTACCTACTTCCCTTGCAACACGTGTTACTTCGAAAGCAAATGAATTCAATTGCTCCACCATGGTGTTGATGGTATTTTTCAGATCCAGGATTTCTCCTTTTACGTCGATAGCCACCGTTTTGGATAAATCCCCGCTGGCCACCGCCTTAGTCACTTCCGCAATATTGCGTACCTGGGCGGTGAGGTTACCCGTCATCTGGTTTACAGAATCCGTAAGATCTTTCCAGGTTCCGGCAACACCAGGTACGAAAGCCTGTCCTCCGAGTTTTCCATCTGTTCCCACTTCCCGCGCCACGCGGGTTACTTCGGAAGCGAATGCACGCAGCTGATCCACCATGGTATTCAGCGTTTCTTTTAACTGGAGAATTTCTCCGCGTACATCCACCGTAATTTTCTTTGACATATCCCCGTTCGCAACGGCTATTGCCACATCAGCGATATTACGCACCTGCGCCGTAAGATTACCCGCCATCTGGTTTACAGAATCCGTAAGATCTTTCCAGGTACCGGCCACTCCGGGAACATTTGCCTGACCACCCAGTTTACCCTCGGTACCCACTTCGCGGGCAACGCGGGTAACTTCGGAAGCAAATCCGCGCAGCTGGTCCACCATGGTATTGATGGTATTTTTTAATTCGAGGATTTCCCCCCGCACATTCACCGTGATTTTTCTGGACAGGTCTCCGTTGGCCACCGCAGTTGTTACTTCTGCGATATTCCTAACCTGGGAGGTCAGGTTGCTCGCCATCTTGTTTACGTTGTCGGTTAAGTCTTTCCAGGTGCCTCCTACGCCGGGTACATCGGCCTGTCCGCCAAGCTTTCCCTCTGAACCCACTTCGCGTGCCACACGGGTAACTTCCGAGCCAAAAGAATTCAGTTGATCCACCATGGTATTGATGGTATTTTTCAGCTCCAGGATTTCTCCCCGCACATTCACTGTAATTTTTCTGGACAGATCACCTTTTGCCACTGCTGTGGTTACTTCTGCAATATTTCTTACCTGGCCCGTAAGAGAACTTGCCATTCCATTCACGCTGTCCGTAAGATCCTTCCAGGTTCCGGCAACGCCTTTTACCTGTGCCTGGCCGCCAAGCTTTCCTTCCGTTCCCACTTCCAGGGCAACGCGGGTAACTTCTGAGGAAAATGAGTTGAGCTGATCCACCATCGTGTTGATGGTATTTTTTAATTCGAGGATTTCCCCTTTAACATCCACTGTGATTTTTCGGGACAAATCGCCCTTGGCTACGGCAGTCGTTACCTCAGCGATATTGCGCACCTGACCGGTCAGATTGCTGGCCATCTGATTGACTGAATCAGTCAGATCCTTCCATACACCACCTACCCCGCTAACCTTGGCCTGCCCGCCTAGTTTTCCTTCCGACCCCACTTCCCGGGCCACACGGGTTACTTCACCGGAAAAAGAGTTGAGCTGATCCACCATCGTATTGATCGTATTTTTCAGCTCCAGAATTTCACCTTTTACATCCACAGTAATCTGCCTGGACAAATCTCCTTTTGCAAAAGCGGTGGTCACTTCAGCGATATTCCGTACCTGGCCTGTAAGGTTACTGGCCATCTGATTCACGGAATCCGTGAGGTCCTTCCATGTACCGGCTACCCCCTTAACTTTCGCCTGACCGCCCAGTTTTCCTTCCGTGCCCACTTCCAGTGCAACGCGCGTCACTTCAGAGGAAAAAGAATTGAGCTGGTCGACCATGGTATTGATCGTGTTTTTCAATTCTAGGATTTCCCCTTTTACATCCACCGTAATTTTTTTCGAAAGATCGCCCTTGGCTACGGCGGTGGTTACTTCCGCGATATTGCGGACCTGCGCTGTGAGGTTACTTCCCATCTGGTTTACGGAATCCGTCAGATCTTTCCACACACCTCCCACTCCTTTTACTTTGGCCTGGCCCCCGAGTTTTCCTTCAGATCCTACTTCGCGGGCCACGCGGGTAACTTCCATGGAAAAAAGGTTAAGCTGTTTTACCATGTCGTTTACTTCCCTGGCAATCCTGGAAAATTCCCCCTGTAGTGCATGGCCACCGATTTCGGAGGGCATCTCCTGTGAAAGGTCTCCCTTCGCCACCAGACTGATTACATGGGCAATTTCAATGGTAGGCGTAACGAGATCAGCGATCAGCGCGTTTAAAGAACCAACGCCGGTGCTCCAGGCTCCTTTCACACTCGGCACTTCTATCCGCTGGTTTAGCTTACCCTGTTTACCGATTGTGTTTCCGGCGCGTGTAAATTCACGCATCATCTCCTCATTTAAGGAGATAATCTCATTGAGTGTGTCACATATTTTTCCCTGGATACCCATTTTATCAATGGGCATACGCACTTTAAAATTTCCATTTTTTACTTCTGTCAAAACCGAAAGCAGTTCCCGGTCATCCAGGAAGCTGTCCATTGCAGGATGGTCAAGACCATTGGATCCGCGAGCCAGTCCATTTTGGGAATGAGGCTTGCTTTTAACGGGATGAACTGCAGTTTTAACAGGTTTGGTTGCAGCGGACTTTTTCAAATCAGGCATTTGAGAACTTTTATAAGATGAATTGGAGTTTGTGTTTTTTCTACGGAATGTTATTTAGTACAAAGAGAACATTAATAAATACATTAGCTATATGAAACCCAAAACCGAAAAGCTCATTTTTATCGTTGATGACGATCCCGATGATCGTCAGATTATATTAGATGCGTTTCTGAAAAATAATGCAACCTCCGATTTTGAGTTTATCAACAGTGCTGATGAATTACTCAGGCGGCTTAATAACATGGAAATCAATTTCCCGGATCTCCTGCTGCTGGATCTCAGCATGCCCGGTATCATGGGGCTGCAGGCACTCAGGGAAATCAGGGCGAATAAGAAATACAGTCAAATTCCAATTGTTATTCTTACCACTTCTAACTTAAATACCGACCGTAAAATTGCTTATGAATTGGGAGCAAGCTGCTTCTTAACCAAACCAGATTCTTTTTCAACCATGATCGCCTATGCCAATGCTATGATGACACTCTGGTGCTGACTCCCATAATTAATTCGGTAACCAGAGAAAAAAATCATGCCTGCGAACAACACCTGAGGAGGAAAGATGTATAGCACATTTGTCAGGTGAATAGCACAATTGTTTACAGATTGTAGAAAAAAATCCTCAAAACATATTCATAAATTTCTCTGTTCTGTGACTGTGTGCTGGTCATATTTTGAGATTCTTAGCATTGAAATTTCGCCTTCAATTTTTCCCGGAATAGTATTTTTACGGGGCATATGAATTGCAGTTTACGAAATGAAAAACTACGGTCATGTGGATGGGAACTGATGTTGACGAACCCCCTAAAAAAGAATACTTAATTACCATTTTCAACGGCAGGTTAATCCTGGTATACCAGGGGAATTTCACTTTATTGGATAGTCCGGTCATTTTAAAAAACGGGGCAATTATTACAATGGACGGAATAATGAAAATGCCCGACGGTAAAAGCCGGAAACTTTCAGAAGGGGAATATGTATGATTTCCTGATCTTCTTTCAGGTATAAATGTGTTGATGATCTGATCGGCAGGACAATTACGAAAATGTATGATCTGAATTTTTGCATCTTCCTGACCTGCTTCAACATATTTGAAAAAACCGCCGATCTGTAAAGACCTGCGGTTTTTTCTTTTTGGGAATAACGAGCCATAGTATAAGGATTCAAATAGTTCGGGTAAGTTCCTTTAAATCTCCGTGGTTCAGAATACCGGATTTTGTGTAGATTCGGCTAAGCGAAAATCACAGCCACATGAACCCAAAAATTTCCCTTCTCTCCTTCTTTCTCTGCCTCGTTTTTTATTCCCCGGCACAGGAGGTGACCTTATCTGCAGAACAGATCAAAGCCTTAACGCCTGACTGGAAAGGAGATCGTTTTACTGACGGACGTCCGAAGACTTCTGATCAACTCCTTGATCGCTTAAAAAATGTTTCCCTGGAAGAAGCCTGGGGCTTTCTGCGCAACAAGGGATTTCAGAACCAGTTTGAAGGCGACTGGATGGTGATCCGTCCGGATTCGGTCATGACCGGAAGGGCAGTAACGGCACAATACACGCCCCTCCGGCCCGACTATGACAAACTGATAAAAGACAAAGGAAAAGCGGAAGGCCGGATCGGATCCACGAATTCCTGGCCCATCGATGTTTTGAAAGATGGAGATATTTATGTAGCCGACAGTTATGGTAAGGTGGTGGATGGAACGCTGATCGGAGACAATCTGGGCAATGCGATTTTTGCTAAGTCACACCGGGGTGTGGTATTCTATGGCTCCGTGCGGGATATCGAGGGCCTGGAAGAGATTCAGGGATTCAATGGCTGGATAAAAGGATATGACCCTTCTTACATCCAACAGATGATGCTGGGTGGCATTAATGTTCCGATTCGGATTGGAAGGGCTACGGTTTTGCCCGGAGATGTCGTACTCGCGAAAAAAGGAGGTGTGGTTTTTATACCTCCGCAACTTCTTCAGGAACTCGTGCAGAATTCCGAATTCGTACAACTGCGTGATGCATTCGGGCACCAGCGCCTGCGTGAAGGGAAATATACACCCGGTCAGATTGACCAGCAATGGACCGACAATATAAAAAAAGATTTTTTGCAATGGCTGGATACCCAGAAAAACCTGCCGATGTCCAGGCAGGAACTGGATGAATACATGAAAGAGAGAAACTGGTAAAGAACGCCGAACGCCAAACGCCTAACGCCTAACGCCTAACGCTCAACGCAAATTCAAATCATTATCTCCATGACACCTTCGCAGAAATTCCTGAAAAAAATCGGATTGAAAGATCCTGAAATCACAGACGAATCAAAAAAGACAGATAACGGTCAGACAGAAAACAGCCGGCGTGGCTTTTTAAAAAAATCAGCGCTGGGCGGAATTAGTTTTGGTGGCGCATTATTATTTTCCCCCATCGAAGAATTAATTGCCCAAAGCACCCATAGTGTGAAACGTTTTTCAGGTCCTTCCGATTTGAAAATAACTGATATGCGTTATTGCGTAATACAGAATGTCGGGCGCACGCCCATCATTCGTATTGACACCAACCAGGGCATATATGGTTTGGGGGAGGTCAGGGACGGCGCAGATGAACGATATGCACTCATGTTAAAGAGTCGGTTGCTCGGACAAAATCCCTGCAACGTGGAAATGATTTTTAAAACAATAAAACAATTTGGCGGCCCGGCCCGTCAGGGTGGCGGAGTAAGCGGTGTGGAAATGGCGCTCTGGGATCTCTGTGGTAAAACCTACAATGTACCCGCCTGGCAGTTATTGGGCGGCCGTTACCGCGATAAAGTAAGGATGTACGCCGATACACCTGAAGCTCCGACACTGGATGAATTTAAAGCAAAAATTAAACACCGGCTGGAAGTTCAGGGTATGACCTGGCTGAAAATGGATATTTCGATCGGGGAAATAAAAGATATGCAGGGCGCGCTGGTCAATTCTAAATTCTGGGGAACAGCACTGGGTCAGTGGGACGGAGGTTATATGGACTATGCCAACACAAAACATCCGTTTACAGCGATCCAGATAAATGAAAAGGGCCTGGATGCCATGGCCGGAATCATCAGTGAAGTACGCTCCGTAGTCGGATACGAGATTCCGCTTTCATCGGATCATTACGGACATTTTGATCTGAACAATGCCATACGTTTTGGAAAAAAAGTAGAACCCTATCGTCTGGCCTGGCTGGAAGATATGGTTCCCTGGGAATATCCGGATCAATACAAAACCATTTCCGATGCTCTGGAAACACCGATACTCACGGGAGAAGATATTTATTTATTGAGCGGATTTAAACCCCTGATCGATATCCACGCTGTCGATATTGTTCACCCCGACCTGGCTACGGCAGGCGGACTGATGGAGACCAAAAAAATCGGCGACTATGCCGAAGAACACGGCGTGGCCATGGCCATGCATTTTGCCGGAAGTCCGGTTTCATTTATGGCCAGTGTGCATTGTGCTGCCGCCACACAAAACTTCCTGGCACTGGAACATCATTCGCTGGACAGCGAGTGGTGGGACAGCCTGGTGAAAACCACCGATGGCCGTAAACTATTTGAAAAAGGTTTTGCCAACGTTCCCCTGACCGCTCCGGGACTTGGAATTGAACTGTTGGATGAAGAAGTGAAGAAACACCTGATTACGACAGACAAATCATATTTTGCCCCGACGCCGGAATGGAATGATAAACGTTCCCATGACCGGCCATGGAGCTGATCCGGATTCATTTCAGCATCATGCCCTGCCAACAGGAGTTCGTTTGGGGTTCGAATACGAAGACTTCGAAAAAAAAAGCCAGGGAACTAAAAAGAACCCTGGGAGTATGACATGAAATGTCACATGAGAATATTTTAAAACAACCACATAAAAGTGCCCCCGTTGCCGCTGATCACGACCTGGGTGTCACTATGAAGGAAGTAACTCTTAGTTATCTTTAGCGGCAATGCACCATTAGTCAGTCCGGGAAATTTCAGATGAACAGGAATGACCCCGACCCGGTATCCGGGAAGGACATTTATGGTATCCTGCATAATCGTAAATAAATCATCAGAAAGCAAGGTAAAGGCGGTTCCATTAGCCGCATTAAATGCAGCAACCTGTGCCGGATCCACTTCCACAATCGTTTGAAGCGTATCGGTTTCCACCTGCGGGGAGGCCAGCACGAGGGCAATAGCAGTATCCACCGGTGCTGTCATATCACCTCCATATGGGAACGGCCCCTGCACACCCTGGGCAGGACTCTGACCGAATTGAATTATCGGAGACGTATTGGATACATCCAGGTAAGGCGTATCCTTTAAACAGGAAGCCAGCAGGAAGCTTAAAATAAATCCGATCGGAATAATTTTTTTGATGTTCATACATTTAAAATTATGGCTGCCAGAAAATTTTGTCATATATCGCTGAAGCCGGCTGTACCGGGGCACCCAGGTTTGCCTGAAGGCTTGCCAGGTTCTGTGTATACTCGCTCTGGGGGTATAACAAACGCACCGGCATTGGTGTACCCGGCGGAACAGACGAAGTAATCAATGAAAAATAAGGATAGCCAGTTCTTCTGTAATCCGAATAGGCCTCCAGCGGATTCAGTTCACATTCCGAAATCCACTTCTGGTATAAAATTGTTTGCAAAGGGTTTGCAGAGCTCGAAATATTAACCATACCATTAGATGAACCATTTATGAAATTATCCGCTGCATTCACAGCATCCGTAACTTTTAAAAACCGGAAGGATTCTTCCATCGCCAGTTTGTACAGGCTTTTATAGTCGCCTGTAATCATTCCTCTTTGTGCTGCTTCAGCCTGCATAAAAAGTGACTGGCTCGCAGTCAAAAGCCAGGCCGGCATAGCTGCCGACTGTAAAACGCCGGTGCCAATCGGACTGGTAACACCCACCGGTGTGTTACTGGTACCCAGGATATTTCCACCGTGTCCTCCCGAGGCGTTCACACCGAAAAAATATCCCAGGCGGGGATCCGAAATAGAATCCAGGAAATTGAGTACGGTCACATTTGCACAGAAAAAATTATAGTTCTGGTAATAGGTCCCAACCTGGGGTGGTCCCGGACTTCCTCCGGGTTGAAAACCATACACAGCCCAAAATGGACTCTGCGCCTGTGTTGCATCCTTGAAACCGGGATTTACCAGGGCGTCCTGGCCTACTCCCAGAAATCCGCCATTGGCAATGGCATTGCTCAGAGCATTGGTAACAATGGGATCCGTTGGGGAATACACTTTTGGAACCTGCCGGAGTAATATGCGAAGCTTGATGGTATTGGCAAACTGGATCCAGAGGTTTTTATTTCCGGCGAACATCACGTCCGATGCATCATCCGGTGTAGCCTGCGATGCCTGGATATCCGAGATGGCCGTATCGATCTGCAAAACCAGGTCTTTATAAATGGTGGTCGCTGAATCGTATTGTGGCGTAGTAATCACCGGATTTCCCGCTTGCGTATAGGGAATATTTCCAAACTGGTCAACCAGGTCCTGAAAAACCATAGTGCGTACTACCCTCGAAGCACCGGGAAGTATGGAACCCGCTGCACTGTGTGTTATCACGTAGTTATAATCATAAATATTATGGTAGAGTGTCTGCCAGATTCCGTCGGAAAAGCTGGTGGGCAATTGAAAATTTTCGATCTGTGCCTGACCACCGGAAGCAGCCCAGCTGGTATTTCTTGCCCAGTATCCCATCCAGTTCTGGACATAGTCATAATTGTCAATACTTCCGACAATGTTCACACTGGTGTTGTTCGTTACGGTACCAACAAGTGCCTGTGCAAAAACATCCTTTCCTGTAATCGCATTGATGCCAATCCCGTTGGGATCCTCCGTATTTTTATTTAATTGTTTACTGCAGGAAAAAATAAAAAAACTTCCCAGTAAAACAACCATCAGCTTGATCGAACTTTTATAAAACATGGTGCTGGTTTTAATAATTACAATATGGTAACAACAATGGATGCACTGATCACGCGGGTTGGTGGTGTCTGATATTCCGTAGTATATCCCACGGCATTTCCACTGGAATTGGTACTGAATTCCGGATCGGACCATACATTCGTTTTCGGTCTCCACATAAACAGATTCCTTCCGGCTACCACCAGGGTCAATCCGCGAATAACTTTTTGTTCGCCAAAGGTGGATTTGGGGAAATCATAACTCAGCACCAGTTCGCGTAATTTCCAGAAGTCTGCGCTCGTTACATAAGGCATGCCCACCTGGTTGTAAAAATTGGCCCACCAGAATATGGGTACGGGCAATCCACCGAATCCGGAAGTGATCGGAACATTGGTATTGGGCGTAAAATTTTTCGGACTCGTTTCAATTACAGAATTGGGTATTACAAACGCCTGGCGGTTGGTAGCATCACTGGTACTGATTCCGGCAAAATCCATGGCGTTGCCTACTGCATTCAGGATCTTCGCTCCGCCGCGATAATCGAATACGGCACGCAGGGTAAATCCTTTATAAGAAAGTGAAGGAGAAAGTCCGAGGAAATATTTATAATTGGTATTGCCCGCATCCACCGGATTGGGGTTAATGGAGGGAAGTCCGGTTGTGCCATCTACGATGATATGTCCGTTCGGATCCCGGTTAAAATCCGTAACCAGCAATTCAGGGTAGTTCTTGCCAGCTATCGCATATACCCCGCCCGCTATTGTCGTTCCAAAATTGATCTGGTCAAGCAGTTGTTTTCCACCTTGGATATTGACCACTTTGGAATTCTGATAAGCAAAATTACCGGTCAGGTCAAATTTGAATTTTCCAATATTGAACAGGGGTGTGAGTGAGAGATCCACTTCCACACCGCTATTATTAATCTCTCCTGCATTGGTCAGGTAAGTACTAATACCCGCTGCGGCAGATGTCTGCAGGGGAATTGTCTGATTGTTTGAAGTCTGGCTATAGTAGTTCGCTTCGATATTCACCCGGTTCCTGAATAACCCCAACTGGAAGCCGGTTTCAAATGACTGGGTGTGTTCAGGTTTTAAACCGTTCTGCACCGCGATATAACTTTGTGAATAACCGGGTGTGGTACCAAAGGGGAATCCGGTTCCGACAATCGTTGTCGGATAAATCGCATAAGCACCATAGGTTGGCAGGGCAGCGGTAAAACCACCGTTATTGGTACCACCGGCAATAAATCCCATTACACCCAAACGCTGATATCCATCGAGACTTACATTTCCGGTGCCGGCATAACCCAGCCGGACTTTCAGGTAAGAAATCGCCTGACTGTTTTTAATGAATTCGACTTTATCACTCAGCACGGCCGACATGTCCACGGAAGGATAACTGAAACTTCTGTTTTGCGGATCCAGAATGGAGGTCCAGTCGTTGCGGAAAGAAGCATGCAGAAATAACCATCCGTCATATCCTGCAGTGAAATCAGCATAGAATGACTGATCGTATCGTTTATATTCATAAGTAGCGGACGCGCTCCCATCCGGGTTGGTAACCTTGGTATATCCGTTGGGAATCACATTCTGTCCGATTACCGGGCCCGAATTTACCTGGTTGGAAAACCAGTAACCATAACTCTGCCGCTGGCGATAATTACCGCCGACAACAAGATTGAATTTAAAGTCTTTTACTTCCCTGGTAATTGTAGCATACAAATCACCATTCAGATCGTCAAAATGATCCTTGATATGTTCCTGCTGGTATCCCACAGCGCCAGGATAAGTACCCAGGGTTCCGAAACCCCAGGGACCGCCGTTGTCGATCAGCCAGGAAGGAAAACTGATACTGTCGATATAAGAAGGGGCATCGGTGGAAGATTTACTATATCCGCCTCTTGCCGTAATATTCAGCCAGCTGTTGAATTTATAATTCAGTTGCAGGGAACTAATTAACTGATCCGTACTATTCTTGGTTCTTGAATTGGCGACCTGCCACCAGGGATTGGGGAAATAAGAATTGATAAATCCCTGGTTGTTCTGAAACAAGCTGACATCCTTATGCAATTTTAAATCTGTACTGGGCAGCTGGTTGATCACATCCCAATAAACGGGTCTGTTCTGATCATAGGTATTTCCCACCGCATCTGAGGTAACATTATTGTAACTAATACCAGCAAAGACGGTGAGTTGCCCGAAATTAAAATTGCCATTTATTCTTCCGCCGGCGCGTTTATAAGTTTCTGTAGGCACTACACTCTGCTTGGTTGTATATTCTCCGGAAAAATATATGCCTCCCCATTTCCCCCCGTAAGAGCCGGAAAGTTTATTCTGATCGCCGACACCAGTCTGAAAAAAATCTTTTCTACCGTTCGGAGCCGCCTGGTATGGACCGAAAATCCATTTCTGATTTTCCGTAACACCAATGGGTATGGAATCCTGGTGAAAATCCAGACTGTTATAGGCGTTTCCATAACTTTCATTTTCAAAAGGCACCGTATTCACCAGTCCGGTGAAGGGATTGATAAATTGGATATTTCCACCGGTGGACGGATCGGGATAGGTGCCAGGTGGTTCGCCGCCCCATCCGCTGTATTGATTTTGTAATTGGGGGAAATAAGAAATCGATTCGAACGTAACCGTATTTTCATAGGTCAGTGCGAATTTCCCTTTCCCTTTTTTGGTCGTAATATTCATCACCCCGTTGGAAGCGGCCATTCCATATAATGCTGCTGCATTTGAGCCTTTCAAAATGGTGATGTCTTCTATATCCGTTGGATTCAGGTTAGGCAGATAGGTTTGTTCAACAGGTACACCATCAACTACTATCAGCGCGGTATTATTTCCGTTGATGGATCGACTTCCCCTGAAAGTAACTTTTACCTGCGGATTGATACCATTATCGGTGAGACGTATATCAACCCCCGAAACTTTTGCAGCGAGTCCGTTGGCGGGATTTACTACCGCTGCCTGGTTCAGGGTTGACGACTTGATGGCGACGGTGGAATAGCCCAGTTCTTTGGACTGTCTTTTAATTCCCAGCGCAGTAACAACTACTTCAGATAATGTGTGAGAGGCCGGCTTCAGGACTATAGAGAAATTATCCTGACTACCTACTGTAATTTGCTGTTCTTCAAATCCAACAGCACTGATAATGATCACGGCTGCATTTCCTTCCACCTGTATTTTAAAACTTCCGTCGCCCGATCCGCTTGTGCCGGTACTTAATCCTTTTACTCTTACCGAAACACCAGGAACCGGGAATCCGTTCTGGTCTGAAACCTTACCGGTTATCACCCGGGACTGGGCATTGCCCTGCAGTGCACCAAATAAAAATATGATGGCAATCAGTAGTTTGTTAATCATGTGATGACCGTTTTATACCACCTAGAGTGTTAAAATAAATTTAAACGCTGCATGAATTTTTCGAATAAAGACGGACAGCAGGATTTAACCTACGAATGAAGGATTTAATATGAAATAAGGAATTCGTATGGTTGTATCCGTTATTGGAAGGGAGAAATTTGTCTGTGGAAGAATTTGCCAAGCGATATGGTAAAGGAATAAATTATACGTCATCGTTAATACGCGGTTAATTTACAGGATGAGGCTTCCCGGTCATTTACCCAATAAATGATTGTCGAGATTATGCGCTACGTATTCTTTGTAGCTTCTACCGATGGGAATTAGTTTTCCGCCGACTTCCAGTTCTGATGCGCTGAAGGCATCAATTTTATCCTTGGCAACGATGAAAGAGCGATGAATGCGGATAAAATTATTTTCGGCAAGCATTCCTTCGATTTCGGATAATTTAAACTTGGTTAACACAGATTTCGTTTCTGAAATCACCCGGATATATTCCTTCATACTTTCGATGTAAAGAATTTCATCCAGGAAAACCTTTACTTTCTTCTTACCAACGGTAAAAAATAAGTACAGGCGGTCCAATTGTTTTGGTATAACAGAAAAGGGCATTCGTTCCTCGTGGGCTTTTTCTATTTTATGTAACGCCATTAAAAACCGGCTGAATGCAACGGGCTTTAACAGGTAGTCGGTTACATTTAATTCAAAAGCCTGAACGGCATATTCCTGGTATGCCGATGTAATGATGATATGCGGGGGATTATTAAGTGTTTTAATAAAATCCAGATCTCTCATCTTTGGGAGATGAATGTCCAGGAAAATAAGGTCCACTTTATATTTCTGAAGTGCTTCTTTCACACAGTTCACATCTGTGCAATGCTCCAGTAAATTCAGAAAAGGTACCTGAAGTATATAGTCCCTGAGCAATTCTGCAGACAGGGGCTCGTCTTCCACGATAAGACAGTTATACACCTCCATTCGCTTTGGTTTTTACAAGTTGGTTTTTGTACGCTGATTTATTCCGTTTGATCGGTGAAACATTCGATTCGTACAGTATCCGCATAATAAAAATAGACAGTTGTACGAAGGATTTCGCTGTTTTGGAGCAGTGTTTTTTTACCGGTATTATTAGCGTATGCAAGGCTTAAATCCTGCATCACCGGCGAAGGGAAATTTAAATTAAAATGATTTCCACTTTTATATGAGTGGTAAGAAAATACATTGTAAATGAAGTATATTGTTTATGTCAAATCTTGCAGATCTGCTCTGTAATTTGAGCATTCATTTAACCAACACTTAACTAGCATTTAACCATTTTGAGTTTTTCCCTTAGATGGGAAAAGTCCAGCGGCTTGGTAAAAAAATCATCGGCCCCCAGGTTCATGGCCAGGTTGTAGTTTTCATCGTCACCAAATGCAGTTACCATCATCACAACCGGGGGTGGTTTTTCAAATTCATTCTTAATGTGTTTTAATAATTCCAATCCGCTCATGCCCGGCATATTGATATCTGATAAAACCAATATCGATTCCCTGTTCTGGTTACCCAGGTATTTCAGCGCTTCTTCACCGGAATGTGCAAAAGCGAAAACCAATTCATTCTCCCTGATCTCCCTGCGGAATCTTTGTTCATATAAAGAACGAACATCCAATTCGTCGTCCACAACGAGTATTTTCATGTTAAGGTGTTTTAAACTTTTTAAGTTGGATATCAGACACTGTCGAAGGCTGTCCGTTCCCAATTTATCCGCCATCTGTCGCAGTTAACCGGAAAAGGATAACAGGTTTTGGTTTGAATTTAGATTATTTTTAGCGTAAAGACCCAGGAAACCCGTGAAATTAACCATTTCTTCCCGCTGGTATCGTCTTCTTCCCATCGTTTTTATCACTTATAGCCTGGCTTACCTGGACCGGGCCAATTTCGGATTTGCCGCGGCTGGTGAAATGGCGAAAGACCTTCAGATCACTCCTTCTATATCTTCATTGCTGGGATCTCTGTTTTTTCTGGGTTATTTCTTTTTCCAGATTCCCGGAGCCCGGTATGCGGGCAATAAAAGTGCTAAAGAATTAATTTTCTGGTCATTACTGGCATGGGGAGGCCTGGCCATGGCTACCGGGCTGGTAAAAAACGTAGGGATTTTATTGGTCATCCGGTTTATGCTGGGAGTTGCAGAAAGTGCTGTAATGCCTGCTATGCTCATCCTGTTAAGCCGATGGTTTACAAGAGCGGAACGATCGAGGGCCAATACTTTTCTCATTCTGGGTAATCCGGTAACCATCCTCTGGATGTCGATATTATCCGGATACATCATTCATGCTGCGGGCTGGAGGTGGATGTTCATATGGGAAGGTCTTCCCGCAATCGCCTGGGCGTTCTGCTGGAAAAAGCTCATCGAGGATTCGCCTGCAGATGCCGGATGGCTAACCTATACTGACAAAGAAGCGATTTCATCCGCTCTTAAAAAGGAACAGGATTCCATTAAACCGGTAAGGAATTATGCGGCTGCGTTCCGGTCCAGAGCAGTTATCCTGCTGAGTTTACAACATGCCTGTTGGAGCATCGGTGTATATGGATTTGTAATTTGGCTGCCTTCGATACTAAAAGCAGCCCCCCGGATGAACATTATCAAAACGGGATGGCTTTCTTCCATTCCCTACCTTTTCGCCATCATGGCAATGGTAGTCGTTTCCTATTTGTCTGATAAAAAATTGAACCGGAAAATATTCATCTGGCCCTTCCTTTTTGTTGCCGCACTCGCTTTTTCGGCATCCTGGTGGCTTGGTCCCAATCATTTTGGAACCTCCTTTTTGCTACTCATTATTGCCGGCACAGCGATGTATGCGCCTTATGGTCCTTTCTTTGCGACGATACCAGAGATCCTGCCGGGTAACGTGGTTCCCGGGGCCATTGCCCTCATCAATAGTGCAGGAGCACTTGGTTCGTTTGCCGGAGCGTTCCTGGTAGGTTATTTAAATGGAACCACGGGTGGTTTTAATGCATCCTATCTTTTAATGGCGGTTTTTCTTTTCATCGCTTCGGCACTGGCCATGATTGCCATACCAAGTAAAAAAAATGAATCATGAAAAAAACAGGTATTCTTTTCCGGATCTTTTTTCTTTTGATGGCATGTGGTCACACGAATGCGCAGACAGATACAGCACTATGGTCTTCACCGGGTGGTTTGTCGGTAAGACCGCATAAATCCATAAATACACCTGAACTTGACAGGCAATACCAATTGAATAAATCCCATTGGGATAAAGCATTTGACTTTCTGAGAAACCAGAATTTACAGGCACTCATTCCGGGAAGATATCCGATCGACGGTGATCAGGTATTTGCCATTATTACACAAAACCCAACCAAAGATTTAGATAGCACTCAATGGGAATCGCACCAGGAATACACCGATCTGCATTATGTTGCTGCGGGTGAAGAAATAATCGGGGTATCTCCGCTTGCTAATCTTACCATCACCAGGGCCTACGATGCATCGAAGGATATTGCCAATTATTCTGGTAATGGTGAAATGTATCCCGCCTTTCCCGGAACCTTTTTTATTTTTTTTCCTGCCGATGCACACCGGCCGGGTATCAGCCCCGGTGGCCATGCAGCGGACAAAAAAATCGTCATTAAAATCCGGTATATCCACTAAACGCCGAAAAGGCCGTGCGGATCACGCGCCTTTATCGGTTGTAGATTTTCTTAAGTAAAAGAATCCGGAGATTCAATCAATAGTTGAATGTATATGTCTCTCCCACCAGGCCGCTATTGGTATCGGTGCCAATTCCACTGATTACCCGACCTGCTGCATCTGAGGTCCACACAAAATTCAGGGCAATCGTATTGAAACTGTCATCCTGGTAACTCATATATGAGGGAAGGTTTTTCGAACGGAAATCAACGAGACCGTTTAAATTTAACAGTACGCCCAGGCTGTTTGACCAGGATTCGTTATATACCGGGTTGTTATCCGTGGAAAAATTGCGGGATATATAGTGAATCAATCCGCTTCCATTCAAGCCAGTATATGCAAAATCGGAATACAAATTATTTTCCTGCACATACATCGTATCAATCTGCAACAGGTTTGTGTAACTACCCGGTGTCTGCGGATCTCCCGCCAGTTGTTCGATGGTTGTATTGCCCCAATCGTCGTAAGTAAAATGCAGGGTTGTAAAATTACCGCTTGTATTTACACCGACTGAATCCCGGGATACACGGTTTTGGTTGTCATAGGCTAACCAGTGATGTTCCGTCTGGCCCGATGAAGGATTGGTTTGAAAAAAATTAAGGTCATATTCGCCGGGAAAACTACCCGCTGCTGCCGGCGTAAAACTGAGGTGAACACTATCGAGGGTTGCCGGATTAACCGTACTGTCATATTCATACTTGCGAAGAGTGGTAACCTGGGCGTTCTGATCATATTCAAAGGAAATGACCTGCTTCACGTGCAGAACCGGGCTGAAAATAACTATTGATTTCAGTGTGGAGTCATCCTTGGGAGGAGGCGGATTACTACTCTTGGTACAGGAAAACAAGGTTGTTAGTATCAGCGATGCGAGGATAATATTTTTCATAGATGGTATAACGTATATCCGGTCGGATTATTTCAGAACAATCAATTCTAAATAAAAGGATTCTTCCCGTTTAGGAAAAGTGAAATAAAGTAAATACTTAGAAGACCGGATTGAAATCAGATCTGGCCACTATATCAAATGAGAAAATCTTTGTACAAGCTATCCATTCCCTAATGTGCGAGTCGTTAACAAATTCAGGAAAAACTAATTCCTCCTCATGAATGACGTTAAATTTTGTCTGGCTATCAAAAGAAAGCAGCTTTTCAATGATATACAACAAGTCGTCCCGAAACTCCGGTAGCAAACATTCAAAAGAAATGCAGGGAACCTTTTGGTTAAGTCCCATGAAGACGCGCTTTTCATATCCTTCTACATCTATTTTAATAAAATCCGGTTTCCCATTCTGATCAATGAGAGTATCAAGTGTTTCCGTTTGTATATCGACTGGTTCCCCGGAAATAAAAGTAATTTTTTGATCCCAGCGTTTACCTCCGTCAGCTTCCAGAATATTTTTCCAGTCCGGGTTTAGGGTATTAAAAGCTGAGCCTCTTTGATGAATCATTAAATAGCCATTTCCGGTTTTATCCGCCAGCGCGAGCTGCTTAAGGATAACACGATCTTTTTTATTCCGGAATCTGATGTTCAGTAATTCAAAATTGTCCGGATCAGGTTCTATGGCTAAAACTTTGTCAGCAATTTCCAGGAAGGCAGCAGTTTTGTGGCCATCGTAAGCACCTACATCAAAAATCAATTGACAATTCCCCAGAAAACTTTTGTACAATCCTACTTCTTTCCGATGCGCTCTTTTTTTCTCCGGCTTAAACAGATTTTCATACAGACTGAAAACCGGGGAATATTTTACAAATTCATATTTACCCGTCCTTTTCAAAATATTCTTAATCCAGTTCATGTTTTCAGGCAAATTAAAATTTGAAAATCCAGCTCATCAGATAAAGTTAGTGCCGCATTGCGGATTCGGGAGCAGAAGCAGTCGGATATCATGCTTCCGGGCGGTTTTTATTAAAAATCGAACAGTTCAGCACGGTTATAAGCATATTTATGAGTAAATTATTTGCTATACGACTCGCTATATGAAAAATATCCCTGCTATTCTGCTTTGCTTTTCACTTTGTTCCGCCTTTTCCCAGCAAACCGCATGGCCTGTAATAAAACATTACGAAGGAAGATTTATTGAAAAAATTGCCATGCCTGTGGGTGGTATTGGCACCGGAAACATATCCATTGGTGGTAACGGACAATGGAAAGATGTGGAGATCATGAATAAACCCGGAATGGGTTTTTATGGCTCGGTAACACCAAAACAGGCACCTTGTTTTATGATTTTTACACAGAGTGCTTCCGGTGAAAAACATGCAAAAGTGCTCATGGGACCCATTCCTCCAAGGGAATACACCGGATCTGAAGGAAGTACTGCCCCCAATCACGGGTTGCCAAGATTTTCGAATGCCAGTTTTGATGCAGCATATCCTTTCGGTGTAGTGAACCTGGAAGATGAGACAATGCCGGTTTCAGCAAAAGCGAAGGTCTTTAATCCGTTTATTCCAGGTGATGCCGTCAGTAGTGGTATTCCGGTTGCAGTTATCCGTTATGAAATTACCAATAAAACGAACCAGCCTCTAACGATCGCCGTTGCAGGATCACTGGACAATTTTATCGGGATGGATGGTTCTGTTGTTGAGTTTAATAACTTTAACCGTGCCATTACCCCGCTGGGCACAAAAAGCAACCGTAATCAGTTTCGGCAGTCGCCTGGTCTGAAGGGAATTTATATGAGTTCCGACAGCGTTGATCATCGCTCCAGTGCCTGGGGAACCATTGCCCTGACCACAACAGCAGTAAAAGCTGGTTATGACATCAGCTACCGCACCCAGTTCAGTCCCAAGGGATGGAATGATAATATTACCGACATGTGGGATGATTTCTCTGACGACGGAACGTTCAAAGATGTTCAGTTTGATCATAAGGTAAATGATCCGCGGGCAGCCTTATCCGTTAAACTGCAACTGGCCGCCCATGAAACCAAAGAAATAGAATTTTTTCTGACCTGGGACTTTCCCAACCGTAAAGACTGGAATGATCAGGTAACGATCGGTAATTATTATTCTACTTTTTATTCCGATGCCTGGGATGTTGCCGAGAAAACCCTGCCCTTATTGCCAAAGCTGGAATCAAAGACAATTGATTTCGTAAATCTTATCGCGAAAAGTGATTATCCCGCTGTTATAAAGGAAGCCGCACTTTTCAACAGCAGTACCCTGCGTTCACAAACCGCCTTTCGAAATAAGGAAGGTTATTTTTTTGGATGGGAGGGGGTTTTTGCGGCTACGGGTTCCTGTTATGGCAACTGTACGCATGTGTGGAATTATGAACATGCTACGCCATTTCTCTTTGGCAGTCTCGCCATGAAGATGAGAAACGTAGAATACCAGTATGGCCTGAACGACAGTTCCGGACTGATGAGCTTCCGGGTTTCCCTGCCGTTCAATAAAAAAGAAAACTGGAAGATAGCGGCAGCCGACGGACAGATGGGTACGGTGATGAAAGTGTACCGGGAATGGCAGTTGTCAGGAGATGATGATTTTCTCCGGGCCACCTGGCCGGGAGTAAAAAAAGCGTTGGCTTTCGCTTGGATCAAAGGAGGATGGGACGCTGACCAGGACGGGGTTATGGAAGGCTGCCAGCACAATACCATGGATATCGAATACTTCGGTCCCAATCCGGAAATTGAATTCTGGTACCTGGGTGCGCTGAAAGCAGCTTCCAGGATGGCCGGATACCTGAAAGATCAGAAATTTCAGCAGACCTGCGCTTCACTGTTTGAAAAAGGAAGTCAATGGACGGACCAGCATTTATTCAATGGCGAATTTTATATCCAGCAAATAAGACCTGTTGCGGATAAAAACATGATTGCAACCGGCCTCATTGCCGGCATGGGTGCCTCTAATCTGAAAAATCCGGACTTCCAGATCGGAGAAGGCTGTCTCGTAGATCAGCTGGTAGGACAAAATATGGCCTGGATTTGCGGGCTGGGATACCTGGCTGATTCTGCCCATATTAAAAAGACACTGGAAAGTATCTACAAATACAATCATGTGATTTCTTTCGGGGATCATTTTAATAATATGCGATCCTATGCGCTGGGTGATGAATCCGGCCTGATGCTTACCTCCTATCCCGATCCGTCGAAAAGGCCCGCTGTTCCCTTATCGTATGCTTTTGAAGCCTGGACAGGACTTGAATATACAGCCGCCACCGGAATGATCTATGAAGGTATGAATGAGGATGCCCTGAAAATTATTTCGGATGTCCGCAACCGTTATGACGGATATAAAAGAAATCCCTTTAATGAAGAGGAATGTGGCAATCATTATGCCCGCGCTATGGCGAGCTGGTCGGCTTTTATTGCTTACTCCCGCTTCAACTATTCAGCCGTTGAAAAATCATTTAGTATTACGTCAAAGCCGGGAAATTATTTCTGGTCGAATGGGTACAGTTGGGGGAATGTGATTGTGGGGGATCATAATCTTCAGATCGCCGTCCACTCCGGAAAACTGGAAATAAAAACTATACATTTACAGGGGGCAGGAACACTAAATATCAAAAATCCGGTTACTATCGGGGAATCTCAGGTCCAGGAATTCACCGTCAAATAAATCACTGAAACAAATAACAACCATGACGGGAATGAAATATTCTTCGATCCTCTTCATTATTCTAATGACGACCAGTTGCCATAACCGGCAGGATTATTCCGGTTGGACAAAATATAAAGGCTCATCAGAAAACATTCACTATTCATCCCTGACACAGATTGACACAGCTAATGTGACGCATCTGCAGGTGGCCTGGGAATATCATACCGGAGATGCTGATACGGCCTCTCATTCCCAGATCCAGTGTAATCCGATTGTCGTCAATGGCATTTTGTATGCCACTTCTCCCAAAATGAAATTGTTTGCAGTGGATGCTGCTACCGGGAAGGAAAAATGGGTATTCAATCCATTCGACACCGTCGCTGGCAACAAAAAGAAACTTTCTTCCTTAAACAGCTGCCGGGGTGTTAGCTATTGGAGCGATGGAAAGGATGATGAAAGAATATTTTATACGGCCGGCGACGAACTCTATGCTATAAACGCAGGGACAGGCAAACCAGTCACTGCCTTCGGCACGGCAGGGGCCATTGATTTGCACAGTGGTCTGGACCGGGAAGTCCCTGATCTTTTCGTTACTTCTACTTCACCGCCAATGGTGTATAAAGATTTTCTGATTGTAGGTACCCGGGTGGATGAAGGTGCTGCAGCGGCACCCGGTCATATCCGCGCGTATAATGCACGCACAGGCAAAAGAGAATGGATATTCCATACCATACCGCATCCCGGTGAACCCGGTTATGAGACCTGGGACGATTCCACGGCTTATACATTTATCGGAGGTGCCAATGCATGGAGCGGATTCAGTCTGGATGAGAAACGCGGCATTGTATTCGCGTGTACAGGATCTGCTTCCTATGACTGGTACGGTGGAAAACGTACCGGCAATGGATTGTACTCAGATTGTGTGCTGGCACTTGATGCAAATACCGGCAGGCTGATCTGGCATTTTCAGGATATACATCACGACGTGTGGGATCGCGATTTTTCTTCTCCTCCGGCACTCGTATCTGTCCAAAAAAACGGACAGCCCATAGATGCCGTGGCTGTTACAACCAAGACCGGGTTTTTATTTCTATTCGAACGCGAAACCGGAAAACCTATATATGATATCGTGGAAACACCTGTTCCCCGGTCCAGCGAACTTCTCGGTGAAAAATTATCGCCTACACAACCAATACCTACCTGGCCCGCACCTTTCATGCGACAACTTTTTACCGAAAAAGATATTAACCCGCTATTACCTGATTCGTCCTATCAGGAAATAAAAAAGAGATGGGCTTCCTATAAACATGATAATATGTTCAACCCTCCCTCCCTGCAGGGAACTATTGAATTTCCCGGACTGGATGGCGGCGGTGAATGGGGCGGACCAACTTACGATCCGGAAACCAAAATTCTTTATGTCAATGCGAACGAAATGGCCTGGGTGATTCAATCCATACCCATCAAAGAAAAAACGGACTCGGCCGAAAACTATGGGCAAGCAGGTCAGCGGCTCTTCACGGTAAATTGTATGCAATGCCATGGGGCTGACCGCAAGGGAACCGGAAATTTCCCGTCTTTAATTGGCGTGGATAAAAAATATACCCCAGGGGCTTTCGATTCCCTGCTGCAGACCGGCCGACGCATGATGCCCGCCTTACGACAGGTGGATCCCGAGGAAAGAAAAGCCATTGCGTCCTATGTACTGAACCAGAAAACGGTGCAGCAAAAACCCTTTTTCGCAAAAAAGAAGGTGGTTGACGAACATTTACGCATGCCTTATACGATTGCCGGATATAATAAGTTCCTGACCAAAGGAGGGCTTCCGGCCATCTCCCCCCCATGGGGAACTTTGAATGCTATCGATCTGAAAACCGGGAATTATATATGGAAAAAAACCCTGGGCAACGACACCGCTTTTAAAAACAGTAAGGAACCTACCGGAACAGAAAATTATGGTGCCTCAGTAGTTACAGCCGGAGGACTTTTATTCATCGCTGCTACCAAAGATGGCAGGCTCCGGGCTTTCAATAAAAGAGAAGGCTCCCTTTTATGGGAGACGGTTCTCCCCTCGCCCGGTTTTGCAACCCCTGCAGTGTATGCACAGAATGGAAAACAGTTTGTCGTGATTGCCTGCGGCGGCGGTAAAATGAATACCATTTCCGGCGATAGTTATGTGGCGTATGCCCTTCCCTGAATAACGGGCCATGAAAAATAAATGGTTTCTTCTGATGATCGTTTTGTCTCTTTCCTTTTTGATGAATGGAAGCGCACAGTCAGTACTTACCATTGAAGGAATAAAATGCGAATACAGGGTTAACCCGCTGGGCATTGACGAATGGCAACCCCGCTTTTCCTGGACCTTCCGAACAAATCAGAGAGATCAATACCAGGCTTACTTTCAGATTCTCGTTTCTTCTTCAATTGAAAATCTTCAAAAAAATATCGGGGATGTGTGGGACAGCGGGAAAAAACCATCGGAGGATAATATCCATATTCGTTATGATGGAAAACGCCTGCTTTCCTTTACACGATATTTTTGGAAAGTAAAAGTTTGGACCCGCAGGTCTTTCGAAACCCATTGGAGTAATCCCGGGTTTTTTGAAACTGCTTTTTTATCCGATTCCGGGTGGCAGGGTAAATGGATTGGCAATGGAAAAAATGCGCCTGAAAAAGACGAAGATTTTTATAAAGATATTCCCGCACCCTGGTTCCGAAAAAAATTTCAGGTTACCAAGGCAGTTCGTTCTGCGAGACTGTATATCAGCGGGCTTGGATACTATGAGGCGCAGCTGAATGGAAAAGAAATCGGCAACCAAAAACTGGATCCTGCCTGGACGAACTATGCCAAAACCATACAGTACAGCATATATGATATAACGGGAAATATAAAAACCGGGAATAATACCATTTCCGTTTTATTGGGGAACGGATGGTACAATCCCCTTCCCATGCGACTGTTCCGGGTGTTCAATCTTCGAGATGCACTGACCGTGGGCCAGCCGAAAATGATCGCCAATATCCGGATCGCTTATTCCGACGGAACGATATCAACGGTTTCTACCGACGAATCCTGGGAAACCAGCAATAGTTTTATTCTTAAGAACAATGTTTACCTGGGCGAAAAACAGGACGGGAGACTTAAAAAGGATTTTGCTGAACTGGAGAATTCTAAAGACGGATGGACACCAGCATCCGCTATCACCGGGCCGGGTGGAAAATTGATAGCACAGGCTCTCCCGCCGATCCGGATTACCAAAGAAATAAAATCCGTTAGCGTTTCCCAACCTGAAAATCACGTCTGGATTTATGATCTCGGCCAGAACTTTGCCGGATGGATCAGAATGAAAATTTCCGGAAAGCCTGGTCAGGTCGTGCATTTCCGGTACGGGGAATTATTATTTCCCAACGGCCGGGTGAACGGGATGACAACCGTAGCTGGTCATATAAAAGAGATTTGGAAACTGGATGGTGGTCCCGGTGCACCCAAAACGGCTTATCAGGAGGACGAATATATATGCAAAGGAGATGGTGATGATTTTTTCCAGGCTCATTTTACTTTTCACGGGTTCAGATTTGTGGAAATAACCGGCCTGACTGAAAAACCCGATTTGAAAGACCTTATCGGGCTGAGATTAAATTCGGCTGTTGAAAAAAATGGAGAATTCAATTGCAGCAATTCCCTCTTCAATCAAATTCAGGCGATCACCCTGCGTACTTTTTTGAGCAATATTTTCAGTGTACAGTCTGACTGCCCCGGTCGGGAAAAACAGGGTTATGGTGCAGACATGGTGGTGTCTGCCGAAGCATTCCTGTTTAATTTTGATATGGGGGCGTTTTATTCCAAAACGGTCGGTGATTTCAAAGCAGATGCCCGGCCAAATGGCGGAATGCCTGAATGTGCTCCTTATAATGGCATTGCCACAGAAGGATTTGCAGACGGCGCAGGCCCATTGGAATGGCAGCTGGCATTTTCCTTTCTACAGCTCAGGCTGTATCAGTTCTATGGAAATATAAAAATCATCGAAGAAAATTATGAGGCGACCAAAAAAATGGTTTGGTTTCTGCAAAGCCAGTCATCGGACTACCTGATTTACAATGGCATCGGGGATCACGTTAGTGTACAACCCAGACATATTCCCCTGACCAGTGGTGCGGTATATTACCAGCACGTCAAGATCCTGGCACGCTTTGCAAAAATATTAGGGAAACCCACAGAGGCAGATCAATATGAAAAGCTCGCGGATTCCATCAAAGGATCCTTCAACCGGCATTATTTAAAACCGGGAACGGGGTTATATGACACTTCATCAAATCAGATTACCCAGGTCTTCCCGTTGTGGAATGAGATGGTTCCGGAAGAAGAAAACCAAAAAACACTAGATGCGCTGGTGAATGACGTCCAGGTAAAAATGAATGGGCATCTTGGCACAGGTATATTCGGTACTAAAATGTTATTTGACGTATGCCGCAGGTACGGCCGAAATGATATTGCATTCGGAATGGTAAATACCGACGACTACCCCGGATATGGATATATGATAAAAAACAATGCTACTACGCTCTGGGAATCCTGGGAGCTGCCGGAGCAGAACAGCCTGAATCATCCTATGTTCGGATCCGTGAGTGAATGGTTCTTTCGTTCTTTACTCGGTATTAATCCATCTGATACGGCCGAGGGCTTTGGGCAGATCGTTTTGAAACCGTTTACGGGAGGCGGGTTACGTTTTGCGAAAGGGTATTATCAATCTGTTCGCGGAGCGATTGGTTCATCCTGGATTCATGAAAACGGAAGGCTGGAATGGAAAATAAGGATACCGGCTAATACAAAGGCCCGGATCTGCGTTCCGGCAAAAGACCTGTTGTACATACAGGAAAATGACAGACCGGTGGCTGATTGCCAGGAGCTCCATTTTGTCAGGATGGGAAACGGATATGCTGAATTTGAGGCGGTTTCGGGTGACTATCATTTTACAGTGAAAGAATAATTCAGCATCCTTGGATGGGAATGGAAAACAATAAAAAACAAGACCCATCAGTTTTGACGGGTCCTGGGTGGATAGGTGTAATGGTAAACGGAATTATTGTCAGAATTGGCCTCTACAGTTGTCCCTTCATGCATACTTTTCCATCTTACTGAATGGGCTGGTAATTGATTTCGTTGGAATTAGCCTGAAACTGAACTTTTAAATTACTGCAAATCTCCTGCCATCCCATCCTTATTATCCTACAAAGGTCTATCGACAATATCATCTTATTGTTAATAAAACATACCCATTCCTGAATGCTTTGCTGAATTCGTGTAGCGGTTATGATTGGGATCCAACATACAATACCTATAATCATAACGCCATGGGACCGAAAAAAATTTAAAGGGGAATCCTGACACCAACATTTACGAAAAAGGATCTGGACTCTCCGATATTGACATTCGTAACGCTGCTGCTAACAGTAGTCAATGACCATTCATATTTGAGGTCGACGAATGCTATCAAAAAATCTACACCGGCACCTGCAAATACGCCCCATGTCGGACTGGTATAGTCCGATTTTTCTCCCTGGTTTACACTGGTTATTATCGTAGCGGATCCACCCCCTAAAACCCTGATATTAAATACTCCCTTTACATTTCCAATCAGGTTATACCCAATGGTAACCGGGATACGGACACCACTGATATTATAGTCCGATTCAGTTGCGGGGGTCGTATTGGTGGTGTATTTAGTCGACTTCTGCATATAAAAAACGCCGGGTTCCACAAAGAATTTCCGGCCAATGGCAACCGAGCCACCGATCTGCCAGCCTGGCTGTGCCGTAAATTTGCCCAATACCGGGTCTTTTGAGAAATCGGTAAAATTAATTCCGAGGGTGGGCTTAATTACGATTTTCTGTGCAATTCCTGCAAAAGCCAGCAAGGAAAATAATAGCAGGAGGTTAACCGATTTCATAGCAATTAGTTTTAAATAAGGTTAGAGAATTATTATCGATCGGATCCGATTATGAATTTCGATATTTTAAAGCAAATGATAAAATCTGTATCCCCGGTTCAGATAATTGTTAAGATACTTCTCCGGATTCCGTTGTGCAATAAGTTCCACACAACTCATCTGACCGATATATGGCCCGGGTCCTGGGATACAGGGCATTTACACTGTGGGTTGGTATGCTTTTTAAACACCTCAGATGGATAGGTGATGTTCCGATTTGGCCACCATCAGAAAAATCTAATCAAATGAGATCTATATGGACAGGTGCCATTGGCTTCGGCCTGGTGAATATTCCGATAAAATTATTCAGTGCAATTGATTCCAGTACCCTGGATCTGGATATGCTGGATAAAAAGGACCATGCGAATATTAAATTCAAAAGAGTAAATGAAAATACCGGCAAGGAAGTACCATGGAATAATATTGTACGTGCATTTAACCTGGATGGGAAGTACGTTGTGCTAACAGATGCGGATTTCCAGGAAGCCATGCCGGAGAAAACAAAAACAATAGAAATCAATTCATTTGTTGATGAGCACAAAATTGACCCTATATTTTTTGAAACGGCTTATTATATTGAACCCGAAAAACAGGGGAAAAGGGCCTACGCCCTTTTAAGTAATGCACTGGCCAAATCTAAAAAAGCAGGCCTTGGCTCCTTTGTATTGCGCAACAAAGAACATCTGTGTTTAATAAAAGCAGATGAACACCTGCTAGTACTTCACCGGTTAAGATTCCAGGAAGAAATTAAGGATAAAAAAGAACTGGATATCCCGTCATCAGTTCCGAAACCCGGCGAATTAAAAATGGCACTTTCCCTAATTGACCAATTGTCTGAATCTTTTGACATCAAAAAATACAAGGACACTTACCATTTGAAATTAATGAAACTGATTAAAGCCAAAGCAGCCGGTAAAAAAACAGTCGTACAGCCATTAAAGATTGTGCATTCCAAAAACAGGGACTTAATGGAACAACTGAAAGACAGTCTGCAAATTAAAAAAAGGAAGGCCTCCTGAATATTACTATGAGTCTGGCTAAATATAAAACGAAAAGGAATTTTAAGGAAACTCCGGAGCCTGTCGGGGGAAAATCCGATTCGGATAAGCTCCGGTTTGTGATTCAAAAACACGATGCTTCCCGTCTTCATTATGATTTCAGGCTTGAAATGGCGGGTGTATTGAAAAGCTGGGCCGTTCCCAAGGGTCCTTCAACTGACCCGACGGTAAAAAGACTGGCAATGATGGTTGAGGATCATCCATACGATTACCGGAATTTTGAGGGTATTATTCCCAGCGGATATGGAGCCGGTACAGTTATGATCTGGGATGAAGGTTATTATAAACCCACCCATGCGGCCGAAGCAGACAAAAAGAAGCAGGAACAGGAACTGATGAAAGAACTGAAAGCCGGGAAACTGACCGTTATTCTCCAGGGGAAAAAACTGAAAGGGGAATTTGCCCTGATCAGGACGAGGGGTCAGGCTGACAATGCCTGGCTCCTGTTTAAGGCTAAGGACAGTTACTCCAGCGTTGCCGATATTACCCGTAAAGACAAATCCGTTATCTCCAAAAAAACAATAAACCAGATTGAAAAAACGAGTACCCGTTATTATGGACAAAACACTGTAAAAACAGGTTTGTCAAAAAATAATAAACCAGGAGCATCTGAAAAGAAAGTCGCCGCAAAGAAAATCTCCGGAGATAACAAAGCTCCCAAAAAAAAAATTAAACCCGCTGAAAAGATAAGTCTCCCGGCTTCGGCGAAGAAAATAAAATTCCCCTCCTCACTCAGGCCGATGCTGGCTACACTGGTGAACGAACCTTTCGATAAGGAAGGATGGCTCTACGAAGTAAAATGGGATGGCTACCGGGCTATGTCCTTTCTGAATAAAAATAAGGTGGAAATAAAATCGAGAAACGACAAATCTTTTAGCGATAAATTTTATCCCGTTACCCGGTCACTGGCAGAACTGAACCTCCGCGCAGTATTAGACGGGGAAATCGTTGTGCTGAATGAAAATGGTATTTCAAATTTTGGCGCATTGCAGAATTGGCGCAGTGAAGCAGACGGTGAATTGTATTATTATGTTTTCGATATCCTTTGGCTGAATGGCAGGGATCTTATGCAGGACCCCTTATCCGAAAGAAAAAATATCCTGGAAAAACTGATCCCGGACAATGGCATCCTGAAAATAAGCCACGCATTTGGAGATTCCGGAATCGATTTTTTTGCATCCGCAAAAAAGCTGGGGCTGGAAGGGATTATTGCCAAAAAGGCTGACAGTGTTTATCTCCCCGGTGACCGATCAGATCTCTGGTTGAAAATAAAAACGAATCAACGGCAGGAAATGGTTATCGGGGGATTTACTAAAAATGATACCAGCAGCAAGGTATTTAGTTCACTACTCGTAGGTGTATATGAAAACGGATCCCTGCGGTATACCGGCAAAATCGGAACCGGATTTAATGAGGATACGCAAAGGGATATTCTACGCCAGTTAAAACCACTGATCATTAAAACCCCTCCCTTTCGCGAAATACCTGATATCAACAAACCATCCCGGTTCCGTCCTGATCCCCCGCATGCAAAAGCCACCTGGGTAAAACCGAAACTGGTTTGTGAAGTGAGTTTTACTGAAATGACGGCCGACGGCGTTATGCGCCATCCCTCCTTTGAAGGCATGCGCATCGATAAAAATGCAAAAAATATTATCATGGAAAAGGCAAAATCTACCGGTAAAACAGTTTCCAAAACCTCTGTAATCAAAAAGAAACTGAATATTAATTCCCCCGGGGAAAAAGAAAGAAAATCGCTGTTGAATCCACAGGAAGAAACACAGGTAAAAAAAATAAACGGCCATGAACTAAAGTTTACCAATCTTGGAAAATTGTACTGGCCGGCAGAAAAAATAACCAAGCGGGATATGCTGAATTATTATTACCAGGTTGCTCCCTATATACTGCCCTACCTGAAAAACCGGCCACAATCCATGAACCGTCATCCGAATGGAATTACAGGTGAACATTTTTATTTTAAGGATATTACCGGCAAGGCTCCGGACTGGGTGGAAACATTTAAATACCATAGCGAGGCCGATGACCGTGACCGTTTATACCTGGTTGCAAAAGATGAAGCCAGTCTCCTGTATATGGCCTCCCTGGGATGCATAGAAATGAATCCCTGGCATAGCAGGGTGGAAAAGGAGAATTTCCCCGACTGGTGCATCATTGATCTGGATCCTGGCAAAAACACTTTCGACCAGGTGATCGAAGCTGCACTTATCACCAGGCAGGTACTTGATTCTGCCGGAGTAATTTCTTATCCCAAAACCAGCGGGTCTACCGGCATGCATATTTATATTCCCCTCGGCGCAAAATATAGTTATGATCAGTCAAAAGAATTTGCCCGCCAGATTGCCCGAATGGTCCATGAAGAAATTCCCGCATTTACCAGTATTGAAAGAACCGTTAAAGACCGTAAGGGCAAAATGTATATCGATTTTCTACAAAACCGTCCACAGGCGACCGTATCTGCGCCTTATTCTCTTCGGCCAAAACCCGGTGCAACAGTTTCCATGCCGCTTCATTGGGATGAAGTGAAAAAGGGATTAAAAATGCAGGACTTTAATATTTACAATGCCATGGACCGAATTAAGACGGAAGGCGACATTTTCAAACCAGTACTAAAAAAAGGGATTAACCTTTTGGCTGCAGTGAATAAATTGTCAAAAGAACGTTGAAGGGACACCAGACAGCATTCTAACTGCAGGAATCACATGGTTTAATAGATAGAGGGCATGGAACCGCTTTTGACCTGCGGAACCATATTGTTTAAATATGGAGCATTGGGTTCAATTCGGGCATTGTGACAAATCACCATTTGCCACTGACTATTTTTATACTGGTAAACCTCCACAAAACTCACATACTGGTCGATGGTTGCCGTCATAACCGAAAGTTTAAACCGGATATTTGCCCTGCCATAAATCCAGGCATGATTTCCATCTACGGTTGCCGTTACTTTTTCAGGTAGGATGAACATATAGGTGATCCGGCCGGAAGCGATGTCTGTCAGAAATGATTTCTTATTGTCTATGATCCCGCTGGAATGTATATAGGTCAAACTATCCGCCAACAGGGTCGCCAGCAGAGTCGTGTCCCGATGAATCATTGCGTCATAATGCCTTCTTTGAATGTAGATCAGCCTTTTGCTCTCTTCTGATTGCGCACGGAGAATAATACAGGAGCCCAAAAGAAAGAAGAAAAAACCTAAAGTCCGGAATATTTTAATACGTTTCATTTGGCGTAAGGGTGAGATTTTTCAGGGTCGAATAATATTCAAATGTCGTCTTTCTTTTATACATTTCAAACCATAAAAGCTGTTTGAGAAAACAGCAGGTTCAATGAGGTAAATTATCTTCACGATGCTGAATTATCCATGGCGATTGGGTCTCGGAACTACGAAGGTTTGTACCAAATTAAGTTTTTTAATGCTATGGAATTGGGTAACTTAAAACAATTTATTTATCAGACGGACAGATCGCATGAAGTATTTACCCTTAAAACGATCACGAAATCCCGGAAAAGTCCAGATTGGTTATACTTCGCATAATAAAGTAAAACTTATCCACGGAGGAACCCCGTATTTCGATCTTCTGTTGCTCATGATCAGCCAGGCTGAAAAGTCCATTCAGCTTCAGGTATACATTTATGATAATGATGAAACAGGAAAGGAAATTACAGAAGCACTTAAAGCGGCTGCTAAGCGGAATGTACAGGTTTTCCTGTTGGTAGACGGGTATGCCTCCCAGCGCCTTTCAAGAGCATTCATCAGGGAATTAAAAGATGCCGGTGTTCATTTCCGTTTTTTTGAACCACTATTTCGCAGCCGCAATTCTTATTTTGGAAGACGCCTTCATCACAAAGTAGTGGTCGTGGACAACCGGGTGGCTATGGTCGGTGGCATCAATATCAGTAATCACTACAATGACAGGCCCGGCCAGCCGGGATGGCTTGATTTTGCCCTTTATATGGAGGGAGAAATCGTAAAAGATCTGTGCCGGCTCTGCCAGAAAATCTGGAACGGATACCTGCCGGTAAAAAAAATTGCCATATGCGAAGACCGGCTCCATTCTTCACACCTGCATACAGATGACTTTTGCCAGCTCCGGGTAAGACGGAACGACTGGATTACAAAAAAGAATCAGGTATCCAGAAGTTATATTGATATGTTGCGGAATGCAAAAGGACAAATCATCATGATGTCCGGATATTTTATTCCCGGTCCGATAATCCGGAAGTATATGAAAAAAGCGGTGCAAAGGGGGGTGAAAGTAAAGTTGATCCTTGCCGGAATTTCCGATGTAAGGGTCGCTAAAAATGCAGAGCGGTATATGTATAACTGGATATTAAAAAATCAGATTGAATTATATGAATATAAACCCTGCGTTTTGCACGGTAAAGTGGCAGTATATGATAGTCAATGGGCAACAATTGGTTCATACAATCTAAATATAATAAGCGCATATGCCAGTGTTGAATTAAATATTGACGTGAACGACGCCAGTTTCGCCACTATGCTGAATGACACACTGGAAAAGGTTATCGAAAAAGACTGTGTGCGGATAACAAAAGAAAATTTCGACGGCCGTAACCATATTTTTAACAGGATAGCTGAGGGCATAAGCTATTGGTTTGTAAGACTTCTTTTTTACCTGTTTACCATCAACTTCAAACAAAGGGATTAGTTATCAGTTATCATATCATAACCTGCCATTCATGAAAGCATATCTCGGAGTCGCTTTGTTTACGCTGTTGCTGTTTTCCAAACATTTACCTGCGCAATCCGGTTTCTGGAAAAGCCCGAATGCCTACCTGGGTGAAAAACAACCCGGGGACACACCCATCGTATTTGCACCCGGACGATTAGCGGTGAAGGGATATTGGGTTGGCGGCCGGGTTGCTTTTACAATGGATGGTAAACAATTCCTATATGGCTCCAATACGAACTGGTTCGATGGAAGAAACCAAAAGCTTAAATATTTTCGGTTTGACGGTAAGATCTGGAAGGGCCCTTACCTCCTGCATACTGGTTATGGATCACCAACTTTTTCAATAGATGGTAAAACACTTTATATCGCAGGCAGGAACGGCATGATCGACCAGAGCCAATATTCTGATACCGGATGGGTGCAACCCACAGAGTTTTTAAACCGGAGTTATACACTATATAATTTTATGCCAACCGAAAGCGGACGTTATTATGTTGGCAGTAACGGCACCTGGGGAAACAGGACGGATTTTAACAGCTGGAGGTTTTCCGTTTTAGCCGGAGTCGGAGCGGATACCTCCATACAAAGTCTGGGTACACCCCTGAATAGTCCGGGTTTCAATGGAGATTTTTACATAGCTCCGGATGAGAGTTATATTATCATCAGTGCAAAAGAGAGTTCCACGTTTGAATCAGAACTCTATATCAGTTTCCGAAAACCGGATCAGTTGTGGACAGTGCCCTTAAGTCTGGGACCGTTAATAAATAACGGACTGGCACATCGCTGGGGTGCTTATGTTTCTCCGGATCGCAAATTTTTATTCTTTACAAAAGGCACCAGTGAAAAAGATTGTACTATTTACTGGGCTCGTTTTGACCGTTTGCTGGAGAGACTGCGGGAACAATCACTTAAGTAATTACGCAGGTGGTTAACTATATTTTTATAATTCCAAAACAAGGGAACGCGTTTGCGGATAAACGTGAAAGAGGGGGAAAACTTAAATTTATACAATGGAACTAGGGATCAGCAGTTTCGCAGAATTAACTCCGGACACAATTACAGGTAAAACCATCAGCGGCTTTCAAAGGATCCAGGACCTGATGGAAGAAATAGAACTGGCTGATCAGATCGGTCTCGATGTATTTGCCCTGGGTGAACATCACCGGCCGGACTTCCTGGTTTCTTCACCTGCTGTTGTGCTGGCAGCGGCTGCAGTAAAAACAAAACATATCAAACTTTCCAGTGCGGTTACAGTACTCAGTTCTGACGATCCGGTAAGAGTCTATCAGGATTTTGCTACGGTAGATCTCTTGTCTGGCGGTCGTGCTGAAATCATGGCAGGCCGTGGATCGTTCATTGAATCTTTTCCCCTTTTCGGATATGATCTCGGGGACTACGATGAATTATTTTCTGAAAAACTCGGGCTGCTCCTCAAAATAAATGAGTCTGAAAAACTGAGCTGGACAGGGAAACATCGGGCACCCATACAAAATCTGGGCGTTTATCCCCGGGCATACCAAAAGAAAATGCCCATCTGGATCGCTGTAGGAGGCACGCCGGAATCCGTAGTGCGTTCAGCCACGCTGGGGCTGCCCATGGCGCTCGCCATTATTGGAGGCAATCCTGCCCAGTTTCAGCCTCTCGTTACACTCTATAGAAAAACAGCTGCATCAGCAGGTCATCAGAAACTTCCGCTCGCTGTTCATTCCCACGGTTATATATCTGAAGATTCTCAGCAGGCAGCCGATGAGTTTTTCCCGTCATATGCATACGTAATGTCAAATATCGGAAGGGAACGCGGATGGCCTCCCACCTCCCGTGCCCAGTTCGAAGCAGGCAGGACAAAACAGGGTGCCCTGCTTGTGGGCTCACCACAACAGGTCATAGACAAGATCCTCTACGAAAAAGAATTATTCGGGCTGGACCGCTTTTTATTGCATGTCAGCGTAGGCACCATGCCCCATGCACAAATCATGCATTCCATAGAACTTTTCGGATCTCAGGTTGCACCAGTTATAAGGAAAGGATAGAATTTCCTTTTTGAACCGATACCAGTCCATCGAGGAGTGGTGGCATAATATTTACTTAGCTGGTATAATTAATAAACAACCTTATGAAATTTTCTCATTTAATCAGTACCCTGTTATTTTCCATTGTTCTTTTTTCCTGTAAAACAAATTCCATTACAGGCCGGAGCCAGCTTAACCTGGTTTCGGAGTCGGATGTTCAGGCAATGGCACTTACCCAATACAAAGATTTTCTGTCAAAAAATCCTGCTCTTCCCGCAACGAATTCGAATCAGGAAATGGTTTTACAGGTCGGAAACCGCATATCAGCAGCGATCACTAAATATTATTCCGAACACGGAGCAGGTGATGAACTAAAAGGCTATAAATGGGAATTCCATCTGGTCGAATCCAAGGAAGTAAATGCCTGGTGTATGCCCGGAGGAAAAGTAGTTGTTTATACCGGCCTCTTACCCCTCACCCAAAATGAAACTGCTCTGGCCATCGTTCTTGGGCACGAAATTACCCATGCTGTTGCTGGTCATGGAAGGGAACGTATGAGTCAGGAGATGCTGGCACAGGGGATACAGGTAGCCGGTGACGTTGCGCTGAGCAACAATCCTAAAACGGTAAGCATTTTTAACCAGGTATATGGTCCCGCTGCACAGATCGGTGTACTACTTCCCTACTCAAGAACGCAGGAAAGTGAAGCAGATCATTATGGATTAATTTTCGCGGCCATGGCGGGATTTAATCCCCAGGAAGCAATACCATTTTGGACGCGTATGGCTTCCCTGGGGGGAGATAAACCTCCGGTGTTGTTAAGCGATCACCCTGCCGATGAACAGAGAATATCTGATCTGAAAAAAGTGATGCCGGAAGCTATGAAGTATTACCAGGGTAGCAAACATTAGCCGGTCCGGTTTCTGTGGAAGGTTCATGTCCAAATTCGTTAAACGCAAAAAAACCCTCTGACGAGGGTTTTTTTTATATGGAACGGATCATTAATAAGGCCAGATAATAGTGTATGTCTTTCCATTTTCACCGGAAAATACCAGTTTGAAATAGTAGGTGCCATCGTTACCGGGACAACCTGTTGGCTCTCCATTGCCATCCAGGCCGTATGTGATTACAGCAGTTCCTTTAGGCAGTATCAGTGTATTCTGACCGCTTACCAGCCTGAAATTACAATCCTGACGAATGACTTTCGGTTCACTGATCAGACTGGTGAAAGAATCGCCAAAACGGTTTGTTCCCCATTCCGCAATATTATTGTTTGTGTCATCACTATGTGTTCCTGTAGTAGTTATCACAATCCCGTTATCATAGGTAAACACTCTTAATTTGGATACATTCCATGTTCTTGAAGTCCCATTGTCAAAATCAATTTTCAGGCTACCGGAAATCGAATGCGTAATCGTTTGTAATCCCGCCAGGTCCTTCAGCAAACCACCGCTTACATTGGTGATGGTCTTCGTTCCGTTCAATACAATTTTCTTATGATCACGCAAACGCTCAATTGTCAACGCATCCACCGTAATGGTGGCTACAGCACCCTGGTCCTTCCAGCGTGTTCCCACGGGCATTGAAATCGTGACAGTTCCCGTGCGGGTTCTGTTTCCCCAGCACGTCTTACCATCATATACGATAGTAATCACGCGCTGGTTGTTGGCGGTATCATAAGTTATCGTCGCATCACAGATAAATTTGTGATCATCTATCAAACCAAAATCAACCGTCGTTGATCCGTTTACATCGTTTACCGCCGTATTCCCTGAGGATATGGTGGTACTGCTGGATCCTGAAAATGCGGACTGACCATTTAAAGCCGTATTCGCATCATTAGTAATCAAATCAGCTTCATTGGATACCTGTTGTTCATCGTCCCCGGAAGTTCCAACGTTTGTGGTTGAATTGTCACCGGAAGCAGAAACATCCTTTTTACAGGAGTAAATACATATGCAGGACAGCAGGCATAATGCAATAGCCATCCGGCGAATGAGGTTTGTTTTCATATTTACGTTTTATTTTTAACTGAGACGGATTACTGTTTCCAGGGTTTAATGGAACCTTAAATTAATTTTGTTAACAAACTGTTAGGGAAGCCGGTTTGTTACAGACCGTATAAACAAAATTGGATTTGACCCATAAATACAAAAGCTGTACCGGAATACCGGTCTCATTGGAGAAAACAATGGAAGGACGTATGGAGACCGTAATTATACGGCATTGCTTTTTGCAGAAAGCAGTAAGGATATCTTTCCATGGAGGTCTTCAGGCCGGAAGGGTTTTGGTACGAATTCCATGAATCCTTTGGATAAAAGATCGGCACGCATATCATTATATACAGCGGCAGTAAAAGCAATGGCCGGAACAGCCGGATTAATTTTTTTTATCTCCCCCAGGGCAGTAATGCCATCCATTTCGGGCATTTCAAGATCTATTAATACCAGGTCAAAATTATGCTGGGAGAATATTTCAACTGCCTGTTTTCCGTTGTAGGCTTCTTTAACTTCTATTCCCCATTTTTGGAGAAACCGCCGGGCGATGGACATATTAATTGCATTGTCTTCGGCCACCATTACTTTTACTCCGTTAAACATCGGCAGGTGTTTCACTTTATCTTCATTGATATAGTGTTTCCTGTTTTCGTTAATAGCGAGTTTAAGTGTAAAATGAAAAGTTGACCCTCTGCCTTCTTCACTTTCCAGTTGTAATTCTCCGTGAAAAAGATTTACCAGTTTTTTTGTAATGGCCAGCCCCAGTCCTGTCCCACCGTATTTTCGGGTGGTATTTACATCGGCCTGCGTAAAACTCTCAAATATTTCCTGCTGTTTATTGGCAGGAATGCCGATGCCCGTATCTTTTACCATGAACTGGATGGTTGCCTTCTGACTCGTTGAAAATATTTTTTTCGCTACTACGGTGATCTCCCCGTAATGAGTGAATTTCAAAGCATTTGATATAAGGTTACTGAACACCTGGTTTAGTCTGGTCTCATCCGTGAGCACTTCGATATCCAGGCTGTCATATTCCATCTTAAAACCAAGTCCTTTGGAATGTGCCTGTGTACCGAACTGAAGATTGATTTTATCCAGGAATTTCTTCATATCAACCGGATGTTCCCCGAGTTGCAGTTTGCCTACTTCTATTTTTCCGAAATCGAGGATTTCATTAATCAGCATCATCATATGCTCCGAAGAATACTTCAGAATATCCAAATGCGATTTTTGTTCCGAAAGATAGTCTTCCTGTAATAATAAGTTTGATGTTCCGATAATACCGTTGAGCGGTGTACGCAGTTCATGGCTCATATTGGAAAGAAAACGCGATTTTGCCTGGGAGGCAACCTCGGCTTTCTGCTTTGCCTTCATTAGTTCGAACTGGGCGGTTTTGATTTCTGAAATATCAAGGATGCTGATTTTCAGAAATCTCTTCTCAAAATCCAGAAAAGGAACAATGTTTACAAAAGCAAAAAAAGTTCTTTCTGCAGAGGTTAGCGCCAGTTCACCCTGCCAGTCCTTAGTCTGATTCGTGGCCAGGTTAAATTCAACTGATTTGAATAATTTAATATGCTCGTTGGTAAACCAGTCTTCAATGGCTGTACCTTCAATCTCTTTTTTATTTTTTATATGCAGCAGGTCACAGGCCCGGTTATTACATCCAATGATTTTACGCGCTTCAGCATCCATGATCAATACTCCGTCAAGTGAAGTATTGTAGATGGTATCCACAAAATGTTTTTCTTTCAGAATAGCTTCTTCATGATCCCTGTTTACCCTGAAAATAAAATAGGAAAAGAAGGTTGTCAGGGTAAGGGAAATAGCCAGGTTAGAACTGTATAAGCGGGCAAACATACCGCCAATGCGCACCTGGTAATAGTTTTCGTACGGGCTTACATTCAAACAAATCAAAACGGATACGATGGTGATCAGGTAAACGAATTTCAACTCCGTGAAATTCCTTTTCACATCGATTACCAGGGTCATGACCAGAAAATAGGGAAAGTACAACAGGTATTCACCTGCGCGTAATCCTTCCATATAGTTCATAACGATCAGATACAGGTTCAGGTTAACAATCGCGATAATACGTGCCAGCTCAAATCTTTTTTTAGAATTCAGGTGGAATGCCAGGATAAAAATATATCCGGCCGATAAATTAACCAGTGCACTTATATAAAGACTTAAAGTAAAGTAACTCACAACGGAAAGCATCGTCCCGCAAAGCGTGAGGAAGATGAACTGGTTGAACCGGATGATTTTCTTGCGTTGAGAAATAGTATTGGCCGGGTCTAATCCGGAATTTGCAATATCCTGATAGACAGTCCATAAAACAGGCGAGATCCGGGATTTCAGGGTGGGTATCAGAAAAATTAGTTTGTATTACTAAAACGCGGGAAGCATATTTATTATTGGGAGGTATAATAATTATTATTTCCAGCGTTAATATAAATGAATCCAGATACATGAATAACCCAAAAACCGCTAATTCATTCGTTTTCAATAGCGAATTCGATACAAATTACCTGTTTAGCCTTTATGGTGAAGACTATCAGTACCTGCAGGAAATACTCGATACTGTCTTAAACGACTATCAGTCACTCACAGATAATATTGAATTCAGTTATTCCTCCGGCAATATTAACGCATTGAAATCGGCCGTTCATAAAATCAAACCTGTATTTGGCTTTGTAGGACTAACTTCTGTGCAGCAGCAATGTCAGCAATTCGAAGCAATATGTGCTACCGCCAGTTCTCCCGACCAAATTGCCGGCGACTTCGAGACATTAAAAAATAATATTTCCCATAGCAAACAAATCATTGAAGAAGAAAAGAAAAAATTGGAATTATTTAATAGAAACTGTTCATGAGTATCAGCTGTATTATTGTAGAAGATTTGCAGGTAGCCGCCAATTACCTGAAAAATTGCTGTGAAAAAAGCGGGCAGACTGAAGTCCTGGGTCATTTCAGCAATGTTACCGATGCCCTTTCATTCCTGAATGGCAATACGGTGGATTTGATATTTCTGGATGTGGAAATGCCGGGTGCCAACGGATTTGAACTACTCGATCAGATTGCCTTTTCTCCAAAAGTTATTTTGACCACAGCCAAATCAGAATACGCTTACAATGCATTCCAGTATAATGTTTCTGATTACCTGATGAAGCCCTTTACTTACCAGCGATTCCTGGAAGCGCTGCAAAAAATACAGCCATCTAAGGAAACGATTTCCACTAACAGCGCCTCTGACCATATATATATCAAAACCGACGGCAAACTGATCCGGTTGAACAATGATTCCATTTTATATATTGAAAGTATGGGTGACTATGTAAAATTCGTTACCCTCGACGGCAAGAAATATATCACCCACAATACCATCAAGAACCTGGAAGAAAAAGTAAGTAAACAGCATTTCCTGAAGGTTCACCGCTCCTATATCGTCAACCTCCATAAAATAGATGATATGAGGGAAAACCTGTTGTTCATCAAGGGTAATGAAATCCCGGTAAGCAAAGCCAACAAAGCTGATGTTTTTCGCAGACTGAATATCGTTTAAAGCTCAACGCCCAACGCTTTTCCTGTCAACTGTCATCTGTCATCTGCCCTGCATCATCCATTCATTATTTTCCCTGTTCATATCCGGCAGCACATTTTCCGGGTCCAGGATTACTTTATCAATTTTGCTCACGGAAGGATATTTGAAAGTCCAGGTGCCATCCCGCATCCAGATATCCACCGGCAACTGCAGAACAGAACTGTCTCCGTTGGATTGTTTGATTTTTACAATAACAGGCATGATCATCCTGCCCTTGTTTTCCACTGTTATCCATATACCCAGGGAAGGATTATCGTCAATATATTTCACTGATGTTATGGCCTGATCGAGTTTCCAGTCTGTGAAAAACCATTCCTTCCAGAACCAGTTTAAATCTTCCCCTGAAGCATTATTTATACAATGGAAGAAGTCGTAAGGGGTGGGATGTTTAAATGCCCAGCTTTCTGTATATTTTCTAAAGGCATAGTCAAACCTGTCTTTTCCCACAATTACATTCCTTAGTAAATTCAATCCATAAGCTGTTTTGCCATAGTATTGATAATGTTGTTTAATATCCATCGCTTCGGAAACAACCATCAGTGGATCCCGGTAGGTCATAAAAGCCTTGTAATCCCGGGAGGCAAAAAAATCCTTCCCGAAAAAAACAGGATCATTTACATACTCGCCCTTGTTGAAAATATCTGTCGCATAATAGTTGATATAGGAGTTAAATCCCTCATCCTGCCACATATATTTTCTTTCATTCGATCCGACTATCATTGGGAACCAGTTGTGGCCGATCTCATGTGCGATCAGAAACCATAATCCTGCCCTGGTTTCATGGTAGTCGTTATAAATAAGTCCCGGATATTCCATTCCGCTAATGGAGCCGCCGATACTGATCGCATTATTCCAGGGATATTCGAAAAAGTTTTTAGAATATATTTCAATGCTGTTCTTTAAATACTCAGTCGACCTGGACCAGGCCGTATCCCCCAGCGCTTCCGGTGGATATGCTGACATCGCCAACGCCTTCCGTCCCGAAGGCAGGTCGATTTTTGACGCGTCCCAAACCAGCCCCCGGCAGGCTGCCCAGGCCACATCCCTGGTATTGTTCATTTTAAAATGCCAGGTCAGAAAACCATTGGTTGACGGACGCATCGAAGGTTTTCCAATTTCACCTGCCTGAATAACCGGTACAGTTTTATCACTATTAGCTGCTGTTGCGAGTCTTTTTATTTCTTCACTGGTTAATACCTCTGATGCATTCTGCAGATCGCCCGAACCGTAAACGATCATTTCTGCCGGCACTGTTACAAAAAACTCATAATTGCCATAGTCGCAGTAAAATTCACCCTGACCCATATATGGTAGCGTATTCCAGCCTTCCACATCATCGTAGACACACATGCGCGGATACCATTGTGCAATCTGGTAAAGAACGCCATGGTTGGTATAAAGTCTGCCGAACCGTCCTGCCCCGTTTGCAGGGATGGCAAAACTGAAATTCATTTTAATAGATACCTGATCTCCCTTGGGCATAAGCGGTTGAGGAAGACGAATTTGCATGCGGGTATCAGAAATAACCGGCTGAACCGGAGAAGTCTTTCCGCCTGAGGCAACTGAAACTCCGGAAATATGATATCCTCCATTGCTTAAGCCCAGTATACCGAATGCATCATTAGATGCAGGGGTGGCTGCAGCGCCACGGGATTTGGGACTGAAAATATTTTGATCCAGCTGGAGCCAGATATACTCCAGTTTATCGGGACTGTTATTAACATAAGTGATGGTTACATCTCCTGTGATGCTGGTGTCCTGTTCATTTAAAGTTGCATGAATCAGATAGCTCGAGCTGTTCTGCCAGTATTGAGGCCCTGGTGTTCCTTTTGCGGACCGGTAAATATTTCCTGCCGGCGGATCAAAGGACTGTAAAAAGAAATCACGGGAATGGTAAACCGAGGAATCATTTCGAATTTCCTGTGCCTGCAGTATCGTGATATTGATCAGCAATAAACAGACTAATGGAATCTTTTTCATTTGGTTAATTTAAAGGTCAGGTTCTGTTTCAGCAGAATTGTATTCGCAGAGCAAACTTATATCTTCTACAGACTTATTTCAGTTAGCCGGTTTTACAATCAATCAATTTACATAATAATTTGATTACCAATACGATATAAAAATCATATTATATTGCCCCAACCAGATCCTGTTCATTTCCCGGATGATCCGGGTAAAAACCATTTTTTGACCACCCTTAAGCTACATAGAAACCCTTAGTCCGAAATGCCCTATTAGCGCGGGTTCAGGGAAGGTCCAGATAGCAGGAAATCTGTTTATCGACATAAAAATCCCGAAAATCGAAGGATTGACCACCCTGGTCGAATAAGCTATGGGAAGCGCTAAAGCCGTTGCATCTTTGTATTGTTGAAGCGCGCAAATGATCCAAACCGAATGAAAACCGAACAAATCCTGAAAAACCGAACAAATCCGAACTGAGAAAAACCTAGTCCAAACCGAAAGAAAACCAAACAAACTGATCAGAGCTAATGAAGATATTAAAACCTATGAAATCGAAATCCAATGCCTGATGAAAAAATGTTGATCGAACCCCTTAACCCTTCCTTATCCGATGAAACCAGTTTGAAATCCAGTCCGAAAAACCCTGTAAATCTGTACCTTTTCTTGACGGAAAACTAAATTTTGATGACTCTTAAACAGATTTGGACGGCCACCGAAAGGTGGCTGTTTTTTTTATTTATTCATCTCCACGATACAGGCGACGACCTGGTTTCCGCCGGCTTCAGCCTTGAAATGAATATTTCCTTTTGAAGAGATTTCGGCCTGAACAAACTTTGTGGAGGCGCCCAGGGCCGAGCGCAGTCGGGCCGCATAATCTTTGGTTTTGTTCTGACTGATCTTTGCATTGAGGTTGCTCCAGTTCAAACTGTCTTTACTTACTACCACCGCTATAATATCCTTCTTTCCAATACTGTCTGGTTCCATGCTTTTATCTTTCGGAAATAACCGATATCCGGAGATGCCGCAAAAAGGAGAATATTTTGTTTTAGTCGGGTCATCAGAGCGCGGATAGGGAAATAAGGTATAACTGCTGCCATCGGTTTCCTTTCCGAAAACATAAATGTAACATTCCGACTCATTGCGGATTTCCATTTTAAAACGCGTACCCCGGTTTACAGATGAGGTTGTTTCAAAAATATTTTCTGATGTTTTCTTTAATGGTATATAGTCACCGGCTACATTTTTTTTGCCGTTAAAAGTTACCTGCACCAGACCTACTTCACCTTCAAAAGGTTTATTCGCGGCAGCTCCAACAGCCGGCATCGCTTCCAGGCCATATGCCTCTCGTACAAAATATTGAAAATGTTTATACCTCACCCAGGCAAAGCCATTATTACCCCATTGCGGGCCCCAGCTGTTCATGATCAGGAAGGCACCTCCGTATTTTGCATCATCGTATCCAACCACACACTGAGCATGACCACCGAAACCCATCATAGCAGCATCATCCTGCGTGGGGTTCCACACATCCTGGCCCATCATGGGTTGCATATAGGTTCCGCCAACCATCATACCGATAACAACGGGTGCACCCTGCGACAGGTTTTCTTTTATAGCCCGAAAATCAATCTTGTCCGTACTGCTTCCAACAGTAAGACGGTTTGATCCACGCATGCGAAATTGCCGGGCCTGATCAAGCAGTTCCTGGTTTGGTTGCCTGGAACAATCCTGATCACTATATGGAAAGGCATCATAGGGTACCGAACCCCGCTGACTCATAAAATCCATAGCACGATTTATATAGGATCCTTCACAACCATCCATACCGATCTGGTTATATAAAAAAGCAGGACTAAATTTTAAAGTATTCGGATCCGATCCTGTTCTGGCAGATTCAAGAACTGTTCTGGCGCCATAGGCACTACTCCAGGCAACACAACTTCCCTGTTTTCCCTGATCACCTACGGCCGGTGCATATTTCTGCAGGTTGGCAGATTCAGGAAGGGGATTTTTTTTATCGTCATCCGATAGTGATTCGTACACTTTTGATTTATCGAACTGCCGCGGATCCAGTATTCCGCCCGTGGCCAGCTGTTGAGCCTGTTGAACTATGCCGGCAGAATTACAACCTCCGCCCCGCCCAAGCAGGAAATACCCGCCAATGCCCAGGAGAATGACCAGGAGCAGGCTTTTCGGTCCGCGGATAAGTGAGAAAACAAGGGGCAGAAGTCCGAAAATTCCACCACCTCCCCTGCCGCCACCACCGGAGGATGGACCACCATCAAACCCGCCACCACTATCGTCTGATTCAGCCGGATCATCTGTCATGCGAATAGGCATAACCAGTATTTTATGATGATAAAATAAGAGTAGTGCTAAAATCAGGCCCCGGGGTTCTTAAAATAACGAAAGCAGGGTATATGAAAAAATTTAAATCACTTCCAGCTGGTTGCGCAGCAGGTCTTCAAACTGATCGCGGCGACGGATCAAATGGGATTTGCCATCCACCACTAAAACTTCAGCCGGTTTAAATCGGGAATTAAAATTAGAAGACATTTCGAAACCATAAGCGCCGGCATTACGGAATACCAGATAGTCTCCTTCCCGCACCAGATTCAGCGGACGGTCCCAGGCAAAAGTGTCTGTTTCACAAATATTACCAACAACGGAATAATTTTTGACGAGGCCTTGCGGGTTACTGATATTTTCAATATGATGATATGCATCATAGAACATGGGACGGATCAGATGATTAAATCCACTGTTGACACTTACAAATTCTGCTGCACTGGTTTGTTTGATTACATTCACTTTAGTGATAAAACTTCCTGCCGCACTCACGAGAAATTTTCCCGGTTCAAACCAAACCTGCAGCGTTTTCCCGTTTTTATAGGGATGATTGGCGAAGGCCATGACTCACTTTTTCAGCAAGTAACGGAATATCGGTTTCCTTTTCCCCTTCCCGGCTTGCCACTTTAAATCCACCACCCAGATCGATGAATTCAAGATGTTCAAAATGTGGCGCGATTTCAAACAGCACTTCAATGCCTTTCAAAAAAATATCAACGTCTTTGATTTCACTTCCCGTATGAATGTGCAGATCACTGATCCGCAGTTTATATTTTTCCACAACGGAAAGTATCTGTTCGATCTGGTCTACCGGAATGCCGAATTTGCTTTTGTCATGTCCGGTGGAAATTTTCAAATTACCGCCAGCCAGGATATTGGGCCGAAAACGGATTCCTACCGGATAAGAATACCGAATTCCATCCCGAATTTTTCCAGGTTGGAAAGACTGTCAATATTAATATATACCCCGAGTGATTTGGCTTCGCTGATTTCATCAAAATCAATACCGTTTGATGTATAAAGTATCCGGGAAGAAGGAAATCCGGCATGCAGGGCCAGTTTCACTTCATTAATGGAACTGCAGTCCACATTTGCACCCAGATTCCGGATATAACGAAGGATATTCATATTGGTAAGCGCCTTGCAGGCATAGAAAAAAATGGTATTGGTATTACTGAACGCATGCTGCAGCTTATTGTATTGGTCCTTAATATTCTCAGCATGATACACATACAGCGGTGTTCCATATTCTTCTGCAATGGAGATAAGTTCGTTGTGGGTCAGAGGGGTCATATCGCGAATATATGAAGCAACTAGGAAAGTATGAGAGTGTGAGAGTATGGGAGTGTGGGAGTTTATTTCTCCATTTCCAGATTTAAATGCTTTACCCTTTAGGCTTTGGGCTCTACGCTTTTTCGTCTCCTTCCTCAGAATCAGTTGACGCCGGATTATTTTCCAGTAATTCTCCCTCTTCACTTACCACCAGGGCCGGTGTTATTTCAGGTATTAAAGGGGTATAGTTGATCAGGGATGGTTCTTCCAGGCTTTCACCGAAAACTTCTCTTAGCCGGGGAAGATCCGTAGTCTGATTGATCCCAAAATAATCCATGAATGTTTTTGAAGTGGAATAGATCAGGGGTTTACCCGGCAAATCCTCATTGCGGCCAATGATAATGATCAATTCCTTTTCCAGCAATTTCTGAATGGAATAATCGCTGTTCACCCCGCGGATGGATTCAATTTCTCCCTTGGTGATGGGTTGTTTGTAAGCAACAATGGCAAGCGTTTCCAGTGCCGCAGTGGAAAGGCGTTTCAGGAATTTCTCGCCGTTCAGCTGGGCGATCGTTTTATGAAATGTTTTTTTGGAAAGGAACTGCCATCCTCCCCCGCTCTCCCTCACTTCAAAGGGATAAAATTCCGAATTATATTTCGCAACAATACCTTCTATCCCGGTTTGGATCTGGTCCATGGTCAGTTTATCGTCCATAAAACCAAATGCATTGTTGAGCAGTTCGGTCATTTCCATCGCTGTCAATGGTTTATCACTGGCAAAAATTAAAGCTTCAATGTGTGGAATCAGATCGGAAATCTCCATATAAACAAGTGTGAGAGTATGAGAGTATGAGAGTGTGAGAATTTAGGTTTTTACAAATTAATTATTATAACATATGCAAAATAGCAAAATAGGACCCAGTTTTTAAAAGGATGAGGTAACCAAATGCCCACATTTCACCCACATTTTTAAGATAGTCACACTACTCACACTCTCATACTCTCACACTTGCTTTTATCCCTGAAGAGCCGCTGCACCTGAAACGATTTCGGTCAGTTCGGTGGTAATGGCTGCCTGGCGCGCGCGGTTGTAAGAAATACGGAGGATTTTCAGGATTTCATTGGCATTTTCTGTTGCCTTGTCCATAGCCGTCATCCGGGCTCCGTGTTCAGAGGCATTGGCATCGAGAACGGCTTTAAACAACTGGGTATTGAGAATCTTCGGCATGAGTTCTGCCAGAATTACTTCCTTGGAGGGTTCAAAAATAAAATCAGTTCGCCGCAGCGCCAGGTATCTTATTCGTTTTGGGTATCGGCAGGAAAGGTTCAACTACAAAATTCTGCGAGGCCGCATTTTTGAATTCGCTGTAGATAATATCAACCGCGTCAAATTCGTGGTTTTCAAATGCCTTCACGGCAGCCTGGGCGCAAAGCATCACAGTCTCAAAATGAAGGTTGTGAAATATATCGCGGAATTCGCCGTTTACTTTATAGTTGTTCTTCAGGAAATGTTCATAGCCTTTTTTACCAATGCTCCAGATTACTGTATTGCCCTTGGCCGTTTGTGCAGGATATTTTTTCTGCATGGTGGCCTTGGCCAGTTTGATGAGGTTTGAATTGTATGCGCCACAGGAAGAACGGTCGCTCGTGATCACGATAAGCAATACCTTTTCAACAGGTCTGGGTGCAGATAAGGAAGAGCTGAATTCGCTATCTGCATTGCTGACAATATTGCTGAGCACCTGCTGGAGTTTTTTGGAATAGGGCCGCATCTGCTGGATGGCTTCCTGGGCCTTCCGGAGTTTTGTGGCACTGATCATCTTCATTGCCTTGGTGATTTGCTGGGTGCTCTGGATGGATTTGATCCGGTTACGAACTTCCTTCAGTTGTCCTGCCATATGGGTATTTTAATCCGGCTGCGAAGGTAACGCAACCACCCCAAAAAGCAGACAGATTTCTAAAAAAACTACCGGAAAACGGGCAGTTGTCTGACCGGCGGAAAAAAAACAGTACTTTTGCAACCCCTTTATAACTATGTCTAAATCAAAGAAAAGCGATTTGCCGGTTATCCTGATTACCAACGACGATGGTATCATGGCTCCCGGAATTTTAAATCTTGTGGAAGCTGTTAAGGATCTTGGTAAAGTAGTGGTTGTTGCTCCTGATAAACCCCAGTCAGGCATGGGCCATGCCATTACAATTGGTCACCCCCTGCGTTTGCAGCAGGCACCGATATTTGAAGGGGTGGAAGCCTGGCAGTGTTCGGGTACTCCCGTGGACTGCGTAAAACTGGCCGTTGATAAAGTGCTGCGACGTAAACCGGATATCTGTCTGAGTGGCATTAACCATGGCGCCAATCATTCCATCAACGTTATTTACTCCGGCACCATGTCTGCCGCCGTAGAGGCTGCTATTGAGAGTATTCCTTCGGCCGGATTTTCCCTGCTGGATCACAGCGTTGACGCAGATTTTACCGGAGCCCGGATCTATGCCCGGAAAGTGGTTCAGCAAATGTTAAAAACCAGACTGGATAAACATACGGTTCTGAATGTGAATATTCCGGCCGTTGACGCCGAACTCATCAAAGGTATCCGCATCTGTAAACAGGCTTATGCGAAATATGAAGAAGATTTTGTAAAAAGAAGTGATCCCAATGGCAAAGAGTATTTCTGGCTGACGGGTGAATTTGTAAATTTTGATAAGGGAAGGGACTCCGATGTGTGGGCGCTGGAACATAACTATGTAAGTGTGGTTCCCGTACAATTTGACCTCACGAATTACGTTTTGAAATCCAAACTTGAAAAAACCTGGAAATTCTGATGTTCAAAAAAGATAATTTAAAATTCGGTATCCTGCTCGGCATACTCGGTCCCCTGCTGGCCATGGTTGTTTATTATTTCTGGGTTTTCAGCCGGACAATTCGATTTTCAGAATACCTCTACGTACTGGCGCACAATAAGCAGTTGTTAACAGCCATCAGCAGTATTTCACTGCTGGCCAATGCCGTGCTGTTTACCGTTTATATTAACTCACACCGGGATAAAACAGCCAAGGGCGTTTTTGTAGCCACCCTGATCTACGGAGTTGTCGTGCTGGTTTATAAATTGGTTTCCTAAAGCAGAACGCCGAACGCTTAACGCTCAACGCCTAACGCTTAACGCCTAACGCCTAACGCCAACGGTCATCCGTCATCCGTGATCCGTGATCCGTCATCCTTCTTTACCTTTGGTTATACATGAAGTATTACATCATTGCCGGGGAAGCCTCCGGGGACCTGCATGGCAGTAACCTTATCCGGGAAATTAAAAAAAAGGATCCCGATACCCGTATCCGCGCCTGGGGAGGCGATAAGATGCAGGCGGCCGGTGCGGAAATCGTGAAAGATTATCGTGACCTCGCTTTTATGGGTTTTACGGAAGTGATCCGAAACCTGCCTACCATACTTCAAAATATAAAATTCTGTAAAACGGATATCGGCCAGTTCAAACCGGATGTGGTTATTTTTATAGATTATCCCGGGTTCAATCTCCGGATTGCTGAATGGGCCCGGAAGAAAGGATATAAGACCATTTATTATATTTCCCCACAGGTCTGGGCCTGGAAAGAAAGCCGGGTAAAGGGTATCCGTGAGAACATAGATAAAATGCTCGTGATCCTTCCCTTCGAAAAGGCATTTTTTCAGAAATGGGACTACGCAACTGAATATGTGGGCCACCCCCTGGTGGAAGTGATTGAACAGTTTAAACAATCTCCGGAAGCGGGCAGGTTACCCGATATCTATCTGCCAGGCAGTCTGCAACCGATTCAGCCAACCCTTCCCCTGATCGCCCTCCTGCCCGGAAGTCGCAAGCAGGAAATTTTGAAAAAACTGCCGGTAATGCTGGAAGCCAGCCGGTCTTTCCCCGATTTCCAGTTCGTAGTAGCGGAAGCCCCCGGACAGGAAGCTGCATTTTATGATGAAATCCTGAAAAAATATCCGCAGGCTGCCCGGGTAAGGAATCAGACCTATCCTTTACTTATGAATGCGAGAGCAGCTTGTGTAACCTCCGGCACGGCAACCCTGGAAACCGCATTGTTTGATGTTCCGGAAGTGATTTGTTATAAAGGTAGCCCCGTTTCCTACCAGATTGCCAAGCGCCTGATTAAGGTGAAATATATTTCCCTCGTGAATCTCATAATGGATAAGCCGATTGTGAAAGAATTAATTCAGGATGAGATGAATGTGAAAAATATCGTGACCGAACTGGAGAAACTGATATCTGATGAACCCGCCCGTAAAAAGCTTCAACAGGACTATGCCGATCTGCGCAATCTCCTCTCACAGGGTGGAAATGCATCTGAAAAAGCGGCGTCTATCATCGTGGACTTCCTGCGTAAATAAAAAAGGGAAACGGAACAAGATCCCAATTAATAATTGACAATTGACAATTAATAATTATTCAGTGTTTTTTGAATATCAGGCGGAAAATAATGATGAGGATTCCGATCAGGAACATAAAAATGGAGATCCGGTTGATCCGGTTCATGTATTTTATCCAGGAACTTGTAGGTTCGTTCGGATCTCTTTTTACGATATACAGATATTCTCCAATTTTGCGTAGTATTCCCATAATCCGGATTCAAAGATAATTAAGAAGCGCATCCGGGATTAGTTTAGAATGGATATATTTGCAACTCTTTAAAAGGAACTCCTTCGCCGCAGGCTTCGGAGTTCGAAGGGGGATTAGCTCATCTGGTAGAGCGCTAGCATGGCATGTTAGAGGTGACCGGTTCGATCCCGGTATCCTCCACTGGTGCGGGAACAAGGTAAAAACCTGTTCCCGCTTTTTTTTACCTGTGCAATTGGGTTTTATGCCGTTATTGAAGAATATTTGGACTGCATTAAGCAGTTCTTTCCTAACTAGCCATATTCGAATCGTTTTTAAAAACTACTATTCCCTCCATTCGATAACCACATATGAAACATATATCAATCCCCCTTACTGCTCTCATTTTTTTAACCCTGGGTTTTACGGGTCCGAAAATATTTGCGCAATCACCTGCTGAAAAAAAATGGTGGAAAGAAGCGTTGGTGTACCAGATCTATCCGCGCAGTTTCAAAGACAGCGATGGAGACGGCATCGGTGACCTGAAGGGAATTATTTCCAAACTGGATTATATTAAAAGTTTAGGCGTAGATGTGGTCTGGCTCAACCCCATTTACAGTTCTCCCAACGATGACAACGGATATGATGTAAGTGATTACCGCAACATCATGAAAGATTTTGGAACCATGGCCGATTTTGATGCAATGATCAAAGCCATGCATGAGCGACATATCAGGCTGGTGATGGACCTGGTCGTAAACCACAGCAGCGATGAACATGAATGGTTTAACCAAAGTCGCAGTTCAAGAACCAATCCGTACCGTAACTATTATCACTGGTGGAATGCGGAAAATGGCAAACCCCCTGCCCGGTACAGTCTGTTTGATGTCAATCACGATGCCTGGAGATATGATTCCCTGACCAATTCTTATTACCTGCATTATTTTTCAAGGAAACAACCTGACCTGAACTGGGAAAACCCGGCTCTGCGAAAAGAAGTATACGATATCATGAAATTCTGGGCGGGAAAAGGAATAGACGGGTTCCGTCTCGATGCCTTCCAATTCGTTGCAAAAGATACCAGCTTCCCGGTTTTCCCTCCCGGATATGAAAACAAATTCATGCTGTACTATGCCATGGGGCCGCACCTGCACGACTATTTAAGAGAAATGAATCAGGAGGTCCTCAGTCGTTATGATGTGATGAGCGTGGCCGAAGGAGCCGGGAATTCATTTGAAGATGCCCATCAGCTGGTAGATGCCGACCGCAAAGAATTAAATATGGCTTATGCATTCGATGGGGTGGATATTGCAAAACCCGAAGGATACAGTCTTCTGCATTTTAAAGATGTGTTCAGCCGCTGGGACAGCGCTTTCGCCAATAGTGGATGGCTGTCCATTTTCCTGTCAAACCATGACCAGGCCAGGCTGGTGAGCCGTTATGGAAATGACAGCGAGGCTTTCCGGGAGCCATCTGCCAAGATGCTCGCCACCTTTATATTAACCATGCGGGGCACAACTTATTGGTATAACGGAGATGAACTGGGCATGACCAATGCAGGCTTCAAAAAAATTCAGGATATCCGGGATATGTCGGCGCTGAATGAATACCGGCACCAGAAAGATATACAGGGTGATACGGCAGCCTTTATGAAAAATCTTCAATTCTCGGGTAGGGATAACGGCCGCACCCCGTTTCAGTGGAACGATTCTGCCAATGCCGGCTTCACCACCGGAATTCCCTGGATACCCGTGAATCCAAACTATCATTTCATTAATGCAGCAGCAGAAGAAAAAAATCCGAACAGTTGCCTCCGCTATTTCCGGAAGCTGGTGCAGATCCGGAAAAATAATCCGGTACTTGTTTACGGTAAATATGAATTGCTGGATAAAAATAATCCGTCGGTATATGCTTATACCCGGGAACTGGATGGAAAAAAAATGCTGATACTCCTGAATTTTTCAACCAGTATAAAACAAACACCGGTCGGGTTTCCCCATGCCCGGCTGATCCTCTCTAATTACGATGATCCGGTTAATAAGAATACCCAAAAAGGATTTGAATTGAGACCCTATGAGGCCCGCATCTATCAGTTGCCCTGATCCGATATTTTTCTGTTATTCTGATTCAGTTTTTACCTGATGTCCTGATACCGAAACAGGAACTGTTCCAACTTAATCTGGTGGCTGACTTACGGATGTCCATCCCCCATCAACGATCAGTGTTTGACCGGTAATATGTTTCGCCTTATCGGAAACGAGAAATAGCGCCGTATCCGCGATATCATCCACAACGGCCGGACGTCCCATAGGGGTAATCCTGGACCAGGTTTTAACGTAAGCGGGGTCTGTGAGTGTTCTTTCAGTTAATGTTGCACCCGGAGCAATTGTATTTACTGTAATTTTGAATGGCGAAAGTTCGATAACGAGGTTTTTTGCAAGCATTTCCAAAGCCGCTTTGCTCATTCCATAGGCCGCGAGGTTTTTATGGGCCTGATGTCCGGTTACGGAGGACATAAATAATACAGCACCGCCATTCTCCTGCATTTTCATTTGATTGACAGCTGCCTGCGCCAGGAAAAAACTTCCCCCGAGGTTTACCTGCATCACGCGATTGAATGATTCCGGAGAATATTGAAAGAAATCTCCGAACAATGTTATGCCCGCATTTGCAATTACAATATCGAGCCGCTGATGTTTTTCAACCGCAGTACCAACCAGTTTCTTTATCACCAGCATTTCGCTGGCATCGCCGGCAATGGCGATGCAGCTTTCAGCATTTTCCTGATTTATCCGGACAGCCGCCTGCTCCGCCATTGCAGCATCTATATCATTTAAAATAATTTTTGCTCCCTGAACCGCAAGATTCCTGCAAATCTTAAATCCGATCCCCTGCGCCGCGCCGGTTACAATGGCTACTTTATCTTTAAAATTCATTTGATTGTTTTGGTGTTCGTTGACCGTTGGTGGTTGGCCGAGGCTTTAAGCCTTAGGCTTTGAGCTTAATGGTTCCAGCTCGTAGTATATCCTGCATTTTCAATTGCGAGCGCCGTGTCTGTTAACGACAGCGGATGAAAAGTGTCAACCATTACCGCCAGCTCCCTGGTTTCTTTTGCCCCCAGACTTTTTTCTACTGTGCCCGGATGCGGACCATGTGGTATGCCAGCCGGATGCAGGGTCATCATCCCTTTTGTTACATTTTCGCGACTCATAAAATTGCCATCCACATAATATAACAGTTCATCGCTGTCGATATTACTGTGGTTATAAGGAACCGGGATGGATAAAGGATGATAATCGAAAAGGCGGGGCACAAAACTGCAAACCACAAAATTATTTCCTTCAAAAGTAACATGCACCGGCGGAGGCTGGTGTACCCTGCCTGTAATCGGTTCAAAATTATGAATGGAAAAAATATAAGGATAACAGCAGCCATCCCAGCCAACCACGTCAAATGGATGATGGCCATAATGAATTCCATACAACATACCCTGTTTCTTTATCCGCACCAGGAAATCACCATTTTCATCCCTTGCTTCTGTAAATACCGGTGTTCGTATATCACGTTCGCAATAAGGAGAATTTTCGAGGAGCTGACCATACCGGCTGACGTATTTCTTTGGATAGCGGATCGGACTGAATGATTCGACGATAAACAAACGGTTCGCGTCTTTTTCAAATTGCATCTGGTAAATCGTCCCCCGGGGAATATGTATATAATCACCGTAGCCGAAATTAAGTTCTCCATATACCGTGGTGATTTTCCCATTCCCTTCGTGAACAAATATCAGTTCATCTGCATCCGCATTTTTATAGAAATAACGTTCCAGGGATTGCCTGGGTGCCGCAAGTGAAATATGTACATCTTTATTTACCAGGATGGGCTTCCTGCTGTTCAGGTAGTCATCCTGGGCGATGAGTTTAAATCCGTCAAAGCTCCGGTGTTTCAACATTTTTTCTTCTGCAATCCGGATATCAATGGTCGCCGGCAAATCCGTCTGCAGAATCCGGGTAGGTGGATGAATATGGTAGAGCAGACTGTAATCACTTGAAAAACCTTCCGTAGACACCAGTTCTTCCGAATATAACTTACCCGCAGAATCCCTGAATTGGGTATGCCGTTTTTCCGGTATACTCCCGCGGCTTATATAATGTGCCATAAAAAATATTTAAATCGCTTATCCGTAAAGTTCAGATCCATTTTCCCATATATCAATTTTATTTTATTTAATTTTAAACTACGATGCGTCCAGATTATGCCCGTAAGCTATTTGATGACCAGCGCAGGCGGTATATTTTTTTACTGATCTCGCTTGCTTCAGCCTCGCCAGACTGCAATTAATTGTCTGCTCCCTGATATTTTATTTTTAATTTATTTTATGGATAATGATTTTCTGCCCCTGATGGGGACTGACTATATAGAATTTTATGTCGGAAATGCCCGGCAGGCAGCACATTTTTATAAGACGGCTTTCGGGTTTCAGGGAATTGCCTATGCCGGTCCGGAAACCGGTATTAAAGACCGCGCCAGTTATGCGCTCCGGCAAAACAAGCTAACCTTTGTTTTTACTTCGGCACTCAGGCCCGACCATGAAATTTCACAGCAGGTGCTTAAACACGGTGATGCCGTGAAAGCAATTGCCCTGCAGGTGGAAGATGCCGCTCATGCATGGAAAGAAACAACCCGGCGGGGCGCCGAAAGTTTTATGGAGCCCTCCATTATGACAGATGAAGCCGGCTGCGTAGGCATGAGCGGAATTAAACTGTATGGAGATACTGTTCATTTTTTTATCGACAGGAATAAATATGCCGGTGCCTTTATGCCGGGTTATCAGCCATGGGAATCAGGATACCAGCCCGTTTCCACCGGACTGTTATATGTAGACCACTGTGTGGGAAATGTTGGCTGGAACCGGATGAATCACTGGGTTTCCTTTTATGAAAACGTAATGGGATTCAGGAATATCCTGAGTTTTGATGACAAAGATATTTCCACAGAATATTCAGCCCTCATGAGTAAGGTGATGAGTAATGGTAACGGTTTTGTTAAATTCCCCATCAACGAACCTGCCGAGGGAAAAAGAAAATCGCAGGTAGAAGAATTCCTGGAATTTTTTAACGGGGAAGGTGTACAACATGTGGCCCTGGCAACAAAGGATATTGTAACAACAGTTAGTGAACTGATGCGCCGGGGAGTTGAATTTTTAAAAGTTCCTTCGATATACTATGATGAACTGGAAGGCAGGGTAGGAAAAATAGACGAGGACCTGGAGCCCCTGAAAGAACTCGGTATACTGGTGGACCGGGATCCCGACGGATACCTGCTCCAGATTTTCAGTAAACCTGTGCAGGACAGACCAACCGTTTTTTTTGAAATCATCCAGCGTAAGGGAGCCAAAAGTTTTGGTAAAGGAAATTTCAAAGCATTATTCGAAGCCATCGAGCGGGAACAGGAAAAAAGAGGAAATATATGAAACTGGTCAGCTATGTACAGAACGGACAGGAACGTGCAGGTCTGTTGTGGAACGAAAAAGTATTTGATCCCCGGTTACTCATACCTGACCTGCCTGGTACGATGAATAAAATCCTCATGCACTGGGACGAATATTACCCTGCACTGATCAGATTTTCAGAAGAATTGAAATCTGCTTCCAAATCCATAACCGGCGGAACAGAAATTTCAGAACTGAATCTACTGGCTCCGCTTCCGGATCCATCTTCCCTCCGCGATGGATATGCATTCAGGCAACATGTTGAAACGGCCAGAAGAAACCGCGGATTGGAGATGACTCCTGTATTTGACTCCTTTCCGGTCTTTTATTTCGGAAACCATCATACGGTGAAAGGTCCCGGAGCGGTTATTTGTATGCCGGATCATTTTAAAAAACTGGATTTTGAACTGGAAGCAGCCGTTGTAATCTCCCGCAAAGGAAAAAACATTCCGGCGGAAAATGCAGATGACTATATTGCCGGCCTCATGATCTTAAATGATTTCAGTGCCCGCACATTGCAGATGGAAGAAATGTTGCTCAACCTGGGTCCGGCGAAAGGAAAAGATTTTATCACCACCACCGGACCCTGGCTTGTAACCACAGAGGAGTTAGAAAAATGGGAAACCTCCGGGAAAAAAGGACATACAGGTAAGTCCTGGAACTTAAACATGTCGGCCACGGTAAACGGGATAATTGTGAGTGAAGGAAATCTTTCTGATATGGAATGGACCTTCGCAGAATTAATTGCCCGGGCATCTTACGGAGCTGAATTATATCCCGGGGACATCATTGGTTCCGGAACAGTGGGTACGGGATGTTTTCTTGAATTGAATGGTACAGGGAAACGGCTGGATCCGGAACATACAGAGCAATGGCTCCGGGCGGGAGATGTTGTGGAATTGAAAATAGATGGCCTCGGAACCCTGAAAAATAACATACTCGCTGAACCGGGCAGTGACTACTCCATACTGCAGCTAAAAAAATAATCCTTCATCGCGAGGCGTGAGGCGCGAAGCTTCAAGCTTCACGCTTCAAACCTAAGTTTCATGCGGCACCTCTTCCAAAAATTTTTTTAGTGATGAATCCAGGATAGAAGTCCAGCCCTGTTCAAAGTTGCTCCTGGCAAAATCAGGATTTGCCTGGTCGAATGTTTCCAGTCCCGAGTGGGAAAGTTTTAGCCTGGTTTTTCCTTCTTCATCCGACAATTCAAAACGGACAACAGAATCTCCGGGATATCCGTCGTATCGCCAGCTATAGGCCAGTATTTTTCCAGACACCACTTCTGTAACCCTGCAGAGGTGTTTATATTGATGTTGCTCATCCGGGCCACCTTTGAAATTAAATTCGAATCCCCGGACAGCCTGGAAATCCGGCAGGTCGAAATACCATTTCTTCATTTGCAGATGACTGGTCAGCGCTTCCCATACTTCTGAAACAGGTGCATCGAATACACGTTCGATCCGATAGGGTTCTTGATTCATAAAATATCTTTTTTTTACAAAATCAAAATGAATGCCGGAAAACTATGCATAAAAAACCCTCCCGAATTATGCGGGAGGGTTCGAAAATATGTATCAGGCCTGTAATTTATCAGGCTGGCTTTTGAGCGGAGATGGCAGTAATTTCCTGTTTGCTTTTTTCGTGGGGCCGGTTATCTTTATCTTTTTTCAGATTAACCACCAGCATCCCGATGATCAGAAAAAAGGCAGGGGCACTTAACCAGCTGAGATCTTTTGAATATTTCATAACGATAAGGTCTGTTTACCGGCATCATCAACCAGGGCCGGAATCCAAAGATATATCTTTTTTATTAGTCTACAAGTTTAGTAGGCATTAATTCAGAATAATTCTTATAAGAGCCAGGCCGGTCCCTCATAATTCTTTCTCAGGCAGGGGGTTTTTCCTTTTAAAATACAGGTAAAGCGGAATACCCAGGGCGGTAATAGCAAGTCCGAGCAGGGAATTGATGACTGGCGTTACACCTGCAGCATAGTTGTTGATATCATTCCAAACCGTGCTAACGAGGTAAAAGGCAACAAATAATATATATAAAAGAGGTATATAGGGATATCCCCAGATCCGATAGGGCCGCGGCTGATCGGGCATTTTTTTCCGAAGAATAAAGATGCCAATGGCACCCATAAAATAGGCCAGCAAACCGATAAATGTAAAAATATCGGCCAGCATATCGAAAGTGCCGGATAGGATGAATAAACAGGCCAGGATTCCCTGTACAAGCTGGGCATTGGCAGGTGTACGATATCGTGGATGTTCTTTCCCTGTCCAGGAGAAAAACAAACCATCCCTCGCCATGGCGAAAGTGACCCGGGAAAGGGACATGGAATTGCCGTTCACGGCACCGAATGTACAGATCACGATCATGGCTGCGATAATGGCGCCGCTGGTTTTGCCCAGGGCATGTTCGATGGCGTCGGATGCAACCAGGGGAGATTGGGCAATCCGGTCAACGGGCAACACGTACAAATAAGCCATGTTCAGGATAACATATACGAGCATGCAGAGAAATACGCCGGAAAACAGACTGCGGGGAATATTTCTTTGCGGATTCTTCAATTCGCCTCCTATATAGGTTATGTTAATCCATCCGTCATAAGCCATAAACGCGCCGGTCATGGCGCCTACAATACCTCCAATCAGCAACCATCCGTGTTTTGGATTTGCAGAAGGCATGGTAAAATTGGAAAGGTGTCCGTTTCCGGAAAAGAAGATGCCGGCAACGAGTGCGGCTATCACTGCGACTTTTACCACCGTACTAATATATTGCAGGGCGCTGCTACCCTTTACCGTTATACAATTCACCGCAGTTATTCCCAGTACCAAAAAGATAGCGATGGATTTAACACCCATATTTGCCAGGGGATATAAATTCCCGAGAAACGGAATATGCCAAACCACGCCGGTTTCCAATGCGGGTGATAGTTTGGGCACATGCAGAAAATAATCTGCATACGCAGCGCATACAAACGCAATGGCGGATACAGAAGCTGTATTGATAACTGTAAATCCTGCCCATCCATAAAGAAATGCCACAAAATCTCCGTACATATGGCGGAGATAAACATAGATCCCACCAGTTTGGGGAATCATGGCACCGATCTCCGAAAAGATAAGTGCACCCACCACGGAAATCGCACCGGCAATGATCCAGACAGCAATCAGCCAGTATGGTGACGATAGCTGAGCCGCCATCGACGCAGGTTTCATGAAAATACCGGAACCGATAACACTTCCGATTACAACAGAAACAGCAGCTCCGAAACCGATAACCTGGCGGGGGTTGTTGTTCATTTTTCGATGACCGTTGGCAGTTGACCGTTGGCCGTGCTTTTAGTTTGTGAATTTCTTATAGTAAAGAGTTTAATTCTGAAGCATTAAAACAAACCGCCAACGGTCAACTGCCAACGGCCAACTTATCAAATGCCTGAGCGATCAATCTATGAAAATGATGAATCCCCTGTTCCCGGGTTACCGAATACCTGCCCTGATGATAAAAGCTGGACCGGACTCCTTTTTGAACCGCCTCCACCACTTCTTCATCTTCCATCTCCACTTCATCCAGTCCCGAACCAGCACCTTTATTGAACAGTGATTCCTTCCATACAAAAGTGTAAAAGAAAACTTTGGTTTGCCGGACGGATTGCGGCTGAACGATATTCAGGCTTAAACCCCATGGATAAAAATTGAACATCATATTGGGAAATACAAAATAATAATATGCCGCAACTTTCTTTCCGTAATCCGGAGAAGAATCTGGCAGGTCAAATACCTGGTCATCGGTTTTCGCCAGGCCCAGCTGCAGGTTTGAATTTTCATATAATTCCGTAGTATAATTTCCAAAATCAATTACGGCATTCAATCCCGCATGCACAAAGGGAATATGAAATCCCTCCAGATAATTCTCGCAATAAAGTGCCCAGTGGGATTGAACAGTATACTGTGCAGACCGTTCCGGCTTGAAAATAAATTCATGAAAAGGAAGCCAGGCCAGGCGGTCACGCATGTCCTGAAATGATTTTTCGGGATTTGCCTTTAGATCCAATGAAGTAAACAACCAGGGTCCCCATTCAAATAACGGCAGATGTGCGAGATTATCTTCCGCTGTGGGGAAATTCTTTACTTCTTTAAATTCCGGCATGGAAACAAACTGACCATCGAGCCGGAACTGGCGGCCATGATAGCGGCATCGCAGATTTGCCGATGTGCAGGCTTCCCCCACCAGCACGGTGCCGCGGTGGGTACATACATTCGAAAGACAATGAATCTGTCCATTGGCATCTTTGGTCAGCAGCAGGGGTTCATCCAGGTAATTTTCCAATAAGGTAAACGGAGCGCACCTTCCCTTTTCAGAAACGATACCGGCGTCACCGATATACTGCCAGCTCTTTGCAAATATTTTTGCCCGGCTTTCCTCAAAAAAAACCGGGTCGGTATAAAAATCCGTATTCAGGGTATGTGCTTTCGAAATATCCGGATCAATCTGAAAAGGCGGACTGGATGTTTGCAATATTTTTAATTGACAATCAGTTAATAATATGAAATCGAAATCCATTCTGCGTCTGACCTTAAGCGTTAGGCTTTTGGCGTTAAGCGTTCAGCGTTCAGCGTTAGGCTTATTGATATTTCCAGTTCCTGGTCTTTCCCTCCGCCGACCATTCCACCGTGGTATCCACTCTCCTGATTTGTGTTTCTTCCGTTTTGGCTTCGTTGATCCATTCAATATACTCCCTTCTTTGTGAAGGAGAGAAAGCCTCAAAATTGCTCTGCGCTTTTTTATTTTTTTTGAGTGCTGCGATCAGCAGTTTTGGAATAGGCAGTTCTTTTTTAGGAGCTGTTTTTGGCCTTACCACTTTCACTTTATTCTTATTCAGCAATGCGGCTTCTTTCAGGTAGGCAACCAGGATTTTGTCTGCCGGAAGATCCCTGACTGTGGTGAGTTTGTCCAGATGACCCATCGAATTTCTTTCGGCAAGGGCTAAAATTCCTTCGGGATCCTTCAGCAGGGAAGCCTTCCAGAATCCAAAAGAACAATGTTCTTTAAATGCAGCCATATTACATAACATCGATCCATGCACTTCATAATTCGGGAAACTCCACTTAATGGTTTCCGTTACATCGGGTGCTGCCTGGAAAATCAGTTTGCGCAACTTTTCCAGAATAGGTTTGGCGAAAGCCGCAGACTTTTCAATATAAGCATCCACCCGGGGATCCTTTGCAGACATAGCCATAATTTAATAGGACAATTTACCCAGATTCCTCGTTACTGAAACTTTTTCTAGTCTATTTTTGGAAAACCGGCATGCCAGCTCATACTAAAACTCATCCCAAAATGCATTCTCCTTCGGAACCTGCACTCAAAAGGTCTTTAAGTCCGTTCCTTCTTTGGGGATTGGGCGTAGGTTATGTTATATCCGGAATGTATTTCGGATGGAACCTGGGACTGGAACAGGGAGGCACCGGCGGCCTGGCAGTGGCTACGTTTTTTATCATCATCCTGTATACGAGTTTTACTTTCAGTTATGCTGAGCTCGCAGCCGCCATACCCCGGGCTGGCGGGGTCTTTGACTATGCTCATCGTGCCCTGGGCAGGGACCTTGGATTTATAGCTGGTATGGCACAGAATATTGAATTTATTTTTGCCCCGCCTGCTATCGCGTTTGCCATCGGGGCCTATTTTAATTTATTTTTTCCGCAGATACCGATCCTGGCGATTGCCATTTTAGGATATGTTTTATTCACTGCATTAAATATATATGGTGTCAGGGCAGCGGCGGTTTTTGAACTGGTCATTACCATATTTGCCGTGGGTGAATTATTACTGTTTACCGGCATAACCCTTCCTCATTTTGAACTAAAAAATCTTCAGCACAATGCATTCCCGCATGGCTGGCAGGGAATCCTGGCAGCTATTCCTTTTGCCATCTGGTTCTTCCTGGGCATAGAAGGCGTTGCCAATGTAGCTGAGGAAGTGGTTCACCCGCAACGAACACTTCTGCTGGGGTTTGGTTCTGCCATCCTTACGCTGGTAATTCTCTGCATACTGATTTTTATCAGTTCCATTGGAGTCGGTGGCTGGGAAACCATCGTATACCGGGCCGACGGATCCACTTCAGATTCTCCCCTGCCGCTGGCGCTTGCCCATATCACCGGAAATAATCATCTTCTGTATCACATGTTGATAACGGTGGGATTATTCGGACTGGTGGCATCTTTTCATGGACTGATTTTATCTGCCGGCAGGTCAACTTATGAATTTGGAAGGGTAAAATTTGCACCGACGTTCCTGGGAAAAATACATCCCCGGTTTAATACACCTGCCAATTCCCTGCTGGTCAACATGGTCATCGGAATCATCGCCCTGGTATCCGGAAAAACTTCCGAGATCATTACCATTTCAGTATTTGGTGCGCTTACCCTTTATATTCTTTCCATGATTTCTATGCTCCGACTGCGGAAAAAAGAACCTGAACTGGATCGTCCTTTCAAGGTGCCGTTTTATCCTTATTTCCCGGTTACCGCGCTGGTGCTGGCCAGCCTTTCCATTATCGCCATGACGATTTACAATTTCCAACTGGCTTTATTTTATATATTAGGGATGGCAGTAACATTCGGATTATTTAAACTGCTTACAAAGCAGGAAGCACCTAAAAATTAATGTATGGAAGTAAAAGAAATCTTAGAGTACGTAAAGAACCATGCATCGGGAAAAGTAAAAATTGCCATTACAGATATTGACGGCGTATTAAGGGGAAAATATATTTCGGTAGAAAAGTTTTTATCAGTGGTAGACTCTGACACCAGTTTCTGTGACGTTATTTTTGGCTGGGACTCGGGCGACGCCGCTTATGATAATGTATCTTATACCGGCTGGCATACCGGATATCCGGATGCACCTTCCCGGCTGGATCTGTCCAGTTTCCGGAAAATTCCATGGGAAAATGATCTTCCTTTTTTCCTGGGAGAATTAATCCCACAGGAAAATGCGCCAATGGTTTGTCCGCGGCAGTTGCTGCGAAAAGTATTGTCTGATGCCATTTCGGCCGGTTTTCATCCGCTGTTTTCCCAGGAGTTTGAATGGTTTAATTTTGCAGAAACCCCGCAATCATTACAGGAGAAACAATTCAGGAACCTGCAGGCCCTCACACCAGGCATGTTCGGCTATTCCATCCTGCGAAGCAGTCTGCAGAGTGATTTCATGACCGATCTTTTTGAATTGCTCAACCAGTTTGGGATTCCCATTGAAGGATTGCATACGGAAACCGGTCCCGGTGTTTACGAAGCAGCCATTCGTTATTCTGATATTTTAGAAGCCGGTGACCGTGCCGTACTATTCAAAACTGCTGTAAAGGAAATTGCATATAAACAGGGTATCATGGCAACATTCATGGCCAAGATCAGTGAGAACCTTCCGGGCTGCGGAGGACATGTACACCAGAGTCTGTGGGATGCGACGGGGAAAAAGAATTTATTCCATGACGAAAAAGATACATTTAAAATGAGTGTAACAATGAAACAATACCTGGCGGGACAATTACTATTAATTCCGCAGTTGCTTCCTCTTTTCGCACCAACGGTGAATAGTTATAAACGATTGGTGGAAGGAGCTTGGGCGCCAACAACACTCACCTGGGGACTGGATAACCGCACCGTGGCAATTCGTGTTTTGTCAGGCAGTAAAACGGCCTGCAGGCTCGAAACCCGGGTTATCGGATCTGATGTAAATCCTTACCTCGCTATGGCCGGTGCGCTTGCCGCCGGACTATATGGTATCAAACATAAATTAAAACTGGAACAGGAACCCACCATCGGAAACGGATACCTGGATAAATACCACGGCACTATTCCTGCTACCCTGGACGAGGCTACTAAAATGATGAAACAATCTGCTGCCGCGCGTGAAATACTGGGAGAAGGATTTGTAGACCATTACACCCGCACAAGGGAATGGGAATGGCGCCAACACCTGAAGACCGTGACGGACTGGGAACTGAAAAGATATTTTGAAATTATTTAGGGATCTAAAAATGTAAAAAATGAATTTTAATAAAATCTACCAATATAATTTCCCGACCATCATTCGTTTTGGTCCGGGCTCCAGCGAAGAACTCGGTCCTTATTTATTAAAGAACCAATTGGCCCGTCCGCTTATTGTTTCTGACCCGAACGTATCCCAGCTGGAATTTTTCAAAAACATAGTGAAAGACCTGGAGAGCCGGAATATTTCAGTAAGAATCTTTACGGATATTCATAAAAATCCGGTTAAATCCGATGTGTATGCCGGAACAGAAATATATGATGCGGAAAAAAGGGATTCTGTTATCGGAATCGGCGGCGGTGCCGCACTGGATGTAGCCAGGGCCATTACGCTTCGCATTCATCACCGCGAGGATTTGTTCAAATATGATGACCTGAAAGGAGGCGATATTTTTGTAACGAATGATGTTCCGCATTTTATCACCATACCCACCACCGCCGGCACAGGAAGTGAAGTAGGCCGGAGCGCGGTTATTTCCGACGATGATACCCATCAGAAGAAAATTCTTTTCTCCCCCAAACTGATTGCGCGGATCGTATTTGCTGATCCCCTGTTAACAATGGATCTGCCTCCTTTTATCACAGCTGCGACCGGGATGGACGCCCTGACCCATAATATGGAAGCATTCCTGGTGAATAGTTTCTCTCCGATGTGTGACGGCATCGCCCTGCAGGCGATTTCCCTGATCCGTGATTCCCTCGTAAAAGCAGTGAATCATCCCGACCTGGAATCCAGAAGTAAAATGCTGATCGCTTCTCTTATGGGCGCCGTCGCTTTTCAAAAGGGACTCGGGGTAGTGCATTCACTGGCCCATCCGCTTTCATCCTTACTGGATACGCATCACGGACTGGCCAATGCGGTTAATATTCCTTATGGAATGGAATTTAATATCGAAGGATTTGAGTATAAGTTTGAACAGATGGCGGAGATTTTGAAATTAAAAGACAAGTCCGGACCGGCAGTTGTACAGTACCTTTTCGAATTGAATGAAAAAATAAATATCCCCGGTAAACTCAGCGCCATCGGTGTGAAACCCGACCATATTGAGACCCTTTCCGACCTGGCCCTGGCAGATTTTGCTCATCCGAACAATCCTAAACCGGTGAGCCGGGAAGATTTCAAAAAATTATATTTAAAAGCATTATAGCGCAAAAATTATTTAACAAATATGCAAATCATCAATCCGGCTACTGAAGAACTGATCCGGGATATCCCGGAAGACGGAGCCGAAACACTTGAGACAAAATTTAAAATGTTGCAAAAAGCCCGGAAAAACTGGGCTGCATTAACAGTTGCCGCCAGGGTGCAGATACTGCAAAAATTTTCATCCGGCATGTTGCAGGATATCGAAAGACTCGCTTCCGTATTAACATCAGAGGTTGGGAAACCCTTACAACAAAGCCGGAATGAAATCAACGGCGCCATAACAAGGATAAAATGGCTGACTGAAAATGCCGTGAAATACCTGGGTGAGGAAGAGATGACAAGAACGCCAGGGCTGGTAGAAAAAATTTCCTATGAACCTCTTGGCATAATCTGTAATATCTCGGCATGGAACTATCCATGGCTGGTGGGTGTGAACGTATTTGTCAGCGCACTGCTGGCCGGAAACTGTGTGATGTACAAACCCTCAGAATATGCCATGCTTACCGGATTGGAAATTGAAAAATTATTAAAACAGTCCGGCGTGCCTGACGACGTATTCCAGGTCGCCCTGGGTGCAAAAAATACGGGTGAACTATTATTGAACCTGCCCTTCGACGGATATTTTTTTACCGGTTCTTATAAAACCGGAAAATATATTTATGAAAAATGCGCGCAGAAAATGGTTCCCTGTCAACTGGAAATGGGAGGCAAGGATCCTTTGTATGTTGCCAGCGATGTTTTAGATGTAAAACAGGTGGCAGCATCAACAGCAGACGGTGCTTTCTATAATAATGGTCAGAGTTGTTGCGCTGTGGAACGGATCTATGTACATAAAAAAAATTATGAGGCTTATGTTCGTGAATTTGTACAGGAGGTTGCCAGCTGGAAAACCGGTTCTCCCACTGAAAAAGACATTTATTTCGGTCCGCTCACCCGCAGGGACCAGCTCATTGTTTTAGAAAACCAGGTGAAGGATGCCGTTTCAAAAGGAGCCCGTCTTTTGTTAGGAGGCAACCGCGGATCCGGCAGGGGATATTATTTTGAACCAACCATTCTCAGCGATACAACGCACGATATGCTGGTGATGAAGGAAGAATCTTTCGGACCCATAATCGGAATTATGAAAGTGGAAAATGATGAAGAAGCAGTTCAACTAATGCAGGATACCGAATATGGATTAACAGCATCTGTATACAGTAAAGACAAACAAACTGCTGAAAATATACTTGACCGCATCAACACAGGTACCGGATACTGGAACTGCTGCGACAGGGTTTCTGCTTCCTTACCCTGGAGTGGCAGAAAACATTCCGGATTCGGCGTGGCGCTATCCCATGCCGGACTGCAATCTTTTGTACGTCCCAGGGCATGGCATATGCGGGGAGAAGTCTGAAAAATTAACAGCTAACTATAATTTGTATATCGTATGGTCAGAAAACTTTTTTCCGGAACACACAATGAAGCAAAGGGACTGCACACCAGGCGTAACTATGAAATTCAGAGAATTGAAACCTTCAGTGACGGCGTATTTGCTTTTGCAGTAACGCTGCTGATTGTGTCCCTGGAGGTGCCGCATAGTTTTGAAGAACTGCTGATGACGATGCGGGGATTTTTTGCTTTCGGGATCAGCTTTTTAGTTCTCATTTCCATCTGGACTGAACAACACCGGTTTTTCCGTTTATACGGGATGGATGATTCCCGAACGATTGCCCTGAACGGGTTTTTATTGTTTCTTGTATTATTTTATGTGTACCCGCTGAAATTTGTCTTTTCCCTGATGTTCAGCGATCAGATATATGGATTGAATAAATCTCCGTTCAAGATTACCCTGCACCAGGTACCAGCCCTGATGGCGATTTACGGACTCGGATTAATGACAATCTACCTGCTGTTCTTTTTGATGTACCGGCATGCCTTCCGGAAATCTAAACCACTCGGTTTAAGTCTTAAAGAAAAATTTGAATGTAAAACAAATATTTACCGGGTAACGATCATGGCCGGCTTTGCATTACTTTCCGTACTGACTGCCCTGGCGCTCCCGGAAGGGCTTGCCGGCAATGCAGGCTTTACTTATTTTCTTATCGGGCCGGTATTCGTTATATTTCACAGTTACCGCGGCAAATTGAAAAGAAAACTATTTGCCGGGAAAGAAGAATAAAAAAATCAACGACGGGTCTTTTAAAGCCATCGTTGATTTTATCTCATGAGCCCGCCATGCAGAACACCTTCTGTTTGAAAGAATTACTATAATCCCTGAATAATTTTCGGCATTGAAGTCGTATCCATCGGTTTTGGATTTCGGCTGGTGTCGTCTTTTCCGGGAATAGTATCGGTCAAACTTTACTGATTGTACAAAACATTCGCTTTTTTGGTCGTGTCCTTGGGAGGAACCGTATCCGTCAAATTTACCTGGTTGTACAAAATATTAACCTTTTTAGTCGTGTCCTTAGGAGGAACCGTATCCGTCAGGCTTTGCTTAATCTGCAAAACAGTCCGCGATTTTCCTTTCACGGCAGGAGTAGCCATAATAGATGTAATTACACACAAGCCTGCGAAGGCTGCAAATAACACTTTTTTCATAATAATAAATTTTAATGTTCAAAAAATCCTACGCCTCGGGTCAAACGGTTTATTATCTGATTAAAGAAATTTGCAAAAATCCTATCACATCAAGAATATAAATACCATGCCAGTTTTGTTTAAAATTATTTTAAAGCCAGGGTCACGCCGCCACTTCCGGCGTGAATGTCAATCGGCATCCCGCCGCCATTTACGGTACCGTTAATGCTTTCTTTTTCGAGCGAACCGCTGAAATTGCTCAACCCTTCCGTGTGTACGCCATCGCCATGGATATTCAGGTCAAAGCCCTTGCCCTTCGGAACTTCCAGATGGACAGATCCGCCGGAATTACCCAGTTTAACATATTTGCCGGTTTCCAGAATCTGCACATCAATATTGCCGCCACTGGTAGAAGCTTCCAGACTACCACGCATGGACACCAGGGAAATATTTCCCCCGGAAGTGTGGGTAATCAGCTCACCGCTGATCTTTTCCGCATCCACATTTCCACCGCTGGTTGATGCGTTGATTTTCCCGCTCAGATCTTTTAAATCGAGGGATCCGCCGGAAGTATTCAGCCTTATCTGGCCTGAACAACGACTGGCTTCGATTCCTCCGCCACTTGTTTCCAGATCGATGTCATCCTTTGCATCGGCAATTGAAATACCGCCTCCGGAAGTACGGCCGTCAATTTTTCCGGAAAGTGATTTCAGATCCAGGCCGCCGCCGCTGGTATTAAAATGCTGTTCGCCATTGAGGTTATTGATGGCAATTCCGCCACCACTCGTATTCAGATGAGTACCGCAGTTAGTTGGCACATAAATGCTATAAGATATACTCAGCTGATTGTTCCAGTTCTTGAATACCCCTTTTGGCTTTGCCGTAGCGATTAGTTTGTTTCCGGAAACCGTTACTGAAAGATCATAGTCCGTTTCAATCTTTTTTTGAATCTCCTCTTTTGAATAGTTCCCAAGATTGTTGCTATTTACATACACCTCAATACGGGCTTCTGCAGCATTTACCCCGGTAACTTCAATGCCACCGCCAGAGGTTTTAGCCTCCACCTGGTTAATGGCATCTGCCGACAAGGTCTTCTTTAAATACAGTACACCTTTGTGGGAATCCTGTGCCTGCGCAATTATTCCTGAAATAACCAGCAGAAAACTGAACATGCTTCTCATGTGTTGAAATTTTAGATGAAGAATTAAAAATTACATGCTTCCAAGTCGGTGCCAGAACCCTAATCATTTAAAAATCAATCGCCTGGCACAACACTGTACAGGGTTACTGCCCGGAATTGATACGGTATCGTCCGTTTTCCGACATGGGGAAAATCTAAGGCAAAGACACGGGGATTGTCTGATTGTTGCATGAACCCTGAAGAAAGTGTGAGAGTGTGAGAGTGTGAGAGTGTGGGTTTAATTCACTCTCACACTCCCATACTTTCCTAAGCTTTGTGGATAAAGCTGGAGATCTTTTCCTGGGCGTCGTGTATGAATTCGCCGCCCTTGGTCTGGGCTTCGGCAAGAAATTCCGCACCTTTCAATGTAATGGTTTCACCGATTGCAGCTGCATCCAGGTGCTCATGAAAGGAGGCCGGTACTTTTGACTTAATATATTCCATAGCATGTTCCGCTGCCTGTTTTGCCTGATCGGCAGTCAGTCCGACTTTTTCCTGGAGAGATTCAATTAATGCATTCATAAATAAGATTTAGAAAGGAAATATAATCCTTTACGCGGATTAATATCCGGGATTCCGTAATCTTCACATTTGATTAATGCCTAGTTTGCAGAAGACAATTTGAAAACAAGTACATCGTGTGAAGCCAGTTCATAATCCAGCTTTTTACTTGTTAATCCGGATGTTGTTGTCTTCTTATTCCAGAGATCTTTCAGCGTATAGGTGCTTTCTTTAAAATCCAACTGCCGTCCGGACAATCCATCTCTTATATGCAGGTCCTTCCAGTCCAGACTTATTTTTCTGTTGCTGCCCGTCCGGTTGAAAAAACAGAGCGCCCATTGATTATTTTTCAATGGTTTCACCCAGAGTTCCACGCTGTCGGGCATATCCATTTTGAAAGCCGATAATCCCAGACTGTCCTGATCTATGGAGATCATTTCTTTGTTGGTTAAGATCTCCCGTGTCTGGGCCGACATTTTCCGAAGGTCGTTCCCGGCCGCCAGAGGAGCGGCCAGCATGCACCAAAGAGAAAAATGTGACTTGTCTTCAACGCTAGTCATCCCGTTCCCTACTTCCAGCATATCCGGATCGTTCCAGTGATTGGGTCCGTTATATTTCCGGATGGGAATCTGTCTGTCCAGGATACCTACAACAGACAATGCTGTCCAGCTGCCCATATCTTTATCGTGGGCAAAACTTGCCGATATATCTCCGGTAGTACGGTATAGTTCGCCCACTCCTCCGGCCCAGAGCCAGGGCTCATGCGAACCCCATTCACAGATACTAAATACAATGGGCCGGCCGGTTGAATCCAGCGCGGCGTGCATGGTTCTGTATGCTTCACGGGTATTCAGACTATCAGTATTACACCAGTCAAATTTCAAAAAATCAACACCCCATGAAGCATAGAGGCGTGCATCTTCAAATTCGTGTCCGCGGGTGCCCGGATAACCGGCACATGTTTTCCAGCCGGCACAATTGTAAATGCCGAATTTCAGGCCCTTTGAATGGACATAGTCCGCGAAGGCCTTCATGCCATGGGGAAATTTTACGGGGTCAGCTACCAGGTTCCCGCTTTTATCCCTTTCCATGGCCATCCACCCGTCGTCCAGTACAAAATATTGATACCCGGCTGCTTTCATCCCTGAACTAACGAAAGTATCTACCATCGCCTTTAACATGTCTTCACTAATCTTAGTCTGAAAAGTATTCCAGGTATTAAACCCCATGGGAGGAGTGGGTGCGAGCGTCAGGGCGGACTGGGAATACACATTGAATTGCAAAAAGAGACAATAAAAAACAAACAAAACAATTCTGAAAATTTTCATGTGGAAGTATTTGCCGGATCAAATTATTTTATTTCAGCCGGAATACAGAATATTTCTTAGAGATTGTAAAGTTAGTACTTGAGTCCTCAGAGCTTCGCAGGCCAATCCGACCACCAGCCTGCGTTCGGAATGAAACTATAAGTTTATTTCAATTTAGAAATCAGGTTCGGGCTAACCGGTTTAATACAACGGAAACCAACATGATTTGAGGAAGAACGATATTCGCCTTTACCACGACTTCCCACCATATAGCGGGTGCAATATTGATCGGTACATAAGAAAGAACCACCACGCTGCACTTTCTTTTTTTCTGAAGGTTCCATCGGATCCAAAGAATCGGAGGGTCCTTTGGGGTTAATGGATATTTTATTTTTGGCGAGGGTCTGATAATAATCTGCGCGGTACCAGTCGCTGCACCATTCCCAAACATTACCTGCCATATCGTATAAACCATAGGCATTGGGCTCAAATTTCTTTACCGGTGCAATACCGATATATCCGTCTGTTCCGTTATCCATCGCCGGAAATTTACCCTGGTAGGTATTGGCCATCCATTTGTCATTCAGCTTAAACGTATTCCCCCAGGTATACAGCTCGCCTGTTTTTCCTCCGCGTGCCGCGAATTCCCATTCCGCTTCTGTTGGCAGTCTTTTGCCGGCCCATTTTGCATAGGCTTCCGCATCTTCTTCTGCAATATGTACGACCGGATAATTTTCCTTACCGGTGATATCAGATCCCGGTCCCGTCGGATGCCTCCAGTTTGCTCCGTGAACATAACTCCACCAGTTGTAACTGTTCGATAAATCGTTGGTTTGTTTTGGCGTAAAAACTACGGAACCGGCAACCAGGTTTTCTTCGGGTGCATCCGGAAATTCTTTGCGGGTCGGTTTGGTTTCCGCGATGGTTATATATCCGGTAGCATTCACAAAATCGGTAAACTCTTTGTTGGTCACTTCCGTTACATCCATAAAAAACCCGTCCACATGAACGCGGTGAACCGGCCGGGCATCCCCCATACCTTCGTGACCACCATCCATCATACCGATCGGATTTACGCCGCCCATGCTAAAATCCCCGCCCGGAATCCAGACCATGCCCCCCTCTCCTTTTGCCGGTCCCTTCAGGTCTCCAAATGAAGTAGGCTGAAATTCGGCTCCTCCGCCATCCATGTATAAGGCACTGTCCTGAACGGGAAGTCCGGTTGCTGTACAGGAAACGGCGCCGGAAATCTTTTTCTTCTCCAGGTCTGCCGTTAACTGCCCTGCAGTTTCTTTTTTCTGACCTGCCTCCTGACAGGCTGCACAAAACAGGAACAGATATGCAGCAGTAAGGCTCTTTATATTTCTCATTCGATCGAGGATAGGTTTTGAAAAAAAATAATTCGGGTGATGAAATTAATCAATATAAAATTAATGGCCGGCCAGGCAGCATTAGAACCATGCATATTGATATATAAGGGTGATGGCTGTATAATTCTGACCAGCACGAGTAGCCACCCCGGTATTAATCATGAACTTTATGGATTGATGTTTATTGAATATGGGCATGGACCAGGTGCCACCCAGTCTCCAGTTTCGTTGCTCATCGCCCTGTTCTTTTCCGTCAATGGCTGTTTCCCCGCCAGCTGAAAATCCGCCATTAAATGCTATATACTTTCCATGTTTAAATGTGTAATCCACGTGCGCCTGGAAAGTAAAAAGGTTTTTTTGATCCAGTGAGTGACCATTATAATACTGTGCGTTATTAGTGTATATCCACACTCCTGTATACATTTCAAGAAACAATCTGCCTTCGCCATGGGAAAAACCGATCTCCGGCTTAAAGCCCCAGCGGTTAGATCCCAGATTGACCAATTTGGTTGGAAAATACTGACCAACGGGAACGGACATTACCATACTCACACCCAGTACGGTATGCTCCTGGAATTTCTGAAACTCCTTTGGTGTCATCAGGGGGGAACCCAGCAGGTTAATACCAAATTTTATGCGGCCGTCATAAAAGCCCGAGCGGGAGGCGCTGGTGTCCACACCATGAAAATCTGCGCTGCCATTCAGGAATCCATAAGGCAGACTGGCAGATACCCGGGCTAACTTATTAAACAAACCAAAAGTCTGTACATAACCGGCACTGATAAGCTTATTGGTTACATCCAGATTCTGCAGCGGAGAACTTCCTTCGGTAACAATATTTCCGCTGGAATAAGTAAGCGCCAGCGCTGCAGCGTGCAGTCCCTTGGGTACTACGGCATAACTCCGGGGTTCCAGGTCCTGGGCATAAATAGCGGTTGAGATAATAAAAGTAAAACTACCGGCTATAGAAAGTTTTCTAATAAAATCAGTCATGAAGTTCCGGTACTATTGATAAAAAGATAAAACTTCCACTTCCCTCTCTGTCATTCTGAAGTTCAGAAAATCAGAAAATAAACGCACATACTCATTATTCACCGGTAAATATTTGCATTTTTTCCTAACCCGTCGGAATCAGCCGATTAAATTAGATCAAATTCCTTAATAACCCTGTTTAAGTTTTGATGATTGGCGAATATTCATTTTAAATATCTGCCAGACGCAATTAGCCATTTTAATTCTTTTCCTGTCTGGTATACTTTTAGTGGCCTATAATATACAGGGCTTACGAATACCGGATTTATGAAAAGAATATATTTAAGCCTATTGCTATTTTTATTGCTGGCAGCCTGTAAGAAAACAGACGCTCCCTGTTCAAACTGCAATAGTAGTTGTTCCCACCAAAATGGAGACATTATTGGAAACTGGTTCCTGGAAATGTCGGGGTCCTATTCTTATCCCAATAATCCAAATCCAAACTGGGAAAACTCAAATCCAAATAATCCGGTTCATATTAGTTTTAGCAATGATTCTGTTTTTTCATTTAACACAAATTATTTCTGGAAAGATGCACAATATGACCGGTTTAAAATGATTGATTCGGCGGACTTTATCATCTATTCCAGTATCCCGCTGATGAGTCATCCGGTATCGGGGAAAATTTTAAATTCAAGCGAAATCCAGCTTACTTACATGGGTGTAGATGAAGGAACCCTGGAAAAATATTCCTGTTATTAGACTAAAAAAAAATCCCGTCTGTCGAAACGGACGGGATTTTGAAAACGAATATCTTCTGAAATTAAACGGCGTCTGAAAGAGAGGAGAATGTGAAATCCCGGATCCGCATCGGGGGGATCATGGCCTGAGTACCTGATTCACCACTTACAGTTCGTTCGGGTATCCCAAGTGCATCCACATTATTCAACATGATTACGGCACTCTCATTGAACCGGAAATTCTTGATCGGAAATTTGATCTGTCCGTTTTCAATATAAAAAGTCCCATCCCTCGTCAAACCGGTGTATAAAAGCGTCTGGGGATCTACTTCCCGGATATACCAGAGTTTGGTAACCAGGATCCCTTTCTCTGTCGATTTAATCATTTCATCCAGGGTCATGGTTCCACCATCCATGATAAAAGCATCCGGGAAAGGAACAGCTTTTACATTTTTTTTCTGGGCCCAGTAACGGGAATAATACAGGTTTTCCACCACGCCTTTTTTGATCCAGTCAATTTTTACCTGCGGCCTTCCGTCATTGTTCCAGTTGGAACAAGCCAATGGCTGATATTGCGGATCGGAATATATATTCACCCGTTCATCGACAAGTTTTTCACCAAGTTTTGTTTTACCATCCGCCTTGCTCAAAAAACTTCTGCCTTCGTCTGCCTCACGCGCATCCAGCCCGCCAATCAGGGTTTCGAGCAATACGATACTGGCAGTTGGTTCAAGAATAACCGTATACTTTCCGGGCTCAATGGCTTTTGCATCTTTGGAGGCCACTGCTTTTTGGGCCGCAATGGAGGTTGCTTTTCCAACATTCAGGTCGTTCACGTTATCAAATCCCTTGGAGGCATAACCCGAACCCTTGGCATCTGCTGTTCTCAGGGTTACGTTGAATGCGACCGTAGTAAACGTATTATATGCAAACAGTCCATGGGTGTTTTTCATCGCCGAAAAACTGGTACTATTTTCCATGAAACCGGCTGCCGTCAGGTTATTCTCTTTGGCAATTTGCAAGCTGGTCGCTACATCATCAGCTCTTGTTTTCGGATCAAGCGCTGCGGTTGCCGGGAAATAAAGCTGGGCCTGGGGACCGTATTCCTGCGGACCAAGAAAGGGAACAAATTCAGGGTTTTCAGGTGCCAGTCTGGCCAGTTCTTCAGCCCGTCGCACTACTTTCTGCAAGGAGGCATCGTCAAATTCATTGATCGTGGCAACACCAAGTTTCTTTCCGAATGCGGCGGATACCACAAGCGTCGTCCTGGTGATGGCACCACTGGTTGAAACGGCATTCCGGGCGTAGCGGATATTGGCACCATCTGATCCGTTCAGGTTCGTTTCGCACTCATCAGCGGTGGAATAACTCAGTACTTTGGTTAGTAATGCTTGTGCTTCATCGCGGGTTAATATGGGCATAATGATTTAGATTTTTCTTGCTGTGTTAATAACATTTACTCCATTGAAGCGGGTGGTGGATGATCCGTGGGATACAGCACTCACCTGCTGGGGCTGGCCCTTACCATCAAAAAAAGATCCTCCCAGGCGGTAGTCATCTTTATCGCAGATGGCGTGGCAGGAGTTCCAGAATTCCTGTGTATTGGACTGGTAGGCCACGTCTTTCAGCATACCCACGATCTTTCCGTTTTTAATTTCATAAAACAGCTGACCGCTGAACTGGAAATTAAACCGTTGCTGGTCAATGGAAAAAGAACTATCGCCAATGATATAAATCCCCTTTTCAACATTTTTGATCATTTCAGCGGGACTCAGTTTGTTCACACCCGGTTTCAGGGAAATATTCGGCATGCGCTGAAACTGGACACTGCTCCAGTTGTCGGCATAACAGCAGCCCTGTGATTCCTTCAATCCGATGATATGCGCCTGGTCCCGGATGGCCTGGTAATTCACCAGGATCCCGTCTTTGATAATATTCCATTCCTTGGTACCGACGCCTTCATCATCCCATCCAACCGCTCCCAGCGAGCCCGGTTGTAATTTATCGGCCATAATATTTACTTCCTTACTGCCGAAATTGAATTTTCCGGATTGCCATTTGTCCAGGGTCAGGAAACTGGTTCCGGCAAAATTCGCTTCATATCCCAGCACGCGATCCAGTTCAGAAGGATGACCCACCGATTCATGAATGGTGAGCCACAAATTCGTTGGATCCAGCACAAGATCATATTTCCCCGCCTCAACGGATTTCGCCGCCATTTTTTCAGTAACCTGTATGGCTCCCTGTTTGGCATCTTCCAGCATATCATAACTGTTTCCGTAGAGTGTTACAAGACCTTTTATTTTATCCTTTTCTTTCGGAATGATATAATCATATCCCCTTCCCATTGGCGCACTCAGGGAAGCACGGGTTTCAAATTTTCCGGTTTTCGCATCGATTTTTGTTATCCGGAATAAAGGCCAGATGCGGTGAATATCCTGATCGATATAAGATCCGTCAGTAGAAGCAAAATATTTTTGTTCATTCACAAAGAAAAGAATGGAGTTCACATAATTGGCACCACCTTTCATTGCCGCATCGTTTACTGACAAAAGAAGATCCGCTTTTTCTTTTATGGGCACTTCAAAGGCATTTACCTGCATGGGCGTTTTCCAGGAAACCTCACCATAACCCTTTTGCGGGGCAAGCTGAACGGGTTCAGTTAATAACCGGGCATTTTCCTTGGCGATAGCCACAGCCAGTTTCGCCGCATTAGCGATGCTGTCCTTATCCATGTGATCCGTTGCAGCGAAACCCCAGCAACCATTCGCAATTACACGGATGCCAACTCCATAAGATTCTGTATTAACGATGTTTTCTACCTTATCCTCCCGGGTAACCACAAACTGATTTAAATATCTTCCGATACGAACATCCGTATATGTTGCCCCGACTCCGCGGGCGGCGTTCATGGCCACATCAGAAAGTTCTTTTTTTAATACCGTATCACCTGCGTGCCAGGGTTCGTCTAAAGAAAGGGTTCGGGTAAACATGGACGACTTGGGTATAAAGAGCGCACCCAGGCCCATACCCGCTGTCGAAATAAAATCTTTTCTTTTCAAAATATGAGGATATTAATAGTGAAGAAATAATCTCCTGAAGGTGGATCAAATTAGGAAGAATTTCCTTTCCAGCCACAAAAAACACCAACCGCTTATCAAAATAATGCAAAATATCCATGCATATAGTCTTTTGTCCGTATGGGGTTTTTCGGGTGGTTCTTTGTATTGGGAATTGATAAATAAAGGCCAGTCCTTCTCCTCAAATACATACCAGTCCATATACCGGTTAGCCACGTGAATGGCCGGCTGCCAGCCGGTTTGCCGGGGCCAGTATTCACCTTCCCATAGATTAGAATAATTTTTATGCTGTCGCGGAAACATGGAATCAAACCCAATCCTTATCCATGGTATTTGAGCATCACCGGTTTCAAAAGAGAAATGTACAGGATTATGCTGACGGGGGAATTTTTCGGCGGTCCACCATTGAAAATTTTCTTTTTTCCGTTTCGCCGTTTTTTGAATCAGCCAGGTCCAGTAATATCCATAATCCCCTGCCTTCCCGCCAAGGCTCCATTCAAATGAATTATGTATGGTGGTGAAACAAATCCTTCCCCTGCCCTCGAGCATACTGCTCACGCGTATCTGTCCGCCTTTTTCAAACACAAGAGGTTGTGTTCCGGATTGAAATCTTATTCCAATCGCCTCCCCGGCATCAGGGTATGGGAGGTTGCGTAAACTGTCACTGGTATAGAGTAGTCGGGGAGAATTATTTTTCGGTTTAAATGCAAAACAGGGAAACGGTTCGTCATAATAATCTTTTTTAACCGGAATCGTATCTGCACGAATCATCAGTCCCATTCCGTTTTGTGAGACCTGACGACGAACTGCGGATTGCTCTGAAGATGATAGCGATGCCAGGGATAGCGGATCACAAATCAGTAAATCAAACTGACTGAGTAATGAATCTGTAATCTGACTGAAATCAAAGGGTGATCGGTTTAAAAATATTTTCTCATACTCATGCTGACTGATCCGGGTGCGCTGTACTACCTGGATATGATTTCCGGTCAGCCACTGGCTCAGAAATTTATTTTCAAAATCAGGATAGGAAGCGAGCATCAGCACGTTCATAGGAACCTGCGGTTCAACAACCACGGGTATGGGTTCTGTTTCCCGTATTTGTCTATCCTGAATCACCTGCAATTGGAAAATGGCCTTCCCGGTTTGTTTTGGAATAGTGCGCAAACGAAAAGGATATGCGCCGCCGGATGGAATGATTACTGAATCCAGGCGGGTATTAAATCCGGACAACACCAGGGTCTTTGCCGTTGCATCCGCGTTTACATAACTACCTTCAACGATCAGCAACTCTCCGGATTTTAACCCGGCCTTCCAGTGGATATCCGGAATACCCGCCCTCGCTGTTGAGGTTATACTATCGGTTTCTTTTTTTATTTCAGTAAGGTTATGGTCGCCGGTGGAATTTTTTATTTGAAACCCCATGCCCCCCAGTCCAAATACAGCCAGAAGTATTGCGATGCATCTTGCCGCGCGCCAGTGTTTGTTCTTTCGCGAGAATTCCCTTTGTACCAGGAGAATTCCCAGCAGGGAACAAACGATAATGATCATGAGATTCCAGTTGTTCACGGCGTTTTTTTCAGATTTCTGAAATAATAATCTGACAGGGCTTCTCCTTCGCCAGACTCTGGTCTGGAAGGTGTTTCCGAAATGGGCTTAATCAGATCCTGCAATGCATTTTCAACCAGTTGCAGGTCGGCATTATCCGGACTGCCCAGGTTTTTCATTGTCCTGATGATTTTTTGAATTGCTGAATAGGATACCAGGTACCGGGAAGGTTCTGCCATTGCCTTCTCCCTCAGCATAGTTTCTGCTTCCTGCAGGATTTCCATTCCGGCTTCCGGCTTTGGATTTGATTTCATCGATTGCAAAATGCTGAGCGCCTCACGTAAACCGTTATTTGTTTCTTTATTTTGGGCAGCAGTCTGTGCTTCCACCGGACTGCCAATCTTGTCCTGTTCCCCGCTGAGTCTCTTCCCAAAATCCAGCGGTGTGGTTTTATATCCTGCTTTGGCCACATACACGCGGGATTTCTGTTGCAGGTCCTTTAAAAGCCGGAGTGCCTTGTATTCAAAAGGAAGCGCCGCTTCGGGTTTATATATTCTCAGCTGCGATTCGGCATTCCACATCTCGGTGAGGGTTGCTTTGAGTTGTTCCTTAGTATCTTTTTCAAAAAAACCGGCGACTTCCGCATTATCATGTTTATCACTGTAGGCGTCGATCAGCTGACTGGCATTTCCAAATGCGAGTGGATTGCCTGCACCGTTTTGACTTTCCGGACCACCCTCATTGGATTCATTCTCTTCTCCTAAAAACTTTCCGTATCGTAACCGCAGCAATTTCTGATCAATGCCCAGGTCGTTGGATTTATTATTAAAGGAGTCAACGGGTATCCGGTGTTTGTCCAGCAACAATTGCTGGGTTTCTATAATGATCTGACGTTCGCTCCGGAAATATTCTGGTTTTACATTCAGTCCGCTGAGTGACAAATCGGTGCTCATCAGGTCGGCCGTGTCTGCCAGTGTAACAATAAAAACTCCGGATCTTTTTTCCTGGCCATGGTTGTCCTTCGCCCGGATATAAAAATAAAGTTCATCACCGGGGATCATACCGAGTGATTTCAGGTCAATACTTTTTTGTAAAATGTAATGCTTTTGCATTTCCTGGAAACCGGCATCGAAATGGATTTGCCTTTCCCTGAACTTCACAGCCTCTCCGCTGCCGCTGGATATTGTGGCGTAGATTCCGGCTGACTGAATTCCATAATCATCCCGGATACCAACCTTAAGCGCTACCTGTTCCGCCATTCCATATTCCAAAACAGTTTTGGGTTTAGGAGATTCCACTTCTATTTCCGGAAACAGGTCCCGGATCATCTCCATTTTATAATGGTCCGAAATCTGGGAATCGATCATGATCTGGTAAAAGCCGGATTGCTGAATATTTTTATGAAAGGCCCATTCCGTGTGTTCCGGATTTTTGGGCTGAAGGATTATTTTTCCGGAATCGTTAAAAATAAAACCAAGTGTATTTACCGGCTTATCCGTTTTTATTTCCCAGTCCAGAACAGATCCCTCTTCCGCCAGCAGATCGGCCTGTTCCTGTTGTCTTGAACTTATCCGCGTATACTCCGGAGGTGTAATGCGGATATGTATGGCACTAATTTCAGGTAACGGTTGCGCATTGGTTGCCAGCCGGTTTCTCCCCGGCACTTCATTTATTTTACCGGAAGAAGGAAAATGAAAAATGCTTTCTGTCACAATGAAAATTGCCAGGACCGCCGCAAGCAGGAACAAAGCCCTTTTCATTTTTGAAGGAAACATAATCTGCTCCTGATATTCTTTCCTGAGCATCTCTCCCGTTTTCTGCTCCTGCATTTTCTGCAGTCCGTTTTTAGCCGGACCATCCGGTAGTAATAAAGCCGTACTTTCTTCCAGCGAAGGATATTTTGCGTCCAGCCAGCTCGCGATATCCCGGAGGGTTATGCGCCATGAATCAGTAAAAATCAAACGAAGAATAAAACAGCCGGAAGTAAAAACCAATATCCATATCCATGAAAAATAGAATAGGCGGTGTACTATTTCTCCGGCTGCAATCCCTATGGCAAGCGAAATCAGGCCATAAGATATCCAGGCATGTACCACCCATTTCCTGCGCAGGCTTTCTAATATGGTTATAGGATTATCCATTACGGGCGGCGCTCTTTTTATACCATGACAAGAACCTCTCAGCACAAAATATAATTAACAACAATACCCAGACGTAACGGGAAAGTTCTTCATACTGAAAGATCATTTTATCGGGAGACAACCCAGCTGAACGCAGAACCGGAACCGCCTGATGCGGATCTATTTTACGCTGATCCTCTAAAAGATCCTTAGTGGTCAGATGCTCAGGATAAAGGATCTGTAAAATGAAGCGGGGTAAGGCGGCGGACCAGGGCAAATCATTCCAGGCCGGGTCTATCCTGCTGTAAAAAACATACCGGGTGAATTCTTTACTATTCCGGGTTAACAGCGGCCTTCCCATTCCGTCCATCCAGATATTCCGGGATGAAGTGTCGGTGGGTGAAGGGATGATCTGGTAAAGCGAAATGCCATCCGGTTCACTGCCATCACGGGTATATATGTGACTGTCGCTGCTTAGTGGTTCGCCATTTTTATATATAAACAGATTCCGGGGATGGGAGAATGCCGGAAATGGTTTATCCGACAACCAGAATATCCAGTCTGCGTTTGCATGTAAAGAATCTGCATTTTTTACCAGGGATATTTTCATCCGGTGATTCGTATACTCATGGACAGACCGCAGCGCTGTATTTATATAATCCGCATCCGGATTTCCGTTTTCTTCGTAAACATCCACAATCAGTGTATTGGTATCCGTTAAAATATGCTCATCTGCTAAGCGTTCATTGTAGTCAGTTCCGGAGACCCTGGTGTTTTGGAACCAGGTTGCGGAAGGACGGCTGTTTCCGGTAACTTTCATTATGCTATCAGCAGAAGTAGAATAAGCCCCGGAGGTCCAGGAATGAATCGTATCCGGCGCATTCAGAAAAAACCAATACAGGTTCAGGGCAAGATCCGGCCGTGAACCGGTAAAGCGATTCAGCTGATTCCCGGTAAACAGGTAAACGGGTAATCCGGAAGGAATCTTTTTTTCCAGGTCGTCCAGCAACTGCCAGTAACCGAAAAAAGCCATCAGGTTGCTATCCGGAGAAATACTAACGGTATCGGCCAGCCGCGTTTTAGGAAATTCTTTTTCCGGAACCCGCAGTTCAAAACCACTGCTTACCAGTGAATCGATCAGGGCCTGATATGGTTCCAGTGAATGTGCCGGCCTGTTTTTTTCGAGCAGAATCCATCCTTTCGCATTACCGGAACTAAATGGATGCTTCCAGCCGGGTGAGGCCAGGAAAAACGCGGCCAGTAAAATGCCAAGACATCGAAGCAGGAGCAGGAGGCGTTCACGAATTTTCAGACTGCTCGACTGTGAGATAATATTTTCCCGGATCAGCCTGGTGCTGCCAATCCGAAGTGTTTTACCCGCCTGGCCTTTGGCCAGATGAATGAGGATGGGAACCACAATACCCGCAGAAATCCAAAGCCAGATGGGTTCAGAGAAATAAAACAAATTTTATATGCTTAAGTGATTACGCTGATTTAAAAATGCGGTTAGAAATTCTTCGATGGGCTGGTCCATGTGCACGAGGCGGTAAAAAATATCCCATCCAAGTAATTTCTCCCGTAGATTAAATAAATACTGATCCATCTTCTGCCGGTAGCTCCGAAGGTCGGTATCTCCTTCCATCCTTACACGCTCCCTGGTTTCCAGGTCTTCCAGCATCTGAAATCCGGAATAATCCATATCCAGTTCATTTCTGCCCATCAGCTGAAAAACAAGAATTTCATTTTTCATCGACTCCAGGGATTCCAGTAATTCCATAATCTCTCCTCTCTCTTCGTAGAAATCCGTGATAAATATGATGAGTTCCTTTTTTCGGGTTCCGGAAAAAATTTCCTTATAGTGCATCGGTGCGGTAAACTTTCCCCCGGGTTGAATGTTTTCCAGCTGATAATAAATTCTTTCCAGGTGGTGATTGTCTTTTTTTGCCGGCAGGGAAAAAAAATGATTGTCCTGAAATACATATAAGCCCACCGCATCCTGCTGCTGACCAGCGAGGTAGGCAAGTGAAGCGGCGAGATAACGTGCGTATTCTATTTTTTTGATGCCCTGATCTTCATGATCCATGGATGCACTCGCGTCAATCATAATCCTTACGGAAATACTGGAATCCTTTTCCGATTCGCGGATATAAAAACGATCCGACCTTCCGTACATCTTCCAGTCCAGCCAGCGGAGATCATCTCCGGGCTGATAACTTCTGTATTGCATAAATTCCAGGTCCGCTCCCCGGGTATGGGTTTTATGAATCCCTGACATGAACCCGTCGACAGTTGTTTTTGCTGCAAGCGGAAGATTCTTCAGCGATAATATTATTCTGGGATCCAGTAAGCGGCTCATAATTAACGTATGCGGGTTTGCGGTCGCTCAACGTTTTTGATCAATGCTTCGGTAATCACGTCAGTGGTTACCTGTTCGGCATCGGCTTTAAAATTGAGCAGGATGCGATGCCTCAGTACGGGAAAGGCCAGGGCATGAATATCTTCCATGATCACGGAATATCTTCCTTTGAAAAGTGCCCGCGCTTTGGCAGTAAGGATCAGACTTTGCCCTGCACGCGGACCGGCACCCCATTTCACCCATTGTTTTACCGGGGCGATTGACTCAGGACCCGGGCGGCTTGCGCGGATCATGGTACTTACGTATTCAATCAGGTCATCACTCACATTCACCTCCCGGACCAGTTTCTGTAAAGTGAGAATTTCCTGTGGACCCAGCACGGGTTTTATTACTGTTTCTTCTGTTCCCGTTGTCGCTTTCAGAATTTCGTTTTCTTCTTTCGCACTCGGGTATTCAATGCGGATATATAATAAAAAGCGGTCGAGCTGGGCCTCCGGCAAAGGATAGGTTCCTGCCTGCTCGATGGGGTTCTGTGTGGCCAGGATAAAAAATGGCGGATTCAGCGGATAGGTTTGTCCGCCATAGGTAACTTCAAATTCCTGCATGGCTTCCAGCAGTGCAGATTGTGTTTTGGGAGGCGTGCGGTTAATTTCATCGGCCAGAATCATATTGGCAAAAAGCGGCCCCTTATTAAATTTAAAAAACCGCCTTCCTGTAGCATGGTCCTCCTCCAGTATTTCCGTTCCGATAATATCCGTGGGCATTAAATCCGGTGTGAACTGTATCCGGCGGAAAGAAAGATCCAGGGCCTGCGACATGGTCTTTACCATCAGGGTTTTTGCCAGCCCGGGTACACCTTCCAGCAGGCAATGACCACCGGCCATCAGGGCGATCATGATTTCTTCCAGCACTTCATCCTGGCCGACAATACGTTTACGAATTTCATTTTTCAGTTTGCCCAACCCTTCCAATAAGTTATCTACCGCTGGTATAGTATTCAAAAATCTGGTTTTATATTTTACTGAAACTTAGCCATAACTTGTATCATCAGGAAATTAGAATAAAAAGGCGAATAATCTTTAAAATCCTGTAATTACGGTTAAATAGCCAGCTGAATGGCTGAAATTCCGGTTTTAAAAGATGGACAAATCCAAATTTGTATTCACCCGTTTAAGGTACAAGTCCGGCGACTGGGATACGGATCAGCGCATGCCGGTTAACCTGCTCAATTCGCTGATAGAATATACGACCATCCCGGTAAACCCCGTGGAAAGGATCATTGATCTGGACAGCGATGAAATATTCAGTGCTCCCTTTTGTTATATCAGCGGGCACAAACTGGTGCAGTTCGATGCCCGGGAAGCGGATCATTTCAAAAAATATGTGGAGCATGGCGGATTTGTTTTTGCCGATGACTGCAACCATGATATTGACGGTCTCTTTGCCCGGTCCTTCGAAGCCCAGATGAATGCGTTATTCGGGGACGGATGTCTGCAAAAGATTCCGAAGACCCATGAGATCTACCGGTCTTTTTTCCATTTTGAGAAGGGCCCTCCTTCCACCGTGTTTGAATTGAATGGCTGGGGCGATGATCTGATCCACGATTACCTGAAAGCGATCGAGGTCAATGGCCGCATCGGTGTATTGTACAGCAATAAGGATTATGGATGTGAATGGGACTATGATTTCAGGAACAAACGTTTTCTGGCCGAAGACAATACAAAATTCGGCGTCAATATCATCGTGTATGCACTGCGATAGGATTCGCCCGGATCATTTTATTCCCGTAGTTAATCATATACAATCCGTAACAGGTAGTCGTAATGGCCATACCAATCCCGATAAACGCATAAACCTGCGCTGGTAAAAAAGTTTTCTTCAGGATGAACAGGATACCGGAAACAGCAATCAACGTGGACCAGGTGGCCAGCCAGTAATCTATTTTCCGGTTAAATATTTTTGCCATGGGATAAAAATGTAATCCGACAACCAGGGCGATCACCGGAATGATTAAATCCTCATGACCCAGGTTTCTTACCAGGGTAATGCCGAGAAAAATAAAAAGACCTTCTGCACCAAAGATGATCCCGAACCACATCCCCATTTTTTTTCCTTCTGCAGCATCATCTGTTGTTTGTACGGAAGGATATTTTTTTGCGATGCCGAGGAAACGGATTCCCTGCACAATAAATAAAATCATACAATAATAAAAATATGAGCAGTCCGAAGCGCAATGGGTTCTCCAGCAAACCCGCACCATAGGCAATACCCGTCCAGATAAATGTAAACACCGTCATCATAAAAAGTCCGGTGGCTACACTTCGTATAGCGATCGCCGGCAGGGTTGTCGTTTCTGATTTCAAGCGGGGATATTTTACTGAAGATAATTATTCCGGGTTAAAGAAATAAAAAAGCGGACTGCATGTATGTGCAGTCCGCTTTGATGAAAACCGATGATAGAATATAAATTTCTTTAATCTGCCCCTCCACCGGTTTTAGGCATATGTGCCGGATCAAGCGCCGGGACCGGGTTACCCGGATTTTGCAAATTAGGTTGCAGGTCGTTGGACGCGCCACCCGGGAATCTTTTAATGCTGGGATACTTCATGATAGACTGGTCAAAGGCAACTACTACCGGATAGATCAAAGCTAAACACCAGCCATTGTCCTGGCCTGCATATCTGCCAGGCGAAGTGGTTGTATTTCGCATTGGAGCAGCACCGTTGAAAGTCATATCGTATTTTTCATAGGGATCCATCGTAAGACAGTATAATGATCCGATTCCGCCCAGATTTTGTGTGGCTCCCAGCCAGGAATCTTTGGAGGTCCAAAGATATTTCCAGGCGATTTTTAAATCGGGATTATTCGGATCGCCTCCGATGTCGGCGCGAGCCCCATTAAATGCCTCGCCATCGATATAGATCCAGCTGTTGCGTGCAGAATGTTTGGTTTTCCCGAGAATATATTCACTGTTATTGATTCCATCAAAGTAAATCGGTTTCCCGTCATTGTCTTTCCATTCTCCGGTGGGAGGAGGCGTGAGACCAGCCATGGCAGCCAGTGTAGGCCATGCATCTATATGAGACATCATTTCATCATAATGTACTCCGGACGGAATTTTGCCGGGCCACCACATTACACCCGGAACCCGCCATCCCGCTTCAAAAGCAGAACCCTTTTCACCCCGGAAAGGTGTTGTACCCGCATCAGGATAAGCATCCAGCCATGCTCCGTTGTCTGCTGTTATGATGACTATAGTATTGGGAGCCACCTGACGAACCACATCCATGATCCGGCCGATATTGTCATCCAGCTCCATTTGAGCATCCGAGTAATTGCCGAGATGGGATTTTCCCTGGAACGCTTTTGCCGGATGATTCGGATTATGCATTTTCATGAAATTCACATCCATGAAAAATGGTGCTGACGCATTTGCATGCGCCTTGATATATTCAATGGCTGAATTGGCCTGACGCACATCAAATTCCGAGAGATAGTCATAAGTGATTTCTGCAACTTTTACGGCAGGTTTACCAGCAGTTCCTTCCCATTCGAACCGGTTTACCACATCATTATATCCTGCCAGGAATTCCGGATTATAGGATGGAAACCAGGGATGCATGAAAAACTCCGTGTTGCTATAGGAATACACACCGGGATAATAAGCAGCAAATTCCTTCATTTCATCAAATCCATGTTCGATCGGATAAAATTTGGGCTGATCACCAAGATGCCATTTTCCGGAGAAATAAGTGGAATACCCATTCTTCTTAAAAAATTCAGCAATGGTCGGCGTTTGTTTCATCAACCCGTTTTCGTCACCAGGGGCAACCACGACGGAAAGTGCGGAACGAATAGGAATCCTTCCGGTAATAAATGAACAACGCCCGGCTGTACAACTTGCCTGTCCATACCAGCTGGTAAATACGGCACCCTCTCTCGCTACCCGGTCGATATTCGGCGTCGGATGTCCCAGGGCGGCTCCGCCACCGGACATATATCCGAAATCCCCCCATCCTGTATCATCCGTCATCAGAATTAAAACATTTGGTTTTTTGTCCGACTGCGCCTGACCGGCAAATACGGCCATGATCAATACTGCAAGGATTAATTTTTTTTTCATGTGAATGATGTTTTTGTTCTTGTAAATGGCATGGTTTTGATTAACTAGTGAAAAAATTTAATCTGACGGATTAAAATACTCATAGGGTATTGGAAGAGGATGCATCATATTAACCAGGAAATCATGGCCCTAAAGAAAAAAGGGGGAACGGTAAAAAATATAAAAAGGAAGAATACCTCAAAAAGTGCATTATCCCAACAGGTGGAATAACTGCAGCAATAATTGCAACAGGCAGGAAGAAAAACATTCCTTAGGATAAGTTTAGGCTATAAATATAGGATTTTAAAAATGGTAGATTTTTTAACAGACAAACCGGATAAAGTTTATTGTGGAAAATCTTGCCGCCCCTGTTACGAAAATTGGATAAAAAATGCCTGGTTATTCACAAAATTGAAATGAATCCGTTTATTAACGAATGTTTTTTTATTTCCGGGCGGGATGAGCATCATTTATGCATGTGCATCATTACAGCAATTTTGCTGATGCATGCAAATATTTAAATATGAAAACATCCTTTATGAACAAAACGGTGACAGCAGGAATCGTGGGAATTCTGTTTTGTTTAATTGTGGCGAGTTGTAAAAAAAGTACTTCGAATACAACTCCGCCACCTGCCGGTACGACCATCACTGATGTCGTTGCTGCAAACAGTTCCTTTACGATTTTAAATAAGGCAATCGTGAAAGCCGGTTTGGGAACAACCTTAAGCGGAACCGGTCCGTTCACATTATTCGGTCCGACAGATTCGGCCTTTAATGTTTCCGGAATTCAGTCATCGGACATTGATACGACGTCTGCAGATCATCTCAAATCTATTGTATCGTATTCCACCATTCCGTCTCAGATGCTGGCAGCAGATATGCCGGCAGGTCCGAATGCAAAGGTGGTTACTTCCACCGGAGATTCGGTTTTTGTAACAACCAATGCGAGTGGTGTTTTCGTAAATGGGGTACCGGTTACCCAGGCTAATATTACAGCGAGCAATGGGGTTATCCATGCTATTGGAGGAGTGTTGATGCCGCCGACCGGGGATCTGGTGCATACCATTGCAGCCGATACTTCCCTGTCATTCCTCAATGCTGCCATCATCCGGGCCAGCCAGGGTACAATGGATCTGGCCACTACATTGGCGACGGGAGGTATTTATACCGTATTTGCACCAACCAACGAAGCCTTCCGGGCAGCGGGATACGCGAATATAGATGCCATCAATGCTGTGGATCCAACTGTGTTGACGCCTATTATCACTTATCATACGCTTTGGGGCAGAACATTTTCTTCTGACCTGGTGGATGGCGCTACACCGGCAACGGTGAATGGTGGAACCGTGACCATTTCCACTTCCGGAGGTTGGTCTGTGAAAGGCACAACGAACGCCACCAAGTCAAATATCACGAAAGCTAATATCGTAGCCAGTAATGGCGTGATTTACAAAATCGACCAGGTATTGATGCCTTAAGGAAAATAGTTATTTAGAGAATAAATAATCAAGGCAGGTCTGAAATCAGTCCGGATTCCCACCCGGACTGATTCTTTTTTTTCACCAGTCAGTTATTTATTATTGAATGTGCTTAATGTGATGCCGGAACCATCTTCGCAGACAGATCCGGATCCTTCATGTTTTTATCCATCGGAAACATGGGCCGCTGGATTTTTTTATACGGAAGTTGTTCAATATTCTGGTCAACACCACCGGGCGTTAGAGCCATCAGCCACCCCGTTTGCATCGCATACAGTTCCGGTTCAAGATAACCGATTTTCACAACGACGATATCTGTTTTGCGCGGGTACAATCCCAGACGCGTAAAGTCAATTTCCTTATGGTAGGGCTTGCGTTTTTGTGTAACGATAATATGCACCGAACCCACCCGCACCACGGCTTCCACTTCTGCATCTTTGTCGCCATACACAATGGATTCAACTGTTCCGCTAATCCGCACCGGTCCGGCATACCGCGCATCCACTTTAGCGCCGGCATATCCGTCCACCGGATTTCCAACGCCGGCTTTTATCGCCGCTGCAATCAGATCCGGTCCGGGTATCGATGCATAGATCAGCGAAGGCCCCTGTGCAGATTTAAATTCGTTGCGCGTAAGAATTTCACGGAGCGTCCAGCTGACATCACCCGCTCCGCCGGCCGTGGGATTGTCTCCCATATCGCTGATGAAGAATGGATGATTCGGAGTTTTAATGGCACTGTCGATGCATTCGTTCCATGACTTTGTGGTTGCAACAAATGCGAATCCGTTTCTTGCATTCCAAAAACTCCGGGCCAGCTGCTCTGCGGTCTGAACTACTTTTTCCTTGTCGTCGCCGGTAACCACCACTACGGCATGATTGCGCGGTTCATCCGCCCACGCATATCCGACCCAGATGGCCGCATCAATGATGCCGGGTTGTGATGCCGCGGGCGCAACTGCGCCATAGACCGTTTTCGCCGGTTCAATTCGCGTACTTGTTTTTTCTCCCGGCAATAAAATGGGAATCGGGATCCAGGCTTTATATTTTGGTTTTCCTTTCCCGGATTCAATACGGTTCAGGAGATTCTCCACTGCTCTTCTTTTGGTTTCCATGGCATCTTCATGGGGCGCCTTACGATAGCAGGTGATCAGGTCAGTATTTTCTGCCAGTCGCCAGGAAACATTTCCATGCAAATCCATGGAAGTGGAGATAATCGTTTTATTCCCTACCAGTTTACGGATCCTCACTATGAAATCTCCTTCCGGATCCTCTAGCCCCACCACACTCATCGCACCATGGATGTCGAAAAAAAGTCCGTCGTAGGGACCATTTTTCCGGAGTGAATCCAGGGTTTTATTTACTAGGGATTCATAGGCTTCCCGGGTTACCGCTCCGCCCGGTAAGGCATGACCGGATACGGTCGGCAGCCAGATCGCGCGGCGGCGCAGCGATGAATCATTATCCAGGAAAGGATAGTTGGAAAGAATATCAATACCATATTTTGCATGAAAGGCGGCTTCATCCGAAAGTGCCGGTGAAAAGGTACTGGATTCAATACCCAGTCCGGCAATGGCAATTCGCGGAAGTTTCTGCTCCGGGCGATGTATTACAGAATGATTTTTGAAGGAAACGAGGCATATGGCCGTGCAAAAAACAATGCAGGCTGCAATCAGTAAATGGAATACAGGTTTCACCGGAATAGTTTTTAGATGTATCGCGAAGATAACATCAATATGTTTTCGCAACCGGCCATCCCTCCGGATTCCATTCCAGCTTATCAATAATTAATTTGGGTTTCCCTTTATCCAGGGCATCATAGCCGTGGAAAACGATATAGTTGCTTCCGTCGAAAGAACCCACGGCATTGTGCCCGGCACCGAACCATTCTTTGTTGTCTCCCTGCACCACCACGGAACCACCATTGACGGTCATGGGTGTGCCGTTCTTGTCGAGATAAGGACCCACGATGGACTTACTTCTGCCGACGACTACTTTATAATCACTTTTTTCAGCCCTGCAGCAGTAATCCCAGGAAACAAAGAGGTAGTAGTAATCTTTGTATCTGTATATAAAGGGAGCTTCAATGGCTGCATTACCCGCCAGGGAATCTGCATATGCAGAATCGCGTGGACGGCTCGCTATCGTATGCCATGTTTCCGGTTCGGCTACACGACTCAGGTCATCATTTAGTTTTACCAGTTTGATCCCATCCCAGAAAGATCCGAATGCAAGCCAGTGATTGCCGGCTTCATCATCGATTTCATTTGGATCAATGGCATTCCACATATCGCGGCCGGGCACCGATTGAACCACCATTCCTTTGTCCTCCCATTTAAAATCCGGTGAGCCCGGATCCAGTGTTTTATTTGTTGCCAGGCCAATGCAGGAAGTGTTTTTACCAAAGGCGGAGACGGCATAGTAGAGATAATATTTCCCGTTATGAAAACTGATATCCGGTGCCCAGACATGTCCTTTAAATCCAGGCAACACCGGGGCGACCCAGTCTGGGATTTTTGAAAAAACAGGCTTTTCTTTTTTCCACTGTTTCATATCCTTTGAAGAAAAGACTGAAATGCCCATTCCGGTACAGAAAATATAATATACCCCGCCCTGCCGGATGATTACCGGATCGTGCACAATGGTCTGACGGGTAGGGGTGATCTTTCCAACGGTATCGCCGAAATTCTGTGACTTCAGCACTAGGGTCTGTGTCACCAGCAGCAGAATAAGTAAAGCCTTCATAAAAAAAGTTTAATCATGTACCAGGGCTACAACATCTTTATCTTAATGATATTAAAAGAATAGGGCGCCGAACGATAGGTGAATTTTTTATTTTTAATCACGAGATCCGATTCCTTAGGTGAGATCACCTGGGGATTTTCGATTGAATTTTCAGCAGCCAGGTTATTGTTTTGCAATACGATCAGTTTCGCATCCGGCGCTATTTTTTTTATGCCTTCGAGTGTTAACACAGAAGCCTGTTCCGTTCCGGAACTATTCACGATTTTCAAAATCAATTCTTTTGTAGCGGTATCAATACAGGCCGACGCATATAAACTATCCTGCCCGGCCACAACATCATTCTTCAATGTAATGGGTACCACCTGGCTGCCTTTATTTTTTGAATATAGCTGCTGCACATAATAATCGGCCGTACCATATGCATGCAGATTATTCACCCAGATCAGGTCCGGGGTCCATTGCCATCCGTCCACATGTGCAAACAGGGGCGCATAGGAAGCCATATTCACGACCCCTGCATTTCTTTCCAGGCCGGTCATAAAGGCTGCTTCGCTCAGGGCGGTCAGCCAGTTATTGGTATTGGTGGTACTGGTGGTCTTATCACTTTGCGCAGCATATTCGCCACAGAAAATTTTTGCCCCATTCCTCGGATACTGATCGTACCTGCGGGCATTCGCAAAAAACCATTCGGGACGACGATAATAATGTTCATCAATAATATCCGCATTCATATCCCGAAGCCGGGTGTTCAGGTAATCAAAACGCTCTCCGTTCGGATCCGTTCCTGAACTGTTTACTATTTTGAAATCAGGATATTTCGATTTGATGGCCTGTGTAAATAATTTCAGTCTTTCAATATACTGCGGCCCCCAGTTTTCATTTCCCACGCCCATCATTTTTAAATGGAAGGGAGCCGGGTGACCCAGCCCCGCACGCACTTTGCCCCATTTGGTATCGGGAGCTCCATTCGCAAATTCGATCAGGTCCAGGGCATCCTGGATATAAGGATCCAGTTCATTCAGCTCCACCACTTCAGCAGAATTGAACTGGCAGGCCATACCGCAATTGATGATGGGCAGGGGTTCTGCGCCGATATCTTCTGCGAGCTGGAAATATTCAAAAAATCCAACACCGAAGGATTGAAAATAATCCGGCGCCTGTCTCTTGGGCATTTCAAAATTCCAGCGGTTGATGGAGAGTGGCCTTTCTTCTACCGGTCCGATTGTTTTTTTCCACTGATAGCGCTGGGTGAGGTCAAATCCTTCCACAATGCATCCGCCTGGAAAGCGAACGAATCCGGGTTTCATATCTGCCAGCATCTGGATCATATCCGCACGCATACCACCGGGCCTGTTTTTCCAGGTATCAGATGGGAAGAGTGAAATCATGTCCAGGTCGATCGTGCCATTGCCTTCAAACCAGATCATTAGTTTCCCTTTTAATGCGGTGGTATTGGCTGTAAAACTGATGGAATCCTTTGTCCAGTCCTGTGCCGTCTGTTTCGGGGTTAGCACAATTTCATCACTAAGTTTTGCACCGGTACTATCCACCAGGGCAATATGCATTTTCACACCGGCAGCCTGTTTATACATACAGGAAAAATAGTACCGCAGATTTTTTTTAATCCCCATGCCGCGAAATCCCTCATTGATCATATAGAGGTCTCCCTGCGCAGCCTGGTTAACCGTCACCCTGATATACCGTTTATTCGCTTCATTTATTTCCTTCCTGTTCACCACCAGCACATCTCCTTCACGAAGTTTATTTCCACCCACCGCCCAGCCCATCATTGGCTTGTAGAATTCAAATGAACGGTTTTTGACCAGCTCGGCATAAATCCCGCCGTCCGCACCCATATTAATGTCTTCAAAAAAAATCCCCCACATGGTTGGCTGAACCGGGGCAATCACTTTATTTACCTGCACCACTAAATTATTTTCCCTTTGCGCCACAAGCCCGGATGCCGAAAGCAAAAACAAAATGCCCGATAAAAAATATATTTTTTTCACATGGTTGTTTTTAATCTGTTGATAAGAATTCCGCGTCGCTTATTCAAAAAAGTTTACCGGATTAATTTTTATTTATTCTGAAACATTTCAGGGAATCGTTATTTACCGCTACCAGCAGGAATTCCTGTTTCGTTCCTGCTTTAATGATGCTCATGTTTTTTACATCCCCGTCCACTATGTATCCGGATCGTGCCGGTTTCACAGGAAGGAAGGAACCTTTGCCATTTCCCTTTAACAGCAGTCCATAGGAAGCATCATACCTTCCGGTGGACACTTCGGTCTGGTATTCATTACCCCCGATCAGCAGGTCAATATTTCCATCCCCATCAAGATCCTTCGCCAGTATGGCATTGACAGGAGCAAACTGTGCTTCCACCGGCAGGGGATGCATTTCAAATTTTCCATTGCCCTTATTCTCGATCCAGACAGAAGCGGTGGTATTGCAATTCAATACGGTCAAATCGCGATCGCCCATATCCGCCAGGAATTTTTTCATCGTCACACCGGAAAAATCCGCGTGCAGCAAGTATTTCTTTTTTACCGCCGGCATCTGCTGGGCCAGCTGGTTCAGGTCCATGGCGGGGAACGACTCATATTCGCCCTGATCATTCTTTATATAATAAGCAGATACCGGATCCGTTTTCCCGTTACCATCAAAATCTTTTGCATACAATCCGAAGGGATGCGATGCAGTAACATGGTATTTATTGTTCAGGCCCATATTACCGGCTACAAAATCCATGTCCCCGTCTTTATCCAGATCCACAGCAATCAATGATCTCCACATACCCAGACTATCTTTTAGTCCGGTGGCAACGGTTATCTCTTTTAGTTTTCCGTTCTGATTTTCAAAAAACCGGACGGGCTGCAGGTCACCGCAAATAACGAGATCCGTTTTACCGTCATTATTGAAATCGGTCCATACTGCAGCGGTAACCATACCGGCAGGGTCAATTTCAGGGCAGACTTCTTTAGTAACATCGATAAACTTTCCGCCCTTGTTTTCTAAAATATAACTGCGGGGCGAAACAGGATAGTTATTGGGTTCCACGCGTCCGCCGATAAATAGATCCATCTGTCCATCCCCGTTGAAATCACCGACGGCCACAGATTGCGATATAACATGAATATCTGCGGGTATGGCATCCGGATCCAGGGCAAAATTTCCCTTACCGTCATTCTTGTACAATCTTGGCCGGTTACCCAGGGAATGAATACTAAACTCAGAACTTCCTCCCACTACCAGCAGGTCGGCATCCTTGTCTCCGTCAGCATCAAAGAAAACGGCAGCTACATCCTCATCGAAGGACGGTGAACCAACCAGGTTGCCGGATGAAAAACCACCGGTGCTGTTTTGAATAAATAATTTTCCTGACTGGCCCGCGGCTCCCCCGATATAAAAATCTTCCAGTCCGTCCCCGTTCGCATCGCCAACCGCAAGGGCGGGCCCCAGCTGTGAAAATTTCTGCGGAAGGAGCCGCTGATAACCGAAATCGAAAAATGGTGTTTCCAGGTGCTTGAATCCGGATCCCAACTCGCGGGGATCATTTATAAATAGCGGTTTTTCGTTATTTGCGTTTGAATATGTTATGGCCTTTGCGTTCGTATATTTTATTTCCAGGAACTGGTTTGCTTTTACATTTCGCAGAACCTGTTCTTTCTGATCAGGCCAGATAATTTTCAGAGAATCAACCGCATTTGTATTGGCTAATCCAAAATGCGGACGGTTATCTACGGAAGAAGTATAACCCCGCACCGGATTTTGTTCCAGGCTTTGTACACTGCCATTAGAGTACAGCTCAATCCGGGCCCCGAATCCATTCAGGTTTTGTGTGTCACCAGTCAGATGAAGGGTCAGGAAATTATTCGTGCTGTCTGCCGTCGACTGCCTCAGTTCGTTTTTCCAGACAAATGCTTCCTGGTTCATATTGTTTACAATCAGATCCAGGTCGCCATCGTTGTCCAGGTCTGCATACACTGCGCCCTGGGATACAGAAGGGGTATTTATCCCGGATGCCGCTCCGTCATCTGTGAACGTCAGGTCATGATTATTCCGGAATAAATAATTATTTATTTTAAGGCTGCCGTATTTATCCAGCTCTTTGCGTAAGGTTTCGATCTGTCCTTTGTCGAGATGATTGCCGGAATTATTATTTCCGCCAAAGCGGTAATCCTGACTATAGACTGACTGTTTATAAAAAAGAAAATCGTTGTTGGTGAGATCTTTGCCGAGGCCATTGGTAATATACATATCCTTCCAGCCATCGTTATCCAGGTCTGCCAGCAGCACGCTCCAGCTCCAGTCTGTTTCGGAAATTCGCGCCAGCTGTCCGATCTCACTAAAAAAGGGAACAGTCACACCCTGCAGATCCCTGGTGCCCTGATTCAACTGCAGCGTATTCCTGGAGAACTCCGGTTCAAATCCCAGTCTTCTTTCCACATCATAGCGCTCTGGTGTTTCGCCCGCAAACATTTGTTTTTTCCTGCTGTTCTTTTCGGGCATCATGTCCAGGACCGTCAGGTCAGGTAATCCGTCGTTATTGATATCGGCAGCGTCCACACCCATGCTGTTAAAACTCTGGTGTTTTATGGACTGTGCAATCCGGTTGGTAAAGGTTCCGTTTTGATTATTCTGCCATAACAGATCATTGCCCAGGTAATCATTGGCTACATAGATATCGGGCCATCCGTCATGGTTGAAATCCGATACGACTACACCTAAACCATAACCATCCTCCTTTATACCTGCTGCGACGGATACGTCTTTAAAATAAGGATGGGAGCCGCCTGCGATGGTTCCTTCATTATGATACAAGCGGTCTGCCGCAGGTGAATTACCGCTGGTATCTTTTGTAAGAATATCATTCGGGCGCTCATGGTATAAGCGGTGATTCAACAAATACATATCCATGCGGCCATCCCGGTCATAGTCAAAAAATACAGCCTGGGTAGAAAATCCCGTGTCTGCGAGCCCGTATTCAGCTGCTTCTTCTTTAAAGACAGGCAATCCTTCTTTATTCAGTCCCTGGTTTATGAACAACAGGTTTTTTCTTTTCTCCGGGTCGCGGGATCCGGAAACGCATACATAAATATCCAACAGGCCATCATTGTTGATGTCCACCACACTCACCCCGGAACACCAGGCCGTAGTACCGACACCTGCCTGCGTAGTAATATCCGAGAATTGAAAATTTCCTTTATTCAGGTATAGTTTGCTGCTCACCTGGCTTCCGCAGAAATAAATATCCTGCAGTCCGTCGTTATTAAAATCACCAACCCCTACCCCCGATCCGATATACATATATTCATTCGTGAAAAAATTGACCGAATCATTCTCCGTGACCTGGTTATTGAAATCAATATTTGTTTCTCCTTTGTTTAACAAAGAAAAATGCAAACCCTTGTTTTTAATATCCGTATGCTTGCAGGCCATCATCGTTATGATCATTAAATAAAAAATGGCATATTTCCGGCTATCTTTCACTGAGGATCATTTTTAAAAACTATGAATTAATGCGTCGGCGGCACTGCGTAAGATTGTCCGTTATTTTTTCTTACCCCACACTGCCGTCCCGCTATTGTTTAAGCCAGTAAAAATGATCGTATTTTTTTTATTCTCCCAATCTCTTCCCTGCTGTACAAATAACTTATCCGTTTCTGCTCCGTTCCAGTTCAGTGTTAACCAGGGCGCTGAATAGGTCCAGGTATCCGATGGGTTACCATTAAAGCTGCCATCGGCCGCAATCGTGAGCGGAACCGAAACCTGGAAATCGGGTAACACCTGTTCATTCGCGTAACCGGGTACCACCTGGTACCCCAGGTTTATCTGCTCCCAGTTCCCGATCAGGCTGTCCTGTTTTACCAGTGTTTCATCTTCCCAGGCATATCGCTCCGGTGATGCAACGGGCCATCCGTCGGCTGTCCAGAAAAGTTTTCGCACGTGCAGATCCATATAATATTTATCTACGCCGGGCCTTCCCTGGTGCCCGATAAAATAATGCTGACTGCCGTCGTCGAATACTGTACAATGTGCCGTACCCTGCCAGCCTCCGTGCCCGCTGAACTGGTAAGGAGCAATGATCATGGGAATATGATCCACATCCGTATTGATATCCTGCCCGGTATAATCATAAAAAGGTCCGTCGGGTTTGTCGCCCTTCGCCACGCGCACATTATATTTTGTCTCCAGCCAGTCGTAGGCGATGAATAAATAATATTTATTCAGCTGGCTGTTGTAGATAATTTCTGATCCTTCAATATTTCCATTGTAAACGCCATTGGTAAATCCACGGTTTGCAATTCTTTTTCCGACATCACCGGAGTTCAGCACCTTACCGTCGGCAGGATTTAATTTAAGCACATAGATACCGTCGTATGCCGAACCATAATACATCCAGTGATCTCCCTGCGGCGTGATCACTACAGTAGGGTCAATGGCGTTCGTCATCGGGGCAGCACAGTTTGAGGTAACAACAACGCCCTTGTCTGTCCAGGGTCCTTCGGGATTCGTTGCTGTTGCCAGCCCGATCGCACTGAGTTTGCAGGTATTGGAACTCAGGGAATAATACAATCGCAGTTCAGTTCCAACCTGGATTATATACGGTGCCCACAAAGCATTATTCGGCGTACCACCGCTGGTGGTGATGAACTGGGAAGCCTGGGCTGGCAGACCGGTAAATACCCAGCCAACAAACACCCATTCTACCAGGTCCTTTGATTTCCTGATCTGTATTCCAGGAGGAACAGCTGTTCCATATCCCACATCGGTGCTGTAACAATAATAATAATCCCCTATTTTTTTAATGGATGGATCATGAACATTATAGGAAGCCCATTTTTGATAGTATGCAAAAGGAGCAACATCTGCATAGGTATCATGGATGGAATTAATGTCAAATGGTTTTGGCGGCGAGGTGGTATCCACTGGTGGCGTGTTCCCGGTTGAAGCGTTTTTACTACAGGCTGAAAATATCAGGCAGACTAAAACCATCCAGCCACTATTCGAAAAACGAAAGGACAAGCCATTTTTCAGTGCTCGGGGTTCAGCATGGCAAAACGAAGGGAATTGGTAAAAACCAACTCCCTTTTCATTGCTATATGCTAAACTTAAACCATTATACTTCCGCACAGATGAGTAATACATAGTCAACCCCACTTGATATTAAAGGCCCCATCAATAACTCTGATTCTGGGTAAAGCCCGGATTATTATCTATTTCACTCTGCGGTATGGGATAAAATTCTCTTCCAGGAACAAAATTTACAAACTCCGGATCCCTTACTTTCAGATCCGCCATTTTTGCCGGATCAGTCAGCCAGCCCCAGCGATGTATATCGTCAAAGCGATGCCCTTCAAAACTAAACTCCACATATCTTTCATGGGCAATCTGGTCACGCATTTCCTGTTGTGACATATTTGGATGAACAACGGCCAGGTCCTTCATGCCTACTCTTGACCTCACCTGCTGAATATAGGGATAGGCATCTGCGGTCTGATTCAATTCATTCAGGCATTCTGCATACATGAGCAGTACATCCGCATAGCGCATCAGCCGCTGATTAATGGCAGAACGCCAGATCAGTGAAAACTCGTCGGGATATGCACCACCGCCATTTTCGTATTTCGCGGTAAACACATCATTCAAATCATTCGGACTGTTCGCATATACATCAGAGAAAAGTTTTCCGTATAATTTCAGTCCGGGTTTGTTGTGATATAAGGTCACGTCCAGCCGGGGATCATCATTTCCTGCCGCGTCTTTTTCAAGCTGGAATTCTGCCAGGGAAGAAAGCGTAGGCTGGATATCTGTAAATCCGAATCCGCGCGCACCGTAAGTAACGGCCCTTCCTTCTGTTTTTCCCCATCCCGGCTGGGGTTCACCACCCCAGGAAGCATCTGATCCGCCTACGTTCCGTGAAAACTGAACTTCAAAAATAGATTCACTGTTGTTTTCAGTATTCTCAGAAAAATTATCGGCGTAGTTCGCCACCAGGCTGTATTGATCTAAATCTATAACCGCTTTGAACTGGTCAGCCGCTTCAGTAAATTTTTTATTGAATAAAAGAGCCTTACCCAAATAAGCCATGGCAGCACCCTTGGTTGCCCTGCCAACATTTCCGTTGTCCAGACCGCTGATATTTGCATAAGAAACCGGTAAGAGACTCACGGCCTGTGTAAAATCTGCAATCACCTGGTTCCATCCGTCTGCCGCAGGAGACTGCGGAACAAAAAACTCCGTGGGATTGGTTGCCGCATGCAGCGGTAAGGACACATTGTTGAAAAGATCCACGAGATAAAAGAAATACAATCCCCTCAGAAAATACGCCTGCCCCAGGATCCTGTTTTTTAAATCGGTATCCATCACGATGTTTGGAACATTGTCCAATACCTGGTTGGCCCGGTTTACGCCTTCATAATAATCACTGAAAGCCCATCCGTATCCGTCAGATACACCGGTTCCCAATGAAAACCTTCCCATATTCCCGAGTACGGGCCAGGGACTATTGCTATGAACATCATCTCCCCGCGCATCGGTTAGGGCCGGTGTCATACGCATGAAGGTTCCGTCTTCAATTAAAGTGGAATACGTGGCATTAATGCCTTTTATGGCATCATTTTCATCCAGCCAGAAGGAAGAAGACGTCTGCTGATTTGGATTTACCTGATTCAATTGTTTGCTGCAGCTGTCTGAAAATAATGCGATCGAACTTAGGATCAGTATCTGCAGGTATGTTATTATTTCGCATATCGTTTTTTTTAAGCTTGATTATTAAAATCCAACCTGTAAACCAACCAGGATGGTGCGGGGGTTAGGAAATGAACCATAGTCGTACCCTCTTGAAAATAATCCATCGCTGATAAAATCCGGATCATAGCCCTTGTAATTGCTGAAGGTGAGCAGGTTTTGGCCGGAAGCATATATCCGCAGGTTTCTGACGAATTTTACACTCGTCAGTGTTTTATTTGACAAGGTATATCCAATCACCAGGTTCTGCAGCTTCATGTAATTACCACTCTCCACAAAACGATCTGAGAATCTGGCGTTCCCGTTCGGATCATAAATAACCGGCCGCGGAACATTGGTATTGGTATTTGCCGGTGTCCAGTAATTGAGTTCATCCACAGAATGATTCGTGTACTGGCCGGCCATCAGGGAAGCATATACCCCGTTAAATATTTTGTTACCACCACTACCCTGGAAGAAGAATGAAAAATCAAAGTTCTTATAATTTAAATCCACATTAAAGCCATAATAAAAAGTGGGGATTGCCGAACCCAGGTAAACGCGGTCGTCGTCCGTGATGATATTATCGCCATTCGTATTCTCTAAATTTCACATCGCCGGGAGCAGCGCCGGTCTGGGTGGCATGTTTCGTCAATATCGTCCTGGCTCTGGAATAACCCTTCCGTTTGAAATCCAAACAATTCGCCGACTGAATGGCCAATGGCCGTTTTACTTCCTATTCCGTAAATCGGATTATTGGTTCCTCCCAGTGCGGTAACCGTATTCTTAAGGGTGCTGGCGTTGGCACTGATATTATAGTTCACTTCGCCGATACTGTTTTTATATCCTACGGTGAATTCAAACCCTTCGTTTTTAACAGAGGCAGCGTTGGTAACTACAGAGTTGGGAATAGCACCTCCGGTAGATCCGACTGACAATGGGATCGGAATCGGAGCAAGCAGGTCATTTGATTTATTGGAATACCATTCCACCGTAAAGGAAAGCCTGTTATCAAGCATCGTCATATCCAGGGCTGCATTGGCGGTTACTTTGGATTCCCATTTGATTTTGCTGTCCACCACGGCTGTTGATGTAGTACCCGGAGCAAGTACCGGTGTTGTACCGAACAAATACGATGCATTGGAATTGACTACCGGCTGGTAGAGATAACTTCCGATATTCTGGTTTCCCAGTGTACCATAACCACCACGCAGCTTCAGGAAGTTGATAAATTTCGGAAGCTCCATAAACTTTTCACTGGAGAGTACCCAGGCACCGGCAATAGAACCAAAATTACCGTACCGGTATGTGGGGCTGAAATTGGACGAACCATCCCTTCTGAAATTAACCGTCAGCAGGTAACGGCCGTCATAATTATAATTCAGTCTTCCGATAAAAGAAGCGATCGTAAGCGTTGTCAGGCTCTCGGAGAGCGATTTGGGATAGGCGCTGCTGGCCGCATTGAATGTATAAAAATATGGTTTGGTGAAACCCTGCGCGGAACCGGTGGTCCAGGACTGATCTGTTTCCTGGTAAGTAATACCTGCCAGAGCACCCAACGTACTCTTTCCGAATTTCAACTGGTAATCCAGGGTATTGTCAATAATATAGGTATGGTTGTTCCCGGTTTGCTGGGACATATACGCAATGTTGTTCGTGTAATACCAGCCGAGATCATAAGTAGGTTCGAAATAAAAGTTCGTATAGTCCAGGTTATCATAACTCGCACTGAGTTTATAATTCAGGCCTTTAACAATCTGCACCTGGGCCCAGGCATTTGCCAGGAGACGGTTCCGGTTGCTGTAATCCGTAATCAGGTTATTCATTCCAATCGGATTAATACAGATGGCTTTTTGAATCACATTATCCGTTCCGCCATAACCACCTTCCCGTGTGGTATCATATACCGGCATCGTAGGAATATCAATGAGTAAATTGGTAACGGCATTACCTACATTGGGATGCAGGTGCGGATAGGTGTTGTTTACTTTATGGGAATAGGTATAGGCGAGCCTGACACCAAAACTGAAAATTCCCTTCTGTCCCTGTAAACTGGCGTTTGCGGCATATCTTTTATAATCCTGCGGACCTGCCAGTGTGGAGGTCTGTCCGAAATAATCCAGTCCCGCATTAAAACTGGTATTTTCCCCGCCGCCGGAAAGACGGATACTATTGTCTGTGATATTTCCGGTTTTGAAATCTGCGTTCTGCCAGTCGGTATTCACATTGCTGATATAGGCCGGATTGGTAGGATCATTTCCGGGGGCTACCGCCAGACCGGCATTGATTTCTGCTGCACTTGTTATTTTCTGGTAATCCGTACGGCCAGTGAGCGCAATTTTTTTGGTAATATTCTGCCAGCCGTATAAAGTATTGAGATTTACTTTTAATGCTCCGGCCGCACCTTTTTTAGTGGTGATGATCACGACCCCCGTTGCACCGCGTGCACCAAAGATGGCACCCGCCGAAGCATCTTTCAGGATCTGAATGGTTTCGATATCATCCACAGGAAAATCATAGGGCTGGTCTACCAGTACACCATCAATTACATAGAGCGGAGCGTTATTCTGAAAAGTGGTGATCCCCCTGATCTTGACATTTACATAACCACCTGGTTCGCCTGAGCCCTGCACTTCCACACCGGCCGCCTGACCCTGCAATATTTTTGCAACATCATAAGAGATGGTCTTTTTTGCGTTTGCCACATTCACAACCGCTACAGATCCGGTCAGGTCTTTTTTCTTCTGGCTTCCGTATCCGACCACAACTACATCGTTCAGGTCGCTGGTTTTCGCAGCCAGCTGAACATTTACCGTATGATCTTTGCCAACCTTTACCCGGTGGTTCTGATAACCTACATAGGAGACATTCAATTCATCCCCGGTAGTCGCATTGATTGTGAAACTGCCATCTTCCCTGGAAACCGTGCTTATAGTTGTTCCATTTTTGTTGATGGTAGCTCCGGCCACGGGTTTGCCATCCGCATCTTTTACTATCCCGGTGGTTACCGGAGACTGAGCCATTAAGCTGTTAAAGGACTGAAGCGCTATACAGAAAAGTATAACGAGGAAACCCCTTGCAAAGGGCTTTTGGCTAAGCAATCTCATACTGTTAGATTTAAGGTGTTACTTACTTATACGCCATAAATGTGAAACAATTAAACTTATTCATATCTACATTTTATATCATCTTTTCTACAAAAACTATCATTATTCCCTTTGTGTTGAAATTTTAAGTAGTCTTACAGTTACTGAATTAACTTTAATTACGATTCCCCGATTGGTAAAACGGGCACCCCAGTGAAATGACCTATCGAATATTCATACTTGCCATTCTGTTATTTATTCAAACCAGGGGATCCGGTCAATCTTATTATTTCAGGCATTACCAGGTGGAAAACGGACTTTCCAACAATGCCGTAATCTGCAGTCTGCAGGACAAGAAAGGATTTTTATGGTTTGGAACCAAGGATGGCCTGAACCGTTTCGACGGCTATACCTTTAAAATTTTCCGGAATAACAGTAGGGACTCCCTCAGCATCGGCAATAATTTCATCCATTGCATATATGAAGACAAACAGGGTGTACTGTGGGTAGGAACCGAAAATGGTTTGTATAGTTATAATGAAACCACGGAAAATTTCAATTTATTAAAAGGCACATTAAATAATCCCGTCCGCAGTATTACGATGGACGGCAAAGGCAGAATCTGGTTCATCCTTGGTTTTACACTAACCCAGTATGATAAAAATAAACCACTGGAATCTTATCCCATCGACCGTTATTTCCAGGCTACTGCCATCTGCAGAGCGGCAGACGGCGTTTTATGGGCATCTTCTGATCAGGGCCTTCTAAAAAAATATATTCCGGCAGCTGACTCCTTTGCCACATACAATGTATTTGCCCATTCCAACCACACAAATTCTTTCTGGATTGAAAATATTTATGCGACCACCCAGGGATATATCCTGGTGGGAACGGGAACCCATGGTGCTAAAATATTCAATACAAATACTTCGGACTACGAGGATATCATTACCTATAATCCGGAGAAAACGGAGCTCTTTGTCAGAAATTTCCTGCAGTCTTCCGAAAACGAAATCTGGATTGCCACGGAATCCGGCATTTTCATCTATAACTTATCCAGCCGGGAAATTACAAACCTGCAGAAAAAATACAACGACCCCTATTCCATCTCAGATAATGCCGTGTATTCATTCTGTAAGGACAAGGAAGGAGGGATCTGGGCAAGTACCTATTTCGGCGGGATGAATTATTATCCAAAACCCTATACCCCGTTCAAAAAGTATTTCCCCGTTACCAATGAGAATTCGCTGAGCGGAAATGTTATCCGCGAGATACACCAGGATAAATACGGCAAAATATGGATTGGTACCGAGGATGCCGGTTTAAATAAATTCGATACCGCTACCGGAATATTCACGCATTACCGGCCAACCGGAAAAAAGGGAAGTATCTCTTACACGAATATTCACGGACTACTGATCAATGAAGAAGAATTGTGGATCGGAACTTTTGAACACGGACTGGATATCATGAATATCAGGACCGGTAAAATCGTCCGGCACTATGCTGCCGGTCCGGGAGATCATGACCTTAAAAGCAATTTTATCTACTGGATCACCCGGAATAAAAACGGGGAGATCATGCTCGGCACCACCGTAGGCGCCTATATATATAACCGTCAAACTGACGGTTTTTCCCTGTTGGACCCCTTTCCGCTACATAACTGGTATACCTGCTTACTGGAAGACGAATCGGGAACCCTCTGGGCCGCCACTTATGGAAATGGATTACGTTCTTATAATAAGGCCACTAAAGAAGTCCGGAATTATATCTACGATCCCGCTGATAATAAAAGTATCAGCAGCAATCGCGTGAACAGCATCTTTGAAGACAGTCACAAAAACCTTTGGTTTGCAACAGAGGGCGGACTCTCCCGCTTCAACCGGAAAACCAATAGTTTTAAAACCTATACCGCCGGATTCCCGAGTAATTTTATTTTAAGTATCCTGGAAGACGACAAAAACAACCTCTGGATATCCACCTCAAAAGGTTTGGTCTGTTTTAATCCCGAAAAGGAAAGCCTGATCAACTATACCACCATCAACGGGATCCTGAATGACCAGTTCAATTTCAATTCAGCCTATAAGGATTCCTCCGGAAGGATGTATTTCGGAAGTGTGAAAGGGCTGATCAGTTTCAAACCGGAAGAAATCCGGAAGAATGAATTCATTCCACCTGTATATATTACCAGCTTCCAGATTTTCAACCAGGAACTCAATATCTCCGAAAAAGGTTCCCCCCTTAAAAAATCAATTACGTATACCGACCAGGTAACCCTGAACTATGACCAGTCAACCGTGAATATCGGTTTCGCAGCATTGAATTATACTGCCCCGGATATGACCGAGTATGCGTACAAGATGGAAGGACTGGATAAAAACTGGACCTATATCAAAAGAAACCGGACGGCCTATTTTACCCACCTTCCTACCGGATCCTACCTGTTTAAAGTGAAAGCTTCCAACAGCAGCGGAATCTGGAAGGGACAGGAAAGTAAACTCACCATTGTGATCCTTCCGCCCTGGTGGGCCAGCAATTATGCCTTTGCCGCCTATATTTTCCTGGGGCTCTGTATGATCTCCCTGATCGTATGGTACTATCATAAAACGGCTTCAGAAAAAAACAAACGGCGGTTTGAGTTGCTGGCGAATGAAAAAGAAAAAGAAATATTTCATGCCAAGATCGATTTCTTTACCAACGTGGCCCATGAAATCAGGACCCCGCTTACGCTGATTCGCGGACCATTGGAAAAAGTGATGAAGAAATCGGATGATACCCCGGATATTAAAAATAACCTCCGGATTATGGAACGAAATACTAACCGGCTGATAGATCTTACCGGCCAGTTGCTGGATTTCCGCCAGGCAGAAATACAGGGGTTCAGTCTCAATTTCACCACCGCCAATATCAGCGAACTGATGGAAGAAATATTTTCCAGCTTTAAGTCCCTGGCTGAGCAGAAGAATATTTTGTTCTCACTCAATTTGCCGCATAATACCCTTTATGCAGCCATTGACCTGGATGCGTTTAATAAAATCATGAACAATCTTTTCAGCAATGCCATTAAATATGCCGAAAATGAAGTGACTGTTTCCCTTGTTCCCTTTGTTGACTCAGATCAATTCTTCACCATAGAATTCAGAAATGACGGATTCCTGATACCTTTCGAAATGCGGGAGAAAATTTTTGAACCCTTTATTCGACTGAAGGAAACCAATAAACACCGGGGAACTGGAATCGGACTGGCGCTGAGTAAATCCCTTGTGCAATTGCATAAGGGTTTACTATTAATCAAAGAACCCGAAAACAATTTTAATGTTTTTGTCCTGAGCCTGCCCTTTAATCCCGAAAATTGAACTAACTTCCAAATAACGAATGCATCCGGTTAACGCGCACTGAACTGCTTATGAAAACAGCTATTTTACTGGTAGAGGATAATGAGGAAATGCTTGAATTTATCGCGGACCACCTGAGCGAAAATTACCAGGTTTTAAAAGCCTGTAACGGGGCCCAGGCATTGGAAATATTACATACCGAATCCATTCAGCTGGTGGTGACGGATGTAATGATGGATGTGATGGATGGATTTGAATTGTGCAAAGCCATCAAGACCGGTTTTGAATTCAATCACATACCCGTGATCCTGCTCACCGCAAAAAATTCCCTGCAGTCAAAAATTGAAGGCCTCGAACTGGGAGCCGATGCGTATATCGAAAAACCCTTTTCCCCCGAACACCTGAATGTACAGATTGCCAACCTGCTTGAAAACAGGAATAAGATAAAAGAGTTTTATGCAAACTCCCCACTGGTTCATATTAAAAGCATCGCCCATTCAAAAGCCGATGAACTCTTTCTTGAAAAACTGCACGAAGTAATCAATGCCAATCTCGAAGATGAAAACCTGGACGTGGACAAACTGGCGAATATCATGAATATGAGTAAGCCTACGCTGTACCGGAAAATTAAATCTATTTCCAATCTCACGGCAAACGAACTCATTAATCTTACCCGGCTTAAAAAAGCAGCCGAACTACTCGCCCATACGGACTATAAAATTTATGAGGTCGCTATTATCGTGGGATATAATTCCCAGTCAAATTTTGGAAGAAGCTTCCTGAAACAATTTGGAATGACGCCCTCCGAATACATGATTTCAAAAAATTACAGCAAAAGACCGGACTGATCAAAACGGTGTGTACCAGTCGTAGTTCCGCTTGTCCTCAGATATTTTTTGCAGGGCAACACAATGTGTGTTAATGCCCAGGGCAGTATCCGTATTCGTGATCTCTTCTTTTAAAAAAGATTTTGCATTGCTCATCCGTCTCAACAGGCGCGCAATTCTGGGTCGCAGCCGCTTTTGAGGTGCATTTGCAGGCTGCTGGCCATACACTTTATAATGCGGCAGCTGGGAAAGATACCGGAGTAATTTGCGGATGGCGGGAAAACTTACGTCATCAAATACAATGATGCCTCCTATATCCAGCATCTTATCGATAAAGAAAAAATCTACCATCAGACAATCGAATAGTTTGGTGGTGTCAATATATCCGAACTGAAAATGATTCCCCTTTGCTGCGAGATCTGACAGTACTTTGGACGAATCGGCTTCGATAAATTCATATTTCCCCTGGTAACCTGCCTGATCCATCAGACTAACCCCGTTGCCTCCCCAGTAAATGTTCTGGATATTATCAATCACCACATGGCTGCCCCCGTTTTTAACCACCGCCTCCGTGATGGCCAGGGTTGACATACCAAAGGCGAATCCGACCTCGATGGATTTCTTAAATCCATTGCTTTCAATAATCTGCTGCAGAAATAGACACTGATCCCGGGAGGTTTCCGAATGGATTTCAACTGACTCTCCTTTGCTATTTGTAAATCTCCTGGATTCAAAAACCGATTCCAACAATGGATGCATGGGTGCTATTTAACTGAAATAAAAATATTCACTTTTACATTTTGCCAGTCGAAGTTAAGGCTGTCGTACACTTCAAAGTCGTAGCGGTAAGCACGGGGGATACGGTCTTTCCAGATCTGCTGCCAGGCCGCAATCACACAATCCGGCATTTTTCCCTTCGCCTCGATCAGCTGATATTCCGCAGGCGGAATATGCAATATCTCCAGCCCTTCCACCGCCTTTGCTTTTTCGGGGACCGGGCATCCGATAAAATAAGCAAAGGGCTTTGTGTGGTCTCCCTCGTAATCATAATACACCGCATAAATTTCGCTGCCCAGTTTCTCCTGCACCAGTTCAGGAACATTTCTTCTTTCAAATTCCTGCCAGAGATTTCCGCAGTCGATGCCGGATTGCCCGTTTTCGTTGGTTGTTTTTTTCCCCAGTGCAATGCCCATTAAACGAATTCCCTGCTTTTCGATATGCTCCATCTTTTACTTGTTTACCGTTTTATTTCTTACCGGCAGCTGATACCAATGCTCTGCATAGGGTTTAACGAGGTCACGCGCCGCCGTGGGTCCCCAGGTTCCCGTCTCATAAAAATGCAATTTCTTGGTCGGGTATTTTTTCCAGGCGTTGAGTATCGGCATTACCACTTTCCAGGCCGCGTCCACCTGGTCGGCACGCATAAATAAAGTTGCATCACCTTCCAACACGTCCAGCAGCAGCGCCTCATAGGCTTCCGGGAGACTTTGACTATAATTATCCTGGTAGGTGAAATCCATTTCGACCGCCTGAAGTTTCATTTCCAGTCCGGGAACCTTGCTTTCAAAAAGCAGGCAGATTTCCAGTTCGGGCTGAATACTGATGATCAGGCGATTGGGCACCAGGTCATCCTTGAAAATTTTATGGGGTGAATCCTTGAACTGGACTACAATCACCGAGGTTTGTTTGGGAAGCGCCTTTCCTGTGCCCAGAAAAAAAGGTACGCCCTTCCACCGGCGGTTGTCGATGAAAAATTTGGCCGCCACAAAAGTTTCGGTGTCGGATCCCGAAGGAACCTGGTCTTCGTTCCGGTAGGCCGGCCTGGCTTCCCCGTTAACCGTACCAGCTGTATACTGAGCCCGGATCACATTCTTAAATACATCCGCAGGAGAAAGGATCCGGACACTCTTCATTAACCGGGTCTTTTCATTACGGATCAGTTCAGATTTGTATGCAGCCGGACATTCCATCGCCACAATGCACATCAGCTGCAGGAGATGGTTCTGAATCATATCCCGCAGTGCACCGCTGCTGTCATAATAACCCCCTCTTTTACCCACCCCCACTTCTTCCGCCACACTGATCTGAACGAAATCAATGTACTGTTGATTCCAGAGCGGTTCAAAAACATAATTGGCAAAACGGAAAGCGAGGATATTCTGAACCGTTTCTTTTCCCAGGTAATGATCGATCCGGTAGATCTGGGATTCGTCAAAACGACGGCCTAAAAAACGATTGAGTCTTTTGGAAGATTCCAGATCGGTGCCGAATGGTTTTTCCACCACAATGCGGTCCTTCTTTACCTGGTGACAAAGTTTAAGTTTATACAGGGAATCGGAAATGACTTCTATGAAACGCGGAGCCACGGCATAATAAAACAATCGTGTTCCGCGCTGTTTATTCTGTTTATCGAAAGCATCCAGTTTCTCCCGGAGGCGGATAAAAGTGTCCGTCTTTAAAAAATCACCCGAAATATAATTCAGCCTGTCTGCAAATTCCTTCCATTTTTTTTCCTCTGCCTTACCCGTGCGGCTAAACTCATCCACGCCGCCGAGCAGGTCCTTTTTATAGTCCTCTTCGCGCACATCGAGAAAATCGACACAGAAGATGGCAAAGATTGATGGAAGGTGGCCGGCGATAAACAGGTTGTATAAGGCCGGAATCAGTTTCCGATGGGTAAGATCACCCTTTGCGCCGAATATGGTGATCGCTGCGGGACTGGCTTTCTTTTCTTTCATAATTATAAATTATTGGTATGCCTTCAACTTTTCTTCCAGCATGGAGGCGATCACGGCAAAACCTTTGTCGGAGGGGTGAAGACCATCGTAGGTCATATCGACCGCTTCCACCGGATAGGGATATTCGTCTTTCGCCGGATCAAAAGGAATGCCGATATAGTCGGGATAGGGATAGTTCCTGTAGTTTCCGGTCTGCGGATCTTTAACGCGTTTGAATTTTACCAGTTTTTCGATGGATAGTTCTTTTTTGCTGTAGAGATCCACACAGGGAAAATTATCCTGACGGCAGATGTCTTTAATCGCATCGGCAAACTGGGAGAGCGACTGGTCCTTCTGTTTCCGGTAGCATCCGAATGCATTGTTTTTCATATCGCACTGGTAAACAAAATCCGTTCGTTGCATCGGTGTGATGAAAATGATCGGAGCCGAAGCATTCAGGTTGCGAATCTTATTTACGATAATGCGGAAGGAACCATATACCGTATTGTTTCCGGTATTGTTCGTATAATCTGCCAGCGTACCGAGCGGCCGTCCCTGGAACCAGTCATTCGTTCCCAGGAAAATCGTGTACAGATCCGCTTTAATGATACCCAGACTGTCAAAATGTTCTGCGATGCCTCCGGAAGTCCAGCCCGAGTAACCCTGGTTTATATAGTGAATATTGGGATGTTTTTCCACCAGCATCGACATATATCCCTTTGTGATCTCGTTTTCCGCCTCCTCCGGATGATTATTGAGATAGGTGATGGAATCGCCAATGGCGACCCAGGTGGTCTCCTTTTTTGAAAAGGAAGTCAGTAAGCAGATCAGGATCAACAGGCAAACAATCTTTTTCATCTTTTATGCGGACCGCCGGATTAGCAGGCGATTTAACCGGGAATGAAGTTAACCCAATTATCCGCCGCACTCAAATCTCTGCCCCTGGCAGTGGAGGTGTTGCCAATAACAGAGCCCGGAAACCCGTTCCAGGCTGGTAAGCCCAGACCAAAAAATAAATTTGCGTAACTAAAAAGTTACTTATATATTTGGGTAACTAAAAAGTTACCTATGCAAAAAGAAATCAGGCACCAGTGGTTCTTCCCCCATCCGGTGGAGGCCGTCTGGGCATACCTCACCGACAGCGAATTAATTTCCCAATGGCTGATGCCAAACGACTTCAAACCGATTCCAGGGCACCGGTTCATGTTCAGGACCCCGCCGAGCGGTAAGCTGGACTTCGACGGACAGATTTTTTGTGAAGTGCTGGAGATACAGGAGCCCAGCCGGCTTTCGTACTCCTGGAAATATGGATCCGGCGACGGTGTGATGCGGGTGGATTCAATCGTGGAATGGATCCTCCAGCCCGGAGAAGGCGGCACGAACCTGAAACTGCTGCATTCGGGATTCAACCTCACGACGAATATCATGGACTTCGAAGCCCTGAATGGCGGCTGGCAAAAGAACGTGCAAAAGATTGAAAAACTTTTATTACCCAAAACCGTATGAAACAAACTGTAGCTGACCCCTTTCAGGCCATTGGCGATCCCAGCAGGAGACATATGCTCCGGCTGCTATCCAAAGAAAGCCTGACGATCAATTCCCTGGCCCAGCATTTCGAAATGAGCCGCCCCGCTGTGTCAAAACACATTAAAATATTGTACAGCGCCGGGTTCATTTCGATTGAAGATATCGGGCGGGAACGCCACTGCCTACTCAGTCAGCAGGGCTTTAAAGAACTGCAGCAGTGGATTGACTTTTTCGACAAATTCTGGCTGACCAAACTGAAGAAGCTGGAAGATTTATTAAACGAAAAACAAAAAAAATGAAAACCATTGTATCAACAGACATCCACACATCTTTTGTGGTGCCTGTTACGGCTGAAAAAGCCTTCGAAGACATTTGCCGGGTCTCCGCCTGGTGGTCTGTGAACACCGCCGGAAGCACCAGCAAACTCAACGACCTGTTTACGGTATCCTTTGGTGAAACGAAATCCCGTTTCAGAATTACGGAGATGATTCCCGGTAAAAGGATCAACTGGCTGGTGGAGGATTGTAACCTGCACTGGCTGAAGGACAAAAAAGAATGGAAGAACACGAATGTTCTTTTCGAGATTTCTCCGGAATCAGGCCAGACCCGGGTTGATATGACCCATGTCGGACTCGGGCCTGGTAAAGAATGTTTTGAAGACTGTACCAAGGGCTGGACCCATTATGTAGCGGAAAGTTTGTTTAAACTCATTACAACCGGCAAGGGCGAACCGGATCATAAGGATTATTCTGCCCTGCAGCATCAATAGCGGTTTCGAATTCCCGATCCCCTCCTGGCTTTTGACTGGTTCCGGAACCGGGGGCTGTACCTGCACCAGAGTACCCGGTGCCTGTCCGGGTTCATCCGGGTTCTGTCCCGATTCTTCCGGGGCATGCACCATCGTAACCGTGGTCTGTACCGGCATATCCGGCGCCTGCCAGATTTTAAGGCGCGGGAAACCTTCCACATGACCTATACAAGTATAGCCTGGAAGCGGCGGTTTGGAACGGCGCATTATTGTCGTTGGAATTTTATATTCATGACCAGCCAGGATGGGTTCGATATGTTTATGAAAGAGGGCCTCCCGGATCGCTGTTTTATCGAGGCCTTCTTTCAGCATAACTATTGTTTCTCCGGTCATTATGCGAAACAGGCCAAACTGTTTTTGTTCTTTGGAAAGCTGGCGATACAGTGCAGAAGCGATGGGTACTGCTTCCTTCATCCGGTTACTGCTTTTACGGAAACCCGCAAAAGCCGGGTCGATCTTTGTTCGTTTGCCCGTTAGAGAAGATTGGGCGCGATAAACTACCTGGTCACGGTCTACATAACCGCAGACACCTCCCTGGGTTCCGATAATCTGAATATTGTCTTTTTTCTTTGGCATGCGCCAGATGCAATTTTTTTTTCAACGAAATTTTTAAACGCCCAGTATGTTTCTGAAAAATAAATTTTGTCCGGCTTAATTATGAAGAGTTGGCTTTTGAAGAATCACACCTCTTTTTTACCGGTTGCAGAAGTCTTGTACAAGCCTTGTAGATAATACCTAAAGCGCATTTTGGGTCTCCTTGCGGGATTGAGAGCGGACGGCTTGATGGGTCGAAGCCAGTCCGGCCCACTGGAGCAGAAGTCACTGCTGATCACTACCCTGTCGGATTGGCGCCGGAAGGGGATTATGTCCATACCAAGTCCATCGTTTAATGGACTTGATATGGACTTGGTACGGCTCAGATACCTATTCGTTCCGGATGAAACCGGGATAGATCCCGGATCAGATCGCCTGGTAACTGCCGGAGACGAGAAGAAAAGATCTGTTTTAAACAGGTAACGCGGGCTTTAAAATTATATTGTTTCGCCGTCTTCGATAAAACCAAACAGCCGGTTCCTGATAACCATCATCCAGCCCTGCTCACACATAGCATAACATTCTTTATCCGGAATAAGACCTTCATGTGTAAACTGAAGAGCTGTTTTATCCCCGTTTTCAGTTATCTCAAAAATCATCCTTGTATTTGTCCATTCATGTTTGTCTTTTTCCAGCCAGTAGAGTAAACTATCTACTACCAGCCATACGATTTTTTTATCAGGAATTATTTCGACCAGCTTTTGTTTCGAATAATGGCGGTGCGGATGATGTATAATGAATTCATCATTAAGTTTTGAGCTGTCCCCTTCAAAATCTCTGCTCCACCAGTTCGAAACTCCGCAGATGCTGTTAAAAACATCCTTCGCTGGCTTTGACAGTTCAATGGTCGTCGTGAAATTTTTATTTTCAACCATGACTATTGTTTTGACATCTTATCCTGCTTCAAAAGTTTTTCCAACTCATCATGACAATAGTCCCAGCCTTCTACGTGAGGGGCAATATCCTCCAGTGCCCTGAACCCTTGATGCACCAGTTGCAATTCCGTCCCTTTTTCGGTAGGCATAAGTGTCCACTCAATTTTTGACTGAAAAGGAAGACTGTCCTTAGCTGAATTTTTTTGCCAGGAATAGGATAGCCTGGTAAATGGTTTTATTTCCAGCACTTCGCAAATAGAATCATTACCATAGGGACTTATAAAACGAAACTTGTGCCCGACAATAGGCTGAAAGTCATTCTCCCCCAGCCATTGCCGGAGAAGTTCAGCCTTGGTGAGCCATTCCCAGACCGTTTGCGGTGGCTGGTTAAAATACCATATTTGTCTGATTACTTTTTCCATGATATATAACTTTAAAGTTACCTAAAATTATGTAACTTTAAAGTTACTAAACAATTTTTCCGTCAAATATTTTGTGAATATTTTCCGCAGTCAAGCCACCTTAAAATATGATGCCGCGATGGAAACTGACTGTTGGGCATGATCCGGGTCAAATGGGTATACTGGGCTGCAACTTACTGACAACCCAATTGGCATCAGCCCCGTTTAACCAGTCCACCGCCCTTATTGTTCTGTTCTCATATTCAAATGCAATGGTTTTCGTTTCGTCCGTAAACAGATAATTTGGTCTTATATAATATGCACTCTTTTCAACATCCCTGTTCTGAATGTGAAGGTTTCGTATTTTGCCCAGGTCGAATTGTTTCTGTTTTGAAAATATATCATTCTGCCGCCAGATTATCAACTGACTACTTTGTATAGAAATCCTGGTTTTACCCAGGGCATGCCATATCCACATCCTGATGGCAAATAATCCGGCGACTGTCCAGCCACAAATCCAGATAAAAGGGAAGGAGTTACTGGATCTGTATAAAATAAAACTCAGCAGGACAAAGATTTCAACAACGAACCAAATCAAAATGAAGAGACTGAATCCGATTACCAGGAACCAGTTTCTTTTTGACAGGATTAAAATCTCAAATCCGTTATAATTTTCCCTGAACTTAATCAAGTTGCTATGATCACGATCCATTTTCTGCTGATTAATATTTAAGACTCCACCATGTGCCAGGCCGTTTACGCTCCTACTTCTTTTTTAATTCGTAAGTAAGCAATGCAATTCCACATTCGAACCGCTGAACCGTCTTAAGTATCAAATCCTGTTTTTTCTCAAGTCCTTTAAAAATCGTCGTTCCGTCTCCAATGGCTACCGGATTTACAAATAAGTTGAATTCATTAATAAGTCCGGCTTTTATAAGTGAGGAAACAAAAGCTCCACCGCCATAAACTATAATATCTCCACCGTTTTGTCCTTTCAATTTATTCACAGTCTCTGCCAGGTCCCCATCTTCCGCATTTCCAATATGAGTTATGTATTTTTCCCCGATATGTTATTTATACCAAGGTAACCGACGCAGATCCCCCTATTTGCAGTTGGAACAATGGCTAGTTATTTCTTGTTACCTCATAGAATGAAAAGCAATTCTATTCCCTTCGGTATCATTAAACATCGCCATAAACCCATTTTGACCTATTGACTTCTTTGTAATAAAAATCGTGCCGCCAGCATCCGCCACCCTAGACAGCGGCACTGCCAGGTCATCGCCACCATTTAAATAAATCAGGGAACCCGTTTGAGAAGGCTCATATCCCTGTTCTTCCACAAGTCCGCCGCCAATCTCCCCATTTTGCATATCAGCCGGAAACATCGCATACTTCATTCCTTCAAAAGGAATTTGCATTTTAATATCCAAAACCGTTTCGTAGAATTTTTTGGCCCTCTCGAAATTTTTAGCCGGAATTTCAAACCAGTTAATTGCATTTGCCATAACGTAGTTTTTATTTAAGAATAGTTTTTTGCTAACTGCAGGCTGGGAAACAAATCCGTTTAGGTTCTCAATATCTTCTCCATTGCTTTCCCCTTTGCCAATTCATCAATCAGCTTATCTAAATAGCGCATCTTTTGAATGAGTTTGTCTTCGATTTCTTCCACGCGCCATCCGCAAATTACCCCGGTTATTTTTGAAGCATTTGGATTAAGGGCAGGTGCCTGGGCGAAAAATGTCTCGAAATCATTTTTCTGGTCAATCTGTTTTTGCAATGTTTGCTTGTTGTAACCTGTTAACCAGTAAATAACGGCATCAACTTCTTCCTTTGTGCGCCCTTTAGTCTCCGCTTTTTTGATGTATAGCGGATAGACACTGGCAAAAACAAGTCTGTATACTCTTGTCTTGTCCATTTAATTACAATTGGATCCTAAATTTAATTTATTTATTGTTGACCACAAATTACCGTCATACCATAGAATAAATACATAGATTTGCGTCATTAAAATCTCTTTATAAAATATTGATTTTGCTTCTGCAGAAGCCAGGCGGCCCTGTAGATTCGTTTTACCTGTCAGATGAACAGGAGGAGGACGTATTATCAAATTTTATAAAGAACAAAAATGGAACATAAAATAAAAATCGCCGTATTGGGCGGCGGGGGCAGAACTGGAAAATATCTGGTAACCCAATTATTAAGTCAGGGATATAACATAAAACTTCTTCTCCGAAGCCCTGAAAATTTACAAATCGAAAGCCCGTTCATCGAAATCATTAAGGGCGATGCCCTTGACCCGAAAGTTGTCCGTTCCCTGGTTGAAGGCTGCGAGGCTGTTATCAGTACAGTAGGTCAGCGTAAGGATGAGCCCCTTGTAGCCAGTCAGGCAACGGTTAATGTGTTAAAAGCAATGGGTGAATTTGGAATTAAACGATACATTTTGGTTGCGGGACTAAATGTCGACACTCCTTTTGATAAAAAAGGACCGGAAACCAGTCTTGCGTCGGAATGGATGAAAACGAATTTCCCTTTGATTCATGCCGACAGACAAAAAGCCTACTCCATTTTGTCGGCAAGTGGTGTAAACTGGACCCTGGTGAGGGTTCCTTTTATTGAATTTACTGATGAAAGGGGAGAAACAATTGTTAGCCTGGAAGATTGCCAGGGTAAAAAAATAACCGCTGCCGACATAGGAGGTTTCCTTGTAGAACAATTGAATGATGACAGATATGCCAGAAAATCTCCATTTATTTCAAATGCCTGATTGTAAACAGTGGGCCTGGAATGGCCCACTGTCTTTTCAGCCTTTCACGGATTTAATCTCAGTCGGCCCAGTAAATTCTTTTGCTTAAAAGTCACTTTCAAAGTCCCCTTATTTGTCCTTTCATTAAAATAGCTGCCGTCTAACAATTTTAGGTCGGGGTAAAATTTCATAATGGAAAACCCGTGATGCTTATGGAGATCAATTTGTAGGGTATCCGGTTCACCTGAAAAAATATGATACACACTGAAGAATCCATCATCCTCTTTGACTATTTCTTCTGAAAAGCTATACCCGATAGATGTCTGGTTGTTCGTTCCGGGATCTCCATAATAAGAGAATACTTTTACTTTTGATGCCGTTTGTTTTATTTCAATTGCGCAGTCCTTTTTGGTATTCGCGCCACTTGTTTGAAACGTAGACTCCAGGGTTCCAACATATCTCCCGTTTAAATTTGGAATATCGACCAGCCATTTAAATAATTTCCATTTCCAGCCAACCTTATCAATGAATAGTAATGTGAGGAAAAGAAGGCTGGTTGTTGAAAATATATTAATGTATTTCCAAATCGCCATGAATGTTGCGTTTGTTGGCAAAAACTTATCCATTTCATTCGAGAGGAAATCGTAAAGTATGGATAGGACTATTATAAATAGTACTAAGCTTTTTGTCATATAGTATTTAAAATTCATAGTCTAAATCGTGATAATACTCTTAATTCGTCTTTTAAGCGCAGGTAGCACTTTTAATTCAAACCATTTGTTTCTTGCCTGCCAAATATTATTTCGTGGAGACGGATGCGGTAAAAGAAAATATTCTGGTAAATAAGCCTGGAAATTCTTAACCGACTCAGTCAGGGTACTTTTTGCCTTATTTCCCAAATAATAATCCTGTGCATATTGTCCTATCAGCAAAATTAGTTTAGCATCTGGCATTTTTGACAAGAGTTTTCCATGCCACAAGGGGGCGCATTCAGTTCTTGGAGGTAAATCACCAGAATGGCCTTTGCCCGGATAACAAAAGCCCATTGGCATCAGGGCAATGATATCCGGGTTATAAAATTGTGTTTTATCGATCCCCAGCCAATTTCGAAGATTGTCACCACTTTTATCATTCCAGGGAATACCAGTATTATGAACGATTCGGCCCGGAGCCTGCCCAATGATAATTATCCTGCTTTTCCTGCTGGCCGAAATAATTGGATTAACTCCAAATTCCAGATATTTTCTGCAAACTTTACAATTTCTGATTTCTTCTAACAGTTTGTCCATTACGGAGCGCCATTTAATACGAATTACCCTTTTATACAAGTATACCATCCATCTTTCGAAGCATAGTATAAATTTTGAGAAAAAAGATTGCGCCTGTTTTTTTCAGATATCCAGGTATAGTGTTCTGATATAAATCCATTTAGGGAATCTCTTAAATCTTTCCTGTAGATTGTTTCCTGGTTGTTGCACAGAGCCATCAATCTTTCGTAAATAAAATTACAGGTTTTGTCTCTGGCACCTCTGCAAATTGCGTCATAATTGTCTAATTCCTCAATCGTCAAGTGGCTGTATTTACTTTTTAAACGATTTTGAATAGGCATTAGCCAATTTTTGTCAAATTCCATTGAGAAGTGTAATCCGGAATTAAGTATAGCAGATTCAGTGTTATTACCTGATCTAAATAATCTTGAAAATATTGTCATTTTTGAATCAACTGTTGCCTGTATTACTACTCCTGATTCAAAGTCTCAAATCCATATCGTATTGCCGCTTCAAGTATGTCAATATTTATGTCTTTTAACGTTTTGAACTTAATGCAATATCCGGTTACACTCGCTTTCCCAAGTTTTTTTCCATATGTTTTGGCTAAGTATGTCTTATCTTTTAAACCAAGAATATAGACAGAGATTCCGGTTGTGTTGGCACTTATACCAATTCTAAAGTACTCCCTGGTTTTTCCATTCGCATATTTTATTGTATAAAATCCATAGCCAATATTGGGGTTGCTAACAGTCTTATTTTCACTGTTTTTTCCATCCCCAAACCATAATTTACATTCTGGTGATATTTTGAGTATGCTTCGATGCAAGTCCAGCATTTCACTTTGTTTTGGTTCAGGCTGGCTGGAAATATAGCTTTTGATTTGTTCTTTGACGTTCATATGAAATAATTTACGTGTAGAACCAGGTTATAATATTGAATATAAATCTAAGGAATTTAAGTTTTAAAACGGTCATACAGCCATTCCCATACTTCACCCTCCTCAGGGTCAATAACAGGCCCAACACATATGAATTTATTTTTTTGAAGAATCCTGGTTGAATAGTTGGACGTTATCCCCGGGAGCATCCAGCATCTTATTCAACCCCTCCCGCTCAAAGAGAATACGGCCGAGTTTCAAGTCCGACCAGCCCTGTTTCAGTTTGTAGGTAAAGGCCGGCGTGTTGCCGTTCAATGCGCATTCGATGTAATAGGTTGCGACCGTATTCGTTTTAATTTCTTCCAGATCCTTCAGCTGATGCAGGTGGGTGGAAATAATAAACAGGGAATGGGGGATCTTCGCGAGGCCCTTAATGGTTGTGGTGCTGATCTCCAGCGCATCCTCAATATTCGTTCCGCGGAATAGCTCATCAAATACGGCGAAACATTTTTTATCCTTCGTGGCTTCTTCCAGCACATTTTTCAGGGTTACGATCTCTGACATAAAATGACTGTAGCCGCTCACAATATTATCCGTCAGGTTTATAGCCGCAGAGATGGTCGTGAAAAATGGCATCGCTGCTTTGGATGCTGGTATGGCCAGGCCCTGGTGACCGAGATAAATACAGAGACTGACAGCTTTAAGAAAGGTTGATTTTCCCGACATATTCGGCCCGGTCAGGAGGATCACATTTTTGTCTGCCGTCAAGTCGTTGCGGACGGGATTCCGGATCAACGGATGGAAAAGGCCCTCCATAGACAACCGGGGCTCTCCCATGGAAGGAAAGACAAACCCATGTCTGCTGATGCCATCACTAACGGAAATATAAGCTTCAAACTGATACCATCGCTTCCAGAATGCAGCAGCCTGACCGGAAGTTACTTTTTCCGTAATCACCTGGGTCAGGTCCACAATATCCCCGATGCGGAGTTTTTTCTTTTTACGGAATACAGACTCGTATTTCTCCAGGTGAAATTCTTCCAGGAAACCATTCATCATTTTCAGTTCCATCCCGTAATCTTTAGGGAAGAGCCGGGTGTCTATCTTAGATAAAAAATCAGCGTGGATTTTATGAAAGAGCAGGACCAGGATAATCAGTTTACCCCGCCGGGAAGTACGCTCCTTCTCCGAAAACATAAGTTTTCTTCTCAGGTGCAGGCCCAGAAAAGTTCCGGCAGAAAAACTTTCAAAATAACTGTGCACGTCAGATAAATTGAAGCGGGAATAGGAATAATCTTTTAAAAGTTCCCGGTGTTTCATAAATCCCTGCAGCACCTGCTGGCGGAATAAAATATCGGATTCTGCAGCCAGGGGTACCAGGAGTATATCGCGCAGCTCCCGCGCCGTATTCAGGTTGTAGGTATAATCAAATAAGGGAAGGATCTCTTCTTCAATGTGCAGGTCGTTTATATTGATCATCTGTTAGTTCCGAAGTAATCACGGGGATACTTCAAATTATTTACACTAAATATACAATTCCGGACGGACTGCCCGATAAATGCCGCTCCGAATGATTCTGGACAGCCTCGTATCGAAAACGGACAGTACCCCGGAATTTTTATAAACACAAATTGTTATTTCACAATGATTTAAGTTCCGGTATTGCTTTTGGATGCTAGGTTTGCAAATCGTCCCAGGATATTGAATGTAACGGAACATATATTGCAGCTGATCAGCAGAAAACTGGCTGGTGAAGCGTCTGAAAAAGACCTTCGGGAACTTGATTTCTATATCAGCGATAACCCGGAAATAAAGGTTTTCCTGGCACAGGCGATGGCGCTATGGAAAACCGAAACACAATCGACACCTGCAACTGACACCGAACTGGCTTTTTCGCGGCATATGGAACGGATGGAACAGTTGGCTAAAGAACAGGAGCCGGCTAAACCCATCTGGAGGAAAAAAGAAAATATGAAAGAATCCCTGTCTGCCTATTTCAATATCGGCATGTTCAGAAATTATTTTAAGGTCATTTTCAGGAACCTCTATCGTTTCAAAAGTTTTTCCCTGATCAATATTACCGGTCTCGCGATCGGTATGGCCAGCGCCATCCTCATTTTATTACTCATACAGAATGAACTGAGCTACGACCAGTTCCACGAAAAGAAAGACCGGATATATATGATGTTCAGTCGTGGGATGGAGAATGGTAAGATGGAACTCTATGGCATGCCCACTGTTTTCGCCACGGTAGTAAAAGACAATTATCCACAGGTGGAAGAAATGACCCGCCTGAATGGTACCGGACCGATTGTACTTTCTACCCCCGAGAAACAACTGGAAGTACATGGCATGATGGTGGACCCCGGCTTTCTTAAAATTTTCAGCTATCCTCTTTTACGCGGGAACAAGGATGAAGCGCTCAGTTCACCCCGCTCTGTTGTGCTCACCGAAGGCCTTGCCAAAAAACTGTTTGCCAACGGGGATGCCATGGGCAAAACAATCCGGATTGACAGCAACACCAATTTCAGGGTTACCGGAATCATGAAGGACCTGCCGAATAATACGGACATGCAATTCGAATACCTGCTTCCCTGGTCCTATATGAAAGAGATAGGCTGGCAGGATTTGAATTGGGATAGCCATGACCGGACATTGATTGTTTTGCTGAAACCCGGGGTTTCTGAAAAAACAGCCAATGACCGTTTCCGCAATGCGCTAAAAAAATATACGCCCAAAACGAATAAAGAGGTTTTTGTTCATCCGATCTCCAAATGGCGTCTCTGGTCAAAATTTGATAACGGTGTATTTGTCGGAAGCGGAATTGAATCCGTACGTCTGTTTGGCTTACTCGCCGGATTTATTCTGCTGATCGCCTGTATCAATTATATGAACCTGAGCACAGCTCGCAGTGTGAAAAGAGCCAAGGAAGTGGGAATCCGGAAAGTGGTGGGCGCAGGAAGATTTTCCATCATGCTCCGCTTTTTAGGAGAATCCGTGATGATCTCCCTGATCTCCGTGATCCTATGCCTGGTGATCGTGCAGCTCGGCATCGGCGGATTTAACTGGCTTACCTGGAACAATTTGTCCGTACCCTATCAAAATCCTTATTTCTGGCTGGGCATTTTTGGATTCGCTTTATTTACCGGCCTGGTTGCCGGAAGTTATCCGGCTTTTTATCTCTCCACCTTCCGGCCCATCAGTGTGCTCAAAGGAACTTTTAAAACCTCATACAATCTCGTGAGCGTAAGGAAAATCCTGGTGGTATTACAATTCAGTTTTGCCATTACGTTTATCATCTGTACCATCATCATTTACCGGCAGATTGACTTCGGTGCCAAACGGGACCCGGGTTATCAGCGGGACCATCTCGGCTTTGTATATGTGAAGGGGGATATGAATAAAAAATACGAGCTGATCAAAAATGACCTGATGAAATCTGCGGCAGTAACGGATGTCACCCGTTCAAACTCACCCATCTGTTATACCTGGAGGGGAGATGACCGTTATACCTGGACCGGTTCCAAACCAGATAACAAGGTTTGGTTTGCCGAATACTATATTGATAACAATTTCATTGAGACCATGGGCCTGAAAATCATTTCCGGCCGTGAACTCAACATGCAAATCTATCCCGGAGATTCCACTGCGGTCATACTCAATGAAGCCGCCGTGAAGGCGATGGGTTTCAAAGATCCGATCGGACAAATCATCAGAAAGGATACGAAGAGCCGGGTGGTGGTGGGTGTTGTAAAAGATTTCGTTTCCAATTCACCATTCTATACCACGGAACCCACGGTCCTGCAGGGTCCGGAGAATAATTTTGGCGCTATCTCCTTCCGCCTGAGCCGGCAGAATGCCCTTTCGGCAAATATGAATACCGTGGAGTCCGTTTTCAAAAAATATATTCCCGATTATCCGATCATATCAGGATATGTGGACGAAGCAAATGTGAAAATAATGGAAGGTGAAAGAAGGGCCGGTATTCAGGCTGCCCTGTTTGGCGGAATGGCGATCTTCATTTCCTGCCTGGGGTTATTTGCACTGGCCGCATACACCGCTGAAAGCCGGATCAAGGAAATCGGTATCCGCAAAGTGCTGGGCGCTTCGGTATCCGGCATTACCCTGCTGCTCTCCCGTGACTTTGTGAAACTCGTGGCGATCTCCTTCGTGATAGCGTCTCCCGTCGCCTGGTGGCTGATGCAGAGCTGGCTGAAGAACTATACCTATCGGATAAATATTGGCTGGCTGGTCTTTGCGATAGCAGGTGGTATGTCGCTGGTGATTGCCATCGTTACGGTAAGTTATCAGGCCATTAAAGCGGCTTTGTCCAATCCGGTGGTGAGTCTGCGGGCGGAGTAACTGAACATTCCAAAAACACTTACTGCATTGGGTTAAGTGTAAACCCTTACATATTACGATTAGTTTACAGGAGCAGATAAAGATCAGCGGAACATAAAAAGCAAATCTTATCTTAGTTGGGTAGTCTCCGTCAGAACCGGTGAAGCAGGTTTTTTTTCACAAAATTTAATCGGTTATATGAGAAAACTATTCACATTTCTCTGTTTACTATTTCAAGTTTCCCTGATACTTGCTCAAAGCGCAAAGAAAGAATATCCCCTGATTGATATTCCATACAAAAAATTTGTTTTGGACAACGGGCTCACACTAATTGTTCATGAAGATCATAAAGCCCCTATTGTTGCATTTAATGTATGGTATCATGTGGGATCCAAGAATGAAAAAGCGGGTAAGACCGGATTCGCCCACCTTTTTGAGCATATGATGTTCACAGGCAGTGAACACAACAAAAAGGATGTTTACATACAGTTCCTCGAATCCATCGGTGGCACCAATGTAAATGGGACAACCAATAACGACCGCACGAATTATTTTGAAAATGTCCCCACCTCCTCCTTTGACAAAATTTTGTGGGCGGAAAGCGACCGTATGGGATACCTGTTAAGTTCTATAGATTCGACGAAGCTTGCTTTACAAAGAGGTGTTGTGCAAAATGAAAAAAGACTGGATGAAAATCAGCCTTATGCCATCGCAGACGAGCTGACCGCAAAAAACACATTCCCGGAAGGTCATCCATATTCCTGGACGGTAATCGGTGAAATGAAAGACCTGGACTCCGCATCTTTAAATGATGTCAAAGAATGGTTTAAAACGTATTATGGGCCTAACAACAATATTGTGGTTGTTGCGGGAGACGTAAATACCGAGGAAGTGTATAAGAAAGTAAATAAATATTTTGGTTCCATCCCGGCCTCACCGCCCATTTCCAGGCAAAGCCAGTGGATATCCAAAATGAGCGGAGTACATTATATGAAGGCCAAAGACAGGGTACCGCAAACCCGTTTGCAAAAAACATGGAATACACCTGCCTGGAATACAACGGATGATGCATATCTGGATTTATTGGCGGATATCCTTACAGACGGGAAAAGTTCCCGGCTCTACAAACGGCTGGTATATGATGAACAATTATCGAATAGCGTATCTGCCTATGTTGACGAAAGGGAAATAGCAAGCCAGTTTGACATTTATTGTGATGCAAAACCCGGAGTGGATGTAACCAAAATTGATAAAATCATCAATGAAGAACTGCAAAAAATGATTTCCACAGGCCCTACGTCCGCGGAACTGGAAAGGGCCAAAACAAACTATTTTGCCAACTTCATCAAAGGCATGCAGCAGATCGGAGGATTTGGGGGCAAATCAGATATACTTGCACAAAGTGCTACGTTCGGCGGAAGCCCGGATTATTATAAGAAAATTCACCAATGGATAAAAGATGCCAATCCTGAAGATATCCGTAAAGTTGCCAAACAATGGCTCAGCGACGGAGAATTTAATCTGGTTATTGAACCCTATGGTAAATTCAGCACCGGCGATTCCTCCGTTGTAAACCGGACTGAAGCCCCGCCTTTCGGCAGTCCCGTGGAAGTAAAATTTCCTGAAGTAAAGGAATTTACATTAAGCAACGGCCTGCATGTTGCATTGGTAGAGAGACATGCCGTGCCGGTTGTTAACCTGTCTTTAATGGTCAACGCCGGTTATTCCGCCGATCAGTTTGGCAAACCCGGCCTCGCTAAACTGACGATGACGATGTTGCAGGAAGGGACCAAAACATATGATGCTTTGAAATTAAGCGATCAGCTGGCCGATCTCGGCGCAAGTTTATATGCTTATTCTGACCTGGACAATTCATACCTGACCATGGAAGCGCTGAAGCTGAACTTCACTCCCTCCCTGAAAGTTTTTACTGACGTTTTATTTAATCCTTCTTTCCCGCAGGCCAATTTTGAGCGCGTAAAAAAAGAACAGTTACTTACCATTAAGCAGGAACAATCCGAACCATTCCAGATGGGGCTTCGGGTAATGCCGCACTTATTGTATGGCGGCGGTCATGCATACAGCAATTCTTTTACCGGAACGGGCACAGAATCTTCCGTTAATCCTATTGTTCGGGAAGATCTGGTAAAATTTCATTCTACCTGGTTTGTACCAAACAATGCCATACTGGTAGTGGTTGGAGATATTAAATCTGACGAATTGAAAGTAGTACTGGAAAACAGTTTTGGCTCCTGGAAGAAACAAAATGTTCCCGAAAAAAATATCTCCACTGTAGCCCTGGCTCCCCAGCCTTCTGTTTACATTATAGATAAACCCGGAGCATTACAATCGGTGATATTCGCCGCAGAAGTCAGCACATCAGCAAAAGATCCGGATTACGAACAGATCAGAATGATGAACCGTATTCTTGGCGGTGATTTTTCATCCCGTATTAATATGAACCTGCGTGAAAACAAACACTGGTCCTATGGCGCAGGTTCGACGAATATTACGGCCAAGGGACCCGGGTTTTTCATATGTTACGCACCCGTGCAAACAGACAAAACCAAGGAATCCATGGTGGAGGTTTTTAAAGAACTGTCCCAGTACGTGAGTGACAAGCCGGTTAGTCAAACGGAATTTGACAAGGTGCAGAAAAATGCAATCATGCAATTACCCGGGCAATGGGAGACAAACGGTTCTGTACTATGGACATTGCAGTCTACGATTAATTACAACCGGGGAATGGACTACCTGATTAATTATCCCTCCATGCTGCAACAATTAAAATTAGAAGACATACAACATGCAGCAATCAAAGTTGTAAAACCCAATAACCTTACCTGGGTGATCGTTGGAGACAGAACAAAAATCGAGAATGGAATCCGGGATCTCAACTATGGAACCATAAAATATATTGACACGGAAGGAAATACAGTAAACTGATAACTACCAGTCCAGCTTCAGCAATGAAACCCCCTGTCGCTCCAGTGACAAATCAATTTTTATTTCACTATTGGTAACATTTACCCAAATGGGAGAACCGGCCATTTGGAGCTGACCGGATTTCTCCAGCTCACTGATTTGTTCTGCCGTCGGATGCGCTGGAGATCCCATTTTCTTCCAGGCTTCGTAGGAATTGCTGTGCTCTTTATCAACCGCAAAATAAAATAGCAAAACCTTTTTCGTAGTCAGCCCTTTTACGTTCACCGTTACCGTCTCCGCTGCTCCTTTCAGGTCATCATCGTGGTAATTCCATAGCATGACCGTGGCTGCGTTTGCGTCTTTGCAGGCAAATCCGTTGATATCGGTATAGATTTTTCTAAATCCAGAATCAACAGCCGTGCGTAAATCGTAGCCGTGGTTGGAAACAAGATCCATGCGTTCGCCACTCATCATACCAAACATGCGGAAGACATTCAATACCGGTTTATCTACACCGTTAGTTGCCAGATCCCGAAAGCCGAAAAACCAGGGCTGGTTTTCAAATTCGAAGGACCAGGAGACCGCCCCGGTGAAATTGACTTTATATTGATCTGCCAGTTGATATTCGCGGGCAAAAGAAGCTGCCGTATAACTGGAATACATCGTGCCGTTCCGATAGGCGTTCTCGGGGTTTGTGGCCATTCCACATGCCGCACAACCCTCCGGATCGGATTCACCCAGGATCACCGGAATATTCTTTAACTCCGGATAGGAAGCCACAATTTTAAATCCGGTTTCTATATCCCTTAACTGGGTGCCCATATTCATTTGCACATGGCCACCCACTAACTTCGGAGCGCCCTTAGCATGAAACAGGATGGCATCTACCGGAGCTCCCGTTTTTCCGGTTGCGTAATTTTTTTCTGAAAGACAATGTTTAATAAATCCATTTAACCATTCCTGCGCGTTTTTACTGCCGGTACCCGCAATATTGCTGCCTCCCATTCTTGCCGTGGGCAGTGCCCGCTTAACGGCATCAGCGGTGTAATCATATAATTTAAAAAATTCTTCCATCGATGCCTTCCAGTAAAATCCATTGGGTTCATTCCAGAGTTCCCAGTACCAGCTTTCCACTTCTTTTTGTCCGTATCGCTGGACGGAATGTTTAACCCACTGATATACCAGCTCGGCCCATTTATTATAATCCTTCGGCGGATAGGCCCAGCCTTTTACAATGTCTGTATACGGGTCTCCGGGTTTCCAGTGATGTCGGTAGGGTTCGGGATTAACGGATAAAGCCTGGGGCATGAAACCAATCTGTGCCAGGGGTTTCATTCCTCTTTGAATATAGGTATCAAAAATGCTGTCGATGATTTTCCAGTTATATACCGGCCTTCCTTTTTCGTCTTCCGTGTAGGCATTGGTTGAACCCCATTTCAGCGCGGCGTCGCCATCACCCGTCACCAATAAACTATGACAGCGAACATATACCGGTACCGGACTGAGTTGCGACAGTTCCGTGAGCAGTTTTTTCCCGTCTTTCATATAGGTATAGTTTGGCTCATCATAACCAAACCAGGCCCAGGCCGGATACATTTTTCCGATACTTCTGGTGAGATCGACCTGGATTATTGCATGACTGTTTTGGTCTGAAACAGGTTGCGCACTGGCAGTAGCCAAAAATAAAATACCAATAAATGAATTTGTTATTGCCGCTATGACAAAACGTTTAAGGAAATGATTTTGAGTAATCATCCCTTAAGTTAAATTGTTTTTTGATTCGGTGCCTGATCTATATTTCCGGACACTTTGCTCTACGATCCAGATTATTTGAAGGTTTCGATACCGTTGTTGTATAAAATCGTTTTACCATCACTATCCTGATAAAAAGCGATGGGGTACTCTCCATAGCTTGGATCCGTATATTTTGGCGTGAGCTTCCAGGCCTTTACCAGATTTTCCACACTATAACCTATTCCTGAGTTCAGGTTATAATATCCAAATTCGGCTTTAAAGCAGCTGTCTTTAAATTTATCCCCGGCATGGTCAAAATGCTCCAGGTCGTCCAGAAATAATTTTCTCACCTGTCCCGTCCTCAAATGAGGGAAAGTATCTAAAGAAGTACCCTTAGAAAGTTCGCCGCTCTGGTAATGAAACTTATTGTCCCAGAAAATATAGCCCAGCTCGCCCCAAAAAAGTAACAGTCCGTTTACATACTGTTCCACATTAACCATCTTCTCGTCATATTTTGGTGAATACATCGTCGGAAAACTGTCGTTCCGGTATAGATAATACCTGAACCGACTGTTGTCAATTCCGTTGGTCAGAAACAGATTATCTGCAATTGTGATTTCAGCAGCAGAAATACTGTGGGCAGTAACCGGCACCCGGATTCTTTCCACGCAGCCATTGTCTTCTGCGAGACTATTGCTGAGGTTCGATTTTTTACAGGAAATAAACGCCAGTAAGCAGGTAAGGGAAACCAAGTATAATCTCTTCATCCGAAATGATTTGTCGTATGACCGTTTAATGACTCAGAGGGTTGCACCTAAGGGCGAATCAGCTTACTTTTTTTTCTTTTCTTTAAAAAGTATGAATTTATCATTAATGTATATCAGCATATCCATATTGGTTGCATTTAAACAATAATCATAACTGGGTTTATACCTGTTTATGAACTGATACAGGGAATCCCCCGTGAGGCCGGTTAATTTTGGAACCCGTCGGGAGAATTTCAGATAAATAAAGTCGTCCTTATCCTGTTCTTCCAGTCTTTCTTTCAGTCTTTTCTTCTGTTTTTCCTCGGATGAAAAATGACCCAATGGACTAAAATGCACCGCACTGCCATCTCCTTCGAGGTGGTTATTATATAATTTCTTTTTGTCCTTTCCTTCAAATATATAGTCATAGTCCTTTCTCCTTTCCAGCGAATCAGCGCTGTATTTGGAGTATTCATTTACTTCAACACTGTGCAGCCTGGTGACCCTAATATTCAGATCAACCGGTAACCGGTCACTAAATGAATATTCGCGAATAATAAGTGTATCGGCAATATAACCTTCATGACTAAAAACCACGGTATCTCCGATAGCCGCCGAGATCCGGTAATTACCGCCCATATCGGATATATTTATCCGGTCCTGACTGATGTTTTGAATTGAGGCACCTACCAGGATTTCTGAATTGCCCCTGATAACTCCATTAATCTGCCTTTGCGCTAATGCGCCTGATACTAACAATTGCGAAATAATAAATATCTGTAGACTAAATTTCAATAGCGAACCGTTTTCCCTGGGCCAATTTTAATAAAAAGACCCCAATTTACGGGACAATTTTTTTTCCTGGCTATAAAATATTGTATTAAATCATTATTACCCGCTACTTTAAAAAGTCAACAAGGGTAACTGAGGGAATCAAATTAGAAACTGCAGTGGATACCTAGCGAAACTGTCGCATACAAACCGGAAAGATGGTAATAAGAAAAAGCAGGAATAATATAGGGAAGAACTGTGGAATCTTTTCGACCGAGGTATACATCATTACTTTGGTAACTTATCCCGGCTTCGAAATGAGATTCCCTCATAGGCAGTGACTCTTTAGCGGTTGTGTCTGGAATTAAAACAATAACGGGCAAACTGCTGTCGGATTTTACAACAATCGTATCAGAAAATGATTGAGCCTGCACCGACCTAATTAAAAAAGTTGTTGCAAATGTTATAAAAAGCAGTTGTTTCAAGGAAGGTTTCATAGGAAAAATATAAGTGCCTCCCTGTAAATTCAGGGAGGCACCTTTTTATCAGCCATTGTTAGTGATTCTTAATCTTCCGGCTGTTTTGATTTTCCTGCTGGTTTAAAGTTTTCTGTTCCTGTTTGGTGATGTGGCCATTATTCTGGGAAGCCATGTCTCTTTCTTCGTGACGGATCTTATGATCGTTCTTGCGCAGTTTGTGGGCTTCTTTCTTACTCATCTGGCCATCGGCGACCTTATGGTCGATACGATCATTTTGTTTTTCAAGGCGATGATTAACCTGGGCCCTGCGCGGGTGATGTTCACCAGCCATGGAAACACCTACTGAACATAAAAAAATTAGTGTGGTAAGGATTGTCTTTTTCATTTTTCGTTTTTTTAATAAATACTGGGATATGAGACCGAAAAATAGCAAATGGGTTTAATTCCTTTCAGTAAAACAGGCCATATATTATATTGCCGGATTAAGTCCGTTAACCGGCCTATAACAAGAATTAGACAAAAAAAGAACAGTAAAAATGCTCCGTTTTGATGGTATTCCATATTTGGGAATATGCATGGTTTTGCTGTTATTTCACTTGCGCGTGTTAATCTTCCAAGTGTACCGGAAGCTGTTAAATGCCAGGGTTGAAATAATGTTCCGCCGCTTTATTTTGTTGCAGACTTAGTCAGCCATTCCTGGTATTTCTGTTTGAGAAACTGATTGCCATCTTTTCTATAAGCGATGGTGCTCACCGTGAAGTGGTCACCCGGATAATATTCGAACCTGAATGTTGAATTCAATTTTTTCATTTCTTTTTCGAGCATATAAACCGCATAGTTCAACAGGAAATTATCATTGGTGCCTACGGTTACCCGGACTTTTCCCTCCAGATCCGGTTTTAGACGGTCCCAGTTGGTCCGCAGGTACAATGAAATATCATAGTTTTTCCAGTGTGCAATCACCGCCGTATCGATTTCTCCAGTAGCAGGGTTACAAACGCTTTGCGGATTTCCGTCGCCTCCTTTTTTACTGAAGACGGCATTGAAAGAGTGCATCTGTTCGCCCCGATAAACCACATTTTCCATCTCGTAAACATTTTTCATGGAAGCCACGGGGAAAAACCCGGCAATCGTTGCAACAGACCGCAACATACTGTCCTTATCATAGTACATATTTTTATCCTCATATAAATTTATCCTTTGAAAATTCCGGAAGTCAACCGGATCCGGAGAGCTTGACCAGCAGCCATCAAATACTTTGGGATATTGGGTTTGAAGCCAAAGGACCGTCCATCCCCCGCTGCTGTGACCCGTTAACAGTCTGGCGCCGTTGCAGCGGAATTTCTTTTCCAGGAGAGGAATAAATTCTTTGGTCAGTGCGTCTCCCCAGGGTCCATTGTTATCACTGTTGGCATAAACAGAATGCCCCAGCGGACAATTTCCATCCAGAAACACCCTGATCACCGGGATGCTGTCGAGTGCCATGCTTTGAATTGTATCCCCGGAATACCTGTGATAGTCTCCGCCATATCCCGATACCGAAAATAAAACCGGAAATTTCCTGTCCGGCTCCTGGTAATATTCTTTCGGAAGTATAACAGCTGCATCCAGCGAAAGCGGTTTGTTGTGAAACTGGCTTAGCAATACGGATGGAACCTTAAACTCTTTTACAAATTCTGTTTCCCGGAACGGATCATAGTCAGCAATCGTCTTAGTGGCCACAATATTGAAAACAGTCCTGGTGTCTTTTGTGATATGAATGTGAATTGCCGGATTATAGAGATTGCCAGCGCTGTGTGCAATGGAACGACCACCCAGGTTTCTGTCCCAGACAATCTGAACATAATATTCACCACGTTCCATATCAGAAAGAGGACAGGGATAAGAAACAGCATGGTCATCGATCGTAATCTCCTGGTTCGGATGAATATCTTTTACATAAACAGCATAACAGGGAAAGTATTCAAAACCTACATCACCGTCTTTCGGGTTCTTTTTGTCTTTGGACAAATACACAATCACTTTTCCGGTAAACGGCTGACTTAAACCAAGTGCGGAGGAATAGCTCGCCTTGAACTGCTGTCCAAATCCACTGAACAGGAATACCGCAATAAATGCGGTACAGAGGTTTATCTTTTTCATTGTATGGTTTGAGGGTGGTTTATGAATTTTTAGACCTGTAAGAAGAATCAAACTTCTTTAAAGATCTGACATTTACCGGATTCGGTTAAAATCACTTCCCGCACCATAGCCCCTTTCGATTGAGATGATTTCCTCACCGGCGAGCACTCGCTTCAACTTCTTTCTGCTAATAACAAGTGTATCATCCTTAACAAAATAATCGTCCCTTGAAAAGCTGCTAACAAATCCACCATAGTCCAGATCATTTCGTAGTGCCCTGACAGAATCAATTCCGACTTCAATAATCCTTAGAAAATAATACCGGGTGCCATCGTTTTCTTCTTTGCTGATCGTATATACGTCTCCCGTTAGCGGCTGTTCAACATATTCAATTTTGTGCTTTTTTGAGTTACTGTTCCAATAAAACCAGGTTAAAGTGATAGCGGCAAATAGGATCCAGGCGGAATAAAGGTAAAAAGGAGTTCTTAACTTTCCCTGATACTGATTCATTACGCTGTCCAGCATCGTTTCGTCCCCGCAGTGTCGGCAATGCATTGAATATTCATTTCGGCCGATAGGAAATACAGGTATAAAACAAAAATGAAAATATGGTCTGTACACCAGGATTTCCCTGCCGTATGCTTTACAAGGATAACAAATATGCTCAGTGTCAATAAATTTTCCTACTCTGGCGTATCTTTTTCCAAAAATGAAGAGCATGTGAAATTAAGTTCGGTCTCAAAAATCGCTTATAGTTAGGGCAGGTACTTAAAAAACAGACACTTGACCCTTACCATTGCCCTTCGATTAAGGTTTTATTTGTAATTACATCAAATCCCAGAATTCCTCTTTCAACTTCAATATAAACCCTGCTGTATTTTTCGATTTCTGTCCCACAGGGAAAAACTAATTCTTTTTCTTTATTCTTGTAAGATATGTGTACATATGGTTCGCCACAGCTATTCTTTGATTTTGCCAGGCGGCCATATAAAATAACATTAGCAGTAATAATGTTCTTTATATGATTTGTGAAATTTTGGTTAGTCCACATAAATAAAAATATGAGAACACCGCCGAAAGAGACCGTATTTGATAATATATGAAAAAATATAGGCGTGCGACCAGGAGAAACCGGATTAAAGCAATAGATGTTAAATGTTTTTTTCATTAATGGCGTTGCTATCAATCCTGTTGATATCCATATTGCTAACAATAGATTAGGCGATATTAAAGTGACTCTGTAAATATTAATTTCCCATATAGTCAAAATTAAACCTACAAGAAACATTCCGCCAAGTAAATTGCATTTAAGAGTATAATTCGGATATTTTTCATTTAAATCCGCTAACAATTTTTGCTTGTAGGATTGTTCCTTCTTAAATAGAGGAATTCTTTTCTTTTTTCTCCTCATATAGATCATTCTTTTTTATCCACCATCCCTCACAGGTATTCCAATAAATTTCAAATCAGCCAATGAAGAAACATTTTTATAATCGGGTAGCCGATAGCCATTACCAGGAAAGGAATTTTTTGTCCTGGTTATTAAAGCCTGGCTTGTTTATCAACTACCATGGTGTTTGTCCACCTGTCCTGCCAGGGGTTGCAAGGATTGCCAAAAGCGCTAAACACACAAAAAGGAACGGCCCTGCTGAATCCTCTTTTAAAAGCCGTAGCCGCTGTCAGATCACTGCCGTCAAGATTGACTGCCTTGGTCTTTGTGATAAATTTGCCGACTGACCTTCCTTTGAAAATTGTTTCCACTATTGACATATATATAGCGTAAAGGACTAAAGTAATTATTCTGTCACCTAAAGTACCCCCCACGTTATCCTCATTAATAAATCCCCTTGTGCCAGGAAAAATCAGGGCTACTACAACTGTAACCACAATAATTAATAGGTAAAAAATAAAAACATCGATAAGATAATTAGCGAGTCTTTTTCCGGTAGATGCTCTTACATAAAGTTCTTCATCAGATAGCAGGTCTACAGGGATTTGTTCAGCTTGCATCGTGATTTTTGTTTAAGGGTTTTTATAAATATGAAACTAACTCTAACCTAAACCATAAAATTCTTACCGATTATTTACCAATTAATAATTGATCATTAATAACTAATAATTTTTATTGTACCGCCTCCATTATACGAATGATACTCTCCCCTATACATCGCATCGGCACTTACCGGTCCCATTTTATAGGTTCCCGGCGATACGGCACGCACGGCATAATAATAGTGCTGGACCTCGGAGCTGGCATTGACGAATAAATTAATCCGGTCATCGCGCACATCCATTGTAGTCGGTTCGGACTGATCCTTTATCCAGTCCATTCCGGGAATCTCTTTTGTCCGCGGGTTTTCTATTTCAAAACCGGCTGGCAGCATATCAGTGATCACCACATTGTCAATCCTGGTGTCAAATGTTTTCTGCAGACTGAGTTCCACAATCACCAGTTCATTCTGCTTAAATGTCGTTCCCGAAATCTGTCTCCCAAATCGGTCATAAAAACGCTTGCGGACTTTCAGGTAGTTGTCTTCTTCTTTGAACACTCCGCTTGTACTGATTCCTTCTGACTGCCAGAAATAATACAGGGATCCGGTTCCCTTCACCGCGATATCCAGTTTCTGCCCTTTCAATTCCTTCGTGTGCAGGGTCAGGTCGGTTCCGTTCATGGCGCCGACAGATTTCCCGTCCACCATTATCTCGGCGGTAGCAGTTGATTTCGCCGCATTCCGCGCAATCTTACCCAGGGCCAGAAATCCGAAGGACAATTCCTGTGTGCTGTACCAGTAGCGCCGATTCAGTTTTTCCGAAACATGCCTGGCCATTACGGGAATTTGTGCATTGGACGGATCCACATCGAATAATACATCCAGCGCCAGCGCTTCGTCCCGGATATCAGAATAAAAGCTTCCGCCGGTTTGGGCCACAGACTCCTCACCCGCGAACTGGGTCGGCAGGAATTCCTGGTAACTGCGTTTGTCACCCGCCAGGGCAAAGGCTGCGGATAGTAAATATTTGCAATCCAGGCTCAACAGCTCGGGATTTGATTTGTAAAAGTTCATCACCCCCGGATTCGGTTTACCGCTAAGGGCCAGCACATATAATCCGTAGATCACTTCCTTGGGAACTATTTTCCTGTTCTGATCCCGGTTATAGTAGTACGTGATCGTCTGCCGGCTTTTCAGACTGTTATTGATATAGGTAAGCATGGTTTCCAATAAACCATTGTCGAAATCAAATCCGGCTTTCTTCGCTTCAATTAAAAAATGTGCAGTGTAGATGGTCGTCCACCAGTCTTCCTTGTCTTCATTATCCCATAAAGTGACCGCTCCGTTAAACAGCTGCCGCATTTTTATCTTCCGGATCGCTTCCTGAATATTATAATTCGCCGTTTGACGGTCTGATTTATTTGTCCGCAACTGATCGGCCATATCGCTATAATAGATCTGCGGGAATGCTATTGAAACGGTCTGTTCCGTACAACCATAGGGATACATCAGCAGTTCATTCATGTATTTGGTAAGCAACACTGCCGGTGTCCGGCTCACCCGAAGCGAATAATCCGTGCTGGCTGGAATAAAATCATTCTGGAAAATGGGAATCGCGAGCGACTGTCCGGCGGCAACCTGACCACTGCCCGTAATCTTTTGCAAGGGAGCGGTTGGTCTCACGCCGATCTCTGTTTCGTCAACGAAGGTTTCACCCATACTCCTGACTTCCACTTTTACTTTCCCGATACCGATGGCCGGCGGCGCGATCACCTGGAAACTAACCCGGTTCTCTGCATTCGCCCCAAGCGTCACCTCCTGCGAACTGCTGCCAACCACCTGTAAATTGCCCGTCACGCTGATCTGTGCTTTCGCAGTGGCAGATTTAGAAGTCGTGTTGGTAATCGTAACGGGAACGGTTACCGTATCTCCCGGACTCAGGAATCTGGGCAGTGCACTGCTCAATACAATCGGATCGGCGACGGTCATGGTGTTTTCCTTTGACCCAAACTGTCCGTCTTTGTAAGTCACAGCCATTAGCCGGATTTCCCCGGAGAAAGCCGGAATATCAAACTCGAAATTCGCCTCCCCGCTGCTATTCGTTTTCTGGATGCCACTCCAGTAACTCATGATTTTAAATCGTTTTGCAGGCATCGGGTTTACACGCTTTTTCATATCCGCATCCGCATCCCCACCGCTGCTGCTCAGCTGGCCCTTTAATTCCGGAAACAACAAAGGATAGATATCATAGGCATCCACATCCAGCGCCCGCCGGCTGTAAAAATATCCGTAGGGATCGGGTGTGGCGAAATCCGAAATCTGCAACACACCATTGTCCACCGCGGCCAGGGTAACCATACTATTTGGTGCGGCTTTAATGCTGACGGTTTGATGGGTACGGGAACGCACCGATTTCTTTGCGTTGATTTCTACAGCCATTTTCCGTTCCTTCTCCTCTACCGTGATATTCTGAAATCCGTGGGCTACGGTTAAAGGAATTTCGGAAATGCCATGGGGTTTGAACAGCGTCGCCGTGAGGTATACGTTTGGAAGGTCTTCCTGGTTAAGCTTCAGATCCAATGAAGCGGTTCTGTCTTTTACATTGACATACTGATAACTCACCACATGATCCGTTTCCATCGTGACCAGCATATTCCCACTGAAGGGAGTTTTGAATAAAGCTTTTACCGATTCGCCGGTCTGGTAAGAAGTCTTATCCAGACTGATATCAATTTGTCCGTCGTTATCCACCGGGAAAGAACTATGATCGCCGCCCCAGGAACCATAACTGTAAAAATGCCGGCTAACATAATTTGCCGATCCGGGAAGAGAAATACGCAATTCATATTCTCCGGGTTCACGCGGCGTATAATTGTAGAAAGTGTTTTCGCCACTGACTTTAATGGTGGAAGCAATAATCTGCCTGTCTTCTTCCTGCGAATTGTACCGGAAATAAGATCCACTCTTACTTAATACCGTCCGGTACTCGTGTTTTACCACTTCTACTTTCGCTTCGGCATTATTCAGCGGCTTTTCATTTTTATCCAGGGCGATAAGCGGAAAATGTACAGGCTGGTTTAGTGGATAATACCAGTACCCATCATCGGAGATTCCAAAAAAAGTATTTTGTGTATAGATACTCGCCGTAGTATTTCGGCTCACAGGCCGGCCGGTTTCATCAAATACAGTTGCATAGAAACTTGCCTGCAGGAGACCCATGTTTTTATAGAGCGAGGGCACTTCGAAACCCTCCGATGCATTTCCTTTGTCATCTGTTTTACCCTGTCGCTCAATTTTATCAAAAAAATCATTTTGATTTGCCAGCGAAAAATCATAGCGCGGATACTTCTTCGGATTAAATCCCTTTCTCTTGATCTGAATTTCCGTTTCATAGTTTCTGCCGGCTGCGGGCGGACCGAAAAAATTAACCGCCTGAATATTCAGGACAGACTTATCGCCGGGTTCCAGAACATCCTTATCCAGCTTTGCCGTTACTTTAATCCTGTCCGGAACAAAATCTTCGATCCGGAATGGCCGGGTAGACAATAAAATGTCGTTTGAAGTATACACTTCCAGCGTATAGGTTCCGGTAATGGCCGCCTCATTCAGATCAATACTTCCTTCCAGACTACCCTGCTCATTGAGCGTCTTTCTAAAGGTTTTGAGCTCCTTTCCGGTTGGCAGGAGGAATTTCAGTTTTACCGGGATAGTGCCCGGAGAATGCCATCCGCGGTCACGGATGATCACGGAAAAATTTACTTTCTCGCCTGGGCGGTAAATATCCCTTTCCGCATAGATGAATGCATCAAAGCCCGTGCTGTTGATTCGTTTTCCGCCAACTTCAAATTTGGATGTATTCACCCTGGAGCTGGCAAAATTCAAATAGTTAAAATCACCCGCCGTTTTCGCAATGATCATCGCCGGTTTGAATCCCGCGAAATCCTTTCGTGTCAGGGCCAGTTCCGCAACACCTTCCCCGTTGGTGGTACCAACACCGAGCAGCTGATTGTTTTGTCCATAGGCCATTACATTTACATTCGGCAATGGATTGGCCGTACTCACGGAATTCGCAAAGACTGTAATTTTTTTATTGCCTTCTTTGGCAATAAGTCCGATATCAGACAAGGAGATAAAACGGCTGTCCCGCACCCAGTAATCTTTCATCGATCCGATCTGAATATGGTAGATGCCTTTAAAGTCGGGCAGTATATCCGGTATATTAAAATGGAACAAACGGGAGTTGCCATATTTCGGCAGGGTTCGGGTGTCCACATCTTTTTGATAGATGATATCACCAAACATGGTATTGCTGCTGGTATAGGAACTTCTGTAATATTCCCCATCTTCCGTTTCGTTATCAGCACCGGAACGATCCGGTTCATATCCGAATCGCTGGCTGGCCAGGAGATTGTTCTCGTAAATTTTTGAAATGGTTATTTTAACTGTAGGAACATTGGTTATTTTAACTTCAATATTCCTTTCCCCTTTGTCTGATAGGTAAACACCCTTACTGTTTTCAAAACTGATGGAAGGTTCCAGTTCCCCGAAGGCAATATTTCCCTGATAGGGATCATGCAGGATGCCACCAATCTTTCCGTGCAGTCCTTTTTCAAGCGTGACCGTATAGGTTTTATTCACGTCAAATTTTTCGCTCTGGATCTGAATACCCCCGTCGGTAATTTCAGCCGTAAATTTCAGGGCCGGTTCTATTTTGATATAAGAACTGAGGTTAGTTGGGGAAACCGGCTGACTGGTACTGAGTTTAACCGTTCCGGTCGTGCCATCATGCTCGCTGGTAATCTCATTGATGCGAAGGCTATAGGGTGAACCGATAATGGCTTTAAAACTTGTCGGCTGTTCATTGCTGTTTTTGCCGCCTTCGGGAAGTAATCCCTTGTCAATCGTCACGTTCATTTCGAGGTCCTTGTCCTCCATTTTAATATCCAGCAAACGGACAGAGATTTTATTATCGGCGGAAAGGGTCTGCAGATTATAAGCAAGCGGTTTACCTTCCAATGAAAGGGCTAATTTCTCTTTTAGAATGGTTGGATTGACCGGATAGTTAAAGGTGATATCCATCTGCGGTATCGCCGTATTCGTATTTTCATCCTGAACCACCCATGAAACGACCGTATTTACCACCTGCAGATTCGGGGTATGAAAACTTATAGGGCTGTGCTTCGCTATGGAACCAAATTTTGAATGAATCAGCAGGTCATCGTCCAGCTCGGCCTTATAGGAAGTGGCCGGTAACAATGGTCCGTCTGGCGAAAAAACCAGTTCATCCGGATGTTCCCAGCGGAAGCGACCGGAGATTTTGGGTTCAAAGATAATATACCGGGTGGAATCCCAGCGATTGACGAGTGAATCGTTTACGAGCGGTTTGTCGAAGCGGAAACTAAGGTTTCCCAGTTGTGGAATTTCATCCTGTGCATTGGTATAATCGAGATTAACGACGCTCCGATTACAACTTACTAATATAAGAATGGAAAATAGGGTTATTACCCAGCTGTATCTGATACGCATGAATATGCTTATTGAAAAAAGGGTTAAAGTGTAAGCGCATGTTAAAATAACAAATGCCCGGAATAATCAATCCTATTGGTTTGATTAATTTAAAGAAAACCGGAATTTAGTGTGAATAAGCTAGGGAGGATGTGATGAAGAACACATATAATGATTTCAGTCAACTAATATACAGTTAGAATTCCCGTTCCCCTCGTACTTTCATTATAAGTATTCGTTAAATACGGATTTCCGTTGTGTCAATATGAATTGGAAGAAGTTCCGTTTTAAGCCCTGGGTAAGAAAGATTGTTACCGGTCTTTCCGCGATGGTTCTGTTTTATATACTACTCAACCTCATTTTTCCGCTACCGGATCGCGTAGAGTATTCCATTATTATCAAGGATTCCCGCGGTGAAGTTATCCATGCCTTTTTAACGAAGGATCAGCAGTGGCGGATGAAGACCGATCTCTCTGAAATTTCACCACTCCTGAAAAAAACCATTATAGAAAAAGAGGATAAGTATTTCTACTTACATCCCGGTTTTAATCCGCTATCCATCACCAGGGCTTTCTTTGGAAATATCGTGCATTTGAAAAGGGCGTCAGGCGCGTCTACCATTACGATGCAGGTAGCCCGGGCACTGGAACCGAAAAAGCGGAACCTGTATGGGAAATTCGTGGAACTGTTCCGTGCCATACAACTGGAATGGAAATACAGCAAGGATGAAATCCTGCAACTCTATTTGAATATGGTCCCCTATGGCGGAAATATAGAAGGGGTGAAAGCCGCTTCCCTGCTCTATTTTAATAAGAATCCCGATCATTTGTCCCTGGCGGAAATTACGGCGCTGTCGATCATTCCCAACCGGCCTTCTTCCCTGGTACTCGGAAAGAACAACGACAAGATCATCATACAAAGAAACCGCTGGTTACACCGGTTTGCCGCAGATAAGGTTTTTACGGAAAAGGAAATCCGGGATGCACTGGAAGAACCCTTAACCGCAAAACGGATGGCTGTGCCAATGCTGTTACCACAGTTCTCTTATAAATTAAAACGGCAGGGCGGGACGACCATCAACACGCCGATTGATTTAAATATGCAGTCACGGATAGAAAAACTCGTAGCCGATTATACCCGCGATCTGAAACTAAAAAATATTCGTCAGGCTGCCGTAGTGGTGATTGACAATAAAACACATTCTGTAGTATCTTATATTGGTTCGGCAGATTTCCAGGATACGGCCAGCGACGGACAGGTTAACGGAGCCGCTGCGGTTCGTGAACCGGGTAGTACATTGAAACCCCTGCTCTATGGACTCTGTATTGACAATGGTTTACTAACGCCCAGGATGATGATCACGGATGTGGCTGTAAACTACCAGGGTTATGCCCCTGAAAATTATGACCGCAAATGGAATGGCCTGGTCACGATGTCCTATGCCCTGGAACATTCCCTGAACATTCCGGCAGTGAAGAGTCTGCATGCATTGGGAAAAGACAGGTTAATACAGGCCTTGGCGCTTTGTGATTTCAAACAAATCCGGAAAGACCAGCAAAAACTCGGGTTATCCATGATACTGGGCGGTTGCGGTGCTTCACTGGAAGAACTGACAGGCCTGTTCTCCTGTTTTGCCAACGAAGGCATGTATATAAAACCACTGTATGGTGGCAGTGATACCATTCAGAAAAAAAGGCGGATACTCAGTGAGGCTTCCACCTTCATGATAACCGATTTGCTTTCCCAGATCAACCGGCCCGATTTTCCCCTGCAATGGGAAAGCACCGAACACCTGCCGAAGATTGCCTGGAAGACCGGCACTTCTTACGGGAAAAGAGATGCCTGGAGTATCGGTTACAATAAAAAATATACCGTGGGGATATGGGTCGGTAATTTTTCGGGAGTCGGCAATCCCGAACTCAGCGGTGCCAATGTGGCTACTCCGCTGCTCTTCAAAATTTTTAATACGATCGACTATGACAATAATGGTGACTGGTTTCATCAGCCCGCGACCTGTGAAAGCAGGATTGTCTGTTCTGAAACCGGTCTGCCGCCGGGACCCAACTGCACTAACCTGGTGAGCGATTATTTTGTCCCGCTGGTATCTCCTGGCGGTCCCTGTAATAACTGGTCCGAGATCATCGTCTCGCCGGATGAAAAGATTTCTTATTGCCGGGTATGCATGCCGGAGAATGGCTACAAGAAAAAATTATACAAGATTATCCCTCCGGAGATGGAAGACTATGATGACATGCACAAAATCGCTTATGAAAAAGTTCCGCCACACAATCCGTTATGCGAAAAAGTTTTCCGCGAAGGTGCACCGGCCATCCTCTCCCCTGCCAATGGAAACGAATATTTAATCAGTCGCAAGAACCCCGAACCCCTTCAGCTCAGCTGTCATACGACCAGCGATGTAAGCAAGGTATACTGGTATATTAATGATCGGTTGTACAAGACCTGTCAGGCCAGGTCCAAACAGTTTTTCGTTCCGGAAGAAGGTCCTGTGAAAATCTCCTGTTCCGACGACAAGGGCCGCAATCGGAATATCCTGATTAAAGTGAGGTATGTGGATTGGTAAGTAATCAGGATGCTTAAATTATCTCTGCGTAAATTGTAAAAACAAAGTCAAATATCGGCGGCCGGCAATTATTAATTATTTACCATGGACCTGAATTTAGAAAATAAAGTAGTTGCAGTTACCGGTGGTGCCAGCGGTATAGGATATAGTATCGCGAAAACCCTTCTTTCAGAAGGAGCTATGGTTTATATACTGGACAACAACCGGGAAGCAGAGCATAGAATATCAAAAGAACTGGCGGAGTTCACTGGTAAGGTGTTTTACTTGTTAACCGAACTTACCCGCCCGGATGAATGTGCGAAGGCCGTCAACAGCATCATCCAAAAATTTGATAGGATTGATGGGCTTGTAAACAATGCCGGTACCAATGACGGCGTAGGCCTGGAAAACGGCAATTATGAAAAATTCATTGAATCCCTTGATAAAAATGTCGGCCACTACCAAACGATGACAGAACTTATTCTGCCCTATCTAAAAAATTCAGGTGGCACCATAGTGAATATATGTTCAAAAGTGGCAGAGACGGGCCAGGGGAATACCTCCGGGTATGCAGCTGCAAACGGGGCCCGGTTCGAACTAACGAAAGAATGGGCCAGTTCTTTTATTCCTTTTGGCGTGCGGGTAAATGGTGTTGTTGTTGCGGAGTGCTGGACTCCCCAGTATGAATGGTGGATCAGCCAGCAACCCAATCCCGGAGAAAAACTGGCGATGATCAATTCCAAAATACCCCTGGGTAACCGAATGACATCTACTGATGAAGTGGCGTCGATGGTATCATTCCTTTTATCCGATAAGTCATCCGGAATTAACGGTCAGCTCATACATGTTGACGGCGGATATGTGCACCTGGACCGGGCCATCAGACCCATCTGATATGTGAGAATAAATTTTTGTCCACAGAAATATTAATGATAGGCCGCTGAGCTCAGATTCCCGGCTACCGTTGGTGATTTTTTGTTACTCCACATGGCATACCAGCAGATAAACGCAAAACAAAACAGCGGAACGATAAATGCGATCGGCATGCCGTAGTGATCCGCGATAGAACCCATTAAAGGCGGACAGAAAGCTCCACCCGCTACAGCCATTACCAGAAAGGATGCGGCCCTCTTCGTTAATGGTCCCAGCCCCCGAAGGCCCAGTGCGAAAATCGTAGGGAACATCACCGACATAAAAAAATAAGTTGAAAAAAGAGCGATAACACTGAGCCATCCCAGGCGCATGATTACAATGGCCATCAGGATGGAATTACACAATCCATAAATAGCGAGCAATTTACCCGGTGGAATAAATTTCATGAACCAGGCACCCGATAAACGACCAATCCAAAACGAACCCATACCGCCCAGTGCGAGAATGAGTGATGCCGCCTGCTCCGGATTCTTAGGCATAAATACCCTTCCGAAACCACCCAGGTGATTCATGATCCCGCTCACAGATTGCTGCACACCCGTCATGGTTTCCGTTACATAGTTTATAAAAAAAGAATTTACACCGGTTTGCGCGGCAACATAAAAAAACTGGGCAACAACTGCCCAAACGAACAGTGGATGTTTCAGCAGTTCACGCGTAGGTGCATTTTCAGAAATTCCTTCCTTGTTATCCTCCTTGATTACCGGCAGTTTTGTAAAAGCAAATAAAAGGGCCACAAATACAACGATCGACCCCACCAGCATATAGGGTGGAATGAGTGAGTCAAAGGTTCCGCCGCCTGCTTTTTCTGTTGCACCGAAAATAAACCATCCACCCATCAGCGGACCGAGTATCCATCCGAGCCCATTAAAACTTTGTGCAATATTGATACGCCTGGCCGCACCCTGCGGAGGACCCAGGACCGTTGTATAGGGATTGGCTGCTGTTTCCAGGCAGGACAAGCCACAGGCAATGATAAAGAGCGCCATCAGGAATGGAACAAAGGCTGCCAGTTTCGCCGCGGGATAAAATAAAAAAGCCCCGAGTGCAAAAAGAAAAAGACCAAGAATAATTCCCTTCTTATATCCGTAACGTTTCATGAAAACACCGGCAGGGCTGGCCATTACGAGGTAACCAATATATAAAGCAAACTGTACCATACCGGATTGGGCCTTGGACACATGGAGGGTGTTTTGAAAATGTTTATCCAGAACATCCAGCAATCCATGGGCAAATCCCCAAAGCAGAAATAAAGTGGTTACCATGGCAAAGGGACGGAAATAAGTTCCTCCATCGGGTGATTGTAATAAAGAGGCGGACGGATTTTTTTTCATATGCTAATCGTTGTAAAATTATTTATATAAAGCACCATAAGTGCTGCAGGCCCGGTAGTCACTTCCTTCCGGCTCAGAACCAAAGGCATTCCAGGCGGAAGGCCTGAAAATTCCGGATTCCTCAATATTATGCATACATACCGGAATACGCAACATGGAAGCCAGGGTAATCAGATCCTTCCCGATATGACCATAACTGATTGCGCCGTGATTGGCTCCCCATTTAGCCATCACGGTGTACACATCTTTAAAAGCACCTTCACCCGTTAATCTCGGAACAAACCAGGTAGTGGGCCAGGTCTGGTCTGTACGCTCATCAAGTATTTTATGAACATTTTCGGGTAATTCAATTGTTTCGCCTTCTGCGATCTGCAATACCGGACCGATTCCCCTTACCAGGTTCAGCCGGCACATGGTAACGGGCATGCCTCCACGCGTAAGGAATTTGGATGAATAACCGCCGCCCCGGAAATATCCATTCGCGGCCGGATACCAGGTAGTAGCATCCAGGCAGGCCTGCGCTTCTTCTTTAGAAATATCCCAGAAGGGCTTCATCACCGGCTTGCCCGATTTAGTTTGTCTTCCGGTTCCGTCCAATGTGGCAGATCCTGAATTGATCAGGTGTAAGAATCCACCGGAAGCAGCACCTGCCGGCTTCCAGCCGGAAACCCTTTGCACCGCATCGGGACTCCAGTAAGTTCTCACATCTGCAAAAATCTGTGCCGTGTTGGTGAGCAGGTTTCCAAATAACATACTCACGCCATTAAGCGCATCGTTTTCTGTAGACACCGTTATCGGAGCACGGATGCCGTTCCAGTCGAATGAGGAATTAAGTATCGCTTCTGAAAAATCTCCATTCGGCAGAAAATCTGTCCACTGTCTTTGTCCCTGGAAACCGGAGACAATCGCATTATGACCCAGCGCTTCTTCGCCAAAACCTTTTTCTTTGAGTTTGGCATTTCCCTGCATCAGGTCCCGGATGATGATGGTCATCTTCACGACAAATTCCCAGTGTTCATCTTTTTCTTTTCTGCTGAATTGTTTCTCTTTTGCATTGAAGTCGTTGCCTTCTTTACAATTTATTTTTGTCCAGGCCAGTGCTCTCTGAAATTCTTCCTCGTCATAAATTTTTTTCTCAATTCTTCTTATTACTTCCGTGGAATCCACATATTCGTTGCGCATGCCCAGGTATTCCCTGAAAAAATCCGGATTTACAATTGATCCTCCGATACCCATGCAAACTGAACCAATAGCCAGGTAGGACTGGCCGCGCATGATTGCCACCGCGAGGCCTGCTTTTGCGAATCCCAGTAACCTGTCTTTTACGTCGGCAGGTATGGTTTCATCTCCGAGATCCTGAACATCCCGGCCATAAATACCAAATGCAGGAAGTCCCATTTGGTTATGTGCCGCAAGTACAGCTGCGAGGTATACAGCACCGGGTCTCTCCGTGCCGTTAAATCCCCAGACAGCTTTGGGAATGGATGGATTCATATCCATGGTCTCACTGCCATAACACCAGCATGGCGTAACCGAAAGCGAAACACCTACTCCCCGGCTTTCAAATTTTTTTGCACATAAGGAGGCCTCATATACACCCCCGATACAACTATCTGCAATCACACACTGAACTGATGAACCATCGGGATATTTAAGTTCCTTTTCATAAAGAGCGGCCACATTGCGGGCCATTTTCATCGTGGTTTCCTCCAATGATTCCCTTACACCGCCCAGTCTCCCATCTATGATGGGCCTGATGCCTATTTTTGGATAATTTACCTGCTGCGTCATCGCTACGATTTATGGTTTCAGAATTTTTGTCTGATGGTTTCGAGGGATACGCCCAATAATTTTTGAGCGATCTGATCCAACCCTTTTTCATCTCCGGTGAAATGAAATACTGCGTGATGATGGGTTTGGGATTCTTTGGGTTTTAAAAATGCTGCCGGTGAAACACTTTCTATTTCATAAAATGGTCCCATCTGGGATCCATTGGCCAGCGGACCATCGTTATATGCGTTCACCGCGTCTCCTGAGAAAGAAGGTTTGGTGGTATTCCATTCCTGGTTCAGATAACGGGCGCCTGGTTCCACATCGAACATAATAATCGTAAGTATTTTTCCGGACGCATCATAACTGCCGGCAACGGGTTTCGCTTTGCCCGGCTTGATACCGAGTTTGCCCCGGCTTTTTCCGTCGGCTTTAAAAAATAATGTGCTATCATTATGTTTCAGGCGATCTGCAGCAATATCCCCGAAATAATTCGTGGTTGCCACCAGGTTAAAAGAATCGCGGTTTGCATTGTTGAAAGGAACCACAATCACCGTTTCCGGCGAAGGTTTGAACATATCCAGTAGCCAGATACAGGGCATCCCGGTTTTTTCAGTCCAGGCAATGCTGCTGTTATTTGTAATCGCATTTACCGTTGCGTATCCAACGGAGCGCACGGAGCTGTCGGGAGTCAGGCCGATCCGGTCTGCAATCTGCTGTTTGTCCAGAATGGTGATCGTACGATCCACCGTCAGGTCCAGTTTCGTGCCCGCATAGTTCACCAGTTGCATGTGTTTCTGTAAAGTGACGGACTGATCATTTTTACTGAGCACGTTCCAGGCTGCCGTATCAATATCCGCCGGTGTTTTCCAGTTTTCGAAAACCATGGTGGAATCCGGTTTGAAATAAAGAGAAAACTTTCCGCCTTCGGGGCCAAGCCATAACCGGTTTTCACCGCCATAGGCATTCATATGTGCATCTACGGGAGCACTGAACGCTTTGTAGTTTACCCAGCCAAAGCTCGTACCCTGCAGGTTATTTGCAGTGGAGGTAAAAACCTTGCCCTGGTATTTAGGGGAAACAATCAGCTGCGCTTCAGAGTCTACAGTTTTTAATACCACCAACTGATCGTATTTCGAGAGGAACCGAAGATCATAGCCGAAGGTTCCGGCAGCGGGTGTATTCGCATCTTTATTTTCCTCGAAAGATTTCCCTGGTTCATTGCAGGAATTGGATGTAAGCATAAAAGGGACCAATAGACTGGTAAGAATTTTTTTCACTGGCATTCTGATTATTCCGTGGACAATCCCGGATGATTTAGACTGTCTTTTTATTTACCGTCCAAATATAAAGGTTAAACCTTTAACTCATTCCGTCTCTATCAATTCCGGGCGCTTCTATTCCTGGAAATTTAAAGAACTCCTGCGCTGACGACAATTGCCGCGGCCTGATTTAAGTAAGGTTTGTGTATTGGCAGGAACATCTTGACGATCGTCAATTTTCATCAAACGGGCTATTAGATAAACTCTTAATGGCCGCAGGATACTGTATCTGCAGCAAAACTTCCCGAAGAACTTATTCCATACGATAAAGTAATAAGTCCTCCGTTACTGGCCGTTCCAACGGCGGAAAGGGAGACTGAACCACCATTGGGAAAGTTAATGGAAACTGACCATGGCAAAGATGGATTTGAAACTTTTACATCACCACTGGCGCCTTTGTAAGTAACTGAAGATAGAGAAGCGGATCCTGAACCAGTCGCCGAATAAGTAACCTGGGCATCTGAAGCCGCCGTGCCGGAACCGGTTGAAAAATTACATTGATTGTTAGTAGATGTACTTTTACTGCAAGCGGAAACTAAATAAAAACAAAGAGCAAATGCAAGTATCCTTCTCACACGGTTAATATCTTTCATGATAATTTAATTTATCAGTAAATAATATGAACTGCCCTTTTCACCTCATGAAAGGTGGAAAATAGCATTCCGTCTGTCCAACTTGTACAAAACCCAATGTTAGCGGCAGGCATATTTTAAGCCTGCAATAGAGTTTCTATTTTTTTCTTAAAAGCAATGTAATAATTCTTGGAATAATCGTCTTGTCGTTGTCGTCAAAATATTCGGCTATATCAATTATTTCAAAACTATTTTGTTTTGCTGATAATGCAAAGTCTGAAATGTTATGGTTAAAACAAGTCACGATCTGTTGTCCAGCTTCTGTGTCAAATCTTGCTTTCGTTCCTGTATATTGTTTAAACGGATGAAGCTCTCCTACATAGACAAAACCATTTGTGCTTATTACATTTGATACTTTTTTAAAAATGTCATTCAAGTTTTCTATATGCTCAAGCACTAAGCTAAAAGTTACAAGGTCGTATTGTTTGGTTACGAAAGTCCAATCATTTTTAATGTCTGTTTGAATAAATTGAACATTGTCCGTATTAATTTTTTGCCTTGCCTTAGCAAGCATTTCATTTGAAAGGTCAACTGCTGTAACTTGTTTTGCTTTCGTTATAAGATACTCGGTATTTTTTCCTGTTCCACATCCTATTTCTAAACAGTTATCAAATTTAATATCAGGTAAAATAGTTCTTAAGGATATTGCTTCAAGGTCCCTTGTTTTGTTACTATTTGTGTCATATTGGTCTGCCCAAATATTATATGCTTGTTTTACTTCCATACTGATAATAGAATTGAATTGAAATGTTTTAAGTCTCGCTCAATGCTTACCGCCAACGATCAGGGATATATTGTGCTGCCAGCATAGCAGAAAACCCCTTGTCGTACGCATACCCACCTACTTTTCATTTGACATCTACCCAAATTAAACGGGCCTTTTATAGCTTAATCTGAATTGTATTCATACACCACATAACCCCATGGCTGCATATTCCATCCCTTGCTACTCAAAGGCTCTTTTTTACCCTTAAAAACATTGTATGCGTTACCTAATAAAGTTTTCTCTTTTATGGTTATTGTCTGTGGATTATTGGAAAGATTAAGAATTACAAATACTTTTTTTCCCCCTTTCTCTCTTACGAATGCATAAACTGCCTTATCATCTCCCACACTCACTTTTCTAAATGATGCATCGGCAGAAAGAGCAGCATTTCTTTTACGAAGATCAAGCAATGTTTGATAAAATTTGGATCTTTGAAGTTTATCAAAAGTCATAGGGTCTTTATCAAAAAATTTTAACGCCCTTAGTACCGGTTCTTCCTGACCACTATAAATTAAGGGAACACTATTAGCCATTGTTTGTGTAAATACTGCAAAAGGCGCGTGTACATGACCAGGAAAAGTTCCGTAATCTGCGTTGTTCCAGCTATTTTCATCATGGTTGCTGGTGAAGTACATTTGAATAGTATTTGCAGGATACATGTTATCATTCTCATGCTTAATGCTATCTAAGCCAAGTGCCGTTCTTTCTCCTTTTGCAACCTTCCCCATCATTTTAAACATACGCCATGGATAAACAGCATCAAAACCACTTTCAGGCAGATAGGCACTGTCACCTTCAGCAAGCATGAAAATACTTTTCATGCTCTTTAATTGAGGAATACATTTACGCCAAAAAGAAGCAGGAACGTTCCATGCTACATCGCATCTAAATCCATCTATATCTGTATTTGAAACCCAGTATTTCATAGCGGCTATCATACTGTCCTGCATTACAGGGTTTTTATAATTCAATTGTCTGGTGTCTGCCCAGTCAACCGCCATCGCAGCTTTCCCGGTGCTGTCTTTTACAAAAAAATCTGGTTGCTCAGTAAGCCATCTGTTGTCTGCGCCTGTATGATTGGGAACCCAATCAATAATAACTTTCATTCCCTTGTTATGTATTGATTGTACCACCTGTTTAAAGTCTGTCATTGTACCAAATTCAGGATTAAGGGAGGTATAATCTGAAACGGCATAATAACTTCCCAACGAACCTTTCCTGTCTACCTTACTAATAGGGTTAATTGGCATAAACCAAATTGTTTGAACCCCCATTTCCTTCAAACGGTCAAGATGTTTTCCAAATGCATTTAAAGTTCCTTCTTCTGTGTACTGTCGAACATTAACCTCATAAATATTTCCCTGCATTATCCATGCTGGATGACCATTGATAATTTCGCTTTTAGCATTGGTAGTTGTTTTAGGTTGACAAAAACTATAAGAAAATACAACGAATTGCAGCAGGAGAATTCTGAATATTTTTTTCATTACGGGAATTTTAAATAATCAAAAATATTGCGTTAGACAGGCGATTGGGCTGCGTACAACGGTCAGGGCTTGGCGAATTCGCGGTATTTGAAAACCGTACAGCCCGGAACCACTGCTGGGTAAAGTTACAAATGTTGATGTTACGAACTACAGCTCGGCTTTATTCGTCGAGCCCGGACTGAAGATGATTAGCGAACTAAAAGCCGAGAAAATATTCGTCCAGCCGCCATATAGCCAAACCGCCTGTTGTGTGCAGGCTATCTAATTTTGATAGTAATTACTTTGTTACTTGTACTTCAGGTATTTAATTCCGTTGTATGTTTTTAATATTGGCATATCTGCAACTATCACCACTTTTACTGTATCGTCTTTTTGCAGAGCGAAAGTCGCCTTGGGATAACCTATGCCACCTTCAAATGTGTTATTGCCCATGTATTTCAAACTTGCCCAAAGCTGTCCATTTTGTTTCATAAACAGCAGGTCATCGCTTTTGCTAAATTCAACGAAATTATTATCGCCAACGTCATAAAGTCCCGTGATGTTGTCGTAGACTTTTTTGTCAAGCGGGATTTCTTTACTCATTACGACATTGAAGACAATTTCGTTTTCACCAGAATTATTCGTATGCATGGTGAGGATTCTGTTGACAGCTTGTGGCGCTGACGCCCATTTGTCGCTGTCAACATACTTACCCCCTTTAAAATAGACCTGCGTGATCAAGTCTTGTTGATCAGGTACTGAAACTCTCATGTGTATATGTGCCGGTCGCCAGGATGTTTCGATAGTGGGGACAGCTTTATAAGGAACGGGTAAAATAGATTTGAATTCGTACATCCCATTTGCTTTTGTTTTTTGTCCGCCGCGATATTTGTATTCGTCGGAAGTGTTATCATACATTTCGTTTACATCGCAATGCCAGATTTCTACAAAAGCATCTTTTATAGGTGTTTTTCCATCCTCTCTGAAAATCTTTCCTTTTAAAACAATCTGTACTCCCTTTGAACCCGGGAGCCTAAGATTGGTTCGAAGCGGTGCGCCGGGTCGGTAGAATGGACCAAGAATATCAGTAGTTGTTGGCGTGTCGCCTTCAAAGTTTTTGCCATTCCAGCTTAGGGCTCCAAAAGCACTAACGCTAATAGCCGTCAGCGTTGAATTTTTGATAAACGTTCTCCGTTGCATAATTATCGTTTTGGTTGTTGAAGACTGAATGCTCGTCCTGGGTTTGCACACAACGTTCGCACATTGGGGCTGTGCCGGCAATAGAATTCCTTTTACAGATAAACACTTATTCTGCCGGTATAGCTCCAATGCACATGTTGTGTGCAGTTTTACCTTTTAATGATTTGTTGACCAAATAAAACTCTCCAGCTATTTATGAAGCCCCTAGGTTTAAATCCCAAATAAGGCAGGTCTCTTAATCCCGTTTCCAATTCACCAACATTTGAATAAAAGAAGTTGTCAATTTTTTTAACCACTTTCCCCTCCTTAATTAAGCATAAGGTCTTATTTGTAGAAAATTGTTATCACCGAATTTTACTCCTGCATGAAAATGTAATTTACTTAAAAAATGAAAAAGGACTAAACTGCATTACAAATTATTAAGTGTATAGAATGATAGAGCAAATTCTCTAAACTTGTATGGTATAATTTCGGGAAAGCGTATACAACGGCTCAACGTTTATTCTAATGCCAAATTTATAATGTCAAGACTGGAATTGAAGTTGTGTAACGATATAAAGCTAAAGCCAAAGTTCCGTTTCACCCATAACGCCAACGAAAACCATCAACTTGAGTTGACTGCCTGTATTATTGCTTTATTTTGTCAGTTACACATTTTGTTGCCTTCAGGGATATTGCATTGAAAGCCAATCTGTAAATCTTTCTAACCATGTATCACACGGAAGATTTTGCTTTTTCATTATAAACCCGTGTCCTCCTCTTTCGTAGATGTGCAATTCAACAGGTTGATTAGCCTCTAACCATTTGGAATAGATTTGAACACTGTGGGGGGCAAAACCGAATTCGTCATCACTGGCACAAGCAATAAAGATGGGTGTCCTCACAGATGGGACTTTGGAACCGATTATAGCATTAGCATAAGTATAAAGAACAGCCACAAAATTTGGGCGGCCCTCTTCCAAAGCATTGTAAGTGACTGACATCGCAATAGTTCCTCCGGCAGAAGAGCCCATGAAGCCTATTTTGTCAGAATCAATTTTGTATTCTGTTGCATGTTGGCGGACATACTTAATAGCCGTTAATGCATCGTGAAGTGCGAGTTTTATTACAGGTTCACTCTCAGATTTGCTGCCGATTGTTCTTCCCCTCAAGCCCTGCTATTGCAAATACTTATGTTATGCATCACCGAACTTTGGACACGAAGATGTGTCGTTGCAAATACTCACAAATGTTTGAACCAGTAGTGATCTCTCGTTGATTTTAATCGTTAGTATGATGTCTCATAAAACGGTTTTCGTGGATTATCTTTAAGTCGTTTATCAATCCTTTCAGCGAGCCATTGAAAATACTCACAAAGAAAAGGGTCTGGTCGGGTCTGTCTTGAATCAAGAATCATTATTTTGTATTTCTCCCAAGCAGTCGTCACTAATGAACCAATCGTTTTATCCACGAGATCAATATTTATTAACCGTTCAGCTACAAGAATGCCCAGTGATTCCATTTGTTGTGCAAATTGCGTAACCATAATTTGTTCGGTAGGAGGACGCTTTTGCCATTCTTCATGAGTTGGTGGCACATCAGAGTTAGTAACAAAATTCATGAGTTCAGAAAATTCTCGTGTCTGAAAGTTGCGCAATGTCTCAAGAGTGAGCCGCTCTTTGCGGTCTCGTGCTGCTGCCCGAACTTGTGCAATACCGAATACAAGTCCTACAATAAATGATAGTGCAAGTGCAAGATTTGCAAGGAGTGTGATAAATTCTGCTGTCATAATAAATTTTTATATTGAGTTGTCAAAGTTAATGTGTCGAAGTAAAGTAAATTTCTTGCAGGCAGTTTGAAGTCGCTATGTATCACGAGTTGCAGATAACGCCCACGGCTTGCTGCTATGCTGATACTCGAAGAACACCAAGCCCAATGGAAGCCTATGAAAATTACGAGTAATAAATAAAATAACTAAAGATCAATAGTATTCCTGATGTCGGATTTTAGATTATTTAAATCCTATCCCGGATTCCTACTACAGGAGCCAGCGTAGCGGCAAACCGAATGTTAGTTGCTGTTTTGATTTGTTATCTTTTTTGATGATAAGGTTTCTTTCATAAAATAGTAACCAACGTCAAGGCTTGGCGAAGAACTGATATTAGCATTCCTGTCAGCCCGAACCGCAGTTAAATTTATAATTAAAAGTTCATTGTTATTGTTGTCGCCAAATTTATAAAGTCCAGCCGATAACTACAGCACAATAGCCAAACAAAAGTTGATGTTGTGTTGGCCAGCCAGTTTTTTGCCAAACCGCAGGTTAGGGGTAGTTGTTTTGACTGTCGTTATTTTCCAACTTTGTCAATTGGTCTAAAACGTAAGGCACTCCAAGTGTCGTCAATAGAAATTGCAGTTACAGTCGTAATGCCAAATTCTTCTCCTGTTATGCGAATAGTGTCCCGATTGATGTCTGTTTTTATTTTTGACGTTCCCTTTGGGTAAGCAAACCACAAAACACTGTCTGCTTCAATATTTTTCAATTTGTTTTTAAGGAAGTCCAAATACTCTTTATTGTCATTGATAAAAACTAACGTGTTTGTGCCTTTTGCTTTTTTGTCAAACGTAGTTTTGAAACCAAGTTTTACAAATTCTTCTTCTAAAAGTGTCGGAGAATTGAGAACAACTCCGTTGTCTTTGAACTTAAACTTTTTGATAATGTCTTGCATCATTTCTTGTGTCGTTTATTATAAAATAGTCCGCCTAGAATTGACATTGGTGCAAATATAAAAATTGCTAGTAATTGTGTCCAATGATTGCCTATTGATTTTAAAAATGAAAATGTCGCAAAACCTGCAATTATAAAAGCAAGTACATAATTTATTTTCAGGTCTGATGTCTTTGCAATAAATAGGGTAACAAGTCCTGCAACAAATGAAAAAACTGCTCCATAAATTGTTGTCAAAATTATGAAAGAGGTAGTTGGGTCAGAATGAGGGTCTTGCCCCGCAATTTTAAAAAGTGCAAGTGATGTCGCTACGAAAATTGTGTAACCTGCAATAATGCTTAAAATTTTTCTTATCATATATTGTCGTCTTTTAAAAAGCAAAAAGCCCGTAAACACTGCGTTTCACGGGCTTTCAAACATAATCAATACACTGAAAAGTGGAGGTGAGGAGAATCGAACTCCTGTCCAAACATATTCTTCAAAAGCTTTCTACATGTTTATTTGCTGATTGATTGTCGAAGAAGAACCGGACGGCAACAAACCAATCCTTCCCTTAGCTGAATAGTCTTAGGCGCAGATCACAGCCTTTCTGCGCAGCATCCTCTTTTGTTTTGAGTCGGCGGTGCAGCTTGGTAACAGGCGAACCTGCCGCAGGGCCCAAATGACTACTTAATCACTGATTAGGCAGCCATGGCATACTGTGTATTGCCATTTGAGATTTGAATATTCAGATTTACGTGCTAATTATCCAACGCACGACATGCTTATACTTTCAAAGACCTACGCTGTCAATACCAGGCACCCCCGATATGAGAACCTGCAAATTTAACCATTTTTTTTCGTTTCAGGAATCCTGTCCGGATGGTATGCGAAGTTTACCTGATTGAAATATCCACGACCTGGACCACTGGAAATCCGCAGACCGAGGTGTTGCCTTCAAAACAACCGGTTTCCCCGGTGTCCAGGTATTTTAATGTGCTGTTCAAACCAACTGCTAAATAATACTTGTTGTATTCCAGACTATCGTGGGGATCGTTGCCAAATTCATTTTTGAATAACATCGTGTTGTTTCCATCGGCGATATAATACATACCCAGCCCGCCCAGTACATTATCATAATGTAAAACACCATTCACCTGTTTTGTACCGGCAGGAGAACTACTGCTTTTTTTACAGGACATAAAAACAAATACCAGCACTAAAAACAATAAAAATTTCTGCATTTGGTACAAATTAATAAGAACAAAGTTAATGGTTGTTCAATTAAACAGAAATCCGGGTTAAAACAGGCTATTTGATCGAAACCACACTTACAACCGGCAAACCGCATACCGGACCGATACCATACAGGCAATCGGTTTTGCCACTGGCCTTATAACTGAGCTGCGTGGGAACATTTACCAGGGACTTATAATGCTCATACTGAAGTTCTGTGGTCTGGAATGTATTTTTTAAGATCAGGTATGCATGGTTTTCCGTTACATAATATAAACCCCATCCGTCTGGAAAATTATCATAGTGCAAAACACCATTTACAATTATTATCGCCTGGGATTCCTGTGAAGAAGCTGGTGTTGTTTCCTTTTTACAGGAAAACAAAAGCGGGAAGAACAGGAAGAGAATCAGGATCTTTTTCATTGAAGTTTTGGCGCCTTTACTATATGACAATAAAGTTAACAGAATAGTTGCCTCGCGTTAGGCGTTAGGCGTTAGGCGTTAAGCGTTAGGCCTAACGTCCCTTCCCCCATCCGAACCAGTCATTCCCGTTTACATAAATCATCAGGCCCAGCAGGAGTACCATACCCACAACCTGCGCGTATTCGAGCAGCTTCTGGCTTGGTTTGCGGCCGGTGACCATTTCCAGCACGGTGAAGAGCACATGCCCGCCATCGAGGGCCGGGATGGGCAGGATATTCATAAAAGCGAGTGCGATGGAAAAGAAAGCGGTGATTCTCCAGAACGACTGCCAGTCCCACATCGAAGGGAAAACGGAACCCATGGCTTTAAAACCACCGACTCCTTTATAAGCTTCTGTTTTTGGAGAAAGTATTTTCTTGAATTGGTCAACATAGGAACCCAGCGTCTTCACCGCCAGATGAACCCCGGCCGGAAAGGATCCTAAAAAGCTGTAAGATGTTTTTTCAATATGAATATACCCGAGACTATCCAGCAATTTCGGATCTCCCAAAACCATGAACCCAAGCGTTCCATCTGCTCTTACCTGCACCTGTAAGGTATCTGTAACTCCTGCTCTCAAAACAGTCAGCGGAACCTGATCTCCCTTATGCTGAAGTATGGTTTTTTTGAATTCATCATAAAAAGGTGTCGTAACACCTGCAATGCCCGTAATCTGATCAAAGCGCCGCAGTCCGGCCTGATAAACCTTAGATGTATCCGGAACTATATTGACAACTACCGGAATTCCCGGAAGGAAAATATCTGCTTTGCTTTTTTTCCGCTCTACTACTTTTCCGATCAGCGCAACCGGCAATTCAATGGTTTGATCCTTGCCATCGCGGATCAGTTCTACTTTTCCGCCACCACCCATTATGATTCCGGTGGTGAGATCGTCAAAGTAGTCCAGCGGTTTTCCATTGATGGAAAGAATTTTATCCCCGTTGCGGAATCCCATATTGTACATCAGGCTGTCGCTGACAACAACTCCATTCTTCAGACCTGACATCGGAATCTTTTCCTGTCCCCAGGTAAAAAGTATCATGGCATAAATAAAGAAGGCAAGCAACACATTCATGGTTACCCCGCCGAGCATGATGATCAATCGCTGCCAGGCTGGTTTGCTTCTGAACTCCCAGGGTTGTGGTGGCAGGCTCATCTGTTCCTTGTCCATGCTCTCATCCACCATTCCGGAAATTTTTACATAACCGCCCAACGGTAACCAGCCAATGCCATATACTGTATCACCGATTTTTTTCTTTACCAGGGAAAACCAGGGATCAAAAAATAAATAGAATTTTTCCACCCGGCATTTAAAAAGTTTGGAGGGCAGGAAATGGCCGAACTCATGAACGATCACGATCAGGGATAAGGAAAGAATGAGTTGGAGAGCCTTGCTTCCGGCATTTGCCCAGTCGATGGCCAGCAATAGAGTGGTATTATTCATCTTACAAAGATCAGCCGCAGTTCGTGTTCACGCGTGCCAGCCGGGTATTTTACAATTTAATTAAAGAAGCCGCAAAGTTACGCGCCTCCCCATCGCTGTCAAAATAATCTTCCAGCGTGGGTAATTCGATAAATGGTATTTTCTGAATCGTTTTTTCAATCAGATCCGTCATGTCCAGGAAGCCGATGCGGTTCTTTAAAAATGCATATACTGCAATTTCATTCGACGCATTCAGCACACAGCCAGCATTGCCACCCTTCGCCAGTGCTTCCTTGGCGAGCTGCAAATTCCGGAACGTACGGATGTCCGGTTCCTCAAACGATAATTTGTCCGGTTTATTAAACGTATATCTTGGTAATTTATTCGGAAGCCGCAGCGGAAAACCAAGGGCATACTGAATCGGCAGTTTCATATCCGGAAGTCCCATCTGTGCTTTAATACTTCCGTCTTCAAACTGAACCATACTGTGTATGATACTTTGCGGGTGAACCACCACCTCGATCTGTTCCGGCAAAAGATTGAAAAGCCATTTGGCTTCGATCATCTCGAGACCCTTGTTCATCAGTGTGGCGGAATCAATGGATATCTTGGCGCCCATTGCCCAGTTCGGATGCTGGAGGGCATGATCCCTTTTTACATTAACGAGGAAATTCGGTTTCTTTCCCAGGAACGGCCCCCCGGAAGCGGTAAGGATTATTTTTTCAATCCGGTTTCTTGTTTCGCCCAGCAGGCATTGAAAAATAGCAGAATGTTCAGAGTCGACCGGAATAATCGGGGCCCGGTTTTCCACCGCCTTCCGCATCACGATATCTCCCGCTACCACCAAGGTTTCTTTGTTGGCCAGCGCAATGGCCTTACCATTTTCGATGGCGGTGATCGTGGGCATCAGTCCGGCGAAACCGACAATGGCAGCCAGCATCACGTCGTAGTTATCCATATCGGCCACTTCATCAGCGCTTTTTCCCCGGCAAATACTTTAATGGGGAGATCGGCCAGTGCTTTCTTCACACCGGGATATTTGGATTCATCCCCGATCACGACGATGTTTGGCGAAAACTTTTGTGCCTGCTTAATTAAAAGGGTATCGTTCTGCTGGGCAGTGAGGATCTCTACGGAAAACAATTCGGGATTTGCGCTGATCACTTCCAGTGCCTGCGTTCCCACGGATCCGGTGGAACCAAAAATGGCGATCTTTTTCTGCTGCTGATTATTCATGAACGATAAACGGTGGACGATAAACGATAAAAGTACTGGTTCCCGCCGGAGAACGATCCAGTTAGTCCATGTATTTTTCCAACTGTTCTGCCAGGCTCCTGTCGTTGCTGAGCCGCGGCACTTTATTTTGGCCGCCGAGTTTGCCGATTGATTTCATATAATCTATAAATCCGTTTTTCTTCACGGCATGTATTTGAAGGGGATCGAGGATATTTCCGGAAATCAGGTCATCATAATAAATATTCTTTGCGCGCATATTGCTGTCCACTTTTTTTGCAAAAGCCCGCATGTCTTCCGGACGGTTTTCAAATTCCACAAACCATTCATGAAATGATTTACCATTACCCTGGCCCTGGATATAGGGTGCCACTGTAAATTCATTGATCTGTACGCCTTCTTCCTTGGCCGCTTTCATCAGGCTGTATTCCACTTCCTCTCCGATCACATGTTCGCCGAATGCCGAGATAAAATGTTTGATGCGGCCCGTCACAACAATGCGGAAAGGGTCGGTGGTTAAAAAGCGTACGGTATCACCGATATTATATCCCCATAAACCCGCGTTATTGCTGATCACGAGGGCATAGTTGATACCGGTTTTCACTTCTTTCAGCGAAAGCCGGGTAGGATTTTCTTTAAATATTTCATCTGCGGGAACGAACTCGAAAAATATCCCGCTGTTCGTATTGAGCAACAGTCCTTCCTCACTCCTGCTGTCCTGAAAGGCAAAAAATCCCTCAGAAGCCGGATAGGTTTCGATGGTATCGATGGGTTTTCCGATACTGTCCAGCAGGCGATCCTTATAAGGTTCGAAGTTTACACCCCCATGTACGAGCACGGAGAAATTGGGGAAAAGATCCTTTATCCGTTTCCCGGAAACTGCATTGAGCCGGTCGAAATACATTTGTACCCAGGGGGGTATTCCGCTGATCAGGGTCATCTCCTGGCGGATGGTTTCTTCCACGATTTTGTCCAGTTTCGTTTCCCATTCTTCGATGCAGTTCGTTTCGTAACTGGGCAGCTGGTTGGTGCGCAGATAGTTGGGAATATGGTGATTCACGATACCACTCAGACGGCCGGTGGGAATATTGGCGATCCTCTCCAGCTCGGGTGAGCCGGATAAAAAGATCATTTTCCCGTTGGCGAACGCCGAATTCCCCGTTTCTGCCATATAACAAAGCAGGGCATTCCGGGCCGTATTAATATGGTTGGAAATGGAATCCTTGGAGATGGGGATGTATTTGATCCCGCTGGTGGTACCAGAAGTCTTGGCGAAGTAGACCGGCTGTCCGGGCCATAAAACATTGTGTTTGCCCTGTTTTATCTGGTCGATATAGGGCTTAAGCTGTTCATAATCACGTATGGGTATGGCGGCCTTGAACTCCTCATAGGTTTTTACAAGTTCCAGGTGGTGTTCCCGCCCGAAGACTGTTTTTGAACCGGTTTTTAACAGACTCTTAAAGATGTTTTCCTGGTCTTCCAGGGCCGAATTAATGTCTTTCCGTATACCTCTATATATATAGGATGCGAAAGGCTTGGCTAAAAACGACTTGATCTTCATGTTTTAGGCAGGCGATTGAGGAACAAACCTACAATAAAAGGCATTATCAATCACCCCCGGGCCGGGGGGCGGAAGATTTTTAACGGATTCCTTCGAAATTACCCCGATTCCCCTTACCTTTGCAGCCCTAATATTGTATCGTTATGTTCGCAGTAGTACAAATCGCAGGCAGCCAGTTCAGGGTCGAAAAAGACCAGACAATCTATGTTCCCCGGGTAGAAGGTAATGCCGGAGACAAGGTGGAATTCTCTGATGTACTGCTTTCCAGTACAGACAAGAAATTCGCCGTGGGTAAAGAAGTGAAGAGCGTGGTGAAAGCCGAGATCCTTGAACATGTTCAGGGAAACAAAGTGATATCGTTCAAAATGAACAGAAGAAAAGGTTTCCGTAA
>CAVYAV010000002.1:0-1533537 GCA_963766585.1 uncultured Bacteroidota bacterium
ATTTCCAACCCCGATCACCAATGGTGGCATAATCTTACATTTGAATTTTGGGAGGATTTATTAATCGAGGAAAATGAACCAAAAAAAGAATTGAAATAAATATATCTGGAACTAATCATAAGGAATTGGCGACAAACCAAATCATCGTAATTGGAAATGAAATAATATTTGAATCGAATCCCTCCTTGAACGCCCGATGGAAGATTAACAAAGACCTTATACCTGGAGAAACACATGTCTTAAAAGCCAGGAGAGGTGAATTTGACCCCAAATTTGTAACACAATCAATTTCGGCTTCAAATCATTCTAATTTACGGAAAACCCTGAAATTTCATCATCTGAATTGTTCTCCATTCCCTATAGTAATTGACTCCAGTACGATATCAAAGATTACACCTTTTAAAAAGATAAAGGGAAAGGATGGTTATTCATGTGAAATTGTATTTAATTCCATACGTTCCCATACACTGTTATTTTATTATAACCAACAATGGAAACTAGATCGAGAATTAATCTTGACGCAACCTGACGGTCAAAAAGAAATAGTTGGGATCCAATTGATGGAAAATATTAATCTAGGAGGTATATTGGTCGGATCTTTTAAAGCAGAAATCAATAATGACGAAGCTATCAATTACCTAATAAAAGTGAAAGATGAAAATGGATTAGAACATCAGATCGAAATTAAAGTTTCCACTACTGAAAGCGAAATAATCGATGTTAAGTCACATTACGAAAAATTAATTTGGGAAAATCTGAGCTACAAAAAGTCTTCACGAATTCCCAGGGTCATTGTACCAAAGGGGATTTTCCAATTTGAACGTTTTTTGGTAGATAACATGGACATATCCTTTAATCCTATAGCAATAGGACCAGATTTTAATAAACTGATTTCTAATCCTGGATCATCTTTTGATGCTGAAAATTTTACTATACTATCTTCAGAGTACAAGTTGGAAAGGAATTTGATATGCGACCACTGGGTCTTGAAAAAAATAAGGCATTCGAGAAATTAATATCAATTCGACGACAGATTTTGGGATTGATTTATATACGCGGGAAAAATGAGGAAATACCTAGCAATATTGAAGAATGTAATGACTTAGTCGAAATCATTAACTCAATTTCTGGGGGGAGGCAATTACTAGAATCCTATTTTTCTGAATTTGAAATCCTGTTAAATAATTCAACACTCAAGCATGATTTGCTATGGTTTGATACAATTACCCTTTACTTTAGGAATATTACATCAAAATCACTTCAAAACTCACCAATTGCAGTTTTTCTGTCCCCTTTCCATCCTATCTGTCTCGGATGGCAATACAAAGCGCAAAGTTTATTAAAGGACGCAGTTAAGGATAAAATGCCATGCCCAATTGCAGGCTTATTGGCTCCCAGTAAAATTCCATCATGTTGGGTACTACAAAAAGGTAAAAGAAAAGTTGAATATATTTCAACTAGAACCAATCTTGCATATTGGAGGGTATTCTGGAACGCAGAAAAAATTGAAGACATCGGCACCTTAGAAACCCAAACTTTTTTAAAATCCATAGGAGTGGAAGTTGAAAATTCTAATATTTCACTTTCTTCCAACCAAGTGGTTAGTATATTGAAACAAATCCGATTCCTTTTGCCAACATTAAGTAACTATCAAATAGGTGTAATTGGAAATGACAATTTCCATGGATTTAATGATGGGGTTCAAAGTTGGCTTGATACAAATTATATTAATCAAGATAAGGACATGCAAGTCTTTGACCAAATTTGGGAGAGGGTTGTACCAACAAATATTGAAATCTTTGACCAAAGGAATGAGTTTTCTTTGCCTCAAAATGATTACTTAAATAACCTAGTTAACGAAAAGGGAGTCCACTTAAGTTGGTATAAGAGTCAACCTGGAATTACAAAAAATACTGAATTTGACTTAGGAATTATTACGAAAATTGAAACTTACAACGCTGTATTTGAAAATAATGATGAAGTTGTAGATTCAGGAATACTTGGAGGTGGCGTACTAAGGATGGACTATGGAATTTCACACGGAGATGCAATAATAGAATCCAAAAGGATTTCAAATAATCACGGAGGTGCTTTGACGCCTTTTGAACGTCTTATTATAGAGGTTGAATCAACAATTTTTAAGGAGACCGGCAAGAATGCTTATAAATATAACCCAGGTGTTTCAACTTTTTCTGATTTCATCAACAATTCAAAGTATTCTGTAGTTTCCTCAAGTCTTAACTTGGCATACATTCTAAGATATTCTAGTGGGCAATTCAAATTATGGGACTATGAATTGCCTAAATATGGAAAGGACTTAAACTCGCAGGATGGTTACTATATGGTATCAGGACATAGCGAGATGCATAAAAAAGTTGTTAGAGATACAATTTTAAAATTTACTGGAGAGTCTATTGATGACAAAAAGAGTGAAGATTTACTTAATTGGATGAACGCCCTAGGCATCCTTTCGCTTAAAAACCTTGCCTCCGGAGGAACCAATTCTGTTGCAGAGGTTGGAATTCTAGTTTCCCACTTAATTCTCCAGCAGGAAAGATTAGTTTTCAAGACTTCGATGGATTGTTTCCTATTTCAAAGGGTAATTTAATCAGCTTTATTATTCCCATTGATCCATTCACTGAAAGGATTGATATGATTAAGAAATTTATTGATTATGAAAGGAATAATAGACCGGATTTATTGTTAGTTCAATTCGACGTAGCAAGAAAAGGGCATTTAAGAATTTCGCCTATCGAGGTAAAATCACGCAGCGGAACATTCAATAAAAAAGAACTCGATGCTGCAATAAACCAAGCCGGATCATTTATCGATTTCCTACAGAAATTAGAAGAAAGGATGATTGGCCACGATGAACTTTGGAAATTAGTATTTCCAATTCTTGTTTCGGAAATGGTTGGCTTTTCACTTGGATTACAATATTCGAATGGCTTAATTGGGAAAAATGAAGTTGAGTTAGTAAGAGACGCACTTGAAATATTGGCGAATGGCAAAGGGGAAGTCACTTATTGCAAATCTTGGGTAATTACGATTTCTGACAGACCCGTGAGTGAATCCTACGAAGTGGAAGGTGACAAACTTGTTGTAGCCTTAAAAAAGGCTGATATTATGCCATTGTTGGAGGGAGATTGGAATAAATTCCATTCCAGATGTAAAAGTGGGTTCTTGGATCCTCTATGGAATCCTTGCAGTAGTATCAAAGGAAGACGACTATTGGAACATGTAAATGAAGATGCACCTATAAAGGATTTTGTAGAAGTTAAGGGAACTAATATCCCTAGTAATGGGATTGTCGTCGACATTCCGGAGACGAATACGCCCACTAGCAGCTTGGAGGTTCTAGGAGTGGAACGTGACCATAGCAGAGATGCAAAATGGGAAGATCAGTATAAGGATATCATTTCCATAATTCACCACCATCGCGTCAAACTCACAGCCATTAATGGAATACCATTCATAGAGGGACCAGCATTTGTGACTTACAAGATTGAAATCGCCAAAGGCGAAAAAGTTAGTAGCGTTGAAAAATTACATGACGAGTTAAAACTCGGACTTAGGCTTGCAGAAGACCAACGGATTAGGTTTAAAGTGGATGGAGGTTTGATCAAGATAGAAGTGCCTAAATTTCAAGCCGACCGCTATTTTATTGATGCTAAACAAATTTGGTCGAATTGGATATCCAATCCTTTAGACCTTAGTATCCCAATTGGGGAGGACCAACAGGGCGACATCGTCATTATGAACTTTTCAAGTGATAATTCACCCCATCTTTTAATCGGAGGATCTACAGGGAGTGGAAAGTCTGAAGCATTAAGCACTATTCTTAATGGGTTATGCCTAACAAAGAATAGCACGCAGTTAAAATTAATATTAATTGATCCCAAGGGGACTGAGCTCATTGATTTTGAAGGCTCCCCTTATTTGCTTCGTGAAATCGGCTACCACGCCGAAGACGCTCTTGAAGTGCTTGACATGGCAGTATTGGAGATGGAGAGTCGCTATGAATTGATGAGGAGTAAAAAAGTAAATAAAATTTCCAAGTATAATCAGATTTCGGGAATTAATGAATTTCCCTGGTGGCTAATTGTGCTGGATGAATATGGAGATTTAACTTCGAGCCCCGATGATAAGAAAGCTGTAGAAGCGAAATTAAAAAGACTCGCCCAAAAAGCAAGAGCCGCAGGAATTCATATTATAGTTGCAACTCAAAAGCCTAGTGGAGAGGTGATCAGTACTAATATAAGGTCAAATTTGGGTGCCCAATTAGCATTGAAAGTTCGTGGCGGAATGGAAAGTAAAGTAATTCTTGATGAGGTTGGTGCAGAAGCATTAAATGGGAAAGGTGATGCACTATTCAACGATGGTACCAAGTTGTCGAGGATACAAGTTGCCCTATTTAAAAAATAAGAAATGTATATATTATTTTAAAGAATTGACTAAATATTTTGGAATGGATAATCTTGAAAAAGAAATTCGATCAAAAATCATGTCAAGCATAAAAGGCAAAGGGACTAAGCCAGAACTAATTATACGCCGCTGTCTATCAGAGAAAGGAATTAGATATAGAATTCACTCAAATAAACTACCAGGCAAGCCAGATCTTTCTTTCCCGGGAAAAAAAATTGCTGTTTTTATCAATGGCTGTTTTTGGCACAATCACAATTGTAAAGATGGACATATCCCCTCTAGCAATATTGAATTTTGGACTAATAAAATTATTTCAAATAAAGAAAGGGACAAACGAAATATTAAAGCATTGAAAAAAATGGGATGGGACGTATTGATTTTATGGGAATGTCAAATAAAGACACACCCCTTTAAGCAAAGCTTAAAGATTGAAAAGAAGCTAGTTATTGGCAAGTCTCCCTCGTATAAATTCTAAGTTTCAATTCCAATTTCCAACTTTAAAGTTGATCCGATTATCTCACCTGCTTCTAAGGCACTACTTGCATAGTCAATCTTCTTCTTCCATTGAATAATCGACATTTGAATTTTAGAAGTTATCATGTATCTATTTATTCGAAAAAAGCAATGAAGAAGTTCAGTACAAAGTTTTTTGATAGTTTCAACATGCCCCTCCTTCACAGATTGTCCCTGATGCACATATCGGCTTCTTGCATCATATAGTTTACCAATTGTTGACTTATGTTTTGCATAATCCTTATCAAACTTTAAAAATGTTAAAGTTGCACATCGAGTAATAATTGTTTTCGTACTTTCATTAATATCGCCATATACTAAATCAATCGCAATGACAAAATGCAGGAATGCATCATCAATTTTTAATTCTTCTAGGTATCTATATCCTTTTGCAATAAACTTACAATAGGTTTTGAAAGTTTGGTTAACTTCATTGTCTTCAAAAAATGTAAACAAAAATTCATTCTTCAATTTCAGGTAAAAGTCATTTAAGGCGGGGCCTAAATTTCGAGAAAAGTTAATATTAAAGTTCCCAATCTGAAAGGGAACAACAAAACCTCTATTTTTACCATTTGCTGTAATTTTATTAAAAATTGTAACGCTTTCTGAGCCTAACATTTCCTTAAAAGTTTTTTCTTGAATTACTTGATAGCCTGCACTTATATGCAAATCCTGTTGTTCGGAAAAATTGGCCCAAAATTTTTCAAATAGTACTTTGGAAATAGATTCGAAATATAATCGACAAGCATCTTCAAAAGGTATTAAGGAAGTTGATTTTGCTTTAATCGATAATTCATGACAATTAATAACCACTGTGTTAAATCGCTTCCGTTCAATGCTTGGTTTTTGTCCTATCTCTTCCTCATATAATGTAAAATAATCTGATTCAGCTTTTTCACATTTATACCTCATTCTCTCCGATGGAAGATTGTCGATATAAAATTCTCCGAATGAAACAGGCGTAATGGATTCCTTTGATGTTAAACGAAATATATGAAATTGAGAAATTTCAGATGAAGTATTAAGTGCTAGAATATTATTTAAAACATCAACACAATTTTGGCTCTTAAAATATGTAAAAATCAATAAAATAGCCTTTACAACTTCTTCATTTGAAAAATGATTTATTAGTTTAAGTTCAATCTGTATCTTTTGTATGATTGAATCAACTTTTAAAGACACGTTGTTATTGTACCATATACAAATTGGTGTGTTTTTAGTGAACCCTCCGTCAGGGTTTAAAGAAAATAGTTCTTGAGGAATCTCTATTTTTGAAAATTCCGAATTTTTGGGATCTATTTGTGTTATTGTAGATAAGAATTCTTCAAATACTGGAATATTCGGTATTGCCATAAACTCAAAATGCTATTTAAAAAGTATTATATTAAAATGTAAAATAGATACCTAGAATCTAAATAACGGGAAAATATAACTTGTTTAGAGCAAGTTTTAATATTATTGACGAAATTTCAATATGGTCACTTCCCAATACAAAACTTCCCAAAAATCCAGCTGAGCTGTTCTTCGGAAGTGACTTCGCCGGTGATCTCGCCGAGGAAATGCAGGGCGCGGCGGATATCGAGGGAGAGCAGGTCGCCGGGAATGCCGCTGTTGAGGCCGGCGCGGATCTCGCCGAGGGCGATGGCGACCATCACGAGGGCATGGTGGTGGCGGGCATTGGTGACAACGGTTCCTTCGCGGATACTCTTTCCTTCCAGCACGCGGTCCACCAGGGCGCGTTTCAGCTGATCAACACCGTTAGCCGTTTTGGCAGAGATAAAGATCAGGTCCTTGTCGGGGAATCGCGCGTGTAAGGAAGAATCCCTGCGGCGCGAAGCATCGTACATGAATTCAATTTCGGTATTCCTGAATTCACTCCTGCCGTTTCTTACTCCTGTAGCCCTCGTGATCAGCATTCAGCTGTCGCATGCAGGTGATAGGTATTCTCCGTAAACAGATCGGTCTTATTCAGCACGCGGATCAGCTTCGCGGGATCGATATCAATATTTTCGCGGACGGGTTCGGTGGCATCCAGGATCTCTAAAACAATATCGGCATGCTCAATCTTTTCGCGGGTCTTGTCCATGCCGAGCTGTTCGATGGTATCGGTAGTATGGGCGCGGATGCCGGCGGTATCGATCAGCCGGAACTCGATGCCTTCGATCACGAGCAGCTCTTCAATGGTATCGCGGGTGGTGCCGGCGATCTCACTCACGATGGCGCGCTGCTCGTTCAGCAGACTGTTCAGCAGGGTGCTCTTGCCGGCATTGGGTTTACCCACGATGGCGACATGCACGCCATTGCGGATCACGTTCCCGTATTTAAAGGATTCCACGAGTGCAGAGGTCACGCGCTGCATTTCTTCGATCAGGGTATAGAACTTTTTCCGGTCGGCAAACTCCACGTCTTCCTGGGAGAAATCCAGCTCGAGTTCGATGAGGGCAGAAAATCCCAGCAGCTGTTCCCGAAGGGATCTTAAATCGGCGGCAAATCCGCCACGCATGGTATGCAGGGCGGTAATCCGGGCGGCTTCGGAATGGCTCGCAATTAAATCGGCCACGGCTTCGGCCTGGGTCAGGTCCATCTTGCCTTTTAAAAAAGCCCGTTGGGTAAACTCCCCGGCCCGGGCGAGTCTTGCGCCGAGGGAAACACAGGCGGCGATAATCTTTTCTTCGATATGCGGGGAACCGTGACAGGATATTTCCACCACGTCCTCGCCGGTATAGGATTTCGGTGCGTGGTAAAGGGAGACGCACGACTTCATCCAGGATCTCTCCATCCTTTTTTAACAATCCCACATGCAGCGAATGCGATGGCTGCACGGATAAATTCTTTGGAAGGAAACAATTGGTTGGCAATCGACACAGCAGATGGGCCGCTGAGGCGGATTACGCCCAGGGCGCCGATGCCGGGGGCGGTTGCCAGCGCAACAATCGTATCATCCCATCCGGTAAGTTTTCCTAACATCTTATTTTATTTCTTCCAAATTCTCCCGGCGAATCCGCCGCCGGTAGACAAATGTATTTTTCTTTTTTCTCCGCCATGAATCGTCAGCAGTTCCCGATGGTAATCCGTCGCCTGCCGGTCGGCATTCACCCCGTCCGTAAAAAACTCTGCCTGGTAGTCGCCCGCAGGCAGAAAACTAAAATCGATTTCAATATCCCGGGCGCTCCAGTTCCCCAGGGCGGCTACAAACCATTGGTCCCCCTTACGGCGCGCGAGGGCGGCATATTCGGCCACGCTGGATTCCAGCGGAAAGTTTCGTCGAAGGTTGTCGGAATTTTTGTAATGAAATCCAGACTCTCTTTTTCCTTCCGGTAGGTTGTCGGATTATCCGAGAGCATTTGAAAAGGCGTGAAAAAAATAATGTATTCGGCCAGTTGCTGACAGCGGGTACCCTTGCTCATCGGGTTCGCATTCACCGGCCGGTAACTGGCCTGGGTTGCGTTGCGCATGGCACCGGGTGTATAATCCATCGGTCCGGCCACCATGCGGATAAACGGAATGCTGCTGGTATACCGTGGCTGATCTTCATTGGCCCATTTAAAATTCTCGAGTCCCTTCACCCCTTCAAAACTCACTACGTTCGGATAAGTTCGTTGCAGACCCGTGGGTTTATAAATTCCATGATAATCCACCATCAGTTTATTTTCTGCAGCCCGTAACGCGATCTGATAGGTGCTGGCCACCACCACCTGATCGTCGCGATCGAAGAAATCGATTTTGAATCCTTTCACACCCATCTTCGCATAGAGCGGGAATACTTCATCCATCTGCCGGGATACCGCATACCAGGTGGCCCAGAGAAATACGCCCACATTTTTATCCTTCGCGTATTGCAGGATGGCGGGCAGGTCCAATACCGAGTCAGCCATTCTTTTTGTCAGATCCCAGTCGTCTGACCAGCCCTCGTCCATGACGATATAGGGGATCCCGTTTTCCGCGGCGAAGTCGATATAATACTGATAGGTTTTGGTATTGATGCCCGATTCAAAATTCACGCCGGAAATATTCCAGTCGTTCCACCAGTCCCAGGCCGCCTGTCCGGGTTTCACCCAGGAATAATCGCTGATACGCGGATCGGCCGCCAGTTTCTGCACGATATCGCAGTTTAATAAATCCTTGTCACTCCGGGAAATCACGGCGACTCTCCAGGGAAAGCTCCTTGTTCCTTTTGTATTGGCGATATAATTTGCTCTCTCGGAGGGAACAAGATTCCTATGGAAAAGGGAGGCTTTCAGTGGATAGGGTGCCCATACTCCGGTTAATCCCTGTTTATCCGGGCCGGCATGCAGGTACATTCCGGGATAGTCTTCGAGGTCCGCTTCGGTGATCAGTATTTTTTTATTCCCCATGTCTGCCAGCAGCGGAAGAAAAGCCAGTGAATCTGCCGGGAACTGGGAGATATTGATTTCATGATAGAGCGCTTCAAAAGAAGAGTTGAAGTTTTTACCATCGCGGTAATCCCATTGTATGGGGGCGAAGATTTTTTTATCGGCATTGAAATGAAAGCCGGCTTCTTCATTTTTCACGATGATATTTCCGGACTTTTTCGTGACAAACCGGTAAGCCACCGCGTCGTTGTATACGCGGAAGATGATGCCCCAGTCGCCTTTGAACTGCAGGGTGAGCTGCGTGCATTCGTCGTTTATACTGTCTTTGAAATAATTGATGGCCGCAAAATGGCGCGATATATTTTCTGTTTTGGATGAAAGGATCCTGGGATGATCCCCCAGGGTTTCATTTTCCAATTCCATCGCGATGCCGGAGGGTATAATTAGGGTTTCACCGTCCTGTTGCAGCGCCCAGCTGAGCCGGTCGCCCGCTTCGATCTGAACGCTGGTTTTTTTGTCGGGCGAAGTCAGGGTGAAAATGCGGGGCTTCTGTGCGAAAAGAAAACAAGGGAAGAATACTAAAAGGAGGAGAGTGCGCATGGTTAATTGTTAATTGTCAATTGTTAATTGTTAACGGGTAATCGGATCGATGATAAAAAAAACTGCCCGGAATAAATCCAGGCAGCCATCTTTTCATTAACAATTATCAATTAACCATTAACAATTATTACTGTGCTTCAAGTTTGAAATTCACCGGCTGGCTCTTGTAAGATTTTACCTTACGTCCGTTCTGCACGGCGGGATTCCATTTACCACTTCTCTTAATAACGGTTACGGCGGCTTCGCGGAGTTCGTTGGGACCACTCACGGCTTCCACATCACTCACCACGCCTTCCTTGTCCACGATGAAACCGAACCACTACCTGTCCCTGTACTTCGGCACTTACGGCTTCGTCAGGATACACGAGGTTCTTCTGCAGGTAACGATACCAGGCGGCAATACCTCCGGGATATTCCGACTCGATTTCCACCTTGGTAAAGGTCTTGTCGTAATCGGTATTGTCCTTGGGCGCTTCTACCACACCTTTATTATCAGATGGCGGAGCGGTCATATTATCGTCCTTGGCTCCTTCCTGGTTAACGGTTCCGATCTTGGTGTCTTCCAGCTTTTCCACTTCCGGTGGTTTTTCTTCCTCTTTCACTTCCTCATCCTTTACGATCTTGGGCGGGGTGAATTTGGCCATTTCCACCTTGGGGGGCTCTACTTTCGGAGGAGGCGGCGGAGGGGGTTCGTTCTTCTTTTCCTCCTTGATGTCCTCCAGCTGAACGTCCTGCACCACCTGGGCTACTTGTTTTCCCTTGCCCTGGTAATTGCTGATCAGGTAGCCAGCCACGAGGGCCAGCACTAATCCACCCATCACGAAGAGCGCAGTGCGCAGGCGGTTATTGTATGTCTTCCGCAGATCATAAGCCCCGTAGGACTTGTTCCTTCCTTCGAAGATGATGTCCAGGATGTCTGCGGACAAGATTTTATTTATTTCCATGATGGATCATTTCTTTATAGACTCAATTTAATAAAAATTCCACAAAAATCCGGCCTACTTCACGCCGTTGGCGGCTTCCGTAGCCTTGATCAGCCCATACTCCTGGGGGGAAATATCCACCATGGCGTAGCGCTTGATAAAGTCGATGGTCATCTCGTCCAGGATATTCACCGTATTCTTGTACGTTGCGTCCACGGTCGGTTTGATCACCACCACAAAATCCTTGGGATCCGTTCTTCTTTTTTTATCGATCACGATATCCCGGATCTTTTTGTAGTCCGTCGGTTTCAGTGCGGCTGCACTGTCCCCTTCATAATAATAGATCACATCGTTCTTTCCCAGCATCAGCGTGATAACAGCTGAGTTTTTTACCTTGTTCTGCTCATTGGGATCCTGTACGTCCTTAGGCAGAAACAGTTTCATGGCCGTTGGCTGGCTCATGGTGGTGGTGAAGATGAAGAATGTGATCAGCAGGAAGCCGAGGTCCACCATCGGGGTCAGATCCACGCGGGTAGAGAGCTTTTTTCCTTTTTTGACGCCGGGGCCCTTTTTATGGCCGCCGCCGCCCGAGGTATCCATTTCTGCCATGTCATTCTTTTTTTAGTCAGTGAATAATTCCAATCACTCCAATTATTCGCGGAACGCCCTTGGTTCCCTGTTGGGCCTGATACTTATACAGGTCCGTACCCACGGGTACCGGAACCGGAGAAGTAACTACCTGGAACTTCATTTCATCGTTCTTTTTCAGCGCAATGATAATGCCCTGCAGGGCCGGATATTTTGCCGCATCATCCCCTTTCACCACGATATTCATGCGTTTTCCCGCACCGGAAAAGGCTGTTTTAGCGGCTGCGATCCAGTCAATCACTTCATTTTTCGTACTGTCCTGTGCCGGAATACCGGGTTTCACCACATGTGCCAGGTCGGCCGGATTTTTATCCAGGTAAGATTTCAGCTGGGCGAAGGGAGCACCGATATAGGCATTGGGAACGTTTACAAAATTGGCTTTTTCCGCATCCGAAAGGCCGATGCTCTTGGATGTATTGATGGACTCAATGCATCACTTTTTTCTCCGCCACATTGGCATCTGAAACACTGAGATATACTTTACCGTCTTTATCAATGATGAACTGCACCACGTCCTTTTCCGGGGCAACCTTGGTAGACACCGAACTGGGTGTAACAACCGAGAGCGCTTCCGGCGGTTTGAACTTGGTGGCCAGGATAAAGAAAGAAAGCAAGAGGAAGGCCACGTCGCACATCGCCGTCATGTCGATGTTCGTGCTCTTCCTGGGTAACTTTGCTCTTCCCATTTTATTCTTTTTTAATTAGATGCTCATTGTTTGTAATTCCACATTTTAGGCCTAACGCCGAACGCTTAACGCTTAACGCTTTGGCCTAAAGCTGCGTTGGGCGTTGGGCGTTTAGCGTTGAGCTTATTTGTATAGAGACGCAAACGATTGTGTCAAAGTAAATCCGCTTTCATCAATACCATATGTGATACCATCAATTCTGGTGGTGAACACATTGTACATGATGATGGAGATAGCCGATGTACCGATCCCGAGGGCGGTATTGTACAGGGCTTCAGAAATACCCTGGCTCAGCTTCGATGCCGCTTCACCACCACCACTGTCACCCAGGGCAGCAAATGAACGGATCATACCCATTACCGTTCCGAGCAGTCCCAGGAGGGTGGCTACAGAGGCGATGGTAGATAAGAACACCAGGTTTTTTTCGAGCATGGGCAGTTCCAGGGCTGTGGCTTCTTCCACTTCTTTCTGGATCGCCAGCACTTTTTGTTCGGTATCGAGTTCGGGAACGGTGATCATTTCTTTGTATTTGCGCAGACCGGCTTTCATTACGTTTCCTACGCTGCCTTTCTGGCGATCACATTCTGCAATAGCACTATCCACATTTTTGTTGGCCAGGTGATACTGAACCTTGCGGATGAATTCATTGATATTTCCGGATCCTGTGGCCTTGCTGACAGTCAAAAATCTTTCTACGACAAAAGTCAATACGGTAAGTAAGCAACCGATTAAAATAGGTACGATGATACCACCGAGATACATACGGGCAAGAGCAGTTTTGGCACCTTCGTGACTAGGCCAGAAACCACCATTCGGATCAGGTTTAGTAAAGTTGTCAGGATTACCTATCAGAAACCTCCAGATAATAAAACCAATAATTACACATAAAAGAGGAGCGAGCCAGGAAATAGAATTCCCCTTTTTTGGAACCTGTACACTGGTAGTAGGTTTCGCTGCTGCCGTTGCAGTCGGTCTTGTTTCAGCCATGATCGTTTGTTTTTAGTGTTTAAGAAAAAATTAAAATATTATACTAAAATAATATAATGCGCAAATTGGAACGCTTTAAAATCTTTTCAATAGGAAATCCGGTAAGATGATCTTTCGTAGGGAACACAATATAGTAAATTTCCATTATGACAAAACGGAAAATACTTATTCTTTAAAATTAATTCATTGGTGTGCAAACCCTTGTCTGCACTACGCTGTACAACAAATTTCTTTTATTCGTAACGCAGTGCCTGAATGGGATTTAAACGGGAAGCTTTTAAAGAAGGATATAAGCCTGCCAGAATACCAACGCCTGTGCAGATCGCCATGCCGAGGAAAAGCCATGCCCAGGGGAAAACAAATCCCGTATCGAGAATAAGGGAGAACACATTTCCAATCAGGATGCCCAGAAAACTTCCGAGAACGGCACCCAGTAAACTGATGATGATGGATTCATATAAGAACTGCTGACGGATACTTTTTTTGCGTCCGCCGATGGCTTTCACCAGGCCGATTTCTTTTGTTCTTTCTGTTACGGCCACGAGCATGATATTCATCAGTCCGACAGCCGCACCCAATAAGGTAATACTTCCGATCACTACGGCAGCCCAGGTAATGAATGCCAGGTTGGTGAGCAGTTCCTGTACAAAGCGGTCGCTTTTATCAATTACAAAATTGCTGGCGTCGGTGGTCGTTACCCTTCTTATGGGACGGAAGGTGCCGTCCGCCTCACCAATGGCCAGTTCCATCTGATGAACGTCGGGAATCTTCACCTGTATATTAAAAGAAGGTACCGGGTTCCAGGGGGCAACAGGTCCGCCGAGGAAAAAGCGCCGTACATTATTATAGGAGGTGATGGCCACATTATCCCAGCTCCGGCCGATACTGGATCCCTTGGATTCCATGGTACCGATAACGCGGAAAGGAAGTCCGTTGATCTTGATGATTTTTTCAAGCGCATGGTCGGGATTATTGCCGAAGAATTTCTTGACCAGGTCGGCACCGATGATGCAGACATTACGGCCCGACTGTACATCGAGGTCATTCAGGGTGCGGCCAGCATCAATCTTGTATCCGTTCAGATCAGCATAGTTCTCGTCGCCCCCCATCACCATCACCGTGGGGTTCGTTTTGCTGCTGTTCATCGAAACGATATTGCCTTCTCCGCCGCGGACGCTCATGCTTACCTTGGCAGATGGAAATGTATAGTTTCTTTTGAAATTTTCTGCCTGATCCTTGGTGATGGGAACTTTAGTAGCGGATTTCTTTACTTTTTTGGCGCCTTTTTCTTCCTTGGTGACTTCACCATTCCCATTATCATTTCCGAAAAAACTGGAAATCCTTGTAGTGGATGGTAAATCCGTTAGCGCCCATGCTCGCGAAACTCTCCGTGAACTTCTGCTTCATCGCATCGATCGCGGTATTGATACCCACCAGGGCCATGATACCAAAGGCAATAATAGTTACAGTGATGCCGGTACGGAGCTTGTTGCTGCGTACGGTTCTGAAGGCAAGGGAGAGAGTGTCTCTTAAGCGCATGGTTACGCTAAATTAGTCATTATTTGCAGGCTTTACACGGGATAATTGTCAATTGTCAATTGTTAATTGTCAACGGCAAGTACGGTTGACAGTAGGCAGTTGGCGGTTGACGGTGTTGGTTGATCGTTGGCCGTTTTGGTTGACCGTTGGCCGTTGGCCGTTGGCGGCTTGAGCATGTGGAATTGACAATTAACCATTGACAATTGACAATTACCCAACGTACATCACCCCCAACATATCCGTCAGCCATTGCGGGAAGATGCCCAGGAGGATGACCAATACGGCGAGGAGGACCAGCATGCCCTTAAAAAACCCGCTGATTTCGATGGTTTGGGCGGGGCCATCCTTAAAATACATGGCCTGGATCACCTTAAAATAATAGTAGACACTCACGGTGGCGCAGAGCAGGGCGAAAATCACCAGCCAGAGATAGGTGCCGGTCTGCATGACGGCGGCGACCATATAATATTTGGCCAGAAAGCCTCCGGTGAGGGGAATTCCGGCGAGGGATAATAAGAATATGGTGGCGGTAAAGGCGACCACGGGATACTGGCGGGCCAGTCCGTTAAAGCCCTGGAAGCTGAAGTCCTTCATTCTCACTAAGATGGCGAAGAGTCCGATGGTAGCGAGACTGTACGCTGCCGTATATATAATGATCCCGTCCTTGGCCATATTGTTGAGGCCGAGGATGGCAAAAAGCATGAATCCCACCTGGGCGATGCTGGAATAGGCCAGCATGCGTTTTACGCTTTGCTGGAATACCGCGGTGATATTGCCGATAAACAGGGTAAAGGCCGTCACGATGGCGATAAAAACCTGCCATTGGCCCTTCACATCCCCGAAAGCATCATTAAAAGGCGGATAAAAGCGATAAAGGCCCCGGCCTTTACGATCGTGGCCATAAAAGAAGTGACCACGGTAGGTGCCCCGTCATATACATCCGGGGTCCAGAAATGGAATGGGGCGGCGGATACTTTAAAGGCCATGGAGACCATAATTAAAATGATACCCGTCATGGTCATCGGGGTGGCGCCGGTTTTTGCCAGGGCCAGGTCTTCGAGGAAGAAACTGCCGGAGGCCGTGGCGCCATATAAAAAGGCAATGCCCAGCAGCATGATGCCGGTACTGAAGGCGCCCATCAGGAAATACTTCAGGGAGGCTTCATTACTTTTTAAATTCTTCTTGTCGCTGCCCGTGAGGATATAGAGCGGGATGGAAATGATTTCAATTCCGATAAAGAGCAGGAGCAGGTTATTGAAACTGCTGGCGATGGACACACCGCAGAGCACAAAAAACATGAGGGCGAAATATTCGCCGGGATTGTTTCCGATGGCCGCGATATCTTTCCCGCTGAGCAGGAAATAAATTAAAGTGCTTCCAAAAGCGACGCAGTTGAATACCAGTCCGAACATGTCGAAGTACAACATGTCGTGGGTATTCACCGGAAATATATGCGTACCGCCGATCTCCAGGATATTCACGAGCAGCAGGATGGCGATGCCCAGGACCGCCAGGGTCACAATGGAAGAATTCTTCTTCAGAAAAATTCCACTGAACATCATGATCACGCCTACAATTGCCGATACAATAATCGAATTCATATCCTGGTTCTGCTTCTTAGTTTAATGAACGTTTAATGCTTAATAAACATCTTTGTCATCATCGTTTCCACGGTTCCCTGCGTGAGCCGGAATAACGGTTCCGGATATACGCCAATCACCAAAATCAACACCACGATGAATCCCAAAATAAATTTTTCATAGTTGCTGATATCCACGGTCTTTTCGGTCAACGCATTCGTATTTCCGTAAAATACCCGCTGAATCATATTCAGCATATATACTGCTGCTAAAATAATCGTTGTTGCTGCCGTTACCACAAAGACCACGCTATAGGCGCTGGTTTTGGAAGAATAAATTCCGCTGAACATCAGGAATTCCCCGATAAAGGCATTCGTTAATGGCAGCGCGATATTGGCGAGGGTGATGATCACCATCATCATCGTCAGTACGGGTGCTTTTCCTGCGATACCACCGAGTTCACTGATCTTTCTTGTACCGAATTGTTTTTCGATCAGGAATACGCCGATCCAGAGACCGATAATATTGATCCCGTGATTGAACATCTGGATCATCACACCCTGCGTGCCGGTCTCCGTGATCGCAAAAACGGCCAGGCACATCAGTCCGATATGGGCAATGGAGGAATAGGCCACCATGCGTTTGAGATCATCCTGCCGCATCGCGATCAGCGAGGCATAGATCATCCCGATAATACAGAGTGCAGAAACCGTATCTCCCCACATATAGGTGCCGACGGGAAGCACCGGCGCCAGCCAGCGCAACAGACCAAACACACCCATCTTCACCATGAGTCCGCTCAGCACCATCGTTACCGCGGTGGGCGATTGTTCATAGGTATCGGGCTGCCAGGTATGGAAGGGGAAGATGGGCATCTTCACCGCGAAGGCCACAAAGATGAACCAGAACAGCCAGCTCTGGGTATCGTTGGTGATCATCGTATGCGCCTGGTAGAAAGCATGCAGCGAAAAGGAATGATTTTGCGTGTGCAGATAAATATAGATGATGCCGATGAGCATCATCAGTGATCCCAGGAAAGTATAGACAAAGAATTTAAAGGTTGTCGCGATTCTTTTATCGCCGCCCCATTGTGATGCGAGGAAGTACACGGGAATCAGCGCCAGCTCCCAGAAGAAATAAAACAGGAGCGCGTCGCCCGCGAGGAAAACGCCCATGAGTCCGGCCTGGGACAGGAGCATGAGTCCGTAAAAGTTTTTCGCATTCTTATATTCTTCTTTCCAGGTGGAAATAAAAATAATGGGAAAGGCCAGCGCGGTGAGCAGACAAAGGATCTGTCCCATGCCATCCAGCGATATTGCAAAACGGCTTCCGAGCGAACCCATCCAGGGCACGTTGAAAGCAAGCGAGGGACTGTCAGCCGGCGTAAAGACACCAGTCAGGGACGCGCACAAAACCAGGATCGATGCGAACAGCGACCATTTTTTGGCAGCAGCGTCTTTCAGCGAGAATCCGATCAGACCCGCCAGCAGGGGAATCCCGATGAGTAAAACAGGAACCATACGATTTATTTTCTCAGAAACGTTGCACAAAAAAGCGAAACATTATATTCTCAAAAACACCACACTATTATTCGATCCATTATTTTCTCAGAAACAATTGCACAACAAATAAGCATTACCATACCGATCACCATCAGCAGCACGTATCCGCCCACCTGACCACTCTGCAGGTAGCGCAGTTGACGGCTGCTGTATTGAACCAGTCGCCCGGTACCGTTCACCAGTCCGTCGATCATTTTCTTTTCCACGATACTGTTGAAGAAATCACCCAGCGCATTCAGCGGTTTTACAATCAACGCGTCATAGATCTCGTCCACATAAAATTTATCCCGCATCCATTTTCCGAAACCAACCGGTTCACCGAGTTCCGGATTCCGGCTGAATTTATTCAGTCCGTATAAAACCATCAGCAGGGCAGCGACCGTGGAGATTCCCATCAGCAACCATTCCGTAGAAGCCGGCATTTCGATATGTCCGCTTCCACCTTTGTCGAAAACAGGACCCAGGAAGGATCCCAGCCAGTTGGCATTTTTTGCAAAGACTTCGGGAATACCCAGGAAACCGCCAATCACCGCGAGAATAGCTAAAACGATTAAGGGAATCGTCATCGCCGAAGGACTCTCATGCAGATGATGCTGCTGGTCTTCCGTGCCCCTGAATTTTCCAAGGAAAGTAGTCGCGTATAAACGGAACATATAAAAAGCAGTAAGCATCGCGCCCACCACACCAATCACATAATAGACAGGATTCCGTCCATAGGCCGCCGTGAGGATTTCATCCTTGGAGAAAAATCCCGAGAAGGGCGGAATGCCGGCAATCGCCAGACAGCCCAGCAGGAAAGTAATATGCGTGATGGGCAGGGATTTTTTCAGTCCGCCCATATTGCGAATATCCTGTTCGCCACTCATCGCGTGGATCACCGATCCCGCGCAGAGGAAGAGAAGCGCCTTGAAGAAAGCATGCGTGAGTACATGAAACACCGCTTCGGTATAGGCTCCTACGCCGAGACCCAGGAACATATATCCCAGCTGGCTCACCGTGGAATAGGCCAGCACTTTTTTAATATCGTTTTGTTTTACCGCAATCAGCGCCGCGACGATGATGGTTGCTGCTCCCGTAATCGCGACCACCGTCTGGCTGATTGGCGACATATCATACAGAACATGACTGCGCGCGATCATATAGATACCCGCCGTCACCATCGTGGCTGCATGGATCAGGGCCGATACCGGTGTAGGACCCGCCATCGCATCCGGCAGCCAGGTATAGAGCGGAATCTGGGCCGACTTTCCCGTAGCGCCCACGAATAATAATAAGGTCACCATCGTGATGAAACCCGCAGAAGCCGTAGGTGCCTGTTTGAAGATCTCTTCGAAATCCACCGTACCGAACTGGTTGATGAGGGCGAAGATGGCGATCAGGAAACCGAAGTCCCCGATGCGGTTCATGATGAATGCTTTTTTCGCCGCGCTGCCGTAGTCGAGATTTTTAAACCAGTATCCGATCAGCAGGTAAGAGCAGAGGCCCACCCCTTCCCATCCGATAAAGAGGATCACGAAGTTCGCGCCCAGCACCAGCAGGAGCATGGAGAAAACAAAGAGGTTGAGATAACAGAAATATTTTGCATAATCCGGAGCGTTTTCCTCCTTCATATAGGCCGTGGAATAAAGGTGGATCAGGAAGCCGACGCCCGTGATGATGAGTAAAAATAAAACGGAGAGCGGATCAACCAGGAAGGAAAAAGGAATGCTTAGTTTTCCTGCATGGATAAAAGTAAACAGGGTGATTGTTGCCGGTTGAAAGCCTGGTTGTTTTACCTGGAAGAAAATCAGCAGACTCACGATAAAGGAACAGAGGATCATCACTGAACCGATTGAGCCGGCCAGTGGTTTCGAAACCGATTTTCTAAAAAGCCCGTTGATCAGAAATCCGATTAACGGAAACAGTGGCACTAAGTAAACGTAATTGGTCATTTTAAGCTTAACGCTAAACGCTTAACGCTTAACGCCTTTTTAATTGTTAATTGTCAATTGTTAATTGTCAATGGGTACATTTTCAAACTCCTCATATTCTCATATTAACCCTTTCCTAATTCTTACGTTTCTCATTTCCAAATTCCGCGTTCTAAGCGTTAAGCGTTCCCCACCTACGCTAAGCTTCGGTGGGCGAAGGGCGTTAGGCTTAACGCTAGTGTTTCAGCCGATTCAAAAAATTAACATCAACCGAATGCGTATTACGATACATCATGGCGATGATGGCCAGTCCCACACTCACTTCTGCTGCGGCTACCACCATGATGAAGAAAACAAATATTTGTCCGTTGATCCCTGCGTTGGGATGCGCTGCTGTTGCTGCGGCATGATGCATTTTCGAAAAGGCGATCAGCAGCAGGTTCACCGCATTTAACATCAGCTCAATGCACATAAATATGATGATCGCGTTTCTGCGCGTGAGCACACCGGCAACACCGATGCAGAAGAGCGCGACGCAGAGGAAAATGTAGTAATTAATTGGCATAGCTGTTTTAGTATAGGAAGTATGGGAAGTATGAGTAGTCAAAAAATACATTCACCTTGACAAACTTTCCCTTATCCATATTTTTAAAAAGTTTTAATATTAATTTACACTCCTCATACTTCCCATACTCCCCATACTCCTCATACTCCCCATACTCCTCATACTCCCCATACTCCCCATACTCCTCATACTCCTATACTTGCCTAATCTTTCTTCCCAATCACCACCGTCCCTACCATCGCACTTAAAAACAAGTACAGAGCTGATTTCAAAAGGAACCACGTAATCGGTAAAGAGCGACATACCCAGATTATGGATCAGGCCGATATCCCCGCTATTGGTTTCAGCGATACGGCTGTTCACATCTGCCTGCTTCAGTGCGGCGACGAGCACCAGCATCAGGGCGCCTCCGCCGATGACGCCGATAATCTTCAGCCATTTATTTTTCTGGGGTTCCGTTTCAGCATTGAGGTTCATCAGCATGATCACAAAAAGGAAGAGGACCATGATGGCACCGGCATATACAATCAGGTTAACGATGGCCAGGAACTGGGCATTCAGCAAAACATAATGTCCGGATATGGCAAAAAATACCATGATCACCCACAATACACTGTGCACGGGATTTTTACTCACCACCATCATGATGGCACTGAAAATAGCCAGTATGCTTAGAAACCAGAATAAGAATTGGGTGGCACTCATCAATCGTGTTTTTCAGGTCTTGCTCCCCTCGCTTTGGCAAATGCTTCGGGTTCGGTTAATGGATTCGGTATCAGCAATTCCTGTTTACTATATATAAATGTCTTTCTGCTGTAGTTGGAAGGAACCATGGTCTCGGATAAATACACGGCGTCTTTCGGACAGGCTTCTTCACATAATCCGCAGAAAATGCAGCGCAACATATTGATTTCATATTTGGCTGCATATTTTTCTTCGCGATACAAATTTTCTTCACCCGGTAAACGCTCAGCGCCTTCCATGGTGATCGCTTCTGCCGGACAGGCCACGGCACATAAACCACAGGCCGTGCAACGCTCTCTTCCTTCTTCATCCCGGTTCAACACCTGCACCCCGCGGAATACCGGACTGAATGGCCTGGTCTTTTCCGGGTAATTGATGGTGGGCTTCTTCCTGAAAATATGCTTCATGGTGATGCCCATACCTTTGGCGATCGCCGGAATATATAATTTCTCCCAGATCGTCATTGGCTTTCGCTCAACCTGCTTTGCCTTTGAAGTAAGTGCCTGCATAATTTGCGTAAAATTATTTGTTAATTGTCAATTGTCAATTGTTAATTGTCAATGATTTTCTGATTACGTTTCTTTCGGCGTACAAGCAATAATTTAATTGACAATTGACCATTAACAATTGACAATTAAAACATGCCATATTGTTTCACCAACACCACAAACCCTGTAACTATCATATTCAATATCGCCAGTGGAATCAGGGCCTTCCAGCCCAGGTTCATCAGCTGATCGTAGCGGAATCGCGGGATGGTCCAGCGAACCCACATGAAAAAGAAAATAAATGCGCTGATCTTTAAAAATAAACAGAACACTTCGAGGAATGCCAGGAGGTTCTGCCCGTGCTGCAATCCGAAATTCGCATCGTTCAGGAAAGGTATATCATATCCGCCCCAGAAAATCGTTGCCATCACGGCGCTGCTGATAAACATGTTCACGTATTCCGCAAATAAATAAAATCCCAGTTTCATGGAGGAATACTCCTGGTGGTATCCCATGTTCAGCTCACTTTCTGCTTCAGACAAATCGAAGGGCGTGCGGTTACATTCTGCAAAAGCACAGACCAGGAAAATCAGAAAGCCGACGGGCTGATAAAACACATAATATTTATGATCCACCTGCTGCTCCACGATCGTGCGCAGACTCAGGGAACCGGTGAGCATCAGCACAGCAATCAGTACCAGCCCCATCGCGAGTTCGTAGGAGATGATCTGTGAGGCCCCGCGGATCGCAGCGAGTAAGGAGAACTTATTATTCGAAGCCCATCCGCCGATCATCACACCATAGACACCCATACTCACGACGCCGAAAATATAGAGGATCCCGATATTCACGTCGGCCACCTGCAAATGCACATCACGACCGAAAGCATGAATATTTCCACCCCAGGGTACGACGGCGCTGGTCATCATCGCCGTGAGCATGGCGATACCCGGACCGAGAATGAATAAAAATTTATTGGAGAGATTGGGAACGATCTCTTCTTTCATGAAGAGTTTCAGTCCGTCCGCCAGCGGTTGCAGAATACCAATCGGTCCTGCACGGTTTGGACCACGCCGGTCCTGGATTACCGCCGCCACTTTTCTTTCGGCCCAGGTTTCATACATCGCCACGATCAGCGAAACCGCAATGATGATGGAGATGAGAATCGCTTTCTCGATGATCAGGAACCAGTCTATCGTTAGAAGTAGATGCATTTATCAATAGAATTTCTTCGTTGTAATATAATTCTTCACGTGATTCGTCAGCGAGATCACAAATGCCGCCGCAATAAATCCCGTCAGCACATCAAACATTTTTCCGGGCTTCAGAAAAACCAGCACCAGTACGGCGATTGCCATCAGTGTGTCGATTAATATTAGTTTGTTCATATTTTGGTGTATAGTTTATGGTAAATGGTGGATGGACTTATTGCCAACGACCATATACCATCTGCCATTATACCATCAACCATCCTCCATCCACTACTCCCGTCCCGCTTTCGGATTAAAATGAACATTGTCATTTTTAAAATCCGTCGAATGGGCCGGTCCTTCAATCAGGGACAAATCAATATTGGGCCGGTTCACTTCACTCACATCATGGATATCCATCAGCAATTTCGGTTGCCGTCCCGCCATCACATCCGGCATCACTTCCTGAGGAACCACCGTACCAATATAATGTCCCGCAGAAATCACGGACTGGCGATTGATATTCGTCGGTCCTTCTATTTCCCAGTCACTCGTCTTCTTCTTTTCAAAACGACATTCATTGCAAATAAAATCCTTCACCTCACCCCACTGGTCCTTACGCGCCGTGACGCGATACACTTCATCCCCGCGGTTCCAGAGGGTTACCTTACCGGAACAGGTGGGACAATTGCGATGGGCATCCTGTGGTTTTAAAAACCATACGCGGTTTTTAAAGCGGAATGTTTTATCGGTGAGTGCGCCAACCGGACAAACATCAATCACGTTTCCGATGAATTCGTTTTCCAGGGCCTTATGAATATAGGTTGCAATTTCAGAATGATCACCGCGATCCAGGATACCATGCTCCCGTTTATTCGTCAGCTGATCCGCCACAAACACACAACGGTAGCAGAGAATGCAGCGCGTCATGTGCAGCTGGATATAGGGACCGATATTATGCTTTTCGAAGGTTCTTCTTTTGAATTCATAACGCGTGGCTTCCGCACCGTGCTGATAACTCAGATCCTGCAGGGAACATTCACCCGCCTGATCACAGATCGGACAATCCAGCGGATGGTTGATCAGCAGGAATTCCACCACACCCTTGCGCGCGTCCAACACTTTTTCGCTGGTAATATTTTTAACGACCATGCCATCCATTACGTTCGTGCGACAGCTCGCCACGAGTTTGGGCATCGGTCTCGGATCTGCTGTGGATCCCGCCGCCACTTCCACCAGGCAGGTACGGCATTTTCCGCCGCTGCCCTTCAGCGAAGTATAATAACACATGGCCGGCGGAGCTACATCGCCACCGATTTTGCGTGCGGCATTGAGGATGCTCGTGCCGGGGTCCACATCGATCGTGATATTGTCGATGGTGACTTTAAACTGTTTTTTTTCTTCAGCCATTTTTTTAAGCTTAACGCGGAACGCTCAACGCTTAACGCCAAACGCTTAACGCTCTTTAAATTTGCAATTCCAAATTACCGCCAACGGCCAACGGCCAACGGCCAACGGCCAACTACACAGCTACCACCGGTTCCAACGGATCCGCATAATGGGCGAGTCCGAAATTCCTGATCTGGCTTTCCTGCGGATTCTCTACATGCCATTCAAATTCATCCCGGAAATGACGGATCGCTGCAGCCACGGGCCAGGCAGCGGCATCACCCAGCGGACAAATCGTATTGCCTTCTATCTTGCGCTGGATATCCCAGAGCAGATCGATATCACTTTTCTTTCCTTTTCCGTATTCCAGGTTCGTCAGGATTTTTTCCATCCATCCCGTTCCCTCACGACAGGGAGAACACTGTCCGCAACTTTCATGACGATAAAAACGGGCCAGGGTCAAGGTGTTTTTCACCACGCACTGATCTTCATCCAGCACAATGAATCCGCCGGATCCCATCATGGAGCCCTTGGCAAATCCACCGTCAGAAAGACTTTCATAATTCATCAGTCTTTTTTCTCCCTTCACCGTTCTTAATAAAAGGTTGGCGGGAAAAATCGGAACCGATGAACCACCCGGTATACAGGCTTTTAATTTTTTGCCCTTCGCAATACCGCCGCAATATTCATCACTGTAAATAAAATCTTCTACGGAAATCGTCATGTCGATTTCATACACTCCGGGCTTATTGATATTACCGCAGGCAGAAATCAGTTTGGTTCCCGTGGATTTTCCCACGCCGATCTTCGCATATTCTTCCCCGCCGAAATTGATAATAGGTACCACGGCTGCCAGGGTTTCCACATTGTTCACCACCGTCGGACGATCCCATGCTCCTTTTACAGCAGGGAATGGCGGTTTGATGCGCGGGTTGCCGCGTTTGCCTTCCAGACTTTCCAGCAGGGCTGTTTCTTCCCCGCAGATATAGGCACCGGCGCCGCGATGTACATAGATTTCGAGATCGTACCCGCAGCCGAGAATATTTTTACCGAGGAATCCGTTGGCCTTCGCTTCATTGATCGCTGTTTCCAGGATATCAATGATCCAGGCATATTCCCCGCGTATATAGATATAGGTTAGATGACTGCCGAGGGCATAGGAAGAAACGATTAATCCTTCGATGAGCAGGTGCGGAAGGAATTCCATCAGGAAACGATCCTTAAATGTTCCCGGTTCACTTTCATCCGCATTACAAACGAGATGACGCGGAACGCCTTCGGGCTTGGCAATAAAACTCCATTTCATTCCCGCCGGAAATCCAGCACCTCCGCGACCACGGAGTCCGCTTTTCTTCACTTCATCCGTCACCATGTCGGGCGACATTTCCTTCAGGGCTTTCTCCACGCTCTTATATCCCCCTTCGCGGCGATATACTTCGTAGGTTCTGATCCCTTCGACCCCGATTTTGTCCAGTAATAATTTTCTTGCCATCCTGATTAAATATTGTTCAGTTCCTAATCTTAATTTTTTTCCCGGCCCGCTAAAATCTTTACCTCAGTTCATCCGGTCGTTCAGATCTTTTAAATTCAAATTTCTTTATTCTTCCCTATTCGGTTTATTCCTGAATAATTTCGGATTCAGCATATATAAAACCACTTGTAAACATCCCGCTCCTGCGATGGTGAAGGAAATCACCAGCAGCAGGAACCTTGACTGAGGATCCTGAACCAGAAAATTCGCAATCAGCCCCAGTACCACAGAGGATATAAACAAAAGCCAGGTTACGATTTTAAAGTTTTTATTCATCCGTTAATTATTCGCAGATGCAAACTTGCGGCATTCTGCAATAATGGAATCTATTTTTTCTGTTGTCAGGTGTTCGCGGTAATTTTTTCCCAGCTGCATCATCGGCGCATAACCACAGGCACCCAGGCATTCCACCGTTTTCAGGGTGAACATGCCATCCTGCGTGGTTTCGCCCACATTGATATTCAGGGTGGATTTGATATAAGCAATGATCTCATCACTGCCGTTGATCATGCAGGGGCCCGTCTGACAGACTTCAAAAACATATTTGCCTACCGGTTTCAGGTTGTACATGGAATAGAAAGTAGCTACTTCATATACTTCCACCGGAAGGATGTTTAGGAGCTCCGCCACATAATCCATCGTTTCTGTACTCAGCCAGCCACCAAAATGATCCTGTGCCAGGTGCAGCACAGGCAGGATGGCAGATTTCTGCTTGCCTTCCGGATAACGGGAGATCAGCTCTTTTACTTTGGCCAGTTTTTCCGGCGGAAAAGACAATACGCTTTTTTCCAATTATTAATTATTAATGATTAATTATTAATTCCATTTTCCATTGCGTTAGGCGTTACCCACCTCCGCTATCTCTTCCGCTTAAGCTTCAGAGATCAAAGAAAGCTCCGGTGGGCGAAGAGCGTTCGGCGTTAGGCTTTACGCATCCATTTCTCCCGCAATCAGATTCAGACTACTCATCGTCAGTACCGCATCACTCAGCATGGATCCCTGCGTCATTTCTGAAAAAGCCTGGTAATAAATAAAACAGGGCCTGCGGAAATGCAGCCGGTAAGGCGCACGACCACCGTCGCTGATCAGGTAAAATCCAAGCTCGCCGTTTCCGCCTTCCACACTATTATATACTTCTCCGGGTGGCATTTCGGTTTCACCCATTATAATTTTAAAATGCCAGATCAGGGCTTCCATCTTTGTATATACGTCGGATTTCTTCGGAAGATAATATTCCGGAACATCCGCATGATAAACTTCGGCATCTGCGCCTTTGAATTCCTGTACTTTTTTATAAGCCTGTTCAATAATCCGGAGTGACTGCCACATTTCCTGGTTGCGCACGAGGAAGCGGTCATAGGTATCGCCGATTTTTCCAATGGGAATTTCAAAATCGAAATCCTCATAACTGGAATAGGGTGTGTGCACCCGCACGTCATAATCCACCCCGGCGGCCCGCAGGTTGGGACCGGTAAATCCATAGTTCAGCGCACGTTCCGCACTGATGGCGCCCGTGCCGATGGTGCGGTCCATAAAAATCCGGTTACGCGTAAAGAGGTTTTCAAATTCCCTCAATACATCCGGATATTCTTCCAGGAATTTTTCCAGCTTTGAGAATACCGTGGAATTAAAATTTCTTTCGAAGCCGCCGATGCGGCCCATATTGGTGGTGAGGCGTGATCCGCAGATCTCCTCATAAATTTCATAAATCAGTTCCCGGTACTGCATTACATAAAGAAACCCGGTGAAAGCGCCCGAATCCACGCCCACAACCGAGTTGCAGATCAGGTGATCGGAGATGCGTGCCAGCTCCATGATGATCACCCGCATATAGTCTACCCGCTTGGGGGTTTTGACATGCAGCAGTTTTTCGCAGACCAGGTGCCAGCCCATATTATTGATGGGAGAAGAGCAGTAGTTTAGTCTGTCGGTGAGCGGAGTGATCTGGTAGAGCGGTCTTCTTTCCGCAATTTTTTCAAATGCCCGGTGGATATAACCAACCGTTTGTTCAGCCGAAACAATTCTTTCCCCATCCAGTTCCAGGATATTCTGGAACACCCCATGTGTTGCCGGGTGCGTGGGACCCAGGTTTAACGTGGTGGTGGTTTTTTCGATACTGCCTTCGGGAAGCTTGATGTGATGTTCCATAAATGCAAGTATGGGAGTATGGGAGTGTGAAAGTATGGGAGTGCAAAAAGCACTACCATACTCTCAAGCTGACCAATTCCATCTGAATATTTTAATCAAGTCAATTAATATAAAATCCACTTTAACACTTCTCTACTCCACTCCCACCCGTCTTCGCTAAAGCTTCGACGGGCAAAGCACTCCCATACTCCCATACCCGTCTTCGCTAAAGCTTCGACGGGCAAAGCACTCCCATACTTTCCTCCCTAGCGTCCAAACATCGCATCATCCTTGTCGATCCTTGTCTGATCTTCCAACGGATATTCCTTTCTCATAGGAAAATAATTCATTTCATCTACATTCAGGATGCGTTTCAGGTTGGGGTGACCCACGAAATTGACACCAAAGAAATCATAGGTCTCCCGTTCCATCCAGTTGGCTGACGAATACAATTTCGTCGCCGTGAACACATCCGGTTTTTCGATATCTGTAAATACTTTATAGCGGATCCGAATATTATCAATCAGGTTGTGCAGGTGGTATACCACGGCCAGCTCGCGTCCTTTCAGGTTTGGATAGTGTACCGCCTGCAGATCGGTCAGAAACTGAAACCGCAGTTCGGCATCATCATACAGAAACTGAAGCACTTTCAGGTTGAGGTCTTTCGGAGATTCAAAGGTGAGCATACCATAGGGCTCTTCGAAGTTTGTCACCTGGTCCCCGAAATGTTCGGTCAGTCTTTGTTTGATATATTGATTATCCATTAAGGCAAGTATGGGAAGTATGAGGAGTATGGGAAGTATGAGAAGTATGGGAGTGTTAATTACATTCCCATGTCCTTTAATTTCCATATCCATTATTATTTTATTTAATTAGGTTATTTTATTTTTTTTATCCACTCTTATACTCCCATACTCCCCATACTCCTCATACTCCCCATACTCCTCATACTTGGAATAAAATGACCGAAGGTCATTTGATTCCATAGCTCTGCATCAGTTCCTTGTACTGTTCTCCATTTCTCCGCCGGATGGATTCTTCACCCACTAGGTCCTGGATGCGCATGAAGCCATCGAGGATTCCCTCGGGCCGCGGAGGACATCCGGGAACGTATACATCCACCGGGATAATCTGGTCGATTCCCTGCAATACGGAATAGGAGTCGAAGATTCCTCCGGAAGAGGCGCAGGCACCCACGGCCATCACCCAGCGGGGCTCGGCCATCTGCAGGTATACCTGTTTTAATATCGGACCCATTTTCTTAGCGATCGTTCCCATCACCATGAGCAGGTCGCATTGTCTGGGGGAAAATCCCAGTCTTTCGGCACCAAAACGGGCCAGGTCATAATGAGAGGCCATCGTGGCCATAAATTCGATTCCGCAGCAGGAAGTGGCGAAAGGAAGGGGCCACATGGAATTCTTTCGGGCCAGTCCGACGGCATCACTGAGTTTGGTTGCAAAAAAACCTTCACCCGTATGTCCGGCTGGCATATCCACCATGCTGATACTGTTTTTGGTATCGGCAGGAACCGTGTGCACATTAAATCTTACTGGTCTGGACATGTTATAAACTTTTAATCATCCTCCGCGAACCGGCGGAGGGCTATTATTATAACGTTGGGCACATGGATGGGGTTCGTTGGTTAGCCTAGTCTTCCCACTGCAAGGCGCCTTTCTTAATAATATATATGAACCCGATCAGGAAGAAGGCGACGAACAGGATCACTTCGCCAAAACCAGCCCAGCCGAGCGCACGGAAATTGACTGCATAAGGGTAGAAGAATATCACTTCCACATCAAAAAGCACGAACAAAATGGCGATCAGGAAATATTTGATGGCCATTGGCTGCCGGGCATTTCCCACCGAGGCGATGCCGCTTTCAAAATTCTGTAGTTTTTCGTCTGTATTGCGTTTAGGTCCCAGTAAATGGGTTACGCCAAGTACGAGAAAAACAAAGGCGCCGGCGAAGAGTAACTGAATGGCAATCGGTAGGTAGTCACTCGCGCTGTTCACTTTAGAAACCAGATTCGATGCCTGCAGGAGAAAAGGAGTCATATTAGATTCCATTGCCCGACAAAAGTAAGGCAGGAGTATCAGATTTCATCGTATTGTTTTACTGATAATCATATAATAAAAAAGCCCCCGACATCGTTGTCAGGGGCTTAGAATTTTATACATTCCCGTTATTTGGAACCGCTTTTCGGTTTCGCTGCGGCGGGTTTTGTGGAGAGGGCTTTTATGATACCGGGTGCTACCTGGTTTGTCGGATCAACCTCAAGTACTTTCTGCATATAGTCGATCGCCTTGGCTTTGTCTTTTTTTACATCATTATAATAGCTGGCCAGGTAGAAATAAGCTCCGATGAGCTGGCTCTTATATTTCGCCGAATCGGGGCTGGACCGGATGAAGGTGGCCAGTTTTTCGTAGGGTTCTACAGCGAGGCCCTGCGACATCAGGCTGTCGTCTTCCGCCTGTTTGCTTTTGGCACACCATAAATATCCATATACTTCTGTGGGATATTTTGATACATAAATTCCACAGAAAATACTATCGGAGGTTTTATAATTTCCGGCAGAATAATTGGCCATACCGAATTTAAACAGGTCGGAGTTTGTCGGATTCTTTACCGAGCGGTACAAAGCACCTGAAATAATTGCAGCAGCCTGTTTATTCTTTGTTGCTTTCGCCAGTTCCAGTCCTTCGTTTGCAAATTTCTGTTTGTCGGCATCCAGGGTATCCATTACAATAGCCTGCGCATAATACTGAAAGGCCATATTGCGGGTTACCGAATCAGAAAGTTTACCATAGATTTTTCCGTATTCTTCAAAATCTGTGGCCAGGTACATACTGGTATCTGCCTTCGCCAGGAAACTAGCCATTGCTTCGCGGGCTGCAGTATAATCTCCCAGTGAATCCGATGCATAGGCCACCAGGCGGTACATGCGGGGATTTACATTCTGTCCGTACTGACCAATCAGCTGCTGTGCCCGGGTGCGGGCTTCCGGAACTTTACCGGAAACATATAGCATCCCGGCTTTCATATATTCCAGATCAGGCCCCTGGTCAGAATTGGCTGCATATTTATCCAGGTACATCGATGCTTTATTTACATCACGGAGGTACCAGTACAGAAATAATTGTTCGTAGGCCGGGGCATAGGCCGGATCCATTGTTGTGGCGGATTCAAATGCCGGCAGGAAAAACTCCCGGTTATTTTGTGTGAGGTAGATGATACCGATTTTCATTTCTGCTTCCGCGAGTTTCGGATTCAGATCAAGTGCTTTCTGATAGTTGATTACGGCATTTCCACCGTCGAACTGGCGGCGGTAGGCGTCTCCCATGATCAAATAGGTCGCGGGATCATTAAATCTTTTTATCTGGGTGGCTGTCGTTAGTTTCTGAATCGCATAATTTACGTCTCCCGCTTTTGCATCCACGTTGGCATAGGCCACCGCGTTCAGTACCGGGATATCTTTTTCCTTGGTGAGGCTGATCGCCGTTTCAAACCGGTTTTTGGAATCTGTTTTATTACCATAGAGTAATTCAACATGACCCATACCTACCAGCAGCAGGGGTGCATTGCCATTGGCAGCCAGCATTTTTGAGTAGAGGGCTTTGGCACCGGCGGTATCGCGGGTATCCCTTCGGTGAATCATGGTCTGTCCCAGCCAGTAAACGGCTTCGATATTATTGGGGTTTGCATTCAGTAATTTCTCAAATGCCGACTGGGCACTCGCAAACCTTTCATAATACAGAAATTGTTTCCCCTGTTCTAAAGTCTGTGCAGTGACTGTACCGCCGATGCAGGTAAACGCCAGTAACAGGCTGATGCTAATTTTTCTCATTCTGGATCCTCGTTTATAGTGTATAAATATATCTCAAAAACTGATTATTGCTACATATCCAAATTCCTTATTGCATCTACACCGACCTTATTGACGCATCTCAACATTTTTATTGATGCATCTCCACACTGCGTACATCGAAATTCATCCTTCCCGGAACCAGGTAAGCGTGGAAGAATATCAATTGTCCTCTTTCATTGACCAAAAAATTTACAAAATTGTTGCCTACCCCGGAATAATTCTCCTTCAATATATAGTACAATCCGCGTACCATGGGGTAACGGCTGTACCGGATATTATACTGAAAGGGATAAACATAAGGTTTATCCGGGCAATGTTCACATTTCACACCCACAACTTTTACTCTTTTCAGGAAGGCAAGATCCATTGAATCTTCGCGGTCCCCGATCCAGCTTACCCCGATAAAACCCACGGCATTTTCATGGGTTTCTATATAGGAAATCACCTGCGGACTGGACTTGGCGGCTACAACATTCTTACCTAAAGAATCCCCTTTTAATACCGAGTCGATCACATACCGGACCGTACTGGTTGCCGATGACCCCGTCCATCACCACTTCCCGGTGATTCTTATCCTTACCCTGGAGGAGGCTGCGCACTTCCTCCATCGTCATCAGCGAGTCCTGGGTATGATTATTCACAACCATGGCCACCGCATCATAGGCCAGCAGGCCGGAAATGGCGGGTGTTTTTGCTGAATCCTGAAAATAATGTTCTTCTTTCATAGTCAGACCCCTGGTGATGATAACCATCCGGGTGCTGTCGTTATATAGGTCCCGCAGACAGGCGGCTTCGGGCTTATATTCCACCAGCACATGGGCATCCGGAAAAGAGCTTTCGAACACTTTGAGCTGCGAATCGATTACAGGTTTAAAGGATTCATCCACACTGATATGTATGGTTCCGGAGGTAGGGGTTTCCACCGGTATACGGGGTCCGCTATGGCATCCGGTAAACACCTGACCTGCAAGGGCAAATACAAGTACCGGCAAACATCTCTTCAGCCTGTTCCTCCTCATTAAAATTTAGTTAAAATAATTTTTTTTATACCCCCGGTAAACCCGGAAAAGACCGTAGAGGATGCAGAGGCCGCCAAACACATACCTGAACTTATCATCCACATTAAAAACAACGCCAAGTGAGGATGAAAACAGGAAAAAGAATCCCAGGCAGACAATGATTATACCCATTCCATAATCCATAATGGATCTCCTCAGTTTATATCCCCTGGCTCGGCTGTCCTCGTCCCTGTCTGCGGGCATTTGCATTCGTTTTTAGCGGAAAGCAAGATAGTTAAAAAGCGTAACGCCTAACGCTTAACGCCTAAAGCTTTTTTTGAAAATTGTCAATTGTTAATTGTCAATTGTTAATGGGTCAACGGTCCAACGGTCATCTGTCATCGGTCATCCACGGCCTACGGCCAACCATTCAGTCATTAGCTCACAAAAATCACCGGCAGATTAAAATATACGGCGACCTTCCGGTGGTTTTGCATGCCTGGTTTCCAGTCAGGCATTTTCGATATCACACGTTTCACTTCTGTATTATACGCGTCTTCGGCAGTCTGGGTTATTTCAATCTCCCGAACTTTTCCATCTGCGCCGACCACGAATCTCGCCAGGACCCGGACCTGGGTGCCGGCTTCCAGATTATTATCCGGCATGCGGAGGTTCTTCATTAAAAATCTTTTTAATGCTTCGTTGCCGCCGGGAAATTCGGGCATCAGCTCAGGATGATCTGTGATTTCGTCCCTGCCTGAGGTTGAATCGACAGGGGCAGAAGTTCCGGCGCCCTGATGTTCATTTCCATTTCCCCGCGGGTTATTGTCTGGCCCGCCAGTTGCAGTAGTAGTTAATCCGATCGCATTATTGCCAAGGTCTTCAATGGTGGCCATGGGTTTTGGAACCAGGTGGTCCGGAGTAATGACCGGAGTTGTAAAAATTAATGCTTTCGGCGGCCTGGGAGCTGCAGGTCTCACAGGCACGGGTACACGTTTTACCTGCGGTGGAAGATTGAAGGTTCCCCAGGAAGGATCAGGGAGTGTAATTATCCTGGTGGTGAGGGGCAGGGTATGGAAGTGCAGATATAAAAATATTGCGACAGTGACCAGCGAGAGGGTTACACCCATGGAAATATAGAGTCGCTGTGCATAAAATTTTCTGAGCGGATAGGCGCCGTAGGATTTGTTTCTGTTTTCAAACAGAATATCCAGTACGTCGGCTTTGAGCACGTCGTTAGGTTCCATAAAATCTGTTAAAGATGAATGAATGGGGTTCAGAACCTGCGCAGTGTTTATGAGATGCGGGGCGGTGAAGAATCCATAAATGGTAGATGGTGGACGGTTGATGGATGGATGGTTGATGGTGTGATGGTTGATGGTGGATGGTGGATGGTGTATAGATGACCGTTGACCGTTGGTGGCAGGCGTTGAGCGTTGAGCTTTGGACCTAATCTCCCATACTCTCACACTCTCACACTCTCACACTCTCACACTTTCCTGACTCCTATACTTTCACAATTGCTTTAGATGGCTTTTCTTATTTTTGCCACTATGAAAATTTTAATGGTTTGCCTGGGAAATATTTGCCGAAGTCCGCTTGCCGAGGGGATTCTGGAATCCAAAGCCAAAAAGAATGGCCTTCCCTGGATGGTGGACAGTGCGGGGACCAATAACAATTATCATATCGGGGAAGCACCACATCCCCTTTCGCAAAAAGTGGCCAAACTCAATTCTGTCGATATCAGCCAGCAATGTGCCCGGGCGTTTACACCGGAAGACTTCGACCGGTTCGATAAAATATATGCCATGAGCTCCGACATCCTGGAACATATGAAAAAAATCGCGCGGAATAAATTCAAGGCAGAAAAAACAGATCTGCTGATGAACGAAATCTATCCTGGTAAAAATATGGATGTGCCCGATCCATGGTACGGCGAAGAGCCCGGCTATCATAAAGTATATAAAATGATTGACGAGGCCTGCGAAAAGATCATCGAAAAATACGGAGTCCTTAAAACTGCCTGAATATGAGCAAACCCGGCCTGCCTCAGGGAATGCGTGATTTCGGACCTGAGACGGTTCGTAAGCGAACTTTTATTTTTGACACCATCCGCTCCGTATTTGAACTCTATGGATATGAGCCGCTCGAAACGCCGGCGATGGAAAATCTCGATACCCTGCTTGGGAAATATGGTGATGAGGGAGATAAACTGATTTTTAAAGTCCTCAATAACGGACTGGATCATGATTCCAAAAAGGAATCCGCCCGCGCTGCTTTCGAAAATATTCTTTCCGGAAAAAATGATAAGGCCATTACCGAGCGCGCGCTGCGTTATGATCTCACGATTCCTTTTGCGCGATATGTAGCGACCAATCAAAATGTTATTCCCTTTCCTTTCCGCCGCTACCAGGTTCAGCCCGTATGGCGCGCGGACCGTCCCCAGAAAGGACGCTACCGGGAATTTTACCAGTGTGATGCCGACGTGGTCGGAAGTCATTCGCTGATGAATGAAGTGGAGCTTGCCCAGATCTACCTGACCGTTTTTGAAAAACTCGGCGTGGACGTGGAGCTCAGAATCAATCACCGTAAAATATTATCCGGTCTCGCAGATGCCATTGGAGGCATTGAACAAACTACAGCCATCACCACCGCCATCGACAAGCTGGATAAGATCGGAATGGAGAAAGTTAAAGAAGAACTGCTGGAACGAGGTCTGGATGAAACACAGACAGCGGTGATTGAAAAATACCTGCATATCGATGGAGACAATGCTGAAAAAATCGAAAAGCTTTCTGCTCTTCTCCCCAATGAACTTGCGCAGTCCGGCGTGAAAGACCTGCAGTATATTCTGAAATATCTTGCGAAGGATACGAAAAATTCGGTATCACTTACAAATGCATCCTCGTCGGGCGAGAGCAAAGTCGTGCTTGATTTTTCACTTGCCCGCGGATTGAATTATTACACCGGAATTATTTTTGAAGTGCGCGCCAAAGGCGTGAGCATCGGCAGTATCGGCGGAGGCGGAAGATATGATGACCTCACCGGATTGTTTGGTGTTTCAGGTATACCCGGTGTTGGTATTTCATTCGGCGTGGACCGAATTTATGATGTGATGGAAGAACTGAAACTCTTTCCGCAGACCGTGCAGCGCTCCACGCAGGTTTTATTTTTTAACCTCGGTGTGGAATCGGCAGATAAAAGTTTTGAGCTGATGCAGGCATTGCGTAACCAGGGGATCCGTTGCGAACTCTATCATGAACAGGCAAAATTTGACAAACAATTTAAATACGCCGAGAGAAAAAATATTCCCACCGTTGTAATCATCGGTGCTGACGAACTGAAATCGGGTATTGCGAAAGTAAAATTCCTTGGAACCGGAGTTCAGAATGAGGTGATCTTTGAGGAACTGGGTTTGAAGCTGAATGCTTAACGCCGAACGCTTAACGCCGAACGCTTAACGCTTAACGCTTAACGCTTAACGCCGAACGCTTAACGCTTAACGCCTAAACGCTTTTCAATTAATAATTAAAATTGATAATTAATAATTAGTTGATGCCCTGAAACACAACCGCCGCGCCCTGTCCCACGCCGACACACATCGTTGCGAGACCATGTCTGGATCCGCGTCTTCTCATTTCATGTAAAAGCGTTGTGGAAATGCGGATGCCACTGCACCCAAGCGGATGACCCATCGCAATAGAACCCCCGTTTACATTAATTTTTTGAAGGTCCAGGCCCAGGTCATGAATACAGGCGATGGACTGGGAAGCGAAGGCTTCATTCAGTTCGATCAGGTCCATATCATCCACTTTTAATCCGGCCCTGTAAATCGCTTTCTGAGAAGCCGGCACCGGACCGAGGCCCATAATCGCCGGATCTACCCCGGCAACTCCCATCGACAATACCGTCGCGATCGGCTCAAGATTATAATTTTTCACCGCTTCTTCACTGGCCAGTAAAATTGCCGCTGCACCATCGTTGATTCCGGATGAATTTCCGGCAGTCACGGTACCGTCTTTCAGGAAAGCCGGTTTGAGCCGGGCCAGCTTTTCCAGGGAGGTCTCCCGGGGATGTTCATCGCGGGCAAACCAGGTAACCAGCTGGTCCTGTGTGAGTTCCACCGCCACCAGCTCTTCAACCCATTTTTCAGCCGAGAGGGCAGCAAAGTATTTTGTCTGGGATTCCAGGGCGAATTCATCCTGGGCCATCCGGGAAATCTTCCATCGTTGCGCCACATTTTCTGCTGTTTCCCCCATGGAATAGGGGTAATAGCGGTCCGTGAGACTTTTATTCGGAAAGCGCCAGCCGATGGTGGTATCCACCATTTCCTGTTTCCGGCTGTAAGCAGAAGTAGGTTTGGCCATCACAAAGGGAGCGCGGGACATGGATTCCACCCCGGCTGCGATGTATAAATCACCCTCGTCGCACATAATGGCCCTGGAAGCGTCCATCAGGGCCTGGAGTCCTGAAGCGCATAGCCTGTTTACGGTAGATCCGGCGACGGAAACCGGTAAACCCGCCAGCAGCGCTGCCATGCGGGCCACATTGCGATTATCTTCCCCCGCCTGGTTGGCGTCGCCGGCGATCACGTCTTCGATGGCTTCGGGATCAATATTTTCATTCCGGGCGAGCAGGGCGCGAATCACATAGGCCAGGAGATCGTCGGGTCTTACCGCCGCCAATGCGCCTCCGTATTTGCCGATGGGGGTTCGCACGGCGTCGATAACGTAGACTTTCTTCATATTTTAAAATAAAGTGACCAAAGATAAGATTAAGCCTAAACGCATAACGCTCAACGCATAACGCTTAACGCCGAACGCTAAACGCCGCAACGCTTAACGCCTTAGGGTATATGGTTTATGGTCAATGGCAGATGGTTCCAAATACCATAAACCATCGACCACCAACCACCCACCATTTACCATCCACCATTTACCAATAAATCTTACCAAGGCCTTAGGCTTTAAGCGTTAGGCGTTAGGCTTATCTTTGCCCCTTCATGAAAAACGAAAAAACAAATATCCGCACGCTCTCGCGGGCCGATATTTCAGAATATTTTGAGGACCTCGGAGAACCGAAATTCAGGGCCGGACAGGTATACGAATGGATCTGGCAGAAACATGCTTTTCAGTTCGACGACATGACCAACCTGAGCAAGGAACTACGCGCCAAACTGGCCAAGGATTTCTCCTTTCCTTCGCTCCGGATTGATACTACCCAGCAAAGTGCAGACGGAACCCTGAAAACAAGGTTCAAGACTTTTGACAATCATTTCGTGGAAGGGGTGCTGATACCGACCGATGAACGGCGCACGGCCTGCGTTTCTTCCCAGATCGGTTGTTCCCTGAGCTGTAAATTTTGTGCAACGGGTTATATGGACCGCGAAAGAAACCTGGATTTCGATGAGATCTACGACCAGGTTGTTCTGATCAATCAGCAGGCGGAAAAAACTTTCGATAAGAAACTCAGCAATATCGTATTCATGGGCATGGGCGAACCCCTGCTCAATTATAAAAATGTACTGAAAGCCATCGAACGCATCAGTTCTGCGGAAGGACTCGGCATGAGTCCCCGACGCATTACCGTTTCCACCGCTGGTGTGGCGAAGATGATCCGTCAGCTGGGTACCGATAAAGTGAAATTTAAACTGGCACTTTCCCTGCATGCGGCCAATGATCAAAAAAGACACGAGATCATGCCGATCAACGACACGAATAATATCCGTTCGCTGATTGATGCGCTGAACTTTTTCTATAAAGAAACCGGAAACGAGATCACGTTTGAATATATCCTCTTCCAGAATTTCAATGACAGCCTGAAGGATGCCGATGAACTGATCAAAATCTACCGGCAGGTTCCGGCAGACCTGGTAAATATCATCGAATACAATCCGATCGCCAATGCCCTCTTTGAAAAACCAGAGGAATCCGTCGTGAATATTTTCATGAAACATTTAGAAAAGAATAAAGTGAATGCGAGACTCCGCCGCAGCCGGGGAAAAGATATTGATGCGGCCTGCGGGCAGCTGGCGAATAAAAATGCTTCACCCCAACTGCCATGAAACGCAAAACAGATAATTTCTCCAAGTTCATCAATCGCAAAAGTACCGCCGCGGTAAAAGAAGAATTCCGCCAGGAACGAAAACTGGAAAAGAAAACGCGGCGGGAAGCAGTAGAAAAACATTTTGAAGAAAAAAGAAATAAGAAGGCGGTGGCCGCTTCCATTAAATCGGATGCGCCCGTAGTTCCTGCTTCTTCCGACAAAGGGGTTGTCCATCCGAAATCAACCACACCGGAAGACGGTGCCACGCTTCCGCTAAATAAATATATTGCCCATGCCGGCGTGAGTTCCAGGAGGGCTGCAGCGACACTCGTGAAAGACGGAAAGGTTACGGTGAATGGTACCGTGGTTACTGACCCCGGAACAAAGGTTTTATATACCGATACCGTGAAGGTTGCCGGTAAAAAAGTTACTGTTTCCAGTCATTTCGTATATATTTTGTTGAACAAACCCAAGGATTTTTTAACCACGACCACCGATCCGCAGGGAAGGAAAACCGTGCAGCAGCTGATCAGCAAGGCAACGGAAGAAAGGGTTTATCCGATCGGAAGGCTGGACCGGAATACATCCGGCGTACTTCTGTTTACCAACGACGGTGACCTGGCGCAGAAATTATCCCATCCGAAAAATGAAATGAAGAAGGTTTATCATGTGGGCCTGGATAAACCATTGACGAAAGTTCATTTCGAGAAAATCATGGGTGGCATTGAACTGGAAGACGGAGTGGCTAAAGTAGATGAAATGGCCTATGCGGATCCGAAAGACAAGACACAGATCGGACTGGAAATACATAGCGGGAAGAACCGGATCGTGAGAAGAATATTTGAAGCCCTCGGATATGATGTCAAAACCCTCGACCGCGTGATGTATGCCGGGCTCACCAAAAAAAATGTACAGAGAGGAAACTGGCGCTTTCTGACGGAGAAAGAAATCAGGGCGCTTAAATATTTGAAATCCTGATCGTTACGCTTAACGCTTAACGCCTAACGCTTAACGCCTAACGCTTTCTCCTTTAACGATTTCCAATTTACACTGTCAACTGTCAACTGTTATACTGTCATCTAAATGAAATTGCCCGAAATACTTCTTGAAAACGACGAACTGATTGCGCTGAATAAACCAGCCGGTTTGTTAAGCGTGCCCGACAGGACGCAGTCCGTCCCTTCACTTAAGGATTTACTGATTGAAAAATACGGGGAGATCTTTACCGTTCATCGCCTGGACCGTGAGACCAGCGGGGTAATTGTGTATGCAAAAACAGCTGAAGCACATCAATATCCTTTCCCTGATTTTCCAGGAACGTCAGGTTGAAAAAATCTATTACGGAATTGTCTGGGGTCATCCCGCCGCGTCTTCGGGAGTTATTGATCTGCCGATGTTTGAACATCCAGGCAAGAATGGAACCATGGTCGTGAACAGAAAAGGTAAACCGGCTTCTACAGGATATGAAGTACTGGAAAATTTCGGCAAATATTCCTTTATGAAATTCGAACTCTTCACCGGCCGCACCCATCAGATTCGTTTGCATATGAAGGAGACCGGGCATCCCATCCTGTGTGATCCTTTATATGGAGATGGCAAACCCTTTTTGGTTTCTTCACTAAAGAAAAATTACAATCACTCCGGGTTTGAAGAAGAGAAACCCATCCTCAGCCGACTCGCCTTACATTCTGCAAAACTTTCTTTCAAAAATCAGAAGGGAGAATCATTCACGTTTGAAGCAGAAATGCCGAAGGATATGCGGGCGTTGCTGAGTCAGATGCGGAAAAATCTGCTTAAAGCCTAGTGGTTTATAGTAGATGGTTAATGGTGGATGGGTTTAATACCATCATCTCACTGTCATCTGTTATCTGTCATCCTTATAAACCACTCCACTTTTCATTACAAATTTTATCTTTCCCATTGTGCTAATGTCTTTAACGGGATCGCCTTCAACGGCGACGATATCTGCCCATTTCCCTTTTTCGATTGTTCCGGTTTTGTCGCTGATACCGATCAGTTCTGCCGCACTCAGCGTGGCTGAACGCAACACTTCCAGCGGAGGCATGCCGGCTTCTGTCATATATCCCATTTCCATCCAGTTTTTTCCATGCGCATACACACCTGCGTCTGTACCGAAAGCGATTTTTACTCCGGCTTTATAGGCCTTTGTAAAAGTTGCCGTCATATGCGGGCCTATCGCGAGTGCTTTCCCAACGATCACTGGCGGAAAATATCCTGGTTTCTTAGCAGAATCGGTAACCGATTTACCGGCGATAATCGTGGGCACATACCACACTTTATATTTAATAAATAAACTGATGTCTTCATCATCCATAAATGAACCGTGCTCGATGGATGTGACGCCTGCAAGAATGGCTCTTTTGATGGCTTCGGCACCATGGGCATGCGCTGCAACTTTCATCCCGTAATCATTAGCCGTTTCTACAATCGCATGGATTTCTTCTTCGGAAAACTGTGGACCGGATCCATTGGTCTCCATACTCAGCACCCCGCCGGATGCCAGGATCTTGATCAGGTCCGCTCCTTCCTTATATCTTTCCCGAACCGCTTTGATACATGCTTCTTTGCCGTCTGCCACCCCGTCAATCGGACCGGGATCACCCATTAAATCTTTCCGGTAACCCATGGTCGGATCACCATGACCTCCGGTGGACCCAATTGCTTTTCCGCTGGTGTAAATATGCGGACCAACAATTATCCCATGATTAATCGCATTGCGCAATGCAATATTCACTCCTGATCCACCCACATCCCGAACGGTGGTGAATCCGGACATGAGTGTCGTTTTCGCAATCACAACGGATTCAAACGCAATATCGGCGGTGTTTTCCCGGAACTCCTTTGCCTGATCGGAAGTTGTTTCTCCTTCAATATGCACATGGCAGTCGATCAGTCCGGGCATTACGGTCTTATTTTTCAAATCGATCACTTTGTCATTGGCCAGCGGCGCTGCAAATCCTTTCTGCAGATCTGAAATAATATTGCCTTCCACTACGATGGTCATATCTGTTGAAACCTGCAGGGATCTGGTATCAATCAGGTGACCACAATAGATCAGGGTTCGCTGGGCTGAAAGGGAATGGAATAAAAAGATGGCGAAACTGAGCAGTATGATTTTGCGCATATGGGCTGAATTGGGGGATTCGTTGATTGTTGAAGATACTGCGTTTCAATTGTCAATTGTTAATTGTCAATTGTCAATTCATTAGGCTTAACGCAGAACGCTTAACGCTTAACGCCGAACGCTTAATGCAAAACGCCTAAGGGGTTTATGGTTAATGGTATATGGTGTATGGATTAAATACTAGCAACCATAAACCATCCACCATCTACCATCCACCAAAAAAAAGGCACTCCGAAGAGTGCCTGATAGGTATTACTGGATATCTAAATTCCTAAATATTCGGCTGCGGGGTATACCTCAGATAAGGTTTTACCACTTTCACGCCCTTTGGAAATTTCTTGATCGCGTCTTCGGTAGAAACCGCAGGAACCACAATCACGTCTTCTCCCTGTTTCCAATCAGCCGGTGTGGCCACACTGTAGTTAGCCGTCAGTTGCAGTGAATCCACCACCCTCAGTACTTCATTGAAATTTCTTCCGGTAGAAGCAGGATAGGTAATGATCAGCTTAACCGTTTTATCCGGACCGATCACCACCAGTGAACGAACGGTTGCTGTTGCAGAAGCATTCGGATGAATGAAATCATACAATGTGCTCACCGCCCGGTCAGCATCTGAAATAATGGGGAAATCAACATTCACCACCTGGGTTTCGTTGATATCTCCGATCCAGCCATGATGGCGGTCCAGCGTATCCACGCTCAATGCCAGCACTTTTACATTGCGCTTTGCAAATTCATCTTTCAGGGCTGCAGTCTTTCCGAGTTCGGTTGTACAGACAGGTGTATAGTCAGCGGGGTGAGAGAACAGGATACCCCATGAATTTCCCAGGTATTCGTAAAAGTCAATTTCACCAGCAGAAGTACTGGCTTTGAAGTTGGGAGCAATGTCCCCTAAACGTAAACTCATTGTTGAACTTTTTAATTTTTAAAAAATCATAAGAAGAGAACAAATATATTAATTCTCTATCAACTAAGTAGACTTTTAAACGGGTTTTTATGGAACTACGTTTTAATGATTTGATTCAATCCGGTAATCTTTAAAAAAGAATGTTATCAAACGGGCCCCTAACGATCTGATTCTCAATTTCAAAATAGCCGCTTAAATTCCCGCTTTTTACTAGTGTTTTTAGTAAATTGAAGGGCACCAGGCACGGAACTTACTCATTGTCAGTGTGTTCATTTTAATTTTTCTCTGATGGAATGGTTGAACAGCAGTCTCGCCCCTTTAAAAGAACTCCTTGCTTTTCTATATAAAAAAGCAAAGACGAACGACGTAAATAAAAAACAGGTGATCATGGAACTGCGGGATAACCTGAATGTATTTAAAAATGGATTTTTCAACCAGTCGCCCAACGATACGATGATTGATCTCCTGTCCCGGGACGCGATACAGGCAGCCATCAGGGAAAATTTTACCTTTAAAAAGCTACGTCACGGCACCATCAACACGGCCATCATTTATGATGACCGGAATAAAAAATATGCCGGTTGGACCGCGGAAAAACTGGTTGATAAAATCGACGAAAAGATTGTTGAGCTGAAGAATATTAAAAAAATGAACAACAACTCCGTGAAGGATGTCCGCAATAATATTTCACTGATGATGAGTAATCTGTATTTCCGGATGAAGCTGCTGGCGGATTTTATTAAGTCTGAATGAGTTTGGTTAATAGTAGATGGTGGATGGTTGATGGTATTGAACCCATATACCATATACTATAAACCATAAACCACTTAGGCTTTAAGCTTTTCTTCCTGATGCTTCCACAACTCCTGAAAAATCACACTGCGGCTTTTCAGATCGGTGAAGGTTCCTTCATCGGCAATGTGTCCGCCCTGCAGCACATACACATAATCAAAATAGCTCAGCAGGTATAAACGATGCAGACTGGAAACAATGGCCTTGCCTTTGCATTCTTCAAAAAGTTTTTCATAGATCTGCACTTCCGTCTTGGGATCCACACTGCTGGTGGGTTCATCCAGTAAAATGATATCGCTGCTTTTAGCGGCGAGTATGCCCCGCGCCAGGGCCAGTCTTTGTTTCTGACCGCCGGAGAGGTTCACGCCTTTTTCCTGGATATTCGATTGAAGTCCATTCGGCAGCAGCCGGATCACTTCGGTAAAATGTGCCGTATCACAGACTTCCAGAATATCCTTTTCTTCAAAAGGAAGTCCGAGGGTGATATTATGCTCAATGGTATTTTCAAAAATCTCCGGCTCCTGCGGAAACAAGGTTACGGAGTCGGCGATACTTCCAGCATCTGTCTCCCGCTTGTTATCCAATATCATTTTCGCGCCAGGCTGTGCTTCATACAAACCCCTTAACAGCGCCATCAGGGTACTCTTGCCACTGCCGCTTTCGCCGATCAGGGCAATACGTTTCCCTTTTTCGATGGTCAGGTGAATATCATGCAGGCTCTGTGCTTTTTCTTCAGAAGAAAAACTTTCCTTATGTGAAAAATTCAATCCGGAAATGGAAAGTGTTTCCCAGTGATCCGGCAATCCGGATGCGGCATCCGGCAGATGTTGTTCCCGGTAGGCCTCGGAAATAAACCGGGCCGTTTGCACATTCGTATTGTATTGCACGATCTGCGTGTACTGCCAGGCGATATCATGAAATACGCTCGTGAACTGGTTTACAAAACCCAGCAGGGCAACCAGGTGACCCACCAGGAATACCTTTCCCGGTATCCAGTGCTGGTATACATATCCCACCACCGTTACCACATAAATCAGGACCACCAGCAGATCTGCAATAAACCATTTCCATTCGTTAATCCGCACAGTTCGCATAAACGGAATAAAAACCTGTTTCACTTTATCCATCAGTCCTTTTTCCATTCTCTTTTCCAGGCGAAGGGTGATCACAGTATTAATATTGGACAGACTGTCGAACAGGGTACTCGATACCACATGTTCCTTTTCATTGGTTTCGTCAACCGCTTTTACAAAGGGTTTATCAAAAATAAAAATCACCCATACCGTTAGCAGCCCCAGCAGCACGCCAATGCTTCCGAAGAGTGGAGAAAAAATCAGCATCGCGATGAAGGAAGAAAAAAACTTGGTGATGGCATAGAGATACATAAATCCGTTCTCGAAAAATTCTTTCAATGCTTCGTAGGCTTTCCTGATCCGGTTTATCGTGGCGCCACTGTGATGATCCTGGTGCCATTTCACCGGCAGGTGCAGGGTCTGGTGGTAGAGTTCCTGCAGAAAATTGCGACTCAGGTTAAAAGCCAGTCGCCGCTCCATTACCCGGGCAGGACCATGAAAGGCCCATTCAATAATTTTCAGCAGGAAAAAAGCAATGCCGTACCACCACGCGTAGCGCAGTATTCCCGCGCCTTCTTTCTGCAAAATATTGATGAACCAGCCGTACAAAAGCGGATACAGCGTGAAGATTCCGCTGGACAGGATAAAAAGCGAATAGACCCCGACATATTGTTTTTTTTCCTGGCGTGCATATCGCCAGGCCGTTTTCATAAGTGATATGTAGGGATTGGCCATGCAGTGTAGTTAATTAAGCACTTACCTGAACTCCGGATCTTTTTTCAGAAAAGATATTCTCCAAACTTAAGAAAAAGCTTCAGGCTTTAGTCTTTAGGCCTTCAGCTTTCTGTACTTTTGATTTATGGCGAATCCCAACCTGCAGCCTGACAGAGATCTGACAGGAAGTCCCGACAGGGAATTTGAAAATAGTATCAGACCGGCGGCCATTCGAGATTTTTCTGGTCAGCCCCAGCTGATAGAAAATCTGCTGATATTTATCAAAGCAGCGAAACAACGGGGAGAGGCCCTGGATCATATTCTTTTTCATGGTCCTCCGGGTCTGGGGAAGACAACCCTGAGCCGGATCGTTGCCAATGAACTCGGCGTACAGATTAAAGAAACATCCGGGCCGGTAATCGAAAAACCCGGTGATCTGGCAGGACTGCTCACCAACCTGGAGCCCAATGATGTTTTGTTTATTGATGAAATTCACCGGCTGAGCACCGTGGTGGAAGAATATCTCTATTCGGCGATGGAAGATTACAGGCTGGACATCATGATTGATACCGGTCCGAATGCAAGAAGCATTCAGCTTAGCCTGAATCCCTTCACCCTGATCGGCGCAACCACGAGAAGCGGATTGTTAACCGCGCCTTTATTGTCAAGGTTTGGAATAAAATCGAGACTTGAATATTACGACCATATTACTCTTCAGAAAATTATACTCCGGTCAGCCGGAATCCTGAATACCAAAATTACTTCCGATGCGTCGGAAGAAATTTCCAGACGCAGTCGCGGTACACCAAGGATCGCCAACGGACTGCTCAGGCGTGTTCGTGATTTCGCACAGGTGCTGGGCAACGGAGTTATCGATATGGGAATTACCAAACATGCATTGCGCGCGCTGAATGTGGACGAACACGGTCTCGATGAAATGGACAACCGCATTCTGTTTACCATCATTGAAAAATTCAAGGGCGGACCCGTGGGTCTCAATACCATCTCCACCGCTGTCGGCGAAGAATCCGGCACCATCGAAGATGTGTATGAGCCTTTCTTAATTCAGGAAGGATTTCTTATGCGCACGCCGCGCGGTCGCGAGGCAACACCCAAGGCCTATGAGCATCTGGGGAAGAAGCCGCATCAGGAGCGACCATCTTTGTTCTAGCTCCCTCGGGCTTAACGCTTAACGCCTAACGCCTAACGCCTAACGCCTAACGCTTAACGCCCAACGCTAAGGGTGATTTTCTAATAAATTAAGGGTCCACTTCGCAATGATAAATGAGGACAAAGTTTTTTATTGCGTAAAAGTCGAATGCGCAATTACAAAAAATACTCAGTGTGGGATAAATCCCATGAGTTAACATTGAGAATTTATACAGAAATAGTTCCCTGCTTTCCCGAACAGGAAAAATATGGATTGGCAAACCAGATCAGAAGAGCAGCTTATTCAATACCATTGAATATCTCTGAAGGCTGCGGTCGAAGTTCTGCCAAGGACTTTACGCATTTTCTGGACATGTCTTTAGGTTCAGCTCACGAACTTGAGTACTGTCTGTTGTTAACTAAAGATTTATTGTATATCAATCAAGATCAATTCCAGGCTTTGAATGAAAAGATCAACGAGATTAAAGCGATGATTATTAATCTCATTAAAAAGATCCGTTCTGAAGCCTGAAACCGCCATGTTAGGCGTTAAGCGTTAGGCGTTAAGCGTTTGGCGTTAAGCGTTAGGCGTTAAGCGTTTGGCGTTAAGCGTTAAGCGTTAGGCGTTTTGCGTTTGGCCTAAAACGGAAAATCAACCTTCACGCTGAAATTCCTTCCCATATTATAAATGCCGTGATATTTTCCGGGACTGTCGGGATAGGGTTCGAAATATTTAAGCCGACTGAGATGGTCCTGGTATACCACATCAAAAATATTATTGGCAAACAGGTAGATATTAAATAAAAGCTTTTCTTTTTTATTCGTAAAACCCGCGCCAACGCCGGCATTGATCAGGGTATATCCCGGTGTGGGTGTTTCTGTATTATCCGCGAGATACACACGATTTTGCGGACCTGAAATGGCAGCTGAGACTTTCACAAATCCATTCACCAGGTGCATATTCTTATTACTGAAATCATACTGCAGTTCAGAAATTCCATGCACCGGGGGAATATCCGGCAGGTACATCGTGGAATCAGTGATCGGTTTACCCGGTGAGGAAAGCAGGTTACCGTACACCAGGGAGATACTGTTTTCAAAATGTATTCTTTCCACCGGATGAATATCGAAACTCAATTCGCCGCCATACAACGCAGCCCTTCCCTGACGGAACTGGTATACTTTATTTCCCTCGCGGGTGGAATCCGTACCGTCGGCATTCAGGATTTTCTCATTGAAAATATAGTCGGTAACAGAATTATAAAACACACTGAAATTGATGACCGCAATTTTTGTATTGAAGTTCACACCGATATCTTCCTGCACATTGAACTCCGGATTGAAGTCCGGATTCCCTACCTGATAAATTCCTGTACCGGGATGAACTCCATTGGCAGAAATCTCGGAAATATTGGGGGAACGGTACCCTCTTGAAATATTTGCCTTAGCCGACCACTTGGAAGAAAAGGAATAGGTCAGACCCAGACTTCCGGAATAACCGGAAAATATTTTATGATAATGCGGAAAGGCCTGATATGCTCCTGCAGTATCCTGTCCGTAAACCGGTGTGTTGTAATCTATGCCATCTGAAACCGTATACAGCTGGTCATTGGTAAAGGAACGACTGTCAAACCGGAGACCGCCGGCAATATCCAGTTTACCAAAGGTCTTTTTTACCATTGCAAAGGGACCGATGTCAAACTGGTTGAAAGAAGGAATAATGAATTCGGTTCCGTTGGTTACTGTATTCTGCTGATACATTCCATTCAGTCCGGTTGTGATATCCCATCCATTAAAAGAAGGGAAATAATATTTCACATCGTACACATAGGAATTCAGCTGCAGGTAAAGACCCGGCACATCCGGTTGTTGCGGATGACTGTATTCTCTTCTCACACTGCGTTCAAAGCCCAGGTTAACGGTTATTCTTCCACTGCCCAGGGCAAAATTATTGGTTGAATAAATATGGTAGAGCTGTACATGCTGATGCAATGGTGTAATGGCATAACTGTGCAGTTCCGCATCAGTAACAATGGGGCGGTATGTATCAGAATCCGTTATCTGTTTAGTAAATCTCCTGCTTGCCGAATCGCGACTGCCATCCGGTATCTCCTGCAGGTCGTCGAATACAGAAATATTCAAGTGAGAGTATCCGAATGCACGATGCAATCCGAGGGAAAGCGTGGCATCGGTTTCGCTGAAAGCCGTATTGTACACGCGGCCATCTGCCTGATCGGAATAATTGCTGGCCTGTTTATGGGATAAACGTCCCATCCATTCGAATCCGTTTTTCGTTCCCTCCAACATGGCCGAACCACCGAAGAGACCATTGTTCGACTGAAATTCTGCCAATACATCTCCTTTAATTTTTCCTTCCGGTGCCGGAGGTGTCGGAATCAGGTTTACAACACCCGCCAGCGCATCCGATCCATAGGTTAAACTGGCCGGACCTTTTATCACTTCTGCATGGTCAACACCATACTGATCCACTTCTATTCCGTGTTCATCACCCCATTGCTGGCCTTCCTGCCGCACGCCATCATACAAAGTCAGGATGCGGTTATAACCCAGTCCCCGGATAAACGGTTTTGAAACATTCGGTCCGGTGGTCAGCTGGGTTACCCCGGGTAATTTGGCAATCGCATCAATAATATTCGTGCTCAGGATTCCCAGTATGGCCGTATGATTCATTGTTGCAATCGGCACCGGACTTCTTTTGATCTGTGTTGCCTTGGAAAGGCCGGTAATGACTACCGGACTTTCTTCCGTATACTGCACACCCAGGCTAAAATCCAGGATGGCTTTTTCTGTAACCGTAATATTTTTTATCTGTGTGGAGTGACCAATCGCATGTGCTTCCACCAGGTAGTTACCAGAGGGCAGGTTGGCGAATCGGTAATTTCCGGATTCATCTGCCATGGCACCGAGTTTCAGATCAGAAATATAAATAGTGGCATTCGGTATGGCTTTTCCCGTGGCACTGTCCAGCACCTTTCCGGAAAGTGAACCGCTGGGTTCCAACGCATTTAAGTTTATTCCAATCTGGGCCTGTGAATAAAAAAAGAAAGTGCCGAAATAAAAGACCAGGAATAAAAATTTCATCAAATCTGCTGTTATTGTAAGCGGCAGGCGAACCTGCTAATTGGGTACTCTGTATCAGGAACAGGATACAGCAGGAGGTCCGCGTCCATCGGACTGTGGCAGGTATTGAATTACAAAAGAGCGGAGGGGTTCAAAAAAATTTGCAGGTGAGGAAGCCAGGTTTATCGTTACAGGGTCCTGTACACCCGGAAGAAAGGGTTCCACTACCACGAGATCATCAACATGACAATGAAAACCGGAGGCACTGATATGATTGGGGGAGTGCGTTGCAGAAAACTGTGAATCCTGGTGATTGGCCAGCAGGTCGTGCAAAAATCTTTTCGGTGTTGCGCAGAATGCGAACAGCAACAGGAAGAAGGCCGCGGAGAACTGTCGTATGATTTTAATGTATTTTATCAATTGTATAATCGTTAATCGTAAATCGTGAATCGTAAATCGATAAACGATCCACGATAACGATACACGATGTTCTAATTAATATTCTCAATAATTCCCGCAATCCCCTGTCCGCCGCCAACACAGGCGGTTACAATACCATATTTCTTATTCTGTCTTTTCATTTCGTGGGTGATCTGAATCGTAAGTTTTGCCCCGGTACATCCCAGCGGATGGCCCAGTGCAATGGCCCCGCCATTCACGTTCACGATGTCCGGATTTATTTCCAGCTTACGGATAACGGCAAGCGCCTGACTGGCAAAGGCTTCATTCAGCTCAACCAGATCAATCTGCGATAAATTCATCCCCGCCTGTTTCAATGCCTTGGGAACTGCTTCCACCGGGCCTATTCCCATGATGCGCGGATGCACACCCGCGCTGGCACAGCTGACCAGACGTGCAATGGGTTTTAATCCCAGAGTGTTCACCATTTTTTCTCCCATCACAATCACAAAAGCAGAACCGTCACTGGTCTGGGATGAATTGCCCGCCGTAACGGTACCACCCATCGCAAAAACAGGTTTCAGTTTCGCCAGTGCTTCCAGGGATGTATCCTTACGCGGACCCTCATCGGTATCCACGATATATTCCCGTTGCTGTTTTTGGCCGTTTTTATCGAGAAACACTTCTTCCACTTTTATCGGAAGAATGCCTGGTTTAAAATATCCTTTTTCAATCGCGTTGAGCGCTTTCATATGCGACTGGTAAGAAAACTGGTCCTGGTCCGCGCGGTTAACATCATATTCTTTCGCTACAGCTTCGGCTGTAAGACCCATATTCAGATAATAATCCGGATCATCTGATGCGATGGAAAAAGAAGGCACTACTTTCCATCCGGATGTCGGCACCATGGTCATACTCTCCGTGCCTCCGGCGATGATACAATCTGCCAGTCCGCTGCGGATTTTTGCCGTCGCGATGGCGATGGTCTCCAGTCCGCTTGCGCAATAGCGGTTTACCGTCATACCCGGAACGCCGATACCTACGGCCCTGGCCGCGATGATCCGCCCTACCTGGAGGCCCTGTTCAGCTTCAGGAACAGCATTTCCTACGATCACATCATCCACCTGTTTGGGATCGAGCTGGGGCACTGAAGCCAGTAAACCTTTAATAACGGTAATGGCCAGGTCGTCGGGCCTGTAAAACCGGAAACCGCCCCTTTTAGATTTGGCTACTGCGGTACGATATCCGGCAACGATATAAGCTTCCTGCATGGGTATTTTATTCTAGCGTGTCCAAAGGTAAAATTCTTCACCCAGTATATAAACATCCCAACTGTTAAAGTGTTTTATCTTTGCCCCGCGTATGTACAAATGGCTTCGCTCCTTATTGTTCCTTTTCCCTCCTGAAGCCATTCACCATTTCTCCATGTTTGTTTTAAACGGCATTTCTGCCATTTCGCCGGGCCGCTGGCTGCTCAGAAAGGCTTTTTCGGTAGAAGATCCGCTGCTGCAGAAGACATTTGCCGGACTGGACTTTAAAAACAGGGTCGGGCTGGCTGCCGGATTCGATAAAAATGCACTCTACCTGCAGAGTCTGGAAACCCTTGGTTTCGGATTTGTGGAAATCGGAACTGTGACCCCCATTGCACAGGACGGCAATCCAAAACCACGGTTATTTCGCCTGAAAAAAGACCAGGCGCTGATCAACCGGATGGGATTTAATAATCATGGCGTGGATGCCATTGCTGCCCGCTTAAAAAAATGGAAAGAAGGACCGGCCTCTTCGGGGAACAGGAGCCTGATCATTGGTGGTAATATCGGGAAAAATAAAATCACACCGAATGAAGATGCCTGGAAGGATTATTCCATTTGCTTCGAAAAACTTTTTCCCTGGGTGGACTATTTTGTGGTGAATGTAAGTTCACCAAACACACCCGGTTTGCGGGAACTGCAGGAAAAAGAATCCCTGCGGAAAATCCTCACCGCGCTGCAGGAGGTGCGGAACAGGTACCCCCTGAATAAACCAATTCTCCTGAAAATAGCGCCGGACCTGGGTTTCGGGCAAATTGACGATGTGATCAGTCTGGCTCTGGAAATAAAACTCGATGGCCTGGTGGTGAGTAATACCAGCATTTCCCGGGAAGGATTAAAGACATCTGCCAAAGAATTGGAAACGATTGGTGCCGGCGGACTCAGCGGACTGCCCATCCAAAAAAAATCTACGGAGATCATTCAGTATATCGCTGAAAAAACAAATCATCAACTCCCCATCATAGGTTCGGGTGGAATATATTGCGCTGAATCTGCGATAGAAAAAATTGATGCCGGTGCCGGGCTGGTCCAGATCTGGAGCGGATTTATTTATGCAGGACCCTTGCTGGTAAAACGGATTCTGAATGGCATGCGTAAAAAAGCGCGGAGCATGAAGCGGGAGGCGGGCGGACTTTTCTAATTGTTAATTGTCAATTGTTAATTGTCATTAGTTATGCTGTAATTTTCCGCCAGCTAACAAGCTTCATCCGTGATCAGTTAACAATTAACAATTGACAATTAACAATTGCCTAGACCAACTTCAACAATACCGCAGCAGCCACAGCTGCCGTTTCTGAACGGAGACGGGTATCTCCCAACTCTACGGCAATGAATTGATTTTCCAGTGCGGATTTTATTTCTTCGGTTGAAAAATCACCTTCCGGGCCAATGAGAATGAGCCGGGAAGAGAGACTCGTATTTAACTGCTCACTGAGTTTCTTTTTGGGCCCCGTTTCACAGTGCGCAATAAATTTCTGGTCTGCTTTCGCCTGCAGCACCCATTTTTCAAAAGCCCGGGGTTCGTATATAACGGGCATCCATACCTGCTGGGACTGAATCATGGCACTTTCCAGGATGCCCTGCATCCGGTCCATTCTGAACTGTTGTTTTTCTGTGCGCGCACATTTTAGTGGGATGATTTCAGAAATGCCCAGTTCAGTTGCCTTTTCCAGAAACCATTCAAAGCGGCTGGTGTTTTTGAGAAGGGAAAGAGCCACCTGAATTTTGAGCTTGGGCGCTTCCTGCTTTTGTTTTTCCAAAATCCTGACCTGGCATTTTTTTTTATTCGCATCAAGAATTGAAGCCGTGACGGATAATCCTTTACCATCGGTTAAACGCAACTCTTCCCCGGCCTGCATACGAAGCACCTGAACGATATGACGCGAGGAATTTTCATTCAGCACAAATTCGTCTGCCATTGTAGCGAGGTGGGCAAAATAAAAATAAGGACTGGCCATCTGATGAAGTTAAACAGAAGAGCAATATTTAAGCACTGTCTATGCGATGATTTAAACAGAAGAACGATATACCCACTGTTTGTACAATGTTACTAAACAGAAAAGAGATATGGGTACTGTTTAAGAAATGATACTAAACGAAAACCCGATCTTAGAATGGATCTTCGTCATTAAACGGAATATCATTCATCTTGCTTCCTGCCTGGATATACAGTTTGGGGCCGCCCTGCTCTTCCGGAGGTACCGGTTTCCAGTTGCCGCCGGAGGGGAGACCGTTAAAATCCGACCCTTCGTCATCAACGAATTTCTGTATGTGCAGCAGCGCGCGTAGTTTAATGGTTTCCAGGGAACCGTTTCTGTGTTTGGCAATACGCACATGGGTTTCTCCCCGGTTGCTTTCTCCAAATTCATTTGCGGTGATATCGTAGTATTCCGGACGGTATAAAAACATGACCATGTCGGCATCCTGCTCGATGGCACCGGATTCACGGAGGTCACTCAGCTGAGGCATTTTATTTCCTTCCTTCCTTTTTTCCACTTCACGACTCAACTGGGAAAGGGCAATGATGGGCACCTGCAATTCTTTGGCCAGCCCCTTCAGGTCGCGGGAGATTTTACTGATTTCCTGTTCGCGGTTTCCATTTCTGTTATCTCCTGTACCACTCATCAGCTGCAGGTAATCGATAATGATCAGTCCCACATCGTGTTTATTTTTGAGCCTCCGGCATTTGGCCCGCAGCTCAAAAATATTCAGGGCGGCAGAATCATCGATGAATATCGGCGCCTGGGTGAGCCGGGTGATTCCCTTTGCATAAAGCTGTTTCATTTCATGCTCTTCGAGTTTACCGCGGGATATCTTTTCCAGGTGGATTTCACTTTCGGCGGAAAGTATACGCTGAACCAGCTGACTGGCACTCATTTCCAGGCTGAAGAAAGCGATCGGAGTCGCCTTGGTTGCGTGCAGGGCCGCATTTCGGGCCAGGTTGAGGGCGAAAGCGGTTTTACCCACGGAAGGGCGGGCGGCCAGTATAATCAGGTCCGTTGGCTGCCATCCGTAGGTTATGCGGTCCAGGGTATTAAATCCTGAAGGAACTCCTGAAATATCGTCGTTTTTATTGCGCAGATCCTCGATCCGGGTGATTGTTTTCACCAGCACCGTGGCCATGCTGTCGAAATTCTTCCGGAGGTGATTATTGGTGATCTCAAATAGCTTGGATTCGGCATCATCCAGCAGGTCGAATACATCCGTACTGTCTTCATAGGAGTCACTGATGATTTCCCCCGAGATCCGGATCAGTTCCCGCTGAATGAATTTTTGAAGGATAATGCGGGCATGGGCGTCAATATTGGCCGCAGAAACCACCGCATTGGTGAGCCGGGTGATATAATAGGGACCACCGGTCATCTCCAGTTCTTCCCGGAAGCGAAGCTCTTCCACTACCGTCAGCATATCAATTGGCTGGCTTTTCTGTGCCAGGGACTGCATAGCCTGGTAAATCCGCTGGTGGCTCTCCACATAAAAACATTCCGGTTTCAGAATTTCTATCACGGTATCAAATGCCGTCTTTTCCAGCATGATGGCACCCAGTACCGCCTCTTCCAGTTCCCGTGCCTGAGGAGGAACCTTTCCATACATCATGGTACTGATATCGATTGGTGACTTGCGTCTAAACTTTCTGTCTTTGTTCAAATTGGTGAGCTCCATGATGCGGGTGGAAGTATTATGCTACTGTTATGTAAATATTACCAAAAGATATCGGGAGGGCGAATATAATGAGCATTGATTCGGGTAAATTGTGTTTTTGTTTTTTTATTTTATTAAGACCCTGTCCACCCTCTTATTAACAGGAAATATATGGTTATTCACCAAATATGAGGGGCTTTCCACAATTTAAAAAAGTTTTTCGCTTTCCTGCAAAGGAAATACACAGATTCTGTGCACAAAGAATTATGCTTAAATATTTTGTTAAGTAAAAAAGAAAACATTTGTGATTTTCTGAAAAAATCCGGGAAATGAAGCGATGAAAGGGAATGGTGAATGGCAGATGTTGAATGGCGAATGGTAAATGGAAATACTTATACCATTTACCATCCACCATTCACTAAAAACTAATTTTCTGCTTCCCTGGTTTTGGGTTGTTGCGTTGTCGTAGCCGGCTTGACTTCAGGAGCAACCGATCTTTGCGCCGGATGTCCGTTGTTTGGATTATGATCTGTAGCCGCACGACCCGTTGTGTGGGGAGGATTTGCGGCTGGTTTATTCGTATGATTGCTTACAGGCTGGCCGGCCGCACTATTCTGCGGTTTATTTTCCCTCGGATTAACACCATGTAATGGATTTTCAGGTTTAACATCAGCCGGTTGATTGTTCTGCGGTTTATTCTCCCTTGGATTTACGCCATGCAGGGGATTTTCGGGCCTTGCATCAGCCGGTTGATTGTTTCCGTTATTCCCATTATTCCCGTTGTTTCCATTGTTACCGTTATTTCCATTTCCATGGTTTCCATTGTTTCCGTTGTATCCATTATTCCCGTTGTTTCCATTATTCCCATTGGAATATCCCGGATTATTCGCCTGCGGGTTATTAGCCGGATTCTGGGGTTCAGTCCTGGGTCGAACGGCAGGTTCCTGCAGCCGCGGCTGATTTGCGGGCTGATCATATCCGGGATTCGGATTTGAGGGCCTGTCATGATTCACAGGTTGGTTGTTACCTGCAGCCGGATTATTTACCGGTTGATTATAGGCAGGATTCTGTGTTCCGGGCCTTGTATTGGCTGGTGGTTGCGGATTATTTGCCTGTGAAGGATTGTTGTTTTGTTGGTTATAAGCCGGATATTGAGGGTTAGGGCGCACATTATGAAATGATTCATAACGGGTCGGGGCCGGCGCAGATGGTCTCCCGGCTGCATCCGCACGGGTTGCCGCAACACTCACTACCGGCTGATAAATATTGTATTGTGATCCGGACACTCTTTCTCCGGGTGTATTCATCTCATGTATCTGAACGGGTCTGAAATTATTCCCGCTTTCCCTTCTCACTTCGTTCGGATCGGGACCGGGGGCATATGCGTAACGAGCCCGGTTCGTGCCACTGTAATTATTGATGATCGTGGTATTGTTGACGATGGTAACATTTTTACCGCCGCTCACATAGTAATTGTGCCAGTTCGGGTTTCCCATATACTGGCGGGGAACAAAATTCCAATAGTAGGCCGGAGGATTATAGCTGCTCAGGGCGATATCCGTGGAAATTTGGGGACTCAGGGGTGCCCATCCATAATAATTCCCGCCACCGCGCCAGCTCACCCATGCCGGAGCCCATTCATTTCCGGGTACCCACATCCATCCATAACCGTTTTCGTAAAACCAGCGGCCATAGTGAAAGGGAGCCCAGCCCCAGCTGTAATTAGATGACCAGGTCCATCCGGCATTGGTGTAGATCCAGTTTCCATTCGTAGCATAAGGCTGGAAATCCGGTCCGGCATTCGGCATCCAAACGTATCCGTATCCGGGGTAAGTAATCCAGTTGCCATAGGGAGAAAGCTGGTCATAAAATGACTGATAAGACACTGGCGGAGCCACCGGGGCAGGCGCAGGTTCATAAGAATCATGCACCACCGTAGTGGGTCCGCAGGACGCGATCAAAAGACTGGCTGCGAGTAAAAAGTATATGTTTTTCATATGTTCTGTTTTCTTTGGTTATCTGTCCCCTGTTGGAGGTAAATAACGGTTGAAAGTATACTCATTAGTAAACGATTAACATTTAATTATAGTGTAGAGCCAAAACCTTGCCCGTTTGGCTTAACGCCTAACGCTTAACGCTTAACGCCTGGATTTTAGAGTTTTTTTAATAATCGGACTGGCCGTTGGCCGTTGGCGGTTGACCGTTAGGCGTTAGGCGTTAAGCGTTAGGCGTTATGCGTTGGGCGTTGGGCGTTGGGCGTTAAGCGTTAGACGTTGGGCCTTTGGGAGTCCTTAAAAAAACCGCCGGCGCCCAACGACCAACCGCCAACGAAAACTATCTTTGCCCCCTAAAGTTTGTCCCTACATGACCATCAGTTATAACTGGCTCTGCGATTATTTACCAGACAATCTTTTACAGAAACCCGCACCCGAACTGGTTTCCCGCATCCTCACTTCTGTGGGGCTGGAAGTGGAAACCCTGCTCCCTTACGATTCCATACCAGGCGGCCTTAAGGGCCTTGTAGTAGGCGAAGTGCTTTCAACCGAGCAGCATCCGAATGCAGATAAACTCAAAATAACCCGGGTAAATATCGGCAGAGGGGAACCCCTCCAAATCGTTTGCGGTGCATCCAATGTGGCAACGGGCCAGAAGGTAGTGGTAGCAACCGTTGGAACCACTATTTATCCTGAATCCGGTGATCCGATCCAGATTAAAGCCGCTAAAATCCGGGGCGTGGAGAGCATGGGAATGCTCTGTGCAGAGGACGAAATCGGTATAGGGAAAAGTCATGAAGGCATCCTGGTTTTACCGGAAAACCTTCGTGCTGGACTTCCGATGGCGGAACACCTGAAGCCCTATCATGATCATATTTTCGAAATTGGTCTTACCCCCAATCATATGGACGCGATGAGTCATATGGGGGTGGCCCGGGATGTCTGCGCCTGGCTTTCGCACCAGGACAATAAGGATTACCGGATTAAAATTCCGGTATATCAACCGCTGGTTTCAGATAACCAGGGACCAGAAATAAAAGTAGAACTGCTAAATAAAAAAGACTGCGCCCGTTATTCCGGTCTAACGATGACGGGTATCCGAATTGCAGCATCCCCGAAATGGATGCAGGATAAATTGAAAGCCATCGGCATAAGACCCATCAACAATGTGGTGGATATTACCAACTTCGTATTGCAGGAAACAGGCCAGCCCCTGCATGCCTACGATACCAATGAAATCAATGGAAATAAAATCATTGTAAAAAACCTTCCTGCCGGAACGCCTTTTATCACCCTTGATGAAAAAGAAAGAAAACTGGATGCGGCGGACCTGATGATTTGTGATGCAGAACATCCGATTTGTATCGCCGGTGTATTCGGCGGATTAAACAGTGGCGTTAAAAATTCGACTACTGATTTATTCCTGGAATCAGCCTGGTTCAATCCTGCCACCATCCGCAGAACTTCTTTCCGCCATGGATTGCGCACTGATGCTGCAATGCATTTTGAAAAAGGAATGGATATATCCGGAACCGTAAATGCGCTGAAAAGGGCTGCCAGCCTGATTCGCGAGTATGCCGGAGGCAAAATGAGTTCAGCCATTACTGATCAATACCCTGCACCATTTCCAAAAACCCAGATCCTGCTGAAATATCATTACCTGAAAAAACTCAGCGGAAAAAACTATCATTCTCTTACTGTTAAAAATATTTTGCAGTCGCTTGGTTTCGAAATCCTGCGTGAGGGACCGGACGATCTGCTGATTGCCGTACCGGAACACAAACCGGATGTACAGCTGCCCGCTGACCTGGTAGAGGAAATCATGCGCATTGACGGATACGATCATATTGAAATACCCGCGAATATCCATATTTCCCCTTCAGTAGAAACCGGAAGGAGTGCTGCAGCAAGGCAGGAGAAAACGGCAGACTTCCTGGTGGGCAGCGGATTTAATGAAATCTTCACCAATTCCATTACCAACAGTGCCTACTTCAGTGAAACGGAATTGCAGAAAGCCGTGAAAATGATTAATAACCTGAGCGCAGACCTCAATATCATGCGCCCTTCCCTGCTGGAGACCGGACTTGAAAGTATATCCTGGAACCTCAACCGGAAAAATGCAAGTCTCCGGTTTTTTGAATTTGGGAAAACCTATGAAAGCAGCCAACCCGGAAAGTATACAGAAACAAACCATTGTTGCCTGTATATAACAGGGAACCAACATGCCGACAGCTGGAAGGGCAAGGCTGTTCCTCAGGATTTTTATTACCTGAAAGGAATATGTCTGGCCTTGAGCCAGATGGCCGGAGTAAGGGGCGAAAGTTTTCCTGTAAATCATCCAAAGCTGAGCAATGGAATGGAAATCAGGAAGGGAGACCTGCTCATCCTGAGTGCGGGTGAAGTGAACAGCGCCATTTTACGAAAATTCGATATCCGCCAGCCTGTATTTTTTGCGGATATTTATTGGGATAACCTGATGCAACTGGCTGATGAGAACACGATCGTTTTTTCAGAACTCCCTAAACAGAATCCGGTAAACCGGGACCTGGCCCTGGTAGTTGAGAAATCACTTCCTTTTGAAAAGGTTGAAAAAGCGGTTCAGGGAATTGGCCTGGAGAAATTGCGCGGGGTGGAATTATTCGATATTTTTGAAAGCGAAAAACTGGGAAAAGATAAAAAGTCCCTGGCCGTTAGTTTTACTTTTTTGGATAATGAAAAAACGCTGACAGACAAGGAAATCGATACGATGATGGTCCGGATAATGAAGACTGCGGAAGAAGAGTTGAAAGCAGAAATCAGGAAATAAGTATATTCATGTATCATTCAACAAAACATTTTTCATGACACAACCGGAATCACAGTTGCAAAGAGTGCATGAAAAACTATTGTTGCTGATCAGGCAGCATCAGTCGTTGCAAAAAGAAAACGAACGGTTAAAAGAGGATCTGAAAAAGATCCAGTTACATAGCGAAGGGGTTTCCCGCGAAGCGGATAAATTCCGTCAGCAGGCAGAAGTTCTGAAATTGTCGGGCAGGGAAATGGAAGAATCCGATAAAAAAATGCTTGAGAAACGGCTAAATCAATACGTCAGGGAGATAGACAAATGTATCGCCCTGCTACAGGATTAACCTATTTTCAAATGCGCTTTACGAGGCGCATTTTCATTTCATCTGCTCCCTGGGATACTTCAAGGGTATACACACCATAGGGCAATTCGTTCAGGCCTTCCCAGTCCAGGGACTGCTGGCCAAAACCAAGCTCTTTCTGCATAATACTGCAGATCGTGCCGCTGTCGTCTTTTAAAACTGCCTTTAAGAGGGATTTCTGTGTCTGATTGATCTCGAGGCTCAGGCGATCAATGAAATTCGGAGATTTGATTTTTAGAAACATAGGGTGGATTTGGATACTGGATTAATGAAACTTTACCGACCGGTTTGGATTCTTCAGAAGAACTTAACTTAACTTCGGATAATCTGTTCCGGCTGGTATTTTTAAAGTTAAAACAAGAAACCGAGACATGCAAGCGCTTATACCAATAAATGTTGTAATCGGGGACCGGTCATTCCGCATAAGGATAAACCCTGATGACGAAGGTTCCGTAAGGTCTACCCTGAAGACGATCAACGATAAAATCATCGAATTCAAGACCCAGTTTGCAGGCAAGGACATGCAGGACTATACTTCGATGGTCCTTTTGTGGTATGCAACCCTGGGTGATCCCCAATCCGGTTCCGGGCCATCGCCGGATTTTTCGGAAACCCTCCATAAAATGGAAGAACAGCTGGATAAGGTGCTGGCCTAAGCCCGCAGGGATCAACGCCTAACGCTTAACGCCTAACGCCTAACGCTTAACGCCTAACGCCCAACGGCTAACGGTCATCCGTCATCCCTCTAAGGCGGGACACGTTTAAAAGCCCTATCTTCGCTACCCATCCCATTTTTTACCCGGATGGTAAAAATATGATTCTGAACATTCTAAACTCAAGTCTCCATGGATTCAACCGTGATATACATCCTGATTGCCGTCATATGTGCTGCCGCTGGTGTTCTGGCAGGTAAATTTATATTTTCGAAAAACACTAAAAAACAAATTGAAGACGCTGACCAACAATCCCAAAGAATCCTTGCAGAAGCCCAGCTTTCTGCTGAAACCCTGAAAAAGGAAAAACTACTCGAAGCCAAGGAACGTTTTGTACAACTGAAATCGGAACACGAAAAGGAAGTGATGGAAAGAAACCGTCGCCTGGCCGATACCGAAATCAGGACAAAACAAAAAGAACAGGGAATAACCCAGCGGCTGGAATCACTGGACAAACAATCGAAGGAAAACGACACGATCAAAGAAAACCTGAACAGGCAGATCGATGTGGTGAACCTGAAACGTACCGAACTGGAAAAGCACCAGGAAGAACATATCCGCCGCCTGGAAAAAATTGCCGGTTTAACGGGAGAAGAGGCAAAGTCCCAGCTTATCGAAAGCCTGAAAGCCGAAGCCCATACCCAGGCCCTGGCTCTTCAGCAGGAAATTATTGACGATGCCCGTCAGAAAGCCAATAAAGAGGCCCGTAAAATCATCATCCAGAGCATACAGCGTACAGCTGCTGAACAGGCCATTGAGAATTCCATTACCGTATTCAACCTCGAAAGTGATGAAATCAAGGGTCAGATCATCGGCCGGGAAGGAAGAAATATCCGTGCGCTGGAAGCAGCAACCGGTGTTGACCTGATCGTAGATGATACTCCGGAAGCCATTGTGCTTTCTTCTTTTGACCCCCTGCGCCGGGAAATTGCCCGACTTTCTCTCCAACGCCTCGTTTCTGACGGTCGTATACATCCTGCCCGTATCGAAGAAGTGGTAGAAAAAACAAAACGTCAGATTGACGAACAGGTGATTGAGATCGGGGAAAGAACCGTTATTGAACTGGGAATCCATGGGTTACACAAAGAACTCGTGCGAATTGTAGGTAAGATGCGGTTCCGCTCTTCCTATGGCCAGAACCTGCTGATGCACAGCCGGGAAGTAGCCAACCTCTGCGCCATTATGGCTTCCGAGCTGGGATTGAACCCAAAGCTGGCTAAAAGAGCCGGTTTGTTACATGATATCGGGAAAGTGCCCGATGAGGAAACCGAACTCAGCCATGCCCTGCTGGGAATGAAACTGGCGGAGAAATATGGTGAGAATCCGGCGGTTGTCAATGCCATCGGCGCCCATCATGATGAAGTGGAAATGCAGTTTGTGATCGCCCCCATCATCCAGGCCTGTGACGCCATCAGCGGAGCCCGGCCAGGTGCGCGCAGGGAGATCATGCAGCAATATATACAGCGTATCAAGGACCTCGAAAACCTGGCCCTCACCTATCCGGGTGTGGAAAAGGCATATGCCATCCAGGCCGGCCGTGAATTGCGCGTAATCGTGGAGTCTGAGCGGGTTACGGATGGGGACAGTGATAAACTGAGCTTCGAGATTGCCCAGAAAATCCAGACAGAGATGACCTATCCCGGTCAGATCAAGGTTACGGTTATCCGGGAAAAGAGAGCGGTAAACGTGGCCAGGTAGGATCGAAACAATAGTTTTTGAATTTACCCGAAAGCTTGTTACTTTTGCATCCCCAAAATCATTTTATGAACGCGGCTATAGCATTTGTCCAGGAACAGTTTAGTACGAAGAAAGAACTCCCTAAGTTTAAGGCTGGGGACAATGTGACGGTAAACTATAAAATCCTGGAAGGTAACAAGGAACGTATCCAGAGTTTTAAAGGAGACGTTATCAAGCGCCAGGGTGTTGGCCTTACGGCAACATTCACAGTACGAAAGATATCAGACGCGATAGGTGTTGAAAGAACCTTCCCTGCGTTCTCTCCCAATATTGAATCTGTTGCAGTTAACAAAGTTGGCCGGGTTCGCCGGGCGAAACTTTACTTCCAGCGCGAACGCAGCGGTAAGAGTGCACGTATCAAGGAAAAGAGACAGGTTTCTTAAAATAATTCATTTGTTAATAGATAAAGCGGAAGTCAACCTTCCGCTTTTTTTATTCCCAATAGATTACCTTTACGGCTTAAAATGTTACGATTATGTTCAGTTATTTTCTTCAATGTTTATTCCTGCTGTCTGCACCGGGTGGTTCAGAATGGATACTGATTATACTGGCAGTACTGATACTATTTGGCGGGAGAAAAATTCCGGAGTTTATGAAAGGTCTCGGCCGTGGCATGCGCGAGTTCAATGACGCGAAAAATAATGTGAAGAAAGAATTTGAAGACGGTATGAATGAGCCGCCAAAACAAAGTACGCCTACATCCACTCCTAACAATCCTTAGCAGACTGCAAAATTGCAGTAGAGGTATTATTTGTTTTCCTTCACTTCCATACACGATTATCAGGAATCCCTGAACGAGGGTTCTATGTTCTGCCGGGACGCAGTATTGTATTATCTGCAACGGATCAAACGACTTTCCCATCTCAATGCGTACGTTCATTTGTATGAAAAAGAGGCCCTGGAAACTGCGGATAGGCTTGACCGTGAGCGTAAGGAAGGAAAAAAATCCGGGCGCCTTCATGGTGTTGTTATTGGCATCAAGGATGTGATCTGTTACAAGGATCATCCCGTAACTGCAGGATCCGGAATCCTGAAGGGGTTTGATTCTCCTTATCATGCCACAGCCATAAAACGAATTCTGGATGAAGGGGCGATCATCCTTGGTCACCTCAACTGCGATGAATTCGCTATGGGCTCCAGCAATGAGAATTCAGTTTACGGAAGGGTGAAAAACGCACTGGATCCGGAAAGGGTACCAGGTGGATCTTCAGGAGGTTCGGCCGTGGCCGTCCAGGCATCCCTTTGCATGCTTTCCCTGGGCAGTGATACCGGCGGATCTGTTCGACAACCGGCAGATTTCTGTGGGGTTATAGGACTTAAACCAACCTATGGTCGTATTTCCCGTTATGGATTGATCGCTTATGCTTCATCTTTTGACCAGATTGGTATTTTCGGGACCAATATTCCGGATATCGCGCTTTTACTGGAAGTGATGTCAGGCTTTGACCCTTTGGATGCGACATCTTCACGAAAGGCGGTACCTGCTTTCGGCTTAACGCTTAACGCCCAACGCTCAACGCCCGGTAAAGGCCTAACGCCTAACGCCCAACGCTTAACGCCAATCTATAAGATAGCCGTACTCAAAGAAGCCCTCCATCACCCCTCACTGGATCCGGAGATCAGGGCTAAAATCGGGGATTTTCTGGAGGAACTCCGTTCCAGGGGTCATGAGGTAAAAGAAATTTCTTTCGACCTGCTGGAATATATCGTTCCGGCCTATTATATATTAACTACCGCAGAAGCCTCCTCCAACCTCTCCCGTTTTGACGGCGTGCGTTTCGGTCACCGTACAGGCGATGCCGGAGCCGCATTCCCGGCTTTCTACCAGAAATCCCGTTCCGAGGGCTTTGGAAAGGAAGTAAAGCGTAGAATCCTTCTGGGGACCTTCGTGCTGAGTGCAGGCTACTATGAAGCATACTTTTCCAAGGCCCAAAAAGTGCGTAAAATTTTAACAGAACGTACAAAGTTGATTTTCAATGAATTTGATATAATTCTCAGTCCCACAGTTCCTACCACGGCATTTAAATCCGGGGAAAAATCTTCCGACCCGGTAGCCATGTATCTCGCTGATTTATACACAGTTTACGCAAATCTGGTTGGTATTCCGGGCATTTCCCTGCCCCTTTTTACCCATACAAGCGGCATGCCTTTTGGTATCCAGGCTATGACAAACCAGTTTCGTGAATTATCTTTACTGCAGTTCGCTACTGAACTCATGCAGCAATATAAGTCCTACGAAATTCCGACTTTATGAAAACCGGATCATTCTGACCAGACCCGGTACTTAATCCATCCGCAATCCATCCCTTGAAAAATTTATAACCCGGATTTTCCGGATTATAAATCTTTAAGCTTTAAAAGATGAGAAGACTTTTATTGATGGGCATTGCTTTCTTTGGATTTTTACAATTCGGCCATGCCAGCGCCCTTAAAGTTGACAAGACTTTTGTTTCCCTCCATATCCCGATAGATACCAGCGATGTAAAAGCCGGCTTTAATAATCTTTTCCTGGCCTCAGTAAACGGTACCAACGGTGCCAGGCTGAATCCCCGGGCAATCAATTATGTGCAGGATTTTATGATCCGTAACCGGGAAGAAATGGATGATATGAAGTCCTGGGGACGCGCTTATTTTAACCTGATCGACGGAATTTTAAGGCAATATGGCCTTCCTACCCAGCTTAAATACCTGGCTGTGATCGAGTCAAACCTTAAGCCAACTGCTCTTTCCTGGGCTGGTGCGGTAGGTCCCTGGCAGCTAATGCCGGCGACTGCCCGGATACTCGGACTTAAAGTGACTAAAAAGGTTGACGAGAGAAAGAATTACTACAAGAGCACCAAGGCTGCCGCCATCTACCTGCGGGATCTTTATACCGAGCTTGGTGACTGGCTGCTGGTTATTGCCGCGTACAATGGCGGAACAGGAAACGTATATAAAGCCGCAAAAAAGAGCCATAGCATGGATTTCTGGACTCTCCAGTACTATCTGCCGGCTGAATCCAGGAACCATGTAAAAAAATTCATCGGTACCCAGTATACTTTTGAAGGCCAGGGAAGTGTGACTACGCTTACTAAGAAAGAAGCAACTGACCAACTTTCTGGTTCATCCATGTATGTTTTCAACCGGAAAATGAATAAGGAAGAAGAAGCTGGTGCAAAAACAATGAATGTTAGCGGCAAGTATTTTTCAACTGTTATTTCGAAATATGTTTTAATGGATGCAGCAGCTTTCGACCGGTACAATCCGGATTTTGATAAAGTGATGGCAAGCTCCAATAACAGTTATGACCTGAAACTGCCAGCCGACAAAATGGATCTGTTTGTTTCCAACAAATACCAGATCCTGAATGAATCAGTGCAGCGTTTGCTGACCGCCGATGTTTCAGCCAACTATAACAAATCCCTTGCGGGGACAAAATAATTCTCTGGACGGTAATTTTGACACCCATCCCATTTATACGGGATGGGTTTTTTGTTTTTAGCCGGCTGTCGTTTTTAATATCTTTTCAAATGCCGCCACTTTCATCAGGCACTCCTCATATTCTTTTTCAGGATCACTGTTAAATGTTATTCCGGAACCAGCAAACCAGGAAAGATAGTGATCCAAACGGTTGTATAGGAAACTCCGGATGACCACATTGAAGTCAAAGTCCTGATCTGGTTTGATATATCCCAGGGCGCCGGAAAATAATCCCCGTCTTGTTTTTTCATATTGTTCGGTTAGTTCCAGTACCCGTTTTTTGGGCGCACCAGTCATGGAACCCATGGGAAAGGTTTTGGCAATCATATCTGTCCAGTGAAGTCCGGGCAACGGCCTGCCCTCAATCGTGGAAATCATCTGATGCACCTGGGCGAAACTATAAATACCAAACAATTCAGATACCCTTACGGAATCTGTTTCGCAGATTTTAGAAAGATCATTGCGAACCAGGTCCACCACCATCACATTTTCAGCCCGGTCTTTCTCGCTGTTTGCCAGGAAGGCTTTAAGTTCTTCGTCCAGCAGTTTATTTTCCGGATTTCTGGCAGAGGTTCCCTTGATGGGTTGGGAAAGGATCCGGTCGCCCGTTTTCTTCAGATACCTTTCGGGGCTGGCGCAGAGCAGATATTTTTGATCCACGGAATAATAAGCTGAAAAAGGGCTTGGTGAAAACCGGTTAAGATCATGCAATAAACTCAGGGGGCTCAGATCGGCATCTTCAACAAAAAATTCCTGGCAGAAATTAATTTCATAACAATCGCCCCGTAAGATATGCTGGCGCAACTGCTGTACGGTCTGAATATAGTCTGCTTTGGAAATCCGGTTTTGAATAGTTGCATTCAGAACAGGTGATACGGTTGACCGATGACCGATGACCGATGACCGTTCTTCCTTTTCGATTTCATCCCAGATCTGCTGATGATGGTTACCGGATAGACCAATCTGGATTTCATGTTGATTTAGAAGAATAACTACTTCAGGAACAAAAAAGAACATGTCGGGGAACCGGACAAAATCGGGAAGCCGGGAAGGAGATTGTTCAGTTTCAAATTTCAGGTCAAATGAAAAATGACCGAATAGCCAGTCAGCCTGTGCCTGGGAGAATTCCTTCAATTGCCTGAATGCATTTCCGGCCGAAGCTTGCAGCCTTGCACGCTCGCCTACAGCTACCAGACCTTCATAACCCGGAAGTTCTGAAGGGTACTGGTGGTTATCAAAAAAACAACAGGTACTAAACCGGGCTGACCAGTTTACTACCTGTTGTTTTATTTTATACAGATCAGTAAAAGGAAAAGAAACAAATTGGCGGTTGGCCATGGGTGTTCCCCTGATTAAAAATCTTCTTCCTCCTCATCAAAACCATTATCGTTGAACAGATCCATATTCTTCAGATCATCATCCAGCCCGAGGTCATCATCATCTGCCTTGGCAGTCTTTTTTCCTCCGGGAGCTGCCTTTTTGGTTTTAGATTTCGGAACGTCGAATTCATCGAAGTCAGGATCCCATTCTTCTTCTTCTTCCACCTTATCCCATTCATCAACTTCATCTTCTTCTTCGGTATCGTCGTCATCCTCATCCTCGTCCGATTTCTTTTTCGTTTTGGATGCAGTTGCTTTCGCTCCTTTCTTTGCAGTGGATTTCGGAGTATCTACCTCGTTATCATCTAAGTCATCATCTTCGTCTTCTTCTTTCGCTTTCTTTGAAGAAGGTTTAGCAGTTGGTTTGGATGAAGCAGGTCCGGATTTTTTTGAATCCTTATTCTCCTTATCAGATTTTGGTGCCATATTCCAATAAGATTAGTATGTAAAATTTCAGCGAAGTTTTTAAACCTCCAAATTTTTTTATTAGCAATTTCTGAATCGTTGCCGGTTCTATTGTTTTTCTATCAGCTGATCCCGGCCGGGTCCATTCGAAATATACGAAACGTTAACTTTCAGGTAACTATCTATAAAAGAAATATACGTTTTCATCTCTTCCGGCAGCGATTGAAAGTCTTTAATGGCTGTAATATCTTTTTTCCAGCCTTTAAAGGAAGAAAGTACCGGTTCTATCGCTTCCTGCAACATCTGAAAGGGCACTTCTTCTGTTTCTTTACCGCCAATCCTGTATTGGGTACACATATTGAGCTTATCAAAATCATCCAGGACATCGGATTTGGTCATTACCAGTTTGGTAACCCCATTGATCATACAGGCATAACGAAGGGCTACCAGGTCGATCCATCCGCAACGGCGGGGTCTTCCGGTAGTGGCCCCGAATTCATTGCCCGCTTTCCGCAGGAGCGTCACCCGTTTCATTTTCGAGTTCGGTTGGAAAGGGTCCGCTTCCGACACGGGTGCAATATGCTTTCGTAACACCGATTACCTCGCGGATTTGCTGTGGAGCGATCCCCAGTCCGGTACAAACACCGGCAGAAATGGTATTGGATGAGGTGACAAAAGGAAATGTTCCGAAATCCACATCAAGCATGCTTCCCTGCGCTCCTTCAGCCAGTACTTTTTTACCCTGGCTGAGTCTTATCATTGATAAAATATTCTCCCTGTACAATATTAAACGTGCGCATGAAATCCAGCGCTTCGAAAAATTCCTGCCTCCCATGGCCGAGATATCTTCCTGAAAATTCAAACCGTCTAAAATGATTCTGATGTTTTGCCTTCAGCCGCTGATATATTGAGTATTAAAGTCCTTGTCGAGCAGGTCGCCGACCCGCAAACCATTCCGTCCGGTTTTATCCATATAGGCCGGCCCGATTCCCTTTAAGGTTGATCCGATCTTCTCATGTCCCTTTGAAAGTTCAGAAGCTTTATCCAGGGCCCGGTGTGTGGGAAGAATGAGATGTGCCCTTTGGGCAATATATAAATTTTTGCGATAGTCAACGCCGAAAGACTTAACGGTATCACATTCTCTTTTCAGTGTAACCGGATCCAGTACCACTCCGTTCCCGATAAGGTTGATGGCTTTCTCATGAAAAATCCCGGAGGGGATCTGGTGAAGAACAACTTTCTTATCATTTACATACAGGGTATGACCAGCATTCGGACCACCCTGAAATCGCGCGATCATATCATAACGGGGTGCAAAATAATCTACAATTTTACCCTTTTCCTTCATCACCCCATTGCAATCCGAGAATAACATCAACCATTCGTACTGTTTTGCAGAATTTATGGAAAAGGGCAAAAGTAATTGTTAATTGTTAATTGTCAATTGTCAATGATTTTTAAAGAAACACTCCAAGACCGTTTACAATTAACAATTGACAATTGACAATTACTTTAGCTGGTTCAGTTACTTCCGTATCAAACCGGTCCACCGAATGAATGCCGTTAAGTTGTTTCAGTCGATTTACCAGTTCTTCAAGTTCTTCTTTATCATGTACATACATCTTTAATATTCCCTTCAAATAAACCTTCTTTGGCTTCGACCGTGATCGCGTTGATATTGATGCTCAATTCGCCGGAAATCAGGTTGGTGATTTTATTGATTACACCCACATCATCCATTCCAATGATTCGCACACCGGTAAGGAAAGAAATTTCTTTATTCTTTGCCCATTTGGTTTTTACAACCCGGTGTCCATAGTTGGCCATGAAGCTTGGCGGCATTCGGGCAATTTGTTCGATGAATGGTGAGTCCCTTTCCGGTAGTTACAAATCCAAACACGTCATCTCCCGGGATGGGTTTGCAGCAGTTGGCCAGCGTATATACGATTTTGTCGCTGCTTTCCCCAAAAATGATCAGTTCGGTATCCTTTCCGCTGATTCGGTGTGAAACTCGGTTTCCGGTTTCGTCTCGATCTGGCGGTTTGTGGTGGCTTGGGGCGGTTCCAGGCGGTCTCCCAGTAACTGAAATTCTTTCAGTTCTTTCAGGTCAATATTTTTTACGGCTACCTGGTAAAAAAAATCAAGGGAAGAATTCAGTTTATAAAAACTCACCAGCAATCGATATTATGCTGGTTATAGGCGGCGCCGAAATTTTCAAGTTTTTTCTGCACAATATATTTCCCTTCATCTGCAATTTTCTTTTTTCTTCTTTCAGCGATCTTTTATCTTGCTCTTTGCCTTGGCAGTTACAACAAAATTCAGCCAGTCTTCTGTTGGTCTTTGTTTGTTGGAAGTAATGATTTCCACCTGGTCTCCGCTGCGTAATTTATGACTGATGGGAACCAGTTTATGATTTACTTTGGCTCCGATACATTGTTCACCGACGGCACTGTGAATGGAAAAAGCAAAGTCCAGGGCAGTGGAACCAACAGGCAGCATTTTTACATCGCCCTTTGGGGTATACACATAAATTTCTTCTGCAAGAAAACTGGTTTTAAAATCCTGCAGGAAATCGACGGAATCATTGTCTTCCATGGTCAGCACTTCGCGTATCTGCTGGAACCATTTATCGAAACGGCTTTCATCGTTTGCTGCCTTCTTTATATTTCCAGTGCGCCGCCAGTCCTTTTTCCGCAATTTCATTCATGCGCTTGGACCGGATCTGGACTTCCACCCATTTACCCTGCGGACCCATTACTGTAGTATGCAGGGCTTCGTATCCATTAGATTTAGGATTACTTAGCCAGTCGCGCAAGCGTTCAGGTGAAGGCGTATATTCATCCGTAATAATGGAATATACTTTCCAGCAATCTGCTTTTTCTTTTTCCGGCGGGGAGTTAATGATGATGCGGATGGCAAACAGATCGTACACTTCTTCAAATGCAACGCCTTTTTTGCGCATCTTATTCCAGATGGAATGAATGCTTTTGGGCCGGCCATAAATATCGAAATTCAAATCCCTTTACGTTTTCCAGTTTGTCCTTCAAAGGTTTGATGAATTCGTTGATATAGCGGGAACGTTCCCTTTTTGTTTCAGACAGTTTGCGGGCGATCTCTTTGTATTCTTCCGGCTCGAGGTATTTCATGGCCAGATCTTCGAGTTCTGTTTTGATATTGTACAGACCCATGCGGTGCGCCAGCGGTGCATAAACATACACGGTTTCTGAAGCGATTTTTAATTGTTTTTCCCGCTTCATGCTATCCAGCGTGCGCATATTATGCAGGCGGTCTGCAAGTTTGATCAGGATCACCCGGGGATCATCGGTGAGTGTCAGCAGGATCTTTTTAAAATTTTCTGCCTGCTGCGAAGCATTGACGTCAATTACATTTGAAATTTTGGTGAGTCCGTCAACGATACGGGCTATTTCAGTTCCGAAATCCCTTTCGATATCTTCGAGGGTAATATCGGTGTCTTCCACCACATCATGCAGCAGGGCACAAATGGTGGAGCGAACGCCGAGACCGATTTCTTCAACACAGATCTGGCTCACCGCGAGGGGATGAAGGATATAGGGTTCGCCGCTTTTCCGGCGCATGGTTTTATGCGCTTCTGCGGCCATTTCGAAAGCGTCCCGGATCAGCTCCTTATCGCCGACCTTTAATTTCGGTTTCAAAGAACGCAGGAGCGCCCGGTACTCTCTTAAAATCAACCTTTTTTCCTGATCCTCCGTTAAATTATACTTCGGAATGACAGCTACAGTCTCCATTCTTACGAATTTACACCAAAAAGCGTAAGGCGTAAAGCTTAACGCTTAACGCCTAATGCCTAACGCTTAAAGCCTGAAACAATTTATATAGAGGGGCCCCCCTGAAGAAGGATGGGAGGATCGGGCTCGGTTCCATACTCTGTTAATTAAACTTCGGGACGATAACCTATCCACAAAAAATTCCTATTTTCGCGCTCCCCGTGCCTGGTTTATGGTTTATGGTTTATGGTTTATGGTTTATGGTATGGGGTGTGGGATGTGGGATGTGGCATGAAGCGTTAGGCTTTAAGCTTAAAAGCGGGTGTGGCGAAATTGGCAGACGTATCAGACTTAGGATCTGACGCCGTAAGGCATGTAGGTTCGAGTCCTATCACCCGCACGAAAAACCCTTCCGATGGAAGGGTTTTTTTATTTTACCGTATAAGCTGATTTAAACTACAACCATTTACTCAAGAGACTTTAGCGATAAGCTTTGAGCGTTGGACGTTAAGCGTTAGGTTTCACATATCAGGCTTATAAAGTCGCCATATCAATCACGAACCGGTAGCGGACATCCCCTTTCAACATGCGTTCATACGAGGAATTGATGTCCTTGATATCGATGATTTCAATATCGGAAACGATTCCTTTTTCAGCACAGTAATCCAGCATTTCCTGTGTTTCAGGCAATCCGCCAATGCCTGATCCGGTAACACTTTTTCTTCCGCCCATAAGAGCAAAAGCGGGAACCTGATAGGGCTCAGAGGGTGCACCGACACAAATATGTACACCATTTGTGGCCAACAGGGATAAATAAACAGTCACATCATGTTTGGCGGAAACTGTATCCAGTATAAAATCAAAGGTTCCCTTCACAGCATTCAGCTGTTTCGGGTCCGAGGTCACCACAAAATTGTGCGCGCCCAGTTTCCGGGCTTCCTTTTCTTTTGAAGGGGAAGTGCTGAGTACGGTCACCTCGGCGCCGAATGCAGCACCAAATTTTACGCCCATATGACCCAGTCCGCCCAATCCCAGAACGGCGAGTTTATGTCCCTTTCCCACTTTCCAGAACCGGAGAGGGGAATAAGTGGTAATACCAGCACAAAGCAGGGGGGCAACGGCCGGCAGGGATAATTTCTCCGAAACGTGCAAAACAAAATCTTCATGCACTACGATATTATCTGAATAGCCACCATAAGTTGGGCTGCCGTCTTTATCCCGTCCATTGTAGGTGGCATTCGACCCATTTAAACAATATTGCTCCAGGCCCTGCTCGCAGTTTTTGCAGGTTCTGCAGGAATCCACCAGGCATCCAACCCCGGCAAGGTCTCCTTTTTTAAATTTTTTTACATGGGCTCCAGTCTGAATAACTTTACCTACGATCTCATGACCGGGAACCATGGGAAAGATGCCTGGGAACCAGTCGTTCCGGATCTGGTGCAGGTCGGAATGGCATACCCCGCAATATTTAATTTCCAGCTGAACATCGTGGGGACCCAACTCCCTTCTTTCAAAATTCCACGGAGCAACTTCACTTTCCGGGGTCTGGGCCGCATATCCTTTAGTCTGAATCATAATTTTTTTGATTTTTGGTGCAGTTTAGCCTGATTTAACATTTTGAAGTTCATTTTGTTCCCCTGATATTGAAATTACCATTAAGTGCTGATTGTAAGTCGTTGGCCAATGGCAGTCTTGCGAATTTTCACCCTGAATTTTCGTCCTGCTCTGGGTTTTACGCTTTAAGCTTTAGGCCTTTTTCCTTAGTTTTGCAGCCCGTTTGCAGAGGCGCCTTGCGCCATCCGGTCAGGACGGGACTTAAAAATTATCATATGAGTACGGTTACCAGAGAGAATATCGGTTTATTGAATGACAAGATCATCGTCAGGATCGAAAAAAGTGATTACCTGCCATCATTTGAAAAGTCACTGAAAGAATATGGTAAAAAAGCCAATATCCCTGGATTTCGCAAGGGAATGGTTCCTACCAGCCTCATTAAAAAAATGTATGGTAACTCGGTATTCACGGATGAAGTGCTGAAAGGAGTTGAAAAAAAACTTACGGATTACCTGACTACGGAGCAGCTGGAAATTTTTGCGCAACCTCTGCCTCTACCGGAAAACGATGCCAGCAAAATCAACATGACCCAGCCAACGGACTATTCCTTTTCGTTTGAAGTGGGACTAAAACCAGATTTCCAATTACCCGTACTGGCTTCACTTACTCCTACCCGTTACCAGATTATCGTTACGGACGAAATGCTAAACGAGGAAATTGAAAGAATTCGTCAGAAAAACGGAACGATGACTGAACCCGGAACCGTTGCCAGTGATGACAATGTGCTGAATGTTACTTTTCAGGAAACCGATGCAGCAGGATCACTTATGGAAGGGAGCCAGCCAAAGGAGAATTCCCTGCTCGTTAAATATTTTGCCCCTGCTTTTCGCGCAGAACTCCAGGATAAAAAAGCCGGAGATGAGTTCACCATTCAACTCTTAACTGCATTTGAAGACAAGGAAAGAACCTGGATCCTGCAGGACCTCGGCCTGGACAAGGAAAGCGCAGCGGACGCAGAAAAATATTTCAAACTGGTGATCGTAAAAGTCGGGTTGCTGGAAAAAGCAGAACTCAACGGGGATCTGTTCAAAAAACTCTATCCCGGCAAAACCATCGAATCAGAGACAGCATTCCGGGAAGAAGTGAGAAAAGATATGTCTGAACAATGGAAAGCACAGACCAGCAACAATCTTCAACATACTTTATATCACGAGTTGCTCGATAAAACCGCGATTGAATTCCCTGAATCCTTTTTAAAAAGATGGTTGCTGACCGGTGGTGAAAAACCAAAAACACCAGAAGAAGTTGAAAAAGAATTTCCAACTTTCGCCAGCGCGCTGAAGTGGAATCTGATTACTGACAAAATCGTTACCGACAATAAAATTGAAGTGAGTCCGGAAGATATTAAAGAAGCTGCCCGCAAACAGCTTTTCTCCTATCTTGGCGGGCTGCCACAGGGAGATGAACAGCCCTGGGTGGAAGATTACGTGAACAAAATGATGCAGGACAGGCGTTTTGTGGAAGAAACCTATCAGAACCAGCGTACCAATAAAATGCTGGCCTGGGTAGAAACACAGGTAAGCCCTACAGACAAGGCTATTTCGCCAGAGGAGTTTAATAAACTCAATGCAGAGCATCAGCATCATCATCATGAATAAATTAAGATCCCGCTAAAGGCGGGATTTCTTTTATATCTGCAACTCTGTCAGTTTTTTGGAAGTTTAAGAGTTTGGACGGAGATTTGAAAGGTAAACCCCGTTGCCAATCCATCCTCAAGAAAAAATATTTCTACTATGCACCTTGGTTCCGAATTTGAAAAATACGCCGTTAAGCATCTTGGCCTTTCCAGTAATACATTAAACGGATACGAAAAATACCTGGTTACAGGGCTTACACCGAACATCATCGAAGAACGTCCCATGAATGTGGCCGTGATGGATGTATATAGCCGTTTGATGATGGACCGGATAATCTTCCTGGGATATCCGATTAATGATGAAGTTGCCAATATCATTACCGCTCAATTACTTTTCCTGGACAGTACTGACCGTCACCGGGATATACAAATGTATATCAACAGCCCGGGGGGATCGGTATATTCCGGACTGGGAGTATACGATACGATGCAATATGTTACACCCGATGTAGCTACTATTTGTATTGGTATGGCTGCTTCCATGGGTGCCACCCTGATGTGCGCAGGCACCAAAGGAAAAAGAACCGCGCTAAAACATAGTCGTGTGATGATGCACCAGCCGAGTGGCAGCATCGGTGGTCAGGCCAGTGACATTGAAATCACGGTGAATGAAATCCGGAAGCTGAAAAAAGAATTGTATGAAATATATGCAAATCATACCGGTAAAACTGTGAAGCAGATTGAAAAAGATTCCGACCGTGATTACTGGTTAACAGCTATCGAAGCGAAGGAATACGGACTCGTGGATGAGGTTCTCGTGATCAACCCCAGAAAAGAGAAAAAAGAAAATTAAAATATCTTAACTGAAAACAATGAAATATTCTAAATACGGAGTACAGCCTTTTCGCATGGATGATGAGCCTGCAGAAGAAAAAGAAGACAAGCCGCAAACGGATCCGGGCATGTTGATGAAAAAGCTGGAGAAATATTTTTTTGAAACCCGTACCGTACAACTCTGGGGACCGGTAGACGATCGATCGGCCAAAGACATTATCAATAAATTTTTTCTGCTGGATATGGATCAGCCTGGCAAGGAAATCAGATTTCTGATCAACAGCCCGGGTGGTGTGGTAACCAGTGGTATGGCCATTTACGATGTGATGCGGATGATGAAGAGTCCAGTTAGCACGGTTTGTATCGGACTGGCAGCATCCATGGGCTCAATATTACTCAGCGGCGGCGCAAAAGGAAGAAGGTTTATTTATCCCCATGGTGAAGTGATGATTCATCAGCCGAGCCTCGGTGGTTATATTCAGGGCGTGAGTGTTGACCTTGAAATTCAGGCTAAACAAACCAAGAGAGTAAAGGAAATAGGCGCTAAAATACTGGCAGAAAACTGCGGTAAAAAATTCGATCAGATTATGAAAGACTTTGACCGTGATTACTGGATGGATGCCAAAGAGTCGGTTGAATATGGCATTGTTGATGGTGTCAGCACCGAATTATAGGCTTAACGCCTAACGCTTAAGACTCAAGGCTTAAAGCCAGTAAATACGAACAAGCTTATCCGCCGTACTAACATGTATATCAGCAGCTGGGCTGGGATATTCCTGTTTTACCCCTTAATCGTGATCAATAAATAGCAAATCTTCCCATTGGTAGAAAGGCCTTATGCTTTGGGCTTTGGGCTTTAAGCTTGTATTTGGGGGATAATTGATTAATTTTGCACTATTAATAAGAAGATGGCAAAAAATACCCTTCATTGTTCTTTTTGCGGCCGGAGCCGGGATGAAGTCAAAATCCTTATTGCGGGTCAGGAAGGACATATTTGTGAAAACTGCGTTGAGCATGCCCAGGAAATTATCCAGCAGGAACTAATCGTGCGGGACGATGCTTCGCCTGCATCCCAGTTTAAGCTTAGTGTTAAAAAGCCCATTGAGATCAAGCGCTTTTTGGATGAATATGTGATCGGTCAGGATGATGCTAAAAAAGTGCTGGCAGTCGCCGTTTACAATCACTACAAAAGACTGCAACATAAAGTAGCGGAGAATGATGTTGAAATTGAAAAAAGCAATATCATCATGGTCGGCGAAACAGGAACAGGTAAAACCCTGCTCGCTAAAACCATTGCCAAACTGCTGAATGTGCCTTTTGCTATTGTAGACGCTACTGTATTTACAGAAGCAGGATATGTTGGTGAAGATGTTGAAAGCATTCTTACCCGTTTGTTACAGGTTTGCAATTATGATGTGGTGAGTGCGGAAAGAGGAATTGTATATATTGATGAGATTGATAAGATCGCACGGAAAGGAGATAACCCTTCCATCACCAGGGATGTAAGCGGGGAAGGTGTTCAACAGGGATTGCTAAAACTGCTCGAAGGAACCGATGTGCTCGTGCCACCACAGGGAGGCCGGAAACATCCGGAACAAAAGTTAATAAAAATCAATACGCAGAATATATTATTCATTTGCGGAGGGGCATTCGATGGCGTGGATAAAATTATTGCCCGTAGAATCAATACCAATGCAATTGGATTTAATGTGAATAAAGAACAGCAGGAATTCACCCGCAAAAATTTATTGCAGCATGTGAATGCGCCTGACCTGAAATCATTCGGCCTTATTCCGGAATTGCTGGGCCGCCTGCCAGTGGTCACCCACCTGAATCCCCTGGATTCTGTTACGCTCCGTTCGATTCTGACCGAGCCGAAGAATTCACTGATCAGACAATATAAAAGATTATTTGAGCTGGAAGGTATTCAGCTGAGTATTGAAGATGACGTTCTGGATTTCATGGTAACCAAGGCAGTAGAATATAAACTGGGTGCCCGCGGATTGCGGAGCATCTGTGAAAGCATTCTAACCGATGCCATGTTTGAACTCCCTTCTTCCAAAGAGAATAAATTCCACCTGAACCTCGAGTATGCGCGGAAGAAATTCGATACCAGTAAGATGAGTTTACTCAAGGTGGCCTAACGCTGAACGCTGAACGCTGAACGCCTAACGCTTAACGCTTAACGCTGAACGCTGAACGCCTAACGCTTAACGCCAAAAGCAATTAATAAATTTCCAAATTTAGAAAATGAAAGAGCTCCTCGATAAACTGAAAGCTGAAGGGTTGACCGAAGAACAGGCGATAAAAGCCGTGGAGATCATGAAAAATTTCGCCAAATCAAAATTCCCCTTATTTGGCGGCGCGATCGATAAATTATTCGATAAATACAGCAAACCGCAGGAAGAAGATTTTATGCCCTAATAAGCTGAAAGCCCAAAGCTTAAAGCCTAAAGCATTTTTCTAACTTCACATTCCTCTGATTAATTCTGCCAACCGCCAACGGCCAACCATCTACCATACACCATCAACCTAAGACTTCCCTGGCAATAACGATCTTCTGAATTTCAGAAGTCCCCTCCCCAATGGTGCAAAGCTTACTGTCCCGATAAAATTTTTCAACCGGAAAATCCTTGGTATATCCATAACCGCCAAAAATCTGAACAGCTTCGGTCGCCGTTTTCACCGCTACTTCACTGGAATAATATTTGGCCATGGCCGATTCTTTAGTCATCGGTAGGCCCATATTTTTCCGGGCCCCAGCCTGAAGGGTCAGTAATTCTGCCGCCATGATTTCTGTAGCCATATCAGCCAGCTTGAAGGAAATACCCTGGAAAGATGAAATCGGCTTGTCAAACTGGTGCCTTTCTTTAGAATATTTTACCGCAGCTTCATATGCACCCTTGGCAATGCCCACCCCAAGCGCAGCAATGGAAATCCGGCCTCCGTCCAATACTTTGAGCGATTGCTTAAAACCCTCTCCAACCTTTCCCAGGCGGTTACTATCGGGTATCCGGCAATTATCAAATATCATTTCGGCGGTTTCACTTGCCCGCATACCGAGTTTATTTTCTTTTTTACCCCCTTTGAATCCGGGAGTGCCACGTAGAACTACAAAGGCTGTTGCATTATTTTTTTCCCTGGATCCCCCGGTACGGGCTACCACGACTGAGATATCACTGCTGATGCCATGGGTGATCCAGTTTTTAGTGCCGTTTAGAACCCATTCATTACCTTCTTTTGTTGCGGTGCACTGCATATTAGCTGCATCACTGCCTGTATTGGCTTCTGTCAGTCCCCAGGACCCCAGCCATTCCCCGGAAGCCAGTTTGGGTAACCAGGCTTTTTTCTGATCCTCATTTCCGAAAGCAAGGATATGGCCTGTACAAAGGGAATTATGAGCTGCCAGACTGAGGCCGATTGATCCGCAGACTTTGGCGATCTCTTCTATTACAAGGATGTACTCAATATAACTCATTCCAGCCCCGCCGTATTCTTCGGGAACAACCACACCCATCAGACCAAGACGGCCCATGGACCGCATAATTTCAATAGGAAAGTGCTGTGCTTCATCCCATTCCATCACATGGGGCAGGATATGCTGGCGGGCAAATTCCCTCGCCGTAGCAGCCACCTGCCGGGAAACCTCATCTAATTCAAAATCCATTGTTTTTGCTTAGGGTCTATAAAATAAAAGAGGCAACAACCCTCGTTGCTGCCTCCGAATAGCAAACAATCGTTCTTATTGCTATGCCAAGGCTCGTTAAACCATAAGCAAGTTAGGAAATTTTCTGAAAAAAACTAACAATCGTTAGTTTTTTTTGGGCTGATTTAGGTGGTAGGGAACAGGGAAATTGTTCTTTCTTTTACTTTTTATGGATTCCATCGAAAAGGAGCATAATTGGCAAATCATCAATGGAATAGTCCGTGAAGCGGATTTATCCGTCGTTTCGATTTCGTTTCCAGCGCAATGGGAGAACAGGGAATAAGCTCCAGCGATTTAACCATGTCTTTTGTCGTCATCTTGTATTGTTTAAAATGGCTGGTTTCCAAATGCGCTTTGTAGGCATCTTCGCTGGCATATATTTCGAAGACTGTAACATGTGTAGGGTTATTTTTTTCATACACGGCATATAGTGTAAGAACGCCCGGTTCCACACGAACGGCAGTTTCGGCATGAATTTTAAGTGCTGCTTTATAATTTTCCAATTGGGCTGAATCGATCTGGAGTTTAGCCATTCTCACCACCAAACTTTTATCCTGAGCAGAAACTTTATTGGATGAAAATAACGTCATTGTTATAGCGATCAGGGTGAATAGTCTGCGAAAATATTTGTTTTTCATTGTTTCTATTTTGGTGTACCCAAGGCACTTTTTCCGAAGTTATACAGTTTAAGTATCTTTAAAATCACTCTAACAAGTTAAATATCGCGAGCCAATGAAACACATAATCAGGATTGCCATCTTATCTGCGGTATTGTTTTATGCCTGCAAATCAAAACCTGCCAGTCTTTCGGATCAGTTAAAAACGAATTTCTTAACCCATTTAAACAAAATGGATTCTGCCATAGTGCTGGATTCGTTTAGTATTATTACGAATTGACTCTATGAACCAACGATTGATTAACAGCATAGAGGATACCATGTACAGGATCATATTAGCCAGGGTGAAATCCCAGATGGAAAATGCCACTAAAAAAAATAATACGGACAGCATGGCTTTTTATCAGTCCGAACTGGATTACATGATACCGACCAGTGACTCCATGCGAAATCTGATCCCGACATCCGATACAACCATAAAATATGGGATAATGGCCACCTGTGAAGTCCGGGTAAGTAAAAGGGATATTCGCAAAACGGATAAAATGTATTATTTCCTGAGCAGAAATATGGTTATCCTGAATTCAGAATTTATAGATTCTTCTATTTCCCGGATTTCAAGAAACCTGAACTGAACGAGTCAGGATAGTGCGCGGAAATTTTCTTTAAACATCAAGGCTAATTGTTACCAAACTTAGGTGTTACATTAGGCGTTATGCGTTAAGCGTTAGGCGTATTCTAGGTTTTATCCTTCCGCGGGGCAAGCCATTTCTGCTCTGTACGATTGTGCTCGTCTTTAGCACAAAGAATCATCTGATCCATATTTTTTTCAATGAAGGTGCGAACGGCCATACTGAAAAATATTTTTGGATTTGCTTTCAGGGCTCCGATGGTATATTGCTTCATTTGCCTGGTAAATCGTTTTGAAAGTAACCGAGTCCTGGAGAATCAGGTTTATCATAAACGTATGGGATCCGGATTGCATCGCCATCTCTGATTTAATGATATAGTCTGAAGCCAACGGCGTGCTGGTCACGTATTGAAAGGCTTGCTTCAGTCCCTCAGATAATAATTTACCAGTTGCGGAATTGCCTTCAATATAGAAAAAGCGCTGGCCCAGTGATAATTGAGAGGTTATGATCAGACCAGCCAGGATGCATATTTTTTTCATATCAAACCGTATTACCCTGTAATAATCCCGAAATTACCGCTAATTCGGAATAACAATTGGGTTTGGTTTCAAAATGATAACAACAGGATCCGGATGAAAAAACTTGAAATCATTCGGGTCCAATGATCAGATAGGGCTTTAATTTTTCAAATAAAGACTGATCCAGCTGTCCCAGTTGCAGAAGCTCATTCACCGATTGAAATCTGCCGTGCTGCTGACGGTATTCAATAATCCATTTCGCGATCTGCCAGCGGATGTAGGGGTGAGCCTGAAGCATTTCTTTTGTCGCCAGATTCAAATCTATTTGATGTAACGAAACGGAATTCAGTCGCAGACTGGATTTTATATTCTGAAAAACCGAATCGGGCAAGCCAAAAGTCTCCCCAACCTGTTCCACCCGGTAAAAACCACCAAGTTTCTCCCTGAAATGAACAATCCGGGATGCCAGTTTATCTCCGATTCCCGGAAGGCGTGACCAATCTGCGGAATCCGCCAGGTTGATATCCGTGATCGCATAGTTTTTCCGGTGGTGAAAATAGTCAGGACCTGATATCGCAGGGCGGGATGATTTCTTTATAAAGGAATCCGTTAGTTTCACTGTTTGAAAATGATTCTCCCGGGTTGTATGAAAACTTCCACCGTTAACGGATTTTTGAGGTCGCTTTGTAATCCGTACAAAGGGTGAAATTCTATCGTAATCCGAATTTCGAAGCCCGTATAATTTCTTCAGGTCTTCAGCGTTCCGGAACTGCCCGCCCTTTTCTATATAGTGCAGGATGGTTTTTGTAAGCCTTTCCGACAATCCTAGCCGTTGCCAGTCAGACCCGTCTAATTCTATTGGGATCGAAATAAAACATGTCCTGAATGGAAGCCTTATTAAATGCCAAGGCATCTTTTTCAGGCTGAATCGTTTTTTGATCCGGATATTTGGTATGACTACCCGATTCCTGTGAAGAATCTTTGCCGCGGGATTCGAATTTCCGAATATCCGGTTTCAATTTTTCATAAGCACCAGGATCGGGATCACCCGGAGCCGGACGAAAAAAATAGGGAAGAACAAATAAAATACTAATGATCAGAAGCAGAAAAAGAACGCCTAAGCGTTCTTTTTTGGTAAAGGTCAAATACCCACGGATCGTTTCCCACATACCTTTTTCTATTAAATATAAAACCCGTACGAAGGAAAAACTATACCCTTAAAGTGGAAAACCTGACTTTGATTTTACCGTCCAAAAATTTTTATTCTTTCTCAATAGTAATAGTATTTCCTGGGTCTTGGCGGATGGGGAGGGTGTGCAACTTTCTGATATTCCGGAAGTGGATGGCCCAATCCTATAATAATGCCCACATTGAATCCAAATTGCACCAGACCCGGTTGCGTATAATAATACCCGCTGGGATCTCCCCAGTACCCGAAATAATACCCCGAGCTTGTAGGTGCTGTTCCCAGTAACCGGGCACTGAATCTTAGTCCAAAATTGGGTTCAACAAAAATATCCGCCCCCGCCTGGAAGCCGTATGCAAAAGTCGCATTGCTGGAAAAACTGTTGGGCGAAGGAGTAAAAATGGCTGCTCCCAGGTCTGCTCCCATAAAGAGGGATACCGGAGATTCAGGAATTGGAAAACGGGAAACCGGACCAGCCATGATATAGTTGATACCGGCACTTGTTTGATAAGTTGGCTGATCTCCGGGTACCGCACCATAGGGATACAATTTTGCCGGAACCTGCATCCGGTTGTAAGCTACTTCCATTCCGAAATGTCTGCTGAAATTGAATTGAAAAGATCCACCATAATTAAAACCCGCATCTATCCGGCCAAATGTGGAATTGAAATTCAATTTGTCAGCAAAAGTATAACCTCCGGTAGGTATAAACTCGATGGAAGTTTGTGCGGATGCACCTAAAATACAGCACAGAAAAGAAGACAACAGTATCCCTTTTTTCATACAGTATAGTTTTACTACTCTTAAGACGTAATAATTTTTAATAGGTTTAATGCTCCGGCCGGCAGTTCTGTTAAAAAGATCCTAAAAGCTTAAAGCGTGAGGCTCGATGCATGAGGTCTTGAGCCTCAAGCCTCAAGCTTCAAGCTCAAGCCATCATAGGCAAGTTCCATTCCCGGAGGCATTTCAGCCATTACTTCTTCATGTTTTCCCATCTGATGGCTGATATGGGTAAAATAAGCAACGGGAACACCGAGTGTGTGGGCCATAGCGATGGATTCGTCCAGGTTAAAATGGGAGATGTGTTTTTCCTTTCGAAGCGCATTTAGAACCAGGATTTCGGAACCCTTTATTTTTTCTCTTTCTGTCTCGTCAATACGGTTGGCATCGGTAATATAGGTGAAGTTCCCGAACCGGAAACCCAGTACAGGCATTTTCAGGTGCCAGACGGGTATCGGCACCACCCGTATATCCCCGATCATAAACGGATCGGTAGCGATGGTATTCAGTTGGATCTCGGGAATCCCGGGATAACGGATATCCGTAAACGCATATGGAAATTCACGGATTATTACCTCCTGTGTCATTTCATTTGCGAAAATTGGCATCGGTTTTCCTGAAAAAAAATTGAATGCCCGGATATCATCGAGTCCGGCGATATGGTCCTTGTGCGGATGGGTAAAAAGAACGGCATCCAGGTTGGTAACATTCGCCCGAAGCATCTGATACCGGAAATCGGGGGTAGTGTCGATCACTATCCGGGTATTGGAAGATTCGATAAGAATACTTGACCGGAGTCGCTTATCCTTTTTATCGGTTGAATGACAAACCGGACAGGGACATGCAATCATCGGTACACCGGCACTGGTACCGGATCCCAGGAAGCTGATTTTTAAAGAAGGAAATGGCACAGGCAAAAATAGTGGAAGTGAACCGATCAGCTCTGTGGTTTCAACAGGCTTTCCAAAACTTTCCGGCTTTCCGGAGCAAGGGATTCCGGATCAAGGCTGATCTGGGGAAGAATATCAATCAGCGTATTGATGCGGCCTTCCAGAGTAAGAAACTTATTCAGGACCAGCACTTTTTTTTCTTCCAGAATACAATATCCGCTTTGAAAATTTCCACGCTCGTACCGGATCACATAACCCGTTTCATGCATGATTTTCTCAATTTTTTCCAGGGTGGTAACGGTGTATTTCATTTTCCAAAGATGCTGATTACGAAATTAAACATAGTCCTCATTTATCCACAATTGGTTGGCAGTTGACGTGCGTTGGCGGTTCTGGCTTTAGGCTTTAAGCGTTAGGCGTTAAGCCTTCCCCGTCATTTTAATCACCGGAACAATCATCTCTTCCATACTGATACCACCGTGCTGGAAACTGTTCCGGTAATAGTTCGCGAAATAATTATAGTTATTGGGGTAGCAGAGAAAGCCATCCCCCTTTGCAAAAATAAAGGATGAATTGATGGTCGGAACAGGTAAGCCGGCTTCTTTGGGATCCCGGAAGGCCAGCACTTCCCGGGGTTCATAGTTCAGGTTCCGGCCATGCTTATACCGTAGGTTGGAAGTGGTCTGTTTGTCCCCGATCACTTTATAAGGCGTTTTTACCCGTACACTTCCATGGTCCGTGGCGAGTACAATGGTTATTTTTTTGTCGGAAATTTTTTTAAGTGCCTGATGCAGGGGTGAATGTTCAAACCAGCTTGCCGTAATACTGCGATAGCTGGCTTCATCGCTGGCCAGTTCTTTCAATACTTCCATTTCCGTTCTGGCATGGCTGAGCATATCCACAAAATTATACACGATCACATTCAGATCGTTATTCATCAGATTCAGAATATTATTCACCAGTTCCTGGCCGGCCTGGTGATTCAGTACTTTAGTATAGGAAGTTTTCAGATGTTCCATTTTCATCCTTTTCAATTGTCCCCTGAAAAATTCTTCTTCAGACAGGTTTTTTCCCCCGTCCTCGTCATCGTTCTTCCATTGATTCGGATATTGCACCTGTATTTCAGCAGGCATAAGTCCTGCAAAAATAGCGTTCCGGCAGTACTGCGTTGCAGTAGGCAGAATGCTATAAAAAGTTTCTTCGGTCTGTATCCTGAAATTTTGCGCGAATACGGGCTGTATGGCTTTCCACTGATCGAATCGCAGATTATCAATCAGTACAAAAAACAGGGGCACTCCTTTTTCAAGATTTGGAAACACTTTGTTCCGCAAAAGGCTATGGCTCATCACAGGTGCCGGGCTTGCTTTAGGGGCAACCCACTTCACATAATTTTTTGAAATAAATTTAAAGAACTCCGTATTTGCTTCCTGTTTCTGCGATTGAAAAACCTCCTGCATTTCCGGGCTGTTGCTCTTTTCCATTTCAAGTTCCCAGTACACCAGTTTTTTATACAGGTCCATCCATTCTGTAAAATCGGGGTTGTCATTTAGCGCCATGAACAACTCCCGGAACTGCTGCTGGTAAGCTGTGGTGGTGGTTTCTGCAACCAGCCTCCGGTTGTCAATGATTTTTTTCAGGCTCAACAGCACCTGATTCGGATTCACTGGTTTAATGAGGTAATCGGTGATCTGTCGGCCAATGGCTTCGTCCATGAGATTCTCCGTTTCGTTCTTGGTGATCAGCACCACTGGAATCTGCTGGTTTGTCTCCTTAATTTTTGCCAGAGTTTCCAGACCGCTGATGCCCGGCATGGTTTCATCGAGCAAAACTACATCTACCAGGTTTTCCTTCACAAAATCGATGGCATCCAGGCCATTGGTCATGGCATTTACTTCATAGCCTTTATTTCTTAAAAAAATAATATGGGACTGCAGGCTGTCAATCTCGTCATCTACCCAAAGAATCGTTCCTAATGCCATGTTGCTGTATTTCGTATTTCTAAAGATAGTTTATCAGTCAGTCATTCCTAAATTTGAACCCTGTATTGATTTCTTTTAACAATTTCAAAATGGGAGCAGGTTCACAGAAGATCATCAATGATCCGGTTTACGGTTTTATCACCATCGACGATCCCCTGATACTGGAAGTGATGCGCCATCCTTTTTACCAACGCCTGCGGCGGATTCAGCAAATGGGATTTGCCAATCTGGTTTATCCCGGCGCGGTTCACACCCGACTTCATCATTCGCTTGGGGCCTATCACCTGATGTGTAATGCGCTGGCTGTTTTGAAAGGAAAAGGAATTCCTATTACAGAAAACGAAGAGTTGGGCGCAAAAATGGCCATCCTGCTGCACGATGTGGGGCACGGGCCATTTTCCCATGCTTTGGAGAACAATCTGATTGAAAACCTGGATCATGAATCTGTTTCATTACAAATCATGCAATTCCTGAATCGTGAAATGCAGGGTGAACTGAATACGGCGATCGCCATTTTTACCAATATGTATCCGAAAAAGTTCCTGCATCAGCTCGTTTCGGGTCAGCTGGATGTGGACCGGATGGATTATCTAAACCGGGATAGTTTTTTTACCGGCGTTTCGGAAGGAGTAATCGGGTATGACCGGATTATCCACATGCTTACCGTGCACGACGGGGAGCTGATGGTGCAGGAGAAGGGCATTTATTCCATCGAAAAATTCCTGGTAGCCCGCAGGCTCATGTACTGGCAGGTTTACCTGCACAAAACCGTGGTGAGTGCTGAAGCGATGCTTGTGAAAATCATACAACGGGCACGTGAAAAAATTCTTCAGGGTGATTCCCTTTCGTCCGGTTCTGTATCCCTTGATTTTTTTCTTTCACATACACCACAGGATCCTTCGGAATGGCTGGAGGCATTCAGTATGCTTGATGATAACGATATTCTGAGTGCGTTGAAGATTTGGATGAAAGACCCTGATCCGGTTTTGTCAAACCTGAGTGCGATGCTGATCAATCGCCGTTTACTTAAAGCAAAACTGCAGGCGGAACCTTTTGAAGAAGGCCTGGTTAAAAAATATTTACGGGAAGCTGCTGCCATTTTAAATATTCCGGAAAAAGAGGCTGCCTATTTCGTTTTCACCGGAGAGCATACCAATACAACATATAATCCTATGGACGAAAAAATAAATATTTTGTTTAAAGACGGTACTGTGCGGGATATTTCCCAGGTCGATAATGCCCTGATCCACCGGAGCCTCTCAACCGCGGTTAAAAAATTCTATATTTGTTACCTGATGGCAGAATAAATTTAACCACCCGATTCCAAAAAAAATTCTATGCAATTCTCGGCTGCACAGATAGCTGCACTGATCCACGGTAAACTGGAAGGTGATCCCGGAGTGGAGGTTGATAATTTCGGAAAAATCGAAGAAGCACAGAAAGGTCAACTGGCATTTCTGGCCAACCCCAAATACGAAGAATTTTTATACCGCACTAAGGCTTCTATAATTATTATTAATGAATCCCAGGTGCTGAAAGAAAATATCAATGCCACCCTGATCCGTGTTCCCGATGCTTACCTGGCATTTGCCGCCCTGCTTTCCAAATACCAGGAGATGATGAATCAGCAGCTGACTGGTATCCAGGAACCTTCTTATATTTCCTCAACGGCTGTGCTGGGAGAAAATGTTTTTATCGGAGCATTTGCGTTTATCGGGAATCAGGTGAAAATTGGAAATCATGTAAAAATATATCCTCAGGCCTATATAGGGGATGGCGTGACCATTGCAGACCATTCTGTTATTTTTCCCGGTGTTAAAATATATCACCGCTGCGTTATCGGCCAGCATGTGACCATACATGCAGGATCCGTGATTGGCGCAGACGGATTCGGGTTCGCCCCGCAGTCTGATGGAAGTTTTAAAAAAATCCCACAAATGGGAAATGTAGTAATAGAAGACTTTGTGGAAGTGGGATCGAATTCCACCATCGACCGGGCCACTATTGGTTCAACCATAATTAAAAAAGGAGCCAAACTGGATAACCTTATCCAGATCGCGCACAACGTGGAAATCGGAAGTAATACAGTAATTGCCGCCCAAAGCGGCGTTTCCGGCAGCACCAAAATCGGGAAAAATGTAATGGTCGGCGGACAGGTTGGTATTGTCGGCCATATTCAGATTGCCGACGGAAGTAAGATCAATGCACAGAGCGGTGTGACCAAATCTTTGAAAACACCGAATAGCGCGGTTACGGGAAGTCCTGCCTATGATTATACCAGTGCCCTCCGTTCCCAGGCAGCAGCGCGCAAACTTCCGGATTTTGAAAAGCGTATTGTTGAACTGGAGAAGATTATACAGCAGTTGTTGCTGGAAAAACAAAATACACTTCTTAAGCTTAATGCTTAAGCTTAACGCTTAACGCTTAACGCCTAACGCCTAACGCTTAAAGCAATTAATTAAAGAAAGAATGTTTCCAGATAATCGGACGAGTTGAAATCAGCAACCCATTCCCGAATTCTCAAATTCTCAAATTCCAAAATTTTCTTCTATGGCAGATCAGGCTTCCTTTCTTGACGCGGTAAAAACAGGCTATACCTTCAAATCAGAATCAGTAAAAATCGGAATCGGTATGGTGGATGGCAAACCGATAACCGGAGCCGATATTAACCTGCCATTGAAAACAATGAACCGCCATGGTTTAATAGCCGGAGCCACCGGAACCGGGAAGACGAAAACCCTGCAGATGATCAGTGAAGCCCTAAGTAATGCCAGCGTGCCGGTATTGGTAATGGATATCAAGGGTGACCTCAGCGGTATCGGGGCAGCAGGATCTATAAATGATAAAGTCAAGGAACGTTGTGCTTTAGTTGGAATCAAATATGATCCGAAAGCTTTTCCGGTGGAATTCATGACACTGAGTAATGAGAAAGGGATTCGGTTGCGCGCCACCGTTAGCGAATTCGGGCCCATTCTTTTATCCCGGATCCTGGAACTAAACGATACCCAGGAAGGCATGGTTGCCATGATATTCAAATACTGCGACGATAATAAACTCCCCCTGCTGGACCTGAAGGATTTTATCAAAGTGCTGCAATATATTTCCAATGAAGGAAAGGCAGAAATACAGCAGGCCTACGGACAGATTGCCACTTCTTCCACCGGTACAATACTGCGCAAAGTGATCGGACTGCAGCAACAGGGGGCAGATGTTTTTTTCGGGGAGAAAAGTTTTGAAGTAGCCGACCTGATGCGAATTTCTGATGAAGGGCTGGGGATGGTGAATGTATTGCGGGTAACCGACCTTCAGGACAAACCCAAATTATTTTCTACGTTCATGCTCCAATTGCTTGCGGAGTTATATGCTTCCTGTCCCGAAGAGGGGGATGTAGAAAAGCCCAAACTGGTTTTATTTATTGATGAGGCCCACCTTGTTTTTCAGGAAGCCAGCGATGCTCTGTTGAAACAAATAGAAACCATAGTAAAACTTATTCGTTCCAAGGGCATCGGTATTTTCTTCTGTACGCAAAATCCTACGGATGTTCCCCCTGGTGTATTGGCGCAACTGGGATTAAAGGTGCAGCATGCCCTCCGTGCTTTTACGGCGAATGACCGGAAAGCCATTAAACAGGCAGCCGAAAACTATCCGACCAGTAAGTTCTATAAAACAGAGGATCTGATTACCGAGCTTGGTATTGGTGAAGCGCTGGTGACCATGCTGGATGAAAAAGGAGTTCCTACACCACTTGTTCATTGTATGATGGCCCCACCTCGCAGCCGGATGGATATACTGTCCGCAGTAGAGATCGATGCCATTGTGGGGAAATCCAAACTGGTTGCGAAATACAACCAGGTAATCGACAATGAAAGTGCCTATGAGATCCTCACCCAGAAATTGCAGGATGCGGCCAATAAAAATCAACCTGCCGGTCCTGCAAAAGCAGGAACCAAACCCGAACCATCCACCCTGGAAAAGATCCTGAACAGCGGGGCAGCGAAACAAGTAGAAAGAACCGCCGCCAGTATGATCACCCGTGGATTACTTGGCGCCCTGGGTTTGGGTGGGCGCAGCAGTTCCAAAAAGTCGGGGTGGTTCTGACAAGCCTAACGCTCTAACGCCAAACGCCTAACGCCTAACGCTTAACGCCTAAAGCCTAAAGCTTAATCCCGTTAACCGTCATCGGTCATCCGTTATCCACTATCTCCTTCCCCGGCCTCCTCCAAAACCACCGCCACCAAATCCGCCACCACCTCCAAAACCACCCCCACCTCCTCCGAATCTTCCTCCGCCGCCTCCGCCGGAACCCCAGCCCCCGCCGCCCCAGCCGCCACCGTTACCAGTGCTCCGGCCACCGCTTCCTCCCCATTGATTTGCACTGGCATTTCCCCGCTGCCTGCTGCCGGCTGCATTTTGAATTTCAGGATTCGGCGCACTGCTCAGACCTGATTTGGCTGAAGCTGTCGTTTTTGGCGCCGAGGTATTGGACCAGCCCCCGTTACCATCCGCCTTCTGCCATCCATTCCCTGTATTTTTATAGACGTTTCCATCCTTTCCCGCATACATATCCCCGTTTCCTGCTTTAGCAACCCCACCGCTGCCATTGGGTCCGCTGGCCGCCATCGCCTTTCCTCCATTTGTATTGCGCGCTCCGGCAACAGTCTGCCCGTTATTGTTGGTGGCATGAGCGGTTTGGGTGGCGGTCCCATGTCCGTTATTGTATACCGATGTGCCTGCCTGGCCATTATAACCCGATCCCTGCCGGGTGGCTGCCGAAGCTCCGGTATAGGGATTATAAGCCTGACCAGCACTCCGGGTGCCATAAGGAGTGGAAACAGAAGCTCCCCTGGCCATGGTTCCGGTATAAGGGTTATACGCCTGCCCAACGGATCTGGATCCGTACGGGCCATAGGCCGTAGCACTACGGGCATAGGTTCCCGTATATGAATTGTAGGAAGAGCGGTAAGCCACGCCGCCATAGCAGTAAGGATGGTAAGCAAAGGCGCCATAGGTATACATTCCACCGTAACAAATTGGGAAACCTATTGGCGGATAATAAAAGTAAGGGGGTGCATACCATCCTGTACCTGAAGCTATTACGAGTCCTCACACCCACACCCACAACAAATGCACCCATATATCCTGCTGTATAACTAGCTTCCACAGTTCCGGTACTGGTCACGGTCTGGGTTACGTACGTTACATTGTACACAGGCGAACTGACGGGTATGGTATAGATGGATTGTGGAACGGATGTGGCCACCGTCCAGGGCCCTCCCGGCGATGCAGATACATACCAAAGTGCATTTATACAGGCATAATAGGAAGAACTGCTTACCATGATCACTTTATCCGAAGTATTCTGTGCGTAAGAAAGGGCTGTTCCGTCTATCCCCACAAATTTGGGATCACCCGAGTAGGTAATGGTTACGGGTGGGACAGCCTTGGGATCTACATCCACTTTAGTTGGTATCTGCGCGATCATCACCGCATCGGCTGCCTCATCAGTTCCAGGTACGGAACTGAGCACGTGACCCGCCGGACTATCCTGCGGAATTTTCGCGAAGTCCTCCGGTAGGTTTGGAGTGGCATATGCCCATGGACCATCCATACCAGGTGCGCTGAACCACCGTCCGGAGCTAAGAAAATAGTACTGGCTGGTTTGGCTGGAAAAGAAAATATTGTCCGAAGTGTTGGTTGCGTAGCTCAGTTTTGTGCCGGGTATTGGCTGCATAGCCGGTTTGCCGTTGAACAGAATCATTTCCGCCGGGCTCGTGGAATAATAAACCATTGCAAGGCTCCCCGATTTGGCGGGTGCGGGAATCGCTTTAGCCAGAACGGTTTTCCAGTTGTCATTTTTTTTCAGATCGCTTAGTGATTTCGGAATCTTGGAAGTGTAGGTCCAGGGGCCCTGCAATTGCTTGGCTGTCTGCCATTCCACATCATCAAAAAGATAATATTGTTTCGTAACGGGATCCTGGAAAAGTGGCCAGTTCGCATTGAAAACGTATTTCATACCACCCTGGCTTGCATCAGTCAATGCCGGTTCTCCCTGCATTTGAAGAAGTATTGCGGGTGTGTTACTGACGAAAATTGTTGGTGGATCATTTTTGATATTTTCTGTTGATGCCGGTTTATTGTCTTTAGGGGTGGCTGCTACGATTCTGTCCATCGAGATGGTCACTACCTTGGTGACGTCAATAAACTGCCTTACAATTTGTGCCATAGCAGCCGTATCAGTAGCATTCAGGGTAGGAAAATGAACACCTGTAACCTGCAAATTAAAAATCGTTACCATCCGGGTATAAGTATCTACTGTTGTTGCGGAGGTCAGATATAAAACACCCACTACCTCCTTTCCCTGATAGGCAGTCAGCGAAAATGCCATCCGGAAATTCAGCGTCTTATATTCAGGCCAGTCTTCCACCTGTGGTGTGTACAATACCAGAACGGAGCCATTATGTGTGAGTTGCCGGGGCCATCCGGGATCCTGGGAAAAAGCGGAAAAAGAACAAATGAAAACCAGCGCAAATACATAAAATTGCTTCTTCATAAAATCACTTTTTCAAAATATTAATAAAATGAAGGGGTCGGGAGTTCCAATTGCAGAATGGTGCTATGAATCAGGAGTTGAAATAACCAGGCTGGTTTTCGGAGGATAATGAGTACTATAAAGTTAACGGTGTTCTTTTAAAAATTTCCGGCTGGTAACTATTAAGTTTTGGCTAACCAGGAATTCCCCAAAAAAATATATAATTTTTATCGGAACTAACATTTGCCACGAATGGTAGAAAATTCCGATGGAGCTATTGTGAATCGGATGCACCTGATAAGATTTATTTGAAACCCTAATGAAGTACTACCACGAAACCTTTCCGGTATTGCATGGCTTTGGTATCTGTATTCCGGTAAGAGGCCATCCAGATATAAGTACCATCATCTGCAGGAATACCATTATAAGTTCCATTCCATCCTTTGGAGAAATCCCTTGATATAAATACCGGTTTCCCGTAACGGTCAAATATCTGAAGCGTGTATTCTGACATATTGCAGGGATGTAAGGGACGGAAAATATCATTTACCCCGTCAAAATTGGGTGTGAATGCATTGGGTAAAGTAAGTTCGCAGGTACAGGTCTTTCTTGCGATATGAACGGTGGCCGTATCAAATCCGCATCCATTCTGGGCAATTACCTGGTAGACTCCGGAGTCTCCTACCACGTACGTTTTAGCCGTACTACCATCCTGCCATATAAAAGAATTGGCATTGGTCTTAACATGTAAAATAAAATTTTCTCCTGCACATAATATCGTGTCCCTGCCAATATCCAGATCCAGGCTGTCATTGAATGTAACCTGAAGGCTGTCTGTATAAATACATTGCCCCACCTGTGCCACAACGCTATACTTACCCGGTTCATACACATAATAGGTGGATTGTTTTGTCTGATTCTGATCATCCCGTTGCGGAGGGTCAGCAATCCAGTTATAAATGCCGGTTCCAAAATCCGCATCCAGTATCAGGGTGCTGCCCTTACAAATTGCAGTATCCCGGAAATCAAGTCTTTTATCCCCGCGATACCTGATCTCAATGGTATCCACCACTTCGCACTGGCTCGCAATGGTAACAAAAGCCCAGTAATGATCCGGGGCACTCACCTGAATGGTTTGGGTTTGCTCTTTAGTGCTCCACAGAAAAGCGGAGGCTCCTGCTGCATTGGCTGTAATCGGAAATATTTCTTTCGGACATAACAACGTGTCCGGACCCAAAGAAAATGGAGGTGCAACGAATGTGGAATAGCTGATATTAGCTGTATCCTGAAATGTACCACACCCCGGAACGGTGACTATAGCAATATACTGTCCGCCGGGAGCTTTAGTTAAAAGTTGTCCCAGCACTTCCCCGGGAATAACAGTCCCATTTAGCTTCCAGGTATAGTTACCATTCTGCGTAGCTGCATTCAGGGTCAGTGTATCTCCTGCACACATTACATGGTCATCACCCAGTTTTAATTCAGGCAGCGTGCTATAATATATACCTATGGAATCCGTAACAGCACAGCCATTGATCTTTACGGTGTACAGCCCTGTTTTAGTTATCTTCAGAACGGCTGTGGTAGTCAGGCTGTCATCATTCCACTCATAAACAGCGCCTGGAATAACCGGTGCGGATATTATGGTGTCCGCATTATCACAGAGATAAATGTCCGCACCAAAATTATAAGGTGTTGGAGTAATCACCTGAATTGTATCAAATAAATTGTAAGTAACTCCCGCACTGATTACGACCAGGGAAATATAATAAACACCTGGTGACGCATATAAATGCGTTGGTTCCCTGGAAGCGGCACTGTCATAGAATCCCGAACCGGGATCTCCGAAATGCCATTTAACCTTGTCAGGAAAAGCAATCCGGTCAAATATGGAAGAGCCGAATGCGATTTTGTAATTCACACAAGTGGAATTATAAGTAATGCTGTCTTTCTGTGATATACCCGACAGGGTAAGAAAGCAGGTACTTATAACCGTTAGTAAATAATATTTCAGCCTTTTGCTCAATGGGCAAGTTTTATCATGGTCCTTACCTGTTGGGTAATACCGTTTTGCAATCTTGCATAGTATACCCCCGCGGCCAGCATAGAACCGTCGTATACAACATTGTATTCACCTTTTGAATAACTGGCACTTACCGGTATACCCACAAGCCTGCCCGACACATCAAATACCTGTACAAGCGTATAACCGCCATCTGTTTTAAAAGTAATGGTGGTGGTACTGTTGAAAGGATTCGGTGAATTGGTGATCAGTTTCTCCCCAAGATCAGACGGCGGCTTTTCAATAGTACAAGCAGATGTTTCAACGAGCGGCAGGTATTGATAATTTTTCAGGAGCATGGTGTCCACATCATTGGGATCTACGCAAAACCAGTCCCTTAAAACGGTGGCATATACCGACCTGAAATCGTATTGCATCGGCAGACTGGATTCGGTTGTGAGTGAAGAAGGAAGATCCGGCGGATCACCCAGTACTCCCTGCTTAACAGGTTCCCCGAATAAGAATACAGGTTGTGCAGAACCGTGATCAGTTCCCGCGCTCCCATTAGATTTAATTCTTCGCCCAAATTCAGAAAAAGTCATTCCGATAACCCGTTTGCCCAATCCCAACTGTGTAATATCAGCCTGGAAAGCAGAGATTGCTTCAGAGACCTCCTTTAACAAATTGGCGTGATTACCGGTGGTGGTATTGCCCGCCTGTACCTGAGCGCCATGGGTATCAAAACCTCCCATACTCACCATATATACTTTTGTTTTCAGACCGCCGGAGATCAGTCTCGCAACCGTTTTAAGCTGTGTTGCCAGATAATTGTTTCCCGGATAAGGAGACTGGGTACCTGCTTTGGATGCAGCGCTTACTATAACGTCTGCATATTTATTAGTTTGACGGGCAACCGTCCTGAGATAGGTCAGTTCTGTACCCATCGGCGAATCCGGAACCGGATCCGTAGTGGCGTTTATAAGGTTATAAAAATCAATATCAGTTGGAACAGCCATGGCGGTAAACCCACCCGGTCCCATAAAAGTGGTTGATATCACAGATCCGATCTGAATGGCCAGGGGATCAGGCATTGTCGCATTGGGATATCCGTTCGGGAAATTTTCATAGGTTGAACTTAGAAAACGTCCAGTCCATCCGGTGGTGAGATACTGATCGGAATCTGCCCCGGTCAGCCAGATATCTGTAGAGCGGAAATGCGACTGATTCGGTTGTGGATAACCGACAGAATATAAAACAGCCAGTTTATCTTCATTATACAATTGCTGCATTCCCTTCATGGAAGGATGCAATCCTGATTTTGAGTATCCGTTTAAGGGCAACACTTTGTCCAGTGGAATCGCGATGTTCTGGCGCTGGCTCAGATAGTCCCCGTAGTTAATGATGGGAACAACTGTATTTAATCCATCATTTCCGCCCGACAACTGAATCATGATAAATACATGATCGTTATCTGCTGCGCCAGAAAGGCTTTCAAAAAAACCAGCAGCACCAAATGCTTTCACCGTAAGTCCATTCACAAGGGAGGGGAAAATGGCAGTAGCCGGAATCATGTTTCTTAAAAAATGACGTCTTTTCATAGCTATGGATTCAGGTTATGATAAGTGATATTCCGGAAGGTTCATCAGATATTTATAAAGGGCCTGCAACCTGTTGAATACAGTACCTTTCGCAACCATATCTGTTGGGCTGGCCATATAGGCGTTCCATGCGCTCGTCCAGTAATAGTCATTCGTCTGATTAGTAAGCAGGATATTTTGTTTCAGGGTGCTGATAGTTTCTGCGGAAAGTGGGACCCGGTATAAAATATCGAGAGATTCACTGATCAGGGAATTCGGATCCTCCGGCATGGTCAGTGATGCCGCAAATGCCAGGGGGTCAATAATCAGGGATACCATATTCATCATGGCACCAGTCGAGATCATTTCATCCGTGAACGCATTTCGCAATGTATAGGTAACAGAATTAATCCAGAGTTCATGATAGGCCGTGCCCTCATAATAGGCATACCATCCTGCCACTTCGGGGATTCTCAGAATTTCCTGCTGAAGAGTGGCAGTAGTCTGAAGAATCATTTCCCAGGCACTATAGCTGGATCCATAGTCAGAAGGATCCGGCAATACCACTCCAAATTCACGCATAAGTCCGATAGTGAAATCAAGCGGACTTTTAATCAGACAGGCGCTGGAATACGCCATATTATAAAAATGATCACTTTTTAACAGTACAGACATCACGGCAGTAATATCATATCCGCTGCTGCGGAATACCTGCGCCAATGGTGTAATGATGTTGGCTTCAATATTTGCATCGATCTTATAATAGACAAAAAAACTATAAATTTTGCGGCATATGAATTTGGCAGATTCCGGATTGCTGAAAATCATGTTAAGCAGGTCGTCCAGTTCACCAGCACCTGCGGCTCCGGATCTGCCGGTGATGATCGTACTTCCGTAAAATGTAGAAAAGGATTTGTTCTGATCATCGTGACCGGCAAGGTCAAAAGTGTAGTTGAAATTACTGTCTACCGTATGCCCGGTCAGCACACGGGCAGCAGCCCGCACATCGTCTTCGGTGTAATGCGAATCAACACCTTTTCCAATGGTGTACAGCTCCTGCAATTCCCTGCCATAGTTTTCGTTGGGAGAAGTTTTTTTATTGGTGTTTCCATTCAGGTAACAAATCATTGCCGGACTCAGCGTCATCTCTTTCACCATCTGTTTCAGGTTCCCCAGTGCGTTGGCCCGCAGGATCAGATAATAGTCATACCAGGGACGGGCCGGAATATCTTCAATATGAAGCAGGGAGTCGATCGCAAAATGGTTATGCCAGAAAAGAGTGAGTTTTTCATGGATACTTCTTTTTTCGTTCAGGAGCTGGCCTATCCACCAGCACTTGAGTGAATCCAGTCTTTTTTCATTCATTTCCGGATCTGCGTAGTCAATCCCGGTATTTATCCAGGTATCCCAGGGAGCAACTCCGGTGGGATCAGAATATCCATTGGAACTATATGAATTTAGAGGAACGGTTGCAGGTGCTGCTGTAGGGCTGAGCAATTCATCCACCGCATCCGACATCGTTTTGGAAAGAAAATAATTGAGATCATTTTTGGTTACTCCGAAAAGTGTTCTTTTCAGAAGATGAACTACTTCTGTGGTTGTCCATTCACCAGTATATTCATCCAACCCGTCTGCCAACGCAATGGATTTACGTGCAGTAGTAGCCACGCGGGCAAACGCTGGTCTTTCCATGATATCGGTTGTTTTAAATGGATTTGGATTACAACGCTTAAAATAGCAATTAGTGTTCCAAAAAGGGATTAATTTTGCATCCTCAAGTAAAAATTAATATGGAGTTCCGCATCGAAAAAGACACCATGGGGGAAGTAAAAGTACCCGCCGACGCTTATTACGGAGCACAAACCCAACGTAGTATTGATAATTTCAAGATAGCGGAAGACATCAACCGCATGCCCCGGGAAATTATCCGTGCGTTTGCCTATCTGAAAAAAGCAGCCGCCCTGACGAATCTGGACGCCGGAATTCTTTCAGCAGAAAAATCAAACCTGATTGGTAAAGTCTGCGATGAAATCCTGGAAGGAAGACTGGACGCGTATTTCCCGCTGGTAGTATGGCAAACCGGAAGTGGTACACAAAGTAATATGAATGTAAATGAAGTGGTCGCCTACCGGGGTCATGTGCTGCAGGGAGGTTCATTGAATGATAAAGAAAAATTCCTGCATCCGAATGATGACGTCAACAAATCACAGTCATCCAATGACACTTTTCCCACTGCAATGCATATTGCAGCGTATAAAATACTTGTAGAAAATACGATACCTGGTATCGAAAAACTACGGGATACACTTGCCCTGAAATCTGCTGCGTTTATGCAGGTGGTAAAAATCGGCCGCACCCATTTTATGGATGCAACACCATTGACCGTGGGTCAGGAATTCAGCGGATATGTTTCCCAATTGAATCATGGTTTGAAAGCCCTGCGCAATACCCTTCCGCACCTGGCTGAACTTGCCCTCGGTGGAACGGCTGTGGGAACCGGAATCAATACTCCGGATAATTATTCGGAAAATGTGGCGAAGCATATAGCTCAACTCACCGGACTTCCCTTTGTTACAGCAGAAAATAAATTTGAAGCGCTCGCAGCCCATGATGCCATTGTGGAATCGCATGGAGCACTGAAAACACTGGCCGTGAGCCTGATGAAAATCGCCAATGATATCCGCATCCTCGCTTCAGGTCCCCGCAGCGGTATCGGTGAATTATTTATTCCCGATAACGAACCAGGTTCCTCCATTATGCCGGGCAAAGTAAACCCCACCCAATGTGAAGCACTGACCATGATCTGCGCACAGGTAATGGGAAATGATGTGGCCATCAATATCGGCGGTTCGATGGGTCATTTTGAACTGAATGTTTTTAAACCTGTAATCATTTATAATTTCCTGCACAGTGCCAGGCTGATCGGTGATGGATGTACCAGTTTTAATGATAAATGTGCAGTGGGCATTAAACCGATAGAAGAAAACATTAAAAAGCACGTTGACAATTCACTCATGCTCGTAACCGCCCTCAATACTAAAATCGGTTACTATAAAGCGGCTGAAATTGCACAGAAAGCGCATAAAGAAGGAACAACACTTAAAGAAATGGCCGTTAAACTTGGATATGTTACGCCTGCAGAATTTGACGAATGGGTTGATCCGAAAAAAATGGTCGGCAAACTCAGTTAATTGTCAATTGTCAATTAACAATTGATAATTATTTAATGACGCAATACCAAAATCTTCTGGGTAGTTACTAATGCGCCATCTCCGTCTGTGAGTTTAAAAATATAGAGTCCTGCCGGAATATTACCCAACGGTACAATGAAATGACTGCTGGTAAAATTTTCTGTCAATACCGTTCTGCCGGACATATCATAGAGGTCAACCCGGAATGGCTGTTTTAATAAATCACGACAAATAACTTCCAGATGATCGGTTGCCGGGTTCGGAAAAACGGCCGTCGTATTTATCTTTTCTTTTTGTCTGGGAATTGGATTTTCCTTTAATTCCAAAGGGAAAGGCAAATAAACCATCCGGAGAATATGGCCTGGAGTTTTTGTTGGTACCGATGCACCGGTAAATCCACCAGTCGGCCCGGAAGTGGATCCACTGCTATCAATGGCCAAAAATAATGTATCCCCTGTGGGTGCTATGGCCAGGTCCCTGATCCGGTATTCGTGCAGGTATGGAATCGTATCTGTAATCTGTGCTGTGCTCGAACTATCTACCGCCGATCCGTCTGGCTTGAGTTTCAGGCGGTACATCCCCAGTTTCAAAGAAGTTACCAGCAGGGAATTCGACCATCCGGGTATATAAGTCTGATCATAGTAATCAATACTGGACGGTGCTATTGTGGGCCAGGTATAGTTGGATGCGCCACTGCTGGGAATACTGTTACCACTTACATTAAAAAAAGAAAACAATGGCTCGACCACATTATTAGCGATGCAAAAACTTTTTTCATTCACCACCGTCTGATTGGCCAGTTTGTCATTGTTCGGATTCGCATCTGCAGTGGTATAATTGTCGTCGCACATGCCGGCCACTTTGGGCCATCCATAATTATCTCCCGGAGTAATCACATTCACTTCATCGTCTGATTTATCGCCATGTTCGGAATTGTATAAAATATATTGCGAACCGACATGGGCCCATACGAGTCCCTGCGCGTTCCGGTGACCAAATGAATAATACCGCATTCACTTTCCCGGAAACAGAATTTTGAATTGGATTATCATTGGGTATCCATGGACTGTAAGCACCATCATCCACATCCCCGTCAATTTCTGTATTGAGTCTTAATACTTTCCCTTCGTATACATCTTTGTTCTGGGCATTGTTGGTTCTTAATCCGTTATTAAATTGGCCTGCGCCCTGGTCCCCGATGGTATAATAAAGATGATATTTCCCATCACTTTCCGGCACAGGGCTCACTTTCAATCTCCCGGAATTATGGTCATTGCTGCCCATGAGATTATCTATTACAATGGTCGGAGAACCGAGTGTATGGGTGATGGTATTATAAGTGTAGCGTAGGATTTTTGTCTTAAAAAAACAAGGCTGGTTAGTTACTGATCCGCTTCCCGCACAACTGCTGTTATTGGGAGATCCACTGGTTCCGTACATATCATAAACAAGCGCCACATAAATATAGGGTTTGCCAGTGAGCAACCCGGGATGCAGCGCCAACCCCATAAGACCTCCCTGCGGGGCGGGATAACCATTCGGCATATTATAATAGTCAAAAGAGGCGATGGAACTTAGATCGAGCAAAACCCGGTTGCCTTTATTACCCGGATGAATTTTCCAGATACGGTATCGGTGTGCTTCGGTAATCCAGAGAGAATCGTCCGGACCATAGGTTATTTCCCATGGATAGCTGAGTCCTTTATTATGAGAAGGGATGTCGTAGAGAGGATATAAGGTGTCTATCTTAAAATACTGACCATTAAAAACAACCACCTGGCCATATCCGATAAATGACAATACAAGGCATGAAAGTACCAGCAGGAACTTTTTCATCGGTATCGGATTTGGAGGTTCAGTTTAGGCTGAACTAGCTATAAACATACAAAAACAGCCGGCAGTATGGAATAGGAAAAGCCCGTTGCTTAACGACGTAAAAACCCGACTCATGCCACGCTAAACGCCTAACGCTCAACGCATAACGCCTGATGATTCGTAACCAGTTGCTAACGATGAGCAGTAAACGCTTTTAGGTATCATGCGTGAAGCCTGAAGTATGAGGTGTGAAGTGTGGATTCGATCGCTGCGTGCGTTAGGCGTTTAGCGTTAGGCCTGACACTACGCATTTGCCGTCAGACGTTCCGTACTACTGTCTGAAGAAAGTTCTGTATCCCCGGGTGTCTTTTTTACAAAGCGCTTTTGAAACAGAAACAGGGTAATAACGCCGATTGATATGGAGGCGTCAGCGATATTGAAAACCGGGCTGAAAAATTCAAAAACATCTCCGCCTATTAAAGGTACCCATTGAGGCAGGTGGGTTTTGATCAGCGGGAAATAAAGCATATCCACTACCCTTCCATGGAGGAAACTGGCATATCCATGAGCCGGAAAAAATTTTGCAACATGATCGTAGGTGCTCTCCTCAAAAATAAGTCCGTAAAACATGCTGTCTATCAGGTTACCCAGTGCGCCGGCAAAAATCAGCCCGGCGCAAATGATATACCCTTTGTGATAATTTTTGCGGATCAGGGTCCGGATATAGAATACGCCGAAAATCACGGCAAACAGGCGGAATAAGGTGAGGGCCATCTTACCCAGGTTACCCCCAAATTTCCAGCCCCAGGCCATACCTTCATTTTCAACAAAAAACAACTGAAAATATTTTCCAATTACCTTAATGCCGTTATCATAGGGTGTAATGGGCGACCGGTAAAAAGTATCCCAGTTATGACTCAGGGGCATATGCGTCTTCACCCAAATTTTGAGGGCCTGGTCTGCAACGATAATCAGCAACACGATAAATATGATCTTTCTTTCTTTCATAATGAGCGGCAAAGATAATAAGTTCAGAAAAGAAGAATCCCTTCCATTTTGTGAAAGCTCTATTCAAAATAAATCCGTTTTACCCGCTGGGAAATGCCGGCCAGCAGGTCATACGCATTCGTGCCTGCCCAATTGGCCAGGGTTGAAACTGACAGATCCGTTCCAAACACGACCACTTCATCTCCTTCTCTGGCTTCCGGAATTTCTGTCAGGTTGATCATTGTCATGTCCATACAAATACTGCCAATTGTAGGAACCAGTCTGCCTCTGTAAAAAACTTTTCCGATACCATTTCCCAGGGCACGGGGATAACCATCGGCATACCCCAAACGCAGGGTTCCGGTTTTTGTGGGCGATTCTGCAACACCCAGACGGTTATAGCCAACCGTTTCTCCTGTCTTCAAATCCTTGATCTGGGCAATGGTTGTTTTTAAACTGCCGACTTCTTTCAGCTCGAGCAATTTTGAGTTGGCCGGATCGATGCCATACAGGCCGATGCCTAACCGAACCATATCGAGTTGAAGGGCCGGGTTTCGAACCACTGCAGCGGAGTTTGAAATATGTCGTATAAATGGGTATTGCAGGGTTCGTTCCATCAGGCCGGCCATAGCCTGGTAACTGTCAAACTGTTTTTGAGTGAAGGCATCCTGCTGAGCTTCTTCGCTGGCTGCCAGGTGACTGAAAACAGATTGTACCTTAAATGCCGTTCCGGTCAGTTGCTTCAGCAATTCCGGTATTTCAGCTGAAGCAAATCCCAGCCGGTTCATACCGGTTTCCAGTTCAATATGTATAGGGAAAATGCTAATCGCTTCCTGTTTCAGGATTTTATGCATTGCTGCCAGGCCCCGAAATGAAAATATAACCGGTTCCAGGCGCCATTCGATCAGCGGAATCAGCGCATTCTCTTCCGTGTTCATAACAACAATGGGCAACCGAATTCCTGCTTTCCGCAGGGCAACACCTTCGTCCACATAGGCCACTGCCAGATAATCCACTTTATGAAATTCCAGTAACCGGGCGATTTCAAACCCGCCGGTTCCATACGAAAAGGCCTTGACCATCGCCATGATTTTTGTATCTGGCTTCAGTACCTGCTGGTATTGTTTAAGATTATGGGCCATTGCTTCCAGGTTTACCTCCAGCAGGGTTTCATGAACCTGCAGGGACAGCAATTGGTCAATACGCTCGAAACCAAATACCCGCGCACCTTTCAGAAGAATCGTTTCATCCCTGAACTCAATGGCCGGAAAAGCCTCCAGAAAACTCTCCGTATTTCTGTAAAATATCCTCTCCCTGACCCCCGAATCCGCGAGAAATAAATCACTTACTGACATCTGTTCGCCGATACCGATCAAACGGTCGATTGGGTATTTCCGCAGAATACCGGAAATCTCTTTGAACAATGCCTGTGGCATTCTGCCTGTTTCCAGGATATCCGACAGAATGAGGGTTCGCCGGGCATGTTGTTTCTGCTGTGATAAAAAATCCAGGGCCATTTTTAAAGAGCTGATATCTGCGCTATAACTGTCATTAATAACCGAAGTATGATTGATCCCGGATTTCAATTCCATGCGCATGGTGAGCGGACTTAACCGGTTCAGTCTGTTTTGCAATTCATGGACCGGGATATCCAGCCAATACATCATCGCAATGCAAGTGAGTGTATTCTGAATCGCCGCGTCATTCACAAAATTAATTTCCAGTTCAGTCAGACTGTCTTTATAATAAATGGTGATGGTCGATTGGCCATCCCCTTTACTGATTTTCTTTACCTGGATAGTATTCTCCGCATGTTCCCCAATGGAAATCAATTTGGGCGCGGGATGCAAAAAATGCCAGGCAAGGATTGTTTCTTTCAGCAGAGGGTGATCCGCATGGAAAATCAGTACCGTTGCATCCTTAAACAGTTCCAGTTTCTCTGAAATTTTCGCGGCCGTGTTTTTAAATCCCTGATCGTGGGCTTCCCCTATATTGGTAAAAATTCCGATTGTCGGCATGATCATTTCCTGCAGTGTATGCATTTCACCGGATTGGGAGACTCCGGCTTCAATCAGCGCCATTTCGTGATTTTCATGGATTTGCCATAAACTAAGCGGAACACCGATCTGTGAATTAAAACTTCTTGGACTGCGGGCGATCCTGAACCGGTCTTCCAGCAATTGATTCAACCATTCCTTCACAATAGTTTTTCCGTTGCTCCCGGTTATACCCACCACGGGTATGTCGAATTGCTGGCGGTGATATGCGGCGAGCTGCTGCAACGCAAGAAGACTATCCCTGACCAGTATAAAATTCGCATCCGGATAGTCGCCGGGATTCAGTTTACGGTAAACAACGAAATTCCTTACGCCTAACAGATAGAGATCAGGAATAAAGGCGTGCCCGTCGCGGCGCGGCCCATATAAAGCAAAAAATAAAGAGGTTTCCGGGAATACCAGCCTGCGACTGTCTGTGAGCAGTTGTTCAATAAGATCATCCTGATGGTATTGCAGGAAATTACCTGAAATGATCGAAGCTATATGCTTTATGGAATGCGCCAGGGTAACTATTTTTAGGTGGGCCTTTCTTTTTTAGCTGCGTACATGGATAACAAAATTGACATTCCGATGCACACCACGATAACAACCAATGAAATTACGGTGGAAACTTTTACATGAATGAGTTCGCTCGTCATTTTTAGTCCCACAAAAACCAGGACGGTGGCGATTCCTTTTGGTAAATACCTGAATTTATCCACCGCTCCCCGAAGCAGGAAAAACAGCGAACGCAGGCCAAGCACTGCGAAAATATTGGAAGTGTAAATGATCAGCCTGTCCGTAGTAATACCGAAAACGGCCGGAATGGAATCCAGGGCAAACACGATATCGGTTGTAGCGAGCAGTACGATCACTACAAAAATGGTCGTATAATATTTCTTCCCGTTCCGTATTAAAGTAAGTTTTCCACCGCCATCTTCGGAGGTTAACGGCAGAAAACGGTTTAAAAAACGATATACTTTGTTTTTTTCGAGATCAGGTTCAGCTTCTTTTTTTGCAAAGAACATACCGAGCCCTGTGTAAATCAGAACGGCACCAAAAATATAGAGCACCCAAGTAAAGCGTTTTACCAATTCAATGCCGGCTGTGATAAATACAATCCGGAAGAGCACAGCCAGAAGAATCCCGATCAGAAGTACCCTTCCGAAATATTTTTCATTTATCCGTAACATAGAAAATATCAGGATGAACACAAAAATATTGTCGATACTCAGGCTCCATTCCATGAGATAGGCACTGATATATTCCAGTCCTTTCTGATGACCATCATCTATGAGTATGTAAACGCCAAACGCAAAGGCCAGAAGAACCCAGAACAAAGTCTGGTACAAGGCTTTTTTAATGGTAACCACGGCGCCTCTCTTACTGAGCAGACCCAGGTCAAATACAAGCGCCAGGATGAGGGCAGCGCCGAAAATGATATATGCTGTTTGATATTTGTTCAAAAAACAGTTTTATTTTTCAGACCGGTCCCGTATTGTATTTTCTCTTTCTGATATATTGAAAAATCATTCCGCATATCATAATAACCAGTAAAGGTCCGGCAATGTTGACGAGTTGCCAGAAACTCCTGTCGTCCTCTGTTTTTTCCGGATCCAGCAGTCTGAGGGAAAAATCCTTTGACCTGGCTTCGAGAATACCATTCGGGTTCACGCAATATTCCAGGCAGTTGCTGAGAAATTCAGAATTAGCAAAAGTATAGTTTATGTCTTTACTGTATCCGAGGGGAAGGGGCCCCTGCTTATTCAATTCATTCAGTAATATATCCCCGTCGCCGCACACAATGATACGAGCATTTTTCTCGCCGGATTTCAGAAAGGGCTGGTTGTACATTTTTAATAGACTGTCCTGCTGCGAAGCAGACATCCGGTTGGCATACAGGGATGTAAACTTTCCTTCAAGCAAAACTCCCGCCGGAATCCGGGACTGCTGAAATATTTTCGGATCACTGGCTGTTTTAACCGCCTCCAGTGATATCAGGGCCGGAGTGGAAATGGTCCGGGCATTGGGTGAAGTCTGCAATAATATCGTTTTGGTGATATCTGCTGCTTTCACTGTGTCAATTGAATTGGTGAACTTTGAAAAAACGGGATCCAGGTTTTTAGTTATCAATGATGCGGGATTCCCGTCGAGAAGCGGATAATAAGGCCAGGGTAGTAATTGAAACTGAGGCTTTCCGCCCTGCATACCCACCACCAGATTGATACTGGCACATTGCATGTCTTCAACCAAATCCTGGTTTATACGCACCCCGTAACGAAACAGAAGATCATCCAGGTTCAGGGCCCGGTCATAGGCAATCGTCTCCCGATTCGATTGTAAACTATCCGACTCGGCATACAGATTATCAATCATACAAATCAGGCTTCCCCCGCGCATGACGAACTGGTCCAGTTTGCGTTTTTCTTCTTCAGAAAATTTATTTGCCGGTTTCACCAGCAGCAGCACATTCAGTTCGGAAGGAATAACCGGTACGGAATCCAGTGATACAATTGCGAACCGAAAATTTTCACGCAGGTTCTGGATCAGGTTATATACCCTGAAATCCAGTGGCTCCCCATTACCCATCAGATAACCGACGGCCGGGAGCGTATCAGTAACCAGTTTATCAATGGTGCTGGCAAATTTATATTCCAGCAGATTTTCCGCATTTACATATAGTTGTTCCGGTGATTGCCCTTCCCGGCTTCTCTGCACCCCTTTTAACAGGTCAACGGGTAACACCCGATCCTTAAATTTCACAATCGCAGCCGGGATAACAACGCGCTGACTCTGTTCTTCACCCTTTTTTGACTGGGCGATCTGTGTCATGGGTTGTATCCCCATTTTGCCAAGGGAATCCAGCAATTGAGCTCTTGTGGTGTCGTCAACACCTGCAACAGGATCTATCAGCCGGTAGTGAATATTGCCATCTGCATATTCATTGAATTCCTGAAGGAGGGCCTCGGTACTGTTGCGGAGTTTACGTAAACCGGATTTCAGATTGCCTTCCAGTAAAATATCGATATTAACCTGTTCATGTATGCGTCCCAGCATGGCTTTCACCGGTTTGGTGAGTGTATACCTTTTTTCGCTGGTCATGTCATAACGGGCATTAAGGAATGATGCCAGTATATTTATCCCGATGATCCCGGTCAAAAGATAAAGCCAGCTGAATCTTGAATTGAACAGTTTCTGCATGATCCGTTTATCTTTTTGACAGGTTGCTCCTGGTAAGGGTTAGAAAAAATGCAATTACACTGATGAAATAAACCAGATCCCTGATGGTGATTACACCGCGGCTCATATTCCGGTAGTGATAATCAATCCCCAGCATGTCGATATAATAGTCTGTTCCCGATGGTAATCCCTTCATTGTACTGATGGCATGAAATCCGGTATATATTAAAAAACAGGCAAATGCTGCTGTAATAAACGCTACGATGGCATTACTGGTAAAGCTGCTGCAACAAATGGCAATAGCAGCGAAGATGGCCGTCAGAAAAAACAATCCGATATAGGAAGCAGCGGTGGCGCCGGGATCCATGCCTGACTGGGCAGCCAGCTGTTGCACAGAAAAAAAATAAATCCAGGTTGGCAGCAGAGCAAAGAGGATTACCAGCAGGGCAGCAAAGTATTTACCGTTTACAATCTGCCAGGGCGTCAGCGGTCTCGACTGGAGTATTTCAAAAGTTCCGCCACGGAATTCTTCGGAAAAGGAACGCATGCTGATAGCAGGAATCAGGAGAAGAAGAACCCAGGGGGCAAGGTCGAAAAATTTCTCCAGGCTCGCATACCCGAAATCCAGGATGCTCGTATCAGGAAATACAAACAGCAGGAGGCCGGTTAAAAGTAAAAAAATGATGATCGCTATGTATCCTGTCAAACTGCTGAAAAACTGTCGGAATTCCTTTTTGCAAACGGCCCACATAGACGCGAAAATAAAGATATAATTGTTTGCAGCATCTATACCTTTAAAATCATATTTTCGCCGCCGTTAAATCCTGGCAGTTAAGGCACTGCATTTTAACATTACCAATGCTACTTGCTTAACATCCTCCCGGCATCCCGGGGGGATTCTTTTTGAGTTGACAGTTGACAGTGGCGGTTATTTAATTTTCTTGATTAATTGCCGTGTAATCATCGTGTCCTGGTAAAATATCTGCAGCATATACATTCCGGATTGCAAACCTGATGGTGCACTGAATTCGAAATGATTGATTCCACGGAAAGTATTCTGGCTTTTGTTCATCAGCCTTCTTCCATAAGTATCATATAATACGAGCTGAACAGCATGATCTTCGGGAACAGTCATATTGAAAGAAATCGTTTGCACAAATGGATTCACCAAACCTGAAATGGTCACCGGAATTTCATTATTACTCAGCAAAATAATTCTGCTATAATTGTGGTATTGCTGGTCTGCCAGCTGAATACGGTAATACGACTGGCCTGTTACCGGTACCCCGTCATTAAACACATAACTGCTTCCCATACCCGGGGAAGCCGTTCCGGTAAATGTGGCCAGTGCCTGGTAATGTGCGCCGGCATCATCACTTCTCTCCACTACATAATGCATTGTTCCGGTTTCATCCTGGCTGGTCCACTGAATTCTGGCCAGGGCACCTTCCAGTAAATCACCCCGAACAGAAATCTGAGTCGGTAACGTAAGAGTACAGTTAGCTGTTCTGACAAATTTTGGGTTGGAGGTAATAAAACTACATCCGGTGGTACCGAGATTTCCCAGCGTGGATGCCACGGTAAGACGATAAATAACCGTGGTGTCAATATTGTTCAGTCTGAAATATCGGCTTACAGTATATTCATATAATCCGGTAACGGAATTAAATGTCGGCGCACCGGTTCCCGCAGGAAGGTTTCCCAGGGTATCGGTACCCGGAGATATCCAGGTAGCGCCATTATCTATACTTTTCTCCAGCTTCCACTGAATATAGTTATTAAAGAAAGCAGACACTTTAAAGCGAACCGTGTCATCCGCCCCGCGGCAAAGTGTATCCGGCTTATTCGGAGTGAGTGAAATATTCGGTATGCAGGAAGCTACATTGATATCATCTAATGCCCAGTCGTTACCACCCCCTCCCGGTGCATTATTTCGAACATAAATGATCATGCTGGTCTGGGTAGGTCCGGTTAAATAAGTAAATCCTTTCTTTACCCACTGCCCGGTATAGGGCATATCTCCCGTGGTATAATAATCATAACCGTTCACATTAAATGTAAGATTGGGATGCACCCCGGACGAGTCTCCGGGTCCGGTTGGAATATATCCCGCATTACTGGGCGATTTACCATTCGAGTCACAGGCACAACGGGAACATATATTTCTAAACCAGGCCGAATACTGGTAATAGGTATTGGGACATAAATTATTTATTGTATCCAAAAACGTAATATCCGTTTTATAGGAAGAGTTAATCACGGCCATATATCCGCCGGTACTGTTTACCGTATCCGTTGCCGGATTACCCAGCAGGGGATTGGAGGCTCCCGTATGGTCACCTATAATATCCCAAAGTGAAAACACCCGATGATTGTAGGTAAATCCGGAAATATTGGGATCCGGTTTGGGCCAGGTATTCAGGGTTGTATATCCGGCTGCACCCGTGCTGGTATTGTTCGAAATATTGTAATAGTAATCATTGGGTGTACCCGGACTGAAAACATTATAGGTGTAATTATTTGAAATATTGGACGAGGGCGCTCTGTTTTTTGCTTTACCTGAACCAAACGTACCGCCGAATTCGGAAGTAATGGTGTTACTGGATGAGTTCGGACAAATTGCCTGATTCTGGAAGATCATGATCGAGTCCTGCGGAAACGTAATGGATGTTAAGGCAAGTCCCTGGGGGAAATAAGAAATGACGCCGCCGCCCACACTCACTTTAGTTCCATAAGCGCCTGTAACTTTCACCCGGAAAGTGGCAATCAGGATACAGGTGGAACCGTAAAAGGTTGGTTTATCATTATAGGTTATCCTGCCCCGCCTGAAGGCCGTGGCCGTAGGAGCGTTTTTAAAACCCAGGTTAATGCGAATACTGGTTCCGGTGATTCCACCGGCGTCGTCACCGGTTGCATCCGTAAAAGTCTTATAAATCTTACCCTCGTTGGTTAGAATACCCAGTGTACCGGGGATATAGGTTGTATTGGCGGGAATAAAATCAAAATAAGCACAGCTGTCAGCGTAGTCGTTTACACCCGATCCGCCCACTACAAAGGTTGCCCTTATCTCAAGAATGTCATTGGGTTCAATAGTTCCACCTGTGGCGCCCTTTGTGACGTTCACATAGCTTTTTCCGTAGTCTATTTTTAGTTGGGCAACGGCCGGATCGACACAAAGTGCAGCAAGGAGCAGGGTGTAGAAGATCCGCAAAAGGGTAAAATTGGGCTTATAGGTTTTCATTTGGTTCGGACTTTTCTGAGTGAATCATTCACCAGAATAAGAATAAACACTTAAATGTAATACCCGGGCAACCGATATCAAATAGTAAAACTACTTCGTAGAGTTAATGACCTGTAAATAAGTGTATTGCAAATCTCCAAAGATGCTTGACCAGAGATGAAATAATTATGTACCTGAATTATAAAAGGCAGGAAATAAGGCAGTTGCGAAAACAAAAGGCAGACAAATATTTTCGATCAATTGTAAGCTTCATCCGTTACGATGGAAGAATAAACCGGAAGGTGAAAAATTATACCGCGAAGCTTTCTCCGCAGGCACAGGTGCGGCTGGCATTCGGATTATTAAAATAGAACCCTTTCCCATTCAGTCCCTCGGAAAAATCGAGGGTGGTATTTACCAGATAAAGGAAACTTTTCAGATCGGTTACCACTTTAATCCCATTGTCTTCAAACTCCTGGTCCATTGGTTTTTTCTGGTTGTCGAAATCCATTTTATAACTCAGTCCCGAACAACCTCCGCCGATAACTGAAACCCTCAGAAAGAGGTCGGATTTATCTGCAATGGGGGACTCTTCCATCAAAACTTTTACTTTCTCTTTTGCCTTATCAGAAACGAAAATCATGAATTCACTTTTTAATTATGAAAAATACTTTTTTTGCCGGTTCGGAAACTCCAAAATTCCGGATCTAAATTTTCGATTGCACAGGTTCCTGTATACGTTCAAGGGTTTTACCCAGTTTCCGGATTACAAAATCCACTTCTTCTACTGTATTATACTTCCCCAGACTGAACCGGATGGCATGATAAGCCGAATCATCCGTTAAACCCATTGCTTTTAAGACGTGACTGGGTTCCGGAGATGCGGAACTACAGGCTGATCCGGAGGAAACCGCAATATCTTTTAATAAAGCTTCCAGCAAACGGTTTCCTGATACCCGGGTAAAGGATATATTGGACACCGTGGGTATTCTCAGCCGGGAATTCCCATTTAAAACCGCTCCATCCAGTTGCAGAAGACCCAATTCCAGTCTGTTTCGAAGTTTCCCGATAGAAAGACCATTTTGATCCATTTCCGTAACTGCAAGCTCCGTGGCTTTCCCGAAACCGACGATTCCGGGAACATTCAGGGTACCACTCCTAAAGCCTCTTTCCTGGCCTCCACCATCCATCAGGGGAGATAGTCGAACCCTCGGATTTTTTCGTCTGACGTACAATGCTCCAACTCCTTTTGGTCCATATATTTTATGAGCCGAACAGGCGAGCAGGTCTATCTCATCCCGCATAACGTCCACACTGATTTTTCCCAGAGCCTGTGTGGCATCAGTAAAAAAAATAATCCCGTGTTTTTTTGCAATCTCTCCGATCGATCGGATGGGTTGCAAAACACCTGTTTCATTGTTTGCATACATTACGGCAATCATGATAGTATCCGGCCTAATGGATGATTCCAGTTTTTCCAGATCAATTAATCCATCTTCAAGAACTGGCAGATAATTAACCGAAGCCCCCATTTTCTCGAGGTGCGCGCAGGTATCCAGCGTGGCCCGGTGTTCAGTTGAAACGGTAATGATATGGCTGCCTTTCGGAGCCATCGTTTCATATATACCTTTCAGGGCGAGGTTTATCGATTCCGTAGCTCCGGAAGTAAAAATAATCTCAGATGGATCGGCATTCAACAGGGAAGCCAGTTCTTCCCGGGCAATCTTTACTGCTTCTGCAGCCTGCCATCCAAATACATGTCCCCTGCTGGAAGCATTCCCAAAATGTGCGTTGAAATAAGGCAACATGGTTTCCAATACCCGTGGATCACAGGGGGTGGTAGCATGATAATCCATGTATACAGGCAGGTTCACAGGACAAATTTACTTTTTATAAGCTTAACGGTTTTCTTTTTAAAACAGGCGCTCAATACAATAACAGCAGGCAGGGTGAATAGTTCTGGCTGGCACTCGCGGCCTGGAATCCAAAAAACAGGAATTTGAGCGGACTTTAGGCTTCACGCTTTAAGCTTTGAGCTTTGAGCCTAAAACGTATATTTATATATGTATAAACTGGAGCATATCGGAATTGCAGTAAAGAGTCTTTCCCAATCCATTCCTCTCTTTGAAGCACTGCTGAATACGCCTTGCTACAAGGAAGAACAGGTAGAATCCGAATCGGTAACCACCGCATTTTTTGCCTTGGATAACCATAAAATCGAATTGCTGGAAAGCACGGATCCCGAAGGCATTATTGCAAAATTTATTTCAAAAAAAGGAGAAGGCATTCATCATATCGCCATTGCCGTATCAGATATAGAAGCGGAAATAAAAAGACTCCGGGCTGCCGGATTTGTTGTATTGAATGAAACGCCGCAGTCGGGGGCAGACAATAAACTGATTTGTTTTTTACATCCGAAAAATACCAATGGGGTATTGATCGAACTATGTATGGATAAACCCTGAACCCAGGGAGAATCGCTGGAAATGGATAAAAATTTTCTGCAGCCTTACAATTTGAAAAAAAGAACACCGATGCTAGCCACCCTGCTGGCCTGCGTCATCTTCCTTCCCCTTAAAGCAGCGGGTCAGGAGTTGGACACTTCAACCAACAATATCAGTGTAAAAGGATTCTCCGTTTCAGACTTACAGGAATCCGCCATTTCCTATTATATAGATTCTTCCGGAAAATCAGAATTAGACAGGATCCGTCAAACCGCTTTTTCTCTACCATATATTTCTTTTGTTTCCCAACTATACAAATCCCCTTCCTCACAGGCACTATGGCTAAAATTCGATCTGGCAAGTCAAACGGACAGCGCCCTGAAGATTTACCTGTACTGTGGTAATATAAATTATATCGATCTGTATTTCGTTTCAGGTACCCATCCGGTTCGGCATATTGAGGGAGGAAACCTGCACCGGTATTCCCCGGATAGTCCATTCCTGCTGCAACTTACCCAGACCCTGCGATTGTCCCTGCTTCCATTTCAGAAAGGAACCGTTTATCTGAAACTGGTGCAAAAAACTGAAAATTATAATTATGACGGAATCTTTCTTTATGGTGAACCGGCTTTATATCAGACCATCGGGGAAGATTCCATGTTGCAGCATGGTTTTTACAATTTCCAACTGGTATTCCAGGGAATCCTGATCTGTCAGCTACTGTATGTTTTGTTCCAGTGGATCATTATCCGGCGCGGGGAATATGGATATTATTTTTTCTACCTGATGTTCATTTCGCTCTATTTTTTAAGCAGGTATGAAGTCGGATTTCAGATGCGGATCCTTTTCGCACGGTTTCCGCTACTCAGGGTCTATCTGAATAAAACCCTGCTCATGCTGCCTTATTTTTTTTATTTCCGCTTCATCCGGAGTTTCCTGGATATGCCAGCCTCCTATCCGGTAATGAACAGGTGGATTATCCGCATTGAATACTTTATCCTGGCTTACCTGGTTTTTGACCTGGCCTTCGTAGTAGACACTTTTAATGTAAAACTGGAAAGGGAATTATTCACCTATATTCTGACACTCTTATTCGTTACCTGTGCCTGCTTTATCACTTATTTACTTCGTGAAAAAAAAGCCCTGATTTACTTCATCATTTCCGGAAGTCTTTTTGTGGGGCTGGGCAATATCATTGGCCTCATTCTGGACTACCTGGAAGACGAGAAAATCCTGCATCATTTTACGGATAAACTCATATATAGCCAGGTGGGCATCATCCTGGAGATATTCTGTTTTACTGCCGGATTAAGTTTCAAAAGTATGAGTGCCGAAAAAGAAAAAATTAAAAGTCAGGAAAATCTTATCGAGCAGCTAAAAGCGAATGAACTTCTGCAGACAAAAATGCAGCATATCCGGAACACGATCGCGCAGGACCTGCATGATGATATTGGTTCAACCTTAAGTTCCATTTCCATATTAAGTAATCTGGCCCTGAAAGAAAAAAATGCAGATCAGACCTTATCAACCATGCATGAAATAAAGGACAGTTCGGTTATCCTTATGGAAAAAATGGATGATATCGTGTGGAGTATCAATCCCAGAAACGACTCTCTTGAAAATCTGTTATCCCGGATCCGGCGATTCGCCACAACTCTTTTCGAGGCAAAAAATATTGACTACACCATTACCATTCCGGAAACGATCCATGAACTCAATATACCCATTGAATGGCGTCAGCATATTTACCTGATCCTGAAGGAAGCCATCAATAACCTCGTCAAATATTCGGAAGCTACAAAAGCCTGTATTGAAGTGGATTACCATCAGGGCTGGCTCGAACTTTTACTGAGCGATAATGGTCGTGGATTTGACAGCTCCCGGTCCTTTGCCGGAAATGGTTTGCTTAGTATGCGTCACCGGGCTAAGGAAATGCAAGCCGATCTGGTTATCCGTTCAACTGAGGGGCAGGGATGCCAGCTAAAGCTCCGCTTAAAAATCAAATGAATATCTGATACGAATAGGATAAAAATGCTTCAATTTTGATGTAATGATTAAAGTTGCGATCGTAGAAGACAATGAAGCGTTGCGTAAAAGCCTTGAAAATCTGTTCAACGATACCGAGGGAATGAAATGCGTTCTAACCCTCAACAATCTCCTCAATGTGGTGACCGAACTGGGCAGGAGTCTGCCGGATATCATATTAATGGATATCGGACTGCCGCATATCTCCGGAATTGAAGGTGTACATACAGTGAAATCAGTTTATCCAAAAATCCAGATCCTCATGTTCACGGTATTCGAAGATGATGAAAAAATATTCGATGCCATACGTGCCGGCGCGTCCGGTTACCTGCTGAAAAAAACCCCGCCCGAAGAAATTGTTGAATCCATTATTGATTTATATCATGGCGGTGCTCCCATGAGCGGCAGTATCGCCAGAAAAGTGATCCGGTCTTTCCAGGGCGAACCCGTTACCCGGATTCAGGACTTCAATCTTACCGCAAGGGAAAATGAAATTTTATATTCTTTGGTTGAAGGGCTGAGTTATAAAAAAATCGCCGAAAAGTATTTTGTCAGCATCAGCACCATACGCACCCATATCTGCAATGTCTACCAAAAGCTTCATGTAAACTCCAAAACAGAAGCGGTAGCGAAGGTGTTAAAGCCCAGATAGTCTATAAATCAGATATTCATCCGATAGTCTCCCTTCCTTATTATCTATTATTTTGATAAGTAAACATTTGTTTACCGTTTCAGATATCAAATTTCAATTACTCAACTGATAACCATGAACAAAATTTTCATTCTCGGGCTGTTTGCCTGTATCCTGGTCTGCGTTGCCGATGCCCAGGTAAATGACCCTTCCCAGGTGGGTAAGGATGCGGCTACCAACCAGGCGAACAGCGATATGAACAACGAAGCCAATAAAGGCATCAATAAAGCGGAGCAGGGGATCGGAAATATGTTTAAGAAAAAGAATAAACCCCCGAAAACAGATACCGTTCAACCGAAACAAAATACAGTTCAGCAGACTGGCTCATCCGGAGCGGCAACCACACAAAATCCTTCCTTAAAAGCATACGACAATTACGATTTTGTACCCGGTGAAAAAATCCTGTTCGCCGAAGATTTCAGTGATGACCAGAAGGGCGAATTTCCCGCCCACTGGCGTTTATGTTATGGCCAAGGGGTGGTAACGGATTTTGACGGTAAAAAGGTTTTTGCCCTGACGGAAGCTGAGCATGGGGACAATGCCGTGGTCATGGAGCCGCGCATGAAAAAGAAGTCGGGATATATGCCGGCCAATTTCACAATTGAATTCGACATGTACGTGCCCCGGGCCGCTGATGCCGATGATGATATCCGTAGTCACTGGGCAGGGATAAATTTATATGGAACAGATGAACCGATAGACAGTTACAATGATCTTTCCGTTTCGCCCGAACTTCTTGAATTTTATACAGCGTCATTATGGGATGGATCAAAACAGATACCCGAAGGAATGAACAATGAAAACTTTGTAAATAAATGGCACCATGTTGCTATCGCTTATAAGAATAAACAAATGAAGATCTACCTGGATCAGATTCGACTCTATGTAATTCCGGAAGTAAAAGACCCGGGAATCAACAAATTCGGAATCCGGGTTGCAGGGAAATGCGTGGTAACCAATATCCGCATTGCAGAAGGCGGTGGAATGAATATGCTGGGTCAGAAATTTACTGATGCAAAAATTGTAACCCACGGAATCAACTTCGATATTGATAAATCGACTATACGGCCGGAAAGTATGGGTACCCTGAATATGATCGTTCAGGTGATGAAAGACAATCCGGATATCAAATTTGATGTAGAAGGATTTACGGACAATTCGGGTAACCCGGCTCATAATCTCAGTTTATCCGATGCACGTGCCAACGCCGTAAAAGCCCAGCTGATTTCCATGGGCGTTAGCGCTTCTCGGTTAACCGCGAAAGGTTATGGTGAAACCAAACCCATTAGCGACAACAGCACACCGGAAGGCAGGGCCAATAACAGGAGGGTGGAATTTGTGAAAATGTAGTATCAAGAAATAACCGGAGATGAAAATTCACAGATTCCTGCTTTTGCTTCTGTTGTTCGTCAGCACAAAAAATCTGAATGCCCAGGTGTCAAATGCAACGGCGGCAGAAAAAAAAGTGCTTGACAAGGCCATTCCCCTCATCATCCAGACGCTTGATCAGTTTAACAACGGGGACTGGGAACTGACACAGGATTTTTATGGAGGAGATATTTTAGTGAATCAGAAGCCGGACGTGCCCCTTGATATCAACCAGAATTTTGAGCGCGAATACCGGGTCAAAAATAATTCCGACCGGTACAACACCCTGGTGAAACCCGCCCAGGATAAAATGAAGGAAGCTCTTGACAGGGGGGACGTGAGCCAGGTCCAGAAGCTCAGCGGAGAAAATAGAAAATACATGTCGTTTACGGTGGATGTTTATATCAACCGTAAAATCGCTACCATAACCCCCGGTGAAAAAGGAACGATTCCAACCCAGGTTAATGGAATAGATCTTTGTTATCACACAAATAAAGATCAGTACGAAAATGAAACAAATACCTATTTCCTGCTTTTTGGAAACTGGAAAAGTGCAAAAAACGGTCAGTACGGTTTGCACTACGCATTTATCCACCCAAACAAAACACCCTATATAGAAAATATAGTGATCATACTCAAAGGAGCTGATGATTATCTCCAGCATTTGCTGAAAACAGTGGACTGGTCTCAAATGCAAAACGCCTTAACACCCTGAACCAAGATTTATATGAAATTTCATTTTTGGCCGTGTTCACTTCTGTTATTGTTATTTTGTGTTTCCTCCCGGGCGCAGAATAATTTATCCGCATCAACAGGTTCTCCTTCCGGAAACACCCGTTTCCTCTGGTTTACCGGTCACTGGAACCCGACTAAGAAAAATATATTCATTGTGGACAAGGATTCTGCCGGAAGAGGTGGCGGAACGATCACCATTCATCCGGGCGGCAAGATCACTACTTCAGGAAAAGAAGAAGATGAATGGAATAAGAAAATAGAGGAAGGCATTCAGCAAATGGACAAATGGGTTGCCCAGTTAACCAGTCCGGCCAACAATGTGAATCCGGATTCATATGAATTGAATCAGCTGTTGCTTCCGGATGCCCGTGAACAACAACAACTGTTCAATGACTACAAGATAGATCCGGATCAGGATCTTCTGAGTCCGGATGACCGGCCGGGAAAAAGTCCCACCGGAAATCAAAATCCTTCTTCTCCGGCCAGCAACTCCTCCCAATCCGGCGATGCAAATTCTATTCAGTCAGCCGCTGCTCTTTGTGAGAAGGTAAAAGCAGACTATAAGGAAGTTTTGAGTTATTATTCAGCGAACAAAAAATACAACGATGCCAACCTGCAGGTACCTCCGCCTCCGGAATTCGAATACAGTTGTTACGCCTGCGATTCAAACATGCGAAAAGTGTATGATACTACCATCGAACACTATGTAAGGGATTTTGTTCATCCGGAGCAGGAACTGGTCAGAAAGGGAATGGCGATACTGAAGCAACTCGGAGAAGCCGGTCTGAACAAACCGGTTATTCCCGAAACATATGCTGAACTTTTCAGTAAATCGGGACCCTGCAATTATATTGGATATGATGAATTGACTGATGCCGTAATGGGTATTGCGCAACACTTGTACTGGCGCGCAGAGAAACTCGTGACGAAGTACCAGAAACGATTTAAAGCGGCAGAAGCCGTTACCAGAACCTATCTGTCGGTCGCCAGGGATTATATATTAATCAGTGCCCTGAAAGGAACAGGGCAGTCCAATCCGGAAGACCAGTATTTCCCCATTCTGGCAGGAATGATTTACCAGAATTTTTATTTTTATTTTGACAAACTGAAACATAATGACTGGAAGCAGGTAGGCAATTTAACCTATATGCTGAGCCTGTGCCGGAATTCCTCGCTGTTGGGATCCAATTCCGCCGACTACGATTTTGACAAGAACCTGGCTAAAATAGCTGAAGTTTTCAACGGGTTTGAATTAACCGTGGAAATGGATGTAAAAACCGGAAAGGAAAAAGGTTACTGGATCTCGCATTTGAAAGGCCGTTGCAAAGTGGGACCGAAATTCAGCCGCGATTCAAATCAGTGTTATAAGTGGGTTGTAATGGATGAAAGCAGTAAGGACGGTTTTGGCTTTTACAATTTCAAGCAAGACCAGGACTTCGACTGCGATCTCATCACCAACCAGATTGTCGTTCCCAATGGTGCACCGGTTTATATCGGAACAAAAAAGTATACGAACAGACTGGAGGGGTTGAAAATGGATTTCTGCAATCCCGGAAAGGATACCATCATCTTTAGCAGGTTTCTGCCGAATCCGAAAAACAACGGTCTCTGGAAACTACCATATGGACCTCCGCAACCTATGGGTATCACCGGTGAAGAGTATTTCGCAGATTACCAAACCAGAAAGGAATATGCCAAGTCGGGAAAAGCAAAAGAAGAATCGGACGCATTTCAAAAGAAAAATGAAGAGATGGTGGATGAAATGAAAAAGCTGGCAAGCCGGATGAAATCTGATACCGGCGCCAAAAGAATGGAAGACTATCAGAAAATCATGGCCATGTCCAAAAAAACAGCTTCATCTGCCGCGGACAACGGCGTCCTGGCCAAAATGCTTTTCATCGATTTTGAAATCCCGGTTCAGGATAACAGTTCGGTGCTGGTGGATCAAACCTTTGAAGGTGCAAAAATCAATCCGAAGTTTTCTCAGGTAATCGTTTATGCCAATTTCAAAATCCACCTGGAAAATAAATCGAATTCCGCTAAAAAGAATTAGAAGGGTTTACTGCCCGATCCATTTCAATTAAAAATAAAAAATATGAATACCCTCCCCACAAGAATCGGCTGCCTGCTGATATCTTTCTTTCCCATCAGTGTCTGTTTCAGCCAGAAGCCCGCTACTATCCAGATTAACAGCCTGATAAACAGGATTCCGGCTCTTGAAGCCAGCAATGTCTGTTACGAAGCCAGCACAAGGGAAACGGATCCCTCAAATGGATCTGTTTCCATCAAGGACAATGGACACCAGTTCAACGAACTGAATGATGAACTGAACCGCATGATGAACAGTGATATGAATGCCATGAAAAATCAAAGCTACACCGCAGCGAACCAGGGCGCTTCGGCACAGGACGTAAAGCAGGCACAGGCTCAGGCTATGCAACAACAGCAACAGGCCGCCCAAATGGCCAATATGACACCAGAGCAGATTCAGCAGATGGCAAAAAACAGCAACCATACCCAGGCACCCCCAAAAACAGATGTAAACCTCATGAGGCAGATCGGACAGGCTCAGTCTGCATTGGGAACTCTGCAGCAGGTTCTGATGGAATTCGATATGAAATTTGCCAAAATAACCTATACCGATAAAACCACCTTAAAGCTTCCCCCCAATTGCCCTGAGGTTCAACAGGGAGGCTATGCCGGCCCTACCTGCAGTTGTGAAAGAGAAAGGGCCATCACTTCTGCCAACACATATGTGGTCGCTGTCAATTCGGATCTGGAAAAAATGAAAGAAATGATTGCTCAGTATAAACAGCGGATTGCTGATCAGGTTGCTGTGATTGACAAACTGGAAATTGAATACAAATACGGAGATGCCGTTACGGATCCGAGTGCAAAACAAATGATGTGGAGCATGCAAAAGCAGGCGTTGAACGGTTTTGTGGACCTGCTGGCTAAAGTTTCCTCCGGATGGTCCGACGGCGCGAAAGCATACGCCCGGGTAATGACCGCAAAAAACAGGGAATGCAAGAATTAAATACTATCCGGACGGCACCCCGGATACTGAAAAAAGTATTCGTTGTACTGTGCTTTTTCCTATCCGGTATCGATGGTTTCGCGCAGGAATGCGCTTATTTCCCTGCGGACTGTCCCCGGGATTTTAGTCCAATGTTGGATTCACTCCATTGCATTGGCGACTTTATCGTTCCACAGGAAATCACCATGCAGAACCGCCTCCGGGAATTAACCGTGGGGATGATGCAAAAAATCGCTGATGCAAAAAAATGGGAAATGTATGAATATGATGAGACCGGCTACGGGGATTTTATCAATCCCTTTACTTCACCCGCTTATGCGGTACCCTTTCCGAATCGGAAACCGCATCAGTATATCATCAGTTTTATATTCATTGTGAATGCTGATTCTCTTAAAGCCTGGGAAAACTGGACCAGGCAGGACCTGGTAGAAGACGCAAATAAAATATCTGCCCAATACAATCAGCAAATGGATGATCCTGCTTTACAGGAGGTCCAGAAGCGGAATATGGATTCTGTCAACTATTGGACGGAAGCACAATCTGCTTACATGACCAGTCATATGGCAGCATATCAGAAAGCTTTGACGTCCAAAGATGAAGCCGGAATAAAGAATTATGAAAATGCCCTGAGCCTGTTCCAGAAAAAAATAGACTACTGGATTAACATCATCAACCGTAAAACCAGTGACGCCTATGCCGGAGCAGACAAGTCGCATGAACAATTCCAGAAGAGTATGCACGATAAAAAAATAATGTTCCGGAATAGCAGTATGATTCGGATAAAATTTTCATTCAACGAACGAGCCATCAGCCCATATGGCGGCGGTACGCCGGTTTTCATAAAGAAAATTTCCGTTCCAGGCGCTGCACTGGCCGGCATGTATCATAACAGCGCACCGGATGAACAGGCTATTTTCGACCTGAATCAGTTCCACCGCAGTCCGGATATTTATTTCTTATTGTTTGGAAAATGGAAAATTCCTGCGGATCCTGTTTTTGACCATCAGCCCGCTTTTATTCTGGATAAAGAAAATTCCAATTTCGCATCTGTAAAAAGAATTACCTGCGAAAAAGTGCAAACGATAGCGGTTCATATAGAAGGGAGTCCCGCCTATCTTGAATCATTCATCCGGTTATTCGATGGACAAATGGTTCATGATTTAGTTGTAAAAGAATAGTAGTCCTGAACCGGAATTATTCTTCTGAATCCAGCTTCTGCAGGCCGAGTTTTTCCATGGCCAGCTGGGCGGCAATCTGGCTGGCGTCTTTTTTATTGTAGGCACGGCCCTGGGAAATCAGTTCGCCGTTCACAACAGCACCCACCGTAAATAATCTGCGGCCGCCTTCCATATGTTCATCGATGGTTTCAAATTCCAGGTTTTTCCCGTTTTTATTAGCCCACCCGTATAATTTATTTTTGTGGTTGATCTCCAGGTTCTCAAGATCCTCCATAAAGAGATAGGGTTGGATAATTCTTTCCATCACCCACTGACGGCATTTGTCATAACCCTTGTCCAGGTAAATAGCGCCAACCACCGCTTCCAGCGTATTACCGAAAATCTGGCTCATTTTGAGTGAACCGTCAAATTTATTGAAATAAGAAATTTTGCGCAGTCCCATTTTCACGGCAATATCGTTGAGCTGAACGCGATTCACCATCTTGCTCCGCATTTCAGTAAGGAAACCTTCTTCTTTATAGGGATATTTTTTAAAAAGGAAATCCGCAATAATGGCACTAAGGATCGCATCGCCCAGGTATTCCAGTCGCTCATTATTCTGATCTGAACTTTCTTTTACGGAGCGGTGAGTAAGGGCCGTTTTATATAAAACTGCATTTCCGGGAACAAAGCCCAGCACATTTCGCAACTGTTTGCGAAAGGAAACAATGGAGGAATCGCTTTTAAAAATCCTGTCTATAAATCCCACACCACAATATAATTTGAAAATTTGGGAATTAACAGATTAGGGGATTAGGTGATTAGAAGATTAGGGAATAAATTTTCATTAATAGTTGACAACTTGATATCCGTCATGCAAATCCCCTAATTCCCGAATTATTCCTTATATTTTTTTACGATCACGCAGGCATTATGCCCGCCAAACCCGAATGTATTGCTGAGTGCAGCGTTTACAATTCTTTTCTGAGGTTTATGGAAAGTAAAGTTAAGCCGGGGATCGAGATCGGGATCATCTTCGAAATGGTTGATGGTAGGTGGAACGATATCATGCACCACACTCATGATACAGGCAATGGCCTCAACAACTCCGGCTGCACCCAGGCAATGGCCGGTCATCGATTTGGTAGAACTGATATTTGTCTTATAAGCATTTTCGCCAAAAACATCCATTATGGCTTTAACTTCGGAAACATCCCCCAACGGCGTTGATGTTCCGTGTGTATTGATATAGTCTATTTCTGATCCGGACATCCTGGCATCACGCAGGGCAGCTATCATTACATTCTTGGCGCCCCTGCCTTCCGGATGAGGAGCCGTGATATGATGCGCATCTCCGGTGGCTCCAGCACCGGCTATTTCACAATAAATTCTGGCTCCCCTGGCTTTGGCATGTTCCAGATCTTCCAGTATCAGGGCTCCCGCCCCTTCTCCCATCACAAACCCATCCCGCCCTTTATCGTATGGGCGACTGGCTGTTCTCGGACTGTCATTTCGTTCACTCAGGGCTTTCATGGCATTAAATCCGCCGACGCCGGCTTCACTCACTACACTTTCGGATCCCCCGGTGATAATGATATCCGCCATTCCCAACCGGATCAGGTTATAAGATTCCATCAGCGCATTTGTTGAAGAAGCACAGGCGCTGACCACGGCAAAATTAGGACCCCTGAAACCATGACGAATGGAAATATGGCCCGCGGCAATGTCAAGGATCATCTTCGGAATGAAAAAGGGATTATAACGGGGTGTACCATCTCCCTGTGCGAATTGAACTACTTCTTCCTGGAAAGTAATCAGCCCTCCAATCCCGCTGGCAAAAACAACGCCTACGCGGTCGCTGTCAACATTATCCTTAGTAATCCCCGCATCCGCCACCGCCTGATCGCTGACACCCAGGGCGATCTGTGCAAAACGATCGAGCTTCCGGGCCTCTTTTTTATCCAGAAAGCTTAGCGGATCATAGTTTTTCAGCTCGCAGGCAAAGCGGGTCTTGAATTTTGAAGCGTCGAAAAGAGTAATTGGGTCCGCACCGGAAACACCAGCCAAAAGATTGTTCCAATAATCCTGCAGATTATTACCGATCGGCGTAAGCGCACCAATTCCTGTAACGACTACTCTTTTCAGTTCCATATGACCCTTTGCGCGGATGATAAATAATGTGATAAATCCGCTTTCTCCAGCTTATGGCTTTTGAAAAGCGGATCAACGAAGTTTTGCGCAGCACGGATGAACGCCTACTTAGCGTGTTCCTCGAGGTACCCGATAGCCTGACCGACTGTTGTAATGGTTTCAGCTTGCTCATCGGGAATTGATATATTGAATTCCTTTTCGAACTCCATAATCAATTCAACGGTGTCCAGTGAATCAGCTCCCAGATCGTTGGTAAAAGACGCCTCATTGGTTACTTCAGCTTCTTCCACTCCTAGCTTATCCACTATAATTTTTTTGACTCGTGTTGCGATGTCTGACATTTTTGTAAATTTTAGTTTCGGCTGCAAAAATATAATTTTTGAACTAAACCCCGTCAACAAGCTATTTCAATTTTATTTTTTGATTTGGATTATATACCGGAATTTGCGATTTCTGCTCCCCTTTTCATAAAATCAACCCTTTAGGCATGGCTCTTAAGCTAATAGACTACGGCTCACCGGAATATGAGAAAATGCTGCGTTTGCGCAATGATCTCCTGAGAAAGCCCCTGGGATTGAATTTTGACGTCCAGGAGCTTGAAAAAGAGAAAGATGATGTGCTGATGGGCGCTTTTGAAGATGACCGCCTGTTGGGTTGCTGCCTCCTGACCCGTGTGGATGCCAAAACCATGCGTCTACGTCAAATGGCTGTGCCTAATAATCTCCAGGGAAAGGGAATCGGCCGGGCCCTGATGGTTTTTGCCGAGAATATTGCCCGGGACATGGGATATGAGACCCTGATGATGCATGCCCGTGTAACAGCTACTGGTTTCTATGAAAAGCTGGGCTATGTAAAAAAAGACGGGCAGTTTATTGAAATCACCATTCCCCATGTGATTATGGAGAAGAGCATTTAAGGCCTAACGCAGAACGCTTAATGCCTAACGCCTGAAACTCTCACACTCTCACACTCTCACACTCTCACACTCTCACACTTTCTTCTGTCACCCCCTCATACAACCGCTGAACGAAATCCAGTAACTTCTTCATAGAATCCATCTCACTTACCAGGAGCATGAATAATTTACCGTTTTGGCGCAACCTGGCCTGCCGGGTCTGTTTTTGAATATAATCCAGGATGTTTTTAAATATTTCAGACTCGAAATATTTTGAATCGGGGCGATTAATAAAATAGAATTTTACCTGCCCGTTTTTAAAAATCAGTTTTTCAAAACCCAGTTCCACGGCCATCCTCCTGATCCTGACGGTATCAAACAAGGCATGTACTTCTTCCGGAACCGGCCCAAAGCGGTCCTCCATCTCTTTGTGAAATGCCAGCAATTCTTCTTCATTTTCACAATTGTCGAGGCGGGTATACAACGATAGTCTCTCTGTGATACTTTCCACATACTGATCGGGGATCAGTATCTCCAGGTCCGTATCAATAGTGCAGTCAATCGCCTCTTCTTCCTGTTTGGCAATTTCATCCTTGAACAGATCCTTGAAAGAGGTTCGTTTTAATTCGCGGATGGCTTCATCCAGAATTTTCTGGTACATTTCAAATCCCATTTCCACCATAAACCCACTTTGTTCACCCCCCAGCATGTTTCCGGCTCCCCGGATATCCAGGTCACGCATGGCAATCTGGAATCCGCTTCCGAGATCACTGTGCTGTTCCAGGGTCTGAAGTCTTTTACGGGCATCGGATGGCAGGGTGGCGAGCGAGGGAGCCAGTAAATAGCAGAACGCTTTTTTATTGCTTCGACCAACTCGTCCCCGGAGCTGGTGTAAATCGCTTAACCCGAACTGATGGGCATTTTGAACGATAATGGTATTCACATTAGGAATGTCGACCCCGCTTTCCACGATATTGGTACACACGAGCACGTCATATTTCCGTTCAACAAAATGCATGATCCTTTCTTCCAGTTCATGACCCTCCATTTGCCCGTGGGCATTACCGATACTCAGATCAGGACATAATTCCTGCAGCAACACTGTCATCTCCTTAAGACCCTGAATACGGTTATAAATATAAAAAACCTGTCCGCCCCGTTCCACTTCATAATAAATCGCATCCCGGATAAATTCTTCGTTAAAGGTCTGCAGCTCGGTCTGAATCGGCTGACGGTTCGGGGGCGGAGTATTCATGATGCTTAGGTCACGTGCTCCCATCAGACTGAACTGAAGAGTTCTTGGGATAGGCGTGGCCGTTAGGGTGAGGCAATCCAGGTTTGTTCTCAGGGTCTTTATCTTTTCCTTGTGCGCTACCCCGAATTTTTGTTCCTCATCAATCACCAGCAGTCCCAGGTCTTTAAACTTCACTTCCTTACCCAGGATAGAATGGGTTCCTATGATGATATCTATTTTTCCTTCTTCCAGGTTTTTGTATGTTTCTTTTTTTTCTTTGGCCGATTTAAATCGGTTTACATAATCGACGGTAACGGGAAAATCTTTCAGTCTCTCTCCAAAAGTTTTAAAATGCTGAAAAGCCAGGATGGTTGTGGGAACCAGCACGGCAGCCTGTTTCCCGTCCAGGCAGGCTTTGAATGCAGCCCGTATAGCCACTTCTGTTTTTCCGAATCCCACATCACCACAAACCAGCCGGTCCATCGGGGAAGCTGATTCCATATCTTTTTTCACATCGGCGGTGGCCTTACTCTGGTCCGGCGTGTCTTCATAAATAAATGAAGCTTCCAGTTCAGTCTGCATATAATTGTCGGGAGAAAAAGCAAATCCCTCCTGAGCCTTGCGGGCAGCATATAGTTTGATCAGGTCAAATGCTATTTCTTTGACGCGCGTTTTTGTTTTTTCCTTTAACTTCTGCCAGGCATCACTTCCGAGTTTGCTCACTTTTGGGATGCTGCCTTCCTTACCCGTATATTTTGATATTTTATGAAGGGAATTGATATTTACATAGAGGATATCACTGTCTTTATAAAATATTCGTACGGCTTCCTGAAGTCTTCCGTTCACTTCTATCTTCTGTAATCCGCTGAAAATGCCAACACCATGGTCAATATGGGTTACATAGTCTCCAGGCTGCAATTCCCTGAGGGTTCGCAGGGTGATGGCCTTGCTTTTATTATAAGCCTGTTTGATTTTATACTTGTGATAGCGCTGGAATATTTCATGATCAGTATAACATACGATCTTCAGGTCTTCGTCAATAAACCCTTCATGAATGGAACTGGCTACCGGGGTAAACTGTATAACCGATTTCAGATCCTCAAAAATCGTATGCAGCCTTTCGAGCTGTTTTGGATTATCGGCAAAAAGATAGATTTCGAATTTTTTCGCTTCCCAGCTTTCCAGATCCGCAATGAGCCGTTCAAACCTTCTGTTAAAAGCAGGTTGCGGCCGGGTATGGAATTCAATAATAAATGCACCCTCTTCACGGGTCTTCCCGAATTCAACCAGGTGCCTCGTTCCTGAAATATTATCCATGGAATCCGGATGAATAAAATCTTCCACTGACACGGCTTTTTTGGTCGTGCCGTCTCCGGATTCCATGTCCCTCGAACCACCCGACGCCAAAAAAGCACTGAGCTCTTTTTCAAGGATCGTAATCCGCTCCCTTACAAAATGCTGGTCGTGTATCCAAATAACAGTGTTGTCAGGAAGGAAATCAAACAGGGGGACTTTTTTTTCCGAAGAGAAATGGGTTTCAATATTCGGAATGATATTTACATGGATGAGTCTTCTTTCGCTAAGCTGGGATTCAGGATCAAAAATGCGGATTGAATCCACTTCATTCCCAAAAAGTTCCACCCGGTAGGGCTTTTCATTCCCGAAAGAATAGATATCCAGGATACCCCCCCTTAGGGCGAATTGGCCGGGCTCATAAACAAAATCCGTTCTTTCAAATCCATATCCCACCAGGGATTCCATCATTTGTTCCAGATGGATGCTTTCCCCGGATTTTATCCGGATCATATTCCCGGTGAGGGTTTCAGGAAGTACCACTTTTTCGAAAAGCGCTTCCGGATAGGTAACAATGATTTTCTTATTTCCTCCGTCGCTCAGGCGGGTAAGAGCTTCGGTGCGCAGCATCACGTGACTGCTGTTCAGTTCCTGGAAAGTCTTATTATTTTTAAAAGAAGAAGGAAAGTAAAATATATCCAGGGCCTTCGTCAGATTTTCCAGGGAATTATGGAAATATGCCGCCGATTCCGCGTCTTCACATACAACCAGGTGATTGAGCTGACTGGATGCGGGGAAACCGAAAATTGCGGCGATAACAAAAGCGGCGGAGGAACCCTGCAGGTTTTTCAGCTGAATATGCTGGGGAGCGGACATAGTAAGCCTGTCCGCCAGTTGAAAAAGGCGGGATGAATGCTCGTATTGCTTCAACAAAACCTCATTACTCATTCCGAACGGCGAAGGTAAGAAATAAAGGAGGGAACAGGATGTTCACAATGTGGCAAATGTGTTATTGGGTGAGATATGCGAATGTGAGAAAGAAATTTAAAATTAAATTAAAATTTCCCTTCCACTTTTGTCACATTTACACAATTCTCAAATTTACCAGATTTTGAAACCAGAAAAGGGCCTATTACTCATGAAAACTGCATGAAAATCTAATAAACTGCATCATAATCAATGTTGACGTTTACCTGGGTCATTTTTCCGGCGCTGACACGAACAGGGGCAATATGGTTGTCGCCGTCGAAATTATTCGCATAGAACAAAGCATCCTTTTTGGTAAAAAGGGAGTATTCACCTGGAGGTAGTATCGTGTAAAAATAGCCGGTAGAGTCAGAACTAACGGTTTGGATAAGTCTGGTTCGAATGCTACTGTAAAAAGCCGACTGTTCCACCCTGCTCACCTGGCTCAGGCTGGTAAGCTGGTAAATATAAACGGTGGATTTTATCCCCTTTGGAGGTATAGGCTTCATATCGGGGGATGGCATGCGGTTTCCGGATATCCTGAAAATAAAACCTTCCAAACCTGTTTTTTTGCCCTGACTATAGGCATAATCGCTTAAAAAAATTAAACCGGTAGCCAATAATAGTAGCGTTTTTGTACATTTCATTTTGATACCCTTAACCACGGGTAAGTTATGGCAAAAATGCCTGCGGTGATGAAAAAAGTGTATTTTTAAAGGCTCTTTATCATTCAAGAAAATTCATGATAATCAAGAAATTTGTACCCCTGATCCTGGTTACTTTAACGCTGCTTACCTCGGTGAAATCACAGGAGAAAACGAATATTTCCGCTCTCAGGGAAGCGGCAATGCAATCCGGAAAAGATTTTCAGGGCATGAACGAACGCCTGATGCGTGTAGCCGTTCAAAGGAACTGGCCCCTTTTCATTACGCTTAAGAATGGAAACCGCGCGGTACTTTATGGTATCAATCATAAGGGCATGCCGCTGTATGTTACCACATACAACAATATTATCTCCGCTGCCACCATTGGAACTACCCAGCTTTGGCCCGGAGGCAGTACCGGATTAAACCTGAGCGGCTCCACACCGGGACTAAAGGGGAAAATCGCTATTTGGGATGGGGGTAAGGTACTGGGAACCCACCAGGAACTCAATGGCCGGGTGCTACAGGTTGACAATTCCCCAACCCTGAACGATCATTCAACCCATGTATCCGGTACACTGATTGCCGCCGGGGTAAATCCGGCAGCTAAGGGTATGTCGTTCGGTGCCTTACAGTTAAAAGCCTATGACTACAATAATGATGTTTCAGAAATGTTTGGTGCAGCAGCTGACCTGCTGATTTCCAACCATTCTTACGGTGAGCTGGCCGGATGGAATTACAATACTGACAAATCCAGGTGGGAATTTCTAGGTGATCCGGGTGATACAGTCGATTATAAGTTCGGGTATTACAGCAGTCAGGCCCAGTCATGGGACTCCATGGCCTATATTGCCCCAAACTACCTTATCGTTAAATCAGTGGGCAATAACCGCGATGTGAATGGCCCGGATGTTGGCCAGCCTTACTTCAGATATGATGCGAACGGGGACATGGTATCAGCAGGGAACCGGCCTGCCGGAATCAGCAACAACAACGGATATGATATAATTCCAACCTACGGGGTAGCTAAAAATATCATTTCCATAGGCGCTGTAAATCCTATTCCCGGAGGATATACCTCTCCTTCCGATGTGGTATTGGCAGATTTCAGCAGCTGGGGGCCATCTGATGACGGCCGGATCAAACCCGACCTGGTGGCAGACGGAATTAATGTTTTGTCGTCCATAAGTACATCTAACAATGCCTATGCGATTTACAGCGGGACTTCCATGTCTTCACCGGCTGCAGCGGGGTCAGCATTCCTGCTTCAGGAGTACTATTACAAATTGCACAATGGCGCTTTTATGCGCTCAGCAACCCTTAAGGGAATCCTGATTCATACGGCTGATGAAGCCGGACCAGCCGACGGACCGGATTACCAGTTCGGCTACGGACTGATCGATATGCCCAAAGCAGCTTCTGTAATCACTTCCAATAATACAGATCAGCTGATTCAGGAAAATAAACTCACAACAGCGGCCGGCACTTTTTCAATACCGGTAATTGCTTCGGGAAAAGGACCGCTTACAGTTACCATTTGCTGGACCGATCCCCCGGGGTTTGTAAATGAAGTGAACACCCTGAACAATTCCGCTCCAAAGCTGATAAATGACCTGGATCTGCGCGTTACAGGTAATGGAACAACTTATATGCCCTGGGTCCTGAATCGTTTAATACCCTGGAACCCTGCCACACATGGGGATGACAACCTCAACAATGTTGAAAAAATCCAGATCCCGAATGCTGTTCCGGGCATGACGTATACTATTAACGTAACGCATAAAGGAACACTTCAAGGCGGTTCACAGGCTTATTCCCTTATCGTTAGTGGTGTTGGAAGTTCAACTTACTGTGCATCTGCATCCCTGGCAAGTACAGGTACCCAAATCGATCAGGTAACCATCAGCAATATCAATGTTACCAGTCCGGCAGTTTGCAAAAGCTATACCGATAATACGAACCAGACCGTGAACCTTGAGTCAAACACCTCTTATCCTTTCACGATAAAACTCCATAGTTGCGATGGCTCCACAGCAGCCAGGATAGTAAAGATTTTTATCGATTATAATAACAACGGAACTTTTACGGATCCGGGAGAAACGGCAACTACCAATCCGGTACTTGCCGGTGGTTCCCTCACTTACAGTGGGAACCTCGTTGTTCCGGCTGGAATGCAGGCCGGCAATATAACCCGGATGCGTATTGTGGCGGAAGAAACAACCGATAGCAACGCAGTATTGCCATGCGGGACCTATGCATTGGGAGAGACGGAAGACTACTCTGTGTCATTCCAGACCCCCTCCAAAGACGTTGGTGTAGGTGCATTAATTAATCCTCTGCCCGGCACCTGCCAGGCCGATTCCCAATATGTTACTATAAGAATTAAAAATAATGGAACAGTTAATCAGATCAACGTTCCTATTTATCTTAAAGTTGTTTCCGGCACCTCAACGCTCGTTGATATCGCTACGGTTTATCCCGATACATTGGTGGCTAGTGGTTCTGCGATATTTACTTTTCAAACGCCATTCCGTACCGTTTCAGGAACAACTTATATTATCCAGTCCGGGACCTCTCTTTCAGGTGATCAGGAGGTTTCAAACGATGTTATTACCGATACCGTCCTCATTAGTGCGGGGTCAGATATCGTAACCGGTACGGCGGAAATCTGCGGCACGAATCCACCCCAGGTCGGACTGAGAGCAAATACAGATGACCTATCTGATGCAGCGTTATGGTTTGACAGCCCAACTTCCACCATTCCTATAGCTACAGGAGTGAAAGCCAGGACAACTGTTCTTCCATCTAATCAAACCTATTATCTGGGTTTGAACGAAATGACCGGATCCGTCGGACCTTACAATAAAACAGTATTTCCGCAAGGCGGGTATAATTATTTTTACCAGGGTAATTTTATTCGCATTCACAACGATGTACCCCTTACCATTTCTACCGCCAGGTTATATGTCGGTGCAGGTGGTAAAGTGAATTTTATTTTGGCTGATCTGGCCAGTTATGATTCCTGTAAAGGCAGTTTCAGCTATTACCCGATCTCAAATTCCCTGATTGATGTATATCCAACTACTTCTAAACCATCCCGTGTCGCGTCGAGTATCAACTCACCTCTCGATACCGGGGCCATTTACAATATCGACCTGGCCATACCCACACCGGGAGACCATATTATTATTGTAATCGGTCAGGACAGCGCATTCCTTTTCCGCAATAACAACATCACGACAAATCCATACCCGATGGGTATGCCGGGCATTTTTACCATTACGGGCAACAGCGCTATTGACGTGAATGATTGTACCGACACCGCATTTTATCAGCAATATTATTATTTCCTGTATGACATGCGGATAACACTGGATAAATGTGCTTCCCCACGTGTGCCGGTTGTAGCCAGCACGCCTACACCTGCATTCATTACCCAGCTGGGAAATATTCTGAAGAGTAACTATCCAACGGGTAACCAGTGGTATTACAATGATTCCCTGATCGCAGGCATTGCAGGTCAGCAGGATACCATCTCAGTTCGCGGACCGGGTACCTATAAAGATGTTATCAGCGATAGTGCCAATTGCGACCTGGTAGCGACCTACGACTTTTCCACTGGAAACGATATTGGGCTGGCGGTGACCCCAAATCCGAATAACGGAAAGTTCAATGTACAGTTTTATATTCCGACTGCTGCCAATACGGATATGCGGATAGTGGATATGAATGGCCAATCAGTCTATCATGAGAGTTATCCGAATTTCAAAGGATTTTACAGCAAGCGGATTGTATTGGGCCCGATCAGCGCTGCCATGTATGTATTGCAGCTGGAAGTGGGAGGCAAGAAATATGTAAAAAAATTCATGGTAACTAAACATAGCCCCAGGTAAATTATTAATTATCAATTATTAATTATTAATGGTTCTGTAATTTTAGGTATACCCATATCCATTTATAATTAATAATTGATAATTAATGGTCCAGCCCTGGCAGACCGGTAAAGTAATCCGCATTGAAAATGCTACTGCCCTCACGCGACGCTTCTGGATTGAACTTGCATCCGGAGAACCATTTCATTTTGAACCCGGGCAGTTTGTAACCCTGGATCTTCCCATTCACGAGAAACCGTCCAGGCGTTGGCGTAGTTATTCCATTGCTTCCTGGCCGGATGGCAGCGCGGTTTTCGAACTCGTGATTGTTTTGCTGGAAGGAGGCGCAGGAACTAAATATCTTTTCGAAGAAGTGGGTGTTGGCTCTGAAATTACCCTCCGGGGCCCTCAGGGCAATTTTACCTTACCTGTGCCGGTGGAAAAAGATCTCTTTCTTATTTGCACGGGAACCGGAATTGCCCCATTCCGTTCCATGGTAAATCATATTCTGAATCATAACCTGGCCCACCGGGATATCTACCTGATATTTGGTTGCCGTCGTCTGGGAGACGCCCTGTACCAAAAAGAGATGGAGGATCTGGAAATTAAACTCACCGGTTTTCAATATTTACCTGTTTTCTCCCGTGAAGTTCCGGAGAACCGGGAACACCTGATCCGGACGGGTTATGTCCATGCGGTATTTGAAGAAATCTGTAAAATGAAGAGGAAGACAGAATCCATGGGTGCAGAATTCATCATTCATCCGGCATCTTTTTATTTATGCGGATGGAAGGTTATGATTGATGAAGCGAAGAAAAGAATTGTAGATCTTGGATACGACCGGAAGGCGATACATCTGGAACTATATGGGTGAATTAAGCTTAAAGCCCCGATGCCGATTGTTTACCCATGTTTTTCTTGGAAAGCAGTTGTTTGCGAAGGGAGATATCCGGAACTTTTTTATTTGTTACTTCCAGTTCCAAATTGGTGGCCTTCATCGTGATAACGGGACTTTTTAAATCCTGCAAACGGTTTTCTATATTCAGACCTTCTCGTTCCAGCTCCAGGATATGTTCGTAATTATTCAGGATTTCCCGCTCCAGTTCTTCAATTTTAGTCCGGCATTTCATAATCATTTTTGCCCGGAGAGAGAATCCAACTAAAACTGATAAGCCAACCAAAATAGCAATTGTATAGATATTGAATGAAACCTCGTAGGTAAGCATGGCGATAATTAAGTTAAAGGATCAGATACAGGATTCAATAGGTACAAGGTCTGGGCAGGATACAGCCTGCCATCAGTGGTTCATCATGCAATTGGAGGTGATTCCCAAATGTAAGGCTTCCCTTTCAATTAAGTTTTATAATATTTGTTTTTCCACAATTTCACGGATCATGTTTACAGGTATCCGTTCCTGTTTCATACTGTCGCGAAAACGAATGGTAACCGTATTATCCTGAGGAGTCTGGTAATCTACGGTTATTGAAAATGGAGTACCAATGGCATCCATTCGGCGGTATCTTTTCCCAATGGTGTCCTTTTCTTCATAGAAGCAACGGAAATGACTTCTGCAGCTGGCCAGAATTTCTTTGGCAATTTCCGGGAGTCCGTCTTTTTTAACCAGGGGCAAAATGGCCAGTTTAATAGGTGCCAGTCCTGGCGGTAATTTTAAAACCACCCTGCTGTCTTTTTTGTCGGCTGTACTCAGGTCTTCTTCCTGGTAGGCTTCACTCAAAATCATCAAAATGGTTCGATCCAGTCCAATCGAGGTTTCCACCACATATGGAATATAGTGCTGGTTGAGTTCAGTATCGAAATAAGTGAGTTTTTTCTTACTGTATTCCTGGTGGTTCTTCAGATCAAAATCGGTGCGGGAATGGATCCCCTCCACTTCCTTGAACCCGATGGGAAAATTGTATTCGATATCACAGGCAGCATCGGCATAGTGGGCAAGTTTAACATGATCATGAAAACGGAATTTATCCGGGGCGATCCCCAGGCTTAAATGCCATTTCATCCTGGTTGCCTTCCAGTGTTCGTACCATTCTTTCTGTGTACCGGGGCGGATAAAAAACTGCATCTCCATCTGTTCAAATTCACGCATCCGGAAGATAAACTGACGGGCTACAATCTCATTCCGGAAAGCTTTTCCTGTTTGGGCGATTCCAAAAGGAATTTTTAACCGGCCGGTTTTCTGAACATTCAGGAAATTTACAAAGATCCCCTGTGCAGTTTCCGGCCTGAGGTAAATTTCACTGGCCTCTTCAGAAACACTACCCAGCTGAGTGGAAAACATAAGATTGAACTGTCTTACTTCACTCCAGTTCGCAGTGCCGCTGATCCCACACTTGATTTTTTTTTCTTCAATTAGTTTTTTCAATCCCTCGAAATCCGATTTAGCCAGCAGGGCATCCATAGCAGCCAGCAGGGCTTCTGCCTCAGGCTTTTTGCCTCCTGCCTCCAGCTCATCTGCATAACCTTCTATCAGGTGGTCTACCCGGTAACGTTTCTGGCTGTCTTTATTGTCGATCATCGGATCGCTGAAATTATCCACATGCCCGGATGCTTTCCAGGTGGTGGGATGCATAAAAATTGCCGCATCAATTCCCACTATATTATCCTGAAGCTGGGTCATACTTTTCCACCAGTAATCGCGGATATTCCTTTTTAATTCGCTGCCATACTGGCCGTAATCATATACCGCACTGAGTCCGTCGTAGATTTCGCTTGAAGGAAAAATAAAACCATATTCCTTACAATGAGAAATAATTGCCTGAAATTTTTGATGGTCATTTGCCATAAGGCTGCAAAAGTAAGGAGAATGGACTTCAGGAAGCAACTCCTTCGGGTGCATTGTAGTATTTTTGACGATATGTCGGCATTTAAAAAATGTCAGTTTTGCGCAAGTCTCTTCCTATTGTCTATTTTGTCTTTCCGTGCACAGGCACAGACCAAGATTCTGCGCGGTGTGATACTGGATTTTCAAAGCGGGGAAATCGTGCCTTTTGCTTCCATGAAGCTGGAGAAAAGCGGTTATGGCAAACTGAGTGATTCTGCAGGAGGGTTCTCTTTCCGGTTTGAAAAATGGCCCCGGGATACCCTTCAGATTTCCTATGTTGGATTTCTGACCTATTCGCTTCCCCTGAATGATTCCCTTTTCCGCCGGGCTACCAGCGATACCTTATCGCTGGTCATCAACCTGCAACGTGGAAAATACACAGAGGTGGTGGTGAGCCGAAAGGTGGATTTCGCTCTTGGGCTCTGGCGTAAGATTGTAAAACACAAGGACCATAACGACCGTTACCGGTTCCAGAATTTTTCCTACGAATTATATAATAAACTCGAACTGGATCTGAACCAGGTAAACAAAAACCGTCTCCAAACCAATAAACTGCTTAAACCCTTTGTTTTTATACTGGATAATATCGACAGCAGTGAAGCCAAACCTTTTCTTCCTGTTTATGTAACCGAAACCCTGTCTGACTATTATTACGTTCATGAGCCCGTAACCAAACGCAGGGAGGTAATCAAAGGGAGCAAGACAATAGGGTTAGACAATGAAAGCGTAAGTAAGTACCTGGGGGGCATGGAACAGAACCTGGACTTCTATAATAATTTCATCCCCGTATTCGACAAAAGGTTTGTGAGCCCGCTCAGCGACAATGGCGACAATTATTATCATTACCAGATTGTGGACACCCAGTATGTCAACAATCGCAGGCTGATTCACCTGTTCTTCACGCCGAAAAGAAAAGGCGAAAATACGTTTACCGGTGACTGCTGGGTACATGATTCCAGTTATGCCATTCAGAAAATGACCCTGCGCCTGGATGCTTCTTCCAATTTGAATTTCGTTCAGGAACTAACCATGGTTCAGGAATTTTCACTGCTCCATGACACCACCTGGTTTCTTACCCGTGACAAATTTGTAGCAGAACTGACCCCGCTTGGTAAAAACCGGATGGGTATGATCGGCAGGAAAACGACTTCCTACAGAAATATTCTATATAACGACTCCTCCATCGTCCGCGAGATTGATAAGAACAAGATTTTGGAAGAAGTGATATTCTCCGCCAATTCTCGCGAGCGTCCGGATTCATTCTGGATCGAGCACCGTCACGAAACCCTGAACAAGGATGAAAAGGCAGTGTATAAGATGATGGACACGCTGATGAGTATGAAGGTTTTTCATACCTATGCCAACGTCCTGAATTTTATCGGTACCGGTTACTACAATATCGGAAATTATGTGATCGGACCCTGGTACAACTGGGTATACAGTAATGAACTGCAGGGTGTTCGCGTACGGTTTGATCTGGGGACCAATAAGGGATTCAATAAAAACCTGACCCTGCACGGGTATCTTGCCTATGGATTCGGTGATCAGGTATGGCACTGGGAGGCAGATGCTTTATATATATTCAAACGAAATCCACGCATGTCTCTCTACGTGATGCTCAGGCAGGATCTGGATTACGGACAACAATACTATGACGAGATTACGAGCGATAACATATTCGCAATTGCCGTACGAAAGCCCGGTATCCCGATTAAATTTATCAATCTTACAGAACAGAGAATCCAATGGTTCAAAGAATGGGTAAACGGATTTTCCTTCAGCTTAACCCTGGACCATAAAGTGTATAACCCGGAGCTGAACCTGGCCCCCATTTCTTATTTTGAAAAAGGAACCGGTAACCCGATGAATGGTTTTGAGGCATCCATCAACCTGCGTTTTGCTTTTCTGGAGAAATTTTTTGAAACCACCTTTTACCGTACCAGCCTGGGTAGCGAGTATCCTATTATCGATGTAAAATATACCCATGGGTTTCCCAATGTATTGGGAAGTACCCTCACCTACAATAAACTTTTTGTAAGCGTTTCTGATGTGATCAAAGTTCCCCCCATCGGATCTGTTTACTATAATTTCTTCGGCGGAAAAACCACCGGCGTTCAGCCCTATCCTTTCCTGAACGTGGCTCCGGGAAATGAAACCTATTACTATAATAAGTATGCTTTCAGTCTGATGGATAAATACCAGTACCTGCACGACGAGTTCCTGGGTTTCAATCTGGAACATAATATCGGCGCGGGTATATTCAAGTTCACTGGCATTACCCGGAAATTAAAATGGCGCCAGTTCTACGATATTAAATTATTGTGGGGGCACCTTTCTCCGGAAAACGCGACTTATAATAACAATCCCGATTATTCCTTCCAGTCCCTGGATGGCAAAACCTATATGGAAATCGGAACCGGAGTGGATAATATTTTCCGGTTCTGCCGGGTGGATTTCATCTGGCATGTTTCGCCATCCAATGTCGGACTAACCAATATCCAGAAATTTGGCGTATTCGGCAGTTTCCGGTTGTCTTTCTGATTTAAAAAGAAATTACTTCTTCCGTTAATAAAGCAGTTGTAACCGGTATATAGCATTTCCTTTAGGTCCGAATCTCCATCATCCAGCAAATCAAATATAGTTTTCCCTTCGGCGTTTGGAATATTTTTATCGGCACCGGACTGAACAAGGATCCTGACACATTCAAGGTAGTTTTGCCGGTCAGGATGGTCACCATTTTTTAATCCGTGAACTGCCCAGAAAAGCGGCGTAGAAGTAAAATCTATGCACCTCATATTTATTTCCGCTCCTTCCTGAATAAGCCTGGCGACCAATTTATCTCTTCCGCACCAGGCCGCCCAGTGTAATGCCGATCCCCCATGACATCCTGCGTGATGAATATCGGCTCCCTGGTCAATATATAAAATGGCCACTTTATCCGCGTTCAGGCTTGACGCCGCAAGAAGGGGCGTATCCATTTTTAGTTCCATGCTGTTGCCATTCACATTTGCCCCGTGTTCAATAAAAATTCTCGCCATTTCCACGGCTTCTTCGTCAGTATACTTTTTAGAAAATACCCCGTCACAAATTCTGTGCAGCGGATGGGCCTTCGTGGTATTCTTTTCATCGTAAGGAATTTCTTCATTGGCAAGGGCAGGGTTATTGGAAAGCGCATGCTTTATTCCGGGATAGTCTTTGTTGTCGATGAGTTTGTTCATTTTCATAACTTCTACCGTTTTAGGTTCTACAGTATAATTGCCGCCATGTCTTTATTTAAATTAGCTTTTTTTGCCTCTCCGCCCTGTTCCGATTATAGCGATTCCGTAAAACATACGACCGATGCCGGACAAATTCCACATAATGAATACACGGGTTAATTTCCCTGGCAAAAAAAGTTTTATTAAAGGTAAAGTTTCCCGATTTATGATCTTTTAAAAATTGAAGGCTGTATCGCTTCGTACTTTTTATCCTTAGATTTATGAACTTATAGTAAATTATTGCCGGTATGGACTATTTGAACAAGCTTATCGGCGACATTGAAATACATTCCGTTGAAGGGATCAGGGAATGTTTTGAAAATGGTGTAAATCCAAATGATCATTTCAATGGAGAATCACTCATTTATGAATTAACCAGTGAATACCTGAGAAGTCCAAGGTTTAAGGATTGCGTAAAAGTATTTTTGGACTATGGTTGGGTTTTCGACGACAAGCTATTACAATCCGTTTTGACAGATGATGCTCAGTCGCTCGGTGAATTGTTGAGAAGTAGTCCTGGCGCGATTGACAAAAGATATACGCTACGTTGCGCTTTTACACCCTTGTATGAAGTAACACTAGTTCATATTTGTGCTGAATTCAATCATCTTTCCTGTGCCCGGGTTCTGGTTGATCAGGGAGCTGATATTAATGCCAGAGCAGGAATTGACGAAAATGGTTTTGGAGGACAAACGCCCATTTTTCATACTGTAAATCAAATTCTAAATCAATCTTGGGAAATGTTGCAGTACCTGCTTGCAAAATCCGCTGATTTGAAAATAACCATTCCGGGACTTATCTGGGGGAAAGGATATGAATGGGAAACTTTTATTCCTGCAGTTAACCCGGTTAGTTATTCCATGATGGGCCTGCTTCCCCAAATGCACCGGGATGAAAATACAATCTCCAAAATAGTTTCACTTTTGCTGAAAGAATCCTTTGATATAGAATATTTATCCAAAAACGTTCCTAATAAATATCTAAAGCAGTAGCATTGTGCAGAATGGTTCCGCAAATTTCTTCGATCTCGGGAAAACCAATCGTCAGCGGGGGTGCGATACGCAGGCAGTTAGGCGCAAATAAAAACCAATCCGTAAGTACACCATCCCGGATGCAGCCATCAATAACGCGTTTGTTGGTTTCAAAGTTTTCGAATTCGACAGCAATTAATAGTCCGGCTGTTCGTACGGATTTTATTGCCGGGTGTATCAATAATTTTCTGAATAATTTTTCTTTTTCGGTAATGCCTGAAATTAAATTTTCATTTTCGGTTGCCCCGGTTCCTGCAGTTGTTATTGCTTCTCCCTGTAATAAAACGTTCATGGCAGCCAATCCTGCGGCGCAACTCAGGGGATGCCCGCCAAACGTGGTGATATGACCCAGTACCGGCTGGTCGGTGAAAGCGTCCATCATCGTTTTGGACGCTATAAAAGCGCCCAGCGGAAGTCCGCCACCCAGGGCCTTGCCCAGTAACAGGATATCCGGAAGCACGCCATACTGCTCAAAACCCCAAAGGGTACCGGTACGTCCAAAACCAGTCTGTATCTCATCGAGAATCAGCAGGGCACCCGTTTCATCACATTTCCTGCGCAGGGCGCTCATCCAGTTATTTTCAGGTTTGATCACTCCATTTTCCGCCTGAACGGTCTCTGCAATTACGCAGGCTGTTTTTTCCGTAATCCTGTCAAGGTCTTCCTCACTGTTGAAACGCAAATGACTTATCCCCGGAAGGAGTGGACGGAAAGCAGACCGCCAGTATTCGTCACCCATCATACTGAGTGCACCTTGCGTAGAGCCATGATAAGAGTATTCAAAGCCGGCCATTTCAGCCCTGCCGGTCACCCGTTTGGCCAGCTTCATCGCGCCTTCCGTCGCTTCGGTACCGGAATTGGTAAAATAAACAGATTGCAGATTCACCGGGAGATGCTCAGCAAGTAGCCGGGCAAAGGCTGTCTGGGGTGATTGAATAAATTCCCCATAAACCAAAACGTGCAAATATTGATCAGCCTGATCCCGGATTGCCCTGACTACTTCAGGATGCCGGTGACCGGTATTACAAACGCTGATACCACCAATGGCATCCAGGTATTTTTTTCCTTCTGCGTCGAAAAGCCAAACTCCATCCGCACGAACAATTTCCAACGCCAGTGGTGCAGGAGAGGTTTGTGCCAGGTGGCGAAAGAATAGTTCGCGATTATTCATGTTGCGAAAATACGGAGAGTCTTAATGAGGGTTGAAATCCTTAAATTCGTATAACGGTAAAGTTAATAACCCTCAAATTTTTTACTGTAAAATTTCAACTATGCCTGTGATCCTTCCTGTAAAAGGTGTCTCGCCCGGATTTGGTAAGAATACATATATCGCGCCGAACGCCACCATAGTAGGAGATGTGGTTATGGGTGACGACTGCAGTGTATGGTTTAATGCCGTCGTTCGCGGAGATGTAAACAGCATCCGGATCGGAAATAAAGTGAATATCCAGGATGGGGCTATTATTCATTGTACTTATCAAAAAGCAAAAACTGTAATTGGTAACAATGTTTCCGTTGGCCACAATGCGATTGTGCATGGATGCACCATACAGGACAATGTGCTGATCGGGATGGGTTCCATCATTATGGATGGTGCCGATATCGGCAGCAATTCCATCATCGCTGCCGGGGCAGTTGTACTCGAAAATACCAAGGTAGAGCAGGGCGCCATTTATGGCGGTATTCCGGCCCGGAAAATCAAGGATATTCCCAAGGAACTCATCCATGGGGAAATTGAACGTATTGCCAATAACTATGTGCAGTATGCGGATTGGTTCCGTCAGGCCTAACGCCTAAGGCAATTGTCAATGGATAATTGTCAATTGTTAGTTGGTTTATAAGTAATTGAGGTCCTTAGCGTTTTAAGCCTTCCCTTCCCAGTGGAAACAGCCGTTAACAATTAACCATTGACAATTGACAATTAACAATTAAGTCTGCTCGTTATATGGTAGACCTGCAACCCCGCCATTCATCGAAGTTTTCCTGCGATTCATCGAGTTTCGGGCTTCTTCATTGCTTTTGCCGCGGCTTTGTTGTAGGTTTAAATAGTTAATCGATATCCAATGAAAACGAGTAAAAACCTTCTGCATCTAACGACCCTGATTTTACTGATCAGTGCGTTTTGTTCCTGCAAAGCTCAGTATGGTTGTCCTTCCAACGGTAAAAATGTTGGAGCTGAAAGAATATTGGCCGGTGAAAAATTACCGACACCTCCTAAATTTAAATCCTAATCCTTATCCCATGCTCTTATCCGTAAACCAAATAAATCCCAACACTATGAGCTTAACATTACGTACCGACTTCGGTTGTACCGAAGCCGTAATAGACGACGATTGTGGTCTAAAAAGGTTCTATGAAGTTGCCAATATTTTATCTGATGACCTGGATGTGAATTTCAATCACAAATCCGATGATTTTGATTCACTGATGTGGGACTTTGCTTTCAAAGGTCATGTGCTGACACTTCATTATAATATTTATACCGGAATTTCCATTTATCCGAGAAAATTCCGCGAAGCACCCAGAAAAGATAATGATGCGGTTGTGGAAGTTGCGCGTTTCCTTGAAGGAAAGCTGTTGATTCATACAGCTAACAGGCTGGCTTCCTAATAGCTTTTTTCTTCTATGGAATCGAGCATCATACAATAGCTCACATACCGATCTAACGATAACTTGCCCTCATTGAGGGCTTTTTTTATGGCGCAACCCGGCTCATTAACATGCAGGCAGTTGTTAAACTGGCAATCATTGAGGCGTATACGCATCTCCGGAAAATAATGGGAAAGTTCCTGTTTCGGAATGTCTACCAGTCCGAATTCCCGTATTCCAGGGGTATCAATAATATAAGCATTCCATAAAGGCAGGTCGTACATTTCAGCAAATGTGGTGGTATGCAGCCCCTTTCCACTCCAGCCGCTCACACCCTGCGTTTTGAGTTCCCTGCCAGGCACCACCGCATTAATAAAAGAAGATTTTCCGACACCTGAATGACCACTGAGCAAACTGGTTTTATTCCGGAGGATCTCTTCCACTTCTTCCATCCCCGTTTTATTTTCCAGGCTCATCAGGATTACCTTATAGCCTGCCGCTTCGTACATATTTTTTTTCTCTTCAAAAACATCCATCTCTTTTTTACGATAGATATCCGATTTATTAAATACGATAACGGAGGGAATGTGGAAGGCTTCTCCGGCCACCAGAAACCGGTCAATGAACCCCTGCGAAGTCCTGGGTTCTTTCAGCGTAGCCAGCAAAAGCGACTGGTCCAGATTTGAAGCAATAATATGGTGCTGGTGTTTGTTCGCAGGTGATTGGCGGTTGATATAGTTGTTTCTGTCATCAATGGCTGTGATCATCATCTCGGCCTGGCCCTGGTCACCGGATTCTTCTTCCAGCTTCACCCAGTCGCCGACAGCGATGGGATTGGTAGAAGTGATGCCATCAATTTTGAAAATCCCTTTTATACGCGCCATCACCGGATTTCCAGTCTCCGTTTTAACAGAATACCAGCTGCCTGTGGACTTATACACTCTTGCGCGCATCAGGGAAATTTTCTAAACAGGGTGAACCGCAATATCCATTCCAGTAAAAGGAAGATCAGGCTGGCGAGGACGAAGGGAAAAAATTTCTCGGTATAGTGAGTGAAGGTAGTCACTTCAAATTTTGATTTTTCCAGCCGGTCAATTTCTTTATATATTGAATCCAGACTTTCATTATCGGTCGCGCGATAATATTTACCGCCGGTTTCATTTGCAATCTGCGTCAGCAGTTTTTCGTCAATACTTACTTTTTCCCGCTGCATGATTACTCCGCTGCTCGTCTGTACTGGGACCGGAGCAAAACCTTCCGTACCCATTCCTACCGTGTATACGCGTACGCCGTAGGATTTTGCAATTTCCCGCGCTGTATTCGGATCTATACTCCCACCGTTATTTTCACCATCAGTAAGCAGGATGATCACTTTGCTCTTTGATACTGATGAACGAAGTCTCTCCACGCCTGTAGCCAGACCGGATCCTATTGCCGTTCCGTCTTCCAGTAAGCCGCTCTGCACCGTAAATAACTGGGATTTAAGAACGGCATGGTCTGTCGTTAACGGGCACATCGTAAAACTTTCACCGGCAAATATCACCAGTCCCATCCTGTCCGTTGGCCGGCGGTCAATAAATTCCGAGGCCACTTGTTTTGCCGCCTCCATTCTGCTGGGACTGAAATCCTGGGCGAGCATACTTCCGCTGATATCCAGGCAAAAAACAATGTCTATCCCTTCTCCGGAAGTCATTTGCTGTTCGCTGCCGGTTTGCGGCCGCGCCAGGGCAATGATGATGCAGGATACAGAGAGCATCCTGAAAATAAACAAAACATGACGAAGCATGGTTTTCCAGGAACGCCCATTCCCAAATGCTTTCACGCCCGAAACCAGCAGGGTACCCTGTATACGCAGCGGAGGACGCAGGTAAAAAAATACAAGCAGGGGCAACAATGCGAAAAGCGCAAAGAACCAGGGTTTGGCAAAATGAATATTTGAGATCCAGTCGTAAAGCACTTTTTTTCTTTAAATCGTTTTTTAAAGTCGTTTATCGTAGATCGTTAATCGTGGATCGTGGATCGATTTACGATAAACGATATACGATCAACGATACTATCCGCGGTCATTTCATTCAACAACATAATTCCCTTACGCACTTCTTCCAGGTTACTGTCTATTTCATAAGGTCCCGGAATATATTTGGCAAACTTTACAAAATCGCCCATACGCAGTGCTGTCGACAATTTGGAAAAAGCTTCCCTTTCCATTTTCATTCCACTAATACTGAGAATCAGTTCTTCACTGGTTTTTTCCATCGTCACCAAACCAAACGCACGATTCATATATATGCGCAATGTATCGTTCATGCCGGAATAATATTTTTTTACCGCAGCCGGCTCTTTCTGAATCATCGTTTTCAATGCCGACAATTGTTCCATAGCTTCCTCCAATGGGGTTAAACGATTGTTTTCCCTCACGGCCAAAGGTTCACGGCCAACGGCCAGCGGTTTCCGGATGAACCAGATAAATAAAATCAGGGCGAGCAGAGTAATCGCACCCACGATCCAGGGAATATACTTTACGCCCGGATTTTCTTTATCAATGATACCCTGGATATCATGATAGTCTTTGGTTGTGTCCACCACCCCATAAGAAACTTCAACGGCAAGGGAATCTGTTTTATAGACCCGGTTGCCGATGGTTATCGAAAATGCAGGTATCATGCGGGTACCGGAATCGAAGCTGGTGAGCTTCCATTCCAGGTGGTAGTTTGCGCCGTTTGCGGAAATAACGGAATCCCGGTTCGCTTTTTCAATCAGTTCAAAATGGGGAATGCTGTCGAATTGCGGAAGTTCATTTCCCGATACCATCGGAGATTTCACGTCGATCGTAAACCGGATGGGTTCACCGATCAGGATTTCGTTTTTGTCTACTGCCGCTTTAACGGAAACGTTGTTTTGTGCCAGCAGGGAATTGCTGCCCGCCATCAGGATCAACACCAGAAAAATATGAGTGAGGGTTTTTACCATCGGTTATGCAGGTCTGTTTCTACCTACAAAAAACTTCTGCAGAATTTTTACGTAGTCTTCATCTGTACGCATGTGGAGAAGGTCTGAGCCTGATTTGAGAAAAAGGGACTTGCTGAGTTCAGTCATTTTAAAAAAAGATTGCTGATAAAAGTTCCGCGTTGAATAATCTGAAGTATCTACCCACATCATCCTGCCGGTCTCAGCATCTTCCACTTCGATAAGCCCGGCATCGGGAAGTTCCATATCCATCTTGTCATATACTTTAATACCGATAAGGTCATGCTTTTTACCGGCCACACGCAGTGCCTCTTCATAATTTTCATCCAGGAAATCACTGAGCAGAAAAGTAATAGTCTTTTGACGAAGGGTGTTGTTTAGAAATTTCAGCGCCTGGGAAATATTGGTTTTCCGGTGGGTTGGCTCTGTAATCAGCAGGTCGCGCACCATATGCAGGGTATGATCCCGGCCTTTTTTAGGCGGAATGTATTTTTCAATTTTATCACTGAAGAAAATCAGTCCGACTTTATCATTGTTATTTACAGCGGAAAAGGCAAGCACCGCGCAGATTTCAGTAATCAGGTCTTTCTTTCTTCCCTTTTGAGTTCCAAATAATGAACTTCCGCTCACGTCCACCATCAGCATTACCGTAAGTTCCCTTTCTTCCTCAAATAGTTTACTAAACGGATGATTGAAACGGGCTGAAACATTCCAGTCGATAAACCGGACATCATCGCCCGGGTAATATTCGCGCACTTCCCGGAAAGCCATTCCCCTTCCCTTAAAAGCACTATGATATTCACCCGTAAAGAGATGACGGGTGAGGCGCTTGCTTTTTATTTCAAGCTCTCGCACTTTCTTGAGTATTTCTTGCGCTGTAAGCATTTTAGTTGACAGTAGTCAGTTGACAGTTGACAGTATTAACTTGTCTTTTTCTCTAAATAATTTATAAATCCATTTATAACTCGGATATTATTATCTAAAATTTCATTCACAGTGCTATATTTTTCCTGATCAATTATTTCAATCATTAATGCAACACTCAATAGTGTTTCCAATTCGTAGGCCGAACCCCTCGAAATATGCAAAAACTGAATGGTGTCTCTCTTATGATTTCTTCCTAGACCTTCCGCAATATTGCTGGGTATTGAAACTGCGGCGCGATTTGACTGAGACACTAATCCATACATTTCTGATTTCGGATAGAACCTGGTAATATTATAAATCTCTTTTACTGTTTTCATGGATAGAATCCAGACATTTAAATTCTTATAACTAGTCATAGCATTTATTTTATGCTATAATCTTATGCGTTAACCCATTGATTTACCCACCAACCTAAACCCCACCGTCAACTGTCAACTGTGTACTGTCAACTACGGAACCTGTATCGCCCTGAGCACTTCATCAATAATATAATCCGCATTCACATTCTCCGCTTCGGCTTCGTAGGTAAGACCAATGCGGTGACGCAACACATCTTTTGAGATGGACCGCACATCCTCCGGAATCACATATCCCCGTTTGTGCAGGTAGGCATTGGCTTTAGCTGCCAGGGCCAGGTTGATACTTGCACGGGGAGAACCACCGTAGGAAATCATGGTCTTTAATTTTTCCAGCCGGTAATTTTCGGGGTTACGGGTGGCAAATACAATGTCGAGAATATAATTCTCGAGTTTTTCATCCATATATATTTTCCGCGTCAGATCCCGCGCTTCCAGAACTTCCTGCATAGACACTACCTGTTTCAATTCCGGCTGTTTGATACCATCCATATGATTCCGGATGATCAGCTGTTCTTCCTGTTTTGACGGATAGGTAACAATTACTTTCATCAGGAACCGGTCCTGCTGGGCTTCAGGCAAAGGGTAGGTTCCCTCCTGTTCCAACGGATTCTGGGTTGCAAGAACCAGGAAAGGTTCTTCCAGAACATAACTGCTGTCGCCAATGGTTACCTGTCTTTCCTGCATCGCTTCGAGCAGCGCACTCTGCACTTTAGCCGGAGCGCGGTTGATTTCATCCGTAAGGAGGAAATTGGCGAAAATCGGTCCTTTCCGTACGATAAACTCGTGCTTTTGCTGGTTAAATATCATCGTTCCGATTACATCGGCCGGGAGAAGATCAGGGGTGAACTGAATACGGCTGAATTTGCCCCGTATAGTCTGTGCCAGGGATTTTATGGTCAGGGTTTTGGCCAGTCCGGGTACTCCTTCCAGCAGGATATGTCCATTGGTAAGCAGCCCCATGAGAAGGCGGTCAAGCATATAGTGCTGACCTACGATCACGCGGCCGATTTCTGCCCGTAATTTGTCGACAAACTGGCCCTGTACCTGTATCTTTTCATTTAAAACCCTGATATCTTCCGCCGTATACATTATTGGTAATTTGATCCCGCAAGAGGCGGGAGGTATTTGAAAATTATGGGTAAAAATACAGAATTCGGATATCTGAAAGTATGCAAAATGGATATGAGATATTTTTATAATTCTTTCACTTGTTTAAGATCAATTGTCCTGAAGAATGATTCAGTATTAAATTTCCGAGATTTGTATTCGGAATACAATAAAACCCGGAATATGGAGTTACCATATTCAATAAACCTCAGTTTATGCGCAAAATACATTTGTCCATCTCTGCTATCGCGTTAGTCCTGATTTTTGGTGCCTGTAAGAAAAGCAATTCGACTACAACGTCTGATGCCAAAACGGTGGATAACCTCTCCGGCACATATCTGTTCACTGCCATCAATGTAACCACCGGCGGAGTAAGTTTTGACGAATTCGCCTCCCTGAAAGACTGTGAAAAAGATAATACGATCACACTGCATACTGACCTCACAGTGGATTATACCGATGCCGGTACTCAATGCTCACCACCGGAATCTTCAACTGGAACCTGGAAACTTTCTTCCAATTCCGATTCCCTTTATATCAGCGGGATATCGACTTTCCCTGACGGTTTGGGCGCCCTTATTCAGACCTGGGATGGTAAGACATTGGTGGTTAACGGAACAAATACCATCAGCGGCCATATCGCTTCTACGACAGTTACACTGAAAAAGCAGTAATCGGTTGGCGGTTGATAGTTGGCGGTTGGCCGAAGGCGTTAAGCGTTAAGCGTTAGGCGTTAGGCGTTAGGCGTTAGGCGTTAGGCTTACGAAAGGTACTTCCCTACAATTGGCATACGACGTCCGACTCCGAAAGCCTTGCTGCTTACCCGTATGATGGGACAAAACTGATTTCTTTTGTATTCGCTGGTATTTACAAGTTTTAATACGCGCAGAACAAGGGCTTCTTCAACGCCCATGGCAATGATTTCCCGGGGACCTTTCCTTCTTTCAATGTACAGGTATAAAATTTTGTCGAGCAGATCGTAAGGGGGCAGACTGTCGCTATCCTTCTGATCCGGACGCAATTCCGCCGAAGGTGCTTTGTGGATGATCGACTGCGGAATAATTTCTTCCTCCTCATTAATTAATTGAGCGAGTGCATAAACCTGCATTTTGTACAGATCGCCCAGCACACTGAGTCCGCCAGCCATATCTCCATACAATGTTCCGTAACCGGTGGAGAGTTCACTTTTATTCGATGTATTCAGCAGGATATACCCGAATTTATTGGCAAGCCCCATTAAAAGATTTCCGCGTGTACGGCTCTGCAGATTTTCCTCCGCCACAGAAAAGGGCAGGTCTTTAAATTGTGGTTGCAGGGTCGACATCAGGGTTTCAAATACCGGCTGGATCGGAATGATATCAAAAGGATTGTTTAATTTTTTTGAAAGCGCCACGGCGTCTTCTACAGAATGCGTACTGGAGAATCCGGAGGGCATCGCAACGGCATGCACGTTTTCATTTCCCAGCGCACGACAGGCCAGGGCCAGGGTTACCGCACTGTCAATACCCCCGCTGCTGCCGAGGATTGCTTTTTTAAATCCCATCTTTCCAAAATAATCCCTGATTCCCAGCAGGAGGGCATCATGAATCTCTTTGATATTACTCCTGCGGGTGAGATAGGAAATAATTTGTTCCGGATGCAATACAGCGGCAGACGTAAATACAGGCAGATGTTTATTCACCGGCCTGTATTTCATTTCCGTATCGATGATCTGAAAATCTTCTTCAAATATTTTTAAATGATGGGTGCAATTCGCATAAGCATCATAAACCACACTTCCCCCGTCGAAAACAATTTCGGTTTGTGAACCCACGGCATTGCAATAGTACATGGGGATTTTATACTTGAGAACGTTTTGACGAACCACCGCCCGGCGGTCTTCCTCATGATCATAGTCGAACGGGGAGGCCGAAATATTAATCATCAGATCAGGATGCTGAGGCATTAGCTGATCCATCGGACAAACCGTATACATCGGGTTGTCGCCCAGATTCCAGATGTCTTCGCAAATGGTGAGGGCAATCCTTTTGTCTTTAAACGGAATCACCTGCCATTCCTTACCCGTCTCAAAATACCGGTATTCATCAAAAACATCATAAGTGGGCAGGCAGGTTTTGTGCACTACGGCCTTTATTTCCCGGTCATGAAGAAACCAGGCGGCGTTAAACAGGTCCTTACCCCTGGGGTCGCTATTGCGAGCCGGAGATCCCAGAATTACCCCGATACCTTCGGTATGTTGTTTTATCGCTTCGACGGATTCATAACACCGCGAGAGGAAATCATCAAATTCGAGAAAGTCCCGGGGCGGATATCCGCATACGGATAGTTCTGAAAAAACGACCAGATCAGCGCCCCCTTCCTTTGCGCTGGCTATCCCCTGAATGATCTTCTCCCTGTTGTATTCAAAATTGCCAATATGATAATTCTGTTGAACGAGAGCGATCTTCATGAAACAAATTTACTGCTAAGCCCGCGAATACTAACTTGCAGGCCCGAACGTTTTTATCCGGATGAAAAAAAATCTGATCTGCTTTTGTTTAATAATTATTGCCGGTTGTAAATCAGGCAAAAAAACACCCGATGTTTCTGATATTCCGGTAACCGTTCATATTGAAAGATTTGATCAGGCGTTATTCGCGATCGATACCAATCGTGTGCAGGAAGGATTACTTGAACTGGGTCGTCAGTATCCGTATTTTATCAATGATTTTGCGGTGAATATTTTAGGAACCAGCCCGCTTTCAGATACCAGTGCCCAGGCTTTTTTTGCAGTCCGCCGTTTCATCAGCAGTTATATACCGGTGCAGGATTCATTGAATCTGAAGTTCGGTTCCGGTGAAAAAGGCATGAAGTCGATCGAAGAGGGCCTACGGAGAGGGTTTCAATATACACGCTATTATTTCCCGCAATATAAACTTCCGCCAAAAGTAATTGCTTTTACAGGACCTTTCGATGCACCCGGTGTTGCCATGACCAGATTCACCCTCGCCATCGGATTACAACTATATGCAGGAAAACAATTCCCTTTTTATCTGAGCTCCCAGGGGCAGGAACTTTTCCCGCTGTATATATCGCGTCGATTTGAGCCGGAATATGTGGTGCCCAATTGTATGAAAGCAATTGTGGAAGACATTTATCCCGATCTGAGCCAGGGAAAAACCCTGATCGAACAAATGATCGAGAAGGGAAAAAACTGGTGGCTGATCGATCAGTTAATGCCGGAAACCGCAGACAGTTTGAAAACGGGATTTTCCCAAAAACAACTCAACTGGTGTGTTTCAAACGAAGGGCAGATCTGGAATTACTTCCTGGAACAAAATCTCTATTCTCTGGAACCTGACCTGATTAAAAATTATATCGGCGATTCACCTTATACCCAGGGAATGCCTGAAGCCTCACCAGGCAATATCGGGCAATGGGTGGGCTGGAGAATCGTTCAGAAATACGCCTCCCTGCATCCGGATATCAGTCCGGAGCAACTGATGAAAATCCCCGCGAAGTCGATTTTTGATGAAACGAAGTATAAGCCGAAATAGGTTGACAGTTGGCAGTTGCAGTTGACAGTTGACAGACTTGAGATAGGTGTGCAAATCTGACTGTAACAGGTTGTTATTCAATATTTTGAAAAATTAAACCTATTATAAATCTGTTAATTGTCATGGTTTTCACTGTCAACAGTCAACTGCCTACTGTCAACTAATCGTTCAACCAAGAAAAATGAAGTAAATTTGCACCTTCAATCAAGAAAAAATATGCCCAAGCCGAACAGCTTCCGGTGGAGTATGGAGAGTGAGCCTCATAAGCCCAGGACAAAAGAGATCATTCATAAACATCCGGAAATCAGAACCCTGATCGGCCGGAACCCCTGGACTTTTGGTGTAATCCTGTTATGCGTTGGGATTCAGATCGTTCTGTCTTATTTCCTTCGCGATGCATCCTGGTGGCTTGTATTCGGGGTCGCCTACCTCGTCGGTGCTTTTGCCAGTCATACCTTATATGTATGCATCCACGAAGCTGCCCATAACCTGATCTTCAAAAAAAGCTTTTTCAATAAAACAGCAGCCCTTACGGCTAATCTTCCCCTGGTTTTTCCAAGTGCTATTTCCTTTCAGAAATATCACCTTAAACATCATTCCTACCAGGGAGTGGAAGAACTGGACGCGGATATGCCTTACCGGTGGGAAGCGAAACTGATCAATAACTCAGGATTTGGAAAAGCACTTTGGCTCCTGTTCTATCCGGTTTTCCAGATGATCCGTCCCGGACGTATAAAAGAGGTCAGGTTGATGGATAAGTGGACTGTAGTGAATATTATCGTCCAGGTAACCTTTATGTCGTTCTTCATTTATTTCCTCGGATGGAAAGCGACGGTGTATATGACGGCAAGCTTTTTCTTTTCTGTTGGTCTCCATCCCCTGGGAGCACGCTGGGTACAGGAACATTTTCTTACCCACGGAGATCAGGAAACCAAGAGTTATTACGGTTCGATGAATACGGTCAACCTGAATGTGGGCTATCATAATGAACACCACGACTTCCCTTCTGTTCCCTGGAATAAGCTACCCAAGATCAAACAGTTTGCCGGGAATTATTATGATACCCTCGGGCATCATACTTCATACACAATCCTGCTTATTTAAATTTCTTTTTGACCGGAATCTTTCCGTCTATTCCCGCATGGCCCGTGACAACCGCGGATCCAAATTGAAGATTCAGAAAGCTGAAAAAACGGAGAAGCTTGACGCTTGAGGTGTGGATCTGGATCGTAGATCGTTTATCGTGGATCGTAAATCGAAGAGTGGGATGCATGAGGCTTTCTGCACAAACCAATAAACTTCAGATATTAATAGATTTTGTTTCAGGTGTCCCGACTCACGATATACGATAAACGATCCACGATAAACGATATACGATTCTATGTCCGCTTCCCGCTTAAAAGCGGAAGGGCAATTTTGAACCAGGAAGTATATTTCTCCGGACAATTTCTCAGGTCCTCTTCAATATCTTTCATAGAACGAAAGCAATAATCCTTTACTTCCTGTTTATCCGGTTGGAGATTACCGTTATATGTACCGGTATACACATGATCGAATTCAAATTCAGTGAGGCCGTTATCAAATTCGGTTTTGTAAATGAAATCAAACACCTTTTCAATTTTAACGTCAATTCCCATCTCCTCCTTTAATCTTCTGCCGGCCGCTTCTTCTACGGATTCTCCGGGACGGGGATGGGAGCAACATGCATTCGTCCACAATCCCGGACTATGGTATTTCCCCATCGCTCTTTGTTGCAATAACATTTCACCCTTTCCATTGAATATAAAAACGCTGAAAGCCCTGTGTAAGAGGGCTTTCCGGTGAGCTTCCATTTTTTCTATTGTTCCCGTCTGTTCATCCTGCTCGTTTACCAGGATCACTTCATCAGCCTTATTCATTTCGATGGATCGTCTTTCTGGATAATAAAATATACCCGGTTACTGTCCGGTTGAATCAATATTACGATAATTCCGATAATAGATGACAGATAACCGCTTGGCTTTAGGCGTTAAGCGTTTAGCGTTAAGCATTAGAACTGCTGAATCTGGGATTTCAAAAGTTTGCGGGCAAAATGGATACGACTCTTAATGGTACCCAGGGGTTCCTGCAGCATATCAGCTATTTCATGATATTTATACCCGTCAAAATAAAGCAGGAAAGGGTTTCTGAAAATATCAGGCAGACTATGAATCGCACCCTGGATATCGCGGATACGCAGGTTGCTTTCTGCATTCCCGGTAATCACGGCAGACTGGCTGTTATTTAACAGGTAGTCGTTCGGGGAGGAATCAAATATTGTTTTCTGCTTTGCTTTGCGCCGGTAATTATTGATAAAAATATTTCGCATGATGGTATATAACCATGCCTTGATATTTGTACCGACATTGTATTTATCCTTATTGGCGATTGCCCGGTATAATGTTTCCTGAAAAAGATCTTTAGCTTCTTCGCTATCCCTGGTTAAAGTGATCGCAAACGGCTTCAAAAATTCAGCATTGGATACCAGAAGCTGGTTGAATTCGAGAGCACCCATACTTGATAAGATTTACACTATAAAGATAAAAACAATGCCAAGACGGAATGTCAGATTAAGGACAGGCGGAGAAATCTTAACATGATGTTTATACGGCCATTGAGTCATCCCGGACCCTGCTTTATTGTCGGATACCGGTTAGTGGGCTCCAGGAAGAAAAGGATGGATGGAAAGTTGAGGAAGGGTTCAGCGGGCAAAAGTCATTGATAATGGACTTTTCTTATGCCTGGAGTTCTAGCGTTAGGCGTTAGGCTTTAGGCTTTAGGCTTAAAGAGACGGATTCAGCAAAACACCTGCATCCAGCAATTTGTTTACCGTGTCGGAGATGGTAGTGGAGGCACTCAGGATATTGACGTGCCTGATGTTGTGAAGATCTGATCCTAAGAGACTTACGTATTTCTTTTTTATGAGATAGTGGGCCAGTTCCTCCTGTTTTTTCCCATAGTATCCAACCAGGGAAAGGAGGTTAAGTTGAAATATGCAGTCCATATCATGTAATTCGTCGTAGACATTCTTATGGGCCCCAAAGTATAAATATCGTTCCGGGTGGGCAATGATGGGTTGATAGCCTTTAATCTGAAGCTGAAAAAGCTTCTCTTTCAGGTCCATGGGCTGCCGTATAAATGAGAATTCAACCAGCACCATATTTTTATGAATGGTAAGCAGCGGTATATTTTTTTCCAGGAGATCATCAACATGTTCATCGAGATAATATTCTGCAGCGCCCCGGAATTCGACCTTCATTTCTGTTTCTGCGAGCCTCCGTTGTACCAGATTCGCCCCATTTTCAATGATCTCATGGGTATTTTTGAACATTTCCCATTGAACATGGGGCGTGGCAATGAATTTGCGGTAACCCAGTTTATACATGGCATGGATCATTGAAATGGATGACTCCAAATCGGTTGCACCATCATCAATCCCCGGAATCAGATGATTGTGCATGTCCGCGACAAGTCCCGAAAGATCGGCGTGATTGTTATTTTTCTTTTTAAATAATCCAAACATAGATTAGTTGGCGGTTGGCCGTTGGCGGTTAGCGGTTAGATAATGCCAGTGGGATATGGAAAGTAGATTATTGTTATACTCGTTGCTCATTTTTCTATTTGAAAATTTAATTGAAAACGCTAACGGTCAACCGCCAACCGCCAACGTTTTTTTGTATTCGCTATAAACACTCTTTATTCCATCTTCCAACTGGATTTTATATTTCCAGCCCAAATTTTTGATTTTAGAAACATCCATCAGTTTGCGGGGCGTTCCATCCGGTTTTGATAAATCTCTTCGTATTTCACCCTTGTAGTCAACGATTTTGGCTATCAGATGTGCAAGATCCAAAATGCTCAGGTCTGTGCCCATTCCGATATTTACCAACCCGCTGTCATTATAATTTTGCATTAAAAATAAGCAGGCATCTGCCACATCATCAACATGTAAGAATTCTCTTTTAGGTTCTCCCGTGCCCCAAATCACTACAAATGGTTTTTCGCCAATTTTCGCATCATGGAATTTTCTGATTAAGGCCGGAAGCACATGGGAATTATTCAGGTCATAATTATCATTTGGTCCGAAAAGATTTGTCGGCATAGCAGATATAAAATTACACCCATACTGTGCGCGGAAAGCATCGCAAAGTTTTATACCCGCAATTTTGGCAATGGCATAAGGTTCATTGGTATGTTCCAGCAATCCGGTCAGCAGATATTCTTCTTTCAATGGCTGCGGTGCCATCTTTGGATAAATACAGGATGAACCAAGAAACATTAGTTTTTCAACCTTCGATTTCCAGGCTGCATAAATGATATTGCTTTCGATCATCAGATTTTCATAAAGAAAATCTGCACGGTATGTATCATTTGCAAGAATACCTCCCACTTTTGCAGCCGCCAGAAAAACAAATGCCGGTCTTTCCGTATCGAAAAAGGAATTCACCGCCTGCTGATTCCGCAAGTCCAGTTCCTGCGATGATTTATAAACAAGGTTTTGAAATCCGTCCGCTTCCAGTTTTCTTTTGATGGCCGATCCCACCATTCCACGATGGCCGGCGATATATATCTTAGCTTGCTTGTTCATTGTTTAGTTGACAGTTGAGCGTTGGGCGTTAAGCGTTAGGCGTTGAGCGTTAAGCGTTGAGCGTTAAGCCTATTCATGCTGGTTCTTAATTTCGAAACCAGACTCGCGTAATAACTTTTCCCGCCGGAACAGGTCCAAATCTGCGTGCACCATTTCTTTTACCAGGGCCGGAAGATCATATTTGGGAACCCAGCCCAGTTTTTCTCTTGCCTTCGTGGCGTCTCCGATCAACAGATCTACCTCAGTAGGCCGGTAATATTTCGGATCGACCACCACGAGCTTTCTTCCTTTCTCCAGTTGATAGTCTGGGTTGCTGCAGCTCAATACTTCGGCGTATTCCCCATCGTCTTTTCCCTTAAAGGCGAGGGTCACTCCGATTTCGGCGAAAGACATTTTCACAAAATCACGGACGGAAGTAGTCACCCCGGTTGCAATAACATAATCTTCCGGATCCTTTTGCTGAAGAATAAGCCACATCGCTTCTACATAATCTTTTGCATGACCCCAGTCCCGGCGTGCATCCAGATTCCCGAGAAAAAGTTTATCCTGTAATCCCAATGCGATTTTTGCTACAGCCCGGGTGATTTTCCGGGTAACAAAAGTTTCCCCGCGAAGGGGGGATTCGTGATTGAATAATATACCGTTGGTAGCAAAGATGTTGTATGCCTCCCGGTAGTTTACAATAATCCAATATGCATATAATTTGGCCACTGCATAAGGGGAGCGGGGGTAGAAAGGTGTTGTTTCCGATTGTGGGACGGCCTGAACCAGTCCGTACAGTTCGGAAGTTGAGGCCTGATAGACTTTCGTTTTCTTCGTCAGTCCGAGTATCCTAACAGCTTCCAGTATGCGCAATGTGCCGATCCCGTCCGCATTAGCGGTATATTCCGGGGTTTCAAAACTCACATGAACATGGCTCATCGCGCCCAGATTATATATTTCATCCGGCTGCACTTCCTGGATGATGCGGATTAGGTTGGTGCTGTCAGTAAGATCGCCATAATGCAACCGGAAATGGACATGTTTTTCATGCGGGTCCTGGTAGAGATGATCCACCCGGTCCGTATTAAAGAGGGAACTTCTTCTTTTGATACCATGCACCTGGTAGCCCTTATCCAGAAGAAATTCACTCAGGTAGGCCCCGTCCTGGCCGGTAACACCTGTTATCAAAGCAACTTTCGACATAATTATTTCTTTAAGAATTGCGTAATCTTCCGAAGGGGTTTCAAATATAAAGTAAAAAAATAAGGCTTCAGTCCATTCAGTCGCCAGGCCTGCCTGTCTTCGCGATTTGCACGGATACGGTTTTTAAGGGAAGAATTGCTCATGCCCCCGGACCTCATCTTCACGATAACATGAGGAATATAAGTTGCCGTCAGCTGGTATTTCACCAGGATGCGCAGCATCATTTCATAGTCCGCGGCTGAATGCAGGCTGGTATCAAAAAGACCCACTTTGTCATATACAGATTTCCTGACAAAGAAAGTGGGATGCGGGGGCATCCAGCCCCAGTAAAATGATCCGGTTTTGTAATTGCCAGACTTCCAGGTGCGGGTTACCACAGAACTCTTTTCAGCATGCATATACTGCAGGTCAGCATAACAGGTTTGAACCGCCGGATCCCGAAATACCCGGGCTATTTTTGATATAACCGCATTATCAACGTAGATATCATCGGAATTCAGAATACCGACTATTTCACCAGTTGCTGCCCGGATGCCCTTATTCATGGCATCGTAAATCCCATCATCCTTTTCAGCAATTACCCGGGCTGTGCGGGGATAACGCTGAACGATATTCACGGTATTATCAGAAGATAGTCCATCCACAATAATATGTTCAATGTCCGGATAATCCTGCTCCTCAATAGACAGCATGGTCTCCGCAACCGTTGCTGCGCTGTTGTACGTGGCTGTGATGATGGAAACGAGCATATTGGTAGATGGTTCGTGGTGGATGGCGGATGGCAGTTGGCTTTTGACATTCCATCCACCATATTCCATCTACCATAAACCTGTTAACGGGTTATTACGCAATTCTCAAGTACAAGCATATCCATGGAAGTTCTTAAAAAACATTCCAGCGCGTGTTCAGGAGAATTTACAATCGGTTCGTTTTCGTTAAAAGAAGTATTCAGCAAAATCGGAATGCCGGTCTTTTGCCGAAAAGTTTCGATGAGTTGATAATAGCGGGGTGCCGTATTACGATCTACGGATTGCAACCGTCCCGTTCCATCCACATGGGTAACAGCCGGAATCAGTCCCTGCTTCTCCTTTCGTATCGGAAATACTTTTTCCATAAACGGCACATCATCGTTCACCTCAAAATATTCCTCCACATATTCTTTCAGGATGGATGGAGCGAAAGGACGGAAACTCTCTCTTCGTTTTATTTTTGAATTGAGCAGGTCCTTGGCGTCGGAACGTCGCGGATCAGCAATGATGGAACGTGCACCGAGGGCCCGCGGTCCGAATTCAGCCCTCCCATTAAACCAGCCAACGACCCCTGAATGAATCAGGCGTTCCGTAATGATTCCATAAATTTCAGATTCCGGATAACGGATATATTTAATATCCCTTGACTGTAAATAAATTTCAATTTCGTCATTACTAAAACGACTGCCGGTAAAAGCAGAATAGACCGGCAACTGCCTGGGTTGTTTTAAAATCTGGTTATATACATAAAGTGCCGATCCCATGGAAATACCCGCATCATGCCCTGCTGAAGGGATATAAATGTTTTTAAATGGCGTATTTCGCGTGAGCTTTCCATTGGCAACGGAATTCTGCGCCACACCACCGGCAATACAAACATTTTCCAGTCCGGTCTTCTTCTGCAGTGCATTCAGGATATGGAAAATCAGGAGTTCCGTAATGCGTTGCACAGAAGCACCCAGGTCCTTATGATACTGAGATAGTTGTTCTTCTTTTTTTCTTTCCGAGCCAAACTGCTCCGTCATATAATCTGAGAACAGTGGTGCAACCACGGGGATATGATCTTCGCCATAAGAAATGATTCCGCTTTTTGCGGAACGGAAATATTTCTGGTTAAGATGAAACAGGCCATTTGAATCAAAGACCAGCACATCTTTCAGCTTCTCTACATATTTCGGTTCTCCATAGGGCGCGAGTCCCATCACTTTATATTCGTCGCCATAATGCGGAAACCCCAGTAATTGTGTAAATGCAGTATAAAAAATTCCGAGACTGTGTGGAAAATCAACTGATTCCAGGACTTCAATTCTATTTCCGTTGCCGACGGCCGTCATGGTGGTTGTAAAATCACCGGAACCGTCGATGGATAAAATCGCCGACTCTTCAAAGGGCGACGCAAAAAAAGCAGAAGCAAGGTGACTCCGATGATGTTCTACCTGGTGAATCCTGGACTTGATGATCTTCTCATCAATCGAACGATCGAGCATTTTAAATTCTGCTTCCAGTGAAGCCACTTTCTTCGCATTGGAAAGACGATCCTTCACGGCCCGCAAACCGCCGCCCGGATTCTTCATCAGAAATAATATCTTCTTAGCCAGTTTGGCAAATGGGTCCCTGCCGATAGCAATATGATCCACTTCATGTAAAGAAACCCCGGCTTCCTTCAAACAAAATTCGACAGCGAGGGAAGGAAATCCTGCCCAGTGTTTGATGCGACGGAAACGTTCCTCCTCTGTCGCGGCTATCAGCACACCATCTTTGAAAATCGCCGCAGACGAATCCGCGTGATATGCGTTGAGTCCCAGAATGATCATTGTATTTTTTTCGTGTATCGTTAATCGTATATGGTGAATCGATAAACGATATGCGATTCACGATTGACGATATGATGTAGATTTAAGAAAACAACTTCAAATACGCCTGTTTCAAATTAAACTGCTCTATATGCCGCGCTGCGAATTCGCGACTGCTGTTACTCCAGCTGTCGAATGCGGGTTGATCCCAATCGGCAGCTTCATCGAGTGCATTCAGCCAGGGCTGTTCACTATCCAGCGAAAGATTCCAGCCAGTGAGTTGCTTTTTGAGGTGATGCCAGGGCGTTTTATCGCTGATCAGGCAGGGGCGGCCGGCAGACCAGGATTCAAATATCGCATGACCGAAATTTTCTCCCTTACTCGGCAGCACGAAAATATGACTGGCCTCAAGCGTCTCTGTCACTTTCCCATGCGGCAGTGCGCCGTGTTCTTCGACGGAAATATTTGCAGGCAGGGATGCGATGATATTGTTTGCCTGTTCCCAATAGGAAATATCTTCTACCCCCCCATAAATATCAAATCTCAAACGGATATCCGCCGGAAGTTTCCTAAGCAGCTGGAGAAAAAAAATAATATTTTTCTTTGGAATAATCCTTGAAATATAAACAACCCTAAGAATGCCCGGAATCTTTTCGATTTTTTTCAACTGCATTGGAAGCGGCGCAGTGAAGTTTGGAATATCCATTACCTGCGCGGCCTTTGGGAAATGGTGCAGAATATCCTGCTGTTCCTGTTCGTCGGTCGCATGAAACCGAATCTTCCGGGGAACACCCATAAAATTGATCATTTTGATAAATAATCTCTTCTTCGTTGGCTTGAATTGCATCGCCCCTTCCATTAACATGCCGCGCGGTGCGAGAATTATTTTTGCAGAAATTTTATTTCGCCAGCTGAACAAAAGCGGTATCACGCTGAAACGGTATGAATACATGCTGTTCAGGTAAATAAAATCAGGTCGACATTCCCGGATCAATTCTGCTATTTTCTTCGAACTAAGTTTTTCTTTTCCCGCATAGTATACGGAAATACCCGGCGATCGCTGGTTCCATTGATTCACCAGTATCTGCGGATATGGCTTTTTATCTCCCAGGTCACGATCCGTGGTCAGAACCGAAATCTCAAACTCCTCATGCATAGCCGCCACAAAATTGCGGCAGGACTGTATCGGTCCGCCAGCCTTGTAACCCGGCTCGTACCAGTCTGTCAATATCAGGAGTCTTTTTTTGCTCAATGAAAAGCAACTTATTAATTGGAATATTTATATCAACTCTTATCTATCCTGGCAATCACCATTAATTCTTCTCCCGAAAGTTCGCCAACAACCTGCTCGCCTTTTTGCAGCGGGTGAATTTTTTCTAAATTGATCGGGTTGCTTCCGATATAATAAGGGCTTGAATGAAAAATCTCCTTGTAAAAATCTGCATTTAGATAGTTCGGATGTACTTTCCCCCAATTATGGTGAAATGCATTCGGCTCCCTGAGTCTGTAAGGAAGGCTTCCATTCGGGCAAAACGCAATGAAGTAGCCCCCATCAACCAGTAGTGATTTCGCTAGTTGTAACATGGCTTTGATATCAGGATGATGTTCTATAACATGGGAGGAAAAGAAAATATGATTTTCACCGCTTATCAGATTCTCATCTGTCACTATATTTAGTCCCAGGTTTTTTACACCGTACGCCGCCCTTGAACGTGAGATTTCATATGCCTGCAACCTGATGACCTGCCTGTTTAAATTGAAAAGCTAAGTATCCCCAGCTGGACCCATAGTCTAAAATTTTCAGGAAACTACTGAATGGAAACAGTTTCCTAAATAAATCCAGGTATCGCCCGCCATTTTTATTCGCTGTAACGAAACCATCCGATTTCATTTTCTCCAATGTTTCATTATCAGGCAAGTCTGTTGTTATATGATCTGTTTCCTGATATTCAGCTTGATAAAAATTGGCATTGACTTCTTTTTTATCCACAGGATACCTGAAATACAAATGGCAATTCTGGCATTCGAGTAATTTTGTAACAAGGTATTTTCTGTCGATTTCCGCGGTCTGCCCACTTTTACAAAAAGGGCATTCTCTTTTTTGACCCGTTGCAACCAGGGAGTTGAATAGGTATTTGATTTTTTGTTTATCGGTGAGCATTCTTATTGAAGACTGTTACAAATTCTATGCAGATATATTCAGAACCCATTTTTATCCATCCAGTAATTCAACACAACAAACAGCCACATCTCCTGCCAGCGGATATCCGGATCTCCCTTTAAAAAACGGTTCCAGGTATTTTTCAGATTCACGCCCTGTATAAAATCCCTTTTTGCCATTTCGTTAATATGTGTTTCACAGAATGAACGCAGTTCATTTTTTATCCATTCCTTCCAGGGAAAGACAAATCCCTGTTTTTTCCGGTGCACGATTTCATCAGGAAGCATCGGCTTTAATGATTCTACCAGCAGGCTTTTAGGATAGACCGGCACTTTGAAGTGATCCGGAACCGACATTACAAATTCAACAAGGTCCTGGTCAAAAAACGGTTCCCGTATTTCAAGGGAATGTGCCATACTCATCTGGTCGGTATCTTTCAATAATGTTTGTTGGGTATAACCCATATATTCAGCGGCCGTCACCTGACTATAAAAAGGGAGTCGTGCAAGCTCCGTTCTTTTAGAAATCAATTGGCGGGAAAGAGTCTGCTGATCTGAACCATTCAAATTTGTTAACCGATGCATTGTATCCGGCGATATTAATTGTCTGAAAATCGGATAACTATTTTCAATCGCAGGAGAAGAAAGTTTTATCATTTGTCGTATCCGGTCTTTCTTTGCTCCATTCCCTAATAATCCGCCGGCCAATGTCCTTGCGAACATCGGTGTGCTCCAGATCCACCGTTTTTGATGAAGGCTGATATAATTTAAGAAAATCGGATAGCCGGCGAACAATTCATCTCCTCCAACGCCGGAGAGTGCAACCCGGATGCCTTGTTCATGAATCGCTTTGGATACAATATATGTATTGATTCCATCACCGGTCGGAACATCCATTGCATCCAGAGCGTGGGTCAGTTCCTCCAGCATCACTTCAGGTTTTAAATGTATCCGGGTATGATCAGTATTAAATTTTTTCGCAACAATTTCTGCATATCGGGATTCATCATAGTCTGCTTCATCAAATGAAATGGTAAATGTCTTTGGTGATGGATCTCCCGCTTCCACCATCAGTCCGACTACTGCACTTGAATCGATTCCACCCGACAAAAACGCTCCTACCGGAACATCACTCACCAGTCTGCGTTTCACAGATTGCAGCATCAGCTCTTTGACCTTTTCCTCTACCTGTTTTTTATCCTTGAATTTGAAATCAAACCGGTTCGTGATCGGATCCCAATAAGTTTCTGTCCTGATTTTCCCATCACGGATCCGCATCCAGGTCCCAGCTTCCATTTGCTTAATACCATCTACCGGGGAAAAAGGAAATCCGATAGACTGGTAACGAAAATATTCGGCGATCGCTGTTTCATCTATTTTTCGTTTTCCATTGAACGCGGTCAGGATTGCACGAAGCTCGGAGGCAAATATGAATTGATCATCACTATGATAGTAGTACAGAGGTTTAACGCCAAGACGGTCGCGTGCGATGAACAGGGACTTTTCTTCCTTGTCCCAGATGGCAATCGTGAACATTCCACGCAAATATTTCAGGACCCCGGGGCCCCACTTGATATATCCTGCCAGGATCACTTCTGTATCACTCTGCGTGCGAAAGGGATAATCGGCGATTAACGGCTTAATCTCTGCGTAATTATAAATTTCCCCATTAAAAATTAAACTGTAACGATCCGAATAATCAGTGAACGGTTGGTTGGCCGCTTCGGACAAATCGATTATAGAAAGCCGCCGGTGGCCGAATGCAAGTGTGTCATCCTGATAAAATCCTTCTGAGTCCGGACCACGGTGCGACATGGCATCGGTCATCCGTTTTATTTGTTCCCTTGAAACTGCCGAGCTCTTATTCAATATGCCAGCAATACCGCACATTAGTTGGAAGGGATTTGTTTTTTTGTCATTAATTCCTCATAGAGTGAAGAATATTGTCTTGCTACTGCTGCCGGATCGAAACGTTTTACGTTTTCGAATCCTGACCTGGTTATTTTTTCACGCAATTCACCGTCCCGGATAATTTTCAAAATACCGTCACGAATGGACTGGGAATCGAAGGGATCGACAAGAACCGCACCCTCACCTGCAACTTCTTTCATGGGCGAGATATTGCTGGTGAGCACAGGCCGCCCGGTCATTTGTGCTTCAAGAATCGGAAGTCCAAATCCTTCATAAACAGAAGCAAACGCAAGAATATCTGATTCGACGTATACCTCACGTAATTCTTCATCTGATAATCCCGAACGCACAAGAAAAGAAGTGCCATTTTGCTCCAATCTTTGCAATTGTAACTGGCTGGGTTTTCCAATAATCTGAAGGTTTACACTAAGTCCGTTAATCGCCTCAATCAGGCGGTCGAGGTTTTTATTTTCGGCAGTTCCGATAAAAAGAAGATTTGGCTTATCCCGGTTGAATGATCGCAGTGACTGTCGAAACCGATCATCATAAAAATCAGGGATCACACGGATCCGGTCTTCCGGACAACCGGTAAAACGAATGAGGTCTTTTTTAGTGTTCTCTGAGATCACCGTAATCATATCTGCTTTACGGACGGCCAGATCATACCATAACCATTTGATGATCCAGAATTTCGGGTTAGTCCGCTTCAGCTTTTGGAGCATGACGCAATCATGAATTGTCAGCACATTAATATTTTTGTTGCTGCAGCCAAGAATTGCATAATGTGCGTCTCCTGTAATATGATTGATGGACGATTGTGTTCTGCGTGTATAGGATATATTTTTCCAGATGTTTGCTAGTCCGGCAGGGAATGGAAGATAAAAAGGAGAAATATTAAATTTCCGGGGCTCCGCACGATTCACCTGCTCCGCGACACGAAGGAAAATTTTTTCAATACTGAAATAAATATTTACAGGATGGCGAAAATAAAAGTGAACGTCAATCATTAAATCGAAAATGACCTTGCTTCGGAAGCGATCATTATGGGAATGGTATTTTTAACCGGATAAGCGAGTCTGGCAATTCGACTGATGACCTCGGTCCGGTCCTCGGACAAATAGACAGGCTCCCCGGAAACCGGGCAGCGTAATAAGTGAACAATGTTTAGATTATCGGCAGGATTCAATGTATGAGCAGACTGGAATGATTTTTTTGCCTCTGCGGATATCTGGTCAGCTGCGCCATGTTTTACTGACTTAATGTAAATCGAATCCGCGATGGATTTCATGGGCGGAACCAGCATTGCCAGCCTGGACAAAGCCCGTGAAGCAGATATAATGACCTTATTTTTTAAACCCTTCGCATATTTGAGATCGCCTGGCAAAATGCCAATCCCCAATACCGAATGGTTATAATACCTATAGTTATCAAAAAATACACGGAATATCTTTTCATATTCCGCCGGAGTATAATAACGTACATCCCAGGAATCGAAGTCACTGTTGTTGGGCCCGGAAGCCGGGCCGAAACGGTTTCGCATACCGTTCCTGTTCGGAAATTCCAAATAGCAATAGGCATTATTTGCCAGAATTCTTTCTACATGGGAAAGACAGCGTGTGAAACGATCGAGATGTGTATGCTGAATTACGCTAAATGACCAGACCAGATTAAAAATATTATTTATGAAAGGCAGATTCTGGAGATCTGCCACAACTGAATATCCATTTTTTCCATTTGCGACCAAAACCTTCCTTGCTGTTTCGCAAAATTCAAGACGGATATCTATACCAATTGGAATATAATTCTTAATCGCCGCTGCCACCAGCCACCTGCCCCATCCGTTTCCAATGTCCAGCATGAGTTCGCCTGTATTGACAGCAGGCTCCACGGGTAAGACAGGAATGGGATATTCTGATAAGGTGCCGATCGAATCGAGGAAATGGATACCGTTTGTTGCGGCGATTTGTTGTTGAACGATCCAGGGAATTTTACCGTTATAATTTGACGGCTGGGGACGGGTATCCAGCTTTTCATAGATTCTTTCCCGGATATTATTGGGAATGACATTATAAGACAGCCGTGAATCCCCGGCGATTATCTCAGCTTTGGTATTTGTTTCAGTTTGATTATCAGGCATCTGAAGTGCTTTTAACATAGCCTAAAGGTCGTCCGGAAGGCATACCGGAACTGGTTGAAGACGATCCCTGCAAAGATAAACCTTTTTAGCTCCGATTTTTTCAATTTAAGCCTGTTAAAGCTTAAGATTAAATCCGATATCGTAGATTTTAAAGATGATCCAGGTAAAAATCATCGCTTTAATCAACGCACCCATCGTGGTATATAAATCCGTTTCGACGCTGATGGAATAAAAGAAGAGAAAAGGAAGCCATAACATCAGTGTGGGTCTTTTCTCAGACATTTTCAAAATAGAACTCAGGAAAAAATTAAAAAAAAGACCATATAAAAACATATAAAAAATACCCCCCAGTTTGTCAAAGTTTGCGTAGGCCTCCCCCAGAGTGCCGATATTCATACTATATCCTACAATACTTAAACCCCAAAATCGCTTCAGGTTCTGTCTCCCACCTGCATTCGGTTTTTCGGGCCAGATAAAACGCGGTACAAAGGCAGCTAAAAAAGAATCCCAAAGTGTTTCACCATAACCAAAGGGGTGACGGGCGGGTACCCTGTCCATCGTTACCGCTACGAGCCAGCCCTGGTTCATACGGGTTGCAGTAAAAAACATATTGTCCGCATCCATCAGTGTAGTCACGTCTGTTACCCGGCTTGCAATCAGCGAACCAAATAAAACAGCATCTCCTCCTGCTTCTCCTCCCTTTATCCAGGTTTCCTTGCGGTATTCCATTTTAATGGACTGGAGTACGATGATCATAAAGATTCCAACCACGGCAAAACTCAGTTTCATCCTGAATTTGATTTTGGAACCCAGCAACATCAAAGTAACTGAACAGGCAAGTATATATATCATTTCCCCAAACATGCCCGTGGCAACCACCTGGGCAAGCATCAACACAATAACGCAGGGAACGATTAACCGTTTATATTGATAAGGAGAATAGATTATATAAAATACACCGACAAATGTCAGGTGTTCGGCCAGGTAAAAAATCTGTTTTGTACTGTCGGGGGACAAGAAATCCAGGAATCCGGAAATCAACCCAATGGCGATCAGGCTGATCCCAATTGCCGGTTCGGCTTTTAAACTCCGCTTCGCATTTTCCAGGTACATGCCGGGTGTTTTCCTGAAACGAAGCTTTCTCAGAGCGAATCCGCTGACCCAGGGACATTGCCAGTATTCCGGGTATGGCAAAAGACAAATAATCGTCTGAACTGATCGGCATATATTTCACCCATAACCTGGCCAAATGATTATCCTTGGTGTATACATGATAGAAAATAACCGGCATCATAACGCAGGTAAGAAAAAGTGCCAGCACGGATATGTCCAGGATTACAATGCGCTTCCCGAGATCATGCAGAAATTCGAGGAAAAAAAAGATACAGATGGCAATGCCCAATGATTCCAGCGAAGTTAGTGCGCTGGTAAACATCAGCATAAGAAAAATAGCCAGGCAAAAAAGGAAAATATACTTTTTCACAAGCTTTCCTTTTTAAAATCATTTATGTATTCCAGAACGGGTTTATACGCAACGCCGAAATTAAGTCCAGTGCGAAAATCCTTTCAATGCCTGTTCGGGAAAGTTCCTCATAATTTGACTTTACAAAAGATACGGCGCGATGAATACTTTCTATTTGACAGATCTGTCGGTATGGCCCATGGATAAACGGACAGGTATTTTTTATAATGTTCATCATCAAAATAAAACACAGGCAGTCCCGAAGCAGCGTATTCATATATTTTATTGGAAGCCATGGCCGCAGTCCGGAATGCAATATTAACCGGTTCGTGTACAGCGAGTCCCACGTGATGCTGAAGGGTAATTTCCCGGAGGGCGGAATAGGGAACAGGCCTACGCAGAAATACCCGTTCAGTCAGTTTTCCCTCTTGAATGAGTTGCCTCAGGCGTTGAATGAATTCCTTATTCCCCGGACCGATTAGTGTCAGAGAAACACCTTTTTCCTCTTCAACAAATCGAATAAACGATTCCAAACCATGATCATTTCCCAAATGACCCTGATAAATAAGTTTCAGCATTTTATCCGGATCAGGCTTTGCAATCCGATTGCTTCGCATCCTGGACATCGAAGGATAGTTAGGAACGATAAAGTGCGGGCCTTTCAATTTTTGATAAGGAAATGAACTCAGCCTTTCCAGGGATGGCAGGGAAAACAAGTCAATTTGGCCAAAAAATTGCTTCTCAGATAGTACAGAATAATAACCGATTGAATGTTTCCTGACTGCAGAAAGCTCAACCACATCATGATTGTGGTACCATAATCTCGGCTTGTAAAAAATAAAATGCCTGATCAGTCTGTATGAAAGCAGTGAAATAGGATCCTGGCAAACCACCCATTCATGTTTTCTCCGCAGGAGTAGCTTATAAAATGCAAAAGTGAATCCCAGGAAAGACTTTAATTTCCAGTTGATGGATTGCTTCTCAACCGTACGTATGTCGATCATTATACCGGTTTTGATCATCTCAACAACAGGCGGATATTTCCACTGGTTTTCCTTGAGGTTCCTGGAAAGAATATACAAATGATCCGTGCTCTTTGCCAGTTCGTCAATCGCATTTAATAGTGGAGGATAATATTCAGGATGCGTATAAATAGCAATTATTTTGCTTCTCCCCGATTTTGAATCCATACGGTTACGCTGGGCAGGAAGGACGGTGTTTTGGATAAACTCAGCATAACGACTGCCATATGCTCTCCAGGTAAACCGGTCCAGGATGGAAGCAGCAGCCTGTTCCTTCATCACCTGATGTTGCGCAGGGTGTTGATACAACCACATCAGTTTATCTCTTATCGCATCACTATTCCTTACGGGAACAATAAAGCCATTCCTGCCATCTTCAATTATATTCTCACCACCCGTATTTGGTGTAACGATTACCGGAACGCCACATGCCATCATTTGTGGAATTACCATACTAAGCCCCTCTTCCACCGAAGGTTGCACCCCAACATCACAGGTTCCCAGGATCTCGGGAAGTTTATAATGATCAACATGACCCATTACCTTCCAGTTTCGCACCCTGTGGGAATTAAGTATTTTTTCAATTTCAGAATCGACTTTTCCTACAAACAGAACCTCAAAAGATTTTTCAGGAATATCCAATAGTTTCAAGGCTTCAAAAAAATAAATTAATCCCTTACGGACAGACAGCGTTCCCAGGTAGACTATCCGAAATTTATCCCCGGTCTCCTTTTTATTAACTGATGCCCTGAAATATTCATTTGCCCCATAAGAATTCAAAAAGAGCTTTTCCATCGGGATGCCCTGTGTGATAAAGCTGTCACGTACAAAAAAAGAAGGAACAGCAATATAATCCGCCTCTTCGTATTCTTTAATTTCCCTTTGAATTAACAAATGATTTATCGAAAATCGTATACCATATCTTTTATATTCTTCTTTTAAAATCTTATTCTGAATAACAATATGTGAGGAGCCCCTTTCCACGATCGTGAACATGCCCTTTTTCTTTGCTGCCCGGATGCTGTACAAACTCATCCCACTCCATCCTATAAAAATCTTACTATCGCTTTTTTTAAGCTTCCATGCCACCCACCGGTCAAAAATTATATTCCACAAAAAAGATTTCTTTCGCATAGTGCCGATTGGAAGTGCCAGCAAAATATTGGTATCTATCTTCGAAAGAGGGATATTTTCCTTATCAACCCTTCTGATGAAATTTCGGGCGAATGTATTTTTAGAATAAGAATACGTTGTAAGCAACTTATCCAACAATCCATGCTTTTCTAATTCTTCGGCCAGATTAAAGGCCCATAATTTTGTACTTCCTGCGATAGTTACCATTCAACCAATCAGTTTTTTAAAACTTTCATATACTGTTAATGCCCTGTCACTGTAACTATACCCTGAATGTATCGACCGTGCCCGGGCAGCTTCCCGGAAGATTTTTATATTTTCATCAGGGGAAAGCATCAGCTTCTTAACCTGGTCCAATAAATCAGGTAATGTTTTATAAAAAAAAATCTCGCTCCCTTCGGAAAAAAAACCAGCCTGCTCAGTGCTGTAAGGCGTAAGTTGAATTCCGCCAACTGCAGGAATTTCAAAACTGCGCATATTATGGGAATCAATATTATGCTTCCTGAATATATTCAATTGAACACGATATTGACGCAGTTTTTCCCAAAAATCGTTTCCGTATACAGCATCGAAATGCCTGACATTTTGCAATTCGCTTACAGTTGTTTTGTCCCAGCCATGACCATACACGTCAACTTCGAATCCGTCTTTGGCCAAAAGTGATATGATACCGGACCTGGTTTTATCCGGATTACCGATGAAACATATTTTATTAACCTCCTTTCTGCTGCTGGCATTAGTAAATTCGGAAGAAGACAATTCAAATCCAAAGGGCAAAAACACGGTCGGTATTTTAAATCGGGACCCGATTTGATTTTGCAATATGCTGTTATAGCAAAAATGCAAATGGTATAGACCCACGCTTTTGGTTACGTTCTTATTACCGCTCCCGCTTCCGGCGATAATATAAGGGTGGTCCGGGTTGTAATTCGCCAGTTTGAAATTCACGCCCAATTTCATCAGCGTTTCCGGAAAAATTTCCATACCCTTAAAAATCCAAATCACATCCGGATTTTCCTGCTTCGCTAGCCGTAATAATTCTCTGTTTATATTTCGGTATCCCTGGTAGAGGCCTGTCTTAAATAATATTTTCGTAATTATATTCCTGGATCTTTTCTGCATACTGATATCCTGCGCAGGATAGTGAATGATCTCACATCCCAATTCCCGCAGATGCCTGATATAATATTGCTCTATACCATATTTAAAATTACTTCCAACCAGTAAAATCTTCATAAGGAATTAAACGGATTATTCAAAAGCGGACTCCATTACCTTTTTTTGTTTTTGTATACTCAGGTTTGTCATTGCATACGCAGCTATTTCTTTCGATTCATTTATAGAAAGTCGATTCGAAGCCAGCCTTTTGGCAAGTGTCTCCTGCAAATCAGTTAATTCACCCTGTTTAAACAGAAATCCATGACCGTCCAGCAGACCCGGTAATGCACCGCTGTCTGATGCAATTACTTCTTTTCCGCAGGCCAATGCTTCCGCTGCAACCCGGCCATATTGTTCTTTCCAGTTTGCCACACTTATGGAAGGCACAACGATGATATCAGCGGCATTGATATAAGCAGCCTATTTCAAAATGATTCGGCTTTACAAATACAACCCGGTTCATGATGCCGGACTCAGAAAGCAGACGATTGATTTCCTGATTATAATCCGATGCGTAGATATCAAAGGAATCCATCATCAACTGCCATTCCATCGATTGCAGATTATTTAAGGCTGCAATCAGCAGGTGAACGCCTTTTTCCCTGGTCAGTCTGCCGAAATAGGCTATAACCGTATTATTTAATTTGAATTTGTTTCGAATCGATTCACGCATTGTATCATCGGGATAAAAAAATTCCGGATCATATCCCAGTGGCATATGATCGTACATTCCGGAATCCTTCCTTCAGAAAAATTTTTTCACCATCCCGGTTAATAGTAAAAATGCCGTCAATCAGCCTTTTGTTTCGGGTAAGCAGGATTCTTTTAAAAAAGATAGCGGGTAATGCTTTCAGGCCTCTCCGTTCCAGGCCGGATCTTACATCCAAGCGGAAGATTATCATTAGATATACAGTATAACCAGGACTGATGCTTTCTTGCCCATTTGCCCACCTGTGTCGCCAGCATACTGACCGGGTCATTGTCTAAAATGATGATGCCCGGATTCACCTGGTTGAGCAGATCCGGCAATCCTTCAAAATGATAGGAGCGTGGATTCAATCCTTTCAGGTGCAGGTAATGAATTTCAGGATCACCATTTTCCGGCGGCTCCGCTTTTCTCTTCCCGGATGGAAAAATTAATTCCCGGGGAATAACCATTTCCAATTGCCATCCTGATTCCAAAAAGAGACGATAGACATGCCGGTTAATGGCAGTGAAACAGGCATGAGATATAACCAGTATTTTTTTCAACTTTTGAATTGATCTGCGCAAAACCGGAGAAGCCGCACTAACTCTCCACCAACATCATTATTAATCTTAATTCCTTCGCTCAACAGTCTTACCGTTGAAAAATCAAGTCCCGGTTCGTCTGTTTCTTTCAGCCCGGCCGGGATTTTTATTTCTATATTTTTTTGCAACACAATCGTACAATGCCGGCTGATCAGCCTGGCCATATCAATTACGCGCATGGATGATCCGCTTCCCAGGTTATAAACAATATATTTTAAAGGATTATCCTTTTTGATCATAAATGAGATTACTTCTTCAACATCTGTCATACAAACAAAATCACGATACTGACATCCATTAGAATGAAGTGTCATTTCACCTTTTTCAACAGCCTGCCGGCAAAGGTCATTGGCGAGCAGGGTCCACCGGTTCACATCTTTGGATACCGGTGCTCCAAATGAATTAGATAGCCGGAGAACGGTACCATGTATACGTTTTTGATCATTGGCGGCTATAATGTAATCTTCTGCTGCCCTGTGTGTAATTGAATATGGATGCGCAGGCCTGGGAAGCATCGTTTCATTAATATTTCCGGCCAGTGGTGCTCCATAAATATGTGCCGTTGAAAAATAAATAAAGCGCTTCACACCGCAACTGATACCATTTTCCAGGATGATACGGGTCTCATCCACATTCACCCGTATCGCATCGGAAGGTTTTGTAACCGAATCTATTTCATTCAATGCCGCCAGGTGAATGATCGCATCAACAACAGGGAAATTTTCCCGGTTAAACAATGAGTGATGGTCGATTATTTCCAGGTCCCTGTATAAGTCCTGATTTTTTTTATCCTGCGGATTCCTGGAAGAAACAAGCACTTTATGCTCACCGGACAAGCATTTAGCCAACCGCCCTCCGATATAACCGGTACCACCTGTAATAAGAATTTTTTTCATTCAAACCCCCGGTATGGGATGGTGTCATTTTGGGAAGGTAAATTCTCTGCCTCCAATGGATCATGCGGAATACTGGCAATATTCAACAACATGTTCGTATTCTCTCCATAACCCTGGAATGCCATCCAGATACCAGGCGGCACAGTCAGGCGCTGATAATTATCGGTGGACAATATTATTTCCTGCATTGTTTGAAAAGACAAGCTTTCCGGCCGGTCATCATAAAGCACAAATTTTATGGCACCGACCGGTACAACCAGGTTCAGAATCATCTTCCGGTGCTTCTTCCAACCCTTCACAACGCGCGGGTTAACGGTGGAAAAATAAGCTTCGCCAAAACCATGGAATGATTCTTCATGTGCCTTCAGGGCATGCATCACATTTCCTGATTCTCCCCTGATCACCCGCAGGGGAGTTAGTATTACACCTTCTATAAAGCCCAATGAATGGATTTTGATTTTGCAAGATTAGTATAGGCTTCTATCTGCCTGATCGTGAAATCCGTTACAGTTTCCCGGGACCGGTCGTTATAATAATAATTATACCACTCTCCCGTTAACTTGGCCGTCTCCTGAAAATTTAGCACAGGTTTCCATTGCAGGTATGAAAGCGCCTTATCACAATTCAGTTTAAGTAAACCGGCTTCATGAAAAGCCGTATTTGTCTCAATAGCAAAATAGTCCTTCAGGGAGCCCGATTCCCAGAAATGATTTACCTGCTGAAGGAGTTCGAGAACCGTATGATTCTGATCCGCATTCGGGCCAATATTAAAAGGTTCTCCATGTATATCTATTTTCTGTTCGGCCAGCACCTGTGCCGCGCGCAGGTATCCGCTGAGTGGTTCGAGCACGTGCTGCCAGGGTCTTGTAGAATTCGGATTCCGGATTTTTACTGCCTCGTTATTATTCCAGGACCTGAAACAATCCGGTACGATACGGTTTAATGCCCAGTCGCCGCCACCAATTACATTCCCGGCGCGAACGGTAACTAATTTTACATTAGAATCCGGTTTATTGAAGTACGAATGAAAAAAAGTTTTGATTACCAGTTCTGCTGCACCCTTTGAAGCGCTGTAGGGATCTTTTCCGCCGAGTGCGTCCTGTTCCCGGTAACCCCAGATCCATTCAACATTGTCATAACATTTATCACTGGTGATTATAACTGCGTAGCAGGGTTTCTTCACTGAACGCAACGCCTCCAGAATATTGGCTGTTCCAATGGTATTTGTCTGAAAGGTTTCCAGCGGATCATCATAAGAAACAGAAACAATGGGTTGGGCTGCCAGGTGAAAAATAAAATCCGGTTGCACGGATGAAAATATTTCACGCATTTTCTTTGCGTCACAAATGTTTTCAAAATGATGTTCTGTTCTGCCCGCAAGTTCAAGCTCCTCAAAAAGCGATGGATTTGAGGGAATGTCTTTTGAAATACCGACCAGTCTGGCCCCCAGGCTGTATAACCAGAGACTCAGCCAGGATCCCTTGAACCCAGTATTGCCTGTGACGATGACTTTTTTATCCCTGAATATATTATTGAACATCGCTAATCAATTTTTAAAAGCCTGTACTTTTTCCGCCGGAATCAATAATAGCGTACCCCAGACCCCATCCGGGTCAGGATGCTGTGTGTGCCTGTTCACCACCCATTTTTCATTAGTAACCCTAAAAGCTTCATAATTATTTTGAAGGAGCAAATTGCTGACTGCCTTATCCTCTCCCTCATTGTGGGATTCAATAAGGATAAACGGTCTTTTTTTATTGATGCAATGCACGCATCCTTTCAAAGCATATATACCACCACCCTCGATATCCATTTTGATTATATCAGGATATTGTCTTTGATTGAAATTTTCAAAAAAATCGTCCAGGGTTATGCTGGCCACAATGGTTTTTGTGCCTGAAACCGCATTGGTTGACCAATCTTTAAGTAAAGAAGATTCATGATGATGTTCTCCCAGGAAGAACTCTTCGTTTCCCGTATGATCCGCGCAGGCCAGCTCCAGTATTTTCACATTGGAAATACTGTTGATCAGTAAATTTTTCTTCAATACGGGTAGTATTGATGTGGACGGCTCAAAGGCAAATATCTGCGTTGAAGGATCCATGTATTGGGAAAAAAAAATGGAGTAATATCCGATGTTGGCCCCTACATCGGCAACCACGCTGCCAGGCTGATTTAATCCAAAACGTGTCAGGATCTTTTTCAAAACACGCAACGATTCTTTTTCCCAAACGCCCATCGTTGAGTGAAAATTAATATCCTTCCTGTAATACAGTCTTTTGCCCCGGATGGCACCAAAAGGAATTTTGTAAAAATGATCCTCCTTAAACCAAAAAGAAAGGAGATTTCTGAGCAGGGAGGAATTGAACTTAAAATATTTCAGTTGCCGAAGGTTCATTTGTTCCAGGTTTTCCATTTTGCTTTGCCGCTATTCCACATTTCATTCAGCATCGTCTTGTCCCGGAGCGTATCCATGCATTTCCAAAATCCATGATGCCGGTAATTATATAGCTGGCCGTCCCGGGCAAGTTGCTGTAGTGGCTCCTGCTCAAATACAGTTCCGTCGCCGTCGATATAATCCAGTACTTCCGGCTGACAAACAAAAAAGCCCCCGTTTATCCAGCTTCCATCGCCGCGGGGTTTTTCCAAAAAAGATTCCACCCGGTCACCAGCAGTTTCCAACGCGCCAAAACGACCTTCCGGTTGTACGGCTGTCATGGTGATATACCTGCCTTTTTCTTCATGAAAACTTACGAGCTTATTTAAATCAATATCCGCCACACCGTCGCCATAAGTGAGCATAAATGGTTCATTACCGATAAATTCCTTTGCTTTCTTTATGCGGCCTCCGGTCATCGTTTCCAACCCTGTTTCCAGCAGGGTTACCTTCCATGGTTCCGAAGTATTGTTGTGAACCTGCATCCCGTTGGTGCTCAGGTCGATGGTTACATCACTCTGATGCAGAAAATAATTGGCAAAATATTCCTTTATATAGTAACCCTTGTAACCAAGCAATATGATAAACTCCGTGTATCCATAGTGCGCATATCCTTTCATGATATGCCAGAGGATGGGCCTTCCGCCAATCTCGGCCATAGGTTTCGGCCGGATATCGGTTTCTTCACTTAATCTGGTGCCGAAACCACCAGCCAATATAAGTACTTTCATAAAATCACTTTATTTATAGCAGGGTTAGTGTTTAGCTCAGTGTACTATTTGTGAAATTTCATTCAATTGTGTCTCATAGGAATTTTTCCGGGCAAAGGATTTCCGCTCGCATGCAAACTCCTGCTTGTTGTATTCTTTCAGGTTTTGTATGGTTTCCCTGAAAAGCGCAGGCAGGGAATTATTTGAACTTCGTTCCACCGGCATTCTTACCAACACAGGAAGATCTTTATACGTAGTAATATTATTTGATACGATTACTTTACCCGTGCTGAGGTACTCCATCACTTTATGATAGTTCGTGCCTTTGCTCTGGTCCTTTTCAATATCATAGCAGATTAAAAAAATATCCATATTATTTAATTCCCTGGCCAGATCCGCTGTTTTAAGTACACCATGCAGAATGACCTGCGGGTAGGCCTTTAATTTTTCAATAAACAATCCGGTTTCCGGATCGTGACCCCCGAAATTCGGATCATTAACGATATATGTGCCATAAAAATGAAATAGCAGATCGGGATTTTCGTCCAGAATCTGCAACAATATTTTCCGGTCGATATCCCGTCTGAGTAGATTCCCGGACATCCCCACATGAATTTTTCCCCCATTCAATGATGGAGCCGGCTGGACAGACAAAAACTCATCCGCAACACCATGGTTGATAAAATAGGATGGTATGTGAAAGCGCTGATACTTATTTATTATCTCCTGCGTGACTGAAAAAATCGCAGCAGCACCGATGGCTGCCTGGAATGCATCCCGATCCGCAGGCTCGTCTACCGGATGAAATATCTTGTAGATTTTGCCCGGGAAATATTTAATCGGAAACAGATTCCCGATATCGAATGACCATACAATATCAATGGGAGTTCCAATAACCTTCAGGATATCATGAATATGCCTTTTTACAAAGAAATTATAAACCGGTCTCGCGTGAAACTTCAATTTAAATGGAAAATATAATGCCTGGTCGATCAGCAACAAACCCGGGTTTGCTCCGGAAGCCCTGATCCGAATTCGCTTGTCGGCTCCTTTTAAGCTCCAGTACTTATTGTCAGGAGGATTCAGGAAATATACTTTGTTACCTGCTTTGGCCAGTTCCAAAGCATAATGATGCTTTGCCAACATCATCCTGTCCCATGACTGCGGGGAGATGACAAGTATTACTTTATTTTTCAACAAAGGATTTAATCGAGCCGGCTATGTATTGAATGGACTCTTCGGTCAATTCCGGAAACATGGGCAATGAAAGAATTTCATTCTGCAGGAAACTTGCTACCGGAAAATCTTCCTGTTTATGACCCAGATATTTATATGCCGGCAGGTTGGGAAGCGCAGTCGGATAATGCACAAAAGTTTCAATTCCATGATCAGCGAGCCATTGTGCAAGTTTATCACGCTGACCAGACCTGATCACATATAAATGCCAGGTATGTTTCGAATTCCCCCGCTGAACCGGTAAATGAATATCATTCACCCCGGAAAGATATTTATGGTACAATGCTGCATTCTCTATTCTCTTGTTGGTCCATTCCGCCAGGTGACGCAGCTTTACAGATAAAATAGCAGCCTGGATTCCATCCATCCGGCTATTGATCCCTTCCATCTGATGATGATGTTTTTTAAGTGCTCCATGATTTGCATACATACGGCATTTCTCTGCAAGCCCGTCATCATTTGTAATAATACAGCCTGCATCTCCGTAAGCACCCAGGTTTTTTCCAGGATAAAAACTAAATGAACCCGCTACGCCGAATAAGCCCGCCCGTTTACCGTTAAATTCTGAAAAATGGGATTGGGCGCAGTCTTCTATCAGGACCAGACCATGCTTATCACAAATTGATTTTATTTTTTCTATCTCACACATCTGACCCTGCAAATGGACGGCCATAACGGCTTTCGTATTGCCAGTTATTTTTTCTTCAATCCGGTTTTCATCGATGCTATAGTATTCAGGATGGACGTCTACAAAAACGGGACGCGCCCCCGTTTGTGAAATCGTTTCTGAACTCGAGATCCAGCTGTTTGCCGCGGTGATTACTTCATCACCCTTTCCAATACCCATCATCTTCATAAGAATGTACAAGGAGTCGGTTCCGTTACCACAGGAAATAACATGTTTAACACCATAGGCTTCAGAGAAATCATGTTCAAAGGATCTGACTTGAGATCCTCCGATAAAAGCGGTTTCATTAATCACCATCGAGATCGCAGCATCCATTTCGGTTTTAACCGATTGATACTGTATTTTAAGATCAACAAATGGTATGCGCATGTTTATAGGGTATCTGGAAGATTGCGAATGAATTTAGCCGGATTGCCGGCATATACGCCTGGCTTTAAAATATCTTTCGTAACTACTGAACCGGCGCCAATTACCGTGTGATCTGCAATCGTTACCGGCAGTATGGTAGCGTTGGAACCGATGGATACCCGGTTACCAATCTTTGTTGCCTTATACTTTCTTCTGTCACCTCCCGCGGGTGAACCATCCTGAAACAAGTCGTTTATGAAAACTACTCCATGACCAATAAAACAGTTTTCACCGATTGAAACGAGATTACATATAAATGAATGTGATTGTATCCTGGTATTTTTCCCGATCACAGCCCCTTCCTGGATTTCTGTAAAGGGTCCTATAAAACAACCATCTGCTATACTGCATCCGTAGAGATTTACAGGCTCAACTACTTTGACCCCGTCTCCGAATTGAACATCCCTGATCCCTGCTTTGGAAAATTGTGGATTCATACTGATTTATAGATCCTTTCAATAATTTCAACCGTTTTCAATCCTTCCAGACCGCTGGTTGCAATGGCACCCTGACCGTTTAGTACCGATATCAGGTTCTGGTACACCTTATCATGATTCGACATGGAGCCGAAATATTGTCCGTAATTATTGGCGGGATTACCCGGGGGCAGGTTTGTAATAGGAGACCCTGCCAGGCTTTGATACTCGAGTTCATTGAGATATTGACCGCCGATCTTTATCGTCCCGTTCTCCGCAAACAGGGTGAGTGAGCCCTCCATATTTTTCTTAAATGCATTTACAGTATAATTGATCGTACCAATGGCTCCGTTTTGAAATTTCAATATGGCCACACCCGTATCTTCAAATTCAATCTGCCCCTGGTGATCATAATTTCCGGTGAAAGCTGAAACTGAATCCACATCGCCAACGAACCAGTATAGCAGGTCTATAAAATGACTGAACTGGGTATAAAGGGTTCCGCCATCCAGGTCCCTGGTTCCTTTCCATGAATTTTTATAATAGTCCTCGTTCCGGTTCCAGAAACAATTCAATTGCACACTGAATATTTTACCCAGCTTACCCTCATCAATAAGATTTTTAACAGCCTCCACAGGTGGATTAAAACGGTTTTGTTTAACAATAAATAGTCTCTTGTTCGCACGTTCAGCCGCATGTATCATGGATGAACAGTCTTTTACAGAAAGAGCCATCGGCTTTTCACACAGAACATGCATGCCGGCTTTCAGTGCCTGAATGCTATGTTCTGCATGCAGACCATTGGGTGTGCACACCGAAACAACATCCATATCCGGGTTGGCTTCCAGCATACCTGCCAGACTTTCAAAAGCGGGTATGCTATATTTTTCTGCCAATGCTGTTGCCCTCGACGCATCTATATCACATACGGCAGTTAATATCCCGGCTTTGGCGATATGCTCCGCATGACGCTGGGCGATTCTCCCGCATCCGACGATTCCAAATTTATAAGCAGCGCTCATCGGTTGATTAGTTTTTTTATTGAATTCCTTAAAGGAGCTGTCCGGATGAGCATATTCATATATCTTTCTTTTATCTTCCTGTCAGACCTGAAAGCAGTATGCTTTTTTATGGGGAGTCGCATTATCTTTTCAAATTCATCTGCACTCAGTCCGAATTTTTTTAACACATATTCCTTGTCTGCTTTTAATTGTGCCGGTTCATAAAGCGGTTTTCCCAATTCTTCCATCGCTTCGGCTTTCGTTATCTGGCCCGAACATATTAAAGTCGATAAGTGTGCTTTCCTTTTATCAATATGAAACTTCTCCGGAAGGATATATGCCTGGTAAAATTTAGTGAACTGGGATTCGTAATGTTTACCGCCGTAGTCCCGCCAGCCCAATTCTTTTTGAATAATTTCCTTTACTTCCTTTTTATTATAGGGAACATAATTGAGAATCGACACCGGGTTGAGTCGAAGTACGGCATGATAATACAGCGATTTCCTGAAATCAAAATAAGGATAGGTCTTCAGTCTTTTTTTTCCAAACCTGGAATGAATATCCTTCAGATTGGTATAGTCCATTTTATCATACAGCCATGAAGGCGGCATGATGAATTCTGTTACGATATTGGTGCCGCTGAGAATATATCCGGTATTATGTTCCTTTGCCAGCTTATACATGGAGGCAAAAATGGCATGATCAGAGACAACTTCTATGTCCACTACGGAAGCCTGCAGGTAAGCCAGCTGGATATCGCGGAATTCTTCCCAGTCGATCACCAGGCTGAACAGATCGAATCCGCAGCGTGTAATGATATTTTCCACATTTTTCACAGCGAGCTCCGAATCCCATCCGTTATCGAGATGTATAGCGAGCGGTCTCAACCCATACTGCTTAGCCAACAGGGCAACATAAGTGCTGTCAACTCCGCCACTCAGTCCGATCAGGCAGTCATATCTTTTTCCCCTGCCCTCTGATTTGATTTTGTTTACCAGCTCCTCCATCTTTTTTTTTCCCGTATCCCCGGTGATCACGCCTTTCTCTGCCGCTGCCCGGTATTCATAATAATAATTACAGATTCCCACCTCATTAAAACGAATATCCGGATCCGCAATATTATCCATGACCGTCAATGCACACTGCCTGTATTGCGGATCATTTATATCAATAATCATAAATACAAATCAATTTTATAAATCTGCATAAACCTGGGTTTCCAATTCCTGCTGGGATGGATAACTGATTAGTACTGCCCGGTGCGGGCGTTGAAAAACAAACAGGCTCCCTGCACTCACAGCGGAAGCGCCACGCAGCACGGCCTGCCTGAAGTCTGATAAAGAAGAAGCGCCTCCGATTGCAATCATCGGTATATTGACAGAATGAGATATTTTTTCAATCATCTCAAGGTCATACCCCGAAAAACTGCCATCCCTTTCAATGGAATTCAAAAGTATTTCTCCGGCTCCGGCTGCTTCCATCTGTTTTGCAAAACTCAGCGGATCCAGCCCGGAATTGGTTTTTCCGTTTTCTATATAAACACCCTGCTTTCCAAAAAGATTCTTTTTGTAATCGATCGAGACCACAACACTCTGGCTACCAAATTGCCCCGCAATTTCTGTGATCAGTCCCGGATTTTTGACTGCTGACCGGTTGAGGATCACTTTTTCCACACCGGCCGAAAGGATGGATTTAACCTGCTCGACGGTTTTAATTCCACCCCCATAAGCGATGGGCATAAATGCTTCACTAACTATTTCTTCAATTCTTGAAATATCCGGCGCCCTGCCTTCCCTGCTGGCATCGATATCAATGATCGCCAGTTCATCCACTTCTTTCTCATTAAATATCCGCACGGCGTTAATCGGATCGCCGACGTATTTATAATCCCTGAACTTCAGGGATTTTACCAATCCACGGTTGTGAATCAGCAGGACAGGTATCACCCTGATGCGCTTCATAAGCTGCCGAAGTTTTCGAGAATCTTCATACCGTATTTATGACTTTTTTCGGGATGAAATTGTGCACCGAAAATATTTTCATGGTTTATTGCGGCGGTGAACTCATATCCATATGTTGCAGTCAGCATTATATCGGATTGTTCTTCCGGCTGAACATAATAAGAATGCACAAAATAGAATCTGGGCTCATCGCCCAATTGCTGCGTGAGCAGTGTATCCTTTACAATCTGCACATTGGTCCAGCCCATGTGCGGAATTTTCAAATCGCCCAGCGTTTCTTTTTTGAATTTAATGGTTTTGCCTTTAATCCAACCCAGTCCTGGTTCCACACCTTCCTCGCTGCTTTCCATCAGCATTTGCAGGCCCACGCAGATACCCAGCACGGGTGTTTTCTCACCCAGCACTTTCTTTGTAACCAATTCCCGCAAACCTGATTTATTGAATTCTGACATACAGTGGTCAAATGCACCAATACCGGGCAGGATGATTTTAGATGCCTTTTCGATCTCGTTTTTCTCCGTTGCCAGTACAGCTTCAAAACCTGCTTTCTTCAGCATGTTTTTAATCGAAGCAAGATTACCAACTCCATAGTTCACGATAGTGATCATGAAGTGGCTTTCTCCTTCTGCGGATTTACTTTTCTTTGTTGTGAAATCATGGCTTTCTCCGCAGGAAAGTATTCTGTAAGACCGAATATTTTTTTCCTGAAATCCGACCAGGCGTATGGAGGCAACCCGGATTCATGATCCCTCCAGGGTGCGCTGGCCTGGATTTGAATATAAGAACGGTCGCGCAGGATGGACACAATAATATTTACCAGCTTGTCAATGGATATCTCATCCGGCAACATGACATAACGAAAATGGGTGTCGCCGATATCAGTAATCCGGAAAGGAAAGCTGCCTGCTGAAACGGCCCACATATTTCCCGGGACAATATTGACCACGCCGCCAGACATGCAACCGGGCAAAAGTAAGGACGAGCCGTTACAACCCGCAACCAGGTGACTTTTGGCGTACCTCATGATTTGTTCCCTGGCCGAAGAGTCCTCATGTATGGGGTATCTGAAGTCTTTGATCCATCCGGGTAATATTTGCTTACGGTCATCCATACCCGAAATAGCAAAATCTACAGTTGGAATTTGCTCTTTGAGTTTTTCACTGAAGTTAAGGATCCATTTAAATTGCAGGCGATTCCGGATTGTCTGCAACAACCCCGGGAATAATTTCCTGGTATACCGGTTATCAATACTCTTAGGCAATACTCTTTTCCAGAACCTGTCCGTCCTCCAGATAAAAGTCAGTGTCGGATTCACCAGGCGTTCATCCCATTCATTCAATGGAAATGGTTTGATCCGTGTATAATCCTCGATATTGAAATCGTGGGAATCAGCCTGCACAAAGGATTTGCATATGAACAGATCCGGCACGTCATTTAATAAATTCTTTATCTGGCTGGCCAGCTGATCAAACCAGTTTACGGCTTTTGAAAATGAAATATCTACGACCCAAACCTGCGCGGCTCCCTCGGGTACCAGCCAGCGCAGTTGCTTCTGGACAAGTATGACGAGGTCAAATTCTTTCTTCTTCAGGTAATAGCTCGCATTAAACAATTCATATACCGCATGACCATAGGTCGCATCAATTGTATTGAGCAGGAGAACCGGGCGTTCGCCCAGTTTCCGGGTCGTTACGATTTCAAGCGGAACTGCTTCTCCTTTTCTATTTTTATAAGCTTGCTCCAATCCATTCAAATACCAATTCTCAAAGGGCATATCATCAGCCCTTTCCCCGTTTTCTGCGTCAATGATCCCCGGATAAAAATTACCCGCATTCACCGGGATTTCTGAAAAGAAATTGCGACCGCAGTTTGCACAATGCAGTTTCATCATACTGTGCATCCCGGTGATCAGCCAGTCTTCCGGATGAATCTCCTGTGAACAGGACGGGCATGCAATTCGCAGATCTATATATGGCTTAAGCCTGATCATTTATTATCCTAATGGTTCCTGCCAGACTTTTCTTTTGATATAATCGGTATAGGAAATAATAATCCTTTCCATTTTATCAGACACATTGGGCATGCTGTAATCAGCAACCAGTCTGAATTTTCTTTCCCCGGGCTTTAATGCATCCAAAATCCTGATACCCTGCATAACACGTTCGGGATTTAACCCCACCATCATCACGGCCGCTTCTTCCATTGCCTCCGGGCGCTCGTGCGCTTCACGGATATTCAATGCGGGAAAATTAAGAATGGAGGATTCTTCTGAAATCGTCCCACTATCTGAAAGTACGGCACGCGCCGATAACTGAAGCGCATTATAATCAGAAAATCCAAATGGTTTCAGAAAACGGACTTCCGACTCAACTTTCATTTTTTCCGCTTCTATCATTTTCCCTGTGCGGGGATGGGTGGATACGATAACGGGAAGGTGAAATTCATTGGCCACGCGGTTTAGCACTTCAATAAATTGTTTGAAGTTCCGCGGGTTATTAATATTTTCTTCCCGGTGACAACTTACCAGGAAATATTTTCCGCTATTAATTTTTAATTCCTCTAATATGGATGACTGTTTTATTTTAGGCAGGTAGTGGTTCAATACTTCAAACATCGGGCTCCCGGTTTTTATTACCTGGTCCGGCGGCAGGCCTTCTCTTAGTAAATATTCCCGCGAGATATCAGAATAGGTAAGATTAATATCAGCAATATGGTCAACGATTTTCCGATTGATTTCTTCCGGAACGCGTTGGTCAAAACACCGGTTACCCGCCTCCATATGAAAAACAGGAATATGTTTTTTCTTTGCAGGAATTGCACAAAGACAACTGTTGGTATCCCCCAATACCAAAAAGGCATCAGGTTTCAACTCATCCAGCAGCGTATCCACCGCAATCAGTATTTGCCCGATAGTCTGCGAAGCAGATTTTCCGGCCGCATTTAAAAAATAATCCGGCTTCCGAAGTCCAAGATCCTCAAAAAAAATCTGGTTGAGTTCATAATCGTAATTCTGTCCGGTATGTACCAGGATATGATTGATCGCTGGTGATTCATCCATTTTATTCAACACCCTCGATAAACGAATAATTTCCGGCCGGGTGCCGACGACAGTAAGGAGTTTGAGTTTTTTCATGCGGCTGCTCTTTTATGTTATGCTTTCAGTTCCTCCTGTACATAGTCAAGATTCATCAATAATTCCATTGTTTCATCAAGATTCAACCGCCGGGTGTTATTGGAATTGTAGTCGTCGATGGAGGCCAGTTTCTGTTCTCCTTCGGAAAAATATTTTGAATAATTCAGGTCGCGTCCGTCTGTCGGGATACGATAAAAATCCCCCAGGTCCTCCGCCTTCGACATTTCCTCCCGGGTGCAAAGCGTTTCATATAATTTTTCTCCGTGACGGATGCCGATTATTTTTATTTCATTGTCCGCCTTGAATATAGTCTTCAATGCCAGGGCAATATCCAATACGGTACTTGCCGGGGATTTCTGAACGAAGATATCTCCCGGCTGTGCGTTGTTAAAAGCAAATTCTACCAGTTCAACCGACTGTGCCAGGGACATCATAAACCTGGTCATCGTCGGTTCGGTGATCGTGATGGGTTTACCTTCCTTAATTTGCTTTATAAAAAGTGGGATTACGGATCCCCGGGATGCCATTACATTTCCATAGCGGGTGGCACAGTAAACCCGGTCGGTCCCGTTCAACAACCGGGACTTTGCCACCATCAGTTTTTCCATCAGGGCTTTTGTGAGACCCATCGCATTGATGGGATAAACTGCTTTATCGGTACTTAATACGATCACCCTATTCACATTGTTCTGCCAGGCTGCCTGTAATACATTCTCTGCCCCCAGGATATTGGTGCGCACTGCCTCCATCGGGTAAAACTCACAGGAAGGAACCTGTTTAAGCGCCGCTGCCTGGAATACATAATCCACACCGATCATGGCATTATTAATGCTGTTGAAATCCCGGACATCGCCGATATAATACTTAATCGTATCATTTTTATACTCGAGCCGCATATCATCCTGCTTCTTTTCGTCCCGGCTGAACACGCGGATTTCCTTCAATCCCAATTTCAGGAATTTTTTAAGCACCGCATTCCCAAAGGAACCGGTTCCACCGGTAATCAGTAGAATCTTATTCTTAAACCTTATCTTCTTTTTGCATTATTAGTTCAGGATCTTTAAATTGATATCGTCTTTCATCTAAACATTCTCAAACGCCTTCAGTTCCTGTAATTGATGCTTTAAATTCTTACACTCAATATCAGGTAACAACCTTCTGTCAACACGAATATCAGTAGCCTTAGGCTCTATTTGCAGGCCTAAATTATAGATCTCATTAAATAAAATGAGCATTTCATATTTTGAATAAAATTCGCGGGTTCCATATTGCTCCAGTTTAAAATCGAACATCCTGTTTTCACGAGGAAGTTGTCCACCTGCCTGCACCATTCGAGCGTAGTAATGCCATTCCAGAAATGATTTGTAAACCCGTTGATGGATGTTCCGGGCTTCTGGGATTTCACCCGGGTTCATCAGTCCCTTTCCTTCCGGATTTCGATCTGGGCCGATGATACTCACCCTCAGCACCAGTGTATTTGGCCTTCCGAAAAGTACAACTTCACCTAATCGTTTGGACCATCCATAGTCATCCGTGGCATCAGCCAGATAATCTGCCGGATAAGGCTCACCCAGGTCACCATTGAATATACAATCCGTGCTCCCTGGATAAGCGTTACATTGTTTTGCAGGCAATTCCGTAATTCTGAAGGTAAAATAGCATTCGCCAGCAAAAGATCGTTTGAATCATTGGTCTTTTCCTGATCTTGCCTAGCAGTTAATTACTGCCGCATCATTAAATTCCGAGTTTTTTTGAAAATCCAATCAGGTTTGTTTAAGAGAACCGATCATCAAACGAATGAACATAATTTGGTTTTTGATAAGAGCGGGCTGCCATACTGCCTAGCATTCCGCCTGAGCCAATATTATTATTTTTCTACTGTTGAGTATTCAGGATTTAAGATAGAGGGCCAGTTCTTCGGCTAATAATTTGGCGTTCCAATTATGCTCATAGGTGCGAAAAGCGTTCTCTCTCAATCTTATTTTTTTTCTTCCGGCAGCTGGAAAAATAATTTCAATTGTTCAGCAAGTTGTAATGGGGTAATATCGTGTGGAAGAAGCACGCCTACTTCGTCATCCACAATTTCTTTCGTACCTCCAACATCGGTTGCCATAACGGGGATTCCTGCAGAGAAAGCCTCCATGATAGAAACAGGGACGCCTTCATTCGCTTGTATTTACAAACAAATCGAATGTATGATCTGTATAGAAATCCACGACTCCTCGTTGGAACCAAGCCATCAAAAATAAATTTGTCATCAACATCCAAATGGTTCGAAGTTCGTTTTAAATTCACTCTAAGTCGTCCATCCCCCAGGTGATGCCACCTGATCGGAAAGTCGACAAATTGAAAAGATTTAATCATAATTTCCACTCTTTTCACCTTGGACAATCCGGAACAGCTAACAACCCTCAGACAATTATCTGACAGGTTTACTTCTTTTTCCATTTCCAAGGGTGCCGAACCGAAAAACCTCATTTTAATTTTGCCTTCGGATATAATTTGTCAAATGATCCTTGCCCACATATGAACCGGCGCTGCAACCGTAATGCGATTCATTAAAGGACTTCTGTAAGGAATATAATTATTGTTTACAAATTCAAATAAATCAAACCGGTGCATTCGCACAAATATCTTGTAGAATTTCCTGGTATCTATAAATGGGATAATATCACTGGAGCCCTTACCCCAATAAAAATACAAAACTGTTCTTTTATCTGCCGAACGGATCACTTTTTAATTACCGGATGTTTTAATAGGCGGATAATATTCAACTAGAGCCCATCCAGATTGTAAGATTTTGTATTTGTAAATGCGTCTTGAAAAAAATTCCTTGATAAATAGGGAAACCGTTTATTGAATATGATATGGAACAAATCCGACTTTTTACCTGAGTCCAATTTCGTTAAAAAGGGGCCGGATAGTTTTACACCAACAGGCAGCGGTTTAGGTTTGTCAAAATTACCTCCATAAAAAAAAGGAATAACCGTTATTTCCTCAAAATGCCGGACAAGCACATTTAATTCATTGGCCTTCCATTGCTCCCCGTTACCAAAAGGATAACAAAAAGTGAAGTAGTAAAGCTTCAATTAGGAATAGTTTGTTTTGAACTCTTAAAAAATTACCTGTAACCCGGTCAACTAAAAGATAACAAAGGCAGAACATTAAAAAATAATTTGTTGACGCGTCCCTGAATCCGCAGCATCATCCGTTTGGCCATTTTTAAGGTCGTCGATCTTTATTTGAAACTATTGAATAAACTTCTAATCAAATTTAATTTCTTTGCATGTATTCCCTTGATCTTATTAGCATGCATCCTAATATTTTCATTCTTTCAGAAAATGTTTGCACTCTCGAAAACCTGTTCCTGACGGAATTTTCCGTGAGCCTAAAAAAATTCAATGGACTGGCAATAAAGTAGACATCCGAAATCAACAATATCTTTATCCAGAGAAACCAGTCGCCGCAAAGGCGCATCGTTTCATCTGCGCCTCCAACCTGTTCAAAGATGGCTTTTCTGAATAAGACGCCGCTTGCATTCGGAATGGTATTTTCATAGGCGAGTTTATCTGCTATTTCCTGCGGTCCTTTTTCAAAATAAGAATTTTTAAACGACATTTTAAATCTCGGTGAATGCTCGAAACTGATGGATTCTTCCCCGAAATTTCATCAAGTTCTAAACTCTGGGTATATACAAGACCTGCTGATGGGTAGGATTCCATTTTGCTCACCGTTTCTTCCAAAAAAGTCAATTCGCAATAATCGTCACTTTCAGCTATCCATATTAAAGAACCCCTCGAAAGGCGGATCCCCTGTTCCACTGGATAAACGGCGAGCCGCTGTTTTCCTGATTATATACAATATTTGAAACCTTTGGATTTGATCGGTAATTCTCGATTATCTCGCGGCTTCGATCTGTAGAACAGTCATCAAGAATAATGACTTCGAAATCCTGGCACGACTGATTTAGAATACTGTCCATCCTGCGCAGTAAGATATTTAGCGTGATTATAATTTGGAACAATGAACGGATACCAGCGGTTTCAAGAAATTATTACCTTTATAACCGGTTGTGCCGGAACATAAAAAAATCAGGCGGCTATTTAGATACCGGATCTGCAATATTATCCAACAAACCCAGGTGCGTCATAAATACCATTATAATTGAAAGATGCCCTTAGGCTATCAAATCCCTTTATATAATTCATAGGGCCTGTTACGGCCATTATGCTATTGGTCAGCTTTGGCAGAATATTTTCTCTTGAAATATTTCAGGAATGCTTTCATTGGGTTTTCCTTATCATATTTATAGAAAAGCGATTCGTGATAAAGTTCACTGAACGATTTAACAACGCGGAGGCATTTTTGCCATATACATAAGTCAACACCTTTTGGTAATTTTCTTCGTTTGAGGACACCGTAATAACGGAATGTTCTTATGCGGTAATCGAAAAGAACTTCCGGCAAGTAAATAAATTTCCAGGAAGTGGCACTCAGCCGGATCCAAAATTCCCAATCTTCGTAGCCGATAATACACCGCTGTTCGTCAAATCCACCCACATGGTCAAAGGCTTCCCTCCTGACCAGCGAACACACATCAATATAATTATCTATAACCAATTTATATTTATCAAAAGCATGCGAGCCAAAGGTTTTACGCTGGCCAACTTCTCCAAAAAAAGCTGCGTCACCGTAAACGACACCAGCCTTGGATTGCCATCGAGAACAGGAACCGTAGCCGATAAAAATTCCGGTCTCAATTTATTGTCACTGTCCAGAAATAATAAATATCTCCCCTGGATTTTTTTACCCCGGTATTCCTGGCAGCAGCCGGGCCACCATTTTTCCTACGTAAAATAATATGCTTTTCCTGTTGCCTGATTTTCTCCAGGAGGCTCAATGTTTCTGCATCTGTTGATCCATCATCGATTATCACAACCTCCGTATCGAATCCCTGTGCTGCGTTTTCGGCAGAAGGAACAGCCTCAGAAAGAAATTCACCGCTATTAAAACAAGGTATGATAATGGAAATATCCACTAATTTTTATTATGGATAAATAATCTTCTAAATCTAAAATACATTTTAACCGCCCTCGAATTTGCCAGTAAAGGGTATTTGCTGGTAGACTCAATAACTCCTTATACTCCTCAAAAAAATGAGGAAATTCTTTTGCCAGGATTAATTGCTTTTCGGATTCCATCTTCTTTTTGTTTTCAGGATTTGAACTAACGCCTGAATAGTCATAACGGGAAACGGTAAAATCCACATACCGGTGGCTGGCATTGTGCCTGCAGATCGCCTCTATAAAGAATTTCCAATCAGAACTTAATTTGAATGTTTCATCAAAATACCCTGTCTTTTCAAAAATCACTTTTCTTATGAAAGATCCCTGATGAGGAAAAGTATCTCCCAGGAAATATCCGAAACTTACGGGTTCATTATATTTTTTTATCCATTCTTTTGGCGATTCGACTATTATAAGATCACCATATACTATGTCAATCCCAGTTAAAAATGGCGTCACTTTACTCAAGGATCTCTGCATTTACAAGCTCATCACCTGAATTTAAAAATAATACATATTCACCTGTAACTCGTTGCAGTCCTTTATTTTGAGCATTATATATTCCTTTATCCGGTTCGCTGGTCCATTTCAAGCCATCACTGGTTTGATTTTTAATTATCCCAACGCTCCCGTCTATAGATGCTCCATCTACTATAATAAATTCATAAGGTTTTACTGTTTGATTTAGAACACTTGTAATCGTCTTCTGTAAGCCAACAGAATTGTTAAGGTTAATAGTAACAATGGATATAAGTGAATTCAAATGTTTAGTCAACTTATTGATGAGATATTACGTAAAGTTTATTTTTAATCCATGGAGGTAATATTTTCGAGATAAAAATCATTACCTTTTGTCTCTTGGACAAGTCTCTATATTTTATAGCTTCCTGCTCTTTCAAATAATTATCCCTTTGTAGCATATAAACGCAGCTAATTTTTGAAAATAATTCATAACCCGCTTCCTTAAGCATCTGATTGTAATCTGAATAGATTTTTTGAAGATCATGCCTTTCAGTTAATCTATATCTATTATAATAATTCAAAGGCAATTCATTCTTATTATACTTGAATCCACTAAAATGATAAAACACCAAATTATCTCCGTTGTTCACTTCATATTTACCTTTTACATTGCTCAGCCAACGTTCATGTAAATTCCATCGGAGCCATATTATATCCAAAATGAGTAATTATATAAACTTCCTCAAAAAATATTGGCACAAGGTTAATTGGCAATTGATCAACAAAGAGGCCGTCCTTTACACTAAAAAAACCAAAATTATAGGTTGTATCTTTCCACCATCTAATAAATTGAACACTTATCGTAGTATTTTTGACTGCTATAAATCCCAGATTATAGATCCCATAGTTCAAGAAATTAGACTCCTGTGGTGTCTTTCCGTCCATTGGAATCGGCGTATAGATATGCGGAACTAAGACAATAGAATAATTCTCTAAATATTTTTGCAGATCACTCATGGGTTGAAAGACTGGATATCCGGATCAAGGAAAACAATTGAACCAACGTTTTCTCTAAAAAAGATATTCAAACATCGCGGGCTTTATACAAGTATTTAATTCAATAATATCATATTTAGTTAAAAGCTCATCAAGTTTCGGCTCAATTGAACTGACGGGCAGCACTTCAAAAGGTATGCGGGAATAATCGATTTCCTTGATCTTTTCATCCACCAACCCAATTATAAAATTAGATTCAGGGTGAAACTGTTTCAACGAATTGCCCAAAACCTGAGCCTGTGCGAGATAATTATTTGAACAAAGTGTGAAAAAATAATCGATCATTTTTATTTGGTTCTTTCTAATATTTTTTTAGTCACTTCCAGATACTGACGCCCCCATTTTTGGCATGGCTCAAGATGATTTCCCTCTGCCCATTCGTTCCATGCATCTATAAAAATAAAGTTCTGTTATCAGAAAATGGTTTGAATTTTTCAATTTCGTCTTTTAGCCAATATCCATAAGTCTCCGGCGACGAATCAATAAAGATCACCCCATTATTTGCAACCCTGGCACTGTTATCCCAGCCAGGCATTACTCCTGGATATAGTTTGTAGGCGGGCGTAGATCTGTTTAACATTTCTTCTACATACGCGGGGTAACTGAACACTTGATTAGCTTTTTTTACTTGATTAAATATCTTGTTTTCTGAATAATTAAAAAAATTCAGTCTTACGGGCTGTAAAGCTTTTATACCATAAGTATCAGGATGAAAATGTATGGATGCATCAAATCCTATATCCCGCGGATCAGCCGGATGATATCCGATTTCCATTCGGCATAGGAAAATTTCCCCTATGCCTGTTTGTAATGCTGTCTCCCTCCACATTTCCGTTGTTGCGACAGGATCAGGAATATTACTACTTCGATAAACAATAAATAGGGGCTTATCATCTATTCGGATATACCCTGGAATCTGAAAATACATTCCTGCACAAATATTGCATATGCAATTTGTCATCTTCCAATGAATAGTTCTGTCTAAATAATCTGTTCCATCATTCTTCCCGTCCCATTTTCTAGTCCAGTTCTCGTTTGCCCAACATAAACAAAATGGAAAATCAGGCTTTTTTGATTCAATAATATCGTTAACTGGTCTTTCTAAAATTCTTTTTCCATTAAACCAATAATGATAATAGCAAAAACCGTAAATACCATTGTCTTTTGCCAGTTTAGCCTGCGCTTCTCTTTACCTCCGGTAGGCGCAAATCGTAAAATCCAAGATCAGCAGGTAAGTGTGGTTGATAATGCCCATTGAATAAAGGTTTTAGCCCTGGTAACATTGGTCCATTCTGTGAACCCCTTACCCCACCAACATTCATTTTCCGGTATGGGATGAAACTGAGGAAGATACATGGCTATTGGGCGAATATTGTTCATTGATATATATTTAAATAACCTGCCTGCCTGTCTACTGTTTGACACTGTGCCAGTCTATTCAGTAAGTCCCTCTCCCCTTCTGGCATCAGTCGAAGGTGTGAGTGAAACCCGGGAAGACAGCATGTTATTGTGCTTTTTATATTTTTAGTTTGCTGCGGTAATACAGCTTTTACTACAAACTGGCAGCCAGATAAACCAGGGGATATGGAGGCTAGTTGTTTAACTATTCGTTTTGAAAATGAAGTCTTCATCCACCGCCAGGGTAACCTTCTTCTAAAGTCAGCCAGTGAAATATTGATGGTATAATCAAATGCTGCTATTTCAAATCCTGTGTTCTTAAAGAAGCTTTTGATAGTATCCCGTGTAAACCACCTTAAATGAGTGGCATCCATAATTCCGCGATCCTGGTAATTAAAATTTCCAAATAAAAGATCCGTTCTTACAAACCAGTGTGCTATATTGGGAACAGAAACGATGATTGCGCCGCTGCCATTTAATCCTTTTTTAGCGATGCGAACAATTTCTGCCGGATTTTCCAAATGCTCCAATACATCAGAAAAAATGATATAATCGAATGTGCCATGCTCATTAAAAAAATTTTGGTCTAAAAGGCCCTCGTACACAGTAAGATTTCTTTTCCCTCGCCTTTTTTACTCTTTCGGCATCCGGTTCCACTCCCATAATATCAGCCTGCGTATGTAGTTTTATCATTTCAGAAATAACACCTGTTCCGCAGCCAACTCCTAAAACCCTTGATTGAGGAATGATCATACCTGCTATTTTCATCCCTACATAGTCCGGATCAACAGAGGCAAAATCATACCGCAAACTATCCGGTTTTTCGGTTCAAAAACCGCTTGAATTCTTATCAGGAGATTCCATAATAAAGCTTCAATGAATTTTTTGATGAATTTTTAAGATGAACGAATGGATTTTTCTCGTTAATTCTTTTAGTGGGTTTATCCACTTTTATGAGGAAATATTCTTTACATTCATTTATACGTGTCCGACATTTCCTTTACAACTTGTAGGAATGCAAAGCCATTTTTTTGATCGGGTTCAAGGTGATTGCCTTCTGCCCATTCGTTCCATGCATTAATAAATATCATTCCATTATTACCTGGGCTGTTTTTAAGTTTTTTTATAACCCTTAAAAATTCCTGTTTAAATAATCCGGGGGAATTGTCGGTTAAAATAATTCCATGTTTACCTCTTCTTTGGGCTATTGTTAAAACCCACCAAAATATTCGGGATCAAATTGTCATAGGTATCCGGCTCGGTGCTGGCCATGGCGCTCAGCGCTTCTGCATAAGAATAAACTTTATTGACACCATTAAAGACCGGTGTCTTTGAATATTTCTTTTTAACCGTTGTTTTGAAAACCCATCACCCATTGAAAGGGGCAGGCAGCCTATTTGGGGCCGGAAATTAAAGACGGCATCAAAACCTTTGGCAAGCAGTTCTGCGTGATTGGATGAATGGGCATTACTGGCAACAATAAAGGGCTCAACCCCATTTCTTTTAATACTTACTTCTTTGAAAATATCAATGGTTCTTGAAACATCCGGTATTTCAACCGATTTATAAATAATAAATACTGGTCTTCCTTTATAAAGTATATAACGGTGATCAGAAAATACTGTTGCTAAATATGCTGCGTGGTCGTAGTCATCAATTTCCGAATAAGTTTGTTTAATCAGTACTTCCTTATCCTCTCCCAGCCATCTGCGTCTACAGGTTTCATTTGCCCAAAAAAGCAGGAAAGGAAAATCAGGTTCTTTACTTTTTACTATTTCATCGACCGGCCTGCCCATTAACCTTTTTCCATGAAACCAGTAATGATAATAACTAAACCCGTCTATTCCATATTCCTTTGCCATGGCAGCCTGGGCAGCTGGAGCGTATCCGGAAGCCTCAGATCATAATAGCCAAGATCTGCCGGAAGGTGCGGTTGATAATGACTTTTAAAATAAGATTTTGCCTTCGCAACATTTGTCCATTCTGTAAATCCTCCCACCCACCATTCATCATTTTCTTTAAAGGGATGAAACTGGGGTAAATGATTGGCGATAAATCTTAGTTTTTCCATAATTCCATCAGCAACTCATTGCCACTCAAAACAATTTCTTATGAAAAAATATTTTTCTTTTTAACCACAATGCGCCTCGAGTAACCCAACCGCGTTTGATTCTCCCAATCCCATTAATAAAAAATGCTGGTAATAAAGATGTTATAAAAAGCTTTATTTTTTCATAAATTGAAATTCTTGATTCGTTTAAAAATTTGTAATTGTTGAAATAAGAATTATCGGTGACATCATACTTTTCTTTAATAATTTGGAAATTATTTTTGCTTGCCGAAATGATACATGCTGCAGGTGTGTTTTCTTCAGGCGGATTATATAATTCAACCAGATTTTTTGTATCTATACCAAAATACCGGAAATCGATTTTCATTGATGCCAGAGAAATCTCCTTTCATGTACATGGGATTAACTATTTGGATAAAAGGCAAAGGTTTTGTCCACTGCGATGTACATAGCAGGATATTCCACTGCTGCCAACCCATCATCAAATTACAATAATTAGCGAGTTCAGCATTTTCTCTCCAGCTAATGGCACTTCCATCAATAATATTTGAATTATCAGAAGTAAATGGTTCATTTGAAGATAAAATGAATTTAATATTTTTATGATTACTGACTATTTGCGCTGCAAGTTGTTTTGCTTTATTAAATGTCATTCCGGGATTGCCCGCTTTGTGGCGAGCATTCAAAAAGCACATTGTATGAAAATTTATCAATTTTGTTTTCACAACAAAATTTTTCAACACTTAGTTTTTCTCCATCAGTTAAATAAATTAAGGGTTGGGGGTTAACTTTCAATTGATGAGGATAGCTCCTGAATAAAGAAGACCGGGTAGTTCCAAACCAATTTTTTGAATTCAATTCAGTATAATCGGTGACAAAAATTTGATCGAACTTATTATACCCACCTGCATTAGCTATGTGTTCCTTTATGAGATTCCTTTGCGTTGTGATATCATTCCTGGATGATATCGGAATTTCTATAACAGCATCTACATATGGATTATTTTCAACAGCCGCTGTATATTTTGAACCAATAATCCATGTAAGATGACCACCTGGAAAGTCAATCTCTTTTATTTTGCCATTGGCAATTGTTGTAACAAATAAACAATCACCCAAAGACGCCAGTTGAACCAGTAATACCCTTACCTGCTGCATAAATCAATCAAAATATTATTAATCGCATCCATGCACTTATTCCGTTCAAGATTTAAGATGGCCAGCCTTTTTACAACTATATCTTTTTCTTGAACAGGCACTGTTTCAAATTCGTACACTTTTTCTTGCTCATGCCACAGATCACAATTAACTTTTGCAAGTTCAGCGAAAACGGCTCCTATACTTCCTGTAATCTCCCTGGTATCATTCCCCTCCTGTTTATAAACCTTATTTGCTGCAAAACTTAGTTTTTCAACAGGAATAATACCTGCCAAAGCATCTGTAACAAATTGGTCAATTTCAGCAGTAATTTGTTCTTCCTGGCTTGTTAAACTTTCCAAACGTTTTACATCATCACTGTGAAACTGCTTCAGTTTAACTATGGTCAATTTATCACAAAGTGATCCTAATGTTTCTGCCACATTTATTTATTTAACATCATTAATTCAACTAGTTTTTTAAAGCCCACTTTTGGTTGCCAGCCCAAGCTTTTTATAACACGTGGGTCACTTACAAGTATTTTGTATTCAGGAACAAAGTCCTGCTTAATTACTAAATAATTTTTCCAATCTTTGCCAGCGCTTTCAAAACAACTTTCTGTCCAGTCTTTAATGCTATGAGCCTCCCCCGTTCCTATTACTGCTTCAAACACTTTTTCCTGATTTACTAACGTCCATACAGCCTTTACGGTTGTTACAGCGAAGCCAAATTCTTTTTGCACATCAACATTGCCGAGTTCGAGTAACTCACTACTGCCATTTGCTATGCGCTGAACTGCCTTTACTATTTTTTGATTGACATGATGTTCTATTCGTAACGGACTATCATGGTTAAAAAAATAACCTGTATAAACTTTGATACCAAATTTGTTGCGATAGTATCTACCGGCATATACCGATTGAATACGGGATACAGAATAAGGGCTGCTGGCCTCAAATGGAGTTTGCTCATTTATAGGCAACCCCTCATTTACAAATTGCATAGCACTTTCCAGAAAGAAACACCCTGGTCGCCGGGCAGTGCAAACGAACTGCTTCAAGAATATTTAGTGTGCCAGTACTAATTGTTTCATTATTTTCAAATAAGGCAAAATGACGGGTAGTGGAATTAGCAGCAAAATGAAAAATGTAATCAGGCTGGTGCTGTTTTATTTGAGATTCAACAAATGAATAATCAGCAACATTTCCATGAGTATGATTTCCTTTACGGGATATACCAATAACTTCAATCTGTTCCTCTTTAAGTAAATGACTTAAGTAATATCCATCCTGGCCATTGATTCCAAAAACTAATGCTTTCATTAATTCTTATAAAACCAATCTTTATTTACAAAAATGGTATTGATGTAAGTATCTGCATAAACTTCATACCCTTTAGAAGATCACAAACTCTGCGATTGAGTAATCTTTAGGTCTGATGTGGTTTTCACTATACGTACAAGTTTCTACACAGATTACCGGTATAGGAAATTGATCAAAATCGAGCGATTTTAATACATCCAAATCTAAGCCCTCAATATCAATTGAAAGAAAATCTGGAAAAGCAGTGAAATTCTCTTTTATAATTTTATTAATATTTATTAATGGAACTTTTACCACCTGCTTAATTTTATAAGTTCCATGAGCTGCTCTCCTTTCAGCTTCGTCTTTATCAAATGTATTTATCGCCGAAATATCGAAAATATAAAAGTCTGCTTCTGCCTGATCACTTACAGCAACGCCTACATTTAATATTTTATCTTTAGGTCTAACATTTTGAATAATTGGTATCAATGTTTTGTCGGCCTCAACACATACACCCCTATTTCCTTTTTTGTATAAAAGGTAGGTGTTATTGCAACTATTTGGGGTATTGGTTGCCAATATCTAAATACGAAACTTTACTCAGTTTTTTATCAGCAAACAAAAATGATAGTACTGAATCTTCACCCACCATGGCTATAAGTATTATACTCCCTTATGATTATTGGCCGCGGAAAAATTGTATTTCTAACTTTTCTTAAGAAATTTTTGATCAATACTTATTGTTTATACTATTTCAATTTCTGGCAATGGGAATATAAATTTTCCACCCTGTTCTATATATTCCTTTTCTCTTCTCAGGATCGAATCTTTAAAATGCCATGGCAATACAAAAAAATAATCCGGCTTCATGGCATTGGCCTCTTTTTCAGAAATAATAGGAATATTGGTACCGGGAGTAAAGGCGCCAAATTTTTCTTCATTCACTTCAGCTATGTAAGGAATATGTTTTGCTGTGAGTCCACAAAACTGCAGCAATACATTTCCCTTTGTAGAAGCGCCATACCCAAGGATCTTTTTGCCATCAGCCACCAATGCTTCAATCAGTTCCACCAGGTTTTTGCGGTGTTTAAAAACCCTTTCTTCAAAATCGCGGTAAGGCTTTGGTGTATCAAGGCCCATATCATCTTCCTGTCGCAACATCCAGTTAATGATGGGCAGGTTTGATTGTAACGGTGATTCTTTTTTGCAGGCCGTTACTGCAAAACTACCACCGTTGATGGCATTCATTTGCACATCCAACACCCTCATCCCACATTGTTCCAGCAAATTTTTTACCACCTTAAACGAATAAAACTCTACGTGTTCGTGACAGATAGTGTCATAAGAATTAGTACGCAGCATTGAAGGCATATAGCTTTGTTCAAAATGCCATATACCCGGCATTGTCCAAAACAGATTCAATGTCCCTCACAAAAGCGGCAGGACTCTCAGGTCGTAAAACATCGCGATGGAAGTAATGATCTTTGCTTTTTCATTTGGAAACAGTTTACGAAAAGCTTCCGCGGTAAAGAAATCAGGGTATCAGGCTGATATCATCTGTATAATATTCTATAAATTTTTTCCCGGTAGGGTCAATCCCGACTTTCCTGCATTTGCTTTTATAAGCTTTTAAAGAAGTTGCATCATTGCTACCGATATCAATTACCAAATCATTTGCAGAAATATTTACCATACGCTCCAGCATATGAATTTTATTGGTAAGATGCGTAACCATCGACGCGTTTAACCCTGACCGGTAGCCGTAATTATCGCCGTACATTTCATCCAGGCTATATGATTGTTTCATTTGCAATAAACCGCTGTCCGGGCACCAAACCAAATCTAATGGGCCCTTAGTAACTTTATCGTCCTTCGATCTAGGAAATATTCCAGTTAAATATTGTTCACCTAACGAAAGAACAGTAATCAAGTTCTTACTGCCACTTATACAGGCATTGGCTTATTTCCTTATACATCAAAAAACATTTATTATAGCTATCGTTATTTAGGTTGTATCAGATAATTAATATAGTTTTTAACTATTACATAAACTTATAAGAAATATGATCTACAAATTCCACGTAATCCTGAAAAGTTGTATTAAAATCCTTCTGAAATTGCTGTTCAAATTCAAAAATAATTGGCATTTTATTCTTTCTAATTGTATTTTCTGCGCCTTGCAATGCAAATAAATCACTCCCTTGGATATCCACTTTCATAAAACTGACCGGCTCCTCAATGCCAAGGCTATCAATAGTCAGGCTCTTCACTTCCCGACCAATATCTGTATTTGGAACTAGGCCATACGATCCATAAGCCCCAAATTTTACAAAGTCCTGCTTCGGAAAATGAAATATTTTATCTTCTATATTATAGACCGCGCCGAAAATAGGCTGAATATTGCTGCATTTATTTGCATCGATATTTTTTTTTAGCACTTCAAAAATATAATCATCAGCTTCGAAGGCGTAAGCCTACCATTTGGGCCTGTTAATTTTGAAAAGTATATACTCATCTGTCCCAAATTTGATCCTACATCAAGCACAGCAGTATTGGGTTTGATATGTTGTTCAGCGATTTTCAAAATTTCTCCTTCAAAATAAATTCCATTTTTCATGGAATTTCTTACGATATCATTTGGTGCATTATCAGGTAGATAATAATTACCTATGGGTGTTTCAAAATAGTCCAATCCATCAAATTGACCTTTAAAGTAAATCGACTCTTGTATCTCCTTTTTAGTATCACGTTTATCCAAAGTCTGAATTTCATATCCTAACTTGTGCAAGCCACTCTTAATAAAACGTCTGATCATCGTTATTTAACTTTAACTGTATAATTGTTTACAAAAACATATCCATAGTCCTCGTTTTCGTATTTTGAAAATTGAGTACCCGAATCGATAACTGAAAAATTACATATACCATATTGGGCATCAAAGGTTTCGGATACAGGAAGATGAAGTGCCGCAATCCATGAATATCGACCGGGAACAACAAGATTTGATGGAAACTCGATTTGAATTATTCTTTCGACATCATCTTTAGAAATAATCTCTTTCAGGGGCTGATGAATTGTAAAAATTCTTTTCCCATGCCTGTCTTGTAAACTTAATCCCAATTCCAATTCACTATACCACCTTTGTATTCGAATTTTAATATCAATAATAATTTTATCATTTGTTCCAAGAAGATCCAAATTTTCACCGTTCAAATTAACAATATCCATTGAATGAATGAAAGCTTCTTTATTTCGATCAATCTCCTTACTTATATATTTTGACAAATGGCTGGATTGTCCCATGTCCAAATATTTATTTATCACCGATCCTATATTATCAAATAATACCGTCTCACCTTGATTTAGCAGTAAGCCTTTATCACAAAGCTGAGCAATCGGACCCATTTGATGGCTAACAAACAAAACTGTTCTTCCATAATTGATGCTTACGTCCTTCATTTTTCCCAATGCTTTTTTCTGAAATTCCACGTCACCGACTGCAAATACTTCATCCACAATCAGTATTTCCGGCTCTAAGATGTGCGGCCACGCCAAAAGCCAACCTAACATACATCCCACTGCTATAACGTTTTACTGGAGTATCAATATATCTTGCTACCCCGGCAAAATCAACAATTTCATCGAATTTTCTCTTGATTTCCCTTTTTGTCATTCCGAGTATGGCGCCATTCAGAAAATATTATCCCTCCGCTAAATTCAGGATGAAAACCTGTACCAACTTCAAGAAACTTGCAACTCTTCCCTTTATTTTTATTTCCCCTGTTGTAGGTGTAGTGGTTTTGCTTAGTATTTTTAACAAGGTGATTTTCCAGCACCGTTTCTGCCAATAATACCCAATACTTCACCTTTTTGAATTTCAAAATTGATATTTTGCAATGCCCACACATATTCACTGTTACCTTTAGTGGTTCGGTCATTATTTTCACCGATTTTTAGATATGGGTCTTCCTTACCGCGAATAACGTGCCACCACCGGTTTATGTCGTGTGCAATAGAGCCTGTTCCAATTGCCCCAAGTCGATATTGTTTGGATAAATTTTCAACTTTGATAACTGTATCGGACATACAAACAATAGGTTAGATTTGATACTACACGGTATCCATAAAACTCTTTTCAACTCTGTTAAAAATAATCAGCTCCTAAAAAAAGAAAACAAACATAAAAACAACGCTATAAAATAGTTTCCAGAAGTGAATGTGCCTTTACCAAAAAAGCAATATCGAAAGCATTCAACGACCGGGTAAGGGGTTAGCCGCAATCAGTTTCCCATATCCTTTATTGTTTAAGAAATGACAATGGATAGGCGATCGGCGTAGCATACATCCCCAGTTGAACGGCAAACCCAAGAAGAATAGCAAGATCTCTATACTTTGTAGTCAACGATGAAATGATAATCCCGAGTCCAAGTCCGATCCCAGCCATTAAAACAACCAGAAACGGAATCCAAATCCAATGAATAGTTAATATCGATGGGATATCCATGAAATTGATACCATATCATCATTACTAATAACAATCCAAATTGAATCCCAAATCGGACAATATTCGAAAGTATCATCGATAATGGCAGCACCATCCTGGGAAAATAAACTTTTCCAAAAATATTCGCATTTGCTATAAATGTATTCGAAGTACTGGTAAGACAAGATGCAAAATAATTCCAAATTGTAATTCCACTCATATAAAAAATGTCGGATGTATTCCATCTGTTGGAATATTGGCAATTTACGAAATAAAAAAGAAAAATAATAGTCGTAAATAATGGCTGGATTACATGCCAAAGGGCCCAAGAATGGTCTGCTTATATTGAGCAATAAAATCCCGCTTACAAATAAGCCACAATAAGTCCCTGTATTTCCAAACTTCTCCAAGTCGAAGATCAAATAAATTAGTTCTTGGTGTAATTATTTCAGTCCAGTATCCAGTTTCTTTTTCAGATCTATTTCTTCAGAGTCGTTATCGTCATTCAACTATTTTCATTAATGATTTAACTAAACCATTTACCCCACCATCTGCCACCTGTTTATGAATCGGGACCATCTTCTTTTTTGCGGGTTTTTCAAAATAACCGGATTCGATTCCATAACCATATCCACCATAATATCCATATCCACCATAATATCCACTATAATATCCACCTTCCAGTTTTACATCATTTAATATGAGCGATAAACCGGGTAATTTTTTTTCCTGGTACAAATCTTCTATCAGTCGTAAAATTTTCCGGAAAGTATGGTTCATTCTACAACAAATAAGGTACAATCAGCATATTTACCCAATGAAATAGAGTCACTAACCAGGCCGACAGGCGCCGTATCCATAATGATGACATCAAAATTTTCTCTTACTTCTTTCATCAGGTCATCCAGTTTGGGATCAAGTAAAAGTTCCGCAGGATTGGGTGGAATCGGACCGCAGGGAATAACAAATAAAGATCAAAACCCGGCACCTGCATAACGATATCTTTAAGCTGCGCCCGCCCGATAATATAGTTGGTAATACCCATTTTCCGTTTCATACCCAGGCTCTCCATGATTTTGGGTTTCCGAATATCAAATTCCATGATCACCGTTTTTTTCCCGCTAAGGGCCATAACAGATCCCATATTGATACTGACAAAAGATTTCCCTTCCCCGCTGAAAGACGAAGTTACCAGGATGACTGGGATTATCTTTTTTCACCGTCATATATTTCAGGTTACTTCGCAGGATCCTGAATTGTTCCGCAACGAAACGGCGGCTGTTTCTCAAAACAACCAGGGTACGATTCTTCATCGGAATGGCCAATTTCACCAGTATGGGCGCGTGGTTCGTTTTTCGACATCAATACGGTCATTGACCTTATCCCTCAACAATTCCTTCAGTGCGATAAATCCCACAGGAATCAATAAACCAAAAATCAGGTAGATACTATAAATTTTACTATTATTTGGACTGATCTGGCCCGCTCCAGTGCGGGTTCGACCACGGTAGAATTAGAAATCGTCGAAGCGGAGGAAATCGATGTCTCCAGTTTTTTCTGAAGCAGGAATGAATAGAGCTCTTCCAGGATTTTTTGCCTCCTGGCTACATTTCCCAATTGCAGGGTTTTCCCCGGCATCTGCTGCAGTTTGCCGACACTTTGATCTTTCTGCTGTAATAATTTATTTCGGGAAATGGCATATCCGTTTTTTACATTGTTAAGCGCCTCAGACATATCCCTGCGGATTTTTTCCAGGGAGGAATCGTAAGCCTGGATCAAGCGGATTATTCTCTGTTGTTGTTTTCAAATTATTATCCCGTTCCAGCTGCATCCTATTATATTCGCTAATCCTTGTGGACAGGGCAGGCTCTTCAATACCCATATTAATGGGAACCAGTTCATGCGTTTTTTTTGGGTCGTTGATATACTGTTGAAGCATATTGGCCACCGCGATCTGCACATCAATCGCATCAATATTGGCTTGGCCGATTTCTGCATTGTTGAGGTACATCTTGGACTGGTCTTCTGCATCAAATATTTCGTTTTCAACCCTGAAATTTTTGACCCGGCCTTCCATATTACTCAGCTGGGTCTCAAGCGTATCCAGGTTTCTATTGATAAAAAGCAAACTATTAATTGAAATCCTGTTTTTATTTTCAATATTCATCGAATCATACACATCCATAAGGGAAGTCAAAAAATTTTTCCCCAATTCGGTATTTTCTGTAGTAAAAGTCAGGTCCAGAATGGTAGACTGTTCATTGGTTTGGACAATTTTGAGAGACCCAAGATAATCATTGGCAACGGATGCAATCGACTGGTTTGAAAAGTAAAAAACCGGACTTGAAAAATTTTTCAAGTTGACGTCCAGGTTGCGTACCAGCGTGAATTTTTTACCTTCTATGTTTAATATTTCACCAAATACGTGATCCTTTGGTTCTTTTCCAATTTTATACTGCTGCTCGTTGAGAATGGTAATCTGCATCCCGAAATCTTCTTCCGAAGTATTGGGGTCGATAATCTCAACCGTAAAGGGACTGGTCGGATATAACAAACTCGTTCTGACTTTACCAATATTATAATAACGTGTTTTTAAATGAATATTACTGACCACCCTTTGTAAAACCGGGCGGGAAGATAAAATCCTGATTTCATTGCTGAGGTTCTCTGTGCCGGGGGTCATCATTAAGGCATCAAACCGGTCATGCCCGCCTCCTGAATTATTTATGACCATACTGGATTGCACCAAATAGATCGGCGTGGAGTACCTGATTTTAAGATAAGCCAGTACCAGGGCAATACTGCCGCAAATAATAATCCACGGGATATACTTTATATTTTTTAATAAAAAATCCCTGAGCCCAAGTTTCCTGGCGAACTCTTGTGGATTTGCTTCGGGTTGGGACAAGCCATTTGTAGCTTCAGGCATATTGGGTCAGGTTCTCAATGATGAAAAATACTGTAAAAAATGGCAAAGGTCGACAAGAAGGTGGCAAAGAGGGTCAGGTTACGTTGCAAGACAACGTCATTGGCTGCAATCTTATTTTTAGTTGGTTCAACGTACACAATATCATCCTGCTGCAGATAGTAATAAGGAGACAACATGATATTGGGATCTGTAAGGTCCATCCTCCCAAAAGTCCTTTTATTATTTGTTTGCCGGATAATCATTACAGTTTTTCGGTTTCCATAAAAAGTCAGGTCTCCCGCCAAGGCAATGGCATCCAGCATGTTTATCTTTTCTCCCGGAATAGTTATTATTCCGGGACGATTTAATTCACCCAGCATGGTAAACTTATAATTTAAAAACCGAATGTTATAGTAAGGATTTTGGAGAAAAGGGGTAAGCCTGGCATCCAGCGTGTCCTTTAGTGCTGCCTTCGTCAGTCCATCTACATGAAGTTTCCCGATTCCCTGGAAAATAATATTTCCATCCAGATCCACCTGGTATCCGGGAGAGGAGGGTGCAGCTCCACCAATAGCCTGGGTAACACCGGATGTTGTTGTCAATGCATTACCGCCTGATGTTATGATAAACTGGTTGAAAATTTTAGTCGCTTCCGGATTATCACTGTATACAACGATACCAATAATGTCGCCCTTTCGAATAATAGGTTCTATCGGCTTTACTACACTTAGTTTTGCCGTGTCAAAACTTCCCTGTATATAAACAAGCTTCCTCAGGTTTGTAGTACAGGAACTCAAGCAACCCATGATCAAACATCCTGTTATAACAATCAACAAGTTTTTAACTGCCGAAATTGAACGCATGCTTAGTGTGTAAGGGTTGACAAATTCTTTTTTTCTACCATGGCGACGAGGCTGTAGCCGATACTCAGGATTTCAACTTTAACCCGGTTGCCCTCGATTTTCAAAATCTTCGCTTCATGATCCATGAAGAATCCCTGGCGGATAGCAACACGGCCATCTTCTTTCAACTGGATCGGTTCGGTCATCACGTTTTCATATTCATTCAGAAACTTCCGGATGGTATCAATTTCTTTTGCTGGAATGATCGCCGGCTTGCCTTGCCAATAAACAAAATTCATCACCCCGGAGGTCAAACGCACTTTGGTCTGTTCTTCATCATTCACCCGCACAAATACATAACTCTTGAACAGCGGTTCTTCCACCGTTTTGATCCGGTCACTCCATTTCTTCCGGACTTTATTCAAAGGGCAGTAGGATTCGATCTTTTTTTCCGTGAGCAGGGCATGTACTTTCTTTTCCCATCGCGGTTTGGTGTAAATCGCATACCAATGAGATGTTAACGCTGACAAGGTAAATTCATTTTAAATAAATTCAGAAAAAGGATCTGTTTAGTGACAGCTTCGCCATCTCAGTCCCATTCATTAATGCAACTGGTTAATTATCAATCAAATACGAATCCGCTCCCCATTACTACAAAATCCGTTCCTACCCGCCATAGGCAAAGGGTGCAGATAGCCTTAACTGATGGCTTTCTGCACCCTTCCAAATATCTACCCTTTTATACGTAATTAAAATCTCAAGAATTTGAATCACAGGATTATTTGATTTGCGCAAGCTAAACCTTTTACATTGAAAATCCTGTACTTAGCTCTTCTTCCCACTCACAGTCAACTGGTTTTCGCTGCTAAGCAAATATAACGGTTTTTCATACTGCGGACCTTGATTTTGGAGCAGTCACCGGCCGGAATGTCAAAACAGACTCCCCTGTGACCCGGGTCTTCTGAACTTACTGCTGTCCAGCTCCCATTTTTCAGCATTTAGCCCATAGATTTTGCCATATTTTTTGTACTGCTGGTTTACCAGTTCGGCAATATTCCCTTCTCCCCGCATGCGGGCTCCAAACCGGGAGTCATTAACTTTTCCGTCATGCGCATTTTCAATCATATGCCAGACCTTGTCGGCCCGGTCAGGGAAATTTTTCAACAGCCAGTCATGAAAAAGGAATTTGACGGCACCGTTCAACCGGATAAATGTATAGGCAGAAAACGTTGCGCCGTTATCCGTCGCTTCTTTCATGATGCGCTGCATTTCATGTTCGTTCAGTCCGGGAATCATCGGACCGAGCATTACCCCGGCGCGAACGCCGGCATGGCTTAGTTCCCGGATAATCCTAAAACGCTGTGTGGCCGTAGTGGTTCGCGGTTCCATTTTCTGCCGCAGGTCTTCATTCAAAGAAGTGATTGAAACCAGGATGGAGACCATATTTTTTTTGGCCATCTCCTGCAGCAGGTCCTTGTCACGCAACATGCCAGCGTTTTTAGTGATCATACCCACCGGCTGGTTGAATTCATTACAGACTTCCAGCAATCCCCGCGTAAGTCGATATTTTTTTTCTGCAGGCTGATAGCAGTCCGTATTCCCGCTCAGTGAAATAGGTACCGCTTCCCATTTGGGATTCATTAGAAATTTTCTCAGCAGTTTCGGTGCATTTTTCTTTACGATGATCTTACTTTCGAAATCCGTACCTGCGCTGTAACCCCAGTATTCATGCGTATTCCGGGCATAACAATAAATACATCCGTGCTCACATCCGGCATAAGGATTCATGCTATACCACATGCCCACGTCCGGAGAGTCTACTTTATTTACGATTGATTTGGCCTCCTGTTCTATATACTGAGTCGGGGAATTGGTCTCCGTCCAGTCGTCGATGGACTCCACATTTTCTCGTGTATTTTCATTGCGCAGGAATTTGTTGCGCGTATTGATTTGCGCGCCCCGGCCTTTTTTATACTCCATTGATTTGAGATTACGTTTGGTGAATCGTTTATCGTGGATAGATCGTTGACGATTCAATGGATCGATTAACGATATACGATTAACTAATTTATACATTAACCAAATAAGTTCACCCTGCTTAATCGAAACAGGCAAGTTCTGAAATGCAGGCCGGTCAAGGATTTGCCAGGCTTTCTCGCCCGATCCTTCTTTTCAGCAGGAGCATATCTTCGGCAATGAACCGGCCGGTGAAATGACGGTGACTGTATTCGAGCCATCCTTTTTCATATTGCCAGGGAAGCAATTTCGCAGCGATCATGATATGCGGGTCGTCTGTGAAAAAAGGTTTATGATCCTTGTCCGGTTTCATCAGCCGCTGCATTTCCCTGATATCACGAATCAGCGCTTTCACCGGATCCCGGGAATCCACCTGGATAAAAATGGAATGGGAAGGATAAGATCCGAAACCCTTCAATTCTATTTTCACCGGATGAAAAGCCATCGCAATCGTTTTTATCCGGTTCACTATCCGCTCTTCCATCATTTCCAACTGGGTGAACCTGGCCAACAGCATATGGGGCTTACCCCAGCCCGCCTGCGCACACTGGTATTTTTCAGAGAAATCTTTTTTTACACCCAGGATCTTTCTACGCAATTCTTCATGCGGAGATAAGACCAGCATGTATTCATTGAGCCGGTAACCCGGCATAGTTTGAATGTTTTCCATTTTATCGTGTTTTCATTTTCAGGTTTTCCGGCTACGAAATAAGAAAGGTTCAATTTTCATTCCAGGCCCCATTACCAATATATTTAGTATAAATATACTAATTATATTAGTATTTCAAGTTGTAAAACCTGGTCTGATTCTTTTTTTGACGACGGTACCAGCTTTGAAACTGGCAATCTTAAGCTCTGGGCTTCTTTAATAACTAACGTAATACAACGTAAAATTAGGTAAAATGACGTAAAATGACGTATAAAATCATAAAATAGATTAGGACCTTTTACTATCTTTGTAAAAAATTACTCTCTTATGGCCAGAGTTGACGGAAATGTTGTCATGAAAAACGTTTCGGGCACTATCGACAAGCAGATTGTATTTAAGGTGATCAACGGGAAGACCTTTGTCGGTAAATATCCTGACCGAAGTAAAGTGATATACAATGCGAAGCAGCTTGAGTACCGCGTAATTTTTGCCAGGGCTTCGAAATATGCGAGCAGTGTTGTAAAGGATCCGGTAAAGAAAGCGAAGTACAAAACGATGGGTCCAACTTCAGCTTATCATGCCGCACTCCGGGAGTACATGAAGGAATACTCAAATATTAATTCAACAGAGAATATTAGTCCAACAGAAAATACCAATACAACGGAGAATACTAATCCAATAGAAAATTTTAATCCAGCAGAAAATAGTAATCCTAAAGAAAATATTAATCCAATAGAAAATTTTAATCCAGCAGAAAATAATCCTGATCAATAGTAGTCAACTATTTTATTTTTTCATCTGGTCTGGCATTGCAATACAGGATCAGCATCCAGGTTGCAAAGGAACTGTAACGGTATACGGGAACCGTAATGAATTGATCAGCTATGCAGGAAAGATGATAAAAATAGAAGTAAATGTTTTGTGGTAGAAGCAAATGCCTTGCGTTAAGCTTTAAGCGTTGAGCGTTAAGCTTAATTCAGGACGCTATTCTCTTTCACAATCTCCAGTCCCTCAATCTTTTTTATTTCATCCCAGCCGCCAACAATATTATGCAGGTTGTGGATTCCCTGCCGTTTAAAAAGGGAACTGGCAATGATGCTTCTATAACCCGCTGCGCAGTGAATATAAATATTGTCGGAGTCTTCAAACTCAGCCATGGAACCGGGATCTGTTAAAGTCTCCAACGGAATATTCCGGGCACCGGCAACATGTCCGTCGGCGAATTCTGTCTCGCGGCGAACATCCACTATTTTTAATTTAGGATCGAAGGGGAGGTCCATGGCAAATTCATCAGCATCTATATTGATGATGAGGTCAATGGGTTTTCCTGAATTTTTCCAGGTTTCATATCCGCCTTCCAGGTAACCGCACATCTGCGCAAAACCAACACGGGCAAGTCTTACCGCACTTTCCTTTTCTTTTCCGGGTTCCGTTACCAGCACAAATGGTTTATCGAAAGGAAGAAGACTGCCGGCCCATTCAGCAAAACGGCCATCCAGACCGATATTTATCGAACCGGGAACGAATCCATCAGTAAATTCAGTTGATAAGCGGGTATCCAGACAAATAGTATCATCGTCTGCAATTAATGCGGAAAACGCTTCCAGTGACAAGGGCTTCAATGCATTTTCCATTACTTCATCCAGACTTTCATATCCTTCTTTGTTGATGCGGGCATTCACGGAAAAATATTGAGGCGGAGCATTCAGTCCGTCGGTGACAGCCTTAATAAATTCTTCTTTATTTTCTGCGCGAAGCGCATAGTTTGTTTTTCTTTCCTCGCCCAGGGTACTAAATGTATCCGGTCCGAGATTCTTACCACAGCTGCTGCCGGGACCATGAGCAGGATACATGATAATATTGTCTGGCAAAGGAGCAATTTTTTTCTGCAGGGAATCATATAACATGCCCGCCAGTTCTTCCTGGGAAAGATTTCCGCTGCTGAGATCGGGACGGCCCACATCGCCTACAAAAAGTGTATCCCCGGTAAAAATCGCATATGGATCTCCGTTAGATTCGCGCAACAGGTAACAGGAAGATTCAACGGTATGTCCGGGGGTATGCAGCACTTCAATGGTCAGCGATCCCAGCTTGAATATCTCCCCGTCTTTGGCTTTATAAATCGGGAAAGAAGTTTCTGTTTCCGGTCCGAAAACGATGGGTGCGCCGGAGGCCTGGGCCAGGTCGAGATGGCCGCTTACAAAATCGGCGTGGAAATGGGTTTCGAAAATATATTTGATAGTCGTATTGCGCTCTTTGGCCAGCACCAGGTATTCCTCGATATCCCGCAAAGGGTCGATTATTGCCGCTTCTCCTTCGCTTTCAATATAATAGGCCGATTCGCTAAGACAGGCGGTGTATAGCTGTTGGATGTACATCTTGCAAAATTAAACCATTTGAGCCTAAAGCTTAACGCCCAACGCCTAACGCAATTGTAAAATTGAACCGGAAATTAAAACGAGGAAAAAAACAATGATTTGGTGTCTATAATAACAACAAATGCACAGTTTTCATAATATCACCTATACGGTCAGGGTTAATGGTATAGTGAATGAACTTGCCATCCCGTTCCGTCTTAACTATGCCCGCCCGCCGGAGAATAGCCAGGTGCTGGGAGGCTACGGATTGCTCCAACCGGAGCTGGATATATAGTTCCGTGACTGTGAGCTTCTTATGCTCATCCAGGATACGCACAATCTGCTGGCGCAGCTTATGGTTCAGGGCCCGCAGGATCATCGCGGCCTTTTTAAGGTTGATAAAATCTACTTTAACTGCAGCATCATCCCCAGCATCCGCATTGAGGATCATCCAATAATTACTGCTTGTACCACTCATACAGGTTCATTCGGTTGAAGGTTAGAAAAAGCTATTTGTATTGGATTTCGGTAATTCTTATATGGCAAGCAGCGTATCAAAAGGAATCGTAATATAGAATTTTTTTCAATAAGAGAAGAATTCTTTCAGATAAACCGGTGCAGAAAGAACCGGGTCAGCCCATCTGCCGGCATCAAAATCAAGCTTGCTCGATGTCGCAAAAGACTGAATAGTATTATTTTGCGACCTGAATATTGCCTGCCCCTGACTTATCATTTTTTCCAGTTTGTCTGACCCGCTTCCTGAAAAAATTATCTTATTTCCTGCAAGATAGGATTCAAATGCGTTTTTATCTAATATCATGGCCTGGGGTGGAAGAACTTCAATGAGATCGTTGGCGGTTGGCGGTTGGCCGTTGGCCGGCTCAAACTGATAAAGGGCTGTAAATACCTCGTCCCGGCGGGCATCGATCATCGGGCAAATCAGGGCCTCATGTTCCAGGGCCTCCTTTTTCATGGCCTTGGCCATAAGTACCAGGCTGTTCGCGGTGATCAGGGGAATCTTTAAAGCATAACAAAACCCTTTCGCGGCCGCCATTCCAACACGTAATCCGGTATAAGATCCCGGGCCGGCCACCACCGCAACGGCAGATAGATCCCGGATGGTAATTTTTGCGCCAGCCATTATCCGGCCGATCGCCGGGTGAAGCCAGCTGGCATGTTCTTTCGCTATTTTATTTTCTTCAGAAAGGATTACCCTGCCCTCTTTAGCGAGTGCAACTTTTCCGGTTTCCTGGGCGGTATCTATGAGTAGAATCATGTTTTAAGCTTAACGCAGAACGCCTAACGCGGAACGCTGTACAATTTATAAGGTCAGTGATTTCGCTGGCGAGTAAACCGGATTGTCAATCGACAAGACATTTAGTAATTCTCTTATATTTTCCAGTCCAATCTTTTCGCTCCATTCAAACGGTCCAAACGGATACCCCGTTCCCAGTTTCATGGCGATATCAATCTCTTCTTTTGTGGCCGTGCCGGCTTCCAGTGTAAAAAATGCTTCGTTTATCACCATGGCTACAATGCGCGGAGAAACGAACCCGGGGCAATCTTTCACAAATATCAGATCATCGCCGAAACGCGGTCCCGCAATCGCCTGTATTTCTTCGCTGGCGGCTGCTTCCAGATGACTCCCTTTAAGAAATCCGGGCCATGCATTAATGCGGATAAAGGAAGGATGAATCGTGTCCAGGGTTCCGGTAACGGAATTCACCAGGACCGGTTTGGGCAACAGTTTCGCCAGCTTGTTAATCCTCTCCGTTGTCGGTTCAAAAAGCAGGTCCAAAAATACATCCGCTGCATGATTCGCCCATAAGGAATCATTTTCTGAATACACCACTTCGTGTTTACTGAAAAAAGGAGAACTCGCGATTTCTTCCTTCTGCAAATCGCTGGCAAGAACGGCAAGAATCATGGTTCCGTTCTTTATGTTGCTGAAACAAATTGTTTAAGAAAGCGCAGATCGTTCTGACTATACAATCGCAGATCATTGATGCGATACTTCAGCTGACAGATCCTTTCCACGCCCATTCCAAATGCAAAGCCCGTATACTTATTGGGATCAATGCCAAAATTCTGCAGCATTTTCGGATGTACCATACCACTACCGAGAATCTCTACCCAGCCACTATGCTTGCAGACATTGCATCCGGATCCTCCGCAAATCAGGCAGCTGATATCCATCTCCGCACTGGGTTCCGTAAATGGAAAATAAGAAGGTCTGAAACGGATCTTTACACTCTTGCCGAACATTTCCTGCACAAAAAAATAAAGCGTCTGCTTCAGATCGGCAAAGGAAACATTTTCATCCACATACAATCCTTCGCATTGATGGAAAAAACAATGCGCGCGGGCACTGATGGTCTCATTCCGGTAAACGCGGCCCGGACAAATAATCCGTATGGGTGGTTTTTGCTTTTCCATTACCCTGGCCTGCACGCTGCTGGTATGGGTGCGCAACAGCCAGTCCGGGTTCTTATGAATATAAAAAGTATCCTGCATATCCCGGGCAGGGTGGTCCTCGGGAAGATTGAGAGCCGTAAAATTATGCCAGTCGTCTTCGATCTCCGGCCCTTCGGCAACTGAAAATCCCAGCCTTCCGAATATCTGGACTATGCGATTTCTCACGAGGCTAATCGGGTGCCTTGTTCCTACCTGAATCGGATCACCCGGCAAGACTCCAATCCATTTGGTTGGCGTTAGGCGTTAAGCGTTCGGCGTTAGGCTTTGCTTCGTCATACTTCGATTCGGCGAGCTGCTTGAATTCATTCAGGATCTGTCCGAATTCTTTTTTCTTTTCTGCCGGAACATTTTTCATTTCCTGGAAAAGATTTTTCACGATACCCTTGGTGCCGAGGAACCGGATACGGTAGGTTTCAGCTGCCTCTGCATCAATGATTTCCGTGCCGACGATTTCCTTCCGGTAACTGTCCAGTTTTTCCAGTAATTCTTCCATGGCGCAAAGATAAAAGGAAAAACAAGTGTAAGTTTGTTTCAAATCTAGGTACATGTTGTACAGCCTGCATATCCTTGACTACCTCGATCCGGTAAATACCCGGGAAATTTCCAACGACGAAGAATATAAAGACGGACAGGTTGGAAAACTGGTTGAAGCCTACGAAGAAGAATTTCCGGACCTGTCCAAAGCCGACCTGGTCCTGGTCGGATGCCGTGAAGAACGGGGTGCCCGCCGTTCCCGGACCCTGATGAACGGACCGGATACTATTCGTCGCCAGTTTTATCAGCTCTTTCACTGGCATGATGACCTTAAACTGGTTGATGTGGGGAATATCAAGACCGGATCCACGCTTGCTGATACCTACGCTGCACTTCGCACGGTGATCAATGAACTAAATGGTCTTGGAAAAACGGTTATTATCCTCGGAGGTTCTCACGACCTGACCCTGGCACAATATCAGAGTTATATTTCCCGGAAAAAACTGATCGAAGTAACCTGTGTGGATGCCCTGATCGATATCAATATAGATTCCACCCTGCGTAGTGACAATTTCCTGATGGAAATGTTAACGGATGAACCGAATTTTATTCATCATTACAATCATATCGGATTCCAGAGTTATTATGTGCATCCCAAAATGCTGGAGACGATGGACAAGCTTCGCTTTGATTGTTTCCGGGTTGGTAAGGTGAAAGAATTCATCGATGAGATGGAACCGGTTCTGCGCAATTCCAATATGCTGAGTTTTGACGTTTCTGCGATCGCCCATGCTTTCGCGCCGGCAAATTTTTTAAGTCCCAATGGACTCTCCGGAGAAGAAGCCTGTGCCATCATGCGCTTTGCCGGACTGAGCCCCAATATCAACAGTATTGGTATTTACGGATATATCCCGGAGAATGACCAGCATGAAATCACGGCCAAACAGATTGCTCAGATGCTTTGGTATATGGTGGATGGGAGAAGCAAGGGTCGTCGCGAAGCCAGCCTGAACGACAAGGAATATTTTGTGGAATACCATACCGCTTTCGCCGAAGTGGAGACCGTTTTTCTGCAAAGTAAAAAAACCAACCGCTGGTGGATGCAATTGCCTGATCAGAAATATATCGCCTGTTCCTACCAGGATTACCTGATGGCCAGCAGCAATGAAGTGCCGGAACGCTGGCTGCGGGCACAGGAGCGTTAAGTGTGGATCGTGTGATCGTATATCGTGAGGCGTGAGGCGTGAGGCTTGTTGCGAAAAGCAAAAAGACATATATTTCAAAAAATATTCCATACTGTTGATAACATCCATTTTTAAAAAAGCTTCACGCCTCACGCTTCATGCTTCATGCTTATTGTTTCTTTCAATCCTGAACAATCAGAAAATACAGGCACAATCATCCCCGGATAATCCGGCGTTACAGCAGCTGCTGGAAGCTAAGGATCTCAAAACAGCCCTGGTGGGTGTTTACGTATATGACGATTCTGCAAAAAAAGAAATCGCCAGCTACCAGAGCGATAAATATTTTGTTCCGGCGAGCAATACGAAATTATTTTCCTTGTATGCGGGTATGAAATACCTGGGTGATTCCATCGAAGGGATCAGTTATACCCAGGTTGATACTGCCCTCTTTGTGTTCGCTATGGGTGATCCCAGTTTTTTACATCCCGACTTTCAATCCCAGCCTGTATTTGATTTCCTGAAGAAGACAGATAAGAAAATTTACCTGGTCTGTCATGCAAATCAATGGCATGAAACTCCCTGGGGAACCGGATGGGCCTGGGATGATTATAATGATGATTACGCTATTGAGCGCAGCCCGTTTCCGGTCTATGGAAATTTTATCCGGTGGACCCAACAGAAAACAGAAAATAAAACCGATCCGGCTTTCGGTCCCACCATTTCTGTTTCGAGTTCACCGGAAATTCCCTGGAAGGTCAGGTACAGCGCGGACAGTCTGACTAAAACATTTAAGGTTAAGCGCCTGATGGATTCCAATGTATTCATCATCCACCCGGGGAATGAAACGGATATCACCCAGGATGTTCCATTTATAACCAATGACCTCAACGCGGCGGCTGAACTGCTCAGGGATACACTGGGTAAGGAGGTCTTTACCAGGAACAGAACCAATTCGCCAATGACGGGTGGCTGGAAAGTCCAGCCTGCGGGTGCCGTTCCGGAACATCCCAATATCAGTTTTGGAACGATCTATTCCAGGCCGGCAGACTCAGTATACATGCCAATGATGTACCGGAGTGATAATTTTTTTGCGGAGCAAACCCTGCTGATGGTGAGTGAAAAGGAATTGTATACCATGAACGATGATTCTATTACCAGCATGCTTTTAAACGGACCGCTGGCGGATCTCCCGCAGAAACCTTCCTGGGCCGATGGCAGCGGACTGAGCCGGTTTAATTTATTTACACCACAGGATTTCGTGAGCCTGCTTGTTAAATTCAAAAATGAATTCGGGATGGACCGGATGAAACGAATCCTGCCTACAGGTGGAAAGGGTACCCTGAAAAATTATTATCATGCCGACAGTGGTTATGTATTTGCCAAAACCGGATCACTGAGCGGTGTGATCTGTCTCAGCGGTTATATTTATACGCATAATAACCGGCTGCTGGAATTCTCTATACTTATAAACAATCATAATGGCAGCGGCTCTGCGATCCGGCGAGAGGTGGAGAAGTATATAGAATTTTTACGAAAAAATAATTGATACAATATCGACGTCCCCCGTTAAATTAAATTCTTCAATATTCGAGGTCAATGAAAAAAATTATTAAAAGAGTTTTGGATAGGATTTTGCGTCCGTTGATAACCAGGCTGGGATATTCAAAAAAACAGGAAGAGTTAGGTTTATTGGAAAAATTTTTTTCCCTGCTTAAAACCCTGCAGTATAGTCCAAACCAAATAATCGATGTAGGGGCAAATCATGGCGGTTGGACCAGGACGGCATTAGCATATTTTCCCGATGCAGCATATTCATTAATTGAACCTCAAAAATGGCTGGAAGAGTATGTAAAAGATTTAATCAATACAAATCCCAATATAAAATTTTTTAATTATGGCGCTGGCAGTACGAATGGAAGCTTCAAACTTACCATTGCAAGTAGGGATGACAGCAGCACATTTGTAATTTCCGAAGAGGAAGCAAACAAACAGGGATTGGAACAGGTTGATGTGGATGTAGTGACACTTAATGAGTTTATTAAAAAGCATAATCTGCCATTTCCGGATATCATTAAAATTGATGCAGAGGGTCTGGATCTTGAGGTTTTAAAAGGATCCAGCAATTGCTTTGGTCAAACTGAAATATTCATGGTGGAATCGGCAGTGGTTGCTACAGGCATTGAAAACAGTTTTTTAAGGGTAATACAATATATGGATGAGAACGGTTATAAATTATATGATATAACAGATTTAAACCGGCCGTTCGAAACCAGAGTTCTATGGCTGACTGAATTAGTATTTGTCAGAAAAAACGGAATAATAGATTCTAAAAAAATTATCTGATCCCTTATACGAGGCTTAATCATTTCCAATGATCGGGTTGGAAGTCCTGTTCACAGAAAATTTAAATACATCCGGGCGGGCATAGTGTCCCGCGACATCAAGGCTCCACTTGGCGTGTGCAACCAGGGACAGGTCAATTTCTGCATAAAGAATGCCTTCCAGTTTGTGCAAAGGACCGGCAATTATCTCGCCTTTGGGGTTAATAATAATGCTGTCACCAGGGTTGATCCATTCTTTTGCGGAATCATATTGTTTTTTGAATTCAAATTGTTCAGGGATATCTTTTACTTTCATGGGCATGCATGCACCCAACACATATACCGATCCCTCTTTGGCAATATGCCTGAGCGTTGAAACCCAGACCTCTCCATAATCCCAGGTTGGAGCTACATAAATCTGTACGCCACGGGCATACATGAAATACCTCGCGAGAGGCATATAATTTTCCCAGCAGATCAATCCCCCTAGCTTTCCAATGGACGTATCAAAAGCGTCCAGCGTACTGCCGTCACCCATCGCGTGCACGAGTCTTTCTCCGGAAGTGGGGACCAGTTTTCGATGTTTTCCAAGAAGCTCACCATTGTCGTCGATATACAATATTGTATTGTAAAGACTGGCGCCGCTGGCTTCTGTATTTTTTTCATTGATTCCCATTACCACGAATATTTTGTATTCGCGGGCTGCATTACAAAGCAGACGAATGGACTCGTCGCCCATGGAAACAGCGTTTTCCAAAAGTGCCTCATACAAAGGATGAGTGAGGGATTTTTTTCCTGGCGCGTTCATCCAAACCCATTCAGGATAACCGGGGATAAATGCTTCGGGAAAAACGATCAGTTTCGCACCGTTGTTGGCCGCTTCAACAATAGCAGAAATTGCTTTCTCAACAGTTGCATCCCTGTCGAGAAATTCAGGAGTAATCTGAGCGATGGATACTTTGAATTTATTCATTTCAGGAATGTTTTGTCGAATGATGACCAAATCGTTCTTACATTCTCACCCACCTACGCTTTGCTTCGGTGGGCAAAGCACCCTCACACTCTCACCCACCTACGCTTTGCTTCGGTGGGCAAAGCACCCTCACACCCTCACACTCTCACACTTCTTCCAAACATTTTCTCCAGATATTCTTTTTTAAAATCAACAAACACCGGTTTCCCGTTGGGGGAAGTATTGGGTTGCAGGCAGCGGAAGAGATCTTCTGTAAGGGAACGCATTTCGGTTTCAGAGAGAACTGTACCTGTTTTGATGGCTTGCTGCCATGCGAGTGAACGGATCATTTTTTCCTGAAGGGAGTTTATTTTTTCACTACCGGAATGTTTACAATGTTCCAGTAATTTTTCAATCACTTTTTTGGCATCGCTGTCGATGGATCCCGAAGGAGTTCCCTGAATGATAAAACTATCCTTCCCAAAATGTTCAATCACGAACCCAAGTGCTTTCAACGCCGGAAGAAGTTCATCCAGCATCACCGCATCGGCGGTGGAGAGGGTCAGGGTGGCAGGAAATAAACCCGGCTGGGATGGCAGGGGTTTGCCGCTGAGGGCAAGCATGAATTTTTCATAGAGCACCCGCTCATGGGCTGCCTGCTGGTGGATCAGTAAAAATCCGCCATTGGTTTCGCAAACGATATAGGTATTCTGTAGTTGCCAGAGTTTATGAATTTCATCATGGAAAAGCGGATCCGCAGAAAACCGGGCGTATAAGGATTGGAAAGCAGAACCCGTTTCCTCAGAACCTGACGCAACCGTTTTTTCCATCCCGGTTTGATTTCCGGGAGTTTGATTTCGTCCTTGTCCGGCCACAGAAGCCGCAAAATTTTCTTCTTCTGCCTGCCCTGTTTTTCCAATGAGCCAGGTCGCTGTTTTTGGAGGGCTCAATAAAATGCGCCTGGTTTTTACGCGTAAAGGTTTGAAAAAGACTGGAGGATTCTATATCAGGTCCTCCTTCCGGAGAAACAGGTTTAGTGACCGCGTCGAGACGCTGGATTGCGGGATCCAGATCGAAATCCAGGCTCGGGGTAATACTGAATTGGGCAAGTGCATGTTTCACTGCGGCCTGCACAAAAGCGTAGACGATTTTCTCGTCTTCAAATTTGATTTCCTGTTTGGTGGGATGCACATTGATATCCACCCGCGACGGATCAATTTCAATAAACAAAACATATAATGGAAAACTATCTCCGGGAATCATTTGCTGAAATGCCGTCATCACCGCATGATTCAGATAAGCACTCCGGATAAAACGATTGTTCACAAAAAAATACTGATCCCCACGGGTACGTTTGGCTGTATCCGGCTTGCCAACAAATCCGACAATATTGAGATAGTCGGTATTTTCCTGAACGGACACGAGCTTGGAGGTATAGTTTACACCCAGAATCTGGACAATACGCTGCTTCAGCGATCCTTTTTCCAGGTGGAAGACTTCCTGACCATTACTGTAGAGTATAAAACGGATCTCCGGGAAAGAAAGCGCTACCCGGATGAATTCATCTACGATATGCCGCATTTCGGCGGCATTGCTTTTCAGGAAATTCCTGCGGGCAGGTACATTGAAGAAGAGGTTCTTCATCGCAATGCTGGTCCCGTTCGGAAAAGCAACCGGCTCCTGTTTCTTTACAAAACTGTTTTCGATTTCAATAGAGGTTCCGTTTTCATCTGAGGGACGTTTCGTTTTCAGTTCCACCTGGGCCACCGCTGCGATGGAAGCCAGCGCCTCTCCGCGGAAACCCATCGTGCGGATGCGGAAGAGGTCTTCAATATTTCTGATTTTGGAAGTGGCATGTCGTTCAAAAGCCATTCGTGCATCCGTTACACTCATGCCCCGTCCGTCATCAATAACCTGTACCAGGGATTTACCGGCGTCCTGCACAATCAGTTTCACCTGGCTGGCACCGGCATCAATGGCATTCTCCATCAGTTCTTTCACCGCACTCGCCGGCCGCTGGATCACTTCCCCCGCCGCGATCTGGTTTGCAATATTATCCGGTAATAATTCGATCAGGTCATTCATCTCCAGCTCCATATTAGCCGGGCAATTTAGTGGAAATAAATTTCATTTTACTTCGTAGGTTTGTTTTAGGCCGAACGCTTAACGCTACGCCTAACGCCTAACGCCTAACGCAGAACGCTTAACGCCTAACGCAGAACGCTTAAGGCTTCAACGATACCGTTAACTGTTTCGCACAGGTGAGAAGGAACAGTTGTTCGGTCACGCACTAAGTATCGGATATTGGGCGTTAGGCGTTAGGCGTTCAGCGTTCAGCGTAAAATCCCTGCATGAAAAAACTATTAATCCCTGTTCTGCTTGTTTTCTCCCTTCCCCTGTTTGCGCAATACAATGTAAATCTCCCGGCCAATCACTGGGTGGATTCTGTTTTTAATACCCTGACGGATACCCAGAAAATTGCCCAGCTGATGGTGGTGCGTCTTAGTTCGATCGATGCCCCAACCGGAAAGATTACCTTCTATGATTCCCAGGTGGTAGCGGATATTCAACGGTACAATATCGGGGGTATCTGCCTGTTCCAGGGCGGGCCCAAACAGCAGGCTGCTTTCATCAATCATTTCCAGTCGATCGCCAAAACGCCGATATTGGTGTCCATCGATGCAGAGAACGGATTGGGTATGCGGATGCTTGACAGTGTCGCCCCCCTTCCGAGACAGATGATGCTGGGTGCCGTTCAGAACCCGCAGGTGATTTACAGTTATGGAAAAACGGTAGCGGAGCAGTGCAAACGCATGGGCATACAGGTGGATTATGCCCCGGTGGTGGATGTGAATAATAATCCCGATAACCCGGTCATCAACGACCGCTCTTTCGGCGAAAGTCCTCAGCGTGTTGCGGAACTGGGCATTCAGTATATGAAGGGTTTGCAGGACAATAATGTGTTGGCAACAGCTAAACACTTCCCGGGTCACGGGGATGTTTCTGTAGATTCCCACCTGGATCTTCCGGTAATCAATAAAAGCCGGCGCCAGCTGGATACCCTCGAGCTCTACCCCTTTAAGAAAATAATTGAAGCCGGTATCGGCAGTATCATGATCGGTCATCTTTTTATTCCGGCCATTGATGACCGGGAACACCGGGCCAGTTCCATTTCCGCCAACACGGTTACAAACCTGCTCCGGAAACAGATGCATTTTACGGGTCTGAGTTTTACCGATGCCCTCGAGATGAAGGGGGTATCCAGGTATTTTCCTGACGGAGACGCTTCTGTTGAATCCCTGATCGCGGGAAATGATATGCTTTGTCTTCCGGGCGATGTTACCCTGAGTATGGAAAAAATATTCCGGGCGATTAAAGAAAAAAAACTCAAATGGAAGGATCTGAATGCCCGGGTAAAAAAAGTGCTGACGGCTAAATACCAGCTGGGACTTTCAAACTGGCAACCAGTGGATACCACTCACCTTTGGGAAGATTTAAACAGGGATGTACCGGAACTCTACCGGAATGTGGCGAAACAGGCCATCACCCTGGTGCGCAAGAGTGACCGTCCTTTTCCCGGTCCCATGGCCAAACGCGTCGCCTATATTGGCTTCGGACTGATGACGGATAATGTTTTCAGCAAACGTATGCGGGACGATTTCCATGCCAATACCTACTATTTTGACTACGGACTGGACAGCGTGAAAGCTGCTGCTGCTTTCGAACTGCTGCACAACCGGTACGATATGATTGTGATCGGCCTCCACAATATCAACCGGTATCCGGCACATGATTTTGGAATCAGTGCAGCCGCCCTGCAATTACTCAGCAATCTTGATCATCTTCCAGGCGCCGCCACTTTTATTTTCGGTAATCCCTATGCACTAAAATATGTCTGCGATGCTTCTCTTTTGCTGGAATGTTATGATGATAATGACATTACACAGGGCGTAGCGGCGGACTGGCTGAGTGGAAAATTCCAGGCCAGCGGCCGCTTACCAGTATCGGTTTGCAACGGGTTAAAAGCCGGATTCGGCATTACGTTTTCCAGGGGAGTGCTCCCGGATGTCCCTGCAGAATCCCTCGGTTTTAATCCGGCAAAACTGCAGCGTATAGATTCCATTTGCAAACGCGCGATCGCCCTGCAGGCTGCCCCCGGATGCGTGGTGGTAGTGGTGAAAGATGGCCAGGTTGCTTATGAAAAAGCATTTGGCTCCATGGAATATAATAAGGCAGAGCCAGTATACCCTGAAACCATTTATGATCTGGCATCAGTTACCAAGGTCTGCGCCACCACCATTTCGGTGATGAAATTATATGATGAAGGAAAACTTGACCTTCATCAGACCCTTGGATATTATCTTCCCTGGGTGCGGGGATCGGATAAGGACAGTCTTCGGATTTGGGATATTATGCTGCACCAGGCCGGACTGAAAGATTTCATTCCGTTTTATGCAGAAACCATTACAAAAAATAAAGAAGGGCTTCCTCTTCCGGCTTACTATACCCTGGTATCAGATAGTGCCCACCGGATCCGTGTGGCGGAAAATCTGTATCTGCGCAACGACTGGAACGACTCGATGTATAAAAGAATCCTGACCAGCAAACTCGGTCCCACCGGAAAATATGTATATAGCGACAACGATTTTATTTTCATGGGGAAGATTGTGGAAGCTTTGAGTGGTCAGACCCTGGATCAGTATGCCTACAACAATTTCTATCTTCCCATGGCCCTTTCTACAACCGGATTTAAACCGAGGGAAAGATTTCCACTGAACCGGATCGCGCCGACTGAACAGGAAGTCGCTTTCCGCCGTCAGTTATTGCGCGGAGATGTGCATGACCCCGGAGCCGCCATGTTTGGAGAAGTGTCGGGCCATGCCGGTCTCTTCAGTGATGCCTATGACCTTGCCGTTATCATGCAGATGCTGATGAATGGCGGAACAATCGGCGGCCATACTTATTTGAAAAAAGAAACCATCGAATACTTCACCGCCTATCATAGTGATATCAGTCGCCGCGGAATTGGATTTGATAAACCGGAGAAAGACAATGCGACGAGGAAAGAGCCTTATCCCTGTGCTTCCGCCTCTCCACTAACTTTTGGTCATACAGGATTTACCGGTACCTGCATCTGGGCTGATCCCGCGAAAAAGATTGTTTTTATCTTTCTTTCCAACCGGGTAAATCCCCAGGAAAGCTCCAAACTTTCCTCCCTGAGTGTACGCGGGAATATTATGGAGAGTATTTATCAGGCATTGCAGTAGGGTTGATGGTCGATGGTGAATGGTTGATGGATGACCGATCACGGTTGACCGCAAAAAGCCAACCATCAACCATCATCCATCATCCGTTGCCTCGTCCTAAAAAGACTATACACTAAAAACCAAGTGTATGTCATCAATAATCGAGAAAAAGGTCAGGTCAGACCGTAAAAGTAAGTATCAGAGCTACGACAAGAGTTTTATTTTAGAAATCGTTGAGTCCATTGAAAGAGGCGTTCCCCGAAGCCATATTACTCGGGAACATGGGATAGCTCGCAGTGTGCAAGCCGTTTGGATGCGGGACTATGGTTCACCGGGTTATCATGCCAGTAAGCAAGGTCATGTTAGTCAACAGGAAAAAAGAACGATTGTCAGGGCCATTGAAGAAGGCCGGATGACTATTTATGAAGCCAGGATAGCTTACCGGGTGAACTCGACGGTTACCATTACCAAGTGGATCAAGGAGGCGAAGCGGGAAAATGCGGAACTTGTACTCTCCAATACAGCGCTTATGGCTAAAAAACAAGACCAGCAAGCCGATCCGGATACCCAAAAGGCGCTTGCTGAAGCACTCAAAAAACTGGAGGAAGCCGAACTGAAAGTAAAGGCATTAAATACGCTCATCGACGTAGCCGAAGAGCAGTTTAAAATCGCTATCAGAAAAAAAGCTGGTGCCAAGCAGTCATAAGAATGAAACATGACTATCCCTATATCAGTAAGGAAGTCCTGTGCAGATTGTTTGGCAAGACAAGACACGCCTATTACGATCACCGGTGGCGCCAGCAGGATCAGAGCCTCAAAGACGATATCATCTTACAGCTGGTTCATAAAATCAGAACCACCTCATTGCCCCGGTTGGGAACGCGTAAGCTGTTGGTACTGCTCCAGCCGGAGCTTAACTCCCATCAAATCAAAGTAGGTCGGGACTATTTATTCGATCTGCTGGCCGAGCATAAACTCTTAATCCGGCGACGCAAAAGAAAAGTCTTCACGACCGACTCCAGGCACTGGATGCGTAAATACGTCAACCTGACCCGTGACCTGGTCATCACGCGTCCCGAACAACTTTGGGTCAGCGATATTACCTATATCAGAATGGGCAATCAATGGGGCTATCTAAGCCTGGTTACGGATGCCTATTCACGCCAGATCATGGGTATCGGTTTTAGAAACGATCTGTTAGCTCTGGGTTGTTTGGAAGCATTACAAATGGCATATGATAATCGAAGTTATGGGCAGCTCCCGCTCATCCATCATTCAGACAGAGGTTGTCAGTATTGCTGTAAAGAGTATGTTGATTTATTGAACGACCAACACATCGCCATCTCTATGACAGAAAGAGGAGATCCCTATGAAAATGCACTCGCCGAACGAATGAATGGCATTATCAAAGGGGAATTTAATCTTTACAATAGCCAGGATAGTTTTGAAAACACCTACGCACGCATTTTGAAGAGCATAGTCGCTTACAACCAAATCAGACCCCACAGTAGTTGCGACAATCTTACACCTTGTCAGGCTCACAAAAAAGAAGGAGAATTAAAAAAAAGATGGAAGACCTATCCAAAAAAAATGTTCGAAAAACGAGTGCCAGAACGTATGGAAGAGGCGGGGCGGCTCCCTTCACAGAGCAAGCCACCGCCTCTTCCATACGGCCTTAAAAACAAAGAATTACCTTTAATTATCGACTACGTATAATGTTCTCAGGATTTATTCTCTCACATGTATAGTTTTTTCCGGACGAGTCACGTCATCCCTATAACAGACACTACACGTATCAAATCCGGACAATCCCCAATAACCCGGAATATATTACAAGCCTGATTCCTAATTACTTACTAATGTGGCATTTCAATTGACAATTAACCATTGACAATTGACAATTAAGAATCTATGCTAAAGAATTATTTCAAAATCGCCTGGAGGAATTTATTCAGAAATAAAGGGTTTTCCCTTGTCAATATGTTGGGGCTGACTATTGGCATGACCTGCACTCTGCTCATCCTGCTTTGGGTGCAGGATGAACTGGCATATGATAAATTTCACGCGAACTATAAAAATATTTACCAGGTTATTGCGAACCGTGATTTCAAAAATCAGATGTTCACCGATCGCAGCATGGTACTTCCGCTGGCCAGTTCCCTGCAGGCCACCTATCCCCAGATTAAAAATGCTGTAGTTACTACTTATAATGAGGATCATATCCTCACCATCGGAAACACAAAACTGACAAAGAACGGTCTCACTGCAAGCGATCATTTTTTTGATATGTTCACCTGGAATGTTTTAAAAGGAGATCCGGCTGCGGCCCTCCGGGATCCTTCATCCATCATTTTGACAGAATCGACTGCCATCGCTTTATTTGGAAAAGAGAATCCGATAAATAAAGTTCTCCGGATAGATAATGAAAAAACCCTCAAGGTGACTGCCGTGCTCGCCGATCTGCCGGATAATTCAAGTATAAAATTCGATTTTATAAAACCATTTGATTATACAGATCCGCAAACAAGGAGATCGATGAACGAATGGACGAATTCATCCTGGCAGGTATACGTGCAACCACAGCCCGGAACAGGACTTGCGCAGCTCACTAAAAATATCAACACGTTAAAAAGTCAGCATGATCCCAATGATAAAATAAGCACCTATTTTATTTTTCCAATGAACAGGTGGAGACTGTACAACGAATTCAAGGATGGGAAAAACACCGGCGGGATGATCGAATATGTACGGCTATTTTCCATCATTGCCGTGATCATCCTGTTGATCGCATGTATCAACTTTATGAATTTGTCGACTGCAAGATCTGAAAAAAGAGCAAAGGAAGTGGGTATCCGCAAAACCCTCGGCTCTGAAAAATGGCAGCTTATCTTCCAGTTCTATATAGAATCCATGATACTGGCGGTGATCTCCTTTATACTTTCGGTTATTGCTGTATATTTTTTACTCCCTGCTTTTAATCTCCTGGTGGATAAAAAATTATCACTTGATATCCTGGTTCCCCTTTTCTGGGCCGTTTCCCTGGCTATCGTTTTATTCACCGGCCTGATCGCCGGCAGTTATCCGGCATTGTATCTTTCTTCTTTCAACCCTGTAAAAACCCTGAAAGGCACCTATCTCACGGGCAAAAATGCTGCGATACCCAGACACGTACTGGTTGTTGCCCAATTTGTAATCTCCATACTGTTGATTTCCGCTACCATCATTGTTTACCAGCAGATACAATATGTGAAAAACCGGGACATCGGATATAATCCGAACAACCTGATTATGATCGCCTCCTCCCCGGATACAGATAAAAATTTTTCTGCCATAAAAAACGATTTGCTGAAATCGGGGATGATCCAGGCCGTTAACCGCTCCGGTACGTCCATTACCCAAACACAGTGGCGGAGTGGCCCACCGGACTGGGATGGAAAACCGGAAAATGCCACTATTATTTTCTCTGCTTTGTCTACCGATATGGATTTGATAAAAACCATGGGCATAACATTACTCGAAGGAAAAGATTTTTCAGGCACCCCGATCGACTCAGCATCTATCATTTTGAATAAAGCGGCTGTGGATGTGATGAAAGTTAAAAACCCGCTTGGCATGGAATTGCGTTATAATAAAAGAAAATTTCATGTAATCGGAATTACGAGTAATGTGGTGATGGACTCACCTTATGATCCGGTTGCTCCCACGATGACCTTTTTTAACGACCATTATTCTGTCGTAATCAATGTTCGGCTGAAAGAAGGTGTTGCCCCGCAGAAGGCATTGTCGTTCATGCAGTCTGTTTTTAATAAATACAATCCCGCTTTCCCGTTCGACTATAGTTTTATTGACAGAGAATTCGGAAAAAAATTCCTTGCTGAAACACTCATCAGCAAAATCACCAATATTTTTGCGGGTCTGGCCATTTTTATTTGCTGTATCGGGCTGGGCGGACTGGCATCCTTCACCATCGAAAAACGCATCCGTGAAATCGGCATTCGAAAAGTGCTTGGTGCCACCATCCAACAGGTGCTCATGCTCATCTCCAGGCAATTCTTAAAACTTGCAGCCATTGCATTTGTTATTGCAGTGCCTTTATCCTGGTGGCTGATGAACCACTGGCTGGATAATTATACCTACCGGATTTCAATCAGTATCTGGATTTTCCTGGGCGTAGGCATCCTGATCCTGCTTTTGACACTGGTGGTGGTAAGCCTGAACACATTGCGTGCTGCACTGAGCAATCCCGCAATTAGTCTCCGTTCAGAATAGGCAGAAGGCTTAACGCTGAACGCCTAACGCCTAACGCCTAAAGCCTAACGCCTAACGCAGGGAAAGATCTTTTTAATTAATGTAATTCATGGAATGAGATCCCATAAAATATTTCTTCTATCCTGAAAGAAATTACGGCCAGTACTGTAATCAACTAATTAGTCAGGCGTTAAGCGTTGGGCATTAGGCTTTAGGCTTTAAGCGTTAAGCTTTAAGCTTAAAATAGTATCTTTGCCGGCTATGTCAGCCAAGCCTACCGAGAAGATCTTAAGAGATGTGGTTATCAAATTTGCCGGCGATTCCGGGGACGGAATGCAGCTCACGGGCAGCCAGTTTACCAATAATACGGCCATGCTGGGTATTGATCTGGCCACATTTCCGGATTTTCCGGCCGAGATCCGCGCGCCTTTGGGAACACTTCCCGGCGTAAGCGGGTTCCAGCTTCATTTTTCCAGTGATCATATTTTCACGCCGGGCGACGAATGTGATGTGCTCGTGGCCATGAACGCCGCGGCATTAAAGACCAACCTGAAGAGTCTCAAAAAAGGCGGCCGCATCATTGCAAATATTGAAGGTTTTGATTCGAAAAATCTCCGCCTGGCGAATTATCCGGAAGGCGTCAATCCGCTGGAAGATAACAGCCTGAATCATTATGATCTTATTCGCATTGATGTTACAAAACTTACCCGGGAAACCCTGAAAGATATTCCCATCGGCATGAAGGAAAAGGACCGCGCCAAAAATATGTTTGTGCTCGGCTTCTTATACTGGATGTATAACCGGACCCTCGATAGTACCATCCAGTTTCTGACGGAGAAATTTGGGAAGAAAGCCGATATCCTGGAAAGTAATATCCGCAGTCTGCGTGCCGGATACAATTATGGCGATACTACCGAAGCATTCACTACTACCTATACTGTTGCAAAGGCAAAACTTCAGCCGGGAACCTATCGTTCCATCATGGGTAACCAGGCATTGTCGTACGGACTGATTGCGGCTTCTGAAAAAAGCGGTCTCCCGATTTTTCTGGGGACCTATCCGATCACACCGGCTTCCGATATTTTACATGAACTCAGCCGTCATAAAGCATTTGGCGTGCGCACTTTCCAGGCAGAAGATGAAATTGCCGCCATCACCGCTGCCATTGGAGCGAGTTATGGCGGATCCCTTGGCGTTACGGCAACATCCGGTCCGGGAATGGCCTTGAAATCCGAAGCCATGGGACTGGCTATGATGCTTGAAATTCCCTTACTCATTTGTGATATACAAAGAGGCGGGCCCTCCACGGGGCTTCCCACAAAAACGGAACAAAGCGATTTGTTGCAGGCATTTTACGGAAGAAACGGCGAGAGTCCGATTCCGGTGATTTCGGCTTCCATGCCCAGCGATTGTTTTGACGTGGCCTATGAGGCCGTGAGAATTGCGGTTCAGCATATGACACCCGTAATATTATTAAGCGACGGATATATTGCGAATGGATCCGAGCCCTGGAAATTCCCGGATGCAGAACACCTGCATCCAATCGACGTGAAGTTTAAAACAGAACTCGGTCACCACGAAGAAAAACTCCAGCCCTATCTCCGCGACGAAAAAGGTGTGCGGCCCTGGGCGATTCCCGGTACACCCGGACTCGAACACCGTATCGGCGGACTGGAAAAACAACATATTACCGGGAACGTGAGTTACGATCCGGAAAACCATCAGCTGATGGTAAAACTCCGCCAGGAAAAAGTAGATAAGATTGCAGACTATATCCCGCACCAGAAACTGGACAGCGGACCGGAGAAAGGAAAATTGCTGGTACTGGGATGGGGCTCCACTTACGGCGCCATCAAGACAGCCGTAGCAGAATTACAGAAAGAAGGCATTTCGGTTTCGCATGCCCATCTCCGTTATATTCGCCCGTTCCCGAAAAACCTGGGACATATACTTGAAAATTTTGAACAGGTATTAATTCCGGAACTCAACAATGGTCAGCTTATCAAGGTAATCCGCGACCAGTATTTTATTGATGCCGTTGGTTATAACAAAATCATGGGTATTCCCTTTACAAGATCCGAACTGATTCAGAAAATGCGGGATATGATTGAGGAGAAGGAACTGCCTATTCCGAATGTTTGATTCGTGGATCGTAAATCGTGGATCGAATATCGATACGATCAACGATATACGATATACGATATACGATTTACGATATACGATTTACGGCAATTATTTAGCATTTAACGCTTTTCCCCGAATTATCCGCGCCGTCTTATGATCCCCGGTATGGCTCCATCCGGGTGGCATAATCAGGTAAAATAGTTTATTTTTTATCCCGGGAGCCTTCGCCACATCCTTCGCAAGGAGAATAATTTCCCCGAAATAAGCATCCAGAAAACTATTCGGTTTAATCTGCCGGGTAATTCCATATTCCACCGGCACATCGTTCAGTTCAGGCTGGTAAGTACCAAATACCCGGTCCCAGATATTCAGCAGGTTACAGAAATTCGTATCCATATAAATTGGATTCCTTCCATGATGTACGCGGTGATGGGAAGGGGTAAGAATATAATTAAACAGGGGTCCGCATCTTGCTTTGCGACCCAATCTTTCACCAATATGGATAAATCCTCCCCAGAATCCGTCTACAAACATGATGAGGACGAGCACTGGCGGATCCACTCCCAGCAGAATGCAGGTGCCTGTCCGGATGACGTCGGCATAAGGGCCTTCCAGAAAAAAATGGGCAAAAGAGATGGAGAGATTCATCGTTTCCGGTGCGTGATGGGTACTGTGCAGGCACCAGAATAACCGGATTTTATGAGCGAGATAATGATAAAAAAAATGTCCCAGTTCCCAGATCACATATCCATATAAAAACCAGTACCAGGTAAACTCCGATTTAAATATGGCATAAGGCGATAAAATGCCGATCATAAAAGCAATCGCGGCTATGGAAATAAATTTTCCGATGATCAGATTAATCACATAAGAAAAAAAGGGAATTTTATATTCTACCAGTTTGAACTTCCGGTAAAAACAGGCGACTCCGAATTCAATCACCGTTACAATGGGAAACAGGGGTCCGATCACTGCCTTCAGGCCGTCGAGGGTACGCAGGGAACTATAGTTCCCCGATTGAATAATCTTCATCACTTCCTCCACTCCAAAAAAATCAACAGCCCAGTCATGTATGGATTGAATAATATTCATATCTGCAGCAACTTAAGTTATATCGGGTTAGTTAGGCTCTCCCTGTTTTCAGCAGGTCTTCTGAAATCTTCCAGATGAAATTAAACTGATCATTTATGGATTTGACAACGGCAAGATTTTTAGGCTGCCGGGAATCCATGATTCCCTGCGCAAGTTCCTGTTTGCGAAATGAAACCATCTGCTCCACCTGTTCATTCAGTTTGATCAGTCCTGTCCTTGCCGGCGACCTGTCAGGATCCAAAATATTTAAATCTTCTGAAGAATCCACCATCCTGTTCTGATTTTCAATTATCTTTTCTGATAGTCCATTCTCCATTCTCAAACCGGTTATTGCCTTATCGAGGTTAGCCAATACAGCCTGAACCACCGGGAGATAGTCGGGATTCGCAACATTCGAATCTATTCCCTTTGCCAATGCGGCCAGGTTGGCAATATGCGTACACATCATATAGTTCAAAACGACGATCTGGTGATATCCAGTCACATTTTTTCGCTTGCGTTTGGGTTCAGCGAGCATTTTATTCACCGAATCTGAAATATTTGCGAGTGCCACATAGGCATTCTTGCGGCTCAATTTATACTGGTTAACCTGAACATGGGTTCCGGTAAAAAAAGAAGATACATCACTGAAATAATTTTTATTGGCCAAAAGCATCTGCTGCAGATATTCGCCGAATTGTTTGTATGCCCATTCAGGTGAGAATAGAAAATTCGCAAGCAGTGCAATCACTGAACCAATGGCTGTATCTAAAACACGATCCAGGATCAGGTCCTGGAAATGAGTCGGGTTTAAAATATACAGCAGGATAAGTATATAGGGAGTCATCAGGGTGGTAAACAACAAATAGTGTGTGCGCATAAAACTATAAGCAAGAATCATCAGCACGATCATACATCCGATCATGACCGTCCTGTCTTTAACCAGCACCAGGATGATCACCCCGATACCGGCACCGATGATGGTCCCCAGCAGTCTGTCCCGGTTTCTTCTTTTTGTAATACTATAAGCAGGTTTCAGGATCACAATAATTGTAAGCAGGATCCAGTATCCATGACCGAAAGGAAAAAACTGGGATACGATGAACCCTATTGTCGTTGCAAAGGAAACCCGGATAGCATGACGAAATGTATTGGAGTTCCAGTTGAAATTCTCCAGGAAGATTTTCGCATCAATATCCTGATGCGTGGTAAACTGAACATAGTTCTGAACCCGGGAATCCTGCTTTACATCTTTTGCATCGTAGGCAGTGTACTGCTGGATAGTCAGAATGCGCGAAACAAAGTCTTCACTTGCCGTCAGCAAAGCGCGTAATTCGATAAACCCTTCCACATTGGATGCTGAAATTTCATCAGCATGGAAAATATCAAACTTCTTTTTCAGATCAGCCAGCCCGTTTTCCATCCGGCCATTCATCGGATAGGCTTTTCCACTTTTGAGTGCTATACCCGTTTCATTCAGTTCTTCGGCTAACAGGAGCAGGAAATTTCTGAACGATTCGAGAATGCCTGAATTGTCGAAATACTGGTGGAAAACTTTATGATGCAGCTGAATACTCATCACCCGTTCAAAAAGATCATTGATATCAATAAAGATCAGGAGGGTAATGCGGCCCGTATTTGTTGATTCCTTTACGATATCGCGACTTTTATACAACAATTCCCGCACGAGGTTTTGCTTGTCATTTATTTCACCCTGTTTTTGTAACAGGGTAGCATAGATATCATCATAATCGGGATTTTTGGTATAAAAAGCTGTTCGCCACAATATGTAATCTCCAATGGCCTGGATAAGGTCACCGAGGGCCTGCTGGGTAACTTTATAAGGCCGAAAACTATACAGGGAAAGGCTAAGCAGCATATACCAGATTCCACCCAACAGGATATATACCCCATTCTGAATGATGGCTTCTGTTCCCGCGTGCTGGTGGGTCAGATTAAGTACCATTACAAAAAGTCCGGCGAGACCGACAGAGCCTGCCCTTGCACCATAAATGCCGATCATCGAAAAGATAAAACAGAATATGGCTATAGTAATCCCGGTCAATACCGGAGAACTGATGGCAAACCCTATTAAGAGTGAAGCCAAAAAAATAACCGCATTACATACCAGCATTGCATTTTTGCGGTGCAATACCGGTCCGGCGTTGTCCACCATCGTAACACATACCGCACCAATGGACATCGTAATGCCGATATTCTCGTGATTCAGGTAAGTGCCGATGACGGTTGGTAAAATGAGTCCCGCAGATATCCGGACACCTTCACTCAGGTAGTAGCTGTTGATAAAACTCCGGTATTGTGTGCGATAATCCATTTTTAGGCTTAACGCCAAACGCTGAACGCTTAACGCCTAACGCTGAACGCCTAACGCCTAACGCTGAACGCCTAACGCTTAACGCTTAACGCCTAACGTATTTCTGTTTATAAACGTAAATAAAATTGCATTAGAATTTCCAAGTTAAGTTTAGTTGACCAAATTGAAATGAATGGCGCTCGCGTTATGCGTTAAGCGTTAGGCGTTACAGCGTTAGGCGTTAAGCGTTGATAGTATTTACAAACCGGTTTAATACCGCAAATTTCACATTTTGGTTTTCTGGCAACACAGATATAACGGCCATGAAGAATGAGCCAGTGGTGCGCCTGGTGAATAAGTGACCGGGGGAAATATTTGACCAGTTGTTTTTCCGCGGCCAGCGGTGTTTTGGCACCCAGGGTTAATCCGATTCGCGCGGAAACGCGGAACACATGGGTATCGACCGCCATATTGGGCTGTTGGTCTATTACTGAGGTAATCACATTGGCGGTTTTCCGCCCTACACCCGGAAGCCTGATCAGTTCTTCAACCTTCAGCGGAACTTCTCCTTTGAATTCCCTGACCAGCATATCGGCCATCCCGATCAGGTGTTTGGTTTTATTATTGGGGTATGAAATGTTCCGGATAAAAGGGAAAACTTCATCAAAATGTGCTTTTGCCAGGGAGCCCGGACCGGGAAAATGAGCAAAAAAAGCAGGGGTAGTCTGGTTGACCCGTTTGTCAGTACACTGGGCAGACAGGATCACTGAAACCAGCAATTGGTAAGGATTGTCGAAAACGAGTTCTGTTTCAGCATGGGGAGCATGCTCACTGAACCAGGCTATAACAAAATCGAATCTCTGCTTCCGGGTCATTTATTTGAATGAACCCGAAATTAAGCTAAAACCAGGCGGTGGGGAAATCAGCCCTATGAGGTTGTTTCAATTGCCGTATCACGGGCATACTGAAGAACACGTTCTACCACTTCCCTGCGGGGAGCGATCACTTGTTTTTCTATATCCAATTGAATAACAGAGGCTTGTAATTCTTCCATTTCTTCCCGAAGCGTCCAGTTCTCGGTCAATGCAACCTGAATGGCAGCAGTTAATTCGGGGGAAGACTCTTTATACAAATACCGTAAAAGATCCTCCGGTGTAAAGAGTGGCATAGGCGAAACCATTTGAATGTCCAATAATCAGAAAGCAGTAAAATATAATCCGTCCGACAGTAAAAACGTCATTCCGTTAGCGTTATTGCGTACTTTTTCGAAAGTTTTACATTTTTAACCTTCAAATCACTAAGGGTTAACCTTTAATACTTACCGTTTTGTTGTTGAATAAGTCTAACCATGTTTAATAACATGATTATCAATACTTTAAAATAATTTCCAAGTGTGGGGGATCAACAGTCGGCAGCGGATGCCGGCAAAATTTCTTTGCCGGATGATTTTCTGCTTCAGGGTTTTGGATCATTGGCCGGGCACAGGTGCAGGAAGGCCTATTTTACGATAAATAAATCCTCATTATCCCGCTTCATCATATATTTCTCGCGGGCATATTTTTCCAGGGCAACGGGATTGGATTTAAGCTGGTCAAGTTCCTTTTTTACTGTTTGAATCTGATCTTCGAAATATAATTTCCTGGCTTCCAGTTTATGCAATTCCTGCACATGCCGGAAATGGGTGGTAATAAAATCACGATCATCAATAAACAGTATCCAAACGGCAAACCCAATAGCCGTAATAACATATTTATTTTTTAACCAGTTTGGTATTTTATCGATGTATTGCCTCATTTGGTTGACAGTTGACCGTTGACCAATAAAACTTTTAAATTTAGTATCAGCGTTAGGCGTTCAGCGTTAAGCGTAGTAGGCGTTAGGCGTTCAGCGTTAAGCGTTAGGCGTTAGGCTTATTTACCAAATGTAATTTTTCCTTTCGGATAAAATGCATTTTTACCCAGTTTTTCTTCGATGCGGATCAGCTGGTTGTATTTCGCGATACGGTCCGTACGACTGGCAGAGCCGGTTTTAATCTGACCACAGTTCAGGGCCACAGAAAGATCCGCGATGGTAACGTCTTCTGTTTCTCCACTGCGATGGCTCATGATGGTATTATATCCATTATGCTGTGCAAGGGTTACCGCGTTGATGGTTTCCGTAAGCGTACCGATCTGGTTTACTTTAACCAGTAATGCATTGGCGGTTTTTTCGCTGATCCCTTTTTGAAGTCTCTCCACATTGGTTACAAATAAATCATCCCCCACAAGCTGCACTTTTGATCCAACGGAATCAGTCAGGTTTTTCCATCCGGCCCAGTCATCTTCTGCCATACCGTCTTCGATAGAAATAATGGGATATTTTTTTACCCAGGAAGCCCAGAATTTCACGAGTTCATCACTGCTCATTTCCTTTCCACTGCTCTTATGGAAAACATATTTTTTCTTCTTGCTGTTCCAGAGTTCACTGTTGGCCGCATCCATGGCAATCGCAATCTGTGACCCGGTTTTATAGCCTGCTGCTGAAATGGCTTCCAGCACGGTTTCTATGGCTTCTTCATTACTCTGGATATTGGGAGCAAAGCCACCTTCATCACCCACATTCGTGCTGAATCCTTTTTTCTTCAGTACACTTTTCAGGGTGTGAAAAATATCGACACCCCAGCGCAGTCCTTCACTGAAGGAAGAAGCGCCGACGGGCATGACCATGAATTCCTGGAAATCAATTTTATTATCCGCATGGGCACCGCCATTGAGGATATTCATCATCGGGATGGGCAGAGTGACCGCATTGGTACCACCGATATACCGATACAGGGGAAGACCCGCTTCTTTAGCCGCAGCTTTGGCAGCAGCGAGACTCACCGCCAGCATCCCATTGGCGCCAAGTTTGGATTTATTCGGAGTTCCGTCTGCCGCAATAATGGCTGCATCGAGTCCCGGCTGATCAGAAACTTCAAATCCTTTGAGTTTTGCCGCGATTAAAGTATTTACATTTTCAACTGCTTTCAGCACTCCTTTACCCTGGTATATTTTTTTGTCGCCGTCGCGCAGCTCCACCGCCTCATGAATACCGGTACTGGCGCCACTTGGAACAGCAGCCCTTCCCAGAAAACCAGCTTCTGTAAGAATATCTACTTCAACGGTTGGATTACCGCGGCTGTCTAAAATTTGTCTTGCAAAGATTTTTTTAATGCTACTCATGGGTGATGATTTTTGTTAGTCCTCTGAAAATATCTTCCAGGCTACGGTTTTCAGACTGCAAAGAAACAATGTTCCAATTATTTTCCAATGAACGCGCGAGTAATTGTTTTTTTAAAGCATCTGTATCCGTATCCCCGGCTTCGAGCTCCCACTCAAAATCGCCGGTTTTCCGGATTGACCTGAGCTGATCGAGACCTTCAAACATTTCACGGCCTATATTTTCTTTCAAAATGACTTTAATGAATTTGCCCTTTTGCTCTTTACGCAGCTCGCTGATATTATTATCTGCAATAATCTTTCCCTGGTTGATGATGATCACCCGGTCACAGATGGCTTCCACTTCCTGAAGGATATGGGAAGAAAAAAGCACGGTCCTGTTCTTTCCATAATGCCGGATAACATCCCGGATTTCTACAATCTGGTTAGGATCGAGACCGGTGGTCGGTTCGTCCAGGATCAGCACTTCGGGTTCGTGGATCAGTGCCGCCGCGAGTCCTACACGTTGTTTATATCCTTTTGAAAGCTGGGAAACTTTTTTCCCGGCTTCCGGACGCAGTCCCACCAGGTCGATGGTATCGCTTATTTTTTTCTTTTTCGACGGAAGCTGGTGAATGTCGCAGATAAAAGAAAGATATTCCCGGATATACATTTCCCCGTAAAGCGGATTGGATTCCGGCAGGTAGCCGGTTATTTTCTTTGTCTGAACCGGATGCGCCTGTACATCGATCCCGTTTAAAAAGGCCTGTCCGAAACTGGGTTTCAGGCAACCGGTGAGAATTTTCATAGTCGTGGACTTACCCGCGCCATTTGGCCCGAGAAATCCGACAATTTCACCCTTACCAACAGAAAATGAAATCTGGTCGATTGCTTTTTGTTCTCCGTAATTTCTTGTGAGATCCTTTACTTCAATAGACATTCCTCAGGCTTAAAGCTTAACGCCTGACGCTCTTCGCCCACCGGAGCTTTGGCGGAGGTGGGTAACGCCAGACATAAAAATTTGCAACGCGAATTTACGGGAATAAGCTTAAAGCCTAATGCTTAACGCTTAACGCCAGGCATAAAAACAAAGAACTGGTAAAATATTCGGAGTGAATCCAGGATTTTATTGCAAAGCTTCATGACACTGCATTCAAATGACAGATCCGTGCTTACAGGAACAATCTGCCATTCAATATCAAAAAAGCATTAGGCGTTATGCGTTAGGCGTTAGGCGTTAGGCGTTATACGTTATGCGTTGGGCGTTGGGCTTAAAGAATCCCCAGATCTTTTTGAATCTGTTCCAGTGTACGCCCTTTGGTTTCCGGCATCACCCTCCAGATGAAAATCAGGGAAAGCAGCATCATGCAACTGAAAAAGATAAAAGCATAGTAACCACCATGAGGAACTCCGTTCACAAAAATCGGGAAGGTCCAGGCAATGATGGCTGCCATGATCCAGTGTGTGAAACTGCCTAATGAACTTCCCTGTGAGCGTACTGCATTCGGAAATATTTCAGAAATGAATACCCAGATCACGGCACCCTGGGAGAGCGCAAAAAAAGCGATAAAACAAATCAGGTAAATAATCACAAACTGATTCGCAGCTCCGCTGCCTTCGGATCCGGGATGAAATGCAAATGCCGTGAGGGCAAGAAAAACAGCCGTTCCAATAGCACCGATCATCAGCAAGGTTTTTCTTCCAACCTTATCGATGATCGACATACCCAGGAAAGTGAAGAGAAGATTGGCTCCTCCGATATATACCGGTTGTAAGAATGAGGACTGCTGACTAAAGCCGGCCATTTCAAAAATCCGGGGTGCATAATATAATATGGCATTGATGCCCGATAGTTGATTGAACATGGCGAGCAGAACCGCATATAAAATAGGTTTGCGGTATTTCCCGCTGAACAAATTTTCTTCAGGTGCGTGTTGCACAATCTTTTTCTCCCCGGTGAGCAGGGCATGTTCTTCCTGAATCACTGATCTTCCGTCTGGTTCACCCGTGCGAACAAAAATATTTTCAGCCTCTTCATCCCGGTTATTTAAGATTAGCCAGCGCGGGCTCTCAGGAATAACCCTGAGTAAAATGGCGAAGAGACCCGCGGGTATAACCATAACACCCACCATCCAGCGCCAGGATCCCGCTCCGATATGCAGGAAAGCAAAATTGGTCAGAAAGGCCACCAAAATCCCAATCACAATATTTAACTGGAACATGCCGGTGAGTCGTCCGCGAACTGCAGCGGGAGAAATTTCGGAGATATACATGGGCCCGACAACCGAAGAAGCGCCCACAGCAATCCCTCCAATTATTCTGAAAAAGATAAACAGAATCCAGGAAGGTGTAAGAGAACAACCCAGCGCAGATAAAAGATACATCAGGGCAATCACGAGCAGGACTTTTTTACGCCCGTATCGCTGGGCCGGCCGGCCGGCAATCATGGATCCGATTACTGTTCCGATCAGACTGGCTGCCACGGTAAATCCAAGCAGGAAATCGCTGAGGGACCAGAGTTTCTGAATGGTTTTCTCCGCACCCGAAATCACAGCAGTTTCAAACCCAAATAAAAAACCACCAAGGGCAGCGATCAGCGTACAGCGGAGAAGGAAGGCATTAATTTTCATACAGCAATCGTTATGAAAGCATAAGGTATGAAATAAATACTCACTAAATTTAGGGTTTAAACGATTGCTCTACTATGCATTTCCCATACCAGATTCAGAATTTTGACGATTACCTTCAGCAGTATAAAAAAAGCATTGAGCAGCCTGATGCATTCTGGGGTGGAATTGCAGAAAATTTTACCTGGAAGAAGAAGTGGGACAAGGTGCTGGAATGGAATTTCAAAGAACCCCGTGTACGCTGGTTTGAAGGGGCGAAATTAAATATCACGGAAAACTGTCTCGACCGGCACCTGGCGGATAAAGCCGGTCAGCCAGCTATCATCTGGGAACCCAACGATCCATCACTTCCCAACCGCGTGCTCACCTATCAGCAATTATATATTGAAGTATGCCGGTTCGTACAGGTATTAAAAAATAACGGAGTGCAAAAAGGCGACCGGGTTTGTATTTATATGCCCATGGTTCCCGAACTCGCCATTGCGGTGCTGGCCTGCGCAAGGATGGGTGCGATACACTCGGTTGTATTCGGCGGCTTTTCAGCCCAGTCCATCGCAGACCGGATTGAGGATGCCAAATGCAGGATTGTAATTACAGCCGACGGAGGAACCCGTGGACCCAAGGACATTCCGCTGAAAGCGACCGTTGATGAAGCTTTGCAAAAAACATCCCTTATTCAGAAAGTAATCGTGCTGAAACATCTGGGCAATACAGTTCAAATGCGCGCGGGCAGGGATTGCTGGTGGCAGGATGAATTGAAAAAAATTAAACCGGATGAAACAGTTGCCGCTGAATCCATGGATGCAGAAGATATCCTGTTCATCCTCTATACTTCCGGATCAACCGGAAAACCGAAAGGGGTCGTGCACAGTTGTGCAGGATACATGATTTATACCACGTACAGTTTTGTAAATGTTTTTCAATACAAACCCGGTGAAATTTATTTCTGTACTGCCGATGTGGGCTGGATCACTGGCCACAGTTATACCATTTACGGACCTCTTTCTGCCGGTGCGACCACAGTGATGTTTGAAGGCATTCCCAGTTATCCTGATGCCGGCCGGTTCTGGGATATTATTGACAAGTACAAAGTGAATATTTTTTATACTGCCCCAACGGCAATCCGGAGTCTGATGAGTTTCGGGACCGAACCTTTAAAAAATAAAAACCTGAGTTCCCTCCGGGTATTGGGCACTGTGGGAGAGCCCATCAATATAGAAGCCTGGCATTGGTATGATGAACATATTGGCAAAGGCCATTGTCCGATTGTAGATACCTGGTGGCAGACGGAAACCGGCGGTATCATGATCTCCAATCTTGCCGGTATCAGTCAGGGTAAACCTTCCTATGCTACCCTTCCGCTTCCCGGAGTAATACCGTTGCTGGTGGATGAAAAAGGGAATACCGTACCCGGATCCGATGCGGGCAAAGACGGGGTTTTTCATCCGGGTGCAACGGGAGAAGCGGTCTCCGGAAATCTTTGCATCCGTTTTCCCTGGCCATCCATTATCCGCACAACTTTTGGGGATCATGAAAGATGCCGCCTGAATTATTTTGCGGCTTATCCCGATTTGTATTTTACCGGCGACGGGGCCTTTCGGGACGCGGAAGGAAATTACCGGATAACCGGAAGGGTGGATGATGTTTTAAATGTAAGCGGGCACCGGATTGGTACAGCTGAAGTGGAAAATGCCATCGATATGTATCCGGATGTGGTTGAAAGTGCGGTTGTCGGATATCCGCACGATATCAAAGGCCAGGGGATCTACGCTTACGTAGTTCTTAAAAGCGGTCATGCGAATTCGGGTATTGAAAAAGACGGCGTTTTAAAAATGGTGAATCAACTCATCGGCGCCATTGCCAGGCCGGATAAAATTCAGTTTGTTTCAGGATTACCAAAAACCAGGAGCGGAAAAATCATGCGGCGTATTCTGCGTAAAATTGCAGAAGGTGAATTGGATAATCTCGGAGATATCAGCACACTCACCGATCCTGGTGTTGTAGAACAGATTAAGACCGGAAGGGTCTAGTAAATTCTACTTTTCTTCTTTCAGGATCTCCACTGTTGTTCCGATGGGCAGCAGATCGTAGAGTTCATCCACGTCTTCATTCTTCAGGGAGATACATCCATTGGTCCAGTTTTGATATAAATCAACAGCCATATCATCATGTGGCCATGTTCCATGTATGGCGATACCGCCTCCGATTTTGGCGTTCCGGGGAATGAGTCCCTCTGCTTTACGCTGGTTAAATTTATCAAGATCTGCCTTGGTTGGGAAATCGATCAGCATCATTTTATCCCATTTCTCGTGCGGCCTTTTGGAAGCAATATGGAAGGTTCCCTCCGGTGTGCGGCGATCGCCTTCCATCATTTTATCATCCAGCGATTTACTGCCAAATACAGCTGGATAGGTACCAAACCAGCCATCCTGGTCATATACTTTCAATTCATAATTTGCTTTGATAACAACCACTTTCACCGTTCCCATAAGCTGACGGTGAAAAAAGCGTTTGTATGAAGTTTTATTATCTGTCTCGCGAAACCCGAGTAAAGAAAATACAATCATCGCACCCAATAGCAATTTTCTAGATTTCATGACCGGATCTTTCGTTTTTCAACGCCGGGAATGGAGGATATATTTTCCCTGTTGATAATTTTATGAAAAGATTCCCTTTGTGGTTTTTTTCCATCGCTTGGAAAAAAGCTTAACGGTTCACGCTCAACGCTTAACGCTGAACGCTCAACGCCCAACGCCGAACGCCTAACGCCTAACGCTTAACGCCTAACGCCGGAGTAAATCTCTGGTTGAAATGTTCTGCGATTGTAAATGCGAACGTAAATGTTAATTAAAATAAAAAGCACCCGTAGGTGCTCTTCATCATCACATGGTTTTTAAATATTTTTATCTGACTACCAACCGCGATCGGCGTTAAGCGTTAGGCGTTAGGCGTTAGGCGTTAAGCGTTCAGCCTGCATCACCACTTACTCAGCCGGATACCGAATGTATAGGGAACCTGGTCCAGTCCCTGGCTGTTAAACATACTCTTTGTTGCCATGGAACCGTACAGGATAATCGGGCCAAGCTGGGCTTCGGCGATCCAGGATAGTTTCCAGGGATTCAGATCAAAATCATCAAAGTTTTTCTTTTTCCCGAATTCACTGCTGATTGTTTTCTGACGGGAAGAATACAGATAACCTGCACTGATACCGACCGAGATTCCAAAACCTTGCCGGAGACTGGGCGTGAAATTAAAATTGATCATCAACGGAACGGTAACATAGTCCGCCGCCAGTTTATTCTTACTATAAGATATCGTGTCCTGGATTACGGTCGTTGCCTGGGTATTGGAATTGGTTATATATTTTATATTATCCTCGTAGCGGTAATTATTCAGTTCAATCCCGAGTCCGTATTTCAGGTTTACCACATGCTTCACCATATTCAGGCGCTGCATAAAAAACCAGATATTGACATCAACAGATTTATTGTTCTTCAGGTTGAACCAGTTCGAGTTGCTGCCCGGGGCAAAAGCCTGTGCCGTTGATCCTGCATAGTTGGTTTTATCATTATAGTTGGTAAAGCCCAGGTCCACGATCAGCCAGTTCGTACTCAGATTAGACGGTTTATAATGTTTATCATGCATATGCACCCATGGCATATCGTGCCAGTCATGCATATGTTTCCAATCATGCATATCATGATAATCATAGGCGGAATCGGAATCTTTTCCGGAATGCGTAATAGTGGTATCACTGCTGCTTTTGAGCCGGATGGAATCTTTCTGGCTGAATCCTTTCATTCCAATACATAACAATGCCAGGATAGTAAATACTTGCTTCATTTGAATACTTATTTATTAATAACTGATTTGAAAAACACTCACGCGTACTTTTCTTGAATTTTCGTCTGCAGGCTCGCGTCTCGTTAATTTTTTAAAAAATCCTGCAATGCCTTTGTTCTGGTCATTCAGTGCGACCACACTGATGGCATTATCGTTTTGATAATCTGATTCTTTCATTACCGCATTTTCATAGATGTGCTGATCATGTATCGCTGCTGTGGAAAGCATCAGCGCCTTAGACTTCTCACCCGGTAGATCCGCAGTTTGACTTGTTGTGCCGGCAGGCTTCAAACCGGAAGGCTGAACCTCGAGATTCGTGCTGGGTTTTTTATGCCGATCTGTGTTTCTTCATCAGGGTTCACGATCCTGCGTCAATTGTGCATCCTGTATTTTGGTTTCCGGTTGCAAACTCTTTTGCTGGTCAGGATTCCTGACTGCAACCGGATTAATCTTCTTACCCGGACTGGTTGCTGCATTTTTATTTTTAGCTACTGCCGGAATCTCCTTATCCATGTTTTCTTTTTCAGGCTTATTGACAGATCCGGTATTTGCCGGATGAATAGCCGCCAATGTATCCGGTACAGGTTCTGTTGCAGGCTGATGTCTGATCTGGGTAATTACAAACCAGGTTCCCATAAGAAACACAGCAACCGCTGCGGCGATCCGGGACTGGTAAAACGGGACCACTCTTCTTTTTTCTTCCTTCCGGAAAAGCAATTCCTTGGGTTCAAATACAACGTCCGACGGTGAAAGAACAGTCTGCTTCAAAAGGAAAAATTCTTTCTGCAGGTCTGCATTTTCTCCCAGAAATTTTTCTACTGCCACCTGTTGGGAAGCCATCAACTCCCCATCCAGATAGAGAAGAAAAAAAGATTCGTAATTATTCCGGTTGATTTCCATAACCTGATCTTTAAAGTACATTTTCCACACTCACCAGCCATTCTTTAAGTATAAGTCTGGCCCTATGCAGGGTTACTTTTACCTGTGCTCCGTTCAGTCCTGTGATTTCTGCAATTTCTTCATAAGAATATCCTTCATAATCTTTCAATAACACGAGCGACCGTTGTCTGCTGTTTAACCGTCCCAGCGCTTTTTCCAAAATTTCCTTCAGGCCCGTGGTATTTGCAGTTCCGCTGACATGTTGTTCAGGAAGTGATTCGCGAAATTCCATGCGGACGTTCTTCCGGGTTAAATCAATCATCTTATGATATGCGATCGTAAACAGGTAAGATTTACTTTTTTCCGTATTCACTTCCGCCCGGTGTTCCCATAATTTTTCAAAGGACGACTGTACTAAGTCACGGGCATCTTCCACCTGACGGGTAGATTTCAGCATGAACCGGTAGAGTCCGTCTGCATATAACTTCACACAGTCATTATAGTCCTCCGCCGTCATAAGCCCAGGCCGTTGTTTTCGTCATTAGTAATACGATTAACCCTTCAAAAAGTTACAAAGCTTACCTTTATGCGGCTAAAAATTGTCAAATGCATGAGTTATTTGTGAATCGTGTCGGCACCCAGCTGAATGAGATCAGGGAGGCCGGGCTTTTTAAAACCGAAAGGGTAATTGGCAGTGAACAGGGAGCCGAAATCGTTGTAAACGGGCGCAAAGTCCTGAATTTCTGTGCAAATAACTATCTCGGACTTTCCGCTCATCCCCAGGTGACCCAGGCTGCCCATGCTGCTTTGGAAGAACGGGGATATGGATTAAGCAGTGTTCGTTTCATTTGCGGCACCCAGGATATCCATAAAGAACTGGAAAAAAAGATTTCCGAATTCCTGGGCATGGAAGACACGATATTATATGTGGCCGCTTTTGATGCCAACGGAGGTGTATTTGAACCCCTTTTTGGTGAATCGGACGCCATTATTTCCGATGAGCTCAACCATGCATCCATTATTGATGGCGTTCGTTTGTGCAAGGCCCGGCGTTTACGATATAAACACAATGATATGGACGACCTGGAAACGCAACTGAAATCAGCTGCTGACTGCAGGGACCGCATTATTGTAACTGATGGTTCTTTCAGTATGGACGGAACCATTGCCCAGCTCGACAAAATTTGTGATCTGGCAGATAAATATGCTGCAATCGTGATGAGTGATGAATCCCATTCATCGGGGTTTCTGGGTAAAACAGGTCGTGGCACACATGAATACCGTAATGTGATGGGCAGGATAGATATTATTACCGGAACATTGGGAAAAGCCCTGGGAGGAGCAAACGGCGGATTTACCAGCGGCAGAAAAGAGATTATTGAAATGCTGCGACAGAGAAGCCGCCCATATTTATTTTCGAACAGTCTTGCTCCTTCTATTGTGGGCGCTTCCCTGACGGTGCTGGATATGCTGAAAAAAGATACCGGCCTGCGGGACAAGCTCGAGGCCAATACAAAATATTTCAGGACCAAAATGACAGAAGCAGGATTCGATATCCGGCCCGGCGACCATCCGATTGTGCCTATCATGCTCTATGATGCCGTGGTGGCCCAGAATTTTGCGGCGAAATTATTGGAAGAAGGAATTTATGTGATTGGATTTTTCTTTCCTGTGGTACCAAAAGGACTTGCGCGCATCCGGGTTCAGTTAAGCGCAGCGCATTCAAGGGAGCACCTGGACCGGGCTATAGCAGCATTCATTAAAGTAAAAAAGGAATTAGGAGATTTGGTGATTAGATGATTAAATATGATAATCACCTAACCTACTAATCTGCATTCATACATCCGCTGCAATCATAGAAATTTCCACGTTCACGTTCTTCGGAAGACCACGTACTGCAACAGTTTCACGGGCAGGGAAATCGCCGTTGAAATATTTGGCATATACATCATTCACCGAAGGGAAAAGCGCCATATCCGTTAGGAAGATGGTGGTTTTAACCACGTTTTTAAAGTCCAGCCCCGCTGCATGCAGTACCGCACGCAGGTTATGCATTACCTGATGTGTCTCTTCAAAAATATCCGTGGCTTCGATATTCCCGTTTTTAGGATTGATGGCTACCTGTCCGGAAATAAACAACAGATTACCGGCCTGTATGGCCTGGTTATATGGTCCGATGGGATCGGGTGCATCGGGTGTTTTGATTATTCTTTTATCCATCCGTAAAATTAATGGTTAATTGTTAATTGTTAATTGTCAATGGCAGAAATGGAACCTGGTAATTCTATTGTGCTTCTTGTTATATTTTAAAGGCAACTGACAATTAACAATTAACAATTGACAATTACTGCACCGTATCTTTATACCATGGACTCATCGGTATGTATTTGTGGTGCCGGAACCATGGGCCGGGGTATTGCCCTTGCTGTGGCTACAGGAGGCTTTCCCGTTTTATTATACGACCTGAATAAGGAAGTACTGGATGACGCAAAAAAAACGATTGAAAAGGAATTGCGACAGGCGGAAGAAAAAAAAAGAATTTCTGAAAATGACAGAAATGAAATTCTGCAACTTATTTCTTTTACCGGGTCGGTAACAAAATGTTGTGCCCCGTTGATCATAGAGGCCATTCAGGAAAAACAGGATTCCAAATCTGCCCTGTTTCTTGAATTGTCCGGCGTCAATACAAATGAAACCATTTATGCTACCAATACTTCCTCCCTCTCTGTAACAGCAATTGCAGAACAAACCCCGTTTCCGGAACGGATCATCGGTTTACATTTCTTCAATCCCGCAAACCGGATGAAACTGGTGGAAGTTGTCAAAACAAAATACAACACGGATAACATCATACAGAAAATATTGGTTTTCGCCCGAGGGATTGGAAAAACACCCGTGATCTGCCAGGATGCGCCGGGATTTATTGTGAACCATGTAGCCCGCCCATATTATCTGGAAGCCCTGCGGCTGGCTGAACTGGGTATAACCGATATGGCCACCATCGACAATCTCATGGAATCCGCCGGATTTAAAATGGGGCCCTTTCATTTAATGGATCTGATCGGCAATGATATTAACTACACCGTAAGTTCTTCCTTGTACGAAGCCCTTGGCAAACCCGCCCGGCTGAAACCGTCCGGACTGCAGGAAGGCATGCTAAAAAAAGGAACCTTAGGTAAAAAGACCGGGGAAGGATTTTTTAAATATGCAAAACCGGCTGCAGAATGATTTTTGTTACCGGAGGTTCAGGATTTCTCGGATCCTATATCATTCAGGAGCTCATTCAGCAGGGAAAGCCTGTGCGTGCCCTCCGCAGAAAACGAGCACTTCCCTTTTATCTTCCCCCGGAATTTTCTGAAAAAGTTTCCTGGGTAGACGGGGATATTCTGGATGTGGAGGCACTTCGTGAAAACCTGGAAGGCTGTAGCCAGATCATCCATACTGCCGGACTGGTTTCTTTCAATCCGTCGGACAAACATAAATTATTCAAAATAAATATTGAAGGAACGGCCAACCTGGTGAATGCTGCTATCGAAGCAGGCATTACCGATTTTGTCCACATCAGTTCCGTTGGTGCACTGGGCAGGGGGAATGGTACCGAAATGATCAATGAAGAAAAAAAATGGACCGGCAATTCGGGTCTGTCTAACTATAGCATCAGTAAATATTATGGGGAAATGGAAGTGTGGCGGGGTATGGGAGAAGGACTATCCCCGCTGGTTGTAAATCCGGTTACCCTGCTGGGTTATGGAAACTGGAATGAAACGAGCTGTGGACTATTTAAAACCGCTTTCCGCGAGTTTCCCTGGTATATGGGCGGATTAAATGGCTTCGCGGATGTACAGGATACCGCCCGGGTAATTGTCGCCCTGCTGAACAGCCGGATCCGCAATGAACGATTCATCATCAGTGCTGAAAACAGGACTTATCTGGAAATTTTTCAATGGATGGCAAAAGGATTTGGGAAAAACCCTCCATCAAAAAAAGCAGGTCATTTTATTGCGTCCATGGCCTGGAGAATGGAAAAAATAAAATCTGCTTTTTCTGCACAAAAGCCCCTGATAACGCGCGAATCTGTAGCGATAGCAGAAAGACAAAGTGCCTATGACAATCATAAACTGCTGAATGCGCTTCCGGCCTTTCGGTTCCGGTCCCTGGAAGAATCTATTATGGAATCATGTGCCCGGTACCTTGGAAATATGCAGGCACTATAGTAATTGTCAATTATTAATTATTAATTATTAGGGGTTAATGGACGTCCTATTATATACTTCAATTTATACGGATTCGTTATGTTTAAGGATATTTTACAAAAAGTGAACGACCCCAATTAATAATTAATAATTTATAATTAATAATTTATATGAAGTTCTTCCTCGCCATCATTACACTCCTGGTTTCATATACAGCGGTTTCCCAGGATAAAATATTTTATATACATGGAAAAGTGGTGGATGAAAAATCAGGAGCCATTCTTTCCAATGCTTCTGTTTTTTGCCAAAACACTACTACCGGTACCATCTCAAATGCGGAAGGTTTATTTTCCCTGCGACTGGCGAATGGCGGTTATGACCTTGTTATATCTTATACCGGATACGAAACCCAGGTGATGCGGGTGAGCAATAACACAAGGGATAAGGATTCCCTGTTGGTTCAGATGAAAACAGAAAGTAAAAACCTCGGTGAAGTAGCAGTAACCGGTTCAGCCCTCGTGCCGGATGGATGGAATAAATACGGGAAATTTTTCCTGGATAATTTTATCGGGACTTCCACCAATGCGTCCCAGTGCACGATAGAGAACAAAGATGCCCTTAGTTTTTACTATTATAAAAAACGTAATAAACTGAAAGTAAAAGCCAAAGAAGAACTGGTGATTATCAATCAGGCCCTGGGTTACAAAATCCATTATCAGCTGGATTCATTTGTAAATGATTACAACACCCATATCAGTAGTTATACGGGGTACCCCCTGTTTGAAAACCTTCCCGGAACCGCCGATGACCAGCAACGATGGTCTAAAAACAGGTACCGGACTTATATCGGATCGCGCCTGCATTTTATGAGATCCTGGTACGACAGCACACTGGAAACAGAAGGATTCCGGGTTGAAACACTGAACGCAACAGAATCAGATAAGGGAACCGAATTACAAAATCCCTATGATGGCAATATCTATTCCCTGGACAGCGGCATTGTGGATATAAATATCAATGGAAGTATACGGGTAACTTATACCGGTCAGGTGCCGGATAAAAATTACCTGATTCAAAATCATTTTCCGCTGAATGCGAAAGAGGAAGTGTCTGCGCTGAATATGCCCAACGGATTCTCGATTGAAGAGAATGGTTATTTTTTCGAGCAGTCTGAAATCACCAATATGGGGTATTGGGCCTGGAAGAAAATTGCCGAATGGGTTCCTTACGATTATAATCCCGAATAAGCCTGAGGCCCAAAGCATAAAGCCTAAAGCTTAAAATGTATAATTTATTCTGTTGTAGTGATGGTTAACGATGGTTACAAGTGGTAGAAGTATTTCTATCTGCGACGCCTAAAATTGTAATTTCCCATTCCCAAATTGTCAAGCGTCAAGCGTCAAGCGTCAAGCGTTAAGCGTCAAGCGTTAGGCGTTAAGCGTTAGGCGTTAGGCGTTAGGCGTTAGGCGTTAGGCGTTAAGCGTTAAAGGTCTTTCACTTTTTCCAGATCTCCGGGATGCGTTTAATCCATATCAATTCCCGCTTTTTAACTGATGCGTTTTCGGCAGGTGATCCGAAAAATATTTTCCCGGGTTCAATGGTACCCCCCACCCCGCTTTGCGCAAGAACGACCGCATTATCCCCGATAGAAAGGGTTTTACTCACGCCAACCTGTCCCCAGAGTGTTACTCCGTTTCCTATTTCAACGGCTCCTGCAATTCCCACCTGCGCCGCGATAAGACAATTTTTACCCAGCACGGTATCGTGTCCGATATGAATCATATTATCCAGACGGGAACCCCGTCCGATGATTGTATCGCTACTAACCCCCCGGTCGATGGTGCAACCGGCACCTATCTCCACATCATCTTCAATCAATACCCTGCCGCAGCTTAACATCTTCTTATACCAGACTTCCCGGTCTTTCTTAGTATTGTAGTAAAAGGCATCAGAACCGATTACTGTACCCGCCTGGATGACCACGTCATTGCCGATGATGCAATAATCCATAATAGTAACATTGGGGTGTATCACACATCTTTCCCCGATCTGTACATGATTGCCAATGAACACCCCGGGATATAAATAAGAGCTGTTCCCGATCGTTGCATTGGAACTGATAGCCTGTGTTGCCGGCTCAAATGGTCTGAAATGTTTTACGATTTTCTGATAGGCTTCAAATGGCTGTTCTACAATCAGCAGGGCTTTTCCCGGAGGACATTCCACGGCCTGATTGATTATAATGAATGAAGCGGCGGACTGCAAACATTTTTGATAATACTTGGGATGATCAACAAAAACAAGATCCCCTGGTTCTACCTTATGTATTTCATTGATACCGGTTGCCGACGCCTGGGTGGTTCCTGTGAGTGTTGCTCCCAGAAATTCTGAAAGCCAGTTTAGCGAAACGGGTGAAGGAAACTTCATGGAGCAGATTTTGGGCAAACCTACATTAAAGATGCTTTTCCACACCCTAAAAAAAATTGTGCATAAAATTTCTTGGAAAATTTTTCGGGATAGACAAAATTATTTCTAATATTGTGTAGGGGTATTTATATCCCTGTACTTACTAACCCATCCAAATAGTAAAAGTCTCGCCGCCAGCGGGGCTTTTTATTTTCCCTTATATTTATAAAAGATTATTCAAACCCTTTATTCATCAGTGTTTCATTGAATTCTTTTGTTTAAATATTTCATCATATACAAACCATTTCAGGTCCTTTCGCAGTTTACACCTGAAAACAGCAAGGCCTGCCTGAAGGATTTTTTTGAGGTCCCGACAGATGTTTATCCGGTAGGACGCCTTGATTATGATAGTGAGGGATTACTTTTATTGACAAATGACAAATCGCTTAACCACCGCTTACTTCATCCCAGTTTTGCTCATGAACGCGAATACCGGGCACAGGTAGAAGGACTGATTACCAATGAAGCCCTTCAGTTACTGGCTTCCGGAATTACGATTAATATTGACGGAAAGCCCTTTCGTACACTACCAGGCAAAGCGAGCCGGCTTCCGGAACATATCGTAATTCCCGAACGAATTCCGCCCATCCGGTTCAGGCAAAATATTCCAACCAGCTGGATTAAACTGATTATAACAGAAGGAAAAAACCGCCAGGTTCGCAAAATGACCGCAGCAACCGGCTTTCCCACATTGCGGCTTATACGCTTCCGGTTAGCAGGGTTGACGCTTGAAAATATGTTGCCCGGTGATATGATCGATATGAATCAAAACGAAGTATATGGTAAGCTCGGGCTGCTTACGCACATTTAATTTAATTACCTTTCAGGCATAAACAGGTTAACATGGTTAAATCGATGACGGGATTTGGAAGGGCGGAAGAAACGGTGGGCGATAAAACCTTTCTGGTAGATGTGAAATCCCTGAATGGAAAACAATTCGAACTTCAGTTAAAACTTCCCGGGTTCCTCAAACCCTATGAATTTGATATCCGAAAAATACTCTCCGAAAAACTGGGACGGGGTTCCCTGGATTGCACCATCAGTTTAAAACAAACCGGGAATGCAAAACCGGTAAGCATCAATACGGATCTGGCAAAAGCATATTTCGAAACCCTTTCCGATTTGTCCAGGCAACTCAATCAGGACCCTTCTAATATACTAAGCACCTTATTAAAACTGCCGGAAGTAATTACCCCGACGGGAGATACACTGACCAGGGAAGAGTGGATACAGTTTAGCAAAGTAATAGAAATGGCCATCGAAGACCTGAATCAGCACCGGTTAAATGAAGGCCGGGTTTTGGAGGAAGACCTGGAACTGCGTATCAATAATATCAGTCACCAGCAGGAAGAAATCCTGAAACTCCAACCACTTCGCCAGCAGAAAATCAGGGAAAACCTTGAAAAATTATTGAATGACCATGTGGGAAAGGAGAACTATGATTCCAACCGGCTCGAACAGGAAATGATCTATTACCTCGAAAAAATTGATATCAGCGAGGAAATGGTCCGCCTTAAAAATCACTGTTCCTATTTCAAAGAGGTAATGACAGAACCCGAAGAAAGCAAAGGGAAAAAATTATCCTTTATCCTTCAGGAGGTAGGGCGCGAAATCAATACGACCGGATCCAAGGCTTATGATGTAAAAATCCAGCGGTGTGTGGTCCTGATGAAAGATGAACTGGAAAAAGCCAAAGAACAAATCCTGAATGTACTATAACGCTAAAGCCAAACGCCTAAAGCTTAACGCCTAACGCTCTTCGTTCACCGTAGCTTTCTTTGATCTCTGAAGCTTTAGCGAAAGAGGTAGCGCAAGTGGATAAAGTTTAACGCAAAACAAGAATACGCAATACCCTATACATGTTAAAGAACTTCTCTGCGTTCACCCCAATAGTGTTTAATTTTACAAAAATTCAGAGATTGAAAAAATCCTTGCTGCCAGGATTGATTTTCTTCATGATTTCTGCCTGTACCTGGACCACAGGGGCATTTGAAAAAAACCTGGATTTCAGGGGACATGAATGGCCCGCATCCGTAAAACCGGATATCAGTTTTGACATCACGGATACCGTTTCCGGATATAATCTATATATTGTAATCCGTCATACCGATGCCTACCATTTCAACAATATGTACGTGAGGGCATCCGTAAAAGTGCCCGGAGAATCAAAAGGAAGGACGGGTGATTATGATCTGCAACTCGCAACCAATGGCAAAGGCTGGATCGGGACAGCCATGGATGATATCTATGATACCCGGGTGCTCATTCAACCCAATACCAGATTCAAAAAAGCCGGAACATACCATATCGTGTTGGAACAACTTATGCGGGAAGACCCCCTGCAGAATGTGCTGAGTGCAGGACTAAGATTGGAAAAGATACCTTAACAAGTGTGAGAGTGTGAGAGTGTGAGAGTGTGAGGGTGTGGGAGTAAAAAAATTGGACAGATAAATTCCCTCATAAAAAAGCTTTGGGCTTTTTGCTTTAGGCTTTCAGCTTAAAAATGGCAATAAATCTCTACAAAAATCAATGGGCCAACCGCGCAACGGTCATTTGCTGGCTTCTGTTGGTCTATGTGCTGGCCGCCCTCATCTGGTGGTATATCGCACTCAATCTGCAGAATAACCAAATGGCTGAAACTAAATTGGGGATGCTTACCCATGATGACCCTGCCTATATTGAAAAAGTAGATAAAATCAATACTGATCACGACCGGTTATCCAAAGCGTACAAAAGTGAAGGACTGGTTTTTCTCCTGGTCATTCTGGCCGGAGCCTTTTTTTTGCGAAGTGTAATTATGCGTCAGATCCGGATTCTCCGGCAGCAACAGAATTTTATGATGGCCATCACCCATGAATTGAAAACCCCTATTTCCATTGCCCGGCTGAATATCGAGACCCTGCAGAAGCATGTACTGGATGAACCGAAAAAGGAAAAGATCCTGAAATCCTCCCTTCAGGAGATTAACCGGTTAAATACACTTACTGGAAATATACTGGTATCTGCCCAGCTCGAAGGAGGTTCTTATCTCTTTAATAAGGAAGAGCTTAATTTCTCCCGGGTAGTGTCTGATTCATTTCAGGATTTTGCAACCCGTTACCCAAACAGGCCCTGGAATAAAGAATGGGTGGACGGTTTGTATGTTTCCGGCGATCCACTGCTGATGCAGATCCTGGTGAATAACCTGATCGAAAATGCAGTTAAATATTCACCCCCTGCTTCTCCGGTTACCATTATTTTGAAGAGAGAAGGAGATATCGGCATATTACAGGTGAAAGATGAAGGAGCAGGTATTCCGAAAAAAGAATATAAACGCATATTTCAAAAATTTTACCGGGTGGGAAATGAAGACACCCGTACCACACAGGGAACCGGTCTGGGCCTTTACCTGTGCAGGAAAATAACACAGGATCATAAAATGAGTCTTCAGGTTTCGGATAATCAGCCGACCGGCACCCTGTTTACAGTTACTTTTAATGTATTGAAACCATGACCACCCCTGTACGTAAATCCATACTGCTGGTGGAAGATGAAGAGAATCTTCATGATGCACTCCGCCTGAACCTGGAACTGGAAAACTATCAGGTTACTTCAGCTTATGATGGCAATCAGGCTTTAAAAGCGATCAGCGATGAATATTTCGATCTCGTAATCCTGGATGTAATGCTTCCCGGAATTGACGGAATCAGCGTAGCGGAAACCATCCGGGTAAGGCAAAACCCGGTTCCTATTCTTATACTGAGCGCCAGAAACAACAGTGCAGACCGGGTACTGGGATTAAAAAAAGGTGCAGATGACTACCTTACCAAGCCATTTAACCTGGAAGAACTTCTGTTGCGCGTTCAGAAGCTGATCGAAAAAAATGAAAGGCTTCAGGAACGAAATACCATATCTGACCGGTATAATTTCGGAAAAAATGTGATCGATTTTAAGGCGCAGGAAGCATTCAACAAAAAAAATGAACGTTTCCGTTTGAGCAAAAAAGAAACCATGCTGCTCAAACTTTTAATAGAAAATAAAAATGAAGTAGTGAAGAGGGAAAAGATCCTGCAGTCAGTATGGGGATACCATGTTTATCCGAATACCCGTACGATAGATAATTTCATTCTGAATTTCCGAAAATATTTTGAAGAGGACAGCCGCAATCCAAAACATTTCCATTCCGTAAGGGGTGTTGGGTATAAGTACACGGAGTGAAGTGTGAGAGTGTGAGAGTGTGAGAATGTTTCACTCTCACACTCTCACACTCTCACACTTGCTTAAACATTCAGCCTGCTCGTAATTGATTCCGCTTCACCCAATACCCGTTCCACGTCCACAGCACTATAAGCCGGAGTATATAACTTCATCTCACATTCATTCAGAATATTTTTTAACTGAATGATTTCATCCTCGGTCCAGCCACGTGTTCGAAGGCCGCTGGCCATATTCAATTTGTTGAGTTCGCTGGCAGGCAGGTTTAATATCTCTGAGACCCCTTTCCAGATTGCCCGGTTAACGGAACCATAGAATTTGCCAAAATCGCCCGATAACCGGAATGCCCTTGCTTCCTCCAGGGGATCTTCTTTTACTTCAACTGCAGCAATTTTTTCCAGCGCGGCCATTTCCCTGGCTTTTTCTTCTTTCAACGCGGCATCTTTCCTGGATTCTTTAAATATAAACATGGTCACGATCAGGATCGCCAGGAATGCAGCCGACCATAGCGCGTAACGGATCCAGTCCGGATGCGTTGTTTTTGCGACTGTCGGAACGGCTACCGGTTTTTTTGTTCCCTTCACCTGATTAACCTGAATTTGAACCGAGCCACTCTCCGTGTTTTTATAGGAATGAGAAGCAGGATCAAAATAACTCATCTGCACAGGCGGCAAACTGTATTTCCCCGGTTTGGTGGCCACAAAGCTATATGCAAACGTTTTGGACCCTCCCAGCGGAGCAACAGTTTGATCAATATTTTCCTTGCTGTTCACATCATAGGATTCCATATCCCTGGGCCAGTTGATCGCTGGCGCATTAATTACAGGCAGATTTCCGGTTCCTTTTATAGTAACTGTATAGATGGCAGCATCGCCGGTATCCACCTCTTTGGAATCCATCCTGGCTGTTATGGAATATCTTCCTACGGCACCATTAAAATCCGCGGGCTTGCCTTCTTCCGGAAGAGCCTTAACATGTACGGTTACCGGTTTACTTTCCAGAACGATATTCTGGGTAAAGGGCGTTCCATTCGCTTCCGGTTCAAAAAGCCTGTCCAGAAGGCCGCCTAATCCCTGACCAGAACTTCTGGACGAAGACGGATCCGCTTTCACCAGATAAATATTGTTGTCCACTACCATGGGATCCAGTGTAATATCTCCCGCCTGCAATGGAATAAGCTGTGTTTTCCGGATGATATGAACTGAAAAATTTTTTCCATTTACCTTTTCAACAGATACGCGGTCTTCAGACGGATTGATCATATCGTAAACACTGAATCCATTTAATGAAGGATGTTTGGTAACCCGGGAATCTGATCGAAGCCGGGCATATAATTTATAAGTAGCCACAATGGGTTCACCCAGATAACAATCCGTTTTACTTACTTCCACTTTAATGAAAAAGTTTTTTCGGATTTTTTCCGAAACATTTTCACCGGGCTTTATCACATCATCCATATCAACCGGGGGCTGCGCAGATGGCCAGGAAGGGTCAGGTAGCGGATTGAATCCTGGAGAACCTGAATTGCCCATAGATCCCTGATTCCGCACTGTGATCTGCAGAGTGGCCGTATGCATCACTTGTCCATCTACTGTAGCAGTAGCCGCCTTTATGGTTAAAATCCCTGTTTTTTTTGGCTGCAAAACATAGCTAATCCCTTTGTATTGAGACATGGCCCCGTTTACGATGCTCATCCCGGTTGACTGGTTCGGACCCTGTACTACAGTAAAATCGGGAAAATCCGGAGGTTGCAGACTGCCGACTTCTTTTGCATTTTCAATAACAAACTGGATCTCCACATAGTCAGATTTGCCAATCTCTTTTGAACTGGCCTGAGCGGTAAAACGTACCTGGGACAATACCGGACTCATCAGTACGGAAAGGCAGCAGAAAATAATTATTCTGAATGGTATAAATGATCCGATGGTCGTTGATTTTAAAATTTCGCTTTAAGCGTTGCAAAGATAAAAACGATGAAAGCTTAAAGCTCAAAGCGTAAAGCTTAAAGCTTTCTTAATTTAGACGCCCATAAATTCAACCGCCAACCGCCAACTGCCAACCGTAATCTTCTAAAGGTCTCCCATTAGTGGGCGAATCACAAGTTCCTCCACCAGGGCCTGGTGAGAAAGTTTTGAGATTTGCAGGATGGTATTCGCGATATCTGCAGGTTTCATAATCCGTTCGGGTTTTACGCTGCCTGCCCAGGAATCTGTATAAACGGCACCTGAATAAATACAGGTGACTTTGATTAAATACGGCTTCAGCTCTTCCCGCAGGTTTTTTGAAAATCCGGAAAGGGCAAATTTGCTTACACTGTAAGACCCGCCATTGGGATAAGCCTGAAGACCGGCTATCGAACTGATGTTGAAAATATGGCCCGATTTCCTTTGCATCATGGACGGAAGTAAAATCCGGGTAAGATGATACGCACTGAGTAAATTTGTGTTCAGCATGTTTTCCATCTGACCTTCCGGTTCATCGCATATCCGGCCGGCTTCAAAGGTTCCGGCGTTGTTGATGAGAATATCCGTTTCAACCCCCTGATCCATTACCCAGTTTCCAAAGCTCACCGCCCCCTGTTTCTGGGAAAGGTCAAAAGGTTTCGCCTTGATTGCCTGTTTAGGGAAACGGGACATAAGCGATTCTAGTGCCGAATAAAGAGTCACTTCATTTTTTGCCGTGAGGTAAAGATCATGTCCTTCAGCGGCAAATGTTTCAGCCATACTAAATCCCAGTCCACGGGAGGCACCCGTAATAACAATTTTCATAAGTGCAATTTAAAGCAATAAGCCTTGGCTTGATGTTTTCGTTGGCTGTTGGCAACGGGCCGTTGGAGGTCTGTTTTGAAAAACTTCAAAAAAATCAATTCTACATAAAACATTTAACTCAAAGAGCCTGCCCGCCAACTGCCAACAGCCAACCGCCAACAAAACTTAAATTGCATCATGCCGTACAAACACCTCTTCTTTGATCTGGATCATACCCTGTGGGATTTTGATACGAATAGCCGCGAGGCCCTGCTGGATATCTATCATTCCCTTTCCCTGGACCAGGCTGGCATTCATGATTTCGATCTTTTTCATAAAATATACCTTGGTCATAATGAGCGACTGTGGGATCGTTATCGGAAAGGCTATCTGAAAGTAGAGGAACTTCGATGGAAAAGAATGGCAGTGACCCTGCTGGAATTCAAAAACGGAGATGAGGCACTGGCCAGGAAGATGGGAATTGCGTTTCTGGAAATACTTCCCACAAAAAATGCCCTTTTTCCGGATACAGTAGATCTGCTGGACTATCTGAAGGAAAGAAAATATCATCTTCACCTCATTACCAACGGTTTTGAAAATACGCAGCACCACAAACTCAAAACTTCCGGTATCAGCGGTTATTTTCAGGAAGTGATCACATCAGAAGGTTCCGGCAGCCTCAAGCCCCATCCGGAAATTTTTGAATATGCACTGGCAAAAACAAATGCAGAAAAAAGAGAAAGCATCATGATCGGCGATACGCCGGATGTGGATATTCTCGGCGCCCGGAATGCAGGAATTGATCAGGTATATGTAAATCATACCGGCAACAAAGAAACTGTGAACGCAACTTATACGGTTAATTCTTTAAGGGAATTGAAGAGGATATTTTGACTGTTGACCATTGGCGGTTGGCCGTTATTTGTTTCGCATAGGGCTTTAAGCGTTATGCTTTAGGCGTTAAGCCAGAATCACCATTCCGCCAGCACCGTTACACCACCTTTGACCATTTGGTTGAGTTCTACTTTTAACGCTGTGCCGGGAGGCAACAGTACATCCACGCGGGACCCGAACTTGATAAAACCCATTTCAGCACACTGATCCACCTGCTGACCGGTATTAAGATAGTTAATGATCCGCTTGGCAAGTGCCCCTGCAATTTGTTTCACCAGCAAAACACCTTTTGGATTTTTAATCACCACACTATGGCGTTCATTTTCGGTTGAAGATTTCGGGTTCCAGGCAACCAGGTACTTACCCTTGTGGTACTGACTGTAAATAACATTGCCGGAAACCGGATTCACGTTGCGGTGCACGTTAGCCGGACTCATAAAAATAGATACCTGTAACCGGCGGTCATGAAAATATTCCACATCCGTAATTTCTTCAATTACCACTACTTTGCCATCAGCCGGACAAACAATAAATTTTTCGTTAATCGAAGGTTTGCGTGCCGGTACCCGGAAAAACGATATCATAAAAAGCAGCAGTGCCAGGGTAATAAAAAATATCAGCCAGCTTAAAAGAGGCATTGTAAAACTTATCGCATAAAACGATGCCAGATTAATAGCTGCAAAAATTATCGCGCATACTGCTATTGTTTTATATCCTTCTTTATGAATAGTCATTTGTAAATAGATAATCCAATTTTCCCTCCTTCATTGCCAGGGTCGGCCGGGGGGCATTAAAATTTATGCAAACATAACGATGTAAAGCCAAATGAATGGCGTGGCAAAAAGAAGGGAATCAAAACGATCCAGGAAACCTCCGTGACCAGGCATAATACGGCCACTGTCTTTTACGTCTGCAAGTCTTTTCAGTTTACTCTGTAACAGATCCCCGATGGTTCCGGTAACTGCAGCAATGGCGGCAACAATCATCCACTGACTTACAGCCTGCATTTCAAAACCACTGCTTAAAAAATAACCCAGGGCTCCCATTGCCAGCACAGAGAAAATTATTCCCCCGATCGTGCCCTCCCAGGTTTTTTTTGGTGAAATGGCTGACAGCGGTGTTTTGCCTATCAGGGAACCAACCAGGTAGGCCATCGTATCATTCACCCATAAACTCAGAATGATGGCGAGCACCAGTAATTTATTTACGTTATCCAGGGCTATTCCTGGATAGTAGGTACGCAGGTTTAGAAGTAATCCCAGGCTCAGCGAAATATAAATCAGACCCAACACCGAATAACCCATGTTTCGCAGGTAGGTTTTCCGGGTATATAATATTTCTGCCACGGGCAGAATGAAAAGAAAAAGCAGTCCACCGTACAAACCTGCATTATGAAGACCAATATCTCCCATACTTCCGGCATATTCCGGGCGACTGCTATACATCATGATACACCATCCGGCAATCATTACCCCGTATTTCTGGAAGGCGCTGATTTCGGTGTATGCGGGATCGATTTTCGCAAGAAGTTTTTGATACTCATACCAACAGCCAAAATGAATGATGGAAAAAAGAATAAAAAAGCTCCAGATATTCCATAGCAGTCCCGTGAGCATCACTGCTACAAACACCAGAGAAGTCAGCGCCCTTATTCTAAAAGTGACCGCCTGAAGAGCCATATCATGAAGTTACGTAAATGGATATTATAGGTTCTGCACCATGATTAGCCGCCTGGAATTTCATCTGTATAGTCTGGAAATTCCAACGGCATAATCTGTGGTTGATTTTTTACGCAGATATCTGAGCAGGTATATCACCCCCACTATGGAAACGATCCCTATTGCACTGAATCCCAAACTGTAACCGGTTTTCGAATCCAGGTCCGCCACTTTTAAATAAACGAAAATGATACTGATGGCATTGAATACAAAATGGCCCAGCATGGAAGCATACAGGCTGCCGCTGTACCAGTATAACGCACCCAGAACAATTCCCAGTGCCATCCGGGGGAAAAAACCCATGAATTGCATATGAATAGCAGAAAACAGGAAGCCGGTAAATATAATTCCCGGCCATGCTTTCTTAAAGATCTGGATGAATAATTTCTGAAGAATCCCCCTGAAAAAAAGCTCTTCACCAATTGCCGGTAACATACCCACCAGGAAAAGCATAATCAGCAGGTCCCTGGGTCCCTTCATCAGGAGAATATTTTCCAGTTGATCATTGGCTTTGTCCTCTCCGCTGATCACCCATTTTTGCACACTAACGGGCAAAATATGTACTATTGACTCATCCAGCATCACGAGAAATTCTACCGATAAGTAGGCAACGATGATGGTAATCAGGGCAAGAAACAGAAAAGATCGTTTCTGGGGCGCTTTTAATCCTGCATAATGCAGGGGGCGGGGATCTGCCAGGTAAGCAAAAACAAGCGAAGGCAGCACAAATATGAAAAATTGAACCACCAGCAGCTCCTTGGTTAATTTGGAATTTTCAGGCCGGGCAAAGTCTGCCGGTGTCATCGAGACAATCTGAGTGAAACTCATGTGATTCAGGTAACCCACAATACCAAATCCTCCCCTTAAAACTACAAACAGGATACCCCCGGTAAGGCCGCCAAAAATAATTAATTGCATCCAGGCGGGTTTATTTCGAAGATAGGTGTGCATGAAGAGGCTTCCGTCTACAGGTTTTAATGAGTATCTTTGCGACCGGAAGCTGTGCGAAATTAAGCAACCAGTCTTCAATTTCAACATGGGTTATCCCATTAAGAAAATTCCCGCATCCAGATGCCAATTCAGATCGGACAACATATCACGCTGCCGGATTTCCCATTACTCCTGGCGCCCATGGAGGACGTGAGTGATCCTCCTTTCCGGTATGTCTGTAAAAAGTATGGCGCAGACCTGATGTACAGCGAATTTATTTCCTCCGAAGGCCTGATCCGGGATGCCATTAAAAGCAAACAGAAGCTCGATTTTTTTGAATATGAACGACCATTCGGCATTCAGATATTCGGTGGTGATGAGGAAGCCATGGCATTGAGCGCCCGTATTATTGATGCAACAAATCCTGACCTGGTAGATATCAATTTTGGTTGTCCCGTTAAAAAAGTGGTCTGTAAAGGTGCAGGAGCAGCGGTTCTGAAAGATGTGCCGGCCATGGTTCGGCTAACGCGGGCTGTTATACAATCCACCCGGCTTCCGGTAACTGTTAAAACGCGGCTGGGTTGGGATGATGATTCAAAAAATATTGAAGAAGTCGCCGAGCGTTTACAGGATGAGGGAATCGGCGCCCTGACCATTCATGGAAGAACGCGGGCTCAGTTATATAAAGGAGAAGCTGACTGGTCGCTGATTGCAAGAGTTAAAAATAATCCACGTATCCGTATCCCGATTTTTGGTAACGGTGATGTGGACCACCCGGAAAAAGCCCTTGAATACAAAAACCGTTATGGCGTGGATGGAATTATGATCGGACGTGCGGCTATCGGCTATCCATGGATCTTCCGGGAAATTAAATATTTCGTGAAGACAGGGAAACATCTGGAACCTCCTTCGCTCGAAGAAAGAATTGAAGTGATCCGCGAACATTTATACCGGTCCATTGAATGGAAAGGGAATGTACTGGGTATCCTGGAAATGCGCCGGCACTACAGCAATTACCTGAAAGGCATACCATATATCAAAGAAGTCCGAAATCAGCTGGTTCAAAAAGACAGTCTGGAAGAAATTGAGGAGGTATTGGAAGGCTTAAAGCATAAGGCAGAAAGCTTAAAGCCATCCTTGGTTGACGGTTGGCAGTTGGCAGTTGGCGGTTGAATTTAAATTTTATGCCTTTTTATTAAATGCTTCCAACAGTTCAACATAATGCACAGCACGCTTTTCCGCGATATAATCCGCAATAAATAATTCCGCAGCCATTACCGTGAGAGAGATCCCGAAACCCAGCCAAAACAATTTTTCCGCTGCATTACGGTAAAAGAAGACGAGTAATAGTCCGGCAATAAAAGCTATGATTTCAACCGACCGGTAAATCTTAAAATTTGTAGTGACCTTCCGCATCCGGGTAAGTTCTATTGTTTTCAACTGGTCAGGATTCATATCATAGGCATATACCTGGCTAATGCGCTGATCGTCGCTTTTCACGTAAACGGAATAACCGGCAACGGCCTGTATCAGGCCGAGTATAAATAAGGGTTGCGCTGATCCCCTGTAAGAGGGTGATTTTAACATAAAATAAAAAATCAGTGCCAGCAAAACTGCAATCAAACCAATAACCAGAAATACCAGGCTTTCCTGTTTTTCAGCCATAAAATATTTCTCTATATCGGTCTTGGTAAGCATAGAATTCGTTCTTTAAATATAACCAAAACCATTTAGTTTTGAGCTGCTTATTTTTGCAAAAATTTCCCATGGCCCGTTACCTTATTCCTGCTTTGTTTTTGTTCGTTTTATCAGGGTGTTCATCGAATTACGTGAAGGAAGATGAAAGTCTTCGGCCATATTTTGACACCGCGGGTGTCGGGGGATGTTTTGCCCTTTTTAACAACGGGGAAAATAATTTTACGATCTATAATTTATCCCGGTATCGCGACAGTGCATATACTCCCGCATCCACTTTCAAAATTGTGAATTCACTAATCGGAATACAAACTGGCGTAATTAAGGATGAAAATATGGTGATCAAATGGGATGGTGTTAAAAGGTGGAATGAAGACTGGAACAAGGACCTTACCATGAAAGAGGCATTTGCTGTTTCTGCAGTCCCGTATTACCAGGAAGTTGCCCGGAGAATTGGTCGTGATACTATGAAAATATGGATCGACAGTCTTGGATACGGGAACCGGGATATCAGCGGACCTATAGATTCATTCTGGCTGAACAATACGCTAAAGGTAAAACCGGATGAAGAACTCGGGCTGGTGAAAAAATTATATTTCAATCAGCTTCCCTTTTTTAAACGCACCCAGGAAATTGTACAATCCGTCATGCTTCGCGAACAGAATTCAAATTATAAATTATACTATAAGACCGGCTGGGGGTTCCCCGGCAATGGTCATGAACTGGGTTGGGTAGTAGGTTGGATTGAAGAGAATAAACATCCCTATTTTTTCGTTCTCAATATTGAATCAACCGTTCCCAGGAGGGTGGTTGATGTGAGGATTAAAATGCTTAAAGATATCCTGGCCCATTTAGGTTTTTTTAACGGAAAGAAATAAAAGCCATAAACAGTCTTTAGTATCTTGCAATAAGCCTAACGCTTAACGCTTAACGCTTAACGCTTAACGCCTAACGCTTAACGCTTAACGCCTAACGCCTAACGCCTAACGCTTAACGCCTAACGCCTAACGCTTGACGATAAACGACAAAAATGTTTAGTACTCTATAAATATGCAATTCCAGCACCCTGAAAATTTTATTGGACTGTTACTCATTCCCCTGATCATCGTTCTTTATTACAGACTGATCAGCTGGAAGAAAAAACAGGGCTTAAGAATCGGGGATCCCGCCCTGATCAGCCAGCTGGTGAAATCTTTTTCAGCCCGGAATTTCGCACTGAAATTTATTTTGATCTGCGTAGCCGTTTTTTCCCTGGTGGCCGGCCTCGCGAATCTCCGGGCCAAAGGCAGCGCTGAGAATATTTCACGCCAGGGAGTGGATGTAATGATTATGCTGGATGTAAGCAAAAGTATGCTGGCCCAGGACGTAAAACCCAGCCGTCTGGACAAAGCCAAACAACTTTTATACCGCCTTACCGACCGGTTACAGAATGACAGGATCGGATTGATACTATTTGCAGGGCGATCCTATATGCAGATGCCGCTAACCACCGATCATAGTGCGGCGAAACTCTATATCTCCGAAGCCGGGCCTGAAGCAGTGCCAACGCAGGGAACTGTATTTGCCGAAGGACTCACCATGGCTAACAATTCATTCAACCGCAATGAACACAAATACAAAGCTGTCGTGTTGATCTCAGATGGAGAGGACCATGATCCCGATGCACTCCGGATCGCAAAACAAATGGCCGATGATGGCGTTATGGTCAATACAGTGGGAATCGGCTCTGTGGATGGATCACAGATTATCGATCCCGAAACCAGAGAACCGAAAAAAGATGATAAAGGAAATATCGTTATTTCCAAACTGAATGAAAAAGAACTTACCGATATTTCAGACGCCACCAACGGAATTTATATTCATTTGGAAAACCTGGAAGATGCAACCATTACGCTGTCCCAAAGACTGGATAGCATAGAAAAAAGAGCGTTGTCTGACAGTGAATTCATCAACTATAAAAATTATTTTCCCTGGTTTATCGGCCTGGCAGGAATTCTGCTGGTGCTGGAATTATTCATCCCCGAAAGAAAAAGAAAAATTGCCTAAGAACCTGTTTATCATATTGTTTGTTTTTACTACAAGCCTGGTCGGTTTTGCGCAGGCCCAGACCACAGAAGCGCTCATCCGGCAGGGAAACCGTTATTATAATAAACAGGACTATGACCAGTCGCTTTCTAACTATGAAAAGGCACTGAAAAAGTCGCCGGGTGACCCTGATGCGCAGTTTAATCAGGGTGATGCTTTATACAGGAAAAATGAATACGATAAAGCCTCGTCTACATACGACGAAGTATTGCAGTCCAAAGCAGATGTGAATACCCGTCAACAGGCTTATTATAACAAGGGGGTTGCCATGATCCGTCAGAAGAAACTGGAAGAAAGCATTGATGCCTGGAAAAACGCACTGCGCCTTAATTCGGCCGACAGTGCTGCCAGGGATAACCTCGTAAAGGCTTTGCTGGAAAAAAAGAAGCAGGACCAGCAACAACAGCAACAGAATAAGAAAGACCAGAAAGACAAAAAGAAAGACGACAAAAAACAAAAACAGGACCAAAATCAAAATCAGGATAACCGCCCGAAACAACAACAAAGCAAGCTGAATAAGCAACAGGTGGAACAATACCTGAAATCCCTGGAACAAAGGGAAAAAGACGTGCAGGATAAGATGAATCAGAATAAAAATCACTCCCTGAGTCAGCCCGAAAAGGACTGGTAATAAAAAGCGCAATGCTTAAAGCATAAAGCGTAAAGCTTTTACTAATTTTACAGTCTGGCGTATTACCGTCATCCGTTATCTGTCAACCGCTCCTATGCAATTGTACACCACTTCATTAACTTCCTATAACAGACTGAATACCGTTCCGGTTAAAGTTGGAGATCTTATAATCGGGGGAACCGCTCCGCTCCGAATACAGACCATGACCACGTTCGACACCATGGATACGGTGAAAACGGTGGAGCAGTCCATTCGCTGTATAGAAGCTGGTGCTGAACTGATCCGGATTACGGCACCCAGCAAAACAGAAGCAGAAAACCTTTTGAATATCCGGAATGAAATCCGGAAAAGAGGATACAAAACACCCCTGGTTGCTGATATACATTTTACACCCAACGCAGCTGAAATTGCAGCGCGCATCGTGGAAAAAGTAAGGGTGAACCCGGGTAACTATGCCGACAAGAAGAAATTTGAATTTATTGAGTATACAGATCAGGATTATCAGGAAGAAATTGAAAGAATCCGGGACCGCTTTCTTCCGTTAATTAAAATCTGCCAGGAATATGGCACAGCGATGCGCATAGGTACAAACCACGGATCGCTCAGCGACCGGATCATGAGCCGGTACGGAGACAGTCCGATGGGCATGGTAGAAAGCGCAATGGAATTTTTACGAATCGCAAGAAGTGAAAATTATCATCAGATAGTACTCAGCATGAAATCCAGCAATCCGCTGGTGATGGTCCAGGCTTACCGGCTTCTGATCAAAACCATGCAGGACGAATTCAACCTCGTCTATCCGCTGCATATTGGCGTAACAGAAGCAGGTGACGGAGAAGACGGAAGGATAAAATCAGCAATCGGTATCGGTACCCTGCTGGAAGATGGTATTGGTGATACCATTCGGGTATCCCTGACCGAAGATCCGGAATTTGAAATCCCGGTTTGCAGGGATATTGTGGCCAGGTATGTTTCCAAAAAAAGCGGATCTGGTATATTACCTGTTGAAAAAATTCCTTATTCCCCTTTTGAATATAAAAGAAGAAAAACGCAGGCAGTATATAATATCGGAAGTGGTCATGTTCCGGTGATCATAGCCGATTATATGCATGAATCTCCCATAACCCGCGAGTCGCTGATGCGAATAGGATATGATTATGATGCGATAACGGATAAATGGAAAATCGGTGACGCCGCTGCAGATTATATCTACTCCGGAGACAAAATTCCGGATTTCGATTTACCGGGAACCTGTAAAGTGATATGTAATTACGAAACCTGGAAAAACCTGGAAGGAAAAAAGACCATTGCCGGTGAAGAGAAATATTTTCCCGTCTTTTTTAAAGATCAGGCGGAGAATGCTTCTCAATGGTCAAAAAGCATGAATTTTCTTTCTGTTGACGCAGGCCAGATCAGTTTTGATGAAGTGATGGCATGTTATAAAAAGCTACCCGGACTAATCATTTGCCTTTATTCAACGAATGAAAGCCCGGTCCTGGATACCCGCCGTTTCATAATTGAACTGATGAACCGGAATCTGGACGTCCCGGTGATACTCGCCGTAGAGTGCAGGGAAACAACCATCGACCGACAGCTCATTCATTTTGCCGTGGAAACGGGCGCGCTGCTCACAGATGGAATGGGTGACGGGATATGGCTAATCAATGACCCAAAAAAAATAGAAAACAAAAGAGTCAGCGGAAGAACTTACCTGACTGCAAAAAACAATCACCAGTTTTTAAATAATACAGCTTTTTCCATTCTTCAGGCTGCCAGAACCAGGATATCAAAAACAGAATACATCTCCTGCCCTTCCTGTGGCAGAACTTTATTTGATCTCCAGGAAACCACCGGTAAAATCCGCTCGGTAACCAGCCACCTGAAAGGATTGAAAATAGCTATCATGGGATGTATAGTAAATGGTCCGGGAGAAATGGCTGATGCAGATTTCGGTTATGTGGGCAGCGGGCCGGGTAAAATCACTTTGTACAAAGGAAAAGAAGTGATGAAACGCAATGTAAACAGCGAGACTGCAGTTGATGAGCTGATTTTACTTTTGAAGGAACATAACGAATGGATAGAACCTGATTTCCATAATGTGGTGAATGTGGAATTGTAAAAAATGAAAAAAATGGGAATTGAAAAAGAAAATGATAATAAGGAAATTTAAATTTCCCATCGTCATTAATCATTTCCCTTACACATTTTTAATTACCTGCATTCCCGAATTCACCACATTATTCTTGAGCCAACGGCTCAAGGATCTGTGCTCCTTCACTGATATTCATAATAAAACAATCCGGTGTTTTTGAAAATTGCCTTTCGTACTGATCCTGTATTCCCGGAATAAAATTCTCCGTTGCGCTTTCTTCAATAAGCACAATTATACATCCGCCAAACCCTCCTCCCATTTGCCTGGCGCCCTGAACTCCTTCCATTTGCCGAATCCTTTCTACCAGAAAATCAGATTCCGGGCAACTTACTTCATAGTCCCGGCTCAGTCCGGTATGGGAGGCATACATCAGGGCCCCGAAAGCTTCCAGTTTATGTTGTTTTAAACAATCACAGCCATCCAGCAGACGCTGGTTTTCTTCCACGATAAACAGGCATCGTCTAAAATCCGTTTTATCCAGCTCGGTGCGGTGGGCAATAAGCTGGGATAACTCTACATCCCGTAAAGAACGAATCTGCGGATTATATTTTTGAAGTACCGCTACACCTGCCTCACATTGCCGGCGACGCAGATTGTATTCGGAACCTGCCAGCGTATGACTTACCATGGTATTCACCAGAACGATCTGATGACCGGGGAAATCGAATGGGACGTATTCAAACTCCAGATTGCGACAGTCCAGTTTCATCAGGTGGCCAGCCTTGCCGTGTAAACTGGCGAATTGATCCATAATCCCGCACTGGAGACTGGCAAACATGTGTTCAGTCTTTTGTCCTGCAAGTGCAATCTCCATCCTGGACAAACCCAGTTGAAACCGGTCATTTAAAGCCATTCCGAAGGCACTGCATAATGCAGCTGAGGAACTCATGCCCGCACCGACGGGAACGTTACCGGAAATGATGACGTCCATTCCGAAGGGCAGACGTCTCTCCGGCATCACCATATGAATCATTCCCAGCAAATAAGTGGGCCAGCCTTTTACCGGCTTCATTTCATCGAGGGAAAAAGAATACTGCTCATTGTATTCAATCGCGCGCACATTCAGCCTGGCAAGATCGTTCGGTGTATGGCCGATGTAGATTTTTTTATCAATAGCTCCCGGAAGAACAAAGCCCTGGTTATAATCAGTATGCTCACCTATGAGGTTAACCCGGCCGGGTGCCATAGCAAGTTGGTGTTCCTTTCCAAAATATTGTTGAAATTGCCTTCTTATATCCTTCTCCATTCAGCAGGAATTAAAACTTTGTATAAATGTCATTCAATATTACACAAGAAAAAGATGATGATCTGAACCTTTTACAGATCTCTGATTTAAAAAGCGGAATCCAGGTCAGAATCCTTCCGGAGGCAGGAGCACTTTTAAACGAATATTCCATTCCGTTGGGAAACCGGAGAATCCAGGTTGTGGACGGGTTTAAGAACCTGGCTGACCTGAAAATGAATTATCCGCTTACCTATAAAAGTGCCAAACTTTCTCCATTTGTTTGCCGGATTGCCGATGGCCGGTATACCTTTAACGGGATCAGTTATGAGTTCCGGAACAAGTTTTTAGATGGTTCCGCCATACACGGGATCCTGTCCAACAGCCCATTTACGGTTCTCGAAAAAAAAGCCGAAAAAGAAGAAGCATCCATCACACTGGGATATCATTACCAAAAAGAAGACCCTGCATATCCTTTCGAATATAAAATAACTGTAAAATATACACTGAAAACCGGCGGACGGCTTATTCTGGATACCACGGTTATAAATTGTTCCGGTCAGGCAATCCCTATCGCGGATGGCTGGCATCCCTATTTCAGTCTGGAAGGAAAAGTGAATGAGTGGCTGCTCTCTTTTCGTTCCAGAAAAAATGTGGCTTTTGACGAAAAACTGATTCCGATGGGTCATCTGGTTGAAACCTCCGCGTTTTATCAGCCCGAACCTGTTGGTGAAACTTTTTTTGATCACTGTTATTTGCTGGAACCCGGAAATGGTAAAGCTGCGGCAACATTGGAAAATCCGGAGAATGGTCTGCGTCTGTCAATTTTCCCGGACTCTTCCTATCCCTATCTTCAGATTTATACACCGCCGGACCGCAAAACGATTGCCATCGAAAATCTTAGCTCTGCTCCGGACAGTTTCAATAACGGCATGGGCCTGATCTTGTTGGAACCTGATCATTTACAAAGTTTTAGCGTGTTATACCAACTGGATTTCCGGTAATCATGTACCTTGCTTCATAATATTTTTTATGAACAGGATTAAATACATTTTCGCACTGGGCGCAATGCTTTTTCTGACCGGATGTTTTGAAATCAATGAAGATATCGATGTAAAAGCAGGCGGAAATGGTGTGTATTCGGTCCACACAAATATGAGCCAGCTGTTGCAGGCCATGCAAAGTTACCTGGGCAAGGAAGAGATGGATAAACAAATGCCGGCAAACAATATTGATACCACGGTAATGATGAAAACCCTGTTGGATACCGCTAAAAATATCTCTGCTGAAAATAAAGCCCTTATTAAGGATGGCACGGTTCACCTCAAACTGAATATTCCGGAAAAAGTATTTAACAGTGATATCATCATCCCCTTTAAAAGCCTTACGGATTTGCAGAAATTATACAATTCCATGAATAATCAGTCGCTTGGCTTTAACCAGTTATTCAAAGGGATGGCAGGGAAGGCGGATACTGCGGCTGCAACGGGAAACGACAATGGCATGCCGGATATGAATCAATTCAATGCGATTTATGATTTTGAAAGTCATGACGGACTGATATCCCGGAAATTAAATCCTGAAAAATGGAAAGCCCTTCAGCAAACCCAGCAGTACACACAAATGAAAGACGCTGGTAATATGGGAATTTCCATTCCTTATACGCTAACAATCAGTGTTCCCCGGCCGATAAAAAAAGTTGACAACATCCTCGCCAAGTTTTTCCCCGATAGGAAAAAGGTTATCTTCCAGTACAATCTGATTGAAGTATTTAACAATCCTGAGAAATTCGAATACACGATTGTTTATTAGGAGATCATTATGCTCAGAAAAACAGATTTTCTTGTAGTCGGTTCAGGTATCGCCGGTCTTACCTATGCCCTCAAGGTAGCCAAAGCCTGTCCTGACAAACAGGTTCTTGTTATTACCAAAACCATCGCAGACGAGACCAATACCAAATATGCCCAGGGCGGCATTGCAGGCGTCACTGACTTTGAAAACGACAGTTTCGAAAAACATATTGAAGACACTTTGATTGCCGGAGACGGACTTTGTAATCCAAAAACCGTTGAGATCGTTGTAAAAGAAGGTCCGCTGCGTATACAGGAAATGATTGACTGGGGAGCACAGTTTGACAAAGACGAAGAGGGTGAATATAAAAGAGGAAGGGAAGGAGGTCATTCTGAATTCCGGATCCTGCACCACAAAGATGTTACAGGAAGGGAAATGGAACGGGCTTTATTGCAAACTGTAGCGGCGCAGAAAAATATAGAGATCATCAAACATTGTTTTGTGGTCGATATCCTTACCCAGCATCACCTGGGGTATCTTGTTACCAAATCCACTCCCGACATTGAATGTTACGGCATATATGCGCTGGACATGCAGGAGAACAGGATCATTAAAATATTATCCCGCATCACCGTATTTGCGACGGGTGGCAACGGACAGGTTTACCGCACAACGACCAATCCCGTAATCGCCACCGGCGACGGAATTGGAATGGTTTACCGCGCAAAAGGACGTATCGAAAATATGGAATTCATCCAGTTTCACCCTACGGCGTTATATCAGCAGGGTATCAGTCCTTCTTTCCTTATCACTGAAGCCGTACGCGGAGACGGGGGTATTCTCCGGAATAAAAACGGCGAAGCATTCATGGAAAAATACGATTCCCGGAAAGACCTCGCTCCCCGCGATATTGTTGCCCGTGCCATCGATAGTGAGATGAAAAAAGCAGGTACAGAGCATGTTTACCTGGACTGCCGTCACATGGATATGAAAAAATTCATCGAACACTTCCCTAATATTTATTCCACCTGTAAATCTGCAGGCATTGATGTTGCCGAACAGATGATTCCCGTAGCTCCTGCAGCCCACTATAGCTGTGGCGGAATTAAAACCGATGAATGGGGGCATACCTCCATCCGCAATTTATTCGCTGCCGGAGAATGCGCATCCACCGGACTACATGGTGCCAACCGGCTGGCCAGCAACTCCCTGCTGGAAGCCATGGTTTTTGCGCATCGCTGTTATCTGAGTTCGGTAGAAAGAATAAAAAATATTTCTTTCCGGGAAGATATTCCGGACTGGAACGCGGAAGGCACAACGGCTCCCGGGGAAATGATCCTGATTACCCAGAGTATTAAAGAACTCCAGCTTCTCATGAGTGATTATGTGGGAATCGTACGAACCAATATCCGCCTCACCCGGGCCATAAAAAGACTGGATCTGTTGCATGAGGAAATTGAGGCCCTTTACGAAACCACCCTTTTATCTCCCCAGCTTTGTGAAGTGAGAAATCTGATTACCACCGGATACCTGATCGTAAAAGGCGCCCAGTTCAGAAAAGAAAGCCGCGGTCTTCACTTCAATACAGATTATCCGGAGAAGAGCGCCCTGATACAAAATATAGTACTCTGATGAAAGCTATGATCCTCGCTGCCGGACTTGGCACACGCTTTAAACCCTGGACTGATAATCATCCCAAAGCACTGGCCAGGGTAAATGGCGTTTCACTTCTGGAAAGAAATATGCATTACCTGCATTCATTTGGTATCCGGGAGATATTGGTAAACGTGCATCATTTCGCAGATCAGATAAGGGATGCTATTATTGCCAATGACGGTTGGGGGAACAATATTTCAATCAGCGACGAAACCGACCAGGTTCTGGAAACGGGTGGTGGATTGAAAAAAGCACAGGCGTTTTTTGACCGGGGATCATTCATTTTGATGAACGTTGATATCCTTACAGACATGAATCTGGGAAAAATGATTTCCATCCATGAAGAAGCAAAACCTTTGGCTACCCTCGCAGTTACCCGCCGGAAGTCATCCCGATATTTTTTATTTGACCATAATAACAGGCTATCAGGCTGGAGGAATACAAAGACCGGTGAAGAAAAAATTGCAATACCACAACCAGGAGTTGAGGAAAAAGCTTTCAGCGGCATTCACCTGATTTCTCCGGAAATATTTCCACTGATGCATCGCCAGGGAAAATTTTCCATCGTAGATGTTTACCTGGATCTGGCTGCCGAAAAAACGATCCTGGGATTCGATCATACAGGTTCCCGGCTTGTTGATGTGGGACGAACAGAGTCTGTGCAGGTTGCAGAAAGTATGTTTATATGAATTCCCCCTCAGAACAGTCTCCTGGGGCTGAAAAAATCCGATAAGGAAACATTAATTCCCAATATAACCAGGGGTGTAATAAAAACCAGGTACTTCGGTATAAAATTAATAAGCTGACCTTCATAAGCAGACTGAAAAGAATAAAATATCATTGAAAAAACAATGAGGACCGGCAACAGATGTGGGAATGCCATTCGATAGCTATACCTGAACCTGCTGAGCATGAGCACAAATAAAACTGCAGTAAATAATTTAATAAGTATCCTGATTTTCCCTAAAGAATCGGTGCTGAAGCCAAAAAAATAGGTGAAAATATTCAGCCATTGTAAGACTAAGTTTTTTAATGAGAACTGATAACCGGGGCTGGTATGGGCAATTCCTAAATTATCACGGATCAAGTATTGCAGATTATGCCAGGAAGTTGGAAAACTAAGATAAATCCAGCTGGCACCCAGCAATACCAAAAATAAGTAGCCAATCAAGAATTTCCTGCGTTCATCAGGGAACCTTCCCCATTTCCATACTATGAAAACGAATTCGGCCGCAAGTACCGAGAATGTGAAGTAATGGCTTCCTGCAGCTAACAGGACGCTGGCGAAAAATAATATATAATTCCTTGAATTTTTTCCATTGGAAGTAAAAATTTTCTGCAAAAAATAAATACTGAGTAAACATCCCGTTAAAGCAAGCATATAACTTCGCAACAGGATCGTATTCACCAGGAAGACCGGATTAAAGGAAAGCATAATCAGAGTCGTCCACATGAATAAGGGTTTATTCTGAAATTTTCCTGCAAGCATATAGATAAGACAAAGATTAATTCCGGAAAATAATACCGAAAAAGATCTCAACCACCATAAGTTGTAACCTACCATCTTTATCAGGACTGCTAGCAAAAAATAATATATGCATCCATTGCTATTGTCATTGATAATCGACCGGTAGACATCTCCGAATTTTACTTTTTCCGAGGAATATTTTGTATACTCCAGCAAAGCCGTATATTCTCCAAGTGCATTGGGTCTGGAAAATATTTCAGCCAGGGGTGGAAACTTTCCTAGTGCGATAACAATGGAAACCCTGTCATCCATATTGGGACCCACATCCTTAGCGCGATATAAATAAAATGAACAAACAGTCAAAACAAAAATCAAAACAAAGCTGGAATTTTTCATTTGCTTCAATGGTTCAACCAGTTCTTTGCTTCCTGTTCGATATGACGGAGATCTATGTTCACTCCGAATTTGTTTTTAAGATGCCGTGCAAGGGAATCAGCAGCATATACGCTCCGGTGCTGACCACCAGTACAACCAAAGTTCACCATGAGACTTTCAAATCCGCGATTTATATAATCCTCTACAGAAATATCCACCAGGTCGAACACGCTATTCAGATATTCAGGCATTTTGGTTTGCTGTTCCAGGAAATCTTTCACTCCTTTATCTCTGCCCGTCTTTGTTTTAAATTCTTCTATTCTCCCGGGATTCAATATCGCACGACAGTCAAAAACAAAACCTCCGCCGTTTTCTCCCGGATCGGGAGGGATTGCTTTCTTATATGAAAAGCTGTTTATATGCACCACCAGCCTGGTATCGGCATTCGCACGGGAAGGTACGAAGCGGGAAATGATCTGATCTTCCACGATAAGATTTAACACCCTTTCAAATTCGGGAACATTTTTTCCCATACTATATTGACGAAGGAAATTGCGCAGGTTTTTCAATCCGAGCGGGATACTCACCAGGAAATGGGCTTTTCGTTCAAACAATCCCCGGAAACCATATGCTCCCAGCACCTGCATGAGGCGGATGAGTACGTATCCATGATATTGTTGTACAAACTGTTTCTTATTGAAAGGACTGCCCAACTCCACTTCCACACTATCCATATAATATTCCAGCAATCCCTGTTTCCAGGCTTCACTTAGTTCTGCTTTGGCCTGCCAGAGCATAGAAGCCACATCATATTGAAGTGCCCCTTTCATACCTCCCTGGTAATCGATAAAATGTACCTGATCGTTTTCAATCAGGATATTCCGGCTCTGAAAATCCCGGAACATAAAATATTTATATGCCGTATTTCCGAGTTCAGCAGCAAAACTTTCAAAATCGGCTACCAGTTTCTCCTTGTCATAAGGCAACTGCAGGGTATCGAGAAAATAATATTTGAAATAAAGCAGGTCGCTTAAAATGGCCTGTTTCCCAAATTCACTGGAAGTGAGCGTCCAGTTTTCATAGTCAAGTCCTTTGTCGCCCTGAATCTGCAGGTGGGCGAGTGCTTTAAGGCTTTTTCTGAACAGCTGATACACTTCATCATCCGGCCCGCATTGCTCAAGCTTGTTCAGCAAAGAAATATCTCCAAAATCTTCCTGGATATAGAGCGTTCCTTCGGTATTAACGGCTAAAATTTCCGGAACCGGACAACCCTTCATTTTAAAATGCCTGCTGAAACGGATGAAACTTTGATTTTCTTTTATATTGATTCCATAAGTAGCGATATAAGACTTGGTGCCTGTATGGATCCGATAGTAAATCCGGATACTGCCAGACTGTGGAATTTTATTGATGGAAAGTATGGGTGCAGAATGATAACCGGCAAACAGTTCGCTGATATCCTGATTAATATGATCCATATAAAATCGTGAAACTACAAAAAGCTATTCAACTACAGCCACTTCAGGTTTTTCTTCTGATTTACGCTTACGCACACTTTCCTGATGAGCTGATATCAGTTCAGCCACGAGGGCTGTCCATCCTGTTTGATGGCAGGCTCCCAGGCCCATTCCGTTGTCTCCATGAAAGTATTCATAGAAAAGATGCAAATGTTCATTTCCCGGCTGCTGATAAAACCAGTTATACTTTCCATACTGTGGCACACTTCCGGAAACATCGGGCTGGAATAAGCTGATGACACGCTGTGTGAGAAAGTCTGCCACGTCTTCCAGGTTCATTTGAATACCAGAACCTACAGGACATTCCACCTTTAATGCATCGCCATAATAGGATCCGTATTTCCGGATTGATTGAATGATGATGTAATTTATCGGCATCCAGACAGGTCCGCGCCAGTTTGAATTTCCCCCGAATAAACTGGAAGTAGAATCCCCCGGATCGTATTGTATGGTATAATCAATATTATCGATACGTACCGAATACGGGTTTTTTTCATGGTGTTTTGAGAGTGCCCGTATCCCGCCGGGAGAAAGAAATTCTTTTTCATTCAGCAAACGTTCCAACAGGCTCACGAGGCGGCTTCGGGGAATTAAGGAGAGAAGTATCGATTCTCCATCTGTTTTTTCTTCATTGGGCCAGAACTTATTATTCTTAAGCCGGTAATTCTCAAACCAGTTAATCCGTTTTTGAAAATCTGCCAGTTTATCCAGTTTTTTCTTTTCAATAATGGAAACGGCGAAAAGGGTAGTAATGCCCACGATGGAATGAATCCGTAACTGCAGAGGTGCAGACCCGGAAATGGCCAGTGTATCATAAAAAAACCGGTCTTCTTCATTCCACATGCCCTGTTCATTCAGTGCTTCCGCGATCAGGACAAACTGTTCAAAAAACTTAGTAGCCGTATCCTCAAATGTGATATCGATCATAGCGATTTCCAAAGCCATGTCGAGCATATTCAGCGCATACATGCCCATCCAGCTGGTTCCGTCAGCCTGTTCAAGCTGCATCTGCCCCGGAAGTTCACTGCTGCGGTTAAACACGCCGATATTATCAAGCCCCAGGAAGCCCCCTTCGAACATATTATTACCGTTGGTATCTTTCCGGTTGATCCACCAGGTAAAATTGATCAACAGTTTTTGAAAAATTCTTTTCAGGAAATCAGTATCGTATCTTCCGGTTCTTTCTCCTTCAATGCGGTAAACCGCCAGTGCCGCCCAGGCCTGTACAGGGGGATTCACATCGCTGAAATTCCATTCGTATGCCGGCAGTTGTCCGTCGGGTTTCATATACCATTCCCGCATGATGAGCAGCAGCTGGTTTTTTGCAAACACAGAATCGATCATCGCCATGGGAATACATTGAAATGCCATATCCCAGGCAGCATACCATGGGTATTCCCATTTGTCAGGCATGGCAATAATATCCTGGTTCTTCAAATGTTTCCAGTCGTGGTTACGTCCAAACTTTTTCCCTTCATTCACCGGATTCAGTCCATCCGAAGTGGAGAGCCATCTTTCCACGTCAAAATGATAATACTGCTTACTCCATAATAAACCAGACAAAGCCTGTCTTTGTAATATTTTGAATTCGGGAGGGGTATCCGGATGAAGCATTTCTTCATAAAAAGCATCGGCTTCCCCCTTACGCACATCAAAAATCTTTTTAAATCCCAGGGTAAAGGGGTTTACAATTTTTTTTCCGGCAAGCCGCAGATAAATCGTTTCCGATTTCCCTCCTTCCAACCGCATTTTATAAACTGGCGCAAACTTGGTCCCGCTTTTCTTTTTCTTCAGTGCATCAAGATTTTCCCCTTTGATAAGCGCCGAATGAAAGGCATCCTTTACAAAGGGGGTTTTATTGGGAACACCCATAACCTTTTCCAGGTTGGTTTCATTTTCAGTAAACCATTTTTCTTTAGGTGTCTGGAAATACAAATAATAATCCCCGAGCCTGGGATGTGATGCTTTCACAGAATTTTTATGCAGCAGGCTGATCTCCGGTCTGATTTCATTTTCCTCAGTCGGTTTATTATAAAACCAGAGTGTCGGTAAAACAGTGATATCCGCGGCCTTGTGAAAACGATTCGTTATTTCAATACGGATATAGATATCCGTTGAACTCTGCTTTGCATAAGTTACGAGAACGTCAAAATATTCATCGTCGTCAAAAACGCCGGTATCCAGGATTTCATATTCGGGTTCGTGTTTTGTCCGCAGACGGTTTTCCTGGATGAGTTCCTGGTAAGGAAAGGCCTGTTGTGGATATTTATACAGGTATTCCATGTAATAATGCGAAGGAATATTATCAAGGTGATAATATAATTCTTTTACATCCTCACCATGATTGCCCTGGTTATTCCCCAAACCAAAAAGCCTTTCTTTCAGCTTTTGGTCTTTCCCGTTCCAGAGTGCAATGGCAAAACAGAGGTTCTGGAAAAAATCAGAGATGCCTGCCAGTCCGTCTTCCCCCCACTGATATTTGCGGCAATGGGCATGATCATATGGAAAATAATTCCACGCATCTCCATAAGGACCATAGTCTTCCCTGACTGTTCCCCATTGACGCTCGCTTAGGTAAGGGCCCCACTGCTCAAGTGGAATCTTTTTGAAAGAGTTTACAATTAATCGCTTCTGCTCAATGGTCATAACGGAAGGCTAAAATTACGGATTAGTTACGTAACGTCCATTCTGATGGAACTGTTGGTATTGTTTTTGAATATTTATGATCAGTTGATTATTTCATATTATTAAAATAGTAACCATGGGAAAGTTAAGTGGTAAGAATGTTGCTATTCTCACAGAGAATGGTTTTGAGGAAATTGAATTGACAAGTCCGATGAAAGCTTTGAAAGAAGCCGGCGCCAGTGTACAGATTGTTTCTCCTCAAAAACAAAAAGTAAAGGCCTGGAAACATGATCACTGGTCAATAGAACTTCCGGTGGACATACCATTGGATCAGGCTGATGTGGATAATTTTGATGCCTTGTTAATACCGGGAGGAGTTTTGAATCCGGACCAAATGCGCGTAAATCCTGACTGTGTAGATTTTGCTCAACAATTTTTGTACGAGCGTAAACCGGTAGCCGCCATTTGTCATGGCCCCCAGTTATTGATTGAAACCGGAATGCTGAGGGGAAAGACCATAACCTCTTATCCATCCATCCGCTCTGATCTGGAAAATGCCGGTGCACACTGGCTCGATATGGAAGTGGTAACGGATAATGGTCTTACAACAAGCCGCAGTCCAAAAGACCTGAAGGCATTCAATGAACGGCTTATAGAAGAAATTGCAGAAAGCAACTATGTTCATTCACCCGTTTTATAATTTAATCCGGCCCTTTTTACTAATTTAATCCGGCCCGTTTATATATATCGACTATGTATCGTGAAAAAGAGCCACCACAACGGTGGTTTTTTTTATTGATAACGGAGAGAGAGTGTATACAGGATTTTTTCCGATACACTGTCGAAAGAATGATAAGAAGAATCCTGCATCCAGTGACGACGGAATGCGGTGATGGCCGCTACACTGTCTTTAATATTATATCCGATAACACGTAAGGCCATCAGACTGTTGAATCCTGAAGGTACCTTCACTCCGGATGTGTCTCCATACCAGCTTCCAAAGCCATGATCGGCCAGGAGCTTCCAGGGAAAACGCCAGTTGGGATCCGTTTTTCTTCCGGGTGCAATATCCCCGTGTCCGATAAAATTTTCCTGTGGAATCTTAAACCGGGTTTTGAGGGAATCGAGCAGGGTGAGCAGACTGTTCATCTGCGGTTCGGAAAAAAATTCAAATCCGTTATTATCCAGCTCTATACCAATACTGGAAGAATTAATATCGGAATTATTTCCCCATTTACTCAGTCCCGCCTGCCATGCCCGCAAATAGTCGTTCAGCATATGATGAACAGTTCCATCTTTGCAGATCACGTAATGCGCACTTACCTGTGTGCGCTGAATAGTAAAAGTATGTAAGGTTTCAGGGCATCCGTCCTGCGCTGTATGATGGATAATGACAAAATTGGGTCTGCGCAAATCAAAATTCACTGTACCGATCCAGGGTGAATCCTGCGCAGGAAAATAATTCACGGGCTCCATGTTGATTGTTTTACCCAGATCTTTAGCTACTCTTTTATATTCTTTATTTGACGAACGATAAGGATTGGGTTTGCAGGCCAGAAAAAACAGGAACAGCAAAAAAAAAGCTCTTTTCATGCAACAAAAATAGTAATCAACAGTGGATAGCCGCCGGAATATCTTTGGTTTACGGGGTGCGGACGGATGGAACTGAGGATATAAATAATCATAATGGAAGCGGGGCACGTCCTTTGCAAATGATTAGTGAACTATTTAATCAACTTAATATGGAAAAGCGAATTTTCGGTGTAATCCTGACGATCCTGGGTATTGCGGGCCTGATGCTGGCAGCTTACAATTTCGTTCAGGGAAATACCAACAACAACTACAGCATCAGGTCTCTGGTCATGTATGGTATATTGGGTCTGGTTTTTTTCTTTGCAGGAATCGGTCTGATCCGGAGTACCAGGGATGTTTCGAATGGTAATTAAACAGATCATGGATAAATTAATTAAAGTGAATGCTGACTGGGAATCAGTAAAACAAAGAATTAAGGAAGCTTATACATCCATCGCGGATGCCGATCTCGAATTCATTCCCGGAAAAGAAGATGAACTGCTTAACAGATTATCCCAAAAACTTCAAAAAAGCAAAGAAGAAGTAAAAGACTGGATTGAAAGCCTGGCGGTCAATAAGTCTATGGCAGGGTAATAACGACCTCACATATTGCGGCGGTACTGACCGCCAACTTCGTATAAAGCATGCGTAATCTCACCAAGGCTGCAATATTTTACTGTTTCCATGAGGCAGGAAAACAGGTTTCCGTTTTGAACCGCGGTTTGTTTTAATGTCTGAAGAGCTCCGGCAGATTTATCCTGGTTTATTTTTTTAAACTGTGCGAGATTGCTCACCTGTCTTTGTTTTTCCGTTTCTGTGCTACGTATGATTTCATTCGGGGTAATCGTTTTTGAACCCCCGGCTGCGAGAAAAGTATTCACACCTACAATCGGAAGTTCGCCGTTGTGTTTGCGGCTTTCATAAATCATACTTTCTTCCTGAATTTTATTACGTTGATACATCCTTTCCATGGCTCCAAGCACGCCGCCTCTTTCTGTAAGCCGGTCGAATTCTTTAAGTACCGCCGTTTCCACCAGGTCCGTCAGTTCTTCGATTAAGAATGATCCCTGAATAAAATTTTCCGTTTTTGCAGTTCCCAGCTCCCGGTTAATGATAAGCTGAATGGCCATTGCGCGTCTTACGCTTTCTTCTGTCGGAGTGGTAATGGCTTCATCATAGGCATTTGTATGTAGTGAATTACAATTGTCATAAATGGCATAAAGTGCCTGGAGGGTGGTCCGGATATCGTTGAAATCTATTTCCTGTGCGTGAAGACTTCTCCCACTGGTCTGAATATGATATTTTAGTATCTGGCTTCTCTTGTTCGCCTTATATTTATATTTCATGGCCTTTGCCCAGATGCGCCTGGCTACCCGACCGATAACGCTGTATTCCGGGTCCATTCCATTGCTGAAAAAGAAGGAAAGGTTCGGAGCGAATTCATCTATCTGCATTCCACGACTCAGGTAATATTCTACATAGGTGAATCCGTTGGCCAGGGTAAATGCCAGTTGTGTGATGGGATTTGCCCCGGCTTCGGCAATATGATAACCGGAAATGGAAACACTGTAAAAGTTTTTCACCTGGTTCTCCTGGAAATATTCCTGCACATCTCCCATCAGTTTCAATGCAAATTCGGTCGAAAAAATACAGGTATTCTGTGCCTGGTCTTCTTTCAGAATATCTGCCTGCACTGTACCCCTCACCTGATGCAGCGCTTTCGATTTCAGTTCCCGGTAAATTTGGGCCGGCAACACATCCTCGCCACTGATCCCCAGTAATTTTAAACCCAGTCCGTTATGCATATGCGGTAAACCGGAAGATTCTTCATCATGGTATTGCGGTGGTTGCTGATCAGTATACTTCTTTAATAATTTTTCATTCACTTCATTCCATAGTCCATTTTCCGTGATATATTTTTCACAGGTCTGGTCGATTGCTGCATGCAGAAAAAAAGCCAGGATCATCGGTGCCGGACCATTTATCGTCATGCTTACACTGGTCTTCGGATCACAGAGATCGAATCCGCTGTACAATTTCTTTGCGTCATCTACGGTACAAACACTAACTCCGCTGTTACCTACTTTACCATAGATATCCGGACGGGGATCCGGATCCTCACCATATAATGTGACGGAATCAAAAGCCGTACTAAGTCTTTTAAAAGACTGGAGGGCCGAGAGATAATGAAATCTTTTATTGGTTCGTTCCGGCGGTCCCTCCCCGGCAAACATCCTGGTTGGATCTTCCGTTTCGCGTTTCAGTGGAAATGAACCGGCAGTAAACGGAAATGAACCCGGAACATTTTCCTGTGCCTGCCATCGGAGGATATCCCCCCAGTCTTTATATTTTGGCAAAACCAGTTTGGGAATCTGCGTTCCGGATAAAGAAACCGTATATAAATTCTGCCTGATCTCCTGATTCCTTACCTGATAAATATATTCAGCCGCCTGATAAGATTTTATTTTTTCGGGCCAGTGACTGATCAGTTTACGGCTAACAGGGGTGAGTTGTTCTTCCAATTCCCTGACCCGGTTTTCCATTACACCGGTCAATTCCCGGCTTCGAGGATCTTTTTTCATCTCTTCCAATGCACCGGTTAACTGGTAGAGGGTGGTCGCAATCCTGCACTGGACATCAACCAGGCTATCATATTCCAAAATGATCTCATGAATTTCACTCAGGTACCTGACGCGCGCTGGCGGAATAATTGTTTTTTCAAACTGGCCTTTTATTGCCGGCAACTGAACCTTTTGGAGAAACTGAGATCCCGAACGCTGATCAACAAGTTTAAGAAGGCGAAGAAAAAGATCCTGTGTACCAGCGTCATTAAATAAGGAAGCTGTGGTGCCAACCACCGGAAGTTCTGAATCTTTTGCATTCCACAGACCATGATTTCTTTTATACTGCTTGCGCACTTCAATCAGCGCATCCGCCGCACCTGGTTTATCTGATTTATTTATTACGATGCAGTCAGCATAATCCAGCATATTAATTTTTTCCAGCTGGCTCGCCGCTCCATATTCCGGCGTCATCACATATACTGATACATTGCAAAAATTTAGAATAGAGGCGTCACTCTGACCGGTGCCAGCAGACTCCAGCAGGATCAGATCAAATTCTGCATTGCGGCAAATATCCAGGGCTTCCTGTACATAGGCGCTCAGGGCCACATCTGTTTCACGTGTCGCAAGGGACCGCATATAAGCCCGGGGCGAATGAATACTGTTCATGCGGATACGGTCGCCCAGGAGTGCACCACCTGTTTTTTTCTTCGAAGGATCTACAGAAATAACGGCAATCGTTTTTTCCGGAAAGCCCTGCAGAAACCTGCGCACGATCTCATCTGTAACACTGCTTTTACCGGCACCTCCTGTACCGGTGATACCAATCACAGTTGGCAGTTGGCGGTTGGCAGTTGGCGGTTGATGGCTGATGGTTGGCGGCTGGCCGTTTTCAGCGTGGGTAATGGCCCGGGCGATTTGCCTGATTTCCTTGTATTCCCCAAGCGGCAGTTTTCCATTCCAGCTCTTTTCGGAAGTCCAGAAAACTCCCTGAACCGGTTGAACCGTTTTTTCTGTTTCGCGAATCAGTTCATCAATCATGCCTTCCAGGCCCATGGCGCGACCGTCGTCGGGTGAATAAATCCGGCTGATCCCATTTTCCTGCAGCCATTGTATTTCTGTCGGTAAAATGGTGCCCCCGCCACCACCAAAAATTCGGATATGACTGCATCCGCTTTCATCCAGCAGGTCCCGGAGGTATTTAAAAAATTCCAAATGACCTCCCTGGTAGGAAGTGATGGCAATTGCCTGAACGTCTTCTTCAATGGCTGCCTCCGCTATTTCATGTACGCTCCGGTTATGTCCCAGGTGAATTACTTCAACCCCTTTCGATTGCATAATCCGCCGCATAATATTTATGGCAGCATCATGGCCATCGAAGAGGGAAGTTGCCGTAACGATACGCAGGCGCTGTCTGGATTGATGCATAGTGGCCTAAATCTCCAAAATTAGCTTAAAAAACTAATGACTGTTAGTTTAATACTTTTCAACAACGAATGTGCCTGCATATAAATCATGCAGGGACCTGCGCTGGGAATTAAGTAAAAAAGTGATGCAGTCTGCCATGCCCAGGAAAAAAACAAGCCCTCCAAGCACCAGTGTTGCGGGATTGGAATTCACCACAAACTGATTGTAGTCGTTGTAGTTTTTGACCGTAAAGAATTCCGGAGAAAAATAAATCCGGACTGTTAGTAAAAATTGAATAATGGAAGGCACCATATAAAAACTAACCCGCCGCATTTCTTCATTAAAACTGACTTTTTGAAACTGATGACCCAGCACCTGTATTCCGGCCGCCATTTTTCCCAGGGTTGCGCCGTATCGGTATTCCAGGAAAGGTTTGTAAACGATTTCAACAAGCGAGGTTAAGATAAACAGGTATGGAATTTTCCAGGCAGTTACGTTGAAATAGGTAACCGGTAAAATGATCGCAGAGAGGATTATTCCGTCTATCAGTGAAGCGCCGAAACGGCTTCCAAAAGATGCAAATCTGATATCGGCTTCAGGAAAAATGGGCTCGTTCTCCGTCGGAGTCTCGTTCATAAACTACAGTGTTGAGCAACTAAATTAGTATAATTCATCCTTAACCTGTTTCTGATATCTCCCCGTTCCTTCTTAGCTTTGAATGCGAATGATTTTATATGAAAATTGATGCTGAGGTTCATTTCTGGAAATTTGATAAATCTACCGCCGCTCCTTCTATCCGGAATAATAAGTTACTGAGTCAGCACTACCTGCCGGAACAATTATCGCAAAGTCTGCACCGGAATGGAATGGATGGTTGTATTGCGGTGGTCCCTGCTGATTCGGAAGTTGACACCCGTTTTCTTTCAGAACTGGCATTAACACATCCCGAAATCCGGGGGGTAGTTGGGTGGACGGATCTGTTTAGTTTGAAAGCCGTAGATAAATTGCAGGAGCTTCACCAATACGCTGCGATTAAAGGTTACCGGATAGAAGCTGCCGGAAACGAAGTGCCTCCGATGATGGTGATGCAAAAAATGAACGAATATCAGTACAGCCTGGATTTAAGTTTTAAAACCGGAGGTTCTCCGGATATCTGGAATCCTTTCATACAAATGCATCCTGAACAAACTTTCATTTTACAAAACAGCGGAAACCCGGATACACGAACAACACCATCACCGGTTTGGAAAACCCTGATACAGCAGCTGGCCCGGAATCCGAATATGTATTGCAAAACGGCCGGATTGTTAACCGGCGGCATCGATTCAAAAACCTGGAAGCCGGCAGATTTTTTTCCTTTCCTTGAAATAATCTTTGAGGCATTCGGTCCTGAGCGGCTGCTCTTTGCCAGTGACTGGCCCTTCTTACTGGTTTCCGGAATGTATGTACAATGGAAGAGCCTCCTTGAAAAGTTTATGGAGAAATTCAGTCCGGAAGAAAGGGATAAGTTTTTTGGAGAAAACGCAAATCGCCTGTATCGAATTTAAAATACCCTTATCATTAATTTGGACCGATGAAGATTCCCCTGCTTTCCTTCCCGCTGATAATACTTATTCATTTTTTTTGTCCGCCTGCTATATCACAAAAAGCCACATCCGTCAGTCCCTGGGTTATTGCTGCCCAGGGCCCGTTTACTGCCGGGTATTATGGTGTTACGGTAGCCAATGGAATGATCGGCATTATTTCATCCCCCCAACCCTTCCAGGTAAAAGACGTAGTGCTCGCCGGCGCCTATGATTTATATGGCCGCGGGCGTGTGAGTAATTTCCTGAAGAGTTTTAACCTGCTTAATATGCATTTCAATATTGACGGGGAGGATATACAATCCGGAAATATTTCTTCCATGAAACAAACCCTGGATATGCAGCGGGCCAGTTTCACCACTACTTTCAATTTCGGCGAAAAAGCTACGATCAGTTACACCTACTATGCGCTTCGCCAGCTGCCCTATACTGTTTTAATGGACATTACAGTACAGGCAAAAAAAGACATTCAGGTTACACCCGCCAGTGTAATGGAGGCACCTGACGCCCTGCGGGATGTGCAGAATTATTATAACGAAATCGACCGGCCACATGTGGTGATTTCATTATTGACTTCCACAGCGAAAAGCCCGACGGGAAAATTATTGATGTGTGCATCCAATACGTTTATATTTAACGAGCCCCATGGCCAGGAACCCCGCCTGATTCATGAGATGTGGGACAACAATATGCACCTGCTTAAATTTACCCGTAAAATCAAAGCAGGAGAAACCTATCGTTTTGCCATTGCCGGATCCTCTATAACATCTGCACACCATGACGATCCGCTGAATGAGGCAGAACGCCTGACCATTTTTGCAAAGCTGCAGGGTACAGAACGACTGATTTCATTTCATGAAAAAGCCTGGAAGGAAATCTGGAAATCTGATATCCTGGTCGAAGGGGATGAGCAGTCCCAACAGGACATTCACAGTATGCTTTATCATTTATATTCCTTTACCCGCGAAGGAACTGCTTTCAGTTTATCTCCTATGGGACTGAGCGGACTCGGTTATAACGGACATGTTTTCTGGGATGCTGACCTGTGGATGTTCCCGGCAATACTGGTCATGCATCCGGAAATGGCAAAATCCATGATCGAATACAGGTATGACCGTCTTGATGCTGCCCGGAAAAATGCTTTTTCACATGGTTATAAGGGAGCTATGTTTCCATGGGAATCTGCCGGGACCGGAGTAGAAGAAACGCCGGTTTGGGCACTAAGCGGACCGTTTGAACATCATATTACGGCTTGTGTGGGTCTTGCCGCCTGGAATTACTATTGTGTTACCCAGGATAAAGAATGGCTGAAAGAAAAAGGCTGGCCGATTCTTTCAGCTACTGCAGATTTCTGGGCTTCCCGGGTGGAGAGAAAAGCTCCGGGCCAGTATGATATCCTGAATGTGGTGGCTGCGGACGAATGGGCCGAAAATGTAGACAACGATGCTTTTACTAACGGGGCGGCTAAAGTATTGCTCCGACACGCTACAGAAGCAGCTTCGATTCTCGGAATCAAAGCCGATCCTGACTGGATGCTGGTTTCAGACAACATCCCCATCCTTCAATTGAATGGGGTTACCCGGGAACATGCAACCTATCAGGGAGAAGGCATCAAACAGGGAGATGTAAATTTGTTGGCTTATCCATTAAACCTGATCACAGATCCCGTTCAGATAAAGAAAGACCTGGTATATTATCAGTCCAGGGTTCCCAATCAGGGTACACCCGCCATGACACAGGCGATTTTTGCACTTTTGTATGCCAGGCTGGGAGAAGGAGATACGGCATATCATTTTTTTAAAGATGCTTATATCCCCAATTTGAATCCGCCTTTCCGGGTAATTGCAGAGACCAAAGGGGGCAGCAATCCGTATTTTGCTACGGGAGCCGGAGGTATCATACAATCCCTGCTTATGGGATTCGGAGGTCTGAATATTGGCTCCGCCGGAATCGACCAGGTTCCTTCCAAACTGCCTTCCGGCTGGAAAAAACTCACCCTAACCGGGGTGGGCCCTGGGAAGAAAAATTATTCTGTTCCGTAAAAATTAGTAATTTGCCGGTGCTGTGAAGAAAATTGCTGCCATAGGTTTATTGGGCCTGCTCCTGTTTAACTGGGTAGGCTACCAGTTGTATACAGCTGTTCTCCAGGATCATGCAGATAAAAATATGATCGCTGATCTCGACAGGCATAATTACACGGATGCCGACCTTATCCTGATTAAAGTTCCGGCCACGCATATTTCCTCCTACGCAAACACCAATGAATTTCAAAGAACAGACGGAAAAGTCGAAATCGGCGGAGTTCAATATAATTACGTTAAACGCCGGCTTAATGAAGGTTCACTGGAATACCTGTGTATCCCGAACCGCACTTCCACCCGCCTTCAGTCTGCAAAGGATGAATTTTTTAAACTGGTGAATGATTTACAGCATCCCGGACAATCAAAAAAATCAGAACAACATAACAACTCTTTCAAAGGTTTTTCTGCTGAATACTATTCAGAAGACAGTATGTATTCCATCCCGGATCTTACCGTGATGTTTATGAAGGCTACTGACCATTATCTGCTTCAGGTACCGGCCATGCATCTTTCTCCTGCCGGCCAACCACCAGACCTCGCTTAATTCCCAAAAAGCAGATCATTAAACTGTATCCGCGATTCGCGGAATACCCATTCCATTTTAACCGGTAATTTTTCATGAAGTATTCAACTATGGCATTTGTGCACGGCGCAACGGCCTCAATAATCTTTAACCGCCAGTCGGATTATGATTCGATTTTTCAAATCCCTGTCCTGTCATATCAAACTTTATCTATCGCAAAATGAATAAGAAAATAATTTATCGTTCGATCCTGTCCGGCACCCTGTGCCTGGCATCCTTACTGTCAAAATCCCAGACAGCAGAAGACGGTGTGATGATGAGTAAAAAACAATGGTGCAACGGAGTTACCTATATGTATTCCAGCTGGAATGAATACTGGGAAGGAACAAAGAAAAGAAGCAATGAAAATATGGGAACAGTTTCTAACGAATCCCTTATGCTGATGAGTAACTACGGTATTTCAGATAAACTAAATGTGCTGGCTTCCGCTTCTTATGTGTGGACCCATGCTACACAAGGCACATTACACGGACTGAAAGGTATCCAGGACCTCGCCGTGGATTTAAAATATGAGCTTTATTCAAAACCACTCGGGAAAGGAAATTTATCGCTTTTCGCTGTAGGAGGATTCTCCACACCGCTTTCGAATTATGAAAACGATTTCCTTCCCATGTCGATTGGGCTGGGCACTACCACCTTATCCGGCAGACTGACGGCCGACTATCAACAGGGTATTTTCTTCACGACCATTTCAAGTGCCTATGTATGGAGGAGCGATGTTACCATTGACAGAACGGCCTACTATACTGATGAAATTCATTATACCAACAAGGTTTACATGGCCAATCAGTTGAACAGTAATGTTTTTATCGGTATCCGGAAGTCTAACCTGACAGTTCAGGCCCAGCTGTATAATCTGTACACATTTGGCGGTACAGACATCCGCATTAATGATTTTCCCTTTGCCGGAAATCAGATGAACATGACCTCCCTTGGAGGACATGTAAAATATTTTCTCCCTTTTATACCGAACCTGGAAGTTATTGGTGGTGCCGACTTTGTGATCGCCGGACGAAATGTAGGACAGTCCAAGATGTATACAGCCGGACTTTATTATGTGCTCAGTCTTAAAAAATGATTAAAATAATTGAAATGAAAAATATTCTCCGTTATACGATATTGATTGGGCTGTTGCAGGCTGCTGTGAGTTGCCAGAAAGAAATTTCCGACCGTACGGCAAATCTGCCGGCGCTTCTGGTTAATAATAACGATACCGCGGCAGGCAGCTGGAAACCCGTATTACTTTCCAGACCCGATAGTTTTGCCGTAGCCACACCGGTTCCAACCAGTTCCCCTTTGTACGCTGCCGACTTGAATGAGATTAAAGATTTACAGCAGCATATTTCAGGAGACCAGGCAGCTACAATTAAATATTGGGCAGCAGGCGGTGTGTTGAGATGGAATGAAATCATGCGTGGACTGGTTGCAAAATATAACCTGCCTCCGGTAAATAACCCGGATGGAAGTTATACCATTCCAAGTGCAGCAAATCCCCTGGCGTACCCACTGTTTCCATTCTCTAATCCTCCTTATGCGGCCCGTGCATACGGTTATATTAGTGCAGCCCAGTATGATGCCCTGGTTGCCTGCTGGTATTACAAAATGAAATTCAGAAGGGCAGCTCCCTATGCCTTTGATTCAACCATTTCTTCCAAATATATCAACCGTTCAAACCTTCCTTCTTACCCTTCGGAAGCCGCTGTACTCGCCGGCGTTACGGCTGAAATGATGAAACTGCTGTTTCCCGATGAAATCGCCAACATTCAGGCCAGGGCTATGGAACAGGAGCAGGCTACCATCATGAGTGGAGCCGCTACGCGGGCAGATATCACCGCCGGTGAAGCGCTGGGCAGACAGGTGGCGGAATTATTTATCGCCCGCGCCAGAGGAGATAATGCAGGTAAGGCAGTAGGTACCCCGACAGACTGGGACAATTTCGTTAGCAATTGCCTGAACCAGGGACTAACACCCTGGAATAGCCTGGAATCACCAAAACGCCCCCCCATGTTGCCTTTATTTTATAAGGTAAAGACATTTTTATTTGACTCTGCTACCGTGGTGAGCCTGCGGCCCCCACCCCCTCCGGAAGTTGGATCTGAACAGATGAACAAGGATGTGGCAGAAGTAGCAGGACTGTTGAAAAACCCGAGCCGTGACAATATCAAGATCGTCACTTATTGGGCAGATGGCGTGGGAACCTATACACCTCCCGGCCATTGGGATGCTATCGCGGCGGAGGATTTCGTACAACAAAACTATAGCGAAGTACGCTGGGCAAGGAATATGGCCCTGCTGAATATGACATTAATGGATGCAGCCGTCGTGTGCTGGGATATCAAGTATCATTATTTCAATCCAAGGCCCTCACAGGTTGATGCTTCCATTAAAACATTAACGGGAATACCCAATTTCCCAGCCTATGTATCCGGGCATTCTGTATTCAGCGGATCGGCGGCGGCCATACTGGGCCACCTTCTGCCTTCAAACGCTGATAAATACAATGCGATGGCCAGTGAAGCAGCCAGGAGCCGGCTGGTTGGCGGAATACATTACAGAACAGACTGCGAAGTCGGACTGACTGTGGGAACAAACATAGGCCACTACGCCATCCTGCGGGCAGAGAACGACGGAGCGAATTAAAAATTTTTGGTTTAAGCAATACAGACCTCCCGATTCTTCGGGAGGTCTTTAAACAAAACTTACCTTATTCCATTGCGGATGAAAACGAATTCAACGTCAATTAAAATACACTACTCACTGAGAATTGCTTCGGCAATGTGTTTTATTGGTCATGGCGCATTTGGCATTATTACCAAGGCGATCTGGTGCAATTATTTTGCCCTGTTCGGAATCGGTAAAGTAATGGCTTACCGGCTGATGCCGGTTGCAGGCACGGCCGATATCCTGCTTGGAATTCTTCTTTTGATGAAACCTTACCGGGCAATCCCGGCCTGGCTGGTGATCTGGGGCATTATTACTGCTTTTTGCCGTCCGTTATCTGGCGAACCATTTGCCGAATTCCTGGAAAGGGCAGGCAACTATGGAGCTCCGCTTTGCCTGTTGGTGCTGTCTGGTGGTATAAAGCTGAATCCCGGCTGGCTTCGTTCTGTGATCAGCCCGAATGATCCGGTAAATAATAAATCCATCGCCACTGTAAAAATACTTCTGCAAATGACTGTATTCCTGTTATTGCTTGGTCACGGATGGTTAAACCTGATACAAAAACCTGCGCTGCTGAATCAATATAGTTCGCTGGGATTTTCTAATACGGCAAATGTTTCCCTGATTGTGGGCATTTTTGAAATCATGGCGGCCATTGCCGTACTGGTAAAACCCGTGCGACCCCTGCTGTTTGCTTTTCTGGTCTGGAAGATGGGAACCGAATTATTTTACCCGCATTTTGAAATATTTGAATGGGTGGAACGCGGAGGAAGTTATGGTTGTATTCTTGCCCTGTGGTTATGCCTGGATCCCGTTACAAAACAGGGAAAGGAACATGTGCCAGTACAGGAGCTTTCCGTTGACCATTAAATGAAAAACAGCATGAAAATGCTGTCAACATATTTTTAGCAAAAGGACCTTTTAATTGGGGACAGCTAAACCGCAGGCTGATAAGTTTTTCTGGTAAACCACCGTATTCGAACTTCAATCGAACTCTTGTCGAACTCTTGTCGAACTCTTGTCGAACTCAAATCTTAGCCTGACTTTCGATTTTATACCCCTTTACCCTCTCTGGTATTTTCATTTCCCGGGCAATTTCCTGCAGACTGACTTAATCATCTTTCATTCTAACCGCTTTCAGGCTTACATCCGGAAAACGTATCTTTAAAATCAAATTTACCCCCTGATGAGACCCTTAATTTTTCTAACCTTCCTGGTATTGAATATCTCCACACAAGCCCAATACCTTCAACCCGCCACGCCGGACAAAATTTATGGCGACCTCTTTGTGGACGTACAGATGCAAAGGGTATTTCCGGATGGTAAAACATTTGTTGACTGCATTCCGAAAAGAAAACCGGCAGATATCATGTACGATTATGGAATGCAAAAGGGCCCCAAACTCGATCTTAAGAAATTTGTGGAAGCAAATTTTGAAATTCCACAGGCCGTTACTGCTAAATACAAATCAGATACTTCAGATGATGTGGTTACACATATTAAAAAATTATGGACCGTTTTGAAAAGAAATCCGGATAAGGAAGTGGAAGGAAGTTCATTGCTGCCATTACCTAACCCGTATATCGTACCGGGCGGACGTTTCAGGGAAGTATATTACTGGGATTCCTATTTCACTATGCTCGGATTGAAAGAGAGTGGTGAAATAAAGACTATCCGGGATATGATCAGCAATTTTGCCTACCTGATTGATAATTATGGGCATATACCGAATGGAAACCGCACCTATTACCTGGGCAGATCACAACCGCCTTTCTTTTCCTGTATGGTTGAATTACTCGCCGGAATCCAGGGTGACAGCATTTACCAGATCTTTCTTCCGGCTATGGAAAAAGAATATGCATTCTGGATGGACGGTTCAGAAAAATTGAAGCCGGGAGACGCCTACCGCCGTATCGTCCGGTTAAAAAACGGAGACCTGCTGAATCGTTACTGGGACGACAGTATGGTACCCCGGCAGGAAAGCTGGAGGGAGGATTACCTGACAGCCGAAAAATCGGGAAGAAATAAAATCGATATGTACAAACACCTCCGGGCAGGTGCTGAAAGCGGAATTGATTTCAGCACCCGTTGGTTTGAAGATGATAAATCGATTACAACAATTGAAACAACAGATATACTTCCGGTTGATTTGAACAGCCTCATGTATCATATGGAATGGACAATCGCGAAAGCCAGACAGATAAACGGGGATGAAGCAGGTGCAAAATTGTTTCGCGAAAAAGCCATTCAGAGAGGCATCCTCATAAATAAATACTTCTGGAACGATAAAATATCTTTTTTTACAGATTACCAGTTCAGAACCCGGGTTCAGCTTAAAAAGATTACCCCTGCCGGTTTATATCCATTTTGTTTTATTAATGAACATCCCGACTATATGAGCCTGCTCGGGGAAAAAGTAGCCGCAGTTGTACAGGAGAATCTTCTGAAACCAGGCGGTTTCGTAACCACTCAAAATGAAAGTGGACAGCAATGGGATGCCCCAAACGGATGGGCCCCCCTGGAATGGATGATGATTTGGGGACTTGATCGCTGCGGACAAAAAAATCTGGCGGCTATATCTGCCAAAAGATGGATTAAATTAAATATTGATGTATACAAACATACCGGCAAACTTATGGAGAAGTATAATGTTGATGATATAAGTAAAGAAGCCGGGGGAGGTGAATATGATGGACAGGATGGATTTGGCTGGACAAACGGGGTTCTTCTTAAACTCCTCAGCATTTACGGCAAAGAATAGGCACTACGTCAACCGTCAATCACCAACCGTCAACCGTCAACCGCCAACCGCCAACTAATTTATGACCGACGAATATTTCATGTTGCAGGCACTGAAAGAAGCAAAAAAAGCTTTTGATGATGGGGAAGTTCCGGTAGGTGCCATTGTTACGTTAAAAGAAAAAATTATATCCAGGGGTCACAACCAGGTGGAACGTCTGCAGGATCCGACGGCTCATGCAGAAATCATCGCGCTTACTTCCGCATTCAATTTTCTAGGATCAAAATATCTGCCTGACTGTACCATTTATATTACGGTGGAACCCTGCCTGATGTGTACCGGCGCATTGTACTGGAGCAAAATTCAGAAAGTGGTATATGGAGCTCCGGATATAAAAAATGGGTATAAAAAATATGTAGAGCCCTGTCCATCCCTGGAACAAATCGGGATTGCCCCACGTCCATTCCATCCCAAAACCATTGTGACGGATGGAGTGCTTGCCGAAGAGTGCGCCATGCTGATGAAAGAATTTTTCAAAGCCAAACGGTGAGTCTCCCCCTGAGTCATGGACCAATATACCTGGGCAAACCCATGAATTGTGGAAAATTAAGGACAGCTTTACTTTTTTATTAAATCTTCCGGTTGTGGCATGATTTCTTTGTTGATTCATCGTCCTATTTGAACTTTTTCACTTTGTTTATCAACCTTTGATCAGTAGATTTGTAATCCCTCAAACGGTTAGCTTCAAATTTTAAAAAATAAAAATCATGGCATTTACTTTACCTGCACTTCCTTATGCGCCGGCAGCCCTTGAACCCAGTATCGACGCAATGACGATGCAGATACATCACGACAAGCACCATCAGGCGTATGTTGACAATCTGAATAAGGCGGTTGCCGGTACTCCCAATGAAAATAAATCGCTGGATGAACTGGTTAGCATTGCCGGTACACTTTCTCCTGCCATCCGGAATAATGGCGGTGGACACTGGAACCACAGTTTTTTCTGGCAGATTCTGGCTCCTAATGCCGGAGGAAAGCCAAACGGAAAGCTGGCGGAATCCATCGATGCGGATTTTGGTTCATTTGACGCATTTAAAGAAAAGTTTGTTCTTGCAGCTACCGGTCGGTTTGGAAGCGGATGGGCCTGGCTCGTGGAGCAGGACGGTAAATTATTAATTTCTTCCACTCCTAATCAGGATAATCCCCTCATGGACGTTGCCGAAGTGAAAGGAACGCCTATTCTGGGCGTCGATGTTTGGGAGCATGCCTATTACCTGAAATACCAGAATCGCCGCGCCGAATACCTGACTGCATTCTGGAATGTGGTCAACTGGCAGGAAGTAAATAAAAGATACGAGGCTTCGCTTTAAATGATGACTAGAGCGAATTGATTTATCTTCAGGTCCCGTTTCTTTCCTTTGGCCAGGAAAGAGACGGGATTCTTGTTTTGTAATTCCCTTCTGCAGGTTTTACAGAACAAGGCCCCTGATTCACTCTACATTAAAACTTGAATATGAAAAGACCTTTGCACCTGATGATATCCGCTTTATTTTTTTTATGTGCGTGTTCCTCACATCAAAAAAAAATATTAATTTATGCAAACAGCAATATCCAGGTTGATGAATCACAAAAAAACATCACTGTAACAGAGGGGAATTCGCAGGTTGAAAAGGAATTGAATTTTACCGGTTCGGACCCCGTCGTGCTGAATATTACTGGTCCAAAAATGCATTATACACTGGAAGCTAAAGAGGACGGACTCTGGCTGGCAAATCTGAAATTTGATACCCTTGTCGGAAGTATGCAGCATACTGGTGAAGTAAAACAGACCCGGATAACCCAGGAGCAACTGAAAAAGCAACTTGACAGTCTCAATCAGCTTGTTAAGGGCCTCAATATTTCTGCCGGTTCGAAAAATTATTTTATACCTCCGGGTAAAATAGAAAAAATAACCGATTTCACGAATGCTAAGATTTTCCCTCCCTTCACGCCCATACCTTCCGCATTTGATGCAGGTTCCGTTCCTGAAATATATAAATTTTATAACCTCTCCGAAGTAAACGAAATAATCAGCAAACTAACGGAGATGAGCAAGTACAAATATGAACAGGGATCTGAAAATGATGATTCTGTAAGAACCATTCACCCAACAAAAAAATAAAGGAACCGAAATTCAGAAATCATAATCCTGGTATTTTCCTGCTTCACGGCCTCGAGCCTTAAGCTTCAAGCTTCGCGCCTCGCGCTTCACGCCTATTTAACCGGATCATGGCCGTGACGACCCCAGGGATGGCAACTTGAAATTCGGTGAATTGCCATCCATCCTCCTTTTATTAGCCCATATTTCGTAAGCGCTTCAATGGCATATGCTGAACAGCTGGGAGTAAAACGACACCTGGCACCTAGCCATGGAGATATGACCAGCTGGTAAATCCGGATCAGGAATATGAACGGATAACTAAGTATTTTCAGGATGAATCTCATGTATTGCCAATATCAGTTTATCCAGTGCCAGTTTTAAACGGGTAGAAATTTCAGCATAGGGAAGAATTTCCTTTGCAGTATAAATAAAAAACAAATGCAGGAGGTTCTTGTTTTTAAGTATCCTGGACTCCAGTTCATTTTTTTGCAGCCGGTAACTTTCCCGGCCCAGCCTTTTGATCCGGTTCCTGTCGACAGCCCTGGGAAAATTTTTTGAAGATACAGTGAAGCCGGCCTTGATTTCCCCGATACCCGATTCCGTCCGGTAGATTAAGCGGTAAGGAAATACATTTAACTTCTTTCCTGACCCGAAAAGTATATCAATCTGCTTCCTGCTTTTTAAGCGATCAGCCTTACCCAACGAATATGGTCTCTTTTTGCTCATCAAACATTTATAAAATAAAAAGCCCCATAAGGGGCTGTATTGTAATATAACTTTGAAGTTTCTTTTGTTGACGGTTGACCATTGACCGTTTAGCTTCGGGCATCAAGCCTCCCGCTTCAGGCTTATTTTCCGCTAGATTCACTGGAAACCGTAAGTTTTGCGCGGCCTTTTGCACGACGGCTGGCCAGCACCTTCCTTCCGTTGGCAGTTTGCATGCGTTTGCGGAATCCATGAACAGTTTTACGACGGCGTGTGTGTGGCTGGAATGTACGTTTCATTGTATTTTTTTTTCTCTTAACCCCTGATTATCAGGGAATTTCCCATTACTTTTTTCCCAACCTTGGCGGGATTCCGTTGAAAGGGACGGCAAAGCTAAATAATTCTGATCTGATTGCCAACAATATAACAGCAATCTCAGTATTTAACATTAAAATAGCCGTTGGTAATGTTCAGGCTTATCGAATTATCCATGGAGCTGGCAATAAATGTAAAAGTACCTTTGATCATCCTTGTAGCCGTATTATTCGAAATAATAACCAGTGTACCATTCGCATTGGAAACCAGTGGATTACTAACATCTGTATAATATATTGCCGCGTATTTCGCCAGGTTAAAATCAAGATCATAGCTCCCGGGGATGATACTATCCGGCATTGAAAGCAAAAGGTTTTGCATTCCATCATTGGAAATCCCGTCAATAATAATTTGGCCGGTTTGCGTCTGCACAAGTACCTGGGCAGCATTGAATTTATTACCTCCTACCAGGGCTTTCAGGGTATCGGTACTGTTCCCGGGAGGAATAATAGAACCATTACCGGTATATGGCACACTATTAAATACCCCCGAGGTGATGGTTTTCGTCGTATTGTCGGCAGGGTTGACCAGGGTGAAGCTAAAGCTGCCGCTTATCAGGTGATTGATGGAATCGATGCTGGTAATCGTTACTGTTCCCCCGGCCGTGCCTGCATTACTGAAATAATCGACTTCGACAGGGGTAAAAATGTTTGTATAAAAAGCATAGGAATCAGAAACGGAATTCAGGGTAAAAACGCCTGTTTTGAAGGTTGAAAGAACTATCGAAATCTGGTCCCCGGTCTTACTCAGGCCATTTATGGACAAACCTCCATTTATTTGAAAAATTGACTGAAGACTGTCAGCATTCCACAGATTTCCTTCAAGAGTTGCATAAAAACTGCTTGTGGAAGGAATATTCCCCTCTTCGTTGCTGAGTTCTTTACTGCATGAAATAAAAGAGACTGTAACAATCCCAATAAGGCACCAAATTAAGCGGGATCTCATAAACATGTTTTCATATTGCAATGGTAATCCTTACAAAAATACTCTTTCCGATCTAATACCCTGCCCATAAAATAACGCAGCATGCCGGTCAAAGTCGGCATTGTCGTCTGTAGTATAAAAAAACCGTTCGGCTCCCTTGCTACAGCGGCTTTCTATTTCCGGATGGTTTTTCAAATATTTCGTCAGGCTTTCCGCTACAATATCGCCCTGAGCAATCAACTGTATTTTTTTCGGAAAGTATTGTTTTAATTTATCCATGAGCAGTGGATAGTGGGTACAGGCCAGCAGAACGGTATCCATTTCAGCAGACTGGGCAAGCAGTTCATCGACGTATTTCCGGATAAAATAATCAGCACCGGGATCCTGGTGTTCGTTATTTTCAATCAACGGAACCCAGAGCGGACAGGCCTGTTGAAAAACTTTTACCCCGGGAAAAAACTTATTAATCTCTAAAACGTAGGACCCTGAATTTACAGTTCCACTGGTAGCGAGAATACCGACGCTACCGGTTTTAGAAAGAAGCCCTGAAATTTCTGTTGTTGGCCTGATCACCCCTAAAACCCGGTTTTTTGTACCAGATTCAACCAGATCCTGCTGCTGAATGGTTCGCAAGGCTTTTGCGGAAGAAGTGTTACAGGCCAGGATAACCAGTGGACAGCCTTTCGAAAAAAACCATTGCACTGCTTCTCTTGTATACTGGTAAACGGTTTCAAAGGAACGGTTGCCATAAGGAGCACGGGCATTGTCTCCCAGATAAATGAAATCATATCCGGGTAATTTTTCAACGATCGATTTAAGTACGGTGAGTCCGCCATAACCGGAATCAAAAACACCTATTGGCTGGGAAACGGGCATATACTAAATTAATCAACAAAAACTAAAAAGGTCATCCCGGTTAAAACGAGATGACCTTTTTGAAAAAGTTTATTCAGTTTATTTCAATCCAAGCTTTTTCTTTACAACCGGAAGCAGGTCATCTGCCGGTGGTGAAACGAGCAGGGCATCTTTCAGGAATACATAGGAATATCCGTTTTCCTTGGCAACAGTCTGCACGTTTTCTGCAGCTTTACGCTGGATGGGTGCCATGAGATCCTGTTGTTTTTGCTGATAGAGCTGACCGGCCTGCTGCTGATAGCCCTGCAATTTCATGTACAGTTCGCCCAATTGTTTTCTCTTGATTTCAATTTGAGCCTTGGTGTACTTAGCTGTATCCTTTGAAGAAAGCATACTGTCTTTCTCATTGAATTCACGTTTCATATCTTCAAAATTCTGATTCAGGGCAGTTTGATAATCCTGCATGGATGAATCAGCTTTTTTATACTCAGGCATTGAAGTAATCAATTCGCTAAGACTGATGAAACCAAATTTTGTTGACTGAGCCTGTAGCCGGTTCCCGGCGAGTGTAAGAGTGAATGCTACTAATACAATGGCAACAATTTTTTTCATAATTGCTTTCTGTTTTCTTTGTTTTGTTAATAGTTGATTTTAATAATTTGTTTACTTAACCCCGAGTTCTCTAAGAACATCTTCACTCTTATCCAGCTTAGGGTCGGCAAAGATAACAGTTATTCCTTCACTTTTATCTAAAATAAAGTCATACATGCGACTAACTGCAATCTTTTGGATCGCGTTATAAACCTTGTCCTGCACAGGTTTGATCAATTCCTGACGCTTTTTGAATAAATCCCCCTCAAAACCAAAGCGTTTGCGTTGTAAGTCCCGCACTTCCTTTTCATGGTTAAACAAGTCGTCTTCTCTTTTTTTCTTTAACTCGTCGCTTAACATCACTTGTTCTCCCTCATAGTCTTTATACATTTTATCCAGGACCACTTGTTTATCATCAATTTCTTTTTGCCATTGAGCACTAATCTGGTCCAGCTGTTTCTGGGCTGCTTTATAGTCGGGCATTTTGTCGAGGATATATTTCGAATCCACGACAGCATACCGCTGAGCGCCGGCAAAACTGCAAAAACCAATCATTAATGTCAGGACCAGCACGAGTTGTTTCATATCGGGAAATTTAATATCAGTTTATTCGGGTTCTACGCCAAGCATAAAGGTAAATCGTGATCCGTCTCCGATTTTACCGGTATTATTAATTCTATCCAGCCCGATCGCATAATCAAATCCCAGCAATCCAAACATAGGCAGGAAGAACCTCAGACCCACACCCACGTCCCGGCGCAAGCGGAAAGGATTGTAACTCTGGTAGTCGTACCATCCGTTTGCTGCCTCGAAGAATGCTGCTCCATAAATCGTACTGCTGGGGTTGGTAACAAAAGGGTACCGCATTTCCAGCGTGTACTTATTAAACATGGTAAAAAACTTGGTAGCATTCTGTTGCTCCGGGTTAATACGCGGATCAGAATTCTGATAAACCGGGTAACCTCGTTGGGAAATGATATCATACCCCAGTAATCCGAAGTTATTGGTAAGTCCCGCATCGCCAAGCTGGAAGCGTTCAAATGGAGAGAAATTCAATTCACTATTATACCGTCCCATAAATCCCATTTTCACACCAGCATAGAGAACGAACTGGCGGCTCTTGTCTGCACCCATAGGTTTACCAATAGGAATGTACCACTGACTGGTCAGCTTGAATTTCGTGTATTCAGGTAATGTAAATTCATCCTGCGAAGCATTATAATTCTTTTTAAATGCTGAATACGGAGGAGTAAACTGGGCACTGATCAAAAAGTTTGATCCGCTATGGGGATAAATCGGCTGATCCACGGAATACCTTCCCAGGCCCACTTTGAAGCTCAGGTTATTGGAATATCCATTCCTGAAATCAGGTGAAAAGAGTGAATAGTTGGTCAGGTCATACAATGTATAACTCAGTGAATAGGTAAGAGTGAAATAGTCATCCGGCCATTTTAATTGTTTACCAAGCGCGATTACCACTCCAAAATTCTTGAGTGAATTCGTATCACTGTAGGCGTACTTCGCCGTTTGATAATTATATCCGCCTGTACGGAATGCACTCCGGTAAAGGCTCACCGTAAGTGAATTTCTTTTTTTACCACCCAGCCAGGGTTCAGTGAAGGAAAGATTATAAGACTGATACGCCTTACCATTTGCCTGCACCCGGAGACTGAGTTTTTGTCCGTCACCGGTTGGTAATGGATCCCAGGAAGATTTTTTCCATATATTGTTTATCGAAAAATTATTAAACGATATACCAACTGTACCGGTAACCCCGATTCCACCACCCCATCCCGCAGAAAGCTCCAGCTGGTCAGAAGATTTTTCTTCAACCGACCAGTTGATATCCACCGTTCCGTCTTCCTGGTTCGGGTTAATATGCGGTTCCACTTTTTCCTGGTTAAAGTATCCCAGGTTTACAATTTCACGGTTGGACCGGATGATGTCTGTACGACTGAATTTTTCTCCGGGAATAGTACGCAGCTCCCGGCGGATTACATATTCCTTTGTTTTTTCGTTACCGGAAATCGTAACATTTTTAATGGTAGCCTGCGGGCCTTCCACCATTCTGATTTCAAAATCAATCGTATCATTGTACACTGATGTTTCTACCGGATCGATCCTGAAGAAAAGATATCCGTCATCCAGGTAAAGATCACTCACACCACCACCTTCCTGGGTAACCTGTTTTCCCAGTTTTTTATTGAGGATATCCAGATTATAAACATCTCCTTTATGAATTCCCAATACCATGGATAAAAGGGAATCAGGATATTTTGTATTTCCCTTCCAGGTTATGTTCCCGAAATAGTATTTACTTCCTTCATCCACTTTAATCGAAATGTTCAGTTGTTTTTTGCTGTTGTAAAACAGGGTATCAGAAACAATAACGGCATCACGATATCCCTGGGAATTATAATAACTCACAATTTTTTCCTTGTCCGCGTCGTATTTTTTCTGGTTGAATTTGGCAGAACTGAAAAGTTTAAAACGGAAATACGGGTCGAGGAATTCTTTTGTTCCTGTATAGGAAAGGAAACCCCACCTGTCAATATATTGTTTGAAGGTTTCAGGTTTTACTTCACCGTAAGAAGAAGAATCCTTGGCGGGATACAGTGTTAACTTGGTTACTTCTTTGGTATCATTCAGCTGTTTTTTGATTTTCTCCGGAGGAATCGTGTTCGTTCCGTAAATCGTTATCTGATTGATACGAACCTTAGTTCCCTTGTCAATATCAAAAGTGAGTGTTTCGGAATTGGGGGTTTTCGGATCGCGTTGTTCCAGTATGACAACTTCCGCTCCCTGAAAACCTTTATCAGCATAGTATTTTTTAATATTTTCCTCTGCGATCTGCTTCATGTTTTCCGTGATCACACGGCCCTTGATCAATCCTGTTTTAATTTTTAATTCATCCGATTCCGACTTACTGGCGCCCTTGAATGTAAAATTGGTCAGCCTGGGCCTTTCCGTTACGTTGATTTCTACAAATATTTCGTTTCCAACAATCTTTGTATAATAAATGGCAACATTTGAAAATAAATTCTGAGCCCACAACTTCGTGATAGCCTTGCTGAAATTATCACTGCCCGGGATAGTGATTTTATCACCAACACTAAGCCCGGAAACAGAAATCAGAAGGGATTCGTCAAGAAATTTTGTACCGGTAATTTTGATGCCGCCCAGGGTATATTCTTTGGGTGTTTTTGCATTCTCAAGTGCCAGCAATTCAGGATCTATGGATACAGGATGAGTGGTGTCAGTAACCTGGGCCTCAGCAACCGTTATCTTCAATAAGCAGAAAAAAAGTAAAAAAACACCAGTCAATAAACGTCGTAGCATCCGGGCGGGTTTTTTAGAGCGGCAAATTAAGGGGATTAATTAAAAGTGTTTGTTAAAATACAGGCTGGATCAGCGCTGCAGCCCATTTATATTCAATCATTTCTGAAGGATTTGGCATCTTCAGCCCAGCTGCTCACTCGTTTTACCAAACCGCCTTTCCCGCGATTGAAAATCGAGGATGGCTTCGTATAGATTCTCTTTTTGGAAGTCAGGCCAGAGTACAGGAGTAAAAAATAATTCAGCATAAGCAAGTTGATATAAAAGAAAATTGCTGATCCGGTGTTCTCCGCTTGTCCTGATCATCAGTTCAGGGTCGGGAAAATTCCGGGTACAGAGATATTTTTGAAAAGTTTCCTGATCTACGGAACAGGGGTCAAGTTTACCGGCTTTCACATCCATTGCCAGTTCTTTTGCCGCCTCTCCCATTTCCCAGCGGCTGCTGTAACTCAGCGCCATAACCAGGTTTAACCCGGTATTGTGCGCCGTGTCCCCGATCGCTTCACCGAGCACCGACAAGGTGTTTTCCGGCAGCATCGCGGTATTCCCGATAACGTGTAACCGGATATTATTTTTATTTAGCGTAGGTACCTCCTTACGGATGGTCTCTACGAGTAATTCCATTAATCCGCTGACTTCCCTGGCCGGCCTTTCCCAGTTTTCTGTGGAAAAAGCATACAGGGTTAAATAACCTATTCCCAGCTCAGCACAGGCTTCCACCACATTCCGAACACTCTGGACCCCATGATAGTGCCCAAAAAGCCTGTCCTGACCCTGACCCTTTGCCCATCTGCCATTCCCATCCATAATGATGGCGATATGTTTAGGAAGACGTTCGGGGTTTATACTGATTTTCAAAGACTCCATGCCGGTTTTTGAAGGGCACGAAGTTAATTGTTAATTGTTAATGGTTAATTGTTAATTAGAATTAACGGAGTTGCTGCTTAACGAGAAGTTTCAAATGCTATGGGATTGAATCAGGTGTTAGGCGTTAAGCATTAGACTTTAAGCGTTGGGCGTTAGGCCTATTTAGCGGTAGGGCACCGATAGGAGCTTATATTAAAGGAAAACATAATTTCTGCATACAAAAACCCATCGTTCTGATTAGAATATCCACGCTGGCGTCCCGCGGTTCCTATAGGCGGGGTTCCGGTTTCATAAGACCGGTCCTGGAGCAGGGCCGCGGGTGATGGCGGAGAGGGAGGTGCCGGGGGAAAACTATTTATTCCGGCATAGGTTTTACTCACATCATCGAGATAATCCGTTGTGGTAAAGTTATATACGATTTCGAAACCGATATTCATCTTGGGGTTCAGATTGTATTTATAACCCAGGCCCAGGGGAATATACATCGCAATATTATTATAGGGTTTCCGGCCGTCGTAACCGACTGCCTGTCCTTCCGTTCCCAATTCCCTTAAGTAATATTTCTGTCCGTCAAGGTAAGCATAGGGATCAAAGCTGAACATTCCGACCCCGATCGTTAGGTAAGGCGTGGACCGGTGGTCGCCGTCTCCCGGTACAAATCGCAGGAAATTGAAGTCACCCTGAAAGCCCAACTGCCAGACATTCGTATTAAAACTCAGATTTCTCCTCAGATCGAAGGCATTCTGGGTATTATAAACGTCAGAATATCCCAATTGGGCAAACTGGCCCTGAATGCGGATAGCGATATAATCGGTGACCTGCTTTCTGAAAAACACACCAAACGCTGCTTTTGGCGTATTAAAATGATAATCAGGGTTCAGATCGCCAAAATACTGGGATACCCCGCCTAAAACACCAAATTCGCCCTGATATAAATAACTATTATCCGTTTGTGCACGGGACTGGGTAAAAAAACAAAAAACCGCCAACCCGACCAGGAATACATGTTTCATACCTCTAAATAAATGATATTCTGTATGCTATCTGTAAACGATTATGCTGCCTAACGCATCAATTCCCGTTTTCTTATATCCGAAATGTTAATTCCGCTGATCCAGGCCCCAGGACAATTTATTCCGCAGGGTCTGGAGAAAATTATTTTCGTTCAGCCGTACCAGGGAGACATTGAATTTTTCCCTGCGAACCGCAAGTTGCACATTTTTATCGACGATTTCCTTTCTTGAATCAAGCGCACAGAGAAAATTTTCCGCCCTCCCTTCCACTTCAAATGAAATAATATTGTCATCCGGTACTACGATCGGACGTGCATTCAGATTATGCGGTGCCACCGGATTGATTACAAAACTACCTGATTCAGGAAAAACAATCGGACCTCCGCAGCTGAGGGAATAACCCGTTGAACCCGTTGGGGTGGAAACAATCAGACCATCGGCCCAGTAGGTATTCAGAAATTCGCCATTGAGGTAAGTATGAATTTTAATCATGGGTGAATTGTCCGTTTTATGAATTGCGAATTCATTCAGGCCGTAAGGGACTTCCCCGAATAAAGGTTTGCTGGCATCCAGGTGGATCAAAGATCTTTCATCGGTTACATAAGTGCGGTTGACCAGCGCTTTTACCGCCGTGAGCATATCTTCTTTCCCGATGCTGGCCAGGAATCCAAGGCGTCCAAAATTTATCCCGATTACCGGAATTTGTTTATCCCGTACAAATGCGATCGTATCCAGCAGCGTGCCATCACCGCCCAGGCTGATCAGGAAGTCAATGGACTCATCCAATTCACCTGAATTGCGAAAAAATAAAATATCCGGCGGAAACCGGAACACCTGGTTTATCCGTTCAAAAAACGGCAAATAAATAACAGGTTGTATATGACGCCTGTGGAGTTCATCCAGCAACTGCTGAACTTCCCCGCGTTCTGATACTTCTATGATCCGCGAATATATAGCTACTTTCATTTTAGTAAATTAAGGATCTTCTGAGGTTAAAAATCATTTCTGATATGAAAAAATAACCCTTTTTCTCCTAACTGATTCACGCTGTATTCGATTCGGAATACGAAATCATAAAAGGTAACGATATCAAATCCTGCTCCATATGTATACAACATGGTATTCTGCAAACTGTTCTGCGAATTGTATTTATTGGTAACATAACCCAGATCAACATAGGCTTTTGCGAATATCCTGAATGGTATATGGTCGTGTGCGGTGCCGCGCAGAAAAGGTATGTCGAAATGGGCCAGTTCACGCATCACCGTATTCCGGTCGAGCAGGAGTCCTACTCCGTCCACTACATACCGTTCAAGACCACGCATATAATAATCTCCATATCCCAATAAAGACTGATTATAAAATGACTGCCTGAAGGGTAGCCGGAGTACTCCAAAATTCTGCGTTACAAAATACATTTTGGGTGCGAATGAAACGGCCTCAGTTGACCTCGCAATTAACTGCGTCATATGCATATTCTCAGAAAAACCCCGCTGCATAATACTGGTTTCAAAAAGGAATCCACGCGTGGGATAGGGGACGTAATCGATATTATTATAGTTGAGGCTATAAAAAAGTTCAGGATAAACTACAGATAAGGTGTGGTTTAAGAAATAATTCGGGTTGAACATTAAAACCGTGCTGTCAATCGCCAGTTTATTGAAACTGATCCTGAAGAAATGTTTTGTTCTGATGGCGGGCCTGTAATAATACCGCAGCGAAAAACTAAGTTGTGTTTGGAGATATCTTCCTGCATTTTTAATACTGTCGCGGTCAACAAAAACCTGCTGATTATTGGTCGTTATTACATCAAGCTGTTCAGATCCTGAAATCAGGAATCCCCCTCCAAAACCATGTACCAGGTTCTTCCCTGTATTTGGACGGTCATAAGCCAATTCAACCTGTCGCGAAAAACCTGTGATGAGCCAGACGCGAAGATTATCATTCCTGCCGGTAAAATTATACTGGGAATATTTTAGTCCATAGTCAAACCGGGAAAGGCTGTATCCTGTTTCCGCCCAGGCAGTGAAGTTCCTGTCTACCGGTCTTATGTAGGGTAAAGGGAAAATATACCATCGTTCCTTCACGGTAATCTCAATGTCTGCTACAAATCCGCGGAACCCTTTCAGGGAAATAGTTACTTCATTAAACAAACGCGTATTGATGAGATGTTCCCGGGAGCGTGTAAAATCATAAGTCAATTGTTGAAGTGTTATTGAATCTCCGCTTTTAAAAGGCAGTTCCCGGGTGATGACAAAGGATTTTGTAACCTTGTTTCCACTGATATAGATATCACCCACCACAAAGAGTCTTCCCTGGGTAGGAGGAACAATAATCACACCGGATGGAAGTGTGTCAGGTTTTAATTTGGGCAAACTATCTAGAAAAAGATGACCGATGACCCATGACCGTTGGCCGTTGGTGGTTGGCGGTTGGCGGTTGATGGTTGATGGAAAATAGTTTAAGCGTACGACGTTAGGCGTTAAGCGTTTGGCGTTAAGCGTTAAGCTTAGAACGGTCATCATTACAAAGAGCAAAAGATATTTATCCGCTTTTCGGATCATAGGTTTTTCGCGGGGCTTTACAAGGATATCATGAAATCAAATGCTCAGGTAATTCATCAGGTGATTATAATTACTGCGCAATTCATTTTCATATTGTTCTTCCCCGAAGTAATATTTGATTTTGTATTCGTATCGCTGAAACGTAGCTATTATATCAGAAATTTCAAGCCGGTTTATGCGAAGAGTAATATAGAAAGCAGAAGCCATGGCATCGTAGTAAGTATTCAGTTGTGTTATCTGGGCATCATTCGTTTCCACCAGTTTAATGATTTCTGAAAACGCAAAATTCACCCTGTCCATTTCCAGTACAATGATGGCACCCGGATCTCCTGCCCCAACGAGTTTTCCCGTGTGACGGAGCAGGTCCTGCGTGGTGATGGATCCCAGGTAAGACGCATCTTCACCGATAACCGGAATAAGGGTCAACTGAAATTCTGAACAAATATGCAGAGTATAAAGCATATGGGCCACTCCCTGAACAGAGGTCTGACTAAAGAAAGCATGTTTCCCGCCCAGCAATTCATCATCTGAAGCATCCATTAATGTGTCTTCACTAATGCTGCCCAGTAATTTGTTTTGCGATACAACCGGTAATTGGGCTATATGGTGATCGAGCATGATCTCCTTAGCAAACAAAACAGTGTCTTCCGGAAGAACTGCCGGTATGCCAGCCGATAAAATTTCTAGGTTTAACACAGCAAGGGTTTTTGTGATAAGATCTTATCTGTCTCATGCCACTGCTGCAGGTTCGTTTAATTTGGTCAGAAACTGGTGTAATATAACATTGAATTCAGAAGGAACCTCCATCATCGGTGCATGCCCGCATTTATCTATGAAATGCAGTTCACTGTGGGGTATCAGACGCTGAAACTCCCTCCCGACAAAAGGAGGTGTAATTCCATCATTTGCTCCCCAGATTAATAACGTTGGTTGTTGGATTTGATTGAGTTCTTCACCCAGATTATTTCTGATGGCACTTTTGGCCAGTGCAATGATTTTGATGGCCTTGATCCGGCTGTTGACTATTTCATATACCTCATCTACCAGTTCTTTGCTGGCCGTTCCCGGATCGTAAAAAGTCAGCTCCGTTTTCTTTTTGATATATTCATAATCGCCCCGCTTAGGATAGCTGTCTCCCATAGCACTTTCAAAAAGGCCGGAACTTCCGGTAAGAATAATCGATTTAATCCTTTCAGGGTGCCTGAGCACATGCAACAAAGCCACATGGCCACCCAGGGAATTGCCCAACAGGTGTACATTTTTGTAATTCCGGTTCTCAATAAAGCGATATACAAATTTTTCCAGACCACCCACGGAAGTATGAAGAATATCCAGTTCAAAGAGAGGAAGCATGGGTACGACCACTTTGTAGTGTTTCCGGAAATACTCAATCAGGTCTGCAAAATTACTGAGCGCCCCAAATAATCCATGCAGCAACACCAGGGGTTCCCCTTCGCCTTCTTCAATATACCGGAACTTTTCCGCTTGTTTGATCTCGTACTGCATGCACTAAATAAAATAAATCCAATAATATAATCGCTAAAATAAACGATTTACTGCAAAAATCATGGCTTTTAAATCCTTAATAATCTTTTCATTACAAATGTACGATAACGATTCTACAGAGTTGAATTAATGGATGCCGCGGGCGATTTTATCGAAAAAGCCTTCCAACGCGTTAAACATATCATGTCCGTATGGAATAAATCCGGTAATAAACCGAATTATCGAAGGGCCAAGAGGTGCAATTAATGGATAAAAACGGGATCTCTCCGCAGCCTGTTTGGAAATCACCTGCATTTGGGTTCCGTAAAACAGGATAATGCTGTAAATGGAAAGATACAGGAGCAGGAATAACAAAATCCCTCCCAGTTTGTTTAACCATTCCAGCATTACCAGTTTCAATAAATTTTCCAGTAACCGGCCTGCCCACCGGATAATTAAAAGAACCAGTATAAAAACCAGAATAAATGCGATTACAGGTAACCAGCGGTTCGTAATGTGCAGGTCTGACTTCATATGAGTTGCCAGTACCGCCGAAAGTTTAACGGCAGCCGCCAGCCCGATCAGCCCGCAGACCATTGAAAAAAGTGCGAGAATCATTCCTTTTCGCCAGCCCTGGAGAATGGCCAGGAAGACGATCACGTAAAACAACAGGTCAATCATGTGGGTGCGAATGTAAGCTTTAAGCATACAATACTTTTTCCTGTCTCTCGTGAGACGGAGTGATCAGCGGTTAAAATCTTTACTCTGAAATCGCCAAAAAACGGTCATTTTTCAGGATTTCAATTACAGTAGATCATGAATTGAAATCGTAATTCCAACATCGTAAAACTTACGGTGATACCGGTACGCCAATTACTCAAATCTGCATTTATCTACCCGGAATCATTATGTTATTTACAGAAAATGCCGGGGCTGGCAAATTTTCAATTTTTGGTAAACCCTTGCCAGCGTGGGGCTTAAGGAAAACCAGGGCATTTGTTTTTTCCCATTTCTGGAGAAAATAAAAATATTTTCACTGGTACTTGCATTTATGAAAACTGCGTTTAATCTTTGTTTTATCAATGTGATTAGTAGCTGTTGAATCGTATCCAATCTCCACCTGAATCTCCTCTTCCAATTCTCTTTTTTAAATTAGTGATCCTTTCCATTCCTCTGAATTACGTGCCAATTTCCTGATCAACTCCGATCAATCCGTAATTTATTTCCTTACATACCCTAAATTGAAAATTTATGAAAGCGATCTCTACCTTTGTTTCCCTGTTTTTGATTATTACTACCTGTGCTACCAGCGCTGTTCTTTACCTGAATGAGAATTATAATATTTCAGCTGCCCTTTGTATCGTTTGGATAGTATCACTGACACTTTGGATCGGCAAATCTTCGGGTTTACTGGATGTACTGTTCAGCAACACAAAACGCATTCCACAGAACGCTTAATGGCGATTGATGTTCTTCCTGCGGCAATTTAATTTGCTCCGGGAAGAGCTGAACCTTCCCGGAATTGGTTGAAGTAATTGTGCAATAAGCAATCTTATCTGAGTCCGGAATCGTAAATAAAGGATGACCCATGACCGTTTATCGATAAACGATAATCGAAGACAACCCTAAGCTTAATGCCTTAAGCTTTAACTAGTGTTTGATCACTTTGTATTCAACCCTTCGGTTAAGTTCCCTTCCTGCAGGATTATCCTTCCCGTTTATTTTTTCAGGAGCCACCGGACAGCATTTACCCATCGCTTTGCCCTGGAGCTGTTTCGGATCCACACCCAATTTCAACAGGTAATTCATACAGGTGTTCACCCTTCGCTGGGCAAGTGCTAGATTATACTTAACACCCCCGATACCATCTGTGTACCCTTCCACCAGAATAACCATTTTCGGATACTTTTTCAGCATATAGGCAAGTGAATCCAGGTTGTCTTTCGCTGAATCGATCAGGGTTGCCTTCTTGTATGCGAAATTGCCCACCCGCGATGAGCGTGTTAAGGATTTCAATAACTGATCTATCTCCTTTTCCGGGTACACCAGTGATTTTAAACAAACGGTTTCATTCTTCAATGTATCCATTCCCAGCAGTGGCTGCAGGTTGTAATCCACTGTTTTGGCCTCATATCCCGCCTTTGCAGCGCTGATTTTAAAATGGGATGAATTATGCAGGACAAATCCATATCCGCCACTGGTATCCGCTTTATACTTACCAAGAATACGGTCCGGGTGCCGGAGATCGGTCACCGTCAGCTGAACATTTGCCAGAGGCTCACGGGTATCACAATCCACAATATTACCATGCACGTATTTTGCATTATTTCCTTTTACAGAAAACAGGGCCAGGCAACATTCAGATGCCCTGTCAGAACTGATCCATCCGGTATTCCAGATATCGTCTTCATCGGTACTAATGAAATAGATATCATCTTTGGATGAATTCAGCGGTGCACCCGCATTTACCGGCTTTTCCCAGGAATTCAGCCCGAAATTACCTTTGGCATAGTATATATCAAACCCGCCCATACCGATCCGGCCATTACTGGAATATACCAGGATCCGGCTTTTGTCGTGTAAGAAAGGAGCCTCTTCGTCACCGGCTGTATTGATAACATTTCCGAGATTGCGAACCTGGATGGGTTGCTGACTGCTATCCAGCGAAGCCGCCCATAAATCATACCCTCCCGAACCTCCTTCCCGGTCTGATGAAAAAAGAAGATAACGTCCGTCTGCTGTGATACTGGGTTGGGCACTGTTTGATCCTTCCAGGTTGATGGGTTCTGCAGCTTTAACTGGTTTGGTCCAGTGTCGATTCACAAACCGGGTTACAAAAATGGCAGAAACTGTCTGGTTATTATTTTTAGTCCACCGGGTAAAAAACATTTTCTTACCGTCGTGTGTAAACGTAGCCATACCATCATGAATGTCCGGGCTTGTCGGGATCTGTATAGGAGCAGCGCCTACCCAGGGGCTATCCGGATTGGCGGATTCAACAAGGGTATTCATGAACAATTTTTCATTATTGTTGCCCGTAGCTTTTTTAATTGATGTAAATACCACTCCGTCCAGCCTTTGAACAAGGGCATATCCGGCTACAGAATCTTTTCCCTGCATTTCTTCCAGGGTAAACATATCGTTAACCCGTTCTGACTGTGACTGGATAAATTTCAGGTCTTCCAGTTCCCTGTCTGCACCCATCAAATTTTCATCCAGCTCGGTGTGTTTTTCCAGGTAAGCAGTAATCTGTACGAGTGCTTCCGCATAATTCTTGTTGGCCCGAAGGGTTACCGCATACCAGTATTTTGCATCCGGGTATGCTTTTTCCGAAAAACCTATGGATTCCTTGTAATATTTTTCTGCTTTCTGATAGTTGTTGATCATACGGTAACAGGTAGCCAGCTGGTATACAGCCTCCTGGTGCGGGTCCACATTCGTTTTCCCCTTCACTTTTTTCTCGACCGCAAAAGGTGTGGAACGAGGCCTGGAATTTCTTTCCGTAGCCAGGTATTTTTCAAAAACCACGGAGGCCTCATAATAGTTTTTTGCTTTAAAAAGATTCTCTGCCTGGTAAAAATATCCGCTTCCGTTCTGGGCATGAACGCAGGGAGTAACCATGACGGCGATGCATGCATGCAGAAGAATTCTTTTTATGGCCCTGGTTTTCACAATTAAATATTTTTAATAGGATTCAATTTGGATTTCTTTAAAACCTCGGGCACCAGAAACGTGGCACCCCGGTATTTGATTTTCTTTTGCCAACATAAGAAATGGAAAGTTCCAGGCTGTTCCCCTTGCTGCCGGCTGCACTTTTTGCAGAAGCATCCACATCATAACTCATCCCGATGGTCAGGCCCTTATAATAAAATCCTGCAAATGGTGTATACGCGTCAGCAATCCGGTAATAAGCACCAAACATCACGTCTGTATTTTCATTTGCATATACCTGAAAATATACCCCGCCCATTCTTTCCTGTGCGTCTCCCTGTTTCATATAAATGGCCGTTGGAACAATGGTCAGCAGATCTGAAGCCGTAATGCGCACACCTGCCTGTACGCTGTAACGAATATCCAGTTTGGATTGGCTTTGTCCCGATAAATAAGGATTCACCGGCTGTGTAATATGGAATGCTGAAATCCCACCGAAAATACTTGCCGTTTTATTCGGAGAAGCGTCGTAGTATGCGATACCCGCTCCGGCGTCAAAAGATGTCACCTGCGGTTTTATAAAAGTCTCATTTGAATTGGCAGAAGCATCATATCCTACGCCGGATACCCACTGGCTGCCAAAAGTCATTTTAGACAAATCGAATTTGCGGCTTATAAATCCCATCTGCATGGCCATGACCAGGTAATGATCTGCATTAGCCCCAAACCGCACGCCGGTATATGCGAAGGTCAGGTATCCATTGGTATAGTTGTATGCCCCGTCACTCGAACCCTGGTTCACCAGGTTAAAACCAAAATTGGCATTAATATTCGTTGTTTTTTCCGCAGAGATTCCTTTCGTGTTCAGCGTATTTCCATATTGATTTCTCCACACCCCTGATACCCGGTAGTCACCGTCGAAAGCACCCGTGAAAGCGGGATTCATCGTCATCGGCTGAATATAATATTGGGAGAAATGCGGATCCATCTGCGCATGCAGTGCATTTCCTGAAACACTGGCCACCAGGACCATCCAGGAGATTCTCCACTTTATATATTTTTTCATATTCATAAGTTTCAGCCCATTCCCGTTTATCGGGAACGAAACAGATTTTATCTGATCAGGTTAATCGTTCCTTTACGCTTGGTGACAATTCCATTATAGAAGGTTACCTGTGCCACATATACATATACCCCTACCATTTGCGGACGACCATTCCAGGTTCCATCCCATCCGATGGAGGCATTCTGCGATTCGAATATCAACTGACCCCATTGGTTGTATACCCGCATGGTCACATCTTTCACGGATGAACCGTATACTTTGAAAATATCATTCGTGCCATCCCCGTTGGGCGAGAAGGAATTCGGAATGAAGAAGTCTTTCAGATTCGGATCCACCTGGACAAAAAGTGTGGCCGTATCCAGACATCCGTCTACAGATTGTGCGATAACCGTAAATGATTTTGATGTGTCTTTCACTATGATGTTCTGGAACATTGCCGTCTGATCTGTAAAGAATATATCGGGTGACCAGGAAATCACATTATACGTGAAGTTTCCGCTGGTTGTCAGCGTTGTATTTGTTCCTGCCAGAACCGGATCAGGATTTGCCGTAAGTGCAAGCTTGAATCCATTCACATTTAAATTTACCGTAGTGGTATCCTTACATCCTTGTGGTGATGTGGCAACGGAGAGATATATGGTGCTGTCTACCGGTGATACGGTTACTACATTACCTGCACCTACTCCCGGCCAGTCAATCGTATTACCCGGCGAAACTGCAGTGAGTGTAACCATGGTGCCCTTACAAATATCATTTGTGGAACTGGATGCCGTTACGGAAGGTTTCGCAAGAATATTAACCACCACCGGCTGCAGATTAGTTGAACAACCCGTAATTGCATTGAAGCCCCTGATAAAATAATTCCCGCCTGTTCCAACTGTCGCCGGATTCACCAACGGAACTGTTCCGGTATTATCCAGATAATAGTTGTACGTGAGGCCTGCCGCGCTTCCGCTTGTAACCGCAGGAACAGTAAGATCTACAGTGCCTGGCGAACAAACCGGGGCCGGTGTATTAATAACCAGTGCCGGATTTTTAATCACAACAGGGGTTGATGTATTGTAACTGCAGGCTGCGCTGGTTACATTATAAGAAACGGTATATGATCCTTCTGCACTTGCGGCCAGGTTGATATCCCCTGTTACACCATTCAGGCTCAGCCCGGCAGGTGCGGCAGTAAATGCACCACCTCCGGTACCCGTCAGCGTTACGATTGCGGTCCCGTTGGTACAATACGGACTCGCGGTATAAGCGATTGTTGATACAGGAAGTGCCTTCACTATAACCAGGGTGGTTGTTGAGTTAGTACAGGTGCCGTTTCCGAATGTATAGGTAACGGTATAAGGTGCTGCCGATGGCGTACTTGCGGCGAGGTTGATGGTTCCGGAAACAGGATCAATTACAAGTCCTGCTGTTGAAGAGTATGTTCCTCCGGATTGTCCGGCCTGGGTTACCGTTGCAGTTCCGCTTGCGCAATATGGAGAACCTGCGTAACTGATTACAGCCACCGGCAATGCATTGATCGTAATGGATGTAGAGACCGTTCCGCTGCATATTCCATTGCTGGAGGTATAGTCAATCTGGTACGTACCCGCCGGGCTGGCGCCCAGGTCGATCGCACCAGTGACATTGTCAATCACAACACCAAATGGCGCCGTAAAGAATCCACCCGTTTGACCGGTAAGGGAAACCAGCGCTACTCCTGTATTGCAATACGGGGAGGCATTGTAAGATATAGCGGCAACCGGCAGTGCATTGAAACTAACCAGTACCGGCTGGATATCAGAACATCCGGCTGCAGTTGTTCCTTTAATATAATAGGTCCCTGCAATTGCTATAGCATTCGGATTCACAAGTGTTATTGTGCCCGCAGCATCCGTAAAATAGGTATAGGTTAATCCGAGTGTACTTCCTGTAGTAACTGCAGCTGCGGTTATATCAATTGTTGCAGGCGGACAAACCGGAGTCGGATTCGTGACAACAACTATTGGTTTCGGATTGATCGTTACAACTACCGGCTGGATATCTGAACATCCCGCTGCTGTTGTTCCCAGGATATAATAGGTTCCACCCGTTGCTACTGCATTTGGTGTTGCCAGCGCAATCGTTCCGGCTGCATCCGTGAAATAAGTGAATGTAAGGGCTCCGGTACTTCCTGCCGTAACCGCTGCTGCCGTGATGTCAACTGTTGCTGGCGCGCAGACAGGTAAAGGGTTTGTAACCGTAACCGATGGTTTCGGATTAATTGTAACAGTTACCGGTTTGATATCTGAACATCCCGTTGCCAGGGTCCCTTTAATATAGTATGTTCCGCTGGCTGCTACTGCATTTGGTGTGGCCAGAGCAATTGTTCCGGCTGCATCGGTGAAGTACGTGAATGTGAGGGCTCCGGTACTTCCTGCGGTCACTGCTGCTGCGGTGATGTCTACTGTTGATGGTGAGCAGACAGGTGATGGGTCAATGATTTTTACAGTCGGAACCAGGTTAATTAATATAGTTGTTGTTGTTGCATTGCTGCAGGTACCATTGGTAAATGTATATGTAACCGTATACGGTGTTGCACTTGGAGTACTTGTTGCCAGGTTGATATCACCTGTTGCTGCATTGATGGAAAGTCCGGCTGGTGATGCTGTATAAGTTCCACCCGCCTGACCGGCCTGTGTTACCGTTGCAGTTCCCGTTGCACAATATGGACTTCCGGTATACACGATTGTTGCTGTTGGTAATGCATTGATGGTTATCGATGCCGTTGTAGTGCTACTACAGGTTCCGTTGCTGAATAAATATGTTACAGTATAAGTCCCGGATGTACTTGTTGCCAGGTTAATATCTCCTGTTACCGCATCGATTACCACTGCAGGCGGAGCGGTATAGGTTCCACCTGCCTGACCCGTACGTGTTACCGTTGCCGTTCCCGTTGCGCAATATGGTGATGCTGTATAGGCAATGGTTGCCGTTGGAAGCGCATTGAAGCTCACCGTTACAGGTTGGATATCAGAACAACCTGATGCGGTTGTCCCCTTAATATAATAGATTCCGGCAAGCGCAATAGCATTCGCATTGGCCAGGGATATAGTTCCGGCTACATCCGTAAAATAAGTAAATGTGAGACCCCCGGTGGAACCGGTGGTAACTGCTGCTGCGGTAATGTCGACCGTTGCAGGCGGACAGGCTGCAGGCGGATTTACAATTACAACTATTGGTTTCGGATTGATCGTTACCACCACTGGTTGGATATCTGAACATCCCGTTGCGAGAGTCCCTTTAATATAGTATGTACCACTCGTTGTAATTGCATTCGGTGTGGCCAGTGCAATCGTTCCTGCTGCATCAGTGAAATAAGTGAACGTAAGGCCGGCCGTTGATCCGCTTGTAACTGTTGCAGCAGTGATGTCAACCGTCGCAGGTGCGCAGACCGGTAAAGGGTTTGTGACCGTAACCGATGGTTTCGGATTAATTGTAACAGTAACCGGTTTGATATCTGAACATCCCGTAGCTGCTGAGCCTTTGATATAATATGTTCCACTTGCTGCTACTGCATTTGGTGTGGCCAGAGCAATTGTACCTGCTGCATCGTTGAAGTACGTGAATGTGAGGGCTCCGGTACTTCCTGCGGTCACTGCTGCTGCCGTGATGTCAATTGTTGATGGTGAGCAGACCGGTGACGGGTCAGTGATTTTTACCGTCGGAATTGGATTAAGTAATACGGTTGTTGTCGTTGCATTGCTGCAGGTACCGTTGGTGAACGTATACGTAATTGTATACGGTGTTGCACTTGGGGTACTTGTTGCCAGGTTAATATCGCCTGTTGCTGCATTGAGGGAAAGTCCTACTGGTGATGCTGTATAAGTTCCACCTGCCTGACCGGCCTGTGTTACCGTTGCAGTTCCTGTTGCACAGTATGGAGAACCAGCGTAATTAATTGTTGCTGTCGGTAATGCGTTGATAGTGATTGTTGCTGAGGTCGTAGTACTGCAGGTTCCGTTGCTGAACAAGTAGTTGACTGTATAAGTACCAGGTGTACTTGTTGCCAGGTTAATATCTCCCGTTACCGCATCGATTACCACTGCAGGCGGAGCGGTATAGGTTCCACCTGCCTGACCCGTACGGGTTACTGTCGCTGTTCCAGTTGCGCAGTATGGAGAACTGGCGTAGTTAATCGTTGCTGTCGGTAATGCATTTATTAATACTGTTGTTGTCGTTGTGTTACCGCAGGTACCATTGGTAAACGTATACGTAATCGTATATGGTGTTGCACTTGGGGTGCTTGTTGCCAGGTTAATATCTCCCGTTGCTGCATTGATGGAAAGTCCTGCCGGTGCTGACGTATAGGTTCCGCCTGCCTGGCCAGTCTGTGTTACCGTTGCCGTTCCCGTTGCACAATAAGGAGAGCCGGCGTAGTTAATAGTAGCTGTTGGAAGCGGATTAATTGTGACCAGTACCGGCTTGATATCTGAACATCCTGTTGCAAGAGTTCCTTTGATATAGTAAGTACCGCTCGTTGCCACTGCTGCCGGTGTAGCAAGAGTAATCGTTCCTGCAGCATCGGTGAAATAAGTGAATGAAAGGGCTCCGGTACTTCCTGCGGTAACTGCTGCTGCCGTGATGTCTACTGTTGATGGAGAACAAACAGCTGCAGGATCTGTGATCTTAACCGTCGGTAATGCGTTAATCAATACAGTTGTTGTCGTGGTATTGCTGCAGGTACCATTGGTGAATGAATACGTAATCGTATATGGAGTAGCACTTGGTGTGCTTGTTGCCAGGTTAATGTCCCCCGTAACTGCATTAAGGGAAAGTCCTGCCGGTGCTGACGTATAGGTTCCACCTGCCTGACCTGTTCTGGTAACCGTTGCTGTTCCCGTTGCACAGAATGGAGAACCGGCGTAATTAATCGTCGCTGTCGGTAATGCATTTATTAATACAGTTGTTGTCGTTGTGTTGCTGCAGGTACCGTTGGTAAATGTATACGTAATCGTATATGGTGTTGCACTCGGAGTACTTGTTGCCAGGTTAATATCTCCTGTTGCTGCATTGAGGGAAAGTCCTGCTGGTGATGACGTATAGGATCCACCTGCCTGTCCGGTTTGCGTTACCGTTGCTGTTCCTGCAGCGCAATATGGACTTCCGGTATATGCGATTGTCGCTGTCGGTAATGCATTTATTAATACAGTCGTTGTCGTTGTGTTGCTGCAGGTACCGTTGGTGAATGTATACGTAATCGTATACGGTGTCGCACTTGGGGTACTTGTTGCCAGGTTAATATCACCCGTTGCTGCATTGATGGAAAGTCCTGCTGGTGCTGAAGTATAAGTTCCCCCTGCCTGGCCTGTTCTGGTGACAGTTGCTGTTCCTGTTGCACAGAATGGAGAACCGACGTAATTTATTGTTGCCGTCGGAAGCGGGTTGATCGTAACCACTACCGGTTTGATCACTGAACATCCTGTTCCCAGGGTTCCTTTAATATAATATGTTCCGCTTGTTGCAACGGCAGCAGGTGTAGCCAGTGCAATCGTTCCTGCAGCATCGGTGAAGTAAGTAAAGGTTAATCCCGGTGTGCTTCCAAAAGTTACTGCTGTCGCTGTAATATCCACAGTAGCTGGTGAGCAGACTGCCGCAGGGTTCGTAATTGTAAGCGTCGGAAGCGGGTTGATCGTAACCAAAACTGGTTTGATGACTGAACATCCTGATACGTTTGAGCCTTTGATATAATATGTTCCGCTCGTTGCAACCACAGCTGGTGTGGCCAGTGCAATCGTTCCTGCAGCATCGGTGAAATAAGTAAAGGTTAATCCCGGTGTGCTTCCAAAAGTTACTGCTGTTGCCGTAATGTCAACTGTCGCTGGTGAACAGACCGGCGCAGGGTCTGTAATTGTAAGCGTCGGAAGCGGGTTGATTGTTACAAGTACCGGTTTAATAACTGAACATCCCGCAACTGTTGAGCCTTTGATATAATATGTTCCACTCGTTGCAATTGCTGTCGGTGTGGCAAGTGCAATTGTCCCTGCTGCATCGGTGAAGTAAGTAAATGTTAATCCCGGTGTGCTTCCAAAAGTTACTGTTGCTGCCGTAATATCTACGGTCGCGGGTGAGCAGACTGGTGCAGGATCTGTGATCGTAAGTGTCGGAAGCGGATTGATCGTAACCAGTACCGGTTTGATCACTGAACATCCTGTTCCCAAGGTTCCTTTAATATAGTAAGTTCCGCTCGTTGCAACTGCAGCTGGTGTAGCAAGAGTAATCGTTCCTGCGGCATCAGTGAAGTAAGTAAACGTGAGGGCTCCGGTACTTCCCGCTGTAACTGCTGCTGTCGTAATGTCTACAGTAGCTGGTGAGCAGACCGGTACAGGATCAGTAATCGTTAGTGTCGGAAGTGGGTTGATTGTAACTAATACCGGTTTGATAACTGAACATCCTGATACTGTTGAGCCTTTGATATAATATGTACCACTCGTGGCAACGGCAGCCGGTGTGGACAGCGCAATTGTACCTGCTGCATCGGTGAAGTAAGTAAAGGTTAATCCCGGGGTGCTTCCAAAAGTTACTGCTGCCGCCGTGATGTCTACTGTCGCTGGTGAACAAACAGGTGCAGGGTCGGTGATCGTGACCGTTGGTAGAGTAATTACTAATACGGTTGTTGTCGTCGTATTGTTGCAGGTACCGTTGGTGAATGTATACGTAATCGTATACGGTGTTGCACTTGGGGCACTTGTTGCCAGGTTGATATCTCCTGTTGCTGCATTGAGCGAAAGTCCCGCTGGTGATGACGCATAAGTTCCACCTGCCTGTCCGGTTTGCGTTACCGTTGCTGTTCCTGTTGCGCAGTATGGAGAACCAGCGTAATTAATCGTTGCCGTCGGAATGCATTAATCGTAATTGTTGCAGAAGTCGTAGTGCTGCAGGTTCCGTTGCTGAACAAGTAGTTAACTGTATAAGTACCAGGCGTACTTGTTGCCAGGTTAATATCTCCCGTTACCGCATCGATAACTACGGCTGGAGGAGCAGTATAGGTTCCACCTGCCTGTCCAATCTGCGTTACTGTCGCCGTTCCCGTTGCGCAGTATGGAGAACCAGCGTAATTTATAGTCGCTGTCGGAAGCGGGTTGATCGTAACCAAAACTGGTTTGATGACTGAACATCCTGTTCCCAGGGTTCCTTTAATATAGTAAGTTCCGCTCGTCGCAACTGCAGCTGGTGTAGCAAGAGTAATCGTTCCTGCTGCATCAGTGAAGTAAGTAAATGTTAATCCAGGAGTGCTTCCAAAAGTTACAGCCGTTGCCGTAATATCCACAGTAGCTGGTGAGCAAACTGCCGCAGGATTCGTGATTGTAAGTGTCGGCAGTGCATTTATTAATACAGTCGTAGTGGTTGTATTGCTGCAGGTACCGTTGGTGAATGTATACGTAATCGTATACGGTGTTGCACTTGGTGTGCTTGTTGTCAGATTGATATCACCCGTTGCTGCATTGAGGGAAAGACCGGCCGGTGCTGACGTGTAGGTTCCGCCTGCCTGGCCGGTTCTGGTTACCGTAGCTGTTCCTGTAGCACAGTACGGGCTTCCCACATACGCGATCGTAGCCGTCGGTAATGCGTTGATCGTTATTGTTGCAGAAGTCGTACTACTGCAGGTTCCGTTACTGAACAAATAGTTAACAGTATAAGTACCAGGTGTACTTGTCGCCAGGTTAATATCTCCCGTTACCGCATCGATCACCACAGCTGCCGGAGCAGTGTATGTTCCGCCTGCCTGACCTGTTCTGGTAACCGTAGCTGTTCCCGTTGCACAGTATGGAGAACCGGAGTAATTTATAGTTGCCGTCGGAAGTGGGTTGATCGTAACCAAAACTGGTTTGATGACTGAACATCCTGTTCCCAGGGTTCCTTTAATATAGTAAGTACCGCTCGTTGCAACGGCAGCTGGTGTAGCAAGAGTAATCGTTCCTGCGGCATCAGTGAAGTAAGTAAACGTGAGGGCTCCGGTACTTCCCGCTGTAACTGCTGCTGCCGTAATGTCTACAGTAGCTGGTGAGCAGACCGGTACAGGGTCTGTAATTGTAAGCGTCGGAAGCGGGTTGATTGTTACCAGTACCGGTTTGATAACTGAACATCCTGATACTGTTGAGCCTTTGATATAATATGTTCCACTTGCTGCTACTGCATTTGGTGTGGACAGCGCAATTGTACCTGCTGCATCGGTGAAGTAAGTAAATGTAAGACCACCGGTACTTCCTGCGGTAACTGCTGCCACCGTGATGTCTACAGTAACTGGTGAGCAGACTGGTGCAGGATCTGTGATTGTAAGTGTCGGAAGCGGGTTGATTAATACAGTTGTTGTCGTTGTGTTACTGCAGGTACCATTGGTAAATGTATACGTAATCGTATATGGTGTTGCACTTGGTGTGCTTGTTGCCAGGTTAATGTCTCCCGTTGCTGCATTGAGCGAAAGTCCGGCTGGTGATGAAGTATAGGTTCCACCTGCCTGACCTGTTCTGGTAACCGTTGCTGTTCCTGTTGCACAGAATGGAGAACCAGCGTAATTGATTGTTGCTGTCGGAAGTGCATTTATTAATACTGTCGCTGTCGTTGTATTGCTGCAGGTACCGTTGGTGAATGTATACGTAATCGTATACGGAGTTGCACTAGGGGTACTTGTTGCCAGGTTAATATCTCCCGTTGCTGCATTGAGAGAAAGTCCTGCGGGTGCTGAAGTATAAGTTCCACCGGCCTGGCCTGTTCTGGTGACAGTTGCTGTTCCCGTTGCACAATATGGACTTCCAGTATAGGAGATCGTTGCCGTTGGCAGTGCATTTATTAATACAGTCGTGGTCGTTGTGTTGCTGCAGGTACCATTGGTGAATGTATACGTAATCGTATACGGTGTCGCACTTGGAGTACTTGTTGCCAGATTGATATCTCCCGTTGCTGCATTGAGAGAAAGACCGGCCGGTGCTGAAGTATAGGTTCCACCTGCCTGACCTGTTCTGGTAACCGTCGCTGTTCCTGTTGCACAGAATGGAGAACCAGCGTAATTAATTGTTGCTATCGGTAATGCATTTATTAATACTGTTGTTGTCGTTGTGTTACTGCAGGTACCATTGGTAAATGTATACGTAATCGTATACGGTGTCGCACTTGGAGTACTTGTTGCCAGGTTAATATCTCCTGTTGCTGCATTGAGGGAAAGTCCTGCGGGTGCTGACGTATAGGTTCCGCCTGCCTGACCGGTGCGTGTTACCGTTGCAGTTCCTGTTGCACAGAATGGAGAACCAGCGTAATTAATTGTCGCTGTCGGTAATGCATTTATTAATACAGTCGTTGTGGTTGTATTGCTGCAGGTACCATTCGTAAATGTATACGTAATCGTATACGGTGTCGCACTTGGGGTACTTGTTGCCAGGTTAATGTCTCCTGTTGCTGCATTGAGGGAAAGTCCTGCTGGTGCAGACGTATAAGTTCCGCCTGCCTGTCCGGTTCTGCGTAACCGTCGCTGTTCCCGTTGCACAGAATGGAGAACCGGCGTAATTTATTGTTGCCGTCGGTAAGCGGATTGATCTAACACAAGTAGTTTAATGGTTGAATATCCTGTTCCAGGATTCCATTCGTAAATGTATACGTAATCGTATACGGTCGTTGCAACTTGGGGTACTTGTTGCAAGGTTAATATCTCCTGTTGCATCATTGAGGGTAAGTACCTGTGGTGCAGCGGTATAAGCTCCCCCTGTGACCGGTGCTGGTAATACCTACTGTACCGGTGACAGAATGGACTTACAGGGTATAGGAGATCGTTAGCCGTCGGAAGCGGGTTGATTGTAACTACTACCGGCTTGATCACTGAACATCCTGTTCCCACGGTTAGCCCTTAATATAATAAGTACCGCTCGTTGCAACTGCAGCTGGTGTAGCCAGCGCAATCGTTCCTGCAGCATCGGTGAAGTAAGTAAACGTTAATCCAGGGGTGCTTCCAAAAGTTACTGCTGTTGCCGTAATGTCTACTGTCGCGGGTGAGCATACTACTGCAGGGTCGTGATAGTAAGTGTCGGCAGTGCATTTATTAATACAGTCGTCGTCGTTGTATTGCTGCAGGTACCGTTGGTGAATGTATACGTAATCGTATACGGTGTTGCACTTGGTGTACTTGTTGCCAGATTGATATCACCCGTTGCTGCATTGAGAGATAGTCCTGCCGGTGCTGACGTATAGGTTCCACCTGCCTGGCCGGTGCGGTTACGGTTGCCGTTCCTGTTGCACAGAATGGACTTCCTGTATAGGAGATCGTTGCCGTCGGAAGAGGGTTAATTGTAACAATTACGGGTTGGATGTCAGAGCAACCAACAGCTGTTGAGCCCTTTATATAATAAGTTCCGCTGGTTGTAACTGCAGCTGGTGTAGCAAGAGTAATTGTACCTGCTGCATCTGTAAAGTAAGTAAACGTTAATCCAGGAGTGCTTCCAAAAGTTATTGCTGCCGCCGTAATGTCTGCAGTCGCAGGAGAGCAAACCGGTGATGGGTCGCTGATTGTAAGCGTTGGTTTCGGATTAAAGGTAACCACAACCGGTTTAATATCTGAACATCCGGACCCGGCAGATCCCTTGATATAATATGTTCCGCTTGCAGCAACAGCATTTGGTGATGCAAGAGTAATTGTTGCTGCAGCGTCAGTAAAATAAGTATACGTCAATCCCGGTGTACTTCCTGCTGTAACTGCGGCTGCAGTAAGGTCTATCGTACCTGGAGTACAAGCAGCAGAAGGGTTGTTAATTATAACCGAAGGAGCGGTAATAATATTTACGGAAGTTGAAGTTACATTATTACATGTCCCATTGGTGAAACTATAAGTAACCGTATATAAGCCGGGTGAACTGGTAACCAGATTAATGTCACCTGTTGATGCATTGAGGGAAAGTCCTGCTGGTGCTGACGCATAAGTTCCACCTACCTGTCCGGTTTGCGTTATCGTGGCCGTTCCCGTTGCGCAATATGGTGAACCGGCGTAGTTAATCGAAGCTGTTGGTAATGCATTGATGGTGATTGTTGCAGATGTAGTACTACTACAGGTTCCGTTACTGAACAAATAGTTAACAGTATAAGTACCAGGTGTACTTGTTGCCAGGTTAATATCTCCCGTTAACGCATCGATGACTACAGCTGGAAGAGCAGTATAAGTTCCACCTAGCTGGCCTGTTCTGGTAACTGTAGCTGTTCCCGTTGCACAATATGGAGAACCGGCGTAATTAATTGTCGCTATCGGAAGCGGGGTGATAGTAACCAATACCGGTTTGATAACTGAACATCCTGCGACTGTACTTCCCTTGATATAATAAGTACCACTTGTTGCAACTGCAGCCGGTGTAGCCAGCGCAATCGTTCCTGCTGCATCAGTAAAATAAGTAAATGTGAGGGCTCCGGTACTTCCTGCGGTAACTGCTACCGCCGTGATGTCTATAGTAGCTGGTGAGCACACCGCTGCGGGATTCGTAATCGTAAGCGTTGGAAGCGGGTTGATTGTAACCACTACCGGTTTAATCACTGAACACCCTGTCCCCAGGGTTCCTTTAATATAATATGTACCGCTCGTTGCAACCGCAGCTGGTGTGGTCAGCGCAATTGTTCCTGCAGCATCGGTGAAGTAAGTAAACGTTAATCCAGGGGAGCTTCCAAAAGTTACTGCTGTTGCCGTAATGTCAACTATCGCTGGAGAGCAGACAGCCGCAGGATTCGTGATTGTAAGTGTCGGCAGTGGATTTATTAATACTGTTGTTGCCGTTGTGTTGCTGCAGGTACCGTTGGTAAATGTATACGTAATCGTATATGGTGTCGCACTTGGGGTACTTGTTGCCAGGTTAATATCACCCGTTGCTGCATTGATGGAAAGTCCTGCTGGTGCTGAAGTATAAGTTCCCCCTGCCTGGCCTGTTCTGGTGACAGTTGCTGTTCCTGTTGCACAGAATGGAGAACCTGCATAATTTATTGTTGCTGTCGGAAGCGGGTTGATCGTAACCACTACCGGTTTGATCACTGAACATCCTGTTCCCAGGGTTCCTTTAATATAATATGTTCCGCTTGTTGCAACGGCAGCAGGTGTAGCCAGTGCAATCGTTCCTGCAGCATCGGTGAAGTAAGTAAAGGTTAATCCCGGTGTGCTTCCAAAAGTTACTGCTGTCGCTGTAATATCCACAGTAGCTGGTGAGCAGACTGCCGCAGGGTTCGTAATTGTAAGCGTCGGAAGCGGGTTGATCGTAACCAAAACTGGTTTGATGACTGAACATCCTGATACGTTTGAGCCTTTGATATAATATGTTCCGCTCGTTGCAACCACAGCTGGTGTGGCCAGTGCAATCGTTCCTGCAGCATCGGTGAAATAAGTAAAGGTTAATCCCGGTGTGCTTCCAAAAGTTACTGCTGTTGCCGTAATGTCAACTGTCGCTGGTGAACAGACCGGCGCAGGGTCTGTAATTGTAAGCGTCGGAAGCGGGTTGATTGTTACAAGTACCGGTTTAATAACTGAACATCCCGCAACTGTTGAGCCTTTGATATAATATGTTCCACTCGTTGCAATTGCTGTTGGTGTGGCAAGTGCAATTGTCCCTGCTGCATCGGTGAAGTAAGTAAATGTTAATCCCGGTGTGCTTCCAAAAGTTACTGTTGCTGCCGTAATATCTACGGTCGCGGGTGAGCAGACTGGTGCAGGATCTGTGATCGTAAGTGTCGGCAGTGCATTTATTAATACAGTCGTTGTCGTTGTATTGCTGCAGGTACCATTGGTGAATGTATACGTAATCTATACCGTATACGGTGTCGCACTTGGTGTACTTGTTGCCAGGTTAATATCTCCTGTTGCTGCATTAAGAGAAAGACCGGCCGGTGCTGAAGTATAGGTTCCACCTGCCTGACCTGTTCTGGTAACCGTTGCTGTTCCTGTTGCACAGAATGGAGAACCAGCGTAATTAATTGTCGCTATCGGTAATGCATTTATTAATACTGTTGTTGTCGTTGTATTACTGCAGGTACCATTCGTAAATGTATACGTAATCGTATACGGTGTTGCACTTGGAGTACTTGTTGCCAGGTTAATATCTCCTGTTGCTGCATTGATTGAAAGCCCTGCTGGTGCAGATGTATAAGTTCCACCTGCCTGACCGGTTCTGGTAACCGTCGCTGTTCCTGTTGCACAGAATGGAGAACCAGCGTAATTTATTGTTGCTGTCGGTAATGCATTTATTAATACAGTAGTTGTGGTTGTATTGCTGCAGGTACCATTCGTAAATGTATACGTAATCGTATACGGTGTCGCACTTGGGGTACTTGTTGCCAGGTTAATATCTCCTGTTGCTGCATTGAGGGAAAGTCCTGCTGGTGCAGAGGTATAAGCTCCGCCTGCCTGACCGGTTCTGGTAACCGTAGCTGTTCCGGTTGCACAGAATGGACTTCCAGTATAGGAGATCGCTGCCGTTGGAAGCGGGTTGATTGTAACTACTACCGGCTTGATCATTGAACATCCTGTTCCCAGGGTTCCCTTAATATAATAAGTACCGCTCGTTGCAACTGCAGCTGGTGTAGCCAGCGCAATCGTTCCTGCAGCATCGGTGAAGTAAGTAAACGTTAATCCAGGGGTGCTTCCAAAAGTTACTGCTGTTGCCGTAATGTCTACTGTCGCGGGTGAGCAAACTACTGCAGGGTTCGTGATAGTAAGTGTCGGCAGTAAGTTGATTGTAACTACTACCGGCTTGATCACTGAACATCCTGTTCCCAGGGTTCCTTTAATATAATATGTTCCGCTGGTTGCAACGGCAGCTGGTGTGGCAAGAGTAATTGTACCCGCTGCATCTGTGAAGTAAGTAAACGTTAATCCCGGGGTGCTTCCAAAAGTTACTGCTGTTGCGGTAATGTCTACTGTTGATGGAGAACAAACAGCTGTAGGATCTGTGATTGCAAGTGTAGGCAGTGCATTTATTAATACTGTCGTCGTCGTTGTGTTGCTGCAGGTACCATTGGTAAATGTATACGTAATCGTATACGGTGTTGCACTTGGTGTACTTGTTGCCAGGTTAATATCTCCCGTTGCTGCATTGATGGAAAGTCCGGCTGGAGCCGACGTGTATGTTCCACCTGCCTGACCTGTTCTGGTAACCGTCGCCGTTCCTGTTGCGCAGAATGGAGAACCAGCGTAATTAATTGTCGCTGTCGGTAATGCATTTATTAATACAGTCGTCGTCGTTGTGTTGCTGCAGGTACCGTTGGTAAATGTATATGTAATCGTGTATGGTGTTGCACTTGGGGTACTTGTTGCCAGGTTAATATCACCCGTAGCTGCATTGAGAGAAAGACCGGCTGGTGCTGAGGTATAAGATCCACCTGCCTGTCCTGTTCTGGTAACCGTCGCCGTTCCCGTTGCACAGAATGGAGAGCCAGCGTAATTGATCGTTGCTGTCGGTAGAGCATTTATTAATACAGTAGTTATGGTTGTGTTGCTGCAGGTACCGTTGGTAAATGTATACGTAATCGTATATGGTGTTGCACTCGGAGTACTTGTTGCCAGGTTAATATCTCCTGTTGCTGCATTGAGGGAAAGTCCGGCTGGAGCTGAGGTATAAGTTCCACCTGCCTGACCTGTTCTGGTAACCGTTGCTGTTCCCGTTGCACAGAATGGAGAACCAGCGTAATTTATTGTCGCTATCGGTAATGCATTTATTAATACTGTCGTCGTCGTTGTATTGCTGCAGGTACCATTAGTAAATGTATACGTAACCGTATACGGTGTCGCACTTGGTGTACTTGTTGCCAGGTTAATGTCCCCCGTAGCTGCATTAAGGGAAAGTCCTGCCGGTGCTGACGTATAAGTTCCGCCTGCCTGGCCTGTTCTGGTAACCGTAGCTGTTCCCGTTGCACAGAATGGAGAACCGGCGTAATTAATTGTCGCTATCGGTAATGCATTTATTAATACAGTCGTCGTAGTTGTATTGCTGCAGGTACCATTAGTAAATGTATACGTAATCGTATACGGTGTCGCACTTGGAGTACTTGTTGCCAGGTTAATATCTCCTGTTGCTGCATTGAGGGAAAGTCCTGCTGGTGCAGAGGTATAAGCTCCGCCTGCCTGGCCTGTTCTGGTAACCGTTGCTGTTCCCGTTGCACAGAATGGAGAACCAGCGTAATTAATTGTCGCTATCGGTAATGCATTTATTAATACTGTTGTTGTCGTTGTGTTACTGCAGGTACCATTGGTAAATGTATACGTAATCGTATACGGTGTTGCACTTGGGGTACTTGTTGCCAGGTTGATATCTCCCGTTGCTGCATTGAGAGAAAGACCTGCTGGTGCTGAAGTATAGGTTCCACCTGCCTGACCTGTTCTGGTGACAGTTGCTGTTCCCGTTGCACAGAATGGAGAACCAGCGTAATTAATTGTCGCTATCGGTAATGCATTTATTAATACTGTTGTTGTCGTTGTGTTACTGCAGGTACCATTGGTAAATGTATACGTAATCGTATACGGTGTTGCACTTGGTGTACTTGTTGCCAGGTTAATATCTCCCGTTGCTGCATTAAGGGAAAGACCGGCGGGTGCTGACGTATAGGTTCCGCCTGCCTGACCGGTGCGTGTTACCGTTGCAGTTCCTGTTGCACAGAATGGAGAACCAGCGTAATTAATTGTCGCTGTCGGTAATGCATTTATTAATACAGTAGTTGTGGTTGTATTGCTGCAGGTACCATTCGTAAATGTATACGTAATCGTATACGGTGTCGCACTTGGAGTACTTGTTGCCAGGTTAATATCTCCTGTTGCTGCATTGATTGAAAGCCCTGCTGGTGCAGATGTATAAGCTCCGCCTGCCTGACCGGTTCTGGTAACCGTCGCTGTTCCGGTTGCACAGAATGGAGAACCGGCGTAATTTATTGTTGCTGTCGGTAATGCATTTATTAATACAGTAGTTGTGGTTGTATTGCTGCAGGTACCATTCGTAAATGTATACGTAATCGTATACGGTGTCGCACTTGGGGTACTTGTTGCCAGGTTGATATCTCCTGTTGCTGCATTGAGGGAAAGTCCTGCTGGTGCAGAGGTATAAGCTCCGCCTGCCTGACCGGTTCTGGTAACCGTAGCTGTTCCGGTTGCACAGAATGGACTTCCAGTATAGGAGATCGCTGCCGTTGGAAGCGGGTTGATTGTAACTACTACCGGCTTGATCATTGAACATCCTGTTCCCAGGGTTCCCTTAATATAATAAGTACCGCTCGTTGCAACTGCAGCTGGTGTAGCCAGCGCAATCGTTCCTGCAGCATCGGTGAAGTAAGTAAACGTTAATCCAGGGGTGCTTCCAAAAGTTACTGCTGTTGCCGTAATGTCTACTGTCGCGGGTGAGCAAACTACTGCAGGGTTCGTGATAGTAAGTGTCGGCAGTGCATTTATTAATACAGTCGTCGTCGTTGTATTGCTGCAGGTACCGTTGGTGAATGTATACGTAATCGTATACGGTGTTGCACTTGGTGTACTGGTAGCCAGATTGATATCACCCGTTGCTGCATTGAGAGATAGTCCCGCCGGTGCTGACGTATAGGTTCCACCTGCCTGACCGGTGCGTGTTACGGTTGCCGTTCCTGTTGCACAGAATGGACTTCCTGTATAGGAGATCGTTGCCGTTGGCAGTGGGTTAATCGTAACCACAACTGGTTTGATCACTGAACACCCTGTTCCCAGGGTTCCCTTGATATAATAAGTACCGCTCGTTGCAACGGCAGCCGGTGTAGCCAGCGCAATTGTTCCTGCAGCATCGGTGAAGTAAGTAAACGTTAATCCAGGGGAGCTTCCGGCAGTAACTGCTACTGTCGTGATGTCAACTGTCGCTGGAGAGCAGACAGCCGCAGGATTGCTAATCGTTAATGTAGGTAATGCATTTATTAATACAGTGGTCGTCGTTGTATTGCTGCAGGTACCATTGGTGAATGTATACGTAATCGTATACGGTGTTGCACTTGGGGTACTTGTTGCCAGGTTAATATCGCCCGTTGCTGCATTGAGGGAAAGACCGGCTGGTGCTGATGTATAAGCTCCACCTGCCTGACCGGTGCGTGTTACCGTTGCAGTTCCTGTTGCACAGAATGGAGAACCGGCGTAATTTATTGTTGCTGTCGGTAATGCATTAACTAATACAGTCGTCGTCGTTGTGTTGCTGCAGGTACCATTGGTGAATGTATACGTAATCGTATACGGTGTTGCACTTGGGGTACTTGTTGCCAGGTTAATATCTCCTGTTGCTGCATTGATTGAAAGTCCTGCTGGTGCAGATGTATAAGCTCCGCCTGCCTGACCGGTGCGTGTTACCGTTGCAGTTCCTGTTGCACAGAATGGAGAACCGGCGTAATTAATGGTTGCTGTCGGCAGTAGGTTAATTGTAACCACTACAGGTTTGATTACTGAACATCCTGTTCCCAGGGTTCCTTTAATATAATACGTACCGCTCGTTGCAACCGCAGCTGGTGTAGCCAGTGCAATCGTTCCTGCTGCATCGGTGAAGTAAGTAAGTGTAAGTCCGCCGGAGCTTCCTGCAGTAACAGCTGCTGCCGTAATATCTACAGTAGCTGGTGAGCAGACTGCCGCAGGGTTAGTGATTGTAAGTGTCGGAAGCGGGTTAATTGTAACCACAACCGGTTTAATCAATGAACATCCTGTCCCCAGGGTTCCTTTAATATAATACGTACCGCTTGTTGCAACGGCAGCTGGTGTAGCCAGTGCAATCGTTCCTGCTGCATCAGTGAAGTAAGTAATTGTAAGACCGCCGGAACTTCCTGCAGTAACAGCTGCAGCCGTGATGTCTACAGTAGCCGGTGAACAAACGACTGCAGGGTTCGTGATCGTTAATGTCGGAAGTGGATTTATTAATACAGTCGTTGTTGTTGTGTTGCTGCAGGTGCCGTTTGTGAATGTATATGTAATAGTATATGGCGTAGCGCTTGGTGTACTGGTTGCCAGGTTAATATCTCCTGTTGCTGCATTGATCACCACAGCTGCCGGAGCAGTGTAGGTTCCACCTGCCTGACCTGTTCTGGTTACCGTAGCTGTTCCTGTTGCGCAGAATGGAGAACCAGCGTAATTAATTGTCGCTGTCGGTAATGCATTTATTAATACAGTCGTCGTAGTTGTATTGCTGCAGGTACCATTGGTAAATGCATACGTAATCGTATATGGTGTCGCACTTGGTGTGCTTGTTGCCAGGTTAATGTCTCCCGTTGCTGCATTGAGGGAAAGACCTGCTGGTGCTGAAGTATAAGTTCCACCTGCCTGACCTGTTCTGGTAACCGTAGCTGTTCCTGTTGCGCAGAATGGAGAACCAGCGTAATTAATTGTCGCTGTCGGTAATGCATTTATTAATACAGTCGTCGTCGTTGTATTACCGCAGGTACCGTTGGTAAACGTATACGTAATCGTATACGGTGTCGCACTTGGGGTGCTTGTTGCCAGATTGATATCTCCCGTTGCTGCATTAAGGGAAAGTCCTGCTGGTGCTGACGTATAGGTTCCGCCTGCCTGACCTGTTCTGGTAACCGTTGCTGTTCCCGTTGCACAGAATGGAGAACCGGTGTAATTGATTGTTGCTGTCGGAAGCGGGTTGATCGTAACCAAAACTGGTTTGATCACTGAACATCCTGTTCCCAGGGTTCCTTTGATATAGTATGTTCCGCTCGTAGCGACTGCAGCTGGTGTAGCAAGAGTAATTGTACCTGCTGCATCGGTGAAGTAAGTAAACGTTAATCCAGGAGTGCTTCCAAAAGTTACAGCCGTTGCCGTAATGTCCACAGTAGCTGGTGAGCAAACTGCCGCAGGGTTTGTGATTGTAAGCGTCGGCAGTGCATTTATTAATACTGTCGTCGTCGCTGTATTGCTGCAGGTGCCATTAGTAAATGTATACGTAATCGTATACGGTGTTGCACTTGGTGTACTTGTTGTCAGATTGATATCACCCGTTGCTGCATTGAGAGAAAGTCCGGCTGGTGCTGAAGTATAAGTTCCACCTGCCTGGCCGGTTCTGGTTACCGTAGCTGTTCCTGTTGCACAGAATGGAGAACCAGCGTAATTAATTGTCGCTGTCGGTAATGCATTTACCAGTACGGTTGTGGTAGTCGTGTTACTGCAGGTACCGTTGGTAAATGTATACGTAATCGTATACGGAGTCGCACTTGGTGTGCTTGTTGCCAGGTTAATGTCTCCCGTTGCTGCGTTGAGGGAAAGTCCTGCTGGTGCTGACGTATAGGTTCCACCTGCCTGTCCTGTTCTGGTAACCGTCGCAGTTCCCGTTGCACAGAATGGTGAACCAGCATAATTAATTGTTGCTGTCGGTAATGCATTTACCAGTACGGTTGTTGTAGTTGTATTACCGCAGGTACCGTTGGTGAATGTATACGTAATCGTATATGGTGTCGCACTTGGAGTACTTGTTGCCAGGTTAATATCTCCCGTTGCTGCATTGAGCGAAAGTCCTGCTGGTGCTGACGTATAAGTTCCACCTACCTGTCCTGTTCTGGTAACAGTCGCAGTGCCTGTTGCGCAGTATGGAGAACCAGCGTAATTAATTGTCGCTGTCGGAAGCGGGTTGATTGTAACTACTACCGGCTTGATCACTGAACATCCTGTCCCCAGGGTTCCTTTGATATAGTATGTTCCGCTGGTTGCAACTGCAGCTGGTGTAGCAAGAGTAATTGTACCTGCTGCATCTGTGAAGTAAGTAAACGTTAATCCAGGAGTGCTTCCAAAAGTTACTGCTGCCGTCGTAATATTTACAGTAGCTGGAGAACAAACAGCCGCAGGATTCGTGATTGTAAGTGTCGGCAGTGGATTTATTAATACTGTTGTTGTAGTTGTATTACCGCAGGTACCGTTGGTAAATGTATACGTAATCGTATATGGTGTTGCACTTGGGGTACTGTGTTGCCAGATTAATATCTCCCGTTGCTGCATTGATGGAAAGTCCTGCCGGTGCTGACGTATAGGTTCCGCCTGCCTGACCTGTTCTGGTTACAGTCGCTGTTCCTGTTGCACAGAATGGACTTCCTGTATAGGAGATCGTTGCCGTCGGTAATGCATTTATTAATACAGTCGTTGTCGTTGTGTTGCCGCAGGTACCGTTGGTGAATGTATACGTAATTGTATATGGTGTCGCACTTGGGGTACTTGTTGCCAGGTTAATATCTCCCGTTGCTGCATTAAGCGAAAGTCCTGCTGGTGCTGAAGTATAATTCCACCTGCCTGACCTGTTCTGGTTACAGTCGCTGTTCCTGTTGCACAGTATGGAGAACCAGCGTAATTTATTGTCGCTGTCGGTAATGCATTTATTAATACATTGGTCGTCGTTGTGTTGCTGCAGGTACCGTTGGTGAATGTATACGTAATCGTATATGGTGTCGCACTTGGGGTACTTGTTGCCAGGTTAATGTCTCCTGTTGCTGCATTGAGGGAAAGACCGGCGGGTGCTGAAGTATAAGTTCCACCTGCCTGACCGCTCTGGGAGACAGTTGCCGTTCCAGTTGCACAATAGGGCGAACCTGAATATACAATTGCTGCTGTTGGCAGCGCATTGATACTGATGTTTGCAGTAGTAGTATTGGAGCAGGTACCATTGCTGTAGGCGTAGGTAACCAGGTAGGTTCCCAGCGTGCTTGTAGAAAGATTTACGGCTCCCGTTACCGCATCAATGACAAGGCCCGCAGGTGCTGAATAGGATCCACCGGTAATGCCGGTTTGCGTAACGTTTGCAGTTCCGGTAGCACAGTAAGGAGAGCCGGAATAAGAAATCGAAGCAGTTGGAAGTCCATTAATCGTAATACTGGCATTGGTGCTGCCGGTACAGGTTCCGTTGCTGAAATTATAAACAATGGTATATGTTCCCGGTGTACTTAACGCCAGGTTTATTGCTCCCGATACTGCGTTAATGGAAACGCCGGCAGGTGCGGAATAGGTACCACCTGCCTGACCGGATTGAGTTACGGTGGCAGATCCTGTTGCGCAATAGGGTGAACCGGCATAAGAAATCGTTGCGGTTGGATAAGGTACAACTGTAATTTGTACCGGCGATGAAATGCCTGAACAGGTTCCGGAATTAACTATTCGTCTATACCAGGTCGTTACAGCGAGTGCTCCGGGAGCAAACCCCGGATTCACGGCACCACCAATATTTCCATAGGTAATGTTATCGGTACTTGACTGCCATTGATAAGTATACACTCCGGTTCCGCCTCCCGGCGCTCCACCGGTTAATGCGGCAGGAGCCGTACCGGTACAGATCGCCTGCGATGCAGAAATGGTATTGTTTGTAATGGAAGTGGTAATGGAAACCACCACCGGCTTAACATCATAACAAACCGCAGAAGTAGCCACCCGTATATAATAGGTTCCAGCAACACTGATTGCAGATGGATTGCTGACCGGAGAAGTGAAGGTTAAATTATTCCAGTAGGTAAGTATTCCACCAGCAAGATTACTTCCCGCAGTAACCGCTGCAGCAGTAATATCTACAGTGCCAGGCGCACAGGTGACGGGTGGATTCGTAATGACCAGCGTCGGTTGCGCATTGACGGTTAATGATCCGATCTGACTGTTCACCGGGCATGAGCCTGCTGTAATCACGCACATGTACTGGTTGTTGTTCATCGCAACCGTAACTCCGGTCAGTGTAAGTGTTACCGTAGTTGCTCCGCTGTATATTCCTCCATTTGTAATATTCGTGAATGCACCGGCACCAACTTTTTCCATCCATTGATAGCTAAGCCCCGCCCCGGTCGCCGTAACACTATAGGTCGCATTGCTGCCTGCGCAGGTGATCACATTGGCAGGCTGGCTGGTAAAAATGGCTACCGGATTCACTGTAAGTGTTGCCGCTGCCGAAGTAACAGAAACCGGTGCGCAGTTACCACCTACGATACAACGGTATTGATATCCGTTGAATCCAAATGGTGGTGCAACTACAGTGAGTGCCGCCGTGGTGACTCCGGTATAAGAAGCCCCATTAATAATATTCGACCAGCCGCTTCCGGTATTTGCCTGCCACTGATAACTTAAACCACTACCCGTACCAACAACAGTAAAACCTGCATTGGTTCCGGCACAAACCGTCGTATTCGTTGGATCCGTGGTAGATGTTGGTGGCTGTATGGTAACTGTGATATTCGGACTATTGGTTGCAGCGCAGGCACCACTGGAAGCCATTCTGTAGAACTGGGTAGTCACGGATAATGGTCCCGATGAATAATTTACTCCTGTTGCACCGCCAATCGCAACCCATCCGGTACCATTCGGATTTGCAAACCACTGGTAAGTATATGCCCCTGTTCCCCCGGTTGGCGTGCTGCCAGTAAACGGTGCCGGTGTTCCGGCACAAAGGGTCTGGCTGTTGCTGATTGTATTATTCGCAACCGGACTGTTCACATTCATTGTGGTAACCGCACTGGTAGCCGTAAATGGCGAACAGGTTCCGGTTACGATTACCCGGTACTGATAACCGTCCATCGTGGATGCGGTAGGATTAATTCTTAAAGAATTTCCATTCACGTTGGAATAGGCTCCGAAATTCGAAAGATTATTCCAGCCGGATCCGGTATTCACCTGCCATTGATAACTTAGACCAATCCCACCTGCAGTCATATTCAGCGCCACGCTGGATCCCTGACAGGTAGTGAAACTCGGGAAATTCGTCAATATCACAGGAGGGTTAACCGTAGTTAACGTGGCAGCGGCCGAATTTTTAAAACTCGCACTGCATCCGGAAGCAAAAACCCTTAGTGTATAGGTATTATTATTCATGCCGGCGGTAGCACCGGTAAGCGTAAGCGTATTGGTTGTACTTCCACTATAGATACCGCCATCTACAATCGGCGTAACATTTTCGTACCATTGATAAGACAATGTTCCGGGACCTGTGGCGGTTCCGGTAAAGGTGGCGGTTCCACCTGCACATATATCCTGATTCGCAGGCTGACCCGTAATGGTAATCGTTGCGTTGTTAAGGGTCATAGTGACCACATTACTCGTGCTGGTACAGGTGCCGTTGCCCGCGACACGCTGATAATATGTTGTGGTGGACAAAACGGGCGGTGTATATCCGATACCTGTACTTGCGCCGCTTGCATTTACAAACCCGCTGACCGGCGATACAGTACTGGACTGCCATTGATAAGTTGATGCTGCTGATCCGTTGAGCGGAGCCGGTGCAATTCCGGTACAGAAGGTCTGATCTGCACTAATGGTGTTTACCAGTGCAGCCACAACGGTGATAGCCGCAGTGTTTGAAGTCAGGGAACCTGCACAGGACGATCCCAACAGAACCCGGTAATTCTTATCCGAATTCATGGCCAGGAGAACATTATTAATCGTCAGAACAGAAGTAAGTGTTCCGTTAAAAGTGGCATCGTCCACCAAATTTGTCCATACACCGCCGATCTGTCGTTGCCATTGATAGGTTAATCCGGTTCCTGAGGCAACAATACTTACCGTTGCATTGGTTCCTTCACAAAAAGATTTACTGGCAGGTTGTGTGGTAATGGAAGGATTAACCGCAACGGCAAGAATAACAGTATTGGATGTAACAGCAGGTACACAGGTTGGTGAAGTGATAATCACCTGGTATTTATTTCCCGCCATGCCGGCTGTTACCGGATTTAGCGTCAGGGTTGGTGTATTGACTCCACTGTACGGTGCAACATTTGTGAGATTTGTAAAGGGACCCGGACCAACTTTTTCCTGCCATTGATAGGTTAGTCCGGTTCCTGTTGCGGCAACGGTTATTGTGGTACTGCCGCCTGTACAGGCAGAAGGTGTATTGGGTTGCGTAGTTATAGTCGGCGCCTGATTTACAGTAAGGGTAACCACATTACTGTAAGCCGTTGATGTTGTCCCGCAGGAAGATGCAACTCTTCTGAAATAAGTTGTTACTACAGGAGCGCCGGGCGCATAAGTTGTTAATGTGGCAAGATTGATATTTGACCAGCCGATATTATCCAGCGAAGACTGCCACTGATAGGTATATACCCCGTTTCCTCCGGTCGGTAAGGATGTACTGTTAAGCGTGGCTGCCGTTGCACCCTTACAAAAAGTCTGATCTGCAGAGATCACGCCGGCTGTCAGGGCAACCGGATAAACATCTACCGTTACAGTATTAGAATACGCGGTAACACTGCAGGCATTCATCGCTTTTCTGCGGAAATAGGTTTTAGCCGCAATGGCGCCGGAAGCGTACACATTGGAAGTTGCTCCGGAAATATCAGACCATGTAGCATTGTCTGGTGAACTCTGCCATTGATAATACACAAAACAACTGCTGCTGGCATCCAGTGTGCTGGTAAAGGCAACCGGGGTGGTATTGCTGCAAATTACCTGGTCTGCGGCAATGGTACCCGGCACAACGGCAGTTGCCGGTGTAACCAGTGTAAAATTCAATGCACCCAATGACCCGCCAAAATAGTCGCGCCACCTGAATTCAATTTGATCAGTTGGTCCTAATACACCCGTCCAGACATTATTATGTACATCGCAACAACCGATATGCGACCACACCAGAACGCCATTGATAAATAAATATCCGTCATCGTCATGGCCGGCAACATCCAGCTGATAGGTACCTGATGTGAAATTGGTTCTTTTATATGCCACCCAATGATTGTCCTGATCTACCTGGCAACCCTGATATCCCGAAGCATCAGAAGGTGATCCTGTAGCAGTATTCCACCGCGTCCGGGAATCGAAAGATAGCAGGGGTTCTGTATAATATCCGAGATATTGTGCAGCAGAAAAGGGCGTGACTCCTGCGGGTGCATTATAAGCATACACATTCCAGATACCGTTTCCAAAAACAGCCGGATTTCCAACGGTACCGGCGGCCTGTATAAAACTAACCGGTGCTGAATAGGCAACCGTTCCGCAAACATCGGTGGCTACGCGGCGGTATTGAATATTGGTCGTCGGAGATACCGTAGCGGTAAATGAATTTCCGGTTGCCCCTGCGATCGTTGTCCAGGTGGTGCCACCGTCGATGGATGACTGCCAGGAATAATTTACAAAACATCCACCGGAAGCCGGGGTTACTTCATTAATTATCGGAAGATCATTAAAACAAAGATTGGGATTGTACGCTACGATTGAACCCGGCACCAGTGGTGTCGCAGTAACCAGCGTGAATCGTACGCCGGTTTGTCCCGGGCCATTATTATTTCTCCAACGAACTTCTATCTGATCTGTGGGTCCCAGGTTTCCGGTCCATACATTATTCTGTATGGTCGGAAAGGTTAAGCTGGAAACCAATACGCCATTTATATAGATGGAATTAAAATCATCATCGGAGGTAACATCAATCTGGTAGAGCCCCGCAGTGAAACCGGTGCGTTTCATGCTGACGGAATAAAATGTGTTGATCAGCTGACATCCGAGGTAACCCGAAGCGGTTGAGGGAGGTGAAGCTGCCGGATACCGGTTCGGAGTAGAGAATGTAAGCAGGGGTTCAGTATAATACCCTGCATATATTGAATAACTCACATCCTGAAAACAGTAAACATTCCATACATTATTGCCGAATACAGCCGGATTTCCCGGAGCGCTGTTATTCATCGAAATGGTAATAGGTGCTGAAACAGCCGAATTACCACAAACATCATTTACCGTTCTCCGGTAAAGAGTCTGCGTATAAATACTGGTTGCTATCGTATAACTTATTGCATTCGCTCCGGAGATCAGGTTCCAGGTTGTGCCATTATCTGTGGAATATTCCCAGGTATAATTTTTAATCGTACATCCCCCGGTAGGAGCGGTTATTTCAGTGAGCGGGGTGGGTGGAACATTTCCCGCACAGATGGTTTGATCCGGGGTAATCGCACCGGAAGTTAATACAGGCGGAGTAACCGGGGTAAGTGTTAGTATTTCGGAAGAAGGGCCGCCACCCTGGGAAACACGGAATTCAACCTGATCGGTTGCCCCTAATGGACCGGTCCATACATTGGTATGAGCATCGCAACATCCGTTATGAACAAAAACCTGCACTCCGTTTATGAACAGATAAGCATCATCATCATGGTATGGAATATCAATCTGGTATACGGCAGGTGTAAAATTTGTACGCTTGTAATCGATCCAGGTGTTGTTCGGATTTACAATACAACCCTGGTAACCGGAAGCTGTAGATGGTGATGCATTCTGGTTCCAGCGGTTTTTGGAATCAAACGATAACAAAGGTTCGGTATAATACCCTTTGTAGGTAGCGGCATTGTAAGGTCCGGGAGCCCCGGTACCCTGGAAAACATATACGTTCCAGGTATTATTTCCGTAAACGGTCGGATCTCCGGGAGCAACCACATTCACGGTAACTTTTACAGGTGTTGTTGCTGCACTATTATTACAGGCATCGGTTGCCACTCTCCGGTACCAGGTGGTTTGAATTAATGCGGCCGATTCAGTATAAATCAGTCCTGTCGCCCCAACAATTGGAACCCAGGTGATATTATCAATAGACTTCTGCCACTGCATCGCAATCGTTGAACAACCACTGGTGGGAGCAGCCGTACTCGTAAATCCGGATGGAGGCACTTCTCCATAACAAACCTGCATATCCTGGGAAATAGAACCAGGTACAAGCGGCGCAGGGGTTACCGGCACGAATGCCATAGAAAGATAATTCGGCGAGTTTAACCCAACCCAGCGTAATTCAATTTGATCGGAAGCGCCCAGTGCGCCTGTCCAGATATTATTAATAGGTGCTGCTACGCAACAGCCATGTGTATATATCTGCGTCCCGTTTAAAATAACAGTCAGGTTATCATCAAGGGAATTGAGGTTCAGCTGATAGTTACCCGGTGTGAAATTGGTCTGCTTCATGCTTGCAGAAAAATTCGATGCGGGGATCAGGCAGCCCTGGTAACCTGAAGCGGATGAAGGACTCTGATTATTGGTATATCTCGAAACCGTATTAAACGACAAAACGGGTTCGGTATAGAACCCGGCATAAGTGCCAAATGCGTTGTCAGAATATCCGTAAACATTCCAGACACCGTTTCCAAAAACCGCCGGATTTCCCGGGGGTGCATTTACGACAGTTATCTGTACCGATGAAGAGATATCATTACAGCCACCTGAAATGACGATGCGGTGGTACCAGGTTGTTTGGGTCAGTGCCGCGGGCGGCGTGTAATTCTTTCCATTACTAACTCCCGCTGCTGTTGTAAAACCTGCAACGGCAGATGTGGTACTGCTTTCCCACAAATAGGTGAATGCACCATTACCACCCGTCGGTGTAGAACCGTTGAGCGTCAAAGGAATCTGACCATTACAGACAGACTGGTCTGCCGTTATCGTGTTGGTTCCTACAGTAATTAACGGGGTTACGGTTACCTGAACCGAAGCGCTGGTATTGGTGCAGCCTCCGGAACTTACAATTCTTTTATACCAGGTGTTGGCGATTATAGCCGCTGGCGTATAGGTGGTACCGTTAGCTCCCGGGATATTGCTAAAAGTTATATTGTCCGGTGAGGATTGCCATTGATAGGCATAAACTCCGTTTCCTCCGGTGGCAGCAGGGCCGGTTATTGTGGCGGGAATGGTATTGTAACAAATGGTTTGTACGCCGGTTATAACATTGGAAGCCGGGGTAATGACGGGAGTAACCGTTATAGTAACGGCTGAAGTCGTATCTTTTTCAATGCCTGAGGTAACTATTCTTCTGTACCAGCGGTTTGCAACCAGTACACCGGGGGCATATCCTTGTGCTGTTCCTCCTCCGATATTTGCAAATCCAGCTATCGCAGAAGTAGTACTGACCTGCCACTGGTATGCATAAACACCTGTACCGCCACCCGGAATAGTTCCGGTTAGCGCAACGGGAGTTGTATTATTACAAATCGTCTGATCACTACCGATAGTGTTACCGGTAATGCTCGAAAAACTATTTGCATGGCTCTGCGTGAGTCCCGACAATAAAAAGAAAATGCACAAAAACGCAGTGTACAGGTTTTTCATCGGTATCCGGCATAGGTTCTGGTAGCAATGCCAGATCACTCATCGTGACACGGCTATTGGATTTTAATTTCGTCCTGTTTCAGACCGGCATTCAATGGAAACAATAAGATTCTGGCCGCTTGTGGGTGGCTATAAATTCTAATACATTCCAAAAATGGGAATACAAATCTGCAAAGGAACTTTGCTTCAGAGGGTAGGAGGATTAGCTGAATGACGTATGATAAAGAAAACTAATGGTTTATACTTATCATTCAGCCTATTAATAACTAATGAATGATGTTTTTATTGTAGTAAAAACGCCAATGTCAATAATTAATCCATTGATTAATAAAGAAAAAATTATCGGGACCGGTTTTTCAGGACTATAAAGGGCGGGCCCTTCTTCCAGTCCGGGTGCCGGGTTATAAAAGATGGAGCGATAGACAGGTTGCCGATAATGATATCCTGGTGCCCGTCACCATCCATATCCCCGACGTCCATGGTAAGCCACCTCCCTTCAGATGCTTCTGGAAAAGAGTAAGGTTTAAAGGCATAGTTGCCCCTGTTTTCAAGATAAATAAAGCCGTCTTCGGGCCGGTGGGTAAAATCAGGGAAAAAGGAAATGCAGGCAATATCGAGGTCGCCATCTCCGTCAAAATCCCTGGCCATCGCTTTATAAGCACCATTCATCGGGAAAAAATATTTCTGCAAAAAATTATTCCTGCCATCATTCTGGAATATATACACCCCGTGATAGGGTTTCAAAATCGTTGAATAATCCGCATTATCCCCACAGGTATAAACGATATCCTGAAATCCATCTTTATTAAAATCTGCCAGTTCAAAATAAGAAGAACCATAAATCGGCGGAAAACGTAATACCTGTTTCGCACTGAAATTACCATTTCCCTGATTTGTAAACAGCATTATGGATTCATCACCCTGGGCAAACAAACACCAGATATCCGGCAGACCATCATGATTGTAGTCGTTAATCTCCGCACGTATAGCGCCGGGTGACGATCGCAGTATATGCTTTCTATATCCGCCAACATCCATCTTTTCAAACCAGGAAAGAGAACCAAGCATATTTCCAAATTCGCAAACCACCAGATCTTTCCGCCCGTCCCGGTTTAAATCTGCTTCCACTATTTGCACCGGCCTTCGCAGGGAATCACACAGCGTGCGCATACTGTCTTTTGTCCCTTCCGGTTTCACCGGAACGGACAAAATTTTTCCAAATCTTCCATTGTTCGGATTCAATACACCGATATCACAAATGATCCAGCGGGATGGTGTGTCAGGTATAAGTTGTACCGCAGGTCCCGGTAGAGTAACCTTGTCCTTTATCTGCAACAGGCTGTCGAAAAAGGTGATTGTATTCTCCTTTGCGTCGGCAATTGTAATGGCGGATCCGGGAATATCATTTGTCATCCTTACCATAATCGTAGCCGGATTCGTAAATGAGCCGATTGGTTCAAGTACTTTAAAAAACGGAAGGTTTTTTTCTGTCACCGTCGCACTGTCCGCTGTTTTCAGGGAATCTGGTGAAGTGGCTCCGTAATAATCCAGGATCCATTGCCATTCCTGATCTGTGAGCATGGGTTTGGCAGGATAAAAATCCCTGGGAAGGTTTCGATCCGCACGCTCGGAAGGATAATTCTGATGATTATATCGAAAGATACCCAGGCGGGGTCCCATCTGTGGCAAAATTCCATTTATCCATGTTTCTGCGTCAGCCAGGGAAGGATCAGGTAGCGCGTGACAGCTCTGACAATATAGGGAGGCGAGGGTCCGTCCCTCTGAAATGTTTGCATCCGGAACATCAGAGTAACTATGATTTCTTTTTTCTGTCTTACAGGCACTCATAACCGACAGGCCGCTTAAAAAGAAAAGCGTTACAACAATACATTTGAATCGGTCTGAACACATGCACTAAATGATTAGGGAATACTTAAGGGAACCCATTTCCCTGAAGGGTCTTTTTGTTCAACACCAGTCACGGCTGCCGTTTTATGAATGTATCGTCCGGACTGGGAAAGAAAGGACGAACCATAATATGATTCCTGTTTTCTTTGTTTCCCGTTTCGCAAATTCAAGCGGAAATCTGTAGCAGGGGTTTGAATCCGGGTAAGTGATGCAGATTCCCGGAGGGAAAATAATTTAAGGTCTGCCCTGTTCTGGGATGCGGCAATCATAGCTCTCCCATTGGCCCCCATTATTTCAACGAGTGCCTTGCCATTTCCCGGAATATATATTCCACTTTGTAAAATGGATTGTGGTTTGAAATTTCCCTTTCCGTCTCCCAGCATTACGAGGCCGTTGAAGGCATCATAACGTCCCATCAGGGGCTGTGAGCCGTAATCATTGCCGTTCATTGCCAGGTCAAGGTTCCCATCCCCGTCAAAGTCCTCCGCGACCATACCATTGATCACAGAATATTGCGCAGGTAAGGGCAAAGGAACCATGGTAAATTTTCCATTGCCGTCATTTCTCAGCATCATCGATCTGAATTCATTTGCCTGCACAATGAGTGCATCTTTTCTGTCTTCTGCGGTCAGGACCTGATCCATGGTGGCAACAGCATACTCCTTATAACTCGGAAATTTTTTCCTCAGTATATTCAGTTGCTTCAGCATATCATCCCTTCCTTCTGCAGGGAATTCTTTCCATTCGTTGTTCTGGTCTTTTAAATAGGTTGACGGAATCATATCATAAATACCATTTTTGTCAAAGTCCTTTCCATAAGCCCTTACCGGTCTTTCCGTGGAAGCTTTATAAAAAGAATTCAATCCGAGATTACCCACGATATAATCCATGTCCCCGTCGTTATCAAAATCCCCGGCGGTTATACTGTTCCACCAGCCTGTTATATTGCTGAGACCGGTGGTGTTTGTCACATTTTTAAATACCCCTTTATCGTTTTCGAAAAAACTAACCGGCATCCATTCCCCGGCAAGTACCAGGTCGGGCCACCCGTCATTGTTGAAATCGGTGAACAGGGCATCACAGACCATTCCGACTTTATTCAGGTCTTTGGCCACCTGGGCAGTCACGTCCGTAAATTTTACATGCCCGTCTTTCGAATCGTTCCGGTAAATAAAACTGTTCACCGCCTGCGGATAATGCCCCGGAATTACACGTCCGGAAATAAAAAGATCCAGGTCCCCGTCATGATCAAAATCTGCTGCACGCACACAGAGTTTACTGGTGAGATTTTTCGGGATGGCTGTAGAATCAGCTCGTAAAATTTCCCCTGCCATCATTAATATAAAACTGATCGCTGTAAGCAATGTTTTCCGGAGCCGAAGCGTAACCTCCTCTTGCGATAAATAAATCCAGATCGCCGTCGCCATCTGCATCGAAAAGCAGCAATCCCTGATCATTTCCTTTCTTCAGCGCAGTATCAGGCGAATGATCAAGCGGTCGCTGAATAAAATGCCCACCTGCCTGTTGTAAAAATACTTGCACGGCATGACCGGGCGCAGCGCCTACTAATAAAATCATCCATACCGTTTCCGTCCACATCTCCAACCGCAATAGCCGGACCATATTCAGACAGCTTATGCGGCAATAATTTCTGGATGTCGAAATCTATAAAATCAGTTTGCTGATGAGTGTATTGAATACCGGATGCACTGGTTATATTCGTAAATAATGAACTGCTGTCTACCGCCTGTTTCCTGATTTCCTGACGGGATTTTGCATTTTTAATATTGAGCAATACGGTCTGATCTGCATTTATCTTGAACAGGGTTTGTGCTGAACCATCGGGCCATCTGACATGCAGGGAATCCAGCATTTTCACGGACCCCAGACCAAAATGCGCTTCCGCCTGAATGGTAGATAGATATCCGCGGTAAGGTGTGTTCTCGTAGGTCTGGATTTTATTACTATCATAGTACAATGTAATCATCGCTCCCAGACCGTTTCGGTTTTTTGAACTCCCGGCAAATTTTACGTTAATGAAATGGTTGTTTTCCTTTTGATTGTCGCGGGAAGTATTCCGGTATATTTCTGCTTCATCATCAATATTGTTAATGACCATATCCATGGCGCCGTCATTATCAAAGTCCGCATATGCAGCACCGTTGGAAAACGTGGGTGTTTCCAATCCCCATTCCAGGGTCTTGTCCGTAAAACTCAGATCGCCATTATTCCGGTATGCATAGTTCGGGATTTTCACCACGGGGATCTGGCTTAATAATGTTTGCTTGGAGGCAAAAGCAATCGCCTGATTGCGGAACACGCCAAAATCATGATCGGTGATATCTTTCGGAAAGCCGTTAGTAATGACAAGATCCCGGTAACCATCATTGTCAAAATCCACGATCATCGGCGTCCAGCTCCAATCCGTTTGCGAAACACCTGAGTAGAAACTGATATCACTAAATACCGGATGGATAATGGAATCATTGTTTTTTCCGAGTCCGGGACCCTGATTTAATTGTAAAGTATTTCGTACATACTGATAGTTGAATCCAAACTGGTCATTATTCTGGTAGACCCGGTAGTTGTTCGAACCCATCATCGTCTTTTTTCTGTAGTTACCTTCCGGATTCATGTCCAGCACAAACACATCCGGAAGTCCGTCGTTATTCATGTCCTCAATATCCTGTCCCATCGCATTGGCAGAAGTGTGTTTGAAATAAGCAGACAGCTGATCGGTAAATGTTCCATCATGGTTGTTGATCCAGAGCAGGTCATTGGTAATAAAATCATTTGTTACGTAAATATCTTTCCAGCCATCGTTGTTGATGTCTACAATGTTTACGGAATGACCATATCCTTCCGTTTGAATACCTGCCTGTTTGGAAACATCGGTAAACACAGGATGCTTTAAGGAATCATTCCAGTCGTTCCTGTAAAGGTGACCCGTACTTGGATTGATGCCTCCTTTAACTACCGGTCGGAAAATATCCGGGAACTTCACCCGGTTGATTTCGTTCGTCACCACATACACATCCAGGTCGCCATCATTATCATAGTCAAAAAATGCGGCCTGGGTGGATTGCGCACTGTCGTCCAGCCCGTATTCTTTTGCCATGTCCTTAAAATGAGGAATCCCGTTTTTATCCAGGCCCTGGTTGATGTACAATATGTTTTTCCGTTTTTCCGGGTTTTTATTCAGTGTCGCACAAATATAAATGTCCATCCATCCGTCATTGTTGATGTCTACCACCGCCACCCCACGGCACCATTTCCCTTCTCCGGCAACATCTGCTTCAGGAGTAACATCATCAAAATGAAATTTACCCCGGTTGAGGTATAATTTATTTTCAACCATATTCCCTGTCAGGTAGATATCCTGTAATCCGTCATTATTGAAATCACCGATACCGACTCCGCCACCGTTGTATACATTTTCGATATCCAGCTCATTGACTGAATCTGATTCCGTTATTTTATTATTGAAATAAACACCAGACCGGCCGGATGAAATTTTCTCAAATAATGGAGTTTGGCGGTTACAGGAAAATAATCCCAACAAACAAAAAAACAATAAAATTGTCCATAGTTTTGAATTCCCCGACATCATAAGCTCAAAGTTGAATGTTCCCCGTAATGATTGCATTTCGAATAAATGAGGTATTAAATCGTTTTCGCGCAAGCGTAAAAATAAAAAAAAGGGGTAGAAAAATTTCTACCCCTTCTCTGTTTATTAAAAACAATTAATAATTCGGATTCTGCACAAGGTTAATGGTTCCTAAATGGTATTTTCCAGGTCAACTTCCTTTTGAGGAATCGGGAACAATTCGTTTTTCCCTTTTGTAAATGTTGTTGACGGATTACCGGCAATATTCGTTGGTCTTGTTTTTTCAGCTGCAAGATAAGCATTGATAGTAGCTGCCATATCCTGTGGATATTTCGGATCGCTATCATATCTCTGTAGATCGAAATTACGATGACCTTCCTGATTCAGTTCCAGCCTTCTTTCAAAACGGATGGCGTTAATGGCATAAGTCAGGTTGTCAAAAGCACCAGCCGGATACGGTTTAATATTGTAAGTAGCTGCCGGTGTTGTTTGCGGTGAGTACATACCTGTGCCGGCATTATATGTTGCGCCACCTGCGTAAACCCATCCTGCAGTATTTGCAGCACGGGTACGGATCATATTTACGTAGATTAATGCCTGAGCTGGTGAACCTACATTGATTTCTGCTTCAGCAGCCCACAACAAAACATCGGCAAATCGAATGATGTTTACATTATTGGCATCAATCTGGGTAGATCCCCAGAAAATAGCTGACTCAGTGGACGAATAAGTACCTTGTTGTGATTTAGCATAACTATGTTTCTTGGGAGAAATATAGCCATCAGATGTTATGTCCCGAATCCAGGCCAGCTTAGTTGGATCAGTACCCTGTGAAGGTACAGGACCCCAGTCAAGATATGGAATACCCGGGCGACCCATGCAAAGGTCAACCCTTGGATCCAGCACGCCTAAATAAGGAGCTTTGACATCGCCAACAATCAAACCGGAATTAAAAGATCCATCTAATAATGGTAATCCGGCCGGCATCCACTTTAAATGCATTCGCTGCGTTGAAAGAAGGATTCGCAAATCCGCAACATCCACCAGGACCAGCACTATTCGGGAAGTTCAACACTTCACCGTAACCACCATTTGTTCCACCACCGTCATTTACTGACATCTGGCAGGTGAATACCCCTTCCTGATTATTCTTAGTTGCCGCATTAAAATTGTCGTAGTAATTGTCATTCAGTTCGTATTTTTTTCCTCCGGCTGTTTGTCCGTTTGCGATGATATCATCCAGCAGGGTTTTAGCCTTTGCCCAATCATACGTAAACACATAACATTTTGCAAGGAAAGCCTTCGCAGCCCAACTGTTGGCACGACCAATCTGAGGTTGTGTTTCAGGCAGGTTGTCAATGGCAAACTGGAAATCAGCTTCGATCTGTGGCCATGTATCGGTATTGTTCGGCACATTTAAATTTCCATTACCCTAGGGTAATGGTTTCGTCTACATATGGAATATTTTTCCATACTTTATGTGCTTCCAAATGGTAGTGTCCTCTCAGAAACCTGGCTTCGGCAGTTAGTTGTGTTGCCTGGTCAGCAGAGATATCTGTAGCCAGAGGAATTGTCCTGATCACATCATTCGCTCTTTGGATTCCATCATACAGCGCCTGCCATTTGCTTTCCATGTATCGGTCGGTAGGATCCATAGTCCAGAGTTCCATTGGACCTGCACCTTCTGTGTTCTGATCGCTCGGGATTGAACCCTTATAACAATCGTCTGCACACATGTTGCCAAATGCCCAGTTATCCGGACCGGTTGCAAAATTATTACCGGAAACCGCACCACCCTGCCCGTCGAGCATGGAATAGGCGCCGATGAGCAATTTGTTTACACCGGCCAGGTTTGCTACGCTGGCAGGGCTAAGTGCTCCCAGCGGATTCTTCGTTAAAAAGGACTTCGAACAGGCTACTGAAGCCACGATCAAAGCAAGCAGCGGAATGATTATTTTATATTTTGTCTTGTTCATATGTCTTTTTTTTAAATGGTCTACCGGATTAGTTTTAGAAAGATAAGCTCACACCCACCAGCCAGGTCTGTTGATTTGCAGGATAGTTTCCGAAATCAATACCGAAGTTGGTGTTGTTGTTATTATCTGATGATTGTAATTCCGGATCAATTCCTGTGTATTTCGTAATCTGGAAGAGATTGGCAGCCTGAACATATATTCTGAACTTGTCAACTTTCACTTTACTCAGCAATGAAGATGGTAAAGTGTATCCAATCTGCATTTGCTTACATTTCAGGAAAGAACCATCTTCAACATAAAAGGAACTAACGGAACCAGAGTTACTGAAGTTAGCCGAAGTGGTAAGCTGGGGAACTTTAGCACCCAGATTATCGGGTCTCCATGAATTTAGTGCTGCTTCATTACTTACAGCTCCCTGGAATACCTGCGGGAAATCAGTAAAGTATTTCACATAGTTGAAATCTTTATTTCCGTGTGAACCATATAACATGGTAGAGAAATCAAATGCTTTGTAAGAAACACTGATAAAGAGACCATAAGTGAAATCGGGATTTGGGTTTCCGATCCAGGTCCTGTCATTAGCGTCAATTTTTCCGTCTCCATTCACATCCTGGAACTGGAAGGTTCCGGGAGCCTTACCTGCTTGTGCCGGTGCTTTATCTACATCAGCCTGAGTCGCAAAAAGTCCGATATCATTATATCCGAAGAACTCTCCTACTGGCTGACCAACCTGCAATCTGGTTAAAGCGGCAAGACGGGTACCACCTGCTGCATTTTCGTCAAAATAGTTGATAGGAAGGGACTTAACGATATTGTGATAAGACGTGAATGTACCGGTTACATCAATTCTCCAGTCTTTGTTAATGGCATCATGATAAGTAAGAGAGAAGTCATAACCATCATTCTTGATATCACCCAGGTTGATATATGGAGGAACAGGGCCGCCGCCTGTTGCAGGAGGGTTAGCCTTAAACAACAAGCCGTTTACTGCCTTTGTATACCAGTCAAATGTGAAGTCGAAGTGATTGTTGAAGAATGTTCCGTCGAATCCGATATTGGTAATGATATCCTGTTCCCAGGTAGTTGCAGGATTTGAACTGCTTAAGTGATAGAACCCCTGTTGTGCACTTCCACTCGAGCCATCAATTGCATAGTAGGAGTTACCTGCTGCCTGGCTATAAATATCAATAAATTATTAGAAGGCACATTACTGAGAGATCCGAGTTTACCCCAGCCACCACGGATTTTCAGGTCGTTGACCCAGGTAACATTTCCCATAAAGCCTTCCTTTGGAAATTCTCCAACCAGCACTGACAGACGGGAAATAACCGGTATTAACATCATTTGCGAATAAAGATGACTGGTCTCTTCTTATGGTTGCTCCCAGGATATATTTATCCTCGAATGCATAGTCGATTCTGCCAAATAACGACCAAAGCGAGTTTGTTGCAGGAGGCGCACCACCTGTGTAGTTCGTATTGTCATTTGTAATCTGTCCGGTTGGTGATCCGAAAGACAGTGTCCAAAGATCCGGACTGGTAGTAAGGTTACTTGGATCTGTAACTACATAGTCAGATCTGATTCCGTACATAGCCCGGGTATAATTTTCAATCGCTTCTGTACCAAACAAAACGGAGAGGTTATGTTTTTCGTTGAAAATATTTGAATACCTCAAAGTATTTGTCCAGGTCCAGTTGCTTTTGTAACCGAAATTTTCGGTATATGCATTAATGTCCTTGTTGTTTTCTGCATTTTCGTAAGCGGTGAAGTGGAAATTATCGTAGAAATAATTATCAATGGATCCGCCGATCTGCGTTCTTACAGTAAAATGCTTGAGGAAATCCACTTCTGCAAAAGCATTACCAGTTCCCTGCCAGTCATTGCTTTTAAAATCTGCCGTTCTTTGTATATTCGCAACCGGATTCTGCGCGTTACCCAGACCCTGCGATCCTGTACCTGCATAGTTTCCGACAATATCATACACGGGAATGATCGGGCTTTCGCGATAACTCATACCGATCGCGTTTCCTTCATTCTGGTTTTGAATATCCTGGATTCTGCTTATAGAAAACATACAGATTTTCTCCTACCCTTACATTACTTTTTACGTTGAAAATGGTGTTGGCCCGTAAAGAGTATCTTTTCAGGTAAGTATTTATCAAAGTACCTTCCTGATTGAAATATCCAAAGGAGAAGAAGTATACATTCTTGTCATTTCCACCACTTGCTGAAATGGTATGACTTTGAATGGGTGCTGGTTTGAAGATTTCGTGGAACCAGTCCGTACCCACCTTGTTAGCCTTGGTGATCTGGTTAGTATATAATGCGTATGTGGAGGGATCTGTATTAGGATCTCCTTCCTTAGCATAAGTGGGCGTAATATAATCAGGCAACACTGAGGGAACCGTACTACCAAACTGTTTGGTACCTGGTGCTACTCCTGCGTTGATCTGGCTCTGAACATAAGCGTTACCCGTATTCTGGGTATTGGCTATATTGAATCCCTTAGATACAGGTTGCTGTGAACCATAATAACCATCATAAGTAATCGTTGATTTACCGTTTCTTCCTTTTTTGGTAGTAACAATGATTACCCCGTTAGATCCGCGTACACCATAAATGGCTGCAGAACTGGCGTCTTTCAATACCTGCATCTGGTCGATGTCGTTCACATTAAGGTCATGGAGACTTCCGGGTGTACCATCGATAATCACCAATGGATCGGTGTTTCCGACAGTGGTAACACCTCTAACCCTTACGTTGCTGTAGCCTCCGGGACTTCCGGAGCTTACAACAGTTACCCCTGATGCCTGTCCCTGAAGTAGCGCTTCTGTGTTACCACCGGGAACCGATTTCAGGTCTTTCATCACCACCACCGCAACGGCACCGGTGATATCTTTCTTTTTCTGTGCAGTATACCCTGTAACGATTACATCATTCAGGGAAGTGCTGGATAAAAGCAGCATTACATCGCCTACCGTTGTACCATGAACCGGTACTTCCATAGTTGCATATCCGATATTTGATATGGTAACCACATCAAATTTGGAGGACGATGATAAGCGTAAATGAGCCGTCAGATCCAGTAGTTGTTGCTGACTTTGTCCCTTTGCCCACAACAGTTGCTCCAACTACCGGCTGTTTGTCAGAGTTACTTAAAACCCTGCCGGTAATAGTTGTTTGAGCAAAAAGACTTGAGCTGAGGAGTAGCAATAATGCTGAAAGTAGACTCGCGTGGAGTTTAATTTTAGTTGGCATAAGCAATTCGTCTTTTGGTTTAACGATGAGAATTAATAACCAAATTTATGATTTCTTTAATACTGGCCTAATATTTTTTTAACTTTTAATTATTGTTTCCCAATGGGTTGATTAGGATCAAATTCATATGTGTTAAATGAACATATTCTTTAGACGGCCAGGCATTTAAAATATTTCCCCCTGTTTCAATTTTATTTATTTTGCGAATTATGAAACAGATACTGAAGGTTTTTTTCCTGATTAATATATGCGGGATTATTATGGTTTCCTGCATCAAAAAACCATCCAAAGCGGATATAGAAAGTTCGCTGATAACCGCCATGAGCAAACATTTGAACTCAGATCCCCAGATCGATACTTCCGTGGTAAAATTCAAGGTGCTCAGTGTAACGTATTATGAGGAAGTAGTAAACTATGCCTGCGAATTTAAAGTTGAAATGAAAACGGATCATTCCGACACAACGGGTCTCATGACTGCCCGCATTTCCAAGAATTTTGATAAGGTAATCAGGCGGGAATGAAACTGAGCAAGTTCCGGGTTGCCCAGGCCCGATGCTGATGGCTAATTTCAGTATATGGAAGATTATCACCGCATCGAACAGGCCATTCGCTTTATCCGCGAAAAATTTCAGGGATCAGCCCGGGCTCGATGAAATCGCCCGGCAGATTCACCTCAGTCCATTTCATTTCCAGCGGATTTTTAAGGACTGGGCCGGAGTAAGTCCGAAAAAATTCCTCCAGTTTACCAGCATTGAATATGCCAAGCACTTATTAAAAGAGCAAAGGACCCTTGCTGATGTAAGTTTCGAAACCGGCTTGTCGGGTACCAGCCGGCTCCATGACCTATTTATACAAATTGAAGGCATGACACCGGGGGAGTACCAGCAGGGCGGCAAGAATCTTCATATTCATTATAGTTATGCGGAAACCCATTTTGGCAATATCCTGATCGCCTCCACCGAAAAAGGCATTTGCCATATTTCTTTTCAGGAACGCGGTTCAGATCCGGCTGAAATAATAAAAAGGTTCCCGGCTGCCACACTGGAGCAAAAAACCGATCTGCACCAGCAGCAGGCACTGAAAATGTTTACCCGGGACTGGTCTGATCTGGAAAAAATAAAACTGCACCTGAAAGGAACTCCCTTCCAGATAAAAGTCTGGAATGCCCTGCTCCAGGTTCCACTGGGGGCACTAAAATCCTACAGGGAAATTGCTGGCGAAATCGGGGACAGTCATGCTTCCCGGGCTGTAGGTACAGCGATCGGAAGCAATCCCGTGGCTTGGCTGATTCCCTGCCACCGGGTAATTACATCCGCCGGCACGCTGGGTGGCTACCATTGGGGAATCGACCGGAAAACGGCAATGATTGGATGGGAGGCGTGTATGGTTGACAGTTAATGGTTGGCGGTTGATCCTGCACGTGCGGGTAACGGTTGGCGGTATTTTAAACTTAAATTTGCCAATCAGAATTCAAAATACATGAACACCCATTCCCAAAAGCGGTCCCAATCTAATTCAGGCTATTTTAAAATCGGCTTTTTTTGTTTTTATCGGAATCGGAGTTGCCTGCAACAACAATCCGACTGTAAAAATGAAATCTCCTGCTTTTGAATCCGCTGCCGGTACCGCAGATTCCGCGAAACCAAAATTTACAACCGCGATGGTTGACAATAAGAAAGATCCTTCCTGTGGTATGCCGGTCTCCGCTGGCATTGCTGATACTGCTCACTTCAAAGGAAAAGTGTATGGATTCTGTTCTGCGGAATGTAAGAGTATCTTCCTGAAAAACCCGGATTCGCTTTCGAAAAATGCTGCACTGAAATAAGCTGAAAGCCTAAAGCCAAAAAGTTGATGAAAGATATCGGAGAATTCGCTTGAAATATTCAGTTCATTAAGCTCATTGTATATTTTATTCAGAAGTTTTAGGCTTTGAGCTTTAAGCTTATTCTTCCCCGTGTTTGAGCACTTTCGCCTCTACATAGAAAATCGTTTCCTCAGCAATATTCTTGGACTGATCCCCCACCCTTTCCAGTCTTCTGATCACAGATAAATTGATCAGCGCCTGGTATCCGTCTTTCGGATTATCCTCCAGGTATTTTACGGTGGTCTTTGTGGCGTTGATATTGATATTATCCAGGAATTCATCTTTTTGAAATACACTTCTGGCCAGCGCTGTATCTTCCTGTTCAAAAGCAGACAGGGTATCCTCCAGCATATTGATGGCTTCATCGTACATAGCCACTGTCTCTGTTACCTTCAATAATTCCGGGTTGAACGGCTTTTCCGCACTCAGGATATATTTCGCCACGCCTTCTGCGATATCCCCGATCCGTTCGAGATTCGAATTGATTTTTAAAACGGCCAGCACAAAACGCAGGTCCACCGCAACAGGTGTGAGCAGTGCAAAAATATTTTCGCAGTCACGGTCTATTTTTAATTCGAGGCCGTTTACTCTTTTTTCGCGCGACACCACTTCCCGGGCAAGGTTTTTATCAAAATTGATCATCGCAATATTAGACTTTACCACCTGCGAATGCACAAGTTTCCACATCTCGATGATCCCTGCTTTTAATTGCTTTAGTTCTATTTCTAATTGTGACATATTTCTGAATTAAGAATGAGTGCCTAACTAAATCTCCCCGTGATATAATTCTGTGTCCGCTGATCTGAAGGATTCGTGAACATTTTTTTTGTTTCATCATATTCCACCAGTTCTCCCAAATAAAAAAAAGCGGTTTTATCACTCACCCTGGCGGCCTGCTGCATATTATGCGTAACAATGACCAGTGTATAATTCTTTTTCAGCTCATGCAGTAGTTCCTCAATACTGGAAGTGGATATCGGATCAAGTGCTGAAGTGGGTTCATCCAGCAATAACACTTCCGGTTCCATCGCAATTGCGCGGGCTATGCACAGGCGCTGCTGCTGTCCCCCTGAAAGAAATGTTCCCTTTTTATGCAATGAATCTTTCACTTCCTTCCATAGTGCCGCTTTGGATAATGATTCTTCCACTTTCCGGTCCCTCTCCGCCTTTGGCAGCTTCATCCCATTCAGTTTGTATCCAGCAATCACATTATCATAGATACTGAGATTGGGAAACGGATTGGGTCTTTGAAATACCATCCCAATTTTCAAACGAACAAAAATAGGATGCATCTCATACACATTTTCATTATTCAGTATCATTTCACCTTTACAGGTGGCCCCCTGAATCAATTCATGCATCCGGTTGATGCAGCGCAAATAGGTGGTTTTTCCACACCCGGAAGGTCCCATCACGGCTACGATATTGTTTTTCGGAATGTCAATATTTACATCCTTCACCACATGGTTGGTTCCGAAATAAGCATTGAAATTCCTGCTTTTTATAATTGTACGTTCCATCTTTTTGTTGTCAGCTTAGTGATGATATTTAAAAACAATACCGTGAACAATAAAATCAATGCAGCCCCCCAGGCCATATCGTGCCAGTCATCATAGGGACTGGTTGCATAATTGAATATCATTAAGGGCAGGCTTTGCATGGGCTTGGCCAGATTTGTATTCAGATACGGATTCCCGAACGCCGTAAATAATAATGGTGCCGTTTCCCCGGCGATCCGCGCAATGGACAACATGATTCCGGAAAGAATTCCGCTGATACCACAGGGAACGACCACTTTCAGGATTACTTTATGATAGGGTAGTCCCAGGGCAAGCCCGGCTTCTTTTAATGAAAATGGAATCAGCTTAAGGGTTTCTTCAGTAGAGCGGGTCAGGATGGGCAACATCATGATGGCCAGGGCCACACTTCCGGAAAATGCAGAAAATGTTCCTATCGGTTTTACGACCCAGAAATAAACGACGATACCGATCACTATGGAGGGTACTCCCTGCAGCACATCCACCGATAACCTGCTCCAATAGGAAAGCCGGCTCGTTTTATTTTCACTTAAATATATACCACACATGATTCCAACAGGAATTGCCATCACGGAAGCGGTTAATACAATCATTATAGAGCCTAGCAATGCATTGGCTATACCGCCTCCGGTTTCACCAACAGGTTTGGGAACTTTGGTTAGAAAATTCCAGTTGATCTTGGTGATACCTTCCCTGAATATATACAGGATGATCAGCAGAAGGGGTACGGTTATCAGAAATGCGAACAGCACAATCAGGCCCTGAACGATCCTGCTCTTCGTCATCCGGTATTTTACGTGTGCATTCATATTATTCGTTCGTAAATCTTTTTATAATCCGTTTACCAATCATATTAATAATAACGGTAACCACAAATAATACAAGACCCAGCTCAATCAGTGCAGACAAATAAACAGTATGATCTGCTTCGGTGAATTCGTTGGCAATTACACTGGCCATGGTATTTCCGGGAGCGAAAATACTGGTCGGCAACAGGCTGGTATTTCCGATCACCATGGTGACTGCCATGGTTTCCCCCAGGGCTCTTCCCAGGGAAAGTAATATGCCTGCAAATAAACCGGATTTGGTATAAGGAATCACCACATTCTTAATCACTTCATACCGGGTGGCTCCCAGTGAATAAGCACCTTCCTTCAACGAAGATGGAACAAGCCGGATCATTTCGCGGCCAAGCGATGCGGCATAGGGAATAATCATAATGGCCAGGATCAGGGAAGCGGTGAAAATTCCTATACCATAAGGTAATACCCCCATCTTGGTTTCAAGGTTACGCACCAGCGGAACCAATACCAGTAATCCCCAAAATCCATAAATGACCGAGGGTACAGCCGCAATCAGTTCCACGGTATTTTTTAAAAAATTGGAAAGCCATCCCTTCGGATTGTATTCACCCAGATAAATGGCGATCGCAAAGGAAAACGGGATGGAAATGATCAGCGCCAGGAAGGAAGTGAGCAGGGTCCCGATTAAAAAAGGGAGCGCCCCATAAATATTATTAACCGGATCCCAGGTGGTTCCCCAGAGATATTTAATTCCCAGGGATTTGATGGAGGGGATGGATCCGATGATGAGTGTTAACAGGATACCCAGCACAAGAACAACCATGGCAGCCCCGATTCCGGTTAAGGTTCGTTTGAAAAGCGTTTCGGCTTTAATCTGCCCCGCGGAACTTTTTACTTTGCTCATAACACTGTTAATTGTTAATTGTCAATTATTAATTGTCAACGGCTTTCTTAATCCAGGGCCATTAACAATTAACAATTGACAATTAACCATTATTACAAAATGGTTTTCCCTCCGTAAGTAGCAGATTTCAAAATCTTCTCAGCCACTTTCAATGCTTCTTTGGATAATGGTGCATAGTTCAGCGGAGCTGCAAAGGTCTGTCCGTCATGGATGTTCCACCAGAGTAGTTTCAATAACTGAGTGGCACGCTCCTTACTGCGGCCGCTGTAATTTTGTTCCTTATAAATGATTACCCAGGTAAATCCACTGATCGGATATCCATCCGGTGCATCCGTATCGGTAATAAAAATTTTGGAATCATCCGGAAGTTTCACATTGCCCGCAGCTGTAACGGAAGCCAGTGAAGGAACAATGAACTTTCCTTTTTTATTCTGCACTTTGGCATAATCCATTTTATTCTGTAAAGCGTAAATCAGTTCTACATAACCAATAGCTCCGGGTGTCTGCTTCACCAGTCCGGCCACTCCTTCATTTCCTTTTCCACCCAACCCGGTAGGCCAGTTCACAGCGCCTCCGCTGCCGACCTTGGTTTTCCAATCCGGACTAACCTTGGATAAATAATTAGTGAAAATATTTGTTGTTCCGCTGCCGTCCGAACGATGAGCAACCAGGATAGGCAATGCAGGAATATTTACTCCTTTGTTGATGGAAATTATCCGGGGATCGTTCCATGTTTTTATTTTACCCAGGAAGATGTCGGCAATAATATCCGGAGTCAGGCTGATATTGTTATTGTCGCCTGGCAGATTATAGGTAACCACCACGGCACCGGAAGCCTGGGGGATATGCAATACGGGAGCTGCAATCTTGGTGGTTTGCTCATCATTCAGCGGACCATCTGATGCACCAAAATCAACCGTCTTATTGGTCAGTTGTAAAATACCTCCTCCAGATCCAATGCTCTGGTAGTTGACCTGGATACCTGTTTTCGTATTGTAATCTGAAAACATTTTGGAAAACAGGGGATAAATAAATGTACTGCCCGCGCCAAGTAAGGTTTTGTCATCCTGCGCGGCTGCCTTTGTGCTGATGCCTGTAATACCGGCTAATAGTAATGCTGCGCCGGTGAGGCTTTGTTTAAAGGTCGTTAAAAGTTTTTCCATGATTTTTGTTTGTATAATTGAAAATTTTAGAATCCGCCGTTGTCATAGTTTTTACCGAAGGCAAAAAAGAAAGTCATCCTTAACACAACATCTTTATCCTTATTGGATGCTATCTGCGAAGAATATGTATTTATCCAAACGTTTGGCATGAAGTGTACCCGGTTTGATGCTTTGAAATCCAGACCTGCTGTAAAAAATTCCTGCTTGTAAGTCTGGTCACCTGTTGTTGTATAGGTAACTGATGGTGTAGCCGTGGTGTTTCCTGCAATTCCTTCCGTGTTGTATACCGTATGGAATGAGTTATCATTATAGTTGGAAGTATTGCCTGCATATTTTGTTGCAACAGCGGTATTCACTTTATTGTTCGGGTTATATATATCGTACCGGACAAAAAATCTCAGTTTGTTTGTAATAATATCCCCGTGAACATAGAAGGAAATTCCGGATGGTGCTGTGGTCAATGTGTCCACGCCTCCGACTTTCAGGGTTTGAAAATTGTCATTTTTCAGGGTATTGACAAATCCTTCCACGCCGATCGTATAACCGGTTCCTGGATTCATGCTTTTGTCCGTTGCAGAACTATTCCAGGCTACGAAACCTTTTACCATCTGGCGGGAATGATGCCAGTGTGGAGTCCAGTTCAGGCGCTGATAATCTGCATACAAATCAACTACGATATGTTTATGCGCGAAATAGCCCCATATATCGCTATAGAACCATTTGTACGGTGTAAAATCCGGTTTATCGCTTGTTCCATTTGCAGCCAGTAAATTATATCCGAAGTTCTTGGTGGAAGGGTCGAAAGTACCCTGCAGCGCAATGCCGAAATCATAAGAAGGTGTGCGACGGATATCGGCGATCGTCCTTTCAATAGACCGGTAACTCCATACCTTTTCACTGATCATCGGGAAAGAGGGTGTCGACATTTCTCCCACTACCAGGTCAGTTCCTTTCCATATGCCCTTCACCCGTATATTCATATTTTTAATATAGAATGTCATTTTCTGGTTTGCCAGCAGGTCTCCGGTTGAGTTCGCTGCAGAAAAACTTGTCGTGGTTCCGGCTGCACTTCCTACCGGGGGTGCACCAGGCGGAAAATTATCTTCTGCCGCCAGTAACAGTTCTGCCGAGAATTTTTTAGAGATATTGTAGTCATATCCCAGGTAAATCCGACGGAACTGGAACATCGTTGTACTCGCCCGAATCCCGGTATATTGATTACTACCGCCCCTTGTTAAAGAGTCTGCATGGGTTTTGTAATCAAAATCCCCGAAAGAGTATCCCCACAAGCGGCCTGTATTTTCCTGACCTGCTTTAAATAGGGAATCATTGCTAAAAACATACTGCGCTTCCGATGAGTTATAAAAAATAACCGAAAGCAGCAGGACTAACGAAAACTTAATCAGAGTTTTGGTAACCAAACTTTTCATAAAAGTTGTTTTTGTAATTTGATTTGGCTGTAAAAGAAGTTGACTCATGTAATCGGAATGTTACGCCAACATGACCAAAATGTTAACAGATTCGAAAAAGGCTTTTCATCACGGGGGATAATACTTGGTTTACATAGAATTAATAATTTGGTAACCTGCAAATACCTTCTGTTTTTGCGATTAATCGAATAGTATATTTGGAAAGACCATCGTGTGGAAAAGCATGCAAATTTATTCAGAAAATCAGGTTCGGACCTTATATGCGGAATTCAGGAGTTTTAAGCAATACGCTGCAAAATTGGCTTTTTTTGACCAGGTATTCGGTATAATCCCGTTCTCCTTTCCGGAATTTGACCCCCATCTTGGCTTTTTTTTTCTGGAGGAGAAAATTGCAGACCTGGCTGCCATTTTTAAAATGGAAAGAAACAATCCGGGCCTTACTGAAAAAAGAATTTCATTCGGGGAAACCTTTATTTTTAATATCAGACCCGCTAATTCCAACAGCGCAGCGTACAGCCGTTATATACTTTCCCGATTTATCTCCCAGGCACCGGATTTTGAGGAATGGATACTTCAAAAGAGAACAACGGGAAAAACCGTGGAAAATATGCTGGATGAAGCAAACCAGCTCGTAAACCGGATTGAATATCGCTTGCAGAATGAGTATGACAAGAGTTTCACGCTGCAATGCATGTCGGTATTTTACAAAGGCTTTTATGATGCATTTTGCAAGGTGGTGAACCTGCCTGGTAAAAAAAGAAAATTTACTGAACTCTACCTGTATGCACAGGGAATTATATATGCACATTACGTTCGTTCCATTAAAACTGCTTTTCAGAAATCCCAAAACCCGGTTGAATTTTCTGAATCATTCTGCCTGGATTTTTCGGGCAAACTCGCTTTGTTGAATGAACTGGGTATCCTTGATTTTTTAAGGAAGAGATTTTCCCGTCTGGATCCTTTTTCTTTTGAAAATAAAATAGCTGAAATTATCCGCCTGATTACAGGCGAAAACAAGGATCAGAAGGAAATGATACAGTCGTTTTATGAGGCTGCACATAAAACGGTAAACGATCCGCGGTTGCACTCCTTTATAGAAAAGTAAAAAATCGGGGGATCCTGTATGATGCAGGAAAAAAATCAGATGGTAAAGTATTTTTCATGAACCAGGTCCGATTCATACGCATCAATGAATGCTTTTAACTCCTCATTCATTCCGGGTATGCCGAATTCGGGAGAATTCAGTTCTGCTTCCTCAGAAACCGATTTATCATACCACTTTCCGTCGGACTTCGTTTTATAGAATTTCAATTTCATCTGTTCACTTTTCTGCGGGCTGTCAAAAAAGACAAAGTATTCAACCAGCGGTAATTTGTCAACAGAAACAGAATACATCCCTTCTCTGAGAATAACCAGTGAATAAGGGGATTTTCTGATGATTGCGGTTCTGTTAACGAGCGGAAAATATAGTGGAAATTCTAGTTGCATAAAGAAGGAATCTGGTTGATAGAGCTGCAAAATAGTGCCGAAATACCGCACGCTGTATTATCTTAATGTTACCAAATTGTTTCCTCGGTTGGTATGTGGGATTGGGATTGGCCCTTTTTTAAATGGATTAGACCGGGGAGATATCCCGATACTCTGGCTGGTTATTCAAATTCCAGCTCATAATCAGACAAATAGATTGCCTTATTCCCATACATGTCCTTATAAAACAACCTGGCTTTCTTTCCCGGCAATACAGAACTGTGTTTCGCCTTTTTATCCGACGGCGGATTTATAAGTTGCAAAGACGGGTACCAGAGGATATGACCCGGCTTTTTGAATAATAACTGAGGCACAGACCATTCCTGCGCATTTGTCCCCGATCCCAGATCAGGGTGTTGATTGTAGGATATATATATACTATTGCCTTTCCATGATGGCCCTTCGGCCCTTGCCATCAGCATCACCCAGCATTGGAGGTAGCTGTTCCAGCTTACGGATGGTCCCCAGTAATACCGGGCATGCGGGGAAGACGTCGGTCCGCCCCCTTTAGCCAAAGGTATCTGTAAACTTAAAACCGGCTTTCCCGAACTGTCTCCCATTGACGTAAATGCAGAACCGTTCCATCTTCGCGCCTTCCCGGCAGGGTCTTCCAGGTCCGCAAGTGATATCCGGGCGATACTGATACACTGTGACTTCCACTCTTTAACAAAATCATATCCATTGGCGGAGTATTGCTCCGGATATCCGTACTCGCCATAGAATATATATAGATAATCCCCTTTTACAACCGCGGAAGGATCACCCACTCCGCCCGCAAAATTGATTCCTGTATTATGAGGTTTCAGAATAAGCCTGGGTTGAAGGTCTTCCAGCAGTATACCCCTATTTATCCAGCTTCTTCCACCATCGGTCGATTTCATGATCCCGATCCGGCATACCGCTGTTTTTGATTCCGGCCCCCGCAGGCCCTCAGGCCAGTTGGTATCAATATATCCTTCTCCTGTCTGGGAATCATAGGGCAGGGTAGAAGGATAATTTTCGTTGTGATAAAGGGCGAATAAGGTATTCCCACTTGTATCTTTCGGATCCTGGTAAAGCGATTCAAACCAAACAGCTCCATGCAAACCTGCAGTTCCGGGTGGCGAATTCTCCGGTAAGAGGACCTCCCTGAACTCAGAAGGTTTTTTGCTGAATACTTCATCCACGGTCAGGCCGCTTGCCTGTTTGAGTTCATGTGCACTACCCCATAGGGGATCTTCCCCGTATTTACCCGGGAAAATCCGGAATGTATCTTTTATCCACACGCTAGCCATATTGCAATCCACAAAAGACCGGAAGATAAATTTTCTCGAAGGGATTAGATGAACAACCGGATGGTGATGTAACCTGTTTGTCGAATCAGGCCGGGGCTTGTGCTCCTGACCCAGACAAGGAAAAGAAATAAATGCCAATGGAACAATAAACCAGGATATACATTTCATATCTACTGAAAAATTACAATTTCCCGCGAGTTTGCTAGTCGAATATTTATCTTGTGAGAAGGTAAAACAACGTTTATGGATATTCCGGTCATCAACAATACCGCGAACCAGCAATTTGAAGTGCATCTGGACGGGGAAGTCGCCGTTTTACAATACCGTTTCCAAAACGATCTTATATGGCTGATGCACACAGAGGTTCCGCAAAAACTGGAAGGAAAAGGGATCGCCTCTGTCCTGGCCAAATATGGTCTGGAGTGGGCCAAAGCAAACGACAAAAAGGTAAAAGTGATATGTCCCTTCGTAGCCGTTTTTTTAAAGCGTCATCCGGAGTATAATTCCATCGTAGTACAATAATAATTTCCAGGAAAATGAATACCCGCTTTTTTCAGGCAAGCCTGCAGCTGATTATTCTTTTATCGGTTTTTAGCAGGCCGTTGTATGCGCAATCTGATTCGCTGGTTTTACCACTATGGAAAAACGGCGCTCCTGGTTTTGAAAACAGAAAAAATGAAGCCGAAGAGGCAAAGGATTACTGGGTAAAAAATATAAACAATCCTTCCGTTACCGTGTTCTTCCCTCCGGCCGGCAAATCCAATGGTACCGCTGTTTTGATTTGTCCGGGTGGTGGCTTTCGTCTGCTGGTATTTAAGTCGGAGGGGATTGACCCGGCAAAATTTTTAAACAGTCTGGGAATCACAGCCATTGTGTTGAAATACCGGTTACCGCGAGAACCCAATTCACCTTATTCACTGGATAAACAACCGGCAGAAGATGCGTACCGGGCTATGCGGCTGGTGCGCAGTCATGCGCAGGAATGGAAAATAGATACCAACCGCCTGGGGATGTTTGGATTTTCTGCAGGCGGAGAGGTGGTGGATGCCATTGCTTTTCTTCCAGGTAAGGGCGACCCGGAAGCGAAAGATCCAATTGACCGTTTAAATGGCCGACCCAATTTTATTATTCAGGTATATCCCGGTCCCTTATTTATACCCGTCACCGTACCGGCTTCTGCACCACCGGCATTCCTGATTGCCGGTAATGAAGATGCCTGTTGCTCCGTAACCGTAATCAGTCTCCTGGAAAAATACAGGGCATCAAAAGTTTCCGTCGAAGCACATATCATTGCCCAGGCAGATCATGCATTTAATATGGGTTACCGCTCTGATCTTAAATCCGTAAAAGCATGGCCGCTGTTACTGGCAAACTGGTTAGCGGATATTAAACTGACGGATGACCGATGACGGATGACGGATGACCGTCATCTGTCAACTGTTAACTGTCAACTGTCATCCTATTTGGTATCCAAAATCAACGGCGCGCCGGCCTTTCCCATGATAACTACTTTTGTATTTGGCGATTTGGCTACTTCCAGTTGTGCCTTTATACTTTCATATTGCAACTGACGGTCAGTAAGGCTTTCACTAATGATCCGCTGATAGTCAGAAATCCCCTGCGCTTCCACACGTTTGCGTTCCGCCTCCTGCCTTTCCTTCTGCAGAACAAACTGCATTTTCTGGGCATCCTGCTCAGCGGAAATTTTTTGTTCGATACTGGTCTTTACTGCCTGGGGCAGGGTAATATTTCTGATCAGAAGTTGTTCCAATAACAGACCCCGCTTTTTAAAATCCGTTTCGATACTTTTAAATATCCGGTTCTGGAATTCGTCTCTCTTCGTGGAGTAGAGGGAAACGGCATCATAATACACGGCATTATCCCGGATCATGGTTCTTGTGAGCGGACGCACAATTTTATCGGTATAATCAATTCCTGTGCTGCGTAAAATATCGGGTGCCTCTGAAGCAACCACTTTATACAATACCGTCATATCCATCACTACTTCAAGTCCGTCTGAAGTAAGTACCCGTATAGCATCATCCCCTTCTTTCGCTCCTTCGTTATGAATGGCACTCATGGTATAATTCTGTGTTTTGATATCCAGATGCTGAACATCAATCAGGGGATTGATAATATGCAATCCGCTCGCCAGGGTTGTATTTTGTACACTGCCAAAAAGCACCTGCACGCCTACTTCGCCCGTACCTATCTGTACAATACAGGAAGAGAGAAACCCGATTATGGCAATAACTACACCGGCAATACGAAGAAAAACAGCATACCTGGAAAAAGCTGACATCTGGTGCCGGATGGCAAAGCCGGCGATCAAAAGCAGCAATCCTAAAATAATCAGGGTCATAAAATCTAATTTTCCGAAAAGGTATGACAAAAAAAAGTTGCCCCCTTTCGGAGGCAACCAGTTGCAGAGGATAAGGGTTAATATTATTCCTTTACCAGGTCCTGCAGGGTTTCCATTTCACCATCTGCGTTCATTTTTATAATCTTTATGTTTGATTTGTCTTCCATGTGGATGAAATAAGCACTACCGTTAGGTGTCTGCACTTCTTCAACAAGTGTAATAGATAAATCAAAATAAGTAGACCTTGCGATGGCTCTGATATCCCGGGGAAGTTTGTCTTCGCCATAGAAAATCAGTGAATACTGCCAATGGCCTTTTTTGTCATACATGGCCCGGTCTCCATAACCATTTACCACGAAGTAGGAAACGAAACCGTTTTTGTCTGAATACCATTTGGCATCACTCGCCTGGGCAAATCTGCTGGTGAAATCTTTCTTTGCTTTTGAATTGACATTTTTTTCATCAGCAATGTATTCGCCAAGGTAACCCGGGGTTTCCATTGCGGCCAGATAACGAATAGCAGATTTGAAAATTTTCGCATCATTGAATGCGATGGGATTGTCGGATTTTTGTGCTACAGCACAATTACCGGTTGCTGAGATGGAAATGAATCCAATAGTCAGCGCGAATAGGATTTTTTTCATTTTTGTAAGGTTTAATTGATTAGGTATTTGTTTTGAAGGATGGATAAAGCATATTTATTTTGACGCCCGCCATTCTTTTTTTCAAAAGGTCAGGATTTAGGGTTAGTAACCAGGGTGATGGATTCTGACAATTGATTCCGGATTCAGTTGTTAATGATTTATCGCAGGATTCTGAATGAGGGAAACATTATTTCTGAACTCACCCATATTTTTCTTAAATTGGTTGAAAGACCCCACTATAATGAACAGGGACTCCACTTTTCGTTATACAGATCAGGAAATAATCGAACAGTTAAGACAAAGTGGGAAAGACAAAAGAAGAAGCGAAGAACAATTATTCAACCGTTTTGCTTATTTCATCCGGGAAGGCATCACCAAACACGGGTTATCGGAAGATGAATCCTTCAACGCCTATTCAGATACACTGCTCGCGGCTTTTGAAAACATCAAAAACACCCATTTTGAAGCCAGGGCCTCACTGAAAACCTACCTCTACCAGATTTTCCATAATAAATGTGTTGACCTAATCCGAAAAAAGACGACTAATAAGAACAGCGTTCACCAGGCAGAGGCAATTTCCGACAAATTGATGCTTTTGACGGATTCGGCCCGCTCCGCGGTTCAAAAACTAATTGACAAGACCAATTGGGAACAGCTTCGGGCAAAACTGGGGCAACTTGAAGAAAAATGCAGACAACTACTGATGTATTGGGGAGATAATTATAGTGATAAGGAAATTGCGGTCCTGCTTCAATACAAAACGGCAGATGTGGTAAAAACGAGCCGGCTCCGCTGCCTTGAACGTTTGCGAAAATTATATAAACCCGACTAAGACAATGGACAACTTCGATTATATAGAAAATTATTTCGCCAAAACTCCCAATGCGGAAGAAGCAGGGGATTTTGAAAAAAGAATCGGGGCTGATCCGGCATTTGCAGAAGAAGTTGCTTACTACCTGAGTGTATTACAGGTATCCAGGGAGGAATCCAGGAATAAGCAGAAAGCAAATTTTAAAGAAATCTATCTGGATAACAGGATGACTGCCCATATTCCGGTCAGGAAGCTGGTGTATTCTCTTGCCGCGGCAGCTGTTGTAGTCGGTCTTATCTTTGGAGTATATATATTAGTAAAGCCGATACCCATACAGCAACTCGCCGGCCAGTATATTCAGGATCATCTGCAAACGCAGGGGGTTACGATGAGCGGGAAAACAGACAGCCTTCAAAATGGTTTGCGCCTGTACAATGAAGGAAAATATAATGAAGCTCTCCTGGCATTTGAACAAATTATCCAGTCCGATACTTCCAATTTTACTGCTAAAAAATATGCCGGACTGGCCGCCCTCCGGATGAAAGACTATGATAAAGCCATTACCTGGTTTGAATCCCTGGAAACTTATAGCGGACTGTACTCTAATCCTGCCCAATTCTACCTGGCACTGACATTAATGGACCGTAATCAGTCCGGAGATGCCGAAAAAGCAAAAGAACTCCTGCAGAAAGTCGTGGCCCAGGACCTGGAAGGAAAAGAAACTGCTCAGGAATGGCTTAAGAAACTGGATTAGTTCTTTTTATTATAAACCTTAAACTTTATTTTATGACATCACAATTGGAACTGGCTTCTCATGGCCATTGGTTAAACTGGGATCTTTATTCCGAAAGGCCCTGAATAAGAAGAACAGGTTGAAAACCTGAATATCTATCAGAAACAATATTGTCAAACATATTCAGACGGATAGGTAAAAAAGACCATCTCTATATGCTGGATTTCATTTGTTTCTCGGACAATAACAAATGATCAAGATCTACAAACTTATCGGCCAATCTCAGCAGTATGTCGAACAGGAATATAGAAGATGTTGATGTAAGACATGATCACGATTACTATGCCGGCGGAGGGGAGACATCCCTGGCTGTTACTGGAGTACCCCCTCCAAACCGAAAGGTAATTGAATTCATACACCATTCTACAAGGATATTAATGATATGGGAGAACGTGCCAGAAGTAGTGCTATAGTCAAACCGGAAAAATGGCATTAAAGGACTAAATATTCTCAGAATGGGGGAAAAATTATTGATATTAATATGTTTTCCCCTTTTCTTTTCGATATCTGCATTATCCTCAATGCATCAATAGCGATAGCTTGTGGAGGCGGCTTATTTTTATAAGAGACTCCTCCACGAATACCAATGAGCAGGACCTGCATGAAATGATCATGTACCAGAACAGGCTGGAAAAATGCAATGCAAAAAAAGATTCCGGCTTACGCGTTACTCATGCAACGAATTGGTGCTGCTTATAACGTAACAGGGGACTATCTGCAGGCGGAAAAATATGTGAATAAATCTATTGGAGCTGTTGCCCTAAATCTCCGGTCCTTCACTAACATATAAAAATCTGCTGATCAGAAGTTACTATCTCTTGTCATTATTTATACTCTCAAAAAAGAACAACTGATAAATTACAGGCACAGGATAGTTGTATTGAAATATCCATCCGCAACAACCTGATAGACACCGCACTCTTACTTCATTACTCAGTAAATGCAATGACCTGTTTAATATCGGTGACTATCATCAGGCCTTATTTTACGCCGAGACTGGTGAAATAATTACCAGGGAAAATTCCCCACACGGCAGATCAATCTAGCTATCTCCTGAATTTTCAGATATTAAAAATAAATTCCCTTTTTTATCTCGACAGATTTACTGAGGCCGAAAAACTGATAGAAGAAAATCTAAAACTCCTCGCGACAGAAAATACAAATGCAAATAAAGGCATAATCATGGCACATATGGGTGAAATCAAAACAAATAAAAATCAATATACCGCCGCCCTGGATTATTTTAATCAGTCTATACAATACAACAAGAAACAAAAAAACTATTTGGCTATCCAGCAAACACTGGGCATTATGGGTGTCAGTTTATATTATAACAAATTACATGATAACGAAAAAGCGTTATCGAGTTTCTATCAATCCATTTACTATGCATCAAAGGTTTTGAAACAGCCTGACAACAGGGACTCCATACCCGCGCTCATCGCCAGCCTGGAGATCAATAATTTTATAGCAAATATATACACCCGGCAAAACCGGTTTGATTCAGCTATATATTATTTTCAAAAAGGATTTAAACAGGTTGGAGTACAGGATATATCTGAAAACTTTGTTTCCAAAATAAATACGGAGTTCCTGGAAAACCAGAGCGTACCTTCTTTAATCGCGGCCCTCGTTGACCTCGGAGACTGTTATCTCAATCAGTATAAAAAAACAAAAAATACAGGGCTCCTGAACAGCGCTTCCCTTCAATATGCAAATGCAGATAAACTTCAATTCATAATAAAAAACAAACAGACTGAATTAAAGTCCCAATTATTCTGGAGACGCTACTTACGCAGGTTATATGAACATGCTATCGAAGCCTCAAATCTGCAGGGCAATATGGACGAGGTATTTAACTATTTTGAAAAAAGCCGGGCTATTTTACTCAACGATCAGCTCAGTAAACAACTGTCGCTGAATAAAAATGATATTACCAGACTGGGTTTACTCAACACAAAAATACTTGACTTAAAGCGGACGCTGGCATCACAGAGTCCTTCTTCCGAAGAACACAAAGAAACGCAACAGGAACTTTTTGGATATATCGGAGATTTAGATAATCTGGAGAAACAGATACAAAAGCGCAATCCCTCTTATTTTAAATCCATTGTGGATACTACTTCCATACCACTGAAAAAAATACGGGAGACCATTTTGAAGGATCATGATGCTTTACTGGAGTTATTTTCCGGCGACAGCATTGTATTTGCATTGTTAGTTACAGCTCGCCAAACCACTCTTCATCAAATCGATAAATCAGATTTTGAACAAAGCTCTAATGCTTATATTTCGTATATCTCAGATCCTTCAATGATTAATAGTCATTTCGATAAGTTCAAAGAAAATGCAAATCACCTGTACAGCATTATTTTTAAATCGCTGGACCTTCCCTCAGGTCGGCTGATCATAAGTCCGGATGGCCGTTATTTCCCGTTTGAATCCCTGGTCACAGATCCTGATTTACCAGTAACCCACTATTTCCTGGAAAAATACGCAGTAAGTTATTCCTATTCGGCGCGCTACCTCTTAAACAATTTTTCAAACCAGACTTCTTCAACCCACTACAAGAGTTTTCTCGGTGTTGCTCCCGTTGAATTTACCCATTTCAAACTGGCTTCGTTACCCGGCAGCGATAAGTCCCTGGAAAATATTCAGCAATTTTATACATATTCGAGCAGCCTGATAGCGTCTGAAGCGACCAAAACCCATTTTTTACAAAATTATTCCAGCAATAAAATCATTCAGTTGTATACACACTCTTCTGATACCAGTGTTTCAGATGAGCCCGTGATCTATTTCTCCGATTCTGTCTTGTATTTGTCTGACCTGATTTCTGTGGATAAACCAGCCACAGAACTCATTGTCTTATCTGCCTGCGAAACGGGAAATGGAAAAATATACCAGGGCGAAGGGGTTTTTAGTTTTAACCGCGGATTCGCTGCCATGGGTATTCCTTCTACCATTACGAATCTCTGGTCGGTTGACAATGAATCAACCTATAAGCTGATTGAATTATTTTACAAATACCTCGCCGAAAAAATGCCTATCGATCTGGCTTTGCAAAAAGCAAAACTGGAATTCATTGCACATTCAGCAAAAGAAAAAAAGTTGCCGTTTTACTGGGCTGCTGCAATTGTAGTGGGAAAATCAGATGCGGTGGAGACGAACAGAGATACGCGATGGCTTGAAATTGTGATCATCTCAATACTTTCATTAACCGGTCTGGTACTTTTGCTTAAAAATACCGGGCATAAAACCCGGGTTCTACGCAATCTTTAATTCGGGAGATCCCGCCGCTCTTGCATTTATCCAGTGCCGGGCAGGATTTTCTAAAAACCTGTAACTGAGATAAGAAATAAATAATATCAGTGCAATCAGCCCCAGACAAATCGACCAGGCGATCCATAACGGAGGCAAGGCAGGCTGCTGGCCCGCGTTTACAGGAGCAGGGCTGAACAGATCTATGAATTTAAAAATGGTTATTAATAAGGGCTGGTGAACCAGGTAGATGGAAAAAGACCAGTCTCCCAGCCTTTGAAGCGGTCTTGTGGTAAATACCCTGTTGATACCTTCACTGCCATATGCTCCAGACAAAAGAAGAAAAGGGAAAAACAGAACCGTCAGGATATCCGGCAGATTGAAATGCATACTTACAAATGCTGCCAGCGCCAGAGATACCATCGTCCAGCCATTCCCTAATAAATTTTTACCCCAGTCATCCCGGTACGCGTGATGCATCATCATACCCAGGATAAATCCGCAAAGGCACCGGATAAACCCGTACTGGTAAGCAACATTAATCGTCCAGTCAGACCGGTGGAAGGTTATAAACGACAATTCAGGCGGAACAGTAAGGATTGGAATGATAAAAAACATGATACAGAAATATCCTAAAAAGCATAGCAGACATACGAGCAAACGGCCCCGGGATTTCAGCCTGAAAAAAGGGGCGACCAGGAAAGGAAAAATCATATAAGCCCACCATTCGGTGCTGATGGACCAGGAAGCATGAACCCAGGTAAACCAGTTGTGGAAGTTCATGGAATGTAGCAACAGGAGATTGGTGACTACAGAATAAGCATTATTATCCACCTGCAAAACGGGCATGGAGGGTACGCCCATCCTCCCAAAGAAAAATAACATGACTATGGTAAACAGCAGGGTTACCAGGTGAAGTGGATAAACCCGCGAAAAACGGGCGACTGTGAATTTTTTGAAATCGGATTTATTTACCCTGCTTGTAAAACGGCTTCCATAAACATAGCTCATTATAAATCCGCTCAGGATAAAAAAGAAGTCAACCATCAGGTACATGCGGCTGAGCAGGGAGGAAGCTGCCGGATGCACAAGCGCACCACCCATAAATAAATCGATATGGAAGATTACCGTTAATAAGGCGGCAATACCCCGCATTGGCGTAAGATTGGTTAAATAGGCGGCGCGGTTACCCCGGAGTGGATTGATTGCGGTCATGACTTAAGGGATTAGGTTGGGATGGATCGGGCAAATTGAATGTAGTCCATTTTAAGCTGCCTGCCATTCTCAAATGAGTCATTACCATGATTCACTGTGTAAGTGGTCAAATTAACAGGAAGAAAAACTAAGGAGGGGAGTATTAAAGTCTTGGAGCTGCTGGTTTATATGGTTTTTCGAAATTGTTCGCGCCACGGGTACGGAGTCTGCGGCGAAATACCTTGTCCCCGGCAGTTAAGTAGAGTATATCAAAATTTTTACCTCCAAAACAAATATTGGATGGCTGACCTGCCGGAATAGGAATAATCGCATTCACCCGGCCCGCCTGATCCAGAATCTGGATACCTATTTTGGTGGTCACAAAGACCCTCCCTGCAGTATCGCATCGCAACCCGTCTGACCAGGCATTTTCATCCACGTCACGGGTATGCAGCCAGCCATATTTTTGTTTGAATTCCAGTTTACCGTCTGGCATAATATGATAAATCCAAACCCAGTGGGATGCAGATTCCGTAACATACAGTTCCGTCTGGTCGGGAGACAGCACGAGACCGTTTGCAAATTTCAATCCGACATCCACCACTTCTTTTCCCTTACCCGGCCGGATCAGGTACAGTTTACTGGGCTTTTCCGTGCCATCCGGGGAAGTGACATAAATATTTCCGTTGTAGGCAACAACGATATCATTTCCCGATATGCTGTCTGCAATTATCGTTTCTGTTCCGGAGGCATCGTAAGCAATCACCTGGTTAGTTGCGCCGGCAATAACATACCGCCTGCCGTCGGGACCGAAAGAAGTTCCACTGGCCCGTTTTGCATTCACATTTAATTCAGTCAGTTTGCCGCCCGGATCTACCATATAGGTCTTTGAATTGGGGATGTCCTGGAAAAAAGATTCTCCGGCAGCGTTCACTGCGGTTCCCTCGGTAAACTTATAATTTTGACCCACGAGCGTCCAGTCTTCCCCGGGAATTAATATATCCGTTAGCATCTGATTTTTAGTGGCAGCGGGCACCGTAACCGAGGGCCAGTCTTTCCATAACCAGCGCATAGCTTCGGGGAAAACTGAATTGCCCTGTTTCCCGTTGTGCTGACCTTCACCCCAGGCATGATTCACAGAATAGCCCGAAAAAATCAGGGCCCGTTCCATGGTTTGATTGGCCATCCACCAGTCACCGGCATAGATATTCAGGTCATTGGAACCATCCTGAAGAAATATTTTAACCGGTTTGGGTTCATATTTCCGGATAAGTGTGGGATATCTTTCTGCACCGCGCAATCCGATATATGTTCCTATAGCAGAGAAAACTTTTGAAAAATCCTTTGGTCGTTCCCATGACACCGTAAAGGCACATACAGCTCCGCTGCTGGACCCGCCAATAGCCCGGTCATTACCGTTTTTTGAAAGATGGATGGCACGACCATCTGACGAATGTTGCTTTTCCACAACAGGCAGAATTTCTTCCAGTAAAAACCGGGCATAAGCATCTCCCAATCCGTCATATTCCAAACTTCTGTTGAATCGATTCAATGAACCGGAAGAATCCGGGGTTTTAACTACCCCCGGACTAATGAAAATTCCAATCGTAACGGGCATTTCCTTTCGATAAATCAGATTATCAAAAACGGTTGGTGCATTCCACTGGATCCCGTCCTGATTTACATATACACAGGCCGGGTGTTCCGGATTATACTGGACCGGTATGTAAATCCAGAAGTCCCTGGATGTGCCCGGAAATATTTTTGAACTGTCAAAACTCAGTTTGAGCAATTCCCCCCTGGGAACCTCCGCGTGAATCACCGAGGCGGAATCAATCGGGTAATTTTCTGTAGTTTGCTGGGCAAAAACTGTTTTACATATTAAAAAAAATGCAATTAGTACTGTCTTTTTCATGTTTATTGTTTAGCAACGGAAGATTTCAGGAAAACCTCCAAAATCATAAAAAGGGGTTTTTAAAAGTACGATGAATACGCGAATCCTGATATTCAGAACAATTCCTTATCCGTCACTTTCGATAACGAGCTTCAAATGAATACCTTAAAGCCTAACCGTATAGAGTCCATCGACCTGTTGAGAGGACTGATCATGATCATCATGGCCCTTGACCACGTCAGGTATTATTTTCACACAGAAGTATATTTTTTCGACCCGCTCGATCTTGAAAAAACCAATACCCCGCTTTTCTTAACCCGTTGGATAACTCATTTATGTGCTCCTATTTTTGTTCTGCTTGCAGGAACCTCGGCTTATATATCCGGTCGTCGAAAAACTAAACAGGAACTTGCTGTCTTTTTATTTAAAAGAGGTCTCTGGCTGGTCATTCTGGAACTTACCGTCGTAAATTTTGCCTGGTTCTTCGATATTCATTTTACATTTATCCTGCAGCTGGGGGCGATCTGGAATTTGGGCATAAGTATGATATGCCTCGCCGGATTGATCTTTCTACCTGAAAAATGGATTCTGGCAGCCGGTTTTATCCTGATAAGCACCAATTTTAAGGTTGACCGGATCGATAATTTGACAGATGTTTCTTCAGGGGGAATTATGGATTTACTCCATAATTTGAAATCATTTTCCTTTGGAGATTTCGCCCGTTTTTTTCATGGCAACCGGCTGACTCCCTACATCGGTCTTATGGCCTTCGGATACTGTCTTGGACAAATATTCTCGAAAGATTTTAATCCCATAAAAAGGAAACGCATCCTGCTCACCCTCGGTTCTGTCTCCTGGATCTTATTTATTTTTCTGCGCATTATAAACGGTTATGTCCATTATATTCCCAAAACTATTCTGCCGATCTCAACAGCCAGGGTACTTTACTTCATTAATTTTTCAAAATTTCCACCTTCACTGGATTATATATTATTTACAATTGGATTTGCATTTATCTTTTTAGCGCTCACGGAAAATATATCCAACAGACTCACAAAACTGATCACAGTTTACGGAAGAGTACCGATGTTTTATTATTTGATTCATTTATATCTCATACACCTGATTGCCATGGTCGCCGTGGTAGCCAGCGGTCATCCCTGGACGGATATGATCATCCGTTCCGTCTGGATCAGTGATAGTCCAAATCTGAAAGGTTATGGATTCAACCTGGGTGTTGTTTATCTGATCTGGTTACTTATCGTTGCGGCCATGTATCCCCTGTGCAAAATGTACGACAGGTATAAATCAGCACATAAAGGAAAATGGTGGCTGAGTTATTTGTAACAACTTTCTTTTATATTAATGAGCAATCACTAATTTTAAGAAAACGGCCGTATGATTTATAAATTTGAAAAACCGGTATCGGGCACTATCGGTAGTGAACGATTTCAGTGCGAAATAGAATGGCGGAATGGAAAATTCATTTCCGATGAACCCCTGAAAAACGGTGGCCGGGATGAAGGTCCGGATCCTCATACCTTATTTTTATCTTCTGTTGTTTCCTGTACGCTGATCACGCTTCGGATGTATATTGACCGGAAAGGTTGGGATATTCCGCATATTTCGGTGAAAGCGAATATGTTTCATAACCGAAAAGAAGAGACTATAGTGAATTTTATAGACCGGGACATTAGATTTTTGAGTCCCGTTACCGATGAGCAAAGGGACAAACTGACGGATATTGCAAAATCCTGTCCGATTTCCAAAATCCTCCAGGGGGAAGTTATCGTCCGCACGTTTACTTTTAGCGACAGCGCCAGCACAAAACAGATTAAATACCCGAATAGCGAAGTAACCGTCTTGTGGAAACCGGATTTATGCAAACATTCCGGAAGGTGTGTAACACAGTTACCCGAAGTGTTTAATTTGCAATCCCATCCCTGGATTAATATGGAGGGAGCTTCTTCTGAAAAAATCATTGCACAGGTGAATAAATGTCCAACAGGTGCCTTAAGTATACACATGCCTGATCAAACCCGCTAAGGAAATACTATTTTACCAGGTCCCTGTACCCGATTAACAGGATGGCTTTTTGTTTGATAACCGCTTTCACTTTTTCATTGGTATATAAATCGGTTACACCCTGTCTGTCTTCCGCAACATTTTCATAACCGATGTGATAAACCGCTTTTAATTCATCGTTATTCAAACCCGGATGATCAATAAACAGATAGGTTTTTCCCGGTTCCAGTTTGTTCAGCATGTTGATAAAGCTGGTTAGTTTTTCAGATGGCGTTTTACTGGGTCCGTCATAACCAATATTTTCCAGGGAATTTGGTTCCGGATCAACGGGGATATGATATTCAGCGGCCAGCTTTTTGGTTAGTGTCAGTACTTCCGGAGACAAATTTGTGCAGCCCATATGTGCCGACACATGGCTTATCCGGGGAATATATTTTAATGCGAGCTCAATTTGCGCACGAAATTCCTTTTCCACATCCTTTATTTCCCATTTGTTCTCCACAATAGCCCTGCCCGGATAATTTTTATTGGGAAAAACCATTGGGAAAAAATATCCATCTGCGTCCTTCAGACTCGGACAATCAGAAAGCGGTCTCCATCGGATTGTTTCCCATTCACTGGTCAGGTCAAGGTGGATGCCCACATCCACGCCCGGATTCTGCCGGATCAGTTTAACAGCCTCCGGAAACCAGGGCGAAGCCACGAGTACCTCAATGGAAGTCTCGATCCCGTCCGTAAAACATTTTATCAGCGCCTGATTTCCGGAATGGGTAAACCCCATATCATCGCCGCGAATAATTAAACGCGGTGGATTCTGCTGGGCAGAACAGGCGAAAACAACAACACAGAAATAAAAGCAGAAAAATATCTTTTTCACGAAAAAGGATTTAATACAAATGCAGAACGCTTCGGATTATTTCACAGGTCCGGCTAGTTAGATGATTCAGCAACAGCACCCCCTCTGCCCCTTGCATCAAATGCCCTGAACTTTATCGTTTTCCCGTTAACCGGAACCGGTGTCTTATATAAATCGCTTTGCATACCGGGTTCGCGACCGTCCATAGTATAACGGATATCCATACCCGGAAATTGAAGATTAGCGGCGAACCCTTCCTTAGTCAGAATCATGCCGGGTCTCGGAATCCGGTATCCGTATCCTCCAGAATAATAATCAAGCATCGGAAGTTCTCTTTTTCCCAATACATTTAAAAATGAAGACCAGGCTTCAATATATAATAATTTGCTTTTAGAGGTATCAGCACTGGTAGCCCAGGCCGGGTCCTGAGCCCAGGCTCTTTCTGCAAAACCCAGCAGTCGGGGAAGCAACATATATTCAAACCTTTCCTGCGTTTTGATATTTTCGCCCCAGACTGCGCTTTGCAAACCAACAATATTGCTTTTGCCATAATCCGTTAGCCTTTGTTTCCCGATAAAAATATTCCGGTTCAAAGGAAGGCCCTCCTTATCCACTGTAGAATTTTTAAAATAATCGTAAGGAATAAAGGAAAAGGGTTTATCTATATCAGTAAACGCTCCCCAATAATAACCAGGCTCTTCGAAAGATTTATAGTGTGCCATGTCAAAATAAAGATTGGTAACACAGGTGAGTACAACCTTATATCCCGCATTGGCGAGTTTATATGCCAGATCTTCATTTCCTCCCCCGAGCGTGTTGTTCCATACTTCCGTTTGCAAATGTTTGGGTCCGAAATCGGGGTTTGGCAAATACATGGAATTGCCATCAAGCTTCGTTTTACGTAAACCCATTTCCTCCCAGCCGGAGAGATACAGTCCCCTGGCATTCACCAACTGATTCACCCGGTCATAAAAATAATACCAGAGATCACTGGTGCTTTGGATTTCGGGATGACTGTCCTTAAATGCCAGATAGGCCGGAGACTTTTCCCATACATGTTCCGGCACTTCATCTCCGCCGAAATGAATGCTTTTTAATGGCACACCGGCTTCTTTGTATAGTTCAACAATATCGCCGATCACGGTTTCGATAAAATTATAGGTAGACGGCAAAGAAGGATCGATGATATTATCGTTCCAATACTGGCTCGTACTATATTTCGACTGGTCATTCGGATCATATAACAGGAAATGTTCCGCTTCCTGCTTTTTACCTTCTTTCATCAATCGCTGGTAGCGCGCATTCATGGATTTAATGGCTGCCCGCGCATGCCCGGGCGTTTCAATTTCAGGCAGAACCGTAATATGCCGCGTATTGGCGTAACGCAGGATCTCAATAAAGTCTGCCCGGGTGTAAAATCCACTCCCGGCAATTTTTCCCGTATCGGGCCCGGAACCATGCGAAGGAGGTAAAAACTCCTTACTATCGAGCGTATGCCCCCGTTGTGATCCAACAGCTGTCAGTTCCGGAAGTGATGCCATTTCCAGCCGCCAGCCTTCGTCTTCGGTCAGATGAAAATGAAAAACATTCAGTTTATACAAGGCCATCACGTCGAGCAACTTCAACACCTGCTGCTTGGGAATAAAATTGCGCCCCGCATCCAGCATAAATGCCCGGTAACCAAAACGGGGCTCATCCTTAACAAGCACTGACGTAATCTGAATGGATTTTTGAGGCTTTGCCCAGGCATCGGGCGGGATTAAGGTTTTAAGGGATTGAATTCCATAAAAAACGCCTGCAGCGTAACTGGCCTTTATCAATATGGAATCCGGTCTTACTTCCAGTTCATATCCTTCCGCGGGTAATCCTTCCTCATATTCAAGTGCGATGTAATTACCTGAACCTTTTACCTCTTTCTTCAACTTTTTTCCAAAAAGGGATTCCAGTGTGCTTTCTAATCCCTGCTTTTCAGTAATGAATTTTTCATTTGAAATCAGGTCCACTCCGCTGGTCAGGTTAAAAGATCCGGTTGTTTCCATATAATTTACCGGAGTAGGAAATATTTTGACCAACTGATCCATGGGTATATCCCGGATTGATGCGTTCTGTTCATAAACTATCTGCGGCGTTACCAGTCCCTTGTAAAGCGGTTTGAAAGGCAGGATGGTAAAAGGACCTGTTGAATATCCTTTATCCGGTGTTTTATCCCACACCAGGTAAAATCCTTCCGGTCCGTCGGTAATATTCACCACCGGTTCTTCAGCTACATATTCGATACGAACAGAGGCCCCCGGCCTGAGGGCGCCAAATCCGGCAGTCGGGGTCAGACTAAAAAGGTCCCCGTTAATAAGATCAAATCTTGCATTACCACTCACTGCTTCAGGAGTTATCAATCGGGCACAATTGAAATACATTTTCCAGCCGGTTGCCGGCAGTTCCTGGGAGCTGTGATTTGTTATGATAATTGCATTCAGGGATTTCGCGCTGTTACGATAGTCATTCTGAACTGCCTCCCATTGAATATGAAGTTCCTTCGCGGGGAAAAGAGGTTCTTTAATTTTTTGGGCCATGGCAGGAGTAACTAAAAAAAAAGCTAGCAGGATTCTTAAAGAATGAGACATCGGGCTGGAATTATAATGAGGATTGAAGTTATTGAAATCCTGTTGTGCAGCCCAAATGAAAATCAATCCATGACGGGTTTTAGTCGATGCCGGAACCCTTTTTGTCGAAATAATTTCGGATTACCCGGGGCAGCGGTAGCTTTGTATCCTGATTTATTTAACCACCCCTAAATCAGTTGCCAGATGGAGTACGATAACGACAGACTTGTAAAAGGTACTTACAAAGCTGAGGTCATTTGCTGGGTGCTGTTTGTTTTGATCAGCCCGCTGGTCAATGGTCTTGGCATTTTTCCACATCTGAAAATAGTATGGCCTGTTTTGCTGGTGGTAAGTCTCCTTCTTTGCCCGGTCTATATTCTTTATTCCCGGATCATCGTGCCCAAATTCCTGTTTTCCCGGAAATACCTGGAGTTCGGGTTGTGGACAGCTCTATTTATTTTAATTCTTCACACCTTCCTGTTTTTCATCTACAAAATCCCTCATTCTTTTTTTCCGGAAGAAGGACAGAAATATTTCTTTTATTCCCCATTAACCCTGGCGAGGGAGAGCGTCTGGATTTTTATAAATACCTGTCTTGCGATTTCCATTGGGTATCTCCGGAAAAAACTGGTTGAAGAAGAAACGATAGAAGAGCTTCAAAAGGAAAACATCTATTATAAGCTCCGCTATTTCCGCACGCAGCTGAACCCTCATTTTCTGTTTAATACACTGAACAGCATTTATTCGCTGAGCCTGAACAAAAACGAAAAAACACCGGAAGTGGTGGTCAGGCTGGCTGATATCATGCGTTTCCTGATCTATGAATGCAATGAAGATAAAATTCCACTGGACAAGGAAATTGAATTCATCCGTAATTATATAGAGATAGAAAGAATCCGGTATGATGCAGACATTCAGTTTACAGTAGAAGGTGAAACCGAAGGTATCCTGATTGAGCCTTTCCTGTTTATCTCCTTTATAGAAAACGGTTTTAAACATGCGATCGACAATTCTTTCGCAAAACCTTTCATATATATTAAACTGAAAATCGGTGAAGGTCAGATTGCATTAAATGTAATTAACAATACCAGCCTCGAATTGGAGGAACAGTCGAAAAAAATACAGGGGAAAGGTCTGGTGAACAGTAAAAGTATCCTGGAACTTCTTTACCCGCATGCTTTCGCACTCGATATTATCCAGGTTGAAAAAAAGGACAGGAAAGAAAGCAAGTCAAGGTTCAGGAACGCGCAGGAAAGACTTCAGCGCCTCTATCCGGATTCGCATACACTTGACGTAATTTTGAACAATAACACATTTACAGTATCACTTATTTTAACCGGTATTCTTGATAAAATGCATCATTATAGAAGATGAAAGACTTGCCCAGGATGTTATTAAAAGTCACCTGGAAAAATCAGGCCGGTTTCAACTGATGGGGACATACCGCAATGCACCTGAAGCCCGGTTAGCACTTGAAAAAGAAGAAGTTGATCTCATTTTCCTGGATATCCAGCTGCCGGGAATGACAGGTCTGGAGTTTCTTCGTTCCCTGCCTGATCCCCCGCTTGTCGTGTTTACAACCTCCTATCCGGAATATGCACTGGAAAGCTACGAATTCAACGTGATTGACTATCTGCTGAAGCCGGTTTCTTACGAACGGTTTTCAAAAACCATCAGCAAGATTATTGATGGGAATATCTTTAAAACTGCTGCGGAAATAAAACCAATCTCCCGTGAACATATTTTTATCCGGTCTAACAGCAAGTTTTACCGGATCAGTTTTTCAGATATTATTTATGTAGAAGGAATGAAGGACTATCTTAAAATACATACTACCGATCATGTGATCGTTACCCATCAGACGATGGTTGAAATGGAAAATATTCTTCCTGCGGGCCAGTTTATCCGCATACATAAATCATATATCGTTTCCGTTGCCCGAATAAAAGCTGTATTCGGCAATTCCGTTGATATGGAAAAAGCCCTGCTTCCCATCGGACTTAACTACAAAGAAAGGATCATGAGCTTTATATCGGGTAAGCCTTCCGGAATTTAATCGCAGTTTTCTGGTTAACTCAACCCTCCTGGAAGTCACTCAATCAGTACTGCGAATTCTCCGGCGGAAAATCTGATTTTTTTTTATAACTTCAGAATAGATTATCTGCCCGTATTCCTTTCTCATCATCTTATAAAACTTTGAACATATGAAAGTCAGGTTTTATGGAGTGCGAGGCTCCCTGCCCGTTTGCGGAAGAGAATTTGAAAAATATGGCGGAAATACAACCTGTATAAAGGTACTCCGTGAGCGGGTGAACAGAATTGCCATTATGGACGCCGGAACCGGTATCCGGAATCTGGGAAAGGAAATAATAAACGAAGGCGTTTCCCAAAACATTATCAATATACTCTTCTCCCATTTCCATTGGGATCATATCCAGGGTCTTCCGTTCTTTGCACCTGCTTACAACAGCAATCAAAAAATAGGTATACTGGCCATGGGCCGTCGCGGGAAGATTAAAAACCTGAAAGAGATTTTTTCCATGCAGATGCAGAAAGAATATTTCCCGGTGAACCTGGAGAACATGGGAGCCCAGTTTGAATTTTTAACTTATGGGGATAAGGAAATTCTTTTCGAAGCTGTAATCACCACAGCAGCCCAGCATCACCTGCAGGATGGAGGATCCTATGGGTTCCGGATTGAAGATGATGGCGTATCTCTGGTGATTTGCACCGATATCGAACATATCAATGGAATTGATCAGAATATTGTAAACCTCGCGAAGGGAGCTGATCTCCTTATTCATGACGGACAATACACCGCTGAAGAATATAAAAAATTTAAAGGATGGGGACACAGTTCCTGGGAGCAGGCCGTGGAAGTAGCCCTCCAGGCGAAGGTGAAACGCCTGATCATTACTCATCATGACCCGGATCACAATGATGATTTCCTGGACGCACTGGAAAAAGATTGCCAGGCCATTTTACCCAACTCGGCTTTTGCAAAAGAAGGAATGGAAGTGACAGTCTGAAGTAAAATATCAAGTGATGGAAAAGGTCTTGGACAATCCTGCCTGGAATGCGCTGATCTCCGGAAACAAACATCTTTCCTTTGGTACTGATCAGGTAAAATATTTCGATAAGGAGGTCTCACCCTTTGCTGCTTTCATTGAAAATACCCCGGAGCATTTCGGGAAATTGTATGAACTGCTCCCGAATAATCGTTTGGCATTATTGGTTAGTCCATTAGAATTGAATATCCCGGATTCCTGGAAAACATTGCAGGTAATAAAGGGCCTGCAAATGATTTACCGTAATTCCGGAGAACAGCATAGTGCACAGATGGAATTAGTTCCTTTAACGGATGAACATGTTCCGGAGATGGTGCAGCTGGCCAGACTGACCAATCCCGGACCTTTCGAATCCGGCACCATAAAATTCGGGCACTACTTCGGCATATTTGAAAATGGTAAACTTGTCGCCATGGCTGGTCAGCGCCTGCATATTTTTAAATACGCTGAGATCAGTGCCGTATGCACGCATCCTGACCACACCGGGAAAGGGTATGCAAGACAGTTAATGCTTCATCAGATGATACGCATCAAGACCATCGGTGATATACCCATCTTACATGTTAAACATGAAAATGACCGGGCAATCCGGATGTATGAAAGCTTGGGCTTTCAGACCAGAACGGAAGTCTACTTTCATGCAATAGTTAAACCTGATACTATAGAATCCGGCGCGGGCAGCTGATCATGGTACGATCCTGTACCATCGGATGGTGGGCGGACTGTCCACCCCGGCGTCCTTCATTATCTTTTTTAATTCGGGGGAAGATCCTCTTGCTTTCGCTTTTGCCATATCGGTGACAACAAACGTAAGGTAAACCATATTGGAATCCACGAGACTGCGGGCAATACTACCGTCAATCATTCCGTTGGCTGCTCTTGCAGCAGGACCTTCCGCGTCAAAAACTTTAAGCCAGGCATTGAAATCTTTTACATGATGCGCTATCCCTACACGATCGGTGATTTCTGTGGCAGAATCATTACTGCGTATCACTTCACCATAGGAAAATCCGGGCTGGCTTATTACGCCCGCCGCTTTCATCGCGGATTTCAGGCCGGGCAGCGCAGAGAAGGTCTTTGCCTTTTCAAAATCATCCATCTTGTCAGCGATATATACCAGGTTGGAATCTTTCAGATCCCGTCCTATTAGAAAGTGTGTAATTCCATAAGCTTTACGAATAGAATCATGGGCATAGTATCCTTTTTCCCAGGTGGCAAAATTTTTCACCTTGTGCTGGATATATATAATCTTGAACGGAGTGAACACCGGTTTTACTTCAGCCACGGGTGCTGCAACTGCTGCAGTCGTATCTGCAGCCTTGGTTTCTTCTTTGGCAGGTCCATTATTACAGGAAAATAAAGATAGAGCCATAATGATGGCAGGCATGACCGACAATCGTTTCATTTTTTTATGATTTGTAAATGATAAAATAAAACTACAGTAAGAATATGGGGCAGATCATTTTTTAAGGGTGGGACTGACGGGATCTAAAAGCTTTGAAAGCTAGTGAATAATTAGCCGGGAACCAAAATTTAGACGTCTTACCTGAAATTACAAAGCCCCAAATGGGTTATTTCTTTCCTACATTCGCAGAAAGAAAAAAGTATGGGAATTGCAGATAAATTATTTCAGATGAAAAACGAAAAATCCTCCGCAAATTTAAAAGCAGGGCAGGAATTTCTGGAAGCCAACAAACAAAAGCAAGGGGTCGTGTCCCTGCCAAGCGGATTGCAGTATGAAGTAATTACCGAAGGGACAGGAATAAAACCACTGGCAAAAAATAAAGTGACCTGTCATTACCATGGCACTTTGATTGACGGAACTGTATTTGACAGTTCTGTAAAACGCGGCCAGCCGGCAACCTTCCCGTTAAATATGGTTATCAAAGGCTGGACCGAGGGCCTGCAACTTATGGGAGTCGGTAGTAAATGGCGTTTTTTTATCCCTCCTCAGCTGGCTTATGGGGACAGGCAGACCGGATCAGAGATAGGTCCAAACAGCACGCTTATTTTCGAAGTGGAACTGCTGGATGTAAGCTAATCGGCCTCCTGATAAAAAATGGCAAATTTTAATAAAATCACCCCCGGATTCCTTAAAAAGTTAACCGCTTTGGTTGGTGAACATGCTGTTTTTACAAAGGCGGAGATACTTGAAAAACATGCCCGTGACTTTACGCTCAACCTGTATTTCCCTCCGGAAGTCGTTGTTACACCATCCCGAACGGAGGAGGTCTCCGGAATCATGGCTCTTTGTAACGAAGAAAGCATTCCGGTTACCGTACAGGGTGCGAGAAGTGGTTTAACGGGAAGTGCACTGGCTGTTCACGGAGGTTTGGCACTGTCTATGGAACGATTCGACAAAATCCTGGATATTGATGAAAAAAACTACCAGGTAATAGTTGAACCCGCCGTTATTACAGAACATCTGCAAAATAAATTACAGGAAAAAAGTTTGTATTACCCACCCGACCCCGCGGGACGCGGATATTCTCATATCGGCGGAAATATTGCAACCAATGCCGGCGGACCAAGATGCGTTAAATATGGTGTTACCCGGGACTATGTGTTAAATCTTGAGATCGTACTGCCAAATGGCGAAGTGATGTGGACGGGTGCAAACACATTAAAAAATTCATCGGGTTATAACCTGACGCAATTGATTACCGGTAGTGAGGGTACGCTGGCTGTCATCACTAAAATCGTTTTAAAACTTCTTCCTTACCCTCCTTTTAACCTCCTGATGCTTGCGCTGTTTGAGAAAGCGGAAGACGCCTGCGCAGTCGTGGCTGAAATTTTTAAATCGGGAGTCATTCCGTCTTCCCTCGAGTTTATGGACAGAGTAACCATTGACTATGCCATCCGCTATGTTGGTTCCTCCCCTTTTGTGATATCTCCTGAATATGAAGCCCTGTTGCTGATAGAAGTTGACGGTAACAATATTGAAGTATTACACCAGGACTGTGAAAAAATTGCCGGCGTTCTTTCCCTGTTCCATGTTGGGGATATTCTCTTTGCAGATAGTGAAGCCCAGAAAACTGAACTATGGAAACTCCGTCGCAATGCAGCAAATGCACTTGCAACACTCTCCCATGCGATGGTGACAGAAGATACCGTTGTACCCCGCACAAAACTTCCTGAATTATTAAAGGGCGTTAAAAAAATTGGCGCGGAACTGGGCCTGCAGACAAGTAACCTGGGACATATTGGTGACGGCAATATCCACTTTTCCATCGTCAGCGATCTGCCTGTAACGGAAGAATGGCGGCTTAAAAGCCTTCAGGGAAAACGAGAGATTTACCAGTTGGTAAAATCCCTCGGCGGCATGCTCTCCGCCGAACACGGCATTGGTTATCTTCAGAAACCTTATATGGGATTGTTTTTCGGCGAGACCCATTTGTCTTTACTGAAAGGCATTAAAAAAGCATTTGATCCCAAAGGCATTCTCAATCCGGCTAAGATTTTTGACTGAATCTATTATTTGGAATCACAACAATGATAACAGCCATCCTCGTTTGATCATGCAAATAATATATTTATAATTTTGCACCGGGTATCGGCCTGTAGGTGGCCGCCCAAGGATTTCAAACAAATAATAAAAATCATAACATCATGAAAAAGGAATTTATGTTGTACGTACGCAATTCCCGTGATGCCAAACTGGCCTTAACTGAAGGCGAACATTTTGAATTTATCAAAAAATGCGAAACCTATATCGGGAATCTGAAAGCAAACGATAGTCTGATAGCAGCACAACCACTGGCTCGTGAAGGAATGGTAATTTCACGAAAAGGCAGTATCTGGCATACCATCGAAATAGATTCGTCACTGGAAGTACAGGTCGGCTACTACCATGTCAGGGTAGGAGATATACAGGAGGCTGTATCAATCGCCATGGAAAATCCCGAATTTGACTACGTTCCCTCTGCCAGCATTGAAATAAGACCGGTCAAAGTGAAAGAGGAAAAAACCAATTTTATTTACCCGACATAATGACGGATCTGGTTATTTGATGCGTTTGTCCAAACTAATAAGGAAAATTCCTATTTTTATCTGTGCTCGTTATGGTTGCCTTCAGTGGGCTTCTTTCAGGAAATTTAATTTTCATTCTTAAACAAGGAACATGACTATCAAAAAACCTTTTCTGATTATTCTCTTGAGCAGCTTCATTTTTGGATGCAGTAACAACGAGCCGAAACAGGAGGAAACCAAAACAGACAGCACTGCAAAAAAAGTGACATTGAATTATCCTTACACTGCGAAATATTCTTTGAACTGGAAACCGGGTGATGAACAGAATGCGGTTGTAGTTCTCAATTCCATCAAAAAGTATATGGATGGCGATATATCTGGAGCATTCAGCGATTTTGCTGATTCTGTTACATTCATCGCAGACAAATTTCTTTTTACCGGTACGAAAGACAGTCTGATAAACCTGATGACTCCGATGCGTGCTCAGATAGCGTCAATGACTTTTCAACCAGACACCTGGCTCACGGCCTACTATCCTGAACAAAACGATACATGGGTTACCGTATGGGGAGTTCAAAAATGGATCCTGAAAACCGGCAAAATAGATTCCTTTTATATTGCGGAAGATGTGCGGTTGAAGGATGGTAAGATCCGGGAAATTGATGAAAAAATGCGGATGTATCCTGACCAAAAAGCAAAAAAATAATCCTGTAAATTATTTTAGTTTAGTTATAAATCAACCAGCGGTCGGCCGCTTTTTGAAGGTCGCTGTTATCCGCGTTACTGTCAGATGCCCAGGCGATAATTCCGTCCGGTCTTATCAGTAGAACGCGCAGGCCTAATTGTTCTTTCGCGGGGCCCGATACATACTTCATTTGATTGCCATATTTACCCGCCCAGGTTTTCAGTGAAGTGTTCATTTCAAAATCAAGCAGCACCCAAATGCCTTCGTGCATCAGGTCACCAAGTCTTGTCCCTTCTTCGAATTCAAAATTGGGAACGCTGTAGCCTGTCAGCGGGTGGTCACCACCGAGGTTGTATTTGGTGAAAACGCCCCATACCCTTCCCGCGAAATAAGTTGCCCCATCCCGCGTATTCATAAGATCACGTACAATAGCATTCATTGCCCGCCCATCCGGTTCTGGTCTCATAATGGCTACCTGGGCTCTTGACCAATCCAAAACCTGTGCCCCAATGGGGTGTCGTTCAGCATAATAACTGTCCAGCAAACCTTCTGTCGCTTTCTTTTTAATGGTTGCGGCGAGCTTCCAACCCAGGTTCATGGCATCGCCCAATCCCAGGTTTAGTCCCTGACCTCCCAATGGCGAATGAATGTGCGCGGCATCGCCGGCTAACAGGATCCGTCCTTTGCGATAGGTTGTAGCCTGCCGTGACCGATCGGTCCAGGTGGCTACCGTATGCAGTGCACTGATCGTTACATCTGTGTTCGAAATACGGCGCAACAATTCCTGCATATATTCACGTGTGACCGGCTCCCCGCTATTGTGAAATGATCCACCATCAAAATCCTGCATCATCAGGTAACCCGGTTGCGATTGCAGATACATGCCTGTCGGAGTGAGATTGCGGCCAGGGCTGAGTTTTTCCGGATCGGCTATATCCATTTTAGCTGTGTAGCCCGTGAATTCCGGCTCGGTACCGGCGAACTCAAAACCAGCTGCCTTGCGAACAATACTCCGGCTTCCGTCACAACCCACCAGCCACTGACCTTGAAAAGACTGTTCTCCGGACTGAACTGTTACTCCGTCTCCGGTTTGCTGAAAGTCCGTCACGGCAAGACCGCGCCTGATGATCACCCCCAGGGCTTCTGCGCGTCGGGAAAGTACTGTTTCGAGCTCCTGCATTTCAGAAATCAGACTGGTATCAGTAGAACCCGGTAAACGATGGCTCCACTTTGAGGTATCGATATCGCCTTCATGAAAGGGAATGCCGGCGAAGTGACCAACCTGACGACGCACACCTTGTCCTGCATTTTGATGGGGACTTTTTATACGTTTATGAACCTCTAGTTCAGTTAGTAATCCACGACGGTAAAGCGCTTCAATAGAAGGTGCCGAAAGACCCCGTATCCCGAAAGGAAGTTGCTTCAATGGCGATTGCGGATTCTCCGCTTTCTCCAGTATCAAAACAGAACATTTAGCAAGGGCCAGTTCACAGGCGAGGAAAAGACCTACGGGCCCCGCGCCGGAAATGATTACATCGTATTCAGAATGATTTTGTGCTGATTTTTCTCCTTCACGCGTAGCTTTCATATGATTGATTAAAACGTAAAATTCCGGAATACACTTTCTATGGTGCAGGTTATTACTTTAAAAGTAAAAGTTTATCCCACTACATCCTGACTTTGTAATATTAATTGTGAACGATCACGCAGAAGCGGCCATGAATATCTCCGCTATTCCAGTGGAACCGGCACGTAATAAACCATTTTTGCCCTCGTTACCGTTTTATCCCCACCCTTACATCTTTGTTCCTGAATCGCCGCCGGGACTGAACCCGGTCAGATAGGGGTCCGAGCCGTATCAAGTCCATATCAAGTCCATTAAACGATGGACTTGATATGGACTTGATCCCTTTCCGGTAGTTATCCTATACCCGTCATTCCGCAGACGAACAGCCCGAATGCGCTTTATGTATTAGCTCAAGGCGGTCTCCAAGACTTGTACAAGACTTCAATAACCTGCATGGCATATTCAATATTTCCTTCAAAAAAAACGTAACTGCACGATTCCCTGTATCATATTCGAACAGTTTTCCATGATTAAATGATGATAAATTATTGAATATCAAATAATCAGCAAGGCGGCACATTTTTAGGACATTTCCCGGCAAACCCGCTGGATGGGATTGGGAACAAACAGCATCACCTCTTTTTAATTCCGATCACCCCAAAATAAAAGACATGTACAAAAACTACCTGAAAGTGGCACTGCGTTATTTATGGAAGAATAAAGCCTTTTCCATCATTAATATTGCCGGCCTTTCTGTAGGGCTGGCCGTCTGCCTGTTGATTGTATTATATGTAAAAGATGAATTGAGTTATGATAAGTATAATGCACAGGCTGAAAATATTTACCGGATAGATGCCGACTTGTCTTTCAACGGAACCCAGTTTACTTCAGCTGTGAGTCCGGCACCTATGGCGCCAACATTGAAGAAGGACTATCCCCAGATTATACAGTACACGCGCCTTCGGAATTTCGGGGATATTCTGATCAAAAAGGGCAATCAGAATATTCAAAACCACAATGCCGTTTTTGCCGATTCTACCTTCTTCCAGGTATTTTCTGTTCCGATAATTTCGGGCAACCCGTTGACTGCATTGAATGAACCCAACTCTATTGTAATTGATGAGTCCACAGCAAAAAAATATTTCAATACCGTTGATGTTTTAGGTAAATCTTTGTATGTCGACAATTCAACGAGCTGCAAAATAACCGGTGTGATCAAAGACTTTCCGGCCCAATCTCATTTTCATTTTAGTTTTATCCGTCCGATCCACGATACCTGGCATGGTGATCAGGATGACTGGCTGAGCAACAACTATTCAACCTTTGTATTAGTAAGGCCAGGTGTAACGCAGGCATCCCTGCAGAAAGCAGTAGACGGCGTGACGAACAACTACCTGATGAAACAACTGGATCAACAGTTGCATTTGAGTGCAAAGGACCTTAAAAATAGCACCAACCATTTTATTTATCCGGTGATGCCGCTTACCGATATACACCTGAATTCCAATAAATCTTATGAATTTGAAGTGAACGGCAATATCACCTACGTATATATTTTTTCAGTCATAGCCTTGTTTATTCTTCTGATCGCCTGCGTGAATTTCATGAACCTGTCAACTGCTCGTTCATCTAACCGGGCAAAAGAAGTGGGCATCAGAAAAGTAGCCGGCTCTACACGTTCGGCCCTGATCACTCAGTTTCTTACGGAGTCTGTGTTAACGAGTTTCCTTTCCTTACTACTTGCCATTGGTCTTGCTGCTTTGTTGCTACCCTTATTCAACCAGCTCGCCGGGAAGCAAATGGCCGTATGGACCTTATTTTCCACCTGGCTGATGCCCGTGCTTCTTGCACTGATCGTAGTGGTGGGTTGCGTTGCGGGAAGTTACCCTGCTTTCTATCTTTCTTCTTTTCAGCCTGTGCAGGTTTTGAAGGGCAGTATCGCAAAGGGTTTTAAGAGCAGCTGGTTGAGGAGCGGACTGGTTGTATTCCAGTTCTTCATTTCGATCGCCCTGATCATTGGCACCATTGTTATTTACAATCAGCTGACTTTTATCCGGAGTCGCGGAATAGGATATAACCGGGACCAGGTGCTGGTGATTAATAACGCCTATGCGCTGGATAAAAATATCAAAAGCTTCAGACAGGATATGTTGAAAATATCCGGTGTGGAGAACGCTTCCGTTACCGGATCCCTGCCTACAGAAACGGCATATAATCAAAACGGATGGTTTGCAAGTCCGACGCTCGATGCAAAAACGGTAACCATCATGACTGATTTCTATGTTGACCAGAACTATATCCCCACACTGGGCATGCAGATGTCGGCAGGCAGAAATTTTTCAAAAGATTTTATCTCGGATTCTACAGCGGTGATTATAAACGAAACCTCCGCGAAATTACTGGGCTTTAAAAACCCGCTGAATGAAAAATTATATCGTCCGTCGAATTATGGTTCCAACGGAACATTAAACTCAAAGGAATTTCATATTGTAGGCGTGGTAAAGGATTTTAATTTCAATTCCATGCACGACAAGGTAGGCCCGATGATTATGGAGTTGAATGAGAATTGGGGAAAGATCGCGATGCGCATCAACACAAAAAATATTCCGGCATTGATCAGTGCTGTAGAAAGCAAATGGAACAGCATGGGACCCGGACAGCCAGTCACCTATTCCTTCCTGGATGCCGATTTTAATAAAATTTACAATGCAGATCAGCGGACAGGGACACTATTTATCACTTTTGCTGTGTTCGCCATTTTTATCGCCTGCCTCGGATTATTTGGACTGGTTACTTACGCAGCCGAACAGCGCATAAAAGAAATTGGCGTTAGGAAAGTGCTTGGTGCAAGCGTCGGTGAAATCGTAGCGATGATCTCCAAAGACTTTATTAAACTGGTATTAATTGCATTCGTGCTGGCTTTCCCCGTTGCATGGTGGATGATGAATAAATGGTTGCAGGGATTTGCTTACCGGATTAATATCAGCTGGTGGGTATTTGTCCTGGCCGGTTTGCTTACTATTGCAATCGCCCTGATCACCGTAAGTTTCCAGGCAATAAAAGCAGCAGTGGCGAACCCGGTGAAGAGTTTGAGAACAGAATAACCACCTGAACCGGTGCGCGACAATAGTTCATTGTACGCGGTTTAATTTTTTTGAAGAAGATGTAGTCCCGGCAGGAATTCCAAATTCTTTAGCAATTTATATCAATTTTTACGAAACTTTCATCGGCCCATGTGATTTCTGATGGCATAAAAAATCGGCGTTGAAAAATCAGTAAATATTCGGAAAGAATTAGAAACGTTTTATGTCAACCATTACGTCAACCACAATCGAATTTAGTTGCTCCAAGTAAGATTTTACTCCCGGTAAATTTTCAATCATAAAAATACTTCTTCTTTAGTTTTCGAATTCCCATATACTTGGTCAGTATATCTAATATTATTATATAACTAGCTAATAATTAAGCATTTAATATATAATATGACCATTCCTGAACCACAATTTTATCTCAAAGACATACTTTCAAAAGTACCAACATTCGATCTACTTCCAAGCCAGGTACTCGTTTAATGGACCCCAACGCGTGATGATAAGTACCGGGGACAAAATCCTTCCAGCTGATTGGGATCCGGTAAAGAAAAGAGCAATTATAAGTAAAAGAAACCCTGCACACAGCGACATCAATATCCTACTTGATAAATATGCCAACACGTTTAAAAATGAAATGAGGAATTGTGCAATTGACGCCATTGCACCTACTGCTACAACTATAAGAGAAAGAATGGAAAAGGTTCTAAGACCGGCATTCCAAATAGCAGATCGACGGATACCAACTCTAACTGAATTCATGGATAAGTTTATCCGGGAAAACATCGGCCTGAAGGCACCCAATACGGTCAAGTCTTACGTATCCACAAAGAATCGCTTTGTTGAATACTGTCAAAAATGTGGAGAACAATTTGACTTTAATGATATTAACCTTTCTTGGCGAAGTGGCTTTATAAAATTTTTACAGGGTTTAGGGGTTACTCGAAACACAGAAGGGAAGCACATAAAAAACATGAAGGTTTTTCTGAATGAGGCGACTGAGAGAAAACTGAACACAAACATCGAATTCAGGAGCAAAAGCTTTTCTAAGCCTAATGAAGATGTCGATAAAATATTTCTTTCAATGGATGAGATTATTCGAATATCAGCCTTGGACCTATCCGCCGACGCACTTAAGGACACTGTAAGAGACTATTTCGTTATCAGTTGCCTTACCTCTCTCCGCTACTCTGATTTCATCCGAATTAAACCTGAAAATATAGTAGACGGACAAATTCAGCTCAAAACCTCCAAAACTGGACAAGAGGTGGTCATACCGATATCACCCTTGGTGCGGGCTATACTGGAAAAATACAGTTTTAAACTCCCAACTGCACCTTGCAACCAGGTATTCAATCGTTATCTTAAAGAAATTGGCTGTTTGGCAGAGTTAATTGAGCCAACAACTGTAATAAAGACCATTGGAGGAGTTAAAAAAGTCGAAGTATATAAGAAGTGGGAGTTGATTTCATCTCATACAGGTAGGCGCAGTCTTATTTCCAATTGCATATTACAAGGTATTAATACCAGTTCGATAATGCTGATCAGCGGTCATAAATCTCTTAAAGGTGTTCCAAGGCTACGTTAGAATTAACCAGAAGCAGAATGCTGAGGTGTTAGGTAAACATCAGTTTTTTAACTAAAATGCTGAATTAAATTAAATTAGTGAATGCTAGTGAACTTCATCTAAAAAACTGAAACATCTTTACCTAAATTATGAAGTACTCTAAAATTTTTACGGTTGCCAAAAAGATCAGGAGCCAAATTTACATAATTTGATTGGGTTTCAGCGAATGCGCTTGCTCATTTGGACCTAAAAAATTAGAAATGTATTACAAAATATCTTTTGGTAGTTTTTTGGAAACGTGTTGTCTTCCGCACATTTTTATTTATAAATTTTGTTCTAACAGTTGGATGAAACCTTATTGCACGGCTTTATTATTTTTTGGTCTACCTAACTTCAGCATTATTTCTATATTTTACCTTTTTTATTGTATCTCCTAATTTAGAAAAATAAACCCATGTGCTGTCCTTCACCCACTTATCATTTGCTAAATCAACCCTTCAAATCAATCGTATCGGCATTTCTGTAGTATTCAATCCGATTCCTGCTGTTACTATTTTTAAAGTTAAACGTTCTTATTTTGTAGCGATAATTATTTTTATTAAAATATGATTCTGAACTTACGTTTTCTTTAAGGGAAACAATGGCTGCAATTCCTATAATGCTTAATATTGGTGTTGCGGTAAAAATCCCAATTTTATCAAGCAAAGATTTAGGAAGAATAATTTTCCTGATCAATAAATAAATCAATATCAAGGCTGTTACAGCACAATAAATGCTTATAAAGTATCCATACCCCAAAGAACTGCTGGGGTCATCTCGACCTCGCATTATCAAGACAATGATAACCGCATAATAAACAATATTGAATAAAATAATTTTTTTGTTCATTTTCAAAGTTAAAAAATATTAAAAGCAAATTACTGTAGGACCCATTTTTCATTCACCCTATCCCATGTATAATACTCCCCAATTTCGAGACCAAAAGGCCAGTCTGCTAAGTTAAGATTAGGTCCTGTGAGACGGCCGTTTCAGGCTGCCTTTTTGATTGTTTCATGATACCTATTATTGGGTGATTGCCGGGTAGTGTGATGCGTTTTGTCGTTATAGTAGGCAATGTGGTTTTGAACCCCTTCATATAGTTCAAAACCATCATCTGCCGGGTTCAGGTATACGTAGTCGTACTTGATGGATTTCCAGAATCGTTCGATCCAGATATTGTCCGTCGCCCGGCCTTTGCCATCCATAGAGATCTGTATTTCCCTCGTTTTCCAGCCATTGGGTCCACAGCGCGCTGGTGTATTGAGATCCCTGATCGGAGTTTACAATCTCCGGTTTACCATAGCAGGCTATAGCCTCTTCCAGTACATTTTTACACCATTGGGCACTCAACGAGTTGCTAATCCCCCAGCCGACGATCTTTCGGCTATACACATCGATAATGGCTGTCAGATACATAAAACCTCTTCGCATCGGAATGTAAGTTATATCGGTGCACCACACCTGGTTGGACCGGGTAATATTCATTCCGCGAAGCAGGTAAGGTTTTATAAATTTCATCTGCCCAGCCTTCGTCAAATTCTTACGCCTATAGATGGTTTGGCGACCCATGATCTTTAATAGCCGCCGGATCCGCTTAGGTCCGACTGGGTAATTCCTGGCGATAAAGAACAGCACCAGGGACATCACCCCTTCTGTCGGGTGAGCGGTCAGGTGCTTGTCCATGATCTCCATCATTTTTAGATTCTCCGGTTTCTCCGGAACTGGTTTGTAATACACCCTGCTTCTGTTGACGGTGAGTAATTCACATTGCTTGCGGACAGATAAACTCTTCACTCTGGGGCTTATTAAGCTCGCCCGGTCCGCTATCCCCCAAGTCGCTTGAAGCTTTTTTTTAAAAATTCATTTTCTACCTTCAATTGTCCGATCTGGGCATACAGTTCCTGCGCGTCCACGTCCGGCTCCTCCCGGGATTTCACCTTTGTCAAAGGCAGCCGACATGTTCTCCAGAAAAGCAGCCTTCCATTGGGAGATCATAACGGGATTTACGTCAAATTTCTTTGGCCAGCTCAGCCAATGTTTTTGATTTTTTACCGCTTCCAGGGCCACCTTGGCCTTGAAGGCGGAACTGAATTTTCTGCGTGTTTGCTTTTTCATTTGTTCTAGTTAAATTACGATAAAAAATTAACTAGCCCACTGGTCCGGAATTAGGGGAGTATTATATTCTATCACTTTTTCTGTCTTTTTTTCCAAGCGTGCACTAAGTGCATCGGCGTTATCCGTTATTTTATTGAAAATCCGGATGGAAGAAATTCAATAAACTTTGGTATCTGAATACTTTTCCTGAGCAAACGAAGATGAAATAAATGCAATATTGGCAACTATCGAAGCGGCAATAAACTTGAACGTATCGCATAAGAAATAGTTATTGCATCAATCAACATTCATGTGGATCGAGCTTATGAAATCAAATGAAATTTAAAATAGTAAGACTCTGCCGGCCAACACATTCCTTGCAAGTGATAACTAAAAAAGCTTATGAAAATCAAATAACACAGCCTAAAAAATAGCTTATATTTTAGGTCCTCTGCTTTTCAGTTCCAATATGATGTTGACTCAATCTTCCTCTAAGCAGGGAGCTGGATTTCGGAATATTTGGTTGTACATTTTTTTTTCTCGCAAATGCTATCCAACAATTAAATTATATACTGAATGTAGTTGATTGAAATTTCTTAGTAAAATATTTCTAGAATATTTTAAAAATATTTTTATTCTATAAGTGTTTATACTTAGTGAATTTAAGATTTCTGATAGAGAGCGGGTTTATTAAATGAAAAATATTTGAAGAATTGTAATTAATCTAAATGAAAATACTTACCTGGTTATTCATTTACCTGATGAGTAAAACCGAACCATTCTTGTGGATAGTCGCATCTTTATAGTCAACTCCTTCCGCCATCCATACAAAACCTCCGGTTTGTTGAGGTAGTCCATTGATTGTACCATCCCACCCGGAACCTTGACTTGTAGTTTTGAAAATCATTTGTCCCCATCTATTGTAAACAGCAAAATATTTAAAGGATTTGATTCCTATAGGTATTGCTTTCAGGACATCGTTGGGCCCATCTCCATTTGGTGTAAAAGCATTAGGAACAAAAATGTCCGAAACCGGATACGTCTTAAATGAAATTGATCCCTTTCCTTCGCATCCCTCTGAAGTGGTAGCGGTGACGGTATAAGTGATGTCGGAAGAAATCATAGCTACAGGGTTTTGTGCATATGGATTATTCAACCCAAAGGGAGGTGACCAGGAATAACTATCAAATCCGCTATTATTTATATCTAGAGCAGCTAATTGTACTGACTGGTTTACAATGACAGATGTATCATTGCCAGGGAAAATCTTCAGCTGGCGGAGTAACACGAACAGTTACCGATGCCGGTTGAATGGACATACAGTTATTCATATCCTTTACAATAAGCTGGAAAGTTTCGGTACTCAAGGGCTTGACAAGGGTTGGATTCGAAATATTCGGATTGTCCAAATGATTGGCGGAAGACCATGAATAGCTCACTCCACCACTACCCTTTAATTGCAGGGACTTGCCATAACAGGTTACGGTGTCCACACCTGCATTGGCTATGGGTGCAGGATTGACGATCACAGTAACCGAATCTATGGCCATGCATATGTTTAAGTTTGATTTCAAATAGTATTTGGTAGAAACAGCGGGTGAACACAAGGCATTTAGCGAATATGCGTTAGTAAGGGATACAGCAGGAGACCATAAAAAAGATTCCCCATTCGACGTCGCATTAAAGGAAACGCTTTTCCCCTCACAAATGGTGATATCAGATCCGGCATCAACGAACAAATTGTTGTTTAGAGGGATTGCAATTGGTTGAGTTATGGTACATCCATTGGCATCCTGAACCGAAATCATCTTCATTCCGGTATCAAGACCTGAAAAAACCCCAATACTCTGAAAACTGCCCCCATTTACCGCATATTGAAATGGTGCCACTCCAATAGGGTTAGATACGTTAATGATACCATCGTTATTTAAACAAGAGGCCACTTCTGCCGAAACACTAAAATTAGGGCCGGGTATATTTAGAATAATCACGAGATGGAACTGGTTGAAATCATTCGCATCTTTACCGGTAATGGTATAGGTTCCTGCCAAAAGATTATTAAAAACGTTACTTACCTGAAAAATAGTTCCATCTATCGAATACTGGTAAGGAGCTGTTCCATTTACAGCAGTAGCAACTATAGAACCGTTATTGCTTCCACAGGACGAAGGAAGCAAAACAGCGTTTATCGATAAACAATTATATTCAACTGATACCTGAACAGAACTTGTAAATCCATACGCATCTTTAATAGTAATTTCATATGTACCTGCGGAAAGTCCAGAAAAAACAGGGGAACTCTGGAAACTAATTCCATCCCTGGAAAATTGGTATGGGGCCGTACCCTTGAAGCCAGCTGCAGTGATAATGCCGTCATTCTTAATACAAGTTTCTCCTGAAGATACTGCCCTGACTACGGGACATTTATCATACACTACAGCAGATAGTGAACTCTTATCCCCGTTTGCGTCCTTTACGGTAATGGAATAGTTTCCTGGTGCCAAACCACTAAATATATTACTGCTTTGGTAATTAATTCCATCCAGCGTATACGAATATGGTGCTGTACCATTTATCGCTGTTACTTCCAGACTACCGTCGTTTTGCATGCAGGCTGCACTCACTGATATATACTGAATATCAATCTGGCAGTTTTGTAAAACATTGTATCCAAATGTTTGAACGTTCCCTAAAATGTCTTTTATAGACACTTGGTGTACACCAGCTGGAATATTAGTGAAATCCGGAGAGCTTTGAAAGACGCTACCGTCAAGAGAATATTGATATGGACCGTTTACGGGTGGGTTAGGACCGTATACCGTGAGTAGTCCATCGTCATGACAAGAATATACAGAACCCGTAAATCCAGAGCTATTACAGCTGTAGTTTGGTACAAACACCGTCTTGCCAAATAAACATCCGTTCGCATCCCTGACAAAGAATTCATAAAATCCCTGACGCAGGTTAGAAAAAATGTTGGACGTTTGAAAATTAATCAAATCCAAAGTGTAACTATAAGGCGGAGTTCCGCCTGTAGCCTGAAGCTGGACAACACCATCTGCTGATGTACAAGAACTAGGCGTCTGGGTCACCAACAATGACAAATCCATCGGGCCAGGAAAAATATTTCCAATATCAATAGAAGCAGATACCGAAGCACCTGTAGCATCTGTTACCACAAGCGTATGCGTGTAGGATCCGACTGTTGGGAAATTGCCATTGGGTTGTACAGGTCCCCCATCTAAAGCAAAACTATAAGGCGCGACTCCATTGGCCGCCTGAGCTACGATACTGCCCCTATAACCGCAGGTAGCGAGCTCAGTAGTGATATATAAGATAATACTTGCGCCTGTTATGGTTGATTTACGGGAAGACAACGTTGTTGAACAATGAATGCAAACTGGAGTGGGTTTACTAATTTCCAGTTTGTCATTTAAACTTTTGGTATCCTGGCTTAATAAAGAATTGTAAAAAATGAATTTCCCATTCTTGAGTATAGGTTTAGGAATGTCTTGATTTTTCGAATGGTTTTGAGCAATAACATTCCGGCATGGACAAACCAACAGAAAACACAGAAGCAGTTTAAAAACAATGGCGAGTTTTGTCCTTTTCATCCAAATTAAACGTCGTTATTGATGCCTAGTAACCAAGTATAAATTCATCAATAAATAACGTTACTAATATAAGGTCATTTTACCGCTTTACTAAGCAGAATACATTAATATACACTCGTATACACTCGGTGAAAAAAAAATGGGGTGATATCTTATTAAATAATTCCTTTCGAATTAACTTTTACTAAGTGTAAACACTTAGGATACAGTCCTGATCATAAATGGCGAGGATGATTCATGTTTCGCTAACGGCAACGTTATGGAAAATTGGAAGAAAATGGACTAAACGATCTAAAAAAGTATTAGAGACAAAAAGAGAGCTTTTTCCATAGTCTTATTTAACCCGACACCTAAATGAATGAGTACCATTTTTTCAATATAGATGACCTTGAAACATTGCCATTAACGGAATCTGATAGAAAAATTATTAATAGCGAAGAAAAGCTATATTGGTTTCTCGTGCCTGCCATGGCTGCTTTTCTATATTGGATGTGGGGGATGAAATTGCTGGTATTATCTATTGCTGCTATTTTATATCTCCTGAGAAAGTGGTATTTAGTTTGCAAAGATTTAAGAGAGGGAACCAAAATAAGATTTATGGCAATAGTGGCAAATGCACCAGATAAGGTCTTCTACCGCTATGTGGTTTATATTAAAAGGTTAAATGAACCTATTGATATAGGTCACAGCTTATTCTACTATTTAATTAAGAACCTTTTTTTGAGGAGGCAAAAAAGGTTATTGGTAGATAAAAATGTGTACTATAAAATAAAAGGTAAAACAGGAATAATTGAACTTTCGAAATACAGTAAATTATTTTTGAATTTTGAAGAGATTTCAGTGATCCCGGATAAATCGACAAATTCCATCAATTCACGGTGGTAGAGTATTAGTGTATTGGTTCTATTTTTTCTTGTTTCTATATGGTCTTTTTTTGGCAAAGCCCTTATTTTTCAATATTTTGAGAGATATGAAAACTATAGAATTCGATTATCAGAAAGAAAAGGTATACTTTACCTTTCAACGCGCAGGACAACGAAATGGATTTCCAAACAATCCCGCAACGGTGGTAAGCTGCCAGCATCCGGTATTTATATCAGCCTTCGGCTCGCCAACAGTCCATCAAGATTCCTTAATGGCTATTGTTGATGAAGGACGTTAAGAAACCGGGAATTTTTTGAAGGCTTGCTATCAGGTTTTATGAGCTACAGGCCGTAGAATAAGCGTTATTTTTTTACTTCGCCAACAAGGATTTTTGCATCATAAACTGCATCAGAGGCTTAAATTTAGCTTTAAAAGTAGTCCCGGCAGGAATCGAACCTGCATCAAAAGTTTAGGAAACTTCTATTCTATCCATTGAACTACGGGACCGGCTTCAAATGAAGGTTGCAAAAGTAAGATTTTCTGAAATAAGAATCCCTATCCCTTAACTTCATATTCAAATTGATTCCATGAAAGGTTTTATTGCAGTTGCCTGTTTGACAACAATTTGTCTTTTCTCTTTAAAATCAAATGCCCAGTCAAAGCCACATTTTAACCATACCACCATTTATGTGACGGATCTGGCCCGGGGGGCAGATTTTTATTCCCGGGTGATGATGCTGGATACCATACCGGAACCCTTTCACGATCACAGGCATGTTTGGTATAAAATGGGCGAACACAGCCAGCTCCATGTAGTAAGCGGCGCTAAAGAAGACATTTCACACGACGTAAATATTCACCTTGCCTTCTCTGTCTCCTCTCTGCCTGATTTCATGAAACACCTGGACCAGCTGGGCATTAAATATGGTAATTTCCAGGGGGAACCGAACAAAATTGCACTCCGGCCCGATCAGATCCAACAGGTTTATCTCCAGGATCCTGACGGTTATTGGATCGAAGTGAACAACGATGCATTCTGATCCGGATTTTAACTCCTCCACCAGCTGAAACCTGCCTATCTTTGCAGCCCAAATTGAGGTTATGAAGTTCTACAGCATTATTATTAAATACCGTTTATATATCGGCGTAGCCCTGCTGATTCTTGGTGTACTGACCAATATTTACAGCAGTTTCTGGCCAGCCTTTCTTCCCTACCTGGTTGGGGTGGTGCTCATTGCTGGCCATTTCTTTTTCGGTCCGCTCCGGCTGATCCAGGAACATATGGAATCCGGAAACCTTGAAGGCGCTGAAAAAGTACTGGGGACCATAAAGTTTCCCAACCTGTTATATAAACCCATACGCTCGGTATATTTTACCCTTAAGGGGAATATCGCCATGATGAAAAATGATTTTGACGGGGCGGAGATAAATATGCGTAAGGGCCTGGACCTGGGCATGCCTATGAAGGAAGCCGAAGGTGCCAGTCTTTTGCAAATGGGTATGCTGGCTATGCAGAAAAATGATATCCGGAAAGCAGAAAATTTAATCCGACAGGCGCTTAGCAAGGGCCTTCCCGATAAAGAAAACCAGGCCGCAGCCTATCTTCAGCTCTGTTCCATTATGATGACGAAAAGGGAGTTCCGCGCTTCCAAGGAATTTTTCAGAAAGGCAAAAAATCTTAAACCCACCACACCACAGATTGTGGACCAGATCAAACAGATCGAGAAATATATTTCCAGAATACCCGGGTAAGCGATTTACAATACAATAATTGTATCCCTGTAATCTATGATTTATCCGCCGGAACCTTGTACTCCAGTTTCAGATACTTATGTATCATTCCGGGTCTGATACCCAATCCATCGCTTAACCTATACGGTTCAATGGAGGAAAAATTCAGTTCATTATCCGAGATGTGATTAAAGGGTATGAAATAGTTGGCCGGTCTCCCGTTCCTGTTTGTACACAGAAAGAGAAAGGAATGCTCAAGCGATTTATATTTAGCCAGCTGCCCGTCATTAAAAATATTGAGGCGGTCATTGTTCTCTTTGTTCTCCCGGTATTTACATTCCACCCAGAAATTTACATTTGTATGCCGGATTCCAAACTGAAATCCAGAATCAGGTGAAGACCGGATATACCTTTTTGCTTCTGAGGTATAATCATGGGTACTGTGCATGATTTGATACAGATCTTCGGGGAAAAACTGAAAGGCTGCGCCGATTTCAAATTCTTCTTCCGATGCCATGCGCTTTTCGGACTCCTGTTTACTCTTTAATAATGTTGTGTTTTTCATATAGATTGATAACTAAAGTTTCGGGTGATTATTTATTTATAGACTGATCTTTGCCTGAAGTAACTGTTTCAGCATGAAAAATGAATGATCCTTTTTCTCCAGAAAATCAAAAGATCCATATCGCTGCTGATTTTCACAACTGCACACTTCCTTTTGGTTTGAAAATAAAACGACAAATATGGAAGGATCGAATTTCCGGATCTCCTCCAGCGTTTCCAATCCGTTTATTTCCCCATCCAGGTTATAATCCAATACAACGATGGAAGGTTTGCGATTAAGGTTGGCAACACAATGTTCCCCTGAGGTGTAGAAAAAAAGCTGGCCTCCAAAAGACTCCAGCTCCCGGGCGATCAACTGTTGATACAACAGGTTGTCCTCTACTATAAATATGCCCGAAGAAGCTTGCAAATGCATGAGTTAGTTAATTAAGTGATGCCTAAGCATTTCGAAAAGGGTGCCGGAATTTTTTCTGATATATACCATTCACTTTCAATGTTTTGTATTTTGCGGAAAATACGGCTTATCCCATACTGGGAATGTTACGTTGTGTTTGGGAATATTGTGCATAAAGCTGGAGGCGTGAAGCGTGAAGCTTTACCGTCATCTGTCATTCCTTACGCTACTTCCCTTTTCAGCTGTTGAATACAAACTGAAACAACGGATTCCACCTGCCTCACGATAATGGGCAGCTGATCGAGTTGTTCCCGGTTCTTAGCATTCATTTCTACGGTGCGGATCTGATCGTGAAGGGTACGGATGCCCATTGAATCAATCGTGGATTTTAATTTATGGGCCATTTTGGAAACCTGCTCCCAGTTTTCCTGGTTCATCGCGTTTACTAATTCCTGTACATTCTGCGGTACCGTTTCAATAAAAAGAAGAATCATCTTTTTTATAAAAGCAGTATCTCCGCCCGAAACGGAACGGATCATCGTGAGATCAAACAGGGTAATACCGGAAGAAACTGAGGGTGCCTCCTGGATATGGGTGACCTCCCGAATTGCTCAAAATGGCTTCCACCAGATGCCCTTCCACAAAGGGTTTGGCGAGATAGTCATCCATACCGACCTGCTCGTATTTCATCAAATCCTCAGGCTGGCAATTGGCAGTAAGGGCAATAATCGGTATAGCAGAGAGCTGAGGGTCTTCCAGTGAACGGATCTTTTCTGTAGCCTGTATCCCATCCATTTCCGGCATCTGCACATCCATGATCACACAATCGAAAATCTTGGTTTTTACCTGGTCCAGGGCTTCGGCACCATTTTTTGCGATAACCACCCGGGCCCCGCTGGATTCGAGGATATGCCGGATAAGCTGCTGATTTATTTCAACATCTTCCGCTACCAGAATGGTTTTTCCAAACAGCTTCTTGTCTGTTCCGGGGGATTGCATGGTTTCGGTTGTTTCTACAGCAGCACTCATTCTCGTTACTTGCTCTTCAGTTCGCCATTTTGTATCATACGGTAAATGGTACTCTTTCCGATATCTAATTTCCGGGCAACCAGCAGAACATCTTTGTTATACTTATCGAGATAATGCTGAATAATCTGGCTTTCGAATTCTTTCAGTGTCGTTTCGCGGTTCAGCAAATCATTGATACTTGTGGAAGTATTCAGTGTAATATGCTCCGGAAGAATATTTTCTTCATCACTCATCACCACAGCCAGTTCCATGATGGATTTTAATTCACGAACGTTACCTGGAAATGGATAGGCAATCAGTTTTTGCTGCGCTTCCGGACTGATGGATTTTTTATTTATTTTATTTTCTTTGCAGAATCCGTCTACAAAATTTTTGGCAAGTATGGCAATGTCATTGCCTCTTTCCCGCAGCGGAGGTAACATGATCGGCAAACCGATCAGGCGATAGTAAAGATCTTCTCTGAATGTTTTATTTTTTACTTCTTCCAGTAAATTTTTATGGGTCGCTACGATAATGCGCACATTGATGGGTATAACTGCATTTCCGCCCACGCGCGTGATCTCTCTTTCCTGTAATACGCGCAACAGTTTTGCCTGCAGGTTGATATCCAGTTCGCCGATTTCATCCAGGAACAGGGTTCCCTTATCAGCCTCTTCAAACTTTCCGATCCTCCGCGTTACTGCACCGGTAAATGATCCCTTTTCATGACCAAAAAGTTCACTCTCCAGTAATTCTTTGGGTATTGCGGCCACATTTACAGTTACAAAAGGAAGCGTGTTTCTGTCAGAATTATAATGAATGGCTTTTGCGACCAGCTCCTTACCGGAACCGGTTTCACCAGTTACTGAAACTGTAATATTTGTTTTAGAGGCTTTCTCGATCATCCCGAAAACCTTTTCCATCGGTTCACTGTTGCCGACCATGATCTGGGAGAAATCATATTTTCTGCCCACCTGTTTTTTCAGGCTTTCCACTTCCTGTTTCAGGTTGCTGATTTCCCTTAAATGGAGAATGCTGTTCCAGAGCCGGTCCTTCGTATCATCGTCTTTCACGATGTAATCGAATGCGCCGTTCTTTAAAAGATTAATGGCGGTTGCTACGTCTTCCTGTCCGGAGATAATAATGACGCGGATGTCTGGATTAAATTCCCTGATTTTCCTTAATACTTCTGTGCCGTCGCTGTCGGGCAGAGAATAATCCAGGGTAACCACATCAGGAACTTCATGGAGGTTAGCGAAGAAATCAACGGGTGATTCAAATCGTTTAACTTCATATTCCGGATTGAGGGATAAGTAATGTTCCAGCATGGAGCCGTACCACATATCGTCTTCAACAATGAAAACTTTGAACGACTGGTTGTTCTTCATATTTCGGATTATATCGGATTATACCGGTGTATAACGTGATCCTAAAGCTTTTTAGTATTGATTATGAACCAAAAAGAGACTTTTTCCAAGTATTATAATGCGCTGAACCCTGAACAGAAACGGGCAGTGGATACAATTGAAGGCCCGGTGATGGTAATTGCCGGTCCCGGAACGGGAAAAACCCAGATTCTGGGAGCCCGGATCGGTAAAATTTTATTGGAGACCGATACCGATCCGCAAAACATTCTATGCCTTACCTACACGGATGCAGGTGCCATCGCCATGCGCCGGAGGCTGATCTCATTTATCGGTCCTGACGCCTACAAAGTAAATATCTACACGTTCCATGCTTTCTGCAACGAGATCATCCAGGATAATCTTTCCCTTTTTGAAAAAAACAGCCTGGATCCCATATCCGAATTGGAACAGATCCAGTTGCTCCGGGAGCTGGTCGACGGATTCCCGCAAAATCATCCGCTGAAACGGTATCGCAGTGATGCTTACTATGAAGTGAAGAACCTCCGCTCCCTGTTCAGCACTATGAAACGGGAAGGATATACCCCCGCTTTCATAGAAGGGAAGATCAACGAATATCTCTCTGACATTCCAACCCGCGAAGAATATATCTACAAGAAAAACGGACCGGGATACAAGAAGGGGGATCCCAAAAAAGCCGATCTGGAATTGGAGCAGGCCCACATGGAAAAATTACGGGCCGCCATACATGAATTCGACCGCTTTCAGCGCCTGATGCATGTACGGGAACGGTATGATTATGATGACATGATCAACTGGGTGATACGCGCGTTTACGGAGAATGAAGACCTGCTTCGGCGTTACCAGGAAAAATACCAATATATTCTCGTTGATGAATACCAGGATACCAGCGGTACCCAAAATAAAGTGGTGGAATTACTGATCAATTACTGGGACAGGCCAAATGTATTTGTGGTGGGCGACGATGACCAGTCGATTTACCGCTTCCAGGGAGCCAGTGAAGACAATATGCTGGATTTTGCCAATCGTTATACGAAGGATCTGCTCAAAGTAGTGTTGACCCATAACTATCGTTCCACCCAGCCGATCCTGGACATTTCCAAACAACTGATCAGCAGGAATAAAAGCAGACTGATATACAAGGTGGAGGGATTGTCGAAAGAACTGGTTTCCTCCAACAGCAGGATTGTCCATTTAACAAACCTGCCTGCGATCGTTGAATATGAAACGGAAAGGCTGGAGATGATCAGCCTGGTTACACAGATAGAACAGTTAATTACCAGCGGTGTTCATCCGGGAAAAATCGCTATAATATATAAAGAGAATAAATACGGCCAGGAACTGCTTGCCTTTTTCAAACTGAAGAATCTACCGGTCTATAATAAACGAAGTGTGAATTTGCTGGAAGATCCCGTGATCAGGCAGCTGTTGTTGCTCATCCGGTACCTGGCTTCTGCACACGAACATGAAGTTCCTTTTAACGGAGATGAAATGCTTTTTGAAATCCTGCATGCCGAATGGTTCCATATACCGGCTATTGAAATTGCCACAATAACGGCAGAAGCATATAAAGATAAATCCTCCTTACGCAAACTGCTCAACGACAAGGCCGGTAAACCGCAGCGGAATCTTTTCTCCCATGAACTGGAGCCGGCATTGATGTCTGCGGTTAAAATACTGGAAGCTCTTATTTCCGAAGTATCCAATAAAACCCTGCAATCGCTTTTTGAAAGCATTTACCGCGAAACCGGTTTATTGACGTTTTCCATGGAACATCCCGATAAACGAAGAATGCTTGAGACACTCACTTCATTTTTTGATTTTATTAAAGAAGAGACCCGGCGTCAGCCGATGCTTAGCCTCCAGGACCTGGTTACCCATCTGGATCTGATGGAGAAAGAAGGCATTGCACTTCCCATGATTGAAGTAAATGGAAGTGCGGAAGCTGTAAACCTGCTTACAGCGCACGGGTCCAAGGGACTTGAATTTACCCATGTATTTTTTGCCGGTTGCAATTCACATAACTGGGAAAAGAAAAAAAAACCAGGAAGCGGATTCCGTTTTCCGGATACCCTGTTCCAAAGTGTTCCTAACGATGAGGAAGAGTTGCGCAGGCTTTTTTATGTTGCGGTTACCCGGGCAGAAACACATTTATATATATCCTTCAGTCGTTTTCGAAGCAATGGGAAAGAAGCCGAACCTTCCGTATTCGTGGAAGAAATCCGGGCAGATTTTGATTTGCCGGTAGAAAAACCCTTGTTGTCTCCTAATGCCATTAGTGAATTTCAATTTTTGCTGCTTCAGGGTGAACAGCCACCGGAAATGGAAAGAATTGAAGCAGATTTTATTAACCGCGCATTGGAAAAATTCCAGATGAATGTAACGGCTCTCAATAATTACCTGAAATGTCCGCTGGAATTTTATTTCAAAAACCTCATCCGGATTCCTTCTCCTAAAAATGAGAATACTGAATTCGGATCCGCAGTGCACGATGCGCTGGAAAAGCTTTTCCGTAAGATGCAGGATAACAATAACCAGTTCCCTGACCCTTCTTTTTTCCTGGCTTCGTTTGAGCAGTATATGTCCCGCCACCGGGAAAGTTTTACAAAACAGGAATTCAGCCGGCGGATGGAATACGGGAAAATCATTTTACCGGCATACTATGCAAATTATATCCAGTCCTGGAACAGGATCGTAAGTATTGAAAGGAATATCGGGAACGTAGTTCTGGAAGGCGTTCCCCTAAAGGGCAAACTCGATAAACTGGAATTTGACGGCAAACAGGTGAACGTGGTGGATTATAAAACGGGCAACCCGGAAAATGCGGTTCCAAAAACAAAAGGGCCTTCTGAAAAAACACCAGATGGCGGGGATTACTGGCGCCAGGCCGTATTTTATAAATTACTGGTGGACCGAAGTGCATTTGGCTGGCAGGTGGTTAGTACAGAGTTTGATTTCATCGAACCCGTGAATAAGAAATACAGGAAACAAAAAATTTACATCACTCCACAGGACGAAGCCACCGTTACCCGGCAGATCACTGAAACCTGGTCAAAGATCCAGAGCCATGATTTTTATACAGGATGCGGAAAAGAGGATTGTCACTGGTGCAATTTTGTTAAGACCAATAAGCTGGATATAAACGCTGTAATGGCCGGAGAGGAAGAACATCCGGGTTTATAAAATCATAAAACTGTTTAAATTCCATCCCCGTCACCTAAGTTTGCAGACCAAGCACATGAAGCGAATTCTTCTTTTTTTCCTTGTCTGTATTACCCTGATGCGTTTTCCCCTGATCACGGGTTGTGCCAATATCGTTCCGCCTACAGGTGGTCCAAGGGATTCGCTCCCGCCGGTATTGATCAAAGGCCTGCCTTCCCCAAACTCCCTGCATGTGGAGCCTAATAAAATCGTATTGAATTTCGATGAATATATTGACCTGAAAGATGTTCATAAAAATCTGCTGGTTTCTCCTGTTCCAAAAATTTTTCCAACAGTAAGAGCCCACCTGAGAACCATTACCATCGAGATAAAAGATACGCTTCAGCCCAACACTACCTATTCATTTAATTTTGGAAAAGCCGTAACCGATATCAATGAAGGGAATATTTTAAAGAATTATACTTATACTTTTTCTACCGGAGGTTATATCGATTCTTTGCAATATAGCGGTCGCGTGATCATGGCAGCAACCGGAAAACCAGACTCCGCCCTGGTTGTTATCCTGCATACTGATCTCACTGATTCCGCAGTTAGCAAACAGCGACCCAGGTATATCGCTCGTCTGGACAGTGCCGGGAATTTTACTTTCAGATTTCTCAAACCCGGCAAATATGCGTTGTATGCACTGGCCGATGAATCCGGCACCCATGAATATACCACCAAGGCCCAGATATTTGCATTCGCTGACGCTCCGGTTGACCTGACGCAAAACACGGCTCCACTGCTGCTTTATGCCTATGCGGATACCAGCAACGCCGGTAGCAAAAAACCAAAACCGCTGCTCAATACGCCACCGAAGAAACCAAAAGAAGATAAAGACAAAGTAAAAAGGCTGGTGCTGACCGGCAATCTTCCGGGCGGCCTGCTTGACCTCCATCAGCAACTTGTAATCAGTTTCGGGGAACCGGTAAAATATGTTGATACGGCTAAAATCCGTTTTACCAGGGATAGTTTTATAAACGTAACCCAGTACCAGATTGTCGTTGACAGCCTGATGAAAAAAATGACCCTGACCTATGCCTGGAAAGAAAATACACCCTATCATTTAATTCTCCAGAAAGATTTTGCCGAGGATACCCTCGGTGAAAAATTGTTAAAGATTGACACGATCAGTTTCAAAACCAAGAAAGAAGCTGACTATGGGAACCTGCGTTTACGATTCAAAAACCTGGATATCAGCCGGCATCCGGTAGTCATATTTTATCAGGGCGACAAGATCATGATGAGTTCCCCCATTGGAAAATCCATGCGTTATAATAATAAACTGGTTGATCCCGGGGATTATGAACTGCGTGTGCTCTACGACACCAATCAGAATGGCGTATGGGACCCGGGCGATTTCTGGACGCACCGGCAGCCGGAGATCGAAGTGCCGGTAAGACAAAAGCTTGCTGTAAAGGCGAACTGGGATAATGAAGTGGATATAACTTTGTAATTTTATCCCATGCAATTTTCATCGGCTCTGCTGGAAACGGCCGTCAGCGAATTCGCCAAACTGCCGGGCATCGGAAAGAAGACTGCCCTCCGCCTGGTACTTCATTTATTAAAACAGGACCCGGCAACAGCAAGGGCTTTTGGGGAAACCATCCTCAGGATGCGCCAGGAAATCCGGTTCTGCCAGCGCTGCCATAATGTAGCCGATGCAGATATCTGCTCCATTTGCGCCAATTCCATGCGCAGAAAAGATATGATCTGTGTGGTGGAAACCATCCGGGATGTGATTGCCATTGAAACGACCCAGCAATTCAGCGGAACCTACCATGTACTTGGCGGCATCATTTCGCCCCTCGATGGTGTAGGACCTGACCAGTTAGCGATTGATTCCCTGATCGACCGCATTCAGAAAGAAGGGGTTACAGAAATCATTTTTGCCCTTAACCCGAATATCCAGGGAGATACCACCATTTATTATATTCAGAAAAAACTGGCTGCTTTCCCCGTTAAAGTCACCACCATCGCACGGGGTATTTCCTTTGGCGGTGAACTGGAATATGCCGATGAAATGACCCTGGCCCGGTCAATTTCGAACCGGCTGCCGGTGGAAAGCTATGTGTCTCATCGTTAAGGTATATGGTGTATGGAAAATGGTTTAAGGACTTCCTATCTACCATCCACCATAAACCATCCATCTGTTTGGGAAATACCCTATTATGCCGTAATTTCGCGTCTCACAGGCAGATTTGTTTATTGTTCGGCCTGGCAGTTTTGGAGAATAACTGAACTAATAAACGCCAGGTAAGTCTGTATACTTTTCCTTCCGTTTCAGTGATCCTTCCACCTGCATCCGGCAATTTCATTTCGCGATTAAATTTAGTCAACATGTCAAATATCGAATCGGCATTGACATCCCGTATACTTATCATTGACGGGGCTATGGGCACCATGATCCAGCGTTATAAACTGGAAGAAGCGGATTACCGTGGCGAACGTTTTAAAGACTGGCCCTCAGATGTTAAAGGTAACAACGACCTGCTGTCGCTGACACGTCCGGATATTATCAAAAATATCCATCTCGAATACCTGAATGCGGGTGCGGATATTATTGAAACCAATACGTTCAGCAGTACAGCCATTGCCCAGGCAGATTACAATATGCAGTCCCTGGCCTACGAACTGAATGTAGCTTCCGCAAAAATTGCAAGAGCGGCGATAAATGAATTTATGCTCAACGCCCAACGCCCAACGCCTAACGCAAAAACAGTCAACGGCCAACGGCCAACGGTTAACGGAACCGCCAACCGCCAACCGCCAACCGCCAACAAATTCATCGCCGGCGCCATCGGACCGATGAATAAAACCCTGAGTCTTTCCCCGGATGTAAACAATCCCGGTTTCCGTTCCGTTAGTTTCGACGAAGTATCCGAGGCGTATTATGAACAGGTGAGCGGACTGGTAGATGGCGGGGCAGACCTGCTCCTGATCGAAACTATTTTTGATACCCTGAATGCCAAAGCAGCCATCTACGCCATAAAAAAATATTTCAGGGATACAAAAAAACAAACCCTTCCCATCATGATCAGCGGCACCATTACCGATGCCAGCGGAAGAACCCTGAGCGGACAGACCCTCGAAGCTTTTTATACTTCTATTGCCCATGCAAAACCATTGAGCGTCGGCCTGAATTGTGCACTGGGAGCTGCGGAAATGCGCCCCCATATTGCAGAGCTTTCAAAAATCGCATCCTGTTATACTTCCGCATATCCGAATGCGGGACTTCCGAATTCCATGGGTTTATATGAAGAAGAGCCTGAAGAAACAGCGCATTTCCTGGAAGAATGGGCCAGGGAAGGATATGTAAATATTGTCGGCGGATGCTGCGGTACCACACCCGATCATATCAAACATATTGCAGAGCATGTGAAGAATATTCAACCCAGAAAATTGCCCTTGCAGGAACTGGTAGCTTAAATCATTTTTACTACATGAGCGAAGAAAATATTATTTACCCCTACCTCCGTTTATCCGGTCTCGAACCCCTCGTAATCCGGCCGGAAACCAATTTTGTAAATGTGGGTGAGAGAACCAATATCACCGGTTCTAAAAAATTTGCCCGCCTTATCCGGGAGAATAAATATGAAGAGGCCCTGGCCGTAGCCAGGCAGCAGGTGGAAAACGGGGCGCAGATTCTGGACGTGAATATGGATGATGCCCTGCTGGATGGCGAGAAAGCCATGACCCATTTTCTGAACCTTATTCAAAGTGAACCCGACATCGCGAAGATTCCGATCATGATCGATTCTTCCAAATTCAGTATTATCCTCGCCGGTCTGAAATGTGTTCAGGGAAAATGTATCGTCAATTCCATATCCATGAAGGAAGGCGAAGAAAAATTCATTGAACAGGCCATCATTTGTAAAAGTTTTGGCGCAGCTGTGGTCGTGATGGCCTTTGATGAAAAAGGTCAGGCCGATACGAAGGAGCGCAAAGTGGAAATCTCCCACCGGGCATATGAAATCTTAACGAAGCAACTCGATTTCGACCCGCAGGACATCATCTTTGATCTTAACATATTTGCGATTGCCACCGGCCTGGAAGAACATAATAATTATGCCGTTGATTTTATTGAAGCGACCAGGGAACTGAAACAACTTCATCCCCTGGTGAAGATCAGTGGAGGTGTAAGTAATTTATCATTCTCTTTCCGGGGTAATGAACACGTGCGGGAAGCCATGCACAGTGTGTTTCTATTATACGCCATCAAAGCGGGCATGAGCATGGGCATTGTAAATGCCGGTCAGCTGATGATCTATGATGAAATCGAACCAGGTCTCCGCCAGTTATGCGAAGATGTGATTTTGAACCGAAATAACGACAATAATGAATCGACAGAAAAACTACTGGCTTTTGCAGCTACGGTAAAGGGGAAGGCCAAAGAAGAAAAGAAAGATGAAACCTGGCGGCTCACTTCTGTTGAAGAAAGGCTTAAACATGCACTCATCAATGGCATAACAGAATTTATTGAAGGGGATACAGAAGAGGCACGCCTACAATATGATAAACCACTGGAGGTTATTGAAGGACCGCTGATGGCAGGAATGAACGTGGTGGGAGATCTTTTCGGGAGCGGAAAAATGTTCCTTCCCCAGGTGGTTAAAAGTGCCCGGGTCATGAAAAAATCGGTGGCCGTTCTGACCCCTTATATTGAACAGGAAAAAATTGAAAATTATAACAGAAGGGTAGCTGCCAGTTCAACCGGAACGGCGAGCGAGGAAAAAGGTGCAGCAAAAATTCTGCTGGCTACGGTAAAAGGAGATGTGCATGACATTGGTAAAAATATCGTTGGTGTTGTGCTTGGTTGTAACGGATACGACATCATCGACCTGGGGGTAATGGTTCCTATTGACAGGATCCTGGAAACCGCCATCAAAGAAAAAGCAGATATCATCGGACTTAGCGGCCTCATCACCCCCTCTCTTGATGAAATGGTTTACGTAGCCAGGGAAATGAAAAGGAGAAATATGCAGTTGCCACTGATGATCGGTGGTGCAACCACCTCCCGGATGCATACAGCCATCCGGATCGCTCCTGAATATGAACAGGGTGTTGTACACGTACTTGATGCATCACGCAGTGTTACGGTAGCAGGTAGTCTGCTGAACGATATCTTGAAAAAACCTTTTCTCGAAAATATTGAAACCGAATACATCAAACTGAAGACCGATTTCAGTAATAAAAAATCAGGCAAACAATTATTACCCTATACCGAAGCCTGCGATAACAAAATCAAATTAGACTGGGATCTTTTTGAAGCCACCAAACCCGGTTTACTGGGAGTAAAGATTTTCGATTCAGTGGATCTGAAAGAAGTTTCAGAATTTATTGACTGGCAGCCATTTTTTATAGCATGGGAAATGCATGGAAAATTCCCGCAAATTCTGAGTGATGAAGTAATCGGTGATGCTGCAACCCGGTTGTTCCAGGACGCGAATTCACTGCTGAAAAAAATCATTGATGAAAAATGGCTCACCCCAAGGGGAGTCATTGGAATCTGGCCCGCCAATACGACGGCACCGGATACTGTTACCATTACTGGTCCCGGGCCGGATAATTTACCTGTTAATCTGGAATTCCTGCGCCAGCAATCCAAAAAAGCAGCCGGGCAGTCCAATATTTCTCTTGCCGATTTTATTGCTCCGGCAGAAACTGGTAAGAAAGATTATATCGGCGCCTTTACAGTAACCATTCAGGGGATAGAAAAACATATTGAACGGTATGTGGCAGAACTGGATGATTATAATAAAATCATCCTGCAGGCACTGGCCGACCGCCTTGCAGAGGCTTTTGCCGAAATGCTGCATAAAAAAGTTAGAACGGAATTCTGGGGTTATCAGAAATCTGAAAATCTGACCAACGAACAACTGATTAAAGAAGAATATGCAGGTATCCGCCCTGCCCCCGGTTACCCCGCCTGTCCTGACCACACGGAGAAATATAAATTATTTCATTTACTGGGCGGGGAAAAAACGACCGGTATAACCCTGACCGAATCCCTGGCTATGTATCCGGCATCCTCTGTCAGCGGATGGTATTTTGCCAATCCGGAAAGCAAATATTTTGGAGTAGGCAAAATAAGTAAGGACCAGGTAGAGGACTATGCTGCCCGGAAAAATATGGAAATCACCGAAGTAGAACGATGGCTGCGACCGGTACTCGATTATGAAGCCTGATGCCTGCCTGTCGCAGACAGTGTTAACGTCTTAATTGCAATAATGGTCGTAAATTCGCGCACGGAAAAAATGAGGCCTCCCTCCCCTAATATGGTTAACCTGAATTTCATGAGAAAGATTGGTGTGATTGGTATAATCCTGTTTCCCCTGTTTAGCATGGCCCAGCGCCAGGCACCACAGGGAACCCCTGCAGATGTTTCTACTTCTAAGAAGAAGGAAAGAAAAGGAGAATTTTACTTCTCCTGGGGATATAACACAGAATGGTTTACCCATAGCAATTTGAAAATTAACCAGCCTTCGCTTGGTAATGATTTTACGTTTGTTGATATAACCGGACATGATCATAAAGGCTGGGATGACAAATTATTCACCAAACCAATCAGTATTCCCCAATATAATTATCGCATAGGTTATATTTTCAATAAAGAAAAAGGACTGGGGGTGGAAATAAATTTCGATCATACAAAATTTATTTTCGGCGATAACCAGATGGTTCATATCAAGGGACAATTCGCCGGTAAACCGGTAGACGGGCAGGTGCTGTTCGCTTCAAGCTCACCCGGATCTGTGGACAGCTCCTATTATTATCTGAATAATGGCGCCAATTTTTTGCTGTTCAATATCGTAAAACGCTGGCCGATCTGGATCAATAAAAAACAAACCATCCGCATTGACGGACTTGGGAAATTCGGCATTGGCCCGGTGATCCCGCATGTTCAAAATAAATTCTTCGACCAGCCCCAAAACGATCCCCATTTTCAGTTTGGCGGATGGAATGTGGGTGTTGAAGGAGATCTGAAAGCTACTTTCTTCCATTATATTTTCCTGGAATATGGCAACAAACTGGACTATGCCCGGTATTCCGGTTTGAAAATCTACCAGGGAACAGCGAAACAGGCTTTTGGAACTTATGAAATGATCCTGAATCTTGGACTAAGTTTTCCGATTGGGAAGGTAGCGCCTTAGGCTTAACGCCTAACGCTAACGCATAACGCCTAACGCTTAACGCCAACTGTTATCTAAAAAGAAAGTCCTTTTTCAAAAAGCCACCAGAATCGTTTGCGTTTTTTATGGAGAATATAGTTTCCTGAAATATATGAACTGATATGATTCATCGCTTCATCGATATCATCCGTTACCAGCAGGAGATCGAGATCCCCGGTTAATATGGTTCCCTCCTTTACCATTTTTTGAATCATTTCCATGAGTGGCCGATAGTACTCCTTCCCAAACAATACAACCGGAAACTGGGTTAATGAATCTGTTTGAATAAGCGTAAGGGTATTAAATAATTCGTCCATCGTGCCAAAACCTCCGGGCATTACGATAAAAGCATAGGAATATTTCAGCAACATTGCTTTCCGAAGAAAGAAATAATCAAACGTTATCCATTTATGCATGTATTTATTGGGCTGCTGTTCTTCAGGAAGACGAATATTACATCCTACAGATTTACCGCCATGTTCAAAAGAACCCCGGTTTGCCGCTTCCATTATTCCGGGACCTCCGCCAGTCATAACTGTAAAACCCATCCCTGAAATGCGTTTCCCGAACTCCCTGGCAATCCGGTAATAGGGATGGTCTTCCGTGAACCTGGCAGATCCGAATACGGTAATGCAGGGACCTACAAAATACAACGCGCGGTTTCCTGCGAGGATCTGACGAAATACTTTCCAGGCAAATCTCAGTTCGAAACTGCGACTTTGGGGGCCGTCCAGGTAAAGAGGTCTTTTAGCTTTTACAGGCGGGATTTCACCAACTGCATTTGGGGTATTGGAAACGGGAGTATGCTCAGACATGTTATGGAAATTCTTTAAAAACAAGACTAAATTGCATATCGAATATAAGCAAACCTATATGGCTACCCTTCGCATCATCAGCTATAATGTAAACGGTATTCGCGCCGCTATGAAAAAGGGATTGGTGGACTGGCTGAAAACAAATCCGGCGGACATTATCTGTCTCCAGGAAACCAAGGCAGAGAAAGACAATGTTGCTCATGAAGAAATTACATCATTGGGCTACCAGGACTACTGGTACAGCGCGCAAAAAAAAGGATATAGCGGCGTTGCTGTATTTACAAAAATTAAACCTGATCAGGTAATCTATGGCACAGGTCATACCCTGAGTGATGAAGAAGGAAGGGTAATACAACTTGACTTTGGGGATATTCGTCTAATCAATGCCTATTTCCCTTCCGGTACATCCGGCGAACTCCGTCAGGGATACAAATATCAATGGCTGGATGAAATCTATTTGTTCCTGGATGAAATGAAAAAAAAACATCCACGGATCATCCTCTGTGGTGATTACAATATTGCGCATAAGGATATAGATATTCATGACCCGAAAGGGAATAAAAATTCATCGGGATTCCTCCCTGCAGAAAAAGCCTGGATGGACAAATTTTTCGCCAATGGATGGACCGACAGTTTCCGGACCAAACATCCCGAGCCACACAGGTATAGCTGGTGGAGCCAGCGATTTCCTTCTGTCAGACTCAATAATAAGGGATGGCGGATTGACTATATTAATGTAACCCAAAATCTCGCAGACCGTATTGTTAATGCAGAAATATACCCGGATATTAAGCACAGTGATCATTGTCCCGTATATATTGAGCTTAAGATAAAATAGTCCCGATCCGGGAAAAAATTATTTTAATCGTTCTCAATCAGGACCTGCAAAAATCTTCACCAGACCTGTGCGTTAAATGTGGAAAACAATAAAAAAGCAGCCTTGTGTTTGGAAAAATACTGTACATTCCTTTCAAACCCTTTATCGGCAAGGGTTCTGCCATTATCTATTCAAACCCTCTGCCAGAAAGGCTTTCATTACATTATACAATTAATAATTGACAATTGACAATTAACAATTACCCTGAAAGCCTTACCTGTGCTGAATTATACCGCAAATACGAGGACTGAAATATTTTGACGGGAATTAAAAGCTACTATATTTGCCGATACAAAATATTACACTATGAACAAAGCAGAATTGATTACGAAAATTTCCGAAGATGCCGGCATCACAAAAACCCAGGCCAACGATACGCTTGATTCATTTGTTGAAGCAGTTGCAAAAACTTTGAAGGGTGGTGGAAAAGTTACCCTGGTTGGTTTTGGTACTTTCTCCGTTTCCAAGAGAGCTGCACGTAACGGCCGCAATCCGCAGACAGGCGCTGTGATAAAAATCAAAGCGAAAAAAGTAGCGAAATTTAAAGCGGGTAAGGAATTGGCTGCCAAAGTATAATTGATGCCATTGAACAACACATTTGAAAGCTCCGGCTGCATAATTATAAATTAGCCGGAGCTTTTAATTTTCCGGATATTTGCATTCTTAAAAAATCAAAATGGGCAAAGGAGATAAAAAATCCAAGAAGGGTAAAATTTTTAAAGGTTCTTTCGGGAAAAGCAGACCGAAGAATGAGAAGAAAGTTGTTGTTAAGAAGAAAGAAGCCTAGGAAAGTATGGGAGTGTGAAAATGTACTATGTAAAAGCAGAGTATACTGTCAACTGCCAACCGTCAACTGCTAGGGAGCCAGTCTTTCTATCGTCCAGTAACCATTTTCCTGCAGTGAATACAAGAGCCGGTCGTGTAAACGATTAGGCCTGCCCTGCCAGAATTCTATTGTGACTGGTCTCACCAGGTATCCGCCCCAGTGAGGCGGCCGGGGAATATTGTCATGGCCAAGTTTAGCTTCTATTTCACTTACCTGATATGCCAGCCATTCGCTGTTTTCGATCACTTCACTTTGTGGAGAAGCCCATGCCCCGATCCGGCTTCCTGCAGGCCTGGAATTAAAATATACATCACTTTGTGACGGACTGGTTTTTTCAACGACTCCTGTAATGCGCACTTGTCGCTCCAATTCCTTCCAGAAAAATACCAGGCAGGCCCGGGGGTTTTCCAGGAGTTGTTTTCCCTTGAAGCTATTATAGTTTGTATAAAACTGAAATCCTTTTGCATCGAAGCCCTTCAGCAGAACAATCCGGGCAGCGGGTAATCCATCTGCAGATGCTGTGGCCAGTGTCATGGCATTTACCTCTCCAATATCACTTTTCATTGCATCCTGCCACCAGCGGTCAAACTGATCTATTGCATTATCTGCTACAGATTCTTCATTCAAACTGCGTTTGCGGTATTCTTTTCTGATATCCGGCAATTCGGCCATATGTGAAATTACGAAATGACTGTCATCTGTCATCTGTCAACTGTCATCTTAAATAGTAGGCTTAGTCTGTTCGGGAGGGTTTCTGGGGAAGGACCGGGATAAAATGGCTTCCATCTCGCTGATGCGTCTCAGCTGACTTTCCATTTTTTTATGCTGTTCGGTTGCCTCCTGCATATCCCGGTTAAGCTCTTCGAGAAAGAGCATTTTCTTTTGATATTGCTGTCTCTGGAAGTTGGCCTCTTTCAGTTTGTCTTCCGTATCGGCCAGTATGCGGCTCAGTCGCTGGTTTTCTTCGAAGAGAGAAATCTGTTTTCCTTTTACTTCATCAAATTCACGGCTGATTTTAAAATAGGATTCCTGTAACTGATCGTATTCAATTCTTCTCGTGTGGGGCTGATCGAGGTATTGCTCAAGTTTTCGGAGCTTTTCCTGCATCTGCGTGAAATCGGAATACGCTTTATCCATGCGTTCATTCATTTCCAAAACCAGTCGTTGCTCCTGCATGATCCGGTGGATCTCCGCATCTTTTTCAGCAAGCTGATGGTACAGACCGGAGAGCTGATCGTTCAAAACTGTATGCTGATGCTGAAGATCCTGGTACTTTTTTTCTGATTCTTTCAGCATTTGTATCTGCTGGAGAAGCTTATTGATATGCTGATTATATTGAAAGAGATTATCCTGTGCCTGTTTAAGCTGCTGTAAATAATCTTCTGTAACCGTAGGAGGTTTTATCTGCGCGGATTGTCTTGCATATTTTTCATTCAGGAGCGCCAGCTCTTCGCGTAACTCTTCCGTCTCCAGATGATAGACCTTTTCATTTTCTTCAGATTCCGACAGACGATCGCGCAGTTGCTGCAGGGTCTTTTCCTGAACCTCCATATCGGTATAATACTTCAGTTTCCAGTTGTCATTCTCCAGAATACCCTCATCGGCTACGGGTTTATTTATACGAATTGAATTGCGGGAGGTCCAGAAATAATGAATGGTGAAGCCCAGTATAAGGGCTCCTAAAAGAAATATGATGACTTCAGGTAGTCTGACGGTTAAGGTGTAACCAAGTATTAGGGGTAATGTCTTCATATAGTTCGGTACTCAAACAAGAGGTTTTCCCGTGGACCTGGCAGGCAATTTATGGGATACCGGACTAAGGGCAGAAAATGTCGAAAAACAGGGTTTTTATGGCTTACAAAATAGGGATAACCACGCATAAATACAAGCTGGGCCTGAATTTAAAGTAGAAATACGCATCTAGGCCGTTACCAGCGTACCTACCTGGTCCCCGGTAACCACTTTTTTCAGGTTTCCGGGTTTGTTCATATCAAAAACGATGATCGGAAGGCTATTTTCCATACAAAGCGTAAACGCGGTCATATCCATCACTTTAAGGTTGCCGCTAATGCATTCCTGATAAGTGATTGTACTGTATTTTTTGGCAGATTTGTCCTTTTCCGGATCTGCGGTGTAGATCCCGTCTACCCGTGTGCCTTTAAGGATCACATCAGCCGTTATTTCGATAGCCCGGAGAGAACCGGCAGTATCTGTGGTAAAATAAGGATTGCCAGTGCCTGCCCCGAAAATAACCACCCGCCCCTTTTCCAGATGCCGCATGGCGCGACGACGGATATAGGGTTCGGCTATCTGTTCCATTTTGATAGCAGATTGCAGGCGGGTAAAGACCCCGATTTTTTCCAGACCGGCCTGCATGGCCATCCCATTAATAACGGTAGCCAGCATGCCCATATAATCTCCGTGCGCTCTTTCAATACCTGTTTCCTTTTCATTCATACCCCGGTAAATATTCCCTCCGCCGATAACGATTGCCACCTGCACACCCAGTTCTACAATGCTCTGGATATCCTGCGCATACTGCGCAATTACTGCGTTATCAAAACCAAAACTTTTATCTCCCATCAGGGCCTCTCCGGACAATTTCAGCAGAACTCGGGTATATTTTGGGAGCATAGTCGGTTTGATTAATGCAAAGAAAGAGGAAAATTCGGGAATTTGAGAATTTGGGAATTTGGGAATGAAATCCGGAAAACACATCAATTGAATCCGGCATGTATTCTTTTTGCCTGATCACACCGAACCGTATTCGCATGATCTCAAATCCCCGATTCCATATAAAAAAAATACCGCCCAAAGGCGGTATTTTTTTATCCAAGCTGAACTCGTTTAAACTGTATCACTTTGAGTGCCGGATCTACTGACTTCAGGTGATCTCCCACGGTTTTGGAAGGATCCTTCACAAAAGCCTGGGCTGTTAATGTATTTTCTTTAAAGAAGGCATTGAGCTTGCCGACCGCGATTTTTTCAATCATCTCATCGGGTTTGCCTGCCATCTTCGGATCATTGCGAATCTGGTCGGTTACAATGGCTTTTTCTCTTTCGATCATTTCAGGAGAAACCGCGTCCTGATCTACAGCCACCGGATTCATAGCAGCAATCTGCATCGCCACTTCTCTTCCGGCTTCCAGGGCTGCGGCTGAGTTCTTATTCAGACCAACCAGCACTCCCATGCGGTATGCCCCGTGAATATAAGAAGCAACTGCTTCTGCATCTATTCTTTCAAAACGGGTAAGCTGAATTTTTTCACCAATCTTGGCAACCTGATCATCAATTTTATCAGATACCGTTGCATTTTCTAGCTTTGCTGCTTTCAGCTCATCAAGCGTTTTTACATTATTTTTAATCGCAACGTCCATAATACCCTGCGCAACGGCAACAAATTCCGCATTCTTTGAAACAAAATCTGTTTCGCAGGCCAGAGTAATGATTAATCCTGTTTTATTATCTGCTGTGGTCTTAGCAATAATCACCCCTTCTTTCGCTTCCCGGTCACTGCGCAGAGCAGCAACTTTCTGGCCCTTCTTTCTGAGATAATCAATTGCTTTTTCAAAATCTCCGTCGCTTTCAACAAGCGCCTTGCGGCAGTCCATCATCCCCGCGCCGGTTGACTGGCGCAGTTTATTGATTTCAGCAGCGGTTATAGTTGTAGTAGTTGACATGTAATTATTTTGATTGATGAAACAATCCTGATTTTGCGTCGGGCTTTAGGCTTTCAGCTTTAAGCTTAAATTATCTCGCTCCGGTACGGCGACCACTGTTTGGAACACGGCGTTTAGGTGCACCCGGTGTTCTGGCTGTTTTGTCAACACCCCTTCCACGGGCTGCTTCACTTTCAGCTTCCGCCTGAATACGTGCCGCCTTCTTTTCGTTCTCATCACTGGTTACTTCTTCCACGTCATCATCTTTGGCAGCCTGTCTTTCTGCAAGTCCTTCGGCTATTGCAGCAGCGATATAATTTACAATGATGGCGATGGATTTGGTAGCATCATCATTCGAGGGAATAGCGAAATCCACCTTATTCGGATCAGAATTCGTATCCACCATACCAAATGTTGTGATACCCAGTTTCTTGGCTTCCGCCAATGCAATATGTTCGTGCCCGATATCGATCAGGAATAAAGCAGCAGGTACACGACCCAGCTGGGCAATACCTCCCAATACTTTCTCCATCTTATCCTTATCGCGGGCAAGTGTAAGGCGTTCTTTTTTGTAATGCTGTCGAATGTTCCGTCAGTCAGCATTTTTTCAATGCTCTGCATTTTCTTCACGCTCTTCCGAACGGTATTGAAATTGGTGAGCATTCCACCCAGCCAGCGTTCTGTAACGAATGGCATGGATACTTTTTTAGCACACTCGGTAACGATTTCCTTTGCCTGTTTTTTAGTGCCGACAAACATGATCTTCTTACCGGTTTTGGCAATCTGCTTTAAAGCAGCTGATGCTTCCTGCAGGCTTCTGTCGTTTTATTCAGGTCGATGATATGGATGCCTTTCTTCTCCGCGAAGATGTATGGCAGCATTTTCGGATTCCATTTTTTCTCAGGTGACCGAAATGCACACCGGCTTCCAATAACTGTTGCTGAAGTGAAGTATTCTGTTCCATATGATTAAACTTTGAGCCCGGTTACGGAACCTGGCATTCAACTGATTTAAAATAAATTGATTAACGTTTGCTGAACTGGAAGCTTCTTCTGGCTTTCTTCTTACCTGGTTTTTTACGTTCAACCTTTCTCGGATCACGATGTAGCAAACCGGCTGCTTTCATAGCCGGACGAAATTCCGGATTCACTTCAAGCAAGGCCCTTGCGATCCCCAGTTTGCATGCTTCTGCCTGCCCCTTGATACCACCGCCGGTTGCATTGATCTGAATATCGTATTTGTCGATGGACTCAATCGTTCTCAAAGGAAGATCCACCTGGTTCTGTAAATAAGCCAGGGAGAAATAATTCTTATAATCCTTATCGTTAATAACGATTTTGCCTGTGCCCCGGGTCAGAAAAATGCGCGTTACGGCCGTTTTCCGTCGTCCTGTGGCAAGTTTTTGTTTTTCCATTATGAAAGCGTGTTGAAATTAAAATTTTAATTCTTTTGGTTGTTGTGCACCATGCGGATGGGCCGCGCCGGCATATACAAATAACTTCTTGTACATCTTGCGTCCCAGTCTGTTTTTAGGCAACATTCCTTTTACTGCCCTTTCCAGGATGGCTTCCGGTCTGCGTTTCAACAGATTCTTAGCTGTTTCTTCTTTCTTTCCACCCGGGTAACCAGAAAAGTTGATGTAAATCTTGTCTTCCAGTTTGTTTCCCGAGAATACCACTTTGTCTGCATTGGTTATGATGACGAAATCACCGCAGTCTACATGGGGAGTATAATAAACCTTATTCTTACCGCGCAAAATGGCGGCAATACGTGGCACACATGCGGCCAACGGTTTGATTAGTACCGTCCACAACATACCAATCACGTTGTACGGTAGCCTCGTTCGCATGCTTTGTAACGAAATGTAATTTGCTCATAGTTCTGTTTTTTATTTACTACCGCTATCCCGGTAGCTCTTTTAAAGGACGGCAAAGGTAGGAGGAAAGTATATGTATTTCCAAAGTTTTCGGGCTATTTGTTTGAAGGCCCCTTCGTAATACATTGATTATCAATAATGAATTTGACCATTTTTTTAAATGTCTTGGCCGGAACTGCTGAAATGGCCAATCCGAACGCAGAAAAAAACTGACCCAGTCACTATATTTGCACGATTCGAATTGTGGAAACTCCTAAGCTTTATGAAAAAAACGATCCTTTCTGTTCTTCTTATTGTCTTTATCCTGCTCTTTGCAACGCCCTATATATTCATCCCTTCCAAACTGACAATATCTTCTGTTGGAAGCACACCCTGTAGCCTTCCCGGTGTATTCCGGTCATTAACAAAAAAGGATGACTGGATCAAATGGTGGCCGGTACCGGAAGGAAAGAATATGCCTTTTTGTACGGATTTTTCCGAATGCAGATTTAATTTCAGGGGATATACATATGCCGTTTCGAACAAATACTACAATGCTGTGTCCATCGAAATCAGCAAAGGAATTCAGGACTATGACAGCCGAATTGACCTGATTTCTTTGCATGGTGATTCTACTTATATCCGGTGGGCATATTCTGTCCAGACAAGTACCAATCCCATTGAGCGGATTATGAATTACCGGGAAGCCGTCAGGCAAAAGCAAAATCTGGATACCCTGTTGCTTCATTTTAAAAATTTTACCTCCCTTACACAAAATGTGTATGGTCAGGATATCCACCTCATCATGCCCAGTGATACCACGCTGATCGTAATCAAACTAAAAACACCTGCCTTTCCAAATACGGAGGAAATTTACCGGTCGATCAGGCTTTTGAAAGAATATGCTTCTGCGAATAATGCAAAGGAAATTAACTATCCCATGCTGATGCCCATTAAAAGCACACCGGGCGCATATGAAACTTTTGTCGCCTTATCCATTGATAAAGCACTACCAGGCAAAGGTGATATCGCTTATAGAAGATATGTACCCTGGAAAGACCTGATGATAGAAGTGAAAGGTGGTGATTCGTCCGTGAGTCAGGCCAATAAGTCGCTGAATAATTATATCCTGGACAATCAGATTCAGGTAGTGTCAAAAACTTTTCAGTCGCTTGTAACCGACAGAAGTATTGAAAAAGACAGTTCAAAATGGACTACCCGTTTGATCTGCTCCATTCCCTGATCAGCGATCAGGGGAATAACTGATAATCCTCGTGCTGTCGTTATTCCTCACTACAATGAACGCATCTTTCTGCTGAATTTTAATTTTTCGGATATGCCTGGTCTGGCCCTTTAAAATGATTCCATTGATCATATCGGCAGAGAATTTCCCATTTCCCTTGTTCTGCAACAGGGTTCCAAAATCAGCATCATTTCTCCCCATCTGGATATTATTCTCATAATAGTTCCCTACCAGGATCAAATCGGGAAGACTGTCATGGTTATAATCCGAAACTACGGCATCGCGGAAGGAACTGAACTGTGCTTTCCAGGGAAGTGGCAGGGTAGTAAATTGAAGACCACCATTATTAATTAAAACCGAATTGGCAAAATAATTCGCCTCTGTAACTTTTGCATTTTTTATTTTTTCGGAACCTACCAGGTCTTCGAGGGAAGCCCGGGCGAAAACTTCAGCAAGCAAATATTTCTTCTTTAGCCCGGGCATCTGTTTTTGCAGTTCATCTTTTGTTGCAAAAGGAATTTCTTTGCCACCCAGGTAATAGGTAAGCAATTGCTCCTTTTTCCCATTGTCATCAAAATCATTGTAATACATACGAACCGGTTCCTCAGGTGTAGCTTTCAGCCTGCTGTTCAGTCCAAGATTACCCGCGATGAGATCAATATCACCATCGTGATCTATATCGCAGGGAATAATAAAATTCCACCAGCCTTTTTTGTCAGATAATACCCGTTTTGTAAAATGACCCTGGTTGTTGATAAACGCCACAATGCCACCCCACTCCAGGCTTAAAACCAAATCGGGATCTCCATCCTTATCCAGGTCTACCCACACTGCATTTGTAACAAATCCGATATCACTCAGTCCCGGTGCCTTTGTATTACTTACGTCGACGAATTTACCCTGCTTGTTATTTTCAAGTAAATATGATTTCGGGACATTTCCGTAATCTGACGGAACAGATCTGCCGCCAACAAATAAATCAGGATAACCATCCCCGTTAATATCGCTGGAAACGATCACAGATGCATTCACATACAGGTTATCGAATACATTTGAAGCTTTGATAAATATTCCGTTCCCGTTATTCAGGTATACCCGGGGTGTAAGGAATGGGTCATGTCCATAGTACTCATTTCCCCCACTTGCTACAATCAGATCCGGGTAACCGTCCTGGTTAACATCCGCTAAACAGGCATCCACATTTTCGTATGTACTGTCTTTATCCAAATCAGGCTGACTGGTTTTAATAAATGACCCTGATTTATCCTGGAAATAAACGACACTTTTAAATCGTTTGGAAGATCCGATAAACACATCATCTAACCCGTCATGATTAAAATCACCCACCAGCAGAGCAGGCCCTTCTGTAGAAACCATATGCGGGATCAGCGGCTCCCGGTCAAACTCATGAAAATCATTTTCTTTATGTTTATGCAGGAGTTTTGTTTTTGCGGTAATATCTTCCATCGGCCTCGACAGGATCCTTCCGGAAATGGGTAATTTTATTATAGTTAAATACCGGCAATCCTTTTGTATAGGTGAAGGTCATCCACTTTTTTTTATCACTGAATACCACAGGCTGACAGGTATTATCTGGCCAGATCAGGTAAGCTGAATCCACATGGGTATTATCCAATCCGATATGCAGGGGTGTTTCAGCGCTTGACATAAATCCCCTGACCGGATATTTTTCATAAGTTCTGATTTGGTCCTGAACAAAAAGTACAAGCTTGGATCCGATCGCATTAATATTTTTTGGAGAGCCCTTTAATTTTATCTCTGCAAAAGCTTTTGCACCGCTGTCATTGCAGGTATTTTTATAGATCATGGCCGGATCATCAATGTTATTTACAACAATATCAAGATCGCCGTCATTATCCAAGTCCCCGAATGCCGCACCGTTGGAAAAAGAATTTGGGTTATTGGACACTTCATCTTTCCGGTCTTCAAATTTCATTTCGCCGGTATTCGAAAAAAATTTATTGGGCAGTTTGATTTGAGGGAATTTTTCAATCAGCTTCATGCTGGTTGATGTTCCACCTTCCTTGGGTTGTATCTCCGAGAGTACATCTGCGTCAGCAGCGAAATTGATCACATCAATATCATTTAATCTTCTCGGTATCCCGTGAGAAATAAACAAATCTTTCTGCCCGTCATTATTAAAATCCATCCACAAGGGAGACCAGGACCAATCTGTGGCGGCAATGCCGGAATACAACCCGATTTCACTAAACACACCATTGCCCCGGTTAAACTGCAGATTGTTCCGGGTATACTGATAATTATAACCGAGCCCGATTTTCATATTAAAAATGTCCAGGGTATTTTCTGCTTCCGACCGTTTCAGGATATACGGATCTGCAGAAAGCATATCCACTGATATTACATCAGGCAGACCATCATTATTCGCATCCGCAACATCAACACCCATGGTATACTGGCTGGTGTGCATCAGGTGTTCATTCAGTTCATCCTGAAAAGTTCCGTTATGCTGATTGATATAGAGGTAATCATTTTCATGAAAATCATTACCGATATAGAGATCCGGGTATCCATCCAGGTTTATATCAGATGCCGTAATCCCTAATCCATATCCGATTGCTGAACTATGAATGCCGGTTATATTCGTAACATCGGTAAATTTTCCCGGCCCGTCATTTCTGAAAATCCGGTCTCCCGAACCAGGGATATTCTTTTGAAGATTTTCTGCGCGGGGTCCGTAATTTCCGTTCTGATGCATGGCATGATTTAATAAATACATATCCAGGTCACCATCCATATCATAGTCAAAAAAAACAGCCTGGGTACTATAGCCGGAAAAATCAAGCCATATTCTGCAGCCTGATCCTCATAAAAAGGCACGCCATTTTTATCAATTCCACGGCAGATCAGCAATTCATTATGTCCCCTGAGTAACTTATGATTGTCTACCCGGCAAATATAAATATCCAGCAGTCCGTCATTATTAATATCAACTACAGAAACACCAGTTGACCAGGCGGAATCGTATGGAATTTTCGCCTCTTCCGAAACATCTTTAAAATGCAGTCCCCCCTGATTAAGAAATAATTTATCCCTGGACTGGTTTGCTGAAAAGAAAATGTCCAGTTTACCGTCATTATTAAAATCGCCGATTCCTACACCACCTCCGTTATAGAAATACATGTAGTCAAAAACGTTGAACGATTCTGTGGGAGTTAGTTTATTATTAAAATTCAATCCTGTTTCATCGCCGGTCAGAGTTACAAAATTCTCCTTTTCCCGGTGTTCTGGTGAGTGACAGGAAAAAGAAATGAAAACCATTAAAGTAAGCAACGCGAAATATTTCGCGGGCCTTCGGAAAAGAATCATCTTTTCATTTGTTTATTTATTTTATAAAGAACCGGATATTCATCATTTTGAAGAAAAAGCAAATTTTCATCATTTCCCGTTTTGATAACTTCAATATCCCTTATCTGCCCGCGCAATTCAAGCCCTGTGCGGTCCGGACCTGCCCAGGTAAACTGTCCCTTGCCATTATTTAATAAGATATCTCCGAAACTCTGGTCAAGCCGGCCAAATTGCGGAAGAAATCCAAAATCGTTTCCACCGGAAACAATATCAATATGTCCATCACCATTTACATCCAGGCACCTAATGGAATTTACCGAAGAAAGTTGTACCATCACCGGCAACTTCCGGATTTCGAATATGCCGTTTCCTTTGTTGATTGCTACGATTGAACTGCAGAAATTGAATTCTTTGACCAATGATTTATTCAGAAGTTCCGCCGGGAACAGGTCCTGAATCGATTTGAGGGCAAAATCGTGGTTTTTCAGGTTTTGCTTTTTCAGGGAAGGTATTTGCACTTCCATTTCATGTTTAAGAAAGACCGGCATATCCTTACCTGTTACATGTTGCGTCATCACAATGTCCGGTATTCCATTTTCGTCAAAATCATTTATCCAAAGCTTTACAGGATTGGAAGAATCCGGATGCAGGTAAAAATTTTCTCCGATATTACCCAATATCAGGTCAGGTTTGCCATCTCCGTTTACATCGGATGCAGTGATGGTTTGCCACCACCCGGACAATGCATTCAAATTGGATTTTATTTCCTTAAAATGGTCTTGCCCGAATGAAAATAATCGGGGTGCCATCCATTCACCGGTAATAATCAGTTCATTTTTCCCATCGGCATTCATATCGGCCCATACTGCACCCGTGACCATTCCGATATTGGCTATCTCCGGGTTTTTCGTTTTGGCGATATCCGTGAAATGTCCTTTGCCATCATTCAAAAATATAAAGCTCCTGGGTGAGGGTCCATAGATCCTGGGAACACTGCGTCCACCTACAAAAAGGTCAGCATATCCATCATGGTTAAAATCTCCGGTTATGGCAACGCCTGTATTCATTCCCTCCTTGTTATTCGGAAAAGCCGAAGCACTAATGGAGAAATTCCCTTTGCCATCGTTTATATATATTCTGAACTGCATCTGCCTGCTAAAAGGAAGGTTATTATTTCCTCCGGGGCCGACAAATAGATCCAGGTCACCGTCACCATCGGCATCCATAAAAACTACTGCTCCGTCTTCAAAATCAGCAAACTGGTCAAGAGAAGGTTCGGCTTTCCGGATAAATTCACCTTTGGCATTTTGAAGATAGATCTGGCCGGGATGATCTTTCGTTCCATCGATATAAATATCCTGCAAGCCGTCTCCATTCACATCCCCTATCGCTGCTTTTGGTCCCTCCCGCGATAACATTTTAGGAAGGTTGTGTTCATAATAGAAATCCACGTTATCGTTTTCCTGGTGTTTGTCAAAATTGCTCCTTACCTTTTTCAGCAACCATTGGGACGAATCGGACTTCTGCCACTCAGGCCCCATTATCCGGCTGTCACTTTCCTGAATGGTATCTGTTTTATTGATTTCGGGATGCAGAATTCTCGTTACCGTTCTGTTTGGCCAGGTGATCACAAGGGAATCAATCTGCATTGATTTTCCCAGGCCGATAATTTGCCTGTAATCCATACACGACTGGAATCCCCGGCTTGGAATTACTTCCCGGGTAAAAACCTGACCCTGTGAATATGCTTTTATTTTACTGCCGACCGCAAAAGTGTTTTTGTCTTTTCCTTTTAAGAATACACCCAGGTAATTATTTTTATTTTGTTCACGTGAATCATTCTTGTAGACAAAAGCAGGGCCGTTCTCATTGTTGATAATTAAATCCAGGTCGCCATCATTATCCAGATCCCCATAAGCCGCTCCATTTGAAAAAGAGGCCTGTGTAAACCCCCAGGATTTTCCTACATCAGAAAATTTCAGGTTTCCCATATTCCGGTAGGCTTTATGCAACATGGGCGTGACCGGCACTTTTTTGAGAATCTGGTCCACAGCCAATTTACTCCCGTCCAACACCATTTTTTGTATCACGTCGTTGGCGAAATAATTCATGAAATCCAGGTTGGTCACATCTTTATTCACCCCATTACAAACATAGATATCATTAAAGCCATCATTGTCCATATCAAACATCAGTGCACCCCAACTCCAGTCCGTAGCAGATACCCCGCTGTAATTGGCGATATCTAAAAACTTTCCATTGCCGTTATTTAACTGAAGGCAGTTCTTCATATACTGATAGTAAAATCCGGCTTTTATTTTTGCCTTATACAGGTCGATATTATCAAAAGAGCCAAGTGTTTTAAGCCGGTAATCATCTTCCGGAAGCATATCCGTCGTAAATATTTCAGGATAACCGTCGTTGTTGATGTCCCCGATATCTGCACCCATGGAAGAAAAACTGGTATGGCCGAACCAATCCTCCAGCTCATCCTTAAATTTCCCATTTTTCTGGTTGATATATAAGTAATCCCGTTCATAGGAATCATTGGAGACGAATATATCCGGATAACCATCCCCGTTAATATCTCCTACGGATACGCCAAGTCCAAAACTGATCAGGCTGCCATGGATTCCCGCTTCCTGGGTTACTTCCGTGAAGTGCCCGTTATCATTTCGATACAAATGATCGCCGCCGCCTTTTAAAAAATCCGAAACGGGCCACTGTGCATCCGGAAGATCGCGCCGGTTTGAATTATTCAGTGTATTCACCGGGATAGGGCTGTTATCAATCATGAAACAATCGAGATCACCGTCGTTGTCATAATCAAAAAAACTCACCTGTGTGGTATATGCAGAAATATCCAGTCCGTATTTGGCAGCGGACTCCGTAAATGTCAAATCATGGTTATTAATGTATAATTTATTCCGCCGGTGCCCATCGCTCATATGACCGGAATTACACACGTATATATCAAGCCAGCCATCATTGTTAATGTCCACAAATACGACACCGGTACTCCACATGCTGTCCTGCTTAAAGCCGGCCTTATCCGTAATGTCATCAAACTTAAAATTTCCTTTGTTCAGGTACAGTTTATTACTTCCCATATTGGAAGTCATGAAAACGTCCGCCAGTCCGTCGTTATTGATATCCCCGATGGCAACACCGCCACCATTGTAAAAATTCCTGAATAAAAAACTGTTATCAATTTTTCCATCTTTTACGGGATTCTCGAAGTTAATCCCGGTATTTTCCATGAGTTCAAATAGAGGGGGCTCTTTATGCTCTGGTTTACAGGAAAAGCAAAAAAGCACAATTGCGGTTAAAATATGACTGAAATTCTTACGCATTATTCCTTTGACCCCGAATCTTTTCAACTTCCCGGATTTGAGAGATGTTTAATTAGTCCAATAGCTAAAATTGCAAAAGGCCATTATTTTCATAATAGCCTTTTGCAATTTCAATAATTCTTATGAATAACTTCCAATTATTAGTATCCCGGGTTTTGAATCAGATTGGGATTGGCTGCTAATGCGGCACTGGCAATTGGATACACGAGATAGGTGTCGCTCGCATCTGCCGGTTTGTATGCCCAGGCATTCTTGAACACACCAAAGCGAATCAGATCGGTTCTTCTAACAAACTCTCCATACAATTCCCGGCCTCTTTCTGCCAGCAGTGTATTGGGGGTGTATGTGTTGGCGGGATCCACCAGCGGCATGGAAGGCAGGGGATTTGCTCCTCTGGCTGCTCTCAGGTCGTTCACCAATTTTAAGGCGGTGACATCGTCTGCAGCCGCCTGACGTTTCAATGCTTCAGCCACCATCAGCACCACATCGGGATATCTGAACAGCATCAACCAGTTACCAGCTGTGCTATAACTTACCACTCCCTGCGTATAATCAGGCGGGTATTTAATTTCGCGAATACCGGTAATTTCCAAAGTTTTTGGATCATTTTCCAGTAAATCCGGTGCCATTTGGGGAAGGAAAGTCAGCAGGTTATTTTTCCGGTCGTAAAGTTTTTGTCCGAGTTCATTATACTGCTGACCGATCAAAAGTCCTGGTCTTACACCAGATTTGTCAGTGCATCCGGGATAAAATCTGCCCCCGATTCTTCTGTCCTTCAATAAAGTATCTGCAGCGGTGAAAGTAGCTGGTACATCAGCCGCTGAAAATGAACTGTAAAATTCAGCAATAGTGGCAAAACCATTCCAGCCACCCTGCTGGCCAAGGGGGGTATACTGATCATAGTGTAATGTAGGCCACCATTTACCCTGGATGCCGGTATTATTTGCCGATACGCCTGCTGTATTCGGACAAGCATATATCGCTTCGGGCGAAGTTGAATTATGCGGATTGAAATTGTCAAAATAATTCGAAGCATAACCATATTTCCCGCCATTAATGATTTGATTACCCAGTGTAATCACCTGCTGCATGTCTGCATCGTCAAAAGTAGGAGCAGATCTGTTTACAAATGCCCCCCGATTCAGGTAACACTTCATCAAAAGCACTTTTGCCGCATCCTGATTTGCTTTGGTGATACCGTTTGCAGGATCGAGCAAGGGTATTACCGCATTCAGTTCACTGATGATAAACTGAACTGCGCTATCCCCGCGATAAACTTTTGGTGCGAGCAAAAGATCTTCACCTGGTTCTCTGAATGGATACTGACCGAACATATCCAGCAACTGATACAATGCAATCGCCCGGATAAATCTGGCTTCTGCTCCCTGTTCTACTGTTGGATTGAACGTAAATACATTGGTTGCATCAAAATTGATCTTGTTCAGGTCATTCCATGAGCTGATAAATAAATTTTCCCCATCGTCTACTGGCCAGGCATGGTGATGAAAGCTGATCCATGCACCGTTATCTCCCCAGTCAGTCTTCCGGGTTGGTATCGCTCCGATATCACTGGAAACTTCAGCCAGCGGACTTACATCACCGGTCAGATTTGAATAGGGACCCCCTACGTCCGAATATGCGCCTTGCAGGAAAAGGGAGGCATTAAAGGAATTTGCTGCTTCCTGAGGTGTCAACGTACTGTTCAGTTTCTGATCTAATTTTGAACAGGCCGAAATCGAACCAACAACAATGAAAACCATTGCTATTTTTAGAAAATTATTTTTGTTCATACGCTTAATTTAGAAGTAATCGTTTTTATAAACCAAAACTGAAACCAAATGTGATTATCCTTGGTGTCGGATAAGGCAAGTATTCCATGCTTCGGGATGGATAGGAATTAATGTTCTTGTCTACATTCACTTCAGGGTCAAATCCTTTGAATCCGGTGATCACAAACAAATTAGAGCCACCCACAAAGGCACTGAAATTCTTTACATATTTCCCGATATTTCCAACTGAATAAGATATCGTGGCATTTCTCAGTTTAAAGTAGTTGCCATTTTCAAGATACCGGGTTGACACCTGTGCACCATCGCTGATGGATTCGCCTGTGCCAAACTGGGAATAGGAAACATTCTGGCCCTTGGCGAACTGACCAATATTGGTAATCGTATTCAGGGTATTGTTATAGATCAGGAATCCTAAGGAACCTCCGGCATTCAGTGACAACGACCACTTCTTATAAGTGAACGTATTGCTGAACCCATATATGTAGTGCGGGTTCGGATTACCGGAGAACTGCTGCAGTTTGCCTGCTGAGTCTACGATCTGATTTCCGTTTTTATCAAATCCCTGGAAAGGTTTCAGATAAAACACATCCACGGTCTGGTTGTTGGTAATCGCTTCCGCGTAACCACCGGAAACTCCGTTTCCATCTACCTGGCCTGTATGGATAAGGGCCTGATTGAAATTGATCAGCTTATTGTCGTTATACGCAATATTGAAACCCAGATTCCAGGTGAAATCCTTGTTTGAAATAACCGTTGCGTTTATTGAAAATTCAATCCCCGTGTTTATGATATTAGCCGGTAGGTTGATAAAATAAATGGAAGCCGGTGCGGGCTGGATCGCCGTGCTCTGGAAAAGGATGTCCGTGGTGTTTTTGTGATAATAATCGACAGAACCCGAAATCCTTCCGTTAGAAAAGGCAAAATCAAGACCGATATCCAGCATAGTTGTTTTTTCCCATTTCAAATTGGGGTTGGCGACATTGGTTTGACCAGCATGGTTATAGGAGGGTGAAGAGACCTGGGCTTGTGAGGCACCTGCAGGAAACTCCTGGTTACCGGTGATTCCCCAGGAACCCCTCAGGTCCAGTACACTCAGGAAGCTGCTGTTTTTCATAAAGTCCTCGCTGGACATAACCCATTTGGCTCCAAAAGAAGGGAATACACCATATTTATTATTGGACCCGAATTTACTGGACCCATCATCTCTTACCGTTGCAGTCAGGTAATATTTATTGTCCATATTAAGGTTCACCCTGCCGAAGTAAGACTGCAATTCAGAAGTGGGATCAACATTTTGTACAACCGGATAGGGTGTGGATGCATTGAAAAGGAAACTGGAATAAAGCACGTTAGTTCTCGTGGCCTGATTCTGATTGGTATTGAAACCGGAGCCGGAAACTGTTTGATTGGAAAATTCCGTTTTCCAGTATTCATACCCCACAATGGCTTCAAGTTTCAGGTCTTTTGTAAGATCCGAACGATAGTTTAACGTATTCGTAAACTGTTGTGAAAATAAATGTGCTGAGGATACCGCGCCAAAGCCTGATCCGGAAATTCCCTGAACACCGTTTACCCATCCGTCGAAACTGGTATTCCGGGTTCCCACACCATTATTCACGGCGTATAAAAATTTATATTCAAGTCCCTTGGTCAGTAAAACACCGGCAGATATATTGGCCAGAACTACATTCACATCAGCAACATCCGTATACGCATCACTTACTGCCAGTGGGTTAGGTACGCCAAAAGTATTTGATGTATTATTATTCCATAAACCGTTAGGCTCTTTCAGGGCAACGGTCGGATTCCAGTTCAGCGCCCAGGCCATCATATTTCCCCCGGCACCGGCTGTATTGGTCAGCAACGCAATGTTTTCTGTAGTATGACCGGCAATCACATCAAAATCAATGGAGAGACGTTTATCTAGGAATTTATATTGTCCGCCAAAATTGCCGACATATTTATCCAGGGATGTCTTCTTCAGGAATCCCTTATAGGTAGAACCCAGGAATGACGCCCGGTACTTACCATTTTCATTTGAACCACTTAAAGCGAGATTATAATTTTGAGATAATGTGCTTTGGGTGATTTCATTCATCGCATTCACGGAATTACCGGAATCCTGCTTCAGTCCATTCGCGTTGGATTCGCTTATAAACTGGCTGGTGGTCATGACGTCATACCTTTTCATATATCCGGCATTCACACCAAAACTGGTCCCAAACTCCAGGTGTGTTCCATCAGCAGTAGCCCTCTTCGTGGTAATCATAATGATACCATTCGCACCTCTCGAACCATAAATGGCCGTTGCAGACGCATCTTTCAGCACGTCAATGGTGGCAATATCATTCGGGTTGATATAAAGCAAAGGATTTGATTCCGGAGTCTGACCAAACGGAAGACCGTTCGCACCCAGATTTAAACTAGGTCTTGCCGTTCTGCCGTCCAGAGCTACCCCGTCAATTACATATAGAGGGCCTGCATTTGCGCGAATAGAGTTGTTACCACGGATTACAACAGTGGTTGCCGCACCGGGCTGAGCGGTATTATTCGTTATTTCTAATCCGGCTACTTTATTTTGAAGTAGCATGTCGGGTGAAGTAATGGCCCCTTTATTAAAATCTTTCGCTTTTACAGAAACGACCGATCCGGTCAGATCCTGTTTCTTGGCGGTTCCGTAACCGATAACCACCACATCATTTAGGGATTGTGATGCTGTTACCAATGCAATACTTACGGTCGCCTTGTCAGAAATATCCACCTCCTGCGGATTATAACCAACAGAACTTACAACGACCGATTTAGCCGAAGTAGGCACGGTCAACGAATAATTGCCACTGGCATCCGTTGTCGTTCCGCCCTTGGTTCCTTTCGCGGAAATAGATGCTCCGGCAATGGGTGCCCCTCGTTCATCAATAATAGTTCCGGTAATAACTTTTGTCTGAGAGAATGCTAACTGTGTTAAAGATACACATAGTAAGAGGACAGAGAGCCTCTTAAGCAATCGTTTCATGGTCATAATCAATGGTTTAAGCAATTAAGCAGCTAAAATAGTATTTATTTTGCAGAATTTAACAATATTGTTAAAAAAAAATGCAAATGATGAAATACGATTAAAACCCAATAACGATTAGACAGTACATATCAATTAAACGCTGCAATCCTTTTGACGGTTGCGTCAGAAATTAAGTCGCAGAAATTTCCGCCCTTCCCTGGTTTTATATTTCTGATAATTGAACCGGTAAAGTTTACCGGGACGGTGGGGAACATCAAATTCCAGTTCATGGGTATCTTCCAGCACGTCCAGGGAAAAAAACTTCTTCCTGAAATTCCGTCGGTCCAGCTTGATTTCCAATATGGCCTCATACAGGTTTTGCAATTCCCGGAGGGAAAATTTCTGGGGCAGGAGGCTAAACCCGAGCGGATGCTCCTGGATGCGTTTTTGTAACCATTCGTGACAAACATCAAATATCCGCTGATGATCAAAGGCCATATCCATTACCGGGCTGAGTTTCTGCCAGTGCAGTTCATTATCCGTTTTCTGCAACCGGTGCTGCTGAATATTTATTAATGAGCAATAGGCAACGGTAACCACCCGGGCAGCGGGATGACGGCCCACATCACCAAAACTCATCACCTGCTCCAGATACACATCATCCATGCCGGTGCGTTCCTTTAAAATCCGGTAAGCAGCTTCATCAAGGTTTTCATCTTTATGAACGAGATCTCCGAGCAGAGACCATTTCCCCTCAAATTGCTTCAGATCGGATTTGATCATGAGCAGTTTAAGTTCATTCTCGTCAAAACCAAATATCACGCAGTCAACTGAAATACCGATCAGTCCGTCACTCTGCAATTGTTTCAAAACAGCTTTGATATCCTTTTTCTTTGGCGACTTTTCCATTTTCATAACCGTAAATTTGTAATCATCATCCGGTTCATTAAATATAATTCAGATCCGCTGAACTGTAAAAGTCAAACAAAGTTATGTACAGCCCAGAGCAGACCCGCTCCTTACAGGAAACCAGTAACAAACTTCTTCAGCGCCTGAGCCAAAAAGGCCTTCAGGTGAAAGATATGACTTCTCTGCGCCAGGTTCTCCAGTTTCACGAATACCGTTATTATATATTGAATGATCCGCTCTATTCCGATGTAGAATATGATACGTTATTTAAGGCACTCGGGAAACTGGAAGCAGAAAACCCGGATGAGATTACCCCCGACTCGCCTACGCAGCGGGTGGCCAGGGAACTGACTAAAAATTTCCCGACCGTACGCCACCTCGTTCCCATGTTGTCCCTTGAGAATTCCTATAATGCGGATGATTTGTTGGATTGGGACCGGAAAGCCAGGGAGCTGGCCGGTTTGGAAAATGTAGAATACTGCGTTGAACCTAAGTTCGACGGGGCGAGTATTTCCCTGATCTACGAAAATGATTTACTGGTCAGGGGCGCTACCCGGGGGGACGGGGTTGAAGGCGATGAAATCACGACCAATATCAGGCAGATCCGTTCTGTACCCCTTTCGGCTGATTTTTCCAGTTACGGAATAGAACAGATTGAAATCCGGGGCGAGGTCCTGATGAACAAAGAAAATTTTAAAAAATATAATCATCAGCTGGAAGAACAGCAGCTGGCGCCGCTTGCAAACCCGCGTAATGCCGCTTCCGGCTCACTACGCATAAAAGATCCCTCAGAAGTGAGCCGCCGCAACCTGGAAGTATTTCTTTATCATATCAGTTATTTCACTTCCACCGGGAAAAAAGCGCCGCATACCCACAGCGAGTCGCTGGAGATGTTATGGAATCTTGGTTTCCGCAGTCCGAAAAAAGAAAAAAAAGTATTTAAGGGGATCCGTCAGGTAATTGATTATTGCCTGGATTTTGAGTCAGGACGGGATAAACTTCCATACGAGATTGATGGGATGGTCATTAAAGTAAATGATTTCGCTTTACAGGACAAAATGGGTATGACCACCCACCACCCACGCTGGGCAATCGCTTTTAAATTCAAAGCCCGCCAGGGCACCAGTAAACTGATCAAAGTGGAATTTCAGGTGGGTCGCACAGGTAGTATCACGCCTGTCGCGAAAATTGAACCGGTACCCATTGGAGGTGTCACGGTCGCTTCAGTATCGCTTTTTAATGAAGATGTGGTGACCCAGAAAGATCTGCGCATCGGGGATACCGTATTGGTTGAACGTGCCGGGGATGTGATTCCATATATTGTAAAACCCCTTACAGAATTGAGGACGGGAAAAGAAAAAAAAATTGTTTTCCCCTCAAATTGCCCTGCCTGCGGTGATGAACTGGTCAGGGTTCCTGATGAAGCTGTTTTGAGATGTGTGAATATAAACTGCCCTGCCCAGGTGGTGGAAAGAATTATTCATTTCGTAAGTAAGGATGCCATGGATATCCGGAGTTTTGGAGCAGCGAACGTGCAGAAATTTTTTGACCTCGGGTTTTTAAAAGATATTCCCGGGATTTATGAACTCCCCTTCAGCCGGATTTCCGTACTGGAAGGATTTGGTGAAAAAAGTATTCAAAATCTGCAGTCTGCCATTGAAGAATCCAAAAAACAGCCTTTACACAGGGTTATTTTCGGACTGGGAATCCGTTATGTTGGTGAAACAACAGCAAAGACCCTGGCCAAAGCTGTAAACTACCTGCCGGATTTCTCAGGCTTTTCAGAGGAAGATTTATTAGCACTTGAAGATGTGGGACCTAAGGTAGCCGGCAGTATCCGGCAATTTTTTGAAAACAGCGACAATATGAAAATGCTCGCGAAACTGGAAACACTGGGTATTAACCTGCGGAATACCCGTTCTGAAAGGTCGGCCGGAGGCAGTCTGGATGCACTAAGTTTCCTTTTTACCGGAACCCTGAATGAATTGAAAAGGAGCGATGCAGAGGCCATGGTGGAGGCACAGGGAGGAAAGATTTTAAGCGGGGTAAGCAGTAAACTGAACTACCTGGTTGTAGGGGAAGAGGCTGGATCAAAGCTGGAAAAAGCTAAAAAAATAGCCTCCATAAAAATTCTTACTGAAAAAGAATTTCTGCGGTTTATCGGATCTGTCTCGGGAAACTAGTGTCGTAGGCTATTGTTTTTTTGTAACTTTAGTAAAACCGAAGTCCATGATAAAAAAAATTCCTGGCGAAACCTGGAAACCGCTCATGTTTCCGGGTTGGAAACAACTTCGCAAAAAATATGGTCTTTCTTCTACGGGTCGTGTGGCAAGCTATTATGACGCTGTCCATACAGATGGTAAGTTGCTGAAGGGCTCCGTGACCACAGGTTATAAAACACTGAACCTGCACCGTCCCGGTAACAATGGCACACTGTACCTGCATCGTGAAATTGCGAGGATGTTCGTGAAAAAAAAATCAGCAAATCAAAAATTTGTCATCCACCTGAACCATAATAAAACTGATAATTCGGTACGGAATTTAAAATGGGTAAGCCTGGATGATATGATCCTGCACCAGCAGAAAAGCCCGGCCAAAGTGGCTTATAAAAAAATACAGTCCAGCCGCCCGGTAGGTTTAAAACTAACGGCCGCCCAGGTGAAGTCCATAAAGAAAACACTTTCCAGTAGTTCGCGCCAACTCACTATCAAAAAGCTGGCAGACAAATACGGCGTCAGCGAGATGACGATGTACCGGATCAAGAGCGGGGAAAACTGGGGCAGGGTCTGACTTTAATTGTCAATTGTTAATTATTAATTGTTAATTTAACTGATAACAATGAATGCCTATCATACTTGCATCTAAACTATAAGAATTGACAATTAACAATTGACAATTAACAATTAAACGAGCCCCTTACTTACCAGATACTCCGCTATCTGCACGGCGTTTGTTGCTGCACCTTTACGCAGGTTATCGCTCACGATCCACATATTGAGGGTATTGGGCTGGGTATCATCTCTCCGGATTCTGCCCACAAACACTTCATCCCGGTTATGTGCATCCTTGGGCATGGGATACTCCTGTTTAGCCGGATTATCCACTACAACCACACCGGGTGCCTTTTCCAGCAATGACCTCACTTCTGCCAGATCAAAATCATTTTCAAATTCCACATTCACCGCCTCACTATGGCCACCGATAACCGGAATACGTACGGTGGTGGCAGTAAGACGGATGGAATCATCACGCATAATTTTGCGGGTTTCATTCACCATCTTCATTTCTTCCTTTGTATATCCATTATCAAGAAATACGTCGATCTGCGGAATAACATTCAGGTCGATCGGATATTTATACGCCATTTCGCCAGATATACCACTGCGCTCATTCATCAGTTGGGTTACGGCTTTTACTCCGGTTCCTGTAACACTCTGGTAAGTGCTTACCACGATTCGTTTTATTTTATATTTCAGATGAAGCGGATTTAGTGCCACCACCATCTGAATTGTGGAACAATTTGGATTGGCAATGATTTTATCCTGGGCTGTGAGTGCATCGGCATTGAGTTCGGGCACCACCAGCTTTTTTGTCGGATCCATCCTCCACGCAGAAGAATTATCAATCACCGTAATACCGGCTGCTGCAAACTGAGGCGCCAGCTCCAGGGAGGTTCCGCCTCCGGCAGAAAAAATTGCAATCGCGGGTTTGGCTGCAATCGCGTCCTTTGCACTGACTACGGTCCATTCCTTGTTCTTAAAAACCAGTTTTTTGCCGACTGATCTTTCGGAAGCTACGGGGATCAGTTCAGTAACCGGAAAATTTCGCTCAGCCAGCACTTCTAACATTTTGGTACCTACCAGTCCGGTAGCACCGACAACTGCAACTTTCATCTTTTTTTTCAGATTTTAATTGATTAAAAAACGAAAGCCTCCCCGGTTTGGGAAGGCTCTACTATTTTGAATACACAAAATTCAGTCACCTTCCCTGGTCCAGGGCTTCTTGGTGTTCTTCTTTGTATATGTTGTAATCACGTTCATTCTGGCGTAAAAATAACCTTAGCATGTTTTTAAACCAAATTATTTTTAAAAAAAGATTGATTTTATGCGTGAGACCGTTAAATATAATACTGAATCCAGCCTGTTTACTATTTCGTTATGGAGGGCATTTTGCTGGCTTGTCATAATCCTCCAGCCTGATTTTGTCGCAGCACAGAATCGCTATGATATTTTAATAACTGAATTTCTTCCTGATCCTTTGCCGTCCATAGCACTTCCGGAAAGTGAATTTATTGAACTTACCAATCGTTCCGGAACGGTGATCAATCTGAATCATTTTATCATCAGCAATGGAAACACCTCAGCAACTATAAAAACAGACATTATACTGAAACCTGACAGTTTGGTGATTCTTTGCAATAGTACTTCTGCAGTCGCTTTCAGTCATTTTGGTTCCACACTTGCAATAAGCGGATTACCTGCTCTGAATAATGAAGAAGGCAATATTATCCTTTATACCGAAACCGGAAACGTTATACATGCATTACATTACGATAAGAGCTGGTTTCACAATGACCTGAAATCTGGCGGCGGATGGAGCCTGGAAATGATAGATCTTTCTAACCCGACCGGCGGAAAAGAAAATTGGTCAGCCAGTACAGCAGAATCAGGCGGAACACCCGGGCATATAAATTCAGTTAATTCTCCTAATCCGGATGAACAGCCTCCTTCACTTCTCCGGGCTGTCACCCTGGATTCTTCACGGGTTGTGTTATACTTTGATGAGCCGATTGACAGCACTGCAGGAGCATCTGTTGACGGATACCAGATATCAGAGGGTATCGGGCAGCCGGATTCTGCATTCACCATACCGCCCTTTTTTGACCGCGTACAAATTCATCTCGCGAAGCTGATGGTAAAGAGCAAAATATATGAACTTTCAGTTCAGCAGATCCGGGATTGCAGCCAAAATGAAATCGGTTTGCGCAATCACTGCCCGGCCGGTCTGATGGAAAGAGCAGATCCTGGCGATATTATTTTTAATGAAATACTTTTTAATCCCCCGGTCTTCGGCTACGATTATCTTGAATTATATAACCGGAGCTCAAAAATCATTCCCTGTTCAGAACTATTTATTGCAGGCAGGGATCCGGATGGTTCATTGAAAAATCCGGCCACAATTGTAAAAGATGAACGCGCCTTTTTTCCCGGAGAATACCTTTTATTGACAGAAAATCCGGACTGGGTTTTGGGCAACTATTCTTCAGCGCCCGCCGGTCAGCTCATTGCAATGACATCCTTTCCCTCGTTGCCGGATGATCAGGGAAAATGTGTTCTGCTGAATCCCGCCGGAGAAATACTGGATGAACTCGACTATGATCATCACTGGCACTCACCGCTGCTGGCCAGCGAAGGAGGTGTTGCACTGGAAAGAATCCGGCCTGATCTTTCCACCGGGCTCGCATCAAACTGGACCTCCGCTTCCGCGGCCGCTGGAAATGGCACCCCGGGATATAAAAATTCCGAGGCCTATCTCGGAAATCCGGCTGACCGTTTTATTACGATCGATCCGGATATTTTTTCGCCTGACATGGACGGATACCACGATTTCTGTTTCATAAACTACCAGCTGCCGGCATCCGGATATGCGGGAAGTATTTCTATCTATGATATTTCCGGTAGGATGATCCGCAAACTGGTGAATAATATCTTATGGGGAACAACCGGTACGTTCCGTTGGGACGGCCTTGATGAAGAACAGAACCTTCTCCCGATGGGTCACTATGTGATTTATGTGGAATTATTCCGGCCTGATGGAACGATTTTAAAAACTAAACTCGTCTGCACGCTGGCAAGACGCTGAGGAAAGTGTGAGAGTATGGGAGTATGGGAGTGAAAACATTCAGCGATCCCCTCATCGGCTTTAGGCTTTCAGCTTACACAAGCGCTATATCAAAATTTACCAGGTCAATGAACTGCCTGATGCGGTCGTCAATTTCCGTTTTTTTCAATTCCCTCAGTCGTTCGGGACCAAATTTTTCTACACAAAAGGACGCCATCGCGGATCCGACAATGATGGCCGTTTTCATATTTTGATAGGATATGTCCTTTGTACGTGAAAGATGTCCCATAAATCCACCGGCGAAAGTGTCCCCTGCACCGGTTGGATCAAATACTTCTTCGAGTGGTAGTGCCGGTGCAAAGAAGACTTCATTCCCATGAAATAATAAAGCCCCGTGTTCTCCTTTTTTAATGATCAGGAACCGGGGGCCCATCTGCACTATGGCCCGGGCAGCTTTAACCAGCGAAAATTCACCGGTGAGTTCCCTTGCCTCCGTATCGTTTACCATCAGCACATCCACCATGGTAAGCACAAGTTTTAAATCTTCAATGGCGGAACTGATCCAGTAATTCATAGTATCCATGGCTATCAGGCGGGGGCGTGTTTTCATTTGCCGGATCACACTGATCTGCGTTGCCGGATGCAGATTGCCCAGCATAAGGAATTCAGAATCCTGAAAATGTTCCGGGATAACGGGATTAAAATCCGCCAGCACATTAAGATCGGTCACCAGCGTATCGCGGGTGTTCATATCCAAATGGTAGCGGCCGCTCCAGAAAAATGATTTTTTGTCTTTTACACTTTCCACTCCTTCGAAAGAAACACCTCTTGCCTCCAGTGATTTTATTTCAGATTCCTCAAAATCGTTTCCGATAATCGAAACCAGGTTAACGGGCTTTATGAAGTTTGATGCCGCGTAAGCAACATATACGGCCGAACCTCCAACAATTCTGTCTTTTTTCCCAAAAGGCGTTTCAATGGCATCATAAGCCATACTTCCAACACAGATAAGTGACATAGTGGTAATAAATAAATGATACCGGGGACCGGTGAAACGCTGCAAACCTACAGGTTTTTGCGGGCAGCATGAAAAGGATTTTAACTAACGGGCGTTCGTTTTATCTTTGGCACGCTATGGCCAGGATCCGAAGCAAAAAAAACAGCAGTAAAAAAGACATCATCATCGAAAAAGCTTCCAAACTTTTCCGGGAGAAGGGATTTGGAGCGGCTTCCATGAGAGACCTGGCAGAACATGTAGGGGTGGAAGCTGCCAGTCTTTACAACCATATCCAGTCGAAGTCCGAAATACTGCAGGCAATCTGCTTTAAGGTGGCCAACGATTTTCTTTCCCATCTCGAAGCCGTTCAGGCCAGCCCGGAACCCGTATTAAAAAAAATGGAAAAGATCATCCGTTTTCATATTAGGATGATGATGGATCAATACGAGTATGTTTATATTTCAGACCACGAATGGCGCCATTTGCCCGAGCCTTATTTGTCAAATTTCCTGAATCAGCGCAGAAACTACCGCCGGAGTTTATCTGATCTGATCGCCCGGGGAATAGAAAGGGGGGAGATGAAATCCATCGAACCATATGTAGCCGTCCTGACCATGCTTTCCGCCATCAGCGGTATAGAATCCTGGCACCGTTCCAGGAAAACGATTGCACCGGACGTTCTTGAAGATAATATGGTAAAATACCTGATTGAAGGATTAAAGAAATAAAAGTGGCCAAACATTTTCGCCTCCTAACGATAAAGGATATACGAAATGAAACACCGGATTGCATTTCAGTTTCATTTGATATCCCTCCTGAATGGAAAGAAGAATTTCGGTTTAAAGCCGGTCAGAATATTACCCTTCGGGCCCAAATTGAAGGTGAGGAGCTGCGGAGATCCTATTCTATCTGCAGCAGTCCGTATGAAAATGAATTGCGGGTAGCCATTAAGAAACTGGAGTCCGGCCGGTTTTCCACCCATGCACACAAACATTTTAAAACGGACCGGGCCCTTGAAGTAATGGCTCCCACCGGCAATTTCATTTTGCCTTTGGATGCGGAAAATAAAAAACATTATGTGGCATTCGCAGCGGGAAGCGGTATCACGCCCGTGATTTCATTGTTGAAATCGATCTTAAAAGAGGAACCGGGGAGTCGTTTTACGCTGGTATATGGAAACCGCCGGCGCAGCGGTGTTATTTTTAGGGAAGAACTCATGGCATTGAAAAATGACTACCCGGATCAGTTCCAGCTGATTTCCATCTTCAGTCGTGAAAAAATGGAGGCCCCGGTTTTCGAAGGCCGAATTGACGAAGAGAAATGCGAACTGATCTTCAAAAAAATTATCCCTCTGGCCGGAGATCAGGAATATTTGTTATGCGGACCGGCTCCTATGATTTTTGCTGTTCGTGACTGGCTGCTGAATCAGAAAGTGAACGAAAAAAAAATTCTTTATGAATTATTTTCCGATCCGGGTGAAGCGGGCATCTCCGTTAAAAAAATAAATTCTGAAAAAAAAGAACCTGTATTGAAGGAAAGCCTTGTAACGATCCGCCTCGACGGCACTTCAACGGATTACAAAATCCCTTTTTCGGGACCAACGATCCTCGAAGCCGCCATACAAGCCGGCGCTGATCTCCCTTATGCATGCCGTGCAGGCGTCTGCGCTACCTGCCGGGCAAAACTGGTAAAGGGCCAGGTAACCATGGATCAGAATTATTCGCTTGCGGAGGAAGAGTTGGAGCAGGGATTTATCCTGGCCTGTCAGTCGCATCCCGGTTCGGAAAAGCTGGTTATCGATTTTGACATCAGATAGTCATTACAAAAATACGGTCCGGCAAACCTGGTATATAGTTCTAACTATAAAGAATGACTTATAGAACAACTAACAACTGTTAGTTTTTTTCTCCATTAAGCTGTAATTTGCAGGATGCATGCCAGCGAACAGGAATTATTTGATCATAAAATAGATCTGGAGGTGCGCATCGAGCCGAAAGACTGGATGCCGGAAGACTATCGCCGGATGCTGATACGCCAGATGTCCCAACACGCACATAGTGAAATAGTAGGCATGCTGCCCGAAGGAAACTGGATCACACGTGCACCGACCCTGCGGAGAAAGGCCACCCTGATTGCAAAAGTGCAGGATGAAGCGGGTCACGGTTTGTATCTGTATTCTGCCACAGAAACCCTGGGCATTTCACGGGATGAAACCATCGAACAGCTACACGCAGGCAAAGCAAAATATTCATCCATTTTTAATTATCCCACACTTACCTGGGCTGATATCGGTGCCATTGGTTGGCTGGTAGACGGTGCTGCCATTATGAACCAGGTTCCTTTATGCCGGGCATCGTACGGGCCATATGCCAGGGCAATGGTCCGAATCTGCAAGGAAGAAAGTTTTCACCAGCGGCAGGGATTTGAAATTCTGCTTACCCTGAGCCGGGGTAGTCAGGCCCAGAAAGAAATGTGTCAGGACGCCATCAACCGATGGTGGTGGCCTTCACTCATGATGTTCGGACCGAATGACGATGCTTCCCCCAATTCACAACGCAGCATGCAATGGAAGATTAAACGATTCACCAATGATGAACTTCGTCAGAAATTTGTGGACGTATGTGTGGATCAGGTGAAAATACTGGGCATGGGATTACCGGATAAAGATTTGAATTGGAATGCTGAAACCGGCCACTATGATTTTGGTGAAATAAACTGGGAAGAATTTTATGAAGTGCTGAAAGGAAATGGACCCTGCAATCATGAAAGGCTGGAGGCCCGCAAAAAAGCACACGCTGACGGACGCTGGGTTCGGGAAGCCGCTGCAGCACATTCCCTGAAAAAAATTAATTTAAATACTCCGGTAGCATATGGAAGCTCATCCGCAAAGTGAAAAATGGCCGCTCTGGGAAGTCTTCATCCGCGCCAGGCAGGGTCTGGATCACAAGCATGCAGGAAGTCTCTATGCTGCAGACGCCCGGATGGCTATTGAAAATGCACGTGACGTATATACACGCAGGAACGAAGGAATCAGTATCTGGGTAGTGGAGAGCAATCATATCCATGCATCAAACCCTTCTGAATCCGGTTCCCTGTATGATCCCGCTAACGATAAAATTTACCGGCACCCCAGTTTTTACCATCTTCCCGATGAGTTGAAAAATATCTGATGATGGATTTGCTTTCAACATATATCATTCACCAGGCAGATAATGCGCTGATCCTCGGCCATCGCAATAGTGAATGGACGGGGCACGGTCCCATTCTTGAACAGGACATTGCCATTTCAAATATTGCCCTGGACCTGATCGGCCAGGCAAGGAACTTTTATCAGCTGGCAGCAATCCGTTTAAATGAAACTGATTCTGGTCAGACACTTACAGAAGATGATCTGGCTTATTTCCGGGATACCCATGAATTCAGAAACCTGATTCTCGTTGAGCAGGCTAATGGGGATTGGGCCAGAACCATTCTCCGTCAATTTTATTTCAGTACATACCAGTACCTGTTATTTACAGCCTTATTGAAAAGTCCCTATAATGAGTTAGCCGCCATCGCTGAAAAATCTATTAAAGAAACACGATATCATTTAAAATGGAGCAGCGAATGGGTTATCCGTCTGGGAGACGGTACAGAGGAAAGCAGGCGGCGTATCATGGATGCCCTGAATTTGCTTCATCCCTGTATTCCTGAAATATTCCAGGCTGCGGATTTTGAGTATGAGGCGGCTTCGCTGGGGATAAGTATTTTACCGGAGCAGTTAAAAGTCCAATGGTATGAACGGGTAAATGAAATATTTATAACGGCCACACTTCCAATTATCACAACGGAAAAAGAGTCGATGCAGGCTCTTTCAGGTAAAAATGGTGTTCACTCGGAACAGCTGACAGAGTTATTGACTGAAATGCAGGTTCTGCAGCGAACCTATCCGGGGTGCGAATGGTGAGGAAAGTATGGAAGTATGGGAGTGTGAATGAAATAGTTAGATCATATAGAATGAACAAAGAAGATATCATATCTATTTTATCAGAAGTAAAGGATCCGGAAATTCCGGTGCTCAGCATTGCCGACCTGGGAATCCTTCGCAGTGTTGAAGTTCAGGAGGATAAAATATCTATTTTTATCACGCCTACATACAGTGGTTGCCCGGCAATGGATACGATCAGGCAGGATATTCGACTGGAGCTGGCAAAACACGGGATTAACCAGGTGGAGATAAAACAGTCCCTTTCGCCGGCATGGACAACCGATTGGATGTCGGAAGCGGCTAAAGAAAAATTATTGAACTATGGAATTGCAGTGCCGGTAAAACATTCCTGCGTGCATAACGGAGATGACCAACCGGAATACTGTCCTCATTGCCGGTCAGTCAATATGGAACTGATCAGCCGGTTCGGATCAACGGCCTGCAAGGCATTGTACCGCTGCCTGGATTGCGGGGAACCCTTCGACTATTTTAAATGTCATTAAACCTATACCATGTCAGAAATCCTGTTTGAAATCAGAGATAGTATTGCCTTCATAACTTTAAACCGTCCGGAAAAGCTGAATGCCATTACGCGTTCCTTGGCGCTGGAATTGCAGGATCAACTGCTGGTATGTGACGAAAATGATTCTGTCAGGGCCGTCGTGCTTACCGGATCCGGACGCGCATTTTGTTCCGGTCAGGACCTTACTGAATTCCCTCCGGATCGCTTACCAGACTTTGAAAAAGCTATAGATGAAATTTATAATCCGGTTATCCGCCTTTTAAAGACGATACGCAAACCGGTATTATGTGCCGTAAACGGAATTGCTGCGGGTGCAGGGGCCAATATTGCACTGGCCTGTGACATTGTTATAGCCGTATCATCGGCTGCATTTGTTCAGGCATTTGCTAAAATTGGCCTGATTCCTGACTGTGGCGGAACTTTTTTTCTTCCCCGTCTTGTAGGACTACAAAAAGCAACAGCGCTTATGATGCTGGGTGACAAAATTTCCGCAGCAGAAGCCGAAAAGATGGGAATGATCTATGCCTGTTTTGAAGAAAATGAGTTTGTTTTAAAAACCGGACAGATTGCAGAAACGCTGGCTAAACTGCCCACAGTTGCACTGATGCTGACGAGAAAAGCTTTATTGGAATCCTCTACCAATACCCTGGAAGAGCAGCTGGATCTTGAAAAAAGATTTCAGGATAAGGCCGGACATACCAGGGATTTCATAGAAGGTGTCACCGCTTTTTTACAAAAACGACCTCCCACGTTTTCTGGCAAATAATTTTACAGTGCGGCAGATTCTTTTGTATCTACCATGATTTTATTCATCGGTAATACTGGAGTCCTATTCCCATTCACTGATTTTTCCAATCCAACATATTCTTTCTGCAACTCAAGAATCTGTGCATGGTTGTACACAATTTCTTTTCTGAGTTCAGAAATTTTGAATTGCTTTTTCTTTAGCTGGCGGCTTCTCAGCAAATAACCAGTAATCAGGGCAGCTGTTATAATGATAACCAGGTTAAGGACGGTAAGGGTAAATTCTGCGTTTAACATAATATTGGTTAAAAGGATTTATAGGTTTTATTTGATAATTTCTTCTATCCGGCAAAGTTTTCCTTCCTGATTTATCCCCTCTACAACGATGCGGAATTTATTACTGATGTCATTATTATAAAAAGAAAAATGCATTTTGCGATGTGAATTGTCCAGGCGGATTTCAGGGTTCCAATAAAGGGTAGACCTGAAATCCGAAGCCTTGAAATCTTCCATTCTTCCGGTATACCGGGGTTGATAGAATTCTCTTACAGGAGTATAGCCGGTGATGACCGCAAAACCTGTTTTGTTATCCAGGATATTGGCCTGATCAAGTGCCTGCCGGCTGGTAATAGCTAAAACCGGAAGTCCTTTTGCGGTAGGTTTCGGAAGAAACCGGATATACAGTACTTCTTTCATGTTGTAAGATTTCAACTCATCCATCGCAACCGGGGTTCCGTCAAGGGTAATATTTACATTGTTTCTCGGAATAGATGCGCCCCCGGGTCTGTAGGAAGTGAGTCTTCCGTCACCATCTGGTCCGTTTTCTTTCAGAGAAACCGGAAAACGCAGGTCAACAAAGTTTTCATTGAGATAATGGGCTGCACTTTCCGAATTCTTTCCTATTGAATCTTTTTTCGGGCTTACGATATAACTCATTGCGTTGGATGGAATGGAACGATCCTGGATTTCTATAAGGCTCCCATTCATTTCATTTTCCAGGATTACATCCGGCACTTTTACCCAGGAAAACGCAGGTTCATCCGCTTTTGCCGGAGCAAGCGCTGGAAGGAGATCAGCGTTTAAAAATATTTGTCCATTGCTGTTCAACTTGGAAACATTGTTGAACTTGTAAACAACCTGAACAGAATCGTAAAAAAACAGACCGCCTTGTCCAAACTTTCCGCGACTATCAACCGGAAGCTTTAATACATGTTTTTTCCGGTCGCGCGAAATCATCAGCATGGCCATAGTATCCTGGGCATCAAGCCCGGTGCTGAATTTTATTTCCCCCTTTATAGAAAGAAACCCGGCATCACGCGGATATTTTAAATCGGGATATTTTCCTGAGACTACGGCTTCCCAGTTGAATCTTCTCCATCCATGGGTGAGCAGCAAAAGATTCAAATGTTCATTTGACTCTGTGGTGTTTGAAGAATTATTAAGAAAAGATGCGGCGTCCGGGATATTTCCCTTTAAGTCACTGGTCAGCAAAAGATCAGAATAAATATTATAGCTGCTGTCCCGACCGAGACCGGCATCTGTAACAGAAACAGAAAGATGTGTGATCAGACTATCGGGAATTTCAATAGTGAAATCATTACGGGACCTTTTATTCAGATTTACGGCATCACGTTTCATCTGAATCTTTGCATATGGTTTCTGATTGTTGATAAAAACTACCCTCTCCGCTATGGGCGACATTTCTCCGTCGAAAGCGGTAAGCTGTAATATACCACCGGGAAAAGACGCAGCTGAAATGGTGGCTTCTGCCATATTATTTTCCAGGATCAGACTGTTCCGGTAAACGACCTGCTGCTGAACAGTTCCAATCACAATAATTTTAGTAAGATTTGTAGCATCCTTGGATTTCTCCAGTTTATAGTGAAGTTGTTCATTCTTATATGGATCTACGTGCAAAACGAGACCATTGGATTTTGCAACAGGAATGGCAGATGTATGTATCTGTCCGCTACCATCGTCCCAATACGCCATATAGTGTTCTCCGCCAGTAGGATTAAAATGCACTAAACCCATGCCGTTATATTCGGAATAAAAGGAATCTATCAGGATGTTATTAGCATTTTTGATTGATCCGGCTACCCGGGCAGGTCTGTTGTGCTCGTCCAGGGCCTCAAAAGCGAGAACTGAAGAGACACCACTGATAAGGTCACCACCTTCAGGGAAAAAGTTAATAGTTACCTGGCCTTTAGCAGATATGGGAACGGACCCTTCTACCGGCATCAGGACAGGAATATCTTTATTGAATAAAAAATCAGTATCAAAATTCAGCATCCACTGGGTATAGGATTTAACATGGAGGACGCCATTTTTTACCCAGGCCGGGATTTTAAAAAAACTACTGGCTACTCCTTCCGCGATCGGTGACACGCTATGAAACAACAGTCGACCGTCGGCGTCTGTCCAGTCGAAATAAATATTCCTGCTTACATTAGAAGGTTTTGATCCGCTCAACAGATACGCTTTCATCCAAACTGTTTCACCTGGTAAATAAGCGTCCTTATCGAACTGAATGTGAAGTTTTTCCTGGGGAAACCTGCTGTTATAATTGCTTAGGGAAGAATCAATGGACTGGCCACGAACATTTCCTGTAAGGAGCAAGGCAGTACAGAATGACAGAAGCAGTCGGTTCATATCTTAGGGATTGGATTCTGGCTTAATACTGAAAAACGAAATAACTAAACTCAAAAAGGGGACAGAAAACTGCCCCCTCTGCTTAAAATCATTGATTCAAATTAACCGTTGATGACATTACTATGCGTTAAATACTTTATGGTCGGATGATAGATAAACAAACAGCTACCGTTCTTAATCGTCTTAATAATTTTTGGGCTCATTACATTGGGAATCGCTGCACAACCCAGGCTTCTTCCCATTTCACCATTGTCTTTCAGGTATTCAGGACTGATATAATCTGAACCATGTAAAACAATATGTCTTTTTGCTGCCTGGTCATTAAATCCTTTTTCAAGACCCTGAACTTTTAAAGAAAGACCGTTTTTCCCAACATAGGTTTTCGTCGTTACAAAAAAACCAAGACTGCTCTTAAAGGAATTCGCTTTGTTTGAAAACGTGGTAGCGTATTCAACACCTGAATTCATGCCATGTGACACATACGTATTAAATAATAATTTCTTATGGGCAACGTCAATTACATACATTCTCTTGCTGCTGGAAGACTGTGTAAAATCACATACGGTAAGAACATAAGATTTTTTCAGCTGACCTGTTTTCAACAGGTTATGATATCCTCTCCAGGCATATTCAAAGGCCTTTTGGTTTAAACCTGATTTTTCGAGTTTCATGGAATCGTACAGGGTAAGCGCCTGTTCAATAACCATTTTTACCTCAAAAGCCTTTTTTGCAGCAGCACTTGCATTTTCATTCAGTGCACTACTTGCTGCTGCCACTTTCTCAGTGGTGGCAACATTCATGGCCGTACTGTTGTATTTAAAGTTTTTGAAATTGCTGTTGGTTAAAACAGGAATATGGTACGTAGCCGCAACCACTGCGGTACTTGTATACACTTCAATTTTTTTATGATTGCTGGAAATCAGCACCGGGGAAGTCACGACCAATAACGATACGCTACTGGTGGATACGAGTTTAGACAACGTTTTCATGACGCAGGATTTATTAAGTTTTCAAAAGGTTCGAGTCGGATCAGTTGGCTTCTCATCAGCTATACTCCCGGAATAAAATTTTTATGTTTTAAACCTGGTGTATTATGACAGGAAAGTCTAAGCAGTATAACGATAACATCTCTCTGATATTGTATTTTTCCTATAGGAAAAATGACTGATCTATCGTAAAACAAATATTGCAATTATACTATCCAGATCATAATTTTTTCGACGAATGAAAGACCATTCATTGCTTCGATATTAAAAGAACTGAACATGTAAATTCAAGGTTGGGACCAATTCAGATAATGAAGAAGAATAGAACCCGGTTCGCCCGGGCATTAGCTTAACAATGAAAGCTTTAGAAATGAAATTTTAATTTATTCCGCGGCATTTTTTTTTGGCACGCATCAATCGTTTTTTCCACCGTCTGGAAATTTTTTCCAAATTTGGGACGCACTAATGCGAACTTTTATCTGAGTTCAATGCAGAACCTGAATATTGCAGTCCGGCTTTTAATAAATTCAGTTTTTCGTTCACCGCGCGAAGCTCACGTAAGATGAGCCAGAATGCATCGGGATTGCCCTCCTGCCACTGACCTGGATTTGATTCCTGTAAAGGGCTGCTAAGAGCCCCTGGAAGCACTGAAACCTGCTCCTTTTGCCCCATAGATTCCTGGCCCGATTCCTTTTCCAAATCCGCATTTAACATGGCCTCGAGACTTACGTTAAAATACGAACCCAGTTTGATCAGCTCTGTAAGACTGGGCTCACTTTTCCCGTTTTCCCAGTTCCCGACCGTATTTGCCCTTTTGTTGAAAAGATTTGAAATTTCATCCTGATTCAGACTTCCCTTTTTTCGGAGAAATCGGAGGTTTTTGGAGAAAGAACTCATAATGATCACTTTAACTTTAAATCATAAATATTGATGAACTCAAATATATTGTTATAATATAATTATAATATCATAAATATAGCATAACTGATTCAAAAATATAAATATTATTGATATTAAGTTTGGCCTTAGCTGAAGTATAACCAAGGCAGACCTGGCATCTATTTGCTTAAATCCTGCTGTTAAAGGCACCTGAAAAACAAACTCCATTCCCTTAGTAAGAAGCCTTCAATATGGAAATGGATGCCCGGAAAGAGCCATTTATGCCCGATTAAATATTGCAACCCGGAGATTAAATGATCTCTAACAGCATGATGAAAATAACCAGGCAGGAGTGAAATTTCTTATGATCAATTTTAATGGCTCTGGGGTACAATAGTATATGCAGCAACACCCGTACTTCCGGTATTAGGTCAAAAGCGATATGAAACTCCGATAGCCGGACTTTGCAGAATTACTTCATATTTCCAGTCCGCTTTTATATATAAACCAGTTGCTACCCTCGCCTGAATACCCAGCCCCGCAACCGGATAAAACCCGGAGTAATTTCTGGTGGCCGGAATCCAGTAGGACCGGCTATTACTGGTATTATTGATGATTGCAAAAGAAAATCCGCCATATAAATAGGGTTGTACCCGGGAATCGGTGAAATTATATTGAAAAGTCACCGGTATACTTACTATGCTATATTTTGTGACCAGCGTATATACCTGATTGTAATTGTTCAAATCTTCGGTAGGATGGGTTGAATTGGAATAATTGATCCCGATATTAAGTGATGACTTTTTATCTACCCGTGGTATGGAAAAGCTAAGCGCAAAATTCATGGTGAACTGTGAATTATTGGAAACTGGCCATCCTCCTATAAATCCAACCGGATCCATCTGGGTCTTCTGCTTTTGATAAAAGTTGGATGAGTGACCAGTTGCATCACAATTATCTAATTTCATAACGAAATCTGATAAATCCCTGTCATTGAAAGCCACATGGTCCACCTCAGGAATCAACTTTTCACAGGAAATAGCCAACAGGTTTAAATAACTGTAATAATATTGTTTCTGATCTATCTCCTCCCCATTGCCGAACGGCTTTTTAATCAGGAAATACTGGGTAGTATCTTTTTCGATCAGATAGTAATTATTTACCGGCGTTACAAAGGCATACAAATTATATTCACCCCTTACCAGCTGTTTTAAAAATGCAGTATCTGATACTTGTTCCTCTCCCTTATTTATAAAATGCCTGCTGCTGTAAACATCAGGGCCCATTCCGAACCCTGCCAGCTCTGCGGGGCGATATTCTTTCAATTCACCAGTTCGGTCATTTTTGAAATTTACTGACCTGGTAATTTCAGATGCTGAAGTAATTAATACAGATCCCCTGATGGTATCCTGGTTAAGGGTGACAATATAACCGCGATCAAAGTTTTGCTGGGCAATAAGATTAAAATGGATTAGACATACGAAGGCTAAACTGATGCAGTGCTTCATGTTAGTAATGGTTCATTTGGGGGTTAAACGCGATAAATTTTATCAAAGTACATATTACAATATTATTTTTCAACCGGTAAATAAAAACCTTTCCCCTTCTGAATATTTCTAAAATATCATCTTTAAAAAAATTTACTAAGTATTTTTTTTAGAAATGAAGAACTACAATTAATACAGAACATTTTGTCTTCATTCAAGAGAATAAAAAAAAGGAAAATTCGATGGGAAATCACATTTAATGGATTCCCATTCCTCTTTAAAATCAAATAATGCCGTATTCCAGTCAGATTTTTATATTTTTCACTGATCGGTGGAATAATTGCAACTTGGGGGCTGATTTCCCTTATGGATAACCTGATTTTACTTATTATTACCGGATTTGTTATTGGAATGTTCGGAACCCTGATTGGTGCAGGGGGAGGATTTATTCTGATGCCAATTCTTATTCTCTCCTATCCGGAACTGAGCCCTGAAACAAAAACAGCGATTTCTATTGTTATAGTTGCAGCCAATGCAATCTCTGGTTCTATAGCGTATGCCCGATCAGGACGCATTGACTATAAAGCCGGATTATTGTTTGCTCTTTTTACGATCCCCGGATCAATCCTGGGTGTTTTAACCACACAATTTATCAGCAGGAATTTTTTCAACATCCTTTTCGGGATCTTACTCATATTACTATCGGTGTACCTGATTTTTAAACAGAATAAACCCCTTGTTCCGGTGGTAGCGGACGAGAATCAGAAACGCTGGAAACATCGTTTACTAACCGATCAGTCTGGCCTTACCTATAATTATACCTATAACCAAACGAGGGGCATCTTAATTAGTATCCTTGTCGGATATATCTCTCCGGTCCTGGGGATCGGGGGAGGCATTATCCATGTGCCGGCACTGGTACAATGGCTTCAGTTTCCCGTTTTTGTCGCTACAGCAACCTCTCATTTTATTTTGGCCATAATGGCAACCGTAAGTGTGGTGGTACACGCCGTCAAGGGGAGTTACAATGATCCGAAAATACTGCATATGGTAATCGGACTGATCATCGGAGTAGTTCCAGGTGCGCAGGTCGGCGCCTGGCTTTCACATAAAATCAAAAGTAAGACGATCATCCAGGTGCTGGCAGTTTGCCTGGGATTGGTTGGTATCCGGATTCTTTTGAGTTAATCCTTTTAACTCCTGCTGATTTCATTCATAAAAAGGTACGGATCAATAGAGAACTCGCTTTCTTTGGATTCCGGATATTCATAAAAGTCCAGGGCAAGGAAAGAGCGTGTCTGGTGAATTTGCCAGAGCCACAGTTTTCTGTCTGAATTCAGGGTAATATCCAATTCGGGAATCAGGTCCTTGATCAATCCATCCCAACAGGCTTTCTCCAGTTTTTCCCTGGCGTTGAGATTTTCGGATCCCTGTGCGTCTGTTTCGGCCCATTGCCTGTGGGCGAAATGGGTTTCCGTATAAAGTAAAACTTCCTGTTGTGTAGCATTCGGTTCCATATACTGGGTTTAGGTTCTATATATAAGACGCTAAATCCAGGGAAAAGTAAACGCTCCGGACTCGAAAATATTGTTAATCCCTAATTGGGATTGGCCCTTAAACCGTCTGAAGGCTGGTTTGAAAAGATAATGGCTTCCCCAGCCCGGATTTCAGCTTCCGGGACCGGATTAATAATTTTCAATTTCACTTCGTGCCTTCCCTTTTGTAAGTCATAATTCCAGCAAAGTTCCTGGCTCCTTCCATTAAACCCGGTCGGTAAAACCGGTTTGGCAATCATTTTCCCATCAACATAGAGTTCTGTGTGAAAAATATATTCCGCATTGGGTGTTTTCGAAATGGCCTCCCCTTTTAATACAAATCCGGTTCCGTCAAATCTAAAATGAATAAGATCCTTTTCCGGTGACCATTTCACCGGAATTATAATAACGGGAAATACACCATCAAAACTTTTTTCAAACGGGACCGGTACTGGCTCCTGCATTTTTATGGTTACTTCTTCCCCGCTAACACTTCCACCATTTCGTTTGATATTTTCCAGCGCGTGTTTTAACCCCACTACATAAACAGTATTCAGGGACATCCTGGTGTATTTAAAATTTATGGATTCAGCATCCTGCAGCCCCATTTTCCAATAAGACGGAATCCGGTCATATCCCAGGAGTGCTCCAAGCACACCTCCGGCAGTTGATGGATTGCAATCTGCATCCTGTCCGCAACGGGTAGCAATTTCAAGTGTTTTAGTAAAATTCTTTTCCCCATAGAGTAAACCAATCACCACATAAGCCGCATTTACTTTGGCATCGATATTAAATGGCGAAAATATTCCGTCCGGGCAGCCAATATCATCTGCCCATTTTTTTTGAACCTCAAGCCAGGTCTGTTTCCAGTCGTCTGGATATTTTTTATGCCAGGCGATCACATCCGAAATACAGGAATAAAACGCACTCTTTTCCGGAATGGTTTTAAGGGCCCCTTCAATAATGCCGGGCAGATTGTCTGTTGTAAATGCAAGTGAATACATCGCCCCGGTAAAAACACCCCCATACCAGCCATCCCCATAGTTCATGATATGACCAATTTTGTCGGAGATGGCAGAAGCTGCATTTGGCATTCCCGGACTCATCAGTCCTGCAAAATCAGATTCGATCTGGTAATCGATACAATCCGCATGCGGATTATTCTTCCAATATCCTGTTTGAGGTGCACGCATTCCCTGTAACACATTATACCGGGCCGCCTGGTTTGCATGCCATAAACTATACCCCGCATGGGCAAAGGCATTGGCAAAAGAATCAACCGGTGCATCCAGTCCGTATTTTTCAAACACATCCACGAACGTAAGATCCATATACAAATCATCATAAAGGCCCGGATTATTCAGCATGGTTTCCTTCAGATAACCATCATACCACAAAAGCGGTTGATAGTCACCGATAAAACTACCCTGAAATCGAAATTCATAAGGGCCGCCAAAGGTGACCCCAATGGTTTGTCCGGCCCAGCCACCTTTTATTTTATTCTGCAGTTGCTCCATGGTCAGCGTAACTGTCTTTTCCGTTTTACTATTCTGCGTTATGCCGGCATAGTACAACAGAACAAATCCCAGGATAAACAGGTGGCTCTTTTTCATATGGCTTCCTTGAATGGTGCTTATGAATGTACCATTTTGCCGACATATCCGAAACACTTACTTTCATCAACCGTCAACCGCCAACCGCCAACCATCAACCAATATAAACTAACTTAGACTCGTAAATAAAATTATGCCGGGTGATATTTTGATTATTGATGATGAAGAAAAGCTTCGCAGTCTTTTAGGACGGATCATCCGCCTGGAAGGGTATACGGTAAAAGAAGCCGCAGACCTGAAAACATCCAGGAAGATGATAGAAAAAGATTTACCTGAAATCATTCTCTGTGATGTAAAATTACCGGATGGAAACGGGGTGGATTTTGTATCGGAGCTAAAAAAGAAATATCCGCTGATTGAAGTGATATTACTTACAGCTTATGGAAATATTGCGGACGGTGTGCAGGCCATGAAAAACGGAGCCTTTGACTATATTACAAAGGGTGACGACAACGAAAAAATCATACCACTTCTGAACCGTGCTGTGGAAAAGATCCACCTGATCACCCGGGTGGCCCGCCTGGAATCTCAGTTTAAAAAAAATTACAATTTTGAGAATATTCTCGGGGAATCAAATGAAATCCGCGAGTCCATTTCCCTGGCAAAAAAAGTTGCCGCCACGGATGCAACCGTATTATTGACTGGTGAAACCGGAACGGGAAAAGAAGTATTCGCGCAGGCCATTCATAACGGGAGCAGAAGAAGTAACAAACCCTTTATCGCCCTGAACTGCAGCACGTTGAACAAAGGACTTTTGGAGAGCGAATTATTTGGTCATAAAGAAGGCGCTTTTACAGGCGCAACCAAAGAAAAAAAAGGACTGATGGAAGAAGCCAGTTCAGGGACCCTCTTCCTGGATGAAATCGGCGAGATGGATATTGGGCTCCAGGCTAAATTGCTGCGCGTAATTGAAACAGGGGAGTTCATTAAAGTTGGAGATACCAAGGCCACGCAGACGGATGTACGCATCATCGCTGCCACGAATAAAAATCTGTTGACCGAAGTTGGATCAGGTAAATTCAGGGAGGATCTTTTTTACCGGTTGAATGCCTTCACCATCGTATTGCCTTCTCTTCGGGACCGGAAATCAGATATCCCGATCCTGGCCAAACATTTTTTGAAAGTATATAGCGAAAAAACAAATCCCCTGGTAGAATCCATCGGCAGGGATTTTCTGGAAGCTTTAAAGAAACATGACTGGAAAGGTAATATCCGGGAATTGAAAAATATTATCGAAAGATCCCTTATTGTATCCAATGGCAGCGAGCTTATATTGGCAGACCTTCCCATGGAATTTTCGACGAACGACACAAAAGACCACACGCTTTCCGCCTTTGACCTGGCTAGTGTGGAAAAACTCCATATACAACGGGTACTCAATCATACCAAAAACAATAAAGCAGAAACGGCCCGGCTCCTGAATATCGGTTTGTCAACCTTATACCGAAAGATGGAAGAATACAGCCTTCAGTAGTGACCATTCCATTTTGATAAACCTTCTCATTCTGAGAAGGTTTTTTTTATCTCATAAAAACTAGTCCTTCCATTCACCATCCACGATAAACCATTTACCTATAGAGGTTTATAGTAGATGGTGAATGATGTCCGCCAAGAAAGGCATCTTTTTGGCAGATTCCGGTCAAAGACAGGAAACCATGTCACCATCCAATCAAAACAAAATCCATTCATTATGCTTACGATCATATTAATCATCGCTGCACTCATCTGTTTCGCAGTTTTTTTTAAATCTATTGACTTCTTTGATAAAATCTAACTCCCATGACTATACTATTTATCATTTCGATCCTGGTTTTCTTCTATTTATGTTATGTGCTGGTAAGACCTGAAAAATTTTAAATATCAAAATTTAAAGATGAACACAGAAATTCTCGGTATCCTGGCGATGTACGCTGTAATGGTATTACTGGCAATTCCGCTGGGGCGTTATATTGGAAAAATATACGAAGGACAGCCCACCTGGACCGACCGGATATTTAATCCACTGGATAAATTATTTTTTAAGGTTAGTGGTATACGTCCCGACAAAGAAATGAACTGGAAGCAGCATTTGTCGGCTTTGTTAACCATTAACCTGGTCTGGTTTGTACTTTCCATGTTCATCCTCATGAACATGCAGTGGCTACCCCTGAATCCGGATGGAAACCCCTCCATGACGGCAGACCTGGCATTCAATACGACCATCAGTTTTATTTCCAATACCAACCTGCAGCATTACTCAGGTGAAACCGGGGTTTCCTATCTCGGTCAGCTGACCCTGATGTTATTCATGTTCATCAGTGCCGGCACGGGTATGGCAGCCTGTGCTGTTGTATTCATTGCAATGAAGGAAAGAACAACCGATAAACTCGGTAACTTTTATAACTACTTTATAAAATCCTGCACCCGGGTATTACTTCCTATTGCCATCCTGGTTGCCGTTATTTTAGTATTCAACGGAACCCCGATGACTTTTAAAGGAAAGGACCAATATATTTCCCTGCAGGGCGATACAGTGAACGTAAGCCGGGGCCCGGCTGCAGCCATGATCGCGATTAAACAAATCGGAACCAACGGGGGTGGTTTTTTTGGCGCTAACTCTGCAGTCCCTTTTGAAAACCCAAACTATTTCACCAATATGGTAGAAAATATTTCTATCATTTTAATTCCCATGGCGATGATTTTTGCGCTGGGATATATTTTGAAAAGAAAAAAAATGGCCTGGGTAATCTTCCTGGTCATGACCCTCGGGTTTTTATGTTTCCTTCTTCCTTCCGTTTATTTTGAAATGAAAGGGAATCCTGCCATTTCACATCTGGGCATCGCCCAAGAAACAGGCAGCATGGAGGGAAAAGAAGTTAGGTTTGGTGCTGCAGCTTCTGCTTATTGGGGAATTACCACAACAGTAACTTCCAACGGATCAGTAAATTCCATGCACGACAGTTTTACCCCGCTCACCGGTATGTGTGCGATGCTGGGTATGATGGTAAACTGCTTTTACGGGGGAGTCGGAGTTGGCTTTTTGAATTTTTATGTATTCATGATCATCGCTGTTTTTATTTCCGGACTGATGGTCGGTCGTACACCCGAATTCCTCGGAAAGAAAATAGAGGCAAAAGAAATGAAGATCGCTACCATAATCGCCCTGTTGCATACGTTTCTGATTTTAGCATTTACAGCATTATCCTCCCATTTGTATGCTATCGATCCGAAAACTTATTCCGGATGGCTGAACAATCCGGGCAATCACGGATTTTCTGAAATGCTCTATGAGTTTACTTCATCTTCAGCCAATAATGGATCCGGTTTTGAAGGACTTGGTGACGGGGTTCCTTTCTGGAATATTACTTGTGGGCTGGTCATGCTCTTATCCCGTTTCCTGCCCATTATCGGGCCGGTCGCCATCGCCGGGATACTGGCTAAAAAGAAATTTGTCCCGGAATCTGCCGGCACATTGAAAACTGATACAGGCACTTTCGGGATGATGGTTTTTGCCGTAATCATGATTGTTGCTGCACTATCATTTTTCCCTGCTCTCTCCCTCGGACCAATCGCTGAATTTTTCTCACTGAAATAATTGAATGAACATGTCAAAAAAAGCAAACAGATTATTCGAGCCCGGCCTGGTGGCCAAGGCTATTAAACAGGCTTTTTTCAAACTGAGCCCCAGGAGTATGGTACACAACCCGGTGATGTTTACCGTTGAAATCGGCACAGCGATTATGCTTGCGGTCTGTGTCTGGATCTATACAGGTGAAAAATCACAAGGCGGATTATTATACAATATTATTGTTTTCGTTGTATTACTGCTTACTCTTTTGTTTGCCAATTTTGCAGAAGCCATAGCTGAAGCGCGCGGCAAAGCACAGGCAGATAGTTTACGAAAAACCCGTGAAGATACCCCTGCAAAAAAAATATTCCCCGTGGGAGAGATTTTCACCGATGAGGTAAAAGTCGTCCCTTCTTCCCAACTCAAAAAAGGAGATGTATTTCTATGCGAAGCAGGAGATACTATCCCGATGGACGGGGAAATTATTGAGGGTCTGGCGAGTATTGATGAAAGCGCCATTACCGGAGAAAGCGCACCGGTGATCCGGGAAGCAGGCGGCGATAAATCCAGCGTTACCGGCGGCACCCGTGTACTTAGTGATCATATCAAAGTTAAAGTGACAACAAATCCGGGTGAAAGCTTTCTGGATAAGATGATTGCACTTGTGGAAGGGGCATCGAGACAAAAAACGCCGAATGAGATTGCATTAACAATACTGCTGGCGGGTTTCACAATCATATTCGTCATTGTATGTGTTACACTCAAGCCATTTGGCGACTATTCCAAGACACCTATTACCATTGCTGCTTTTATTTCACTTTTTGTCTGCCTGATACCAACGACCATTGGTGGATTGCTGAGTGCCATCGGTATTGCCGGTATGGATCGCGCACTGAGGGCCAATGTGATTACTAAAAGTGGAAAGGCAGTAGAAACAGCAGGTGATCTGGATACACTGTTACTCGACAAAACCGGAACCATTACCATTGGCAACCGGAAAGCAACCCATTTCTGGCCAACACAAAAAATATCCGAAAAGGATTTTATAGAAGCCTGTGCACTGGCTTCCATGGCCGATTTAACACCCGAGGGGAAATCCATCATTGAACTGAGTGGAATCAATCCAAATTCCCTTTCAACGAATGGTGCAACATTTATAGAATTCACAGCGGAAACCAGGAGCAGCGGAATTAATTTACCCGGTGGCATCCATATTCGCAAAGGCGCTTTTGATTCAATCCGGCATTATGTTGTTAAAGCAGGAAATTCATTTCCTGCAGAAACCGAAATGAAAGTGAAAGATATTGCCGGCAACGGTGGAACGCCCCTTGTGGTAAGTAAGAATAATTTTGTGCTGGGTGTAATTGAATTACAGGATATTATTAAGCCGGGTATTTATGAAAGATTTGACCGGTTGAGAAAAATGGGAGTGAAAACGGTAATGGTAACCGGTGACAACCCGCTTACAGCTAAATATATTGCCGAAAAAGCCGGCGTGGATGATTTTATCGCAGAAGCAAAACCTGAAGACAAAATGAACTACATTAAAAAAGAACAGCATTCCGGTAAACTGGTGGCCATGATGGGCGACGGAACCAATGATGCCCCGGCGCTCGCCCAGGCTGACGTGGGAGTCGCTATGAATAGTGGAACGGCGGCAGCAAAGGAAGCTGGAAATATGGTCGACCTGGATAACGATCCCACCAAGCTGATTGAAATTGTTGAAATTGGCAAACAACTGCTGATGACGCGCGGAACACTCACAACATTTTCCATTGCAAATGATGTGGCAAAATATTTTGCGATTGTTCCCGCATTATTCATTGTTTCCATCCCCTCCCTACAGGCCTTGAATATTATGCGGCTGCATAGTCCGGAAAGTGCAATTCTTTCAGCCGTTATTTTTAATGCGATCATAATACCTTTATTAATTCCGCTGGCTTTACGTGGCGTGGCATACAAGCCTATCGGAGCCAGCGCACTGTTACGCCGTAACCTGTTCATTTATGGACTGGGTGGCATTTTAGTACCATTCATCGGAATTAAATTAATCGATCTTTTAGCTTCAGTTTGGTTTTAAAATTGAATTTATGAAACAACATATCCTGCCAGCACTCAGACTCACATTGGTATGCCTGATTTTCTTCTCCGGCATCTATACTTTATTGATACTTGGAATCGCACAATTCGCACCTAGTCACGGAGAAGGCGTTTCCATCGAACGTAATGGAAAAATAATCGGATATGCCCTGGAAGCACAGAACTTTACCCGGGATGGATATTTCATGAGCCGCCCATCCGCAGCCGGTTATAATGCGGCAGGGAGTGCTGGAAGTAATAAAGGACCAACCAATCCTGATTATTTAAAGGATGTTCAAACAAGAATAGATAGCTTCATAGTGCATAATAAAAGCGTTCAGCCGGAACAAATCCCGGCAGAGCTGGTTACGGCTTCCGGAAGTGGACTGGACCCGGATATTTCACCCGCAGGGGCAAATATCCAAATTCCGAGAATTGCAGCTGCGCGGGGGATATCACCAGAAAAAATACAATGACCTCGTGGATCAGTCGGTCGAACCTCCGCTTTTCGGTTTGTTCGGACCGGAAAAAGTGAATGTTCTCAAACTGAATCTTGCCCTGGATCAAATCAAACAGTGATGGCGGAACTGGAAAAAAATACGGCCGAGTTTATTGACCTCATCCGAAAATCGCGGAAGGGGAAGTTCAAGATATATATTGGAATGAGTGCCGGGGTGGGTAAAGACTTTCCGGATGCTCCAGGAGGCACAGACCTTGCTGAGGAACGGGGTTGATGTGAAGATTGGTTACATTGAAACCCATAACCGAAAAGAAACACAGGACCTCCTGGAAGGTCTGCCTTTAATTCCGCGCCGGAAATTATTTTATAAAGGAAAGGAACTGGAAGAACTCGATATTCAGGCTGTTATCAATCTGCATCCGGAGATTGTGATTATAGATGAACTGGCGCATACCAATATTGAAGGAAGTAAAAATGAAAAACGCTGGCAGGATGTATTGGAAATCCTGGATGCCGGAATCAATGTGATCAGTGCGGTGAATATTCAGCATATCGAAAGCCTGAATGAAGAAGTAAAATCAATTACCGGAATTGAAGTGGCAGAAAGGGTTCCCGACAATGTGCTGAAGCTGGCAGACGAAGTAGTAAATATTGACCTGACTGCCGACGAACTGGTCGTGAGGCTAAAAGAAGGCAAAATTTATGCGCGGGAAAAAATCGAAAGGGCACTGGCTAATTTTTTTCAGCCCGATAAGATCCTCCAGCTCCGGGAACTGGCTTTAAAGGAAGTTGCCAGCCAGGTGGAGCGAAAAATAGAAACCGAACTTCCAAGAGGCAACGGAAAGAGATGAACGGTTCATGGCCTGCATCAGCAGCAATCATGAAATCGCCAGAATGGTAATCCGGAAAACAGCCAGGCTGGCCTCTTATTATCATTCCGACTGGTATGTACTGTATGTGCAGACTTCCAAAGAAAGCGGAGACAAAATCGGACTGGCCTCCCAGCGACACCTGATCAATAATTTCAAACTCGCAGCGGAATCGGGGGCCGAAGTGATTAAGGTAACAAACAATAATATTGCCAGGGGAATCATTGAAACAGCGGAAGAAAGAAAAATCACCACCATCTGTATCGGTAAACCGCATTTGAGCCTGACGAAAGTCATTTTAAATACAGCCGTCTTTAATCAAATGCTGAATAAACTGACAGAAGCAAAAATTGATATAGTAATTCTTTCATGATATGGCAGTCAATTTAAAAACGAAATTATCGGTCGGTCTGATTTTCCTTTTCAGTGTAATCCTGTTATTCGGAATTCTGGGAATACTTAATATAAACCTCCTGAGCCGGGACGCAGACCTGATATTAAAGGATAATTATGAATCGGTCCTGTATGGAAATAATATGCTGAAAGCCCTTGATAATATAAATACAAGAAAAGATGCAGTGGATATTTTCGAAGAAAATTTAAAAAAACAGGAAGCCAATATTTCCGAACCGGGAGAAAAGGAAATAACCAATGAAATCCGGAAAAACTTTAACGAGTTGAAAGCAGATCCGAAAGATCCCGGCAACTATCCGGAAATCAGGCAATCTGTGTTAGAAATGCTGGACCTGAATACTTCAGCCATTCTGCGCAAAAATGCCATGGCCCAAAATACAGCCAGGCATGCCATCCACTGGCTAACGATTATTTTCACCCTGCTTACCCTGATTTCATTCACTTTTATTTTTAACCTGCCGGGTATAATTTCAGGCCCTATTCAGTCCCTGGCAGATGGGATTAAAGAAATAGCCAATAAAAATTACAGTAAAAGGATTTACCTGAAACAGAAAGATGAGTTTGGCGATTTAGCTTCTGCTTTCAATTCCATGGCTGAGAAACTGGATCTGTACGAACATAGTAATATCGCAAAGATGCAGTTTGAAAAAAGCAGGATAGAAACCATCATCAACCAGATGCGGGATGGTATAATCGGGCTGGATGAGAAGAGAAATATTCTTTTCCTGAATGTGGTGGCCCAAAAACTGATTGGCATTGAAAGAAAATGATATCATTGGAAAATATGCACCGGATGTGGCACTGAAGAATGATCTGATGAGAAAACTGCTCCAAACAGAGGAAGATAAAAAGGATCTGAAAATTTACCTGGATGATAAAGAAGGATTTTTCAACAAGGATGTGCTGGATGTAACCAATAATCAGGAAGTGATCGGGCAGGTTATCGTATTGAGAAATATCACCATTTTCCATGAATTGAACGAAGCAAAAACAAATTTCATTGCTACTGTTTCCCATGAATTAAAAACGCCCATCTCATCCATCAAAATGAGTATGCAGTTATTGCAGGATGAAAGAACGGGGCCGCTGTCAGAGGATCAAAAACAGCTGGTAAACAACATTGATGATGATACTGACCGGCTGTTGAAAATAACCAGCGAGTTAATTAATATGGCCCAGGTGGAAACCGGGAACATCCAGTTTAACATTCAACCCACGCCGGTAACAGATGTCATTGAAGAAGCCGTGGACGCGGTACAGATTCCCGCCCAGCAAAAAAATATTTCCATTAAAACAAATATTCCTCCTGTCAGCCCTGTGATTCAGGCAGACAAAGAAAAAACGACCTGGGTATTGATCAATCTGCTTACGAATGCCATTAAATATTCTTTTGAATCCTCACAAATTGAAATCACTGTAGCAAATAACAATAAACAGGTGGAAATAACTGTAAAGGATCATGGCCGTGGCATTGAGGAAAAATATCTCACCAGGGTTTTTGACCGGTACTTTAAAGTACCCGGATCACCGGAGAGGTCCCGTACGGGTCTGGGCCTGGCCATTTCAAAAGAGTTCATCGAAGCACAGGGTGGAAAGATCTGGGTGAACAGTCAGATCGGTGCAGGCAGTGAATTTGGATTTTCTTTCGCAAACTCCGCTTAGTACCGGCAACTTCAACTTGATTCATTATCTTAGGTGCCGATTAAAAGCCTGATGAAAAAATTCGTTTTCTCCCTTTTCAAAACAGGATATTTCGCAGCCATATTCCTCTCCTCCTGCGGACACAGTGATCCATCCGGCAGGATTGCAACAGATTCGCTTACCATCGCACAGGGAAAAATAAGTTTTCAGAAAAACTGTAGCGGTTGCCATAATTTCAGACAGGACGGAATCGGTCCCAGTCTTTTGGGAATTACAGAAACAGATTCCGTCCGCTGGCTCAGGGAATTTATAAAGTCTCCGAAAAAAATGATGGATTCAGGAGATGACCATGCAAATAAGCTGCTGGCCAGTTATCATTCCCTTATGCCTTCTTTTACCGATTTTAACGAACATGAGCTGGACCAGTTGATTGCCTATATACATGCCCAGAAAGGCCATAAGGGAAAAGAAGATCCGCTTGTAATTCACAATCCGATTCCCGAAAAGATTGAACCATCTGAAATCCAAATCGCGCTCAATCAGTTTATACAAATTCCGGCCAGCAGTAAAAAACAGCCCCTGACCCGCATCAGCAAAATGAATTGGGTTAGTGCCCTGAATGCCTGGTTTGTTTTGGATCAGCGTGGCATTTTATATAAACTGGATAACCAGAAATCTATTCCCTGGCTGGACATTTCAAAATGGAAACCTCATTTTATTAATGAACCCGGACTGGCTACCGGATTCGGCAGTTTTGCCTTTCATCCCGGATTTGCCCGTAACGGACTTTTTTATACAACCCATTGCGAATCGCCACATTCGGAAAAAGCAGACTTCCCCATCGCGGATTCGATAAAACAAACTCTTCAGTGGGTGCTCTGTGAATGGAAGGTTACAAATCCAAAAGCTCCAGTCTTTAACGGAACCTGCCGTGAACTGCTTAGGATCGATATGGTGGCAGGCATTCACGGGGTTCAGGATATACTTTTTAATTCCCGGTCAAAACCCGGAGAAGAAGATTATGAAAAATTATATATCGGTGTGGGTGACGGAGGCAGTGTTGAAAACGGTTTTGCCTTTCTTACAAAGCATCCTGAAAAAATATGGGGAACGATTTTACGCATCGATCCTTTAGGAAACAACAGTGCAAATGGAAAATATGGCATCCCTTCCTCCAATCCTTTTGCAAAAAACCGGGATTTAAATATTGTCCGGGAGATATATGCCTATGGTTTTAGAAATCCGAGTCATATCTCCTGGATGAAAAATGGAACCATGCTCGCAACAAATATCGGTCAGGCGAATATTGAGGCGATTGATATTGTTTTGAAAGGCCATGATTATGGCTGGCCCATCCGTGAAGGGAGATTTGAAATCCGTCCGGGTGCGAATATCAATCACCTCTATAAGCTGCCGGACAATGACAGCAGTTTTCATATCACCTATCCGGTAGCTGTTTTTGATCACGATGAGGGAAATGCAATCGCAGGCGGGTTTGTATATGAGGGTAATGATTTGCCGGAACTCAGGGGCAAATACCTGTTTGGTAATATTCCGACCGGAAGATTATTTTACGTGAATGAAGCTGATCTGAAACTGGGAAAAGAAGCGGTGATCAAAGAATGGTTTGTCAGCTCAAATGGGAAACACATTTCGCTGCGGGATCTTTGCGGGCAGGACCGGGTGGATCTGCGTTTCGGCCAGGACCTAAAAGGAGAGATGTATATTTCCACTAAGCCTGATGGTAAAATATATCAGCTCGTCAAAAAATAGCTAAGTAGCAAAGCCCCGGTTCAAAACCGGGACTTTGCAGTTTAGTTTTTTATTTCTTCGTCCTGGGTGACTCTGGAAAAAGACGCTGTTTCTCATCATATAACACCACTTTTCCGTTCTTTATCAATACATCATCCACGTAATAAAGAGAATCCTGTTTCCCCTTTTTATCCGTCAGGTATTCCGTGTACCATAAGGTTACCCAGGTATCTTTCTGATCGGGATAATAGGTCGTGATCCAGGTATCGAATACTTTAGACACCGAAGCCATCTCGCTGCGGGTAACATTAATAATCGCCTGCAAACTATCCCGGCTTCCCCTGAAATGATATCGGTCCTTTATAAATTCCACGGTATCCGCAAAATCGGTCAAAACCGCTTTCATATTTCCATCATTAAAATTCTTCAGGCAGTTCAGTACAATAAGGGCGTTTTTTTCATCTCCGGCCTGCCAGTTCAGAGAATACTTTGGTTTGAAGGGATAAATGACAGGCTGTTTAGCAACTACGCTGTCAGTTTTCGCAGTTTCCTGCTTTGGACCAGAATTACAACTGATCACTCCAATACTTAATAAGGAAAATACAAGAAATGGTTTCATATTAGCTGTATTAGGGGTTACAATGTAAAAATTCACTTTACCCGCACATAACGCTCAATATTCAGCCGGTTCACATTTATCTTTTCAACTTTTTCCACTCCGGTTTGTGTAAGGGAATCATTTTTTATCGACACCGTAAAAGTGAAGTCGTTTCCTTCCCAGGCCCGGTCGCTGCAATACTGAAGGTGTTCAGTATATACGCTGTCAGAGAATGTATAGGTTCCGGCTCCTGAGGAATAATAGGCCAGCGAATCCTTTCCTTTATTAAGGTCATGATCTACAAAGGAGAAATGCGACCCGTTAATGATTTTTATAAAATTTTTATTTTTAGTATAGTCCGTTGTCGTGGTGTCCTTCCCCTGAATGGTAGTTCCCGAAATTAATTTCCAGGTCCCAATCATGGGGTTGGCTGGTGGAACCGGTTTATCCGCATTTTGTTTTGATTCACAGGAAATAAGAAAGGATAAAAGCAGGGTGCAGGTAATTCTGAATTTCATATGTTGGGTTGCTAATAAAAGAATTTGGTAATTTATGCATATTTATGCAATCCATTTTGCATTCTTCAAAAGAAAGAGGCGGTAACTTGCCCCATGATTTCCATAAAACGTGTTACGGAATATTCTGAATTGCAGGGGATCAAATCCTTGCAGCAGGAAAACCTGAAAAGAAATCTTTCTGATCAGGAAGCAGAATCCCAGGGCTTTGTAACTGCTGAATATTCAATGGAATTTCTGGAAATACTACACCGGGCATGCCCTTCTGTCATCGCTAAGGAAAAGGAAACAATTGCCGGATATGCATTGGTTGCGGTTAAATCAGTCCGGCACCAGCATGAGCTTTTGTCTGATTTATTTAATACCATCGACAAAATAGTTTACAAGGGTCGGCTTCTTGCAAATTCCAAATATGTTGTAGTGGGGCAACTCTGCGTCGCCAGGGAATATCGTGGCCTTGGCCTGGTAAAAAAGATGTATGACTATTACAAATCTTCACTCGAAGAGGAATTTGACTACTGTTTAACGGACGTTGCGAAAGGTAATATAAGGTCGTTGAAAGCACATGAAAAATCCGGGTTCTGGATTATTGATACGCTGGAGTACGGAGGACTGAAATGGGATATTGTATTGTGGGATTGGAAACAATCATGATCCCTGAGGTCAAATTTCCCTTGGGCCGCTTATCCTAAATTGCTTAAATTGTTATGGCTTCAACCCCTAAGTTCACGGACATGAAACACGCTTATCTCCGTTTTCTGGTCAGTCATAAAATTTTACCCTTTGTTCTTTTCATGCCCCTGCTTCTGATCACCAGCCTGCTGAAGTGTCAGGAAATATATCAAATGCCCGCACAGGGCAAGTCCCGGATGAGTAGTTTTGAAAACATGAATGGAACCAGGGGAGCCGGAGGTTTAACCAACAGGAGTGCCAAGGGGAATCCTTCTGAACCCTTAGCGGCCGGAGAAACGAAGGTGCTCCTGGATATTCATGAGGCCGGAATGATTAACAGGATGTGGTTTACCATTAATAACCGTTCGGCGCTGATGCTTCGTTCCCTACGCTTCCGAATGTACTGGGATGATCAGGCAAAACCGGCAGTAGATGTTCCTTTTGGTGATTTTTTTTGTGCAGCGCTCGGTATTCCGGTAGCCTTTCAATCTGCTTTATTTACCAATCCGGAAGGGCGCAGTTTTAATAGTTATATTCCAATGCCTTTTAAAAAAGGAGCACGGATTACCGTAACGAATGAAAGCAGCGAAAACCTTGCACTCCTGTTTTACGATATTGATTTTACCAGTTTGTCCAAACCGACTGAGGACATGTTATATTTCCATGCATACTGGAACCGTTCAGTGCATGCTACCCTTGGAAAAGATTTTGAATTACTTCCCGCAGTACACGGCAGGGGTAGGTTCCTCGGCGTGAATGTAGGTGTAAATGTGGATTCCTCTTATATTAAAACCTGGTGGGGAGAAGGAGAAGTAAAAATGTATCTGGATGAGGATAGTTTACATCCCACAATAAATGGAACGGGAACAGAGGACTATATCGGCACGGGTTGGGGAATGGGCAAATTCACCAATATGTTCCAGGGATGCACCCTCGCCGAAGATTCTGCCGGAAAATTTGCTTTTTATCGCTTTCATATTCCCGACCCGGTATATTTCCATCAGGGATGCAGAGTCACCATTCAGGAAATGGGCGGCGGAATGTATGACAACGTAAAAAAAATAATTGAAAATAGAACTCCTCTGCAAATGGTTACGGTAACGACCGAAAAATCCCTAATCAGACTTATGGATTCGCCAATGGCGATTACCGATCCGGCTTTCCCTCAGGGTTGGATAAATTTTTACAGGGTGGATGATTATTCTGCAACAGCTTATTTTTATCTTGACCAGCCTGTCAGCAATCTTCCGGAACTGGCTTCTGTAAAGGACCGAATTAAATAGCCTCGTACTTTATTCTATATGTATATTGAATATTTTAGATGATGCAAAAAAAAGGGGATCAGCGACAACTTTTTATTCTATGCGGCCTGGTTATGATCCTTGCAGCCTTTATTCAATGCTGGCATGTAAGCCATGACCTGTACTGGTTCTACGATCTGGATGTGTCCCGGGATATGGCTTATGTACAACAAACCCTGTACGGACGTTTCGGGAAAGATCCAAACTATCCTGGTGAATTTTTATGGTATAACCCGCTGATGTCCCTCCTGCAAACCGCTGTAATTAAAATCTCCGGCCTGCCGATCAATATAGTTATGGTTCGACTGGGTGCCTATATGAACCTGCTGGCCCCGCTATCCTTTTTCTCCATGATGCTGACCATGCTGGATTTTCGAATCGCCTTAGCTGGCCTTCTTTCTTATTTATTCTTTTCAACCGGTGTGATTCCCGGATTTTATGCAGCCACCTATTCTCCCTGGATGTATTCCGGCGTTTTTATGCAGTTTATATTTTATATAAATATTGCCCTTTGTTGGCTGGCTTTCAAAACCCAGAAAGCGGGCTGGTTTATAACCCTTGGTGCGGGGATTGGGATTGGATTCCTGGGACATACTGCGCCCACGGTACTCATAATTCTGATTTTAATTTCCCTTCAGGGAACTAAAATGATCAGTGCACTGAAAACAAAGGATTCAGCAGCAGTAAAAAAAATGATGCTTCAGTCACTGGCCGTTTTCATCCCGTTCTTAATAATCAGTTCCCCGTTTTTATATTACATCGTTGGAAAGTATCACTTACATTTTGAGAACAGAAAGCCGTTTGAATATATCGATACCATTTTTATCTGGAGGAACTACAAGGATATGATCCTGCAAAATCTTTCCCTTTCCTTTGCCATTTCCGTCGTTGGCTTTATCTGGTTTTATAAAAAATTCGAACAACCTTTGATCAGGAAGATATTACTGAACTGGGCTGGATTTGCCGTATTTATGTACTTCTATTCCACACTGGTTCAGTCCCTGGACGAGCATAAGTCCATTCATCTTCCCGGAACGGTTCCTTCTTTTCACTATTTCTTTTATTTAAAGGCGTTGCAATCTGTATTTTATGGATTTGGGCTTTTCTTTCTTTCAGACAGGGTATATAAATGGCTTTCCGGTAAAAAAACACAATTCCAAAATCAGCTGACGCCAAAGACTTTTTCTTATACATTCGCCGCATTGCTATTGGTTTGCGGTGTTATCTATTTTCCTTTTTATCAGAAACGATATGATTTTGTTCATTTCCGAAATCTTTGCCTGGAGAAAGCCCGTGACACAGGTCAGATTCAGGTATACTATTTTATAAGGGATCATATTCCTGCAGATCAGGTTTTTCTCTCTGAAGAACAAACTTCCCTGTTTCCGATGATGGCTACTGCAAGAAAAATGGTTTCTATTGGAATTACTTTTTCTAACCCTTACGTGAACTTCGAAACCCGGGAGCATGCACGAAATACCATGCTGGCTTATTTACGGAATGGTGAGTCCGCTGAAGCTCCGGGCCTGTTCAAAAAATACAATGTCAGTTATATCCTGTTGACCAATGCCAACCTTGTAAATTATAAAAACCTGGCCTTGTTACCTGCCAGTATCAGTTACAGGAATAATGAGTATACCATTTTTCACATCGATCCCCTGCCATAACACTAAAGATTAGGACTTGCAAAACCCAGGTTCTTCATACCATTTTTGACTTCCGGACAACTCATGAATAAATTCCAGAGCATGCCGCTTCTGAAATTTTCAATCATCACAATCTGGGGACCCTGGTCAATGGCGAGACAATCAGGATCAAACCAAACGCCAGAAAGACTGAATGCATCCGTAAACCCATACTGGCCCCAGGCCTTGTCTCCCAGTTTATAATAAAAGAACCGGATCGCGTTCATGGATTGCACCGGCGTAAAGGGCAGTGATGAAACTGCCGCGGTCGGTGCAATTACACCAAGATCATTTGTTGGTGAACTGGCATCATACCCTCCCGGAACATCACTGGCTGTAAGCCCCCAGCATAAATTACTGTATCCGAAAAAATGATTGGGGTTGGTTACACAATAAGAATAATTTATTGCTGCATGCGCAGTGTCCTGCACCCAGTAGTCAGCATAAGCATCTGTAAGGTTATGCGGATTAATACCCAGAAAAGAATAATGTGCAAAAAATAAAGGCCCGCCATAATCCGGTCCCAATGGAAGAATTATATTGTAGAAGGCCTGACCGTTCTTCTCCCCCCGTTGCCAGCCCATCCATTGTCATAAACTACTTTCGGGATTGTATTGGCCGGAACATTAGATGAAGCCGCAAGCACATAGGTAATCAATGCTTCATCCCAGCCTTTTACCTGGACATTTATTGCCCAGTTATAGTCCGGGCTCCAGTTCCAGGTTAAAACGTTCTGACCATTTTGCCTGTACCAGTTCCATTCCACCCGGTCGTACAAAGCATTGATGGCAGCACGTAAATTAATTTCACCTGCATCTGTGGTGCTGTTAAAAAACTGCCTGGCACAAAGTAGTCCCTGCATCATGTAAGCCGTTTCTACAATATCCCCGCCATTGTCCTGCTGACCAAAAGGAACGGTTGCACCGGTCGCGCCATTTATCCAATGGGGGAATGCGCCATGATAGGGCGTAACCTTATTCGTAAGAAAATTTACAATAGTATCAATGCGGGCAAACGCTTCAGGCTTCGAAATAAAATTCCGGTGCACGGCAACCAGCATACTCATGATACCAAATCCGCTTCCTCCTGTGGTGACCACATCCGCCGAACTGGTGCGTTCCCTGGACATCCCGGATACCGGATGACCAAAATCCCAGAAATATTTAAATGTCTGCTGTTGTACAAGCGTAAGCAAAGCAGTATCGCTGATCTGGGGGAACTTATCTGTGGAATCAATCCGGGTAAAAAAAGCGTTTTTGTAGTTGTCAATAAAACTTCCGCCTGCCTGGGATTTTAATGAAGTGGAAATTGAAAACGCGCACCTTGTCAGAAAAGGCAATGCAGCGGAAGGCTGAACAACCAGAACGGAATCATTATTTTCATAGGTTGCTGTCAATTCAATGGCGCCCCCGGCCGATAAGGTCACAGAGTTGGCGACAGAACTATGTAACACGGGTTGGGAAAACTGCATTTTTATTACCGGTTTCGCGGTGACATTATAAGTCGGATTATTGAAAGGGCCATTGTCAAGCAGAATGGATTTCAGGGTCATCGGCTTTGGCGGAATAACCACCGGCTGATCTCCCGAACCCGATTTACTACAGGATATAGAAAAGAAAATCATCATCGCTAATTCACATGCACTTCCCCAAGGTCTTTTCATATTCCGGGTTTTAAAAAAATTAATGAACTATTATTTCTTGCCAGAACCAATATTTTTGATCCGTTGCCTGTGTTTATCCATTTAGCGTCTCTTATTTCACCACTTATAGTGGGAAGAACAGAAGGCGGACTAAAGAGTTCACTATTTTTTCCAATGGAAAACAAAGTTGGATACAGGGCGTCATACCTTCCTTCATAAGGTACTACCCCGTAAAAATTACCGCCTGCCAGCCAGCCGGCGGAATTTCCTTCGGTGACGGGTGCAAATGCAAAGACCGGAGCGAGTTGCAGGGCATCCGGCAGGTCCGACCTGGTGAAATTTCCCTTTCCATCATTGATAAAACAGGAAGAGCTGAGGGTTTCGGCTTTTAATTCAGTATAGTCTTTAAAAAGATCGAAGAAAACATATTGCACGGTCTTACCCGCTACGGCATCATACCGTTCGTAGGCTTTTTTCAAAACTGGAAGTGCACGTTCCAGTTCATCTTTCGCCAGGAAGGTATATTCCTGTCCATTCTCTGTATAACACATGATCTGTTCCACTGTTCCATTCCGGTCGAAGTCCTTTATATATAATTTTAACGGGCCGTCTTTTCCTGCCCACAATTTGGAATTGTGTCCCCAGTTGCCTGCCAGGATATCCGGAAATCCATCTCCGTTTACATCTGCAGTATAGACGGTTTGCCACAGGCCTGTAGATTTCGGCACATCTGTTTCTGTAAATTTTCCATGATCATTCATATAAATTTTCATGGGCATCCATTCCCCCGAAACAACCAGGTCGGGCCAGCCATCCTTATTCAGATCTGTAAATGATGCAGTTGTCACCGCGCCGATTTTCTCCAGGGCAATCATATTTAATGCAATGGAAAAATGACCCTGGCCATCATTCAGATATAAATGAGATGTCTGGGGCAGGCCAAATGAAATACCGGTGGTGCTCGCCAGATTGCCGACAAAAATATCCAGGTCCCCGTCATGATCCACATCGGCCACTGCAACGCAGGATTTATTTTCATACAATTGCGCCATAAATTTTTCCGATCTTCTAAAATGTCCTTTACCGTCGTTCAGGTATAACCTGTCTTCCAGACAAAGCGGAGATGCGGGCGGTTCATTCCCGCCACTGACAACATATAAATCCGGGTACCCGTCACCGTTCGCATCAAAAAAAATGGCATCCACGTCTTCACAAATGGCATCCTTGTTAAACAGGACCGTATCTGTGGATACAAATCCGCCGTTCTTCTGCTGAATCATCAATACTCCCGGCTGGTTCTTCGCACCGCAAACATAAAAATCATCCAGTCCGTCTTTGTTCACATCGCCTACCGCTATCTTCGGTCCTCTTGTGCTCTCTTTGTGCGGAATCAGATACTGGGAGGCAAAATCATTATAATCGTCTTCTTTGTGTTTCCAGGAACAGTTCACCTGGCTGCTGATATCCTCCAATACCTGTTTCTTCTCCGGAAAAAATGAGGCATAGCTGAAAATACCTGAAGCGTCTTTTTGGCGGACCATAAGCTGTTTATCCGGTTCCACTTTTCTGATCAGCTGGAATTTCTGATCGGGCCATACAATCAGCAGGCTGTCTGCCGTAAGACTGTCCAGTCCAAAATGCAAACGTGTATCAGAAGAGGATTCAAAACCCCGCGTGAGCATCAGTTCCTGGTACTGGAGTTTTTCGATGCCTGTTTTTGACTGATGCGTCCATAAATAGGCTTTAGCCCCAATACCAAAACGGTTCATGCCTTCTCCCTGGAAAGAAAGGGAAAGGAACTTTTTTGCCGAGGTATTATTTTTTAAAACGATCGCCGGTGCATTCAGGCAGTTCATCACCAGATCCAGATTCCCGTCGTTATCCAGGTCCGCATAGGCGGCACCGTTATAATACCCCTTCATCGCACCGGTGCCCCAACTATCACTTACATCCTTAAAGGAATCATTTCCCGAATTCCGGAAAAAGAAAGGATGAGAACTGCCATCAGGTATTTTTTTAATGGTCATATCGTCGTATTCATCCGAACTATTCCTGTTCGTGCGAGCAGACAGATCTGAAACAAACCGCACGTAATCCAGGTCCACCGGCCTTTTTACGATACCGCTCGAAATGAAAAGATCTTTATTTCCGTCGTTATCAAAATCGGCCATTAACGGAGTCCAGCTCCAGTCCGTTGCCGAAACACCGGCCATAAGTGCCACATCACTAAATGATTTTCCACTTCCGTTGTTTCGCTGCAGGCAGTTCCTGGACACCTGGTTTTGAAATCCGTTATATAATATCTTATAAAAATATATCTGGAAATTTTCATCACTGCCATAGGTCTTCAGGGTCTTTTCATCGGGAGGAAGCATGTCAACGGTAACAATATCCGGTTGCCCGTCATTATTATAATCCGCAATATCATTGCCCATGCTGAACCGGGAATAGTGACCGAAATGCGCCGCTCCGCTTTCGGTAAAACTGCCATTCCCGTTATTGATATAATAGTAATCGTTCTCATGAAAATCATTGCCTACATAAATATCATCCCAGCCATCGTTATTCAGATCCGAAACCGCAATCCCGAGCCCGTAACCCAGACTGCTCTGATAAATACCGGCCTGCGCTGTTACATCCGTAAAACGGCCGGTGGTACTGATGTCGTTCCGATACAGGTAGCTGCCGGCATTCGCATCAAATTTTCTCCGGTTACTGGTGTCAACAATATTTGAATTCGGATGATGACTCTGATTCAGGATAAAACAATCCAGGTCGCCGTCGTGGTCATAGTCAAAAAATACAGCCTGGGTGGAATACGCTGAAAGGGCAAGCCCGTATTTCTCCGCGCTTTCGGTGAAATGATCGTCGCCGTTGTTTATAAATAACTGGTTCCTTCCCTGCAACCCATGCTCTCCCTGCACTGAACAAACATATATATCCAGAAGCCCGTCTCCATTCACATCGGCCATCGTTACACCTGTGCACCAGTCTGAAATCCCTTCCACACCTGCTTTTGCCGTGATGTCCTCAAATACAAACCCGCCCTTGTTTAGGTACAATTTATTGTGACCCTTACTGTTTGCTGTAAAATAGATATCCGGTAATCCGTCGTTATTGATATCACCAATGGCAACGCCGCCGCCATTATAGTAATAGAGATAATACAGGATATTAAACAAATCTTTTTTCTCGAGATTATTCGCGAAGTCAATATTTGTTTTGGACGACGGTTGTGAACTAAACAGATTCGTTTCCTGCTGGCGACAGGAATAAAAAAATACAAAAGATAATATCACGAATACTTTAAAAAATTTCGCTGGGGTCATTGCTTTATTTGTTTTTAACCGGATTGGATTTATACAGTCTGGTTTCCAGCGGATAAATTTTAATGAGGTGGGAGCGTATCAGTGCAGCAGTCGGGCTGGTCGCACCTGGAAGAAGTTCACTGATTGATTTAGAAGCTTTCAGCGGCATATGACAATCTATACAATTCTGTGAAATTGAAGGGCCAAGGGTTGCAGTCATTTTGCAGGTATTCTGGTGTTGCGGGTTATGACAGGATGCACAACGTGCTGAAAACAGCGCCGTCTTTCCCCTTTCGTTTTCATGGGGATTATGACAGGTGGTGCAGGTCATTACATTACTCATTTTAAAACACTTGCTGGACCGGAGTAATCCCAGCTGATTGCCATGAACATCAATATTGTCAGGATCCGGCTGAAGGGAATCTGTTTTAAAAAAGTCAGATAACTTATCGCCGGAAACAAATTCAAAAGATGGTTTTGTTTTTGGAAGCCGCCCGCCATGACATAACCCACAGAGATCCAGATTCTGTTGTCTTGAAAACCGGGCTGGGTTCAAAATAAATTTCCCTGTTTTTTCTTCCGGGTTTTCCTTTTGAAAGGCAACATGTTTCGCCGCAGGTCCGTGACATTTTTCACAATCAACCCCGAAAATAATTTTACTGTCAAAAGATTCAGGATCCAGGTCCGGTGTTGAAATTACTTTGGCAAACGTACTGTGACATTCGAGGCAGCGGGATGTGATGGATCGGTTGAACAGGATTGGATTGGTGGGATAAAGGGGGCTGTTAGCCCAGTTCTGTGCCGCCGTAAAATAAGACACTGGCAGCTGATACAGTTCATTTTTATATCGTGTGATATAGGTCTGCCCCTTTGAGCCCGAGCCCACCACGATATCAAAACGACCGGTTATTTTTGGATCTCCCTTATAATAGGCAACCTGGTAAAAACCACTGTCCCGTTTTTCCATCATCACTACCCGGTTGGAATCATACGCATACCTGTTTTTCCCTGGTTCAAAACTTCCCTTAATATATTCGGGTAGGGCAGGCCGGGTAGTCAGGTAATGGGCTGTGTGAATATGAGTATCATAAATATTTTTATGGCATCCGCTGCAGGATGCAGAGCCGGCAAACTGCGATGGATCAGGACTAGTCCCCATCGCTGGCTTTTCTTCTTGTTTTTCCGGGTTAACGCATTGCGTGAGCATAAATACTCCTATACCCATCAGGGATATGGTTAAAGCGGCGCGCCTGTGATTCATCATGAATTCCATCCTGAAGCATTAAGACCTGACTGCAAAGGGCTGCATAAAACAAGAAGGGCTGCACTAAATTATGCAACCCCTGCTTAAACCAAAAAACGACCTGCTAAGTCCTAATCTTTATTTGCAAAATTTTGTGCTACTTCGTCAGCCGTCAGTACAGTGGAATATAATTTGAACTGATCCAGTTTCCCGTCAAAATCACCCATCCACGTATTCGCCTGCTGTGCCGTTATGCCCGGACCTCCAACACTCAATCCGGTTAAATTCGTGAATGCCAGCGGACCCCTGGGGGATGAGCCATTCATCACGTTGCCAAAACCGGCGGGCAATCCGGCCATGGGCGCACCATCTATGTAGGTAGACAGCAGTGAAGTTGTCTCATCATAAGTGAACACCATCTGGTGCCAGTTGCCGTCCAGCACTTTGGCCATCCTTTTCGCCCCGGTATATTCAAACCATTGATCAAGGATATATAGTTTACCCGCAGCTGAATCTACTGTACTCGGGTTGCCCGCGTCTTCGAATTCAAAAAACAGTTCCAGGTTGGTCCAGCTGTAACCCGTGGCATTTAACGCAAACACAAAGTTTGTACCTGCACCTGCCGGCTGAGGCGTCTTACTGATCCAAAATGAAATGGTAAAACTGGTGGACGATCCAAAATCATTAGCAGATCCGTACTGAACAAAGGTTGTCGTACTGCCCTGCAGTGCCTGACCATTTACACCTTCCGTATAAGTCACACTACTGTCCACACCCCATTGCGCCCTTACACTATCCGCATTTATTCCATCGTAAGCGGTAAAGAATTTCAAAGGTCCGCCTGGCTGGGTGGCATCTGTCGGATACTCTCCCAATGCAGGATGGACTATTTTTTCACAACTGGTAATGGCCATACTGAGCACCAAAACAATGATTGTGTTTCTGGTTATTTTTTTTAATATGCTCATAAAAGAAATTTTATGCTTTTATTATTCTGCCTCGCCTACGCTGGCGGAATAATAAACAGTTTAATAATTAGGGTTTTGAACCAGTAATGGATTTCCTGACAGAGCCGGAGTCGGAATCGGATAATATTCGTTTTTCGCCTGATATCCCATTCCGGCCAGAACTGCCGGAGCATCACCCCATCTGACCAGATCGTAGAACCTTTCCATTTCCATTCCGAATTCCACTCTTCTTTCCTTCTTAATTGCCGTGCGGAACTGCGCCTGGTTTTGATATTGTACATAGGGAAGTACGGCGGAATTGTTTCCCCTTGCCCTTGCACGAATCATTTCCAGCCAGGCTTCAGCAGAGCTATCATTTTCAGCACCCCCGATTTCATTGGCGCATTCTGCCGCCATCAGGATAACATCGGCATATCGTAGCACCCTGGTATTTTCAAATGCGGCACCTGTCGGATCACCAGCGGCAATTTGTTCAGCCTGGCTTACATAGGTTTTCTTATTCCAGTATAGTGAGTTAGTCGAGTGGCGGTAGTGTACGTCCGTATCCGCCATTGGCCGGATCATCAGACTGGCCGGAAAATAAAATCGTCGCCGCCTTTCTTGGATCTCCCGGTTCATAAGCATCCACCAGGTTCTGGGTTGGATTGTTCCATCCCCAGCCCAGGTTCCAGTCACCCGAGCCGCGTACTCCCTGTTCGGTTCCCCACCAGCTCCAATAGGTTGTTGCACTACCTGCTGCGGTGTTTGCATTTTGCTGACACTGCACTTCAAAAATGGATTCAGAACAATTTTCATTTGCTGTTTTCCATATTCCCCAATACGGGGTGAACAATGAATATTGATTGGAATTGATAATCTGCTGACAAAGGTCCAGACAGCGCTGATAATTCGCCTGGCTTGTCGGTAGTGGCGCATCCCGCATCAAAAAGGTTTTTGCGTGAAGTGTTCTTGCTGCATTCTGAACCAGGCGACCAACGGAAGTTGATGGCTGTTGCGAAGGCAGGTTGGCTTCAGCATAGGTCAGGTCTGCGTCTATCAGGGCGTATCCACTATCCACGGATGATTTTGCTATCTGCCCGTCCGAAGTCTGATATACTCTTTTGGTGATCAGCGGAACTTCCCCATAATTCTTAATCAGGTCAAAATAGGAGTAGGCCCTGAACCATTTTGCTTCGGCAATATTGATCAGGGAAGGCGGATCCGTCAGGTTCAGGGAGTCGGCTGTCTGAAGTAAGATATTGCAGAGCAATACCATCTGATAGTGTCTGTCCCAGTATACTCCGTTTGCCCAGTCATCCTTACTGTATTGGAAATCTGAGTAGGCCGTAATATATCCGGCAGCGCCCGGGTCAGCTTGTACCGTCTGGTCTCCCGAACGGAATCCCTGCATCGGAATATATCCAATACCAACCATGCCATCCCCGCAATAGGGAGCAGACTGGGAGTTTCGGATGGTTCCGTACAAACCAATGGCCTGTCCTTCCAGACCTCCCTGGTTCAGGTCGCCCAGTGTAGCAGACAAAGGCTTACGGTCAAGGAATTTAGAGCACCCTGAAAAAAGGGCAAACGTGAGGACCGGAAGAATAAGTCCCTGGGTTATTTTTTTAATTATTTGCATAACATTCGAATTTTTTGGTTTAAGCAGATCAGAAAGTAACATTTATACCGCCAGTAATAATCCTCGGAATAGCTGCACTGGCATCGCCGACATCCACTCCGAATGAAGTAGCAGAAGCTCCGCCTCCTACTTCTGTATCAACAAATCCTCCGTATTCCGGCGAAAATCCCAGATTGTGTTTCCAGGTTTTCAGGTTTTGTACGTTAACGAAAATCTTTACATTTTTCATGTGGGCTTTGGCCAGCATATCACTGGAAAAATTATAGGCCAGCTGGAGATTTCTGATCCGGATATAACTTCCGTCCTCAATACCATAACTGGAGGGCGCCCGGTTATTCAGATGTTGTGCATCCACGATGGGTATCCAGTTGGAAGTACCCGCACCGTGCCAGGCATTTACATCATAAGAGGGATAGTTATACAGGGAATTTTGCTGCATTGATGTTGCCCATTCCCGGTAAATCTGATTTCCGTAAACTCCGTTCACTTCAATACCCAGTTCAAAACGCCGGAAGTTTACATTGATCGAACCACCATAACCAAACTTTGGCGTGGGGTTTCCGATTTGGGTCTGGTCAAGATTATTTATTTTACCATCACCATTTAAGTCGGCATATTTAAAATCACCGGGTGCCACGGGCTGACCATTTACGGCGCTTGCTGGTGAAGCCAGGATATCCGCATAACTCTGGTAAAGTCCAATTACTTTATAACCATAAAAATATCCAATAGGTTGCCCGGCTATTGTCTGGCTCGGCACCTGTGGATCAGCCAGCAGCGGTGTACCAATACTTACCACAAGATTTTTGTAGGTGGTTAAATTTCCATTTACGGAAAAAGACCAGTCCTTGTTGATCACCTGGTTCCATCCGGCAGAAAATTCAAAACCGGTATTTGAAATATTTCCGTTGTTGACAAGCTTTGGCTGCTGCCCGGCCTGTTGCAGCTGCATCAGCAGATCCTTAGTTTGTTTGTTGTAATAGTCAAATTCAAAACGCAGGCGGTTATCCAGCGCTACAAATTCGAACCCGGCTTCCGCGCTGTTCACGGTTTCCCATTTAAGATCCGGGGCTGCTTGATAATTGGATACATACGCATTCACTACGTGTGATCCGAATACTGCGGATGAATTTGCTGAAATTCCCGGATAAGCCGGATAGGGAAAGTAAGTTCCGTTCACCAGGGCGTTTGAATTACCGAGCAGACCAATGGAACCCTTTAATTTCAGGTAGTTGAAAAACTTCTGATCGTTCATAAAATCTTCCCGGGTAACTTCCCATGCACCGCCGAGGGCCCAGAAAGTCTGTCCCTGGTTTGGATCACTCGCCAGCCACTGACTGGTATAGTCTCTTCTTAAAGACCCGTTTAAGTAATATTTATTCTGGTAGTTGTACAATACCCTAAGCAACCCGGATACCGTGGTATTCTCGTACTGTTGCGGACCACCGGCTGTGGAGTTTGAGGTAGCTCCGGCGGCATATCCGAATCCGGTGGATATATACCAAAAGCGTGGATCGTTCGGAATCGGGTCTGCACCGGCTGCCTGCTGGATCTGTCCTGACAACGGGAAGACGCCATTATAGGTAGTGGAAAAACCACCGGTGACGGTTAAATTACTGGACCCGAACTGCTTTTTGTAGTTCAGGATGAAATCAGACTGGTATTTTCTAACGTCGATTACCGTTTGGGTGACGCTGGTAATGAAATTACCATATTTTATAACGGAGGGGTCACCGGGGAATGGATCGGGGTTATACTGGTTCTGTAAAGGTGTGTATTGATTGTGACTCTCCGAACTCAGGTTGATATACCCTGTTGCCCGGAAATTAAAATACTTGAGGAAATTAACTTCCACAAACGCATTACCGAGTAATCTGTCCTGAACATCTCTCTGCGTTGCATTCTGTGCCATCTGCAGGAATGGATTCGATAATGTATTCTGGATGGTGGGCGTAGTAGAGTACAGATCATAAAATGCGGAATCCGTCAGTCCTCCATAAGGATTGCGGGCAAAAAACGATTTGGTACCCGACTCGATAATGGGCGCAACCTGCAGGGCGTTGGTCATCGGACCGTTTCCATCCACTGGCAGGTTTTCCCGGCTACCGTTTATAATAAATCCGACCTTGACTGCTTTAGAGACGCTGTACTGGTCCTGCAACGAAACGGAAATTCTGTCGTACTTCACACCCTGAACCATACCCTCGTCGGTTGCATAACCGGCACCCATGTAAAACTTGTTTTTTTCCGAACTGGCCGATACACTGATATTGGTTGAACTGGTATGAGCTGTCCGGGTGATGGCATTAATCCAATTTGAATTGCCGGTCCATTTATCCATATCATTCGCAACAAAATTATTAATGGTGGTATATCCGTTATCAAAATACCGGTTCTGACCTTCCTGGGTCAAAATGGATTTGAACTGGGGACCATCCGCCATCTGGATCGGATCGACCAGGTTTTTTACCCCGTAAAACGTGTTGAAATTCACCACGACTTGTCCGGCTTTTGCACTTTTTGTAGTGACCAGGATTACACCGGCTGCGCCTTTTACCCCGAAGATCGCCAGGGAGGAAGGATCCTTCAGGATTTCGATAGACTCGATATCGTTTGGATTCAGGTAATTAATATTATCATTAAAGTTTCCGTCCACAACATAGAGGGGATGAACCGAACCAATGCTGATCGTACCCCTAATACGTACGTCAGGAGTGGATCCGGGGGTTGCGCTGTTCACAACAGATAAACCGGCTACCTGTCCCTGTAAGGAGGAAATGGGATTGGTGTTTGGTTTATCTGCCACATCCTTACCCTGAATTTTTACAATGGAACCGGTCAGGTCCCTTTTGCTGGCAGATCCATATCCAATTACCATCACTTCATCCAGGGCTTTTCCGGATTCCACCATTTTCACGTTGATGACGGACTGGCTGTTCACTTTTATTTCCTGTTCTTTAAACCCTGTATAAGAAAATACCAGGGTACCATCTTCCGGAACGGTCATCGTAAAGTTTCCGTAATTATCGGTGGTTGTCCCGATCTTACTACCCTTCAGGCTGACACTTACCCCCACCAGGGCCTGATCATCTTTACTGCTGGTAACCTTACCGGTCACTTTGATGTCCTGCAAGGCTGTGGTGTTTGCAAGAACCACGATCAGGTTGTTGTCGAGCATCTTGTAAGACAGGTCCGTGCCGCTGAACATCTTGTCAAGCACCTCATTGATATATTCGTCCTTTACATCAATATTGATTTTCGTCTTGATGCTCTTGAGGTTATTATTATATAAAAACCGGTAGTTGAAATTGGTTTCAATGGTATTTAAACCTTTTGCAATTTCAACATTATTCAGCTTCAGGGTTACTTTCGCCTGCGCTTTCGGATTTCCTGAAACATGAAGTATCCCTGCGGCCAGGAATATCAGCGTGAGTTTCATAAAAACGAAAATTCTTTTAACGGTGCGAAAACCGTGTTTTTCTATTTGATCCTTCTTCATACTTCTTTAGCATTTTAGATTATAAATTTTTCAACTAATGCTTTGGGTATATCTGCAGGCAAAACAGCAGAAAGGGTTTCATCCGGAGAATAGTCTTAGGAGGTGTTTCTGGTCATGTTAATCTGATTTTATAGAGCCCTTAATAAATCGTTATCAAATTATTTTTATCAATATCATACCGGAACATGGCAGTTAATTTCAACGCATCCAGCGCCTGACGAACGGTTTCATTGGTAAAATTTCCGGTAAGATGATTTTCTTTCAGCTGTTCGTTTTTAAAAACGATGGAAACCCCATACCAGCGTTCCAGCTGGTGGGCGATTTCATCGAAGGATTCATCCTGAAAAATCAGTTTATTCTCTACCCAGGATGTTTCTATGATCGTTCCGGTTTTCGCTTCATAGGTGAGGTTTTTTATAGCCACACCCGGAACCTGGTTTATTTTTTTGTTTCCCGCCAGCAGGGAGTTTTTGGAAACGTTTTCAAATTTTCCATTGTTATCCACTACGATCTTTTCGTTGGGCCTGAGTAGTATTTTATTATCTGGATTGTCTTTAAAACTTACTTCAATGCTGCCCCTGATCAGGGAGGCTTCTGTCGTTTTATCCGTGGCATAGGACCGTACATTAAATTCAGTACCCACTACTTTGATATCAATTTTGGAAGTATGGATAATGAAGGGCTTCAGCTTATTTTTAGTTACATCAAAAAATGCCTCCCCGGTTAAGGAAACTTCGCGCAGGTTAATATTAAAATTGGAATCATAACTCAGGCTGCTGCCTGCATTCAGCCATACTTTTGTGCCATCTGACAGCACCAGGCTGGTCTTTGAATTGTATTTGGTAGAAATCTGGCTGTTCACCCATTTCCCATCCTTAGCGGGGATTTTGGATGCGGGTTCGGTTGAACCCATGAATTTAGAAACGATTAAAACTGCGCCAATTACCAAAACGGCGGTTAACAGCGGCCGGAAATATTTTCTTTTCCTTTCTACGGGTTCCGGATACAGGATTTCTTCTTCAGTCTGCCGGTCGGCATAGTCAATATTCAGGTCCTTCATTCTTTCAATATGCCGCATCAGGGCATCATGGGCATCGTTCTGGTTAACCTGTAAATCGGTATTCCATAAATCGGTGATGGCCTGCAAAGGATAATGCAGATCAGGATTTTCACGCAGAAGTTTTTCCAACTCCCTGATATCCTCCTCCGATCCTTCACCGGAAAGTTTCTTAGCAATCAGATTCCAAATCTGGTCCACCTCCATAAATGCCTGTTGTATGGAAGCATGACAATAAAAAGAACTAAAACCCCCAAAGAAAAGTTAAATAAACTTCTATTGTTTTGATTTTCAGGGCGCAGCGGGATGTTTGCAGATCCGTATTTACCTAAAAAACGGGGAATACAGATAAGAAGTAGCCGGGACCGTACCTTTAAAAAAGAATTCGGCTACACCATTCAAAAACCGAGAATGTCTATGTATAAGTTTTATCTGTTCTGCCTGGTTTTCCTGTTCTCCTGTGCTAAAAAAAATAACGGGGCAACCCCGATTCCTCCGGCAACCCTGTCGGATACGGTGACCCAGTGGCTCACATCCGGCGATATGACCATTTTACTACGGAAACAAAGCACGGTCCTGAACTTTGATACAAAGAGTAATCCTTATCAGTATATCGATGTGGACAGCACGGTAAAATTTCAGCCGGTGGACGGTTTTGGATTTACCCTTACCGGAGGCAGTGCATCCCTGATCAATCAACTCGCTGTGGATGCCAGGGCATCCCTGCTAAATGAATTATTCGGAAAAGACGCGTCGTCGGTTTCGATCAGCTATCTCCGGCTTTCCATTGGTGCTTCAGATTTAAACCCGGCTGTTTTTTCCTATGATGATATGCCGGCAGGCCAAACGGATACCCTGCTCGCTCATTTCAGTCTCGGTCCGGATACAACGGACCTGGTACCCCTGCTGAAACAGATCCTGGCTATCAATCCGGCAATAAAAATAATCGCCGCTCCCTGGAGTGCGCCGGCCTGGATGAAGGATAATAACGCTACCGTCGGCGGCAGTCTCCTGCCCAAATACTATGCGGCCTATGCGCTTTATTTCGTGAAATACATACAGGAGATGAAGGCAGCGGGCATCATCATAGACGCCGTTACCCCACAAAATGAACCACTCAATCCCGGTAACAATCCAAGTTTATATATGACAGCGGCCGATCAGGCAGTGTTCATTAAAACGAGCCTGGGGCCGGCATTTCAGGCAGCAGGGCTCTCTACAAAAATTGTGGTATATGATCATAACTGCGATGTGCCGTCTTATGCGACCAGTATATTCGGAGACCCGACCGCAGCTGCATTTGTAGACGGAGCGGCCTTTCACTTATATGCGGGGGATATCAGTGCCCTCACGCCAATCCATAATGCTTACCCGGCAAAAAATTTATATTTCACTGAACAGTACACGCCGTCTACCGGAGCTTTTGGCGGGGACCTGCAATGGCATATGACCAATGTGATCATCGGCTCAATGAACAACTGGTGCCGCAATGCACTCGAATGGAACCTGGCTAACGATGCGTCTTTTGGTCCGCATACACCCGGCGGTTGCACTACCTGCAAAGGAGCACTGACCATTGCCGGTTCTTCAATCACCCGGAACGTGGGTTATTATATAGTAGCCCATGCCTCTAAATTTGTGCCGGCAGGATCGGTTCGAATTTCCAGTTCGCTGGTCAGCGGGCTACCGAATGTTGCTTTTAAAACTCCTGACGGGAAAAAAATTCTGATTGTAGAAAATAATAGCGGATCCCAGATTTATTTCAATATTCGTTTTAAAGGCAAATGGGTGGCGACAAGTTTGACAGCCGGTGCTGCAGCCACTTATGTCTGGTAATTTGCTGGCTTGCAGAAATATAAAATTGAATCTAAAAAAGCAGGTAGGCCGGTCGTTCGTCACTGATATTTTCGAACAATTCAATTCTGTCTGTAGTCAGGGTAAGGGCGATAATATCATCATCTTCCTTGGGCGTAAGCCAGTCATCCCCGTTTTTTTCACGAAGGTGTTTTACTTTATCCCGTAAAACTTTAAACCCCGCACTTTCATAATAAGGAGCGGTTCTTCGCCGGCAAAAACCAATCGCTTCGATATTTCTTCCCTTTAAATTATCTGAAATAAGCCCGAGCAGTATTTTGCCATATCCCTGCAGTACTTCCACCGTTATGAACCCAACCAGCTCAGCGATATCATAAACGGATTCATCAATACTTACCTTAAACTTAAAATTGATTCTCGCTACACTCAGCAACCTGGAATCCTCCCCGTTCAAAAGGTGAAATTCAGATTCTTCAAATCTTTTCCGGAACGCTTCAGGTGAGAGCTCCTTCCATTCTTCCACATCCCAGTTTGTAAGAATAACCTGAATTTCACTTTCAGAAAGTTCATCCGGCTTTTTAATGAGATGATTATGCATTCCCTGTACAGTTTAATTATTTTGCTTCTGTATTACAACGTTAAATCCTACACCCAGACCAGTTGCTTTTTTCCACTCCGCCTGGCTGGTCAGTCGGTGCCAGGTAGCTGAATTCAGGAAACCGGCCGACAAAAAAATGGCCCCGTTACCTGCTTTGGAATAGGATCCTTCAATCCATTCCAGGGAGATCAGCACATCACCGCTGAGCACCAGCTTATAATCCGCTAAACTGAGTGTGTACCTGCCAGGTCGTTTTCCAATGGGAACCAGGATATTCTGGTGTAGTATATTTTCATGCGGCATACCGTTCTTAAAATTATAAATGTTTAACCGGAAAACGGCAGTATCCACCCGGTTATCCGAGATATTAAAACTGAAACTTTTCAATACGACCGGCTTTTTTCCAAGGGCCAGTCTGATCCCGGTTTCTGAACCCAGGAATCTCAGGGGCAGGCCAATATTCACGAAATTTGAAGTAGTGGTGTTTCCCCTGATCTCCGTTTTCATCGCCCTTGCGGTTATAACAACTTCTTTTAACCCCGATACATTTTCTTTCAACGGGATGATCGGGGGTTTGGACATTTTCATGAATTCAGCGACGCTGATAGTATAAGGCTGGTAGCCTGCCATGGAAAAACGAAGACTGTCATCCAGTAACACAGAATCAATTTTCAACTGAAACCATCCATCGGGTGAGGATACTGTCCCTGCGTTTTTATTCCGGATTCCCACATTTACATAAGCCAGTCCTTCGTTTTTTCTATCATCCACAATCCTGCCCATGAGCCGGATTCCGCCTTTTTTGGATTTTACCTTCGGATAAACAGAGTCGCCCAGGCCACTCCGAAAAACAGAATCAAGCCATAATGGTAACCCCTTACCTGTTCCTTTTAGATACTTGTCGAAATATTCAAGAGCAAATTGTTGAACCCGGACATAGAAGGGAGAGAGAACAGGTTCAGCCCCATTCATTTTATTTCCCAGGGAAGGGAGGAAAGAAAAATCCTCGTGAACCGCTTTGGGAAAATGAACATATAATTTCTGAAAACCGGAGGAGTTGAAAATATTGAATACCGAATCCGCGTCCTGTTCAGATTGTTTAAATCCGCTTTCGAGATAAGCATATGGAATATTTAATTTTTTCAAATTGAATTCAGGTGAATTTCTCAGCTGATCGAAATCCAGGTCCTCTTTCTTTGAATCACCATAATAATGCATTTCAGATCCGTCCAGCGATAAAATACATTTTGCATTACTGTTCCGCATAGACAGGATCATCGCTGCCAGTCCGCCCCAGCTGTAACCCAAAACTCCATTCTTTGTCGTATCGAGGTTTGGCTCCTTTCCTAAATATTGAAGCGCGAATTCTCCGTCTTTAACCTGTTCTATCAGGTCCGGCATCTGTGTACTCATATTCCCCGGATAACGGCCTACTGAACTTATGCAGGCAACGAGATAACCCTGTGAAGCGAGAAATTCAAAGAGTGCCAGGTTTTCATAACTCATACCATTGTAGGAACACAAATACAAAATCAGGGGAAAACGTTTCTGTGCAGGTTTTGCGTTAAGATAACTGCGGGTAACAATCCCCGTGAGCTTTGATTTATCCTTTATTTTAAGATTTATACTTAAATAAGTTACCAGCTCCGCACTCATTTGTTTGTAAACGGTATCGTCCTGAAAACGGTTCGACCGCTGTTGCAGGAGATTCAAAAAATATCCATAAGTGAGGGGCAAAGCGGATCCCGGATCATCCGTGGGATACCATAAATCTATTTCAACGGGACGGAAATGAAGAGAATGGTCAGTGCTTGTCTTGGGCTTGTATGTTCTGCCTGAATCTGTACACAGGATATTCCGATAACCTGTTTTATACGAGGCGGGATGGCCACGGTCATTTGGAGACTGGCTTAATGCCGTGGAAGCGAGTACAAAAAACCCAATGAGAATCGAAAAATATTTCACCCCAAAAATTTGGAAAATATACCGGTATTTTCCCGCAGGACTTATTTCATAAATCTTTTTTAACAGAATAAAAGCGCCGCAGATTTAATAGTGCAGTTTTAAGGGCCGGTCCATTCTATATCTCCTCCTGCATACAAAACATCAAATTTCCCGTTTTTAATAAAGGATGTCGTGGAATCTGTTATATCTCCTTTGGCAGTAAAATTAAAACTTCCCGTTATTTCGTCTTTTGAAATGGATTCTATGTCAACAAATCCGCCCGTACTCCACTTGTTTGAAGAACTATATACCTTATAGTGGCTATAATTGGCGGAGATACCGGAATCCAGGGTGATATATAGTTGATTATTGAAAAAATACCTGCCGGGCTTTGGCGCGAACTCAAAACTGATGGTGATCAGATTGGCAACCGTGTCCGTGTTAGTCTGCGAGCCTCCTATTAAAAGTTCCCACCTGGGACGGCCTTCTTTATAAGCCATAAAATACGCTTTTCCTGGTTCTGTTGTTTTCCAGGGAATGCCATTCACTTCTGCACTCATAAAATAATTGCTGAGAGACTTGGATGAATTCGTTTTAATACAACCAGAGAAAAGGAAAAAAACCGAAAACGGTATGGACAGGGAAATAAACCTTAACCGCATAGGATAAACTTCGAACATTTCGCCCGAATATGCAAATGATCCTGTTTAAAGATCTTCCACAATTTTCATCAGCCTGAGCATTGCCTGGTGAAGCGGGGATGCCGGATCCAGCGTAGATTCCAATATTGAATAATGATTTAACCCGGCGGGCTCCAATATCTCGGCAGGGATATGTTCTTTCCAGCAATCATACAATTCCCGGCTCTGATCCAGGAATTCAGGAGTTTCGTCTCCCGCCACTACAATGGAGACCGGTGAATGAACCGCAGGCGCATATTGAACCGGACTGTTTCGCAGGGCCGCTTCTCTATCCATATGCAAAACCTCATTGATATTCGATAAATGAATGGGCATTAAATTAAACAACCCGCTGATAAGACAACTGCCTTTGATGAGATCGGGTTTCAGATTAAAACGTTTCCATTCTGTAGTCAGTAACATAGCCGCCAGATGCGCCCCGGCGCTATGTCCGCCAAGAAAAAGCTGGTCCGGATCACCATGATACGCTGCTATATTGTGATATACCCATTCAAGGGCCTGGTGGCAGGAGCTTACAATCTGATCGATAGAAAATTCAGGAGCCAGCGGATATTCAATCAGGACCGTGGTAACGCCATATCCACTGAATGCTTTGGCGATAAATTGAAAATCTTTTTTTCCAAACCTCTGCCAATAGCCACCGTGAATAAAAACCAGTGTTTTGGAATTTGGGTTCCGTGCAGGATATATGTCCAGCCGTTCCCGGGCCAGGGAACCATATGACAAATCTTTAATGGAGTCTAATTCTTTTTCCGTTTGCCTGCTTAGTGAATCGCATCTTTCCAGGTAAACAGCGAAATCCGGAACATGCAACCGGATATTATATTGGTTGTTGAGTGCGGCCTGATCGAATTGTTTGTATACCGGCATAGATATCGTCCCGACACGGGTCGGATTAATTCAGCGCCATAGCAGTCTTTTCTGACTCTACGAGGCAATTGAATACGATTCTGTAAAATTCGGGATGGGATTGCCAGGTTTTCCCGGTAACGATCTTTCCATCCTGTATGGCTTCATCTGGCTCTACATATATGCCACCACAACTTTCCACTTCAAACCGCACATGTTCATAACAGGTTATTTTCCTGTTGTTCACTAAACCCGCTGTTACCAGTATCTGAACGCCATGACAGATGGCAAAAACATATTTGCCGGCTTCATAAAATTTCTTCGCAATGCTGATTACCCGTTTGTCGTTCCGCAAATACTCTGGAGCACGTCCTCCGGGAAACAGCACGGCGCGGTACTGGTCAGGATCCACATCGTCAAACGAAATCTGGGAATCCACCAGGTAGCCCTTGCGTTCCACATAAGTATCCCAACCCGGTTCAAAATCATGGATCACCAGGTTCATGGTTTTCACAGCCGGAGCGGCAATCACCGGTTCATACCCTGCTTCCCGGAAACGATGCGCGGCATAAAGGATTTCAAAACTTTCCCCGGCATCGCCTGTAATGATGAGTATTTTCTTATTGACTTTCATAACTATAAAGTTAATATAAGTCTCCCTGTATTTTCAAATCAGAAAAATACCCCTCGGTGCCTGTTTCAACCCAGAGGCCCAGGGCCCCCGATGAATCGGATCCGAGCTTCAAATCATTTACGATTAATGTTGGCTGCGGACTGTTATTGATATAAAGCTTTGCCTGACTGTTTAGCACAACAATCTTCAGTGTAATCCACTCATTCAACCCCATATCTGCGTAGGACTCGTACTTTTCCGGCGATTCTTTCCTCAGACGGTCAAATTCATAATCAGGATATGAATAATACTGAACCGAATGATTTCGCCTCACCTGATCTTCCACTCTTCCATTTGTAGGGCGGATATAAATACATTCAAATTTTGTATCGCTGTCGTTAATCCGGAAAGCGACCCCGATAAAGCCCCTTGCAAATTCCGGTGCATTTTTCAATAGCTTGCTCAGGACCTTTACTTCGATGGTCCCGTTTTTAAAATGGATTCCCCTGATCTTTATATAGGTCGGTTCATCAGATTTTTTCACGGTTGAATCCTTGACCACCCTGATCACTTCCTTATCCCCCTGCTTTTCAACAGATGCGTACACATTGACCGCTTCTATCTTGTTTTTGTCAAAGCGGATGGATTGCGCACACAGGTTATTTCTAAATATCAGAATGCAAATTATTGCCGATAGGAAGAAGCTTTTCATTTTATATTTTCTGGAAAATAAGCCATGCAGACATACCGGGGTAGAATATGTTGATTTCATCAGTTTTTTCTCCTCTTTTTCCAGCGGAAGGATGCGGTCAAAGGAGACCCGCAGGGATTCAATATAAGCTCCTGGGGTGATTGGTTTCATGTAATAACGATAAACATTAATGGGCAAATATCCTCAAAACCCGGATTTCAGCGATAAATTTATTACCAGGTATTTGCAAGAACATCACCCGAATTAATCAATACTCAAACGGGGAAAGGTAAAGTAAACGAAGAATTACTACCCACAGAAATCGTCAGGTAAATTCAAGGGAACATACATCAGTTTCATTGTCGCATTCGACCAGCCAATTTAACTGCCTGGATTAAATTTAATCATTTGATTAAATTAAACAGGATTATTAACTTTATATCCAACTTATCCATACATGCCGGCAAAAAAAGCCAGGAAACCACCTGAACCCAATGCGGAAGCAAAGATCAAAGCAGCCGCAAGGATTGTATTTCATAAGAAGGGATTTGCCGCCACCAGAACAAGGGATATCGCCACAGAGGCCAACATGAATCTTGCCCTGCTCAACTATTATTTCAAAAGCAAGGAAAAACTATTTGAACTGGTGATGCTGGAAACACTGTCATCCTTTTTTCAATCCATGGGTATGGTGTTTAATGACAAAAAAACCACACTGGAAGAAAAAATCGAACTGGTTGCTGAAAAATATATGGAGGTAATTACCGTAGAACCGGAAATACCACTTTTCATTTTGAGTGAACTCAGAAGCCACGGGGCAGCTGTTTTTGAAAAGCTGCCCGTCGTGAATCTCATCCTGCAATCCATATTTATCCGCCAGTATAAAGAGTCAGTAAAAAATGGAAAAATTACAGAGCCGAATCCACTGCATTTTCTAATGAATTTGCTGGGTCTGATTGTCTTTCCGTTTATCGGCAGTCCGATGATCAAAAAACTGGGTAAGCTGAGCGACCGGCAGTTTGATAAACTGATGCAGGAAAGGAAAAAACGGATACCGGTCTGGATCAAAGCCATGCTCAAAGCGAAATAGTCTGCCATGAATAAAATGAAAAAATCAACGCATTGAATATGATAAAGTCATTCCTTATCGGCTTTATGTGTTTACTGGCCGCTGCAGGATCAGTAACTGCCCAAACACTTTATATCGACAGCTGTTATGCGCTCGCCACTAGAAACTATCCTTTAATCAGGCAGTACGAACTGATTGAAAAAACAAAGGAATACACACTAAGCAATGCCGGGAAAGCCTGGTTGCCACAAGTAAGCGTGACGGCCATTGAAGGATATATTTTTGGGGAGTTACCCAAGTTTGGCAATACGGAAAACAGCAGCAACCTGAAGTTTATCGGACTGGGACAGGTAAACCAAACCCTCTGGGACGGGGGCGCAACAAAAACGCAAAAACACATCATCAACGCGCAGTCCGAAACAGACAAAGTCAGTGTTGATGTGGCCCTGAACGACCTGAAGTCGAGGGTAAACCAGCTCTTCTTCGGCATATTGCTGATTGACGAACAGCTGAAGCAGCTGGAGGTACAGAATACCATACTCGTTAACAATGTCAACCGCATCAAACAACTCAGGGATAATGGTCTGGCTTACAATACAGATATTGACGAGATAAGGGTTGAACAATTAAAACTGGATCAGCAAAGAGTTGAATTTAAATACACGCGAAACGGATATGTGATGATGCTCTCGCTCTTAATTGGCCAAAAGATCGATGAGCAGACCTCCTTGCAAAAGCCGTTAGTGAACAACCAGCTTACTGACCTGCAGATCATACGTCCCGAACTATCCTTATACAAAAGCCAGCGCAACCTGGTGAACGCACAATCGGAAATGCAAAAGGTAAGTATGATGCCGAAACTGGGTTTGCTGGGTGCGGCCGTACTGATCACACCGGGTGTAAGTTTTGGAAACAGCAAGACGTCAACACTTGGAGTCGCCGGCATCAGCGCCTCCTGGAATATCAGTGGCCTCTATAAAAAGGGAAATGAAAAACAACTCACCCAGCTTTCACTGAATAAAATCAATGTGCAGGAAGAAACATTTTTGTTCAACACCAGGTTGCAGATGAGCCAGGCATCTGCCAATATCGAAAAACAAAAAGCAGTTCTTTCCGGGGATGAAGAAATCGTAAACCTCAGGAAAACTATCCGGGAAGGCTATCAGGAAAAATACAATACAGGTGTGAGTCCCCTGTTTGATTTCCTGAACGCAACGGAAAAAGAAAGCGAAGCACGTGCACAAAAAGCCCTGCACGAAATGCAACTGATCATAACACTATATGACTATAAAACCATTTCCGGAAATTAATTGCATGCAATGAAAAATACAAAGACTATTTTCCTTTCCTTTCTCCTGCTCAGCATTATCTCCTGTAAAGAGAAAGCCAGTAACTATGATGCTTCGGGATCCTTTGAAGCCAAAGAAACTATAATTGCCGCTGAAGCCGGCGGAAAGATATTGCAGTTGAATATTGAAGAAGGCCAGCAGCTGGACTCCGGACAGATGATCGGGTTTATTGACAGCACCCAGCTTCATCTAACCAAACTGCAACTTGTACAGAGTAAAAAAGCCATACTCAGCGGAAGGCCCCAGGCGAATGTTCAGGTAGAGTCTTTAAAAAATGAACTGGCCAATGCAAAGCTGGACCGCGACAGGACCGCAAGGCTCGTTACCAGCGGGGTGGCTTCCCAGAAACAACTGGACGACGCAGATGCAAAAATCACCACCCTGCAATCCAGGATCGCCGCACAGGAGAGTTCTTTGCAAACCACAACTTCTTCCTTAACGGAACAGGGCAGCACGGTGGATGCGCAGATGCGGGAAGTGAATGACCAGCTAAAAAAATCCGTAATCATCAACCCGGTTAAAGGGACGGTATTGACTAAATACGCCGAGCAGTTTGAAATGGCCGCCCTGGGTAAACCCCTGTATAAAATTGCTGACATCTCCACCATTATCCTGCGTGCCTATATCACAGGCGACCAGTTGCACCAGGTGAAACTCGACGAAAAAGTAAAAGTATTTACGGATGATGGTAAGGGAGGATATAAGGAAACAGAAGGTGTGATCACCTGGATCAGCGACAAATCGGAATTCACCCCGAAAACCATTCAGACAAAAAATGAAAGAGCCAACCTGGTATATGCCATCAAGGTAAGTGTGAAAAATGACGGATACCTCAAGCTGGGCATGTACGGAGAGATCACCTGGACCAACCACTAATCGATGGCAGCTGTAACATTAAAAAATATCAGTAAGACCTATGATAACGGAAAAGTGAAAGCCGTTAATGATGTTTCATTTGAGGTGGAACAGGGTGAACTGTTTGGACTGATCGGGCCCGACGGGGCAGGCAAGACTTCCATTTTCAGAATCCTCACAACTGTACTGCTGGCTGACAAAGGATCGGCCACGGTCGGGGGACTGGATGTGGTAAGGGATTACCGGGCCATTCGAAACAAAGTGGGTTATATGCCCGGCAGGTTTTCCCTCTACCAGGATCTCACAGTTGCTGAAAACCTGGGATTTTTTGCTACCATCTTCAACACCAGCATCAAAGAAAATTACGACCTGATCAAAGACATCTATGAACAGATCGAACCCTTCAAAAATCGCCCGGCCGGTAAATTATCCGGCGGTATGAAACAGAAGTTGGCGCTTTGCTGTGCACTCATTCATAAACCGGAGGTCCTTTTTTTAGATGAACCCACCACAGGCGTTGATGTCGTTTCCAGGAAAGAATTCTGGGAAATGCTCAAACGCCTGAAGCAACAGGGCATCAGCATACTGGTCTCTACACCCTATATGGATGAAGCCTCATTGTGCGACCGGATTGCCCTGATTCAAAACGGCAATATTATGTCGCTGGACACACCGCAAAAAATCATCGATCACTTTCCCGCCCAACTCTATGCGGTGAAGTCAAAAGACATGTACCGCCTGTTAAAAAACTTTCGTTCAGACCCTGCCGTTGAAACCTGTTATGCATTTGGTGAGTATCTGCATATGACGCTTAAAGATGATCAAAACAGCGGGGGAATTCCGGATAAGCTCGCAGCCAAACATAACGCAGAGGAATTTGAAGCTAAGATTATCAAACCGTCGATCGAAGACAGTTTCATCCGACTGATGCAGGAGAACCAGCAAGCGGAAACAATAGAAAAATAACCATGAGCAATAAAGCCATCATCTGTAAGGACCTGACCAAAAAATTTGGCGACTTCAAAGCGGTTGACCATATCAGCTTTGATGTAGAGGCGGGAGAAATTTTTGGTTTCCTTGGTGCAAACGGGGCAGGAAAGACAACCGCCATGCGTATGTTATGCGGACTATCATTCCCGAGTTCCGGCAGCGCAACCGTGGCAGGCTTTGATGTATTCAGGCAACAGGAAAAAATTAAAGCCAGCATTGGTTATATGAGCCAGAAGTTTTCCCTCTATGAAAACCTCACTGTTTTTGAGAATATACAATTCTATGGCGGGGTATACGCCTTGTCAAGACAGGAAATTAAGCAACGTGGCGAAGAAATGGTCTCCACGCTCGGATTAAAAAATGAAGCTAAAAAACTGGTCGGCGAATTACCGTTGGGATGGAAACAAAAACTGGCTTTTTCAGTAGCCATCTTTCACCGTCCGAAAATCGTTTTCCTGGATGAGCCCACGGGCGGAGTCGATCCCATTACCCGGCGTCAGTTCTGGGATCTCATTTATGAAGCTGCTGCCTCCGGAATCACCGTATTTGTTACCACACATTATATGGATGAAGCAGAGTATTGCAATCGGATTTCCGTGATGGTGGACGGCAGAGTGGAAGCGCTCGATACCCCGGCCAACCTGAAGAAGGAATATAATACGCACTCTATGGATGAAGTATTTTATCAACTGGCACGCCGTGCCCAAAGAACCGCAGACTAACATGAAGCAACTAATCGCCTTTATCCGGAAAGAATTTTATCATGTATTCAGGGATAAGCGCACGCTTCTTATTTTATTCGGACTACCTGTTGTACAGATCATATTATTTGGTTTTGCATTAAGCAGTGAAGTAAAAAATATTGGGATCAGCATATTCGACAATGCACATGATAATAATTCAGAGCAAATCATTAACCGGATAAAAACAAGTTCCTACTTTCTGATGAAGGATCCTGTTCTGAATTATAATGAAATCGAAGAACGTTTTAAGGAAGGCAGCATCAAATGTGTTGTAATTTTCCCGGCTGACTTTGGCAACGACCTGAGTCATTTTGGAAAAGGCCAAATCCAGATCATTACGGACGGTTCTGATCCCAACACCGCGACGATCCTGGTCAATTATCTCAGCGCCATCATCTCCGGTTACCAGCAACAACTGAAACCTGCCCCGCAGATATCCTATCAGATCATTCCCCAGGTGAGGCAACTGTACAATGTGGAACAGAATGGTTCACTCAATTTTATTCCGGGTGTAATCGCGCTGATATTCATGATCGTGTCCACCGCGCTTACCTCTGTGTCAATTGTTAAGGAAAAAGAATTGGGAACCATGGAAATCCTCCTGGTATCTCCCCTGAAACCCATTATGGTACTAATCGCCAAGGCTGTTCCATATTTAGTTCTTTCCATTGTCAATTTTATAATCATCCTCACCTTGTCTGTTTACCTGCTCGACGTGCACATCAAGGGAAGTCTCGTGCTGATTTTTGTTGAAAGCATTATTTTTATCATCACCTGTCTGTCACTGGGTTTGCTCATTTCAAATGTTACCAATAATCAGCAAACCGCCATGCTGATCTCCATGATGGGTATGATGCTGCCTACCATCCTGTTCACGGGGTTCATGTTCCCTATTGAAAATATGCCGGTGGTATTCCAGGTCATATCCCATATTATTCCGTCCAGCTACTATTATGTCATCATCAGGGCGGTAATGCTCAAGGGACTTGGATTCAGTTATGTATGGAAAGAAACCTTGATTTTATCAGGCATGGCGGTTTTTCTGCTGACGGTTGCCCTGAAAAACTTTAAAATCAGACTCTCATGAAAGTCCTTGGTTTTATATTACAAAAGGAGTTCCGGCAAATCTTCAGGGACAAGACGATTCTCGCCATGATGTTTGCCTTACCGATTATTCAGCTGATCATTCTACCGCTTGCGGCAAATTTTGAAGTGAAGAATGTGAATGTGGCCGTTGTAGACTACGATCGCAGCAGCTATTCCCAAAGGCTGATCAACAAAATTGCCTCCTCCGGTTATTTCCGGATTGTTGGTAGTACCATTTCCTATCGGGATGCCATAAAGATGATTGAAAAAAACGATGCAGATATTATGCTGGAGATACCGCGGGGATTTGAACGCAACCTGGTGCGCGAAGGCAGTCAGCAACTCAATATGTCCGTCGATGCCATCAACGGAACTAAATCCGCCATCGGCAGCGGATACCTCACCGCCGTTTTAACAGATTTCAACCACTCACTGGATATTAATTTGAAATCAACCAGCAATCAACCATCAACCATAAACCATCAACCATCAACCACTATAGATATCACCTACTCAGACTGGTTCAATCCCCGCAGGGAATACAAATATTATATGGTTCCCGGCATACTGGTATTGCTCCTTACACTGATTGGCGGGTTTATGGCGGCACTTAATATTGTCCGGGAAAAAGAAATCGGCACCATTGAACAGATCAATGTGACGCCGATGAAGAAATGGCAGTTTATTCTTGGAAAACTGATCCCATTCTGGATTGTGGGCATGATCGTGTTCACAGTCGGACTTACGGTTATGTATGTCGTGTATGGCATTTTTCCCAGGGGAAGTATTCCTGTGCTCTATCTTTTTGCGGCTGTTTACCTGGTAGCCCTCCTGGGATTTGGTTTACTGATCTCTACTTTTAGCAATTCCCAGTTGCAGGCCATGTTCGTCGCTTTCTTTTTTATGATGATCTTTATGCTGATGAGTGGTTTTTTTACCAGCATCGACAGCATGCCCAATTGGGCAAGACAAATGTCAAATCTCACACCCGTTACTCATTTTATAACGGTCGTCCGCCTGATTGTGCTGAAAGGAAGCGGGCTCTGGCAGGTCAGGAAGGAAATGTATTACCTGATTGGGTTTGCGCTGTTGCTGAATGGCTGTGCGATTTTTAATTACAGGAAGACCAGCTGATATTATTTTTATCGACATCACAATTTATCGAACACATGACATGACAACGGACTTCAAACTAACCATACATATGGTGTCGAGTCTGGATGGCTTTATTGCCAAAAAAGACAATAGTGTTTCCTGGTTTGAAACCACCGACCACTATGAAAAAGGCGCTGGCGAGCCGGATGTAGCGGCATTTCTTAAAACGATTGACTGTTATATCATGGGATCCCGGACCTATGAACTCGCCCTGGAACTTTCAAAATCTTATGGCTGGGCTTACGGGGACAAACCAACGATAGTGCTTACTCACCGCGCGCTGCCGCTTGAAAGAACGAACATTACCATTCATCAGGGCGACCTGATCCAATTTGTAAACGAACAGCTCAAACCAAACTATAAGAATGTCTGGCTGGTAGGCGGTGCGATGCTCGCCAAAGAATTCATGAGTTTAAAACTTGCGGACGAACTCAGAATTTCCGTTTTGCCCATTATCTTAGGTGATGGAACTCCATTTTTTTCCCCTGCCGGAATGGAACAATCATTACACCTGAAAGATGTGACTGCCTACAAAAATGGTATGGTGGAACTATGGTACGAAATAAAAAAAGACCAGTAAAAGACAAGACATGAAAAAAACAATGATAAGAGTTCTTTATGCCTTGTTTTTTTTGATTGTGGGCCTGCTTATTTTTGGACAGATCCTGGCCTATCTTCCAACACCCATGAAGATAAATAATAAGGGAATAACGCCTGAAGAGGCTGCTATACTCAGGCAGAATTATACAGGACCGCATAATGTGTTTACAGCAACAGACGGGGAAACGCTTTTCCTTTGGAGATGGAACCCTGACACCATTGAACCTTCAAAAAAACAAATCGCCGTTTTGCTTTTTCCAGGCTTTACAGCCTATGGCGGAGCATATGGCATGGCGGGCAAACCCATATCGAATGGCGGCTACACCGTTTTTGGCCTGGATTACAGGGGACATGGCTTATCGGGCGGCAACCGGGGTGATAGTCCGGGTAAGGACAGATGGATTGGTGATCTGGCAGAATCCGTGAAATATGTCAAAGGACTTGGTTTTAAAAGAGTAATTGTTTTGGGGCATAGCCTGGGTGTGGCCGCCGCGATGTGTGCAGCGGACAGCGTTCCCAACGAGATTTCAGGATTGGTATTACTCTCCGGAGCTTATGAAGGCAGAAAAGGCCTGTCGAAACCACCAGGCATTTTCCAAATGTCTAAATACCTGGCAAGTGCTGTGTTCCGGCCTACCTACCGGGCTGTTGAATATTACCGGGAGGGTATGACCGTCACCCCCGATACCCTTTTCAATTTCAGGTATACACCCAGGTACCTCACCATGCTGGATGTAAAAACGCTCAGGCTTCCCAAAGATTTAAATATTCCCGTGTTGGTGGGTGTAGGTGATAAGGATGAATTATTTGAGGTTGATAAAGTGAAAGCATTCTATGATTCAATACCCAGCAATAAAAAGGAATTTTTCATTATGAAAAATGCCACGCATGCTAAAATACCTGTTGAATGCTGGGAAGAAATTGTGGCCTGGTTAAATAAGACCTATTTGCCTCAGTCAAATTGAGCAGAAGCGGCTTAAAGATTATTTTTTAGTCTTCGCGGACCTGAAATAAAATTTCAATGCGACACCCAGGGCGTTTAAGCTGGCTACATATTTACCATTGGCGAACTGGTGGGTATAATAGGTCTCCCATTCGATATTGTCGGTAAATTTCGTTTGAATACCGGCAGAAATCCTGAACCGGTTAAGTCCGCTCCTGTTGAAGTAGACATAATATTCCCCATAAATATTGGGCGTGAAATAAAGATACTTGGTGTGCAGATGCTTTTCAAAGGTGAGCCGTGGCCGATACCTTGGTTCAAAATTTTCATTTTTGACGGTCCAGTCAAACCGGTTTTTGTTGGTAAGCAAAATTTCATACGGCAAATAGATACTTCCATTGATTTCTGTTACAATGGTGTTTGTGTTAAAGGGATCTTTTGATTCCGTTGGCGAGGTTGAATACATATAACCGAGGCGAAACCAGAGCCAGTGGCTTCTGGCCGACTCTCTCATACTGGTATCCTGCTTATCTTTTAGAAGCGGAGAGGCAAAATAATCCAAGTAAACACCGTAACCACCATCGGTATAGTCCGAGTTTCTGAGTTTCGTAGCAGAATATTTGGCATACAGGCGAAACTTTTCATTGAACCGGTAATAAAGATCTATTTCGGGCCATATCTCCTGCCTGGTAAAACTGGAATCCTGTGCAGCAATTTGCATTGTACATAATAATAACAGCGCCAAAAAAACAAGATTTTTCAAGACAGCCCGTTGTAAAGATATGCATTATATCATTGACACTGGTGGCGAAAAATGACATAACACAGCTAATTATTTTACTTAACGGGAAAGTTTTAGCGTGTCACATATAATAAGGACCAACAGAGACAGTGCTAATTGACAAAAGAACTGGCAGTGTCGTTCAAAACTTTCTCATTAATCTTCTTTTGTGGATTCTGCATAGTTTATGGACATCTATCCCCCATGACTGTCTCATAAGTAGACCAATCTAGGATTTCTATAAAATCTTGCTACCTGAAATAATCAAGTATCTACTTTAAGGAATACAGTTCTATCTGTAATACATATTTTTCAGGGATTTATAGTATAGGAGCAAGGTGTTTTCGTAAAAGCTAAATAAATAATTTGCGATAATATATAAAAGCTCGTTCCTTTAGGATATATTCTGCATTTTTATTTTCGGTTATGGGCATCAGCGACAAATGAATCTCTTTTTGTACCATATCATAACTCTCCGGTATTGTACACAAATGAGTTACATCCGGATTGCTAGATGCCAGCGACAGAAATATCATAGAATGTTTTATACGTATTGTCAATGGCCTCTTGCGTAAGGGTATCCCTGTAACTTTTGATTGATAAGAAATGCACTAGATTAATGATACCAGACACGGCAAATAATAGAAAAGAATGTTTTCTTTTAAAAAATTTTTCATAAGTCAGATCTGATTTGCTATTGACCTTACTGGACAGAGACAAAACATCAACAAAATCAGGCAAAGCAGACTGAGCTCACCTTTGCCTGAAATAAATAATTGTTTTGATGCATATGCATCGTACTTTTTCATTCGGAATGTTTTGCAAGTAAATCAGTCATGCGTATGGAAAAAAATAACTGTCTGAGTTTTTGCTACACCTAAATATCTCCGCAGATACAAAAATCACATTGAACCAAAACACGGCAATACTGACAACGGTAACATTTGCCCACACATGGTAAACATCACGATGTTGAAAAACCTGGCTAAGCGAGGAACCAAAACCTCCATATTCATGCCTTGCCTCAAAAGCTTTTTCCAGGAGTAATAAAATAAATACGGCGACGATATTAAACAAGGTCCGAAAGAATATAAAATAGATTGCCGGATGCTGGCGAGTCCATTTCGATAAAGGAATGAGATCAATAACCAAGACAACTTTGGCCAGGATAAGTGCACCGATGATAGCCTTGGAAATGCCGCTAAACTCAACTTTGTATTCGGTGAGTATCATCGTTTTTAGAAACATCAGTATGCCCAAGCCAGATTGCGAAATAAATGGTAGCTATCGCGACAGTCTTTATTTCTTTAATTGCTTTTTGTTTGAATGATTTCGGTTCGGTACTCATTGTAATAATATTTAATTTTCAAGGATCCAAGTTTTAAATTCATTGAAACTGGCGTGCGCCCCTGCGAATGCCGGCATATGCATAACAAATGCCGAATACATAAACCGTGATGCTGAGTCCCTGAATAATAAGCCAGACATTCTTTCCTGCCTGAACCGGCTGGAAATAAAAATTCGGCCAGAAATAATTACATACTGCATAACCTACACCGGCAGTAATCAGTTCCGCGATGAGACCGTAAGCACAAAGGGTTGGGGCAAAGCGTTCATTTTTAGAAATATTGTTCAGAAGATCCCTGCCTGCTTAACACATGTGTAGCAAAGCCCGATAGCCACCATGCCCAGTCCGCCGGCTTTCAGGACTGACTCTGCAAGAACTCCGGGACAACCCCACCATAGAGTCATATTCTTCAGAAATACAGGTCCTACATCACCGGCCAGAGCACCGCGGATATAGTGCAGAATAGGAATATATCCGGTGAAAAAACCGGTGACGAATAGACCGAGGCCCCATGGAATATATTTCCAACCGAGTTTTGTGTAGGGTTATAGCCAAATCGCCGCTGATCGATCCTGCAGCGCAGGGTCATACTTAAATTCGTTTCCATAATAAGACTGTTTATTTATTTAAGCAAGGTTAAAATGCTTTTCTGATTTCTAATTTTGAAACTTCTTTTTCTTTATTTTTCTTTTGTTTGAGATCACTATGCGCCACGATAGCATTGCCGGAACAGGAGAATGATTTTCTTATCGCTAACGGTGGAGGCTGGATGCCAGCAGCAGGGCGCAATAAAAAACCCGACAACAGCAAGCGCGAGAAGAGCAGCCATTATCCTTTCGTTTAATTCCATCTTTTTGATATTAATGATTCCAAATTGGCCATGATCTCAGTATTGAACGTAGTCCACGAAGGTGTCTCAGTGCAACTTTACCATTCGATGAAAACCAAGGCTAACAAAAATCACTTCACCAGTTCGACTTCGCTTGGTCTCCAGCTCTTGTCGAAAAATGGTTCGAGCGGACTGTAAAAACGCAGGCAAACGAAATAACCTTTTCCTGGCATACTCTGTATCCAGTTGCCATCTTTCACATTGGCCGGAATTTTCGGACCGATAAAGATTGTCGTGGAGCCATCAGCGTTAGCTTCTGCTGCAGGTCGGGGATAACTCAGACTGCCCACTTTGGGACCAGGCTGACCGGTCTGTAACATCGACCGGGTCTGGTTATCATAAAGGATGACCGACCAGAAGTTTTTTTGAGGAATACCAGCCGGCAAAATTATTTTATAGGTTTTTGCGCCATCGAAATAATTCTTATCGGCATCTTTTGTAGCAAGCAGGTATTGAGAACCTACGCCCGGAATCCGCATACACATGGCAGGTGTGATACCGGTATATCCCATAAAGAAAGTGGTGCGCGCATTGAGGGTACGTGCTCCGGTGGAAGGATAAGGTTTAATGCCTTCTTTTGTAACCATCGGAGGTGGTGTCTCAAATTGGAAGCCGCCAACAAACAACATATTGGTCCAGCTTGAGCCGGGATAATAGCATATCCTTCGGATTCGCGTGGACTCAGGTTCAGCATACGAGCTGTGGCAGTGCCTACGGCTGCAGCATCGGTGAGGATTTTCTTCATACGTGCATCCGGAGCGAAGGGTTTGCCTTTAACGATTCCGATGGAAGCTATTTGTCCCATCAACTCCGGATCGAGCACATCGGCTGGCTCTTCTTGTACGAGTGCATTGAGTTTTTCATAGAAAGTATAATCATTGGGTGGAATGGTGTTGAATGATTTTCCGGTAGCCTCGATAAATTTGGTTTCGGGAACAGGAGGTATCGGTGCGAGCTTTACATTTCCTTCAAGTGCCATACCAATGCTGGTGCCGGAACCACCAATGGTGTATGGGTAAAGCTTCAATGTTTGTTTCACCTGGGCGGCGGTCGGCTTAGGATCATTATTGACCATAAAAGATCGTCCAAAATAAAGTGCACGAACGGTTTTCGAATGCCCGATATAAAATCCGCCTTCTGGCAACGGGCCATTATAACCCGGAGGCAGAATTAAATATTTACCACCTGCACCACGGTCAGGTCCGGGGTTGCCCGCATCAATGATCCACCGGAACCACATATCATCAACAGTACCCAGTGATAATGGCGGAACTTCCAGCACCATCGGTCCTTTGCTCAAATCGATAATAGTCATATAATAAATGACATCGGCATTGGCAGTAAGGAAAAGGGATTTTGAATCCATCAGGTCGGAGAAAATCACAAAACTGTTGTCTTCTGCTCCGATACCGCGGAAACCTTCTCCCAGACAATAAGTAGAAGCGCCCTGGAAAGTGTTCAGGAAAACATTCTGGGCATGAAGAAAGTCCAGGTTGTCATAAAGTTTTTGTGTAGTGGCAGCGCTGGGTGCACCATCTTTAAAGTCAAGTGTGCCAAGCGAAGTCACGACTTTATCCGAAATCGTGATGGATGGTGGAATCGTTTGTGCCTGTAGAACCGAAAAGGCTAACAAGAAATAAAATGCGAAAAAGCTGATTCTTGGTTTCATGTTATTTTATTTTGAACGTTTAGACTTAAAACTTTATGGCCAGGTTAAGGCCTACTGATTCTCCCTGAAAGCGATCTCTGGCGGCAAACTCATAGAAATAATGAAAATTTAAAGATGCATTCCATTTCACCTGAGTAAGACCCAACTGTCCACCTACCGCCTGCACCTGGTCTCTTTTTGTGGGTTTTATTGCATCCTCACCTGAATCATCCGAAATCTGCCAGGTGCTATATCCTGTCAGTCCAACTTCGAGCAGCAGAACCTGATCTTTTTGTAATGGCAGATATTGGCTGACGCCCCAATTCAGGGATAGATTCTGGCCCGGTTTCAGATCGAAATCTTTTTTCTGACCATGCATTTCATAGGTCAAAGCAGTGGTCACATCCATCCGCTGATCGATCCATGGATACCAGGAAGCAGCACCCTGCAATTGATTCGTCCAGAATCCCAGACCGATATTGTCAGACGATTCAACATTTTTGGGACCGATGACTGGAAGATTATAGGTTTCCACTTCGTATTTACCAATGGGAGCGTAGAAGCCATAACCAAGAGCAAAATTCCAGTGCGGACTGGTCCAGCCTAACCATAGAGGTTGAACAAAAAGATCCCCTGTAACTGAATTGAGATTGATTGGCACTGCGTCCCGATCCGGTCAAACTCGCCAATGAACCGCCGACACTTGTATTTGAAAAGGAGGGCGAGATAAAGGCCCCGTAATTCGCACCCAGGATCTTCCATTTTGAGATCCAGATAAATGTGGGTGCCAGTACATACACATCTACATTTACTTTTGCGTTCAGGGTTACAGTTTGACCTGTTTTGGAATGGATCGTGACAGCACTGATTTGATTTCCATCGGCATCATTCAGACGTTTGGAATAATATCCATAATTGTAGAGCACCCCATAAAAACCAGGTGCAGGCATACTGAAATCGCGGATGCTCAAAACACCGGCGGCATAGTGACCGATCTCCTGCTGGGCTGTTGTTGCAATTGGATACACAGACGGATAAAAAAAGCAGGAAGGCGGAAGCCACACTCCATTTAATATAATCCTGCAAAGCAGTTCGATTTTTCATAACCTGATGGTTCTTTTACAGTTCATATCGTTACCATTCCTTTTTTTCCGATATTCAATATTTCTCTGAGCTCCTTTTCCAATTCATGGTTCAAATGCATAAATTCGGTTTCATAAGGGATTAGTTTTCAAAGCGTCGGTTCTGAATTGTTCAAGAGTCAATTGGCTGGTCAGGTAATCATCACAAAGGATCCTGAACTCTTCATCCTTATCATATAAGTCAATAATTTTGACGCTGTGGTCGGGGAATTTTGCCAAAACATGCTCGAGCGCATTCGTCATAAAGATTGAATCCTGCACGATATTATCTTCTTTTCAAAGCGCAGATAAGTGTTTCACGGTGATGTAACGGTGACGCGGTAACTCATGTATTTTTCGTAAATTGATTTACCAACATGACGCAAACCTTAACCTATGGTATCAGATGAAAATTTTCCGGAAGAGAGCATCAGGGAACAGTTGAATCGTATTCTTGTCAGCCCGGGATTCAGGAATTCCAGTGTCTTAGCTGGTTTTTTGGAATTTGTGACCAATGAAACCCTAAAAAATAATAGTTCAGTCAATCAAGGAATACACCATTGGCGTTCACGTTTTATCGCGTAACAGCGATTTCAATCCCCAGCTCGATTCTATTGTACGAATTAATGCAGGAAGACTGCGTCGGGCCCTGAATGAATATTATAATACCGTCGGAAGGAAAGATGAGATCCGGATTGAAATTCCAAAGGGCAGTTATGTTCCCGTATTTTCAACCACAATATGTAATAGAACAGGTTGAGATAAAAGATAAAATAAAACTTACGCCGGAACAGACCTGCAGTGGCTGTTCTGCCATTTAGAAATATCAGCAGGGATTCATCCCGCGATTATTTTGCAGATGGTCTTGGTGAACAATTGAGCACGGATCTCAGCCGTTTCCAAAACCTGGCAGTTATTTCATATTATTCCGCAAGACATGTGGGAGGAAAAACAACGGATATCAGGGAAGCGGCTTCTTGCTGGGTGCCAAATATATCCTCACAGGAAGCATCCAGACATGATGCGAAACATTTGCATATTGGTGTACAGCTTGTATTTAGGCGATAACGGAGAACAGCTTGTGGGCAAATTCATTTGAACGGAGTAATTCAGCTTCAGGTCTTGTTCGAAATCCAGCATGAAATTGTTCGGAACATTTTAACGGCCATCGGAGGTTATTATGGTGCAATCAACCAGGGACGTTATGAAGGTTCCGCTGAGCAGCCAGGCAAACAGCATGGAAATCTATGATGCTGTGTTTTGGTATTATCATTACCAGAAAGTTTTTACCACGTGAAGTATATGAAAAAGCCATCCTTTCATTACAGGCGGCCGTAAAAGAAGATCCTCAATATGCGTTGGCCTGGGCCATGCTGGGAGAACTATACCTGGATGACAAAGCAATGGAATTTCAGCAAAGTAGAAAATCCGATCGAAGAGGGTTTGAAATGTGCCAGGCTCGCAGTGAGTATTGATCCTAACTGTCAGCATGGTTATATGGCACTGGCCTGGATCTACCTGTTTCATCATAACAGACAGGCCAGTCTGAAGGCTGCTGATCAGGCTATGGCTATCAATCCGAACTCGGGAGATATTGTCGGGGCGATGGGTTTTGTGTATGTCTGCGCCGGAGAATTTGAGAAAGGATTCGAATTGTTGAAGGATTCTGTTCAACATAACCCGTTCTGTCCCTGGTGGTTTAATCATCGGGTTTGTGTTTTATTATTTGCACAGGAAAGAATATGAAAATGCATTAGCTCTGGGTTGACAGAGTGAGCAGGCCGGATTTGTTCTGGGATCCGATGATGAAAGCATGTGCGCTGGGACATCTGAGCCGCGGATTGAAGCCGCAAAACAAATTGAGCTGCTGCTGCAGCTTCTTCCGGATGCCGGCAACCAGGTAAAAGCCATCACCGAATCTTTTTTGCTGTCACTCGATCTGAATAAAGAAATCCTGGATGGATTGAGAAAAGCGGGACTCAGTATTGTGGAATCTTTAGACGATTCCTGATTGCATCTGATCAGTAATTAAGCAGGTGTTTTGTAAATAACTCACGATGAGATTATGGTCCATTCATCCAAAATACCTGGACCCGAAGGGGCTTGTCGCCTTATGGCGGGAATCGCTTTTAGCCAAACATGTTTTGGAAGGAAAAACAAAAGGATATAAAAATCATCCGCAGCTTATCAGATTTAAGAGAGTCGAAAAACCCCTTGACGCAATTAATAATTATTTAGCCGTTGTGTATCAGGAAGCATTGTCCCGACAATATAATTTTGATAAACAAAAAGTGGATTGGAACTTTCATCCTGAATCCTTACCGGTTACAAAAGGTCAGCTAAAATATGAATCAGTCCACTTTTTGGGTAAAATGAAATCAAGGGATCCAAAAAGATATAAAGACTTAAATACTCTTTTGTCTTTTGACCCACATCCCCTTTTCAATATTATTGATGGTGAAAGGGAGGATTGGGAAATAGTTCCCTCGCAGGGCTGATATTATTTATTTCCGCTTACTGAATAGATTCTGAGAATGAAGATAAATGTTCAAAAAATTCATTGAAAATAAAAAGCTCGGTGGTATCAACTGCATGATATGGCAGGATGGGAAAATTGTATATCAGGAATCTGAAGGATACAAAAATATGGAGACCGATGAATTAATGACCATGGATACGGTTTTCAGAATTGCATCCATGACGAAGCCCATTACTTCCGTACTCGCCATGATCTTGTACGAAGAAAACAAATTTGATCTCAGCGACCCCATTACAAAATGGTTTCCGCAGTTTGGCAATATGAAAGTCGTGAAAAATCATCCTGGTGAATACGAAGATGCAAACCGGGTCATTAATATACTTGATTTACTAACACATAGAGCCGGATTTACGTATAGTGGATTTCAGAGCGGGAAACTTAGAGATGACTACCAGGAAGTTTTAGGAGGAGATATTGATTCAGAACGCACACTTGAACAATGGGTGAATGGACTGGCGGGCCTGCCACTAGTCGGTCAGCCGGGAGAAATATTTAATTACGGAAAATCTACCGACCTATTGGGTATTCTCATTTCAGTCATCGAAGGAAAATCCCTGGGCAAGGTGATGGAAGAAAAAATATTCGGACCCTTAGGCATGACGGATAGTTTTTTTGATGTTCCGCAGAACAAGAAAAACAGGTGCGCCTCAAATATGGGTTTCGATGAATCCGGTAACATCATCAATATTGAAACTGTTCCCTTAAAAATGGCTTTCAAAGAACGTCCTGCTCATTTGGAATTTGAAGCAGGCAGTGGCGGACTCTGGTCAACAATGGATGACTATTTAAAATTTGCAAGAATATTTGTAGAAAACGGAAGTTCAGACGGTATTCAAATTCTAAAAAAAGAAACCGTTGATTTAATGTGCTCCAATCATTTGACGCCGGCTCAAAGACAAGAGTCCAAATTATTTGGTTCAGTTATGTTTAAAGACAATTTTGGTTTTGGTCTGGGTCTGGCTGTTGTTATGAAAGAAGGCCCTTATTTATCCATTCCCTGTTCGGGCTCCGTTAGTTCTGTTGGCTGGCCGGGTGCATACGGTGGATGGTGGTCTGCAGATCCGGTAAAAAAATCCGTAGCCATTTTTTTAACCCATAGTATGACCGAACCAAAACAACTCTCACAGGGTATCGGATGGGAACTCTATGAAGCCATTGATATTTTTTCCAACTATTACAGGGAGAATACTAAATGAGTATCATCATAAAATGAAAAGGCCACCGTGGCGGCCCTGACATGTTTGAATCCTAAGATCGCAAGGTATAATTTTATTGAACCAATTCATCGGGGACCTGAACAGACGTGGCTTTTTTCCTGCCGGCTGATTTATGTTCCCGGCATTCATCCTGCAATGTTTTCTTATGCAGGATTCCCCAGTTTTTCAGCGCTTCGATAACAGGGTGGAGGCTCTTGCTGTGCTCAGTGAGGGCGTAGGTAACTTTTACCGGATAGCTGTCCTGGATATTTCTCATGACCAGTCCGTTCAGTTCCAGATCCCGCAATTCCTTCGACAACATACGATCCGTAATTTCAGGTACTTCCTGGCTGATTTCCTTAAACCGTTTCTCCCCAAAACTAAGGGCAACGATGATGGGAAGTTTCCATTTCCCGTTGAGGACGTCCAAAGCATCCCTGACCGGTTTCAGCATACCGGTACAGGTAGACGGAGTATGTTCTTTCATCGGTTCAAGTTCCATGTTTAAAATCAGATTTTAACTATACTAAAGTATAGTACTATACTTTGTATAGCAAATGTAAGGTAGTTTTGTGTCTCACAAATCAAAAATAATCAAAATGGCAACTACAAAATGGACACTTGATCCTACACATAGTGAACTGGGATTTAAGATTAAACACCTGATGATCAGCAATGTATCCGGATCTTTCAACAAGTTTGAGGTAGAAGGGGAAACGAAGGGCGAAGACTTTACCACCGCGAAGATTAAACTCACGGCCGATATGGATTCCATTCATACCAACAATGAACAGCGTGATGCCCATCTGCGGAATGCCGATTTCTTCGAAACGGAACAGCATCCGAAGATGGTCTTTGAATCAAGCTCCGTTGAAAAAATCGATGGCGAAAACTTCCGTTTAAACGGAAAACTGACTTTGAAAAATGTGAGTCATCCGGTTACCCTGAATGTGGAGTTTGGCGGAGTCACTAAGGATCCCTGGGGTAATGAAAGAGCGGGTTTTACAGTAAGTGGCAAAATCAAAAGAAGCGACTGGGGTATTAAGTTCGGTCTGCTGGAAGCCGGCGGTGCTATGTTGGCAGACGAAGTGAAAATACACAGTGAAGTACAACTGGTAAAGGAAACAGCCGCTGTAGCAGTATAAGTATAATTAGAAACGAAATAAAAAGCACCTGCAAATCTGCAGGTGCTTTTTTTTCAATTTCGGTGTTATGGTTATCCTGTTATTATCCATCGGCGACCTCCGGTGTTTGAATCCAATACCAGACATAAAACCTATTTGATTTTTGACTTTAGCGATTGACTTAATTCTTTAATAACGGCAGCCTTGTCTTTTTTGATCTTTTTGCCGATTTCTTTACGGGGACAGTTGGCATTGTATTTTGCGCCCCAATCCATGATCTCAATGACAATCGGCAATAAATCAACGCCTTTTTGAGTAAGGCTATAAACAAACTTTGACCTGTTTGCCGGTGACACTTCCTTGACCACAATTTTTTCTGTTTCAAGGACCCCTAACCGGTTGACAAGAATATTTGAAGCAATCTTTTCTTCGGAGGCCAAAAATTCACTGTACGATACCTTGCCTCTCAACATGATATCCCTGATTATTAAAAGCGACCATCTATCCCCGAAAACATCCAGGGAACAACTTATCGGACAATCTGACCTAATTTTATCCATAAAATAAAGTAGTTGCAATATGCAATATCTTTTATCTTTGTACTTGCAATTTGCAACAACGAATTTAAAGACAAAAATATAATGACATGGATAATCAGACAACAACAAGACAACTTCTTGAAACCTATTACAAAGGCTTTGCTCAAAAGCCAACTGGGAAAGCGTGATTGCAGACGACTTTGAATATGTTGGCGGTGACATGAACAATATCAAACCTGTAATGGGAAAGCAGGCCTATATTGAAATCATCAAGCGATTTTCACAACGCTTTGAAGCCATGCGGGTGAAACAAATGGTAGTTGAAGGTGACAAAGCAAGTGTTATCGGTAACTATGATTTCCAATTTCCCAACGGATTTAAAATAAATGGCAATGTTTCTGAAAATTGGACAGTAAAAAACGGGAAACTGAAATCACTTACCCTGTACTTTGACACATTGACCTTTATGACAAACTTGAAACCTTAAAGTTAACAAGTAAAGGCCATTACTTACCTGCACCTTACCACTGTAAATAACGGAAACGTCCGGCCTGGAAATTCATGGCAAAAAGAACGAGCATAATAAGAAGCAGGTACCAGATGAAGATCAGCAGGTTTGCGGCAGGCTTCCGGAAATATTTCAGCAACCAGGAATACATCAGAAAAATAAATGTTTAAAGCTGTTACTCAATGAAGGAATGCTTTCTGAACCGATAAAAATACAACTGAAAGAAAATAAATGAAACACCCAGAGCCTTCCGATCCAGCGACCTGCAGGATGCTGATTTATAAAACCTGACAGCGCCGGAAAACTTTTCCTGGAAGCCACGGTTAACAAAATAAGCAGTCCCTGTATAGTGCCCCAGATAATATACCGTAAAGAGATTTCGTGCCATAGCGCAAGCACAAGCATGGAACAGATTAATGCAAACCAACGATTTCTCCCTATGGCCAGCAACGGAGAGAACACATAATCGCGGCACCAGCTGGAAAGAGAAATATGCCAGCGACGCCAGAATTCCTGCATATTGGTCGCCATAAAAGGGGCATTAAAATTTTCCATTACCCTGATACCCCATAGAAGACCTGCTCCGATGGCCAGGTCAGAAAATCCTGCAAACTGGAAATACGCGTTTCCTGTAAACGCAATTACTTCCAGGTACAAACGAAACCAGAAATGACTGGTTTGATGGGCGATCTGTGGAATCTCCAGACTGCATAAAAAATTTCCAAGAAATTTAATTTTCACCAATCCGTAGAGTATTCGCTCAAGTCCTTCGGAATAAAGATTTGCATTCCATTTCATTCTGCGCAGACTCCTTTGAAAATCCGGCATCCGGTGTATGGGTCCGATCAGCATCACCGGTAAAAAAAATAAATACTGGAAATAGGAAACCAGGGAAGGCTTTTGCATTTGTCCCTTATAAACTTCAAAGGCCACATGTACCTGGCGGAAGGAATAAAAAGATAATCCCAGGGGAACCAGCCAATGATAAAGACCAGCCTCTGCTTTATAAAAAACCAGGGGCATTAAAGGAAGAATGCAGGTGATTTTGAAACCGGTTCTTCCTGATGGAAATAAATCATATTGCCAGATCAGCCATTGACAGACTGCCACCAATAACATAATGAAAACGGACAGGGGTGCAACAAAGGACAAAACCAGCAAAGTGATTATCGCCATGCAATTTGCCTTCCAGAATGACCGGAATCCGCCAGATCAGCGGCGTCGTGAGAAATACAATGACAACGAACAGTGCCTGCAGTTTCATGATTTTCCCATTTGAAGGCAGAGGGCCCTGCAAAAAAATGAGGAAAATATGCTGCTTCCTTTTTTGTTCATATGGACAAAATCATAAAAATCAGATTGATCCAATATTAAATGTCCGTCCACATAAGTGAATGCAATCTTTTGCTTTAGAAATTGGAGATTGTTCCTGAAGCCGGGCACATCCGGACCATTCCATTTTTTGACCTCCTCCAATTTTTCGATCGGAAAATTGATTAGTAAAAATTGTGTTCCTTTTGACTGCCAGTAACTGGCCAGCTCGCGGAAAGTCCTGAGTTCATTCGAATCAATCATACCATTTCTGAATGTTGCAATTTCGGCTCTCGTTATCGGGTTAATTACAGGCATCGAATCCGGTGCATAATAAATTTTCTTATGCTTTAATAAAACCATGTCGTTATAAGTCTGCATATAACGCGTCCGCAGGTCGAGGTGGAATGGCCTGTAAAAAAATAAATTCGCTTCTATAACGACCAGGCTGGGATGCACATTACCAAGTATGGGCAACCCCTCGATGATTTCGGAAATAGTTGCACCGCGTCTCGAGAGCTTAAGGACTTTTACATCCCGGTTACAAACCTGATGGATATTTTCTGCTATGCTGTCTGAAGGATAAACACCGGTTTCAAGTAAGGAGCTGCCGATAATAAGTACCACCGGTTTTCCACCGGCCTGCTGAAAACCTTTTTCCAAATACGCCTTACGGCTTCCGAGCATGATTAAATGCCCGGACCGTTCAACGAAAAATATGATGGTTCCGACTGCAAACATGGCAACCAACAGATAAATCCATATTCGCAGGGGCGGCATGACTTTTATCACCGGCTTATCCATTTTTTTCTTTAATGAGCTCCGTTGCTTTACGGATGCTGTTCATGGTGATAATTTCTGCCGTATTAAACCGGATCTTAAAATGTTCTTCCAGTGAGGTGATGAAACCCGAGATGCGCCAGTGAATCCCAGCCCGCAATGGTCTGCGAGGTATCCCGGATGGAAAGTGCTGAAACCGACACCTGAAAAGAATCTGCAGCGATGGCCAGCACGTCGTCCTCATATAAACTACCATGATTCAACATGTTGGCAGATTGCTGCTTCATCAATAATTCCCTAAGCTGGTTGAGTTGTACTTTACCTGAAACACCTCTCGGAAATTCTTCAAGAATAATGATCCGGTGAGGAACTTTTTTTTCTTCGAGTGAAATACGGCATTTTTCTACGAGCTCTGTTCCTGTCGTATGAAATCCCGGTTTTAAAATAACCGCAGCAAAAAGTTTTTCTCCAAACACCTCATCCGGCATACCGATCGCACAGGCTTCACGAACCGGTTCCAGTTTCAACAGGCATTCGGTTACTTCTTCCGGCTGGATATTTATGCCGCCGGAAATAATGAGGTTCTTTTTTCTTCCGCGTATCGTTACAAAACCGTCTTCATCCATCGAAGCCAGGTCACCGGTTAGAAACCAGCCGTCCCGGATCACTTCATCAGTGATTGCAGGAGTACCCCAATATTGTTTCATAACGTGATCGCCTTTTAAACACAGCTCACCTGTTTCCCCCGGAGGAAGTAAATTAAGGGAGTCATCTACAATCCGGATTTCACAGTCAACGGGTTTTCCAACGGAATACTTCTTATACGTTTCATTCAAAGGACCACAAAACAGACTGCCCGCAACGGTTTCGGTGAGTCCGTAAATATTTGATAAACGAATTTTAAATGTCGATTCGAAAGCATCCCATAGTGCTGCGTCTAAATGCGCGGAAACGGAGAGCATGGCCCTGAATTCCGGATAAAGGAAACTGTCCTCATAATTCTCTGCAAAGGGAACCATCATATGCAGCATGGCCGGAACCACGAAGATGTGGGAGATGCTGTTGGCATAACCATAGTCCAGGAATTCCGGTATTTTATTCATGCTGAACCGGAATGGTTTGTGCCAGCTGCATCCGGCATGGGCAGCCAGAAGGGGGCCCTGTGCGCAGCCATCGGCATGACAAAGAAATAAAAGATTCAATAAACTGCTTTCTTCATTCAGGGAATAAACTTTCTCCAGGGTGGCAAGATGCGCCTCCAGGTTTAACCGGGTGATGGCAACTCCTTTGGAATCGGAAGTGGTGCCGGAAGTGAAAAGAATATAAGCAATATGATCACCGGGCAGCGGATCGGGATTTATATTTTCTGGTATTGCATTTTCCAGCAGCCTCACATAATCATTGGCGGGAACTTCCGGCCTGGTTTTTTGCAGGAATTTTCCGAGAATACCGGCGCTTGTTCCCTTATCCTTCTGGTAAGAAATAATCCGGGTGCCCGAATCTGTATCCGGCTTCCAGCTCTCCAGCGTTTCCTTATCCGCAATAATTACTGCCGGACTGGTTTTGCTGATGATACTTTTGGCCCTGGGGGATTTGGATTCCGGATCTGTAATCACAACAGTGATACCATTCAGGATGCGCTGATATTAAGAGCGCACTCATTTCTGCTTCATCCGTAACAGCAAGCAAGAGCATGTCACCCTGCTGCAGATCCAGTTGCTTAAATAAACCGGAGACCTGACTGATCTTTTTTTTCAGCCAGTCATAGGTATAACTTTTATGGCCGGCCTGTAAAAATATTTTTGCCGGAGCCTGTTTAAATAGTTTTTCTAACATCAGCCAGTTTGTGATTTGGTGCCTTCAGATAATTATCCAGCAATTCTTTCTTTAATATTTTATTATGATTCCCCCGCGGGATATCTTTTACGATCTCAATGATATGGGGAACGGCATATTGTCCGATCCGATTTCGGATCACTGATTTTATTAATCCAATCAGTTCCATTTCTTTTTCAGCGTGAAGGGGAACCACAAAAATCGCAATGGATTCTTTTTCTTTTTCTATAAGTGGGCAAACTGCCCAGTCTGCCAGTTGGCTTATTTCACCCAATACTTCATCCAGCGCATTTATTTCGATGCGTTCACCGCTTGGCAGTTTAATGATATCGGAGAGCCGTCCATAGAGGTTAATACTACCATCCTCATTCTGAATGGCGAGATCGCTGGTATGGAACCAGCCATGATGAAGGCGGGCGGCGGTTGCTTCATCATTTCTGAAATATCCTGAAAAAATACCAGCACCATATATGCAGAGTTCTCCTTTCACACCTGTCTCAACAGGGTTGCCGGATTCATCGATGATTTTTATTAAACAATCTGTCGGAAAACCAATGCTGTGTTCAGCTGACGGTGAAAATCCCAACGGCTCGGCAATACAGAGTCCGGATGTTTCCGTGAGTCCGTAATAATTCATCAGCGGTATGCCGGTTTGCTCCTGCCATTGGGTTCTTAATTCTTCCGGAAGTGTATTGCCTGTGCAAACTGCCAGGCGGACCGGGTGGTTTGCAGGGAATAAGTTTTCATTTGCCCGGGCCCTGACCAGAAGTTGCCGGTAAAAGATGGGGTTGGCCGAAAGAATCGTAATTTTTTCTTCCAGTATCGTTTTCGTGTATTGGTATATGTTATTGTCCTCCGGTATTACACAACAGGTGCCGGTTTCCGCCGAAGCCACCGTCGCATGGCGAAGACCGCTCATGGTTTCCAATCCCCCGACCGCCAGGTAACGGTCCGTTTTTTTCCAGTGATAGGTTTCGGTCATACAGCGTCCAGACCGGATCAGTTGCCCGTGCGTGAGTGGTATGCCCTTGGGATTTCCGGTGGAACCGGTAGTCCATAAAATGACAGCAATATCATCTCCTGTTAAATTTATATTTTCCGGCAAAACAGTATCCGGACAATCACTTAACCAATTTTCAAATGAACTGGCCGCATTGTAGGCTGGTTCATTGATGAGATCCAGCATGATGGAATGGCATCCTGCTGATTGAACGGCTTCATGAAGCGCGGGCTGTACAAAAGCAAGACCGGGTTTCAGGAACTGTATATATTCTTCGAGGCGTGCCATGGCTTCCCGGGGGGAAACAGGCACCAGCACGATACCCAGGCTGGACGCTGCCCAGAAAACCAGGAGGATTTCCGGATGCAGGTCGGCGCACAGCAGCACCCTGTCTCCTTTTTTTAATCCCTGGTGCACGAGCGCTTTCTGAATCAGCGTAACCAGTTCATCTGCCTGGTTATAGTTTAGAATATCATTTCCCATTTTCATACAGTCCTGATCGGGATAAGATCCCACAGCCTGTTTCCAGAAAAGACCAAGTTCCTGTTCTCTTCTTTCAGGAATATATTTCTGTTGACCCAGTAATGACTGCAAACGAAATCCCGATTCATCTACAGGTACAAGCTGGGCGAGTTCCAAATCCCAGAGTGTTTGCAGGATCTCCTGCATATCCGGTTTTGGGATACCGGTTATCGTTAGAATCTCCCGAAGGGTTTTTCCGTGGCCCGCCCAATAAAGAATTTCCACCACCCGCTGAGTTGCCAATTTGCCGATGCTTTGCCTTATTCGGCAGGAATATACTGCGTGACGTTCGAGCAATTCTTCAATAAGCGGACCGTAGTCTTTTATGTTGAATTCAATCTGGCGGCTGACGGGATGAATGCTGAGCAGTGGATTTTGTAAAAGATAATATCCCTCCCATTCGGGTTGCTCATGACCGCGCCAGGGCCGCAGAACAGCCTGGTCATTTTCCGGAAGCCAGGCAATACATGCATTGTAGTTGGGATGGTTCGGTTCCGATATCAGTAATTTTTCTCTATCTGCGCTATCCTGGTTCCAGTTAAAACTTGCCGGTTCGGATAAAACATAACCTTTCCGCTGAGTCGTTTTTTCCAGTTGTTTAAAAAGAAAATCATATTCCTTTCCGTGCAGCTGACGACAGCCGCGGTCAAAATAAGGTTCCGGTTCACTATTGGTCAGATGAACATGGGGAAAAAGAATGGGCGCATGGGGTTTGGTGATCCGGTTCAATTCGGAAATGAGTTCCGGCTGATTGAATCTGTGGAGCAGATCCATTCCGACAATGGCCGATATGCTGTTTGATTCAAAAGGCATGGGTCTCAGAAAGTCAGTGAATACGACCTGATGGTTTGACCGCCTTTCAGGCGACATCCAGTAATCAAATCCTTTATACCCAAGAATATCCTTATCTCCTTCCCATACCGTAATGATCTGTTGGTCGGGGAACCATCCGGAGAGCATGCTGGCCGTCCAGCCACTGCGGTCCCAAAGATTAAGAATGGAATCTCCGGGTTTGACCTTTTCTTTTATATAAGAGACGAAGGGGAAAAGCGCTTTGAAAGCCTCATTAAAAGGCTGAAAAACTGCGTATAAGTCGATGGAAGGATTCCGGCTTTTCTGACGGAGAAATCGTTGGTATTTGTATTTATTACGCGAGAGATAGTCAGTAAGTGATTCCAGCTCAGGGTTTTGCCGGGGCAGGATCAGGTCTTTTTTATCACAAAAATGCAAATGACCGATATAGGGATAGGCAGATGCCTGTTCAGGGTTTATTTTCCATCCGGAATACGCCATATGATTCTATTAAGGAATCGTCCTGGTTTCATATGGATCAGATTTGGATCACGGAATCCTATCTTTTATGGGGTATTGGAAGGGAGAATCGGGGGTTAGGGACATAAACTTATAAAGAATAAGTGGTAAATGCAAGACTGTTCCCGGTTAGCTGGAACCCTTATCCATGCCGAAAACGGCTGCAATACACACGGGTCATTTATTTAATTATTGAAAACAGGCTTTATCTCATCTATGGCACGGATCAGCTGGCTTTTTATATCCCTGTCCAGGGAACAATTAATAAATTTTACAACTCCGCTCCGGTCCAAAACCATTGATGTCGGGTAACCATATATGTTATAGTCATAACATGTTTTATCGGCTGCTGGTATTATAGTATACTCAAACTCCTTTTTTGACAGGAATGTTTTTACTTTAACAGCATCATCGAAGGTAATGGCCAGAAAAACAACATCTTTCCCATCATAACTTTGTTTCAATCTATTTAGTTCGGCCATTTCAGCCAAACATCCGCCGCATTGTGTAAACCAAAAATTAAGGACCACAATTTTCCCTTTCAGGGAAGCCAGGGAATACAGCCTGCCGGTAATATCTTTTAATGCAAATTCAGGTGCAGGCCTGTTCAAATGGGCGTTCAGCTTATTTTCACTTTCAATTTGTTCTGCTTTACTTTTCATAGGATGGATATGTACCCCGTCATCCAGAAATGAAAGTGAAACGCCCGCCCAGCCATTAACCTTCTGGATGCTATCCAGACTGCGGGTTGGTATAACGGAACCATCCGGCATAATAAGTGTTTCGGGAATTTTGGGCATTTTAACCTCACTGCTGTCTGTCTGGGCATGTAAACAGATTGCGAAAAAATACAATGGGAGTAACAGGAATATTCTTTTCATATCTGGTGTTTTTTGTTGTGATTTAGATACAAGGTAGCCTCAGAAAAAAAGGGGGATGTTAAAGGCGAAAGATTTTGTGTTAACGATTGTTAACTCCTGTTTTTCACCAATTACATTGGGCTATCTTTAAATCGAATAGCATCATGAAAAAAAAACTCAGATTTTTACTTTTTATCGCGGCAATAACAGTTAGCGGAATTCTGCTTTTCCAGTGTTATTGGGTATATAACAGCTATAAAACAGCAGAACAAAATCTGAACAGCTCATTAACTGCTATCCTCCAGCGAACCGTTGACCATTACCAGGTGAAACAAATCAAATTACCGGTTTCGTTAAACGGTAAGTCCCCGCATCTGGATGTCATGGAGTGGAAAACCGCGACACCGGGGAATGATGGGAAAAACGGCGCCATATTAAAGTTTAATGAAGTAAGTGTTGATTCAAATGATATAAGCAGGGTAAAACTGATGTTGGCGCAGTTGCTGTCAGTAAAAGAAAACAAGCCTGTCCATCTTGATTCACTGAATCAATTGTTCACAGAAGAACTTCGCAAAAGCAATCTCTCACTATCCTTTAAATTATCGCTCCTGCAACATCACCAGCATCTGCCGGAAAATAAAATTGCAGGCTATATCAATATCTCCGGAGCAGGTCCAATCGTTTTGGCAGAAACGAATGATATCAGCCATATATTAATTAAACAGAATTTGCTCCCGGCCCTGATATCGTTAACCCTGATCCTGCTTTCCGCCGGAAGTCTTTTTTATATGTTTATAGTCATACGAAGGCAGATCAAACAGGACAGTATCAAGAACGACTTTATAAGCAATATGGCACATGAATTCCGTACGCCGCTCAGCATTTTGAAATCTACTCATGAGATATTAATTGATTTTGGAGAAATGAACGATCATGAAAAAACTGCGCGGTATTTAAAAACGAACAGGGAGATTATTCAAAAACTGGATACGAATGTGGAGCGTATTCTGGATATAACCCAGTTTGAAAGTGGCGCCAGGCCCGCAAAAGCAAAAAACATAAATATCGGTGAATTGGTTACAGAAATTATCGCTCGTTTTAAAGTAAAGGACGATATTGAAATAATGCTGATAAATGATGATGCATTAACACAGGTAGTTAGTGATGGCTATATTATCGATACCGTGGTTTCGAATTTGATTGATAACGCTATAAAATATGCAGGAAAAGACGTGACGGTCACTATTAAACTGGCCAGGTACGAAAATAACTGGCAGATGATCATAATGGACAACGGAAATGGAATTGCCCCGGAACATTTGCCTTTTATTTTTGATAAATTTTATCGTATACCTACGGGTGACCTTCATGAAGTAAAAGGATACGGACTCGGACTGAGTTATGTACAGCAACTCGTTAGTAGCCTTAATGGAAAAATTGAGGTCCGTAGCAAAAAGAATGCAGGCTCAACATTTACGATCAGATTTCCATATCATGCATAATATAGTCGTTTTACTGGCCGAGGATGAGGCTGTATTGGCATCACTTATCAAAGAAACCCTTGATAGCAGGGGGTTTCGGATTACCGTTGCAGAAAACGGTGTTGAAGGCTGGCGTCTTTTTAATACCCTCAAGCCGGATATCTGCGTCATAGATGTAATGATGCCCCGTAAAGACGGGTTTTCACTGCTGGCGGATATTCGTAAAGTCGATCCCATGGTTCCTGTTATTTTTTTAACCGCCAAAACACAAACGGAAGATATCATCAGGGGGTTTGAAGCGGGGGCGGATGATTATATGAAAAAGCCTTTTAGTATCGAAGAGTTAATAGTAAGACTAAAAAGCCTTTACAGAAGAACGGAAGCGGGTTCTTTGGGTAACAAAGCAAACCCCGCAGGTGCAATTACGGTGGGGTCTTTTGAATTCAATTACCGTGGACTGTCTTTATCCAAGGGCAATATTCCGACTTACCTCTCCCAGCGGGAAACAGAATTAATGAAATTACTGATTGAAAATAAAAATGAATTACTTGACAGGCAAACTGCATTGTTAAAAATATGGGGTGACGACAATCCTTTTAACGCCCGCAGTATGGATGTCTATATCACGAGGCTCCGGAAATACCTGGTGGCCGATCCTTCGGTACGTATTCTTAATATCCGGGGATTCGGTTACAAACTGGTGGACTAACCCAATATGAAACGGATTGATTATCCTCATGCCGGTTGCGATAAGTCACCCCCCTGATCAAATGCTTATAGATTATTTTGATCATTTCGGTACGGTAAGTGAGTGCCATAGATGTTATTGCTTCATTTTAACCGGCCGCATCAGATGCGAAAAAGTAAGTGAACCCATCGTCCATTTGCCGTTTTCTTTGATATACACTTCGGTTACCATAAACGGATTGACTACTTCGCGTCCGCCAACTACGGCAACCAGGTCGATATCATTTAAAAGGATGGCAGTATTCCCGAAAATATTCACAATCACTGCATACACTTCCGCTTTCTTATACCAGATACCACCATCCTTAATGGTAGAAAGTTCCTGGGTTTTCCCCCAGCTTCCCCCCATATGAATGAACATCGACTTGTCGCTGAATAACACATTTAAAGAGTCGACATTCTTGTCCGCCATCCAGTTCCACTTTTGTTTGGAAAGGTTGATGATTTCCTGTTGCTCAGGTGTGTTTGACGTAGACGTTGTAATTGATTCGTGCGGCTGTGCGAATGATGAGCGAACGCTCATTATCAACAGGAACAGTCCGATGATTTTTGCGTTCATGTTGTTTCTTTTAAAAAATTAAAAAACTTTTACTCAGGTAAATAAATTATATCAGCGATTAACCATCTTTTGCGCCTGTTCCGAATAACGATTACCCTGCACCTCAATTTGAGAAAGGGCTGAATTGATCTTTTTAAGATCACTTTCCGATAACACAATTTCAGCAGCGCCTAAATTTTCTTCCAGACGGTGCAACTTCGTTGTGCCCGGAATAGGAACGATCCATGGCTTTTGTGCAAGCAGCCATGACAATGCGATCTGTGCAGGAGTGGCTGTCATTTCCTTAGCAATAGTTCCAAGCAAGTCAACCAGAATCTGGTTAGCTTTCCTGTTCTCTTCCGAAAACCGTGGGACAGTATTCCGGAAATCGCTTTTATCGAAGGAGGTATTTTCATTTATGGCACCGGTTAAGAAGCCTTTGCCAAGCGGACTGAAAGGAACAAACCCTATTCCCAGTTCTTCAAGTGTTGACAGCATCTCTTTTTCCGGTTCCCGCCACCAAAGCGAATATTCACTTTGTAAAGCAGTTACCGGTTGCACCGCATGGGCCCTGCGTATGGATTGGACACCAGCTTCCGATAACCCGAAATGTTTAACCTTTCCTTCCACAATCAGATCTTTCACTGTTCCTGCTACATCTTCCATTGGCACATTCAGATCCACGCGATGTTGATAGAAAAGGTCAATATGGTCTGTGCGAAGCCTTTTAAGTGCAGCTTCTGCTACTTCCCGAATACGCTCCGGACGACTGTCTGTCCCAAGTGCCGGTCTGCCGTCTTTGAAACCGAATTTGGTGGCAATGACTACATCATTTCGAAATGGTTCCAATGCTTCGCCCAAAAGCTCTTCATTGTCGAACGGCCCATAGGCCTCGGCAGTATCAAAGAAGGTTACACCTCGTTCAAAAGCTCCTCTGATCAGTTTAATGGCATTCTGTTTTTCTGTTGCTGGTCCGTAGCCGAAACTTAATCCCATGCATCCCAGACCCAGGGAAGAAACTTCCAATCCGCTATTGCCTAAAAATCGTTTTTTCATATTGTTAATAGTTTTGTTTTCGCATTAATGTTCAAGTCTCCATTTCCCTGATCATTTGGAGTGGATCGTCTCCTTCCTAAAGGTTGAATGTTTGTTTTCGATGTAAAGTGTACCCATTTTTTTAATGAGATGGTATACGGATTGCGGTATTATCTACCATTATTGCTGATTCGCCTGGAAGCAACGCGTAAGAGAAAAATAATATGGTAATTTTAATACCGGTAAAACGATCGATATATGGACAATGAAATCAGGCGCTTTGAAACGATTAATGACTACAATGTTTTTAACAACAATCCAACGCTGCACCCATTGGTAAGTGTTGTCGATTTATCAAAGGCGTCTCCACGGCAAGGTTCCAAAATGTATTTCGGTTTTTATACTATATTACTAAAGGATGTGAAATGCGGTGACCTGGTGTATGGCCGCGAGACTTATGATTACCAGGAAGGCACACTGGTATTCCTGGCGCCAGGTCAGGTCGCCGGCATGAATAGTAAAGGCGAAACTTATCAGCCCAAGGGTTATGCACTAATCTTTCACCCGGATCTAATCCACGGCACAGCACTCGGAAAACATATCCAGGATTATAGTTTCTTTAGCTACCAGTCAAAAGAAGCACTGCATGTTTCAGAACAGGAAAGGCAAATGGTGATAGATTGTTTTTCCAAGATCAAATATGAACTGGAACGCGCAATTGACAAGCACAGCAAAAGACTGATCGTTTCCAACATTGAATTGTTTCTGGACTATTGTGTTCGTTTTTACGATCGTCAGTTTCTTACCCGGGAAAAAGTGCACACCGGAATTTTGGAAAGATTTGAAACACTTTTAAACGATTATTATCACTCAGACCAGCCACAAACCATTGGTTTACCCTCTGTAGCATATTGCGCAGACAGACTGCACTTATCGCCCGGTTATTTTGGGGACCTGGTAAAAAAAGAAACCGGAAAAACAGCACAGGAATACATACAATCAAAAGTGATTGAAGTAGCAAAAGAAAAAATATTTGACCGAAGCAAATCTGTCAATCAAATCTCTTTTGAATTGGGATTTAAATACCCTCAGCATTTCACCCGCCTCTTTAAGCAGCGGGTAGGACACACTCCAAATGATTACCGGTCTTTGAACTGATAAACAAATCTCCGGAAGGCCTATCTATTGCTATCTGATATACTTCAGCGAACCAATCGCAATTAGCTCCTCCAATGGCATTGCCCAACAGATAAACGCACATCCCCTGTATTGAAAACGAACAGTTTTTGCGGGGGTGCGACTCAGTATCCCAATGATTATCAAATATTTGGAATATTGGAGCTTTAATTGAAACATATTGCCCGGCCTGAACGTCAAACTATTGTTTCCAGCTCAAATACCCCAATATGATCAAAAATGTATTGCGAATTGCCCTGCGCAGTTTCAGAAAAGACAAATGGTACAGCCTGATAAATATTCTGGGTCTTACCATCGGAATTACATTCAGCCTGTTTTTGATCTTTTATATAAAAGATGAGCTCGGTTACGACCGGTTTAACACAAATGCAGATCGGATATACCGTATCGTTACCTACGTTACGGAAAAAGATAAGAATACAAATTTCACCATCACCGAATCGCCCCTGGCTTTTCAGATGAAAAAAGATTATCCTGAAGTGCAGGAGGCTGCCCGTATGACTGGCAGAGAAAGAACGCTTTTTAAAGTTGGCAATAACAGTTTCTTTGAAACAAAACTATACTATGCCGACAGCAATATCTTCAGAATATTTACGGCAAAGTTCCTGGAGGGCAATCCGAATACCGCATTGGTTGAACCGCGTAGCATTGTTATGAACAAAACTACTGCCGAAAAATATTTCGGTAAAAATGTACCGGCTGTGGGAAAGACATTACACACGGTATATGACCTATATAAAGTGACCGGTGTTTTTGAGGACATCCCTGAAAATACCCATATCCGCTACAACATGCTCATCTCCATGTCGTCTGATTCGAACAACTATAATCAGCAATGGGGTAATTTTAATTATTTCACTTACGCCCTGTTGAAACCCGGAGCCTCCCGGCAGGCATTTCAGAAAAAGATAGACCAGACGGTTGAGAAATTTGTAAAGCCCGTATTTGATCCCTTTGGCGTGAAAATGCGTTTTTATGCACAGCCGATTGTTGACATTCATCTTCATTCAGACCTGGAAAGAGAACCGGAAGAACTGGGAAGCATGTCGTATATATGGACTTTTTCTGCGGTAGCATTTTTTATGCTGCTCATTGCCTGTATCAACTATATGAATCTCACCACGGCAAGGTCTGCCCGTAGGGCAAAAGAGATTGGCATCAGGAAAGTTACCGGCTCAGGAAGGGGACAACTGATCGCACAGTTTTTAGGAGAGTCCCTGCTTACGGCAATGGTTGCTGTCCTGCTCAGTTTTATCCTGATCGTACTATTGTTTCCTGCCTTCAATTCCATCTCCGGAAAATCATTTTCGATTACAACCCTGTTACAGCCCTCCAATATTTTACTGATGCTCGGCATTGGTTTATTTACGGGCCTTGTCGGTGGAAGTTATCCTGCTTTTTATTTGTCAGCCTTTCAACCGGTGAGCATATTAAAAGGTGCGCTGTCCAAAGCCTCCGGTAATATCAATCTCCGCAGAACGCTGGTGGTATTACAATTCTCCATTTCCATGGTCATGCTGATTTGTACCTGGATCGTTTATGCGCAGCTTGAATACATGAGAAATAAAGACCTGGGATTTGACAAGAACCAGATTATGACGGTGGTGGTCAATACGGGTAAGTATGAGCCGGAAAAAATAGTTGCCATGGGCAATGATTTTCGCAGATTGTCTTCGGTGGCTGAAGTGGGCGTAGGTGGTTCCTACCCGGGATCAGGTAACATCAGTTTGAATCTTTTCAGGTTTCAGACGAAAACCGGTCATTTAGACAAAGCCGTCGAATGTTACGGAGTGGATGGCCACTTTTTTTCGGCGCTCGGAATCAAACGTGTCGCCGGCCGGAATTTTGAGCCGTCAGACACTTCACATGGTATCATGGTAAACGCAAGCCTTGTAAAACATTTCGGATGGGACCAGCCCATTGGTCAGCGCATTACATTCCCCGGTGATACGTCTGCCAAAAACTATCTTGAGGTGGTTGGGGTCGTTAAGGATTTTAATCAGAATTCCCTGTACAATCCAATACAGCCGCTCCTGTTTTTTTACGGCCCGCTGAACAATACCTATATTATGAAGCTTAAGCCGGGAAATTCAAGTACTTCGATTGCACAGGTGTCGGATGTCTGGAAGAAATATTTCCCCGCATTGCCCTTCGAATTTAAATTCCTGGATGAAGGATTGAATTCGCAATATGTGGCAGATCAGAAACGCGGTAAGATTTTCGCTGCGCTGGCAATCCTGACCATCTTTATTACCTGTCTGGGTCTGCTGGGTCTCACGGCGTATACTACGCAACAGAAACAAAAAGAAATCAGCGTGCGCCGGGTGCTTGGTGCCAGTGTCGGGCAGATCATTACCTTAACTACCCGGAATTATTTCTGGCTTTCCCTGATTGCCGCGGCTATCGCTTTCCCTGTTGCTTATTATTTCATGAGTAACTGGCTGAAAGTATTTTCTTATAGTCAGGGCATATCTGTGATCCCTTTTATTTTATCCGCCCTGGTGATCATTGTGACTGCCATACTTACAGCAACTTATCACTCTGCAAAAGCTGCTCTTTCGAATCCGTCTAATAACCTTCGATCAGAGTGACTCGTCCGTGCGCCGACGCTGAAACTTTGGCGCAAGCGTCCGGAGCTTTGGCGGACTTATTTTATAAATACCCCATCTTCCTGAGATACGCCATCCAGATATCATAGGCTGGTGGTTTAAGATGCAGACCTTCGTAAGTGTATTCACTTTTCAGTCGGCCGTCAGTATCTGCAAACAGGTTGAAGATGTCTACATAAGTGTAGTTGCCCGCTGCTGCGTTTTCCTTAAGCAGCTTGTTGAGGGCCAGTATATGTTCTCCCTTATCATAGTGCTGCGGGAAGTTGCTTAAGGTTGAATTAACGGGCAGCACGCTTTCTACATAGATTTTGGTTTGCGGGCATCTGGCCTGTATTTCCCTTACGATCTTAAGATCATTGGCGGCAATCACGGGATCCGGAATGTCCTTACCAATATCATTAATTCCAATCAGGAGGAAAACCTTCGAGGGCTGTCGGTCGGTAATATCTTTAAGGCGATTTAAAACCCCGTAAGTGATGTCTCCGCCAATGCCCCGGTTGACCACGGTGCTGTCGCCGGTTGCTTTTTTCCAGTTGCCCATTTCAGTAATACTGTTTCCCAGGAAAATGACCCTGCCTGTTACTATTGGTTCCTTTGCAAATTGAGCCAAACGCTGCGGAGTATGTTCAGGGATAAAGGGTATGGTGTCGTATACCCGTTGATTGGTGACAGTTTGCGCACCTAATGCCAGTGGCAAAAACAGCAGGCAAATATTGATACTGGATATATTTATTTTCATACCGCGTTTATTAATAATAATTACTTCGCTAAGGTACGATTGCCATTGAACCATTTTCGCAGATATCAGGAAACTTTCGGATGTTTATGGCCACAACGCAAAGATGAAAACCAAACTCTACTTTTCAATTGTAATACTGCTTGTGATTTCAGCGTTGACAATTTTTCATGAATTCACGAGCAGAAAAAATACACTTGATCCGGTACCCGGGTCCTGCACGATTTTCTCGGCATCAATTGGGGATCGTGTTTTGTTTGGAAATAATGAGGACTATACAAATCCCAATACCTTTTATTGGACCGAACCCGCCGATAAGGAAAATTTTGGAGCGGTATACCTGGGATTTGAAAACTATTCATACCAGGGAGGAATTAATGAAAAAGGACTCTGTTTTGATGCCAATGCCCTCCCTGACTCGAAGATAAATCCGCATGATGAACTCATTGCACCGCCATCCTATGCACCGCCTTATGAAAAATATGCAATATGGACTCCGGTACTCATCCTCAGAAAGGCTGCTACTGTTGAGGAAGCTATAAAAATCGCCGCTAAATATCAGCGCAGCAATTGGTACAGCAAATCCGGTTCTTTGAGCTACCAGATAAACTTAGCTGATGCAAAAGGGGATGCAGTAGTGATAAGCGTTGACAAAAATGGAGAGCTTGCTTTTACAAGAAAGAAAAAAACAGATACCTACCTGGCTTCAACCAATTTTAACCGGGCAAATCCTGAAAATGCTTTTGACTATCCATGCAAACGATATGTCAAAGCCACCGGAATGTTGCAAAGGATAAACACAGAAAATGACCTGACGGTCAATTATTTTAAATCAATCCTTAATGATACCCATGTTGAGGGACCATTGAGCAATACACTATATTCCAATATTTATGACTTAACCAAAGGCATAATTTACTTATATCACTGGCATCAGTTCGATGAAGTCGCCGTGTTGAACGTAAAGGAGGAATTGGCAAAAGGCAAAATTACCGTTCGTATTAAAGATCTGTTTTCACAAAAAACAGTTTCTAAAGCTTCCAAAGAATATAAGGGACATTATCTTTTAACTTACTTCGGTTTAACTGTGGGAATTGGAATAATTATCGTATCAATATTTTATTTTAAAAAATCCAGGCGAAACTTTAGGGCAGGTTATTGGCCCTGATGCCACCCGATCGGGTGCTGGTTCTGCTGGCGATCTGGTATTCAACAAATTGCAAAACCAACCTGCGCCGCGAATATGCTTTTTTCAAACTGCGGGGGTTTACCTACTGCGCTTTATGTCTCTGTTCCAATAGATGTCGAAATCCATTCCAGATGACTGCCTGTTGGCGACAAAACATTTTTTCCTTCAGCCATATACTATAAATCCCATGGCCCCGTTGTTCCCGACAGTACATGAAAAGATTAACAGATAATATAATAACCGGCTACGATCCCCGACTCGGGTTGTATTTTTATTATTCGCCTTATTTCGGTCAGAATATAGTACGCCGGGGCTCTTCGCTTACCGGTGAACGAACCAAAAAAGACCCGGCTTTTAAAGGGTTTCGCCAAAGTAGCAGCCGGCTGAAACAGGCTTCACCAATCGCAGCTTCGCTGTATAAGCTGGTACCCGCACAGGTAAAAGAGTACGCGCTCTACAGAACATTAACGGGTGAAGCGATTAAAATGCTGAAAGAAGGACTGGAAGCAACCGTGATTACAGAAAAGCTCAGGGAAAAATACATCGACCCGCGCCTGGAAGCAGCAAACAAGGGCTTCGAAAACAGGGCGACAAAAGAAACATTAACAAGTGACTGCGTTAAGGGCATGGCCGACTTCACTGCCTATCCTCAAATGCCTTCAGGGATCAGAAAAATAACAAGAACACGCCGCTACTCTTTTGCTTCAGAAAACCAGGGAAGCCCAGTCAGCAGCCGAATATTTTTCGTCGACAGCTTCTGATCCTCTTTTACAAACACGCAGAACAGTTTCGGAATCTCCCATTAATGAACCGGAAGCACCGGAAAAGCCGAAGCTGCGAACCAGAACAACCAGCGGTCTGATTTATCTGGCTCGCCTCCCCGAATGTAAAAAACTAAAAATCTGGTTGCGGCCTAATACCCTCCCCCCATCGTTCCGGTAACAACGATTTTTCCGGTCATTTCCGGATGCAGAGTACAATGATAGGAGTAAGTTCCTGCTGAGTTAAAGGCCCTCGAATAGGTTGCGCCAATAGCAATATTACCACTGTTAAAACTGGCATCATCCGCAGTGACGGTATGCATGGTTGTATCACTGTTAGTCCATGTTACGGTCGTGCCCGCAGATACGGACAGGCTGGCAGGAGTAAATGCCATATTCTTAATAGTTATGGATGCTGCGCTAGGTGCATTGTTATTTCCCGAATTATAACTTTTACTGCACGAAACAAATACAATAGCGGCAAGCATGATGGCCAGCGCTCCGGAATAAAATATTTTAGTTTTCATAAACTTTATTTTTAGTGTTTAATATTAGAAATCATTAGCCGATGATCACAATGTCACTAAATGATCGTACGGCAGGAAGTGTAGGCCAGTTGCGCAATTACCATCATATGAATTCAAAACATATACCATTAGGGTTGGATACATGTTAATTCCGGAACCTTCTAGGATCCATTTTAACGATTCATTTATTCAGATCGCTTCGCTGGCGCGATCAGTAAACTTACTGTTTATTGGTACCTTAGGTACCCCGATATGTGTTAAGCAATGAAAATAATATTTCAACTCGCTGCCATCCTGTTCCTTTCAGCAAATGCCTTTTCACAGGATATAACGGATACGGTAGCATTGAGACTATCCCTGGATAAAGCTACAGCCGCGATCCGGAAAGCTTTTGAAAATGGTGACGCGGTTTTGGTCGGACAACTGCATAGTCCCAATGTGATTAAATATTTTGGTGGCAATAATGTAATCGTGGGCAGAGACGCGGTGGAAAAGGAGGCGAGAGACTGGTTTCAAAGTTCAAAGGTTGAATTCATTGAGAACACTGTTGAGAATACAGTCTTTGTGGGAAATATTGCCATACAAACCGTGATTTTTTCAATTAAGACGACTCCGAAAAATGGAGGGAAATCTTCGATCGGCAGGGGCCGTTCCATGGTCATTTATATTCAGGATAAAACCAGTCCAACCGGATGGTTATCATTGCGGGAAATTGCACAGGAGGCACCACCTAAATAAGAATCCTCATTAATTATGAATACGAACTGGATTATACGAATTGGTCGTTTTTTGTATGGATTCAGTATCGTGGCCGTGGGAATACATCAGATCATTATAAAAGATTTTCGTCCGGAGATTCTGCCTCCGTTTCCGGCCTGGGCACATACCCACACGATATTTCCTGTTCTTGTGGGCATCGTTCTGGTCATTGCAGGGATTCTTATCGCCGGGTTTAATGCAAAAAAAATTTGCCTGTTTTTGGGATCTTTATTTCTTGTGCTGCTTGTTACCTGTTACCTGCCCTATATTCTTTTCATCAGTACCGAGAAACTCACGAATATAGTCGTCTGGTTTGGGGCAGGTGAAGCCCTGGCCTACAGCGGGGGCGCCTTTGTGATGGCAGGTTCGTATTCAGGAAAACCCATACCCATTGGTAGAATTTTCTTTTGCCTGCTGATTATCCTCTTTGGCTTCAGCCATTTTGTATTTCCCGTGGACGTGTCTGCGATGGTGCCCAAATGGTTGGGTGCGCCCATGTTCTGGACTTATTTTGTAGGCACTGCTTTGATCGCATTGGGTATCGCGATTATTTTTAAGTTATGGATTAAATTGGCAGCATGGTTATTGGCTGCCATGCTTTTTCTCTTTTTTCTTTTTTTTCATTTACCCGACGCGATACAAAATCCTTCGATAGGACATGGAAATGAAATTGTCCGTGCGATTATTTGTCTTCAATTTTTTGGTATTGCTATGGTGATTGCTGTAACTAACGGTCGCGAAAATGAATACCAGAGTTCCCTTTAAGATTGTCTTTTTCAAAGTAGTTAACCTGACTGACCCATTCGGTAATTTAAATTTATCTATGGTTGAGGCGCACTGAGATCAACATTATTATCTTCTGATTTTTGTTTTTTAAATTCCAGTTTTCCAAACTTCCACGTGAAGTTTATTCCTACTGATCTAAATGGAATACTGCGGACACTGTTTGTCACAAAGCCAGGACCGTAAAGTTCGGTTCGCAGATTTACGTATTTACTGAAAAAGTTATTGGCTGTTAGTGCAAGACTTCCCTTCTTATTCCAAAATTGCTTTCTAAATGCCAGACTATACGAAGTAAATGAGGGATACTTTCCCTGCGCCTCCTGATGAGGCGAATTGAAATTACCAAAGAATTCCGTAACAAAATTGCTCGTTAATTGATAGGAGGCATTGATGTTGAAACGATATATAGTGCCGCTGGAATTGTATCCGGTGTCTACATGATTGATTGTATACCTGTAGAAAAAGATAAAATTAGATCGGACATTGAATTTTTCATTTACATGAAAATCAAAATAAAGATTGGTGCCCAGGTTTTTTTCGATTCCTATGTTTTCCCGGGTGGTAACTGCTACATTGGTATATGTGGTATCACCAACCTGAATAGTTGGATAATAGATTATGAAAGGCTGTATATCGTCATTGCTTACCCGGTAAAACAGCGTCGCCATAAAGGATCCCAGCCTGCCAAGATCGTTGTTGTAGACCGCTTCAAACCGATCCCAGATTTCGGGTTTTAAATTAGGATTCCCTGTAAAAACATTTTTCGGATCGCTCGCGTTGATATAGGGATTTAAGTCTGCGTAATCGGGACGGTTAATTCTTATTGTGAAATTCAGTTTGAAAGTTTGTTTATCGCCAATTTTTTTCATTAAGAAAATGGACGGAATGAAAGTATTGTAACCCTCCTCCACTTTTTGTTGTGAGTTTGCGTAAAACGAATTCACCTGGGTTCGTTCATAGCGACCGCCAAGCCTGGCTTCAACCAGTCTGCCGATAGGGAAATTCAATTCGGCATAAGCCGCATAAACCCTTTGATGGTAAATTAGGTCATTAGATAGGGCAGAATCGTATGAATAGCTATTGAGGTAGGAGTTCCAAAGCAACGCATCAGCAGTGCTGGCGATATCATATCCGCTAAATTTTCCTCCCACCCCTAAATTTACATCCTTACTTAACGGTTGCACGTAATCTATCAACATCTCGTATTCTCTTTCCTTAGCTGGATTATTGTTTCTCGTTCCGTAAATCAGAGAATCCTGCGATTGTAAATATTGATCACTACCCGAAGTAATTAAATTGTGGGCAAAGCTTCCATCAATGCCAATCTCAAGTTGTTGCTCTTTATTTTTAAAATTGTGTTTATAATTCAGACTCGGATCGAAGCTATACTGTTTGAACGCACTGTTTGTATTAATAACTGAATTAATATCTGAAAGCGTATTTCCTCCATTTTGTATTTGCTCCAATTGATTGATGATACCTGTGGACCTGTTACCGAAGTTGTGATAGTTTAGGCCGCCGGAAAAACTGCTCTTGTCGCTTAGGGTCAAGTCAAACCCTATTCCCGACTGGAATCCATGCCTGTTAAAATCGATACTTCCATCCTGCTGCAGCAATGCATTCGTTTTCGTGACAGTATCCGTGGATACGCGCTGAAGGCTGTTTGTAGTTGTGGTCGTAAGTCTGGCATTTCCATTTATGAATGCGTTTAAACCAAATTTTCCTTTTCGTGCATTTACATTAATGGAACCGTTTTGTACAATTGTTCCGGCCGTTAAAGAAACATTTCCGTTTATTCCCTGGACCGTGTTATGCTTTAATATGATGTTGATGATTCCTCCCGTTCCCTGAGCATCGTATTTTGCTCCGGGGTTGGTAATTACTTCAATACTTTTTATCTGGTTCGCGGGAATTGATTGCAATACGTCTGTGATATTGGCTCCGAATATCGTGGATGGCTTTCCATTGATCAGAAAGCGAATATCAGTACTGCCCTGCAGTTCTACATTTCCATCGACATCCACCGAAATCTGAGGTACTTTCTTTAGAATGTCTGTCGCTACGCCCGTTTGAGAAGTAATATCTTTCTCTGCATTATATACCAGCTTGTCAATTTTATTTTCTACTAGTTTGTCAGGTGCAGTTACGACTACAGATTGTAGCATGGTGGATTTTTTGCTAAGGAGAATCCGGTTTAAATCGATCGCCTCATGCTGCTGATCAACGATTATGTTATTGATATTGATCGTGCGAAATCCGATAAACTCAAATACAATATTATATTTCCCCGAAGGGATCTTCGAAATCGTAAAATCACCAGTTGAATCGGAAGTTGTTCCCGTTAGCGGCTTTTTTTCACCGGCAGCAAACAATGAAATGGCTACATATTCGAGGGGAAGATTGATCGCTGAATCTAAAACCTTACCGAAGATTTTACCACCTGTTTTCCCACTAACCTTCACCTGGCCATGAGTTGCACCCAGCAGAAATGCCAATGCGGCGGTTAGAATACCTTTTTTCATTTGCCAGATAGTATGTATTACAAATATGATACTCATTCCTGAAGGAATCCTGAGTTTCATTTTGAGATTCGAACTCCATTTTCCATGGCCGATATTTCGAAGTAAAACTATTAAAGGGATACTGTGATGCTATATCAGCCTGCGACGTGGATCATTTGTATAACGAACAAAGTAGAGATCAATGCTCACAGAGTAAATGATTTAGAGGTAGTACATAAAAAAAGGTCCTGATTTCTCAGAACCTTTCAGCTCCCCCTGCTGGGGCACTTTAGAGATTGATTTTCAACCGTTTATAAAGGAATTGCAATACAATTTAAAAAATGTTGGATTAAATCTTTAAAAATGTATTCGCAATTCCTTTCTTTTACCCTTTTTGCCTTTCCGTTGTTCAAATAATTTCCTTGTTATTTATTTTTTGGCCTTCGACTATTAATAAAGCAAGTTAAAATTAGAAAATGACTATTTTTTTGACAGTTTAATAAATATTACCCGGTCAAGCAGCTACAGAGTGATTAACTAACATAATACCGATTAATAAGGGCAATACGAAAATGGCTGAAAATTTAAGTACGTTTTCTATGGTATAAAACGTCTGATAATTTTTATACTTTTCCAAAATGATCTCTATTCTTTTTTCATTAAAGTATTTAAATACAAAAATATAAATTGGAATAAATATAGGCAACCAATATACTAATTGGTCACTATATTTTTTGTGAGCATAGAGCGAAATATCTGTTTCATAATAATTAAAAATCAAAAATCTTCCAATTGCATATATAAACAATATGTGAAACATTATCGCTACAAATACAATCAAGGTACCAATAATCCTGGCAGTCAGAGGATCAATATTTTTTGAGATATTTGGCCTCTATAAATAAAATAAAAAACGAAGCTATACATATTAAATAAAGCAATTTATCCTATAGGTTTTTTATAATGTACCTATTAATGCATTTTTAAAACTGCCATATTGCGTACCAGTCCCCTAAATGGCTGGACTAAATTTAGATTGAATATCCCCTTTTCCTCTTAAGTTTTTTCTTAGGCAATAATATGGAAAGATCTGGTTCCATTTCAGGCTTTAATAGATTTCGAATGGCGTTTGTACTCTTTTTGGAGAAAAGCTGATTATCAGTACTAAGGGTTTTACTTAGATTCTTTTTCAATAAGGCTGATTTGCTTTTTACATTTGAATCCAGCAGGTGCTGAATTGTTGACTTTGAATATCCTGCCTGACTTCCTTTCGTGTAGACTTTCTCCTTATCTCTAAACGCAATTCCTCTACCCTTAATGACTTCATATCCTCTCGCATTCATTTGTTTTTCAAATTCGTCAAATGAGATGGAACGAATTAAAGCGCTTAAGATATCCGATTCCAGTTTTTCTTTTCGATTATCCTGGCGAGGCAGTTCCCTCTGTTCTATGGGTTGAAATCTCCTGGGACTTAAAACTGAGGTTAGATTATACTTCCTTTCCATATCCCTGCAGAAATCAGCTATTTTTTTATAGTTGTTGCTGTCAGAAAGAGTCTTTCCATCAAAGCCAACCCGGTTAACAACGATATGAATATGCTGATGTTTTGTATCGTTGTGCTGTATAACAATAGATTGATTCTTGTTAAATCCAAACTTCGATCCACATTCATCAGCGATTGTTTTCAATTTATCGGCATTTAGTATATCCCTTGGGGGCCAGCTCAGAGTAATGTGCATCACGTTATTTGCAAGACGTGGATTCATTTTGCCCAGCTCCTCAAACTGGTCGATTATTTCTTTTTTGCTACCATCGATAAAATTGCTTTCCAGGATCTTCGCCCTGGATTCATTTTGTCCGGGTTTATTGCTCAGGCAATAGCTTATACATTTTCGGTAGGACTTTCCTATAATAATTTTCCCAATCACTGCAGATAGGATTTAATGAGTTCGGGCAGTGATTTTATTTCACCGGCCAATTTCATAAAACTGATATAGTCAGAGAATGTTAATCGGTCATCCATATTCATTTTCCGTGCAAACTGATTCATATTAGATGAAAGGTGATTTAACATTCCTTTCATTTGTAATACTTCCAGCGGGAGTGACTTTCTCCTCATGACAATTTGCTGGTTTAGGCCAATAGTTCGGAGATATTCGCCAGGTTTCATGATCATACTTTCTGCCTTCGCACTGATTATTTTCTTTTCGTCCGCGTGCACCGGACGTTAATAAATTGATCCTTTTTATCTGCCTTCCTTGGTCTTCCACCCCTGCTTTTAGAAGGTCTTCCATATTCACTTTCCACAATCCCTGATATTTAAAAGATTCAACTTTTCGAATGCGAAGCATGAGAAAAGCCAGCGTTTCGGTGAAACCGAAACATAGCTGGCTTCACCAAATTTTTTATAAATGTCTCCCCCGATTGCGTTTAAGGTGATCGCCTTTAGATTGGCATAGATATTCATTGAGATCCTTATACAGTCTGTAGGAATTACTTCTATCTACGTATCGAACCGACCAGGTCAATGCCTGTTTTGTCGCCTCCCTTCCAGCCTTATCACGATCCAAATACAAATGGATTTTTGAGTACTGCTCCATTTCTTTCCTGCACTTTTCCAGATAGGCTAGGGAATTCAAAATCAAAAAACTATCCTGATCTTTTGTCAGGTCAGCTTCAATAATAGTATCCGGTTTCAGATTGTTTTGAAAAGAAAGGAAATCAAAAAACCCTTCGAAGACTGAAATCTTATCCGATTGATTTGAAATAGTAGTGGGGCTTTTCGGAGAACTGCTTCCTTTAAAATCCCGGTTTCTGAGTTCGAACCCGCCCAGGTCATTTTGAAATCCGATTGCCGTTTGGGTTTTGCCGTAGAGTTCAAAGTCAACTTCCGAACAATAGTGCCTGGCTGTTTCCAGATCAATGCATCTATCCCGGAGATAGGATATGAGTGCCGGACTGGTAATTGTCCGCTGGTCTTTCACCTGAATCTGGGAAGGCCCTGACTTAAAAGATTCAGGATCCGCTGAAGAAGGGTTGTGAAAAGAAAATGATTTATCCGGTGTGTTCTCCAGTAGGTTTAGAAATTCATCGAAGGAACAATTGAAATAGAGTTTACCAAACTCTACCAGGTTTCCCCCTTTTCCCATTCCGTGGTCATACCAAACGTTTCGTTTGCGGTTGACTTTAAAAGAAGCGGTCCTTTCATCTCTGAAAGGTGAAAGGAACCAGTAATCTGGTTCCTTTACTCTTTGGGGACTATGACCCAGGCTGGATAAGTAATCCACCAGGTCAATGGTTTGGGCCAGTTGATAGGCCGATTGGTTTTGTTTCATCTTTCACATTTTTCTTATTCACAACAATTCATTCAATCGTCGGATCAGCGAAATACCGGTCAACTTCAGATGCCGGCAGATAAATCTTTCGTTTCTTCTTAACTGTTTTGATTTTGTTAGCTGACACCAGCTGGTCAAACTTGGACCTGCAGATTTTCACTGCACTCATGTACTCTTTAGCCGTAATGTGACTTGGAAAAGGCGATTTAAGAACGGGAGCTCGGAGACTCCTTAATTCACTTAAAATTTCAGCCTGAGACGATTTTAACTTGGCTAATTCATCTTCTGGAATAATAACCAGATTCATACCCTGCATATTCATACTCTTCATTTTTGGTTCTGGGAACCAAAACTAAATAATACGAAAACATGAAACTAGATTGACTGAATTTCATATTTAGCTAAGTCGCATTCAAGAGATATTAATTAAAACTAGGAGAAATAGAAATTAAATATCCTATTACTGGTAAGGGCTGGTTATATGTTATGTCATACCTATAAGGGCTTTCGCCTGGTGGCTCATGGTCTTCTGTTTCGTATTTTTCTGTTATTTACCCGTTATCTGAAAACCTATTGATAGATCTCCTTTTTATTGGATCTTATTCACCGGCAGTTTACCTGTAAAATGTCTGAATGCTTGTGATACTAGTTATATTGGGTACCTTTGGCAATTCTAATCAATGCCAATAACATGGTTCTCCATCGCATGATGAAGCAATGAAATGTATTTGAATGGAGTTGATAGGATTTTCCCTATTGCATGTTATTAGTGGCCAATACTTGCGAATGGCATTCATTAATTTACTCTTTTGATTTTGACTTCGCCGTTTTCTTGCCTAATTTGTTTTAGTAGCAATCAGAAATACCGTTCTTTTTTTAAATGGCCAGCTTGTCAAAATTGATTGCCTTCGTTCCTTCAATCACTTCTCTCAAGCCAACCCGGTAATAGTTTTCAGTGGTTTGTTCTTTTTCATGACCCATCATTTTGGAGAGCACTGGTCGCTCAGCTCCAAAGCGGATCCACATCTGTGCGTTGGTATGCCTGCCTGTTTTATTACTAAAGTATGAACAATCGCAGCTCGCTTAGCCAGGATCTTCAAATTACGATTATAGACTTGCACTTCGACGAAACAATCGTTTCTAAACAGTTCTGTTCGTTTCGGATCAAAATCTCTGTACTTTTTTATGATCTCTGCACCGAATGGAAATTTAAACAATGGTATAATCGTTGGATTTCCATTCTTATCTCTTTCTCCGATTATGTACTGACCATATTCCAGGTCGATAAACAACTGATCCTTTTTCAAAGTCTGCAGGTCTTTATAATAAAACCCGGTATACACCTGAAATAAAAACAGATCCCGGTCCCTTTCCAAACTTTGATCTTTCTCAGCAAAAACCAGTTTCTTTAATTCCCTTACCTCTTCGATATCCAGATGCTGTCCTTCTTTTTTCCGGGGTACCGTAATCTTTACCTCTTCAAAGAAGTATTCTATCTGTTGCCTGTCGAGCAAATTATCCTTTTTAGCCGCATGCATGAGTACCACTTTGAATTTATCAAAGTAGGATTTAATGGTGGCCGGATTCATTTTTCCGTTTCTTCCCGCAAGACTGGCCAGATAGTTTCGAAACCGGGCGATAAAGACCTCATCTACTTCGTTAAAAGGAATCTTTTCCTGAAAAACATTGAGGTGTTTCAGGAATGCATTATACTTCTCCCAGGTTACTTCCGTTAAGACTACATTTTCAGGTGGCCGGGTGATATAGTCCTTGATATAATCATTCAGTATGGCACGATCGCCTTTGCGGATTAGCTCCCGGTCGATCAGGTAAAAAGTGACCGGTTTGTTCAGATTATAGCAACGCTTAATGAGATTTATGACCAAAGTCTTCTTCTCATTAATTTTATTATTGATCTCAAAAGCGTAGGGATGGCTGTTGCGGATCCATTGATCGGTTTCGCCACTCCATTGCTTAAGTGTGACTTTCTGGGGGATTTTGACCTTATAGTACCGATGCTGTCGTTTGATGGTTACACGTAGGTGAATTGAATAAAGGCCGGTGGCGTTTATTTTACTACGATAATTGATCAAAGGTGTTACTGAGACGGTCATATCCCTAAGTTCGCGAAAATTCCAAAAAGTGCAACACAAAGTGCAATACATTTTGGAAGAATTAGCACAAATAACCAATATGACCTAAAATGAGAAACCCGCGCTGGGAGCGGGTCCTGGCGCGGGTTTCATTCGTATTTGGTCACTTTAAGACCTTCTCTGTGCTCCCCCTGCTGGACTTGAACCAGCGACCCTCTGATTAACAGTCAGATGCTCTAACCAACTGAGCTAAAGGGGAATCTCCCTTCCCGTTTTCCGGAAAGGGCTGCAAAAATACGATTTTTTGGGGTCTGGCAAAATCAGAATCGGGTTAATTTTCCTCCTAATGCCTTTTTCCTGATACAGCAATATTTTGAGGGCAAAATGCGCTTTAGGTATTACCAGGAGTCGGACTCCAATAGGATTAAAAAGCTCTTCTAATTATTTTTAAACGGTCTCTCCGAAGACACTTTTTCGGGATCCATCCAGCTATGGTTAGGATTCAAAAGGGTTTGACCCGGGAAGAATAGGTGTCAGATCCGTACCAAGTCCACATCAAGTCCACTAAACTCTGGACTTAGTGTGGACTTGATCCCTTTCCGGTAGCGTTCCGGTCAGAAGAAATGCTCCGTGCGATAGGGATACCGCTCCTTATAGATTTCTTTAACCCTGCTGATCAGCGACTCGCGCAGGCCGTCGATATTCGACCTTTCGGTGGCGGACATAAATACGCAGACAGACTGGGTCTCGGATTCCCAGCGTTCTTTCAGCTCTTTCAGCAACTCCTCCCGGGTGCCTTCTTCCAGCCAGGCATCAAAATTCAGTTCCCCATACCGGTCCATTTTATTGAAAATATAAATCACCGGCTTGTCGAAAGCATTGATTTCCTGCAGGGTCTTTTTCACCACGCCGATCTGCTCTTCATAGCGCGGATGGGAGATGTCCACCACATGCAGCAGGAGATCGGATTCCCGCACTTCATCGAGGGTGCTTTTAAAACTTTCCACCAGGTGATGCGGTAGTTTGCGGATAAATCCAACGGTATCACTCATCAGAAAAGGAATATTTTCAAATACCATTTTCCGCGTGGTGGTATCCAGGGTGGCGAATAATTTATTTTCAGCAAACACATCACTCTTACTCAGTACATTCATCAGGGTCGATTTGCCCACATTCGTATATCCAACCAGGGCAACGCGCATGAGTTCCCCCCGTTCCTTTCGCTGGGTAAACGCCTGCTTGTCAATTTCCCGTAATTTCTTACGTAGCAGGGTGATTTTATCCCGCACAATACGTCTGTCCGTTTCAATTTCCGTTTCCCCGGGACCTCTTGTACCGATACCTCCCCCGAGTCTTTCCAGATGTTTCCACATCCCACGTAATCGCGGCAGCAAATACTGGTATTGGGCCAGCTCCACCTGCAATCTCGCCTGGGCGGTTTTTGCCCGGCGGGCAAAAATATCCAGGATCAGATCGCTCCGGTCGATGGTCTTACAATCCAGTACTTTTTCAATATTGGTGATCTGGGATCCGGAGAGTTCGTCATCAAATATTACGATCCGGATATCCTTACCCTGTATATAATTTTTAATCTCTTCCAGCTTACCTTTCCCGATAAAGGTCTTGCTGTCGGGGTGCGCGAGTTTCTGTACAAATTTGCGTTGGGTTATGGCACCGGCTGTTTCGGCCAGAAAGGCCAGCTCATCGAGGTATTCGGTTACCTGCTGTTCGGATTGGTCCTGCTGCATCACCGCCACTAAAACAGCTTTCTCTTCCTGCTGTATGATATGTCGCTCTACTGCCAAATCAATAAATTTCGCTAAAGATATTATTAAATGTGTGAGGCTCGCAGCAGGAAGCCTAAAGTACCGACGCTTTGGGCGTTAGGCCTTAGGCTTTAAGCATTAAGCTTTAGGCTTTAAGCTTTAAAGTCCGCTAAGTACAATTCCGAGTGAGTATGGATTCACCGTTGGTCCGGCTCCGTTCCTTATCAATGGTGTTAGTTGCAACTGGCCAAAAACCCCGATAAAGCCCCAGCTTACCCGCGCAGTTGCCACTGCACGGCCGCTATTGAAGAAATTAGTGGAGCTTTTCTTTTCAATATAGGAGTTTATGATCTGGTCGTTTTGATTTTGCAGGTCCTTACCCTTGGTATATGCACTGAGCAGGATCCCTGCTTTAATGCCCAGGGCGATCTTCCAGCTCCTGTTGGTATTCTCGGGATTGAAAGCATATCGCAATTCCAGCGGCACTTCCAGGTTAGTCAGCACCAGTTTGTATTTCTTGAAATGATCTGAATTAACCGTGCTCGTAAATGCCAGGGTCTGGTTATTCGGAATAGCGACGCCCACATCCGTTTCGTGGAAAAAGATATTACTGGCATCAATTCCGATACCTGCAGCCACGCTGAAATGAGGATCACTTTTAAATGGGAAATCATACATGAAATACATCGCAAACCCGCGGGAAAATCCGGAGGTATTCATGGAATCCGTTTTGCCAATCCAGTTATCATAACTGAATTCGATCATAAAATGATCGTTGGGTCGGTTCGCCAGATTCAGGGATGTATAAGTAGTTTTTTTCACCGTAACGGTGGTGTCAGCACCGTAAACGCTCTTTTTTATTTTAATTGAAGTGGAATCTTTTTGTGCAAAAACAACATGTCCAAGGGATATCAACAACGCCAAGCTTAGGAGCTTCTTCATATTTTCAATTGAGTGACAAATGTATTTGCCTTGAGGTTAATAAAAGGTTAAAGCAATCAGATAAAAAAGGCCCCTAGCCTGGGCCGTGAGCCTTTGAATTACATGTACTTAAATCGTTTCTTCTGTGGACCCTGCTGGGCTTGAACCAGCGACCCTCTGATTATGAGTCAGATGCTCTAACCAACTGAGCTAAGGGTCCCGCCTTTTCAGGCAGCTGCAAAAATATAGCTTTCATCTCCAGAAATTAAATTATTATCCATCTAATACAGGAGCAAAGCAGCAAATAATTCAAAAAAATGATCTAATAATTAATTGTTTATTTGGTAACTTGTCAGACGCTTGCTTAAATCGATGTAATGTCTACGATTGCCCCTCAGAGATTACAACACCTTCAAAAAAGGATCAGCCGGTTCGATGACCAGCTGGCATACAAGGAATTATTTACCACGCTGTATCCAGCCCTTTTTCATTTTGTCTGCGGAATCCTGAAACTTCGCCAGCCGGCAGAAGAAATCGTTTCTGACCTCTTTATCAAGATCTGGGAGAAAAGAAAAACCCTGGAAGAGATCCGCAATATCCGGGTTTATTGTTTCGTAGCCGCCCGTCACCTGAGCATCAACCAGCTGGAAAAACAGAAAAAACAACAAATCCTGAATATTGAGGACTATAAAAGCCAACTCCTGTACCAGGCCCCTGATCCGGAGGAACGTATGATCAGTGATGAAATGCTCCGCCGGGTGCAGGATGAGGTCGAATCCTTACCCCCCCGTTGTAAAATGTGCTTTAAACTGGTCAAAGAACATGGTTTTAGTTATAAAGAAGCCGCAGAAATTCTCCAGGTTTCAGAAAAAACCATCGAAAACCAACTGGCGATTGCCCTGAAAAAAATCAGCGCCACCATCCGCTTCGATATCACGCGCAGCATCCCCGTTATCGCGCGTTACTAATCAGTCCTTTATTTTCTTCCCGCTTGGGGGTATATTCAAATAATTTTGTCCCTCAATAGAATTATGCACCGGTCCCCGGATCCTGTCCCTTTCGGTTATAAGTCCCCTTTACCTTTGTCTTCCCGTTGAAATGATTCAATATGAAATACCTGCTTGCAAAAAAAGTAGTAATAGCCTGGTTCGCCCTGTTCATTTCCCTAACCTGCACCGCACAGGTCTCCAAATCTGCGCCAAAACAAACCAGCGGGAGAGAAAAAAACATTTCAGACAGTGCCCTGCTGGACCTGGTACAAAAACAAACCTTTAAATACTTCTGGGATTATGCTCATCCGGTCAGCGGACTGGCCCGCGAACGCAGCAACACGTCATTCGATTATGGAGATGAAGTGGTCACCACCGGCGGCAGCGGATTTGGTTTCATGGCTATCATTGTGGCCACGGAAAGACACTGGATCACGCGCGACTCTGCAGTCAGGCATCTCCTGAAAACTGTCAACTTTTTACTAAAGGCCAATAGTTATCACGGCATATTTCCCCACTGGCTCAACGGCGCCACGGGTGTAACCATTCCCTTCTCGCGCAAAGATGATGGTGCAGATGTTGTAGAGACCTCCTACCTGTTTGAAGGATTACTTTGTGTTCGTCAGTATTTCAATCAGCAATCTCCATTGGAAAATGAACTAAGAAACCGGATCAACTGGCTCTGGACGGGAGCCGAGTGGAGCTGGCACCAGCGGGATATGGGCAATTCCTTTTACTGGCACTGGAGTCCGAACAACGGCTGGAGCATGAACTTCGAACTGCGCGGCTGGAATGAATGCCTGATAACCTATATCCTCAGCGCTTCTTCACCAAACTATCCGATTACGCCGGATGTATATCGGAAATGCTGGGCAGAGAGTAATCACTTTAAAAACGGAAGGGAATACTACGGAATTAAACTGCCCCTGGGTTTCCCCTATGGCGGTCCGCTTTTCTTTGCCCACTACAGTTTTATGGGACTGAACCCGCACGGATTAAAAGATGAGTATGCCGATTACTGGGAACAAAATCAAAACCATACCCTGATTAACTACAAACACTGCGTGCTCAATCCAAATCATTTCAAGGGTTATGGAGAAAACTGCTGGGGACTTACAGCGAGCGATACCTACAACGGATACAATGCGCAGTCACCCGATAATGATTTTGGAACAATATCTCCCACTGCCGCACTTTCGTCCTTCCCCTATACACCGGAATATTCCATGAAAGCGCTGAAACATTTCTACTATGACCTGGGAGATAAAATCTGGGGCGAGTACGGATTTGTGGATGCGTTCAATGAAAGCAAAAACTGGTACGCCAACAGTTATCTCGCGATTGATGAAGGTCCGATTGTAGTGATGATTGAAAATTACAGGAGCGGCCTGCTTTGGAATTTATTCATGAGCTGTCCTGAAATTCAGTCCGGTTTAAAAAAACTGGGTTTTGAAAATCCACAGATGAAGAGGTGAGATTTTTAATCATCTCCAAAATATGCCGCATGAGAAAAAAAATACTTCAGACATTCCTTTTCCTGCTTCCTGTTTTTACGGCATTTTCTCAAAACACAAATTCAAAAGGGGACAGCATTCCGCCGGTCGGTATCATCAAAAATATTTCCGACTCCGCCTTGCTGGATATCATCCAGCGGCAGACCTTTCGTTATTTCTGGCACTATGCGCATCCGGTTAGCGGTCTGGCCAGGGAAAGAGATAACACGGTGAAGGCAGAGTATTACTGGGATTTTATCAATGAAGCCGATGATGAACCCAACTTGAGCAAGGGAACATTCGGTCCGGAGGCCTGCGCTATCGGCGGAACGGGTATGGGTATCATGGCGACCGTTGTTGCGGTAAATCGCGGATGGATCGGCAGGGATACGGCATTGAACAGGCTGATAAAAATTGCGGACTTTTTAATTAAGGCCGATTGTTATCATGGCATCTATCCGCATTTCATGAATGGGGCAACGGGCAAAACGATTCCCTTCGGCCGGGTGGATGATGGGGCCGATATCGTGGAAACTTCTTACCTCGTGATGGGTCTGCTGGTGGCGAGGGAATATTTCAATGGGAACACGCTGCCTGAAAAATATTTTCAGAAAAGGGTAAACCAGATTTGGGAAACAGCCAACTGGGCATGGCAGGCGAGGGGTGAAAAAAAGTTATTGTACTGGCACTGGAGTCCTTACAATGATTTTGACATGAACTTCCCGGTATATGGTTATGATGAAGCGCTAATTACCTATATCGTTGCCGCTTCTTCCAAAACACATCCCATCTCAAAAGAGGTATATCTGAATACCTGGGTGAATAATCCTGGCTGGAAAAATGGAAAATCCTATTATGGATTCATGTTGCCATTAGGCAATTTTGAAAAAGGAGGACCGCTGTTTTTTGAACAGTATACCTATATGGGAATTGATCCCCGCCACCTCACCGATAGTATGGGTATTAACTACTGGGATCAGGTAAGGAATCACACGCTGATCAATCGTGCCTATTGTATAGAGAACCCGAAAAAATATGCGGGTTATGGTGCGAATTGCTGGGGACTGACAGCTGGCGACAGTTATAAAGGTTATGTGGCCCATTGTCCGGAGGTGGACCTTGGCGTTATCCAGCCCACGGCTTCCCTTTCTTCTTTTCCCTATACGCCGGAATATTCGATGCAGGCCCTAAAACATTTCTACTACGATTTAGGAGATAAGATCTGGGGGCCCTATGGTTTTGCGGATGGCTTCAGCGAATCACATAACTGGTATGCAAAAACACATCTGGCCATCGATCAGGGTCCGATCGTGGTGATGATTGAAAATTACAGAACAGGATTAATATGGAATCTGTTTGTGAAAATTCCGGAAATACAAAACGGGTTGAGTAAACTGGGTTTTGAAAATCCTGTTGTGAAAAAATAGCCCTGGTCCATGGTGTAAATTTTGAAAGAGAAGAACAATTCTGATAAATGAAAAATAAGTATTTGATTTTTTTCTGTCTGACGATTTCTTTCCTGGATTCCCATGCGCAGCAGAAAACCTATTGTAACCCACTCAACCTGGACTATGGTTATACGCCCATCCCTAATTTTTCTGAATCAGGAAGGCATCGCTCCACCGCAGATCCGGTGATGACGATGTATAAAGGAAATTATTTTTTATTCTCCACCAACCAGTGGGGATACTGGTGGAGCAGCGATATGCTGAACTGGCATTTTGTGAAGCGTTCTTTTTTAAAAACCTGGCACCATGTATATGATGACCTCTGTGCACCCGCAACCCTGGTGCTAGGGGATACCCTCCTGGTGATCGGTTCCACCTACACAAAAAATTTCCCGCTCTGGATGAGTACGAATCCCAAACAGGATCAGTGGAAGGAAGCCGTGGATTCTTTTCAGGCCGGTGCCTGGGATCCCGCATTATTCCTGGATGATGACGGAAGAATTTATCTCTATCACGGATCCAGCAATAGTTTTCCTTTATATGGGTGGGAAATAGACCGGAAGACTTTACAACCCACAGGAGAACATAAGGAACTGATTAAACTAAATGACAGTCTGCACGGCTGGGAAAGATTCGGTGAATACAACGACAATAATTTCCTGAATCCTTTTATTGAAGGTTCCTGGATGAATAAACACAAGGGAAAATATTACCTGCAGTATGGTGGTCCGGGTACAGAGATGAGTGGTTATGGTGATGGCGTTTACATTTCAGATCATCCGATGGGTCCTTTTACTTACCAGGCTTCAAACCCCTTCTCCTACAAACCCGGTGGTTTCGCCCGGGGTGCGGGCCATGGTTCCACCTGGCAGGATCCTTTCGGGCAATGGTGGCATATCTCCACTATGGTGGTGAACGTGAAAAATAATTTTGAAAGAAGGGTCGGCATCTGGCCCGCGGGATTCGGCAGCGATGATATTTTATTTTCCAACACAGCCTTTGGCGATTACCCTCAGTTCCTTCCGGCAGAAAAAAAAGATCACCTCACCGGAAATTTTTCCGGATGGATGCTGTTGAACTATAATAAACCCGTGCTGGTGTCTTCCACACTCGGTGCATATTCTGCCAACAATGCCGTGGATGAAAATATTCGCACCTACTGGAGCGCAGCAACTGGCAATGCCCACGAATGGATCCAGTCAGACCTCGGGGCACTGAGCACCGTATATGCCGTGCAGATAAATTATGGTGACCAGGATGTGGACTCTGCTTTTCTGGGAAAAATAAACGGGATCTACCACCAGTATATTCTCTGGGAATCCAGGGATGGAAAAAACTGGAATCGCCTGGTGGATAAAAGTCTGAATAAGACGGATGTTCCCAATGAATATGTTGAATTATCCAAACCCGTTCAAACACGTTACCTGAAACTGGAAAACATTCATATGCCCACGGGTAAATTTGCCATCAGCGGTTTGCGGGCCTTTGGCAAAGGCAGCGGTGCAAAACCGGATACTGTAAAACAGTTTATCGTTCTGCGCAGTGAAAATGATTCCCGGAATGCACTCATCAAATGGTTTGCGGTAAACAACGCCACGGGATATAATATTTACTGGGGAATCGCGCCGGATAAACTGTACAACAATGTGATGATCTATAACGACAATCAATATTATTTTAAGCCGATGGATAAGGGCCGCACTTACTATCTTTCCATTGAAGCGTTCAATGAAAACGGGATTTCTGAAAAAATAAAACCGGTAGAAGTAAAAGCATTTGATAAGGCCCGCTGATTCGTCGTATTTTCATGTTTATACCGGTTAAAATGGTGGTGAACTGTTATCCATATAAAAATTTAAATCCGTTATCCGTGCCGGAATTAATAAATCTCTTAATTCAAGTTTCATGATGAAATTATTAAAATCATTCCTGTTCATTGGCCTCCTGATTGCTGCAGCCGATTGTGCTGCGCAGCCATTTGCTGAAGATATCCAGGCATTTAAAAAACAGGACGCCATCAATCCGCCTCCGGCAAATGCCATTCTTTTTGTAGGCAGTTCCTCTTTTACCAAGTGGAAAGATGTGAGCAGCTATTTCCCCGGGTACACGATTATCAATCGCGGTTTTGGTGGGTCCACCATACCCGATGTGATTCGGTACACCAATGATATCATCATCCCCTATCATCCCAAACAGGTGGTAATATATTGCGGTGACAACGACCTGGCTTCTTCGGACAATATTACCCCCGACTCCGTTTTCGAACGGTTCAAAACATTATTTGAAGCAATCCGGACTGCCTTGCCGGGCGAAAATATTGTATACGTTTCTATCAAACCCAGTCCGAGCCGGGCCAGACTCAGGGATAAAGTGGAACTGTCTAACCTGCTGATAAAAACCTATCTCTCGATAAATACCAATGCGGCTTTTGTGGATGTTTTTCATAAAATGCTGAATGCCGATGGAACAGTGATGACGGATATTTTTATAGAAGACAACCTGCACATGAATGCGAAGGGTTATGCCATCTGGCAAAAAGCAATAGAACCATATTTATCAAAATAGACAACCATGAAAAGAGTACTAACGATTGCGCTGGCCATGATATTTTCGAATATCATGCTGGCACAGGATGCTAAGATGAATGCCTACATCAGTAACCTGATGGGCAAGATGACCCTCGAAGAAAAAATTGGCCAGCTTAACCTGGTCATTCCGGGCGGAGCTGTTACGGGTTCTGTCGTGAGCAAGGATGTAGACAATAAAATTCGCGCCGGGAATGTGGGCGGACTCTTTGGAATTACCGGTCCGGATAAAGTCCGCCAGGCCCAGGATATCGCCGTAAAAGAAACACGTCTGCATATTCCCCTGATTTTCGGTCTGGATGTAATACATGGTCACCGCACGATATTCCCGATACCGCTCGGTCTTTCCTGTTCCTGGGATACTGTGATGATTGAAAAAAGTGCCCGGATCGCTGCACGTGAAGCCAGCGCCGACGGACTGGCCTGGGCTTTTTCGCCCATGGTGGACATTGCCCGTGATCCCCGCTGGGGCAGAGTTTCAGAAGGTTCCGGCGAGGATCCCTACCTGGGTTCGGCTATCGCTGCCGCCATTGTGCGGGGTTACCAGGGAAAGGACCTGAGCAATTCAGAAACCGTAATGGCCTGCGTAAAACATTTTGCCCTGTATGGTGGTGCGGAAGCGGGACGTGAATACAATACCGTGGACATGAGCCGTATAAAAATGATGCAGTATTACCTTCCTCCCTATAAAGCGGCTATCGATGCCGGTGCCGGATCCATGATGAGTTCCTTTAATGAAATTGATGGCGTGCCGGCCACAGGAAACCGCTGGCTGCTTACCGACCTGCTGCGCAACCAGTGGAAATTTAATGGCATGGTCGTTTCCGACTATACCTCCCTTAGTGAAATGTCCGCCCATGGTGTGGGTGATCTGGCAGAAGTTTCCGCCCTCGCCCTGCATGCCGGTCTGGATATGGATATGGTTGCCGAAGGATTCCTCACCAAACTGAAACAGTGTTTAACGGACGGTACCGTAACCCAGAAAGAAATCGACCAGGCCTGCAGGCGCGTACTGGAAGCAAAATATAAACTCGGATTGTTTTCAGATCCTTATTCCAGGATGAATGCCGAAAGGGCCGCCAAAGAATTATTATCCGGTGATAACCGCAAATTCGCCCGTGAACTGGCTACGCATTCATTTGTGTTGCTGAAAAATAATGATCAGATCCTGCCTTTGAAGAAAAGCGGAACCATCGCGCTGATCGGACCACTTGCCGATAACCATCGCAATATGCTCGGTACCTGGAGCGTGTCGGGAGATCCTTCAAAATCAGTGACCGTAATGGAGGGGATAAAAAATGTTGCCGGGTCCGGACTGAATATTATCTATGCCAAGGGAGCCAATATCTCCGATGATTCCATGCTGGTGAAAAGAACCAATACCCTGGGTATCGAGATAGAACCTGAAACGCGCAGTGCTGAAGCGATGCTGGATGAGGCTGTGACAGCTGCATCAAAAGCAGATGTGGTAGTAGCCGTGCTCGGTGAAGCCGCCGATATGAGCGGGGAATCTTCCAGTCGCGCGGACATCACCATTCCGGAGAGCCAGGAAAACCTGCTGAAGGCCCTGGTGAAAACCGGCAAACCCGTCGTGCTGGTGCTTTTCAACGGAAGACCGTTGATTTTGAACTGGGAGAATAAAAATGTGGGTGCCATACTGGATGCATGGTTCGGGGGAACAGAAGCCGGCAACGCCATTGCGGATGTTTTGTTCGGCGAGTACAATCCTTCCGGAAAATTATCCATGACTTTTCCCGCACATGCCGGTCAGATTCCCATTTATTATAATGCCAAGAATACCGGTCGTCCTTATATGAACGACGGAAATTCGAAATTCAAATCTGATTACCTGGACATTTCCAATGATCCCTTGTATCCCTTTGGATATGGACTGAGTTATACGAAGTTTTCCTACAGTCCGATTAGCCTGGGCTCTGCGAATATTTCAACCGGTGCCCCGGTAACCGTGAAACTAACGGTGTCCAATACCGGAAATTATGACGGGGAAGAAACCGTGCAGCTCTATATCCGGGATATGGTGGCCAAAGTAACCCAGCCGGTAAAGGAGCTGAAGAAATTCCAGAAAGTTTACCTGAAGAAAGGAGAGAGCCGGGAAATCAGTTTTACCCTGAATACCGACGATCTGAAATATGTGAACAGCGATTTGAAATGGGTTTATGAGCCCGGCGCATTTAAGGTGTTTGTAGGGGGAAATTCCCGCGATGTTGTGGAGGCGGATCTGATGGGTGTTCAGCCTTTACCAAAGAGTACGATGACTAAGACACCGAAGAATTAAGCTAAACGCTAAACGCTTAACGCCTAACGCCTAACGCTTAACGCCTAACGCTTAACGCTCAAAGCTTTATACCTAAAGCCAACCGCGTGATCTTAACGCGTCCGGCCTCATGTTTCATGCTTTAAGCCAAAAAAGCTTCAGGCATCACGTTTCACGCCTAAATGGCTTAGAAAATGAAAAATGTAAAAAACATCATATTCGACCTCGGCGGTGTGATCATGGAAATAGACGTGAAGCAGACCATGAAGGCTTTCTCGGGTCTCGGAATTCAGAATATTGAACAATATTTCGGTCATGGTTTCGCCGCTTCTTTCTTCAGTGATCACGAAGCCGGAAGGATCTCCGACGGGGAGTTCCTGCATAAAATAAAGCAGTTGCTGACCGGTGAAGTGGAGGAGGGAGCCATTGTGGACGCCTGGAATGCCCTTTTACTCCATTTCCCGCCGGATCGGGTTGAGCAGCTGAGAGCCCTGAAAGGCAGGTACCGGCTTTTTTTGTACAGCAATACCAACGGGATTCACTACGAGAAATTCAGTGAAATGTTCATAAAAGCCTTCGGATATCCGATGGAGGAGCTTTTCGAAAAAACCTATTTTTCCCATGTTTTGGGCCAAAGAAAGCCCGATTTGGGTGGTTTTAAGCAAATAATAGCCGAAAATGGCCTAAATCCGCAGGAAACGCTTTTTGTGGATGATGCCCTGATCAATGTGGAAGGAGCGATTAAAGCCGGGTTAAAAGGACTCTATTTACCACCGGGACTTTTTATTACAGATATACGGTGGTGAAGGAGGATGACGGATGGGTGATGACCATCGGCGGTTGGCCGTTGGCCGTCACTCTCACACTCTCACACTCTCATACTTAATTTTTGTCCCCAGGGCCAAAAATTAATGGATTTCCTCAAAATCAATGTATTCCCCCACTTTGGAAGCTCCTGACTTTTGTTCGGAAGAGCTGGCTGTATGTTGACCATTGGGTTGGCCATTTGAATGCATATTACCCGGACCGCCATTTGTTCCCCCGTTCATATGCTGACCATTCATATTCTGGAAATGCTGGTGCATATTCCGGCTGGTCCGAAACAGGGGAATAAGAAAACCCCCGATAAAGCGGTAAAGAAGATATCCCAGTAAGGCCAGGACGAAAATATTCATGGGATACAAATTTAATATAGAGTCGGCAAAAATCCTGTTAAAACATCATTCAATTAAATTCCGTTAAAGCCGGCTTCAATATTATATACCAGATTTGGGAGGAATCGAATAAATACGTTAAATTTGCAGCCGGTATAGTGAAACAACAGGAAGGGAACGCAATCGTTCCCTTCTTCTTTTCGTATGGATAAGGAAACCCAAATTGAAAGTATCCGGAAGATGATTGAGGAAATCCTCTTCGAAGAACCGGCTTATTTTTTGGTGGATCTTCGGATTAAGCCAACAAATAATATCAAGGTTTTTCTGGATGGCGATACAGGAATTACGATTGAAAAATGTGTACGGGTGAACCGTACATTATATAAGAAGCTGGAAGAAGCAGCTATATATCCGGAAGGTGATTTTTCTCTCGAAGTTTCTTCCGCCGGCCTGGATGAACCACTGAAATCTTTCCGTCAGTATAAAAAAAATATTGGCCGTCCCGTGGAGATATCCCTGCTGGACGGTTCGGTAAAAGAAGGTTTGCTGAAGGAAGTTTCAGAAGAAGGTGTGGTGCTGGAAGAAGCCATAGCCAAGCCTTCCATGGGAAAACTTCCTCCGAAAAAAAAGGAAATCAGTTATCATAGTTATTTATTCAACAATATAAAATCAACAAAGATCCAGATCGTTTTTTAGCTGGACCAATAAAAAGTACGCCATGGCAAGTATCAATTTAATCGAAGCTTTCCAGGACTTCAAGGAAGCCGAAAATATTGACCGTCCCACCATGATGAAGGTGGTGGAAGACGTTTTCAAAACCCTGCTCCGTAAAAAATACGGTAGTGATGAAAATTTTGACGTCATCGTGAATGCAGAGAAGGGTGACCTTGAAATCATGCGCAGGCGAACGATTGTGGAAAATGGCGCCGTGGAAGATCCCCTGGCACAGATTGCCTACAGTGACGCTGTAAAGCTGGAACCGGATTATGAAGTGGGCGAAGATCTTTACGAAGAAATTGAAATACTCGATTTTGGCCGCAGGGCAATCCTGGCTGCCAAACAAACCCTGGCCAGCCGTATTGGTGACCTGAAAAAAAATGTACTGGTAAAGAAATATAGTGACCGGATCGGTGAGATCATCAATGCTGAAGTATACCAGGTATGGAAAAAAGAAATCCTGCTGCTGGATGAAGAAGGCAATGAACTGATTCTTCCCAAGTCAGAACAAATACCGCAGGATTATTTCAAAAAAGGGGAAAGTATCCGCTCGGTCGTGAAGAAAGTGGACATGAAGAATAATTCTCCTGTTATTATCCTTTCCCGCACCAGCCCGCTGTTCCTGGCTAAATTACTGGAAATCGAAGTACCTGAAATTTTCGACGGACTGATTGTAATTAAGAAAATCGTTCGTGAACCCGGGGAAAGAGCCAAGGTTGCCGTGGAATCTTACGACGACCGTATTGACCCCGTGGGTGCCTGTGTGGGAATGAAGGGAAGCCGGATTCATGGTATTGTGCGGGAACTGAAAAATGAAAATATCGACGTTATTAATTATACGGCCAATATCCAGTTGCTCCTGCAGCGTTCACTTACACCTTCCAAAATTACCAGCATGGACATAGACAGCGAAAAGCTGCATGTAAATGTCTACTTAAAACCAGATCAGGTTTCGCTGGCGATCGGAAGAAAAGGTGTCAATATAAAGTTGGCCCAGGAGTTGACAGGTTATTCCATCGATGTGTTCCGGGATAATGAAGGTGAAACAACCGAGTTTGATATCGACCTGGATGAATTCAGTGATGAAATCGAAACCTGGATCATTGATGAACTGAAGAGAATTGGTTGCGATACAGCCCATAGTGTACTTGATTTGTCAGTTGAAGAGCTGGAACGCAGAACCGATCTTGAAAAGGAAACGATTGAAGAAGTTCGTCGCGTTCTAAAAGAAGAATTCGAAAAAGAATAATCCTGAATCATGATTTTATGATTACGGGTATTCTTCATTATAAATCATTTATAACAACATGACGACGGTCCATGGACGGGCCGTTGGTTCATGGACTAAATACATATGGCAGAAACGACAACACCACGTTTAATGGCAGCAGCCAAGGAATTCAATATCGGCAGGGAAACGCTGGTGGATTTCCTGGTTGGTAAGGGATTTCATAAGGATGACCTAAAACCTACAGCCAAACTATCTGACGAAATGTACCGCTCCCTTCAGCAGGAGTTTCAGGGAGATAAGGTTGCCAAGATCAAGAGTAACCAGATTGATCTGCCCAAGGGCAGCGTGGAAGCAAAACGCAAGAAAGAAGACGAAACGGTCCTTTTCAGGAAAGATCCCAAGAAAGTTGTTAAGGAAGAGCCGGTGGTTATTGAAGAAGTAAAACCGGTGGTGAAGATCGAAGAACCGAAGAAAGAACCTGAAATTATAAAGATCGAGGTACCAGATATTGAGATGCCGAAGATCATCGATAAGATCGACCTCTCCCTGATAGATTCTTCTACAAGACCGAAAAAAACAGTCAAGAAAAAAGAGCCGGAAGAAAAACCTGCAGTAGTGGAAGAAGTTATTCTTCCCGTTGTTGCAGAGCCGGAAATTATTGTTGTAGAACCTGAAGTACCAGAAGTTGAAATGGTTGAAGAAACCACCATTGAAAATATTCAGGTGGAAAAGATCGAAGGGCCCCGGATCCTCGGGAAAATAGACCTTCCGGTGGAGACCGAAAAACCCAAACAAGCCGACGAAAAGAGAAAAAGAAAACGCATTCCCATCGAGAAAAGGGAAGGTGGCGCTAACAATAACGGGAAACCTTCCGGTATCGGAACACCCGTACAACGTGATCCTACCCGTCCAAGCAGCGGAGCGAAACCCATTTTGCGTCGCGATCTCCGTTCCCCGGCCGGTAGTAATAACCGCGGTTCGGCCAGTCCCCGGGACCAGAAAGAGATCGATAAGAAAGAAATTCAGGAAAAAATCAGGGAAACACAGGCTAAACTGGCCGGAACAGGTGGTCGCGGACGGGGAAGCAAGGCTAAATACCGCCGTGCCCGCCGTGAAGAAAATGCAGAACACAGCGGAAACGAACAACAGGAAAGCAATAAACTCCAGGTTACAGAATTTATCAGCGTGAGCGAACTGTCGAACCTGATCGATGTGAGTTATGCCGATATCATCAGTAAATGTATGAGCCTGGGAATGATGGTTTCCATCAACCAGCGCCTGGAAGCGGATGTAATCGAACTGGTTGCAGGAGAATTCGGATATACCGTGGAATTCATCGGTATTGATGATGCCCTGGAACTGGAGGAAGAAGAAATTGTTGACGGACCTGAGGATATGGTGCCACGTTCACCGGTGGTAACCATCATGGGACATGTGGATCATGGTAAAACCTCTCTCCTGGACTTTATTCGCGAAGCCAATGTGGTAGCCGGTGAAGCCGGGGGAATCACCCAGCATATCGGTGCCTACCAGGTAACCACGGCCAACGGCAAAAAAATAACTTTCCTGGATACTCCGGGTCATGAAGCGTTTACAGCGATGCGCGCCCGTGGTGCCAAAGCAGCGGATATCGCCATTATTGTTATCGCAGCAGATGATGCCATCATGCCGCAGACCAAGGAAGCCATTTCCCATGCCCAGGCAGCAAACCTGCCCATGGTATTTGCCATCAATAAAATTGATAAGGAAGGTGCAAACCCTGAAAAAATAAAAGAACAGCTGGCAGGAATGAATATCCTGGTGGAAGACTGGGGCGGTAAGTTCCAGAGCCAGGAAATATCAGCCAAAAAAGGTCAGAATGTGGACCTGTTGCTGGAAAAAATCCTGCTCGAGGCAGAAATACTGGATCTGAAATCCAACCCAAACAGGGAAGCTACGGGAACCGTGATTGAAGCCTCCCTGGATAAGGGACGTGGATATGTTGCGACCGTACTGGTACAGGGTGGAACCCTGAAAAGTGGTGACCTGGTGGTATCCGGCCAGTATTTTGGCCGTATCAAAGCCATGTTCAACGAAAGAAATAAGAAAATTGAGGACGCCCCTCCTTCTTCCCCTGTTTTATTACTCGGATTGAACGGAGCTCCGCAGGCGGGAGAAAAATTCAAGGTATTTACCGATGAAGCTGAAGCCAAAGAAACGGCAAATCGCCGGGGTCAGCTCGCCCGTGAACAGGGTATCCGTACCAAGAAACATATTACACTGGATGAAATCGGCCGTCGTCTCGCCCTGGGTAACTTTAAGGAACTGAACCTGATCCTGAAAGGAGATGTGGATGGTTCCGTTGAAGCCCTGAGTGATTCGCTTCAGAAACTCTCTACCGAAGAAATTGCGGTTAAAGTGGTTCATAAGGCAGTGGGTGCCATCACGGAAAGTGATGTGTTACTCGCTACCGCATCCGATGCCGTGGTAGTCGGGTTCAATGTGCGGCCATCCGTGCAGGCTGCCAGACTCGCAGAAAATGAAGGCGTTCAGATTAAGACTTACTCCATTATCTATAATGCGATTGAAGAAGTGAAAAGCGCCATGGAAGGAATGCTGGAGCCAAAAATCCAGGAAAAGGTGGTGGCCAACGTCGAAATCCGCAATGTATTCAAATTCGACAAAGCGACCGTTGCCGGTTGTTATGTACTCGATGGAAAAATATACCGCAATTCAAAGATCAGGCTGGTCCGCGACGGAATCGTGGTTTATCCTGTCGGAGAAGGCGCTACAGCCGAACTCGCTTCACTGAAAAGATTTAAGGATGATGCCAAAGAAGTGCCTTCCAGCATGGAATGCGGTCTTACCATCAAAAATTTCAGTGATTACCATGTTGGTGATATTGTAGAAGCATACGAGGAAGAGGAAGTTAAGCGGACTCTATAATTGTCAATTGTTAATGGTTAATTGTCAATTGAAGGCATTCCCGCTAACAATTGACAATTAACCATTGACAATTAGAAATATGTTAAATTCCCCTTTTCGGGTGACGTTAGAATTGAATGAGTGTATTTTTGAAAGTTACAGATCCCCGTTTATGAAGAAATCACTGTTTGCTGCTTTTTCAATGCTGTTGGCCTTAGGTGCTCTGGCTCAGCAAAAAGTAGTTGCTGATAAGATTGTTGGTATTGTAGGAGACAAAATCATCCTGAAGTCCGAGATATTTGTTGCCGGCGAAGACATCAAGAGAAATGGCGGTCAGGAACAGGATGCCTGCAGTATCCTGGATAATATGCTGGTTACAAAGGCCCTCGTTCTCCAGGCCGAAAAAGATTCCATTCCGGTAACAGAAGAAGAAATTGACGCCGAGATCGACCAGAAGATGCGTTATTTCATTCAGCAATACGGAAGTAAAGAAGCACTGGAACAGATCGCCCAACGTTCTGTTTATCAGATGCGGGAAGAATTTCACCAGCCCATCAAGGAACAGCGTATGGCCTCCGGAATGCGGGCAAAAATCGTTGAAGGAATCCGGATTACGCCTACAGAGGTGAAGGAATACTATGATAAGATTCCAAAAGACAGTCTGTTTTTTTATGAATCTGAACTGCAGGTCGGAACCATTGTCGTATATCCCAAAGCCAGCCGTGATATAGAACTGCTTGCCATTGATGAACTCAATGAATACAAACAGCAGGTTGAAAGCGGCGCAAAACAGTTTAAAACCCTCGCTTCTCTATACTCTGATGACCCGGGAAGCAAGGATAAGGGTGGGGAATACGCCATTAACCGTCAGGAAAAACAATGGGATCCCGTTTTTCTGGCTGCCGCGTTCCGTTTAAAGGAGGGCCAGATTTCTCCGGTTATTAAAACCAAGTTCGGATACCATATCATTTACATGGAAAGCCGCAACGGGGATGATGCTGTCATCCGCCATATACTGCGGATACCCCAGATTACTGAACCTGAAATAGCTATTGCCACGGCAAAACTTGATACGGTTCGTCAGCTCCTGGTTTCAAAATCCATTGGATTTGGAGAAGCTGTACTGAAATTCAGTGAGGATGAAAATGCAAAATTCACCGCTGGTATGCTTATGGGCCGCGACGGTTCAACCTATTTAAAAATTGATGAGCTGGACAAGGAACTGGTAATCTTACTTAAAAATACCAACCTGGGTGCGGGCCAGTTTTCCAAACCGGTCGTTTTCACCGATGAGCGCGGCAAAAAAGGAGTTCGCCTGGTTTATATCGTTTCCAAAACAGATCCGCATCGCGAAAATCTGAAAGACGACTACAACCGCATAGCCCAGCGGGCCCTGGAACTGAAGAAGAACATTGCCCTGCAAAACTGGTTTCAGGCCAGGATAGCCACTTATTATATTATGATCGACGGAGATTACCGTAATTGTAATAGTCTCACCAAATGGCATACCGCGCAGTTCATGACCAACTAATTCGGCGGAATAATTGCCAAAAATCAAAAAATAAAAGGCCCTGTTATAATTTCCAATCAGTTATAGTATATTACAACCTGAGTCACTGCATTCCTGAAGTATTTGAAAACGGCGGACATGATTAACATTCTAATTGCGGACGATCACAAACTGATAAGAGAAACCTGGACGATTATACTGAACAGGGATTCCCGGTTTAAAGTAATCGGGTCCTGTTCCAATTCAGAGGATGCCGTAAAAATGACCGGAGACTTACATCCTGATGTGGTGCTTATGGATATCAATATGCTTCCCTTTTCCGGGATTGAAGCCACCCGTCAGATCCGCGAAATTTCACCGGATACCCGCATCATTGGCGTAACCATGCATTCCCAGCCCGCCTATGCAAAAAAAATGCTGCAACTGGGTGCTTCGGGTTATGTGACGAAGAATTCATCCAAAGAAGAAATGATTAATGCCATACTGCAGGTGTCTGAGGGCAATAAATTTATTTGCGAAGAAATTAAAGAACTCATTTCAGAAGCCAGCGAAGATCCTGCCATGGTGGAAGCCGTGAATACACTTACAGAAAGGGAAATGGATGTGATTAACCTGATTAAAAACGGAAATTCATCCAAAGACATTTCCATAAAACTTCAGATCTCCATTAAAACGGTTGAAGTACACCGACATAATATTCTGAAGAAATTAAAGCTGAAAAATGCAGCTGCCCTGATACATTATATGTATGCCAGCTCGATGAGCATTTAAGCGAAAGGCTTAACGCCGAACGCCGAACGCCTAAAGCCAAAAGCCTAAAGCCTAAAGCTTAAAACGAACAGATCAAGGGATTCAGCTCTCTTCATTCCATAGGTAAAATATTGATCTTTAGATTCATATAATAGTCCACTGCTTCTCCATTCATTTCACACACTTACTCCCATACTTCCCATACTCCCATACTTCCCATACTTCCCATACTTCCCATACTTCCCATACTCCCACACTCTCATACTCCCATACTCCCATACTTGCCTCGCTTCTTTTTTAACCCAAATTGAATTACCTTTGCGCTTCACTTTCGCTGATACGCCTTTTACCGGCAGGTGGAAGGCTCAAAAACGAAAAATTGAACACCGGTTCCGAAAGGATCCGATGTTCTTAAAAAGAAAAATTTGAGCGACGAAATTAAACATGAATGCGGACTGGCATTCATCAGACTTCGCAAACCTTTCTCCTTTTATCTCCAGAAATATGGCACGGCATTTTATGGCTTAAATAAGCTGTACCTGCTCATGGAAAAACAACATAACCGTGGCCAGGACGGAGCCGGTGTTGCCTCTGTTAAACTGAATATCGAACCGGGTCACCCCTTCCTTCACCGGATCCGCAGCAACAATACCCAGCCAATCGTGGATATTTTTTCCAGGATCAATGAAGAAATTAAAGACCTGGAAAAATACCAGCCCGATATCATCAAACATCCCGGGCTTTTAAAGGGACATATATCTGTTTTGGGAGAGCTTTTACTGGGTCATCTCCGCTATGGCACACAGGGCAAAAACAATGTTGAGTTTTGCCACCCTTTTATTAAAAGAGATACCATTCCAGCCCGGAATCTTGCCCTCGCGGGAAATTTCAACCTGGTGAATACCGATGAGCTTTTCGCCCTGATTAATATAGAACCCGGAGAATTCCAGAAACAAAGCGACCTGGCTGCCATGATGGAAGTGATTCATCATTTCATTGTGCAGGCAGATGCGGAAATGCCGGAAGAATTAAATGTAAAACTGGTATTGCAAAAAGCACTGCCGCTTTTCGATGGCGGATTTACCGTTGGCGGACTTATCGGCAACGGTGATGGATTTGTTTTCCGCGACGCCCATGGCATCCGGCCGGCTTATTATTTTGCCAACGATGAAATCATCATTGCCGCTTCGGAACGCTCAGCAATACGCACGGTCTTCAATGTTGGGGAAAATGAAGTGCTTGAACTGATGCCCGGTAGTGCACTTATTGCAAAATCTGATGGGCGCTATTCTGTTGAACAAATCATTCCGGCTAAAGAACGCAGGGCCTGCAGTTTTGAACGTATTTATTTTTCAAGAGGCAGCGACGAAAAAATTTACCGCGAACGCATTGCACTGGGATACAACCTGAGTGAGCAGATCCTCAATTCCGTAAACCACGATCTCAAAAACAGTATTTTTTCTTTTATTCCCAATACTGCCGAAGTAGCCTTCTATGGCATGTGGAAAGGACTGGATGACTATCTGAAAAAAATCATGATAGAGCGTATCCTGTCCTGGGGAAATGACCTGACGGAAGAAAAACTTTCGCAGATGATCAACCGTAAAATACGGATTGAAAAAATTGCAACCAAGGACGTCAAGATGCGAACCTTTATTACGGCAGATGCCAGCCGGAATGAAATGGTTCAGCATGTTTATGATATTACTTATGGCACGGTACAGAAGGGGCAGGATACATTGGTTGTGATCGATGATTCCATCGTACGCGGAACCACCCTGCGCGAAAGCATTGTGAGGATGCTGGCCAGACTTGAACCAAAGAAAATTATCATTGTCTCTTCCGCACCCCAGATCCGTTACCCGGATTGTTATGGCATAGACATGAGTAAGCTGGGTGATTTTATTGCCTTTAAAGCTGCTATAACGCTCATGCATGAACGCGGTAAGGAAAAATGCCTTACCGAAATGTATGAGTTATGCAAGGAACTTGAACGCACAGGACAGCTGCATACGGAGAATATCGTGCGCCAGGTATATAAGCCATTCACTACACAGGAAATTTCTGATAAGATCGCACAGCTGATCACCCCGCCGGAAGTGAAGACTCCGGTTGAAGTGATTTATCAAACCATTGAATCTCTTCACGAAGCATGCCCCACAAATACCGGTGACTGGTATTTTACCGGAAACTATCCCACTCCCGGCGGCAATAAAGTCGTCAACCGTGCTTTCATCAACTATATGGAAGGGAAAAATGTCAGAGGATACTAACTCCTTTTAATGTGGCGAATTAGGGAATGCAGGGAAGTAAAAATTCAAAATTGAATTTGGAAATGATATCTCCACATTTCCATTAAGCATTTAATTCCCACATCCTTAATTTCCAATTTTACCACATTCACCAAATTAATAAAACAAAAAAAAAGGTTCTCCCAAAAGGGAGAACCTCTAAAATGATTTCGTATGAAATAAGATTTAGTGCTTGGTTTCAAGAAGATTGAAGAACTGATCCAACAGTGGGAGGATCACGATTCTTGTACGGCGGTTAGCAGCACGGCCTTCTTTTGTATCGTTAGCCATTAAAGGAACATATTCTCCACGACCTGCAGCAGTCATTTTTGCTGCCGGGATACCATATGTTTTTTCAAGAATGCGAACTACAGAAGTTGCACGTTTAACGCTCAGATCCCAGTTGTCAACCAGGACACCACCTTTGTAAGGTTTGTTATCTGTATTTCCTTCAACCATGAATTCTACATCAGGCTGGTTCTTCAGCACCGCAGCAACCTTGGCCAGAACGTTTTTGGCATTCTTGGACACGGTAAAACTTCCGCTGTTGAAAAGCATTTTGTCGGAAATGTCGATAAATACAACGCCTTTTTCAATTTTGATATTGACGTCAGAATCATTTGCGTTTCCAACGGCGCCTTTCAGGTTCATCACCAGGGCCATATTCAGGGAATCCTTGTGAGCCATAGCAGACTGCAGATCGCGGATATAAGCGTCTTTAGCCCCGATGTTCTCCAGTGATTTCTTAATACTTTCAGCCTGTGCACCGGAGATAACAGACATATCTTCGAGTTGTTTCAGGGCCTGAGTATTGTTGTCTCTGAGGAAAGCAATTTGTTTGTTTAATTCGTCTACCTGTGACTGTAAGCCCGCTTTCTGGGAAGTAAGCGATGCTGTTTGATCGTTACAGGTCTTCAGCGCGCCCTGGAGTTTTGCGTATTCTGCGCTCAGTGAGTCAAAACGGGCCTGCATGGTGGCCTGCATTTCTTTGTATTTTTTGTTGCTCACACAGGAGAAAAGAACCAGTGACGAAACTGCAAAAAGTAGAATGTACCTAAGCTTCATAAGAATCATTTTAAGAAAGTTAATGAATAATCGATATGCGGTTAATGTATAAAAATATATAAGGCAGACAGCAATTGTTGTACCAATCCTTATCGGCACTGGTTTTTATATGACAAATAGGGTTTTGCTGAATACGATATCGGGATGCATAAGGTCGGCGGATTGCCGGATAAGCAGCTTTAGCAGGGCGAAGATATGTGAAAAAATAAATCACATGGCATTTCTGTACCGAAAATTATTTAGAGCTCCCTTCCTTAATTGCTGAATTGCTTAGCTTTAGTTCCCAAATTGCCTTCATGAAATTTTCTTTATACGTATTAATACTGATTTGTTGTGCCGTTAGTTCTTGTAAACTCATGCACCCTGACCGGTCTGTGCCGGATAGTAAAGAGTTGGCCTCGGTCTTACAGGACTACTATAACGACCGGATGAAACTGATTCCACTGGAAGCCACCCAAAACGGGATTACCCTTTATAATGATCTCCTTCCGGCAGGTTTCACAGACAGCTATATGGATACTATGCGAATATTCTACAAAGAGTATCTGCAAAAAATCCTTGCTTTTGACCGGGACAAGCTCAATCAGAATGACCGGATCAGTTATGATATTTTTTTGAGGGAAATGAAGATTAACCTCGAGGGACTGGATCTGCACTTCACGATAGACAATGTAACGATGCCCGGTCTCCAGTATACGCCTTTTAACCAGTTTGAAGGAATACCCCTCTTTCTGGGCCAGATGGGCAGCGGAAGCGGGATACAGCCTTTTAATACACCGGAAGACTATCAGCACTGGATTGTAAGGGCGGGTAAGTTTCAGGCCTGGGCAGACAGTGCAATTGTTTATTTCAGAAAGGGGCTGTCAAACGGGTACATTCTTCCCCGGTGCCTGGTAGAAAAAATGATTCCTGAAATGAAAAGTCTGGCTGAACCGGACCTCCGGAAAAACGTTTTTTATACCCCGATTGTACTAATGCCTTCGCAATTCAGCGATACGGACAAGGCAAGAATTACCTATGATTTATCAAAGGTTATTGTAGTGTCCCTGATTCCCTCTTACAAAAAACTGGCAGACTTCCTTGAAAATGAGTACCTGCCTAAAAGCCGCAGCAGTATTGGGTTTGACGCCTTGCCTAATGGGAAAAACCTGTATAATTTCCTGATCCGCTACTGGACCACAACCGATAAATCTGCTGATGAAATTTATCAGACCGGCTTATCAGAAGTCAAAAGAATCCGGGCAGAACTGGAAGCCGTCAAAGTGAAAACAGGCTTCCAGGGCGACCTGTCTGCATTTTACACTTTTATGAAGACGGATCCCCGTTTTATGCCTTATAAAACACCGGAAGATGTGTTGAATGCCTTTAAGAAAATTCAGGCGACGATAGATCCGCACCTGCATGCTTATTTCGGCCATACCCCGAAAATGAAATTTGAAATAAGGCAGACCGAAGCATTCCGGGCAGCCAGCGCCAGTGCGGAATATATCCAGGGAGACCCGGGGGGAAGCAGGCCGGGAATATTTTATATTCCCATTACTGATCCCACCAAATTCAATACCACTTCGGGTATGGAATCGCTTTTCCTGCACGAAGCAATACCCGGTCACCACTACCAGCTTTCCATTCAGCTGGAAGACAGTCTGCTTCCGGGTTTCAGAAGATTCGGATCTTACGGGGCCTATGTAGAAGGATGGGCGCTGTACTCAGAATCCCTGGGGAAAGAACTGGGACTTTATACTGATCCTTACCAGTATGCAGGAGCCCTGGGTGATGAGATTCACCGGGCCATTCGGTTAGTGGTGGATGTAGCCATGCACCAGAAAAAAATGACACGTGAAGAGGCCATCCGATACATGATGGAAAACGAAGCCCTGAGTGAAGCGGGCACCGTAGCAGAAATAGAAAGATATATCAGCATTCCCGCACAGGCACTGAGTTATAAAACCGGATCGATGGTGATCAGGGATATGCGAACCCGTTATTCAAATGAGCTTGGAGATAAATTTAATATTGCAGCATTCCATGATGAGGTTTTAAAAGACGGCAGCATGCCGCTGGATGTGTTGGAAAGAAAGATGGAATCCTGGGAAATGGCTCAATAGATTTTTAATTTCCCATCCTCATAAATGGGAAGCACATTTGCCTGGTTGGGCTCCAGGCAATAGCGGATATCTTTCTCCAGGCCGTATTTCATTAGCCGGTTAAAGTGGGAGGCGTTGCTGTTTTTCATGAAACTGAAAAGATCTCCCGACGCCTTATTATACAGAGTAGCCGCGATATGCGATGCATCACAATCAATGGTGAAATGTTCCCGGATTCTTTCAATGACCGCACCGGCAAACAATGTATCCTCAATATTCATCTTGTCTTTCCAGGCTGCACATGCCAGGATAACATTATTTTTCTGATGTATCAGGTAATCGGTTACAGCATCGAGATTGGCAAATGATCCGGTTACGATTTCCCTCGCTCCTTTTTCGAGGGCCATATGCAGGAGCCGGGTTCCATTGGTGGTGGTAAGGACCAGAATTTTACCCCGGATAAACTCACGATTGTATTCAAAAGGAGAATTTCCATAACTAAGCCCTTCCGCAATCTTACCGTCACGCTCACCCGCAGTGATGCAATTGATCTGACGGCCCAGTTCGATACATTTTGCCACACTGTCTACCGGAACAATATACCGGGCGCCGTTAAACAGGGCAGTGGCAATCGTGGACGTGGCACGAAGCACATCTATAATAACAACCGTAGCCTGTGAAGCATTGTACAAATGCAACAGGGCCGGTGACATGGAAGTGTATAAAAATGGTTTGGTATTCGGCATTCCTGACTAATATGATATAAAATATCTTGCCCGCGTGGAAGTCCGGGTTTTATGACAAAAACGGAAGTTTGACAACCCGGGCCTGTAAAAGTTTATCCCTTATTTTAATATAAATTTTAGCGTCAGTATTAGAAAAAGTATCCCGAACATACCCGAGACCAATGGCTTTATTCAAAGAAGGTGACTGGGTACCGGAAGTAACTTCCCCAATGGTTGCCCCGGAATAATCCTTAATCTCATAACCATGTCTTGGAATGCCCTTATCCTCCAATTCAAAGCCCACCAGTTTTTTCTGATTGCCCCGTTTCTTTTTCTGCTCAATAATTTCACGGCCATTGAAAGGCTTAGAAAATTTGGTGATCCAGCCCAGTCCGGCTTCCAGCGGAGAAGTGTTGTCATCGATATCATTGCCATACAAACAATACCCCATTTCCAGGCGAAGTGTATCCCGCGCGGCCAAACCCGCGGGTTTTATTCCCAACTCAACTCCCGCACTGAAGATGGCATCCCAGATTATATTGGCCGCATCATTCTTGTCTTCAAAATAAATTTCAACCCCGCCAGCCCCTGTATACCCGGTGGCGCTGATGAGTACATTATCAACTCCCGCAAATTTCCCCTTTACAAAATGATAATACTTCAGGTTCATCAGGTCCATGGAAGTGAGGGGCTGTAGTATGCGGTTGGCATTGGGTCCCTGAACCGCGAGCAGGCAGGTTCTGGAAGAAATATCCTCCATGGATACCCCGGTATGATTATAACTACTGATCCATTTCCAGTCTTTTTCAATATTGGCGGCATTTACAACCAGCATGTATACTTCCTTTTCGCGGATGCAATAAACCAGCAAATCGTCTACTATCCCCCCTGTTTCGTTGGGCAGGCAACTGTATTGGGCCTGGCCATCGGATAATTTGGACGCGTCGTTGGAAGTAACTTTTTGAATCAGATCGAGTGATCCGGGTCCTTTCAGAATAAACTCTCCCATATGACTCACGTCGAAGACCCCGGCATTTTTCCGTACTGCCAGATGCTCATCGTTTATCCCGGAATAACTGATCGGCATATAGTATCCCGCGAATTCCGCCATTTTTGCACCAAGCCCGATATGTTTATCTGTAAAAGGTGTTTTTTTCATATGCCGTTCAGGTTGCTAAAACCCGGGGGTGAAATTAAAACTTGCTATTCAGGCAGCCAATAAATAATAAAACGGTCCTTCTCAGCCCCGAGGCCGGAAAGGACCGTAATTTTAATGCGGACAGACTAACTGAGCCGCGTTAGAAGTAACAAACCTTCATTGGATCCGGTCTTTCCATCTTCCTCTTTAGGAATGTTATGGTCGGGAACCATGGCAGCGGCAGATTTGGCCGGTTTCGTCTTGTGATAGCGGTACTCTCCGTTAGGATTGTCATTTTTCTTCCTGCTGCTATCAGACAAAGATGGTTTGGCCTGATCTCCGTTATCATCTCCGTCACGATCCAGTAAATTTTTGCTCGTTCTTTCCAGTCCGTGTTCGGTCATGATATATTCCACACCGGCATCCCAGGTTGGTTCATGATCACCAGACACATCCCATTCCACATTTAATCCGTTATTTTTTTTCCAGCTCTTGTTTATCGCGAACCAGTGATAATCATCCAGGTTGGTGGCCATATATATTTTCTTTCCCACAGGTACTTTAATATAAATCAAAACCTGCTGGTTGTGGAACTGTTGTTTGGGCGTAATTGAAAAACCCCGGGCAAGCGTTAAAACACTATCGTTCTGGGCAACATCGAAATTGATTTCTTCTGCTGTATTCTTTGCTTCTGCAGCAGTGTTTCCCCGGCTCACTTTCTGAAGATTCAAATGCCAGGCGCTGTCGTCGCTTTTAAGAATGTCAATGCGCACGGTATTCATGATCACACTGTCTTCAGATATATCGAAGAAGGGTCCGTTATGACGCCAGTTTACACCCATCCAGTCGGATTCATAAAATTCCGGTTTCGCTTCAGCCATTTTCACGATCAGCTTTCCGTTCACAGGTGATGTTATGTTGATGTCATTGCTTATCCCGTTACGGGCAGTAAATTTTCTGCTCACGTTTGCCAGAAGGAAAATAAAACAGATCAGTCCGATTGTCCAGAGGCTTCCGAAAGTATATCCCAGGTAATTATTCCGGCTTCTTGCCCCAATAATCCGGCGGATAAGCCAGGTGAGTATGGCAATGACGGGTAAGAACAGGAAGAGAACAAGCGCGCCCCAGACCATGATATTCTGCCAGAATCCCTGGATGAAATAATTCTTTAAGGGCATTACTCCCGCTCCGGTAAATGTTAAGCCGATCAGGGCCACCACCAGTGCAAAAGTGATGATCACAGCAATGAATAAGAAGAATGCTTTAAATAACACCCCGATGGCATGACCGATTCCCTGACGCGGTATGTTCACGTTGGAAAATTCTTTCCTGATATTTCCTGATCTGTCCTTTACGGTGCCGCCGAACTGTTCAGCTTTCTGTTTCATTTCCGCGCCAACTGCAGAGGCTTTTTGACGGAATCCTTCCAGGTCACTTTTTATGGTGTTCTTGATGGATCCCAGGTCAATCTTTTCACCGCGCATTTCCAGTTTTTCGGAGGCGGTACTGGCTTCCGGCAAAACGATCCAGAGAATAATATAGGTTGTAAATAATGCGCCTCCGAAACCTCCGGTAAAAAATACCGGGCCGTCATAGTCGAACCAGGCATGGCGGAATATGGATGTGAGCGTAGCTGCAATCAAAGGCAGGCAAAAAATAACCCGGGGTATCCATATTTCCGTATTGAAATAATTAGCCAGTCCGCTGGCAACTCCGCCGATAACGCGGTGATCGGGATCACGGAAAAGCCTCTTTTTGATATTGATGGCACTCGACTTGGGCGGAAGTGCGATCCATAAAATGCCATACACCAGCAGCGCTGTTCCAAAACTGGCCAGGATCAGTACGGCGTAGATAATCCGCATTACAGAAGGATCAATCCTTAAGTAGGCTGCGAGACCGCCGCAGACTCCGCCGAGCATTTTATCATTTTCTGACCGGAATAAACGGCGGGGTTCATCAGCGGTTGATTCTTCTGCGAAAGCGGAAGAAGTATGGGTTCCGGCATTACCGTTTGTTCCCGTATTTTCATCCTGGTCGAAATCTTCAGGACGTCCCATACTGGAAATGATTTCACTTACGTCGGCATCTGTGATACAGGTAGCGCCTTTTTTAAGACGGTCAGAAAAAAGTTCTGCAAACCGGTTTTCTATGTCGTTGACGATTTCATCGCCACCTTCTTCACTTGCAAAATGTTTTTTCAAACTCTCAACGTATTTGCGCAAAATATCATAAGCCGTTTCTTCAATCGGGATTACCCGGCTGTGAAAGTTTATGTTGATGATCTTTTTCATTGTTTGCTTATTTGGAGATGTTAAGGTTTGATTATGGATTTTCGGATCTTATTTCTGTTTTGTTTGCAAGCGCATGAACCGCGTTGGCCAGTTCACTCCAGGTCGTTTCCAGTTCCCGGTAAAACGCCAGTCCCTTTTCTGTAAGGGAAAAATATTTGCGTGGAGGCCCGGAATTGCTTTCCACCCAACGGTAGGTTAGCATATCTGCATTTTTCAACCGGGTAAGTAAGGGATATAAGGTCCCTTCCAGGATCTGCAGGTTGGCAGATCTCATTTCTTCTACGATGTCGGAAGGATAGGCCTCTCCGCGACGGATAACGGAGAGAATACAGAATTCCAGGATTCCCTTTCTCATCTGGCTCTGTGTATTTTCTATGTTCATATGCTAGCCTTTTTATTGATTAATTCCTGCTTGCGATACAAATATAGGGAGAACTTTAGTACTATGCAAAACAAAGTACCATGGAAAGGTCAATACTTTTTATAGCTGTGGAGACTATAGGGCATTAAGATTTTGAATCTCAATAACTTATAAAAATAAAATAATTTTTAAAAAATTTGAAAATAGGGATAAGCGGCAAATAAGCCTGAAGCGTCAAGCCTAAAGCTTGAAGCTTTCACCCCTAAAAATAGAAGACTTAAATGGGGTTCTTAAGCAGGGGGCAATGAAATATTGATCTTTAAAAATCGGCCATCCTTCGAAATGATAATCGGATTCCTTCGGGTTGGCTACCCGGATTTCGGGTAAGCAATCCGAACCCATCCCGAACGCAATTCGAACAAACCCGGTTTTATGGCTTTGGGCTTCACGCTTAAAACTCCGCATTATTCGGAGTGCGCGGGAAAGGAATCACATCCCGGATATTCGTCATGCCGGTTACAAACTGAACCATTCTTTCAAAACCGAGACCGAACCCTGCATGGGGAACAGTTCCGAAGCGGCGTGTGTCCAGGTACCACCACATCTGTTCAGCAGGGATATGCATATCGCGCATCCGGCTTTCCAGAACATCAAGTCTTTCTTCTCTTTGTGATCCGCCAACAATCTCCCCAATACCCGGGGCAAGAATATCCATGGCGGCAACCGTTTTACCGTCATCATTCTGACGCATGTAAAAGGCTTTGATTTCCCTGGGATAGTCCGTTACGATCACGGGTTTTTTGAAATGTTTTTCCACGAGCCAGCGTTCATGTTCGCTTTGCATATCGGCGCCCCAGAAAAGTTCATATTTGAATTTCTTCTTTTTGTATGCCGGGGATTGTAACAGGATTTCTATGGCTTCGGTATAGGTGATCCGCTCGAAATCCTGACTGGCCACTGATTCCAGCTTTTCCATCAGACCAGTTTCCTGGCGCTCTGCCTGCGGTTTTTGTTTTTCTTCCTCTGCCAGCCTCTGATCCAGGAATTCCAGGTCGTCCCGGTTATTTTTCAGCACATAACTGATGAGGTAACGTATAAATGCTTCTGCAAGATTGGCGTTATCATCCAGGTCATTAAAGGCTACTTCCGGTTCAATCATCCAGAATTCAGCCAGATGCCGGGTGGTATTGGAGTTTTCTGCCCGGAACGTGGGTCCGAACGTGTATATGTCAGCAAAACCCATCGCAGCCAGCTCACCTTCCAGTTGTCCGCTTACGGTAAGGTTGGTGGCCCTTCCGAAAAAATCGGCTGTAAAATCCACTTCCCCCTTGCTATTTCTTGGAGTCTGATCAAAAGGCAGGGTGGTTACCTTAAACATTTCCCCCGCACCCTCGGCATCCGAGGCCGTAATGATGGGGGTATGGAGATAAACAAACCCACGTTCATGAAAAAACTGGTGCACGGCAAAGGCAAGCGCGTGTCGCACCCTGAAAACGGATCCAAAAGTATTCGTCCGGAATCTCAGATGGGCAATCTCCCGCAGGAATTCAAGACTATGTTTTTTAGGCTGAAGGGGAAATTTCTCCGCATCGCTCAGTCCGAGGATATCAATAGATTTCGCTTTTAACTCCACTTTCTGGCCCTTGCCCAGGGAAGCCACCAGCTGACCAACTGCCCGGATAGAGGTGCCCGTCGTGATTTTCTTTAAAATGCTTTCATCAAAAGACCCCAGCTCCAGCACCACCTGCAGGTTTTCATTGGAGGAACCGTCGTTTAATGCAATAAACTGGTTGTTACGCAGGGTCCTCACCCATCCCATTACTGTTATTTCCTCCTGGCCAGGCGCAATCCCCAGGACCTCTTTAATTTTAACACGCTTGTTAAACATGCAGATATTTTTGGCTTACCGTTAATAAAGCGGCAAAGATAATCCTTGAAATATTTTTTTAGATTTTCCGTTTTTATATTATCATTGCAGCGGAATCAGGCTGATTCGTTCTTTTCCTTTGCTCGCAAACGTCAGTTTTAGTCATTCCGCTCGTCCTTAATCAAAATACATTCACAAATCCTTTTCTACAGATCAGTGCTTTAACTGATGTAATTCTCAAGTTTCTCTATGTACGACATACTCCAATTAAACGACATGCTCGTTCCTGAACTCCTCGATATTGCTGAGCAGCTGAAAATCGCCAATCCCAAAAAACTCGATAAACAGGAACTCGTCTACAAGATATTAGATAAACAGGCCCTGGCGCCCAGCGAAAAAGCAGAAGGTGCAGATAACGGCAGCACCAAGCGCAAACGAATTGTAAAAACGACAACGGCCAATTCCAGCGAAGAGGCTTTCGTGGAAAGCGGAGATCCTTCTCCAAAATTGAAAAAACCGGAACCCAAAAAGGATCTCAAAAAGAAGGAAGAAAAACCCATCGTCAAGAAAATACGAAAGAAGGAAGATGAGGCTGAAAACGAAGCTCCGGCTCCCGTTGAGTTTCACAAACCGCAACCACATCCCCATCCAAGACCAGAGCATTCCAATCAGCATAATCAAAATATTGCAGAAGCCTCCGAAGGAGATAGTAACGAACAGAACGAAAGCCAGGAAAACGTCAATGAAGAAAATGGGTCTTCCCCGGAACAAAACCGTCCGGGAAATGGCGACCAGCAACAAAAAGTTTATCCGCAGCGCCGGAATGAAAATTTCAATATTGAATTTGATGGCGTAATCCAGGCCGAAGGTGTTCTGGAAATGATGCCCGATGGATACGGGTTCCTGCGCAGCAGTGACTATAATTACCTGTCATCCCCCGATGATGTATATGTATCTCCGTCGCAGATTAAATTATTCGGACTGAAAACCGGGGATACGGTGTATGGTTCCGTTCGCCCGCCAAAAGAAGGGGAGAAATATTTTGCCCTGCTCAAAGTGGAAACCATCAATAACAAAACTCCTGAAGATGTGAGGGACCGGGTACCTTTCGATTACCTGACCCCGCTTTTCCCATTTGAAAAACTGAATCTTTTTGTTAGTCCGTCGGATTTTTCCACCCGGATCATTGACCTGTTCACCCCCATCGGGAAAGGACAGCGCGGATTAATCGTATCCCAGCCGAAAACGGGCAAGACCATGCTGCTCAAAGCAGTTGCCAATGCCATTGCCATAAATCATCCGGAATGTTACCTGATGATCGTGCTCGTGGATGAACGTCCGGAAGAAGTTACCGATATGGAACGTTCCGTTCGTGCAGAAGTCATCGCCAGCACTTTTGATGAACCCGCAGAAAAACACGTTAAAGTTTCCACCGTGGCTTTGCAAAAAGCAAAACGGCTGGTGGAATGCGGACATGATGTGGTAATCCTGCTGGATTCCATCACCCGTCTCGCACGCGCCCATAATACAGTTGCACCCGCTTCCGGAAAAGTACTCAGTGGAGGTGTGGAAGCAAATGCCATGCAAAAACCCAAACAGTTTTTTGGTGCTGCCCGCAAAATAGAAAACGGGGGATCCCTGACCATACTCGCTACCGCACTTATCGATACCGGTTCCAAAATGGATGAAGTGATCTTTGAAGAATTTAAGGGAACAGGTAATATGGAACTGCAGCTAGACCGCAGGCTCGCCAACCGCCGGATTTTCCCGGCCATCGACCTGGTTGCCTCCTCCACCCGTCGCGATGATCTTTTACTGGAAAGGGAAGTCCTGCAACGCATGAACCTGCTGCGCGTTTATCTGAACGATATGAATACGGAAGAAGCCATGAATGAATTGCTGAAACGTATGCGCGGAACAAAAAGCAACGAAGAGTTTCTGGCGAGTATGAACAGCTAACTCAATTGTTAATTGATAATTGTCAATTGTCAATTCGGAAATGCCCGTTAACAATTATCAATTGACAATTAACAATTAGAAAATAAGGTGCTCCCTGTGTTTAATCTTCGCGTGGGTTAATTCTGTTACCAGCTGAACACCGCTGATCGATTTGATGGATTCCATTATCTCCGCCATCATTTCATCAGATATGGTATCTCCTTTAAGTAGCCAGAAAAAGTCAAGGTGCCTGAACTCAGGCAGCAGGTATTCCCCGTCAAACTGATTGTTATACAGATAGTGAACGATCGTTTTATTAGGTTCCGGGCATTCATATACCGTAAAATAATATTCCCTTTTTTTTCTGATCATGGGAATCTCAATCTGATTTGTGATTCTGAAGTCGAGACGCAACTGCCGGTTCAGCTGCCAGCAAAAGCGATATCCTTTCAGGGGCGCTACAATCCCCATCAGGCGGGATCCGACAAAAAAGTCGCCTTCCATGTTTTCCATATCCAGTTTCAACGACTTCATGGTATTAATTAAACTTCCTGGAATTAATTAAATTGTACTGGTGCGGTCATTTCTTCCCTGCCTCTTAAAAATACAACGGTTGTCTGATCTCCCCGTTTAAATTTCGACAGGGCTTCCATATAGGTTTGCAGGGAGGTAACGGAATTATCCCCCAGTTTGATAATGACGTCGCCGGCTTTTAAACCTGCTTTTTCTGCCGGCCGGCCATCACTGATGGCATCGATTCGTAATCCGCTTCCGGAATAACTGTAGTCCGGCATCAGGCCAAGGGTCACATTAAATGCCGGGGTTTCCCCAAATTGTTTATCTCTTGTTTTGGCAAACGTCATCCTGTTCATTCCATCCAGCTTTTGCGTAATGGCATAAACCAGGTGGACCACCTGCATTTCTCCCGTATAATTTATTTTATCAGCCAGGTCGGTGGGTTTATGATAATCCGGATGAATTCCGGTAAAGAAAAATAAAACGGGAATATGCTGCAGATAAAAAGAAGTATGGTCACTGGGTCCGGTTCCGCTGGAATCAATATTTAAAACGAATATCTTTTTGTTCAGTGTGCTGCTGATCAGTTCCGCCCACTGCGGCGAAGTTCCGTAACCTCCGATGGTTAACATATGTGTACTGTCGTTCAGCCGGCCGATCATGTCCATATTCAGCATATAGCTGATCTTCGTTATGGGAACCGGTGGTTTCTCCGTAAAATACTTTGAGCCGATCAGTCCGGATTCCTCACCCGAAAAAGCAACAAACAGATAATTGGTTCTGAGTCCCTTTGTTTTTTTCAGCAATCGCGCCATCTCCATCAGTGCTGCCGTTCCGCTGGCGTTATCATCGGCTCCGGGATGTATCTTTTTTTCTGTTCCCCGGTATAATGAATTTCCATCTTCACCAAATCCAAGATGGTCATAATGCGCCCCGATAACGGCGGTATATGGTGCTCCCGCATCCAGATACCCGACAACATTATGACCCCAGCGTTTTTTTTCAACCATCACAATATCCAGTTCCACATCAAGCGTCTGGGAAATGTCTTTGAGAAATTTTTTCCTGCCCGCTTTGGTAACATATATCGCCGGTATTTTTTCAGGTTGAACACCTTCTGCCGGATCAAATACTATCCCGTCTTCCAGCTTCGAACTGTTATAGAAAATAACCGCGCTTGCGCCCTTGTCTGCAAACAAGCGGATTTTTTCACGCATTAGTTTACTGATATCGAAATGGGGATTGCCCTGTGCTGCCTCCAGTGTTTCCCGCAGATCATAAAACCAGGGTGAGCCACTTTCCTGCAGGGCAATCGCTGCGGTTCCGGTCAGCTTTCCGGATGCGCTGAAAGGCAGTGGAATAAATTCCGAATTCAGTAAAACGGTTTTATTGCTGATTGTAAAACGGCAAAGACTGATGTCCCTGCCATCATAAATTTCAAAACGCTGGAGAAACGTGCCACTGTCTCCCAGCGGTTTCAGTCCGGTTTTAATAAATCCTGCAACAATATAATCCGAAGCCAGTTTTTCACCGGGAGTGCCCGATCTCCTGCCTTCCAGTTTATCATTGGATAAATAACTGATATCCGTTTGGAGTTCCGCAACGATTTCTTTATCTGCCTTGCGCAATTTCTGGGAGACAGCATCTGGAAAAATGGACTGGAAAAAAATGATAAAAAGTAAAATGCTTCGCATCATGAAGATTAGTTTACGAAGTACCGCTAACAAAGTTATAACGGTATGATCATTTTCTAATGACATGAAATTACTGTTACTTTACAATATATCCTGCATGCATGAAGATTGTTATTTCATTTTGCCTGCTGATATTTTATCTGCACGCGTATCCGCACATAGTTATTACCGGATCAGGAAAGGGTTCGGTAAGTCAGACAGACATGAAGGGATTGAAGCCCGGAGATACACTGGCCATTCGCGCCGGACATTATGAGAAAGGCGGAAAATTTTCAAACCTCAACGGCATTACCATTATAAATTATCAGGGCATCGTGGATTTTGGCAGTACCATTTACCTGGGAAATCTAAAAAAGGTTGCTATTACCGGTTCCGGCTTTAAGGAGGAAATGTATGGATTCCGTTTCCGGAATTTCCAGGGATCCGCATTCCGCCTGGAAGCAGCCTGCCGGTCCCTGTCCATTTCATTTTGCGAATACCGTAACCACGATGGAATCACGTTTGATGCCAGTCAGTTTTTTATCACCTATACCGGTGACAGTGCGACCTTTGCTTTATATAAAACAACTATATCTTATCAGAAGCTGGTGCATTCCGGACCCTTATTTGTCGGAAGCTGGGCTGCAAACAACCTGTTTCAGAATGTTATAGACTCCATCGCTTTCCTTCATATCATCGTTGATTCTACCATCAGTGATGTTTGCCAGGTACTCGCGCATTCCATTTACCGCATGTGGGCGGATCACTGGAGGGTTACCGGCCCTTGCCCGAATGGCAAACATGATGCGGGAATATTTCAAACCGAGGGTAATGGAACGGTCAGTAATATGTACCGTAAGGATGGGTGGGGATATATCTGGCGCAGCTGGAACCTGGCGCTCAATGGCCGGGCAGACAGTTATTTATTTAACTGTATTGATCTGAACACCGATCACTATGGAACGATTGATACCCGGATGGATCCGGCAGACACAACAACAGGCAATACGATTCCTTTTGTACGCGGAGCAAGCATGCATGTGCTCAACAATACCAGTGGTAATAAACGGGCGATTAATTATGTTTCCCAGTTAGTGATTGCCGGCACTTATGGTGCCTCCGCCGGATATCGGCTGGAAGTAAGAAATAACCTTGCCTTTAATACCATCGCCACTGGTTTTGACCAGTTAATCAAACAAAACACTGGGGAATCCATCCCGGATACCAGCAATAATTTATATTCCAAAAATCCCATTGCTGACGGGATCCTTGTTGATACCATTGAATGTAAATTAAACCCGGACGGACCGGCAATTGACCGTGCTATCACTTATTCTTTTATTCCGACGGATATCGATGGGGTGACCCGTCCAACCGGCAAATCATCGGATATCGGTGCCCGCGAGTATCCTGATAAGATACCCGAACGCCAGGTAAATCATCTTGCAGAGCCGAAAAAATGGCTTATTCCGGGCCTTGGTGTCCTTGGCTTCGCCCTTATTCTCCTCGTTATCCTGAAAACAGCCGGAAAAAAGCCTAAAAACAGAATGATTTTATAAAATCTGCCCTTGTAAAAGGATAAACCTTTCAAAACTTTCAAGTGATAAAATTTTTCCTTTACTTTTGCAGATTAGCCTTTTCCGAACGGAGTAAACAGGTTTCAGGCTAATGGAAAACAGTAAAGTTGAATGGCCCTACCGCACCTTATTAAATACGTTTACACGAACGGTACCGATGAAGTAATCCGCCGGGGAAAAAAAATCCATGCGATCGGTTATGTTGAGCTCATTGAATATGATGAGCTGTTTGAAACAGTAACCTTTCGTATCAAGGACGATAGTTATTCCACCTACTATAAAGTTTTTGTTCAGAAATTCCGTGATGCAAAGGCCTTGTCCGTCCGTTGCAGCTGCCCATATAACCTGGGTGATATCTGTCGTCATGAAGCAGCTGCACTTATCCAGTTGCAGGAATTGCTTGACAGGAATATGCTGAAAGCAGAAGAGATCCGGTATGATCAGTCGCATACGGTGATTAAGATGAAATCGATCGATCTGAAAACCATCCGCCTGCTTTGCTCGCGCGAAGTCTATGAAGAAGCCGGAAAATTTTTACAATCCCAAAAAGCAGATATTGAATTAGCTTCCGACGAAACGGTTAAAGCATCCGTTGACCTGGATGGTCTGAGATATCCTGTGCTGATCCGGAAAAACGAAGAGAGAAATTTTGATACCAGTTCCTCTTATCCGGATACGGATCATCCGCTCTGCTTACCTAAAGTAATTTTATTTCTCCAGCTTTTCCAGGCATATGGCGCGTACTATTTCGACACCATCCGGAACTGGGATAAGGAAAAAAATAAACTCCTCGAAGCATATGGTTATTCCCTGAGTGACGACCTGAATGGAAAATTTGAATTCTCCTACAAAGAAGGCAAACCATTTCTTCGCGTGCTCGATACATCCATCAAACGGGTGAATCCTGCAGCGTTGTCCAGGCCGAAACCGGAACTTGAACAGGAAGCGATAGCAGAAGTAATGGAGTCAGACCAAAAAGGGGATTCGGTTCAGCGGCTGGGTGTTGTTTTTAATTTTAATCATGATGCTTATCCCGGTTTCATGCTGGAAGCCGTGAGTGGTGAAAGCAATGAACAGCAGACAGCCTATGTGGGCAAGGTTGAAAAACTGGAACTGGCCAAATTCGTCAATACAGAAAAGTTCAATGAGCCAGACCGGCAACTGGTTTTTTCCCTGCGTAAAACCCAGGAACCGGAAGTAAATAAATACCTGAACCGCAATTCGCCTTTCAGCGGAATGTGGGAAAATATCATCCATACAGAAGGTGAGGACCTGCCCGACGATACCAAGGCACTCATCATTGAATACTTACACCCCCGTTACCGGAAACTGTTCAGTGAACTCCACGAGAATCCCTTTATCTTTTTTTTAAACGGACATAAGCCTTTTAAAACAGCGAATCTGCAATCGGTAAATCTTTCACCCGATCCGGTTAGCCCTTCGTTTAAAGTTTCAATCCAAAAAAATAATATTGAGGTAAAGGCATTTACCCGCATTACGGGTCAGTCAATTGATCTTACGCAGAATAAATGCAATAGCCAGGTTATTTTATTTCTGAATAACAGTTTATACCTCTGGAATAAACCCGAGGATATTGCTGTATTGGCCAAATTTAAAGATGGCCGTATGGTCATTCCCAAAGCAGACTGGCCAGCACAGCTCCGGAGTTTTGTAATTCCCCTGCAGAAAGAATACCAGGTTGACTTCGAGAGCGACCTGATCAGGGAAGTAAAAAGCGGGGATCCGGAACGTAAAATTCTTCTGCAGGAAAAAGGAGAATACCTGCTGTTCCAGCCTGTTTTCTCCTACAAGGGATTTGAAACAACTTCGGTTGGAAAAGACCAGCTGGTTGTGCCGGACGGAGATAAAGTACTGCTTATCCAACGGAACAAAGAAAAGGAATCAGCTTTCATCAATCAGCTGCAATCCCTGCATTCCCAGTTTATCCAGCCACAGGGCTCGGTAGGTCTGGCCCTGCGCGGATCTGACGTGCTGAAAAATAACTGGTTTTTCCTGTTCATGGATGCCATGCAGGATATGAAAGTAACCGTGGTCGGATTTGAAGCACTGAAAAATTTCAGGTTTAATACTTCCCGTCCCCAGACAAAAATCCATATCAGCAGCAGTACAGACTGGTTCGATGCCCGGGTGGATATTATTTTTGGTGACCAGAAAGTAACGATTGCCGATGTTAAAAAAGCCCTGGCAAACAAACAACAGTTTGTTCCCCTCAACGATGGCACACTGGGTGTACTTCCGGATGAATGGGTAAAACGATATTCCCTGCTTTTCAGGGTTGGAGAAGGAAAGAGTAATGATCTTCGCCTATCCCGCTTTCACCTGAGTGTAATTGATGAATTGTACGAAAACAGGAATGAGGAAGAACTGATCATTCACCTGGAGAAAAAATACGAACAGCTCAAAGAATTTAAAAAAATAAAGGAGATTGATCCGCCGGCCCATCTGGCCCATATACTCCGTCCCTACCAGGTTCACGGCTTTCACTGGCTCAACTACCTGCACGAGGTTAACTGGGGTGGAATTCTTGCCGATGATATGGGTTTGGGTAAAACCATACAGGCCCTTTCTTTCCTTCATCACTACAGGCAACAGTATGGCCAACTTCGCGCACTGGTGGTTTGTCCCACCACGCTGATCTTCAACTGGGAAAATGAAATTAAGAAGTTTGCACCGGAACTGACGTACCGAATACATCATGGCGGGGAACGTTTACGGAATAAAGAGGCGCTGAATGGTTTTGAAATAATCATCACCACCTATGGCACTTTACGCAGCGATATCAAACTTCTGATGGATGTACCCCTGGATTATGTGGTATTGGATGAATCGCAGGCCATTAAAAACCCGGCCAGCAAGGTTACTAAAGCAGCCTGCCTGCTTCGCGCCAAACATCGTTTATGTATGAGCGGTACCCCGCTTCAGAACAATACATTCGACATTTTTGCCCAGATGAATTTTCTCAATCCGGGTATGCTGGGCAGTATCGAATTTTTCCGTCAGGAATTTGCCATTCCGATTGATAAGTTCGGGGAGCCGGACAGGAAGGACCATCTGCGGAAATTATTGTATCCCTTCATCCTGCGCAGAACCAAGGAACAGGTGGCCAAAGACCTTCCGGATAAAACAGAGACAATATTGTTTTGTGAAATGGAGGAAGAACAGCGCAAAGTATATGATGCATACCGGAACGACTATCGGGATAAAATCCTGGGAACAATTGAATCTCAGGGTATCCAGAAATCCCAGCTGACCATTTTGCAGGGTCTGATGAAACTCCGCCAGATCTGTGATTCCCCGGCAATTCTGAATGAAACGGATAAGTATCCGAACCATTCTATCAAACTCGATGAACTGGCCAGGGAAATTTCAGAAAACATCGGTAACCACAAAGCGCTTATTTTTTCGCAGTTCCTGGGTATGCTCGCCCTGATCAGGGAAAAGCTGATCGAGCTGGATATTCCTTACGCCTATTTTGATGGAAGCACAACGGCTGTTGACCGGGAAAAAGCCATCCGGGAATTCCAGGACAATGACAGCTGCCGGGTTTTCCTGATTTCGCTCAAAGCCGGTGGTGTCGGGCTCAACCTCACGGCAGCTGATTACGTATACATTGTGGACCCATGGTGGAATCCGGCAGTGGAACAGCAGGCCATTGACAGAACCCACCGTATCGGACAAACTAAAAATATTTTCGCCTACCGGATGATCTGTAAAGACAGCATCGAGGACAAAATCCTGCAATTACAGGACCGCAAACGGATCCTGGCCAAAGACCTGATCGCAGACGATGACGGATTCGTGAAAAGCCTTTCCAGGGAGGATGTGGAATACCTCTTCAGTTAAGCTTAAGGCGTTTATACTTAGGCACCGGAGTTATTCGTTTAAAGTCAGACCGTATTTTCCCTATTGTAACTGGCTGGTTTTTGTATTAATTTACACACCAAATCCACTGCTATGAGAAGCATGTTTTTAACCTTCGCCCTGCTGCTGAATGCTGCATGGCTTTTCTCCCAGGATGATGTTTTTTCCAACAAAACCAATGTTGCGCTGGAAAAAGTGATCCGTGATTATCCCAATCGTTTCCATAATATCAAAGGAGATATGATCTCCCAGCACGCCCAGACGGTTGAATACAAAAGTACCATTACCGTTCCCGGCGCCAGCTACTGCAGTATCTGGAAATACAGCAATTCCAACAACGAAACCTACAACTGGAATTGCACCACATTCAATTCTCCCAATTTTATGCAGGCCCGTGCTCGGTTTAAGGAAGTGTATGATCAGATAGAAAACACCATTATAAAGGTGGAAGGTCAAAAACCTTTTATTCTGAGTGCACAGTACCATACCCCGACGGAGCTCCATAATATGAATTCGATCACTTTTGAATTGCTTCCCCAGACGGATGAAATGAAGAACCTCAAGGTTGACCTGAGTCTTGAAAAAGAATCGAATATCTGGAAGGTAAAACTGAATGTATACGAAGGCACCCGCCCGCTGAGTGGTGTAACTGCGGCGATCCAATAGCAGATACGCCCGGGTATAAATAGAAAGATATTATTGGTTTTATATAGAAAAAGTCCCTTGCGTTTGCAGAGGACTTTTTTAATGTGTATCTGTTAATTGTTCAAAGAAACCGACAGTGCACCTGGTATTATACCAGCAGCACATACTCCCTCAGTACCGCTTCAATATCCTCAATCTTAAAAGGCTTAGATATGTAATTGTTCATTCCTGCATCCAGGCAGCGTTCTTTGTCTCCTTTCATAGCATCAGCAGTAAGGGCAATAATCGGAATCCTGGACTGTGACGATTGCATTCTTCTGATAATCCTGGTACAAGTATACCCATCCATTTCGGGCATATTTACATCCATAAATATCAGTACCGGATCGTAATGTGGCAGTGATTCGATCACCTCCTTCCCATTCTGCATCTGAATCACTTCGAAACCCATTCGTCGGAGCACTTCTGAAATCAACATCATATTAATCGGATCGTCATCAACAACCATAATACTGGCGGCCTGTGTGATTTTTTCAATGGCATCAAAAGACGGATGCAGGGTATCACTCTGCATATTTTTTTCGAATAATGACAGCAGAGTACTGTTAAGCTCATGCAGCTTCACGGGCTTGGAAATAAATTTATTAATCCCCGTTTTATCTGCTTCATGCTGGTAAAGATTTTTTTCCAGGGAGGAAATCATCAGGACTACCGGCTGATTAAACCCGGGAAAAGATTCCCTGATTTTCTTCACCAGGTGAATTCCATCCATCCCCGGCATATGATGATCCGTAATAATCAGATCGAATGGCTGATCACACAATCTGGCCGACTCTATTTTCAACAAGGCCTCCTGGCCGTTATTACTGGTTTCACAATAGATCTGGAAATATCCAAGTGTTTCTTCCATCAGCCGAAGGTTGGTCAGATTATCATCCACCACCAGCACTTTATTCAGCCTGGGTTTGGGTATGAGTTGAATTTCCGGCTGATCGTTGGTTACTTCCAAAGGAAGGCAAAGGGAAAATGAACTTCCCTTACCGGCTTCACTTTCCACAGTAAGTGTACCCTGCATCAGTTCCGCCAGACTTTTTGAAATGGCCAGTCCAAGACCCGTTCCTCCATATTTCCTGGTGGTCGAGTTATCTGCCTGCGTAAAACTTTCGAAGATTTTTTGCAGTTTGTCTTTGGGAATTCCGATCCCGGTATCTTTTACCTGAATAATGAAATTCAAAAACTTTTTATCGCCCTGCATATACATTTCTCCCGTTTTCCGTATCGAGACATAGATCTCTCCTTCTTTCGTAAACTTAATGGCATTACCCAGCAGGTTAACAATGATCTGACGGATACGTACCGGATCTCCCATCAGCTGAGAAGGAATATCATGATCTACCCGGTATAACATTTCCAGTTTTTTCTCAAAAGCTTTTAACGTGAGGATATCCAGGGTCTCTTCCACAAGTTCATCCAGCTTAAATAAAGTATTATCAATAATCAGTTTGCCTGCCTCTATGCGGGAGAAATCCAGGATATCATTGATAATTTCCAATAAACCATATGCTGATTTTTTAACGTTCTTTAGATAATCGCGCTGTGTTTTTTGCAATTCGGTAGTAAGAACCAGGTCGGTAAATCCGATGATGCCGTTCATCGGCGTGCGGAGTTCATGGCTCATATTCGCCAGGAATTCGCTTTTGGTGCGGCTGGCTGTTTCAGCCAGAACTTTTGACTGGACAAGTTCATCTTCAATTTTCTTACGCTGGATTGCGGCGCTCAGTGAAGATGCAAAAGACTGTAGAATGGAAAATTCCCCTTCCGTCCACTCTTTTTCCCTTCGGAATTCATCAAAACCAACAAAGCCCCAGAAATAATCATGAACAAAAATCGGAATGGATAAAGTGGCTTCCACCTGGTGCTTTTCGAAAATCTCCAGTAATTTTTTGTCCGTTTCCTTCCAGCGATAACTCACAAAAGGACGGTAATCCATCAGGGGTTTCACAATGGGTTCGATGCTTTCAAAACTCAGATGGGCCATGGCCGGATTTTTCAGCCTGGATTCCAGTTTGTCAGCGTTCCATTCATTAATGATGGATGTAAACCATTTGCCGGTATTCTCTTCGAATTCATTTTTAAAAACATATACGCGGTCAACCTGGGTTTTGGCTCCCAGTATTTCAATACCGGACGCGATAGCCTGGTTCAGATCTGTATTACTCAGCAGTAAATGGGTGGCCTGTGAAACAGCATAAAGCAGCTGATCCTTTTTCTTCAGTTTGTCCTGCGCAATCCGCTGTCCGGTAATGTTACGGGAGGTACAAACCAGCTTGATCACTTCATTGTGATCCACAACGGGTTTAATAATGGTCTCTAGCCATAAATAGCTGCCGTCTTTTTTGCGAACCCGGTAGCGGATGATCAGCGACTCTTTGTCCTGTAGATGTGGTCCTCTATCCGGTTTATAGAATTTATACCGGTCATCAGGATGCACATAGTCCAGGATGGACATCCCGATTACTTCTTCCACTTCATAACCCAGCACATGGGTTAAGGAAGGGGAGAGATACCAGGTAGTTCCGTCTGCCGCATGCACACTGATAATATCTTCAGAGTTTTCTGCCAGCAGCCTGAATTTTTGTTCACTGTTCACCAGGGCATTTTCGGATTCCTTCTGGGCGGTTATGTCCTGCGCAATTCCAAAACAGCCATTGTCGTCCACCACCTTGCCTTTGATAAACAAATACCGCATCCAGCCCTCGCGGGTAATCACACGAAAGGAAAATGAACTTTCGAAACCCACATTGTCACGGTTAAGAAATATCTCTTCGAATTCTTCTTTTGCATTATTGATGTCTTCCGGTACTACGAATTCGCTTATGAAATCATTTAAGAGCAGTTTTTCTGTAAAGTTTCCTTCCATTACCAGCAGTTCCCGGAATTCATTTCCAAGGACAATTTCACGGGTTTCAAAATCCACTTTCCAGGATCCCATGCGCGCATAGGTCATGGCATAAGAAAGCGTCTGGATGGCCTCCTCCTTTATTTCCTGGGCCATTACCTTGTCCGTTACATTTATTCCGATACCCTGGATTTCCTTTACTTCACCCCGGTCATCGGTGAGTGCGAGAAACTCCCAGTCCGTCCAGACAAATGCCGTTGAATTAATAAATGGTTTGCGGATCAGAAGTTTCAGAATTTTACCGGGATTTTCCCAGCAGTCCCTGGCTAATTCCTTGCACCGGTCGGCATCATTCTGAAAAATCGTTTCGAGAAAAAGTTTATTCAGCACATCTGACTCTTCATAACCAAATGCTTTGAGAAAGGCCTGGTTGGCATAAGTGAAATTTCCTTTCCGGTTTATCCGGATCAGGTAATTGGTTTGGGATTGCAGCAGGGAATCCAGGTGCTGCTTTTCGATCTGCAATTCATTCTTTGCCTCCTGGAGATCCCTGAAATTGGTTTCACCCTTTTTAAAAGCCGGCTCCAGTACCAGTATAATCAGGCAGATAATAGCAATAACCAGGGATACGAATTTTCCTACTTCAATGGCTGAAGACTCATCCGTTTTTTCTTTGAGATAGAGGGTAAACTGGGCGGTGATATCCCGCATCAGCGGCAGGTATTTGGTTTCGCTTTCGACCATGCGCTGTAAATACATGCGCTTGTTGATGCGAAGGATCACCGAATCTTCCTGTAACAATTCCTGGCCGATACTTTCCATACTGTTGTAATATGGATTGATATAGGAAAAAAGTATCCGTATGTTAAAAACATGGGCCGGCAACGGGGTTTTGAATTGCTGAACCCATTTTTGAAGCTGCTCCTGCTGGGTTCGGAAAGCCAGAAGTGTTGCACCGAGGCTGTCTTTAAACTTGGCGGTCTCCGTTTCTCCGTAGAGGTTTCCGGTAATGATGGCTGACTGCTTTGCGATAACCTGGCTAAGCGTCTGCTGGCGTCCTGCCAGGGACCGGGCGGTGAAAAGCTCCTCATTTTCGGCTGATTTCTTATTTACCAGGTAATAGGCAAAGAAATTACATAACAAAACAATGGAGAAAAGGACTATGGATATGCGTACTAATTTGCGAAACGGGCTCTGCATAGTAAAGGATTAACCTTTTAACGCAGAAAACATGTTTTTAACTTGTGGAAAGGGGATAAATTATTTGGTTAGAACGCACTGGAAATCGTTGGCGGTTGACCGTTGGCCGTTGGCCGTTGGCCGTTGGGCGTTAAGCGTTAGGCGTTAGGCATTAAGCGTTGAGCGTAATAAGAAAATTGGCCTGCTACCTCAGTAATCAATAACCTGTTCTTCCATGAACACGGGCAGTTCCCGGAATTCATATTGCTGGTTCCTCAGCTGGGGTTTAAAACCAGCTTCCCGGATGGCTGCCTGAATTGTTTTGCTGGTAAAACGGTGGGGAGCGCCGGCAGCACTCACTACATTTTCCTCGAGCATGATACTGCCAAAATCATTGGCTCCGGCATGAAGGCAGATCTGGGCCGTTTCTTTGCCCACGGTCAGCCAGGATGCCTGTATATTTTTTACGTTGGGAAGCATAATCCGGCTCATCGAAATCATCCGGATATATTCTTCTGGTGTGGTGAGATTATGAACACCCCGGATTCTGGCCAGCAGGGTATCGGCATCCTGGAATGTCCAGGGTATAAATGCCAGGAAGCCTTTGGCATCTTTGGGTTTCGCCGCCTGCACTTCCCTGATTTTAACCAGGTGCTCAAATCTTTCTTCGATCGTTTCCACATGCCCGAACATCATGGTAGCTGAGGTGGTAATATGCTGCTGGTGGGCTTCCCGCATGATATCCAGCCATTCCTGGGCACCGCATTTCCCTTTACTGACCAACCGCCTCACCCGGTCCACCAGAATCTCGGCTCCTGCCCCGGGAAGGGAATCCATTCCGGCTTCCCGCAGTGCGATAATCACTTCTTTATGCGTTTTCTTTTCGAGTTTACATATATGGGCAATTTCCGGAGGTCCGAGGGTGTGCAGTTTCAGGTTCGGATACCGGGACTTAAGTTCCCTGAATAAATCGGTATAAAAACTCAGGCCGAGATTTGGATGATGACCTCCCTGTAATAATAGCTGGTCCCCGCCCCATCGAAAAGTTTCTTCAATTTTTTTAATATATGTGTTGATGTCCGTTATATAGGCATCCGGGTGACCAGGGATTCTGTAAAAATTACAAAACTTACAATTCGCGATGCAAACATTCGTCGTATTTACATTGCGGTCAATTTGCCAGGTTACCCTTCCGTGTGTTACCTGCTTCTGCCGGAGGGTATCGGCAATATTCATGAGTTCCGTTAAAGGGGCCTCATTGAAAAGCGCCACCCCTTCTTCCACTGAAAGAAACTCAAATTGAAGCGCTTTTGCATACAGTTTCGACAAATCCATTCCGGCAATGTGTTTATAAAATCGTGAATCAGAAATCTTAAAATATAGCCTTCTGTTTCCGGCTCTAAGACTTTCCCTTATAAGAAGCAAATTTAGGTTAGCCCGTTTTCAATTCCATATTTTATATAAACGGCTACTCAAAAGCTGCATTAAATATTGTAGATTTGAGAATAGGGTTAGCCCGTTAACCTAAGCCAAACTAACGACCTGCTTCAGAATCATGCATACAGGCAAAAAAACAACTAAAGTTTTTTCGGATATAGTTACGTGTTTATCTATCGGCTATCTTTTTGCCCTGCATTTGATTTCAGGTGTCTATGCACAAAAAGGTTCTAATTCCCAGGTTTCCAAATTAATTACGCAGGTTCCTTTTTCTACATTTACAGGTGGCGTTGTACTTGTAAAAGCCCAGGTGGTTGGTTTTCCCGACACCCTGAATTTTATTATGGATACCGGCAGCGGAGGCATTTCACTGGATTCCACCACCTGTGTTCGTCTGAATATCGAGCCCGCGCTCACAGATAAACTGATCATGGGAATTGGCGGCGTGCGCCAGTTAAAGTATGTGAGTAACAAGTCCCTGCTATTTGGTACCATGAGGGTGGACAGTCTCGATTTTCATGTGGGTGATTATGATATTCTAAGCAGTGTTTACGGAAACCGGATTGACGGCATTATCGGGTATAGCTTTTTTTCCAGGTTCATCGTAAAAATTGATTATGACAGCAGTCAGCTCTATATTTATTCAAAAGGGAATATCAAATATCCGAGAGGCGGATTTACTTTAAAACCAGGCCTGGTAAGTATTCCGGTGCTGAATGGCGTTCTGCGGGACGGAAGGGCTTCCAACGACCGTTTCTATTTTGATACCGGGGCCGGGCTTTGCATATTGCTGAATTTCGACTTCGTCCGGGATAGTGCCATTCTCGATCCGGAAAGAAAACCACTTCCTGCACAGGCGCAGGGCATGGGGGGAAAAGCGAACATGCAGCTCACCGTAATAAAAGAATTACGCTTCGGGCCATACCGTTTTAAAAATATTCCTACATACCTTTTCGAAGACGAGTACAATGTAACGTCCTATCCTTCGCTGGCCGGGCTGATTGGAAACGACATTTTCCGCCGGTTCAATATCATACTGAATTATGAAAAGAAAATATTCCATTTAACACCAAATTCCCATTTCCGGGATCCGTTTGATTATTCATATACCGGACTGGGATTATACTGGGAAGACGGAGAAATCAGGGTGGGAGACGTGATGAAGGATTCTCCGGCAGATAAAGCAGGCTTTAAAGTGGATGATGTGGTCGTTGGCATTAATAATAACATGTCCCAAAACCTCGACCTGTATAAATCCATGCTGCAAAATACAGGGGACAAGATAAGAATCCTCGTCAGCCGCCCCGATGGCACGGTAGAACTGAGTATGAAAGTTAAAAGCATACTCTGAACTCTTTCCTTTCCGGTTATTGAACTCTTATTACCTTGCACTTCTTTTAAAAGAATTGAAAGATTTACTCCATGCAAATCGACTATAAAAAATTTACGCTCAGTAACGGCCTCCGGTTTATTGTGCACGAAGATCACTCCACCCCTATGGCTGTGCTGAATGTGCTGTATGACGTTGGGGCAAGGGACGAAAATCCGGGCAAAACCGGTTTCGCCCATTTATTTGAACACCTGATGTTCGGCGGATCTGTGAATATTAAAGATTTTGAAGGCCCGCTCCTGATGGCCGGCGGGGAAAATAATGCGTTTACGACCAACGATCTTACCAACTACTATATCCAGCTGCCGGCAGAAAATATCGAAACGGCCTGCTGGCTTGAAAGTGACCGCATGGTTTCCCTGGCTTTCAGTGAGAAAAGCCTGGACGTGCAACGTAAAGTGGTCTGCGAAGAATTTAAAGAACATTATATCAACAGGCCTTACGGGGACGTGGCTTTTAAATTACGGGAACTCGCCTATAAAGAACATCCTTATCGCTGGATGACCATCGGTCAGGAACTTTCACATATTGAAAATGCAAAACTCAACGATGTGAAAGCTTTTTTCAACAAACATTATTGTCCGGCCAATGCCATCCTCGTGATGGCAGGAAATATTCATACAGACCAGGCCCTGGCTCTTGCGGAAAAATGGTTTGGAAGTATTCCGGCCGGGGAAAAATATATCCGGCAGCTTCCCTCAGAACCCAAACAGGAAGCCGCCCGCATCTTGGAAGTAAAAGCAGACGTGCCCCTCGATGCGCTGTATAAAGCTTTTCATGTAGGATCCAGAACGGATAAATCTTATTATGCTATGGATCTGATTGGTGAACTGCTTGGCGGAGGCGGATCTTCGCGTTTGTTTCAATCACTGGTCAAAGAAAAAAAACTATTCAGCAATATTGAATGTTACCATTTCGGCTCATCCGATCCGGGACTGTTAATGATCGAAGGCAAACTGATCAAGGGAACCCCGATGAAGACAGCCGATGAGGCCATCCGCGCGGAGCTGGATAAATTGTGTTCGTCCACCATTGCTGAAAAAGAACTGATGAAGGTGAAAAACAAAACAGAATCTGCCATTTTGTTTGAAGATATGAGCCTGATGAACCGGGCTTCCAATCTCGCCATGTATGAATTGATGGGAGATGCTTCCTTCATGAATACGGAACTGGACAAATACCTGGAAGTGACCACCGGAGATATCCGGGACCTGAGCAATTCCATCTTAGACGAAAAAAACAGCAGCAGCCTGTTTTATTATAGCAATAACTAAATATTGAATTTTCAAATATGCTGAATCGCAAAAATGCACCGGCTATTACCGATGCCGTGAATTTTAAATTAACCCTTCCGCCGTATGAAAAAATTTCTCTCCGTAACGGAGTTGACGTTTATCTCGTGAACCTGGGAACGGTAGACACATTGATGATGAATATTGTTTTTTATGCGGGCAATTGTTTTGAAACACAAAATCTGGTGGCTCCGGCAACGAACTTCATGCTCAAAAATGGCACGCGTACAAAATCTGCCTATCAGATAAATGAACACTTTGAATATTATGGTGCATACCTGAACCGCCAGGCCGCTCATGAAACCGCCGAGCTCAGCCTGCATTGCATGAAAAAAAATTTCTCGGAACTTTTGCCGGTCGTCTCTGAACTCATTGCTGAATCTGTGTTTCCGGAAGAAGAACTGGAGATTTATAAAAAAAATATGCAGCAGCGGCTGCAGGTGAACCTGCGTAAAAATGATTTTATTGCCGGTCGCCTGATCGATACCTATCTTTTTGGATCCGCCCATCCGTATGGAAAATACAGTTCCATGGAAGATTATACGGCGCTCAATATACAGGTGACCAAAGATTTTTACAATCAGTATTATCTCCGCGGCCGCTGTGCAATATTCATTGCCGGGCCCCTGCCTTCAGATATTCATTCACTCATTGAAACCCATTTCGGAAGCCTTCCGCTTACCGGATCAGAGAAACCCGTTCAGCCGGATGCACCCATTGTTCCGGTAGAAGAAAAAAAATACCGGGTTACCAATGATCCCGACAGCGTACAGGGAGCCATCCGGATAGCACGGAACTTTCCGAACCGCCACCATCCGGATTTCCAGAAAATGCAGGTGCTGAATAATATTTTCGGCGGCTATTTTGGTTCAAGACTAATGGCGAATATCCGGGAAGACAAAGGATATACTTACGGTATCCACAGCTACCTGGTGAACCTCGTCCAGGAAAGTGCCCTGATGATTTCTACTGAAGCAGGTAAGGAAGTTACCGAGGCTACCATGAAGGAAGTATACCTCGAAATGAATCGTCTTTGTGAAGAACTGATCCCCAAAGAAGAATTGAAAACCTCCAAAAATTTTATGATGGGTACCCTGCTCGGGGATCTGGATGGTCCTTTCCAGGTAGCGGGACGATGGAAAAGCCTGATTTTAAATGGTTTTACCGAGGAATATTTTTACCGGAGTATCGAAACCATTAAAAATATCCAGCCCGTTGAATTGCAGGAGCTTGCCAATAAATACCTGAAGCCGGCTGATTTTTACGAGCTGGCGGTATTTTAGCCGCACGGATTCTGTATTTTCACTAATCAAAATTTGCAGTTATGAATATCATTTTACGAATCATCATTTCTGCCGTTGTCGCCTTTGGGTTATCCTATATTTTATCCGGCGTACATATACAATCATTTGTCAGCGCTCTGATCCTGGCCGTTGTGCTGGGTCTTCTGAATATACTTGTGAAACCCATCCTGATCATCCTCACCTTACCCATTACCATATTTACTTTTGGCTTATTTCTGTTTGTGATCAACGCGCTGATAATACTGCTGGCCGCGAAGTTTGTAAATGGTTTCCGGGTAGACGGATTTTGGTGGGCGCTGCTTTTTAGTCTCCTCTTATCCATCCTGACTTCTTTTTTATATAAAGTCGGCCCCGGAAACTAAATAACGGATCCTCCTGCATCCATTCTTTAATACTGGTTCTATGTTTTTTGACCGTAAAGATTATTCTGATCAGATATTGCTGGATCTCTACCGGACCCTTCTATTCCCCAGAATGATTGAAGAAAAAATGCTGGTGCTCCTGCGTCAGGGAAGGATCAGCAAATGGTTCAGTGGTATCGGCCAGGAAGCCATCTCCGCCGGAGTCGTGAGCGCTCTGGCTCCCGACGAATGGATCATGCCCCTGCACCGGAATCTCGGCGTTTTCACAGGCCGGGGAATGCCTTTGCAGAAACTTTTTTTACAATGGCAGGGAAGTGAGGAAGGATTTAGCAGGGGCAGGGAACGGAGTTTTCATTTCGGCTCCAGGGACCATCATATCTGCGGAATGATTTCCCATCTCGGTCCGCAGCTGGCACTTGCCGATGGTGCCGCCCTCGCCTATAAGCTCAGGAAAGAACAAAAAATGGCGCTGGCATTTACCGGCGAGGGCGGAACAAGCGAAGGTGATTTTCACGAGGCCCTGAACCTTGCAGCTGTCTGGGACCTGCCGGTTATTTTTATTATTGAAAACAACGGATATGGACTAAGTACTCCTGTAGCGGAACAGTATCGCTGCAAGCGCCTGGCTGATAAGGGAATTGGCTATGGAATGGAGTCGGTGCAGATAGACGGAAACAATATCCTGGATGTATACGATACCATAAAAGGCGTGCGCGAATTTTGTATCCGGGAACAGAAGCCCTATCTGATCGAATGCATGACCTTTCGGATGCGCGGACATGAAGAAGCCAGCGGCACCAAATATATTCCCGCAGAATTATTTGAAGTATGGGGAAAAAAGGATCCCGTAATTACATATGAAAATTGGCTGAAAGAAGAGGGAATCCTGGAAGAAGACCAGGTGAAAGATATCCGGGCGGAATTCCGCGCCATTATTGAAAATGCGATTGCCGTGCCACAACATCCTGTTATTGCTGATACGGATAAAGAAACGGAGGACATGTATGCAGCGGTACCGCAACAACCCGGAATAGTATATGAAGCTTCAGCGGATACCGAAGCTGCCCCCGTAAAAAGATTTATTGACGGAATCCGGGATGGTTTATGGCAGGGCATGGAGGAAAACAAAAACCTGATCCTCATGGGGCAGGATATCGCGGAATATGGGGGTGCTTTTAAAATCACGGAAGGATTCCTGGAAAAATTCGGGCATGACCGGGTTCGTAATACCCCGCTTTGTGAAAGTGCCATTGTAGGCGCTGCGCTGGGACTGTGCTCTGGAAGGGTTCAAATCGGTGATGGAAATGCAGTTTGCCGATTTTGCAGCCGTGGGCTTTAACCAGATCGTAAATAACCTGGCTAAAATCCATTATCGCTGGGGGCACCGGCAGATACGGTTATACGTATGCCAACGGGCGCAGGTGTAGGGGCGGGTCCTTTTCATTCCCAAAGCAATGAAGCCTGGTTTACCCACGTGCCCGGCTTAAAAGTGGTTTATCCTTCTACCCCGGCAGATGCAAAAGGATTATTGATTGCGGCCATCCAGGACCCGAATCCGGTTTTATTTTTTGAACACAAGGTCTTATACCGAAGTATCAGCGGTCCCCTTCCCGAACATTATTATAGTATTGAAATCGGGAAAGCAAACCTGGTAGTTCCGGAACAGATATTAGCATCATAACCTATGGTGCCGGAGTTCACTGGGCCCTCTCCCTGGCCGAACAAAAGCCGGATATTTCCTTTCATATCCTGGATCTCAGAACCCTCCTGCCACTGGATTATGAAGCCATTCGGGAAGCTGTGTCAAAAACAGGCAGGGTGATCATACTTCATGAAGACACCCTTACCGGCGGAATCGGAGGAGAAATCAGCGCCTGGATCGGTGAACACTGTTTTGAATTACTCGATGCCCCCGTAATGCGTTGTGCCTCCCTGGATACGGCCATCCCCTTCAATATCGATCTGGAAAAAAACTTCCTGGCCAACAGCCGCCTTTTACAAACCCTGGAGAAATTACTGGCTTACTGATTCTCCTGATCCCCTCTTTTGTTCCCTCCTCGTCCACCGACTTAAATCTGGTCAGATCCGGTGCCCCTGCCGCCTGTCTAAGACCGCAGTTATTTCATATTCTTCTAAAGATTATCCAACGCTCATTCACCGTTCAGTTGACGTTCGAAAAACATCTATTTAATAGTTACAAAACGATCATTTATTGATAGTAAAAAAATGAGAACGGCGCAAAAGGATACTCATGCCCCTTCGGTTCCATTTCCGGTAATTTGCCCCTTTCGGGTAAGGCTCCGGCCCTGATCTCTATTCGTTTGCTTTGAAAACGCGGAGGAAGTTTCCGCCGAGGATTTTTTTGATGTCTTTTTCGCTGTAGCCCCTTTGCAGGAGTCCCTGTGTGATTTTAGGATAATCTTCCACACCATTCAGCCCGAGAGGTGCAGAATCAATTCCGTCAAAATCCGACCCCAGGCCTACATAATCTATACCGACCAGCTTTACGATATAATCGATATGATCCAGGAGCAGGGAAAAGGGCGGGCGCATTTTTTCGAATTCATCCTTATACTTTTTTGAGAAATAATCGCCGGCCATCATTCCGGATTTTTTCAGCGCGGCGATGGAGTCATATTCCGTCCGGTGAACTTTTAAGAAAGAGTCATACTTAATAAGGAAGGTGGAATCTAAAAAACCGGAATAAAAATTCACCTGGATCACACCGCCGTTTTTGGCAATGGCTTTAATCTGGTCGTCTTTCAGGTTTCGGAAAACGGGACAAAGCGCATATACGGAACTGTGAGATGCGATAACCGGTTTGGTGGTTACGGACATCACATCCCAGAAAGTTTTCTCTCCCACATGTGATACATCCACCATCATGCCCAGCAGGTTCATTTTTTTTACTACCTGCTTTGCCAAAATCATTCAGTCCATAGGGAGTAACTTTAAATGCCTGTCGTTTTTCATCCATCGCTGAAGTGGACCAGGAAGTACTGTTGTTCCAGGAGAGTGTCATATAACGTACCCCGCGGATATAAAAACTATCCAGGTAATCCAGGTTGTCCTCAATCATATGACCTCCTTCCACACCCGAAAGACAGGCCAGCTTATGGGCTTTAACCGCTTTAATAAGTTCTTTATAAGAATATACAATCTGCATGGTCTTGGGATTTCTTCCTGCAATGGCATACAGAGAATCCAGTTCCCGGCTGGCATATCTGAAAGCGGATCCCTTACCATAGTGTTCGTCACAAAAAATTGACCATACCTGCACATCCACGCCGCCGGTACGCATCCGGGCAAGATCAGATTGGGTGACCCCGCGCAGATCGGTATCAAAAACCACCTGTGCATCTACTGCCTTACTTAAGAAATCATTGTGCGTATCCACCAGGATAGCATCAGCGTGAATTTTTTCAGCCGACTGTCCAAAAGAAAACTCAGAAAGCAGGATCAGATAAATCAGGAAATACCGCATATTTTTGATCTTCATATCAGTTCGCTAAATATAAAACTTTAGGGGATATGGATCTGGAGACCATCCGAAAATACTGTCTGGAAAAAAAATTAAGTACTGAGTCATTTCCTTTTGGGGAATCCACGCTTGTATTTAAAGTAAACGGAAAAATGTTTTTGCTGATCAGTCTTGATGATGTTCCACTGCAATTCAATGTAAAGTGCGACCCCGATAAAGCCGAAGAACTCCGGGAAACTTATAGTTCGGTTATCCCTGCCTTTCACATGAACAAAAAACACTGGAATACGATTATTCTGGACGGGCATATTCCCTCCAGGTTGATCAGGGAATGGATCGATGATTCTTATACGCTTGTTGTACAGTCTCTTCCCCTGAAAGAAAGGAAAAAGCTTTTATAACCTTAGAGATAATAATGATTTCTTTCTATTTCTTCCTTCACTACCTCCGGAACAAGGTACCGGATTGACTTTCCTTCTTTGAGGATATTTCGGATATGGGTGGCTGATATCTGGAGTAACGGGGCTTTCAGAATATGCGTGCGGGCATTGGGATAAGAAGGGATATTTTCAAATCCGGCACGGACATAAATATACAGCTCGGTATTTTTTATCAGGTTCTCATGATTTTTCCAGCGGGGAAGATTCTGATAACTATCACTTCCCATTATGATGGAAAAATCATACTGCGGATATTTCTCCCGGATATAGGTTAGGGTATCGATGGTATACGAAGGCCTGGGCAGCTTAAATTCTATGTCGGTCACCCTGAGCTGATTTTCTCCGTCAATGGCAGCCCGGATCAGATAGAGCCGGTGATACTCGTTCAGAAGTCCCTGGGCAGGTTTTAAAGGGTTTTGGGGTGAAACAACAAACCATACCTGGTCCAGCGATGTAGACTGAACCACGTGGTTGGCGATGATCAAATGTCCGTGATGAACCGGATTAAAGGAACCGAAGTATAGCCCGATCTTCATGTAAACTATTGTAAATCAATTGTTTGTGATGTTAAACCGGGAGAGGGTCAACAAAAATATTCTCAGCTTCATCCAGTCGGAGACTTAGCGAATACCCGGCCACGGCAATAGAAATCGGATCTCCCAGGGGAGCGATTTTTTCTACCTTAATTATTTCCCCAGGCACACATCCCATTTCCATTAACTTTAGAAAGACGTCGTTTTTCTCAAAGGAGTGGATTCTTGCCCGGGTACCGGTTCTTAACTCAGAAAGTCTTTTCATTGTAATAACAAAAGTAGTTTTGTTGGATCAATCACCCTTACGAATTTCGGAAATGCGAAGCAAGCCCGGACCTCCTATTCAGTTTCACTTCCTGGTACCCTGTGCCCTGCCTGATCGCCGGTTACTCAGACAATTTCTGGCTTCCATTTTTAAACGGGAAAAACAAAGACTCGAGGGACTGAATATCATTTTTTGCAGTGACGACTACCTTCTGGACCTGAATAAGCAGTTCCTTAAACACGACTTCTATACAGATATCCTAAGTTTTCCGCTCTCGAAACCCAGCCAGCCCCTGAACGCAGAAATCTATATCAGCCTGGATCGTGTGCGGGATAACGCCAAAAACCTGGAATCAACCCTCCGGGAAGAGCTCCACCGGGTAATATTTCATGGGGTTTTACATTTCTGCGGGTATAAAGACAAGACAACCAAAGAAATAAACATCATGCGGGCCACGGAGGATAAATACCTGCGGAGTTATTTCAAAAAGATCAGGGAAACTTAAACGGAAGCACCCCGGAAGCCATCAACCATTAAGAATGAATCGTTCCACGTGGAACATCGCCCGGTAGTGCCGATATCGGAATCGACTTACTCATATTTTAAAAGCCCCTTGTTCCACGTGGAACGTAAGGATTCAGTGCGGCCTTTCTTCCCTAGTGATATCTTCCTTTGATTCTCTTTATTAAAAGTATTTTTGCCCTATGTTTTCAGAATATGATGTGATTGTGGTGGGTGCGGGGCATGCGGGCTGTGAGGCTGCGGCTGCTGCAGCTAACATGGGTTCCCGGGTTCTCCTGATCACCATGAATTTGCAGACCATTGCCCAGATGAGCTGTAATCCGGCAATGGGAGGGGTTGCTAAGGGCCAGATTGTGCGGGAAATTGATGCCATGGGGGGTTATTCGGGTATTGTTACAGACAAAACCATGATCCAGTTTCGCATGCTCAATAAATCCAAAGGGCCCGCCATGTGGAGCCCCAGGGCACAAAGCGACCGCATGTTATTTGCCGCTGCCTGGAGAGACATGCTGGAGAAAACTCCAAATGTAGATTTCTACCAGGACATGGTAAACGGACTGATCATCGAAAAAGGGTCAGTTACGGGGGTAGTTACCGGCATGGGAAACCGTATTAAGGCCAAAGCCGTCGTATTAACGAATGGTACCTTTCTAAACGGAATTATCCATATCGGTGAAAAGCAGTTTGGCGGAGGCCGGATGGCAGAAAAAGCAGCCACCGGCATTACCGAGCAGCTGGTCCATGAAGGATTTGAATCCAGCCGGCTTAAAACAGGAACTCCGCCAAGAATTGATGGCAGAAGCCTGGATTACAGCAAAATGGAAGAACAAAAGGGAGATGAGCATCCCGTAGGTTTTTCTTATCTCGATATCCCCTTACCAACCCAGCAACGAAGCTGCTGGATTACCTATACCAACCCTACGGTACATGATATACTGAAAACCGGATTTGACCGGAGTCCGATGTTTGCAGGAAGGATTGACGGGATCGGTCCACGGTATTGCCCCAGCATTGAAGACAAACTGAATCGCTTTTCCGAAAGAGACCGGCACCAGCTTTTTATTGAACCCGAAGGGTGGAATACCGTAGAAATTTATGTCAACGGATTCAGCACCTCCCTTCCTGAAGAAGTTCAATACGAAGCTCTTCGTAATATACCTGGTTTTGCTAATTTTAAAGCTTTCCGTCCGGGTTATGCGATCGAGTACGACTATTTCCCGCCAACCCAGCTGACGCATAGTCTGGAGACCAAAATTATCCGGAATCTTTTCCTGGCAGGGCAAATCAACGGAACCACGGGATATGAGGAAGCGGCCTGTCAGGGGCTGATGGCGGGGATAAACGCCCATCAGAAAGTCAATTTTCTTGATCCGGTGATACTGGAAAGGAGCGAAGCCTATATCGGGGTGCTGATTGATGATCTGATCAGTAAAGGCACAGAAGAACCATACAGGATGTTCACTTCACGGGCAGAATTCCGTACTTTACTTCGTCAGGACAACGCCGACCTTCGTCTCACTGAAAAAAGTAATGCCCTGGGTCTGGCTTCTGAAACCAGGCTTGAGGCAGTAAATCGCAAGAAAATTGAGATATCTGAAATTACAGAAATACTTCAGCAATATTCCATTGAGCCCAGGGAAGCAGAAGAATTGCTCAGTGAAAAAAAGATGTCTCCCCTGTTACAAAAGCAAAAAGCGTCATCCCTGCTTTTAAGGCCCAACCTTGACCTTTTGACTTTATGTGCGGGGATTCCTGATTTAAATGAAAAACTCCGGCATTTCAGTTCCCATGCCCTCGAGCAGGCAGAGATCCAGCTGAAGTACGATGTATACATCAAAAAAGAAAAAGAACTGGTAGTCCGGATTTCACAGCTTGAACAGCTGAATATTCCTGAAACATTCGATTATGATCGTTTGTCAGCCATTTCCATGGAAGCCCTGATCAAATTCAAAAAAATAAAACCGAGAACGCTGGGTCAGGCCAGCCGGATCAGTGGTGTAAATCCCACGGATATCCAGATACTGATGGTGTATATGGGGCGATAGGCTTAAAGCCTAAACCATAAGGCCTAATGCAATTAAAAATTTTTTAAGCGGAAATATTTAAAGACCGTATTGGCGGCTGATGTCCAGCATCCGGTCGATCGGTATGCGTCCCTTCATTAAAAGTTCTTCCGACATTTTTATTTCCGGTATTTCATATTCCATACACAGATAAAGTTTTTCCAGCGTATTCAGCTTCATATACGGACAGTCATTGCACGCGCAATTTGTTTCAGGCGGGGCAGGAATAAATAATTTCTCAGGCGATGATTTTTTCATCTGATGCAATATCCCTGATTCGGTACCCACAATAAATTCCTTTGCCGTACTGGTTTCTGTGTATTTCAGCAGGGCTGTAGTGGAACCAATAAAATCAGCCATACGCAAAACGGCTTCTTCACATTCGGGGTGAGCGATAAAAAGGGCATTGGGATTCCGCGTTTTCAATTCAGTTATTTTTTTCACGCTGAATATTTCATGCACTATGCAGGCACCGTTCCATAAAACCATCTCCCGTTTTGTTTTTCTTGAAAGGTATGCCCCCAGATTTTTATCCGGTGCAAAAATAATTTTCTGGTCTTTCGGAAGACTCTCAATAATTTTTTCCGCATTGGAAGAAGTGCAGATGATATCACTCTGTGCTTTTATTTCTGCGGAACAGTTGATATAGGAAATAACCAGATGATCAGGATGATCTTCACGAAATTTTCGAAACAAATCAGCGGGAGCCGAGTCAGCCAGCGAACACCCTGCTTTCAGGTCCGGCAGCAAAACCTTTTTTCCGGGATTCAGTATTTTAGCCGTTTCAGCCATAAAATGAACCCCGGCAAAAACGATCATATCAGCCTTCGTCCGCACAGCTTCCTGGGCAAGTCCCAGGCTGTCCCCGATAAAATCGGCCACATCCTGTATGTCGGCATCCTGGTAATAGTGGGCCAGCAAAACGGCATTTTTTTCTTTCTTCAGTTTTTCAATCTCCTGAAAAAGATCCAGGGATGGATCAACCGGCAAATCCAGCCACCCTTTCCGGTCAACCTCCATTTTTGCTTTTTCAATGTTTATAACTGGCATAGTATTTAATAATATATTATTTATATAAATAGATCTATTACTATTATAAGGCTGGTTATGTGGATAAACAGGGTTAACAGAACACAATATCCGGAATGTTTTTTATTGTCCACGGATATGAACATATTCTCCACAGCCCGTTTATCACGCTGCTACAGGCTTTGAGCGAATTCCACATTCCATCAGCCCGAACCCGATCTGGAAAAACTCTTAATAACATTTTTATTCTTAAAAACCGGACAACTGCCGGTTTGTTCACGGTAAACCGGGTAAGGAGGCGCAGAATTAAATCTTTTCCCATAAACCCCACATAAACCCCTGGTGAAAAACCGTGTTTATCCACCAATAAAACCGGTTATACCCCTATCTCTGTGAAGAAAGGTTCCACTTGCCCGCGGGTTGTTTCACGGGAAATTCAGCGTGATATCACCCGAGTACCGTCCCTGAGCAAATAAAAGCCATCTAATTGAGCACCCGGGCGAGTTTGCTTGTTTTGCACAATTTGTTCATAACCATTTTTCAGCTATTTTTGCCATCTTTTAAAAAAACCGACTATATATATATGTCTATCATTCAGAAAATAAGAGATAAGGCAGCCTGGCTCGTTTTTGGGCTGATTGCAGTGAGTCTGATTGGATTTCTTCTCATGGATGCCCGTTCTATCGGAAACAGGGCCGGATCATCTTCTTCCGGACCTATTGGAACCGTAAACGGCGAAAAACTGGAATATGCCGATTTTCAAAAGCAGGTTTCAGAGCGCGAAGATCAGTATAAGAGTCAGGGATATCCGGTGAATGATATGTTATCCCAGAACATCCGGGACGAAGTATGGAAACAGTTTGAGGACAATGCAGTCCTTTCAAATGAATATCAGAAACTGGGAATTGATGTGAGCGACAAAGAATTGAATGATATGCTTGTCGGCCCGAATGCCGTTCAGGAAATCAAAAGGGCATTTACAGATCCGAACACAGGCCAGTTTGATGCCCAGCAGGCAGCTGCCAAGATAAACCAGCTCCGGACGATTTATAAAGCCAACCGGAAAACCGACCAGAATTATGCAATGGCCCAGGGTTTTTTCGAACAGGCACTTCCCCAGTTTGTCAAAATGCGGCTAAGAGAAAAATATATTTCCCTGATTGCGCAGAGTACCTATGTTCCCAAATGGATGATTGAAAAAACCAATGCCGATAACAGCCAGATCGCATCGGTTAGTTTTGTAAAAGTACCCTACCAGTCTATTTCTGACAGTTCCATCACCATTTCTGATGCCGAGATACAGGCCTACCTGGATAATCACAGGAACCAGTATGCGCAGGAAGAATCCAGGAGCATCAGCTATGTGAGTTTCAGTGCAGCACCTACAAAGGGTGACAGTGCGAATATTTTCCAGCAGGTTCAGGTATTGAAACCGGAGTTTACTTCAACGCCTGACGTAGAATCCTTTCTGGCAAAGAACGGAACAGAAATAAATTTTCAAAACGCTTATACACCTAAATCTAAAATAACCTCGGCAAGAAAAGACTCCATTATTACTTTGTCAAAGGGCGCGGTAGTAGGTCCTTACCTGGATGGTCAGAATTTCGTTCTGGCGAGGATCATGGATATTAAAACGCTGCCGGATTCTGTTCGTGCAAGACATATCCTGGTGGCTACTGTTGATTTAAAAACACAACAGCCGAAAATGGACGACAGTACGGCAAAACATAAAATTGACAGTATAAAAACCCTGGTGGAAAACGGAAAAAACTTCGACAGCCTGGCGCTCCAGTTTTCTGAAGATGAGGGAAGCCGCATCAAAGGTGGTGACCTGGGTTATTTCGGGCAGGGTCAGATGGTAAAAGAATTTAACGATTTTTCTTTCAATGGGAAAAAGGGTGAAATGAAAGTGGTAAAGACCCAGTTCGGATACCATTTGATTCTTATCATGGACCAGAAGGATTTTGAACCGGCATATGATGTTGCCTATTTTGCCCGCCGGATTGAACCCAGCCAGGAAACAGATCAGAATGCATCCGGTCTGGCGAGTCAGTTTGCCGGTGAAAACCGGGACAAAGCCGCCTATGATGCGGGAGTTAAAAAAGGAAACCTGAAATCCATTGCAAGTGTTCCAATTCAGCCGGTGGATTTTAATATCCCGGGTCTGGGTTCGAGCCGGTCCCTGGTACGATGGATTTTTGGCGCCAAACTGGGAGAAGTATCTGAGTCTTTTCCGATTGGAGATAAATATGTTGTGGCGACACTTACCGATATTAACACAAAGGGCACTATGACTGTAGCCAAGGCAAGACCGATGATTGAACCCATCCTGAAGAATCAGAAAAAAGCAGCCCTGATCGCTGCAAAAATCGGATCTGCTGCCAGCCTGGATGCCATCGCATCAGCTACGGGCCAAACGATTAGCCATGTGGACAGCATACAGTTTGCTTCGCCTTATGTTCCAAATTTTGGGCTTGAGCCGAGAGTCGTCGGATATTCTTTTGATAAACAGATTGTTGGTAAGGCGGTTTCTTCACCTGTTTCCGGAAACGAAGGCGTATTTGTATTGAAAGTGGATAATGTGAGTGCAAGGGCCAATTATAATGTGGACGTAGAGCAGGCCCGGCAGACCATCCTTCAACAACAGGAAACAATTATTCAGCGTGCAGGAACAGATGCGTTGAAGAAAAAAGCTAAAATTGAAGATGATCGTGCAAAGTTTCTCTAAACAATTTAGTCTTTGAAACCTTATTAAAGCGGGCCCGGCCCGCTTTTTTTGTATCCGGGACTGAGATACAAATACCGGTACAGAAATCAGTATCTTAACGAGCAAATTATGCCTGAAGAAATAATAAATAAGGTTAGTCAGAGCGCCCTGCTTACGCTGGACCTGGAACAGTTTTATCCAAAGGAAAATATCCGCATCTTCGATCTGAAACCTTTTCTTTTTATGGAACTGATATTGAAAGAAAAGGATTTCCGGGCTGCATTATCGTCGACCGACTGGGAGAAATACAAAGGTGAAATTATCGGTATTCATTGTTCGGCAGATGCAGTGATTCCGGTTTGGGCTTATATGCTCGTCACCAGCTACCTTCAGCCTTTTGCAAAGGAAGTAATCATGGGAGATGAACCGGCCGTTTTGCGACAACTCATTACGGGCAATATCCAGGCGATTCAACCCGAAGACTATAAAGACAAACGTATCGTGGTGAAAGGATGCGGAGATAAACAGATCGGTGATTTCGCTTACCTGGAAATAACCAAACTGCTCAGGCCGGTAGCCAAATCCATTATGTACGGAGAACCCTGCAGCACTGTACCCGTATATAAATCCCCACGTTCAGCTCCTGAAGCCTGACGCACTCCCATACTCTCATACTCCCTCACTCCCATACTTGTTTAAAGAAGTGCTCCCTTCAGAATGAGAGTGGCAACTGAAAAATAAATCACCAGCCCCGTTACATCAACCAGTGTGGCAACAAAGGGTGCAGAGGAGGCTGCAGGATCGGCACCTAATTTTTTAAGCAGGATCGGCAGCATGGAGCCTGAAATAGTACCCCATAAAACCACCCCCAGCAGGGAAAAACCAACGGTAATCGCCACCAGCAGATAGTGTTCCCCATAATTGTAAATATGGAAGCGGTGCCAGATAAAAATGCGCAGAAAACCTACCAGGCCAAGTATCGCGCCCAATACGATACCAGAGAATATTTCTTTCCGCATTACATAGAACCAGTCCCGGAATTTGATTTCTCCCAATGCCATAGCACGTATAATAATGGAAGAAGCCTGGGAACCGCTGTTTCCACCGCTGGAAATAATTAATGGGATAAATAGTGCGAGAACAACGGCTTTGCTGATCTCTCCTTCAAAAAAGCCCATGGCCGTGGCCGTTAGCATTTCACCCAGAAAGAGAATGACGAGCCAGCCGGCTCTTTTTTTCACCAGGTGCGCAAAGGAGATGGTGGTATAGGGTTCTTCCAATGCTTCGGAACCCCCGATTCTTTGAATTTCACGTGTGTTTTCTTTTTCCGCCAGTCGTAAAACATCATCCGAAGTAACAATGCCCAGGAGCACACCATTCTCGTTAGTGACCGGAAGCGCAAACCGGCTATTATTTTTAAACAGGGAAATGGTTTCCGTTTGGGCATCATTTGCAGAAAGAGCAATGTATTGATGATCCATTAGTTTTTCAACCGGTGTGGAAGGATCAACAATCAAAAATTCTTTTATATTGATATCGTCAATCAGAACCCCTTTTTCGTCTACTACAAACAGAAAGTTCAGCGTTTCGGCAATCTGTCCCCGCTGGCGTATGATGGCCAGAACATCCTTCACTGTATCTTCTGCTTTTATGGCCAGATAATCAGGTGTCATCAGCCGGCCGACAGATCCTTCAGGATATCCAAGCAGTTTAAGTGTCTCTGCCCGGGTTTCGGGAGAGAGGATTTTTAGAAGTTCCTTTACTGCATTTCCCGGAAGCAGACCCAGGAAGGCGGTTCTGTCATCCGGTTGCAGTGCATTAAGTAATTCTGCCGCTTTTTCATCCGGCAGTGATTTGATAATGATCTCCTGCTTTTTCTTTCGTAGAAATTTAAAGACACGGGCGGCATGTTTAATATCGATATGCTGGAACAGTTTTCCGGCCCAATTGGTGTACCGGTTTGTAAATTCTATAATGTCCCGGGGAGAGAGTTTATTCAGCTTTACAAACTCGGTGATCCGGTTGTTCTGCAGCAGGTTTTTAATGTCATTGAGATTCGGCATTGCAGGAATTGATGGGTAAAGTTCTGAATTTTGAAATGTAATTTTCTGAAGAAATTTTATAATTCAAGTACCTCACCCCGGAACCGGCCGGAGTGGCTGCTGACAGCGGCATGGGTACCCGAACCCTGGAACCAGTAAAGAGAATCTCCAGGTCGTTCTGAAATTTCTTTTATGATCTTTTTCCAGTCCAGCCGTGACCCCTCGCAGAATATTATTTCTCTCCTTCCATTTTCTCCTACGGTGCTTCCGTTTTTCACAGCCAGTCGCTGTTTCCATTTTTCCTGATCGGCCTCATCTCCTTTTATAAAAGGTATTTTCTTTCGGGAATGAGCTGATTGTTCTTTTTCATTTACCGGGTTAAATAAGTAGGCACTGAACTGGTGCAAGCGAACGGCAATCATTAATAAAAAAAGGCGAATGGAAGAGCCCGGTCCCTTAAAATGCTTTTTCATAAAAAGTATCATTGCAGAATAAAACAATTTTAAATACCGGAGATTCCGGGGGGTGCTCTCCCCTTTGAAATGGATAATCGTGGTATCGGCAAAATAATAATTCTGAAAACCCGCTTCGCGGATCCGCCAGCTCAGGTCAATATCTTCGGCATACATAAAAAATCGTTCGTCAAATCCGCCGGTTCTTTCAAGAACGTTTTTTCTGACCATCATAAAAGCGCCGGACAGGATATCTACAGTATTCGTTTTTGCGGGATCCAGATGTCCCTGATAATAAGATGCGAAAATTTTCGAACGGGGAAATAAACCGGAGAGTCCGGTCATCCTGAAAAAAGAAGCAGCCGGTCCGGGAAACCCCCGTTTGGATTCTTTAAGAAAAAGGCCGGTTCCATTTACCATTTTTACACCCAGGGCACCGGCATCCGGCATATTCCGTAAAAAGGAAACTGTGGAATAGAGGCTGTCTTCTGCCAGAATGGTATCCGGATTCAGAAATAAAATGAACTCCCCGGAACAAAAAGGAATTGCCTGATTATTGGCTTTTGCAAAACCGGTGTTCTCTTTGTTTTGGATGAAGTGAAAATCAGGATAAAGCGGAATCAGGAATTCCGGACTTCCGTCGGTGGAAGCATTATCAACGACCCATACTTCTGTCTGTCCACGGAGGTCAGCGCTCCCTTCAACAGCCTTTCTTAGAGAAGAAAGACACTGTTCCAGGAAAAATTTCACATTGTAACTGACGATGACAACCGAAAGAATCATCTGGGTCTGCGTTGATACGAAGTACGATTTTTTCAGGTACCCGGCAAAATGTTGATCCGGGTTACCATCTTCCACAGCCGGGGCTTTATTATCTTTGCCGGATGTTAAAAACTACCCTGATCAAGGCCGCCGAAAGAGCAGGCAGTATTCTTAAGCAATATTACGGCAGCCCGTTTCAGATTTCCAATAAAGAAGGGATTAATAACCTGGTGACAGATGCGGATCATGCGGCAGAAAAAGCCATTATGGAAATTATCCGGAATGATTATCCGGATCACTATATTCTGAGCGAAGAATCCGGCGATATGCCAACGGATTCTGAATATAAATGGATCATCGACCCGCTTGATGGTACCGTAAATTTTGCCCATGGGCTTCCGCTCTGCTGTGTTTCCATCGGGCTCGAACGAGACGGCGAGATCATCATGGGGGTTGTATACAATCCTTTTCTCAACGAATTTTATTTTGCACAAAAGGGATACGGGTCCACACTGAATAACCAGGTCATCCATGTTTCATCGGAAACCCAGGTGGAAAAAGCATGCCTGGTAACCGGATTCCCATATACCTACCTGGATGAACCCAACGGTCCTATTGAGGTCTTCTCCAGGCTGATCCGAAAGGGAGTACCTGTAAGACGGCTGGGTTCGGCTGCCATGGATCTTTGCTGGGTTGCTGCCGGAAGGTTCGAGGGATTTTTTGAACACAAATTAAACGCCTGGGACAGTGCTGCCGGGTTTTTAATCGTGCAGGAAGCAGGAGGAAAGGTTACGGACTTTAGCGGGGCCATGTATTCACCCTACCAGCCGCAAATTGTTGCAACCAACGGTAAAATACATGCAGAGCTATTAATGTGGATATCGGACACTGTGCCGAAATAAAGAGCTCAAATGAATAAATACATTTAAAATGGAGGCCCGTACAGAAATATCTTCCCTGGGTGAATTCGGACTGATTGAACACCTCACCAAAAACATTGAAATTAAAAATGCATCCACGATCCTCGGCGTGGGAGATGATGCGGCCGTAATTGACCATTTCGGTAAGCAAACTGTTCTGACAACAGATCTGCTGATCGAGAATATTCATTTTGACCTGATCTATACACCACTCATGCACCTGGGTTATAAAAGCGTGGTCGCTAACCTGAGTGATATCTATGCGATGAATGCCACGCCAACACAGATCCTTATTTCCCTGGCTTTCAGTAACCGGTTCAGCCTGGAAGCACTTGATGAATTTTACGAAGGGGTTTATGCCGCCTGCGAAAAATATGGCGTTGACCTGGCCGGTGGTGATACCTCCACGTCGCCTAAAGGATTTGTTATATCCATCACCGCAATTGGTGAGGTAGCACCCGATAAATTTGTACAACGCTCAACAGCAAAAAAGGGCGATCTGCTCTGCTGCAGCGGAGACCTGGGAGCCGCTTACCTCGGACTGGTTTTTCTGGAACGGGAGAAAAAAATTTTCCTGGAAAATCCGAATGTACGTCCTGATCTGGAAGGAGAAAAATATGTAATCGGCCGGATGTTAAAACCGGAAGCTTCAAAAAAAACCATTGAGTTTTTTGAAGAGCAGGATATCACGCCAACCGCGATGATGGATATCAGTGACGGACTGAGTTCTGAAATCCTGCATATCTGCAAACAGAGTAATCTGGGTTGTGTATTATATGAAGAAAAAATACCCATTGCGGAGGAAACGAAAAATGCAGCATATAAATTCGAACTGGATCCAACCGCCTGTGCACTTAGTGGCGGGGAAGACTATGAATTGCTTTTTACCATTAGGCAGGAAGATTATGACAAAGTTGTTTTAAATGAAAATATAAGTGTAATCGGGTATATGACTGAGCCCGGGGAAGGAAATAAAATCCTCACCAAAGGGGGAAATAAATTTGACATCACAGCCCAGGGCTGGAACGCATTTACAAAATGAGCATTTTGGACCTGAAGAATAAAATCCGTGAACTGAAAACAAATATGATCCTGTATACGGGAATATGCCTGTTAGCGTCATGTTCATCCTCCCGCGATACATTTAACCCGCAGAAAAAATATTCATCCGCCGCCCTGCAGGCTGATTATACCCTCTTTCGCAGAATTCTGGAAACCGCCCATCCGAGTGTTTACTGGTATACGAGCAAAGACAGCATGGACTATTATTTTGACCAGGTATATAAAACGCTGGATACGCCCATGACAGAGATACAGTTCAGGGAACAAATGGCCTATGTAATTTCAAAAGTGGACTGCGGTCATACAACGATGAAGGCATCGAAGGCGTACAGTAAATACACGGATACCGCTTCTTCCCTTTCCTTTCCCTTTGCTTTAAAATTTTGGTCGGATACCATGGTGATTACCGCCAACCTCAGGAGAAATGATCCGGTTATGCAGCGGGGCACCGTAGTAACTACTATCAATGGATATACCGCACGCGCGTTAACGGATACCCTGTTCAATTATATTACGACCGACGGATTCAGTATAAACGGGAAATATCAAAGCCTCAGTACCGGATTCACATTCGCCAACCTGTATAAAAATATAATCGGACTAACGGATTCTATCGACATACATTATATTGACAGCAATGGACTGGAAACACGTGCCTGGGTAAAACCTTACGACTTTAAGGCAGATACCCTAAGGAATAAAAGCCTGAGTCACGGCGCTCCGCCAAAAAGTAAGCCTAAAAAGAAATCCAATCCATCATTTGTTTTTTCCCCTGCCAACCTTCAGCTCGATACCGTAATGAAGACCGGATTTATGACTGTCTCAACCTTTGACCGGTCAAATCACCTGAGAAAGTTTTTCAAGAGATCCTTTAAAACCATTCATGAAACCCATATCAACAACCTGATCATAGATGTAAGGTCCAATGGAGGCGGCGACGCGGGCCTGTCAACCTTGCTAACCCGGTTCATCATTGACCATGATTTCAAAATTGCTGATTCCCTCTATACTGTCAAGCCGCCTTCGCAGTATAAAAAATATATAAACAAAAGTTTTTGGGATGGCCTGCTGGTCACGCTCGTTACGCAAAAAGAAAAAGACGGTAAATACCATTTTAAATATTTTGAAAAACATTTTTACTCTCCGAAAAAAAATAATCACTACGACGGGAATGTTTTTATTCTTATCGGCGGCAATTCTTTCTCTGCCACTACCTTATTCGCAGGTGCATTGAAAGGCCAGAAAAATGTAACTCTTGTGGGTGAGGAAACGGGGGGCGGTTTTTATGGTAACACAGCCTGGATAATTCCCGACGCTACCCTGCCGAATACAGGTATCCGGTTCCGTCTGCCACGTTTCAGAATGGTAATTGATAAAGAACGCGTAAAAAACGGCCAGGGGATTATGCCGGATGTATGGGCACTACCATCTACAGAAGCCATCCGGGAAGGGATAGATTTTAAAGCGATGAAAGTAAAGGAGCTAATTGCCCAACAGAACGCCTTTTCCAGTTCAGAAAAAAAACAAAAATGAAAGGGATATTTATTTTTTGTTGCACTTTGGTTTCGCTGAATACGTTTAGTCAGGATTCTCTTCAGGTAGCAAGACTTAAGACCCTGCAGGGAAAAATTCTACCCTTCTCTACCATTGCAAAAAAGGATTCGTTGTTTCTGATCTGCTTCTGGTCGGCATCCTCCGACGAAAGTATTGTTGAACTGAATGCATTTAACCTGAATCTGGAAAACTGGCAGAAAATGAAACCTTTCCGTTTCCTGGCTGTGTCAGTGGATGAGGGTAAAGAAGCAAATAAACTCAGGCCCCTGTATAATATGAATGGCTGGACTTTTGAAGCCTTTGTGGACCTCTATGGCGATTTGCGCCGGGCCCTTCATTCCAATAACCTGCCCCAGAGTTTGATTGTTTACAAAAATGATATCATTTATGAACAGTCGGGCTGGTCTTCCGGTTCGGAAAATTATTTAATCCAAAAACTTTTCTCCCTAAAAAACTGAGGCAACCAGCTCCAGTGTTTTTTTGTGAATGATATTAAAATCAGCTTGCAGACCAGCTTTAATTTTCCCGAGAAAGGGATCTTTTAACAATCCCGCCGGATAGACCGTGCACATTTTCAGAGCTTCTTCAATGGAGATTCCGGCTTTCTCAACTGCATTTTTAAAGGTTGACATCATGGTCATGCAGGACCCTGAGAGTGTTCCATTTGGTAAGGTATAGCGATTACCCTGAAACACATGCTGGTAAAATCCCTCATCAATCGCAGTAACAGCGTCCGTTATAAAAAACAAACGTTCACCCATTATTTTTTTGCTGATATGCACGGAAGAAAAATCCACATGCACTCCATCGCATATAATACCCGACATCACATTGGAATCATCATATATGGCACCGACCATGCCGGGTTCCCTGCCCTGCAGGGGAGACATGGCATTGAACAGATGGGTGGCTGCAGGCACGCCGATATCAAAAGCACGTTTTGCTTCTGCATAGGTGGCATTGCTGTGACCGGCGGAAACAATTATGCCATTGTCCATGAGCAGCTGAACCAGCGCTTCATCACATTGTTCCGGGGCCAGGGTAATCATTTTTATTATGCCCTTCCCGTTTTCGATTAATAACATAACCTCATCGCGCGTTGGCTGATGAATGAAGGCCTCAATATGCGCCCCTTTTTTTTCCCTGCTTATCCAGGGCCCTTCCAGATGAATGCCGATTAATCCTTTTTTACCGGTATCAATATATTCTTTTACGGTCGCGATCCCTTTCATAAAATTTTCTATGGAATTGGTAGCCATCGTAATTATAAAATGGGAACATCCTCCGGAAACACAATATGCATAAGTGGTTTCCAGGGATTCAATATCGAGGGAGTGTGAAAATAATCTTCCATTCCCCCCGTATATCTGCAAATCGACAAAGCCCGGAACAATCATACAGCCCGGGTAGGATTGAATCGTATATTCTGAAGAAAATGATTCCGTTGGAAATATTCCGGTAATCGAATTATTCTCTGTAAGTACAGCCTGACTGGTATGCCATTCCGTACCAGTGAAAATCTCATCTGCAAGGAAAGCCTGTTTCATCATTATGGTTGAATTTGGAAGGAATCTGCATCCCGGAGGAATGGGAATTTCATTCGAACAGTATCCAGTTTCTCCCGTTCGAGTATAAGCGAATATATCTCTTCACCGGCACCGAGCACCTGTAATGGTTCTCCTAACGGATCCACGATCATCGATTCTCCGGGATATTCGAGACCCCTGCCATCAATACCCGTGCGGTTTAAACCGATAACAAAACATTGGTTTTCTATTGCCCTTGCCTGCAGAAGTGTTCTCCAGGCATGAATTCGCGCAGAAGGCCAGTTCGCAACATAGATCAACAGATCGAATTCAGGTTGGTTAGACGCAACCGGAGACTGTCGTGACCAGACCGGGAATCGAAGATCATAGCAAATCTGCAGATTGATCTTCCATCCGTTCACAGATGCGATGAGTCTTTTTTTCCCGGGACTATAATGCAGGTCTTCTTTTCCATACGCGAATAAGTGACGTTTATCATAGTAGCCAAATTCCCCGGTGGGCAACATCCAGATCAGTCGGTTATAAAAACTGGTTTCATCTCCTTCTTCTTCCCTGGCGATGATACTGCCGGTAATAATCGCTCCCCTGCCCACCGCCGTTTTTTTCATCCACTCCAGAGTCGGGCCAGACATGGTTTCCGCCAGCGTAACTTTTTCCATACTAAAGCCGGTACTAAACATTTCCGGTAGAACAATAATTTCTGCATTACCGGGAATGCTTGCAATTTTTTTCCCGAGCATTTCAAGATTTGCCGGTTTATTCTCCCAATGAAGCGAGGTTTGTATCAGGGAAATATGGAGGTTGGACATATTATAAGATTAATCCGCCAAAGGGTCCGCTTCTTGACTGCCTGGAAAAGACCAGGTTTTGATCAGCGCTGGTTCAAAACCTTTTTGGTGAAGGTATTGCTGCCATTTATTTTTCCTTGCAAAAATATTCTTTTCAGTCCGGAGCGAGTGCCATTTTTTCTCTGCCGAACGATTAAAACCAGCGATATATTCCGACTCATCAATGGATTTAAGTGCTTTTGTAATGCAAAATTCGCTGATACCCCGCTGCCGGAGCTCAAACCGGATTTTTTGTCTGCCCCAGCCTTTTAAGCGCAGTTTTCCCGAGGCAAAGAGAATGGCAAATCTTTCTTCGTTCAGATACCCTTCTTCAATTAAGCGGGAAATGAGTTCTTCCACTTCTTTTTTCATCAACCCCAGGGAATATAACTTTTGTTTCACCTCCAGATGACTCCGTTCCTGGTAACCACAATAATGTTTTAATTTTTGCATTGCCTTTTCAGGGGAGGTCCTGCGGGGGGAATATGGGGAACCCATTGAAGTCATGGTGCCAAATATAAAAAAATGTGCAATTTAATATAGGGATAATCACCCTCCGATATTCCATTCCGGCTCTACCAAAAAAATCAGTAGTTTCGTCCCAAAGTCCCGTTTCATGAAGTTTATTGTTTCGTCCTCTGCTTTATTAAAACAACTACAGCAGATCAGCGGTGTAATCAGCGCCAATACAGTTTTACCCATTTTGGAAGATTTCTTATTTGAAGTGGAAAAAAACAAACTTACCATCGTGGCGACTGACCTCGAAACGGTGATGAAAGTGCATCTGGATGTAGAGGCCAAAGAAACCGGTAAGGTTTGTATTCCGGCGAAAATCCTGCTGGATTCCCTTAAGAATATTGCCGACCAGCCCCTGGCGTTTACGATTGATAAACAGTTTTCGGTTGAAATCACCAGCGATAATGGCAAATACAAGGTAATGGGAGAGAATCCGGATAATTTCCCGAAAGATCCCACGGCCGATGATACCACTTCCGTTGAAATACCGTCTTCTGTTCTGGCCACCGCGATCGGCAAGAGTCTGTTCGCAGTGAGTAATGATGATTTACGTCCGGCAATGACCGGTGTTCTGGTAGAAATGAGTACTGGTGCCATACAGTTTGTGGCAACGGATGCACACCGTTTGATCCGTTACAAGAGATCGGATATTTCCGGTTCAAAAACGGAATCCCTGATTGTTCCGAAAAAACCATTGAACTTATTGAAATCTACCCTGCCATCTACAGATGAAATTGTAAAACTCACCTACAACAGCAATCATCTGTTTGCAGCTTTCGGAGGAGTTCAAATGAGTTGTCGCCTGATTGATGCCCGCTTCCCCGATTATAAAGTTGTTATTCCTGCAGACAACCCTTACAAACTAACGGTCAACCGCAGCGACTTTCAGGGCGCCCTTCGCCGGGTTAGTGTTTTTAGTAATAAAAGCACCAACCAGATTGTCCTGAGCATTCACGGAAGCGAACTGCAACTTGCAGCGCAGGATATAGATTTCTCTTTTGAGGGTAATGAAAGAATGAAATGTCAGTATACCGGAGAAGATATGTCAATTGCTTTCAATGCAAGGTTTTTGATTGAAATGCTGAATGCAACGGCTTCCGAAGAAATACGTATTGAATTATCTACACCTACCAAAGCGGGCATTATTAAACCCGTAGAGCAGGACAAAGCAGAGGAACTCCTCATGCTAGTAATGCCTTTAATGCTGAACAGCTAAATGGGGGAACCTAATTTTTATTACACAAAAATTGAAAAGGCTTTAATTCCTGCTGCCTTACGACGCGCTGAATATAACGGGTGCCTCTTAAAATTTTGTAACTGTTGAGGTCAAAAACTTCGTGCGCAACGCAGAAGGTTTCAAGTGTTTCGTACTGAAAAAGAAGATCGTTTAATTTTTCAAGTTCATAAGCCATGAACTGCTCAGTAACGAATTCATCTTTCATTAGGACAAGCAAATCTCTATCCGGTGTTTTCATTGCAATTAGATTTTAGTATCCGACCATACCCTTATTGAGCCCACAACCACATTTTTTGCTACTGCCTCCAATGTGATTGTTAGAACTACAACTTGTGCTTACAATGGTAATCATTATTAATAAAAAGATCAATAGGGTAAGCGGATTTTTCATAGATTTCAATCCACTAATTTATAAAAAATTGCGATTATTTGCAGGTTTTTAGCCCCTTATTTAGAAATATTAACATGCAGCAAAAAAGACCCGTCTCTGTGCTCCTGGCGCCGCTGGATTGGGGTCTTGGGCATGCAACTCGTTGTATTCCAATAATTAATGAGCTTATTGCCCATGGGGCTAAGGTTTTTATTGCCGCTTCGGGTCCACAGCGTGAATTGCTGGAAACGGAATTCCCGGGGCTGGGGTTCTTTAACATTCCCGGATATGGAATCCGGTACAAAAAAGGGTTTTTTTTGAAATGGGCCCTGATTTTCCGCCTCCCGTCCATTTTAAGGCAGATCCGGAGAGAACATGTGTGGCTGGAACAATTCATGAGTGAACACCCTGTTGATCTCATCATCTCCGATAACCGGTATGGACTATATCACAAAAAACCAGTGTGTGTGTTCATTACCCATCAATTATTTATACAGTCGGGAACAGGCTTTTTAAAAAGTAAAGAAAGCCTTCCGGAAACGAAAGGGAATAAGGGTAATTTGATTGACAGAAAAATATTAAAATGGAATTACAATTTCATTTCCAGGTTCCGGGAATGCTGGGTACCTGATCAGGATGGAATTTTTTCAATTGCTGGAATACTCTCCCACCCGCCAGGAACGGCTCCGCTGCCTATGAAATATATTGGTATACTGTCCCGGTTTAAACCGAATAAAATTCCCGTTGAAAAAGACTCCCTGCTTATTCTTCTTTCCGGACCGGAGCCTCAGCGGACCCAGCTGGAACAAATTATTTTCGCACAGATTGCGGGCACATCATTGAAAACAGTGGTGGTTCGCGGCCTACCCGCTATAGGCAGTCCGCCCCCGATAATTGACAGAGTCAGCATTTTCAATCATCTTCCGACTGATAAACTGAATGAAATTATTCAGTCATCGGAATTTATCATCGCAAGATCGGGTTATAGTACGATAATGGACCTGGTGAAGATGAAAAGAAACGCGATCCTGATTCCCACACCAGGTCAAACGGAACAGGAATATCTTGGACACTATCTTCATGGTAGAAAATGGATGTTCGCTGTATTACAGGAGGAATTCATCCTGGAAAAAGCATTGCATGATTTTCGGCAACAGAATTTAAAAACACCAGAAATTCAGGACGCCCTTTTAGAGGCTGCAGTACAGGATGTGTTAAGCCGGGTTGAACGTATAATTTAATGGTATGATCCATTACTCGGGCCTGTAAAAAAATAAAAACTTCTTTTCTGAACCGGCAAAATCTTTCCAGGAGTCAACCGCTGCAGATACAGCAAATACACTGCAGGTGGGCATTTGCGTGATATGAGTATTAGTAAGGGATGAAGCAAATTCCGTTATGCCGGGATTATGGGAAAATAAAGCAATGCTTTGGAAATTATCCTGAATGTCGCGGATAGCTTCTAAAAAATCTTCCTGTGAGGCATCATATAACGAAGGAATAAAATTTATTTCTTTCATTTTACCATGGTATTCATCTGCGAATAATTCGGCAGTCGTTTTCGCCCGCAGTGCCGGACTGGATACAAACTGATCAATTGGTGTTCTATTTTTAAATAGTTTTTTGCCCATTTCAGAAGCTTCCCGAAATCCGCGGTCATTCAGGGGTCTGTCAAAATCTGATGACAAACCAGCTGACTGGGAACTTTTCGCATGACGCACTAATAATAAGGTTTTCATATTCAGTCTTTATTTAAAAAGTACATTTTCCAAGTTTTTATTTAAAAATCTGATATAACCCGTTGATTTTATTTCTTTCGATCCTAAGTCCGTGAAATTACGCGCTTGCCATAATATTTTAACGTAAAAAATCAGGCCATTTTCGCAATCTTTCGTGGGCTTTTACTAAATACCGTTTAAGATTTTCTTTTACGATATATACAATAAAAAACATGCCTTAAATGATTGCAAATCCAAAAATCTAATAATATTTTGTTACCTGACCCGTTTAAGAAAATACCCTTGAAAACCCAACCCATGCGAAACCAATATCGTGTGTTAGCCGTAGTTCTGTTTTTGTCATTCTCTCCCATTATACAATTCAGGAATGGGCTAATGGCGAATCCAATAAAAAAATCTCCCGCTACATTTACACTTTCCAAGACTGAACTTTTTGAAGCAGAAGTAAGCAATTTGTACTGTGAAGCCAACCTGGAAGAATCAGGTCTTCACCGTGAAGTTTTTGAATATGCCTATAAAGGATATCTGCGCCTGCTTGAACAGCACAGGATCAGCAAAAGCAATATTATTACCATTTGTGATTTCAGTCAGTCATCCAGACACAAGCGTTTGTATGTAGTGGATCTTGAAACCCGTAGGATCCTGATCAATACTTATGTGGCTCATGGCCGGCGTTCCGGAGGCGAATACGCAAATTCCTTTTCAAACAAATGGAGCTCGCACAAGAGTAGTCTTGGCTTTTATGTTACTGAAATGACATATACAGGAAAGCATGGATATGCGATGAAGATTCATGGATTGGAAAAAGGTTTTAACGACAAAGCCGACAGAAGAAATATTGTAATCCACGGTTCCAAATATGTGGGTGACGGATTTTTACAAACGAATAAATTCAATGGCAGAAGTTTTGGCTGTCCTGCTGTTCCCAATGAAGATGTGAAAGAGGTGATCGAAGATATGAAGGGCGGGTCCTGCTTTTTTATTTATCATCCGACAAAAAAATACCTTACCGGTTCAAAAATACTCAATGGTTAATCGGGCATAAACTCCGATGGTTTGAAGGTGAAAAAGTCCCAATTTAGGTTCGTACCCTATGATTGGGCTTTTCTTTTTTATAAAGATGATGTGCTAAAACAACCACGCGACAGACTGGGCCAGTATTCCCGCAATAAAGCCGGAGACCATTTCAAACCGGTTGTGAGACCCAGGATCAGCCGGGAAGAACAAACAATACCCGCGATGAATATGGGAACGATAAGGTATAATCCGGAAACATAGGGATCAGTCTGGCCATATAAAATAAAAAAACAAATCAGTCCGCCCATGGCAGCTGCATGCAGACTGACTTTATAAAATATTGTGCACATCCAGGTGGCGCATACAACCAGGAATGTTCCGAGCACGAAATGAGAAGCGACAGGAGGAGTATCCGGCAGATTCCTGAAAACATACCTGGTCCAGAAATAGAAAAACATTGTTACTATGAATCCGACAAGACGGTCCTGGCGACTGTCCAATGAAAGACTTTTAATTAATTTCAGTCGCCGGGCAAGAAACAAACTGAATGCCGGGAAAAACAGGGTATATAAGATCACACTGATCATGCGCAGGTCTTTCGTGTGTTTATCCATTCCTTCAAATGCAGAAGGATGAAAGTAGATCAGAAATGCAAAAACATAGGAGCTGATCAATAGTGGATGAAATACAATGGAGAAGAATTGCGCAATAGAGCGCAGTAAACGGGAAGGGTGTTGCTCGATGGTAACAGTGCCGGTATATTCGTAAGTGGCCATACATAGAAGATGACAGATGACAGTTGACAGAGACTATAACTCTCTTCGCAAGCGGGCGACGGGAATATTCAATTGCTCGCGGTATTTGGCAACCGTACGCCGGGCAATATTATATCCTTTTTCCTGCAGTAGTTCGGTTAATCTTTCATCGCTGAGTGGTTTCTTCTTGCATTCATCTTCGATCAGGTCACTCAGGATTTTTTTCACTTCACGGGTTGAAACTTCTTCCCCGCTATCCGTACTTAAAGACTCACTAAAGAAAAATTTCAAACGATAGGTTCCGAATTCCGTTTGTACAAATTTGCTGTTGGCTACACGGCTCACCGTGGAAATATCCAGTGCCGTTCTTTCCGCAATATCTTTCAGGATCATCGGCTTGAGAGAGGTCTCGTCACCTGTAAGAAAGAAATCATGCTGATAATCCATGATCGTCTGCATGGTATTGAGAAGGGTTTGCTGCCGTTGTTTGATAGCGTCAATAAACCATTTTGCCGCGTCAATTTTTTGTTTGATAAAAAGGACGGCTTCTTTTTGTCTTTTATCCTTTTTGGATCCCCGGTCATAATCCTTCAGCATATCCCGATATCCGTCGCTGATCCGCAGATCCGGGGCATTGCTGGAGTTCAGCGTACAGTTCCAGCATACCTCCGTTATTGAGAATAAAAAAATCCGGCACCACATATCTTTCACCTTTGCCGGTTCCTCCAAGATTGCCTCCCGGTTTAGGATTCAGCTTGATGATCTGCTTGATTACCTCCCTGAATTCTTCTTCCGTAATATTCAGGCCACGCTGAATTTTGTCGTAATGCTTTTTGGTGAACTCGTCGAAATATTCTGACAAAACGCTAATGGCCAGCGATACGCTTTTCGCTTCATTCTTTTTTCTCTCCAGCTGAAGTAATAAACACTCCTGTAAATCCCGGGCTGCCACTCCTGCCGGATCAAATTGCTGAATCCGTTTTGATAATGGATTCCACTTCCGCATCCGTACTTTCGATATTCTGCCGGAACGCCAGGTCATCAACAATGGAGGCCGTTTCGCGGCGCAGGTATCCGTCGTCATCAATACTGCCGACGATCTGTTCGGCGATTTTGCGTGTGCGGTCATCGAGTTTCAGCATGCCCAACTGATCCACGAGCAGTTCATAAAAACTCGTTTCTAACTTATGCGTCACTGACTGCTTTTCTTCCGCGTCCGGGTAGTTATCGTCCCTTAGTTTATAGTCTCCCACCTCATCGTCGTGATCATTCACATATTCGCTGATATCAATATTATCATATTCATCCTGCGTGCCTTCAGGTTCAAATTCTTCATCCGCCGATTCAAATTCATCCTTGGTATCGTCGGTTAGGCCATCATCATGGTCTTCTTCCGCCACTTCCAGCGCCGGGTTCTCTTCCAGCTCTTCCTTTATCCGCTCTTCCAGGTTGGCCGTAGGTACCTGCAACAGTTTCATTAGCTGAATCTGCTGGGGAGACAGTTTTTGTAGTAACTTTTGCTGTAATGATTGACTTAATGCCATTTTTGGGGGTTAATGCGGATGGGGCGAATTTTCAAAAAATCCCGCCAATCCACAAAAATCGCGCCGTAAATTTACATTTTATTATGACTAATTGGGCGGAACGTCTATTTTTCTTTCTTGTTGTCTGGTTGACAATGTTTTCCTGCATTCCTGCCAAGGCCCAGAATTCTTTTAAAAAGAGCCCGGAAATTGACTTTTTGCAATTAAAATACCCCGGGAGAGCGGCAGACAGGACGGAGCAGGATTTGGTAAAAGCGAGTAAAAATGATGGTATTTATCGATCCGATCAGGTTTTTTTGGGGTCAGCTACCATTTTTACCCCACCCGGAGCCGTCACCACCAGGGGATATGAAATGCCGGCTGATCTCTATTATATACAGTCCGGTTTTTTTTGTAAACGGGAGTGGGAACTCGAAAAAGTGACCCATATACCCTTCCGGTTCAGGCTGGGTTCGCTGGCGGATTGTAATGCAATGGAAGGAAAACATTAACCGGCCTGCCAACTTTTACAGATCAGGTAAGATCCCCAACATTACATACAAAACATCAAGATATGCTGGTAAAAACTACAGAACTTCTGAATCTGATGGTATATGGAATGTTAGCCGGGCAGCCTCTGTTCTATTTATTGGCATTGGGTAAAGCTACAAAGAAGCTGCGTCCGTCTTCATATACAGAGTTGCGAAATCATTTAAATAATATTTTGGAAGTCAATATGCGGATACTTTACTATACTGTTCTATTAACAAGTACTGGCTGGTTTATCTGTACATTGACAATTCATTCACGCTTGCAGCTCCTCAGTTCCACGATCGCGCTGGCAGCTTTGTGCGTGGATATGTTTTTTTTATTTAAGGGAGATATACCGGTAAATAATATAATTAAAACATGGACGCCTGATAATTATCCGGCCGATTGGGAAGCGTATAGGAGGAAATGGTTTGTGTTTTTCCACCGTCGTCAGGCAGCCACTTTAACCGGATTCGCCAGTTTGCTTTTAGGAGCAGTTTTTGGCTGATTTATGAAATCAAATTACCGGTTCCATATATCTTTCATTAGCGGCGGGAAGTAAGATCAGCTTACCGGATCCAATTCTCTTGCAGACGACGTTGAAACATGTTTAGCCAATACTTTTTTAATGGCTGCAGAAAGCCTTGACGCTTTTTCTTTCAACTGATCCTCCGTCCAGGAAAGTCCGATGGCAGTACTTATACAACAGCTCATCACGGCATCACTCACGCTAAAATCCTGGGTATCCAGTTTTTTAAGCGCGGCAGATTGTGCAGGAGTTAATTTATTAAGTGTTTTTTCTGATTTGAGATGATCCCATTTGCCGATGTAGTGCCAGTTATGCTCAAACCAATAAAAATTTCCGGCAAAAATCTGTTGGGACTTAAGTTCTTCCACTATTGCATCCGTCAATTCGCGGCTGGGCATGAACCAACTTAGAAAAGTGTGGCTGTCTCCTGCCGGATCCGGAATGGTTCTGAATTTCAGACCCGGAATCTTTGCCAGTTCAGCATGAAGCCACTGATGATTTTTTTTCTGTATGGAAAGAAACTGATCCAGTTTCCGGAACTGAGCGAGTCCCACTGCGGCATGTAATTCAGAAATCCGGAAATTATATCCGATAAAGGGATGTGGTTCTGCGCCGCGGTCGTTGCCGGCATGATCGTGACCGTGATCGGTATATCCGTCACAGTTTATATAAGTGGATTTATTGTTTGTCAATACGGCGCCACCTTCGGCACAGGTAACCGTTTTGACGAAGTCGAATGAAAAAGTGCCGGCATCGCCAATGGTGCCCAGGAATTTTCCTTTGTAGGAAGCACCAATACTCTGGCAGGCATCTTCCAGCAAGATCAGTTTATGGTCGCGGCAGATTTCCTGTATCGCATCCAGGTCGGCCATACTGCCACACATATGAACCGGCATGATGCAACGGGTAGCCGGTGTCAGCGCTTTGCGTACGGCAACCGGATCCATAGTCAGGGAATCATTAATATCCACGATCACCGGAACGGCCCCCACACTAAGTACCGCTTCGAAACTTGCTACAAAAGTGAAGGATGGCATGATCACTTCATCACCGGCGCCAATACCCAGTGCCACGAGTGCCGTTGTCAGCGCGGAAGTTCCACTGGAAGTAAGTTGTGCAAAACCACAATGGAATTTATCACAGATCGCCTGTTCGAGTTCCCGGGATTTCCATATTCCTTTTCGCGCCGCATCAAATCCATAGCGCATGAGAATTCCGGTAGATAAAACATCGTTTACTTCTTTTCTTTCTTCTTCACCAAAAAATTCAAATCCAGGCATGGTTGGGTATGATTATGGATGTATATTTATTAAATATGCGTACAAAGTTAAAATCTTTTATTCTGACAGCCTTATTATTTGCCCTGGTATCCACCGTAAGCGGCCAGGTGGATTCGACTCAAATACCTGCTCCTAAAAAAACAACGGCAAATATCAAACTAAACGGGAAATGGTGGCTGATTCCGGCATCGGACAGCGATACGGCCACCGGCCGTATTCCGGATATTAGTTTCGATGTGAAAGCGAGCAAGTTCAGTGGAAATACCGGCTGTAACCGGATGTCCGGTACCTATGTTGCCACCGACAGTGTCCTGCAGTTCAGTGACAAAATGATCACAACCCGAATGTATTGTGCCGGGTATAACGAATCCCCTTTTCTTCAAAACCTGTTGCGGGTGGAATCCTATAAATTCCGAAAAGGTATGCTGGTGCTACTGGTTGGGGAAATTGAAGTTTCCCGATGGACCCGTAAAAATCCTCAGGCAAAAAAAACAGCTAAGCCACCCCCGCCTTAAACGTTTTCCCACTATTTAATTCCGCAGTAAAGACGGGTCATTTAAACTAAACGGGGATAATTTATCCGGTTGTTCTGCCACCGGCCCTTCGTAAATTGCAACCATGCAGGACTATCTTATTGGATTGAACGAACCGCAGAAAGAGGCTGTACTACATATCAACGGACCGCTGATGATCATTGCAGGTGCGGGCAGCGGTAAAACCAAAGTATTAACCACCAGAATTGCCCACCTGCTTTCCACAGGAGTTGACGCTTTTAATATCCTGGCCCTAACCTTTACCAACAAGGCGGCAAAGGAAATGAAGGAGCGGATCGAAAAGATCCTGGGTACAAATGAAGCGAGAAACCTGTATATCGGTACTTTTCACAGTGTTTTTGCAAGAATTTTGCGTGCCGAGGCTCCAAAGCTGGGCTATCCGCATCATTTCACCATCTATGATACCGATGATGCCAAGAGCGTGGTTAAAACAGTTGTGAATGAATTAAACCTGGACGACAAACACTATAAACCGAATATTGTTTACAACCGGATTTCCCAGGCGAAAAACGGACTCATCACCCCGGCGGAATATGCCACGGATTATTATATCCAGCAGGAAGATACGAGGAGTAACCGGCCCGCGATCGCCCAGATCTACGAAGCGTATGCCAAACGATGTTTTAAAAACGGATCGATGGATTTTGACGATCTGTTGCTGAAGTTTTATGAACTGCTGAAACATTTTCCGGAAAGCCTGCATAAATACCAGCACAAGTTTAAATATATCCTGATCGACGAATTCCAGGATACCAATCCTGCCCAATACGAAATCATAAAATTACTGGGTGCGGTATATGAAAATGTTTGTGTGGTGGGCGATGATGCGCAGAGTATTTATAGTTTTCGCGGGGCGACAATTGAAAATATTTTACAGTTCCAGAAGGATTATGACGATGTGAAAGTAGTGAAGCTGGAACAGAATTACCGGAGCACACAAAGTATCATCAATGCGGCAAATGAAGTCATCAAGAGAAATAAAGGACAAATCCCTAAAAATCTCTGGACCGAAAATACCGAAGGTGAAAAAATCCGGCTGGTACGTACGATGACCGACAATGATGAGGGTAAATATGTTGCCGACACTATTCAGGAACAAAAACTCCGTAATCATTTTAATAACCGTGATTTTGCCATTCTATACCGGACGAATTCCCAGAGCCGCGCTTTTGAAGAAAGCCTGCGTCGAATGGCCATTGCTTATACGATATATGGCGGAGTAAGTTTTTATCAGCGTAAAGAAATTAAGGATTTTATTGCTTATTTGCGGGTGATTGTTAATCCAAACGACGAGGAGTCGTTGAAGCGTATTATCAATTTCCCTGCACGCGGAATTGGCAAAACTTCCCTGGACAAAGCGATACTGATAGCAAATGAAAAAAATATTTCCATGTGGGAGGTGCTTTGCAATGCCTCCACCATCGGATATAAAGGGGGAACGCTGGAATCCATAGACGGGTTTGTGCTGATGATAAAAAGTTTTGCAAGCATGCTGAATACGAAAAATGCTTATGAGGTTGCCGTGCATGTTGGCAAACAAACAAATATCGTGAAGGAGTTATTCAATGATAAAACCACCGAAGGGCTTGCCCGATATGAAAACATTCAGGAATTGCTGAATAGTATCAAAGAGTGGGTGGATGACCAGCAGAATCGGAGCCTTATTGATGAAGACGGGATCCTTATCGACAATATCAGCACGCAGGAGACCCAAAAGGGGCAGGCCGGGCTTTCCGGATATTTACAACAGATTACCTTACTAACAGATACAGATCAGAAAGATCCGGAAGCCGATACCGTAAAGCTGATGACGATTCACGCAGCAAAAGGGCTGGAGTTTAGTTGTGTATTTGCTGCCGGATTGGAAGAATCTCTTTTTCCCAATGCCATGTCGATTAATACCAGGGAAGAACTGGAAGAAGAAAGAAGACTTTTTTATGTAGTTATTACCCGGGCCAAACACAAACTCTGGATAACCTATGCCAACAGCCGATATCGTTTCGGCAGTGTTATACAAAATGACCCCAGCCGGTTTATTGAAGAAATACCGGAGGATCAGCTGGATCGCAGTTATGCCGGTGGCGGAATTAAAAATCAAATCGGTAATTATACCAATCGCCCGGCGTTCGACAGGCTCAACCGGGGTTATGGTGGCTCTGACGGATCCGGAACAAAAAGCCGTGAACCATCCAGGCCCAGCTATATTTCTTCCCAGGCAAAAGCTCCGGCTACCGTTCATATTCCTTCCGCTGATTTTGCGGCCAGTGATACCAGCAATCTCGCCGCTGGAGACAGGGTGGAACACCAGAAATTCGGATTTGGCGAGGTAACCAAAATGGAAGGATCAGCCCATAATCCGATTGCCACCGTGAATTTTAAACTGGGAGGAGAAAAGAAGATTATGCTAAACTATGCGAAACTCAGAATAATTAAAGACTAGCTCATTTTCATGATGTGGCGAATGAGAAATTGTAAAAAATGAGCGAAGGTGGGAATTGAATTATTAATGATAATTTGGGAATGAGGTTCCGAATCCCGACTCAATTTTATCTTCAGTATGTTGTCATTTCCTTATTTAATTTCGAATTCCCTCATATTCTACAATTCCTCATTCGCCACATTGTACAGGTCTCACTTGAGCTTCACAACTTCAGCAATCGTTTTCGGCGCACTTCCTGAAAATATTTTTTTACCCGAGATCACCACAGGTCTTTTTAGAAATGTATACTCGCTCAGTATTAATTCGCGATAATCTTTCTCAGTAAGCAATTTTTTACCGAGCCCCATGGATTTAAATTTTAACGCCCTCCTGCTGAACAAAGCCTCATAAGAGCCCATCATGTTTTTCATTTCATCAAGCTGTTCAGGTGTGATCTTTTCTTCTTTGATATTCTGATAGGCATATCCTTTTTTGATCAGATCGGCCTCTTTCATAATTCTCTGACAGGTACTGCAAGTGCCTACACAATATGCTTTCTTCATTAGGATTTAATTTAAAAGTAATTTTTGAAACTCCACAGAATCCCCATTGAAGACGTCAAAATCAACGATCGAATAACAGCCATTCACCCGGCCCCTTTCATTATGCTGCCAGAAACTCCAGTTTCTATAAATGCGGGGCTGAGAAGGTTGAAGGTAGTGGGCTGCCCATAAAAGGTAACCATCAAAATCATCTTTCAGGTAATGCTGGTAAAAATCCACATTAGTATAAATAATCGGGGACCTGCCATAATATGCCTGCACGGTTTGCAGCCAGTCCTTTACACGCTGCCTTAATTTATCGGGGGCTACTCCATAAGTCTGTTCCACATCAAGTACAGGCGGGAGATCCCCCGGCACCAGTGTCACAGAATTGATAAAATTCTCTGCCTGTGCTTTCCCACTCTTGGTCGGAATAAAATAATGGTAAGCACCCCGGACCAACCCCGCTTCCTTGATTTTTTTCCAGTTGCGGGCGAACATCTGGTCTTCATTTCCCAGCCCTTCTGTTGCTTTCACAAATACAAAACTGATGTGCACATCCTTTACCCGCATATTTTTCACCGATTGCCAGTTGATAACATCCTGGTATTTTGAAACATCAATACCATGAATGGAATAATTCATCGGGAGCTGTATGCCAAATTCCGGATATTCGGCAAATCCGGACCTTCTTTCAGTCACCCACTGATACAACATCACAATCAGCATGATGATAATGGCGGTACTAAATATGAAAACAATGATCTTCCAGGTCCTGCTCTGCTTTTTAGCCATTACAATTTATAAATCTGCAAATATAAACCGCCCCGGCCCTAAATACTGAACCGGCTTCCCGCTTTCCGTATTTAAAACTAATTTTACACTGCATATGTCAAATTTCAACCGGAATGATACCATTAATCTTTTTTCCAAGCTGAGTTTTCGAAGGGCCTGGAATGGGATTTCCGTATTGTCAAGTTATTATGTCAGCAAATGGACGCGCAGACCGGTTCAATGGGGTATGCCGATATCTGTTTCATTCGAACCTACAACCAGTTGTAACCTGAGATGCCCTGAATGTCCAAGCGGACTTCGTTCATTTACCCGGCCAAGGGGCATGTTAGAAATGAATTTTTTCAGGAGAATGATTGATCAGCTGGCACCGGACCTGCTCTACCTCACTTTTTATTTTCAGGGTGAGCCCTACCTGAATCCGGATTTTCTGGAAATGGTAAAGTATGCGGGTTCAAAAAAGATATACACGGCCACTTCTACCAATGCGCATTATCTCAACGATGAGAATGCCCGTAAAACGGTCGAAAGCGGACTGGATCGCCTGATCATTTCATTGGATGGCACAACCCAGGATGTTTACCAGCAGTACCGGATCGGCGGGGATCTGGAAAAAGTAATTTCAGGTGCATCCAATATTGTGAAATGGAAAAAAAAGCTGAACAGCAAAACACCCTATATATTTTTCCAATTCCTGGTAGTGCGGCCTAATGAACATCAGATGGAGGAAGCAAAAGAGCTGGCGGCGAAGACCGGAGTCGACGGGATCCGGTATAAAACAGCGCAGATTTATGATTACGCCAGGGATCCGAATAATCTGATTCCCCGGCATACCAATATCTCCAGGTACAAAAAAAAGCAGGATGGCAGTTATGAATCAAAAAACAATCTGCAGAATCATTGCTGGCGGCTCTGGCATTCACCCGTCATTACCTGGGATGGCCTGGTTGTACCCTGCTGCTTTGACAAGGATGCCAAACACCGGATGGGAGACCTGAAAAATAAACCATTCAAAGAGATCTGGAATCTGCCTGAATACCGCGATTTTCGCAGGAAAATTTTAAAAAGCAGAGGGGAGATCGATATTTGTGCCAATTGCAGTGAGGGAGTGAAAGTGTGGGGAGATTGACTTCATTTTTTCAAGTAAACATATGACCTTAGAGACCGATATTCATCAACAGTCATTCCGCACGGAATATCAGAAAGCCATCATCAATCTCATATTTACTTTTAACTGGGTGAATGAAAAAATAAACCGGCATTTCGGGCCCTTTGATATTACACAACAACAGTTTAATATACTGCGCATATTACGCGGTGCAGGTCATCCCTTATCCACATTACAGATCAGGCAAAGAATGCTCGATAAAATGAGCGATACCAGCCGCATTGTGGACAGGCTGGTAAAAAAGGGAATGGTTAAAAAGACGATCTGCCGGGAAGACCGCCGCCTGGTAGATATCCTGCTGACCGAAAAGGGAAAGAAATTACTTGCAGGCCATGGATGGATTAAATGAAGAGATGGAATCGATATTTAAATATCTAAGTCAGGAGGAAGCACAACAATTAAATTTCCTGCTCGATAAAATCAGAACGATCGAACAGGCACAGGAAGATACCCAAACTGAAAATCATATTACCGGCTGAGCTATGAAAATATTCTTATTTGTCAGCCTGTATTTTTGTTCCTTCTGCGCTTTTTCACAACCCAAATATGAATTCAGGGCGGTATGGGTTGCCACAGTGGACAATATTGACTGGCCTTCCCGTGGAAACTATAGTACGATACAGCAAAAGGCTGAATTCACCAGCCAGCTCGATATGCATCAGCGAAATGGTATGAATGCAGTGATTGTGCAGGTAAGACCAGCCTGCGATGCATTTTTTCCTTCCTCCCTTGAACCATGGAGCGAATGGCTCACCGGTCAGCAGGGCAAGGCCCCGATACCGTATTATGATCCGTTGGAGTTTATGATCAGGGAAACCCATAAAAGAGGCATGGAATTTCATGCATGGTGTAATCCTTATCGTGCCGTATTTCAAATCGGTCACTATACAACCACCATTACGGTGCATGGAAAACATAAGCGAAAAAAGCAGGTCTGGCACGAAGGCTCTTCCATCGCCAACACACAGGTTAGTAAAAAACATCCTGATTGGATTTTAACATATGGAGACACTAAATACCTGGATCCGGGAAATAAAGAGGTACAGGTATATGTGACTTCTGTAATCCGGGATATGCTCTCCCGCTATGATATCGATGCGATTCATTTTGACGATTATTTTTATCCATACCGCATTGGCGGGGTCGAATTTCCTGATGATGTTTCGTTTGCAAAATACGGTCAGGGTATGGACCGGGAGTCCTGGAGAAGAAGTAATGTGGATTCGATCATTGTCATGTTGAATCGCGCGATCCGGGAAGTAAAAAAAACCTGCAAATTTGGGATTAGTCCGTTTGGAGTTTGGCGAAATCTGTCGAAAGATTCCCTGGGAAGTGATACCCACGCCGGGCAGACAAACTATGATGACCTGTATGCAGATATCCGACTTTGGTTAAAAAACGGTTGGATTGATTATGTGGTTCCCCAGCTGTATTGGGAATTTGAACAGAAAAACGCGCCCTTTGGAATATTGCTCGACTGGTGGAGTAAGAATCATTTCGACAGGGCCTGTTATATCGGACTTGGATTTTTTCGTGCGGGATCAAATACTTTCTGGAGGGATATAAACCAGCTTCCCCGCCAGATTCGTGCTATCCGGGACCTTCCGGATATTGGGGGAGAAGTATATTTCAGCAGCACTTCATTCCTCAGGAATCCATATGGGTGGAATGATTCACTTCGTAACAATTACTATAGTTATCCTGCACTGATTGCGCCCATGCCCTGGCTTGACAGTATTCGTCCATCCATTCCTGTGGTACATATGTATACTAATAATGATTCCCTGTTATTTAATTTTGAGACCGGAAATAAAACGGATTCGATTAAGGGATTTGCCGTGTATAAAGCAGAAACGGCATTTAATATAGATTCCGCAAGGGTTTTTCGTTTTATCCCGAATGACCAGCACGCACAGATAGTTTTCAGTCCCGCAGACCTGATGAAGAATCCGAACAAGCGCTTTTTCGTGACTGCAATAAGTAAAACGAATAATGAAAGCGACCCGATTTTAATATACCCTTTGAACAGGGCGGGTAAGGCAACGGATGACCGATGATGAATGACGGATGGCAGGTAAACGGGTAAGATCGGGGTTAGGCGTTGCGTTTAAAAAGGCTTAAATTTACATACACTAATTTCCCCGATTCTCAATGGCGCTAATTGATGTACAATTACCCAATTCTCTTGCACGGGCTTTACGATTGCCAAAAAAATCTCCGCGACGGCAGCAGCTGAAAGTGCTCAAAAAACTATTAAAAAAAGCACGGTTTACTGAATTCGGACAGGCATATCATTTCGACCGGATCCTCCTGAACCGCCACCTTGGTAAAAAGCTTCCAGGAAAATGTTCCCATTTACGATTACAGTAAGATTTATAGGGAATGGTGGTATAAGACCCTGGAGGGGAAATCGGATATCTGCTGGCCGGGAAAAATAAAATATTATGCCCTGAGTTCAGGTACTTCGGAGGCAGCCAGTAAGTATATACCAGTTACAAATGATCTTCTTCGGGGGAACCGGATTGTAATGATCCGGCAGCTGCTCAGCCTGCGAAATTATCAGGATATCCCGGTTAAAAGCCTGGGAAAGGGCTGGCTGATGATTGGCGGAAGCACAGATCTGCAAAAAGGACCGGGATATTATGAAGGGGATCTCAGTGGGATTTCAGCCAAAAAAGTTCCTTTCTGGTTCAGTCCTTTTTACAAACCGGGAAAAAAGATTGCGAAAACCAGGGACTGGACAAGAAAACTGGAAGAGATCGTAGAGCAGGCACCCGGATGGGATATTGGGTTTATCGTTGGTGTTCCCGCCTGGATCCAGATATGCGTAGAAAAAATTATAGAGAAGTATAATCTGAAAAATATCCACGAGATCTGGCCCAACCTTGGCTTTTTTGTGCACGGAGGTGTTTCCTTCGAACCATACAAACTGGGATTTGAAAAACTATTGGGTAAACCCATAACCTATATTGAAACCTATCTGGCTTCTGAAGGGTTTATTGCATACCAGGATCGTCAGGATGAGCGGGGCTATGCGACTGGTGACCAGCCAGCACCTGTTCTTTGAATTTGTTCCCTTCGATAAGAAAAATTTTACGGCAGAGGGAGAAATTGTAAAAAATCCGGAAACCCTCGAAATCCACCAGGTGGAAGAAGGGAAGGATTATGCTCTTCTGATGAGTACCTCGGCCGGGGCATGGCGCTATCTGATAGGAGATACGATCCGGTTTACGGATAAGGAGAAAAGTGAAATCATTATTACGGGCCGTACCAAACATTATCTGAGTCTGGTTGGTGAACACCTTAGTGTTGACAATATGAACCAGGCCATTCAGTTCCTGAGTGAAGAAATGAATATTTCTATTCCGGAATTCACGGTTGCCGGGGTGCCACATGGGCTGTTCTTCGCCCATCAATGGTATTTAGCCACAGATTCCACAGTGGATCCTGACATTTTACGTGATAAGCTGGATGAAAACCTTAAACAGTTAAATGATGACTATGCTGTTGAAAGAAAAAGTGCACTGAAAGATATTTCCGTAAAAGTATTGCCTCCGGAAATCTTTATGGAATTTATGCGTTCTACCGGAAAGGAAGGCGGTCAGCATAAATTTCCCAGGGTGCTGAAAGGTAAAATGTTAAAAGACTGGCAAAGTTTTCTGGAGAAAGCTGCTGTGAAGGCGCATTCCTGATTATTAATTAAAATGAGAATTATTCTTCTATTTTCCAGGTTGCACTATTTTCGCGTACCCCCGGTAAAATATATATCGCATGGTCGAAGCCATATTGAAAGGATTAGCGCTCGGAGTTGTGCTGGCATTGTCCGTTGGCCCGATCATTTTCACCATAATTAAACAATCCATTACTGTTGGCCATAAAGGAGGCTTCAGTTTTGTTGCGGGAGTCTGGCTGAGTGATTTTATCCTGGTATTCCTCAGTAATTTTTTTACAGACTGGGTTGCCAGATTGCTGGAACACAAAAATGCGATTGCTTACGGTGGAAGCACTTTTCTCATCGCAATGGGTGTTTATTATTTCTTTTTCAAAAAGGTGGTGATAAAATCCACTGAAGGAAAGCACGCCGATCACTTGACCACACAACAGTTCCTACGGATATTTGCATCCGGGCTTTTCATTAATACCCTGAATCCTGGCGTGATTATTTTCTGGCTGGGAAATGCTTCCATCCTTTCCATCACACATTCATTGAATGAACGAATCGTGATATTTTCCGTCTGCCTGTTGATCAACATGTCTGCAGATGTGGGCAAAGTAATGATGGCTGGGAAACTACGAAAGAAACTAACTGTTCACAATCTCGCTATCATAAATAAAATTTCCGGCGCTATCCTGGTTGCTTTTGGTATGTTTTTGCTTTATGGTGTCCTCTTCCGGATGCACGTCAGGCACTAAATAGGGTAATAGTTTTATTTTTAAGTATGAAGAAAATCATTGCTGCATTTTTATTTCTGACACCTTTTTTTTCTTCTGCCCAAACAGATGTTTTACTGCTTCAGAAAAAAGGACGCAATATCAAAACCTACGAAATCGGACAGACAATTGTCTTTAAAACCATTTATGACCAATGGCTGGGCGGAACGATTACGATGATGCGCAATGACAGTATTTTCCTGAATAATATACCCTTTCATGTACATGAGATTGCAGCCATACGCAACGAAGGCACCAAATGGAATTATGTTAATGACGGCACCCTGCTCATTATAGCCGGTGTTGGCGTACTGGTATTGAATGTGGTAAACGGAATATACCGGAATGATAAAGCCGGTACCTGGGTTGCCACTTCCGGATGGATAACTGCCGGGGCGTTTATTATTGGAGGTTTATTATTAAGAAGGGCACGTTACAGTGACTATTATATGGGTAAAAAATATACTTTGCACTATTTGAACATGCATGTAGACCATTTGCCGGCCGATAACAACCCGTCATTGAAACCTGCTGAACCAGCAAAGTAACCCGATGCCTATAAAAACCAAAGGAATTGTTCCGAGAATCTGGAGATGGACAAAAAGAGTCCTTCTTTTTTTAATTATTCTCCAGTTTTTTTATTTGCTGATTCTGAAATGGATTAACCCTCCGGTTACCTTAACACAGCTGAGCAGTTTTTTTCATGGATATGGATTGAAAAGGAACTATGTTTCCATGAACGCCATATCTCCTTATGCAAAACTGGCGGTTATTTCTTCTGAAGACCAGCTTTTTCCCGACCATGACGGATTTGATTTCAAATCCATTGAAAAGGCCATGAAACACAATCAGAAAAGCAAATCCCTGCATGGGGCAAGTACGATTTCACAACAGGTAGCCAAAAATGTTTTTTTATGGCAGGGCAGGAGCTGGTTCAGAAAGGCAATGGAAGTGTATTTCACATTTATGATTGAAAAGATCTGGGGCAAAAAAAGAATACTTCAGATGTACCTGAATGTAAGTGAAATGGGCAAAGGCGTTTTTGGTATCGATGCGGCTGCGAAATTTTATTTTAATAAAAAAGCGAAAGACCTTAACCGCAGTGAAGCTGCCATGATCGCGGGCTGTTTGCCAAATCCAAAGGTATTTACGGTTCATCCGCTGTCCAAACATGTCGCATTGCGTTATCCCTGGATATTAAACCAAATGCATCATCTGCAGGACGACCCTGATATCATAAAACTCCTGCAGTAAGGCATAAAGGTTAAGGCATAAGGCTTAAGGCACATGGATAAATTGAATCTATAAACTTGATTGCCTTTTGCAGTCGTTCTTCATAATTTCCCGAAATATCAATCCACTGAACATGCTGGTTAATCATGATGTCCTTATACATCAGATACAACCTTTCCCGTGATTCGAGGTCCGGATATTCACGCAATTCATCTGCCACCCAGGGGAGGTCAGTATTACATAAGAGGTAGCCGTCATATTTCCTTTTTACGATCTCATCCAGAATATATGGGTGACATTTTTTAAATACATATTCGCACCAGACTTTCATCACGTACATGTCTGTGTCAATAAACACCAAATCAGATTTTGAATCCGACACTATCCGGTCTTCCTGCCGTACCTGACCTTCGGCTATGTGTAAAAGATCTTCATATGTATAGGGGCGCCGGATTTCAAGTAAGTAATTTCTGGCAAATTCAGGAACCCATTCGGTTTTATATTGAATGGCCAGCTGCTCGCAGAGTGTACTCTTTCCCGTGGATTCAGGTCCGATCACAACAAGTTTTTTAGGCAGCGGCATACCCGATTTTTTTTCTCCAGGTAATATAACCCATTACGGCAAGGATGAGAAAAACCAGGTATTGTAAGCTTGTAAAAACAAGGTGTTTATAAAAATTGAGCGGGATAGAAGCCAGGTTGGTGATAATCCACCAGGTCCAGTTTTCCAGTTTTTTTTTGTTCATCAGCCACATACCGGTAAAGGCAGCTGCAGAAGTGAAACTGTCTGCCATGGGAACCGTGCTGTCTGTAAACCGGCTTAGCAGAAAGAATAAAACAATCCAGCAAATGGAAAAGAAAATCACACTATTTATCCAGTCTTTTTTTGAAGATGCCGTAATACGCAGCGCTGATTTTCCGTCAGTCTTCCGGGACCACATATACCAGCCGATGATGCTCATCACTGTATAATAAAAATTCACAGAGGCATCTGCATACAATCCATGAAGGATGTATAGCCACACAAAAATTCCTGTGCTGATCATTCCTACCGGATAAACCAGAATATTTTCTTTTCGGGAAAAAATGACGCTCGCAATGCCTGTAACTACGGCGATGAATTCCGGCCACCCGGTATTTTGCAACTCACTGAAGAATTGTGATATGATTTGCTGCATTATTCTGCTTCGGCAACCACTTCCCTTACTTCGGGAATCATCCGTTTCATCATGCCTTCAATGCCCGCTTTTAAAGTAATCATGGAGGAAGGACAGCCGGAACAGGATCCCTGTAACATCAGGTTTACGACACCTTCGTTATAACTTTTAAACTGAATGGCTCCGCCATCCATTTCAACTGCAGGTTTCACGTAACTTTCTAAGAGTTCCTTAATTCTTTTTACCACATCGTCATCATCCGCTCCAATGGCATTACCATCTGTATGTGCGATCGTGATTTCTTCCTCATTGATAACGGGTTTGCCGTCTTCCAGATAATCTTTCAAAAACTGGCGGATGGAGGGAATAACGTCTGCCCAGTCTGTATCCGAAGTTTTCGTCAGGGTGACGAAATTGCTGGCGATGAAAATGCTTTTGATAAAGGGAAATCCAAACAGTTCCAGGGCAACAGGAGATGGCCTGGCAGATTCAACATCAGGGAAATCAATGCTTTTGCCCGGATATAACAGCTTGTTGGCTACAAACTTCATTGTTTCGGGATTGGGGGTCATTTCGGTATAAATGCTGATGACCGGATTACCTGTTTTTATCATAACACTAGATTAAGATGCAAATTTAACTCTTTTAAGGCCTAACGCCTAAATCCGGAGCGACTGTCCTGAAATTTACCGGATTTGGTAAATCTCATTCCGTACCGCGGGTTAAGGGAATATTAAGATTCTTTCCCCTGACCCTGCCTTTCCGGGAAAACCGGAAATTGGAAATATGGGCAGAAATGATCAAAATAAGGGCAAAAGGGAGCAAAAACAGCTCATAATTGTGCCAATATTGCTTCGCAAACAGGAAAATCATGCCTCCGGCAAAAAGCAAAAAAGGGATGAAACTGCGGTGATGCCGGGTAAATCCATGGCGAAGTGAAAGGGTTCCGATCACAAATGCCAGCAGGATCATACCTGTTTCAAACCAGAAATTATGGATGATATTCACCCCTAATATCGACAGGGCAGACAAAAAAAGAGGTAAAACAGCACAATGGACAGCGCAGGCAATCGACGCTCCTATTCCGATAATGTCTGCATTCATCAATTTCATGTACAAAAATCTATAAAACCACGGTTGGGCTCCCCTGACCTGCAAAGATAGCTCATCCGGCTAAACTTTTTGCTCCCGGCTTGTCAACGTAATTTTGCCCCATGTCAAAGAAAACCTGGTTCTACATCATGTTTTTTGCCTGTTTAATCGTCGGATTTTATTTTATGCTGACCAAAATGATCCCGGGCTATGGAAAATCAGATTTATCTATAATCAATAAGGTGCAGACATTTTCATTCCTTGATCAGGACAGTGTCCGGATCAGTAATGCGGAAGTAAATGGAAAAGTATATCTGGCGGAATTTTTCTTCACCACCTGTCCCGGAATTTGCCCGAAACTGAATACCAACCTCAAACCCATATATGAAAAATATAAAAGCCACCCGGACTTTCTGATTCTTTCCCATACCGTAAATCCGGGGACCGATAATGTTGCCAGGCTGAAACATTATGCGGATTCATTGGGAGTTGACAGTAAACACTGGATTTTCCTTACAGGTCCTAAAGATTCTCTGTATCTGGCAGCGAGGCTGAGTTATTTGCTGGATGATCCCAGGAATAATATTTCTCCCATTGATGAGCAGTTTATTCATACCCAGTTTTTTGCACTCGTCGATAAAAGGGGGCAGGTCAGATCCATTGTTGACGGACTGAAAAAAGAGGAGCTTGCAGAAATGGACCTTAAGATAGAAGAATTGCTGAAAGAGAATTAGGGATTGGTATATGGCATTTGGTAGATGGTTAATGGTATTTTTATATGCCACCATATACCATTAACGATAAACCAAAAAAGAAAGCCCCGATGTGGAAACACCGGGACTTTTGGTTAAGGCTCTGATTAGTAGCTATTTTAAATAATCTATATCAATGGTTCTTGCAAATATAATGGCATGTATCCAATCATACAAGAAAGTTCACTACCATTTTCGTGGTATTTATACTAGGGAGAGGGACGTTAAGATACTGTTATTAATGTCCGGCCATTAAAATCTTCAGCTCTTTTTCAACAAAATCCATCAACTCCCGGATATAAGCACCGGAGAAATCAAATTTTAATCCTGCAGCCTCATATAATTCCGGCAGCGTTTTCGTTCCTCCCAAGGTCAGGGCGTTAATATAATTATCAAGCGCCGAGTCTTTATTTTTTTTGAACTGCATCCACAATCCTATCGCACCGAGCTGGGCAATTCCGTATTCAATATAATAAAAAGGGACTTCAAATAAATGCAACTGTTTTTGCCAGATATTCTTTTGATATTTTTCCAGTCCGGTCCAATCTATTGTTTTTGAATTGAATTCATTATAAATCCGGAACCAGTTTTCTGTACGCTGATCTGAATCGTGTTTCGGATTCTCGTAAACCCAATGCTGAAATTTATCGATGGTTGCGATCCAGGGAAATATAGTAATCACTCTTTCGAGCTGCTGAATTTTTGCACGACGCAGATCATCCGGATTTTCAAAATATATTTCCCAGTTTTCCATGCTGAAAAGTTCCATAGCCATACTGGCCACTTCAGCAATTTCCATCGGGTATTCCTTAAATGCACTTAGTTCAAGATGATGAGAAAGAAAAGAGTGTACCGCATGCCCACCTTCGTGAACCATCGTGGTCACATCATGCATTTGTCCTGCGGCATTCATAAAAATAAACGGCGCGCCTGTTTCGGCCAGGGGACAGTTGTAACCTCCGGGCGCCTTGCCAATCCTGCTTTCCAGGTCAAAGCGATTCATTTCTTTCATCGTCTGCAAACAGTCCGCAAAAAAAGGCCGTAGCAGTTTAAAACAATGCATCGTTTTTTCCAGAAGTTCTGCGCCCGTATTAAAAGGGCGCAGCGGCAACTGGCCGGCAGGCTCAGCATCCAGGTCCCATGGCCTGAATTCGCTAAGACCAAGTTTATTTTTTTTGTATTGGTGAATGAGTTCAACCAGCGGTAAGATGTGTTGTTTTACAGAATCATGAAAGCGGAAACAATCTTCTTTAGTATAATCAAAGCGGCCCATCTCCACAAATTTATAATCGCGGAAATTGGCGAACCCTGCATTACGGGCTATTTGGTCCCGGCGTGTTAGGAGTTCATTGAATAAATTATTCAGTGGTTCTTTATCCTGCATCCTCCGTTCCTGAACTTTGCGATAGACATCCTCCCTGAGATTCCGATCCTCATTTTCGAGAAATTTCATCGCCTGCTGCAATGTATATTCCTGATCTCCCACCGTAACCGTCATCTTTCCCGAGATCGCGCCGTATTGCTGCGCCAAAACACTCAGTTCAGACTGCAGCGGAATATTTTCTTCCCGGAAAAGTTCTATGCTTTTTTTTACAGAACGCAGGTAGGTAAAATATTTCTTCTTGTCCAGCGAGGCAGTCAGCGGTGAATCTACAAGTTTGCGATTCAGCCGGTCAGCATAAGGCTGAATCTGCGGCTGAATTTCCATCATAAAAAAAGTGAAATTCTCCTGGAGTTTTTTATCTTCTGTATTACAGGTCATCCGGATATGGCGCCAGGAAACATCTTCGCTGATTACTGCCTCGAGTTCACTCATATCCTTCAGCCATTTTTCCATATCAGCAGAACTGGGTAAAGGCCTTTCAACAAGTTCTTCAAAATAAGATGAAATGGAATTCCAATCGGTTATTACAAAGTTTTCGGGAAGAAAACTACGGACCGGCTTTTCAATATTTGCAGACAGGGTTTTCATCAGAATGTGAATTTTTGAACACAACCTTCCAGGTTGATCTACTAAGAATAATTGTATTGATTATTTCTTTTTTGCAACCGGCTTTTTTGCCGCTGGTTTCGCAGCAGGTTTTTTCTCTTCTTTGGAAGCAGCAGGAGCAGCTTTTTTAGGGGCAGCTTTTTTTGAAGGCTTCTCTTCTTCAGCTTTTTTTGCCGGACTTTTGACTGCTTTGGATTCAGCTTTTACAGTAGATTTTTTTTCTTCTGTTTTAGTCCCGGTTTTTGTTGTAGATTTTTTCTCCTCTGTCTTAGGAACTTCCTTTACAGCGGCAGATTTTTTAGCCGGTTTTTCGTTTTCTGTTTCTTCTGCTACAGGTTCTTCATCAACAGGAGGTTCAGACAATTTAATCTCAACATTATTTTTTGTGAGCACAGAAAACCATTTTACCATCTTTTTCAGATCACTGGAGTATACACGGTCAAAATCCAGTTCCGGATATACTTTTTGGAAATATGACTTTATTCCGGCGGCATCTTTTTCGTCAGGCAATTTTTCCTTGTTGCTTTCCATCGCCTTCAGCACATCAACCAGGTTCACGTTATGACGGGTGGTATATACTTCAATACTTTCCAGGTGGGAAAACTGATGTACCCGGCTGGAAACGAAGCGGGTGCTTTTATCGTCAAGGGACCGCACAATTCCACCATCAGTTTTGCTGTTGATCAATTCGAAAAGTCCCGGTAGTCCGGTGATAGCGATGATTTTGGAATATTCCATAATAAAAACCAGATTTTTTTAGTGGTGCAAGTTAAACATAAAATACGAATCAATTATGGAAGCAATAAACCTGCATACTCCCACACTCACATACTTGTTCTCCGTGGTATGGTTTTTTCAGCAATCTGATACACCTAAATTTTTATTTTATGGAAAAGGCAAAGGAAATTGTGGATGTATTGAACGATCTGGTCATGATAAACAATGACCGTATTACAGGCTATCAGCGGGCAGTAAAAGAGCTTAAACCCGGAGATGCCGATTTGAAATCCTTATTCGATCAATTGATCGTTGAAAGCCAAAAAATAAAATCCCAGCTGGCTAATGAAATTCAGGTTTTGCATGGAGATGTGGAAAAGGGAACAACCGAAATGGGTAAAATATACCGCGCCTGGATGGATGTGAAGGCAGTATTTACCGGCGAAAACAGGCATTCCATCCTTTCTAATTGCGAAGCAGGTGAAGATGCTGCTCAAAAAGCGTATAAGAAGGCACTGGAAACCGAAAAACTTCCTGCATTCCTGCGGGATTTATTAAAAGAGCAACAGGAAACCCTAAAGGATTCACATGACGAGATCAGGAATCTGAGGAACCAATACGCGTAATAAAAGATGGAAAGCCGTATAACCGGGATTAAAAAACACCGGAGGAGCGAGGGTAGTGAACAATGGGTTCTATGAAAAAAGACCTGGCTATGCCAGGTCTTTTTATATTATGGTAAATATTTATCTGGGTCGCCCGCCGCCTCCTGACCTGGAACCTCCACCTCCGCCGGAAGAAGGATGAGATCCGCCGCCTCCACCTCCGCTACCTGATCTCGAACTTCCACCTCCTCCGCCGGAGGGAGCAGGTCTATAACCACCGGAAGAAGGACTTGAACTGATTCGCTGAAAGTTTTGAGCGCGCATTTCACCGCGGGCACGATCATTCTGCTGACGATTCAGGTTCTGAACTTCGGGTCTTGCATTATTTACTGAAGACCAGGTTCTGTTCTGTCTTTGCTGCCAGTTACTATTTGACTCCGCACGCTGGTACACATTTCCCTGACGGTCTGAATAAACGGATTGCCGGGATGAACTGTTTGTCGTGTTATTGTTATATGATGGTCTGCCAGCCTGACTGCCATTGGTTCCCGGTCTGGCGCCTGGTGATGATCCCCGGCCTGGATTATTATTTCCGCCTGCGTTATTGTTTCCAGCAGAAGGACGATTATAATTCATCGTCCGTGTTGCGATACCTCCGGTGCGGTAATAACCCTGACTTGACACTCCACCCCGGTTTCTGTAAACATTGTTCGCATAGTTCACATGCACATTATTGTGTACGTAAAAATTGTTACCGTAGAATCCATAAGGCCTTACTCCGCCATACCATCCACCCCAACATGCCGGATGATAAAATGACGGGCCCCACCATCCGCAGCCTCCGTATCCATAACCATAATAGCCATACCCATATCCATAACCAAATCCTATACTGAACCAGGCCGAGCTATATCCCCATCCAAAACCCCAACCGAAATAAGGAGTATAAGCGAAGTTGAATCCCCATGACCAGGGTCTTGGGTAATAATAAGCCCCATACCAGGGCGAATAATAATATCCCGTTCCGTAAACTACCGTAGGTCCGTAAACATAACTGTTCAGGTATCCGGGAGTATATCCCATATATGCATAGTCCGGGTTCACATCATAGATATTAACAAATTTTGCATTATAAACGGGAACATTTGGCGGAATCAGGTCAACATCAACCGGTCTCACAGTACTTACTGCAAAGGGTCCGGTGGCATTATCTGAAACAAACCACACACCGTTATCCACTACATAAAAACGGCCGTCGCCTCCGTTGCGTAAAACAGTTGAAGATGTGTTTACAGCGTATTGTAAATTGGTTCCATCAATATCCGTAAACTTGGGACGACCATCATAAGTAACTGTTGTGGTCGTTGAATGACGGTCCACTTTAGCCGTCTGGGGTATTTCCGCGTCCATCACGGCATCTCTCGCCGCATCTGTGCCTGCAACACTGGCCAGCACATTATCCTTCGGGGATCCGGGTGGTATTTTCGCGAAATCACCTGGCAACTGATCCGCAGGAATATATTTCCAATCATCTGAGTTCAGGTTTTTTGTCTGGTACCATCTGCCCGATATCAGGACGAAATATTTCTGGGAATTTTCATCCATAAAAATATCATTGTCCGAATTGCTCACGTAGAGCAGGGCTGTTCCCTCAACCGGAGTAAAACTGGGTTCACCGTTGGACTGGATAAGTTCAGCCGGCTCTGTACTCACCATGATTCTTGGAATCACATTGCTATTTGCATCTGGCTTATTGTTATCAGAACTGTTTTGCGATTTACTGGAAAGTACCATTTGCACATGGAAAATATTCTCAGGCACCTGCCCGTTGGTATATTCATATGGTCCGGCAGCTGAATTGGAGACATACCATTTCTTTCCACCATATAAAAAGAACCGGCCGTCGTTGTCTTTTACTATCGTAAAGGGGGTATTCATCACCATATCCAGCTTCAGGTCTTTATTGTATTTCAGTTTGGGTTGCCCATCGATCAAAACCAGCATGGTTGGCTGGGTTACAAAAAATACTTTGGGTGGCTTATTTGAAATGTTTTGCGAAAGTTTGGTTTCCTGCTCGTTCTGATTCAGCGTGGCCACAATCGCATCCAGTGAGATAAGTCCGGCGGCTTGCGGGAAACTGGTTTCAAGCGCATCATCTATATAATCGATGGAGTCCTGGCCTTCGATGGCCGGAATCCGGATAGATGTAACATCGAGCGTATTGATCTGAATCGTGCGGTTATCACGGTCAGTCCCTACTTTAGCCGTAGCCCAAAAAGCGCCGAAAACCGGCTCGTTACTTCCATTCTCCAAAACGGAAATGGCCGAACGAAACATCAGGGTATTTCCCTTAAAGGATTCAGGTTCAGGCTCATATACCTTTATCTGGGTACCGTTGGCTGTATTAATAAGCTTTGGCCAGTCCCCCGACGCCCAACTGAAACTGAAGGAAAGGATGCCCAGAAACAGAAGGAAGAATTTTCGTGTAGAATTTTTCATATCTAAATATTTAAGGTTCATATGGTTGCAATAGGATCAACCGGGATTATTTCCAAGAGATAGGACTTAACTGCATTGGTGAAGTTTATCGCCTTCCCCTAAAAAAAATGTTAATAAAGCGCCGGTTTAAAGCCTAAGGCCCGTGCATTAGGATTTAGATCCAGGACTTAACGATTTGGACGGCGAATGAGGTATAAAGTTTCACAATAGTTTTGAGTCTTAACGATCTTTTCACCAGCTTTTTTCTTTTACCCGCCAACTGTCAACCATCAATGTGCTTCCAGCCAGTTTTGCCCCGAACCGATCTCTGCTTCAGCAGGGACATCATTCGGTAAAAGCAAAGCGGTTTGCATGCATTCGATTATTATGGGTTTTATGATCTCCACCTCATCGATATGGGCATCAAAAACCAGCTCGTCATGAACCTGGAGTAACATTTTAGATTTGAAACCCTGTTTCGCAAAAGTTTCATGGATCTTAATCATGGCCAGCTTGATCATATCGGCGGCTGTACCCTGGATTGGAGAATTTATAGCATTTCGTTCCGCAAATCCACGAACCGTGAAGTTTCCTGAATTGATATCCCGCAACCAGCGTTTCCGCCCCATCAGGGTTTCGACATATCCGTTTTCCCGGGCAAACTGGATTGTGTCGTCCATATATTTCTGAATATTGACGAACTGGGTTTTGTAATTATCAATGATGGTTTTAGCTTCTGACCTTGAAATACCCAGGTTATCCGCCAAACCAAAAGCACCCTGTCCATAAATGATCCCGAAATTCACACTCTTGGCCCGATAACGCATTTCCTTGGTGACATCTTTTTCTTCCACGCCAAAAACCCTGGCTGCGGTAGCTGTATGAATATCTTTTTTTTCTTTGAAGGCAAGGCACATATTCGGATCCCCGCTGATGGCCGCCACAATGCGAAGTTCAATTTGCGAATAGTCAGCTGAAACCAGCAGATAATTTTTATCACGTGGAATAAAGGCTTTCCGAATTTCACGGCCTCTTTCTGTTCTTACAGGAATATTCTGCAGGTTTGGGTTATTACTTGACAACCGGCCGGTGACAGCTACTGCCTGTGCATAGCTCGTATGTACCCTTCCCGATCTTCGGTTGATGATCGCCGGTAGTGCGTCCACATAAGTGGATTTTAACTTAGTGAGTTCCCGATAAGCCAGTATATCATCAACGATTTTATTCTGGTGTGCAAGTTTCAAAAGCACATCTTCCCCCGTCGCATACTGACCTGTCTTGGTTTTTTTTGCCTTTGGATCAAGATTTAATTTATCAAATAACACTTCACCCAGTTGTTTGGGAGAAGAAAGATTGAAACGTACCCCTGCATCCCGGTAAACATTTGCTTCAGCCTGTGCAGCTTCTTTTTCGAGCTCCCTGGAATACAGGTTAAGAAAATCCATGTCAACCCGGATCCCTTCAAATTCCATATCAGTGAGCACTTTTACGAGCGGATTTTCCACCTGTTCAAAAACTTTCCGCACTTGTTTTGTATCGAGCAGGGGTTGAAATTTATTTCTCAGCTGCAGTGTTACGTCTGCATCTTCGGCAGCATACTCTGTGATTTTTTCGATAGCCACATCACGCATATTCCCCTGGCTTTTTCCTTTTTTACCGATCAGTTCTTCAATATGTACCGGGTCATAGCCAAGATACTGAGCACTCAGAAGATCCATACTTCTTTTCCCATCCGGATCTATAACATAATGCGCCAGCATCGTATCAAAGATTTTTCCTTTCAGCGAGGTACCGTACCATTTTAGTACCAGGAGATCATATTTTATGTTCTGTCCTATCCAGGTGCGGTCAGGATTATTGAATAGGGGATGAAATTCTGAAAGTATTTCCAGCACTTTCTCGCGTTCAGAAGGTACGGGTACGTAATATGCTTCTCCTGTTTTCCAGGAAAAACTGAGACCCACCAGATCTGCGTTGTTTGCATCAATGCCAGTGGTTTCCGTATCGAAGGATATTTCTTTTTCTCCCAGCATTTCCGTGATGAGGGAAATCCTTTTATCCGCTGAGTCTGCGCAGATATACCGGTGAGGTGTATTCGAAATATTTTTTTCTGCCAGCACCGGACCGGATTCGGATTCTTCGTTTTCTTTTACTGCCGGAGCAGGAACAACATTTCCGAACAGGTCCTGCTGAACACCTTCAGGAACCGGTTTTAGTCCGTTTGCGCCAGGCAGATCTTCTCCGAGAATTCTTTTGGCAACCGTCCTGAATTCAAGTGCAGAAAATATTTCACGAAGCGCATCTTTATTCCATTCCTTTAGTTTGAAATCTTCTTCATGAAATTGTACTGGTACGTCCGTAATGATGGTAGCGAGTTTTTTGCTCATGACGGCAAGCTCTTTACCGGCTTTCACTTTTTCCCCAACAGCACCTTTAATATTTTCAGCATTGGAAAGTACATTTTCGAGACTTCCATATTCAGCCAGTAATTTGGCCGCAGTTTTTTCACCAATACCCGGAATACCCGGGATATTGTCCACGGCGTCACCCATGAGACCGAGAATATCTATCACCTGCGAGATGTTTTTAATATTCCACTTCTCCAATACTTCATTCATTCCCAAAATTTCTACTCCGCCGCCCTGGTATCCCGGTTTGTATATTTTAACCTGTTCACTTACCAGCTGGCCATAATCTTTATCTGGGGTTACCATAAATACTTCATAGCCGGCTTCAGCAGCCTGTCGGCTAAGCGTTCCGATTACGTCATCTGCTTCATAACCATCCAGTTCCACTATGGGAATATTGAAACCACGCACGATTTCCTTGATATCCGGTATGGCAATGATCAGGTCTTCCGGCGCTTCCTGCCGGTTTGCTTTATAATCTGTAAAATCAATATGACGTTCCGTTGGCGCCTCAGTATCGAAGCAGACTGCCATATGGGAAGGTCTCTGATTATTGATGAGTTCTACCAGTGTATTTGTAAATCCAAACTGGGCATTCGTATTTTTTCCGGTTGAACTAATGCGGGGTGAACGAATTAAAGCATAATAAGCCCGAAAGATAAGAGCCATTGCATCGAGCAGAAACAATTTCTTTTGCATAAACCAACTTAGTTTTTCAATTCCTGTAATTTCTTCTGTAGTGTGAACATACTATCGCGCAGCCGTGCGGCTTCCATAAAATCCAGGTCCCGGGCTGCTTTTTCCATTTCCTTTTTTATTTTCGAGATCGCTTTTTCCATCTGCGGGATGGTCTGGTATTCCGCTTCCTCTTCTGTGGCTACTACAAGAACGTCCTGATCACTTGCAATAGCATAAGGATTTTTTTCATCGAACCCTTTAATGTCTAAAACAGACGTGGAAGCAAATACATCCTGCCTGGATTTTAAAATGGTTTTGGGAACGATACCGTTTTCCACATTATAACTCACTTGTTTTGCCCGCCTGCGGCTGGTTTCATCAATCGTGCGCTGCATACTTTCCGTCATTTTATCCGCATAAAAAATTACCAGTCCGTCTACGTTTCGGGCTGCCCGGCCCGCGGTTTGTGTCAGTGATCTTTCATTTCGCAAAAATCCCTCCTTATCTGCATCGAGTATAGCTACCAGCGTTACTTCAGGCAGATCAAGACCTTCTCTCAGCAGGTTTACACCCACCAGTACATCGATTTCCCCCAGTCTCAGCTGCCTTAAAATTTCCACCCTTTCCAAAGTGTCTACTTCACTGTGGATGTATTTGGATTTGATATTTAAACGCGCCAGGTATTTATCCATTTCTTCCGCCATCCTCTTCGTCAGGGTCGTTACCAAAATGCGCCCTCCTTTTTTTATCCTTGTGTCAATTTCATCGAGTAAATCGTCGATCTGATTTACGCTTGGGCGGATTTCTATTGGCGGATCCAGCAGTCCGGTTGGCCGCACAACCTGCTCAACCACCACGCCGCCGCATTTTTCCAGTTCATAATCACCGGGGGTTGCAGAAACATAAATGGTCTGATCCGTCATAGTTTCAAATTCATGAAAGTTTAGCGGACGATTATCCAGTGCGGACGGGAGCCGGAATCCATAGTCCACCAGAATCAGTTTTCTGCTGCGGTCACCACCATACATACCACTCACCTGTGGGATGGTCTGGTGACTTTCATCAATCACACACAAAAAATCTTTGGGGAAATAATCGAGCAGACAGAAAGGCCGGGTACCTGGTTTTCTTCGATCGAAAAACCGCGAATAATTTTCAACTCCATTGCAGTAACCCAGTTCGCGGATCATTTCAATATCAAAATTCACGCGTTCACTCAGCCGCTGGGCTTCGATAAATTTCCCGGCCATTTTGAAATAATTTACCTGGGCCGTCATTTCATCCTGTATTTCTGCAAGTACCTGGGTCAGCATTTCTTTAGGCGCCAGGTATAAGTTAGCAGGAAATACAGCAGCGTTATCCATGGGCATGATACGCTTGCCGGTTTTCATTTCAAAACTCTCAATTTCTTCAATCGTGTCACCAAAAAATGTTACCCGGTATCCATAATCCAGATAGGGGAGATTGATGTCAACCGTATCACCCTGCACACGAAAGGTTCCGCGTTTAAATTCAAACTGATCTCGGCTGTACAACGAATTCACCAGGGAATGAAGAAAACCCTGGCGGGACATCGTCTGCCCCCGTTTAATCCGCACGATCCCGTTTTCAAACTCTTCCGGGTTACCGATACCATAAATACAACTTACCGAAGCGACAACAATAATATCACGCCTTCCGCTGAGTAATTGTGTGGTTGCCTGGAGCCGGAGCTTATCGAGCTCTTCGTTGATGGACAGATCCTTCTCAATATAAGTATCACTTACCGGCATGTAAGCTTCGGGCTGATAGTAATCATAATATGAAACAAAATAACCGACCGCGTTGTCCGGGAAAAATTGTTTAAACTCACCGTAAAGCTGGGCCACCAGTGTCTTGTTATGGGTAAGCACCAGGGTTGGCCTTTGTACCTGCTGTATTACGTTGGCTATCGTAAACGTTTTGCCTGAACCCGTTACACCCAGCAGAGTCTGGTATTTTTCTCCTTCCAGTAAACCTTTGGTCAGCTGCTGGATGGCTTCCGGCTGATCACCCGCAGGGGCATATGATGAATGGACTTTGAACTCCATTTTTATTAAAATTTAGGATCTGTAAGTTACGTTTTCTAAGGCTAAAACTGGCTGAATACGAGTAGGAGCATGGTGGAATGTTCAGGAAAAATAGGAAAGAAACCTGCCTGCTTTCAGTGGTCAGATAATTCTGTTCAGGAGGTTGACTTTTTGCTATCAGCCTTGCGCTTTTTTCCTGATTTATTAAACGGATCCCAGCTGATTTTAATTTTGCCGTCGTCTCCCTTTTTGGCCCGCAAACGCGCGCTGACCCCGGTTTTACTGTCTATCCCCTTATTCTGGGGAATTGAATCAGTGGGAGTTTTCAGATTGCTCATCGGGACCTGGATACTTATATCGGGTCCGGTTTTAAAATTGTAAGAGCCTTCCACGAACATATGGAGGACGGTAGAACGGATTTCCATCCGGTTGATGTGGATGGTTTCCCCGTTAATTTCCAGCAGATCGTGAAGTTCAGCAAAACGAATATCTGAAAAATCCCTTTTTTTAAAAACGGTTTCCTGGATCTTTTGTACTGGTTCAAAATCCACCAGCTGACCATTCAGGAGATTGAATTTTACAAATCCTTTCAGGTCATCCTGGATAAGCGCAGCCTTATTAGTGAACCTTCCACTCAGGGTTACATATGCCGAAAGGGAACCCCCTATGTTTTTATCGGTGGGAGATTTTAACCCGAAATTATTGAAGGCATAAAAGATCTTACTTACATCAATTTTCTTAAGCTCAGTTTTAAGTGAAAATGGATTTGAAGTTGGTTCGTTGCGCACTGAGCCCGAAAGGAATATACTGCCCCCCCCGTGCCGTAGCTCTATTTTTTTGAGCTCGATCGCGTTTTCATTCAGGGTAATTCCTGCCTGGAGGTTTGTCCCGCTGAATTTTTTATATATCAGTTCCGAAGCATGCAGGTCAAGATTAAAATCAGCCGTCTCCAGTAACGAGGTGAATTGGGTCAGGGTCTGATCAAAGGAAGATTTTTTCTTTTTTGATGGCACATGCGAGTGCTTGGGCTGCAGATAGCCGGTAAAATCATTTAAGTTTATTTTATTTGACCGGACCGTCCAGTCAATGGAGAGTTTATTAGCCTCCTGGTTGATCAGATAGAATATACTATTTATTTTTCCATCCATCGTCAAATCGGTACTTCCGGAATTCAGACTCAGGTGTTCAACCAGGATATCCTTGTCCTGAAAACGGATCAGCCCCGTTCCGTTGGTAAATTGCAGGTTCCGGGGAACAGACAAAAGTCCGGCGGAATCCAGATTAAAAGTTCCGGAAATCATCCGCAGGCTATCGTAGGTTTTTTCGAGGGAGCCGCTATATCTCAAATCCAGTTTGCCGGAACCCTTTGTGAAATACAGGGCGTTTTCATCCATGAAATTATTGAAATTTTCCAGCTGAAACCGGGAGATCAGATGCATTTTCATCCTGGGATGAATAAGATTCCGGATTGCTATGGAGTCGCAATGAAAATCCAGTTGTTCATAACTGCCCCTGAACGCGGTAAAATGCATAACGGTGTTGGAGTCTTCATGTCCCTTACCCCGGATTTCTTCGTTATTGAAAGTGGCAATAAAGGAGGATTTGCTGATTGTGATTACCGGAGTGGAAATCGATCTGTTTTCTACTTTAAGTTTCAGCTTAATAAGTGGGGTTTTGTATTCCGGCTCTGAGTTATCCAGGGAACCGGTCAGATGGCTAATGGTTTCGGAAATGTCAAATTGCTCAAGTTTGTTCCGGATATTAACAGACAGGAATGATGCAGCCTGCCGAAAAGAAAGGTTATCTGTTTCCCAGCTCAGTAAAAATGGCGTGGGAATTTCTGCCAGAAAAAATTTACCTGTAAAAATAAAAGGCTGTTTGTCCACCGCCAGTTTTATTTTTTCGAATTGGAGAATTTTGGAATCCTTATTGAACCGGACCTGAATTTCACCCACAACAGTTTTCCCTTCCAGGTAGGGTCCTTTTTGGGCATTAAAGGTCATTTTTCGAATGAGGGCATTCAGACTGGCATCGATAACCAGGTTGCCGTCCGTGCTGTTTCCATGTATACGGCATTCCAGGGATGGAATATCAAATCCAAAATATTTGTTTTTGTCTCTTTTATCAACTGTAAAGGCTCCGTTACGGATTTCTAGAATAGGATAATCCAGGTTTTTTGGTGCATTTTTTTTGGGAGGGTTATTCTTTTTGAATACAGAAGTATTCGTGTATCCCGTGGAGTCGGTATAAATATAAAATTTTGGATTTTCAAGCTGAACCCGTCCCACACTGATTTTTCCAATAACCAGTTTGAAGAAGTCCAACGTGGCATATGCCCTTGTTGTAGAAATCAGGTCATGATGATGATGATTCCAAAGACTATCCCGTAATATAAGGGTGTCAATCGTAAAGGCAATCCGGGGGAAAGTATGCTTAAAGCCGATACTGATATCATGAATCTGAAGCTCTCCGCCGTTTAGACCTTTAGAGGCTTCTGATTCTATAAAACTGATGACTTCTTTTTTATGTTGTTTCAGGTAGATCCAGCCACCTACGAAAGCGAGCAAAACCAGCGCCAACAGCACAGCCAGTATTCGTAAACCAATTTTTAGAGCTCTTTTCAAATGATCGGGGGTTCATACTGGTTATAGACTGAATTAAAGGTAGGAAGATTGTATTAGGTTGATGGTCTTTTCAGGTAAAGAGAATAGTCGGGCTGAATCACGTCATAGTCCTGGTGCATCAGGGGGGAAGTGAGTAAGAAATCAGCCGTTGACCTGTCACAGGCAAAGGGGATATTCCAAACCACGCCGAGCCGGAGAAGAGCTTTGATATCCGGATCATGGGGTTGCGCCTCCATGGGATCCCAGAAAAAAATCAGAACATCGATTTTCCTTTCTGCAATCCGGGCTCCGATCTGCTGGTCCCCGCCAAGAGGGCCGCTCATGAACTTGGTAATAGGTACTCCAAGCGCTTTTTCGAGCAGTTTTCCAGTGGTACCCGTAGCAAAAAGGCGATGCATGGACAATACGGATTTATTATATACAGCCCATTCGATCAATTCCTTCTTCTTATTGTCATGGGCTACCAGGGCGATTCGCTTACTGGCGGCCATTTTATAAATACTCATGAACTGTGGGTTTAATGCAATTTAATATAAAGCTTGACCCCCATCATGTTTGCCTGTTGCTGGAGGTCGCAGGATTGAAATGGAAAAGTTGGTCGGCAGATTTTTTATTTAAAAATTTTAACCGGTTTTCCTGATTTAGAGATTGAACCGGAAACCCTTATCTGCATTGAATTCCAGCAAATGCGGATTTTAAATTTCATTCATTATTCGCGATGCTTTCATGGCTACACTCCGATGATCAGATTACGAACGGCATAGATTTTGTTCACAGCTTATTCACATTTTCTATCCCAATGAAGAAACTTCCGTTATGGCTGGCATTCGTTTGCCTGAGCAGTGTACTGATGGGCCAGTCTCCCGGTGAACAACCGGCCGCGATTACAGATCCCTCCTTGCCTTTTAGCTTTTTTACAGTAACCCAACAAAATGGCCATGCGGTTTTACGCTGGTCGTCTCCTCCGGTTAAGTCAGAAGATTTTTTTATTGTAGAAAAGAGTTCGGATGCCCTGCATTTTGAAATGCTGAGTGCTATTGACGCCTCTGTCGGAACAGATTCGGTGTATTCGGTGGTGGACAATGCGGTGGGAACCGGCACCATTTCCTACCGGATCCGGATTTCCGGCAAAAACGGAAAAGAGTCTTATTCAAAGACCGTAAACATGAATTCAACAACCGACGCCGATTTTCGATTTTATCCTAATCCGGTGGATAAACTTTTGATTATCCGGTCTTCCCATGCATTAAGCGTACAGGTGCAGGATGCATTTGGAGTAGTTTGGTTCGCCCAGGATGTTGATGCCGGAATGCAGATTGTTAATGTGTCAGCTTTACAAAAAGGGAGCTATGTTCTGAAGGCGACGGATAAATCTACCAATACCGTGATTTCAGAGCAATTGGTTAAAAATAATTAAGGATTCAGGGGTAATTGGTTTGTGGCTTGCAGATATGAATGTTTACGTATATCTTTACCTCGGTTTTTCATAGGATATTGGATTTTAAAACGGGGTTGAATTTTTATTCTGACCCCTTTTTTTATGCCCTTTAGAAGCCTAACGCTGAACGCTTAACGCCTAACGCAGTGCGCCTTCATAATAAAAAAGGCTGTCTTTTCAGACAGCCTCTATACTTACCAACCCAGGTCTTTAAATCAGATCTTATTTTTCCGCAACCACTCCTTCCTGTGTTTCTTTTATTTTGGCGCGAATCTTAGCTTCTATTTCTGCAGCCAGTTCCGGATTGTCCAGGAGTAATTCTCGCACAGCATCGCGACCCTGACCAAGTTTGTCAGAACCATAGCTAAACCAGCTACCACTTTTCTGAACGATCCCAAACTCAACACCCATATCAATGACTTCACCCATTTTCGAGATGCCTTCACCGAAAATGATATCAAATTCCGCACTGCGGAATGGTGGGGCCACTTTATTTTTTACCACTTTCACTTTTACATGGTTTCCAATGGCTTCGTCGCCATCTTTAATCTGGGTCATCCGCCGGATATCCAGCCGAACAGAAGCATAAAATTTCAAAGCATTACCACCGGTGGTGGTTTCCGGATTTCCAAACATCACTCCGATTTTTTCGCGGAGCTGATTGATGAAAATACATATGGTGTTTGTTTTGCTGATGGTAGCCGTCAGCTTTCTTAACGCCTGGGACATTAACCGGGCATGGAGTCCCATTTTGCTATCCCCCATTTCTCCTTCCAGTTCACCTTTGGGCACCAGGGCCGCAACGGAGTCAATCACCACTACATCCAATGCTCCGGAAAGGATGAGACGGTCGGCAATTTCCAGGGCCTGTTCACCATAGTCAGGCTGTGAGATCAGAAGATTATCCACGTCTACGCCAAGTTTCTTGGCATAATTGCTGTCAAACGCATGTTCGGCATCTATAAAGGCACACATGCCGCCCTTTTTCTGAGCTTCAGCAATCACATGGGTGGCGATGGTGGTTTTACCGGATGATTCAGGCCCATATATTTCAATAACCCGGCCACGGGGTAGTCCGCCAATACCAAGCGCTACATCAAGCCCAATGGAACCGGTGGATACGACTTCCATGGGTTCGGTACTTTTTTCATTCATCATCATCACACTTCCTTTTCCGTAATCCTTGTCTATTTTATCGATGGTTAACTTAAGTGCCTTTAATTTTTCTGCGTTTGACATAGCGTAATTTTTAGTCGTTTAAAGTAGTTGATTCTTCAAAGTTAGGGTAAATATTTTATGCACACTAATTTTTTTAGTAATTAAAAACTAATTATTTTGGGCCGTCCGACAGGATGATCTGGTCCGTTTTTGATCTACCTTTCATCCCTCCCGGCCCGCCCCTGCCGGCCGGGAGGGATATATTCAAAAATTTACCGTTTCTAAATCTGCCATAAAAATGACGATGATTTCTTTTGATAAAGAGAAGCCAATTCAGAACCTGAGTCAATACCACGATTGTGGTAAATTTGAAATATGAACCGGATCGACAGACTATTTGGAATTCTCACATTGCTGCAATCCAAAAAATACGTTCCCGGAGAAAAAATTGCCGAGAAGTTCCAAATCAGTATCCGGTCGGTTTACCGTGACATAAAGGCCCTGAATGAACAGGGTATTCCCGTGAGTTTTGAACCGCATCGCGGATATTTTATCGTGAACGGCTATTTCCTGCAGCCGGTTTCTTTCAGCACCGAGGAGGCGAATGCACTCCTGCTCATGGAATCCATTGTTTCTGCCTTTGCAGATAAGTCTATCCATCAGCATTATTCGGCGGCCCTTACAAAAATAAAATCTGTTTTACGTACCACCCAGAAGGATTCTGTTGAACAACTTGCAGCGAACATTAAACTCCAGGTTCCGGAATGTTTTGTACAGAATTTTGAATATTTAACACGTATCCAGCAGGCAATCTCTTCCCGAAAAATACTGGAGATTGGGTATACGAATAAGCAGGAAGAGGTCTCGGTTCGGAAAATGGAACCGATTGGCCTTATTTTTTATGCCCTGAGCTGGCACCTGATTGGCTGGTGTCATAATAAGAAGGACTATCGCGATTTCCGTGTCTCCCGGATTCTGCGCCTGCATTGCACCGGGGATGATTTTACCATCCGGCAGCATATCCCGCTGGATGAATACATGAAACTGCTACCCGTAAAATATTAATAGGGGACTGCCATAGGGTTGTCAGTCACCATGGTTTCCTTTGTAATTCATTAAACATATTATATGAATACAATTATTGCGTTTTTTCAAAACCAGGTGAAGGCAGAAGCAGAAATTACCCGGAAATTCCTGAAGATTATCCCTGAAAACAAATATGACTGGAAACCCCATCCCAAAAGTATGTCCCTGGTCGTTCTGGCTACCCATATTGCCGAACTGCCCAGCTGGATACCACTTGCTATTGATACAGATGTATTGGATTTTGCGGTCGCGGATTACAAACCGACACTGGTAAAGAACAATCAGGAACTACAGTCCATTTTTGAGGGAAACCAGAAAAAAGCGCTGGAAGCCCTGACGGGGACAACGGATGAATTCCTGCAGAATGAATGGACCATGCGTAACGGGGAAGATATTTATATCAAGACCAGCAAAGAAGAAGTGATTCGTATGACGATGTCTCAAACCATTCATCACCGGGCCCAGTTAGGTGTATTCCTGCGGTTACTGGATGTGCCGATTCCCGGAAGTTATGGGCCAAGTGCAGATGAAACGGGTTTCTGAGGCCAGAATTCGAATAAAATTCTTTTTGTTAAAACGAATTACGGATTAAACCCCGATTTCTTAGTCAGGTCTATAATAGGTGCCATGGCACTTAAAATAAAAACTATGAAATCGAAATTGTTATTCTCCGCGCTTTTCATCGCTTTTCTTGGAATCACGAATATCTCAATGGCCCAGGATGGCAGCTTTGCAAAAAACCATCCACGCCGTCATGAAGTAAACCAACGTTTAGATAATCAGGACCACCGGATAAATCATAAACTGAAGGATGGGGATATCTCCAGGGGGCAGGCAAATCGTATGCACCAGCGGGATCACCAGATTCGTCATGAGGAAAGAAGAATGGCCTACCGTCACAATGGTCATATAACAAAACATGAACAGAACCGCCTGAACCATCAGGAAAACAGGATGAACCACAGAATCGAAAAGTCTTAATAAGCAAAACGCCTAACGCCTGGACTCTGGCATCACCAGGTTCTTTACACCCTCCCGTCAGAAGCGGGAGGGTTTTTTAATGCAGATGGCCATTTTTAATAATTGAAATATTTCGCTTTGAAAGTGGAAAAAATTCACTATATTGCATTAAATAATCCAGTGGCCAGTTCTACGCAAATATCACCCACTATTTATGAACGGTTCCGGAGCCTGGATATAGAAAATGCATCCGGGATCGTGTTTGCTGCCCGGAAGGGGATCAAGCCGAAATGGTTTTTTGAATTTTCGGACTCGATCGGAATGCCCGAAAAAAAACTGGCCCTTTTAATCAATATTTCCTCCCGGACAATTCATAATTACAAGGAACTACAGAAACCCCTGGACCCCGTCCAAAGCGAACACCTGCTTAAACTGATCGCATTATATGGAAAAGGGGAATACATGTTCGGGAACATGGACGAATTCAATTACTGGTTACAAAAACCGTTCTGGAATTCAAAGGAAAAACCGATCGACTGGTTGACAACTCCCGGCGGAGTTGACCTGGTGATGGATGAAATGGGTCGTCTTTCTCATGGATATGCTGTTTAACTCCACGTATGCTGGCTTATCGCATTACACATAAATCATTCAGCAAAAAGCTGATTGCCCCGGGTTTTGCAGGCCGGTGGAACGGAACCGGCAGGAAGGTTATTTATTGTGCCGAATCCATTGCGCTGGCATTTTTGGAAAACATGATCCGAAGGCAGGGCGTGGGATTCAACGAGGATTTTAAAACCGCTATCCTCCAGATTCCGGATGAATTAAAAATACTGGAAATAAAAGCCACCGACCTCCCCCCGGGCTGGAGAAAGTTTACAGATTATTCGAAATGCCAGCCGGTAGGAAATAAATGGTACGACCAGGGAATCATCCCGATATTGAAGGTTCCGTCTGCTGTTTTGCCGGAATCTTTTAACTATGTCATTAATGCAACACATCCCGATTGTAAAAAAATCAGGCTGCTCAGGGTAACAGATCTTATTCCCGATGAACGTATTGAAGATTTGCTGAAAAAAGCTTCCCCTGACTCCCACAGACACAGGTAATGGATATTCACTGGTATGACGAATCAGAATTGATTGCTTTAAAATCCGATATTACCCGTTTCCCAATTCAACTGGGTGCCGACAACATAATTTTCCCCGCATTTTAAATAAAAATTCTTCCAATTCCTGAATTTTCGCAATAAAATGCGGGTATTATAAGCCTTGAGTATTCTCCCAAACTAACGCTAACTTATGCACGATATGCAGGGAAAACAGAACCCCGGGGAAATTTCACTTAACAGGGCCATCGGACTTCCAACCAGCATTTTGCTCGTTGCCGGAATCATGATCGGTTCGGGAGCTTTTAAAAAGATCGCTCCCATGTCCCGCTCACTGATGAGCGAACCTTATATACTACTGGCCTGGATCGTTGCCGGAATTATAACCATATTCGGAGCCTTTACATATTCCGGATTGTCAACCATGACAGACAAGACCGGCGGAGTATATGAATACCTGCGTCTTATTTATGGAGATTTAATCGCCTTTCTCTATGGATGGAATACTTTCACCATCGTCGGCTGCGGATCAATTGCTGCGCTGGCATATGTTTTTTCACAATCGGCAGATGCCCTTTTTCATTTTCCGGTATGGTTACCTGCCCTGCAGGATTATTCCATCGCCGAATTTATATTTCCTTTCCGGGGTTTGCCCGTCAAGTTACTGGCGATAACTATGATCATTGGATTAACCTGGTTTAATATCCGGGGTATTACCAACGCCGGTATCCTGAATAATATCGTAACCTCTGCCAAGATCCTTGGTATTTTATTATTGATTAGTGCTGGAATTTTTTATGCAGGAGAACCTGCACGAATGCTGCAGGACGGAAATTCATTTCATCCGTTACAGGGAACTGCCTTATTCAGTGGTTTTTTTGGAGCCATCCTGAGTGCCTCCTGGGCTTACGACGGCTGGGCCAACGTTACTTTTGTTACCGGAGAAATAAAAAACCCGGAACGCAATCTTCCTTTTGCAATAATCGGTGGTGTAGGAATCGCCATGATATTGTATGTGCTTTTGAATTTTATATATATGAAAGTGTATTCGGTGGAGCAATTGGCCGCTATCCCGGATCAAAAAATAGCGGCGGCTGTCGTTTCGGAAACCTTGTTCGGCCGTGCCGGAGCCACGCTGATTGTCGTGCTGATTCTTACCTGCACGTTTGGTGCGTTGAACGGTTGTATCATCGCCTATCCCAGAATCAGTTTTCGAATGGCTCAGGAAAATGTGTTTTTTAAAAAAGCAGCCTACGTTCATCCTGTATTCAAAACACCTCATTATGCCATCCTGTATTCCTGTATCTGGAGCTGTGTGCTGGTCCTGACCGGAACTTTTGATTTGCTGACCAACCTGGTGATCTTCTCCGGTTATTTTTTCTTTGGACTTGCCGCTGCAGGTCTGATCAAAATGAAGATGCAGAAAAAAATTACTAAAAAAGTAATCGGTTATCCGGTAATACCTTGGATCATTATTTTATTTGCTATCGTATTAGTAATTAATACGCTTATCACAGAAACCCGCGCTTCCCTGATTGGACTCCTCCTTATGTTCTCCGGACTTCCTTTTTACTTCCAGTTTAAAAAAAATTCTGCAATCGTGAGGCGTGAAGCTTGACGCCTTACTGTCAACTGTCAACTGTCATCTGTCATCCGTCATCTTATTCAGATCGCAGGCTCTTTACCGGATTCGCAACGGCTGCCCGGATGGCCTGAAAGCTGACGGTACACAGGGCGATGAAAATGGCCGACAATCCTGCAAGTACAAATACCCACCAGTTAATCGGAACGCGGTATTCAAAACCCTGCAGCCAGGTTTTCATCGCATACCATGCGATGGGAGAAGAAATCAGGATCGCCATCGCAACCAGTTTTACAAAATCCGCCGACAAAAGTGCTGCAATATTTATTACCGATGCTCCCAATATTTTTCTCACACCTACTTCCTTTATCCGGTTTTCGGCCATATAAGAGGCGAGTCCAAACAAACCCAGGCATGAAATGAAGATGGTCAGACCGGCAAAGAGTGCGGCTAACTTGGCAACCAGTTCCTGGTCACTGAATTTTTTCGCATATTCTTCATCCACAAAATGATATTCAAAAGGGAAGGAGGGATTGTATTTTGTGAAAATCGCACCGGCGTTCTTCAGATTATCAGCGGTCTGATTCCGGCTATTAAATTTGATATTCATCACATAACTGCCAGACTTTGGTCCTTTAAAAATGATGGGCCTGGTCGGCTCATATGGGGACTGTAAAATAAAGTCCTTTATCACACCCACCACATGCCAGGTAACCGGATCGTCGTAAATAGTCTGACCAATCGCTGATTTTGTTTTCATCAGTCTTGCCGCCGATTCATTAATCACACAGGCAGTAGAATCGGATGGATAATTCCGGATGTCGATATCACGGCCTTCCACCAGGGTCAGACCGGCGGTCTTGATGAGATCTCCATTGGTGGATGATCTGTCGAAACTGATATGCGTTTTAGGATCTTTGCCGGGCCAGGATAAACTAAAGCCCGAACTCCAACTCTGCGTGAGTGGGGCCATCGTCTGGCTCACGGAAACAGCTACACCAGAATTCAACAATTCGTTTTTAATGATTTCATAATTCTTGGGGATACTCCCTTCCATAGCAACATAAGCGAGATTGGATTTGTCATATCCCGTTTTTCGGTCCTGACCATATTTTATCTGCTGAACAATTACAATCGTAGAGATTACCAATATAATGGCAAAGGTGAACTGGGATACAACCAGAATTTTGCGTGGAGTGACGAGGGTGTTAATTTTTTTAAAACTTCCTTTCAAAACGGATACCGGTTTAAAGGCAGCCAGGAAAAAGGCCGGGTAACTTCCGGCCAGCAGGCCCGTCAGCAATACGAAACCGATTCCGACCGTCCAGAAACTGATATTCTGAAAGTCTATAAATAATTTCTTTTCGGTCAGCTGGTTAAAGACTGGCAAGGATAATTCAACGAGCAAAAGCGCTAGAACTCCGGCAATGGATGAAATGATAATCGATTCGATAAGAAACTGGGCAACCAGTGATTTCTTCAATGCACCGGAAACTTTCCGGATCCCGACTTCCTTTGCCCTTTTCTCACTGCGCGCTGTGGACAGATTCATGAAATTTATACAGGCAATAAGAAGTATGAAAGCCGCAATTACGGCGAATAATCGTACCGTTTCAATGCGACCCCCAACGGCATTCCCATTCTCGAATTTTGAAAACAACCGGAGCTGACTTACGGGATAAAGGAACTCGGTCACTTCAGATCTTCCGCTGGAATACTTAATAGAGATATTTTTTATTTTGGAATTGGTTTCCTGCAACGAAGTGTTGGGCTTGAGTGTCGCGAACGTCCGGATGGAAACATCTGTCCAGTCTGAATCGATGTAGTGTTTTGATTCCAGAAATGCGTAGGACATCAGGTAATCAAAATCAAACTGGGTATTGTTGGGGAGGTCCTTTAAGAGCCCCGTTATTTTAAAATCATTACTGTTATCAACTTTTACAACTTTTCCGATGGGATCTTCGGATCCGAATAAGCTTTTTGCCAGCTTTTCTGTAACGACCATGGAATGCGGGTCATTCAAGGCTGTTTTCGCATCCCCTTTCAGTAGAGGAAAACTAAACATAGTCAGGAATGAGGCATCGGCCCAGTTTCCGGTTGGTTTGAGGAGTTTTTCTTTATAGGTAACCAGCATGTTTTGGTCCCATCCGATCCTTGCCGATTCATCTACTTCAGGATAATCTTTTTTCAAAGCAGGTCCAAGCAATTCAGGACTGGGTGTTTGTGATTGGATCGCACCATCCATTCTGACATTTCCGAATACTTCATACAACCGGTCATTTTTTTTATGGAACTGGTCGAAACTCATTTCATTCTGAACCCAAAGTAAAATAAGTATGGAACTTGCCATGCCGATGGCCAATCCGCCGATATTGATAGTTGAAAATCCTTTATTGCGGAGAAGGTTGCGTAAGGCGATTTTGATATAATTTTTAAACATGTTTTTATTTATCAGTATTAAATTCTATGTTCATTCACCTGTGAGCTGTCGATTTGTTTCGACATGCTTATTCTGACCTTAAACTTTCAACTGGGTTACTCACCGCAGCTCTTATTGCACGGAAACAAACTGTGAGAAGGGTTATTACAATGGCCAGACTGGCGGCCAGCACAAAAACCCATGCACTGATTTTGACTTTGTATGCAAAATCCTGCAACCACTTGTTCATCATGGACCATGCAATGGGTGTGGCAATCACAAAGGCCACCAGTACGAGTTTCAGAAAATCTTTAGATAACAGGGTTACAATGCCGGCTACTGTTGCCCCCAGCACTTTGCGGATACCGATTTCCTTGGTTCTTTGTTCTGCGGTAAATGTTACCAGGCCAAACAATCCAAGGCAGGCTACAAAAATGGTGAGCCCGGCAGAAATACCCAGGATCATCCCCATTTTTTGCTCAGCTTTATAGGTATTCGTAAATCGTTCATCCAGGAAACTATATACAAAAGGCGCTTCAGACATCGGTCCCCATTCTTTTTTCATAGTCGCAATTAAACCTGCGATGTCTTTGGTTTTTGTTTTCACGATGATATTGTCATAATTACGGGCAAGTACCATCACCAGGGGAGAAATGCGTTCGTGGAATGATTTAAAATGGAAATTTTTTACCACCCCAATCACATGAAAAGTAGTTTTTGTTCCATCATTGTCGGGACGAGTCAGGTTATGACCGACTGCATTTTTACTCCATCCGAATGCCTTTGCCGCTTCTTCGTTAATGATTATGCCTAAGGAATCCGTACCGAAGCTTTTTGAAAAATTTCTTCCGTCCGCTATTTGCATTCCCAGAGTTGGTATATAAGAATAATCCACATCGTACCTGAGCACTTTCGCCAGCTGATCTGCACTATGATCCGGATAGATCGTAAAATTATTATTATTAGAAAGGCCTGCAGGCAGATAGCCTGAGCCGGTCAGACTTACAACACGTGGATCCTGCAGCAGTTTTTGTTTATAGGCATCCTGGTTATTTCCGAGCCAGTATGATTCCTCAATTACCAGTACCTGGTCCTTATCATATCCCAGTTTTTGATTTTGAATGAAGGAAAGCTGTCTATAAACAATGGTAGTGCCCACAATGAGAACGATAGAGATACAAAATTGAAATACAACCAGTCCGCTCCTTAACGATATATTGTTTTTATTGGATCTTAATTTTCCTTTTAAAACGGTAACCGGGTTGAAAGAGGAAAGATAGAATGCCGGATAACTTCCGGCAATAAAACCGGTAAACAAACCGAAGACCATCAGACCAGGCAGGAGCCAGCCTTTCCCCAGCAGATTTAAGGAAAGATTTTTTTCAGAAAGATGATTAAAAAAAGGAAGCGTCCAGTAAACCAGGGCCAGCGAAATCATCAGGGCTATGAATGTGATCAGAATTGATTCAAGCAGAAACTGCCTGATGAGCTGCCCTTTCATTGACCCGAGCACCTTCCGTATACCTACTTCCCGGGCTCTCTTAGATGCACCTGCGGTAGAGAGATTCATGAAATTGATGCAGGCAATGATCAGCATGAAAATGGCAACTGCACTGAAAATATACACATAGCGGATATCACCACCGGCTTCAAAATCCAGGTTAAGGTCTGAATGAAGATGTATGTCAGTTAGTGGTTGCAGGAAAAGTCCGAGTTCATTGCCCTTTTGTATGAATTGGGCGTAACTCATACCGAAGGCTTTTTCAACCTGCGATCCCGAATATTTCTCCATTACATTCCCCATTTTAGCCTGAAGCTTTTTATAGTCATATCCTGCAGGCAATACCAGGTAGGTATAAAATTCCGAGGTCATCCAGGAGGGTTCCCTGGATTCAGGTAACCTTGTCATTGAACCAAAAATGCTGAAATGAAAATGAGAATTGTCGGGCATATCATGCATTACGCCCGTGATTTTCAAATCGGTATTCCAGTCTTTAAAATGCAGGGATTTACCGAGGGGATTGACGTTTCCAAAATATTTTCTGGCGACCGTTTCAGAAATCACAATGGAGCCCGGATCCAGTAACGCAGTCTTTGGATCACCCTGTAGAAAGGGCAGGGTGAATACATGGAAAAAATTCGAATCCACATAGGCAAAGGCATTTTCCTTATATACTTTATCGCCTGATACAATGCGGGGGTATCCGGCCATTCTCAGCCGGGTAGCTTCCTGCACTTCAGGGAAATCTTTTTGGAGGGTCTGCGCAACGGGTGGCATTACACTGGCTTCCTTCATTTTTTCGCCCTGTACTGAACCACGGAAAACAACCCGCACAATCCGGTCAGCTTTTTCATTGTACCGGTCAAAGCTCAGTTCATTCTGCACAAACAACATGATCAGCAGGCAGGTCGAGATTCCGATAGCCAGCCCGAATACATTGATCGCCGTAAACGTCTTGTTTCCCATCAGGGTCCGTATGGCGATTTTCAGGTGATTTTTAATCATTGCGAAAATTTTAGATGACGACGATCTGGCTTCCAACCCTGTGCCGAAAGAGATATATATGATTTACAATGAATTACTTGTTTCTTCTGCGCAGACGAATTCGTTTTTTGATACAGGCATGTCCGGTTTCGTTACAAAAATCTTTTCCTTTAATATTTCCTGAAATGTCCTTTTTCTGTCGGTTGGCTTGTTATAAGGGTATAATTTGGACAGGCTAAATGATAAACGAATGAAAGAGATTCTAAAACTGGGCAAATTATTATTAATCCTCTTGATAATGATCCCGTTTCTGGTTGTCGCGGGAGTCGCCGGGGTTTTTATTTTTTGTACGCAAACGATGGGCAACCGGATTATTTAACGTATAAAATTAAATTACAATGGACGAATTCATTTTAATTTTCAGGCATGAAGATGGCAGTAAAATTGCCTCGCCGGAGCAAATGCAGGTATGGATGAAACAGACGATGGACTGGATCGGTACCATCACCGCTAAAAACAAATTTGTCGGCGGGAACGGATTGCCTTTGCAGGATGCCAGGGTTGTGCATCACAATAATGTAGTGACCAACGGTCCCTTTGGGGAAATCAGGGAAACGATCGGCGGGTATATTATTGTAAAATCGGATTCAATTGATGAAGCCGTGGAATTTGCAAAGGGCTGTCCGGTATTGCAGGGAGATGGAAATACGGTGGAAGTCAGAAAGATCGCGAAAAGAGACGGAATACATTAGCCATGGGCCAACAGGAATTGATACCACATTTGTTCAGAACAGAATACCGTAAAATTGTTTCTGTTCTGAGCAAACGTTTTGGTTTCGATCAGGTGGAAATTGCAGAAGATATCGCCAGCGAAACCTTTCTTTCGGCAGCCCAGTCATGGGGAATGAACGGATTGCCTCCCAATCCGGTAGCCTGGTTATATCAGGTAGCGAAAAATAAAGCCAAAAATCATTTGCAGCGGGAAACGGTATTTGAAACTAAAATTGTACCGGAATTAAAAAAAGGTGTAAACGACCGGGCCGAACCGGAAATCGACCTTTCTCCCGGAAATATAATTGACAGCCAGTTGCAGATGATGTTTGCGATCTGCAATCCGGTTATTTCTGCAGAAGCCCAGATAGGCTTATCCTTACGCATACTTTGCGGATTTGGTATCGAAGAAATTGCCGATGCTTTCCTGACCAGCAGGGACACAGTCAGCAAGCGGCTGACCAGGGCCAGGGAGAAACTCCGCGAAGAAAAAATAGCCATTGAAATGCCCGATGCGGCTCAGATTGAAGCGCGTCTGGAAAATGTACTTACCACAATTTATTTGTTATTCAATGAAGGATATTATTCCCTCAGCCAAAATCAAATCCTTCGCAAGGATCTTTGCCTTGAGGCTATGCGTCTTTGCAGCATGCTGGTTGAAAATAATTCAACCAACAAACCACAAGTAAATGCACTTTTATCTTTGATGTGTTTTCATTGTTCCCGGTTTGAGGCGCGGACAGATGAAAATGGTGAAACGGTTTTGTATGAAGATCAGGACGAACTACTTTGGAATACTGAATTGATCAGTCGCGGAGGTTATTATTTACATTGCGCCGCAAACGGGAATCAGTTGTCGAAATATCACCTGGAGGCTGCAATCGCTTACTGGAATACGCGAAAAATAAATTCTCCTGAAAAATGGGAGAATATTTTAAATCTGTATGATCAGATTTTGCAGATAGCATATTCGCCCATTGCCGCACTTCACCGTATTTATGCTCTTTCTAAAACAAAAGGGAAAACTAAAGCCATCGAAGAGGCGGAGAACCTGCAAATGGATGACAATATGTTATACTTTTTGTTACTGGGGGAATTATATGCAGGAATCGATACCGGGAAAGCAAGGGAAAATCTTCAAAAATCCCTGGAACTTGCAAAAACGACTCCCGGAAAACAGGCAATTCTGAAAAAATTATCCACTTTTAATGTTACCTAACTGCCGTTTGTACGTACTATATATGTATGAAAACCCCAATCCTTAAACCCCGAACATACAGATCAATCTTATTGATTCTTACCCTTTTTACTTTCTCCTGTAAAAAAGAAAATACGGGTGTACCCAGCGGGAATACTTCTGTTGGTTATCAGCTAACTTACGGAGACTCAGTGTTTTATATAAATGGCGGAAACTCGGACTATACGGTTCAGCCACTTCAGCCCAAAGCAGGGCGATATATCGGCTATCCGGAAGGCCTTGATATGGATTCACAAACAGGAGCCATACGGGTCAATAGCAGCGAAACCGGCCTTCGTTACCGGGTAACTTTTTTACCTGATGGCGCTACCGATTCCATCAGCACGAATATTGTCATCTCCGGGGTTAATTACCTGGATGGCTTTTACAGGCTTAACACGGCAGATTCCATTCTCAGGCCTGTATACAATGGCAGTTTTGGTGCTCAGGTACCTGGGCTGAATAGCGGAACCATTTTCGATGAAGGATCAGGATGTAACGCGGCGGGTTGTGATGTAAATACGGTTGCGGGAACCATTAATCTGGCGCAGACCGTACGCAATGGTGTATTTGGGACTGACCCCTCAAATAATGACCGGCATGAATTTGAATTGGTTTATCGTATCAATGATAAAAGCGGAAAAGCACTTAATAGTATCAAGGTTAAACTTTATTATTTTAATTCCATAAATGATGTCACCCAGGAAGTGTATGATATTATTTCATCCAGGGAGGGCACTATTTTCGGCGCAAGTCCAATTGCAGTCCCGTTTGCACACTATACTTCAGTTAATGGAATTTCACAGGTAAACGGTCAGGCGAAAGCCAGCGCCAAACCCAGACCACCCTGTATTTTCATTTTGGGGAGATAGTTATATTCCGATGTTCCCGTTGGCTTTTGTAATTTACCGTAAAATAGATTCAAAAGCCAACGGATGTTTCGGAGTCCCCTTGCATTTTTTATTTTAATATCCTTCTCCCTTAATTCTTACGGCCAGGTAAAAAAAAACCAACCGGGATATATAGACCTGTATAACCAGGCTGAAAAATTATATCACGCTGCTAACACCACGGATTTTACTGACAGCATGGCTCTTACCTTTTACGGGAAAGCCATCAGCCTGTTGATTCAGGAAAAAAAGTCAGATGATATACTCTCCGATTGTTTTTTAAAATCGGGTATCCTGGAAATGTCGGCGAATAAACCCGAACCGGCACTCGCTTATTTTCATCAGGCGATTACACTGGTGGAAGCCGGTCATAAACTTTCGGACTCTTTACTTTTCAAGCCTTTTATCTACGCTGGCACTATTCAGTATAACCTGAATAATCTGGACAGTGCGGTTTATTTTTTCCGGCAGGCAGAAAGGGTAAATGACAAATATTCGGGTTTAAATGAATCCGAACGGTTATTCAATAAATTCGGTGCGTTGTACTATGAAACCGGGGACTACAATAAGAGTATCAGTTATTTTGAAAAAGCCCTTTCCCTTGTACAGTCTAAAAAACCGGTAAATATCTATTTTGTTATAAACTATAAAAATAATATTGCCACTGCCCTTATGAAACAGGGTAAATACCGACAGGCACTTGAAATTTTTCGCGAGCTTATCAACTATCCCCAACCCGATGATGTGCTTTTTTATAATATTGGAAATACTTATTTCGAAGAAGCGGAATATGACCTTTCATTGAAATATGTCAGGAAAATAAATCATTTGGAATTTGAAAAATTCAGCAGCCTGATCAAGATATTTATCAGGTTGCAACAATATGATTCGGCACAATTCTACCTGTCGAAGGCAAAAAGCATTTACACGTCGGGGAAAACATTCACTTCAGCCTTTGCCTATGGAATTGTCCTGAAATATTCGGGTGATCTGAAAGCTGCCACTGGAAAACCAATGGAAGCGTTGGCAGACTATCAATCAGCGATTATTAAACTTGATCCCGCTTTTTCGAATACTTCGTTATCGGCCAACCCGGTGATATTTTCCGGTCTGCAGAATTTCTCCTTTTTATTTGAGGCTCTCATTGCCAAAGCATCTATTATGAGAGAATTGGGAAAATCCAGGCAGGCATCCGACTGGCTGAAACAATCTGTGAGTGCCTATGGGTCTGCCTTATCACTGGCAAACCATATTGAAAGAACCTATTCTTCCGACGATGCCAGACTATTTCTTAAAACAAAAATAAATCCGGCTACCCGGGATGCTGTTGAAGCAGCAATCCGCTTATATGATGAAACGAAAAATCCTGAATACATAAATGCGGCTTTTGGTTTTGCAGAAGGCAATAAAGCAACTGTTCTGCAATTGGGCCTTCGCAACCTGGAACTGACCACTATACCCGGGTTACCTCTCGCCCTGGTTTCGGAAGAAAAAAGATACAGATCTGTCCTGGCCAAACTTGAAATTCAGTTTGTTCGGGTTACCGATAGCACAGAAAGGAAACAGATAGAAAGGGATATGCATGATAATGAAATTTCCCTGGCTTCGGTTCAGGACAAGCTCGACGAAAATCCGGCTTATCATAACCTGAAATTTTCGGCAAGCTCTGCGGGAATGGATGTACTCCAACAAAACCTGGACGGTGCGGATGAAGCCATTCTGTCTTATTATTTTACTGCAGACAAACTGATTTGCTTTTATATCACCAGGCAAGGATCAGGATACACGGCGCTGCCACTGGATAAGAACGAATTTTCCAATAATGTAATTTCAACAATTTCTGCATTAAGAAACACCCTTGTGGATCTGGATGCCGCCAGCAGAACCACGTTTCGTAACATGGGTACCAGGCTATTTGCCGAATTAATCAAACCCGTTTTTGATAAAATAAAGAACAAAGATCGCCTGATCATTATCCCCTATAATGAGATCAGTTACGTACCGTTTGAAATGCTTGTGATGGACGACGGATCCCAGATGCTGAATAAATTTGCAATATCATACAACTATACTGCAAATTTTCTTACAGGAAAAAAGCCAGCGAAATCGAAAGGTTACGATGTATTGGCGATGGCCCCATTTTCAGATGCCGGAAATATGAACCTGATTTTACCGGCCCTCCCCGCATCTGCCGGGGAGATTGAGCAACTTCCCGGGAAGAAATATTTTGGAAGAGAGGCTACAAAAAACCAGTTTACCAGTTTACTGGGCCAGTTTCCTGTTATTCATTTAGCAACCCATGCTATCGCCAATGATTCAAATTTACTGGGTTCCTATATTGAATTTTACGGGACTAAAAATGACGCAGAAGATAAACATCGTTTATTTGAAAAGGAAATTTATACGTTTAACATGAAGTCCGCACGACTCGTGATTTTAAGTGCCTGTGAAACGGGCAACGGATTAATGGTAAATGGAGAAGGTGTAATCAGTTTATCAAGGGCATTTTCATATGCAGGCTGTAAAAGCGTAGTTACTTCCCTGTGGAAGGCAGATGAAATATCTATTTCATTTATTACAAAACGGCTTCACCATTATTTGCAAAAGGGCCTGCCAATTGATATTGCCCTTCAAAAATCAAAAATCGATTTTCTCGCCAGTAACGACATTGATGCACGTATTAAGACACCGGCTTTCTGGGCAAACCTGGTATTAATAGGAGACTACCAGCCTGTAACAGAATCTCCGGTGAATTGGTTTTATTTCGCAGGGATATTTGCCGTGTGCTCGATCCTGGTTTTTTTCGTAATAAAAAAATTAACCGGGCATTGATGATGCCCGGTTAAGGTGTTGAATTTTATTACTGGTGAAGGATTTGGTCCGGCACATGTACGTCTTCCGCACCGGAAACAACAACCTGGTTTACTATAGCGTCCACATAGTTATTGGCTGTTGCATGATATATGAGCTTATACGTTCCCGGTGTTAATCCGATGAATTTAAATTCACCTTCTCTTTCCGGTTTTGCAGAAGCCGTATCCGCACCATTCACAGCCATCACAACTGCTGATGCATCGGCGGGAAGCACACGCCCTTCAATACTGGCAGATTTTTCCCTGCTGAATACTTTTACATTGGGTTTTAATTCGAATTCGTTTTGGTGCTGGCGAATGGAACGACCGGCGTCTATATCAATCCAGAAACTGGTTAGTCCGCCTGAATTCACTGCAACAACCGATTCATCGATATTGATGACAATAATATTGTCATTGTTTTGAATCAATAACGGAGAAGTTGCACCATTGAAAACAACACTATTGCCTGTGCCCAGGGTTACACGTACTTTATGTAAACCCTTTACAGCATCGAATGAGGCTGTTCCAAATAAAGTGTCCAGGCCATTGCGGAACTGCAATATATCATAGATACCGGGATGAATAGCAACCGGCATCCATCCACCTGACGTTCCTCCATGATGATCCTCATCTTCCGCTTGATCATGATGTTCAGTTTCATTCCGGGATTCTTCTGCATCTTCCACTTTTATTTCAACCTTACTGATGTCCAGGAAAACATGATCGAATACCAGTGACGGATCATCCGTAAGAAAAATATGTACCGAAGATGTTCCTTTTGCTCCTGATGAATTTTCACTTTTCTGGCAGGCAAGGAAGAACAGGCATATAACAAATGCGACTGACTTCAGACCTCTGATTTTGATGGTTTTCATAATTGATTTTTTACCTTTTATATAATCCTCTTGACGGAGAGGTGTCGAAATGAGTAATCCCTATTTGGGAAAATGTAACCGGAATAAAAAAAACTCCATAAATAATTATGGAGTTTGGACATAAACGGTTTAAAGGAATTATTTTTTTGCGATCGAAGTTTTAATGTTTAACATGAACCATTCGCTTACGCTGCTATTATATGGGTTTTCAAGGTCGGCTTGTATTTTTTCAAAAATCGGCATTGCTTTATCGGGCTCCTGGTTGCTGAGATATCCCATCGCCAGATAATATTCCGCATCTGCTTCAAAAAAATCAGATTTATCATCAGCATTTTTCTGAATCAGCTTTTGGAAGACGTCAATTGCCTTGGCGGGCTGATTTTTTTCGAGAAATGCAATTCCTGCCAGCAAATAATCCTCTGGTACTGGAGTCCGGCAGGCACTAAACTGCGTGATTACCGAATCCATGTTACCGAACGCATAAGCGTCCTTAACAGAACCACTATTTTGGGCACCCCTCAGGAGATGGAGTTTGTAGGGTTGAAAATGTTCACTGAATAATTTTTGCGGTGTCGCTCTCTGATACAAGTAAACAGCAGAAATACCCAGAATAAGGGTAAGTCCGGCTGCGAAATACATGATTTTGGTGAGGCGTTGATAATAACTGGTCATCTCTTTCATAATCACTGATTTAGGGGTTCTTACAGGCTAATCGACTAAATATGTTGTAAATCAGTCGATTAGACCTTAACTATGATTAGTAACCCCAGAGTGTAATTATGTAACCTGAACCGGGTTTATTCTATTGCGCGCACAACTTTTCCATAATCCATATCATTGGTAATGGTTTTAGCAGCCTTTCGGTAAGCTGTTACAACTGCATCAGTTTTAGGCATTTTTGATGCATAATTGCTTAGCAAATCAGCTTTATCCATATCGGATCCCAGCTGGGGAACCTGGCTGATTAATACAATCCAGTGTGTTTCGGTAAGATTGTAAGTATCAGCAATGTCCTTGTATAGCGTAGCCTTATCCAGATCAGAATCCATCAGTGAAATATGTTTGATCAGACTGTCAAATCTTGCCCCGGTGATCATGCCCTTTTCAATCATTTTCCGGTAAAGGGCAGCTTTATCCATATCTGACTGCAGGGTTCCGGACAAGACCAGTACTTTTTCCGCGTTTGTTGTGGATGTGGTGTCCATCATAATGATATTTTCCAGGGCATGCGCTTTTTCATTGTCTGCATTTAATCCGGCTATAACCTCAAAATAAGCGGTTACGGTTGCTGAATCCTGCAACTGTGGAGCTGAAATTTTTCCTAAAGCCGAGATTTTATCCTGATCATTACCAAGGTTGCCGATTTTTTTCATGATCAGTGGCATATCCGCTGTTAAGCCGGAGTCTGACCTGAGCAGACGATTCAAATACAAAACTTTGATATTATCCGGTTTAATACTGTCAATTTCCCTGAATAAAGCTGCAGTACCGCCTTTCAGATAAATGCGTTCCATTCTTCCCTCAGCGTCATACCCCCAGGCAATCATTTCTTTAATGGACTGGGCCAGATATTTTTTTGCATCACTGTTCATCGGCAGGTCATGATTCCCATCGTTGATCGTATACTCAATTTCCCCCCGGAGATTGCTTTCTGCTTTTACCCTGATATCATTCATACGGAATTTAAAATATCCACCCGGTGAAATGCTCGTGAAACTGCTTTCATCGTCAGAGAGTTTAAATTTTCCGGAATACCTGATTTCTTCGTAAGAATTATCCGATTTGATTACCATATTACTTTCTGATATACCCCTTCTTTCCCGGTCCTGTCCAGACCAGGAGAAATAAAAACGGATACTCAATAAACAAAACGCAATCAGAAAAAAAATAAGTTTCATTATATTTTCATTTTAAAAAACGGCCAACCGCCAACCATTCAGTCCTTCTGTTTCGTAAAATAGTAGGCAGACCCAAATCCGGCAGCAATACTGAATGCAAGAATGGCTATGGAATGGAGCCCGAAGGGTCTTGTAAAGCCAACCAGCAACAAACCGACCCCGAGCGCGATCAGCATAAAAAACCATTGCAGGATATAATTTTTATTTTCTTTTTTTTCTGGCAGCAACAGCTCACGCACGATATTTTCTTCGGTTCCTTTATCTAGCATACGGTTTTTGAGACGATACGATATTCCGCTTTTGAATAACTGCAGCAGAAATGAAGAGACGAGGTAAATGGCAAACAGGATCGTGCATATATGCAGGGCGTCAAATAAAAAATCCCTGTCTTTAAAAGGATCAAAATCTCCCTGTGGCTGCGCCTGCGCGGCAAGGAAAAACAGTGAAGTGGTGGTAGTAAGGCTTATTTTTTTCATTTTCATTTATTGATTACATATTTGACTGCCCTTAAAGAAATTAGTTCCCAAATGAAGAACTAAAATTTATTAAACGTATCTGATTCTGATATTTTTTATAAATAGAAAGTATCCTGTAGAGCAGAAATATACCCGTGCTGAAAGCAATGGCATAGACGAAAAAGGGTGGGATATCTGTAAACAATCCGGCCAGGCTTTTCCGGAAGAAATATAAAGGAATGGCCATACAAAAGAAGATGAAAATAGTCAGAAAACCGACTATGACATTGTCGGCAGTAAGGCGTGATTTTGATTCCGGAATTTGGGATAGTACAAGCTCGGATACATCAAAATAAAATGCGGGAGCGGGCTGCTGCCGTATTCCACTAAATAAAAGTTTGTACGTTTCTACTTCTTCCAGGCATTGGTTGCAGGATTCAATGTGTTGAACTACCTCAAAAGCACAATCTGCTTTTTCCATGGCATACTGTTGAATGTCCTCTTCTTTCGGATGGTAGATATTCATAATGCCTCCTTTTGATATTTTGATAATAAGTTTTCCTTCAGCATTTTTCGTGCACGAAACAGGGAACTTTTTACAGTTCCTTCGGGTAAACCGGTAATCTGGGACAGTTCTTCATAGGTCATGGATTCATGATGAAAAAGGGTGATCAGTGTCTTATACATCTCCGGAAGCAGGTCGATTTCTTTTATCAGGATGGTGGTCACTTCTTTTTGAAATAACCGGGTTTCAGGAGAGTGGCTGTTAACAGGGGTATTATACAAAGTTTCTGTAGAATGGATATTCGTTTCCTCCTCGTGCAGGTTTCCGGGAAGAACAAATTTTTTCTTATCAATCCAGCTCAGACAGGTATTGTAGGCAATCTGGGCGATCCAGGTGGAAAGTTTGGACTGGAATTTAAAACCGGCCAGGTTATGGAAAACCCTGAGGTAGATATCCTGCACCAGATCCTTACGGTCCTCGCCACCCGGGACCATCCTGAAAACAATCTGGGCAACCAGGTTTTCGGTATTTTTTATAATAATCCCAAACGCCCGGTTATCCCCGCGCAATATCCGGTCAATCAGTTGCTTATCTGCCGGATTATATCCGATATCTGGGTTCACGTTATTGATAAGACCGGTGAGTCAGTGTTTTGTTCCGATAAAACTAGATTATTTAAATTATACCTTTTGCTGGGGCATTTTCCTGTTTTCGGTAAAAATTCGGTGGAAGGTTAGTTTATGAAATGATTTGATTCCAAATTTGCCATCCGGCCGGAGTGAAGGGTTTCAGGGTAACCAAAAAACAATGTCCGGTATGGTGTCTGCATAAAAAGCCAGAAAAAAAGGAACATAACAGCGATGGAAAAAAACAAAAAAATATCAGATAAAACAAAAAAGAAGGGCCCGGGTATCATGAGCCTGATGAAACCCTATCGGAGGATGATCTTTTTGCTGATCTTTTTCGCCCTGATAAGTAATGGGATCAATCTGGTCCTTCCCAGAATTATTGCCAGCGGCATTGATGCCTATCCTTCCCGGTATTCTTTAACTAAAATCCTGGTTGAATTTCTTTCCGCTTCAGTTATCATTTTCATTTTTACCTGGCTCCAGAGTATTATTCAAATAAATACTTCGGAACGTGTGGCCCGGGATCTACGTTCCCGGCTTGCGGCGAAAATATCCACGCAGTCGTTTGCCTATATCGAAAAAACAAACCCTTCGAAACTGCTTACCAATCTTACGGCGGATGTGGATTCAGTGAAAACATTTGTTTCCCAGGCCATTGTAGTAATTGCATCATCCCTGATCATTATCATCGGTGCCTGTATCATGCTGTTCAGTATTAACTGGCGCCTGGCTTTCGCCATCGTAGGTATTATACCCATCATAGGATTCTCTTTCTATTTATTTTCAAAAAAAGGGCGGCCCATATTTATAAAAGGTCGCGAAGTGATAGACCGGCTTAATAAAGTAATCAATGAATCCATACTCGGGGCTTCTTTAATCCGGGTGATCAATGCGCAGCAGCCGGAATATGAAAAATTCCTCCAGGCAAATACGGAAGCCAAGACTTTGGGTATGAGTATCCTTCGGATGTTTGCCTGGCTGATTCCGATAATCGTGCTTACAGCAGGATTTGCCGGAATTACCATCCTGACTCTCGGAGGTCATTTTGTAATCGCCGGGACCATGACACTGGGTGATTTTGCAGCATTCAACAGTTATCTGTCCCTGCTCATCTTCCCGATCATCATGATTGGTTTTATGAGCAATGTAATTGTTCAGGCTTCTGCCAGTTACCAGCGTCTTCACCTGGTACTGGATCAGCCGGAACTGGCAGAGAGCGGGATCATCCGGGAAACCCTGAAAGGTGAAATATCAGTGGAAAATGTTTCCGTAATCTATGGTCAGAAACCGGCATTGAAAAACATCAGCTTTTCAGTAGATGCAGGTTCCAGGCTGGCGATTATTGGTCCTACAGCCGCAGGGAAGTCGCAATTGCTTTACCTGTTAACGGGTTTAATTAAACCCAATGAAGGCAGCATTTTATTTGACGGTAGAAAAATAGACGACTATAATAAAGAAAATTTTTACAGCCAGATCGGATTTGTTTTCCAGGACAGCATCATGTTTAATATGAGCATACGGGAGAATATTGCTTTTAGTGACAAGGTAACCGACGCCTCGCTGGAAAAAGCCATTGTTACCGCCGAACTAAAGGATTTTATTGATTCGCTTCCGAACAAACTGAACACACTGGTTTCTGAAAGGGGCACGAGTTTGTCCGGCGGCCAAAAACAACGGATCATGCTGGCGAGGGCACTGGCTGTTAATCCGAAAATATTATTACTGGATGATTTTACAGCAAGGGTCGATACCCAAACAGAAATGAAAATATTAAATAATGTCCGGAACAATTATCCAGGTATCACTTTGATTTCTGTAACCCAAAAGATTGCATCAGCAGAAAAATTTGATCAGGTAATTGTTTTGATGGAAGGGGAGATTGTTGCGACAGGAACCCATGATATGCTGATGGCGACCAGTCCGGAATACGTACAGATTTATGATTCACAACAAAGCACAAATGAATTACAACCTCAATGATATTTCCAGCGGGCAGCAGAAGGCTTCCAATATGGGGATTCTAAGGAAGTTACTGCAGCTGATGAAAGAGGAACATAAAAATTTATGGCTTGCATTACTGGCCATACTGACCAATTCAGGTCTGACTTTGCTGAATCCATTTATTGTGGGGCGTACGATCGACAAATTTATTGTTCACAAGGACTATCACGGGGTGTTGGTAAACGCAGGTTTGCTGGTTGGAATGGCTCTTATTTCTTTTGCCGCAGGCACCCAGCAAACAAGGATCATGGGCGGTGTGGCCCAGCGTATGTTGTTCAAGATCCGAAATACGCTGATCAATAAACTCCAGGACCTGCCGGTGGCATTTTTTAACCAGAATAAGACCGGTGATCTGATTTCCAGAATTAACAATGACACCGATAAGATCAACCAGTTTTTTTCCCAGTCTTTCATGCAGTTTATCGGAAGTATTGTAACTATGACCGGGGCTGGTATTTTTTTACTGGCTATTAATCTGCGACTTGGCCTCGCCGCGCTGATTCCCGGAATACTGATTGTAATTTTTACCCGGCTGACTTCTTCCTGGGTAAAGAAAAAAAATGCCGCCAGTATGAAAAATACAGGCGGGCTAAGTGCTGAAATCCAGGAAGGGCTGAATAATTTTAAAGTCATTATTGCCTTCAACCGCCGGGATTATTTCAGAAAACGGTTTGACGAGGTAAATGAACAGAACTATAAAACGGCAAAGTCTGCCGGAATAGCCAATAATATCTTTATATCAGTTTATGGTTTTTTTGCCAGTCTCGCCCAGCTCATTGTTTTAACATTCGGAATCTACCTGATTTCGATCGGACAGTTTTCCGTCGGTTTATTGGTTAGTTATCTTTCCTATGCGACCAATTTTTATAATCCGCTTCGTCAGCTCGCAGCATTATGGACAAGTTTTCAGGTGGCGATGGCTGGTTTTGAACGCGTGTCCGTCATTTTAAACCTGGAATCCAATCTCCCGGTTGTAAAAGATGAGCATCCTGTTACACCTGCACCGCTATTGGAGTTCAGGAATGTACATTTCGGCTATGACGACGGGAAAGAGATATTACATAATATCAATTTCAGTCTTGAAAAAGGCAGGACTTATGCACTTGTCGGACCAACAGGCGGGGGTAAAACAACCACGGCATCCTTACTTGCCCGGTTATATGATCCACAGGAGGGTCAGATATTCCTGAATGGCAAAAATATCCGGGCTTATGATCCGGGAGAACGTACCCGGAGAATCGGATTTATATTGCAGGAACCGTTTTTATTTACAGGAACAGTGCGGGATAATATTTTATACGGAAATGAATCCTACAGGGGATTTTCTAACGAGCAACTGGAACGCGTTATTCATGATGCAAACCTGGAAAGCCTGCTCCCGATATTTGAAAACGGTCTGGATACCGATATAACTGCCGGCGGGGAAAGCATCAGCTTAGGACAAAAACAACTGATCGCCTTTATGCGGGCAGTTCTGAGGAATCCCGATTTGCTGATCCTGGATGAAGCCACTGCAAATATTGATACGATTACCGAACAGCTGTTGCAAAATATCCTGAACAGGCTGCCGGCGGATACCACACGTGTCATTATCGCACACAGGCTGAATACGATCCAGAATGCAGATGAAATCTTTTTCGTAAATGCCGGTGAGGTGATTCGTGCAGGATCCTTTGATCACGCGGTAAATATGTTGTTACAGGAAAAAAGGGCAAGCTGATAATACCCTAACGAGTGCTGGTCAAAAAGGATTTTAAAAGGGCAGATCATCTTCTTCCCTGATATCAATTGCCGCCCGCATGGAAGGTTCATCCCCTCCGCCGGCAGGTACAGAACCAGCCACCTCAATTTTCCAGGCTTTCACATCCGTATACCAGCGGCCATTGAATTCCCTGCTCTCCACATCAAAATCAATCTTTAACTGGTTTCCTGGTTGTAACTGGCCGGCATCAATTTTATCGCCCCATATAGAAACACAGATCTTCTTGGGATAAGTGGCTTCTGTTTCTACGATGATATCCTGTTTTTTCCACTGGCCGTTTTTACCGGTGCCGGTTTGCAGGGGAAGTACCTGTATAAGTTTTGCAGTGAGTTGCATAATAATATGGCTTGAGATTGACCTCGAAATTAGTCAAAATTTACAGGCAGGCCGATGATCCTGGCAACAGGTTATTAACAAAACAAACAGAGCGTTCGGGAGTCTTAACCCGCCAAACAACGAAAAGAGCCTCCCGGATCACCGGTTTTTCGTAAGACTACGTTTGTCTTTCTGCATTTTTCCCATGACTGGATTATTTATTTACGCACCAATAATAAACGTTTGATCATCTCCGTTAGTAAGCGATCGAATTTTGATGATGAGTTAATCCGTACCCTTGAAAACTATCTCTCCTCATCCATAAATCCGATTTACTTTAAAAAACCATCCCGGAAATATTTTCCGGGATTCGAACCGCGGCAGGTCATAATTCCTATGACCACTCCATTAAATTCCCCGTCAGCCCACTACGTAATTTCACTTGTTGACGATGCTCTTCCGAAAATTTTATTTTCTGGTTATGGGTTTAACATCTGTTAGTCCTGCTGGTTAAAATACTGGGCTTCGGGGCTCATTGTTTCTGTAACTTTAAAATATTTTTGAGAAGATATACTTACAGAAAACCGAAAAGCTTTCTTCATGAAAAGATATTTGCTGTTTTTATCATGCCTGGCATGTTGTATAACCATCACGGCGCAGCAAAATAAAAAAGCACCGAATATCCTGATTATTCTTTCAGATGACCATGCTTACCAGGCAATCAGTGCATACGGCAGCAGTCTGATGCAAACACCGAATATCGACCGTATAGCAAAAGAGGGCGCCATTTTTTTGAACGCCTGTGTCACCAACTCACTTTGTGCTCCGAGCAGGGCTGCATGGCTCACCGGGAAATACAGCCATGTGAATGGATTAAAAGTGAATAATATTTCGAACCCGTTCAATATTAATCAGGAGCTCTTTCCAAAAATGCTGAAACAAAGGGATTATCAAACCGCATGGATCGGCAAATGGCACCTTCAAACCCTGCCGGGAAATGCTTTTGACTATTGGAAGATCTTACCCGACCAGGGCCAGTACTACAATCCCGATTTCATTGATATGAAAAATGATACGGTCCGCATCCAGGGATACGTAACCGATATCATCACCAGCCTGGGCTTCGACTGGCTCAACCAAAGGGATACTTCCAGGCCTTTTTGCCTGATCATCGGCGAAAAAGCCACCCACCGGGCCTGGTTGCCGGACCTGCAGGACCTTGGCGCATTCGACAGCATCAGATTTCCGCTCCCCCCAAACTTTTATGATGATTATAAAGGCCGCATTGCAGCAAAAAACCAGGATATGACGGTTGCAAAAACCATGTTGCTCGGGGATGACCTGAAAGTGCATGCCGACTATAGCAGGAACGACTTCTATAATCGATTGAATCCCCAACAACTGGTTGTATTTAAAACATACTATGAAAAACTGAGTAAAGAATTTGATCAGCACCACTACAGTGGCAGGGAATTGACGGAATGGAAATACCAGCGTTATCTGAAAGATTATTTGTCCACTGCAAGGTCGCTCGACCGGAACATCGGCAAAATACTTGACTGGCTTGATAAAAACGGACTAGCTGAAAACACGGTGGTTATCTATGCCTCCGACCAGGGTTTTTATATGGGGGAACATGGATGGTTCGATAAACGCTTCATGTATGAGGAATCCCTGAAATTTCCTGTTGTCTTGCGGTATCCGGGTGTTGTTAAACCAGGAACCAAAGTGGATCAGATGATCATGAACATCGATTTTGCACCAAGCTTATTAACCATCGCGGGTCTTACCGTACCTGCATCCATGCAGGGAGCCTGCTTCCTGCCCCTGCTGCAGCCGGGAAAAAATGAAAACTGGCGCAAGTCGGCTTATTATCATTATTATGAATATCCTGAACCGCATCATGTGTCGCCTCATTTTGGCATTCGCACCGAGCAATATAAACTGATCCGATTCTATGGCCCGACGGATGCCTGGGAACTTTACGATCTGGAAAGAGATCCCCGGGAAATGAAAAACATGTATATGGAAAAAAAAGACAGCAGGCTGGTTATATCCTTAAAAACACAGCTGAAATCCCTGATCAGTCAGTATCATGACGATGAAGCGATGCATATTCTGGAGAAAGAATCAAATTAAAAGGCCAAATTATTTTGTGCATATTTGAAACCTTTTTCAAATACGTTTTCTATTGCTATATTCAATCTGACGATTATCCTTTTCGGAAACCTGTTATTTCAAACCCATATGAATAGAATTTCCTATTTCGAAAATATCAGATCAAATGAAACCCCCTTATCACAGGTAAACTACGGGCTGGAGAGGATTTTTGAAGCCACGGCAAATAATAATACGGAACTGCTGCTTTCCTTTGCAGATCTGCTTACGGATCTGAATACGAATTCCGCAAAAGCAAGGGCCTCTTTTATAAGGCTTCAGGTTAAAGGCATTAATACAGAAGATTTGTTCGAAGAATACCGGGAAAGCTGGGGAATTCCGAAATTCGAAGACAACCTGGTGACAGTAGACGATTTCAAAAATGGTTTTCTGTGGACTTTCCGGGATCATTCAACTTCCTGGAGCGAGGAGAACGAAGCAAGGAACTGGTTTTATACAAGTCTTGAAGCCCGGTTTGCCCGCAGATATGAGTTCTGGGCCTGCGACCGGGGACCTGAAGAAATGCTTTTGCTCGAATCCGGAGCATATAAAAACATTTTGAATGCGATCATCCATAAACACGAGGATTATACTCCCTTTATCAGTCCTGTATTTTCCCATGCAGAACTCCGGTCCTACTACAATAAATTCGATGAAGATGAGCATGAACTTGATAAGGAAGCCCTGTTGGAAATAATGGAGGGAAACAAAAACTGGTTAAAATCACCCGGCATATGAAAAATATAATAAACCCGGTTTATTTAATTGGCATATTGTTATACATCAGTTGTGCATCCCCGGACAAAAAAACAAATTCGGCCATTGCTGATAGCGCCATCGGTAAAGTGGAAATTTATGACAGCAGTGTATTGAACGGGATTCCTAAAAATGCAGTTGTCGAAATTATTGGCAGGAATTATAAATGGTCTGAAGGACCGGTCTGGGTTCCGGCAAAACAAATGCTGCTTTTTTCATCAGTACGGGAAAACAAAATTTACAGTTGGAACGGGAAGGATACACCGGTGGCCTGGCTTAGTCCCTCTGGCTATACAGAGACGGCGATCAGGAATGGTGAGAACGGGTCCAACGGTCTTGCTCTGGATAAAGACGGTAAATTATTACTTTGCCAGTCCGGTAACCGGCAGGTGGCCAGAATGGATGCGCCTCTGGATTCGCCGATGCCAAAATTTACAGTACTCGCGAACAATTTTCAGGGGAAGAAATTCAATAGTCCCAACGACCTGGTAGCCGACAGCAGAAATAATATTTATTTTACGGATCCCATTTATGGTTTACCAGAGGGGGATAAAGACCCCACCCGGGAGCTGCCCTTTGAAGGTGTTTATAAAATCAGTAGTGCCGGTAAGCTGAGTTTACTGATCGACAGCATTCCCCATCCCAATGGCATTACGTTATCTCCCGATGAGAAAATACTTTATGTTGGCAGCAGCGACAATCATACAAGATGGTATGCTTATCATCTGGATGAGAAAGGGGATATTCAAAGCGGAGGCGTTTTCCTGGATGGCGACCCGCTGATGAAGAATGCAACAGTAAAAACGGGAGCCGATGGATTTAAAACGGATAAATCCGGAAATCTTTTCAGCTCCGGACCGGATGGAATAAATATTATTTCGCCAGCCGGCAAACTACTGGGACTTATCCGGATATTTAATAAGCGCACATCCAATTGTTGTTTCAATGAAACGAAGGATGTGCTTTTCATCACGTCCGATGACCGGGTACTGAAAGTAAATTTAAAGTGAACCGCATGAAAAAAAAGCTAAAAATCTATTCCGGCACATTCATTTTAATGCTGGTATGGATTCAGTTCAGTTCTGCCCAGACAAAAAAACTTACACCCAATCAGGAACTGGCACGCAGTATTTTTAAAGAACTTATTGAAATCAATACCACCCATTCTATCGGTAATACAACCGTAGCCGCTTTGGCAATGAGGAAAAGGTTTCTGGATGCCGGCTTTTCGGAAAACGATATTCAAATAACCGGTCCCGAAATACGGAACCGGAATATCATCCTGCGATATCATGGAAAAGGCAAACGTCCACCCCTGTTACTCTTATCCCACCTGGATGTGGTGGAAGCGAAACGGAGCGACTGGACCATGGATCCGTTTAAGCTAACGGAAAAGGATGGTTTTTTTTATGGAAGGGGAACCTCGGATATTAAAGACGGCTCCGCCATTCTGGCCGCCAATTTTATCCGATTGAAAAAAGAAGGATTTGTACCCGACAGGGACCTGATACTGGCGCTGACTGCCGGCGAAGAAGGAGGCGTTTACGACGGGGTGGAATGGCTGGTTAAAAACCGGCGGAGTTTAATTGATGCGGCTTTTTGCATCAATATGGATGCAGGAGATCCGCAACTGAAAAATGGGAAGAAGATTGCAAGAACGGTTCAGCTTAGTGAAAAAAGCGTGCTGGACCTGGAGTTGGAAGTAAAAAATCCGGGCGGACATGGATCCCTGCCTGTAAAAAATAATGCCATTTATCGCCTGGCAGGCGGACTGGAAAAAATGCAGGCCTACGATTTTCCTGTACAGATGAGTGAGATTACCCAATCCTATTTCTTAAAGATGTCATCTTTCGAAAACGGGCAGCTTGCTGAAGACATGAAATCCATTGCACAAAATTCAACAGATCCCCAGGTAATCAGCAGACTGGCTGTTTCACCGTACTATAATGCCCTGATGCGTACGACCTGCGTGGCCACCATGCTCGAAGCGGGCCATGCGATCAATGCCCTGCCCCAATCTGCCAAAGCGTTCGTCAACTGCCGGATCTTACCAGGGAACACCAACCATCAAATCGTGAAACAGTTAAACGAACTGCTGAATGATAGTCAGATTGTAATAAAGGTAATTGGTGATACCGCTGCGAATCCTCCTTCACCCTCCGATCCTGAAATGATGAAGACGGTTGAACAGGTTACGCAAAAAATATGGCCCGGCGTTCCGGTAATCGCCGTCATGGATGTGGGCGCCTCAGATGGAATTTATCTCCGTAGCGCTGGTATACAGACTTACGGTATTTCAGGTGTATTCATTGATGAAGATGACAACCGCGCGCACGGAAAGGATGAACGGATCGGGGTAAAGGAATTTTATGAGGGTGTTGAATACGAATATGCGCTGATCAAAGCATTTTCCTCCGGAAATAAATAATCTCTTGAATTTAGCAGGTTGCCGCCGGATGTTTTTATAATATCCTAGCTCAATGATAGTCTCAGTCCGTTTCCCTTCTTCCGCGATCCTATGCTTTATTCTGGAAAGATCTATATAGTCTAAAATAATCGGAAACCTACATATAGCTGAATCGTCCTGGTCTTCCAGGTATCTCCATTCGTTACATCATTGATATTGGTAAATCCATACACATATCTTATCCCGCCATTAAACATCAGCAGATTTACCTGTGCACCGGCTACCATGGAAAAATCGCCGGATTTAAATGCGTTTTTCCCATTGGTGGTTATGGAATAATTATTATTCAGTAATGTGCCGAATTGCGGCCCCAGCTGCAGACTGATAAAATGTAAGGGGAGTTTAAAGTTGAGTAAAACCGGGATGCTCAGATATTGAAGTTTAACTTCTTTACTGTTCATGCCCTCATGATAAAAATCAGAAAAATTACTGGCTGTCTGCGTAGTGACCTGGCTGAATAATAATTCCGGCTGGATGCCCCAGCTGCTTGTAAAATCAATGTTCGCAAAGGCACCGGCCATGAAACTCCAGTTAAACCCGTCATTAAAAGAATTTCCGGTAAGCAGACTGTTATTGGTTCCTGCTTTAATACCCAGGTGCAGGCCCTGTGCCAGGGCGGAAGAGCGGGACAGGGAAAGGATAACCAGCAATGAGAATACAGTCTTTTTCATGGTTCGAATTGCATTTTGGTATGAGTATGGATCGTTCCGGATTCATATTCAACAATTGTACCTTATTGAATTGTGAAAAGATAAATAAAAACAAATTTTCCGGTTTCGGGGTCAGATTCACGGGTAATCGACTACCTTAAAATAAAAAAACGATGGGCATGAATCACCGGGCCATACTTCAACGGATCGCGCGACGGGCCATGCTGGCTAAAGGTTTTCTGATTGATTTTACGGAATCTTCCCTGGCGGCTGTGAACAGCCTTCAGGAATCGGATATCAAGTCCGGCGGACAAATCCGGGACCTCAGGAATCTCTGCTGGTGTTCTATTGACAACGATGATTCCAAAGACCTTGATCAGCTGTCTGTGGCGATACCGGTAACTCCTGACTCGGCAAAGATCCTGATTGCCATCGCGGATGTTGATTCCAGGGTGAATAAAGAATCGGCAATGGAAGAACATGCAAAACACAATACAACTTCTGTTTATACCAGTGCCCAGATATTTCCAATGCTTCCTGAAAAACTTTCCACCGATCTCACCTCACTTAAATTCAATGCAGAGCGCCCGGCCATGGTTGTCGAATTTCTTATTGAATCGGATGGAAACATTCAGGCATCGGATATTTATCAGGCTGTAGTGCTGAACAAAGCGAAGCTGGCTTATCACTCGGTAGGAGCCTGGCTGGATGAATCGGGTCCTGAACCCGAAGCCATCGGGTCGGTCGGCGGACTGGATGAAAATATCCGGTTGCAGGATACCATGGCAAAAAAATTAAAAACGCGGCGTTATGATAACGGGGCCCTGTATCTCGAAACTGTAGAGGCGCGCCCGGTTTTTGAAGAAGATGAAATCAGGGATGTAAAAGAAGATCCGGCCAATTCTGCGATGTCCATCATACAGGAATTTATGATTGCAGCCAATAGTATCGTCGTCAGGTTTCTTTACAATAAAAATTTTCCATCCATCCGGAGAGTTGTCCGCGTTCCTAAACGATGGGACCGGATCGTTGAACTCGCAGGGGAATGGAAATACAAGCTTCCGGCACAACCGGATGCAAAGGAACTGGATAAATTCCTGCTCGGTGTGAAAACGAGTGATCCGGTTCGTTTTCCGGATCTTTCATTGTGTGTAATTAAGCTTCTTGGCTCGGGAGAATATGTTGCCGGACTCCAGGGAGAGGTTGTTGATGGACATTTCGGACTGGCTGTTAAAGACTATACCCATTCCACCGCGCCAAACCGCCGGTATCCGGACCTGATCACGCAGCGATTGCTGAAAGCTGCGCTTTCCGGAAACAAAGTTCCTTACGCCGGAGATGAATTGAAGGAAATCGCCACCCATTGCACAACGATGGAAGACGCTGCGAAGAAAGTGGAAAGACAGGTAGCAAAATCCACCGCTGCCTTACTCTTTGAAAACCGAATTGGCGAGCAATTTGATGGAATCATAACCGGAGCCTCCGATAAAGGGACCTGGGTAAGGATTTTGCATCCACCCGTAGAGGGTAAACTGGTCAGTGGCTTTGAAAATATGGATGTTGGCGACAGGGTCAGGGTTCAATTGGCTCATACGGATATTGACCGGGGATTTATTGATTTCAGGAAAGTTAAATAAACAAGCTTGGAATATTGATTATCATAGACTTGCGTATTCCATAAAATTTTTGTAGATTGTATACACCTGTTTAGCTGTTTCAAAGGGGTTAGTGATATCTGCCAATACCCATGTAATTCCGTTGTTGACCCGGTCCATATCTTTGCGGGTTAAAAACTACCTCTTCTCCCATTATTCCTGTAAAAAAACCGGCCTTATCATTTACGTACAATAATTCTCATTATGAAAACATTTAACTGGTTAGCACCATTGATTTTCCTGTTAACACTGAATGCCTGTAAAAAGGAAGTTACCAGGGAGGTGAAGTTTACAAACACCGAGTACAATAATTTGGGAACCTTTGATTCTTCCGGCAAACCTGATAACCTGGCTCCCCCCGATGTTATTGACCCTTCTTTGACTGCCTTCATGAATGCCAACCTGATTGGCGGACAGAATTTAAATATTCTGCATCCCGAATTGTTTACCGACGCAGGTGTTGCGGATATTGTCATAACCCAGCCATCAGATGTTTATATCACCTTTGTGTTTGAAGGAGCTTCTTTTTCAAATGCAATCGCCTTTTATACCTATCCAAGCGATCAGCCGCCCGCAAGTGCTGACGATATCAAATTAATAACTTATGCATTTCCCAATGCGGGTTATCAGACCCCTTTAAAGCCGGGCGATAAGGTGAAAATAGGAAGATTTAATCCCGGCATCACCATTGGTTTTCTGATTATGGAAAACGCCTGGAACCGCACTACCGGTACGCTAAATGACAATGTTGTTCACTTTTGCTCCAATGATGTTTTAAATCCGGAAATAGATCCCAAATTAAAAAGGCATGCGGTATTGATCTACGATGCGGCAGAAAACAGAAGCCTGATTGCTTTTGAAGATACCAACCGCACAGATAAGAAGTGTGACAACGATTTTAATGATGTGGTGATATATTGCACTGTAGTACCCTGATCGGATTAACCAGCATGCTCCCGACTTAATAGGTATACGATTTCACCACGACCAGGTCAGAAGCCGTAGTGGTGATGCTGTCTTTGATCACCCGGTTATCGGAATCGAAGCTATAATAATGCATCGCAGTAATCGGTGTTCCACCGTTATCCAGGGTAGCTGACCTTATTAAATTTATTGGCCCCGGAGTAAAAGTATTGCCAAGAGAAAAAGTATTCAGAACATCATAATATGTGTACGTGGTAGTTCCACCTGGATTGTCTGTTTGAGTCGCAACGTTTCCGTTTGCATCGTAGTTATAGGTAGTCGTCCCGGTCAAAACGGTGCCCGTGCTATGGTAATCATAATATTTCGCCTGCTCCATAAGATTATTGGCGCCATAAAAATATTTTTCGGTTGTTGTATCCTGGGTATCGTTATACTGAAGGGTACTATCTGCAAATGAATTGGTATTCAGCCAGATATTTTCATGAATACTGAGTGCATTCCCGGTATACATATCCATGGTTACTGTGAGGCTGCTCGGGTATTGAAAAATAAATTTAGAAACCGATGCATCAGGTGTCGACACCATACTCTGAAGCTGACCGTTTCCACCATAAGTAAGATTATAAGTGATCAGCGAATTCAGGGCAGAAGAACGGATATCCTCGGTATAGGTTTTTGGCAACGTCACGGCGGCATTGGGATTGTCATTGCTTTTGCTGCAGGAACTGATAATCAGGGTACTTAAAATGACAAATACGGATAACGTGTTTTTCATATACGGCTTATTTAAAATTAGAGGCTGTAAAATACAAATAAACCGTTGCAAGTACAAGGCGAATTATCCTGTTAACCACTCATTTTCTGATATCGTGGATGGAGAGTATGGGAAGCTGCTGATGAGTAGCGATGAATCTCGATTTCTTTTTGTGAAAAAGACCAAATATTCCGTGTTTGCGGGGAAAAACCATTAACAGATCCAGCGGATTCGTTTTCATAAACTCATTGAGTTCCGCGGCCATATCATCACCACTCAGGAAATGGAATCTTGGCTTAAAAATATGCAGGCGGTTCTGAATGATAATCGATTCAACGGTTTGTTCGGACTGCAACTTCCCGTTTCCTTCTTCCATGTGAATGATTTCGAGTTTTGAAGTGAACAGGTATAACCATTCCTTAATGGTTTCAAAGGGAAGCTGACTGTCCGTTTGTTTTAAGTCGCAGGCCATCCCGATGGTTTTGATTTCGTGGAATTGTACGCCCTCCGGTATGATAAGTGTGGGAAAGCCCACGTGATTCATGATATGAAACGTAGTGCCGCCCATGAGCGCCCGTTCAAATGATTTTCCCGAACGAATACCCATGACCACAGCCAGCGGCCTTTCTTTAGGCGAAATGTTTTCAATCTCCTGCTCAATGGCGCCTATCTTGATTTCGGTGGTGACATTTATTTTACCCCGGGTTCTGGATTTTATTGTTTTGGACAAATTGTCTATGTCCCTTTGGCTGGTATCCATCATGTCGTCGATAAAATCACCCGGTACGGAAATTTCGGATACTGCAATCGGGAATGGAATAGCATGGAGCAGCACCAGGTCTGCATTTATGGAATAGGCCAGGTCAGCCGCATAGTTCACTGCATTAACAGACGAAGCGGTGAAATCGGTCAGGGCCAATATGGTCTTCATTGTATTTTATTTAAATGATTATGGGATTAAATAGCAGCTATTGCCAGGAATAAATACTCGCCCCGTCCTGTTTTTCAAATTTGCCGGTTTTTTTATATAACCTGATCCGAAACACCACTCCCTGAATTTTGTCAATATTATTGGGCCTGAACGGCCAGCTTGGTGACAGCTTTGTCGTCGCACTGGTTACAATCGGCAATTGCCGGTCGTGCAGCAGTTCCAGGGCCTGATGCCGCTCCGCCTTGTTTGGCAGCTCTTCATATTCACCCCAGCAGATTACACTTTTCCAGTTTGCCAGATCAGGTATCTCTTCCACTTCAAAACAGACATGTGGGTTTTGTCTCATAATCCTGATCTTCATTCCTTCCTTCGTCAGAGAATAGATAAATTCCCCATCATAGGCATAACTAATGGGTACAACGTAAGTGGTGTTGTTGGCATTACATCCGATTCTGCCGATCAGCTGGTGGTTGAGAATGGATTCTATTTCTTCACTATTCAGAGTTCCAAACATGTGGCTGATTTTTTCTCAAATATGAACAGATCAGGCAGATATAACAATGAGTGAAGTCAAACAGATTACTGATACTGCTCATGTGGGAAAATACACCATGACAATAATCATATGGAACTTACCCGTTCGTCATTAGTTTTCTTTTAGTACGGATTTAAGTTACATCTATAATAAAATCAAATGAAAGCATTAGTATACCATGGTCCGAATAAGAAATCCTGGGAAACAAAAGATAAGCCCGGGATCCTTAAACCGACTGATGCCATTGTGCGGATAACAAAGACAACCATATGTGGTACCGACCTGCATATTCTAAAAGGTGATGTGCCTGAAGTAACCGATGGTCGGATTCTGGGTCATGAGGGTGTTGGCATCATCGAAGAAACCGGTGCAGGTGTAACCCGGTATAAAAAAGGTGATCACGTGTTGATTTCCTGCATTACTTCATGCGGTAGTTGCGAATATTGCAGGAAAGGAATGTATTCTCATTGTGAAAACGGAGGATGGATTCTCGGCCACCTGATCGACGGCACCCAGGCGGAATATGTTCGTATTCCTTATGCAGATACCAGCCTGTACAAAATTCCGGACAACAGTGATGAAGAAGCGCTGGTTATGCTGAGCGATATTCTGCCTACGGGTTATGAATGTGGCGTATTGAACGGCAGGATATCGCCAGGAAGTACGGTTGCTATTGTAGGTGCCGGCCCGGTCGGGCTCGCTGCCCTGTTAACGGCTCAGTTTTACGCGCCTGCGGAAATTATAATGATCGATCCGGATGAAAACCGTCTGGCTGTAGCTAAAAAAATGGGCGCTACGAAAACAGTCAACAACCGGACTGAAAAAGCTGTGGAGAAAGTGCTTTCCTTAACCGAAAATAAAGGTGTCGATACGGCTATCGAAGCAGTGGGTATTCCCGAAACCTTTGAGCTCTGCCAGTCGCTGGTCGCTGCCGGTGGGGTGATCGCCAACGTGGGTGTTCACGGTAAAAAAGTCGACCTGCACCTGGAACAGCTTTGGAGTAAGAATATTACCATTACAACCAGACTGGTGGATACCGTTACCACACCGTTACTGATGAAGACGGTGCAGTCGGGCAAACTCGATTCCAAACAACTGATCACCCATCATTTTAAACTTTCTGAGATACTGGCCGCATACGAATGCTTTGGTAACGCAGCAAAGGAGAAATCGTTGAAAGTAATTCTAAATAATAACTAACTATAAATATTTTATTCCTTAATCATTAAACCTTTCAGTGGACCTGTTTGGACAACAAAAATGTGCAGAACGGCAAAAGCCCGGAATAAATTCCGGGCTTTTCATTTTAATCTAAATGAAACCATATTATCTAAAAACAAAACTGACTACGATAAGAACAAGGTCAATCAGAATGCCCAAAATAAAAGCAGGAATAGTATATTTTGTGGGTAGGGCGGCCAGGTTAGTAATCACAACAATTGCCAGCGATATCATGGACCCCATTATCAGGGGGAAAACTGCACCGTTAAATAAAATAGCAGCCATAGTAACGGGGAAGAAAATGGCAGACATAGCCGTTATGGATATGCCCACCCATGCAATACGGTTCTTCTCTTCACTTATTATCCAGGCCATTAAACGGGAGAGAATATTATTATAGCTCCTCTGTACCGACAAACTTTTGTAATTGGAATGGTAGGTTATCGCTTGCATGAGTTGAATTTTAGAATTCAAAGATGGCTCATTTACCCTTTTTTACATATGACCTTCATCATCTGAGCTCATAACATTCGTCAGGTGGAATTGTCAATTGTCAATTGTTAATTGTCAATGCTGAGATTCATGACGCCGATGATTGGTTGCCCTGAATAACATCGTTAACAATTGACAATTAACAATTAGCAGTCGGGTTAGTAAGCAAAAGGTATAGTTATGAAAAATGGGCAATAAAAATGGGACAGGTATGTTCGGCAATCACATGATCCGCAAAACTCTTTCTGAACACATTGGAAACCGCGGACCGGGAAAAAGATCCTGAAACAAGGAATACATTTTTCTTGGTGCCGAGCCAGGAGGTCAGATATTTTTTGGGATCAAAATGGAGCTTGGATGTCTGTTGTGCTTCGAAATGGGAAAACGTAAATTCTCCCAGTAAGGCCCGTTCAGGGATATCGTCTGCTGCTTCATCTTTGATGTGCACAAATTCTGAAGGCAGATCTGTCAGGAGGGGAAACAGATAGGTAAATTGTTTGATGGCAAACATAGATTCCTTCCCCCCATCGTAAGCAAAAGCCAGGTGATCAATGCGTTTAAAATTTTCAGGTACAACCACAACTGGAGATTCAGAGGCCCTGAGTGCTTCAATCATATAAAAATTGGGCTGGATTTCCTTGGAGTTTGCACAGAATAACTCCTCACTGATTACAACAAGATCTGCAAACCGGCTTTCTTTGATAAACAATTCCCGGTTCCATTCCCCGGTATGTGGATGTACTTCATATTTTATTCCGGTATTTTCAAACGCATGCACGAACTGATCCTGGCTTTTCCGGATCTTTTGTTTTTCTTCCTGTCTAAGTCTTTCATAGGGAGCTGAAATGGGCATATATCCGACGGGAATCATTTCCAGGACGTCAACGGGATCCATGAACAGGCCTTTGACATACAGGGGCTCATTTTCACGCATTTGTCGGATCAACCGGATAGCGCCTGACGGAAAATTATCACCGTCGCAGAGCAGTAATATCTTTTTCATATACTGGTATTTAATGTTTCCATAAAGAAACAACCTATTCATCGGGTAATTAATGACAGGCGTGAAACCAGGATATGATTTTAATCAGTTTGCAGGGGAAATGCAGCGCAGGAGAAACCAGGAATTACCAGGGTTAGTTTATAAGGAAAGAATAATGATCAGTTAACGAGATTTTTCAATTTGTCCGTATTCGTCAGGATAACTTTTCCGTTTTTAATATCTATTAATTTTTCAGCTTTAAAATCGCTTAATGTTCGTATAAGGGATTCCGTGGCCGTACCCACGTACTGTGCGATTTCTTCCCTCGAAATTTCAATTGCCATATTTTGCTCTTTCGGACTGAATTTAGCGATGATTTCAATAAGCGCCGTGGCGACACGTTTTCTGAGCGAGCTGTAAGCGAGACCTAACAGTCGTTCTTCTTTTTCTTTTACATTTTTAGTGATGATATGTATGAATTTAGAGGCGATGCTGATATCGTTATAGATCATGTGGAGAAAATCGTCTTTGGGGATGGCCAGTATTTCCGCATCTTCTATCACTACGGCAGAATCATCATATATGGCATTCTCGAGTAAAGCTGAATAACCAATGAAATCGCCATCATTGTACAGGTTGGTTATATATTCCTTTCCGTCAGCGTTCGTCCTGAAACACTTTACTTTCCCCTTAACCAGGTAGAAGAGGAATCTCGGTTTTTTATTTTCATGATAAAGAACCTGCTTGCGTTCATAATTTTCCAGGTCGTACTGTTCGGATAACTGGCTGGTAAGGCGGGTATCTTTTATATCCTTCAGAAATTGATTCAGTCCCCGGAAGCCCTCTTCGTAATTCTGTTTCAGAATGGATGCTTTTTTCAACCTGATTTCCACCGCATTCAACAGTTCTATGTCCTCAAAAGGTTTGGTGATATAGTCATCTGCTCCCATTTCCATCCCCTTCCGAAAGTCATTTCTTTCTGTTTTTGCTGTGAGAAATATAAATGGGATCTGCTCTGTGCCTTCATTTTTCCGGATCAGGTGCAACACACCATAACCATCCAGCTCAGGCATCATAATATCACAAACAATCAGGGAAGGTTTTTCTTTTAGGGCGATCTCCACACCTTTTTTTCCATTCTCGGCCATAAATGTTTTATAACCTGCCAGGTCCAGGATTTCGGCTGTATTTTCCCTGATATCTTTATTATCGTCTATGACAAGGATGGATGCATTCATATAATTATTCTTTAACCGGTATGGTAAATGTTATTGTCGTGCCCCTGCCCAGTTCGCTCTCCACTTTAATTGAACCTTTTAACAGGTCAATATACCTTCTCACGATATGCAGGCCGAGGCCGGTTCCCTGAATATTGATTACATTTTTCCCCCTGAAAAAAGAAGAGAATAAATGTTCCTGGTCTTCTTTTGATATGCCCATGCCTTCATCCCGCACGGCAACCTCGGCGACATTTTTTTTACAAACACATGTCACATGTATCGGCCTCGACGGTTCTGAAAATTTAATGGCGTTAGACAGGAGATTAAAAAGAACATTCCGTATCAGATTTTTGTCGCTCGTTATGGCATAAGAATCTTTGCAGGTAAAAATTACTTTCTGGCCCGATTTGAGTGCAGGGTTCATTTCTTCGATGGTATCCCGGATCAGTTCCGCCAGGTCAAATTCATGCAGGTGAATACCAATTTTTCCTTCATCCAGTTTACCCATCGATAAGAAATCTTCCAGCAGATTATTCAGGTGTTTAACCGAATTCTTAATCTTTTCGATATGCCGGGTTCTTTTTTCCTGGTCGTCTGCGGCCGTATACTTATCCAGAAGGGAAGCCGAAGACAATACGGTGCTCAGGGGAGTTCTGAATTCATGGGAAGCCATGGAAACGAAGCGGCCTTTTATTTCATTGAGTTGTCGTTCTTTGTCCAGTGCCTTGCTTATCTCGGTTTGCGATTCTTCCAAACGTTGCAAAGCTTCCTTAAGTATGGTGGTCCTTTGCTCCACTTTGAGTTCCAGGTCGGCGTTCAGTAAACGCAATTCGTCAGTCACCTTTTCTAACTGCAACTGTTGCCGTACTATATCTTCTTCATTTTCCTTCCTTTTGGTTATATCGATCACGAACGCAATAACATAACGCTCCTCGTTTTGTATGTATGTGCTCAGGCTCACTTCAACCGGGAAGGTTGTGCCATCTTTTCTGCCGGCCATCAGGTCCCTGTTGTGACCCATTTTTCTGTTTTTTGGATCATGGTAGAATGTTTTCCTGTGGCTGATATGAATTTTTCTGGCTGAAGGAGGAATTAGTATCTCAATTTTATTGCCTTCGAGTTCCTCAGCCGAATACCCGAATATCTGGCATGCCGATGGATTGATCAGAATGATATTTCCCTGGCTATTGGTAACGACAATGCCCTCGGTTGCATTTTCGAAAAGGGAAGTCAGATGAACGATGTTATTGCGCATCCGAATGGGTTTAATCAAATGTACGTATGTTTAAAGTTGCAGGAGTTTTTGCTCAATGGCTAATGCTTTTGGAAACAATACCTCCTGTTCCAGGTATCTGTGCTGGGTCAGGTTTTGGTAGAGTTCTTCAAGCTTTTTAAATATCACCACATAATTAAGGCATGCGGTGTCCGGTGCAGTAAATTCATTAGTCAAAAGCTTCAGTTTGTCCAACAGATCCTGTATCTGCAGGTGTTCCTTTTCTACGTTCTGCAGGGGTTTACGCAGGGTTCTGACCAGCAGGTTTCCATAGGACTCTTTTCTCCTGTAAGCGGATTCAATTTGTTTGATATAAGGAAAAATGATTTCGTCTTCATAGCGGTTATGCTGCATTAGGATTTCGGTCAGCCGGACAAATAACTCCGTCAGATTTTGCAATTCGGGGTATTTCGAATGGTGGCCGGTGACAAATGATTCCAGACTGGCAGAAAGTGGGGGCAGCGTTTGATAAATATAAGCATGGTGCACATGGTATATATAGTCCATCAGGAAATCCGCTCGCCATTCATCGAATGCCAGGTTATTGGACAGCACAAAGGTTCTGGTTGACTTCCTGAGTTCAGCAGACAGTTCTTCGAAATTAATGCCCTTCACTTCACATGCTGATTGCAAGGGAATATTTCCGCTACAGCAATAGCTGAGATGATATTTCCTGAATACATCTGCTGTGCGGTAGTCCCTTTTCACCAAATCACAGATCGTGAGCCCGGATACTTCCATCATTTTGCGGTTATCGTTATAGTGGACAAATATATTTTTATAAGGAAAGCTTCTATATGACTTTAATCATGCTGTTACCTGTCCGGAGTCATAAACCGGATAGAACTGTTAAAATATTTTTGAACCTCAATGTTTGATTATGAACCCTTCTGATCCTGCTAATGAAGTTGAATCGAACCAGGAGTTCGACAGGAATTTTAAACCCCGGGGAGCCATTGCTTTTTTTATTTTACTCATTCTGCTCGGCATGGTGATCTGGTACGGGATCTATTTTTTAATGCTGGATAGAATATAAACCCTTTATATGTCCATAATGTCCGCGATGGATTCTTCAGAAAAAAAGGTTATCGGCATTACCGGTGCCGTGCTCGCCCTGTTTATTTTTTCTATTTTATATTCAAGAGGCAGGAATAACGAGCTTCCGGAATGCCTTCCTTTTAACAAGGCCTACCTGGAACCGAAAACTACGCGTCTCGACGAAAAAACCTACCAGGTATATGCTGTTGCCCAGATGTGGCAGTTCCAGCCCAACCAGATTAATATTCCGGCGGGCAGTGAGGTTGATTTTTTTGTCACCTCCAAGGATGTGGTTCACGGATTCAACATCAGTGAAAAAAATGTGAACCTGATGGCCATTTATGGGAATATCAACAAGACAACCGTAAAATTCGAAAAACCGGGAATTTACAAGATCACCTGCCATGAATACTGTGGTGTCGGTCACCAGGCCATGCAGGCTGAGGTTATTGTAAACGAACGCACGCCAAATAATTAACCCAAAGCTCATGCAGATTTCTAAAAATTTAAAAAGACTGATTTACTGGGAACTGGGCATACCATTGACATTGTTAACGATTGGTATCTATCACGGTCTTATGCAAACGATTTACAGGGCCGGCGTGATTCATCAATCGTCCTTTGCGCACCTGGACTATTACCAGGGATTAACGCTGCATGGTGTGATCAATGCGGTCGTGTTAACTTCTTTTTTTGCGGTGGCTTTTGGCCACGCAACAATGGCTTTCTATTTAAAGAAAGAACCTCACCGCTGGGTATCGTGGTTAAGTTTCTGGTTAATGACCATCGGCACCGTAATGGCTGCCTGGGCGATGTTGGCCGGGAAAGCATCAGTATTGTACACTTTTTACCCTCCATTAAAAGCCCACCCATTATTTTATCTCGGCGCGGCCTTATTGATTGTCGGATCCTGGATTCCGTTGTTCAGCTGGGCCAGCATGTATATGCATTGGAAGAAGGAGCATCCTGAAACAAAAACACCATTGGCAGTTGTAGGTACCCTGGTCAACTTCACCATCTGGTTCGTCTGCACGCTGGCTGTAGCTTATGAAGTGCTGGTGCTGTTGTTGCCCTGGGCGATGGGATGGACTCCAACGGTTAACGTTACACTGGCCCGCACTTTATTCTGGTTTTTCGGACATGCCCTGGTATATTTTTGGTTACTGCCTGCTTACATCATGTACTACACGATGCTGCCTAAACTTGCCGGCGGGAAACTATTTTCAGATCTTGCCGGACGCATTTCACTTTTTTTATTTCTCTTACTTTCTGTGCCCGTCGGCGTGCATCATCAGTTCAGTGATCCTTCGATTCCCCGGGGTATCAAAATGTTCCAGGGACTGCTGACTTTCGGCGTGGCCCTTCCCAGTTTTATAACTGCATTTACACTGGCAGCCTCCCTGGAATATGCCGGAAAGAAACGGGGATCCCGTGGATTGCTTGGATTTTTCGGCAAACTGCCCTACCTGGATCCCAACCGCTACCTGTTTGCATACCTGATCGGAGGTCTTTTCCTTTTTATTTTCGGCGGACTGACCGGCATCGTAAATGCTTCTGGTGTTTTGAATGCGGTAGTTCACAATACGGCCTGGTTGCCCGGACATTTTCATATGACAGTAGCCGGTCCGGTTTTTCTCAGCATCATCGGCATGAGTTTGTTTTTGTATAGTGGATTATCGGGCAAACCGGTTTTTCTTCCACGGGTCAATGTGATCATTCCCTGGTTATGGGTGATCGGTATTTTGATATTTTCTACCGGACTTTCCTGGGGTGGTTTAATCGGGGAACCGAGAAGAACGAACCTGGGTATGACTTACCTGAATCCAAAAAATGAATTATTTACCCCGGAATGGGTGCCAACAACCATGCTTGCCCTGGCGGGTGGAATCATTATGACCTTTGCGGCACTTTTATTTTTTATTGTTTTTTTCGGAACGATGTTCAGTAAAAAAACCTCAGCCGGCACCCTGGATCTGCCGATATCAGAAGCCCTGCATGACGAAAAACGAATTCCGCTGTTTGATACGTTCAAACCCTGGCTGATCATCATGGGGATTATAATATTGCTCGCCTATATTCCTGCTTTCTGGAATGCCAGCAGGAATCCTGGTCCGGGTGCTCCTCCTTTTACTCCGGAGAATCCGGTTCCCCAACAATTGTCAAAACCTGCAAATCCCTATAATCAATAAACGATATGTCTATAACCGGTGTCACGATAGTATGAAATCAAGCAGGACGATATATTTATTTGTAATCGGGGTGATTATTATTCCCGTAACCGTTTTCGGAATTACAGAATGGTTCGGGTCAAATTTTAGAAAATTACCTGTTCTTGGCCCTGAAAAACATCGGGTCGGAAATTTCAGGTTTAAAACCCAGGAGGGTGGGTTGTTCAGCCAGGATCAATGGAAAAATAAAATCATCGTCGCCAATTATTTTTTTACCAGTTGTCCCTCCACATGTCCAAAACTGATGACTGCCTTACAAAAAGTGCAGGCCCTGAAATCAGACAAGATTATGATCAATTCCTTTACGGTTGATCCCGCAAGGGACAGTGTCGGGAAACTGAAAGCGTATGCTGACAAACATGGTATAAAGAACAGTTGGTTTTTATTAACCGGTGAAAAGATCAGTCTTTACAAATTTGCAAGGACCGATCTGTTGATCGATGCCACCGATGGTGATGGCGGACCCGGCGATTTCATTCACAGTGACCAACTGGTGCTGATAGATCCTATGAAACGAATCAGGGGATATTATACCGGCACAGATGAAGACGAAGTAAACAGGCTGATCCGGGATATTGATAAACTAAAAATTGAATTTCATTTATAAGCAAAGAATTGGGAACATGAAAAAGAAAATCACGATTTCGGTATTAACCCTGCTACTATCAGTATTTGTTTTTTCTTTACCACCGGCTGAAGAAGGGAAGACAATATTCAATGCCCGTTGTGCGAGCTGTCATAATGTAAATAAGGTTCTGGTAGGGCCGGCGCTCGCCGGTGTTACTGACCGGCACTCCGAAGACTGGATTGTCCATTTTGTTCATTCTTCACAAACGGTTATTAAAGGCGGTGATAAGACGGCGATTGCATTGTATGAGAAGTTCAATAAAGTACCCATGCCGGATCATCCTGATTTAAGTGCTGAAAGCATCAAAGGCATCCTTGCCTATATTAAATCTGAAGCAAAAGAAGCTGCGGCTGAGTCCGGTTTCAGGCCAGAGCGGATTCACCCGAAATACACACCGATTTTAAGTACAAACTACCTGTTTTTCTCTTCTTACTTGGGCTTGGTTATACTGATGGCTGCAGCGCTTGTTATTTTGGTTAAGGTAAAAGAAGTGCAAAGGAAGAGCAGGGATTTGCCTGAAAATTAGTGCAGGTGTCCGGATGACATAAATCTTTCATTTGAAAAGGACCATCAAATATTATCGTATCATCTGGCTTAAATATGACCTGCCGGCCGGTCTTTCCGTTTTCTTAGTAGCACTTCCTTTGTGTTTAGGAATTGCCTTAGCCTCGGGAGCTCCAATTTATGCAGGACTATTATCGGGAATTGTAGGTGGACTGGTAGTAGCTTTTATAAGTGGCTCTCAGCTTGCCGTTTCGGGCCCCGCGGCAGGGTTGACGACTTTAGTGGCCGCTTCCATTATTTCACTGGGTGACTATCGAATATTTTTACTTTCTGTGATTGTTGCAGGATTGTTTCAAGTGATTCTTGGAATTTTGAAACTCGGGGCAATTGCAAATTATTTTCCCTCCTCAGTTATAAAGGGAATGCTGGCGGCTATTGGAATAATGCTTATTTTAAAACAAATTCCGCTGGCACTGGGGTATGACCGACCTGATTTTTGGTCAGGAGGAGTTATGCATTTATTTTCTCCAAAGGATCCCATAAACAATATAGAAAACTTCAACCTGCATATTACAAGGGGAACCATTCTGATATCTGTTCTTTCTCTAACAATACTGATAGTTCTGCAATTGTCCCGGGCAAAAAAATTTAAGATAATACCCGCACCCTTAATTGTTGTAGTTGTAGGCATTTTAACCAGTTTACTGTTTGATGAATTTGCTTCGCGCTTTTCCTTAAAACAAACCCAATTGGTAAATATTCCGCTAAATATATTCGCAAACATTTCATTTCCTGACTTCCCGAAATTATTTTCCAATATTGAAATCTGGAAGGATGGAATAATAATCGGATTGCTCGCCACTTTGGAGACTTTACTCTGCATTGAAGCAATCGATAAACTGGACAGGCGCAATCGCATTACACCGGTTAACCGCGAACTTATTGCACAGGGTATCGGCAATATGACCTGCGGACTATTGGGCGCAATCCCGATGACTGCAGTTGTTGTAAGAGGTGCTGCCAATGTCGATGCTGGCGCGAGAACAAAACTTTCTGCGTTTACTCACGGACTTTTCCTTTTACTGGCAGTACTGATTTTCCCATACCTCCTCAATAAAATCCCCTATGCCTCACTTTCAGCCATCTTACTGATTACGGGGTACAACCTCGCGAAACCAAAGTTATTTCTGAATATGTGGAGTTTGGGCTGGAAGCAGTTTATTCCATTTATACTTACGATTGTGGTTATCCTCACAACTGACCTTCTTATTGGCGTGAGTATCGGACTTTTAATGTCGGTTTACTTTATCGTTCGGAATAATTTTAAGGCAGAATATAGAATTATAAAAACTCAGTACAATGGCATAGAGACTGAATATATAAAACTAAACAGCAATGTTACTTTCTTAAATAAGGTTAATCTGCGCGGGGTCCTGGATGAAGTTGCGGAAAATAGCGTGTTAACGATTGATGGAAGCGAATGTAATTTTATTGACTATGATATATTGGAGATAATAAGTGAATTTGGAAATAAAGCACGTGACCGGAACATAAAACTGCATTTGAAAGGCATAGAACGGGTAGATGTAACAGCTGTTCATTGAAAATAACATATTTAAATATTTCACCATGAATTTTTCCGATCTCCTGAATAAATACAATGTGCCCGTTCCCAGGTATACCAGTTATCCAACGGTGCCCTTCTGGAATGAAAATCTCAACACATCGCAATGGAGAAAAGCTTTCCGGGATCAGTTTCATATTTCCAATGCTTCCATGGGGCTGAGCATATATATTCACCTTCCCTTTTGTGAATCGCTATGCACATACTGCGGATGTAATAAAAAAATCACCACCAATCACTCCGTGGAATCTGAGTATATTGATGCGCTCTTAACGGAATGGAGTTTGTATTGTGAATTGATGGAGGAAATTCCGGTGATTCGCGAGTTTCATTTTGGAGGCGGAACGCCGACTTTTTTTTCGCCAGAAAATCTCAACAGACTATTAGATGCCATCCTGGCCAATTCCACCATCCATCCAACAGCCAATTTCAGCTTTGAGGGCCATCCGAACAATACTACACGCGAACATTTGCAAACCTTGTACAACTGGGGATTCCGACGCGTAAGTTATGGCGTGCAGGATAACAATCCGGTTGTACAAAAAGCCATCAACAGGATTCAGCCGATAGAACATGTTAAAGCGGTGACAGATTTCGCCCGCGAAATCGGATACGATTCGGTCAATTATGATTTGATCTATGGTCTTCCTTTTCATACGCTGACCAGAATACAAAAAACATTAGAGGAATGTATTGCAATGGCGCCCGATCGCTTTGCCTTTTACAGTTATGCCCATGTTCCCTGGACGAGCCGGGGCCAGCGGTTATTTGATGAAAACGATCTGCCTACAGCAGAACAAAAAATGAGCTTCTACCAGGAAGGGGTTAAGATATTCAGCGCCGCCAATTATCAGCATATCGGTATGGATCATTTTGTACTGCCCACAGACGATTTGTTCCTGGCCTGGAAGTCCGGAACCCTCTACCGTAATTTTATGGGCTATACTTCGCAACACACCAATTTGCAACTGGGCCTTGGCGTTTCGGCCATCAGCGATACCAGTCATGTGTTTGCGCAAAACAGTAAGTCGCTGCACGACTATTACCAACTGGTAAACAACCGGGAATTGCCAGTTACGAAAGGATATTTTCTCAATCACCAGGATGAACAGTTTAAGAAGTATATCCTGGACATCAGCTGCCAGGGAAGGACATATTTTCAGGAAGAATACAGGGAAGCCCTTGAAATGTTTAGTTTTCCGCAACTGAAGAAGCTGGAGCAGGATGGACTGGTGGAACTGAACAATCGTTATGTGCAAGTGACCGGGCTGGGAAAAAGTTTTATCCGTAATATCTGCCGGGCTTTCGACCTGCATCTCCTCCGGAAAAATATGTCAGACAGCAGGAGCACATACAGTAAGGCGATTTAAGTATGGTGGATGGCAGATGGTTCTGATCATAGACCGCAACCAATGCGGGGCCGGTAGATAAACTTACGATTTCAAAAACTGCAACAATGAATCAAAGAAAATATCAAAGGCTTCTATGTGTGGAATATGACCAAGCCCTTCGAGTTCAATAAGCTGTGATCCCTTTATTTTATCGTGCGTCAACTTTCCCAGTTTCGGATAATTGCCCAGTGTATTTCTTACTTCTTCAGGTACTGAATTTTTCCCCAATGCAGTTCGGTCCAGCTGGCCAATGATCAGCAGGGTGGGTACAATAATATTTCCGAATTCATAACAAACCGGTTGTGTGTAAATCATGTCATAGGTAAGCGCGGAATTCCATGCAATAAGCGGATAGTCCTTACTCTGCGTCCAGCCGGCTTCGGCTTTCAGCCATTCTTCATATTCGGATTTCCAGGTTCCATGATAGTAGTTTCCCTGCTCATATTTCCTGAAGGAATTGTAATCCTGTTTTAGTTCTGCCTGATACCACTTATCAACAGATGAATAAGGCACTTTTACTTTCCAGTCTTCCAGTCCAATTGGATTTTCCAGGATGAATTTACTCACCCGCTCCGGATACATCAGGGTGAACCGGGTGGCAACCATTCCACCCATGGAATGGCCCAGCAAACAAACTTTTTGGATACCGAGCGTATCCAGGATGGCTTTTGTGTTTTGGCAAAGCAACTGAAAAGAATACTGTATATGAGCAGGCTTTGAAGATTTTCCAAAACCAATCTGATCCGGAATGATCACCCGGAATCCATTTTCTGCCAGCCGTTTTGCAGTCTGGCCCCAGTAAGCACCATTGAAATTTTTTCCGTGTAACAACATCACTACCTGGCCATTTGGACTTGCGGGTTTCACATCCATGAATGCCATCCGTAAAACTTCACCCTGAATTTTTAAGGTAATAAATTGAACGGAATACGGATACGGATAATCGGTAAGATCCATATCGTAAGTTTTAACAGGTGGTTGCTGTGATCGCGCAGCGGAGGCAATCAACAAAGCATATATAAAAAACAGTTTGTTTAATATTTTCTTGTGGACTGACATATAATCGGAGTCACTTTGAAAACGCAAACATTGTGCCCCGTCAGTTCTACTCTTTAATTTTCACCCATGTATCGCTTTTAAAAATGAGGGCCTGGGTAACATTCCCGTCTTTGTCCTTGCTGAACTGAACCGGATAATTAGCATCTTTCGCAAAAAAAGCCAGTTCAGATTCAGGTACGATGGTAAATGTTTTTCCACTCCAGAGTTCTTTTACTTCCAGTGAATTTCCGGCTACGCTAAATTGCAGGAACGCTTCATGACCATCTTCTGACATTTTATATTTGCCCGCAAAGGCCTTCATTTTTTCGGATGAAAGCGTGATCTCTTTCTTTACTACTGGTTTATAGTCTTTCACTTTGATCCAGGTATCGTGTTCAAAAGCGAGTACCTGGGTAATTTCTCCACTTGTATTCTTAGAGAAAGCCAGTGGAAATGACATCTGTTCGTTATAAAAATTTAAGTCTGATTTCTGCTCAAAAGGAATTTCACGCTGGTCCCAGAGCTGTTTCAGTACCAGTTTATTGTCCTTTACAAGGATCTGAATGTACCGGTCCTTGTCTTTATCAAGCTGGTAATAACCTTCAAATCCGGTTAGAGGTCCGGTTGAAAAAGTCACCGCGCTGTTCAGGATTTCGCTATGGGCAGGGTGAAAAGAAAAACAGAACATCCCAATGAGCGGAAGCATAACCATCAGGTTTAATCTCTTTCTTCCGGACTTTCCTTTTGTACTCTTCATTTTATTTCAATTTTTATTTTCATGAATTCAATACATTTCCTCGCACACCGAAGCTCATTCTGAACGCAGGCTGTCTTCGCCAGCCGAAGCTCATTCTGAGCGAAGGCTGGTGACCGGATTTGCCGTGGCCGCACGGAAAGCCTGGAATCCTACCGTTATCAGGGCAATTAAAATGGCAAGTGCTCCAGCGACTGCATATATCCACCAGATGATACTGATCCGGTAAGCGAAGGACTGAAGCCAGCTATTCATGGCCAGGGCGATGACCGGGACCGCAATCACAAAGGCGACGACTACCAGGACAATAAAATCCCTGGAGAGCGTAATCAGTAAACTACGAATGGAGGCGCCGAGTACTTTCCGGATGCCGATTTCTTTAGTCCGTTGCAGGACGTTGTAAGCGGATAATCCGAGCAGGCCAAAACAGGAAATCATAATGGCGAGTATGGCGAAAAGACCAAACACCATTCCGAAGCGCCGGTTTTCGTCATACTGGCGGTTGAAGAATTCATCCAGGAAAAAATAGTCATAGGGATTTGTTGCAAAATGCCGGTCCCAGACTTTTTTAATTGAGCTTACTGCAGACGCAACATTCCGGCCCTCTATTTTCACACTATAATTACCCTTTGCACGGCGATTCGGGAAAATCGCCAGCGGCTGAATGGCTTTTTGAAGACCTTCATTGTGAAAGTCAGCAATCACACCCTTTACTTCCATGGAATCCATTCCATCCTGACCGCCGGATATCAGTTCTCCAATGGCCGAACCTGGAGTTGGGTAACCCAGTGTACGGACCGCCGTTTCATTCAGTATTATTTTACTCTTGTTTTCATTGGGAGCCTTTGAAAAGGGCTGACCTGCGATAATTTTCAATCCATAGCCTGCGATAAAATCTTCATCCACGCCCAGGTGAAATAAAATTACCGACTGTTTGCTACCGCCGCGAACCTTATTCCAGTTGGTTGACCAAAGAATTTCTTCACCGATAATGTCCGAAGAGGAGGTGATGCTTTTTACCCCGGGCACTCTTAGTATATCATCTTTGAACGCACGGTAGCTATCCTGGTATGCTGAATCCGTAAGTCCGCCGAAAGCGCCCCGGATCATCAGGGTCTCATTTATATTCACACCGAGATCCTGGTTACGCATAAACTGCATCTGACGATAAACAATCATCGTTCCTGCGATCAGTATAATGGAAGCAGCAAACTGACCAATGATTAATCCGTTGCGCAGCCACTTTCCCCCGGCGGCGTTTTTGAATGCACCCTTCAATACGACCACCGGCATATAACGGGAAAGAACCAGCGCAGGATAGATGCCCGAGAGAAAAACGCCAGCGAGCAGCAATATTAAAAAATATTCTTTATAGGTAGATGGAAGATTGAGTATGGAAGGTAAGGGCCGGCCGCTCAGATTCGCAAACAACGGCGTTATGGCCATCGTAATAACTACTGCGGCCACCAGGGCGACCAGGTTCAGTAAAAGACTTTCCAGCATGAACTGGCTGATCAGTTCTCTCTTCAGTGCGCCCAATACTTTTCGAACGCCAACTTCCCTGGCGCGTTCCAGGGACCGTGCCGTAGCCAGGTTAATATAATTGATCCAGGCAATGCAGATGATAAAAAAGGCAATCAGGAATAAAAAAGTTACCGATTGTCCGTCCCCGTTAGCTTCTGCTTCTTCGGTGTAATGCGAATACAGGTGAATATCTTTCAAGGGCATCAGGCTAAGCGAATAACGGTCACCCTCCGCTTTATTTTCCGGTAGATCATTATAGTGCCGGTCGATAAATCCAGGCAGTTTGGCCGCTACGCGTTTCGGATCCGTTCCCTTTCGCAGCAGGATATAGGTATAGAAATCCGTCCATCCGAAACTCGTTTCCAGCTCGTCATTCGGATTTCCACTGGAACCAATCACCTGGCTGTACGTGGGATAAGAAACAAGTATGGATAGTTTCAGATGTGAATTAGAAGGATAGTTTTGAAAGATGCCGGTCACTTCCAGTGTACGGATTTTACCCGATGAATACACCGATAACGTTTTACCCAGGGCATTTTGACTACCGAAATATTTCCTTGCCTCATCTTCCGAAAGGATGATTTTACCCGGACCGGATAAAGCCGTCTTTGCATTTCCGGTCACTAACGGAATTTGGAGAATATCGAGCGTGGATCCATCGGCATAATAAACCGTTGGTTCTTTAAACCGGATATTACGGGTCTCATTACCCAGTAGCAGCTGGATCTTTCTTAACCGGCCGGCCTGCTCCACTTCCGGAAACTCCCGTTTCATGGCTGGTGCCACACCCGGCATGGCCGCTGCGCAGGGAACCACCATTCGGCCACCCTGGTATTCCTCATCCTGCACCCTGAATATCCGGTCCGCCTTTTCGTTGAACGTATCGTAGCTTCTTTCGTAAGCAACATAGGAAAAGATCAGCAGGCAGCAGGTAATGCCGACCGTTAGTCCGGATATATTTAACAGGGCATGGCCCTTATGTTTTGTAAGACTGCGGATCGCTATTTTCAGGAAGTTGCGGAACATAGACTTGGTTTTATTCAGTTCTCAAACTCTTCACCGGATTCACAACCGCGGCTTTAACCGATTCATAACTGACGGTTAACGATGCGATCAGCAGGGCTGCCAGGGGCGCCAGGGTAAAAACGACCCAGCTGACCTGGACATGATAAGCGAAAGTTTCCAGCCATTTATTCACGGCCCACCAGGCCATGGGAATAGCAATCACCACAGCTATCAGGATTAGGCGGGTGAAGTCGGTGGACAGCAATCGCACGATATTCAACAAAGAAGCGCCCAATACTTTACGCACACCAATCTCTTTGGTTCTTTGTTCGGCCATATATGCGGACAGTCCGTAAAGTCCCAGACTTGATATAAAAACAGCAAGGATGGCAAATAAGTTAAAGATATTGCCCATCTGTTGTTCACCCTTGTACTGATTGGCCAGGTCCTGGTCAAGAAAATTGTACACGAATGGAAAAGCGGGATTCAACTGCTGGCTGATTTTGCCCAGCGCTTTAATGGTGGCTTCCGTACTGCGTGCATCAGCCCGCACCACAACGATACCGCCGTATCTATTGAGACGCAATATCAATGGTTCAATGGTGAGCTGAATAGGTTTGAAATTGAAATCCCCGGCCACGCCGATGATCGTGCCCCTATTGCCCTGAAAAGAAATTTGTTTTCCAACCGCGTTGTCCACCGTCATTCCCATGGTACGGACCGCCGTTTCATTAACCATATAATTGGAGGTATCTCCTTTGAAATCTCTTGAAAAACCGCGGCCGTTAAGCAGTTTGATATGAAAAATATCGATGAAGGATTCACTGATATCCATTGAAGGAAATACGGGCTGGAATTTTGGATCCTTTCCCGGCCACAATATATCGATGCTGCCGCTAACCAGGTTGGTGGGCATTTCAGAAGTAACGGTAAAATGGCTGGTCAGTGGGTTCTGCGAAAGTTCTGCAAACAGTGCCTGTTGCTTATTCCACATATCCCCCTTCATTTTAATGTATATCAGATTGTCCTTTGCGAAACCGGGATTCCTGTTTTTTATATAACGCAGCTGATTGTAGATGACAATTGTGCCCACCAACAAAACTATGGAAACCACAAACTGGATTACGACCAGTCCATCACGGAACAGGCGGTTGCCGCCCATACTTTTTACGTTTCCCTTCAGCACTTTCACAGGTTTAAAACCGGAAAGAAACAGGGCAGGATATATTCCGGAAATCAGACCCGTGGTAGCTGAAATCGCCAGCAGTGTAAATAATAGTTTACCATTTCCGACATCTATACGTAGCGTTTTGCCGGACAGCCCATTGAAATAGGGAAGGACCATCCATACGATAAGTATCGCCGCCAGCAGCGAGAAAAAAGAGATCAGTAAGGATTCTCCAAAAAATTGGCGGATCAGCTGTCCCCGCAGGGCGCCGACTACTTTTCGCAGTCCCACTTCCTTTGCTCTGCGGGCTGAACGGGCTGTCGCCAGGTTCATGAAGTTGATACAGGCCACAATGAGGATGATGATGGCCACGATAAAAAAGATGTTCACGTATTGGATATTGCCCTGACCAGGCAGGTCGAGCTGCAAATTAGAATACAGGTGGATCCTCGTCAAAGGCTGAAGGTGGAGGTCAATAGCAAATTCTTTAACATGCTGTTTAAAAATCAGGTCCATCTGTCGCTCCATTCCGGCGAGGGCAGTGGGAGTCGGTTTAAAATTTTTATCCAATTGTACATATTCGTAAAAGCTGAAATTATCCCAAAGATTATTCGTCATTTCATAAGAATGCGCAAGGAACGACATGGGTATGATAAAATCGAATTGCAGATGCGAATTGGATGGAACATTTGCCATCACGCCGGTGACGACCAGGTTGTCGCTATTGTCTTTGCGAATGATCTTTCCTATGGGGTTGTCGGATCCAAAATATTTCTTCGCCATGTCTTCGGTAATCACGATACCGTCGGGGCGTAGGAGTGCGTTATGAATACTTCCTTTTTCCAGAGGGAAAGAGAAGACTGACAGAAAAGTACTGTCCGCATAGAACACACGGCTTTCCATAAACTTGCGTTCGCCAACAGTAAAAAGCATATTCGTAGGCTTGGACAACCGCACGGTGTTTTTGATCATCGGCATCACGGATTGAAAACCCTGTGGCATACCCGCTGTCGATACGGAGGTCTTGAAGTCTCCCGCGTTGGAAGTGATGCGGTAAATCTCGCCGGCATTTTTATGAAACCGGTCATAACTCAATTCGTTCTGCACCCAAAGCAGGATCAGGATACTGGATGCCATGCCAATGGCGAGACCGGAAATATTGATCAGGGAATAAGCCTTGTGGCGTACGATATTTCTAAAAGCGATTTTGAAATAGTTTTTGAGCATGGCCGTCTGGTTATTAATAAAGGAAAGCGCGCCAATTCGATGCTGGTTTATATCTTATTGTTTTTCGGGGTTCTATAAATATAATATTTATTTAAACTGTCCGCATTTGATACTGTCTTGTTCGCTTTTAAAACAGGATATCTTATTCTGAAAAAACGATACTGGTGGTTAAAATAAATCAGTCAGAAACGGGTATCCCTCAATTTGAGTTTCCTGGAAACAGGCGCTTACCTGGCCATTTTGCGTGGCACGAAGTATAAACCTGTTTACCTGAAATTTATAAAACAGTAAACGTTCATAAAATTCAAATTCATCGTTTTATACGCCACTAAAAACCAGAATCAACATGGCCGCTATTTCATTATATTTATAGAACTATGGTTTTCCCAACCTTATGGAGCCATCAATGGAAATCTTTCTGGAGATCCTCCTCATCAGGGAAGGGACTGGCTATCCGGATTTTTCTCGCACTTATTGTAATATACTTATTGAGTGTAGCGGTCCTCCTGGGCTTACGATTAAACTGGATCCTTGAAAAACTCGCTCCCTCCAGGGATACTGTTCAAACCTTCTGCGGATTTCTGTTGTATTATTTTGCCATCGATATCATTGCGCGATTTTTTTTGCAGGACCTTCCCACACTGACCATCAAACCTTATTTGATACTGCCCATCCGGCGCAGGGAACTGATCCGCTTCCTCAATATCCGTTCGTTGTTTAGTTTTTTCAACCTGCTGCCCATCCTCCTGTTTTTCCCTTTTGTCCTCACAACCCTTACTGCGAAATACAACGGGTACATCGCTGTCGTATTTCTGATCGTTCTGGGTGCGTTCATATTTACCAACCATTACCTGATCCTCTATCTGAAAAGGAAGATGGAATTGAATAACGGCTGGCTTCTGGGCTTTTTCATAGTTTGTGTAACACTGGGTTTGGCGGATTATTATCATATTTTCTCAACCAGCCGGATTTCCAATGCCTTATTTTCTATGTTTTTAAACAGGCCGTGGGTATCTGTTCTCCCGGTTATATTTTCAGTAGCTGCTTATATCAATAATTATCTTTTCCTGCTCAATAACCTGTACCTGGAAGAAAAGGAAGAAAACCGGACAGTAACTAACGCAAACAACCTTGGTTTTTTGGACCGCTATGGCATTACAGGAGAACTGATCGCCCTTGATCTGAAATTGATTTGGCGGAATAAACGGCCCAGGACCATGATTCTTTATTCGCTGATCTTTGTCTTTTATGGGTTCATTTTTTATGTGCCGAAAAATTTAGCCAGCCCTTCCCGCTGGTGGAGCCTTCTGTTCAGCGGTGTGTTCATCACCGGTTTTGCCTTCTTCAACTTCGGTTCTTTTCTGTTTTCCTGGCAGAGCAATTATTTTGACGGATTAATGACCATCAACCTGCCATTAAAATCCTACCTGAAGGCAAAATGGCTTTTACTTTGTTCGATAAGCTCAGCTTTGTTTATTGTTACCAGTTTTTATGGACTGATTGATGCTAAATTAATATTTATTCAACTCGCCTGTTACCTCTACAATATAGGAGTGAATGTGATACTGCTTATGTATTTTGCTACCTGGAATTACAAGCGCATGGATATTAGCGGAGCCAGTATGATGAACTACCAGGCAACCGGTGTCATTCAATGGTTGTGCACGCTTTTCCTGGTGTTGATTCCCATCGCCATATATTATTGTTTCTATTATCTGACAGGTCCCTGGCCGGCTATTATCATCCTGGCGCTGGTGGGATTGATCTGCCTGCTGTTGCGTGACTGGTGGATTAATTTAATTATAAAGGGGTTCAAAAAGAGAAAGTATACGATACTCCAGGGATTCCGGGAAAAATAGAATTATGATTAGTGTACAAAATCTGATTAAAGCGTATAAAGGAATTGCCGTCGTGAATATTCCTCAATTAGAAGTGGCTGCTGGCGAAACTATTGGACTGGTCGGCAATAATGGTGCAGGGAAAACAACTTTTTTCCGGCTCATGCTGGATCTGATCCGGGCCGACCGGGGCGGTATATTTTCGAAAGAAAAGAATGTGTCGTCCACCGAGGAATGGAAGCAATACACTGCTGCCTATCTGGATGAGGGATTTTTAATCGGATACCTGACGCCGGAGGAGTATCTTTTTTTCGTCGGCAAACTCAATAACCTGTCCCGTTCGGATGTTCATGAACGGATCGGGCATTTTGAACGGTTTTTTAATGATACGGTCCTGAATACCGGAAAATTTATCCGCGACCTCTCCAAAGGAAACCAGTTTAAACTGGGCATTGCAGCCTGCCTGCTGCAGGATCCGGAAATACTTATTTTAGATGAACCATTTGCCAACCTTGATCCGACCACACAGCTTCGGTTGATTTCCATGCTGAAGGAATGGAATGAGCAAAAGAAAATGACCATATTTGTCAGCAGTCACGATTTAAATCATGTCACGAAGATCAGTTCAAGGATACTGCTGATGGAAAAAGGGAAAATAATAAAAGACGAGCCAACAAGCGACCAGACATTAAAAGAACTGGAGCTGTATTTCAAAGTGTAAACTAAAACAACCACCATTCAACCCTGAAGCCTATATACTGCCCGATTTTTTTGGGCCCGGTATCGCTCAGATAAGGGGAGTATAAATTTGCGGAAGCAAAATCATTATACCGCGCAATGGAGTAAATAAGTCTGAATTGCGGACGAGCCCATGGACCTGCTTTTCCTGTCGGAACGAATGCAGGCACGAAGGAAAATTTCATCATGGTTGCAGATGGCTGGTCCCCGTCCTTACGATTTGCATAATGCAATTCGGCAAGAAGCTGAAAACGTTTTGTGATATACCAGAAGTTTCGAACGCCAATAGCATATTCTGTTTTCCGGTTGAATATGGGACGACCATAAAAATCAGGCGCCTTATTCAGGCTGTCCGACCCGCCATGACTTTTTGTAAAAATGCCATAGGCATTCAGACTGTATTTTGGACTGAGGTTTAACATGAGCTGATCTACGAGGGCGATGGAATATGCCTTTGAATATTTCTGGGTATTAAGATCCGGTCCGCCATAGGTTAACCAGGTTTTTGTATTTCCGCCATCACCCCCGTTTGCGATGCCATGCCCGTAACGTACAGAAGCCTGGTTGGATGAACCTTCCATTTGGGTATTCAGCAAAATGACATGCTGGATGCCTGCAGCCCATCCTCCTTCTGAAGGATAACTATACGCGGTGACCGTATCTGAAGGTGTTGCGTTCGCGAGGTGATGATATTCTGCCAGCAATTTGATGGACTGTTTATTATCGTCGAATGGAATCACCTGCTCGGCAACAAACAGACTCCGGTTGCGCAAAGCGGGGCGTGGCGTTCCGTCAACAATATCCAGATAGAAATACGGTGGAACAGAGCTTGTCGTGTCTATACCACCGGGAAATAAAACAGAAAACGTTGTTTTATTATAGGTAATGCCAAAGCCCTGACTGCTGTGGTCATCGAAATAAAAATAGTCGGCGATATGTACATCATAACCGCGAAAAAACCTGGCACCAATCCAGGCGCTCCATTTTGAACCGCCGATATTTAAAGCCTCTGCATAAAGTTCAGGCAGCGCCAGGGTAATGCCACCATACTGACTATTGCTGTTTACATTACCGATCAGTTGCCCCTTCCCACTGTACATGGCCAGTCTGGCCTGCACGTTGATATGGGTTGTATCATTTTCTATTTCTGGTTTAAAATGTAGTGCCCCTATTAATTCCACATAATCCGCCTCCTCCATTCTTCCACCGACAGAGCCCATTCCGTTCAGGTTGAGTGAACGACCTATATTTCCGATATTACCCAGCGATACGCCCGCACCGACACGACCATAGGATCCAAAAGAAAATAATTTATTGCTAACGGTTTGGGAAAATGCGGATTCGGACAAAGAGAATAACAGGATGAAATACAAAATCAGGTGAGGTTCTTTCTTCATACGGAAGGGGTGAAAATTTATACGTTAGAAGCAGAATAGTCCGGTTTCTAAAGATAAAAAATAAAAGGCAGATAAATTATGGCCGGCTGGAGTGAAACAGGACATCCCTGTATCGAAAGCGCACAGTATATAACCTGCCGTGGAAATGTACTCTACTGGTTTGTAGCTAAATAGCGGACTGGCATTTTATTAGCAACACAAACGCTAAACCACTGACATGCTGCGAAATTATTTCATCATCGCCTGGCGGAACCTGCAACGCAACAAAATAAACAGCTTCATCAATATCGCGGGGCTCGCCATTGGCATGTGCTGTGTGATCCTCATTGCCATCTATGTGCAGGATGAATTGAGTTATGACCGGTTTTTCAAAAACGCAGGAACCCTCTACCAGGTAAATATGACCGGCTCCGACAACGGCGTGCTTTTTAATACCGGCAATACCGCACCGGCCGTCGGCCCCACCCTGGTTAAAACTTTTCCTGAAATAGAATCCTGCGCCAGGATTTACCGTCCGGGCGACGTACTCGTGCGTTATGAAGAAAATGTAAAAAAGGTAACTTATTATACAGAGAAAAAGGTGCTGGGCGTGGATTCCAATTTTTTGCAGCTCTTCGATTATTCCCTGCTGGAAGGCGATCCCGCTACCTGTCTGCAAAAACCAAATTCACTGGTTCTCACTGAACAGGCGGCAAAAAAATATTTTGGTGAAACGAATGCAATCGGTAAAGTTCTTCTGTTAGAGACTGACAAAAGACCATTTGTCGTAACCGCCGTGCTTAAAAACCTTCCGGCACAATCCACCTTCCAGTTTGATTTTCTGGCGCCCATCTCCGCTTACGAGGTAGTAAAAAAACGAAGCTGGAACTGGTTCTGGATGCAGGTAACAACCTATGTAAAACTCCGGGATCATGCAGTACAGGATGCTGCCGCACTGGCGAAACTCGAGGCGAAATTTCCGCCCATGGCTGCAGCACACGCATTTCAAAGCAAGGGCGACATGGAAGCGTTTGCAAAAAATGGTGGCCGGCTGGACTATCATTTAATGCCCTTCACCGCGGTTCATTTGTATGCGAGGGGCAACAGCGTAGTGGCCCGTTTAACCACACTGGGCGATATCAAATATGTTTATATATTTTCTGTGATCGCGATAATCATCATTATCCTGGCCTGTGTGAATTTCATGAATCTTTCTACGGCGCAGTCCGTGAAACGCGCAAAGGAAGTGGGCATCCGGAAAGTGCTGGGCTCGGTGAAACTGCAGCTGATCAGGCAATTTTTGGCAGAAGCCATTTTATATAGTGTGATTGCTACCGTGATCGCACTGGTCCTCGTGCTTCCCCTGCTGAAGCCATTTAATGATATTACCGGAAAATCATTGGTTTTCGGTTCCATTTTCTCCGGGTATATCTGGTTATTTATCATTGTCCTCTGCCTGTTCATGGGATTGCTCGCCGGCCTCTACCCGGCATTCTATCTCACCTCATTCAATCCGGTAGACGTACTGAAAGGCGTGCGCAATATCAAAACTAGTATCGCCAGCCTGTTCGTGCGGAACGGACTCGTGGTTTTTCAATTCAGCATTTCCATCGCACTGATCATCTGCACCGCCATTGTTTTCAGACAACTTACAATATATACAGAATAAGGATCTGGGACTGACCAAAGAGAACGTGGTGGTGATTTCGAATACCGACAGACTGAAAACTGATGAGGAATCTTTCCGGCAGGAACTGTTGAAACAGCCGGGCGTAATGGATGCTTCCATCTCCAGCAGCATTCCTTCCCGGGGAAATTTCGGGGATGGATATGAACCCGAACAATCGCAAACGGACAAACCTTTAATAAAAGAAATTGGACTATCATCGTTTATGGTAGACAATGATTTTATCCCGGCTTACCAAATGCAGGTTTTGCAGGGAAGGAATTTCTCGAAGGAGTTTAACGACTCTGCTTCTGTTATTCTGAATGAAACGGCCGCAAAACAGATCGGGTGGAAGGAGCCCGTCGGAAAATATCTCGGCTATCCCGGCAACAGCCAGATGTTCAAAGTGATTGCCGTAGTGAAGGACTTTAATATTGCTTCATTACACGAGCAGATTGAGCCATTTGCCCTGTTTCATAATTCTTCCAAAACCTATACTCTGGGACATTCCTATATTTCCGTAAGACTACAGGCAGGCAACACCGCGAAATATCTGAGTGGACTGGAGAATAAATGGAAGGGCTTTGTTCCCGATTCCCCTTTCGATTATAGTTTTCTTGACAGCGAATTTGAATCCCTGTACCGGTCTGAACAGAGTATGGGAACCGTGTTTGCCATCTTTACCTTCCTTTCTATTTTCGTGGCCTGCCTGGGTTTATTCGGATTGTCCATTTATACCCTGGCGCGGCGCACAAAAGAAATTGGAGTCCGGAAAGTTCTGGGTGCCACCGTGCAAAATATTGTAGCCCTGGTATCAAAGGATTTTTTAAAACTCGTTATGATTTCTGCGATCATTGCTTTTCCGATCGCCTGGCTGGCCATGAGTAAATGGCTCGAGGATTTTGCTTACCGGATAACCATCGGATGGACCGTATTTGCCTTTGCTTCTTTGACCGCATTGTTCATTGCGTTCATTACGATCAGTTTCCAGGCGATCCGTGCTGGCAGGGCGAATCCGGTTACCAGCCTACGCTCTGAGTGACTGTGGATAACGAGATACCTGCTATTGATTTATATTTATTTTCAGGGCTTCTTTAATATCTTTTGAAGAAGTGCCTGCCAACAGTTTGTATTCACCAGGTTCAATTCTCCACTGGCTTGTTTTTACATCATAATAGGCGAGATCTTTAACCGGGATAGTCAGAGTAACCGTAGCAGTTGTACCTGGTGCTATCATTACTTTCTTAAATCCCTTTAATTCTTTTTCTGCCCGATCGACTATCGAGTTGGATTTACTTACATACAACTGAACCGTTTCTTTACCAGCGTATTTTCCGGTATTTTTTATACTGACTGTCGCGATGATACTTTCAGTACTGCGGTAATTCGTTTTACTCGTTTTCAGCCCTGAATATTGAAAATTGGTATAGGAAAGCCCATAGCCAAAGCAATACAGTGGTTCTATATTCCTGGTGTCGAACCAACGATAACCGACAAGGATGCCTTCCTTGTACTCTACCTTCCCGTTTTCACCCGGATAAGAGACTGAATCATGTGCGGGTAAATCTTTCAATTCAACAGGGAAAGTGAAAGGCAGCTTACCGGATGGATTTATTTTTCCAATCAGAACATCAGCCAGTGCATTTCCATTTTCAGAACCATTATACCAGGACCAGACGATGGTACTGTTATTTTGTTTGATTTTTCCGATATCATAAGGGGCGCCACCTACGACAACCACTATGGTTTTTGAATTTGCAGCAGTTACCGCATCGACCAATACCTGTTCACTGAACGGAAGGCTTAAATCCTTGCGGTCCCGGCCCTCACTTTCATAATCCCGGTTGCCTCCGATAACGAGGATGGCCAGATCCGCGTTTTTGGCCGTTGCAACAGCCTGGGCGATCAGCGCAGAATCTGGTTTTGTATCTGGATATGGGACATTCCACGAGGGTTTGTAAACCCCCGAATAGCCCTGTGCATAATTGATAGTTACTGACTTACTTAACCTGTTTTGCAGGCCGGCCAGAGCAGTTACTTCATACCTGGCTTTTACACCCGCGCCAAAGCCACCTGCATGAAAACTGTGTGTAGCATTATCGCCAATCACCGCAATGGTTTTTATGGATGCAATATTCAAAGGCAACAGATGCTGATCGTTTTTCAACAGCACAATCGATTCAGACGCTATTTCATAAACTGTTTTGCTGTGTTCGGGCGTATTCATTTTTCCTGTGGGTGGATTTTCGGCCAGGGAAGTATGATATATCACCCATAATATATGCCGCACTTTTTCATCAATTATATTCAAACTCACTTTCCCGGCCTTTACTGAATCCAACAGTTTATCCGCAAAATAATAGGTGTTATAGGGGGGTCTTGAGCCCATTTCAAGGTCGAGGCCATAATTTGCTGCATTAACCGTGCTATGTGTACCACCCCAATCACTGATCACCATACCCTTAAATTTCCATTCATCTCTTAATATTTTATTCAGCAGATAATCATTCTCAGAGCAATAAACGCCACGCAATTTATTATATGCCGACATGATCGTCCAGGCATTGGCTTCTGTTATAGATGCCCTGAAAGCTGGTAAATAGATCTCCCGTAACGCGCGCTCGTCTACTTCCACACTTATGCGGTCACGTTCAATTTCCTGATTATTTACAGCAAAATGTTTTACGCATGCGGCAATGTTCTGGCTTTGTATGCCTTTTACAGATTGTACGGCCAGACTGGAATTCAAAAACGGATCTTCCGAATAGTATTCATAAGTTCTGCCGCAAAGTGGTGTGCGTGTAATATTGAACGCAGGCGCCAGGATAATCCATTTTTTTCGTGCCCGGGCTTCTTCCCCCATATCATGCCCGTAGCGAAAGGCCAGCTCCGGATTCCAGGTTGCAGCCAATGCCGAACCATTTGGAAAAAACGTAGCGGAATCGGTCGTCAGATTTGCCGGAGCCCAGCCCTCTTTTACATCTTCCCGTATTCCCAGGGGGCCATCATCAGTCATTAATCCAGGTATTCCAAGCCGTTCAACACCGGCCGAACTAAATATTCCGTTCGCGTGCAGCAGTCCGACCTTTTCTTCAAGGGTAAGTTTACCTATGATCGCTGTAATTTTGGCATCATCTGTTTTATCGCTTGCCGACTGAGCATTTAACTGAACTGCCACAAGAATAAGAATACTGATTAGCAGGCAGAAACCGGGTTTATTTTTCATGTTGATTCAAGGAATTGTTTTTTTTAGGCAAAACAATGAAATATAGATTGTCGTGTTTGGAGTTAGTATTTTACTCTTTGTTATACGATATCCACCTTTAAAAATATCGTAATTTCTTATTAAGTCAGCATATACAATGATAAAGTTGTAGCAGGAGTAACCTGCCGGTACCAAAATCTGGGGCCTGAAAGTCCCATATATAATTCATCGTTGACCTCGAATGATTTATTTATAATTTGCTATTTCCACCAGCCTGTTCACATTCAAAATGATTATTTTTCGACCCCGTGTTTTTAGAATCTCTTCCTGTTTAAATTCTGTGAGTATCCTTACAACATTTTCACGGACTGTTCCTACCAGTCCGGCTAAATCATCCCTCGACATATTAATTTCAACCGGCATTCCGGGTTGAAAATCAACTTTATATTTTTCCCTTAACACGATCAGCTGGAGCGCCAGTCGTTCACGTACAGAATGCTGGCCAAATAAGGTCAGGCCGTTAATCAATACCGCAAATTCATGACTGAGCGTTTTTAACAATCGTTTACTTAGTGTATCCGATTGTTGGAGAACCATTAAAAAATCATCCTTAGGGATAAAATTAATGGTGCTTTCCTCTAATGCAGCAGCGGAATCCGGAAAACGATCCTCAGCAAGTATGGCGTGATAACCGATGAGCTCACCGGTATTGGCTACATATATGATTTGTTCTCTTCCTTCGCCATCAATTTTATATTTCTTTGCCTTCCCGCTGGTCAGGAAAAATATTCCGGATGGATAAGCACCCTCCCGAAAAATAATTTCTCCTTTTTTATAGACCTGCTCCGTTTGATTCCGGGTCAGCAGTTCAAAATCTTCCGGAGAAAGAGCGGCTAATATGGATTCACTTTTAAAATCCCATTTTTCGATTGGAAAAATACCAGCTATGCTCATGGGTGATTCTGTTTAGTACTTATAAAAATTGATAAAAGTCACTTTTAAAAGTGATAAAGTTCACAGCACAGGGAATACCAAGGGGGTAATTTTGCAAAATGGTAAAAACCGAAGTATCCGATAAATACTACTCTGCGAACACATCGCCATTTATTTCGTTTCCAAATTTAACTCAATAGTTTCACACTGATGCTCAACGCATTAAATATAAACAGGCCATGCACAGGCACGGGTCTGCACAGGTTTGAAAAATCCATTTATAAATGAAACTCTCCCAATTCGCATTTGACCTGCCTCTTAATCTGATTGCCCAGCATCCTACGAGCATAAGAGAGGATAGTCGCATGATGGTTATCCATCGCAAGACCGGTAAGATTGAAGACAGGCATTTCAGGGATGTCATGGAATATTTTAACGACCAGGATGTTTTTGTCGTTAACAATACAAAAGTTTTCCCGGCCAGGATGTATGGCCGGAAGGAAAAAACGGGCGCAAGGATTGAAGTCTTCCTGCTGAGGGAACTCGGCAAGGACAACAAACTTTGGGATGTAATAGTGGATCCTGCCAGAAAGATACGTGTTGGCAATAAACTTTATTTCGGTGACAGTGGAGAACTGGTTGCCGAAGTGGTGGATAATACGACGAGCCGGGGTAGAACCATCAGGTTTTTATGGGACGGTTCTGAGGATGAATTTCGCAAGACGCTTGAAATATTTGGTGAAACACCTCTTCCAAGATATATCAGGCGTAAACCTGAGGAAGACGACAAAGAAAGATTCCAGACAGTATATGCTAAACATGAAGGAGCCGTTGCGGCACCGACGGCAGGGTTCCATTTTAGTAAACCACTCATTAAAAGACTTGAAATTAAAGGTGTCCATTTTGCGGAGATAACCCTGCATACCGGGCTGGGTACTTTTCGACCGATGGAAGTTGAAGACCTGAACAAAACCAGAATGGATGCCGAGTATTACCGGGTGGAAAGCGAGGCCTGCACGATCGTAAATAAAGCACGTTTGGGAAAACACCGTATTTGTTCTGTAGGTACCACAACCATGCGCGCCCTGGAGTCTTCCTTTACATCCGAGAAATTATTGAAACCTGCTGAAGGATGGACAAATTCATTCATCCATCCCCCTTATCAATTCAATATTGCCGATTCGCTGATCACAAATTTCCATCTTCCTAAAACCAGTCTTTTGGTTTTGGTCTGCGCGTTCGCCGGATATGACCTCATTATGGAAGCCTATAAAAAGGCGATTAAAGACAAGTACCGGTTTTTCAACTATGGCGACGCCATGTTGCTGATTTAAACCTGAACGGAAGAACACAGGACGCGCGAAGCGTGATTCAGCTGATTTTACAGGCTTAACGGATGAGAACTTATATTTGAACCCGGATGGATAGCCGGCTGCAAAGTCCGGAACATGGAGCGTTCACATGTATGCCTATAACCAGCAACAGATGAAAACAAAAACCTGGGTATTGATTGCCCGTTGCCTGCTCGGGTTCCTTTACCTCGTGTTCGGGTTAGATTACTTTTTCCATTTCATTCCCTATCAGCCCCTTCATACCGGGAAACCAGGCGCACTCGTTGCGGGACTTAAAGGAACGGGTTATATATATCCTTATATGAAAACGATCCAGATCCTTGGCGGACTTTCCTTACTCTTCAACCGGTACGCACCCTTCTCGGCCGTTGTTCTTTTCCCGATAAGCCTGAACGTATTGTTGTTTCACACCATCCTTGTGCCATCCGGCTGGTACATGGGTCTTCTCCTGATGGTACCCAATGTATTTCTGGGATGGGCCTACCGAAAATATTACCGCGGCCTGTTTACGGCGAGACCGGAATTATGATTTCAATAGGACCGATGAGCAGAATAGTGAATAACATTTATTAAGGACTGCTTTACAGACGAGACATTTTCTATAAAACTGGACATCAACATGTGCGATACTGAACAGTCATAATAAACGGGAATCCTTAACTGGTTGATTACTATATCCTAAAAAATCAGGCATTTTTTTGGCGACTATCGTGAGTATTCTCAAACAAAACGCATGTTCCAAAATTATTTCCGTCTCGCCTGGCGCCATCTTGGTAAAAACAGGGGTTATACCTTCATCAATGTCGCCGGCCTTTCTATCGGCATGGCCATCGCCCTGATCATCGGGCTATGGATCAGTGACGAAACAACCTTCGATCATTATGCGCCCAACCACAGCCGCCTCGCCGCCGGCTGGCTCAACATGCGCCTCAATAACGCCGTCAAAAAAGAAGAATTCTTCACGGGCAGGACCATCATGATGCCTCTTGGAAACGCCCTCCAGCACACAATACAAGGACCTGTTCAGTCGCGTTGCCATGACCTTCGGCAACGGCAGTCGCCTTTTCAACTATGGAGAGAAAACGGTTAGCGGGATCTCCAATATTGCGCAGTCTGATCTTCCCGGGATGTTTGGTTTCCGGATGCTCAATGGAAATGCCGATGCCACAAAAGATCCATCTACCATCATCATTTCCAAATCCCTGGCCACGGCACTCTTCGGAAATAGCGATCCCATGGGCAAGACCGTTAAAGTTGACAACAACCTGGTATACCGCATCGGCGGCATCTATGCCGACCTGCCAAAGAACACCACATTCAATGGACTTCAGGCGGTCTTCCCCTGGGGCAATGCCGAGAATGGTTATCATCGCGACAATACCAACTGGCGGGACCATAACGGTGCGCTTTATGTGGAACTGGCTCCGGGCATTACTGCCGAACAGGCCACCGCAAGAGTAAAAAATTTAACCACTCCACACGAAAAGGATTTCCACGAAGAGGTCCTGATCTATCCGATCGATAAAGCCTATCTGTACAGCGAGTTTGAATTTAATAAACCCGTCGGCGGCCGCATAACGATGGTGTGGCTCTTCGGCATCATCGGCGCCTTCGTGCTGCTGCTCGCCTGCATTAATTTTATGAACCTGGCCACTGCCCGAAGCGAAAAACGCGCAAGAGAAGTAGGGATACGAAAGACCATCGGCTCGCTCCGCAGCCAGCTCATCGCCCAATTCCTCAGCGAATCCGTTTTGCTCACGTTGATTGCCCTCTGTTTCGCCCTGTCCCTTGCATTGGCCTCCCTGCCTTTCTTCAATGGACTCGCCGACAAACAAATGTCCATTCCCTGGACCAGCCCGCTGTTCATTACCGCCATATTATGTTTTACGATCTTCACCGGACTGCTCGCTGGTTCCTATCCCGCCTTCTATCTCTCGGCATTCCGCCCCGTGAAAGTGCTGAAAGGAAAAATCCGGGTAGGCAAATCGGCTACCCTTCCCCGTCAGATCCTCGTGGTATTGCAATTCGCGGTGTCACTCATCCTCATCATCGGAACCACCATCGTCTACCGCCAGATACTCTTCACCAAAGACCGGCCGGTCGGTTACAACCGCGAAGGACTCTTTACGGTGGACATGAACACGCCCGATATCAATAATCATTACGAAGCCCTGCGCGCCGAACTCATTCAGCAGGGTCTCGCTGCCAATGTCGCGGCCTCCAACATGAAGCCCACCGCTTTTAACGATGGAAACAGCCTTGAATGGGCCGGCAAAAGACCCGATCAGAACACCGTTGGTTTCAACAACGTCAATATCACGCCCGACTATGGCAGAACCATCGGCTGGACCATCATCCGCGGCCGTGACATGTCCCGCGATTTCGTCACCGACAGCAGTGCCGCGATCCTCAATGAAAAAGCGGTCCGCTCGATCGGTTTCAAAGATCCTGTTGGCCAGATCGTAAAGCTCTTCGGGAAGACCTTACACCGTCGTGGGCGTCTGTGCAAACATGATTAACAACAACCCATACGATACGGCACAAAACGCCATCTTCGTCGGCGGCCGTTACACCGGCGTGATGATCGTTCGGATGAATCCCGGCAAAAGCCAGCACAAGGCGCTCGCCGACATGGCCGGCGTTTTCAAAAAATATAATCCTTCGAGCCCCTTTATTTATAAATTCGTCGACGAAGCCCATGCTGCCAAATTCGAAGCCGAAGAACGCATCGGCAACCTCGCCGCCGTCTTCGCCGGACTGGCAATCTTTATTTCCTGTCTCGGCCTCTTCGGTCTCGCCGCCTTCGTAGCCGAACAACGCACCAAGGAAATCGGCGTGCGCAAAGTACTCGGCGCCGGCCTGCTCAACCTCTGGGGCCTGCTCTCCAAAGAATTCCTGAAACTAACGGCCATCTCTATCCTCATTGGTATTCCCCTTGCATATTATGGAATGAACAAATGGATAGAAGGTTATCTCTATCACGCGCCCCTGTCATGGTGGATCTTTGCCGCGGCCGGACTGGGCCTCATCGCGATCACCCTGTTCACCGTGAGCTATCAGGCGCTGAATGCCGCACTCATGAATCCCGTAAAAAGTTTGAGGTCTGAATGATGGGCCTGTTAAAATTGAAATTATTTATTTAATACATGTAGGTTTTGATAAGATAAGGCGTGCCATACATGTTAAGATTGTTTACCTGATCGACTTTTCCGGAAGAGTCCGTATTATAAGTCATGGATGTGTCATTCCATTTGTTGGGTAATTTTGGGGAAATAAAGTCACCGAAAGTGTGGGTTCGTTCGGTACCGGAGATATTAAACAGGACGCCAAGGTTTTTTGAAAGAATAGCCTGATAAAGCGGATTGTTGTAGTCTGAGTAGGTGTAAATATTTTCATACGGTGAACCCGTAGGCAGGTTGCCCGTTGCGGCATACATTGCAACCCTCATGAGATTACCGTTGCTAATAAAGATACTGTCAATTACTGATGGTCCCAGTGTATGCAACTCTCCTATGCTTCCATATTTTACCACGATATTTTCGCCGGAGTACGTATAGTTGGTGATATATAGTTCCGTTTCAGCAATCCGGTAATTTATCCGTGATGTCATAGAGTCTACAATAATCCGTCCCTGATCATCATACCGGAGTATATGATGCTCCGTCGCTCCGTATCTGGGAGGATTACCACTATAGGTCCAAATGTAATCGTATGAAGAAGGGTTTGTGCTGGCATCCGAATAGTTAAAAGTCATACTCAGGGTATCCTGGGCAATTCCCGAGCTGGAATCATATTCGTTAAGGGTCGCAATCCGTTTATTTTCATCGAGCGTAAAATTTGTCTGCCGGTATCCGGGTTCCAGGATAGAGACGGGGAAGACATTTGTTGTATTTACAGAATCCTGCTTCGGATCTGGATTCAGGTCCGGGGATGTTGATTTCTGACAGGCCAGAAGAGTAAGTAAAAGAAAAAGGGGGAGCAGGTTAGTTTTCACGATATGGAATTGGTCAGTAAATTTTGCGGCTACACTAATAAAACGATTAGCAATATTTTTTATTTTAACAGGAAGAGGAACTGAGACTATTTCTAAGTAAGTAAAAACCCCTATTTGGCAATATTTAGAGACAATTTACGCCTGTGGACAACGTTTATTTGAAAAGATTAGTGGTCTTTGAAGATTTTCCGCAAGGCGATTGTTATCCTGATATTATTAAGTTTAAACTTTAATGAAACATAACTATGCAAGCCACAGGACAATTAATAGACTATGGTATATCCCTGGCGGTTTTTATATACTTTATTCTTCTGTTGTACGGCAGGATAAAACTGCGTCAGGACTTTCAAATTAAGCTCGATGAACAAATACGCAGGAAAGGCAGGTTTCTCAAAATTGCAGCTTTTGGAGGTGCCGCAATAATTCTTTGTCTTATTTTAATACAGGTACTTGGAATCTGATGCCGGTTAACTATGACTGGTTTAAAATTCCTTTAAAGGAAACTGGCAACGGACTAAATTTTGGGCTATGGACTTAGGATTACCGCTAACAGGACTTGTGGTTGCTATTTTGATATTTGCTTTTAGAAAGCTAAAAACAATTAAGCAATCCAGACCTTTTATATATTGGGGAGTCATTGTTGTTTCTTGTTCTCTTTTTCTATTTGGTATAAATGAATTTTTTAGGCGGGAAGTCGGAGGATTAGCCGGAAGTTACCCGTTTGTAGAATCATGGAATATAGAAGCAAAAGAGGAAGATGTTATTAAGGCGATACAAGAATTAAAAAAGGAAAACCCCCATTTACGACCTAAAAATGACAGTTCATTTCGAAGCGACTATTGGTATTTTATAAATTTTTATTACACTGACACAAAGCAAATTGTTCATACATGGACTAGACCTGGAATAAATGAATACACCACGACTATTGCATTTATAAGCTTGTCAAATTCGGACAAAAATGAGGAAGATAAACTAATAAACAGAGATTTTTGGTATTGGTCAAATAGACATGAAATTAATAAGTTCGAAACTCAAATTATTGACAAGCTTGAACAAATAGTTTACTCAAAAAAGTAGCTGAACTACATCTTCGAATAGCCTATTGCCTAAGGAAAAGAATCAGCGATTAATTGTTTGTTGAAGGATGAGAAGAAATTGCCATGCGGTGTGGCATGGACCGGATTTGTTTAAAATTCACGGCACAAAAAGTATATTCGGGAATTCTAAGTAAAAACAATAGACCAGACTGCCGTTATTTATTTGTCTATTCCGGAATACTTTTTATAAATCGCTCGGTACCCGGATAGTCTTCCTATCGGTCCAACGATATTCATTAAAGTTTTTTGGATGACCAGGGGCATGCCCGCGAGGAAGGTTCTACTGTCAAGATATCTTAACGTGACCAGGTCCTGAACAAGTCCGGCTTTCCCATTTTTAATTTTACCATCTTTCGTCAGTCCGACAATATTTTCCATCCAATACTCAAAGTCTAAAGCGGGAGAAACGGTTTGAATAAAGGTTACCGGTTGGTCATGGTCATTAAAGTGATTATGAGCCATGTTTCTGGGAAGTTCCATTTTCTCTCCCGGGGCCAGCGTTTTTGTTTTCCCTTCGAACAAAATGGTCAGCTTTCCTTCAAGCACTTCAAAGACTTCATCCTGTACCGGATGAATATGAGCAGGATATAATTGTGCTTTGTTGAGTGTCTGCTTCATCCTGAATCTTGCGCCATCGGTATCACGGGATAGTTCCAAAAACTCATATACATCGCCGGTTGCCGAATTTCTGAGTATCTCTCCTTTCTGTGGCATGGGTAAAATTTTGGAATGAGAAATCCATCCGCACCAGCCATCTAAAAGGACAGCAAATCAATTTAGTCCCTAAATATAAGTTTTTGCGATCTAATGCTTCACCAGGGCGACGGCAGCTTCAAAGCGCCGTCAGGCTTATGTCATGGTACTAGCATACCCTTGTCCTAGCGGCGAAAAGTCTCTATAAGGTCTCTATAAGGCCTCTATATGGTCTCTATAAGCCTGTATAAGTAATTGAAAATCAATAAGAAATATGTTGTCCACCCCCTATATGCAGACGTCGTTAAACCTGAGATTTCTCCGGGTTATGGCGTTGAACTTCTAAAGAAGCTGAGTGCGCCCTATGTCAGGGCTTGTTGCGGAATTATTTTTAGAATTAGAATCACTGACAGCCACTGGGTTAGTGCTTCAATTGAATCTTACCGATTTTCAATCATTAGGAAAGGAAGTATTGTATTTTCTTTGATTGAACACTAAAATAAGCACATCGATGATTTAATAATAAAATTAGCGACACTTAAGCTGGTGACATTTTGTTAATTTCTGACATAACTTCTGCTGCAACATATTCAGGGCTTTCTAATTATTTACCCGGAGTCTTCGAAATTGGATAAGTGCGATCAACAATTGCATGAGCTTTATACAGAGGTGTAAGGGTATTTGTGTAATTGAAATACTATTGTACTTTAGAACATTGTCTGTAGTTAATCAAAATCTATGGCCAGACCAGCAGTAGGAGCTCTGGGGCCGGCACAGCTCCGATATGCGAACGTTAGATGAAATTTTGGAGCGACGGCAATCAAAACAAATTCTATGGAGAAACCTTATAATGGAAGAGCGACTATTTTAGACAATTTTACTGACCTGCAAATTATTATTCCTGCAAAACGAAATTGGTTTATTATCCTCTTTATCGGAGCATGGCTCGGAGGCTGGATCATGGGGGAACTTTTTGCATTAGGTGCTGTAACAGGACTGTTACGTGGTAATCCCGCAAGTCTGTTTATTTTGTTTTGGCTTATTGCCTGGACGGTGGGCGGTTTTTTTGCTTTCCGAACATTTATATGGAATTTGAGAGGAAAAGAAATAATTACCGCTGGACAAAACATGTTGACGATTGACAAAAAAGGAGCACTATTATTCAAGCCAAAAGTGTATGACCTGAATCAAGTGAAAAATATCAGGGTTCAGGAAGACAATCTTGGTTTTGGCGGACGCCGTAACGACTTCGGTGCTTTCAATTTAGGAGGAACAATCCGCTTTGATTATGGACTTCAGACGGTTAAGTTCGCAAAACGGAATCGACGAGGCAGAAGCAAGTTTTATTATTGGAAAATTGAAAGAAAGACACATACTGACAGAAAAAAATTATAGCTGACAGGCGGTTTGATGGAAGTGTGCTAGATGGAAGAGAAACGACTGTAGATCGCTACTATGCTGCATCCGGGCCTAAAACTATCAGGTAGACATGGGATATGAACTTCATATTGTAAGACGCAACGATTGGGACGACTATGAAGAAAATAGTAATATTTCGCTGGACGAATGGTTGGCTTATGTTCAGTTAGACAATGAACTGGAATTAACTAATGGCTATCAAATAAAAATCCCCGGACTTGAGAATAAATTTCAAAACGTGCCGGGCTTTTGTAATTGGACAGCACATTCCACAAAGTTTGGAGATGACAAACCTTGGTTTGACTTTGGATACGGAATGATAAGTACAAAATATCCGGACGACGAGACTATTAAAAAAATGATATCAATTGCAGACAAGTTCAATGGCAAAGTTCAGGGTGATGATGGAGAATTTTATGATGAAAATTACTTCCTAAATAAGACCAACAAGTTTACAGAAAGCACAACAAATCGGATAGACAAAAAACCCTGGTGGAAATTTTGGTAACCTGATCTTTCATTGCCTTAAATCTGCATTCAACTTGAGGCTTGACAAAAAAGAAGAGCCTATGGAGATACAAGTAAAAAAAGATATTTCAAAAGCCAAGGCTTTATTGGCAATAGTTTTTGCCGGAGTGCTATCAATTGTCTTAGCTATGGCAGGAGTAGATTATGGTGGGATAGAACTCGGCGCTTTAGTTTATTTAATTACGCCAATATTCGCAACTATAGTAGCAATTGTTATATTTATTTTAATCGACTATTTTACTTCTACAAACAGAAAACAATTGGTGAGTATTTTGTTTGTTATTCTTTTGCTTTTGGGAGTTTTTTTGAGAGCTGATTTTTACTGCAATATTATAAATTGGTAGATAAAGGGTCTGCAAATATTGGTAGCTGACGTTATGTTCGACTAATTGTTATTCCGTAAGTGTAATTCTTCCTTTATTATTTTGGTCTCATAACAACAAAATCTACCGCTAGGTTAAACACCAAATATTATTAAAACAGAAATCACTGGACGTTGTGTCTATTTGTTTCGCATCATGAGATCTTATATTCTCTTATTGCTGTTAACATTATTGCTTTCTAGTGGTAATTTATTTGGTCAAATGTCAGACGTTAGAAACAAATTTGACAGCTCCTTTACTTTGATAAAATATTTACAGCAAGACAAATTGAACATTAGGCAACACGGCGTATATTTTAACGAGACATCTGAACAAGTAATCAAAGACTTCAATCACATTTCAACTTTAAGCTTAAATGACCTATCAAATTATAAAAAACAAATATTTCATGAAAGCAATCATATTATAAAAGTCTGGACAACGAATGATGTGTCTAAAAATATTACGAGAATTGTTGAAATAAATTCAAGGTATTTGATTGACACTACGGAAGCCGATGGTAAGAGATTTAAATGCACTATTTATTGCAGTGATTACTTTATTCAATTAAAGGACACATCTAAAGGCGTGTCTTATGAAACAATCAAAGGACAAGGGGTGAATAAATATTCAATAGGGAACAGACAAGTTTGGGCAAAGCGTGAAATGATATTGGCAGGTCTTTTTTATATTGACAACCAACGAGAAATTAAGCAACTTTTAGGCAAATACAACTACGCAGAATGACAGATTTGACAATAAGTTGGGTAGATAGTCACTTTGCTTAATAAGCCGATGAAGCCTAAATGAATCATGGCTACATTTACTACTTAGTTGATCAAGCACTTAATTCGAAAATGTCAAACACATTAGTTTTAAGTACTCTTAGGGATTTATGTCGTGACAGAGACAATGACAAATGAAATATCTAATTACTACCCTGGGAATTTTTGTGATTTTTATTTGTAATGGACAAATTTCAAAACAAGGCGACAACCTTAGTACGGAATTGAAGAAAATAGCTAGGCCCGATTATTTTGCTGCACCAGGTTCTACAGGTTGGACGGAAGGAGCTAATATGTTATTAATAGGGACAAACGAAATCCAAATGACTGTGATTTTGTTTTTATCGCATTACTCGATACTACTTTAATTGGGGTTTTTACGACTAAAGTACAAATGTTTTTATGTTTGACACGGAAGGCAACTCATTTTTGAGAGATACTTCGGAGTTTTTTTATCTTCTTGATGGACTGCGAAAAATAAGACTAAAATTGTTGCTTCTGACAGAACAATCTCAAGCGTTCTTGACAAAATGTACGAGCAGATAATGCAGGCAAATGACGGGCAGTTCGACGAAAAAGTATTAAGAAATATCAGTAATTTCAGACTGACACAACTTTAACAAATAGGCATATTGCTTTACTTTTTGACACTTACCAAACAAGAATAACGGAGACCGCAGCAAAAGGAGAAAGAAGCACCAGCTGACATTTGCGTACCACTAATGAAATCTTTAGCTGGTGAATGTGTTTCCCTTTATAATTATATTCTTCTATTGTTTGCATCTATATGGGTGAAGCGTTGCAAAATGCAGGTATGACAGATGAAGCAAGAAAGCATTTTAAAATGTCTTTATAATTTTATCCAAACTGAATTCCTCTGTTAGTTTATAATGACAAACTTGAACAGGACCCAGCAAAAAAGAAGAAGAATTAGAGAATACCTAAAGAGAAATTATTCAGGGCACTGCATGGTTAAAGACCTTTAGTCCTGGCATCAGGCAAGGGGGCGGTATTGATCATACAAGTTGAGCAAACAACTTTTAATTTACATGGCGGACCCAAAAATACAAAAAAAATTGGCTGACTATTGCAATAAAGTCATCATCTACTGGATTTATATTGCATACTTATTATTTGCTTTAATCAATCTTTCCTCGGATACTGATTATTCAAAGGCTTCTTTCGGATTGTTGATGTTCAATTAAATTTAATCTTTTCGTTGGGGCAGTTGGACTTTTAACTATGGCTTATTTTTTCGGACAACTTGCAGGATTTGAAATTTTGATTAAACACAGAAATTACTTATTAACTGGAATCAAGTATGGCTGTATTAACTTTAATAACTGGAACTCTGATTGGAAGCTCAATGGGTTTTTACAAGAAGGCTTAAAAGATATTGGTGGCTTTGCCAACCCTTTTTATGATTATTATTTCAAACCCTTATATTGGGTGATTATGTTCGGGATAATTCCTGCAATTATTGTCGGACTTTTATTTGGGCGCCAGATAAAGAAGCAGGGGCAAAAAATGATTAGAGAGCTGGAAGACAAAATTTAAAAATGCTCAAATTGAAATCAATAGCCCTGTTTTTAATCACGTTTCAGTTTAGCATTTCCTTGTGCTTTAGCCAAGGCTATTCATTAAACGACTTTGAAGAATGCAAAATTCCTGAAATGTACAGCAAAGAATGGTTAGATTTTGATCAATCAACAGACAAAGAATTTATTTTTTCACTTGACTCGGGAAAAATACAAGTTTCAAAATACAATTATGTTTCGCATTCTGACTATAATGTCCCCGGTGGCAAATTGGTAGGCGTCAATGAGGGTGAATGGGGAGGTGGACTTTATTACAGACAAAGAGATTCAACTAAAATAATTTTTGTCAATGGGATAAAAACTGAGGATATTCATCCTGGCTGGTTCGGCGGTTTAGATGTTCCGGAAAGGAATCCAATTACCAAAGTCGTTAAAGATTGTAAACTTCTTCAAAGCGGGAATGTTCAATTTATATTTAGATTTAAAGATTCGATTTATTTTTTGGGAGGCCTGGCCCATGGTTTGAATTTTGGAAGTCTTTTCACCATTAGGTGCAATGCAGATTCTTTTTTTATTACTAAAGCTTTAGACCTTGGAGATGCCCCCGCTGCTATGTGCATACATGGAGAATTTATTTACCTGGCGGGCAGCAAAGGGTTTTATATGATTGACAAGAACTTGCACATACAGACAATTTTAGACAATTCATTTTGGTATGGACTTTATCCGACTTCCGTAATAGTGCTTGATGAACAAAATGTGTTTGTTACAATAAGAGGAGGCTATGTAAAAATTAATCCGGAAAACAAAAAAATAGCCCTTTATAAAGCAAAATAGCTTGTCTCCCCGATAGAATTACTCAGATAAACGATTCAAAGTTCTTTACGCTACTGCCTGTCCATTATAATTCAGGGTGTATATTCAACGAAACCCCAATCCTGTTCCAGGCATTTATCGTTATAATGGCCATGATCACCTGGGCGGTTTTCTCCTCACCGAATAGTTCAATGGCCTTGTCATAGAGGCGGTCGCTTAGTCCGTCTTCATGGATAAGGGTAATTTGCTTCTGTCATTTCAAGCAAGAGCTTCTCTTCTTCGGAAAATATATTTCCTGATTCACGCCAGACGCTGGTCAGGTAAATCCGCTGTTCGGTTTCACCCAATGCCCGCGCCGATTTCGTATGGTTATTAACGCAATAGGCGCAGCCATTGATCTGGGAAGCCCTGATTTTAATCAGCTCCCGGTGAATTTTGTCGAGTCCGGATTCACTCACAAATTTATCCAACGCACTCATGGCTCTATAGGCCTCTGGCTGCACTTTACTCATTTTAAATCTCGACTGCATATCTAAAATATTTAATTATTTACGATCGTCAGCAGAACAGCAGTTACCTGTTCCGGCTTGGACAGAAACGGCGAATGACCTGTTTCCAGTGAATATGTTTTTGTTATATGTGCCGCTATCACCATCCTGTTCTGCAAATCAATCCCGATGGCGTGATCCTGCGTGGTATGAATATAATATTTATTCACAGATCCATAATTCGCGTCCGTCAGGGTCACTTTATTTCCAAAAGGGATCGCCGGTTCAACCCTGAATTTCGCCAGCACTTCTTTTTGTACGTCTACAGAGGCATCCTGGCAGAAAATATCTATGATCTTATCATGGTTTACATCAAGCGTCAACTGGTCTTTGGAAGGAATCAGGTTGGGCCCGAGTATGGACTGCGCATCGGTCATGGCCAGATCCATCAGGGATTGTCCGTTGGCCGGCAGGAAGGCGCCGATATAAACCAGCTTTTCAATCTTAGAAGGAATCTTTTCTGCAACGGCAGTCACCACTACGCCGCCCATACTATGCCCGACCAGGATCACTTTTCCATTCACACCCTGTATGGCTGCGATTACTTTATCGCGATACACATCGATAGATACTGCTGCCGGAGAAGTCATATCATTTCCATGTGCAGGCAGTTCCACAACAATCACTTTCTGACCCTTCGCTTCCAGCTGGGATTTTACCACATCCCATACATAGGGTGCCTGCCAGGCCCCGTGTACCAGGACAAATGTTTTTGAATCTTTTGGATTTCCATCCTTTGAACATCCTGCCACACAAAACAGGACAAACATTATTAACATCGAGCTGATCATTAATTTTTTCATGATGTAATTTTTTTAAATATTTCGTTTAATTATTTATGCAAAGATGATTCGAAGGAAATTCCCGGGCAATGGCTGCATAACGGATAAGCATGTCCGAAACATGGTTATGAATTATTTTTTTATTGAAACAAAATCAGGAAGCGGTAAAACATACATCTGAAACCATATCCCGGATATTGATCTGATGATCAGCAAAAAGAAGCTTTGCAGGAAATCACGACAACCATTTTAATCATCAAATAAATTTCCAGCACATGAACAATTTTATCTTCCCGAGACTATCCTTTATTTCCATTGCCATCGCCTCCGGGTCACTGCATATCCAGGCGCAAAGCCAGCCGCAGAATTCATCCCCGGCCCAGTTGGTCGATGCGCTCCATACGGCCTTTGGAACCCACCAGGCAAGGGCGGTGCATGCAAAAGGAATAATATTAGAAGGAGAATTTATGCCGGATGCAAATGCGGCCAGTCTCACAAAAGCCATGCACTTGCAAAAATCTAAAAGCCGTATCGTGGTCCGGTTTTCAGATTTCACCGGTATCCCGGATATTCCGGATAATGTGGGCGGTGCAAATCCGAGTGGGCTTGCGATAAAGTTTATTATGCCGGATGGCCAGACGACGGATATTGTCGGCCACAGTTTCAACGGTTTTCCGACAGAAAACACGGACCAGTTCCGCGAACTGCTATTGGCTATCGGGGCGAGCGGTGCAGGGCGCACCGAAACCAAATGCCCTGGATAAGTTTCTGGATACCCATCCCGTCGCCAAAACATTTCTGACGACCCAGAAATTACCGGCCAGTTATGCGACCATTACTTACTTTGGAGTGAACTCTTTTAAATTCACGAATAAAAACGGCCAGTCCCGTTTCATCCGGTATCAGTTTGTGCCCGAAGATGGCGAGCGCCTTTTAACAGCGGATCAGTTTAGCCAGGCGGGACCTGAATACCTGCAGACGGAAATCAAACAACGGGTCGCCTCGAAACCGATACGGTTCAAAATGTACGCAGAAATTGCCCAGCCGGGTGATGCAATCGAAAACCCATCCATTGCCTATCCGGCAGGAAGGGAAAAGGTTTTACTGGGGTATATAGATATTAAAACGGTCACCGCGAATACAAGCACAGAGGACAAAGCGCTTTCCTTCAGTCCGAATAATATTCCCGATGGCATTGAAACCGCAGATCCGATGCTGAACTTTCGCGGGAAAGCGTATCCGATTTCTGTAAAAGAGAGACAGTAGAGGCAAGTGTGAGAGTGTGAGAGTGTGAGGGTGTGAGAGTGGGTCTGATAAGTTCAGACCCACTCTTTTTATTTGTATTCGCTATCAAAGCTGACTGGCCATACGGGTAATTTTTGGGAAAAGCACCTGGCGCTGCAGGTCGAGAATATGAAACAATTCTTTTTCAAATGTTTGAATGGAAGAAAACAGCTGGGGGTAATGGGCTGTCTGATTAACAGAACTGCTGTCTTTGACGGTTGTATTAATCAATTTAAAAATCTCCTTTTGCGTGGAATGATCCCGTCGGATACTTTCCATACAATCGTATACTACGGTAAACGAATTGATCTTTAATGGTAGTTTTCTTTCTGTTGCAACAATCAATTGGTTCAGGTAAGGCAAAAGGTTTTGATCCTCTCTTGTAATTTGTACAACCAGTCGATTGACGCAGGAAGTAAAAAGATCCTCCAATTGACGGATCCAGCAAACCCTTATGGATTTGTTCAGAGACAATGAACTGATGTTGCCCATTATTTTAGGTGCCATCGTATTCAATAAAAGGTGTTTATTTTTTTCGAGGTATCTGACCAGGCAGTCCATAGGCCATTCCTCAAAATGAATAACATGGCTTTTAGTTCTGTTGTTATCCGTAAAATATATCATGTTGCTGTTTATCCAAAGTAAACAAACAGGATATAACGGGTCAATGCATGAAATCAGGGTTTTGCTGGTTCTATCATGGTAAATTCATGTTCAGTCGACCTCAAAGGTTTTCGAAATCCCATATTTCTTTATCAGACCATACACAACAGCGGGAGTTAAGTTGAGTTTGGCTGCGGCTCCCTGTGGCCCGCTCACTTTGAAATTAGATGATCGAAGTGCGTCAAGCAACTGCGCTTTTTCATTGGCGTTTTGATCACCGGAGGAATATTGATTGGTCATATCCGGTTTAGGAGTTATCTGAACGGGCAGTTGCACATGATCTATTTTTCCGTCATTCGAAACCAGGATCGCCCTTTCGATAACGTGCTGGAGTTGACGGATATTTCCCGGCCAGTCATAGTCGGTCAGTTCTTTCATAATTCGTTCATGAATACCCTGCACCTGCTTATCCATCCGGGTATTGAAATACCGGATAAAATGATAAACAAGCCGGGGAATGTCTTCCTTTCGTTCCCGGAGTGGCGGCAGATCAATAGGAAAAACCTGCAGGCGGTAATAGAGATCCAGACGAAAAGCACCGGCGGCTACTTCTTCTTCCAGGTTTTTATTGGTCGATGCGATGATCCGCACATCCGTTTTGATCGTATGGTGACTGCCCACCCGCTGTACTTCTTTTTCCTGTAAAACCCGCAGTAATTTCGCCTGCATTTCCAGGGGGATCTCACCAATTTCATCTAGCAATAATGTTCCGCCATTTGCCATTTCAAATTTCCCGGGTGTAGCAGTATAGGCTCCGGTAAATGCCCCTTTTTCGTATCCAAAAAATTCTGATTCCATCAGGTTCTCCGGGATTGCAGCACAATTCACTTTTAAAAACGGTTTTTTATTTCTTTTGGAGAGCATATGAATGGCGGAAGCAACACCCTCTTTGCCGGTACCGGTTTCCCCGGTGATCAGCACCGAGGTATCAAAAGGAGCCACCTGTTCAATCAGCCTGAACACCTGCATCATCGCAGCACCCTGTCCGACGATATTTTCAAATGCTTTTTCGGATCCGGTTGTTTTATGTGTTTTGTATTCGTTTTGTAAATCCGGTTTTGGGGTTTCATATTGTTTATTCGTCTCAAACCGGTAACGGGCTATTTCCATGGTCACCAGCAGGTCCTTTTCCCGGAAAGGTTTCAGGATAAATCCATAGGGCTGCGTGGATTTTGCAGCTTCCAGCACGGGCTTATTGGAATTGGCAGAAATATAAATAAAGGGGATGGCCATTTTATTCAGCTCCCTCGCCAGGTCAATCCCGGTGAGTTTTCCTTTCAGGAAGATATCGACCAGCACCAGGGTCGGTTTTTCCTCTTCTACCATTTGCAGCGCCTTATCGGTGGATCGGGCTACACCCACCACCTGGTAACCATTCCGCTCCAGCGTCTTTTTGATATCGCGGGCAACAATCAATTCATCCTCGACTACCAGGATCTTTTCCATTCGTAAGTTCATTATTTAGCTCACTTGTAAACTCAGTAGACGGCATCACCTGTTTAAAAAGTAGTGAAATCTCCACACCCTTGATGCTTTGAAATTTCAGTTCTCCCTCCAGCTGCTCAGAAAACAATTTAATAAGTTGTATTCCCAGGGATCCCTGCACGTTGACTTCGAAGCCCGCAGGAAATCCTATTCCATTATCCAGGATCCGTAAAAGAATATTACCATCCGTTTTTCTTTGGAGATAAACGGTGATCGTACCCGTGGATGGTTTCGGAAAAGCATATTTAATGGCATTCGTGATCACTTCGTTCAGGATTAAACCCAGCGGTACGGCCTGCGATACATCCAGTTCAATCGGTTCGGCATGCAGACTGAAATGAATGCGGTTTGTCTGTATAAAACTGTTCTGCAGGTTGTAGGTCATGTCCTGGATATAGGACGCCATATTGATCAGCGTGCCGTGATCGGGCTGATACAGTTTTTGGTGGATCAGCGCAATGGCCTGCATTCTTTCCCTGCTTTCCTGAATTGCATTCAATGCCGTCGGGCTCTCCAGGAATTCGGACTGGGCATTCAGCAGACTGATTACAATCTGAAGATTATTTTTCACCCGGTGATGGATCTCTTTTACGAGCCACTCTTTTTCTTCCACGAGCTTCTTTTGTTCCCCCAGCAAAACCTGGAGCCTGCTGTTTTGTGAATTGATTTCGTCCTGCTGTTTCTGCAGTTTAACATTGGAGCGCTGTTTAAAGCGGTAACCGGTATATAATAATCCAAGAAAAATAAGCGAAGTCGCGATGATGACATTCCGCGTTTGACGTTCCTTGTTAATAAGCACATCCTGTAACTGGTTTTTATTCGTCAGCAACTGCAGGTCCTTATCCTTTTTTTCCGTTTCGTAACGGATCTTAAGTTCCTCCAGGCGCCGGTTCGTTTGCTCGTCGCTGACGGAATCCTTCTCCCGTTGATAGTTAGACAAATGAGTCAGCGCGCTTTTCAGGTCCCCCTTTGCAGAATCGATCGAAAAAAGCATGTGCTCAAGATAAATGGTGGCTCCTTTATATATGTTTTGCGATGTCCCCGATTTTAATAAGGGCTGAATTATTTTCCCCGCACGGTCAAATTGTTTTGTCTGAATACAGTAGTCGGCGATGAGGTAATTGACAAATCCATTGAATGAGCCCTGCCAGGTGGATGCATTGCGACTATGCAATTTCTCTGCATTGCTGAAATGCATCTCTGCCAGTATCGGTTCTTTTAATTGCTGATAGCAGTATCCAAGAATGAGTTCAATATATTCACGCTGAACCGGGGGAAGTGTTGGATCGTCTTTTATATAACTGTTACAGAGTTCAATGAACTGCCTGTGTTGTGCCGGATCCTTTGTATTCGTCATCAGGGTCAGCAGTTCCATGAGAACCGCATCTTTATAATCCACGCGCCGGAAAGCATCCAGGGACTTCATAATCCACTCATGGATTTCATCCCCCGCGCCCCCGATTTCGAGATACATATCTGCAATTCGTTTATAAAAAAAACCAGCTGAGGCACTGTCATGCAGCGATTCCATCGTGGAAGCCGATGCAAAAGCAAAATTCATAAATTCAGCATGCCTGCCCAGTTCGCTATATCCAAGCGCCAGCATATCTGTATTATAATGCGTGTATGGGAAATGGATCTTTTTTTCCAGTGAAAGCGCTTCTTCTGAACTGCGAACGGAAAGCGCTTCCTGCTTTATAAAAAACTGTATATAGCTGGTCTGTGTAAGACAGTCGATCAGGTTAGTGGTGTCGCCGGATTTTCGGTAGATGGCCAATGCCTTACCATAAAACGAGATTCTGTCGGTCGGGTTCATCACCATCAGCGGCTTAAACATGGCCCATCTTTTCCAGGCCAATGCTTCCTGCCTTGCATTCCCTTCTTTTTTACTTAATGTTATGGCTGCCTGAAAACAGGAGTCGCCAGCATTTATATTATTCCGTTCGAAATAATATTTTCCAAAACCCAGCAGGTTTTGGAACCTGCCGGCAGATTTAATATTTGGATTATCCGCCTTACTGGCTTTCGTCAGGTAATAAAATGCACTATCCAGGTCATTTGATTTTTCGCCGGACTGAAAGCAATAGAAAGAACCGATCGCATTCAGCAAATCTATTTTGCTTTGACCGGTGGTTTCGGATAATTGTTTTTTTAATAAAAGGATCTGTTTGGCCGGTTCAATATAACCTGCCTGTTCATTGTAGGCAGGCATATTTTCCTGGATGATCAGTTGCCGGTCAAGATTGTTCAGCCTGCTGATATAAATGATACAGCTGTCCAGATCTATGTCTGAACTCCTGGCCACCCAGTAATAGGTAGAAGCAAGCACCAGGTATAAACGCTGCTGATCGGGGGATAGTTTCCCCACCTGGCCATTCAGGGAATTCCCGAAAGTGAGTGCGAACAGTATACAGGCAATTGCTTTTTTCAAGTAATACGTGATTCAGGGCGAGAAAAATTAAATAAGCTAAAGGTATGTGTAAGGAACGCTGAATGCGCTTTCGCCGTAAATTGTACATCGGAATCCATATTCCTGCAAAGCCAGTGTTGATGAACCCTCTACTTCAGTTGGCCACCTTGCGAATACCCAGTTTTTTCATTTTTGACTGCAATGTGGAAGGGGCTATTTTCAGCAGTTCCGCTGCACCTTCCTTGCCCCGGACTTTCCCTTTAGTTCTCTTCAGGACAAATAAGATATGATCACGTTCCACTTCGTCAATCGTTTTGATTTTTTCTTCGTTGCGTAAATGATAAGCCCGTTTTAAATCCGGAAGATCCACTCGGCTGATCAGGTCCCCGTTATTCATCAGTACAGCGCGTTCGATCACATGTTCCAGTTCCCGGATATTACCCGGCCAGTCATAGTCATTCAGTGATTTCAGAACGCCTGCCGATATCGTTTGTATTTTTCTCCTGTTCTTTTGTGCATGCCGCTCCAGGAAATGAGAAACCAGCGCGGGCAGGTCATCCTTGCGATCCCGGAGGGGCGGAATTTCTATAGGAAAAACATTGAGCCGGTAGTATAAATCGCTGCGAAACCTTCCTTTCATCAATTCCGTTTCCAGATTCCGGTTGGTGGCTGCAATAATGCGGACATCTGTTTTTATTGTTGTTTTGCTTCCTATCGGTTCAATCTCCCTTTCCTGGATCGCCCTTAATATTTTTACCTGCATCTCCAGTGGCATATCGCCGATTTCATCCAGGAACAAGGTACCCTGATGAGCCTGTTCAAACTTGCCCGTTCGTTTTTCTGTGGCACCCGTAAAACTTCCCTTTTCATGGCCGAAGAGCTCGCTCTCTACAAGATTGGCGGGAAGAGCGGCGCAATTCACCTTGATCATGGGCATCCCGTTTCTTTTCGATCGTTCATGAAGGATCCGGGCAACGACCTCCTTTCCCGTACCGGTTTCGCCCTGCAACAGCACTGAACTGTCCGTCGCCGCTACCTGGGCGATCAGTTCCAGCACTTTTTTCAGCGTTTCGCTGGATCCAATAAATCCGTCGGGGGTGGGTGGTATGGTCATCAATTCAATGGATTCATTCTAATACAATCTAAGGTCTTTTTGTCTCCCTTTCCCCTGTTTACTATTAAATAAACGATATATCGTTTATTTAACTTGACCGCGGTTTGCATATATCAATGATTTTCAGCCGATTATTTTACGGCACAGAATTCGAAACGATAGGGGAAACGAAAATCATGGTCCAGACTCCTTCTTTCGAAACCATATCCAAATGCGGAAATCAGCTATTGGTCATTGAACCCATAAAGGATTGTCTGAGGGAGGAGGAAGGGCTCCGGGAGCTGCCGCATATTCATTCTTATACAGAGGTTGTATGGATTACTGCAGGAACGGGCGAATTGCATCTGGACATGCAGGTCTTTGAACTCGAAGCGGGGGAGATGTACTTTATAAGACCCGAACAGGTTCATAAACTATACTGCAACCGGGATACTACGGGTTATGTGTTGTCGCTTACAAAAAAACTTCTGGAAAACACAGCGAATGAAATCGAACCCGCTTCCATCAATGAATTTGTCTCTTCCCTGATGGAACATAAACATATTCATATTGATCCCCATTACCGGGCAGATATGCAGGATATCCTGGAACGCATGATGAGGGAAACAGCCAGCGTTCGCGACTATTCGAATGAAATTCTCTGTCGCTATTTTAATATCTTTTTATTTTACCTGAGAAAACAACTGACCGATTCTTCGATCAACATCATTCAAAACAGGAATATCCAGGTGGCTCAGCAATTTAAAACCCTGGTCGATAAACATTACAAGACCAAGAAACTGGTCTCGGACTATGCATCGGAATTGAATATCACCCCCAACTACCTGAATGAAATAATTAAAAAAGTTACCGGTCACTCCGCCGGATATTTAATCCGTCAGCGAATTGCCATGGAGGCCAAGCGTTATGCCGTGCACTCAAGTGTTTGTATGAAAGAAATCGGATACCATCTTGGTTTTTCTGACATGGCGCATTTTAGTAAATTCTTTAAGTCCGTCGTCGGCAGCAACTTCACCGATTTCAAAAATAATAAGGCAAGGTTTGCGATGGCAGGATGAGGTAGGGAATCCCGGTAAGATGAAAAAGATTATTTCTAAACGACCCGGCTATTGTGCCGGAGCGGTATCGCGATGATTTTACTTTCTCCTGTAATGCACATTAAAACTATTTGCAAATAATTCCATTTTTGGGAGGATTGTAAAATAAATTCCCTGATGCTTGCATCTCTGAAAATCGTTTTGCATATTTGCATCAGCAATGAGGTTTTTACGGTCACACACCGGACAACCACGAGAGAGAGTCCCAGGTTAGACCTGACGTTTAGATCCACCTATCCCTGATGAATTTCCCGTCCAAATCCTGATCAACCCCAAACGACGGTTTTTTCTAATTTATTCATCATACCCTAAACGAAAATTTATGAAAGCGATCTCTACTTTTGTTACCCTGTTTTTGATCATTACAACTTGCGCTACTTCAGCAGTTTTGTATCTGAATGAGAATTACAATATTTCAGCGGCTTTGAGCATTGTTTGGATTGTGTCTCTGACATTGTGGATTGGCAAAGCAATGGGTTTGACCGATATGCTGCTCAATAAGACTTTCGCTAAAAGTTAGTCAAGTAGAATCGCTGAGAGATAAATTAGGAAGGGTCCGCTTTTGCGGGCCCTTTTTTGTTTTGCATTTTATTCTTACCCGGTTCCATGTTTTTTTAATTTAATAATCCAGTACTTAAACAGGAGATTTTTCCCTTTCCCAAAACCGGTGTTGTCCTATGGCAGTTATAAAATCTCTGGATAAATTTGGTTTTTTGCCTGAAGAATAAATAATCCCCGGAATATCCTTTCCTGATTTAAGGTCCGCTGCGATCATTGTCTTTTGTATCAGGGCCTCAGCCTCAGATTCAAAAGCAATTGCCTTACAATGTTTGTATGCCTGGGAAATAAATTCCAGGGCCTCCGTTTTCTGACCCAGGGCATCCACAGATTTCGCAGTGCCGGGAATGTACACCGCGTCATATAAAACAGAGGAAACGGTCATCAGACTTTTATCCACCGCAAGGGTAGTTCCTGACGCCGTGCGGATATTACCCAGTTTCGGAGCAATGACTTCCACAACAGCTCCTGCAGCAGATAAAGTTTTTTTCATGGATTCAATCTGAGTGCCATCTGCCCCATCAGCTACCAGCACCGCAATCTTGCGGCTCTTAATATTGCCCTTAGTTGTATTTGACATGCTGAGGGCTTTGGAAATTTCGAGTCCCTGATCGCGGGTCTTCGGTTGAAATTTGGCCGACACCCCGTCTGCGGGAATACTATGATTAAGTGGTTGTTCCGGTTTTTTAGGCACAGAGAGACCCAGTGCTTCGGCAACATTCGCAGCCAATGTTTTATCCACCTGGCTCAGGAGGCCAATGACTCGCTGACGGATTTCTACCCGTTGTACCTTACCCAATTCAAATCTCAGGGCATTGGTCAGGTGATTTTTTTCCGCGTCGGACTGGCTGTTATAAAATAAAGTCGCCTGGCTGAAATGGTCAAAAAAGCTCGGGCTTCTTGCCCTCACTTTCCTGGCATCAATTCTTTCTTCGAAGGAAGTAAAACCACCTTCGGCGGCTTTAGCTTGAAAAGGGCAGCCTCCGCCAATAGAGTTGGGATGATAGCTCGTCAGGTCTTTATTGATTTGCTGGCGCATATGCCCGTCCCGCTGATTATTATGAACGGAATTGATCGAACGGTTAATTGGAATTTCGTGAAAATTTGGACTGCCAAGGCGGGATAACTGCGTGTCAGTGTAAGAAAAGAGTCTCCCCTGAAGCAGCGGGTCGTTCGTGAAATCGATTCCGGGCACCAGGTGACCTGGATGAAATGCCACCTGTTCTGTTTCTGCAAAAAAGTTATCGGTATTGCGGTTCAATACCATTTTCCCGATTCGTTGTACCGGTACCAGTTCCTCTGGAATCAATTTCGTCGGGTCGAGTAAATCGAAAGGAAATTTATGTTCATCTTTTTCTTCCACTACCTGGATTCCTAGCTCCCATTCCGGAAAAGCGCCAGACTCAATGGCATCGAAAAGATCCCGGCGGTGAAAATCTGAATCCTTCCCTGAAATAATCTGGGCTTCGTCCCATGCAACCGAATGCACACCAAGGAGTGGCTTCCAGTGAAATTTTACAAATACCGATTTTCCTGCTGCATTAATTAGCCGGAATGTATGAACGCCAAATCCTTCCATCATCCGGAGACTTCGGGGAATAGCGCGATCGCTCATCACCCACATAATCATGTGCATCGACTCGGGCATCAGGGAAATAAAATCCCAGAACGTATCGTGTGCTGAGGCTGCCTGAGGTATTTCGTTATTGGGTTCGGGCTTGACGGCGTGGATGAGATCCGGAAATTTGATTGCATCCTGAATAAAAAATACCGGCATATTGTTCCCCACGAGGTCATAATTTCCTTCTTCTGTATAAAATTTTACCGAGAATCCCCGAACGTCCCTGGCGAGGTCGGTGGAGCCGCGGGAACCGGCAACGGTAGAAAACCGGACAAAGACCGGTGTTCTGATGGATGGATTATTCAGAAATCCGGCTTTGGTATATTGGGCCATCGGTTTATACACCTGAAAATATCCATGTGCTGCCGTTCCCCGGGCATGAACAATCCTTTCCGGAATTCGCTCATGATCAAAATGGGTGATTTTTTCCCTCAAAATAAAATCCTCCAGTAAAGTGCCCCCCCTCTCTCCCGATTTTAGGGAATTCTGATCATCGTTTATTTTAAGACCCTGATCCGTTGTCATCAACTCATCTGTTCCGGTTTCTATATCAGCGGCCAGGTCTGTCTGTTTGGGATCTGTTTTGGAGCTGGCGCTTTTTGAAACAGGTCTTTTGTTTTTTTTTGGCATGTGTAAATTATATTTCAGGTTCTTGTGAATAACTAAAAGGAGAGTAACAAAAGGTGTAACTGCTTATATGTTAAAATCGTGCCTTCCGGAGAAGAGTTACACTGAAGGTCCAACGCCTGCCAAAAAATGAATGGCACGATATTATAATATCGAAATCGGTATTAAACAATATTTCTTCATTTCAAAAATCAACACTATGGGAAATTTACTTTATGTACTTGCTGTCGTCCTGATAATTATCTGGGCAATTGGATTTTTTGGTTATCATTCGGGTGGTATTATTCATGTTTTACTGGTAATCGCTATTGTCGCATTTCTTATGAAAGCAATCCGGCGGGCGTAACCCGGTTGGCATTTCAAAGCGGGTCCGGAGGGCCGCTTTTTTATTATGAATTCTCAGTTCTCATTGGACAAATTTCTTGTAGCACAGGAATCATCCTATACAAATGCGCTTTCTGAACTCGAAGCCGGTCAGAAAAGGACACATTGGATGTGGTATATTTTTCCACAATTATCTGGTTTAGGTTCCAGTGCAAAATCGAGATATTTTGCGATAGCAAATTTGAAAGAGGCAGACAGGTTCCTGCAGCATCCTGTTTTAGGAAATCGTCTGATCCATATTTCAAGAACGTTATTAAATATTTCAAACGCCAACGCCCGGCAAATATTCGGCAGTCCCGATGATTTGAAATTACAGTCTTGCATGACCCTGTTCTCACTTGTGCCGGGCAGTGATGCCGTTTTTGATAAAGTACTGGAAAAGTTTTTTAAAGGCCAGAAGGATGACCAAACGCTGAAGTTATTGGGAAGATAATTTTCTTTTCAGTGTGGCGAAACCTGTTCGGTATCTCCCGGTAAAACGATCTGAGCTTGTTTGTCAAAATATTGCTCCTAAGAACGGCATTGCAATTGCCGCTGCTAAATATGGACAAAAATACCTGGGTAGGTTTGATCGCGAGTACCTTTACCACACTTGCCTCCCTTCCCCAACTCATCAAAATCTTTAAGGATAAAAAAGCTGAAAATATTTCTCTCCTGTGGGTAACTATTCTGATTGCCGGACTTTCGGGATGGGTTTATTATGGCATTCTGCTAAAAGACTATATTATTATGATTTCTAACCTCTTGGGTGTATTTATTAATACATCCATTGCCGTTTTCGCCGTAAAATTTAAAAAGCAACAATCTGGTAAGACATTTAAATAAATTTCTGGGTATTAATAATCTCTCTCATTCGAAGAATAGAAAACGGTTTAGGTAACACAGCTCTTATACCCTCCAAAGCCGCCCTGTTTTGCCATGCCAGACTCGGATCAGCTGATATCATGATCACGAAACTTTGCATGAAAATAACAGGGTACATCTGAATAAAATCAAGCCCTGTTCCATCAGGAAGATTATTGTCCATCAAAACAATTCCAGGATGTGCCCGCAACTTTTCTTTAGCCTGAGCAAGATTATACGCACAGTCAACTTCAAATCCCTCTATTTTTAATGCCCTTGAAATTAACTCGCATAAATCCTTTTCATCATCAATCAGCAGCACGGATTTTTTCATCTTCTTTCCTCTTAAGCGTTATTCAAAATCTATCTGCAGAAATCGGGTTGGGATTAGAATACTATTACAAATCACGGACCACCGGCACGTGGTCTGAGTTTTGTACTTGTTTTTCAAAAAACTAAATGAAAAAAGCAATCTATCTTATTTTGGCCGGTGTGGCTATTGGTATCCTCGTTGCGCCCGATAAAGGTTCTGAAACATGGCGGAAGGTAAAAGCCAGATTTGATGACTGGAAAGACGACGTGATGGATCAGGCAGACGAGTTGGTTTCCCAGGGGAAAGACACCCTGAATACTGTAAAAAATGAAGCCAGAAAATCGGCTGGTGAATGGTAACCAACGCTCAACATGCGGTTTGCTGCTAAAAAAAGTCTATTTTTTGAACTTGCTGGTCTTGAGAATTGTTTCAATTTCGTTTTGAGTAATCGGGTCTACATAAATATATGTTATACCGAATTGATAGTTTTTATAAAACTTGGTTAGGACTACCATATTCAAATTCACCTTGTCAGCTTTTACGGTTGTTTGAAATTTGTCGAACGTCAAACTATCAATAGTTGCGATTGAAGTCGCAGTATCAATAGTAACTTTCGGTAATTTCGAAAAAGTATTATACAGGACTGTTTTGATATTTCTAATATTTATTTCGTATTCTGATAAGGTTTTTTGATTGAGAGTTGTGACGGATGCATTAAATAAATTGACGTTACCCTTCGTTGCCGATATAAGCGTCTTTGTATCTGAGCCATCTATCTTGATATTATTCGATTCTTCCATAAGCTTTACACCCTTTTGATTTACCAACTCTGTAGTGGATGAGTCCATTATAGTAAAATCTTCCGGTATTTCGATTGTCCAGTCAACTTGGGGGAAATTTAGCCGTATTGGCTTTTGATTCGTTTTGCCGATCCAGGTTAAGAAAAAAACTGTTATACCAATAAGGGTTTTCATGTATGGCCCGGTTTATTATGCCTGTAATATATAAGAAAGTCCGGCAAAACAAAACTCATTCATAATAATAAGTTGCTGATAAATCAGAAGCAATATTGATTCCTGAACACCGGATCGTCGTAATTGCAGCTGCCCGGGAGATGAATTATCTTGGAGTTTATGGTGTACCGTATTAAACTATTGCTCCTCATTGCCCTGTGTTTTTCTTCTTGTTCAAATGAGCCCTCAAAAATCCAAAACCCCGAAAGCGCTACAAGTGATCAACCGCGGAACACGCAGCAACTGGATACTGCGTTGAGTTTTTCGGGTATATGGGTGGATGAAGCCTATATTAACAAAATAGGACTGAGTTAATGAGTTCGACGGCATTCAACTGGGACAATCCATGAAGGATTTAAAGGAATTTTATGGTTTCCGATTCAGTAAAGACACCCTTCGGATCTACAAAACAAAATGTTTTAGCTACGACTCTACCTCTCATGCCTGTGAGAAAGAAGTTTTGGGAGATCGGGTATACGAACTGACAAAGATTAAGCCGTAACAACTTTGTACAATAAACGGTCAGCCCCGGGTTACCGGAACCTATGTGTGGATGACGGAAGGTACAGTTGCCCAAATCAGGTAATATTAGGCCATGAAGCGGAATCCGAGAATGTTGGATAGATGTCCGGGAGCTGCAATTTTAAGCTTCAGCCAGCGTTTATAATTTATGCATAACACTGGCTTCTTCAGGTTCCAGGAAGTCGTTCGGCAAAATTTTCAACCCCAAACTGTACCATGATACGGATCATACGGCCACTGGTTATTGTATTTACCAGCGCACTGATTTTTTTCTCCTGCCAGAAACATATTGATGCATCACCCAACCCGCCGCCTGAGAATCCCATAAAGCCGGTGGTTCCCCCACCTGTAGTGCCTCCGACAGAAAATGATGTAATCGTTACCGCGTCCATTCAGGGACTAGTCACCGATCCGAACGGAAATCCTGTGTTAAACGCCACCGTCTCCGGTGCTGGCGCAAGCGTCCAGACAGACAGTAATGGCATGTTCAGGTTTCATAATATCCAAATGTCTAAGTATTTCGGTTTTGTGAAAGTATCCAAATCCGGATTTTTCACAGGTTCAAGAACCATTGTAACCAGTACAACGGGTGTGAACTATGTAAAAATCCAATTAACCCAAAGAAATAATCCAGGAACTTTCGATGCCTCTTCGGGTGGCTCGGTTACAAATTCTTCCAATATTAATGTAAGCTTTCCCGCAAGTGCGATTGTGACTTCATCCTCCAATACCGGATATTCCGGAGCAGTGAATCTGTATTCTGCCTTTTATGATCCAACGGATGCCACACAACGCATTTCTTTGCCTGGCGATCTGCGCGGCACGGATACCACCAATCATACCGTTGGTATTAATTCTCTCGGAATTGTTTCGATTGAACTGGAGGGATCAGCTGGTGAAAAATTGCAAATGGCCACCGGTAAATCGGCGACTATTAGTCTGCCCATACCTTCCGGCTTACTGGCTATTGCGCCGGCAACCGTTTCTCTATGGTATTTTAACGACACCACCGGAAAATGGATTCAACAAGGGGTCTGCTACAAAATCAGGCAATAATTATGTCGGCACCGTTAGTCATTTCACCTATTGGAGTTTCAACCTGCCTTATACAATCGTATATTTTACAACGAGCCTGAAGGATCAGAATAATAACCCGCTTGCCTACACACGCCTGGATATTTCCAATAACACAACCAACGATACCCGGACGGGTTATTCCGATTCCCTTGGAAATGTGAATGGATGGATCGAAAAAAATGCCTCCTTATCTTTCATTGTATATGACAACTGTGGCACCAGTCTTTTAATCAAATCAGAAGGACCGTTTACAAGCGATCAAACCCTGGATCCCATCATAGTTCCCCTGACCAACCACATGATCACCGTTCATGGAACGGTAGTCGATTGTTCTAATAGTCCCATGTTAAATGGTCTTGCCAATATTATGCTCGACGGTCTGGCGTACAGCACCCCGGTAAGCAACGGAAGCTATAGCGTTTCTATCATGCGTTGTTCTACGACGCCAGTCAATGTTTTTGTTAAGGTTACCGATAATATCAGCCTGATGAGCGACAGCACAAATGTCCAGGTAAACGGTGCTGATGTAGATGCCGGCCAGCTATCGGTTTGTAATATCAATGCTGATCAGTATTTCGTTTATAATATCGACGGTAACACCTATACTATTTCTGATCCTCCTGCTATATTTAACTATGCTACCGGCCTACAACCAAACAATAAGGCATACACTGAACTGTCTGCCACGAACGGCAGTCCCGGAACAGCAGGTTATCAATATACATTATTTCACATGCAGTTTACAACCACCGGGACCACCTTTATGTTCTGGCAATATTTGACTATTGGCAACACAAGGTACACGGATGGTGCAGGAACGATAACCTGTAACGTTACACGTTACGATAGTCCGGGTGGTTATGTCCAGGGATCGTTTTCAGGCCCAATGCTTATTGATTCCACCGGTGCACCACATGCTATGACCGGTATCTTTAAAGTGAAAAATCCATAAGAATAGACTAACCAGCGATTGCTCTAACTACCATATATAAGTGTTTTTACTTAGATAATCAGTCTCCGGCCTCTTTGAATTCCGAACAGATAGCGATATATTTAATAGACAGCTTTTTAGCTGTATGTTGAGTACTTATTTTTCCGGATAAGTAAAGGATGAGCACAGGATTCTCCGGATAGTTTTTTCGGATGCCCTAATCCGGCATTTCTTTTCATGAAAACATCCCTGCGCCCCATTTTACTTTTTTCTTTTTCCCTGACAGTATTTCTGAACAATGATTTGTTTTCCCAAAAAACTCCGGAGAGACGCAGTCTTCCTAAATATGTTTTTAAAGAAGGAAAATTCTTTTTTTATAATCCTTCATTTTCGAGAGACTCAGTTCATTTATCCGGCAATAAACAAAAACAGGCATTAACACCTCCCTGTTATAAATGCTCAAGTGCAAGACCTTCGGTTAAATCAATTGTTACCAGTGGTCCGATCATCCTGTACATCACCAGTCAGAATGCCACCTGCGGTTATGGTAGCGGAACCATCCTGATTGAGGCTGCAAACGGAACCGCGCCATATACCTATTCAGTAGATGGGTTTTCTTCAGGGAACGGATATTTTCCGGTGGAGGGATCGGGGGTACACACGATAATCGTAACAGACGCTACGGGAACAAGCACTACTACTACTGTTACACTGACTGATATTTTTCCTGGTCCTGTTTTGGTTCCTTTTACCATTCTGAGCTACCCTTCAAATTGTTCTATGTCCGACGGGGCAGTGCAGCTGAATCCTTTCGGCGGCACGCCGCCCTATCAGTACAGTATGGATCTCATCAATTTCCAAACCGGCAATGTTTTCTCAAACTTATACTCTGGATTTTATTCTTTTTATGTCAGGGATGCCAATGGATGTATTGGTATCGGAACAGCCTTCGTATATGCAGGACAATGTGATGGAACGGGAGGCAGCTTTAGTGGTTATGTTTGCGGGAATAGTGGCATCGTTTCTATTACTGATCACAACGCAATGCATAACGGGCCTTTTCTTTATTCGATGGATGGCATCAACTTATCAAAATACAGGAGATTTTGCTAATCTTGGTCGCAGGCATACATCAGTTCTATATTAAGGATAAAAATGGAAAGGTGCAGATTATGGGATTTAATGAGGCGGAGAATTGCCAGATCTTCATACAATATATTGCGGTAAGTGCTGCCTGTATGCAAAATGACGGGAGTATGACGGTGACGGCAGCCAATGGAGTGGCTCCCTTTACTTATACGATCGATGGTGTAAATTTTCAGAGCAGTAATACTTTCAACGGCCTGGCTCCCGGAAATTATTTTATAACGGTGCAGGATGCCAGCGGCGTGAAGAGTTCACTGCCTGCGGTTGTTTATGACCGTTGCCCCGTTGTCAGAGCCGTTGCTTCCGGAGAAACCTGTGCCGGAAATGACGGTGTCATCACGGCCGCAGGTTTTAAAGGAACACAGCCCTATCAGTATTCGATTGACGGGGTGAATTTTCAGGTGAACAATACTTTTCCCGGACTTACGGCTGGCAACTACACGATAACCATCAAGGACGCATTGGGTTTCACGAGTACTGTTCAACAGGTTGTGAATAGCAGTTGCCTTAGTGCAAGCGCGGTCTTTACGCCATCGGTCTGCGGAAAATCGAACGGTTCGCTAACGATAACCGCTTTGAATGGTACCATGCCCTACAGTTATTCCATTGATGGTATCATTTTTCAACCGGGGAATATATTTAATAATCTCGCGGCTGGTCCGTATACCATTTTCGTTAAGGATGTAAACGGAATAACCGTTTCAACGAATATAATAATTTCAAATATCCAGGGACCACAGGTTAATGCAGTTGCCGGTGCAGCCTCCTGTTTAAACAATGACGGTATGACTACCGTAATGGCCAATGGGGGTTTGGTTCCATATCAATATTCGATAGACGGAACTAATTTTCAAAACGTCAATGTTTTCTCCGGGTTGGATACGGGTCTCAAAACAGTAATTGTCATAGACGGAAATGCATGCTCCTCATCATTTGATATAGTAATTCCCCTGGCGAATAATTTAAGCGTTGATGCGGGAAATGACATAATCATCTGTGAAGGCAAAAAAGGAATGCTGAACGGGAGTTCAAACGGGAATTCATTTTCCTGGCTTCCGGCGGCGATGCTTTCCAATACTGTTGTGTTGAATCCCATGGCCAGTCCTGCTTCAACAACAAAATTCTACCTGACTGCCAAATGGGGCATATGCAGTAAGATGGATTCAGCAACTGTTATTATAAACGCCGCACCCATCGCCAATGCAGGGCCCGATACATCTACCTGTTATGGAAAAGACATTCAGCTGCAGGGCAGCGGTGGGATAAGCTATTCCTGGTATCCCGGATACTTACCTGGACAATGCAGGAATTTCAAATCCTACCCTGGCCAATCCAACAAACACGATTACTTATAATTTGAATGTCACCGATGCCAATGGATGCAGTTCAATCCTCCCGTCAAGCGTTACTGTTGTGGTCACCCCACCGGCGAAGGTTTTTGCCGGCAATGATACTTCAGTCCTCATCAATCAGTCTTTGCAATTGAATGCGCTGGATGTGAATAACAGCGGATTCAATAATTTCCTTTGGTCCCCGTCTGCCGGATTGAACGACCCGTATACCCAGAATCCATCTGCCAGAATTATCCAGGATATCAGGTACACCGTTACGGCCTCTACACCGGATGGTTGTAAAGGGGAAGGATCCATTAACGGTTAAAGTATTTACCGCTTCAGATATATTCGTGCCTAATGCGTTTACTCCGAATGGCGATGGCAGGAATGATATATTAAAAGCGATTCCGATTGGCATGAAGGAATTCAAAAGTTTTGATATTTATAACCGGTGGGGCCAGCATATATTCAGTACCAAAAATCCGGGTAAGGGCTGGGATGGTACGGTAAACGGTCAGCCCCAGGTTACCGGAACCTATGTGTGGATGACGGAAGGAATAGATTTCAGCGGGAATATTATTCAAAGGAAGGGTACCGTTGTCCTGATCAGGTAATATCAGAAAAACAATAATACATTTGACGCGTACAGGTGAACACTATCCACTAAAAAATTAATATGAAAAATAAATTCCCGGTGTTTCTGACGGTATTGCTATCGGCAGTTACAACTCTTCCCGCACAGACTACCAAACAGGTAAGACAAATGGCTTATGCAGATTCGCTACGACTGACGGGCATTTTTATTGACATTCATGAAAATCCTGAACTCGGTTTTATGGAAGTCCGTACTTCCGGGATCGTTGCAAAAGAATTGAAAACACTTGGCTACCAGGTAATAACCGGAATAGGGAAAACAGGCGTTGTTGGCATTTTTAAAAACGGGGATGGTCCCACGGTGATGTACCGGGCAGATATGGATTGTAATTCGGTGAAAGAAATCACCGGGTTTTCTTATGCAAGCACCAAAACAATGAAAAAAGAGGATGGTACAGAAACTCCTGTGATGCATGCCTGCGGACATGATGCTCATGTAACCTGGATGCTGGGTATTGCAAAAATCATGATGATTTTGAAAAGCGAATGGAAAGGAACATTGGTTTTTTTGGCACAGCCAGCCGAAGAACTTATAAAAGGCGCACAGGCCATGGTAGATGATAGTATGTACTTTAAGGGCGTGCCTGTTCCGGATTACTTATTAGGAATGCACACGGCATCCGATTTTCCTGTGGGTCAGATATCCAATGGAACGGGCGTTCGCATGGCAGGGTCAGATCAGCTGGATGTGAGTTTTTATGGGATAGGCGCTCATGGTTCTTCCCCTCAATATGCCAAAGACCCGGTGCTGATGGCTTGCAATGCAGTAATACAATATCAGACTATTATCAGCCGGAATATCCCCCCACAGGATGTTGCGGTTTTAACCGTTGGTTCAATCCAGGCGGGCTCCGACAACAACGTGATACCTGCGTCTGGCAGTTTTAAAACTAAACCTTCGCTGGTTCGATGAAAAAACAAGAAACAGTTTATTGGACGGGATTAAAAGAATCAATGAAGGAATTGCAGTTGGCAATGGGCTTTCCAGCGAGTTATATCCAAAAATAAAAATGAAGGGAAGTGCTTTTCCATTGGAAAACAATCCCGCCCTCACAAACAAAGTAAATGCTGCACTTGGTTCCGTAATTGGCCCTGACAATATTGTAGTCAACCGGCCTCCTGCTATGTATTCAGAGGATTTCCAAAGTTTAATTTATGGAAATCATAAGACTGTCAGTGATTATATCCTGGTCGGTACAGCCAATCCGGCGCTGTTTGCAAAAGCGATCAGCGAAGGGAAAACAGCGCCGTTTAATCATCATTCCGGAAATTTCCAGGTTGACATTTCTACTATTCCCTGGGGAACAGAGATTGGCGCCGTTTCTTTATTGGCTATATTTAAAAAGTAAGGGCTGGACTCCTTTGGAAGAATGCGTTGTCATTGGGAAAGTAGCTTTCATCGAAAGTCCATACTTTTACCCTTAGCATAAACGCCAATAGGTTCATGCATGCGAACGGTTTCCCCAAATATAAAACTGCTCATTATTCTCCTGCTTTGCTCCGTAGCAGGATATGGACAGAATAACTATACCGATTCGTTAAGACAGGCAATAGCAAAACAAAAAGAAGATACCAACAAAGTAAAACTGCTCACGAGCCTGAGTTCTGCATATGCCATTTCCCTTGCAGATTCAGGTGTTTACTTTGGACAGCAGGCTTTGAATCTTGCAGAGAAACTACATTTTGAATCTGGCGTATTCTGGGCGATTGTTCCCTTATCTGCGGCGCTGTCAACAATGGGAAATTACCCATTGTCATTAAGTCTTTGTTTTAAAGCACTGGATCTGGCTAAAAAGATGAACCGGACACTTGAGATCAGCTTTGCAAATGGAATTCTTGCGGACGCATATTTTAATCTGGGCGATTACAGCGCCAGCCTGAAATATGAACAGGAAGTCGTAAAAATTGCAGAAAAGTCATATGCTTCCGATATATATTATATGTGGATTGCCATGTCCAGAATATATGGAGCCATGAATGAGCGGGATTCCGCGCTGCTGTATGCGAAGAAAGCGTATGAGGGGGTTAAACGACATCAAAACCCCAATAACCTGAGTTTTATGTGCCCGGTTTTAGGAAATGCTTATGCGGGTAAGGCAAATTATGACTCAGCACTTTTTTATTACAGAATGGGTATACCCATCGCCATTCAACATGATTATGGAACAGACCTCGTTGATAATTATTACGGGATCGCAGGCGTGCACAAGGTGGAAAACCGACCCGATTCGGCTATCTGGTACGCAAAAAAAATATTGACAGGAAACATAAGGGTCCTGTACCCCGTCAGTTTGTTCAAGGCAGCCAATATGCTTGCTGATATTTATGAATCAACCGGTAAATCAGACAGCACATTAAAATACCTGAGGATTTCAATTGCCTTAAAAGATAGCTTGTTCAACCGGGAGAAAACCATCGCCGTTCAAAATCTAACCTACAAAGAGCAGGAAAAACAAAAGGAAGTCGAAGCGTCAAGGGCAGAACTGAAAAATAAATTTGAAATGTATTTCCTGCTGATCGCAATGATCATATTGTTGGGGATTGCCATTGCATTATTTAGAAACTACAGGCTTCAACAGATTCAAAATATGCGCAACAGCATTGCCGGCGATCTTCATGACGATATCGGTTCCACACTCACCAATATCAGTATCCTCTCAGAATTGAGCAGGCAAAATCTGGATCCGGGTGCTGATGCCAGTAAATTCCTTAACCGCATTTCAGAAGAAGTGCAGTCAACCAGCCAGGCATTGGACGATATCATTTGGAGTGTAAATGTGCGCAATGATTCTGTTGATGAAATTTTATTACGCATGAGAAGATACGCCGGAGAATTGTTTGATTCGGGCAAACTGAAATATCATCTTCAAATTGGCAGCGACCTGTCCGGCATTAAACTCAGCATGGACCAGCGGCGCGATCTCTACCTTATCTTTAAAGAGGCCCTGAATAATATTTACAAACATGCCGAGGCGTCCCGGGTTACCATCGATCTCAATAAAGAGGAGCATCAGATTGTAATGCGCATCACAGACGATGGAAAAGGATTTGAACGAAAGTCCTCCGATCGCAACGGGTTTAAAAGTATGCAGAACCGTGCAGATAAAAGGAAGGGCCATTTGCAAATTGATTCCGTGCTTTACAAGGGCACCAGCGTGAATGTATCCTTTCCCTTAAAATAACGGGCCTGTATAAATCACTCAAAAGGGGGATGCACGTCTCCGCTGATTAAACTAGCTTTACATCGTGCCAGATTTTATCATATTTGAAGACAATGACCCTCTGCGCGAATCGTTGGTTTACCTGCTGAACAGCGACAAAAGATTTAGAGTGGTGTATGACAGCAACAGTTGTGAACATGCGGCGTCACTGACGAGGATCCATCAGCCGGATATCGTATTGATGGATATCGATATGCCCGGAATATCCGGAATTGAAGGTGTGCAACTGGTAAAAGAAGCGAGGCCCGGGACCGCAGTGATTATGTACACTGTTTTTGAGGATGATGAAAAACTATTTGCCTGTCTTTGCGCAGGAGCCAATGGTTATCTGTTAAAAAAAACACCACCTGCCCGTTTGTTCGATGCCATCGAAGAAGTATTGGAAGGCGGAGCCCCAATGAATCCCAGTATTGCCAGCCGGGTTATTGCTTCATTTAAAAAAAAGCAGGGTAATCAGAAATATGACCTTTCGCCCCGGGAACTGGAAGTATTACAGCTGCTGATAAAAGGGCACAGTACAAAAGTCATCGCGGCAACTTTATTCATTTCTTTTGAAACCGTACGTTCCCACCTGAAAAATATCTACAATAAACTACACGTCAACTGTGGCAAGGAAGCCATTGCCAAAGTGTTGAATGAACGAATTCTTTAATTCGCTCTAAAAAGTTCACTCAAAAAGGGGATTGCCAGGGACTTGTTTTGTATAAATCTTTGTAAACAAAGCCAGCAACATGTTTACAATACAAAACAAAAAAGCCTGATTCCGGAAGCACCGGAATTAAAAAATATTGCAGCAACATAACTAAGCTATTCGTACGGACTATTTTATTTTTTTCTCCGGCATTCATTTTTCTTTCCTCTTATTCACAAACGGAACTCAAGCCCGGTCAATCATTTCGTGACTGTTCTTCCTGTCCCGAAATGGTGGTCATTCCCTCAGGCAGTTTCATGATTGGAGCGCCGGCGGATGAGCCCGGACGATATGACGAAGAGGGCCCTCAGAAGAAAGTGAACATCCGCAAATTCGCAGCAGGCAAATTCGATATAACACGCGCGCAATGGGCTGCGTTTGTATCGGCTACAAACCGGGTTACAAGTGGCGGTTGCGCATGGAGTGGACTGCCCAGTGACAAAAAAGGAGATTTGGATTCTCTGGCATCCTGGAACCATATCGGTTTTCCGCAGGACAGTACCCATCCGGTCATTTGCATCAGCTGGGAGGACGCAAATGATTATGTGCAATGGCTTAGCCGGAAAACCGGTGGCAATTACAGACTGTTAACCGAATCTGAATGGGAATATGCCGCAAGAGCTGGAACTACTACCGCTTTTCCGTGGGGTACAGCTGCAAGTCATGAGTTTGCGAATTATGGAACGGACTCCTCTTGGGCTATAGGATTAGCATCAGGTCGCGATCGGTGGATGACCACATCACCCGTGGGTTCATTCCCGCCGAATGCTTTTGGTCTTTATGATATGATTGGAAATGTGATGCAGTGGGTAGGGGATTGTTTCGAAAACTCTTATTCCGACCTTCCTGCAGATGGTTCTTCATATAAAGTCGATGTTATCCTGAAAATGAAAGGGGATCTGGCTGATATGAATGGGAAGAATTCCTGTTCGTACCGTATTGTAAGAGGCGGCGATTTTGGTGATCCTTCCCGGATGATTCGCTCCGCAGCACGCAACTGGGCTCCTACACCGGGAACCACGCTTCAAAATTACCGGAGCTCGGGCCTGGGATTGCGCGTTGCCAAATCACTTTGAGTTGGATTGAATGATCAGATCCTTGAATCAAATGCATGAAAAATCATAAACCATTTCTCACCATCATCATTTTATCTGTTGTATTATTAATGGTTTTAGCAATCTTCTTCTCTGTTAATAAAAAACATGTTGACCGGCTTGCTGAAACTGAAGTCCTGAAAGGCGTCAACAATGATAGTTTTCGCGTTCGACGTCTCACAAACATAAAATACCAGGTCACAGCCCAAAGGTTAAAACAGGGAGCATATCTGACCCAGGGAATACTTCAATGTTTTACCTGTCATTCCTCACGGGATTGGACGGCTCCTGGCGCGCCACCTGTTTTTGGAAAACAAGCTACGGGAGGTACCGTGATCAGTGAAGACAGTACACGGATGATCATCGCACCGAACATCACTCCCGATATGGAGACCGGTGCAGGAAACTGGACGGATGATATGCTTGGCCGGGCTATTCGGGAGGGCGTGGGACACGATGGAAGGGCATTATGCTGGCAAATGCCTTATACCTATTTCAAAAACCTGTCTGATGAAGACCTTGCCTCGGTAATCGTCTATTTGCGTTCTCTTCCCGCAGTACGCAGCAGAGTGCCTCCTACCAAAATTACTATTGCAGAAAGGTCAGGGACTGAAAAATCATTGAAACCGATTCTTCAGGCTGTTCACAGTCCCGATTTTTCAGATCCGGTACAACGCGGAAAATATTTGGTAAGTCTTGGTATGTGTTTGGGTTGCCATACGGCGGGTTCCGAATATAACCCGGGACTATTTGCCGGCGGGAATTTAGCTCATGCATTTGGTCGTAAAGCCTTTACTGCCAATATTACTCCTGATCCATCAGGTATTTCTTACGGCCCTGCCGGATTTATTTTTGTGATGCGTACCGGAAAAGGAGGCACGCTGAGCCCCATTATGCCATGGGTAGCATTTAAAAACATGAATGATGAGGATCTTAAATCCATTTATGCTTATCTCAAAACAATTCCTTCTTCGCAACATTATATAAATAACCAGCAACCATTCACATATTGTGCGATATGCGGTCAGGAACATGGTCTTGGCGGGAAGAACAAACGCGAAAATCCAAAAGGTATAAAGCTGAACCCGGCTATTTACGATTCGCTTACGGGTAGTTATTATAATGCAGAATGGAACATCACCCGGATTATTTCCAGGGAGGGAGATAAACTCATAGGCAGGGAAGGCGAAAATGGACTTAAGATTGAATTGATACCAAAATCAGAACTGCATTACCTGGCTCCGGGCTGGGTTCTGCCGGTAACCTTTGTAAAAGATAAAAACGGGCGCACCACACAACTCGTGGAAGATAGTGATGAAGGCGGAGTATATAAAAAGATAAAATAAGTGTCCGGCAGTTTCACAGCATGTTAATCAGCTATCCGGGCACAGTAATCGGTTGTTTCAGTAGGGATTCCAGGTTCAGGAAATAACTTTTAAAAAGACTGATAGTCAATTAGCCAACGAAAATCCCTGCTGTTCAATTTGAATTTTGTTTTCAGAGCCGTCATGAAAATAGAAACAGAATCTTTTTCTATAACGCCGGTTAAATTTAAGGTCCCGGCCCGGGGTCTTGAATATTGAAATGTATATTTTTTCGTTGTGTCTTGTATTAGTGTGAAACGTATAGTATTCGAACTTGTATCCAATTTTGTGCTGAACCAGCGGACGCTATCCTCCATATTTCGAACAACCGCATAGCCTTCCCATTCCAGGATCAACTGTTTCCACCGAATGGTATCCGTTGTTAACGGGGGTAAGATGCGTTTATTGATTGCGAAGCTATCTACCTGATAAAGTCCATATAACGGGGATTTAGGATGAAGGTCACCGCGTTTATTTAACCTGTCGACAGACCCTATCGTTTCATAGATTAATGCGTATCCAATAATGATTATTTTGAGAAATATTTTACCGACTCGCATCCATTTTTGTCTGATCTCCGGAGCCTGCAAAATGCGAAGCGCGATAGCTTTTCCTGTAAAAAAGAAATTCCACAGTGGCCGGAAGCTTGTCAGCAACAAAAACAGGGACATGATCAATAATTTCGATGAATGGATTTTCACCGGCACATCATAACAATAATTCACCATCACCACATTCAGCGTAACCATTACAGTAATAATGGCTCCGAAGATCATTGTCCTGCGAAAAAGCAAAAAGATGGCAGCCAGTTCGCCTAATCCCATGAACAGGTTGTAAGCATATGAGTGTCCAAAAAATATCCAGGCAGATCGTTCAGGGGAAAAATCTCCAACCCTTTGTGTTAGTTCAAAAAGATCCGGATAGGGAAATTGCGCCTTGATAACTTTTATTAGTCCGTAGTGAATGAGTGTCAATGCAACATAAAAACGAACAGCTGCAGTAAGCCAATAGAATAAGGTGGCATAGTTTTCTCTCCTTTTGTCCAGAATGGTCCATAGGATTGTTCCGACAGTGGAAACAATAAAAAAAATGAACAGGAGTACAAAGTCTAAAGTGGTGTCTCCGCTATCTCCGTCATTCAATGTTATGTCGTAAGAAATATGGAGGATATGTTTCCCAACCCAGACAGCCATATCGGTTACCCATTTTTCAGGATACTTCATGATGGCATCTGCAAATGGAATTGACGGGTAATAGATAACAATAAACAGCGTGAACAGGCAGAAGATAAACCGGAAGGCGACTTTCCGGCTAAAAGTCCAGTCGAGGGGGGTCAAAGGGATTTCCATGTTGTTTTGCGGGGCCTATTTTCTTTCTACAAGACTATAGTCTATTCCCGAGTTCCTGCCCTTCTTTCCATTCTGGAATGTGCTATACGGCTTGGGGTTATTTTGCTAATATATGGTAAAGTTGAATAAAAAATACACGGGAAAGCAATAAAATATAGTGACGTATTCCCCGGGCACCCCGATCTTAAAACACCGGGAGATGAATAATAAACTCAGTGCCTTCCCCTTCTTTTGTCGCGACTTTGATTTCTTTTAGTGAACTGTTAATTGGATTTGTAGTTGTATGATCGGCAAAGAAAGGCTTAATCGAAAATGGAAACTTACCAAAAAGCAACTGTCTTTCCTTTCAAAGCCTGATGGTGTTGAATTTACTACCATTTTCTTTCAGATGGTAAGTAGCCTACAATTGGGATTGACTTCTGCATTTCATCGTTGGGTTGTTTTATTAGTATGTAACGGGGCCAGTTAAACGATATTTCGATTGCAATTTCTTCGGCAAAAATATTGACCCAGCTCAATTTAATTTTATTTCCATTGAGTTTACTAAGTGAAACTATTAGATAATAAGGTTAAGTTTTTACTCCAACTAATTGTATTCCATTAGACAGAAAATTAAATTTTAAAAACGATTGCTGAATTATCTTTCTGGAAATTGGGTAAAAATATTATTTATGTTAACACGTTATAGATTCAGGCAATATCAATTGGTTTATGAAAAATCCGTTCTCGTTATTAATTCCAGCAGTTATTTGTATCATGTTTTCAGCCTGTCAAAAACAAAGTGTTACTCCGCCAGTTGTACTCAACAAGACCGACAGCACACCAGTTGCTACGGGCGGAACATATTATTTAGCTTCTATTGAAGAGCGGTCAGATGATAGCAGTTTTGTAAATCATACAGGTTTTGAATACGACAATTCCGGGAGGATTACCAGTTTCTTTGCAACACCTACTTTTGAAGGCGATAATTATGTGTCGGATAAAATAGTCTACAATGGAAATGAAGCAGTGATGATTTTAACTATCCCGTCAGCCCCATTTCCGGGATTGCATACTGCCGACACTGTTTGGTTTACAATGGGCAACGACCACAATGCGTTGAAAAGAATTCATTATCATTTTGATGAAGATGACGGGTCTTCAGGTACCAGTCCCTTTTGGCAATATATTTATGATACCACAAACTATGAATATGATGCCGCGGGCTTAATTAAAAGGGAAACTCTTTCTTCAAAACAGATAAAAATAAATATCGTTGTAGGCAAACCAGATACTACTAATTACTCCCGAATTCTGACAAAAGATTACACTGTTTTAAATGGCAATGTTTTTGGACGAACGTCTACATGGTTCTCGAATAATCAAACAGTTGAAGAAACCATTACTTATGAGTACAACAACGCTTATCCAAATAATCTGTTGATGACTAATCCCGCGGTACTTATGGAGTGTAACCTGTTTTATGGCTGGCCAATTAATCCAAAATATAAAAATATTCCAGAAAAAATAACCAATACAACAGTTTATAAAGATGCCAACGGTGCGGTGGTAAATACTACTGAATCATCTAATTCTCTCAGTTTTACCTACGATGCCAACGGTCATATGGCGACAATGACCGATCCTGCTTTTCCGTCTAATATTACATGGTATTTTACTTATGGCAAGCAATAATTATAAGTTGTTCTTCTTTAACTCACTCACGGCATGATCTGCAGCTCTTGCAGTAAAAGCCATATAAGTAAGTGAAGGATTTTGACAGGCCGCAGAAGTCATAAAAGATCCGTCGGTTACAAAAACATTCGGCGCATCCCAGACCTGGTTCCATTTATTGAGCACACTGGTTTTGGGATCCTTGCCCATACGTGCCGTCCCCATTTCATGGATGCCACGACCCAGGTATGGATTGTCATCTGACGACTGAACATATTTTACTCCCAATGCCTCCATCATTTCCATGGCATCATTGAGCATATCTTTACGCATTTTCTTTTCATTCTCTTTTAATTCCGCATCAAAGGCCAGCACATTTAGTCCCCATTTATCTTTTCTCGTTTTATCCAACGTCACTTTATTTTCATGGTAAGGAAGTGTTTCACCGAAACCGCCTATTCCAAAACTCCAGGGTCCGGGCTCGCTGAGTTTTTCTTTTAAATCCGTACCTATTGAATATTCTGATCCGGCATTTTGATCCCAGCCCAGGCGACCACCTCCACCCTGGTATCCAAAACCACGCAGATAATCGCGTTTCTCGCCAAAGAAATTCCTGTAGCGGGGAATATATATTCCATTGGCCCTGCGGCCAAAATAATATTTATCCTCATACCCTTCAACAATTCCACCTGCAGAAACGCCCAGGTGATGGTCCATCACATTGTGACCCAACTCTCCGCTGCTGCTACCCAGTCCGTCGGGCCAGATATCCGTTGCAGAGTTCATCAATATCCAGGCGCTGTTGAAAGTGGAGGCATTCAGGAAAACGATTTTTGCATAATAGGTGTAGGTTTGATTGGTTTGTGCATCCAGCACTTCCACACCGGTAGCTCTTTTCTTATCCTTATCATATAAAATTTTGGTTACAATGCTCCAGGGACGGAGGGTAAGGTTCCCGGTTTTCATTGCTGCAGGAAGTGTAACCGATTGTGTGCTGAAATAACCACCGAACGGACATCCAAACCAGCATTTATCGCGATACATACATTGTCTTCCGTCCATGGGCACCGTGGCATGTCCGCAGCGGCCAATGATCATTTTTCTCGATGATTTATAATGATCTTTGAAACGGGCTGAAAGATCTTTCTCCACGCAATTCATTTCCATAGCGGGAAGAAAGTGACTGTCGGGCAACTCCGGCAAATTCTCTACTGACCCACTTACCCCTGCAATTTTTTCAACATAAGTGTACCAGGATTCAATATCCTTGTACCTTACCGGCCAGTCGATGGCGATTCCATCCTTTGCATTTTCTTCAAAATACAAATCACTCCAGCGGTATGTTTGTCTTCCCCATAGTAAGGAACGGCCGCCCACATGATAACCACGGAACCAGTCGAACCGTTTTATTTCTGTGTAGGGAGAATCCTGATCGTTCGCCCACCAGGAAAGATTTCTTTCGTTCAGCGGGTAATCCCTTTTCAGTACAGGATAATTTTTTATCATCTGCTGGGTACGATCGCCCCGGTGCGGATAATTCCAGGCTTCCTTTGATGCTTCGGTGTAATCTTTGATATGGACGATGTCCATTCCGCGTTCCAGCATGATGGTTTTCAATCCTTTTTCAGTCAGCTCTTTAGCAGCCCATCCACCGCTGATACCAGATCCCACCACAATCGCGTCGAAGATATTATTTGCCATATGACGTCATTTTCCCCTGAAAAGGAATTTTGGGAAATCTAAGGTAAGAAGCAATTTTGAATTATATATCCTCTTACCTGGCAATAACATTAGGTTCACCCTAGGTTAGTTTTAATAATTTTACATTTAAACTCATTTGATTAAACATCGCATGGTAAGAATAATTAAACTTTTGTTTATAATTTTTTACTGCACATGGATGTTGGCTTCATGTAAAAAAGAATATAGCAAAGAAACACCAATTCAAATTGCACAAGGCACCTTATCAGACCCGGCTGGCAATTGTATTTACGATAGTGTTAAGGCCACTCTGCGAAAGCCTGTGGTGTATGTTCTCAATTCAACTTGTTTTGTTCGATGGCTAAAAGCTGTTTTCTGTGACTTCTTCATTCCCGAATATTTTACCGTGCATCTTTTTTAGTGCAGTCTGAATGAATAACCGGTTAGAAAGTGAATGTGTATCCCAGGAAAAGAACGTAGTTCGCAAAATGCCCCGGCGTGGTAAAATCGGTGCCTGTAATCTCACTTGCTTGCCTATCCGTTGGAGCTTTGACCGTCGCGCGGGCAACGGGAACCGTTACAAAGGCGTAAAGAAAGGACCTCTTCAGTTTGTATTGCAGTCCTGGTTCGACGGAAAAAATATAACCCACTCTTCGTAGGCCGTCGCTTTTACCAATCAGATCGTGTGAGGGGACGCCTTCATAACGCAGGCCTAAGGCGCCAACCAGCCTGTTCATCGTATAATCCGCGCCGACCCGAAAAGTATAGGCGTCCGGCACAGAGTTTACATCGGTTCCTGTTGCGGAAGTAAGACCTACAAAATTGGCTGGTGCGTTTGGAAAAAGACTATAAGTTCCATTCTGATCGCGGGGATTGATCAGATAAAAAAAGTTTCCGTAAATACTCAGCTTCCTGTTGAAGATATAGTAGCCATTAATCTCCGTCGTAATTCCTGTTCCGCCATCACCGGGTTGTATGGCCACATTTACGGGCGACAACATCTTAGCGGCGTGATTAGCGGGATCGTAATAGAAATAATCCTCGAACTTATAATCACCGGTAGGGAATTTGATTCCAAGTCCCACCTGGATATTTCCTTTCTGTAATTTTTGATTATTGAGCAGCCATTTGTAAACCGTGAATCGCATGTCACCCAAGCCATATGCTGAAGTGGTATGTTGTACTCCCGACTGATGTTCCAGTGTACTGGAAACACTATTCGCGGCAATCGGCATGTCGAGTGAAATAGACCATCCGTTCTCGAGTATACGGGTCAGTTCAAAATTAATCATATACTCATACAGATGAATTCCGTCATTGGGCTGCCTTTCTTTTCCTGAATAAACTTCATATGCCTGGAAATACCGGTTGTTGATATCAAGCGACCATTTATCAGTGGATTGCCCATAACCCAATTGCGCAAACTGACCAAAGCCTGAAATATTCCGGATGACAACGCATCCCTGGGAATAAACAAAACAGACTATTAAGATATAGCCTGTTGTAAGGAGTAATTTTCTTTTCATCGATAAACAGGTTGAAGGTTTATCAAAGGTATTCTTTCACATGTACCAGGGTTTCAAATTTGTACCCGGGCAGGGGTTTTTATTCTGTGAAATGCTTTAATTGTCGACGAATGACAATTGTCGGTAATGAAAAAGGCCTGGAAAGGCCTTTCGTTGATTGCTTATGATTAGATCGGGGTTATGATGATTTCTTTAAATGAAATTGTTTTGCGCAGGTCAGATCAAACTGCCAGATTTCGCCCATTCCGGGTGCTCCGCCGAATCCCCAAATGGAGACGTATAATTTATTATCAGGGCCGAATGTCATGCCCGTTGGAAAGTTTAAGCTGACGCGATGGTCATTTTTGATCCGTCGGGATCGATCCGTATAATATCCCCGGTGCCTGGTGTGGGAAATTGATTATTGGTCGTGTTTTCAAGTACATACATGCCACCGATTTCATCAAAAACGATACCCAGTACGGCCGAAAACCCGGTGGCAACCACGCTGATCTGTCCGCCGGGTGTAACCTTATAAATAGCCGAGAGGTTGGAAAGCGGGTAGGTATCCAGGTTACCTATGTAAAAATTGCCGTTGTGAAAGATTTGGCAGGTAGGCACGATATGACCCTGGGATGCTGAAATATCAATTACACGACTGATATTTCCGCCCAGCGTTATTTTATCCAGTTCTCCATGATTTGGCTCGATTACATACAACTTGCCGTTTTCTGCACTCATGCTATAAGGCGTTCCATCGGGTTCAAAGTCACCCGGGTTTTCGACAGCAGTTTGATTGTTCAGGTAGTAGTTACTCAGATCGGCAACCAGCGACCAGGACTTATCGTGATTTACCTTAAATACCTGATTGGGAATGCCGACCACACCATGGGAACAACCCGCGCTTGCAAGTAAGCCATACAAAGTATTACCAATAAATGCTACATCCGCAACCCCGCTGATAAGTGAGCCAGTGCCGGCGGAAGTTTGGTTAGAGGGGAGGCCGTCGACAAAAGTTGAACGTACTCCGTCGTGATCAACTCTTGAAATTCTTGCCCCGGTCTGACTCCCGAGATAAGGACCAACAGGTGGAACAACCTGTGTGCAGGTGGTGATATTTGAGCCACCCAAACCTCCTTCCGCCACATACAGATAGCCGTCTGGTCCGAATTTCAGGCCTCGCGGACTATTAAAACCGGAGGAAAAAAGAGAGGAGTTGATGACAATATTGTCCGGGGTGCAATTGCAAAATGAATCCGGCCCTTTTTTTACGCAGGAATTCAGAAAAACAAGGGTTACAAAAACAACGCCCAAGTTTCAGAAAGATTTTTCTTTTCATAAACAGGTTTTTTAATTTTTTAAAATGAAAAATGCGCTTTGCTGACCTGAGAAATTTGCAGGCCAGTAAAAATAGAAGGACGCAGAAAACCGACTGGATAATTAAATCGACAGAATGAATGGTTTCATACACCGATGCCATACGATGGTAGAGAAGTGTTCCTGGAGTCGATAAATGACATTCGTCGATGAATTGGACTGTTTCGAATGTGAATGAAAGATTCTGTTTATTGTTGTTTAATTTTAGTAAGTAATGAAAATGAACATTACTGTGCAGGGATATAAATTCATATTTTCCAACAGGCCGCTCTATCGTCTCGGGAGGCATCTTGCGTTCTGGGTGGTATTTATTTTTCACTACAGTTTGCAGAACATGCTCATCGGGGGCGCCCATGAAGCTGCGCATTATCGCAGCATTCCCGAGGTGATTCAGTACGATGCGTTTTTTTTCCCGGCCTTCCTGCTTTCCTCTTATTTTTTCATGTATGTGATTATTCCCCGCTTTCTTTTGCAAAGAAAAATCGCGGCATTTGTATTATCCTTTTCCGGGTTGATGCTGGTAAATATTTTTCGGCCTATTATACCGGGACTTCTGTATATACATGTTGCTGAATAGTATTCCCTTCGATAAGATAATTTCGATGCCAATAAATACAATACGATTGTGAATGGATTCTGGATACCCCTGATCGTTATGGGTCTTTCAGGTGGTATCCGGCTGACAAAAAAATGGGTTCTGCAGCAAAAAGCGAATGAGCTTCTTGTAAAACAAAAAATATCGCGGGAATTAAAATTGCTGAAGACACAGATTCACCCGCGTTTTCTTTTTCAATCCCTGAATTCACTGGAGGAAAAACTGAAAAAGAAACAAAGCGATTCCCCGGCATTTATCCTCAAACTGGCAGATATCCTGAGTTATATCCTTTACGAAAGCGAAAGCGAATATGTTTTGGTTGGAAAGGAAATTGAAGTGATCGGAGAATATATCGAATTACAAAAGAAAAATTTTCCGGAAAACCTGGTGGCTAATCTGGAAGTCCAAATTCCTTCTTTTGATCTTTATATTGCACCCCTTATCCTGCTTCCCTTCGTGGAAAAAAGTTTCGAATACCTGACTAATAAAGACGAATCCGGCAAGAATATCGATATCATTATCCGGGCTAATGGGGAAAACCTTTTTTTCAAACTTACCTGTTTCGAAGAGTATTCAGCAGAGCATAATTTATCCCAGAAACAGAACTGGTCGGAAATCGCGAAACGAATTGAGAGCCTTTATCCGAATAATCACCAGCTGGTTTTAAAATCAGACAATCAAGGGAATCCAGATTGAATTGCAGTTAAATATGAACGGATCGCCAAACAACCCAAATACCTCTTCATGGTCTCCAAATTTATCCTATGAATATTCATGAACTGATATTCTCGGATAAGAAAAAATATAAAGTGCTCAGGCATGTCCTGTTTTGCAGTTCCATTTTGCTTTACAGTTTGCTGCGCATTGGAATCATGTATCCGGTGGATCATTTTTGGACGTTACTTTGGATCCTATTTTTCCTTTACCCTGTTCTGGGCTTCGATGATCTTGGGTTTCAGTTATATTACGGTATATGTTTTTGTGCCGAAATACCTGTATAAGAAAAAATATATTTCATTTTGTCTGGCGATTGTCGGGATATATGTTGTTATGTACTTTATTAATGCTTTTCAAACATATTACCAGATGAATAAGACATTTAATATAACAGCTGGAATACCGCCATGGATTTCTTTCAATCTTCTAATTTACTGCGGCTTCTTGGAAATCCGCCGCTGGTCTGTGGTCTCCTCCTGTCGCTTAAAAGCCTTAAAAACTGGTATCTCCGGATAATGGAGAGTGAGGCCCTTACCAGGGCGAATACGAATGCAGAATTACAATTATTGAAATCCCAGATCCATCCGCATTTTCTTTTCAACACCCTGAATAATATTTATTCCTATTCGCTCAGCAACAAGCCTGAAGCGCCCGGCCTGGTAAAAAAACTGAAACAGACGGTTCAGTATATGGTTTCCGAATGCAATCATGCTTATGTGCCGCTTAAGAACGAGTTGAATATGATTGCCAACTATATCGAACTGGAAAAGATTCGCTATGGGAACCGCTTGAGTATGCAGGTTGAACTGATGAGTCCGGAGGGCAACCAGCTGATCGCCCCGCTTTTAATGATTCCATTTGTAGAAAATAGTTTTAAGCACGGCGTTAGCCAGATGTTGGAGCATCCCAGGATCAGTTTAAAGATTTACGTTGAGCGAAATGTCCTGTATTTCTATCTGAATAACAGCAAACCGCCGGATTCGGAAAATCTGATTCAGAGAAAAGGAATCGGCCTGGACAATGTAAGGAAGCGGCTTGAGCTTTTATATCCCGGCAAACATACCCTGCTGATATTAACCGAGGGCGATGCATTTACGGTACAAATGGAGATTTCACTTACTGAATATATCATGATAGAGAAGGATTCCGATGCATTTTCAACAACTGAAAACAACCGAAATATCTCCTATGCAACCTAATCTTCCGATTAAATGTCTTGTTGTCGATGATGAACCACCGGCACTGGAAATATTGAAGAGATATATTGAATCTATTCCCTCCCTCAGCCTCGCGGGTATTTGCGGAAATGCCGTTGAAGCCCTTGCAGTGATTCAGCAGCAACCGATCGATATCCTTTTCCTCGATATCCAGATGCCGCAGATCCTCGGTACTGATTTTATCCGTACGCTGACGAACCCGCCAAAAATAATTTTTACCACGGCCTATCGTAAATATGCGGTGGAGGGGTTCGATCTGGATGCCGTCGACTATCTTCTGAAACCGATCTCCTTCGAACGGTTCCTGAAGGCAATAAATAAAATAATGAAAGTCTCCATCAAACAAAACCCGCAGGCCAACGGAGGATCATGCGGGTGAAAGCGAGATGAATAATACCCATATTTTTTTCAGGGCCGACAGAAAAATAATGAAAATCGCACTGGATGATATTATTTACTTCGAGAGTCTGAAGGACTATATTAAAGTTGTAACCAGAACAAAAACCTTTCTCACCAAACATTCAATTTCCTCTCTGGAAGAAAATCTCCCCCAGCCGGGATTTCTGCGCATACACCGGTCTTATATTATTGCCGTGAATAAGATTGAATATTTTGAAAACGAAATGGTGGGCATCGGAAATCAGGAACTTCCGATTAGCCGAATGTACCGGCATGAAGTTGAGAAAATTCTAAAACGCTAATGATCAGAAACGTTTGAAATGTAAATACGGCAGGCCTGGTGGACATTTTACTAATCACAAAATGTACTACCCAGTTTATAGAGAAAATTATTAGTTTGCGGAGAGAATATCAATTGGGATCTTGGAGTGCGCAAGATTTCCGATCGGCAACTTCGGGTGTGATACCCGCTTCAGCATCTCACACACATATTCATCTGCATATCTAACTCAAAACGCCAAAGAGACAACGCCGCCGCAGTTAAAATCATTAAATTTCTGGAATACTAATGCTGTCCCCAGACTTTACCCTGGAAAACAAAAAAGCCATGCAAATTACTCATTTACATGGCCTTACCATTTTATTTGTGGTGTGGGGCGAGCTGTAAGTGATTAACCTCCATTAACTTATATAGCTTCGAACATAGGTTTATCTCTAAAAATCAGAACATTGAGATTTTTGTCGGTAGATGAGAATAGGAAATATTCGGATTAGATAAGAAAAACTGTCCCAAAAATTGTCCCGGTCCTACAAAATCTCAAGCAATAATTTTGTAAAGAGGATTTGAATATGTTGCACGTGAATCTATATCTGTACCAGCCAAAAATAGAAAGGCCAACCCGCATCTTCGCAAGATTTTTCTGTAATGGCATCCGTTTCAAATATAAGACCGGGATAAGTATTCATCCCCAATTCTGGGATTTTGATAAGCAGAGAATTAAGTCTTCCATCAAGGTGCCGCACCATCTCGAGTTGAACAATCAACTAGAAAAAATTATTTCTGTATCCGTCAAATCATATTGGGAGTACCGGGATACGCATGATGGTCAAAATCCGTCTATGCTGGAACTTAAACAACTTGTTGATGGGAAATTAAATCGCAGGAAAATTGAAAAAAGGATGGATTTTCTTGAATTCTTTCAGAAACTGATCGATCAATCAACTTCCGGAGTCCGCTTAAACCCAGCCAATGGAAAGCCAATTCGCCCGAGTACTGTACAAACCTATGTCACGACAATCAACCATCTAAAGGATTATCAAAAGCTATCCAAAAGGACTATTCATTTTGATTCTATCGACCTCCTGTTTTACAATCAATATACAGAATACCTACGATTTCCCGGAAAAATAATTATCTGAATCTGGGGAGTATTTTAGCACTCTACATTCACTTATATGGATATAACTGTAAAGAAGCTGAAAGATTATACCTACACTTTAATAAATATCTTCTTCTTATAAAGAAAATAAAATAGCAACCAGAAAACGGCATATGCGCCTACTGATAAAATAAAGGGGTACCACTCGCCCAAAAATCTTTTTGTACCTGATAAAAAGACTTCGGCAATCTCGCTAAAACAATGCAGGTCAGCAATCATGTAAGCAAGTATGGAGTTGCTGCCCACCACAATAAAAAAAATTGCCAAGCGCTGGTATTTCCAGTAATCAACCATCAGGTAAAAGAATGCCAGCAATAAAAAACAGAGCCCGCTGGAAAATAAGGTGAAAGAAGTAGTCCAAACATGTTTAATAATAAGTTGTACAGGGTTTAACAGCAAACCCACGGCAACCAATATCATTCCGGTTATACTTAATGCTTTTAATTTACCCGACTGGGAAATCCTGCCCTGCAGTATGTAAGAGGCAAAAACACCCGTCATAACCGTTACCGAAAAACCAATGCTCGTCAATATCCATGTATAATTAGTGCCATCCTGATGGCTGCCCAATAAAAGTTTATCAACATATAAAGCGATGTTTTGCTGCGGCTCTAAAACTGCATGCCAAATACCAGGAACAGGAATATAGTAAAGAACAAGGAAATTAATGATCAATAGGGAAAGCACACAAAGAAGCTGGGCGAACACGGTAAGGTTTAAAATAAGTAAGGACGACACTAAATACCCAACCGCAATGGCCTGTAAAGTATTAGAAAAAAAAGCAATCTTACTCCAATCGTAGGTAAGCAGGTTGCCTTGTGCGATCATACCCAATATCCATAATATGGCTACTCGTTTTAAAATATGCCCTGCCAGCGTTGAGCCCTGTGGTTTCTGCAACCTCTTTTTAAAAGCCAACGGCATGGAAACCCCTGTAACAAAAAGGAAAAGCGGCATTACAATGTCGAGAAAATGAAACCCCTGCCAGGGCACATGTTCCATATTTGCCGCCAAAGTTTCTGTTAGGTGGCTGTGAACCGCATCATTCAATGTAATAAAGATAGTTGCCCCCCCGGTTATCCAAAGCATATCGAAACCGCGCAGCGCATCCACAGAAAGTAACCTTCCTGTAATTTCTGGGGAATTTTTGGGATCAATACAACCCAGGGTTTTTTTTAAACTTTTAACCATGTAAGTTTTTTAAAGTTTTTGTTGTTCCGTAGTATCTACACATTCTGCCCCGGTATAATTTAATCCAGGATGAAATACAATTTATTTATTTGTTTTTTTCTGCCGATAACCCAATTCCACGTGAATCCATAACATGTAAATCTGACAAGATGCAACCGCTCAATTTTTAATCCTATTGAGCAGTAAACAGATACTTGCCCGAACCTATTTCTACAACTGTATAATCACCTTTCTTACCGATAATCTTTATCTCTTTTACAGAATTGACTGATTTTCCACTCTCTTTAATTTTTGCTACTGATTTTTCGGGAATATAAACAACCGCCCTGCTGTTAGCTGGTATTTCAATCTGCCAGTTAAATCCGTTTTTATCACGGCTTAGGTTACTCACAATTTGTCCAAGTGGACAACGATAACTAGCGTTCACAAATTCGAGTTCCGGCGCAATAAGGGGCTTCATTTCAATGATTTTAAAAGCGGGTGTGGCTGCTTTAATAGCGGCAAGATCCTCGTAATACCAGGTAAGTAAATCTCCAATCATCATTACATGGTTAGCTGAGTTCATTTCGGGGGCTGCAGTGTTGCCATTCCATAACTCCCAAATGGTTGTTGCACCCTGCGTAAGCATATAACCCCAGCTTGGATAGCTGGTTGTAGTTGCCAAAAGGTAGGCGATATCAGGACGTCCATTATTTGTAAGGGTGCGCATTAACTGCTGGATACCGATCAGGCCTGTAGTAATGTGTCCCTTCCCTTCGTTCATTGTCTTATCTATCACATGATTAAATACTGCGGTACGCAAATTTTCGGGAACAAGGTTGAAAGCAAGTGCCAATACATTGGCTGTAGTAGTATTGTTGGCATAATACAGTTGTTCCTTATTGAAGAATTTTCTATTGAAACTTTCATAGATCATTTTTGCTTCTTTTGTATAATATAGTATGTCTTCCTTATGACCGGATATTTTTGCAAATTTTATCATGATCCTTACCATATCATAATAAAATGCTGTACTTAAGTAATCACCAGGTGTTTTTCTTTTTGGATCATTGGAGAATATAAGGTTTAACGATTCCGGCGGTACACACCAGTCGCCATAGGTATTCTCTGTAATAATACCATCCTTCATGTAGTTGGTTTTTAAAAAGAACAACCACTTCTTTATGGATGAGTAATGAATGCGCATAGGCGCATCATCACCAAACTGTTTGTATAGCATATCAATATTATACACGTATGCAGAAGGCCAGGTGGTATTATTGGTGTACATTCTCCAGTAGGCAGGTGCTACATCCGGAATACTGCCGGCATTGTTTTGTGCATCCTCAATATCCTGCATCCACTTGGTGTAAAACAAATGGTTGTTGAACATAAAGCTTTCGCCAGTTCCGACTGCAGCCCTGTCTCCCAGCCAGCCCATTCGTTCGTCCCGCTGAGGGCAATCAGTTGGAATGCCCCTGTAATTGCTTCTAATACCCCAGTACATGTTATGATATGTTTTATTCAACACATCATTTGATGTCTCTATTTTGCCAATTACTTCCAGGTTGTCATGTACTACCTCACCCTCAATATTTTCAAGTGTCGGAACTCCGGGAAAACCCGTTACTTCCACATACTGAAAACCATGATAGGTAAACCTTGGCTCCCATATTTCGATACCTTCCCCATTAAGTGTATAACTATCTGTAACCTTTGCATCGCCTAAATTATCTGTGTAAATAGTACCGTTATCCTTTAATCTCTCTGCAAACCTAATCTGCACTTTCGAGCCTCTTGCGCCGGCAACTTTTAACCGCACCCAGCCAACCATATTCTGCCCCATATTAAACACAAAAGTACCTGGCGTTGGTTTTGTAACAGATTGCGGTTTCATAGTTTGCGCTATGATAATAGGCGGATTTAACTGGGATTGAACTACAGGTGCTGCGGGTGTTGTTAGCTGTACCGGTTTCCAACGGGCATCCGTTATAAACCCTGGCATGGACCAATCCCCGAATTCTTTTCTTGCATCATATTCTTCACCGTCGTATTCGTTATTTGCTATGATGGGGCCATCTCCACTGATCATCCAGCTACTATCACTTTTTACGATCTCGGTATGTCCGTCCTTATAATTAATTTGAACCTGCATCAGAAGCTTCGGGTAACCATAATTCACGCAGTTATTGGTGGTATCCTGCAGGTGTTGGCGCATAGCTACAAAACGGCCGTTACCTAAAATAACACCAACCGCATTAACTCCCTTTTTAAGTTGATCTGTAACATCAAAGGTGTTATAGAATACACGTTTTGCATAATCTGTCGGCCCTGGCGCCAACACCTGGTTACCTATTTTATGACCGTTTAGGTATAGTTCGAATAAGCCGACTCCGGATATATAGGCTGTCGCTTTTTTTATTCCAGTCTGGAGGGTAAAATCTTTGCGGGTATACCGGGCAACAATCCTGGTAAAACGGTCATCCGGTTTCTCTGCATCCGAAAAAATATCATCATAGCCAATCCATTTCGCCTGCCAGTCAGATTTATTTAAAAGCCCTATTGACCATTGGGCCGGATTACTCATGGTGGCAACAGGACTGTGACTGGTCCATACCTTAACTTTCCAGTAACATGTTTGAGAACTTTTTAATACCATTCCTTTATAGGCTATTAAAACTGAGTTATCGGAAGATTGTTTTTTACTATCCCAGAGGTCGCCAATATTTTTTGCGAGTCTTTCCGGTGAGGAAGCAACAAGAATCTGATATGCCGTTTGCATTACATTTCTATTGTGCGACTGCAGTTGCCAGCTTAAGCGGGGCTGCGCAATGTCGATAGCCAGCGGATTGGCGACGGATTCGCACAATAAATTGTTTACAGTTGGCTGTTGCCCAAACCCGTAAATACAAATAAATAAAAGCCCAATAAATAATTTAAATGATTTTCCCATATATTGATAGATAGTTGATAAAAATAAAGGAATAACATCAAAATAACCGGCTTTAAAAAGAGGAAGTGAGGGCAATCCCATCCGCTTCACTGGTTATTTACATGTATTACACATTCGCAATAAAAGGAGAACTTTTAAGATACCTGTCATTTGATAATTGCCCAATCAGAAAATTAGCTAAATCGATTGCACTTATTTTCTCGCCAGGACAATCTTCTAAATTTACTTCTGCTCTGTTTGTTTTGTTCGTCAGTTCAATTAAAGGAAGTCTGACCAATGTCCAGTCGACATCACTCTCCGATAAAACAGTCCATTCCATTTGCTTATCAGCCGTTGTCTGCGGATAGTTGGTCTTCATCCATCCGGTGGCGAACGCAGTCTTAGTACCTTTTTTATCAAATGGAGTGTCAACATTAAGGCCCGTAGTCAGGATATAACGTTTGATACCGCATTCCTTCATAGAACGAAGGACATTGGTTGTAGCCTGACTGAAGATGGGCGCTTCACCTTTTGGTTGGCCTAATGTGCTGATTACAGCCTGGCATCCATCGAATAACGAACAGACCGTTTTATAATCCCTTGCGTCGCCTTGAATACCTTCGATCAAAGGGCTTTTGATAGTACATTTCGCAGGATCTCTAAGAAGCATCTTGAAAGGAAAGCCCTGGCTTATTAATTGTTGTACAAGATATTTTCCTGATTTACCCGTTCCGCCGATGACGGCTACTTTTAGTTTGTCTTGCATTTTGCTCTTTATAAAAATTTAAAAAAATATATGCTATCTGTTCACATGAAAGCAAACAGATATCCTTAGCATCCGAAAGGGATACTACTTAAAAACATTTGAATATTTTATAAAGAGAGTGTAATGGTGGAAAGATAATATATTTCAAATAAACAAGACAGGTAACATCGGGTATTTACTCATACCGCTTTGAAAGGGCCGGTCTCGCCGAAAGAGAGACAAAGTACCTGGGAAAGGATTTCGTTGGAGTACGGATTATCCGAGCAGAGCGAAGATTATCAATCCGGTTCACAAATAAAAAAAGCTGTTCTACCAGTTAAAAGCTTCAAATCTTAAACAAAATGGTTCGAAATTTTTCCAATCCGGTTCACACTTTAGCACTAAAAAATGTAAGAATCCTCTTTAGAAATAGAAGTTACATGATCTTGTAGTTGATAAGGTTTCCATTCAGATCAAAATGGGTGTACATCTGATAGGTCTTCAAAGAACCATGTTCATCCTTCCCCATATACTTCCAGGAAATATAAAGTGACGGATTAGAAGGTATAGGCCCTTTCTCAAAAAATCCTATTGATACAAGAGGATTCGTACCTTGAAATAGCCTATAGGAAGAAGTGTCCCTCAGGTTCATCCACGCTAAGTAACTTGTAGCCTTGACAACCTTTTCGATTATATTAAAAGGGACATGAACACTGTCTACAACCGTATTATCAACTTGGACCAATATCCTATCTGGTTTTCCTTCTTCAGCCGTAGTACGATACGTAAACTCATAAAAGGGCTATTCCCGTAAAACTTCCAATGAAGTATCTATGTAAAGAATCCTGGGCATTTACCTCAATTAGACCGATTAACGAAAGTAACGTGACAAAGAACTTACTCATAACTGGAGATAATTTAAGAAGATGCAGCTCCTTTCATTAAATAGTAGTGATTGGACTTGCGTTAAAGATAGAGCGTTCTTGACAGGAAATGATATTGACTACTTTGGCATTCCATACGGACGCTGACTAAATATTTTTCTATACAAATAGGCAAGGGCGAATTCACTTCTCAAAGAAAAACTCAACAAGCGCTTTATTTAGTTTCTTTATGTTTTCCTGATTGTAGTCCATCGCGCTATTAACTGCAGTGATTTCTTTTTGAACCGTATTGATTTTTTTATTTTGGAAATGGCAGAAATGCTGTTGAAGCAAAGAGGCTATATCGGAAGAGGAAAAACTTTTGAATAACTGATCCGGTGCCGTCCCTTTTTTATGTGTCGTTTGGAGATCTCTGAGAACAATTAATAACTGGATCAATTTTGTATAATTGGCAGAATTGACGAGTTGAATATTCCCAGGGTTATGGGTTTTACTCAATTCTTCAAATTTTACTTCGACATTGGCAAGGATGGATTCTAATCGGTGGCTATAATTTTCAGAATCAATTTCGGATGGATTGCTATTTTGGCCTTTTTTAATTTTCGATTCTTCAGGAAATTCTATAGCGTTCCTCTTTTCTTCGATCCATTCCTGAACCAGAATTACTTTGGAACTTAAATTTTTTTGAAACTATTAAGTTGAATCTTTCATCTGTTTCGTATTTCAGGAACTCGAGAAATTCGTTTTTGCCTTTCAGATGCATCAAAGTGAAAGGATAAATATCTGGAGATTTCATACCCGGAATACTGCCGGATTTTATTAAAGATTTCATTTTTGTACTGAATCTCCAGCGGCTCTTTGGGAAAGTATAAATAATAGTCTTGCTGGTATTTACCGATTCGGTATTGAAAAAAGGGCTTATCTATTTTTGGGGTTGGAATGGATGAACGTAAACCTAAATCAGTAAGGACATTCCTTGAAAACATATTACTCAATAATCGTTGTTTCAGGCCCATACTTTATAGTTTTCAGTTCTAATTCATAATTGCATAAAATTAGCAAGGTTGAAAAATCAAATTTGTTAAAAAGGAATAAGAAAAAGAATGTTAAAACACCCTAGAACAAGTGTCCCAAATAATGTCCCTAAAAATAAAAATGGCTTGTAAAAAATTGATTTACAAGCCATTTCGACATTATTTGTGGTGTGGGGCGGGATTGAACCGCCGACACAAGGATTTTCAGTCCTTTGCTCTACCAACTGAGCTACCGCACCATCCTCCTTTACCGGGTCAGCCGAAGCATTATCGGTGAGGGCAGCAAAAATAGGGGAATTTCATCATTTTGACAATCCTGAAATCAGAATTCATTGCGGCTCAGCTTAATAAATGATTCCTGAGAGGAGGGATGTCTTTATTTCCGGTATTCGCCCAGTTCCTATGAAGAAATATAAAAATCCCTTAAGAGAGGAGGGATGCCTTTATTTCCAGCCTTCGGCTGGTGCGCAAAAATAAAGTCTTACACTTCAGTATTTTGCGCGCACCAGGCGTGCCTTTGCTGGAAATAAAGGCGCCCGACGAAAGGTCACATGCCGTAAGTGTTCAGAAACTTGATCCGCATCAGCTTCAGCTGCTCCCAGCTGTAATTTCCGTCGGCCAGTTCCTGTTGCGCGATCTGGAGACTGCTCGTTTCGCAGCCCTTGAAATAATCCAGGATTTCGTCCTGTTCCCCTTCATCCAGCATCTCGTCGATCACGTAGTCAAGGTGCAGTTTCGTTCCGCTGGCGGCAATGGTCTCCATATTTTCCAGCAGGGCATCCAGGCGCATGTCCTTGTTCTTCGCAATGGTTTCCAACGGGATCTTTTTATCCATCTGCTGGATGATATATACTTTGTTGATGCTCTTGTTCGCTACGGTCTTCATCACAAAATCATCCGGTTTCTCAATATCGTTCTCCTCCACATATTTCGCAATGAGTTCGATAAAGGGTTTGCCATAACGGATGGCCTTTCCCTTGCTCACGCCCTGGCATCTTTCCAGCTCCACCACCGTGGTTGGATAAAAGGTGGCCATATCCTGAATAGAATTTTCCAGGAAGAGCACAAAGGGAGGCAGACTCTTCTTTTTGGATTCCTTCTGCCTCAGTTCCATCAGCATCGTGAACAGCTTTTCATCACTGGCTGCCGTGGCTGGCCCTGCTGCTTCGGCTTCTTCTTCATCCTCGGCATTGGCTTCTTCGAAGGCATTGTTCAGCACGATCGGGAAGGACCTGGGTTTCTTTAAAAATTCCTGTCCTTTCTTCGTAATCTTCAGCACTCCGTATTCTTCAATATCTTTTACCAGCAAATCGCCCAGCAGCATCTGCCGCAGAACGGAGTTCCAGTAATATTCGGTTTCATCGTTGCCGATAGCGAATTCAGGCAGTCCCTCGTGACGGAACATCATGAGCTGGGGCGTCAGTTTCCCGACGATCAGGTTCACAGTATAGTCAGAAGCGAAACGTTCATCCAGTGCCTTGATGGCTTTGAGAGCTTTCACCACATTGTCCTTGCCTTCAATTCTTTCTTTCGGATGACGGCAGTTATCACACTCACCGCAGTTCGGTGCATCATATTCTTCCCCGAAATAACTCATCAGCACTTTGCGACGGCATACACCGGTCTCGGCGTAGCCCACGGTTTCATTGATCAGCTGTGCACCCACTTCGCGTTCACTCAGGGGTTTATCCTTCATGAAATGTTCCAGCTTCTGCACGTCCTTATGCGAATAATATAAAACGCAAATACCTTCCAGTCCGTCGCGACCCGCGCGGCCGGTTTCCTGGTAATAATTTTCGATACTCTTCGGGATATTATAATGGATCACGAAACGGATATCGGGTTTATCGATGCCCATGCCGAAGGCAATGGTGGCAACGATCACCTGCACGTCTTCATTCATGAACAGGTCCTGGCGTTCCGCACGAAGTTTGGAATCCAGTCCGGCATGATAGGCGACAGACTTAATACCATTGGCGACCAGCATATCACTCAGTTCTTCCGTGGTCTTGCGGTTGAGGGTATAAATAATACCACTCTTGCCTTTATGGCCGACGATAAACTTTACAATACTGCGGATCGTCTGGTCCTTTTTCACCTTGGGCTGTATTTCATAATACAGGTTCGGGCGGTTAAAGGATGAGATAAAAATTTCGGGATCCCGCAGGGCGAGGTTCTTGATGATATCGCTCTGCACTTTTGGGGTAGCCGTGGCCGTTAGGGCGATGACCGGAACATCGGGATTCACCAGGTCCATGATCTCACGGAGGCGCCGGTATTCCGGGCGGAAGTCATGGCCCCATTCTGATATACAGTGGGCCTCATCTACCGCGAAGAATGATATTTTCAGGTCGTTGAAGAAATCCAGGTTCTCCTGCTTGGTCAGCGTTTCAGGCGCTACATAGAGCATCTTGGTATGACCGCTCAGCAGGTCATTATGAACGACTTTAATCTGTTTTTTGGTAAGGGTTGAATTCAGGAAATGCGCCACATTGTCCTTGTCACTGTATCCGCGCACCAGGTCAACCTGGTTTTTCATGAGGGCGATCAGGGGACTCACAATAATCGCCACACCTTCACTCATCATGGCGGGCAGCTGGTAACAGAGGGATTTACCGCCTCCTGTTGGCATGATCACGAAAGTGTCTTTGCCGCTCATTAAAGCATTGATGATCGCGCCCTGGTTCTGCTTAAAACCGTCGAAGCCAAAATGTTCCTGCAGTTCAGCGATTAGTTTCGGATCGTTGATGGCCGGTTTTGCTTTTTCGTCAAATAATGTTGTTTTCTTTGATAAGGGTTTTTTCTTAGTGGTTGTAGTCATGCTCTTTTGTTTTCCTTCACACAGTGTAAAGACATAAGTTAATCAAATTCCGGGAAATGGTAAGCAGCGTTATCGCGGATAGGGTCCTTTTTCGAGGAGGACGAAGTTACAAAAATTAAACGGTCGTTTAAACTCTGAAATGTTAAAAATTCCGCTTTCCAACGCATGGAAGGAAGCTGAAAGTCATAATTTTGCGCAATCCATGGAGAAAGGCAAAATCAGGGCAACGGCCCTGAATATCATAAGAAAGGAATCCGCGGCCATCACAGCGATGGAAGACTATATCAATGATGCATTTGTGCATGCCGTTGAATGGATCGCCGCCTGCAAAGGGAGAGTGGTAATCAGCGGAGTCGGAAAGAGTGCCATCATCGCCCAGAAAATTGTAGCCACTTTAAATTCTACCGGAACACCTGCTGCTTTTATGCATGCCGCGGATGCGATTCATGGCGACCTGGGCATGGTTGCCGAAGAAGATATCCTGATGATTATCAGTAAGAGTGGTGAGAGTCCGGAGATCCGCGCCCTGCTTCCCTTACTGGCCCGGGACAAGAATAAACTTATCGGTATGGTGGGGAACGCATCCTCCATGCTGGCGAAAAAAGCGGATTTGTTTTTGAATACCACGGTATCGGAAGAAGCCTGTCTGCATAATCTCGCGCCTACCAGCAGCACCACCGCGCAACTCGTGATGGGCGATGCGCTCGCGATCACCCTGATGGAAATGAAAGGCTTCGGTCCGGATGATTTTGCGCGATTCCATCCCGGCGGCACGCTGGGAAAGAAATTATACTTAAGGGTGAATGATATCTATACCCACAATGCAAAGCCGAATGTGGGAGAAAAAGCATCGTTGAAAGAAGTCATTATGGAAATGACATCAAAGAGACTCGGCGCGACTGCGGTCGTGGGGGAGAAGGAGAATTTGCTGGGTATTATTACCGATGGTGACCTGCGGCGGATGCTGGAAAAGAATTCGAATACAAATGATATTCATGCAGCCGACATTATGTGTTCAACCCCGTCGACGATACAGAAGGATGCGCTGGCGGTTGAAGCGCTGGAACTATTGAGGTCGAAAGATATCAGTCAGCTGCCGGTGATGGACGGGACAAGGTATGCGGGATTTATACATATTCATGATTTGGTGAAGGAAGGAATTATATAGTTGACAGTGGGCAGTTGACAGTTGACAGACTTGGGTTTGTCAGATTGAGTATTCTTTATAGGATCTAACATGTTTACTTCTGTCAACTGTCAATTGCCTACTGTCAACCAACGAAAACGGGTTTTATTAAAATGAACTTATGAACGAGCATCAGTACGCGGTAATCATGGCAGGTGGTATTGGCAGCCGTTTCTGGCCCATGAGCCGGCAGAATTTACCCAAGCAGTTCCTGGATATTTTAAATACCGGTCAAACCCTGATCCAGAGCACCTTCCAGCGGCTTACTGATTTTATTCCGCCACAAAATATTTTTGTTGTCACGTCCAATGAATACATACCGATTGTAGAAAAGCAGTTGCCAAAGATGCCGAAGGAAAATATCCTCGGCGAACCTTCGCGCAAGAATACAGCGCCCTGCATCGCCTATATTTCTTTCAAACTGATGCAGCGGGATCCGAAAGCCTCGCTGATCGTGGCGCCTGCGGATCACCTGGTGCTGGACCGGATCGCCTTTAAAAAGGTTTGTCTGGAGGCCCTGAGTTTTGTGAACAAACATAATGCGCTGATCACCCTGGGCATTACACCCCAGAAACCCAATACGGGATACGGATATATCCAGCATGAACTGCAGTCGGTAACCGACAACGTGTATAAAGTAAAAACATTTACGGAGAAACCGAATCTTGAGCTCGCGAAAACATTCCTGGCCAGTGGTGATTTCCTTTGGAATGCAGGCATATTTGTGTGGCAGGTAAAGAACATCATCAAAGCGTTTGAAACCTTTCTGCCGGAAATGTATGATGTGTTTGTGGCTGAAAAAGAATTGTTCAATACTCCCGAGGAGAAAAAAGCGCTTGACCATATTTATCCGCTGTGCACGAATATTTCCATCGATTTCGGCATTATGGAAAAGGCCAATAATGTGTATGTGATCCCTTCCTCCTTTGGATGGAGCGACCTGGGAACCTGGAACAGTGTGCATGAAAACCTGGAAAAGGATTATCTCGGCAATGCCGTGGCAGGAAAAAATGTGATGGTCATCGACGCTACGAAATGTGTGGTGCATTCCGGAAACGATAAACTGCTCCTGCTCCAGGGTCTGGAAGATTTTATTGTTGTCGATACGCCCGATGTATTACTCATCTGTAAAAGAGAGAAAGAGCAGGAGATCAAAGACTATGTGGCGGAGGTGAGGAGGAATATGGGAGATGAATATCTGTAATTGTCAATTGTAATTGTCAATTGTCAATTGCTCCTTTTAATTACACCATCACCTTCCGTTAACAATTATCAATTAACAATTGACAATTAACCCGATACCATGCATCTCAAAAGTAAGCTTCCAAATATCGGAACAACCATCTTCACCATCATGAGTGGACTGGCTACCAAGACCGGGGCGATAAATCTCGGTCAGGGGTTTCCGGATTTTGCGATGGATGAAGAGCTTGTCGAACTGGTGAACCGGGCGATGCAGGACGGTCATAATCAATACGCACCCATGGCGGGTCATCCGCCCTTACGGGAAACGCTTGCGCATAAAATAGATTTACTATATAAGAATAAGGTTAACCCGGATACAGAAATCACGATTACGCCGGGAGGTACTTATGCGATTTATACATCGCTGACAACAATTCTTCAGCCCGGTGATGAGGTAATTCTTTTTGAACCGGCCTACGATAGTTATATTCCGAATATTCTGATCAATGGCGGGGTTCCGGTATCCGTTCCGCTGGAATTTCCCAACTACAGTATCGACTGGCAAAAAGTGAAACTGGCAAAAACGAAGAGGACCAAAGCAATCCTTTTAAATTCACCGCATAATCCCACGGGGGCTGTGCTTTCGGCCAATGATATTGAAGAGCTGCGCAGTTTTGTGGAAGGCACCGATATTTTTATTATTTCGGATGAAGTGTATGAACATATCATCCTCGATGGCATTCCGCACCGGTCGATTCTTCGTTATCCAGATTTATTTGAAAGAAGTTTCGTTTGTTTTTCGCTGGGGAAGGTATTTCATTGTACGGGATGGAAACTGGGTTATTGTGTTGCACCGGCTGCCCTTTCGCGTGAATTCAGGAAAGTGCATCAGTTTAATGCTTTCAGTTGTTTTACGCCTACCCAGGTGGCCCTGGCCGAATTCCTGAAGGAACCGGCACATTATCTTTCCCTCTCGGGCATGATGCAGATGAAAAGAAATTATTTTCAGAACTTAATGGGTATGACCCGCTTCAAACCCCTGCACACCCATGGCAGTTATTTCCAGATCTATTCCTTCCTGGAAATCTCCGACCAGCCGGATGCGGAATTTGCCAAAACCCTTGTTGCCCTGCACGGTGTGGCCGCCATTCCCGTATCAGCTTTTTACCAGTCCGGCAAAGACGATCATGTACTCCGTTTCTGTTTCGCCAAGAAAATAGAAACTCTCGAGGCGGCGGTGGAGAAACTGAGGAAAGTGTGAGAGTGTGAGAGTGTGAGAGTGTGAGGGTTCAGCTCCACCACCATCCACCATCTACCATACACCATCCACCATTTACCGCCAACCGCCAACCCTATTCCGTCTTCAAACTCTTCGTCGGATTCGCCACAGCAGCCCGGATGGCCTGTGAGCTTACCGTAAAAAGAGCAATCAGCACTGCGATGAAACCCGCGAGGGCGAACATCCACCAGCTGATGGGAACGCGATAGTTAAATCCCTGCAACCATTTGTTCATGGCCCACCAGGCGATTGGAGTGGCCACGATGAAAGAAATGCCGACAAGTTTTAGAAAATCTTTCGATAAGAGCCGGACAATTCCTGAAACACTGGCACCCAACACTTTCCGGATCCCGATTTCCTTGCTGCGTTGCTCCGCACTGAAAGAGGCGAGTCCGAATAAACCAAGGGCGGAAATGATAATAGCCATCAGCGTAAAGGAATTAATAATATTGCCAAGCGTAACCTCCGAATCGTATTGTTTTTGCACGACTTCATCCAGGAACTCAAATTCAAAGGGGACCGCAGGCAGGTCCTTATGCCAGATGGCGGCCATTTTTTCCAGCACGGATCTATAATTGTCGCTGTTTACCGCAACTACCATTCTGTCAAGTCTGTTGGCTCTTCCCTCATATTGAAACATAAATGGTTTCACTTCCCCATGAAGGGAATTATAATTGAAATCTTTCATCACGCCAACCACATCAACATAGTACATGGGGTCAGGTTTATATTCAGAATATAAACGGGTGCCGGGCGCTTTTTCAGGTTTCAATCCCAGCCTGCGGCAGAGCGTTTCATTGATCAACACTTTCCCGGAATCATTCCGTATAAAATCCCTTCCCGAAATAATTTTAATGCCATTGGTTTTTACAAAGAATTCGTCGGTGGAGATATTCTGCGCGTCAATAGAGGTTGTCATATTTCCTCCGGGCGGAAATACGCCATGATCCTGGGGAACAAACTGCCCCAGGTAATTATTAGCCATGCTGTGACCCTGAACTTCTTTTAGTTCCCGGAGATCGTTGGCGAAGGAGGTCATTTTATCCTGAGTAGATTCCGTATAAAAACTAAAAACAAGTTTTTGCTTTCTGTCGAAACCGAGGTCTTTATTTTTAATAAAATTTAACTGGCTGTAAATGATAATTATACTGGTGATCAGTACGATGGATAAAACGAATTGAAAAATCACCAGTGTGCGACGGATACCGGCGGCAGAAACATGATTGCTGAAATTTCCTTTGATCACTTTGATAGCCTGGAAGGCGGAAAGGTAAAAAGCGGGATAACTTCCTGCAAGGAAACCGGTAACCAGAACGAGTATAATCAGAAAGAGCCATAGGCGATAGTCGCGGAAAAGAGATAGTTGGATATCAGCCTGGGTGATTTGATTGAAATAAGGTAATGCGATAAGTAATAGTGGCAGGGCAATCAGGATGCCGATCAGGGACAGGAACAATGACTCCGACAGGAATTGTTTTATCAGTGCAAACCGCCCTGCGCCGATCACTTTCCGTACGCCGACTTCCTTTGCTCTTTTGGATGCCCGGGCTGTAGAGAGATTCATAAAATTGATACAGGCGATGACCTGAATCAGTACAGCGATCAGGATGAGGATATACAGGAACGAAGAGCTGACGGTTTTACCCATATCAAATTCATAGCCGCTGGCTGTATGAAGGGAAAGCAGGGGCAGCAAATGCAATTGTTTGGTCATGCCCATATCCTTCATTTGCGTGCCGCCATATTTATTGAGAAATGCGGGAAGCTTTTTTTCTAGGGCTTCGGGGTTTGCATCAGGCCTCAGTTTTACGAAAGAATAGGTATAATTATTCCCTGCCCACTGGTCATTATAATAGGTATAACCGCCCATACCGCCGCTGTTCATGGATATGAGCATATTGAATTTCAGGATAGACTTACCCAAACTTTCATCAATCACCCCGGTCACTTTAAAATTATCCTTTCCATATCCATTCTCGATCCGGATGGTTTTACCCAGCGGGTCCTCTTTGCCGAATATTTTATCGGCAACAGATTTCTTCAAAACAATAGAGAAAGGTGCTTTGAGGGCATTAGCTGCATTCCCATATAAGAAATGATAGGTAAAAATGTCGAAGAAGGTAGAATCCGCATATACGGCATCGTCTTCATAAATTGAGTTTTCCTTATAAACCATCAGGTGCTTACTTGCACCCAAGGTGGGTACTACGCGTACATACTGCAGCACTTCACCAAAGTCTTTTTTCATGGCGGGGACAATGGGCGGAGAGGCTGTGGCATTGTTGTGTTTGTCCTGGGGCAGTTGCAGGGTGGTTGCAACCCGGTAAATATCTTTTGAATCTTTTTGCTGCTTATCGTAACTATACTGATCTGCTACATACAGAATGATATACATACAACACAGTGTTCCCAACGCCAGACCGAAGATGTTTATAAAACTATAGGTCTTGTTTTTCGACAGAAAGCGGAGGGACGTCTTGAGGTAATTCTTAAACATAAATCACTTTTTAATTGTCAATTGTCAATTGTTAATTGTCAATTAGACTTGCTTTAGAATAGTTGATCGAACATAAATGCGTTGACAATTGACAACTAACAATTGACAATTTTATTCGCTCCTAAGGCTCTCCACCGGATTGGCATTTGCCGCACGAAAGGTTTGAATGCTTAAGGTGACCAGTGCAATGACCATCATGAACAGAGTACTCAGTAAAAAAATCCACCATTGCACCGGCGTCCTGTACGCAAAATTATCCAGCCACTTTTGCATCGCGTACCAGGTAATCGGAACAGCAATAAATGACGCAATGATCACCAGCTGAATAAAATCCGTGGAAAGGATACGAACGATATGGGTGATGGATGCGCCCAGTACTTTGCGTACCCCGATCTCTTTGGTACGTTGGGTAGTCGTATACATCACGAGTCCGAGTAATCCCATGCAACTGATGAATATGGCGAGACCCGTAGCCCATTTCAGGAGACTGGATAAATTCTGTTCAGTTGTATAGAATTCTTTAATGCTCTGATCCATGAACCAGTAGTTCATGGTTTCTTCAGGGAACAATTGTTTAAAAGATTTTTCAATGGATGCGATGGTCGTTTTCCAGATCTCCGCCTGGGATTCCCCAGTTTTCAGGGCAACATGCAGGGTCCAGCAGTTTCCCATCTCAGAGGAAAAGGCGATGGGTTTTACCCGCTCGTGCAGTGATTCCTGGTTGAAATCAGCCATCACACCAACCACCGGGAATTTGTTTATCTGTTTATTGAGCACATCGGCGGGTTTTTGCATTCCTAAAACGTGCAGATAGGTTTCATTGATGACATACTCGTTGGCCGTATCACTCATCCTTACGTTTCTGCCTGCCAGCAGGGGGATTTGAAATAATTTTAAGTAGGAAGTATCTCCAAACTTTTGCCGTACATCCGCTTCTATTTCTTTTTTCCCGTCTTTAAATTGCATGATATTGGAACTCCAGCCATCAGTGGCCGGGGTTCCCCCGCCCAGACTGACCATCAGGACACCCGGCATTTTTTTTACTTCCTCCAGCAAAACCATTCGTCTCGAATCGGATTTGCCGGAGCGATTGAAATTCCAAGGTATCTCTACATTCACAATGGCATCTTTCTTAAATCCCATATCCTTGTTCAGCACATAGTGAATTTGTTTTACGGCAATCAGGGTAGCTATCGTAAAAACCTGGGCGATCAGGAATTGGGAAACGGTTAAACTTTTTCTCAGCATGGCCCTGCGGGTTCTTCCGCCGCCCTGGTGGGCCTGGTTTTTCAAAACCGCCACCGGCTTGAACCGGGATAAAACCAGTGCCGGGTAAAATCCTGCTACGAATGCAACGACAATCGTGAGGAGGAACGCAAAACCAATCAGGTAGGGCTGATGGAAGATGTCAAAATGTAAATCAGCCGGAATGAAGTCCGAAAATATCTTCAGTAAAACAGGAACCAGCATGATGGAGCAGAGCAGGGAAACAAATGAAATAAGAAATGATTCGGTCAGGAACTGAAATATCAGTTGCTTACCTGAACTACCCAGTGTTTTCCGTACACCGATTTCTTTCGCGCGCTGGGAAGATTGTGCCGTAGCCAGATTGATAAAATTGATGCAGGCCAGAATCAGGAGGAATGCAGCGACGGCCAGCAATCCATACAGCGTTGGTTTATGCGCGGTATGGTTACCGAATGTTCCATATACCGCATTAAAATGTATTTCGTCAAAGGGCTGTAAGCGATAGGTTCTTTTGGAATGGTCATTGACCTGGGTTCCCAGGTTCTTTTTTTCCAGGTCCAGGATTTGCGCCTCCACTTTTTTTACGGAGGCATTCGGCGCAAGTCGAAGAATGAACTGGGAGCCGCCATTCACCGAGCTCCAGCTGTCCCAACTGTAATTGTTTTTCCATCCGGTTGCCGGTATCGTGGACTGGGAAATGAATTCTTTAAATTGAAAATCTGTATTGTTTGGAATTTCCTTTACAATACCCGCGACTGTTGCCGTAATCGAATCGTCATACACTACCTGTTTTCCGATCATGGAACTGAAATCCGTCGAGGGAAAATATATTTTGGCTCTTTCCGAGGTTAGTACCACTTTGAACGGTTCTTCAAGCGCTGTTTTCGGGGAGCCGGTAATCCATTCGTAATTGACCAGGTTGAAATAGGATTTATCTGCCAGGGCGATACCCGTCTGGTGTTTTATGGAGAATATTTTTTTATTGGATGGGTCGGCCGTAACCACTTTCGGTTCACCGTTAGAAGAATGAAATCCAATCACCTCTACAATGCCGGGAATTTCCTTTTTTGCCGCGGCGGGCATGGGAGAAGGAACACCGGAATTATGATAATCCGTTCCGGAAAAATTCATATCCATCACCACGCGATATAGCTGGTCGCGGTTCTTTTCAAATTTGTCGAAAGTAAAATCGTAGTGAACGATTAAAAAAATCACCAGGGAAGCGCAGATGCCAATGGAAAGTCCCATTACATGAATCAGGGAAAACAGTTTGTTCCGGACAAAATTCCGGTAGGCGATGGTTATGTAGGTTTTAAGCATGGGTCTTTGTTGGTTGGCGTTGACGTTGATCGTTGATCGTTTGAACCGAATAATTAGGGTTCAAGAAAAATGCCGTGCTGTAAAGTGCTATAAAAGAGTAAGTTGCAAAAAGGCGGGTAGGAGTTATTGTACGAATTCGAACAGGGACCGTACGGTCGAGGGTTTTGGTGGATGGTTTATGGTGGATGGACAATGGACTTCCATAAACCATGCACCATAAACCATCAACTAAAAGGCTTTAAGCTTTAAGCTTTGGGCTTTCGGCTTTAAGATGCCGGTTCTTACGGAGCTGGTACTTGGCGTAAATGATTTCGCTCATGGTTTTATCCTGGAGTTTGCTTTCAAGCCAGGAAATGATATCGAGATAGGCGAAGGACCGGGTTTCGATATTATTATATTCCAGGTGTTTGATCTTGCTCAGTAATTTTTCCAGCTCGGATTTGATTTCTTTTCTCGAGATCTGGAAACTCTTCCGGAGAAATTTAAACATCTCCTCTTCCACTACCGTCAGGTTTTTCATTTTCGCCATGAAACGATACACCGATTTGGTCAGGGATTCCATGAGTTCATAATTACCGAGTTCATAATGTGCAAGCAGGTGAACCAGGCGCGCGTAACATTGCAGGTCAAGACGCAGGTCAACATGATCATTGATGATCAGGTGCAGGAAGTCGATCGATGTGTTGTAATCCCCGCTGCCAAAATACAGGGTTGCAATTTTATAGTTGAATACGAGGGTCCGGTGATGATCGATATAGGCCGAATATTCAACCAGGTTCTCACTGATCTCCGGAACAAGTACTAATCCCTCCCTGAATGTTCCGGTCATCAGGTGCCAGTTGATTTTCGCCAGATGAATATATACCCAGGTATGGATACGGAAATTATCGTGGTGCTGGCCCTCTGGTGTATTATAATACGCCTCAAATTTTTTAAGGATCACTTCGAACTTGCTGAAATGCCGCAGGTCAAACAATGCGTTCAGCATATTGTGCATGCCCTTCACATAGTGACCGGTTTCCACGGTAATCATCAATGGTTCTGCGTCGAACAGGTCAATCCATTTCTGCGCGTAGCGATAATACATGAGGAAATCCTGCCGGATAAAAGCAAACCAACTGTAACTCTGGTAGAGGTATAACTTTTCATAGAAATCTTCCAGGTTCGATGTATCGGCGAGTGTATTCTGTTTAAAGAATTCTCGTAATCTCTTCTCATCTGCTTCATTACGTACATGGCCGAATTCCACATACCAGCGGTACAGGAGCAGCGCCAGGTTGGAGAGGCGTGTTACCCGGTCAATATGTTCACTGATTTCACGCGCCTCTTTTGTGAGTTGTTCTGTTTTTTCAATAGAGGTACGTGTGATGTGCAGGGTTTCTATTTTTTTCTCCAGCGACAGTAGCTGTGCCAGGAAATTCATTTTGTTGTTGGCTTTCGCAATTTCCTTAGCCCTTTCCAGGATCTTCAGACTCTGATGTTTCAGGCCTTTATTATATAACAGCCTGGCATTGTCCATATGCTCACTCAGCTGCAGGTCGGTGTTTTCGGTTGTCTTCAGCAGGCGCAGACTGGCCAGCAATTGCTTGTACAGGTGCGTCTTTAAATTAGAAAGCTGCGACTTGGTAAAAGGGAGTTTTTTAAGCAGGATTTTTTCATCATAATCCTCCATTTTGTCCAGGGCATCGAAGAGTTGCACGATTTTCAGGTCTTCATTCCCTGAACTTCGCTTGATATAGAGCTTGAAATGCCGTTTTTCCGACTTTTCGAGTGAGCGTATCAGTTGAAATAATATATCTGCAGAACGGTTGGCCATCATTGATAAATTTTGCTGGAACTGTGTCCAGGCAACACTTCCACGAAAAGATAAGCAGTTTTGGCATGATTAAAACAAGAATAAGATGGTTTGAAATGAATCCGGTACCCCCTTAATTTTGTATCAGCAAGAGAGAAAAAGAATACAGCAGGCAATCGTTAGTGGAAAGTTCGTTAGAGGTCTGAGAGATTTAAACTGCAGTGTTCCAACAAGTTAGAATACTACCTTTTTTCATATGGCAAGCAATCGTTAGAGGTCAGCTGTTTCTACAGCCGACCTTATTTTTTTTCAGTCAGCCGCCGCAAAGCTAAGTGAACTTTTTTTATTTTCCAACAGATTTTATCCTTTCAAGCTCTTCATTACCAACGAATTGCATTTTAATTTAATATGAAACCCGCCTTGGTCGTTTTCCCGGATAATCTGAATAGTTTTTGGTGTTGAGGTTCCGCCTTTGACCTTATATGCTATTTTTGGCCTCCTCCGCTGAAACCAAAGTGTAAGTGGTGCCTGTATGAAGATGAAAATCATCAAATTTTGTAAGGATTTCCTGCTCTGGAGCGGCATTTTACGGCTGTTTTCCGCTTTCAACCACCTCTTTTTCTTCCTGCGGAATTTCAACCTGCTCCGTTCCTGGATCAGTGGGGCAAATCGTGAAAGTCTGTTGATCAACGATTTTTATTCCTGGAAACGGGATTATCCCAAAAGGCTCCGGCTATTTGAAGTTGTTTCCGACCACTATAGCCTGGACAAAAAAGAAATTCTTTACCTGGAATTCGGCGTGGCTTCCGGAAGTTCTTTTTTCTGGTGGATGAAGAAAAACACCCATCCGGACTCCCTTTTCCGGGGTTTTGACACTTTTGAGGGACTTCCGGAGGAATGGGGCGGTTTTAAAAAAGGGGCCATGGCCTTTGATCAGAAAGAAGCCCATGACGGACGGGCAGAATTTATCCGCGGTATTTTCCAGGACTCCCTGCATCCGTTTATTGAATCCAATAAAACCATTCTGCAGACTAAACCTAAGCTCATCCACCTCGATGCGGATCTTTTTTCATCTACCATATTTGTACTCTCCCAGTTATATCCTTACCTGAAAAAAGGCGATATCATTTTCTTCGATGAATTCAATGTAGCGAATCATGAGTTCCTCGCGTTTAAAATATTCACGGAATCTTTCTATGTGAAGCTGCAGCCGATTGCCGCGGTGAATAATTTTTATCAGACTGCTTTTGTAGTGCTTTAAGGCGGGGATCGTTAATCGTTTATCGTTTATCGTTAATCGTTAATCGTTAATCGTGAAGGTGGATGGGAAGGCGTGAAGCGTGAGACATGATGCTTCATTATTATGCCTCACGCCTCAAGCCTCGAACCTCAAGCTTCGCGCCTCAAGCTTCGCGCACTTCAAGCTTCGCGCTTCACGTCTAATTGGACTTCAAAGCGTCTGTTGCCTTGGATCGCAGAACGATCCAGACCCTGGCTCCAATTGTCACTGCGCAGATGAGCAATACACCAATTAAGGAAAGCGCGAGCGAAGATGAACTTACACCTGCATTGATACGGAATATCAGATCCATCAGCAGTTTTGAAAGGGCATAACCGGCATAACAGCCGAAGACAGCCGCTATAGATAAAATCAGGACATATCCCCGCATCACCAGTTTAAAAATATGGAAGTCCTCGGCGCCAACTACTTTCCGGATGGCGATTTCCTTTGACCTTTTCAACACGTTCAGGGAAACCAATGCGAACATGCTCGTCGCTGCCATGAAAACAGAAATCAGCGCGAACCAGGAGAATATTTTTGCAATGCTTTCATTCACTTTAGCGGCCTCCGCAGATAACTCGTCCTGGTAATAAGCGCGGAAAGGTTTGAGGGGATAAAGTTTTGTCCACGCTGCTTTGATATCTGCATATGCCGTCGTGAGTGAACCGGGTTTAGCCCGGATGATCATGCGGGAATAAGTTGAAGGATCTTTTATCACAAGGGCCACGGGTTGCATCGGTTCAAAAAGAGTTTGCGGTGTAAAATCGCGCAATACTCCGACGACGGTCCAGGTGTTCGTGTCTGCATAACTGATCTGTTTTCCGATTGCCTCTTCCGGTTTCCAGCCAAACTGGAAAGCCAGGTTCTCATTAATGATCATGGATTTCCCGATATCTGCTTTGCTGCCTTCCAGAAAATCCCGTCCTGCAACCAGTTTCAATCGCATCAGGTCGATATAGTGTTCTCCTGATTTAATATAAATGGTTTCTTTTTTAACCCCCTTTGATTCAAGTGGAAGACGGGTATAGGAAAAACCGATTGTGTTGATGCTGCCCGCCATTTGTTCAATACCGGGAATATTTGCGAGCGCATCGCGGTACGATGTATACGCGGATTCACTTTGCAAATCCACATTTACAACATTGGCCTTGTCGTAACCATAGTCATATGTACTTTGGAATCCGGCATTGCGTGCGAATGCCACACCGGCTATAACGGTAATAAAAGAAATAGCCACCTGCAAGCCCAGTAATACACGGGAGAAAAGATTGCTTCCCCCGAATTTTACTGAACCCCTGAATATATTGGTTGCATTAAACCGGCTGATATAAAACGCGGGATACGCTCCGGCCAACAAAGTAACAAGGATCAGAATGCCAATCAGGAAGACCTGCAGTATGGGATCGTTCAGGTAGTGTGCTTCTACTTTAACCCCCCTGAACATCTCGTTAAAAGCAGGCAACCAGAAATTATTCAACAATACAGATAGCCCTATGGCTAAGAGCACAATCAGTGCACATTCCATTAGCTGCTGAAGAACGATCTGGCCCAGTGAACTGCCCATCACTTTTCGAACACCCATTTCTTTCAGTCGCCGGTTACTCTGCGCCACAGAAGTGTTTGCAAAATTCAGACAGGAAGAAAGTAAAATCAGAATGGCTAAAACGAGTGGTCCATAGGTGGCAGAATCAGAAGGGCGTCTGTACAGGGCGTTGTTATCCAGGTCCTGTTCATTAAGCACATTGGTGAATGGATCCAGCGCAAAAGACTTCAGCTGAACATCCTGCCTGGCGGATTGCTGTAACGGGACATATTTTGCAAATGCGCGCGCCAGCGCGGCCGCCCGGGATGGATTGGCAAGGCGGATAAAAACTGCATCCGACAGCCATTCCCAACCGTCATTTTTTATCAGTGAGCCATCCGGCTTTAACTGGTTATCGTTGTTGGTGATTATTTCAAACTGAAAGGAAGAATTCATTGGCGGATCTTTCAGGATACCTGTTACTTCAAGCGGCTTCCGGAATGGTTCGTCTGAATAAAAGGTCAGCGTTTTCCCAATGGGGTCGCTGTCACCGAAGAATTTTTTTGCTGCGGATTCTGTAATCACAACCGTGGCACGGTCTTCCAGTCGGATCGTTCCCCTCACTAAGGGGAAATTAAAAAAGTCAAAAAACTGTGGATCGGTAAAATGTGCCTGTGCTTCGAAGGGATCGTGCTGGTCGGCTTTAATATTTAAGCCGCGGCTATCCCACCTGACCGACTCTTTCACTTCGGGGAAATCATTTTTGGCCACCTGCGCAAGGTATTCGGGGCAATAGCCCTTCAGGTTATCATTCCCCGCAACTTTTGTCAGCACGCGGAATATTGTTTCCGGATTCTTATGAAAGTCATTAAAGCTATAGCTGTAGCGGTATGTTTGAACGGCCCAGACGATGGAAGCAATTCCAATCGCCAGGCTAACGATATTTACAGCAGTATAGAATTTGTTTCTCCAGAGGTTTCTGAAGATGATGGTGCAGTAGTTCCTGAACATGGTGATTAAGGTTACAGGTAATTGAATGGTGCATTGAAAAGGATCACCAAACACATGCCGGAAACAAAACCATGATTTTCAGGTAGAAAATCAGGCGGATAAGAACAGGATAGCCGGAATTGATACAGCGGGCGTTCGGTTTTGATACATCTTTAAGCTGAATGCTTAACGCCTAACGCTTAACGCTTAACGCCTAACGCTCAACGCAAGAGTTGTTTTAAGACTAAGAAATCTGAATTAGAAATATAAAGTATGTAACGCCCCGTATGAAGCGTTAAGCGTTCGGCGTTAAGCGTTCGGCGTTAAGCGTTCGGCGTTCGGCGTTCGGCGTAATTCATTTCAACAGCTGGTATGCAAGCAGGCTCATTACATAAGCCAGTCCTGTCATGTATAGCAGTTGAATGATGGGCCATTTCCATCCACGGGTTTCGCGTTTTACCACAGCGAGGGTGCTCATACACTGCATCGCAAAGGCATAAAAGATCATCAGCGAAACACCGGTGGCGAGGGTATACACTTTGGCGCCGTCATCTGTTCTGGCGGAAGCCATTCTTTCCCGGAGGGTTTGCGGATTCGCACCCTTACCTCCTTCCACGCTATATAAAGTGGCCATCGTTCCAATGAATACTTCCCTGGCTGCAAAGGAGGTGATCAGGGCGATGCCGATTTTCCAGTCATACCCGAGTGGTTTGATGGCGGGCTCAATGGCTCTTCCCAAAATACCGGCGTATGAATTTTCCAGCAGGGCGGCATTTTTGGCCTTCATTTCAGATGGCGGAGCATTTTTATATTTTTCTGCCACAGCCTGCATACGGCCCTTCGGACCATAAGTGCTCAGACCCCAGAGAATCATACTGATTACGATAATCACCTTGCCCGCATCCCGTGACAAATATTTTTGCCTTACTCACCATGGTGATCAGCACATTGTTCCAGCGGGGAGCACGATAAACGGGGAGTTCCAGGATGAAGAAGCTTTTTTCAGTGGAATGAATGAATTTTTTTGCCGTATAGGATACAATAAGGGCGGCCACAACGCCAAGTAAGTAGAGTCCCATCATCACCAGTCCCTGGCTGTTGAAAAATCCAAATACCTTATGATTGGGAATCACCAGGGCAATCAGCATGGTATATACCGGCAGACGGGCACTGCAACTCATCAGCGGCGTAACGAGAATCGTAAGCAGTCTTTCTTTTTTATTTTCAATATTCCGGCTGCTCATGATGGCCGGAACGGCGCAGGCGAATCCGCTGATCATGGGCATGACGGATTTCCCGTTGAGTCCCACTTTTCGCATGAGCTTATCCGTTAGAAAACTGATACGCGCCATATATCCCGTATCCTCCAGCACGGTGATGAGTCCGAAAAGGATCATGATCTGGGGAATGAAAACCAGTATCCCACTGAGACCCGCGAGCAGCCCATTCACCATGAGATCGCGAAACCATCCATCCGGAAGTTGTGCGGAAACCCAGGTGCTCATTTTGGTAAATGCCCAGTCAAGTCCGTCCATAGGAAACTGCGCCAGCCAGAACACACACTGAAAGAGGAGGAAAAGTACTGATGAGTAAAATCACATAACCCCATACCCGGTTGAGGAGAATATTATCGAGTTTCTCCGTGAACAGTGTTTTTTGCAGGGGATCGGGTTCGGAAATCGTTTGCTGCATGACCTGGCGGATGCGATGATACCGTTGCAGGATTTCCTCTGCCTGCACACGGGTATGATTGAACTGGTTTGCTTCTTCGATGGATTCAATCCGGTGATGCATATCCTTTTGAAACAGGAAAGACTCATGGTTGATCAGGTAGTGGATTGCCTTGTAATCGCTGATTTCCGGGAATAACTTTTTAACCTGTACCACGGCATCGTCGGCCAGGGCATGGTTGGGAATAAAATCCCGGACGGGTGCCTGTTGCAGGTGCTGGGCACGCTGGGCAAGTATTTTTTTGAGCTGAAGAATGCCTTTGTTCTTTCGCGGATTTACCGGTACAACGGGAACACCCAATTCCCTTTCCAGACCGGGCACATCGATCTCGATCCCTTTTTTCCCTGCCAGGTCCATCATCGTCAGTGCGATCACCACCGGTATTTTCAAGTCAATGATCTGTGAACAGAAAAGCAGGTTTCTGCGCAAATTGCTCGCATCCACCAGCAGGATCACCATATCCACTTTTACTTCCTCATCCTGGTGGAGCAGTACTTTATAGGTTACCCATTCATCGGAGCGTTTGGGATAGAGACTATACGTTCCAGGGAGGTCAACAATATTCGCCTGCTGACCGGTACTCAGTTCACTGGAGCCGGTTTTTTTATCAATGGTAACGCCTGGAAAATTCCCGACTTTCTGGTGCAGGCCCGTCAGTGCGTTAAAAAGAGAGCTTTTCCCGCTGTTCGGATTCCCAACGAGACCAATATGTATTTGTCGTTTGTTCAATAAAGAGCGTGTCTAGGGGAAGCAAATTTAGACCTAACCATTTGAATACGCTTACGATTTGCGGAAAGCCGCGATTGGTGGATGGTAGATGGTATATGGTCAATGGTGTTGAATACTTACACCAACCATAAACCATCCACCACAAACCATCCACCACTAAAAGATCCATCCCAGTAATAAACAGATCGCAACGATAACCGGCGACGGCAACCTGCTGTACAGCAGGAGGATAAAAGTTAAAATGCCCACGCCGATACCGGCAAAAACCTCCAGGTTTGAACCGGGGGTAAAATCCTTGATCATATAAAAACTGCTGGCGATCATGATTCCCACCACCACGGCCTTAATGCCTTCCAGCGCGCGATAAACAGTGGCATATTTTTTCATGTTCGACCATATCGGGAAAAAGAAAAGAACCAGCAGGGCGCTGGGCAGGAAAATCGCGATGGATCCGATCACACAGCCCAGGATTTGCATGGAATAACCCATATCCCGCATGGCGATTCCACCCATATACGATGAAACGGAAAAAACCGGACCGGGTATGGCGCGAACGAAACCGGCGCCGGTGAAAAAGTCATCCTTATTAATATGTATGGCATTGGGATTTCTCAACAGCACAGAATTCTGATGAAAGAGGTTGGAAGAATCCTTAATAATATTGGTGGTTTCCTGGCGGGCAACAAACTGTTCATACATGAAGGGGATCAGCACCTGGCCCCCACCAAAAACGAGACTTCCAAACCGGTAAGTATTTTCAAATAGGTTTAAGGGACGCCGGTTAGGCCAGTTATTTTTCCTGGCGAGTTCACTCGATGTACCCGCAAGAATAAATATGCTGGCGAAAAGCCAGATATTGGCCCATTTGATTTTGCGGGTGATGATTTCGACCTGTGGAATACGTTTACTGCTGAGGTTGGTGATGACTCCCCCGAGAACGATAATGATCGGGAAAATCCAGGGAGCCTTAAAAAGGAAAAAGGTGAATATTGTGGCCACTACCATAATAATATGGGTGATGGTATTGTGGACGGAAACCCGGTAAGCTTTCCAGGCTGCATAGGCCAGGAATCCGACCGTCATGGGTTCGATAAAACGAAATATATTGGCGCGGCCGTTTTTATGATTGATGTACTGAACAAAAAAAGAAAAACCACCCATAATTACGCAGGCGGGTAATATCCAGATGATCAGGGTGAGTACGGCAAGCGGCACGCCGCCCCGTTTATATCCAATCAGGGTAAGTGTCTGGGTTGAAGATGCACCGGGTAATAACTGGCAGAATGCGTTATAGTCCATCAGTTCTTCTTCCGTAATATCATGTCTGCCATTCACAAATGTTTTCATCATCATCCCCAGATGGCCCTGTGGACCTCCGAAAGCGGAGATGCTGTGCAGGAAAACTGCTTTCAAAAAAGGGGTATGCCGCAATAAATGCATTGGAGTACAATTTAAGGCTTAACCCCTAACCCCTGATGCATAAATCCAAAAACTTAATGAGTGAGTGAACTATCCGTTTTCACATGAGGCGTTGTAAAAGTTCCATGCTGGAGCTGATACTCTTCGAAGGCAAGTTTTATATAGTCAAAAAACTCGTAGTCGGTTGCGTATTGTGTAAAGTTGTGCGATGGCCGGTATCGGATCATGAATGCCGTGAGTTCATCACCGTCGAGTCCGGTGATCTTTTTTACGATATACCGGGTAAACCGGTGATCGATAAATTTATTTTCTTCATCATAGATAAGCCGGTCCTGGAAAGCCTTCAGGCGTCGGTTCCGCTGAAACCGGAACACATTGATGATCTGGTCCAGATCCAGTCCGGCATTTCCATCGGCGCCTTCTGTGATTTCAAGTCCGGGTTTCTTATAATTGAAGATCTTCTCATAATCTTTACGGTTCTGCAGGGAATCCATATGGTAGTTCCGGGGTGCGATGCGCACTTCGTTCAGTACCGTCGGATTTACATGGAGGGCGATATCGAATCCGCTGGTTTCGTTCATCATCGTGACGGGAAAAAACTGGGTAGCGCGGCCGAGATAGGAAAAGCGAAGGGAGTCGCTCTGTTTCAGACGGATCATATAGTTTCCATTGGAATCCGTGGTGGTTCCGGTTCCGCAGCTGCAAAGTACCGATACCCCGTCCAGCGGATGGGTTCTGTACATATTAAATACAGTCCCGTGAATAGTTATCTGCTGGGCGGAAACCCGGAATGCACAAATGGCGAAAAAGGCAAATAAAATCGTCTTCCGGAAATATGCGTAGAAAAGAACCAAATGGGTTTTTTTAATCGTACTAAAATTTTTAAGCCTAACGTCTAACGCCTAAAGCTTAACGCTCTTCGCCCGTTGAAGCGTCAGCGAAGGCAGGCAATGCCTCACATATTTATCTTTATGTCTCCCGACTTTTGCCTTATGCCTTAAGCGTTAAGCGTTGGGCGTTGGGCGTTAAGCGTTAGGCGTTAGGCGTTAGGCGTTAAGCCTAAAAGGGCAAAATACCGAGAAGGCGGTTAACAATTAAGGGTTTAACGATAATTTGCATTCCACCCAGCGGGCAATTTGTTCGGGGTAATGTTTATGTTCGAGGCTGTGAATTTTTTCCGCCAGACTCGCCGCTGTTTCTCCCGGAGACAGGTCGAAGCTGGTCTGAAAAAAAACGCGGCCATGATCATAGATTTCATCCACATAGTGAATGGTAATGCCACTTTCCCTGGAGCCCGCCGCCACCACCGCTTCATGCACGGCATCGCCATACATGCCCTTACCCCCGAAAGCCGGAAGAAGGGCGGGATGAATATTCAGAATCCGGTCAGGATAAACCGCAATCAGTTCCAAGGGGATCTTCCATAAAAATCCGGCCAGGACAATAAAAGAAATATCCCTGGCCTTAAACTCCTCCAGGTAATGTGATCCGCGAAAAAATTTTTCCTTCTCTATAATAATATACGGAATGCCAGCCGCGGCGGCGATGGTCAGTACACCGGCCCCGGGTTTATTGGAAACGACGAGGGCAATTTCAATGGGTCGTCCTGAAACACCGTGCTGCCCCTCTTTAAAATATTGAATGATCTCCCGGGCATTTGTGCCCTGTCCCGAAGCAAAAATGGCGAGCCGGATTGGTAACAATTCTTCGTTCATATCAAAAATGGATCAGTCAATTTTTTGAGGCTGTAAAGATCTACTAAAAAAGTGGTTTCAAAAGCGGGCTTTACCCTTCTTAAAACGAGTTGGAAATCCTATGACAAAGCAATGACATATAGTTTTCCAGAAATTGCATAATCGGCTGAAATGCAGGCCAGATAAGGGAAAAAAAAATTTCAACATGTTGGTATTATGTTAATTTCCTGACTTACTTTTGCAGCCAACCGAGATGATTTTTCACATTTATACACTGAATGTATATATGCATCATTACAGATCAAGTGCTTTCCGAATATCCTTCAGTTTTCTCTTCACGACGATTCTCCTGTTTTGCGGAAATATATCGATGGCCCAGGATGGAAAGGCGCTGTTCCAGAGTGATTGCGCATCCTGCCATAATCCAATAAAGGTTGTTACCGGTCCGGCCCTCAAGGGAGTCACCAGCCGTGTACCCGATCAGAAACTATTGCACGCCTGGATTCGCAACAATTCAGCAGTTCTGGCTTCGGGAAATAAATATTTTAATGATCTCTACGTACAGTTCAGCAAAACTCCGATGAATACATTTCCGCAACTTACTGATGCGGAAATAGATGCGATCCTGAAATATGTTGAAACCTATCCTGAGCCCGGACCAGGAGGAAAAGGTGCTAACAATCCAACTGAGAACCCAAACACGGATTCGGATAACACGCTCCTTTACGGAATCCTCACCCTTATCCTGGCCGTTGTGATGCTGGTTTTGCTTCAGGTGAACAGCAATCTGAAAAAACTGTCAGACGATAAATCCGGGATACCTTCTCATGATCCGATTCCTTTTTACCGGAACAAAGTTTACCTCACGTTTCTGGGTCTGGTACTTTTTGTAGTGGGTGGATATTATATGGTGCAGGGTGCCATCGGGCTGGGTCGTCAAAAGGATTATCAGCCGGAACAACCCATATTTTTTTCACATAAGGTGCATCCCGGTACCAACCAGATTAGTTGTCTTTATTGTCATGGCGGTGCCTGGGATTCCAGGACTGCCGGTGTTCCTTCCCTGAATGTATGTATGAACTGCCATGCGGCAATCAATGATTATAAAGGGGAACCGATGTTCAGAGCTAATGGAAAAGCGGTTGACGGAACCGCTGAAATACAAAAACTCTACAGTTATACCGGTTACGATCCGAAAGCCGGCAAATACACAGAACCCGGTAAACAGATCAGCTGGATCAAGATCCACAACTTACCCGATCATGTTTATTTCAGCCATTCCCAGCATATCCGTGCCGGAAAAGTACAATGCCAGACCTGCCATGGCAGCATCACCCAGATGAACGAAGTGAAACAGTTCGCAGAACTCAGTATGGGCTGGTGTATCAATTGTCACCGTACGACCAAGGTCAATTTCCCGGATTCATCCGGCAACAACGGGAATAAATTCTATAGCATTTACGAAAAATTCAATCATAATCTGCGTACCGGGGAAATGGATAGTGTTACCGTAGAAAATATTGGTGGAACGGAATGTCAGAAGTGTCACTACTAAAGCAAGTGTGAGAGTGTGAGAGTGTGAGAGTGAGGGCCTTTGGGTTTATTATCATTGTCTGTTGCGCAGGCAATAGGGATTTTCAAATTTGAACTTAAATGAGCGAAAAAAAGTACTGGAAAAGTTTTGGGGAACTCAATCTGTCTGAATCCTATTTAAAGGATCAGGAGAATGAATTCCGGGAAGATCTTCCCATGGAATTGTCTGACGGCAAGGGTATACTGGATGCGAAATCACCCCGCCGTGACTTCCTTAAATATCTCGGTTTCAGTACTGCCGCCGCCACGTTGGCCGCAAGCTGCGAAATGCCGGTAAGGCATATCGTCCCCTACCTGGTGAAACCGGAAAATATGATTCCGGGTGTAGCGGATTATTATGCAACTACTTTTACCTCCGGGGGTGATGCGGTTTCCATTGTTGCCAAAGTGCGGGATGGCCGGCCGATCAAACTGGAAGGAAATGAATTATCCGGCGTAACCCAGGGAGGAACTTCCGCCCGGGTTCAGGCTTCCATCCTGGATCTCTATGATACAGCAAGACTCCGGTTTCCGGTACAGATGGTAAACGGTGTTCCACAGGAAGTGACCAGCTTTGAAGCATTTGATAAACTGGTTACCGATGCACTGACTCCACAAACAGGCGGAATAACGGTGCTGCTGACGCCAACCATTACTTCGGTTACTTCAAAACAGATTATCGCGGATGCCCTTTCAAAATTCCAGGGCAGCCGTCATGTACAATACGATGCTGATTCATTCAGCGGCATGCTGCTGGCCAATGAAGCATCTTATGGGAAAAGAACCATTCCTTCTTACCATTTCGATCAGGCAAAAGTGATTGTGAGTCTGGGTGCCGATTTCCTCGGAACCTGGCTTTCTCCGATTGAATTTGCGCGGCAATATGCCACAGGGAAGAAAGATTGATGAGAAGGCCCCGGCTATGAACCGGCACTACCAGTTCGAATCCTTCCTGAGCCTGACGGGTTCCAATGCCGATGAAAGGTTTTCACACAAACCTTCAGAAACCGCTGCCATTGCCCTGGCCCTATATGCAGCCGTCGGCGGAAATGTTACAGCGCCGGCCCTTCCGGAAAAACTGCAGGCCGGCATCAAAAAAGCCGCCAAGGATCTGTTGGCCAACAGTAAAAATTCCCTGGTTGTATCCGGATCCAATAATCCGGACGTCCAGATCATTGTAAATGCAATCAACGAAACCCTTGGGGCCAATGGGTATACGATTACCTGGGATGCGACAAATCTCACACGTCAGGGAATCGACAGCGATTTCGCCACACTGGTAGATGATATGAATCAGGGTAAGGTAAAAGCCCTGCTGGTCTACGATGTGAATCCGGTATATGACAGTCCGCTGTCAAAAAGTTTCAAATCCGGTTTATCGAAAGTGCAGACGACGGTTTCTTTTTCCGGCCGCCTGGACGAAACCACAGAACTGTGCAAATTCGTTCTTCCTTCCCCACACTTCCTGGAACGTTGGGGTGATGCACAACCCAGGGCAGGATATATTTCCCTGATGCAGCCGGTAATTGCCCCGCTGTTCCGGACAAGGCCTTTTGAGGACATGCTCCTGATCCTTTCCGGCAACAAAACCACATACGACGATTTCTTCAAACAATACTGGGTTTCCAAACTGGGTGGTCAGCAGGCTTATGAAAAAGCATTGCAGGATGGTGTTGTGGAACACCTGCCGGCTACGGCAGCCGATCACTACTTCCACTGCTACCATATACAAGTAAGGCACTGGCATCCGTTGCTGCAGTTAGTTCCCTGAAAAAAGGTGGCTCCCATGAGCTGGTCCTGTATCAGCAGATCAGTCTGGGTACCGGTGCACAGGCCAACAACCCCTGGCTGCTGGAATTGCCTGATCCCATCACACGCGCCACCTGGGACAACTATGCCATGGTTTCGCCGAATTTCATAAAAGAACAATACGGCATCGACCTGAGTGATCATAACCAGAGCGACAGGTTTGAATCACATCCTGAACGGGAAGTGATTCGTTTAAAGGCGAACGGCGCAGAACTCATGATCCCGGTAATCGCGGTTCCGGGAATGCCTGATGGCGTATTTGCGATTCCGCTCGGATATGGACGGGAGAGTGCAGAACCCAAAAATACAGCATCCTATATCGGTCGTGCCGTGGTAGGTGCCGGTAAAAATGCTTTTCCCTTCGCCTCTGTTTCCGGAAAGACCGTGGAATGGATGGCTACGGATGTGAGTTTTGAAAAAACCACGGAAGAATATAAGGTAGCACAGGTTCAGATACATGGATCTTATGAAGGACGGGAAAATGTGATCAAGGAAATGACCCTGGCTGAATTTAAGAAAGAGCCGGATGAAATTCTGGAAGACCGGAAAAAAGAACTGGCAAATTTCGGCGGGATCGAAGAATTCGCCAAAGACGGTACCCTGTATCCCTATTATGACAAACCCGGTATTCACTGGGGCATGTCAATCGATCTGAATTCCTGTGTTGGCTGCGGCGCCTGTGTGGTGGCCTGTCATGCTGAAAACAATGTCTCCATGGTGGGGAAAAACGAAGTGTTGCGTTATCATGATATGCACTGGCTGCGCATCGACCGTTATTTCTCCGGAAATCCTGCCGATCCCGACAGCATCCAGACGATTTTCCAACCGATGCTTTGCCAGCATTGCGATAATGCGCCCTGCGAAAATGTTTGTCCGGTATCAGCAACCAACCATAGCACGGAAGGACTGAACCAGATGGCATATAACCGTTGTATCGGAACAAGATATTGTGCCAACAACTGTCCGTTTAAAGTCCGTCGTTTCAACTGGGCGGATTATACCGGCGCAGACAGCTTCCCGAATAACCAGGATGAACAGGGTGTCGGAAAACTCAATGATGCCGTGTTGATGATGAATGACGACCTCACCCGTATGGTGCTTAACCCGGATGTAACGGTGCGGTCCAGAGGGGTAATGGAAAAATGCAGCTTCTGCGTACAGCGTCTGCAGGATGGTAAGCTGAGGGCCAAGAAAGAAAACCGGGTACTGAATGACGGAGATGTAAAAACAGCCTGCCAGCAGGCCTGTCCGACACATGCGATTGAATTCGGGAATGTCAATAACAGCAAGAGTGCGATTGTAAAATCAAGACAGGAAAACGAACAGCGCCTGTATCATGTGCTTGAAGAATTGCACGTGTTACCGAATATAACCTATCTCGCCAAGGTCCGTAATACGGATGCAGAAGCGAAGGAACATGCGTAAAGATTTTTAATTCACTGCGCCAAGGGCGTGGTAGCTAAAAGTGATAACCCAGTATGTCTGTATTAAAGTACGAATCACAGGTAAGACCACCGCTGGTAGATGGTGATAAAGATTATCACCAGATCACGGAAGATATCGTCCGGCCGATCGAAAACCGGCCCTCCAAACTCTGGTGGACAGGATTTTTGATTTCCGTACTCCTGCTGTGTTTCGGGATATTTTCCGTATACCCGGGAAGTGATCTATGGAATAGGCCAGTGGAACTTAAACAAGACCATCGGCTGGGGCTGGGATATTACCAATTTCGTTTGGTGGGTAGGTATCGGGCATGCAGGAACCCTGATCTCCGCCATCCTTTTATTATTCCGCCAGGGATGGAGAACCGGGGTAAACCGCGCAGCGGAAGCCATGACCATCTTTGCCGTAATGTGTGCCGGGCAGTTTCCGATCTGGCATATGGGTCGGGTATGGATGGCATTTTTTGTACTTCCTTATCCCAATACCCGTGGTGCGTTATGGCCGAATTTTAATTCCCCCCTGCTCTGGGACGTATTTGCGATATCCACTTATTTCACGGTTTCATTATTATTCTGGTACTGCGGATTATTGCCGGATCTGGCCACTGTGCGGGACCGTGCGAAACTGAAATGGAGAAAATTTTTTTATGGAGTGGCTTCTTTCGGATGGTCCGGATCCACCAAACACTGGCAAAGGCATGAAGCATTATCCCTGGTGCTTGCGGGGCTCAGTACCCCGCTGGTACTTTCGGTTCATACAATTGTATCCTTCGACTTCGCCACCTCGGTTGTTCCCGGCTGGCATACCACCATCTTCCCGCCTTATTTCGTTGCCGGTGCGGTGTTCTGCGGATTCGCCATGGTGCAGTCCCTGTTGATCGTCACGCGTAAAGTATTGAAGCTGGAAGAATATATTACCCTAGAGCATATCGACGTGATGAATAAAGTCATTGTACTCACGGGCTCCATCGTGGGTATTGCCTACCTGACGGAATTGTTCATTGCCTGGTACGGCCAGGTTCCGGTCAGAACAATTTGCCTTCTTCCAAAACAGGGCAAATATATTTTCAGCCCGCTGGGCTGGTGCTACTATATCATGATGGGTTGTAACGTACTCTCCCCGCAGATATTCTGGTTCCGGAAAATGCGCAGGAATTTAACGGTTACATTTTTTATGTCGGTGATCGTGAATATCGGGATGTGGTTTGAGCGTTTTGTGATTATCGTTACTTCTTTATACAGGGAATATATTCCGAGCGGCTGGAGTACCTATTATACACCGACGATCTGGGAAATCGGATTTTACCTGGGAACCTTCGGATTGTTTTTCACCTGTTATTTCCTGTTCTCGAAATTCTTCCCGGTAATTGCCGTGGCGGAAATCAAACATATTCTGAAAAAATCAGGGGATAATTATAAAGAGAAGATGGGTCCGTGAAGAAACGTGAAACGCCGGAAGCATTCGCACATGAATTTGAGCATGCGCATTAACTGATTATTGGCTAAAGCGATCATATGGCTATTAAAAAATTTGTTGTTGGTAGTTTTCTGGAAGAAAAAGTATTATTTCCTGCCGTGAAGAAAGTGCGGATGGCCGGATATAAAATACATGATGTATATACGCCGATGCCGATCCACGGACTGGACACAGCGCATGGGATTGCGGGATACCAGCCTGCATACAGCCGGATTTATCTATGCGATCACCGGGACTACCACAGCGGTGAGCGGCATCACCTATGCACTGGTATATGACTGGCCGCTGAATTTTGGTGGTAAACCGCATTTTGCCTTACCGGCATGGATCCCGATTAGTTTTGAGCTGACTGTTCTTTTTTCTGCCGTGGGTATGGTTCTTACTTTTTGTTACCTCTGCCAGATGGCACCCTTTGTAAGAAAACATCATTTTAATCTTCGTTCAACCGACGACCAGTTTACGATGGTGATTGAATGCACGGCAAAGACCAATGAAGAGGAATTAAAAGGCTTTTTAAAATCTATCGGCGCCATAGATGTCCATACGCAGAATGCAGAAACAGGATGGTGGCTGGGCACTTATAGTAAGAACATCCCTGCTGTTGATAATGCAAAAACTATTCTGGCATAACGAAATGAATGTTGCAATGCAGACCCAAAACAAATTGATTCTTTTATGTATATCCCTGGTGGTGCTTGCTTCCTGCAGCGATGAGCCGCAGCGCAACCCGGGCAGGGTATATATGCCGGATATGGCCTATAGTGTGGCTTATGAAACTTATTCGGTTACACCTGAAAAAAGAGAGGCGCTTTTAAAGAAAGGAATTCATTACAGCAATATCCCGGTTCGCGGGAACGATGAAACGCGGGGTTCTCCTGCCTTTCGATATTCCAATGGATGCTATGGGAGATACAACAAATTACGTGGCTTCGAAAGCAGTAAAAAGTCCCCTGGCCAGTCTCGATTCTGAAACGATGGTGGAAGCCCATCGCCTCTACCTGGTGAACTGCGGAATTTGTCACGGTATCGAACCTGGATGGGAACGGCCCGCTGTATAAAGGTGGTGAAGGACCATTTGCGGCCAAGCCGGCGACCCTGGTAGGAGATAAAAAATATGAAGCCATGCCCGAAGGACAGATGTATTATTCTGTTACCTACGGCAAGAATAAAATGGGAAGTTATGCTTCCCAGCTGGATACGCGCCAGCGTTGGATGGTGATTGCCTATATCAAGTCGAAACAGGCAGGCGCACAAACGGCAGCAGCTCCGGCAGATTCAACAGTAAAAAAATAAACAGCTAAGCGGGAATAAAAATTTTTAAAGAATGTCAATTAAAGAACGTTTTGAAATTCCTTCCGGATTCAGGAAGTGGTCCCTGGGGTTGATGATTGCCGGGGCACTGTCAGCCTGTTGGTCGGTTATTTTATGTATGGAACCGGCGATGAAGCACACCAGATCCGTTTCTGGGCCACCCTTTTACAGAACAGTGTTTATTTTTTACTGGTCGTGAATGCCGCCATGTTCTTTTTTACAGCGGTAACCCTGGCGATGGGGGGATTTCAGCTTGCCTTCCGCAGGGTAACGGAAGCCATTTCTGCCTGTGTGCCGGTTATCGGGGCGATCACCTTTGTTATCCTCATGACCCTGATTATCGGGCACAAAACATTCATTTATGAATGGCTGGATAAGACGATGGTGGAAAAAGATCCGGTATTGAACGGGAAAAAAGGATTTCTGAACCCGACCTTTTTTATAGTCTGGACTACCCTGACCATCGGTCTGTGGACGGTGCTGGGCTATAAGATGCGCAGTATCAGCCGGGAAATTGATGGTCATGTGCTCACTGTGGAAGAAGGCAAAAAATATATCTGGAAGAATACCGTATGGTCAGCACTGTTTATCGTGTGGTTTGCACTTACTGTGGCTTCAACGGTTCCCTGGCTTTGGCTGATGAGCATCAGTGCACACTGGTTCAGCACCATGTACAGCTGGTACACTTTCGCAAGTACTTTTGTGGCCGGCGTGGCCCTGATCACCTTGTTTGTGATCTACCTGAAAAACAAGGGTTATCTCGAATATGTGAACCAGGAACACCTCCATGACCTGGGTAAATTCCAGTTTGCATTTTCGATTTTCTGGACCTATCTCTGGTTTTCCCAGTTCATGCTGATCTGGTATGCCAATATTCCGGAAGAAACGATTTATTTCCAGCCCCGGTTTGAATGGTGCCTATACCGGTATATTTTACCTGAACCTGGTTATAAATTTTCTGGCTCCCGTGCTGATTTATATGCGCAGGAGTTCGAAACGCAACTATACCACATTAACCTTTATGTCCGTAGCTTTGCTCTTTGGCCACTGGCTGGATTTTTACCAGATGGTTTTTGGAAGCCTGGTCAGGGATCATGTGCCGATGAATCTTTTTGATTTTGGTATTGCGGCGGGATTTGTTGGACTGATCATTTACCAGACCGGTAACGTGTTATCTAAGTATCCGCTGGTAGCGAAAACTCATCCGTTCTTTAAAGAAAGCATTATTCATTATACATAGTCGATATGTCAACTTATTTTCTGTTTGCGATTTTATTGTTGGGATTTGTGATCACGTTTCAGATTGCGAAAGCCAGTGAGTATGTAGGCATACTGAAGGGCGAGAAAAAAAATAATGAAACCAACAATAAGATCAATGGATTCCTGATGATCGTTTTCCTGGTACTCGGCCTGCTTGGCGTTTACTGGTGCAATGAGCTGTTCGTAGGAAAGATTCTTGGAAAATCAGCGTCGGATCACGGTGAAAAAATCGATCGGATGTTGTACATCACGATCTCCATTACCGGCATAGTGTTCGTGATCACACAGGTATTGCTGTTCTGGTTTTCCTATAAGTACCAGTATTCTGAAAAAAGAAAAGGATTTTATTTTCCGCATAACAACAAGCTGGAAGTGATCTGGACTGTTGTACCTGCCATTGCCCTCACCGTACTCGTCGGATTTGGCCTGATGTACTGGTTTCAGATTACAGGTGAAGCACCAAAAAATTCCCTGGTAGTGGAAGTGACCGGTAAACAGTTTGGATGGATCTTCCGCTATCCGGGAAAAGACGGCGTATTTGGTAATAAATATTACAAGAACATCAGTGATGCACAGAGTAATTCCCTCGGTTTACTTTGGGATGATCCGAATTCCCATGATGATATTGTGGTGAATCAGACCATGTATGCAGTGGTAAAACAACCTTTGAAACTGATCATCAATTCCAGGGACGTAATTCACGATGTGGGCCTTGCACATTTCAGGATGAAGATGGATGCCGTGCCCGGAACCCCGACAACCATGTGGTTTACGCCATTGTATACCACAGAAGAAATGAAGAAGTCCACAGGAAATCCGGACTTTGAATATGAACTTTCCTGCGATCAGATGTGTGGCCGCGGACATTATACCATGAAGGGCATTGTAAAAGTGGTGACGGCAGAGGAATTTATATTGTGGAAGGCCAAACAGGTTTCAAATTATGCACAGGTGATGAAGGATAAACAGCCTGCTGCAAGTCCGGTGGATTCAGTCAAAACAGCTGCTGTGAAAACGGAAACGCCTTCGAAATCGGTAGCAGCAACCCAGTAAAGAATAACTAAAGCTTTAAATTATTACAGATGAGTATTGATTTGACAATACATGGACATGGGGAGGTGATTGGCTCACATGATGTGCATGATGCGGGTCATGAGGTCCATCATCATAAGGAGACTTTTATTACGAAATATGTATTCAGCCAGGATCATAAAATGATCTGCAAACAATTCCTGATTACCGGGATGATCTGGGCGATACTCGGCGGATTAATGTCGGTACTGTTCCGGTTGCAGCTCGGGTATCCGGATTCCACTTTTCCCTGGCTGGAAGATATCCTGGGTAAATGGGCCAAGGGCGGTAAAATTCAGCCCGAGGCATATTATGCCCTGGTGACCATGCACGGTACCGTGCTGGTATTTTTTGTACTGACCGGTGGACTGAGCGGCACTTTTGCCAACTTTTTGATTCCATTACAGATCGGTGCGCGGGATATGGCTTCACCGATGCTGAATATGCTTTCTTACTGGTTCTTCTGGGCGGCGAGCGTGGTAATGATCACTTCATTATTTATTGAAACCGGTCCCGCAAGCGGAGGCTGGACGATTTATCCGCCTTTAAGCGCATTGGGAGATGCAAACGAAGGTTCGCGGGGAGGTATGGATTTCTGGATCACGGCCATGGCATTATTCGTTGTCTCTTCTTTACTGGGTGGGTTGAATTATATCACGACCATCCTCAATATGCGAACGAAGGGAATGAGTATGACCAGACTGCCACTGACGATCTGGGCGCTGTTCTTTACGGCTACCCTGGGTGTACTTTCTTTTCCCGTTCTGTCTTTCCGGGCTGATATTATTATTGTTCGACCGGCATGCCGGCACCAGTTTTTATCTCTCGGATATATTCATAGCCTCAACCAAAAAGCCTTGCCCAACGAAGGCGGATCCCCGATCCTGTTCCAGCATTTATTCTGGTTCCTGGGTCATCCCGAAGTATATATTATTATCCTCCCGGCCATGGGTCTTGTGTCGGAGGTTATGGCCATCAATTCGCGCAAACCCATTTTCGGATACATGGCGATGATCGGTTCACTATTTGCGATTACCATCCTGGCCTTCCTGGTATGGGCGCATCATATGTTTGTAACCGGGCTGAATCCTTTCCTCGGATCTGTATTCGTATTGTTAACCCTTTTAATCGCGGTGCCTTCTGCCATTAAAGTGTTTAACTGGCTCACCACTCTTTGGCGGGGCAATATCCGGTTCACTCCGGCGATGCTGTTTGCGATCGCTTTTGTGAGCACCTTTATTTCCGGGGGACTAACGGGCGTATTCCTTGGCAATTCAACCCTGGATATTCACCTTCATGATACTTATTTTATTATTGCGCATTTCCATATCGTAATGGGAGTATCTGCTTTTTTTGGCATGTTCTGCGGAGTATATCACTGGTTCCCGAAAATGTATGGCCGTTATATGAACAATACCATGGCCTATATACATTTCTGGGTAACATTCGCCGGGGCCTACCTGATATTCTGGCCAATGCATTATGAAGGATTAGCGGGTATGCCACGCCGTTATGTGGAATATTCCGGATGGGCTTCTTTCAATCAGTTCGGAGATCTCAACAGATTCATATCCACCGTTGCCATGGTTGTTTTTGCTGTGCAGCTGATGTTTGTGTTTAACTTCTTCTATTCCATTTTCAAAGGAAGAAAAGTAACCTCGCAGAATCCATGGCAGGCCAATACCCTGGAATGGACTACGCCGATTCGCCCGGGTCATGGAAACTGGCCTGGAGAAATTCCTGAAGTCCATCGCTGGGCTTATGATTACGGTAAAGACGGAAAGGACTTCATCCTGCAAACAGAACCACTTGGAGCCGATGAACAGCACCATTAGTTCCGGGGATAAACCCTTTCATCTGATGGAGCAGGAAACTATTCATAAATCCGGTTCTTTTAAGATTGCTGACAAGCTGAAGGACTATATGCTGCTGGTTAAGTTTAACCTCAGCTTCATGGTTGTGTTTTCAGCGGTAATCAGTTATTTGCTGGCTCCATTGGTTAAGGTGTATGACTGGAAGGCGATCATGCTTTTATTTGTGGGCGGAATGCTGGTTACCGGAAGTGCCAATGCGATTAACCAGGCATTGGAGTTTCATACGGATGCGATGATGAAACGGACTGCCGGAAGGCCGGTTGCCTCCGGAAGAATGTCGGTTACGGAAGCCATGTCGTTTGCGGTAATCTGCGGACTTGCCGGTACGATGCTGTTATGGCATTTTAATTTTCTGACGGCGCTTTTATCAGTAATCAGTTTATTTTTTTATGCATTCATTTATACGCCCCTGAAGAAAGTAAGCTCGGTAGCCGTTCTGGCCGGAGCCGTACCCGGGGCGATGCCCTGCCTGATCGGATGGGCAGCAGGGAATGATAGCCTGACTGCCGGCGGCTGGATACTTATTTGCATTGCAGTTTTTCTGGCAGTTCCCCCATTTCTGGGCCATTGCCTGGATTGCCCATAAGGATTATAGTGCTGCCGGATTTAAATTATTACCCTCCGGAGACGGGCAAACAAAATATTCGGCCTTGCAGGCGGTTATTTATTCTCTCCTGCTTTTGCCGGTTGGTGTACTGCCTTATATTAGCGGGATGAGCGGAAATATCAGCCTGATCATCGTGCTGGTTGCAAATATTTTCATGATTGCAACCTGCGTGCGACTATACCGCGAGATGACGATAAAGGCAGCAAGAAGGGTAATGTTTGGCAGTTATATATACCTGCCGGTCGTTTTGCTGGCCCTGCTGATTGATAAAGTGCCATATTGAAATTTGTAAAATGAATGCGAGCGTAGAACTTAAAAATGTGGTTGATCAGAATAATAAAATACATCCCCATAAGTTTATTTTATGGGTAGCCATCGGAAGTATCATCATGATGTTTGCCGGGTTGACCAGCGCTTATATCGTGAAAAGAGAGCAGCCGGGCTGGACCAGTTATACGACGCCAATTGCATTTTATTATTCTACTGCCATCATCCTGATCAGCAGTATTACGATTTTCCTGGCCGCGAAATCATTCCGGGAAAGAAGGATGATCCGGTACAGGAAGCTGGTGGTGGCAACCATGCTGCTGGGATTGGTTTTTGTGCTGCTGCAATGGCTGGGATTCCGTCATTTATGGATCAGCGGAATCACTTTTCACGGGTCCGGGGCAGGACAGTTCTTATATATTATCGCCGGTTTGCATGCAGTGCACGTTATCGGTGGGATAATCGCCCTGTTTGTCTTATGGATAAGGGCAAAAAATGCCCGGATTCGCAGTTATAACGTGGTACCGGTGGATGTGATAAGTACCTACTGGCATTTTGTAGATTTATTATGGATCTACCTGTTCATTTTCTTTTTAATGGTACAATAAAGTATGCTATTTGTTAGATAAATTTGTGAACCTGTTCAAAACAATCTCATGGCACATACAGTTCCCGTAGGTCAAAAATGGTGGAGTGGAGGTAAAAGCCCCTTCAATGTTGAATATGGAAAACTCATGATGTGGTATTTCCTCATGAGCGATGCTTTTACATTTGGGGCATTCCTGATTTCCTATGGCACCATCCGGTTTTCGTCTCACTCATGGCCCAGATCCGAATGAAGTGTTCCGCAGTTTTCCGGTTATTGGCGAAATGTCTGTTCCGCTGGCATTCGTAAGTCTGATGACGTTTATCCTGATCATGAGTTCGGTAACCATGGTAATGGCAGTGGGAGCCGGGACAGGTGCATGATCGCAAGGCGGTGATGAAATGGATGTTCCTGACCATCCTTGGCGGTCTTGCTTTTCTCGGTTGTCAGGCCTGGGAATGGACGCACCTGCATGCTGAAGGCGCCTGGTGGGGCAGAAATCCTTTCCTGAATATTGATGGATACGCAGTCCAGTACGAATTTCACGAATTACTTTTTTACCATTACAGGCTTTCACGGATTCCATGTATTCTCGGGCGTAATCATTAATATTTGTATGCTCATCAAGACCTGGCGCGGGGATTTCGAAAAAACAGGCCATTACCTGATGATCGAGAAGGCGGGTTTGTACTGGCATTTTGTGGACCTGGTCTGGGTATTTGTGTTCACTTGTTTTTATCTTTTATAATTTTAAAGAACTACTCATATGGATTCAACCCAAACTGGCGGACTGGAACAAGAGAAAAACTCTTTCGACACGAAAAGCGATCTGGAGAACATTCTGGATCCTGTTGGGTATTACCGTTTTTGAATTGATTGTTGCGATCATTTATTTTGAAACCCACTTCTTTCCCAAGCATATTTTAAACGGCGTGTTTGTTATCATGACACTTGCCAAAGCATTTTTTATTGTGGCTGAATTTATGCATCTCGGCCATGAGATCAGAAATCTTATCATGACGATTGCGATCCCCGCATGTCTCTTCATTTGGTTCCTTATCGCATTTATGTGGGATGGAAGTTCTTACCACGACTTGCGGATGCGTTATGATGGATACCAAAATAACAAAGTAAGACGAAAGTGAAACCGGTGGAAAAACATCCGGAAGGGAAGAAACCGGGGGTGGAATAAGCGATAATTGCAATTGATAAGTGTTAAGGCAATTAAGAATTGACAATCTAATAATTGATAATTAATAATTGACCATTGCTTATGCGATGGTTTTTTTATCTAATGCAAATAAGTTGAGTAAAAAAGCACTGACCTCCGTTTTGTTAGCGGTTATGGTTCCGGTAATCGGTTACTTACTGATGAAAAGGGCCAGCGATCATTCGATTGGTATGCCCGGCCGGTATTACTATGACAGTGTGAAGAACAGTTATCAGGGATGGAAAATCCATTAATGATACGGTCTGGCATTCTGTTTTTGATTTTAAGTTTCAAAACCAGCTGGGCAAAACCGTGTCCTTGGCTGATTTGCCAGGCAAGGTGATTGTTGCAGATTTTTTCTTTACCAGGTGTCCTTCTATTTGTCCCAAATTAACCGGGAATATTAAAAAACTACAGGATGCGCTGTCAACCAAGGATCAGTTCAAGCAATTGAATCCTGCCTATATTCAATTCCTTTCTTTCAGTGTGGATCCTGAGCGCGATTCCGTTTCTGCTTTAAGAGCATACGGAGATAAATATGGAGTGAATCCGGATCTGTGGTGGTTACTCACTGGACCAAAGAAGGAGATCTATGATTTTTCAATGAATGAATTAAAACTGGGTCTTGCCGATGGCGAAGGAGTGGATTCCAATTTTATTCACACGCAAAAACTCGTTTTACTGGATAAGGAACATGTGGTGCGTGGTTATTATAATGGACTGGATAGTGTGGATCTGGCGAAACTTGCAAATGATATGGTCTTTATCATGCTGGAGAAAGATAAGAATTATGTTTCTCCTTTGAAAGACGTACGGCCATTGCTTCCGATGATCATTTTTATATTACTCGCAACCGCAGGAACTGTTATTTATTTATCCAGAAAGCCTAAAGCCCCGATCTTAAGGGCCAAAAATAGTTAATAGTTCATGGTAGATGGCAGATGTGTTTATTCCATTAACCATCAGCCATCGGTCATCAACCATCAACTTCACCAGATCATAGTATCACAAGAATGAAAGAGAAATCATATACCCTTCCGATTATTACAATTTCGATTGCCATACCCATGGCAGTTGCATTTCTCATTTTTGGCCTCAGGACAAAGGTTAATTTCGGGTTTAATACCAGCAATCTTCCTTTATTTCATGCGATTCTGAATTCCACCACGGCAATTTTATTACTGGCAAGTCTGTATTTCATAAAAAACAAAAGAATACGCGCGCATCGCCGGGCGAATCTGACAGCCGTGGTATTGAGTTCCATATTTTTAATTTCCTATGTCATTTATCATAGTTCAAATCCTTCGGTAAAATATGGTGACCTCAACCATGATGGTATATTAAGCGTGGAGGAGAAATTGCAGGCGGGGAATCTTCGTTATGTATATTATTTTATCCTGAGCAGCCATATCATCTTATCCGGAGTAATTATTCCCTTTGTGCTCTTCACTTTACAGCGCGCTTTCCAGGAAAGATATGCAGATCACAAAAAACTGGCCCGTTACACCTGGCCTCTCTGGTTTTATGTGGCCGTATCGGGCGTAGTCGTTTATATGATGATAAGTCCGTTCTACGCTTAACGCTCAACGCCTAACGCTCAACGCATCAAATATCCAGATCCTCTGCTTTTCCCGGGATCCCAGAATTTTTCTTTGAAGTTAACGATGGTATCGTCTTTGACCAGAACGCCTTCTTTTCGCAGTAGTTTTTCCATTTTCCCTGGTGGTTTGAAATGATGTTTTCCGGATAAAAGTCCGACCCGGTTTACTACCCGGTGTGCAGGAACAGAAGGATTTATTTTATCTGCACCATTCATGGCATAACCGACCACACGGGCAGAAAGCCGGGTACCCAGACAGGCGGCGATCGCTCCGTAAGAAGTTACACGACCATAGGGAATTTGCCTGGCGACTTCATACACCAGCTCAAAAAAAGACTGGTCTCTTTTTCCGGAAGGTTGAATTTCCCGGAGATTTCCCTCGTCCGCTGATGTATACCCGGGCTTTAATTTCCGGTTGTTGGTTTTACTTTTCAGGAAGGGACATCTTCGAATTCTTCCGGTTATTGGTTATACTTTCTGTATGAATTGAAACCTTCGATTTTCGCTGTTGAACTGATTTTGGTTTTTTGATTACAGATTTATGTTGATTCCTGATTTTATTTGCTGAAGTATTGGGAGTTTTTTTATTTGCCGGCATGTTAACGAAGTTCAGCGTTTTCAATTTGTTTCAGCAATTCCTGTAATTTCAAATGGGATTGCGGAATTTTTTCATGGGGAAGGCGAAACCGGATATAGTAGACCTTATTCGTTTCTGCGATATCCAGTTTTTCATAGTGGGTCTTAATATGAATTTCATCCGGGTTTTCCGGACGGGAATATACATCTTCTGATTCTTCTTCAATTTCCAGGTCATAGAGCCCGGCAATAAGTTTTGTAAAATGAAACAGGTCAGGTGAATCCGTCTTTAAATTTATAAGGCCGTTTGGTTTTAAAATATGTTGATACAGCCCAAGGAACCGGGGATGTGTTAATCTTTTTTTTGCACGGGAAGTACGCAGATGCGGATCCGGGAATGTGATCCATATTTCGCTGACTTCACCGGGTGAAAAATAACTGTCAATTTTATCGATCTGGATTCGTAAAAAAGCGGCATTATGCAGATTGCGCTGGAGTGCACTAAGGGCACCGGAATAGATACGATTGCCTTTGAGGTCTACTCCGATAAAATTTCTGTCGGGATATAAAGCGGCGAGCCCGACGGTATATTCACCTCTGCCGCAGGCAAGTTCAAGCGTTAGGGGGGATTCGTTTTTAAAAAAATCTTTCCACTTTCCCGGCATGGCTTCCGGGTATTGCAATACATTGGCAAAGGAGCCTATTGCTTCGAATCTTAAAAGTTTTTTATTGCCCATGGCCCGGCAAAATTAGGCCTTAAACTGAATTAATTTTCAGTTCCGATGCGGGAAAAACGCGGACTTTCAGAAATGGTTTCAGAAATGGATTTTGTGGCCCGGGCAACGGACAGGACAAGATTTTTAACCAGCAGACCCTCGATGATCAGCATGGCAGCCATGAGTCCGGATAAGTTTTCTGACATAGAAGTCATAACACCAGCCTGATCCAAAATCGTTTGAAGGGGAAGCGTACCAATTTGCCCCTGAGTTACAATTTCAACAACTTTATATACTACACCGATCAATAAAGTCGCCGTTATCAGAACGGTATATGAAAAAACCCTGGAGATCCTCATTTTAATCGTACACACCATATAAAAACAGAGTGCGAGCAGAAAGCTCATTCCGAAATGAGCCGCCAGATGAACAATTTTAACATGATCTGAAATGGAATCAGGGAAAACTAAACCAAAGCAAACCATGCCTGTTGCTAAGCAGCAGAAGGGTTAATTTGTCTTTAACACTATACTCGTTATTCATGTCCACAATTTTATCTAAAAGGGCTAAGACGAAATTCGTGCCAAATTCTGCAGCAGGGTTGTACAGCATATTTATCCCTCCGGGAAATTGATATTGCCCAAGTACCCTGGTCAGGGATGCCTGCATTTTTAATTATCTTTAACAAGACCTTGTCCTTCTAAAAAATACAGATGACATTTTTTGCCCAATTGTACCGTTATAACAGGTGGCTTTTTTTGTGTGTAAGCGTGTTTTGTATTTTGACTATTTTCATAAATTTAACAAAGGTGGAGACCACTCCTTTTTTTATCTGGGGTATGTACTCAGCAAAAGAACAGGATGTTAACAAATACGAAATCCTGGAAGTTTTGGTGAACGACAGTATCAGGGTAGATTACAGTTCTTCATTTACAGATGCGAACCGCTTTTATTTATTGTCACCCCTCACTTATAGCCATCAAATAGAAGGGAATAAAGGTGTAGATCCCGAAGAAAGTTTTATTCGGGAGAAATCCGGAAAATATTTTTCATATATCGAGCCGTATAAAAAAAATATTTTCAACGATTCGTCAGATTTGCCTGCTTTTCAAAACTGGTATAAACGTTACCTGGAGGCAACACTTCACTTAAAAGTGAAAAGCTGCAGTTAAATTTATTGGAGTTGGTTTATAATCATGAGGGCATTCCGGAATTAAAAAAGAAATCTCCAATTACATCATGGAATCACTGAGGATCAGGAAAAATGTCAGCTACAGGGACTGGTTATGCAGGATTTGTTTTCTGCTGATTTTTGTTTCATTAATATATTCATTTTTTTCACATACCCTGGTATCCCAGTTACAGTCACCTGTTTTAAAATTTCCGGCAACAGATCTGATGTATTGGTTAATACATTTTATCCGTATCCCCGAGCTGATTTCCGGAAATACGAAAATCGCGGTCGCCTTTGATATTTTATTGGTAGGCAGTTGTATGCTGGTTTTTTGTTTCCCTGAAAAGAGAACCTGGGTACGCATATTTTTTGTATTGTATTTTATCTACTTCATCATATATAACAGTTTTGGTATGCACCATGTACATTCCAGAATTGGCATCCTGCTTCTAAGCATCCCTTTTCTGATACGGGACGAACAGGGATTCAAATTAATATGGCAGGGATTGAGATATTACATCTGTTTTATATACGCCAGCGCTTTTCTGTGGAAACTACTCAGGGGATCATGGCTATACAGTGAACAGGGAATTTTGATAATGAAGAGAAACCTCACACCGTATATTTATTTTAATCCGCAATCCGTTCTTTCGCAGGTATACTATTTTCTGTTTCAAAATCCGGTTTTACCAGATATACTCATGAAGACGGGATTTTTAATGGAGGGTGTTTTTATCATAGGGTTTTTTACCCGGCGTTTTGACAATTACCTGTTTCTGTTTTCCATCCTCTTGACCCTCGGTTTTTTATTCATGGCAGATGCTTTGTTTTTAGAAGTAGCTTTTTTGACAATCGTTTTTTATAAAAGTGCGGCGGTTGATTTTCATGCCGGGAAAATATATGTTACTAACCCGTAATTCATTTTTCATTTTATTGTTTATCCTTATCATCTCACCGCTTCCCCTGTATAAACTGGTGTGGCTCGCGGGAAGCCGGGAAACGGAGGGAACCATGTACTTCACAGGCCATGGCAACCTGGGTTCAGTATTGGGCATTTCAACCTATCCGGTCATTTGGTTTGTCGTGGGGAAGGATACTATTTATTTTGACGGGAATGTTAATATCCCGATGAAAGAGGGAGAGAAAATTTCCGTCCGGTATCAGCGGAGCAATCCACAGAATGCCAAAATGAATGTATTTACCAGCATCTGGGGCGATACGATGGCCTATATGCTCGGTCCCCTGCTTATTTTTTTGGTGATCTTTTTTCATCCTGATCTTGTTCCGAAAAAAGCGAAGGTTATGATTGGCAGAAAAAAGCCCTGGATAAAATTTATCTGATCTCCGGTGCGGTACGCTATTATGAAGAAAAAATTCAGCTGCTTTCCGCTGAAGCTTCAAAAAAAAGTCCCCGGTAAGCCGGGGACTTTTTTATTATATGTCTGCTGTGGAAGAAGGATTCGAACCTCCACGGGGCAGTTAGCCTTAGCACAATGTTAGTGGTGGTCAACCCCAGTCGCCCACGCTTTTCAGCGAGAGCGGCATTATGCTACGTTTCTTCTGTAATCCCCACCCCCGAGACAAGAGGGCATGTCTGCCAAATTTCATCACTCCACAGTATAATCAGGGCTTTTCAGCCATTGATTATGCAATATTAAGGCAAATCGCCTAAACGTTGCATATCTACTAACATTTATTTTAAAAGATTTGATAATATCTAATTAAGAAGTATATTTATTAAATATTATTAAAACTATCCCTAAAAATGAGCGGTAAATTTAATTTAGATAAGCTGGATTTGCAAATAATTCACGAAATGATGGAAAATGCTGAGATTTCTTATGCTGATCTCGGCAAAAAACTGTTTGTATCCGGTGGTACCATCCACGTACGAATTAAAAAGCTCCAGGAGTTTGGGATTGTGAAAGGCACCAAACTGAATGTAAATCTGAAGCACCTGGGGTTTGACGTTATTGCTTTTATTGGAATTTACCTGGAGAAAAGTTCCCTCTATGATTCCGTTGCCAAAGATCTCCGGCGGATTCCTGAGATTGTGCGGCTAAATTATACCACAGGAAACTACAGCATGTTTGCCGAGATCGTTTGTAAAGACATTAACCAGCTGCGTTTTGTTTTGCATGACGAACTGCAGAAAATAAAAGGTATTGAAAGAACGGAAACATTCATTTCCCTGGATGAGAGTTTCAACCGAAATGTTCCGGTATATAAAGAGCCGGTTTAATTGTCAATTGTCAATTGTCAATTGTGAACGGCCATCCGCCAACTGCCAACCAATTCAGTCTTTAACATTCAATGCATCCCGTAAACCATTGCCCAATAAATTAAAAGCAAGAACAAGCAGCATGATGGCGATGCCCGGAGCGAGGGCCAGCATCGGATTATGGGTGATGATAAAATTATAATTCTCCTTGATCATCAGACCCCAGCTGGGTTGAGGCGGCTGAACACCAATACCTAAAAAACTGAGTCCGGCTTCTATCACAATCGCGGAAGCAAAATTAGAAGCTGCAATCACCAAAACCGGGCCCAGAATATTCGGTAATATATGTCTGGTAATAATCCGGCGGTCATTAAAGCCAAGGGCACGGGCAGCCTCCACATATTCCAGTTCTTTTACGGCAAGTACCTGACCGCGCACCATACGGGCCACATTGACCCACATCGTTAAACCAATGGCGATAAAAACCTGCCAGAATCCTTTACCCAATAACAACGTGAGGGCAAAAACAAGTAATAAAGTGGGAATGCTCCAGATTACATTCAGAAGCCACATGATCAGCTGATCTGTTTTCCCTCCATAGTAGCCAGCAATAGCGCCCAGGAAAATGCCGATACTCAGGGACAGGATTACTGTAATGAGTCCGACAGCCAGGCTTACCCTTACCCCGATAATGAGCCTGCTCAGAATATCCCTGCCATAGCGGTCGGTACCCAGCCAGAAGGTCATTTCTTTAACTTTTATATCATCATTTGACTGCGGGTGAAAAAAAGATTTGCGTTCACTAATACCCTCATCAATGAATTGCTGTATAATTAAACTATCTCCCGTTTGTTTCGCCGAAGTAATGGGAATCCAGTCATAACGATCACCTTCACCCGAAATAATACCCTGGAGGAAAGACTGCGGTGGAACGGACTGTTGTTTTTTAATCAACAGGAAACTTTGAGTATATCCCGGTTTTTGTCCCCCGATTTCCAGGATCATCCGGTTGGCGTAGGGCGTATGATCAGGGGCGATGACATAAGAAAATGCCGCCATCAGAACAGCCAGTGCTATTACGATCATTCCGAATACCGCAGCTTTGTTTTTTTTCAGCCTTATCCAGGAATCTATTTGCAGGGAAACATTTTCTTTCACGCGTTATTTCACTTTACGGTTCTTCCATTCATATTTACCAAAACTACCAAAACTGCCCGCTATCACAGTATACAGAATATGAAATGGCTGGCAAAAAGGAAAATATTTCATCAGGGATTGCTGGTTAAAAAAAGCGGCCACTTTAGAAACGAAGAAATATTCGGAGATGGTTTTAAATGCCAGTAAAAGCAGGAGCCAGCGCCAGTGGCCATGAAAAAAACAACTGATAAATAAAAGGAGCAGGGAAAGATTCAAAATAAAAACACCAGCCAGTGTGATGAAGGTTGCCGGGTGTTTGTAATGTGAAATTTTGCTGGCCCAACGGATACGCTGATTAAAAAATGCCCGGATATCACCAGCAGGAATTGTACAAACGATCGCTGACGGGTCTTTAATAAATCCTGACCGGCCCGGATATTTCGCCTGAATTTTTTTCATCAGTAACATATCATCCCCGGAGGCGATATGATCGATATCTGAAAATCCACCCACTTCATTATAGACTTTACGGGTATATGCGAGGTTGGCCCCGTTACACATAGGATACAAATTTTTGTAGACAGCCGCACCGGTAATACCCTGCAACGAGATGAAATCGAGCGTTTGAAAAATGGAAAGCCACGAAGAATCCGGAATTATTTTTACAGGTGCCGCCATGAAAAAAAGCTTTTTATTTTCATAGTGATCCACCAGTGAACGTATCCAGTTTTCTTCCATACGGCAATCTGCGTCCGTACAGATTATCAGGTCACCGGAAGAATTACGGATACCCGTTTCAATTGCTTTCTTTTTAAAGGAGTTGAGATCCTCCGTTACAAAGTCTGAAAGATTCAAAAGAGTGCATCTGTCATGATGAGCCAATACCCGGGCAGCGGTATCATCCGTTGAAAAATCATTGACAACAATAATTTCCGTATTTGTTGCCGGGTAAGTCTGGGAAAACAATGCTTCCAGACAATTTCCAATCCTTAACCCTTCATTCCGGGCCGGAATGATCACAGAAACCCTGGTAGTCTGTGCCACCAGATTCGCATCCTGTTTCGATCGGCCGGTCACCGGAATACGGTCCCAGACCCGGTGATAATAAAATATCAGCAGGGCATAGGCCAGGAGGAGTATGCCGGTAAATGCAAACAAAAAAGGTATCAAATGCAGGCGGTTCAGGCTGAAATATACGTTGAGGGGCTCATCTTTAATCCTGTCGTTAAAAAGGCCCGGAAAATTTGCCGTATCCCGGAATATGACTAGTTTTATATAGTTGTTTAACTAACTATATGCCAAACAACCAATTTAAGAAAGGGGAGTTGTATAGTTTTGTGACGGGCAAAGCATCCATTGCCATCGCCCGCCGGCTGCAGAAAAAATTCAATTCGGCTGGTCTGCGGATAACCATTGAGCAGTGGAGTGTTTTATATCATTTATGGAAACAGGACGGACTGAGTCAGCAGGAACTTTGCAACGCAACTTTTCGCGACAAGCCCAGCATTACCCGCCTGCTGGACAATCTCGAAAAACTTCAACTGGTAAAACGGGTGGCATCTGCAGAAGACAGAAGGATCAACCGGATCTGTTTAACAAAAACAGGTCTTAAGCTACAGGAGCAATCGATGATGCTGGCCGAAACCACGTTGAATGAAGCACTGGAAGGGGTTGCTCCTGAGCAGATAGAAATCTGTAAATCGGTATTACAACTGGTGTACGACAATTTAAAATAAAATAAAATCACAGCTATGGGTACGATTGCGGTAAATCAAATCGAAATTAAAGGGGGTGAATGGCTGATCCGTGAATCAGAAGCAGCCAATACATTTATACCCGAAAACTTTCAGGAAGAACAACTGATGGTTAAATCCATGTGTGCTTCTTTCCTCGAAACAGAGGTATTGCCACTGGTAGAACGGATCGATAAACTGGAACCGGGGCTGATGCCATCCCTGCTGGATAAAGCGGGAGAACAGGGTCTGCTAGGCGTTTCTATACCGGAAGACCTGGGCGGGCTGGGTAAGGATTTTATCACTTCCACACTCGTAAATGAGGGACTTGGAGGTGGATTTTCTTTTTCGGTGGCCATCGCCGCACATACGGGTATTGGTACCCTGCCGATTTTATATTTTGGAACTGAAGCACAAAAAAATAAATATATACCAAAGCTTGCCAGCGGAGAATGGAAGGGTTCTTACGGACTTACCGAACCCAACAGTGGCAGCGATGCGCTGAGTGCGAAAACTTCAGCAACCCTTAGTAAAGACGGCAAATATTATTTACTCAACGGGCAAAAATGCTGGATCACCAATGGAGGTTTCGCTGATGTTTATACTGTATTTGCAAAAGTAGACGGTGAAAAATTTACAGCATTTATAGTAGAAAAGAATTTTGAAGGATTCACCCGCGGTCCGGAAGAACATAAAATGGGAATCAAGGGATCGTCTACCGTGCAATTATATTTTCAGGATTGTAAGGTTCCTGTTGAAAATGTACTGGGTGAAATCGGCAAGGGACATATTATAGCTTTTAATATTCTCAATATAGGCCGATTGAAACTTTGCGCAGCCGCTCTTGGAGCAAGTAAAAGAATTGCCGGAACAGCTATTGAATATGCCAATACCCGGGAACAATTCAAAACCCGGATTTCCGAGTTTGGCGCCATTAAAAATAAGATCGGGGAAATGGCTGTTTATATCTGGGTTGCTGAATCCGCACTGTACCGTGTTTCAAAATGGATTGAAGATAAAGAACAGGAACTGCTGTCAGATGGTAAACCATTCAGCGAAGCTGTATTGGGCGCAGCAGAAGAATACGCCATTGAATGCGCCATGCTGAAAGTATTTGGAAGTGAATTACTGGATTTCGTAGCGGATGAGGCCGTTCAGATACATGGCGGCAATGGATTTAGCGATGAATACTCTGTTTCCAGATCTTATCGCGACAGCCGAATCAACCGGATTTTTGAGGGAACGAATGAAATCAACCGGCTCCTGAGTGTGGATATGGTATTGAAGCGGGCCCTAAAAGGCCGGCTGGATATTTTATCACATGCAAAAAAAGTGGCAAAGGAATTAGTCAGTATCCCGGACTTCGGTGCTGCTGATGATTCGCTGTTTGCTGCAGAAAAAAAGCTTATCACCCAGTTTAAAAAATCCATATTGCTTACTGCGGGTGCTGCAGTGCAAAAGCTGATGATGCAACTGGAGACAGAACAGGAGATCCTGATGCATATTGCCGATATGGCCATGATTACTTTTCATGCGGAATCTGCCCTGTTGCGGGTTATGAAACTTGGTGCTTCAAAGGGTGAAGCAGAGATTGCTTTTGAATTGGATATCGTAAGAACCTTTTTGTACGATTCAGCTGATAAGATCGGTAAACACGGCAAAGATGCAATCAATGCTTTTGCCGAAGGAGATGAGCAGCGCATGCTGCTGATGGGATTGAAACGATTCACCAAAGCGAACCCCTTCAATAGTAAAGAAGCAAAACGCAGGATCTCCGGCAGGCTGATCGCAGCAGGTGTGTATCCTTTGTAATGCTGGGCAGTTTTATTATTTTGTGAACAAGTTATGTGACATGAACCTTATCCGGTGCGTTCTGTTTCTTTTATTGATCCTTTTCATCTTACCGTCCCATGCACAAAATGCTCCGGATAGTTTACCGAAACCGGTATTCAAATTGCTGGACAGTATCGAAGTGCATGCATTTTTAAGCGGAAGTTTTATCAAACCGGTTTCTTCCTTCGCTACGAAGACAGCTACTCCGGTTATTGATGTTCCACAGACCATTTCCACTGTTACCCGGCAGCTGATGGACGATGAAATGAATTTCACATTAAAGGACGCCGTAACGAATGCTGCGAATGTAAATGATTATTCAGGTTATGATGAATATACGATCCGGGGATTCCTGGCGGAAAATCCGAGAAGCATCAATGGACTGAGAGGTTACAATTCAACGTATAGCAGTCTCCTGTTGTTTAATATCGAAAGTGTTGACGTACTGAAAGGGCCGGCAGCGGTTCTCTATGGAAATACAGATCCGGGAGGAACCATTAACCTCACCACAAAAAAACCCCTGTCTGATTCCTATGGTGAAGTTTCATTATTCGCAGGCAGCTGGAATCATTTCCGTACTTCAGGAGATTTCTCGGGTTCGTTAAACCATTCGAAAACAATTTTATTCCGGTTAAATGCCGGGTTTGATCAGCAGACCAGTGGTTTCAGCGATCAGTTTCATTCAAAAGCTTACCAGATCGCACCGTCCCTGGCTTTCCTGCCCGTTAAAAATGTTCAGGTCAATGTTGATTTTTCGATATCCAATGTAAATACGGTGTTGAACCGGGGACAACCAGGTCTTGAAACAGGAAATGATTTATTTGCTACACCTGCCAGTCTTACTACTATCCAGCCGGGGGATTACCTTAAACAAAAAGATATTTCTTCAATGATTTCGGTGGCCTGGAAAATTAATGATAAATTAAGTTTCCATACTGCATACCTGAATTACCAGGCAAATCAAAATGTTGCCGAGCACGGATTGGATTCTTATATCGATGAAAAGACAGTGAATCTCAATTACCATGACTGGCAGTTGCATACGAACACGAACAGTTTATCCAACTACCTGAATTATACATTCCGCACCGGAACAGTCCAGCATAATGCGATGATTGGGTATGATTATATCACTACAAGCGGCAATGTTAACATAACCAGTTACGAAAACCCCGGTGTTTTCGGACCCGGTAGCGGAATTGTCGGAACATTTGATTTATTAAATCCGCAGTATAATCAGTTGCCTCCCAACAGTTATACAGTATCCTCTGGCGGGAAAACGGATGTAGATGTAGAAAGTTATTATACCCATGGATTGTATGTACAGGATCAGATTACCTATAAAAAATGGGATATATTACTTGGGATCCGTCGCGAATTCTATAGTACTGGCGCGGATGATGATGATACTGCCCGAACAGTTGAGAATGTCTGGTTGCCCAGACTGGGAGTTGTATTCGGGATTAATCCGGCCCTGCATGTATACGGAGTTTACAGCAGGGGCTTTGATCCATATGAAATTTCCAATACCCTCGCAGTTTTTAATGAACCATTCAAACCCGTGAACAGTGAGTTATTTGAACTGGGATTAAAAGCCATGTTGTTAAAAGGAAAATTATACGGAACGGTTTCCATTTACCAGCTTTCTGTTTTTAATGTAGCCGTAAATGCAAATGACCCGTCGAATCCGGATTTGTTTGTTCAGCGGGGAGAGGACCAGGCCAGGGGTGTGGAACTGGAACTGAACGGGGATATTCTTCCAAATCTGCAGGTGCATTTTGCGTATGCCTATAACCAGGCAAAGGTGAAAGAGTCGGTTGTGAAAGAAGATATTGGCACACTTAAAGAGAATGCCCCCGTAAATTCAGGGAATGGTTTTTTTAAATATAGTTTTTCAAAAAGTTCACTTACCGGATTCTCTGTTAATGCCGGATATTCGTTTGCAGGCAGGAGAAATACACTGGAAAAAGATTTTCGGCTACCCGGCTACTTCACCGTTCAGGGTGGTGTAAACTATGCATGGAAACCGATTACCATTTCATTCCTGATGAATAATATCGGCAATATTACTTATTGGAGCGGAGCGTATAATAATATTTATAAATGGCCGGGGGAAGGAAGGAATTTTATGGTAAAAATAAACTGGGATCTTCCCTTCAGTAAATCCGTTAAACTTTAATACAAACATCATTTATGGCAGAGGAAATTAAAGGGATATTTATTCATCATGTTTACTTCTGGCTTGCTGAACCCGGCAATGCCGCGCATAAAAAATTACTGATCGAGGGATTGCATACACTTTCAGCTGTTAAAACCATTCAGCGATTTCATATCGGGGAGCCGGCAAACACTTCCAGGGAAGTCATCGATTCATCCTACTCCGTTTCCTGGATCCTGATTTTTAATAATGCAGCCGATCAGGACAGCTACCAGGTGGATCCCATTCATCTTCGTTTTGTTGAACAGTGCAGTCACCTGTGGAGAAAGGTACAGGTGTATGATACCATTGACGCGTGAAGCTTCAGGCTTCAAGCTTCAGGCCTGAAGCGGCGGCTTTGTCAATAAAAAAATGCAATTCCCCCTGCGTGGGAATGATTACCTGCGAGGGATAGAGGTCGGGTTTTTTTTCTCCCTCCAGCACCTGGTGCAAAGCCCGGGATTTTCCATCGCCACTGATCATGAAAACAATATGATCTGCGTGGTTTACAATATTTTTAGTCAGCGTGATCCGGTCCATTTTCTGTTCTTTCAGGAAAAAGCTGGTCACCCATAATTTTTCTTCGTGAATTACGGGAGTACCCGGGAAAAGAGAAAGTGTATGTCCGTCGTCTCCCATGCCAAGTAATACCAGGTCAAAAGTTTTTTTCGGCAGGATATCTGTTCCAAAATATTCATTCAGGATTTCCTCATATTGCATGGCTGCCGCATCGGATGAAAAACTTGTATCCATAATATGGATCTGGTCTTTGGGGACGTCGACCTTATCGAGCAGGGTATCAAAGGCCATCTTTGCATTATTTCTGTCATCTTCAAAAGGCACGGCACGCTCATCTCCCCAAAAGACATGGATTTTTTTCCAGTCTATTCTTTCCCTGTATGGAGGGGAAGCCAGCAGTGTATGTAACTTTTTGGGTGTATTTCCGCCGGAAAGAACCAGGCCAAAATGATCTTTGCGGGTTAGGGTTTCTTCAATGAGACTGGTGATCCATTCCGCAAGTTCCTTGCATAGATGATCGGCGTCTTTATAAACCTCTATATTCATTTTTTATCATTTAAACTCTCGACTCTCACACTCTCACACTCTTACACTTGCCTTACATTACAATCCACTGATGTCCGTCCTTAGCGATAAGGGCTTCTGCATCTTCGGGTCCCCAGGAACCGGGTGCATAGTTTGGAAAGGTAACCGGTGGGCGGTTTTGCCAGGCTTCCTGAATGGGCATGATGATTTTCCAGGCAGCCTCTACCTGGTCCTTCCGCATAAAAAGTGTTGCGTTTCCCTCCATCACATCCAATAAAAGCGTTTCATAAGCTTCCGGCTCATTCCCGTCATATTCATCCTGATAACTGAACTTCATATCTACCGGATTCAGGGACATATACTGACCTGGACGTTTGGACTGAAAACGAAGCCTGATATCCATTTCCGGAGCGATGCTGATGGTAAGGCGATTGGGTCTCCATGTTTCTGCAGCTTCCGGCGGAAATGCAAAATTCGGGGCAGGGCGGAACTGAATATTGATAACCGTGGTTTTTTCATGCAGTCTCTTTCCTGTACGTATATAAAAGGGAACATCCTGCCATCTCCAGTTGTCAATATAAAATTTTACCGCGGCAAATGTATCCATATTCGATTTCGGATCCACATTTTTTTCTTCGCGGTAAGCGGGTACTTTTTCGCCTTCCATCCAGCCGCCTTCAAACTGACCACGAACGGCATACTTTCCAACATCTTCGCGGCTGATCTTTCGGATCGCGTTGAGCACATCCACTTTTTTATTCCGTATTTCGTCAGCGTCAAAAGAAACCGGGGCTTCCATGGCAATCATACAAACCAGTTGCAGGATATGATTTTGCACCATATCCCTCAGCGTACCGGCGCCTTCATAATAAGCACCTCTTCCCTCCGAGCCAACGGTTTCTGCGGCTGTGATCTGTACATGATCAATATAATTCCTGTTCCAGAGTGGTTCGAAAAGTGCATTGGCAAAACGCAGGGCCAGGATATTCTGAACCGTTTCTTTCCCGAGGTAATGATCGATGCGGTAGATCTGCTTTTCCTCGAACATATTCATCAGCAATTCATTCAGCTGATGTGCACTTTCCAGGTCGTGACCAAATGGTTTTTCGATCACGATGCGGGTAAATGCCCTGTCCCGGCAGATATTTGCATTACCCAGTTTTTTTGCAATATCCGGAACAAGCTGGGGAGCAACAGCCATATAGAAAACAACATTGGGATGTTCGCCGAATTCGGACTCTTTTTTCCGGATCATTTCTGAAATGCCGGTATAATCCCCGTCTTTCTCCGCATCCATTTTTAAATAATGAACATGCTGTGAAAATGACTGCCATTGCTCCTCAACAATATTTTTTCTTCTGCTGAATTGTTTGATACCATCCAGCAAACGCACCCGGTAATCCACATCGCCGTATTCGGTTCTGCCGATACCAATGATGCTGAACTTTTCAGGCATCCAGTTATCGATAAAAAGATTAAAAAGGGCCGGAGAAAGTTTTCTGAAATTCAGGTCGCCGCTACCGCCAAAGATAAACAGCACCGTAGCTGAAGGTCTTTTATGATTTTCCATGAGTATTTTTAATTGTCAAACGATCCCCATTCGGTATGAAAGGAACCAGGCATATCCACTCTCTGATAGGTATGTGCACCAAAATAATCCCGCTGGGCCTGAATGAGGTTGGTTGGCAGAAATTCACTGCGGTATGCTTCCAGATAACAAAGGGAAGTCATCAGGGCAGCTACCGGAAAACCGGTTTGAGTGGCATGTATGATTACAGCTACCATATGGGGTTTTTTCGCTTGCAGTGTTCCTGCAATCTGTTTATCCAGCAGGAGGTTGGGAAGATTGGGATTTTCTGTAAATGCTTTGTAAAATATTTCCAGCATCGATGAGCGGATAATGCATCCACCCCGCCATATGCGAACAACTTCGGTGAGTGGAATATTCATCTTTAATTCGGTGGACGCTTTATATAACAGGGCCATTCCCTGTGCATAACAAATGACCATGGAGAAATACAGGGCATCTGAAAGCTGACTGATAAATACCTCATCCGGAACAGCAATTTCATAACTACCCGATTTATACAGCTGCGAAGCCTGAACCCGTTCTTCTTTGGCTGCTGAAAGGTCGCGCAGGGAAACTGCGATATCAATCACGGGCACGGGTACCCCAAGATCCATGGAATCCTGCGATGTCCATTTACCTGTTCCTTTTGCGCCCGCTTTATCCAGAATCATATCCACCAGGCGGTTGGTGGTTTTGTCGTCGGATTGCAGGAAGATATCACGGGTTATTTCAACCAGGAAAGATTGCAGTTCACCTTCATTCCAGGTTTTAAAAACTTTATGTAATTCATCATTGGTGAGTCCCTTCCCCATATGGAGGAGCTGATAGGTTTCGCTGATCAACTGCATGATGGCATATTCGATTCCGTTATGAACCATTTTCACATAATGACCGGCAGCCCCGTTTCCGAGATAGGCAACACATGCAGATCCGTTCACTTTGGCGGAAACCGCTTCCAGAATATGTTTTACTTTTTCGTATGCTTCCATGTCTCCCCCGGGCATAATACTCGGGCCAAATCTGGCGCCATGTTCACCTCCCGAAATGCCAACACCCATAAAATGGAAACCCTTTTCCCTTACGTAATTGACGCGGGTCAGTGTATCCACATAGTGAGAGTTACCTCCATCGATGATGATATCGCCGGCACCTAAAAGGGGAAGCAGGGAGTCAATTACATTGTCAACTGCTTTTCCGGCAGGAACGAGCATCATGATTTTACGGGGCGTTTCCAGTTGCTGAACCATTTCAGCCAGGGTATTTACACCCTTTACGGTAGTTCCGGCAGTTGCCGAAGTCTCCAAAAGTCTGCCCTTTGCCGGATCAAGGTCAAATCCGATAGCTTTAAATCCATGATCCGCCATATTGAGCAGCAGGTTTCTGCCCATGGTGCCCAGGCCAATCATCCCAAAATCAAATAATGTTTTTTCCATACAGCGTAAATGAGCCTAAAATTAGGCTTTTTACTTATTGCGGGGCCAATCGGGTTCAGGAGAATAAACTAAGTGTTTACATCTATTACTTTTCGGCCGTTTCGTTGGTTTTCCGGAAGAAACCTGTTATTTTAGCGTTCCTGCGCCTTTTCCAATCCTATAAAGATCATTCAGTTTAGGATCCTTTCTTTGGAAATCCTGGGTTTAGATTGTCCCGCTAACGATTCCTGTCTTACCTGATGTTTCTTCCATTTTAGTGATGGAACGTATTTTGATTGGCAGATATGCTCCAATTTCCCTGCAAAGACCGGTTTATGTGTTCAAATTGAATCTGTTTATGAAAATATTTTTGCGTCACACTACTATTGTATTGGGGTTTTGTGCGATTGTGAGCCGCTTGTGCGCCCAAACCGACGTGCTCACCCAGCATAATGATTTTAACCGGACGGGTTGGAACCAAACGGAAGCTATCCTGAAAGTGAGCAATGTTTCAAATACAACCTTCGGGTTGTTATTCAAACAGCAGGTAGATGATCAGATCTATGCCCAGCCACTTTTGGTTTCCGGGGTCATTATCGGGGGAACTCCAAAGAATGTTGTATACGTGGCCACTACCAATAACACCATTTATGCAATCGACGGAGATAATGGAGCGGCCGGAATTTACTGGCAGATCAATCTGACGCCAGGGAGTATGCGGCCACCAAGGAATTCAGATATTGTTGGCTCAGTCTGTGGCTCATACAGCGACTTCTCCGCCAATATGGGGATTGTTGGAACTCCGGTTATTGACAAGGCGGCAAATACGCTTTATGTGGTATCGCGGTATGCCGACCCTTCGAAAGTAATCGGAAATGGCTCGCCAACCGGATTCCATGAAGTTTTATACGCCATAGATCTTTCCGATGGTCATATTGTAAATTCAACCGAGATTGCCGCTACTGTTAACGGAACGGCTCCTGGAAATGTTGGCAACCAAATTACATTCGATCCTCTTAGACAAAATCAACGTGGCGGCCTTTTGTTATTAAATGGGGTTGTGTATATCCCATTCGCTGGACACTGTGACCTGAACAATTATCATGGATGGCTAATCGGATATAATGCGTCCACCCTGAATCAGATTGTTGTATATATAACATCTCCGAATGATGGCAGAGGGGGAATCTGGATGAGCGGTGCTGCACCGGCTGCCGAAACAGCGGGTAATGGCAGTATTTATCTGGCCAGTGGAAACAGCAACAACGGGGATCCTTCCATTAAAGAAAACCGGGGTGAAAGTATTCTTAAACTGGTTCCTGATGCACCCGGAGTTGCTCAATCAAATTTAGCGATTGCCGACTGGTTCACACCTACGAATTATCAGACGTTAAATTCGGGAGACCTGGATTTTGGCACCCAGGTTCTGATTGTTCCTAACACCAATTTATTGGTTACCGGATGCAAGGATGCGTTTATGTACGTGCTCGACAAAACAAATCTGGGTAAATTCAATACGACAGCTAATGACATCCTGCAAAAAACTTTTATAGGAAACAATGCTGAATTCCATTCTTCCCTGGCTTATTTTGGAGGGTCAACTCATAAACTGGTTTATGAATTCGCAGAAGACCAGATTCTTTCCGCTTTTCCGGTTCTGCCTGGTACACCAGGAAGCCTGGATTTTAACAATAGTATGAATGGATCTGTAAAAGGTGGAAACGGCTGGAGCGGATCTTACATGTCTGTTTCTTCCAACGGAGCCGATGAATCAACAGGGATATTGTGGATTGCGAATGCACTTAACTGCAATGCCAATCAAAATACTTGTCCGGGCGTTTTATATGCCGTAAATGCAAGTGATGTATCCAAAACGCTTTGGACCTCAAATGACAACCCGGGTGATGCCATTGGAAATTTTGCCAAAACTGCCTGTCCCACCATTGCCAATGGTAAAGTGTATATGGCCACATTTTCAAATAATCTGAATGTATATGGACTTTTGGCCAGCAATCCGAGATGCCTCACCAACATTGCGTTGAACAAGACAGCGGTAGCTTCCAGTAACAACGGTGCGGCGAAAATGGCTTTTGACGGAAAAACTGGAACTTCCTGGACCAGCAGTTCATCGGATCCCCAGGATATTTATGTGGATCTGGGAGCTTCATACGATATCTGTAAGGTTTCAATTAATTGGGAGTCAGGTTCTATAGGTACAGATTATGATCTGGATGTAACAGATGTAGATCCGGTAGCCAATCCCACGAGCTGGGTAAACGTAACGCATGTTACCGGAAATACATCTGACCAATACAGATTTTGCCAATGCCTTCACCGGTCACTATGTCCGCATGAAGGGATTGTCCCAACTAAGTCCCGGCAGTGGGTATGGCATTAATGAAATGCAGGTTTTCGGTCAGCCGGCAACCACCTGTGCTGCTCCAACCGGCTTAACCAAAAGTTCCGTTACTCAAAATTCAGCCCATATATCCTGGAATACTGTCCCGGGCGCTACGGGATATAATCTTTTGTATCAGAATTCGACAATCGCCAGTTGGATTACCAGAAATAATATTAGTACCAATTCGATTGACATTTCTGCCCTCAGCTGCGGCAATGGTTATAGTTATAAAGTACAGTCCATTTGCTCAAGTGGGGAAACGAGCGCTTTCGCAGACGGTATTTCGTTTAATACCATGAACTGTACAGCTCCTTGTGGTGCACTTCCCACACGCCATGCTAATGCGGATATTGGAGATATCGGAATGGCCGGATCATCATGTTGGGTTAATAAGGTTTACACAATAACAGGATCGGGGTCCAATATCGGCGGAATGGATGATCAGTTCCAATATGCTTATTCTGACGAAACCGGAGATCAGTCTTATATTGTTCGTGTTGTAAGCCAGGATGCAACCAATCCGGACAATAAGGCTGGAATCATGATGAAGGAAAGCCTGAGTAACACATCAGCTTTTGCCTTTATCGGATTGACCAGCTCATCAACTGCAGTATTCATTTACAGGAGTGTTGACGGAACCGCGGCAACAGAAATAGATCTGGCTGGTCCCAAAGCAACCTACTATCTTAAACTGGAAAAAACAGGAACAAATTATGCTGGTTTTGTTTCTGCTACGGGTGTGGACGGAACCTGGGTACAGGTGGGCACTACGCAGAATTTAAATTTTGGCACCTCAAGTTTTGAACTGGGACTTGCAGTTACCAGTGCCGATGAAACCAAACTTTCCACTGCGGTGTTTGATAATTTTATAGGGTCTACACCCCTGCCGATTACTTTGGTGAGTTTTACTGGTCAGAACGTAAACGATCAGTATATTTCCCTTTCCTGGACGACAGCTGTAGAAGAAAACAATGATCATTTTACTGTTGAAAGAAGCAGCGACGGTTCTCATTTTGAAAACATAGCTACTGTGAAAGCCTTAGGTAACAGCAGTTCAAATCAGAACTATAGCACTTCAGATGTTCATCCCGCTAACGGAATAAATTTTTATAGACTTAAGCAATTCGATATCGATGGAAGAATGGCAGCATTCCCGGTAATACAGGTCAGATTCGGATTGAATGCATTACCGGTTGTTTATCCCAATCCTGTTACCGACGCTATTCATATTAGTTCAGGTAAGGAACTGGTAAGGATGGCAAGGTTATTAAGTGTAAGCGGGCAGGAAATTATGAGTTCAGAGAATCTCGCCGGATTACAACAAATCAATCTGAATGTTTCATCCCTGGCAGCAGGAGTGTATATGCTGGAATATAAAACCGATACTAAAATGTATCAGCAAAAAATTATAAAACAATAGTTGGGAAACGAATCAGGGCCTGCCGATTTTCCGCGGATCCAAAACGCCCTGGTGGCAGGTACTGCACCAGATTCTGGGAGCCGGTTTTAACTTCCGGTCCATCTTTATTTTGAAATATTTTTTATTCAGGCTGATACTCATCGCCAGCATTTCCCGCGTTTTTAATTTGGCCGGTTTTTCATCACTGGCAAAATCTATGGGCTCTGGATATGGCACATTTTTTTTAAGTACATGACAATACATGCAGGTAACTCCAAGAGTCGAATTAAACCGATGCATAATGGCATCCATTTCTTCTTCTGTTAATTTGTCTGAAAGAATCTTCAGATTTGTATAAACAGGTTCTCCCCGGGGAATCTTTCTGCTTCCGAGAATTCCAGTGATTATGAAAACACAAAGGAGAAAAAATGCAATACTTTTTTTTCTCTTGAAGAAGGGCATTGGAATGGTTTACTTTCCCGGGTGTTCTTTACCATGGTGACAGGTCATACATTCCACCGCGGGAACGTGTTCGCCCTGCTCGTTTTTAACGTAGTCAAAAAATTTACTGTTGATTTTCTTAGTCATCTTCATCATTTTGCGGGCGATGCCTTTTTCAGGTTTGGCGTCACTGGCGAAATCCGGGTGATGGTTTGAGGTATCAGCAGACGGGGCATGACAAAAACTGCATTTTACCCCCAGGGCGGCTTTAAAGCCATCCATTACTTTGTCCAGGTTCTCTTTGCTGATATCTTTTGGAAGTATTTTCAGGTTTTTAAACTTTGGATCTTCAGGCGGTTTAGTGGCAGCAATCCCAAACCACACAAACAGACCTACCAGGAAGACAGCTAAAGTTTTTCTGCTGAAAATCATATCTTTCAATTTGAATACAATCTAATAAAAATCTCCGAAAACCTTATTGTTTGCCTTGATTTTCATGTATTTGATGAAAAAAACATGCTTTTAGCCTCAAAAAGTCTGTTTTCGGCCCTACTTGCATATCCTAAAAAAACCCTCTATTTTTGTGGTCCCTACTATCCTTTTTTGAAACTACCCTGAATAATTATCCTCCTTCCATTCCTATCAGAATCGATTAGTTTCTAATGCTTTAATTGTAAATGTTGACATCGTTAATATTCCTCCCGATATGAAAAAATTCTATTTTGGAATTTTGTGCTGTGTGTTTTTACTGTTCACAAAATCTGGCATGACCCAAAGTGTCTGGACCCAGCATAATGATCAGGGTCGTACGGGCTGGTATCCATATGAAACCGAACTTAACGTCAATAACGTCAATAAAAACACGTTTGGGTTTAATTTCAGCCATTTAACGGACGATAAGATTGTCAGCCAGCCCCTGGTGGTGATGCAGGTGAATATCCCGAACAAGGGATTTAAGAATATTGTGATCGTAACCACCCTGAATAATTCGGTGTATGCATTTGATGCGGATGAAAATGCAGACGCTTACTGGCAGGGGAATTTTACAGCTAAAATAGCCCCGGCACCGGCAGCAAACTGTGCCAACTGCAGACCTGCTTCTTCCTCGGACATACATCCGGACCTATGTGGCGGCGGATACGGGGATTTTCAGGGAAACATGGGTATCGTCGGCACACCGGTTATCGATACCCTGGCAGGAACGATGTATTTCGTAACCAAGATTATAAATAATGATGACCCTGGTTTTGATAATCATGCATGGGTACCTCCGTCATCTACCAATCCATATGAGGAATACACCTACCCGCCGAACGGATTCCACCAATACCTTCACGCTGTTGATATTACGAACGGTTTCGAAAGACCGGGTAGTCCGGTTGAAATAAATCCGTCGATAGCCGGCACTGGCGATGGGCAGACTTCCACCGGAATCATTTCGTTTAATCCGCGTACGCAGTTCAACCGGGCCGGACTGGCACTTTCCCAGGGTAAGGTTTATATCCCATTTGCCGCTCATTGCGATAACAACCCGAGTCATGGCTGGATCGTCAGTTATGATGCATCTACCCTTGCTTTAGTTCACGCCTATATTACCACTCCGAATGACGGCAGGGGGGGTATCTGGATGAGTGGAACGGCGCCGGCTATTGATGACAATGGAAACATTTATTTTACCACGGGAAATAACCTTACGGAAGACGCAAGCCCAACCAATGCGAATCGGATCCATATTTTCCCCGGAATACTTCCTTCAGATCCTGCAAAACCGGGGCGAAAGTGCCGTTAAACTGAATCCGGATTTAACCCTTGCCAGTTATTTTACACCATGGAATTATATGGCGCTCGATGATGCCGATAAGGATTTTCCGATCCAGGTGATGTTATTGCCGAATACCAACCTGGCCATGACCGGTTGCAAGGATGGCAATTTTTATATCATGGACAGAACAAATCTGGGGGGATTCAATGCTGGTAATAACAGTAATCTGAACAAACAAACCTTTTATAACGGGGGAACCATGCATTCTTCCTTTGCCTATTTTGGAGGCCCTACGCCATTCGCCTACCAGTTTTCAGAAGGAACCCAGCTGATGGGATATCCCGTCACTCCAAGCGGGCTGCAGTTTGGCGGCAGTCAGGTGAAAATAAATTCAGGCATACAGGGGCCCTCCGGGGGTTCCGGGGGTTATTTATCTGTGTCATCAAATGGAACGGATCCCAATACAGGAATTCTTTGGGCATACCAGGCACAAAGTGGTTGTAATGCCAATAATAATAACTGCCATGGAATTCTCCATGCCGTAAATGCCAATGACGTGTCCAAGACCGAGTTGTGGAATTCAGATATGGTAGCGGTTGACCAGATAACAATTTTTAATAAATTTTCCTGTCCGACCATCGCCGCAGGAAAAGTATTTATCGCAGCTAATAGAAATCAGCTTTTTTGTTACGGACTAAAAACCAATACCACCTGTATCACCAATATCGCAATTGGGAAGACGGTCACCGCTACCAGCGGATTAAACGCCACGAATGTGGTGGACGGCGATGTAACAACCAGTTGGACCTCCTCGAATCAGGACGCGAATACGATCGTTATTAATCTCGGTAACGATTATGATATATGCAGGGTTGCTATAAACTGGAACTCCAGTGCCTTTGCAAAAAACTTCAATTTAAAAATTTCAGAGGACGGGATCAATTGGACAACTTTTAAGACAGTTGTTGGCAACAAATCAAATTATAACGAATTCAACAGTGTTGTTACGGCGAAGTTTATAGAAATGGAAGGTGTAAAGAGAAATGCCGGGAATTATTCCATTAATGAATTCCAGGTATTTGGCAGCCTGGCTAGCGGTTGCCGGGCACCGACCGGACTTGCGGCGGTGACTCTTACGCCCAATTCAGAACATATCAGCTGGGATGCGGTTTCCTCAGCAGATACGTATACCGTGAAATACCACCACTACCTGTCCCCTGAATGGCTTAGCAAAACCGTAAACACCAATTCCGTAGATCTTACGGCGCTAAGCTGTGGAACTTTATATTATTATACTATTCAGGCTAACTGCGGTGCTGTACCCAGCGAAATCAACTCAGGGGGCTTCATTCCCAGTGGATGCCCGCAAACCAATTGTGATATTCCTCCGGTGCGGTATTATGATCTGGACCTGGGGTATACCGGCCTGGCCGGATCTACCTGTAAAAACGGGAATATTTATACGATGACCGGTTCGGGAACCGATATCGGCGGAATTGCCGATGGGTTTCACTTTACGTTTACCAATAATGACAATCTGGATTACGAGGCCCTGGGTCATCTAATCCAGCAGGATCAGGTTTTTCCCTCAAATAAACTGGGAATCATGGTAAGGGACAGCCTGACCAGCACGTCGAGGTTTGCCTATATGGCTTCCGTAAACAACGGGGCTAATTTTATATTTGAATACAGGGACATCGCCGGCGGTCCGGTAACCACCGGAACTTTCCCTGCGTCATTCCGAATCCCTGGATGAAGGTTACCAAAACAGGTACCAATTATACCGGTTATGTTTCTTCAGATAATATCACCTGGACACAGGTCGGAGCTTCCGTGGATTTGCATTTTGGCAACGATCCGGCCAATATCCCGAATTATGGCATGGCCGTTACGAGTGCAAATAATACCGGATTATCCTCGGGACAAATTCAGGCTTTCACCTTTGAATTACTTAATGGCAATCCGCTGCCGGTGAAATTGTTGAATTTTTCTGCCAAGGCCGTCAACCACGACCATGTACTGGTATCCTGGGCCACTGCCATGGAACACTTAGCAGATTATTTTATCGTTCTGCGGAGCGCTGATAGTAAGAGTTTTGAAATGATTGACAAGGTGCCTGCGGTTGGAGAAAGCCAAACGCCCCAGGTACTATTCCATCAATGACAATAAGCCCGTCGCAGGCACCAGTTATTACCGGTTAAAAGAAGTGGATAAAGACGGGAATTTCTATTTATCGCCGATCGTGTCCGTAAAATTCGACGTACCGACCGGGTTTGAAATTTACCCAAATCCAACCGCAGATTTTACCAATATCAACTCCCTGCGGGATGTTATGCTCGAAATAAGGTTGTTTGATGTAACCGGGAAATTATTAAGATCAATACAACCCGGTGGCGTGCAAACTTATCAGTTGAATATTGCAGAACTTCCTAAAGGTGTTTATTTCGTTTCAGTAAAAACGAAAACGTCCATTTACAGGCAAAAACTGATCAAACAGTAATCATTAATCCGGAATGACCAGATTGTTATTGGGTTTTTCCAATCCGCGGTGACAGGTATTGCAGGTGACGATCGATTTGTTTATTATCGCATCGTAGTCATACCTGTTTATATAGTTAAAATATTTTTTGTTGAGTTTGTCGGTCATCAGCATCATTTTCCGGGCGATGTTTTTCGCCGGAATTTCATCCGAAATAAAATCAACCCGCTGGGGGAAAATGCCCGGTTTCGTGTTTGGGTGACAGTGAGAACAGGTTACCCCCAGGTCATGGGACATTTTGTGCATGATCCGTTCCACCTGTGCTTCATCGATATTTTTGGGAATCACTTTCAGGTTTCTTAGTTCAGACGGAACGTGCGTTGCCGCTATCCCAAAAGCTATAAACAGTGCAATCCCCGAAGCTGCCAGCATTTTTTTATTCATGCGCTGATTTATCCGCATAAGCCATTACGGTTTTTTTAATTCCCTGGCAATTATATTGATGCCCGGTAACTAATCTTATCTTACAAGCTAATAAAATTCTTAATACCCCATTTGTTTTTCAAATTTTTTAACGGAACATGAAGAAGCAGGCAGCCATTGGATTTATTTTCATCACCCTTTTAATAGATGTTGTCGGGTGGGGACTGATCATTCCGGTGATGCCCCAGCTGATAGCAGGCATGAAACATATCCCTGTAAACCAGGCGAGCAAAGAGGGGGGCTGGTTATTATTTATTTATGCCCTGATGCAGTTTGTCTGCGCACCGATAATGGGGAACCTGAGTGACCAGGTAGGCAGGAGGCCCGTACTTCTTTTTTCACTGTTCGGTTTTGGTATTGATTATATTTTCATGGGCTTTGCACCCAGCTTTGGGTGGCTTTTCCTGGGCAGAACGATTTCGGGAATTGCAGGTTCGAGTTTTACCACCGCTTCCGCTTATATCGCGGATATCAGTAACGAAGAAACCAGGTCGAAAAATTTCGGATTGCTGGGTGCCGCTTTCGGGCTGGGATTTATAATCGGTCCCGCCATCGGCGGGTTACTAACGGGATGGGGTACACGCGCACCGTTTTATGCGGCAGCCGTACTTTCATTGCTGAACTGGCTCTATGGGTACTTTGTGCTTCCCGAGTCCCTGGCTAAAGAGAACCGGCGAAAATTTGACTGGAAAAGAGCCAATCCGATCGGATCCCTGCAGAACCTGAAGAAATATCCCGCCGTAGCCGGCCTGATTCTAACCCTGACCCTGGATTATCTGGCTTCGCATGCCATTCAAAGCAACTGGAGTTATTACACGGCCTATAAGTTTCAATGGACACCCCGAACGATTGGTATTTCCCTGGCGGTAGTAGGTGTGCTGGTCTCCTTCGTCCAGGCTGTTTTGATTCGCGTAGTTAATCCGAAAATAGGGAATGACCGGAGCATCTATATTGGATTGTTGCTCTGTGCGACGGGTATGTTTTTATTTGCTATTGCCAGCGAAAGCTGGATGATGTTTGTTTTTCTTGTGCCTTATTGTCTCGGGGGTATTGCAGCACCCGCATTGCAGTCTTCCATTTCAGGCCATGTTCCGGCCAATGAGCAGGGAGAATTGCAGGGGTCGTTAACAAGTTTAACAAGTGCCACTTATATTATCGGTCCCATTCTGATGACGAGTTTGTTTGCATATTTCACTTCTGTTCAGGCTCCTGTGCATTTTCCAGGCGCACCCTTTGTACTGGGGGGAATGCTTATGTTGTCCGGCAGTATTGTTGCCTATAAATCTTTGCACAAAGTTGAAATTTGATTTATTTGATGTATATTTGCGCTGTCTTAGAGTTGATCAGCATTTAGTAATTGAACAAACATTCTGCTACGCAATCTTCAGTACGGTTAGTTAGTCGCCTTTACTTCAGCTTTCTTCAGCTTTTATTTTTATCATTTAATCTTTTATTTAAGTATGAACATTTATGTTTCAAATTTAAGCTTCAACGTAACTGACGAAGACTTAAACGAGTATTTTGCAGAGTACGGTGAAGTTTCATCTGCTAAAGTTATCCTTGACAAATTCACTCAGAAATCACGTGGATTTGCATTTGTTGAAATGGCAGACGACGAAGCTGCTAAGAAAGCCATCTCCGAATTGGATGGTGCTTCAGTAGATGGCAGAACCATCAACGTATCCATTGCTAAACCACGTGAAGAACGTACTGGTGGAACCGGTGGCGGCAACAGAGGTGGTGGCGGTGGTAATTTCCAGAAAAGAAATAACTTCAGCAACAGCAGATATTAATCTCTTTCAATGAAATAGTCCTCTCGTTTTATACGGGAGGACTATTCTTTTTTAGGGATTCTCTAACTGCCTGTTGTGAAGAATTACTCCCAGTGACCATTATGCCACTTATATCCCTGGTGGTTATTTTCCCAATACCCTGATTTCCAGCTATGGCCTTCCCGCGCACGTTGCCAGGAGCCTTCATGCCAGTGATATTTGCCATTGCTCCACCGCCATTCCCCGCTGACCCAAACATAACCAGGACCAGGGGAAACGGGTCTTGCATACACGACATCCGCAGGCCGGGTAGCAACATAACCAGCGGTACAACCGGTTAAGATAAAGACGGATATAACAGCCAGTGCCAGCAGGGCATTTTTCATTTTTTAACTGTTTATACCATAGAAAGGCAAAAGCCGTTCCAGCGGGAGCCTCAATATGTTGTAATTTGCATGAATTTCTCAAGCCATGACGACTTTAACCTCCGCAGCCGCCCCACTGACGGCCAAAGATTTTGTAACTGACCAGGAAGTTCGCTGGTGCCCCGGATGCGGAGACTATTCCATTCTTGCCCAGGTGCAGAAAGTTATGCCAACCATTGGTGTTCCCCGCGAGAATATCGTTATCATATCCGGCATTGGCTGCAGCAGCCGGTTCCCCTATTATATGAATACCTACGGGATGCATTCAATACACGGAAGGGCAACGGCGATTGCATCCGGTTTAAAAGCGACCCGTCCGGAACTCAGTGTATGGATCGTAACCGGAGACGGAGATTCGCTCAGTATTGGCGGGAATCATACCATTCATTTGCTACGCCGGAATTTTGATGTGAACATATTACTGTTCAATAATCAGATATACGGACTGACCAAGGGACAGTATTCACCTACCTCCGAGCCGGACAAAGTGACCAAATCAACTCCGATGGGCAGTATTGACCATCCCTTTAATCCGCTGGCCCTGGCAATGGGGGCTGATGCAAGTTTTATTGCGCGGAGTATGGACCGGGATCCCAAACATCTTCAGCAGATGCTGATGCGCAGTCACCAGCACAGAGGTTCATCGTTCCTGGAAATTTACCAGAACTGCAATATTTTCAATGATGGTGCTTTTGAAATATTTACCGAGAAGAGTTCCAAACCAACAGAAACACTTTTCCTGGAGCAGGGCAAACCATTGATTTTTGGTGCCCAGCAAAACAAAGGAATCCGTCTTGACGGACTCAAACCGGTTGCAGTTGAAATTGGAAACGGATATTCTGCGGAGGATTTATGGATTCATGATGAAACGGACCTGTACAAGGCCCAGTCCCTGGTACGTATGTTTGATGATCCCTCTCTCGAATCGCATTTTCCCCGTCCTTTCGGCGTTTTTTATTCGAATCAGCGCGCCTGTTATGAGGACATGCTCAATATGCAGATCGAAGAAGTGATCAAAACAAAAGGCAAGGGCAATCTGAATAAACTGCTCAGTGGCCGGGAAACATGGACGATTAACGCTTAACGCCTGGGTTTTTTAACAGTGTAAGCTGCCTCAAATAATTTGATTTTTAATTTCAATGGGGATTTAGATTACCCAGGTAGTTCCAAGCGAACTCCAAGCGAACACTTATCGAACTCTTGTCGAACTCCTGATAACCCTGAACTACGCATCATTTATACTGTTCCTGAGGCAGAATTCTCAATAAACCTGATGAATTCAGATTATTTAAAGTTGCTGTCTTCCAAAACTTTCATCGCTCCTGAAAATGATTTTTCCCTTTTATAATTGTTCCACCATTCAGGCGCCGCTTTTTTCATCATCGTATCCAGATGACGCATGGCAAACAGGTTCCAGGCACCCTTTATTTTTGAACTGATACCGGGTTGAAGGGCTCTCAGGCTCAGGGCAAATCCACTTTCAATATATTCCATATGATGCCAGTAACCGGCGGGCATGAAAAGAGTCTCTCCATGATCCAGGATCAGTTCATATCCCTTTGCCAGCCGAAGGGCGGGATAGCGGTCATAATCCAGTTTATTATCCTCGTCATAATAATATTTTTCAAAATTTACCATGCTCAGTACTTCCCAGGGTTTTCTGTATAATTTATATTTTTCCTCGTGAGGAAAAAGCAGGATCCGTTTTTTGCCCATGAAATGGGTATGAAAAATATGGGAAAGATCCATATCGAAATGCATATGGGTTATTGATCCCTGGCCACCTGTAAACAACATGGGATATTTTTTTACAAAAAACCTGCTGTATTGCTCTGGCCAGCTGAAATCCTGCAGGATGGAAGGAACATATTCAAATAAATTAAAAAGAAAAATCCGCCATTCGGAGGGTCCTTTGCGAATCATATCAATATAGTCGCCGAATTTCATATAATCATCGGCCTTGTTCACGGGGGTATGTGCATCACTTTTAACATTATTGTACAGACCAACCTGCACATCCCCTACCATGACCTTTAAAAAATCCCAGTTCCATTTAGAATAAGCAGGCCATTCTTTGGCCAGACGCTTTATCACCAATGGCTTCAGCGGTAAGTAATAGTTTTCTTTAAAATCCTCCGGAGAAATTTCATCCACACGGTCCACAGATCGCAACTGCATAGGGAAATTTTTATAAAAGTACAGCAAACATAATAAACACTTAAAAGTTGCGGAATTGCGTACTTACATTGTGATATGTTTCTTACAGTTCATCCCGATAATCCACAGGAAAGAAATATCAACACCATTACAGAATGCCTTTTGTCGGGAGGGATTATTATTTACCCAACCGATACTATCTATGGACTGGGATGCGATATTTTCCAGCATAAAGCGATTGAACGTATTTGCCGGATAAAACAAATTGATCCGGCTAAAGCCCAACTTTCCTTTGTTTGTTTTGACCTGAGCAATTTAAGTATGTATACCAAGAGCATTTCCACCCCTTTATACCGTGTTTTGAAAAATCATTTACCCGGGCCCTATACGTTTATCCTGCCTGCGAACAAAGAGGTACCCAAAATACTCAAGAGCAGGAAAAACAGTATCGGCCTGCGTGTTCCGGATAACCTGATTGCCAGAACAATCGTACAAAAGCTGGGCCATCCGGTATTAAGTACTTCATTACCCGGCGATCAGGTTGAAGAATATACAGATCCGGAAATTATATATGAGATTTTTAAAAACCAGGTGGATATCGTTATCGATGGCGGCCCGGGCAAAATGATTCCGTCAACCATTATCGACTATACCTCCGGAGAACCCGTCATGTTACGGAAAGGAGCAGGGGAGTGGGAGGAAGAAGCCTAATGCCCAACGCTTAACGCCCAATGCCGTCAACCGTCAACTGTCATCTCGTAATAGCGCGCAGATTCCTCTTCACAAATTCAAACCATTCATCTTTCAGGATAGAAAGAATAATCGAATCTTTTCTGCCGCCGGAATCAATGGGGTAATGACTCCTGAAAATTCCTTCCACTGTGCATCCTATTTTTTTCATGGCTTCAATCGATTTTTCATTTCTCAAATCGGCCCGGAATTCTACTCTCTCCATTCCCCATTGTTCAAAAGCAAAATTCAACATCAGGTATTTGCAGTGCCGGTTTAATCCCGTTTGCCGGAAATCCCGCCCATACCAGGTATATCCCAGGATGGTTGTGGCAAAATCCAACTGGATATCGTAAAACCTGGAACTTCCCGCATAGGCATTGGCTGCCTTATCGAATACGATAAAAGGATATTCCTTTTTTAACTGAAGTTGCCGGACTGCATACTCCACATATCTTGTCATACCTGTTTTTCCGGCAGCGCTTACCAGCGAAAAATCCCAGGTGTCGGGTTCATTTTCTGCAAAAGGCAGGAAAAATTCCAGATCTTCTGACTGAACCGGTCTCATTAAAACGCGGTCATTTTCCAGTACCAGGTTCTCAGGGAAGATCAGCATGATTGTATTTGGGTTATGGCTCGTAATAAATCAGTACAACTGGAGTTACGCAATTTGAGTCATTCTTTTTCGAAAATTTCCAGTTGCGGTGAAAGTATATTGAAACTTTTCCGGTGATATGGACATAGTCCGTGAGACCGGATTCCTCTCCGGTGTTCAGCAGTTCCGTAACCCTTGTTATTAAACCAGCCATACTGTGGGAATTCATCGTGCAGCTGCTGCATATATTCATCGCGGTAGGTTTTGGCAAGAATACTGGCAGCCGCAATAGAAGCGTATATGGCATCTCCCTTAACAATACAGAGATGCGGAATTTCTTTATACTTATAAAACATATGTCCGTCTATCAGTAAGAATCCCGGCTGGATTTTCAATTTGTTTATGGCTCCGTGCATCGCTTTGAAAGAAGCCTTCAGTATATTTATTATATCAATTTCTTCATTGCTCACCTGGTCCACTGCAAAAGCCAACGCATGCATCTCAATATAATTTCTGAGTTCCAGTCGTGTTTCCGGGGCCACCTGTTTGGAGTCGTTGAGGTCGGGGTGGTAGAAATCTGTTGGTAAAACTACAGCCGCAGCAAATACGGGTCCTGCAAAACACCCCCGTCCGGCTTCATCACAGCCTGCTTCGGGTAAATGATTCTGATGGTAAGCTTTAAGCAACTGGATATCTTTCACCAAAAATAAAGTAATGGCTGATTTTAAAATCGACCAGGATGAAATAGTTATCTACAACGGTTGTGGATCAATTATTTTTGCGCAATGGTGAACTGGAAATCGAAATCCACCAACCGGATGGTAGGATACTGGGTACTTGCAGGTACAGGAATGTTATTTATTCAGGTTTTACTTGGTGGTATTACCCGGTTAACCGGATCCGGACTGTCTATCACCGAATGGAATATATTTACGGGAGTTGTTCCACCACTGAACACTGCACAATGGACAGCCGAATTCGAAAAGTACAGGCAAACACCCCAGTATCACCTGCTGAACGCCGATTTTAGTTTATCCGATTTTAAATTTATCTTTTTCTGGGAGTGGTTTCACCGGCTATGGGCAAGACTGGTTGGTATTGTATTTATAGTTGGGTTTGTTTTACTTCTTTACAAAAGAAAATTGAGAAGCGAACTAATCACCCCACTGCTCGTACTATTTTTTCTGGGACTACTGCAGGCGCTGGTAGGCTGGATCATGGTGATGAGTGGATTAACCGGGGATGCCTTGTATGTGAAGCCCACCAAACTCGCCCTGCATTTTATACTTGCGATCGGCCTGATTTCTTATGCATTTTGGTTTTCCTGTAAACTTTTATTTCCTGTTGCCCGCATCCGGAATGCCCGAAAAATCAGGGCCTTCGCCATCGTTTTGCTGGTCCTTGTTTTTATTCAATTGCTATATGGGGCTCTCATGGCAGGCAATAAAGCGGCAGCCGCCGCTCCTGGCTGGCCCCTGATTAACGGGGACTGGATTCCCGCCAGCCTCTTCCGGGATTCACCAGTAATGCTCAACTTCATTGGGAATACGATAATGATACATTTCATACACCGAAACCTGGCCTATCTTATTCTGGCCGGTGTATCTGTCTGGACCCTCGGGCTTTTTCGATCGGGTATTATACGTCGTCAGCGGGGTCGGCTGTTACTACCTGCAGTTTTTGTTTTACTGCAGGTCCTTTTGGGCATACTGGTACTTCTTGCGAGTCCGGGTATCAGGGCCAACCGATGGGGAGTATTTGACTGGGTGGCATTGTTACATCAGCTGAACGGCATGTTGTTACTATTCAGCTTCATTTATGCTATCTATGTGTTAAGGCCCATGACGAAGTAATTTAAAACGGATCTTTCCGTTAGGATAAGGATATCCGGGAGAATTCCAATATTTTTTTTCACTTAACTTTCGGCAATATCGTGCCTCTAAAATGCAGTACCTGAAATCAGTTTATTATTCATTTCCTGTTCAGCTGATATTGCTTTATCTGAAAAAATACCAGTTGCTCCTGATTTTTTGGGTAATCCTTTTTTCCACCATTCATGGAGGCTTCATGCATTCCTTCGGAGCAGATGCATTATTTCTGGCACCGGAATACCTGGACAATGTGAATGCGCTGAGCGGAGCGATCGTCGGTGCTGCTGCAGGGGCTTTTATCATGTGCTGGAATGTAACCACTTTCATCCTGTATAGCCGTCATTTTCGTTTCCTTGCAACCACTACCCGCCCGTTCCTGAAATACTGCACGAATAATTTCATACTGCCAGGAATTTTAATGATTTATTATTTTTTTAAGGCCATTGAATTCGACAGCACCAAGGAACTGATGACCAACAGCGAAATCGCATGGCTCATCGCAGGATTTCTGACCGGATTTTTCTTAGTGATTGGGCTTTCCCTTTTATATTTTTTTGAAGCCGACCGAACCATTATCCGCCAGATGACGCCCCTGATTGCAAATCCGAAGCTTTTTAAATCCCAGTTCAATTCAAAAGATATTCAGCGAAACAGCAGCCGGCTCATACGTGTACAATGGTATATGAATGGTCCTTTCTCGGTAAAACAGGTACGCGATGTTTCCCACTACAGTAAGGAATTCATCGAACGGATTTTTGGCCGGCATCATTTTGCAGCTATCCTGTCAATTTTTATTGCCTTTCTTTTTTTGGTCCTTGTCGGATTTTTTATGGACGAACCTGCATTCCAATTGCCGGCGGCAGCCAGTATCTTCCTTTTTTTCTCCATCCTGCTGGCGGTATCCGGCGCCTTCTCCTATTTCATGGAAAGCTGGAGCATTCCCTTTCTCGTGTTATTATTTTTAATTCTAAATGTGCTGTACAGGTATGAAATCATTGACCCGACCAACAAAGCCTACGGGTTGAATTATACTAACCGGACAGACAGGCCGGTTTATGACCGGGATCATTTGCTGGATATGTGTACACCCGACAAAGTGGAAGCGGATAAAGCTGGCATGCTGAAGATTCTCGAAAACTGGAAGAAGAAACAAAAAGAAGAAAAACCGCTGCTGCTTATCATCAATACCAGCGGAGGAGGAAGCAGAAGCGCTGCATTTACCATGAACGTGCTTCAGAAACTCGACAAACAGAACGGTGGTCACCTGATGGATAAAACATTCCTGATCACCGGAGCGTCCGGTGGAATGTTTGGCGCTGCTTATTTCCGGGAATTAAGCAGGATGAAAGAATACCAGGATTCATCCATCAGGCCGGATGACCGCAGGTATACAGATGCCATTTCCGGCGATTTGCTTAATCCGCTTTTTTCTTCGTTTGTGGCGCGTGACCTTTTTTCACCAGCCCAAAAATTCAGGTAGGAGATTATGAATATATCAAGGATCGCGGATATGCATTTGAACAAAAACTGAATAAAAATACGGGAGGGGTACTGGACAGACAGTTGAAGGATCTCGCTGCAGATGAAACGGCTGCACGAATTCCCCTGATGTTATTTAGTTCCGTTATTACGCGGGACAGTCGCTACGATGCTGATCAGTACTCAGCCGATCAGTTTTCTGATGCGACCGGTATTTGACAGCAGCCATATCAAAACCATTGATCCGGATGCAGTGGATTTTCATAAGTTTTTTGCAAAGCAGGATCCGATGAATATGCGGATGTTAACAGCACTCCGTATGAATGCAACGTTCCCGTACGTGCTGCCAAACGTATGGCTTCCTTCTGAACCGGTGATTGACGTGATGGATGCCGGGATTCCGGGATAATTTCGGTGAGCAGGTCGGACTCCGTTTCGTCGATGTATTCCGGGACTGGATTCTTAAAAATACCCGTGGAGTACTTCTTATACAGATCCGTGACAGGAAAACCGGAGGATGGGAGTTCCCGTTTGAATCTACGGACATTACAGAGATCATCACCAAACCTTTATTGCTGATCCAGTATAACTGGTATAAAATGCAGGAATATAATCAGAATGATCTGCTGAGTGTGATGGAAGGATATATGGGCAACATCATTTTATAAAATGACTTTTCAATATGAGCCTAAAACCGCCAATGCCGCCGCAGCATTAAATTTTCATCTGAGCCGCCAGGAAAAACTGGATATTGCCAATGCCATTGACAATAACCAGAACCAGCAGATATTTAAAAGTGTGAATGATTTGCTGAATCCGTAGGCAGGCCTAACGCCCAACGCCTAACGCCTAACGCTTAACGCCTAACGCCTGACCCATAGTCCTCAGCAACAAATTCATTTCATAACGGGAACTGGTTTGCCGTTTGAATTTTTATAGAATCTAAATTCAAAGATTGCGTTTAGCGTTAAGCGTTAGGCGTTAGGCTTCAAAAGGGTTGTAACAGCCTGAAACAATCCGGTATAATGCGTATGGAAAATGAACCACTGGTATCCTGAGGATCCCCGTCGATATGTAATGGAGCATTGCCGGGATTCCGGATAACAATTTTATCTGTCTGCAGGTACATAATATTTTTTTTGTTAGCATAGTCCATCGCATGTCTGGGTTTATTGTTCCCGGAAACCTGCAGGAGAACAGAAAAAAGCAGATTGAGCTTATTCATTTTTTTCACGATAACAATATCAAGCAAACCATCTGACATACTGGCTTTCGGGGCGATGGTGAAATTATTGCCAAATTGATTGCTGTTGGCTATGCTGATAAAATAAGCATCGGTTTTTAAAACCCGGTCCTTGACGGTTATTTCGAATGGGTATGGCCTGGATTTAAAAAACTGAATGGTTGATATGCGGATATAGGTCCGCAGGCCCCTGGTTTTATGTTTTGCAAATTCGTGGGCAACCTGCGCATCGAATCCGATTCCGCAGAGCATGCAGGAGAATTTTTCGTTGATATAAAATGCGTCTGTCAGGGAAGCCTTCCCATTAAATATTACATCAAGGGCCAGGCTCGCCTGTTTTGGAATTTTGGCGGCAAAGGCAAGACCATTACCTGAGCCCATCGGAATGATTCCGAAATTTACCGGAACACCCTGGAGGGCATTCACAACCGCATTCACTGTACCATCCCCTCCGCAAATAACAACGTCTGTAATACCATCTTTTTTGATAACCTTCTCCAGGTTATCATAACTTCCGTCGGCCTTTGACGGATAAATTTCAAATGCAATTCCTTCCGCACGTGTTTTGCGAATGATCAGGTCCTTCAACTGGTCTTTTTTCTTCGTACCGGAAACCGGATTGATCAGGTAGATAATCTTACGGGACATACACGCAAGTTCTGCTAAAAGATGAATTTCAAAAAAGAAATCAGTATTCTTTCATTTACCATTGGGGATAGTTTCCGAACTTGGAGATCCAACCAAAACATAAAAATTCAAGCATGACGATTGCACCAAAACAAAGATTCCTGGCCCTGGATGTTTTCAGAGGTATGACCATCTGTTTTATGATCATCGTGAATAACCCCGGGGGTAAATTTATCTATTCACCACTGGAACATGCACACTGGCATGGATTCACCCCAACTGACCTGGTATTCCCGTCATTTTTATTCGCTGTTGGAAATGCAATGAGTTTTGTAATGAATAAATGGAATACCCTGAGCCAGGCCGAAGTGCTGGGGAAAATTTTTAAGCGAACCCTGATAATTTTTCTTTGCGGGTTTTTAATGTACTGGTTCCCGTTTTATGAAATGGACAAAGCTCACAATATCATTTTTTCCCCTGTTTCTCATACCCGGATACTCGGTGTGCTGCAAAGAATTGCGCTGGCCTACTGTATTGCTTCCCTGCTGATTTATTATTTTAAGCCGGGAATGGTTATCAGCATTTCCATTTCCATACTTCTTTTATACTGGGCCCTCCTGCTCTGGGGAGGCGATGCTCCCGACCCGCTGGCGATGACAGGAAATTTTGGATATAAACTGGACCTATGGCTGATGGGCAAGGACCATATGTATCATGGCGAAGGTGTTGCATTTGATCCGGAAGGATGGTTATCAACACTGCCCTCAGTAGTGAATGTGACTTTTGGATTTATGGTTGGAAAATTTATTCAGGAGAAGGGCAAAAGTTTTGAAGGACTTGCCAAACTGCTGCTTTTGGGGTGTTGCCTGATTGTAATTGGTTATTTCTGGGACCTTTCTTTTCCAATTAACAAAAAATTATGGACCAGTTCTTTTGTGGTCTATACCGTTGGAATCGACTGTGTTATTATTTCAGCTATTATTTATGTAGTTGATTTTCTGGGCAGGACCAACTGGACGAGGTTTTTTACTGTTTTTGGTAAAAACCCGTTATTTATTTACCTGTTATCTGAGATTGGCGCTACCCTTTTAGGATATATGATACATGTAGAACCCGGTGTAACGCTCTTCTCATGGCTCTATACTCATGTTTTTAAATATGCCGGCCTGTATCTCGGTTCATTGTTATTTGCCATCTCCTGGATGTTATTCTGCTGGATCATCGGGTATATCCTTGATAAGCGGAAGATTTATGTGCGGGTATAGGACAATCGGGACAGCCTCTTCATAATCCCGGTAAAAATGACTACCTTTGCGCGTCCAAAAACAGGATCAGGATCCTGCTTAAAGCAAAGAAAATTATGGAGATCAGGAACATCGCGATCATCGCACACGTAGACCACGGTAAAACCACGCTGGTAGATAAGATATTACATGCTACGAAGGTTTTTCGTGACAACCAGGAAACCGGTGAGCTGATCATGGACAGCAATGATCTTGAAAAGGAAAGAGGTATTACCATTTTCAGTAAGAATGCATCCGTTATGTATAACGGTGTAAAAATAAATGTGATCGATACTCCGGGTCACTCCGACTTCGGCGGTGAAGTGGAACGCGTTCTTAAAATGGCAGATGGTGTGTTATTACTCGTGGATGCTTTTGAAGGCCCCATGCCCCAAACACGTTTTGTATTGCAAAAAGCATTGCACTTGGATCTTAATCCAATGGTGATTATCAATAAAGTAGATAAGCCGAATTGCCGTCCGGAAGAAGTGCATGAAGCAGTATTTGAACTTTTCTTTAATCTGGATGCAACGGAAGACCAGCTGGATTTCCCGACTTTTTATGGTTCCGGAAAAAATGGATGGTTTAATGATTCACTGACACCAACTACGGATATTATTCCATTGCTGGATGGTATTTTAAAATATGTTCCTGCACCGGTAGTGAATGAAGGCGCTACGCAAATGCAGATCACTTCCCTGGATTATTCTTCTTTCCTGGGAAGAATTGCAGTGGGAAAAGTTGCACGGGGTACAATAAGAGAAGATCAGAATATCGTATTGATGCAGGCAGACGGTATCAGTTAAAAAATCCAAGGTAAAAGAATTCTATGTTTTTGAAGCTTTGGGAAAGAAAAAAGCAACTGAAGTTTACGGAGGAGATATTTGTGCCGTGGTAGGACTGGAGAATTTCAATATCGGAGATACCATTTGCGATCCGGAAACACCGGAAGCATTGCCGCTGATCAGTGTGGATGAACCAACGATGAGTATGATGTTCAGCATTAATAATTCTCCTTTCTTTGGAAAAGACGGAAAATTTGTAACCTCCCGTCATTTCCGTGACCGGCTGATGAAGGAAACTGAAAAAAATCTTGCCCTGCGGGTGGAAGATACCGGTAGTGCAGATAGCTTTTTGGTTTTCGGCCGAGGCATCCTTCACCTGGGAATACTGATCGAAACAATGAGAAGGGAAGGATACGAACTCACAGTTGGTCAGCCACAGGTAATTGTAAAGGAAATTGGAGGAAAAAAATCGCGAGCCGTTTGAAATACTGGTCGTAGATGTTCCCAATGAGTATAGCGGAAAAGTAATCGATCTGGTTACCCGGCGGAAAGGTGAATTGCTGGTAATGGAAACCAAGGGAGAAATGCAGCACCTGGAATTTGAAATTCCTTCACGTGGATTGATAGGTCTTCGTTCCAGTATGCTTACCAATACAGCCGGAGAAGCAGTTATGGCGCACCGGTTCCTGGAATACAAACCCTGGAAAGGTCCGATTCCCGGCAGAAGCAATGGCGTATTGATTGCTAAGAACCAGGCTGCTACAACCGGATATTCCATTGATAAATTACAGGATCGCGGATCATTTTTTGTTGATCCGGGAGAAGAAGTTTACGTTGGTCAGATTATCGCTGAACATATCAAACCAGGAGATCTGATTGTAAATGCGACAGAAGGAAAACAGCTTACCAATATGCGCGCCAGCGGTAGCGATGATTCAGTACGCATCATTCCCAAGATCCAGATGACACTGGAAGAATGCATGGAGTATATCCAGCAGGATGAATGCATTGAAGTGACGCCGAAAATTATCCGGCTCCGTAAAACGATTCTGGATGAAGACACCCGGAAGAAATACCAGAAGATGCTGAAAACGGAAGAAGTCGGCTAAAACATATGCTCCGGTCGAACCGGATGACCCATTAGAACATGACTTTAGAATAACCAGAGCACCAAAAGGTGCTCTTTTTTTATACCAGATTCAACTAAATTTGCATTGGCATATTTGCCCGTTTACAGTACGCATATGAAAGGAATATTTGGCCTGCTTATTTTAGTCAGCCTCAGTCTCGGCACCAGTCGTGTACGGGCCCAGTGTTCCATATGCACCCGGACCACACAACAAATGGGAGAGAGACCCGGGAAAGCATTCAATGCCGGAATTATCTACCTCGCTTTCACACCACTCGCTATTGGCGGAATACTGGGTTACCGGTGGTGGAAACAAAACCGCTAGTATTTAAAATATTATTTTATCCCGGACAGGTAATTTTCCACGAACACATAAACATTAAAATTATCCGACACGGATTCCTGTTTAATTTTATTGTGCAGATCTGTTTTATTAATCTCCTTCATCTTTTCAGCCAGCATTAAACGAATAATTTTTTCTGCAAGGTGATGGTGGCCTCCCCCGGGGGAAACAGCTAGCTTGTTTACGATGACCCCGGCGAGCTCATCAATGCCTCTTCCTTCCGTAGCGACCGTTTCCAGAATATCAATACTCTTTGATCCCAGGGAAAGTGCCGATTGTAAATTGGAAATGAATTGTTTTGCACCGGGATAGTCTGATTTATTTACAACGAAAAGATTAGCAATTTCCAAAATGCCTGACTTCAGCGCCTGGATATCATCTCCTGATCCCGGAGTCAAAATGACTACTGTAAAATCGGCAATGCCGGCAATTTCCAATTCACTTTGCCCAATGCCAACCGTTTCTATGAAAATATAATCAAAAGGTGCAGCCTTCAGCAGATCGGATATTTCATAAATTCTTGGGTTCAGTCCGCCCAGTGAACCCCTTGAGGACAATGAACGGATAAAAACGTTTGGATTCCCGGTCCACTGATTCATCCGGATACGATCGCCGAGAAATGCACCGTGATGAAAAGGAGAGGACGGATCAATACAAAGAATGGCAACCTTTTTACGTTGTTTAATAAATGTCCCGATCAGGGCATTTACAACTGTACTCTTTCCTGCACCCGGTGGTCCGGTAAAACCAATAACCGGTGTTTTGGAAGCGGGAAGCTTTTTTAACAACAGCGATGAACCGGGATCCTGGTTTTCAATTGCTGAAATACAACGGGCCAGTGACTTAATATTACCAAGCTGAATTTCCGGAAGTAAGTTTAGCAACATAAGTGTATTTTTGGCCAATCATGCCATCGCTCACGAAATACAATCCGAAGGAATGGGAAACAGTTCCCTGTCCGTTTTGCGGATCTTCTGAATATTCAATTTACGAAAGATTTGGAAGTGAACTGCAGTTCACATACGTTTTATGCAGTAACTGCTCACTGGTCTATCACTCACCCCGCCCAAAATATGATCAGGATTTTATTGATTCTGCGTATGCATCCTATTATCAGTTCAGCGAAACGATAAAACTGGATGATGGTGCGGAAGTTTTGCATTCTTCGGTGAATATGTTCAGAGAAGAAGTTGCGAATTTGCTGAAGTATGATAAGAGAAGAACCAATGTGCTGGATATCGGAAGTGCGATGGGTACTTTTTTATATGCGGCCAAACCCTTCTATAAAAAAGCCATAGGACTGGATGTGTCAGAGCAGATGGCCCGGTATGTAGAAAAAAATGTTGGGGTTACGGTTTATCTCCAGCAGTTCAATGAGTTTTTTTACGATGAGAAATTCAGCCTGATTCACATGAGTCATGTGATTGAACATATTCCCAATCCTGTAGAATGGGTGCAAAAGGCAGCATCCATGCTGGAAGACGACGGAGTTTTGGTAATCAATGTACCCAATAAATTTTCCCTGAGTTTCAGGATGCAGCATTTCTATTATAAACTTGGACTCAAGAAACAGTTTTCATCAACCTGGACCGACCCCTCCCGGGTGCCGGATCATCTATATGAGCCCAATGTAAAAAGCATGCTCAGGTTGTTAGAAGCCAATCATTTTGAAGTGCTTGATTATTTCACCTATAGCAGGAGGGATCCGGTTTCTAAAAATTCCGTTTTTTCAAGACTCTCCAACCGCTTCCTGCACCTGGGAAGCAATCTTTCCTTTATTGTAAGGCCAGGGAAGAAAAGCTAGTTCAGATGATTCTATAATTCCGGAATTCAAATAATCTTTTGCCGGTCAGCTTTTCATACTGGTATAGCAGTTTGTTTTTAAATGACAGCTTTTTTTTCGTTATGTCAAGGTCAACATGCCAGTTTTTTTCTTCAATACGTTTTTTCATTACGGAAGGATGTTCGCCGTCAAATCGTTTTAGAGAATCAAACTGGGAAAAATCGAATACTTCTTCAGGAACCGGTTCATAAATAGAGTCTGACCAGAATTCATGGACCTTATTCATTTTCTCCTTCATTTTTTTGGGGCTCTTAACCCAGCCATAATGGTATATGGTGGCATCCACAGGTTTCACATTGATTTTCACTGATCCTTTCCGGAATCCCTGTGCATCGCGGTACGACTGTATTGCTTTGTCGTTCCTGATGATCCGGACCTCTTTGTTATACCATTTTCGGCTGTCGGCAACATATTCATAGTTGCCATAGAAATGCAGATAATTAAACAGCAATCCTTCCACCCGTTTATCATCCTTATATTTTTCCGCCGTTTTTCTGATGGCTTCATGATATTTCTCGTGCACCACTTCATCGGCCTGAATATAAAAAGACCAGTCACAATCTGTAGAAATATATTGTCGCGCTTTGTCGGTTTCGATGGCCAGGACAGCGCCCCCCTTGTTCAGTTTCGGATCCCAGACTGAATGGTGGATCCTGATTTTTTCAGATGGTATATTCCTGATCAGATCTTCCGTTTTATCCTCGCTGCTTCCAATCAGCACGATCATTTCATCCACCACCGGTAAAATTGAGGTAATAGCTTCTACAATGGGATAATCATTTATGACAGCATTACGGATGATGGTAAAACCTGATATTTTCATCTTTTGTTAAAAATTAATCCCCGTCTGTTTCAGCGATTTATTACGGACCGGAAGGTACAAAATATGCATTGAGGAAACCTGATATTACTGGTGTAAACCCGCTCCGGTGGTATAGGCTGGAATCCGGATTATTCCATTTATATATTTAAATTGCAGGCTCTTTTAAATCTGATGACCAATTTCATTCCTATTTTTCCTCTGAATGTTGTGTTATATCCGGGCGAAATACTGAACCTGCATATTTTTGAACCCCGATATAAGGAACTTGTAAAGGAATGTTTTACAGCAAAAAAACCTTTTGGTATTCCGGCTGTTATTAACGGGAATGTGGCTGAATATGGAACCCTGGTTTCTATTACAGAAATTGCGAAAGAGTATGATAACGGAGAAATGGATATCGTAACCAGCGGAACCCGGGTATTCCGCATTCTGGAGATCATAAAAAAAATTCCGGAAAAACTATATAGTGGCGCAATCGTTAATTATCCGGAAAATATCGAGGTTTATCAAAAAAAGGAACTGATCCTCGTAGTGATCAAAGCAGTTCGCGAACTGCACCGTATGCTGAATATCACCAAAGATTTCAGGAAACCGGATGAGGAGTTAAATGCTTATGACCTGGCCCATCATGCCGGATTGTCACAGGAAGAAGAGTATGAATTACTCGGATTGTTCCGCGAAGAACAAAGGCAGGAATATTTAAAAAGACATCTGGGCAGGGTATTACCCGTGATAGCAGAAATGGAAATTCTGAAAGAAAGAGTTAAACTGAATGGTCATTTTAAAAACCTTTCTTCCTTTCGCTTTGAATAGTATAGCTTTCCTCAACGGATCACAAGAAAATAATGCATACGACCCTTTGTTTAGATTTCGGAAACACAAGATTGAAATGGGCGGTCTTTTCCGGAGGGGAAATCCGGCATACCGGAGTCCTGGAGGGAGATGGTATCGGGGATCTGAAACAATGCCTGCAAACTTACAAACCAGACCGGAGTCTGCTTTCTTCTGTAGTGGATCACAAGGAGGAAATAGAACATTTACTGAAAAGCCATACCAGGTTCCATTATTTGAATCATCTGTCCCGCGTTCCGGTAACTACCCCCGTGGGAAAACCCGAAACGATCGGGGCAGACAGGCTTGCGTTGGTTGTTGCAGCCGCTCATTTCTTTCCCGGGAAAAATAACCTGGTTATCGGCCTGGGTTCTGCGGTAACTTACAACTATATCAACCGTTTTCATCAATTCATTGGAGGCAGCATTTCACCGGGTATGGAAATGCGCTTTAAATCGCTTGAATTATTTACAGCAAAATTACCCCTGATTAAACCACACTGGAATTTTCCTTTATCTGGGTATGATACAAAAACAAATATTCAGTCGGGTGTCATATTTGGGATGGCAAAGGAAATTGACGGAGTTATTGAAGCCTATGAAGACCGGTACGAAAATCTTCATGTGCTGATGACGGGAGGCGATGCCCATTATTTTATTCCGTTTCTGAAGAAAAAAATAACCGTAGATCCGGACCTGATATTTAAAGGGCTTTATATAATCAGTGAATACAATTTTTCAAATTGAAATTATTTACCAAATACAGGTTTTGGATCATACTTTACTTTGCAGGGGGATTATTGACGGCCTGTGAGAACAATATTAAGACCTTACCCAACTTCCGTCAAAAGCAGATAAGCGTGGATGAGGGGAAAAAGATTACGGCCTATATGAGTGAGAATGCAAAAGTAAAGGCGAAGCTAACGGCTCCGTATATGCGTAGAAAAGAACTGGACTCATCCTATGTGGAATTTCCGAAAACCCTGCATGTGGATTTTTATAATGATTCAACGCAGAAAATAGAAAGTGTAATGGACGCACATTACGGAAAATGGCAGGAACAGGATGCGAAAGTTCTTCTTCGTGACAGCGTGGTGGTTAAAAATATTTTAAAAGGAGATACATTGTATTGTAAGGAGCTCTGGTGGGATCAGAAGGCAGAAAAATTTTATACGGATAAACCGGTCCAGATTCATAAATCCGGCGGTACAGTATTATACGGAACGGGTCTTGAGGCCCCCCAGGATTTCAGCGGTTATACTATCTACCAGATTACAGGGCCTTTTGCTTTTCCCGCTGAGGGGATGCCCCGGGATTAGGCGTGACGTATGAGGCTTGAAGCTTGAAGCGTCAGGCATGGATTTATTTGCGGATGTAAGTTTTAACTGTCAACAGTCAACTGCCCACTTTCAACTAAAAAGCCCTCCGGCGAACCGGAGGGCCTGAATGTGTTTGTACTTAACCTAACCGTTACCAAGTTGGTCATTCAATAGGGTACAAATTTTACACTTCTTAGGATTTGGTCTTCTCGTGGAATTTGGATTTTAACTGTCTGTGACCGGTGCCCTGATAAATGGTTTTGGTTGGTTTCATAGTTAGCTTTTCTTAGGATTGGATAAGCCATCTAACCGGGCGTCAATCACGATGACGATGTAAACATACAAATAGCATATGCCGGAACAAGGGGGATTGCGCTCGATCTCCTAATTTCATTTATTACCGGATGCGTCCGTAGAAATACGATTAAAGATCATTGCGCAAAGCGCAGTACGGGCACTTAAATAATGACTAATAGGAAGTTAAAAAAGATTTCCACAGTTTATCTACGTATGTCAAAACGCCTCGTCGTTAAGAGTAAGCATAAACACTTATGGAAAATGAACGCCTTAGATTTTAGGTGGTATAGCTTTAAGCTTGATTTTCGGGTCGCATCTGAGGGAACAGTAATACATCCTGTATGGATGACTGGTTTGTAAGCAGCATACAAAGACGGTCGATACCGATACCGATGCCGGCCGTTGGCGGCATTCCATATTCCAGGGATCTTAAAAAGTCATTGTCGATAAACATAGCCTCTTCGTCCCCTCTTTCCATGAGTTTAACCTGTTCTTCAAATCTCTCCCGCTGATCCAGGGGATCATTTAATTCAGAATAAGCATTCGCAATTTCTTTCCCGTTAATGATGAGTTCAAATCTTTCCACCAGCCCTTTTTTTGTACGGTGTTTTTTTGTCAGCGGGCTCATTTCAACCGGATAATCCGTGATAAATGTGGGTTGAATAAAACGGTGTTCGCTGGTTGCCCCGAATAATTCATCTATCAGTTTCCCTTTGCCCATTGTGTTATCTGCATGAATATGTAACCGGTGGCATAGGGCCCGGAGACCTTCTTCATCCAACTCCGAAACATCAGTCCCCGTGGATTCAGTGATTGCATCCAGAATGCTGATCCTTTTATAGGGTGCCTTGAAATTAATTTCTTTTTCTCCGGCCATAACGGTGGTCGTTCCGTTTACAGCCATAGCCGCAGCTTCCAGCAGGGATTCTGTTGTTTCCATCATCCAGAAGTAATCCCGATATGCCACATAAAATTCAAGAATGGTAAATTCCGGATTATGGGTGCGGTCCATACCTTCATTCCTGAAATTCCGGCTGAATTCGTAAACCCAGTCGAATCCGCCTACAATAAGCCTCTTCAGGTATAATTCGTTGGCAATACGCAGGTAAAAAGGAATGTCCAGAGCATTGTGATGTGTGATAAAAGGTCTTGCTGCTGCCCCTCCCGGAATGGTTTGTAAAACCGGCGTATCCACTTCCAAAGCGCCTGCTGCATTCAGGAATTCACGCATACGGTTCACCATTTTGGTCCGCTTAATAAACACTTCTTTCACCTGTGGATTCACGATTAAATCAGCATAACGCTGACGATAGCGGAACTCCGGATCAGTTACAGCATCAAACGTTTCTCCTTCCTTTTCTTTTGTGATGGGAATGGGACGGAGTGCCTTGGATAAAAGGGTAAATTCTTTAACATGAACAGAAATTTCTCCGGTTTTGGTTATAAAAACATACCCTTTAACACCAATAATGTCTCCCAGGTCAATCAGGTGCTTCCAAACCTTATCATAGGCTGTTTTATCCTCCCCCGGTGCAATATCATCGCGTTTGATATAAAGCTGAATTCGGCCACTGCTGTCCTGGATCACGGCAAAGGAAGCCTTCCCCATGTCCCGGATGCTCATAATACGCCCTGCCAGGCAAACAGAATCAAAATCCTCCTTTTTTTCCTCGGTATAATTCGATTTAATAAAAGCAGCCTGGCTATTTACCGGGAAAGCTGCAGCCGGATAGGCATCAATTCCCAGTTCACCCAGTGATTTCAACTTTTCCCGGCGGATAATTTCCTGTTCTGACAAGGAGGGTTGCGACATAAACTTTTCGAAATTCCCGCAAATGTAGTTTTTTAAGGCTAAAGCCGGATGTGTAAAAGCCAAAGCTGTACAATTGTTCAACCACTCGGTTCAGGAGCCATAATTATATGAAATTCAGATGATTAATGCCTTATAGCAAACTATTAGGCCTTTGACTTTGGCCTTTAAGCGTAAGTAGGCTATTTTTGCCGCTCAATCCTTTGAAATGAAGTTCGAAAAAATTCATAATAAGGGCCAGGCCCAGCTTTTCCGGAACAGTTATATGGAAATGCTCACCAAAACCCATCCCCTGGTCATCTGGGGCATGTATATGCCGGTGATTATATACTTTATTTATTTAAGTCATTTCAGGTTGGAGTTCAGTTATATAGCCATCCTTTTCCTATTCGCAGGCGGTGCATTTTTCTGGACCTTCTTCGAATATCTTATGCATCGCTTTGCTTTTCATGCCATTGCAGAAAGTGAGAAGGCTCAAAAATTTATTTATGTGATGCATGGAAATCATCATCACTTTCCGAGGGACAAAGAGCGGCTTTTTATGCCACCGGTACCGAGCATTATTATTTCTTCCACCATTTTCGGAATTATGTACCTGGGAATGAAAGAATATACCTTTGTTTTCTTTTCAGGATTTATATTCGGCTATCTCATGTACGGTACCATGCATTATGCCATCCATGCCTGGAACCCGCCATTTAAATGGATGAAACCCCTTTGGAGAAACCACCACCTGCATCACTACAAAGACGACCACAAAGGTTTTGGTGTAAGTACAACCATTTGGGACCGGGTTTTTGGAACCATGTTCGATTTGAAAAAGGAAAAAGAAGACAAGGCTAAGGTGCGCGAACTGATGTATTAATATTTTTCCGTTACTCCTAGACTGAACAAAGCAAAATCATATTTTACCGGATCATTTTTATCCATCGTTTTCAGTGCGCTGGTTAGTTCCATTGCTGTTTCCCAGTCGGTCTGTTTTCGGCTGATCAGGCCAAAACTCCGCGCTACGCGGGCCACATGAAGATCCACCGGACAAACCAGATCTGCCGGTGAAATACTATTCCAGATACCAAAATCCACACCCTTAGAGTCCTTACGCACCATCCAGCGCAGATACATATTGAGTCTCTTGCAGGTGGAATTTTTATCCGGGCTTGCGATATGTTTCTTCGTCCTCTCCGGAGCGTCCGTCAAAGCAAAAAATCTTTTATAAAAAATATTTAATGCGTCTTTCACATGTTCATCTGCGTTAGTTGGTATTTCTTGTACCGCCCGGGTCTTTTCTATTTTGGAAGGAGGTACCACAGCCGCCTGGGGGTTTAATAATTTTTTATCCGGTATGCCAGGCATAAACGCGGATTCTAGTGAGCCTGCCTGTTGATAGTGATGCTGTAAGAAATGAATAAAATACAGCAGGTCTGTCGAGTTGAAGGTGCGGTGTTTAAAACTCAGGAACCGTTTCAGGTCTTCAGGTTGATGATTACGTATAAAATCATAAGGAGCGCCTTCCATCCTTTCCATCAGTTCATTGGATTTCTGTATGATGGTGGTCCTGTTGCCCCAGGCAAATACTGCTGCAAACAATCCCGCAATTTCTATATCCTGTTTACGGCTGAAACGATGCGGCACAGAAACCGGATCTTTCCCGATAAAGGAGGGATGATTGTATTCGAGGACTTTCTTTTCAAGAAAATCCTGCAGCTCTTTTTTAGTTCTGAAACCATTCATATTAGCCGATGGCCTGATCCAGGTCCTGTATGAGGTCGTCCGCGTCTTCTATTCCTGCGCTGATGCGGATAAGTGAATCATTCAATCCGTTTTTGATCCGCTCTTCACGGGGTATGGATGCATGCGTCATACTGGCCGGGTGGCTGATCAGCGATTCCACGCCTCCCAGGCTTTCAGCCAGTGAAAATAACCTGGTCGCGGACAAAACCCTTTTGGTTTCTGCGGCGGAATCATTTTTCAATTCGAAACTGATCATACCTCCAAAGCCGCGCATTTGTTTTCGGGCAACAGCATATCCCGGATGATCGCTGAATCCGCACCAGTACACTTTATTTACTTTGGAATTTTTTCTGAGCCAGTGGGCAATCTTCTCTCCGTTTTCACAATGGCGGATCATGCGTAACTCCAGGGTTTTTATTCCTCTCAGCACCAGGAAGCAATCCTGCGGACCAGGCACTGCTCCGCAGGATTTTTGTATAAAATATAATTGTTCACGCAGGGCAGGGTCATTCACCATCAGACATCCATGGATCACATCGCTATGACCTCCGAGGTATTTTGTAGCGGAATGGATAACGATATGTGCTCCCAGATCAAGCGGGTTTTGCAGGTAAGGGGAGGCAAAAGTATTGTCCACACAAAGAAGCAGGTTCTTTTCTTTCGCAAGTGCAGCAACGGCAGACAGATCCACAATATTCATCAGGGGATTAGTCGGCGTTTCGGTCCAGATCATTTTTGTTTTTGCATTGATGATTGCCCGGATATTTTCGGGATCCTGCATATTTACATAATGAAAATGGATACCTGCTTTTTCAAAAATTTTAGAAAAAAGCCGGAAGGTTCCTCCGTACATATCATTGGCGGCAATTACTTCATCACCGGGAACCAGTAAACGGATAACCGCATCCGAGGCAGCTACACCGCTGCTGAAAGAAAGCGCAAATCGGGCATTTTCAATGGCAGCCAGCGCTGTCTCCAGTGCTTTTCTTGTCGGGTTCGCAGAGCGTGCATATTCAAATCCCTTATTATCGCCGGGTGCAGCCTGTACAAAAGTAGAAGTCTGATAAATTGGCGGAATGATCGCACCGGTACTCGGGTCCGGATCCATTCCTGCATGAATTACTTTAGTTGCAAATTTCATTATTATTTTTTTCGGATTCCTGTCAGAACTACCAGCTGATGGGAAGATGCACTTCTTTGTTATCCCATCCAATCAGCAGGTTTGTATTATTTTTCTCTTTTCCTTCAAAGCATATGGTAAAAACTTCGATTGGATCCGCGAGCGTTTCCACTTTTACATCGGTTCTCATTACATCTTTTTTCTGATCATAACCAAAAGCGCCCCAGGTATCCGTTTCTTTATTCAGTATAATTGTCCATTTTTCAGCGGAGGGGATCGCATACATCGAATATCTTCCTTTCGCAAGTTTTTTACCGGCAATTTTTACATCCCTGTAAAATTCAATTTCGGTGGCTTCGTTTGCCCCCACCCTCCAAACCATATCATATGGCACAAGGTCTCCGAATATACTGCGTGCATTTTTCTGGGGTCTGCCATAAATAACCCGGGAGATTAAGGGGGCATCTGATTTATGCTGAATTTTCAATATGGGATAGTCTATCGGATAATAACACATATCCATGGGCGATTTATCCAAAGCAGGAAGAGTAGTCTGCGCAACTGCAAACCGGCTGGCTGAGGACAATAAAATGAATAGTAATAAGGTTTTCATCTTCTTCATAACATCAACATTGATAGGTTAAGGTATTAACTGCCGCGAAGGTAGATTAGTTCGTGATATGCAAAAGCTTTTACATGGGGAAAGAAAAACTCATATGCCATTTTCAAAGAATCATAGTGATGGAGAAAAGCCTCAAATACCGGTTCCGGATTATCGATATATTTCGCCCGGCGGCAAAGACCGGTGAAACTGTTGTGGATGCCTTCAGTGGTTCGGTAGTGATAAAGCCAGTTTTGTGCCTGCATATAATAAAAGAAGCGCCGGGATTTTTCCGGGAACCATTTTTCGGCTGATTCAAGCTGCCGGTAGGTTGTTTGGCTGAAGTCATAGAGGGCACCCTCTTCAAATTCATATGAATCATTGGCCAGGAAATGATCGTAAACGATATCCACAAAGCTTCCTGCATATAATCCTGCGGATTCCTTCAGGAATTGTTTGGCTGCCCGGGTGGCAGGATGGGTATCCGTGTACTCGTCAATTTTCCGGTGAAGGGTAATGCCCATTTGTATCTTTTCAGGGTAATCGAATTTTTGTTTACCCTTCACAAAATCACTGATCATATTTCCCGCAAGGATATCAGGATCACCAAATGAAAGGTATGCATGGGCCAGGTAATTCATGAATGATAAAATTACACCATTATGCCTAACGCTTAACGCTTAACGTCTAACGCCAGTGCAGATTAGCATGTCCAATAGTATTCATCATCTAAAATTTAAAATTAATTAATACAGATATCAGGCAATTGTACTAACACCGACTCTCATTTGAACGTTAAGCGTTAAGCGTTAGGCGTTGGACGTTTGGCGTTAAGCTTTGAGCATTAAGCCTTAATTTTACAATCCATTTATCAAGAACATGAACAAAGGACCTATCTCGCAATTCGTAGCGCATCATTACAGGCATTTTAACGCAGCAGCCCTGGTGGATGCGGCAAAGGGATATGAAACCCATTTAACGGGAGATGGCAAAATGATGGTTACCCTGGCGGGCGCCATGAGTACAGCGGAGTTGGGTGTTTCACTTGCGGAAATGATCCGGCAGGATAAGGTACATATCATTTCCTGCACAGGCGCCAACCTGGAAGAAGACATTATGAACCTCGTGGCACATTCTCATTATAAACGTGTACCGAATTACCGGGACCTCACACCGCAGCAGGAGTGGGAGTTGCTGGAAAAGGGGTTGAACCGGGTAACCGACACCTGTATTCCGGAGGAAGAAGCATTCCGTAAAATTCAAAAACATATCGTGCAGTTATGGAAAGATGCCGATTCCAAAGGCGAACGCTATTTCCCGCATGAATATATGTATAAACTCCTGCTGAGTAAGGTGATGCAGGATGGTTATGAAATCGATGTGAAAGACAGCTGGATGATTGCGGCGGCCGAAAAAAACCTGCCCATTGTGGTACCAGGTTGGGAGGACAGTACCATGGGAAATATATTTTCCTCCTACATAGTGAAAGGCGAACTGAAGGCATCCACCATGAAAAGTGGTATTGAATATATGGTTTGGCTAAGTGACTGGTATCGAAAAAATTCAGGCGGCAAGGGGGTGGGTTTTTTCCAGATTGGCGGCGGTATCGCAGGTGATTTCCCTATTTGCGTAGTACCCATGATGTACCAGGATCTGGAATGGACGGATGTTCCATTCTGGAGTTATTTCTGCCAGATATCGGATTCAACTACTTCTTATGGTTCCTATTCCGGTGCGGTTCCGAATGAAAAAATAACCTGGGGAAAACTGGATATCCACACACCTAAATTCATCGTGGAAAGTGATGCCACGATTGTGGTTCCACTCATTTTTGCATGGATACTGGGATGGTAGAATGGATGACAGTTGGCGGTTGACGGATAACTGATGATGGATGACGGATGACGGATGACGATGAAGGATTGGAACGCCAAATTACTGTTTCAAAAATAGCTTTGGGCTTTTAGGCTTTGGGCTTTAAGCTTGAAAACGCATATGAAAAGACTGGGAAATTATGTTACGGGCCGATGGATCGATGGTATTGGTGACGGTCAATTGCTCTCCGATGCCGTTTCAGGTATTCCAATATATCAGGCCGGAACCCAGGGCCTGGATTTCCAGGAAATTCTTCGCTATGGCCGGGAAACCGGTAACCCGGCACTCCGTAAAATGAGTTTTCATGAACGGGGGAGAATGCTAAAGGCACTCGCCCTGCATCTGAACCTTCACCTCGAAAAATTTTACCAGATCAGTTATCAGACCGGAGCAACACGTGCCGATTCCTGGATAGATCTGGAGGGTGGCATCGGGAACCTCTTTTCTTACGCATCCCTGCGGAGAAAATTTCAGGACCAGCCTTTCTGTACAGATGGAGATCCGGTTAACCTGAGCAGAAACAACAGTTTTATGGCCCAGCATATCCTGGTGCCCAAAGTGGGAGTTGCAGTTCATATCAATGCCTATAATTTCCCGGTATGGGGGATGTTGGAAAAAATTGCCGTTAACCTTTTGGCCGGCATGCCTGCCATTGTGAAGCCGGCTACCTGCACCTGTTTCCTGACAGAAGCCGTGGTCAGGGAAATTCATGCATCCGGTATCCTGCCAGATGGCGCATTGCAGCTGATTTGTGGAAATACAGGAAACCTGCTTGACCTGCTTGATGCGCAGGATGTGGTAACATTTACGGGATCAGCGGCTACAGGGCTTAAGTTAAAATCGAATCCCTTCATTTTAAGGGAGAATGTTTCCTTTACCATGGAGGCAGATTCACTGAATTGTATTGTACTTGGAGAAGATGTGGAACCGGACATGCCGGAGTGGGAAATTTTTGTAAAAGAAGTGCGAAAGGAAATGACAGTGAAAGCCGGACAGAAATGTACTGCTATACGTCGGATTTTTGTTCCGGAAAAAAGACTGGATCAAATGGGAAAATCCATTTCTGCTGCGCTGGCACAAACATTGATTGGAAACCCGTTGAATGAAAAAGTCAGGATGGGTTCTCTTGCAGGGCAGGATCAGCGAAAAGAAGTTAAACAACAGGTGCAAAAATTACTTGCTTCTTCCCATATTATTTACGGTTCGCTTGACAGTGTGGAACTGGTGGACGCGGATTTTAAAAAAGGTGCGTTTATGAGCCCGCTTTTACTGGGGAACATAAAACCTTTTATCGGTGACGCATCTCACGACATTGAAGCATTCGGGCCGGTCAGTACCCTGATGCCGTATAAAAACCTCGAGGAAGCAATCGTTCTTTCCAGAAAAGGAAAGGGCTCTCTGTGCAGTACAATTGTAACCGCAAACGACCTGATCGCGAAGGAATATGTAATACATGCTGCCACCCATCATGGAAGAATATTGATACTTAATCGTCATAATGCAAAAGAAAGTACGGGCCACGGATCACCACTTCCCATGCTTGTTCATGGTGGTCCCGGGCGGGCGGGGGGTGGAGAAGAAATGGGGGGCACACGGGGAGTAAAACACTATATGCAAAGAGTGGCCGTTCAGGGCTCACCGGATTCCATAACAGCGGTAACATCCATTTACCAGGCCCACGCCAGGATGAAACTGGAAGTAAAACATCCCTTTAAAAAATATTTTGAAGAATTGGAGATCGGCGACAGCGTGCAAACGGGCATTCGGGAAATTACAGATGAAGATATTAACCAGTTTGCAGACCTTAGCGGTGATCATTTTTATGCACATGACGAACATGGATCTTTTGCAGATACCATGTTTGAGAAAAGAGTCGCCCATGGATATTTTATACTGAGCGCAGCAGCCGGATTATTTGTTGATGATGCCAGCAAAGGACCCGTACTGTTAAATTATGGTATTGATGAATGCAGATTCCTGAAGCCTGTATATGCCGGCACCAAAATTGGCGTCCGGTTCACCTGTAAAGAAAAAACGAGCCAGGAACTCAAAGATGAAAAGGATATCCCGAAAGGGATTGTGAAATGGTATGTGGATGTATATGATGATACAGGAGAATCAGTTATGATTGCTACTATTTTAACGATGGTAAGAAAAAAATAAAACTATATGCAGGAACAAATAGCTGGTTATGTAAAATCAGAAAGACATGGGACCACACTCACCATAGAATTCTTTCATCCCCAGAGTAATTCTCTTTCCACCGGGTTGCTGAATGACCTCACATCTCATATTCATGCGGCCGGGCTGGATGATGAAGTCCGTGTAGTCGTTTTGCGATCTTTGGGTGACCGCGCTTTCTGCGCTGGTGCTTCCTTTGATGAACTGGCGAAATTAAACACCAGCCGGGATGGGGAAGATTTTTTTAACGGCTTTGGCCGCGTGATCAACAGCATGCGAAAATGCTCCAAGTTTATTATTGCCCGTATTCAGGGGAAATGTGTTGGAGGTGGAGTCGGCCTCGCTGCTGCGGCAGATTATGCAATTGCCCACTCGGACGCAAATATTAAACTCAGCGAACTGGAACTCGGGATCGGACCAATCGTAGTCGGGCCGGCTGTTGAACGCAAGATTGGCCTTTCCGCTTTTTCACAACTGACTATTGATGCCGCATCCTGGCGCACGGCGGACTGGGCAAAATCCCGCGGTCTTTTTTCAGAAGTGCACTCGAATATGCAGGAACTCGACGAATCGTTGCAAAGACTTATAGATCACCTAAGCCGTTCAAGTCCGGAGGCAATGAAAGAAATAAAGAAAATACTTTGGCACGATACAGCCCACTGGGATCAGTTGCTGACAGACAGGGCGAAAATAAGTGGTCATCTGGTAGTGACCCCATTAGCACAAAGAGCGATTTCCATGTTTAATAAAGCCTGAGGAAAGTGTGAGAGTGTGAGAGTGTGAGAGTCTGAAATTTCACTCTCACACTCTCACACTCTCACACTCTTATTCTGCTCCCAGGTCATTATAAGAATAAAGCGGATCAACGGCACTATCGGATGTCATCGTAAATATGGTATTGAGTAATCCGTCTTTTAATCCATAAACCAGCCCATGCAGATCTGGTCCCTGCCGGTACTTCCAGGCACGCTGGATAATGGAGGTTTTGGCAAGGTGTAATACCTGCTCCTGTACATTGAGTTCGGTTAGCCGGTTTTCTCTTTCTTCAGGGACCGAAATTGATTCCAGTTCTTCCCGGTGGAGCCTGTAAACATCTTTAATATTCCGTAGCCACATATTAAGGACCTGTTTAAAATCGTGGTTGGTCATCGCTGCCTTAATACCGCCGCATCCATAGTGCCCGCAAACAATTACATGTTTCACTTTTAAATGGGCAACGGCATATTCCAAAACACTAAGCAGGTTCACATCAGTATGGATGACCATATTGGCGATGTTCCGGTGAACAAAAATTTCTCCCGGTTGCGTGCCTGTGATTTCATTGGCGGGCACGCGGCTGTCACTACACCCTATCCATAGGAATTCGGGAGTTTGTATCAGGGAAAGCGCCTTAAAATATTCCGGGTCATCTGCCTTTTTTTCTGCGGCCCAGGCTTTATTTTCCAGTAATAATTTGGTTATGGAATTCATATCGTGTGTTTTTATTCGTTAGTGTATACCGGGTGCTGAATATTCGCTGATGGTTGATTGGGAAAACACGAGCTTGTGAATTGTTTTAATATTGCTTTTTTTGATTTCAACTTTTATATTTTTTAAATGGGCATGCTGCAGGTAATCGTTCACTACATCGATAATATCCTTGTCAATAAAATCGGCCCTTGTCATATCGATCAGGATATAAGCGTCGGCAGGAATCGATTCTAGTTTTTCTTTAACAATCGGCTTATTCAGGAAGGAGATGTCTTTTCTAAAACGCATCAGGTATTTGTTGTCATCATGCACAACCATTACTGCTGATTTAAAATTACTTCTGATAAGCGAAAATAACGCAACGATGGTTCCAATAACAATTCCGACCAGAAGATCAGTAAAAAGTATAGCAGCAAGCGTTACGATGAAAGGAATAAACTGATCCCATCCCTTCCTGTACATAGATTTGAAAATTGCCGGTTTAACCAGTTTGTATCCGGTCATGATAAGGATCGCGGCGAGGGCACTCAGCGGAATTTTATTCAAAAGTGAAGGAATAAAAAATACACTCAGCAGAATAAGCATCCCATGCATAATTGCAGAAAATTTACTTTTGGCGCCTGCTTCTACATTGGCGGATCCTCTCACGATAACCGAAGTCAGGGGAAGTCCGCCAAGCAGACCCGATACGATATTCCCCACTCCCTGTGCCTTTAATTCGCGGTTTGCAGGTGTTCTTCTTTTCAGCGGGTCCAGTTTATCAACGGCTTCAATACCCAGCAGGGTTTCAATGCTGGCAACAAGTGCGATGGTGAGACCAATCGTCCACACATCGGCGTTACCCAGATATTCCCATTTCGGAAACATGAAAAAACCGGTAAAGGATTTAAAATCGCTTGCAATCAGGCAGGTTAACCAGCTGATTTATGTTTAGCGAAAACCGGGTACCCGGGTTAGTAAAAAATACATTTATAATTATGCCGACAACCACTACGACCAGGGGGCCGGGAAGGTTTTTGAAAAATTTATTCTTTTTTAATACGGGCCTGTCCCAGATAATCAGAATAAGTATGGACAAAAGCCCGATGATCAGGGCAACCGGGTTGATAAAATTTACCGAATTGATGATTTCAGATAATGTATTTTTCTGGTCGGTCTGAATAAAAGTTTCATCACCTGCAAAATCTTTATCATATCCGATTAAGTGGGGAAACTGTTTCAGGATCAGTACAAAACCGATAGAAGCAAGCAATCCCAGAATTACGGAATTCGGAATATAATCCCCAATGATACCAGCCCGGATATATCCTAATATTACCTGTAGAACACCCGCAATCACAACCGATAACAAAAAAGCTTCATATACAGGAAGCTTACCTACCGCCACGGCTACAATAGCAGTTAAGCCGGCAGCCGGCCCGCTGATGCTCAGGGAGGATCCACTGAGTAAACCAATTACGATCCCCCCGACCATACCGGCGATAATACCGGAAAACAATGGCGCCCCGGAACCCAGTGCAATGCCCAGGCATAAGGGCAGGGCAACAAGAAATACTACTACCGAGGCAGGAATATCTGCCGCAGCATTCTTAAAAAGTTTCTTCATAAACTTTATGAATTAAAGAATGTAAATGGCCAACCTGTACAAAATTGTTACAAGTTAACAGAAATTAAGGTAAGGATCCGGTTAACAATTGGGAGGAGGGCTCAGAATATCGTCTGCATATCGAAGGTGGACTGCTTCATCACGACGATAATTTAAATTCGCTGGAAAATTCGCGGATTGTAAATGCAGGTCCCCGAAGTGGGTCAAAATAAAATAAGCGTAATCATCATCGTTTACCATTTTAGATTTTGCCGGATTCGCATCATGAGAAATTTCTTCATTAACCAGTCCGGATGATAACCAGGCGGCAATCTGTTGCAGGGGTAAAACCTGAATACTGAGAACAAGGGATAAAAAAAGTGATATCAGCTTTGTATACCTCATGTAAGGATGCAAATCTATAGTCCGGTTTGGAATATGCGATCTTCTTATTTAAATTTTAACAACCTTATATCTCTTGATGGATTTCAGTTATATATTCAGTCCTCCGCAGATACTGATTACCTGTCCCGTAATATAACTGCTCATATCCGAAGCCAGGAACAAAGCCGTGTCGGCAATTTCATCCGAACTGGCAAACCGGTTAAGCGGAATCTTGGATAAAAAAGATTTTGCCCCTTCTTCATCCTGCAGGTAGTGAGTCATATCCGTTTCAACGAATCCGGGTGCAATGGCGTTACACCGGATATTACGGCTGCCCAATTCGTGAGCTATGGATTTTGTAAATCCGATAATGCCAGCCTTGGATGCTGCGTAGCTTGACTGACCTGCATTTCCACGTATTCCGATAATGGAACTCATATTTACAATCGAGCCTTTCCTGGCTTTCATCATTGGCCGGATAACCTGTTTGGTCATGTTGAAAACGCTCTTCAGATTTATTTCCATTACTTCATCCCACTGGGCCTCACTTAAACGCATCAACAAACTATCTTTGGATATGCCGGCATTATTTATGCATACATCAACTGTTCCGTGTTCAGCAATCACATCGTTGACGAATTTTTCACAGTCTGCGTATGAACCGGCATTACTCTTATATCCCTTTGCTTTTACACCATGTGCCTGCAGTTTCTGTTCAAGGATTTTGGCTTTTTCTTCGCTGGAGAGAAAACTAAATGCGATATGGGCGCCCTGTTCCGCCATTTTGATGGCAATGGCCTCGCCAATTCCCCTGGAAGCACCTGTAATGATCACTATTTTACCTTCTAAAAGCTTCATTTCATTCCATTAAACTGGCTCAAATATATAAACTGGACAAATGGCAGGTAAATATAAATTTAATTTAGGCCTTTCGTGCAAATCATGAATCTGAATCGAAGAAAGGATATATTATTTTTTTCTCTGGCCACGGAGACGATAATGGCCAGCTACGGGCTATTAGCCGGCCAGCAGACGACGATCGTATCTATTATTTATCTCCTGAGCTCACTGGTTTTCATTGTTACCATGCTAACAGTACCGGATGCCCGCCTGGTCAGGACCAATAAAATAAAAAATGACCGGCTTCTTAAAAGCTCAATCGGGTTGATCATGCTCTTTTTTGCTTTTATTACTTCCCGGTACTGGCTGGAACATATACCCCTTGATCCGGATTTTGCCGATATGCTTCCAATCATGAAGGTGATGAATGAAAGATTCCTGCAGGGTCACTGGAGACAGGTATATGATCCGATAGCGGAAATATGGAATGGTACCCGTCCCATATATCTACCTGCCATGTGGCTTCCCTATCTGCCAGCCATCGCTTTGAAATTAGATATGCGCTGGGTTACCGTAACTGCAGTATTGATTGCGTTTGCTATTGTCGGAATTTTGATTCGGGTTAGAAGAAACAAATATTTCGGATATGGTCAAATCATCATTTCACTTATTTTGTTCTGGTGGATTTTTTCCAGAAATGATGTGCACGGACTTATTAGTATGAGCGAAGAAGGAGTAGTGATATTTTATTTTGTAATCCTCACCCTGGCCATACTTTCAGGCAATCCATTTTTTATGGGTATCACAGCTTCTTTATGCATGCTGAGCCGGTACAGTATGATCGGGTGGCTGATACCGTGCCTGATCTTTTTCTTTGCAAAAAAGAATTTTCGTAACCTTATCTACTTTGCCGTTTCCGGCACGGCTTGTATAATCCTTTTTTTTCTCCTGCCCTTTGGTTTCCAAACCCTGGGACGGATGATTTCGCTGCCGGGTAATTATGTTGCCTTCGCAAAACATGTTTGGGAATACAGTTCGGAAGTGTATTGGCTTAATCTGGGCATGGCAAAGTTTTACGGACCCCACCGGATGGCAGCGTTGCACTATACCCTTATCATTTTAAGTTTTGTCATTCCGGTATTATTTATGTGCTTTTGCATGATTCAGAAAAAATGGAATCTGCAAAATATAAATCTGGCTTGTTTTAAACTCAGCCTGCTGGTCTTTTATCAATTCATTGATGTTCCTTACGGATACCTTTTCTATACCTGTTCATTCGTTAGTATGGTGATTGCAGCAGTTATATTAAGAATGCCTCAGGACGGGCGTTCTGATTTGGCTTTGAAACATACAGATTCGTAGACCGCAAACTATTTTTTCATTTGAAATCATATCCGGATGAAATCCATAGGTATATTAACCGGGCGGTCGGAAGATTTTCACATTTGACCAAGCATCATTAACAGCTCATCAATATTCTTTCTGTCGTTGGATAAACGCGGCACTTTATGTTGTCCGCCCAATTTGCCTTTTTGGCGAAGCCAGCTGGTAAACAGGCCCTTGGGTACAGATTTTACAATCGGCGGGCGAAGGGCAATATCTTTATACCGTTTTGCTTCATAGTCGCTGTTCTGTTCTTTTAATGCTTTATCCAGTTCTTCTGCAAACCGGGAGAGGCTTTCGGGCTCTTTCTCAAATTCAATCAGCCATTCATGTGCGCCATTGGAATGGTCCCCAAAATAGACCGGAGCAGCCGTATAATCATTTATTGCAGCGCCGGAATTTGCCGCTGCCTGAACAATCGCTTTGTCGGCATTGTCCACAATTACTTCTTCTCCGAAAGCATTTATATAATGTTTGAGCCGGCCGCTCACTTTAATGCGGTAGGGTGCGAGACGGGTAAACTGGATGGTATCACCCAGAAGGTATCGCCAAAGGCCGCCGTTGGTGCTGATCACCAGGGCATACTGTTTGCCGGTTTCAACATCTTTCAATCCGATGGTCTGCGGATCGGATTTCCCATATTCCTCAACCGGCATGAATTCCATAAAAATGCCATGATTCGTATATAACAGCATGCCATCTTCTTCGGGAGAATCCTGTGCCGCAAAAAAACCTTCGCTGGCATTATACATTTCCAGGTAATTGACATGACCCCCGAAAATTTTGGTAAACTGCTCACGGTAAGGAGTAAACGAAACTCCTCCATGAATATATAATTCAAGGGAAGGCCATACTTCCAGTATGGTTTTCTTTCCTGTAATTTCCAGGATCCTTTTCATCAGCACCAGGGTCCAGGTGGGAACACCGGAAATAGAAGTCACATTTTCCTTAATAGTAGTTTCGGCCAGCTGTTCGATTTTATTTTCCCATTCATCCAGCAGTGCAATATTTAATTCCGGGGTTCTTATCCAGTGTCCCCAGAAGGGGGAATTTTGAAGCAACACAGCACTCAGGTCGCCATACTGAACTTCTGCATTTACCTGGTAAATGGTATGACTGCCTCCGATCACGAGCCCTTTGCCAGTGAGCAGATCCGATTCCGGATTAAAATGGTAATACATGGTCAGTACATCTTTCGCTCCCAGAAAGTGATTATCCTGTAAACTCTCTTCACTGATGGGAATGAACTTACTTTTATCACTGGTGGTGCCGCTGCTTTTCGCGAACCAGTTGATGGGAGTATTCCAGAGCAGGTTTTCTTCACCCTGCATAATCCGTTGTATATATGGCTTCAGGTCATCATATTCGTGGATGGGTACTGCCTGTTTAAATTCTTTAATGGAGAATAATTTCGAGAAATTATACTTTCGGCCGATTTCGGTGTACTGGGCCGATGTTACCAGGTGCTGTAATACCTCACGCTGAACCGCAACCGGGTCGAGAACCCATTGTTCAATTTGCCAGCGTCTCATCCTGGCCAGTCGCGATATGGCAGGACTTAGTATCTTCATATTACAGGCCGCGAAGCTTCTTCGTGAAGATAGTCTTTTCGCTTCAATTCAAAATTTCTGCCGAGATACAAACGACGCACCTGCTCGTCTGCCGCGAGTTCTTCTGCTGTTCCGTGTTTGAATATTTTCCCTTCGATAAGCAGGTAAGCGCGGTCGCAGATCGAAAGCGTTTCATTTACATTGTGATCGGTTATCAGGATACCGATATTTTTATGTTTCAGCCTGGCAACCACACTCTGAATATCTTCCACCGCGATCGGATCGACTCCCGCAAAAGGCTCATCCAGTAAAATGAATTTCGGATCCACGGCGAGGGCGCGTGCAATTTCAGTGCGCCTTCTTTCACCACCACTCAGGGAGTCTCCGTTATTTTTACGTACATGGTGCAGACGGAACTCGTCCAGCAGTGCTTCGAGTTTATCCCGCTGATCCTTTTTTGGGAGTTTTGTCATTTCCAGAATGGCTTTGATATTATCTTCCACCGACAGTTTCCTGAAAACGGAGGCCTCCTGCGGAAGGTATCCCAGGCCCAGCTGGGCCCTTTTATACATTGGCAACCGGGTGATGTCAGCGTCATCAAGAAAAACCTGGCCTTCTTCTGGTTTGATCAACCCGACGACCATATAAAATGTGGTGGTTTTACCCGCACCATTGGGCCCGAGCAGACCTACGATTTCACCCTGTTTTACATTTACGGAAACATGATCCACCACCGTACGGTTGTGGTAGCTTTTAACGAGATCATGAGTATGAATGGTTAAATTCAAGACGGGAAGTATTTGAACAAAAATACCTCAAGAATGTGTAACCGGTCCATTTTAAAATAGTTTAACAGGTGCTTGTGTTATAACGCTATTGAATTAAGTTTGCAATCCACAAATAAACCGTGCAGGAATCCACAGATGAAGGTTATAGATCACATCCGACAGTTAAAAGATACAGCCGTATCCTTTGAAATTCTGCCCCCGTTAAAAGGAAAGACCATCAGTTCGATATATGATCACCTGGATCCGCTTATGGAATTCAAGCCATCATTTATCAATGTGACCTACCACCGGAGTGAAACCATGTTCAAGAAGAAGAGTGATGGTACTTTTGAGAAAGTGGAAGTCAGAAAAAGACCGGGAACCGTGGGCATTTGCGCGGCCATTATGAACCATTACCGGGTGGATGCGGTTCCGCATCTGATCTGCGGCGGATTTGGCAAAAGAGAAACGGAAGATGCCCTGATCGATTTGCATTTCCTTGGAATTGACAATGTACTGGTTTTACGCGGCGATGCACCTAAAAACGAAGCCGCTTTTACACCTGAACCGGGCGGCAACCAGTATGCCCTGGACCTGTTGAAACAGGTGGTGAACCTGAACCAGGGTTTATACCAGGAAGAAGATATTAAGAATGGGAGCAAGACAAATTTCTGTATCGGCGTGGCGGGTTATCCTGAAAAACATTTTGAATCTCCCAATCTGGCCACCGACATGATGTTCCTGAAGGCCAAAGTGGATGCCGGTGCAGAATACATTACCACCCAGATGTTTTTTGACAATGAGAAATTTTTTGAATTCGTGAAAAATTGCCGGGATAACGGTATTGACGTTCCGATTATTCCCGGACTGAAGCCCATTACCAATAAAAAACAACTCAGCCTTTTACCTAAAGTATTTCATGTTGATATTCCCGCGGATCTCTCTAATGCCGTAATGAAATGCAAAACAGATGAAGAAGTGGAACAGATTGGTACCGAATGGTTATTGCAGCAAAGCCGGGAATTAAAAAAAGCCGGGGTTCCCGTATTGCATTATTATACCCTGGGTAAACCAAAAGTTATCTGGAATGTTGTGAAAGAACTGGTATAACCAGGACGACTATGGCATATACTGACTATTATAAAATTCTCGGAATATCCAAAACAGCATCTGACGAGGATATAAAAAAGGCATACCGTAAACTGGCCCGGAAATTACATCCTGACCTGAATCCCAACGATAAGGAAGCAAATAAAAAATTCCAGCAGATCAACGAGGCCAATGAAGTGCTCAGTGATCCGGAAAAAAGAAAAAAATACGACCAGTACGGTGAGCATTGGGAAAATGCAGAGCAGTTTGAAAAGGCCGGCCGCCAGGATGGTTCTGCAGGCAGCCGTCAGCGAAGACCTCAGGAGAATCCTTTCCAGGATTTTGACGGATCATCAGAGTTTGGCAGTGGTGAATATTCTGATTTTTTTGAACAAATGTTCGGCGCCGGATCCCGCAACACACGCAATACAAAATTCCGCGGACAGGATTATCAGGCAGAATTGCGTCTTTCCCTTCGGGATGCGGCAAAAACACATAGCCAGATGTTAACTGTCAATGAAAAAAATATTCGCATTACCATTCCCGCGGGTGTTGAAGACGGCCAGGTAATCCGTTTGAAAAATCACGGTGCACCCGGAGTGAATGGAGGTCCAAACGGGGATTTGTATATCACTTTCCGTATCGAAGCAGATCCTGAATTTAAACGTGTGGGTGACGATCTTTACATCTTATTAGATCTTGATTTCTATACTGCTTTGCTGGGAGGCGAGGTGATGGTGGATACACTTGACGGAAAAATAAAATTAAAAATACATCCGGAAACCCAGAACAATACCAAAACCCGCCTGAAAGGCAAAGGTTTTCCGGTATATAAAAAAGAAGGGGTTTTTGGTGATTTATATGTGACCTATAATATTCTGATACCCAAAAATCTTACACCCCGTCAAAAGGAACTGTTTACTGAACTTTCGAAAATGAAATAATCTTTCATATGTCAGAAGAAGAATTCATACCGATCGAAATGTTTTGTTCTTTTTATAATGTGGAACCTTCATTTCTGGAAACACTGGAATCCCATGGATTAATTTCCATTGGTCAGAAAGAAAATCAGCGGTTTATTTTAAAAGAAGAGATGGCAGATCTGGAAAAATTCAGCCGGATGTACTACGAACTCAGCATTAATGTAGCCGGTATTGACGCGTTGAAAAACCTGCTGGAAAAAATACACCAGCTTCAGCACGAAGCAGCGATCCTGAAAGCGAGACTGAGTATTTATGAGTGACAGCAGGAAAAATACCATTATGAATAAATTTTTAGCCCTGCTTGCCCTCCTGGGCGCAAGCTGTTTTGGTTTTGCGCAAACGAATGATTCCCTGATTTATGAAATGCGATCTTATATGATTCCCATGCGCGATGGGGTAAAGCTGAATACAGTAGTGATTAAATCCCGTGCGTCAAAGCGGTGACCTTCCCATTATGCTTACGCGAACTCCTTATGGCGCAGGCGATGTTAAGCCGGGAGATACCCTGGAAGTCTTGCATAAAAACTTTCAATTTTACCCGATGGCTGAAGATGGGTATATTTTTGTTTTACAGGATATACGCGGGAAATATAAAAGTGAGGGGAAAATGGAAATCCACCAGCCCCTGATTCACCAATCCATAAAAGGTGCAGTGGATGAGAGCACCGACACCTGGGATACCATTGACTGGCTGATACATAATGTTAAAAATAACAACGGTAAAGTTGGAATTGCCGGAGTCTCTTATCCGGGATGGCTTGCGCTGGTGGGTACGGCAGATCCGCATCCTGCACTAAAGGCTTCTTCTGAACAGGCTTGTATGGGCGACCTTTTTCTGGGCGATGATTTTCATCATAACGGAGCATTTCGTTTGAGTTATGGTATGGAATATACCTATGAAGTAGAATGGGATCATACTACTGACAGTGAGTTTCCTTTTCCGTCATATGATTTATTTGACTGGTACTTAAAGCTCGGAAGTTTGAAAAATGTAAATCAGAAATATTTTCATTCCAGGGTACCAACCTGGAACAATATTGTGGCCCATCCAAATTATGACAGTTTCTGGCAGAAAAATTCACCACTTTCCTATATGCATTCAACCCAGGTTCCGCAGCTGAATGTGGGTGGTTTTTATGACCAGGAAGATCTGAATGGTCCCCAGCTGATGTATTCTCATCTGGAAAAAACTGACGAAAACCATATTAATCACATTGTATTAGGACCCTGGTACCATGGTTCCTGGGCAAGAGGTAAAGGCGACAGTATTTCCATGATTTCTTTTGGAAGCAATACCGGAGAAGAGTTTCGCAGACTGGAAAAAAAATGGTTTGACTATTACCTGAAGGGTATTGGAGATGGCAAATTCGAGGAGGCCTATGTTTTCCAAACCGGCTCCAATGTCTGGAAAACATATGAGCATTGGCCACCCCTGAATCCATCTGTCCGTTCCCTCTACGCGGGGCCTGATCAAAGTGCCGGATTCACAAAACCTGCGGGAAACGGATCTGTTTCCTATATCAGCGATCCGCAAAAACCCGTTCCTTACCGGACACTTCCCATCGAAGCTACTTACGGCAAAGGAAGCCGCTGGCGGCCATGGCAGGTGGAAGACCAGCGTTTTGTTTACACCAGGCCGGACGTAGTTCATTTCACCACTGAGACGCTTAAAGAAGATCTGACTGTAACCGGAGAAGTGATGGCGCATGTGTTCGCATCAACCACCGGAACTGACGCAGACTGGATAGTGAAGCTGATAGATGTTTACCCTGCCTGGGATAGCTCCAGTTATAAAATGAGCGGATATCAGTTTCCGGTTACCATGGAAGTATTCAGGGGAAAATTCCGGAAGAGTTTCTCAAGTCCGGCGCCGCTTGTTCCCGGCAAAACAGAGGAGTTCGTAGTTGGCCTGCACCAGGTGAATCATGTGTTCAAACGAGGGCACCGGATCATGATACAAATTCAAAGCAGCTGGTTTCCGATGATTGATCGAAATCCTCAAAAGTACCTCCCTAATATTTTTGAAGCTGTGGATTCTGATTTTATAAAGGCGACCCAGACCATTTATTTCTCGAGTCAGTTTCCTACCCGGATTGATTTGCCCATAAACTAGGGGAAGAAAGTGTGGGAGTGTGAGAGTGTGAGAGTGTGAGAGTGGATCCCAATTACTTACGAGATGGCTCCGCATTGCCTACCCGGAATTACCGCATTGCTTTCCCGGATTCCGGGTAGGCAACCCGAACCCAATCCGAACACAATGAGGATCCAAAGGGTAAGCAGGCTCCCCCTCACCTCTCACACTCTCACACTCCTCACACTCCCTCCCACACTGTTGTATTATAATTTCGCCAGAAGCTCCTTTACCATGGTACTGATCGCTTTCCCGTCAATTTTCCCTGCAAGCTGTTTGGTCGCAAATCCCATTACTTTCCCCATGTCTGCGGGTGATGAGGCGCCGGTATCAGCAATTATTTTCTGTAAAACGGTTTTAAGTTCCTCAGGGCTCATCTGGACGGGAAGAAATTTTTCAATGATAGATATTTCTTCTTCTTCCTTTACAGCCAGATCGGGCCGGTTCTGCTTTTGATATATCTCCAGGGAGTCTTTCCGGGATTTGAGAAGTTTCTGGAGCAACTTCACTTCGTCTTCTTCCCTGAGATCCCCGCCGGAACCTTCTGATGTCTTGGCAAGGAGGATGGCTGCTTTAATGGCTCGCAGTGACCGCAGGCCTTTTTCATCCTTGGCCAGCATGGCTGTTTTCAGATCGGTCATTACTTTTTGTTCGAGGCTCATATCAGGTTATAATTTGTTTTCTTTTGCTTGTTTTGCTCTTGATTTCTGGTAGAAATTCCGGGCGAAATTCTTCATATCCACCGCCAGGTCATCATGCCGGGTGGCTCTCTGATAGGTGTCTGCCATGGTAATCAGGGTCTGGTAAAAGAAATCTTCCATTTCATCCACCATCATATCTTTCGTCCAGAGGTCGATCCGGAGAGCTGTTTTTTCCTGGCCGTCCCAGAGGGAAAGCAGGAAGGCCTTGGCTTTCCTTGTATTTTCTGAGGGGGAATCGGAAGCAGTCCACCTTATGTCTATGGGCATTTTCTGTTCGTCAAGACCTACATGTATCTGTATTGTATTTTCAGTCATATTTTTACTTGATTAAAACATTCATTATTAGTTACTTAACCCTTGGGTTAAGCGTTCAGCGTTAGACGTTTGGCGTTAAGCCTCCAAAGGTAAAGTTAACCCGAAAAAGGGTTGGTCATTTCAACAAGTTCCGGTGGGTGAAAGTATGTGGAAATTACGTATCGTTCCTTCAAGTACTATTGCGCTGTGATACCAGTACCTTATTAGATATTTTTACAATAGTTCGATTTTCCGTCATCCGTCATCCGTCATCAAAATCCGTACTATGAAAAATCTTTACTTCAGGGGTTTCATGCTTTTGGCATGCCTCAACTTTTTCTTTCACACCACCTTATCCGCCCAGTGTACCTGTACCGGGGGAATTCCGGCCACTGCGATTGATCAGTCTATTACGATTGCACCCACCAAAGCCAGTACACTAAGTTTTAACTTCCAGCAGTTCGATCCTTCCATAGGAAACCTGGCCTGCGTATCGCTTCATGATACAATTTCCGGGATTTCTACTACAGGTATCGGAAATACAGGAGCCAGGGGAGTGCCAACCGGTTGGCTGCCGACGGTAGCTGAACCTGTTTATATTCCGGGACCACCCATTCCAGAGGACACTACTTATTTTCTTTTTAACCTGTCCCTGGTTAACAAAATCAGCGGACCGGGAATTACCATTTCGCATACGTTCAATAAGGTTTATGGTTACGATTCCCTGGCATATTACGGTGTGCCGGGCGATACGATCACCCATGGCCCAGATAACATCATTACCAATCCGAACGGATTCGGTACTGCCGGCGGTAATGCACTTTACCTCGGCATGGGAACCGTTCCATTTACCTACACGATTAACGGAGGACTGACCACCCTGGACGGGGGTAGTAATTTCAATGAATCCATTACCACCGTGATTGGGGGTGTTCTTCACCTTACTTACTACTGGTGTCCGGCAGTTCCCCTGGGAAATGCGGTCTCCAATTTTTCAGTATATAAAAAGGATGGTAAAATTTCTCTGCAATGGCTTGGTACAAACGATCAAAAAAATATAACCTATGAAATCCAATACAGCAAGGACGGGGAAGGCTGGCAAACTGCCGGAACCGTCCCGGCTGGATCTGCTCCAGTCGGTACTGTTGCACAATACCAGTATCAATACAACCCTGATCAGACTGATGTGGGAGAAGTATACTTCCGTATCAAACGCACCGATCCGGAAGGAAACACCGTTTATTCAATTGTCAAAGAGGTAAATCTCCAGCAACAGGATCAGCTGCCCGGAATTCAGATTTATCCGAACCCGGTAAACCAGAAAATAGTTATTCAGTTTGACGAACAACAAACCGGTAATTTCAGCCTGGAACTGGTTAGCATAACCGGCCAGATTATTGAAAGGAAACAGGTACAACTTTCGGGAGGCAGCCTTACCAGTATGGACCTTTTACACAGAGCCGGCCAGAGGAATTTACTTTCTCCGGGCCGTGAACCAGGTCAATAACAAGCAGTTCCTGACCAAAGTTATCGTGAACTGATTTTTTTCCGTAGGTTTGTCAGGCATAAAAACTACATAATGGAATACAATACAACGCGTAATCACCTGATTATGCGTGAATATGGCCGCCATATCCAGCGGATGATCGAGTACCTGCTTACCATCGAAGATCTTGAAGAGCGCGAAAGAAACGCCTCAGTTGTAATTGAGCTGATGGGCTTTCTGAACCCGCACCTGAAAAATGTGGAGGACTTCCGGCATAAACTCTGGGATCATCTTTTCCTGATTTCCGATTTCAAACTCGATGTGTCTTCTCCATATCCCATTCCCACGCGTGAAACCCTGAAACAAAAATCTGATCCGCTTCCTTACCCCAAGCGGTATCCGAAACACGCTCATCTCGGAAAAAATCTGGAGCTGATCATCGACAAAGCATTGCAGGAAGAAAATCCGGAAAAGAAAAACGGATTTGCCAATGCGATCGCCTACTATATGAAACTGGCTTATAATAACTGGCACAAGGAAACGGTTCATGATGACGCCATCCAGGGCGAACTCAATGCCATTACCAATGGTCAGCTGGAATTTACAAATACTCCTTTTGTTCGCAGTTTCCGTCCGAATGAAAACCGTGAAAGAAGCGGTAACGGATATGGATACGACCGCAACAAACGCAATCAGAAATTTCAGCGGAACAATAATAACCGGAATAACAACGATCGCGGCGGAAGCAAATTCAAAAAGAAAAGATACTAGTGAATTCCTTTGAAGTAACCGGTGGTAAACGGTTAAAAGGAGAAATCATTCCACAGGGAGCCAAAAACGAAGCGCTCCAGGTTATTAGCGCTGTATTGCTTTCCAAAGGCAAAATCACCATTTCAAATATCCCGGATATCCTGGACGTCAATCTGCTGATTGAGCTCCTCCAGGAAATGGGTGTTAAAACCGAAAGACCTTCGCGCCATATCTGTAGTTTCCAGGCCGACGACGTGAATGTTGATTACCTGAACAGTGAGACTTTCCGGAATAAAAGCGGCAAGCTCCGGGGTTCTGTAATGCTTGCCGGTCCTCTTCTTACGCGGTTTAAAAAAGCATTTGTGCCAAAGCCGGGCGGGGATAAGATTGGAAGACGAAGACTGGATACGCATATGACCGGTTTTGAAAAGCTTGGTGCCCGTTTTTCCTACGATCCGGGAGATGATTATTTCCGATTGGAAACATCAGAACTGAAAGGCACCTATTTGTTGCTGGAAGAACCATCCGTAACCGGGACGGCCAATATTATAATGGCTGCCAGCCTGGCCAGCGGCATCACTACGATTTACAATGCGGCCTGTGAACCCTATATTCAGCAGCTCTGCCTCATGCTAAAACGAATGGGTGCCAGAATCGGCGGCATTGGGAGTAATCTCCTGGTGATTGAAGGGGTGAGCGAATTGGGTGGAACAGACCACCGGATACTTCCAGATATGATCGAGATTGGTTCCTTTATCGGAATGGCCGCTATGACCCAGAGTGAGATCCTGATTAAAGATTGCCGGGTTCCGGAACTCGGGCAGATTCCGGACAAATTTCGCCAACTGGGGATCGGGATCGAAATTCAGGGAGACGATATTTTTATTCCCCACCAGGATCTTTATGAAATACAGACCTATCTGGATGGAGGAGTATTAACGCTTTACGATCACCCATGGCCTGGCCTGACTCCGGACCTGCTCAGTGTACTGCTGGTTACTGCTACCCAGGCCAAAGGAAGTGTGCTGATTCATCAGAAAATGTTTGAAAGCCGGTTGTTTTTTGTAGACAAGCTGCTCGATATGGGTGCCCGGATTATTCTTTGCGATCCACATCGTGCAGCAGTTATTGGTTTGGGCAGATTGCACAAACTTCGTGGAATTACCATGAGCAGCCCGGATATAAGAGCCGGTGTTTCCCTGCTGATTGCAGCGATGAGTGCGGAAGGGAAAAGTATAATTCAGAATATAGATCAGATCGACCGGGGTTATCAGTATATTGATAAACGTCTCAACCTGTTGGGCGCCTCTATTAAAAGAATATAAAACATTCCGATGCTGATTATCATTACGGCACCTTCCGGCGCAGGAAAGACTTCCATTACCCGGTACCTGCTGCATCATTTTCCCCAACTTGCATTTTCCGTTTCTGCTGCTACCCGTGCGCAACGGTCAGATGAAGTAAACGGAGTAGACTATTATTTTCTGACACTGGAAGAATTCCAGCATAAAATTCAGAACCAGGAATTCGTAGAATGGGAAATGGTGTATGAAGGGAGATATTATGGCACTTTAAAATCGGAACTGCAACGGATAAACGCAAATCAGAAAATCCCGATCCTGGATATCGATGTAAAAGGCGCTATCCATGTTCAGGAAAATTACCCGGAACAAAGTCTGTCTATTTTTGTGCAACCCCCCTCCATAGAAGAATTAAAGCGCAGACTGGAGTACCGGGCTACCGAATCGGCTGAGGCCCTGCAGGACCGTTTAAACAAAGCTGCTTATGAAATTTCCTTCAGGCACCATTTTAATAAAATCATCGTAAACGATAACCTGGAAAAAGCCTGCGAGGAAGCCCGGCATACGATTTCGGAATTTCTGAACAGGCGGAATTTAGTTGGCGGTTGACGGTTGCTGGTTGGCCGTTGGCTTTCAACCTGAAAAAACTATATTCGTATTTGCATGATCAATACCAATACCCTGATCTGGATCATCATCGCCTGGCTGATGATCATTTTTTTTGCCGGCATCGAAATCGCATTTGCCAATGCGAATCGTCTCACCATTGAAATTAAAAAGAAACAGGGGCTCCAGCGCAGTATTCTCCTGTCAGGATTTTTGAACAACCCCAGCCGGTTTATCAGTGCGTTGCTAATCGGATTCAATCTTTTTCTTGTGATTTTCGGTCTGCTGGTGGGCGAAACCCTGTCTCCGTTATGGGAATTTATTATCAAGAAAACGACTGTACCCCAGGCATGGGTGGATATTTTTCGTTTGATGTTTGAGACATTTACTTCGGCAGTTTTTATCCTTTTTTTTGGCGAACTTATTCCGAAAGCGTTTTTCCGGGCGAAAAGTGATAATATGCTCGATTTCTTTGCACCGGTAAGCAGCTTTTTCTATAATTTATTTTATCCCGTTTCTGTTTTTTTTACCCGGATTTCCGAATGGATCCTGAAATATGTTTTCAACGTTCGTATTGATGAACACAAGGATCTTTTTTCAAAGGCAGACCTGAGTAATTTTTTTCAACAAACAGGCGAGACGGATGATCCGCAGCCTGAATTGAATACGGAACTTTTTGAAGCAGCACTCTCCCTTCCTAAAGTAAAGGTGAGGGAATGCCTGATCCCCCGTAAAGAAATTGAAGGGATTGATATACGGATGGATATCGACGATGCACGTAAAAAATTTATGAGCAGCAAACTGAGCAAGCTGGTTGTTTATGATGGCAATATCGATCATGTTATGGGATATATCCACCAGCTGGATCTTTTTAAAGCGCCTGTAACAATCCAGCATATCCTGTTGCCGATTCCTGCTGTTCCGGAAAGTATGAGTGCTACTGATCTGATCAGCAAATTCAGCCGGGAAAGAAAAAGCATTGCCTGGGTGGTGGATGAGTTCGGGGGTACCGCCGGTATCGTAACAATGGAAGACTTACTGGAAGAAATTTTCGGAGAAATCAGGGATGAATATGATACGGAAGAATTTGAAGAGAAAAAACTGCCGAATGACGAATTTATTTTTGCCGGAAGACTTGAACTGGATTACCTCAATGAGAAATATGAGCTGGATTTTCCGGAAAATGAATCCGAAACGCTTTCGGGCTTCATTATTAACCGCCATGAAGCCATTCCCCGGCTGAAAGAGCATATCATTATCGACGATTATGAATTTGAGATCCTGAGTGTGAGTGATACCCGTATCGAAATGGTAAAAATGAAACTCCTGAAATAAGCTTAAAGCCTAAAGCTCAACGCCTGATGACTGAATCCATAAACCATCGACTATAAACAATAAATCATCAACCATCTCAGTTAAATCATTCCGTTAAAACGTCCATTCTAAAGTTTTTTGATCCTCAGGACCCCAATTAACAAAAAATTTTCAGGCTTTATGACTTAACCTTTGAGCTTTAGGCTTAAAAGAGTTCATTTCAAATTATCTTTGCGACGCCGGAATAAACGGCAATACAGGCAGATATGGCTTTTAATATTTTCAGGAGAACACCGGGGCAGGCAGAAATGTCGTTTATTGAGCATCTTGAGGCCTTACGATGGCATATCGTCCGGTCTGTACTGGCGATCATGATTATTGCGGTCTTCTCATTCATTAAGATTGACTGGATATTTGAGAACATCATTATGGGTCCGCTGAAACAGGATTTTCTGTCGGTAGTCGGCCTGTGTAAACTGAGTCATTTTTTACATATCGGGGATACGCTGTGTTTACCGGCTGCAAATGTGCAATTGCAAACCACTGCATTCGGATCCCAGTTTATCTCCAGTATCACAATTGCTTTTGTCTGCGGTTTCATTATCGCCTTCCCTTATGTGTTTTGGGAATTCTGGCGTTTTGTTAAACCAGCCCTTTCACCTAAAGAAATAAAGAGTACGCGGGGATCCATATTTTTTGTTACTTTCTTTTTCCTGCTCGGTATTTCTTTCGGATATTTTCTACTGGCCCCCTTTACATTCAGTTTCCTTTCCAACTACAAACTCGGCATGAGCGGAATGTTGATAACACGGCCCACGCTGGATGATTATCTCGATAACCTGCTGGATATCCTGATTGGATCCGGTATTGCCTTCCAGCTGCCGCTGATCAGTTATGTGCTCACGCATATCGGGCTGATTACCCCTGGTTTTCTCAGAACTTACCGCAAATATGCTTATGTAGCGATCCTATTTGTAGCGGCAGTCATAACTCCTTCTCCGGACTGGATGAGCCAGACCATTGTAGCCCTGCCCCTGATCCTTTTATATGAAATAAGTATCCGGATTTCCGTAAGGGTGGAGAAAAATATTAAGAAAAGAGATGCTGAATTTTAAGCTGAAGGCTTAAAATTCAAGTATGGGAGTATGGGAGTGTGAAAATCTGCGGATGAAATTTATAATTCAATTTTAAATTTCACTTCCACATTCCCGCATTTTTCACAATTTCATATTTCCATATTATGAATGAATCCTGCTGTCTATTTGTTCCGTGAGTTTTTCAAATATCTCATCAACAGTACCTTCTCCGGGAATATAAGCCACCTTATCAAATTTTTTATAGTAGTCCGCCACGGCAGCGGTTTTCCTTTCGTATTCTTCGATCCGTGAGCCGATGACAGATTCATTTACGTCGTCAGTGCGACCGGAGGTGAGTCCCCGGTTAAGCAGCCTTTTAATAAGTTCCGTTTTGGAAACCTGGAGTGCCAGTACAACCTGTATGGTGGTATTGTATTCTGCGAGTAACAAATCAAGGGCTTCCGCCTGTGCATTCGTCCTGGGGAATCCGTCAAACAAAAAGCCGTTTACACCGGGATTTTGTTTGAGAGCTGTCCGGATCATTCCAATAACCACGGCATCTGGTACCAGCTGACCCTGATCCATCAGGCTTTTTGCTTCCAGCCCCAAAACGGTTCCGTTTTTGATCTCGCTACGCAGGATATCACCAGTACTCAGGTGTTTGAATCCGTAGCGGGCAATTAGTCTTTCGGACTGTGTGCCCTTCCCGCTTCCGGGAGGTCCGAATAAGATTAAATTAAACATAGTATCCAGCCTTAGGTGTGAACAAATATAGTATACGCATCTTATAATTCCTTTAACAAACAGGGGTGTTAAGGATATAGATAGAGGATATTCCAGTGTATTTTCTAATGATTTAAATATAATTTGGACTTATGTCAAGGATATGACAAACCAAACGAACCGTTGTGACGTAAGTTTGTTATTCAAATATTAGTCATGACCAGATTTTTAAAAACAGGCGGATTTTTATTGCTTGCCTTTCTTTTCCAGGCCTGTTATTCCCAGACAAATTCAAATAAAAAAATAAGTATGGACAATTCCCAGACCCATCCCGATTCTTCATTCGTAAACAGGACGGATGAGGAATGGCAAAAATTACTTCCGGCCGATGTTTACCATGTTGCCCGTGAAAAAGGAACTGAAAGACCCTTTACGAGCAAGTATGAACATTCAAAGGACATCGGAACTTTTTATTGTGCCGTTTGTGGAAATCCTTTGTTCAGAAGTGATGCAAAATTTGAAAGCGGCTGCGGCTGGCCGAGTTTTTACGAACCCATCAGCAAAACCAGCATTATCTATCTAAAAGATAATTCTTTTGGAATGGAAAGAACCGAAGTGGAATGTGGCAGGTGTAAATCACATCTGGGCCATGTTTTTGATGACGGACCTCCGCCAACCGGAATGCGTTACTGCATCAACGGAGTCGTACTGGATTTTAAGAAAGCCGAAGCAGCACAGAAAAATTATAATGCGAAAAAATAACAGTTACACCTAGACGAAAAAAACCTCCGGAAATTTCCCGGAAATTTTTTTATTCATTACGCAGGCTCTTCGCCGGGGCGGGTTTTTTTCATGGGGGATAATTTCCGGGACTTTCTCAATAATCAAACACGCAGCCCCCCAATTTGATGTTTAAACACTTACAATTATATCCCATCTTCTCCTTTCTTGAGGGAAAGGCCGGTTTTTACCCTGTTTTGGGGGGTGAAACGGATTTTGGACCCCTGGTAGCCGCATACAATTGCTCTTGCATAATCCCTTTGTAAAGATTATTTTAGCGGCTCCGATCTCCTATAAACCACACCTTAAACTAATCTGTGAAAATTTATGGAGAACTTCAGCAAGCTTTCTATCCTGATCCCCGTTTACAATGAAGAAAGAACTATACATCTCATCCTCAACAGGATAGCGGAGGTTAAACTTATCAATAATATTAAAAAGGAGATCATCCTGGTGAACGATTGCTCTTCAGATAATACAGAAGAAACTTTATTGCGTTATATAAAGGAACACCCAAACGAGGACTACAAATATTTTAAACACGAGAAAAATATGGGAAAGGGTGCAGCCATCCATACGGCCATTCCCAAAGCCACCGGTGAGTATAGCATCATTCAGGATGCCGATCTGGAATATGACCCTGAAGAATTCAACCTGATGATTAAACCGGTTCTCCGGGGCGAAGCGGATGTAGTGTATGGTTCCCGGTTTATGGGCGGCCATCCTCACCGTATCCTGTTTTTCTGGCATTCCATCGGGAATAAATTCCTTACTTTTCTTACCAATATGTTCACCAACCTGAATCTGACAGATGTCCATACCTGTTACAAGCTGGTGAGAACGACCACATTGCAGGCCATTCCACTGAAGGAAAAGCGCTTTGCCATCGATCCGGAACTGACCGCGAAAATTTCACGCATTCCCAATATCCGTATTTATGAAATCGGAATATCATATTATGGACGTACATATGCTGAAGGGAAGAAAATTAACTGGAAAGACGGGTTCAGCGCATTGTACAGCATTATTAAATACAATGTGTTCTCCAGATGACCGGTTCTGAAATATTTTCTCCGGAGGAAGATGTGATCGGCAGGGAAACACTTGATTTGTTTGCAGATGCACGGGGATTTAATCAATGGATGTTTACAAATCTCTCCCCTTATTGTAAGGACAATATTCTCGAAATCGGTAGTGGCATCGGAAACATTTCGGAGTTCCTGATCGAAAAATATAAGCAGGTAAACCTGAGTGACCTACGGGAAGAATATTGCCGGATACTCGAAAAAAGATTTTCCGCGGAAAAACATTTACAAAAAGTATATCAGCTGGATCTGGGAGAAACCAACCTGCACAAGTCGCATCCCAACCTTATCGGAACATTTGATACGGTTATCGCCTCCAATGTGGTGGAACATGTGGAAAACGACAGATTAGCGGTCAGGAATTGTTATGAAATGCTGAGGCCAAAAGGCAGGCTCGTGGTACTGGTTCCCGCTTATGAATCCCTGTACAACGGCCTGGATAAAGACCTGGGACATTTCAAAAGATACAATCGCAAGAGTATTTCGAATCTGTTAAAGCGGGAAGGGTTTTCAATATTGCATACCCGGTATTTTAATGCAGCCGGAATTCTGGGATGGTGGTTCTCAGGCACGGTTCAGAAAAAAACGATGCTTCAAAAAAATCAGCTGGTGCTCTATAATAAATTAATACCTTTTATTCGTCTGATCGATAGAATCGTTTTTAATCGTATTGGACTGTCCGTAATCGCAGTCGGAGAAAAAAACTAAAAATCATTCCAATGTTATCCCAACCTGAACTTATTCCCGGCTACAGATTCAAAAACCTAATATTTTTTGCCTTTATCCTGCTAACGGCGGTATACCTGGCAGATTGTTTTACTCCTTTTCGGATTCACCTGGACGGGTTGCGGTATTTTGCCATCAAGGATTGTATTGAATTTGGCTGTCCACCTGATTCGCTGGCGGCAACGGATTATTTTCCATACGGATATACCGCCCTGCTGCTTATTTTTTCCAAATTAGGCATCCTGAAATCATTTTACCTGGTGCTGATAAACTCCATTTTTCTTTTTACCGGATTGTATTTTTTATACAAAGTTTTTGAAAAGAAAATTTCACCTTATTTATTTTTTCTGATCGTTCTGATAAACTGGCTCTTTGTAAAGTATACAGCGCACCCGCTCTCCGAAATGCAGTATGTATTTTTTTCACTAATGGGCGTCTATTTTTTTTATCAGTTCATTGCTAAAAAGAAAATGCAGTTGCTGCTTCTTTCCCTGGTCTTTGCCTGGCTTGCTTTTGTAACCAAAACGGTAGGCATTACCCTAATGGGTGCCATTGCCATGGGATTAATCTGGGAGTTTCGGGAAGCGCAACTGGCATTTCTCAAAAAAAATAAAATCCTGGTTGCCGGTATTCTCATCCTTATTGTAGCTGCCCTGATCATTTTTTCAAAATTTCTTGGGATCAACCATTATGCCAATGTATTGTCGGAACATTTTAAAGAGGCTCCTTTCTTTACCCGGATGGAATGGCGATTCAAGGAATGGGGCGAATTATTTCTAAATACCCCTTCCAATAAGGTAATTGATCATGTTGCGAAACTAGGGGAATATGGTTTTGTTTTGGTCGGAATCGTGGTTTTTGGCTGGTTCATGTTCAAATTGTATTTCAGGAAAAACAATATCCCGTTTTTCATCAAAGCATATTTTTTGTTTTACTGTCTTATCATTTTTAACTGGCCCTTCAACGATCCGCGCTTCTGGGTTCCGGTAATGCCCATTATGGCCGCCATTACATTACAACTGCCCCTGGGCGAAAATAAGCTCACCCGGTTTTTATCAACGTCTCTTTTTGTCGTCTATTTATTGCTTGGCACTTTTGCCTCGGGTTATATGGTATATACTTCGTTCAATAAAGAAGAATTTGCAAAGAACCAGGCAAAAGGGGTTTACCGGAATGAATATGAAACACATTTTTTTGGAAAGACCCTGTCAGATACCGCAACGCATGTAGATGCCGGTGTAGTCGAATTCCTCCGGAAATATGATAAATAAAAAAACCGAAAGCTTATACACCTGCATAAACTTTCGGCTTCTTATTAAAATTTGAAAATTTTATTTTGTTCCGTTGCTTTAATATTTTAAAGTCCGGATCCCGATCTGATTAATTGTTATTTTTCAGTACCTGCATTACTTTTTCATAATTCATCGCTTTCAGTTCAGTAATTGTATACCCTTTCACCGTCCTGGTGGCTCCGTTACCTGAAACCAGGTTACCGGGAATGGTAACATAACGGAAAGGAACTGATGCAAAATTAAAACCTGCATTCAGATATAAGCTCCCGACTGAAAAGTCTTCATAAAACACATTAGGCATTGATGAAACATCTTTAATGTAATAAACACCATTTGGATCGCCTATATTCACATAACTCAAAATGATACCGCTGTCCAGAATTTTCTTGGTAATTGACGGAGCATTAATTGTTTGGTCATATGCGCTGTCAGAGTTGCTATTAACATAACCAGCCGGTGAAAGACTAATCCACGCAGAAGAGAAAACACTGTCTGGTCCAGTAGGACCTGCCGGTCCCGCGGGTCCGGTGTCTCCTGTTTTACTACAGCTTGTAATTCCAATAATCGCAATGGTTACCAGGGCCAGCAGGGTTCTGATGCTTTTCATCTTAAAGTTTTTATATATGAATGAATAAATCGCAGATACGCAAGTTAATTTATTTCTTCAAACCGTATTCCGTAATATAAATACGGACTTGAGATAGTCGGGTTGCCTCTACAATATTAGTTCCCGGTCTTTTCTTTATGCTGCCATAAGTGAAGACAGGCATAAGTTCGGTATGGCGCCCATTTACCTGAAATCCGCAGCATTTCCTCCCTGAATTTTTTTTTATCTGAGTTATCGAGTTTATATACACTGATCATGGCTTGCTGTATGCCCAGATCGTCAACTGCAAATACATCCTCTCTTCCCAAAGTAAACATCAGGAGCATTTCAGCTGTCCAGCGGCCAACCCCTTTTATCCGGGTCAGGTATTCAATAACTTCTTCGTTATTCATTTTTCCCAAAACCCGGTGATCCATGCCAAATTCCACGGCAAAACGGGCCACATTGTGAATATAATTCACTTTGGCTCCCGATAACCCGATGGAACGAAGGGTCTCAAAGGATGTATCCAGTATCTGGACCGGGCTCGGTTTTCCTGGATACAATTTAGAAAACCTTTTATAAATCACAGCGGCCACTTTTGTAGAAAGCTGCTGACTCATTATGGATCCGCAGAGATGCAGGTGAATTTGCTTTCTTTTTATAAGTTTTAGCGGAGTCTGATCCGTTAATACCCGTGCCAGTTTCCTGTCTTTTGAAAGATGGGACATATAAGAAGCTGATAAAGTCATGCTCACAGATTAATCAATTAGTGCGTAAGAACGGCATCGAGCTTAAATAAAACACCATTAATGGCCATTGTACCAATGGAAATAATATTGGAAGTAGTGTCGCTGTTCTGGAGTTTTACCGTTGCTACAAGTCCCCTGATGTAAAATATCAGCGTACTGTCGTTTACGGTTTTAAAAGAACTACTGTCTGACACATCATATCCAAACAACCGTTGCGGGATCAATCCCGACAGCACAAGGGTTCGCAGACTATCAGGATTTGCCGTATTGAGATCTGACGGGGTCATATATCCGAGATTCCGGAAGGCAGTATTATCCGGTGCAAGAAATGTAAACGGTCCTCCTGTGGAAAGCAGGGTACTCAAGCTATCAGGCACCGGTGTGGACAATATTATTGCCTGGTTCAGAAAACTGTAAGTCGTATCTGTACTCACCATCTGGGCCAGATTCTGGGTAGGCGGCCTCAATGCATTTTGCAGGGATAACATTTGCCCGTTTGTTGCAGCTACTTCAGAATTATTCATCAGGAATCCATTCACATAGGTCCTGTTTGAATCTCCGGTAACAAAGATGGAATCGCCATTGGCTACGATCAGCTTTTCTTCTGTTTTACCTATGAAGGATTCCAGGGTTAGAATCGTGCCGGCATATGTTTGATAAAGCACCCAGTCCCGCGCCTGAGCACGGGTGAAAGCATTTATGGTATCCTGCGGGTATCCTGACTGGATGCAGGCCTGATCGTTCGGAACAAAAAGAGTAAAAATGGAAGAACCATTGAAAGCCGTATCCAGTCCTGCTTTAATTACAGCCGAATTAAAAATGGTGGTATTGGTTCCGTTGGCCAGTATATACCCGACTGTGGAGGTGGAAGCATTTATACCCGTACCGGATTCAGGTGTACAAGAAAACGCACAAATCAGAAAACCTAAAACGAGCGCTGTTAGAAATCCTTTATGTATAAATATTCTCTTCATTCTTTTATTCCACACTGAAGCTTACGCGTCCGTCTTTTTCGTCCTTGAGTAAAATGCCAATATCCAGCAGCTGATTTCGAATTCTGTCTGAAGTCTGATAATCTTTTTTAGCCTTTGCTTCACGTCTGATGTCGATAAGTAGTTTCATAATTCCTTCCAGTTTTTCGGATCCTGAATCGGATTCTTCCTGTATACCCAGGATATCCTCCATATATGCCTTGAACTGGCCCTGGGTATAAGACAGGGTTTCTGCCGTCAGGGTTGTTTTTTCAAGTTCTCCACTACGAAATGAATTAATATGATTTACAAGTTGGAACATATTTGCCAGCACCTTAGCAGTATTCAGATCATCATTCATAAAATCATCCATTTCCCGGCAAATGGTATTGAACTGGGTTTCTATCTGATCATTTATTTTTTTTGCCGGATCTGTCTTCATTTTCAGGAGTTCCTGATAAGCCTCCCACAATCGCTTAAGACCTTTCTCTGCAGCCTGGAGGGCTTCATTACCAAAATCCAGCGTACTCCGGTAATGGGTCTGCAGAATAAAAAACCGGATGGTCATCGGATGATAAGCCTGGGCAAGGAGGGGGTTGTCCCCCGAAAACATTTCAGTGAGCTTAATGATATTATTATAACTCTTCCCCATTTTCTTGCCGTTAATGGTAATCATGTTATTGTGAATCCAATAACGGGCTGCCAGCTGATGATTGCAAACCATACTTTGGGCGATTTCGCTTTCATGATGGGGGAACATGAGGTCCATGCCGCCGCCATGAATATCAAACTGATGGCCCAGGTATTTTGTGCTCATCACAGAGCATTCAATATGCCATCCGGGAAATCCTTCTCCCCATGGGCTGGTCCAGCGCATGATATGACCGGCCGGTGCCGATTTCCAAAGTGCAAAATCCTGACGGTTCCGCTTCTCTTCCTGGTTATCCAGGTCACGCGTCGTCTCCAGCAGTTCATCCAGTTTGCGGCCACTCAGTTTTCCATAAGGATATTTTTCGGCATATTTTTTTACGTCAAAATATACTGATCCGTTTGCTTCATACGCATATCCGGCTTTCATGATTTCCTGGATCATATTGATCTGCTCTACGATATGACCGGTTGCGGTGGGTTCAATGCTCGGATCGAGGGTATTGAACCGGTGCATAGCCCAGTGAAACAGATTGGTATATTTCTGTACCAGCTCCATTGGCTCGAGCTTTTCGAGAATCGCTTTTTTGGAAATTTTATCTTCTGCCTGACGGCCCTCTTCTTCAAAATGACCGGCATCAGTAATATTTCGAACATAGCGCACTTTATAACCCAGGTGCAACAGGTAACGATACAGCACATCAAAAGTGATATAGGGCCTTGCATGGCCCAGGTGACTTTCGCCACTTACGGTAGGACCGCAAACATACATTCCCACATGACGGGGTGTAATGGGAATAAATTCTTCCTTCTGCCTGGTATATGAATTATAAACTTTTAAGTTGCTCATGCCCTGCCAAATATAAACATTTATCGCGTGTCGTCCTGTAATTGAAGGTCTGTAAGCAGCGCATAGTGATCTGAATAAGGGAAATTGAGTTTCTTGGTTTGGATGATCTTAAAATCATCTGTGGGAAGAATATAGTCGATCCGCAGTGTCGGCGAAATGTGAATATAACTCCTGCCTATGCCGAAACATTTTGAAATAAAAGCATCCTGGCGGTTTCCCCGGATATGAAAATAAGTATACGAATTGGGAACATCGTTGAAGTCTCCACAGATGAAATGAGGATAAGGAGACTCATCCAATAATGCCCTTACGGTATCCGCCTGATACCCACGAAGACCCAGGGCGTTTTTCAGTTTTTTTGCAATAGAGCGGGATGCTTCCAGTATACTGTCTTCTGCATTCCGGATGATCTCTACATTCCTGAAATCTTTGCTTTTAAATAATACCGACTGCAGGTGCGTGGTAAATACACGTATCATTCTGCCGTTGATATTGATATCTGCTGAGATTATACTTTCTGTATTTGAAGCAGATCCACCGATAAAATGTTTTTGGGAAGTAGTAGTGATCGGATATTTCGAAAATATAATCACCCCGCTTTGGGATTTATTGCCCCGTGTAAGATAATCCTTGGAAAAAAAGTGGTATGGGAATTCCAGCCGCTGGCTGATAAAACGAATATTGGATTTTGCAGAATCACCGGGTTCATAAAATTCCTGGAAACAAAGAATGTCTGCATGCTGGTTGCCTACCAGTTCCAGCATAGGAAGCCGGTGATTGGAACCTCCTGGTTTTTTTGTAATGAATTCATCCCAGCTCCTTACATTCCAGGTCATGATGCGTATACTGGCCGAGTCTTTATGGGCGAAATCATCTGCGGCCAGACTGAATCCAAAAAAAGCATGGATATTCTTCCAGCCAATCAGGAGGCAGATTACGGAAATCAGTGTGTATCGTGCACAGAAAAATAGCCAGAATATAACAAATGCCAATAAAAGAATCAGGAACAACGGGAATAAAAATGCCAGTAAAGATATAAACCACCATTTATCCGGATGCAGGAATGCATTGCAGCAGGCGAGGAGAAATAAACACCCGGTAATAATATTAAGCAGGAGGGAAAAACGTTTGGTAAATTTCCGCAGTGAAGTCATGAGGATGTATTGATGAAGTTACAAATCCTCCTCTTCCGCTGCTCTTTTCAGAATGTCTTTTTCTTCACTGGTTAGAAAACGGTATCCCTGCTGATTGATCTTGTCAAGTATTTCATCAATTCTTTTCTGCGTGATATTCGGAATTTTTTTATAGGGAAGGGTGCCGGCAACATTATAATGAAATTCTTCCCTTTTGCCCTTGTTTTTTTTCTTTTTTTCCGGATTGAAGAGATTTCCGACCCAATCGAAAAACTGGTTAATCCAGGTGCTCCAGTCCCGCCCCCTGCGTAACTGATCAATAAATAAAAATCCCGTTAAGGCTCCGGCGGAATAGGCGATATAAGTGGCGATATCTCCATTCGGAACGCCTGAAAAATTCAACAGCAGAAAAACCAGGGTAAGTATCCAAAGCGGAATACCTCCGCTGATCATGGGGAATATACGGTAATCCGGAGAGATGAAGGTTGTAGCTACAGCTATGGCAGCAATGGAACAATTCGCAGCGTATAAACTGTCGGTATCAACTTGACCCCGGAGATTTGGGAAAATAATATGGGCCAGGACAAACAGGATGGCACCTCCGATTCCGCCATAAAGGTAAATAGGGATCAGCTTCCGGTTGCCTGTCAGATCCTGAAGGATATAACCAAAACTCCAAAGCCAGAATAAGTTGGAAATAAAGTGGAACAACTGCTGATCGGTAAACATAAAACTGATCAGGGTCCAGGGTCGCCAGGCTAATTTTTCCGGGCTTGCAGGCAATATAAAATAGTCGAAAACCCGCTGTATAAAGCTGGGCTCAGAAGCGCCGGTCATGAGAAAACAGGCATAAATGAATTTGAGAACGACAAATATTACCGCATTGATTACAAGAAGCTGCACAAGTGCATTGCCGTCCTGACCCAGGTTCATCCTTTTCCGGTAATTATCCTCTTTTACGTCCATGGCGCTCATGCTTACGAGATTATGGGCCTGCTATCCCGGTGTTTTAACACCCGGGAAGAGTGCTTGTTCAATAAAAATTTCTTCGGTCCGTTTTTCGCCAGTAAAACACCAGGAGCAGTCCCACCAGTCCACCGCCGAGATGGGCCCAGTGGGCCACATTATCTCCGGCTGTATTCTGTACTCCGGCAACGATTTCAAATACGACATAGGCCAGCACCGCCCATTTTGCTTTTATGGGGATCAGCGCCCATATATAAATCAGGCTGTTTGGGAAAAGCAGGCCGAAGGCCACCATACAGCCGAAGATAGCACCCGAAGCACCCAGGGTAGCTGTATTCATAATCGTATTCGGATCAGCCCTTACGGCATTCTGTTCATGAATCGGGTAATTACTGAGTTCCTGCCACACCGGACTGAGTTCATGGTATAAAACCAGCAGATGTAATACCGCAGCGCCGATTCCGCAAACGATATAAAACGTGAGGAACCTTTTGGGACCCCAGAAGTTTTCCAGGATGCTTCCAAACATCCAAAGGATCAGCATATTCCAGAAAATATGCGCCAGGCTTCCATGCAGGAACATATAGGTTATGATCTGATGGGGTTTGAAGAAAAATGACCTTATGTCGTGCAGGGCGAAAAAGTTTTCCATGAAGGGAGAACCGGTACGCTCCATTGTTTTCTGGATCAGGAAGACGATAACATTAATGATGATCAGGTTTTTAATAACGGGCGGAATTACCTGGGAACGCCCCAATCTGAAATCGGTCATAGGTCTTCAAAAATTACTGGCTGCAAGTTAATGTTTTAAGAAAAGCGCAGTAACATTTTCAATATGAAGCGTATGCGGAAACATATCTACCGGCTGAACGGCTGAAATATGATATTTTTCTGAAAGCAAATGAAGATCCCTTGCCTGTGTTGCCGGATTGCAGCTCACATATATTATTTTTTCCGCGGCTATTTCAAGTAGTTTGTTAACCAGTTTTTCTGACATTCCCGCACGGGGCGGATCGGAAATAACGAGGTCGGGCCGGCCATGTGTTTCAAAAAATGCATCATCGCAAATTGTTGTAACGTCTCCTGCAAAAAAAGCTGCATGATCAACCTGATTTAACAAAGCATTCTCTTTTGCATCCGCAATGGCTTCCGGTATTAACTCTATGCCCACCAGTTTCTTCACCTGGTCACTCAGGAATATTCCGATACTTCCTGTGCCGCAATACAGATCATAAATCGTTTCTGTTCCCTTCAGCGCTGCAAAACTGCGCACCGTCTGATATAATCGTTCTGCCTGCGCAGTATTGGTTTGAAAGAAAGATTTTGGGCCTATTTTAAAAGAGAATCTTTCCAGGTTTTCGATTACATATCCTTTTCCGTGAAATACAACCGGATTCAGTTCATTCAGGCTGTCGTTCCATTTCCGGTTGATAGTATATAACAGGGTCGTTATGGAAGGGAAACTGTTTTTTATATGTTGCAGCAGTCCGTTTTGCAGTATTTCATCTTCATAACCGAAAACGATATTTACCATGATTTCCCCCGAGCGGCATAGCCTTACCTGCACATTTCTCAGAAAGCCTTCGTGACGGTGAATATCATAAAAGCTTATCCCTTTTTCCTCCGCCCAGCGTTTAATTTCTTTCCGGATTTCATTGGTTGGTTCAACCTGAAGCCAGCAGGTATCTATATCCACGATTTTATCGAAAATTCCCCGCGCATGAAATCCGGCTGCATTCTGAAAGGTCGAAATTTGCAGATCTGCCAGTTCCTCCTTCAACAGGTATCGCCGGCTGGAGAAAGTGTACTCCAGCTTATTCCGGTAACCGGTGGTTTTTTCAGAGCCCAGGATGGGCCTGATTTCGGGTAATTCAAGTTTCCCGATGCGCTTCAGACTTTGAAGCACCTGGTCCTGCTTATATTCCAGTTGCTTTTCATAAGGCAGCATCTGCCACTGACAGCCTCCGCAGATGCCAAAATGTTTGCAAAAGGGTTCAATCCTTTCCTTCGAAAACCCGGTAATCTTCATTACCTGGCCCTGGGCCCAGTCTTTTTTATTTTTTATCAGCCGAACCGTAACAATATCGCCCGGAACAGCGTTCTCCATAAAAATTACCTTGCCTTCGTGTTTTGCGAGACATTTGCCTTCAGCCGCGTATCCGGTCACCAGCAGATTCTCTATTACGATATTTTTCCTTTTTCCCACGGCGGCAAATGTAGGATTATCCTAATTTAGCATTCCTATGATCAACCTTTTATCTAAAAAGACTTTTATAGCCATCTTCTTTGTATTGACCACAGGGTTCAGCTACTCCCAGGGCTATTCCATTCACCTTACCCTGAAACCATTTACCAATGCCAAAGTTTTCCTGGGTTATCACTATGGTAAAATGAAGGCGGTAGCCGATTCAGTAATACTTGACGGAAATTCTGAAGGTGATTTCAGGGGCAAGGAAAAACTGCCGGGAGGCATCTATTTTATCGTTTCTCCCAAAAAAGAAATCCTTTTTGAGCTGCTCATCGACCAGGGGCAGACCTTTTCCATTTCAGCTGATACAACCCGGCTTCCGGCCAGTATTGTATTTACGGGCTCACCTGAAAACAAAACCTTTCAGGAATATACTGCCTATATGAACAGCCATGGCAAAGAGATCACGGAACTGCAATCCGGCTTAAGTACGGCAAAAACAAAAAATGATACCGCCGTTATACGGGAAAAAATCAAAAAACTAAACGAAGAAGTTAAGGGTGAGCGGGAGAAAATTGAAAAATCAGATCCTAATTCCCTGCTGACCGTGCTGCTCCTGGCTTTGAAAGAGCCAGTCGTGCCTCCGATCCCAACATTGCCCAACGGAAGACCCGACAGCACATTTGCTTACCGCTATTACAAAGAACATTATTGGGATTATATATCCTGGACCGATGACCGGTTGATCCGCACACCGATTCTTGAACCCAAACTGGATCACTATTATAAGGACCTGGTACCTCCGCAGCCGGACTCCATCAATCTGGAAGTAGACCATATGCTGCTGTTTTCCCGTGCGAACAAAGACATGTTCAAATTTCTGCTTGTTTATTTCACCCAGAAATATATCAACCCGGAATATATGGGGCAGGATGCGGTATTCATTCATCTGTTTGAGAAATACATCAATACCGGACAGGCGGATTTTTTTACAGAGAAGTATCGGAAATTTGTTGACGACCGGGCTTATAGTATCATGGCGAACCTGATAGGACAGCCGGCGGCCAACCTTGAAATGACGGACAGCCTTGGAAAAGTGCGTACACTTTATGAAATTCCCGCCAATTTTGTGCTGGTCTGTTTCTGGGATCCTACCTGCAGTCACTGCAAGGAGACCATACCCAAAGTGGATTCCATCTACCAGGCCAAATGGAAATACCAGGGAGTGCAGATATTTAGTGTGATGGTGGACGGCGGTCAGGAGAACTGGCGGAGCTTTATTCGTGCGCACAATCTGGGAGACTGGATAAACGTTTACCAGACTACGGCCCAGCATGATGCAGTAGTAGCGGCCGGCCGGCCGGATTACCGGCAGTTATATGATGTTTACCAAACGCCGGTGCTTTATCTGCTGGACAAAGAAAAAAGAATTGTGGCGAAAAAACTCACCTACCAACAGGTGGATGAAATCCTCAACCTCAAACTGAAAAAGGTCAATACACCCTGATATGAAGAAAGTTGTACTGGTCTTTGTGCTGTTTCTCAGTTCCAAAATATTTTTCGGCCAAACACTCGCCCGTTATGGTAACCACACCATCTCCAGGAATGAGTTTATAAAAGCATACCAGAAGAACAATGCCAACAGCAAGGCAACTGAAAAGGCGTACCGGGATTACCTGAACCTCTATATCCGCTACCGGCTCAAAGTACAGGCAGCTCTGGATATGAAACTCGATACACTGGCCGGCCAAAAAACAGAACTCCAGAATTTCGAAAACCAGATTGCCGACCAGTTTACAAATGACGAATCCAGTCTAAAACAAATGGCGGCCGAAGCATTTGTTCGAAGTCAGCAGGATCTCCGGGTTTCCTACATATTTGTAGCGTCACCCAAAAATGCTACTCCTGCGGATACTGCCAAAGCATGGAAAAAAATCCAGGATGCTTACCAGGCAATTAAAAACGGTAAGGATTTTGGTGAAACGGCTGCGCAGTATTCAGAAGACCCATATGCGAAAATTAATAAAGGCGACATCGGATTCATTACTGTGTTTGGCCTGCCTTATGCCATCGAAACGGTGGCTTACCAGTCGACAACCGGGAAATACAGTCCTGTTTTCAAAACGGATGGTGGATATATTATTTTGAAGAAGACTGCAGAGAGACCTGCGGCGGGTCGGATCCACGCGGCGCAGATCCTGCTCATATTTCCTTACCAGGCGAGCGAATCGGCAAAAGCGGAGACCCACCGCAGGGCGGATTCAATTTATAAGGCCATCCGGGCCGGCGCTGATTTTGGCGAACTGGCCAGGAAATTCAGTGGAGATAATTTGTCTTATCAGTTGGGTGGATCACTGCCGGAGTTTGGAATCGGTAAATACGAAGCCGGTTTTGAAGAAACTGCTTTTAACCTGAAAAAAGACGGGGATGTAAGCGAACCCTATGCATCTGCATTCGGGTATCATATTATCAAAAGAATTTCTAGAATACCTGTGCCTTCGAAACCAGATCAGAAAAGACTGGATGAACTGAAGGAAAAAATAAAGGCGGATCCACGTGTGGCAGTTTCCAGAAAACTGATGTTGCAGACTATTTTAAAACAAACCCGGTTCAGGGAATTTATTCCTGCCGGAAACATTTTATGGGAATACACTGATAGCGTACTCGCAAATAAAAAACCAGCGGCTGGCGCAGGCATAAATGAGCAATCGGTACTGTTTCAATTTCCGGATAAAAAATACACGGTAGGTGACTGGATCAACTATCGGAAAAGTCTGCGAACAGTTCCCAACCTGACCAATGGAAAGAAGAATTCGGAAATCCTGGATTTATATCGCCAGACTGTCGCCTTTCAATATTATAAAGAGCATCTCGAAGAATACAATATTGAATACGCCACGCAGGTGAAAGATTTCCGTGACGGAAACCTTTTGTTTGAGGTTATGCAGCAAAAGATTTGGAATAAGGCATCTGCAGATTCTGCCGGACTGCAGAAATATTTTGCCTCGCATGCATCGGAGTACAAATGGAAACCGGGAGCGGATGCCATTATTTTTAATGTACCAAATTCCGCATCCGCAAAAAAACTTCAGGATCAGCTCACCGGAAATATTGGAATCTGGCGAAAAATCACAGACAGTTTTGGAATAGGGTTTCAGGCTGATTCCGGAAGGTTCGAATTAAATCAAATACCAGGGCATTTGCAAATGGAAGCCGGCCGTTTTACTGAACTGCAAAACAATGCGGATAAATCAGTACAATTCGGCTATATTATCCGGGAACACAATGGTTCTTCTCCCCGAACTTTTGAGGAAGCCCGGGGCCTGGCCATCAACGACTATCAGAATGAACTGGAAAATAAGTGGATCGGTGAATTGAAAAAGAAGTATCCGGTTACTATTTATGAGAAAGTTTTCGTCACATTACCGAAGTAGGCTTAACGCTTAACGCCTAACGCCCAACGCTTAACGCCTAACGCTTAACGCCTAACGCCTAACGCCTAACGCCAACGTTCAACTTCTCCTGTCAAGCATATCCAGTATGGACCGGTCCAGGTTGTAGTCAAATTTCCGGGCCATAAACTTATTTGAATTAATCAGCAGATCATAATCCTCCACATTGAGTATTTTGGGATTGGCTCCCCCTTTGGTCCAGTCGATATAATAAAAATTATCATTCACAACCGTTTCTTTGAATTCGGAATTCATGATCAGGGTAGGAATCACAAATTCATCAGGACCCCAGGTAAAACGGATAAATCGTCTGAGCTTTTTATTCGTCTCAATAAATTCAACCAGGTAAGCGGCACAATTGGAAGTTACTGTCATACACATGGCCCTGGGTCCCCCATACAAATCGAATGGAAGAGGGAATTTTCTGGTCGGTAAAAGACTGTTCAGGAAGAACTGTATTTTATATTTTCCCCAAAATCCAAAATTGGTGAAATGATATTTATGAATACGGGTGATAGCATGTTTCCACCATTTCCCGTCAACTTCATAATTGATAAAATTTCTGCCGGTATTCTTTTCCAGCGTTTGATAAAAGTCGGTTGGCGGTTTTATGGGATAGTCCTGGCCACTCATTAAACTAAGAAAATCATACTGTATATTTTTCCCCAGCACTTCTTTAAACGACAGAAGTATTGCATTTAAAAAACTGTAAGATGCCCATCTTACCCGAATCCGTTGTTCAATAAAATAAACATTAGGTTTGGAGGATAAAAAATCAAATGGGACCCGGTTTATTTTTTTATCCAGGTGAATGTAAAAATCAAAAGGAAGTTGTTGGAATCTATTTATTAACCGCTCAATTTGCTGAGGGTCTTTATGTGCCATTATAATACACGCGATTCGCATTATAGTAAGGTTACAGGGGGATTGGAAAGGAATCAGGTGTACTCAGGGTTTTTACAAACACACTAAGGTAACAAAATTAATGCCGGATAAATACTGTTGAAACGTACTACATCCCATTAAAGTTTTTCATACAGTGTCCGAAGTTTTTCCCTGGTCATCTGTTTTTCCCAATCCGGCCCAAGAGCGTTTTCCCATAAGGGTTTCATACCCAAAGATACATTGATCATGGTATCAAACTGTTCATCAGTGAGACCTTTGGTGATATGCTGCGGGATATCTATTTTATTCATTTCCACCATTCGTTTAAATTCTTCCACGCCCTTTGGATAATATTCTTCTAACTTATCAAATACAATGCAGTTACCGATACCGTGTTTTGTTCCCAACAAATAACCTAAACCATAACTCACGGCATGGGCAACGCCTACCTGCGAATACGCGATGCTCATTCCACCGGCATAGGAAGCCATCATTAACCGGTCATCATGTGCCGCGCCCCAGGCTTCCTTACCCAAAAATACTTCCTGGCAAAGACTGAGAGCCTTTTCACCATAAGATTTACTGAATTCATTTAAGAATGTCCCTGTAAGACTTTCAATGCAATGTATATAACAATCCATCCCTGTATAAAACCGCTGATTTACAGGAGCATTGGCGGTGAGTTCAGGATCGAGTATGATTTGGTCGAAAGGGGTAAAATCCGAATTCATACCCAGTTTGCGGGTAGGTCCTGTGAGTACAGTAGTTCTGGAAACTTCGGCCCCGGTACCACTTAATGTTGGAATGCCTGCTTTATAAACACCCGGGTATTTAACCAGGTCCCATCCCTGGTAATCTGCCGATGATCCGGGATTAGTCATCATTAATGATACAGCCTTGGCCAGATCCATTACGGATCCTCCGCCAATGCCTATAATACCGCTGACGGTTCCGAACTCTGCTTTCAGCTGACCGGCGAGCTGATCAACCTGTTTTGTTTTAGGCTCATAGTTTACATCAGCGAAAATAATTTTATCCTTATCACGTAACGGAATACGGCTTACCAGTGGCTTGTTTTCAAAAAAATGATCAATAAGAAAAATCATCGGTGATTTTTCTTTTCTGTGCGGGGTCAGTATTTCATCCAGCTGATTAAAACTTCCGCGACCATACACCACATAACTTACCATTTTGAAATTCCTGAATTTCATATATTTAAGCTTAACGCCAAACACCTGCCTGCCAGGCGGCAGGCTTAATGCCTAAGACGATTAATGATTTAATAATGTTGTGTAAGAGCTGCAGCGCCATATACTCCGGCACTGTCTCCTAATTCCGGTCTTATCACAGGGACAGTACAATAATTATTAAAAATGAAATGTTTAAGACTCTTTACGCCTTCCGTGTAAATTTCGTCAATATTTCCTACTCCGCCGCCTACTACAATAATATCCGGGTCGAGCATATTTGTAATGGAAGAGACGGCTTTCCCAAAAAAATGATTTAACCGGTCAATTGTGTGCCGTGCATAAGGGTCGCTGTCTACCTGCAGGACGATTTCTTTCAGATGTTTTTTAGCGCCGGAAATGGATTCATAAAACCTCTGCAGGGATGGACCTGAAATTAATTTCTCCACGCAGCCGGTTTTTCCGCAGTAACAGGGCCCACCGGATTCATCAAGAAAATTGTGACCCCACTCGCCCGCAATGCCATGATGCCCCTCCCAGATTTTCCCGTCAATGACAAGTCCGCCACCGACTCCGGTACCCAGGATAATTCCAAAAACGACCCTCGCATGCGGCGCTGCTTTTTTTACAGCTCCCCAGTTTGTTTCCGCGAGCGCAAAACAATTGGCATCATTGGCAAGTATAACGGGCAATTGTAAACGCTCTTCCAGGTCCTTTTTTAAAGGTTTATGATTTAAAATGGTGGTATTTGAATTTTTTAAAGTATGGGTAATGGGATCAAGGATGCCAGGCGTTCCGAATCCAATGCAGGTTGGCGTTTGTTTTGATTCCGCCTTCATCCGGTCAACAAGTTTCCCGATCTGGCCGATTACATGTTCATAACCCTGAGCGGCTTCCGTATCCACCCGGGTCCTGATCAGTGTTTCAGGTTCCTTATCACCCCGCAGAATTATTCCTTCCACCTTGGTACCCCCAAGGTCGATTCCCCACATCGTTTCTTTCATACAAGTGGTTTAATTTTTTTTAATCCTGTCAGCCGAGCCATTTTTCAGCCTGTAAAAGGTCTTCCGGTGTATCAATTTCGATTCCCATATAATCCGTCAGTACCATTTTTAAAGGTATACCATGTTCCAGATACCGCAGGCATTCAATTTTTTCTATAGCCTCCAGAGGTGATACCGGCCACTTTGTGAAGTTCATCAATGCCTGTTTCCGAAATGCATAAACGCCGATATGCTCATAATAAACAATATTCGCAGAAATATCTCTGGGGTAGGGAAGTACACTGCGGCTGAAGAAGAGGGAATTCATATTCAAATCCACCGCCACTTTTACAAAGTTCGGATCTTCAATATTCTTTTTGTCTTTCATCACCTGCATCAGGGAAGCAACCTGTACCTGGTGGCCGTCCGTTTGTTTGAAAACATTCAGGAGTTTTTCGAGGGGTGCTTTTTGAACAAAGGGTTCGTCTCCCTGAACATTAATAACTATGTCCACCTCGAGATTTTCAGCAGCCTCTGCAATGCGGTCACTTCCGCTTTCATGTTGTCTCCTGCTCATCATTACTTCGCCGCCACTCCCTTTAATTTCCTCGTAAATAACCTGGCTATCCGTCACCACCATTACCTGATCAAAAAGGCCCGTTTTGATCGTATTCTCATAAGTATGCCGGATAACGGTTTTGTTCCCAAGCTTCTGCATCAGCTTGGCGGGGAAACGTGTGGAAGCATATCTGGCAGGGATCATTGCGATACAGTTCATGGACTATTTATTCAGGATTATTGATCAGAAATATTTTTCTTCCAGCAGTTTGGTAATATCCAGCACAGCTCCCCTGCCATCACTGTCTCCGGAATTGCACATTACGATGATGGCCAGGTCTTTTTCTTTCAAAATTTCAGTTCTGCAATTAAACAGGAGAGAAAGACCTTCATGAAATGCAAATGCCCGGTCATTAAAACTGCCATTATTCCAGCCCAGGGCATAATCCGGTAAACCAAAATAAAGAAATTCAAAGTCTTTGGCTGAAAGTTTTGTCTTTCCTCCGGCCAGGCCACTCAGGTTTACCTGCATATATGTAATATAATCCGGCAAACTGATCGATATGGCCTGAGCGGGATATAAGACGGGGTTTCCCTTTATCCATGTTTCCGGTTCTTCAGAACGAAAACTACCATTCTGTATCCAGTGGCCCGCGGGTGCAGACCGGTTGGAAATATTCGGCCAGGAATAAACCATCGAAATTCTCATCGGTTTGCTAACATATTCCAGTAAAAGCTCTTCCCAGGATTTCCCGGTTACTTTTTCCATCATGGAAGCAGCGATGACATAACCTGCAATGGAAAAAACGATTTTATCGTTTAGAAAATTCTCCATATTCGGTTTATTTTGTAGCATCCAATAGGCAAAAGCCTTTCTTTTGGAAATAATATTCCCTTTGAATTTTGGGATTTTAAACCAGTCACTCATTTCCATAAATGAGGGTATGCGTGTACGGCTGCTGAGAAGTTCCTGAAAAGTGATTTTTCTATATACCGGCAATGTTTTTTTACCAAACTCAGGGAAGATTTTGAGCAGCCGGGTATCCCATTTAATTTTCCCGGTCTGTACCAGCCTCGCGGCGATATAAGCTGTAAAAGCTGCGGTATTTGTTCCAATATTAAAGCGGTCTTTTATATCTACCAGGTTTGTTTTTTTAAAAACCCGGTAACCGGATGCCTGCATTTCTAAAACACTGTCTTTTGAAAAAACCGCATATGCAATTCCCGGTACACCACGGATTTTCCGGATGTTTTCCACTTCATTCTTTAACGACCGGATAACAATATTTTCATTGGATGCCTGTGCCCGGTCTGAATCTCCGAGAACGGATTGTACGGAATCCATCTGATTGGTCGTTTGACTGTTTCCGTGAAACGGCTGCAGAAAAAAGACAAGGAGTAAAAGAAGGTTGAATTTTTTCATGCGACACGATGACATGAAGGTATGAAAATTCAAAAATCAGACTTTCTTAACATCCTCATTCATGATTGACCAAAGGAGGTCCTTCAATCCATTTATCCCTTTTTGTGTTGCAGAGGAAATAAAAATATTCGGTATATCCAGCGGGAGTTCATTCCGGATGGCGGTGATCAGTTCTTCATCCAGCAGATCAGATTTGCTGATGGCAATTACAAAACGCTTGTCCATTAGTTCCGGATTGAACTGTTCCAGTTCACTACGCAGGATTTCATATTCTTTCCGATGGTCTGAACTATCAGCCGGAATCATAAACAAGAGGGCAACATTTCTTTCGATATGCCTTAAAAAACGGTGTCCCAGTCCTTTCCCTTCAGCGGCTCCTTCTATGATACCCGGCAAGTCGGCGACGCAAAAGCTTTTTCCATCCCTGTATTCCACCATCCCTAATTGAGGTACCAGGGTAGTGAAAGCGTAATCTGCAATTTTTGGAGTGGCTGCAGTGATTACAGAAAGCAGGGTTGATTTGCCGGCATTTGGAAAGCCTACAAGACCCACATCGGCTAAGACTTTTAATTCCAGTACTTTCCATCCCTCCACGCCTTCTTCCCCTGGCTGGGCATGTTCCGGAGCCTGGTTGGTAGGCGTGGCAAAACGGGCGTTACCCTGTCCGCCTCGTCCGCCTTTCAGCCATATGATTTCCTGCCCGTCTTCCAGGATTTCCGCCTCAATCTTCCCGCTGATTTCATCTTTTGCGATGGTTCCCAGAGGAACATCGATATATACATCTTTGCCAAACCTTCCTGAACTGTTATTTCCGCTACCGGCTTCCCCGTCTTCTGCATGCACATTTTTATAGTACCTGAGTGGGAGGAGAGTCCAGGTATTTTTATTACCGCGGAGAATAATATGGCCTCCCCGGCCGCCATCCCCACCATCCGGACCAGCCAGTGCGTTGTATTTAGTGCGCATAAAATGCTTACTTCCCGCTCCGCCGTGCCCGCTTTTACAAAATACCCTGATCTGATCTACGAAATTGCTTTTTTCCACTTTCAATTATTGGGCTGCAAAGATAACTGAATAAACCCCTATCTGACCTTGAGGATCCGGGCTATCAGGCCCGTCCAGCCGGTTTGGTGGGAGGCCCCCAGTCCCTTTCCGGTATCACCGTTAAAATATTCAAAGAACTGGATATGATCCCTGAAATACGGATCATTCTGAAAAAGACCCTGATCCCCGAAAACCGGACGGTTGCCGCTTTTGTCCCGGGTAAAAAGGGAAATCAGCCTTTCCGATAGCCGGGAAGCAATTTCCTTCAGTGTTAACAGGTTTCCGGAATGGGTTGGATATTCAATTTTGAAATCATCCCCGTAATAATCATGAAACCTGATCAGGGATTCAATCAGCAGGTAATTCACCGGCATCCAAACAGGTCCGCGCCAGTTCGAATTGCCTCCAAAAAGCGTTGTATCCGATTCACCGGGGGTATAATGGATCGAAAACAGGTTTCCATCTATTTCCAGCACGTAGGGATTAGCTTCATGGTATTTGGAAAGTGCCCGAAGGCCATGATCACTCAGAAACTCATTTTCGTCCAGCATACGGTAGAGAATGCGTTTCATACGATGACCGCGAAGCAGGGATAAAAGATGTTTTGCATCTTTTCCCTTTTCACCCCATCTTGCTACCAGGCTGGCGAGTTTTGGCCGGTGATTGAGAAACCAGTATAAACGCTCGGTAAATTCTTTCTGACTGGCTAACAAATCGTCTTCCAGAATCTCGACTGCCAGCAATGGGATCAGGCCAACCATGGACCTGATTTTTAATTTCTGATTTATCCCGTTGGATTTCTGTATTGCATCATAGTAAAATTCATCCTCATCATCCCAAAGACCTGTGTCTTCTTCGCCCTCGGCAAACATAGCATGCGCGATATACAGAAAATGTTCAAAAAATTTAGTGGCCATATCCTGGTAAACAGGATTTTTCTGTGCCAGTTCCAGTGCAATCCGCATCATATTGAGCGAATACATGCACATCCAGGATGTGGAATCGGATTGTTCCAGTATCGATCCGTCTGGCAATGGAGTATTGCGGTCGAAGAGTCCGATATTGTCCATTCCCAAAAAACCACCTTCAAAAATATTATTTCCCTGTTCGTCTTTCCGGTTTACCCACCAGGTAAAATTCAGGAGAAGTTTAAGGAATATGGTCTCCAGGAATTTGAAATCACCTGTACCGGTTGCTTTTTTGTCCATGTTATAAACCTTCAGGGTTGCCCATGCATGTACCGGCGGATTTACGTCTGAAAATGCCCATTCATACGCAGGAAGTTCTCCGTTGGGATGCATATACCACTCGTGGGTGAGCAGGGTAAGCTGTTGTTTGGAAAAGTCAGGATCTATATCTGCAAAACAGATACAATGAAAGGCCAGGTCCCAGGCGGCAAACCAGGGATATTCCCAACTGTCAGGCATGGAAATAATATCCGCATTGTTGAGATGTCGCCATTGACGGTTACGGCCATTCTTTCTTTCTGCCGGAGGCGGGGGACCGGCCGGATCACCTTCCAGCCAGTGCTCTACATTGTAATCATAGTATTGTTTGCACCAGATCATGCCGGCATAGGCCTGCCGCTGAATGTTCTTTAAATCATCATCAGCAAGATTTGTTTGCAGGTCAGCATAAAATGAATCTGTTTCAAGAATCCGTTTGTTGAATATCTGATCAAAATCATCGAATGGTTTGTCAGCACCTTCCAATCGCATGCGCAGGCGGAAAATTTCTGATTTTCCCGGGGGGATGGTCTTATTAAAATGAAAGGCCGCCTTCGTACCGCTTTGTCCGGGATTTACCGTCGCCGCTCCGTGAACGATATATTCATTGATGCCGTCTTTATAATATTTATCTGCCTGGGTGGCGATATCATAACACTTTTGTGGATTGGTTTCATTTTCACAAAAAAGCAACTCATAGGGACGATCAGCATATAAAATGCGTTTTCCAACGGTTTGATGCTGGATGAAAAGGCTGTCGTCAGTAAGTCTTTCCAGGGAGGGTTTCTCATCAGAATATCCCAGCCCCCATGTTTTGCGAAACCAGATATTGGGCAAAACGTGCAGGGGTGCGGCTTCCGGTCCGCGGTTAAATACGGTTATTTTAAGCAAAATGTCTTCTTCTGTTGCTTTGGCATATTCGATAAATACATCGAAATATTTTCCATCATTAAAAATGCCGGTATCCTGGATTTCAAATTCGGGATCTGTTTTCCCCCTTCGGGCATTCTCTTCCAGCAGTTGCTCATAGGGAAAAGCAGCCTGCGGATATTTATACAGCATTTTCAGATAGGAGTGCGTCGGTGCCGCATCAAGGAAATAATATAATTCTTTAACATCCTCACCATGATTGCCCTGGTTTCCGGTGAGCCCGAAAAACCGCTCCTTCAGAATGGGGTCTTTCTCATTCCATAGACTAACGGCGATGCATAGTTGTAATTTTGAATCCCCCATTCCGCCAATGCCATCCTCCCCCCATCGCCAGGCTTTGCTTCGGGCAATATCATGGGTGGTAAATTCCCAGGCAGTTCCGTTTTCGCTATAGTCTTCCCGAACGGTTCCCCATTGTCGTTCACTCAGATAGGGTCCCCATTTCTTCCAGGATTCCTCCTGGAGTCTTTTTCTTTCTTCGTTCATGCGAATAAGGCTTGAGGCTGAAAGCATACAGCTTAAAGCGGTCTAATCGTAAATGCGGTCAACGTAAGACTTGTATTTCTCCATTACGACTTTTCGTTTAATGCTCAGCTTTGGAGTCATTTCACCGGTTTCATTACTCCATTCAGTAGGCAGGAGTTCGAATTTTTTAATCTGCTCAACATGATTAAAATTCTGATTGAACTCAGCAACCAGGTCTTTATAAAACTTCACGACATTTGGATTTTCAATAATCGCCTGATTGGAGCTGGTATCGTATCCCTGTTGTATACACCATTCTTTTATCTGGGAAAATGCAGGAACAATCAGGGCACCCACGAATTTCATTTCTGATCCCACCACCAGGATCTGCTCAATAAAACGGGATTCTTTGAGTTTGTTCTCAATAACGGCCGGCGCAACATATTTTCCGCCGCTGGTTTTAAATAATTCTTTTTTACGATCGGTGATGCGCAAAAATTTCCCTTCTTCAAGCACGCCGATGTCACCGGTATGCAGCCACCCGTCAATAATGGCCTCTGCCGTAAGGTCAGGACGTTTATAATATCCTTTCATTACACTGGGACCTTTTACGGAAATCTCCCCGTCGGCTTCCAGCCGCATACTGATGCCGTTTATTACGGGTCCTACAGTTCCGAAACGGGTTCCGCCAGGACCCCGCCGGTTGACTGCGATTACGGGAGAATTTTCTGTGGGGCCATAACCTTCATAAACCGGCATGCCGCCGGCGGTAAAAATCCGGATCAGCCTTTCCTGGCATGCAGCGCCTCCTGTAATAATATACTTCACGTTATTTCCCAATACTTCCCGCCATTTATTGAAAATAAGTTTGTTGGCAATTTTAAGCTGGATATTATACCAGGCCCCCTGGTTTTTATTGTTATCATATTTTTTCCCCAACGCAACCGCCCAGAAAAAAAGTGATTTTTTAATCCCCTTCTGAGATGCACCTACTGACATGATGCGTTCAAATACTTTTTCAAGAATACGGGGAACGGTGGTAAACAGGTCGGGCCTCACTTCCTTAAGATTGGCTCCGATGGTCTCCATACTTTCTGCATAATAAATACCGTTTCCGGAATACATATAGATATAACTCACCATTTTTTCGAAAATATGGTTGAGAGGCAGGAAGCTGAGGGCTTTAAAATCGGGCCGGTCTTCAAAAGGGAAACTTTCTTTTGACAGCATTACATTGCTTAGGATATTATGATGGGTGAGCATCACTCCTTTCGGGACTCCGGTGGTTCCCGAGGTATAAATAAGGGTGGCTAAGTGATCAGGCCGGATTTGATTACTGATATTTTCCAGCTCCTGTTTTTTGGCTTCTGTCATGGCCTGTTTCAGCACCGACCAATGGTCTGCCCCCGGGATCTCATCATAGGTAAATATGTTTTGAATGGAAGGAACATTGGGTTTAACCTGTGAAACCTTGTTATAAAAATCAGCCGTCCCTACAAAAACATATTTTACCTGTGCGTCTTTAAAAATAAATTCTATTTCCTGGTTGCTGGTATTGGGAAAGATAGGCACGAGTACGGCACCCAGTTTCTGAACTGCCATATCCGTAATCAGCCATTCCGGCCGGTTATAGGAAATGAGACCGATTTTATCCTGTTTTTCTATACTGAAGTCATTTCCTGAAACACCCAGGGCGGATAATCCGTATGCCAGTGAATCCACATTGTCGGATACTTCCTGCGTGCTGTATTTTCTCCATTCCCCTTTTTCCTTGCCTGCGATCATATCCGGTTTGGGAAATTTTTCTAACTGATACTTTATACAATCAAACAATCGTTCGGGCTTGATCATGGTATTTATTTGGAAGTCAGATTACGATAGTTCTGTCCGGCCGGTATTTTGAACACACGTCCTTTTTGGAAATTGATAAAACGATTGTATTCTTCGGCATGCTGGGTAGTCCAGTTTTGAAATGCAGTCAGGCCCATCGGTGAGCCGAACGCCCATTGGTTATATGCTTCAAACATCCCTTCTTTAAGCAGCTGACGCTGATATTCAAACAAACGGAAAGGATACCGGTCACTATATTTTTCAAACCATTCCAATAAAAATTTGCTTCTCAGAATATTTAAGGATTCCGGAGTAATACCCAGGCTTACAGTAGCCGCCTGGTCATTCATAGCAGCCAGGTAGTCTGCTGTAAACGGATTTTTGTTCTGAAAATTTTTGGAGGATTTTAATTCTGTAAAAAGTTTTTTGTACCCGTCTACCAGCAATAGCTTTATTTCAGGAGTGCGTTTACTGTAACTTTCCAGGTTGATGAATATCTCGCCATAGATAAGGCTCCAAACCTTGTCGTAAGTGAAAAAGTAGAATTTACTGGCGTTGTAATAATTGGATGAATATCCAGGATCTACTTCTATGCCTTTTTCCCAGAAACGTATGGCATCTGCATCCTGCTTAACCCAGAGCATTTCCCCATATTCATTATACAGTTCACCACTGGCCGGGAATTTTTTTAATCCCTGTTTATACATTTTATCGGCTTCCTTTTTTTCATCAATGGCTTTATAAGCCATACCCAGGATCTGGTAACATTGTTCATCCGCGTCATTGCGGGCAATCAGCAGTCTGCCAGACTCAACCGCTCTGCTGTAATTTCTCTGGAGATAATAGGTAAATGTCAGATCTTTTTGCAATTCCAGGTTGTCCGGATTGTTTTTAAGCGCATTGTTTAATACGATGGCGGCATTGGCATAATCCCCGTTGCGCATAAACTGTTTGGCAATCCGATGAAGTGAATCTGCCTGTTGGGAAAAGCATAGATTTTCAGTCAGGAAAAGAACAGTGGCAAACAGGAATTTCTTCATCTAATAAATATACACCCCCTTTTGAGAATGTGCCAGCATCTGAATACCTGATTTAACAAAAATTAGCGCTTATCTGATAAGATGTGTAAGTAAGCCGTCCCGTAGTTTGGGTTCAAACCAGGTACTTTTGGGCGGCATGATCTGTCCGCTGTCAGCAATATCGAATAATTGGTCCATACTAACAGGATAGAGACTGAATGCTGCTTTCATCTGCCCGCTGTCCACTTTTTTTTCAAGTTCTTTCAATCCTCTTATCCCGCCAACGAAATCTATCCGGGTATCTGTTCTGGGATCCCTGATTTCAAGTATGGCTGAAAGTATATTTTCCTGCAGGATACTTACGTCCAGGATGCCGATCGGATCTTCGGGGAAGCTTTTTTCTTTTGCTTCGAGGCGGTACCACTGTGCAGAAAGATACATCCCAAAACAATGCAGGCGGTCCGGAGTATAAGCACTATTTATTTTTTCGACCCTGAAATTTTCAGAGAGTTTCTCCAGGAAAGCCGAATCTTCGAGTCCGTTGAGATCTTTTACAACCCTGTTATAATCCAGGATCCGCAATTCATCTGAAGGAAAAAGAGTAGTTAAAAAATAAGCGGCATCTTCTGATGCTTCCTTCCCCAATGCATTTTTGACTTTCGCTGCAGACGCTGCCCGGTGATGGCCATCCGCGATGTAGGTGAAAGGGATCTGTTTGTGAAATATCTGTGTGATCTCTGAAATGGTATGCGGATCATGAACCACCCAAACCTGGTGACCTACTCCGTCTTCGGCAATAAAATTATATTCGGCCTCATTGGCTTCTTTCCAGCTGTCAATCAACTGACTCAGGGACACATTTGATTTATAGGCCAGAAACACATTTCCCGTTTGCGCTCCGGTGATCCGGATATGATTAATCCTGTCCTGTTCTTTTTCGGGTCTTGTCAGTTCATGTTTTTTGATGATATCATTTTCATAATCCGAAACCGCACTCGTACACACCAGGCCGGTTTGTATTCTTCCTCCCATGCTCAGTTCGTAAATATAAAAAGCGGGCTTTTCATCCCTGACCAGTATTTTATTGTCTCTGAAAATAAAGAGGTTGTCGGCTGCCTTCAAATAAACCTTCTCACTATGAATATCTGTACCCTCCGGCAGATCGATTTCAGATTTGGTTATATGAAGAAAGGAATAGGGATTTTTATCGCCCAATACGCGGGCTTCGGCACTGTTTAAAACATCGTATGGAAGTGAAGCTACGCGCGAAGCCAGTTCTTTTGCCGGTCTCAGCGCACGGAAAGGGGAAATTATGGCCATGTAAAAGTTTATAGTTGATTAATAAGACTGGTAAGCGCCTGAACACTTTCCAATGGAAGCGCATTGTACAATGATACCCGGTAACCGCCGACACTCCGGTGACCCTTTACCCCAATCATATTCTGTTCTTTACAGGCTTCCAGGAATTTCTTTTCAAGCAAAGGATCACTGATCAGGAATACAACATTCATAAGACTCCGGTCTTCTTTTGCAACAGTAGGATTGAATCCATCCCGCGCATCCAGGGTATTATATAACAATTCTGCTTTTGCTTTATTTATTTTTTCTATCGCCGAAACACCGCCAGATTTTTTTAACCATCTCAGGGTGAGCAGGCAAACATAAATAGCAAATACCGGCGGTGTGTTTAACATTGACTTGTTTTCAATATGCTGGCGGTAATCCATCATTCCCGGCAGTTTGCGGTTCACTTTTCCCAGGATGTCTTTCCGCACAACCACCATATTCACACCCGTGGCTCCGATATTTTTCTGTGCTCCTGCATAGATTAAAGCAAATCTGTTGAAGTCTAATTCACGGCTCAGTATATCACTGCTCATATCTGCCACCAGCGGAACATTCGTTTCAGGAATGGAAAAGATTTCTGTTCCTTCAATGGTATTGTTGGTTGTATAATGAAAATAAGACGCATTCTCAGGAATATGGTATCCCTTTGGAATATAAGTATAGTTTTTATCCTTTGAAGAAGCAAGCACTTCCACATTACCAAACAGGCGCGCCTCTTTAATGGCTTTGGTTCCCCATACACCGCAGTCAAGATAGGCGGCGGTCTGGTTTTCATTCAGAAGATTCATCGGCACCTGGAAAAACTGGGTAGTTGCTCCACCATGAAGAAATAAAACTTCATGATCTGCATCCAGTTTCATGAGATCCTTTGCAAGCTGTACTGTTTCCGCCAGCATCGATTCAATTTTCGGAGTGCGATGGCCGATTTCCAAAATGGAAAGACCAGTTGATTCATAGTCCAAAATAGCCTTTGCGGCATTCTCATAAACCTCTTTGGGTAAAATGCTGGGTCCTGCGTTGAAGTTGTGTATCATTTTTTCAGCTTGGAAGCGCAATTTACGAATTAGTTGGCTGTTGACGCAATGGGATTATTGTAAATGGTGTATGGTTGATGGTTTGTTATTTAAGTAATTAATAAATCCGGATATTAACCTGATATTCGATTCAATATTTGGATAGATTCTATTGTATGATTCGTTACTAATAATTTCAATCATAAACGCTACGCTTATTAATGTTTCCAATTCGTAAGCCGACCCTCTGGAAATATAAAGAAATTGAATAGTATCTTTTTTATGTTTTCTTCCAAGACCTTCAGCAATATTGGCGGGAATTGAAACTGCTGCCCTCTTTGTTTGAGAAATTAAACCATACTGTTCATCAGAAGGATAGAATTTGGTTAAGAGGTAAATTTGTTTAACTGTTTCCATTGAATGTGTCCAAACTTCAAGCTTTTTATAACTGATCATTATTGCTGAATTTAATAAGAAACCATCCATCTACCATTCACCTCCTCCCATAAACCCTCAATTGCAATCCCTCCCCTTACACGACCCGTTTTTCCATTCAAGATTGAGCATTTCATATTCTTTCAGTTCGGAGACAGTTAAGGTATCGTTCAATAACTGGTTAAGCTGGGGCTGACCTGCATTTACCCAGGCCGTATACCAGAAAGAAGCAATAGAAAAGATTGACTGACGCATTCGGCGTTCAATCATATTATTTAAACTTTTTTCATATGCCATAGCATATGCAGTGGAGTATTGTTTCACTATTTTGTCTTTTCGTTCCTCAAATGCATATTTCCGGTCGGCACTAAACTGAAGACTGATTTCTTTTTCACACCGGAGCACAGTATCTGAAGCTGCCGCACTCTCCAGAACACGTGCCCAGATATAAGATGCCGGGTCCTGAATATATTCCGCTTTGCCAATGAAGAAATCCCAGTCGGATTCGGCAAATAATTCCGGTACCCTGGATTCCCAGAAGGCATGAATTCCCTGCTGGTGGGTCAGCTGACCGTTGTGGTTGGAACATACGTGGAGGGGAACATGTGCGTCAGCGATGTAGTGGCCGAGCTCTGCTGCATTTTTGAGAATGGCCTGTTTATCTTTTTCCCTGAACGCCTTTGTGAGGCGGCCCATCATAATCTGTATCCACCAGGGCACAATACCATAAATCCGCAGGGTATCGGCTGAAAATTTTTGAATGGCCATTTTATAATCCCGTGGCAGGGCAGGAAAAGGATATTTGCCATAATGGTCAATATCCAGAAAGTGATGTGCTCCTTCACTGGCGACCATATATCGCCTTTTATCAGGGTCTACCGCGTGTTCCGTTAGGAATCCAATACTGGGTTTGAACAGGATCATCATCTGCGGCGGCAGTAGAAAAACCGCATGGTAGTTGATTTTTTCATGCATGTAAAAACCCCAGCAGAAACATCGGAGGGAGAGAAGCAGGAGACAGATAGAGCAGCAGAGTTTTTTCATAATTTATGCTGCTAATCTGGTATTTCGTTTATAGTGGATGGTTTATGGAAGATTGTATATGTAGTGAGCAAATTAATTGTAAAAGCAATAATACTGTATACTACGAACAGACCATTTATCAACTATCTGCACGTGCTTAAGGAATTTCAATAAACCATCCACCATAAACCATCCACGACCAGGTCATTCCTCAATATTCGTCACCCCGCCGGATATCGCGAATTTCATCGCATCCGTTGAGCCGATATCGGTTATCAGCCGAACCCGGTCTTTTTTGACAAAATAAAGATGGCCCGCGAAAGCATAGGATTGCGGAACATATACCGATATATAGTCCTGTAATCCGAATTCTGTAAGTTCCTCATGGGTGATAAAACCGATACGCCAGACATCAGTTGCCTCCGTGCTGACCAGTACAGCGCGATCAAATTTGCGGCTGTTTCCGGCAAAGGCTTCAAATAAATCCTTTACGGTAGTATAAATTATTTTTATTCCGGGGGTTCTCTCCAGAATATAGTCAAAGAGATCTACCAACTTACTGACTATAAAAGAAGACGAAACATAACCGACCATCAGGACAATACCCGTCACTAGGATAAATCCCAGCCCCGGCACATGCCTGGGATTACCATTTTCATCCAGGGCCAGCCTGGGAAAAATCCGGTGGATAAAATCCGGCAGGATGCCATCTATCCAGTTAAACAGGGACAGGACCGCCCAAAGGGTAATGGTGGTCGGTGCCAGGATGATCAAACCCTGCAAAAAGTATTTGAAAAGCTTCCGGGCAATGATCTGGAATTTCATAATCAGTAGTTTGTCTTCAAAAATACTCAAACATTTGGCGGAGTCCACGTTTAAAACCGCTTCGGTTAAAGGGGGGAATCTCAGTTAAATTCGGTGAGATGCATTAAAAAACCGGTGGAAACTTTGGTATCAAAAAAAGTTTCCTTAGTTTTGTGGTCATTTTTGAGAATGATCATGGAAAACAAAGAGAGAATTTTAGAGAAAGCAACGGCCTTGTTCATGCAATACGGAATCCGGTCAATCACGATGGATGAGATTGCAGCCCAGCTCGGTATCAGCAAAAAAACCATTTACCAGTTTTTTACAGATAAAGACGCAATGGTAGAGGCGGTCGTAAATGAAGAGACTAAACGGAACGAGGATGATTGCAGGAATTTCAGCTCGGCGGCTGAGAATGCCGTGCATGAGAATTTCCTGGCAATGGACAGTCTGCAGGAGATGATGAAAGCCATGAATCCCCAGATCATGTATGACCTCGAAAAACACCACCCCGTCGCCTATAAACGACTGAAACAGTTTAAATACCAGTATCTCTATACCCTCATCAAAGCTAATCTGGAAAGGGGTCTGCAGGAAGAAATTTACCGTCAGAACCTGAACCTGGATCTGGTAACCCGCCACCGGATAGAATCATCCTTTATGCCCTTCAATCACGAAGCATTCCCATCGGGAAAATATCCGATGAACCAGACCTGTCGTGAATTGGTAATCCTGTACCTGCACAGCATTACAAATGAAAAGGGCAAAAACCTGATCGAGAAATATTTAATGGAAAGACTAAAAAACAATACACATGAGCAATAGATTTCGCAACCGGATATTGTGGTACACGCTCCTGACTTTCGGAATACTCCCTTTCGCGAAAGCGCAAACCATTCATCCCATGACTGCTCCCGAAGCGATTGACATGGCTAAAAAATACAATATTCAGGTAAAAGCCTCGATGGCCAATCTCGAAATACAGGAACAAACAAACAAAGAAATTACGGCACTGGCCCTCCCTAAGATTACCGCTACCGGGGCAGCAACCGAGTACTTTAACATCCCGGTTACGCTGGTGCCGGGAGATTTTTTCCCTGGTGGCGCCCCGGGGTCATTCAAAGGCGTACAATTTCAGCAGAAATTTATTACGTCAGGCGGGGTCAATTTAACCCAGACCGTTTTTGACGGCTCAGTTTTTGTCGGATTGAAAGCCCGGACGGCAGCGCTGGATTACTATAGAAAAGCCATCGACCTGTCGGTTGAGAACCTGTCCGTTCAGGTATATAAAACCTATTATCAGCTTTTGGTTAGCAGAACACAGATGCAACTGCAGGACTCCAATGTAAAAAGAGCGGCGAAATTATTGCACGACACCCGGGTATTAAATGAAAACGGGTTTGCAGAAAAACTGGACGTTGACAAAGCGGCGGTTCAATTGACAAATCTGGAAACTGCCGAGCAAAATACCGAGACGAATATCATAAACGGGTTTACCTTTTTGAAATTCCTGGTGGGGGTTCCTGCCCAGGATTCTATTGTACTGACCACGGATTTCAGCGAAGCTGATCTCCTGGGAGGCGTGCCCATAGACACGGCTTACAATTATCAGAACAGGAACGACTTTCAAAGCCTCCAGTTACAGAAACAGCTGAATGATTTCGATATCCAGCGTTATCAGTCTGCATATTATCCAACATTAAGCCTGAACGCGGCCTATCAGAAAAATGCAGCAGGAAATACCTACGACTTATTTACTACTGCAGGTACCTGGTTCACTTCCTCCTATGTCGGTCTTTCCCTGAACGTTCCCATTTTTGAAGGATTTGCAAAAAACGCGAGACTCAAAAAAGCCAGGATAACCGCCACTTTAACGAACGAACAGGTTGAGAATCTCAAATTGAGCATTGGGCAGGAAGTAGCCCAGGCGCGAAATACGTTTGTCAACGCGATCAGAACAATGACTGCACAGAAGTCAAATATGCAGACTGCGGACCTGGTGTATTCACAAACCAAGAAAAAATTTGAATCCGGACTCTCCAGCAATACTGACCTGTCCAATGCCCAGCAGGACCTGATCACGGCACAGTACAATTATGTCAATGCACTATATACAGCTGTAATAGCAAAGATTGATTTCCTGAAAGCCATCGGTAAAATTTAAAAACGCCAAACTACGCAATTATGAATAAGATACTTTTATCTGCATTGTTTACCGGAACCGTATTGTTTATGTCCTGCGGACAGACTGCAGACCCGGTTGCAAAGAAAAAAGCAGAACTGCAAAAATTAAAGGATGACCAGGCTGCCCTTGTATCCAAAATACAAAAGGCGGAAGATGACCTGGTAAAAGTAGATTCTTCCGCCGCCAAAAAAGAAAAAACAAAACTGATCGCCTTCCAGCCTGTTGCGCCTGTAAGTTTCACCCATTATATTGAACTGCAGGGGAAAATCGATGCACTTAACATCGCTTATGTAACACCCAGAAACGGAAGCGGCGGACAGGTTAAAGCCATTTTTGTAAAAAAGGGAGATGCAGTAAAGAAAGGCCAGCTGCTGCTTAAGCTGGATGATGCTTTGCTGATACAACAGCTGGGAACCGCAAAACAGCAACTCGGTTTTGCCACGGATCTGTACAATAGAAGGAAAAATTTGTGGGCACAGCAAATCGGTTCTGAAGTTGAACTGGTGACTGCTAAAAACCAGGTTGACCAGGCACAGCACCAGGTGGATTTTGTGAATAAACAGATCGACCTGACCAATGTATTGGCAGATATCAGCGGTGTGGCCGATGACGTAAATATCCGTTTGGGTGAATTCTTTTCCGGAAATAACCAGATCCGGATTGTAAACACCACAGATCTGAAAGCGGTTGCTCAGGTGCCTGAAAACTATCTTGGAAAAGTTAAAGTCGGCAGTAATGTAAAAGTTGTAATTCCGGAACTCAACAACAAAACGATTGATACGAAGATTTCAGTTACAGGTAAAACGATTGATGCTTCCAACCGTGGATTTTATATAGAATCAAAACTGCCTTTCGAAAAAGATCTTTATCCTAACCAGGTTGTGCTGATCAAAATTCAGGACTATACGACGTCGAATGCCATCACGATTCCTTTAAACAGTTTACAAAACGATGAGAAAGGCAAATACGTTATGGTAGCTGTAAAGGACGGAGACAGGCTAGTAGCGCACAAAAAACCCATTTCCATTGGAATGATGTATGGGGATAAGGTTGAAGTGCTATCGGGTATTCAGAATGGTGACAATATCATTACCGATGGATACCAGGGATTGTACGAAAAGCAGCCCATCACGACACAGGTACAATGATTCAGCAGTTTTTTAACCATCAGAATCTGTTTTTATGAGTGCATTAGAAAATATAAAGGGAAAATTCAAAGAATTTAAACCGACCAGTTGGGCGATCAATAATAAGACATCAGTTTATCTGCTGATCATTTTTGTGACCATCCTGGGTGTTATCAAATTTGTTTCAACTCCGAAGGAGCAGTTTCCCGATATTGTTATTTCACAGATCTATGTACAGACCCCTTATGTAGGGAATTCACCCAAGGATATTGAAAACCTGGTCACACGACCTATTGAAAAACAAATCAAGGGAATCACGGGTGCTAAAATCAATAAACTAACCAGCACTTCCGTTCAGGATTTTTCAGCCATCATCGTGGAATTTGAGTCTGATGTGGTTATCGACGTGGCTTTGCAGAAAGTGAAGGACGCGGTTGATAAAGCGAAAACAGACCTGCCCAATGACCTGACCACCCAGCCGAACGTTATGGAAATCAGTTTATCTGACCAACCTATCATGTATGTAAATGTGAGTGGCAACTACAATGGTCAGCAGCTGAAAAAATATGCTGATGATTTAAAGGATAAACTGGAGGATCTATCCCAATTGAACCGCGTTGATGAAGTAGGCGCTCCTGAAAGGGAATTTCAGATCAATGTGGACAACTTCAAAATGCAAAGTGCCAATATTACTTTTAATGATATTGCCCAGGCGGTCGCGAATGAAAACCTGGATATATCCGGTGGCTTACTTGAAGTCGGAACGATGAAAAGGACGCTTCAATTAAAAGGTCAGTTCAAAACAGCTTCAGACATTGCACAGATCGTCGTGCGCAACACTTCCGCAGCACCAATATATCTGAAAGACATTGCTACCATCATCGATACGGTGAAACAAAGTGAAAGTTATGCGCGACTGGACGGTAAAAATGTAGTTACCCTGAACATCATTAAACGCAGCGGTGAAAATTTAATAGAAACTTCCGATGAAGTGAAAAAAGTGGTTGCAGAAATGAAAGCAACACAGTTTCCTAAGGACCTGTCTGTGGTTATAACCGGAGATCAAAGCCGTACAACCCGTACCTCGTTTAACGATCTGGTGAATTCCATTGTGATCGGGTTCGTACTTGTGCTGGTGATCCTTATGTTTTTTATGGGTGTGACTAATGCATTTTTTGTTGCTTTATCCGTGCCGCTCAGCATGTTTGTTGCCTTCCTGTTCTTACCGGCGGCCGATCTCATCATAGGAGGGCATGTTACCCTGAATTTTATCGTTCTCTTTGCCTTACTCTTTGGTCTCGGCATTATTGTGGATGACGCGATTGTGGTCATAGAGAATACGCACCGGATATTTACAGAGGGAAAAGGGAAAATCACATCCGTTATTGCAGCCAAGATAGCTGCAGGAGAAATTTTTATTCCCGTACTGGCAGGAACGCTTACCACACTGGCACCTTTCTTCCCTTTATTGTTCTGGCCGGGACTGATCGGAAAGTTTATGATTTACCTGCCGGTGATGCTGATATTTACTTTGTCCGCCTCCCTGATTGTGGCCTTTATCATGAACCCGATTTTTGCGGTTGATTTTATGAACCACAGCGACGAAGATCACGCTTCGAAGAAATCCCGCGTTTTCAGGAATCCTCTTTTCTGGACATTCATGATCCTGGGAATAGCGCTCGACCTCATACATTTTACATTTGCGGGAAATCTCCTGATCCTGTTCAGCATTATAATGTTTTTAAATGCCTATCTGTTCACCGGCCTGATCCATACCTTCCAGAACAAAAGCCTGCCCTGGATCATGCGTCACTACGAATCCGGTCTGCGTTGGGCGCTTAAGGGATGGAGACCCGTATGGCTTCTCATAAGTACTTTTTTATTGTTCATATTCTCTTTTGTATTCCTGATTGCGCGAAAGGTGCCGGTGGTATTTTTTCCCAAGGGAGATCCGAATTTCATCTTTGTATATCTCAAACTTCCCGTGGGAACGAATGTGAATTATACAGATTCCGTTACAGCAGTTCTTGAAAAACGTGTAAATAAAATATTGGGTACGGAAAACGGTAAATTAAACCCGATGGTGGAGAGCGTGATTTCAAATGTAGCGATTGGTGCCGGCAATCCGCAAAGTGGTGACCGCAGTACAAGGCCGGAACTCGGTCGCCTGCAAATTTCTTTTGTGGAATATGAAAAGAGGCATGGCCGTTCAACCACACCCATCATGGATTCCATACGCACCGCGCTCAAGGGAATTCCAGGTGCGGAAATTTCAGTCGACCAGGAGCAGGGCGGACCTCCTACTGATCCCCCGATCAATATTGAAATCAGCAGTGATAACTTTGAAAACCTGACTACGACCGCTTCAGCACTCAAAAACTATCTGGACTCGGTTCAAACACCAGGAGTGGAAGAATTGAAAATGGATGTGGATCTGACGAACCCTGAAATTACCCTCACCATCGACCGGCAGCGGGCGATGATCGAAGGCGTTAGCACAGCCCAGATCGGACAACAGATCAGAACGGCATTATTCGGCCGGGAACTTTCAAAAATCAAGGACAATAAGGAAGAATATAAGATCCAGCTCAGGAATACAGAAGTCCAGCGCAGGAACCTCTCCGACCTGCTGAATATGAAAATTTTCTTCCGTGAACCAACGGGTGCTATTAAATCGATACCCATCACAAACCTGGTAAAAATTGATTTTACCAGCACCTACGGAAGTATCAAACGGAAGTCCCAGAAGAGAGTGATTACCTTGTACTCCAATGTACTCACCGGTTATACACCTCCTGCGGTTAATGCTGAGTTGAAAAGGGCTATAGACGATTTCAAATTTAAAGCTGACGATGTAACCATTACCCAGACGGGGGAAGGAAAACAGCAACAGGAGACAGTCTCCTTCCTGGGTTCCGCCCTTCTTGTAGCCTTAATGCTGATCCTGTTTATCCTGGTACTTCAATTCAATTCCATCAGCAAGCCGGTGATCATCCTGATGGAAATTATTTTCAGCGTGATCGGGGTCCTGCTGGGATTTGCTTTCACCGGCATGACCATCTCTGCCGTGATGACCGGCCTCGGAATCGTAGGACTTGCCGGTATTGTGGTGAAGAATGGTATCCTGGTTATTGAATTTGCAGATGAACTGCGCGCGCGCGGACTGAAAACAAGAGAGGCCCTGATCCAGGCTGGTAAAACGAGAATTATTCCTGTATTACTCACGGCGCTGGCTGCCATACTTGCCCTGATTCCCCTGGCCATAGGTTTCAATATCAATTTTGTTACCCTGTTTGCTGACCTCAATCCGCATATATTTTTCGGCGGAGACAGTGCAGTATTCTGGAAACCACTTTCCTGGACCATCATTTTCGGACTCGCATTTGCATTCTTTATGACACTGTTCATACTGCCTAGTATGTACATTATCGCAGAAAGGCTAAAACGTCCGATGCGCCGGTATTTCGGAGGCAGATGGATTTCCATGATGGGCATTCCGCCGCTTACTTTTATTTTCCTGATTGTTTTAATTCCCATTACGCTTGTGAAGCATTCAATTGAAAAAGCAAGGCGGAACAGAAATCTCGCCGGTAAAGGCGTAAGTGAAACCTGGATAGGTTCCTGGTTCTAGAGGTAGATAGTTGATGGTGGATGGTTTATGGATATTATTTTGCCATAAACCACCCACCATTTACTATATACCACAAACCATAAACCATTTTTATCTTTGCTAAAAACTAAATTTATGAGAAACAATCACGAAATAGACTACAAGATATTCGGAGAAGAACTGCAGTTCGTGGAAGTAGAGCTCGATCCCCAGGAAACGGTGATCGGGGAGCCCGGCGGATTTATGATGATGGAAGACGGCATCGATATGCAAACCATTTTCGGAGACGGATCCCAGCAACAGGGCTCCAGTGTGCTGGATCGTTTGATGAATGCAGGGAAACGGGTGCTGGTGGGTGAGAATTTATTTATGACAGCCTTTACTAATGTAGGGCAGGGGAAGAAAAAAATCAGTTTCGCCGCACCGTATACCGGAAAAATTATTTGTCTGGACCTGCAGCAGCTGGGTGGATCCATTATCGCGCAAAAAGATGCTTTTCTATGCGCAGCCAAAGGGGTAAGCATCGGCATTGCTTTCCAGCGCAGGCTGGGAACCGGTATATTCGGAGGTGAAGGATTTATCATGGAAAAACTGGACGGTGACGGACTGGCATTCGTACATGCCGGAGGTTACATTATGGAGAAAGAATTAAAAGCTGGTGAAATCCTGAAAATAGATACCGGCTGCGTGGTGGCTTATCAGCCCTCCATTGATTTCGATATTGAATTTATCCGCGGAATCCGGAACTGGATGTTTGGCGGCGAAGGATTATTTTTTGCCGTGATGCGTGGTCCGGGAAAAGTCTGGATTCAGTCACTTCCCATCAGCAGACTGGCAGGAAGAATCATACAATACAGTCCCCAGATGGGTCACAGAAGAGAAGAAGGAAGTATTCTGGGTGGACTTGGGAGTTTGTTGGGCGGAGACAGGTAAGGATTAGGGGATTAGATGATCTGATAATTAAATCACCTAATCCCCTAATCATCTAATTATCTTCTGTCAGCAAGCTTACTTAACAGACGAAGAATTTCAAGATATAACCACACGATCGTTACCAGTAATCCGAAAGCACCGTACCACTCCATATATTTAGGAGCACCGGCGGCAACACCTTTTTCAATCATATCAAAATCCAAAAGCAGGTTCATTGCGGCAATAACCACTACAAACAGGGAAAAACCGATTCCAAGTAAAGAACCTTCATGTATGAATGCGATATCCACATGGAACATCCGCAGAACAATGGAAAGCAGGTAAAAAACAGCGATTCCTGCTGTTGCGATAAAAATGACGGATCTTAATTTATCCGTTACTTTAATAACCCGGAAACGATACAGCAGGTACATGGAAATAACAGCGCCAAAAGTAAGCAGCACTGCCTGGGTAACGATTCCCGGAGCTGATTTGGCAAATACATTATTATATGTTGCCGAGATAGCACCAAGAAAAACACCTTCGAATAAAGCGTATACTGGTGTCAGGTAGGCTGACCATTCTTTTTTAAAAATAACTACCATTGCTGTGATGAAACCCAGGACCGCAGCCCCCAACATATAAGGCATAACGTTCACGCCATCATAAAAGGCTTTCCAGGTTAAGGAAGCGGAAGCCATGACGAGCAGGAACAACATGAAAAATTTATTGAGTGTGCCTCTTTCCGTCATTGTGCCGGCACCGGGCAGGGTAATCGTATTCTGGAATACATTCATCGCAGGATTGCCAGATTTGAAAATAGCCATAGTTTGATTCGTTTAGGACTTGCAATTTAGTAAAAAGAAAAGGTATTGTAAAGGGCGCCGGAGCGCGCTGCATACTTAGTATAATTTTAACAGTACGGCCCGGATTTCGGCGAACTTTGACCAGGGAATGAAATGATTGGCACCGGGTATCATGATCTCCTCCACTTTGGAAGAATGCACAAGCATTTTTCTGCCGTAGGCCACATTACCCGGGGGAACCCATGTGTCTTTTTCACCATGAATAAAATATACGGGACAGGTAATCGCGGCAAAATCTTTTTCAAGCAACACCAGGTCTTTTTTCAAATACCAGAGTTCTTCATTGGAAGGACGCATGGCGCCGGGTATGAGTAAGTTCAGCGGAGTTTTATATAGAACAGGACGCCATTTTTCGGGTTCTTCTTCTGCCGGATCAATGGAACCGGAAAGAACAACCAGACCAGAAAAAATTTCCCGGTTATCCGCTGCCAGTTTAATCACCATCGGCCCACCCATCGAATGACCAACAAGGAATACAGGCTTGTGGTTTGCCAGATCATGAAAAAGCGGACTGATCAGACGGGACTGCACGTCCAGATGCTCGGCTTCGCCGAAATCACTATATCCAAATCCGGGACGGTCAACAGATACCATCCTGAATTTTTTAAGTAATAGTGAATCCTTCATGTATTCTGCAAAAGCATCCCAACTACCCGGTGATCCATGAATAAAAAAAATGGTTGGAAGGGAATCATCTCCGGTCATCGCATAGTGAATATGCCTGCCCTCCGTTTCAAACGTCGCCGTACGAAGAATAATATGGTCCTTTTCGAATTCCGTTTTCGCTGTCGCGTCTGATTTGCGAAAACTCATGCAAGCAGGCGCAAAGAAAACCCAGCTTAAGAGAAATATTCCCGTAAGCAATAGCATCTTCTTTTTAAAACCTCTCATGGTTTACGGTTTCTTAATCGGCGGCGGAGGTCTGTTTTCCCTTGGAGGTCTGTTATCCCTCGGTGGTCTGTTATCTCTTGGAGGAGAAGGCGGCCTGTTATCCCTGGATTGGGACGGGGGCCGGCTTTCTCTTTGCTGCGGGCCGCGGTTTTCTTTGCCCTGCGATGGAGGCTGGTTATCTCTTTGCTGCTGACCACGGTTATCCCTGCCTTGTGAAGGTGCCTGGTTTTCCCTTTGCTGCGGACCACGGTTGTCTCTTTTCTGATTGGATGGTCCGGGTCTGTTCTGTCTTTTTTTGCGATCCGCGCTGTCCAGTCCTTTTAAACTGAATTGCCCGGTAAGATCCACGTTTACCAGTTCTTCCTTCGGTTTGCCGGTATTTACTTCAACAGCCCCCAGGTCGTCCGGGATGGTATTCTGCTGGTTGAGTTTTTTAATTTGTTTAACCCGTTCAATTAAAAGCGGGTATTGTTTGCTGCTGTCAGGCAACACATACCACATCAGGTTTTTAAAAATATCTTTTTTGATGAGCAACGCGGTTCCCTTAGCCACCTGCAATGTATCGGCATTATCAGGGAACTGTTGTAAAGCATCGAGGTAAGTATCGAGTTCATAGTTCAGGCAGCATTTCAGCCGTCCGCACTGGCCACTGAGTTTACTTTGATTGATGGAAAGGTTTTGATAACGGGCAGCCGTGGTATTTACAGATTTGAAATCTGTCAGCCAGGTGGAACAGCAGAGTTCACGTCCGCAGCTTCCGATCCCACCTACTTTTCCGGCTTCCTGCCGCGCCCCGATCTGCCGCATTTCCACTTTCACGCGGAATTCAGAGGCGAATATTTTAATGAGTTCCCTGAAGTCTACCCGGTCATCAGCGATATAATAGAATGTCGCCTTTCGTCCATCAGCCTGTATTTCTACCTGGGATACTTTCATATCAAGTTTAAGCTGGCGGGAGATAGCCCGCGACCGGATTACAGCTTCTTTTTCTCTTGCTTTATTTTGTTTAAGCAGATCCAGATCACGATCCGATGCACGTCGTAACACTTTTTTCATATCGGGATGAAATTCATCCACGGCCTTTTTCTTCATCTGTATCCTGACCAACTCTCCGGTTAAACTGACTGAACCCACATCGAATCCGCTTACTCCTTCCACACTAACCATTTCTCCTTTTTCGAATATCTGGGTTGTGTTATTCCGGAAAAAATCCTTCCGGCTACCCTGATTAAAACTTATTTCCATCACCCGGCATTCCGTGGCGGGATCATGAATTGGCAGATTGGAGAGCCAGTCATATACATTCATTCGGTTACAACTTCCGGTACCACAGCTTCCGTGACTCTGGCATCCGCCCGGCTTTCCACTGGCAGTGCCACAATTTGAACATCCCATATATATGTAAATTAACGAGCAAAGTTGACAAATATACTCTTTTCTAGGTCACCACCGCCTCTTCCCGCGAAGCCAGGATATGGTAGAGACGAATGGTTAACGCATGAAAAAGCATTTTTGCATGTGCATTGCGTTCGATGTAGTAAATAGATTTATTTAATTCCTGTACAATTGCCTGCTGCGCGGCCAGATCAGCAATTTTATTCAGCCGGTTTGCAAAATCTTTTTCTTTCTCCGGCAGATCCGCCAGATCTCTGTCCATCATACGCAGTCGAATGGCCTGCTCCAGCAGATGGATAAAATACTGAAGGAACTGTTTCTGTTTTTCCCTGCCCGTCTTACCCATTTCATCCACCCATTTTACCTGGGCAACCGGCCCGGTTTTTAAAATGGCATTCAGCCATTCCCGAAGTAAACCCTGCCAGTCGTCCTGGGCGTGCTGCAAAAGATTCAGGGCTTCCCGGTAATTCTGCTCACTCACCGCTGCCAGCTGTCTTGCCTGTTCGGGAGCAACACCTGCCCGTGAAATCAGGGCCTCCTGGATTTCCGGAACTGAAGGTCTCGGCAGTCTGATGATTTGTAAACGGGAAAGAATGGTTGGAAGAACCAGGTTTTCATTTTCGGTAACCAGTATGAACAGTGTATCGGGCGGTGGCTCTTCAATCAGTTTCAATAGTTTATTTCCCGCAGTGCCCAGGTATTCCGGCATCCACATGATCAGAATCTTGTAACCGCTTTCGAAACTCTTCAGGCTCAGTTTGCGATTGATTTCATTGCATTCCTGCGCGGTAATATTTCCCTGCTTATTTTCTGCCCTGATAAATTGCAGCCAGTCAAAAATAGTTCCGTAAGGAAACTGGGAATTGAACTCTCTCCATTCAGAAATAAAATCTGCACTTACCGGCTTATCTCCGGACTTAAGGGAAACAACGGGATAGGAATAATGTATATCCGGATGAATCATCTTTGCCGCTTTTATGCAGCCCGGACAAACATTACAGGATTCCACTGGAAATTCATTTTGCGAAGAAAAACCCGATACGCGTTCACATACGAGGAACTGGGAAAAAGCAAACGCCAATGGCAGTCCGCCTGCACCCTCGGGTGCATTCAGAAGCAAAGCATGACTCAACCTGTTTTGTTCAACGAGATTGCGAAGCTTTGTCTTGATTTCCAGCTGACCAATTACCTCACTGAATAACATCCGCAGGTTTGGATTTAATTCAGGTGAGAAGTGATCTCATCACTCATCGGAGTTACTTTGCTGGAGTAAACGCCTATTAATTTGCCGTTCTCGTCAATCAGGAATTTGGTGAAATTCCATTTGATCACGGGAGCGGGTGTTCCCTGTTTTATGGCTTCTTCCGTGAGATATTTAAATAACGGAGAAGTGTTGTCGCCCACAACATCCGATTTGGCCGCCAGCGGAAAAGTTACGCCATAATTCTTTTTACAGAATTCCTGGATCTCTGCATTGGTTCCCGGTTCCTGCCCGCCAAAATCATTGGCAGGGAAACCTACAATCACCAGTTTGTCCTTATACTTACTGTATAATTGTTCCAGACCTTCATATTGAGGTGTAAAGCCGCATTTGGATGCCGTATTTACAATCAGTAATTTTTTCCCTTTGTAGGCAGAAAGGTCAATGGTCCCACCATCCAGTGCAGGCACTTTAAAATCATATACACTCATATTCAGCGTGAATAAAAAAGGAATGAGCAATAATCGCAACATAAAATATATTTATTTTAGATGATCGATGTTTACCTATCAAAGTTACGTGAAAGCGTGGAGCAATCACTGCCTTTCATAGCTGCCAAGGTCGCTCAGCGTTGCTGGTCTTGGGTATCCATTCAGATCAATCGGTACACCCAGGTCGGCACCCTGGTCCAGGGCGGGTGATCCGGCCTCCAGTTGGAAATTATATGATCCAACGGGGTATCCGCTGGTATCAATAAATGCCGGATTGGTATTCAGCCACAGGAAATTGCTGTCAATATTTGCAGGATAATTTGACTGTTTCAATATAGAGTGGTCAAACAGGACATTAAAAACCGTATTTCCCTGCTTTTGCACACTGACCTCATCGGGAACACCCTGACTTCCCCAGAAAATACAATTCACGAATGCGGCATTGAGATCACTGGTCAGGACCTGCGCTCCTTCTGTTCCGGCGTTGGAAACGGTTAATACCGGCAGCTGATGGGAAACCAGATCGTTTGAATAGGAGGCAACGGTGCAGTAGGAAAACTGATAATTACCGCCCAGACCCAGTACGATATTCTGGCCGCAGTTGCTAATCAGGCAGTTGACGGCCAGAATGCTGGATTCTATACCCATTAAACCTTCCTGCAGGAAATTATTAATGATGCATTGATTCAGGGTGAGTTTTGGATTCAGGTCCGGGCCCGCACCGGCAGCCACCAGTCCATGAAACCCGTTCTGGAAAACCGCATAATTCAGAACATTGTCACCGCTTGATTCCCCAAAGAAGATGCCCGGCCAGGATCCGGGATAATGGGAATAAGGCTGGTCGAGCCGGTCCCCTGAAAAATAGACCAGTTTGGAAGTTCCGGAGTCTCCCAGCACCTTCAGACTGCCATCTATATATAAAGGAGCATCTGCGTGCATATATATATGAGTTCCTGGTTGAATGGTCAGGGTGGCATTAGTATCCACCCGCAGACCACCGTAAATCACATATGGAAGGTCATTAGGCCAGCTGGTATTTGCGGAAATCACCTGATTTTTTAAAAAATGGGCGTTTTGACCCCAAACACTCAGTTTAATGATCTTATCGACTCCGTTATAACTGACCCGAATACTGTCTTCCAGGATAAAAGGCAGAGGGCCGGCCTGGGGTTTTACATATACTGATACAAAAATATACAGACTGTCATTAGCCGCGATATTCAGGTTGGAGGCTGATGGGCCCGGGCTGCCATCGATATTGATTATAAAAGGGGAATTAGCTCCCCCAACCAGTGAAATAGACGAAATACCAACGCTCCTGTCATTGGGATTTATCAGCTTAACCTTTTGAGTTACACCGCCTAAGCTCGTAAAAAGGGTGTCAAAATATACCGAGTCCGTAGAGGAAAACAACGGGGTGACTCCGTTCAAATCCGACTGCTTTTTGCACGAGACCAGGAGGGTTATGGGAAGAATCAGGAAAAGCAGGGTTTTGAGCATCGGAACAAAAATAGCAACAATTGTGGTCTATAGTAGATGGTCTATGGTAGATGGTTTATGGTCGATGATTTGATTAACCACCATCCACCATCCAACCACCATCACCATAACCACCATCCACCACCCTCCATCCACCTTCACGCCGAAACCGTATGCGCCAGACAGGCAATGCTGATGGTGGTGCCGGGTACGGAAAGCAGGGTGAGGGCACAGGCTTCCAGGCTCGCCCCGGTGGTGACAACATCGTCGACAAGCAGAATATGCTTTCCCAGAATTTTCTGGTGATCCCCGATTTTGAAGGTCGACCGCATATTCTCCCATCTTTCTATCCGGCTTTTATGGGTTTGCGTGGCTGTTTTTTTTGTACGGATTACGGCATCATAAACAACAGGAATTTCCAATTGCTGCGCGATACCTACAGCGATCATCGCTGCCTGATTATAACCTCGCTTTTTTTCCCTGTCAGCAAAAAGCGGCAATGGAATGATGATTTCGCAATTTTGAAATCGTTGAGACAGTTTTAAATGCTCACCCATTTTACGACCGAAATAAATTCCGATTTCTTTTCTCCCTTTGTATTTCAAAAGATGAAGGCTGTGCTGAACGGGTGATCCGCTCGTGAAATACATCAACGCAGTGGCCGCCATAATTTCCACGCGCCCCCAGAAAATTTTTTCTACCTGGTTCGCAGGATAATATTCAAAGCTCGTCAGCGGCATGGAAGCTTCGCAGTAAATACAAAACAGGGAAGGTTCAGAAATCAGATTTGTACCACACCCGCAACAGGTATATGGGAAAAAAAGATGGATGAGAGAATGGAAAAAGGACTCCACGGTTTCAACATTGAAAACACCAATCGCGGAGCCTTAAAATAAATACTGGTATACTTCTTCAACTTTTCCCATCAGCACGATTTCAATTTGATGGGAGTTATTTTTCAAACCTTTCTGATTATATTTCGAAACAAGGATTTTACTGAAACCCAGCTTCTCCGCTTCTGCAATCCGCTGACCGATCCGGTTCACTGCACGTATCTCTCCATTCAATCCAACCTCACCGGCAAAGCATGTATCTGCTGCAATCGGAACATCTTCAAATGAACTTAATAATGCACAAAGAACAGCAAGATCGATGGAAGGATCTTCCACTTTTAATCCGCCTGCAATATTTAAAAAAACGTCCTTAACACCAAAGTGAAATCCCCCTCTTTTTTCCAGAACCGCGAGCAGGAGTTGCAGTCTCCTGAGGTCAAATCCACTCACTGTTCTCTGCGGAGTTCCGTATACTGAAGCAGTAACCAGTGCCTGCACCTCAATCAACAGAGGCCGCTGCCCTTCTATGCTTGCGGCGATTGCACTTCCGCTGAGCTGCTCTTCTTTTTGTGTAATCAGGATCTCGCTTGGATTATTTACCTCCTGCATTCCTTCATCCGTCATCTCATATATTCCAAGTTCGGCCGTGCTTCCAAAACGGTTTTTCAGCGTTCTTAAAATCCGGTAAGTATAATGCCTGTCGCCTTCAAATTGCAACACGGTATCTACCATATGTTCAAGAATTTTCGGACCCGCAATATTTCCATCTTTGGTGATATGACCGATCAGAAAAACAGGTGTTCCTGTGTCTTTGGCGAAGCGTTGAAATTCTGCTGCGCTCTCACGGATTTGAGAAATAGTTCCCGGTGCGGATTCAATATATGATGACTGTAAAGTCTGGATTGAATCAACAATAACAACCTGCGGTTTTAATTTTTTTATTTCCTGGAAAATAGACTGCGTGGAAGTTTCTGTAAGCAGGTAGAAATTTTCGCGATTATTCATCAGCCGGTTATTGCGAACTTTCAAACGGTCGGCGCGCATGCGAATTTGTTGTTCACTTTCCTCACCACTGATATACAATACCGTGATATGCTGAAGCATTAAACCGATTTGAAGAAATAAAGTGCTTTTACCAATTCCTGGTTCACCTGCAACAAGAATTAAACTACCGGATACTATTCCTCCGCCAAGTACCCGGTTCAATTCGCTGTCAGGAGTTATAATTCTTTTTTCTTCGCCGCTGATAACCTCATGAATGGAAATCGTTTTGATTTCCTTTTTATCAGAAATTTTTTTCCAGCCTGATTCACCCAGTCTGTCATCTTTGTTGATTACTTCTTCAGTAAAAGTGTTCCATTGTTCGCAGGAAGGACATTTTCCGAGCCATTTTGCACTTTCGTAGCCGCAATTATTACAAAAGAAAGCGGTCTTGATTTTACTCATCGTTAAAGTTAACGGCTTGAATGGCAGAAAAGTAAAAAGGCCAGCTACGAGAGCCGACCTTTTACTTACTAACCCATTAAATTCTTCCACTAAATTACTAAATCAGGTCACATAACAAAATAAATTTTTCTCCCTGTTAATAACTTTAAAAATAAAAACCGAATCCGGATTTTGGTACAAAATAATTTGTAATGAATTGATATTCAATTTTTTACAAGAAGTTTTTTTAGGACATCCAAAAGCTAAATACCTGAAAATGAGCCCTGAAAATGCATCGGAAATTTCCATTTTCACACATCGGCAATAGCATGGTAAAAACTTTACATATTAAGAAAAAAACCCATGCAACCAGGGTGGAAAAAAGGCAAAAAGGAGCGAAAAAAAGGTGAAAAGGGGGAGTTATAATTTGATTTCTTCCTCCTGTTTGTCGAAGAAATGGAACTCCGTCATGTGGTAGTTATTATTGGCCTGGATGCGGATGGACTGCTTATATTTCCTGCGCCAGCCCCATTTTTTACTGAAAAACCAGCCTCCCTTGGTCAGGTAGGCATGCATGATGGGATGTACGGTGAGTATCAGGTCTTTATGCTGATGGTTCAGCAGGTAACTCAGGTTTTTCTCTATTTCATCTTCGAGAATAAGGGCTGAAGAGATTTTACCGGTTCCATTACAGGTCGGACAGATTTCCTGGGTATTGATGGTAATCTCCGGCTTCATTCGCTGACGGGTGATCTGCATCAGGCCAAACTTGGAAATGGGCAGCACGGCATGTTTTGCCCGGTCCGTGCGCATAAAGCCTTCCATAGCCTCTACCAGCTTCCTTTTATTGTCGGGAAGCTTCATATCGATGAAATCCGCTACAATAATGCCACCCAGGTCCCGGAGCCTGAGCTGACGGGCTATTTCATCGGCTGCCTCCAGATTGGTTTCCAGCGCGTTTTGTTCCTGGTTATTACTAACACTTTTATAACCGCTGTTTACGTCAATCACATGCAGGGCTTCAGTGTGCTCTACGATCAGGTAGGCGCCGCTGGGCAGGTTAACGGTTTTTCCAAATGCGGCTTTTACCTGTTTGGTGATGCCGAAATGGTCAAAAATAGGCGACCCGTTATTATAGTAAGAAACGATATCAATTTTATCTGCGGCAATACGCTGGATATAGGTACGCGTATCGTTGAAAAGATTTTTATCGTTTACCACGATCTTATTGAAATCCTCATTCAAAAGATCCCTGAGCATGCTTGTCGTCTTGGTTTGTTCGCTCAGGATTTTAGCAGGTGCCACTGCACCAATCAGGTTATGCTGAATCTGCTTCCAGGTAGTCACCAGCTCCGTCAGGTCCTCATGTAATTCCGCGGTATTTTTCCCTTCCGCTGCTGTACGAACGATAACCCCGAAATTTTTTGGCTTGATGGCCTCAACAATTTTCTGAAGCCTTTTTCTTTCATCGGAAGAATGGATCTTGCGTGAAACCGCAACAATATCATTAAAGGGTGTGATCACAACAAAACGGCCAGGTAAAGAAATTTCGCAACTCAGGCGCGGACCTTTGGCTGCGATGGGTTCTTTGAGAATCTGAACCAGTATATGCGGCTTGCCACTCAGCACTTCATTGATCTTACCGGTTTTTACAATTTCCGGTTCAACCGTGAATGATCCAAAGTCAAATGCGCTGTCGTTGGTAACCTGCATACTCTGCTGGGTAAATTTTAGCAGGGAGCGTGCGTAAGGACTGAGATCTGTATAGTGAAGAAATGCGTCTTTTTCGAAACCGACATCAACAAAAGCGGCATTCAAACCCGGGATCAGTTTTTTAACCTTTCCCAGATATAAATCTCCCACTGCAAAACTGGCATCAGTTTTTTCATGGTGTAATTCCACCAGCTTTTTATCTTCCAGCAGGGCTATTTCTACTCCCTGCGGGGCCGCATTAATGATCAGTTCCTTATTCAATGTTCATGTAACATTTACTGCCTGTCCAATACCAATACACAAAAAAGGAATCCAAATGCTGAAGAGGAATTTGTTAACAGCCAGTACGAATGCAAGCAAGCATAGTAAGCGTTAGCATATAAATAATTTCAGCAGAACGTGCCGGAAAGGTTCCGGCGGAGTGCGTTTATTTGTTCTTTTTCTTATGACGATTCTTACGCAATCTTTTCTTTCTCTTATGGGTCGCAATTTTATGTCGCTTCCGTTTTTTACCACAAGGCATCGATAATTTCTTTTAGTTAACGAATAATTTCTGTCTGTTACCCCTTCGGGTTTTTATTTTAAAGACTCCAACCTTTCGTTAATCGCTTTGATTAACTCAGGGTTTTTCGTCAGTTTAATGCCTTGTCCATACCAGCGTTTCGCAGCTTCTTTGTCTCCCGTTCTTTCGTAGGCCTCTGCCAGACTCAAAACAGCTTCCAGATTTCCCGGATCAAAATGAACTACTTTTAAAAGCCTCGGAATCGCTTTATCAAACTGTCCCGATTCGATCCCTCCCAAACCCAGCATCAGCTGGGCATACATGTTGAGTGAATCTTTTCGGATTACTGCCAGAATTTCCTGGATCCCCTTCATCACATCTGTCGCTTCCACACCGCCGCTTCCGAAAATATATGTAGCTCCCAATCCGATTTTGGTAGAATCATTGTCCGGATTCAATAAAATTGCCCGTTCAAACAGATTCCGGCTTTCACCCGCCATCCAGTTTTTAAGTTCCGGATTGTCCTGTCCCCGCAGGTTATTCAAAAATAATTGGGCTGCAAAAGTGAGACTTTTTTCAGAATTTTCCAATTTTGAAGCTTCCCCGGTATAATAAGCATATGCCAAAAAGCCATTTTCAACAGAATCCTTCCAGAAACTGGCCAGTTCCCGGTCGGCTTCAATCTGCTGGTCCTTAACATTTCCACGCACAACAGAATTTTCCAGCCTGTTCACATAGGCCAGCTGTTCCGGACTGAGTTTTGACTTTCCGGCATCGAGAATCGTCTTGATATCAAGCGATTGAGTTGTAGTCGGGGATTGGGCAGGAGTTTCAGGTTTCTTGACAGGAGGAACTGTTTTTCCAAAAAAATAAAATATAACAAGAATGATAATTCCGGCTCCGGCTACAATGGCTTGCTGTTTCTTCACATCAGGCTTTTATCCGGCGAAATTACATCTCTTCATCAGGGTTTGGCTGATTATCCTGAATGGATTGAAGTTTTTTAACTTCTGCAACAAATTCTTTAGCTGGTTTAAAGGAAGGAATAAAATGCTCAGGAATATGAACGGCAATATTCTTTTTGATATTCCGACCGATTTTTGCTGCTCTCTTTTTTGTGATAAAACTTCCGAACCCACGGATGTAAATGTTCTCCCCTTTTGCCAGGGTGTCTTTTACTTCTTTAAACATGGTTTCCAACGTAACCAGTACGTCTACCTTAGGTATACCTGTTTTATCCGAAATTTGATTAACGAGGTCTGCCTTTCTCATGGCGAAATTGTTTTATAAGTTTCTGATTTTAAATATATAACAAAAAAATTAATCTGCAAGAAATTGTGAGAAATTGACTTTTGTAAAATCGGTGGTGATTTCTAATCCCTTGCATTTCAATTGATTATAATTGACTGATTATCAGAGATATGAATTATTCCCCGGCATGCTTTATTTTAGCCTGAATGCAAATTGATTTCGGAAAAAAATTACTCCGGTGGAACCGGTTTCAGAATAACCGGTCAATGCCCTGGAAGGGAGAACCGGATCCTTACCGGATCTGGCTGAGTGAAATTATTCTGCAACAGACAAGGGTGGAGCAGGGGCTGGCGTATTATGAAAAATTTATTTCCGTTTTTCCAACCATCCGGCATCTGGCGAATGCGCCCGAAAAAGAAGTTTTCAAAAACTGGGAAGGACTTGGATACTACAGCCGCTGCAGAAACCTGATCGCCACTGCAAAAAAAATTACTGCAGAATATAACGGCCGTTTTCCTTCAGCATATGATGAAATACTTGCGCTTCCGGGCGTGGGCCCATATACAGCAGCGGCAATCGCATCATTTGCATTCGGTCTGCCCTATGCAGTGGTGGATGGAAATGTAGAACGTGTTATCGCGAGGTATTTCGGAATAAGCGTATCACAAGGATCCGGATCGGGAAAAAAATTATTTACGGCCATTGCAGGTGAACTCATGGATCCCCATGAGCCGGCAGTTTACAATCAGGCCATTATGGATTTCGGGGCAACGGTTTGTAAACCGAAAAATCCACTGTGTTCTGAATGTGTTCAGGCAGAAAACTGTCAGGCATATCAGCAGGGCTGGACGAATCTTCTTCCCCTGAAAATAAAAGCGACAGCCCGCAAAAACAGGTGGCTGAACTATTTTATTGTAGAGGACGGGAAAGAAAGGTTTTGGATCCGGGAAAGAACCGGGAAGGATATCTGGCAGAACCTGTATGAATTTGTATTATGGGAAACTGGGAATATATTACCTCAGGATGAGTTAAAGCATTCTTCTTTTTTCCAGGACAATTTCGGAAAGAAAGGATTTAAGATTCAGAATATCTCTCCCGTTTTCCAACAGACACTCACCCATCAATCCGTGAAAAGTTGTTTCATTCATGTGAAACGGGATCAGCCGCTGGATAAACTTTCAGGATACCAGCCCGTTTCAAGGAAACAGCTTCCTGAATTCCCTTTCCCCAAAATAATAACAGGGTATTTGAAAAATTCAGGGGTCCTTTAATTCCTTATGGTAAAGGTTTTGATACATTATCCTGCAAAACGAACCGGAGATTCAGATAAAGATCCGGCTGGGAAATTATCAACACTCAAATAAACTTGATTATGCGTGGCGTTAACAGGGTAATGCTGATCGGAAACATCGGGAAGGATCCCGACGTCCAATACCTGGAGGGAAACATAGGTGTGGCGAAATTTTCACTGGCCACTACCGAAACATTCAAAGACCGGACGGGAAAACTGATTTCCCAAACGGAATGGCATACGGTCGTGCTTTGGCGCGGCCTGGCCGAACTGGCCCAGAAATATCTGCATAAGGGCAGCCTGGTGTATATCGAAGGAAGACTCCGTACCCGCAGCTGGGAAGACAAGGAAGGCAACAAAAAATTTGCAACAGAAGTGGTTGGAGATAACCTGATTATGCTAGATAAGAAAATAGACGGGCAGCATAATACACTTCCGCCTCATGAAGGACCTGAAGGACTGAACGGTTCAGACGCTCCGATCGTTGGGGAACCTTCCGCGGATTTACCATTTTAAAAGCGAAATACCATAGTTTTATTAAATTTACAATCCTGTATTGCTGAGCAAATGCCTTTATTTGCAGGGAAAAGGATTTTTAACGAAACCCCACTATTTTGGATCACCCTTCTAACATCACATTCGCCCCGGGGCATTCGGGTCTTCTTTTATTCATAAGTGCGCAGGCGACGACAATTCTGGTTATCCTCATTCTTTTTTTTCTCGTGATGTCTTTTATCGTTTCCGGATCAAGGATTGCATTTTTTTCACTAAGTGATAAGGAAATCAATATCCTGAAAACAAAACAGGATAGCGGCTGGAGAAGGATCGTTAATCTGCTCGAAGATCCGAAAGCCCTGCTGGCCTCCCTGCTGATCGCGAACATCCTGCTCAATATCGGCATCATCATACTTTCGAATTTCCTGATCGACCAGGTGATATCTTTTAAACAGGATTTCTGGTTTTTTGAATTCATGATGAAGGTGATCATGGTGAGTTTCGTACTGATCCTCTTCGGGGAAGTAATGCCGAAGGTCTGGGCCAGCCAGAATACCCTGCAGTTTGCTTTTTATACTTCCGGGGTTACCGAAGTGATCCATCTGTTATTTAAGAGAGTCGGAATCCTGCTCGCCAGCCAGTCTGAAAAACTGGAACGGTTGTTTGGCAGCCAGCGTTCGGCTGCCAATAGCCTGGAAGAACTGGATCATGCCATTGACAATGATACCACAGAGGAAGAAAAAAATATCCTGAAAGGAATTATCAAATTCGGGAATATTACGGTCAAACAGATTATGAAAACCCGCCTGGATGTAAGCGGCATCGAGGATGAACTGAATTTCACCGAACTAAAACAGAAAATAGAAGAGCTGCATTATTCAAGGCTTCCGGTATTCAAAAAGAGCCTGGATGAAATTTCCGGGATGATTCATACCAAGGACCTGATCCCCTATCTGAACGAATCTTCTGAATTTGACTGGCACAGCCTGATGCGTGCCCCCCATTTTGTTCATGAACATAAAATGATCAAGGATCTGCTGCAGGAATTCCAGGCCGACCGCATCCATTTTGCGATTGTGGTGGATGAATTCGGTGGAACCAGCGGAATCGTTACCCTCGAAGATATCCTGGAAGAAGTGATTGGTGATATCAAGGATGAATTTGATGAAGATGATGGTTCGAGCACCAAACAGGATGACGGCTCATTTATTTTTGAAGGCAGAACCATGATCAACGATGTTTGCAAAACGCTGAACCTGCCGGTGGAAACTTTCGATAATGTGAAAGGAGATTCAGATTCCCTTGCCGGACTGATCCTGGAGCTCGCCGGAGAGATTCCGAAAATAAATGATGTTATCGTTTGTGGTGATTTTGAATTTAATATTCTGGACGCAGACAGCAGCAGGATAAAAAAAGTAAAGGTCCGTATCAAATTATAAAACCTTCCCCTTGAATCGTTTCCAAAAATTAATAATTAATAATTTATCATTAATAATTTTATTCACCGCCTGCAACAGCGATTACACACCGCGGCCCCGCGGTTATTTCAGAATTGATTTTCCACCACATGATTACCAGTCGTTCGACCGGCCCGAATTCCCTTATTCTTTTGAATATCCGGTTTATGGAAATATAATCCGGGATACGGCATTTTTCGGAGACAAAACGGAGAATCCTTACTGGATCAATATTGATTTTCCGAGGTTCCATGCCCGGATATATGTAAGCTATAAAGAGGTTGACGGCAATTTTGACAAGCTGCGGGAAGATGCATATAAGATGACTTACAAACACACGTATAAAGCCAGCTCAATAGAAGATTCCCTGATCAGCACCCCATTAGGTGTGCACGGTGTGTTTTTTAATGTTGGTGGAAATGCTGCAACGGCAAAACAATTTTTTGTAAGTGATTCCACCCGGCATTTCCTGCGGGGTGCGCTCTATTTTGATACCACGCCCAATTCAGATTCCCTGGGTATTGTGAATAGTTTTCTGCAGGAAGACATGAACCATCTGATCAACACACTGCGATGGAAAAACTGATCCGGAATCCTTTCTGATACACTATCTTAGCCTTAATTTCAATTGAACACTTGATAGTAATAGATAATATACTGGTTAGTGACGATGTGATATCGGAACAATTTGTCTGTGACCTGAATAAATGTAAGGGCGGTTGCTGCGAAGACGGTGATTCCGGTGCCCCGCTGGCAGAGGAAGAACTGGAACAAATCCAAAAATACCTGGAAGAAATCAAACCCTACCTTACCCCGGAAGGATTGAAAGTGCTTGAAAAAGAAGGCCTATACCGGCATGATTCTGAATTTGGCTGGGTAACGCCTACGATTGAAGGCCGTATGTGTGCCTATGGATTCAGGGATGCTCAGGGCATTATCAAATGTGGAATCGAACAAGCCTGGCTCGATAAAAAAACCTCCTGGAAAAAACCCATCAGCTGTCATTTGTTCCCGGTGAAAATCACAAAAAGCAAAAGACAAAAGCAGGATTATGTAAATTATGAACCCAGGGAAGATCTGTGCCAGGCAGCTTGCCAGCTGGGTAAAAGGTTAAAAGTTCCGGTATATAAATTCCTGAAAGAAGCCCTGATCAGAAAATACGGAACAGGTTTTTACGAAACCCTTGAAGCAACGGCGGCACACCTTAAAAAAGATAAAGCCTGAGGGTATCTATGAAATTTTTATCAGCGGTCCTTTTTATTCTGATATGCCTTTTTTCATCTCAGGTTTCCTTCGCTCAGGACTCTGCAGTTCACGCATCTCCTGACCCCGCTTCACTAATGCAGGATACGACCATTTACCTGGACGGCAATTTTATTGTCCGGAATATGTATGCGGTAAAAGATTCCATCGCTGCCTTCCGGGTATGGGCTTCTAAAATGCGGGATACGACCATTTTACAGGAACCCGAATTTGTTGTCAGAAATGTTTATGCTCAAAAAGATTCCATAGATGCCTATGTGGATCCGGTGGTTGCCAAACGAAAAGCCATCCGGGATTCATTAAATGCCATCGGATCTGCGTTAATGCGTTCTGCAGATATGCAGGATACCACCATCGCACTGGACCCATCCTTTGTTGTAGTGGATGTATATGCCCGGAAAGATTCCCTGCAGTCTATCCGGGATTCGGCCCGCTCACAACTTGCGCAGGCTGCCACGATGCAGGATACCACTATTGCACTGGATCCTGCATTTATCGTTACGGATGTATACCAGTTAAAAGACATGGAAGATACCAGAAAGGATTCCTTAAAAGGTGAACTTGAACGGGCGGCTGTGATGCAGGACACGACCATCATACTGGAACCTGCTTTTATTGTCCGGAATATTTATGGCGCGAAAGACCGGCAGGATGCCATTCTGGATTCAGTAAACAAACCAATGACGATGCAGGACACGGTTATTGCCCTGGACCCTGCCTTTGTGATTCGGGATTTGTATCCCTATAAGGATTCTGTTGATGCACTTAGGGATTCGCTGACCGCACTTAGGGATTCTCTTTTTACGGATTCTGTAAGTCGTCATTGGGCGGGTTGGAAAAAATATGAAGTAAAACCCCAGAATACATTTGCGATGCAATCCGGCATCGTATTAAAAGGAAAAACGAAAACTGATCTTCAATATAATGTTGCGGATTTTTATTTGTACCTGAACGGGAATCCCATCATACCTCCGAAAAGCACCGTTAATTTTTTTGCGGCCGCGTTCCTTGGATTTAAATTCGACGACACACTTTTACTCAACAGCGGGCTGGGTTCCAAGGTTGGCGTAGGTGTGGGCATCAAGGTATTCCAGGGGAAATTCATCAGTTCACTGCATGCGAATATGCGCAATACGGAAGTTTATAAACTTTCGGATGAAGATTCCGTGTACCTCTCCAGCGTGAACATAGAACCAACAACCCAGACCCTTACATTTAAGTATTTCCCGGATGGTTCAAGAAACGAGATATTGCTGGGTGAATACCAGGCAGAATATAAAAAATTCTATCAGAAAAACGAAGACGGACAGGATGAACCGCGAAAATATAAAGTGCGGATTATTTTCAGATGCCGTGTAAGCGGAGGATTTAGCAGTATTGGTTCCGGAAAATAACAGCAGCCCGGATTTTTTATTAACTTCATCGTATGACCAACCGGGATCAGGCTTCTACATTTCTGGATAAAAGCAATACAAAATCTGCTGACCTGGATCACCGGCATAAGATCAATTATAATATTGGTAAATACAATGCAGTTGTTCCCCAGGGTAAACAGCAATTCGACCAGCTTCACCTGGCCAGGGAAAGAGCCAAAAATATAAAGTGGCGTGCACTGGAATCCCTTGACCAGCAACTCGAACGTTTTGAACAGGCATTCACCCGGCGCGGCGGAAAACTGATCTGGGCTGAAGATGCTGCTGGTGCACTTCGTGAAATTCTAACAATCTGCAAGGCTAAAAACTGCCGGGCCATTGTGAAAAGCAAGAGCATGGTCACGGAAGAAATTCATTTAAATAAATTTCTGATAGAAAATGGTATTGAAAGCCTGGAGACCGATCTCGGTGAATATATCCAGCAGCTTGATGATGAACCTCCCTACCATATCGTTACCCCGGCCATGCATAAAAGCAAGGAGGATATTGCAAAACTTTTTCATGAAAAATTAAATACAGCACCCGGTCTCTCCCCCGAAGAACTCACGCTGATTGCCAGGGAAAAAATGCGCAAAAAATACCTGGAAGCAGAAATTGGGATTACCGGTGCAAATTTTATCATTGCAGATACAGGCAGTATTGCACTTACTGAAAATGAAGGCAATGGCCGCCTCAGCGCTTCTTTTCCGAAAACGCATATCGTAATTACAGGGATAGAAAAACTTATTCCTTCGCTTACTGATCTCGCCTTATTCTGGCCGCTGCTCGCCACTTTTGGAACCGGGCAGCGTATCACCAGCTATAATTCTATTATTTCCGGACCACGCCAGCCAGGGGAATCCGACGGGCCGGAGGAGATGTATGTTATCCTGCTGGATAACGGTCGCAGTAATATGCTGGCCAATACCAAATTGCGGGAGAGTCTTTACTGTATCCGTTGCGGAGCCTGTTTAAATGCCTGTCCGGTTTACAAAAATATCGGCGGCCATACTTATGGCACCACATATAGCGGACCGATCGGGGCCGTGATTACACCGCACCTGAAAGACATGGGAGAATGGAAACACCTCAGCTATGCGTCTTCCCTATGTGGAAATTGCACGGAGGTATGTGCGGTAAAAATTAACCTGCATGAAATTTTATTAGAAAACAGACATGAAGCCGTTCAGGAAGGTGCAACGGGATGGATGGAGAAACTGGCCTGGAAAGGCTGGAAACAGGCGAGTCTGCATAGAAAATGGATGAATATGGGGAATGCATCTCTTAAAAACTGGTTTATCAACAGGGTATTTCGTGGCTGGAACAGGCAGCGTGCCGATCTGAACTTCCCTGCTAAAAGTTTCAATCAGCGCTGGAAAGAAAAGCATAATCCTTAACCATGCTTTTTTATAGCGAACATACGAGCCCGCGCCTGGTGTATATGCTGGAAATGGTCAGCAATGAAATCCTGAGTGAACCCTTTAGAATGGTTTCAGACAGGGAGGCATTTAAAAATTATACGGCCCCCAAAATCAACTATTCGGCAGAACGGATTACCGGCGAAGAATATTTTATTCAACCGCATCCGTTGATTTTTGAAATGGACATCCGGGAACAATCAATCTCCTGTTTTGATTTTAACGGCAGACCCGCATTTTTTAAAACAGGCGGCGATTTACCCTTCGATATTTTTTCGGCTGCCTTTTACCTGCTCAGCCGTTATGAAGAATATCTTCCGTTTGAGCCCGATAAATACGGGCGGTTCCCGCACCAGGCCTCAGTTGCTTTTAAGGAAAAATTTCTTGATTTTCCACTGATCAACTTTTGGTTAGGGGAATTCAAATCTTCCCTGGGCCACAAGTTTCCGGATCTGGCTCTCAGGCACAAGGATTTTAAATTTATTCCCAGCTACGATATTGATATCGCATATTCTTATAAACATAAGGGACTGATTCGTAACCTGGGTGGTTTTTGCAGGTCACTGATAAAAGGAGAATGGTACTACCTTCTTGATCGCTGGGACGTACTTTTCAATAAAAAAGCGGATCCGTTTGATTCTTATGAATGGCTGGATTCCCTGCATCTGTATTGCCGCACGAGAGCATATTATTTTTTCCTCCTGGCTAAAAAGCAGGCGGGGGTGGATAAGAATATTTCGCCTGACAACACTGCGCTGCAATCCCTGATCTCTTATCATGCCGGCGGATATACTGTAGGCATTCATCCTTCCTGGCAGAGCGGCGATGAGCAGGCCGTTTTGATGGAAGAAGTGGATAAACTGGAAGCCATCACGGGTTTACCGGTAAAGTACAGCCGCCAGCATTATCTCCGGATGAGTTTACCAAAAACCTATCGCCAGCTCACCGACGTAGGTATCGACAAAGATTTTTCCATGGGATATGGAAGCGTTAATGGATTCCGGGCTTCTATTGCTTCGTCTTTTTACTGGTACGACCTGAAAGCAGAAAAAAGAACAACCCTGATGATCTTCCCGTTTTGTTTCATGGATGCGAATTCTTTTTATGAAGGCCGGCTGAGCCCCAAAGCGGCATTTAATGAACTGATGGATTATTACCGGAAAATCAAACAGGTAAACGGACTGATGGTCACCATCTGGCACAATCATTTTTTCGGGACAGATCCGATGTTCGCCGGATGGAAAGAAGTATATGAAGTGTTCTTAAAGGACCAGATATACTGGGATATGTGAGTCAGGCTTAACGCCTAACGCCTAAAGCAAATCAATACATTTCATTTGCACATTGTTATGTGGCGAATACGGAAATGTAGTTATGAAATAATGTGATAGTTGAATGGTTAATGACAATGTGATAATATGAATACAGACACCAAATTCATTTATTGTCATTTACAGATTGGATTTTCACATTGTCATTTCCAGATTTAATTTCCCCATTCCAACATAATCACATTTCCGTATTCACCACATTAATGAGATGAATTAATGTTTAAAGTGTCGCATCCCGGTAATGATCATTACGAGTCCTTTTTGTTTGCAGAATTCAATACTATCCTTATCGCGAATGGAACCACCGGGCTGGATAAAACTGGTGACTCCCTCTGCAGCGGCGATTTTAACACAGTCATCAAAAGGGAAAAAAGCATCGGAGGCCAGCGCTGCCCCTTTTAAATCGAAGGCAAACTGTTTTGATTTATCAATAGCCTGGCGAAGGGAATCGATCCGGCTGGTCTGGCCGCATCCTTTTCCGATAAGCTGCTTGTTTTTTATCAGGGCTATCGCGTTAGATTTTAAATGTTTGCACACCAGGTTTCCAAATTCCAGATCCCCTTTTTCATTGGGAGTACTGTTTCTGCCACCTGCTTCATCCCATTTTGAATAGTTGCCTTCATCCACCCCTTGCACAAGTATACCATTCAGCAGGGATTTTTTCATTAAACCGGGTGCGGGTTTAGACAGCAGCTTCAGAAGGATCCTGTTTTTTTTCGTCTTCAGCAGATCAAAAGCTTCTGCGGAAAAGGAAGGAGCGATCAGCACTTCAAAAAATAATTCGTGAATGGCTTCTGCCGTGGAAAGATCTATTTCACTATTACATACCAGCACACCGCCGAAAGCACTTTCCGGATCTCCGGCCAACGCATCATCCCAGGCAGCCCGGGTTGTTTTCCGGGAAGAGATCCCGCATACATTGGTATGTTTGATGATCGCAAAAACGGTTTTTTCTTCAAATTCATTGATCAGCTGGATGGCGGCATCAATATCCACGAGATTATTATAAGAAATTTCTTTCCCGTTCAGTTGCGTGAAAATGGATCCCCAGTCGCCTTCGAAATAAGCCTGCTGATGTGGATTCTCGCCGTAACGTAAATGCGTTTTGTTTTGGGCTGGTCCAACGGGTTTCCCGGGATTGAAATATTCATGGATGGCCAGATCATAACCGGCAACCACTTCAAAAGCCCTCGCTGCAAGTTCTTTCCGCTGTTCACGGGAAAGCTCACCCTGCTGACTTATCAATAATTGTTCAAAATGGGCGTAATCTTTTTTATCTGCAATAACGGCAACATGCGAGAAGTTTTTCGCAGCTGCGCGAATCATGGAAGGTCCGCCGATATCTATCTTTTCAATAATCGATTTTTCCTCTTTTGTATTTGCCACGGTTTCTTCAAAGGGATACAAATCCACGATCACCAGGTCGATTTCAGGAATATTATACTCTTTCATCTCCTTCAGGTCCTGGGCTTCTTCTCTTCTTCCGAGAATACCTCCGAATATCGACGGATGAAGTGTTTTTACACGACCCCCGAGGATCGAGGGATAACTGGTCAGTTCCTCTGCTCCGGTACAGGGAAGTCCCAGCCCTTCGATAAAAGATTTTGTGCCACCCGTTGATATCAGTCTGACCCCCAGTTTATGAAGCTGTGTTACGATGGGTTCCAGGCCATCTTTATAGAAAACAGAAATCAGTGCGGATTGTATTTTTTTCATGGTATAAACGCTTTTAAAGCCGGCCAGGTTAGAGAAGAGCCGCAAAATTACGGAAACTAAGGCAAGTATGGGAGTACTTTGCCTTCCGAAGTTTTAGTGAAGGAGGGCGAGCGTGTGGATAATCCCGCACTAAAATAAATACCTGCTGAGCTGAAAAAAACAGATCATACTTAATCCCGCCAGCAGCCATGATTTTTCTTTTCCGTTTAGAAACCGGTAAAAACAAAAAATGATTCCATAAGAAAATAAGAGTTGCGGCAGGGACAGGGTCAGGTTGGAAATGACTGCTCCGGGTAACAGGGAAATCCAATAAACAGATCCGTTCAGCAGCCGGATGGCATTTCCCAGCCACCATCCGAAAAAAAGGCCGGCCGGAGGAAACCAGGCGAAGAGGGACAGCAGAATTCCGCCAACCAGTATTACACTTGATAAGGGAACAGCCAGGAGATTGGCGATCAGGAAATAACTGGGGAAACGGTGAAAATAAAATATACTGATGGGTGTGGTGAGAATTTGTGCTGCAATACTTACCGCGCCCGCATCCCACAACGATGCGAGGAATTTATTTTTAAGGGGGATAAGATCTTTTACCGGTTTGGAAAATAAGCGCAGACTCAGCACCGCTGCATAGCTAAGCTGAAACCCTGTATCCCAGATCCAGTTCGGATCGAAACAGATCAGCAGGAATGCGGAAGCGGAAAGAATATTGTATAGTACCGCCTCCCTGAAAATATTCCGGCCAAACAGAACAAGACTGAACATCATGGCACTCCGGATCACGGAAGGGGACGAACCGGAAAGCAAACTATAGCCCCATAACACTACCAGGATTCCGGCTAATTTTATCCATCTGCCGGCCTTTTTTTGCCCGGTTCTTTTTAATACCAGCTGTAGGATATGACAGATTAACGCCAGATGAAGCCCGGATATGGCGATGATATGTATTACTCCTGAATCCGCATATGATTTCAGTAGTCCGGGATCGAGATCGTCAGTATATCCCACCATGAGTGCTTCCAGTAAACCATTTTCTGAGCCGGAAGGGATATGTTTTTTGATGATATCCAATATTTTTTTACGAAGTTTTCCAAGCACCAGGGAGACTGAATTCGTTTTTTTTGCATTAATGATGGAAAAGTCATTTTCTTTTAAATAGACCTGGGCATAGATATGTCGCAGCCGGCAATATTTTTTGTAATCAAACGCAGAGTTTTTGTAATTTACTATTGGCTGCAGGTTCTTTCGGAATATCATCCTGCTGCCTTCAGTTAAATCTGTCTGTTCTGTTTTTTTTAAGAGATAAATAAGGATCTTTTCGTTTTCATGGAAGCAGGATTGATCTTTTATCAGCCAGAGGATCCGGCCGGTGCATTTCAGGGAATTTTGTTTTGATACCGGATCGCTGATCAGTTCTATCACCAGTGTCTGCGGGATTTTTGTAGCACCCGCGGAATTCGCGAGCGGATGATCCTGATGAATATGCAGGATAATACGGGCATAAGAAAAGAAAATCAACTGAATCGTAAGCCCATGAATCCAGACCTTTCCGAAAATCGACGGAAAACAAACAGAATAAACGATAACGACCAGGGTAAGAAAAAATCCGGGAATGAGGCCGGACAGGGAACCTGGCAGGAAGGTTTCGAAAAGTATTCCAGCTACAAAAGGAGCCAGTATCCTGAAGAATGGCGATAATGTCCAGATGGGTCTTTGATCCACGTTTTTGAGGGCTATGAATGAGGGGTCCCGATGAGTATGAAGCAAAAGCTATTTCTGCTGTTTTGGATGGGATTGTACCCGTTTTTTATACGGTGGAACACGAGTTTTATAACGGTTTTTTTGGCCGTTAAAACACGGTTTTTTTATCAACTTTTTTACGGGACTAGCTGAGAATCTATATTTTACAAATATTACTAATTTGTAATTCTTTGACCTCCATTTTCTTGCCCAAGCATTGAGTTAAGGTTCTTAATAGTTTTAGGGATAGATATTTTTTTTAAATCCCAAAAAGTTAAGGCTATGCTCACTCAAACAGAAAAAGTAGTAAAGATTGAAAAAGACGAAACCACCCAACTGGCAGACAACCTCATCCGTGAGTATAAAAAAACCCGCTGGGTATCCAATTCGGAAAAACTTGGGAAACCGGATTCCCTGAGTGCCTGGTTCAGCATCAAAGAAATGGAGGATTTCATCAGGGTGGCCAAAGAAAACGGTGGAGACGGGATCAAATTTTATTATGGATCATTTCCTGAAAATTATAATGACATTCCTCTGTATGCCGGGAGACAGACCATTGTTCCGGTAGCCACGAGATCAAGAGATACCCGTACAGGCGGAATTTCCAACAAAGACATTTATATAATTAAAGACGGAGAAGCGAAAATTATTACTTCCGGCGTACCAAAACTTTGTCCTCCTCTGTGCGCGTCGGGGTCAGAAGGAGGCATGGCTGATCTGGGAATCACGATTCTTGACAAAGGTGAGATGGGAATGGAAGTTGTTTAACCACGCGAAAAGCACAAAATATGATGAACAGTTAAAACCTCCTTTGGGAGGTTTTTTTATGCCGTAGGAGATTGCCGATCTTTGGCCAATATGGGAATTTCAACTTTCGATATAACAATATTCATTTCTTTTCTGATTAGCCTTAGTGTATATTTTATAAAACCCACTCCCTTGTATCTGAAATTACTACCCGTTTTTTGGTTCAGTATGTTGGTGTCCGGCCTGATCCAGGAGTACATCTGGTCTCAGCATCATTACAATACCGGTGTGGCGAATGTCTGGACATCCATAGAATTCTGTTTTGATTTTTTTATCATTCGTGAAATTCTGGTCAACAATAAAACCAGGAGAATCATAATATACCTGATCATTTTTTTTGCTCTTTTTGCCAGTACCCATCTCTATATGAACAGGGAAAAAATCGGATTTGATGCGGTGAATTATACCATTGGAACAATTATTATAACCATTTTATGTATTTGTTATTATATTGAGCTGTTTCAGAAAAGTGCGGATATATCATTGGCCAGGCAGCCTGCTTTCTGGATTGTCTCTGGAATATTCTTCAATGCTGTTTTGAATTTCCCCCTGTTTGTTATGGAAACTTTTATGGAGGAGTCCACACATTTTCATACGGAAGCCTCCAGAATTTTATTCAATAATCTCGGAACAATTGGTGACATTATTCTTATAATGGGCGCCATATTATATTCCATCGGTGTTTTATGCAGAATCAAAATCAACAGATCTACTTTGTAATTTTCGCGGGAGTCCTGCTGGCATTTTTGCTATTGGGATTTATCGTGGGTATGATTTTATTTTATCAGCGGAAAAGACAAAAGCAGGAACAGGAACTGATCCGCCTGAAGGAAGAATACGAGCAGGAAGTGTTACGCTCCCAGCTGGAAATACAGGAATCAACCATGAAGACTATTGCACAGGAACTGCACGACAATATCGGGCAGAGTCTTTCGGTAATTAAACTCTGGATAGCCATCGCACCCATTGAACCCGCGCATGAAGCATTTGAAGGCGTACAGAATTCGAAGGAATTACTGAATAAAGCGATCCGGGATATGGCGGACCTGACAAAGAATCTGCATACGGACCGCATCACGGATATCGGATTATCTGAAGCCATCCGTTTTGACCTCGCCTCCATTCGCCGGGCCGGTCTTTTAAAAATAGATTTTGATACACAGGGAGATGAATTTCATTTTCCGGACCAGAAATCCATATTCATCTTTCGCATGTACCAGGAGATGATGAACAATATCCTTAAACATTCCAAGGCAAAAAATGTTATAGTATCCCTGATTTACAATGGCACCGATAACTTTGTGATGAAGATTAATGACGACGGGGTCGGGTTTGACCTGGCTCAGAAGAAAGAATCCACCAGCGGATCGAGCGGACTGGGTTTGAAAAGTATGCGCAACCGGGCGAAACTGATCGGGGCAGAATTATCAATAGAATCGGAGCCGGGAAATGGAACCCGGGTAATTGTAAACGTACCTTTGAACTAATCCAAAACTTTTAAGCATGACTTCATCCAACAATAAGCAGATCCAGGTGGCCATTGCGGATGATCATACACTATTGAGAAAAGCCCTGGCGAAACTGGTAGGCTCATTTGGGGATTATACGGTTTTGTTCGAAGCCGACAACGGAAAGGAAATTAAAAAGAAAATTAATGAGCACCTGGTTCCTGACCTCGTGCTGCTTGATGTAAATATGCCGGAGATGGACGGATTTGAAACAGCGGGCTGGCTGAATAAAAATTATCCGAAAATAAAAGTACTCGCGCTTTCCATGTTCAGCGACGAACGAACCATTATCAGGATGCTTCGTCAGGGTGCCAGGGGATATATCATGAAGAATATTGACCCGGAAGAATTAAAAAATGCGCTCGATTCGGTGATGAAAAAAAACTTCTACCTCTCTGAAGAAATATCCGGGAAGATCATCAGCGGACTAAATAAAGACATTGACAAAACGGAAGAAGTTCCTGCACTCACCCAAAGAGAAAAGGATTTTCTCCGCCATATCTGCTCAGAGATAACCTATAAGGACATCGCCGCGAAAATGTATGTTAGTCCCCGCACGGTGGACGAATACCGCAATTCGCTTTTTGAAAAATTAAAATTGAAATCCCGCGTCGGCCTCGTGATGTACGCCATACGGAACGGACTGGTGGAAGCCTGAGGAAAGTATGGGGAGTATGGGAAGTATGAGTAGTATTAGAATTGTACTTCTCATACTCCCATACTCTTATACTAAAACAAGGTGCTGCATTTACTTCGAGAGATACATACTCCGGTCCTTATACAGCTGCCTGAAATAAGGATCTTTCAGGTCCTTGATAAAACGGATGGCTTCTCCGGTTGATTTCATTTCGGGCCCCAGCTCTTTATTCACCCCGGGAAATTTGTCGAAGCTGAATACTGGTTCTTTTATCGCATATCCTTTCAGGTTCTTCTTAAAAGTGAAGTCCTTCAGTTTATTCTCGCCCAGCATCACTTTCGTGGCGATATTGAGATAGGGGATCTGGTATGCTTTTGCAATAAAAGGAGTTGTTCGGGAAGCACGGGGATTGGCTTCAATCACAAATACTTTTCCGTCTTTTATCGCAAACTGAATATTGATCAGTCCGCGGATATTCAAACGGAATGCAATTTTCCTTGCATATTCTTCCATGGTCTCCACTACAAGCGGTGTCAGGTTAAACTGCGGCAGAACGGCATTGCTGTCGCCGCTGTGAATCCCGGCGGGTTCAATATGTTCCATCAGTCCCATTACATGAAACTGCTCTCCGTCGCAGATCCCGTCCACTTCCGCTTCCTGGCAGCGGTCAAGGAAATGATCGATCAGGATTTTATTATCGGGCAGGTGTTTCAGCAGACTCACCACGGCACTTTCCAGTTCCTGGTCGTTGATCACGATGCGCATTCGCTGGCCACCCAGAACATAGCTGGGTCTTACCAGTACAGGGAAACCAACGGTCTTGGCGACTTCCACGGCTTCGTCCACCGTAGTAGCAGTTCCATAAGAAGGATAAGGAATATCCATTTCCTTCAGCATATCACTGAACCGGCCGCGGTCTTCCGCGATATCCATATTATCGTATGAAGTACCGATGATGGGAATTCCTTTTTTATGCAGTTTCTCTGCGAGTTTCAGGGCTGTTTGTCCGCCGAGCTGAACGATTACCCCGGCAGGTTTTTCATGTTCAATGATATCCCATAAATGTTCCCAGAAAACGGGTTCGAAATACAGCTTGTCCGCCATATCGAAATCCGTTGAAACAGTTTCCGGGTTACAATTGACCATGATGGATTCATAACCACATTCTTTTATGGCAAGCAGTCCGTGTACGCAGCAATAGTCGAATTCAATTCCCTGACCGATCCGGTTCGGACCGGATCCGAGAATGATGATTTTTTTTTTATCGGTAACCACACTTTCATTCACGCCACCATTTTCAAAGGTGGAATAGAAATATGGGGTTTTGGCCTCAAATTCTGCACTGCAGGTATCCACCATTTTATAAACCCGGTTTATGCCGGCAGCTTTTCTTTTTTCAAAAACGGCTTCTTCGTTTCCATCCTGCATGATGGTGGCAATCTGTGTCGTCGCTGAATCCAAGGGTCTTGGCTTCGCGGAGCAGTTCCGCCGGAAGCGTATCCAGTTTGTATTTCCGGATTTCCTTTTCCATCGTCACAATCTTCTGTACTTCATAGAGGAACCAGCGGTCGATACCGGTTGCCTGGGAGATGGTCTTTACACTCACCCCCAGCATCAGGGCGTCTTTTATTCGGAATATGCGATCCCATTTTGGAATCTTGATATATTGAATCAGTTCCTCGGCATGCATCTGGCTTTTTCCATAGTAACCCAGACCGACGGCGTTGTTTTCAAGACTCTGACAGGCTTTTTGCAGGGCTTCCGTAAAACTTCTTCCGATAGCCATTACTTCCCCTACGCTTTTCATCTGTAAACCAAGTGTATCATTGGCTCCCTTGAACTTGTCAAAATTCCAGCGGGGCATTTTTACGATCACATAATCCTGCACCGGTTCAAAATAAGCAGAGGTAGTCTGGGTGATTTGATTTTTCAATTCATCCAGTGTATACCCGATGGCGAGTTTGGCCGCAATTTTTGCAATCGGATACCCGGTGGCTTTAGAAGCCAGGGCAGAGGACCGGGAAACCCGTGGATTAATTTCCACAGAGATAATCTGTTCTGTTTCAGGATTGAGGGCAAACTGCACATTACAACCTCCGGCGAAATTGCCGAGGGAGCGCATCATCAGAATGGCTTTGTTGCGCATATCCTGGAAAGCGGTATCGCTCAGGGTCATGGCCGGGGCAACGGTGATGGAATCCCCGGTATGAACACCCATGGGATCCAGATTTTCAACAGTACAGATAATAACTACATTATCGTTCTTATCTCTCAGAAGTTCCAGCTCATATTCTTTCCATCCCAGTACGGCTTTTTCCACCAGCACTTCATGTATCGGGGATGCCTTCAAACCTTTATCCAGTGCAGCATCCAGGTCTTCTTTTCCATGTACAAATCCCCCGCCGGTACCACCCAGGGTAAAGGAGGGACGGATAACCAGGGGAAACCCGATTTCCTGCGCAAATTCTTTTCCTTCCAGCATGGAATTCGCAACCCGGGAAGGCGCTACATCGATGCCGATACGGATCATCAACTGCTTGAATTTTTCACGGTCTTCTGCTGTGTCGATGGCTTCAATATCCACCCCGATCAGCCTCACATTGAATTTCTCCCACACGCCAAGTTCGGCGGCTTCTTTACAGAGGTTCAGCGCGGTTTGCCCGCCCATGGTAGGAAGTACAGCGTCGATCTGGTTTTCCTCCAGGATCTGTTCAATACTTTCCACAGTAAGGGGGAGCAGGTAAACGCGGTCTGCCATCATGGGATCTGTCATGATGGTAGCGGGATTGCTGTTAATGAGGATCACTTTAATTCCTTCTTCCCGCAGACTTCTGGCCGCCTGGGAGCCGGAATAATCAAATTCACAGGCTTGTCCGATAATGATGGGACCGGATCCGATAATAAGAACTGAACCGATTGCTGGATTTTTAGGCATCTAAAAACAAATTCCGCAAAAGTAAGGTTGTACGGGTTCTTGGAGAAATTTATATGATGCCGGGGAAAAGAAATAGGCCAGGGAGAATAAAAAATCCCGCCACGCCAGCGGCGTGAACGGGAACTTATTATATAGCAGAAAGATTAATTAATTGTTATGGAACGATGCCATTTCAATATCATCCAGCAAAACACCGCCTTTTTTAGCCAGTTGGCGTTTTTCGGCGATCAGCTTTTTGTTATCAACCTTCGACTTAATCTTGAAGACCCATTTCTGTTTGGCTTCCTGGCCACGCACCATTCCGATCACGGAACCGACACTAATGACGAAGAACAGTAAAAATTTATTCTTAAATAACATCTTAACACTTTTTCAAGGATGGTTTCAATTTAAAGACAAGATCTATATGCCAAAAGCTGTACCAGTTTTTAAATTTTTTTAAAATCCTTTAAAATCATTTACTAACATTATTTAAACGGCAATTAAGCCTGATTTCTAATCCTTATTTGGGATGAATCAATATTGTATTTCTACATTTGGGAACCATGCGCAGACCTGTTCTCTTTATCTGTCTTTTTATTTACAGCGGTTTTATTTACGGTCAGTTATTCCAGTCCCGGTCTTACCCCCGGGATGTTTTCAGAAACCCATTGGCAATTCCCATCAGCCTTGCCGCGAATTTCGGCGAGCTTCGGTCCAACCATTATCATATGGGATTGGATATCCGCACGGCACACCGGGAAAACCTGCCGGTTTATGCAGCAGCAGATGGTTATATACTCCGGGTTAAAATTGAACCTTTTGGATTCGGACAGGCCATTTATATTCGTCATCCCGACGGGTATGTAAGTTTATACGCCCACCTGAATTCTTTCTATCCGGCCCTGGATGCCTTTGTAAAACAAAAACAATACGAACTGCAGCGCTGGGATGTTTCATTGGATCTGGCTCCGGGAATATTAAACGTCAAAAAAGGAGAGCTGGTTGCATATAGTGGTAATATGGGTGGTTCCCAGGGACCGCACCTGCATTTCGAAATCAGGACTTTTCCGGATGATGTCAACCTCAATCCGATGCTCTTCGGATTACCGGTAAAAGATAATGTTCCACCAGTCTTTCGGAGTCTGTCAGTCTATGACCGCAACACGAGTTTCTATGAACAGTACCCACGCTTTATCCCTGTTCGAAAAGCAGGCAGCCGCTATGAGATCGGCCAGCCCGTCCTGGTACTGAACACCCCCAATCCCGGATTCGGTATCCAGGGATACGATACCCAATCCGGTTCCACCAATCCGAATGGAATTTTTGAAGGAATACTGTATGATAATGGAGCAGCAGTCTCCGGTTTTCAGATGGACCGGATCAGTTATAATGATACGCGCGGCATTAATGCACATATTGATTATCCTACCCGTGAGCGGGGCGGGCCCTGGTACCAGCTGCTTTTTAAAATGCCCGGGTACAAACATTCGATTTACAGGGAAGCCACTCCGGGCGGAATCATTCACCTGGAAGACGGACAGGTTCATGAGATCCGTATAGACCTGAAAGATGCTTATGGTAATTCTTCCAGCCTCGTATATAAAGTGCGGTATGAAGCGGCTGAAAATCTTCGGTCCAATGCACCCGAAACAACCCGGTCCGCAACACCCCAAAATGCCCGGAATGAATCACTCCAAAATGCCAAAGCGGTTCTGCCAGGAAAAGTTTTTTATCCTGGCATGCTGGATGGTTATGAAGCACCCAACGCTGCATTTTATCTGGGTCCGGATTGTTTATATGATTCGCTCCATATCATTTACCAGGAAACAGCCGCGACGGGTTCTGACAGGGTTTCAGCCCTGCATCATTTTGGTACCACAGAAGTGCCGCTGGCTGATACCATGACTGTAAGAATTAAATTATCCAGACCGGCAACAGAAAAGGAACACGTGATCATGTTATGGGAGAATAAGGAAGACTTTGATGTAAAAAAACCAGCATGGCTGGGCGACTGGGCTACGGCAACCTTTCAGAGTTTCGGAAATTTTTCACTGGTACTTGATACTGTTCCGCCGGTAATTCGCATACCCGGCACCGTTGAAAATGCAAACCTGCAAAGAAGCAGCCGGATCGCCGTAGTGGTTACGGACAATTATAAAAAGATCAGGAATTTCCGCTGCACCCTCGATGGGAAATGGCTGCTCTTCACCAATGATAAAGCAAAAGCATTTATCTATCATTTTGATGAACACTGTCCTCCCGGCCGGCACGAATTAAAAGTTTATGCTGAAGATGAGGCGGGGAATGCTTCGGGTACGGTGCTGCATTTCATGAGATGACTTTAAGCGGTGGATGGTGGATGGTATATTGTATATCGTGTATCGTGTATCGTGTATCGTATATCGTGTATCGATCCACCATCTACCATTCACAATCTACCAATACGATCCACGATTCACGATTAACGATTAACGACAAAAGCAACCTCCCCAAAAGTAAACGTCCCTGCGTCCGTCCAAAGCAATCCCTGTTCATTCACACCTTTCAAAGTAGCGACGATCAACTCGTCTCCTTTTTTCAAAGCAACGGTCTCGCCATTTTTATACAGAACATGATTGAAGTCTTCCAGTATTTTCATCGGATCATTTCTTAATTGATCAATCCGTGTTTGAACAGCTGGAATCATCTCCCGGGCCACCGAAACCGGTTCATAATCCATCCCGGTGATCTGTTTCAGGGAGATGGCATGGGGAATATCTTCCGGGAAGGAAATCTGGTTTAGATTCATGCCTATCCCGACCACGGCCCAGGGCCAGTTTTCACCATGAATCACCGATTCGATGAGTATGCCCGCTGCCTTTCTGTCATTCCAATAAATATCATTGGGCCATTTAATTCGCCATTCCCCGTCCCGGATGCGGGGGATCGCGTCCAGGATACCAAGCGAAACCGCCGCCGAAAGCAGGTACTGACGGGATAAAACCAGCCCTTCCGGCGCAATTATCAGGCTCACCATCAGGTTCTGGCCTGCTTCATCCTGCCAGTCCCTGCCCCGCTGACCCTTTCCGGCCCACTGATGGCGGGCCAGACAGACCGTGCCGGGGTTGGCCAATCCCGCATGAATCAGCCCCATGGCATAGTTGTTGGTGCTATCCACTGTTTCCAGCTCAATCAACTGATTGTCAAATGTTGTACTGTGCGCTTTCTCCATAAGGGGATCTGACAAAAGATTACTATTTTTGGGCAGTACGAATGTAGCATACCTGAGATAACTGGGAGCATCGCCGCATCATTCATCATCTAAAATATTGTGATTATTGGAACAATTGTCAATGTTGGTCAGCCGGAAACCAAATAAATCTGCCCGGTTAGCGAAGAACTCAAAAATTATAAAAGCCATTATACAGGCGATTCAGGAAAAAAAAGGCGAAAAAATCATATCACTTGATCTCCGTAAAATACCCGAAGCTGTTGCAGATTTCTTTATAGTTTGTGAAGCCGGCAGTACCACACAAATCAGAGCCATAGCGGATTTCATTGAAAAAGAAGTAAAGGACGTCTGCAATGAATTACCCTATATGCACGAAGGCAGGCAGGTGCTTCAGTGGGTTGTAATAGATTATATAAATGTTGTCGTTCATATAATGTTACCCGAAAGCCGGCGTTTCTACAAGTTGGAAGAGATGTGGAACGATGCTGTTCTGGAAGAACTGGCAGACTGATCATCAAACTGTTTAAATCGCTTTTCTGAACTTTTTTATTTCCCAATCATTATTTACTAGAAGGATTACTATCAAATGCCACAGAATAATATAAAACCGAACGACAGGCCAGGATTTTCACGGTTCAAGCCACGCGGTACAGGAGGAGGAGAAGATAACACACCTAAAAAGGGACCCAAATTCAATATTTACTGGGTCTGGGGCGTAATCGCCGTTGTATTACTCGGATATAATTTCTTTGGCGCCGGCTTTCAGCCCGATGCCCGTCATCTCGATTCTGAACTGAAATTCAGGAACGACATGCTGGAAAAAGGAGACGTCGACCACCTGGTCCTCGTCACCAATAAAAACCTGGTAAGGGTCTATATTAAGAAAGACAGCCTGGACAAACCTCTCTATAAAGACCTGCTGGGTAAGAGCAACGGGATCGTGAAAGTTGACGGTCCGCAGTTCGAATTTCCGGTGACCAAGATCGACGAGTTCGAAAAAAAGATGAACGATTTTTTCATTAAAAATCCTTCTCTTGAGGTTCCGATGTCACCGATCCAGGAAGGCGACTGGATACCTGGTCTCCTGCAGATCGCGCTTCCCATCCTCATCATCCTGCTCATCTGGGTTATGCTCATGCGCAAGATGGGCGGACAGGGCGGCAGTGGCGGTCCCGGTGGTATTTTCAATATCGGCAAATCAAAGGCAACGTTATTCGATAAAGGCACACGCGTAAATATTACGTTCAACGATGTGGCCGGTCTGGATGAAGCCAAAGTGGAAGTGATGGAAATCGTCGATTTCCTGAAAAATCCTAAAAAATATACTGCACTTGGCGGAAAGATTCCAAAAGGTGCTTTGCTGGTCGGTCCTCCGGGTACCGGTAAAACCCTGCTGGCGAAAGCCATGGCCGGGGAAGCCCAGGTTCCCTTCTTCTCGATGAGCGGTTCTGACTTTGTTGAACTCTTTGTAGGTGTCGGTGCAAGCCGTGTACGTGACCTGTTCAAACAGGCACGCGAAAAAGCACCCTGCGTAATATTCATTGATGAAATTGATGCCATCGGTCGTGCCCGCGGTAAAAATGCGATGATGAGCAACGACGAACGCGAAAGTACCCTGAACCAGCTGTTAGTGGAAATGGATGGTTTCGGAGGAGACAGCGGTATCATCATCCTGGCCGCAACAAACCGTCCGGATGTACTGGATACGGCCCTGCTTCGCCCGGGAAGATTCGACCGCCAGATTTCCATCGATAAACCCGATCTCAAAGGAAGGGAAGCTATTTTTAAAGTGCATCTGAAACCCATTAAGATTTCTTCCAAACTGGATATTTATAAACTGGCGGAACAAACACCCGGATTTGCCGGTGCGGATATCGCCAACGTATGTAACGAAGCCGCGCTTATCGCTGCCCGTAAGGGAAAAGACAGCGTGGAAATGGAAGACTTCCAGGATGCGGTGGATCGTGTGATCGGCGGACTGGAAAAAAAGAACAAGATCATTTCTCCCGAAGAAAAAAGAATCATAGCCTATCATGAAGCGGGCCATGCCATCTGCGGCTGGTACCTGGAACATGCATATCCACTGCTGAAAGTAACCATCGTTCCGCGCGGAGTAGCTGCCCTCGGGTATGCGCAATACACGCCGAAAGAACAATATTTATACAGCACGGATCAGTTATTCGACCAGATCTGTATGACCCTTGGCGGAAGAGCCAGTGAACAGCTGACCTTTCAAAAGATTTCTACCGGTGCGCAGAACGACCTGCAGCAGGTGACGCGGATTGCCTATTCCATGATTACCGTTTATGGTATGAATGATAAGATCGGTAATGTGAGTTTCTATGATCCTGCCCAGGAAAATCAATTCACCAAGCCCTATTCAGAAGAAACCTCCCGGCTTATTGACGAAGAAGTGCGGAAACTGATTGATAAAGCGTATGTCTACACCCAGGGATTACTCACCGAGAAATCGGGTCAGTTGCACCTGCTTGCAGAAGCCCTTCTGGAAAAAGAAGTTCTTTTCCAGAGTGATGTGGAAGCCCTGATCGGCAAAAGGCCTTATGAAGAAAAAAGAGCCCTGGATGTATCGGATCATGATGATCCGCTGGTAGGTGATGTTCCTGAAATTAAGATTGCAGAGAATGGAATGCCGAGCCACCCGATACCGGTTCCTCCCGTAGGAGACCTTTAGTCCCTATATATGCAGATATCACAGGCAAAAGAAAATATTTTCAAAAGAATCCGGCAGGCGTTGGTCAACCCAACGCCTGTCCCTTTTCCGCAAAGCGAAGGGAATTCAAGCGTATTTAAGGCGGCATCGCAGGAGAATGAAATTGAGTTCGCCGAAAATTTCAGCCGTATCCAGGGCCGGTTCCTCTACTGCAGTGATGAGGCCGACATGATCCGTCAGCTTACCGAACTCGTTTCCCGTATGTCATGGACCCAGGTATTCTGCCGGGAATCCGCGCTCCAACAGCTTTTGCAGGAACCACTGAAGGGATTAATGATCACGGATGAACTTCCGGAAGCAGACGCTTCCATCACCGGCTGTGAGGCCCTGATCGCCCGTACGGGAAGCCTGCTGATGAGTTCGGCCCAGGAAAGTGGCCGTACCGCAAGTGTTTACGCGCCGGTTCATATTTGTATTGCCTGGTCGAACCAGCTCGTCTACGATATCCGGGAAGGACTGGAGAAAGTGCTGGAAAAATACAAAAACAATATCCCCTCCTTTATCACGCTGGCTACGGGTCCCAGCCGTACAGCTGATATCGAAAAGACCCTGGTAGTGGGTGTGCACGGACCCAAAGAAGTTTATGTTTTCCTGATCGATGCCCAGTGAATTATATTTGCCCATGCAAATCGCAGCGGGTAAAAAGATTTTCTTCCTGTCAGACTTCCATCTCGGTACACCCGACCGTCTCACCAGCCTGCAAAGAGAAAAATATATCATCCGTTTCCTGGATTCCATCCAGCATGAAGCCTCCGAAATTTTTATCGTCGGTGATCTCTTTGATTTCTGGTTCGAATACAAGACCGTGGTACCGAAAGGTTACGTGCGTATCCTGGGCAAGCTGGCCACGATGACCGATGCCGGTATCTCCATCCAGTTTTTTGTGGGCAATCATGATATGTGGATGAAGAATTATTTTGAGAAAGAACTCTCGATTCCCGTGTATTATGAACCGAAAATATTTATGCGGAACGGGAAGAAGTTTTTAATCGGTCATGGTGACGGACTTGGACCAGGTGATGGCGGATATAAATTCCTGAAAAAGATATTCCGCAATAAGTTCAGTCAGACCCTGTTTGGCGTATTACCGCCCGCCATCGGCGTGGGGGTTGCCAATTATTTCAGCCGTAAAAGCCGCGCCGTGGCGGATCAGAGTGAAGCAAAATTCTGGGGGGAAAACGGCGAGTGGCTGATCCAGTACTGTAAAAGAAAAATGGAAAAAGACACTTACGACTATATGATTTTCGGTCACCGCCACCTGCCGATCGATTTTACCTTTCAGAACGGAACGCGGTATGTGAACCTCGGTGACTGGATCAACTATTTTACCTATGCCAGCTTCGATGGTTCAACACTTTCACTGCAGAGTTTTGACCCGGCCCTGAACAATAAGATCGTCAGAAATTGAAAAAATTCATTCTCTATATCATTGCAAGTGTATGCTTCGGGAACCTGAACGCGCAAACGGATTCCATCCCCCAGAATTCCGGTTTTATTGCCGGAGCGTATGCTGACTTCCAGGTGGACAACCTCGGCAATATATTTGTGCTTACTCCCGATAACCAGCTGAAGAAATACAGTGCTGCCGGAGATTCCCTGGGTGTTTTTAATGATGTGCGCCGTTACGGGAAGATCGCTTATATCGACGTAACGAATCCGTTGAAGATCCTTTTGTTTTACCAGGAGTTCGGCACCATTGTAACCCTTGACCGTTTTCTGAATAATGTCGGCAGCCTGGACCTTCGGCAGCTGGGATACTACCAGGTAACCTGTATCGGTCTGGCCTATGATAATAATATATGGGTATATGATGCGCTGGCCGGGCAGTTAAATAAAATTTCCAATGACGGAACCGCGATCAGTAAGACTAATGATATCCGGCAGTTCACTGATTCTGTTCCCAATCCGGTTTTGCTTACCGATCAGGGCGGACTCGTATATTTATTTGATCCGCAGAAAGGAGCTTTTCTTTTTGATCATTATGGCGGTTATTCGAAATATATACAGCTGAAAAACTGGCGGCATTTTACCGTAATTAATAAGTCAATGCTGGGATGGAACGGGAAGGAATTTTTAAAGATGGAGGACAAACTGCCCTATGAGGAAGAGAAAAAAATTATCCCGGCTTATTTGTTGCCGGCAACAAAAATCCTGATCATGCCGGACTATTTATATGCTTTAAAAGCGGACGGTATTCACGTATACAAGAACTGATCTTTATATTTTCGGATCTGATCGTATTTAAGTATTTAAGAACTGATCTTTATGAATGGATTCTGGAACCAGCTCGTGTTTGACAATCCGATAAAATCATATCTCTATGTTTTTATCGCGATTGCCGTCGCCCTCCTGCTGAAGCGACTGGCTTCCCGTTTTGTGGCAGGGCAGATATTTCGCGGCGCCAAGGCACTCGATAAGGGACTTGACAAGTCATCCTTTGTCAAGCTCATGCTGGCACCGCTGGAAACCTTCCTGATTTCCTTTGTTGCCATCGTTGCCATTGACAAACTGAATTTTCCCAGTGCTCTGGATTTTGACATCGTTGAGACCCCGTTTAAATCTGTCATGCACGGAGCCGCTAAGACCATCATCATCGTGGCATTCATCTGGCTCCTGCTGCGCACCATTGATTTCATCGCCCTGCTGCTCAAAGAAAAAGCGCGGGTGGCCGGGGATGTGAAGGACCATTCCCTCGTACTTTTTTTCCGTGATTTCCTGAAAGTGATCATCGGCATAATCGGAGCCCTGATGGTGATGGGTATGGCCTTTGGATTTGAAGTGAGTAAGGTTTGGACCGGATTGGGCCTGGCCGGCGCTGCACTTGCCCTGTCTCTGCGGGAAAGCATAGAAAACCTGATCGCTTCGTTTATCATATTCTTTAATAAACCCTTTACCGCCGGGGACATCGTAAAAGCCAATAATATTTCGGGAACTGTTGAACTGATCGGGCTGCGCAGTACAAGGATCCGGACGGACCTGAAAACCTATATGACCGTTCCGAATAAGATGATGGTGGATAGTATCGTGGACAACCAGACCCTGCGCACCTACCGGAAGGCGGAAATCCGCCTGCAGTTTGATACTGCAACACCCGCTGCCACCATCGCGGCTTTTGTGGACGAATGCAGAAAGTTATTAAGCGATGTACCGGAGATCAGTGATGCCACCGTTTTCCTGAATGATATTTCCGGAACCTCCTACCTCGTGAATATCGACTATTTCTCAGCACCCATTCCCTTTAACAAGTTTTGTGAAATCAAACAGCGGCTTAATCTCGAAATTCTGAAATTCATCGAGAACCGGAAGATTGTGATTGCGGGGTCGGGAGTGACGGTGAAGCTGGATAAAGTGTGAGAGTGTGAGAGTGTGAGGGTGTGAGAGTGCTTTGCCCGCCGAAGCCTTGGCGCAGGCGGGTGGGAGTGGGCTTCTTCCGGTCCGGAAGTTTTCCGCTTAATGCTGGATCAGGTAAAATTCGAATCCCGGAATAAGACGGCAAGGATGAATAAGTAGCTTAAAAGGCTTTTTTATTCGAGATATAAAGCCCGAAAGTCGTAGGAATACGTAAGAATACGGAAGATTGCTCGTTATAGGTAGAAAAAAAGCAGATGGCTTGGGTTAAAGACAATGTTTTAATGCGCGGTCACGCAGGTCGGATTGGAACAGACGTGGTTTTCAAAATCATCAACGGAAAAACTTTTAGCGGCAAATATCCTGACAAGAGAAAGGGTAAGTACAGTAAGGAGCAGCTCAAGGTTAAAAAGATCTTCAAAGCGGCCGCAAAATTTGCGAGCGATATCGTGAACGACCCCGCTAAGAGGGCCGCTTATAAACGCAAGGGCCGAAGATCTGTATATCACACTGCCCTGGCCGATTTCATGGCAACTAACAGTCCGGCTAAACCGCCTGATTCAAAGATCGATATTGGTACACACCTCAAGCACCCTGGCCTGAATGAACGCCAGGAAAAGGCCATTAAGTATCTGTCGAAGCAAAAAAATATGACCAATGCCGCTTACCAGAAACTGAACGATGTATCCAAAGCCACCGCAACGCGTGACTTACAGTCACTTGTAAAATTTAAAATATTCAACCCCGCAGTTACGAAAGGAGCCGGGGCTGTTTATACGCTTAAGTCTCCTACACCAGCCAAAATCGGCAAATAATTGGCTCATTTGGCCTTTTAATTGGCTCAAACGGGGCAGAGTGGGATCATTTTTTTCTGTTCCGGTTTTCAGTTATTTTTAAATATCCCTTAAAATAACGAACGCCCATGCCTGTAAGCTATCATTTCGATCAGAAACGATTTGAAATCTTCATAGACGCCATCGTTGCCATACTGCTCACAATCCTGGTGCTGGATATAAAAATACCGGAAGATAAAATCGAAAACGCGACAACCTACGCACAGGTGAAGACGCTTACACCGATCATCGTTTCTTACCTGGCGTCCTTTATGCTGATTGTCGGTTTCTGGATAGATTATCATTTGCTCTTTGTAAATATCACGCATATCACCAAGCGGTTTATTCTGCTGAACATGCTGTTCATCTTTTCGATTTCCTTTGCGCCCTTTGTAACGGCTTTTGCCGGAAAACACTTCCGGGATGCCTTTGCAGTTGCATTGCTGAGTGCTACCTATTGTATCATGAATTTCTTTTTCATGCTCATCTTCTTATACGCGAAATCGAAAAACCTTACCGACCCTGCATTCTGGAAAGCTAGTAAGGGAACCGCCTTTTATTCCGCTATAGGGGTCTTTGCCATCCTGGCCGCGATTCCTCTGGCCTATGTAAACACTTTTATTTCCTTCGCCATCTTCCTGATCACTTTCGGCTGGCACCTGATGAAGAAGCGGTGGTACTAGGGGAAATTTATCACAATCAAATTTAGATACGAAACGGTAAAAGATAATCGCTGTCTCTAAAAATGAAAATTTCAACCTTATATATTATTATTATTTTTAGCTCGGCAAATTTATTTGCGCAAAAAACTTCACTAACTTTTTATAAACCGTATTTCGACAATAATTTAAAAAGGTGGACACACTCATTCAAAAATTTTCACCTTGAAAAAATTAAGATTTCTGATACCATCAGGTTTGAAAATTTTCCTTTCGGCGACACCAAAAAATTAAAAGCCTTTTACAAATTGTATAAACCTGCATTAAGTTTTTCGTTGGACACCAGCCAATTCATAGACATTTATAGTTATTGGCTTAATCTTGAAAAAAGGGGGAATAAAATTATTGCCAATGCTGAGGTTGACCAGGCTGTTTCGCTTTGTGATTTGAAAAATAATAAATGGACAAGAATTTATTTCTGTGGGTATTCGACACGAATTGATGAAGCGGTTTGGATTGACTCCCAAAAATTTATTCTTGCAGGCACCTTACTTGACGACAATGACGTATTTCATCCAAAAATCCTAATTGGTGATATGACAAAAAAGGTATTTTATGTTTACACTGACAGCGTAAGTGTGGCATTAAAAACCGGTTATACTTCTGCAAAATTTAAAAAGCTGAATATTCAGGAATAGAACTATTAAGTGGATAAAACTTCCATCTTGTAATTAAAATAAGTCGTAATTTAAAAAGAAGCAAAATTAACAACTGAATTATGGTAGACATCATTCATAGGGTAGGCATTAAAGCACCATTACAAAAAGTATATGAAGCGCTATCGACAGTAGAAGGTATCTCTGGTTGGTGGACGGAGCAAACTTCCGGTACAGCTCAAATCGGAAAAACAATCGTCGTAAGATTTCTTTCTCTTGAAGGAAAAGAAATTGGCAGTATGAATATGGTAGTTAAAGCTCTGGAACCTGAAAAAAAAATTCACTGGATATTTACTGCGGGACCTGCAGAATGGATTGGCACAGAAGTTATATTTGACCTTCATCAGGAAGATGATTATACCATAGTTCTCTTTGGACACCGAAATTGGCAAAAGGAAGTTGAGTTTACTGCACATTGCAGTATGAAGTGGGGAATCTTTATGCTAAGTCTAAAGGAACTTGTTGAAACAGGAAAAGGAAGACCCTCGCCTAATGATATTAAGATTGATAATTGGAATTAAATATACCAGATTGGAATTTTGAAGAATACTTTATGGAAGAATTGACTGTATACAAAGGCGAATTTTGCATTTCAACTAATAAGGGAAAATTAGACATAAATGCAATTCATTTGTTTTTGTCAACCAAAGCATATTGGTGTTTGAATATTCCAATAGACAAAGTGCAAACCGCAATTCAAAATTCATTCTGTTTTGGAGTTTATAAAGACAAAAAACAAATTGGGTTTGCACGGATAATTACTGACTTTTCAACAATTGCTTATTTGGGCGATGTATATATTTCAGAAGAGTACAGAGGATTGGGGCTTTCAAAATGGTTAATGGAAATCGTAATGAATCATCCAAATCTGCAAGGATTGAGACGGTGGATATTACTCACTGGTGATGCCCACGAATTGTATCGGAAATTTGGATGGACAGATATTATGGACCCCTCTAAATGGATGGAACTTCATAATAAAAATGTTTATTGAAATAGAAACACCAACCCGCCCGATCTGGAAGCTGGAAAACATTAACTGCAGCGTTAAACGACAGAAAGGAATTTGCTCTATAATAAAAAATGATAATTAAGAAAACTAATAATGTGGAACTTCATTACCCTTGATGGTTATTTTGAGGGAACCAAAAACTGGGACTTGTCCTTTCACGAAGTAATTTGGGGGCAGGAACTTGAAAAACTCAGCATTGAGCAATTAACGTCGGCCGACTTTCTTGTTTTTGGACGTGTTACTGTTGCCGCGTTAGCACTACTCAAATTTGCGATTACCAATCATAGTTCAATGTATATTTGGGCTGCAACTATTGCATATTCTGCCTTCGCAATATTATTTGGCCTGGTAGTTTTTACAAGTCCGAAACCAGTGATTTCTAAAAGCATTTAATTTGGAATCTCTACATAACCTGCTGGCGTGCAAACATATTGCTTGCCCCTTTGCTGGTTAATAGTATGGAAATGAGATTTTCTGCTTCTGTGGAATATGATCAGTATTTCGGATTTTCATTCAGCTTTTGTTATTAACTTCAGGAGAAGAAATTATATCGGCTTCTGTTCCTGACTAAGAGGATATAGAGTATCAACATTACAGCAAGCCCCCAAACGATAGCGGAGCCTTCTCAATAGATCTAAATAGACGATCCTTTTTTATATCGATAATTAGAAAAAATGAAAAATAAGCTTACAATCAAACTGTTTGCCTCACTCTTTTTATCCTTATTTATTGTCGCAAATGCCACGGCGCAGGCCGCGGATGACTCCTACTTATGGTTAGAAGATGTTGAGGGCAAAAAGGCCCTCGAATTTGTTGATCAAAAAAACAAAACAACTTTTGAAGTACTGAGCAAGGAACCTATGTACCAACAGACGTATTCACGTACTTTGGAAATTTTGAATTCCAAAGACCGGATTGCAAATCCTGATATCTATGGTGATTTTATTTATAATTTCTGGAAAGACAAAGATCATGAACGTGGGATTTGGCGAAGGACCACAAAATCAGGTTACCTATCTGCCAATCCCGTTTGGGAGATTTTATTGGATATAGACGAGATTTCTAAAAAAGACGGGGTAAAGTGGGTCTATAAAGGTGAAAGTGGCTTATATCCAAAGTACAATCGGTTTCTGATCAGTCTTTCAAAGGGCGGTGGCGATGCTGTTGTAACAAGAGAATTTGATGTAACAACCAAATCATTTGTTGAAAATGGATTTAAAATGCCTGAGGGAAAAGGTGGATCGTCCTACTTTGACGAAAATACCTTAATCGTTGGCTCCGATTTCGGTCCCGGAACGATGACTACTTCGGGTTATCCCCGTCAGGTGAAACTCTGGAAACGAGGTACTACCCTGAATGATGCCACCCTGATTTTTGAAGGTGACACGACTGATGTGAGTTGTTTTGGTTATCTATTGCGAGACGGTACTAAGGATTATTTGACTGTAATTCAATACTTGACATCCTATACAAGCAGTTGTTTTGTTTGGCAGAACAACCAGAAAATAAAATTAGATATTCCTGCGGATGCTCAAATCGGTGCTTTATTAAACAATCAGTTGGTGCTAAGTCTGAAATCGGATTGGACTGTTAATGGCAAAACATACAAAAATGGTATGGTTGTGAGTGCCAATTTTTCCAAATTACTGAAAGATGAAAAAGACATTCATATCATTTTTGAACCGGATGCATTTTCGAGTGTAACCAGTGTTTCGAATACTAAAAACAAGTTATTGCTCAATATCCTGAATAATGTTAAAAGTGAGTTGTTCATTTATACCTATGACAATAATAGTTGGAATAAAACAAAAGTTGAAGCACCCGACTACGGTACAATCATTACTGGAACCACAGACGAATTTTCAGATCAATACTTTTTTAGTTTCCAAAATTTTTTAATTCCCCCGTCTTTATATGCAGCAGATGCACAAAAAAACACAATTGTTAAAGTCAGATCTTTACCCGCATTTTTTGATGCCAGTCATTACAAGGTTGCTCAGTATCAGGCCAAATCTAAAGATGGCACACAGATTCCTTACTTTGTAGTCTCCTCTAAAACAATGGTGTTGGATGGGAAAAATCCAACTTTACTCTATGCGTATGGTGGCTTTGAAATTTCTATGTTGCCTCGTTATTCAGGCACAATGGGCAACGTATGGTTAGACAATAATGGCGTTTATGTACTGGCAAACCTGCGGGGTGGCGGCGAATTTGGTCCACAATGGCATCAGGACGCTATTCTTGAAAAAAGACAAAATTGTTATGATGATTTTTATGCTGTTGCTGAAGATTTAATTGCAAGAAAAATTACTTCTGCCAGGCACCTTGGTATCGCAGGCGGCAGTAATGGAGGTCTATTAGTAGGGGTAGCATTTACACAACATCCAGACCTTTATAATGCTGTTTTTTGTGCAAATCCTTTATTGGACATGAAACGGTATAACAAACTCCTGGCAGGAGCAAGCTGGATGGGTGAATATGGCAATCCGGATAAACCCGAAGATTGGGCATATATCCAAAAGTATTCGCCTTTGCAGAACCTGAAACAAGGCGGAGGTTATCCGGAAGTGTTTTTTTATACATCCACAAAGGACGACCGGGTGCATCCGGGTCATGCCCGAAAAATGGCAGCGAAAATGACAGACCTGGGGTATAAAATATATTATTTTGAAGAAACAGAAGGCGGTCATTCAGGCGGTACGACCAATGAACTAACTGCGAAGTATTTGGCATTAGAATACACTTATTTATGGCTGAAATTGAAATGATTCTATTCTTGCTTGCTACTTTCGCTGTGTTCTGTGCATCTCTTACATTCTCGCATATTGGTACATTAGCTATAGTTAAAATAAAATTTCGCCTAAGTCAACGGTAGGAGTTTTATTGCCGGTACGGTGCCAATTCAGCAACGAATACAAAACATTAGGTTAAATGCTTCTTTTCAATTCAGATAAGTTTGACTTTTGGAGGATTTACGATGCGATTAAACGTTTTTACCCGATTGGTATAAGAAAGGATGAAAGTAAAATGTATTTCTCCTATCCAGGTTTAAAGGAACTTGAAGACATAGTGGCTGACAATATTCATGATAGAAATCATTTTATTGAACGTTGGGATAATTTTACGAAAGACATAGAAAAACAAATTGGGAAAAAAATTATTGGAACAACTTACGGACGGGCTCCTTCTTTCAGTTCTACCGTATTACTTGATACAATTTCGGTAAGCGATTTAACGCGGACAAAAGTGCTTCATTTTTTTGTAAGTCTGGTTGGGCCGTTTTATACAATTGTAGGTCAGGATAACAACGCCATTAAAGTTGATGACAGAAGAAGTTATAGTAGTACAAACTATTTAGTTGTTTCTCCGGAAAAAGAGTTTACAGAAATATTTAAATTTCTGTGTAACAAAATTGAAGATCGATTTAAGGGCTATCGTTTTGTTCCGTTTGAAATCTGCCAACAAACTATAGACGGTTTAGAAGTGCTCTACTCGGATGAAAATTTAAATTCGGTTTTTCATGCGTTGTTCAATGATCATATTGACATGATAGATTGGAGAAAAGTTGGAAATGATTATTTCAAATCTGAAGACTGGATTAGAAAGGACTATGTGGACACGGGTGGGGGTTGGACAATTTATCCTCCAGCTCAATGACTCCAATAGGTCTAACTTCATACAGTTATTGGCAAGGTAAAAACGAACTGATGATTTCGGAAGAAAAATTTATTGAATTTGCACTTTCTTTTCCTGGTACTGAACAGGTTCCTCATTTTGAGAGGACAGGATTTAAAGTTACCGGGAAGCGAATGTTCGCCACCTATTTGTCTAAAAATAATACGGCTAATATTTTTTTGACTCCCAGGGAGCAGGGTATATTTTGTAAAATGGATTCTGGAAACATATACCCGGTTCCTAACAAATGGGGTGAAAAGGGAGCAACCACATTTGAGATTAATAGGGTCCCAAAAGGAATCATAATGGAGGCTCTTCTTTCAGCTTACAATGAAGTGGTAAAGTCAAAAAAATAAAAGAGCTATAGAGAGTATCACTGCATTTTAGTTTATTCAACATATTCCAGAACATCGCCAGGCTGGCAATTCAGCACTTTACAAATAGCCTCTAAAGTGCTGAATCGAACGGCTTTTGCCTTACCGGTTTTCAATATGGACAGATTAGATAAGGTTAAGTCGACTTTTTCTGAAAGTTCATTGAGCGACATTTTTCGTTTCGCCATCATTACATCAAGGTTTACGATAATTGGCATAGGTTAAACGGTTAAACTGTTTTCTTCCTGAATTTCGATTCCGCGTTTGAATACCTGGGAAATAATGTAAATAATTCCGGCCATGAAAAGGTATTCATCTCCACTGTTGGTAATAGGTAACTGTAAGCCTGTATCTTTCGAGAGGTAATAGACGTATGTCTTCCAGAAAAAACCGCTGACTATCCAAACCCCAAGCAACAGAAAGGCGATTCTCTCCAGTTTTTTTTCTACTTGCATGGAAAAGGGGGTTTGAAGTTTAAGCTTTGACAATAAGTCAAATACTATGTACCAGATTAGGGCTTTTAAGGCTGAGACCGCAATGATCAGGCACATAGCCCAAACATAATACCCAACACTATGCTCACGAATGCTGAGTAACTTTTGGTCGGCTTCATACATGTGTTTTGTCCATTCAGGGTTAATAAAACTTGCTACAAGGGTCACTAGCTGACTCCCACATAAAAATGAATTCCAGATGCCGCCTATCAGGGCTAAATATTTCGAAGCAGTTAGAATTGTTTCTGTTTTTACTTTCATTTTGATTTGTTTAGAATGCAAATATAGATAAATATTTATTGATAAACAATAAAAATTTATCTAAAAAGGGAAAAAATTGATCTTTAAACTGATAAAGCGTTTAAAATGAATTAAGTAAGCCCGGCACCTGGATTTGTAGAATTTAACCGGCCCGACATGGATATGTCGGCAGCTTAAGTGTGGTTCGCCTTGCTCTCCGCTAACTTTACATTGCAAAAATGCCAGTCTTATTTCAAATGTCATTAATTATGAAAAAGCAATTTTCAAAAGTTAATTTAATGATGTTAGTTTTATTTCTTTCTATTATCTCGGCATTGCCGGGATTTATAAGGCCGAAGTATAGTTTAACGGGGCAGTGGTCAATATTAAATCTTGACGGTAGTCCGAGTGGCGAATATGTAGAATTTAAAGTGGACAATACATATTTTATCGCTTTACCGGATGGACAAATTGGAGAAAATGGGAGTTATCTTTTAAAGGATTCTCTTTTCTCAATAAGAAATAATAAAGAAGTTTGCGGTAAGGATTATTGGGGCCAATATAAATTGGCATTTTACGGCAGTGATTCAGTTCATTTCGCTTTAATAAAAGATACATGTTCCGCAAGACGGATGGATATTGTAGGCTTCAATCCTGGTCTGAAAAGACGAGTGAACAAATAGATTCTTTTACTCAATAATCTAAACACAGCAGATGAAAATAGACTACCGTTAACCATTGCATTGGCACTGGGAAATGTGGCCGATTACAATTATGACAGACTTCACAAAAACTTTACTCCATAAAAAAATAACTTCGCTGGCTGAAGTATCAGTTTCAAGCCTGGACAGGCTTTTTGAAATTGCTGTACCAAGACAATTTGCAAAAGGCGAAATAGTTTTAAAAGAGGGACAACTTTGCAAAAAAATTGTATTCGTTGAAAAAGGCCATTTAAGGACCTTCATCAGCAAAGATGGTATTGACATTAATGTAAATTTTACTTTTGAAAATAATTTCACTACAAACCTCAAAAGTTTGCGTTCTTCCGGTCCATCCGACACAACAATACAGGCAGGAGAATCAACGGGTATTTATGAATTAGACAAAGATAAACTTCTGGATTTGTACAAGCTATCGCCCGAGTTAGAATCATTTGGAAGAAAACTACTGGAACAACTGTTAATTGACCAGGAAGAACACACAAACTTGTTTAAAATTTATTCACCAACCGAACGGTATCGATATTTGCAGGAAAACAACCCTGAGATATTGCAAAGAATTAGTCTTTCTCAACTTGCTTCCTATTTGGGAATGGCAAGAGAAACATTGAGTAGGATCAGAAAACGTAAATCATAAAAATTTTGTGAGGATTGTCACAGGTGCAAACAAGAATAGGTTTTGACCTTTGAACTCACTAAAATTATTTAAAATGAATACGTCTGACAAATTAATCGTAATAGATTTCATTGAGGAAATTTGGAATCAGAATCAACCGGAAAAAATAGACAAATATGTTTCTCCAAAATTTATTGACCATTCGCTGCCGTCCAACTTACCGTCAAACAGGGAAGGGACGAAACTTTGGATTATCGGAACAGGCAAATCTTTTGAGCATAAAACGATTATAGACGAAATCGTTAGCGAAGGCAACAAAGTAATGTTGAAAATAAAAATGCAAATGAAACATATCGGCGTTTGGCGAAAAATAGTCCCAACCCATTTTGAAATTGAAACCGTCGGTTACAGATTATTTAAACTTGAAGACAATAAAATTATAGAGCATTGGGCTTTAGTTGACGGGAACGCTATAGAAAGCCAGCTTAGAGAGGTTGCAAAAGGATGTGAAATCAAAAAATAGGTGAATAATCGGAGACACCCCCGCGGCAATGGAGATTGGTTTTATTTCAATTCGCCAGGTTGAATTTCAATAGTTCTATTAATTTATTATTATTATCTTCAGCTTAAGCTAAGTGAATGGGTGAACTATGGGAAAGTAGATGAAGATTTTAAGTTTCCTGTAATTCCATTTAACGGCTTCCGATATTTAAGATAACCCCAAAAACAACCAAATGCTTAAACTAGTACTAGTTGAGGTCATTGCTATGACCCTGCTCATATCATGCAGTAAAAGCTCATCAAACAACACTACCGGTCCTGGTCCGCTGGATACCTTATCTGCAGGATGGACGATGAGCTCAGTAGATCAGCAACAATTCACCAACATTCATTTTGTGCAAAACAACGGAGTTGTCGTCAGCACATCTGCTGTTTACAGTTCCAGTAATGGCGGGCAAAGCTGGGAGCAACGACTCAGTTATGGCAACTATAGATTTGGGCTGGGTTTCGGTTGGAGAAGAAATATTGGGATGGACAGCGCGGGCAATGTAATAATACCCGAAGGGCTCTATAATGGAGATGTCAATGTTTATTCACTGGTATCATCTCACGACTTCAATAATTTTACAGTTGTTCCGGATAGTCTAACGATCAATGATAACAGTTTTCTGAGCAATAATACTGGCTATGGGATAACTGCAAATCAACAGGACACAGACATTCATTTTGTAAAAACAATCAACGGCGGAGACTCATGGACAACAATAAGCACACTTCCCCGGATAGGTACCATTCACCAGATCGGTGTTACCCGGCTTGCCTTTATCAATAGCCAGATTGGCTGGGTTTCTACGCCTTATGGCCTGTTTAAAACAACGGACGGAGGATTAACTTGGACATCTCAGTATATACCTCCCGGAATTATTACAAACATCAGCGCTGTTGACGTCAATACCTGTTATATCGAATTTATTGCATTCCAGGGTGTTAACCTGGAAATTGATAAGATTAGTAAAACGACCGACGGGGGCAGCAACTGGCAGGAACAGTTTACTGTAGGTGCAGGCAGTGGCCCGGTTATTGAAAGTTTTCAGTTTGTCAATGCCAGTACTGGTTATATGACCCGGGGGAGATGGATTTACAAATCAACCGATGGGGGAGTAAACTGGAACAAAGTAGTCGCCATAAATTCTGCCTCATGCAATTTTTATGATATTTATTTTACTGATGCCAATCACGGTTGGGCATGTTCTGGTACCGGACAGATACTACGTTTTCAGCAATAATGGTCGCCTGAGGTTTGGCACTAAAGATGTGTTGATATATAGATCATAACAAGCACCATGTTAAAATTGAGTCTGTTATTTTCTCTTATCCTTTGTCTAGCTGGTAAATCGAACCAGGCTCAATCAGGTCAGCCGAATATTGACGCGCTGCTGATTGGCAACTGGTATGGTACTTCTCTATGCCAGATGAAAAATACGTCCTGCCACGACGAAACGGTTGTATATCACATTTCAAAAAACAAGGGAGTTGACACGTTCTATATCGACGGAAATAGAATTGTCAACGGTGCGGAGGTGGGAATGGGTGTTTTGCATTTCGTTTATAATAAGAAGACAAACCAGCTCATCTCTGAAGAGTACGGAACCTGGACTTTTAATATGGAGGGTAGCAAACTGGAAGGAACGCTGTTTGTCCATGGCGATTTGTTTAGGAAAATTTTTCTTTATAAACATTAAGGAAAGCTTTGGACTTTATAAGTAGTTTTTAAACAACAAAGCGATGTTAAAAACAATTTTACTACTTACTTTTCCAGTGGTGATGTTTTTAGTTAGTTGCAGTTTTACAACCAACACACAGAACTTTCCAGGCGTAAGTGATGATACACTTAACATTTCATCAAAAATAAAAATGGTTGCGGACAGCGAGCCAGGTGAACGGATGATTATATCTGGAACTATTTATTTGCCGGATGGGAAAACGCCTGCAAAAAACGCAATACTTTCTGTTTGGCATACTGACTCAAAAGGTTTTTACATTGCCGGGGGCGGAGGAGCAGGAGAGGAACATCCTCGTATACATGGAAGAATGAAAACAGGCCCTGATGGCAAATATGAGTTTAAAACAATCAGACCGGCACCATATCCAGACAACAGTGCGCCCGCTCATGTTCATGGGCATATTTCAGCACCGGATTTTCCAGAGTATCCAATTATTTATTATTTTGAAGGTGACAGGTTGATTACAGACCAAAATCGTTCCGAACTAAACAACCATCGAGGGGGAACCGCTTCCATAATTAAGTTAAATAAGGATCAAAACGGAATATTAATTGGTCACCGGGATATAATACTTGAATATGTTAAACCTACAGGTGAGACAATGAAATTACAATGGTAGTGCCATGACGAACAATGAGATTGCAGGTCTTTATGAGCGGGACAGTCGCAAACTAATCGAGGAAATAAGTTTATTTAAAAATGAAGAGAACCACTGTCACCCGATTCACTCCGGAACAACTTGCATCTCTATATCCTGCATTTTTTGACAAAGAGAACGCAACAAATAGCTACGTACTCACCCAGTTGCTGGTTCACTTAAATTACCATTTGGGACAGGTTAACTATCTCCGCAGGGTCCTCGAATAGTTTCTTATGTGTTCATACCAGGGCGACACACTGCGAATTATAATTTGGATTAAGCTATTTGACTTTTGCCTTTAACGACTGGCTTAGTTCTTTAATGACGGCAGTTTTATCTTTCCTTATTTTTTTGCCAAGTTCTTTTCGTGGACAGTTCGCATTATATTTTGCACCCCAATCCATTATCTCTATCACAATAGGTAATAAATCGGCCCCTTTTCTTGTAAGGCTATAAACAAATTTCGACTTATTTGCAGGAGAGGTCTCTTTGACGACCACTTTTTCTGCTTCAAGAACTCCCAGTCTGTTAACCAGAATGTTGGACGCAATCCCTTCTTCGGAAGCTAAAAACTCAGTATACGACACCTTGCCTCTCAACATGATATCCCTGATGATTAAAAGAGACCATTTGTCCCCGATAACATCAAGGGAACAACTTATCGGGCAATCTGACCTTTTTTTATCCATAATTAAAGTTGTTGCAAAATGCAATAACATTTAAATTTGTACTTGCAAAATGCAATAACAAATATAAATACAAAAAATTAATAAAATGGAAAATCAGGTAACAACCAGGAACCTTCTTGAAAGGTATTACAAAGGCTTTGCAGAAAAAGCTAATTGGGAAAGCGTAATTGCAGACGACTTTGAGTATGTTGGTGGAGATATGAACAACACTAAGCCTGTCCTTGGCAAACAAACTTACATTGACATTATTAAGCGATTTTCACAGCGTTTTGGAGCAATGAGGGTGAAACAAATGATAATTGAGAACGACAAAGCAAGTGTAATTGGCAACTATGACTTCCTGTTTCCAAACGGAGTAAAAATTAATGGTAATGTTTCAGAAAACTGGACGGTTAAAAACGGAAAATTGCAATCTCTTACGCTTTACTTTGACACTTTGACGTTTATGACAAACCTGAAACCATAGTTTGCCTAAAATTTCTGAAAAATTGCAGATAGAAATTGAAACCGGCAACAACGGTCACATTTTAACCGTATGGCATAGTGCTTGATGTATTAGAAAGGAATTAAAGAAGCAGGACCAGTTATAAATTCCCGTGCTTCGCCACAGCAGATTGATCTGCTTACAATTAAAATCAAACGACCATGAGAAAAATAATCGTTTTATCAATGATTACATTAGACGGCGTGATGCAGGCACCTGGCGGACCTGAGGAAGATGTATCGGGAATGTTCAAATATGGCGGCTGGACTGCACCATATGGCGATGAAGCAGGCGGTAAAGCGGTGCAGGAAGAACTGAAACAACCTGCTGATTATCTCTTGGGCAGAAAAACATTTGAGATATGGGCTTCCTACTGGCCTCAGCATGCAGACTTTTGGCCCCGCATCAATGAAGGCACAAAATACATTCTGTCAAAGACCCTGAAAAAGACTGACTGGAAGAACACTGTATTTATTGAAGGACTGGAAGATATCAAAAAGCTCAAAAATTCAGAAGGCGCTGACATTCAGGTCTGGGGCAGCAGCGGGCTCGTTCAGTTGCTGTTTAAAAATGACCTTGTAGACGAACTCAGACTCAAAATTCACCCTATAACTTTAGGAAGGGGCAAAAAGCTTTTTAACAACGAAGCTATTCCGACAGCTTTTACACTAACGGAAAGCCTGGCTACCTCAACCGGATTGATTCTTGCCAACTACAGACGGGCCGGAGAAGTCAGGACAGGTACTGTTGGCGTTTAAAACATTCCCATCCCATCGTTATATTTGTTAAAACAATTGACGATGAAAAGAATGACAGCTTTCCTGCCTGCCTTATCGCTCTCTCTTATCATTTGCCTGCAGACAACCGCTCAAAAACTGCCCACCCGCTGGGATGAAATAACAGCCGCTGACTGGAATAATGCTTTAACCAAAAGCAATAAGACCTGTATACTTCCCATTGGCATATTGGAAAAACACGGTCCGCATGTACCCGTCGGCAGTGACCTGATCCGTGTGCGGGAGTATGCTTTACGTGCCACGCAAAAAGAATACGCCGTGGTATTCCCTGATTATTTTTACGGTCAGATAAATGAAGCCAGGCACCAGCCTGGTGTATTTGCCCTGCCCGAAAGAGTAGTATGGGACCTGCTGGAAAGTACCTGCGATGAAATTGCAAGAAATGGATTTAATAAGATCGTCATTGTAAATGGCCACGGGGGAAATCCTGAGATGATAAAATATTTTATTCAAACAAGACTTGAAAAGGAAAGAAGTTATGCGGTGTATTTTTTTGAGCCATCCTCCGATTCTGCTTTTAGGAAACAAGTGGCTGCCCTGCGCCGTTCCGATCCCGAAGGCGACCAGCATGCCGGCGAAAAAGAAACATCGGAGGTTTTGTATTTCCGCCCCGATCTGGTGCAACTAGACAGTGCAAAAAATGAATCCGGTAAAAACCAGAACCGCCTGTATATACCAAATGTGTACACCGGCATCTGGTGGTACGCCGATTTTCCAAATCATTATGCAGGTGAAGGTGATAAAGCCACTTCGGAATTTGGAAAACTGGTAGCGGACCATACGATCAACGAATTAATTGATGCACTAAAGGCCATTAAGAGCGACACGAAAACATTGATGTTGCAGAAAGAGTTTTATGACCGGGTAAGGAAAAGTGGCAATTGAAAACGGTCAAAAATGAAATTAAATAAATGGCGGACAATCTGGACGAAGGAACTTTAGGTAATTCCACAGCTGCCCAATCGAAAAATGTTTCAGATAATATGGAGGTACATCATCATCCCGACCGTAATCATAAACCCAAAAAATGGAAAGAATATTTTCTGGAGTTCTTAATGATTTTTCTCGCAGTTTCGATGGGATTTATTGCGGAGAATCTTCGGGAACATCTTACAGAAAGGGCAAAAGAAAAACAGTATATGGAAGGTTTTGTCCGAAATCTGAGAGATGATACTGCTAATTTACGTCATGTGATTGAGTTCGACAGGCGACAGGTAAAAGGGGTAGACAGCATGTTGATGCTTGCTCACGTAAACATGGCTACTGACTCTAATCGCAAATCATTTTATTACTACGTCATTAATTATTGTTATAGCTCATCGTCTTTTAAAAGTAACGACGCCACCTTGCAGCAGTTAAAAAGCACGGGTGATTACAGGCTGATTGAGAAGGATCACGTGGCGGATAGCCTTACAAAATATGATGCTGACATACATGAAGTCTATGGGCAGGGTGACTATTACGATATTTACTATAAAGAAATTGTATCAATGCTAGATGAATTGACAGATATGACTGTTCTTGGAGATACTACTTTTATAAAAAAGGGAAAGTTGATGAATAGGTCATTTCCTCAGTTAAGGGTAGAGAATGGGAAATTGATAACTTTTTTCAATAAAATATTGGTCTTTAAGTTTATTACAAGTTCTTATATCGGGAATAATCTGGAGCCTCAGTTGGAAAATTCAGAACGCTTAATTAAGTTTCTAAAAACAAAATATTCCATTGAGGAGTAAACAATCCTGCATTTGGATTTACAATTACTTAGTATACGGCAGGGATATAGTTGCAGGTGGAAAATAACAGAGGGATTTGGCAGGCACGGTAGATCAGTAACAAAGCGTAAATTTGATTAGAACATCAGCTGACAAGGGTGGCGTCTACTGTGCAGATTGCGATTTATAACCAATCGTAAAAATGGGGTGAAAAATTGACTGGGTTTGATTGGGCAGGATAGCTGGGAACAATCGAAAACATGAGCAATACAAAAGGTCCGGAAGAAACCAGGTTGAATGAAACAGCAAGACTGGAAGGATTCAGCGATGCCGTTTTTGCCATTGCGATTACTCTTTTAGTTTTGGAATTAATTCAGATTCTTCATATTCCAAACGGAGAAAGTCTGTTTACATTCAGTCTTCATCATTGGGAACCCTTCCTCGCATTCTTAATTGGCTTTTTAACTGTTCTGATCTGTTGGATAAATCATCATCATGTATTTACCTATATAAATAAAACGGATAGCAAACTACCCTGGGTGAATGGCTTCGTATTGCTTATGATTACTTTCACCCCATTCCCAACAGCAATTCTGGCTGAATTTTTAGAAACGGAAGGTAAATTTGCAGTCGCCATTTTTGGCTTCAATTATTTTATGATTGCAATAGCTTCGTATTGGCTCTGTGCCTATTCGTACAAAAGACATCTTATAAGTGACGATGATCGGGAGCTTTTTCATTTCATCAAACTAACCTATGCCTATAGCATTATATATACACTTTTAGCATTTCTGGTTTGTTTCATTTCCATACCTGTTGCCATCGTTCTTTATCTGATATTGTTTTATGCATTTGCATTCCCAAAAGAATTTGCATTGAAACTTTTAAAAAGAAGACAGAAACGATTAAAAAAAGTAAAATTAAATCGGGAAAGTTGACTGTCCTGATTGTCGCAAGTTCAAAACATTGAAATATGAAAAAGAAAATCTGGATCACGTTGGGCCTTATCGCCACATTTGCACTTGGATTCGCTTTCAGGTCCTTGATTTCAAATAGTACTGGTGCACTGCCACTGAAAAAGGTGACTGGTATTGGTGGCATTTTTTTCAAAAGCAATGATCCCAAAAAATTAAGGGAATGGTATCATACTCACCTGGGTTTAATTACGAACGAATATGGGGCGGTTTTTGAATGGAGACAGGGTGCAGATTCAGCAAAAAAAGGGTTCACCCAGTGGAGCCCGTTTAATGAGAAAACGAAATACTTTGAGCCTTCCACGAAAGACTTTATGATCAATTACAGGGTTGAAAACCTGGAAGCGCTTATTGATCAGCTTAGAAAAGACAGCGTAACGATCGTTGGCAACCTGGAAACAGCGGACTACGGAAAATTCATCCATATCATGGACATAGATGGCAACAAAATTGAACTTTGGGAACCCAATGATATAGAATATGAAAAGCTTGGCGTTAAAATGGGTGCTAAGACAACAAAATAAGTAAATATTTATTTTGAAGTTGAGTAAAGAACGACAGATCGCTCAGAAAAACAGACCTCGTGAGAAAACTAATTCTAATAGCCCAGACCTCCTTAGACGGCTTTGTAGCCGGTCCACAGGGAGAGTTTGATAATTTCCTTGGGGGTGAAGAAAACCTGGAATTTGTTTGCAGTCTGACAGACAATGCTGATGCTGCTTTACTTGGCAGAAAGAGTTATCAGCTTTTGGAAGAGGGCTGGCCATCAGCCGCATCCCGCCCCAATGCCACGAACAATGAAATTAAATACTCCAACTGGTATAACAGGGTTCCCAAAATCGTGTTGTCTGAAACCCTGCCCTCGGCTCCCGGGAATAAAAGAGTTGCCTTATCCGAAAATGTCCCGAATGAGATAAAAACACTTAAATCTCAATCCGGCCAGGACATATTGGTATTTGGGAGTCCTTCAGTTGTGCACTTTCTGATTGGGCAGGATTTGCTGGATAGTTTTTGGATGATTATTCACCCGGTTATTTTTGGTAAAGGCATTCGTTTGTTCGGTGAGGAACAAAAATTAGTTAAATCCAGTCTTTCCCAAACAAAACAACTTTCTAACGGAACGATTGCGCTCAGGTATGATATCCGGAAATAGGTATACCGCTCACCCATCCACGTAATTTTACCCGGCAAAGGATCGGGCTGAAGGAAAATTCACTTAATTTATTAAATTAGCATGGCAGGCGATGAATGAAGGTTAGCGTCATACTTGGACCACTGCACGCCGGGTAATTCTGAATATGAAAAAAAGCATTCTTCTTTTTAGCCTGATGATTGCAGTACAGCATCTTTCCGTCGCGCAAACCCGTACCATTGATTCTCTTCGGGCAGCTTTAAAAACTGCCGGTCAGGATACGAACAAAGTGAATATTCTGAATGCCCTCTCTTACGAGTTGTTGTACAGCAACACCGACACAACCATATACTATGCCAACCTGGCAAATTCAGAAGCCGGAAAAATAAATGTCAGTGGAAGCACCTATGAATTGGTGAAAGATAAATTTCAATGTGTTCACAGGGGAAAAGTGCAAGCGAAGAACAAGGGTGAAATTGATATGTTTTTTGTGGAAGCGAGTTCATAAATGATACTGTCCTGGTGTTCCGGGTTATTATCTGAAACCACTGGAAGCATTAGGGGCTGATCGAAAGGTTATCTTCTACGACCAGTTGGCCTGTGGCAGGTCAGACCACAGTACAGACAATTTGGAGTCAAAGTAAAGTGGAATAAATCGCCAATGCGTTGGCTCAACCATATTCAATAAAGTGATAAGATGAATGTTTACTTTTTAAGTGGTCTTGGTGCCGACAAGCGCGCGTTCAAAAATATAAAGCTTTCGGAGCAGCATCAGGTTCATCACATTGAATGGCTGAGGCCTGCTGAAAAAGAATCCATTTTTCAATATAGCGGTAGAATTGCCTCCCTGATTGATCGTTCCGGTGATTTCGCAATTATTGGATTTTCCTTCGGAGGTGTGTTGACAGTTGAATTGCTAAAAACGTTGAAACCTAAGCACGCTATTTTGATTTCCAGTGTTGCTTCGCGGAATGAAATGCCTGGTTCTTTTAAATTTTTTGGAAATATAAACCTTGATAAGTTTGTGCCCTCCATTGCTTTTAATAGAGTTTACCCCTTTGCACATCTGTTCACAGGGTTGAAAAGTCAGGAGGATAAGCAGCTCTGGGCTGAGATTATGCGGGATTCAGATCCATATTTTCTGAAATGGGCTATTCACGAATTACTAAACTGGAAGACTACTTCAAGACCAGATAATATTTTCCATATCCATGGCAATAGGGACAAGACATTCCCTGTAAAATTGGTAAAAGCTGATCGTGTCATAGAAGGTGGTGGACATTATATGGTACTGTCCCATGGAAGGGAAATAAGTGCTATGATTAATGAAAAGCTCAGCAACGAATGATATTTGAATAGCTTATCGGATACACAATGAAACTTTGGTCACAACTTTTGATACTGGCGATTCTTGATTTTATTATCATCTGGTTTTGGGTAGGTGAACCAGACCCAAGTGTATCTATTGGAATTTTGATAGTGGTTCCGTTGGTAATAATTGTGAACCTGATTCTCGCAGGACTTATTTATTTCATAAAACGCAAGTATTCAAGGGCTTTTATGATTAACTCTTTAGTATCAGCAATTATAATGTACTACTTATTCATTGGGGGTATTGAGCGACATCAGCGACAACGATTTGAAGGTTGGAATTTTAAGTTAAATGACACGACATTCCATATTACACATTTGAAACTTGACAGCACATTTACTATTACATATAGCACAAATCCTGGCAGTTCTTCAGGTCTTATTAGTGGAAAATTTCTTGATAAAACTAACTACTACTCACTGACATCAGATACAGGGAAATTTGTAATCAGGGGAAATTATCTTTTTGGATTTCGGGAAATCGACAGCATTAAATTGGTTAAAGATGACTATTAAGAGGCTGAATGCTCAAAATCGCATAAAATCCTAATACTTTAAATATAACTAACAGACCAATGAGCTTTTTAAAAAACATCTTCAGGACAAAAAATGAACCAATCAAATCCTATGCAGATTTCTGGGACTGGTTTCAAAAAAACGAAAAGGATTTCTTTGATGCTGTAAAGAAACACAGGGATATTGAAAAAAGATTCTTTGACAAACTTTCTCAAAAACTCGGAGAACTTAAAGATGGATTTCTCTATTTGACGGGAATGTATAATGACAATACTGTAGAATTGGTGTTAACAGCAGACGGAAGTACAAAGAACATTGTATTTGTTGAAGAACTCGTTGGGGCGGCGCCAGCTATCACTGGTTGGAAATTTACGGCCTTAAAACAACCACTCGATATAGAAAATGTTAGTATTGATATGGGTGGCTTCAAATTCAATGGTGAAAACCTGAGCTTTTACGCAAATGAACAAGCGGATTATCCGGACGAAATTGATATAACCGTAGTTCATAACGATTTGACAGAGGAAAATAGAAAAAAAATAGTAAGCGGGGTTTATATTTTTTTGGATAATTATTTAGGGGAGCTTGACTTCTTAAATAACATTGATAACTTAAAAACGATTGGTAAAAAGGAAGCAGAAAAAGAACTTGTTTCAATCAAAAAACTTAAAGACTTTTTAACCTGGCGACAAAAGGAATTCGTTGAAAAATATGATGGAGTTGGGTATAACACGGAAAATGATGCTTACTCTGTTCTTGAGGCAGAATTGGAAAGCGGAAATAAGCTAATCGCAGTCATTAATACCGAACTATTAAAGTGGGATAGCAAAGCATCACATCCATGGATATCAGTACTAACGCTTAAGTTCGATGGTAGCAATAATAATGGAATGCCGAATAAAGAAGATTACAAGTTGTTGAATACAATTGAAGAAGACGTAATGCAGGAACTCAGGGATATCGATGGTTTCTTAAACATAGGACGACAAACGGCTAAAGGAGAAAGAGATATTTATTTTGGGTGCAGGGATTTTCGCAAACCTTCCAAAGTGTTTTACGAAATACAACAAAAGTATTCAGATAGCTTTGATATAGAGTATGACATTTATAAAGATAAATATTGGAAATCACTTGAAAGATTTAACGGTTAATGAGAAGTGAGGTATTAAAAGAAATAAATCGTTGTGAGACAATATTTCAACGCTTTTTCCAACAACTCATCCTTCCGATTTTTAATGCCTTCAGCGTAACAAAGTGAAAGGGAAGAAAGAACAAAATATATGCGCATGCCGGTCTGATTTCAATCGCTGATCCCCAAATTACCGGATATTCGCACGCATCTCAAGCAGGAACCGTTTCACTTCTTCAAGTTTCTTAATCGTTTCGAATTTCTCTTCAGACTTTTTATTGTTCTTCAGGAAATCCTTGGCGCCTTCGATGGTGTATTTGCGCTGGCGGAGGAGATGGTATATTAAGTGGAGATTCTTGATATCAACAGGACGGAAATAACGATCGCCTTTTTTATTCTTCTTGGGTTGTAGCACGCTGAACTCCGCTTCCCAGAAACGCAGCAGGCTCTGGTTCACGCGGAACATATCGGCCACTTCACCCATGGTATAGTAATGTTTCTGGAAAAGAATCTCGTCCTCGGGAATCTGGATCAGGTCAGCTTCTTCGGAAATCTGTTTGATAGACTTTCTGCCGCGGCCGGATTTAATTCTCTGTATCCCTTCCGGAGACTTGTAATCGGAAGAAGGTTCCTCTGAAATGGACTCTGCAATGGGTTCCGGGATATTTTCTTCAGCCGTTCCAAAAAGAGGTTCATCCTGAGCAGCAGGCTCGACAGATTTTAATTTCTTAAGGCGCACACCTACATTCACCGGAAGATCTTCGGTTGGTTTCTGAATCTCCTGGGCATCAGCCGGCAGGTTCGATTCCTCTACAAACTTCATTGCAATCTGGGAGAAAGTGGTCATGCTTCCCAAAAATAACAAAAACTATTCCTAATCGATCCGGCAAACGATAAATTCTAGTCAAAGCTCTGGTTAGGGGAGGAAGCCAGTTTCAGCAGGCGGTCATATTGTTCCGGGGTAATGTCATTGTAGAAATAGAACACAGGATCCACGGGGTCCCCGTTACGATGTACTTCATAATGGCAGTGCGGACCGGTACTCTTCCCGGTATTGCCTACCCATCCGATCACCTCACCCCGTTTTACCTTTTCGCCCGGCCGTACCTTAATCTTGAACATATGTCCGAATAAGGTGGCATAGCCATAGCCATTGTGAATCACTACATGGTTTCCATAACCATTCCCGGTATTGCCGGCTGTTTCCACGGTACCATTTGCCGTGGCATAAATGGGAGTTCCCTGGGGGGCAGCGAAATCGAGCCCTGCATGAAACTTGGTGGTTTTATAAACCGGGTCTACCCGGTACCCAAATCCGGAGGCGATGCGTTTCAGGTCCTTATTGCTAACCGGCTGAATAGCGGGAGTACAGGCGAGAAGCTGTTCTTTGTTCTTGATGAAATTATTGATTTCATCATAGGATTTTGTCTGTGCATGAATCCTTGCTCCGAGATTGTTCAGGGAACCATAGATGGACGTGGCCAGGTTATCCTGGTCCATTTTCTGAACCAGCTGGAATTCCTGTTCCTTGGCCATATTTTTCAGCCTTGCACTATCCGGAATAGGGTTGGCTTCAAAAATGGCCCGGTACACCTCATTGTCCCTTTTCTCGAGCCCGAGGATCTGGTCCTGCATTTTCTTTGCCTGTTCATTTAGCACAAAATAATTGTCCTTCAGGGCCTCATTGGTCTGCATCAGCCTTTTTTCGCTGGCGGAGGGGAAATAGTGATAGGCGAGGGTGACGAGGATCAGGGCGGTGACGATGGAAGCGGAAAGAAAACCCAGAATACGTAGCAGGGTAACGCGTAAAGGTGTTTCCAGTTTTTCGTACCGGAGGGTATTGGTATTATAGTAATATTTAATCTTTTTCATGCAGTCCCTTGGCCCCGGCCCACTGTTTACGAAGTGGACGCTGTACCTTTGCAGCGCCTGATTAATAACGCAAGTGTACTAATTATTATCCTTTAATAACCCCCGATTTAAAGATTGTCTGTTAAAATATGATGGGAAGCGCCGAGATAAGGGAAAAGTTCATGGATTTTTTTAAGTCCAAAGCACATGTGATTGTTCCTTCTGCCCCGATCGTCACCAAAAACGATCCTACCCTGTTGTTTATCAACGCCGGAATGAACCAGTTTAAGGATTATTTCCTCGGAAATAAAACAGCGCCCCACCCCCGGGTGGCGGATACCCAGAAATGTTTGAGGGTTAGCGGAAAACACAATGACCTGGAAGAAGTAGGGGTGGATACCTATCATCATACGATGTTCGAGATGCTGGGTAACTGGAGTTTTGGGGATTATTTCAAGAAAGAAGCCATCGCCTGGAGCTGGGAGCTTATAACGCAGGTTTTCCAGGTGCCGGCAGACAGGATCTATATTTCCGTTTTTGGCGGTGATCCGTCAGAGAACCTGGCATCGGATGAAGAGTGCAAATCAGAATGGCTGAAATGGGTACAGCCCGACCGGATTCTGAATGGAAGTAAAAAAGACAATTTCTGGGAGATGGGGGAGACGGGACCCTGTGGTCCCTGTACCGAAATACATATGGACTTCCGCCCCGATTCGGAACGGAAAATTCAGGATGGAAAAATCCTGGTCAATGCCGATCATCCCCAGGTGATTGAAATCTGGAATCTCGTTTTCATCCAGTTTAACCGGGTGAAATCCGGAGCTCTTGAACCCCTTCCGGCAAAACATGTGGATACCGGAATGGGACTGGAAAGACTGGTCCGGGTACTTCAGAACAAGAAAAGTAATTACGATACGGACATCTTCAGTGGCACCATGGAAAGGATTGCCGCAATAACCGGTCAGGTCTACGATAACACGGATACTTCAAAAAAAGACATCGCTTTTCGCGTAATCGCTGACCATATCAGGGCAATCTGTTTTACGATTGCCGATGGACAACTCCCGGCCAGTACCGGCGCGGGTTACGTGATCCGCCGCATTCTTCGCCGTGCCGTGCGGTATTATTATTCTTATCTCGGCCAGAAAGAACCTCTCCTGTTCCAGCTGGTGACCACACTGGCCACCCAGTTTGAAAAAGTATTTCCGGAACTACAGCAACAACAGTCCTTCGTGGAAAGAGTGGTGCGGGAAGAAGAGGAATCCTTTCTTCGCACGCTGGATAAAGGGATTAAAATATTCTCGGAATATATTGAGAAAGGTGCGAGCCAGAAGGGAGAAGAAAAATGGCATGCGGAAAAACGCATCTCCGGAGCCTTCGCCTTTAAATTGAATGATACTTATGGTTTTCCGGTTGACCTGACTTCCCTGATGGCCAGAGAGATCGGATGGACCGTGGATGAAAAGGATTTTGAAACGGAGCTGCAAAAACAGAAAGACCGTTCCCGCGCGGCCGGTCAGATGGATACGGATGACTGGGTGACGGTTCATGAAAACGGGAAGATCATATTCACCGGTTATACTGACCTGAAGACCGAAACCGAAATCGCCCGCTGGAGAAAAGCAAAGATCAAGGGCAGGGACCTCTACCAGATCGTTCTGGAGAAAACACCTTTCTATGCAGAAAGCGGGGGTCAGGTGGGAGATACGGGCTCACTCCTCGTAGGTGGAGAAAGAATAGAGGTGACGGATACCAAAAAAGAAAACGACCTCATCATTCACTATACGGAAAAACTTCCTGCTGACCAGAGCGGGAAGGTGAAAGCCAGTGTGGATGGAGAGAAAAGAAAAAATACGGCAATACATCATACCGCCACGCACCTGATGCATGCCGCGCTGAGAAAAGTCCTGGGAACCCATGTGGCCCAGAAAGGATCCCTGGTGAATGCAGAACATCTGCGTTTTGACTTTTCACATTTTGCGAAAGTGACGGACGAAGAACTTGCAGCCATAGAAAAATTAGTGAATGAAAAGATCCGGGAAAATATTCCGGTAGTGATAAAAGAAATGCCGCGCGAGGAAGCCCTGAAAACAGGTGCTATGGCCCTTTTCGGCGAGAAATATGGCGAAACCGTGCGGGTGGTGATTATTGACCCATCCTATTCCATCGAGCTCTGTGGGGGCACCCATGTAGCTTTTACCGGTGAGCTCGGATATTTTAAAATCAAATCCGAAGCTGCAGTCGCTGCCGGCGTACGTCGCATTGAAGCCGTTGCCGGAATCGCCGCAGAGAAATACCTGAACCAGGAGCTTGCTCTTTTAAATAGCGTTCGCGAACAGTTAAAAAATCCAAAGGAACTGCTCAAATCACTACAGGACCTGCAAACTGACTCCGGCATCATGCGAAAGAAAATGGAGTCGATGGAAATGAAACAGGCCGTTGCTTTAAAAAAGGAACTGTTACAACAGTTCGTGACAGTTGGGAAATATGCTTTCATCGGAAAAATCTGCGAAGGTGTCGGTCCCGAGGCCCTTAGAAAATTAGGCGGTGAGCTTCGCCAGGAATCACCAACCCTGCTACTCGCGCTTGCCGTTATAAATGAAGGAAAACCATTTGTAGTTGTCGGAATTGGTGACCAACTGCTAACCGAAAAAAATCTCGATGCCGCAAAGATTATTAAAGAAACCATTGCGCCCCTGATTAAAGGAGGCGGAGGGGGTCAGAAAACCCTGGCTTCAGCCAGTGGTCAGGATGCGGGCACAATGGATGCGGTTTTTGCTTCTGTCAAATCGCTGGTTTAGTCCTACTTCGAAAACATGTGTTATATTCAGATTGCCGGTAAATTAGAAATGATTTTTCCGGAAATGTAAATATCCATTACATGAAGGGGAGATATTTTATCATCATCCTGAATCTCTTGCTGGCATTTTCCTTTTTTGGATTTGCACAAAATGCAGAAATCAAATTCAACCTGGTTACCACAAATAATGGTGAGCCCCTCGGCAATGGCAATATCAATTCCATCACCCAGGACAAACAGGGATATATGTGGTTCTCAGGTCAGGGAGCAGGTTGCCTGTTTCGTTATGATGGAAACCGCATCGTTACATTTAAACACGACAAATCAAATCCAAATTCGCCGGCCAGGTCCAGACCGGAAACCGTTTACGCCGATAAGGACGGAATGATCTGGATTGGTTATTTCAATGGTGATCTGGATCAGTACAATCCTGCCACAGGTATTTTCACACACTATAAAAATGATCCCCGTGACCCCGCCAGCCTCAGCGCAGGTATGGTAAGTGCTTTGCTGAAAGATCACCTGGGCAGATTATGGGTAGGAACCGCAAACGGCCTTGACCTGCTGGATGAAAAAACCGGACATTTCATTCATTATAAAAACATACCTGGGAATGATTCCAGTCTGAGCTGTGATTTTGTAAGAGCTATTTATGAAGACAGGGCAGGAACCCTCTGGATCGGCACTGGTTTAGAATTTTCTTCCGATAGTACCGGCGGCCTGAACAGGCTTGAGGCAAACGGAAGATTCACCCGTTTTTTACATGATCCGGCAAATCCAAACAGCCTGATCAATAATAAAGTAAGAGCCCTTTTCGAAGATAGCCGGGGCGTTTTCTGGGTCGGCACCAGTGGCGACGGACTTCACACCATGGATCGGAAAAAGGGCATATTCGAAAGGCATCCATATGATCCAAAGAACCCGGAAAAACTGAGCCGGCCGGCGCTGAATCACGGCGGACCGGATCCTATTACTTTTATTCGGGAAGATGGCAACGGGGCGATTTGGATTGGCACATATGATTCGGGTGTCAGCCGGTACGACCCACTGACAAAAAAAATGACCAACTATTATAAGTCGGACAACAGTTATCCGGATGAAGGTTGCTGGCAGGCCTATATTTCGCGGGATGGTGTTCTATGGCTGGCTTCCAAAGAAGGGAGTCCTTTTTTATACAGGGTGGATCCTTCGGAGAGCAGGATAAACGAAATTAAAACAGGCACAGAAGTGGACTGCTTTCTTGCGAGAGAAGACGGATCTTTCTGGGTTGGCATGTCCGGCAAAGGCGTTTTTCAATATGATAAAAATAAAATACCGGTTCATAAGTATACTTCCGATCCGGCTGATTCAGTTGATTTTTCCCGTCTTTTTATATTTTCTATTTTTAAAAATCAAACGGATTCACTCTGGATATCTACCAGCGGGGGTATCGTACTTCTCAATTTAACTACAAACCGGCTCAAATGGCTCAGATATAAATCAGACCCGGATTCAAAGCCAATAGATTTAACCGGAGTCACCGTGACCAGTATTATGCAGGATAGTGAAGGTGTGAAATGGTTTGGCACCAATAGGGGTTTATTAAAATATAATCCGGGTAACGGCACAGTAAAAACTTATCAGGCATATACCGAAGATTCTGTCAGCCATCAGTCCAATACAGTTTGGAATGTATTAGTGGCAGGCCCGGGTGAAATCTGGCTGGCGACTTCTTATGAAAACTATAGTACAATGGACCTGGGAATGGGAGTGAGCCGGCTGAATTCAGTCACCGGGGTTTTTAGATATTATCTGAATGGAATCGGAGCTCATACTATAATTAAAGACGCCAATGGAATCATATGGGCAGGAACAGAAAAGGGCCTCTTCTGGTACCATCCGGAATCAGACAGTTTTTCTCCTTTTTTTGATGCACAATCAGGTCTCAATGAAATGGACATCTATAAGATAACAGCGGATAACGAAAATAACCTGTGGATCCTTTTAAAGTCTTCAATCGTAAAAATAAATAAAGACAGAAGCAGTTATTTAATCTATGGAAGAAAGTATGGCATCACGGCAGAGAGCCTGCTGTATTGCGGACTGGCGACAACATCAACAGGTGAGATCCTTGTAGGCAATACTTCGGGCTTCTATATTTTTCATCCGGCTGATATGGCTTCTGATCGTAAGTCATTAAACATTGTCGTCTCCGATCTTTTTATAAATAATACCAAAATATTCTCCGGTGATGAGGGCCCTCTTAAAAAACCTATAGAAGAGACCGATAAGATTGATTTAAAATATAACCAGAACAGTATATTATTCCGGGTCTCTGTGTTTGACTATCGGGCTCCCGAAGCGAATAGTGTTTACACCATGCTGGAAAATTATGATAATGTTTGGCGGGAATCCAGCGACAAGAGCGCCACATTTATAAATGTTCCTCCCGGAAAATATATTTTTCACATCAGGGCATTTAACATTTACGGCGTGAAGGCCGAAAAAACAATCACCGTAGTGATTAGTCCCCCCTGGTGGAAAACGGGGTGGGCCTATAGTTTCTACATTCTGCTGTTGCTGATTGTATCTTTTAGCATGAACAGGTTTTTAAGGGAACGCGCAATTAACAGGGAAAGGCAGAAGGCCCAGGTAAAGGAACTTGCACAAGCCAAAGAAATTGAAAAAGCCTATACTGAATTAAAAGCTACACAAACGCAGCTCATCCATGCGGAAAAGATGGCATCCCTGGGAGAACTTACTGCCGGCATCGCCCATGAAATTCAAAACCCACTGAACTTCATCAATAATTTTTCTGACGTTAATAAGGAGTTACTGGAAGAAATGAAAGAAGCGATCGATAAAGAAAACCTGGGCTCCGCCCGGGAACTCGCCGCTGATGTGATTGATAACGAAGATAAAATTAACCATCACGGTAAACGCGCCGATGCGATTGTAAAAGGCATGTTGCAGCATTCCCGAACTAATACGGGAATTAAAGAACCTGTAGATATTAATGCAGTGGTGGACGAATACCTGCGCCTGAGTTATCATGGCCTGCGTGCCCGGGATAAATCATTTAACGCAAATATGAAGACGGATCTCGACAACCGGATCGGAAATATCAATGTGGTTTCCCAGGATATCGGGCGGGTATTATTAAACCTGTACAACAATGCTTTTTATGCGGTTTCGGAAAAAACTAAAGAGAATCTGCCGGCCTATGATCCAACCGTATCGGTTATAACAAAAAAACTGCAGGATAAAGTAGAAATCCGTATAGAGGATAATGGCAATGGGATACCCGCAAAAGTAAAAGACAAGATATTTCAGCCTTTTTTCACCACCAAACCTCCGGGTCAGGGCACCGGCCTCGGACTTTCCCTGAGTTATGATATGATCCGCGCCCATGGCGGCGAAATCAGGGTGGAATCCCGGGAAGGGGTGGGGACTACTTTCACTATCGACTTGCCTGTTGGATGACCGATAACCGATGACCGATGACCGCAACGCATGATTCTGGCGTTAAGCGTTATGCGTTGGGCGTTAAGCGTTAAGCGTTGAGCGTTAGGCGTAAGCCAGGCTTAAAGCAGTGTTAAAACTCCCAAAACTAAATAAGACGAATATTTTCGTATGTCAAATAATTGTCTATATTTGAAATACGAAACTTGACGTAGTTCACAAACACAAAATTATCAGAGATGAAAAGATGTATTTACCAGGCATTACCCATCAGCGTTTTTTGTCTGGCTATCGGTCAGCTGTCCATGGCACAGGCCCCAGTTGCCCCGCCACCGCCGCCCAAGGCACCGGTAACGAAAACGGAAACGAAAACAGAAGCTGTAATTAAATCAGATCAGGATGCCGTAATTAAATCAGATCAGGAAGCCGTAATAAAATCTGATCAGAAGGAAATCATCATCCGGCAGAAGGGTGACAAAGACACGAAAATTACCCTGGAGATCAAAAACGGGGATTATTTCATCAACGGGAAACCTTTGGAAAAATTCGACGACAATAATGTTATCATCGAAAAAAGGGATGCAGATGACGACGATGTAATAGCAATGACTTATTCGCCTTCACCCTTCCGGGTTAATCCCTGGAATGAAGACAGGATGGAAAGACAGGAACAGGAACGGGCCGAACGGGATATGAAGAGGAATATTGAAAAATCCATAAAGATCAAAATGAATACGGCCTTCCTGGGAATTTCTTCCCGCGCATCCGACAAGGGCGGAGCCACGGTGCTGGAAGTGACCAAGGGCAGTCCTGCGGAAAAAGCAGGAATTAAAAAAGGGGATATCATTAAGAAGATAAATGATACGAAAATCGATAATCCAGATATGCTCTTCGAAGCCGTACACGATTACAAGCCCGGAGATAAAGTGAAAATTCTTTTTACCCGGGATGGAAAGGATCAAACGGTAGTAGCTACCCTCGACAAAAACGATTTTTCGCCAAAGACTTATAGTTTCGATTATAAGTACAAGTCGCCGGAAATGGATATGCTCCCCCGCCTGGGTGAGATGGGGAATATGGATTTCAACTGGAATTTCGGAAGGCCGAAAATGGGCATCAGGGCGCAGGATGCAGAAGATGGCAAAGGAGTAAATGTGCTGGAAGTAACAGACAGTTCGGCTGCCTGGAAGGCAGGTTTGAAGAAAGGAGATATTATCCTGCAGGTAGATGGCAAGGATGTAAACAGTGTTAACCAGCTTCTTGAACAGACGATGCCTGAGGGCGACAAACAGAAATTTACCTATAAACTCAAAATCCAGCGAAACGGGGCCACGCAGGAGGTTGAAGTTAAAATACCCAGAAAACTAAAAACGGCCGAACTCTAGGGGACAAATGAATTCATAGAAACTTCCCGCGATTTTTTACCTTCGTGCACTGGATCTGACTGGTTCACGCTAAGCGCAAAGAACCGGCTACGGCTGGCCATTCTTTGCGCTTTTGTTTGAATCCGGATCAACACGGAATTATGAGTCAACCCAAGTATGAAACGGTAATCGGCCTGGAAGTTCACGCCCAGTTACTGACCAGGACAAAACTGTTCTGCGCAGATGAAACAACATTTGGCGCGGAACCGAATACGCATATTAGTCCGGTAACCCTGGGATATCCCGGCACACTCCCGGTACTGAATAAAGAAGCCGTGCGGCTGGCTGTAAAAATGGGTATTGCCTGCCATTCAGAAATTGAAAGCTGGAACTATTTCGCCCGGAAAAACTATTTCTACCCGGATCTGCCCAAGGGATATCAGATCTCCCAGCATACCACACCGGTTTGTAAAGGCGGATATGTAAAAATCGGCCAGGGTGAATCGGAAAAGAAAATCCAGCTCAACCGCATTCATATGGAAGAGGATGCCGGTAAAAGCATCCACGACAAGGACGATGATTTTACCAGCCTGGATTTTAACCGCGCCGGTGTTCCATTGATCGAAATCGTAACAGAGCCCTGTCTGAATAGTGCTGACGAAGCTGTCGCTTTTCTGACAAACCTGCGGCGCATACTGCGTTACCTTGGCGTTTGTGACGGGAATATGGAAGAAGGATCCCTGCGTTGCGATGCGAATGTTTCCATCCGTAAAACCGGAGAAAAAGCATTGGGCGTGAAGGTGGAAATAAAAAACCTGAATTCCATCCGTAATGTAAAACGGGCAATAGAATCTGAAGTGAAACGCATGTGCGAAATGGCAGACAACCATGAAATTATCGTTCAGCAAACGCGCAGTTTTGATGCGCTGACGGGAACCACTTTTTCCATGCGTTCCAAGGAAGAGGCCAATGATTACCGGTATTTCCCGGATCCTGATCTGCCACCATTTGAAGTAACGCCATCGATGCTGAAAGAAATAGAGGCCACCATACCTGCGTTGCCGGAAGAGCTGGTAGCAAAGTATATGGAAGAATATAACCTGAGCCGCTATGATGCAGATGTATTAACTGACGACAAGGAAACGGCCGATTATTTTGAACAGCTTATCCGGCTCACTACACATTATAAAGCAGCGGCCAACTGGATTGCCGGACCGGTAAAATCTTTTCTGAATGAAAAAAATATCCCGATTATCGGAATTCCGGTTAAAACCGCCTGTGATGGCTTCGCTGATTGAACTGGTAGAAGATGGAAGGGTTCATTTTTCGACGGCTTCATCTAAAATATTTCCTGAACTTGCATCAGGGGCAGCAACGGATCCGGTCACGCTGGCTACCACATTAAATCTCATTCAGACAGACGACGAATCCCAGATTCTGGAATGGGTAAAACAGGCGTTGGATAAAATGCCGGAAAAAGTGCTGGAATATAAAAAAGGGAAAAAGGGCTTACTGGGCTTATTTGTCGGCGAAGTAAAAAAAATTTCCCAGGGGAAGGCAGATCCCCAGCTTACGAATAAACTGCTCATTCAAAAACTGGAAAAATAATTTCAAATCTAACGGTAATGAAAAAAATAGTTTTAGTTGTCCTGGTTATAGGTGGCGCATTGATTTCCTGTAAGAGCGGGGACAAAAATATGTTCCAGGTAAAACTCGCTTATAAGAACAGCGATAAAATGATCAATCCGCAGAATTCAGGAAAGTCAAATGAATGGGTTTTCCTGGAAGAGATTATCTACGGGAAAAACCAACTGCCGGTGATATTGGACTCACAAAAAATATCCGGTCCTTCCGGAAGTTTAACTTTTCAGGGCAAGAACACACAGGAAGGGATTTATGAATTGGTTTTCGGAGACAATATTTTAGCCATTCCCCTGATCAATGACGTGCCGGGAATCCAGATTGATGCGGACCTGTCCAAAACAAAAGATTTTTATTCGGTTTCCGGATCAGTGGCGAGCAAACAATTGCAGAGTTTGCTGGACAGTGTTGGATCGAAGAACACGGAAATCCAGAACTCCTTTAATACACTCGACAGCCTGAAAAAAATGAATGCACCGGACAGTGTGCTGGTGGCCGCCAACAATACCAAGAACACGGCGATCAGCTCTCTGAATGATTATCTCAAACAATTTATCCAGACCACACCGAATGCAACCCTCGGGGTGCTGGCGCTGGGTTGGGCATCCAGGAGTCTCCCGCCGGCTGAAATGGACAGCCAGCTTAAGGGCCTGAAAACCCGTTTTCCTGGAAATACTTTTTTAGCTGAAATGGAGAAAGCCAGCAGTCAGCAGCAGCAGGCCGAGCCCAGTTCCGGCGCATCCTGGGTTGGGAAGACCGTTCCGGAACTAACCATGCCTGATGTGAACGGAAATGATATTTCCATTTCATCTTTCCGCGGAAAATACCTGCTCATCGATTTCTGGGCCAGCTGGTGTGGTCCCTGCCGGATGGAAAATCCGAATGTAGTGAAAGCCTACAATGCCTTCAAAGGGAAGAATTTTACGATACTCGGTGTTTCGCTTGACAAAGACAAAGAGTCCTGGAAAAAAGCCATCAGCCAGGATCATCTTGCCTGGTCACAAATGAGCGATCTGAAATATTGGAACAGCCAGGCTGTGGATATCTTCGGATTCCAGGGCATTCCATATAATGTTCTCGTGGATCCGTCAGGTAAAGTTATTGGCGAATCTCTGCGCGGAGAAGAACTGGATGCAAAGCTGAAGCAGGTTCTGAACTAGGGGAATGTGGTGAATTCGGCAATGTAGAAAATTAAAAATGGGGGAATGAAATGATTAATGACAATGTGGAAATCCATATTTCCTCAGGGTTATTGGTTTACATATTTCCTCATTATCATTTTCTTATTTAATTCTCACAATTTTAATTTTCTACAATTACACATTCGCCACATTAGATTCCCTTGTCATTTTCTTTTTTAATTCCCGTTTTTTTCATTTTCTATAATTACAAATTCTCCACATTAGTTTTTTTCTTAACTCGGATTAACACCATACCTGCCAGTTCGATTTCTATCCATAAATGAAATTGACTATGAGAGAGAAGATAAATACAGCAATAGAATTTATGAAAGACGGTAAGTCATTTAGGGTTGGTGATTTGCGACTTGGGATGAATGAATTCTACGAAATAGAAGTTTCGGGTTGGTCGAACTATCTCAATTTAGAAAATATTGACAAAACTGTCGCTTTAAACGAATTAACAGGGATTAAATCACAGTTTTTATTCATGATCAAAAATTCTTCTGAGTTGGCGACATTCATAGAAGAAAAAGTTATTGAATTTATTCTTTTTTACGATGACAGTGGTAAAGGGTCACTGCAATTGGTTTCCGAGAAAAACGGGATTATTAAATGGTCTTCAGTTTTAAAGTAGATATACTTTCTACATGTGGTAGTAAAAGATGCTAACCCTATCCCATTAAAATTTTACATTCAATTAAACATTTCTTTTTCACATTCTCACTTTTTCCCCAATTCCACATTCGCCACATTATTTTTCTTTGGGCTAATTGCGATCAGCAACGCTGGTAAAAAAATCAAATTTGTAAGCGTCGCCATCACCAGTGTAAGAGAAGTGAGCCAGCCAAGTGCCTGCGTTCCGCCAAATCCACTGAAACAAAAAATCACAAATCCTGCAATCAGCACGAGCGAAGTATATACGATACTGATCCCTGTGGAATGAATGGTCTTGACAACGGTGGTTTGCACATCATCACCCTCCTGTTTGTCCTGTTTGTAATTTACCAGGAAGCGAATGGTAATATCGATGGCAATGCCCAGGGCTATGCTAAAAACCAGCACCGTAGACGGCTTTAGGGGAACACCCGCCCATCCCATCACACCCGCCGTAATTACCAGTGGTATCACATTTGGCAGCAGGGAACAGAATAAGATGCGGAAGCTGCGGAACAGGTAAAGCATACAGGCGGCAATCAGCAGGAAGGCCCAGACGATACTTTGTTTCAATCCCGCAATGATAAATGAACTTCCTTCCAGGAAAGTTACGGTGGTACCGGTATAGACAATCTGGTAATGCGCGGTATCAAATAATGCATCAGCGCGTTGCTGCAGATTGGAAAGCAGGATGGGCAGCTGAATACTCCCCACATCCGCCATATTCACGCTGATCCGCAGGATTTGCTTGTTGCTGTCAATAAAACTGTTGGCGAGTTTCATTACGCCACTGGGTTTTGTACCCGCGCTGGCCTTCATATTCAGATAGGGAGCGAGAAAACTGATATCAAATTCATTCGGCAGTCCATAGTTCAGGCTGTCGTTATTGTAGTAAGCCTGCCGTACAAATTTTAATCCTTCCACTATGGAAAGCGGACGGGCCATGACGTTGCTGGAGTCGATATAGGCAGAAAGCTTGTCGATTTTGGTAAAGTTTCCCATCATATTGGCCCGGATCCCGTTCTTCCGCTTTGTATCGATGAGGATTTCCAAAGGCATCACTCCTTTGAAATTATTTTCAAAAAACTTCAGGTCGGTAAATACTTTATCTGTTTTTGGAAGATCATCGAGAATAAATGCTTCAGAACGAAGACGCGTAATACCTGCAACGGCAATAATCAAAATGATACAGGTGGAAATGAAGATTGATTTTTTATGGTGCAGCGACCAGGTTTCAAGTGTATCGAGTAATCCCGTCAGCCAGCGGTTGGTGAGGTATTTCATTTCCTTTTCCCTCGGTGCATGCAGGTAACTGAGTACCGCCGGCAAAAGGATGATGGAAATAATAAACAGCAACATGATATTGATTCCCGCTACCACGCCAAACTCTTTCAGGATGGCACTTTTGGTCAGCGCAAATACCCCGAAGCCGATGGCTGCGGCAATATTGCAGAAAAGGGTAACGACGCCCATTTTTTTGATCATCTCATACAGGGCTTTGTGTTTATCACCCGTTTCCCGAAATGAACTATGATATTTATTCAGGAAATAAATACAGTTCGGAATACCGATTACCACGATCAGTGGCGGGATCAGGGCGTTTAGCAGGGTAATCTTATATCCGAACAGGTGCATGGTCGCCAGACTGAACACCACGCCGATAATCACCACCCCCAGTGACAATACCATATTACTCAGGCTTCTGAAAAAGATCAGCAGGATCAGCGCAGAAAGCAGGACAGATCCCAGTAAGAACCATTTCATTTCCGTAGCCACTTTCGTGGCCATATTGGTCCGGATCAGGGGAAGACCACTAAAGTGCATTTGCAACTGATGGGCATTGCCGAACTGATTACCCAGATCTGTAATATTTTTAACCACCGCTATTCGGGCAGCAGAGTTCAGAATCTGTTTGTTCACGGTAACAGCCATCAGGGAGGCGTGGGTGGCGGGGTTGTACAGGAGTCCCCGGTAAAACAAGAGGTTTTCAAAAATCTTTTTTGCCGTATCGAGTTTAGCCTGATTTTCAAACGGGGTATTAAAAATCGGACTGGGGATCAGTTTTTCTGTCGCGGTATCTTTATTCAGGATGATGGCATCCGGAATACTCAATACCTGTTCCACTCCTTTTACCTTTTTCAGGTCCCGGCTCAGCTGACTGTAATCGTTAAAAACTTCTTTTTGATAGAGCTTATCCGTTTCAACACCGATCACGAGCAGGTTGCCATCATCGCCAAATGTTTTAAGAAAGTTTTGATAGGCCAGCCATTTCGGATTGTCGGTTGGGATGGCCCGCACGTATTCATAACTTAACTCAACCTTCGATGCATTAAAAGCGGCAAAGACCACAGCAGCAGCCAGCACGATCAGCGACGGTAAACGATATTTCAAAACAAAGGCGGCAACGCGTCCCCACATAGTAGTTGAATTTTATTGGAACCGGATATTCATATATCCGGCATTCGCCCGGCAAAGAAACTTATTTTAACCGAATTTCGCAGGAATCCTCTTCCATGGTTCACAAAACGAAAGGCATTGTACTGCGCACCGTGAAATACGGGGAAACCAGTATGATTGTAACCATACTCACGGAACTCTTCGGCCTCCAGTCTTATATCGTAAACGGGATCAGAACCATTTCCCGCAAGGGAGCATCCAAAGCGGGAATGTTTCAGCCGGCGGCCATACTGGACCTGGTGATTTATCACCAGGAAACAAAAAACCTGAACAGGATTAAGGAATTCAGCTGGAACCATCTCTACCAGCATATTTTTTCGGATGTGATCACCAATACGGTGGCCCTTTTTATGATCGAATTATTGCAAAAATGTCTGAAACAACCCGAACCCAATCCGGAACTATATTACTTTATGGAAGACGCCCTGCAGGGTCTTGATCAGGCCGACCAGAAGGCACAGGCCAATTTCCCCCTGTTTTTTGCTCTTCATCTGGCGGGCTTTTTCGGTCTTCGCATGGATGACAATTATTCGGAAAAAAGAAAATACCTGGACCTGCGGGAAGGATATTTTTCTGAGGAGAAGCCGGCGCATCCGCATTTTCTGGAAGATCCGTTAAGTGAAATCAGTTCCCACCTGCTGAAAATTTTACAACCGGATGAACTCGGGGCCCTGCCTCTCAACAAAGAAAAAAGAAGACAGCTCCTGATGGCTTACGAAGATTTTTATACTATTCATATTTCAGGCTTCACCCCGCTAAAGACCCTGCCGGTGCTGAGAACCATACTTGAAGTGTGAGAGTGTGAGAGTGTGAGAGTGTGAGAATGAAAACACACTCTCACACTCTCACACTCTCACACTAGCCTCCCGCCCGTGCTCTCCGCCCCGATCTCTCCATTATGGAGGTTTTCAATCAAAACGACGCCTGGCTTTTTGCCTGTAACAAAACTTCCCAGATTATCTTCAAAAGACAAGACTTCCGCACCATTTGAAGTGGCCCAAACCAATAATTCAGCGGTGGAGATAGAAGGAAAATTCATTTTAATCGTTTTCATTTCTTCCAGTATACTCAACTGATGATTGCTGGCGAGGCTGTCGGTACCAAGCACGATCCGGGATTTATTTTTAACAAAAGACGGAATATCCGGCAGCCTGTCTTCTATGTAGAGATTAGCATTTGGGCAGAAGCAAAAAAATAATACATCACTGAATGCATTGGCCTTCAGAATATCCGCTTCCCCGGTATAGGTATTATGAACAAGTAGAATTTTTCCGGCTTCTTTTAATTTGGGCAGGTAATAAGACAGGCTCGATACGCCCGGTGATTTAAAGTGTTCCGTTGGAATTTTCATCCGTTCATACATGCTTAAAAGATCACCACGATGGTTTTGGAAAAAATCGTTTTCTGCAGCGGATTCCTGGTTGTGGATGGTAATGGTCTTATTTTCAAACCCGGGTTTCATCAGGTTCCATAATTCTTCAGAAACCGAATAGGGGGCATGCGGACTGATAGAAACATGATTTGTATCCGGCCCTTCATTACTGAACAGCGCAGACAGTTGCACAGCTGCTTCAAAACGCTCAGTAGCCTGTTGGGGACTCCAGCCCAATAGTTCTATAAAGTTGTAATAGTTGACCCGCGTGGACTGTTTGGCCTTCCAGGTATCCCCATTATTGCAAATATCCCCTACAGCTACGATTCCGGCGTCCAGCATACTTTTTTCTGCAGAAAGGATAGCCTCCCGACGCTGGTCTTCGGGCTGATTTCGCTGGGTAATCACGGAAAGTACAAAATTGACCAGACCTTGTTTTTGCGGGATCCGGGATTTCAGGTGACTGAGCTCCAGATGACAATGACAGTTGATAAAACCCGGTGTAATCATGCCCTGGAACTTCTCCAGGTCACCACCTGCCTGGGTTTCATCCACTATATCTTCAACGGTACCATCAGCCCGGGTTATCAAAACCTTGTTGGGATGTCTCATTTCATAGCCATCAAACAAATAATCCGCTTTGAATTTCCGATAACTCATGGTTCAGTTAACTTTGCAGCAATATAAATTTTTCGCTGGTTATGATTGATAAACTGGATGCTATCCGGGCAAGATTCGATGAATTGGGCGTCGCGCTCACCAACCCTGCCATTGTTAACGACAATAAGAAATTCAGCTCCACCAGTAAAGAATACCGGAGTCTGGAGAAAATTGTGCATTCTTATGACCAATACCGTAACCTGCTGGATGACCTGGCTTTTAACCGGGAGGCGCTGAATGGGGATGACGAGGAGTTAAGGGAGCTGGCCAAGATGGAAACCTCTGCTTTAGAGGAGAAAAAGCTGATAATGGAAGCCGATATCCGGCAAATGCTGATACCCAAGGATCCCCAGGATGAAAAAAATGCCATTATTGAAATCCGGGCTGGAACGGGAGGGGATGAAGCAAGTCTTTTTGCGGGAGATCTCTACAGGATGTACATGAAATACTGTGAGAAAAAAGGATTCCGTACGGCGTTGCTAAGTGAAAGCGAAGGAACAGTAGGAGGTTATAAGGAAGTTCAGCTGGAGGTTACCGGAGAAGATGTTTATGGCACCCTGAAGTTTGAAAGCGGGGTTCACCGCGTGCAGCGGGTTCCGGATACAGAACAGAGCGGAAGGGTACATACCAGCGCTGCTACGGTAGCAGTAATGCCCGAAGCAGAGGAAGTAGATTTTGAGCTGAATCCGGCAGATGTTAAAATGGAAACGGCCCGAAGCGGCGGCGCTGGCGGTCAGAACGTTAATAAGGTGGAAACCAAAGTGATGCTGACTCATTTACCAACCGGCACCGTGGTGGTTTGTCAAACGGAAAGATCGCAATTGGGAAATCGGGAAAAAGCCATGCAGATGCTTAGAACAAGGCTTTATGAAGAACAGGTGAGAAAGCAGGAAGACGAAATCTCCCGGCACCGGAAAAGCCTGGTAAGCACAGGTGACCGAAGCGCAAAAATCCGCACCTATAATTTCCCTCAGGGAAGGGTAACCGATCACCGGATTGGTCTGACAGTCTACAATTTGAGTGATGTATTAAATGGGAATATCAGTGAGTTCATCGACGCGCTTCAGTTTGCCGAAAATGCTGAGAAAATTGCAAAGCCCGCTTAGGATGTTGCAATATTTCTACAATTGTAAATGAAATGGGAACGAATAGTTGGAAGCGATTGGTTTTATTTGGTAAATTCATAATAGTAATTCCTTAACAGTACCCTTGTAAACCAATCGGGCTTTTCCACGTTAATATAAGGTAGTAGCAGGTTAGCTGCAGAGCCATTCTTAAAAAATTGTTATTAAGAAACGGGATAAAGCTTTGAATTGGTTTTGACTAGTAACTTTACAGTAGTTCTTAATTCTGGTACCGGTTCGTGAAAAAGAATAAGTTGGCATTCGAATTGCCAGAGTTTAATTAAAAGATCGTCTTTTCTATTTGACTTCACAAAAGCAGTCAATTTTCTCATAAGCAGTTAGTTTTGGTTACGGCCCCTGTTTCAACAGGGGCTTACTTTTAAAAGTTATCCCTGTTAACTGATCACATTTGTTCGTTCCTTCACTGTTAATCAATCCCGCATTCAAATTTCCTTAATATATCTGCCGGATCCGTTTAAAAATTAGTTTTTTATCAGCCGCGGAATTATAAGTCTGATAAACAAAAATCCACCGGCAGCCCCGACTATATCAGCCGCAATATCATAGATATCGAAATCCCGGTTTGGAATAAAATATTTCTGAACGAACTCCATGGCAATCCCAAAAAAACAGGCGATAAAAAAAACGCGAAAGAGTTTTTTATTTAGCCGGTCGCGCAAATCCTTCCTGCAGGCAAAATAAAACGACCAGAGGAAAACAAAGCATCCGAATAAAATAATATGTACCAGTTTATCCAGGTTAGGAATGGACAGCTGACTTTCATCCGGCAGCATCTTCCCGGGTATCGTCAACAGGATGAATATGAGGAGGGTCCAGACAAGAGCGGGGATTCTGCTCGAAAGAATTTTGTACAGTTGGCTGCGCATAATGAAAAACGAATTTTAAGGCCTAACCTTCAACCTTCCCGATCACGTACATAGCCGCCATGGTTGGTGTGGGGCTGCCTCCTTTGTTCTCCAGTGTAACAGCAAAAGCCTCTGCCCGGGGTATGTTTTTGAGTTTTACAAAAGAAACACCTTCCACCAGGTCAAAAACCCCGGCATCTACCGGTTTGCCATCAACAATTGCCCAGAGTTGGTATTCTTTATTGGGCTCTGGCCTGGGCAGCTGGTTTACCAGCAGGTAAACATCTTTGGTTTCTGTGTTCCAGTAAACTGTTGCCTGGCTAAGCGGAGCCGGACTGGTGGGTACACCGGGCAATTTGATAACGGCCATTATCGGATCCCGGATCAGGGTCAGCGCTGTTTCATCATTGGAAAGTTTGGTCTGAAGTAATTTATTTGCAGCGGCAACCTGCATTTGCGCATCCACGAGTTCTTTGTTCTGCGCAATGGTTTTTTTATACTGTTCGAGTAAATAAAAATTGAGACCGACACTTCCTGCGAGTAATAAAAGGGAGGCGGCGGCAACATATTTTGCGAACCCGGTACGGGGAACCAGTTTAGGTCTGCCCTGGGTATTAATCCTTGGGGACTCCTGTTCTTTTTCCATTCCGATTTTAGAAAAAATGCGTGATTTCAATTCACGGGGCGGATCCAGTTTTTGTTCATTCAGTCTTTCTTCCAGTTTTAATTCAAAAGCATTTCTGGCAGCCCTCACTTCATTATGGGCCGCGCACATGTTTTCAAATTCAGCCATTTCTTCCGGAGAAGCAAGGCCAAGCACATAGCTTTCAACTATTCCACTTAATATGTACTCCTGTACGTTCACTTATTTTAAATATTCTCTTAATTGCAAAAGTGCATTTCGGATCCGGGTTTTAACCGTTCCCAACGGTATATCTTCTATCTCCGCGATTTCGTCGTGCGTATAGCCTTTAAAATAGGCAAGTTCTAGTAAAACACGTTGCTCGGGTCGAAGTTTTCCCAGGAATCGGGTGAGGCCGATACTGTCAATACTGGTTTGGGTCACCTGGTCATTACCATATACGGTATCAGTAATCTCCCGGTTTTTTTGATCGTTCTGGTAACTCTTGGACCGCAGCATGTCAATGGAAGCGTTTCGGCCGATATTCAGCATCCAGGTAAACAAACGGCCTTTAAACGGATCATAAGAATCTATTTTGCGCCAGATATTGATAAAGACTTCCTGGAGTACATCACTGGCGGTTTCAGGCGTTTTTACGATCTGCAGGATTATGCTGTACAGGGAGCCGCTGTAATGGTCATACAAATAGGAAAAAGCCTGATCATCCCTGGCTTTTAAAGCTGTGATCAGTTCCTGTTCCGAATATGTACCGGTTATTCCCAAATGCGCATTTTTATTTTCATTCCAGCGTTTGGCGTTAAGCGTTTGGCGTTAAGCGTTTGGCGTTAAGCCTCATCCTACCATGGCTTCATATGCAGTGGCATCCAACAGCTTTTCAACCTCGGAGGGATCTTTTACGGTGAGTCTGATCATCCAGCCTTTGCCATAGGGATCCGTATTAACGAGGTCCGGGGCAGCACCCAGAGCCGGATTTAATTCAGCAATGGTTCCGGCTACCGGAAGGAAAAGATCGGAGACTGTTTTTACGGCTTCCACCGTACCAAACACTTCACCGGCATCCATGGATTTTCCAATAGTTTCCACTTCAACATATACAATATCCCCCAATTCGCGCTGCGCATAATCGGTAATGCCTACCAGGAAAGTATTGCCTGATTCGGGTTTCACCCATTCGTGGTCTTTGGTGTATTTCAGATTGGCTGGAAAACTCATGTAGATATTTTTAGTAGTTATTTTAACGATAGCTGCAAATATAGAAGGATTTGCATATTCCAGCCACCTCAGGATTCGTTCGCTTCCTGGTTTTCGAAATAAAGCAGGATATGATCCTTCATGAAATTCTCCTGTTCAATCATATTTAAAACCGGCAGGGCTTTTAACTGACGGTAATGCGGCCAGCCATCGTCATCTACCATTTCCAACTCATAATATCCGCTGGGCGAAAGAAGGGTGCATACAGCTACATGCATGAGATCCTGTTTCTGTTCCTTGGTAAATTTGGATTGCAAATCACCAATTTCCTGTATGCCAATCAGGAAAAGAATGGCTTCCATATCCGGCTTTTTTCCAAACCGGGTGATAAGTCTTTCTTCCAGTGCCCACCATCTGCTCTGAATATCATCTTTCACGTTCATCCGGCAAAGATAACCCCCTCAGGATTCTATCCCTTCATCTGTTACCTTTGCGCAAATTTTTGTCATGCTACAGTTAGCGGTGATCCGTCAGCAGCCGGAATGGATAAAAGAAAGACTAAAGGTCAAAAATTTCGACGCGTCTGCAGCGGTTGATGCGATTCTTGCCCTGGATGAAAAAAGAAAAAAATGCCAGCTGGAACTGGAATCTGCACAGGCCGGACTCAATGCAGTTTCCAAAGAAATCGGCCAGTTGATGGCCAAAGGAGAAAAGACCAAAGCTGAGGAGAAAAAGCAGGAGGTTTCCAGGGTTAAATCCTCGATAACGCCACTGCAGGAATTGTTAAACCAGACTGATACCCAGTTGCAGGAAATTTTGGTTACCCTTCCCAACCTGCCTGCGAAAGAAGTGCCTCCAGGTAAGACTCCTGCAGATAATGTAACGGTACGGGAAGGTGGAAAAAAACCTTCCCTGCCCCCGAATGCTGTACCGCACTGGGACCTGGCAAAAAAATATAACCTGATCGACTTTGAGCTCGGAAATAAAATTACCGGCGCGGGTTTCCCGGTTTATATTCACCAGGGAGCCAGGCTGCAGCGGGCGCTGATTCAGTATTTCCTGGATTATAATACCGATGCTGGTTTCGTGGAATATCAGCCACCACTGATGGTGAATGAAGACAGTGCCTATGGAACAGGGCAGCTGCCGGATAAAGAAGGACAGATGTATTTCGCAACGGAAGATAAATTTTACCTGATTCCCACTTCGGAGGTTCCGCTCACCAATATCTGGCGGGACATGATTTTGAAAGAAAAGGATCTGCCGGTTAAAATGACGGCCTATACACCCTGTTTCAGACGGGAAGCCGGCAGTTATGGAAAGGATGTGCGGGGTTTAAACCGACTGCACCAGTTTGATAAAGTGGAAATCGTGCAGATCGTACATCCTGATAAAAGTTACACCGCCCTGGATGAAATGGTAAATCATGTGGAGAAGCTATTGCAATCCCTGAATCTGCCATATCGGATTCTCCGTTTATGCGGCGGGGATATGTCTTTCGCCTCTGCAATAACCTATGACTTTGAAGTGTACAGTGCTGCCCAGGAAAAATGGCTGGAAGTAAGTTCCGTAAGCAATTTCGAAACATTTCAAACCAACCGAATGAAAGTGCGATTCAAGGATGAATCCGGGAAAACGCAGCTGCTGCACTCCCTGAACGGAAGTTCCCTCGCCCTTCCCCGCATCTTGGCCTGCCTGCTCGAAAATAACCAGGAGTCCGATTTTATCAACCTGCCTGAAGTTTTGCATTCCTATTTTAAGGCTCAACGCTTAACGCCTAACGCTTAACGCCTAACGCTTAACGCCGAACGCTTAACGCCCAAAACCTCACTGAATTGATAATTAATAATTGATAATTGATAATTAGTAAGCGTTCGGCGTTAAGCGTTAGGCGTTAGGCGTTCTGCGTTAAGCCTATTAAACTTTGCCCAATGTTTTCGGTCTCACAAATGAATGAGCAATAATCAGCTAAAAAATCAGCACCTCTGGTGGCGGGCGGGCTTTGGTCCTCCGGCAGACCAGGTATCTGCGCTGGCCAGGGAAAAACCGGATTCCTTATTTCATTCCATACTTAAGGCTTCAGAAAAAAAACCGGAACTGTTTGATGTTGCCGATACGGAAATGCGCGCAATGGTGAATGATGCCATGCAAATGGCAGCAGGCAGAAAGTCCGGCTTCAAACCGGGTGAAAAACAGGAGTTCCGTAAGCAGTCGGTGCAGGATATCGCCCGGTTAAATATCCGATGGCTTCAGGAAATGACGGACAGCAAAGCCCAGCTGCTCGAAAAAATGTCGCTGTTCTGGCACGGACATTTTGCTTCCAAAACGATAAATATTTTATTCGATCAGGATTTGCTGAATGTGATCCGCGAAAATGCCCTGGGTAATTTCCGGACCCTGTTGCTGAGTGTTAGTAAAACAGCATCGATGATCCAGTTTCTGAATAACAACCAGAACAAAAAAGGACATCCGAATGAAAATTTCGCAAGGGAACTCATGGAACTTTTTACGATCGGCCGGGGACACTACACAGAAAACGATGTAAAGGAATCTGCCCGGGCATTTACCGGCTGGGGTATTTCCCTGGATGGTGAATATAATTTCAGGCCCCGTCAGCACGATGACGGAATAAAAACTTTTTTTGGAAAAACGGGTAACCTGGGAGGAGAAGATATCATAGAAATCCTGCTGAGCCAGAAACAAACGGCCCTCTTCATCACAAAAAAAATCTACCGGTATTTTGTAAATGAAACAGTAGATGAGGAAAAAGTAAATACACTTGCATCGAAATTTTACGAAAGCGGATACGATATCCGCGCCCTGATGGTCAGCATCTTTACTTCTTCCTGGTTCTACAATCCCGAAAATATTGGTACGCAGATCAAATCTCCCGTTTTATGGCTGGTTGGCATCCGGCGGCAGCTGCCCATGGAATTACAAAATCCCATGGTGCAACTCGTACTGGAGCGGCTATTGGGACAGGTATTATTTGCGCCACCCAATGTAGCCGGCTGGCCCGGCGGTAAACACTGGATTGACAGTTCAAGCCTGATGCTGCGCATGCAGCTGCCCCAGGTGATGTATCGTTCGGATGTCATTCTGTCCAAACCAAAAGACGATGATGATGTGATGATGGGTATGCGCGAACAGGCCCTGGCGGGAAATATCCGGAAGCTGAAAAGCCCGGGCGGACAATTTTTTCAGACAAAAATTCTCTGGGATCAGTACCTGGATTATTTCGATACCATTAAAGACGAGGATCTATATGGATCGATACGGGACCTGATGCTGCAGAGAGTTTTTCCAATGAATGAAACTGAACTGGTAAAATATATTGATGAAACGAATCGTCAGACAAGGATAGAATCCATCACCATCCGGTTGATGGGTACACCGGAATATCAGTTGTGTTAACCGGAAAAATAAAATTATGCTGATCAACAGACGAAAATTTATTACCCTGGGTTCCCTGGCCACCGGCACGATGATGCTTCCAAAGTTTTTAAAAGCCTTTGATGGCCCCGCAGGTTTTATGCAGGGAAATAAAGTGCTGGTGGTTCTTCAGTTAAGCGGGGGCAACGACGGGTTGAATACGGTTATTCCGGTCCGGAATGATATTTATTACCAATCCAGGCCTTTGCTTGGAATCAGCAGGGAAAAAGCCCTGGTGCTGAATTCGGAAACCGGACTACATCCGTCACTCACCCAGTTAAAATCTTTATATGACGAAGGGAATCTCGCGATCCTGAATAATGTGGGTTATCCCAATCCTGACCGCTCGCATTTTCGCAGCATGGATATCTGGCAGACTGCCAGTGGCAGTAATGAATACATTAATTCAGGATGGCTGGGCAGATACCTGGATGCTCAATGTGCAGGATGTGATAAGCCTACGCAGGCCCTGGAGATGGACGATATGCTGAGCCTCGCTATGAGCGGTGAAAAAATGAAAGGTATCGCGTTGCGGGATCCGAAAAGATTATACGATACCAGCCGGGATCCGTTTTACAAAAACCTGTTGCAGGCCGGCATCCACGAACAGCCGGAAGATCCGGCTTCCTATCTGTACAAGGTAATGGCAGAAACCCTGTCCGGCGCGGATTATATTTTCCAGCAAAGTAAAATGCGACCCACCACCACAGCCTATCCGGACTCTGAACTGGGAAAAAACCTGAAAACGATTGCAACGCTCATTTCATCGGATATCAACACACGCGTTTATTATGTATCGCTGGGAAGTTTTGATACCCATGTGGGACAGGAGGCGAAACAGGAAAAACTATTTAACGATCTCAACGAAGCCATCCGGCCATTTACTGACGACCTGAAAGCAAATCACCGTTTTGAAGATGTACTGCTGATGAGTTTTTCAGAATTTGGCAGAAGAGTGGGAGAGAATGGAAGTGGTGGTACCGATCATGGCACCGCAAACAATATGTTTCTGATCAGCGGGGGATTAAAAAACAAGGGTGTACTGAATGAAATGCCCGACCTGTCAAATCTCACGGACGGCGATCTGAACCAGCAGATAGATTTTAAGCGGGTTTATGCCACTGTGCTAAAGAACTGGCTCGGTGCAGACGACCTGCAAATTCTGGGAAAGAAATATGAGTATCTGAATTTTATTTAGACAATTTTTAAATTCTCACACTCTAATCTTATACTCCTATACTCTTATACTTCTTATACTTCTCATACTATCGTATAAGCACCACCGTTCCTTTTTCACTATGCATATTTCCAAGGTAATCCTGTCCTTTTATAATCCATACATAGGTTCCGACCGGCTGGGGTTTGCCATTTAAGTTTCCATCCCATCCGGGAGGGCCACCCTGACTGCTGAAGACTCTCTGACCATCGCGGTTAAATACTTCAAAATTTTCAACCCTGCTCATGCCAACCAAAATGGGATGAAAATAGTCATTGTGTCCGTCATGATTAGGGGTGAAGGCATTAGGCACATAGATATCCGGACCTTTAAAAGCTTTGATAAATATTGTATCATAAGTCGGGCATCCGAAAGAAGTAGTGGCCTGCAGAATATATCGGATGCTGTCATAGAGGACGGCAACAGGATTGGCAATCGCCGGATCATTCAGGCCAGTCGCCGGTGACCATTGATAAAATTCACCTCCGGTAGCGGTTAACTGCAACGGTTGTCCGAATGCGACGATCGTATCATTCCCGACTTTTGCATTTGACTGATAAATAGTCAGCATGGCCGCTGATGTATCGGAAGAACAGCCGGCATAATTTAAAGCATACACATTCGCTGTATATTCACCACCACCGGGATAAAAATGTTTGATGCTTTCGGAGCTGTCAGTCAATCCGTCTCCGGTATTCCAATACCATTGACGTATGGTTATACCGGGAGTCAGATTGGCGGAAACCAGCGGAACAGGATCTCCATAACAGGCATCCTGTACTGCGATACTGATGGATGGCTTAGGTGTGATGTCCACCGTTTTCGTGAAGGGCGCAGATACACATCCTTCCTCCGTTTTTACAACAAGCTGGATTTTGGTATTGCCTGCGGGGAACGTTTTGCGGAGAAAAGAGTCGGTGGTCTGGATATCTTCCGCTCCATTATTGATGATCCAGTCCCATTGATTAATCGTACCAAATTCGACTATTGCCTTGCCCGTTAATAGCGCTTCATAGTCTGCACAAATCACGGCAGGCGAACTGCTAAAAGAATCTTCAGGAATGGAACCAATGACAATCTTTTTAAAAAGCGTATCGGAGGTGCAGCCGTTGTTGGCTTCGATGGTCATTTTGATTGTATAATTGCCCGGCGTTGAATAGGCGTGTGGTGCCGGGTTCTGTCCCATAAAGCTGGTGTTATCACCGAAATCCCATGACCATTTAATAATGGTCCCGAACGAGGTGGAACTGTCGTTAAATTGTATGACCGCGGGTGCGCAGGAACTGGCAGGGGGAATAGTAAAAGCAGGGTTGAGGGAAGTACAAACTTTTTGAATGTTGTTCAGGCCACCCGTTGCCCCGCTGAATCCCCAGTAAACTTCAGGAACATTTCTAAAAACATCTTTTACCAGGTCAACTGTTGCCTGTACCCGAAGTACACCATCCACTTCAGCCGATAGCGATTTCGTACCGGCATCCCAGATCACCCTTAAAGTATGCCACGCGCCATCTTCAATATTCGGATTGTCTGCGAGCGCGGAAACCGGTCCCGCCAGGGTATTTGAGGTGCCGTTTACAAGGTCCCCATTCTTATAAATTCCGATATGATCGTAGGAAGGATCGCTAAAATCATAATTCTGGTAGGTATCGATCGGTATGCCAATAGACGGGGTAATTCCTAAAAATCCAAGTCCCTTTCCCTGTGCACCGATGCTGGTTCCAACCTGTTGTAATACAAAAACGATTCCGTCAGCCCCGTCTGCGTCCTTCGTTCCCAGGTAAACATTGAAAATGTAATTAAAGGAATTGTTGAGATCGATTTTGTTTTTATTCCACACAGATCCTCCCCTCCAGTTAATGTCCGGGGTAAGCTGATAACAATTGCAGCTTAGTGTAGTGGCATCACCATTAACTATATAAGTGGGACTCTGTTGCGCCTGAAGCGAAATCCGGGAAATGCTGAGCACCGCCAGCATGAATACATGTGGAAACCCTAATCTCATAAGCAGAATCATTGACCCAAGGCGGAACTTATTTCTTCATAGGAAATTCGATTTTATTCTTATGCTGAAATGACGTTCCAGGTCAATTTCCATTCCAAGCCCCTAACCAGATTCCGGGGAGTTTACCAGCTTTGTTTTGCAACTCCGGCCTTGATAGCTGCCAGTGCTTTCTCAGCGCCGAGTAAAGTAGTTAGTTTATTTCCTTTACCGTCATGCCCCTGGGCCATATAAGCGCCCTTGGCCGTTTTGCTGATCACCGCATCCATGATCGGAACATTCTTCTCTTTAGTTTTAACGTTATATGCTGTAAGTACTACGTCGGACATATCTTAAATTTTAAAAGGTTCTGAATAAACTAACTGCCTAAGCGCTTAAAGGTAAATAAATATTCTTAAACGGGTTTTCCGCTGATTTACACGTCTAAACGGGCATATTTCGCATGGGATTCAATAAACTCCCGGCGGGGAGCCACTTCATCTCCCATCAGCATGCTGAAGATGCGGTCTGCTTCTGCGGCGCTCTCGATGGTTACCTGTTTGAGGGTCCTGGTTTCCGGGTTCATGGTCGTTTCCCAGAGCTGGCTGGCATTCATCTCTCCCAAACCTTTGTATCGCTGAACGCTTACGCTGTCTTCCCTTCCTGCGGCCAGTCTTTCGATTTGCAGCCTGCGCTGGTCTTCCGTCCAGGCATAAGCGCTGTCCTTCCCCTTTTTAACCTGATACAGGGGCGGCTGCGCGATGTAAATATGACCCTGTTCAACCAGGGCTGCCATATAGCGGTAAATGAACGTAAGGATAAGTGTGGCGATATGACTGCCATCCACATCGGCATCCGTCATAATGATCACTTTATGGTACCTGAGTTTGTTCAGATTTAATGCTTTGGGATCTTCGATCGTACCCACAGTAACCCCCAGGGCGGTATACATGTTCCGGATTTCTTCATTCTCATATATCCGGTGTTCCATGGCTTTTTCCACATTCAGGATCTTACCCCTGAGAGGCAGGATGGCCTGGAAACCGCGGTCACGACCCTGCTTGGCCGTTCCGCCCGCAGAATCCCCTTCCACCAGGTAGAGTTCGCATTTTTCCGGGTTTCTTTCGGAGCAGTCCGCCAGTTTACCCGGCAAGCCACCCCCGCTTAAAACGCTTTTCCGCTGTACCAGTTCCCTGGCTTTTCTGGCTGCCGCACGCGCCTGGGCCGCCAGGATCACTTTCTGAATGATATTTTTTGCTTCCCGGGGATTTTCTTCCAGATAAGATTCCAGAATTCTGGCGACCGTAGTATCAACAATTCCACTGACTTCATTATTTCCAAGCTTGGTCTTGGTCTGGCCCTCAAACTGAGGTTCGGGCACTTTTACCGAAATGATGGCGCTGAGTCCTTCGCGGTAATCATCGCCCTCAATTTCAACCTTGGCCTTTTCAAAATGATTTTGTTTATCCCCGTAACTTTTAAATACCCGGGTCAGGGCGCGGCGGAATCCCGCAACATGGGTTCCCCCTTCAATGGTATTGATATTATTTACGTAAGAATAAATATGCTCGCTGTAACTGTCGTTGTAGGTGAGGGAAACTTCCACGGATACATTTGTTGTTGTATCCAGTGCATTTACATAAATGGGCTTGGGAATCAGTGGAGACCGTGAAGCATTGCTGTCCAGCATTTCCAGAAATTCAGTAATGCCGCCCTGGCTGAAAAAAACTTTAGTGTAAAACTTCCCTTCATCATCCAGCTCACGGAGATCATTGATCGTGATTTTTACTCCCTTGTTTAAAAAAGCCAGTTCTCTCAGGCGGCTTTCCAGGATGTCGCGGTTATAAACCAGTGTGATAAAAATAGACGAATCGGGATGAAAGTGTACGCGGGTCCCGGTTTTCTCACTGAGCCCGATCTCACGAACCGGATATTGCGGAATTCCGATTTTATAAGCCTGCTCAAATATCTTTCCTTCCCGCTGTACGGTTACATGCAGGTCGCTGCTGAGTGCATTCACACAACTCACACCTACCCCGTGTAAACCACCGGAAACTTTATATGTGTTCTTGTCGAATTTACCACCCGCATGAAGAATGGTCATCACCATTTCCAGCGCGCTTTTTTTCTCTTTGGTATTCATACCTGTTGGAATACCACGGCCATCATCATCGACACTCACGGAATTATCAGGATAGATCTCTACCACAATATTTGTACAATAACCGGCAAGGGCTTCATCAATGGAATTATCTACTACTTCATACACCAGGTGATGCAACCCTTTTACACCCACATCGCCGATGTACATGGCGGGCCTTTTCCGCACTGCTTCCAACCCCTCGAGAACCTGAATACTATCTGCTCCGTAACCATTCACCGTAGGAGCTGTTACCTGTTGTACACTTTCATTCATATATTATTGAAAAACTGGTTATTAGATGTAAAATAGCCAGGTTTGCAAATTTACTAAAATCAGGCCGAAGATCCGGGGCATAAACCTTCTTTTTTAAACTATTTTCCAGGGCATAAAAACCCATAAAAAACAGGCTTTTCAGGGTGAAGTTCAATGGTTCAACAACAATTTGATACCGATTGGAATTTAGGGGCTAAATTTGCCGGATAATTATGCATCAGCCCCCTGACATACTCACACTGGCTTATAAACAGCCCTTCATGCATGAGCAATTGCTTTTACTGGAAGAAAAGGAGCGTCAGATTCCGGGATCCGTTCAGTATATGATCCGCAGGTATGAGAAGAATCCGCATTGGAACCTGGAAGATACAGGAATGATGGTCTATCATTTCCAGCGGGAGAATATCCGTGAAAACTATTTTGAGCTTCGTTTTTGTATTTCCGGAAATGCCTATTGCCGTGAGAAGGAAAAAGACTGTTCAGCCTGCCAGTTGCACAACTACCGAGCCTGTCCTGATCGTTCGGAAACAGTGGATGTGATGAGTTTCCGTTTTTCCCAGGTGCACCTCTCCCAGTTTGTGAAACCACAGCATATTTCAGGAAGCCTTTCTGACAATGTGCTCCATTTTAAACATCCTTCCTCATTTTCAAAAATTTTGTCCCTTTGCGGCCGCACCAGGATGGTATTGGAAGGCTTGCTGAACCATAACTATACTGACAGTCTGGAGAATATTTTCATTAATGCCCAAACCCAGATGTTACTGTTATACAGCCTGGAATGTATGCTGGGGGAAAAGGAAGTGGATTCATTCCAGTGTAAATTCCTCGCTAATGAAGCCGACCGGGGTAAGATCAGCCTGGCCAGGGAAATATTACTGGAGCATATCGGTGAACCACTCACCATCCGGGAACTCAGCCGTAAAGTGGCGATTAACGAATGTTATCTTAAAAAAGGATTCAAGGAACTCTTTGGAACAACCATATTTGACTTCTACCAGAGTCAGCGCATGGAACATGCACGCTACCTCCTGTATGAAAAAGGTCTGAGTGTTACAGATGTATCTGTGATGCTGGGATACTCTTCCATCTCTCATTTTTCCACCGCATTTAAGAAACACACGGGACTGAAACCTTGTGAGCTACTTTTTAAGGCCTAAGGCTTAACGCCTAACGCTCAACGCTCAACGCCTAACGCTTAACGCTTAACGCTAACGCCTAACGCTTATCGTGAATCGATTAACGATAAACGATTTACGATACACTTCAACCGCCCTATTCACTTCTCAGGCTCTTTACTGGGTTTATCACAGCGGCTCTTATTGCCTGCGAACTTACGGTGAACAACGCAATGACTACTGTTGCAAATCCGGAAATCGCAAACATCCACCAGCTGATCTGTATCCTGAAGGCAAAACCATCCAGCCATTTATTCATCACCCACCAGGAAATGGGCGTGGCAATCAGAAACGCAAGCAGCACCAGTTTGACAAAATCTGCAGACAACAGCTGAACAATTCCGCCAACGCTGGCACCCAATACTTTTCGTATTCCGATTTCTTTATTCCGCTGTTCTGCACTGAATGCCGCGAGCCCGAACAGACCCAGACAGGAAATACAGATGGCCATAATCGTAAACGCATTGATGATGCGCGACATGGAAATATCCGATTCGTATTGCTTCTGCACCTGCTCATCCATGAATGTATATTCAAATGGTACACCGGGAATATCTTTATGCCAAACGGTTTCTATTTTTTCCAGGAGTTCTTTATAATTTCTTGTATCCGTATGCACCGTGAGGTTGGCCCAGAGACCGTCTTCCTTGTGGTTGATCCAGACCATAAAACTTTCAATATCCTTATGCAGGGTCCCGTTATTGAAATCCTTCATAACACCTGCAATTTCCCAGATCCTCCCCTGGCCATCAGTCAGCCGCATTCCTGGCGCGTTCGCGGGGGTAAGTCCCATTTTTCTCACGAAGGTTTCATTCACCAGCACTTTAGCCGAATCATCCTCCCGGAAGTCCCTGCCACTGATCAGTTTTACTCCATTGGCACGGACGAAGAATTCATCGCTCACTATAAATCCGGCGTATTTCGCATCGGAACTTGCCTGACCAGGTAAAGTGAATACATTGGAAAACAATGCAGAATTGCTAATGGGTTTGCTGGCATTGCTTACTTCTTTCACACCGGAAAGTTTACGCAGGTCATCCATAAAAGACGGGATCTTTTCAAAAGATTCACCGGTATTAAAAGTGAAAATCAGGCGTTGATCCTTATCGAAACCAAGATCTTTTTTCTTAATGTAGTCGAGCTGACTATAGATAACCACAATGCCGGTGATGAGCACAATAGAGAGGACAAACTGAAAAACCACCAGGGATCTCCGGATACCGGTTGCGGAAATCTCACTGGTGAAATTTCCCTTGATCACTTTGATTACGCGAAAAGCAGAAAGATAAAATGCCGGATAACTTCCGGCAATGAAACCGGTAGCAACTACAAGTGAAATCAGGATTATCCATACCCGCATATCTTTCAGAAAGGATAAACTAATATCGGATTGGGTAATCTGATTCAGATATGGAAGTAACACGGCCAACAGGGGCAGTGCAATGAAGATGCCGATCAGCGATAGTAAAAATGATTCTCCCAGGAATTGTTTCACCAGATCTTTCCGCCCCGCTCCGATTACTTTCCGCACACCCACTTCCTTGGCTCTTTTGGAGGACCGGGCGGTAGATAAATTCATAAAGTTAATACAGGCGATAATTTGAATCAGCGCTGCTATCAGCGAAAGTATACCCAGGAACAAGGGACTGACGGGTTTCCCGATGCCCGGATTTTCGAATCCGACGGTGGTATGAATGCTGGCAAGCGATTGCAAATACATGTCAACCTGCAGTCCGGCATCCTTCAACTCCTTACCACCATATTTGTTTACAAATGCAGGAAACTTTTTTTCAAGCAATGCGAGATCTGTATTGGGCCGTAGTTTAATATAGGAGGAGATATAGTTGTTGTTTGTCCAGGATTGATTGTGCATGGTATAGTCCCCATTTCCTCCACTGTTCATGGTTACAAAAATGTTCGCGTGAAGATGGGACTTTCCCAGACTTTCATCCACAACACCCGTTACAGTAAAATCGGTTACTCCCCGCACATTATCCAGGGTGATGGTTTTGCCCATGGGATCAGTGTTTCCAAAAAGTTTGTCTGCGGTAGATTTTAATAAAACCACAGTGTATGGCTTCATCAGGGCATTCCTGTTGCCCGCCACAAAATGATAAGAGAACACGTCGAAAAAAGTTGAGTCTACATAAAAGGGGTTCGTTTCATAGATTGAAGTATGCTTATATTTTAATAAGTGTTTGTCGATTCCAATAAAAGGCACCACCCGGGTAAACTGCTCTATCTCTGGAAAGTCCCGTTTCATGGCGGGTGCCATGAAACCGCCGGATATCGCAAGATGGTATGTTCCATCCGGACTGATCTGTTTTTTATCAAGCCGGTAAATGCGGTTTACATCAGCATGATGTTTATCGTAACTGTACTGATCCTGTACATACACGAGAATATAAATACAGCAGAGTGTGCCGAGCGCAAGGCCAAAAACATTGATAAAGCTGAAGGTTTTGTTATTGAGAAGAAAGCGCCAGGAGGTTTTGAGATAGGTCTTGAACATCAATTATTAATTATCAATTATTAATTATTAAATAAGGACGCAGCACGGATGAATCCAATAGGATGCCATTCTGATATATAATTGTCAATCAGATTATTGTGTTTCAACACATGGGTGAAACTGTTCGTTACTGAACGATCATTGTACCGTATCGGTTGACGGTTGGCGGTTGGCGGATGACGGTTGAAGGTGGATGGTTTAAGGTGGATGGAAGGCTTTAAGCTTTGGGCGTTAGGCGTTAGGCGTTAAGCGTTAAGCGTTAAGCCATCCACTGCGTCGATCGTCTCATCAAGGTCGCGCGTGGAAAGGGCATTGTTCAGGAACCAGCTTTCAAAAGCGGATGGAGGCAGGTAAATGCCCTGATCCAGCATGCCATGAAAAAACTGGTTGAATCTCTGCATATCGGATTGGGAGGAAGTCTCAAAATCTTTTACAGGCCTGTTAGTAAAATGAACGCTGATCATGGAACCGAACCGGTTTATGACAAAGGGAATGTTTTTCTTTTTCAACACATCCTCAAGACCTGAATTCAGGTAGCGGGTTTTTTCTTCCAGCTCCTGGTATATAGAAGGATTGGCTTTTAGAATTTTCAAAGTCGTGATGCCTGCGATCATGGCAATCGGATTACCGCTTAATGTACCAGCCTGATACACTTTTCCCAACGGTGCGATATGCTCCATGATTTCCCTCCGTCCACCAAACGCACCGACAGGCATACCGCCGCCAATCACCTTACCATAAGTAACCAGGTCGGCACGGATGCCCAGTTTTTCCTGTGCGCCTCCGGGTGCCAGGCGGAAGCCGGTCATCACTTCATCAAAAATCAGGACTATATTTTCCCGGTCGCAGATGGTTCGCAGGGATTCGAGGAACCCTTTTTCCGGTGGCACACAGCCCATATTTCCTGCCACGGGTTCTACAATGATCGCGGCGATTTCACCGGAATGCTTTTTAACAAGATCTTCGACGGCGGGTAAATGATTAAAGGGTGCCGTTAAGGTATCCTGGGAAACCCCCGCCGGTATTCCCGGAACGGTTTGTATTTCTAAAGTTGCCAGTCCACTGCCGGCTTTCACAAGAAAGGAGTCGGCGTGACCATGATAGTGTCCTTCGAATTTTATGATTTTATTTTTACCTGTAAATCCACGGGCCAGTCTGACGGCACTCATGCAGGCCTCGGTGCCGCTGTTGACCATCCGGATCAGGTCCACATTCGGTACCATGCCGGTGATCAATTCAGCCATTTCTATTTCCAGTTCTGTAGGTGCTCCATAAGAAGTGGAAAGTGCAGCACGTTCCCGGATGGCATCTACCACTTCTTCATGCGCATGACCCAGTATCATGGGACCCCAGGATGAGATATAGTCGATATATTTATTTCCATCTGCATCGTACAGGTAACTGCCCCGCGCTTTATTAATAAACAAGGGTGTTCCACCCACACTACGAAAAGCCCGTACAGGTGAATTCACACCTCCGGGAATGGTTTTCTGTGCCCTCTGAAATAATTCTATACTGGTTCTGATTTCCATTTTACGATGAATTCTTATAACGATACGATGAATTCTTATAACGAACTGCTTACATTCTATTAACAACTTTTACTCCCATACTCTCACACTCTCACACTCTCACACTCTCACACTTGCTACTGCTGCAGCAGTAGCATCGCCTGTTTGGCAAAATAAGTGGCGATCAGGTCTGCACCGGCCCTTTTAATGGCCGTGAGGGTTTCGAGGATGGCTTTGTTTTCGTCGAGCCATCCCATTTTGGCGGCGGCCTTTATCATGGCATATTCACCGCTGATATTGTACGCACTAACGGGGACGCGCACCGCATCTTTTACTTCCCGGATAATATCGAGATAAGCGAGAGCAGGTTTAACCATCACAATGTCCGCACCTTCCTCCACATCCTGCAGGGCTTCTTTTACAGCTTCAGTGCGGTTGGCATAATCCATCTGATACGTTTTCTTATCTCCGAAACCGGGTGCGGAATCCAGCGCATCCCGGAAAGGACCGTAAAAACAGGATGCATACTTTGCACTATAGGCCATTATGCCCGTTTTACTGAACCCGTTTTTTTCGAACGCTTCCCTAATCGCTCCAATTCGGCCATCCATCATATCACTGGGGGCAACGAAATCCGCTCCTGCTTCAGCGTGACTCAGACTCATTTTTACCAGGGCTTCAACTGTTTCATCATTTACAATCTCCCCGTCTTTCACGATCCCGTCATGGCCATAGGATGAATAGGGATCAAGGGCAACATCCGTCATGACCAGCATATCCGGAACTGCATCTTTGATGGTCCGGATACTGCGTTGCATAAGTCCGTCTTTGTTCCAGGCCTCTTTTCCTGTATTGTCCTTCACTTCATCTTTTGCTTTTACAAACAGGAGTATGGATTTCAATCCCAGTGCATGCAGTTCCTTCACTTCTTTTACAGTAATGTCCAGGCTGTTTCTGAAATATCCGGGCATGGAGGAAATCTCATGCTTAATGCCGGATCCCTCGTCTATAAAAAGCGGGGCTATGAAATCTGAATTTTTTAACTGCGTTTCTGCCACCAGTTCCCTGATTGCAGGAGATGCACGTAATATTCTGGAACGTTTATGTAAAATCATATTTATTTAAATTCTTTAATTTCTATTCAGACTGAAATTTGGTAAATACGGAATTGTAAATAATTAAAAATGTGCAAGAGAAATTATTAATGAAAATCTGAAAATGAATATTTATTATCATATTGTCATTTTCCCATTTAACTTCCACTTTCTCTCATAATCATAATTCCTTATTCGCCACATTACCCGGGTTCTGTCCATTCTTTAGGGTGCAGGCATACCTGCAATAATTCATCTTCTTTCGATCCGGGCAGCGGCTGATGATTATACACCCATCTTGCCCTTGGCGGAAGGCTCATCAGAATACTTTCCGTGCGGCCATTTGTTTTGAGACCGAACAATGTACCGCGGTCATGGAGCAGGTTAAATTCCACATACCTTCCCCGCCGGATTTCCTGCCACCGGATTTCATGTTCACCATAGGGTAGTTCCTTTCTTTTCTCCACAATGGGTAAATATCCTTCCAGGAAGGCATTTCCATTAGCCTGCTGGAAGCTGAACCATCTCTCTGCATCGGCTTCGTCTATGGGTCGCAGGTAGTCATAAAAAATGCCACCGACGCCGCGCATTTCCTGTTGACGGTGATGATTCGAAAAATACCGGTCACATTCTTTCTTATATACCGGATACAATTCCTTTCCGTATGGATCGAGGGTTTGTTTCAGGATGGAATGAAAATGAATAACATCTTCTTTAAAAAGATAATTTGGTGTGAGATCAGTTCCGCCTCCAAACCAGCGGTCGATACGTTCACCGTTTTTGTCATACAGTTCAAAATACCGCCAGTTTGCATGAACCGTGGGTACGAAAGGGTTTTTTGGATGAAGTACAAGCGATAAACCACAGGCAAACCATCTGGATCCTTCAATCTTCAACTGCGTTCGCATGGCATCTGAAACTTCTCCGTAAACAACAGAGGAATTCACACCGCCTTTTTCAAAAACTTCTCCGTTATCAATGACCCTCGTTTTTCCGCCACCGCCATTCTCTGAACGCTCCCAGCGGTCTTCCACAAACTTTGATTTTCCATCCACTTCTTCAAGCTTGTTACAAATGGTATCCTGCAAGTCATGGATAAATCGAATCCAGCTTTCGCAGAACAATACGGGAGCAGGAATATCTGAAATGATTTCACGCATGATTAAAGAGACGAGAACACTTGTTTCCCGCGGTTTTTACAAACATGATTTTGAACAGTCTCTACAAAAGCTTTGGCATGGTCCACCGGAACATGCGGAAGGATTCCATGGCCCAGGTTGGCAATATACCGGCCATGCCCAAATCCATTCAGCATTTTTATGACTTCTTTTTTCAGTTCGGGAATGGGACTCAATAAACGGGCAGGATCAAAATTCCCCTGCAATATGGCTTCTTTACCGGCCATTTCCCTGGCGGTCTCCGGACGAATACACCAGTCCAGTCCGATGCCCGTGGTGCCGGTATTCACCATTTCCCGGATGGATCCCCATGCTCCTTTTGCGAACAGGATGGTGGGCACTTCATCATTCAGGGCATGAATGATCTGCCGCATATATTGCAATGAAAAAATTTCGAAATCATCCGGACTCAGCAAACCTCCCCAGGAGTCGAACAGCTGGATAATATCTGCACCGGCCCTTACCTGTTGCTTCAGGTATGCGATGGTTGTATCCGTTAACATCTGCAATAAAGTATGTGCAAGTTGCGGTTGGGTATAACAAAATGATTTTGCCTGGTCAAAGGTTTTCGATCCCTTCCCCTCCACCATATAACATAACAGTGTCCAGGGCGCGCCGGCAAACCCGATCAGGGGAACCCGGTTGTTTAGTTCCTGTTTTGTGAGGTGTATGGCTTTAAAAACATATCCCAGGGTTTCTTCCACGTTCGGAACGCGAATCCGGTTTAGGTCTGCCGCAGTTCTAACGGGGTCGGGCAATACCGGACCTTTATTTTCGATCAATTGTACTTCCAGCCCCATGGCCTGCAACACAACCAGGATATCAGAAAATAAAATAGCCGCATCCACACCGATCTGGTTAACGGGTTGCAATGTGATTTCCGTGGCCAGCTCGGGGGTTTGCACGCGGGTGAAAAAATCATATTTATCCCTCAGTACCCGGTAATCGGGCAGGTAGCGTCCTGCCTGGCGCATCATCCATACGGGTGTCCTTTCTGTGCATTCGCCTCTGAGGGTTCTTAAAATCAAATCGTTTTTTTGCATAATTATATTATCGGATGTGATCCTGCATATTCCATTGCCATATGTAATACGAAAGCTTTATCTGCTTCAGGAGAAATAATTACCGGAATACCGGTGTTTTCTTTCAATGCTTTGGCGGTAGTTGTTCCCATGGCAAAAACCGTGGTTCCCGGAAACAATTCGTTCATGGAAAAAAAACTGCGCACGGCAGTCGGACTAAAAAACAATATCGCATCAGGTCTGGCATCCAGTTTTTTTGGAGTCAGCCGCGTGTCATACACGATCAGTTCTTCCAGAAGAATACCCTGCTGTTTTAAATTTTCGGGAAGGATGTTCATCCGCTGGTCTCCGCAAAAAAATACAGCTTCTTTAATTCCATCGCTGATGATTTGTTTTGATAAAGACAGTGCGTTGTCTGAGAATTTTGCGATACGCTCAGCTCCAAATACGTCCTCAGCCGCAACCCGGGTTTCATTCCGGGTACAATAAATTTTCCAGTCTGGTTTCTGGTCAAGTACCCTGGCGACGAATTTTACAGCATAAGCACTCGTGAATACGGCGGTTATTTTTCTTTTAGCAAGTGACAGAATGGTTGCTTTGGTTTCTTCATCGTCACGGGCCAGGATTTCAGTAAACGGGATTACCTGCACGTCAATGGAATCCGGAATTCGCGAGACCCGTTCAAAAGGCAATGGGGTGGTAGACAATATGGTAAACTGACGGTCACGCATGATGTTTCTGAATCCGGATGCTTTTACCGCCGCTGTTGAGTAATTCATGGGCTGCTGCTTCGCCCAGGCTGGCTGCCAGTTCCACAGACAGTTTTTTTTCGATGGAAAAGATTTTTTCCCCTGTTTCATCCAGCAGGTTTCCCTGGAAAAAAAGATCATCTCCTTCTATCTGCGCCAGCGCACCAATAGGTGTTGAACAGCCACCCATCAGCCCGGATAAAAAATCGCGCTCTGTTTTCACACAAAAAGCGGTCTGTTCGTGATGAATAGTCCGGCATTGTGAAAAAACCTGCTCATCTTTTTCGCGGCAAACGACAAGTATTGCACCCTGGGCCGGAGCAGGAAGCATCCATTTCAATTCTACCGCATTTGCGGGCCGCAATCCGATTCGCTCAAGACCAGCCGCTGCGAATATGGCTCCCCACCAGTTGGAAGTTGCCAGTTTCTTTAATCTCGTATTTACATTACCCCGGATGGGTTCGATGGTGTCATTAGGAAATCGATGAAGCCACTGGGCCCTTCTTCTTAAACTGCTGGAAGCAATGGTGCAGGGTTCGTGTTCGTCCATCTGAACATTATGATTTGCCGGAGGGGGTACAAACAAATCAAACGGACTATCCCTTTCCAGAACAGCCGCCTGGATAATGCCTTCCGGAAGCCGGGTGGGCACGTCTTTCATTGAATGAACAGCAATATCAACCTGATAATTTAATAAGGCCTGGTCCAGGCTTCTCGTAAATATACCCTGCACACCCATGGCATACAATGGAGTGGTCAGGTCCAGATCGCCTTCGCTTTTTATATGGACCAATTCCGATTCAATGCCGGACTGACTTAGTAAATATTTTACATGACCGGCCTGCCAGAGGGCAAGTTGGCTTTCCCGTGTGCCGATCCTGAGTTTTTTAGACATGATTCGCGTTTATTTATGCAATAAACTCGTTGATGGCTTCAATATAAAAACAGCCGCGCTGATTTTCACGGCGCATTTTTGAAGCCATTCCGTTGAGCACTCTTTGTATTTTCTGATCCCTGCTTATGGATGGCAGATTTTCGGGATCTGCACGCTCAAACAACGGAGAACTGTGAATTTCCTGAAGTTTTATTTTCACCTGTTTAAGAACGGGAACATTTCTGCGCATATCGTGCCAGTCCATCAATTCCCGGAGATGGGATTGAATAATCGCACGCGCTTTCGGAATTTCCGCGGCGCGCCGAAGCAGGGTGTCATCTTTTAGTTTTGAAAGGCCGTCCACATCTATCAGGGTGATTCCGGGTATCTCAGCAACCTGTTTTTCAACATTGCAGGGGATGGAAAGATCGATGATGAGTTTTTTACCTGAAAGACCAACCAGATCATTAAAAAGAATGATCGGCTCTGCTGCATGGGTTGCGATCAGGATGATATCAGAATTTTTTATTTCTTCCTGCAGGGATTCAATCGGGGCTGTCCGCAGATCAAAGGAGGAAGCCAGGTCTTCGGCTTTTTCCGGTGATCGGTTCATGAGTGTAATCCGGCTGGTCCCGGTATAGTCGACCAGGTTTTTACAGGTGATTGTTCCGATTTTTCCCGTACCCAGTAAGAGAATTTTTTTATTGTCTAAGACGGCAACATTTTCCCGGATATATTGGACTGCAGCAAATGAAACGGAAACCGTTCCATCGCTTAGTGCTGTATTGTTTTTAATTTCTTTTGAAGATTGTAAAACCTGGTTCAGTGTTCTTTCCAGAAAAGTATGAATGAATCCTTTTTCTTTTGCAAATTTCATGGCCAGCCTTAGCTGACCCACAATTTCATAGTCTCCCAAAATCTGGGAATCCAGACCGGCACCCACATCAAACAGATGTTCCAGTGCATGCTGTCCGTTTTTGCAATAAGACAATTCTTTAAACAGTTCTTCTGCTCCCTGGGTTTGGGAACAGAATAAATTGATCAGCTGTTGCGGGTTATCTGCGATCGCATATATTTCGGAACGGTTGCAGGTAGATAAAACGAAAAGATCCCGCACGCCATATTCGCCAGCCAGCTGCAACATATTCCCATATTGTTCCGGACCAATAGCAAAAGAGCCACGGATTGCGGTATCGGTTTTTTTATAGTTGATGCCGGTGACGAAGAAATTAGACAGTTCTGCGTTTGGGTTTTTGTTCATCCTGATAGTAGTACGCAAAATTACTCGGTGCGCTCCCGAATAAAGTATTTTAGTGTCATAATAGTGTCATTTATATAATTTCTTCAAAATTCCAGGTTGAATTGCCAGATGGTTTCTTAATTACATTTGCACATGGCAAATCAGAAGCGGGGTATCATTTTAATGAATCTGGGTTCTCCGGATTCTACTGAAGTGCGGGACCTGAAAAAATACCTGAACGAATTTTTGACTGACAAGAGAGTGATAGATTATTCATGGCTTTTCAGGAAGGTGATTATGCAGGGAATCGTAGTACCGGCCCGCGCACCGAAATCAGCCGAAGCATACCGGACAATATGGACTGATAAGGGTTCGCCACTCATACAGTTTACCCGTGAGCTCGCTGAAAAACTGCAGGCGATCATTCCGGAACCGGTAAGTATCGCCATGAGATATGGCAATCCCGGAATGGAATCAGCTTACGAAGAACTTCTTAAGAAGATTCCAGATATGGAAGAAGTTCTTGCCATTCCGTTATATCCGCACTATGCGATGTCGTCCTATGAAACAGCTGTAGAATATGCCAAAGAAATACACCGAAAAAAAAAATACCGTTTCAGTTTAAAATTTGTCGCTCCTTTTTATGCGGAGCCTGCATATATAAATGCCATGGCAGAAAATATCCGGCCTTGGCTGCAAAATGAATTTGATCATCTGCTGTTCAGCTTTCATGGAATTCCCGAACGTCATCTGCAAAAATCAGATCCTACCCATCACCATTGTTTACAGTCGCCAGATTGCTGCGCCCGTCTTTCCTCGGCCCATGGCACCTGTTACCGGCATCAGTGTTTAACAACCATGAACCTGGTGGCCGCAAAACTCGGACTGGCACCAGAAAAATTCAGTTTTTCTTTTCAATCCCGTCTCGGCCGACAGCCCTGGTTAAAGCCGTATACTGATTTCAGATTTCAGGAAATGCCTGCGGAGGGAATAAAAAAGTTATTGGTCGTATGTCCTGCTTTTGTTAGTGATTGCCTGGAAACCCTGGAAGAGATCGAGATCCGCGGTAAAGAAAGTTTCCTGGAATCCGGGGGTGACTCCTATGCAATGGTGCCCTGTTTAAATACGCATCCGCTATGGGTGCAGGCCCTGGCCGGATGGATTCAGTCTTAATTTGTATTATGTATTTATATATTAAAGCGCTTCACATAATTTTTATTGTCACCTGGTTCAGCGGCATGTTTTATATTGTCAGGCTCTTTATTTATCATACGGAGGCCAATGAAAAAACCGGTGCGGAGCGTGAAATTCTGTCGGCGCAGTTCCGCATCATGAGCCGTCGGCTATGGCTTGGAATTACCTGGCCCTCGGCCATACTCACCCTGGTTTTTGGTCCCTGGATGTGGATCTTACTGGGTGGCACACCCGAATGGCTGATCGTGAAACTTATTTTCGTGATATTGTTATATGCCTACCATTTCTCCCTTCATTTTATTTACCGGGAACAGCAAAAAGGGATCTTTCGTTTCAGTTCTCAGAAATTGCGGATCTGGAATGAACTGGCTACTCTGTTCTTATTCATCATTGTTTTTTTAGCGAGCGTAAAACAGGTCATGAGCTGGGTATTCGGAACTGTGGGAGTCGTTTCCCTTGCCGTAGTGCTGATGCTTGCGATCCGGATTTACAAAAAGATCAGAAGCAAGGAATAGTGGATGGTATATGGTATATGGTTTGTAGATTCCATCCACCATCTACCCATAAACCATAAACTAAAAAGCCTCCGTTAAAGGAGGCTTCTAAATAAGGGGCAAAAAAGGCGGTCTTTCAGAAACTGGGTTAAAAGATGATTCTGTAAAAAATCATAAAATGCGCTAGCCGAGCAATGGTTTTGCAAAAACGATAAAAGGAATTAAAAACGGGATGGTTCGGATTACGAATAAAAACCGACAGTGTAAAAAGGAAGGGGAGTAGGAATACCCCCCTTTTTAACCCCTAAACCCTAAACCGTAGAAAAAAATTTATCAGAACCCGAAGACGCCTTTTTACAGAAACGTCTTAATAATTTTATTAAGGATTGGATCCCTTTTTTTAAACATAAATTATGCCAAAGGATTTCATTGTGGATAATTGAATAGTTACAAACAGTTGATTATGCTCAAGTTCCGCGTAACAATACTGAAAATCGCAAACTATTACGGGATATTTACGATCAGTTTTACGGGTAAAAAAACCCTTAAATTCACTAGCTTTGCAAACATTTTAAACGGGTCACTTTTTGCGCCTGCCTTAATCATTTTATAACACGCTCATTATTAACAGATCAGTATGCCGGGGCAATACAAAGAATATCAAAAACTGAATCTGCCCGACATCGGCCAGTCCGTATTGGATCAATGGAAAGTATCCGGAACTTTTCAAAAAAGTATTGATTTAAGGGAAGGAAAAACACCTTTTGTTTTTTATGAAGGGCCTCCAAGCGCCAATGGGCTACCGGGGATCCATCATGTAATCAGCAGGACACTTAAAGACCTGGTTTGCAGATACAAAACGATGCGGGGTTTCCAGGTTGAGCGCAAAGGAGGCTGGGATACCCATGGATTACCGGTTGAGCTGGGTGTGGAGAAGGAACTGGGAATTACAAAGGAAGACATTGGCAGGAAAATATCTGTAGAGGAATATAATCAGAAGTGCCGGGAGGCGGTACTTCGGTACAAGGATAAATGGGATGAACTCACCAACCGCATGGGTTATTGGGTTGACCTTGACCATCCCTATGTAACTTTTAAGAATGAATATATCGAAACCCTATGGTGGATTCTTAAAGAATTGTATCAGAAGGATTTATTATTCGAAAGTGTAAGCATTCAGCCATATTCCCCTGCAGCGGGCACCGGCCTGAGCTCTCATGAACTCAACCAGCCGGGCACATATAAAGAGGTAAAGGATACCAGCTGTGTGGCCATGTTTAAGGCGGTTAAGAATAAAGAATCTGATTTTTTATTTGAAACCCTTGGGAGCAGCAGCAACAAGGAGATTTTTTTTATCGCCTGGACCACTACTCCCTGGACGCTTCCCTCCAACCTGGGTCTGACTGTAGGACCGGATATAGAATATTCCCTCATACAGACCTTTAATCCATATACGCATTTGCCTGTCAACCTGGTTTTGGCAAAGTCGCTGATCGGAAAATATTTTAAGCCGGAGGACGAAAACGCAGATGATTCATCCTATCAGGTGGCGTCCAGGGTTCTTCCCTGGAAAAATATATTTTCATTTCGCGGTTCAAAATTGGAGAATTGCCGTTATGAACAATTGATTCCCACCGAAGCAGCTGCTCCCGAAAAGATTCTGGAACTGACTCCCGATGCTGATCCTTTCCGGATTGTGACCGGAGATTTTGTTACCACAGAAGACGGAACAGGAATCGTTCACACGGCACCGGCATTTGGTGCAGATGATTTTAAAGTGGGCAAAAAAAACAGGCTGGGTATCCTTATCCTGGTAGACAAACAGGGAAAATTTGTTGACGGGGTAGGAGAATTCAGTGGTCGCTACGTAAAAAATTACAAAGACGAGCCAAACTATGTCGATGTAAATGTTGACATCTGCGTTAAATTGAAAAAGGAAAACAGGGCTTTCAAAATAGAAAAATACGAGCATACCTATCCGCATTGCTGGAGAACCGATAAACCCATTTTATATTATCCGCTGGATGCGTGGTTTATTAAAACAACGGCTTTAAAAGACCGGATGGTTGAGCTCAATAAAACCATTCAGTGGAAACCGGCTTCTACCGGTGAGGGCAGATTTGGAAACTGGCTGGAAAATATGGTGGACTGGAATCTTAGCCGGAGCCGGTTTTGGGGCACACCACTCCCGATCTGGAGAACAGAAGATGGAGAAGAAGAAAAATGTATCGGCTCTATCGGTGAATTGCTGGAAGAAGTTGAAAAAGCCAAAAAAATATTCGGGGGAAATATAAACGAAGGGATCAATGCAGCTGCTCTTGACCTGCATAAACCTTTTGTTGATGACATTATCCTGGTGAGCAAAGGTGGTAAAAAAATGACCCGCATTCCGGACCTCGTGGATGTGTGGTTTGATTCAGGTGCGATGCCTTATGCCCAGTGGCACTATCCGTTTGAGAATAAAGAGAAATTTAAAAAAAGTTTTCCGGCAGACTTTATCGCGGAAGGAGTTGATCAAACACGGGGATGGTTTTATACGCTGCATGCCGTTGGGTGTAATGTTATTTGACAGCATTGCCTATAAAACAGTTGTCTCCAACGGACTTGTCCTGGATAAACACGGCAATAAAATGAGTAAGCGGGTGGGGAATGTAGTGGATCCGTTTAAAACAATTGATCAGTTCGGTGCCGATGCCACACGATGGTACCTGATAACCAATGCATCCCCCTGGGACAGCATGAAGTTCGACACGGAAGGCATACGGGAAGTGCAGAGAAAATTTTTCGGAACACTTTACAATACCTACCAGTTTTTCGCCTTATATGCCAATGTGGATGGTTTTGATTTTACTGAATCCTATATCCCCCTGGCAGAAAGACCTGAAATTGATAAATGGATATTTCTTCTCACTGAACAGCCTGGTGAAGAAAGTGATTTACAGCATGGATGATTATGAACCCACGGTTGCCGGCCGGCTGATCGAGGATTTTGTGGACGAAGAACTCAGTAACTGGTATGTGCGGCTGAGCCGTCGCAGGTTTTGGAAAGGCGAATATGAGCAGGATAAAAAAAGTGCCTATCAGACTTTATATGAATGTCTGGAAACCCTGAGTAAACTGATTGCCCCGATATCCCCGTTTTTTGCAGACTGGTTATTTCAAAATCTGAATTCGGTAACCGGCAGGTCTGAATTTGAATCTGTCCATTATACAGATTTCCCGGAAATAAAAAATGCAGCCATTGATACGGACCTTTGGAAGAAAGGATGAAACTGGCGCAGGATGCTTCATCCCTGATCCTGTCCATTCGCAAAAAAATCAATATAAAAGTGCGGCAACCGCTTCAAAAAGGCATTGATTCCTGTTTTGAATCCGGGAATGAAAACTCAGTTGAAAAAAGTGGAAGAGCTGATCCGGACAGAGGTAAATATTAAGGAAATTGAATATCTGGAGGCGAAAATGAGTTTATTCAGAAAAAAATCAAGCCCAATTTCGTCGCTCCTCGGCAAAAAGCTGGGCCCTAAAATGAAAGCCCGTCAGCCAGGCTTTGGCCGCATTCACATCAGGAAGACATCAGTAATCTGGAGAAAGACGGGAAGTATACGCTAACCCTGTCGGGACGAATCCGTAGAAATTGCCCAGGTAAGAAGTGGAAATCAGCAGCGAAGACATGCCGGGATGGATGGTTGCCTCAAAAGGTCCCCTTACCGTTGCCCTGGATGTGACTGTTACCCCGGAACTGGAAAGGGAGGGAAATGCCCGGGAATTGGTAAATCGAATCCAAAAGATCAGAAAAGACCATGGAATTTGAACTTACTGACCGAATAAATGTGCAAATTGGCGGTGCACAAACATTAGAGGCGAACAATAAGAGAATTTAATTATTATATTTGCGCGGAAATTTTGGCAGACAGACTCGATTTGGTTGCCGAAATAGTGAATGGCACCGAAATTGAAGTTAATGATGTTCCTTTAACAGTGTTTGTCACAAAAAAAGCCTAACCATATGGCAATCAAGAAAAAACCGGTCAAATCCGTTAAAAAGGTACAACCCAAAAAGGCCGCTAAGCCAGTGGCTAAGAAAGTTGTTGCCAAAAAGCCAGCGCCGGCAAAATCTGCAAAAAAGGACAGTTCAAAAAAAATTACACCTGTGGTAAAGAAACATGTAGCGTCAGAAAGTAAGTCAGCAAATTCCAAATCTGCAGTTCCGGCTAAAAAACAGGCCGCCCATGCTCCGGCAGCTAAAAAAGCAGCTCCGGTAGTTGCGCCGGCAAAAAAGCATGCCCCTGTAGCCCAGCCCGCAAAACCTGCGGTACATACCCCTGCAGTGGCAGTTAAACCTGTTCAGCCTGTTCTGGCGGTAAAGCCGGCCGGGAAAGCGGAAGATAAAAAGCCCGTCTTCAAACAACAAGTGAAAAACACCAGCTCCGGTTACCGTGAAACCTGAGCCTAAAAAGCCGGTATACCTACCGGAAAGCCGGCAAAAGTGGTTATACCCGAAATTAAGACAAAAACCGTTCGGAAATACGAACCGGAATTCACAAAATCCGTCCTGGACTTACACCATCAGGAACAAACCGGACCATCTATGAGATACAGTGATACAGAATTGACAGAGTTCAGGGAGCTGATCACAAAGAAAATGGACGCTGCCAAGAAAGAACTGGCTTATCTACAGGGTCTTATTACCAGAAGAGATGAAATGGGAGGTGATGAAACAGATAATCGGTACATGACCATGGAAGATGGCAGTATGAGTATGGAACGTGAACAGTTGAGCCAGATGGCCAGCCGCCAGATTACTTTTATCGATCACCTGGAAAAGGCGATGATGCGCATTGAAAATAAAACTTATGGTATCTGCCGGGTAACCGGAAAGCTGATCGACAAGGCGAGACTGAAGGCTGTGCCCCATGCTACACTGAGCATTGAAGCCAAGCAGACGATGAACAAATAGGCTTAAGGCTTAACGCCAAACGCTTAACGCCTTACGGTTTTGCAGTTTGCACAAGGAGTCAACCCATTGATGTTTCTTGCTGTCAACTGTTATCTGTCATCTGATCACGCTTGGTCTTTAAATTTAAAATGCAATCCCGATTATTATTTATTGTAATGGCTCTGGCATTAGGGGCGATACTCCCGATGCAGGCCGCAATCAATGCGCGCCTGGCTAAAACAGCGGGAAGTCCGGTGATGGCAGCATTTGTTTCCTTCGCTGTTGGTACCATGGCACTGATGATTTTTCTGATCATCGCCGGTCAGTTTCAATTTCGATTTATTTCTGTCCAGTCACCATGGTGGATCTGGACAGGTGGTATTCTGGGAACTTTTTTTGTTGCCGGGATTGTAGTGCTTCTTCCCAGGCTCGGTGTGGTATTATCTTTTAGTCTGGTGCTCGCCGGACAAATGTTCGCCGCAATTTTATTTGATCAGTTTGGCTGGATGGGTGTAGCTGTCAGAGAAATTTCTGCAGGAAAAATTATTGGTGTAATACTGCTTATTGCCGGGGTTGTGCTGATTCGGAAATACTGATTCAGGCTGAAAGCCTAACGCTTAACGCTTAACGCCAAACGCAAGATTTCATTACCAGGTCGCCGTATTTTAAATTTTCAAATTCCCAAATTTCCAAATTTCTAAATTTCCAAATTGCGTTAGGCGTTAAGCGTTAAGCGTTCGGCGTTCGGCGTTAAGCGTTAGGCGTTAAGCCTTCATCGTATTTCCTGCATTTCCACGAGTTTCTTATAGAAACCATTCTGTATTACCAGTTCATCGTGGGTCCCTCTTTCCACAATGGCTCCTTTTTGTAAAACGATGATTTCATCAGCATGCCGGATGGTGCTGAGCCGGTGGGCAATCACCACGCAGGTCCTGTTTTGCATCATATTGTTGATGGCATCCTGAACAAGACGCTCACTTTCTGTATCCAGCGAAGAGGTGGCTTCATCCAGAATCAGGATGGGCGGATTTTTTAATACTGCCCTGGCTATCGTGACCCTTTGTCTTTCCCCGCCACTTAATTTAGAACCACGATCGCCAATATTGGTTTGATATCCTTCTTCTTTCTGACTGATAAATGAATGTGCATTTGCCACTTTTGCGGCATGCTCAATTTCTTCCGGTGAAGCATCCGGAGTTCCCAGCGCGATATTGGCTGCAATGGTATCGTTAAACAAAACCGGTTCCTGGGTTACAATGCTCATCTGGCCGCGCAATGCGTGAAGGGAATAGTTTTTTATATTAATTCCGTCTACCAGCAATTCGCCGCTGGTCACATCATGGAAACGCGGAATCAGATCGGCCAGGGTGGACTTGCCGGCACCCGAGGAACCCACGAGCGCAATTGTTTTCCCTTTATTTATTTTCAGATTTATATTGTGCAGAACGGGTACTCCTTCATAAGCGAAACCTACATTTTTAAATTCAATGGAATCTGTGAATGCGGTAATGGGTTCGGGATGTTCAGGTTCGTTGATGATATTATCTGCCTGCAATATTTCCTCGATCCTTTTGATAGCAGCCGTACCACGCTGCGCATTATAAAATGCGGTGGACAAGGATTTGGCCGGATTGATAATCTGCGTAAAAATGGCGATATAAGCAATGAATCCTTCAGCCTGTAAGGAAAATTCATGACTAAGGATCATTTGTCCTCCGAAAAATAATATGCAGCATAATACGATTACCCCAAGCAATTCAGACATCGGGGAAGCCATGTCTTTCCGGAAAACAATTTTATTCCTGACATAATTCAGGTAGTCGTTTGTTTTGAAAAATTTGGATTTCAAAAGTTTTTCTGCGTTGAATGCTTTGATTACCCGCAGGCCACCCAGCGTTTCGTCAAGTATGGACATTAAAGTACCCAGTTCTTCCTGGGCAACAGTGGATTGTTTTTTTAATGAACGGCTCACCCGGCCAATGATAAATCCGGTGAGGGGAAGTAAAACAAAAAGAAAGAGGGATAAAGGAGGACTGAGAAAAACAAGGGTGGCCAGGATTACCAGGATGGTGAGCGGTTCACGGAAGATACCTTCAAGCGTACCAATTACACTCCATTCAATATCGTTGATATCGTTACTCATCCGGCTGATGATATCTCCTTTACGTTGCTCGGTAAAAAACCCCAAAGGAAGCTCGAGGATTTTTGAAAAAAGATCTGCCCGAAGCCTGGTCAACACACGGTTTCGCATGGGTCCCATGATGCGGTAGGACAAATAGAGAAAAAAGTTTTTTAAAAAAATGGAGACGATGATGATCACGCAGATCGCTCCCAGCGCGTAAACATTTCCATGCTCACGGATCATTATTCCCAGCGTATATTTTATGTTATCCAATACGCTGGATGCGGAAAAGCTAAGACTTTGCACATGATCCGGTGGTTTCTCTTTACCGAAAAGCAACTGAAGAAAGGGGACCAGCATGGTAAGGGAAACCAGGGAAAATAATATCGAAAGAAGGTTTACCAGGAAATAAAGAAACACCTGTCCTTTCTGATCTCGCAGGTAATTTAAAATCGTCGCAAATCTTTTCATTATTCCCGAATGGTGTGTAAACCCGTAAATTTACACTGAAATAGACAATTATATGAAAGAAGGTAAGCGACAGAAACAGGTTGCTGCTTTATTACGGGCAGAACTCAGCAATATATTTCAGAAACTCGGGTTGAATATTATACAGGGTGGTATGGTTTCCATTTCCTCTGTTAAAATAACTCCGGATCTTTTTGAAGCGCGTGTTTACCTGAGTTTCTACCAGATCGCCAGCCAGCCTGATGCATTGAAACTGATTGAAGACCGGGCCTGGGAAATCAAAAGGGACCTGGTTAGTTCAATCCGAAATCAGTTAAGAAGCATGCCCCAGTTGTCATTTTATATTGATGATTCGCTGGAGTATGTTGATAAGATGGACGCATTGTTTCGAGAGATCAATGATACTAAACCCGATACCGGATCCGATTCCTGATTAATTCATTAGCCTTGAAGTTTCTTTTCGCCTGGCGTTATTTTAAAGCAAAAAAGTCAACGAATGCCATTAACATCATTTCCTGGGTTAGTGTGCTTGCGATTATTCTGGGAACAGCTTCACTGATTGTTGTATTGAGTGTATTCAATGGACTTGAGGACCTTGTAAAATCACTCTATTCTTCTTTTTATACTGATGTAAGGATATCACCCGCTTCAGGTAAAATTATGCGGGTTCCCCATGAAAAGATAGCCAGTTTGAAAAACCTGGACGGCATTATCGGTTATTCATTAACGGTAGAAGACCAGGCACTGCTTCAATATAACAACCTTCAGCCCGTAATGCTCAAAGGGGTTGACACGAACTATAAAAACATTAACGGGGTTTCTAAAAATATTTCGAAGGGCGAATACCAAACAGGTACGGCAGATCATCCCACAGCAGTCCTGGGATCGGGAATAGAATACGCGCTGGACATCGAAGCCGACCGGGCCATTGTGCCCATGACCGTTTACCTGTTCAGAAATGGCGGCATCAATCCCGCAGATCCCGAATCTGCGGTACGTTCCGAAGCCATGGCTTCCGCCGGTTCATTCCGGATACAACAGGATTTTGATGATCACTATGTAATTACCAACCTGGAGTTCATGCAGCGGATGATGGGTCTGGATTCCAATCAGTACGGGGCGATAGAAATTGCCGTGAAGGATGGTGTAGCCGGAAAGGAATTGATATCCAAAATCCGGGCACTGTTCGGGACAGGGTACCTGGTGCAGACGCGGGAAGAACAAAACCAGACATTTTTCGGTATAATGAGAATGGAGAAGTGGGTCATTTACATGATTCTGACCCTGATCTTAATTGTTGCTGCATTCAATATTGTTGGCGCGCTGACCATGCTGGTACTGGAAAAAAAGAAAGATATCCAGGTGTTGAAAGCGATGGGCGCCGACAATCAGTTTATACGCCGGATTTTTTTGAATGAAGGAATACTGCTCGGGATTGTCGGTGGTGGCGTTGGCTTCGGACTGGCTATATTATTGTGCTGGTTGCAGGTGAGATTCGAACTTTTGAAGATGCAGGGGAATTTTCTGATCAGCTACTATCCGGTAAAACTTATCCCTGGTGATTTTATACTGGTTGGAAGCACCATCCTGATTGTGGTTTTGCTCGCTTCCTGGCTACCCGCGAGAAAAGCGGCTTTGCAGCCCTTTGAATTAAAAACCTAGGAAAGTGTGAGAGTGTGAGAGTGTGAGAGTGTGAGAATTTAAATCACTCTCACACTCTCACACTCTCACACTTGACTAGTAGTCTCCCAGCGTTTCGGGTAACTGCGCAAGGGCCTTTTTCAGTTGTTCGTCGTTGGGTGCGGTTCCGTGCCAGCCGTGATCGTTTTCCATGAAATCAACCCCTTTGCCCATAACAGTATGCATCATGATGGCAATAGGCTGCCCTTTACCCGTCAGAGATTTGGCCTCTTTCAGGGTCGCAGACAGTTCTTCGATGTTATTTCCGTTGGTTTCCAGGGTTTTCCATCCAAAAGCTTCGAATTTTTGACGGATATTACCCAGATTCATCACATGGTCTGTGGTGCCGTCTATCTGCTGGTGGTTCCAGTCAACGGTTGAAATCAGGTTATCTACTCTGTGATGGGCAGCGAACATCAGGGCCTCCCAATTCTGACCCTCATCCAGCTCTCCGTCGCCATGCAGGGAATAGACAATATTTGAATCTTTATTGAGTTTTTTAGTAAGGGCAGCGCCATTGGCGGCACTCATTCCCTGTCCGAGCGATCCGCTGGCTATCCGGATGCCGGGGAGGTGTTCGTGGGTAGCCGGATGACCCTGGAGACGTGAGTTCAGTTTTCGGAAGGTGGTAAGTTCTTTTACATCAAAATAGCCTGACCGGGCGAGCGTAGAATAGAAAACAGGAGAAATATGTCCGTTACTGAGGAAAAAAATATCCTCATTTTTCCCATCCATGGAAAACGAAGGATCATGTTTCATGATTTCAAAAAAAAGTACGGTAAAAAAATCCGCACAACCCAGGGATCCTCCGGGATGTCCGCTGGCGGCACCATGTACCATTCTTACAATATCGCGTCGGATTTGAGAAGCAATTGCCTTTAAATCAGCCATATAAATTAATTTATTCTGGAGTCGGCAAAGCTAATGGAATTTAAATTTATTTAACGAGGTCCTGAATCATATTAAACTTTTGTTCTAACTTGCTTGTTCATGCGCTCAGTGACATTATAACATTGCTGGTCAGAACATCTTGAATTTCAACATTCTAACCTGAACGTAAGTAAACGGGGTAAGGGCTCGATTTTAGCAATGATTTGATTTTTATTTAATGTAAACCGAGTTACATGTTTGATGTATTATTATCCCTTTCGATTTCCTTCACCATTACTTTTCTGGCTATTCCCGTAATCATCAACGTTGCTGAGATGAAGAAGCTGTATGATATGCCGGATGCACGCAAAATACACCAGGTGGCTATCACACCCCTCGGAGGGATTGGAATTTTTGCAGGTTTCGTTTTTGGATGCCTGCTCACCATTAATTTTAAATACTCTTCAGAGTTTCAATATTTCATCGCATCCGCAATGGTTATTTTCTTCCTCGGACTGAAAGATGATATCCTGGTACTGTCTCCCATAAAAAAATTCATTGGTCAGGTACTGGCGGCCTTCCTGATTATCTATTATGGAAGAATACAGATACGGAGCATGCACGGATTTTTTGGAATCCATGAAATACCGGAAATGTTCAGTCTCCTGATTTCCTATTTCTCTGTAATTGTAATTATCAATTCATTTAACCTGATTGACGGTGTGGATGGTTTGGCGGGCAGCCTGGGCTTAATGTCAGCGACACTTTTCGGATTATATTTTTTAAGTGAAGGAATGGAACCGTATTATGTTCTTGCATTTTCATTATGCGGTAGTCTGATTGCCTTTTTGATTTTTAATTTTCAGCCGGCTAAAATATTTATGGGCGATACGGGATCCCTGCTAATCGGGGTGGTCAACGCAATCCTGGTTATGGAATTTATTGATCCGGGAAACGGTCCCGCCTCAGTGAACCCGATCCAGTCATCTCCTGCCATTGGATTTACCATTCTCATGATTCCGCTGCTGGATACACTTCGCGTTTTTGCGATCCGCATTTTTAAACGCCGTTCGCCATTCAGTCCGGACAGGAATCATATACATCATCTTTTGCTGGACCGGGGTTTATCTCACCGGACAATAACGCTTTTACTGGTGGCACTAAATGCCAGCATGGTGGTATTCGTGTATCTGGCCCGTTCGCTGGGATGTACCATTCTTATCTTTTCTGTAATCGCCCTCTTCTTCACCTTTATAGCCATTGCTTATTATTCCAGGTCACGGGTTCCTGTTGCGTGGGCTAACGAAGGAAACGACAAAAATGAGAAGATTAAAGAATCGAAATTGGTTACCTTTATCCGCGACAGTATGCTGGAGCAAAAAAATTAACTGGCAGCAACAGCTGCAAAAATCCCGAATTAGAATAATTGTTTATGTCTGATGAATTAGACTTTATCGTGGAAGTTGCAAAGGATTCCATGGTCAAGGCAATCAATCACCTCGAGAATGAACTCACCCGGATCCGTGCCGGAAAAGCAAATCCACAAATGCTGGAAGGTGTTCAGGTTGATTACTATGGTTCCCCAACTGTTATTAATCAGCTTGCGAATGTTTCCGCGATGGATGCCAGGACGCTTACCATTCAGCCCTGGGAGAAGAATATGCTGCAACCCATAGAAAGGGCCATTATCAATGCCAACCTGGGTGTTACACCGCAAAATGACGGCAATATTATCCGGTTGTTCATGCCTCCTTTAACAGAAGAACGAAGAAAGGAATTTGTAAAGCGGGCCTATGGGGAAGGTGAACAAACCCGTGTCGCTGTACGGAATATCCGCAGGGAGTCTATGGAACAGATCAAGAAGTTGCAGAAGGAAGGACTGAGTGAGGATCTTACTAAAGATGCGGAAAAAAAGATGCAGGAAATCACAGATCAGCATATCGCACTGGTTGAAAAACACCTGGCTTCAAAAGAAAAAGAAATCATGTCTGTCTGAGCATTTCAACTGAAGGATTACATTCTTAACATCTTAAATATAAATGTATGGGAATCCTGAAAGAATTTAAAGACTTTGCCCTGCGGGGTAATGTAATCGATCTGGCGGTTGCCGTGATAATTGCCGGAGCCTTTGGAGCTATTATTTCTTCCCTCACAGATAATGTGATTACACCTTTATTGCTGCAGCCGGCTTTAAAAGCAGCGCATGCCGATGATCTGGACAAACTCAGCTATGGAGCCGTTAAGTACGGATTGTTTATAGCGGCTATCATAAAATTTATTATTATTTCCTTTGTACTTTTCCTTATCGTAAAAGGAGTTAAATCTCTTGAACATACAAAAGCGGCAGCTCCTGCGGAACCTACGCCCACAGAAAAGCTGTTAACCGAAATCCGGGACGAATTAAAAAAACCATAACCCGGCCTGATTTTTATACGCATCCATCCTGCCATTTTGAATCGTCCTGTTTCAATACCATAAATCTGTTTTATGAAAAAGATAGTATTTGTCATTTTCTCTTTATTCAGCCTCCATCGTGTAACAGCCCAGGATAAAACTGTGCAGGAATTGCGCAACGAAGCCAATCGCGATATTAAAAAGGATCCGAATGATACCATTCCCAAACTCTGGAAAACAGGCGGACTGCTCAGACTTACTTTTACCCAGGGTGCACAGGATAACTGGGCCGCCGGTGGTGAAAATTCCACACTGGGATTATCCAGTTTTTTCAATGCATACGCATACTATAAAAACGGGAAACATGCCTGGGATAATACCATTGATCTCGCTTATGGGTTTTTAAATACAACCAGTGTAGGTTCCCGGAAATCTGACGATAAAATTGATTTATTGTCAAAATACGGGTACCAGGTAGGCAAGAACTGGTACCTGAGCGGGCTGTTCAATTTCAGAACACAGTTTACTCCCGGTTATGCCTATCCAAAAGATACTAAGACACCCATTCTGATTTCTGATTTTCTCGCGCCGGCATATGTTATTCTTTCTCCGGGAATGAACTATAAACCCAACGATGATTTCTCATTTTTCATTTCGCCCTCCACATTCAGGTGGATAATTGTAAAGAATGATTCTCTTTCTTCTGTGGGGGCTTTTGGAGTTGATTCCGGCCAGGAAGTAAAAATGGAATTCGGCGCTTATGCAACCATTTCCTACACAAAAAAAATCAGTGACAACGCAGTGTATACCGGAAGGCTGGACCTGTTTTCGAACTACCTGCATGATCCCCAGAATATTGACATCAACATGACCAATCTTCTGGCGGTGAAAGTAACCGGGATCCTTCAGATGACCCTGGCGTTTAACCTGATTTATGACAATGATATTACCTCGGTAAATGCGGACGGCACTACCGGAGGGCCCAAACCCCAGCTTCAGGAATTGCTGGGAATCGGGCTGGCACTGAAGTTCTGACAAAGCTTGAGGCGTGAAGCAGCCTCAGGCTTCCCGTCTCACGCCTCCCGCTTCACGCTTCAAGTCTACGCTTTGTGATTTAAATGTCAACAAAAGCTTTGGGCTTTAGGCTTTAGGCTTTGGGCTTTTTTAGTATCCTTGCAACCTAACCATCCCCATGATGAATTCGTCCTCCTATCAGATCCGGTTATCCCAGTTTGAAGGTCCATTTGATCTGCTGCTTTTTTTTATTGAAAGGGATGAACTGGATATTTATAATATTCCGATCCATAAACTGATCAAGGATTTTCTTGATTTTATCCATTCTGAAGAGACGCTGAATATTGAACTTTCCAGTGAATTTATTCTGTTCGTCTCCACCCTGATGCGCATCAAGGCTAAAATGTTGTTACCCAGAAAAGAACTGGATGACCAGGGAAATGAAATAGATCCACGCCAGGAACTGGTAAATAAAGTACTCGAGTATAAACGATTTAAAGAGGCGGCGGCCCGTTTGGCGGAAATGGAAGACGAGCGGATGAAACTTATCCGACGAGGCAATTTGCATCGGGAGCTGATACAGATAGGGGAGGAATCCGGTGAAGGAACGGAAATCCAGTCCATCAGCTTATTTAAGCTGATGAAGATTTTCGAAAAAGTCATGATCCGTCAGCAACAACGGAACAACCAGCCAAGACATACCGTTGTTCAATATAATTACACCATTGAGGCAACCAGGGAATACATGATTGAGCTGGTGGTCCGGGAAAAGACGGTTCCCTTTGAACGGATCATTGAGACCTGCGAAAACCGCATTCATGCCATTTTTATCTTCCTTTCCATTCTTGAGCTTGTGCAACAGGGACAGATGAATATCCTTATCGGCGAAGGAAGGAACAATTTTATTCTGGAACATAATGAGGAGGCAGCAAGCCTAACGCCTAACGCCTAACGCCTAACGCCTAACGCCTAACGCCTAACGCCTAACGCCTAACGCCTAACGCCTAACGCCTAACGCCTAACTCTTTATGGCAGAACAAGGTAACAAATCTGCCAATACTGGTAAACAATCTGCTAATAAGGCGTTAAGTGTTAGGCGTTTAGCGTTGAGCCTAATATCGGCACTGGTTTTGATGTTTAAACACCAAACTAATAAACATGAAATCAATATTATATCCCGCTAAAGAAAGGGGACACGCAAACCACGGCTGGCTCGACAGTCATTTTTCATTCAGCTTTGCTGAATATCATGATCCCACAAAGGTCCATTTTGGAGCTTTAAGAGTACTAAATGACGACAGTATTGCCGGAGGCGGTGGTTTTGGTACCCATCCGCACGACAATATGGAAATCGTTACCATTCCCCTGGAAGGTAAATTGGCCCACAAAGACAGCACGGGAAATGAAGGCATTATTCAGAAAGGGGATGTTCAGATCATGAGTGCTGGCACAGGAATCCGTCATTCGGAATACAATGGTTCAGCTTCAGAATTTGCAAAGCTGTTGCAGATCTGGGTATTTCCAAAACTGAGGAATATCAAACCGGTTTATGGCCAGAAAAATTATGACGTGAAGGACCGGAAAAATAAATGGCAGGTAGTGGTAAGTCCGGATGCCGGGGAGCAGGCCCTTAATATTAATCAGGATGCCCGGTTTTCCCTGACTGACCTGGATGCTGGTAAATCGATCTCCTATCAGATGAAATGGAAGAATTCCGGCCTGTATTTGTTTGTAATTGAAGGAGCGGTGAAAACCGAAAATCAATCCCTCGCAAAAAGGGATGCCCTGGGAATCACCGATACCGATCAGGTGAATATAGAAGCAGTTGCCGACACCCAGCTCCTGGCTATTGAAGTACCCCTGTTAGGTTAGGGAACCTGGCCTGTCCAGATGCTGGCAGGCTATTGTCTAACTGGTGTCAAACCGGCGTCATACAAGCGAAAAGTCTCTATAAGGTCCCTATATTGTCCCTATAATGTCTCTGTTGTTTCGTCCCAAAAAAGTTCTTTATTTTCCCGGGAATTAAGCCGTGATCTTCGGGGAAGCCTTGGCGAGGATGGATTTTGAAGCCCGGTAAATTGCGTCTGCATCATATCCGGCTTCATGCTGAAGCTCTTTTGGTGATCCGTGCTCTATGATTTTATCCGGTATGCCCAGGATGATCACCTCGGCCTGGTACTGGTACTTTGCCATGAATTCAAGAATTGCCGATCCGAATCCGCCGACAACGGTACCATCTTCAACGGTTATTATTTTATCGTGTTTGCTGAAAACTTCATGGAGTAAGTCTTCATCCAGCGGTTTTACAAAACGCAGATCATAATGAGCCGGGTCAATATCTTCGGTACGCAACTGGCGGATTGCCGCGGTAACAAAATTACCCGGATGACCGAATGAAAGAATGGCGAGTCCTTTCCCATCTTTCAATTTTCTCCCTTTACCGATCGCTATTTCCTGGAAGGGTATTTTCCATTCGGGTAATACACCTTCCCCACGCGGATAACGAATAACGAAAGGATGTGTATTCTTCTCCAGCTGGGCGGTGTACATGAGGTTCCGCAATTCCGTTTCATTCATGGGTGCACTCACAATCAGATTCGGGATACAGCGCATATAGGCAATGTCGTAAGCCCCGTGATGCGTAGGACCGTCTTCTCCCACCAATCCGGCGCGATCCAGACAGAATACAACCGGAAGATCCTGGATGGCCACATCATGGATCACCTGGTCATAGGCCCTCTGCATAAAAGAGGAATAGATATTACAGAATACACGCAGCCCCTGGGTAGCCATGCCGGCACTCAGCGTAACGGCATGCTGCTCACAAATACCCACATCAAATGCACGGTCGGGCATTTTTTCCATCATGAACTTCAATGAGCTGCCACTGGGCATGGCCGGAGTGACTGCAAAAATATTTTTATTGGCTTCTGCCAGTTCAATAATAGTATGTCCGAATACATCCTGGTACTTGGGCGGCTGCAGGGTATCGAATTTCTTCTTATAGATTTCCCCAGTGATCTTGTCAAACAAACCGGGAGCATGCCACTTGGTCTGGTCGTTTTCTGCCAGGGAATAACCTTTTCCCTTTGTAGTTATGATATGTAAAAGTTTGGGACCCGGAATATTCTTCAGATCCTGCAGGGTGTCGATGAGTTTATTCAGGTTGTGTCCGTCGATGGGACCAAAATACCGGAGCTTCAGTGCTTCAAAAAGATTGCTGCTTTTATTTACAAAACTCTTGATGCTGTGTTCAATTTTACTGGCCATTTCGCGGCTGAAATGTCCTCCCACCGGTAGCTTGCCAAGGGCTTTCCAGATATCATCCTTGAATTTATTATAGGTTTGGGAAGTCGTGATATCGGTAAGGTATTCTTTCAGGGCTCCTACATTGGGATCGATACTCATGCAATTGTCATTGAGTATGATCAGCAGGTCCGAATCCGCAACGCCTGCATGGTTCATGCCCTCAAAAGCGAGTCCGGCGGTCATAGCACCATCTCCGATCACGGCAACTACTTTCCGGTCGCTTTCTCCTTTATATTTTGCTGCCATGGACATGCCAAGCGCAGCACTGATAGATGTGGAGGAATGACCGACGCCGAAAGTATCATAGTTACTTTCGCTCCGGTTGGGGAATCCGCTGATCCCTTTGTATTTTCTGTTCGTGGAAAAATTATCGCGCCTGCCGGTAAGAATTTTATGTCCGTATGCCTGATGACCCACATCCCATACCAGTTGGTCATAGGGTGTATTGAAAACATGCTGCAGGGCTACTGTAAGTTCAACCACACCCAGGCTGGCTGCAAAATGGCCCCCATAGAGACTTACTACATCGATAATATACTGCCGCAATTCATCAGAGAGCTGCTGCAGTTGGGCCCTGGTTAATTTTTTAAGATCTCCAGGGGATTCAATGGTTTGTAAAAGGGCTCCCGGCACTAGGTCCATCTGGTACATTTAGGCCTGTAAAAGTAAGATTTTCATCCGATATGGCCACCCGGAGCCGCCCAGCCTCCCTTCCCGGAGGCCTGTGACCGCCAATAGGGCGATTCCTCCATTAGTACTTAAAATCTGAAAAAAGGCGATTTATCTTATAGATTTGTCCTGTCTGAACATATGCAAGAGACAAGCAAATACTACTGGTGGCTCCAGATTGGGGGATGGGGCAGTCTTGCCCTGATTCTCATTTTGATCAATATACTTTTCGGGATCCGTGTCGACAATCACTTTTTAATTCCCCTTTGCCTGAACGTACTTGCCGGAATATTTGCAACCCACTTGTTCAGGTTCTATATTCAAAAGGCGGGCTGGCTAAATCTCCCGGTTGAAAAAGCCCTCCTGAGATTATCGCTGGGAATTTTAATCGTTTGCCTGCTGGATACGGTAATCCGGATTTCCGTTATCAACTGGATTGATCCGTCCAGGATAAATAATAATCTTGAATTTTCAAACCGGTTTCTCCTGTTAACAGTAGAAAATCTTTTATGTATTGTTCCCTGGACCCTGATCTATTTTTTCTTCCACTATATCGGCAAGACCAGGAAACAACAACTGGACACCCTCAAACTGGAAGCGCTGGTAAAGGAACTGGAACTGAAAACGATAAAGAGTCATATCAATCCCCACTTCATTTTTAATGCACTGAACAGTATACGGGCACTGATTGATGAAAACCCGCTGAGGGCAAGAAAAGCGATTACCGAGCTGAGTAATATTTTACGAAGCAGTATGCAAACAGAAAAACAGGAAACTGTATTTTTTGAGAAAGAACTGAATATTGTGAAAGACTACCTTGCCCTGGAGCATATCCGTTTTGAAGACCGGCTGAATGTGCAGTATGAAATTGCAGACAATACATTAACCCAGCTTATTCCGCCGATGATGTTGCAGACCCTCGTGGAAAATGCAATCAAACATGGCATTAGTAAGCAGGTGAGTGGAGGTACCGTGACCATTGTTTCCCAAATGAAGGATCATTTTCATCAACTGGTGATCCGGAATACAGGCCGACTGAATAAAAACGGCAATGAAGACGGGTTTGGGTTAACAAGCACCCGTAACCGCTTATATCTTTTATTCGGCGAACAGGCTAATTTTAATATCAGGGAGGTGCCCGAAAATATGGTGGAGGCAGAGCTACAAATTCCATTGACTTAAATTATTTGTATGATCAGAGCAGTAATTATCGATGATGAAAGACTGGCCCGCAACGAATTGAAAAAGTTGCTTCAGGAATTCCCCGAAATAGAAATCATCGCCGAAGCGGCCAACGCCAATGAAGGGATTGAGAAAATAGACAGTCTCAGCCCCGACCTCATATTCCTTGATATACAAATGCCGGGCAAAACAGGATTCGATATGCTGGCCGAACTGGACAAGGCACCCGATGTAATTTTTACCACGGCTTACGATGACTATGCACTTAAAGCTTTCGAAGTAAATGCGCTTGATTATCTTTTAAAACCAGTTGAACCAAGAAGGCTGGCTGATGCTTTGCACAAGTTGCACATGGATGAACACCGCGACCGGGAAACGGGGACGGAAGAAGAGATTGCGGTGAATAAAAGTCTCCTGCATGAAACAGATCAGGTATTTGTAAAAGACGGTGAAAGGTGCTGGTTTGTAAAACTCGCTGATATCAGGCTCTTTGAAAGTGTTGGAAATTATGCAAAAATTTATTTTAGTACCCACAAGCCACTGATACTGAAATCCCTCAATGCACTGGAAGAACGTCTTGATGAAAAAGTTTTTTTCAGGGCGAACAGGAAACATATCGTAAACCTGCGACTCATCGAAAAAATTGAGCCTTATTTCAATGGGGGTTTGCTGCTGGAATTGAAAGGAGGAGAGAAAATCGAAGTCAGTCGCAGACAAACGGTCAAGTTCAAAGAAATGATGAGCCTTTAATTCCAAAATTTGCACATGAGATTATTTATTTTATCGGGCCTCCTGGTATGTTCCATTTTTATACAGGCCCAGAATCCTCCGATTATTAGTGAGTCAGAAGTCAGCCGCGTGGAAAAGACACTTGCCGCAGATGACATGGAGGGCCGCCGGGTTTTCACTCCCGGTATTGAAAAAGCAGCATCGTTTATAATTGATGAATTCAAAAAAGCCGGGTTACAGCCATTGACTGGATCAAAGGATTATAAACAATCCTTTACGATGATTGAACCGGAGACAACGGAAGTGAATGCAACCCTGGATGGTCAGCCTTTTGATAAAAAAAACGTGGTTGTATTATCATCCGCAACCTCGCTAACGATAACACCTGAAGATCACTATCAGAAAATAGTGATCAAATCGGCCGCCGATTTCCGACCGGTACTGTTTAAATATCTCGATTCCAAAGAAAACGTTCTCATAGTCGTTGATACTTCGTTATCTAAAAATTTTACCAGACTGACAATGATGAAATTGCCCCAGTTTGAAAATTTTGGCAATCGTATATTTATATTAACCGCGACCGACCCGCAGCAATATAATATTCAGATTAAGCAAAAAATAAACCGAAAGGAACTGACCAACCTGGTCGGCATCCTCCCGGGGATTTCCAAACCGGAGGAATATGTAATTTTTTCAGCTCATTACGATCACCTCGGCATTGGGAAACCAGATCAGAATGGTGATTCTGTCTATAATGGTGCCAACGATGATGCTTCCGGAACTACCGCGGTGATTATGCTGGCTGATTATTACCGTAAACTCCATAATAACCAACGTACCCTCGTATTTGTGGCTTTCACCGCAGAAGAAATCGGCGAATTCGGTTCTTCCTATTTTTCAAGGCAGCTGGATCCCGGAAAAATAATGGCCATGTTCAATATAGAAATGATCGGTACGGAAAGTAAATGGGGAACAAACAGTGCATATATAACCGGGTATGACAAATCAGATATGGGTGCTATCCTGCAAAAAAACCTGGGAAATACGAAGTTTACATTTTACCCAGACCCATATCCGACTCAGAATTTATTCCTGAGATCTGATAATGCCACACTCGCGAAACGAGGCGTTCCGGCACACACGATCAGCACATCAAAAATGGATTCAGAAAAATTTTATCATAAACAGGGAGACGGGGTTGAGACGCTTGACCTGAAAAACATGACTGAAATTATAAATGCAATTTCATTGAGTGCAGGATCCATCATCTCCGGAATGGATACGCCGTCTCGGATAAACCTATAGAAGACCGGAAACCTGGAAAACTTCTGACTACCGGTATTTGTAATCCTGGATGGTTCCATAGAAACTGATTGGTGACCTTGAATTGCTGATAACATGCATGGTGCAATAGCCACTTGAAGTCACGCTCAGGTTAATCTTACTGACGGAGACATTTTTTGGCTCTATTAAGATATTCCAGCCTCCTTTTTTACTGGAATCTGCTGTGTATTTAAATTCAGTTGTTTTAAAGCCCAGCGCCTGGTCCGAAGAAGAATAGGGCGCAGAATAAGCCCGGCCATAGTAGGGCAGTTCAGCCTGCAAACTGTCATTATTCAGTTTTAAAAAATATTCGCTGGTAAGCTGAATGGTCTTGCCCTTCTGGGTTGTGGCTGACTGGGCATGGAAATAGAATTGTTTCGACTCAATCCTGTTTTTAAGCTGGTTGTATTCATCAATTTTTTTCTGATCAGCATTGGATTGACCCATGCCCTGAATCTGGATAATCAGGATCAGTGGAATCAGCAGGCGGGTGAATTTCAGGGTTGACATTTTTCCATAAAATTACCAATTCCATTAAAAACAGGTAAGATTTTTAGCCTTTACCATTTATCATAATTCAATATGGTTATGACACTAATCTTTTAGTTTGTCCCTACATTTACACATCCCAAATTATCATATGATTAAAAAATATAGTTCTGTACTGGGGTTATTCCTGGTGACACTTTCAGTATCCGCACAAAAGGCAAAGGAATTTAAAGGATACCGGTTTACCATGGATTTGACCAGGGTTACCAACGATCAGATCAGGGTTGATTTAATAACGCCCGTTATTACTGCCAAAACAATTACTTATCAGCTGCCGAAAATTGTTCCCGGAACCTATTCCATTGATGATTACGGGCGATATGTGGAGCAGTTTAAGGCATTTGATTCAAAGGGAGATACTTTGAAAGTGGTAAGGAAGGATGAAAACAGCTGGACGATTTCCGGATCAGATAAAATGGCCAGACTGTCCTACCTGGTAAATGATTCCTATGACGATTTCACCACGAAACAGGTGATTTTTGAGCCGGCGGGAAGTGATATCGTAAAGGATACCGTTTATGCCATCAACAATCATTGTTTCCTGGGGTATTTCGACGACATGAAAAATATTCCATATGAATTAACAGTCGTTCATGATCCAAAAATGTATGGCAGCACTGCGATGATTGACCTGGATAAAAGCGGTTCCGTTGATAAATTTATTACTTCATCTTACAATCAGATTGTTGATAATCCAATCCTGTATGATATTCCGGATACTACGTTTATTAAAGTAGGAAACTCTTCTGTGCTGATTTCTGTTTACTCACCCAATAAAATGCTCAGCTCGGGTTTCCTGGCAAGGAAACTGGATACATTGTTAATTGCCCAGACGAAATACCTGGGGGGCAAACTGCCGGTGGACAAATATGCCTATATCATTTTCCTGGATGACAAACCAGGCCCTTCAGGCCATCTCGGCGCACTGGAGCATTCTTACAGTTCATTTTATTATTTGGGGGAAACAGATTCCCTGAGGCTTTCCCAGTTTTTCCTGGATGCCGCAGCGCATGAATTCTTTCATATCGTTACCCCGCTGAGTATCCATTCTGACAAAATCCAGTATTTCGATTTCAATAAACCGGATATGTCAGAACATTTATGGCTTTACGAGGGCTCAACTGAATATCACGCACATATGGTGCAGGAAAAATATGGTTTGACCACTCCCCAGCAACTTCTGAATACGCTGAGCAGCAAAATAACAGATTCAAGATCCCGGTATCTGGATACACTTCCTTTTACGGATTTAAGTAAGGGAGCGTTGGAAAAGTATAAAGAACAATATGAAAATGTTTATCAGAAAGGAGCACTTATCGCATTTTGCATAGATGTGGAGCTGCTGAAATTGTCCAACGGCAAATATGGTTTCATAAACCTGATGAATGATCTCTCAGCTACTTATGGGAAACAAAAAGGGTTTAAAGATGAGGAGTTGTTCGATCAGATCGGGAAACTTACTTATCCTGAAATCGAGACATTTCTGAAAACCTATGTTTCGGGTAACAAGCCACTTCCCCTGGAACAGGTATTTACCAGTCTGGGTATAAATTTTCAACCATGGGTTGAAACCAAGGACAGTTCTTTTAGCCTTGGGCTGGCCCTTTCCGGTTTCGGATTGAACAGGGAGGACAACAAACTTTATATAAGGGATAGTTCAAGTATTAATTCATTTGGGAAATTACTGGGATACAAGCAGGGTGACGAATTCATTTCGATTAACGGGATGGATTTTAGTTACACTACAGCCGGAAATTATCTCCGGAATTTTCAGGCCTCGGCAAAAGCGGGTGAAGAATTTGTAGTTAAAGTGAAACGAAAAGATGCAAATGGAGCAGACCAGATTGTGGAATTAAAGGCGACAATGCAAAAATATCCTAAGATAATGCGCAACGCACTTAATTTTTCAGAAACGGCTACTCCGGAACAACTGAAACTCCGGGAATCCTGGTTAAAACCAAATGGGATTCAGGCCATTTAAAATTTAGCAAGCACTTTTTCCATCTCCATGCTGATTTCAGCAAGGTTTAAATTCCCCAGGCTGCCTTCATGCGTATGTTTCAGGGGCTTTGACTGATCGAATGTGAATTTGCCGGCATTTATCTGTTCGCCGATTTTCTTATAGGCTTCCCGGAAAGGAATGCCCTGGTTTGCGAGCTCATTTACAGCCTCCACGCTAAAGAGGTATTTATATTTCTCATCCAGCAGGATCCCCTTTTTCACCCGGACATGGGAAAACATGAGGATCGTCATGCTGATGCAGGATTTTAAAGTTTCGAGAGCGGGAAACAGAATCTCCTTTGTGAGCTGCATATCCCGGTGATAACCCGAAGGCAGATTATTCATCAGCAGGATGAGTTCATTCGGGATGGATTGAATCCGGTTACACCTGCCCCTGATCAGTTCAAAAACATCCGGATTTTTTTTATGGGGCATGATGCTGCTGCCGGTAGTCAGTTCATCCGGGAAGGAAATAAAACCAAAATTCTGGTTCATATACAGGCAGGCATCCATGGCCAGCCGCGAAATGGTTGCAGCTATGGAAGACAATCCAAAGGAAACAATCTTTTCGGTTTTACCCCTGCTCATCTGAGCATAAACAACATTATAGTGCAGGCTGTTAAAGCCCAGTTCATCCGTTGTCATCTGCCTGTTTAATGGGAATGAGGAACCATAACCGGCGCCACTGCCCAATGGATTTTTATTTACCACCTGGTAGGCTGCGGCCAGCATTTCAAGATCATCAATCAGGCTTTCCGCATAAGCGCCAAACCAAAGTCCGAAGGAAGAGGGCATGGCAATTTGGAGATGCGTATAACCGGGAAGTAAATCATCCTTATACTGCCCGCTGAGCGAAATGAGTAAATCAAAAAGTGATTTTGTATCTGATTTTAACGCGGTGATCTCTGCCCGGAGAAACAACTTAATGTCAACGGCTACCTGGTCGTTGCGGCTTCGACCACTATGGATTTTTTTTCCGGCTTCCCCGATTTTCCGGGTCAGGTTCAATTCTATCTGTGAATGAATATCTTCCACCCCGGATTCCATTCGAAATTTACCCTGCTGTATTTCTGATTCGATATTTTCAAGTTCTGCCTGGATCATGTTCGCTTCTGCTGCACTCAGCATATTCACGGAAGCCAGCATTTTTGCATGTGCCATGGATCCCTGCACATCGTATTTGGCCAGAACCATATCGAATTCCGGATCACGGCCAACCGTGAACTCCTCAATCTGTTTGTTGATATCCGATCCTTTTTTCTCCCAGAGTTTCATTTATTAAAGATTGAGGATTACGTTGAAAATTTAATTTTACATTTCATTCCCACATTTCCGCATTTTACACAATTCCACATTTCCACATCGTTGAAATCAATCTCACACAAACTCGTCCAGCAGTTGCACATAGGTACGAATCCCGTCTTTGATTTCATCAATATAAATATACTCATCAGCCGTATGACTTCTCGCTGAATCTCCGGGGCCCATTTTTAAAGCCGGGAAGGGCATCAGCGCTTTATCGGAGGTTGTAGGAGAACCATAGTATCCTTTCCCCAGGCGGATGCCGGATTTCACGAGGGCATGGTCCAGCGGTATAGAAGTTGATTTCATACGGGTTGTCCTGGGTTTAAAACTGCTCTTCAGATTTTCTTTCAGGGATTCCAGGATTTCTTCAAAGGAATACAATTCATTCACTCTTACGTCAATAACATATTTGCACTGGGCGGGAACTACATTGTGTTGTTTGTTTTCAGTTTCAATAACGGTCACACTCATACGTGTTTCCCCAAGCAACTCACTTTTTTTTGCGAATCGAAAATTCCGGATCCATTCTATATCTTCTATAGCTTTATACAGGGCGTTTTCGCCTTCATTCCTGGCCGCATGTCCGGGTCTTCCCGCGGCTACACAGTCGATCACCATCAACCCTCGCTCCGCAACGGCCATTTCCAGTTTTGTAGGCTCTCCCACGATCCCAAAGTCAATCTGTCCGAGGTAGGGCAGCACCAGTTCAATCCCGTTGACGCCGCTGATTTCTTCTTCAGCACTCGCAGCGAAAACAATATTATATTTTGGATCTGGATGGTTATAGTAATATAAAAAAACGGCAGCCAGGCTTACCAGGCAGCCTCCGGCATCATTACTTCCGAGGCCAAATAATTTTCCGTCTTTAACCACCGGCGTGAAAGGATCCATGCTATAGGCCTTATTGGGCCTTACGGTGTCGTGGTGTGAATTCAGCAGGATACTTTTCCGCGATGCATGATAGTTTTTATTCCGGGCATAAATATTATTACCCACCCTTGAAAAAGGGATTTCATTGCGGGTGAAAAAGGAACATATCAGTTCCGCCGTGTCATTTTCCTCTTTTGAAAAGGAAGGTGTGGCGATGAGTTCCTTTAATAAGGTAATGGCTTCCGTTTGTAATATTTCTATCGATGGTTTATTCATGAGTGATGGTTGTACCAGACATTCCGGAGATGAGCAGATCCAATTCCTGTCCCCTTCCAATAATTACTTTATGCACACCCGAACTCAAAGCCCGGAATGCATTGTCAAGTTTCGGAATCATACCAGCAAAAATTTTTTCTGATCTTTTTAATTCCTGGTATTCGTCCAAATGTAATTTTTCAATCACAGAGTTTTCATTTTCGATATCGCGCAGCACGCCTGATTTTTCAAAACTGTACACCAGGCTTACATTAAAAAAAGAACTGAGCGCCCTGGCGATTTCCTGTGCAATCGTATCGGCATTGGTATTCAGCAGTTGACTCTTTCCGTCATGGGTAATCGGTGCAAAAACGGGTGTGGAATCATTTAAAAGGAGTTGTATCAGCCATATTGCATTTACCTGGTCGATATCCCCTGCGTAACCGTAGTCAATTCCGGCTTTTTCCCTTTTGTGGGAAAGAATGCTGTTTCCGTCGGCCCCGGTAATACCCAGTGCATTGCATTGCAAAGACTGCAGCTGCGCAACAATATTCTTGTTAATGTAACCGGCATACACCATGGTTACGATTTTCAAAGTCTCAGCATCAGTAATTCTGCGACCATCCACCATTTCCTGCGGGATGCCCATTTTCTCTGCCAGGCGGGTAGCCAGTTTACCTCCGCCGTGTACCAGTATTTTTTTGGAAGGAAGGGAAGCAAATTTTTTTAAAAAGGACGAAAGCAATTCCTCATCATCAATAATGTTCCCGCCGATTTTAACTACATACAGGCTTTCCATGATCAGGAGTTTAAGATTTCACTTAGTACGGCCTGCGCTGCCCAAACCCGGTTGCCCGCCTGTTGGGTTACAATACTGTTTGGACCATCCAGAACCTCGTCGCTTATTTCCACATTCCTTCTCACGGGAAGGCAATGCATTATTTTCGCCTGGTTGGTAAGTTGTAATTGTTCATTGGTAAGCATCCACTCCGGGTCATTCGTATATATTTTACCATAATCCTTGTAAGTGCTCCAGTTTTTGACATATACAAAATCGGCATCTTTTAATGCTGCATCCTGGTTATGTAATATGCGCGCGCCATTGGTAAACCGCGGATCCAGTTCATAGTCCTCCGGGTGGGTAATCACAAACTCAGCCTTTCCCCAGGCATTTACCCACTGGGCGAAACTGTTGGCAACACACTGGGGAAGGGGTTTAACATGCGGTGCCCAGCTAAGAACGATTTTTGGTTTACTAATCCGGGGAGTGGATTTAAGACACTCCGTAATTGTAATAATATCCGTGAGGCTCTGTAATGGGTGCAGGGTAGCACTTTCCAGGCTCACTACCGGGATACCGGCATATTTTACAAACTGTGAAATATATAATTCGCTGTAATCATCCTCCCTGTTTTTGAGTGAAGGGAAAGTGCGTATACAAAGTATATCAAAATATTTTCCAAGAACCGGTGCCGCATCTTTGATGTGTTCAACCGTTGTTCCACTCATGATGGCTTCCTCTTCAAACTCAAGTGCCCATCCTTCTTTATCCACATTGAAAACAAGTGGTTCCATGCCCAGATTTATGGCAGCTACCTGGGTACTGAAACGGGTACGTAAACTTGGATTTAAAAACAGGAGACCTATTTTTTTCCCCTGTCCCAGCAGCTTATCGGAGTACGGATTTGCTTTATACTGAAGTGCTTTCCCGATCAGCAAATCCAGATTATCCACATCGCCTACAGAGAGAAAATTTTTCATACGGGATGAACGAGGTTAGGTGATGAAACCATATTGTTTATTTCTTCTTCAAGTGATTCCAGAAATTCCCCGGCTTCTTTTTTTCTCAAAGCCAGGGATGGCAAAAGACGGATGGTATCCGGTTTAGCCTCACCGGTAAATACATACTGGTTAAACAGCAGATTTTTGCGGAGTTCTTTAAGTTCCCCTTCTGCATCAAAACCAATCATGAGCCCCTTTCCGCGAACATTTTTGAGGCCCTTTATTTTTTTCAAATGATTCATAAGCAAATCACCGGTTGATTTGGCGTTGGCCATCAATTTTTCATCCACGATCACCTCCAGAACAGCCAGGGCGGCGGCACATGCCAGGTGGTTTCCTCCAAAAGTGGTTCCGAGCATTCCGTGTTTAGGTTTTAAAAACGGGGCAATCAGTATGCCTGCAACCGGGAATCCGTTACCCATGCCTTTCGCCATACTGTAAATATCTGCGTTTACACCGGCATGGTCATGCGAAAAGAACCTGCCGGTCCTTCCATACCCGCATTGCACACTGTCTGCAATAAAAATGGCTTCATTTGCAGTGCAAAGTTCCCTTATTTTCTGAAGGAAAGAATCCTGGGCAACCTGGATTCCACCTACTCCCTGGATTCCTTCAATGATAACGGCGGCTATTTCCCGGCCATGGGATTCAAAATATTTTTCCAGGGCGTCCTTATCATTAAAGGGCAGGAAAACCACATTCTCTGTTTGATTGACGGGTGCTACAATGGATGGGTTATCGGTAGCTGCAACTGCCAGCGATGTTCTTCCATGAAAAGATTTGCTGAATGCAATTACTTTTTTTCTTCCGGTATGGAACGACGCAAGTTTGAGGGCATTCTCATTTGCCTCGGCACCGGAGTTACAAAGAAAGAGCTGGTAGTCTTCCTTACCGGAGACCTTCCCCAGCTTATCCGCCAGCTCCTGTTGAATGGGAATGCGTATGGAATTGGAATAGAATGCTACCTGGTTGAGTTGATGTGTAATCCGGGAAACAAAATGCGGATGTGTATGGCCGATAGAAATTACCGCATGGCCACCGTACATATCCAGGTATTGCTGACCCTGGTCATCCCACAGATAAGATCCTTTTGCCCGGGTTACAGTGATGTCATTGATGGGGTATACATCGAAGAGTTTCATAATTTTTTTTTTAGCCCAACGCTTAACGCCGAACGCTTAACGCTGTTGGTTCGGTGTTTGCGTTGGATAAATAGTAATCAGTTTTTCTTTATTTTGGCGTTAAGCGTTTAGCGTTCCGCGTTAAGCCTAAAAATAGTTCGCCTTAAACTTCAGTCCGGTCGTTTCGTCCAGCCCAAACATAAGATTCATATTCTGCACGGCCTGTCCGCTGGCTCCTTTCAGGAGATTATCAATTGCCGAATGAACCACCAGCATATCTTCCAGTTTTTCCAGGTGTATGATACATTTATTGGTATTCACCACCTGCTTCAGGAAAACAGGATGTTCACTAACGATAGTAAAGGGATGCGTGGAATAATAATTTTTATAAAGCTGCACCAGTTCTTTCAGATTGTGTTTGGATTTCAGCTGGGCACTTACAAAAATACCGCGGGTAAAATCGCCCCGCCAGGGAACAAAATGAAGGTTTTGTTCGCCATATCCTTTCTGGAATTGATTCAGCGACTGGTTTACCTCAGCCATATGCTGATGGGTAAGCGTTTTATAAGCCTGGATATTATTGGATCGCCAGGAAAAATGGGAGGTTGGATTTAAAGACTGGCCCGCACCGGTGGAACCGGTAATTCCCGTACAGTAAACTTCGGTTAACCATCCCTGTTGGGCAAGCGGCAGCAGTCCCAGTTCAATGGTAGTTGCAAAACATCCCGGATTGGCAATATGAAATGCCGAACGTATAAGATCCCGGTTTAATTCAGGTAAACCATATACAAAGGGATGAACGGAACCGGAAAACTGGTTATGTGTATTCAGGCGGAAATCCTGTGACAAATCGATCAGCCGGATATTCGGATCCAGTGGATTTTCCTGTAAATACTTCCGGGCTTCACCATGGCCTACACAAAGAAAAAGCAGGTCGATATCCTGGGAAAGAGAATCGGTAAAATGAAGTTCCGTGTCCCCGGCCAGATCCTGGTGTATGGAGGATACCGGTTTACCTGCATTGCTTCCGCTTTGAATAAAAACGATTTCGACATGCGGATGATTCAGCAGTATGCGGATCAGTTCACCACCGGTATATCCGGCGCCCCCCGTAATGCCAATCCTGATTTTTTTCATATTGAACTTTTGCCGTCTTCATTTATTTTATGGAAAATCGCTGTTTGATTTCCAAATATTTTTGCAAATCCTTTTACGTCATCGCCGGTCCATCCGCTGTTCATTTCGCCATAAGATCCGAACCTGCTGCTCATCAGATCATGGGAACTTTCTATGCCGGTTACGGTGAACCGGTAAGGTTCCAGGGTCACAAATACTTTTCCCGAAACGGTTGACTGTGAATCCTCCAGAAATTTTTCGATGTTACGCATGGTCGGATCCAGCATTTGTCCTTCATGTAACCAGTTTCCGTACCAGCCACTCAACTGTTCCTTCCAGTACAACTGCCACTTGGTTAATGTATGTTTTTCCAGCAGGTGATGGGCCTTGATGATAATCAGCGGCGCCGCAGCTTCAAACCCGACACGTCCCTTGATACCGATAATGGTATCTCCTACATGGATATCCCTTCCAATAGCATAAGACTGGGCAATGGATTGCAGGTACTGAATGGCTTTTACCGGATGATCAAACTTCTTTTCATTAACTCCTTTCAATTCTCCTTTAAGAAAATCAAGCGATATTTTTTCCGGTTTGGTTGCGGACAGTGGTGTTGGCCAGGCATCCTCCGGTAAATAGTCCCTGGAATTCAGGGTCTCCCGGCCGCCAACTGAAGTTCCCCAGAGTCCTTTATTGATACTGTATTTTGCTTTTTCAAAATTCATCTGCACCCCATTCTCTTTCAGAAATTCAATTTCCTGTTCCCGGCTGAGTTTCAGATCACGAATCGGCGTAAGGATTTTTGCATCCGGAACCATGCCCGTAAAAACCATATCAAAGCGTACCTGGTCATTTCCTGCACCGGTACTTCCGTGGGCTACGTAAGCAGCCCCGGTTTCTTCCACATATTTCGCAACGGCGATGGCCTGAACCATTCTCTCGGCACTCACACTAAGGGGATAGGTTGCATTTTTCAGCACATTTCCAAAAATCAGGAATCGTATGCATGACTGATAATATTCTTCTGTAACATCTACCGATTTAAAAGAGCTGACACCAAGGGATTTCGCTCTTTTTTCGATGGCGTCCAGTTCTTCGGAGCTAAAACCGCCGGTGTTTACCGTAAGGGCATGAACTTCCAGCCCCTGAATCTTTTTCAGGTAGATGGCGCAGTAAGTTGTATCCAGGCCACCACTGTATGCTAAAACAACTTTTTTGTTTTCTCTGTTCATCGAATATATTATTTGGCCAGCTTTTCTTTTTTTAGTTTACTCATCCGCATAAGTCCCAGATCAGCCAGGACCATATCTATTTTTTCTTTACGCAGCAGGGTCTTCAGCAGTCCCCACTGTTTTATTTTCATAAAACGCTCGTAGAGTTTGCTGTGCTGGGTAAAATCTTCGGCTACGGTTTCCTTGGGTTTGTGTTCCGCAGGATCATAGAGCATAGCTGTGCACATACAGTTTTTCCTTTCCTTACTCATGAGGATCTCGTAATTCACACAGCTTTTACATCCGGCCCAAAAGGCTTCGTCCTGCGTGAGTTCAGAATAAGTTACGGGTTCATAACCCAGATCTGAGTTGATCTTCATTACAGCCAGGCCGGTCGTGAGCCCGAAAAGTTTTGCTCCCGGATATAATTTCTGACTCAGATTGAAAATCTTTTTCTTGATATTTTTTGCCAGTCCGCTTTTCCGGAAAGCCGGGGCCACAATTAATCCTGAATTGGCTACGTATTCGCCATGGCTCCAGGTTTCAATATAACAGAAACCTGCCCAGATGCCGTTTTCCGTAAAAGCGATCACCGCTTTTCCTTCGCGCATTTTTTCTTTTATGTATTCGGGGCTTCTTTTGGCGATTCCGGTTCCGCGGGCTTTGGCGGAGGATTCCATTTCATCACAGATGATCTGGGCAAAGTCCTGATATGAGGAGTTTGCAATTTGTATTGTGAACTTTTGTTCTTGTTCCATTGAATGAATGCGTGAGATAATTGAATGCCAATGACGGGGTCATTGAATGTTTACGCCGGCTGATTACGGGCATAGATCCTGACAACGGAAAACTATGGATAGGAAATATCAACGTCGTACCCAAAAGGGAATGGGACGAACAGAAAAAATAACGCATACAGGCGCTACAAAAAACCCACGCTTGTTGAAAGCGTGCAATACCATTCCGGTAAGGACTGATATGGGTGAGTTTTTTTTCATTTTACTTTTGCGAAAAAATGGGTTGACTACTGTTGTTAACCGTACAAAGTAACAGCTTTTTCTGAAATTCCGGGATATTTTTTAATGGAAACAGCTGGTTCTTAACAATATGGTAAATACAGGTTCAGATTTTCCACATTGTGAAAATCAGACAGATACAGCTTGCAGGGCAGCCACCATCTCCACCAGGATGGACGCGTCTTTCTCAACAGCATTGCCCACCACAATCAGGTCGGCACCTGCACGTGCATTGAGATAGACCTTTTCAGGATCCTGGATGCCACCCCCTACGATAAGGGGAATTTCAATGGCAGCTGAAACGCGTTCGATCATATCGGTAGAAATCGATTTTCGGGCGCCGCTGCCGGCATCCATATAAATCAGTTTCATGCCCAGCATTTCCCCTGCCATTGCCGTGCACAGGGCGATTTCCATTTTATCTGCCGGTATGGGTAATGAATTCGTAATGTAAGAAACCGTGGTTGGTGCGCCCCCGTCAATAAGCATATAACCGGTCGACATCACTTCCAGTCCGCTTTGGCGAACTGCAGCTGCAGAAACCACATGCTGACCGATCAGCAAATCGGGATTTCTGCCGGAAATCAGGGATAAATACAGCAGGGCATCTGCATAAGGACTGATCATAGAGGGTGTTCCCGGAAATAAAATAACGGGGATTTTACATTCAGATTTGATCTGTTTAACCACCTGGTCCAGACGGTCGGAAATCACCAGGCTTCCGCCCACAAAAAGGTAATCAACACCGGCCTGCACGGCCAGATTAATAAGGGTGGCCGTTTTTGTGCTATCAACTTTATCAGGATCGATCAGCAGGGCGAATGATTTGCGCCGGGTTCGTTTTTTAAGCAGTAACTGACTATAGATCGAGTCCTTCATGTTGTTGATTACCTTACAAATGTGCGAAAACTTTCCGGGTTTCCGAAACGTTGTATATAGGTAGAGAGTTAATCGATTCTCCGGGTTTCGCCAAATTTTCTTTTGAAAAAAATGTGAATAAAAGTCCAATCCAATAGCAGCCTGAGGTTCCGCAATTATTAACATCATTTGCGGGCAATGTGAATATTTACAATGGGAATATTCAAAATCAAAAAATACTTTCGTCACCTACTTAACGATTTGTTAATAAGCCAAGAATTTTCCTAACCAAATAAAGCACTTCCATTATATGGCCACTCATACGCAATCTGCGAACGGTTTGCAGTTCTCCCGGCGCTATACCCGGGACGATCTTTCTGTATTTGATCAGTTTGAATACGATTACCGGAGTTCGGTGATCCGCAATCCGTCGGGCGAGATCGTATTTGAGATGACGAACGTGGAAGTTCCCAGGGGATGGAGCCAGATTGCAACAGATATCCTCGCCCAGAAATATTTTAGAAAAGCAGGTGTGCCTCAGGCAGACGGTAGTCTCGGCAGGGAAACTTCAGTAAAACAGGTTGCCCACAGAATGGCAAATTGCTGGAAAGTATGGGGTGTGCGGTATGGTTATTTCGCTACCGAAAAAGATGCCACTGTTTTTTATGAAGAGCTGGTGTATTCCATTCTGAACCAGGCCTGTGTTCCTAACAGTCCGCAATGGTTTAATACCGGCCTCAATGAAAGTTACGGGATCACGGGTAAGCCACAGGGTCATTATTTTGTTGACCAGGCTGATGGAGTCCTGAAGAAATCCACTTCTGCCTACGAACGCCCTCAGCCCCATGCCTGTTTCATACTGAGTGTGGAAGATGACCTGGTAAATGATGGCGGAATCATGGACCTCTGGGTTCGTGAAGCCCGCATTTTTAAATACGGATCCGGAGTGGGAACTAATTTCTCGAATATCCGCGGAGAGGGAGAAAAACTCAGCGGAGGCGGCACATCCAGCGGACTGATGAGTTTTCTCAAAATCGGCGACCGTGCAGCCGGTGCCATCAAATCTGGTGGAACCACGCGCCGGGCAGCTAAAATGGTGTGTCTCGACCTTGACCATCCTGAAATCATGGATTTCATTAACTGGAAACAGGAAGAAGAAAAGAAAGTGGCGGCATTGATTTCAGCCGGATATGCCAGTGACTATGAAGGAGAAGCATACAAAACTGTCAGTGGACAGAATTCAAATAATTCAGTAAGGATCCCCAATTCATTTTTTGAAAAACTGGAAAATGACGAAGACTGGGAGTTGAAAGCAAGAAGTGATGGACGGATCATGAAAAAGATTCCTGCCAAGGAAGTTTGGAACCAGATTTCGTACGCTGCATGGCGTTGTGCTGACCCGGGTACCCAATACGACACCACTATAAACGAGTGGCATACATGCCCCAATGGTGGCCGTATCCGGGCTTCCAACCCCTGCTCTGAGTACATGTTTCTGGACAACACAGCCTGTAACCTGGCTTCTGTAAACCTGCGCAGGTTCTATGAAGAGACCACCAACATCATCGATGTGGAAGGGTTTGAGTACACGTGTCGCCTGTGGACTACGGTACTTGAAATTTCCGTTTTGATGGCACAGTTTCCTTCGAAAGAAGTAGCGCAATTGTCTTATGATTACCGCACACTTGGTCTGGGATATGCCAACCTGGGTTCTATGCTCATGGTGATGGGTATCCCGTACGACAGTGAAGAAGCCCGGGGTATTGCCGGCGCCATCAGCGCGATCATGACCGGTATCTCGTACAAAACGAGTGCTGAATTGTCTAAGGCGATGGGGCCTTTCCCAAAATTTGAAGAAAACCGGGAGGCTATGCTCCGCGTGATGCGCAATCACCGGCTGGCTGCATACGATGCAGATGAGTATGAATCCCTGGAAATCAAACCACAGGGGATAAAGGCGAAATACTGTCCGGATTATCTGCTTACAGCAGCCACCAAGGCCTGGGATGATGCGGTGCAGCTGGGAGAAAAATTCGGATACCGGAATGCCCAGTCAACGGTTATTGCACCAACGGGTACCATCGGTCTGGTTATGGATTGCGATACAACCGGAGTTGAACCGGATTTCGCGCTCGTGAAATTTAAAAAACTCTCCGGAGGCGGGTATTTCAAGATTATTAATCAATCGGTTCCGGCAGCGTTAAAAAATCTCGGGTATTCCGATAAGGAATCCGATGCTATTGTAAAATACGCGGTAGGAGCTGGAAGTTTTGCCGGAGCCCCGCATATCAATCACCAGACGCTTAGCGAAAAAGGTTTTTTTGCGGAAGAAATTAAAAAACTCGATTCAGCAGTAGCCTCTGCATTTGAAATAGGATTTGTTTTCAATGTATATAATCTGGGAGAAGAATGCCTGCAACGTTTGGGATTCCAGGCCGAACAATATTATAATTTCGAATGGAACCTGCTGGAAGCACTCGGTTTCAGCGACGATGAAATTGCGGATGCAAATAATTATATCTGCGGAACCATGACGGTTGAGGGAGCTCCTCTTCTCAAAAAGGAACACCTGCCGGTATTTGACTGCGCCAATAAATGTGGTAAGATCGGCGAACGTTTTATTCATGCCCACGGCCATATCCGGATGATGAGTGCGGTACAGCCCTTTATCAGCGGGGCCATTTCCAAAACCATCAACCTGCCCAATGAAGCCAGTGTGGAAGAAATTGCAGATGCCTACCTCCTCAGCTGGAAACTGGCATTGAAAGCCTGTGCGCTTTATCGCGACGGATCCAAACTTTCCCAGCCACTGAGTAATAAATCTGACAAAAAGAAAAAAACAGAAACAACGGAAGAAATCAAGGCGACCATTCCGAACGAACCAATGGCTGCACTGGAACCTCATATTGTGGATATGAGTAAACTGACCGTGCAGGAATTATTGCTGGAAGTTCAGAAACGGGTGCAGGCTTCTCCGGATACAAAATTAAAAAGAGAACTCGCCACCATCGTTGAACGCAGAACACTTCCTCCCAAGAGACGAGGATTCACACAAAAAGCCAAAATCAACGGACAGGTTATTTTCCTGCGGACCGGTGAATATTCTGATGGCTCATTGGGTGAAATTTTTATTGACATGGCCAAGGAAGGTGCTACCATGCGTAGTATGCTAAACTGTTTCGCCATTGCTATTTCCATTGGCCTCCAGTATGGGGTTCCGCTGGAAGAGTTTGTAGAGAAATTTGTATTTACCCGGTTTGAACCCTCCGGAATGGTGGATCATCCCAATATCAAGAGCACTACTTCCATTGTGGACTTTATCTTCCGTTCCATGGCCTACGAATACCTGGGAAGAACAGACCTGGTGCATGTGCTGGATAAACCTGAAGTGATGAACACCGGAACGGCAGACTGGGATGAACCCGTAGCCGAGCCCGAAAAAAAAACGCCTGAGTTAAGCGAAGTCAGGATTGTGGCAAAACCATCGGTTAGCTTATCCAACCCACACCCGGTAAAAACGGCGGGTAAAGCGAATGTGGATGCGGGGATGAGTGCGGTAAATGCAGCGGCCAAAAGCATGCAGAGTGATGCTCCGGCCTGTAATACCTGCGGACATATTACGATCCGTAGCGGAACCTGTTATAAATGCCTGAATTGCGGCAACAGTATGGGTTGCAGCTAAGGGACTCAAGATACTTTGGACGGTTTTAATTAACCATGAACCTCATATATCTATATGGGGTTCTTTTTTGGCTCAACGTCTAACGACAAACGCCTAAAGCCTAACGCCTAACGCCTAACGCCTAACGCTCAGCGCCTAACGCCTAACGCCTAACGCCTAACGCCAGGAGATGTAGCGTTTTACCCTTAGTTTCTTAGTTCTGATTGAACGATATTTTAATTATTATCCAATTCTCCAATTGCGTTAGGCGTTGAGCGTTGGGCGTTAAGCTGTCATGTCCCAATTCGGGAATATTTCCCTCAGTTTGGCAGGAAAATTGGTCTATGCTATTGCAATTTTAGGTACCCTGAATCGTTAATTAATAACCTCAAATGAAAACCATGAAAAAGATCCTGGCCCTTGCAATGCTTTTGACCTTATTGTATTCCTGCAGTAACTCAGTTACTCCTTATCAGGCTGCGAACAATCATTACAGCCATTGTAAGAATATGAAGTAATATTCTTTCCAAACCATATCGCATCAATCATTGCGCTTCTTAGTACATTGCGAAACCAATGTATAATCAGGAAAAGCAATGGTTGATTTTTTATTTTATCCCTGTTCCATAATGCGATAAGATGGTCATTCATTTCGAATACGAGAAAAAACAGGTGATGAGTGCATTAAGGCATCACTTTATTTCGAGACCCGAAATAAAAATTCTCCTGATCATTGTAAACCTTTTTACCATACTCAGCGCTATTCTTTTTTATATGCACAAAATCCAGCCGGTATCCTTTCTGCTGTTTTCTGTGTTATGGTTTATTTTGCTCCTTACTTTCTGGACTATTCTTCCGCTGAGCGTATACAAGCGGTCCCAGACATTCCAGGACAGTTTCACGATGGATTTAAATGAGAAGGGAATAATTTTACAAACGGAACGGGGTTCAGTCGCCTGGGCATGGAGCGATTTAAGTGCATTTCTGGAGACTCCCTATTTCTTTCATCTTTATTTCAACAGCCGGTCTTTTTTCCTGGTGCCTAAAAATGCTTTCGGGGATATCGATACCCTGCAGGACACCAGGGCGCTGTTAAAACGTAAAGTAGGGAAAGGGTAGAAAGTGTGAGAGTGTGAGAGTGTGAGAGTGTGAGAGTGAGACCGTCAACCGCCAACCATATATGATCGAGATATTAAGTAAACCCTGGCCCTGGTATGTTTCAGGTCCGGCTATTGCGCTGATCCTGGCAATATTGATATTTTCAGGTAAGACATTTGGGTTTTCGGCAAACCTGTCGAACATCTGTTCCATGCTGGGCATGGGGAAACAGGCCTCTTATTTTAATTTCGACTGGAAAAAACAACGCTGGAATCTATGGTTCCTGGTGGGTTCCATCATTGGGGGATATATAGCGTCACATTTTTTATCTTCTCCCCAACCCCTTCATTTGTCGACCGCCACTATTGAAGACCTGAAAAAATTGAATATACCATTTGATGGAAATCTGGAACCTGGTTCTCTTTTTAACTGGAATTATTTATTTACCGGTAGGGGATTACTATTGTTCCTGGGAGGCGGATTCCTGATCGGGTTCGGAACCCGGTATGCAGGTGGCTGTACCTCGGGCCATGCCATTACCGGGCTTTCTGAATTACAGCTGCCCTCCCTGATTGCGGTGATGGGTTTTTTCATCGGGGGGCTTTTCGTGACGCATATCCTGTTTCCCGTTATTTTTAAATAGAGAAAATGAAAACTATAAAATACATTTTGACAGGCGTAATTTTCGGGATCATCATGACGAAATCAGAAGCCGTTTCCTGGTACCGCATCCAGGAGATGTTCCGCTTTCAGTCTTTTTTCATGTACGGAATTATCGGATCAGCAGTGACCATTGGAATTATCCTGGTGGCTGTCATAAAAAGGTTTCGCATGAAAGATCTGGAGGGCCAGGTTATACAATTTCCCCTGAAAGACAGAAGATGGAAAAAATACCTGTTGGGGGGATCTGTTTTCGGTATGGGTTGGGCCATGACCGGCGCATGTCCCGGACCTGTTTTTGTATTGCTGGGGCAGGGATATACTGTTATGCTGATGGTAATAGCCGGCGCGCTGGCTGGAACTTTCGTTTATGCACGCCTGCGCGACCGGCTTCCCCAATAATGATTATTGTTTATTAATTGCTGCTATCATTCGGTCTGCCTCAGGTTGCTGAAAATTGGTGAGACCGCCATCACAGGTCAGGATATACGAAGTCTGTTCTTTGTAAATGTCCACCCGTTTAATCGTATAGTCTTTAAATTCAGCCACATCACCGTTGTTGCCTGTTTTCAGGGCAGAGAGACCCTGCTGAAAATATTTTAATTGTTTCGAGTCGCAAAACTTCAGCGTTTTTATGATAACCGAATTGCTATACTCCTGCGTACGGAACTGAAGCACGTAACAGGTATCACCCGGTTTCGTGATCCTTAACAGGCTAATAGGCCAGGTACCCTGACGAACGTCTGAAATGCTGGTTGTTGCCGAATTGACAATCTTAAACTGTGCCTTCATGGCCAGGGGGGAAAACAGGATTAGTATTAAGAACTTTTTCATAAGAACAATTGAATTTTAGTTTTAGAATTAATGTTGACTGGCTATTAAATCGTTTAATATATAAATCAATCTGTTGGCCTGTGCTTCCTGAAAGTTGGTAACTGCTCCGTCATAACTTAATATGTACCAGGAATCTTCTTTTTTCAGTCCGACTTTCTTAATGGAATAATCACTGAACTCGGCAATATCCCCGTTATGTCCTTTTTTTAATGTGGTTAATCCCTCCTTGAAATATTTCAACTGTTCCCGGGTTTCTAATCCCATGGTTTTATAAATAACAGCATTCATTACATGCTGATCCCTGAATTGTATGGCAAAACAGGTATCTGTATAATATATGAACCTTTGCATATTGATAGGCCAGGTTCCCAACCGAACCTGCATAAGGTCCACTTCGGGGAAAGACTGTGATCTGGAAGAAGTTCCTCCGGGGTTGAACAGGAATAGGGTTAATAGCAGAAGGTAGTTCATTAGAATTTATTGGCCTTACAAGATAAAATTTATGGCCAACTATCACAATGAAAACGGGTCAATTTTTCTGGAAAAAAATGTTAATTCGGGACAATAAAATTGGAATAAAAGCGTACGATTTAGGCGTGAAGCTGGAGGCGGGAGGCGTGAAGCTTGAAGCGTGAAGTATAAGACCGTAAGGGTAATACTTAGTTCCCCAAGTCGAATGCTTCATGACCGATGCCAAGTCTCTTCTGCTTCTTGTTTCAAGCTTCACGCCTCAAGCCTCACGCCTCAAACTTCAAGATATTGTTACGCATCAATTAAAGAAAGCCTCTTTTTACGGGTTTGGGCCATGCCCGAATGTATATTTATGGAAACAGTTCCGGAGAACCTTTGCAGGAATTAAAACCCATATATCATTTTCCCCCGGGCCGTAATCAATGGCAGAGTCTTTTTTCGTCGGTATCCTTCCTGAAGGATCCCATCCGGGTTATTACCCGGAATATGAAAAAGTATTCCGGAACCTATTCGGCTGTGCTTGCCGGGAATGGGAAAATCATCATCACGGAGGATCCCGATTTCATCCAGTATGTGTTGAGGGAAAATCATTCCAACTATCAAAAGTCACCTTTAAGCACCAAAACGGCAGCCAGGTTATTTGGCAGCGGTTTGCTTTTTTCAAATGGCGAACCCTGGCTGAAGCAGCGCAGATTAATCCAGCCTGGATTTCACCATCAGAAAATTCAGAGCCTAAATGAGATCATCGCAAAGACCATAAAGGAATTTATTTCTGATTTCCCGGTAGGAGAAAGAATCGATATCTATTCCCTGATGCGAACGCTGTCTTTTGCTGTTTTAATTCAGTCTTTATTTGATATTCAACTTTCTCCGGAGTTGATTATGGAATTGAACCTGGGATTTACGGATCTGCAGGATTTCCTGATGAAAGATATCAATCAGCCCTTCAGAAAGTTGTTTTATCCGATAAATAATGCAGAACGAAGGATACTTTCCAAATCAAGGCGTATCCGAAAAATCCTGAAGGAAATTATTGCAGAGCGTTTGGCTTCCACAGCCACCCATCATGATATGCTCGACATGCTCCTGAGCTCAAGATATGAAAACGGGGAGCAGATGGAAGAGGAGCAGATCATTGATGAAATACTGGTATTGCTTTTTGCGGGTCATGAAACAACTGCAAATACACTTTCCTGGCTGCTCTATCTGATGGCTACGCATCCGGCAGAAGCTGAGAAATTAAAAAATTCTATAAAAAATACGAATATCCTGGAGAGTCCGAAAAATGAATATATCAATGCTGTCATTTCTGAAAGCATGCGTTTATACCCCGCTGCCTGGATGACGGAGCGAGTAGCCCTGAAGGATGATCATTTTGGTCCCATCAGTTACCCAAGGGGGACGATAATCATTCCTTTCTTTTATGGCCTTCACAGAAATAAAAACTATTGGGAGGAAGAATCCAGGTTTAATCCGGAACGGTTTATATTTTCAGACCCCGCCCAGCGCAGAAAAGTAAAAAATTACTTTCCCTTTGGTGCCGGTCCGCGCATGTGTATCGGAAACAGTTTCGCTATGACGGAAATGGCCTTTATCCTCCATGCCTTTTTCAGCCGTTTTGAAGTATCCCCAACAGCAGATATTCCGGGTATGTGGCCGCTTATTACCCTTCGTCCCCGCAAACTAACCCTGCAGGTAAAGAAGGTTTAAATGAATCTTACAAACCCTGTCACTTCCCGGTTTTAGCGAGAATTGCGGGTTTCGTCTCAACATTTGGCTTTTTGGCCTCAAATTGGGTAATGGTACTGATTACTGCAATATTTTTAATCTCTGGGAACTTTAAAGACCTAAAAATTTAATTATGAAAAAAATCATCTATCCGGCAGCAGCTCTTTTACTTATTATCGGTTCAGCATTCACTGCGTTTCATGCGCAGGACTGGAAAATTGCCGATAACTATTCAGTAAAATTTGACGGTGGAGATCCTTCCGGAGAATTCAGTGGACTGAAGGGTACCGTTAGTTTCGACCCGAATGACCTGGCCAGTTCCAAATTCGATGCTACGATCGACGTGGCTACCATCAATACCGGAAATGGAATGAAAAATACTCACGCAAAAAGTGAAAAATGGTTTGATGCGGCCAAATATCCCGTTATCCAGTTTACCTCAAGCTCGATTTCCAAAACCGCAACGGGTTATGAAGCCAAGGGAACCCTGAGTATGCATGGTGTTCAAAAAGAAGTAGTTGTTCCATTCACATTTGAAGGGGATGTTTTTAAATCAACTTTCTCTGTTAACCGCATGGACTACAACGTTAATACAGCTGAACCAAATCATGGCGGACAGGTATTCAAGGTGGATATTTCAGTTCCGGTAACAAAATAAGAGAATGTTCAGAAAGAAATTTTTTCAGGGCCTGGTTTCCGGTATCCTGGCAGCCCTGGCTGCTGTTATTTACGATAAAATTTATCATTTTGCCACGGAAGCTGATTATTCAAAGGTGTTGAGCATCCCGAGAATTATCGCGTTCGGCATTCTGTTGGGTATGCTGGCGGCAGTATTGAATTATAGTCTCACCCGGTTTCTAAAGAAAAAGGGTGAGATTATTTTCAATTTTTTATTTTCTATTCTTTCTTTTGCTGCAGTGATGATTCCGATATCTGTATCACTTCCTCTACAGGTTCCTTTCCCGGAACTTTTTCCCGGACTGGCTGTACCCATGGTTTTTTTCCCGGCCATGGCCTGGTATACCATAAATCCACTATTTTCAGGCAATGCTAAACCATGATAACCGCGTTAGGCGTTTTCTGGAATAGAATTAGCTTTATAAATGATTATTTATATTTAAGATGGGTAACAAAAAAATCAGGATAACGCGCAGTGTTGTTTTTTTAGGGACTTTTTTGGTTACTGCTTTTCTTATCTCCTTCAGACCCCGTTTTCTACAGGTCAACCAAAAATGGACTATATCAACCCGGGATGGTTATGTGCTGGTTATGAATCCAAGTGGATCCACCCTGGGATATACTGAACAATCGGGTGTAAAAATTCTTACCGTAGACGGATACGGTTTCAAAGACCTGAATAAGAATGGCCAATTGGATAAATATGAAGACTGGCGCCTTCCGGTAGAGATAAGGGCAAAGGATCTGGCCTCAAAAATGTCAATTGAACAAATAGCCGGACTCATGTTATACAGCCGTCACCAGGCCATTCCATCCCTGCCCGGTCCAATGGGTCAGACAACTTATAACAGTAAATCATTTAAGGAAAGCGGTGCAAATCCCTGGGATCTTTCGGATCAGCAGAAATCATTTCTAACGAAAGACAACCTGAGACATGTTTTAATTACTTCGGTACAAAGTCCTGAAGTGGCTGCCCGCTGGAATAATGGAATGCAGGCGACGGTGGAAGGAATCGGATTGGGAATTCCAGCTAACAATAGTACAGATCCCCGTAACAGTACCAATTCAGGAGTGGAATACACCGCAGGTGCCGGAGGAAAAATTTCCCAGTGGCCGGAACCGCTTGGGCTCGCGGCCACATTTGATCCGATGATTGTTCTGCAATTCGGACAGATCGCAGCAAAAGAATATCGCGCGCTGGGAATTACAACTGCCTTATCACCGCAGATCGACCTGGGTACTGAACCCAGGTGGTCACGCATTAACGGAACGTTTGGAGAAGATCCGCAACTGGATGCTGATATGGCCAGGGCCTATGTGGATGGTTTTCAAAATTCAATTGGAACCAATGAAATTTCAGATGGCTGGGGATACAGTAGTGTGAATGCCATGATTAAACACTGGCCGGGCGGTGGCCCCGGAGAAGCCGGTCGGGATGCGCATTTTGCGTATGGAAAATTTGCCGTTTATCCGGGTAATAATTTTGATGAGCAGGTTGTTCCCTTTGTGGATGGAGCGCTCCGCCTCACCGGAAAAACAAAAATGGCTTCCGCAGTGATGCCCTATTATACTATCTCTTACAACATTGATGGTAAGAATGGCGAAAATAAAGGCAATAGCTATAATGCTTACCTGATTACTGACCTGCTCCGGAATAAATATGGTTATGACGGGGTGATTTGCACAGACTGGCTGGTGACCGCAGATGAAGGGAAATCTCCCGACATCTTTGCGGGAAAGTCATGGGGAATGGAATCCAATACGATTGCGGAAAGACATTATAAAATTCTCATGGCTGGAGTCGACCAGTTTGGTGGCAACAATGATGCAGGTCCGGTGATGGAAGCTTATCAAATGGGAGTTAAGGAACACGGGGAGACTTTTATGCGCGCCAGGATGGAAACCTCGGCCGTCAGGCTGCTCAGAAATTTTTTCCGTGTCGGGCTTTTCGAGAACCCATATCTCGATACGGATAATACCATAAAAACAGTCGGCAAGCCTTCATTCATGAAATCTGGTTATGAAGCCCAGCTCAAGTCCGTGGTGATGCTTAAAAATACAAAGCGCCAGATGCCTGTTCAAAAAGAAGCAACCGTGTATGTTCCCAAACAATATGTAGCAGAGCGCAGGGATTTTTTTGGCAATATTACGCCTGCCCAAAAAGTGGATCCTGTAAGTAAGGAATTGCTGGCAAAATATTTTAATGTTACGGAAGATCCGGAAGAAGCTGATTTTGCGATTGTATTTATGACCGGTCCTTCAGGTGGTCCGGGTTATGACAAAGAAGATTTAACGAAGGGAGGAAACGGATATGTGCCGATCAGTTTACAATACAGTCCGTATACCGCTGAATATGCAAGAGCAAAAAGTATTGCTGCGGGTGATCCTGTTGAACCCGGCATTACGAATCGTTCCTATAAGGGTAAAACCGCCCCTTCTCCCTTTGAAGAGAACCTTACTATTTTTCGTGAAACAAAAAAGGCGCTGGGTGTAAAACCCGTAATCGTATGTCTGGCGCTTACCAAACCGGCAATAGTAAGTGAGTTCGAAAAGAGTGCAGATGGGATTCTCGTTAGTTTTGGTGTTCAGAATCAGGCCCTCCTGGATATCATCTCCGGTGCTGCCGAACCATCGGGATTATTACCGATACAGTTGCCGGCAGATATGAAAAATGTAGAGCTGCAGCATGAAGATGTACCACATGACATGATCTGTTATACAGATGCGAATAAGAATACCTATAATTTTGGTTTTGGGATGGACTGGAAAGGGGTTATCAGTGATAGCCGTACGGCCATGTATGCGAATATTATTAAGCAGCCCGAAATTAAAGTGTCTGGAAACAAGGTTACAATCACAAGCCCTACTCCGGGAACAAAAATCTATTATACCATCGATGGTACTACGCCGGCATTCACAAAAGAAAATGAATACACGCAAGCCTTCATGGTTAACAAGGGAACGGTAATCAGGGCATTTGCCAAAAAGTTTGGTGTAGATAACAGCAGCCTGGTGGAGTACGTTAACAAATAGATAGTACGGACTTTTGTTTCAGGGCACATATTTTGCGAAGGTTGCATATATAAGGCAGCATGGCAAAACAATTGCTAACGATCGTATCGATTTTTCTCTTCCTGCGCGCCGGTGCGGTAAATTATTATATATCTGCCAATGGCCGTGATGATAACTCCGGCAGGTCTCCGGACTTAGCATGGCAGACTATTTCAAAAGTCAATTCCACAAGACTCAATCCCGGTGATTCTGTTTTTTTTAAACGAGGAGATACTTTTTACGGAAACCTGAAGATTTCTTATTCCGGTTCAATCGGGAATCTAATTTATTATGGTGCTTACGGATCAGGATCCAACCCGGATATTACAGGGTTTTCAACCATCGGAGCATGGACGAATATCGGCACATAACCTTTGGGAAAGCACGGCCACAATTTCAACACTGAACCTGGCTAACGTTGTAACAATTAATGGTGTAAGCGTTGCAATGGGCAGATATCCAAATTCATCCGCAGGCTATTTGCAATATCAATCTCATGCTACAAACACTTCTATTACCTCCACTTCATTAACCGGAACGCCAAGCTGGGTGGGAGCAGAAGTTGTACTACGTCCGGAAAAATGGATTATAGCAAGGGATTCTATTACCGCACAATCTAATGGAACCATTACCTATACAACAGGGACGGGACTGCCTTACAAGAATGGACAAGCCTATAACGGCCGGGATAATTGGGGCTTTTTCATCCAGAACTCAATCACGGCATGTGACACGGTAAATGAGTGGTTTTACAAAAGAAGCTCAAAGAAGCTGGATATTTATTCCGTCGGTTCGCCAACGGCAACGATTAAAGTTTCCACAATTGATACACTGGTAAGCTTGATAAAGCACGACTACATTGCGTTTGACAATATCCAATTCACCGGAGCGAATTCATTTGTTTTCTATATTGGTCAATCAAAGGGAATTCAGATAACGCATTGCAAGCTCGATCAGAATTATAATGGCGTGATTGGGGGTAATTGGGGGGTTAATAATTCATCTTCTGGCTTCTTATTTAAGCTGGATACCGTCACACATTCGAGCAACAAGGCTTTTAGCATTACCAACGAATTTTCAACGGCAAACGTTATAAATAACCTCATAAGAAGTACAGGAACTATGCCGGGTATGGGAGGAAGTGGAGATGGGCAATACCAGGGTATTAACGTAGCTGGATCGGGGACAAATGTGTTATATAACGAAGTAGATAGCACTGGCTACGTGGCAATCGGTTTTCAGTTTAGTAATATCAACATAAACTATAACTACGTCCACAATTATTGTTTTGTAAAAGACGACGGGGGTGGTATATATACCCAGCAGGCCGGTTCTGGAAACATGGTTTCTTATAATACGGTTATAAATGGCATTGGCGCTTTAAACGGAACTATAAACGGATTTGCAGGTGGAAACGGGCTTTCTGCTGCTTTTGGAATTTATTTTGACGACCATTCCAGCGGTGGAATAATTTCCCATAACACGACCGCTAACAATTCTTATGGCGGAATTTTTCTGCACAATGCCAATAATATTAAAGTCATTGACAATACTTCGTACAATAACTTAAAGACGGGTTTTGTAATCAGTGATAATAAGGAAGGACTAACAAAAAGGGGCGGCATAATCTGCGAGAGAAATATTTTTTTCCAAAAGGACTCTGCCAGGCAGGCGAATTATCAAAACTCCTGTTTTACGATTAACACGATTTATAACGATCTCGATTCCCTGGGCAGTTTTGATTATAATTATTTCGCTCGGCCGATAGACGACAACCTTGTATTCGATATTGTTTCCGGTTCTTCCGGTGGTAAACATAACCGGTATACGCTGGACGGCTGGAAAACTCTTTCAGGCTATGAACAAAATTCAAAAAAGTCACCAGTTACAATCGTACGCACCGAAGATATCCGCTTTGAATATAATGTAACTGCGTCTCCGTTAACAATCAATCTTCCGTATAAATATACCGATGTGACCGGCCGCTCATATCAGGGAAACATTTCCCTGCCGCCTTTTTCGTCTTTAATTCTGATGAAAAACTAATGTGGGGTCAAGCTACCCAAACTGTCAGGTAAATGGAAGAATATCAATAATTTGGGTGTAATTACAGTGGCCTCGCCAGGAATCGAACCTGGATCTGGAGCTTCGGAAACTCTTATACTATCCATTGTACGACGAGGCCTGTTTCTTCATTACTTTATCAAACCGGGCACATTGCTGCTGAAGATTTTTATGGCAATGGCCAGCAATATTACGCCAAAAAATTTACGAATGGCAACCATTCCTCCGGGACCCAGAATCCTTTCAATTAAATCAAGGGATTTCAATACGATATATACAATGATCAGGTTGATCAGGATGGCAATCAGGAGCAGGGACTCTGTATAATTTGCCTTCAGGGAAATGATGGTGGTCAGGGTTCCCGAGCCGGCAATCAGCGGGAAAGCAATTGGAACCATCATGGTAGTCTTGCCTTCTTTTTCACTTTTGAAAAATTCAATGCCCAGAATCATTTCCAGGCCCAGAATAAAGATCACGATGGATCCGGCCACCGCAAAAGAATGTGTTTCCAGTCCCAATACGTGCAAAAATGGTTCACCGATAAACAGGAAAAGAATCATAAGTCCGCCCGAAATCAGTGTCGCTTTCAGTTCCTGAATGCCTCCCATCTTTTTCTTCAGAGAAAGAAGCAATGGAATGGAACCCACAATATCAATCACGGCAAACAGGGTAAAAGTTACTGTCAGCAACTCATTGAATCTTGTTTGCATGTGGTGGTTTTTATTGATAAAGCTGAAACCGCCCCAAAGATATCTGAATCAAATCATAGTGATTGACCGAATTCTAATTTAAAGTCCGCCTTATTTCACAACGAGCTGCGTTTTTCCCGGATTCATTCCCGGAGAAGTTGAAAAACTAAATTTAAGTTTGCCGGCATTGTCAAAACAAAAAACTTCTCCGGAAGAACTATAGTCTTTTGCATCCGTTACATATACATTTCCGGTTGCGGGATCGATATCCACACCATAAGGATTTGTTATAGCGGTGCCGTCAGTAACAAAAGATGGACGGATCGCTGCCAGATCACTGGTGCTTAAAATGCCCGTATTAGCCGGGCCGCTGTATCCTCCCGTCGTATACAGGGCGCCGTTATAATAGCGGATAATACCCAGGGCACTATCTACGGATTTAATTATTTTTTTGTCGGTCAATCCAACTTTAACCAGTTTAGGTAGTACTGCCGCGTAGTCTCCCTGACAGGAAACATAGATATTCCCGGCGCTGTCTGCAGCTATACTTCCGGGATTGATACCTACGGTAATTTTACCGGTTTCTGTAAGCGAGTTCAGATCGACGATTGACACGGTAGAATCATATTCGAACGTTGCGCTGAACGCTCCCGAGTTGCTCACGTACAGATTCGAACCGGAAATGGCCATATACCATGGATTGGATCCTACGGTAATAAATTTTTGTATTGCCAGTGTGGTGGTATCAATAACCGCCACCGTGCCATCCGTGGATGAAACGAATACATTTTTACCATAACCGACAATGTTCTGCGGGCCGCGGTTGGTTGCCCCATTTTTAAAATCGATGGTGTCGGTGAACTTTCCGGTAAATTTATCCGCTACCGCAACATATCCGGATACGTTTATGACGATATACATCTTTCCGCCATAAGTGATCAAATCACTCCCGGTATCTCCCAGTCCAAACCCGTTTACATTTTTGAAAAAATCAGTAGTGGCTGCACTTGTTGTGAAATCATAATAAGTGAGCATGGCATTATTGTGACCGTAGCTGCCCTGGTTTAAAACATATACTCCTGTAGTAACGGGGGCTGGCGGAACTGGAGCAGGTGAATTGTCTTTGGCACAGGACAAAACCAGCAGGGCCATTGAAATGCTCAGGAAGAACAGTTTAGTTATTTTCATTGAAAAGTTTTATAAGTTGTAAATGGTAATGCTTAGTTTAAAAGACCGGCCGGGCATGGGATAATATTGAATTACTTCATATTGCCGATTGAAAATATTATTTACTTCACCTTTTAAGCGCACTGCGAAATCGCGAAGCGGAATCTGCCAGGAAATAAATGTGTCCTGTTCGTTCCAGGCGGCAACTTCGTTAGAAGGATCGTTTTCGCCAAGTGCATACCGGTTGCCGGAAAACAAAATACTATACCCTAAATTCCAGTTTTTATAAACCAGGACCGCTATTGCAGATCCTGAGTGATTTGGTGTATAGGGAATCTCATTTTTATATTTTGAGCTTGATGGATCAGTCATGTCCAGGGCCTGCTGCCAGGTATAGGCTAAACGGAGAGACCATTGCAGGGACCTGGAAAATTTTCCATTGGCCTGCGCATTCAGATCCGTACCTAAAATATTAACCTTACCCAGATTCACCGTGGTCCATATAAAAAGATTTTGCCCGGGTACAGCAATGATCTTATCCTTTACCTGATTGTAATAACCATCCAGACTTAGGCTAAGTTGGGTTATCGCCGAGGTATAAGACTTCGTATAGGTAAGACCTGCATCATACTGGTTTGAATATTCGGGTTGCAGCTTTGGATTGATATTGGCGTTATAAGTGTAGTAGAGATCATTAAAGGTGGGCATCCTGAAAATATTCTTGTAAAAAACCCGGAAGAGAAAAGGACTTTCTACGGAGGATTTAAAACCAAGCGCGATGGCCGGCGTGAATTTATTTTTATTGGATGCGGATGTTCCTTTCTCTGTTTTGTCATTGATATTTGTATTGAGCAGGGAAGCATTGATCTGCCAATGTTCATCGGCAAACTGCAGATCAATATTATTCCATAAACTGGTACGGGTAGGGTCTGCGAAATCTTTAATATTGGCGGTGAGATGCGTTACGGCAATATCTGAAGAGAAAGCAAACTGAAAAGAATTTCCAATACGGTGGCTTAAGGCAGCACTTCCGTAGATTTCATTTTGGGTATACCGGTCATCCAATCCTCCGGTGTTGTTGGGAAAATTCGGGTCAGTATATTTTGTGTAAAATGAGCTGTATTTTCCGGAGACAAGTAATGAAGTGACTTCGTCCAGTTTTTTCATGTAACGGCTCTGAACAAAAAAGTCCTTGTCTTCCAGTCGCTGCACGGAGATATCATTGAAGTAAATAATGCTTCCGGGTAAACCCCTGTCAGAACCATATCCCCAGACTTTTGTTTGCAATTGGGAACTATCAGCGAATCGGTTTACGATATTAAATTCTCCCTGAAAAGAACGGATATCAGAATTTGTCCGATTGGTTTTTTGGGAGAACATACCGTTATGTATGTCGTAAGGATAATCTCCATCAGACCATGTACCCATACCGTTGGCAGAAATAACCATATTTTTTCCCACCGGAACATAGGCACCCATAAAGGGTTGCCACAAACCAAATGATCCAACTTCGATACCCGCAAGAAGTTTCTGTTTGGAAAAATTTATTGTGTTATATGCATTACTGGTAAAAGAAAGTATTGAGGCGGAAGAATAAATCCGCGCGGGAAGGGGAATCTGTTGGGGGTTAGCCTGATCAAGTTCCAGATTCTGCACAAAAATCGCTGAAAACTTGCTGAGGTCAACCTGGCCAGTCTGCGCATCAGCAATAGAAATTCCGTCGTACATCAAACCAGTGTTTACGCCACCAAGACTTCTCACCGAAATCGTTTTTAGTCCCCCCACGCCGCCATAGTCCTTGATCAGCACACCTGAAAAATATTTTGCAGCTCCGGCAATCGTTTCTGCATTGATTTGCTGCAGCGCTTCATGATTCAGAATCTGTACCGGAACGATTGTTTTGAAAGAATTTGGTTTTTTTTCAGCAGTTACATTTACAGCTTTTAAGCCCCGGCTGCTGTCTGCGGAAATTTGAGAAAAGAGTTTTATAGAGGAACTATGAATCAGAATCAGGATAAAAATACATACCCGGACCGCGCTTCGGCGGATAACCTTAAGTATGATTTTTCCAGTATTCATGCGGAGCCATTATTAATAAGGCGATGAAACAGTGGAATATAATGAGGGGGCCAGATATATTCCGCCTGCCTTTCACCCGAAAGCGTTGCGATTAATATGTTGACTGGCAGGTCTTCTGGCTTGTTTCCTGTTTACTGCCTTCCCATCCTGCGATTTGCAGGACAGTGGCCGCAGTGTAAACAGTTCCGGTTTAAACGGATTGAAACTCACAGCTACGGGGATAGCGCCGGTTTTACACCGGACTTCCCTTTTAACCCCGCACTTGCGGGGACCAGACGCTGCAAATGTAAAGGAGTGAAATTAAAGATCCCGGAAAAATCAGTTTTTATTTGCGGTATTAAAATTAATCGAGAATCCGATATAATAATTCGCGGTTGCGGCGGCATTATAATACCTGCCCGCAGCGGCGTTGATATCATTGCCCAGGCTGTACTTGGCATTCAATGCATTGTTAACTCCGGTAAACAGATTCAACGCAGATTTCTTAACGGTTGTCGCATATCCTATCCGGCCTCCAACCAGTTGAAAGGCACCGGAATATGCAGTATTAGCGTCGTTCAGCGGCATTTTATCGCAGTAATAATAAGTAAGGTGCAGGAAAATTCCCGGACGACTATTGAGATCCACACCCCCGGTAAAGGTATTGTTGGCTACACCGGGAAGATGTTTGCCATCGTAATTCACTGCGTTCTTTGTAAAATCTCCATAAGTAAAATTGTCCAGCGTATAGGATGCCCAGACGCGCGCGCTGTTGATCAATCCGGAAGAGTACGGAAGCAATTGATAAGAAACCTGGGATTCAATACCTTTTTGCGTGGTAGATCCTGCATTGGTGTAATAGTCTGCATTGCTGGAATCCTTACGCACAACGATTGCATTTTGCAATTCAAAATAAAACCCTATAACCTCCACATATAAACGCTGATTCAGCAACCCTGCTTTCAAACCGGTTTCATAACTGATTCCGTTTTCCGGTTGAAGATCGGTATTGATACTTCCTGTGGAAGGAAGAACTTCCGCAACTGCAGGAGGAGAGAATCCCTTGGAAACGCTGGCATATAGTAATACTGCTGGTGTGATTTTTTTGGAAATAGCAAACCGGGGCGCGAGTTCATTGCTGAAATATTTATTCCTGGGAACAAAACCGGGAACAGAAATCCGGTCTATCCCGATGAATGAATTATTGTAACTAAGTCCGCCCGAAACCTGCCATCCATTCCCGAAAAAAACATCAGCCTGGGCAAAGATGGTATAGGTCCAGGTATTGATATTATCGTTGGTTTGTAATGTATCCGGTGAGCCATTTATATTTCCGTAATCCTGGGTTTGGAAAAAACCTTTCTGAGCTTCTGCGCCAAAGCTGATATGCAATTTGTCGGTGATATAGTTAAAAACGGTGCGACCACCGAAATGTGGTTCGCTGCGGAATTCATAGTTCCGGAAAGTGGGATTTACATAATTTGTATAGGCTCCATAAAAATTGGTTGTATTCTGAAATTTTGCATCGAAGCGATAGGTGTTGTTGATAGCGGCCATAAATGTTTTCTGATATATGGCTGCCTGAGCCTGATCTGCGGAAGGCGTTGTCCCCACGGCTGGACGGGCTTGTTTTGGATTCGCATTGTATTCGGCAAGTGTGAGTGCGCCCGGCGTTTGATAATAGAGGTCCCCGTAAAACGCATAAGTGCTGAGTGTTTGCCGGTCATTGTTTTTAAGCATGGATTCCCAGGTGATAATGTCCCGGCGAAGATTGGTATGGTCACGGTAACCTGCCGAACCCTGATGGGAATAGTTAATAATATTTCCCCCCTTTTCATTTCCAAGACGCACCTGTGCATTGATTGTATTACTATTGAAAGATCCATAACTGTATTCCGCCGTAAAACCGGGCTTCCAGGAATCGGGCCTGGATTTTATAAGCAGGGCGCCACCGGTGGCTGCGCCGTAGAGACTTCCTGCTGGTCCCTTGATCAGTTCCAGGGAATACATGTCAAACGGAGCGAGCTGGGTCAGGTAAGTATTTCCTCCGGGATCGGTAAAGGGAATGCCGTCAAGGTAAACTTTTACATTTCGTACACCGAAGGGGGAGCGCAGGGTACTACCCCGGAAACTCAGGCGATAGCTGCCTGGAGATCTTTCTTCCATACGAACGCCCGGTACGCTGTTCAAAGCCGGAACGATACTCATTTTATTGTAGCGGTTCCATTCTGCGGTCGTGACCACCCCGATGGCCACCGGCACATCGGCCAGCTTGCGATTTTGTTCATAGGCATGAACAATCACTTCCTGCAATAACTGCCTGCCCACGGTATCGACAGAAGAGGCAGGGTTATACACTACGGTTGGAACTGGGGGTTGTTTCCCGGCGCTGTCCTGCCCCCGGGAAATCCCAAAAAATAATAAGAACATCAGGCCCAATACATATTTCATTCCCGGGTTTTTTTCCGCCTCAAAAGTAGACAAGAATATTTCATTATCTTAACCCCATTATCCTCTGTTTATTGCAGAGGTCTCTGATTAATCCGGTCAATGACTAAAAACGTAAAGCTGGGCATATTCGATTGCACCATGATTGTGGTGAGTCTGGTGATCGGTATGGGTATATTCCGGACTCCTGTAAATGTGGCCCAGAAATCATTTGATAACACTTTCCTGTTCTTCTTTACCTGGGTTGCCGGCGGACTAATTGCCCTCTGTGGGGCTCTTACTTATGCTGAAATCGGATCCAGGCTGCCCGTTACGGGTGGTTACTATAAAATATTTTCATACGGATACCATCCTTCCATCGCTTTTTCCATCAATTGTATCATCCTGATTTCAAATGCTGCATCGCTGGCCGGTGTGGCATTAATCGGAGCAGAATATATTTCACGCGTCCTGTTTCCGAATATAACCGATGCGTATACAATTCAGATTCAGGAAATTGTTATCTCCATAATTGCCATTTTTGTTTTTTACGGAGTGAACCTGCTCGGTCTTAAGATGAGCGCAAGAACGCAGAACGTCCTCACCATAATAAAAATTTCCCTGATTGTATTATTGATCACACCTCTTTTTTTTGCCGGCAATAGTAATTCCCGGATCGTAACAGAACTGGTATCACCTGGCTGGTTCAATTATTTAAAAGGTTTCGGAGCCGGACTGATTGCGGTTTCATTTACTTACGGGGGTTATCAGCAGACGATCAATTTTGGTTCGGATATCGACAATCCCAGCAGGAATATTCCGAGATCGATATTTATAGGCATGTTTATCATTGTCGTTTTATACCTGAGTATCAACTATGCCTATGTACGGGTTATCGGACTGGATCAGCTCAAAAACACAAAGGGTATTGCCGCCGTTATGGCTGAGCATGTATTCGGGGCTTCTGCCGGAAGGATCCTTTCTATTTTACTTTTCTTATCAGTGATGGCCTATATCAATGTGTTGCTGATGAGTAATCCGCGGGTGATGTATGCCATGGCGGAGGATGGGGTAATACCAAGGGTCTTCGCCAAACGCAATGCAACAACCGGAGCACTGGTTACTTCCCTGACTGCATTTACAGCCGTTTGTGTCCTGGTTATTTTCTGGGCGAAGGCTTTTGATAAGATTTTGGGATTTACCATTTTCCTGGATTGTTTTGGCATGGCCGCATCTGCAGCCACCATATTCAAATTGCGTAAACAAAAAGTGCAGCCCGCTGGTAAGGAAATTTACCAGATGAAATTTTTTCCGGTGCTTCCGGTTATTTTTATCGCAGCCTATTGTTTTGTGGCTATATCCATTGCAATCGATACTCCCTGGACGGCACTTACCGCCCTGGCTGTGATGGGAGCATTTATGATAATTTACTTCTTGAGCAGGAAGCGTGAAGCTTGAGCCAGACTATTTCGCATAATTCTTTTTAAGATTCTACAGCTTCATGCGTCGGGCTTCACGCTTGACGCTTCGTGCTCCATGTCTCAATCCCCTAGCCTTAAGCCCCAAGCCTCACGTCTCAAGCCTCAAGCTTCAAGATTCACGCTTCGCAAAGCTTTTCCACTTAAAGGGTATTTTTTCCGGGCAGATCGCATACTATTTTACAACGGATGGGAATTCCGAAACCCAGGCATATTGCGAAGAGTAGGAAGCTAAATTTTTTGTATGGAGAACAGTGAAATTTTTCCGGGATTTGAAGAGTTGTCAGTGAACGAAGGGGCCGCCATCGTTGGCGGTGAGAGTTTATGGTATTGGATCGGTTACGGAGTTGGGGCACTGGGCTATATGGTTACCCATCTGAATTCGAATCAGACCAGTGGCCAGAATTTGCTGAATGCGGCCCAGGGTTAAATTCCCATGCTCGAATAAAAGAGACTTCGAAGGAAGTCTTTTTCTTTTTTATTATGGATGAAATAAATAAACTGGCGGATTTGAAGGATTCCGAACATTTCTGGATTCCTTCCATCCGCAGGTCCGGCTTTATCATTTACTGGCTGGTAATTGGAATAATTCTTTCCGGATTTCTCGCCCTGTTTTTTATACGGGTGGATATATCGGTTCGCGCAACCGGTATCATACGTCCATACGATGAACGGACGGATATTCATTCACCTGCCAGTGGAATAATTGATCAGATTTGTTTTAAAGACGGGGACCTGGTGTTGAAAAACAATATACTTGCTACCATCAGGGATTCAGCCCTTGTAAAAAACCAGCTGGCGAATGAATTGGAGATTTTACAATTCAAAGACTTTATTCACGACCTGAAACTGCTTACGGCTGATAGTTGTAATCCGATTGCCATGATCCCGGGTTTACATAGTGCGTTGTATAAACAGCAGGCCCTGCGATTTTCCTCGGGAATGTCTGAACAGCAGGTGCTGCTTTCCAAGGCAAGGCATGAAACAATTCTGAACGAAAAACTGGCAGGGGATAAGGTGATTTCACCTAAGGAAATATTTGATATCCGGTTGCAGGAACAAAAAATAATATCAGCAAATGAAACGTACAAACGCAATCAGTATTCGGAATGGCAGGCCGATCTGATTAAATACAATGCCGAATTGGAACAGTGTCTTTTTAGAAAGGAAGAATTATCGCGGACGGCTGACCAAAACCGGATACGCGCCCCTGTAAAGGGTCACCTCCAGGAACCTGTCCGTTATTATTCGGGAAGCTCAGTACAGTCCGGAGAATTGATTTGCACGATTAGTCCGGATAGTTATTTGATGGGGGAATGTTTTGTTACTTCGAAAGATATCGGCATGCTCAGAAAAGGTCAGAAGGCAAGATTTCAGATTGAAGCCTATGACTATAATTATTTCGGTATGGCCACCGGTCAGGTGTTTTCGATCGCTAATGATGTTATCCTGGTAGATAGAACACCAGTCTTTAAAGTAATGTGCAGCTTAAATGAAACCAGTCTTAAACTTTCCAACGGGTATGCCGGTGAAATAAAAAAAGGTATGGCATTCAGGGCAAGATTTATAATCACAAAAAGAACACTATGGCAGCTATTATATGACAACCTGAAGAACTGGTTTGATCCGATGCAGGGTCCGGTTTAAAAACTTTTTTATGAAAAAACCTGTCCGGGTTAAACAACGGGATGCATCAGACTGCGGGGCTGCCTGTCTGGTTTCTATTGCCGCATACTATGGCCTGCATTTACCCGTCAGCCGGATCAGGTTATATGCGGGAACCGATAAGCAGGGGACTAGTCTGTCGGGATTGCTGGAAGCAGCTGAAAAATTGCATTTCAAGGCCAGGGGAGTGAAGGCCAGGGGTGTTCCCCTGACGGACATTCCGGTACCTTCTGTTTTTCACCTGATACAGGAAAACGGAATGCAGCATTTTGTAGTTGTATATAAAATAAAAAAGAACCGGATCATTTATATGGATCCGGCCTTCGGAAGAATAGTAAGTAAGTCCAGGATAGAATTTGAAACCCGTTGGAGCGGTGTAGTTTTATTACTGTTGCCGTCAGAACAATTCCGTCAGGGTAATGAAAAAAAATCTGTTTATCACCGCTTCTGGCACTTAATCCTGCCGCATAAAAATTTATTGATCCAGGCCATGGTGGGAGCGTTGATATATACCGTGTTGGGTTTGGCCAGTTCAATTTATGTTCAGAAAATAATCGATTTTGTATTGCCGGATGAAAATAAGAGCCTGATGAATTCATTAGGTCTTATTATGATCGTGCTCCTGTGTTTTCAAGTTTTAATCGGTTATTTCAAATCGCTGCTGGCATTAAAAACCGGTCAGCAAATTGACAGCAGGCTGATACTGGGTTATTACAAACACCTGCTTGAACTTCCCCAGCGATTTTTTGATGGTATGCGGGTGGGTGAAATCATCAGCCGGGTAAATGATGCATTGCGTATACGTGTATTTATAAATGATGTGGCACTCAATGTAATTGTGCAGACCCTCACCCTGGTATTGAGTTTTATCGTGATGTGTATATTTTACTGGAAACTGGCGCTTCTCATGATTCTGGCCATTCCGGTATATCTGGTTATATACCTGATCAGCAACCGGATGAATGCCAAATACCAGCGGAGAACAATGGAATCAGGAGCCGCACTGGAAAGTCAGCTTGTGGAAAGTATTCAGGGAATCGCTACCATCCGACGCTTTGGTTCACAGGCCTATTTTAATTTAAAAACAGAAAGCAGGTTTATTCCTTTCATGCGATCTGCATTTATCAGTAGTCATTGTGGTTTGCTGCTGTCAAATGCTGCTGAATGGGTTACCAGTTTATTAACGATATCCTTATTGTGGACTGGTAGTTATTTTGTCATGAACCGTTCAATATCGCCGGGAGAGCTTTTATCTTTTTATACCCTGACTGCTTTTTTTACTAGCCCCGTACAGGCGTTGATTGGTTCGAACCGCTCTATGCAGGATGCGCTGATTGCTGCTGATCGTCTTTTTGAAATCATCGATCTCGAAACGGAAAGAGGGCAGGGGGAAAAAACTGTAACGGTAAAATTTCCGGAGGGTGATCTTATTATCGATCGGATACATTTTAATTTTGGCGTAGGGAATCCGGTATTCGAAGATCTGGACCTCAGAATCCCCAGGTATCAGATCACCGGCATCATCGGAGAAAGCGGCTGTGGCAAATCAACCCTGTTATCGCTTATTCAAAAATTTTATCCCGTACAGGAGGGCAGGATCCTGCTTGGCGATCTGGACATCAAACATATTTCTACCAGTCTGATCAGAAAAAAAATAGCAGCCGTTCCCCAACAGACAGATCTTTTTCAGGGGACTATAATTTCAAATATTGCGCTGGGGGAATATGAACCCGATCTGGAGCGGGTTTTGAATATTTGTAAGAAGCTGGGGTTAGATGAATTCATATCCCAATTACCATCCGGGTATCAAACTATGGTGCGCGAGCAGGGCACAAACTTTTCTGGTGGTCAGAAGCAGCGACTGGGAATTGCGCGGGCGCTGTACCGGGATCCGGAAATACTGATATTGGATGAAGCCACATCTGCTCTCGATCCGCTCAGTGAACAGAAAGTGCAGGAAACACTTCAATGGTTTTATACGCAGAAAAAAACAATAGTCTTAATTGCCCATCGCCTTGCCACCATCCGTTATTGTAATTCCATTATATTTTTAAAACGCGGTGGTGCGGCAGTTTGCGGAATCCATGAAAATTTGCTGGCGGAAAACCAGGAATATGCAGACTGGTGGAAAAAAGCCTAAAGCTTAATGCCCAAAGCCAGAATATTGGCGTTCGGCGTTGAGCGTTCGGCGTTAAGCGTTCGGCGTTAAGCCGTAACTTCGAACCTCTTTATAAACGAGCCCATGGAAGATCTGTCCTATATATTAAATGAACTGGGGGAAGACCGCATAAATTATTTTAATGCCGTATCGCCGCCCATTGTACAGACCAGCAATTTCCGGGTGAATACAGTGGAAGGACTGAAAAAATTATTTGCTGATGAATATTCCGGATATATATATAGTCGCGGGTTAAATCCTACGGTGGATATATTAAGAAAGAAACTGGCTGCCCTGGATCAGGCGGAAGATTGCCTGGTATTCAACAGCGGGGCCGCGGCTATTTTCGCGGCGGTGCTGACAAATACCAGGCAGGGCGACCATATCATTTCCGTAAAAAATCCCTATAGCTGGGTTAAACGGATGTTTGATCTGATTTTCTCCCGGTTTGGGGTTTCTACAACTTATATTGAAGGGACAGAAATCAGCCAGTTTGAAAATGCCTTACAGTCCAATAGTCGATTCATATATCTGGAAAGTCCCAATTCCTGGAATTTTGCGATCCAGGATATTGAGCAGGTTGCTGCGTTCGCCAAAAAGCATCAACTCATTACCCTTTTGGATAATACGTATTGTACACCTTTAAATCAGCGACCCATTCCCTTGGGTATTGATATCTGCATGCAAACGGCGACCAAATATATTGGCGGGCATAGTGATACCCTGGGCGGAATCATTACAGGAAGCCGGGAGATGATGAAAAAAATCTTTGACTGTGAATACCTGGCGGTCGGCAGCGGCATTCAGCCTTTTAATGCCTGGCTACTTATCCGGGGCCTGCGAACACTGGAATCCCGCCTGGAGCGTATTACAGCAACCACAAAAGAAGTTTTGCTTTATTTAAAAAACCAGGTTAAAGTGGAATCCGTTTTGTTTCCACATGATGAAACCTTTCCTCAGTATGCCCTCGCCCGTAAACAAATGAAAAACGCAGGCGGCCTTATCAGTTTTATCGTCAGGGCGGACTCGAGACAGCAGATAGTGCGGTTTTGTGAAAATCTGAAGCATATTATGATGGCTGTAAGCTGGGGAGGACATGAATCTTTAATTTTGCCCCGCTGTGCGGGTATGGATGACCGGGATTTTGATCCGGAAGTAGTTGAAAATCGAATGTTACGAATATATGTGGGTCTGGAATCTGCTGATTATATCATTCAGGACCTTGACCAGTCTTTCCGTTCATCATTCTAACTCCATTTTATGCTTTTTTTAATGGGGAATGGGAATCGTTTCTTTATTTTGCAATATTTCTGACCACCCTTCCCAAAACTAAGGAGTCAGTGATGACCCTTTTTAAACCTGTTACATGCCAAAGACCAAAATACTAACCTTATTCAGCTTTGCACTTATTTCGGTTCTGAGTGTTGCTGCCCAGGATAAATGGGACCTTCGCCGTTGTGTGGAATATGCCATTTCCCATAATATCTCTGTCAAGCAGGGTGACATTGATGCCCGCACGGCAAAACTCAGTTATGACCAATCAAAAATGGCGCAGTATGGGAGCGCCAATGCAGCAACCGCCATGGGATTAAATTATGGCCGGTCTATTAATCAAACAACCAACGTATACACCAATACCCAGGGGATCTCCCAGTATTACACGCTGAATGCCAGCGTTACCCTGTTCAACTGGTTTTCGATGAAAAGGGCAACCGAGGCCAATAAATTATTTTATGACTCCCGCACGGTCAATATCGATAAACTGAAAAATGATGTTACGTTAAGTGTTTCCGCCGGTTATCTTAACGCTTTACTAGCCAAACAACAGGTGACCCTGGCCCAGACGAAACTTTCCCTTACCTCGGAACAACTTGGAAATACACGAAAACTTGTAAACGCCGGTTCTTTACCGGAATTGAATGCAGCGGAACTGGAAGTTCAGTTCGCCACCGATACAGCAGCGGTGATTACGGCGCAGGAGACCTATGATATCAATGTTCTCCAGTTAAAAGCCACCCTGAATCTGGATGCTGCTGCCCCCTTCGACCTGGATACCCCGCCAGTGGAAACTATTCCGGTGGAACCTATTACCTCGCTGCAACCTGATATTGTTTATAGTATTGCCGAAGGCACTTTCCCCCAACAGAAATTAAACGATTTATACATCCAGGCTTATCAAAAGATGGTGGAGGTAAATCGCGGCAAACTATATCCGACACTTTCGGTTTATGGCGCATTGGGAGATAATTTTTTCAATAATCTCCAGCAGACGAACATCGCCACCCCGCTCGTTGGTACAATTGGTTATGCACAAGGCCCCCAGGCTACAGATCAGTACCAGGTATTCTTACCAAGTCCAATAATAACATACAGCAAACAACCTTTTTTCAATTCATTCAAAGGGTATGGGGACCAGCTAAGCAACAACTTCGGGCAACAGATCGGACTTCAGTTGAATGTTCCCATTTTTAACGGGAATAGTGCCAGAACTAATTATAATAAAGCAAAGCTGAATGTGACCAGTGCCCAGCTGACAAAGGAAAGTGACCTGCTAGCGTTGAAACAGGGTGTATACCAGGCTTATTACAATGCAGTGGCATCCCTGGAAAAATATGAAGCCAACAAAAAAGCTGTTGCCGTAGCGGAAAGATCTTTTGACCTGGCAACCAAAAGATTCAATATCGGCATGCTGAACACCATCGATTATTTAACGAATCAGAATAATTTATTCACAGCACGAATCAATACCCTGATTTCCCAGTATGATTATGTTTTTCGTATTAAGGTGCTGGAATATTATAAAGGACTCGGAATAAGATTGTAAAAAAAACTCTACAACAACCTCGTATGAATAAGAAGCTGGTTTGGATAATTGTAAGTCTCCTCGTTATTATATTGCTGCTCGTGATCCTGAAAAAAGCAGGGGTTATCGGCAAGGAAGAGGGGATTAAAGTCTCCGTGGAAAAAGTAAGTAAGCACAGTATTACTGAAATCGTAACCGCCAGCGGAAAGATTTACCCCGAAGTAGAAGTTAAAATGAGTTCGGATATTTCCGGTGAAATTGTGGAACTAAATGTTGCCGAAGGAGACAGTGTACGGAAGGGACAGCAGCTGGCAAAAATTTATGCGGACATCTATTCCAATCAGCGCAATCAGGCTGCAGCGCAGGTAAATCAACAGGAAGCGATGGTGGACAATTCCAATGCCCAGTTACCAGGGCTCAAAGCTACCATGGACGCAGCACAGGCACAATATGACCGCCAGAAAACACTGCTCGAACAAAAAGTTATTTCGCAGGCAGAGTTTGAAACTGCAACAACCAATCTACGGACTGCTCAGGCCAATTATAATGCGGCCCTGCAAAGTGTACACAGTAATATGGCAGCCGTAGCGAGTGCAAAAGCAAATCTCGCGATCCAGGCTGAAAATGTGAGCCGTACAACTATGGTTTCTCCGTTAAACGGAGTCGTATCTCTGCTCAGTGTAAAAAAGGGTGAACGGGTGGTAGGGAACTCCATGATGGCCGGAACCGAAATGATGCGTGTTGCTGATATGAATAAAATTGAAGCCATTGTGGATGTAGGTGAAAATGATATCCCAAAAGTACATCTGGGGGATTCTGCCACTATTGAAGTGGATGCCTATAACAACAAGAAGTTTAAAGGGATCGTAACGCAGATTGCAAGCAGTATTGTGTCAACTTCTGCTACCTCCAGCACCAGCACCACCAATGATGTAACCAACTATAAAGTTCATATCCGCCTCGATCCGAAATCTTATCAGGACCTGATGGATGCGAAAAGACCTAAGAGCCTGATATTTCGTCCGGGTATGACGGCGAGTGCCGACATTCAAACCAAAACGCATAACGATGTACTAACGGTACCGATAAACGCGGTAACCACCCGTGAAAAAAATGCGGTTAGCGCAGCCGCGGCAAAGGATAAAAAACCGGTAGAGGATCAATATGGAGATACCAAACAGGCTACGTCCGGTGGTGATCTGGATGAAGTTGTTTTCCTGTTGCAGGCAGATAAATCCGTAAAACAGGTTAGCGTTAAAACGGATATTCAGGATATCAACAATATCGAAATAGTGTCGGGATTGAAATTGGGTGACGAAGTAGTTACCGGTCCTTATGGAACGGTGAGTAAAATATTGAACAATGGAACCAAGGTTGTTGTAGTGGATAAGGAGAAATTGTTCGAAGTGAAGAAATGATAAGGCTTATCATACACCGAAACACATTCTATGCGATTTGGAGTTATCGGAAGCGGAAGCTGGGGAACGGCCCTTGTCAAGATACTTAACGATAATCAACAATCGCTGAATTGGTGGATACGGAATACTTCAGCCCGTGAACACATCGCCAAAAAAGGACACAATCCGCAATACCTAAGTTCTGTATTGTTTGATACAGCTCGAATCAAATTGTATAGTGACCTGGAAAAACTGATCCTGGATTCAGACTGTCTGCTGGTGGCTGTGCCTTCTGCCTATATAGAACAACTTTTCGAACTACTTCCTCCTGATATTTTTAAAGGAAAAAAAATCCTTTCCGCAGTAAAAGGTATCCTTCCGGGAAAAAATGTTTTGCTGAATGATTACCTGAAAATGCATTTCGGGTTTGACCCTGAAAATTACTTTACAGTAATGGGCCCTTGCCATGCCGAAGAAATCGCCGCAGAAAAATTATCTTATCTCACTTTTTCGGGATTGTCTGTTCCCTCAGCCCAGGAAATTGCGTCTAATTTTACAACGGATTACCTGAACACCATCACCAACCATGACATTTATGGCGTTCAGTATGCGGCGGTTCTTAAAAATATTTATGCGCTGGGTGCGGGAATGGCTCACGGACTGGAATATGGGGATAATTTTCTGAGTGTGTTCATCGCCAACTGCGCTGATGAAATGGCGGGATTCCTGCGAAAAGCCGGAATAAGTCATGTTGAAGTAGGCATCCATGAAGCAGCTGGTTCCGTACATGAAAAGAAGAGTGCCAATTATGCGGCTTCGGTTTATCTGGGGGATCTTTTAGTGACCTGTTATTCCCTCTTCAGCCGTAACCGGACATTTGGAAATATGATCGGCAAAGGATATACGGTAAATGCCGCCAGACTGGAGTTAAATATGGTTGCAGAGGGGTACAATGCCAGCCAATGCCTTTTCAGGATAAACGAGCAGTTTCAGGCCGATATGCCCATTGCCGACATGATCTACTCCATTCTCTGGCAAAATGTTAATGTCAGGGAAGGGTTTAAACAACTGGAGACTCTGCTGGTCTGAAGAAGGAAGAAAGTGAGGACGTATGGGAGTTAGGAGGAGTGGTATGATTTTTTAAATTCTAATTTTATGACACCGCTATCATATCAGGGTTTTGGGTTCACAGCCATACTGGTTATGGTTGGAATTCTTTCGGTGGCCCAGCTGCTGAAATATCTTAGAGACAAGCTTAAAGCTTAAAGCTTAAGGCCTAAAGCAAGTTTTTTCCCCGACTGCCAACCATCATCCATCATCCGTCAACTGTAATCCGTCATCACCTCCACGCTTTCAATCAATAAACAACGCCGCCGCAATTCCGTCAGCAAAGATTTTTCCGTTTTTAGTGAGGATCAGTTTCTCAGCTTTTCTTTCCATATGATTCCTCCCGATATAGGTTCCTGACCGGTTTTCCAGTTGTAGCCCCATTTCCTTCCCAAAATTTTCAGAAACATATTGTAAATCAAGGCCTTCCATGGTTCGTAGGGAAGTCATAATATACTCATTCAGTCGGTCCCGGGGTTGGAGAACTTCTCGTTCATAATCCAACTTATCTTCACATAGAGTTCGAACATAAAGCGCATTATTGGAGATATTCCACTGGCGGCTGGTACCATCAAAAGAATGGGCGGAAGGACCGAGGCCGAGATATTTTTGGGACTTCCAGTAGGCGCTATTGTGCCGGCTTCTTTTTCCCGGTCTGGCGAAACTCGAAATTTCATAGTGTTCATAACCAGCCGATTCCAGTAACTCTATCCCTGCAAAAAACTGACCAGATTGTACATCTGGCTGCACATCCGGGGTCTTTTTATCCCGGATAAGTTTGTCCAATACCGTCTTGGGTTCCACTGTTAGTGCATAACAGGAAAGATGGGGTGGCTCCAGGGAAACGGCCGTATGAAGATTCCGGGTCCATTTTTCATCCGTTAGTCCGGGTGATCCGTAAATCAGGTCCAGGCTGAAATTATCGAACCCTGCTTTTTTAGCTTCCTCGACGGCGCGAACCGCCTGTTGTCTGTCATGTGCCCGGTTCATCCAATTCAGATCTTCCGTAAAAAAAGACTGCACTCCGATACTCAGGCGGTTGATACCCGCCTGTTTCCATTCCTTTAACAGATCAGGCTGCATATCATCCGGATTCGACTCCAGCGTAATTTCCGGGTCGGGACTGATTTTGAAATTTCGGTAAATAGTTTCCAGAATATTCCGGATGGAAGAAGACGGAAGCAATGAAGGTGTGCCGCCGCCGAAATAAATGGTCTCCACTGTTTCCCCGTTTAAATAAGGGACGCGCAATTCGATTTCTTTCAATAAAGCAGCTGTATAATCGTTTTGCAACGCAAGGTTAGTAGAGAAATGAAAATTACAGTAAAGACAGGCCTGTTTGCAAAAAGGAACATGAATATAGATGCCTGCCATTGGATTGGCTATTTTTATGGAATTACGTATGCGTTTTGAGCGAATGGCAAAATTAAGACTATATGGGCTGATCTCCCTTTTGTTGCTTGCATCCTTCCTGCCTGCTCACGCTCAATATGCCCTGCGCGCAGAATTAATCACGACGGATTCTCTGCTTAAACCCAACTTTGTCGGGATACCATCAGATTTTAAGGACAGGGCATCCTGCACGGAATACATTTATAAACTCACAGATTTATTGAGAAGTAAAGGCTTTACGGCTGCTTCCATCGATAGCATAAAACTCGATTCCGCTTCTGCTTACCTCCAATTATATCTCGGTGAAAAATTCACATGGTCCGCCATACGGACCAGGCCTGCAGACCAGCCCATGTTAAATGCTGCCGGATGGAGCACAAAAAAATTGCAGGGCAAAGCGGCTATGCCCGATCATTTTCAGTCGGAAGAATTGCTGTTGCTCAATTACCTTGAAAATAACGGTTATCCTTTTGCAAAAATATCCCTGGATAGTGTAACGATTCTCCATGGAGCCATACAGGGTGTACTCAATATTGAGAAAGGACCACTTTATAAAATTGACAGCATCCATATTATCGGTTCAGCAAAAATTTCTGTCGACTTTATGGAAAGGTACCTGGGTATTCCAGAAGGCAGTATTTATAAAAAGGAAAGGTTACTTATGATCAGCAAGCGAATACAGGAACTTCCATTTGTACAGGAAGAAAGAACCTGGAGTGTAAATATGATGGGCACCGGATCTGTTTTGAATTTATATCTGAAACCAAAAAGAAGCAGCCAGGTAGATATATTGGTCGGCCTGTTGCCGAACAATGATGAGTTACAAAGCGGAAAGCTGCTGGTTACCGGTTCTGCAACGGTCGTGCTTCGAAATCCATTTGGAAACGGAGAAAGCCTGGGTCTTGACTGGCAGCAAATGCAGCCAAAGTCACCGCGTTTGAATATCAATTATCAACAGCCCTATATTTTTCATTCGCCCTATGGCGTAAACCTGGCCTTTGCACTGTATAAAAAAGATTCTTCCTATATCAATACCGACGGATTGCTGGGTATACAGTTTAATGCATCCATGAATAAAAAAGCATCGTTGTTTATTCAAACAGCCGGCTGTACCGTATTGAACATCGACACAGCATTGATTATTTCAACCAAACAACTTCCGCAGGTAGCTGATGTAAGTACGTTAAGCCTCGGAGCAACCTATGAATTCAACAATACCAATTATCGTTTTAATGCCATCCGGGGAAATGAATTTTATTTTATCGGTTCGGCAGGAACAAAAAGGCTGAAAAAGAACAGTCAGATTATCCGGCTTAAAGACGAAAATGATCCTTCATTCGATTACGGATCATTATATGACACGGTAAAACTATCAACCTATCAGTTCCGGATGAATATGTCGGGCGCACATTATTTTCCAATGAGCCGGGCATCTACGTTACGTCTCGCATTAAATGCAGCCTGGTATCAGAGTCCGAAAATTTTCCGGAATGAATTGTTCCAGATCGGTGGATATAAATTATTGCGTGGATTCAATGAAGAAAGTATTTTGGCATCTGAATATGTTGTCAGCAGCCTCGAGTACCGTTACCTGATCGGAATGAATTCCTTTCTCTTTAGTTTCGTTGATGGCGGATGGGCAAAAAATGAAGTCCCGGGTTATGCCAGCAATAGTTTCTATATGGGTATCGGCGTCGGACTTGCATTTGAAACCAAGGCTGGAATATTCAACATGTCATATGCTGTCGGTAAACAGGGTTCTGACCCTTTTGAATTCAGACAGGCGAAGATTCACCTGGGATATGTAAACTTTTTTTAGAAGATCCGCGTTGAATTATAAACTTTGCGCGGATACCATGATCATCTGTTACCCCTGCCCGCTGGCAGGAAGACGTGATCGGGTCATCCTTTAACTCTCAATCCTTGGCTAAGAAAACAGCATTGTTTTTGTTTTTACTCTTTCAGATCAGCCTGATTCGGGCACAATCAACCAGCGATTCCACCAGGACCGTGCGGGATTCAGGAACCATTAAAACCGTTTCCACAGACAGTCTCCCCACCAGGAAGACAATTCGGAAACCAGCCCGGATCACTGTGGACTCTGTAAAAGTGTATTATACTGACAGTGTCCGGTTTTCTGCCCTTAAACCGGTGGATTATAGCCACTTGCCGGAAAGTTGGCTGGAGATATTACAGGCGCAGGCTTTTTTTAATTTTACCGGTAAGGCCATTCATGTAAGATCAGAACGTTATGAGCCGGTTTCATATGACGGGATGTTCTATTTACTTGTAGTCCTTCTTTTTTATTTCGCCATCATCAGGTTGTTTTTTGCGAAATACCTGGCAAATCTGTTTACGATTTTTTTCAGGGCTTCAATGCGGCAGCAGCAATTGCGCGAGCAGGTATTACAGTCGCCCTTTCCCTCCCTTTTACTCAACAGTCTTTTTATTTTATCCGGCGGCCTGTACGGGGCTTTTTTAGCCCGGTTTTATCAATTTGGCAACCCGGAACATTTTTGGATCCATTTCCTCTATGTGGCTGTTATTCTTGCAGTTCTGTATCTTTTTAAATATGTGATTCTGCGTATAACCGGATGGATTTTCAATATCAGCAGGGCGGTGGATACCTATCTTTTTGTAGTGTTTATGACCAATAAAATCATAGGTATTTTCTTACTCCCCTTTGTAGTGCTGATATCGTTTGCCGGTCAGTCCGTTTCGGAGATTGCGATCACTCTTTCCATCATTATGGTGGGTATATTTTACGTTTATCGTTTTGTGGCTTCCTATTCAACTTTATACAAGGAAATAAAAATCAGTGGTTTACACTTTTTTTTATACCTTTGCGCATTGGAAATAGCTCCTCTGCTATTGATTTACAAAGTGTTAGTCACATATTTGGAAAAAGCTTATTAATTTTGCGAACGCGGTTTTCTAATATTTTATATTTTGATTAAAAACAGGGATAAAAAGGATATAGCCATAATGTCTGAGATTGCTTTAAGAAGGATTTTAATCACCCAACCCCGGCCGGAATCTGATAAGTCACCGTATTTTGAACTGGCAAAGCGACATGCCGTAGAGATGGCTTTTTTGCCTTTTATCAGGCTTGAAGGCATACCCTCGAAGGATTTCAGGCGCCAGAAAGTAGAGATCGGGATCTATTCCGCCGTTATTTTTACCAGCCGCCATGCGATAGATCATTTCTTCCGTACAGCCGAAGAAATGAAGATTACTATTTCGCAGGATACGAAGTATTTCTGCATTACCGAAGCGGTGGCACTGTATCTCCAGAAATTTATTCTTTACAGGAAACGTAAGGTTTTTTATGGTGCCGATGGAACCAATAAAAGTATGCTTGACGTCATAAACAAGCATAAGGAAAATGAAAAATTTCTTTATCCCACTTCTGAAAATCAGCAGGACAATGAAATTGTAAACTGGCTGAAAAGTAATCATTGTGAGTTCGCGACACCCTATATGTACCGCTCCATCAGTAATGATATAAAAGAACTTTTCAACCCGAAAGATTTTGATATCATCTGCTTTTTCACACCGAGCGGAGTCAGAAGTCTTTTTGATAATTTCCCCCAGTTCAAACAGAACGGTACTCTGATCGGAGCTTTTGGTACGAACACTACCCGGGCAGCTGAGGAAGCCGGTCTGGTTTTGGAAATCAAAGCACCTGAACCTATGGCACCGAGCATGGTGTCGGCGTTGGAGAAATATCTTGCAGCGAAAAAGCGGCAGTAGGGAATCGAAGATCAGGCATTCATAAATCTGAAAATAAAAAAACTGAGGTCCGGATTAGCCGGGCTTTTTTTGTGAACACTTTTTCTGATTTATTGTTTCATATTCCTTCTGTACCTTCTGACATATGGAGCATGCCGGGATATCCCCGGCTCCCTTTCTGTAGATTTAAATTCCCAAATCCCCAAATTCTAAAATTGTCCAACCACCTCGCTAAAGAATCAAGTCCTTATCTTCTTCAGCATGCCCATAATCCGGTAGACTGGTACCCCTGGGGAGATGAAGCCATTCAAAAAGCCAGGATTGAGGATAAACCGATGCTGGTAAGTATTGGATATTCGGCTTGTCACTGGTGCCATGTGATGGAAAGAGAAAGCTTCGAAGATCCCACTACGGCAGCCATCATGAACAGGGAATTTATTAATATCAAAATCGACCGCGAAGAAAGGCCCGACCTGGATCAGATTTATATGGATGCCGTGCAGGCCATTGCGGGGAATGGCGGGTGGCCCTTGAACGTCTTTCTTACGCCGGAAGGAAAACCGTTTTATGGAGGAACTTATTTTCCCCCGGTAAACCTGCATAACCGTCCTTCCTGGAAATCGATTTTGCAGTCAATTGCTTTATCCTTCCGTGAAAGAAGGGCGGAAATTGACCAGCAGGCCGACAATCTTACGAATCATATTTCGGGTTCAACCTTTGGCCTTTCAGAAAATAAAGATGAGGGCGTAATCGATCAGGATTTACTCCGGGTTATTTATGAGCAACTGATGAAGACCGCTGACCAGGTTGAAGGAGGATTTGGCGGAGCTCCCAAATTTCCCCAGACTTTTTCCATTCGCTTCCTGCTTCAGCACTATTATTATAACGGATCAAAAGAGGCACTGGATCAGGCTATCCGCTCCCTGGATAAAATGATTCAGGGCGGAATATATGACCAGCTGGGCGGTGGTTTCGCCCGGTATTCCACCGACAGGGAATGGCTCGCACCCCATTTTGAAAAGATGTTATACGACAACTCTCTGCTGGTGATTGCCCTGAGTGAGGCATTTCAATATACCGGCAGGGACAGTTACCGGGAAACCATCCGCGATACCCTGAATTTCATTCGAAATGAACTTTCCTCACCCCTGGGAGGCTTTTATTCCGCCCTGGATGCTGATAGTGAAGGAGAAGAAGGGAAATTTTATACATGGCAAAAAAATGAAATATCAGAGATTCTGGGACAGGATGCAGATGAATTTTGTAAAATATATGATGTAACGGAAGAAGGGAATTGGGAAGGCAGGAATATTTTACGCTTAACGCTTAACACTGAACGCCCAACGCCAGATTCAACGCCCAACGACCAACATCCAACGGCCAGCCAAATCAAGAACTGGAAATCAAAACTGATGGCTGCCCGGAACAGGCGAATCCGTCCACAGCTGGATGACAAAATTCTGCTGGGTTGGAATGCACTGCAGATTACCGCGTATTGCAAGGCTTTTGCTGCGATCGGAGAAGAGGCCTACCGTATTGCAGCTTTAAAGGCAATTCAATTTCTCGAAGAAAATATGCAGGGAGAAGGGATTTACAGGTTTTACCATACCTATAAAGACAAGTGTGGGAGTATGGGAGTATGGGAGTATGGGAGTGGAAAGGCAACTATTCCGGCATTTCTGGATGACTATGCCTATCTCATTGAGGCCTATATTCAACTGCAGGAAGTGACGGGAGATGGTTCTTTCCTGCTCCGTGCAAAAGAGCTGTCAGACTGGGTTATAGCGCATTTCAGCGAAGAAGGAACGGGGTTTTTTTATTATACTCATGCTGACCAGGACGACGTGATCGTAAGGAAAAGAGAGGTATATGACGGGGCCACCCCTTCTGGAAATTCTGTAATGGCAAGCAATTTATTTTATCTGGGAACGGTATTTGATTTGTCTACCTGGAAAAAAAGGGCAGTGGGAAATGCAGGAAGCCTGATTGAAATAACAAAACGTTATCCGGGATCTTTTGGAGTATGGGCAACTCTGCTAAATAGCCTGACGTATCCATTATACGAGATCGTGCTTTCCGGTGATTCCGATGATAAAAAACACCGCGAATTTCTGGCGAAAGGGATCCCAAACCGGGTATTTCAGACAACTTCCGTAACCCCCCTTGAATTTCCAATTTTGAGAAACAAGCCTGTTCAGGGGCCCTCCCGGTTTTTTCTTTGCCGGGATTATGCCTGCCAACAGCCTGTAAAAGAAGTATCTGAGCTTATGGCGCTCATAAAAAACTCTTAAAAAACTGCCGGGAAAGGGCTGAAATGACAATAAGACGGACCTTTCCACCGTTAATTAAACTATTGGCAAAACTTTGACTTCTAAAAAATAAATTTTATACTTGCGATGGAAGATATTCTTAGGAGATATTCTCAAAAGATTATTTTTGTCCAATACCCTTTAATAATTATGAAAATGAAAAACCTGTCCTTTCTGTTGACAATTGGTGCGGCCCTGGCTGTAACAAGTTGTGGTAAAATTGGCAAGTCCGGGAAAGGACTTCCCGATGACGGACAATTACATGGTGTTGCCCCCGCCAGCAAGTATAACCTTAGCAAGCCTCCCGGAATGGTGTATATCCCACCCGGAACCTTTCACATGGGGCCCAGCGATGAAGACGTAAACTACGCGTACACAGCCCGCAACAAACAGGTATCCATCAACGGATTCTGGATGGATGCGACTGAAATTACCAACAACGAATACCGCCAGTTTGTAACCTGGGTGCGCGACTCTATCGCCGCAACTATGATGCAATATGGTAAGGAAGTGGATGGCAAGTTCCAGGTTGACTGGAAAAAGACGGCAACCATTAAATGGGGCGACAAAGCCACTACTGAAAAAATTGACCAGCTGATCCTGACTCCTGAAAACCGGATTTTCGGTAAAAAGGAAATAGATCCATCCAAACTCATTTACCATTCTGAAACCTTCAACCTGAAGGAAGCGGCTAAGAAGTCCAATGAAGGTAAAATGCGTTCGGTGTTCATTGAAAAGAAGGATATCAAGATCTACCCCGATACACTGGTATGGGTACGTGACTTCTCTTATTCTTATAATGAGCCGATGACCAAAAGATATTTCTCCCATCCTGCCTTCGGAAATTATCCGGTGGTTGGGGTTAACTGGAACCAGGCTACTGCGTTCTGCGAATGGAGAACGATTTATCTGAATTCTTACCTGGATAAAAAGCAGGAAGCGAATGAGAGCCCTTTCCGTTTACCTACAGAAGCAGAATGGGAATATGCAGCCCGTGGCGGACGTTCACAATCCATGTTTCCATGGGGTAACTATTATCTGAGAAACAAAAAAGGATGTCTTCTCGCAAACTTCAAACCCGGTCGTGGTAACTATCCTGAAGATGGTGCCTTCTATACTGCACGTGCAGATGCTTACTGGCCTAACGATTTCGGTCTGTATTGCATGGCAGGTAATGTTGCCGAATGGACTTCATCTGTTTACTACGAAGGTGCTTATAACTTCCAGCATGATATGAATCCGGACATCCGTTACAACGCCAAGGATTCTGATCCTCCGCGTATGAAACGTAAGGTTATCCGTGGTGGTAGCTGGAAAGATGTGGGTTATTTCCTGCAAACCAGTACCCGTACGTATGAGTACCAGGATACCGCTAAATCATACATCGGATTCCGTTGCGTGATCGATCTGCCGGCTTCACTGGCCAAGAGATAAACCGGAATTGTCAATTGTTAATTGATAATTATCAACTAAAATAAAATTTTTTAAAATAAACGACGTTTTGATTCTTTTACTACCGGAATTAAAATCCGGGACCCTTACAAAACCTATTAAAAACTAAAAATTTAAAACTATGTCAGCCGGAGTTTCAAAATCTACCGAAAAGCTTGTAAACATCATCGTCTGTATCGGTGCCGCCGTGGTAATCTTCGGTGCATGGCAGAAAATCACCCACCAAAAGTTGGCTGACTTCTTCCTTACAGCTGGTCTTCTTACAGAAGCATTAATCTTTATTGTATATGCGTTCTTACCTCCTCCCGGTGGTGAAATGCATGCCCTGGCAGAAGCCCTTCCGAAACTTGCCGGCGCAGGTTCAGGTAATCCTTCTTTACAGCAGATGGATAAGATGATGCAGGAAGCTGACATCACTCCGACTAACCTGGCTAAGCTGAGCGATGGTTTTAAGAAATTCGGTACTACAGTAGATAAAATAAGTGACGTATCCGGTGCGCTGGCTGCAACCACTGACTATACCACCAAGACTAAAGAAGCGTCTATTGCACTGGAAAGCATGAAAACTGCCTACCAGGGTGCTACGGCTACCATTTCACATTTCAATAATGCTGCTGAATCCACTAAACAGTTCCACGGACAGGTACAGGTTCTGACCAAGAATCTGGGTTCCCTGAACGCCCTGTATGAGCTGGAACTGCAGGACAGCAATAATCACCTGAAAGCGATGAACAGCTTCTATTCTAACCTGGCACAGGCATCTGAAGCCATGAACGGAAGTATTGCTGATGCGAAGAAAACGCAGGAACAGGTTGCTTTACTTGCCAAGAACCTCGGAAATCTGAACCATGTATATGGTAACATGCTGAGTGCAATGCAAGGAAGACAGTAATCCAATATTTGAAAATTATCGGGACTATAACCTGAAAAACCTTTGTTAACACATTAAATTCTCCCGCTCATGTCCTTACCAAAAGAGCCCAGGCAGAAGATGATCAATATGATGTATTTGGTGCTTACAGCTCTGCTGGCACTGAATGTATCTGCCGAGATCCTCAACGCCTTCAAAACCGTAAATAATAGTATCACTACTTCGAACAATGTAATCGAAGGTAAAAACAATCTTACCTACTCCGCTTTAGATAAAGCATTAACTGATGCCCAGACAAAAGAGAATGCAGAAATCTGGGCTCCTAAAGCCAAAGAGATCCAGAAGCTTTCATCCTCTATGTATAATACCATCAATGGTATGAAACAATTGCTGAAACTGGAATCCCAATATGAAATAGATAAAGAAGGAAAGGAAAAATTCAACGATGCCAACCTGGATGCGGCTACCCGTGTTTTTGATAAGGATGGCAAGGGAAAAATATTATTTGATTCCCTGGCTGAATATAAAAAGCAAATGCTGGCTGTATTGAATCCCAATGCTCCGGACATTGCAAAAAACCCGATCCTGCAAAAAGAAGTTGCCAAGGCACAGGCCGATTTTGAAAAACAACTTCCATTGGATCTGCGCGTGCCTGACTCTCAAACCGGAGCTGCTAAATCGGCTGATTCGGTGAAAGACTGGGTGACCAACTATTTTCACATGACTCCGACCATTGCAGCGATCACCATCCTGAGTAAATTCCAGAATGATGTAAAGAATTCTGAAAGCCAGATGGTGGATTATTGCCTTAAACAAATCGGATCCGTTAAAGTAGTATACAACCAGTTTGAAGCTTTTGCCGGAACGAACTCTACGTACCTGATGCCCGGTGAAGAACTGGAAGTGCAGGCAGGTATCGGTGCGTTCAGCGCAGCAGCTAAACCGGATATCACGATCAACGGTGCACGTCAGACGCCTGAACGCTGACGGTGTTGCTGACTATAAAACGAAAGTTGAAGGTGCCGGCGAACATACTTTAACCGTAAATATTACGTATACCAAACCCGATGGTACAACGGCTACCATTCCAAAAATTATCAAGTATAATGTCGGCACGCCTTCAGGCGCTTCGATCTTCCTGGAAAAAATGAACGTGGTATATATCGGTGTTGCGAACCCAATGACAATCTCCAGTGGTAGCGTGGGTGCCGAAAAAATGCATGTGACTTTTGCAAGTCCCGGCGCTACACTGACAAAAACGAGCGGTGATCATTATGAAGCCCGTGCTACTACGCCCGGTATGTCAAAGATCATCATAAGTACAGGTGGAAAGGCTCCTTTTGAATTCCCTATCCGCGTAAAAAATCTGCCTTTACCTGCAGGTTTTATCGGATCTAAAAAAGGTGGTTCTATATCTTCTGCCGAATTCAAAGCGATCGGTGGTCTGATTGCCCGCCTGGAAGATTCAGATTTTGAAGCACCATTCAAAGTGGTTAGTTACAAGATTGGAGCACTGGGTGGTGGAATATCTTCCTATACTGAAGCCGGAAATGAAGGTAACAGATGGGGGGGTAATGCCGCGTCCATCGTGAGCCGGTCAACACCGGGTACCAACATCTTTTTTGACCAGATCCGTGTAGTAGGGCCGGATGGTAAACAGCGCGAAATCGCACCAATGGTATTTAGCCTGAAATAAAATATAACTACAATCCGCCACGTTATAGTGGCGGATCTGTTTTAGACCTTTGATAAATTATTAGTTTATGAAGACCCGATTCATCAGATTATCCCTCCTTGCAATAGTTATTGCCATGGCAGTGGGTACCGTGCAAGCCCAGGCTCCTGCCAACAGGAAGAAGTCTAAGAGGTCCACAACAAAAAAGAAAACCAATGCCAGCAAGAACAGCGCGGATAATACCGCTGTGGTTCCAAAGGCTGACACAACAGCAAAGCCTGTACAGGAATTTATCGCAGATATAAAACTGGATACACCACGCAAATCGCTGCGTAATGATGCATCTATAGAATTGCAACTGGTAAAGGATCGTACTCCGCTTGCATACGAGCATATCCGCGAAGACGATGCCGTTTATCGTCAGCGCGTGTGGCGCGAACTGGATGTTCATGAAAAAATGAATCTTCCTTTCGTGTACAAAGCTTCTGAAGACAACGGTAATCAGCGTTTTATCAGCATACTGCTGAACCTGATCCATGCTGGTGATGTAACCGCATTCAACGCGACGATCGACGATCGGTTTACCACACCCATGACCTTCCGCGAAATAGCAGAAAATATGGTGGGCAAGCCCCATACTATCCAAATTCCTGATATGAACCAGGATCCCGATGGATCAAAAGGTCTTACCAAAGACACTACTATTCAGGAAGATTTTAATCCTGACCAGGTAGAAAGATATGAAATCAAGGAAGAGTGGGTATTTGATAAGGAATCTTCCAGGATGTATGTACGAATCCTCGGCATCGCTCCGGAGAAGACAATTTACAATGCAGACGGTTCCTTCCGTGCGGTGCTTCCTGTTTTCTGGGTTTACTATCCGGACCTCAGGCCCTTCCTTGCCAAGTATGAAGCCTATAATGGTAAGAACTATGGCGCAAGGATGAGCTGGGAAGAACTCTTCGAAAGCCGCATGTTCGCCAGCAGGATCGTAAAATCTACAATCGACAATCCTGGTGATAATTATATCAGCGCCTATATAAAAGATCCAATCCTGGATCTGCTGGAAGGTGATGATATCAAGGAAAAAATCTTCAACTACGAACAGGATCTTTGGTCTTACTAAGCCTAAAGCTTAAAGCCCAACGCTAAACGCTTTTCGCAACAGGTTATAAAATATTAAAGCCATCATGTTAAAACCATGATGGCTTTTTTCGTTTCAGTGATTTATTATTAGCGATTTTCCATCACCTGATTTTCCTGTAGGATTTAAATCTTAAGAGTACTCCATCTTGTTTTTCTGCGGTAAACTTCTGTAGGTCGCGTTTAAGCTTTAAGCATTAGGCATTAGGCATTAGGCGTTGAGCGCTGGCTTACGTAATTCCCAGTATGGGAACGTGCGTATTTTTACGATGGCTCATAACTTTTTGAGACATAAACTGTTGATAATTATTTTCAAAATACCCTTAGGCGGAACTTGTTAAATAGATTTGTTTTATTATTTTTACAATGGTTTTTCATAGGATATTGGATTTTAAAAACGGGGCTGAATTTCCATTCTGGCCCCTTTTTTTTTGACCTGAAGTAACTAATTTAAGGCTTGTCCCGACTGTATTTCGTCTGCCTGGTGTTGAAAATGATCCAGGATTAGTCTGGCTCTCGATGAGCCTACGAGAGTTATCAGTTCTTCTTCAGTTGCTAATCGCACTTTTCTCACAGAATGATATGTTTTCAATAAAAGTTCTGCAGTTTGTTTTCCAATACCTTTTATATTTTCCAGTTCGTTTTTAAAAGTTCCCCGGCTTCTTTTATTTCTGTGGAAGCTGATGCCAAACCGGTGAACTTCGTCCCGGATTTTCCGAATCAGTTTCAGGCTCATACTGTCGTAAGGAAGTTTGAGTGATTGCTGGTCCCCGGCGAAGAAAATCTCTTCCTCATTTTTCGCGAGACCTACCAGTGTCATTCTTCCGCGAATGCCCAGTTCCGAAATACTTTCCAGTGCGGCGCTTAGTTGTCCTTTTCCGCCATCTATGATCACGAGCTGTGGAAGGGGCTGGTTTTCTTCCACCAGTCTTTTATATCGGCGGTAAACCACTTCTTTCATCGTAGCGAAATCATTGATACCATCCACAGTCTTTACATTGAAATGGCGGTAATCTTTTTTACTTTCCACACCGTCCCTGAAACATACCATAGCAGAAACGGGATAACTACCCTGGAAATTAGAATTGTCAAAGCATTCAATATGGGTTGGCAATTCAGACAATTGCAGATCGGACTGCAGACGTTGTAGTACTTCCAATCTTTCCTCGGGTGTTTTCTTTGACAGATGCAGCATCCTTTTTCTTTCCGTCTCTTCGCGGTAGTAGTTCACATTTTTTTCCGAGAGCTCCAGTAATTTCTTTTTATCGCCACCCTTTGGAATGGTTATTAATACGCCCTCCTCTGGATACTCCATAGGAATGGCAACAATGATTTCCGGAGCAGTGCTGTTAAACCGGTCGCGAAGCTGGGCCACAGCAAAAGCGAGAATCTCTGCATCTGTTTCTTCGAGCTGAGGTTTAGCTTCCGTGGTATGGGTTTGTACAATGGTGCCATTTTCAACCATCAGGTAGTTGATAAAGGCCACTCCTTCGTTTCTGAATATAGAGAAAACGTCCGCCTGAACAATATGTTTGTTTACAATTACAGAGCGGGCCTGATAGTTTTCGAGGTGTTCAATTTTTTTGCGGATGATTTCAGCTTTTTCAAAAGCCATGTTCCCGGCGGCTTCTTTCATTTCCTGCCGGAATTCATTTACCACGGGCGCGAGATTTCCTTTTAAAATATTTTTTAATTTCCTGAGGTCCTCTGCATAATCTGTTTCCGATTGGAGCCCCTCACAGGGGCCCTTGCAATTGCCTAGATGATATTCCAGGCAAACCCTGAATTTCTTTTTCGCAATATTGGAAGGTGTGAGATTCAGTTTACAAGTCCTTAACTGCACATTCGCTTTTATGAAATCAATAAGTTCCCTTACGCGCGCAACTGAAGTAAATGGCCCGAGGTATTCAGAGCCGTCGTTTATTTTCCGTCTCGTGAGAAAAACCCGCGGGAAATGTTCTTTCTTGATCACGATAAACGGATAAGATTTATCGTCTTTCAGGTTTATATTAAACCGCGGCTGATATTGTTTGATAAGCGAATTCTCCAGTAAAAATGCATCCTGTTCGGAATTTACCAGAGTGAATTCGATGGAGTGGATCCGTTTAACCAGTTCATACGTCTTAAAATTCGAAAGGGTTTTATTAAAATATGAACTGACCCGCTTGCGTAGATTTTTTGCTTTGCCAACATAGAGCAATTCTTTCCTGGAATCGAAATATTTGTAGATACCCGGATCCAGGGGAATAGTCTGAATGATTTGCTGAAATGTTTCCTGCTCCATACCTTATTCACTGTTATCCCAGTCCACAAAAACCTGATCCATTATTTCCTTACCAGTCTTAGACTGATGAATGCGAATTATCCTGAAATTTTTACCGGCCTTCCAGGTCATTTTCTCTATCAGCGTACTGTCGCCTTTTCCGGCAATCGATTCCATATAAATGGAATTCAGCTTGCTTGTAGCTGCGCCGGGACTCAGCAACACGTCCACCCGCTTCAGCCCGTTTCCCGTATCCTTCGTTGAATAGGTGAAACTGATGAGGTTGGTAGACCGGTCAACGAATGAATTCTCTTCAAATTCTTTTTCAAAATGACTGCTGTCAAGATCAGCCAGCAGGAATTGTTTTGCCAACTCATCAAAAATGGCCGTCGTTATAATTGCTGAATCCGTTTTCCCGTTTATTAAACGATACTTCCTGATCAGTCGCGGGAATGAATCGACCAGTGCGATTTCAGACTTAATATAGTCCACCACCGGCAGGTAATTTTTTTTCGTTGTGTCTGCGGATTTCTTTTCAACCGCAACCGTCTCCGGTTCTTTGTTGTGGCAGGCGAACAGTTGTAATATGGTCAGGGCCAGGACGAGGATTCTCTTCATCCGATAAAATTAATGCAAGAGGGGAAAACTACCAGATTGTTTTCGAGAAGCCGATGCGGATACCATAGTTCAGCAAATTCTCATTAAAGGGATAGCTGTTTTTATAGGTGGAGAAAATCTGGTATCTCACCTGTGGGCCCAGTTCCCAGCGTATCTTTCCAACGCCATAAGAGATAAAGGCTTCAGCACCAGCATTCAGGTTCCATCTTCTGAAAACCGGGGCGTCTTTAAAGTAACTATTGTAATCTTCTGAAAGAACATAGGAATCTGTATTCAGCAAATAACTGGGTTGAATAGTCGCACCCAGGTGGAGTTGAAATTTTCCATTGCCAAGAACTTTCATTTCAACACCCAGCGGCATAGAAAGCTGGTAATATTTATTCTGATAATGCTGCGGGTTCTTGCTGTTCAGTATTCCGCCGCCGCCATTATAATTCATAACTGAATCCGGAATATATCCCAGGTAAGGATTTAGTGTCGCGGATGACTGGGAAGGATTCGAATTATATGCTTTGATATAATACCGGCTGTAACTGAATTCCAGTCCGGCTTTCAGCGAAATATTTTTTGCAATCTTGTAAACGAGATTTCCTCCCAGGTTATAACCCATTGCCGGTGTATTGTCAACAAATCCATTCACATTTGCAAAACGGACCACCATAATCGGTGAGTTCTGGTAGGATTGCCGCATGGCCTGTGCATTCAACCCGGTCAGATACCTTGCATTCAATGTTGGTGTAATATAAATTTCCCAGCTAAACCGGTCATTTCGGTTACGGGAAAGATGGGTGATTGTTTTTTCGGGAGTCAGATCAGCAGAGGCTCCATTCATTGTTGGTAAAGCAACGGAAGCGGATTCGGACTCTTTTAAAGCAGGTGTGAATACCACCGGACCAGTTTTTTCAGCTGCTACAGATGAAGATGACTGTATAATACTCAGATCAGAAGCGGACTGAATTTTCCCGGTTTGTGTTACTGAAATGTCATTTTGGGCGGATTCATCTTCCGTTGAAACCAGTGTAATCCCGGAAAATGGTGTTCCTGAATTAATATCCTGACCTGAATGATGAGCATCTTTTGAGCGGTTAGATGCGATGGCAATAAATCCATTTGTTGCTGAATTCTGGAGATCCTCTGCCGGTGCGGGTTTGTTGACATCCTTCAATTTGGAAACGGTGGAATCCTGATGTGCAAGGCGGGAAGGGGAGAGCAGTTGCGCGCCTGCAAGTATGAGGAATGTCCCGATAAGAACGGTCATTCCCGCAACAAACCTTCTGCGTTTTGTATGTAAAGAACTGTTTACGTTATTCCATACCTTATCAGAAGGATACATTTTATACTGATCAACCTTCTCCTTCAGCAGCTTTTCAAATTCGTCGTCGTATAAATTGCGCTCAGTCATTTTTGGAAGTTTTGGTGGGCTTCTGCCAGGTCAGCGTATCACTGACAAGCGATCCGCTTTCCCTTTCGTTGCTGTAATCAGGTTACGCTTAATCAGAATCTCTTCCAGCATCTGTCTCGCCCGGGTATACTGGGATCGGCTTGTACTTTCTTCAATATCCAGCATATCCGCTATCTCCTTGTGTGAATATCCTTCTATCGCATACAGATTTAAAACCGTCCTGTAACCTAAAGGGAGCAGCCTGATACAATCCACAATCTGTTTTGCCTGTACAATGGAAGGAATGTTCTCTTCCCTGACCTGCATTGAGATTGCCTGAATGATATCCACGCTTTCATTAAAACGCTTATTCTTTTTCAGATGATTGATACAGGTGTGAACTATAATCCGGCGGATCCAGCCTTCGAATGCCCCCTTATTTTGAAAAGTATGGATCTGTAGAAAGACTTTAATAAAACCTTCCTGAAGCATATCTTCCGCATCCTCCCGGTTATGAGCAAACCTGTAGCATACTGCCAGCATTTTGGGACTGTACCGGTTGTACAGCTCCTTTTGGGCAGCAGCATGATTTTTCAAACAGCCTTGTAAAATGGCTTCTTCGGTCATATTAAACCTCGTTGCCCTGTAATTTAGACAATTTTGAGAAGCGAAAGCTGCATGCTGGAAATTTTTAAGCACGGAATTTTAGGTGGGAAGCGTGAGTCGGGAAGCGTGAAGCCCTGTGGCTTTCAGCGATATGCCTCATGCTTCCAGCTTCAGGCCTCAAACAAAAGGTTCCCTGTCATTTCTGGTGGCACCTCGTATCCCATCAATTTGAGCAGGGTTGGGGCAATATCAGCGAGTTTACCTGGGTGCACATTTCCATGCCATTGATTATCAAGTATAAAATAAGGAACCAGGTTCAGGGAATGTTGTGTATTCGGTGATCCGTCCGCATTAATCATGAAATCGGCATTGCCATGATCGGCGGTAATGAAAACGATATAATCATTAGCGAGAGCGGCTGTTGCTACACGCTCCACGCACTGATCAACTGTTTCAGCTGCTTTTACAACAGCTTCAAATACACCAGTATGACCGACCATATCCGTATTGGCAAAATTCAGGCAAATAAAATTGGCTGTCTTATGATTGATTTCCGGGATGATGGCATCAGTAATGCCCGCTGCGCTCATCTCCGGTTGCAAATCGTATGTGGCAACTTTAGGTGAAGGAATCATGATGCGTTTTTCACCCTCAAAAGGATTTTCACGTCCCCCGCTGAAAAAGAAAGTAACATGCGGATATTTTTCTGTTTCCGCGATACGGATTTGTGTGAGCATATTTTTTGCGGCTACTTCACCCAGCGTCATCTTCAAATCATCATTCTCGAACATCACCTGAACATTTTTGAAATGGTGATCATATTCGGTCATCGTTGTGTAATCCAGATTGAGTTTTTTCATTTCCTGATCCGGAAAATCAGTCTGGGTCAGCACTTCGGTTATTTCCCGGCATCGGTCTGTTCTGAAATTAAAACATATCGCCATGTCGCCATCAGCTATTGCCGCTACCGGCCTTCCGTTGGAATCCAGTACCACACTGGGTTTTATGAATTCATCTGTCACTCCTGCCTCATAGCTCTTTTCAATGATCTGCACCGCATTATTGCCTTTATTTCCTGAACAATTAACCATGGCATCATAAGCGAGCTTTACCCGCTCCCAGCGTTTATCCCTGTCCATGGCATAATATCTCCCCGAAACCGTTGCAATTTTACCGGTACCCGTTTTGTCAAGATGATCCTGAAGATTTTTAATTAATCCCAGTCCGCTTTTTGGATCTGTGTCACGACCGTCGGTAAATGCATGGATATATACTTCGGAAAGAGATTCGGATTTGCAACAGTCGACGATCGTTTTCAGGTGATTGATATGAGAATGTACACCGCCATCACTGACGAGGCCCAGCAGGTGTAATTTTTTATTTTCCTTTTTTGCTTTCCGGAGGGCCTGAAGGAGAACTGAATTTTTTGCAAAAGATCCATCCCGAACTGCTACATTAATCCGCTGAAGTTCCTGGTACACGATCCGGCCGGCACCAATATTCAGGTGTCCAACCTCCGAATTACCCATTTGCCCCTGGGGAAGGCCCACATCTTCACCACAGGTTATCAACGTGCTATTAGGGTATTTGGCATACAGGGAACTTACGAAAGGAGTTTTAGCATGGCGGATGGCATCGGCCATTTCAACCTTACCAAGCCCCCAACCGTCCATGATGATGAGAATTGCCGATTTTTTAGCCATTTTTAATGAAAATGTTGTTGTAATGGCTTCAAAGTTAGCTCTAATGGGCTGTTTTATGGTATTTTAAGCCTCTCTTTTAGTTTGGCATATTTTTAGCTTTTACAGGTTGAAAAACATATCCTATGAAAAGGCTAACAGGATGGTTACTGGCTGCCACAGCCCTCCTCCTGGTTTCATATAGAACTTTTGAGAACATGGACGCGGTCGTCTCCGCGATCCGTAACGGAAATGTGAATCAACTATCCTCCTTTTTTGACGCCCGGGTAGATATCAGCCTTCCGGATAAATCAGATACTTACAGTAAAACCCAGGCTGAAATGGTAATCAGCGACTTCTTCAACAATAACGGGGTAAAGAATTTCAAAATAACGCAGCAGGGAGAAAGCGGAGGTACTATTTTTTGTTCGGGTTTATTACAAACGAAGTCCGGAGATTACAGAACCACTATTTTTTTCAGGCAAAAAGGGGATAAGCATTTCCTCCAGGAAATCCGGTTCCAGCCGGTTGAATAAGGGCAATTTTTCTATTCCCGAATTCCCGAATTACTTTTGCTCCACCATGAGCAATTCCAAAGAGCATTTTGATGAACGACTGCAGATATTGCTGGAGGCAGCCATGGAAGAAGATCTGGGTGAAGGGGACCATTCCACATTGGCGATTATCCCGGCAGACGCACGAGGGCGGGCCCAGCTTAAAATTAAACAGGACGGAATTCTGGCGGGTGTTGAAATAGCAGAAAAAATATTTTCTCTCAGGGACCCGACTGCCATTTTTCATGCAGATAAAAAAGACGGAGAAGCTGTAAGTGCCGGTGACACTGCTTTTACTGTGGAAGCGTCGGTACATACCATTTTATCCTGTGAACGCATCGTTCTGAATTGTATGCAACGGATGAGTGGGGTTGCTACACTAACGCATCATTATGTTGAAAAGATCAACGGATTTTCATCCCAAATCCTGGATACCCGGAAAACAACTCCCGGATTCAGGGTCCTTGAGAAAGAAGCGGTAAGAATTGGAGGCGGTAAGAACCACCGCTTTGGCCTTTTCGACATGATTATGCTGAAGGATAACCATATTGACTATTGTGGGGGCATTGGAAAGGCATTGGAGCAGGCGTACATCTATGCTCAGAAATATAAGCCGACTCTCAAAATAGAGGTGGAAACCCGATCCCTGGACGATGTGCGGGCGGTATTAGCTTCGGGCAGGGCAGACCGTATTATGCTGGATAATTTTACCCCCGGGAAGCTGAGGGAAGCGCTAAGTCTGATTCAGAAAAAAGTAGAAACGGAAGCCAGTGGCGGCATCAACCTGGAAAATATCCGGGATTATGCGGCTACAGGCGTTGATTATATCAGTATTGGTGCCCTGATCCATCAGGCACGAAGTATTGACCTGAGTTTGAAAGCAATCTAGTTAGTTGACGGTTGGCAGTTGGCGGTTGGCAGTGGTGATAAATATATTTCACGCTACAATTTTAAACAACAAAGCCGTCAACAACCAACTGTCAACTGCCAATTCCATTTTGTGGCAAAAAAAATCACACCGGACAAAAACGGATTCGTCTTCAGCACAGATCCGGAATTTGCCTTTCAGCATGATGAAAGTTCTGCATCAGAAACCCTTCCACCTGCCAGACAACGTTTACGTATTCTTTTGGATACCCGGCACAGGGCGGGGAAAACCGTTACAGCCATCACCGGATTCATCGGCAAACCGGATGACCTGGAAATACTGGGTAAAAAAATAAAACAGTATTGCGGTACTGGAGGTTCCGTGAAAGACGGTCAGATCCTCATCCAGGGAGATCAGGCCAATAAGGTAAAGGCATATCTGGTGAAGGAAGGGTATAAGATTTAATTGTTCTTTGTCAGTTGTCAATTCACGTTAATAATTAACAATTGAAAATTGACAATTAAAAATCCACTCCCATAGCAAACTGCCAGGTGGGATGAGGACCAAAGAAAGAATTCATCTGCCATCCCACATCCAGACGTAGGAAGTAACCCAGTAAGGTGCTTCTGGCCCCAAATCCGTAACCACCGGCAAAAGGACCAAGGCCTCCGGTTTTAATCGTTACTTCTACAGGAACCGGGTCACCCGGGTCATTGAAATAATGGCTTTGAGGACGCTGGATATTACTCAGGGATCCGGCCCAGGCGGTACCAAAATCAAAAAACTGGATAAGCTGAAAATTCCGGATGAATGCGTTATTGATTGGTTTATTCATTAGCGTGGTAAACACCGGCAGCCGAATTTCACTGTTTATTACAATCGCGTTATTTCCATTGGCAACATTCTGGTTGTATCCCCTCAGGTTAACGGCGAGGGACTGATAGGCATAGTTCTGATTATAATCTGGCTGGGGGTTTAAATTGGCTTTGGGAAACATCCATCCGTCCTGGCCTCCCAGATAGTAAACAATCTGCTGGTTTCCCCAGCTAAAGTCGCCGGCAACACGTAGGGCCCAGATTAAATTCCGGTATATCGGGAAGTAGTTTCGGGCATCAAAACCGAAGTTGAACATCTTTCTTCCTTCCAGAGTAGTCGGACTTGCCGGTGTGGCTTTCGGGGTATTGATCTGATAATTGAAATCGACATAAAATTTATATCGAAGACCGTTCATGATATTCATCGTTTTAATAATCGTATTGTCATATACGTATTCAATACGATTGATTAAAAAAGTCTGTTTGTTTATCCAGGGTGTGGCCAGGGCAAAAGAATCCAGCTGTGTAGCGATACCGCCCGGATTGTATGCACTAGCTCCATTTGGCCGGAGGTTTAATTTATCCGTTCTGACACCAAGATTATAATGCAGACTCTTTACTTTATCCAATGGGTATTTTATTACTGCCTGAAACAGGTTGGTATATTGTTTTCCATCAAAATAATACCCGGGTATCGGGTTAAATGGAACGCCTCCAACATCGGTTTCCCGGTAATAAATTAATGAAAAATCAGTTCGCAGTTTCAGGTAGTCCAGGCGTGCATACCACTGACCACCCCCATCAAAAAATGACCCCCCCGCCGGCACGAACACTGCCACACCTGTGCCTCCTGTACCGGCTGAGATAGCGGTTGAAGAACTGCCTCCAAACAAGGGCAAACGCAATGCGCCAGTAAAGCGGATATCTTCAAATAAATCGAATACAGCGGCTTTAAACATGGCGTTGAATGGCTCGTTACCTCCAAGCGTGATGGGCAAAGACCCGGTGAATGGCTGGTAGGCGGTTCCCAGCACATCGTTATTAAAGCCTGCTGTAAAATTCTGCGCAGAAAACTTCAGACTGTAATCAAAAAGTCTTGCATCCTTCAGAACGGATTCTTCTGCAACCGGCTGTGGCTGCTGCAATACTAATTTCTGATTTAAAACAGTATCCTGTTTTTCTTTATCAAACTCACTTTCAAAAATATCGGTTTGGACCTTTACGGAATCCGGCGTTTTTTTTGTCTGGTATTTAAGTGCCTGGCCGCTGGCAAGCTGTGCGGCGGTAATGCTTTCTTTCCGGAATTCTGTATTCCGGGGATTGATATTACGTTTTTTAAGAGCCGATTCATCTACCTTAAGTTTATACAGAAACTTCAAGTCACCTTCCTGGCGTACTTCGCTTACCAGCCCGGTTTCCCCTGCAATTTTGGTTTCGCTCAAACTGCTCTGATAATTGGTTAAAGCAAACACATAAGCAGAATCCTTAGTTATGGAAAAAGTGTAAATGGAATCGGGTTCAGTCAGCTTATTTGCCCGGAGGGAAGAATCCAGTTCTTTCGCATCGGGATTATGAAGGATATCGTCACCGATCCGGTATACAGTATCCACGCCTGCCCTTTTTGTTGTGAAAAAGCCCGCATAACGGTTCGATATTCCGTTTTCATCGGAAATAAAAGTGAAATGGGCCGCATTGTACTGGGTTGGGAAATGGGCATTTCCGTATTTCATATTTGTGAGCTGGGAGATCTGTTTAAATTCACTTCTGTTCCAGTTATCGACCAGGAAAATATTATAGCGGTTATTGGAGGGAAGCACGGTATCATTGGAAGGTGCGAATCCGGAAGGCCGGTTAGAAGAATAAATAATCCCGGTTTTATTCGGAAAAGTTACAAAGGAAGCGTCAACATCATCATATATATCATTGGTGATCTGATCAACAGTTGAAGTCTGCAGATCAAATTTAAAAATATCAGACTGCCCGTTTTTGACGGCACTCATGATCAGGGTATTATTATCGAGCATGTATTTCATGTCCTGCACCTGATCAAACATATCCAGGTCTGTGACGACCGGTTTATATTTTCTTACAATATCGTATACAAAAAGCCTGATCTTTCCTTCTTTATAATAAATAACTGCAAGTCTGGTCCCCTTAGGGTCCCAGGCAATCAGCGGGTAATGCGGTTGCAGCTGTTTATCGTTCGACATTACCCCGCTTTTTACCAGCACTTTCCGGTTCACAAAATTCTCGTGGAGTACTACACTGTATTTTCCACGGTCGAATTCAACTACGGCATATGTCTGGCTTTTCGCTGCCGGGTTGGGTGAAAAATTGAAATAATTTTTATTGTCGCTCACTTCTTCCACAACGGATATCAGTCCCTTCGGAAAATTTCTTCTGCCACGGATATCTTTCTCGTAAAGATCTTCCTCTTCAGTCATAAAATCCTGCAGCACGTCTTTGAATTTCTTTTTACAAATGCGGAGGGCAGCTGTATTCGTATTCCGGTATACGCGGGAGAGGTATAAGAAATAAGTAACATTTTCCTTTTTATACCGGTTGGCAAAATAATGCCAGAATGAGTGACCGGCCAGGTCAGGGTGTTCAAATGCGAAACTATAGAAATTCGTATAACGGCCACCAAGGATCGCAGATTTCAGTTGATCGTCGAGTTCGGTATTCCAGCTTTGGGCTATGTACTCCACATAACCATCAGTGAGCCACACGGGCAGATCCAGCAGGGTTTGGTTTGCAGCCATTTCCCCCAGATCATCTCCATACAGCACATTTTGGAGAAGCACTTTTGCGATGCCCTCACGTATTTGGATCCGGAGTTTATTATGATCGTCAGTATAATAAACGATCATCTTATTATTCACCAGTTGTGTGGTACCACCACTTGACTGCCAGTCGGTTTCCAGTCCGATATTGGACTGTTCCATTTCATTAAAACTGTTATACAAAACAATATTTGCTCTGCGCTGCAGGCCGAATTCCACCTGTTGTTCGATACCAGGCAATTCTTTTTCAGCTACCTGCAATACATATTTAGCCAGCGGGTCTCCATTTTGATTGAAATAAGTATTAAAATTGGGAGTCTGGTAATATTTCCACTTCATATTCTTGAACTGAAGCCGGTTTTTGCCAAATGCAGTGGTGCCTACCTGGGCAGAGGACGGATTTAGAAAAAAAAACAGGGCGTACGTTATTAAAAAAAATTCTTTCAATTTCAACTTATGCGGAACTTGCATACCTTATTTGGAATTAAAGATAATAGCGGTTCAAGTTAAGACAATCCCTAAAACCGGTGAAATAGATTTTGCAATGAAAAAGCTTTTATGCTAACTGTAAAACGGTTCATTTTCAACCCCATCCAGGAAAATACATACGTAGTTTACGGTGCAAAAGATGCTTGCGCCATCGTAGATCCCGGTTGTTATTTTCCGGAGGAAAAACGAACGCTATCAAATTGGCTGCAGAATGCCCATTTGCTACCCAATATTTTGTTAAATACCCATTGCCACCTTGATCATGTATTTGGTAATAAGTGGGTATCAGAAACCTACGATCTCGATCTACAGATGGGAGAAAAGGAATTGGCCACATTCAAATATGCGCCGGAAGCCGGTATCCGTTGGAGTATGCCATTTGAAAACTATACGGGTAATATAATTTTTTTGAAAGACGGCGACGAGATTGGTTTGGGGGAAGACAGACTGGAAGTGCTTTTTACACCCGGCCATTCGGCAGGACATATAGTTTTTTATAACCGTAAGCAGGGATTTGTTATTGGTGGAGATGTATTGTTCCGGATGGGTATCGGTAGAACAGATCTCCCGGGCGGAGATGCTGCATTGTTGTTAAAAAGTATTCAGGACAAGCTTTTCACCCTGCCTGATGATGTAATCGTATATCCCGGTCATGGGGAACCGACAACGATTGGTTTTGAAAAAGAAAATAATCCGTTTTTGCAGAGATGAATGAACTAAGTCCCGATTTGGGAATGTTGTTTTTTATACCATTCTACCGCTATTTTCAGGCCTTCAGTGAAATTAAAGAGTGGCGAATAACCCAGGTTTTTTTTGGCTTTTTCGATGGATGCAAGAGAATGGGGGATATCTCCTTCCCGACCGGGACCATGTATTACATTGATTTTATCAATAGTGGGATCGCCGGAGGAAAGGTATTTTTTTAAATAAGTGACCAGACTGTTGAGTGTGGTCTGTTCTCCACAGGCAATATTATACACCGAATTTATAGCCCCGGAATCCTTTACCAGGGCAGCCAGAATATTTGCCTGGACTACATTCTCGATATATGTAAAATCCCGGGAATAATTTCCATCTCCATTGATTACCGGCGACTGATGATGCAATAACTGGTTCGCAAATTTTGGAATAACCGCAGCATATGCACCGTCCGGATCCTGTTTGGGTCCAAATACATTGAAATAGCGAAGACCGACCAGCTCCATTTTATAGCTATTTGCAAACACCCCTGCATATAATTCATTCACGTATTTTGTAACAGCGTATGGGGAAAGCGGATTTCCGATATTTTCTTCCCTTTTGGGTAGAGTTGTACTATCGCCATAGGTGGAAGAGGAAGCAGCATATACCACCCGTTTTACACCTGCTTCTTTAGACGCAACAAGTATATTCACGAAACCGGAAATATTAACTTCGTTCGTGGTTACCGGATCGATGATTGACCTTGGTACAGATCCGAGGGCCGCCTGGTGAAAAACATAGTCCATTCCGTTTGTTGCGGACTTGCAGGTTTCCAGGTTCCGGATATCGCCCCGGATGAACTCGAAGGCAGGATTTGATAAAAATGACTGCAGGTTATGTAAATGACCAGTACTCAGATTATCCAGCACCCTGACTGTCCCCGCCCCGTATTTCAACAGGTATTCCACAAGGTTAGATCCGATAAATCCGGCACCTCCTGTTATTAAAAAAGTATAATTACTCAGGTCTTCCTTATGATAGATATCTTGATACATTTTAAAGTCTTGCATCCCTGGAGTCTTCATTCAATTCACCTTTTACATCATAAATAACGGAACGGTCATGAACAAGGTCCCGAATTTTCAACTGGCTGAATTCACTGTGAGCCACCGCAAGAATCACTGCATCATATTTCTTTTTGGTCTGCCCGATCGATTTAAAAGTTTCAATGCCATATTCATGTCGAACGTTGACAGGATCTGCCCATGGGTCACAAATATCCACCTTCGCCTGATATGACAGTAACTGATTAATGATGTCTATAACACGGGTATTTCGAACATCGTTGCAATTTTCCTTGAATGTAAAACCCAGAATGAGGATCTCAGCGTTTTTTACCGGAATTTCTTTTTTGATCATCAGCTTGATGGTTTCACTGGCAACATAAGCGCCCATTCCGTCGTTGAGCCTTCTGCCGGCAAGAATAATTTCCGGATGATAACCGGCTTCCTGAGCTTTCTGGGCGAGGTAATAGGGATCCACACCGATGCAATGACCACCCACCAGACCGGGTTTGAATTTCAGAAAATTCCATTTGGTTCCGGCGGCTTCCAGGACCGCGGTGGTATCAATATTCAGCAGGTTAAAAATTTTTGCGAGTTCATTTACGAAAGCAATGTTGATATCGCGTTGTGCATTTTCGATTACTTTGGCAGCTTCCGCAATTTTAATGGTAGGTGCCAGATGGGTGCCTGCTGTAATTATGGATTTGTACAGGTCGTTCACCTTTTTTGCTGTTTCCGGAGTGGAACCGGAAGTAATCTTAAGAATGTTGGCAACGGTATGAATCTTATCGCCCGGATTAATTCTTTCCGGTGAATAACCGCAGAAAAAATCGGTATTGAATGTAAGACCACTGATTTTTTCCAGTACAGGGGCACATTCCTCTTCCGTAACCCCGGGGTAAACCGTTGATTCATAAATGACGATGTCACCTTTTTTTAAAACCCTCCCAATGGTTTCACTGGCCTTGTATAGTGGCGTGAGGTCAGGGTTATTGTGCTTATCCGTAGGTGTGGGTACCGTAACTATGTAATATGTGCACCTTGCAATATCCGCCGGTTTATCTGTACAGAATAAGCCCTGAACATCAGGTTGACTGGCCAGTACCATTTTCAAAGCATCATCCTCAATTTCGAGCGTATGATCATGACCGGCAGTCAATTCACTTACCCGGGTACTATTGATATCAAATCCGACCACCGGATATTTTTTTGCCAATTCCACAGCCAGTGGCAATCCGACATATCCAAGGCCAACTACGGCTATCTTATCCTTCCATGCCATCATATTTAAAAATCTTTATGTATTATTTGTTTGAAAAAATGGAAATTATCCATCACCGGAAATATGATTCTTTAGTACAACTTAACAAGATAGAATAAATACCCCGAAAGATCATTGGGATAAATAACGTACATCAGTAGGCGTTCTTATCACCCCTGAGCGTTGTATAGATAGTCAGCCAGATTATTTTTGCATCCAGCCAGATACTCCAGTTTTCCATATACCAGATATCATGATTAATACGGTTTCGCAGCTGACTATCATCTTTAATTTCTCCCCGGAATCCGTTTACCTGCGCCCAACCTGTAATACCCGGTTTCAAAAAGTGCCTGATCATATATTCGCTCATAATTTTGGAATATTTATTGGTATGCATCAGCATATGCGGTCGGGGCCCTACCACTGACATATCGTTCAATAATACATTAATGAACTGCGGGAATTCATCCAGATTAGTTTTTCGAAGAAAATGCCCCAGAGAAGTTACGCGACTGTCATTCTGAGTAACCTGACGGGAATTTTCTTCGCCATTTACCGTTAAGGTCCGAAACTTAATACAGGTAAACTTGTTATTGTTCTTTCCAGACCTCATCTGTTTAAAGAAAACGGGACCACGTGAATTCAGTTTTATAAGTATCGCAAGAATGGGGATCAGCCATGTCAGGATAAAAACGATAATCAATAGACTGAACACAATATCAAACAATCGTTTTTTAATCTGGTTTGCAAGATCTTCCAGGGGCTCAATACGTAACGACAGTATAGGGAAACTGCCCATATACTCCACATGTGTTTCCCGATTTACATAGAGTTTAAAATCCGGGATAAATTTGAAACGGATCATGGATTTCTCGGCCTGTTTGGCCATTTCGTAGATGGTTTCGTTTTTTTCAGGCGAGATCGTTGAATAAATTTCGTGGATATTGTGGCTGATAGCATAGTCAATACACTCGTCAATATTGCCGATTATCGGAAGCCTGGAAAGTTCATGGATCTGTGAGGGGTCCTCAAAATATCCGTCAACCTGAAAGTCTTTCCTGGTCACACTAAATTGTTCGACAAATTTTTCGGCAATTTCACTGTATCCTACGATGATTGTTCTTCGGGTATGGGTATGGGATCTCTGAAAAAAAGTTGATGTTCCGATGATAACTAAACGGGTAACCAGCAAAAATGAAAAAAAACTGATGAAGCTAACCAGCATAAAAAGCCGCGAATACGGATAGTGGTAAACGAAGGCAAATATCATGATGCAAATCGCGTACAAAACAAATGCCTTTAACGTTCGCTTTCCAAACCTGTAGACATTCGGGTGGGCATCTTCTATATAGAGACCCACACCATAGGCTGCTATAAGCCATACCACGTTACCAACGAGGAAGAGAAGTCCATAAGCCCTTTCCCCGCTGGCGGGTATTCTGCTGAAGTTAAACATGAGAACAATGCGGATCAGGTTTAATGCAACCAGATCAACGCACACAAAAAAGAACCGGAAGAGGTTCGTGTATTGACTATTCATATGACTGTAAAATTTAGATGATTTTTTCCTTTGGTGGGAAAAAGATGATGCATTAAACCGGAGTCCGTCCGGAGTTGTTATCCTGCTTTATGATTTGAATACAGATCGATAAGTTTATTTATTATCCGGTCAGATGTTTGCCCGTCCCATAACTGGGGTATTCCGGATTCTTTCCATTTGCCGTCTTTAAGCTTTACTAGAAAAGGTTTCAGGTCCGACGGGTTTATGCCAACCAGTTCGTTGGAGCCAATGGTTATCGTTTCCGGTCTTTCGGTAGTACTACGAAGGGTGAGACATGGAATTTTCAAAACAGTTGTTTCTTCAGTGATCCCTCCGGAGTCGGTTATCACTGCTTTGCAGTTTTTTACCATGTAAATGAACTCAAGGTATCCGAGGGGATCAATTTGAATCAGCTGTGGATCTGTAAAATGAGCCGAATCCAGTATTTTTTTTGTTCTGGGATGTACCGGGAAAACCACAGGCAGACCATCAGTATTTTTTAAGATAACTTCCAGGATATTTTCCAGGTTGGCGAAGTCATCTACATTTGAAGGCCGGTGTAAAGTGAGTATAAAATATGATTTGGGCTTCAAATCTTCTTTCTTCCAAAAACCCGGTTGTTTGAGCCTGTCTAGGTTATAATATAATGTATCAATCATTGTATTGCCTACAAAATGTATCCGGTTATTTGCAATTCCGTTTTGTAATAGTTGCAATCCGGCTGATTCGGTTGTGGTAAAAAAATGGTCACAAATAGAATCGGTAACAATCCTGTTTATTTCTTCCGGCATCGTCATATCGCCTGATCTGATACCGGCTTCCACATGCACAGCATCAATGCATAACTTTTTTGCCACGATAGTGCAGGCCATGGTTGAAGTAACATCCCCGACTACCAGGACAATCGTAGGTTTATTGGCGATCAGTTCCTTTTCAAACTTTATCATTATTGAAGCAGTTTGTTCTGCCTGTGACCCGGAGCCGCACTCCAGGTTCACATCAGGATTGGGAATATCCAATTGGTCAAAAAAATCTCCGCTCATCTTCTTATCATAGTGTTGTCCTGTATGTACAAGCCTGTAAGTGATGTCGATCCCTCTTGAATGAGCTGATTTTATGGCTCTGATAATGGGTGCTATTTTGATGAAATTCGGGCGGGCGCCTGCTACAATGGTTATCTGCATTAAAATAGTGCTTTATTTTTTTGTGGAAAGCGTTTTTTAGTTAGATCTAAGATTGCTTTTATAAAAAATATTTTTGAATTTTTCTTTAAATACGAGATAAATAAATGCAGAATTTCCAAACAGGTATCGCTTCCACATCCTTCCCGGTTCCTGCATCATCCGGTAGAACCATTCCAGGCCAATTTTTTGCATCCAGACCGGAGATCGCTTAACAAAACCAGCTACAACATCGAAACTGCCGCCTACGCCCATAATAAACGGGGTATTGATGATTTCTTTGTAGGTATTCAGAAAAATTTCCTTTTTGGGTGAATTCATGGCCACAAAAAGAATATCCGCATTAGCCTTACCGATCGCCTCTGCAATTCCTTTTTCTTCGTCCCTGGAAAAATACCCATTCCGGTAACCTGCGATAATTTGACTGCCATAAGTTTTGGAATAGATCTCCACCACTTTGTTCACGATCTCTTCTTTGGCGCCGAGGAAATAAATACGATAATTTTTTTTTGACGACATCGACACCAGCTCCTGCATTAAATCAATTCCTGCAACCCTTTCCGGAAGTGGATTGTTCAGAAATCTGGCTGCCCAGACTATGGACTGACCATCTGCATTGATGATGTCACAATTAATGATGGAATTCTTAAGAGATTCATCTTTTTGTGCATTAACGACCTTAGCTGCATTTATTACAACGTGATGAATTGATCTTTTTTCAGCAATTGCATTGTCTATAATACTAACCGTTTCCTGCATGGTGAGTTTATCTACAGGGATATTACAGATGCTTATTCGGGTTGTTGTCATTTGATTTGTTATAAGTGGCCAGAGCATAAAACATCCATGCCTGCGACCATCGCATAAATGGTATTTTTGATACGGAATGTTTTTTAAGCTGAAAATAAAAATAGCCTGTTTTTGATTGCATATTTTCAATCGTCCAGGTTAGCACTTTCTCTGCTAATTCTTTATGGCTGCCGAGCCGGTTTAATTTTGCAAGCGTAATAATGAGCTGAGCCGGAGCATGGATATCTACCGGATAAATGGCATTATTGTAATATTTTGAAATACCTTCCGGTGTAAAAAAGCTGTCAATATAGTATTTAAACCCTTTATTTAAAGGAATTGTAAAGGAATGGTCCTTTGAATATTTCATATAGTCTGAAATACATTCCAGGTTAAAGCCGGTATGAAAATTATCTATCCAGTGATGGAATGGCAGTGTTCCATAGGTCCAGGAACCATCTTCTTTTTGATAATTAATACAATACGCTATGGATTTTTGTGCCGGAATGATTAATTCAGGTTCGTGCGTAAACCCATATACTCTTGCCAGCAATCGACTTCCCAGTAGAGACGCGTTAAAAACCACACTGGTGTCTAGGGGGGAATAAGAGAAGGCGAAGTTTCCGAAAATATCATTTGTTCTATTCAGATCCTTCAAAATAAAATCACAGGTGCTACGGGCAGTTTTAAGTAAGACCTCATCCCGGGTAATTTCGTATGCATCAAGTAAGGCACTGGCGACATATACTGAGGCAACTACGGTTGGTGTATTTTTGGGCTGGAAAAAGGCCCTTGCCTGCCAGTCAAAATTATATCCCCAACAGGCGCCACTCCAGTTCCGGTTTTGTAGTTCGAGTATTTTACCAGACAGGAAATGAATTTTTTCCAGATATTTCTGCATACCGGTCTGACTATAAAGGATGGAATAACCCGAAAGAAATAAACCAAGCGCTTTTGGATTAAAATCTTTTTTGACGCCTGTAAAATTTCGAAGATTAACGGGCGACCTTTTAAATGCCTGTATCCATATTAACCGGAATAATCTCTTGTTTTTAAAAACGGGAAGAGACTGGAATAATCTGCTGTTCAGGCCATCAAAAGGATCCCATCCTTTAAATCCTTCCAGGTCGCAATAGTTTTCCAGTTTAGTAAAAGATTCTGTAATTAAATCAGACATTGAGGGATATTTCTTGCGGCAGGCCTGTTTTTAGACTGTCCAATATTTTGAATGTAGTAAGTGTTGTTAAACATATTGACCGAAAACTGATTGGTGACTCCTTTCCTTCCTGTATTGCGGTTAAAAAAGAACGAACTTCTTCCCGGTGGCCCTTTCCTGAAGATTTCAAAGTCTTTGATTTATTACCTGCATACAGACTGCCATCCTGGAAGTCATTGATGACGGCAACTTTACCCCCGCCAAAAACTTCAATGTGTTCTTTTGCCAGTGACTTATCGCCGTTTGCCAGGTAGAGCAGATTACAAACCGAACCGTTGGTGAATTTAACCACAATGGCGACATTGTCATCGGGTTTAACCTTTGTATTCGAAGTATGTATACAATCGGCATAAACTCTTACTGGTTCTGCGTCAGTTAAATATTGCATCAGATCGATAAAGTGGCAGATTTCTCCTATAATCCGGCCCGCACCTATTTCCGCTACCTGGGTCCAGTGTTCCTTTGGTATATATCCGGCATTGACCCTGATATTAACAACAACGGGATCGGGTATATTCTTGAACTCTTTTTTTATCGTTGTGCATATTGGAGCAAACCTTCTGTTGAATCCAACCATTATGGGAAGATCATGAGCCGACTTCGCTTCAATTATTTGGAATAGTTCAGATTCGGTGACCGCAAGAGGTTTTTCAACAAAAATATTTTTATTTTCCTGTAGGGATTTTATTACCAGATCCGAATGAGAGGAATGTGGGGTGGCAATAAATACTGTATTTATTTTTTTGTTTAACAACACATCGTTTATGTCTGTGGAACAAACGTTGAAAGCAAATTTATCTGCAACACTTTTTGAGGTAATACCTCTGGTAGTGACGACGGTATCAAGGGAAGCCGGATAATCTTTGACATTGGGTATAAGGTAACTTTGGGCAAAACTGCCCGCACCGATAAAACCCACATTTAATTTTTTTACCGGATTATGACTGAGGACAACCTGTGAAGAAAATTTGTTCTGACGTTGCGGATACCTTAACAATATGCCAATATGTGATTGCGGGTTTTTCCCCAAAACAATTTCATATGCTTCTTCCGCCTGCTCAATATCAAAACTATGAGATATAAGGGGTTTGACGTTTACCAGCCCTCTGCTTAACATGTCCAGAAATGCTTCCATATTTCTTTGTTCGGTCCAGCGAACATACGCATAGGGGTAGTCGTTTCCATATTCTTCATAGTTCACATCATACCTGCCTGGACCATATGAGCACGAAATTTTTAATTCAAGTTCTTTTTTAAAGAAGAAAGGTTCCCGGGGTATATCCATTTTTGCGGTGCCGACAACAACTATATTGCCCTTTTTACGTGTGATTTCTGTGGCCAGGACAATGGGATCGTTTGTTTGGGCAGCTGCTGTAATGATCACGCTATCAAATCCGTATCCGTTTGTAAACTTTTCGCAGACATTTATTAAACCTGCATCATTTCGATTTATGGCCTGTATATCTCCAGATTTTGCCAGAGTGATCAGATCCTCAGACAGATCAATTCCAAAAACCAGGCAGCCGTTTGCTTTCAGAAGCTGTGCGGTCAGCTGACCCAACAGGCCTAGTCCTATCACACAAACTTTTTCTCCAAGCCTGGGATCAGCCTGCCTTACACCCTGAAGGGCTATAGATCCCAGTGTTGTAAAAGCAGCTTCTTCAAAGGACACATTTTCCGGAATTTTGGCGATCAGATTTTGAGGGACAGCCACTATCTCCGCATGTGAAGCATAATCCTGGCCCGCACATGCAACCCGGTCGCCAGGTTGAAAACTACCGTTTTTATCGAGTGAGCTAAGAACAACACCGGCGCTGCTGTATCCAAGTGCCTTAAGTGTATCCAGTTTTGTTTTAACCTTATTAAGAGTAGCTGAAAATCCTTCTTTTTTAATATTCTGAATCACCTGGGCAACCAGGTCGGGACGTTGTTTGGCCTTGCCGTATAAATTGGCCTGTCCCACTTTTACAGTACTCTTTTCAGTGCCAGAGCTTATTAGTGAGAATCTGTTTTCTACCAATACCATTCCGTCATATATAGCGGGCAATGGCACTTCAAGAACATCTAATTCTCCGGTCTTAAAATTTTGTATAAGCTGCTTCAAGAATATTATTATTTTAGTTTAATGATGAGGTTTTGTCCAGGTATTCCCGGCACCATAGTTCAAGGGTTAAAAGCTGATAAATCTGATACGCATTGTCTTCAATCCCCTTTCTGTCGTTGTCAATCATCTTATTGACCATGGCATAATTCAGAAATCCCCGTTTATTTATGTTTTCTTCAGAAAGCAATTCGTTGACCATGTCTTTCAAGTCGTTGGAGATCCACGATCTGATTGGAGCTCCAAAAGAGGCCTTGGGTCTGTAAATGATTTCATCCGGAAGGTACTTTTCGGCAGCCTTTTTTAAAATATATTTCGAGGTATTATTTTTAATCTTCAGTACACCTGGGATCTGCATAGCTTCTGATACCACGATTTTATCAATGAAAGGTACCCTGACCTCAACGGAAGCCGCCATGGATGCACGATCAGTATAAGTTAAATTGAGACCAAGCATAAACATGTTCAGATCCGTATTACAGATTTTGTTTACAATATCGTTTTTAAATTTTGAATTAAATATTTCCTTGTGTTCTTCATTTAAAATGGGAACAGCAAAACGATACTCTGGTTTCAGTAATTCAACTAATTGACTGGTATCATAGTATGAGTAACTTCTCATATAAGCCTGGTCGATGGGTGCAGACATAATGGTAAGAAAACGCTTGGCCCATCTGCCAAGCCTGAATCCTTTGTTATTGATCTTAACAGGAAGGAGTTTTACCGATTGAACAATGAAGCTTTTAATAAATGTGGGAAGTTTGGAAAATTTTAAAGCCAACAGGGTTGCTTTTTGCCTTCTGTAACCAAAAAAGATTTCGTCCGCCCCCATACCTGATAGTAATATTTTCACTCCTTTTTCCCTTGCTGCCCGGCAAATTAAAAAGGTGTTTAAAGCAGCCGGATCTCCGATGGGTTCGTCCAATATCGCTGCCATTTCAGGCAATGCCGTAAGGATATCAGATTTAATCCTGATAACATGATGATCAAAATGATAGGTTTCAGCTACAATGGCCGCAAATTTTTCATCGTCAGGCATACTTTCTGCCTGTTTATCTTTTTCTATCGTGCCTATCGTATAGGTAGATAAGCTGTTCATATATTTCCTGGCAATTACAGAAATCAGCGATGAATCCAGTCCGCCGCTTAAGAAACTGCTTACAGGAACATCGGCAACTATATGGCGTTTAACTGTCTGCTCCATTACTCGCCCAATATTTTCTTCAACCGCTTTTTCATTTTGCGAAGAATTTCCACTATTATTTTCCTCAAGTTCCCAGTATCTGTTAAGTAACAGACCAGCAGATCTGGAGTATGTAAGGAAATGTGCGGGAGGCAGTTTGGAGCAATTATTAAACATGGTTTCATTTCCCGATACCCATAAATAGTTTAAACAGCTTACCAGCGATTTAGGATTGATAGATTTATCGAACCCCGGCACCATGGTTAATGTTTTCAATTCAGAACTGAATGCGAATGCTCCATTTATCAGGGTGTAAAAAAGAGGTTTTATGCCGAAATGGTCCCTCGCAATAAAAAGCACTTCACTTGACTTGTTGTAAATAGCAAAAGCAAACATTCCCAGAAAAAAATCAAGGCATTTTTCGCCATAATTTTGATACATTTCGAGAACAACTTCTGTATCCGAAGAGGTCCTGAAACATGCCTGTTTTTCAGATCTTAATTTTTCCCGCAGTTCTTTATAGTTATAAATCTCTCCGTTAAAAATTATTATGAGATCATGTTTCTGAAATGGCTGGTTTGCTGATTCACTCAAATCTATAATCGAAAGCCTTTGATGCGCAAGCGCAATTTGGTCATTGTGCCAGATAGACTGATTATCCGGTCCCCTATGCCGCTGAATTATGTTTGCCCGCAATGCGAGTGCGATGTCATCATTGAAACCTGAAAAACCTGCAATTCCACACATCTATATTATCTGATTTTTATTGAGCTAATAAGTAACAAGGTGATCCCGTCCTGATTGACCCTAAGATTCTCCTAAGATTTCCTTAAAGGTCTTATACATGTTGGTTTCAAAATGCTGTAAAGTGTAGTTTTCTTTAAATGCCTGATAACCGCAGTTGCCCATTGATTTTCTTAATGGAGGATTAACCAGCAAACCGGCTATTTTGTCCGCAAGCATTACGGCATTTTTCTTTTCAACCAGTATCCCGTTTACATTATTCCTGATCATATCCGGAATTCCACCCTCAAATGTGGAAATGACCGGAAGTCTGAATTGCATGGCTTCAAGCAGGACTAAAGGGAAAGCATCATTAAAAGTCGGGAAAACGAACATGTCAGCTTTCCGGAATTCTGCTAATTTATTTTCATTGTATAGCGGCCCTGTAACGTTGACTGAAGAAGACAGGTTATTTATCAAAATTAATTTATTCATCATTTCCACATCTATATCACCCGGTGCACCCACTAATCTGGCATTAAAAGAATAATTCTGCTTTTTAAGTATGCCAAGCGCTTCAATAAGAATTAATATACCCTTGCTTTCAATATAGTTGGATAAGTACAGGATTACCGGGATAGTATTAGCTTCTGGTATATAATCCGAAACATGATTACTAAATTCCGGTATACCGTTGGGAACAACGTAAGGAACCGATCCGGACACTTTTTCAATATCAGTTCTCAGTCTCGTGGAAAGGCAAATATTTGATGAGTTTTTTAGGATCAGACTATAAAGAAATTTTTTTATGAAATTTCCATGTGCATCTGGATTTAAACCTTTCGAATGGAAATGCAGAACTATTTTGCACCTGCATAATTTTATAATAAACAAGTACAAGGCGTCGCGATAAAATGAAAAACCTTTTGTTGAGATGGTAAAGTATACCAGATCGGGTTTGAAACCGGCCATTTTATTTACAATAGTAAATGTATATCCCAGTGCTTTAAAAACTTTGGCAATGGAAAATTTTTCCAGTTTTTTAATCGACTTATTAAACTGGAGATTTATGATTTCCAGGTTAAAATTTTGATTAATAAGATCGCTGCTTACCAGATAACCATTAATCATACTTGCACCATGAATGGGAGGTGCCAATTGTAAAATGCAGAGTATTTTTTTTTTCATTAGGGGTAAAAGAGGACCAGTCAGATTCTGATATGATAAAAAATGAAACCTTTCAATTATACTACTCCGAATATAAAAGCCGGAAATCTAGGTGGTATTGAGACAGGATAAAATCCCTTTTTTAAAATTTTCAACCATCTTCTCAATAGAATAATCTTTGGCGGAGCGAGTGCAGCCATTCACCAGTTCCAGGTATTTATTTTTATTCAGGATATCGGTCACCGTATTGGAATAGTCTTCCAGGGTATTCTTTGTGATCATTCCATTGATGCCATTTTCGAGATATTCGATTTCCGGACCATGTTGATTATTAATGGTGGTTATAATGGGCGTCTCCAGTGCAAATGAGTCTAAAATCCCAAGTCCGACACTTCCGGGTATTAATTGAACAGAAGCGAGCTTAAAATATTTAACTCTTTCCCTGCCGGATATGGCTCCAAGATAATGGATCCAGCTGTTGGATGCTGAAGCTTTTTCCACCAGTTCCGAATCCGGACCTGATCCGATAAATATCATATGGAATTCCGGTATTTTCGCTTTCACCAGGTAACAGGATTCAATAATAAAATTCAATCTTTTTTCTGTATACATTCTGCCGCAATAAATAGCGGTATGCTTACCGGTAATTCCAAACTGGTTTTTGAGCGAAATGATCTCTGATTCAGCCACTTCCGCTAATTGCCTTCTTAGTGTATGGGTATCAATGGAATTTTCCACAACAGTTATCCTGCACAAAGGATAGTCGTTTTGAACTAAAAAATCTTTGACACTATTTGTATATGCCCACCACCAGTCGCATTTTTTTAGGAATAGTCCGTTTATTCTGTTTGCTGGGCTATGGGCGTCTGCTTGCAAGTTCCGGCCATGACCCCAGAACCCGAGCCTGTTTTTCCAAAATTTCCTCGCTATGATGATATAATAGTTGAGAATTAGTTTGTTTGCTTTTTCAACAATAATCAGGTCCTTGTCTCTAAGATGTTTTGTTAAAGGCTGCCATATCAATTTTAATTTTCCAATATGCAGGGATTTATTTGTTATCTGTCTGGCCCATGGAAGAGGCGAATCACCATTAATGTCGCCCGCAATATTTCCGGCGCCGTAAATCAACTCCAGTTTAATATTGCATTTTTCTAATTCAGCCTTTAACAGGCTAAAAAAAGCTACCCGGTACTCCGGTATTATTTGTTGAATGATCAGGACTTTTTTTTGCATTCTTCAGGTTTCCCTTGTATTCCGGAAATTGCCGGGTCAGGAGATTAACTTCTCCCTGATTTTAAGGAGCGCTTTTTTGAAAACGGATTTGTTTCTCCAGGAACCCACACAATGATGAATTCCGTAAGTTTTTCCTTCGGCCTGTAATTTTATGTTTTCCCCGTTTCGTTCGGAATTCACAGGGTGAAACATTTCCCTTGGGGGAAGCAGATAGTTTGAAAGATTGTCTTTTTTTTCCGTGAAAATTCTTGTCAGAAAAGCCGGCCCTGTTATAGCCTCCTCAAGTTTGGTATTTCCGGAAACGTAAGGTTTATTTTTTAGTGTTTTAAAATATGCCTCATAATCCTTCGGAACCATTAGGTCTTCAATAGTATATTTCCAGAATGCATATCCGGGACTGGATCCGAATATACAATTGCCATAACTGTCAAATGAATCCCCAAAATCAATACTTCTGTTTAGCGGAAGCACAAGGTCAAAGTCAAGCAGGTCAAATGGTTTCAGCATTTCATAGTCCAGGTCGAGGTAAACGCCTCCGATATGGTGCATGATAAGATACCGGATGGCGTCGGCCCGCATTATGTTTTTTGGCAGTTCCATATAGATTTTCAAAAAAGCGGGGTAATGATTTCTAACGAGTTCCAGATTGTCTTCATCGGTCCAGAGCCTATATTCCCATCCGGGATGCAGATCCTTTACTTTTTGCTGGTAGGAAATATACTCTTCCGGTACATTGCTGTTTTTCCAGGTCTGATGAATTATTTTTGGTATCATTCAGGAATGTTATTTGACTCTTTTTAACATGCTTTCATGAATCTGTTCAAGTGTGGAGCGGAGATCGTAGGTCCAGTTCCAATCAGGATAGTGATTTTTGAATTTTGAAACATCGCTGATGTACCAGATGTGGTCCCCGATGCGGTTTTCTTCAGAGTAACTGACGTTCATTTTGTTACCCGATATCTCTTCACAGAGTTTTATCGCTTCCAGCATGGAGCAATTTGAATAACGTCCACCGCCCGCATTATATACCTCCCCCGAGCGGGGATTCTTATAAAAATTCCAGAACATATTTACAAGATCGTAACTATGTATATTGTCCCTGACCTGTTTCCCTTTGTATCCGAATATTGTGTAGTGCATACCAGTTATCGAACATTTCATCAGGTAGGATAAAAATCCGTGCAATTGTGTACCGGAATGATTTGGTCCTGTAAGACATCCACCCCTGAAAACGGCTGTATTCATTCCAAAATACCTGCCATATTCCTGTACCAGTATGTCGGCAGCCACTTTAGATGCACCGAATAAAGAATGTTTGGTGTGGTCAATACTTAAGTGCTCATCAATACCCTCCTTAAAATAAGCGTGCGTTTCATCAACTTCCCACCTTGTTTCTTTTTCAACCATGGGTAAATAGTTAGGATTATCTCCATAAACTTTGTTTGTAGACGTGAAAATAAAAACTGCTTTCGGGCAATACTCCCTGCACATTTCCAGCATATTCAGCGTTCCGTTTGCATTAATCGTGAAGTCTGTAAAGGGCTCCCTGGCGGCCCAGTCATGACTTGGTTGGGCAGCTGCGTGGATAATTAGCCCGATATCCGTCTTATATTTTTCAAAAACCACCCTCAGTTCTTCTACCTTCCGTATATCTGCCGAATGGTGCTGGTAGTTTGCAAAACTTTCTTCCAGTCTATTTTTATTCCAGGAAGTATTTCCGTCCGAGCCAAAAAAATACTGGCGGAGATTGTTGTCTATGCCTATGATCATATCGAATTTGTCGGCAAAAAATGCCACAGCTTCACTTCCGATAAGGCCGGCTGATCCGGTAATAATCGCTACGTTCATAATCTATCAGGGTTTTTGATGTGCGGTATCCGTATAAAATCCATAACCCTGTCCGTATTTAACGGACAGGGCGGACATTTATTTGTGCGATGCTAATGCGGGATTGCCATTTTTACGCTAACATAAGAAAAGACTTACATCTTTATCACTTTCAAAATACGATTGTCGCGTTCGTTGAAGAAAACGATCAGTGTATACATGCCCTTTGGCAGATTGGTCATGTTTATCATATTTTTGATATTGTTCACTGGTGAAACAAATTCATTCTTATAAATTATCTGGCCCTGCATATTGGTCATCATAACGTGCAGTTTGGTATTGGGCTCTTTCGTATTAATTTCCAGCGTAGCCAGACTTTCAACCGGATTCGGATAAACTTTTATATAATTACCCTGGGGATCACTATTATATTTTGATTGAATTTCAACAACCATGGTGTCTTTGGCAGATGCACCCATATTGTCAACAACAGTAAGTTCAAATTCGTAGGTACCTCCTATCAGACTATTTACTAAGGTAACCGGAGAATTTGGAGACAAGATCAAACTGGCCTGGGGACCTGATACCTGGCTCCAGGTATAACTATTAATTGTTCCGTCTACATCCGTTCCGCTTCCGCTGAGGATTATTGAGTTGTTGGGAAATCCAACAGCCTGATCCGGTCCCGCATTGGCAATGGGCAGAATATTGGGTTCAACAATTTCAGACGGTGGAATCGGAAGAACCGCTGGCGGGTTAACGGTTACCTGGACAGTATCCCTGGTGGTAGCGCCCTCATCGTCGGTTACTTTCAATTCAAATTTGTACACACCCTGCACGAGTCCGGTAACTGCCGTATTCAGGGATGAACCTGTGGTAAAGGTGAATTCTGCAGGACCTGAAATTTCAGTCCAGGCAAAAGAAGCCAGACTTCCGTCAGAATCGCTGGCGGTTCCGGAAAGATTTACATTATTAACCGGTAAAGTGATGGTCTGGTCAGCACCTGCATTGGCAACCGGGGGAACATTGGGCACAGGTACAACAGGAGGTGGTACAGCCACAGCCGGATTAACGGTTACCTGAACGGTATCCTTTGTCGAAGCGCCTTTATTGTCGGTTACTTTCAATTCAAATTTGTACACACCCTGCATGAGTCCGGTGACTGCTGTATTCAGGGCAGATCCGGTTGCGATGGTGAATCCTGATGGACCTGCAATTTGAGTCCAGGCAAAAGAAGCCAGGCTTCCGTCAGAATCGCTGGCGGTTCCGGAAAGATTTACATTATTAACCGGTAAAGTGATGGTCTGGTCAGCACCTGCATTGGCAACCGGGGGAACATTGGGCACAGGTACAACAGGAGGTGGTACAGCCACAGCCGGATTAACGGTTACCTGAACGGTATCCTTTGTCGAAGCGCCTTTATTGTCGGTTACTTTCAATTCAAATTTGTACACACCCTGCATGAGTCCGGTGACTGCTGTATTCAGGGCAGATCCGGTTGCGATGGTGAATCCTGATGGACCTGCAATTTGAGTCCAGGCAAAAGAAGCCAGGCTTCCGTCAGAATCGCTGGCGGTTCCGGAAAGATTTACATTATTAACCGGTAAAGTGATGGTCTGGTCAGCACCGGCATTGGCAACCGGGGGAACATTGGGCACAGGTACAACAGGAGGTGGTACAGCCACAGCCGGATTAACGGTTACCTGAACGGTATCCTTTGTCGAAGCGCCTTTATTGTCGGTTACTTTCAATTCAAATTTGTACACACCCTGCATGAGTCCGGTGACTGCTGTATTCAGGGCAGATCCGGTTGCGATGGTGAATCCTGATGGACCTGCAATTTTGTCCAGGCAAAAGAAGCCAGGCTTCCGTCAGAATCGCTGGCGGTTCCGGAAAGATTTACATTATTAACCGGTAAAGTGATGGTCTGGTCAGCACCTGCATTGGCAACCGGGGGAACATTGGGCACAGGTACAACAGGAGGTGGTACAGCCACAGCCGGATTAACGGTTACCTGAACGGTATCCTTTGTCGAAGCGCCTTTATTGTCGGTTACTTTCAATTCAAATTTGTACACACCCTGCATGAGTCCGGTGACTGCTGTATTCAGGGCAGATCCGGTTGCGATGGTGAATCCTGATGGACCTGCAATTTGAGTCCAGGCAAAAGAAGCCAGGCTTCCGTCAGAATCGCTGGCGGTTCCGGAAAGATTTACATTATTAACCGGTAAAGTGATGGTCTGGTCAGCACCTGCATTGGCAACCGGGGGAACATTGGGCACAGGTACAACAGGAGGTGGTACAGCCACAGCCGGATTAACGGTTACCTGAACGGTATCCTTTGTCGAAGCGCCTTTATTGTCGGTTACTTTCAATTCAAATTTGTACACACCCTGCACGAGTCCGGTGACTGCTGTATTCAGGGCAGATCCGGTTGCGATGGTGAATCCTGATGGACCTGCAATCTTTGTCCAGGCAAAAGAGGCCAGGCTTCCGTCAGAATCGCTGGCGGTTCCGGAAAGATTTACATTATTAACCGGTAAAGTGATGGTCTGGTCAGCACCTGCATTGGCAACCGGGGGAACATTGGGCACAGGTACAACAGGAGGAGGTACAGCCACAGCCGGATTAACGGTTACCTGAACGGTATCCTTTGTCGAAGCGCCTTTATTGTCGGTTACTTTCAATTCAAATTTGTACACACCCTGCACGAGTCCGGTGACTGCTGTATTCAGGGCAGATCCGGTTGCGATGGTGAATCCTGATGGACCTGAAATTTCAGTCCAGGCAAAAGAAGCCAGGCTTCCGTCAGAATCGCTGGCGGTTCCGGAAAGATTTACATTATTAACCGGTAAAGTGATGGTCTGGTCAGCACCTGCATTGGCAACCGGGGGAACATTGGGCACAGGTACAACAGGAGGTGGTACAGCCACAGCCGGATTAACGGTTACCTGAACGGTATCCTTTGTCGAAGCGCCTTTATTGTCGGTTACTTTCAATTCAAATTTGTACACACCCTGCATGAGTCCGGTGACTGCTGTATTCAGGGCAGATCCGGTTGCGATGGTGAATCCTGATGGACCTGCAATTTGAGTCCAGGCAAAAGAAGCCAGGCTTCCGTCAGAATCGCTGGCGGTTCCGGAAAGATTTACATTATTAACCGGTAAAGTGATGGTCTGGTCAGCACCTGCATTGGCAACCGGGGGAACATTGGGCACAGGTACAACAGGAGGAGGTACAGCCACAGCCGGATTAACGGTTACCTGAACGGTATCCTTTGTCGAAGCGCCTTTATTGTCGGTTACTTTCAATTCAAATTTGTACACACCCTGCACGAGTCCGGTGACTGCTGTATTCAGGGCAGATCCGGTTGCGATGGTGAATCCTGATGGACCTGCAATCTTTGTCCAGGCAAAAGAGGCCAGGCTTCCGTCAGAATCGCTGGCGGTTCCGGAAAGATTTACATTATTAACCGGTAAAGTGATGGTCTGGTCAGCACCGGCATTGGCAACCGGGGGAACATTGGGCACAGGTACAACAGGAGGTGGTACAGCCACAGCCGGATTAACGGTTACCTGAACGGTATCCTTTGTCGAAGCGCCTTTATTGTCGGTTACTTTCAATTCAAATTTATACACACCCTGCATGAGTCCGGTGACTGCTGTATTCAGGGCAGATCCGGTTGCGATGGTGAATCCTGATGGACCTGCAATCTTTGTCCAGGCAAAAGAGGCCAGGCTTCCGTCAGAATCGCTGGCGGTTCCGGAAAGATTTACATTATTAACCGGTAAAGTGATGGTCTGGTCAGCACCGGCATTGGCAACCGGAGGAACATTGGGTGGTGCTGCGGCCGGATTAACCGTAATCTGGACGGTATCCGAAGCTGTAGCGCCAATGTTATCCGTCACTTTCAATTCAAATTTGTACACACCCTGCACGAGTCCGGTGACTGCTGTATTCAGGGCAGATCCTGTTGCGATGGTGTATACTGAAGGACCGGAAATCATTGTCCATACATATTTGGTAACGGTTCCGTCAGAATCGCTGGCGGTTCCGGAAAGATTTACATTGTTAACCGGTAAAGTTATGGTCTGATCTGAGCCTGCATTAGCCTTCGGCGGCATATTGGTTATTGGGCCACTTTTTATGAGTACCGCGGAGGAATAAGGGGCTAATTTAATGGCGCCGTTGAAAACCGCTCCGGTAATGTCTATATAACTGTAGGGAAGAGAAACCGTAACCGGAAGCTGGGTTGAATTGTACTCATACCTGAGGTCATTCTTGTCAGTAATTTTTTTCGGTGAGCCGTGGGAATTCGCATCATAGCCTGTATACTTTTGCCATCCTGCAAGGGAGTAATAATCATTACGGCCTCTGTCACCAGTGGGTTGGGCAATAAATACGAGATTGTCGTCCAAAGGCCTTGCGTAATAATTATTGTTGATTGTTCCAAACGAAGGAATATCATTATGCAAGGTTACTGCCTGAAAGCAATTCTGGGTGGAGTCCCTCGCCACCAGAATATTATTGGCTATCGTAATATTTCTGATAAAGGTGTTTGGGTCATCATTTTTCACCCAAATACTTTTTGTCCGGCAGTTGTATACCGTATTATTTTTTACAACAATGTCATGGGCATCGTGTAGATATATTCCGGCAAAACCGATATTGCCGAGAGAATTATTCAGAATCTGTATGCCGCTGGAATTATTATCAAGGTAAATCCCCATGGCACTTGACAATGGAGTAGGAGATCCATCTCCGTTGCCGATGCCATTTAAGATCACGTTATTGGATATGATATTTCCGGCCTCATTGCCCTGCGTGTAGATACCGCCGCCATCATCTTTGATCAGACAAAAATAATTAATGAAGTTTTTGTCGATTTGTATCGTATTACCTGAAAATGCAATTCCGATAAATCCTGCAGTATCGACTACATTATATTGTACTATAGAATTTTTGCCTGAAATACTCATACCCTGAGAGCTGCCGTCACCGCTTCCGCCCATTCCGGGAATGAGGCTGGTATTTTTAATTGTATTGTACGTGATGGATGCATTTACGAATTCCGTTGATGTAGATATACCATTATTATGTGTATGATTCAGCGTAGAGTTTTTCAAGACAAAATTTGCGGAGGACTGGCCCCAGTTTCCACTGGATATTCCGTTATAGCTAAAGTCTATTGAACAATTTTGAATGGTAAGATTACTGCTGCTGCCGATAAAAAATGCATTTCTATTTGCACCAACAAAAGAAAGGTTGCTAAAAGTAATGTAATTCTTGTATAACATATACACCAGGGTATCTACTGTGGCAACCTGAATATTGGAAGGTGTTCCGCTGCTGAAAATCCTTATTTTTTTTGTTGATGGATTGTAGTACCATTCGTTTGGCGCGTCAAGTGTTCTGACATCGTTTTGAATGAAAAACCCGAATTGGTCCCGGGCGTCGTAACTGGAACTCGATTTATATGTAAGTGTACCACCCGCCTGGGATGTAATCACGTTTCTGTCAATAATCCAACGGTTCTTTTTAATGACCACTTCTGCTCCGGTCCAGTTTGGCGAACCACTCAACGCAGCGCTCGTTATTGTTTGGTTTCCGGAATGACTTTGGATCGTTAAATAACCTGAATTCGGATATCTTCCCATCGGGATGTCGGCACCATTTACGAGTACCAGATTACAACTGGATAAGGTAGAAATCGGATTCGTTGTCTCCCAGATATTGCCTCCGAGGCTCGTCCAGCTTGTGGCGGCTGTAAAACCAGAGATGATGGGATTGGCCCCTGTTCCGTAGGAACCATAATATATTACACGACCGGGGTTTCCGGAACTATTTACTCTAATTGTTCCGTAAAAAATATCGCCCTGATGAAACAGAACGGAATCCCCCGCTTTCAGCCTGGTAGCATTTAATTGGTTAATGGTTTTCCATGGAGTACCCATGCTGGTTCCATCATTGGTGTCATTTCCCGTTGAACTCAAGTAATACGTTGTTGCATAACCCGTTAGGACTGCAAAATATAGGGCAATGAATAATGCTGCTTTTTTTAAAAATGCCGATAAGGACTCATGGGGGACATGAAAACGGAAGAAGCGGCAATAAAAGAGATCTAAGCCTTTTAAAGACACAAGAGAAACAGGTTTAGAGAAATACAGACTTTTCCCTAAGGCACAAAATTTGCCCTTCATAGAATTTGGATATCGGGTCAAAAAATAATTGTCACTTCAGTCCGTATCCAGAGACAAATATCTTGCCAAAACAGAGCAAACAACCCGATGTGGGCAATTAGTGTAGCATCTGTCAAAATACATTGACTGACAACTGTTTAACTAATTGTTGGTTACGAAAATGCCTGAAAAAAACCTGTTTCCCTCCCGGTTTTTGATCTTGATCAATATCCCTAGGCATAAGCCCGGAATGGTATATTTACGAGGCCCGCAAAACCACCAAGGCTCTCCGAAATCTTGAAAATGCCCCAATATTTTTTTTGTACAGGGAAGGGAATCAGAACCAATGCCACAAAACCAGTTAGGAGATATATTATGTTAACCATGATTTTTTTCACCAGTCCCAAATAATTTTTCTCGATTTTCAAAATCTTGGTAAAAGTTAAAGCGCCATTAAATCTTCTTTTGAACAGCCAGTTTAACCTGACCCTGCTTTCGGGAATCGTTTCAAATATCACCGCCCCGGCAGACCAATAAACGCTGGCTCCCCGCTCAATCATCTGATGTCCGAAATAAGAATCCTCTCCTCCGGTTGCATTAAATCGTTGATCAAATCGAATATTCCTTTCTGTTACAGATCTTGAACTTATCAGCAGATTCCCAAACCGGATATGATCTAATCGCTGATTATCTACGTAAAAGGGTTTCTGAAACCAGCAGGAAAGATATCTTGAGACACCGGGTTGCAAAACGGCGATGACAGGTGCCATAATCACATCCCCTTTGTTGGTGATCATGGTTTTTAGCAGTTCATTCAGCCATTGCGGGCTCACATATTCATCGTCATCTACAAAGGCCAGATAGTCTGCTTTCAGATCGATCGATCTGGTTAATAATTCGTTCCGAACGTTCGAAAGACCTTTGACAGGGCAACTATGATATTCAATTTTCAGGAACCCTTGTAATCTTTCCGAGAGTTCCAAGGTTATTGCTTCAGCAGATTTATCCTTATCGTTGTCAACGACCAGAATATTCAACTCCCTGATAAGTGCCGGGTCTATTTCGACCTGGCTGATACTCAGGATCAGTCTTTTGAACATCACCGGACGTTTATAAGTGGGAACACAAACGGCTATATTGTACATTTCCGCAGTTTACAATTCAATTTCCTGCTTTATCGCTGCTTCTGTTTCTGTGGGAGTCCCAGAGGCCACTGAACATATCAGGGTTCTGAAATGATGGTTAACAAATTTCGAGTTGTGGTTCAATTCTGCAATTTGAATAGCCTTCTGGCCAATTCTGGACCTTAATTCCTTATTATTGATGAGTTGCCTGATAGACGCCGCTATGACGTTTACCTTGTTTTCAGAAATGACGTAACCAATTTCATTTTTCATCGCATATTGAACGATAGCTGTTTCTTCCGGAGCAAAAATAATCATCGGGGTACCGCTGATCATGTATTCGGGTGCCTTGGTCGGCATGGAATATTTGATATATTTTATTGATCTTGGAGTAAAGTCGTATGGCAAAAGAAGGAAATCTGCCTTTGAGAATAATTCAGGTAATTCGCCGTGCTGAACAAGAGGTCTGTGTTCTACACAGGTAATACCGGAGACCCAGGAAGGAATTAGGTCACTATGTAATACCAGTTTAATATCCGATTGAGATTCATTATTTACCAATTGCAGGGCCTGTGCAAAGGTTTCAATGGATTCATTGATTCCCAGCCCTATCCTTCCTGCATACAATATTTCCGTTGGTTTATTTAACGTGTATGAATTTTTTTGGTGTTTTTTCCAGGATTCAATATCAATCGGATTTTGAAATGGAATAAATGTTTTATTATACCGGATCTTATATTCCGCTGACATTAAATCACCAATACTCATTAAAACATCGGATTTGTCCAGTAACCTTCTGAATTCTAAATCAATTTTCTTATACCAGTATCTTTTAAACAAGCCTTTGAGTGAAATGATTTCGGGCCAGTCGTCCATCATGTGAAATATAAATGGTATCCGGAGGTAGCTGCTCAGTCTGATGCAAAACATCACTGCTTCCCTGGAGTTAGCCTGGCCATAAAGAACATCAGGTTTAAACTTTTCAATCCAACTGGTGAATTCAGGGGAAAGATCTGTTTTAAACAGGAAATGGGATATGCCGATGAATTTTAAGAACGGATAGAAATAATTCATGATCAGCATGGTTCTAAATGTCGGTTTGTACAAATGGGGGCCGTCCTTTTTCTTTTCATCCGGTTTCAACGGTCCGGATACATACTCCGTTTGCAAATAATTAAAGGGGAATATGGCAGTCCGTTCCTTATTTCCCAGCCGGTAATAATTATGGCAGATCGTTGTATCAATATTGGCCATGGCTCCAACGCAGGCGACAGCCAGTTTATCAGGGTCCCAGCCTTTAAAAAGATTGGTCATTGTTATTCCGCCGCCGGTCTGGTTAAATGGCTGGCCCACAATTAAAACTTTGGGTAAAGGCATATTATGATATTTCTGAATCCGGTTCTTTGGTTAAAAAAAACAATTTAATTTTATTTTCGGGGATATTTCTTATAGGATCGGAATAGCAGATTCCAACAGCCATCCAGAATATTACGTAGTAAAGGGAAAAGCCCTGCATAGTAGCGGGATATAAATAAATTACCCATAGCAACACCCAGGTGCCGGCAGCTTTGGAAAGTGTATTCCTGGAATAAAAAAGCCCTTTAAATATTGCCGGAATTGCAATAAGTAAAATCAATACGAGACTTACTATCCCGCCGTTTAAAATAATTTGAAGGTACCCGGTTTCAATAATCCTCCTATAACCTGTAATCGAATTCTCATCAACATCCGGACAGAAATACTGACCGTTCATCCCTTTACCAATGATCCAGTCACTATTATTCAGATCGTTAAAGAAATATACTTCCACACCAGTCCGGGTGTCATTCGTTCCTCGCTCCATGAGGTAACTGAATATATTTCTCTGACTATCTAAGGAAAGTGTTTTTGCGTAATAAATACTTGTAAAAATAATCAGGGTCGATGCAGCGACAATCACCAGTTTATTCCTGGATTTAGCCAGGTAGAAATAGTAAATAAAGAGTAGCTGACTTAAGCATATCAATATCATCCCTCTCCGTGCCCTGAGAATTCCAAATAAAAGGGATAACAAAATAATAAAAACTGAGAAGATATTCTTTTTGACAGTATGATACTGAAAGGTTAGCAGCAAAAAACAAACAGAAATGCTGAGCAAAAAGGAATACTCAATCACAAATGTATTCTTAAGTTTATCCCGTTCGCTGCTGATCAGGTCTTTAATAAAAGCAATATCATAAATCAGGAAAAAAATGGCGAAGACGACAATTATCCGGAATATCTTTTTGTAGGCCTCAATATTCCTGGGCAGTAACAGAAAAAGTGGTGCGAAATAGGCCATCATCCCATACGATGCGTCAAATAACATTCTTTTAATAATGCCATAATTGAGCGAAATACCTCTTAGAATGATTAACAACTGCCAGAACATATAAATTACAAATATGTTTTTCAGGTAATTATTAAGCGGTTTGAGCTGGTAGATTTTGGTGTATTGGGTAAATATCAGGATCAGACCGAGGGATTGAATGGCCTGCGGAATCTTAAAGTCTATTTGACCGGCCTGGGTAAAAGTATAACAAATGGTATACAGGCAGAAACCCAGCCAAAAAATGTTCTGGTTTTTGGATTCTTTTCTGGTCAGATGTAAAAAGCTGTTTTGAGACTTCACCTGAAAACGTGGGCTGGTGTGGGCTTGAACTGCCAGAAGCTAAATTTTATTTTTAACGAATTGCATTAACTCCACATGTTTTTTCACTACCTGGGCTTCTTCAAATTCAGGTAATCTTTTTCCCCTGATTTTATTTTCGATACAGTAACGGATACCACCGGCTATATCACCGGCGTCTTTGTAATGGGCCAGGTAGCCATTTTTTTTATGGTCAATGAGATCCGGAATGCCGCCAACATCAAAGCCTACTACAGGTGTTCCGCAACTCAGGGCTTCCAAAACTATCGTTGGAAGGTTATCTGCAAGGGACGGAACGACCAGTACATCTGAACTGTTATACAGGAGAACCATGGAGTAGTCATCATTCAGATGTCCCATAAACCTGGTTTTAAAAGGTATAGCGTCGGCAATCTGTTTATTGTAGTTACCGCCAAATATCAATACCGTGATCATTTTTAAATCCTGCTCATGGAGTATTTGAAGAGCTTCCAGTAAGAAGTTGAGTCCTTTATAGGGACTATTAATGGCAACAGCTCCAAATGCAATAATGGTTTCATCGGGATCAATATTTAAAATACGTTTGGCAACCCGTTTGTCAAATGGTTTGAAGATCGTTCCGTCTAAAGCATTGGGTATACAAAAAACAGATTTGTCCCTTGTCAGTATTGCCTTTTTTGCGCAGTCATATAACCAGCGGCTTGGGGAAACAAAGAAGATGTTATCATATTTCGAATACATCTTTTGTTTCTTGTTAAATTCCCTGAATGACAGGTCTTTTTCTTTATCGCCAGGCAGGATGGGACAATTGCTGCACCCCGATATATATTTGGCGCAGGTAAAACTGTAATGACAGCCCCCGGTGATCGTCCACATATCATGCATGATCATGACCACCGGTTTGCCGAGTTGTATTAGTTTTTCCATGCCCGCAAGATTCAGGAAACCACCGAGCACCCAGTGCAGATAAATGATATCCGCATTTTTTATTTCTTTCATCTCCGAAATGTCAGTGCCCAAAACCGGAAAGGAAAAAGGGCCAAGTGCTTTGAGATTATTCCGGTTGACAAATCCTTTCAGTTTGCTATCAAGATTAGAAATAATCCTTGATTTTTTAGACAGGTAAATGATTTCCCGTTCTGCCAGCTTTTCGATCATACAAGTGACGACACAGGATTCAATGCCTTCTTTTTGAAAGGCACGATGCAACCTTAATGCTGAACTTCCGGCCGACTTCATCGTAGTCTGGAGTTGTACTATTTTCACCTTTTCCCATTTATTTTATCCATATTCCTTTTTTCATCCTGTTTATAATCATATGGTATTGTAATGGAGATAAAATGGCACCGTTAAAATTGGATATAATGGCAGCTACAAAAAGTGAACAAACTCCCATGTGAAAATTTTTGATTAACAAAACGGCTGCAGCAACATAGACCAGGGGGCTAAAGATACTGGCCCATAACTGAATACGCAAAGCGTTTATTCCGTTGAGAAAAAACACGTATTTCCCGGCGAACATGGTCAGGCAGAAATATAAATAACCCCAAAGGGAAAGATAAAATCCAATGGATACTTTCCCTTTGCCCAGCCAAAGAAGATAAATTTTTTCTGAAAATAGCAGCATTACGAAACCTAAAATGACCATCAGAATATTTAGCTGGTTGTATTTTTTTATTCCGTTTTTAATCCATTGAAAATCATTTTTAATATAGGCTTCTGTGGAAGCCGACCAGAAAGGCGTCAGAAAAATCACAAAGAGCATGTTCAGGATCCCAAAGTATTTGTATACGATGTTGTACGAGGTAACTTCTGCCGTGCCGAAATTGCGTGCGATTATGATATTGGCCGTTTCATACTGGATGAGACCGGCTATTTGAATGATAAAGAAAAGAAGCCCCAGATTAAAAAGGCTTTTGGCGTAATTGAATTTTATTTTTGAAAGGCGTGGTCTGTATTTTTTAAAAGTGCCTGTGAAATAGATCAAATTGGCGCCAGCCAGAACGATAAGTGGTGAAAGGCATAGGGCGATTCCGAGCAGGATTAATGATCCCTGGGTGATCTTCACCAGGATTAGAATAAATATCAGGCAAAGGACCTGCCCCAAAACATCTATGAGCGCAGCCCTGGCCGGTTGTTGGTTTGCACTAATTAATGTCGTGATAATTTTCAGTACGGTCTGCAAACAAAAATAGGTGAATACAATTATGGCCAGCACCGAAATCTCCGATTGCATGTTTTCAGAGATCTTCAGAATATGTGCCCAATTCAGAAAGTGGTTTACTATCAGGAAAAGTAGCCATACAAAAAAGAAAATGATTCCAAGAATGGCATAGGTGGTGCTTACATAAATCTGAGCCAGGTCATCGTCGTTTTTTGCCCGGGCTTCCGCGAATTTGTTCCGCAGTCCATGTGAAAGCCCGATATCAAAAAACCCAAACCAGCCGACGACTGGAACTCAGGGTTAACCAGATTCCATAGCGGGAAGGATTTACATAGTTGATCGTAAGAGGAACCACCACCAGGCTAATGGCAATACTGATCCCTTTTATGAAAAATGAAGCAACAATATTCTTTTTTGCCCTGACACTTCGATGATGACCTTTATTGATGAAGCCGTTGATAAAAGCAATGGGAAGCAGGAGCTTTTCTTTCATTTTCTGTCTAGGTTGTTCGGTGTAAATGTTTCATCCAAATGGCGACGCTGCGAAAAATCTTCCGCAATCCTGCTAACGGCTTCAGTATAACAGATGGGAATCTCTGCCAGTAACACCGGCTGGAGTAAAAGTCAGCGTATAAACGATTGTTTTGAAGTTTGAACAGCGTCTATGATAACTTTAACACGTGAAGTCTCTGCTTCCGCATGAATCCAGTATCCCAGTGAAGGGAGCATTATTTTAATGCTTTTATTTTTTATCGAAATTACTTTTCCTTCCTGTTCCATAAACGGACCTGAGACGATCCTGACAGTATCGTTTACATTGACAGCTGCTTTTTCCAATTTTACATTGGCATGATCATTTAAAAATCGCTTAATAATGTCAATTTCTTGGTCCCTGATTATCGCAGGTTTACTTAGCCAGTAAACAAAATTCATTACCCCGTTGGTCTGGCGTACAGCGAGACGTTCGTCTGCATCGATACATACAAAAACATAGGAAGTAAAAAGTGGCTCAAAAATGATCTTTTTCCGATCGCTCCATTGTTTCTGAATCCTGTTTAAAGGACAATAATTTTCAATGCCTTTTTTTGTCAGCAAATCGGCAACTTTCTTTTCATATCGGGGTTTGGTATAAACCGCCAGCCATTTTTTTCCTCCGGAATTCATAATCGTCAATTTGTTATGATAAGTAGTCAATTTCAATCGTCTTTAAAGGCTCCGCCCAATTCGGTCACAGAAGGGTTGTGGTGCCGGTTAAAATCTTTCGCCTTACGCGGAAAACGGTGAAATGGAAGAGTATTTATTTTACCTGCTCCATGTTCTTTTTATTTGCATACCCGTATCCGTAGTCGAAATTATATCCATATCCAAACCCAAACCCATATTTTCCAGCGCCCCGTTTCTTTACCCCGTTAAATACAATACCAATATTTTTCATTTTATACATCCCGGTATTCTCATCCAATAACTGAACATGCACTTTAGGAGTATAATTGTGCCTGACTACATAAATACTGGTATCGCAGTAAGACCCGATGATATAAGCATCCGAAATGGCCAGGGCCGGTGCCATGTCAATGATGATCATATCAAAAACAGATTCCAGAAAAGTAAATAGTTCTTTTAATTTCCCGTTCAACAATAATTCCGATGGGTCTTCCGGAACCGGACCAGCGGGCATAACATAGAGGTTATTGTTTTCAGATGTATTTACAATGAATTCACCGGGTTCAATATTTCCGGCTAAATAATCCGATACTCCTTTTTCGTTCGGAATATTAAAAAGCTGGTGTATCCCTGGTTTATGGAGATCAAGGTCAATGAGAATCACTTTTTTTCCTCCAAGGGCAATGCTGGCTGCCAGATTAGCGGCAACAAAACTTTTTCCTTCCCCCTGTATGGAAGAGGTTATCATAATTTTTTTCACCTTAGTCTTTCCGGATTTTGAAACCGTCGCCCGCAGAAAGCGGAACTGCTCCGCAATCAGGCTTTTTTCCCCGCTTTTAATCACAATTGGCTTTTTAGTTTTATTGTAAGCCAGTTCTCCGATTACGGGTATCATCGTCATGCTTTCAATCTCGCTTCTGAATAATAATTTTTTATTCATCATTTCTTTCAGTGCGATCCAAAAGATTCCCAAAAATATGGCGCCAATTGTGGAAATGCCTAAAATCAGGATGGAATTTGGCCATACCGGGTTAATACTGGATACAGCTTTATCAATCATTCGGCTATCTGAAACCGTTGAATTGAGTGAGAGCGTTGTCTCTTCCCTTTTCTGTAGAAGAAAAGAATAAATATTGTTTTTAGTGACCTGCTGTCTGCTGATTTCGAGCAACTGCCTTTCTTTCAGTGGCATGGTCCGAAGCAGGCTGGAATACTTTTCGCTGGTGGCATTCAGGTTATCTCTGCCGGCCTCGAGAATTCTCCTCTGGTTTTTAATATTCTCCAGTATCGTCGGCTTCATTTTATCTATCTCGTTTCTAAGGGAAACCAGGATGGGATTATTTTCGGCTGTTGTTTTTCTGAGCCCTTCGTATTTTACTTCGGAATCGTATAATTTTTCTATGAGATTTGACAGGAGTCTGTCTCCCACTGCAAAGTAGGATGGTACTATACTGGTTTCGTTTTTATTCGATGCAACATATTTTTCAACTTCGTCCAATACGGCAATCTGCATATTGACCTCACCCAGTTTTCTATCGTTACTTGCGACAATGTCAAGGTATTGCTGGTTTTGGGCACTAATGTCCACTACATCCCTGTCAGTTCTGAACTTCTGGATCCCCATTTCCATTGAATCCAATTGTTTACCCATGTTCTTAAGCCTTTTTTCTATGAACTCCAGGGTATTTGCCGCCAATTGGTTTTTATCAGTTATGGATACGCGGTTATATTCGTCGATCACATCATTTACAATGGCCTCCCCCCGTTCGGGAACCGCATCTTTTAACACCAGATTAATTACGCTGGATAGTTTTCCCGGAGCTGAAACCTCCAGTCTGGTGCTTAGCTCATTGACCGCCTTTTTCACAGTTATCATCTGAAAATAATAGGCATGTGGTCCGGCAACTTTTTTATATGCGGGATTATTGAAAAAACGTATATCACCCCATTTCGACTTTAGCCACTGATTCAAGGGGTATTGCTGGTTTGAAATCAGAACAATCTGGGAATCGGGTGAGAAACTAAATGGGATTTGCTTGGTGGCAACAAGTGAATCAGGATACAGCATTTCAATCAGGATCGGGCTTAAGGTATATGCCGGCTTAAAAGCAAAACGGTCTTTTACAAATATGGGAGCATATAAATGCAAGTCCTTAATGACTTCAGTTAATATCGTACGGGAATGGATAACCTCTATTTCGTTCTCAACTATTTTCTTGGCATTTAGAAGGTCAAAAGATTCCATTATTTTAGATTCGTCCGTCCCCTTTTTTTCATCCTTGATGAGTATACTTGCTGAAATTTCATAAACAGGAACGATGGTCCTGGTATAAAAATAACCAGCCCCCGCACCCAAAAGCATCAGTGTTAAAAAAAGAGGCCAATAGGGCAGATAACGAAACGCAAGTTGCATGAACATGTTCTTTTCGTTTTCGTCGGTCGTTTCAATCCCCGCACCTTTAGTGACCTGAATCTTTTTCATCAATTAGTGATTATAATATGTCAGCAGCACAACCGTAGTAAGGAAGGATAATGCGGCGAAATACACCGGCAGCATTACCCTGGCTTTACTCACGCTCGCCACTTTCTCACCGTTCGCTTCCACATATATGACATCATTAGACTGCAAATAATAATAAGGGGAACTTAGGATCTCTTTCGAATTCAAATTGATCCGTACAATCTGTTTACCCGATTTATCTTCCCTGATCAACAAAACATTATCCTTTCTTCCATAAATGGTAATATCACCGGCAAGCCCCAGGGCCTCCAGAATGCTCATCCGCTCATTGGGAATTGTCACCACCGTTGGCTTCCCTACCTCTCCCAGAACCGTAACCCGAAAATTGAGATAACGAATAGTAACAATTGGATCGATCAGCAATTCCTTTTGTTTGATCTGCTGCGTGATAGAATCACTTAATTGCTTGACTGTGAGCCCTTCTGCTTTTATATTACCCAATTCAGGGAATTTAAATGTGCCATCATCCGTAACTAAATAACCCACCATTTGCTGGGTTGAGCCGGTTGTTGTTGAAGTTACAGTTGAAGAAAAATTTGGTTCATTGAAGAGTTTAGAAGCGTCCGAGTTATTGCTGCTTACAGAGATACTTAACAAGTCATTTTTGTGTATGGTCGGAACGGCGGCTTCGGGGGCAAAAATCTGAGTGCTGGGCAGATCATTGAAATACGTGGTCTTTTTTGTGTCTCCACAAGAACTCAATAGGACCAATACGGCAGGTAAATAAGATAAAAATCTCGATTGCCTTTTTAGTGACATTATGGTACAGAAATTTAATCAAAAAAAAAGTACGGCTTTAAATAGCTAGCACTCAATATTTTACACCTGAGGATTTCAATGCGGATATCGGGGACATGTGGATATCTGGATTTTAGGAAAGGATTGAACGGGTAAGATATTAAAAAACAATGAAACCTAAAAGCGACCTAAAGTTATGTTTTTTTTGCTTTATAATAGATTAAGTATTACTTACTTATTATCTGATTTTTTGAGAATCCCCCATGTTGCCGTTGTCCCGGATCCGAACTGGTTTCCGGGTGCGGAATCAGGACCGGATTCCCGGGGTGTTTTTTGTATTTCTGAATAAATTTTCAAATTCCTTCTTCTCCACCCGGTAAACGAAAAGTGCAAAAATTGCTAAAAACATCGTGCCAGCGGTATAATTCAGGGCAGAATTGTTCCAGATTTTGATGATTGCCAGATGAATAAAGTAAATCAGTACCGAAATGACCATATATGCAATCAGTTTTTTCCATGCATAAGGAACAGGATAGGATTTCTGGCCCCAGATATAGGAAATAACCATCATGGTTCCATAACAGAGGAAAGTAGCCCAGGCGCAGGCCATATAACTGAAATAGGGTATAAAAATAAAATTGATGGAAATGGTTATACCTGCACCGATAAGGGTTATATAGGCGCCGGCGGTGGTTTTGCGCGACAGCCGGTACCAGATGGACAGGTTAATATAAATACCCAGGAACATATTGGCCAGCAGCAGAATGGGCACCACTTTGAGCCCGACCCACATTTTCTCGTCCCGTATAAAATATTTCCAGATATCCAGGTATAGCGATACGAATAAAAACATACCGCAGATGGTGATCACAAAAAATTTCATAACGCGGGCGTATGTCCGCTGTGCATTGGCTTCTGTTGACTGTTTAAAGAAAAACGGCTCAGCTCCCATCCTGAATGCCTGAACAAAAAGAGTGATCAGAATGGAGAGTTTGTAACAGGCACTATAAATACCCACTTCAAATGTGGCTGCATCTCCCTTCAGGGGCGACCATCGCTGAAGCATCACCCGGTCGAAGGTCTCATTAATCATTCCGGCAAAACCTGCTATCGTGAGCGGAAGGGCATAGATCATCACTTCTTTCCAAAGGGGTTTATTTATGTGCAGCTTTACTGTGGACCATTCCTTGGTCAGGGCCAGAAACTGAAACAATGAAGAGGCCACATTTGCAATTAGTACATAGATAACACCATAATGAGAGTTGTAAACGAAATGCAGAATGCTGTTCGGATTTTTTTTGATGATGCCCGGGCAAACGCTCAGGAAAAAGTATACCATTCCCATATTTATCAGGATACTGGCGATCCGGATGAACGCAAATTTTTTCGGCCTGCTGTCTTGTCTCAATTTAGCAAAGGGCAAAGCGCTAAGAGCGTCAAATCCTATAATTGCCGCGCACAGGGTAATGTATTCAGGATGGTCGGGGAGGCCGATGAACTGTGCAATCGACACCCTGAAAAAAATGGTAAGACCAGTAATCAGTAAAGTGGAAATAGTCAGGGAAGTGCTGAGCGTATCAAAAACATCTTCCTTATATTCCTGCCTTTGCATAAAACGGAAATAGGCCGTTTCAAATGCAAATACGATCAGGGTAAATAAAAACGGAATCAGGGCAAAAACAAGACTCATCCTGCCGTACTCGACGGTACCCCTGAATTTTGCTGTGAGGTAGGGGGTTAGCAAATAGTACAGGAACCGCGCAAAAATGGAACTGGCTCCGTACCATAGGGTTTGGGAGGCTAATTTTTTAATACTGGACAAAAAAGAAATTTAGAAACAAAAATAACGTAACGTACTCACTTTCAGCCAGAACGCCGATTCATTTTATATATTGCCATTAAATTCATTACTTAAGGTATGAAGTGTGCGTTTTACCTCGTGCTGGCTGTATCCCAACTGTCTTTCCAGAACTCATCGGGCCAACTCACCCGGTCCACAGCTGAAATAGCGTTTACGATCACCCGAATGGCGGATATCTATCATGTGCAACCCCGCGCAGTTGACAAAGTTTTCTCGAATGATCTCTTCAGTCAGATGATCCGTGCGCTGGATGCTGATAAAATTTATTTCAGTTCAGAAGATATTATAAAACTTAGCCGTTTCCGGACTAACCTGGATGATGAAATATTGAACAAGAAAGAAGACTTTTTGAAACAGGTTATCACCCTGTACACTAAAAAAATCAGTCAGACCGACTCTATTCTTGATAAATTGTCCAAAACCCGCTTCAACCTTTTTCTAAAGGAAACTTATACGGTTTCTGAAGACAGTAGCTTTGCTCCCAACGAAGAGCTACGAAGAATTAAACTCTATAAACTGGTAAAACGAAATATACTTGAAACGATTATCGATGTTTATGAAGACGATTCAACCAAGAAAAATATCACGGCGGACAGCCTGGAACCAGCAGCCAGAAAAAAAGTCTGCCATGCCTTCAAAAGAGAAATCCAGCGAAGTATACAGGTTAGAGACGGTCTTCCCGGGTTTATATGTAATACCTGGTGCGAGTCGGTCGCTTCCTGTTATGATCCGCATACAGAATTTTTTTCGCCCGGAAAAAAGGATGAGTTCCAGGGCGAACTGGGCGATAAACAGTTGCAGTTTGGATTCAGCTTGGGTGAAGGAAAAGATGCCATTGAGATTGTTAGATTAAAACCGGGTAGTCCGGCGTATAAAAGTGGGTTGATTCATGAAGGTGACGAGATTCTGGCTCTGCAATGGGAAGGAAATGAGGAAGTAGATGTATCAGACGCATCCACGGATGAAGTAAATGCATTTATTTCAGGAGATCATGGTAAAAGTTTAACGCTTACCATTAAAAAGTCTGACGGGACTACCCGCAAAGTTACTCTGCAACGGGAAAAGGCAGCGCTGGATGACGACAATAGTAAGGTTCGTAGTTTTATACTGAATGGGAATCACCGGATTGGTTTTATTTCCCTGCCTGCTTTTTATACCGACTGGAACGGGGAGGAGGGGGGAAACAACGGCTGCGCAGACGATGTGGCCAAAGAAATAATCAAACTTAAAAAAGAAAACATTGAAGGCCTTATCCTTGATCTTCGTTATAATGGAGGGGGATCCATGTTAGAGGCCATTGCCATGGCAGGAATTTTTATTGACTTCGGGCCGGTGGGTATGACACGCAATAAGGAAGGGAAAGTATATACTATGAAAGACATGAACCGGGGCTCGGTATATGATGGTCCCCTGATTCTGCTCATCAATGGATTTACAGCTTCTGCGTCCGAAATGCTTGCAGGAACATTGCAGGACTACCATCGTGGACTGATCGTTGGTACGCCCAGCTTCGGAAAAGCGACAGCCCAGATTGTATTGCCCCTGGACACACTGTTCGACGAACAGCATGTAGAAAGAATGAAAACAGCTGACAATTTTATAAAAATTACTATTGAATGGTTATTCCGGGTTAATGGAAGTAGTGCCCAGCAGACCGGCGTTATCCCGGATATTTACCTGCCAGACTATAGCGAAACCCAATCGGAACGTGAAAAATCACTTCCATTTTCCCTTCCCAATTTCAGCATTGAATCCAATAAATATTTTCATCCCTATCCTACCTTTTCTATGGATCCGTTAAAAGCATTTTCAAAATCTTATACAGATACCAACAGGTCTTTTATTTCGTTTAATAACTACCTGAACCTCTTGATGCAGGCTCAGACTGCTCAGAACCAGGTTTTGGTTTTTAATACGATGATGGAGTCCAGAAATTTGATTACCAGGAATTTAAGGGAAAGCGAAGAATCAATTCAAAACCTGGCTCCGCCGTTTGAAATTGAGTGGAGCCAGTTTGAAAAAGCCAGAATGCAGGCAGATGAGGAACTGCGGAAAACGAACGCCCTTTATATAAAAGTGATGAACCGCGACACCGGGGTCTTGCTGGGATATGAAATCGCAGCCCGAATGACGGGTAAATAAAGTGAAAAGCCAAACTGCCAAAAGTCAGACGTCAACTACAAATATTCATTTGTAAAAGTATTTAATAATATGCTACGTAGTTTTTACCTATTAATTTTCTCACTGATCATTTCTTTTAAGGTTCATGCACAAATGATCGAAAATGCGGGAGACTATATGACAGCTATTTCCAATGCCCAGGTAGAAATGGATCAGAAATACATGGCATATGTCAGCGCATCAGCGCATAGCCGACGGGTCAGGAAAATTGAAAAACTTCGGGTTCAGGCCCTGGAAAGTATCAATAATGCCAAGTATAAGACCATTGATCTTCCAAAATATAAGGGTGATAATTCCCTGCGGCAGGCCAGTATGGATTATATCCAATTCTGTTACCGGATTTTCAATGAAGATTATTCAAAAATTGTAAACATGGAAGAGATCGCCGAACAATCGGTGGATCAGATGCAGACTTTTTTACTGCTGGAGGAGAAAACAAGTGAGAAACTCCATGAAGCATCTGAAAATCTGGTAAAAGCAGAAAGGATATTTGCTGCAAAATATAATGTGAATTTAATTGAAACGAAAACAGACCTGACGGATAAAATGGGGACCGCCGGTAAACTGAACGGCTATTGCGATCGACTTTATATTGTATTTTTCAAATGTAACTGGGAAGACGGTCAGCTGTTCAAAGCCCTCAACAGTCATAAGCTAAATGATGCCGAACAGGCCAGGTATTCACTAATCAGTTTTGCCCAGCAGGGACTGGAATTGCTGAAGACGGATAGCCTTCGCACTTTTCAGGGTAATCCCGCATTGTCTGCGGGATGCCGGGAGGCGCTTTTGTTTTACAGTGCCATGGCCAAAAACGATATTCCAAAACTGACTGATTTCTATTTAAAACAGGAGAATTTTGATAAAATCAAGAATAGCATCGAAGCCAAGGGAAATAATAAAACCAGGGAAGATGTGGATCAGTATAATAAAGCAGTTAAAGACATTAATGTTAGCGTAAATAATTTTAATCAGCTGAATCAGGATTTGAATAAACAACGTCAGACTGTGGTGCAGAATTGGGAAAACACTGAAAAAGCTTTTAGGGACGAGGTGATGCCCTATTATAAATAATACAGGAGTATAAGAGTATAAGAGTACAGAGATCATGCTCATATTCCGGTACTCTTATTCTCATATACTCTTATACTAATGATTGTCTTCAACCGGCGTGGCCAGCCTTCCGTTCAATGCCGGGTCAGAATAAAGCGGGTTGGTCACAAAACTGCTATCAGTAAGTGTTCCTAAAAAACTTATCAGGTAGAAGCGGTCATTTTCTGTAATGTTAATGCCATTTTTCAGCGATGTATCCAAAGTGGCACTTTGAATAATTCCAGATTTATAATGTTCCAGTACATCGCTGATGGTTACGAAGCGACCATCATGGCCGTATGGGTTCGTCAGGAAAATATTTCTCAAACTTGGTACCCGAAATTTAAGGCTGTCTTCTTTCCTGCCGGTTATGCGCATGCGTCCATAGTCCTTTAATATACTGTCTGCTTCCATTCCTGTATTCCTATAACTCAGATCAGTAAAGAGAGGTTCCTGATGACAATGGGAACATTTTTGCTGAAATATTTCGTACCCGGTTTTTTCATATGGGTTGAAACTGGTCTCTCCTCTTTTAATCTGGTCATATTTGGAATTTGCAGATACAAGGGAGGCTGTAAACTGGGAAAGGGCTTTTAAAATCCTTTGCGAATTTATTCCCGGACTACCGAATGCCTTGTTAAATAACGAGGGATATTTTTTGTCTTTTTTCAATTTGTAAAGGACCTGGTTCAGGTTTTCAGCCATTTCATGCGGATCCTGCAAGGGGGCTAGCGGCTGGACCTCAATATGATTAATTCCCCCGTCCCAATCCATTTCTTTTTGCCAAACAAGGTTAAACAGGCCTGGCGCATTCCTGTAGCTAAATTGATTATTAAATCCGTGACTTAGACGGTGCTCATAATTTGCAAATGCGGCAAACTGCTGATGGCATGATGAACAGGGGAAATTTCCGTCTTTGGAAAGTATTCCATCATAGAACAATTTTCTTCCCAGTTCAAAACCCTGTTTAGAGCGTGGATTATTTTGAAATTTGTAAATGGGATCGGGAAATCCTTTGGGAGTTTCAAATGGAAACGGTGTAATCCACAACACATTGCAAAAGACAATACAAGATATTATTCCTAGTTTCTTCATGGATTTGCAATAATGATCATTCCCGTAAAAGCGCCCGCAAAATTTTCTGAAATTTTTCTGGCCATCTCACCCGTTGTTGTGCAATCTGGAATTTCTTTTATATGCATGTCAAATCTTCCATCGAAAAAATTATCCAGCTCAATAGGTATTTCGACCACTGTCTTTTTTTTTATGGATGTCTGAACTGTCGTTTCCGGGATGAGTTTTATAGTCCTAACCGTACTATTCGGGGACCGGTATCCGCCGATATGATATGCGATCATATGGGCAGGCTGATTGGAAACGTCAGACCTCCCTTCAATCTTAAAACTCAGATATCCGCTATTCCAGGTCCAGAACATTCCTTTTTTCGGATCCAAAACCCCTGTTTTAGCACCCTGGTTCTGATCCGTTGAGTCGACGCCCAGCTGGAATAACAGTTCCCTGAATTTGCCAGTCTGTACCCGGGTTTCAAAAAATGTACTCGACGAATCTGACATATCAACCAGATGGTAAGATTCATCCGATTGTGTTTTCCTGGTCAGGTCAGCATCAACCAGACTTATTTTCCCGGCGTAAAAGCGGAACAGGTTTATTTCGAACTCTTCTCCATGAGGGTTTTTATATTTTTTATTCAGTTGAAGCAGTTCGCCGTGAATATACACCCTGAAGCGGATAACAATGGTGGAGTCCGGTTGAGGGTCCCCAATCCGGAATGAACTCATCAGGAAGAGAGCCATGAAAACAATTCCCAATCCGTTTTTAATTTGAAATATGGACATTCTTCTTGTCAGAGGGTTATGGAAAGTCACTATTCTATGCGGTTTATTTTTTTTCTCAGATCCTTGATCTGCGCCCGTTTTTGTTTTGATTCTTTTTTCTTTTCTTTCGAGGAAAAACTGGGCTTGGTTGCCTTTCTTGGCTTTGGTTTTATCAGGGCCCGTTCAAGCAGATTCTCCATTTTTGCTATAACATCCTTTTTGTTGTCCAACTGGGACCGGCTGGCCTGCGATTTCACCAGAAGAAAACCTTCGCTGTTTATTTTTGAAACGAGTTTCTGTTCAAGAAGCGATTTTTGGGCGTCATTAAATAAACCGGAATTTCTGATATGGAAATAGCCGATTACCATGGTCTCAACCTTGTTTACATTTTGACCACCCTTTCCTCCACTGCGTGCTGTCTGGAAACCGATTTCACGGGAAACATCTACCTTCATTTCGTAAAAGTAATTTGAATAATTCGAAAATGATGCGGGCAGTAATCCAGAGAGTTAAACATGCAAGGGTTATAATAGGTGGCGCGACCCGGGGTTCTATTGGAAATGGATTATTGGTACTGTTGGGAATTGAGGATCCTGACGATACGGACGATATCCAATGGCTGAGTAATAAACTTATCAACCTGAGGATCTTCAATGATGCAGCCGGCGTGATGAATCAATCAATGGCTGAAACTGGAGGAGATCTTCTGCTGGTGAGCCAGTTTACCTTATTCGCCGCTACAAAAAAAGGGAACCGGCCTTCCTATATACGGGCATCAAAACCGGAGATTGCCATTCCAATCTATGAAAATATGATCCGGCAGTTGGAAAAAGACCTTGGAAAAAAAATTCATACGGGGGAATTTGGCGCTGATATGCAGGTGGAGTTGTTAAATGACGGCCCGGTAACCATATTAATTGATACCAAGCAAAAAGATTTATGAAATTGAAAGTATATATTGTCAACGCTTTTACCGAGGAAAAATTCGGTGGGAACCCAGCTGCTATCGTACCATTGAAAACCTGGTTAAGTGAAAAAACGATGCAACAGGTTGCTGCGCAGAATAACCTTTCTGAAACAGCCTATTTAGTTCCTAAAGGTGATGACTATGAAATACGCTGGTTTACTCCAACGGTGGAAGTGGACCTTTGTGGGCATGCTACGCTTGCTTCAGCTCATGTTTTATTTGGTCACCTGGGTTATAACCGGGAGAGGATTGTTTTCCATTCCAAAAGTGGGCCATTAGGGGTAATCCGGAGTGGAAATAGGTATACCCTGGATTTTCCTTCCAAAGAACCAGTGGAAACGGGGAGCGATGAAATAATTGACAAGGCATTGGGATTGCAGCCCGGTCACCTGTTTAAATCGGCTTTCGATTATATGGCAGTATTTGAAAACCAGGCGCAGGTTGAAGCCCTGACACCGGATTTCAATATTCTCAAAAATCATGACTCACGCGGTCTGATCGTAACAGCGAAGGGCGATAAATCTGATTTTGTTTCGCGTTGCTTTTACCCACAGTCAGGCATAGACGAAGATCCGGTTACCGGAAGCGCGCATGTGGTGATGGTTCCCTATTGGGCCAAACAGACCGGCAAAAATTCCTTCACAGCCATTCAGTTGTCCGCGAGAAAGGGATACCTGGATTGCGAATTGTCGGGTGACCGGGTTTTAATCAGCGGTCATGCAGTGACCTATCTGGAAGGAGAATTTTACCTATAAACGAATAACATGCCAGAAGAAGTATCTATCCGGGAAGCTCAGCAGCGGGTTGATGAGTGGATCCGGACTACCGGCGTCCGCTATTTCAATGAACTCACGAATATGGCTATACTCACGGAAGAAGTGGGTGAAGTAGCAAGACTGATGTGTCGTATCTATGGAGATCAGTCTTTCCGGGAAGTAGATAAGGAAAAAAAGTTGTCAGATGAGCTGGCCGATGTGTTATGGGTAATTTTATGTATTGCGAACCAGACCGGTACCGACCTGACGGATGCACTGATTAAAAATTTCGATAAAAAAAACATTCGGGATGGCGGCAGGCATTTGGACAATCCAAAATTAAATGCTGAAAAGTCTGATCTTTAGTTGGCGGCTGATAGTTGGCGGATCATGGCAATGATAGAACAATTCTCACACTCTCACACTTGCCCTACTGTCCCTGCGCCAGGCTGTAGGCTTTTTTCCCGTTCATAACATTAAGTAGTTCAAAAGAGCCGATTTTGAAATCTCCGCTGAGACTTACATAAAGGCCAATAATATCCTGTTGATTCAAAGGTGAGCCATCAATGCTTTCAAAACGCACATTGTATTGATTTACCAGGTTCGTGTACACGGAACCGGTGGGCCATACCTGGGTACCCCGGTTACTGATATTGATGAGGTTAAATTTTACACCACCGTGGCGCTGGCATTTTTTTGCGATAAATTCTGGTTGTTCGGAACTTTCTATAAACATGTCCACGCCTACAATATATTCTTTCTCATCACCCGAATCATCAGAAACCATCATCTGGTTATGGTCCATCTTAAACAGTGTGGGTGTAATGTGTTTGTTCGGCATTACCGGCTTGGCACCATGTTCCGGGGTTTTACCGAAATTATTAATAATAGCCTGGGCAAATTCTGTTGTGTTTTTACCCGGAATCTTTTTATCTCCAAAATCACCGGTATGGATTCCCTGTTCCAGTGTATATAATAATGCGTTTTCAATCACTGCAGCATTCTGCATGAGACCGAGGTGGCGCAACATCGCAATGCCACTTAATAAAAGAGCCGTAGGATTCGCAATATTTTTTCCGGCAATGTCGGGCGCTGTGCCATGCACGGCTTCGAAAATGGAAATATGATCTCCGATATTGGCAGACGGCGCAAACCCAAGCCCTCCGACCAGGCCTGCACATAAATCTGAAATAATATCACCCTGGAGATTCGTCAGCACCACCACATCAAATTCCTGTGGGCGAACCACGAGTTTCATTGCCAGGTCATCTACAATGATATCGTCAGATTTTAATTCAGGATATTCTTTGGCCACTTCCTGAAAACATTCGAGGAAGAGCCCATCGGTAAGCTTCATGATATTTGCTTTATGGCCGCAGGTTATTCTTCGGGAGCCATTTTTTTTCGCCATTTCAAAAGCATAGCGGATTACCTGCAGGCTTCCCGGGCGGGTAATAAAACGACGGCTCAGGGCTACGTCATGGGTAGGCATATGTTCAATTCCGCCGTATGTATCTTCAATATTTTCGCGGACGATCGTAATATCAATCGGAATCCCTGCTTTTGAGAAAACTGTTTCAACGCCATGCAGAGAAATAAAAACCCGCTTATTGGCGTATGTGTTCCATGTTTTTCTTGCTGTAACATTTATGCTTTTAACTCCTTTGCCTTTCGGTGTTTCCATCGGGCCCTTAAAAAGAATGCCCAGTTCTTCAATTACATGCTGGGATTCAGGCGTCATACCATTGGAAAAACCTTTGTCAAAAACCCATTTTCCCATCTCTACGATCTCGTATTCAAGGGGCACCTGGTTGGAATTGAATATATGCAACACAGCATCCATGATTTCGGGTCCGATGCCATCTCCCTTAGCTACAGCTATTTTCATATACAGTTGAATGGTTGAAGAAAGGCGAATTTACATTATTAAGCTTAACGCTGAACGTCTAACGCTTAACGCTTTGGCGATAATTTAAATTATCAGAATAGTCTAATCGGGGAATTAGCAGTTCGTATTCACAAATATTATAAAAGCGTTAAGCGTTAGACGTTAAGCGTTTAGCGTAAATTCCGTATTTTTATATAAACTAACTCCATGGCGAATAAAATTTCAGAAGGGGTTGAGATTGATGTGGAGACTTTCTACCAGCCGGATTACAGTAATCCGGTCGCCGGGGAGCATATGTTCGCCTACCGAATCACTATCTGGAATCACAATAATTTCCCGGTCAAACTACACCGCCGGCAATGGCATATTTTCGACAGCAATGGCAGTCACCGGGAAGTGGAAGGTGAAGGGGTCGTAGGTGTTCAACCGGTATTGCAGCCCGGAGAAAAGTATCAATATGTGAGTGGTTGTAATCTCCGCACGGAAATGGGTAAAATGTACGGAAGCTACCATATGGAAAACCTTCATGCCAAAAGCATCTTTGAAGTGAATATCCCTATGTTTGAGATGATTGTTCCGTTTAAGATGAACTAAATAATTATCAATTATAAATTAATTATTAATGGGGTGTTGTACTCCCTTAGGTAAATAATTAATATTGATCATTAATAATTAATCATTAGACGCCGTCGCTTCCACGACAATCTTATTCAGTTTGTTAGTTAGTGGAAATAATAGTACACCTGCAATTAATGCCGCGGCCGCACTTATTCCGAAAAAGAGTGCCTTACTGTCGAAATGATCCCAGAAACCCGTCATGATTCCTGCAATTTTTGCTCCGAGCGAAGTCGTAATAAACCAGCCTCCCATCATCAGGGCAGTAAATCGTTTAGGAGCAACCTTGGATACCAGCGACAATCCAACCGGACTAACAAAAAGTTCGCTGATGGTAAATATTCCATAGGTGCTTACAATCCATAATGACGAAACCTTGTGCTGGTAGATATTTACCGAAAGTGCTGCGAATACCATAATTAATGAAGATACCCCGGCGATAATGGTTCCCCAGGCAAATTTGCTGGGGGTGTTCATTTCTTTCCCCCTCGATTTCATATATCCAAAAAAACCTACGATCACCGGAGTAAGCAGAATGATCCACCCCGGATTTATAGACTGGTATATCTCTGTGGAAATTAATTTAAGATCCTGACCCTTGGCTGGCCATTCATCTTTGGGAACATTCTGCAGGTAAGGATCAGTACCCTGATGGGTAATCACTTTTCCATCCGCACCCACCTGTGCGTGAAAATGTTCATCGAGTATGGGGACCTCTTTAGGTTCTGTATTAACGGTATTCAGGAAACCGAACTGAGATAATATGCCCTGGGTGAACTTTGGTGCTTCCCGTTTGGTATAGCTGTCTGCCCAGATCGTTAGTGAAGTGGCATTTTGGTTATATATATTCCAGAAAATGATTGATACGCCAAACAGGGTGAAAAGAGTCCCGATTCTTTTCCGGTCAAAACCACTGCAGCGATACCAGACCATGAAATAAAATATCATGACGGGTACACAGGCGAAAATAAACGCATCGTTGGAATGAGAGCCAAACAAATTCCCTTCTCCGCCGATAAACCAGCCAATGGCGGCAGCAATTAGTGCGGGAACGAATACCGAAAGGACAATTTTTGAGAATGGCATGTCCTCTTTCTGGACCGGTTTGATAACATCAGCATGTTTAACGTATTTCTGTCCGGAGGCGAATATGAATAAACAAAGTACCATACCGAAGCCGGCAGCAGCGAAAGCATAGCTCCAGCTGTATTTAATTCGCAGGTATGCCGCAACAAAATTGCATATGAATGCCCCGATATTAATGCCCATATAGAAGATATTATAGGCAACATCTTTTTTGGACCTGAGCTCTTCTTTGTTATAAATATTTCCCAGAAGCGTGCTGATATTAGGTTTGAAAAAGCCATTACCAATGATCACACAGCTGAGTGCAGCATACATTAATCCGCCATTGTTGGGTACGGCCATGAGAAAATATCCGAGAGCCATTAATGAACCGCCTAAAAAAATCGAGAGGCGGTATCCAATATAGCGGTCCGCGACCAGTCCGCCGATAAAGGGGGTGAGGTAAACCAGGGCGATATAGGAACCGGTAATATCCGCGGCAAGGCTGGTATCCATTCCCCGGCCACCATTTTGCACGGTATCATGTAAAAACAAAAATAGAATCCCCACCATCAGGTAGTATCCGAATCTTTCCCACATTTCCGTAAAAAACAAAACATATAATCCCCGGGGATGACCTGGCTGAGGAAGCGCTGTATTCATGAGCCTAAAGTAAGATTAATTTATCCAGAAAAAACCCGGCCTTATTTTCCCATTTATAAAATTATTTTTCATTTATGCGTTTGAATCGTGAATTTCGGGCCTAATCAAAACGTTCCATGAATTTATTATTACTAGGTGGAGGAGGAAGAGAACATGCGTTGGCCTGGAAAATATCGCAAAGCGAAAAATGTTCGGCATTATTTATAGCACCCGGCAACGCCGGTACAACCGCATTTGGAAAGAATCTGCCCGTGGAACCAACGGATTTTCAGGCTGTTCGGAAAGCCTGCTTGGACAATAACATAACAATGGTGGTGGTGGGTCCGGAAGAACCTCTTGTGAACGGGATCGTGGATTTTTTCCTGGCTGATGCAACTATAAGCCATATTCCCGTGATTGGGCCTTCCGCTTCGGCAGCCCGGCTGGAAGGAAGCAAGGCTTTTTCCAAACAGTTCATGATGAAACATGGTATTCCAACAGCGGGATACAAAGAATTTGACGCAGATCATTTTTCTGAAGGTTCTGAGTATATCAAATCACATTCCCTCCCGGTAGTTTTGAAAGCAGATGGCCTGGCAGCTGGTAAAGGAGTTATCATCTGTAACAGTCCCATTGAAGCGATGGCTGAATTCGAACTTATGCTGCAGCAGGGTAAATTCGGTGCAGCGGGCCACCGGGTAGTTGTGGAAGAGTTTCTGGATGGAATTGAATTGTCCGTTTTTGTACTAACTGACGGAGACAATTATGTGCTTTTACCAGAAGCAAAAGACTACAAAAAAATCGGTGAAGGGGACAAGGGTCCGAATACTGGTGGCATGGGTGCTGTAAGTCCGGTTCCTTTTGCTGACAATGAATTCATGCTGAAAGTAAAAGAAAGGATCGTAGATCCCACCATCAAAGGACTAAAATCGGATGGTATTGATTACCGCGGATTCATTTTTATAGGACTGATCAAGGTAAACGATGAACCCTTGGTGATTGAATATAATTGCCGCTTGGGCGATCCTGAAACTGAAGTGGTGGTTCCCCGATTGAAAAACGACCTGGTAGACCTTTTCCAGGCTGTAGCCAACAAAAAACTAGGCGAAAAACAAATTGAAATAGATTCCCGGGCCGCTGCTACGATGGTTGCTGTTAGCCGGGGTTATCCGGGAAGTTATGAAAAGGGATATGCCATAACCGGACTGGATGGGAAATATGAAGACAGCCTTGTTTTTCATTCCGGAACCCGGCTGGAAAACGGGAAAGTAGTCACTAACGGTGGAAGGGTACTTTGTGTTACTTCTTATGCCGGAAACCTGCAGGATGCCATTCGGAAGTCAATGGCTGTTTTAACCAAGGTTGAATTTGACGGCATCTATTTCAGACGGGACATCGGGTATGAATTTCTGTAATTTGATGTTGTCGATCCATTTCAAAGGACGAAACCTGGTTCCGCAATCAGGCTAACCGTATTTTCCGAAACGAAACATCTTTTGACACATTAATTACACATAAGAATATTAAATAACCCATTCCGGACCGACAAATGTAAAAATGTTGGGATTTTGCTTTAGAATAAACTCCACATATAGAAAAATATAGTGGTGAAAATAGCGTTCAGTGCAGGATAGCGGAGATTAATGTTCACTTTGTTAATTCCGATTATTTCCGTCAATTTTGCAGGCATCGTAACAGAATTTAAATCTGACCTTTTAAAATGGGATTATTCAATTTCCTGACGCAAGAGATTGCTATGGATCTGGGCACAGCGAACACCCTGATCATTCATAATGACGAAATCGTAGTAAACGAACCTAGTATTGTTGCACTTGACCGGAATAATCCAAAAATAGTCCTGGCGGTTGGGAAACGGGCCCTCATGATGCATGAAAAGACGCATGAGAGTATCCGGACAGTCCGCCCCCTGAAAGACGGGGTAATTGCCGATTTTAATGCTGCAGAACTCATGATCCGGGAAATGATCAAGATGATCTATCCCAAAAAACCACTTTTCCCGCCCAGCTGGCGCATGATGATCTGTATTCCATCAAGTATTACGGAAGTAGAAAAAAGAGCCGTTCGCGACAGTGCTGAACAGGCGGGTGCCAAGGAAGTATACCTGATTCACGAACCCATGGCCGCCGCCCTGGGAATTGGGATCGATGTGGAAGAACCTGTGGGCAATATGATTATTGACATAGGTGGAGGAACAACGGGTATTACTGTGATCGCCCTGGCTGGTATTGTTTGTGATCAGTCGATCCGCATTGCCGGAGATGAATTTACAGCAGATATTATGGAAGCCCTGCGCAGGTACCATAGTTTACTTATTGGAGAACGAACCGCTGAGCAAATTAAGATACAGATAGGAGCTGCCCTGAAAGACCTGGACAACCCGCCAGATGATATCCCGGTTAACGGTCGTGACCTGGTTACGGGAATTCCAAAACAAATCCTGGTGAGTTATCAGGAAATTGCGGAAGCGCTGGATAAAAGCATTTTTAAAATTGAAGAAGCCATTCTGAAAGCACTTGAAACAACGCCGCCCGAACTGGCCGGGGATATTTACCGTCGGGGTTTATACCTCACCGGAGGTGGTGCCCTGCTCAGGGGCCTGGATAAAAGACTTAGCCAGAAAATTAAACTTCCGGTTCATATCGCCGACGATCCGTTGAAGAGTGTGGTAAGGGGAACAGGGATTTCATTAAAAAATTACGACCGGTATCCCTTCGTGATGCGTTAAGCGTTCGGCTTTAAGCGTTATGCTTTAATAGTTAAATATACAAACCACCAGTGCGTAATGTATTTCTCTTCATCAGAAAGTATGCGAATTTTCTATTCTTCCTCCTGTTGCAGATCATCGCACTCAGCTTCCTTTTCCGCTATAATAAATATCACGAAGCCGCTTTTATGAACGTTACCGGTGAATTTACCGGCAGTATCAATCAGCGTTACAGTAAGGTTGAATATTATTTCAGGCTTAAAAAAATCAATGAACAACTGGCTGCAGAAAACGCAATTTTAAATCAGCTGCGCAAAGAAAATTTTGAAAGGCCCGCTGGAAATGAAAAAACCATCCTGGACACCGTACAGACGGATTCCATGCGTGAAGTCAGAAAATACACATGGATGGGTGCAAATGTTGTCGGAAGTACCGTAAATACACAGACAAATTTTATTACCATTCATCGGGGTCTGCTACAGGATGTGCGACCCAATATGGGTGTAGTTAGCCCGCAGGGTATTGTGGGTACTGTAGTAAATGTGAGTGACAACTATGCCAGTGTAATGACCCTTCTCCATCGCCAGTATAAGGTAGTGGTTAAAATAAAAAATGGCGGTGATCGCGGAACTGTTGAATGGGACGGGGTTAGCCCCATGTTTGTAACGCTGAAGGATATTCCCAAAAGCGCAAAAGTGCAGGTGGGTGATTCCGTTGAAACCAGCCCTACTTCATCTTTATTCCCGGGTAATCTGATGGTCGGGACCATTGCTGAAATAATGGATGATAAGAGCAGTAATTTTTACACGCTGAAAGTTAAACCTGCAACGAATTTCTTTAATATCGAGTACGTTTATGTAATTGCCAATACCCAGTATCTTGAACAAAAACGGCTGGAAGACTCCACCCGAAAAAAATTCCAATGAGCGAGTTGCTGAAAAATATATTCCGGTTTATCCTGTTCATTTTTGTCCAGGTGTTCGTCCTGTATAAAATGCCACCCCTGCACCGGTTTATCACTCCATACCTGTATTATCTCTATATACTCTGGCTGCCTTTCAGCATGTCCCGGGCAAGCCTGATGGCCCTTGCCTTTATTTTTGGTCTCAGCCTGGATTATTTCATGCATCAGCCCGGATTACACGCTGCTGCCTGCGTGCTGATAGCCTACCTGCGCCCTTTTGTGGTGAATTTACTGATCTCGCAGGAGGGGGCTGAAAAGAATTATTTGTCCCCTTCTATCACCAGCATGGGCTGGGCTCCGTATTTCACCTATGTTTTTGTGCTCACTTTATTTCATCACGGATATCTTGTTTTCCTGGAATGGATGAGTTTCGGATCTTTTTTGTATTTTATAGGGAAAGTGATTGCCACTACCGGGATTAGTATGTTGCTGATTCTGCTGACGGAACTCTTATTTTTCAGGAAGGAGAAGTTCAGAACAAACACGGTTTAATTTAAAGCCAATATCCGAAGATGCCTGTCTTCAATCAATCGCGCAGTAATATTATACGCCTCATCTTCGGTGGGATGTTCCTGGTTATTTTTGCTCAGCTCTTTAACCTTCAGGTGTTTTCAGATAAGTACAAAAAAATGGCGGAAGAAAACGCCCTCTTTCCCAAACGAGTTTATCCTACCCGGGGAATCATTTACGATCATCGCCAGCGTGCCATTCTCAACAATACCATTTTATATGACCTGATGGTTACCCCGTCCCAGGTGAAAAATATGGATACGGCTTTTTTTTGTCAGTTGTTGGAAATTGACTCGGCTGAACTGCGTTCCCGCATATTGGACGCCAGAATTAAAAACGGACCATTCCGCCCTTCTATTTTTGAGGATTTGCTGGAACCCGACCTCTATGCTAAGCTGGAAGAAAATATCTGGCGGTTCCCGGGCTTTAATCTCCAGGAAAGACCGGTTCGTGTTTATCCTTATAATGCTGCGGCCCATATTATGGGTTATGTGGGCGAAGTGGATTCCAATATTTTAAGACGCTCAAATTATTATTACCAGCTGGGCGACTATGTGGGCAGAAGCGGACTTGAACAATACTATGAAAAGCAGCTAATGGGTCAACGTGGTATTGAGTACTGGATAAAAGATAATAAAAACAGGCTGGTAGGCCATTATGAAAACCGGGCCAGCGATACACCAGCCATTGCCGGGAGAAACCTGCACACAACCCTGGACATTGAACTGCAGCAGCTGGCTGAAAAATTACTTTCTTATAAAATCGGAACGGTAGTAGCCGTAGAACCTAAAACTGGGGGAATTCTGGCGATGGCATCCAGTCCGGATTATGACCCGAATTCACTTACCGGTCCGGATAAACAAAAAAATTATGGACAGCTGGTGCTGGATGTACGTGCACCCCTGCTTAACCGGGCGATAAAAGGATTGTATCAGCCGGGATCAACCTATAAACCACTGGGTGCCCTCGTGGGTCTGGATGAGGGTGTGATTACCCAGTCAAGCGGATATCCTTGTCTGGGGGTGTATCTGGCCTGTAATCACCCGGTAAAATGTCTCGAAAACTGGGCCGGACATGCGGCCAATCTCCGTCTTGCGATTGCTCATTCCTGCAACTCTTTTTTCTCTAATACTTTCCGGCTTACGGTCGACAATAAAAAAATGGATAATATCCGCACGGGACTGGAAACATGGAAGAATTATATGAATAAATTCGGTTTGGGACACCGTATCGGAGTGGATCTGCCCAGCGAAGACGGTGGAAATATTCCGGATACGCTGGCATACGATAAGGAATATCATGGTTCCTGGAATTCCTGTACGATGGTAACCCTTGGAATTGGCCAGGACAAGATGCTTGTAACTCCTTTACAAATGGCTAATGCCATGTGTATCGTTGCCAACAAGGGATCTTTTTATATTCCTCATTTTGTAACCAAGGTTGAAGGCAATTCACCTGATGACACAGTCCTGAACAAATATTTTGTAAAACACGAAGTACTAACCCATATCTCTGATGCAGATTATGAAACGGTAATCAGCGGTATGCAGGATGTAACTGAAGTTGGTACCGCACGTATCGCCAGGATCGACGGGCTGAATATGTGTGCGAAAACCGGTACAGCAGAAAACTATCTTTCACTGGAAGGCAAAAGGACCAAGCTCAACAACAACTCCATGTTTGTTTGTTTTGCTCCAAGGGAAAACCCTCAGATTGCTGTTGCAGTGGTTATCCAGAATGCCGGCTTCGGTGCCACTTGGGCGGGCCGTATCGGAAGCCTTATTGTAGAAAAATACCTGCGTGATACCCTGACCGCAGCTAGGGTTAAACTGGCTACTGATATTGCGAATACCAATCTGATGCCGGGCTATTTTGTGCGGTTGCAATTCATTACAGATTCCGTGAGGGCTGCTGTATGGGCAAAACAAAGCGGAGACAGCACCCGCTGGAAAAAATTTATGGACCCTTCCACCCGAAGACAAATGCTGGATACTATGCACAAGGCAACTGCACATGTAACCATACCTTTCGGTCCGAGAGCGGTACCATTAACGAATAATGGGTCCGACAGCTCCCGGAATAAAAAGACAGACTCCGCATCTATTCGCAAAACAGATACGAGTAGGAATTCAGGAAGAACCGTGGTCAGGAAAGCATCCGATTCGGCTGCCCTGAAACCAAAAGATAAACCTGTCGTTCAAAAGGACACCAGTACAAATCAGGCCCCATGAATCAGCGTAATTCATATCTTGCGAAAGGTGCAGACAGATCCCTGATCTGGCTCTGGTTCATCCTTTCGATAATCGGAGTGATCAGCATTTTCTCTGCTACTTACCGGGATGGGGATAATATACTTCAGGGCTTTCTTTCCCTTAAAACAGATTATAGCAGGCAGTCCCTTTTCCTGGTTATCAGTGGTATTGCAGGGATTTTTATTCTGCTTACAGACAGTAAATTCTTTACGGCTACAGCCAACCTATCCTACGCATTCGGTATACTCCTGATGCTTTTAGTATTTCCCTTCCATTCCAATATTAAAGGAACTTCATCTATTATAAAGCTGGGATCAGCCGTACAGATTCAGCCCGCAGATATTTGTAAAATTTTTGTAAACCTGGCTTTGGCGAAATATTTATCCCGGGTGGAAACGGATTTTGCCAGGCCACGCTCACAGCTCATTGCGGCAGTCATTGCACTGGTACCCGCCGGACTTTCCATTATGCAAAAGGAAACCGGACTGGCCCTCGTATATTTTTCGTTTTTCCTGGTGATGTTCAGAGAAGGACTGCCCGCCCTGGTTCTGATTGTCGGATTTTCCTTTGCGGTTCTGGTAGTCGCCACTTTGTTGATGGATCCGAATGTACTTGCCCTGGTGCTTACCGGAATCGCCGGATTGTTTATTTATATTTTCCGTAAACAGATAAAAAGACAGCGCGCCATTCTGTTTGCTATAGCCAGTATCTGGTTTGTGTGTGTCGGAGTTCAGCGATTTGTTGTTCCCTTCGTATTCGATCATGTATTTCAGCCTTACCAGGTTAAACGTATTTATGACGCGATCGGAAAGGACTATGTGCCAAAAAATGCTGCAGCCGCAAGGGACATAGAAGAAAAATCGGCTGGCAAAAAAAAGGACAATGGCAACTACAATGTAAAACAAAGTAAAATTGCAATAAGCAACGGCGGGTTTATTGGTAAGGGATTATTGAAGGGAACACAAACACGGTATGATTTCGTACCTGAACAAAGAACAGATTTTATTTTCTGTACAATCGGGGAGGGATTTGGATTCCTCGGCAGCATCATATTCTTAAGTATCTACGTAATCCTGCTCATGCGGATCGTGACCATTGCAGAGCGACAGCGATCGGTATTCAGCCGGGCATATGCGTACGGCGTGGCATCCGTTTTCTTTTTTCACATTTCTATTAATGTTTGTATGACTATTGGCCTGGCACCGGTAATCGGTATTCCGCTGCCTTTTGTAAGTTATGGAGGTACCTCTCTGCTAACCTTTAGCGTGATGTTGTTTATTCTGGCGAGGCTGGATGCAGACAGGCAAATGGTTCTGAGATAGATTGTTAGTTTTGTTCCGTGTATTTTTTAAAGTTGTCCAGAATGGACTGCCACCCGCCTTTTTGTATATCAACGGGGTTTTCGTTTTCTGCGTCAAACATTTCAACAACTCTTGTTTCATCCCCAATACCGGAAAAATGAATGGTTACCATTCTTCCATCCCCGAGTGTGTATTCGATAAGTTCATTCGGTTTAACCATATCATAAATGCCACCAAAATCAAATCCAAAACTTCCGTCTTTCGCTTCCATCCGGGTCAGGAATTTACCCCCCGGTCTTAAATCATTTTCCGCCCGGGGTGCATGCCAGTCCTCGGACGCATTACACCACAGGGTGATGTGCTCGGGGTTTGTCCAGTATTTCCATACTTTTTCAACCGGTGCGCTAATGGTTGACGATATGGTAATAACAACTCTTTCTGTGGTTTGCATTCGTTACGATTTACAATGGTCAAAGGATGAAAACAAATCTAAAGAATTTATTCATTCCCGAATATAGATTATAATCAAGTTTTAATCCTCAAAAATGGGTGTCATTTTATGGTAAACTATGCGGTTAAAAGCCGTTAATCCGCTCATTACGGGGATTAAAATAAGTTTTAGCGGAAAGCGGGCTACTTTTGCGGGATGCAGATTATTCCTCTCTCTGAAGGCGCTTTCACCGTAGATAAAACCAAAGATTTCGTTCCTTTCGATCCGTCGAAGGATGACCTGCAGCAAAGATCGAAAGGCAGTCTTCTCGTGGAGATCCAGCCCTTCCTGGTTATTACGGACCGGGATGTATTATTATTCGATACTGGTTTAGGTTTTGAACAGGATGGAGATTTACAATTACACCGCCTGATGAGAAAATCAGGCATTGATCCTGCTTCTGTAACAAAAGTTTTGCTCAGTCACTTGCACAAAGATCACGTGGGGGGAATGAGCAGGAAATCTGCTGATGGAAGGATCAGTCCGTCTTTTCCGCTGGCAGTTTATTATGTACAGCAAAGGGAACTCGAATATGCTTTTGAAAAGGGGTTCCCCAGTTATGATACCAGGCCTTTTGAATTCCTTGAACAATTTTCCAATCTTGTTAAACTGGAAGGAAACGGACTGATTGACGGGTATATCCGGTATGAGTTAACAGGAGGCCATTGTCCCTTTCACCAGGTTTTCCATGTAGAGGAAAAGGGTGGTCATGTTTTTTTTGGAGGTGACGTAGCGCCTCAGATGAACCAAATGAAAAACCGCTTTGTTGCGAAATATGATTATGACGGGAAAAAATGTATGGAACTTCGGCAGAAATGGTGGACCCAGGGTGAACGGGAGGCCTGGACATTTCTTTTCTATCATGATATCAAAAATCCAACTTGGAAATTCGGGGATTTAGGGATTAAAGAATAAAATCAGTTTGGCATTTTAAGATCCGCATATAGTTTTATGCTTAAGCCAGACTATGGATTCTGCTGTAACTTGCGTTGATTTTTCAGTTGGCGCCGTTCCATTTCTTTTTGAACAAACGCACCAAATTCTTTTTCAGATTTAAAAAAGATATCTATTTTCTGGGGCGAGATAGCCTGCCCGAACTGTACGCTGTATTTTTTCCTTATGTTGAGCAGGGATTCATCCAGTTCAATTTCACTTTTGTTATTTCGGATCGCTTCCTTGCGGGCTTGTTTCAGTTCTTCAGCATATTGGTTATAAATTGGCCAGAATTTCTGCGCTTCCTCAGGACTCAGGTCAAGGCGTTTGGTGATGTACGCGATCTTAAGGGCCTCAAGCCTTTCACCATTCTGAGCCACTCCCAATAAAAAACTTACGGTAAAAGATATTAAAAGTAAAACTCTCTTCATCAGGGTCAATTTACAGTTCCTTTTTGTTCCGGCAAAGCAAGGACATATTGTTCCAACTCTATATCGGGAACTCCTTTAAATAAATCATGAATATCCTCGTCACTGAATCCAACAGAAGCGGTTTCAGCTGGTGAGGTAATACCTGGTGTCCAGTGAATATCGTCGGCATCGAGGTAACTGGCCATTTCCTGATCACTAACAGTTGCCAGACTCGTAATGGGGTCCGTTATATTCCGGTGATGTGTAACATTCAATATTGTAATACCGATCAGTCCGATAATACAGGCCGCAGCTGCGTAACGGACCACGCGCAAGGGGAAGGAAATTACCTTTTTGCCAGGAATTGCTTTGGGATCTGACGAAGGTTTCAAAAAAGGAATAACCGGCTCAGTATTTTCTCCTTCTGGAATTTTTACATGAAGCGACTCAAAAAACCCTGCCGGAGCTTGATACGTAATTTTATTCCGTAGTTCGGATAATAAAGGAGAAATATCCGAAATTTCCCGGGTGGCGTTTTCAGAATATTCGCCGGATTCCAGGCGAATCCGGATCATTAGTAAATCGGAGAAATCAGCGAAGTAACCGGAAGGCACCTTATATGGAATGCGGCTAAGGCCTTTTTGGTCTAGCCGGGGAGCGATTTCCTGTAATTCTGTTAATATTTGGTTCCTGGATTCCATTTGCGTCAATAAGACCCTGCGCGTTGATAAAAGTTTAATGATTCAGTATAAAATCTTCAATTTTTTTGGCGGCGTGATGATAAGATGCTTTCAGGGCCCCGGCAGATGTTTCCAGAACCACACTCATCTCTTCATAGGGCATTTCATCATAATACCGAAGCATAAACACAACTCGTTGTTTTTCAGGCAGTTGCTGTATTGCCAATTGCAATTTCCACTCTAACTTATTGGCATCAAAATCCTTGTCTGCCTTTATCTTGTTGCTCAAACCCGATTCCAGTTCATTCAGAGAAACCACGGCTTTCTTTTTCCTTTGTTCCAGGAAAGTAAGGCATTCATTGGTAGCGATCCGGTATAACCAGGTATAGAGCTGGGCATCTTCCCTGAATCCGGCCAGGGCATTCCATACCCGGATAAACACATTCTGCAGGGTATCATTGGAATCCTCATGATCTACGAGCATACGTCGGATATGCCAGTACAGTCTTTCCTGGTATTTTTTTACGATTTCCGTGAAAGCCTTTTCCTTGGTAGCCGGTTCCCGAAATAAGACCAATAATTCAGTATCGGATGTCTGTTCCGCCATTCAAGCCCTTGGTTTACGCTAAAACTGGATAATGGATTATTTATTTTTTCGGGCGATCACTTTCTCGGCTGCGGCCACGATATGGGCCGCACTCAGGCCGTATTTCTCCAAAAGCTGGGCGGGTGTTCCACTTTCACCAAACGTATCATTAGTACCAACGTATTCAATCGGAACCGGATGATTATTGGAAGAAGCATGGGCGATACTGTCTCCCAAACCACCAAAAATATTATGTTCTTCCGCGGTTACGGCACATCCGGTTTTCCGGATGGACTTCAGAATGGCTTCTGAATCCAGCGGTTTGATGGTATGAATATTAATGATTTCAGCGGAGATTCCTTTTTCCTTCAGGATTTTTTCGGCTTCCAGGGCGATCCACACCAGGTGGCCGCAGGCAAAGATGGACACGTCCTTACCTTCCGTAAAATGCTGGGCTTTTCCGATCTTGAACTCCATTTCCGATGTGAAAATAGGCCAGACCGGTCTGCCGAAACGCAGGTAAACCGGACCTATGATAGTCTGCAATGGCTATGGTAGCTGCCTTGGTCTGGGCATAATCGCAGGGTACGATTACTGTCATTCCCGGAAGCATTTTCATCATTCCGATGTCTTCCAGGATCTGATGGGTAGCCCCGTCTTCTCCAAGGGTAAGACCGGCATGGGATGCACAAATTTTTACATTTTTGCCAGAATAGGCAACAGATTGCCTGATCTGATCATATACACGACCTGTTGAAAAATTAGCAAAAGTGGTTGTGTAGGGTATTTTTCCTCCAATGGTCATACCCGCAGCCACACTGATCATATTGGCTTCGGCGATACCACACTGGATAAACCTTTCCGGAAATTCTTTAATGAACTGGTTCAGCTTCAGAGAGCCGGCGAGATCGGCCGTGAGCGCCACGATATTCGGATTTGTACGTGCGATTTCTGCAATTCCGTCTCCAAAACCACTTCGGGTATCTTTTTGTCCTGTAACCGTAATCATAATTTTTAATTGTAATCGTGATGGATCAATTCAGTTCTGAAAATTTACTATTATAAAAAGACTCGTCCATTTTAATTTTTTGTTCCCATCTCCAGGCCGTCGACATCATTTCTTCCAGTGAAAATTTTGGCTGCCATCCAAGTTCTTTCCGGGCAAGGTCGTTATTGGCATAGATGGCAATGACATCCCCGGGCCGCCGCGGGCCAATTGTATAATTCAGGGCAATGCCACTGATCTTTTCAAAAGCGCGGATAGCTTCCAGTACGGTTACACCATTTCCGCTTCCCAGGTTGAACACTTCACATTTCTTATCTGTTTTTTCTTTCTCCAGGTACCGGATAGCCAGTGTATGTGCGTGGGCAATATCACATACATGAATATAATCCCGGATGCAGGATCCATCACGTGTTGGGTAGTCTGTTCCAAAAACCTCCATCTGGGGTAATTTACCTACAGCAGTCTGGGTAATGGCAGGAACCAGGTTTGCCGGCCGGCCAAAGGGCAGTTCGCCAATCAGATGCGGTCGGATGTGCCCCTACTGGATTAAAATACCGGAGTAAAATACTGGTGGACGCGGATGATTTGGAGAATTCATTAATGATTTGTTCCCCCATTTGCTTGGTATATCCGTATGGTGATTCTGCCGGGCGGGGAGGGGTTGCTTCCGTTACCGGTATATCAGCGGGATTTCCATATACCGTACAGGAAGAAGAAAAAACAAAATAGGGTATAGCGAATTCCTGCACACATTTGAGCAGGTTAATGAGCGACATCAGGTTGTTTTCAAAATACATCAACGGGTTTTCTACCGATTCTCCCACTGATTTATATGCAGCAAAATGGATGATGCCCGCGATATCAGGATTTTCATGGAAAATGGCAAAACTGTCATCCAGATTGCACAGGTCCACTTTATAGTTTTTTATTTTTTTCCCGGTTATTTTCTCAACTCCTTCGAGAATGCGGGGATTTGAACGCGAATTATTATCAACGGAAATCACATCGTAGCCATTTTCGATCAGATCGATCAGGGTATGTGATCCGATATATCCACAGCCGCCGGTAACAAGAATTTTTTTCATAATTATTCAAACATTACGGATGGTTCACCACATCCAGCAGGTATTGGCCATATCCACTTTTTAACAGCGATTTCGCAATGGACAGCACCTGTTCTTTCGTAATAAATTTTTTGCGATAGGCAATCTCTTCAATACATGCGATTTTAATTCCCTGCCGTTGTTCAATTACCTGAACAAACTGAGTGGCCTGCATCAGCGAATCAAATGTTCCGGTGTCCAGCCAGGCGGTTCCGCGGTCCATAATGGATACTTTCAGTCTTCCCCTTTTTAAATATTCTTTATTCACATCGGTGATTTCATATTCACCTCTGGCGCTGGGCTTTAGATTTTTTGCAATGTCAACCACCTCGTTGTCGTAAAAGTATAAACCTGGAACAGCATAATTACTCTTGGGTTTTTCCGGTTTTTCTTCAATGGAGACCACATTATTTTCCCTGTCAAATTCCACAACCCCGTATCGCTCGGGATCACTCACATGATATGCATATACTATTCCTCCTTTCGGATTACAGTTGGCCGTTAGTTGATCCCCCAGGCCGGAACCATAAAAAATATTGTCACCTAGAACCAGGGCGACATTGTCTTTACCAATAAAATCAGCCCCAATAACAAAGGCCTGAGCCAGACCATTGGGAACCGGCTGTTCTGCATAAGATATTGTCAGTCCATACTGCGATCCGTCCCCGAACAATTTTTTAAACAGCGGCAGGTCATGGGGAGTGGAAATGATCAGGATTTCCCGGATTCCTGCCATCATCAGGGTGGATAAGGGATAGTAAATCATCGGCTTATCATAAACCGGCATGATTTGTTTGCTGATCGCAAAGGTAATCGGATGAAGCCTTGTACCTGAACCCCCTGCCAGAATAATTCCTTTCATTAACCGGTTATTTTAACGGGCGCAAAGTAGCCCTTTTAAGTCTAAAGCCCAAGGCCTGACGCACGGTCAACGGACAACCATCTTCAATCAGTGCTTAAAAAGCATCAGTATTCCATAAACAATGGCAGAAAAAATGGCGCTGACGGGAATGGTGAGTATCCAGGCCCAGAGAAGATTGATGGTAACGCCCCATCGGACTGCTGAGAGTCTCTTGGTGGCGCCCACACCCATGATGGAACCGGCAATGGTATGGGTGGTACTAACAGGGATGCCCAGCTTTTCACTGATGAACAGGGTTATAGCTCCGGCCGTTTCAGCGCTTACGCCTTCCAGTGGAGTAACTTTTGTAATACGGGTGCCCATTGTTTTGACAATTTTCCACCCGCCGCTCAGGGTTCCCAGTGCGATACAGGTAAAGCTGGCCAGGGGCACCCAGAGGTTCCTATCTACAAAATGCTTAAAGTCGAGTGTATGGCCCAGGGTATGCTGATAATAAATCATGGCAGCTCCAATAATACCCATTACTTTCTGGGCATCATTGCCACCATGGCCCAGACTGAAAAGCGCAGAGGAAACCAGCTGCAATTTGCGGAACCATTTGTCGGCCCGGTATGGATTTGCCTTCCGGCATATATTAACAATAGTCAGGGTGATCAGAAAGCCGATGATCATCCCGATAACCGGGGCAAGGAAGATAAAAAGAAAAGTAGGAATTACTTTGGCATAGTTAATTACAGTATGCCCGTGTTTGCTCAGGGCTCCCGCATGGGCAAGCGCAGCTCCCATAAAACCACCCAGCAGGGTATGGGAAGAACTGGAAGGTATGCCGAACCACCAGGTTAGCAGGTTCCAGGCGATGGCTCCAATCAGACCCGAAAAAATGACTTCCAGGGTGATAAAGTCTTTGTTTACTGAATTGGCAATGGTATTTCCGATTTTAAATTCACCGATCAGGTATTTGGAAATAAAAAAAGCAGCGAAATTGAATAGAGCCGCCCAGAGAACAGCCTGGAAAGGAGTAAGGACCTTGGTGGATACAATGGTGGCAATGGAATTTGCCGCATCATGGAATCCATTGATAAAATCAAAGATCAGGGCAAGTATGATGATGATTACAAGAAAGGTCATCTAAGTTTGAAAATTTGGGAATTTGAATATGAAATTCGGGGAGCTATTCAATGATTGCGTTAGGCGTTACGCGTTGGGCTTTAAGCGTATTTAATTATAATGGATTCAATCACGTTAGCAGCATCTTCACATTTATCCGTAACAGTTTCCATCACCTGGTAGATTTCCCTTTTTTTAATTACTTCTTTTGCATCGGGCTCTATTTCAAATAACCTGTCGATGCTCATATCAAAAACATCATCCGCCTGATTTTCGATGCTGTTGATTTTTACCAGCGCATCTGTAATTTTACGCATGTCGCGCATATTCCGGAGTTCACGAATGGCAAGATTAATCTGCAGTGTTCCCTCTACGATCAGGTCAGCCAGTTTTTGTATTCCGGTATCATTGGGATTGACTTTATAAAAATTGATTTTTTTGGCGGTGGAATAAATATAGTCACAGATGTCATCCAGTGCACTGGCGAGATAATGGATATCTTCCCGGTCGAACGGGGTGATGAAGTTGCGCCCGAGCTCGGTAAATACTTTGTGTGTGAGATCGTCATTTACATGTTCCTGCTCTTCCACCTGAGATGCCAGAGCCGCCCTTTTGTCAATATCCGGTTCACTTACTACTGCTTTCAAGAGCCGGCCCATTTTCGTTACACCATCAGCCACTTCTTCAAAAAGGGAATAGAAGATCCGGTCTTTTGGCATAAAGATCTTCATGATATTATTCAGCGCCATGAGAAAATTTTGCGCAAAAATATGTCTATTAATGGTTGTATCCTGCCGGCATGTTTTGGTAATAATTTCTTAACATGAACATTCTCCATTGATTATTAATAAGTTATGAAGGAAACCCAAACAGGTAGATCGCCAAAATACATTATCCTTCATTAACAAATTATGATCAGGCCTAAGTGTTCTGTGTCAAGCTGGACAAATGCACCATTATATTGTCAGTAATTACGCTTACGGGTTCAATGTTTTCTTTTTGGTGGGTATCGGGAAACTCCTTTTCGTCATAATGAAACAGGAGCCAGTTTTTATTTGTGTATTCCAGTGCCGACATATGCTCCACCCAGTCTCCTGAATTCATATACATCACTTTCCCCAGTTCATTTTCGAAACTTCGGATCAGCGGCTGGTGGATATGGCCGCAAATGACAAAATCATATTTTTTTTCGATGGCGATGGATGAGGCGATTTTTTCCAGGTCATTCACTTTAGCTACTGCTTTATTTACACCGGCCATTATTTTTTTAGAAAGAGAAATTTTTTCCCTGCCGATATACCCCAACAATGTATTTACAAATCGGTTAAACAGGATCAGCAGACCATATCCGTTACTACCCAGCCTGGCCATCAGCCGGGCACTTCCCTGCGTTGTATTGTCAAAAACGTCTCCATGAAATACCCAGGTCATTTTCTGATCAATCTCCAATACGAGTTTATCTGTAAGAGACAAAAGACCCATCTGGAGATCAGTATATTTCCGCATCATCTCGTCATGGTTGCCGGTAATATAAACCACCCGGGTGCCGTTTGTGATAAACTGCATCAGTTCCCGGATCACCTGGATATGCAACGGGGGGAAAAAATTTTTACTAAACTGCCAGCCATCAATAATATCGCCATTGAGAATCAGCATTCCGGGCTGGATGCTGCGAAGGTAATTCAATAGTTCCCTGGCTTTGCAGCCATAAGTTCCCAAATGGACATCGGAGATAACAACAACATCAACACTGCGTCTTTCCATTGTGAGGGTTTTTCAAAGATCTGAAAAACGTATTACCAAATCATTATGGGTACGTTAATGATATAAGAATTAACCGGGACAAAAAATTCCAGGCAGTCCTGCTTTTTTTGAAATGAATTTATTTATTCCTTTATCCGTTCCAATATGACTCTCTTAACCAATTTCAAATGATATGATTCATCTGGTTCAGGCCAGGGAATATGTTTATATGAATAAGGATTTAACGGCGGGTGGGTAGCGCCGTCAACTGTCATCTGTCAACTGTAAACTAGTCTTTCCGGGATTCTAAAGTAAACCCGATCGAAGTACCCACATCCGGTGTGCTACGAACATGGATTGCCTGCTCATGGGCTTCGATAATATGTTTGCAAATCGCCAGGCCCAGTCCGGTACCGCCTTTATCCCGGCTTCTGGCGGAATCTGTCCTGTAAAACCTTTCGAAAATTCTTTGCAGGTGCTCTTCCTCAATACCAATACCATCGTCAGTAATTTCCACCAGTACGTGGCGTCCGTCAGTAGAATAAACGCTGGCAGTAATGGTGCCGTTCTGCTTTCCGTATTTGGAAGCGTTTTCCACCAGATTCAGCAACACCATCCGGATTTTTTCTTTATCCGCAAACACAGTTACGGGATATTCACATCCTTTTTTAATGACGGTGCGAATATTCTTTTCCTGCGTGTGAATGGAAAGGGATTCGAAAACTTCACGTATAAGATCCTGTATGACGAAATTCTGTTTGAGTAAAAGTTGTTCACCTCTTTCGAGTTTGGAGATTTCATCCAGGTCATTCACCAGGTTAACCAGTCTTTCCACATTTCGTTCCGCATTTTCTAAAAACCGTTTTCTCACATTCTTATCGTCCATAGCACCATTCAGCAGGGTGTCCACATAACCCTGGATTGCGAAAATGGGTGTTTTAAATTCGTGGGAGAGGTTTTGCAGAAACTCTTTACGGAATTCCTCGTTCTTGCGGAGTAATTCTATTTCCTCGGTCTGCCGGTTACCCCATTTTTCCACATCTTCCCGTACTTCATCAATGCTTTTTTTGGGAAGGATATATTTGAAATATACTTCTTCCTTGCGCGTCGCTTTAGTTTGATGAATGAATTTATAGATCAGCTTGATTTTCCTGTAAATGAATTTCTCGAGGGTGAATTGAATCAGAAAATAGGAACCGGCAAAAACGAGGATGAGTGATCCGAAAACATACCTCCAGCTGGCAGTAAGAAAGAAAATACCCAGGGCTATCGAAAGGGCTATCACAATAGCCGTGAAAGCAGATAATTGTTTCGGCGTAAGATTTTGTGTATTGAGCATCTAATTCACGAACTTATATCCAACCCCTTTTACGGTTGTAATGCAGTCTAATCCGAGTTTTTGCCGGATCTTGCGGATATGCACATCGATGGTGCGGTCTCCCACAATAACATCATTACCCCAAACCTGGTTCAGGATTTCGTTTCGCAAAAATACTCTACCCGGGCGGGAAGCCAGCAGATATAAAAGCTCAAATTCTTTTTTAGCCAGGGTTATGGAAAGTCCATCCACCAGGACTTCGAATTTTGTGGGATCTATATTGAGATTACCCCTGCTCAGCACTTTTTCGACAGATTCCTTGTTCGACCTGCGTAACAGGGCGCCTACCCGACTCACGATAACCCGGGGGCTGACGGGTTTGTTTACGTAATCGTCTGCACCGCTTTCCAGGCCCTTAATATGAAAACCCTCATCATTTAAGGCGGTAAGCATCAGGATAAGGGTATCATGGAAAACGGGTTGCGTTCGCAGGATCTCACAAACTTCCACACCGCTTTTTTTGGGCATCATGATGTCCAGGATGATCAGGTCGGGATGCGTTGATTTGGCCTTAATCAGGGCATCCTCCCCGTCTTTGGCGGTCGTTACTTCATATCCTTCCCGAACAAGGTTATATTGGAGAACTTCCAGGATGTCCGGCTCATCATCTGCGATTAGAATTTTCTTGCCTTTGGCATCCATTAACAAATAATTTACGCAAACCTAATAGAAATATGGCGTCATGACGGGGAAAAGCTTCAAGTTTACAATTTTTTAATACTGGCTTAATTAGGCCTGGGGCCCAAAGCCTGAAGTGGAAAGCCTATAGAAGCTCAATATCTTCACCCGTCAACTGCCAAATACAAACCGTAAACGGTCATCCGTCGTCCATTATCCGTCATCCCTTTTTGGGACTTGAACATCCCATAATTGGCTGTATTTTTGTTGAATCGGGTTGGACAATTTTAATATGAACAGATTTATCCGTTTTCTCTTTATTCCGTTTTTCCTATTGCTGGCTTACCCGCTTACCGCACAAACTGTAAGCCCCGCATTTAAAATACAACAGGAGCGCAAATTATGGCATGAAAATATCGACCGGGAGCAAAAGCGGCTTTTGGCCCTGGATGGCCATCCGGATGATGTGATCCAGGCTACCAAAGATGAAAATATCAATCTTCAGATTGCCGACGTCATGATCCGTCAGGTAGATCTGCTCCAGGAAAGAATAGAAATTGATTCCACCCTTAGTGGTCAGATGAAGATCAAGAACCTCCGCTCCCTTGAATCTATGGTCAAAGGGTACAATAATAACTTCAGGAAAAAAGATTTCCCCCCATCCATGGCCCCCGTATTGTTCGATGCTTTTGTAAAAGCGATGGATTTGGACCGGCTTAACAAAAGTATTCAGCCTGTAATAGCAGAATATAACTATGGTGTGGGTAAAATTCTGGTAGAATGTTTTTTATTGCCCGTAGAAAACCCCGGTGTAAAAGCCTCCCGTATCCTGCTGATCCGCAAGTATGCCGAACTGCATCCGGAAGATATCTTCACAATTCTCAGTGCTAACCCTAACCTGCCGTTTGCAGACAGCCTGATCATCACCGGAGGGAAAAAAAATATCAGCAAATTATACGATTACGCCTCTGGCAATACAGTTCTGGCCACCCGCATTCGAAACAGCCCGGACTCCCTGATTCTTATGGTAAGTAAGATTGCATCCAGCAAAAGCGGTCAGCTTTATCTTCCTTTTCTGGATAATCTGATTAATCACCGGATTACAATCGCCGATATAAACAAAGTAAAGGATGATAATCTGCTTTACTACAAACTCCTGGTACAAACACGGATGGACTATGCCGAACGATTGCTTCCACCCCGGTTAGATACTGCCCTGGAAATGGAGGCACTTACCAATATGCTTCAGCGAAAGGGAAAGGATGTTTTTGTTCGTGAAATTAATGCGCTTCATGATAAACCGGCTTCAGTACGGTTTAAAATTCTGGATCCGCTCAGTCCCGCTGAACTGTATTACCTGGTGGTGTTGAGTGAAGATGAAATTTATACTTCAAGTTACCTGGGAGTATATGATAGGATTTTTCAACGGATGTCTGTGCCCCGCGGAGACAGCCTGATTATTGAAATGCATGGTGACTATTTCAGGAAATTTATCAAAATGGCTGCGGCTTATAATAAACTGGATTATTTTCTGGCTACTATGGACAAGGACAATGCCGCCACGATCATGAAAGCCTTTATCATTGGATTGGAAAGAGCTAACGAAGAAGACGCAGTGGATGTAGCGGACTCCTATAGCAGCATTTTCGAAAAAAACCCTCCACTGGCAGCCTTTGTTCTAAACGAAGTGAAGTGGAACTATAAGCGGAACATGCTTAATAGCGATAAGCGGGGTACAGTAATCTACCGTTTGTTGGAGGCACTTTTTGAATCTGCTGACACGACGAGCCAGGTAGACCTTTCAGTCAAACTGGGTATTCCGCCGGTATATACAGTGAACTATGATTCCCTGAAGGATGATAGTGGACGGGTGATTCAGCAGGTATTTTTTTATGGGGACGAGGACAAGGATGGTCAGAATTCCTACCAGGATTTTCTCCGGTTATTTTTAAAAAAACCGGAATGGAAAATAACGGTGAACCCAACGAATGAGTGGGTCGAAATACAGTCGTTAAAAGGGAAACCGGTTTGGATTTTTGCCAACCGTCCGTTATTCGGTGAAGATGACCCGGATGATAAAGCACAGCATCACCTGGCAGACTATCTCTATGATAATAAGTTACAACCTACCATCTATATTCATCGCGGACATAGTTATCATGTTCGCTACAGTCTTAAACAAATTCAGCCTTCGGCGAAGATTGTGATCCTGGGATCCTGCGGTGGCTATAATAATTTGAGTGAAGTGCTGAGTATTAGTCCGGACGCGCACATCATTTCGTCCAAGCAGGTGGGAACCAAATCGGTGAATGAACCGATTCTTCAGGCAATTAATAACGATCTGCTGGCAGGCACAAATATAGACTGGCTGCCCATCTGGAAGTCCTTAACGGAAAGATTCAGCAAGGATCCCGTGGCAAAAGACCGGTTTGAGGATTACATACCTCCATATAAAAATCTCGGAGTGATCTTTATCAAAGCCTACCGTAATGCCATGGGCGAAGAAGAATAATTAATAATTAATAATTCATAATTATTCTCAGACCTTTGATATTATTTTTTCATCTTCATGGCCTTGTCCGTTTCCAGAAAAAAGATTTTCGATTTTAGTCAGCTGCGCAGGGTATTGCGATATACCACTCCCTATAAAAAATGGTTTTACGGATCCATCACCCTGTCCATCCTTCTGGCCATTATTTCTCCGCTTCGTCCTTTCCTTATACAGTATACGGTAAATACTTATATCCGGGGGGGACTGAATGCAGACGCAACAATCCGCGACCGGATGATTCACCTGATCATCTACATAACCATCCTGCAGATCGGAATTTTACTGATAGAAACGGCGCTCCGGTTCTATTTTTCATTTATTACCGCATGGCTTGGCCAAACAGTTGTGAAGGATCTCCGGATTGCCGTTTATAAGAGAGTCCTCACCCTCAACCTGTCCCAGTACGACAAAACGCCGATCGGGACACTCACGACCCGTACCATCAATGATATTGAAGCCATCAATGATATTTTTGCCGAAGGGCTGATTCCGATAGTTTCAGATCTGCTTTCCATCATTTCAATCCTGTTGTTCATGTTTTTGTCCAACTGGCAACTGACCCTGATATGTCTGATACCATTTCCCATATTGATCGTTGCAACATATTTTTTTAAGGAAACGGTGAACAAGTCTTTTATCCGGGTACGGAACGCGGTAGCTGCCCTCAATGCTTTTGTACAGGAACATATTACCGGAATGCAGATCGTTCAGGCTTTTGCTTCAGAAGAAAGAGAGTACAGTCATTTCAGGAAAATAAACCGGGAACACCGTAACGCAAACATCAAGGCAATTTTCGCCTATTCCATATTCTTCCCCGTAGTAGAAATCGTATTGGCTTTTTCAACAGGTCTGCTCGTTTGGTGGGGTGCGAGCCAGGTCCTGCATCTTCCCGGAAAACAGGCCGCCGCGCTGACGGGAGAAATCATTGCTTTCTTTTTATACCTCAATTTATTATTCAGGCCGCTTCGTCTGATAGCAGATAAATTCAACACCCTGCAGATGGGAATGGTTGCCAGTGAAAGGGTGTTTAAGGTGCTCGACAATAAAGATATCATGCCGGATGAGGGAGTATATGCCCCGGGCAAACTGGCGGGGAAAGTAAATTTTGAAAATGTATATTTTTCCTATTCCGATGAACGGTATGTGCTGAAGAATATCTCATTTCAAATTGAACCGGGAGAGACCCTCGCGATTGTTGGTCATACCGGTAGCGGAAAAACTTCCATCATCAGTATCCTCAACCGGTTATATGCCATTCAGAAAGGCAGGATACTGGTCGATGACCGGCCCATAGAAACATATAAATTGGATGCACTCCGGGGTTCCATCGGTGTGGTACTACAGGATGTATTTCTTTTTTCAGGATCTATCCTGGATAATATAACCCTGAGGAATACAGAAATTTCTTTTGAACAGGTGGTACATGCAGCGAGACTGATCGGAATGCATGAATTTATCCTGCGTCTTCCGGGAGGATATCATTATGATGTTATGGAAAGGGGTAATACACTTTCCCTGGGTCAGCGTCAGTTGATTTCCTTTATCCGCGCCTTACTTTTTGATCCTTCCATCCTGATTCTGGACGAAGCCACTTCCTCCGTGGATACGGAATCGGAGACCCTGATTCAGGAGGCCATCGGTAAGCTGATTGCAAACCGTACTTCCATCGTGATTGCACACCGGTTGAGTACCATCCGGCAGGCAAATAAGATCCTGGTTTTGGATAAGGGCGAGATCCGGGAAATCGGTACACATGATCAGCTCATGGAAAAGGAAGGATTCTATTTCAAACTGCACCAGATGCAGTTTGAAAAAATTTGAGAATTGGGTAATTTGAAAATTCGGGAATAAAGGTATAAATGCTTAATTGCTAACCTGTAAGAGGTAAAATAGCTGTCGATATTTCTTATGAGTGTGCCATTTTTAAATTCCCGAATTCCCGAATTCCCAAATTATTCTGCTGCCTAAAAAACGTTTGAAAATCACCCCCTGACCCTTATCTTTGCGGCAAAATTAGATACCGCATGATTTCAGGAAGGGTCAAATCTTTATTGGTAGCGGTTTTCAGCGTTTTTTTACTATCATTTTTTAATGGTGCATCCGCACAGGAAGACAGCGTTCATTCATCAGAAAAAAAGGGCTTTGACGCGAAGGAAATTATCTTCGGGCATGTACTGAATAACCATGATTTTCACATCATAGATATCCCAAATGATAAAGGGGAACTGCATCCGGTTTCTATTCCATTGCCGGTAATCCTGTATTCCAAACAAAGAGGATGGGATGCCTTCATGTCGTCTCGTTTCCACCATGGGGAAGAGAGCTATCATAATTATATGATGCTCACGGATAAAAAAATTGCCGGGCTTAAGCTGGACCCCACAAAATATTATGCCCAGGATATTGTTGCATTAAATGAAAAAGGGGAAATTGATTCGTCTGTGAAAATATATGATGTGTCCATGACCCGGAACGTCGTTCAGATGCTTATCGCCCTGGGTTTATTCCTGTGGGTGATGCTGTCCATTGCAAAAAAGTATAAACAGGGCCAGGGCGTTACTTCAGCACCGAAAGGATCGCAGAGTCTGATTGAACCGGTAATTACCTTTGTTCGGGACGAAGTGGCCAAGCCAAACCTGGGAACAAAGTACACGACCTATCTCCCCTTCCTGCTGACCATCTTTTTCTTCATTCTGATAAATAATATTATTGGATTGATCCCGGGTTCGGCAAACGTTTCCGGTAATATCGCCTTTACCGCCATACTGGGGATAATCGCATTTGTCGTAATCCTGGTCAGTACCGACGGGCACTACTGGGGGCATATATTTAATCCACCCGGCGTACCTCTCGGCGTGAAATTCATCCTGGTTCCGGTTGAATTTATCAGTGTGTTCATTAAGCCATTCGCCCTCATCATACGTTTGTTTGCCAACATGGTGGCGGGGCATATTATTATTATCTGTCTGATTTCGCTGATATTCATTTTTGGTAACATGAACAAATTTGCAGGTTGGGGAACGGCGCCGTTTTCGATCGCATTCACCATATTTATTTACCTGATTGAAGTGCTGGTTGCTTTTTTACAGGCATTTATCTTTACGATGCTTACGGCGGTATTTATCGGTCAGGCAATTGAAGGTAAACTGCATAAAAAGGATGGACATGATCATGATGCCATGTTAGCGTAAACGTTTTTTTTCACTCAATATAAAGTCGCGATTATGGATTTATTAACTATTATGCTCAGCTCACCGGTTGGTAACGCAGGTGGTGCTGTTGGTGCTGGTCTCGCTGCGATAGGAGCCGGTATTGGTATCGGCCAGATAGGTAAGGGAGCAGTTGAAGCCATTGCCCGTCAGCCGGAAGCATCAAATGACATTAGAGCAAACATGATTCTGACAGCCGCTCTCGTTGAAGGAGCTGCCCTGTTCGCAATCATCGTAGGCTTTCTGGCAATGGTATTATAATCATTGCAGTCAAATTAACTGCATCCAAAGCAAAGGGCGGAGGATGCTGTTATTTTAAAAAATCAATCTGGAAGTTTTCAAAATATAAGTTATGAAGTTGCTTCTCCCCGAATTCGGATTATTGATATGGACTTTACTGGCATTTCTTGCCGTGGTTTATATCCTGGGCAAATTTGCCTGGCCTGCAATCGTGAAAGGCCTGAGAGAAAGAGAAACAGGCATTACGGATGCGCTGGCTTCCGCAGAGCGCGTGAAGGCGGAAATGGCCCAGTTGAAAAGTGAAAACGAAGCATTGCTGGCGCAGGCAAGAGAAGAAAGGGCGACTATGCTGAAAGAAGCCCGTGATGCAAAGGATAAAATCATCAACGAGGCAAAGGAGCAGGCAAAAATTGCTGCTGAAAAGATCCTTACAGATACACAGGCTACGATAGAACAGAAGCGAATGGCGGCACTCATAGAAGTGAAAAACGAAATCGGAATTATCGTTGTGGAAATTTCTGAAAAAATCCTGCGCCGGCAACTTGACAACCGTGCGGAGCAGGAAAAATATATTAAACAACTGGCTGAAGAAGTTAAACTGAATTAAAATCCGGGAACCTGAAAATGGTCCCCTGTTTTCTCCCGTTAGTACCGGGATCAAATTTTTAAAAATATGCCCAACCCCCGACTTGCCGCCAGATATGCGAAGTCCCTGATTGACCTTTCGATTGAACGAGGTCAGCTGGAACAGGTATACCTGGATAATCTCTATTTAAAAGGCATTATACAGGGAAGTAAAGAACTGGTTAACTTTCTGAACAACCCCGTCATTAACAGCGAGAAAAAACTGAAGGTTATACAGACCATGCGCTCCGGGCAAACTTCTGAGATTACGCATTCATTTAACGACCTGCTGATTAAAAAAGGCCGGGAAAGTTATCTTCCTGAAATTGTGGATGCATTCATCGAACAGTACAAGGAATATAAGGGAATCCTGACGGTTACCCTGACTACGGCCGTACCGGCAAGTGATGAACTGAAAAATATTTTCATCAGCAAACTAAAAAGGGAAGGCGTAATGAAGGAAGTGGACCTGGTTTGCGTGGTGGATGAAAAAATCATTGGAGGATTTATACTGGAAGGCAATGGGAGAAGGGTAGATGCCAGTGTAGCCTATGACCTGACTAAAATAAAAAACCGGTTCCTGACAAATGAATACATTTACCGGTTCCGCTAATCAATAAAAGAACCATCCTAAAATTTATATATGGCAGAAATTAAACCAGATGAAATTTCAACAATAATCCGTCAGCAGCTCAGTGCTTTCGATCTGACAACGGAAATGGAAGAAGTAGGAACCGTACTCCAGGTGGGAGATGGTATTGCCCGTGTTTACGGATTGAACAATGTGGGTAGCGGGGAATTGGTGGAATTTGAAAACGGCACCCGTGCCATCACCCTGAATCTGGAAGAAGACAATGTGGGTATTGTTCTGATGGGAGATTCCGGCTGACATTAAAGAAGGTGCAAAAGTGCGCCGTACCGGGAAAATCGCTTCCATTAAAGTATATGAAAGTATGCTGGGCAGGGTAGTGAATACACTGGGCGAAACCATTGACGGGAAAGGACCCCTTACCGGTGAAAGCTATGAAATGCCTATTGAACGTAAAGCACCAGGTGTAATTTTTCGTGAGCCGGTGAAAGAACCTTTGCAAACAGGTATTAAAGCCATTGATGCGATGATTCCTATCGGTCGCGGACAACGCGAACTGATCATTGGTGACCGCCAGACAGGGAAAACAGCGATTGCCATCGATACGATTATCAACCAGATGGAATTTTACAAAGCCGGTAAACCGGTATATTGTATATATGTAGCGATTGGGCAGAAAGCATCAACCGTTGCCGGTATCATGCAGACCCTGAACGAAAGTGGTGCGATGGCCTATACGGTTATCGTTGCGGCTTCTGCTTCAGATCCGGCACCATTGCAGTTCTATGCACCTTTCGCAGGAGCAGCTATTGGTGAATATTTCAGGGATACCGGCAGGCCTGCCCTGATTATTTATGATGATCTTTCCAAACAGGCTGTTGCTTACCGTGAAGTTTCTTTATTGCTTCGTCGCCCGCCGGGACGTGAAGCCTATCCGGGAGATGTATTTTACCTGCATAGCCGCTTACTGGAACGTGCTGCCAAAGTGATTTCAGATGATAACGTGGCGAAAGACATGAATGACCTTCCCGGAAGTGCTGAAGAATAAGGTAAAAGGCGGCGGATCACTAACCGCACTGCCCATTATTGAAACACAGGCGGGGGATGTGTCTGCATATATCCCAACCAATGTGATTTCGATTACCGACGGACAAATCTTCCTGGAAGGCAACCTCTTTAATGCGGGTATACGTCCGGCGATTAACGTAGGTATTTCTGTAAGCCGTGTGGGTGGTAATGCTCAGATTAAATCCATGAAGAAAGTTGCCGGTACGCTAAAACTGGATCAGGCTTTATACCGGGAAATGGAAGCATTTTCCAAATTCGGCGGAGATCTGGATGCATCCACCAAACTCGTATTGGATAAAGGAGCCAGAAACGTAGAAATCCTGAAACAGCCTCAGTATGCCCCGGTTTCTGTTGAAAAACAGGTGGCCATCATTTATCTTGGAACCCAGGGTCTTTTGCGTGAAGTACCCGTGAATAAAGTGAAGGCATTTGAAGAGCATTTCCTGATGGAAATGGAAAACAAGCTTCCAGACGTGCTGGCTGAGTTCAAGAAGGGAAATCTTTCTGACGAGGCGATCCGGAAAACAGTACAGCTGGCAAACGAGCTCATCCCGCAATACAAGCAGTAATTGTTATTTGTCAATTGATAATTGTTAATTGTCAATGTAAATAGTGCTAAGGTCATCTTTACAAAAAGGTGGCCTTTTTTTATGTCTGCAATAAGGAATTGACAATTGACTATTATCAATTGACAATTATTTTTTGAAATGCTTGCATTATTGAAAAACGCTTGCAATCTTTGTCTTGTCGTTAAGCCGTACCAATCTCCTGATCAACTTCCTTCCAATTTTCCTTCAGTCTTTTTTTATTCTTTTTTGTCAATAAGGTTTCCAATCCTTCAGAAGAATTGCAGATTTCCAACCCCTATGGGTTACCGGAAAACCCGGTTTAAAACAGGTTATGAAGCAAGGCCATCTGAACATATATCAGTACTCGAAACCTCCTTATATTTTGAGAATAACTTCAGTTCTTATTATAATTTTTATAGCAGCTACCACTCAGGCTCAATCGCTGATTCCTGAGCTCTCTTTCAAGAATCCGGTTTTAAAAACAGGAAAGGGATGCGCGGGGGATGGCCTGGATGGAGCTGTTTATATTTTTGAAAATGTGGGTTGGAATGTGGATGCCCTGGTTACCATACTCGGCCGTAGCAGTTCAGAAGTGACCTTAACAAACATGGATTTAAAGGGGCCTGAACAGGATACTGCCCGGGGTACCGGAGAAGACAATGCATGGCAGCCCAGAATAAAGTTTGGTGACGGCCATGCGCCGGCAAACCACAACTGGTGGATGGAATTCAATGTTTCCTTTGTGAAACATTTCGAAAGAAACAAGGCTTTATCTGTCAATCAGTTCTTTGTTTCAGGGTTAGATATTGACGGGGATGGAAATCAGTTACACGAATTCCAGTCTTTTTATAAATCTCATTTTTTCTCGCTGGAACCACAAACAGCCATTTTTGCTTCTTCGGTTCAGGGATCAGAAGCAGACCCGCTGATCAGGGGCAAACGGTTCGATGGGCCATCCCTGGATTATCCGGGAATTTCAACAGCAGCGAAGGACGCCATGGTTAATAATTTTTATACCAATTCCAGCAGCATGATTGTACGTCTGGGTGCGGAAACCGGGAATGCCGCCTCACTGAAAACGGACAGAATGTATGCACTGTTATTTAAATCACTGGCTTATGATGTGCCGGTAGATAAAAAGCAACCCATAAACTGGGTGGCTTCCAACGAAAATCATTAATAACTCCCGGAAATCGGGGCTATAAAACATATTTGAAGTTTTAGTTTTAAAGGGTACGATCAACAACGGCCGGACTTTTCTAAGTCTGGCCTTTTTTATAAATATTTGGTTTATGTTATAAACTACTTTATATTTGTATTCGGTATTCCTGAAATTCACAAAAATGCTTTCCCTCCCTGCCCTCCATCGCCGGGTCCTGAATCAAAGGACTTTTTTCCTGGGCATATTTCTGTTCGGATTGTTTACCAGTGTTTTTTCACAAACAGAGATCTCCGGTAAAGTGAAGGATAATAGAGGAAGACCCATACCCGGGGCGAGCATTTCGGTTAAAAATAGCTTCGACGGAGCAACTTCCGACTCTTCCGGGATATACAGCTTCAATAGCGCCGACACCGGGATGCAAACACTTACTGTGAGTTCTGTGGGATACCGGCCAATAGAAGTTACCCTGCGGATAACCGGTAAAACGATCCATATGGACCTTTCATTAAAAGAGGAAACCAGCGAATTGAAAGCCGTCACCATCTCTGCGGGCTCCTTTGCAGCCGGTGATGCAAAAAGGGGTGCCGTAATGAGTTCCCTGGATATCGCCACCACAGCGGGCTCTAATGCAGATATTACCGCTGCCCTCAAAACACTGCCGGGTGCCCAGCAGGTGGGAGAACAGGAAGGGCTTTTTGTGCGCGGAGGTACGGGCCAGGAAACAAAACAATTCATAGACGGCAGCCTCGTAAACAATCCCTATTATACCAGCGTACCGGATATCGCCACCCGTGGCCGGTTTTCTCCTTTCCTTTTTAAAGGGACTGTTTTTAGTACGGGTGGCTACTCGGCACTCTATGGACAGGCCTTGTCTTCTGTCGTGTTGCTGGAATCCATCGACCTTCCGGAACGTTCTGAAATTGATGCTACCATTTCCCCGCTGGTGGTGGGTATGGGAACCCAGCAGCTGGCAAAGAACAAAAAATTCTCCTGGGGGGCGAGTTACAGTTATGTGAATGTGTTTATTTATTTCGGGCTGGTGAGTCAGAAACCAGATTATTTCCGTCTACCCGCTTTTCACAATGCGGATGCAAACTTCCGGATAAAGACAAAACACGGTGGGATGATTAAATACTACACCACGTTTGCATACAACAATCTGGGTCTTCGAACAGCAGATATTGACAGTGCTTACCTGAGGAATGCATTTAACATGGCCAACCACAACTGGTATAATAATATCAGCTGGCGGGAAAACTTGAATAATGGATGGAAGATGGCGCTGAGTGCGAGTTACAGCACCAACCTGGATGCTATTCAGCAGCAGATGGAAAATGCCAATGGTCAAAACCACCCATTTCCCGATTCCATATTCTGGATGAAAACAAAAAGTTTTACCCTGTCCAATAAACAAAACCTTGCCCAGGGAAAAGCGATATTCGAGAAAAAAATATCCGGACTTAGTGCCGTTCGTTTCGGGGGAGAATACTGGTACAGTTATAATCCACTTATTTATAATGATACTCCCAGAACAATAAAGGATCATCTTACCTCCCTGTTTGCTGAAACGGATATCTATGTTACTAACGACCTGGCCGCTAAACTTGGCGTCAGATACGAATATTCAACGCTACTGGCCCAGTCTGATATTGCACCTCGGATTTCGCTTGCTTACAAAACCGGCAGGGATGCACAAATCTCGGCAGCCTATGGGATTTTTTATGAGAAACCGGAAAACCAACAGTTATTTTTTTCTCCCTCACTGAAATTCACCCGGGCTACACATTATATTCTCAACTACCAAAAAATTACCAAGGACAGATTATTCCGAATTGAAGCCTATTATAAATCCTATACCGATCTTGTAAAAACACTTCCCCTTGGTTATAATAATTTCGGCTATAATAACGCGGGAAGCGGATTTGCCGACGGAATTGAATTATTCTGGCGGGATAAAAAGACCTTTAAGGATTTTGACTACTGGATTAGCTATACTTACCTGAATACAAAAAGGGATTTCCTGAATTATCCTGTAAAACTTACCCCGGATTTTGCCGCGACCAACACCGCTTCCCTTGTTATGAAACGATTTATTACGAACTGGAAGGCAGGGTTCAATCTCACCTATACCTATGCTTCCGGACGGCCTTACTATAATTTTATGGTTGATCAGACCGGGAAATATTATACTGCAGAACAGGGACGCACCAGGTCATATCAGAACCTGAGTTTCAGTTGTGAATATGTTCCAAGTCTGGGCAAAGTAAAACCCAGGACGTTCGTGGTATTATTCGCCAGTATGAGTAATGTGCTTGGATATAACCCGATTTTCGGGTATCATTTTTCTTATGACGGTACCATCAAACAACCGGTCACCCCTCCGGCATCCCGGTTTTATTTTGTAGGATGTTTTTTAAGCTGGGGGGTGGACAGAACACAGGATGCTATCAATAATAATCTATAATTGCTCACTAAAATAAACCTGATATGAAATCCATTCTTTTTTCATTTATGATGCTGGGAACACTTGTTTCAACTGCCCAAAGTGATAAATATCTGGCAGCCATGGAAAAAAACCTCCATGCTTTTGACTCGGCGAAAACAACAGCTGATTTTCTCACGCTTGCCAATAATTTTGAAAGGATTGGCGATGCCGAAAAAACCCAGTGGCTTCCCTACTATTATGCCGGCCTGTCTTTGTCTACTGCCGGATGGATGGATTCAAAATTGGATAAGGATGAAAATTCAACCCGGATCAATACTTTTTGCGACAAAGCCGAAGCACTTGATAAAAATTCTGAAATATATGTGCTGAGAAATATGTCGGCGACTCAGCAAATGCTGGTGGATCCGCAAACAAGATATATGACCTATGGAGTTAAAGCGAAAAATTACCTGGATGAAGCCACGAAACTGAATCCGGATAATCCACGCATATATTTTCTCCAGGGTGAAAGTTTAATGGGTACTCCCGCGGCATTCGGGGGAGGAAAGGATAAAGCAAAGCCGATGTTCGAAAAAGCGCTTGAATTATTTAAGAAAGATAATCCCAAACCCATGTATCCGAACTGGGGTAAGGAAAGAACGGAGATTGACTTAGCCAAATGCCAATAAATTAAAACAGGTATGAATTCATTTAAGGAACTTGATCCCGTTTTGCATTCTCAACTACGACTGGCTATTATTTCCCATCTTATGCGTGAGAAAGAAGCAGATTTTATAGTGCTGAAAGATAAAACAGAAGCCACTGCGGGGAATCTCAGTGTACAGATTAATAAATTACGGGAGGCGGGTTATATTGACGTGATCAAAGACTTCAAGGACAATTATCCGCATACGATTTGCAGGATCACCCCGGCCGGAATAAAAGCTTTTGAGAAATATGTCAAGAGCCTGCAGTCTTACCTGGCAATAAATTAATTCAACAACAAAGAAAGCCCTCCGCGTTGTGTAACGGGAGGGCTTTACATTTCCGGTATTCGGCTACCAGATAGTGCTTTCAGTCATCGGACTCAGCCTTTGGAAAGTTTCATGATCATTTTCTCCTTGCTGTTAACGGTTACTTCGAGTGTATACATACCGGGGTGCAGCGAATGGGTGCCTTCCAGTGTATATACATTTGGACCGTTTTCAGCTTTCTTTCCTTCTTTTAACAGCAGGTTGCCCTGTTCATCTGTCACCTTCATCAGCACATATGAATCCTGGTTCAGCTGCACATTTACGAGAATATCATTGGCCAGCGGATCAGGTGTTACACTCAGGGAAGCCAGGCTGCGGGTATTATACATTCTTGCGATCAGGACTTTGGAATAAATAATATTTCCGTTGGTCTCCACTTGCTTAATCCGATAATAAAAATCATTTTTAATGGCAAGTACATAATGAAAATGGTCCCGGAAAGCATACTGGCCATCCGCTGAAATATCCTTTAGGTTACTTACTACCCCGATTCTCTCATATTTCTCACCATCAAAACTTCTCTCAATTTCAAAATGATCGAAATTTCCTGCAACCGTATTCCAGTTGAGTTCGAAATAATTTTTATTATATGCTGCATTAAATGCAGAAAGGGTTCCGTGAAGTACCAGCCTTTTATCGCCGTAGTTATTGGAGGCGGTGTCGGAATTTTCTTTGGAAACAGAACTGATGGAACTGGCAAACAGACCTGCGGGCAATACCATCAACAGATAGAGACAGAATACAATGATCCTTTTCATTTTGTAAATTTCAGGAAGTGAACAATTTGATGATGCTCAGCTTAAAGGGAAAAACAGCAGGTCATTCAAAAGAAAGGGATCGGATAAGCTCTTGCCGGGACGGCGGATAGCCGGTCTGCCGGAAGTTTAGATAGGTAACGATCAGTTGGGAACGTGGGTAGCTTTCAAAGATAGTTTGCGGTTTTGGATAATGCAAGCGGAAGGCGAAAAAAGTGTGAGAGTGTGAGAGTGTGAGAATTAATGTCGTCCAGTTAACTCTCATACTCTCACACTCTCACACTTGCTTTTATTCTTCCTCAATAGACTCATCCTGCGCCCCAGCGAGCACGACGGAGCCCATTTTCTTCAGTGGATTCTTATGGTTTTCAGTGAATTCTCTTCTTTTCACGATAATGTCCAGGCACCCGTATACCGAGGCGAGAAAAGATCCGGTATCGGCTTTATTCTTTCCGGCAATATCAAAAGCGGTCCCATGGTCCGGTGAAGTGCGGATTGCGGGCAGTCCTGCTGTATAATTAATTCCTTCTCCATAGGCCAGGGATTTGAAGGGAATCAGTCCCTGATCGTGGTACATAGCCAAAACAGCATCAAATTTCTGTTGCTGGTTGCGGGCGAAAAATGCATCTGCACTAAAGGGCCCGTATACCAGCATACTGTGTTTGGCATCTTTAATCGCAGGCTTGATAATTTCTTCTTCTTCCGAACCAATCAGTCCCTCATCTCCGGCATGCGGGTTGAGCCCGAGAACCGCTATACGGGGTTTGTCAATTCCGAAATCCCGGATAAGGGAATCTTTCAGGATATTTAATTTGGAAAGAATGGCTTCCCTGGTAATATGCCGGGTGATTTCACTAACCGGAACATGTTCTGTTACCAGGCCCACCCGGAAGTTTTCAGCACTCATCAGCATGAGCACATCTTTCACCCCGAAAGCCTGTTTCAGATAAGGGGTATGTCCTGTAAAAGCAAAGTCGGGTAACTGAATATTTTTTTTATGTATGGGAGCAGTTACGAGCCCGTCAATTTTTTTGGCTTTCAGTGCCTCCACCGCCGTTACCAGTGACTTTACAGCATATGCCCCTCCGGAATCCGTAAGCTGACCCGGGTTGATGGCCACTTCTTCTTCCCAGCAGTTGTAGAGGTTTACCTGTTTGTGAAAAGGCCGGGCAAGGTCCTTAATATGCTGGTAATTAAAAGTTGATTCCGGTATGGATTTACGGTAAAAATTGATCAGTTTATTGGAAGCGAAGAGAACAGGAGTACATATTTCCAGCAACCGGTTATCAGAAAATGTTTTGATGGCCAGTTCGGTTCCGATGCCATTCAGATCGCCTATGGAAATGCCTATTACGGGTCGTTGTTGTGGAATGCTCATGAATTATTTTTCAATGGATAAAAATACGATTAATAGCCTGAAGGAAGGTTTATTTTTGCCGGATGTCGCATCTTCCCCGTCCTTATAATCTAAAGAAATCTCTGGGCCAGCATTTTTTAAAAGACGAATCGGTTTGCGTGAAGATCATCGATTCACTTCGTCAGTATCCCGTAAAACAATTGCTGGAAATCGGTCCAGGAGCCGGGGCGCTTACCAAGTACCTGCTGACTATCGGGGAAATGGATTTCTTGGCGGTGGAAATAGACCGGGAAAAAGTGGCGTACCTGAAAAAAACCTTTCCCGCCCTGGAAGGCAGGATCATTGAGAAAGATTTTCTAAGTATTGAAAAACCCTTTGAAGGAGCCTTTACTATCATTGGAAATTTTCCATATAATATTTCAACTGAAATTCTTTTTAAAGTACTGGACTGGCGCGAAAACGTGGAGCGGGTTACCGGTATGTTCCAGAAAGAAGTGGCCCTGCGTATCGCTGCTTCCGAAGGAAATAAAATATACGGGGTCACCAGTGTTTTATTGCAGGCTTTTTTTACGGTGGAATACCTGTTCGAAGTAAGTGAACAGGCCTTCCTCCCGCCACCCAAAGTAAAAAGTGCCGTGATCCGGTTAACCCCCAGGAAGGATCCCCCGGATGTCAGAACCGAAAAAATGTTTTTTTTGCTGGTGAAAACGGCATTTAACCAGCGCAGGAAAACCCTGAGGAATGCCGTTAAAGGGCTTTTTTCTGCAGAAGTTCTGGCTGATCCTATTTTCAACCGTCGCGCAGAACAGTTAAAGATTGAGGAATTTGCCTCCCTCACCTGGAAAATGAAATAAGAAAGTATGGGAGTATGGAAGTATGGGAGTGTGGGAAGGCCAGGATGTAAATATTTAAGGGGTAAAGTTATTAAACAGGAATATCAGCATTATAAAAGATAACCAACGATGGCGAAAGTTCTGATAACAGCGAAAGTGCATGAGTACATGATTGAAAGGCTGCGAAAAAACAGCTATGAAGTGTTATACCTGCCTCAAATTACCTACGAAGAGCTGGCAGGCCTTATTCCTTCCTTAGAAGGTTTGATCGTTACTACCCGGCTGAAAATTGACCGTCCGGTATTGGAAAAAGCGGATAAGTTAAAATGGATCGGACGTTTGGGGAGCGGTATGGAACTCATCGATGTGGAATACGCAGAAAAAAAACGGATTATATGCGTAAGCAGCCCGGAGGGAAACCGGAATGCTGTGGCTGAACATGTGTTGGGTATGTTGCTTTCACTGTTAAACCATATGCCCCGTGCATTTCAGGAAATTAAGGAAGGTAAATGGATCCGGGAGGCTAATCGTGGCAGGGAACTTTCTGGTAAAACGGTAGGTATTATCGGATATGGAAATACCGGATCGGCTTTTGCCCGTTTGCTGGATCCCTTCAATGTAACCGTGCTGGCATATGACAAGTATAAATTCAATTTTGGAGCGGGAAAAATCAAGGAAGCCAATCTGGATCAGTTGGGGAGGTATGCCGATGTAATCAGCCTGCATGTTCCGCTTACGGAGGAGACCTTTCATCTGGCAGGGGATAGTTTTTTTGCTTTGTTAAAAAACAAGCCCGTTTTTATTAACAGTTGTCGCGGAAAAACACAGGATACGGCTGCCCTGATCCGGGCCTTGGAGAACGGTACCCTGTCCGGCGCCGCGCTGGATGTGCTTGAAAATGAAAAGCTTGACAGCTATACAGCCATTGAAAAACAACAGCTGGACCGTCTTTTGCACTTCGATAATGTATTAGTTACACCACATATTGCAGGTTACAGTCAGGAGGCGTTTTACCTGATGGCGAAAGTGATTCTGGATAAACTGGGTTTATAAGTGAAAATTTAATATTCCTTATCTTTGCAAAAATGCAACGCCTCCCAAAGGGCGTTGTATTTTTTTTCTTTTATCATAAACAAGAGGAGGATTTATGAGTGGAATCACATATTTGACTAAGGAGGCACTCGAGAAACTGAGGGGTGAATTACAGAAGATGAAAAGCATTGACCGTCCGGCGGCATCAAGGGCTATTGCCGAGGCGCGCGAAAAAGGAGATTTAAAAGAGAATGCAGAATATGATGCGGCCAAGGAAGCACAGGGTTTGCTGGAAGCAAAAATACAGCGCCTTGAATCAGATCTGGCGAATGTACGTATCCTGGAAGAAGAGAATATTGACACCAGTAAAGTATCTATTCTTACTAAAGTAACGGTTACCAATCTTTCAAATAAGAAACAATCGACCTACCACCTGGTTTCTGAAAAAGAAGCCGATCTCAAACTGGGGAAAATTTCTGTTTCCTCACCGATAGGTAAGGGACTGCTGGGTAAACAGGTTGGCGAAGTGGCCGATGTTATCGTTCCTGCCGGAAAACTTCAGTTTAAAGTGGAGAACATTACGGTTTAATCGCCCGGAAATACATTTTCAGATTTTCAGATTTCCGATGATCTTTTCCTGAATATTACGAAACTGTTCCGCACTTAATTTCAGTTTGGTTTTCTTGAAATCCATATCGTGCAATCCGTCGATTGGAATTAAATGCATATGTGCATGAGGAACTTCCAGTCCAACAACGGAAATACCACAACGGTTGCAGGAAAATGATTTTTCAATGGCATTGGCAATGGGTTTTGCAAAAACAAGAATGCGGGAAAGGAATTTTTCCTCGAGTTCAAAAAAATGATCCGTTTCTGTTTTCGGTATCACCAGGGTATGGCCTTCCCTAAGGGGATTGATATCCAGGAAAGCCAGGAATAATTCGTTTTCCGCAATCCGGTAAGAAGGGATTTCGCCTAGGATTATTCGGGTGAATATGGTCATAAAAACAAGTGTGAGAGTATGGGAGTATGGGAGTGCAGCATTAAAATTAATAATATAGTTTCGTTTTCGAACATCCGAATATTTAAACTCTCATACTCCATACTCTCACACTCTCACACTTTCAGACCACCCTTCCCGGATTTCTGGCAACAAACCCGCTCCATCCATTCAGTTTTTTTCCTGTTGAAACCGGAGAGCGGAATTGATAGTGATGACAAAGTGCCACCGCCAGGGCATCGGAAGCATCAAAGCGGTCAACCTCCATCCGAATATTCAAAATCTGTTGCAGCATTTTCCAAACCTGTTCCTTTCCTGCATTGCCATTCCCGGTAATCGACTGCTTAATTTTTCTGGGAGCATATTCTGTAACAGCAATACCAGCCTGCATGGCTGCGGCGATAGCAACACCCTGGGCTCTTCCGAGTTTGAGCATGCTTTGAACATTTTTACCAAAAAAAGGGGCTTCAATGGCAAAATCGTCCGGTTTGAATTTTTGAATCAGCTGCTGAACGGTAAAGTAAATCAACTCTAACCGCTGGTAAGTATCCAGACTGGCAGGAACACGCAACACATCCATCTCCACGAATTTTGTTTTCTGCGCTTCCACACAAATCAGCCCGTAACCCATCAGGAGTGTGCCGGGATCAATGCCCAGGATTATTTTGGAGTTCTTTTGCAGAGGGAACGCTATTTTTGATTGTGACGTTAAACAAAAATATCAAATTAATAGTCAACTATGTTGCCGGTCCGCTCATTATGTTGTTTCTTTTCTATTTCGTTGCCCGGCAACTTCAGAAACAGCCTGACTGGAAGGGTTCAGCCCGACAGATCTGGCAGGCATTAACAGGTATTCAATCATGGAAACTTTATGCAATGTTTGGATTAATGTTTGTAAACTGGGGACTTGAATCATATAAATGGCAAATTGCAATCCGTCCGGTGCAGTCCATCCCGTTTTCCCGGGCATTCAAAGCCATCCTCGCCGGCACATGCATCGCATCATTTATGCCCAATCGTATTGGAGAATACCTGGGCAGGATGTTATTCGTTGATCCGTCAAACAAACTTTCTTCCATTGCACCAACCATTCTCTGTAGTATGGCACAAATGCTGGTAACGCTTCTCGCCGGATCATTTGGTTTATACCTTTATTCGTTTTTGCCGTCGAACGACAGTCTGTTCGGGGCTAGGGAAATCGGGAATTCCTTTTATTCATCTGTCATTATACTTACCGTATTTGGTGCGCTTCTGTTGGGACTGGTTTATTTCCGATTTGATCCGCTGGTGAGAAGAATAAACAGATGGCTGTTAAGAAATAAAAAAAAATATTCCATCCCGGATAAATTCAGTTTCCCGGGTCTGGCAGCCATACTGATGGTTTCTGTTATCAGGTACGGGGTTTTCATATTCCAGTACTACCTTTTATTTTCTTTATTTGGCATCCCATTGACAATAATGCAGGTATTCACGGGCGTTAGTGTAATGTTTGTTTTGATGGCCATTGTACCAACGTTAACGTTTTTAACAGATATCGGATTTCGCTGGACGGTGGGTATTCAGGTTTTTCACATATTTACCTCCAATACAGCGGGTATACTCGCAGTATCTTTAGGAATCTGGGTAATCAATTTAATAATCCCCGCGTTAATAGGGAGTTTATTAATTTTAAGGATCAAACTATTCAGGAGCAGATGAAATCGATTACCGGGATTGTGGTTGTCTTATTAGTAGCCTTGTCCATTCCCCTGAGAGCAGGGGATGATTTTTGCGGTCTGCTGAATCATGCATTTAAATCCGGTGAAAGTATTACCTACCGTGTCTACTATAAAGTTGTTGGGATGTATATAGCCGCAGGGGAAGCGGAATTTAGCGTAGCTCTCGAAAACCTGAACAACAAACCGGTATTTCATGTAATCGGAGATGGAAAGACTTATTCTTTCTATGATAATTTTTTCAGGGTGCGGGATAAGTATGAAACCTATATTGATACGTCCAATCTTCAGCCCATGAAGTTTATCCGCAATGTAAATGAAGGTTCCTACAAGAAATATGAAAATGTTAGTTTTAATAAAACAGCGCATACCGCCATTACGAATGCCGGTGTATATAAAACTCCGGATTGTATCCAGGATGTACTAAGTACCATGTATTATGCCCGGAATATTGACTTCGATAAATATAAGCCCGGGGATAAAATCCCATTTTCCATGTTCCTTGACAACCAGGTATATTCGATCTACATCCGGTATATCGGGAAAGAAACCATCAAGACCAGGTATGGTAAATTCCATGCTATAAAAATTAAGCCGCTGCTCATTAAAGGAACTATATTTGAAGGAGGGGAAAAGATGGACGTCTGGATAGCAGATGACGCAAACCATGCTGCTTTGCGTGTTGAGAGCCCCATCAGCGTAGGAAGTATTGTAGTAGATATGATGGACTTTCATAACTTACGCTGGCCCCTGACCTCTATGATTACCCGCCGATAGAATTATTAACTCCCTCATAAAACAACCGTAATGAAAAGAATCCTCCGGATTTTGGGCATACTTGTCCTTTCCATCATTATCCTCCTGGTCATCATTGTAGCTTACATCAAAATTGCATTACCGAATGTTGGTCCGGCCCCTCAGATGACCATTGAGAGAACCGAGGCGAGGATCAAGCGGGGTAATTACCTGGCAAAAAGTGTAATGGCCTGCATGGATTGCCATAGTCAGCGCAATCTGACCCAGTTCACCATGCCCCTGGTTCCTTCGACACTGGGTCAGGGAGGAGAAAGGTTTGATCAGACCATGGGGTTCCCGGGGGTTTTTTATGCAGCGAATATTACCCCCGCGGGAATAGGCGACTGGACAGACGGGGAAGTATACCGGGCCATTACTACGGGTGTCCGTAAAAACGGAAAGCCAATCTTTCCGGTTATGCCTTACCATGAATTTGGTTATGCAGATCCGGAAGATGTCAAATCCATGATCGTATATCTTCGGTCCCTGAATCCGGTGCAAAATAAGGTGCCGGAATCTTCGGCAGATTTCCCCATGAATATTATCCTGAATACTATTCCTGAAAAGGCACATCCCATCACGATTCCCCCCATTACAGACAGTGTGGCCCATGGAAAATATCTGTTTACGATAGCAGCCTGTCATGATTGCCATACACCTTTTGAAAAAGGAAATTTTAATGAATCCCTTGCTATGTCAGGCGGTCGTTCTTTTCCGGTTCCGGGAGGAATCGTCACGTCCGCAAATATCACTTCCGATAAAATGACGGGAATCGGATCCTGGACAAAGGAATTTTTCGTACAGCATTTCGCGATGTACCGGGATAGCACCAATGCGCACCGGACAATGAACAAGGGGGATATTCAAACCATTATGCCCTGGGCATTATACGGTACGATGACGGATCAGGATCTGGCAAATATCTATGCATATTTGCGAACCCTCCAGCCCATAAGTCATACCGTAGTGAAGTGGAAAGCAGATTAACAACAAGTGTGAGAGTGTGAGAGTGTGAGAGTGTGAGAGTAAAGTTCATTCTCACACTCTCACACTCTCACACTCTCACACTCTCACACTTTCTATGGCTTTCTCCATCTGCATACTCCTGGATCCTTTTACCAGGAAAGATGTGTGTTGAAAGGGATGGGACTCCAGCCATTTTCCCGCGTCGGCAGCATTTATAAATTCTTTGTAGGCATGTTTAATTTTTAAAAAATCTCCACCCACCAGGATAACTTCTTTCCAGGAGTGCGTTCCGATCAAATCAAGAATCTGCTGGTGTTCATTCAAACTCTCCTCACCGAGTTCTGCCATGCCACCCAGTAGTAAAACCTTATCTGCGGCAGGAAAACGGATAAAATTTTCAATCGCGAGTTTCATGCTGGAAGGGTTTGCATTATAGGCATCCAGGATAATGGTATTGGTTCCGGCTTTTATTAACTGGGAACGACTGTTGGAAGGAGTATAGTTTTCGATGCCCTTTTTAATAGCTGCTGCATCAACTTTAAAATAATTGCCAATACAAACAGCAGCCAGTATATTGGGGAGGTTATAATTCCCCGTCAGTTTTGTCTGAATGATTCCGGCCGATTTTCCTTTGGTGATCCGGACCTTTAAATAACTGTCTGTTGGTTCCGTGATTCCGGTAATGTCTGCGTGATTGGTTCCATAGGAATAGACTTCCCGAATCCCGCTGCTTAACTGCTGGAGGTATTCATAATCCCACATTACAAATGCAATTCCTCCATAAGCGCGCAAATAGTCAAACAGTTCCCCTTTGCCTTTTTTTACGCCTTCCAGACTGCCAAATCCTTCGAGGTGGGCCTTTCCGCAATTGGTAATCAAACCGTGTGTAGGACGGGTATAAACGCAATATCCTTCAATTTCACCAATGTGGTTGGCACCCATTTCCACGATAGCTATTTCCGCATCCTTTTTTATTTTCAGGAGGGTAAGGGGAATGCCGATATGATTATTCAGGTTGCCTTCTGTAGTATAAGTTTTATATTTTTCAGACACCACGGCATGAATGAGCTCCTTGGTAGTTGTTTTTCCATTGCTTCCGGTTATCCCGATCACCGGAATGCTGAACTGGTTCCGGTGATGAGCTGCAAGCCGCTGAAGGCTGGTGAGCACATCGTCAACCATAATAAGCCTGTTGGAATAGATACCGGCATCCGGGACTATCTCATCAATAATCGCATAGGCGGCACCGTTTTCGAGGGCCTGAACAGCGAAATGGTTGCCATTAAAATTTTCACCCTTCAGCGCGAAAAATAGATCATCACTCTTCACTTTTCGTGTATCGGTACTTATAGAAGGATGTCTAAGATAAATCTCATATAAGGGTTCAACGGAATTGAAGGAATTAAATATTGATTCAGAACCAGGTAAGTCGATCATTCAAAAGATTATTTCATTTCACAATGTCCAAATAGCTTTAAGCTTTAAGCTTTTTGCTTTAAGCTATTAAGACACAAATCTAGTAAACAAAAAAGCCATCCGCTGTTGACGGGATGGCTTTTTTAAAGTCTTATCGGTTCGTACTATTGCTTGCGTGCGTTTTGTTTTCTTGTTTTATAACTGATACCGGTCTGTCTGCCGTTTCCAGCCGGACTACCTACGCGGTCCATGGCACAACGGAAACCTACAGTAGAACTAGCCTGATCCTCTTCCATAAACCGGCGGGTTCCGGGTCCGAGCCAGTAAGCACGATCATTCCAGCTACCACCTTTAATAACACGGCTCTTGTCACTGATCAGTGTTGTTTTTCCGTAGCCATAACTAATACCTGCAATCAGGGAGTCACCATCCAGGTAATTGATTACATCACCTTTCTGGTAATTTCTTCTGTTTTCACTTTCTTTATCCGTAACTGCGCGGTATTTGATTCTGCCCAGGCTGTCTCTTTCCGGTTTGCCTTCTTTACCCAGATCCATGGTTTCAAATTTGTTACCACGGAAAGGAGCAACTCCGTCAACGTCAACAGAAGAAAGGGGACGATAAACATCTTCTACCCACTCGCTCACATTTCCTGACATATTATATACTCCGAATCCATTAGGATAAAAAGAAGTGACATCTGCAGTGTATACGGCGTTATCATTCAAACCGCCGGCAACACCCATGTTATCTCCGTTTCCTCTTTTGAAATTGGCGAGGAATGTTCCCTGCCATGTTCCCCTGCGGGAATCACGAAGACCATTTACATTCTGGCTCCAGGAATAAACCTGTTTGTTTGCAATCAGTTCTTCCCCTCTCTGGCTGTCCTTATGACTTGGAGCAGGGTTTTGATTGATATATCCCAGCGCTGCATATTCCCATTCTGCTTCAGTTGGCAGACGATAAGCAGGAAGCAGGATACCATCTTCAAAAGTTATCTGGGTACGTGGAGTACCGTTTGGATTTTTAAGTTCGTTCTTTTTTGATTTCGCGGCCGGACCAGGTGTTGCCTGATATTCACCCACCAGGTATGATTTAGTATTGAAATTTTCCTGGCCAAGACCCTGGATATTTTTCAGCGAATTCTTGTTGATGAAACCGCGGTCAACCAGTGCTTTTTCATTTACACGGTCGGTTCTCCAGATACAAAAATCATGAGCCTGTTTCCAGCTTACCCCAACAACCGGGTAATAGTTATAGGATGGATGGCGGAAATAATATTCTACCAGCGGTTCATTATAGGCAAGTGCACTTCTCCATACCAGGGTATCCGGCAGGGCTGCATTTCTCACGGCCTGAAATTCATCACCTTCAAATACATTGTTGATCCAGTACAGATATTCGCGATAGTGCACATTGGCTACTTCGGTCCTGTCAATGTAAAAAGAGTTTACTGTTACCCGACGGGGGATATTGTTCCAATCGCTCATTACGTCTTCTTCGGTGGCACCCATGGTAAATGTACCTCCCTGAACAAACACCAAACCTGGTCCGGTACGCTGTTCCTTTTCTTTGGACACCTGGTAGCCGCCCATATTCTTATCATTATAGTTCCAGCCAGTTACAGCAGAAGATTCGGATTTCTTTCCGAACAAACCACCGTTTTTACACGAGGAAATTGTGGCGGCACAGGAAGCAAGGATAAAGAGACTTTTGAGATTCATAGAAAACGCATTTAACCGTGATATGTTAGGTGTAGAAACGTGGTTTTGAAACAAATATTGTAAAAACCGGGCCTACAGTTATTTTATACGCACGGAAGACGAAATTAGTTTGTTTGGTGGAAAAAATCCCGTTTTGGGAATGTTAAAGCCTTGTTGAAGAATATCAGTCTTTTTGCCATTGGCCTTATTGATTCCGGGAAACCTTTATCTTGCGCAATATTCCGGCTGTGATTCCGTTGGATTACCGGAAGAACAGGTATGTTGTTTGGGAATCTGTCATCGTAGATTCCAAACCGCGTCAAAACTGGAACTAACTATAAATCAACCAATTAGCTATCGAAAATTTCTACCCTCTGTTATTGAAATGAAACCCGGGACCTGATGATTTTATTAAGTCAGGAGTTCATTTTTAAAGTCAGTTCCTTTTAAAGCTAAATTTAATTTCATGAAAAGACTGTTTTTCCGACTAACTGCTTTGCTGTGCGGTATGCTAACTGTTTATGGTGCGAGTGCTCAGTCTCAGAATGTTATAACCACCGCGGTTCCCTTCTTAAGAATATCTCCTGATGCAAGGGCAGGAGGAATGGGTGAATTAGGTATTGCTACTTCCCCGGATGCAAACTCCTCGTTTTATAATCTATCCAAAACACCGTTTTCAGAATACAATACCGGTATCGGTCTGAATTATTCACCCTGGCTTAAAGACCTGGGTTTGAATGATGTATATCTTTTAGCTGCAACGGGATACCATAAACTTGACGATTTACAGGCGCTTAGTGCTTCAATACGGTATTTCAGCCTGGGTAGTATCCAGTTTTCTGGTCCTTCCGGGGATCAATGGGGCGAAGGAAGGCCGCGTGAGTATTCTATTGACTTTGGGTACTCCCGCAAACTTTCTGATAAATTCGGTATCGGTCTTACCATGCGGTATATTAATTCCAATCTGACGATTGGTTATGCTGCCTCAGGAGGATCAACTTATAAGGCCGGAACGGCTGTGGCAGCGGATGTTTCCCTCACCTACAGAGATGTGAAAGCTAATCAGGAAGGCTGGACCTTCGGATTTGTTTTGTCAAACCTGGGAACGAAAATCGGGTATACCAATGATGCCACCCAAAAGGAATTTATTCCGGCCAATATGGGTCTGGGAGCTAACTATACCAAAGTGTTCGACGAAGAAAACAAAATCAGCTTCGGCCTTGACCTGAATAAACTGATGGTACCGGCATTTCCAACGAAGCAATATGGTGTTGATACTTTTAGCACCCAGCAGATTAATGACTATTATAACATGAGTGTGGTAAGCAGCTGGTTTCAGTCTTTTAACGGCCAGTTTAATACCATCAATGCCTCTATCGGAGCTGAATATACTTACAACAATCAGTTTGCTTTTCGTCTCGGATATTTTTATGAAAATAAGGACCAGGGCGGACGGCAGTATTTCACGATGGGTGTCGGCCTGAAATATAATATGCTGGGATTAAATTTTTCATATCTCATTCCTTCGGGATCCGGTATCACCAGGAACCCTCTTTCGAATACGATTCGTTTCGGATTGGTATTTGATCTGGAAGGACCTGCAGTGGGAACAAGTGATACCGGCCAATAGAAAATTCCACTATGTCTTATCGCATCGGGATCGGGACAGATTTTCATCAGCTGGTTACCGGAAGAAAATTCTGGCTGGGTGGCGTAGAGATTCCGCATAACAAGGGAGCCCTCGGCCACAGTGATGCTGATGTGCTCCTGCATGCTGTTTGTGATGCCATGCTGGGAGCCCTGAACCTGGGGGATATTGGCATGCATTTTCCGGATACAGACAAAAGCCTGAAAAATATTGACAGCAAAATTCTGCTTGAAAAAACCTTTGCCCTTATACGGGAAAAAGGATTCCGGATCGTTAACCTGGATACGGTAGTTTGTCTGGAAAAACCCAAAATTATTCCATTCACTCCGGCTATGCGGAATATTATCGCCACGATTTTGGAAATCACACCAGATGATATTTCCATTAAAGCTACCACCACAGAAAAACTTGGATTTATCGGAAGGGAAGAAGGCATAATGGCGCAGGCTGTTGTATTGCTCAGGAAGTCGGATTAGTTACCTTTGCGCCCATGTCCATTCCCGTTAAAATAAAAAATCTGTCAGTATTTCCCTCACCTGCCTACGCCACACCCGGAGCTGCCGGCATGGATCTTAAAGCAAATATTCAGGAAACCATCATACTCCAGCCACTGGAACGGCAATTGATACCTACCGGTATATTTATCGAATTGCCAGATGGCTATGAGGCGCAGGTCAGGCCCCGGAGCGGTCTGGCCCTCAAACAGGGAATAACCTGTTTGAATTCACCGGGTACGATAGATGCTGACTATCGCGGGGAACTGAAAGTGATATTGATAAACCTTTCTGATTCGAAGCAGTCTATTCATCCGGGTGATCGTATTGCCCAGATGGTTGTGGGTCCGGTGGAAAAAGTGGTCTGGCACCCGGTAACCGAATTGAATGAATCTTCCAGGAATGATGGTGGATTCGGACACACAGGTAAAGCCTGAAGCCTGAGGCTTGAAGCCAAAGCGCAGAGCCAAAAACAAGTATTATCTGTCATCTGTCAACTGTTATCTGTCAACTAATAAGTGAGAATATCTGAAATGAATAAAATAGGAAGGGTTTTTCTAAAAGGGTTTTCCATTTCATCGCTTTTTGCATGTATCATCATAATTGGTATTTCCTGTAAGTCTACCAAGACCATTACCAAAGCAATCAGTAAAAAAGATACAGTCCAGAAAAAAACGGACACTGCAACTGCAGAGGATCTGCACCGGGATTCTCTTTTATATATTCAGCAGGTGTATAAACATATACAGGCCGGTATAATTAATTGCAAAACCTTTTCGGCTAAACTTCGGGTACACTATGAAGGAAGCGATGGGAAAGATTATGAGTTAACGGCTTTCGTAAGAATTGAAAAAGACAAAAGAATCTGGATATCTGTCAATGCCACCCTGCTGGGCATTGAAGTATTCCGCGTTCTCATTACGCCCGACAGCGCCAAAGTGTTAAATAAAGTGGATAAGGTATACCAGCTGAGGTCGATCAGCTATTTACAGGAAATAAGTCATCTTCCTTTTGATTTTAATGTTTTACAATCCGTCATTCTGGGGAACCCGATATTCCTTGACAGTAATATTTTGTATTACCGGAAAGATATCCAGGGTATTTCCATTCTCAGTATCGGATCAGTTTTCAGAAATTCCCTGACCCTGAATAGTGACTACAGTTTAAAACACAGTAAGATGGATGATGTGGACCCGCTGAAAACCCGTAGTTGCGATATCACTTATGGCCAGTACGAAAAAAAAGACACCATACTTTTTTCTACCTATCGTCAGATCGCGGTTGCAGAAACAACAAGACTCGATGTGGAGATGAGTTTCAACAAATATTCTTTTAACGATAATTTAGAGTTTCCATTTTCCATACCGAAAAATTATAAACGCAAATAGGCGTTATGCCTTAACTTCATCCCGAACGTACATCGCATATGCGCAAATCGATATTCCTGTTCATTGCTATTCTTTTTTCAGTTACGATCTGTAAATCCCAGGCTCAAACCCAGAGCCGCAGCGACCTTGAAAAAGAACGGGCTTCTATTCAAAAGGAAATCGAAGCTGTAAAAAGCTCCCTGGAACAAACCCACAAGAACAGGAAACAGACCCTTGGTCAGCTCGCCCTCCTGCAAAAAAGACTTCGTCTGCGCCAGGCTGCCATTGCGAATATCAACCAGCAGTTGAATTTTATCCAGGCCGATATGAATAACTCCTGGTCGGAGATTATTAAACTGAAGAAGGAACTGGATACGCTCCGTAAACAATATGCAGAAAGCGTTGTTTACGCTTATGAAAACCGGACCAACTACGATTACCTGAACTTTATTTTTGCTGCGGGTAATTTTAATGATGCCATCAAACGGGTTGAATACCTGAAATCCTACAGGGCATACCGTGAACAACGCGCGGAGAACATAATAAAAACACAGGTACTTCTCCAGAATAAAATTGACGGACTCAAAATAAAACGTGTTGAAAAAGACGAAGCGCTGGTAAAACAGAGTAAGGAAAAGCAGGTGCTGGAGGTTGAGAAAAAAGAAAAAGACCAGGTGGTGGAAGAACTCCAGGGCAGGGAAAAAGAATTGAAGAAGGAAATGAATGCCAAGCAGCGGCAGGACCAGAAACTCGGCAACGCCATTGCAGCCGCTATCCGGAGGGCGAGGGAAGATGCCATTCGGGAAGCCAAGAAAAAGGCTGCTGCAGAAGCGGCTTCAAATGCTGCCAGTGCGGCGCCGGTGAAATCAGATCCTGCTAAAAATCCAACCGGAGTTACTTCAGCAGGTACAATGCCTTCAAATGTGAAACCGGCAGTTAAAACCACCGCCCCGGTAGTTTTTGGTACTACTGCCGACATCGCCCTGTCAGGAAATTTTGAAAAAGATAAGGGTCATCTGCCATGGCCGATTGCATCTGGTACTATTGCCATGCGGTTTGGTCCGCATGAATATATTAAGGGCGTCATACATAATAACCAGGGAATAACGATTGAAAGCGCCCCGGGAACTTCTGTTACCGCCGTTTTCGACGGAGAAGTACAGGGTGTATTTTTTGTAGGAGATGTCAGCGCTGTGATGATCCGGCATGGAAAATATTTCACCACTTACAGTAATCTTTCATCAGTGTCCGTTTCCAAAGGGCAGTCAGTTAAAATGGGACAGCTTCTTGGAAAACTTGCAGAAATCGGCCAGCTTGAATTTGTATTATCAGATGATAAGGATCGCCTCTTTGATCCTGAAAGATGGCTGAGAAAATAATAAGCCTGTTTTCCGTTATATCTTTTCCGGGGTAAATTTCTTAACTGGCAGCGATTTCATCAGGAACCGGTTGTACAGTTGTTCATAAATCGGAACAATATGATGAATATCGAATTTTTTGGCCTGCTCTGCAGCATTCAATTTAAATGTTTTTAAAATATCCTCATTTTCCAGAATCGTTATCGCATTCCGGCTCATGGACTGCACATCACCGACAGCACTCATATATCCTGTTTTGCCATTGATATTTATTTCGGGTAAACCGCCCGCATCTGATGAAATCAGGGGTACACCGGCAGCCATCGCTTCCAGTGCTGCCAAACCAAAACTTTCATATTCCGAAGGAAGGATAAAAAGATCCGATACCGCCAGAATTTCTTCAATCTGTTCCTGTTTCCCAATGAATCGGATGTCATCGCAGATATTCAGTTCGCGGCACAAATTTTCCGCATCATGACGGTCAGGGCCGTCTCCCACAAATAGCAGCTTGGACGGAATCTGTTTGTTAATGGATGCAAAAATCTTCACCACATCCAAAACCCTTTTTATTTTTCTGAAATTGGAAGCGTGAACCACAATGCGTTCATTATTTGGCGCAATCACCTTACGGAAAGGATCAATCGCTTTTTTCTGAAAACGACTCAGGTCAACAAAATTCGGGATCACTTCAATTTCCTTCTTGATATCAAAAATATCATAGGTTTCATCCCTGAGATTTTCTGAAACGGCTGTAATAGCATCACTTTCATTAATGGAAAAAGCTACTACCGGTGCAAGGGTTTTATCGCGCCCAACAAGTGTAATGTCGGTTCCATGAAGGGTGGTGATTACCGGAATCGTTATTCCCTGGGTAGCTACAATTTTTTTCGCCATATACGCAGCTGATGCGTGCGGAATAGCATAATGCACATGCAGTAAATCCAGCTGGTGATTCATGATCACGTCCACCATGGTGCTGGACAGAGCCGTTTCGTAAGGAGGATAGTCAAAAAGAGGATAAGAGGTTACCCGTACTTCATGATAGAAAATATTTGCATTATACTCAGTAAGCCTGACGGGTTGCTGATATGTGATAAAATGCACCTGGTGGCCTTTATCCGCCAGGGCCTTACCCAGTTCGGTTGCCAGAACACCGCTTCCGCCGAAAGTTGGATAACAAACAATTCCTATCCGCATGAGGTGAATTTATTAATCAAAGTTAAACAGATTTTCCAGAGCTTCATAAGATCTGCGCAATACTTATCTTAGCGGGAAATAAACAGATATGCGTTCAGTTTTGTTTGGCAGCTTCCTGCTTTTATTTGCCGGTGCAGCGGAAGCACAGTCCGATTCCATCTTTATAAGGAGAATTGCAGATGAAATTTTTCAGAAAAGTACTGCTTACAGTAACCTGTTCACTTTAACAAAGACCATTGGTCAGCGCCTCTCGGGATCTCCACAAACTTATAAAGCGGAAACCTGGGGAATGGACGCATTGAAAAAAGCAGGCGCCGATACGGTTTATTTGCAAAAAGCCATGATCCCGCACTGGGTTCGGGGAGGAAAGGATCAGGCAGCCCTGATTTCCGGAAAAAGCAGGACTCCGCTTGCTGTAATTGCACTCGGAAATTCAGTTTCAACAAGGGCGGGTGGAATTACCGCACCGATAATTCTCATTCGCGATTTTGCAGAACTGGAAAAAAGAAAAGATGAAATCAAAGGGAAAATTGTTTTTTACAATCATCCGTTTAAAGCAGATTTCGTTCAGGTATTTTATGCATACGGGGAAGCAGTTCCTTACAGGGCCTTTGGCGCAAGCCGTGCTGCTAAATACGGGGCAGTGGGCGTGGTAGTAAGATCGATGAGTGAATCCACCGATAACTTCCCGCACACCGGAGCGATGATCTACAATGATTCTTTCCCGAAAATTCCGGCTTTAGCGGTCGGGTTGCAGGATGCAGAAAAACTGGCAGCAGCAGTGGCTTCGCAAAAAGACCTTAAACTTTTTATTTCCACCAATGCCCATGCATTACCGGATACCGTTGGATATAATGTAATTGGCGAATGGCGCGGATCTGAAAGTCCGGACCAGTTTATTACAGTAGGCGGTCACCTGGATTCCTGGGATCCGGCTGAAGGAGCAAGTGATGACGGAACCGGATGTGTTCATTCCATCGAAGTGCTGCGCTCACTGAAAGCTGTTGGATACAAACCGAAAAATACAATCCGGGTGGTACTGTTTACTGATGAAGAGAATGGCGGAAGGGGTTCCAAAGCATATAGTGCGGCTGCAAAGGCAAATAATGAGAAACATATCTTTGCGCTGGAAAGTGATGCAGGTGGATTTACCCCGAGGGCATTTAGCTTTATGGGAAAAGAATCTCAGCTGAATACGGTTCGCGGTTGGTTGCCATTATTTAATCCTTATGGAGTTTCTGCGCTTGTTGCCGGTGGAGCAGGGGCGGATGTTGAACCGCTTTTTGAGTCTAATGGTGCCATGGCAGCTGAATTGATTCCTGATTCCCAGCGTTATTTTGACTATCACCATGCCGCAAACGATGTATTTGAAAAAGTAAATAAAAGAGAACTGGAACTGGGAGCCATCAATATGGCGGCCCTGATTTATCTGGTTGACAAATACGGATTGTAAATATTACAACATGAAAAAATTCTTTACTGTTCTTTTACTTGTCGTCATCGTGATCGGTGCGGCCTGGTTTGCCTGGCACTTTTACTGGGTTTTTGGCGAAGGGGTAAAGGCCGGACAACTGAATAATTTCATGAAGAAAGGATTTGTATTTAAAACGTATGAAGGTAAACTGATCCAGACCGGATTCCAGGGTGGTACACCGGGTTCGGTTCAGTCTTATGAATTCAAGTTTTCTGTTACGAATGAAACGGTAGCGGCTAAACTTATGTCCAACAGCGGCAAGGAATTCGAACTTCACTATAAGGAATATATGGGCACCCTGCCCTGGAGGGGTACAACAGTTTATATTGTGGACAGCATTTTATCCATTCGGGATCCACGGGGATTGCCAACGCCGTACCGACCTTAGATAAGCTTGAAGCGTAAAGCGTGAGGCTTGAAGCATTAAGCTTCCCGCCTCAAGCTTCAATCCTCACGCCTCAAGCTTGTATTATAAAAATGGCCGGTTGTTTGTTAATTTCCGGAACAGCCCTGCTCCAGGCTGAAATCGTTTTCGTTTGAATGGACTCCGCTTTGCCGGTCAGGTTCACGGCTACGCATAACCGCGTTTGTCCGCTGCAGGTTTTGAATAAACTATCCAGCAGGCTGAGATTTCGGTAAGGAGTTTCAATAAAAATTTGCGCTGATCCTTCTTTTCGGGATATGGCTTCCAGTTCCCGGATGCGCTTACTGCGTTCTGCAGTGTCAATCGGCAGGTAACCATGGAACTGGAAATGCTGACCATTCAGCCCACTCGCCATAAGGGCCAGCAGAATAGAGTTCGGGCCTACAAGTGGTTTTATCAGAACGCCTGCTTCCTGGGCAGCCGCTACCAGGATTTGTCCCGGATCTGCGATACCCGGACATCCGGCTTCGCTCAGAATGGCGATCTTTTTCCCCTGGCTTACCTGTTGAAGAAATTCCTGTTTAACTTCTTCTTCTGCCTTATGTATAACGAACCAGGGATACCGGTCAATCTCTATTTCCTTCCAGATTTTTTTTAGAAACCGGCGGGCACTGCGTTCATTCTCTACAAAAAAAACTTCTGTTTCCTGAACCGCACCTAAAATATAAGCGGGTATTGCCTCCAGACCTTCCTCATCCAGATAACTGGGGATTAAATACAGGGTGGACCGGGTTTTCATGGTTCAATATTCTGATGGTAAAGACTGATCGTTGCAGCGACCAATGCATAAGAAGGCGCCAGTACCCATCCTACAAACGGTATGAAATGCATCATATAAAACACCAGGCCATTTCCGATCGCCAGGCCGCGGCGCTCGCTGATAAAACTAATACTGGCGGAGGGTGAAAGCTTATGACGTTCGCAACTATAGTCGAGCATGGAAAAACCATAAGAATAGCACTCAACAAGACCGGAAATAACTGGGGCAATGGATCCAATGAGTGGAATCAGGGAAAGCAATAGAATAAATATCGTATATACAGTTTGCCATCCGCAATTTCGCAGCGCCAACAGGATACCCCTGCGGATATCATGGTAAAAAACAGAAGAGCTGAAAACAAATTCCCGGCCTTCCATAATGGATTCTGTTTTTTCACTGAGATAGGAAAAAATCGGGCTGCCCAGTATCAGGAATATATATTTAAAAAGGGAGAAGTAAAAAAACATCATGATCAGCCTGACCATAATACCCACCATGATCAATATAAAGCTCCATGCCGCACTGTGTTGCAGATGCAGCCAGTGATCTACTCCGGAAATCCTGCTCAGGTGTGAAACAGCCGTATCTGCAGATATCCAGAAAAAATATAATCCAATCGTAAACAGGATCATATATAACAGACCCGGAATCAGGATCCATTTCCATAAGCGGTGTTTACCAATGAAAATATGGGCCTTTCGATAGGCCTGGATAGCGATGACAATTTCTTTCAGCAAAGCAAATTTTTAACGACATTCAATATAAGACTATTTTACATTTTAAGACTTTATATGGGAAGAGTGCCGCAAAAACTGAACCTATCTTTTTATGACCGGAAAAATGTTATACTGGTAGCCAGAGAACTGCTTGGAAAAATATTGGTAAGTAAATGGAATGGTATCCGCAGCTCAGGTAGGATTGTAGAAACAGAAGCATATGCGGGCGAAATGGACAGGGCCAGTCATGCATTCGGCGGAAGACGAACCACACGATCAGAACATTTATATGGCGATCCCGGTACTTCGTATGTATATATCAGTTATGGTATGCATCATCTGTTTAACGTAATCACCAATAAAAAAAATATTCCCCATGGCGTCCTGATCCGGGCCCTTGAACCAATAGATGGCATTGATCAGATGCTGATGAGGACTGGTAAAAGTTATGGAGACCTTACACTAACAAAAGGTCCCGGGAATCTTTCACGTGCCATGGGTATATCCAAATTAAATTCAGGGATATCACTAATATCTGATGAGATTTTTATTGAAGACGACGGTATGCGATATAAAAAAGATCAGATCATCGTCACCAGTCGAATTGGGGTGGAATCTGCAAGAGAAGATGCGGAACTGCCTTATCGCTTTATTGTAAAGGGTAACCCGTATGTGAGTGCGAAAAAATCTTAGAATTTCGGACAGGGGATTGGCTTCCGTCCACCGTCTGCCGGTTTCTTAATGTAGATGAGCGAAATTTCAAATCCGCCCTGGCTTTCTGAGGCTGTTTTCAGAGATGATACATTCACATCGTATGTCATTCCCAGGGTGAAAGATCCAAAATCCAGACCCAGGTAGGGAATTACCGCATCAGTCAGGTTGCTGAAACGTCCCCATACACCCAGGTAAAGGTTGATGGGAGGGGATCCCTCCTGATCAGCATTTAGATTGTAGGACCAGGCACCACCCATCATCGCATCAACTGCATTGGCCTGCCGGCTGTACAACCCGCTTAAATGAATAAAATTGTTATTATTCGTTTGGCTTAACGGGAACGAGTAACCGCCATGGACGGTAAACCGGGGATGAAGTGTGTAAACAGACTGCCCCGTAAATGATTCTGTAGGCTGAACAATATGGTAGGCGGAAACCCCCATATAGTAATTGTTATTTCCATCCGAAGAACCGTTAAACAACACGCCTACATTAAGATCAAAATAGCTAAGGTTCACCTGGTGACCACTTACGGCTTCCGCACTGGGTAGTGACCATCCGCCCTGTTGATCCAGCTGATCTTCAAAGTTTAGTTTATTTCCATCCAGACGTTTACTGGCATATGAACCCTGGAAACCCAATCCAATCTGGTTCCAGCCGTTTTCGTCAAGGGCTTTTTGATATGAAGTGGAGAGAGCAACATAATTACTGGTCAGGATACCGCTGGCAGTTCTGTCGGTCATCGTCATCAAACCAACACCCCAGGCATCTCCATTGGTAATTTTATTGGCCATGATATTTCCATCAACAGAAATTGTTGAAGTGATGTAAGCATTGTTGATTTGGGGCCATTGATTTCGGTAGTTGCCGGCTACACGAAGCGTACCGTTAAACTTTCCGGTAAGTGCTGGATTTAAGGTGAGCGGGGAAGCAAAAAACTGGGAAAATGCAGGATCCTGTGCCTGGACAGATTCCGGGGAAAAGTAACTAATACAAAGCAGCACGTAGATAATTCTTCTCATAATCACCATCCTTTGGTTACAACCGTTTCGCAGATTTTATTTGTCCGGGCTAAACATTTTAAAAAATGAAAGCCGGGGTCGGATCAGGCGAATTGGTTCATAGGAATCTCAATTGGATATACATTGAAAATAGTTAAAATACCTGATAATCCGATGTATCGCCCCAACGCATTAGAACTGTATTTTATTGCCAAAAGACAGATCACCTGCATCTCCTAATCCGGGTACAATATACCCTTTCGCCGTCAGTTCATCGTCAATAGCGCCACACCAGATGCTGCAGGCGGGTAAGGATCTTCTAAGGTATTCAATACCAACCGTGCAGGCAATGGCAGTAACGATATGAATCTGAGCCGGGTTGCCTTCCGACATCAGCTGTTGAACGGTTTTGACCATGGATGCTCCTGTTGCCAGCATGGGGTCTGACAGGATCAGGATGCGGTCTTCCAGGTCCGGGCTGGTCATATAACCCATATTAATCTCGAATGAACCATCCTGGTCATGTTTCCGATAGGCGGAAATAAAGGCAGAATCTGCTTTATCGAATACATTCAGGAGACCCTGATGAAGGGGCAGGCCGGCCCGCAGGATGGTAGCCAGCACAGGTTGATTCTTAAGGATCTTTGAATTGGAAATGCCCAAAGGGGTTTGTACTTCTTTTTCTTCCCAGGGCAGCTTCCGGCTGATCTCATAACCTGCGATTTCCCCGATCCTTTCCAGGTTGCGGCGAAATCGCATCCGGTCGGATTGTACATCCTGATCCCGGATTTCAGCGATCCAGTCACATAGAACAGAGTAATCCTCACTCAGATTTATCACCATATATAAAGATTAAAAATCCGATATTCGGAATTCAACCGCACTTAAAACTAGAATAAAAGATTGAATCTGAAAATCATTTCCCATGCAGTATAGAGTGATCGGGTTAATGAGCGGAAGCTCGCTTGATGGTCTTGATATTGCTTTTGTTCAATTTGAAGAAACAGCCGGAAAATGGCAGTTTGAACTTATCGAATCCGCCTGTATTCCTTATCCTCCGCATTGGAAACAAAAACTGGCGTCGCTAACAACGGTTTCTGCTAAAGACTACCTTTTATTACATACGGAATATGGTCACTATCTGGGCAAATCTGTAAATGATTTTCTGGAAGAGAAAAACCTGGCATATCAGGTTCAATTAATTGCTTCTCACGGGCATACTTCTTTTCACCTTCCGGCCCTTCATATGACGGCCCAGTTAGGGGATGGGGCAGCGATAGCAGCCATTACAGGAATCCGCACTATTACCGACTTCAGGAGTGTGGACATCGCCCTGGGAGGTCAGGGGGCCCCGGTCGTGCCGATCGGAGAGAAACTCCTTTTCCCGGAATTTGACCTTTATCTTAATATTGGGGGAATTGCTAACATATCGGTCAACAGCTCCTCTTTTATTGGTTTTGACGTTTGCCCGGCAAACCGGGTTTTGAATTTACTGGCATCTGATACGCCAAAGGGTTTTGATGAAAACGGAAGCCTGGCCGAATCCGGCTGGCTGAATGAAGATCTTTTCAGTGTTCTGAACGCATTTCCCTACTACCAGTTGCGTTATCCAAAATCCCTTTCGAACGATTTTGGTATATACGAACTTTTCCCGCTTTTTGAAAAAACAGGGCTTTCCGTCCCGGATGCATTGCGTACCTATTCACAGCATATCGTGTTTCAGGTTTCAAAGTCAATCCGTGAATTAAAGAAGACAATTACGGGAAAAGAACATCTCCGTTTACTCATTACCGGCGGAGGCGCCCATAACCGGTTCCTGATAAAGAGTCTTCAGGAAGAAATCCTTCCTGACGGGGTAGAGTGCGTGGTGCCAGATAAAAACCTGGTTGACTATAAAGAGGCCCTTGTAATTGCACTGATGGGTGCACTACGCTGGCGGGAAGATATCAATGTAATGCATTCCGTAACCGGCGCTTCGAAAGACAGCATCAACGGGGCGGTATGGTCGGTCTGAGCCGTTTATCGTGTATCGTAAATCGAACAATATACGATCCACGATCCACGACTAAAGCCCAAGCACCGTCTTCAGCTTCACATATCCTGTTTTACTCACGGGAACACGGGCTCCGGTTTTTAAAATAGCCAGATGGTTATCTTTTTCGTAGGGATCGATACGGGTGATTTCGGTAACATTTACGATATACGACCTGTGCGTTCTGACAAATTGATTGTTGTTCAGTACGTTTTCAAAATGTCCCATGGTTTTATTTTTCAGAAAGGATCCCTCCCGGGTATGGATTTTTACATAGTCATCCGCCGCCTCGAGGTAATGAATGTCTTCCACTGGAATGATGCGGATTTTCCCGGACAGTTTTACAACAACCCGCTGTTGTTCTGAAGGACTTTTGGAAGCAGAATCCAGCAGGGGTATCAGTTTTTCTTTATTGCCCAGTTTGCCGGACTGGGACCATTTTGAGATGGCTTTATCAAAACGATCCCGGCTAAATGGTTTGAGCAGGTAATCGACTGCATGACTTTCAAAAGCTTTAATGGCAAATTCATCAAAGGCAGTCGTAAATATCACGGCAGGTGGCTCTTCGATCAGTTCCAGCATTTCAAAACCATTTATTTTGGGCATCTGGATATCCAGAAAAATCAGGTCGGGCTGGAATTGCTGAATTGCTTTGACGCCTTCAAAACCATCGCCGCATTCAGCTACTAACTCCATTTCAGGATGATATTGCAGGTATTCTTTGATGATGGACCTTGCGAGCGGTTCGTCATCAATTAGTATAACTTTCATACTTGGGAATATTTATGGTCGTGGTGAAAACATTATCCCTGGCCTTTGTTTCCACCAGGTCCGTTCTTGCAAATAATAGATAAAGCCGGCGTTTTACCGAATTTAATCCGAAGCCTGTGCCATGTCTGGGACTTGAGGTTTCCGGATCGAAAGGATTTTGAACAATTACTTTTAGGGCGTCGTTTTCAGCGACTACAGATATAAAAATGGTTACTTCATCCGTGGTATCGTATAAGCCAAATTTAATGGCGTTTTCCACAACAGGTTGCAACAACATCGGGGGAATAAGCATCTGCATGCTATTTTCATCTTTTTCAATAACGGTTGAGAGCCGGTGTCCGAATCGGACTTTCTCAATGTCCAGGTATAGTTCCAGAGACTGAAGTTCCTCTTCCATTTTAACCCATTGTTCTTCTTCTTTGCGCAGGGTGGTTCTCAGGAAATCAGATAACTGATGTATCATGTTCCTGGCCTGCACAGGATTTGAGCCGATCAGGGCACTGATGGAATTCAGACTGTTGAATAAGAAATGAGGTTGCAGCTGCTGCCTCAGTTTGTACAGTTCGGCATCCCGGCTGAGTTTTTCAGCATCATTTTTACGCTGGCGGTTTTCCTGTTCTTCTTCCTGCGTATACCAGAGTACACAAATAACTGCCATGCATCCGATCATGAGAAAAGCAAAACCAAGTCTGAGCCAGTATGCATTTGCGAGGAATGGAATATATGGGGCATATGCCAGATCAGTCAGGGTCAGAACGATAAGAAACTTACCAATAGCGTTTACGATTAAACTGAAAATAAGACAGAGAACAAAAACGTATACATATCGGTTGCTGTAAGGCAGATAATACTTGAGAATATTGCTGATGATCCCGCAGGCACCCATTAGCAAACCATTTGTAATCAGGCTGTCGATCAGCGCTGCGTTAAAAGGATAGTCATATCCTATAATCAGCAGGGTATGCAGGAAAGCCCATGCAATCCACCAGCCAAAAAAGATATTCCGGAACCTGCTTACGCTGAGGGGTGATCTTGCCAATGGATGCTTTTAAATGATTTCCAGAAAAGCGTGTCTGCTGTTATGCAGAATGTGCGCGGCTTTTTTATTCGTCAGCTCAATATACAGATCTGCATTGTCCGTTTCCTGAATCCGGGAATAAAGTTCTGCCCCGTCCAGAAGCCCGCTCAGTTTGTAGAGTTCTGCCACATTGATAAATTTCCATTGAACCAGTTTCTGGTCTTCATTGTAAAATTTATCTTCTTCCTTCTCTCCGAGAGCTGATGATTTTTCAAAAGCTTCCTCAGTACTTTCTGCCTGGATCAGGCGGAGCTGTTCATCAAACTGGGCCGTATGGTTTCCCTGTCCGCAAATAATCCTGTAAACAATTTTAGCAAGATACCAGTTCATAGTTTCGATTTAATAAGTGTTAGATATATGGTTAGTAGTTTCTGATTTCAATACCTCCAAATACAGATGATCCGTCGATAATCAGCACTTTTTCAGGATTGGTGGCACTGATATTCTGTCTTTTATCTTCAATATTTCCAAAAACAGAAGTCACCTGACTTCTCACTTCCCAGTTCGGCGGAACGATGATTTTGGTACCGCCCATGATCTGGGTAATATCCAGCGCGGCAGTACCCTGTATATCCGCCTGACTGAGATTAAGTTCGGCACCCCCCATAAAAATGGTGATGTCGCCACCCTTAAAATTCTTGGATAATATATTCTTATGGATTCCCCCGAATACTGTGGTGGCGTCAATATAATCTTCGGAGGAAAAACTTTTTGAACTATATCCCATGCCGGTGGTTGACCCGGTATTTGTATCCCCGGCCGTTCCGGTACTGCTTCCAAATGGGTTGCCCGGATATCCCTGCATGCCCGGATATCCACGTCTTGCTCTTCTCCTTTGCCAGCGTTCAATATCCCGCTGTTTCCACCTTCCCTGGCAGCCCGGATCCATCCAGTGTGGATGTTTAGGACGGATAAGCATGATTAATCCCACGAGGATAATAATGGCCGGCCACATAAAACGGTGTATATCCATTCCTGGAATAAGCTGATCAAACAGGAAAAAAGTTCCGACCAGGATCATAATCAGCCATCCCGGTCCGCGAAATCCATGTGAAAGACCAACAAAAATGCCCACTGCGATCAGGAGAATCTGCCAGCTGAAAATCCATTCCGGAATGCCCAGATTCATCTGCCTGAGTAAAAGACCGATTCCGGTTAAAACCAATAAAACAGGAACCCAGATTCGTCCGCCGGGTCTTCTCATCCGGCTGTGGACATCGTCGTTCACGCCGGATTTAATATCATCTTTTATATCTGATCCTAAATTGTCCATCTCTTAAAATTTGAAGTAAAACTAAGTCCTGACTACAAGGGTATCAAGCGGATATAGGCCATAGTGCGGCGCGGGGCGGTGAAAGCGGGTATTTTTCCGGTAAAAAACTTTGTAGATCAGATTATCCGGAACTGGTCCCCGTCAAACAACCCCAGATCGCTGAGTTTCAGGTGGGGAATAACAAGCAGGGCCATAAAAGAGAGGGTCATAAAAGGCGACTGCAGCTTGGATCCCAGGTGTTTTGCCTGAATGTCCAGTTCGGTATAGGATGCTGCCACCTGGTATCCCGGCTCAATACTCATCAGTCCGGCTACAGGCAGCGCAAGGGAAAACATATTTTTTTCATCTGCCACACTGATTCCGCCTTTTTCAGCAATCACGGCATTTACAGCCCGGCTAATGGATTTGTCATCAACTCCTATAGCCACGATATTATGACTGTCATGGGCAACCGAAGAGGCGATCGCACCCGATTTTAACCCAAAATTTTTAATAAATCCCATCGCCACCGGGGCATTTTTATACCGGTTCAACACTATAATTTTGAGGATATCCCGGGATATATCCGATTGCCAGATACCATTTACGGGTTCAATGACGGTTGTATTTTTTCCCGTGATGAGCTGTCCGTCAAATGCTTCAATTACCGGATATGGATAGATTGAATAGGCAGATGGGAAGGATTTGAAAATAAAATTTTCCGGGCGGGTTTCTGCGCATTCGAACTGATTGGGCTTGGAAATATGCTCCGCGGAAAGCAACAGGGTTTTCCCTTTTTCTGCAGCGAGTTCGCCCGAGAGCCAGGTTTGTTCTACTTCAAAATTTATCAAATCCTTTAGTAGGATAAAGTCTGCGGCATCTCCTTCCCGAAGACGACCCACTTCCAGGTTATAATGCTCAGTGGGATTGATGCAGGCAACTTCAAGCACTTTGAATACATCAATGTTTTTTGCCACGGCCCGGGCACAGAGCTGATTGATATGTCCTTTCACCAGGCTGTCCGGATGTTTATCATCACTGCAAAACATCATGTTTTTCCAGTTCTCCGCAAGCAGTCCTGCGAGTGCTTCAAAATTCCTGGCCGCACTGCCTTCCCGGATCAGAATCTTCATACCCATCTCCAGCTTTTCTTTTGCTTCATCTTCGGTAAAACATTCATGATCGGTACTGATCCCGGCCTGGATGTATTTCCGTGCTTCTTCACCCCGCAATCCGGGGGCATGGCCATCAACTGGTTTTTGGTATTTTTTTGCTGATGCTATTTTTCGCATCACTTCTTCATCCCCGTGCAAAACGCCCGGGAAATTCATCATCTCGCTCAGATATTTTATTTCCGGCCTGGATAGTAACCGGTCTGTCTCTTTCGAATCCAGGGTTGCACCGGCAGTTTCAAAAACTGTTGCCGGCACACAGCTGGGGGCACCAAAATAAAAATGAAAAGGTGTTTTTTTCCCATTTTCGATCATGAATTCCACTCCGCTTACACCTAATACATTCGCAATTTCATGGGGATCGCTTACCGTGGCGACTGTTCCGTGAACAACCGCCAGCCTTGCGAATTCTGAAGGTACCAGCATGGAACTTTCTATATGAACATGGGCATCAATAAAACCGGGAGAGATATATCGCTCCGGAACGAATTCACCAGGTGACAGTTCACGGATCCGGGAAATTTTTTTATCCCGGATGGTGATTTCAGCAGCATAGATTCTGCCTGCGGGAATATCTACGAGTTTTCCTGTGATCTTCATGGTTGCTGCTTAGTCGTCCAGTAAACCGGGCCGTTTTTCGGCTGTTTTTTGCAGGGCTGTTTCATAGCGCCACGCTGCGATTTTGGCGGGGTCCCCGCTTAACAGGATCTCGGGCACTTTCCAGCCCCTGAAATCCGCCGGGCGGGTGTATACCGGGGGCGCAAGCAGGTTATCCTGAAATGAATCGAACAAAGCCGAGGTTTCGTCGTTCAACACACCCGGCAAAAGTCTGCCAATCGCATCAGACAATACGGCCGCGGGTAATTCACCTCCACTCAATACATAATCCCCAACAGATATTTCAAGGGTTATAAAATGTTCGCGAATGCGTTCGTCGATGCCTTTATAGTGACCTGAAATGATAAGCAGGTTTTCTTTGAGGGAAAGAGCATTGGCCATGGGCTGGTTCAACAATTTTCCGTCCGGACTCATATAAATGATTTCGTCATATTGCCGCTCCCTTTTCAGGGATTCGATGGCATTGGCCAGCGGTTCACACATCATCACCATACCTGCGCCGCCCCCGTACTGATAGTCGTCCACCTGGCCATATTCATTTACCGCCCAGTTTCTTAAAGGATGCACAACGATCTCAAGCAGGTTTTTTTCCTTCGCCCTTTTTAAAATGGAATGGGCAAAGAAACTGTCCAGTAATTCCGGTAATACACTGATGATATCTATGCGCAAATCCGGGTATTTGAGAATTTAAAAATTTGGGAATATTTATGGCAATTCAGGACTTCAAAATCTTCATTTTTCATCAATTTATACCTTAGAGGATGCTTAGAGGAAGATTAGAGGATGACTATAGAATGATTATAGGAATTATCCGCCAACCGCCAACCGTCATCCGTCATCGTTCATCCCCTCCAGATCCCTGCGCTGTTTCTTCGTCGGCCGGCCCACCTTACTCAGCCTCTTTCCGGTATGGAAGGTAGCTGCCTGATACTGGATCCTTTCTACTTCTTCTTCCGGCGTGATATCCAGATAATATTTTACGGCTTCCGAAAAAGCGAGCCGGTGATCGAGCAGGCCGGTTACCTTGATTCGCCATCTTTTGGCTTCTGTTTTCACTTCATATTCTTCCCCGATATGAACCGGTTTGGAAGGTTTTACCTGACCAGCCACATTTTTTACTTTCCCTTTTTCACAGGCTTCCGATGCCAGGCTCCGTGTTTTAAACAGCCGGATCGCCCAAAGGTATTTGTCGATACGCAGTTTTTCTTTTTCAGCCATTTTGATTCGTTGATCGCAGATCGTTAATCGTGAATCGATATACGATCAACGATTAACAATTAACGGTTAACCAGGGTTCTTCCAGTCTTCAGCAAAATATTTATGGAAATACGGAATGGTTTCAATGCCTTTATAAAAGTTTTCGATATTATATTTTTCATTCGGGGAATGCAGGTTATCGCTGTCCAGCCCGAATCCCATAAACACAATTTTTATCCCAAGTTCATTTTCCAGCAGGGAGCAGATCGGAATACTTCCGCCGCCCCGCTGGGGTACTGGTTTTTTTCCGAAGCTCGCTTCGATGGCTTTTTCAGCAGCGATATAGGCAAGAGAATCCAGTGGTGTCATATAGGGTTCTCCGCCATGCAATTCGAAACATTCAACCGTTACGCCCGGTGGCGCAATTTTCCGAAAATAATTCAGCAGGAGTTCTGCAATTTTTCCGGACTGCTGATTGGGAACCAGCCTGGCGGAGATCTTTGCCGATGCTTTGGAAGGCAGTACGGTTTTGGAACCCTCTCCCTGAAAGCCACCCCAGATACCATTGAGTTCAAGTGTGGGACGAATGCCCGTGCGTTCACTGGGACTGTATCCCTTTTCTCCCCAAAGGGAATTCACGCCAAGATCTTTCATATATTCTTTTTCATCAAAAGGCGCAGCGGCCAGTTTTTTCCTGTCTGCTGCAGACGATTCCAGCACATCATCATAAAAACCCGGAATGGTAATATGATTGTTTTCATCGTGACAGCTGGCGATCATCCTTGCCAGCATCGTAACCGGATTGGCCACAGTACCCCCATAAACTCCACTGTGAAGATCCCGGTTAGGACCGGTTACTTCAACCTGAATATAAGCCAGTCCGCGCACCCCGATTTCAATGGAAGGGGTGTCAAGGCTGATCATGGAGGTATCGCTGATCAGAATCACATCTGCCTTCAGTAATTCTTTATGGGATGAAACAAAAACACCCAGGTTGGGTGAGCCAATTTCTTCTTCCCCTTCAATGATGAATTTTATATTACACGGAAGTGTGCCCGACTGGTTCATGATTTCAAGCGCCTTTACATGCATGAAAAACTGCCCCTTATCGTCCGCGGAACCGCGCGCGAATATCATTCCGTTTTTAATGGTTGGTTCAAACGGAGGTGTATGCCAGAGCGCCAGGGGATCAACAGGCTGCACATCGTAGTGTCCGTATACCAGAACAGTGGGTTTGGATTTATCAGTGATCAGTTCACCATATACAACCGGATGTCCGGAGGTAGGATAAATCTCAGCACGGGTTACGCCGGCATCGAGCAGTGATTTTTTTACAGCTTCTGAACAGATTTGCATATCCCCCTGATGGGTGCTGTCGGAGCTGATGGATGGTATTTTTAAGAGTTCTTTTAATTCTTCCAAAAATCTCTCCTGGTTCTTTTCCTGATACGTTTTCCAAGCTTGCATGCGTTCTGTTTATTTTTTTGAATGTCTGCTAAATTAGGCCCTTTTAGGAAATGTGCATTCCCTCCCTGACGGGAGTGGCCAAATCGTGTTTCTTGTTCATGATCACATTTTCAATATTCCATTCAATTTTTTTGACGAAAGTATGTTCCCGCACTTTGCAGTCTGTTTTAATGCATATGGGGCAGCAGCTGCTGACACAATCATCAGCATGCACAAAAAATTCCATCGCAGACCCAAATTCTTTTTCAATCAGGGTCTCGAGGCTGTCTATTTCAGCATGTGCCTCCCGTACGTTCTGGTACCAGGGTACCGTCATATGACAATCAATATGGAGCACTTTCCCGAATTTGATTACGCGCAGGTTATGAATATCGATCCAGTCTGGAAGGCGGCTGTTATTTAAAAGGGTGATTACTTTTCCCAGAACTTTTTCATCCGCCTCGTCCATAATGCCTGCAACGGATTTGCGTGCAATGCGGTAACCTATGATCATAATCACTACAGACATGATAATGGCTGTGATGCTATCCAGAGAACGAATGCCGGTGAAATACATCAGCAACAGGCCGATGATAATGGCAAAAGTGGAGTAGGTGTCGGTCTGAAGATGATGTCCGCTGGCCTCCAGCGCTGCCGACCCATTCGCCTTTGCTCTTTTTACGGCAATGAAGCCGACAACAAAATTGATCACCGCAGAAATACCCACCAGCAGGATACCCAGGTTGAGCTTTTGCAAATCCCTTGGATGGAACAATTGATTCACGGCTTCGTAAATAATGAAAACCCCGGCAAGCATAATGAGCGTGCCTTCTATGGCGGCAGAAAGAAATTCTGCCTTGCCGTGACCGTAAGGATGATTACTGTCCCTCGGTTTATAGGCAATGGATAAACTGTAATAACCTACGGCACCTGCAATAATATTTACAATACTTTCGAGCGCATCAGTAAGGATAGCCACGGAACGGGTAAGATACCAGGCAGTAATTTTAATGAAAAACAGGAAGAGGGCTACAAAAAGTATCCAGGACTGTATGCGGAGTGTTTCTTTGCTTTTATCCACGGAATAATTTGTTAGCAAATGTAAAAGGATTCCTCCCGTATTTACCAGAAGTAATGGAATTCGTTTAAATGCTGTTCTCCTTCGGATTACTCCTGCGCAATTTTTTTAACAGCCGGTAATAAAATTCCCGGTTAAATAACTGCGAATCAGCCATGGCTTTATATGTAAGGAAAATACCAATGGGAACGAGTACGCAGGTGGCCATCCACATGCCGGAGACGGGTTGCATGATATCTTCTTTCACAAATTTTCTTCCGAAATTATTCAGCAGGAAAAAGATCACAAAAAAGATAACTGCAAAGATTAACGGCAGACCGATACCACCTTTACGGATAATAGATCCCAGTGGAGCCCCAATCATAAAAAGTACCAGGCAGGCAATGGACATGGTAATTTTTTCATGCCAGGTCATCAGGTGCATACGCAGATTCTTCCGGTCATTTTCATAACTAATAGCCGATATATCCAGGTTGGACTTGAGGTTATTTATCGTGGAATAAGTTGTCTGCAGAACATTCCGGGTGGTTGAATCCGGTAAAGTCTTCACAAAGGAAGTCTTATAAGCGAGTTTTGATGTTTCAGCTTTCCAGGGAGAATCCAGGTATTTCAGAATAGGTATTTGCGTGCTCATCATCAGGCCGGTTTGTTTGCGGTAAGCACCGGTAATGTTTTCAAGGGAATCAATGGTGGTACCCAGCTGCCGCATATTGAGCATCTGGTAATTGTTTTTGAATGCGCTGTCGTCTGTTTTGTTTAGCTTGAACGAACTCAGGTCAAATACTTTTTTATATTCTTCAAAACCCATCCGGATAAATTGGGTATTGGTTGAATTCCGGGGGCCTTTCTCCTGATAGTTCCAGCCATTTTTCAGATTGAATTCCAGGAATTTTTTATCCGGTGAAATGGTCATTTTCCCGCTCTGCGCTACGATGGCATTATCCTGGAGCAGATTAAAGTTGTGCTGGTAAATCAGGATATCGTGTATGGATGAGCCGTCTTTATCTTTTCTGCCGATTTTAATAATATAGCCATCTATCTTATCATAAAAAACACCCTCCTTAATATCGAATGCCGGTTTGGAAACGATAATATCAAACTTAAGTGTTTGCATTTTTAACTGGGCAACCGGGATAATATAATTATTAAACAGGAAGGCAATACCGCAGATCACCATCGAACAGATAAATAAAGGACGCATAAAGCGAAGCAGGGGAATGCCGGCCGATTTGATGGCTACCAGTTCAAATGTTTCACCCAGGTTTCCAAAAGTCATGATGGAAGAAAGCAGAACCGCCAGGGGAAGGGCAAGCGGGACAAGCGTTGCACACACATATAAAATAAACCTGCCGATAGTGAACATATCCAGGCCCTTGCCAACAATGTCATCTATATACAACCAAAAAAACTGAAGCACTAAAACAAAGACTGTAATAAAAAAAGTGGCGATGAACGGACCGATGAACGCGCTGATAATGAGTTTGTCGAGCTTTTTTATCACGAAGCAAAAATAGCCTAAAGCTCAAAGCCTAAAGCCTAAAGCCTATGTAAAAATGTAAAATTTTGAAAATTTAAAAACGGTCATCCGTCATCTGTCATATCCGTCATCTGTCAGTTACCGAGTCTGTGAAACAGGTCTTTCACCTGATAACTCCACAGCTGTGACTGATCCTTGATATCTTTTTTATCTGCAAAATCTTTTATCAGCAGAATCGTCTGGTTGGTGATATCTGATTTCTCAATCCTGAATTCAAAAAATTCCTCTTTCGGAGAATCGGACCAGTGAAAACGTACGTATTTATCCAGTTCACTTTCCAATACTTCAGCCTTGGTAGTGGAACCATTCCAGGAAAAACTGAAGATATTATCCCGCTCATCAACCTTATCTGCGAACCATTCCTGAAGTCCTGCGGGAGTACTCAAAAACTCATATAAAATGGAAGCCGGGCATTTTAGCGAATATTCTAACGTAAACTGCTGTTTCTTGCTCATCTAGGTATTCTATTGATCGTGGGCTGCAAGTATAGATAAATATTTCATGACCTGAAATTTTTTTTAATCCTGCAAAAACACCAGCCAGGAAAGAATTTTGATCTTCCAAAATCGGGAAATTATTGTATGTCAATTAGTTATGGGCCATTGAGTTCGTAAATCGACATTGGATACCCTGAATTGGGCCATATTAACCGAATCTTCTTAACGAGCTGATAAGAAAAGGTTCATTTATACGTTTTTAACACATCCGAATATCCTGAACAAACCAATTTAACCTAAAACCCTTTAAAATTAACTGCCCATGAGTATGCGTCAACTCAAGATCACGAAGAGTATAACGAATCGTGAGTCTCAGAGCTTGGAAAAATACCTGCAGGAGATAGGTAAAGTTGAATTGATCACACCGGAAGAAGAGGTGAAACTCGCCATCCGGATTAAGCAGGGCGATCAGAAGGCCCTTGACAAACTAACTAAAGCCAATCTTCGATTTGTAGTTTCTGTCGCCAAACAGTACCAGAACCAGGGTTTAACCCTGCCCGACCTGATCAATGAAGGTAATCTGGGACTAATCAAAGCCGCACAACGTTTCGATGAAACCCGGGGTTTCAAATTTATTTCTTATGCAGTATGGTGGATACGCCAGAGTATACTGCAGGCCCTGGCTGAACAATCCAGAATCGTTAGACTTCCCCTGAATAAAGTGGGGTTAACCAACCGCATCGCGAAAGCCTATTCCCTGCTGGAACAACAGTTTGAACGGGAACCTTCTGCAGAAGAACTGGCGGAACTGCTGGAACTGGATATTGAAGAAGTTACATCCACCCTCGGCATTGGAGGACGTCATATAAGTGTAGATACCCCCTTATCTGAAGGCGAGGATAATACCCTGATCGACGTGATGGAAAACACAAATGCCGACCGGGCCGAAACAAATATTGAGCATAATGAATCCCTGAAACTGGATATTGATCGTTCCCTGAAATCACTCACTGAACGCCAGAAAGAAGTTATTTGTTTCTTTTTTGGTATCGGTGTGGATCATCCCATGAGCCTGGAAGATATAGGCGATCGCTTCAGCCTTACCCGGGAGCGTGTTCGTCAGATCAAAGACAAGGCCATTACAAAACTCAGAAGTAATTCCGGCGCCAAGTCGTTGAGGAATTACCTGGGAATTTAATCACGAAACCATAGCAATAGAGATAAAATTACACTTCATTTTCTTACCTTTGCCTTTCTGAAAAACGTGGATACAACGAGATGTTTATTCACGTTTTTTCTTTTCAATTTTTTTAAATTTCAGGAGGTCTATGTTTGAAAATCTAAGTGAGAAACTGGACTCTGCCTTTAAGCAGCTCAAGGGCCAGGGAAGGATCACAGAATTGAATGTTGCGGCAACTGTGAAAGATATCCGTCGTGCGCTGATCGATGCCGATGTGAATTTTAAAATTGCCAAGGATTTTACTGATACGATTCGCCATAAGGCCATGGGTCAGAAAGTGCTTACCGCAGTAAGTCCGGGCCAGTTGATGGTAAAAGTGGTGCAGGATGAGCTCACCCTGCTGATGGGTGGAAATGAAAGTCCGTTGAATGCAAAAGGCAATCCTGCTGTAATCCTGGTGGCAGGCCTGCAGGGTAGCGGTAAAACAACATTCAGTGGCAAACTTGCCAATTACCTCAAAACACAAAAAGGATTTTCGCCCCTGCTGGTAGCAGGAGATGTTTATCGTCCGGCTGCTATTGAACAATTGAAAATCCTGGGAGAGCAGATCGGGGTGGATGTGTTTACTATTGAAGGAAGCACCGATCCGGTAAACATCGCCAGACTGGCCGTTACAGAAGCCAAAAGCAAAAACAAAAATGTAGTGATCGTGGACACCGCCGGCCGTCTGGCGGTGGATGAAGCGATGATGAATGAAGTAGCCAATATCAAGAAAGCGGTTGATCCACAGGAAATACTCTTTGTTGTTGACTCCATGACGGGGCAGGATGCTGTGAACACAGCGAAAGCCTTTAATGAACGGCTTGACTTTACCGGTGTTGTTCTGACAAAACTGGATGGCGACACACGTGGGGGAGCGGCATTATCCATCAAATACACCGTAAATAAGCCTATAAAGTTTGTCAGCAGCGGGGAAAAAATGGATACCCTGGATGTGTTTTACCCTGACCGTATGGCCCAGCGTATCCTGGGCATGGGAGATATCACCTCTCTGGTAGAAAAGGCCCAAAACCAGTTTGATGAAGAACAGGCGAAGAAACTGGAGAAGAAAATCCGGAAAAACCAGTTCGATTTTGAAGATTTCAAACAACAGCTGGACCAGATCCGGAAAATGGGTAATATCAAGGATCTGCTGGGCATGATTCCCGGTGTAGGAAAGTCAATTAAGGATTTGGATATCAGCAACGACTCCTTTAAGGGGATCGAAGCCATGATCGGTTCTATGACGCCGTACGAACGGGCAAATCCGGATTCTATTGATCAGAACCGGAGGAAACGCATCGCCAAAGGCAGCGGTAAGGAACTTCAGGAAGTGAATGCCTTTATGAAGCAGTTTGAACAGATGAAACAAATGATGAAAACCATGAACAAAATGCCTATGGGCGGGATGGGAATGGGCAAACGTTAAATTTTCCGTTCATCAAAAAATACGGTAAATCATTCGGGATTTTATCCATCATTCATTACATTTGCAGCAACAGACGATTCGTTCGTTCTGATCGTAAACCTTATTAAATAACGCATTTAAATTTTTATTTAAGATGCCTGTAAAAATCAGACTCCAAAGACATGGGTCTAAGAAGAGACCATTCTATTTCATCGTCATTGCCGACATCAGGGCGCCCAGAGATGGCAAATTCATCCAGAAAATCGGTACCTACAATCCTTTAACTGTTCCTGCTTCTGTTCAGCTTGACCGCCAAAAGGCGCTTGACTGGCTGCATAAAGGAGCCCAGCCTACAGATACGGTCCGCCGCATTCTGAGCTATAAGGGAGTGCTTTACCTGAAACACCTTTTACGGGGGGTTAAACTGGGTCTGTTTGATGAAGCCGCTGCCATGGAAAAATTCTCCAAATGGCATAGTGAGCATGAATTAAGCGTAAAGAAGCGTCAGGAAGATCATCGCGGAGCAAGATCTGGTGGCAGAAGAGCCCCGGCTCCAAGAAGAACGGAAAGAAGGCAGGAGAACGAAACCCAGGGTTAAGGCCCTGTACCCATATTTTTCTTAAGGCTATCTTTTACCGGATAGCCTTTTTTTATGTAATAAAATGGTGAACAGTTACCGGAATATCGGCAAGATCGTTTCTGCTTTCGGCTTGAAGGGCGACCTGGTCGTTCTTCATCACCTGGGTAAGAAACTGGCAGTCACAAAAATCAAAGTGATTTTTCTCGAACAGAAAAAGGACGAATTGCTTCCTTATTTTGTAACGTTTGCCAAAAAAAAGGGGATGGATGAACTGATGCTGAAACTGGAAGGGATTGATTCCAAGGAAGCGGTCTCAAAATTCCTGCGCCGCGATGTATGGATCCGGGAAGAAGAAATACACCTGCACACCGCCAAGGATAATCCAATCGGCTGGGTCGGATACCAGGTGAATGATCAGGGGAGGGACCTGGGTACCATTCTCGAAATTATTGAACAGCCACACCAGGTGCTTTGCCGGCTGGAAATGGAATCCAGGGAAGTACTGATTCCTGTAAATGAACAAACCCTGGTAAAAATTGATCATTCCTCCAGAAAGCTGATGCTCCGTTTGCCGGAAGGATTGCTTGAAGTTTATTTGGGTTAATTTTATATTGTATCGTGTATCGTTAATCGATTTACGATTTTCGATATGCGATAAACGATTTTAACAGAGTTCATAAAATATAACCTACCCGCCTGCGTTGACTTCAGATGCAGATCCTCCATACCTTCAAAAAATACATTCCCAAAACGGTCATTTTGCTTTTGTTCGTACAGCTCCTGCAGGCTCAGCCGATTACCGGTATCTGGAAGGGGAAAATGGGAAACTACAAAGTGGAACTCAAGCTGGTTCGCAAAGGCGACAGCCTGATTGGCACTTCCTACTACTACGACTCAAAATCTCACTTTATAAGATATTCCGTGAAAGGATATTTTGATGATAAGAACAACGATGTGGTCTGGTGGGACGATGTTTTAATTGAAGACAGTCATTCGCAACATTTTTTAGGCACTAACCAGCAACCACTGCTGGCCGTGGCCGATTTTAATTGTCCGGGGGAAGGAATTATGAAACTCGATGGAAATACTTCCAGGAAAGACGATGAAACCAAAGAAAAAAAACAACTCCACCTGGTAAAGGGGAATGCTGTTCCGGTTTTTCCTGACGAATGGGATTTCCTGATTGAAAATTATGTGTATGGGGTGAACCATCCCGAAGTAGTGGACAGTATAGAGCAATATGCGTTTCATCCCGTTCCACAGGATCAAACAACGAATACACTTGCCCCGCCAGCCGTGGTTGAACCGCCAACCGAGAATGCACCACCGCCAACTGCCAACCACCAACCGCCAACGGTTATTGCATCAGCTCCTCCAGCTCAGCAAACCAATGAAGAAAGATATGCTGGCCGAAAAAAAATTCTCCAGCAGGTAATTCCGGTGAAAGGGGATTCCATCGAACTCCGTTTTTATGATAATGCCGAAATTGATGGTGATTCCATCGCTGTTTTCTTAAATGGCCATTTGCTTCAGGAGCATATCCTGCTGGCAGAGCAGGCCTATACCATGAAAATCGCGATCAAAGATTTGCAATCAGACAATGAACTGGTGATGGTGGCCGAAAACCTGGGATCCATTCCACCCAATACATCCCTGATGGTAGCCCTGGTAGACGATAAACGATATGAAGCGCATCTGCAGAGTACAGAAGGCAGTAGTGCCCTGGTGCGGTTGATAAAACCTTAATAAGCTTAAAGCCTAAAGCCTAAAGCCTAAAGCCCAAAGCTTGCGCCATGTTTTTTACTATTGATCCCTTCGATATCCCTTCGATATCCTATCCAAAAGTCTTTCGTGATTACACCCCGGCACTTCAATACAATTCATACAAATTATCTCGTATTACAGTTCCTGGCTTTAGGCTTTGAGCTTTAGGCTTTTCAGATCCACCTCCTGACCTTTGTTTTGTAAGCTGAATACTCCTCACCGAATGCCCTGCCCAGGTATCTTTCTTCCGGCAGGATGATCCGGTAGGTAACCAGAAGAAATAGAACCGGAGCCAGGAAAAGCGTCCACCAGTTCCCGAAAATAAAAGCCATTCCCAAATACATCAGCATCAGACTCAGGTACATGGGGTTACGGGTCAGGGAATAAATTCCGGTAGTCTGTAAAGAATTGGCGGGTTTAATCAGAACAATGGTGTTTTTTGTTTTGAAGAACTGGCGCAAAGCGGGAATGGCCAGCATGAGTGCGGAAATGATGAAAATGATACCGATAATATTCGCTGCCTTACTGTGAAAAAAGAACGCGCTTCTGATAGTGAAATATCCCTGGAGTAAATAGGAGAGCAGGAAACAGGTAATATAAATCAGGGGCGGTGGAACATATACCCCGGGACTGTCTTTGGCAACTTTCATATTGTGAAGTTTTAGATGACAGTTTATCCCGCACAAGCGGGAACAGTTGACCATTTGCTCAGAGAAGAGCTTTAGGCATTAAGCGTTCGGCGTTAAGCGTTCGACCTTAAGCCTACACCACAATATTGATCATCTTGTTCCGCACATAAATCACCTTTTTTGGTGAATTCCCATTCAGCCATTTCTTCACGGTGTCATCCGCAAGAATGAGTTCTTCCACCTGCTGCTGACTGGCATCCAGACTGATATTCAACTCGGCCCTGGTTTTCCCGTTGATGGCTACGGGATATAATTTTGTTGATTCTATAAGGTATTTTTCTTCGAAGACCGGATAGGCAGCATCCAGAATGCTGGATTCTTCGCCCAGCTCATGCCAGAGTTCTTCACTGATATGCGGCGCATAAGGTGTGAGGATGATGAGCAGTTTTTCCAGAATTTCCTTTTTATGACATTTCAGATCGCCGAGTTCATTCACGGTAATCATTAGCGCGCTAACTGCAGTATTAAAGGAGAAACGGTCAGTATCCTCATCCAGTTTTTTAATGGCTTTATGCACTGCTTTCCATTCTGCATCTGAAGCAGGGGCAGTCGTCCAGACCCTTCCCTTATTTTCATCAAAAAATAATCGCCAGAGTTTGCGCAGGAAACGGTGTACACCTTCGATTCCTTTGGTGTCCCACGGTTTGCTTTGTTCTACCGGGCCAAGGAACATCTCATACATCCGGTATGTATCCGCACCATATTTTTCTACGAGTTCATTCGGATTTACGGTATTGAATTTTGATTTGGACATTTTCTCCACTTCAGAACCGCAGATATATTTCCCGTTTTCCAATACGAAACCGGCGCGCGCATATTCCTTTCTCCATTTTTTAAATGCCGCAGTATCCAGTTCCAACCCGTCTACGATGTTCACATCCACATGCAGGGTTGAAATGGAAATATTGTCGGAATCAATCTTTAATCCCGGAAAAATTTTACCCAGCTCTTCCTGCATTCTTTCTGAAAACTGTTGTGGTGGCAGGTTGACAATACCCTGTGAAATAAATAGGGGTTGCTCACTTAGGAACGATTCCACTTTTTCTGATCCTTTTACATCCACCCGGTAAACGAAGCGGCTGCTACCCTGTATCATGCCCTGGTTCACGAGTTTTTTGTAGGGCTCATCAAAACCGATATATCCCAGGTCGAAAAGAAATTTCGTCCACATACGACTGTACAGCAAATGACCCACGGCATGTTCCGTTCCACCGATATATAAATCTACCTGACCCCAGTAATCTGAAGCCTGGCGACTGCAGAAAGATTCTGAATTGTGCGGATCCATATACCTTAAAAAATACCAGCTGCTGCCCGCGTAACCCGGCATGGTGTTCGTTTCAAGATGCCTGGACGTCCATTCCGGCAGATTGGCAAGCGGACCTTCTCCATCAGGCCCGGCCTTGTAGGAATCTACTTTGGGAAGTTCCAGGGGCAGGTCTTTTTCACTTAGCGGGTAGGCAATCCCGTTATTCCATATAATGGGAAACGGTTCTCCCCAGTAACGCTGACGGCTAAACGCAGCATCCCGGATTTTATAATTGACACGGGTATTGCCGATTCCCATTTCTTCCAGTTTCGCATTGACTACGGGAATCGCATCGCGCATCAGGATCCCGTTGAGGAACCCGCTGTTCTCCAGTAAAACGTCTTTTGTAGCATTGGCCTCCTCTCCGTTAAAATGCGAACCGATAATATTGGTAATGGGAATATTGAAATGCCTGGCGAAACGGAAATCACGTTCGTCACCGCAGGGAACAGCCATTATCGCACCCGTACCGTATCCTGCAAGAACATATTCTGAAATCCATACCGGAATTTTTTTCCCGTTAAACGGATTCAGCACATAGGATCCGGTAAAACAACCGGTGATCTTTTTTTCTGCCATCCGTTCCCGTTCACTCCGGCTTTTTACATAATTGATATAAGCTTCAACCGAAGATTTTTCTGATGCACTGGTCAGCTCCGGTATGATGTCATGTTCGGGAGCCACCACCATAAAATCAACACCGAAAATGGTATCCGGTCGTGTGGTATAAACCCTTAACTTCTTTACCGGATTATTTTCGAAAGCAAAATCCATTTCAGCACCATAACTTTTTCCGATCCAGTTGGTCTGCATTTCTTTCATGGCTTCACTGAAGGCCACTTTTTCCAGTCCTTCCAATAACCGGTCAGCATATTCCGTAATGCGGAGATACCATTGGCGCAATTTCTTTTTAATTACCGGATGACCTCCCCGTTCGCTGAATCCGTTGATCACTTCATCATTGGCCAGCACCGTTCCCAGGGCTTCACACCAGTTCACTTCGCCGTACCCACAATACGCCAGCCGGAACTCCATGAGTATATCCTGCTTTTGTTTGTCAGCATATGATTTCCATTCGGATGCTGTAAATGAAGTCAGGGAACGATATTCGGCTAAATCCCCGCTGCCCCGTTTCTCAAATCTGTCCACCAGTTCAGCAATGGGCCTTCCCTGATTAGCAGCCCGGTCGTACCAACTGTTAAACAACTGCAAAAAAATCCACTGGGTCCATTTATAATATCCGGGTTCGGCGGTATTCACCTGACGACTCCAGTCGAACGATAATCCAATCCGGTCAAGTTGTTTTCTGAAATTGGCGATGTTTTGTTTTGTACTGTTGGCTGGGTGTATTCCATGGTCGATGGCATACTGTTCAGCCGGGAGTCCAAACGCATCATATCCCATCGGATGCAGCACATTATAGCCTTTCAGCCTTTTATACCGGGCAAAAATATCACTGGCGATATATCCAAGGGGATGGCCTACATGCAATCCGGTTCCACTGGGGTAGGGAAACATGTCCAGAACGTAACATTTAGGTTTGGTGCTGCTGTTACTAACCGAATATGCCTGATCTGATTTCCACCTGGACTGCCATTTTTTTTCGATGGCGTTGAATGAATACTCCATATGCACCAACAAAAATACGCATCGTGCGGGTAAATCTTTTATTTTTGCCACTTCCTGCAAACAGACAAATAGGAAATTGTTCAACTATGGCAAAAACCCGTAAAGGATCAGCCAAACGTTCCGCACCCTCGTATATTATGGCCATAATCGGTGTTTCCCTGGTACTCTTTCTCCTGGGCATTTTAGGATGGATCATTATCAATGCGAACAAACTCGGCCAGTATTTCAAGGAAAATATTGCGATGAATGTTTATATCCGGGAGAATGTATCGGTAAAAGACAGTGCAGCTCTTGTGCAGTACATCGTGGGACAACCTTATGTAAAGGACTTTCAGTATGTGACCAAAGATCTGGCAAAGCAGAAATATCTGCAGGATGGGAATAAGGACTGGGGAGCATTACTTGATCGCAATCCGCTGCCGGCCAGTATTGATTTCAGGATTACCAAGGAGTATGCCTCCATCGATTCACTCTCCAAAATTAAAAATGCCCTGGTTCAGAATATCGCAGTGAGTGATGTTCAGTATCCGCAGTCCCTGGTAACCAACCTGAATAATATCATCAACAAGATCAGTATCATTTTACTTTCTGTGATTGTAATTATTTCAATACTGGTTATTTTCCTGATAGACAATACCATTCGCCTGGCGATGTTCAGCAACCGCTTCCTGATCAAAACCATGCAGATGGTAGGTGCCACCCGCGGATTTATTTCAAGACCACTTGAGCTTCGGGCTTTTATTAACGGACTGATCAGCGGCCTGTTAGCCGTTGGAGGTCTCATCGCTATCATCTTCTTTGCAGAAAACCAGCTGCCCTACCTGAAAGCCCTTCGGGACTATCCGATGCTGCTGATGTTATTCATTGTAATCATCCTGTTGGGTATTTTTATTTCTTTCTTCAGCACACATCGGAGCGTATTGAAATACCTGAAGATGAAGTTGGACGATTTGTATTGATTTTAGTACATTGCGAACTGATTTTTTAATATGGCAAAACAAGTAAAAGCTTCCGGATCAAGAAATTATAGACCATTGTTTGGAAGAGAGAATTATCGTTGGATGATGATTGGCCTGGCCGTAATCATACTTGGTTTATTGTTGATGATCGGAGGAAAGAGCAAGGACCCCAATGTGTTTGATACTTCAGAAGTCTATAGTTTCCGCCGTATAACTGTTGCCCCCATATTAATTTTGGGCGGCCTGGTACTGGAAATTGTCGGAATCTTCAAAAAATCCAAAGCGAAGAATCCCCAATGAGCCTGATTCAAGCAATTATCATTGCAATTATTGAAGGCATTACAGAGTTTCTTCCTATTTCATCTACTGCGCACATGAAGTTTGCCAATCCCCTGATTGGCGTGCATCCTGATGCTTTCTCAGATTTATATGAAATCGTGATCCAGCTCGCTGCAATCCTTGCGGTGGTGGTTTTGTACTATAAACAGTTCTTTGATTTTAAGAAGGTTGGATTTTATATAAAACTGGTAGTTGCATTAATACCTGCTATTGTCGCTGGCGTTTTGCTTAAGAAACATATTGATGCCATGCTGGGGAATATTGAATTTATTGCCGTGGTGATGATTGTGGGCGGATTTATCCTATTGTTTATCGACAAATTGTTTACGAAGCCTCAGATTCATTCCCAGGATGATGTAACCTATAAGAATGCTTTTATTATCGGCTGTTACCAGGTGCTTTCCGTTTTATTCCCAGGTCTCAGCCGCAGTGCCGCGACCATCATCGGGGGTCTTTCCCGGAAGCTCGACAGACGTACAGCGGCTGAATTCTCTTTTTTCCTGGCGGTTCCCACTATGCTTGCTGCGTCTGTGAAAAGTGCCTGGGACGTTCATAAAACCAATCCGGAAGTATTTTCAAAAGACAGTATGGTGCTCCTGGCCGTTGGAAGTCTGATTGCTTTTATTGTTGCCCTGCTGGCGATCCGGTTCTTTATCACCTATTTGCAACGCCACGGATTCAGATTATTCGGATATTACAGAATTATTGCCGGCTCCCTGATATTGTTCCTGGTGTGGAAAGGGATCATTCATTCTTAAAATAAGCGGTAATGCAAACAGCCTCCAAAAAAGTTATTCGCGGATGGGCTATGTACGACTGGGCGAATTCTGTTTACAATCTTGTTATTACCACCACGTTCTTCCCTATTTATTTCCTCGCGGTAACCAAAAAACAGTTCGGAGGCGAGATCGTCACTTTTCTGGGAAGGAAATTTGTCAATTCCTCTCTGTACGATTATTCCATCGCAGTGGCTTACCTGTTCATTGCCCTGCTATATCCGGTACTTACTTCTATCGCAGATACCAGGGGGAATAAAAAAACTTTCATGAAGTTTTTCTGCTATATGGGATCACTGGGTTGTGGTATGCTCTATTTTTTCAACGGGTCTAATCTCTGGCTTGGTATACTTTGTTTAATGATGGCGGCCATGGGTTTTGTGGGCAGCGTTGTTTTTTACAATGCATTTCTGCCTGAAATTGCCGCACCGGAAGATCGCGACCGGGTAAGCGCCAAAGGATTTTCCTATGGATATATAGGTAGTGTGATTTTGCAGATCATTGGATTTGTGTTGGTAGTGGTCATGACCAGCGACCCGCTGCTGGCGCCAAGAATTACTTTCCTTCTGGTAGGGATATGGTGGGCTTCTTTCGCCCAGATAACGTTTTCAGTGCTGCCTGAAACAAAGACTGCCGGATCAATTAGCAAAAATGTTGTTACGGAGAGTTTTGCTGAGATCCGGAAAGTGTATCAGGAAATCAGGAAAATGCCTGTATTGAAAAACTTCCTGCGGGGTTTTTTCTTTTACAGTATGGGTGTTCAGACTGTAATGCTGGCGGCCACTTTATTCGGCAGTAAACTCCTGCAGCTGGCGGATACGAAACTTATCGTTACGATTGTGGTTATTCAGCTGGTCGCGATTCCCGGTGCTATTTGGATGAGCCGTCTCTCGGAAAAATTTGGTAACCTTCGCGTACTGATCGGAATTATTATATTCTGGATTCTCATTTGCCTCTCTGCTTACTATACTGCTTATTATAAGGAGCAGGGTGGTAATCCTGAATATGGTTTTTATTTTCTGGCCATAGCCGTCGGTCTGGTGATGGGCGGAATACAGTCACTCAGCCGCTCCACCTATTCCAAGTTAATGCCCGAAACCCGGGATACCGCTTCTTATTTCAGTTATTTTGATTTTACAGAAAAGATTGCCATCGTAATCGGGATGCTGAGTTTTGGGCTCATTGACGAACTGATGGGGATGAAGAATTCGGTACTGTCACTGATCATATTTTTTGCCGTAGGATTGTTGTGGCTGGTTAGGGCGCAGAGGAAGTTGACCGTTGACAGTTGACGGTTGGCGGCCTGTTTTTGAATCATCAGGATATATCTCAATTTTAAATAAGTATTTAAAAAAATGAATCACCGCCAACTGCCAACCGCTTACCGCCAACCAAACAACACATGACTCTCCACACAATTGAAACCGGTTATTTCAAACTCGACGGCGGAGCTATGTTTGGTGTGGTACCAAAAAGCATCTGGAACAAATCAAATCCGGCGGATGACAATAACCTCTGTACCTGGGCGCTTCGCTGTCTGCTTATTGAAGACGGTAACCGGTTAATCCTTGTTGATACCGGCATCGGGGACAAACAGGATGCGAGATTTTTCAGTCACTATTATATGCATGGGGATCAAACGCTTGAAAGCTCATTACTTTCAAAAGGATTCAAAAAGGAAGATATCACTGATGTGTTTCTGACCCATCTCCATTTTGATCATTGCGGAGGAGCCATTGTCCGCAGGGACGATCAATTGATCCCGGCTTTTCCGCAAGCGCGTTACTGGAGTAATGAAGCACACTGGGCATGGGCAACGAATCCGAACGAACGGGAGAAGGCTTCTTTTTTAAAAGAAAATATCCTGCCCATACAGGAAAGCGGTAAACTGAAGATGATTAGTGCACCATCCGAAGCAAACACCGAAACCTTTTCAGGGACCGCTTCGTTTGCAGATGGATTCAGGATTCGTTTTGTAAACGGCCATACGAAAGCGATGATGATTCCCCAGCTGGAATATAAGGGGCGAACGGTGGTGTACATGGCTGACCTGCTGCCTTCTGCCGCACATATTCCGATTCCTTACATAATGGCTTATGATATGTTTCCGCTGACTTCATTAAAAGAGAAAAAATATTTCCTGGAAGAAGCGGTTGAGGGAGACTATATATTATTTTTTGAGCATGATCCGGTAAATGAGTGCTGCACTCTGCAAAAAACTGAAAAAGGCATCCGGGCTAAAGATTTTTTTAGATTAAATGATCTTTGACGATCATTTATATAATAATATTTATAATTTTACGTTATTCACCCTTACTAACCCCCTATCATAGATCTCAAAGAGCCATCAGCCAACTACTGGTGGCTTTTACTTTTACTGGAAACGGTCCGGAAATTAGTTCTGATGCTGCATGCTTAAGTTGCGGTCCGTATTTTAAATGCCTTAAGCTTTATGCGTTAAGACTTATGCTTATCATCAGCATCTCCCTTTAAAAAGAACGCCTCAGAGGTATAGTCAAAAGTTTTTGGCGCTGCGTTTTTATAATCTGCATTATACGACACAAAAAAATACAGGTACATCGCCCGGCTCAGTCGCATGAACCAGGGTTGTAAAATAACCAGGAGAACGCCATTAATAGCGAGCCACCAGAAAAAACGGTTATCGGAAAGTGAAAATCCAAGGGTGAGGAACCAGAGGATAAAACTGAATACACAGAAGAGTACGGTAATCAGGTAACTGATATACGCTGTGCCATACCAAAATCCCACTTCGAGTTCGAATAACTGGTTACATTCTGTGCAGTGGGTGGGCATTTTTAGGGTATTCTTCAGGTTCCATGGGTTTGAATCACTAAACATGGAACCTTTTCTGCACCTGGGGCATTTCATCGTAAACAAACTCCATAGATATCCCGGTTTTGCGGCCATCCTAAACATTTTTGCAAATGTACCTGCTATTAATTGATTTAGTGAGAAGGTATAATTTAAGGTGTTTGAGAAAAGTGAGGTGGGAGATCTGAACAGCGATGACGAAACCGAATAATCCGTCCAGGAATCCCGTGCGGATAACATAGCTGGTAAAAAAAGCCCAGAAAGGACGGGCGACGATATTTAAAAGGGTGGTTCTTTTCCCCTTTTCAAAAAGGGACTCGGCAGCCAGCGTGCTGAATTTATTGTTCTGTGCGGTATGTTCGGAAATAGTGTAATAGGAGTAATGCAGGATATTTCCCTGAAGGTGTTTTACAGGATAATTCTCATTCAGTACAATTTTATAATGGGGATTCACTCCTCCCCAATGAGCTACTCTTTTGTCGAATAACCTGGTTTTTCTGTCGGGATACCAACTGCCATGACGAATAAATTTTCCGCAATAATTACTGAGCCGGTTCATCCGGTAAGCATGAAAAGTAAAATTCTCTTTTGCTTTCAGAATTGATTCAGCCAGCTCCGGATCAAGGGCTTCATCAGCATCAAGGCTTAAAACATAATTGTGGGAAGCCAGTTCTGCGGCCCGATTAATTTGTAGCATGTATCCCTGGAAAACTTCCTGTTTCACAATGGCGCCCTTGCTTTCTGCGATAGAGGTCGTCTGGTCAGTAGAGAAAGAATCCAGCAGTACAATTTCATCGGCAATGCCCTGAACAGAATCAATACACCGGCCGATATTTTTTTCCTCATTCAAACTAATGATGACGACAGATAGTTTTTCCATTAATCGATTGAATTTAACCCGTTGTGATCATAGCCGGTTGGGGAATATCCAGGCCAATTTTCCTTTCTCCGATCTGCTGCCGCCACATGGCATAGTATAAACCTTTTTCATCCCGCAGGCTGTTATGCGTTCCGGTTTCCACTACTTTTCCTTTTTCCAATACATAAATTCTGTCGGCATGCATAATAGTCGACAGGCGGTGGGCAATTAATATCGTTATCTGATTTCTCTGGGAAGACACATGCCGGATGGTTTTAGTAATTTCTTCCTCCGTCAGGGAATCAAGGGAGGAGGTAGCTTCATCGAAAATTAATACCCGCGGTTTCCGTAAAAGAGCCCGGGCAATAGATAACCGTTGCTTCTCACCTCCGGACAATTTCAGTCCCCCTTCACCGATCAGGGTCTCCAGGCCCTTTTCTGCCCTTTCCAGCAGGTTGAGACAGGAGGCTTTTTGTAAAACGTCGAAAAGATCAGCTTCCGTGGCTGCAGGGTTTACAAAAATCAGGTTCTCACGGATGGTTCCTGAAAAAAGCTGGGTATCCTGGGTTACAAATCCGATCTGGTTGCGCAGATCATCGAAATTGATTGAATTTTCATCCAGGTTATTATATAATATTTTTCCCTGCAGGGGACGGTATAATCCGACGAGTAATTTCATCAGGGTGGACTTACCCGATCCGGAGGGTCCAACAAAAGCAATGGTTTCACCTACGCCTGCTTCAAAACTGATCTGATCAATGGCATAATGCTGAGCCGTTTTATGTTTGAATACCACATCCTGAAAGCTTAGTTGTTCAACCTTACCCAGGTGTTTTGGATTTGTAGCCTGCGGTTCGGGAACTTTTTGCATCAGCAGCTCAAAGTTATTAAGCGATGCCTGTGCCTCGCGGTACGACAGTACGATATTCCCGATATCCTGGAGCGGACCGAAAACAAAAAAAGAAAAAATCTGCATGGTCACCAGCTGGCCCGCATTCATTTTGTCTTTAAAAATCAGCCACATGAGGATAAATAGAATAACCTGGCGCAGGGTATTCACAAATGTGCCTTGTACGAAACTGATGCTCCGGATCCGCTTTACTTTGGTAAGTTCAAGACCGAGTATTTTATAGGTGTTTTTATTCAGCCGGTTTACTTCTTCCTGGGTGAGTCCGAGACTTTTTACGAGTTCAATATTCCGAAGGGACTCGGTGGTTGAACCTGCCAGTGAAGTGGTTTGGGAAACGATATTTTTTTGAATGATTTTTATTTTTTTACTCAACAGGTTACTGATCCAGGTAAGTAAAAGTATGCCGACCAGGTATACCAGCGGAATACTCCAGTGTATCCAGATGGCGGCATAGGTAAAGACAAATATTACACCGATGATTACGCCGAAAAGTACGTTGATAAAATAATTGATGAATTTTTCGGTATCTGCACGAACCTTTTGCAATACCCCCAGGGTTTCACCGCTCCGCTGATCTTCAAAATCCTGGTAAGGCAGTTTCATGGCGTGCTGCAATCCATCAGTAAAAACCTTGGCTCCAAATTTCTGTACCACGACATTCATAAAATAATCCTGGAAATTTTTGGCGATACGACTCATCATCGCAACACCAACAGACAATAAGAGAAGGTTTATCACCCCCGGATGCTTCCAGGAAAAAGTAGTAAAAAATTTATCGGCCGGAAAATTGCTGTGAAGTTTCCTTGCCTGAACGTAGTCGTTGGAAAGGTTTACAATTTTACCTAAAATAACAGGATCCAATAAGGAAAATCCAATATTCAGGGCGGCCAGAAAAAGCGTCAGCGCTACCAGCCCTTTATACGGTTTGAGATAATTTAATAAAGTCTTCATGGTTTATAATGATGATCCGGACTGCCTTTTTTGGCAGAAAATCTCTACAAGTTATATAAAAACAGCGATTGACCATTTGCGCGTCCTCCTGTTCATAATTACAACCGATCATGATATACACTACAGGAGATCTATGTGAGAAACTTTTATTGTGTAATGTGCTAATATTTATATACTATTATAAATTAAGGATTTACGATTCACATGATCATCCCGGTTTACCATTTCCAAATGAATGCATCAGATGAAAGTTTCGGTCGTAATTATCACATTTAATGAAGAAAAAAATATCGGGCGTTGCCTTCAGAATATTCAGGGGCTCGCGGACGAAATTATCGTCGTGGATTCTTTTTCAACAGACGGTACAGAAAAGATATGCAGTGAATATGGTGTCAGGTTTTTTAAAAATCCATTCGAGGGGAATATTAATCAACAGCGATTTGCCTGTTCACTGGCCACACATGAATATATCCTGAGTCTGGATGCTGACGAAATCCTGAGTGATGAGCTTAAGAAAAATATGCTTTCATTAAAGGAAAAGGAATTCGGCAAGGATGGGTATACCATGAACCGGTGCACCAACTATTGTGGCCACTGGATCAAACATGGCATGTGGTACCCCGATAAAAAATTAAGGCTTTATCGTTCGGGCAAAGGCAGGTGGGGAGGAAATGAACCTCATGGAGTGATCCAGATAGAATCCCAGGCCCGTACGGGTCTGATAAAGGGAGATATTTTACACTATAGTTACAGCTCGCTGGATGAAGTGATCATCCGGAATAACAGTTATACGAATATCATTGCAAGGACCATGTACAACCAAGGTAAAAAAGCAAGCTGGCTGAATCTGATGTTTAATCCTTTGTGGGCATTTCTCAGCGGGTACATTTTTAAACTGGGTTTTCTGGATGGCAGCGATGGGTTTGTCATTGCTTCATCGGTCGCCTACCAAACACTTTCCAAATATGCAAAACTGCTAAAGCTGCAAACGGCAGATAATAAATGAACGACCAGAGATAAGCATGAATTTGTTCAGCCCGCCCATGATTCCCGGTCCAGGCTCCTGTATTGTATGGCTTCTGCCAGGTGTTCAGTACTGATTTCTTCTTTTTCATCAAGGTCGGCAATGGTTCTGGAAACTTTTAGAATCCGGTCATATGCCCTGGCGGACAGGTTTAATTTTTCCATCGCTGATTTTAACAGCATGGATCCGGCTCTTTCAATGGAACAGATTTTTTTCAGAAGGCCACTATCCATCTGGGCATTTGCATAAATACCTGATTGTTCAGCGAACCGTCTGTTTTGTTTCTCCCTTGCTTTTATCACCCGGTTTCGTATAACAGCAGAGGGTTCACCGGTTTCGGCAGAAGACAGGTACTGATAGCTCACAGGGGTAACTTCAACATGCAGGTCAATCCGGTCGAGCAGGGGTCCCGAAATCCGGTTGAGATATTTTTGAACCGTACCCGGAGGACAGCTACAGGATTTTTCCGGATGATTGTAAAAACCGCAGGGGCAGGGATTCATACTGGCGAGTAACATAAAACTGGCCGGGAAATCAATGCTCATACGGGCCCGGCTGATATTGACCCTTCGTTCCTCCATAGGCTGACGCATCACCTCCAGTACGGATCTTCTGAATTCAGGCAGTTCATCCAAAAACAACACGCCATTATGGGCCAGTGAAATTTCACCGGGTTGTGGAATGCCACCACCTCCTACCAGCGCCATGTCTGAGATGGTATGATGCGGGGATCGAAAGGGACGCCGGGCGATGAGCATGGCGTCTGGCTGGAGTTTACCGGCCACGCTGTGAATCTTCGTGGTTTCCAGGGCCTCCTGGAGATTCAGGGGCGGTAAAATAGTTGACAACCTTTTCGCCAGCATAGTTTTTCCGGAACCGGGTGGTCCGATCAGAATCGCATTATGCGCTCCGGCTGCCGCAATTTCGAGTGCCCTTTTAATATTTTCCTGACCCCGTACATCCCTGAAATCAACATCAAATTTAAACTGGGTGGAAAAAAAGTCATGCCGGGTATCAGGATCCATGGGAATCAGGGGGCTGCGCTCATCCAGGAAATCAACAACCTCCCGGATATGGGAAACGGGATAAATTTCCAGTTGATTTACAATCGCTGCCTCTCCGCCATTGGATCGGGGAACAATAAATCCTCTAAACTTTTCTTTGCGCGCCTGAATCGCCATCGGAAGCGCCCCTTTCACTGGTAATATGCTTCCGTCCAGATTTAATTCTCCCATCATCAGATACCGGCTCAGGGCAGCAATATTTTTGATCTGGCCGCTGCCCGCGAGAATGCCGATGGCTATGGGAAGGTCGAAAGCCGATCCCGACTTGCGAATATTCGCCGGCGCAAGGTTCACCAGCAATTTAATCCGGGGCATTAAATATCCGTTTGTTTTCAGCGCACTTTCCACACGCTGCAGACTTTCTTTAATGGCATTGTCCGGCAGCCCGACAATAAAATAATTCTTGCCTTTCATCACGTTCACCTCTACCGTAATGGTTATGGCATCCACCCCATAAACTGCGCTGCCATAGGTTTTAACCAGCATGCCCGTTTATCCCTAAATTAATATAGGATGATGCCGAAGTCAATTACCGGTAAGTGGGATTTTTTTCTGGTATTTGGAGAATGGTAAATGGTTTATGGGTGAATTCGAAACGCCAGCCGCTATCTACCATACACCATAAACTATAAACCCTTAAACATCGGCTGTCTTTTTTCCAGGAAAGCCTGAGTGCCTTCCTTCATATCTTCCGTAGAGAAACATTCAGCGAAAAGTTCGGTTTCCAGCGCATAACCATCAGCGTTACCCATAGCGGCGTTCACAGCAGTTATGCATTTTGAAATGGCAAGCGGGGCCTTGGTGATAATCTGGTTAAGAATGCCTTTGGTTTTATCCATCAGTTCTTCCGGGGCCGTTACATGGTTTACCAGGCCGTATTGCAGTGCCAGAGGCGCGGAAATCATATTCCCGGTCAGCATGATTTCCATGGCCATACCCTTGCCAATGTACCGGGTTAACCGCTGGGTTCCCCCATATCCGGGAATCAGTCCGAGATTGATTTCGGGTTGTCCGAATTTTGCCGTTTCGCTGCATATCCTGAAATGACAGGCCATAGCCAATTCACAACCACCACCCAGGGCGAACCCATTTACTGCTGCAACTATAGGTTTGGTTGCATTTTCAATTTTGAAAAAAATATCCATACCCTGTTGGGCAAGCGCCTTACCCTCATCCCTGGAAAGTCCGCCAAATCCGCTGATATCTGCTCCGGCTGCAAATGCTTTAGTGCCGGCTCCTGTGATAATAGCAGCACGGATCTGGGGATTCCTGTATACTTCGTCAACCGCTTCCCCGATTTCGCGGATAACCGTTTTATTGAGGGCGTTTAATTTTTCGGGCCGGTTAATTGTAATAATATAGATACTGCCGGAAAGTTCTGTAGTTAATGTTTCGTACATAGTTTTAAAATTGATCAGCCCCGGTTTTCGGTTACCCAATCCCGGATATAGGCTGAAATATCCGTGGTAGCTGCACCAGGTGCAAATAATTTCCCAACCCCCATAACCTGTAACTGAATACAATCTGATTCAGGAATAATACCGCCACCGGTTAGCAAAACATCATCCATCCCGTTTTCTTTCATCAGGGCAATGATTTTTGGAAATACTGTCATATGTGCACCGCTCAGGATGCTGATGCCGATGGCATCCACATCTTCCTGTAAAGCTGCCTGCACCACCATTTCAGGAGTCTGCCGGAGTCCGGTGTAAATAACTTCCATTCCTGCGTCCCGGAGAGAAGTGGCAATAACCTTTGCTCCCCGGTCATGACCATCCAGGCCAACCTTGGCCACCAATACGCGGATCGGACGTGACAGGGATTTATTCATAAGTCAAATTTAAGCAACTGTTTTTCCGGAATCCATTTTTAATAAGGATGTGTTTTTCGTTTGTCTGCGTTTAATTTCTCGGTATAAAATTTTCTAAATCCATCACTGGCACCAGTCAGTAGCATAATCGCTGTGCCCTTTTCCCGGGCATAGGGACTGGTAACGCTATCCGTTATGTAAGCCCTTTCAAATTGTTTGATAAAAGCATACTCCATTTCATGTGGATCGCTTTCTACGAGAACAAGGTTTCGAAAATGAATGGAATCAGGGATCCAGTATAAAAAACTGGCATTGTCGCTATAAGCCTCCGGTATACTATATTTTTTCCGGTAATAATTCACGGCGCCCGCCATGCCGTAATTGTCGCAGAAAATAATCGTGTTGGCCTGCTGACTGCTATCGAGGGAATGAAAAGCAGCAGCTGTTTTTTGGGCCATTTCCTCCCACCCGAGCATGTCTGCGAAATCCTGTGGCAGGGGATGATCTTTCTGGTCCTCCCATCGGAGGAGTCCCTTTGATCTGGCGTTCGTTTTTTCATAGTATCTGACCAGTGATGCGGGTTTCATTACCGGCAATCCGATGAAAGTGAAATCAATTCCGATTAGTATAATGAAAGCGGAAAATACATATCGCAGGAAAAAGCGTGAACGGGGGATTGTCCATTTTTCAATGGCCAGGCTTCCGAATCCCAGCAACATCGGATATAAACCGAGGGAATAGTAATTTTTTCCATGGAATACCAGCAGCAGGATGATCACTCCCAGGTAGGCCCAGGATAAAAAAATAAACTGCTTTTCGTTCCGGTTAAAGATTAAATAAAAAAATCCGGCTATCCACACAAAAAAGCAAGGAAGGAACATAACCAGCTGTTCGATCAGAAATTGTGAAGGAGGAACATACTGAAGCTGCGTAGTGGCCAGTTCATGCATATGATAAATTACCGGAAAATGATTTACATACTGCCAGATTAAATTGGGCAGGAAAATTACAAATGCAAGGCCCAGCGCCAGGTAGAAATGCCTGTTTGAAAAAATGGCTCTCTGTCTGGTGATCAGTAAAGCCGGTACCAGGCTAACAATGTAAAAAGCAACAGAGTATTTGCTTAACAATCCAAAACCCGCAGCGAGAGCCGTTATGTACAACCATCTGTTGCGTGAAGTCTGAATATACCGGATCAATCCATAACCTATCAGGGTATAAAAAAATATCTCCAGGAAATTGGGCTGGAAAAGGAAATGGACGCGGATATAGGCACTGAAGATAAAACAGCAGAAAAGCAGGAACAATGAAAAGGCAGTACCACCCCTTGATAAAACGATTTTGCCAACCAGTATAAAATTGAGTGCCCCGAAAAGAGAGGGCCAGCACTTGATCCAGAACATGGTATTTCCTAAAAGCCGGGTAATCCACGCGAAGACCGATAACAGGGGAGGCACTTCCATAAATCCGAAAGCCGGATGACCGCCTTCTGCGAGATATAGAAATTCGTCCCGGTGGGGTTCGTATACCGCGCTCTGCAAAAAAAAGGGTAACAGGAACTTGAGAAAAGCAAGTAAGTACAGTAACCTGTTTAACCTTTTCATATTTTACCAGTTCGTGGTTTCTGCCAGCAGTCTGTTTATCCTGGCTGCTGTTTCATTTTTCCCCAGAAGAGCTGCGATATCGAAAACCGGCGGTCCGGATTTTTCACCCACCAGCATGATCCGAAAAGGGAGCTGAAGCTCACCGGGCTTGATCTGTTGGTTAAGTGCGGTCTCTTTAAACAGGGTCTCCAGATTTATCGCATTCCATTCTGTAATACCGGGAAATAATCCGGTATATGTTTTGAAAAACCCTGTTTTAGCCACAGTCCATTTTGGTTTAACGGCATCCAGGTCCCATTTCTCCGGTGCCTGAAAAAAGAATTTTCCCTGGGTGTAAAATTCTGGAAGGAGGTGACATCTTTCCCTGACCAGTCCGATCACGGAGCGGAGCAGCGTTTCATCCGGATTCAGGATCTGGTGGGATGCAAATATTTTTATAACCTCCGGCATGAGTTCATCAACCGCTAGTCTCCGGATCCATTCCTGGTTAAACCACTTGGCTTTTTCGAAATTGAATTTGGCACCGGCCTTGTGCACTCGTTCTATGGAAAATTTTTCAATGAGTTCTGCCATTGCATACATTTCCTGTTCAGTACCGTCGTTCCAGCCCAAAACAGCCAGCATATTCACAAAAGCTTCCGGCAGGAATCCTTTTTCCCTGAATCCGGAAATAGTTTCACCCGATGCCGGATCTTTCCAGTCCATTGCAAAAATGGGAATGCCAAGCCGGTCCGAGTCACGCTTGCTGAGTTTTCCATTTCCATCCGGTTTTAGTATCAACGGGAAATGCGCCCAGGCGGGCATATTTTCTTCCCCAAATAAATACCGCCATAACAAAACATGTACCGGTGCACTGGGCAGCCATTCTTCACCGCGGAAAGCATGACTGATCTGCATAAGATAGTCGTCTACCACCACGGCCAGATGATAGGTGGGCATGCCGTCAGCTTTTAATAATACTTTGTCATCGACCAGGGATGTATTGAATTCCACTTCACCACGAATCATGTCTGACAGGTGCAGGGTTTCATTTTCCGGCATCCTGATCCGGATAACATGCGGTGTTTTGGCAGATAACAATTTTTCTGTTTCTGCTTTATCCAGGGTAAGTGAATTGCGCATAAGCATGCGCGTTTGATGGTCGTATTGGGGAGAAGGATTTTGGCTGGTACGATGGGATGTTCGCATCAGCTCCAGTTCTTCCGGTGTATCAAATGCGTAATAGGCCTTTCCTTCCTCCACCAGTTTTTCGGCGTATTTACGGTAATTTTCTTTTCTTTCACTTTGCCGGTAAGGTGCAAAAGGCCCTCCTTTCAACGGACTTTCGTCTGGCTCCAAACCGCACCATTTCAGGGTTTCATAAATATAATCCTCGGCACCTGCTACAAAACGGCTTTGATCTGTGTCTTCTATGCGCAGAATGAAATCGCCCTGATGCTGCTTTGCAAACAAATAATTGTATAAAACGGTCCTGACTCCGCCCAGGTGTAAACCGCCGGTTGGACTGGGTGCAAATCGTACCCTTACTTTTTTTTCCATGGGAGGCAAAGATAATCAATGAGGCAGGATTCCATTGCCCGGATCAGGGGTCTGGAGATTTTTGTTAAAGCAGGTTCCATGGCTTGTACAATCTTAGTCGAAATGCTATATTCACCCGTGAAATTTCGGGTAACCTTAATTTGTTTACTGATGTGTCGCCTCCTGCAGGCACAGGAAATTACCTATGACAATGTATATGTGGACTATGATTCTGCCATCGAGTATAAAAACCTGCGGATTATACCCATACGTCCAAAACACGGATTTGGAAATGGCCTGCCACGGGTGATTACCCTGGGTCAGGCCATGAAACAGGGGATCGCAACTGTTTCCGAAAGAGGGGTTGCTTCCACTGAAAATGTACATTTCCTTCGTATCAATAATCATTCGGACCAGACGATTTATATATCAGCCGGTGAAATCGTTTCCGGCGGGCGACAGGACCGGATGCTGGCACAGGACACCTTACTGGAACCTAATGGCAGGGACCAGTATGTATCGGCCATGTGTGTGGAAGAACTGCGATGGAGTGAAAAGGAAAAAAAATTCGCCTATGAAGGATTCGCGAATCCGGAGCTGAGAAAAGTGCTGGATGAGAGCAGGAACCAGGTATTAATCTGGAGACAGATTGCCAAGCAGCTTGAAGAAAATAAAATACCGAATAAGAGCCTTTCCTACCTGTCCCGGGTAACCGATAAACGCATGATTCATTCAAATGACGAATATTATCAGTATTTCCGCAATAAATTTAAAACAACAGACAGCACGATCGTCGGATTTGCCTGCATGAGTGGCGATAAAGTGATCGGAACGGATATATATGCTACCCGGGATCTGTTCTATAACCAGCTGGATCCCCTGCTTAAGGGATATTGTGATCAGGCCGTATATATGGGCAAACCTGTTACCATCACCCGGGAGGAAGAGAAAATATACATGGATAAACTCCTGACAGATAAGGTAAGCCAGGAAAAGTTCTTAAAGGATAACGGGAAGATCTTCCGGCAGCACGGACAGGTTATACATATCAACAGCTTCTGAGTAACTTTGGGTATGTTTTATTTTACTAAAACACCATTCTGGCTGAAGAAATTATATCCGGGCTGTCTTTGGAATTTTCCCAGGAAGGATGGAAAAAAAATTTACCTCAGTTTTGATGACGGTCCACATGCAACTGCAACGCCTTTTGTATTGGACCAGTTGAAAAAATTTAATGCCAAAGCCAGTTTTTTCTGTATTGGTAAAAATGTTGTAGCAGAAACGGCGCTCTATAAACGAATCCTGATGGAAGGCCATCGGGTGGGCAATCATACGTTTAATCATCTCAACGGCTGGAAGACGGATAGTAAAGTTTATATCCGGAATATTGAAATGGCCCGGGAACTCATTGATTCCGATATTTTTCGCCCTCCTTATGGAAAGGTAAGTGCCTTCCAGATTCGCAACCTAAGGGAAAAATTAAATTATAAAATCGTGATGTGGGATGTGCTGGCCGGAGATTTCGATCCGGCGGTAGATGGCAAAAAAGCAGCTGAAAATGTTATTTTAAAATCAGTTCCCGGGAGTATTGTTGTATTTCACGACAGTGCGAAGGCTTTCCGGGTTGTGCAGGAAGCTTTGCCACTTGTTTTGTCACATTTTTCAAATGAAGGATATTCTTTTGAAACCATTAAATAAATAAGAATGGAAGGAGAATATCGGGCAGCAGCTCGTTAAAATAAATTGGGCCGGGGTAGACACCCTGGCCCGTTTTTAATCCGTACCCTATGAAAACTGTTTTAAAGGTAGAACTTTTTTTGATTCACCAAACATATTTCGCAGATAACCATGCTTATACAGTTATTTAGCAGCATATTACAAAAGGACAGTGGAAGGGAAATCAGGACTGGAAAATCAGGGTAAGTGTTTTCCTTTAGAGCCCCTTTTTCAGCTATTAATAATTTTTTTAAACGGATTATCTGCACGCAATTTCATATGGAACTGATTGATACACATTGTCATTTATATGTTTCTGCATTTACTGAAGACATTGATTCTGTAATAGAGCGGGCACTGAATGCCGGAGTCATGCGTTTTTACCTGCCGGCGATTGACCGGGAGAATGAAGAATCATTATTGGACCTGGAAAAAAAATATCCGGGAACATGTTTTGCGATGCAGGGATTACACCCCTGTTCTGTTAAAGCAGATTCGGAAGTTGTATTGAAGCATATAGAGCAAAGCCTCGCCGGGAGAAGATTTGCGGCAATAGGAGAGACCGGTTTGGATTTTTATTGGGACAGGAGTTTTGAAAAACAACAATACCTGGCATTTCATCAGCAGATAGAATGGGCTTTACACTATGACCTGCCCGTGGTTATTCATTCAAGGGATTCAATTGAACAAACCATCGGAGTTATTCGCGAACATCAGAAAGGAAACCTGCGAGGCATTTTTCATTGTTTCAATGAAGGGGAAACAGCAGCCAGTCAGATTGTGGAACTGGGATTTTATATGGGGATAGGAGGTCCGCTTACATATAAAAACAGTAAACTACCCGGAGTTTTGAAAAATATCGGAATTGAACACCTGGTACTGGAAACAGATTCCCCCTATCTTCCGCCCGTGCCTTACCGGGGAAAAAGAAATGAAAGCAGTTACCTGATTTATGTGGCGGAAAAACTGGCTGAAATCAAGGGAATCAGCACTGAAAGGATTGCAGAGATCACTACTGCCAATGCTATGAAAATTTTTCAAAAAGGCTGAGACTTAAGGATTAAACCCAGATCCCCGGGTCAATACAAGGCATTATAAAAAGATTCGAACGATATGGGCCGAAACCTTATTTTTGCGGTCCTTTTAGCGGAAGGAGAGGTGTCCGAGTGGTTGAAGGAGCACGCCTGGAAAGTGTGTATAGTGGAAACGCTATCGCGGGTTCGAATCCCGCCCTCTCCGCCAAATAAAACAAAGCCCCGAAAGGGGCATTTTTATTTCCGCGAGCATTGAAAGGTTTCTTTCAAAAGCGAATGGATGAAAAAATAGACAATGCGAAGCGTTGCATTTGCTTTGTTTTAGCCGCCCCCATTTTGGGTTCACTGAAGGTAATCCCAACCTTTCCGTCAAATAAAATAAACACCCGCTGTCAACATACCTGAAATCCCACAGGTTCAAATTATTTATGCCTTAAGAATTAAGATATCCAACAGTAGTAACTTCAATAACAGTAAACCTATTACAATGAAAATCTGGGAAAAAATTATTAAAGAAATCAAAATGATATTAAGGACGACGGCCTATTTCGCTGTTGTTTTTTTAATCCTGATGGTGATAAAGAAACTTGACCTTGAAGATTATCATATTGAATTTACCGGATTATCGCAGGTATTGCTGGGTTCTCTTATTATGGCGAAAGTAATTATTCTCATGGAATTGATTTCACTGGGGAAATGGGTACAGCACCAGCCGGCAATAGTTGATGTTACTATACGCACGATATTATATTCCCTGGGTGTGGCGTTAGTGGTTTTACTGGAGAAAGCTTTTGAACACAGGCACGATGTGAAAGGATTCAGCAATGCCATCCTGTATGTATTGCATAATCGTGATATTTACCATGTATGGGCAACAACCATTGGCGCCGGTGGAGCAATATTTGTATATAATTCCTTCACCGTGGTAAAACGTAAATTGGGCGAAAAAGGACTGAAAAAATTGTTTTTTGATATGCCTTTGGATATTCTTGAAAAGTCCTCTCCAGCTGTAATTCAATAACAGGTCCCCAGAACACCTGTTTGTCCGTTAGTTGAGCCGGGTGCTCCGTGCTCTTTCCATATCAGGACTGTGATATAAGATTTCTGGAATTTCAGCAAGTTTGGAAGGTAATACCTGGGCTCCGGTGCTATAAAATTTTTGAAAACTCATGATCAGCGGTTTCCATTTATCCGGATTGACCCGGTGATCAGATCCATCAAACAGGATGGATTCTTCCAGATGAACCCGCAGGATACGGAATTCAATGGTTACAATATTCCCTCTTATTTTTTCATCATTTTCACCAATTCCATGGATCGCTTCCAGTTTTGCTTCCATCTGAACGGGACATTCTAAAATGCGGGGGGCTGGAATGGTTTCCGATGAGACCGCATGCAGACCGGCCAGCAAAAATTTATCATGAACGTATTGATAGCCTTTTAATTTTTTTCCGGGCGGAACAGGATTAGAGCCGGTTGTTAAGGCCAGGCGATTCACTGCGGAAACTTCATTTTCCGAAGGAAGGTTAATTACACAGGAACCATTGCGCCTGATATTTTCCGTTGTTTTGGAATATGCAGAAATACCGATCACGCAACGCCATCCTAACCAGAATACCGAAGAAATGGGCGCGATATTATATGTTCCGTCTTCATTGCAGGTACTGATCAGTACCACCGGCGTTCCAAAATATAGTATTTCAGGTTCACTTCGTTTATGCATCTTTTGATTTTTGATACATAAAACTATTCATCGACGATGTGGTATGAAACCCGATTCTTGCGGAGTTGCCGGAGACTATATTTTTAAGTCCGAAAGACTCGATGCATGAGCAGGTCGGTCTGCTCATCTTTACCAACTTGGAAAATATGACTGCTGAAAACCGTAAAACCTGCCTTTAAATAAAACCGGATCGCTGGTTCATTGTGTTCCCAAACCCCCAGCCAAATATATCGCGCGTTGGATTTTATTGCTTCCCGGGTTGAAAAATCGATAAACATTTTTCCGATTCCTTTGCCTTTTGAATCCCGGTCAATATAGATCCTTTCAATTTCAAACCCTTCAGTATTGGGTAAAACAGTTTGCGCTTCACCGGTATTTAATTTCAGATAACCCACAGTTTCTGCTCCTTTGTTTGCGAAAAAAAAGCGCGATTCCGGATTCCTCAATTCCAGGGCAAGCGTTTCTTCTGTATAATTATGCTCCAGGAAGAATTGCACATTCTCTGCTTTATTCTTCGATGCAAAAGTCTGAATGAAGGTCTGGCAGGAAATTTCCCGCAGTTTCCTGACATCTTTAACGGAAACTTCAACGATCTGAATTTCCATGGTGGGAATACTATACTTTAACGGGCGCCACAAGACGGAATCCGTTTCCATGAATATTCACGATCTCAATGGTGCTGTCGTCGCGCAGGTATTTTCTCAATTTCGCAATATAAACATCCATGCTGCGGCCATTAAAATACGTATCACTTCCCCAGATTTTTTTCAGTGCGGCTTCTCTTGGAAGAAGATCATTGAGATGTTCTGACAGCATTTTCAGCAATTCGTTTTCCTTGGGAGAAAGCGTTTGGGTCTGCCCGTTATGTACAAGTTGCCGGAGCTTGGGATGGAAATGATAGGATCCCAGGTCGAATTCTTTGTTATCGGCTTCTTTATTGAGATCATCATTTCTTTTCAGGATAGCACGGATTTTCATCAGCAAAACTTCGCTGTCGAATGGTTTGGTGATATAATCGTCTGCGCCCAGTTTATAACCCTGAATGATGTCTTCTTTCATTGTTTTAGCACTCAGGAAAAAAAGAGGAACATCCGGATTTACATCACGAATTTCTTCAGCCAGCGTAAATCCATCCATATGCGGCATCATGACGTCGAGCAGACAGAGATCAACATGTTCACGTTGAAAAGCAGCAAGCCCCAGTCTGCCATCCCGCTCTAAAGTCACTTCAAAATCATTTAACTCCAGGTAGTTTTTCAGTACCATTCCGAGGTTTGCGTCATCTTCGCATAACAGGATCTTAGGTTTTTTTCCTTCCATATATTCGTTTGTATACAAATAAAATTAAATCATTTCCAGTTAAGGGTGATCAGGGGGTAATTTTTTGTTAATAGTCTCCCGGACCGGGGGAATGGAAATCGAGTCCAAATTGTATCTTTGCGGGTTATAATTCAACTGATGGACGCACAATTCAATCCCGATAAACAACATACCCTAAAACAGGAAGTAAGTATTTCAGGCACCGGTCTTCATACGGGAATCATGGTTGATATGACCCTTCGCCCGGCCAATCCGGGTTATGGTTTCCAGTTTCAGCGCATCGACCTCGCCGGTCGCCCCCTGATCAAGGCTGATTGCGACCTGGTAACGGATACTTCCAGGGGTACAACACTGGAAGATAATGGTGCCCGGGTAAGTACGATCGAGCATATTCTCGCTGCCCTGGTGGGTATGGGCGTGGATAATTGTCTGATAGAAATCAATGGCCCTGAAATTCCTATCATCGATGGCAGCTCTGAACCTTTCGTTGAAATAATTGAAGAGGTGGGGTTGGTAGAACAGGATGCGGCAAAATCATGGTACAGTATCGACAACAATATCACCCATTACGATGAAAAGAAACGGGTGGAAATGATGGCCATGCCATCCATGGAGTATAAAGTGACCACTTTGATCGATTTTAACAGCCCTGTTCTGGGAACCCAGCATGCAGGACTCAAATCGATGAAGGATTTTAAAACGGAAATTGCTCCCTGCCGAACATTTTGTTTTCTGCATGAACTGGAGATGCTGCTGGAAAATAACCTTATTAAAGGCGGAGATATCAATAATGCCATTGTGATTGTTGATAAAAAAGTAACAGATGATGAAATGCGCCGCCTTGCGAAAGCATTCGGTCGCGACAATATGGAAATAAAAAGTGGTGGATATCTCAATAACCTGGAACTGCGTTTTCCGAACGAACCGGCAAGGCATAAACTGCTGGATGTGATTGGCGACCTGGCTTTAATCGGATACCCCATTAAAGGGCATGTAATAGCCAGCCGACCGGGACATTCCACCAACGTGGATTTTGCAAAAAAGATAAAACAGTATATCAGGAAGAATAAACACCTGAAAAATACACCGGTTTACGATCCCAATCAGCAGCCCATTTTCAGCAGTCAGCAGATCGAAAAAACGCTTCCCCACCGGTATCCTTTTTTACTGGTAGATAAAATCATTGAATTAACGGATACGCATATTGTGGGAATAAAAATGTAACGTTTAACGAACCTTTTTTTGTTGGGCATTTTCCGGGTAATCCCATCATGCCCGGCGTTTTACAGATTGAGGCACTGGCGCAAACCGGAGGTATACTCGCCATCAATGCCATGGCGGGCGGAGGTCAGTATGATACGTATTTTCTTAAAATTGATAATTGTAAGTTCAAAGCGAAAGTAGTGCCGGGAGATACCATGGTCATGAAAATGGAACTGCTGAATCCGATCCGAAGAGGGATCGTGGAAATGCGCGGAACCGTATTCGTGGGCAATAAAGTTGTTACGGAAGCCGACCTGATGGCGCAGTTGGTAAAGCGAAGTTAAATTAGCGGATTTGTGGCAAATAAGGTTTATTTTTGTAAAGCTGGGGTTGTGCTCAGCATTTTTTATGAAGCAACCTGCAATTATAAAAGAAATAGTGTCTAGAGGGCAGAAGGCCTCAACACCATCAACCGATGAAAGAATGATCCATCCCCATACCTATATACATCCCAATGCGCGGGTCGCAACCAATGTTAAAATTGATCCTTTTTCCGTCATCCATCAGGATGTGGAAGTTGGTGAAGGCACCTGGATTGGTTCCAATGTAACGATTATGGAAGGTGCACGAATCGGAAAGAATTGCAGGATTTTCCCGGGTGCGGTAATCGCTGCCATTCCCGCAGGATTTGAAATTTCAGGGCGAGTATTCCAATGTATTTATCGGGGACAATACCACTATCCGCGAATTTGTTACCGTAAACCGGGGTACGAAAGACAGGGAAAAAACCTCCATCGGAAGCAATTGCCTGATTCAGGCCTATTGCCATCTTGCGCATGATTGTATCGTTGGTGATTATTGCGTTATGAGTAACAATACCCAGGTTGCCGGCCATGTAATCATTGAAGATTATGCAATTCTCGGCGGCATGTGTGCTATCCATCAGTTTGTAAGAATCGGTAGACATAGTTTTCTGCAGGGAGGATCCCTGGTGGGAAAAGATATTCCTCCTTATATCAAGGCGGGAAGACTGCCTTTGAGTTATTGCGGGGTGAATTCCGTGGGACTGAAAAGAAGAGGATTCAGTATAGACAAGATCAATCATATCCTGGATATATACCGCATCATTTATAATAAGGGACTCAATACTTCCCAGGCGCTGGAATTTCTGGAAGAAGAATTTTCGGCTACTGATGAACGTGATGAAATTGTCACCTTTATCAGGGAAAGCAGCCGTGGAATCATCAAACGCTTTGGTAAAGGGAATACCGATGAAGATTATCCTGTCTGATGCAGGCAAACGATTCAACCGCGAATGGGTATTCCGGCACTTCGATTATAGTTTCTTTTCTGCACAGGCTTATGCTATTACAGGTCCCAACGGGTCCGGCAAATCAACCTTACTTCAGTTTATAGCCGGGGCCATTATGCCCAGTGAAGGTAAGATCACTTATTATACAGATAACGATAAACCGGTTTCTGAACTATATCCGTTATTGTCCATTGCGGCACCCTATCTGGAAACGATTGAGGAAATGACTGCGAGTGAGTTCTTCCGTTTTCACCAGGGATTCAAACCATTGTATTCAGTGTTGGGTATACCGCAGATATTAGAAAGGGTGGGACTGGGGGAGGCTGCTGATAAACAGATCCGTTATTATTCTTCCGGCATGAAACAAAGAATAAAACTCGCGCAGGCTTTCTTTTCAGATACACCGGTATTACTGCTGGATGAACCAACTACTAACCTGGATGCAGGTGGCATCCAGTTATACCATGAACTGATCCGGGATCATACCGGTGGACGGCTGGTCATTATCAGTTCCAATGATCCGTTCGAATACTCGTTTTGCAATAACGCAATTAATATGAGCAGTCTTAAAGTCACAATGTAGGAATGTGAAATTGTACTGAATGTGAAAATGAGGGAAAGAAATTTTTAATTAAATTTTGAAATTCTCCAATTCACTTGAAAAATTTCTTTTTCTACATTTGCCACATTTCCCCCATTCCATATTTCCGCATTATGAAAATTGGCGTGTTGCAAATACTAACGCTGTGACGCGATCAGCAGATTCAGATCAGTATATTTCAGATCAAACCGCTGGCTGAGATGGAAATTTGTCAGCGCACCCTTGAACATATATATACCGCTGCGAAGGTGAATTTTGTGCCATACGAGGTTGTCAAACCCGCCTTCCTCCGAGGCTTCCAGCAGGAGCGGGATGATCACATTGCTGATGGCCTGTGACGCCGTTCTGGCAAAACCGGAGGGGATATTGGGAACACAATAATGAATTACTCCGTATTTGATAAATGTGGGATGTTCGTGTGAAGTGATTTCGGAAGTTTCAAAACATCCGCCACGATCAATGCTGACGTCTATGATCACGCTGCCCGTGCGCATATTGCTCACCATTTCCTCTGTAACCACCACCGGCGTGCGACCAGATTGCGAAGAGAGTGCTCCAACGGCAACCTCACAGCTTTTCAACTGCTTGGAAAGAATCCGCGGTTCAATAACGGAAGTATATATGCGAAAACCAATATTATTCTGAAGTCTTTTTAAACGGGAAACACTATTGTCAAAAACTTTTACGGAAGCCCCCAGTGCAAGGGCGGCACGGGCTGCATATTCACCCACAATACCCGCCCCAAGGATGATAACTTTGGTGGGCGGTATTCCGGAAATGCCCCCCAGCAATACTCCCTTGCCATGATTGGATGAACTTAAATACTGTGCGGCCACCAGCATTACGGCTCTCCCTGCAATTTCACTCATGCTGCGCACGATGGGATAACTGCCACTTTCATCTTTTAAATTTTCAAATGAAATGCCGGTAATCCGTTTCTCCATCATTTTTTGCAGGAGCTCCGGTTTAAGTGCGGACAGATGAATGGGGGAAATGATGGTTTGATTCATCTGCAACAGGGAAAGGTCTTCCTCTACTACAGGTGCGGATTTAACCAGGGTCGGGCATTTATACACTTCGGCTTTCTCATACACGATACGTGCGCCGGCTTCGCTATAATCCTTATCCCCGTAATGCGCGGCTTCTCCGGCATTGTGTTCAATCATCACGTCATGACCATTGCTCACCAGAACACCTACGGCTTCCGGGGTAAGCCCTATCCGGTTTTCCTGGAAAGCAGTTTCCTTTGGAACACCGATCAGCAGCATGCTGGATTTCGGCTTAACATCAAGGGTTTCTTCCAAAGTTTCGTAGCTGAAAGAAGTGCTGATATAAGGTTTGCTGTGTTGCGACATGTTGAAAGCTCTTTGACCTCGGCTCAGCAATGCAGACCCGGGAAGGGAAATTACAATTTTATCCTGAATTTTTTCCAAGTACTGATGGCGCCCGCAATGAACGGGTGCTTTCGTCCAGTCCTTCCAGGGATATGATCAGTGTCGTATCCGGAAAAATCCCGGGTGCTCTGTCGGGCCATTCCACCAGGCAGATTTCTCCGGAATACAAACAATCTTCTACCCCTGCCCGAATGGCTTCTTCTTCATCTTTTAAACGGTAAAGGTCGAGGTGAAATATAATACCCCCGGGGTAACTATATTCATTGATAATAGAAAAAGTAGGACTGCCCGGGGTTTCTTTCACGTTTTTTACCTCACAAAGAGCACGGATAAAACTGGTTTTCCCCGCTCCCATTTTTCCCTGAAATGCATATATTTTTTTGTCCGGGAAGGATTTCCAGAAATCCAGGGCCACAGCGTTGATTTCAGACAGGGTAAAAATCCTTTCCATCAGACAAATATAACCCCCGGCCCGTTTTTGAACTGAAAAAGAGATCAGCCTGTTTTTTGGTAAATTTGCATTGGCATTCTTGAAGTATTAAAGCATGGAAACAGTCAATTGGAAGGTAGAAGGGATGAGTTGTAGTGCCTGCGCTCAGACAATCAATGGTTTTCTCGAAAAAAAGGGAATGAAACAGGTGCGGGTGAGCCTGACAGCCGGGGAAGCAGAATTTCTCAACGAGGCCGGCATCCCGGAACAGGAACTGAAAAAAGGAATCGAGGGACTTGGCTATCATATTGCTGATGAATCCTCCGATAAAAAGCATCCGAATAAATTCCTCCGCTATCTCGCTATCTGTGTTCCGTTTACAATCCTTTTGCAATTGCATATGTTAGGGAACCTGCCATTCCTGCACTGGATAATGAATCCATGGGTACAGTGCATTTTATGCCTGCCGGTTTATATAACGGGTATGCTTTATTTTGGAAAATCTGCCATTAAAAGCCTCCTCCAGTATTCAACAAATATGAACGTGCTGATCGCCTTGGGCGCAACAGCTGCATTTGTATATAGTCTCACGGGCACCCTGATGAAATCAGGATGAATCCAATATTTATTACGAAACGGCTGCAGCCATTATTACACTGGTATTCTTTGGAAATTATCTCGAAGAAAGATCCCTGCAAACAACCCAGCGCACCCTGTCCAAACTGGTCAAAACCCGGAAGGTAACGGCCAATATGATTGCATTTGATGATCAGCACCAGGAGATCATATTTCCGGTAGATAGTCTGCAATTGAAAAGCGGTGACCTGCTCCTGATCCGAAGCGGGGAACAGGTACCGGCAGATGCAAAAATACTCTGGGGTGAAGGCCAGGTTGATGAAGCGATCATCACCGGGGAAAGTATGCCTTTGAATAAGAAACCAAAAGACAACGTTATCGGAGGATCCATCCTGACCGATGGAATTTTAAAAGTGCAGGTAACGGCCGCTGCCAAAGATTCGGTTTTATCCAATATGATTGACCTGGTAAAACGTGCACAGAGTGACAAACCCCGGGTTCAGTTGCTGGCAGACAGGATCAGCGCAGTATTTGTACCGGTTGTTATCGGTATTGCGGTCATATGTTTTCTGTTGAATAACTATTACCTGCACGATTTAAGCTCTTCTATGATGCGCAGCATTGCCGTTCTGGTGATTGCCTGTCCCTGTGCCATGGGACTTGCCACCCCGGCTGCGATTGCCGTTGGCCTCGGGCGTGCTGCCGGGAATGGAATACTTTTCAGAAAGGCAGACAGCCTGGAAATATTTGGCAAGATTAAACAGGTTGTATTTGATAAAACAGGAACACTCACCACAGGTTCATTCAGTATAAAGGAATTTAAAATCCTGGAGAATGCGCTGGATGAAACAGAATTCAAAAAAATATTCTTCTCCCTGGAAAAATATTCCAGCCATCCTATTGCGCGGTCGCTGACCCAATATTGGAAAGGACGATCTGAAATCAGGTGGAAAAAAATTGAAGAAATCAAAGGACAGGGCATGATCGCGACCAGTATGGATGGGGATGAATTCAAAGCCGGCTCAGCTGCTTTCATCGGATTGACCCATGCAGATGGAAACCATTCATTGCTACTGACTAAAAATAACCAGCTGCTTGGATGGGTTGACATGCAGGATGAAATACGACCCGAAGCCATAGAAGTGGTGGGCTATTTCAAAAAACGAAATATTAAAACCATCCTGCTCAGCGGTGACCGTAAGCAAAAATGCCTGGATGTTTCCACAGCCCTTGGTATCGATGAAGTGATTGCAGAACAAACGCCCCGGCAAAAATTGCAGCAGTGTTGAAGAACTCAATTCTTTAATGCCAACCGCAATGGTTGGAGACGGAATCAATGACGCACCGGCTATTGCCAAAGCCAGCCTGGGTATATCAATGAGTGAAGCCTCACAAATTGCCATGCAAACGGCAGATGTAGTGTTGATGAATAGCGGTTTGAAAAAATTACCCCTGGCCATGCAGCTCGGTTCGCATACATTCCTCACAATCCGGCAAAATTTATTCTGGGCATTTTTCTATAACGTACTTGCCATTCCCGTTGCGGGTTTTGGATTGCTTACCCCGGGTATTGCGGCCGCGGCTATGGCGATGAGTGACCTGGTGCTCCTGATCAATTCTTCGCGATTATTTGTTAAAAAGCTACTGTAAATTGAGGGACATTCGTGTACATGAACCGTACTGCTGCAGAAGTATTAAAACAATATTGGAATTTCGATTCCTTCCGCCCGCAACAGGAAGAAATTGTCCTCTCTGTTTTGTCTGGCCGGGATACCCTGGCCCTTTTGCCCACCGGAGGTGGTAAATCCTTATGTTTCCAGGTGCCGGTGCTGATGAAAGAAGGACTTTGCCTGGTGATAAGTCCGCTCATCGCCCTGATGAAAGACCAGGTGCAGAATCTCCGTAAAAAAGGTATCACGGCTTTTGCGATATATTCCGGCATGAGCCGGAAAGATCTGATTTCCACTTTCAAACTTGCAGCCACGTCAAATTGCCGATTCTTGTATGTTTCTCCGGAAAGACTGGAAACTGACCTTTTTAAGGAATTTTTACCGGCCCTCCGGGTGAGCCTGATTGCAGTAGATGAAGCACATTGTATTTCCCAGTGGGGATATGATTTCAGGCCGCCCTATTTACGCGATTGCCGATATCCGGGATGAGCTGCCAGGCGTTCCGGTACTGGCGCTGACCGCCTCAGCCACACCACTTATACGGGAAGATATATGCCTGAAACTGAAAATGGTTCAACCGGCAATTTTCACCCAATCCTTTTTGAGGCCAAATCTTTCATTCAGTGCACATAAAACAAGTTCAGTCTCCAACAAAATGCTGGATATCCTTCGAAGGCTTGAAGGTTGTTCAATCATTTATTGCCGCAACCGGCGAAGGACAAAGGAAATCAGTGACCTGCTGAATATGCACGGGATTACCGCAGATTTTTATCATGCCGGACTACCCCAGGAGGAAAGGAACGAGAAGCAGGAACGCTGGATGAAAAATATAGTCCGGGTTATTGTTTGCACAAATGCATTCGGAATGGGCATTGACAAACCCGATGTACGTTTGGTCATACATGCAGAAGTCCCGGACAACCTGGAAAACTATTACCAGGAAGCAGGACGTGCAGGTCGGGACAATAAAAAATCCTATGCGGTTTTACTGTACAACGATGAAATGCTGGAAGAGCTTGAGATCGTTCACAAGAGTCAATATCCTTCGCTGGAATATATCAGGAAAATTTACCAGGGACTCGTGAATTATCTGCAGGTGCCCCTGGGTACGGAGCAGGTAGGTTATGATTTTAACCTGAATGATTTTCTAAAAAATTTCTCGTTTCAGTCAAAACCAGCTCAGTCTGCTCTCCAGGTTTTGCAGCAGGAGGGATTTATTACCTTGAATGATCAGGTTTTTATTCCGTCAACCCTGTATTTTATTTGCGACCGTAACAGACTCAATCAACTGGAAGCGGAAAATCCTTTGCTGGATCAACTCATTAAAACCCTGCTGAGAACCTATGCCGGGATTTATGATCAGCCCGTAGCAATTCATGAAAAAATGCTGGCTTCCCTGATGAAAATTTCACCCGAAGAACTACTGAAAGGTTTGAATAAGTTACGGAGCCTGGAGGTTGTCGAATACAATCCGCAAAAAGAAATCCCACAGGTCTTTTTTAACCAGCCCCGCAGAAAATCTTCCGATATCCGGATAGATGAAAAAGCTTATGGATTCAGAAAGGAACAGTTTGTAAAGCGGGTGCAGGGAATTTTGAGCTATGTGAGAACGAAGGATTGCAGAAATTTGGCTATTGCCGGTTATTTCGGGGAAGAAGATGCCGTAAAATGCGGCATATGCGATAACTGCGTGAAAAAGGAAAAGGAGGTTCTCAGTGCCGCGGAATTTGAGTCCATTTATCAGAAATTACGGGAAGGAACCCGGTTACATGCACTTACAGCACCAGCACTATTCGACCGGTTTTCCGATATTCACACCGAACATCTGCGTAAAGTGATTGATTTTGTAGTGGCAGAGAACAGGATGCAGGTTGACGAAGCAGGGATTGTTCATATTAGTTGACAGATGGCGGTTGGAAATATGCAGTTCAAATTAAATCATATATATTTCACTTTACCCTAAATCAATTTCTTGCCGAATAAAATATTCAGATTAATATTTCTCGTTTCATTTTTAGCAATATCAGAATTAAGTCATGCACAAACCTGGCAATGGGGAGTGAAAGGCGGATTGAGTCTGCCCAAGCTTTCTTCATCCGGAAATTCGGAGGTAAGCAAAGGTTATTTATCTATTTCCGGCCCGGATGTAGCCATTGTAGCAGACTATAAGTTCAGGGAAAATTTATCCCTTGAATTGGGATTGGAATGGTCCACTCAGGGTGGTCAGAAATCTGGATTACAAACGATTCCGGCATCTCCCGACCTGGCTCAATATTTTCCGCCAGGATCTAATTCCAATTTTCTATATGCTGATTTTGAGAGTACCGTCAGGCTTCAGTATCTCATGCTGCCGGTATTGTTAAAATATTCGATGACCCTTGGTAATTCAGATCGATGGAAACTATATGTAGATGGAGGATTATTTGGTGCCTGGCTGGTTACGGCAACGGGATCTGCAATGGGTTCAAGTAAAGTGTATTTCGACAAGGAACAGTCCCAGCAGGTAGGTAATGTAATTGTGAATTTTGATAGCACGGGAAGCATTAAAAGCCAGTTGCACGATGGAAATTTCGGTGCAGAAGGTAATATTGGATTGTTATATCAAATGAACAGTACTTCAGTCTTTTTAGAAGGCGGGGGAAATTATGGCTTCATTGGCCTGCAGAAAAACAGTCAAAATGGTGTTAACCACGCCGGAGCACTAATTTTCAGGATTGGGTTATTGATCAAGATAAAGTCCAAATCCTGAAATCAGTCGACATAACGGGATTTTACACTATATAAAATACCATTGCTTTTATATATTTTTACCCGTCCCCTAAATCATGCGATTCAAATCAGCCATATTTTTCATTTTAATTTTTCCGTTCTTTTCTTTTTTGCATGCGCAAAACGGGAAATTCCGATTCTCCAGATTTGACATAAAACAGGGTCTGTCACATGATTATATCAATACCATACTAAAGGATGAAAACGGGTTTTTGTGGATTGGCACTATGAGCGGCCTGAATATGTATGACGGGTATAAATTCAGGGTGTTCAGGCATGATTTGAAAGACACCAGTTCCATCAGTGATGACTATATCGAAAAGTTAATGGAAGGCCCGGATCATAAAATATGGGTTAGTACAAGGAACGGATTTAATATTTATGACCCACGCACTGAAAAATTCAACCATAGTATCCGGGAATATCTCGATGGTATTCATATTCACGGGGACTCTGTAAACAATATTAACAAAGATGCCGAAGGGAATTTCTGGTTCCTCTCGGTAAGCGCCGGAGTCTATAAATATAATCCGCACACCGGCAAAACGACTCATTTCAGGCATCTGCAAAATGACCCGGCTTCAATTTCTTCAGATGATGTCGCAGCGATCGTTCAGAATTCACATTCTGATTACTGGATCATTCATAAGAACGGGATGATTGAAAAAATGAATGCGGATAAAAACAAAATTATTTTCAGGTCAGAGATTTTGAAAAACGTTTATCATGGGGAATCTTCCGACTACCGGTTATATATGGATAAGGATGATGATCTCTGGATCTATGCCGCTAGCAATACGGCAAAAGGTGTTTTCTGTTATACCACATCCACAGGCGGCCTGCGGCATATCAGTAAGTCAGGAACCGGAGCCCGTTTGAATACAGATATCGTTAATGGTATAATACAAGGCGCTGAAGGATTGATTTGGATAGCAACAGACCACGGAGGTATAAACCTGCTTGACAAAAAAGATTTTTCTATAAGATACCTGCTGAACAGGGAAGATGATGAACAGAGTGTCGGTCAGAATAGCATAAACACCATTTACAAGGATAATTCTAATATTATCTGGGTTGGAACTTTTAAAAAAGGTGTCAGCTATTATCATCCTGATGCCATTCAGTTTCCACTATATAAACATCAGCCGACGGATAAAAACAGTCTGAGTTACAATGATGTGAACCGGTTTGTTGAGGATGAGAAGGGTAATTTGTGGATAGGTTCCAACGGGGGCGGACTTATTTATTTCGACCGGGCGAGTGGGAAATTTAAACAGTACCTGCACAATCCGTCGGACCGAAACAGTTTGAGCAATGATGTAATAGTGAGTTTAATGTTAGACCGGGAAAAAAAATTATGGATCGGAACCTACTATGGCGGTCTTGATTGTTATGACGGCAAAAAATTTATTCACTACAGGCATAACGAAGCGGATAGTAACAGTATCGGAGACGACAGGATATGGGCATTAAAGGAAGACAGCCGGAACCGGTTCTGGATCGGTACATTTGAAAGTGGTCTCGATCTCTTCGATAAAAAGAAGAATATATTTAAACATTACAGGGTTGGTGACAATTCTGTTCATTCCAGATATATCACCTCAATTGAAGAAGATCACGCGGGAAACATATGGCTGGCAACTTCTTATGGTATTGATGTTTTGAGACAGGCTTCGGACAGTTTTTACTATTTCATGCACGATCAGAACAAACCAAACACTAGTCTGAGCAACGACAATGTGATGAGTATAAAACAAGACAGCAGGGGCTATATATGGATTGGCACCCGCGTCGGTTTGGATCTCTATGATCCCCGTACCCATGAATTCAGAACCTTCAGAACTGAAGACGGACTGCCGGATAACCTGATACTGACCATTCTGGAAGATAATAAGCATAATATATGGGTCAGCACACCGGTAGGACTTAGTAATGTACTCATAACTGAAAACCCATCCACCGGAAAACTTTCATTCCAGTTCAAGAACTATGATGAGTCTGACGGGTTGCAGGGAAAAGAATTCAATGAAAAGGCAGCTTTAAAAACCAGTGAAGGTGAGATGGTTTTTGGCGGCGCTGATGGGTTTAACATTTTTGATCCGTCAAAGATTGTTCCCAATAATAAAAAAGCGGCTCTGGTATTTACAGATCTGCAGGTATTTAATAAGACTATTAAAGCAGGTGAAAAACAAAATGGTCATATCATTCTTCCGGAATCCATTTCAGAAACCCGCGGGATTGAACTGAAATATAATGAAAATATTTTTTCAATCGAATTTGCGTCTTTGAATTTCTCCTCATCTGACAAAATTAAATATGTTTTTAAACTGGAAGGATTTAATAACGGATGGTTAAGTGCAGATTCAAAAACACGTAAAGCCACTTATACCAACCTGGATCCCGGGGATTATACTTTTAAGGTTCGTGCAACTAACCGGGACGGATTACCAAACGATGAAGAAGCGAGTCTTAAAATCAGGATACTGCCACCCTTGTGGAAAACCAATTGGGCCTACCTGTTTTACTTTCTGCTCACCTGTGGATTGTTGTATGTGGCAAGACGCATGATCATTCAAAGAGCCGGTATGCGTTTCGCAATAGAACAGGAAAGGAAGGAAGCCCAACGGCTTCATGACCTGGATATGATGAAGATCCGGTTTTTTACCAATGTGAGCCACGAATTCAGAACGCCGTTGTCACTGATTCTGACCCCGATGGATCAGATTATTAAAAACGAAACGAATCTTTCGCAGAAATACCAGTTCAGGATGATCTTTCGAAATGCAAAGCGATTGCTGAACCTGGTAAACCAGTTGCTTGACTTTCGAAAAATGGAGGAAAGGGAATTGAAACTATATCCCGTAAAGGGGGACATTGTAAAGTTTATTAAGGATTTATCCTACTCCTTCACTGATCTGGCACAGAAAAACCACATTGTTTTTTCCTTTTTGTCTTCAGCCGACAGCCTCATTACCGAGTTCGACCATGATAAAGTTGAACGGATATTGTTCAACCTCTTGTCCAATGCTTTTAAATTCACTCCTGAAAACGGGGAAGTAAGTGTAAACCTGAATACAATTAAAAACGGGAATGACGTGCTTTTGGAAATAAGGGTTCGCGATTCCGGTATTGGTATTCCTCCCGAAAAGCAGGAAAAAATATTTGAAAGATTCTTCCAGGATAATGTTCCTGTAAATATGCTGAATCAGGGCAGCGGAATCGGTTTGGCTATCACCCGGGAGTTCGTAAAATTACACAATGGAAATATAATCGTCGAAAGTGAGTTGAATCAGGGAAGTTGTTTCATTGTTTCGCTACCCCTGAAAGAAATTGCTCCCATCCCCGGTGTATGGCCTATTGATTTGGATGATGCAGAAACTGAATTTGCCGATATCGGTGAGGAATGGTCCGGCGGAGATCCGGAGCCACCGCAACGAAACAAGGAAAGAAAACTGAATGGTAAAAGACATACACTTTTACTGGTAGAGGATAATGAAGACCTCCTGTTCTATCTAAAAGAGAATCTGAAGCCTTATTTTAATATTGTGGAAGCTAAAAACGGGAAGTGCGGGTGGCAAAAAGCACTTTCGTCTCATCCCGATCTAATTGTGAGTGATATCACCATGCCTGAAATGAATGGCGTTGATTTGTGCCGGAAAATAAAGCAGGATAGCCGGACTTCCTTTATTCCGGTTATATTATTAACGGCGCTTACGGGGGAGGAACAGCAGTTAAAGGGATTGGAAACCGGTGCCAGTGATTATGTCACTAAGCCCTTCAATTTGGAAATACTGATGTCTAAGGTCCGCAACCTGCTGGCCCAGCAGGAAACATCAAAGCGTACCTACCAAAAGCAGATTAAAGCTGATCCCCGGGATATTGAAATCGAATCACCCAATGAGAAATTCATGAAGAGGGCGTTGGAAGTTGTGGAAGAGAATATCTCCAATCCCAGCCTCTCCGTGGAAGAATTAAGCCGGGAATTATTTATGAGCAGGGTGGCCCTGTATAAAAAACTTCTCCAGCTCTCCGGCAAAACGCCCATAGAATTCATTCGGTCCATCCGCTTAAAAAGGGCTGGCCAGTTACTGGAGAAAAGCAAGCTCACGGTAGCCGAAATTGCCTATGAAGTGGGTTTCAACAACCCCAAGTACTTCTCCAGATTTTTCAAAATCGAATTCAATATGCTGCCATCCGCTTATCAGGCGGAAAAGAGGAAAGAACAATCTGTTGAAGAAGCTTCCCGGCCGGAGAAGGAATTCTGAATCCGAACTTGATCCCCATCAATTTTATAGCACAATTATACTTTCAGTTAACAAAGTGTACCATAAAATTCTATAATTGCCCCAATAAGTTAACATTTGGATACCCTGACATAAACAATTACATACCCTGATCTCCACAAGGTTCCCCTAATTTTAACGAACTGCTTGTCAAATCTGTCTTCCTTAAGACGGATTTAAAAAGCCGAACAAAACGACTGCCATGTTGAAAATAAAGTCCTTTTTGGGTTTTATCTCTTTTCTATTATTAGTCAGACTCCCTGAATCACCGGATCAGCCTTTTCCTGGCAATCTTCATTCGGAACCTATAAAATTTCTACTTCAAAATATACCCCTGGTCCCTGTATTATCGTGCCGGGTAATCGGGATTTGTACTAAAACAGCCGGAGTTTCTATCAGGAGTCATCAATCTTATTTACCGTTTTTATTTTTTAACCAATAATTGCTTGTGTATGAGACAGTCAAAGATTTCGGGAATGATGAAACCCATAATATGGGGTCTCATAGCCTCGTTTCTATTTTATTCACCGTCATATGCCCAGAAGCCAGTGGGCAGGATCATTACCGGTAAAGTCATCGCCGATGTTTCCAGGAATGCCCTTGGAGGAGCCAGCATTACTGTAAAAGGTACCAGGAACTCGATCGTGACCGGGGATGACGGGGAGTTTAGCATTATTGCTGCCACGGGTGACGTACTCGTTATTACATCGGTCGGATACAAGCCGATGGAAATAGCCATTGGAGCTACCACCAATGGAGTCAGCGCTAATTTATTACAGGACTTCAGCAAATTGAACGATGTGGTTGTGGTAGGATACGGTAAAATGAAAAAAGCAGACCTCAGTAGCGCCGTGGGGGCCATCAGCAATACCGAACTCAACCGAACGGTGAACGTAACCCTCGATGAAGCTTTACAGGGCAAAGCAGCCAATGTATATGTAGCACAAACCAGTGGTCAGCCGGGTGCAGGATCCTCTGTAATTATCCGGGGTGCCAGCACCATCAGCGGAAACTACCAACCACTATATGTAATCGACGGAGTTCAGATCAGGCCGAGCACACCTACCGGTGGAGCATACAATCAACCGGCCGGATATGCGAATGAAATTTCCGGGATCAATCCGGATGATATTGAAAATATCAGTGTGCTGGAAGGTCCAGCAGCCACAGCCATCTATGGAGCTGTAGGGGCAAACGGAGTATTGATGATTACCACCAAACACGGGAAGGCCGGAGCGACAAGGATCAACACCACCGGATTATTCACAGTGCAGGAGCAACCAACTTTCCGCCCCGTAATGAATCTCCAGCAGTATGCACAGTATATCCAAAAGTTGCAGGCCATTGGTGCGGTTGGCGTTCAGCCTCCTGAAATTGGAGATCCAACCATTCTCGGTGAAGGTACCAACTGGCAGAATGAACTCTTCAGGCCAACAAACCTGCAAAAATATTCCCTGGCTATCAGCGGTGGATCCGAAAAATCAACCTTTTACTTTTCGGGTGACTATCTAAACCAGCAGGGCGTTGCACAGGGTTCGGGATTTCAACGGGGTTCTGTTCGGTTAAACGTGGACAACCAGGCCAACAACTGGCTGAAATTCGGGGTGAACATGAGTTCGTACACCACAAGGGAAAAAGTGAATACCACCAACGGGAATATCATCAATATCGCCATCACCCAGAACCCAACCATACCGGTTAAAAATCCGGATGGCACCTGGGGAGGACCTACACCAGCCACTGCCCAATATTCCCAGACCAACCCCATAGCGCTGGCCAATATCAATAATAACTACAATTCATCCTTCGGGGTTATCGGCAATCTCTACATGGATATCACGCCGGTGAAAGGGTTATTATGGCATACAGAGGTAAACGGCAATTACAGTTTTACCAATAACTACACATTTAATCCTTCTTATACTTTTGGCGCATTTGTAAATCCCAATACCCAGGGGAGCAGGGCGAGCGCCAATAATTACTGGTCCTCACTCAACACAAGAGTGCAGTATGAAAAAAAATACGACAAAAATTACTTTATGATCATGGCCGGTCATGAAGCATCGATTTCTGCATGGGACGGCCTGAGTGGCTCAGGACAGCAATATTCTACCAATTCCGTTCAGGAGCTTAGTGTTGCTGCGCCGCTTACTCAGCAAACATCCAGTTATAGGGGGGATGCGGCGAGTGAATCATTTTTTGCCCGTCTGAATTATATCTATGATAATAAATACATCGCGCAGCTGGTGGTGAGACGGGATGGTAGTTCGAATTTCGGAACAAATAATAAGTTTGGAACATTCCCTGCCGCTTCAGTTGCCTGGAAAATATCGGATGAAAATTTTATGAAGGGTATTGAATGGCTGAACGACCTGAAACTGCGGGCCGAATACGGTGTTTCGGGAAATACCGGGAACAACGGAAGTGCCATCTATTCCAATCTCTATGCAGCCCCAACCGTTTGGGGTGGTGGCTTTTTACCTGCGAACTTTCCCAATCCAGACTTGAAATGGGAAGAAGATAAATCAACCGATATCGGTTTCGACTTGCATATTATCAATAACCGAATAGAAGTGATTGGTGATGCGTATGTCAAGAATATCACAAATCTGATACTTGTATCGCCAGGCCCGCAATACCTGGGCGGTAATATCAGTGGCGGATATGGCGGATTGCTCAGTTGGCCCACTGAAAATGTCGGCGGAATGCAAAACAAGGGATTTGGCATCACGGTTAGTTCTGTCAATATTGATACAAAAGATTTTCAATGGAGAACCAGTGTGAATTTTTCTGAAGACAGAAACAAAGTAACCCAGCTGAACGCTCCGATTATAACCCAGTATTATTCTACCACAAATAACAGTCAGGCACAATTTCTGACTGAAGTCGGACAGCCCATAAGTATGTTTACCGGATATATCGCACAGGGGCTTTTCCAGAACTATCAGGACATCGCCAGTCATGCCATACAAACTTCTAACGGCGTTTTAACCATTGATCCAATCCAGGGATCCTGGGTGGGGGATGTGAAATTCAAGGATATGCCTGGAGCAAATGGTAAACCAGACGGCGTGATAGATAATAATGATCGCGTTATTGTCGGAAACCCATGGCCTAAATTCACCTATAACTTCAACAACTTTTTTACCTATAAAGGTTTTGAACTGAATATTTTCTTTACCGGTGTATATGGTAATCAGATCCTCAACCTGACGCGTTATCAGAATGAGCAGCCCTTAGGAACAGGTCCATATAGCAATCATTACCAGTCCGTCGCCAATTTTGCCACACCCACCAGCAATCTTGCTGCTGATGCGCTAACGGCTACGTTGAAAAATCCGACGGCGACTATTCCACGTGCCACTCCGGGAGATCCCAACGGCAACATACGGATCACCCAATGGAATGTGGAAGACGGATCTTATTTAAAATTGAAAAATATAAGACTGAGCTACCGGTTCTCATCTAAAATGCTGGCACCTACACATGTGTTCAGAGGAGTTGTAGCCACATTCCAGGTACAAAACGTTTTTACAATCACCCACTATACCGGATTTGATCCTGAAGTAGGAATGTATAACTATAAAGGAGTCGTGAATTTAGTTGGAGTGGATGAAGGAAGATACCCGATAACCCGTTCTTATTCCTTCGGCCTTAGCTTAGATTTTTGATTAAACGATAAGACAGTATAAGAAAAAAAATAAATTATGAAACACAGTATTATAAAAATAACCCTGACCCTGCTGGTGGTATCGGTTATACAGAGTTGTTCAAAAGAATTTTTGAACCGCCCTCCATTATCCGCGCCTACCGCGGGTACTTTTTACGCGAATGACGCAGATGTTTTGTCGGGCACCGGGCCGCTCTATAACGCTTCCTGGGGTCCATACAACGGATCAGCGCTGCAGGCTATCGGGGATGTAATGGGAGGCAACAGCCTGACGGATAATTACAATGGCCGGGCAGCATTTCTTACTTTCTCTGTTTCGGCTACGGATCCCAGTGGCAGTTTGCAGGGTGCTTATGCCGCTTTGTGGTCGGTGGTGGCCAATGCAAATGTAGTGGCATATAATATCCAGAATGCCGCCCCCGGAGCCAGCGAATCGGGAAAAAATTCAGGTCTTGCTGAATGTCGTTTTATGCGGGCAGCAGCATATTATTACCTGGTACTGGACTGGGGAGCCGTGCCCATTGTCTACGACAATATTCAACAACTTGGTGATAGCACTATCCGGAGGAATAACGTTTCCGATGTATGGAAATTCATTATTTCAGATTTGTCCTGGGCAATGAACAACCTGGGGGCTTATCCGCTTCAACCAGGTCGTATTACCAAATGGAGTGCAGAAGGCATGCTGGCCAGGGCCTACCTGATCAGGGCCGGTCTGGGCCAGTCAGGCGGGCAGCGTTCCCAGTCAGACCTGGACAGTGCGGCGTATTACGCAAAAGATGTCTGCAATAACAGCGGACTTACACTTGAACCCAACTATTATAATCTTTTTACCAGTAAATTTTTCAGTGGAGCTACGGTTCCTTCCGAGTGCCTTTTCGGATTGTTGTGGGTGCCCAGCGGTTCCTGGTTTGTCCAGAATCATATGCAGGCAAATCTTGCTTACGATTCAAAAATTACACAGACCGGTGATGGTTGGGGTGGATCCTTCGGGGCTTCAGCCAGCCTGATGGAATATTATATGGATCCAGCAAATAAAGATGATTCTGTTCGCCGGAAAGCAACCTTCTTTATGCCCAATGATGACTATCCCGACATTTCACAGGCAGCGGGCGGATGGCATGTGGACACGACCTTATTTAATAACGGAAAAATTTATACAGAGGGCCAGAGCGGAAACGGAGGCACGGACCATGCATGGGTAAAGAAATACGTTATCGGTTCGCCGGCAGATAACGGAAACCTGGGCGGACAACAAAATGAGAATATAAATACCTATATGCTCCGGCTGGCAGATGTTTATTTGATTTACGCCGATGCCTTATTGGGAAATGCCTCTTCCACCACGAATGCGGAAGCCTTGAAATATTATAATGCAGTAAGGACGCGTGCAGGGGTTTCACCAAAAACGTCCATTAGCTACGCAGACATTTTCCTGGAAAAGAAAATTGAATTTGCTTTTGAGGGTCACGAATGGTACGACTGGAAACAATGGTATTATTTTGATCAGGCGAATGCCCTTCAATACTTCAGTATGCAAAACCGGGGCAATTACAATATCTCTTATAATCAGGGTAATCCTTTTATTACATATTTCGGAACGGATAACCAGGCTCCGGGAACTGTAAATTATCCGATAACCCCGAATACAGCAGATCTGTCCTACCCGGAAGTGGAATTGTCAACAGCGCCAGCTCTCAGCCTGCCGCCGGAACCATTTGACTTTAGCAAACTGAAATATTGAGAACTATTAAAAATAAAATGAGTTTAATATGAGAAAGAAAATATTATTCCTAATCATTATCGTAGCGGGCCTGGCCAACTACGCCTGCAAAAAAACGGATTCCGGAGGCGGCATGCCCGTGATTACGGCTGTCAGATCGATGGATACCACCGCGCGGGACAGCGTATTTACAGAGGCTGTTCCAGGAACATTAATAGTAATTCAGGGAAGTAATATGGGAGGGCTGCAGGCTGTTTTTTTTAATGATACCTCAGCCTATTTCAATCCCGTATATGCGACATCAACCAATGTGATTATTACCATTCCGTCCAGCTCTCAAACGGCGGCTACCAATCCAAATGTGCCCAGCACCATCAAACTGATTACGGATCATGGTACGGCAACCTATTCATTCACCTTGTATCTGCCTCCACCGGTAATTACTTCCATTACATTCGACAACAGCGGATCGATGGTGTTTATAAACGGGTATAATTTCCAGGGGATTAAAAAAATCACATTCCCGGTTGTTGCCGGAGCTGACACAGCACTTTCATATAAAGTGAATAAAACATTTACACAGATAACGGCAGCCATTCCGCCGGGTGAAACCTTTGTGGATTCCCTGCGGGTCTATTGCACTTATGGAACGGCCGCTGTCTCTTACCCGCCACCGATGACTGTTACCTATGTTTCAAATGAAAATGGCACAGCCGGAACGACGATTACCATAAAGGGAACAAATTTTATTGGCATCAACAAAGTGATTTTCCCTGGTGGACTGGAAGGAACAGAGTTGCAGACAATTAGTGTTGGTGAGATGACGGTTAAAGTTCCTGCAGGAATTGCCACCCCGGATTCCTTAAGACTGGTAGGCGCATTGGGAACGGCTACTGCACCCCAGCTTTTTGATACATATATTTCTTTCCCTTCTCCCGGATACCTTTCAACTTTTGATCAGCAATGGGCATCAGACAATACTTCATTCGTCGGATGGACCGGAGGATATGCTGACGGTCCCACTACAACCACAAATTATCCGAATGGAACTGGTGGTTCCGGCGTACTAATCAATGGTAGCCCAATGGGACCGAATACAGCCCCGGGTTCGCAGGGCAATGCCGGATTGCTTCAATTAAATCCCGTGCCCTGGGTTTCCAATACCGGCGCCTCAGTAGCAGACTACTCCATGAAATTTGAAGTTTTCGTGGCCAGTCCCTGGAAAGCAGGCACGGTATGGATTTCATTAGGCGGCTGGTATAACTGGAGCACGTATACAGCAAGATTTGCGCCCTGGACTTCAGAGTCGACTGGCGTATATCAGCCGACTGGATGGACAACCATTACCATTCCGCTTTCCCAGTTCATAACCGGAAACCAATACTGGCAATCGAGCTGGAATCCGGCTGGTTCTCCGGCAACTCATTTTTCAGACTATAATAATGTCACGGACATCGGATTTTTAATTAACAATGATCAGGCAACAGCTGCTCCGGTGAACAGTGTAAATATTGCCGTTGATAATGTGCGGATCGTGAAAGGACAATAAACCAATATTGAACAGACTGTATACGATGAAAACTAATTGGATAAAAGGGATCGTGGTAACCATGATAGTAGCGTTACCCCTGGTACCCGCCTGTAAGAAGAATACATCGCCTGGAGATCCGGGCGGTGGAAATGGAGGAACCCATCCGGGAGGTGTAGACTCTGTGTATAATCCGGTGGATCCTTCTATAGCTGCTTCCGTTGGTTTTTTTCTGAACAGCTGGACTGGGAAAACATTTATAGCTCCTGATTATATAGCAGGAGATGTGCCTTCCGGCATTCCGACCGACAGCCTGAACCATTAATGTAAATAAAGTGATTGCTAAAGTGCCAGCGTATCTCTATGGTAACAATTCCAATCTCTGGATGGGACAATTTGTTACCCAGCCAGATCTGATGCAATACATCAAGGATCTTTCACCTAATATTATACGGGCTCCCGCTGGTAGTGTAAGCGATATTTATTTCTGGAATGGCACAGATGCGAATCCGGCGCCGGCTGATGCACCTGCGAATTTGCTGAATTCCGCGGGTGATCCTTCAGCTGCGGGATACTGGTATGGAGGAAATACGGCATCCTGGACTTTTTCACTAAGCAATTACTACCAGCTCCTTGCTCAAACCAACAGCACCGGGATTATTACCATAAATTATGGTTATGCCCGATACGGCACAAGCGCTGATCCGGTAGCAACGGCAGCGCATCTTGCAGCAGATTGGGTACGCTATGATAATGGCAGAACAAAATTCTGGGAAATCGGTAATGAAACGTATGGAAACTGGGAAGCAGGTTATCGGATTGACCAGACCCAGAATAAAGACGGCCAGCCTCAGCTTGTGACCGGTGCATTATATGGACAGCATGTAAAGGTTTTTGCTGATTCCATGCGTGCTGCTGCCCAACAGGTAGGAGCTACCATATATATCGGGGCTACCATTTACGATAAGGCAGCAGGCAGTAACGATTATACCAGCGTGCAAACCTGGAACCAGGGAGTTTTAGCAAATGCCGGAACTGCTGCAGATTATTTTATAGTGCACGATTATTTCACGAATTACAATGCGAATTCAACCGTTGCCGATATCCTGAATACAGCGAAAACTGTTCCTTCAAATGTGATGTCGTATGTTCAGCAGATACTCACGGCTTCTGGCGTCGGGATGAAGCCCATTGCATTTACTGAATGGAATATCCAGGCGGTTGGTTCCGGGCAAAACACTTCCTATATCGCGGGCATCCATGCAGCTAAAACCATCGGCGCCATCATCAAAAATCAATTCGGTGAAGCAAGCCGCTGGGATCTGGGTAATAGCTATGATGATGGAAATGACCAGGGCATGTTTAATGTGGGTGATGAACCAAATGCACCGAAATGGAATCCCAGGCCTGCCTTTTACTACCTCTATTATTTCCAGAAATTTTTTGGCGACCGGATGGTGTCAGACTCCCTGAAAGCTGTTAATTCTGATATCAGTACCTATTCTTCAACCTTTGCTTCAGGTCAGGCCGGAACAGTAATCATTAATTCAGGTAGTCAGAATCATATCGTATCGATTGACTTCCAGCATTTCCCTGCCGGAAGTAAATATTACTGGTATGTATTAACCGGAGGGACAGATAACGGAAATTTCTCAGCCAAGGTATACGTAAACGGAACGGGACCTTCAACGGCATCAGGCGGACCACTTGGGTATGCAACCCTCAAAGCAAATTCTGCTCCCCTGGCCGGTACGATAAAGATAACCGTGCCTCCTTTAAGTGTGGTATACCTGGTCGCAGAAAAAAAATAGATAGGCTCTGATTTTATTTTGCGTGAAACGACCGACTGACAGCCATGGTTGGTTGTTTCACGTATTTTATTTGGATAGATTGCATAAATTCCTTTTTTGAAACCATTCCTTTTACCTGCGGCAATCTGTATCATTACGGCGTTGTCATGCCATTCTCCTTCAAAAAATAAAGGAGGTTTCCATTTTACAATTCTGCCGGCTTCAGAAACCGGGGTGGACTTTAAGAATACTATCGTAGAAAATGATTCCCTGAACATGTTTGTGAATGAGTATACCTATATGGGCAGTGGAGTAGGCGTGGGTGATTTTAATCAGGACGGGCTGCAGGATATTTTTTTTGCTGCCAATCTGTCCGGCGCAAAGTTATATCTCAATAAGGGCAATATGCATTTTGAAGATATAACCCGTACTGCCGGTGTCGGCACGGATTCCTGGTGCACCGGGGTAAGTGTTGTTGATATCAACAATGATGGCTGGCCGGATATTTATGTTTCCGTATCCGGAAAAGTTCCGGGAGAAAAAAGAAAAAACCTGCTTTTTATAAATCAGCATGATCTCACATTTAAGGAAGAAGCCGCCTCCTATGGCCTGGCAGATACATCTTACTCCACCCAGGCGGTATTTTTTGATTATGACCGGGATGGCAGGATGGACATGTACCTGCTGAACCATAACCTGAACGATAACCGCCCAAATGATCTGCGGGACAAGAGAGTGGACAGTGGATCTATAGCCGCAGATAAATTATACCACAACGAAGGAAATCCCCGGGGACTGAATCATCCGGTATTTAAGGATGTTTCAAAACAGGCCGGCATTGTGGAAGACGGAAATGGTTTGGGCGTGGTGGTAAGCGATTTTAACGGAGACGGTTATCCGGATATCTACGTTGCGAATGACTATATACGCAACGACCTCTTATGGCTCAATAATAAAAATGGGACTTTTTCAAATGTTATTGCATCCGCAATGCGGCATCAGAGTTATTCCAGCATGGGAACAGATGCGTCCGATATCAACAATGATGGTATGCCCGATATCATCACACTCGATATGCAACCGGAAACCAATGAGCGAAAAAAAATGATGTATTCATTTCTAAGCGAACAGCGTCATCAGTTGGAAATACAAAAAGGATATGAGCCGGAGTATATCCACAATATGCTTCAGTTAAACAACGGGATAAGGAAATTGAATAACCGCGAGGAACCATTCTTTAGTGAAATCGGCGAGATGGCCGGTATTGCTGAAACCGACTGGAGCTGGAGTGCGCTGATTGCTGACCTCGATAATGACGGTTGGAAAGACATTCATATTACCAATGGTCTGGGAAGGGATCCGACCAATGCTGATTTTCTGGAATACCGTCATAATACCGTTGTTCAATCTGGTTTGCCGGACAATGACGCGGAACAACGTAAGGGGTTTATGGACCACCTGACTTCTTTGGGGGAAGTAAAATTGCGCAATTACCTGTACCGGAATACCGGACATCTTTCTTTTGAAGATATTTCGGAAAAAGCCGGCATAGATCAGCTTTCAATTTCCAATGGAGCTGTTTATGCAGATCTGGACAATGACGGAGACCTGGATATCATTACCAGTAACATCAACAGCCAAGCTTTTATCATGCAGAATGATATTCGCAAAAACAACGACTCCACCCGGAACAATAACTATCTGACGCTGATTTTGAATGGCGACTCTTTAAACAAAGAGGGAATTGGCGCCACTGTTTATGCATTTAGTAAAGGCCTGACCCAAATGCTGGAACAATATCCGGTTCGGGGTTATTTGTCGACGGTAGACAGCCGGTTACATATCGGATTTGGAAATAAATCAGTTGATTCACTAAAAATTGTCTGGCCCGACGGAAAAATGCAGGTTATTCTTCATCCGGATCTGAATAAAAGGACAATCCTGAATTATACCGATGCAAAGACCGGATATTCTGACACCACTTCTTTCTCCAATTCTTTTTTTCAGGATCTAACCCAAAGCTTGAAAACAGATTTTCAGCACAAAGAAACTTTCTTTTTCGACTATGGCATTCAACCCCTGATACAGCAGAAATATTCCCAGGAGGGACCATTCATCAGCACAGGAGATATGAATGGCGATGGCCTGGAGGATTATTTTATTGGCGGGGCTTTCAAACAATCCGGATGCCTTTTCTTTCAGCAGCGGGACGGGAGCTTCAAAAAAAAGCGATTAACTGAAGGCACAAAGAACGAAGAAGATATGCAGAGTGTTTTGTTCGATGCCGACGGAGATGGTGACCTGGATCTGCTCATTGCAGGTGGAAGCAGTGAGTTCGAAGTCAATTCATCCTTCTACCGACCCCGCTTATATATAAATAACGGGAAAGGGGAATTTCGACTGGACAATAACGCAATATCGACGATTGTCCGTACGCCTGCTAAAACAGTGGCCGTAGCAGACATGGATGGTGACGGGGATATGGATATTTTTATAGGAGGACGAATTTCTCTCGGCAGTTTCCCGCAGGCTCCGGCGAGTTATATCCTCAGAAATGATCATGGAAAATTTACGGATGTAACGGCCAGTGTATGCCCCGCCCTGGAAAATCCGGGCCTGATCAATGCAGCCGTTTGGGTGGATATAGACAATGATAAAAAACCCGACCTGATCATTGCCGGCGACTGGATGCCGATTCGCATATTCAAAAATAATGGCAGCACGTTTACAGAGCTAACTGGAAACGGTTTGAAAGACTTGCCAGGATTTTGGAAAAGCATCGTTGTTACTGATATTGACCATGATGGTGATTTGGATATAGTTGCCGGGAATATGGGATTAAATAATCCCTATCATATCTCCAGCCTGCAACCGGCACAATTAATCGCAAAGGATTTTGACGGAAACGGAATTGTGGAACCTGTATTTTGTTATTTTATCAAAAACAATGAGGGCTTATATCAGTTGAATGCGGGCATTTCGAGGGATCATTGGGCAATCCAAATGCCGGTGATCAAAAAAAAATTTGACCGGAACGACGCTTATGCCAAAGCACCTATGGACATGATTTTTACGAAAGAGATGATGGATGGCGCGATGATCCTGGACTGCAGGGAAACCCGAAGCGGTTATTTCGAAAATGACGGGAAGGGGATTTTTCATTTTCATCCATTCCCGGAAATGGCACAGATTGCACCCGTAAATACCCTGGTATGCGCGGATGTAAACCGCGATGGCATTCCTGATGTGATCATAGCCGGAAATGAATACCAGGCATCCGTGGATCCGGGACGTTACGATGCTTCTTATGGTCTTCTGTTATTGGGTGATGGCAAGGGAGGGTTTAAGGTGGTTCCGCCGGCAGTTAGTGGTTTAATTTTGGATGGAGACATCAGGGATCTCAAACTAATCCATGTAAACAAACAGCAGGTTTTACTTACAGCGGTGAACGACAATAAAATGAAAGCGTTTGAAATAAAGAAATAAAAAACTTTATTAATTTATCCCTGCAAGTTCGAGGCTTTTTTTCTTTAGTTTCCTGATTTCCACATCTTCTATGATGGGTTCATGGGTCAGGATCAGTGAAGTTTTATTTTCCTTCCACCAGCTGGCTGTTTGAAGTTCTTTAAAGGAGATCACACCGATCAGATATTTACGGTCGCTTTCTGCATGCCACTCTTCTATCCATTCAAATTTGTCTTTGGGAATAAAAGCCCAGTCGTCGAAACTGACGTATGTTTTTACATAAAATTCGGAACTGAGTTCTAAAGGTGCGTGATGATATAGTTTTTTGTATTCGTAACGGTATTGATAACGCAGTGCAGAAAGGTCACTGAGCACTGCAGAAGCCGTTGGAAAGCTGCCCGCACCCTTCCCGTAAAAAAATTGTTTATCGGCAAATCCACTTTCGATGACTACGCCATTGTATTCATTTTTTACAAAACTCAGGTGATCATCAGATTTTACAAACTGGGGCAGAACGAACGCCGCTACTTTGCCATTCAATAATTTTTTCGCCTGAGCCACCAGTTTAATCTCCAGGTGCTTCTCCTGAGCTACGACCGCATCACCGCTCTGAATATGCTGAATACCACCAAAAACGATTTGATGCGGATCGGTAACTATACCATAAGCATGTGCAAGTAAAAGGGCCCACTTATTTACCGCATCAATTCCTTCCACATCAAGGGAAGGATCACTTTCAGCAAAGCCCAGTTGCTGGGCCAGTAAAACTGCCGCCTTGAAATCAAGCTTTTCTTCGAACATTTTCGTCAGAATAAAATTCGTGGATCCGTTTACTATCGCACGAAGGGAATGCAACAGGTCGTTATCGTAATACTCTTCCAGGTTTCTGATTACCGGAATGGAGGCACAGGCGGCAGCCTCATATAAAAGAGAATGCCCGGTTTCTTTTTGAAGTTCCAGCAATTCGGCCAGGTGTTCCGCAAGCATCTTTTTACTAGCGCTCACCACATCTTTTCCGTTTTTTAATGCAGTGCATACGATCTGGAATGCCGGTTCTGTTTCATTAATCACTTCTACGATTACATTGATTTCCGGATCATTTAAAAGCTCATCCCGGTTCGTAGTAAAAAGATCCTCCGGCGCGTTTCTTTTTTTACCCGGGTGCTTGATACAAACTTTTACAATGGTTGCTTTAAGGGAAGGCGTTTGTTGTAAAACCCGATAGAGCCCTTCTCCCACTGTTCCAAATCCGAATAATCCAATTCTGAGTTGCTTATGTGCGTCCATGTGGTTTCAACATTTTTCTAATTGTTGTGAATAGATGTGTGACTTAACAACGGTACGGTCAAATGTGTTGCGAAGATCAGCTATTAAATCTTCAGCCTCCTCCAGGCCGACAGACAACCTGATCAGACTGTCCTGTACACCGGCCGCGCGGCGAAGATCCGGGGGAATGGTTTTATGGGTCATTTCAGCGGAATGGCTGATCAGGCTTTTTATACCTCCAAGGCTCTCAGCCAGTTTAAACAGGCTGGTCGAACATACAAAACGCCGGGCTGCTTCCAGTGTATCTTCTTTCAATGTAAATGACACAATTCCGCCGAAACCGCGGGATTGCTTTTTGGCAATGGCATGATTGGGATGACCAGGCAGACCGGGATAAAACACCTGATCTACTTCTGGCTGATCCAGTAAAAACAGGGCGATTTCCTGTGCCGTGCTGCAATGTTGTTTCATCCGGAGTGAAAGGGTTTCCATACCCCGGATGACGAGCCAGGAATCAAAAGGTCCCAGTATGGCACCAGCTGCATTTTGATAAAACCGGATTTTTTCGCCGAGTTCTTCGGTTGCAGTCACCACAAGTCCTGCAATCAGATCACTGTGACCGCCCAGATATTTGGTAGCAGAATGAACTACTATGTCTGCACCCAGAACAATTGGTTTTTGCAGGGCAGGTGAAGCAAAAGTATTGTCCACGCAAAGCAGGCAGTTCGCCGATTTGGCGATCGCGGCGATCGAGGAAATGTCGGCGATTTTTAATGTTGGATTGCTGGGTGTTTCAATCCAGATCAGCCGGGTATTTCCATTCAATGCCTGAAATACATTTTCAGGATCTGCCGCATCCACATAAGTAACCCGGATCCCGAATTTTTTATACACCTGTTCGAATAACCGGAATGCACCGCCGTAAATATCATCCACCGCGATAATTTCGTCACCGGATTTCAACAGTTTGAGAATGGCATCTATGGCAGCGAGCCCGCTGGCAAAAGCGAGACCCCGCACACCTTTTTCAAGGCCCGCAATCAGGGATTCCAGAACGGCTCGCGTAGGATTATTACTTCGTGCATAATCATATCCTTTATGAACGCCGGGTGCTTCCTGCACAAAAGTGGAAGTCTGATAAATGGGAACAGAGACCGCGCCGGTGAGCGGATCTACCGGAATACTGTGAATAAATGCTGTTGTTTCCTGCATAAAATAATCCTCCAGACCTTTTCAGGTTTTTTTGGTGAATAAAATATGCTTTCAAGAACGTCCGGAGTATTTCCAATTAAAAGCGGGAACCGCCTTAAATAAAAAAGCTCCTCCATGGTCAGAAGAGCTTTCAATATGTTGAGTATTTTAAAGCTTGAATCTGACTTATCTGTCCCATTTTTGGTGGGATGGAATTGGCACCTTGTTTCGTTTTTGACGAAACAGGTTGTCAAGGCTTCACAGGGCCATTACCCTCAGCCTTTCTTGATAAGCAAATAAAGAACTATCCCAAAGATAGGCCAGCTATCCAGATTTTAAAAAATTATTTTTCATGAAGAAGGGGAACAAGCTGCCCCGTATATTGTTATTATCTTTATCGACTCCATTTATTATGATTGAAGTGAAAAGTCCGTCTCCTGTGGCCGGAAAAGAAAAGATCAAGGCAGGTATTCCCATTGCTGTGGGCGGGGAAGAAATGATAGAAGTTTATGGCGCCCGGGTGCATAATCTTAAAAATATAGATATCTCGATTCCGAAAAACCAGTTGGTGGTGATAACCGGAATCAGTGGTAGTGGAAAATCTTCCCTTGCTTTTGATACGATCTACGCAGAAGGGCAGCGCCGGTATATGGAAAGTTTTGGCGCTTATGCAAGACAGTTTATAGGCGATATGGAACGGCCCGATGTAGACAAGATCACAGGACTGAGCCCGGTTATTTCCATTGAACAAAAAACGACCAACCGGAACCCGCGTAGTACGGTAGGAACGGTTACCGAAGTATATGATTTCCTCCGTCTCTTGTATGCAAGGATTGGCGAGGCTTACTCCTATAATACCGGACGCCGCATGGTGAAGTTCAGTGAAGAGGAAATTGTCACTAATATTTTCCAGAAATTCAAGGGGAAAAAAATCTCCGTGCTTTCACCCGTGGTACGCGGAAGAAAGGGGCATTACCGTGAACTTTTTGAAGACATCCGAAAAAAAGGATTTGTAAAAGTGCGGGTGGATGGTGAAGTGAAAGACCTGGTGGCTAAGATGCAGGTAGATCGTTATAAGATTCATGATATCGAAGTGGTAATTGACCGGCTTGTTGTTTCAGCCGAAATGAAAACCCGGGTGAGCCAGAGTATTCAGGCAGCCCTGCAAATGGGAAAGGGGCTGATGTTTCTTTTAATAAATGATGATAATAAAATTGTGCAATACAGTAAACAGCTGATGTGCGATGAAACCGGTATCAGTTATGAAGAACCTTCGCCGAATAGTTTCTCCTTCAATTCACCCTATGGAGCCTGCCCGGTCTGCAAAGGAATGGGTTCGGTATACCGCATCAGTATGGACGCAGTTATCCCCGATAAAAAAAAGTCGGTGAATGAAGGGGGGATCGTTCCGTTGGGCAGTGAAAGGGATGCATATACTTATACCGCGGTACAAAAACTGGCCAGGAAAAATAAATTCAGTCTGGATACCCCGATCGAAGATATGCCGGCCAAAGCGCTTAATCTGATTCTCTATGGCACAACGGAGGCGGCTACAGAGACGGTACTGGAGATTGATGAAAACGAAGCGACTTCTTCCGGCGAAGAATATGAAGGAATGATTCCGATGTTAAAGAGATGGTTTATTGCTTCCAGCAACGACACCCTGCATGAATGGGTGGAAAAATATATGGAGCTCAAAACCTGTGTGGCCTGTGGCGGAACGAGGTTACGTAAAGAAAGTTTATGGTTCCGGATTGACTCAAAAAACATAGCAGAGCTCAGTAATATAAACCTCGATAAGCTGGCTGTATGGTTTTCAGATATTGAAAAACGGCTTGACAAAAAACAAAACACGATCGCTAAGGACGTTTTGAAAGAAATACGCGAACGTCTGAAGTTCTTGTTGGATGTGGGCCTTACTTACCTCACCCTCGACCGTCCCACCAGAACACTGAGCGGCGGCGAATCACAGCGTATACGACTGGCAACACAGATCGGATCACAGCTGCAGGGCATTACCTATATCCTGGATGAACCCAGTATCGGATTACACCAACGGGATAATCAGAGGCTGATTCTTGCCCTGCAGAATTTAAGAGATATCGGTAATAGCATCCTGGTGGTGGAACATGACAAGGATATTATGATGGCTGCCGATTATCTGGTGGATATCGGCCCCAAGGCTGGTTTTCACGGAGGCCGGATCGTAGCGCAGGGGAAACCCGCGAGTATGCTGAAGCTGAATACCATTACCGCCGATTATCTGAACGGCCACCGGAGCATTGCACTTCCAAAGGAAAGAAGAAAGGGAAACGGGAAAACGCTGGAGTTAAAGGGGGCCAGGGGAAATAACCTGAAAAATGTGGATGTTCAGTTCCCGCTTGGGAAATTTATTGTGGTTACCGGTGTGAGTGGCAGTGGAAAATCAACGCTGGTTAACGAAACACTTTATCCGATTCTGAGCCACCATGCATTTGGATCCAAGGGCACTCCATTGGAATATAAAAATATCCGGGGACTTGAAAATATTGATAAGGTAATTGAAATTGATCAGTCACCTATCGGACGCACGCCACGCAGTAATCCGGCAACCTACTGTGGGTTTTTTACGGATATCCGAACACTTTTTGCATCAATTCCCGAAGCCAAGATCCGCGGGTATACCGCCGGAAGGTTTTCTTTCAATGTAAAAAGCGGACGCTGTGAAGTGTGTGAAGGAGGCGGAATGCGCGTTATCGAAATGAATTTCCTGCCTGATGTATACGTGCATTGCGAAAAATGTAATGGCAAGCGATATAATCGCGAAACCCTGGAAATCCGGTACAAAGGGAAATCCATCAGCGATGTTCTGGATATGACCGTGGATGAGGCTGTGGAGTTTTTTCTGAATGTACCTTATCTCTACAGGAAAATAAAAGTATTGCAGGAAGTGGGGCTTGGATATATTACCCTGGGCCAGTCCGCAGTAACCTTAAGTGGCGGAGAAGCCCAGCGCGTAAAACTGGGAACGGAATTGTCGAAGCGGGATACCGGGAAAACATTTTATATACTGGATGAACCGACCACCGGGTTACATTTTGAAGATATCAGTCACCTTTTGGATGTGTTGAATAAACTGGTTGACCGGGGCAATACAGTCCTGGTGATAGAACATAATATGGATGTGATTAAAGTGGCAGATCATGTAATCGACCTGGGACCTGAAGGCGGCGATGGTGGCGGTGAAATATTGTTTGAAGGTACACCAGAGCAAATGCTGGGGGTCAAGCGAAGCTTTACAGCCAGGTTTTTAAAATCAGAACTTAAATAAGCCCGAGAACTTCATCTGTTATCTGTTTTCTAAACGAAACAGCCGGCAATTGCTCATCGCCGGCTGCTGAGGATATTGGGGGAACCAAAATATGTATTTCCAATAAGGGAAGCGGGAGTTAATTAATAAAACCGTTTGGGTACAAAATAATAGGGAACGGATCAGGTTTTACTTAACCTTCGGATAAAAGGATTCTATTAATCAGCTCTCCCGCTGCTTACTGGGTTGTTTTAAGAGTAATTCGTTGTATTAAGGATTATTTAATTTTCAATTCGCCAGTTTCAACCCTAGTATCTTCCGCCAGCACTTCATAGAGGTAGGCACCTGAGCCGATTTCGGGAAGAACTCCCGTTTCCCGGTTCTGGATTGCAGACTGAATGACCAGTTTTCCATCAAGGTCAAATACAAATAAAGTATATTGTTTTCCTTCTACGCCATCCACAGTAAACAAAAGCGTCTTATAATCTGAAGCCGTAAAAAGCCGCACTTTGTGCTTTTTATTATTCAGATTCTTGGTGATCATGATCGTGTTATTTGGAACAGGATATGATCCAGCTGCATAAGTCAGGAGGCTGGTGAAAATAAATGCCAGGGGCATTATGGCCTTTCTGATTTTTCCGGGAATGTTTTTGTGTATAGTTTTTTTCATAAGGGTATAAAAAGGGTACGGATCAACTAAAAATATTTAGAACCTTATTAAAGGGCACCTTGTGGAATTGTCGTAAGAGTGATCATCTCCCAGGCGGATTCCGAGCTTCAGGCAGAGTGAAAAATATGCATCCATCTGGGTGGGGTCGCCTCTTTTATCACCAGGATTATAATTAGAACCCGGGATTCCCTGCAGAGGGCTTTTATTTGCCATGGCGATAGCAATCTGTGAAGTACCGTTTGGTAAATTTGCCTGCAGTATGGCCGGATCGACAAATTTTGTACTTACGTCATCAATGTAGTCCGTGAATGTTTTTCTATAAAGAAATTCTGCACCTAAATTAACTTTCTCGCTCACATAGTATTTTACACCAAATCCCATAGGAATATTGATCTGGGTAAGCGGGTAATTGTTGACGCCGGCTACAATGCCTTCACCTTCCGTATGCAGGGGTTGCAGAAAAACCCAGGTGGTTTGCGAGGTGTTGGGATCAACATACTGGCCCATTGGATTAAAGTGAAATACTCCGATACCAATAACACCGTATGGCCTTAACCTTCCGGTCTGTTCAATTGGCCTGTCTTCAAATAATGTGGTTGGATAAACTTCGAATAATAAATTTGCTTCAGTAATACTGGTTTTAAAATTCAGGTTTCTGTTTAACCGGGCAATTTCCTCTCCACCTTTATTTACGATATAGTTATCGTCTCCTTCCAGACTTCCGAAATTTGCAGAAAGGCGTATACCCAATAGTTCTGAGGGATGTGCGGCCAGGTAAATACCAAATGTTAATTTGGTAGCATTCATATTATAATCTTTCAGGAAAGTAGTACCTATTCCATAATGGCCTCCCAGGTCACCCATGAAAACCAACGGACCAGCAGTAAGACCGGCTTCGAAATAATTTCCAGCGGAAAGCTGGCTATAGGAAGAGCTATAAAATGCGAGCACGATGGTCAGTGTGCACAAACACTTCCGAATGGAGTGTAAACCTGTTTTCATGGAATATCGATTTTATTTTCGACGGTTTGGATTTTGGTCCTTATATAATAAAAACCAGTTACCATACAAGAACGGGAATTATTCTTTATATGGTGTAATCAGGATAAACTATATTATTGAGACAAATTCCAAGAACTGGAAAACAGTTTCATTTTGGATTTCTCAACATTATGATGTGTGGAATATTATCTTCAAGATAGGAGGGACCTTCCTGGAAAAAGCCGAAAGATTCGTAAAATTTTTTCAGATATTGCTGAGCACCAATGCGTATTGTATCTGTGTGAAACAATTCCCGGATTCGTTTTATGTTTTCTTCCATAAGTTCTTTTCCTATGCCTGTTTTACGAACAGAGGGGGAACTTACTACACGTCCGATAGAAGATTCACTATAGGAAATTCCGGGTGATAGTAACCGTGAGTATGCAAGTAACGTATCATTACGCATTCCCATAAGGTGCATGGCCTTAAGATCTTTATTATCCATGTCCTGATACGGGCAGTTTTGTTCAACAATAAAGACTTCATTTCTCAATTGGAGAATCTTATAAAGTTCAAGTGGTGTCAGTTTGTCAAAAGGTTTAATCGTCCAGACTAAGTTCATATTTTAAATATGTAATGGTACAGTGCAATGTTTTATCGGCCCGGTACTTTAGTAACCATATTTTTTATCCCAGAGACTGCGGAGATGCTTTCTCATTTCCTCTTCCCTTGCATTTTTACCTGGTTCAAAAAATAATTTTCCCTTGATTTCTTCTGGTAAATATTCCTGGGCCGAAAAGTTTTTTTCATAAGAATGGCTGTATTCATATCCTTTACCATAATCCATATTTTTCATTAGCCGGGTTGCTGCATTTCGCAGATGAAGCGGCACAGGCAGGTCGCCGTTTTGGTTTACTGCAGCCTGCGCATCGCTGATGGCCATCACGGATGTATTACTCTTAGCTGAACTGGCCAGGTAAATAGCACATTGGGAAAGAATAATACGGGACTCCGGGTATCCGATCTTACTCACCGCATCAAATGTGGCATTCGCCAGAAGCAATGCATTGGGGTTTGCATTCCCGATATCTTCACTTGCAAGGATCAGCATGCGTCTGGCAATGAACTGCACATCCTCACCGCCCTCAATCATTCGTGCCAGCCAGTAAACAGCAGCATTAGGATCGCTGCCCCGCATCGATTTAATAAAAGCAGAAATGATATCATAGTGTTTTTCGCCCTTCTTGTCGTATAAAGCGATTCTCTGCTGGGCTGTTTCCATCACCAGCTCATCCGTAATGATCAGCGGATCGGTCTGCACGTTCGCTACCAGTTCCAGGAGATTCAGCAGTTTTCGGGCATCCCCGCCCGAAATATTAATCAGGGCTTCGGTCTCCTTTAATTGGATACTTCGTTTTTTCAAAAAAGCATCTTTCTGTATGGCTGACTGCATCAATTCGATTAATTCCTCCTTTCCCAGGGGTTTTAATACATACACCTGGCAGCGGCTCAGCAGGGCGCTGTTTACTTCAAAGGATGGATTTTCCGTTGTGGCACCAATCAGTGTTACGACCCCCTTTTCCACGGCGCCAAGTAAAGCATCCTGCTGACCCTTGTTAAAACGATGGATTTCATCGATAAACAGGATCACTTTTTCCTTTTGGCGGGCTTCCTCAATAACTTCCCGTACGTCTTTGACACCTGAAGAAATAGCGCTTAAAGTGTAAAAAGGAGAGTTCAGTGTATGGGCGATAATATTGGCGATCGTGGTCTTACCGGTCCCTGGTGGTCCCCAGAGGATCATCGAGGGTATTTTACCCTGTTCAAGGGCCGTCCGGAGGATGCTTCCGCGGCCTGTGAGGTGTTTTTGACCCACAAGCTGGTCAAGTGATTCAGGACGAAGACGTTCTGCCAACGGAGCCGGAATGGATGCCATAGAAAAAGTTTACTTTTAACTACAACAAGTTAGCCTTTTTAAGGTTTTATATAAGTGGAAGACCTTACCATGAAAGACCGAACCTCCTTATTAACGGCATTTTCAGCCCTCCTGATCTTAATGATCTCCCTGATAGGGAAATCCTATGCGCAGCAGCTTACCGCGGTACAGAATTACGGTATTAACCGACCGGGAGTAGTGATGGTCCGCACCGTTTTTTCCGCTGATGTGTATGTTAATAAGATCCAGCTGGATTCCCGGCACTTCAACCACCTTGTGGATTCGATACAAAAGGTGGACAGCAGCGGGGCTGTATATACAGCAGAACAAAAGCTGGATATTGTTTTGAACGAAATCAATGCCCATCCAAACCGCTTTTTCAAGGCTTCCCTGGATTACATTAAAGAACCCCAGGAAATTACTTCCAGTGGCACAGGTTTCCTGGTTACACAGGATGGTTATGTAGCGACCAACTGCCACCTGATCGATCGCGACAATGCCTTTATCCGCAGACAGTTTTTCCTGTCTGCTTTTCAGCAGATTACCGAGGCAAATATTTCGGCTCTTGAAAATGCCTGGGCTACCCGTTTTTCTGAACAGCAGAAGTCAATTTTATATAACACCTATGCTTCTGTTTATGCGAGGTTATTTTCGTTGTCAATTTATGATCTGAAGAAAGAAATTTTTATTGAATACAGTATTGATTCCGATTCAGGCACTACTAAATCCCTTAAAAAATCGGCCCAGGTTATTATCAAAGGTCAGCCTATGCCCGGTAAGGATATAGCCATTCTTAAAATGGATGGAGACAGCACCCTGCCAACTTTGAAAATTGCCCAGGATGAACTTCCGCGGGTAGGGGAACAGTTATTTGTTTATGGATTTCCCGGCCCGGTAACTAATAACAATTACATAGCCACCGAATCGGCCATTGAACCGACACTGACCACTGGTATTGTCAGTGCGATTAAAAAATCAGTTTCAGGATGGCCTCTGATTCAGATGGATGCCAATATCAATAAGGGAAGCAGCGGCGGACCTGTTTGTGATGAAAAAGGAGAAGTAGTAGGACTCACTACATTTGGAAGTATTGAAAACAGCGGTGGTCTGGCTGCCGGGCTTAATTTTGCAATTCCAGTTTCGATACTTCAGGAATATCTGGACAGCGCCGGAGTTTCGGCGATGCCCGGTGAAATTTCCCAGATTTTCGGAGAAGGTATAGTATATTATGAACAGGCATATTATAAGAATGCGCTGACGAAATTCAGGAAGGTTAGCGAAATGAACCCACATTTTCCAGGGGTGGCTTTCTTTATTAAAGATGCAGAAAAACGCATGCAGCAAAACGAAGAAAAAAAATCATCCATGATTGGTGTGGACCTGCTTGTGTTCTTACTCTTTTTGATTGGTGCGATAGTCCTTTTTCAATTTCTGCGGAGAAAAGGTTTCAAACCTGCTTCCAAAGTCAGATAGCAAAATGTGCAGCCGTCAGGCGTTAAGCCTAAATGCTCTAAATTCGCCTTTTATTCCCCATGAAAGAACCGATTGCCGCATATATTGACCATACGCTGTTAAAACCCATAACCACATCATCTGATATTCTGGAATTATGCAGGGAGGCCGTCAGATTTGGATTTGCAGCGGTTTGTGTTCCCCCCTTTTTAGTGAAGGAAGCCGCACAGGCTTTAGATGGAACTTCAGTAAAAACGGCAACGGTTATCGGTTTTCCAATGGGTTATTCATCCCTCGGATCTAAAATTGCTGAAACACAGCAGGCCATACTTGATGGCGCAGACGAACTGGATATTGTAATAAATTTGGTGGCGCTAAAAAATGGAGACTGGTCATATCTTGAAAAAGAAATGCAGTTATTGGTAGATCTTATCCATGCAAAAGGGAAAATGATAAAAGTAATTGTTGAAAGTGGGCTATTGACCGGGGAAGAACTGAAAAGGTGTTGCGATATCTATGGGAAAATGGGAATTGATTTTATAAAGACATCTACAGGATATGCTGAAAAGGGAGCTTCTGTTTCAGACGTGAGGGCCATGAGAAATAATCTTCCGCAGCATGTTAAGATCAAAGCCTCCGGTGGAATACGTCACTATTCGTTTGCAAGGGAATTGGTGGATGCAGGAGCAGACAGGCTGGGCTGCAGTTCCGGTCTTAAGATACTGGAAGAAGAAAAAATGGTTAACTAAGCATTATTATGATGAAATTTTTATGTGTCCTTGCCATATTTTATAACGGTGTTCTTTATGCGCAGGATTCAACAACTATAATCCAGGTGGATCCCAGGGTGGATTCCCTGATTAAAAAACAGATTCAGATCAATGAAGTAACCACAAGGGACAGTCGTCGTAATATTCCGGGTTACCGGATTCAGGTGGCGAATTCAAACGACCGGAACCAGGTTTTTTCCATTAAGACGAAAATCTACCAGGTTTATCCGGAATTAAAGCCATACCTTATTTACCAGCCTCCAAATTATAAATTAAGGGTGGGGAATTTCAAAACACCGGAAGAGGCGGATCCCTATTTACAAAAACTTACGAAGGATTTTCCATCGGGGGTTTATCTGGTACACGATATCATAGAAGTTAAGCCTGAATAATTTTTGACTATGCTGAAAGAAAAAATCCGTCAACTGGCTAAAAAATACGCACCGGAAACCATCGATATCCGGCGTCACCTGCATGCACATCCGGAATTGAGCTATAAAGAATTTAAAACATCTGCTTATGTCCAGGATAAATTAAAGGATCTGGGGATACCCTATGAAATCAAAGCAACTACAGGAGTGGTGGGTCTGATTAAAGGCAAAAATCCCGGCAAACGTGTGGTTGCACTGCGTGCAGATATGGATGCTCTTCCGATCCGGGAGGAAAATAATATTTCCTATAAATCCCAAAACGAGGGCGTCATGCATGCCTGCGGTCATGATGCGCATACCAGTATTTTACTTGGCGCTTCGAAAATTCTGAATGAACTGAAATCGGAATGGGAGGGAACCGTGAAGCTTATTTTTCAGCCAGGCGAAGAGAAAAACCCCGGAGGTGCCAGTCTGCTTATAAAAGAAGGAGTACTTCACAATCCCCAACCCCAGGCCATTTTCGGATTACATGTTCATCCGGGGTTGGAAATTGGCAAATTCAGTTTTCGTGGTGGCCCTTCCATGGCCAGTGCAGATGAAATATATATTACGGTGCGGGGAAAAGGGGGCCATGCAGCTACCCCGCACCTGACCGTAGACACTATTCTGGTGGCGTCACATATTGTAGTTGCATTGCAACAGGTGATCAGCAGGAATAAAAATCCATTTTCTCCTTCCGTACTTTCTATCAGTTCTTTTCAGGGAGGGTATACAACCAATGTAATTCCTTCCGAAGTGAAACTGATGGGCACCTTTCGCGCCATGGATGAAACCTGGCGTTTTCAGGCCCATAAGCTCATTCAGAATATTTGTAAATCCATTGCACAGGGAATGGGCGCTGAGATAGATGTTCTGGTGGACGTGGGTTATCCTGTGGTAAATAACGATATGCAGTTATATCCAATAGCACGTATAAAAGCCGAGGAATTTATCGGCAGGGAGAATGTTGAGGAAACGGAAGTTCGGATGGGTGCAGAAGATTTCGGTTATTATACGCAGGAAATCCCGGGCTGCTTCTACAGGATCGGTGTAATGAATGAAGCAAAGGGAATCACGGCAGGGGTGCATACCCCGACTTTTAATATTGACGAATCCGCCATTGAAAAAGGGATGGGAATGATGGCCTGGCTTGGTGCCAGTATTTACGATGAGCATAACCTGTCCCAATAATCATTATGCAAAAAAAGCAACTCAGAAGGGATGAAGCGCTCGAATATCATTCGAAAGGCAAGCCCGGTAAAATAGAAGTAGTCCCCACCAAGGAAGCGAAAACCCAGCGGGATCTTTCCCTGGCGTATTCACCGGGAGTGGCAGAACCCTGTAAAGAGATTGCCCGGAATAAAGATGAGGTTTATAAATATACGGCCAAGGGAAACCTGGTCGCGGTGATTACGAATGGCACTGCTGTGCTGGGCCTGGGTAATATAGGACCCGATGCCTCAAAACCTGTAATGGAAGGCAAGGCGGTTTTATTTAAAGTTTTTGCAGACATCGATGTGTTTGATATTGAGGTAAATGAAACTGATCCTGATAAATTTGTTCAAATAGTCCAGTCGCTTGAACCCACATTTGGAGGGATCAACCTCGAAGATATTAAGGCTCCGGAATGTTTTTATATAGAAAACCAGCTGCGTTCTTCCCTGAAAATTCCGGTGATGCACGACGATCAGCACGGAACTGCAATCATCAGCAGTGCTGCCCTGATCAATGCACTCGAATTACAAAAGAAAAAAATTGACAAGGTAAAATTTGTCATCAATGGGGCCGGTGCTGCTGCAATGGCCTGTAGCAAACTGTATCTGGCCCTGGGTGCGAAACCGGAAAATTTCATTGTATTTGATAAGGACGGAGTTTTACACAAAGGAAGGAATGATCTGCAGGAAAACCAGACAGTTTTTGCCATTGCGAATGCAGATATTACGCTTGCGAAAGCGATGGCGAATGCAGATGTATTTGTGGGACTCAGTGTCGGGAATGTAATAACTCCGGAAATGGTAAAGAGTATGGCCAAACGGCCCATTGTTTTTGCCATGGCCAATCCCGATCCGGAAATAACCTATGATGCTGCCGTCGCTGTGCGGGATGACCTCATCATGGCTACCGGCCGCAGTGATTATCCGAACCAGGTGAATAATGTGCTCGGCTTTCCTTTTATATTTCGTGGTGCCCTCGATGTGCGGGCCACCCAGATCAATGAAGAAATGAAACTTGCAGCCGTGCATGCGCTGGCGTCACTTGCCAAATCACCGGTCCCGGATATGGTCAATATGGCCTATAACGAAAAGAGTATCAGTTTTGGCCCTCGGTATATTATTCCAAAACCGCTGGATCCCAGATTGCTATCTACCATTGCACCTGCTGTTGCACAAGCGGCCATTGACAGCAATGTGGCCCAGGTAAAAATAGAGAATTGGGAATCCTATGCTATTGAGCTCAACAAACGCCTGGGCCTGGATAATCAGCTGATGCGCGTTTTGAGCAGTAAAGCCAGAAATGATCCGCGCCGGCTGGTTTTTGCAGAAGCAGACAACATCAAAATCTTAAAAGTAGCCCAGATACTTTTTGATGAAGGGGTGGCGTACCCGATCCTGTTGGGAAATGAAGAACGGATACGGGCCACGGCTAAGGCAAATAAAATAGACATTGAAGAATTCCCGATCGTTGACCCCAGGAGTGAAGAACAGGAAGAAAGACGAAAACGATATACCGAATTATTTTTTCATAAGAGACAACGACGCGGATTCAATAAATACGAATCACAAAAAATCATGCGCGACCGGAATTATTTCGGTTGCATGATGGTGGAAACCGGCGAGGCGGACGCAATGATTTCGGGACTGACAAAAAATTATCCGGATACCATACGTCCGGCAATTGAAATTATCGGTACGGAAGAGGGCGTTAATAAAATTGCGGGTATGTACCTGATGCTGACGAAAAAAGGTCCGCTGTTTTTAGCTGATACCACCGTGAATTTTAATCCGACGGCCGAAGAGCTGGCAGACATCACGTTGCTGGCTGCGAGAGAAGTCAGGCATTTCAACGTTGTGCCGCGTATAGCCATGCTGAGCTACTCCAATTTCGGAACCAGTAACTCACCTGAAGCCCGGCTGGTGGCCAGGGCTACGGAGATTGTGAAACAAAAGGATCCGGACCTTATCGTGGATGGTGAAATGCAGGCAAGTATTGCATTAAATAACGAAATCCTGCGGGAGAATTATCCATTCAGCACCCTGGTAGACCAGGAAGTAAATACCCTTATCTTTCCCAATCTGGCCGCAGGAAATATAGTATACAACATTTTAAAGGAAGTTGGTGCTGCAGATGCGATAGGTCCGATCTTACTCGGCATGAAAAAACCGGTACACGTACTCCAGCTGGGAAGTTCCGTACGAAATATTTATAATATGGCTCTCGTTGCAGTGATCGATGCACAAACGAAATGCCATCATACACCCGAAGAAGCCATGCGCCGGTCGCCCTGGTGGAAAAGAACCAAAAAATAAACCGTACTTTCATCGCAGGAACTACCATGAATATTTTTACTGAACTGGGGCGATATATCTTGATGCTGACAGGTATGTTTTCGAAGCCAGAAAACATGAAAATGTACTGGAAGGAATTCATGCATCAGTGTGTAGAAATCGGTATCAGGTCCCTGGGAATTGTTGTTATTATCTCTGTTTTTATGGGAGCTGTTTCTGCCCTGCAAACAGCCTATCAGCTTGTCAGCCCGCTGATTCCCCTGTCTACTATCGCGCAGATTGTGCGGGACACGGTGATTCTCGAATTTTCTCCCACCCTGGTATGTATCGTGCTGGCCGGAGTGGTGGGAAGTAAAATAGCCGGCGAATTGGGAAATATGCGGGTAAGCGAGCAGATCGATGCTCTGGAAATTATGGGAATCAATACCCGCACCTATCTCGTACTTCCAAAAATCCTGGCTGCTCTGCTTACTATTCCCATGCTGGTTATTATCTCTGCTGTATTGGGTATTCTGGGAGGAAAACTGGCTGCCGTAGCAACCGGAATTGTTTCAGCTTCTCAATTTGATAAAGGACTATTTCAATATTTTAAACCCTATAACGTTTTTTTCGCGCTGGCCAAGTCCTACACTTTTGCATTTATTATTTCCAGTATTTCTTCCTTTTACGGTTATTATGTAAACGGGGGAGCGCTGGAAATCGGAAGGGCCAGTACCAAATCAGTTGTTGTGAGTTGTGTATTGATTCTGCTGGCAGACTATGTTCTTTCAGCTATACTTTTATAAGCGGCATTTATGATCCAGGTAAAAAATTTAAAAAAGGGATTTGGTGGCAAACCTGTAATTAACGGAGTGGACGCCGTTTTCGAGAATGGTAAGTGTAACCTGATCATTGGATCCAGTGGCAGCGGCAAGACGGTTTTGATGAAATGTATTGTGGGCCTTTTTGAACCGGATGCGGGTGAGATAAGTTACAGCGGCCAGAGTTTTACAGCAATGAATAGTGAGGAGCGAAAAATACTTCGCCGCCAGATCGGAATGTTATTCCAGGGTTCGGCGTTATTCGATTCCATGAATGTGGAACAAAATATCATGTTTCCCCTGGATATGTTTACCAACGACAGTTTTGCCGTAAAACTAAAACGTGTAAACGAAGTATTGGAACGGGTGAATATGAAAGACGTAAATAAAAAATTCCCGGCAGAAATTTCCGGAGGTATGAAAAAAAGAGTGGGTATCGCCCGGGCAATCGTCCTGAATCCGAAATATCTTTTCTGTGATGAACCCAATTCGGGACTGGATCCCCTGACCTCCATCCTTATTGACAAGCTGATCAAGGAAATAACGCTGGAATATAATATTACCACCGTTGTAAATACCCATGATATGAACAGTGTGATGGAAACCGGTGATCATATCATATACATGTACGAAGGCATAAAAGAATGGGAAGGTTCAAATAAGGAAATCATTTTCAGTAAGAATAAAAAACTGAATGACTTTATTTTTGCTTCAGAATTCCTTCAGGATGCTAAAGATATGAGGATGCTGGAAATGAGGGGAAAGATCGATAATGACCGGAATATGGATGAATTGCTGAAATAACTAATTTTGACAGATATTACAACCTCCTAAAAAAGAACAATGGCAGTTTTAGTAAATAAAAATTCAAAAATCATTGTGCAGGGTTTTACCGGAACGGAAGGCAGTTTTCATGCCTCCCAGATGATTGAATACGGTACCCAGGTAGTAGGTGGTGTAACGCCCGGTAAGGGTGGAACCCGGCATCTTGATCGCCCGGTATTCAATACAGTTGCAGAAGCGGTAAAAAAGACCGGCGCTAATGTTTCCATCATTTTTGTTCCACCGGCATTTGCGGCGGATGCAATAATGGAAGCAGCAGAAGGAGGTATTGCGCTCGTGGTTTGTATTACAGAAGGAATACCGGTACAGGATATGGTAAAAGCGAAGCATTATTTAACGGGCACAACAACACGTCTGATAGGACCGAATTGTCCGGGTGTGATTACATCGGATGAGTGTAAAGTGGGTATAATGCCCGGCTTCGTATTTAAAAAAGGGAAAATCGGAATCGTTTCGAAATCAGGCACGCTTACCTATGAGGCGGCAGACCAGGTGGCAAAAGCGGGCCTTGGTGTATCTACTGCCATCGGTATTGGTGGTGACCCGATTATTGGAACGCCCACTAAGGATGCGGTCGAACTGCTGATGAATGATCCGGAAACGGAAGGAATTGTCATGATCGGTGAAATTGGTGGCAGTATGGAAGCAGAAGCGGCAAGATGGATAAAAGATAATTCACGTAAGCCAGTGGTCGGATTTATTGCCGGACAAACCGCACCTCCGGGGCGCCGCATGGGTCATGCCGGTGCCATTATCGGTGGAGCGGAAGATACTGCAGCGGCAAAAATGAAAATCATGGCCGAATGCGGAATCGAAGTAGTTCAGAGTCCGGCGGATATAGGGGCCACCATGGCACGGGTATTAGGTACCAAGCGTAAGTCTTAAATCATAAAGAACTTTAATGTTAAAAGTCCTCCCGGATTCAGGGAGGACTTTTATTTTTATTCGTCCGGTATTTTGGCTTTAAGCCTTACGCTTTATGCTTTAAGCTTTCTCAATATCCATAAACCACTACTTTTCGCGGAGCATAATATGGCGCGGACCGGTAAGTACAATGACTGCGATAAAATTCATCCCGGCTTATTCTGTAACCGTGATTTTCATGGCAATAACGATTATAGGCGTCTTCTCTCCAGTCTCTGCGGTCATCACGGCGGTTGTCACTTCGATCATATTCCGCAACGCGCTGCTCAGGATATTCATAATATCGTTCACGGGGTGCATTTTGATAATTAACCGATACAACGGTATGGCCGGGTATAACAAACTGCCCCTGTACTACTACCCGGTTATCAGTGCAGGAAGCACCATACTGGGCTTTGGAAACTGTTACGATTAAAAAAGAGGCCGCGATCAGGAAGAAAAGTTTTGTTTTCATAAAACATTTTTTAAGGTGAAAAATTGCCTTACACCTAAGAGGGCCGGTTGAATTAATTGTTTAACCAGATATCGTTATAACTTAGTTAAATGGGATGTGGTTTCCGGGACGATGCATTGCAGGAATAACGCTGAACGCTAAACGCTTAAAAAGGTTTTATGCGACGGATTTCCCTAAAAAAATAATATATGCAACCGAAAAGATTTTGAAATGGAAGAAACGGAAGTCATTATTGTAGGTCAGGGACTGTCCGGAACCTGGTTGAGCTGGTGGTTATTCAGGTCAGGTATTCGTTTCAGGATCATTGATCAAAGGAATCCTAACGGGGCTTCACTACGTGCTGCGGGGCTGATTAATCCGGTTACGGGAAGAAGAATGGTCACTACATGGATGATTGATGAACTCATGCCATTTGCTGCTAAGGCATATAAGGAGATTGGAGAGTTTTTGCATAAAAATTTTATTGAAGAAACTTCGGTGATTGATTTTTTTCCTACGGTTCAAATGCTCCAGGCCTTTGGGAAAAGATTTGAAGAAGACCCGACATGGCTTGTTCCGGGAACTGAGCGGGAAAAATATGCCGGGTGGTTCCGGTATGATTTGGGATGGGGGGGCATTCAGCCCTGTCAGCTGGTCAGCATAGAAAAATTGTTAACCGCCTGGCGGCATTGGCTTACAGTGAATGATTTAATTATTGAAGAGGATTTCGATATTTCAAAACTTAAACAGGCAAAGGCAGGTAATTTATATTCGGGTGTTCAGTACCGGTATATTATTTTCTGCGATGGGAAAACATCATCCCTAAACCCTTTTTTCGAAAAACTCCCTTTCGCTTTAAATAAGGGTGAAGGGGTCTTGGTTGAAATAAAAGACCTTCCGGCTAACCTGGTGTTTAAAAGGGGGATGAGCCTGGTCCCCTACGGGGAGAATATTTTCTGGCTTGGCTCTTCCTATGAATGGGAATTTTCTGATGACCAGCCCTCCGAAACTTTCAGGAAAAATGCAGAGAGCTGGCTCATTCATTTTTTAAAAATGCCCTATCGCATCCTGGAACATTTTGCTGCTATTCGCCCGGCAACGCTGGAACGAAGGCCCTTCGTAGGATTTCATCCACTCTATCCCCAGATCGGAATCCTGAATGGAATGGGAACCAAGGGTTGTTCACTCGCACCTTTTTTTGCGGAGCAGCTGGTGGAATATATTAGAGGAACCGGAACCATTCACCCTGCCGCCAATATCAGTCGTTTTGAAAATTTACTACGCAAAGGCACAATCACATAAAAAGGGAGTGACGGTTAACTGATGGTCATTGACTTTTGGCAATTGAAAAAGATAAGTGCCTCAGGCCTCATGCCTGACGCCTAAAGCGTCTTCCTTCGACCCTTTAAGAATAAAAGTGGTTTTACCAATACTGCTCCGCATATTCAGAGGATCCTGGCGAAGAAGGCTCACCATGGCTTCATACAAAACAGGAAGTTCGTGTTTCAAACAAACAGGGTTCTCGAAAAAGGTTTCAACAGATACCGCCCAGAATTCATGGTAATTCACGGCAGCATATTCACCTAGGAGGTTGCGGTTTCCTCCCTGCATGGAAGCGAATATCGGACGTGCCACTTTGGAAAAATTCTTAAATTCCTTTTTGAAATGTTTGTCTTCTTCAGTTTCAGTAATAAATGTTACATAAGCCAGCGCATGACCCATCTCGTGAAGCCCTACATTACAATTCGGCGTTTGTCCGGTAACTCCTTTTATAAAATTATCCCAGGAAAGATAAATCCCGCTTTGATCAACATGCCCCATGAAAGGCCTGGAATAAAAGCCGTAGTGGTAATCATCTTTCAGCACATAGATATCGTTAAAATAATTCAGCATGAATTTATCGAGACCGAAAGTAAGCTGAACAGCCGCAGCGCTGATCAGGATGGGCATCTCCGCACTTTCTTTAACTTCTATGTAATGAAACTTCCGGGCTTTGCGGAATAAAAAAGTCCGGAACAAAAACTTCCGCTGGTCTTCCAGGTTAAGCCGGTTATAGTAACGGAAATATTTTGATACCACAGTATGGTAAAACGTTTCACATTCGATGAACTTATGATGCTGGCGGCTGATATAAAGCCTGTTGAATAAAGCTGACAGAGGTCGGTGCAACAGGAGGACGGCCGTAACGAGGGCAACGATAATAATGAATTCCATAAGGTCCGTTTTTCGTTTTGATTGCTTCAGGTTGGTCCGATCAAAAAACAGATGGCCTTACAAGGGTTGGATAAAAGGGTGCTTTTGGTAAGAATAGAATAACCAGGATTGGTTTAATCAGAGGAGGTGAATCGTACGGATGGAACCAAGATAAAAACTATTTTTTACAAATGAAAGAGCCAGCACCGGGTTTTTATTTTTTTTAAACGTTTTCGATCTACCAGCCACGCCCTACCTTTGCCGGCTAATCTAGGAAGCATGTTCAGAACACATACCTGTGGCGAGTTAGGACTGGGTAATGTTAACCGGGAAGTGACCCTGGCCGGATGGGTCCAAACCCTTAGAAAGTTCGGCAGTATTACCTTTATTGACCTCCGGGACCGCTACGGGATCACCCAGTTATTACTGGATGAAGCCCAGACTGAAAGCCTGGCTGCGACTCCCCTGGGCCGGGAATTCGTTATTCAGGCTACGGGAACCGTTGCTGAAAGATCCAGTAAAAACCTGCAAATCCAAACGGGGGAAATAGAGGTTAAGGTCAACCGGATTACCATTTTGAACAAGTCTGCTACCCCCCCTTTTACGATCCAGGATGAAACTGACGGGGGCGACGATCTCCGGATGAAGTACAGGTACCTGGATTTACGCCGGAATCTGGTCAAAAAAAATATCGAACTGCGGTATGCCGTTAACCGCGCAGCCCGAAATTACCTCCACCAGAACCAGTTTATGGATATTGAAACCCCCTTCCTGATTAAATCTACGCCTGAGGGAGCCCGGGATTTTGTAGTCCCTTCCCGAATGAATGCCGGTCAGTTTTATGCCCTGCCCCAAAGTCCGCAGACCTTTAAACAATTATTGATGGTAAGCGGATATGATCGTTATTACCAGGTGGTCAAATGCTTTCGCGATGAGGATCTACGGGCTGACCGTCAACCGGAATTCACGCAGATAGACTGTGAAATGAGTTTTATTGAACAGGACGATATCCTCCGGATGTTTGAGGGCCTGATCCGGTATATTTTCAAAGAGGTGAAAGGGATTGAGTACAAGGATGAAATTGATCGAATGAGCTGGGAGGATGCAATGTGGGTGTACGGGAACGATAAACCGGATATTCGTTATGAAATGAAAATCGCCAACCTGAAATCTCCCATTAAAAGGAAGGGTGCCGTGGAAGCAGACGGTTTTTTGATCAATAACGCTGGTTTTCCGGTTTTTGACAATGCAGAAACGGTTTTGGCTATATCTGTACCTGGAGGGGCAGCCTGGACCCGTAAGCAGTTTGACGAAATAACAGACTGGGTTAAGCGTCCTCAAATCGGGATGCAGGGAATGGTGTATATCAGGCACAATGAAGATGGTACATTTAAAAGCAGTGTAGATAAATTTTATACTGAAGAAAAGCTTAAATCGATCGCGGCTTTTTCCAAATCACAGAAAGGCGAGGCGGTCCTGATACTTGCTGGCCGGGAAGAAAAAACCAGGAAAGCCATCAGTGATCTAAGATTAGAATTGGGTGAAAGACTGGGCCTGAGAAAGAAAGATGAATTCAGGTTACTCTGGGTACTCGATTTCCCATTATTTGAATATAGTGAAGAAGACAACCGCTGGGTCGCCCGGCATCATCCATTTACGGCTCCCAAACCTGACCAGATTGCAACGATGATCAATAATGATCCTTCCATTGCCCATGCTGAATTATACCTCGAGCATCCTTATGCAAATATTAAGGCAAATGCCTATGATATGGTACTCAATGGAAATGAAATCGGGGGGGGCTCCATCCGAATCTACCAGCGGGAGCTTCAGGAGAAAATGTTCGATGCCCTGGGCATGAGCCGTGAAGAAGCCAATCATAAATTCGGATTCCTGCTCGGCGCTTTTGAATATGGCGCTCCGCCCCATGGCGGCATTGCCTTTGGATTTGACCGGCTTTGTGCTATCCTCGGCGGAAGTGAAAGTATTCGTGATTTCATCGCCTTCCCAAAAAACAACAGCGGCCGGGATGTGATGCTGGATGCGCCTTCCACCATTGATGACAAGCAGTTGCAGGAATTGTCGATTTCAATTCAGGCACCTAAAAATTAAATACGGCCTAACGCTTAACGCTTAACGCCTAACGCTTAACGCTTAACGCCCAACGGTCAACTGTCATTTCTTCATAGCTGGCGCCTTCACTACCTGCGTGTCTGATTTAATATATGGAAGAGAGTAACCACCCGAATCCAGCATGGTTTTCGGAAAAGCCTTCTGCAATAGAACCCAATCCTTTTTATCGAGTGCCGTGCGGTATAGGTATATGCTCCGGAGTTTTTTCAATGAGACAAGTTTCATCAGACCGGCCAGGGTGATTTTCGTTTCGACCAGATTTAATGTTTGAAGACTATCCAGTTGTTTCAAATATTCCATTCCACCATCGGAAACGGCGGTATGATCCAGTTGAAGTTCTGTTATGTTTTTGCATTGCGCCATCACGGTTAGCGCGGAATCCGTAATGGCTGTATGGCCGATATTTAACCACAACAGTTGTTTTTGCAGGGGAAGCAATAATCGGATATCCCGGTCGCTGAAATCAGCAGCAGTAATAAAATCCGCTCTGAGATAATGACTATTCTGTGCCACCGGCATAACAATAACTCCTTTTTCTTTCAATAATCTGACAGCATTTTCATCTGCTTTCTCAACAGGCTGCACGGGAATGACCGGAGCGCTTTTTCTGAATTCCGAAACATTTTCCAAATCCTTCAGAATCGGTTTTATTTTCTCCGGTTGCGGCAGTTCGCTGACTTTTCTGGTGAAATCAGCTCCCGAATTAATCCACCATTCCAACAGGGCTGCTTCTTTTTCATTTAGTTGGGGTTTTTCTTTTGGTGGCATATGGTGTTCTTCTTCCCTGGCGGACTTAACTCTTTTGATCATTTCACTTTCACCTGCTTTTCCGGCAATAATCACGACGCCGTCTTTTCCTCCTTTCATAATCAGGTCGGGCTGATCCAGACGTAGTTTGCCTTTTTGCTTTAAAGTACTATGGCAACCGTAACATTTACTCTGAAAAATGGGTTCTATTACATCCGTATACGCCACCGCCTGCCGGATATCGGGAATGGGTTTTCTCTTTACGATCAAAACAGTATCGCTCCCAAACAGATCTTCCAATGGTTTGGTCAGGTAATCTGAACCGTGTGTAAGTGAACCTCCCAGATGACCGGTTATCAAAATTAAAATGGTGAAAAATATAGCAGCGGGAATCTGCCAACTGAGCAGTTTATTTTTTTTAAACAGGATATATATGGCAGTGGAAAAAACTGCAACACTGATTCCCATCCATTGGTGCAATTGAACCAGGTCTTCGTCATACTCACCTGAACCGGAGAGTACATAGCCTGTTACACAGGTAGCGCAGGCACTGATTGCACCCAGCAATAAAATAAAAGGAATAGATGACTGAAAATGACTGTATTTTTCTTTACGGGATAACCACAGGAAAAGACAGGCCAAAAGCAGAATGCCGATGGGAAGATGAACGAGTACAGGATGTAAATGGCCTAGGAATTCTGTTACAGTTAAAAGCACCAACTGAGTTTTTTACGGTAAATAGCGTTTGCGTAATAATTTCATCATATGCACATTGATGGCCCACTGGTCTGCAACAGGCACCTGCGTATAAGGAAGGGCCGGCATATAATAAGGCGGCCCGAACTCGGTAAGAATGGTCATCCTTTGACCGGTTTTCTTTTTTTGTTCAATTATTTTATCCCACCAGGCCAGGTGTGATTTTACCGCTTCATCCCATTCGGGGGCCCTGGGATCATTTACCTGTGGGCCTTCCGGATGCCCAATTCGGGCGTGGATATGATCTGCTCTTGACAAAGCCAGATTAACTGTTTCCTCCTGATCGGCCAATAAGGACTCGTGCACATTGCACCAGTGGGAGATATCCAGTGTAATCCGCAATTCAGGAATATTTTCCATGTATTGCCTGGCAACCGGAGCTGCATATAATATCCGTGACCGATGGGTTTCATGGCAGATTATTATTCCCGTTTTTTTACCGAGTTCCAGGGTATGATCAATAAAGGTTTTATTCTGGTCATAACTAAAATAGTCGCGGCCCGAATGACAGTTAATATATAATGGACGCTGAATTGTCTGCATGGCGGCACCATCAACCATGTTGGTAAACTGCTCAAAATGTTTTTGATAATGACTGTCTGAACCACCACAAAGGAATCCAACTTCCAGCTGGTAATTTTTTAACGCGGCAAACAATTCATCCTGTGCTTTTTTTTCCATTGGCCACCAGATCTCAATGCCATCATATCCTTCCCCTTTCGCTTTAGCACAATATGCATCAAGGCTGCCTGGAAAACCCCAGTTGGTTGCCAGCAGCTTCAGTTCAAAATTTGTATTCATGATAAATGTTGATGTATGGGTTGTGGAATAGGCATCGAGTGCAGATAATAATAAAGCAGTTCCGGCTGATGTGGTGGTGCCTAAAAAATTTCTTCGGTTCAATCTTTAGTTTTAATAAATATTTCTGTGTGTTTTGCTAGGCAATGATTTCATCAATTACTTTTCCGTGCACATCCGTAAGCCGGTAAGGACGACCCTGAAATTGATAGGTGAATTTTTCATGGTCGAACCCAAGCTGGTTCAACAGGGTTGCCTGAATATCATAGGGAGTTACTTTCCCGCTGATGGCATTGTAGCCGATCTCATCTGTTTCACCGTGAGAATATCCTTTTTTAATTCCTCCGCCAGCCATCCAGATTGTGAATGCATCCACATGATGGTCCCTTCCTTTAAATGGGTTTTGTTTTCCTTCACGGTTTTCCTGCATGGGTGTGCGCCCAAATTCGCCACCCCATACAACAAGGGTTTCTTCCAGAAGCCCACGTTGTTTCAGATCCAGGATCAGGGCAGTCATCGATTTATCTACCTGTCTGCACTTGTTGATGAATCCGATATCAATGGCCAGATTGGCATCACTTCCATGACTATCCCAGCCCCAGTCGAAAAGCTGAACAAAGCGTACCCCTTTCTCGACTAATTTTCTGGCGAGCAAAACATTATTGGCAAAACTGGCCTTATTGGGCTGGGTGCCATACATCTCGTGAATATAGTCCGGTTCATCATTAATATTCATCACATCTGGCACCGAAATCTGCATTCGATAAGCCATTTCATATTGGGAAATGCGCGACAATATTTCGGGATCATTATATTCTGCATATTCCTGCTGGTTAACTTCATTGATGGCATCTATAGATGCTTTTCTCAAATCACGATCCATGCCCTTTGGATCCTTGATAAATAAAACCGGATCTCCTTCACTTCTGCATTGCACACCCTGGTAAACAGAGGGCAGAAAACCACTGCCCCAGACGCTTTTGCCTGCATCGGGAAATTTTCCACCTGAAGTCAGCACAACGAAACCAGGAAGATTTTGGTTTTCAGTACCCAATCCATAGGTTACCCAGGATCCGATGCTGGGTCTGCCCAAACGCGGCCCGCCGCTATGCATGAGCAGCTGTGCCGGAGCATGATTGAACTGATCGGTACTAACCGCTTTTAAGAAACTCACTTCATCGGCAATAGTGGCAAAATGAGGCAGGTGATCAGAAATCCAGGCACGCGACTCACCATATTGGCGGAAGGTAGCCTGGGGACCGAGCATTTTGGGCACGCCCCGAATGAACGCGAATCTTTTTCCTTCCAGTAAAGATGCCGGACAATCCTGTCCGTTCAATTTTAATAAATCAGGCTTGTAATCAAATAGTTCCAGCTGGGAAGGTGCTCCGGCCATGTGCAGGTAGATAACAGACTTTGCTTTTCCCGGAAACATTGGCAATTTAGGCGCGAGCGGATGCGCGGCATCAAAAATAATATTCCCTGAATCACCGGAGATTCCAAAATTGCAGCCTCCGACAAACGAACCCAGGGCCAGCGCTCCAAAACCCATCGCACTTTCTTTTAAAAAATGCCGTCTTGTAAAAAAATGTGCCGTCCGCTCATTTGCTTCTTTCAATAACTGCTGGTTTCGTAATTCCTTTTGTGTCATATGTCAATCCGCTCCGGCTATTAATTTTTCGTAATCCATTCATCCATATTGAGCATTGCATTCGCTACAACGACCAGGGCCGCTGTTTCCGGATTATTATGCTCATTCATTTCTCCTATCATTTCACAGGTTTTATCTTTTTCATTTTTAAAATGATTCAGCGATTCATCATATAATTTTTCAAGGGCGGTTAGTCGGCCGGGGGTGATGGGTTTATACATCATCCTTTCATAACCCACACTGATTTCCAATGGTATATTTCCGCCTGTTTCCTTTTGCAACGTATAGGCAAAATTCCGGGCTGCATTTAGATAGGAAGAATCATTCAGAGTAACCAGGGCCTGTAATGGGGTATTGGTGCGAATACGCCTGGCTGTACAAACTTCCCTGGCCACCCCGTCGAACGTAACCATGGATGGGTAAGGGGCCGTACGTTTCCAATAGGTGTAAATAGATCTCCGGTATTCATTCCCTTTTTTACTTGCTTTCCAGTCCTCGCCATTCCAGGGAGATAACCAGATGCCACCTGGCTGATAAGGCATCACGCTGGGGCCATACATTTTTTCATTGAGCAGGCCACTAACACGAAGTGTCTGGTCGCGTATTTGTTCCGCATTTAATCTTACCCTGGCGCCACGGGCATACAATTTATTGAATGGATCTTTTTCTAACAGGTCGGGCCTTACTTTAGAATCCTGCTGATAGGTGGCGGACATCAGGATTTCTTTCAGAAGTTTTTTTATGCTCCACTGGTAGTCGTTCATTAGTTTCCAGCTCAGCCAGTCCAATAATTCCTGATGGGTAGGCGCTGCACCCTGAGTGCCCATATCCTCCAGTGTTTCAATTAAACCGGTTCCGAATAGTTGTTCCCATAAACGGTTTACCAGTGTCCGGGAAGTAAGTGGATTTTGCGGGCTTGTAAGCCAGATAGCCAGCCCAAGGCGATTGTGTGGTGCATTGGCAGGAAGAGGTGAAAGGGCATGTGGCACATCGGCTGTTACTTCCTTTCCCTGTACCAGCCAGTTGCCCCTTTCAAAAACATGAGAAGCCCGGTGCATGTCAGACGGATTATCCATCATGATGGGAGTATCATCCGTGCCGGCATTGAGTAAATGCCAGAATTTTTTTTGAATGAAATCAAATCCCGGTTTTTCGCGACCCGGTAGTATTTGTGTAAAATAAAACCAGTCGAATTGCACTCCGCTATCATCTGGTTTTTTCAAATTTTTATTTTCGTAGGTAAAATACAAATCATGTACACCGTTGCACGTTGGAAAGGAAGTTTGTGAAATTGCCCAGTCTTTTCCTTTGGTAGTATCCAGGCGGATGGTCTTTAACACGGGTCCCGAAGGATTGTCCAGATGAATGGTCCATTCCCCACCATTTACAAAACCGGCATACCGGAAAATCAGATTATCCTTCCTGTTTAAGTCAACCTGTTTTAGACGGGCGACCGCATGATTTCTGAAAATTAGCCATTTGGTATCTGCCAGTTCACTGTTTATGAACTGGTCTGCACGGAGTGAATTGATGGATGGCTGCCAGGTCTTTAAAAAAAAATTTATTTCTTTTGCTTTCTGAGGTGAGACATTTTCAGCAAACCAGCTTTCCAGGTTTTTCAGACTTAAACTGTCCCGGGAATTGAACTGCCGCAACAGAGGATAATCGGCATAGGAATCTTCATCACGCGTATCATTGAAAAAAGCCATGAATTTATAATACTCATCATGGGTGAAGGGATCATAGGGATGACTATGACATTGAACACACGCAAATGTTGTCCCCATCAATGCTTCCCAGGTGGTGTTTACCCTGTCCAATACGGCTGCCGTGCGAAATTCTTCATTCTCTGTACCGCCTTCGTCGTTGGTCATCGTGTTCCGGTGAAAAGCGGTTGCAATAAGTTGCGCATCTGTAGGATCAGGTAAGAGATCCCCTGCAATTTGTTCCCGGAGAAAAATATTATAGGGTTTGTCTTCATTGAAGGCCCTGATAAGCCAGTCACGGTAGCGCCAGATATTTCGACCAGCGTCCCGTTCATATCCCTTGGTATCTGCATAGCGTGCAAGGTCCATCCACATAGCTGCCCAGCGTTCACCAAAATGAGGAGATGCCAGTTCTGCATCCACCATTCGTTCATAAGCGCCGGAGGTACTGTCTTTGATATAAGTACGCGCAATACTGTCCTCTGCCGGAAGTCCGGTAATATCCAGACTAACCCGCCGCAACAAAGTCGCCTTATCCGATTCGCCCGAAGGTTTTATTTTTTCCTTCTGCAGTTTATCCCAGATAAAATAGTCAATATCATTTTTTATCCAGCTGGTATTCGAGGCCGGGATTAATCCGAAAAAACTGCCGACTTGTTTTGGTATCTCAATGGGTTTAACCGGAATATATGCCCAGTGATCCCCCCATTTTGCACCTTCTTTGATCCAGCGTTTCAGGATATCAATTTCTTCCTTTGTTAACGGTTCATGCTTATAGGGCATACGATCCTCCGGATCTTTCAGGCTTATCCGCCGGATCATTTCACTTTCTTCCGGATGTCCCGGTACAATAGCTGGTTTTCCGGATTCAGTTTTTCCAAGTGCTTCAGAACGGAATAACAAACTGAAATTTGCTTTCCGACGGACGCCGCCATGGCAGGTAATGCATTTTTTATTGAAGATGGGTTTTACCTCAGCGTTGAAATCAACCGGGTGATTGCGGGTGCCTGAAATATAAAACAGAATAGTCATCAGCAAAACTGCCATGACCAGCCACAGTTTCTTATGTAATCGGAGAAGTTTCAAAACAGGCAATCTTATGCAGGAAAGTTACATTTTTTCCGGGACGCTTTCTGTTAATCAGCTGACGGAATGAAACTATTCCACCATGAAAATATCTCCTTATTTTTACAGGTACAAAACCATTCAACTCATGGCATATCAATTACTCAAGGGTAAAAAGGGAATCATTTTTGGAGCGCTGGATGAAAAGTCTCTCGCCTGGAGAACAGCCCTGCGCTGTTATGAAGAAGGCGCTGAACTGGTGTTGACGAATGCTCCGGTTGCCTTGCGAATGGGTGAAATCAATAAACTGGCAGAACTGGTGAAAGCTCCTGTGATTGGGGCTGATGTAACCAAATCGGAAGACCTGAAAAAATTATTTGAGGATTCAATGACTCATTTTGGTGGTAAGGTGGATTTTGTATTGCATTCCGTGGGCATGAGTGTGAACATGAGAAAAGGGAAATCTTATACAGAGCTGGATTACGGATTTAATCAGAAGACACTCGATATTTCGGCGATGTCATTTCACCGGGTACTGCAAACTGCCTATGAATTGGATGCCATCAGCGACTGGGGAAGTGTGGTTGCGCTTTCATATATAGCTGCACAGCGGGTATTCCCGGATTATAATGAAATGGCAGACGCCAAGGCTTTGCTGGAAAGCATCGCGAGGAGTTTCGGATATTATTATGGCATGAAAAGAAAAGTGCGAATCAATACAGTTTCACAATCTCCCACAAAAACTACCGCCGGCAGTGGCGTAAAAGGGTTTGACGGCTTCTTTGACTATGCTGAAAAAATGAGTCCCTTGGGAAATGCGAGTGCTGATGATTGTGCTGGTTACCTCGTACTTTTATTCAGCGACCTGACGAAAATGATTACGATGCAGAATCTTTTCCACGATGGAGGATTCTCTTTTACAGGTGTTACGGAAGCGGTTGTTGCCAGCATGAAGCCTGTCTAAAGCCTGAGGCCATAAGCTTGAAGCGTGAAGCAGAAAGTCTGGAATTAAATGATTGCATAAAAAAAATCCTCTCTTTTCGGAGAGGATTTTTCAATTTATTTGTAAATAGCCTCAAGCCTCACGCTTCAAGCTTTACGCTTATCAATATTCGTCTTCATTAAAGAAGAAATCTTCCTGTGATGGATAGTCGGGCCAGATATCATCAATTCCTTCATAGATTTCCCCTTCGTCTTCCAGTTCCTGCAGGTTTTCCACTACTTCAATTGGCGCACCCGAGCGGATGGCGTAATCGATCAATTCATCTTTTGTTGCCGGCCATGGAGCGTCTTCAAGGTAACTGGCTAATTCTAGTGTCCAAAACATCGTATCCTTTATTTAATTTCTGTTATTTTAATAAGGTCAGATTGAGGGGTAGATCCCGGAACTTAAAGTCTGCGCCTGCCTTTAATTTTTCGCAAAAGTAATTTTTATAATGAAACGACCAAATACCATTTATAGCCGGTAAAGCCTTCAGCACTAAGAACAAGCCGTTATATTTGCGGATGATCCCATCCTCGGCCAGCCAACTGATTCTTTCGGCACGGAATATTCACCGCTATTATGGTTCGCTGCATGTGCTGCAGGGCGTGGATCTGGATATCCATTCTGGTGAAATTGTGAGCATGGTAGGCCCTTCCGGGTCCGGAAAAAGCACTTTATTACACATTCTGGGTACTTTAGATGAACCGGCGGAAGGCGAAATCCGCCTTAAAAACACTGAATTGAGTGGTTTAAAGGGCAAATCCCTGGCATCCTTCCGAAACCGGCATATTGGATTTGTTTTTCAATTTCACCATTTATTGCCCGAGTTCACGGCTTTAGAGAATGTTTGTATCCCGGGATGGATCGCCGGTGGGAACAAATCGGCTATTGAAGCCCGTGCCCGGGAACTGCTTGAAACCCTGGGTGTGGGTCACCGGATGGAGAATAAACCGGCGGCTTTATCGGGCGGGGAGCAGCAGCGGGTAGCGGTTTGCCGTGCCCTGATCAACGCCCCGGATATCATTTTTGCCGACGAACCCACGGGCAACCTGGATTCCGCAAATGCTAAGGAATTACATCAGTTATTCTTCGAACTACGGGCAAAATTCAATCAGACTTTTTTAATTGTCACCCACAATGAATCCCTGGCAGGTATGAGTGACCGTGTAGTGCATATGCGGGATGGAAGAATACAAGTGTGAGAGTGTGAGAGTGTGGAAATGTACCCATACTCCCACACTCTCACACTCTCATCCTTGCCTCGGTTTCCACTTTATTTCTTCAGCCTTAACCAGCATTCCGATATAACGGGCAAGCACAAACAAATAATCACTTAACCGGTTCAGGTATTTAACAATGAGAGGCTGAGGAAGAGGGGTAATTTCATTTAACTCGGTCACGATTCTTTCTGCACGCCGGCAGACCGTTCGACAGATATGTGCCGTGGAAACAGCCACATCCCCACCGGGCAGAATAAAGGATTTCATTTCCGGAAGTTTTTCGTTCATCGCGTCTATTTCGTTTTCCAGCAGGATGATATCAGATTCCTTCAGGTCAGGAATTTTCATGGCAATCTCTTTGTCCGGGTCACAGGCCAGTGCTGACCCGATAGTAAACAGGCGGTCCTGAATTTCGCGGAGTATATCCCGGGAGTGCAATTCTGTCAAATAATCCCGAAGCAGTCCGATATAGGCATTCAGCTCGTCCACTGTACCGTAAGCATGAATACGGATATGATGTTTAGGCACTTTTGTTCCTCCGATCAGGCTGGTTTTACCAGCATCCCCGGTTTTAGTATAAATCTTGGGAGCCATCTTTTTAATTGTCAATTGTTAATTGTTAATTGTCAATTGATAATGGGAGGCACTAACTTAATTGCGTTAACAATTAACAATTGACAATTGACAATTAGTATGGTTTTTCATCCAAGAACAGCCGCATACTGGTCTTCCCTTCGTTTGTCGGTCTCAACCAATCCATCCCGTAGCCTGACTACGCGGTGTGCGTACCTGGAAATATCTTCTTCATGGGTAACCAGCACGACTGTGTTCCCCGCGGCCTGTATCTTGTTGAATATTTCCATGATTTCAATGGAAGTCTTGGTATCGAGATTCCCTGTCGGCTCATCTGCGAGAATAAGAGAAGGATTGTTAACCAGGGCCCGGGCAATGGCTACACGCTGGCATTGTCCACCGGAGAGCTCATTGGGTTTATGGTGACTTCTATCTGTCAGACTTACTTTCTCCAGCACCTCCATCGCCATTTCCGTCCTGGTTTTTTTACTGATACCTGCGTATACCAGGGGCAGGGCCACATTTTCTGCAGCAGTCAGGCGGGGTAATAAATTAAACTGCTGAAATACAAAACCTATTTCTTTATTCCTGACTTCAGCAAGACTGTCATCGGCCATCTCGCTTACGTCCTGACCATTCAATATATAACGGCCTTCTGTGGGAGAATCCAGGCATCCGAGAATATTCATCAGGGTACTCTTTCCTGAGCCGGATGGGCCCATCAGCGCAACATATTCATTTTTGAAAATATCCAGACTTATCCCTTTTAAAACAGGAACAGCCTGTTTACCCATGAAATAACTTTTCACGATACTTTCCAAATGAATAATTGACGAGGTTGCCATATTAATAATTTCATGAGCTTCCTATGAGGAAGCAGGATTCTTAACTACCTGGGGCACTTTAAAATAAATATCATCGGCTGCGGGAGCATTTTTCAGCGCTTGTCCACGACTAAGGGCGTTTTGCGGTATATCTTCCCGCAGCACATTGGTTTCATGTCCCATATATAAAAGAGGTTCTACTTCCCGGAGATCGAGCTCATTCAGCTTTTCAACAAAACCGATCATTTTCTGCAGGTCTTTTTTTATTTCCTGCTTTCCGGCCTGGTCAAATTCCAGACAGGCCAGTTTACATAAATTCTCTACAAGGGCATCATTCACTTCCATGCTAAGGGATTAGGACAAAAATAATGGTTTCGGGGAGATTTTGAGTGCCTCTTCATTATCTTCGCCTTCCTCTATGGAGAAAAATAAAGAAATTGTTTTAAGCGGTATCAGGCCGACCGGTTTTCTGCATCTCGGTAACTATTACGGGGCGTTGAAGAATTGGGTGAGGATGCAAAATGAATATCAATGCTATTTTTTTATAGCAGACTGGCATAGCCTGACTACACACGCCGATACCCACGGATTGAGATCACTTACCATCAGTCTGGTATCGGAGCTGATCGCCGGAGGGCTTGACCCGGATAAATGTACCATTTACGCGCAAAGTGATATTCCCGAAATTCCTGAACTCTATATGTACCTGAATATGCTCGCTTATAAAGGTGAGCTGGAAAAAACGGTTACGTTTAAAGAAAAAGCAAGAAGCCAGCCTGAAAATGTCAATGCGGGATTACTCACTTATCCTGTATTACAGGCTGCTGACATACTTATTCACCGGGCACATCTTGTACCGGTTGGAAAAGATCAGGAACAACATATTGAAATGACCAGGAATTTTGCCGAACGGTTTAATCACCGTTACGGAAATGTTTTCCCGGTCCCCAAAGCATTTAGTTACAGCGAAGATCTTGTAAAAATTCTCAGTCTGGATGGCACAGGTAAGATGAGCAAGAGTGAGCAACAAATGAATACCATTTACCTCAGGGATGATGATGACCTCATTTCGAAAAAAATAATGAAGGCAAAAACAGACCAGGGGCCTTCATCACCAAATAGTAAAAAGCCAGATTATATCCAGGGTCTTTTCACCCTGCTTTCACTGGTCAGTACACCGGAAATGCTGACGAAATTTGAAAATGATTTCAATCATTGCCAGATCCGGTATGGTGATATGAAAAAGCAGCTGGCAGGTGATATGATCCGGTTTATCCAACCCATCCGTGAAAAGGCACTGGCATTGGAGAATGATCCGGCTCAAATAGATGCGATACTGGCCATGGGGGCGCAGAAAGCCAGGAAAAGCGCTGCGGAGACGATTTTGGAAGTTCGCAGGGTCCTTGGGTTTAAATAAGGGGATACCTTCAATTCTTTTTATATTCGGTCATAAGATTTTACATTTAGGAATGGCAAAAACGAAGAAACCCAAGCATATTGCAGTTGCCGGTAATATTGGTGCAGGCAAAACCACCCTCACCGAATTATTGAGTAAGCATTATAAATGGATCCCACAGTTTGAAGATGTTGATCATAACCCATACCTCAATGATTTTTATGATGACATGCCCCGTTGGAGTTTTAACCTGCAGGTTTTTTTCCTGAATGGAAGACTGAATCAACTGCTCGAAATTTATAGTGGAACGGAGACCGTAATCCAGGACCGTACGATTTATGAAGACGCCCATATTTTTGCACCTAACCTGCATGATATGGGCCTGATGAGTAAAAGGGATTACAACAATTATTTTCAGTTTTTTCAAACCCTGAAAAGAATGGTCCAGCCACCGGATCTGCTGATCTACTTACAGGCTTCCGTACCTACCCTGGTAGGTCAAATACAGAAAAGGGGTCGGGAATATGAAGAAAATATCCGGCTTGATTATTTGAAAAGACTGAACGATCTCTACAATAAATGGATTGACGGATATAAAGAAGGGAATCTGCTGGTGATTGATGTGGATAAAAACAAATTTCCGGAAAACGAGGAACATCTGGGTGAAATCATTACCCGGATCGATGCTCAGCTATATGGATTATTTTAAAGGATAAAAGTCAATAAAAAAGCCCCTTTTTTGGAGGAGCTTTATAGCAAACGATGTTAGAGGTCGTTAATTTGAATAGCAATTGGCTGCCAAGATGGTGAAAAATATTTATAAAAAAACAAGTTTAGGTTAATTTTTTTTGTTTTTAACCGGTCGGGGTCTGGTTTTAGGCCTAAAACTGCTGGTTTAGCCTGCCCATTCTTAAATAAACATGAAATATCTACCATTAAATCCGGCGATTTTTGTACAGAACCGCCAGCGGTTCGTCAGGGAAATGCAGCCGTCTTCGATAGCGGTTTTTGTTGGCAATGATGAGATTCCATCAAACGGGGATGCCATCTATCCCTATAAGCAAAATAGTGATTTGTATTGGCTCACGGGTATCGTCCAGGAAGATACTATGCTGGTTTTATTTCCCGACCATCCGGATCCCAAATATCGGGAAGTACTGATTCTGGTGCGGCCCAATGAACTGAAAGAAAAATGGGATGGCAAAAGGTTACGTGCTGAAGAGGGGAAAAAGATTTCGGGAATAAATACGGTGATTTGGCTGGATACCAGTGATTCGCTTTTGCAGGTATGGATACATCTGGCAAAAAATATTTATCTCGATTCGAATGAAAACGACCGAAAAGCCAGTCTTCTTCAAACCCGGGAATACCGGTTCATCGAAGAAACCAGGAGAAGGTATCCATTACATCAATATCTGCGCGCGGCAACGATATTAAAAACCCTGCGCGCAGTTAAAACGGCTGAAGAAGTAGAAGTGATCCAGCAGGCTATTGACATAACAGCCAACGCTTTTTCGCGCATACTGAAATTTATGCGCCCGGGTGTATTTGAATATGAAGTGGAAGCCGAAATTCAACATTCATTTCTATCGCAGCGGGCGACCGGTCCGGCTTATAATAGTATCCTGGCTGCAGGAGAAAATGCCTGCATCCTTCATTATATTTCAAATAACCAGGAATGCAGGGACGGGGATTTGATGCTGATGGATTTTGGAGCCGAATACGGGGGATACAATGCAGATCTCACCCGCACAATTCCGGTTAATGGTAAATTCAGCAGAAGGCAAAAACAAGTTTATAATGCCTGCCTGCACCTGCATATGTTTGCCAAAGGTCTGCTGAAACCCGGTATAACCATTAATGATTACCACTTGAAAGTGGGGCTGGAAGCAGACATTATTTTTCATAAGATAGGTTTGCTCAGTAAATCTGATTTGAAAAATTCTACACCGGAACAACCGGCTTACTGGAAATATATGTTCCATGGTGTTTCTCATCACCTGGGCGTTGACGTGCATGACCTGGGTCCGCGTACGGAACCGTTGCGGGCTGGTATGGTGTTGACGGTGGAACCCGGTATATATATACCGGAGGAAAAAATGGGAATTAGAATTGAAAATAATATCTGGCTCACCAAATCAGGCAATAAGGACCTGATGAAAAATATTCCGATTACCGCGGAGGAGATAGAAGCGGCGATGAAGAAAGGATGACGGTTGACGGTCAAAATGGATCAGCGAAGATGATTAGATTTTTATTTTTAAATACTCAAATTTTCAAATTCCCCAATTCTTGAAACATATCCCTAATCTATTTACCCTGCTCAATTTATTTTTTGGTTGCATTGCGGTTGTTTGTATTCTACAGAACGGAATCACGATTGTAAATAGTGCAGACGGTGCACAGTACCTGGATATTCCGGAACGCATCTGGCTGGCTTCCTTATTTATCGCTCTCGCAGCGTTGGTTGATTTCCTCGACGGGTTCCTGGCCAGGCTTTTGAAACAGTCTTCTCCACTGGGAGCACAGTTGGATTCATTAGCGGATGTAGTGAGCTTTGGCGTCGCACCGGGTATGATCATTTATCAGTTTTTAAGAATGAGTTATATGCGCCAGGAAAACGGAATAGACATATCTATGGTTTTCCTGGTTCCTGCGTTTATTTTACCATGTGCTGCTGCATACCGGCTTGCTGTCTTTAACCTGGATAACAGCCAGTCCGGCAGTTTCAAAGGAATACCGGTCCCGGCCGTCGGTTTAACCGTGGCCTCATTCCCGCTTATTTACTGGACCCGGAACAATGGTTTGGCACCTGATCTTCTGCTGAATAAATGGGTGTTATATGCGGTTACCCTGTTTCTTTCCTATGGAATGGTCAGCAGGTATCCCATGCTTTCCTTCAAAATCGCCGGGAAACAGGATCCGCAAACCCTTCCGCGGATCATTTTGATTGGATTATCCGCATTGGCGTTAATCTTTTTGCATTGGATGGCAGTACCACTAATCTTCCTTTTTTACATTGTCATATCTTTGATATTCAAAAACAGGTTTACATGAATTATTCGGTACAGGTAAAAGTGATGCCACTTAAAGAACTGCTGGATCCACAGGGCAAAGCCGTAATGGGAGGTCTGCAGAATCTTGGAATCAGAACGGTACAGGATGTACGTATCGGTAAAACCATACAGCTTCAGGTAGAAGCGGCTACGGCCGATGAAGCAAAAAAAATAGCAGAGGACGCGAGTAGTAAGTTGTTGGCAAATCCTGTGATGGAATATTACGAGATTTCCATATTGTAAATAACGGGTATCGTGAAATTGCAGAAATCTGAAAATGAAATAGTTTTGGAGTCAGTTCATTTTCCATTCCATTTTTAATTTCATCTCTCCATTCCCTCATTTTCCACAATTCCACATTCTCACATTAAATGTTATACCTCGTTCCTACTCCCATCGGCAACCTCCAGGACATCAGTTTTCGGGCGCTCGATGTGCTTAAAAAGGCGGACCTTATTCTTGCGGAGGATACCCGGAACTCGATGAAATTGCTGAACCATTTTCAGATCATCAAACCCCTTACTCCCTATCATCAGCATAACGAACATAAGGTATTAAGACACCTGGTTGACCAGTTAATGCAGGGTAAAGTAATGGCACTTCTGACAGACGCCGGAACTCCGGGTGTTTCAGATCCGGCATTTTTGCTGGTGAGGGAATGTATCCAGGTCAATATCCGGGTTGAATGTCTGCCGGGAGCCACCGCATTTGTGCCAGCACTGGTCAATAGCGGACTTCCAATGAACCGGTTTTGTTTTGAGGGATTTCTTCCCGTCAAAAAAGGCAGACAGACCCTGCTGAAAAAACTGGCATTGGAAGAGAGGACGATGGTTTTGTATGAATCACCCATGCGACTGGTAAAAACACTGGAAGAATGCAGCGTTTATTTTGGTTCGTCCCGAAAATGTTCTGTGAGCCGGGAACTGAGTAAAATATTTGAGGAAAATATCCGGGGAACAATGGAAGAAGTGATTGCCCATTTTAAAGAAAAAGGGGTGAAGGGCGAAATTGTTATCGTTATAGAAGGCCTGGGCTAATATATTTTTTTAAATATTAAAATTTTGAAGCGCGTGCGGCCCGGGTACGTGCTTAAACTTAAAAACGGATGATATGTTTTTAAATTTTCAGGGGAAAACATTTCGATTGGTATTTATATTTTTTCTGCTTCAGGGCTTTTTATTTACCGGATTTTCCCAGTCCGGATACTGGCAGCAGCATGTGAAATATGTAATGGATGTTGATTTAAATGTAGTGAATAACCGACTGACAGGTAAACAACAACTTGATTATACCAATCATTCCCCGGATACACTCAGGAAAGTTTTTTATCATCTTTTCTGGAACGCATTCCAGCCAAACAGTATGATGGATAATCGCAGCCGAACACTGGGAAAAACAATGATTGGGGATTCGCCGGATTGGGATCCGCGGGTGATGGACCGGATTCAGCACCTGACACCTGAAGAAGTTGGATACCAGAAAATTCTATCATTGACTATGAATGGGGTGTCGCAGCCCTTCCAGGTGGAGGAGACCATTATGGAAGTTAATCTCACACGGCCTATTCTTCCGAATACAACGGTTCATTTCCAGTTGGAATTCGAAGCCCAGGTTCCCCTGCAGGTCCGCCGCAGTGGCCGTGATAACCCGGTAACAAAGGTCAGATATTCGATGAGCCAGTGGTATCCGAAAATTTGTGAGTATGATTACGAAGGATGGCATGCAACCCCATATGTTGCCCGGGAGTTTTATGGGGTATGGGGCGATTTCGATGTGAATATTCACATCGATAAGTCCTATATCCTGGGAGGTAGCGGTTATCTCCAGAATCCACAGGAAATAGGATATGGCTATGAAGCAGAAGGAATGAAGGTGAACAGGACTTCGGGCGATAAGCTGAACTGGCATTTTATAGCACCGAATGTGCATGATTTTGTGTGGGCGGCTGATCCTGAATTTAAGCACGTCACAAAAAAAATCCGCAGCGATCTCACATTACATCTCTTATATAAAACGAGTAATGCACCTGAAAAAAACTGGTTGAATATTCTTGACAACGCTGAAAAAATTCTTCCTTATATAGAAAGAACTTATGGACCCTATCCTTATAAACAATATTCGTTTATACATGGGGGTGATGGCGGAATGGAATATCCTATGGCTACCTTACTGGCCGATCCGGGTGCCTGGATGCACGAATGGATGCATAGCTGGTATCAGGGTATGCTCGCCACCAATGAATTGAAATATCCCTGGATGGATGAAGGATTCACACAATATGCAGCAGCCAGGAACTGGGGGTATTTAAATAAGGATACTTCGGCTGATCAGACATTTAAAGGAGAATTTGCTTCCTATTTACGGTTGGCCAAGAGCAATTTGCAGGAACCGCTGACCACCTATGCAGACTATTACAATACCAATGCGGCATACGGGGCATCGAGTTACAGCAAGGGTGCTTTATGCATGGAACAGCTTGGATATATTGTGGGTCAGCAGACGCTGGATAAGATCTTGTTGGCCTATTACCAGGAATGGCGCTTCAAACATCCGAATGCGGATGATTTTTTCAGGGTAGCTGAAAAAGTATCCGGCTTGCAGCTCGACTGGTACCAGGATTTCTGGATCGGCAGTACGAAGAAAATAGATTATGGAATTGACAGCCTCTGGGAAGTGAATGGCAAAACGAGGATCAGGCTTCGAAACCTGGGCCAGGTACCGATGCCGATCGACCTGATGCTTCAGTTCAGGGATGGCAGTAAAGAATTGGCATATATCCCGCTTTATTCCATGTTTGGAGCGAAACCCGAAGAAGAAAAAAATATTCCCAGGACACTAAATGAACCCTGGAAATGGACGAGTACGGAATATGAGTTTGAAATAAACCACAAACTTACCGATCTCAAAATCATTGAAATTGATGCTTCCCACCGAATGGCAGACGTAAACCGGAATAATAATAAGTTAGAGCTGAAATGGTGAGGGGCATGTATTCGGGAATTTTATTCAGGTTCTCCGGAAATATTTATTGATGGCTTCCACGCGGTTACCCACTTGTAGTTTTTCATAAATATGGTAAACATGTTTTCGCACGGTTTCTGAACTGATAAACAGGCTGGCAGCAATTTCTTTATATAATAAACCGGTGGAGAGCAGCTGCAGAATTTCATTTTCCCGGCACGATAATACCGGCAGCGCCTTTCCTTTTTTCGCATGTAATGGATTCCAGCCATCACCCCCGGTATCATTCACCTGGAAAACACTGACCACTTTACGGGCAATGAGCGCACTCATGGGACATCCTCCCTCCGCTACTTCCCTGATGGCCCGCAACAGTTCAGACGGCGTCGCCCTTTTCAGCATGAACCCGCTGGCTCCTGCACAAAGTGATTCAAATATCTTCTCATCATCATCGTAAACGGTAAATACAATAAACGCTATTTCCGGAAAATCCGGCTTCAACTGACGGATACAATCAATTCCGGATTCCCCATTGCCCAGGTGCAGATCCATCAGCACCACATCCGGTTTCATTAAGGGGATCAGCACAATCGCCTCCTGGCTTTCTTCATAACTTCCCGTCAGTTCCATTCCTTCGGTTTCGTTTATCAGTTTTTCCAATGCGGAACGAATCTCCGCATGATCATCTACAATCGCAACTTTGATCATGATATAATATTTTACGATTGAAAATTAGAGAAGGTCAGTGTACTGAAAAAGGTTAAATCACCTCTTTTATATAAGAAAGAATGAAATAAAAAACAGTAGTTATTTGACCATTCTTTCGTATGGGACCTGGAGAATATATTTATCACGGAAAGATTCTTCCGGAAACATAGAATAGATCTCATATATGCGGGGCCTGGTTCCGCTTTCCGAAATTTCTGCGGCCAGATCGCCACCCTTCAAACATATCAGTCCGCTGGCATTTGGCAATTCTTCCGGACTGTCTGCTTTCATGTTCTGGGGTCTGAGCAGGGGGCGGGCCCAAAACCAGAGATCCTTTATCGGGGCAACTGCTCTTGAAATGGCGATATCAAATTTTCTTCCCTTTATTTCTTCTGCACGGATATGTTGCGTGCATATATTGGTCAGGGACAAAGCATCGGCGACAGCATCTACCACTTTCAACTTTTTGGCAATGCTGTCCACGAGTTGAAACTTTGTCTCCGGAAATAATATAGCCAGGGGAATACCTGGAAACCCGCCGCCTGTTCCGATATCGATAACCTGTGCTCCCGGAGGAAAATGAAATACTGCTGCAATGCTCAGGGAATGCAGCACATGTTTCTCATACAGGCTTCCGATATCTTTTCTGGAGATCACATTGATTTTCGCGTTCCATTCCTGGTATACCGCTTCCAGCGCTGTCAATTGACGGATTTGTTCCGGTGTAAAATCTGAGAAATATCGGGTGACTATCTCCATTCCGCGCGTGGCTTCTTCCATAGTGAAGGTGCAAAGATGATATAATATCCGATCATCCAGATATCGAGCAGCCACCAGAATGGAAAAAGGTCCGCTTCGCCCAGTTTTTTCATGCATCGGTAATAAACAAGTGCCTGAACCAGGAAGCGGGAAAGGAAAACACCCAGAATCCATTGCCATCCCGTGAACTGGGATAACAGAAGGCTGATGATAAACGCGGGATAAAACAGGATATGACTCAGTGAATAGAGGGTTAGGAGAAATTTATGTCGGGGTTTATAATATTTTCCGGTGGTGTAATGGCGGGTTTTTTGACGAACCCATTCCCTGAACGTCTTTTTTGACTCCGAAATGGTAAATGATTCGGGATCAATAACAATCCGGGTATTGGCTGATGTGGCCACTTTGTTGATGAACAAATCATCATCACCTCCCGGAACATGATTTAGGGAGGAAAAGCCTTTATTCCGGAGAAATAATTCTTTTTTATAAGAAAGGTTTCTGCCAACTCCCATATAAGGCTGACCCGCCAGCGCATAAGATAAGTATTGAAGGGCGGAGTGAAAGGTTTCGAAGCGGATGAGTTTATTTAGTACTCCCGGTTTTTTCTGATAAGGACTATAGCCCAGTACAATCTGGGTGCCGTCCAGGTAACCGTCCTGCATTTTTTCAACCCAGAACTCACTGCTCGGAACACAGTCACTGTCTGTAAGCAGCATCACTTCATATTTCGCTTCGCGGATACCCATGCTGAGGGGATATTTTTTGCCGGGGATGCCTTTGGCTTCGTATTCCAGGTTAACGATATGAAGACCCTTAAATGTTTTTTTAAATTCCTCGAGCAGGTAGCGGGTATCATCCTGACTATTGTGGTTAACCACAATCACTTCGTGCGTGCTTGGATAGGTTTGGGAGAGTGCACCCGGGAGATTCATAGCCAGGTTAGCGGCCTCATCCCTGGCACAGATAATGACACTTACCGGATGTTGTTGTGATTTATCTTTCGGAGGTTCCTGGAAAAATGCCAGGCGCCGAAAAAACCAGAGATAATAAAAAAGCTGAATAAAACAGATCAGACAAAACAGGATAAACCAAATCTCACTCCATGACAAATAGGGGGGCAATTTAAACATTCAATTTCGACAGTTAGGGACGGTAAAAATACGGGATTTAAAGCAAGTATGGGAGTATAGGAGTATAGGAGTGGACTTGATACCCCACACTCTCACACCCTCACACTCTCACACTCCCATACTTGCCTTAACTTGCGCCCCACATGCCCCAGCTTTGTTTTAATATTATCGGGAAAGATATCCATTCCGCTGCCCGCAGCGGCCTGATCCACACAGATCACGGCGAAATCCCCACGCCCATATTTATGCCCGTCGGCACGGCCGGAAGCGTCAAAGGGGTTACGGGCGACCAGCTCCTGCAGGATATCCGCGCAAAAATAATTCTTGGTAATACATATCATCTCTATCTGCGCCCGGGAACCGGGGTATTGGAGAAAGCAGGGGGTCTTCACCGGTTCATGAACTGGGAAGCTCCAATCCTTACAGACAGCGGGGGATACCAGGTTTTTTCTCTGGCCGGTACCCGAAAAATTTCAGAGGAGGGAGCCATGTTTAAATCTCATATTGACGGTTCACCGCATATGTTCAGTCCCGAAAAAGTTATGGATATCCAGCGGAGCATCGGCGGGGATATCATCATGGCATTTGATGAATGCCCTGCATTTGGAGCCGGGTATGAGTATGCGGAAAAGTCAATGCACCTGACACACCGCTGGCTCGATCGTTGTATTACCCGGTTCAATGAAACACCCGACCCGTATGGATTTACGCAAAATCTTTTTCCAATTGTTCAGGGAGGAACATTTGAGGAGCTCCGCCGCGAATCCTGCATATATATCGCCGGGAAAAATGCACCGGGTAATGCAATCGGCGGACTGAGTGTTGGTGAACCAGAGGAAATTTTATATTCCATGACCGCCCTTTGCTGTGCGCATTTACCAGTGGAAAAACCGAGGTACCTGATGGGCGTGGGTACACCATGGAATTTGTTGGAATGCATCAGCCTGGGCATCGATATGTTTGATTGTGTTATGCCCACGAGAAATGGAAGGAATGGTATGCTGTTTACTTCCAAAGGAGTAATTAATATTGACAATAAGAAATGGGAAAATGATTTTTCTCCCATCGATGAAGGAACGCCCGGGGTATTTAGTAATCAGTATAGTAAGGCTTATTTGCGTCACCTGGTGAAAAGCAGAGAACTTACCGCCCTAACAATTGCGAGTGTGCATAACCTTGCCTTCTACCTGCATCTTATGGAGCAGGCAAGAGAACATATCCTCATGGGAGATTTTTCAAGCTGGAAATCGCAACAGGTGAAAGTCCTTAAAGAAAGGCTTTAGGCCTAAGGATGCCAGACATTATTGGACTCATCAGTATCCGGCAGTGATTTATCAGGATCGATGGTAACCATTTCAATCCTGCGCGTGGAAGGATAGGTAAATTTCCATTCACCGCCTTTATCCCAGATTTCCACAGGAAGATTCACGCGACCGGTTTTTCCTCCGATTTCTTTTACTTCAACCGTTACAGGCATGGGAAGTTTTTCCCGGTTCTGTATAGTGATTATAGCGCCATTGGCAGGATTAGCCTGAACATATTCCACATTGGTAACTGCCTGGTCCAGTTTCCAGGTATTCATAAACCAACCTCTCCAGAACCAGCTGAGGTCTTCACCACTGCTATTCTCCATCGCATGAAAGAAATCCCATGGTGTAGGATGTTTGAATGCCCAGCTCCGGATATAATAACGGAACGCTGAATCAAAACGTTCTTCCCCTAAAACATTGTTCCGGAGAATCTCCAGTCCCATGCCAGGTTTTGCATAGGCCGCTGTTCCCAGATAGCGGGCATTGGTAACATCAGGCAATGTCATAATCGGATCAGCGCCGGGTTGGAAAAATCGAAGTGATCCTTCCCTGAATTTTGTTTTGCGGTAATATTCACCATGATTAAAATCCTTATCCGCAATTGAATTGATAAACGTGTTGAAGCCCTCGTCCATCCAGGGGTATTTTCTTTCATTGCTTCCAACAATCATCGGAAACCAGGTATGGCCAAATTCATGACTGGTCACGTCCCATAGTTCCCTTCCCTGGCTATACACAAAACAAAATACAATACCGGGATATTCCATACCACTTACCAGTCCCGCTACATTTACGGCATTGGGATATGGATACGGATACCACCTGGTTGAATAACTTTCAATAGCTCCTTTTGTAAATTCTGTGGAGCGCTTCCATCCCGAATCTGCTGCAGATTCAACAGGATAAACTGACATTGCCAGGGATTTTTTCCCTTCGGGCAGGTTAATGCGGGCAGCATCCCATACAAACGCCCTGGAGGCGCCAAAAGCTACGTCCCTTGTACGGTCACATTTGAAATGCCATACGAGTTTATCTTTCTTCGTTCTGCCGGTTTTTTTATTTACTTCGTCAACCGTACGGATCATCACAGTTTTATCAGAATTACGCGCCTGTTCCAGCCGTTTAATCTGATCTGGAGTAAGAACTTCGGCCGGGTTCAGCAATTCGCCGGAAGCAACCACCAGCTGATCGCCGGAAGTAGTAATAGTGAAATCATAATTTCCATAGTCCAGATAAAATTCTCCTGCACCGATATATGGCAGCGTATTCCAGCCCAAAACATTGTCGTATACACACATTCGCGGATACCACTGTGCAATCGTATATATCCAGCCGTTGGCGGTTTCCATTCTGCCCATCCTGTCAGTACCCCGTTCAGGAATTCCAAAATCGTAGCTAATATTTATTTTCAGGGAATCGCCGTGAGCGTTAAGTGCATCAGGAAGAAATATCTGCATCCGGGTATCATTGATGCGGTATTGTATTTTTTGTTCCTTTCCCTGATAAGATACGGTAAGGGACTTAATATTATATCCGCCTTCAAATCCATGATTGGCATAACGTCCGCCACCAACCGGAGTCATTTCTTCTCCCCTTGATTCTGATTTGTAAATATTCTGATCCAGTTGGAGCCATAAAAACGGAAGGGGCTCAGGACTGTTATTTTTATAGCTGATCTGTACTTCACCGGAAATCTGATGATTTACGTCATCTAAATTCGCCTGTATTTTATAACTGGCTTCATTCTGCCAGTATTTTGGTCCGGGGGTACCTGCTGCTGTTCTCACTTCATCACCATAAGCAGGATAGAAAATAGGTGCAAATGCTTCATGTTGATCAAAGTTGCCCGCGGATTGGGAAAATACCCCGTTAGTCAGGGCTAAACAAAAGCTAACCAGGATCAAAATCTTCTTAACAAACATCCTTTGGAATTTAAGCTTGCGAAGATAACTGGTAAACTGCTACTAAATCTGTAAAATATAACAGAAGGTTGGGTCGGAAAAGTTAATTTGCAGCCTTTGAAAGCATGAAAAAGCTGGACTGGTACATATTGAAGAAATTCCTGACCACTTTTGTGTTCACCATGCTCACTTTTACTACCATCGCCGTAGTAATTGATACAAGCGAAAAAGCAGATGATTTTGTAAAATCAGGTCTGAGTTCCTGGCAACTGGTAACTCATTATTTCATTGGATTTGTGCCTTTTATCATGTCCATGATCTTTCCGCTCTTTGTGTTTATCGCCTGCATTTATTTCGGTTCAAAAATGGCTTCCCAGTCTGAATTTATCGCTATCCTGGCAGGAGGGGTGCGTTATAACCGGATGTTGCGTCCTTTTTTTGTCGGATCAGTTTTTCTTTCCGCCTTGTACTGGTATGCTACGCAGTACTGGATACCCAGGGCTGAGGAAATTCGAACGAATTTTCAATCCACCTATATTGACTCCAGAAGCTCTTATAACGGAGATCCTTACCGGTCAAATAACTTTTATTTACGGGTGAATTCTGAAACTTATGTGGGCCTGCGTTACTATGATACGGCACGTAAAACGGCAGGATCTTTCTTTCTTGCTAAAATAAAGAATAACAGGGTCTATTATAATCTGCGGGCAGAATCCATGCGTTGGGACACGGCAAAAAAAAACTGGTTGCTGACGAATGCCATAGAACACACCAATGATGGATTAAAAGAAACCGCCAGGCTGATTCCAACGATGAATATGAATCTCAATTTTAAACCTGAGGAATTGCGAAGGGATGAATACCAGAAAAATAAGTTTACCACTCCGGAGTTAAAGCGGTTTATTCAAATGGAAGAAATTCGCGGGTCAGAGGGATTGAACACCTATAAGGAAGAAAGATATCATCGGGATGCATCTCCTTTTTCGGTAATCATATTAACGATGATCGGCGCCGTGATATCCACACGTAAAGTGCGGGGCGGCAGCGGACTGCTCCTGGCACTCGGTCTGGTAATGGCTGCTTTGTTCGTGATCATGGATAAATTTTCTGTCACCTTCGCCACCAAGGGAAATTTCTCTCCCCTGCTTGCGGCCTGGATGCCCAATTTCATTTTTACTTTTGTGGCAATATATTTATACTGGAAGGCACCCAAATAAGTATCGTCAGGTGGCTGCGGTATGCCTGTATTGATAATCACCAAAACAAGCATGGTTCACCGGTTTATTTTTGAATAAACGGATTCAACGATTTGTTCCAACAGTAATCATGGGTTAACTTTAGCCCGATACCAGTTCATCCTTTAAACGCCCGGTATGCCAATTAAAGAAAAATTTAAAATCAAAGCGGAGAGCCTGAGTGCAGAGATAAAAGATATCCTTAAAGAACACGGATCAAAAAAAATAGGCGAGGTTACCCTGTCCCAGATCTATAGCGGTATGCGGGGGATGACCGGGCTGGTTACAGAAACCTCACTGCTTGACCCGCAGGAAGGCATCCGGTTTCGGGGATATTCCATTCCGGAAATCCAACAAAAGCTGCCTAAAGCGCCCGGATGCAGCGAACCGCTCCCGGAGGGTCTGTTTTACCTCATGTTGCTCGGTGAACTGCCTGAAGAAAAAGATGTGCAGGATTTAACCGCCAACTGGCAACGTCGCAGCCATGTTCCCAATTATGTTTTTGATGCGATTGAAGCATTACCGCTCTCAACCCATCCCATGACCCAGTTTGTCATTGCCATCATGGCTTTGCAGACCGAAAGTGTATTTGCAAAAAAATACGCCGAAGGCATGAATAAAAAAGATTACTGGGAAACCATTTTTGACGATTCCATGAATCTGATTGCACGTCTCCCAAGGGTTGCCGCTTATATTTATCGGAGAAAATATAAAAAAGGGGATCATATTCAGCCTAACGGTTTACTGGACTGGGCGGGAAATTTTGCCCATATGCTGGGCTATAAAGACGAAACTTTTCATGAACTTCTTCGGTTATATATGACCATACATGCTGATCATGAAGGAGGAAATGTGAGCGCCCATACTACCCACCTGGTGGGTTCTGCGCTGAGTGATCCCTACCTGAGTTTTGCAGCGGGTATGAACGGACTGGCTGGTCCATTGCATGGACTGGCTAACCAGGAAGTGATCAAATGGATACTTGAAATGCGGGAACAGTTGAAAACTGAACTTCCCAGCAAGGATCAGATTATCGAATACGTGAAAAAAACACTGAGTGAAGGCAAAGTGGTTCCGGGTTACGGGCATGCTGTGTTACGGAAAACGGATCCGCGGTTTACTGCCCAGATGGAATTCGGGAAAAAACATTTGCCCGATGATTCCCTTGTACAAACAGTTTGGAATATTTATGATGCTGTTCCGCCTGTTTTACAATCACTCGGCAAAATAAAAAACCCATGGCCAAATGTGGATGCACATAGCGGGGCACTCCTCGTGCATTATGGAATGGTAGAATATGAATTCTATACGGTATTATTTGGCGTCAGCCGCTCGCTGGGGGTTTTGGCCAGTCTTTGCTGGGACCGCGCCCTGGGTTCCTCGCTGGAACGACCCAAATCCGTTACCACAGAATCTGTTAAGCGCTGGATTGAGGGAAAGGAAGAAATTTGGGGGGAATAATTTTAATTTGGTGAATAAGGGAATGTAGTGAATGAGGAATGGGGAAATTGAATTAGGAAATGATAATGTGGGAAGGTGGCGAAACACGCCGAATAGGGTGAAATTACCTTTAAATTTTTTCAGACTTTAAATAATATTACTCCTTATTAAGAGTCAATATTAAATTAAAGTGAAGGAAAATATCATCCTCAGCAAAACCATAAATTTCTCAGTAAGCATAAAAAATTATTGCAGGTCGTTATATTTTAAAAGAGAAACTGCAATCGCAAATCAACTGATCCGATGCGGTATGGCGATCGGTGCCAATGTTTCAGAAGCACAACAGGCTGAAAGTCGTTCTGATTTTATTCACAAGATGAAAATTGCCGCTAAAGAAGCCAGCGAATCTCTTTATTGGTTATCGGTTTGTGAAAAGACTGATTTCGAAGAATTTCAACATGAACTAATTAATGAAGCAAATCAAATTATCGCAATTATCTCCAAGATCATAATCTCGGCGAAAAAAAATGCCTGACTCACATCCTCACATTATCATTTTCTAATTCAATTTCCTCATTCTTAATTTTTACATTTCCTCATTCACCACATTAACCCAACGCCTGAAGTATATCATTCAATATATCCTCCCTGTTTTCCAGCCCGCAGGAAATGCGTATGAGCCCGGGCGTTATATTTACGGCAAGTCTTTCTTCTTCTGATAATTTGGCATGTGTGGTGCTGGCCGGATGAGAAGCGATGCTTCGGGTATCGCCAAGATTTGCGGTACGGGATAGCATTTTCAGATTGTCAAGGAATTTTCTTCCGCTGGCCAACCCTCCTTTCAATTCAAAACAAAAAAGTCCGCCGCCATTTTTCATTTGTTTTAAGGCAATTTCATATTGTGGATGGGATTTGAGAAATGGATATTTAAGCCAGCTGATGGCAGGATGATTTTCGAGTTTCCCCGCAAGATATAATGCATTGGAGCAATGACGTTCCATGCGCACTTCCAGGGTTTCCAGACTTCTGCTCAGTACCCAGGCATTAAAAGGGGAAAGGGAAGGACCGGTACTCCGGCAGAATAAATAAATTTCATGAATCAGCTTTTTGCTCCCAAGTACAATACCACCAAGTACGCGACCCTGGCCATCCAGCCATTTCGTAGCTGAATGTACGATCAGGTCAGCACCATATTGTACGGGTAACTGACCAATGGGTGTCGCAAAGCAATTGTCCACGCAGTAAATCAGGTTATGTTTTTTGGCCAGGAGACCTACTGCTTCGAGATCGATCAGATCCAACCCCGGATTGGTTGGCGTTTCCAGGTAAATCATTTTAGTATTTTCCTGAATGGCCGATTCCCAGGCTGCCAGATCACCCGCCGGAACATAAGTATATTCAATTCCATATTTCGGCAGGATCTTCGTAATTACCGTATGTGTACTTCCGAATATGGCATTGCAGGAAAGCAGGTGATCTCCTTTTTTCAGAAAACTGAGCATGGAGGCAAATACCGCACTCATGCCTGAAGCCGTGGCAAATCCGGATTCCATGCCTTCCAGTACACACATCCTGTCGGTGAATTCCTGAACGGTGGGGTTTGAAAACCGGCTGTAAATATTATCGTCAGTCTCGTCGGCAAATGCGGCCCGCATTTCCTCCGAATTGTCGAAACAAAAACTGCTGGTAAGAAAAACGGGAGAGGAATGTTCCATCTCGCGGGTCTGCTCAACACGCGTACGGATCATTTTGGATACGGGGTGCAAGGACATATTTTAAATGTTTAGGGTATGATTTGTAATTCCCAATGAATTTTGCATCCTGCCCCTACAAGCGTGGCAGCAACAGAGCAATATTTCTCTACGGAGAGCGCACAGGCCCGGGTCGCCTTTTCCCGGTCGATGGCACCTTTCAGTTCAAAAACAATCTTTACTTCCTCCCAGATGGTGGCCTCCTTTCCGGTTGCCCGTTCGCCATCAATGAGGATTCTGAATCCTTCCACCGTCTGTTTTTGTTTTTTCAGGATGGAAATTACGTCGATGCCACTGCAGCCTCCCAGCCCCAATAACAACATTTGCATTGGCCGGATACCAAAATTAAGACCGCCGCTTTCCGGACTGGAATCCATTTTCACCGTATGACCACTGGCATCTTTCCCTTCGAATCCGAAGTCATGGCTGACCCGGTTGATTTCAACATGGACCATAAAAAGATTTTTGCAAAGGTAATTCATGCTTGTCCTTATTTTGCATTCATAATTTATGAATCTGCAGCATGGAGGAATTTCATCGTTATCAGCCATTTCCCCTCGAAAACGGCCAGGTTTTACCGGATATCCGGATCGCCTATCACACCTATGGTAATCTGAATGCAGCGGGCGACAATGTAGTTTGGGTCTGCCATGCCCTCACCGCTAATTCTGATGTCATCCGATGGTGGCCGGGAATGGTTGGCGAACACCGGTATGTGGATCCGGAAAAACATTTTATTGTCTGTGCCAATATCATCGGCTCCTGTTACGGAAGTTCAGGTCCGCTAAGCGTCGATCCGGCCACCGGAAAAAACTATTTCAGCAGTTTTCCCGGGATCACGATCCGGGATATGGTGAAAGCGCATATCCAGCTGCGAAAATTCCTTGGCATTAATTCTATCCATCTCCTGATGGGTGGGAGCATGGGGGGTTACCAGGCACTGGAATGGTGTTTAATGGAGCCAGCTATTATCCAGGATCTTGTTCTGATTGCCACTTCCGCAGCTGAGAGTGCCTGGGGGATTGCCGTTCATACAACCCAGCGGTTGGCGATTGAGGCTGATTCCACCTGGATGGAACCGAAAGAGGATGCAGGCACGATGGGACTTCGGGCCGCAAGAGGTATTGGAATTCTAACTTACCGCAACTATGCCATAATGAAAGAAAAACAGTCGGATCCGGAAATGAATAAGCTGGATCATTACCGGGCTTCCTCCTATATCTCTTACCAGGGTAATAAACTTTCCCGGCGTTTTAATGCCTATAGCTACTGGCTGCTGACCAAGGCCATGGACAGCCATAATATTTCGAGGAACCGTGGCGGGGATCTGAAAAAAGTATTGAATTCCATCCGGCAGCGAACCCTGATCGTAGGCATTACCAGCGATATTCTCTGTCCGCTGGCAGAGCAGGAGTTCCTTGCCGATCATATTCCGAACAGCAAACTGGTGCGAATCGATTCACTCTATGGCCATGACGGCTTTATGGTGGAAACGGAAAAGATCGGGAATTGCCTGAAGGAATGGATGTCCTCTTGAGCCTAAAGCTTAAAGCCTAAAGCCCAACGCAGGACTTGTCAACTGTTAACCGTCATCTGATTTACCAGCTCAGCTTTCCCTGATAATACTCCAGAATCTTTGTTCTGAAAATGTAATTGTATTTGGCGCTGTTCAGATTGGTGTTGGCCCGGTCGAAATTATTTTTAGCAATTACATAATCCACGGAATTGATAGCACCCGCATTGAATCTGATTTCCGCAGTACGGAAAGATTCGCCATATGCTTTTACCTGGTCGGCATATCCTTTATACTGGCCATAGGCCGAGCGAAGATTCTGCCAGGCTGTTTCTACCATCTGCTGCAACTGATTGCGCGAAGCTGTAGATAGCACTTTTGAATTTTCATAATTCAGTTTGGCGATCTTCACATTGTTGCGGGTAGATAAAAAATTCAGGATGGGAATATTCAGTTGAAATCCGAAATACTGGAACCGGTTATTTTTAACCTGATCGCCAAATGCTGTTTTCTGGGTTGAATAGCTGGTTGCCAGAACATCATAGGTGGTGCCCCCGGCATTTACGTACTGACCGGTTTGTGCCGGAACACCCGTTCCTGGTATTTCCGTTGTGGCAATACTGGTGAAGTTGGAGCTGAGGCTTCCAAACATTGAAAGTGTGGGAAAGTACTTTCCGCGGGCAACAGCGATACCTTTCAGATAGGATTGCATGCGAAGATCTGTAGCTTTAATATTCGGAATGTTCTGCAAAGCTGTCTGATAAATACTGTCTGAGGGCGTATTCAGGTCACTGACATCCGCCGTCATATTGACCATCTCATAGTTTGCATCTCTCTGATAAGGGATATTCAGGACGGTAAACAAATTAACCTTCGCATTTTCCAGGTTGTTAACGGAATTGACCACATTCACCTGGTCGCTCGCATACTGTCCTTTCAGGTCATATAATGTTGCCGGAGGAATGGCGCCTTCCTGGTTCTGAATTTCCAGTCTTTCTACCTGACGGGCATCCACTTCTACCTGCTTTCTGGCAATATCAAGTGCTTCCTGGGTTCCCAGCACCGTAAGGTAGGAGAGGATAACCGTGAGGGTAATATTATCTTTCTGCTGTTGCAGGTCCATCTTGCTGGCGTTATAATACAATGCATTTTGTTTGATGGCATTCATCAGGGAAAGTCCGTTAAATAAAACGAGGTTGCCATTCAGGGAATAGTTGCCCGAACTATTCTGTACGTCAACATAGGAGTTATTGAGATTACTGATGCTTCTTCCGTAGTTGAACTGTTGCTGAATGTTGCCGTTAATCTGAGGCAGCAAATTATCTTTTGACTGTTTGAAATAGACCCCGTTTTGTTCCAGCTGGAGCTGACTCTGCTGAACCTGAAGGTTATTTTGTATGGCAATATCCACGCATTGTTTTATCGTCAGGTATTTGAGGCTGTCCTGCGCAAAATTCCTGAATGGGATAACAAGAAATAAAATAATAATCCAGCTGCTGTACCGCTTCATCTTTCGTCTTTTAATTAGTTACCGTTTTTTCGATGCGCCCATCGAGCAGGTGAATGATCCGTTTTCCATAGGCTGCGTTTTTTTCAGAATGGGTTACCTGGATAATCGTCACGCCATCCTGCTTATTCAGCTGTTGAAATAATTCCATGATTTCTTCCCCCTGTTTGGAATTCAGGTTACCGGTTGGTTCATCTGCCAGAATAAGTTTTGGTTTTGCTACCAGGGCGCGGGCAATGCCCACCAGCTGTTGCTGGCCACCGGAAAGTTGTGTGGGGAATAAATCTTTTTTCCCGACCATTTGAAAACGGTCGAGTATGTCGGCAACAATGCCTTTGCGCTCGGAAGATTTGATATCCTGGTAGATCAGCGGTGTTTCAATATTTTCATACACCGTAAGCTCGTCGATCAGGTGATAGGCCTGAAATACAAAACCGATATGCGTTTTATAAAGATTTGACCGGTGTTTTTCTTTAAGCTTGAATACTTCCTGATCCAAAAATTGGTAGTCGCCTTCTGAAGCAGTATCCAGCATACCGATGATATTCAGCAGGGTTGATTTCCCGGAACCCGATGGTCCCATGATAGAAACAAATTCCCCTTCAATGATATCCAGGTTGATGTCTTTCAGAATGAAATTCCGGATATTTCCCTGGTTCACCCATTTTGAGATATGCGCTAATTTGATCATTTTTTTATCAATATATTTTCTAAGTTGACCATTGACCGTTGGCGTTAAGCGTTAGGCGTTCAGCGTTCTCGCGTTCTGCTTATTCCGACCTAAGACTCACTACCGGATTCGAAACAGCCGCTTTGATTGCCTGAAAACTTACAGTAATCAGGGCGATAAGTGCAGCCGTAATTGCCGCGACAACAAATACCCACCAGAAAATCGGAATCCGATAAGCAAAATCCTGCAACCAGCGATGCATTACAATCCAGGCAACCGGAGAGGCAATCACGACGGCTACAGCAACGAGTTTCAAAAAATCTCTTGACAGAAGGTTTACAATATTCGGAACCGTGGCACCCAGCACTTTACGGATACCAATTTCACGGGTGCGTTGCATGGTGCTGTAGGAAGCCAGGCCTAGTAAACCCAGGCAGGATATGATGATTGCGAGAATGGCAAAATTTAAAAACAGTTGTCCGAATCTTTGTTCAGCACGGTATTGTTTGTCAAAAAACTCATCCAGGAAGAAATAGCTGAACGGCCGGCTCGGCATCAGTGTATTCCATTTTTTTTCTATGACTGAAATGGTAGCGGGCAAATTATTTGCGCTGATTTTTACAGATACCAGGTTACAACCTTTCGGTTCGATGCGCATGGAAAGAGGTTTAATTTCATCCTGTAATGATTTAAAGTGAAAATCTTTCATTACCCCGATGATTTTACCCTTTCTTCCCCACTGGTCAAAATTCCGGCCCACCGCATCCTGTGGCGTGCGATAACCGAATTGTTTCGCGGCAGATTCATTGAGAATCATTGCCTGGGTGGTATCTGTCTGGAAATCGCGCGAGAACGCCCGGCCAGCGGCCATTTTAATATTAAACTGTTTGATATAATCCCAGTCAACAAAATAGAGGTCGAGATTGGCAATCTGCATTTCGCCCTTTACATTCTGAATCTGCGAATAGGCGCCCGGATTTCCGCCACCCGGAACGCTGGATGACATCGTTACGGATTTCACATTGGGTAAAGCGCCTACGGTCTGCATAAATGCTTCCTTAGCCGGATCACCATAAGTGTCCAGAATCATCATCTGGTCTTTTGAAAAACCAAGATCCTGACCGCGCATGAAATTCAGTTGCAGATAAACCACGAGAACAGAAATAATCAGGGCAATGGAAATCGTGAACTGGGAAACAACCAGCACTTTGCGCAGAAGGATTCCTTTGGTTCCTGTTGAAAATCTTCCTTTCAAAACAGATACCGGTTTGAATGAAGATAAAACGAGTGCAGGATAAATGCCTGCCAGCAGGCCAATTCCGATACTGGCAATAAATAGCGCTCCAATCATTCCCCAGTGCTCGAAAATTCCGGCACTGATCGTTTTACCCGCCAGCGTATTAAAGGATGGAAGAAGCAGAGCGGCTGCGCCGATGGAAATGAAAAACGCAATCAGACAAACGATTACGGATTCACCCAGGTATTGCCAGGTGAGTTGCTGACGACCTGCGCCAACCACTTTACGAATGCCGACTTCTTTTGCCCGTTCAGCTGAACGCGCCGTGGTCAGGTTTATAAAATTGAAGCAGGCGATCAGTAATATGAATACCGCTACAATGGAAAAAATATAGACATTTTTGATATTCCCCGTTTTGGCGTCGTCCCGGGTTGATCTTAAGTAAACATCCTTTAGCTTTTCCAGCATCAGCGTAGGATACATATTCAGCTTCTTCATTTCCGTGCCGTTCATTTTTTCCAGGAAGGCAGGAAGCTGTTTGGCGAATAGTTCGGGACTCGCGCCGGGTTTCAATAGAACAAAAGTGTTATTCCCATAATTGCCCCATTGATTATCCAGTTCCGGGTTAAACTTGCGGGTGATGGTATTCATGGAGACAATCATGTCTGCCTTGATGGTGGAATTTTCAGGAATGTCCTGCATAATTCCGGTAACCTTTGCCGTGAGTCCGTCGCCCGTCAGCAATACGGTTTGACCTAACGGATCCGTTTTGCCAAAGTATTTTTTTGCGGCGGATTCGGAGAACACCACGTCCAGGATTTCGTTGAGTGCCGTATGGCGGTTTCCCCTCACCAGCTTGAAATCAAATATGTCAAAAAAAGTAGAGTCGGCCCAGATTGAATTTTTCTCCTGGAATTTCACATTGCCTTTCCTGACCAGTATCTCATCTGTGGTAATTCTCGCAGAAGCCACTACCTGGGGGAAATCGCCCTTCATCAGATGCGGGCCGACAGCCCAGCTTGGACCATTGGGTTTCAGGGTTTCTGTCGGGGTTTTTATGTCACAGATAATCCGGTATATATCCGAAGATTTACTGTGCATATTGTCGTAACTCATTTCAAAACGCACATATAGAAAAATCAGGAAACAGGCGGTCATGCCTACTGCCAGTCCGAGAATATTAATCCCGGAAAATACGCGGTGGCGCCAAAGATTCCTGAATGCGATTTTGAAATAGTTCTTGAACATTTTATTATCGTTTATGGTAAATCGTGTATCGCGTATCGTATTTCGGTCTACGATACACGATTAACGATCCACGATATGCAGTAGCGCTGAAAATTATACGAGTATGTTCTCAGTTACCGTTTGTCCATCCAGCATTCTGATGATCCGGTGACTATAACGGGCATCATGTTCAGAGTGCGTAACCATGATAATGGTCGTTCCCTGTTCATTGAGGTCCGTAAGGAGTTCCATCACTTCGTTACCGTTGGAAGAATCCAGGTTTCCTGTAGGTTCATCCGCCAGGATCAGTTTGGGTTTGTTTACCACGGCGCGGGCAACGGCAACTCTCTGCTGCTGACCACCGGATAGCTGCTGGGGATAGTGGTTGCGGCGATGCATGATCTGCATCTTATCCAGCATTTCTTCCACTCTTTTTTTCCTTTCGTCGCCTTTAACGCCAAGATAGATCAGGGGGAGTTCCACGTTTTCGAAAACAGTCAGTTCGTCGATCAGGTTGAAACTCTGAAATACGAAACCAATATTTCTTTTGCGCAGGTCGGCTCTCTTCCTTTCATTGAAACCAGCCACTTCAATGCCGTTGAACAGGAAGCTTCCGCTATCCGGATCGTCGAGCAGGCCGAGGATATTGAGTAAGGTTGATTTGCCGCAGCCTGATGGCCCCATCACAGCAACGAATTCGCCATCATTCACGGAGAATGAAAGTTTATTAAGGGCGATGGTTTCTACTTCTTCTGTTCTGTAGATCTTTTCGAGATCGTGAATCTTTATCATTGTTTTTACTTTATACGGTGAATGAGCGTTATTTTTTAAGAATCAGTTCCTGCATGGTTCCATAGTTTTCGTAGCTGCTGGTCACTACTTTATCACCTGGTTTCAAACCTGACAGTACTTCATAATACTCCGGATTCTGATTGCCCAGCTGGATATCGGCCCGGTAAGCGGTTTTGCCATCGTCACTTACTTTAAAGATCCAGTTGCCGCCGGTCTGCTGGTAGAAACCACCGCGGGGAACAAGTACGGATTGTCTTTCTTCACTCAGCGCCAGCAGGATCTGCAGGGTCTGACCCCGGCGGATGCCTTTGGGAATCCTGCCGATAAACGACATATCCACCTGGAAATGACCGCCGGTAATCTGGCTGAAAACCTTGAAGATTTTCAGATCATAGCTGCTGTCGGCAAAGGTGAATTTGCCGGTAAGTCCTGAATAGATCCGGGACAGATAATGTTCATCCACATCCACCCGAACTTTAAACCCTGTCAGTACATCCACCTGACCCAGTCTTTCGCCTTTATTTTTATTCTGACCGATTTCAGCATCCAGGGAAGTCAGCTGACCGTCAACAGGAGACCGCACCAGCAAATCGCCCGATTTCTTTCTCAATACGGTCATAACCTGCTGGGCTCCGGCAACATTTTGTTTGGCCTGGTCCAGCTGTCGGGCATTGGAGATGGAATCCTGCGCCATAATCTGGTCTGTAAGCTTTTTCTTTTGCAGCAGGTACTCATAATTGTTTTTCGCTGACTGAAACTCCTGGGAGCCAATGGCTTTTTTCTCGTAGAGAACCTTATCCAGTTCATAAACCCGTTTGGCTTCGCGAAGCAGGCTTTCCACATCAGTTACCTGGTTTTGTTTGGTAACCGTATTTTGCTGGGCCGCGTTGGCGGCTATCTGCATTTGGGTAAGCAGGTTATATACCTGGGTCTGCTGGCTGACCATATTGAATTCAATATCCGTATTCGACAGGCGCAGAATTGGCTGGCCCTTCTTCATGATGGTTCCGTCTTCCACATATTTCTCTTCCACCCGACCGCCTTCCACGGCATCCAGGTAGATGCTGCTGATGGGCATTACGCTACCATTCACAGGTATGGTCTCCTGGAATGCACCTTTTGAAACTGTAGCGATGGTAATACGGTCGAGGTCCACATTCAGCCGGCTTTTACCAGACGTAAAATAGTAGCTGCCAAAAGCCAGAAGGACCAGGGCAGTTATCCCCCCGATCGTAAGCAGTCTTTTTGTGGACCATTTCTTTTTCTTAATCACCCTGTCTACCATAACAAAAAATATTTTTTATAAAAGTCACCCGGTATAAAGATACCCGGTGGTATAATCATAGCTGAAACTTAGAAAATACGGATAGGGGTAAAGAAACCACGTGCCAGAACACAATGCGTGTGATTTACAATAATTTACGAATGGGTGCGGGTCGGGTCCGGTCGTTTCTGATACAGGAACTGTTCGCTTTCGATACAGGCCATTCGGGGCAGATTTCCTTTAAAAAATTAATTGTCACCATCTTAGATTAGAGTAAACTTGTGGCATTGTTTTGTTGCATCTTCGTACGAATATTTTTTCCTCCCCATGGTTTTAAAAAATGCGCGTATCCTGGTTATAGATGATGATGTCGATATTCTTACGGCGGTCCGCCTGCTGCTGAAAACAGAAGCAGCCGAGGTGCTGACGGAAAAAAATCCGGAAAATATCCGGTCCATCTTATATAAGAACCATTTTGACCTGATTCTGCTGGATATGAATTTTAACAGCGCCATCAATACGGGTAACGAAGGCTTGTACTGGCTTCGCAAGATAAGGGAATGGGATGCAGCCGCCTCCGTAATTATGATAACCGCGTATGGAGATATTGATCTCGCCGTCAGATCCCTGAAGGACGGCGCCGTCGATTTTGTGGTGAAACCCTGGCACAATGAAAAGCTGACGACTACTATTAGGGAAACCCTTCAAAAGAAAGACGGTTCATTGCCGGTAAAATCTACTGAATTGCCGGCGGGCCAGGGCCAGACTCCTTTTATCGGGAATTCGGCTCCGATGCGGGATATCATGAGTAAGGTGGAAAAAATTGCCCCGACGGATGCCAATATCCTGATCCTGGGCGAAAATGGTACCGGAAAGGACCTGATGGCCCGCATTATTCATGAACGATCCGCCCGGGCTTCCAAACAATTTGTAAAAGTGGACGTGGGTGCCCTTACCGAAACCTTGTTTGAAAGTGAGCTGTTCGGGCATAAAAAAGGAGCGTTTACGGATGCCCGTGATGACCGGACCGGCAGATTTGAGATGGCCACCGGGGGTACCTTATTCCTGGATGAAATTGGAAATATCACATTACAGCAGCAGGCTAAACTATTATCCGTTCTGCAGAACAGGCAGGTATCCAGACTCGGCTCAAACCTGCTTATTCCTATTGATATAAGACTGATTTGTGCAACAAACCTTCCCTTGTCGGAACTCGCCAATGAATCCCGCTTCAGGAAAGACCTGATCTACCGGATCAACACGGTGGAAATTGTAATGCCACCCCTGAGGAAGAGGCCGGATGATATTCCGCCACTGGCCAAAGAATTTGCCACTATGTATGCTGGTAAATACCTGAAACGCTCACTGGAGCTTGACGCAAAAGCCATTGAAAAACTCCGGGCCTACCATTTCCCGGGCAATGTGCGGGAATTACAATACAGTATCGAAAGGGCGGTGATTATGTGCGAAGGCGACGAGATCCGGGCTGAAGATATTATCTTTTCACCCCTGGAAACCGTAAAGGAAAAAGATGAGGCGGATGACAAGGATTTTACCCTGAGTACTATTGAAAAAAACACCATATTAAAAGTTATTGAGAAACACCAGGGCAATATATCCCGTGCCGCCCGTGAACTGGGACTTACCCGTACTGCCCTATACCGCCGGCTCAGTAAGTATGATATATAGTAAGCTTAACGCTCAACGCCTAACGCTCAACGCTACACATGTTTAAAAGATTTGAACTTCGCATAATCGTTCGCGTTATATTCCTGTTCCTGGTTTTGTGCCTGGCTGCCGTAACAGTAATACAGGCGCAATATATTTACCTGATCATACTTGTTCCCGTTATCGCCTGGCAGCTTGCTGATTTTTACCGCTTCTTCCGGAAAACCCAGGACGAACTCGAACAGTTCGTGGAATCCATTCATTACCGGGATTTCTCCCGTCATTTTGATGTAAGTCATGCTCCGGTGGAACTGAAAACCATGCGTAAGGGCTTTAATGATATTAACAGCACCTTCAAAGTGATCAGCCGTGAAAAAGAAACCCAGTATTTATACCTGCAAAAAATTCTGGAGCTGGTGGAAACGGGCATCCTTTCCTTTGAAGTGGAAAGCGGGGATGTGGTCTGGATGAACGATTCCCTCAAAAAGATCCTGGGTATTCCTTACCTGAAAAGCCTGCAGTCTCTGGAAAAAAGGGACGTATATCTTTTTAAGGAAATTAACCAGTTGCAGCCCGGAGCCGGGAAAATTATTTCCATTTCCAAGGACAATGGCATTGTAAAAGTGCTGGCATCAGCCACGGCTTTTCAAACGGATAACAAGACATACAAACTGGCTGCCTTTCAGAATGTAAATGAAGCATTGGACGAAACAGAAGCAAAAGCCTGGCAGAAACTGCTCAGCGTGATGACCCATGAGATCATGAATTCAGTTGCTCCTATTTCCTCCCTGGCAGATACCATGCTGAGCCGTCTGCAAAAAGCCACAGAATTTATGCGCGAACAGCCGGGAGCCGTTGAAGACCTGGAACTGGGCATCGAAACCATCCGGAGAAGGAGCGAAGGACTTTTGAAGTTTACAGAGACCTACCGAAACCTGAATAAGATAGTCGCGCCAACATTGTCCAAAGTGTATTTACGGAACCTGTTTGAGAATCTGCACCAGCTGATGCTGCCCACCCTGGAGCAAAAAAAAGTAGAGCTGGATATTATTCTGCAAAACCCGGATTTATCCTACGAACTCGACCCGACTTTAATTGAACAGGTACTGATCAATCTGCTGGTCAATGCCATTGAAGCGGTAAAAGACAAGCCAAATCCCCGGATTCAGCTTTCCGGTTTTTCTACTGTCGGGAGCCCGAAAATTAATATTAAAGTCGCCGATAACGGCTGTGGGATTCCCCCGGCCCTGATGGACCGCATTTTCATCCCTTTTTTCAGTACCCGAAAAAACGGAAGTGGTATCGGACTGAGTCTTTGTCAGCAGATCCTGCTCCTGCACAAGGGGAGTATCCAGGTTCAGTCTGTCGAAAATGAGGGATCAGCGTTTACTTTGCATCTTTGACGAATTAAAATGCATCGTCTATCGTGAATCGGTTATCGTGAATCGATCTACGATCAACGATTCACGAAAAATGACAAGTTATGAACCCTCTCAGAATAGGCATCACCGATTGCGGAAAATTCGACAATTACCGCCGCTGGGTGGAATCAGTTCCCGGCGTGGAGGCAGTCAGGTTAAGCATGCACCTGAAAAATTCTGCTGAAGTGGAGAACTGCGACGGAATTCTGTTTAGCGGTGGGGAGGATCTGCAACCCGCTCTATATGGCAAACCCGAATATGTACAGGAATTTAATCTTCAGGAAATCATACCCGAACGGGACCTTTTTGAATATGAGGTGATTGAGAAGGCCCTGGCTGCAAAAAAACCGGTTTTGGGAATTTGCCGCGGGTTACAGCTCATCAATGTTTTCCTGGGCGGAACCCTGGTACCGGATATTCCGACCCTTCTGAATTCCTCGGATCATGGTAAAATAAATGGCCAGGATCAGGTCCATACCATCCGGGTAGAACCGGATACCCGCCTTGAGAAGATTTGTGGACAAACGGAAGGGCTCGTCAATTCGGCTCATCATCAGTCTGCCGCCGTCCCGGCACCAGATTTAAAAATTTCCGCTTATAGTGATTCTACGATTGTGGAAGCCATGGAATGGTCAGATCCCGCAAATAAATCCTGGCTGCTGATGGTTCAGTGGCATCCGGAAAGGATGGCCGAACAGTCTTCACCCTTTTCCCGCTTCGTGAAGAATGCTTTCCTGGAGGCCAGCGGTCTCCCTATGACCTCAGGCACAAACGGATTATAGAGGAAAACCCCTACTAAAAGCAGCGCTTATGAGGAGCTGCTTCGTTTACACATATCTGTGACAAGGCTGGCAGAAAATTTGATGGTAATAATTAGTCGGGAAAATGTAGATAATTTTCAAATCTTATCGCCTATAATTCAGTTGAGTATCTTATTTTTGTCACATATCCTGTTAAAGATCCGCGTTTTTCAAAATCCCATCCATTTAAAGACCTGACCGTCCCTCCGAAAATCAATTCTATATCTCTTGCAAGCCAGGGTTTATAAAATCGTCCCAGAAGAGTTTCTGCGCGTTAACGATGAATTGATTAATAAATGATTATGAAAAAATTTTACATTCCGATTTTTACAGTCATACTGCTGGCAGGTTCTCTTTTTTCGCAGGGGCAGGACGACATATAATTCGATTACATCGAATCCTAATCACTATACCCTTGATGATCCGCGATTTTGGGGTGCTACGACGCCCGCAGAGGCGATTGACCTTCTATTCCACCTCAGAATCCCTGCAACAATTGCACTATTAATATATTTACTGATGTAGTCATTGTGCCTCAAAATGGGACTAATACTGGAAATGGCGGTGTAAAATCAACTTCATTAATTGGTGATGGTCTTTGGTTAAATAAAATTGATCGTAAATGGTGGATCGTAAATGTTATTGGAAATACAACAGTTACAGTTAATACCTATATAGATCTGCATGGGGTGACCCTCGTATTGGGAAGTAATGCGACAGATGTGGGAACTTTTTTAGTGAATGATCAGATTACAATGGATCAGGCTTCCAGTATCCGGATCGCCAATGCTACTTGTTCATATCAATGCAAATAATGTGACGGCAATGCGGATAGTCGGACCAATAACTGATTTTGGACATGGTAACTGATCCGGATGCGGGTATATTTAATCCTTTGTCAGCTCCTATATGGAGGACTTGATTATACAGTGGTACTTAATGCAAATGGAATAGGAACGGTACTTAATGAGTTTTCCATTTGGTATACGTTAAACTGTGGCGGACCGAGTCCCGTGCATCCTGGAGGTTGTACATTTGGTATGTAAATGGTCCTGCAATGACCGGTCTAGATCCGACCTTTGGAGTGATTTTCACTGCAATCTACCACACTTCCAGTGCAGCTTGTGCAATTCCTAGCTGACAAAAATGATGATGGTTCAGTGAAACTGAGTTGGGCCACATCCCAGGAACAGAATGCAAGTCATTTTGAAATTGAAAGAAGCGGGGATCAGGCAAAATGGACGAGCCTGGGATCTGTAAAAGCAAAAGGATATTCTTCCACTACCACCAATTATTCATTTACGGATAAATTACCACTCGATGGGAATGGATATTACCGTTTGAAAATGGTTGACCTGGATCAGAAATACAAATACAGTCCAACGGTCTTAGTTTCCTCAAGCAGTAACAACCAGGCACTGATCATTTACAACAATCCGTACAATGATATGATCCGCACCAGGGTCCATGTGTCAAGGGCGCAGAATCTGGTCCTGACGGTTTCTGATATGGTGGGTAAAACTTATATCAATCAGAATTACCACGCCCAGGCCGGTGATAACTATATCAACCTGCAACCTAATGTAAGTAGCGGTGGTATGTATATCCTGCGTATCCACGGGGATAGTTATGATCAGACCGTAAAAATTGAAAAGCAATAAGAAATACTGATAATCACGATCCTGCATGCCACTGTTCCTGAGGTTAACTCAACAGTGGCATTGCCTTTTTATCAAACCATGAAGATGAAAACTCCCAGGGCACTGATATTCGACCTCAACGGCACAATGGTCAACGATATGGAATTTCATATCCGTGCCTGGACGGGCCTGCTCAACAACGACCTGAATGCCGGATTGGATCATGAACAGGTGAAGAGCCAGATGTACGGTAAAAATTCCGAACTCCTGGTGAGGGTATTTGGGGAGCAACGATTTACTGAGGAAGAAATGGATTTCTGGTCGATAGAAAAGGAAAAAAGGTATCAGAAAGAATACCTGCCACATATGAAACTGATTGGCGGACTGGAGGATTTCCTGCTTAAGGCCTATGAAAAAAATATCCCGATGGCCATTGGTTCTGCCGCGATCAATTTCAATATCGACTTTGTACTCGACCAACTTCATATCCGTAAATATTTTAAGGCCATCGTAAGTGCCGATGATGTAGAGGTCAGTAAACCACATCCGGAAACTTTTCTAAAAGCCGCTGCCCTGCTGAACACCGATCCAAAAGACTGTATCGTATTTGAAGATGCACCCAAGGGTGTGGAGGCTGCCCGGAATGCAGGCATGCCCTGTATAGTACTAACGACTATGCATAATCGAAATGAATTTCCGGATAATTCCAACATAGTTTTCTTTATCAGGGACTATACGGATCCGGAAATCCTTTCTATGTTTTAAATAATTCTTTTCCGGAAAATTTATCCCAATTCCGGAACGATTTAGCATCCGGCCGAAACGCAAAACCTTCATTTTCAGAAGGTAATTTTTTGGTATGCCAATTGAATTTCCAGTGCCAAACATTTCTACATGATACAGGATATGTCAGTAACGTTTTTAAGCGAAAAGATTAAAGAACTGGAAAACGCCTTGTTTATGTCTGAGTCCAGTACACTGGTAAATCTGCCGACACATATCGTGAGTAATACTGAAGTAGACGAAGAAGGAAATATATGGTTTATTATTCCCAGGCCAACACAGGTAATCGAATCCTTTTCTAACGCCATGCCGGCCAGGCTGGATTTCTTTAAGAAGGGCAAGGAATTCTTTTTGAAAGTAGCGGGAGTGGCTACCATTATATGGTCAGCCAATGAATTGAATAGTTTATCCATTGCGAAACAATTTGCAGGTTCTTTTGAAAAGAATACTGTGGTAGCTGTAAAAGTAAAAGTAGAATCGACTGAATACGTGGAAAAAATGCCTAAACCGAGTGCCAATCCGATTATCAATGTCGGAAGCCAGGTATATAATTGGTTGCTGAATCCCCTTTTTAATGCCTAACGCCGAATGTCCGAAGACAAGCGCGGCGTCCGTACCCTGAACATGGCCGGTGATGACTAATCACTGGCCATTTTTCTTTTTCAATTGAAAGATTGGCGAACTGACCGATGGAATCTGATCCTGATTCAGGCGCGACCCGGCATCCAAAACAACAAGTTTTTTAACCAGGTCCGGATAAAATTTCCGGGATGCGGGAACCTCTACAGCGTATTCTCTTAACATCACCGATTCTTTCCCGATATAGTCTATATGATCGACTGAAACCGCGAAAGAACGGTGAATCCGGAGAAATTGTTTTTCCGGCAGATAGCTCAGCGCTTTCTCGAGTGTCGTCCTGATCATGTAAAGCTTTCCGTCTTCTGCGTAAATCCGGATATAGTTGTTTTTGGCTTCCAGTACAACTATTTCATCTGTGGTTAATCTTTTCAGAACACCATTGTGCCTGAAAAAAACAGATTGTGCTGTCATGGTTAGTGATTTAAGGGTTGATAAAGTACCACTTTCAAATATAATACTTTGCCTGTTTGCAAGTATCCGGGCAACCCGATCCCGGCTATTTATGATCTTTCCCAGATCCTTGTTCGATGGTGTTCGATTCCTGTACCTGTCATTGGGAAAACACAACATTTGGAACAAGAAGGTACAATCATAGAACTTGGATGGAAATAGGATGGTGCAACAGAAGGAACTCCTGTCGCCTTCAGATTTTTATATCCTGAAAATGCCGTTCACCAAAGAGTTAGATATGCTCCACCCTCAATTTTTCAAAAGCCCACTCCATTTTCCGTAAAAGACCTTGTTCCGGAATATACTTTTATATCGTGAATCATTGCCAGGGAGGCTTTACACAAGTGAACCGGGAGGTGTAACCTGGAAAACTTTCTTCCCGGGTAATGATGCACAAGTAAACAATTTTCAATAACTATTAAAACAATTTAAAATGGCAAATGTCAATGAAAACCTGCTCGTGCGAGGCGCACGGGGACATGTCGGTAAACAATTTGTTTACAAAAAACATGGCGAAAGTACAAACCTGGTCCGGATGCCGACCATCAACAAAGATGCTGTTCCAACAGAAAAACAAGCAGTAAAAAGGGAATTGTTTTCTGAAGCAGCCATCTATGCAAAAGGCGCGATTGGTTCACCCGATCTCAAAAAGGAGTACGAAAAAAAGGCAACGCCCGGAAAGAATGCATATAACATTGCATTCCGCGATTACCTGAAACCACCAGTGGTAAGTAAAATCGATGCGTCGAACTACAAGGGCCCGGTTGGTTCTCTGATCGTGATCAAGGCAAAAGACGATTTCCGCGTAGTGGAAGTGGCGGTCAGTATTCATTCTGCAGCAGGTGTTTTGCTGGAAGAAGGCAAAGCGGTTCTGGATCCTATCCGAAGGAGTCTCTGGAACTACACTTCTTCGCAGAATAATGCGGTTCCTGCCGGAACGGTAATCAGCGCTGTAGCGAAGGATATACCGGGAAACACAGGTCTTCTGGAAATTACCCTGTAAAAAAGGGATTTCGAAACCTGTAACTGAAATCCGACCCATACTAGTCAGGGTCGGATTTCTTTTTTAAAAATTAAATAAAGTTTTTTCCTTCGTGCCTTACGGGGAAATTGCAGGAGTTGGCAATAAAGCAAAATGCATTTGCTTTTTGATGAAGGGATTCAATTTTTTCAAGCATACTGCTATCTTTTACTTTCACATGCGGATGTAAAATCACTTCCGTAAATCTTCCATTTCCATCATCGGTTTCCATCATGGTTGCGGTTGCCGCATCTGAATATTCCAACACAATTACGGACGCCTCCGAACAGAAATGCAGGAACCAGAGCATATGACAGGAGGAGAGGGAGGACAAAAACATTTCTTCAGGATTGTATTTTGTTTTGTCGCCCCGGAATGCAGGATCCGAACTTCCTTCGATAATAGGTTTGCCTACTACAGAAATACTATGCGATCTTTCATACCCGCGGTAGGTGGTGGTACCGCTGCCCGTATTTCCTGTCCACTGAAGATGGGTATGGTAGGTATGTTCCTTCATATTCGTATATCGTTAATCGCATATCGTTAATCGTGTATCGTAAATCGATCCACGATTCACGATACACGATCTTCGATTCTCATTAAGCGTTCGGCGTTAAGCGTTAGGCGTTAAGCGTATAATCCCTCCGCCAACAACATCATCACCTTCGTAAAAAACGGCAGACTGGCCGGGTGTAATGCTTTTCACAGGTTCGTAGAAATGAACGCGTACCTGGTTGCCTTCTGCATAAACATTACTGAGACTTCCTTTATCCTTATACCGGATTTTTGTAACCAGTTCCATGCCGTCAGTCACGGTATCATACTTCTGCATATTCAGTCCGGTGACCATCATGGACTGACCCGCCAGGTCTTTTTCTTCGCCCAGTACAACGGTATTGTTTTCAGGATGAATGGCCGTTACAAAAACCGGTTTTCCGAAAGTAATATCAAGACCCTTGCGCTGGCCAATCGTATAGAAGGGATAACCACGATGTTTACCAATAATATTGCCGGAAGTATCAACAAAGAATCCGCCTTCCACTGAATCTTCCAGACCCGGCATTTTCTTTTTTAAGAATCCGCGATAGTCATTATCCGGCACAAAACAAATTTCGTAGCTCTCACTTTTTTTGGCCAGCTCTGGATATCCGTAATCAACCGCCATCTGGCGGATTTCAGGTTTTCTGTATTTCCCGAGCGGCAGTATCGTACGGGCGAGCAAATCCTGCTGCAGGCCCCAGAGTACATAACTCTGATCCTTTAGTTCATCCACGCCCTTGCTCAGAAAATACCGGCCGTTATCGTGCTGATTAATGAAAGCATAGTGACCTGTGGCGATGAATTCACAATCCAGTGCATCGGCCCTTTTCAGGAGCGCTCGCCATTTAATATGGGTATTACACATCACACAGGGATTGGGTGTGCGGCCTGCCAGGTATTCTTCTACAAAATTGTCAATCACCGCAGTACCAAACTCATCCCGGATATCCAGTACAAAATGCGGGAAGCCGTGTTGCACGGCCGCCAGCCGGGCATCGTTGAAGCTTTCCAGATTACAACAGCCCGTTTCTTTTTTAGAAGTGCCGGCACCGGCATAGTCCCAGGTCTTCATGGTAATCCCAATCACTTCGTAACCCTGTTCCTGAAGCATCAGGGCGGAAATGGTACTATCAATACCCCCGCTCATGGCAACCAGCACTTTCCCTTTTCTGCTCATAATCACAAAGATACTTATTCCCGCAAAATAGTATTTTACAGGGCCCCCAAAACCTGTAAATTGCCAGTATTAACAATTTTAAGTACGCAGCTAAATTTTAAGTTATGATCAAAATGCAAGTCATCGGAAATCTTGGAAAAGATTGCGTGACCAATCTCGTGAACGGTAAAAACGTGATCAATTTCAATGTGGCACATACGGAGAAATTCCGCGATGCTAAAGGTGAACAGAAGGAAAAAACAGTGTGGGTGGATTGTGCTTACTGGACTGACAGAACAGCAATAGCTCCCTATCTGAAAAAGGGAACCCAGGTATATGCAGAAGGCACTCCGGATCTGCGCACGTATCAGAAAACAGATGGTACACAGGGTGTTTCATTGACACTGCGTGTTTTAAGTGTGCAATTGCTGGGCAGCCGCAACAGTAACGAGGTGGGTGGTAACGACAGCTATGCTGGCGGCAATTCCGCATCGATGTCAGGGGTACCTGCATCCGGTGAAATGACAGCTCCTGTGGATGACCTTCCATTCTGAGTTTTCCGATGAAATAAATGTCCTCCCGGCCAAACCGGGGGGACATTTATTATATTTAACTTCCTTCCTCAACGAAAAAATTACCAAGTGAAAAATGATTCGTCCCGTCGTCGTTTTATTCAGCAGATGAGTGGAACCGCACTTGCCCTGGCTGCCACTAATGCAGGACTGGCCAACCCAAATCACTGGCAGAACCAGGTGGATATCTATTCCAGGAAAATTTCCCCGAATGATAAAATCCGAATTGGAACCATAGGAATGGGTATTATGGGTCATGCAGATACCAAGACCGCACTCAAAGTGCCGGGTGTGGAACTGGTTTCGGTGGCCGATCTGTATTCAGGCCGGTTGGAAAGGGTTAAAGAAATGTATGGTAATAATATTCAGGTGACGAGGGACTACATGGAGATCATTAACCGGAAGGATATAGATGCCGTGATCGTTGCAACCGCCGATTTATGGCATTCCCGGATATCAATTGAAGCACTGAAAGCCGGGAAAGCGGTTTATTGCGAAAAACCCATGGTTCATGAAATCAGCGAAGGATTGGGCGTAATCGATGCCTGGAAAAAAAGTAAAAAAACCATGCAGATTGGCAGTCAGCGGGTGAGTAGTATTGCTGTTCAAAAAGCAGGCGAAGCCATTCAAAAGGGTGCGATCGGTGAATTGAGCATGGTGGTTGCGAATTTTGACAGGCAATCTGCCACAGGTGCCTGGCAATATACCATGCCTACAGATGCTTCGGCCACAACGGTTGACTGGAAGGCCTATATCAGGGGCATGAAAGATGAGCCTTATGATCCTAAAAAGTTTTTCTGGTGGCGGAATTATAAGGAGTTTGGTACGGGCGTGGCAGGCGATCTATTCGTGCACCTGATTTCAGGTATCAACGTGATCACAAATTCCAAGGGTCCGAATAAAATATATTCATCCGGACAGATCGCTTACTGGAATGACGGAAGAAATGTACCGGATGTGATGGCTGGCATTATGGAATATCCGAAAACGGCAGAACATCCGGAATTCCAGGTGATGCTGCGGGTTGATTTTATTAGTGGAAACAGTGAGTCTGGTGGCACCCAGTTTATCGGATCGGAAGGTGTGCTGACCATGGAAGGAAACGGTTATACTATTCGTCATCATAAAATGTCAAAAGCTCCGGGAATCGGAGGCTGGGATTCACTGGAAACCTATCCCAAAAAAATGCAGGATGAACTGATGAGCGCCTATAACCAGAAATGGTCCGCTGCGGATCAGCAGGATACTACGGAACCCGATACTGTTTACAAAGCACCGGATAGTTATGACGAGCACCTGGATCATTTCACGCATTTTTTTGATGGCGTAAGAAATGGAACAGCGGTAGTGGAAGATCCGGAATTTGGTTTCCGTGCTGCAGCTCCCTGTCTCGCCGCAAATGATAGTTATTTTGAAAATAAAATTATCCATTGGGATCCGTTAAGTATGAAACTCGTGCATCCCATATAATATGATATGGAAAAATTATTTGACTATCAACGGCTTCTTCATTTTACAAAGGAAGTGTTTACCAGTATTGGATCCAGTGAAGAACATGCAATACTGGCCGCGACCGGATTATTAAAAGCGGATCTGCGGGGCATCGATTCCCACGGCATTGCACGATTAGTCGGATATGTGAGATTATGGGAGGCTAAAAGAGCAAATGCAAAACCCCGGATTCAACTTGTTCATGAAACACCGTCTACCGGGGTTGTGGATGGTGACGGAGGACTTGGGCTTGTAGTCGCCCCATTCGCGATGAATATTGCCATAGAGAAAGCCAGGCAGGTGGGCAGTGGATGGATCGCGGTTAGAAATTCAAACCATTTCGGTATTGCGGCGGAACATGCCATGAAAGCACTGGATGAGGATATGATTGGCATTGTGATGACCAATGCCAGCGCATTGGTGGCACCTACTTTTTCCATAGAAAGATTACTGGGAACCAATCCCATTTGTGTTGCCATCCCTTCCGGAACAGAACCGCCTTTTGTTGCAGATCTGGCGACCACCACAGCTGCGAATGGCAAGCTTGAAATTTTGCAAAGAAAAAACCAGCAGGCACCGGAAGGATGGATCCAGGATAAGGACGGGCATATTTCCACCAATCCGCATGAACTGAAAGCCGGTGGTGCACTGTTGCCCCTGGGCGGTGACCGGGATCATGGCAGTCACAAAGGCTATGCCCTGGGTGCCATCGTGGATATTTTTTCGGGCGTATTGAGCGGTGCAAATTATGGCCCCTGGGTTCCTCCTTTCCCTGCCTATGTGCCCATTCCGGAGAACATGCCCGGCAAAGGCATTGGTCATTTTTTTGGGGCCATGCGGATTGATGCATTTCGTCCGGCAGATGAATTTAAAAAAGATATGGACCAATGGCTGGTCAGGTTCAGAAATGCAAAACCAGCCAAAGGATTTGACCAGGTTCTGGTACCCGGTGATCCGGAAAGAAAGATCCAGACAGAAAGACTTCAAAACGGCATTCCCCTGATGCATGCAGTTATTCAGGACCTCGAATATCTGGCGGAAAAATTCAAAATTTCCCCTCTCGCGTAATAGGTATTATTTGCCAGAAACGCAATAATAACTCCTTGATCTAAGTTATTACACTTACATAATTTAAAATCCAATATAGGAATGACATTCCTAAAATGGGAAAAATCCTGAGCGAAATAAAAGGATAATTCCCTAAGAGTCAGGGTTTTCTGAATTGGTATATCAATTGAAACCCTCTAGGTGTCAAAAACCGAGTCTATGAAAAATGTTTACACAGAAACCGTGAATCAAGGCGGTGCAATCATACAGGGAACTATCCCGGATGCGACAAAGCGCTCCTTGTCAGGTTTTAAACAACTGCGTGGAATCCTGACTGTTATATTGTTTTCCTTTCTTATTATATATACGAACGCCGTAATGGCACAGAACTGCCCTACTACAGGAACAACGGTCGTAACCACAAATCAAAATACTTACTATCCCGGCAAGCAGACCACTGTTTCTGCAGGGGCTACTTCCATCCATTGGGTCCGATCGGAGCCGGTGCGAATTTTGGTAGTACACCAATCGCGGTGGGAGATATTGTATTGATCATTCAGATGCAGGGAGCACAGATAACAATTCCGGCTCGGAACAACGAATTCATCATATGGAGCAAATACCTCCGGTTTAGGAGCGGGTATGATCGCCACGAATCTGATGGCTGGAACAATGGAATTTGCGGTAGCCACAAATGCAGTTCCGACTGGCGGGGGTACTTTAAATATTGCCTCCGGTCTTACTAACGCCTATAGTTATGTCCTTATGCACCTTTGGAACAAATGGCCAATATACTTATCAGGTTATCCGTGTGCCACAGTTTTTTAATATTAAACTTGGCGCCACTATTATGGCTCCAAAATGGAATGGGTCTACGGGTGGTGTTATCGTTCTCAGCGCGGTAAACCAGTTTGATTTTAATGGTATGACCGTAAGTGCCGACAGTGCCGGATTTCGCGGAGGCGGCGGAAGGGCATTGGCTGGCCAGGGCGGGTTAAATAAAAATGATTTTTATGGTCCTTCAACCAATACCGCCCATGGAAGCAAGGGCGAAGGTGTAGCGGGAACACCCCGATTCTTATATACAAATGTTTTACCTGGTATCATTGACAATGGTGTAGCACTCGAAGGTTACCCAGGAGGTAGTTATGCCCGTGGTGCTCCGGGTAATGCCGGTGGCGGTGGATCAGACGGTAATCCCAGTTCAAACAATCAGAACTCCGGCGGCGGAGGTGGTGGTAACGGCGGTGCTGGGGGCCTGGGTGGGAATGGATGGCAGAGTTTTACATATACTGGTGGATAGAGGTGGTACTAGCTTTTCAAACATTATGCGAACAGCATGCTATAACTTTATTATAGCCCGGACAGATTAATCATGGGTGGCGGAGGTGGTGCAGGATCTACTAATAATGCCTCAGGTTCCTTTCCCGGAGATGGTGGAGCTGCCAACGGTGGCGCAGCCAGCGGCGGTTCACAGGGTGGTGGTCTGGTAATCATAAACTCGACCACAATCATTGGTACAGGAACCGTTACTGCTTCTGGTGCGACATCTAATAACACAGTTACGGTTGACGGTATCGGGTGGTGGTGGAGCAGGAGGCAGTATCCTGATTTATGCGAATAGCGGACATGCGGGTATTACGGCGATCGCCAATGGCGGTAACGGCTCTGATAATCATCCGAAAAACCTGGATGCAACCCAGCATGGACCCGGTGGTGGCGGCGGCGGTGGAGTCATTTATTCAAATGGTACTTTAAATGCGGCATCCTCTGTAGCTGGTGGGCTTGCAGGTATCAGTTATGGTACGACTATAACAGATAATTTTGGCGCTTTCCCTGGCAATATGGGTGTGATTACACAAACCTTTCCTTTATCCCAGCTGCCTCCGAAAATGCAGATCTGCCAGTCAATCGTATTGCCGGTTACCCTGCTGAATTTCAGCGCCAGTTATGAATCATCCAATAATGCAAAGGTATCCTGGACAACGACGGATGAAATAAATGCTGACTATTTTGTGGTGGAAAGAAGTACAGATGCCACCCGTTTTGCAGGTGTGGCCCAGGTAAATGCAAGCGAATCGCTGAATCCGGTTCATTCATATAATGTGAATGACCAGCTGGATAATGTGAACAGCAATATCGTTTATTACAGGTTGCGGATAGTTGATAAAAACGGTAAGTATACCTATAGTCAGGTCGTTCCGGTTAAACTGGATCAGCCACAGAATGTATTCTCCATTTATCCGAACCCGGTAGACAACTACGCGGTGATGAATATACATTCTGAGAAACCTGGCACTGGTATGATGCGCCTGATGGATAATGCCGGTAAACCGCTTATGAGCAAATCATTCCCGGTAAACAATGGTAATAACAGTGTGCTGATTGACCAGCTTGGGTTCCTGCCGAGAGGAATCTATATCGTGCAGGTGATGGTTAATAATAATCTCTACAACCAGAAGATCATCAAAAAATAATTTGTTTAGAAAATGGGAACGCCACTACAGTTTAAAACCGTAGTGGCGTTTTCGTTTGTATATTTGCGGTCCCAAAAAAGGTTCGCATGAAAGTAATGAAATTCGGAGGCACGTCGGTGGGTAAACCGGAGCGTATGCATGAGGTGGCAAAATTAATCACCGCTGATCCGGAAAAAAAGATCGTCGTTTTATCTGCCCTGAGTGGCACCACCAATGCACTCGTGGAAATCGGCCAGTCCGCCGCCCGCTTCGAAAGAGAGAAAGCCGGGGAACAAATCAGCAAACTCAGTAAACACTACCATACATTTATTGAGCAGTTACTGAAAACGGAGAAAGCCCGGGAAAAGGCCCTGGCGATTATCACGGAGCACTTTGAATTTTTAAGTATTATCCTGCGCATTTCATTCAGCGAAGCCCTGAATAAAGATATCCTGGCCCAGGGAGAATTGCTGTCCACAAAACTTTTCAGTGTTTACCTGGAAGAAAAAGGGATACCGCATATATTACTTCCGGCCCTGGAATTTATGCGTATCGATGCCGAAGATGAGCCCCAGCTCGAACTTATCCGGACCCGTCTTATCGAATTGCTGGGAAAATATCCGGACCAGAATCTTTTTATCACCCAGGGATATATCTGCCGCAATGCCAAGGGGGAAGTGGACAACCTGAAAAGAGGTGGCAGTGACTATACCGCATCCCTGGTGGCCGCGGCTATTCTGGCTTCCGTATGTGAAATATGGACCGATATCGACGGTATGCACAATAATGATCCCCGGATCGTGAAAAAAACGATACCCATTGAACAGCTCAGTTTTGATGAAGCCGCTGAGCTGGCTTATTTCGGTGCCAAAATTCTTCATCCTACCTGTATCTGGCCCACACAGCAAAAAAACGTTCCGGTAAAGCTCCTCAACACCATGGCGCCTTCGGCACCTGGTACGGTTATTCAAAAAACAGCGTCTTCTTCCGGTGTAAAAGCCATTGCCGCCAAAGACGGGATCATCGCCATCAATATCAAAAGCAGTCGCATGTTGCTGGCCTATGGGTTCCTCCGGAAAATATTTGAGGTATTTGAAAAATATAAGACTTCGATTGATATGGTGACCACGTCTGAAGTGGCTGTTTCACTGACTATTGACAATGGAAGCCAGCTTCCCCATATACTGAAGGAGCTGGAACCATTCGGAACCACGGAAGTGGAACCTGACCAAACCATCGTGTCCATTGTCGGAAATGAAATTGTTGAAACCAAGGACGTGCTGAATAAACTATTTGAAGGTCTCTCCCGTATTCCGGTCCGCATGGTGAGTTATGGCGGCAGTAAACACAATGTATCTGTATTGATACCTTCAGCATACAAAAATGAAACACTGCAAAGACTGAATCTGGAATTATTCGGACTCGAGTAAAACGGTAAATGGTTAATGGTGTATGGTCAATGGTAAATTGCCAGCTATCGACCATAAACCATCCACCACAATAAGTCATTTGAGCATGAGCATATCCGCCAGCTGCTTGTCCCGGTTGTAAATATCTTTGCGAAGATTTAATTTCCCGCTATTGTCCACCCATGCGGTCAGGTAACCGATATATACAGGAACAGGATCCTGCAGGGTTACATATTGTTCTTTCAGCGAGTGCATCGCCTTATGTATTTTTTCGGCGTTCCATTTCGGATCATTTTTCAATAAGTAAACAGCCATCTTCTCAGGTTCCGCGAGACGGATGCAGCCATGACTGAATGCACGGGAACTTTCACCAAACAGACTTTTTGCAGGCGAATCATGTAAATAAATATTGTGGGAATTGGGGAACAGGAATTTAACGAGGCCCAGGGAATTGGAAGGTCCGGGCTTTTGCCGAACAGTTTTTCCGTACCACTCCATATTGTGCTTCTGCAGATAATCCGGATTTTTCTTTATACCGGGAAGGATTTCTTTTTTCAGGATTGAATTGGGAACATTCCAGTACGGACTGAACACAACGTATTTAAGGTCACCGTTAAAAATAACGGTCGGATGCAGGTCCTTCCCCACCACAACATTCATTCTAAATGTAACGGTATCCATGTCGTAGGCCGTTACGATAAAGGCCGGAATATTAATCACAAGATAATGATGGCCCATGTGAATGGGCACCCATCTGGTCCGCTCCATATTTATGATCAGTTTGCGGATAGTTTCTTTAAGCGGGGTATTGATTTCTGTAAAAAAGCCGGGTCCGATATTTCCATCGACCGGCATTCCATTTCGTTTCTGAAAAGATTTCACAGCAGCTTCCAGGCTGTCATCGAATTGATGGCTGAGGGATTCATCGGAGAGGTCACCCAGCAAAAAGAGCCTGTGTCTTATATCAGCAATAAGATCAGCGCTGTCATTTTTTTTGTAAGCTTTTTGACCTGCTTTTAATGGGAGCCAGGAATCCGTACTGTCCAGATGCCTGTATGTTTGAAGTTGTTTTTTCAGTTTGTTGTACTGCCTGAAATTAAAGTCCGTAGAGAATAGGGCGGCGGTGGAATCATTTAGCAGGGAATCCACCAGATAAGGAAGGTTTAATTTTTTTCTGGGGAGCAGCCATGCTATTTTTGTCGTCTCTTTTTCAGGAATTCCCTTCCACACCTTATCTGCATAATAGAAGTAAGAAGAGGTGAGGAGTATTTCTGCATCCGGGTCGGCGTTTTTCCCGGATGAGGTTTCATTCAACAGACTATCCAGCCGCCCTTTGTATGGGATTTCTCCCTGCACGCCTTCCTCTTCCAAATTGATCAGGTGATTATACAGATTGCTTGCCTGTTCCGTAAGCCCCACCGAGTCATACCAGGCAAAGAGATTTTTCCGGATACCATAAAACTCCCTCACTTCCTGTTCGTATTTTTTCAGGTCCGCAAATTGGTTAAAAAATAAATTCAGCTTGTTGCTGTCCAGGCGCAGATCCTGCTGTTCGCTGAAGTAGCCATGTACGGCTATATCTTTTGTTGCGAGGGTATCGGTTGTCCCAATGGCATGGGTGAGGATTCGTTCTTTTTTCGAAGGGTGTGAGTTGCAGGCGACAAATGAGATCAGGATTATAAGCAGGTATAAATGGTATGTCAGCCGGCAATTTTTTTTGATCATGACCAGTTATGGATGAGAAGAAAAAAATCCTTCCGTCAAATGGCGGAAGGATTCAGTAAGTAATATCGGACGAAGATTAATAATCTCTGTCAAATCCGCCACCGCCGCCGCTGTTTCCGCGGTTATAACCACCTTTCTTGTAACCTCCGCCACCTCCGTTTCCACCGCCTCCGCCGAAACTTCTCTTTTTGAAACCTCCGCCGCCGCTGCCCTGTTGTTTGGGCTGGGATTCATTTACAATAATCTTGCGGCCCATCACTTCGGAATCATAGAGTGCTGTAATGGCTGCCTGCGCTTCCGCATCGTTTTCCATTTCAACAAAACCAAAACCTTTGCTCCGGTTAGATACTTTGTCTTTAACAATTTTTGCGGAACCCACTGCTCCGTGTTGTTCAAAAAGGTTTCTGAGATCCTCATCGGTCATTTGCCAGGAGAGGTTGCCTACATAAATGTTCATTGTACTAAAATTAATAATGAATAAAACAACACTGCATTTCTTCGTTATGATGAACTGTGACAGGGCCCTGGGAATGGTACCAGTACAGCGTATAACCCGAATAACAGGGCGTTTGTAAAGATAGGAATTTTTATAACTACAAAATTTTAGGGGCGCTGGCCGGGCTGCAGGGTGGCAATAAAAAACCTCCCGGCTAACTAAAGCGGGGAGGTTTAAAATACATGATGTGGATTTATTCCGCAGTCACTTCAAAATCAACTTCAGTTTCGTTGCCGTGGCCAAAATCCACCTTTGCCTTGTATGAACCCAGTTCTTTCACTTCTGAAAGAATATGAATCCGGCGACGGTCAATTTCATAGCCCTTCTGGTCGCGTATAGCGCGGGCCAGTTGCACGGAGGTTACGCTGCCGAATATCTTTCCGCTTGTACCGGTCTTTGCACCTATTTTCAGCGGAGAACCTTTCAGAACTTCGATAACCTTGTTTACTTCTGCCAACAGTTTTTCTTCTTTCTTTTTCTGTTGCTTGATTTTTTCATCCAGCTGTTTCAGGTTGGACGGACTGGCTTCAATTGCCTTTTTTTGCGGAATCAGGAAATTACGTGCATATCCGTTTTTAACGCTCACCTTTTCATGGGCGGCGCCTAGATTATCCACGTCCTGAATCAAAATGATTTCCATTATTACTTATTTGGTCCCGCAGGTGCGGGATATTATTACTTAAATAAATCTGTAACGTAAGGCAGAATAGCCATTTGTCTGGCTTTCTTTATCGCATCGGCCACTTTGCGCTGATATTTCAGCGAGTTGCCGGTAATGCGACGTGGAAGCATTTTGCCCTGTTCGTTCAGAAATTTTTTCAGGAATTCACCGTCTTTATAATCCACATAACGAATATGGTATTTTTTAAAACGGCAGAATTTCTTGGCCCTTTGCTGGGTCTTGATCGCGGTCAGATACTTGATCTCGTTTGTCTTTGCCATGATTATGCCTCCGCTTTTTCTGTTCCTGTAGGTACACCACTTCTCTTTCTGGCATTGTACTCGACGGCGTATTTATCGAGTTTGGTAGCCATGAAACGTAACACGGTTTCGTCGCGGAGAATCTGGATTTTCAGCTTCTCATTGAAGTCGGATGGCGCACTATATTCCATTACCCAGTATAAACCAGTGGTTTTTTTCTGGATGGGATACGCCAGTGATTTAAGACCCCAGGGATTGTCGTGCAACACCTTGCCGCCGTTTTCTTTAACGAAGGCCGTGAATTTGTTCTGGGCGGCTTTAAAGTCCTCCTCAGACAGCACAGGGGTAAAAATCACCATCAATTCATAATTGTTCATTTCCCTGATTTTGTTTAAAAAAAATTAATTGGGCTGCGAAAGTAGTGCTTTTATGCCTAAAGCCCAAAGCCTAAAGCCTAAAGCCAGAAAAAAGCAATAGATCCGTCAACCTGTCAGCATGGGGGCAAATGGCACTGAAATTGAACAAAAGGGCTAAAACAGCCGATTTATGCAAAAAGGAAGTATCCGGGTTCAGACAGAGAATATCTTTCCAATCATTAAGAAGTTTTTATACAGTGACCATGAAATATTCCTTAGAGAGCTGATTAGCAATGCAGTAGATGCTTCCCAGAAGCTCAAAACCCTGTCTTCCATCGGAGAAGCAAAGGGTGAGATCGGAGATCTTTCCATCCAGGTAAAACTGGATAAGGAAGCAAAGACCATCACGATTTCAGATAAAGGGATCGGAATGACAGCCGAGGAAGTGGACAAATACCTGAACCAGGTGGCCCTGTCGGGTGCCGAAGAGTTTGTTAATAAATATAAAGGCCAGAACGAAAATGCCATTATCGGCAAATTCGGGCTGGGATTTTACTCCGCCTTTATGGTCAGCGACCAGGTGGAGGTTATCTCCAAATCATATAAAGAAGAAGCTCCGGCAGTAAGGTGGGAATGTGACGGTAGTCCGGAATTCAGCCTGGAGGAAAATGCCAAAACCGAACGGGGTACGGATATCGTTCTCCATATTTCGGAAGATTCGGCAGAGTTTCTCGATGACGCCCGAATTCGCAATATCCTCGGGAAGTTCTGTCGGTTCCTGCCGGTTCCGATATTTTTTGAAGACAAACAGATTAACAATACCACTCCGGCCTGGACGCGCAAACCCAGTGAACTAACCACGCAGGATTACCAGGATTTTTATAAAGAACTATATCCGTTTAACGAACCGCCATTATTCTGGATCCACCTGAATGTGGATTATCCTTTCAATCTGACAGGTATTCTTTATTTCCCGAAGATTAAACAGAGCTACGAAATTCAGAAAGACAAAATTCAATTGTACAGCAACCAGGTTTTTGTAACGGATGAAGTAAAGGATATCGTGCCCGAATTTCTAATGCTCCTTCAGGGAGTGATTGACAGTCCGGATATTCCGTTAAACGTAAGCCGTAGTTATCTGCAGGGCGACCCTAATGTGAAAAAGATCAATAATCATATCACGAAGAAAGTTGCGGACAAACTGGAAGAAATTTTCAATAAGGAAAGAAAGGAATACGAAGAAAAATGGGAAAGTCTGGGTTTGTTTGTGAAGTACGGTATGATGACCGACGATAAATTCCTGGAGAAAGCCAACAAGTTCCATATCATGGAGGATGCAGACGGATCCCGATTTTATACCCTGGAAGAATACAAAACTGAAGCAGAAGCTTTACAGAAAAATAAAGAAGGCAAGCTGGTTATAATTTATACCAGCAACCCCGTGCAGCAGGACGGTTATATCCGGGCGGCACAAGCGAAAGGTTATAAAATTGTAAAACTGGAAACGATTGTGGATGCCGGTTTCATTAACCAGATGGAAATGAAATGGGAAAATACACATTTCACCCGTGTAGACAGTGAAGTGGTAGATAACCTGATCGATAAGCAGGATTCTGCAGAAAGTGTATTGAGTAAAGATGAGGTTGAAAAATTGAAATCATTGTTCGCCGTAAATATCCCCTCACTGCATGTAACCGTTGAAGTAAAAGGGTTAAGTACTGATGCTATGCCGGTGGTTGCCACAAGACCCGAATTTATGCGACGCATGAAAGATATGGCTTCGCTCAATGGAGGTATGGGTGCATTTTATGCAAATATGCCGGATGAGGTTACGCTTACTGTAAATGGCAATCATCCGATCTACCCAAATCTGCTGGGGGAAAAAGATACGGCTAAGCAACAAAAACTATTTCATAATCTGGCCGACCTGGCATTACTGAGCCAGGGATTGCTGAAAGGCACCGAACTGACAGATTTTATCCAGCGAAGTGTGGATCTGATTGAAAATAAAAAGAGCCCGATTATCGTAGAGGCGTGAGGCAAGTATAAAAGTGTGAGAGTGTGAGAGTGTGAGAATTCTTTCACTCTCACACTCTCACACTCTCACACTTTCTTTAAGGTCCAGTATTTTCAACTGCAGATTCTTCTCGCCGTTCCATTCATTTACATCCAGTGTATAGGCAATATCGAAAGGTTTTTGGGATTGAACAAGGGGCCATTTTTCTGCCATATTAAATGCAATTCCGGTAAGAATCTGATCCCCTTGTTTTAAAAACAGCCGGAGATGTTTTTCTTTTAGCAATTTTGAATAACCCGAATCATTTACACCCTTTGAAACAAGAACGGGTTTATTATTATCAGGACCAAACGGTTCCATTTGCTCGATGATCCGAAAAGTCTGGAAGTCGAGTTCGGAAAAAAGTGCAATCGAATCCACTTCCAGTTCAGGGATCAATAAATGCGGATCAATCGTTTTGGAAACTACTTGTTCAAATTTGTCGCTGAAGCTATTTATATTTTCTGTCGCCAGGGTCATCCCGGCTGCTGCCATATGACCACCATAACCGACCAGCCACTCGCGACAGGCATGCAGCGCTTCATACAAATTGAAACCCGGAACACTTCGCGCGCTTCCGGAAGCATATTCACCGCTCTGGGTCAGTACAATTGTCGGGCGATAATATTTTTCAATTAAACGGGAAGCCACGATACCTACAACACCCTTATGCCAGTGGGGTTTGTATAATACAGTTGATTTTCTGTTGCGCATGATTTCATCTCCGTCAATCAGGGCCAGCGCCTCTTCCGTAATGTTGCTGTCTGCCGTACGCCGGTCAGCATTATCCGCATGTAATAAGTTGGCGAACAAAAGGGCCTCTTCATATTCTTCTGCAACGAACATTAATACAGCTTTGCGTGCATCATCCATTCTGCCGGCTGCATTTACGCGGGGAGCAATCGTAAATACCAGGGAGCGGATCGAAGCCGGAGAACTTAGTCCGCTCAACGTCATCAGGGCACGGATTCCATGATTTGGATTTTCATTTATTTTTTTCAGTCCCAGAAAGCATAACACCCGGTTTTCACCTGTCATAGGTACGATATCAGCCGCAATGGCGATCGCCACCAGGTCCAGGTACATCATATATTTCTCTTCCGGAAGAGAAAGCGTCATACACAATGCGGTGATGAGTTTAAATGCTACACCGCAGCCACACAATTCTTTATAAGGATAAGCACAGCCTGATTGTTTCGGATTCAGAATAGCAACAGCCTCCGGTAACTCTGAATCCGGAAGGTGGTGGTCACAAATAATGAATTCAATCCCCAGGATATTTGCATAATTCACGAGGTCGATGGATTTAATCCCACAGTCCACCGATATAATCAGAGAGTAGCCATTTTCCTTTGCAAAATCAATTCCGGCCCTGGAAATTCCATAACCTTCCCGCTGCCTGTGCGGGATGTAAAAATCGATGCAGTCGGGATCCATGATTTTTCGGAGCATCTGAAACACCAGGGCAACACTGCTCGTTCCGTCCACATCATAATCTCCAAATACAAGAATTTTTTCTTTCTGACTGATGGCAGCGAGGATTCTTTTTACCGCCAGATCCATATCTTTCATCAGCCAGGGATCATGTAACTGGTTATATCCGGACGGAAATATTTTTTGGCAGCTGAAAAACTTTCTATTCCGCGGGCTACCAGTATACGGCTGATCAGGGGTTTAATTTGTAATGCACCGGCAAGCGATAGCCATTTTTCTTCGTCAGCTTCTTTTATTTTCCACCTCTTTTCCATTCGTTGGCCGTTGATTGTTGGCCGTTGGCCGTGAATCGTTTATTACTCTCACACTCTCACACTCTCACACTAGTATTTCCTGTCCGTCGTAAACCGTACCAGTTCCTCCAGGGCTTTCCGGATTTCATTGTCTTCAAATTCGTACAGAATCTTTAGGGCTTCATCCCGGTAAAGATTCATTTTTTCTGATGCATACCGGATTCCGCCTGCAGCTTCTACCTTCCCGATTACATACCGGATTTTTTCCGGATCCCGGTTTTGATTTTTAATGATATAAATCAGTTCCCGCCTAAGTGGTTTAGCCACTGTATTTAAAGTATAAATCAGGGGCAGGGTAAGTTTTTTCTCTTTAAGGTCGTTACCGGTTGGTTTTCCTGTATTCTCGTCTCCATAGTCAAACAAGTCGTCCTTGATTTGGAAGGCGATGCCAACAGCTTCCCCAAAACGACTGAGTTTTTCCGTGATGGATTCATCACCACTGGTAGAAAAGGCGCCCGCTGCGCAGGAGGAGGCCAGTAAGGAAGCGGTCTTGTTTCGAATGATTTCAAAATACACGGCTTCTTCCAGGTTCAGGGACCTCGCTTTTTCTATTTGCAGTAATTCACCCTCGCTCATCCTGCGTACTGCGCCAGACAAGAGTTGTAAAATTCTGAAATCGTTGTGGTCCAGGGATAGTAGCAAACCCTTGGCCAGCAGGTAGTCGCCCACCAGAACGGAGATCTTGTTTTTCCATAAGGCATAGGTGGAAAAAAACCCTCTTCTTTCAAGTGATTCATCCACAACATCATCGTGGACCAGGGTGGCGGTATGGAGGAGTTCAACCAGGGAAGCCGCCCGGTAAGTAGATTCATTCACCGGGCCACAAAGGCGGGCGGAAAGAAATACAAACATGGGCCTTAATTGTTTACCCTTTCGATTTACGATGAAACGCATTATACGGTCCAAAAGAGGAGTCTGGGATTTAACTGCTTCCCGGAATTTCTTTTCAAAAACGATCAGTTCTTCCTTTAGTAAGGATTGGGCTAGTTGCATAAAATGACCGTCAATTTACTACTTTATCTTCCTGCGGTTATAAATACCGGTAATGCCTACCGGCGAATTGGCAATATTCTCCACAAATCTGTGGTTTCCAGTTTCTTTTGACATAAAAAATTTGCAATTTAAGGGTTAACTTATATTTTTGCTAAAGTGTAGTATTGTTTTTAATCAAGTCACTTTATTCAAACTTCAGTTTATGATAGGAAAAAAGTACGTAGTACTAGCTGGCTTTTTATTGGCTTTTCTTTCACAAAGTTTCGCCCAGGACAATACAACTGAAAGTAGCAGCAGTTATGACATTCGGGATTCTTCACTTATTCCCGCCAAACGCATTCCACAACACAATGAATTTTTAAATAATGCTTATCCTTTTCCTGCAAAACCCAGGAATCAATGGGAAATTGGTGTAAGCGGCGGCATGTCAAGTATTTCGGGTGACGTACGGGCAACCCTTCCGACTTTTGGGTGGGGGCTGCATGCCAGGAAGGCACTGGGTTATATTTTCTCACTGCGTTTGGAATATGATTATTTAGATATGAAGGGATTGAACTGGCAGCCTTCTTACACCAGCTATGTTGCAAATCCCCAGATCACCCAATACTATAGTCCCACTGCGCACACTCCTGTATTTTACAACTATAAATCCAACATCCAGGAACTCTCTGTACAAGGGATTTTCAATTTTAACAATATACGGTTCCACAAAGCAAAGACGGAGACTTCATTCTATATGTTCGGAGGTGTCGGTGTAATGACATACAGTACGGCTTATAATTTACTCAATGACAACAACAATAATCAACCTTACGATTATAGCCAGGTAGTTAACAGATTCACACCCCAGGGATTTACCTATGCAAACAAGAAGGCGATTAAAGACATGCTTAAAGGAATGTTGGACAACACGTATGAAACGGTAGCCCAGCGGGATCCATCTCAGCCGACCATTTTCGGTGGAACCCCTTTCCGGCCAATACTTAATCTGGGACTTGGAATGGAAGTGAAACTTTCCGAAAAATTCAATATAGCTCTGGAAGATAAAGCTGACAATTACGAAATCAGATTTAATAGATGGACAGCAATTTCAGGAAACAGGGTCCATCACCAGTCATGCCGCAAGCCGGGATAATGATACCTACAATTATCTTTCTATAGGGTTGAATTACAATATTGGCAAAAATGCGGTTGAGCCCCTTTGGTGGATCAACCCGTTAGATTACGCCTATAGCGAAATCAATGCTCCCAAGCATATGAAACTTCCCAAACCCGTGCTTGGATGATGCTGACGGTGATGGAGTTACGGATCAGTTCGATCATGAACCCAATACTCCGGCAGGTTGTCCTGTGGATACCCATGGAGTTAGCCGGGATACAGATGGTGACGGCGTTCCGGATTGTAAGGATAAAGAACTTATTACACCTACCCAATGTCAGCCGGTGGATGCCGATGGTGTAGGTAAATGCCCTGATCCGGCCTGCTGTAAGGATATCAACGCCACGTATCGATGCAGGTGCTGTTGGAACAGGCGGCAAAGCCCGTTGCTTCATCGGTGATCTTCCAAGCATCGTATTCAAAGGCAAGTCTGTAACCCTCAGCAAAGACGGAAAGGCACTTGCCTCAACCATTGCTGAAAAAATGAGGAATAACCCCGGCTGTAAAGTTGCTGTAATCGGATATGGCGAATCCAGCAAATCAGCCCAGCAGCTGAGCTGGGATCGGGTAAACGAGGTTATTAAATACCTGGTTGAAAAAGAAGGTATTAGCTCAGATCGTTTCATCTTCCGTTACGGACAGACCGGCGGAGATGAAAATACCATAGATATTAAGGATGGTACCGGAGAAGAAGGACCAAATACGGTTCCGGCTCCGCATCCAAACCTTCGGAAGAGATAATTCCGGCAGGAAATAGTAGTGGTCCCGTCCCGGCTTGGCTGAGGCGGGACCACGCTGTTTTATGCATATATTTTAACAAAGAAGCTGGCTAATCTGCCCGAAAACCGCCTATTTTCGTTTCTTACCTAAAAATTGTAATTTCGCACCCTTCATGAAACCATTTTCCCTCGTAATAGTCCTGTTTGCAGTCCTCAGTTCCTGCTCCTATTTTAAGGCCTCAGAAAATGGCAAGCCCAATAATTTCAATAAGATCCTCAAGAGCACAGATTATACGTTTAAACTGCAGATGGCAGAAAAATATTACCTCAATAAAGATTATAACCATGCCCAGACTCTCTATGATGATCTGTACAGGGTAATGAAAGGATCGGAACATTTTGAAGATATCTGGTATAAGTATGCGTATTGCGCTTTTTACCTGAAAGATTATATCAATGCCGAAAACCTGTTCAAAGGATTTGTGGAGGCTTTTCCGAATAGTCCCAAGTCGGACGAAATGGATTATATGCGGGCTTTTTGTTTTTATAAACAATCCCCCAAATACCAGCTGGATCAGACCAATACAACCAAGGCGATGGGTTTTATGCAGGCATTTATCGCCCAGCATCCCAACTCTGACAAGGTAAAAGAGGCTACGGAAATCATTGAAAAATGCAGGGCAAAACTGGAGCAAAAGGAATTTGAAAATGCAAAACTTTATTTTAATCTCCATGAAACGAATCCGGCTTATCTGAAAGCGGCGTCCCTTACATTTAATAACCTGATGAATACCTATCCGGATTCTCCGTTTGGGGATGAATATAAATTATATATCATCAAGTCAGATTATATGTATGCGATCCAGAGTCTTGAGGAAAAGAAAAAGGCCCGGCTCGATCAGGTTCTGGCGGATATCAATGATTTCTATGACCGGTTCCCCGACAGTAAGCTGAAAAAACAAGTGCAGGAATACCAGGAACTGGCGAACAATTCCATCAAAGCGTACAATAAGTTAAACAGTTAAATATGAGCAAAGCAAGAAGACAGGTAAGCACACATATTGCGAACGTGGCAGAGACAAAAAATCTCACTGACCTGAAGAACAAGACTGGCAATCTCTATGAATCCATTGCCATCATTGCTAAACGGGCAAACCAGATCAGTATTACCATGAAGGAAGAACTTCACAGCAAGCTCGAAGAGTTTGCAACACATACTGACAGCCTGGAAGAAATTCACGAGAATAAGGAACAGATCGAAATCTCCAAGGCATATGAAAGAATGCCAAATGCCGCACTGCTCGCCACGCAGGAATTCATGGAAGACAAAATCTATTATCGTAAGAACGAGGACGATCTTTTCAGCTAGGAATTAACTAATGCTATGGTAGAAGGCAGGAAAATACTGTTGGGTATCTGCGGTAGTATTGCCGCATATAAAGCCATCCTTCTTACCAGGCTGCTTGTAAAAGCCGGTGCTGAAGTAAGGGTGATGATGACGGATTCTGCCAAAGATTTTGTTACCCCACTGTCTCTTTCAACGATTTCAAAAAACGAAGTCCTGAGCGGATTATCCAATAATGACACCTGGAATAATCATGTACAATTGGGCCGCTGGGCTGATCTCCTGATCATAGCACCGCTGAGTTGTAATACACTTTCCAAAATGGCGAACGGCGCCTGCGACAATCTGTTACTTGCAACCTATCTGTCTGCAACATGTCCGGTAGTTGTTGCGCCCGCAATGGATGAAGATATGTGGCAGCATCCATCCACAAAAGCAAATATTGAGAAAATCCAGTCCTTTGGAAACCGGGTGATTCCGGTTGAAAAAGGGGAACTCGCCAGCGGGTTATACGGGGATGGCCGGATGGCTGAACCCGAGCATATCGTTTCCTTCCTGGAGACGAATTTTTTTTTTAGCCAATCATTAAAAGGGAAGAGAGCCCTGGTTACTGCAGGACCCACCCACGAACCGTTTGACCCGGTCAGGTATATCGGTAATCAGTCCACCGGCAAAATGGGTATTGCCCTTGCCCGGGAACTGGCACAGCAGGGTGCAGACGTAGAACTGGTACTGGGACCGGGATCTGTGGAAATCACCGATCCGCGAATCCGGATAACCCGGATTCAGTCAGCCGGCGAAATGTATAATGCCTGCATCGATATTTTTCCTTCCGTACAAATCGCCATTATGGCCGCAGCCGTAGCAGACTATACCCCCGTTTCTTTTTCTTCCGAAAAAATAAAAAAGAATTCTGAGACGTTTACGCTGGAGTTGTCTAAAACCAAAGATATTCTTAAGACACTTGGCGAGAAAAAATCAGAAGGGCAGGTGCTTGTCGGGTTCGCACTGGAAAATAAAGATGAAGCAGCTTATGCCAGGAAGAAACTTAAGTCAAAGAATGCAGATATGATTGTTCTGAATTCATTAAATGACGCCGGTGCCGGATTTGGTTTTGATACCAACCAGGTTACCATTTTCGAAAAAAACGGGACTGAAATTCCGTATGAACAAAAATCTAAACAGCAGGTTGCCCGTGATATCGTAGACCGGATTATAAAACTTCTCTGATGCGTGCAAAGATCCTGATTCTTTTTTCGTTTATTGTCCTTCAGATCCATCAGGCCCGGAGCCAGGAATTCCAGGCCAATGTAACGGTCCTGTCTAACCGCATTTCCACCACGGTTAACAAACAGATTTTTACCACCCTGCAGTCTGCCCTGTACAATTTTATCAACGGCAAAAAATGGACGAATGTGGCATTTAATCAAAACGAGAAGATCCAGTGCAGTTTTTTACTGAACCTGAGCGGAGCAACGGACAACAATACCTACACCGCCAGTCTGACCGTTCAGGCTGCGCGTCCTATTTTCAACACGTCTTATCAGAGTGCCCTGATGAATTATATGGACGAGTCGGTTACATTTAAGTATATACAGTACCAGGACATGGATTTCAATGAAAACCGGGTGGGTGGCACGGATCCGCTTACAGCCAACCTGACGGCTGTTTTTGCCTATTATGCGTATGTTATCCTTGGATTGAATTTCGATTCATACGGTTTGCGGGGCGGAGACATGTACTATCTGAAGGCACAAAACATTATTAATAATGCTCCTGAAACCAACGCCATCAACGGCTGGAAACCATTTGATGGTTTAAGAAACCGATATTGGCTGGTTGAAAACCTGATCAATCCAAAATACAACCCCATCCACGACGCGATGTACGGGTACTACAGGCAGGGATTGGACCAGATGTTTGACCATGAAGCCGATGCCCGGATTGCCGTAATGAATTCGCTGATCAGCATGAATACTATCAATAACGAATTCCCGAATATCATGTTCATGCAGTTTTTCTTTCAGGGAAAGGGGACCGAGATCGGAAATGTATTTAAACATGGCACACCCGACGAAAAAAGCAGGGCCCTGGACATCCTCTCCCGAATCGATGTCTCTAACCTGAACCTGTACAAACAAAACCTGCAATGATGCGCGTTGCGGCCCTTTTTCTTTTTGTCTTAGTCATTTCCTGTAGTAACCGCACGGGTATTCCAAAAGATATTCTTCCGCCTGATTCAATGGAACTGGTTATGAAAGACGTTTTGATGGCCTCACAATATTCTGCGCAATATATTGCAAAGGATTCCCTGAAAACTGACAAATGGAAAGCCAATCAGCAAATGCTGGAAGACATATTTAAGATCCACCATATTACCAGGGAAACCTTTAAGCAGAGCCTCCGTTTTTATGAATCGAGGCCTGACCTGAATAAGAAAATATTTGACAGCCTGTCTGCCTATGCAACGCTGCATCAAAAAGATTTATACGCACCTTCTTCGAAGCCACATACCGTTCCCGGATCTCCCGGAAATATCATCGTGAAACCTCATCCTCCCGTGCCAGTTCCCCGTAAACAGGGTGCGAACACTCATTTTCCTGCGATTTCTCCAAAGGTTCATGCACATAAGGATTCAACTGCGGCACCCCATAAATAAGTCGCATCATTTCTTAACTTCATAACATGAATAAAGTATACCTCCATGCGCTGGATGCAGTAAAGGATATTCAGGATGGCTCTACCCTGATGCTGGGTGGTTTTGGATTGTGCGGGATCCCGGAAAACAGTATTTCTGCACTTGTCGGGACCGGTGTGAAAAACCTTACCTGTATTTCAAATAACGCAGGCGTGGATGATTTTGGATTGGGATTGCTGCTGAAAACCAGGCAAATTAAAAAAATGATCAGCTCCTATGTGGGGGAAAACGCCGAATTTGAACGGCAGTTATTAGAAGGTGAGCTGGAAGTAGATCTTGTTCCCCAGGGAACCCTCGCTACACGGATTCAGATGGCTGCCATGGGGATCCCGGCTTTTTATACTCCCGCCGGATATGGTACCGAAATAGCTATTGGAAAAGAAAGCAGGGAATTCGATCATAAAATGCATTTACTCGAACTTGCTCTTCATGCAGATTTTGCTTTTGTAAAAGCCTGGAAGGGGGATCGCCTCGGCAATCTGGTATTCAGAAAGACCACCCGGAATTTTTCAACTTCGATGGCAAAAGCGGGAAATATTACGATAGCTGAAGTGGAAGAACTGGTTGAGCCCGGAATGCTGGATCCGGATCAGGTGCACGTAGCCGGTATTTATGTTCATCGTATTTTCCAGGGTACCGGGTACGAAAAAAGAATTGAGCGTAAAACCGTGCGGCTGGATAAAGCGTGACGCGTGATGCAGGAAGCTTCAAGCCGGCGCATTAGAACAATTAATAATTAATAATTTATAATTAATAATTACTCCGTGTTTATTTCAGTGAATTATTTAGAGCAGCAAATGGGTGTGAACAAAACGATTGCCCGTTTTTTTGTTGACCGCCAACCACCAGCGAATAATAGTTTCTGGAATGAAAGATTATTATATATCGGATTTGGTAACGGATTTGTATCAATTCCTGTGTTTTATGATATTCTGTTTCGGTTGGGAATGCCAGTTGAAATCCTATTGAATGAAAGTCATATTCAGTTTATGGAGCAGCTGATGCATTTTGCCATACTACAGGAAAGAAATGAAATAAGTAAATCGGAGGAGCTTCTCCAAATCCGCAATTTATTGAGAGTGAAGGATCCGGGATCAGGTATATTATGAATCTTTAACCAGGTACCTGGATCAGGACCCATTAAAACCATTGGATTCTTTCGGGATGGATTTCCCGGCCCTAAACCGGGCGGATGTTTTTTTGTACATCCTCTGCGATCTGCCCCTTTCCGAAATGCAATGGCAACAGGCAATACGGTACTGGTATGCGTTACATCCCAGTTACCTGATCATGGATGATATCAGGGACTATTCTTCAGATAAGGAAAACGGTGAAGAGAATGTGGTCGTTGATATGGGGGAGGGACCCGAAGGATTCGATAAAGCATTTGAGATGCTGAAGAAAAACAGCTCGACTATTCAGGAGATTAATCCTGTGCTAGCCGTTTACCTATTGGAATACGAGGAAGATCTGAGAGAATTTATCCCTGTAAATAAATAAAAATGGCACTCGACAAATACGGGATCGCGAAAAGGATTGCACAGGAATTGAAAGACGGTATGTATGTAAACCTGGGCATAGGTATTCCTACCCTGGTTGCGAATTATATTCCTGCAGACATAATGATCATGATCCAAAGTGAAAATGGAATGCTGGGCATGGGTCCTTATCCGGATGCTACGGCATTGGATGCTGACCTTATCAATGCAGGAAAGGAGACGGTAACGATCTTACCCGGCGGCGCTTTTTTCGACAGTGCGGAAAGTTTTGGGATGATCCGGGCCGGAAAAGTTGATCTCACCGTACTGGGTGCCATGGAAGTCTCGGAGAAAGGAGATATCGCCAACTGGAAAATTCCGGGTAAGATGGTAAAGGGTATGGGGGGTGCGATGGACCTGGTGGCCAGTGCAAAGAACATTATCGTTGCGATGCAGCATACAAACCCCAAAGGTGAATCCAAATTGTTACAGGAATGTACGCTGCCCCTTACCGGTGTGCACTGTGTTAAACGCATCGTAACGGAGCTTGCTGTAATTGATATTACTGCAGAAGGGTTTTTATTAGTAGAGCGTGCGCCGGGTATTTCGGTTAACGAAATCCGTGAGAAGACTGCAGGAAAGCTTATTATCCCCAATAATATAATTGAAATGCGGCTCTAGCATTCACATTCAGCATCTCTAAGGAATTTACTTAGTAGTTTAATTTTTTTACCTGTATAATTAATTGATAATTGTTGCGTTAACCTATGGTTAACGGTATGGAATTTCCATACACTGATCCCTTATAAACTAAACCTAAAACATCAGTTCATGAAACGATTATTTTTTATTGCCATTTTATTTTCGACATTATCATCCCTTCATGCCCAGAAAAAAGCAACTTTTGGAATCGGAGCGGGTATTAATGTTTCCGATATTGCAGATTCCTACCAGGGTCAAACCTATCCGACTTCGGCTAAGGTTGCCTTTAAGGGTTATGTTTTTGCGGACCTGCTACTCGCCAAACATTTTTCCCTTGAAACAGACCTGGGATATGACGGGATGGGTTTTAAGGCTTATAGTCAGGGTCAGGGCAGCAGTACGCAGGTTGATTTTACCATGAATTATTTAACGCTTTCTGTTCTGCCGAAAATTCATATCAAACAATCAGGTGTTGCATTTTTTGCCGGACCTGCATTTGGCATTCTGCTGAATTCTAAAGAAACAGCACTTGGAACCAGTATAAGCCAGGATATCTACAATTCTGTTGACGTTTTTGCGGCTTTCGGGATGGAATATATTTCGCCGGTAGGACTGGGTATTTCATTCAGGATTATGCCAGGACTAACGAATGTCGGCAAAACCACCAACAATGGTGAGACATTACATAATGTGGCTGTTGGAATCAACCTGGTATACCAGTTTCATTAATGACCAAATAAGAGATTTATAAAGCATCCACTATCCGGTGGATGCTTTTCGTTTTAAGTAGCCTGCATTCCGAATAAGATCAGTCTCCCGGTACCATTTCCTTTAAAGCATCCCAAAAAAGAAGATGCTCTAAATTATCCGGAAGAATTCAGGTCGTATTATTTCCCTGATACCTGACTTAATCTGTTCTAAGTTCTTACATTGTATAGACAATTATCCCCATGCAATTACCCTTAAAAGTTCCATACAGATACCGGGTAATTATCCTTTTATATTTTTTGGTCCTTATTACTTATCTGGACAGGACAACGATTTCCCTGGTCGGTATAAAAATTAAGGCTGCTTTTCATCTTACAAATACCCAGTTCGGATGGGTGCTTGGATCGTTTGCGCTGGCTTATGCGCTTTTCGAAATCCCGTCTGCGGTTTTGGGTGACCGAATTGGTCAAAGAAAAGTTTTCCTGAGAATTGTGATATGGTGGTCCGTCTTCACGGCACTAACAGGAGCTATCAATGGACTGACCACCCTGATCATCGTTAGGTTTTTTTTTGGTGCCGGCGAAGCAGGAGTTTTTCCAAACAGCTGTGGTGTTATATCAAGATGGTTGTCTAAAACAGAAACGAGCAAAGGCAATGCATGGATGAGTATGGGTGCCAGTTCCGGAGCTGCCGTTGCTCCTTTAATCGTTATTCCCATAGCATCAGCATTTGGGTGGCGCGCTCCGTTTTTTGTCAACGCAGGCATAGGAATGATCTGGGTATTGATATGTTATATCTGGTTTCGGAATCATCCCGGAGAGATGAAAAACATATCCACGAAGGAAAAAGTGTTTATAGAACAGAACCGGTCATTTATCAGTCACCATGAACCTTTTCGATGGCGTCAGGTATTTCGCAATAGGATGCTCTGGGCTTTATTTATTTCCTATTTCTGTATTCAGTGGGCAAACTATTTCTTCCTGAGCTGGATGCCGAACTATTTGATGGAGGGAAAACATTTCAATGAACAGGAAATGAAATCAACAACGTCGAATTTGTTTGCATTCGCTATCGTTTCTGCCTTTTTATGCGGAATTTTTAGTGACTTGCTGGTAAGGCGCAAAGGAAACCGGTTTACCAGGAGAACGATCGCCCTTACTTCCTGTACCTGCATGGCGGTTTTGATTTTCATTTCAGCCAGGTCTACCAGTCATTCTCTGGTTTCGATTAGTCTGATCTCAGCTTATTTCTTTTTACCACCGGTCACACTTACCAGTTTTTCCACCTGTATTGATATCGGTGGAGACCGGGCGGCAACGATCGCGGGCATGATGAATTTTTTTGGACAATCGGGCTCATTTGCGATGGGCGTTATATTTGGGAAAATCGTGGACCTTACGCATAGCTTTGAAGCGCCACAGTTTGTGATGGTTGGTGTACTAATCACTTGCAGTATTTGCTGGATGGGAATCGATGCCTCAAAAAAAATCAGGTTATCGCTGGAAAATCCGGTGTTGGTTATTCCGTAACCTTGGAAGTAGTTTGGTTAGCGTAGGAAATACCGGCAATTACAATATTAATCGATCAGATTGTTCTTCACAGCAAAGAAAACCAGGCCGGCGGTATTTTTAGCGCCAAAACGTTCCATGAGCCGGTCTTTAATAGCTTCCACCGTGCGGGGGCTTACTTCCAGTTTTTGAGCGATTTCCTGAGCGGTAAATTCCATACAAATGTATTTAACCACTTCACGTTCACGTTCGCTCAGGGTGACTTCCGTATTGAGGTTGGGAATCACTTTGGTACGGGCATGTGATTTTTTAAGCAGGATCCGGTTTACAAAATTATTCAGGTAGTATCCTTTTGAAGAAACTTCCATAATCGCACGTTTGATTTCGGATGGGTCCGCACTTTTTAGCAAGTACCCATTGGCGCCGATTTCCATCATGTGGCTGACGAAGCGTTCATCCTCATACATGGTGAGGGCAATGATATGGATTTGCGGGTATAACTTGGCGATCATCTTGGTCGTTTCGATGCCATCTTTCAATGGCATGCGGAGGTCCATCAGGATAACATCCGGTTGCGATACCGGGAGCCCGTCGAGCAGTTCCTGTCCGTTTTCAGCTTCCTGAACGAACTTGATATTGCTGTAAGCACGAAGCGAAAGAATTACGCCTTTGCGAAATATTTTATGATCATCGGCAATGGCAACTTTGATAAATCCCATAGGTATTGTATCTTCTTACAACTAAAATTAAGCATTAATTGCTTTCATTGACCTGCTTCAAATCATCTTCACGGTTCATTTCAATAGTTACCTTATAATACGTTTGCGACATATCCTTTTCGAAATAAATCTTGCCCTGCAGCACTTTTAACCGGCTCTGGATATTTTTTAAACCTAATCCGACATTGCTTTTGCCCAGTTTTTCAAAATCGGTTTGAGTAAGGCCCCTTCCATCGTGATGCATTCGTATAAAAAACCGCTGCCCGCTCGTATTCTGGGTAAGGTGTATAAAGCTGGCATTACTGTGTTTAAGGATATTATTGATCAATTCCTGGATGATTCGGAATATAATGAGCTCATTCTCTGCTTTCAGCCTTTCTCTGTAGTCATGAAACCGCGAGCTGGCATTCATACTGCCTGACCCGCTTATTTTTTGGAAAAGGTCGTTTACTGCCGATTCAAGCCCAAAATTCTTCAGGGTCGGGGGCATCAGGCTATGGGAGATATTACGGATAAGCTGTATGGTATCGTCGATAATCTGTTTGGCGTTATAGATACTTTGCAGCTGGGTCTGCTTGTCCAGGTTAACAAAATTCTCATTCAGGTAGAGCCTTGCCGTGGCGAGCAGGGGACCGGCGTCATCGTGCAGATCGGCTGCAATTCGCTGACGTTCCTCTTCCTGGAGCCGGATAGAGGCGTTTAATAATGTTTTTTGCTGATCCTGCTCCATGCGCTGGAGTTGTTGCTGGTAGCGGATAACCTTTCGCTGATGAAAGCTGATGAACACAATCAGTCCAATGGTTAGGGCCAGCATACCGATAGTACCGAAAAAAAGTACCGTCGAAATATAGTTGTCCGAGGTTGAAACTTGCAGTAGTACCATTGGCAGGGGCAGGGGTTTTAGTGATGATTATTTACCGGTCGTTCGGGCTGGTAAAATCAACAAAATTGCTTTCAGGGGGTTTAGGTTTATGCTGATTGTAAAATAGTATAAATGCGGATGAGATAATCAAATTCATTAAAATGTTAGCATAACTATTAATACTCCAATATTTCGCTAATTCATTAATTGTTAATCTATTTGTGATTAAATCAAGAAAAAGCGTACAAGAAACATTAAATAATAGAGCAATTACAATCAAAAATTGAGGAGTAAAAATACTAACAGCTTCACTTGTTGGTTTCAAGTAATTTAAGAAATAACAAATGGAAAGAACAAGTATAATTACGGAGCCGACGGCACTCATTGTTGAGTTAAATTGATCTGTCCCAGATTTAAAATAGATTAAAACAAAAAGTAAATATAGAAGAGAAAATAGAAGAATTAGCGCTCTAATAAGTCTCTGATTTATAATAAGGTAAAAAAAATATGACAATAAAATGTTTTCTAAAATACCGTATAAATTCCATACAAGAAATCTATGTTCAGAAGCCCAAGCCGAAATTGCTAAGAATAAGTCAAATCCTAAGGAAGTAATAAAGTAAATGAAAATTACCCATAATTCTTTTGGGGGATTCCTTTTACAGAAAATCACAAAAAAAACAATGGGTAATGCTGAAGAAAGAAGTTGAATTTTTTCTAACACCTAATATTCTATATAATTCAAATATAGAGACTTAGATGCAGATTTACAAGTAGTTGTAAATTATTTAGCTGAACCAGTTTATAGGTTTTGGTGTATACAATTGATCTCCAATTGTAGATTTGATAACTGCAAGTTTGCCGTTGTCATTTATTGTTGTGATTTCAACAATGCTTTTGCCTTTTACATCGATACCAACATATACTAAAGTCTTTTCTCCAGCTTCATTTAACGCATCAAAAAATCGGATTCCTACACATCCAGGCTGAGACAAAACCTGATTTACTATATCTTTTCCAATATAATACGAATGAGATTCATCTAGTGTATACTTATCGTGATGATCTTTAACCATTTTGGCCGCTAATTCATGCGTTATCTCCTTACCAACAGCTTGAAAATTAATCTGAGCTTTAACGAGTAGTTCCTTATTCATAATCAGAGTTTTAAAGATTTTTTGCCTGAAAGACTACGTAATTAAAACTTTAAAAAAAGATTCAACAACGCTTAGAATAAAGGGTAAAAACCCTTAAATTGCCTGAGATTCAGACCAGTAGGGTGTTCTAGTAAATATACGAAGATATTTTACCACCACAATTAGCGTAATATTCCGGGTACCGCATCGTATTTTTACGGTCGGTTTTTTAGATTATAACCTTGGTATAAGAAGAGTGTCGACATATTATCCACAAAGAGGCGGGTAATTGTGGATAAATAGAAACACTTAGTTGGGCGGGCAGGCTCTTAAAAACGGGGACTTTTGCGTTATCCAGAAATCAGACTTTGCGGAAATCGCAATTAATCAAGTGTTTCTGCGTTTATTTTGAATAAAAAAATAAGTTGATTGATACTTTACTTTTTGATTTTCTATGAATTTGGAAAATCTGACTGAACGGTAAGTTCGAACATTGAATAGTTTGGCAAGCGCGGATCAATCAACTATTTGAATCAAATATATCAGTAGCAAATATTTTAGCAGCGCAAAATTGCTGTGATCCAAATATTCATTTTTTATCTTATCCCACGTAAAAATGCTATACATATAAGTGTATAGTGCTATATTATAATAAATCATCATAATCTAACGCATCGTAACAATTTTACAACCAACCCCCTTATGAGCCTGGAATTAGTAATTAAAGTAGCCATAGCCGACGATCACAAAATTTTCAGGGATGGTATTAAAATGGCGCTAAAGGATAAGGATTATTTGAAAATTATATGGGAGGCGGAAGATGGTAGAGACCTTGTTCACAAAATGCAATTGAAAAAGCCGGATGTCCTGCTAATGGATATCAGAATGCCCGAATTGGATGGTATAAATGCGATAGGAATTTTGAGAAAAGAATATGAAGAAGTGAAGATCATCGTGCTTACCATGTACGATGATCAGGAGATGATTTCGAAGATGATGGAAATGGGCGCAAATGCCTACCTCACCAAAACTACTGATCCGGAAGAAATATATCAGGCCATTCTTGCCTGTATGAATGATGATTTTTACTTTAATGATCTGGTGAATAAGGCTGTTCTTTCGAAATTGCAGACCAAACGGCAGGTTCGCCAGTTTTACCCCGATCCTATAAAGTTCTCTGAAAAGGAAGTGAAAATTTTAAAACTTTTGGCGCAGGATAAAACGACCGAAGAGATTTCAAAAGAAGTCTTCCTGAGCCCACGTACCATCGAAACGATCCGCCAAAACATGAAAACAAAAGTAGGCGCAAAAACCATCGCCGGATTGATCATGTATGGCATGAGAAATAAATTAATAGATTAATAATTAACAGTCACAATTCCGCTTTTTACAGCAAACATCGCTAAACCCACCCTGCTTTTAACATTGAGTTTAATAAATAAGGCATCTCTGTAATTGTCTATTGTTCTTGGGCTTATCTGCATTTGTTGAGCGATTTCCTTATAAGTTAAATCTGAAGAAACCAGTTTTAAAAAGGACAATTCATTTTCATTCAATATTACAGTTCCCCAGGTTGAATTTTTACCTCCGTGGTCTTTCATGAGATTAAATAACCGGCTGGTAATGGTTTGGGAACAATATGTTCCATTTGTTACTATGCATTGAAGAGCATGTCTCAATTCTGTCGGCGGAACGTCTTTTTTCAAAAAACCCCTAACACCTGACTTTAACAGGTGGATTAATGATTCTGCATCGTACAAGGTAAGTATCAGGATTTTGATTTCAGGATGGTTTTTTGCTATCCACTTAGTGGTTTCATGTCCGTCCATTTCAGGCATATTCAAATCAAGGATCAGAATCTCCGGAATATTTACCGGATTTAGTTTTGTAATGAAGTCTTTTCCATTATCTGCAACCATGGAAACTGTAAATTCTTCAAACGATTTGATAACACCGGCTAAGGCATCTCTAATCAAAATATGATCATCTACTAATCCAATTTTTGTCTGGGCTTGTGTCATAAACTAGGAGTTAAATTAATTAATAAGGTGTTTTTATAGTGATTTTGGTTCCATTGCCGATTGAACTGTCAATCTCAAACTCTGCTTCAATTAATTTTGCCCGGTGTTGCATATTGTATATTCCATTTGGTCCGACAGATCCGGAAATCTGATCTTGTAAATTGAATCCTCTCCCATTGTCATCGATTTGTAATTTTAAATGCTCCTGACTATAGCAGAGTGTGATATAAATGGCGTTTGCCGAGGCATGTTTAATTATATTGTTGATCGCTTCCTGGAGGATTCGGAAAAGAATGATTTCCTTTGTTTCGTTTAAGCGGACTAATTCTCCTTTAATATCGAAATGGATATTAAATTTTCCCCCTCTTTGCAAAAATCCAACCTGCATTTCGATGGATTTTTTCAAACCCCCTTTTTTTATAATTTCAGAATTCATTGTCCTGGACATATGCCTGAGATCATCGAGAGCTTTCTCCAAAATATCTGAAATTTCCGTAATGCTCTCCCTTGCTTCATCCTTTTTCTCCAGATCCAGAGTGCCAAGCCCCAATCGGGCCAACGATAGTATCTGACCGACATTGTCATGGATCTCCCTGGCTATTTCCTGAAATGTTTGCTCCTGAGTTTCTAGTTGAGCTTTGTATAATTCTTTTTCATAATTTGTTTTTACTGCCATTAAATCTTGTGAAAATCCTTTTTGTTTTTTTTGAACAAAGAATAATATAGTAATAATAAAACTAATCATTACAAAATATAGAATATCATAAAAACTTAGAAAGATTATTGTTGCTGATTCTGAATTGGGCATAAAAACGCTTTCATGAAGGAGATAATAAGTAATATATAACATGAAATTGTGATTAGCCAAAAGGAGTATCTTATTAAGCTCCAGGCGACGTAATATAAATTATACCAGCTGAACCAAATTGGGATTGAGATACTAAAGTAAAATAGCAGCCACACGTGGAAATAAAATTTGGATTAGATTTTAGATCAATTACGAGATTCGACTTCAGAAGTTCAAAAATATAGAATAGACAGGGAATTAATAATAATATCCCTTCAATTCCAAAAAGCATAGGGTCAAATAAGAATATAAATTCCTTATCGATAATAATCCAATAAGATGAACAACGTAAAAAAGTAAACTGAGAATGAAAAGTCATTATGAACATCCTGAATAATGAGTTTTTATTTGTGTAAAATAGAAAAATAGTGAATTAGAGCAATTTCTAAAATGGAGTTGAATTAATTAGGAGTGCCAAAATCTCTATAGTTTTCATTGAAGGACGAATTAAATAATATATGTCATTAAGTAAGTTAGAATATGACACCACGATATAAATCCGTATTGGAAGCAACTTGTCTATTCCCCTTGCGGAATAATGCTGATGATAAACGCTGCTATTAGCAAACCAAGGGTAATCCATCCTAATATGCTTATTGTATTGTCCATGTATCGGTTGTTTAAAGATCCAACGAATATATAGGCAGATTTCAGGAATTGGAGGGTGAAAAAACCCTTTTTTTGTAGAATTTATTAAGTATGAAAACCGGAAAGGCAAAAAAAAACCTGCTTTTCTAAAGACCGGAGTCTTATAAAAAAGCAGGCAGTAACATGATGAACCCAACAATCGGTTTCAACAGGATATGAATGTGGTCGGCTGGTTTTTCATAGGCCGTCTATCTGTTAACCAGGTCTTGGCGGAACAAGGTATATGTAGAGAAACGGTATGTTAGGAAAAAAGAAAAAATAAGTTGATTGACATTGGACTTCGCGTGGCTTTCGGTGGATATTGGAAACTCTTTATGGACGGTAATTCTCTGGATATTGGATTTCTAAGGTTGCTTATTCCCGTCAATCAACTTATATCAAATGTAAAACCTTCCTTTTACCTCTTCAAGAGCAGGTTTCCCCGTTTTTAACAGTTCGGCTTTTACGGCGGTATACGTAGTTTTGCTAGCCTCTTGTAGTTCATTGACTATGTGCCGGCGTAGTTTAACCACGTAAAATTTGGTTTCCAGTATAATCCGAAATCTGTTAATTTCGTAGTTTCCCTATAGTAACTGTCACCAATTATTATCATTTTGAGTGTCGGTTTGCCCATGGCAGACCCCCAAAATTCACCGTATGAAAAAACCTGAACTGAACGGAACCATAAAAGTGATTATCGCCGATGACCATGCCCTGTTCCGGGCCGGCGTAAAAACAGCACTTTCCATTAAAAAGGATGTCGAACTCATCGCGGAGGCTGACAATGGAATGCAATTGCTTAATCTGCTGAAACATATGGAGCCCGACGTTATCCTTCTGGATATTCAGATGCCGATCATGGACGGGATTGCCACACTTCCGGAGATACGTAAAATGTACCCGCACGTAAAGGTGATTATCCTATCCATGCATAATGACCATTCCATGATTTCCAAGCTCATGGAGATCGGGGCTAATTCCTATCTGACTAAAAACACGGATTCAGAAAATATTTATAATGCCATTAAGACCTGTTACGAACAGGAATTCTACTTTAATGAACTTACCAATAAAGCACTTTTAACGGGCTTACGCACCAAAAGGGTGGAACCCAATATTCCACAGGAAGCCAACCTGACTGAAAAAGAGACTACCATCCTTAAAATGATGTGTGAGGAAAAAACCACCAAAGAAATCGCAGACCTGGTCGATATCAGTCCACGCACAGTAGAGGCCATCCGCGACAAGCTCAAAACCAAGACCGGAGCCAAATCTATGGCCGGACTGGTGATGTATGCGGTGAAAAACGGGATAATCGCTCAACCCTGAAGAGAGTGTGAGAGTGTGAGAGTGTGAGAGTTAATTGGGGAAGGCAGACTTATCAATCTGGGGGAATATTCTTAAGGCATTCTTATAATAGATCTTTTTAAGTACATCATCCGGAAGTCCGAGTCCGTACATATTCCAGAAAGCATGGTATTTTCTCAAAGGAGGAAAGTATTCATCATCAGTTTCCAGCATCCTGAAATAAAAGCCATATTCTTCCACCGACCAGGTATCTTTCCCAAACATGATCCGGTCCTGGTATTTGATAAAAAATTTTCTTGCCGTTACCGGCTCCCTTCCAATCTCTTCCATAATTGCCGCAAACTCAATATACACATTGGGCAGGCTGTCCAGCATGGCACCTAATGCCGCGAGGTTATTGGCAAGCCACCCAAAATGAGCCGCAATAAATATCGTGTTCCGGTGCCGGGCAAAAATATGATGCTGTTCGTCCATCACCTCTTTCCAGCCCGGATATTCAGGTGAAGGTCTCGCTCTGTCCGGATGGAGTTTTAATTCAAGCCAGCGTTCATTCTTATTATCCATCTTGTCAAAAAAAGGACTGGGCTCGCCCGTATGGATCAGGACGGGTATTTTCAATTCACCACATTTTTCCCATACGGGATCCAAACGCGGATCATCTACAGTAAGTCTTTTACCGTTTTTGTCTTTTACTTCCAGCCCCAGGTCTTTGTAAATTTTTAATCCCGCTGCGCCGTTTCTGACATCATTCTCCAACGCAGCAACGGTATGTTTCGTCCAATCGGGGTTGTCTATACCCCCAAAATCAATATTTGTAAAGACGAGCAATCTGCCTTTGCCATTATTTTTTACATTGGATAAGGCTCCATTCAGATGGGATAAACCGCCTTCGTTAAAAGTATTACCTCCATAGTTGTCATGAAAAATATCGCCTCCCCGGCCGCTCAGGTTCACCATTACCTGCATATTGAGCAAATTCATATCTGACAGCAGGGACGCTAAATCCTGGCCAGGCATTCCCCACTGGTGATTATGGACATCTACAAATGGATATTTGGCTTTTTTTATCAAATGTTCGGGAACCACCAGGGTGGATTTCGGAGTATAGGATTCCATGTTCATTTCCTGCTTCTGTGCGCAGGAAGACTGGCTGAGGGTCAGCAGGCAAAGGAGGGGGCAATAAAATTTCATGCTTAAAATTATGGCAGTTTATGAACCAGCCAATCACCGCTTGTAAAAAACGGGATCCGGAAGTCCGCAAACACTAATCTTATGCATTATTCACTCTTCAGACTCTTCACAGGATTTGCCGTGGCAGCCCGGATTGCCTGGTAACTGACTGTTAGCAGGGTAATGAGCAGGGCCCCCAGACATGCAGCTACAAAGATCCACCAGGAAAGGTCTGAATGATAGGTATAGCGTGAAAGCCAGTTTCCCATTAAATAAAATGAAAGCGGTACGGCGATGGCAAGTGAAATCAGTACGAGTCCCAGGAAATCCCTGGAAAGTAATCCCCATAAATTAGCAACAGATGCACCCAGTACTTTGCGTACCCCGATTTCTTTTATACGTTGTTCTGCCATAAAAGAAGCCATACCGAATAATCCGAGACAGCTGATGAAAATGGCCAGGACGGCGAAGAAACCAGACAGTTTCCCGATACGCTCCTCATTTCCGAATTTTTTTGCATAAGCTTCATCCGCAAACTGGAAGTTGAAAGGTTCAGCCGGGCTGTATGTCGAAAAAACTTTTTTTATTTTATCCAGTGAAGCGATGGCGCTGGATCCGGGTTTCATTTTTAATAATATATAGGCATCGGGATTCGACTCGATATGGAACAGCTGGGGTCGAATTTCCTGGTAGGGATCTTCGATAATCATGTCTTTGATAATGCCGATTATTTTATAGGGATGATCATCCCAGGTTAGCGTTTCTCCTACCATATTTTTTAATCCGATAAATTTTGCGGCGGCTTCATTGATCACAAATGCAGCTGTATCAGAAGCAAATGATTTTGAAAAATCTCTTCCATCAACAAACTGCCAGCCCACGGTTTTCCCAAAACCGTAAGTAACACCGGTATTCGGAAAGTCCACTGCCAGGCCGGCATCCTTTCCCTTCCACTTGAATCCGCCATTTGTATTCCAGACGGCCGTTGTAGGGCCTGTAGCTTCTGTCATTTCAACAATAGCACCTGATTGCAACAAATCATTTCGGACAGCATCGATATGATTGTGAATTTCCGGGGTAAGCAGGGGAGCCATTACCAGTCCGTCGCGACTGTATCCTACCGGCCTGTCTTTGGCAAACTGAATCTGACGAAAAACCACGATGGTGCCGATAATCAAGATGACCGATACAGAAAACTGCAGCACAACCAGCAGTTTCCGGGGAATCGCAGCAAATCTTCCAGCCTGAAAACTGCCCTTTAGAACTTTTACGGGTTGAAAAGACGATAAATACAATGCCGGATAACTTCCCGCAATCAGGCCGGTGACGGCTGTGAACCCAAGGCAGCAAATCCAGAACAGGGGGCGTGTCCAGAGTATCTTCATATCCTTGTCAGCTACCGCATTGAAAGCCGGTAGCATAATGCTTACCAGGATAAGTGAAATTAAAAAGGCAAAGAATGCCACTACAATGGATTCCATGTAGAACTGCTTGATTAATTGCGTGCGCAGGGATCCTACTGCCTTACGTATTCCTACTTCACGGGCCCTTTTTTGCGAACGCGCCGTGCTTAGGTTCATAAAGTTGATACAGGCAAGGATCAGGACAAATACACCGATGATTCCGAAAAGCCAGACATATTGGATTCGTCCACCAACATTTTTACCATTTTTAAATTCTGCATAGAGATGCCATTTACTCATGGGTTGCAGAAAAAGTTGCGGATTATATCTCCGGTCTTCCTTTTCCACTTTCCGCAGTTTGGTGTCTTTTATTTTTCTGGAAACAGTTTCCATGTCTGCATTGTCTGCAATCTGGACAAATATCTGGAACGAGTTAGAGCCCCAGTTTTCCATTCTTTCTTTGGAAAAATTATCCTTTACAATTTTCAGTTGCCAGGGAGAAACGAAAGCCATATTGGAAAACTGGGTGTTTCGGGGCAAATCGGCATAAACACCTGTAACCTTTACATTCACTTTATCATCCATCCGGATCATTTTATTCATCGGATCCGAATCTCCAAACAGCGCCTTGGCCATGGAAGCAGATATCATCATGGAATAGGTTTCCTTCAAACCATCCCTGTTGCCCCTGACCATATGCAGGTCCAGCATCTCCGGTGCTTTGGGTTCGAAAAAATTTCCATCCTTAGTGACTTTTTTGTCACCCACACTAAGGAAATGGGTTTCCGTCCAGGATGACATCAAAATATATTTAAAATCACTTCCATAGTTCCTGCGCAGTTCTTCACCCAGCGGGAAAGGCATCGACACCCAGGTGCCGATATCTCCGTTAATGGTATTGTGCTGAATTACCTGGGCTATACGGTCGTAAGCGGGATTGTCTTTTTCGAATGACAATTCATCCCAAACCCAAAGACCAATGCTCATAGCGACGGACATGCCAACAGACAGTCCGACGATATTTATAGCAGAATGCGCTTTGTTTTTGATCAGGTTTCTCCATGCAGTGATAAAGTAATTCCTCAGCATAATTTTATTTTAGAATGAATGGTCATCGGTCAACGGTCATCTTATTCCGAGCGCAAGCTTTTCGCCGGATTCATCATTGCGGTTTTGACAGATTGGAAACCGATGGTAAAAAAAGTGATCAGTAAAGAAAGCACCAACACAATCGCGAAGATCCACCAGCTTTCCTGAGTTCGATACGAATAGGACTGCAGCCAGTTGTGCATGGCCCACCAGGCAATGGGTGAAGCAATGAAAAATGAAAGTACTACAAGTTTTAAAAAATCCTTTGAAAGCAAACCAGTGATGCTGAAAACGGAAGCCCCAAGTACTTTGCGAATACCTATTTCCCTGATCCGGTTTTCAGCCATAAAACTGGCCAGGCCAAAAAGACCAAGGCAGGAAATAAAGATGGTGAGGCCGGCAAAAAGAGCGGCGAGTTTTCCCGTTCTTTTTTCATTTGCAAACTTGGAAGCATATTCTTCATCTACGAAATTGTATTCAAAAGGATAGGCAGGATTGTACTTACGGAATATGGCCTCCATTTTTTTCAGGTTATCTGATACTTCATGGGCCGGATTGAGTTTCATATTCAGGATATAATAACCCATCCCGGCGGGTCCTACAATGAGCATCGGGGCCACCGGCGCATAAGGAGATTCAAGGATGAAGTCCTTTATCACACCAACCACATGAAAAGCGGAATTTTCCAGTCTTATGGTTTGCCCTATCGGGTCCTTAAGCCGCATGGTCTTTACTGCTGATTCATTTAACAACATGGCATTGGAATCAGTCAGGTATGTTTTTACATCTATATCTCTTCCGGCAACCAGGGAAAGACCCATTGTATGCACGAACTGTTCATCTGTGCCGAAATAATTAAAATCTTTTTTCAGGTCTTCTGCGGTTGAACCAGGCCATTGAAATCCCCAGGTATCAGCCCAGTGACGGGTCATCGGACCGCTGGTTCTGGCAACAGAAATTACGGCACCGCTGCTTAGTAGTTCGTCCCGGATTACCTTGAAATTTTTTTCTGCTTCTCCCTGCATGTAGTTATAAACGAGGTTATCCTTTTTATAACCCGCATCGCGGTTCTGCGCAAAAATGATCTGTCTTTCAACAATCACGGTTGAAATGATCAGGATAATGGCAAAAGAAAATTGAACAACAACCAGAAACTTGCGTGGGGTTGCGCCTTTCCTGCCTGCGTTGAAATAGCCTTTTAATACCCTGATGGGCTGAAAAGAGGATAAATAAAAAGCCGGATAACTGCCAGCCAGCATTCCGGTGAACAGGATGAATCCACAACAGGCTGCCCAAAAACGAATATTTCCGAAGTCAAGGAATAATTTTTTATCGACAAGCTGGTTAAACGCATCCAGACTGATTTCCACAAGGAGCAATGCCAGCAGGCCGGCGATAAAACTGAATAAAACGGATTCAGCCAGAAACTGCCAGAGCAGCATGGATTTCGGTGCCCCCACCACTTTCCGGATACCCACCTCTTTTACTCTTTTCTCACTGCGCGCTGTACTCAGGTTCATAAAATTAATACAGGCAATCAGCAGTATAAATCCGGCGATGATGATAAACATCCTGACGGTTTCAATCTGTCCGCCGGAAACCTTTCCGTTTTCAAATTTTGAATAGAGATGCCATTTAGCGGCCGGATGTCCAAATAATTCAGAAGTTGACTGGGTATGGTCCAGGCGGGTATGTTCCTTCAGCAGATTTTTTATTTTCGCATCAAAGACAGCAGCAGTAATCCCTTTTTTTAATGTATAGAATGTTCGTACGGAATTATTCTGCCAGTAATCATCGTCCCACCCGATTTTTTTCATATAGGACCAGGGAAGCAGATATTCAAATTTAAATTGGGTGTTGGACGGGAGGTCCCGGAGTACTCCTGAAACCGTAAATAAATCCAGACTGTCTATTCTGACCTGCTTACCCAGGGCTGGTTCTTTTCCAAATAGTTTCTTTGCTGTTGATTCCGTGATGACCATATTTCCGGGTTGGCTCAATGCCGTTTTCGGATTTCCCTCCAATAGCGGAAAACTGAACATTTGCAGGAAGCCGGAATCTGTAAAATTTCCGGGCATATTGAAATGATGGTCACCCACCGTGATTAAAAAATTGGTATTGGACCATCTTACCGCGTCTTCTATTTCCGGATAACCAGCCCTGAGGGTAGGTCCCAGAATTTTTGGGGTGGCGCTGATCGCATTGATAACGCCTTCGTTATTGTCTGAGCGGTAAACCATGTAAAGCCTGTCTTCCTTTGCATGAAACCGGTCGAATTCCAATTCATCCTGAATCCACAATCCGATCATTATGGCGCTGGCCATTCCAATGGCCAGACCCGCAATATTGATCGTTGAAAAAACTTTGTTCCTTCTGAGATTTCGGTATGCCAGGGTGAAAAAGTTCCTAACCATAAATATTCTATTTTGCCAATAGCTGTAAACAGGTATAGTGCCAATCCGTACTTTCTTGTGAATCAGAATGATAGTCACAATTAAGGACGCCGGACTGCACGGTTTTGATACGATGGATGTCCGTTATCAGGAATAATTTACCGTTACAGGGACTGTTGCCGGGAACAGATAAAAATGATCAAATCCTTTACCTTCGGAGCAACAGCGAATGAACCTACTCATCAATTTTAACGGAAATCTTATTGATCCCAAAATCCCGGTGGCGCTGGCTTCAAACCGAAGCCTCCGCTATGGAGATGGCTTGTTTGAAACAATGTTTTGGGATGGATATCAGATTAAAAACCTCCATTTCCACCTGGATCGGTTGTTTCAGGGTTTGGATATTTTGCATTTCGACCTGACGGGGGGCTTTTCAAGAGTATTTATTTCGGAAGAAATAAAAAAACTTTGTATAAACAACAGCAGGGCTGTAAATGCAAGGGTGCGGCTTAACGTTTTCAGGGAAGACGGCGTTGCATTGTTCCCATTACAAAATAAACCCGGATTTATTATTGAGTCTTCCATTTTTCCCGAACCCAATCTGATGCCCCTGAGAATAACCTTTTATGAAGGGGAAAAAAAATACCCCGGTATTCTCAGCAATCAGAAAACCAATAATTATCTGTTGAACATACTCTCCCTTCAGCATGCGAAGGAAAAAGGTTTTGATGATGCGATCATCCTGAATAGCCGTGGTAATATATGCGAAGCCAGCACCAGTAATGTATTTCTTTTTCAGAAGGGGGTGCTTTTCACACCTGCATTATCCCAGGGTTGTGTTGCGGGAACGAAAAGAAGGGAAATGCTTGAAACATTACCCGGTCTTGGTTTCCAGGTAGAGGAAACCATCATTACCCGGGAAATGGTATTTGAATCGGAAGAAGTATTTCTGACAAATGCTATTGCCGGTATCCGGCCTGTTATCTGCATAGACAGTACATATTTTACCCGCGAACTGACAGGAACACTGGAAAGATTATTGAAAGTAAGATAAGAGTATAAGAGTAAAATTGTCAAATTAACATTCTTATACTCCTATACTATTTTAGTCCGATTATAAATATCAACCAGCAAATCAACCGCCCTTCTTCCTTCTTCTCCCAGGGACAGGCTGAATTGATTTACATAGAGATCAATATGCTGGCGCATTACAGATTCCTGCATCTCCTGGGCGTTCAGGATAACATAATCTGAAAGATCCGGGTAATAGGCTTCTGCATAAGCCACGCTATCCCGGATTAATCGATCAATTTCCGAACGATCCTTTTCTGAAAATGTATTACGCATTACGATACCTCCCAATGGAATGGGGGATTTCGTTTTTTGTTCCCAGTATTCACCAAGGTCCATTTGTTTTACAAGACCTTTCTGCATATAAGTAAAACGATTTTCATGAATGATTACGCCGCAGTCCACATCTCCATTTAATACGGCTCCTTCTATCTGGGAAAAAATCATAAACTTTTTTCTCCTCACCTGGGGAAAGGCCATACTAAATAGCATATGAGCCGTGGTATGTTCACCGGGAATGGCCACAGTAAGCTGATGCATATCTTTCAGCAGTATCTGGTTCCGGGCAATGAGAAGGGGACCTACTCCTTTTCCCAGGGCTCCGCCGGCATCGAGCAGTTTGTAATGATCCTGAAGCAGGGGCCAGACGCCGTAACTGATTTTACTCAGATCCAGTTTTTTTTCCAAAGCCCACCGGTTTAGTGTCTGGACGTCTTCCATGATCACCTCGAATTCAAAATCTCCGGTGTCAATTTTCCGGTTGACCAGGGCGTCAAAAATAAAAGTGTCGTTCGGACAGGGACTAAATCCTAAAGAGAGTTTCATCGGCATTTTCTAATTTTTGAAGAAGGGTAACCAACACCGTATGAAGGTTTTCCCGGGCTTCTTTCATTTTCCATCTGCGTTTATCCCTGTCCCCCAAAACATTCGATACCGACCTGAGCTGAAGGAATGGGATCTTTTCCATCAGGCAAACATAGTGAAGGGCTGCCCCTTCCATGCTTTCAACAACCGGAAACTGAATTCGTTGAAATCCGGGGCTTTCAGACGATTTAATTTCATTCACCGTCATTCCATCCATAATGGGAAGGCCGGTCCATTCCAAAAGATGCAGGTAAGGGTTTTTCAATTTACCCTCCTGAAATGGATACCGGTCGGCTTTATCAAGCCCGAGGTCAAAAAGGCTCCGAAACCCGTTTTTTTCACTGGCACCCAGGTCAGCGATGGTTTCTGAACGTATAACAAAGGTTTTTCCCAGATCCCCAGCCATGCTGGAACCTCCGATGCCAGCCTGAATTACGAGATAAGGCCGGTGTTCCCTGATTTTTTTTTCCAGGGCATAGGCTGTTTGTAACTGACCTATCCCGCTGATCAACAAATCCGGTTTAGATTCGTTATGGGGAACGGAGAGATGCTTCAGCCAATCGATCGATTCACTGATTTCAAATTCCGTGGCCGCCATCAGGAGCAGAAGCATGTGCAAATATCCGGAAACCTGTCCAATCCGGACGAACCATTACCTTTGCAAAAATTTTTCTTTAAATGGTCTTTCTTACCAGAATTGAACATTTTAATGCTGCTCACAAACTTTATAATCCGCACTGGACAAGGGAAAAAAATGAAGAAGTTTTCGGAGCTTGTGCGAATGAGAACTGGCATGGCCATAACTATGAGTTATATGTAACCGTTAAAGGGGAGCCGGACCCGGATACGGGATTTCTGATGGATGTGAAGAAACTGAGTAATATCATTAAAGAAAGAGTAACGGAAAAGCTGGATCACAAAAATCTCAACGTGGAAGTCGATTTCCTGAAGGGGAAAATGTGTTCTACGGAAAACCTTGTTGAAGGGATCTGGAACCAGCTGAATGGCCGGTTGCCGGCTTCTGTTTCACTGCATTCGGTAAAACTGTATGAAACTCCCCGCATTTTTGTAGAATATTTCGGATAACCACCATGGAAAGAAAAGTAGCCATATTCAGAAAAGAACATTTCAATGCGGCGCATCGTTTATTTGTGCCGGGCTGGACGGATGAACAAAACCTGGAAATGTTCGGGAAATGTTCCAATCCGCATTATCATGGCCACAATTATGAACTGGTTGTGAAAGTAACCGGGTCACCAGATCCGAAGACGGGGTATGTAATTAACCTCTCCGTATTGTCAGACATTATTCAACAGCATGTACTGGCAAAATTTGACCATAAAAACCTGAATCTTGATACCCGTGAATTTGCGAGCCTCAATCCGACAGCGGAAAATATCGTAATCGTTATTTATGAAATCCTTAGAAAGCAGCTGGATGCATCACTTGATCTTTCGGTTCGGTTATACGAGACTGAAAGAAATTTTGTGGAATACCCTGTTTAAGCTGAAAGCCTAAAGCGCAAGGCTTAAGGCAATATGAAAATTATAAAATAAAATGAGCTGAAGCGGAAGCCTGCACAGAAAAGCGTTAGGCGTTCAGCGTTAAGCGTTAAGCAAAAAAAATGGCATATAAAAAAACAGAACAGTACGACGAAAAAACCACTTCTTCCCTGATCGTGAATTATAAAGATATTCTTAAGCATTTGGGAGAAGATCCCCTGCGGGAAGGTCTTGATAAAACACCGGAACGTGTGGCGAAAGCCATGCAGTTTCTGACTCAGGGATACGGGCTGGATGCGAATGATATTCTGGATTCAGCTAAATTTCACGAACCCATGAGTGAAATGATCATTGTGAAAGATATCGAAGTGTATAGTTTGTGCGAACATCATATGCTGCCTTTTTTTGGTAAGGCACATGTTGCCTATATTCCCAATGGCTGGATTACCGGTCTGAGTAAGGTTGCCAGGGTGGTGGATGTATTTGCCCGCCGCTTGCAGGTGCAGGAAAGGCTTACTACTCAGATTTTACATGCTATCCGGGACACCTTAAAACCCCTGGGAGCTGCCGTGGTGATCGAAGCTTCTCACCTTTGTATGATGATGCGGGGTGTGCAAAAACAAAACTCGGTTACGACTACTTCAGCCTTTTATGGTCAATTTGAGAAGAATGAAACCAGAACGGAATTCATCAAGCTTATTTCTTCCCACCTGAACTAAGGGCAATACACGTTAAAAGATTTTCTTTGTTGAGTCGGTGCTTTGTGGCAAATTTGTTTTTTAACCTCTACCTCGAATATGAAGCATGCATATATTTTTCCGGGACAGGGTTCGCAGTTTCCGGGAATGGGATTGAACCACTATGATAAAAGTGCTTTTGCAAAAAAACTCTTTGAGCAGGGGAATGAAATTGCAGGCTTCAGACTTTCTGATACGATGTTTACAGGATCCGAAGCAGACCTGAAACAAACAAACGTTACCCAGCCGGCTATTTTTCTGCATTCGGTAATTGCTTTCAAAACTGTCGATAATGCCCGTCCGGAAATGGTTGCGGGTCATTCCCTGGGAGAATTCTCTGCCCTGGTGGCAAATAGTGCATTATCTTTTGAAGATGGTATGCGGCTGGTAATCGTCCGTTCTTCCGCCATGCAAAAAGCCTGTATTTCTAATCCTGGAACCATGGCTGCCGTGCTTGCACTGGATGATGCGAAGGTGGAAGCCATTTGTAAAGAAATTGAATCCGAAACGGGAGAAGTGCTGGTTCCGGCAAACTATAATTGCCCCGGACAGGTAGTAATCAGTGGTTCATTGAAAGGCATTGAACTGGGTTGCGAAAGAATGAAGGCCGCCGGAGCACGTCGCGCCGTGATTTTATCTGTGGGCGGAGCATTTCATTCACCCCTGATGGAACCGGCAAGAGAAGAATTAAAAGCGGCCATAGATAAAACCACTTTTTATAATCCTTCCTGCCCCGTTTATCAGAATATTGTAGCTAAAGCGGTCATGGATAAAGAAGAGATTAAAAAGAACCTAATCGATCAGCTTACCGGCCCGGTCCGCTGGACCCAATCCATACGTGCCATGATTGCGGATGGAGGTAATCATTTTACGGAAATAGGTCCCGGTAAAGTGTTGCAGGGATTAATGGGTAAGATTGATAAGTCTGTTGCTACTGCGGGTGTTGAGTAGTTTGCGGTTGACAGTTGACAGTTGACAGTAATTTGGGAATTGCTAATTACGAAAGCATTGGACGTTAAGCATTGGGCGTTAAGCGTTAGGCGTTCAGCACTAGGCGTTCAGCGTTAAAGAGCAATTCAACCACTCCCCGTCCAGATCGGCTCCATATTTTTTATAGAATTCGATTGCGGGTTTATTCCAGTCCAGCACCTGCCACATCATACCACTTACGTTTAATTTCCGGGCTTCCCTTATCGTTTCTTCAAATAATTTTTTGCCAATCCCGCAGCCGCGAAACTGTTCTGTAACGATCAGGTCTTCCAGATATAAACGAAGTCCTTTCCAGGTGGAATAACGCATATACCAGAGACTGATTCCGATAATCTTCTCTGAATCATCAATTGCTACGAGTGCCTGCCAGACAGGGTTTTCCCCAAAACCGGCTTTTGCAAAATGTTCGGGGGTAACTGTAACAGCATCGGGTGCTTTTTCAAAAACCGCCAACTCTTTTATTAATTCCATCATGCGCGGACAATCATCCTGAACAGCTTTGCGAATTTGGATTTTCATGTTTTGGTTGACGGTTGACGGTTGACGGTTGACGGTTGACGGTTGACGGTTGACGGTTGACGGTTGACGTGATTGAGGTTGGAATTGTAAAGTTAAAGAAAGCGTTAAGCGTTAAGCTTTAGGCTTTAAGCTTAAAAGCCCCACTTCACTAATGTTGCTCCCCAGGTAAATCCGCCTCCAAAAGCGGCGAGTACAAGGAGGTCGCCTTTATTAAGTTTGCTTTCCCAATCAGACAGGCAGAGAGGTATCGTTCCCGCGGTGGTATTTCCATATCGCTCAATATTTACCATCACCTTTTCTTCAGATAAGCCGATACGGCCTGCTGTGGCATCAATGATTCTTTTATTGGCCTGATGAGGCACCAGGTAAGCAATGTCGTTGCCGGTCAGGTGATTTCTTTTTAAAAGTTCTTCACTTACATCAGCCATTCGGGTAACAGCAAATTTAAAAACCGGCTGACCTTCCTGATAAATGAAATGTTCTTTACGGGCAACGGTTTCTGCACTTGCCGGCCTGAGGGAACCGCCGGATTTCATATGCAGATGAGCTTTTCCGCTCCCGTCACTTTTCAGAATACTGTCCATCACGCCGAATCCTTCATAATTGGGTTCCAGCAACACTGCACCGGCACCATCACCAAAAATGATGCAGGTGCTCCGGTCGCTATAGTCAACAATTGAACTCATTTTATCGGCCCCTACCACAACCACTTTGCGATAGCGGCCACTTTCCACCAGGGAGGCCCCGGTTGTAAGGCTGTATAAAAATCCGCTGCAGGCGGCGAGCAGATCAAATCCCCATGCATTGACAGCTCCAATTTTTTCACAAACCAGATTTGCAGTGGAAGGGAAAAACATGTCCGGGGTAACGGTTCCGACAATAACGCAATCAATTTCAGACGGATCGATGCCTCTTTTTTCGCACAATTGAAGAACAGCCGGGACACAAAGATCGGAAGTGGCTTTATTCGGGCCTTTCAGGATCCTCCTTTCCGAAATGCCGGTACGGGTGCGGATCCACTCATCATTCGTTTCAACCATTTTCTCGAGATCGCCATTAGAAAGGATATCATCCGGTACATAGCCGCTTACTGCTGTAATTGCGGCGGAGATCTTTTGGGTCATTCGACAAAGATCGTGGGTTTTTATAAAATATTTACGCCGTTTAAAATACTATTTTCGCGCGATGATAACCTTTCTTCGGGGAGATTTTATTGTTAAAACACCAGCACTCCTTCATATAGATGTGCAGGGCGTGGGATATGAAGTTCAGATCAGCCTGCATACATTTTCCCAGATGCAGCACCTGGAGAAAGGACTTCTGCATATTTATCACCAGGTAAAAGAAGACGACGAAGTTCTTTATGGGTTTTTCGATACGGGCGAAAAAGAGATGTTCGTCCAGTTGCTGAGCGTTTCAGGGGTAGGTGCTTCCACTGCCAGAATGATGCTTTCCGCTATGAAACCGGAAGAGCTGGCCATGGCTATCGTTCAGGGGCAGACCAAACAACTGGAAAGTATTAAAGGAATCGGGAAGAAATCGGCTGAAAGAATTATACTGGAATTAAAGGATAAAATAGGTAAAAAATTCTCTGGTTCAAATAATTCCCCATTGATATACAATACATTGGAGCATGATGCGTTGAATGCTCTGGTGTCTTTGGGCATAACCCGGCAGGTAGCCGAACAGGCTCTCAAAAAGCTGGCTCAAAATGCCCCGGTTCCGCAAAAAGTCGAAGATATCATTAAGCAAGTTTTAAAAATCCTTTAGCCTATCGTAGGGATCTATACCTAACTAATTTTTGAGGAAGTTTGACCAGGCATCTGCTTCAGATTATCACTACCACGGTATGGTTCGCTGCCGTAACGGTTGCTTTTTTAGTACCGTCCGGCGTCCGTGCGCAGAATGCCCCCGATACCAGTAAGCGCCCGTTTTCCGCAGACAGTCTTCATTACCCCATCCATGACCGTTATGGAGATCCGCTGGCTAATCCCATACCGCATTCTTTCAATCTCAAAGACCCTTCTAACCTGAGGGATTCAATTGAATATGATCCGAAGACAAATCTTTACTACGTAGTAGAAAAAATTGGAAATAAATATTACCGAACCCCGACAGCTTATACCTACGAGGAATACCTGAAAATTTCCGGTAAACAGGCTGAAAACAATTATTTCCGTCAGCGTGCCGATATGTTAAGCGACCTCAACCGGCGCCTGGAACAACCAAAACTTTATATAAACAGTAATAGTTTTTTTAACCGGCTTTTTGGGAATGGCAAAATAGATATCCGGCCCCAGGGAAATGTGGATATCCTGGCAGGCTATCAGGGACAGAACGTTCAGAATCCCACGCTTCCGGAATCAGCCCGGAAAACCGGGGGACTTGATTTCAACCTGGACGCCAATGTGAATGTGCTCGGAAATATCGGAAGTAAACTCAAGCTGCCTATTTCCTATAATACCCAGGCATCTTTCGACTGGATGAATCAGCTGAAGCTGGAATATACCGGCGGACCCGATGATATTGTGAAAAAAATTGAAGTCGGAAATACATCTTTCACCACGAAGAGCGCATTTATGGCCAGCCAGCAATCTCTTTTTGGAATTAAAACCCAGCTTCAGTTCGGAAAATTATTTGTCACCGGTGTAATCGCTAACCAGCGTTCCCAAAGCCAGTCCACTACTTTGCAGGGTGGTGCTTCGCTGACCTCCTATCAGTTTAAGGCAGATGATTACGATGAAAACCGGAACTTCCTGTTAGCGCAATATTTCCGGTCAAATTATAATAAGGCGATGTCGAATCTGCCGGTTATTAAAAGCCAGATTCAGATTCTGCGAATGGAAGTATGGGTTACCAACCGGAATGGAACGGCCACCCAGGCGAGGCAGGTAGTGGGACTCATGGACCTTGGAGAACCACATCCCTACAATCCCGGTGTTGTTTCTCTCACAAACCAGCCATTTCCATTTAACGATGCCAATAACGAATACCGCAATATCATCAACAATCCGGGCAGCCGCAGTTCCACTCAGGTTGTCGGTGTCCTCAGTTCCCTGGGCCTTACCCAGGTTCAGGATTATGAACAGATTTATGCCCGCAAACTAAATCCGACAGACTATACCTATAATCCACAGGTCGGGTTTATTTCCCTGAACCAGACCCTGCAGCCCAATGATGTACTGGGTGTGGCATTCCAGTATAGTTTTAACGGAAGGATTTACCAGGTTGGGGAATTTTCACAGGATATTCCGCCTGATACTACGCTTGGAAATAATCCGGGAGCCCAGAAAGTGCTTTACCTGAAATTATTGAAAGCCACCTCCCAGAGAACTACCCTGCCTATCTGGGACCTGATGATGAAAAACGTGTATACGCTGAAAACAGGAACGGGAACTTATTTGTCCAATATCCAGCAGTCCGGATTTCAGATGAATATTCTTTATGAACAGGCCGGGGAAGGCACAAAAAGATATTTACCTGCAGGTGATCAGGCAGGCGTGCCCCTGATTACCATCCTGAATCTCGACCGGCTCAATGCCCATCTTGATCCCCAGCCTGATGGAGTGTTTGATTATGTGGAAGGCTTTACCATAGTTTCATCGCAGGCCAGGATTATTTTTCCGGTTCTGGAACCATTTGGCGCCGACCTGGATTCGCTGGCTTTTAAAAACTCTCCTACACTGGCAAGCAGTTATATTTTCCCGCAGTTGTATGATACCATTAAAGAAGTAGCGAAAACATATGCCGCAGTTGACAGGTACTACCTGAGCGGTGTGGCCAGGGGTCAGGCAAGTTCTGACATTTCACTGGGTGCGTTCAATGTGCCGCAGGGCTCGGTGAAAGTGACAGCCGGAGGACAAACTCTGAGGGAGAATATCGACTACACAGTTGACTATAGTAATGGATCCGTAAAAGTGATTAACCAGTCCATTATCAATTCCGGGGTGCCTGTTAATGTGGCCTACGAAAACAATGCGAGTTATGGAACCCAGCAACAGGGTTTCATGGGCCTGAGATTGGATTATGTGGCAAAAAATACAGCTACAGAAGCTTTATCCTTTGGAGGAACGATTGAGCGACTCAATGAACGTCCGTATTTTACAAAAACCAATTACGGGGAAGATCCGATTCGAAATACCATGTACGGAGCTGATGTTGCTTACCGTTCCCAATGGCCCGGACTGACCCGGTTGTTCAATAAGCTGCCTTTCTCTTCTTCAAAAGAAATGAGTACCATCACAGCCATTGGAGAGGCCGCTTACCTGCAACCCGGTCACCCGCCCCAGATCGGAAAGGGTGCAAACGGAACCATTTATGTCGATGATTTTGAGGGATCCACCAGCTCGGTGGATTTACGCTTCCCACTAACCTCCTGGGTACTCGCTTCAACTCCGGCCGGAAACGGGCTTTTCCCGGAAGCCACACTGACCGATTCATTGCCTTATGGATATAACCGGGCGAAAATGGCCTGGTATAATATTGAGCCTGTACTCCAGGATAAAACAAATACGAGCAACCCGGTCAGGGGCTATCAGAACTGGGCTGATCCGAGAACGATGCCCATTCAAATCCAGCAATTGTTTCCTACAATAACACCGGAATTCGGGCAGGCGCAGTTGGTCACATTTGATGTTTCGTATTTTCCAAACCAGAAGGGCCCATATAACTTCGATGCCCGTCCGGGGAGCATAGACAATAAGGGTTTGCTGAATAATCCGACAAGCCGTTGGGGTGGGATCATGCGAGCTATTGACCAGACAGATTTCGAGACCTCAAATGTTCAATACATCGAATTCTGGATGCAGGATCCGTTTATTCTGAATCCGGGTAGTTCGGGAGGTCAGCTGTATATGGATCTGGGGTCAATTTCAGAAGATGTATTGAAAGACGGAAAGAAATTGTTTGAAAATGGATTGAACACCCCCAATATTCCTGCAGCAATAGACAGTTCCTCTGTTTGGGGAAGGGTTCCCTATAATGCAGTGCAGGTTACGAATGCATTCAGTAATGATGGTTCTGACCGGCCATATCAGGATGAAGGATTTGACGGACTGGATGATGCGGGGGAACAAAATAAATTCTCAAACTATCTGAACAGACTTTCTATTTTGTATGGAACCGGTTCGGTAGCCTACCAAAGGGCCCTGGAAGATCCATCGTATGATGACTTCCTGAACTATCGGGCAGCAGTATACGATTCAAACCAAACACAGATTCTCGGCCGATACAAGAATATTAATAATCCACAGGGCAATTCACCCATTGCCCCGCCGGGAGCTACTTACGTGGATGCTTATACGCTGTATCCGGATCAGGAAGATATCGACCATGATAATACCATGAATGAATTGGAGGAGTATTTTGAATACAAAGTGAAACTCTCTCCTGCCGACCTTACCAACAATGTCGGAAAGAATTTTATTTCTGATTCCAGATCATTTACTGCCAACGGTGTTTATCAGACATGGTATCAGTTCCGGATACCTATCAGCGCATATGAACAAAAAGTGGGGAATATTCCTGATTTCAAATCTGTAAGATATATCCGGATGTTTATGACCGGGTTTAATGATTCGCTGGTATGCCGTTTCGCAGAATTCCAGCTGATCCGCGATTCCTGGCGCAATTTTAATTATGAGCTGGATACCACCGGACAGTATATTCCTATTCCAAGTAATTCTGTCACGAGTTTTGATGTAACTGCCGTTAATATCGAACAGAATAGTACACGTACGCCAATTCCTTATGTTATTCCCCCGGGCGTTGAACGTCAGCAGCAGTTAAGTACCAATAATGTAAACCTGCTGATGAATGAACAGTCGATGAGCCTGCAGATTTGCGGCCTGCAGTCTGGGGAAGCCCGTGGTGTTTACAAAAATGTCAGTTATGATTTGCGGCGTTTCGGAAAGATGGAGATGTATATACATGTGGAATCGAGGGGTGCTGATACCGTAAAAAATAATCAGGTCGCTGCGGTAATAAGGCTTGGGAGTGACTTCATTAATAACTATTATGAAGTCAGGCTTCCGTTAAGAATTACACCATGGGGTTCCACCCTGGATACACAGATCTGGCCGGACTCCAATAATCTCAGCCTGATCCTGCAACGACTGGTGCAACTCAAAGAGGCGCGTAACGCCACCGGGAATACTTCCGGATTTTACTCAGTGGTGGATACGACTAACCAGCGGGTTTATTCGATGTTTGGTAATCCTAATCTCGGTCAGGTGCAGGCGATGTTCCTGGGTATACAAAATATTTCAGCTTCACCTAAATGTGTAGAGGTTTGGTTTGATGAGCTCCGTTTGTCCAATATAGATGACCAGGGGGGGTATGCTGCGAACGGACGTGTAGATATTAAAATCGCTGATTTTGGTACCCTATATCTGTCCGGGGCAATTAAGTCCGTAGGTTTTGGAACCCTCGACCAGAGTATCAACGAACGTTCCTTCAGCAAAGTCACCCAACTGGATGCCGCCACCAATCTTGAACTGGGAAAATTATTGCCAAGGAAAGCGGGAATGTCCATACCGTTTTATGGCAGCTATTCCAAAACGGTAAGCACACCACAATATGATCCGTATGACCTGGATATCAAACTGGCCGATAAAGTTAAGGCTGCTCCGGCAGACGAACGGGACTCCATTGAAAAAGAAGCAATAGATGTAACCACCATACGGAGTTTCAATTTTACCAACGTCCGAAAAAATAATATAACGGGAAAAAAACTGAAACTCTGGAGTATAGAAAATTTTGATCTGACCTATTCCTATACCCGTACAAATCATGAAAATCCAATTGCCCTCGAGGATGAGCTAACCATTTACAAGGGAGGTGTGGGTTATAATTTTGTTGGTACGCAAAAATACTGGGAACCCTTTAAGAAATTCATCAAATCCAGGTCACCCTGGTATTCCATCTTCAGGGATTTTAATGTAAATCCCGTTCCATCCATAATCACATTTCGCGGAGATGTGGTAAGGCAGTATGGTGCATATACCTCCAGAAATGTCGGCGGCGGAAAATATCAGATCCCCACCACATACAATAAGTTTTTTACCATTGACCGTACATACATCCTTCGCTGGGATATAACCCGGTCACTAAATATTGATTTTGCAGCCCTGAATAAAAGCTGGGTGGATGAAGACAGTGGTGCACTCACCAAACAGGGGAAAAAACAAATGTGGAATAATTTCTGGAAAGGAGGAAGAACGATTTCATATTCTCAAACAGCGAACTTTACTTATACCGTACCTACTTTAAAAATTCCGGCGCTGGACTGGACAACTTTACGGTTGGGATATGGTTCTTCTTACACCTGGACCGGAGCTTCAACACTGGCCACGAGTTATGGAAACGTTATCATGAACACCCAGAAAAAAGATGTTTCAGCTGATTTTAATTTAACCCGGCTTTACAGTAAATGGCGGCTGCTTCGCGAACTGGATCAACAGGCGCAGCCTCCTCCGCAAAATCTGCCAGGGAAAAAAGCGGATAGCCTGAATCAGAAAAAAGCGCCTGTTGACTATACCGATGCTAAACATCTCAATGGCATCATGAAGGGGCTGGCAAAAATATTAACCTCCGTGAAAGATGTCACGGTGAATTTTTCCGAAGTTTCCGCCTCCAGTATTTATGGGTATACTGACAGTACCCATTTTCTGGGGCAGGATTTGAAATCCAATGAACCTGGCTGGGGATATATTTTCGGACAGCAGCCGGATACCGGATTTGTTAACCGTCTTGGTAAAAAAGGTTTGCTCTCCACCGATACCTTATTTAATTTTCAAAACCAGGCCAGTTATAACCAGATCATTAATATTGCCGCGCAGATACAACCCACCAGGGATTTGAATATCACAGTGAATCTAAATAAGAGTTTTGGCAAGAATTATACAGAACTCTATAAGGATACAACGGGCGGAAATACTTTTGCCCGGCTGAATCCATATACTGCGGGAAGTTTTAGTATCAGTTTCATTTCTATTAAAACACTTTTTACACCCAGCAATTCGAACCAGGTCTCTTCAACTTTCCAGACTTTTGAGAATTACAGGTCTATTATTTCTGCTCGTCTGGGAGCCCAAAATCCATATTCCGGAGGCCAGCAGACGCCGGATGGTTATGCAAAAGGTTATGGAAAATATGCCCAGGATGTTTTGATTCCTGCATTTATCGCGGCTTATTCCGGTAAGTCACCCGATGCAATAGCCCTGGTAAAAGAAGATAATCCCAACATTAAGTTCAATCCCTTCTCGGGGTATCTGCCAAAACCAAACTGGCGGCTTACCTACAATGGGCTGACCCGTATTCCGGGAATGGAAAAAATATTTACCAACTTCAGTATTACTGACGGGTATAACAGTACACTGAGTATGAATAGTTTTAATTCAAACCTGAATTACCAGGATCCCTTTGGAATCCGTCAGCCGGGATTCATAGATACCCTGACCGGGAATTTTGTTCCCTATTTTCTGGTACCCAATATTACCATCAGTGAACAATTTGCGCCGTTGATTGACCTGGATATGCAGTTTGTAAATCAGTTGCAGGCGAAATTCAGTTTCAGTAAGTCCAGGCAGCTGAGCCTTAGTCTGATTGACTACCAGATGAGTGAAAGCCGTTCAACCGAATATATTTTCGGTATTGGTTTCCGCAAACGCGGAGTACCACTTCCGTTTCACATCAAGATTATGGGGAAAAACGGATTTACAAACCGGTTGGAAAATGACCTCACGTTCCGGTTGGATATGAGTTTCCGTGATGATGCAACAACCAATAGTTACCTTGACCAGAGTGCCGCTGTGCCGGTGGGGGGTCAAAGGGTTGTTAGTATTTCCCCTTCTATAGACTATGTTGTTAATAACCGCATCAACCTTAAATTATATTTCGATGAGCGGCGTACCGTACCAAAAATTTCCAGCTCACCACCGGTCACTACTACGCGGGCAGGTATTCAGATAAGAATTTCACTGGCGGAGATGGCAGCGCAGGGACCGAAAAAATAGGCTGAACGCCTTACGCTTAAGGCTTAACGCAAACGCTTAACGCTTAACGCCAAACGCTTAACGCTTAACGCCAAACGCTTAACGCTTTTTTAATCGCAATAATATTAAGGATAAACCAACTTAAAATATCTTAAAAAGTCTTTTTTTAGACGCGTTAAGCGTTAGGCGTTAGGCGTTAAGCTTTAAAAAGGTAATAAGCATTCGCCTGTGCAAGACATGTCACTTCGAGTTCGTTGATACAAACATGGGCCGGCAATGATGCGGTATAGTAAACGATATTCGCAATATCTTCCGCATGAAGGGGCTCGTAACCTTCATAAACTTTTTTCGCTTCCTGAACATCCTGTTTTAGCCGGACAAGGGAGAATTCCGTTTCGGCCGCACCAGGATGAATTACCGTGATTTTAATTTTATGCTGAAGCAGGTCAATACGCATGGATTCTGAAACGGCCTGCACAGCATGTTTGGTAGCGCAGTACACATTTCCTTTCTGATAGACTTGTTTACCGGCAGTAGAACCGATATTGATGATATGGCCCTTTTTCTGATCAATCATTAAAGGCAGTACGGCTTTCGAAACGTACAACAGGCCTTTCAGGTTGGTATCGATCATTGTTTCCCAATCATCCAGTGAGGCATCATCAAAATTATCCCGGCCCATAGCAAGACCCGCATTGTTCAGCAGCACATCTATTTTTTTCCAGGCAGGAGGCAGCGAGTGAAATGCATCGGCCACAGCAGATCTGCTGCGCACATCCAGCGGAAGTACATATACCTGGTTGCCGAATTTTGTTTCAAGCGTCAACTTCAGCTGTTGCAATTTTTCCTCTCTTCTTCCGGAGATGATCAGGTCATATTGGTTTGCTGAAAAAGTAAATGCGCAGGCTTCTCCAAAACCTGAACTTGCCCCGGTTATGCAGATTATTTTTTTCACACCGAAAAATTTAATGTTGAAAAACGATTAACGGACAAGCACCATGGTTCCTTTCTTTGTAACCAGTTTACCTGTATAGTCTGTTCCCTGCACCATCCAAACATATCCGCCGGTATCCTGTGGTTTTCCGTTAACCGTACCATCCCAGCCTTTTCCGAGTTGGCTGGTACTGAATACAAGCATACCGCTTCTGTTATAAACACGAAAATACGCCAATGAGGATATGCCGACTGCAATGGGACGGAATATGGTATTGGACGAGCCATTGGGGGTAAACGCATTGGGTACAAAGATATCCGGCTGCGTGGTGAATACCTTAATGTTAATCGTATCATATTCAAAACATCCTGCTTCCGTAAAAGCCATCATTACATAAGTCTGATTTTGACTTAGTACTGCTGTCGGATCAGGAATATCGTTTCTGTCAAGGGCAAAATTCGGACTCCAGAGGAAAGAGGGTGCTCCGGATCCATGGAGTTTTAAAGGCTGACCTACCACAACAGAAGTATCATTTCCAGCGAAAGCCAGAATCTGCGGATATACATTCACAACTACCTGCGAAATACCAGGCTTAGGACAACCAAGCGTATCAAATACCTGTAGCTGATATACGGTTGTTTGTAATGGATATGCGAGTGGATTCAGAATATCCGGATTACTTAAATCTGTTGCGGGTACCCAGTTGTAGCGCATGCCCCTCGCAGTGGCCTGTATCTGCGCTGTATCCTGATAACAGATAAAAGTATCGTTACCCGCTTTAGAAATCGGATAAGGGATTGTGTTGATATTGAAGCTTCCGGTACTGAAACATTTTCCTATGCTGGCAACAACCTGATATGTGGTGGATCCGGTAGGAGTTGCACGTGCGTTTTTTAGTGCCGGATCATCCAGCGTTGCAGCAGGTGACCAGGAGAAATACAATCCATCCCCGCTGGGATGAAAAGTAATGGTATCTCCAAGGCAAATCGTTGAATCATTTCCTGCATTGAGTATAACATGGTCTACCACCCGTACGCGAACCGAGTCATGATTTACACAGCCCGACTGATCCAGAGTTGCTGTATAATAGGTAGTGGACTGCGGGTGAACAAAAGGATCCGGAGTGTTTGGATTAATCATATTGACTGAAGGTGTCCAGGTGAAATTCCCGAAACCTTTCGCGTGCAACTGCAGGGTATCAATATTGCAGATAAGCGTATCCCGGAAAGGAAAATAAATGGGTGGCTTGTCCGTCATGTGCACGGACTGCACTACGGTATCCAGGCATCCCTTACTATTCGCTACAATAAAAGTTACATTTTTCGTTCCGGTGTCACTGTATTTCCAGGACGGATTTTTCAGGCCTGAAGTATCTGCTGAACTCGTTTCATCTCCGAAATTCCATGACCAGGAAGACACTCGTCCGTATTTGGTTTTTGTGGTATCCGTAAACATCACCGGATTCAGGACACATGTTCCCAGGGAACTGAATCCCGGAAAAAATCCGGGGAAAACACTCATCTGTGTTGTGGCACTATCAGTACAATTCTCATCTTTATTTACATAAAATTTTACGGTATAAATTCCGGTATCCGGAAAACTAAAGGTCGGCCTGGCCTGGGTACTGGTATCTGTCGTACTGCCCGCTACGCCAAAATCCCAGTAAAAGCTGTGGATCAGGGGTGAATTGTTGGCTTCATTATGGAATGTGAAATCAAATCCGTTACAACTGATATAGTTTGGATTCAGATCGGCGGTAGGAAAATCGCAGCGGTCATCAATATGCAGGATAAAATCCTTACGGTGTACAGAAATCATTATACCGGCGCGATACTCCCTCACCAGCACACAGACCACATAGTCACCTGCTCCGGGAGCCACACCGGAGATTATCCCGGTTCGCCTGTTTATGGTAACATTTCGTCCCAGCGGCTGTATACCTGAAAAACCGCCGGAATATCTTAACTGAACCCAGCTTGAGGGAGGCGGGGGATTTGTAACAATGGCATTTGAAGTATCACCTCCATAATAACCCGGAGCAAATTCATAACTGAGAGAATCACCGTCGGCATCAGTAGCGCTGTAATCGAGTTTGAATTTTTTGCCCTGGCAAATGAGCACGGTATCCTTAATTCCAAAGTCAGGATTTGAATTTATGCCGTTTACACCGATGGTGTTGGTCCCCTGTATCTGGCAGAAATACGATGCCCCAACATTAAAACTGGGATTCAGATTACGAATGCCATCAATCCGGCAGCAACGTTGAAAAATAACCATATATCCGGAGGGATCCCGGGGTAGTTCGATCTGTGCAGTAAACTCCCGTATCCAGTAACAAACCGTAGACGGATTAACAATACAGGGATTGGGTCTTTGGAGGGTAATGGTTTTACTATAACTCAATTGTGCCGTCAGATCATTGACCAGCCTGTTATCTGAAGATCTGTAAACTCCAAGAACAACGGATGATTCCAGCTGTCCCAGCGTAGACTGGCAACTGATGAATAAACGCAGCCGGATTTCATACCGGTCTGCATTGGGCGTAGTGGCGGAGGGGCCGAGATAGGTATAGTGGATTTCGCCTCCTTTTATATGTTTGGCGTAACCGGTAAGGACCACCAGCTCAAGACAAAATAAAAGTAAAATAAATCGACAGGGTCGGAAACGCACGGTTCTTTCTGCTTTTGATTAAACGGGAATCTGTTGGAGGAAACGATCAATTATGGAACGACACTGATTTGTGCTTTCAATCATGCCCATATGAGCCGTATGGGTCAAAATGTGAATGTACGAAATCCGGGGTAAATGGCATTGTTCCAGCGCGTCTTTCAGCGGTACCGCCTTATCTTCCTCTCCCATAATAAACAATATTGGACTGGTGAATGATCTTAAAACCCCGGTGGTAGCCGGCCGCTGCTTCATGGCAGTCAGGTACTGTACGAGAGATTCCGCCTTAAAGTTGGCGTAACGGAGAATCTGTTTTTGAATTTCCTGTGGATTTTCAGCGGCAAATCCCCCGGAATATAATCCGGGAAGGGACTGAGTGACAAAAGGTTCGGCCCCGTTTTTTTGAATAAAGCTGATGTTTTTGTCCCTGGCTTCTTTTTTTTCAGTGGAATCCGCATATGTACTGGAATGGAAGAGCCCCAGGGAGAGCAGCCTGTCAGGATATTTTTCCGCGATAGCCATGGAAATATAACCACCCATGCTATGTCCGATGAGGACCAGTTCCCGGATATTTTCCTGTTCCATTATGGCGTAAAGCGCGTCTGCAAAATCTTTTAGTGTAATCAGGGATTCATTAAAATCCGACTGGCCGCTGCCGGGAAGATCCGGCAGGATCCATCTGTATTTTTCCTCCATCCCGGCTAACAGGGGATCCCAGATCCTGCGGTCCTCAGTAAATCCATGAACCAGCATAACCGTCAGGCCTTCACCCCTGATTTCATATTCGAGCCGACTTCCCCTGAATAACAAATTTTTCAGCATGCTTCCGATTTAAATAGATCATAGAACTGCGAAAAATGATAAGGATCAATAAAGGCAGGACGGCCATATTCATCCGCTGCCACCAAAAAGAGTAACCGAATAATAATACAGCGGCAACAATAGCCGTACCCAGAAAATAATATTTTATCCATGCATCTCTTTTTCGGATAAAAAATACAGCAATAAAATGGGTGGGAACTGCCCAGAGGATATTCATATTGTTCCGGCATACATCATCAATCCGCACTATCCATAAATAGGCCATCATTGTCCCCAGTAATCCCAGAACGCTGAAAAAAATAATATCGAATATCAACAGGGTCCGGCTGATGGATGGATGATTCCTGAATATAAAAAGCAGTATAGTTGCCAGCAACAGGCATTGGAAAAGGGCCATGGGAGTAAGTCCCTCGGATGGATCTTTCGCTGCGGGGAATTTGACAATTGAATTTTTTCGCGACACCAGTAATTTTTTCCCGTTGTATGCGCTGTCCATTCCCCGGTATAAATAATCCGGCAGGAAATGTATGGCCTCCAGGTTGGTCACTTTTGCGTCCAGATTTTTCCCCAGGAATAAATCGATTCCGAATTCAGACCAGCTCTTATGTTGTTTGTCCAGGTATTCATGAATCATATCCCTGAAACTGAGACCGTTTCCTGAGCCGGCTACTGTGGGCGGACTATTTACAGGAAGTATATTTTTATAAAAAAATGAATCCATGGTGTTGGATTCAATTATCCGGGCAGCCCGGGTGGTACAATTGTCGGTATGAAAATGGTATTGATAAATACGGTTTTCCTCCAGTGTATTTTTTCTTAGGGCATCATACAGTTTGTTTTTTTCCTGGCAATTTAAGTCCAGTACCTGTTCCTGTACGTTCCGTTGTTCGAATTGATACTCCATCATGAAAGTATCCATGGTTTCGGCGGACAGGGAATAATTCATAATACCCTTGGTGAAATTGACATAAAACAGGGGATCTGTATCGTCGAAGGTTCCATAATTATAAACAACATCCATTCCCCTGGATGAATCGCGGACACGTATTGCAGTATGGCCGAAGATGGAATAAAGTTCTGTTCCCGGCGCACAGGTAAGCAGGCTGATCTGCATAGTGCAGGAATCACTTTTTACCTGGGCGTTTGTAATAAGACTGGAAATGAATAAAAAAAGGAAACCAAGCGTACGCTTCATCAGCATTCTATTTTAAAAGGAATCAGAGCGCTGTTTCAGCGGCTGTAATTGGGCGATTCACGGGTGATCTCAATATCGTGAGCGTGACTTTCCTGCATTCCGGCGTTAGTGATTTTAATAAACTGGGCTCCCTGGAGGGCCGAGATATTTTTCGCACCACAATAACCCATCCCGGCTCTTAATCCACCAACATATTGTTGTACCACTTCACTCAGATTTCCTTTAAATGCTACGCGGCCTTCGATACCCTCGGGAACCAGTTTTTTTATTCCGTCTTCCACGTCCTGGAAATAACGATCACTGCTGCCCTGCGTCATGGCACCGAGTGATCCCATACCCCTGTACTGTTTAAATTTTCTGCCTTCATAAATAATGGTATCACCCGGACTTTCTTCTGTGCCGGCAAAAACACTTCCCATCATAACCACACTGGCACCTGAAGCGATTGCTTTTACAAGATCTCCGGTATAACGGATACCACCATCCGCAATCAGCGGAATACCCAGCGGTTTTAGAACAGATGCTGCTTCGAGAATCGCAGTAATTTGTGGAACTCCTGCGCCTGTTACAATACGGGTAGTGCAAATAGATCCGGGTCCAACGCCTATTTTTACTGCATCCGCTCCGGCCGCTGCCAGTGCTTTTGCTCCGGCTGCCGTTCCAACATTGCCGGCGATCACCTGCAATTTTGGAAAATTCTTTTTTACTTTCTTCAAAGCTTCCAGTACACCTGTATTATGACCGTGTGCACTGTCCAGACAGGCTACGTCCACACCAATCTGAAGCAGGGCCGCAGCCCTGTCCATCAAATCCATTGTTATTCCCAGGGCAGCACCCACCCGGAGTCTGCCGAATTCATCTTTCACCGCATTTGGAAAACTGGAAAGCTGTAGAATATCGCGGTACGTGATCAGGCCGATCAGTTTCCCGGATTTATTTACAACGGGTAATTTTTCTACTTTATGTTTTCGCAGAATACTCTCTGCTATTTTTAGATCGGTTCCTTCGGGCGCTACGATGAGTTTTTCTTTCGTCATCACTTCCCGGATTTTTCTTTTTCGGTCGTCTTCAAATCGAAGGTCACGATTGGTGAGGATGCCTACCAGTTTATGTTGATTGTCGACAATCGGAATTCCGCCGATTTTATTTTCTTTCATCAGGGTGAGGGCATCTCCGATGGTTGCATCTGCATGCAGGGTTATGGGATCAATAATGAGCCCGCTTTCACTTCTTTTTACTTTACGAACCTGTTCAACCTGTTTTTCAACAGGCATATTTTTATGCAGGATTCCCAAACCACCTTCCCGGGCCAATGCAATAGCCAGGGTGGCTTCGGTAACCGTATCCATGGCTGCCGAAAGCATAGGTATATTGAGCGTAATTTTTTTTGTTAAACTTGTTCGGATATCAGTTTCCCGGGGTAATACATCTGAGTAAGCCGGTAACAATAAAACATCATCGAACGTAAGGCCTTCACCAAAAAATTTGGGGAGGAGGGGAGTTTTGGAGGAATTTATTCTTGCCATGTGCAAAGATAATGCAAGTGATAAATTGCTCCCAAATCCAATTTACTGACCCTGGACGATGCCACGTTCACTCCGGATTCCGGATGCGTTAAGCGTTAATCGATAAGCGTTAATCGTTAATCGATAAGCGTTAAGCCTCAGGCTTTTGGCGTTAAGCGTTATGCGTTGAGCGTTAGGCGTTAGGCCTTTAAACTGTAAATCCTGCCTGGCAAACTACGGATCAGGTCCTTCATCTCCAGTTCCAGAAGTGCCCCGGCATTGCGGTTATTCGGGAATCCTGTAGTTCCATTGAGCACATCGATATGCATTTGTCCCCTTTCTTTTAATAGTTCCATAACCCGATGTTCCACTTCACTGAGTTCAATAAAAATTTCGCCCTGAACATTTTTCTGAGCCTTTTTATTTTCTTCCCAGCCCATCAAAGCTGCCAGGTGTTTTCCATTTTCCAACAATATAGCCTGGTGATTTCTGATCAGCCAATTGCATCCCGCACTTTTGAAATCTGTTGTTCTTCCGGGAAATGCAAAAACGTCTCTATTGTATCCATTTGCAAGATCCGCCGTTATCATACTTCCTCCTTTCACAGCGGTTTCGGTAACAATGGTGCAGTCGCTGATGGCCGCTACAATGCGGTTACGCACAGGAAAATGGTGTTTATCCGCTTTTACCTGGCTGATAAATTCCGTAAGCAGACCACCCTGTTTCAATATTTGTTTAGAAAGCTGGCTGTGTTCCGGGGGATATAGTGAAGCCAGCCCGTGAGCAAGCACTGCAAGGGTGGGGAGACCCTGCTTTAATGCATTTTTATGCGCGATGGCGTCAATTCCAAAGGCTAGTCCGCTCACGACGGTCACATCGTAGGGCGCCAGCTCCTGAACTATTTTTTCAGTTACCTGTTTTCCATATTCCGTATTTCGACGTGTACCCACAATCGAAACCGCACGCAACGGATTCAGACCAACAGATCCTTTGTAAAAAAGAATCACAGGGGCATCATCGGCAGACAATAATTTTTGAGGATAATCCGGTTCCTGAAAACTCAGCGCCCGAATGCCATAGCGTTCCAGAAATATAATTTCTTTTTCAGAAATAGTAAATCCCTGAAATGCTTTGATGGAAGCGGCCCGGATTTTTCCAATGCCTTCTATTTTTTCAAGGGTAAAAACAGAGGATTTAAAAACCGCTTCGGCTGAGCCGAAATGCCGGAGTAGTATTTTGGCGTGTACACACCCGATCTGTGGAACCAGCGTAAGACTGATCAGGTAAGGAAGATCGGGATTCAAATATTTTTGAGTAAAATTATAAACACGCTGAAAGGATGGATGGTAATACTCACCTAATTGTTCACCGTTTTTTGACGGTTGATAGTTGACGGATGATGAAATGGCTTTGGGCTTTGGGCGTTAGGCTTTAAGCTTAAAAGGGCTAATTAATTTTCAGCACTTTTAGTTCCGTACGTCGGTTTAGTGCCCTGCCGGCATCGTTTGTATTGGGAGATAACGGTTGTGCATCACCGTAACCTTTAAATGATAAACGTTTAGGATCAATGTCTTTGGATTTAAGATAATTGACGACCGATTTAGCCCGGTTTTCTGAAAGTAGCTGATTGTCTGCCGGTTTGCCGACATTGTCAGTATATCCGTTTATCTGAATGGTCAGAAGTGGGTTCTCTTTTAGCAGTTTCACTACGTCATCAAGTTCAATCTGGGAAGCGGGTTTTAGTTCATACTGATTCACCTCGAAGAAAATATTTTTCAGGATGATGCTGGCATTCGCTTCGATTGGCTGAAGCGGAATATCCAATTGAAAAACCGAATCGGAGGATGTATTAGAGAGCATAAAATTTTCTGAATAAAACAGGTAACCCTTGCGGTTTACATTGAAGGCATAGTCGTTACCTATGGGCAGGGTAGTTAAATAATTTCCGGTTTCATCTGTCTGCAGTTTACTGATGATCAGTTTTTTTCTAAGGTCTCCCAACTCTACTGAAGAGGGTAGTCCCTTTCCGGTTTTTTTATCATATACTTTTCCTTTAACCCAGATGGTCCTTGCCGGACGAATATCTTCACGCAATTCAAATGAATACAGGTCCATCTGACCCCGGCTGTCTGCCCGGTCACTGGCATAATAAGCAGTTTTGCCATCAGCGGCCACAACCAGGCTGCCTTCGTTTTCAATTGTATTGATAGGATATCCCAGGTTTTCCGGAACTCCCCATTCACCGGAAGCGTTTTTTCGTACAACAAAAAGATCATCCCCGCCATAACCTGGTAAACCATTGGAAGTAAAATAAAGGGAACTGTTATCTGCATGAATAAAAGGCCAGCTTTCGTCACCGGCTGTGTTGATGGAAGGGCCCATATTTACTGGTGCGGACCAGCGGCCGTTGTCCCCCCGGTGGGCCACATAAAGATCATTCCCGCCATAACCTCCCGGACGGTTGCTGGTGAAATACAAATCCCTTTTGTCCGGTGACAGCGATGGTGCCGATTCAAAAAATTCAGTGTTAAAAACAGGTCCCATATTTTCAGGGCTGCTCCATCCTCCCGGAGTGGCGAAGGACATGTATAAGTCACAACTGCCGAATCCGTTCTGAAAATTACATCCTGTGAAAATCAGCCATTGCCCGTCCTGCGAAATATTAAGTGCTCCTTCATTACTGCTGCTGTTGATATTTCCGGCAAGTGGCCTTGCCTTTGTCCAGCCGTTGGAGGTACGGTCGCTTTCATAAAAGTCCTCATTGATTCCATTCACTCTCCTGGTAAATACCAGGTGTTTTCCATCCAGGCTGATGGTTGGAAAATATTCTGATACCGAAGTATTCACGGAATCTCCCATATTCAGTGGCTCAAATTTATAATCCGTGTGATTTTTTTTTGCTGCATAGTCGATTGCAAACTGGTATGTTTTGGTACGAAACGCGGCAGACCGTAAGGAAGATTCGTGTAATCCGGGCACCGTTTTAAAATCATTTACAGCTGAAAGCGCTTCTTCAAATTTTCCGAGTCCGGCCAGGTTAATGGAATAAGTAAGACTGTAGTCCTTGAAATAAATGCTATCGATTGACCGGGCAATTTTATAATTGTCAACGGCTGCCTGGTAATTTTTTAGTTCCGTATACATGCCTGCAATCGACAACCAGGCGTCTTCAAATTTGCTATCGATGGCAACGGCCTGTTTGAGTGTTTCTATTCCTTCCCGGAATTTATCGTCCGCCGCCTGCTGCTGGGATAAAAGATAAAGTTTTGCAGCCTTTGGATTTACTTTAGCGGGATCATACTGGCCACTGGCCTGTATGACAAATAATATAATTAAGCAGGTGCAAAAAAACCTCATGGGGAACATATATGTAAAAATAAGCCTAAAGCCTAACGACTGAATACGCTTAAAGCCTAACGCCCAAAGCCTAAAGCTATTGCGGAAATGTGAAATTTGAAATACTGTCAACCGTCAACTGTCATCCGTCATCCGTCAACCCTTCCTATGGCATTTGAATATACTTATGCAATTGTAAAGAGAATGCCCATTTTGGATTTTCAAGTATATAGCGGGAGATCTGGGGGATCACGGATTCTTTTTTGCTCCATTCCGGTTGTAAAAAAAGCTGACATGCCGGGCCCACCTTTTCAGCATAGGATTCGGCCCAGATAAAATCGGAAGGATGGTAGATGACTACTTTCAGTTCATTCGCCCGTTCGATGGGCCCGGGAACTGGTTTCATGAATTTTTTGGGAGAAAGGCAGATCCAATCCCATTCTCCGCTAAGCGGATAGGCGCCGGAGGTTTCGATATGCGTTTGAAAACCCGCTGCGTGCAGTTCACGGGTAAGCGGTAAGCAGTCGTGCATCAGGGGTTCACCACCGGTCACCACTGCTATTCTTGCCGGAAATTTTTTTGCTTCAGAAACCATCTGGGACACCTGTAGTTTGGGATGAGCAGACGCGTCCCAGCTTTCTTTTACATCGCACCAGACACAACCCACATCACATCCGCCGAGACGGATAAAATAAGCCGCTTTGCCCTGGTGGAATCCTTCTCCCTGGATAGTATAAAATGCTTCCATCAGTGGAAGCGGCGGCGCAGTAAGAATCGTTTTCTCTGTTATCATAGTCAATGCTTGCGCTTCATGGCGGTAAAAGTATTTTTCATGAGGGCTGCAATCGTCATTGGTCCGACGCCACCCGGAACCGGTGTTATATAGCTGCATTTGGAAGAAACACCTGCAAAATCAACGTCCCCTTTTAAGGCAAAGCCGCTTTTTTTAGACGAATCCGGCACCCGGGTAATGCCTACATCAATGATCACAGCACCTTCCTTTACCATATCTGTCTTTACAAACTCAGGTTTACCCAATGCCGCAACGATGAGATCACTGTTCAGGCATATTTCCCTGAGGTTACGGGTATGTGAATGACAAAGTGTAACCGTGCAGTTTCCCGGGTTTGTATTTGCACTCAGCAGGATACTCATGGGCCTGCCAACAATATTACTTCTTCCGATTACGGCAGCCTGCATTCCCGCCGTATTAATCTTATAATGTTCCAGCAGGAGCATGATGCCATGGGGAGTAGCAGAAATGAAGCTGGGTGTACCCAGCACCAGTTTCCCCACATTTACCGGATGAAATCCGTCCACGTCTTTTGAAGGATCGATTGTGAGGATGACACGTTCATCTGAAATATGTTTCGGCAGAGGCAGTTGTACGAGGATGCCATCCACATCCATGTCTGTGTTAAGTTCTTCAATCAGGGAAAGTAATTTGGATTCACTGATGGATTCCTCCAGCCTGAGTAAAGTGGATTTGAAGCCGATTTCTGCACAGGCTTTTACTTTCGCTGCCACATAGGTTTCGCTGGCACCATTATTTCCTACAAGTACAGCCGCGAGATGCGGAATTTTTTTGCCTTCTGCAACAAGCGCGGCCACATCAATTTTGAGTCTCTCTTTAATTGTACGGGAAACGAGCTGACCATCTAAAATTTGCATCCGGCAAAGGTAACCAACCCGTTTTAATACTGCCTGATTCCGGGCTTTTTACGTTTCTTCTTTTTTTTTCTCTGATTAATTTGCCTGTTTCTGATATAGAGGAGATGAATATGAGGAAATGCAGACTGGTGATGATTTCGGGTGTTTTGTTTTTTGCTGTTCCGGCCCCGTGTCAGTATGCACACCTCCCGGTTGTTAATGCCTATATAAAATCCGGCGCATATAGCAGAGATTTTTTGGATGCATTTTCTTTTATTTCCAATCCGGCCTGCCTGGCAGGAGTGAAGGGTTTTTTATCCGGACTGGTAGCCGAAAGAACCTGGATGCTCCCGGCATTGGACAATTATAACCTGGCGGGTTCCGGTCCGCTGGGTAATGGAGGAATCGGTTTTTCCCTGCACAGAGCCGGAGACATCCATTATAATGAGCAGTCCGGGGAATTTGCCTATGGAAAAAATCTGGGGCGTCTGGAATTGGGAATATGTTTTGGATTTATGGATGAAATCGCATCCGGTTATCCGGCTCATGATTTTGGTTATTCCGGAATGGGTATCCGGGTCCATGTTTCTGAAAATCTGATAGCCGGGTGGGAAATGGATCTGCCGGTTTTTGGAAAAGCAGGAAAATCGAATCCTGAGCGACCCCCGCAATCCTTCCAAATGGGTTTTGGGTATCAATGGGGAACTGATTTATTTCTGTCCTGCCAGATTATAAAATCTTCCGGTTTTCCGGTTAATGTATTGGGATCGCTCGCATATCGCTATGGCGAACAATTCTTTTTTTCTTTCGGGATAAACAGCGACTCTGGATCCCTGGTATTTCAATCGGGATGGGAAAAACACCAACTCTGTATTCAGGTATATACAGCTTTTGAACCCGTTCTTGGTCTTAGTCCGGGACTCGTGATTCTCTGGAGGGGTAAAAACAAGAAGGGATGAGGGCGGTTAGAATTTCTTTTGTGATTATGTTGGTTTTGTTATGTCTGGACAGAGGGTTTGGACAGGATACGGAAATGCCGGCTTATCATTCTGCGCAACTGGAGGCCTTAGCAGAAAAAAAGGATGGGGACCCTACAGACGATTCGGATGAATTGGATTTGGAATCGTTTATGTCGCATCCGTTGAATCTGAATATGGCGCGGGAAGAAGATCTGATTCAATTGCACCTTCTTCAAACGATTCAGATAAAAAATTTTTTAATTTACCGGGACCTGTTGGGTTCCTTACTTACAGTACACGAGCTCCAGGCCGTACCGGGATTTGATGTGGAGACAATACGCAGGCTCCTTCCTTATATTGTTATCAGGAGAGATGAGTCGCTTTATTCCGCTTTGCGGGAACGATGGAAGGGGGGAGACAAATCTTTTCTGGTACGGACCGCCAGGGTACTGGAAAAATCAAAAGGATTTGAAAAACAATCCGACTCAGGTAAATCCTATTATGAAGGGAGCGCCTTAAAAGCTTTTATCCGGTATACATATAACTATAAAAATTTGCTGGCATTTGGTTTTACGGGAGAAAAAGATGCCGGTGAACCATTTTTTCGGGGTGCGCAGCGATATGGATTTGATTTTTATTCATTTCATTTTTTTCTGCAGCATGTAGGTATTGTCCGGGCCCTGGCTATTGGTGATTTTACGGTTAACATGGGCCAGGGACTGATCCAATGGCAATCCATTGCTTTTACAAAAAGCGCGCAGACCCTTGCCATTAAGCGGGAAGCACCTTGTTTAAAGCCCTATCATTCTGCCGGAGAATTTAATTTTCACCGGGGCATCGGAATCACTTTAGAGAAAGGAAGATGGCAGTCCAGTTTATTTATCTCCAGTCAGAAGATAAGTACTACCCCGAAACCAGATAGTTCGGGGAGCAATGATCTTTTCAGTTCTTTTCAAAATAGCGGATATCATCGTACTCCGGCTGAAATTGCTGACAGAAATAATAGTCAGCAGTTTTCGGCAGGAATGAATCTGCGGTATAATTCCAACCGGTTTATGCTGGGTATTAACTGGATTCATTTTCAATTCAACCGGCTTTTTGAAAAGAGAGGAGAACTCTATAACCTGTATAGTCTCCGGGGAACCCGACTTACCAACCTGAGCGTTGACTATAACTATACTGCAGCAAACATTCATTTATTTGGAGAACTGGCCGTTGATCAATGGAAACATTTTGCTTTTTTGCAGGGGGCACTGATCAGCCTGCGGGAAAATCTGGATCTGAGTTTTTTGTATCGGAATATTTCGCCGGGTTTCCAATCACTTTATAGCGATGCTTTTACTGAAAACAGTTTTCCGAATAATGAAAAAGGTTTATATGCCGGTTTTGTTTTAAGGCCTGCTGCCGGGTTACAGATGAACCTGTATTACGATGTTTTTGATTTTCCCTGGATAAAATACCGCGTTGACGCGCCTTCTGCCGGACGGGATCTTCTGATGCAGTTTAACTACCAGCCGGATAAAAACTGGCGCTTCAATTTTACTTATAAAAATGAATCGAAGGAAATAAATGCAGGAATCTCCGAAGGGGGTACACATAGTATCTATAAACCGTTATTACAGCATTGGCGGATTGAAACGGGTTACACGGTATCCGGGATTTTAGATTTTATAGGCAGAATGGAATTTGTCAGGATGGATACTACTGCTATTTCACTATCCCGGCAGGGGTTTTTGGGAATGGCGGGTATACATATCCGAAAGTCCCGCATTTCCGGAAATATTTCAGTGACGATTTTTGAAACAGACGGATATGATACCCGGATATATCTCAACGAACCGGATTTGCTGTATAGTTTCTCCCTGCCCGCATATTATGGTAAAGGAATTCATTATAATATCAATCTGTATAAAGACATCAGTCGTTTGATCCCATTTAGGGCGCGGCATTTTCATTTGTCCGCTGCGTTAAACTGGGCACAGACCTTTTATCCCGGATTATCTGTAATCGGTTCGGGCCTTGACCAGATATCCGGAAACCGAAAGACTATAATAAAAGCGCAGTTACTGGCACATTGGCAATAATAATAATGAAAATGTTATGTGGGGAGGCTGTCTTATTTTTGTATAAACTATTACAGATGGCGGAGCAACCCAATAATCAGCTTAACATTGAGATCAGTGAAGAAGTAGCCGAAGGGGAATATGCAAACCTGGCTATCATTACCCATTCCCATGCCGAATTTGTGATTGACTTTGTAAATGTGATGCCGGGAACACCCAAAAGCAAGGTGAAATCAAGAATAATATTTACTCCCCAGCATGCCAAGCGTTTTATGAAAGCGCTAACAGAAAATATCCTTCGTTTTGAAGGAACCAACGGAAAAATCCAGGATCTCGAAGAAGTTACCCTTCCCATGAATTTTGGCGGCCCCACCGCCCAGGCTTAAATCTGCCCATTTTCTTGTCGCAGATCAATATATTTTATAATTATATATAAGGATTTGATATAGTCAGTATAAAAAGATCCAGTCTAGCGGGCGTGTTTTATTATATATAATTTTTTCTTATGTATTAAGGCTTCATATCATATATTTAGTTTGGAGGCTTTTAATTAATAATTTTTTAATAAAATGACCATAAATTGTTAATTTATTAACATGCAACGTGATCTGTTGGAAAGTTTAAATATGCCGGATTTTTGAGAATATATCGTGATTATTTAACATTATCAATATGTTTAACTTGTAATCAATTGATAAGTATTAAATTATATTAAGTCTTAAAAATGAGTCTGTTAAAAGGCTTGCAGCGTATTGGGATTTGATATTGTCTAATTGTGAAGAGGGGGATATTTAACATTTTTTTTTGTTGGATATAAAACTTCCCTATTTTGCACGATCTAAATTCAAAACTCAACGTCACATGAGAAAATTTCTATCACTGTTAGCGGTGCTAGTGCTTTTAGGCTCATTAGCATTTTCACAAACCAAGACAGTAACCGGGAGGGTTGTTGATAAGTCGGGTCAGCCGGTTCCGTTTGCGACGATCAGGGTAAAAGGCACCAAAGTGGGTGTCAGCGCTGATGCGAACGGTTATTTCACTATCAAAGCCAATTCAACCGAAACGTTGGAAGTAACGGCAACCGGAATTTCACCAATAAGTGTACCAGTTGGAGACAGTCCTGAGGTTACAGTAACCGCGACACGTTCCTCTAATCTGGATGAAGTGGTGGTTACGGCGCTGGGTATTACCAGGAGTAAAAACCAGTTACCGTATTCTGTGCAGGTTGTACAGGGTGATCAGGTGAACAGACAGAGAAACAGTAATTTTATTGCCAACCTGGAAGGTCAGGTGGCAGGTCTGCAGATCAACCAGTCGAATTCCATCGGGGGTTCAACAAACGTGGTTCTCCGTGGTTACAAATCTGTAACAGGGAATAACCAGGCCTTATTTGTGGTTGACGGGGTGCCTTATGACAACGCCAACGATAATGATGCCACTCAAAGAGCCCAACAGGGTGGATTTGACTATGGTAATAATGCCGCCGATATTAATCCTGATGATATTGCTTCTATCAGCGTACTGAAAGGAGCTGCCGCAAGCGCCTTATATGGTGAAAGAGGGTTTAACGGAGTAATACTTGTAACAACGAAGAAAGGAACTTCCAGAGGTCTGGGTGTAACCGTAAATACCAGTGTTACCACCGGGTCTATTGATAAAAGTACATTTCTTAACTACCAGCACCAATATGGTGCAAACTATGGTTCTATTTATCAATATGACAATGGTGTGCCGGGTGGTAATCCCAACTTTCTTTATTTTGATGTAAATGGAGATGGGGTAAATGATAACGTGGTTCCAACAACGGAAGATGCTTCCTGGGGACAAAAATTTGATCCTAGCCTGCTGATTTACCAGTGGGATGCATTTTACCCAAATTCTCCTTATTACCATCAGGCACGTCCCTGGGTGGCGGCAGCAAATGATCCTACTACATTCTTTACCAATCCATTTAATTATAATCTGGCCGCTACGGTTCAGGGTGGTAGCGATAAAGGAACCTACAGTGTGGGATATACACGCAATGATGATAAAGGCTTACTGCCCAATAGTCATATTACCAAAGACCTGTTCAATATGTCTGGCATGTATAAATTGTCTGACCGTTTGAATGTTTCGGCCATGGTTAATTACTCCAACACCGAGGGTAAAGGAAGATATGGTACCGGTTATGATCCAAGTAATCCGATGACCAATTTCCGCCAGTGGTTTGAAATGAATGTCGATATCAAGGAACAGCAACAGGCTTATGAACAAACCGGGTTGAATACAACCTGGAACTGGGCTGATCCGTCTAACGAGCAAAGCGGTTTGGTTCCCATTTACTGGAACAATGTTTATTTCGATCGTTACCATAACTATGAAACGGATTCCCGTTCCCGTGTATTCGGAAACCTGCAATTGAACTATCAGCTTACCAGCTGGTTAAGTGTTATGGGCCGTGTTGCCATCGATCATTATGATGAACAACAGGACCAGCGCTATGATAAAGGAAGCGTAGGGGTATCTTATTATTCCCGTTACAATAAGAGCTTTAACGAAACCAATCTTGACCTGATGTTCAATGTGAACAAGGACATCTCAAAAGACCTGAATTTCAAAGCACTGCTGGGAGGTAATATCCGTAAGGACCTTACCCAGTCGATTTCAGCTTCTACGAATGGAGGTTTGATTCTTCCGGGATTATTTGCCCTGTCTAACTCTGTTTCGCCACCATTAGCGCCCCTTGAGAGTTATACTCCTGTTGAAATTAATTCCGCATTTGCCGGTGCTACATTTACCTATCGTAAATTCTTAGTATTAGACGGAACCATCAGAAGAGACGTTTCTTCAACTCTACCTGAAGGCAACAATGTTTACTACTACCCATCCGTTTCAGGAAGCCTTGTGTTTTCTGAACTGATGAAGGGTCAGGACTGGTTGTCCTATGGTAAATTGAGAGCTAACTATGCAACGGTCGGTCACAGTGCCCCTGCGTTTGCAACGGTTGATACTTACACGCTGGGAGCACCATTCAATGGGAACGCTACCGCAAAACCCAGCACCACAAAAAATAATAACTTCCTCGTTCCTGAACAGAATGCCAGTTATGAGTTTGGGGTAGAAGCCAAATTCCTGAACAGCCGTTTAGGATTTGACGTTACTTATTATCACGCAAGAACATATAATCAGATTATCCCAACCCAGATTTCAAATGCAACCGGGTATGCTGCCAAATATGTTAATGCGGGAACAATCCAGAACCAGGGAGTTGAACTTACCCTGAACGGTGTTCCGTTCAGAAGCCAGGATTTCGAATGGGATATCACAGTGAATTTCACCAAGAACAACAACACGGTAATTTCCCTGAATGATACTACCAAGAACATCCTGCTCCAGTCATACCAGGGAGGTGTTTCCCTTAACGCCACGGTGGGTCAGCCTTATGGCCAGCTCAGGGGAAATGATTTCGTGTATACAAATGGACAGAAAACGGTTAAAGCGAACGGCTGGTACCAGTTGTCTGCCACTTCTAACAATGTAATCGGTAATGCCACACCGGAATGGCTGGGATCTATTTATAACAGCTTCCGCTATAAGAATGTTACCCTGGGATTCATGATTGACACCCGCAAAGGTGGTGATGTTTTCTCTCTGGATACTTATTACGGAATGGCTACCGGATTATATGATGTAACAGCTGCGAATAATGACTTGGGAAACCCAGTTAGAAATACAATTGCCGATGGCGGTGGATTAATTAATCCTGGAGTAACTGCTGACGGGAAACCTAACACGATCAGAAAAGACATCAGTGCCCAGTTTGGTGCTTTTGGATATGTTAGAAATCCGGATAAAGCCTTCGTTTATGATGGTAGTTTCTGGAAACTGAGAGAAGTGGATGTTACTTATTCTTTACCAGCTTCCACAATTAGCAAGATTGCTCCGATTAAAGGAATTGATATTTCTGTTGTAGGAAGGAACCTGTGGATCATCCACAAGAACATGCCTTATTCAGATCCTGAAGAAATCATCAGTGCCGGTAATACTGCACTTGGATACCAGGGCGGAGCTTATCCAACAGTAAGGTCATTCACCTTTAATTTAAAATTCAGATTTTAATCATATTATATGAAGAAAATAATCATTTCTGCTTTTTCTATTGTCTTGTTTGCATCGTGCACCAAAGACATAACGAGCCTCAATAATGATCCGAAGAATCCGGTAACGGTTCCGTCTTCCTCATTGTTTACCCAGGGTCAGTTGTTGTTTTCCAATACAATGACCAGTACCAATGTGAATCTGAATATTTTCAGGCTGATTGCCCAGCAGTGGCAGGAAACCACCTATGTGGATGAGAGCAACTATGATATTGGTACCAGAACTATTGCTGACAACTGGTGGAATAACCTGTATTATTGCCTTATTGACCAGGAACTGGCCAAATCTACCGCAAGGACTGATATTCAGGATGCGGCGGCTCTGAAAAATGATACAGCAATCATTGATATCCAGGAAGTATATACCTGGTTCGTGCTGACAACTACCTACGGAAATGTTCCTTATACTGAAGCACTTCAGCCGAACACCATTACTGCTCCCAAATATGATGATGCAGCAACTGTGTATTCTTCACTGATCACCAGACTGTCTGCTGATATCTCAGCGATGGACGCAACTGCACAGTCTTGGGGAAATGCTGACCTGATGTATGGTGGCGATGTTTCCAAATGGTTGAAATTCGCAAACAGTCTCAAACTCAAAATGGGGATCTTGATTGCTGATTCAGACCCGGCAGCTTCTGAAGCTGCCGTGGTATCAGCGCTCGCCGGTGGAATATTTGAATCCAATGATGACAATGCTTTACTTGCTTATCAGGGTTCTACGCCAAACACAAATCCGGTTTGGGTTGACCTGGTACAGAGCGGACGTCAGGATTTTGTTGCCTGTACCACAATACTCGGTTACCTGACAACCTTTCCTGCAGGATATGTTGACCCAAGAACTCCCTATTATTTCACCTTTAATAATGCTGGTGGTTATTCCGGTGGTGATCCGGGTGCTGGTAGTTCTTTTCCAAACAGTTCACAACCGGGAGGATTAAAAAGAATTCTCTCTGGTGACCCAACGGATATCGGCCAGCTTGCTCAACCAACATTCCCGTCCGACCTGCTGGACTACTCTGAAGTTAATTTTTACCTGGCAGAAGCTGCTGCAAGAGGATTTGCTGTTCCCAACACTGCGGCAGAATACTATAACACGGCTATTACCGCTTCTATTGAATATTGGAGTGCCGATGCTTCCCTGGCAACCGCTTACCTTGCTCAGCCTACCGTTGCTTATGCAACGGCAGCCGGAACCTGGCAGGAAAAGATTGGAAACCAGGCTTACCTGTCTTTCTATAACAGGGGATACGAAGCCTGGACGGAAATGAGAAGACTGGATTTCCCGGTTGTTCCGCCACCGCAAACTCCAGTTTCAGATTTCCCGGTTAGGTATACTTATCCTGTAAAGGAAGAAAACGTAAACCAGCCAAATTTCGAAGCTGCAGCTACTGCAATCGGCGGAGACGCTGTTACTACAAAACTTTGGTTTGACAAGCACTAATCAAATCTTGTAATTCTTATTATAGGGGTACGGAAACGTACCCCTTTTTTGTGTTTATAACAGGCCCTCATCTGCAAAACTGAAATATCCGCTACTGCTCACGATAATATGATCAATCACTTTAATGTCAAAAAACCTTGCGGCTTCCCTGATTTTATGTGTGAGGTCTTCATCCGCCTTGCTGGGTTTCAGGTTACCGGAGGGATGATTATGACATAGAATGATATTGACCGCATGATGATCTAATGCTTTTTTCAGGATAAGCCTTGGATCGGCAACGGTACCTGTGATGCCGCCCTGGCTCACTATTTCAAAATGATTTACGCGATTGGCCTGGTTTAGAAATAATACGGCAAAAACCTCCCTGCACTGGTCCTGAAGCATCACCCTCAGGTATCCGGCTACCTGGTGACTATCCCTTACAACTGGTTTCTCCAGCGCACCGGTAATATGGCGGCGCCGGCCCAGCTCCAGGGCTGCCAGGATGATCAGGGCTTTCACATTCCCAATACCCTTGATTTTCAGGAGATCATGGAAATCCAGCCTTCCCAGCTCATTCAGGTTGTTTTTTACTGACTGCATCAGTTCCCGGGCCAGTTCCACTGCATTTTTTTCCTTTGTCCCGGGGCTGATTAGTATGGACAGTAACTCAGAGTCGGTGAGGCTGTTCGTAGATTTACTTAGTAGCTTTTCGCGGGGTCTGTCGGCCGTTGCCCATGCTTTGATCGAGTATTTTTGCGCTTGCATAGGCTAATGTTATCCATTAATTTTAATCCTAACAATCCCCTGTTTGTGTAGTTTCTTTTAACGGAAACGGCCTGACCGGAATCCTTTTGAATAACTAAAGTAATATCCATGAAACCTAAATCAACGCTTTCTGCCATCGGTGGTTGGAACTCCTTCTTCTTCTGTGTTGGTATGTATGTAGTCGCCTTATTTTTTTCCATTTTTGTTTGTTCATCAATTTTTTATATCGCAAACAGCAGCAAGGCCGCAAAAGCTTCTGTAGTGGAAAAAACAACCGCGAAAACTGAACTGGCTTCTATTAAATAGGCATAACGCTTAACGCTTAAAGCCGAACGCTTAACGCTTAACGCCTGACGCCCTTTAAAGCCGTTTACACCTTATTATTATTATACTCGCAGAATATATTCGCTGAGCAGGGGTCACCCTGCTTTTTCTTTTAGAACCAGGCGACTTTTATTCCCGGTCTTTTAGGTTATTTGAACCGTATTTAAGAGAACCGTCTGTTTTCCCAATTAATATTAAAAAGTTTTTGTCTTTAGGCTTTGGGCTTTACGCTTAAGAATTATCTTCGTTCCCAACATCTACTTATGCAGGGAATAGCAAAAATTTTCTCCGGTACAGGTTCACAGTATCTGGCCGAAAAAATCACCCGGCGTTATGGCTGCCCTTCCGGAAAAATAACCATCCAGCATTTTAGTGACGGCGAGATCCAGCCCATTTTTAACGAAAGCGTTCGTGGGGACATGGTTTTCCTGGTTCAAAGCACTTTTGCACCAACAGAAAATCTGATGGAACTGCTGCTGATGATCGATGCCGCCCGACGGGCCTCCGCCTATAAAGTGGTTCCTGTGATTCCCTATTACGGATATGCCCGCCAGGACAGGAAAGACAAACCCCGGGTTGCCATCGGTTCTAAGCTGGTAGCCAACATGTTAGTAGCCGCAGGAGCCGACCGCCTCATCACGATGGATCTTCATGCCCCCCAGATTCAGGGTTATTTTGACATCCCGGTCGATCACCTGGACAGCTCGGCCATTTTTATCCCTTATATAGAGAATTTAAAGCTGGAAAACCTTACCTTTGCGGCCCCCGACGTGGGAAGCGCCAACCGGATACGGGAAATCGCTTCTTATTTCAATGCAGAAATGGTGATCTGTGACAAACACCGGAAAAGGGCAAATGAAATTGCCAGCATGGTGCTGATCGGGGATGTGGAAGACAGGGACGTGGTGCTGATCGATGATATTTGTGATACGGGAGGAACACTGGCAAAAGCCGCCGGACTAATTAAAGAAAAAGGAGCCAGGAGTATCCGGGCCCTTTGTACACATCCGGTACTCAGTGGAAATGCCTATGCGAATATCGAGAACAGTGTTTTGGAAGAACTGGTGGTATGTGATACCATCCCGCTGAAACAAAAATGTTCTAAAATAAAAGTACTGAGTGTGGCTGAACTTTTTGCCATCGCCATCCGGAATGCATTTGAAAACAGAAGCATCACGGGTTTGTTCATCCACTCACAACTCAGGAATAAGTAGTGTATTTTTTAAATCAATAATAATCATGCAAACAATTACCATCGAAGGACAACTCAGGACCGGACTCGGCAAACAAGCCACCCGCCTACTCCGCTCTGAGGGAAAAGTGCCCGGTGTAATTTACGGGGGTGCACACGAACTGAATTTTTCAGCGCCTGTCACGGCTTTCAAGAACCTTGTATACACACCGGATTTTCAGCTGGCAGAAATCAAACTGGAAGGAACAACTTATCGATGTATCCTGAAAGAAATTCAGTTTGATAAAGTAACAGATGACCTCAACCACCTGGATTTCCTGGAACTGGTGGAGGATAAAAAAGTAGTCGCTACCATTCCGCTTAAATTCACCGGCGCTGCAAAAGGCGTTAAGGATGGCGGAAAGCTGATCACGAAAATGAAAGCGCTGAAGGTAAAAACCTTACCAAAGTACCTGCGCGAAAATATCGAAGTGGACCTGACCAATCTCGAACTGAACGGAAATGTTCGTGTGGAAGATGTAAAAGCGGATAATTATGAAATCCTGAATTCACCCCGAATTCCGGTTGCATCTATCGTGCTTACCCGTCAGTTAAAACAGGAAGAAACTGCTGCTCCCGCTGCGGGTGCTGCTCCGGCTGCTGCCGGTGCTGCTGCTCCGGCTGCCAAAGCCGCTGCTGCAAAACCTGCCGCGAAAAAGTAGAATTATTAATATTTTTAAAAGGCTGTTTCATTCGGTGGAACAGCCTTTTTTGTTTGCCGTTGGCGGTTGGCCGTTGGCCGTTGATGGTTTTATTCAGATCTTCACTCCCATACTCCCATACTCTCACACTATGAACTTTCTTATCGCCGGTCTCGGAAATATCGGTTCCGAATATGAAGGAACCCGACATAATATTGGTTTTACCATTGCGGATGCACTGGTATCAAAACATGGGGGTTCTTTTACCATCGACCGGCTGGCAGCAAAGGCGGAATTTTCCTATCGAGGGAAAGCCGTTACCTGTATCAAGCCGACAACCTATATGAACCTGAGCGGAAAAGCGGTTCGGTACTGGCTGGACAAAAAGAAAATTCCGCTTGAACGCCTGCTGGTGATAACGGATGATATTGCCCTGCCATTATCGAGGATGCGTTTGCGTGGAAATGGTTCGGATGCGGGCCATAATGGTTTGAAAAGTATTTTTGAAGAATTGCAGACAGAAAAATATGCACGCCTTCGGTATGGTGTTGGGAATGATTTTCCCCGTGGCATGCAAGTTGAGTACGTTTTGGGGACCTGGAACAATGCAGAAATTCCCCTGCTGAAAATTAAAAATGAAAAAGCTGTTCAGGTAGTCGAAAGTTTTATTCATCTGGGCCTGGAAAGGACCATGAATGATTATAACAAAATAGAGATAACGCTATGATTTGTAATTGGGAATCATTATTTTAGCAGTCCAATTCCTAACCATGGCCAAAGGGCCGCTCCAAGCTCCTATGACGAAAACCCATGCCTTTTCAGGCGATTTGAACAACCTAAAATCTTCTATTTAAAACCTTTATCGAATATGAAAATATTCTGCGTTGGCCGCAACTACGTTGCGCATGCTGTAGAACTGAATAATGAGGTGCCGGATGAGCCGGTCATCTTTATGAAACCTAAAAGTGCCCTTCTGCAGGCTCATACTCCTTTCTATTACCCCGAATTCACCAATGAACTGCATTACGAATGTGAGCTGGTTTTGCGTGTTTCAAAAAATGGGAAATATATTCAGGATCGGTTTGCTTCCAAATATTATGATGCGGTTACCGTAGGTATTGATTTTACAGCCAGGGATATTCAGAATGATCTTAAGGCAAAGGGACTTGCCATGGGAAAAAGCAAAAGCCTGGGATAATTCGGCTGCAGTTGGCAAATGGATCCCTTTTCAAAATATAAAAAATAAAAAAGACATCAATTTCGGTCTTTATAAAAATAAAGAACTGGTGCAGACAGGCAAGTCCAGCCTCATGCTGCAAAGCTTCGATAGTATCGTAGCCTATATTTCCACTTATTTTTCGATAAATATCGGCGACCTGATCTTTACCGGTACTCCGGCCGGAGTTGGCGAATGTGTGGTCGGTGATGAACTGGAAGCATTTATTGAAGAGGAGAGTTTGCTCTCACTCGAGATTAAGTAAGATTTTGCAATTCGGGGATTCGGGAATTCAGGAATAATATTTTCAAATTCCCGAATTCCCGAATTTTCAAATTATCGGATGATCGACTCCCAGATACTTCTCAGGGCCTACACACTCATGTCCACTGCCCGTGCCATGGCCGCCCTCTATGAACAAAACCGCTCCGTTTGTAAATATGTTCATTCTGTTTCCACGGGCCACGAAGCCATTCAACTGGCAACGGCATTTCAATTGGAGCCGCAGGACTTTGTAAGTCCGTATTACCGTGACGAAAGTCTTTTACTGGGTCTTGGATTTTCTCCTGAAACACTGATGCTGCAATTGCTGGCCAAAGGAAATGATATTTTCACCGGGGGGAAAGTATATTATTCACATCCGAATTACCGGGGGAAAGATAAACCAACTATTATTCACCAGAGCAGCGCTACAGGTATGCAGGCCATACCATCAACCGGCATTGCACAGGGGATCGCATACCTGGAAAAAGTCGGGCGGATGGACAATTTCCCGGTGGTGGTTTGCTCCTTCGGAGATGCCAGCATTACAGAAGGAGAAGTCAGTGAAGCTTTCCAGGTTGCTGTTTTGAAAAAACTTCCCATTATTTACCTGGTACAGGATAATGAATGGGGCATCAGTGTTACTTCAGAAGAAGCCAGAAGCATGGATGCATTTTATTATGCCGGTGGTTTTGCCGGGATGGAAAGAATAAAAATAGACGGGTCAGATTTCGAGCAATCTTTCAACTGTATGCAGCAGGTTTTTCAATGGGTGCGGAACCACAGAAGACCCTACCTGGTGCAGGCCCGGGTTCCGCTGCTCACACATCATACCAGCGGTGTTCGGATGGAAGCCTATCGATCGGAAGCAGACCTGGCCAAACATCGCGCTGCGGATCCCATATCAGCGATCAGACGACAGCTGTATAAATTTGGAATTACGCAGGAACACCTGGCAGAAATAGAAAAAAATACAGCCCAATTCGCGGAAGATGAATTTAGAAAAGCAGTAGCAGCGCCGGAACCCGAAAAGGAAACCGCCGGTGAAAATATATTTGTGCCAACACCGGTAATAACAGAATCCGGAGAAAGGTCGCCGGCAAATGCAAAAAAAATTCCCATGGTGGATGCCGTGCTGTTTGCCCTGCGGGAAATTCTGGAAGACTACCCGGAAGCTATATTGTATGGTCAGGATATCGGACGAAGGCTGGGCGGTGTATTTCGTGAAACAGCTACACTGGCTGCACAATTTGGTGATGACCGTGTTTTCAATACCGGTATCCAGGAAGCCTACCTGATCGGATCGACAGCAGGCATGTGCGCTGCCGGACTCAAACCCATTGTGGAAATCCAGTTTGGGGATTATATTTTTCCGGGATTTAATCAGTTGGTGACAGAGATCGCGAAATCCTGTTATCTCAGCGCCGGAAAATTTCCCGTACAGACGCTTATCCGGGTGCCGGTCGGTGCATACCAGGGCGGGGGCCCTTATCACAGCGCCAGTATAGAAACCACCTTGTTATCTGTGAAGGGATTAAAAATTGTATATCCGTCCAATGCGGCTGATATGAAAGGCCTCATGAAGGCGGCATTCCTCGATCCAAATCCGGTGATCATGCTTGAACACAAAGGACTATACTGGAGTAAGGTACCGGGAACAGAAGATGCAAAATCGGTTGAGCCTTCCCGTGAGTACATCATTCCGCTGGGAAAAGCTTCCGTGGTGCTCGCCGCGTCAGAAGAAGCGGTCGGCCGGGGGGAATCCGTTGCGCTTATCACTTATGGTATGGGTGTTTACTGGGCAATGGCAGCAGCGAAAAACCTCCCGGGCATTGTTGAGATTATTGACCTGAGGTGTTTATTTCCGTTGGATGAAGAGCTGGTTTTTGAAACCGTGCGCCGCCATGGAAAATGTTTAGTATTGACGGAAGAAGCGCAGAATAATTCATTTGCAGAGGCACTCGCCGGGCGTATTTCAAAAGCCTGTTTCCATTCGCTGGATGCCGCCGTGGAAGTAATGGGAGCTATGAATGTACCCGCGATGCCGATGAATATGATGCTGGAAAAAGAAGTACTTCCTAATGCAGAGAAAGTAGAAGCAGCACTCATTGCATTATTATCCCTTTAATAATGTGGTAAATATGGAATTGTATGTGATTGCTTTGCAATCACTGTGGGAGGAATATGTGAATGAAATTTGAAAATTAAATTGAGAATTTCTTTTCCACACCCTCACATTTTGCACAATTCCACATTCTGCACATTATGACTAATCACTGTTTCCTTTATTTGTGTTCTTAACCCTGAAAGACGGCGCAGTATAATCTTTCGGAAGATGTTCATCAGGCACTGTTATCTTATTACCATCCCGGATATTACTATAGTGGGAAGACATAATCTCAACACCGGCTTCATTAAAAGCATCCTGGATATTCTGATGAAGCAATGAGTAAGTAATATGCTGCTGGTTGGGAGCATTCGTAAATGCATTGATCTGATAGGATACATAAAAGTCGTCCAGTTTATTCTGGAAAACAAAAGGAGCCGGATCTTTTTCAACCAGGTCTGTTGCCAGTGCAGCCTTGATCAGTAGTTCGTGAATATGCCTCCAGGGAGTATCATACCCAATGGTAACACTGGTATGCAGGATGAGCTGGTGCGCTGCGTCACTGTTACTGTAATTTTTTGTATGATTACTCATAACCGAAGAATTCGGAATGGATACTATTTCATTCTTAATGGTTTTAATGCGGGTAACCAGCAACGACTTTTCAACCACATCTCCTGTGATCTCCCCGATCTGCACACGGTCCCCGATTCTATAAGGCCTCATATAGGTAAGTACGATCCCGGAAACAATATTACCCAGCGCACCAGCAGATCCGAAAGTGAAAAGCACACCAAGGAATACAGAGACACCTTTAAAAATGGGAGAATTTGAACCCGGTAAATAAGGGAAAATAACAATCAGCATAAACGCAAACATTAATATGCGGATAATCTGGAAAGTTGGATTGGCCCAGTCAACATAAAATCCCGGAATCTTCAGGCTGCCCTTTTCTATTTCCGTTTTGAAAAAATATAGAATTTTCAACAGGTAACGGAAAAATATCACCAGGACAATGATGGTGAACAGGTTGGGCAGGTAATTCCAGATAGAATACAATATGTGTTTAATAGGATCCAGGAAATAGGAAATCAATTTTCCGGAAAAACCACCGGTCCAGGGGAAAATATTGAACAGGATGACCAACGCGGAATAAACCACGGGTATAATAACTACCCATTTTAAAACCCTGAGCAATACGACAAGCACGGTGGCCTCATGTTCGGCATCCAGGATCTCATAATCCCTGATTTTAAAGCCCTTGATTTTATTTCCTCTTTGCCTTTGAATCTTTGCTTTAAGCCACCGGTATAACCGGGAAATATAATACAGGATAACAATAAGAATAGAGAGAACCAAAATAGCCACCAGGATATCCTTTACCAGGGCAGACCAGCTGTTTTCTGATTTGTATTTTACAATTGCTGCGGAAATAATATTTTTATAATTTTCTGCCAGTTTTTCCCGGGAGGTATTTTCCCATACAGCATCCATTTCCGTAACACTTTTCACTACTTCTTCCTTATAAGTAATATCAGTTGTAAAATCGCCACGGGTAATTTTTAAAGAGTCAGGTTTGAAAAAATAATCATCCGTAAGACCGCGTAGGCGCCTGGATAGTACGAGGGAACGTTCCCTGGGCGAAAAACTCCCAAGCTTCGCATAAATGTAAAAAAGAGTATCCTGGCCAAGCATCACGGGAAACCCGCTCATCACGGAACGGATTGAATCCACCTGATGTTTTAACTGGGCATAATTGAGGGAATCGCGGATGGAAATCCGGTTCTGTTCGGCAGTTAATGCCTTTTTTTTGGATTTATCTGCCTCGCCTAATTGCAGCAATTCCTTATTAAGCTGGAGCAGGCGTACAGAATCCCCCATCCGTAAAACCTGACCGGCAAGAATTTGATCTACCTGATGGGTGAGTACAGCATTTTTTTCGGAATCCTCCAGTTTGATTGTGACCGGCTGATTTTTTTTAGCATTTGAATCAGACTGTGCATACAGCGAATGAATGCCGGGAAATATTCCCAGGCACAGGAAGAAAATAAAGGATAATTTCCGCGTCATTCCAACATACACTATTTACTATAAAGGTCGCATTTCAGGGTTGATAACTGAAACTGGCTTTTTGATTTCCGATCATCAGGTCGAAATTCCCGGCTTCCGTGCGGTTTTTGAGATTGGCATTTACAAAAGCAAGATCTGCTGCACTTAGGGTGAAGGACACCGTTTGTGTTTCACCTGGCTTTAGGCTGATCTTCTTAAATGCGCGCAGGCGCTGCATGCTGGGAGTAATACTGGCATACTGCTGATGGGAATATAATTCAACCGAATGTTTGCCTTCCAGGGTTCCGGCATTCGTAATGGCAATATTCACGGTAATGGTTCCCGTTCCTTTCAGCACCGGAGCACTCAGGCTGATGGGCCCATAGGAGAATTTGGTATAACTCAAACCCCATCCAAAAGGGAAGAGGGGATTGTATCCATCCCAGGTCATATTGGAATTGAAAATCTCCCGGACATCCTCTGTATGTTTCCGATCGTAGAGAACGATCTCCCCGGAATAACGGGGATAGGAATAAGGCAATATGCCATTGGGATTGTAGTCACCAAATAAAACGTCTGCAATAGCTTCCGCCGTTTTTTTACCGGACCAGTATGCCATCAGGATTCCCTGCATGGAAGGTTCAATATCTGTAATCAAACGGGGTCTGCCTTCTGTAAGTACCAGGATCACTGGTTTTCCGGTGGCCGCTGCTGCGCGGGCAAGGGCAATCTGATTTTCGGGTAACGCGAGATCCTTAATATTTCCGGGGCTTTCTGCATATGCGTTCTCGCCCAAACATAACACGATCACATCGGCATCTGCCGCGGCTGCTTTTAATTTTGCGGTGTCGAAATTCTGCGGACTGTCAAAACCTTTCACACTGATGACGGTGGATTTGCCACCTGTTTTTTCAGAAATTGTTTCGCCGATCGTTTTGCTGTCGGCAGGATACCATTGTTCCTGGTTTCCCTGCCATGTATAGGACCAGCAGCCATTCAACGGCGCTATACTGCTGGCGGAGGGCCCGGCAACCAGTACTTTTTTCCCTTTTGACAGCGGAAGTATATTATTTTGATTTTTTAATAAAGTCATGGCTTCCTGAGCCGCAGTAAGAGCCGTCTGCTGGTATTCCGGCTTGCCGAAATTAGCCAGGGTTCCTTCTTCCGGATACGGATTATCGAAAAGTCCGACCCGGAATTTAAGCGTTAAAATTCTTCTCACGGCTTCATCAATACGGGCAACAGAGACTTCTTTTTTATTTACCGCTTCTTTCAATAAATCATAGAATGAATAATCGGAGGGGACCATACTCATATCCACACCGGCATTTACTGCCATCGCCACGGCCTGACGGGGACTGTTAGCCACCAGGTGGCGGGTATGCAGTCTAATAATATCTTCCCAGTCGGAAACCACTACGCCCTGAAAACCCATTTCGGTTCGCAGCACATCAGTAAGCAGGTATTTACTGGCATGAACAGGTACACCATTGATTTCTCCTGAATTGATCATGATGGTAGCAGCACCTGCTTTGATGGCATCATGGAACTGGGGCAGATAATATTCCCTCAATTCTATTTCAGGTATATAGGCCGGCGAACGATCTTTTCCGGTTCTTGCCGCAGAGTAACCCAGGTAATGTTTCATACAGGCAGCTACTCCGGTCGGATTGTTTAATCCGTTTGCCTGGTAGGCGTGTATAGCAGTTGTTCCCATGATCCTGCCCATATATACATCCTCACCGTATGTTTCAGGAAACCGGGACCACAGAGGCTGACGGCCACAATCCAGTACTGGTGCAAATTCCCATCGAACACCGGAAGCCCGCATTTCATTGGCTGTTATATGCGCAGCTGCGGCAACCAGTTCCGGATTCCGGGTAGCTGCCATGGCAATATTCTGCGGAAACAGGGTTGAATTTAAAGTGTAGGTCTGGCCGTGCATTCCATCCAATCCATAAAGCACCGGAATTTTCAGTCTCGATTTTTTTGCTTCATCCTGAATTTCAGTTTGAATGGCTCTCCATTTTTCTACGGATAGTGCATGTGCGGTAGTATTTAAAATGGAACCCACTTTATAATCCTGCACCGCATGTTTGAGTGCATCCGGACTAAGGCTGCCGTCTTCATTTTGCCAGCCTCCCTGCGCAACTACAGCAAGGGTGACCTGCGTCATCTGCCCGATTTTTTCATCAAGGGTCATTTCGCTGATCAGTTTATCCACCTTGTGGCCGATATCTGTCGTTTGTGCATGCAGGTTAATACTAAGGGAAAGCAGGCTGAGTGCGGCAAGTAATCGTTTAAATAACATATGTCGTTGTTTTTGAAAGGGACACTAAGATACCCAGATTCAGATAAAACCGGATTAGATTTTATTCTTCACCCACAAGACGTTTATGAAGGGATTTCAGGGTGAGGGCCGGGTCTGCAGATAGCCCCGGATGAACCCGGGAACATTGCAGCACAGTACTGCGGGTTGCGGTTAACCAGCGAAAACGGGAACCCATATCCAGTTTCCCGATCGGCCCGGCTTCGGGGCCTCCTTTACAGATACTACAAAAAGCAGCGAGGTGTTCTTTGATCTCATCCATTTCCAGGGTCGGGGAGAGTGAGAGTAGTCTTCCCTGATCAATGGTAAATATTGCATCCAGGAAGGAAATGGACTGGCAGTACAGAATTACCCCGACGTTCATGAATTCCTCCCTTTCCACTTTAGGAACCACCCGGATAACCGCATATTCAAATGAGTGCTGCTCTTGCATTTTGTGCTTCTTTAATGAAAATTTTTGATGAAGCCATCCTGATCTGCAGAAAACGAAAATACATATCCCTGGCTTCGTCGGCATCCTGGTTGTTTTCCGAAAGCCAGGCAGATGGAATCAATTGCACAATATCTTTTATTTTTTCCGGTGTCAATACTGATTGAAAATGTTTATCGGCTTTATCCAATCCGGACGCTAAAGGGAGTAATACATGGTTTTTAATTTGCACAAATGGTGTCTCCGCCTTTTTTTCCCAGTTTTCCGGCGAATAATGAAAATATAACGATGCGCCGTGATCGATAATCCAGAGTTCCTTGTTCCAGACCAGCATATTAGTATTGTTGGAGCTCCGGTCAACATTCGTAAGCAAACAATCCAGCCATACAATGGAAGATGCCAGATCTGCATCAACCCGCGTAACCAGCGGGTCGTAGCTAATGGCTCCCGAAAGGAAATGCAAACCCAGGTTAAGTCCCACACTGGCTTTCAGGAGATCCTGAATTTCTTCGTCCGGTTCTGTTCGTCCAAAAGAGGCGTCCAGTGTGGCAAATACGATTTCAGGAACACGAAGTCCCATGGCCCTCGCGATTTCGCCGCCAATAAGCTCTGCAATCAGAGAACGGGAACCCTGGCCGGCACCGCGAAATTTCAGAACATATAAAAAATTATCGTCTGCTTCAGCAATGGCGGGGAGGGACCCTCCTTCCCGCAGAGGAGTTACATAACGGGTCACCTGTACATGTCTGATTTCCGGATGAAGTGCAGGCAATGGGTTTGTTTAAGTGGTCAAAGCTAAGAAAACAAATGTGCCGGTAAACAATGTCGTCCCCGGGGATTCGTTAGTAAAACTGATCGAATGCCTGACCCTGTTTTAAAAAATGTTTCCGGGTCTTAACTTGCGCACCTAAAATTTTACCATGAGGAGGTTTATATTTTTCATTTTATTACAAACTATTTTCTGCACCGCTTTTTCCCAAAACAAATATGTTTCTTTTCGCATTGATTCAGCCATTCGGGCTGCCATGGCAGAACGTCAGATTCCGGGAATGCAGGTTGCTGTGGTTAAATATGGTATTGTGCTGAAAAAAGGAAGTTATGGTATGGCCAACCTGGAAGATCGGGTGCCGGTTACCGATAGCACTTTATTTCCTATTGCTTCGATGAGTAAGGCTTTTACCTGCGCAGCAGTGCTATTATTGATGGAAGAAGGGAAACTGGGCATTGATGATTCAGTAGGAAAATATTTCGAATCCCTTCCTGCAGGTTGGGAGGCGATAACCATCCGGAAACTGATGAATCATACCTCGGGATTGCGGGATGACTGGGATGAAGATGATATTTTTTTTAAGACCAATACCAGCGACAGTGCTTTTTTTGCTGCCTTGAAAGCGGCTCCGTTGAAATTTCAGCCCGGGCAGGCATGGAGTTATAGTTGCGGACCTTTTGTGCTCGGCCTCATCATTGCGAAAGTTTCAGGAGAATCATATGCTGATTTTATGAAACACCGGATTTTTGATAAACTGGGAATGAACAATACCCGGATCAATGATGTGGATGCAGTTATTCCAAACCGCGCCGCCGGATACCGGCTGAAGGACAATATATTTTATCATGGTAGAGAAATATCCGCTGCGGCACAGGCCCGTGGCGATGTAGGTGTATTGACAACAGTTACCGACATGGTTAAATGGTATACAGCACTCCAGAATGGATCCTTATTACAGAAAAAAAGTATGGAGCTGATGTTTACACCAGGTTTACTACAGGACGGCAGTAAAATTTCATATGGAATGGGATGGTTTATGGGTCCTTTCCGTGACCAGACCCTGATTTCCCATTATGGAGGATTCAGGACAGGATTTAGCTCCGTGATGGATATGTATCCCGAGGATCATGTAGGGATTATTATTTTGAGTAACCGGCAGAATGCGGGAACCCCCTTAATTGCAAAAGATATCGTGGGTTTATTTAATCCTGATTATGCCCGCGCTTCAAAAATGGATAGTGTTTCGGATACCGATACTGCCCGAACAGCCTATTTAAAAAACTATTACCTGTCCATAGGATTGAATCTGGATTCAGCGCGGAAAACAGCCCGGGAACTGCATATGAAATATTATCCCGAAAATGAATCAGATCTCAGGCATTTCCGGAATGTTACTGATTTTACCTTAGTCAGATCCATTCAACCCTCCATACCGAAAGCAGATATTTTCGGAGACCAGGTCCAGGGTATTTTTATTTACAGGATAAAATGCCAGGATAAACCGACCGCATATTTTACATTCTTTCTGGATCCTGCGGGTAAACCGGTATATATGGAAAAAGAAGAATAAGAGCTGGTTTTAAAAGGCAGGATTCCTTTTAAATAATTGCGCTGGATCAAGTTTCTCTTGCAAGTATATAACATGTTGATATTTAATGCTATATACGATTTCTTCACCCCCCGGACCATTGGCGTTTTACCTATGACCTCAGTGGGCTTTAATTAGCTTCTGTAAGCTTGGGATTTGGATATTGTTTCACTACTTTTGGCGTTAACCGAATCCCCTAGATGTACAATTATTATAAGGATAAACCCTTATATATCAAGATCTTATTACCTGTTCTGCTACTGACCATCTCTTCTTTGAAACTGGTAGCCCAACCGATAATCAGTTCTATCAGTCCCCAGTCTGCAGCAGCAGGTACTACGATTACCATTCTGGGCAGCCAGTTTAATCCGGTTGCGGGTTCGGATATTGTATACTTTGGTAACGTGCGTGCGAGTGTTACGGGGGCATCCCCAACCAGTATTCAGGTTACTGTACCAGCGGGGGCTACATATCTTCCCGTAAGTGTAACTGATATCGACGTTCAGCTAACCGGTTTTTCCAGTTCGCGGTTTCTTCCTGTATTTCCGGGTGGCGCCACTTCATCGACCACAATCGCTCAATCCTCTGTCGTCACCACCAATAGCGGCGCCAATACAATCTTTATTAAATCTGCCGATCTTGATGGTGATGGAAAGCCAGATTTAATTGCATCCTATGCAGCCGGCAATATCGGTCTGTTCCGGAATACGTCTACACCGGGCAACCTGGATAATAATTCATTTGCGACTGAAGTGGACATTTTCTCCGGAAACCATTGCACCATCGTTGAGATTGCTGATATGAACGGCGATGGCAAACAGGATTTAATTACTTACAATCAGGATACTGGTGAGTTGACTGTCTGGCAGAATCAGTCGGTGCCAGGTACAATTGCTTTTGTAAAGGCAGTGACACTGCCTTATACCGGTTCGGCTATATGTGTAGGAGATATTGATGGAGATGGAAGACCGGATATTGTCCAGGTAGATAATCTCTCGCCAACCTTAAAACTGATTAAAAACAATTCCACCGGCGGGATACTGGACAATACTTCTTTTGATCCGCCTGTTGGATTTAACAGTGGAAACGGAATAGAATTTTTAGACGTACAGGATCTGGATGGTGACGGGAAACCAGAAATCATCACTTGTAACCGGACGGACAATACTATTTCTGTTTTCCGGAATACTTCGGTTGCCGGCACCGTTGACATTTCCTCCCTGGCGGCATCGGTTGATTTTCCCGCCGGGAAAGGACCGCTTAATCTGGCGATTGCAGATGTCGATGCCGATGGAAAGGCCGACCTGATCATTTCCAATACGGATTCCAATACAATCAGTATTTTAAAAAACGGGTCATCCCAGGGTAATATAAACAGCTCATCATTTTCCGCACCTGTAAGCTTTATATCCGGGTCAAAACCGGTACTTATCGATGTCGGAGACCTGGACGGGGACGGTAAACCGGATATTGCAGTTAGCAATAATTTGTCCGGTACCAGCTCGGTATTTAAAAATATTTCTGCCACAGGAGTCATTGACCAGAATAGTTTTGCTGTTAAATCAGATTTTACTTCCGGACAAACCCCATATGGGACAGTGATCGGGGACCTGGATGGAGATGGTAAACCGGAAATATCGGTTGCCAATCAGGGTTTGAATACGATTACCATCTATCAGACTGCCGTCAATTCCATAGCCCCGGTGATCACGAGTATCTCACCTGATTCTGCGCAAGCCGGACAAACAGTCACCATTATCGGTTCTCATTTTTCAGGAACGGTTCAGGTGAAATTTGGCGATAGTGCTGCCAAATCATTTTCAGCTACGGCAGACACATTGATTACGGCAATTGTTGGTGCAGGTGCCACGGGGAAAATATATGTTTCCACAACGCTGGGAGAGGACTCATCAGCAATGTTTACTTTCCTGCAGGCGCCCTTGTTGAAATCCATTTTCCCTTTAACCGCCGGCATAGGTGATACGATTTTTATTCATGGAAAATTTTTGTCTGGTACGAACGCCGTCAGTTTCGGAGGTGCACAGGCGGCTTCATTCCAGGTTTTATCCGATACCGCATTGCTGGCAGTTGTTGCAGGTGGCAACAGTGGATCGATCCAGGTAACGACGCCCTATGGAACCAGCTCAAAAGCGGGATTTATTTTTGTTCAGCCGCCCCAGATTAATTTTTTTAGTCCACAGTCTGGCGGAACGGGAGATACTGTTTATATACACGGCAAATACCTTACAACGACCAAGTCCGTTTATTTTGGGGGAACCCTGGCGGCCGGTTATACGGTAATATCGGATACCCTGCTCCTGGTAAAAATAGGCGCGGGTTCAACCGGAAGTATCCTGCTGGATAATATCGGGGATACGATTTCGGTTCCCGGATTTCTTTTTGAAGGGTTTGCCCAGCTCAGTTCTTTTTCACCGTCCTCTGCAAGACAGGGTGACACGGTTGTTATCCGCGGAATTAACCTGACGGGAACAACTGCAGTTTATTTTGGAAATGTACCAGCAGCAAATTTTACAGTTATCTCCGACAGTGTAGTTTACGCAAAAGTTGGGACGGGAGCTTCCGGCTTTGTGAAATTAACTACGTCCATCAATACGGATTCCCTCAGTGGTTTTATATTTGTGATCAACCTGCCGCACCTGAATTCATTTAACCCGACTGCTGCGCGTCAGGGAGATACCATTACTATCAAAGGAATTAACCTGACGGGAACTACAGCAGTATATTTTGGAAATATCCCGGCTGCAAATTTTACGATCATCTCAGACAGTATTATTGAAGCAAAGGTGGGAACAGGGGCTTCTGGTTATGTAAAAGTGGTTACCCCCCTTGGCAAAGATTCATTGAGCGGTTTTCTGTTTGTGATCAACCTGCCGCATCTGAACTCATTTAGCCCGACCGCTGCGCGTCAGGGAGATACCGTTACCATCAAAGGAATTAACCTGAACGGAACTACAGCAGTATATTTTGGAAATATCGCGGCAGCAAATTTTACGATCATCTCAGACAGTATCATTGAAGCAAAAGTGGGAACAGGTGCCTCTGGTTTTGTAAAAGTGGTCACACCACTCGGCAAAGATTCACTGAGCGGTTTTGTATTTGTGATCAACCTGCCTCACCTGAATTCTTTCAATCCCGCAAAAGCGGATAGCAGCGTTACCATCAGCATCAAAGGAATAAATTTCACGGGCACCTATGCGGTTGACTTCGGCGGAATTCCTGCGACTTCATTTACGGTTGTTTCAGATTCCCTGATTACCGCAGTTCCCGGAAGCGGTGCGAGCGGTTTTGTTTCAGTGTTTACCAGTATCGGATCAGACAGCCTGGCGGGATTCACATATGATTCCAGTTCAACCCGGTTACTTAAAATTATTTCATTTAATCCGGGCTCCGGTTCTAAAGATTCTGTAATTACTATCCAGGGAAAAAACCTGAGTAAGGTTACCGGCGTTAGTTTTGGAGGAACCGATGCTGCTTCATTCCAGATACAGTCTGATTCTGTAATCACGGCTGTTTTGGGATTGGGTTCTTCTGGAAGTGTTACGATTCGCAGCACGACAAACCGGGACAGTCTTGATGGATTTATATATACAACGAATGCCATACTCCCGCATATACAAACGTTTACACCTGATTCAGGAAGATCGGGTGCTGTAGTGAAAATCACGGGCAGTGGTTTTACAAATACCACCGCGGTTAGTTTTGGATCAGTTCCGGCGGAGAATTTTACAGTTGAGTCCGATTCCCTGATCAGTGCCATTTTGGGCGCCGGAGCTTCTGGAGATGTGGTGGTCACTACGCCAGCAGGATCAGCTTCAGATTCCGGATTCCGGTTTATTGCCCGGATCGTAGATTCGAATTTTGCTTTCCTGAAGATCGGAGGTTTTGATACGCTGGCCCACATTACGGTTACCTGGATCGTGAAGAACGATAAATCCATCGTTAGTTATGCAATTGAGCGGGGTAAAGACAGTCTCTTTTTCAACAGCCTGAATACCCAGGCTTCCAAACAGCAGGATGGCCTGGTTATATACGATTATCTGGATGCACAACCTTATTCCGGTTTAAATTATTACCGCATCCGCATGCAGGATACCAGCGGGAATGTTTTTTACAGCCCGGTACTCGCATTCAGTTTTGTAAATAAGCACTTAATTCTTTACCCAAATCCGGCTACGAGTTATGTAATGGTGGTACATCCGACTTCTGTATACGAATCCGTAATCCGTGTGCTCGACCAAACCGGTAAAACAGTGCGGCTGGTATATGTGGATCCGCTGGTTCCGGAAACGCGGTTGGATATATCAGGTATTATTCCCGGAACCTATACCGTTAGCTGGACGGACGGATTTATCTATACCGCCACGCAGTTGTACATTCAACATTAATTCCCGGCTTTCATAAATGCAATTCCCAATTATCGTATCTTAATTCCTGAACATATATTTAAATATGAAGCATTCACCCCGGATTATTTTAGCTGCTGTGTGCAGCCTTTGTTTTTTATTACCAGGATTTTCGCAGACAGGTAATTCCGCCGCGAATCTTCCGAAAGATTATTTATCCGCATCTTTTCATGCTGAGCGCAGACAGGCTCTCCGGAACCTGATGCCGGCCAATTCCGTGGTGGTGATTTTTTCTTATCCGGAAGAAGTGTTTTCAAAGGATGTGGATTATGTGTTCCATCAGAATCCGGACCTGTATTATTTTTCAGGTTATAATGAGCCCCATGCCGTATTACTGATTTTTAAGGAAATGCAGCCCGATGGGGATAGCAGTTACAATGAATTGTTTTTTGTACAGCACCGGGATCCGATGCGTGAATCCTGGACGGGTAAACGACTTGGTGTGGAGGGTGTGAAATCCAAACTGGGATTTAAACGGGTTTACAACGGGGAAGACTTTGGAAAATTCAATATAGATCTCCGGAAGTTTAATATTATTTATGACGAACTGCCAGATACAACCAACAACCGGGAGAAAGGAAGTCTCGGATGGCTCGCGGCAAATTTTGTATCGAAATCGGGCGTAAATATTATGAATAAGGATTTAGCCAGGGACCTGAACCTGATATACCAGCGTGGGAATGCAAGGAATTTGTCCCGTCTGATAGCTTACATCAGCTCCAGATTGAATGAACCGGCTTACAAAAATGATCCCCTTATTCAGGAATTGGTGGCTAAACCCGATTCAGCAACACTGGCAGATTTTAAAGTGAAATTCAGCACCCAACGGAATTCAGGCCAGTTCGCCTTCAGCGATTATACTAATGCATTGAGGGGAATAAAAACTCCGGAAGAAATCGTACTGATCAAAAAATCGGTGGAACTATCCAGCATTGCCCATGCAGAAGCCATGCGCGCGGTAACCCCGAAAATGTCGGAGCGCGAACTGGAAGGCATCATGTTATTTGTGCATAAAAAATATGGCGCAGAAGAAGAAGGTTATGGTCCGATTGTCGGTGCAGGTGGCAACGGTTGCATATTGCATTACGAAGACAATAATTTACTGGAAGTGGGAAACCAGCTGGTGTTGATGGATGTAGGAGCAATGTATCATGGGTATTCCGCTGATGTCACCCGTACATTCCCGGCGAATGGAAAGTTTTCGGAAGAACAGAAAGCGATTTATCAGATCGTATACGATGCGCAGGAAGCTGTTTTTAAAATATGCAGACAAGGCATCGCCTTTGATTCCGCACAGCGATTGTCAGAACAGGTGGTTGCCGACGGATTAATAAAACTGGGTGTGATTAAAACAGCCAAAGATGTGAAAACCTATTATCCCCATGGGCTTTCCCATCACCTGGGACTTGATGTTCATGACAAGGGCAATTATAAGAATATGGAGGAAAATATGGTTATCACGGTTGAACCCGGAATTTATATACCTGCCGGAAGCGACTGCGATAAAAAATGGTGGAATATCGGTGTGCGTATCGAGGATGATGTATTGGTCGGTAAAGATGGATGTTTACTTTTATCGGGAGACGCTCCACGCAAGTGGCAGGAAATTGAAAAGACCGTTGCAGAAAAAAGTGTTTTTGATACCGTGAATTTTCCGGCGCTTAAATAGGGTAGGGGGAGAACAGCTGCGCATAAATGTGGTAATGTTTGGAGATTAGCAGAGCTGATCTCTGGGAGGGAGGCTAACTAGCGCCTTCCTTCTGCTTCGCAGAAGCCGGCTTTTTTATTTATTCGCTCCTGCAAGCAAGCTTGCATCGCTCACAAATAAAAAAGCCTTCCGGACTTTGTCCGGAAGGCGCTTGTGCGGAAGAGGAGATTCGAACTCCCACGCCAGTTACGGCGCTACCACCTCAAAGTAGTGCGTCTACCAGTTTCGCCACCTCCGCAGCCTGAAACTTTAAAATGGACTGCAAAAATAGCTTTTCCGGGCTATAATTCCCAATTCCTCCGTATCCCGGCGGCAGCTAAATGATCAAATAATCAGATTTTTGGCAGGATGATTCTAAATGTGGTTCCTTTTCCCAATTCGGATTGCTTCACGAACAATTCTCCTTTATGATAGGTTTCCATTATTCTTTTTGATAAAGAAAGACCGAGACCCCAACCCCTTTTTTTTGTTGTAAACCCCGGATCAAAAACCCTGCGCATATTACCCGGTGAGATGCCTTTTCCGGTATCGCTCAGATCAATGATTACCTGCTGTGGTTCATCCTTTATTCTTATATCAATGGTTCCCTTGCCTTCCATCGCATCCAGGGCATTTTTTAATAAATTTTCAATTACCCAGTCAAATAATGGCGGTGATATATGGGCTGGAATATGAGGGTGACCATTGGTCTCGAAACTGAATTGCACTTTGGATGTGGTTCTCCTTCGCATATAATCCAGCATTTGCTGAATCTGAAATACCAGGTCAGATTTTTCCAGATGTGGAATACTGCCGATTTTACTGAAACGGTCCGACACAAGTTTAAGCCGGTCGACATCCTTCTGCAGTTCTGCAATAGTATCAGCGGTAAGCCCCTGTTCTTTCCCCATCTCAATCCAGCCTTGCAGGGAGGAGAGTGGCGTTCCCAATTGATGGGCTGTTTCCTTTGCCATTCCTGCCCACACCTGGTTCTGGGTGGCGCGGTTATGCGAAGTGATGGAATAAACAATAAAAAAAATCAGCACGGCTACCAGCAGCAACTGGATGATCGGAAAATACCGAACCTGATCCAGCAATGCCGTATGACCATAATAATAACGGTTGGCTGTATACGGAGTATCACTCCATTTGATTTCCAGGGGAGCATTCTGCGTACGGTACGTTTTAAGTTTCTCGGCAAGATAATTTTTGTCGCGGGTCACCTCCAGGGAATCGAGGTTAAAATAGCTGATGATGCTGTCTTTTTCAGTAGTCTCGATTACCGGAATGGAATGCTGTTCATTTCGGATCAGGTTGGGTAAGGTAAGATCCGGATTCAGGATCGCTTTACTGGCTGCGAGCCATTGCTCAATTTTCTGTTGTTCTTCCCGCTGAATTTTTTGGGCAAGGTATTGTGAATAGAAAATGGTTCCACAAACAATGGCAATACCAAGAAGTGCCAGGAACCAGCGCCAGTTGAAACGAAAGCCATTCATGCTGCTAAAATAGGTAAAGCGAATCAAACCATATTTCACATATGTTTACAAGTCAAAGCCTTATTTTTGGCGCTCCTTTTTAGTTTTCAAAGAACATCATATTGGCCAAAGTATCAGTTGTCATTATTAATTATAACGGACGGAAATACCTGGAGCAGTTCCTGCCCTCTATTTTGGCCAGCACTTATCACGACCTGGAAATTGTTGTGGCAGACAACGCTTCTACGGATGAATCGCTTGCTTTTCTGTGTTCAGACTATCCGTCTGTTCGTATTATCGCCCTGAAAAGGAATTTCGGATATGCCGGTGGTTATAATGAAGCGTTGAAAGAAGTGAAGAGTGAGTATTACGTGTTGCTGAATTCTGATGTGGAAGTAACGCCCGGATGGATCGAACCCATCATCAGTTTGATGGATAAGGACCGGCAGATCGGTGCCTGCCAGCCGAAAATCATGAGTTATCATGAAAGGGATCATTTCGAATATTCCGGTGGAGCAGGAGGCTGGCTGGATTCCCTGGGTTATCCTTTTGCGCGGGGACGAATATTTGATATCTGCGAAGTTGACGAAGGTCAATATAATGATACCGAGAAAATATTCTGGGCAAGTGGTGCGGCTTTATTTGTGCGGGCTGAATTATTTAATCTGGCGAAGGGGTTGGAAACTTATTTCTTCGCCCATATGGAAGAAATCGATTTCTGCTGGAGACTTCAGTTACTTGGCTACAGTATTTATGCCTGTCCGGCATCCGTCGTTTATCATGTAGGGGGTGGAACACTGCCAAAGGGAAATGAACGAAAGGTATTTCTGAATTTCAGGAACAACCTGATTATGCTGGCAAAGAACCTGCCCAAGAGGCAGTCTTTCTGGAAGATTCCGCTCCGTTTGCTGCTGGATAACATTTCGGCATGGAAATCTTTGTTTTCCGGGCAGGTTGTCTATTTCCTTGCGGTGGCCGAGGCGCATTTTGCCTTTTTCAAATGGATTTTATTCAAACAGAAAGGAAGTATTTTCCCGGAGAAACGAAAGGCCCGTTTATCGGGCTGGTATCAGCATTGTGTGGCATGGAAGCATTTTGTGGAGGGTAAGGAAAGATTTGATGAAATTGTCGGAGAGAAAAGATGATTTTTTGACGGATTCTGTTATTTTTGCGCTGTAAATAACTGATTCTTATGCACGAAGAAGTAGAAGAGTACAAAGACCCCAAGTTGAAGGATATCTCGTATAACTGGGTGAATTCTTCGGTTTTTTTGTTTTACCTCGAAGTGTTTTGCATTATTGCCCTACTGCTGGGTGGATCTTATGGGCTGTATACGCACAGGTATAAGGGCAAGCCCAAAGTGGAAGTTCCGGCCAACACGCAGTATACCCCGGAATATAAGTAACAACGAAATTTTAAAAGGAGGCCGGGAATTCTTATTTTTGCCGCCCCATATAGTTCTTTACGATAGGTTGATCAGCGGAAGTAGCTCATTTGGTAGAGCACGACCTTGCCAAGGTCGGGGTGGCCGGTTCGAGCCCGGTCTTCCGCTCCAAATTCTCCCCCTTATGGCAGGAGAATTTTTTTTTGGCTTACCCTGGTGGCGGAACAGGTAGACGCGCAGGACTTAAAATCCTGTCTGCAGAAATGCGGGTACGGGTTCGATTCCCGTCTGGGGTACTTTTTCACTTTCATACCGTAACACAACAAACGTTAAAAGCCGCTACAGCACCCGCTTGGTGGCTTTTTCATTTTCTGATATTCGTTAATATTCTTTGTTTTTCATTGGTTTTATCCCATCCATTTGAAGTATCAAAAAGACACCCTTCTCTCTAATGATTGGAAGTACTACATTTTGTGTTTTTATAAAAATCAGGCTAATTTAAAATAAAGCGAAGCGAAAATAAAAAGCAGGAATCTGTAATAATTCGAAACCTTCATGGTACTAATGAATCAAAGAAATCGGAAGTGACATCAATCGAACAGGAACAGATTTTCGAAGCGTGGCTTAATCAATATAAAGAATTGATTTTTAAGATTGTGAGGGCCTATGCATTTACTGTTGCAGACCAGGACGACCTTTTCCAGGAAATCGCCCTCCAGATATGGAGATCTGTTCCTTCTTTCCTACAGGCTTCGTCTGTGATGACCTGGGTATATCGCGTAGCCATAAATACGGCTATTAAATGGGTGAAGAAAGAACGCAAACACAAGGGCGCAAAAGAGATCAGCCCCGCGTTATGCCTGCAACCGGAGAATACCAGAAAGGTTGATGAACGACTGGACTGGCTATACCAGGAAATCCACAAACTGGATAAAATCGACCGATCCCTTTCTTTACTGTTGCTGGACGGACTTAGTTATAAAGAGATGTCGGACATAATGGGTATCACCGAATCGAATGTGGGCGTGAAGATCAGCCGCATAAAAAAGCAATTGATTGCAAAATCATTAAAATATACTTCTTATGGAATTTGAAGAGATCCAGGAGATTTGGGATTTACAAAAAAAACAATCTATGTATACTATTAATGAAAGGGAACTGCATAGTCTGATCCTGACTAAAAAAAAGCAGGCCGCACGACTTGCCAATACTACCGAACTCATGCAGATTATTGTTAACACGGGCGCAGCGGCCTTTGTATTCGAACAAAATTACTTTAGTCTGAAAGGTAAATTTTTCCCGTATCTGATGGCAGCATGGATGTTAGCTACAGCGGTTTTTATACTGGCAGGGCGGTTCAGAAGAATAAAACGCGGAAAAAATTTTGACCAGAATATGCGGGGAAGCCTGGAACAGGCTATTGCCGATGCAACATACAAAGTGCGCATTTCCCAACTCATGCGATGGAATATTATAATTATAGCTTTAATCATCGTTCTCAGCATGTTCGAGGGAGGGCAGTCGATATGGATCATTGCGGGTACGGCTATATTCTTCGGTATAACCTATTATGCCAGTGGCTATGAACATCGCTGTTACATATCCAGGAAGCGCGAATTATTGAGCCTGTATGAAAAACTGGAACGGGGACAACCGACGTCCAATTGAATTTTGTCAACTTTTAAACTTGATATAAAATGAAAACTCTTTTCTCTTTTGCCCTGTTTATTTTTATTTCTGCCGCTGCTTTTTGTCAGGATCTCAGAGGTCAATGGAACGGCTCACTCCATGTGCAGGGAACCGAATTAAAACTTGCCTTTCATGTCGCCAAACCGGATGATGTATATAAGTCGACCATGGACAGTCCGGATCAGAATGTAAGGGATATTATCGTAACCACCACCACGTTCAGCACCCCGAATGTGCGTTTTGAAATTTCATCTATCGGAGCGGTTTATGAAGGTGTAATGTCGAACGATCAGGCTACGATTACGGGAAAATGGATGCAGTCGGGTGTAACCTTACCATTGATACTGGAGAAGAATAAAATGCCGTAACCTGACTCAGTTTGTAAATAAATTCTTCTATTTCTGCCTGACGTGCATTGGCAAACCCTACCCGAAATCCGGGTAGCCATCCCGAAGGAGTCCAATTATCATTTCGAAAGATGTCTGCCATGGGTCCGCCGGATATCCGGTGACACTTTGGTATTTAAAAAAAAACCCTCCGGTTATGAAGGGTTAAACTTTGTGTTATCGTGAAACGTATTATTAATTTCCATCTCAATGCTCGTATAGAGAGGGAATTATTTGTTATTGTAACAATGTTTCAGGTGGACAAAGTTTTAGTATATCGGTAGCCGCCATTTATGCATTTTCCCGGAATTTTATTGAACTAACATGTCAGTCTAAGTTTCTGACTGGTGAAGGTTTAAAGAGACCCGGCAAGACTACCAGGTCTTTATTTGCCATATGAAAACCGTCCAACTCGCTTAAATCATTTGGTCACTGTATTATTTTAAAGAAGTAAAAAATGAAACGTTTCCTGCGGTATTAACCTGGACTACAATTTTTTCTTCATCATTTTTGAGTTCGACAAAATATTTGTCTTCATCTTCAAACCATTTTCCGTAGTAAATCATATCAGTTTCGTTTTGTTCGTTATCGTCAAAAAAGACGGCGCCTTCAATTTCATATCCTTTATATTTTTTATTTATATTATCCACGGCATGATCCGGTAGATCTGTTACGGATACATCTGAAATTGTTCCGACCAATTCGTCATCCAAATCATAATATGCCGTATACAGGATACCTTTTTTTACAAAGCTGATTTTGTTAAATTCATCATAGACTTCCCATGCGGTAATGGGAATATAGCCGAAGTCAGAATAGAAGCTCTCCCGGGTTTGATAATTGAAATATTTAAATTCCGAATTGGTTAGATCATTGGTTTTTGCTGCTTTCTCCATAGTGCCCGTAAGATTATGTTGATTCATTTCTATTGCATATGACTTTAATGGAAGATCAGTTTCCTGGGCTCCCGCAGTGGTAGCGAAGAGAGAAACTGCAACGGAACTTATCCATAACTTTTTCATTTTATTAGTTTTTAGATATGTATTAAATGATTCGTTTTATTCATATTGAAATTCAAAAATACTTCGCTACGCACCAGATTAACAGGGTAAATCGTTGAACGGGCAAAAGGAATCGATAAAATGACTTGGTGTACTTTTCGGTGCGACCGGCACGTTAACAAGTTCTTAAAAGTTTTTAACGCAAGTGAAAGATTTCAGGATAAAATACAGGCATACCTTTCCGATATATGATCGCGATCATTGTAGACGATAACAAAATAGCCAGGGTTACCTTAAAACAACTGGCTGGTCAGGTGCCCGATCTGGATGTTGCTGGTGAATTTGATAACGCAATCGATGCACGAAATTATCTTTTGAAATTTCCTGTCGACCTGCTGCTGCTGGATATAGAAATGCCGGGAATGTCAGGTATCGAGTTGTCCAGAAATCTGGGCGATAAACGCCCATTAATCGTTTTCACAACTTCGAAAAAAGAATATGCCATTGAGGCTTTTGAATTAAATGTCGTGGACTACCTGGTCAAGCCATTAATGCCAGCTAGGTTTATCCTGGCAATCGATCGGACCAGACTGATCATCAACAGCAACACAGAAGAAGTGCGAATGAATGATGATGCGTTTATTTTTATCAGGGACTCGAATATTGTTCGAAAACTTGACCTGGATGATATTCTTTTTGCCGAAGCCATGGGTGATTATGTGAAACTTTATACGGCTCAGAAGTTTTATGCCATTCACACTACAATGAGGCAGGTTGAAGACCGGCTGCCGGCCGGTGAATTTCTCCGTATTCACCGCTCTTATTTGATTTCGATAAGTAAAATTGACAGCATCCGGGAAGGCGCCATTGTTATAAACGGTAAGCCATTGCCCGTAAGCGATGCTTACCGGGCAGCATTGAATAAAAGGATGAATGTATTATAGGCGGCACATTCTCGATAAGGTTTTTTATACGATTCAGACCTTTCTGACGACTAATAATGCCTGTTCACCGATTGCAAATGGCTCAAAATGTTTTACCAGCTTAGATTTGTTTTTAGAGATATTTTGGAGTTCATAAACAGGCTTTCTGCGCGGCCCTGGTTTCTACCGGGGCTTAGCTATTGAAAGTATGAATGAGTCTGGACAGAATATGTATTTAAATGAAATTGAAGAAAATTATCTTTTGCCTGTTTGCAGCATTTATTGCCGGTAACATCATTTTGCTTTACGTTCACTATAACTCAAACCGGAACGTAAATAATCTTATTGAAGGTAATCGGGTAATTTTGGCTGAAATAGGTGTGACCAATGAACTCAGGGAATTAAATAAAGATATAGCCGCTATTGAGGGGAGATCGAGGGGTATAAAACAGGCACCGGATTCGATTCACTTAGTGGAATTCAAGGCAAAAATTGCAAAGGTCCAATTTGATCTGGACAATCTTCAAAAGATCTCTGACGACGACAGTTCTGAAATTTACATTGACCGCCTGGATCTTCTTGTGCATGAAAAGTTGAATTACTCTAAAATAACGAATGGACAAAACCGGTATGATGAGAAGAATTCGTCTGATTCTGTTCGTCTGGATACCAGATCCAGAGAGTTCAATGATTCTATTCGGCTGGTTACCCATCAGATTGAAAATTCAAGAGAGAAATTACTTTTAAAAGCTACTCTTTCTACGGAAAATAGCGGACGGAAAGCATTATTCTCGGGGAACTTCCTGATCATAATCGTACTGATTTGCGGCGCCGTTTTATTCTTCGTTATCTTAAACAGAATCGTCAGACAACAGATCTTAATTCAAAAATTAAATATTTCCGAAAAAAGGGTGAGGGAGGCGGCCCGGGTGAAAGAACTTTTCATTGCTAATATGAGCCATGAAATCAGAACGCCTATGAATGCGATTATGGGATTTACCAACCTGCTGCAAAAAAAGAAACTCGACGACGAGTCCAGAGGCTATGTAAAAACCATTCAGCAGTCAGGGGATACACTACTGGCAATTATCAACGACGTGCTGGATCTGTCAAAGATCGAAGCAGGTATGATGCGTATTGAGTCGTATCCTTTCAGTCTCTCAGGTCTTTTTGGATCGGTAATAACCATGTTTAAAACCAGGTTTGAGCAAAAAGGGATCAGGGTACTCGTCGGGTTAGATGAAACTTTGCCTGATGTGCTCGAAGGAGATCCGGCGAGACTTACTCAAATATTGATGAATCTGATTGGGAATGCGCTGAAATTCACTATCAGGGGAACGGTTATCATAAAGATTTCCAACGAAGGATTGACGGGAGAAGACAAACTACAGGTTGGAATCCTGGTAAAGGATACTGGAATCGGAATCCAGAAGGATAAACTCCCGTTTATTTTTGACCGTTTTCTGCAGGCAGAAGATTCAACTACCAGAAACTACGGAGGTACCGGACTCGGACTTGCCATTGTAAAAGATCTGGTAACACTGCAAGACGGCACCATTTCGGTAGAAAGTGAACCCGGCAATGGCACATGTTTCAAACTGAGTATCCCTTATAAGTTAAGTACTGTGCAAACCGGGAACGAATATGTTGCGGATATGGTTTCGGACTCTTCAATCGATCTGGGTGAAATAGAGGTTCTTGTTGTAGAAGACAATGATGTCAACAAACTCCTGATCAGCCAACTTTTTAAGGGCTGGAAGGTTAAATGCGATTTGGCTGATAATGGCAAACGGGCCGTTGAAAAACTAAAAAGGCGGAATTACGATATTATTCTGATGGATATTCAAATGCCCGAAATGGATGGTTATACGGCCACACTGGAGATAAGAGAAATTCTTGGTTTGGAAACGCCCATTATTGCAATGACCGCGCATGCATTGCAGGGTGAGCGGGAGAAATGCCTGAGTTATGGAATGAATGACTATATATCAAAACCCGTGCACGAGCGCCAGCTATATGATTTAATTGTCAGGTATACCGGTTTCAACCCAGGTGCGAAAAGTAATCTGTCTTTAAACCGTCCATTACCCATATCTGACTATGAACATATAGATTTAAATTACATGAAAGAAGTCAGTAAAGGCAATCTCGAATACGAACAGGCAGTTACGGCTGAATTTCTGGCAATGATCCCAAAAGAACTTGATTCAATCCGGAAAGCCTGGAACAGTTCGGATACCTGTCATGTAAAGAAATTAGTACACAATATGAAGACGACTATATCTGTCATGGGGCTGTCACAAAAATTGCAGCCATATCTGGACAAGCTGGAATATGAAGATTTAAATGATGATTCCTTCTCCCGTTCATTTAATAGCCTGGGTTCCATATGCGAAAAGGCATTAGAGGAAGCCAGTTCGTTCTTTAAAACCCTGCCGGTTGGTTAACCCTTTTTACCGATCCTTTCTGCCTGTTGGGCGAATCCCGGATTTTCCCTTAACGAACTGAAATATTTTCACTTCTATACGATTAAATAAGATCTTATGAAACTGTCCGTATCCTATTCACTATTGATAGTCTGTATATCGCTATTCTCTGGTTGTTCACATCAGCTTGCGCCAGCGGGCCATTACCAGAATGAAGCCATCATCGTCGATGGAAATATTAATGACTGGGTTCTTCCCCTTCGTTTTAGTAATCCGGATTACACAATGCACTATTCCGTAACTAATGATGATAAAAATATTTATATCTGCGTTGTCACAAAAAATCAGGCTTATCAAAAGAGGATGTTAAAAAGCGGAATGGATATTTACTTTGATGTAAAAGGTGAAAAAAATAAACAATGTGCATTAATATATCCTGTGAAGAAAGCATCTGAACCGGCCGAAAATACACAAGGAGGACCAATACGCTATTCTGACTACCAAACAACCATGAATCAGCTTTTATTGCAATCCGATTACTACAATACTTTCGGCTTTGTAAATATGGAGAATGGGCAGTACGACCTGAAAGCCAAACAAACCGATATCAGGGTAGCCATGAAACTGGACGCTGACAGCAGCCTGGTATATGAAGCCTCTGTCCCGATCTCTTATGTTTTGGGTAAAGAATTATCCTCAGGAGCTGCTTCTAAGAATTTTAGTGTGGGTATTGCCCTTAATCCGGCAACCCCTGCGAATGCGAACAGGGGATACCAGGCACATTCTTCCCACGGCGGCAGTTCAATGGGCGGCATGCATGGAATGGGTGGAGGCAGGCATTACAGGCCAGAGAATTCGACTCCGCAAAAAGCAGAGGAAAACTGGTATACATTCCGGCTTTCCTATAAAAAACCGGAGCAGGGCAATTAAAGGGATAAAAGCGGATTTTTTTGAAAATAATCTCAAAGTGAAAAGCAATGAAAAAAGTATTGATAGCTATCGACCGACGGGCATCTGCGGAGAAAATCGCAAAATCCGGGTACGCCATAGCAAGTTCAATGCAGGCAGAAATCTTTCTGGCGCATGTAATTACTGAACCGGCATACTATGCCGAAGAGTATACTAACGAATATGTCCGTGTCAGAAATTACGGAGTAGCCTATCCTACAGGCAAGTCTTCTAAAGCAAATAATATTTGTGAGGAAACGATGTGCTTTTTATCCGGGATAGCCGACAAGATCGGTGACAGGAATATTCAAAAAAGGGCACTGGTAGGGGAAATTGAAAAATCGCTGTATGAATACTGCAAGGGTAAAAATATAGATTTACTTATTGTGGGCTCTCATCATCGAAAGGGATTTAAACGTCTTTTTGTTGAAGATGTAGTGAAACATCTATTAGATTATTCAGATATACCCGTGCTGGTTATCCCCAGCCGGGATAATTAAAGGGTGACCATTCGTTATTCGATAAAACCCACGATTAGAAATATCATCGCCGTTATAACTTCATGAGCCGGCAAATTCAATTGGGGACTAAACCAATACCGGTATTTGGGTACACCGGCAAAATTGTAAGTTCTGTGGGCTGCGCCCACAAGGGTATCATTTTTATAAAAGTCAAAGCCCGCGTAAGCATTCCTGGAGGCCCTGGATTTATATACATTGCCATCTTCCGGGTCAGCAACAGCCTTGAGGGATATCGTATCCTTTCCGGCAAGCACATACGAAAGAGTCTGAGTTACCGTATCTGTAAAAATTACCTTAATGTAAAAAGGGGAACTCTCTCCTGAGGAACCTTGTACCATCCCCCCGAGCGCTCTGTAAAAATGCAGAATCTCAAAATGCTGGAAGGATAAAAGTACCTGGTCGTATTGTTCAAACAAACTATCGGTATACGAAAAATAAAACCCATATGAAAGTCCGCCGGGTGCCGTACCATTTACATGAATACTATCAACAGAAAAAAGTATGGCATTCCTGTGATTATAAGGTATATGAGACAGATATGTTTTAAATATACCCGGATCAGCATTGGAGATCTCATTTATCACCGGCCTGGATTTAAACTTAGACTCAAATTTCCAGTTACCAAAAGACAGGGAATATCTATAGTTAGTGGGGGGATCACGATAGTTCAGTGCCATGCTAAATCCATGATTCATCTCCTTAGACCAGGGATTATCTGGGGAACTGCCCTCTTCTGCTTTTTGGGCAGAGAGGACTGTTGATAATACCAAAAAGGGAAAAAACAGAAATGCAAACCGTTTCATCTTAATCATGGCGTTTATTGCTAATTAAAGGATGGATTAAAACTACCAATCTTAAATACCTGGTCCTAATCGATAACTACCAGAACTGATTTATTTTTTAGTATAAATTCATAAATAGAACAGCATTAACCGGATGCTGTATGAAATAATGCAAATAAAACCGAAGTTAAAAGTAAAGAAATACTTGTCGGATTAGTAAGAGGTTGTGTTTGCATAGAAGTATATCCGGTTTATATATTCTCACTATCTTGAGATGCGGACTAAAACTGGCGACCATGAAAAGATTTCCGTTCTTTTTGTTTCTGATTTTTTGTTGTAGAGAAGCCCTGGCAAAACCATCTGTGGATACAGCTTATGCTGTTCCTGTCGGTGGTATCCGTCAATGGATTAGCATAAAAGGAAAGGATACGGCAGAAGCACTGTTACTCTGGCTGCACGGAGGTCCGGGAGAATCTGAAATGGAATTTTCAAATAAATTTTCAGACCAGCTTAACCGGCATTTTATGATTGTGCAATGGGATCAGCGGGAATCAGGTAAAACTGCGGACTTAAATCATTCAAAGAATCTCAGTCTGGCACAAATGAACCAGGATGTTCAGGAATTAACTTCTTATCTTCTTCAGCGATTTCATAAAAAGAAATTATTTATCGCCGGGAATTCCTGGGGCGGATACCTGGCGCTTCAGGCTGCAAATAATTATCCCGAAAAGATTGAGGCCTGCATCCTGGTAAGTCCGAGTATTTATTTTCATGAAAGCGAAGAAATGTCGGTCCGCTATGTGAAAGAGGAAGCGTTGAAAAATAAGAATGAAACGGCTATACGGGAAACAGATTCCATTCATTTTCCGTTTCAATCACCAAAAGATCTGTGGCTGTTGAGAAAATGGATGTTTACTTTTCACGGACAGGATATTTCCAGGACCCTGCCATCGGAAAAAGTATTTCTGGAATATGTCTCGCCCTGGTTTCCGGTGATAGATGAATTGGACAGGTATAACCCCTTTACGGAAATCAAAAAGATTGACTGCCCCGTTTATTTTTTACTGGGGAAAAAGGATTTCATCGCACACCCGGAGATAGCGCAAAAATTCTATAACCAGCTGGATGCAAAAACTAAAAACATATACTGGCTGGACGCCGGACATATGATTATCCTGGAGCAGCCCCGGCAGATGCAGGAAATCATTATAAAGCAAACAGAAAATATCCGAAATCCACTGATGAAACAAGTGGGTTACTCCGTCGCAAATGCGCATTCCCATAATGACTATGAACAAAAGATTCCATATTGGATGGCATATGATGCGGGTTTTGGTTCCATTGAAGCGGATATATTTTTAGTGGATTCGGTTTTATATGTGGCGCATGACCGCAAGGAGTTAAAACGCCGGATTAAACTCGAGGATGAATACCTTATTCCCATCATAAGTTGTCTGCAGAAAAATAATAGCCAGCCCTATGCTGAAAAGGGAAAGAAACTTCAGATGCTGATTGACGTTAAAACGGATTCCACCCAGACCCTTGATGTGCTGATTGACTTATTAAAAAAATATCCCGGCCTGATCCGGAACAATTCCATTTCCTGGGTTATTACGGGAAACCGCCCTCCGGAATCCGATTTTGAAAAATACCCTGAGTTTATTCGTTTCGATGGAGAGCTGCATAAAAATTATTCTAAAGAGGCATTGCTTAAAATTTCCATGATGAGCGATGATTTTACATTTTACAGCTCCTGGAAAGGAGGAAATAATCTGCCGGAGAAAGAGGATTCTGTACTCACTGCCGCTATTACCAAATCCCATAGTTTAAATAAGCCGGTCAGGTTCTGGAATGCACCGGATGCGCCGCCTGCCTGGCAGCAGTTAATAAAACTTCACACAGATTTCATCAATACCGATCACATTCAGGCGCTGGCTGATTTTTTAAAATGAATGCCCGGGATTCTACCTGGTAAAAATACGGACTCCTGAAAATTGGGGAATATTTTCCGCTGCGCTGAAAATTACTTTCATCTAAAATTGAAGTAAATTGTCAGTAGGAAATTAGTAGGTATTTATTAATTCTTAAACCTTCAGCTATGAAAAAAAATTTACCTGCACTTTTTTTCGTGTTCTTATTTTTATTTTGCCGGAATACAGGTTATAGTCAGATACCGGGCAATCCGGAACTGAAAAGTACAAACCCCATGGGTTTGCCGGCAGATAAATCTCCAACAAGATTAAGTCCGGAGTTAAAAAAATTGAGTGATCAGGGGAATGCTCCCGCTCTTCGCAGTCTGATTGCCAAACCGGTTCCCGCGAATAATGGACTTGATCCTTACATCCAGTTTCAGGGAAATAATATTGTAATTGATGTTACAGTTAAAGGTGACATGAATGCTGCAAAAAAGGAACTGAATAAGAATGGTTTTATTATCACGGGGCAATATGGCCGGATGCTTTCCGGTATGTTACCCGTTAGTTCACTTCCTCAAATAGAGAGTATTTCCTCCGTCCAGTATGCGAGACCGGCTTTCAAACCAGTTCAACCCATGCATTCGCCGCGAAAATCCTCCGGAGAAAAAAAATCGGGCCAAAGTGTAACGGGCGTCGTCAGCCAGGGGGATACCGCAATGCGATCAGAGATTGCCCGGAAAAAATATAAGGTAGATGGTAAAGATGTGAAAGTGGGCATTCTCTCAGATAGTTATGATAACCTGGGAACCGCATCGATCGGAGTTAAGGGCGGAGAACTTCCGGGACCCGGAAATCCATTTCATTTTAAAAAACCAGTTGAAGTACTGGCAGACCTGCAAGGCGGAGGTACGGATGAGGGCCGTGCGATGCTGGAGATCGTTCATGATGTAGCGCCGGGAGCTCAGCTGGCCTTTTATACAGCCGATCTGGGACAGGCAGGTTTGGCCCAGGGAATTCAGGAACTGGCAAATCATGGTTGCCAGGTGGAGGCAGATGATGTCATTTATTTTGCAGAACCTTTTTTCCAGGATGGTATTATCGCGCAGTCCGTAGACCTGGCTAAGAAAAGAGGCGTTACTTATTTCTCCGCTGCAGGGAATGAAAGCAAGCGTTCCTATGCTTACCAGTTTCAGAATACCGACGTAGAGCCCCTGGGACCCGGATTTGGTACCGCACATAATTTCAGCGGTCCGGGAGATCCGCCACGTTATGCCCAGCCGTTGTATATTCCGCCCGGAGGTTCCTTCATTTGTTCTTTTCAATGGGACCAGTCTTCTTTTTCCGCGAGTGGAGTAGGAGCCAGTTCCGATCTGGATATTTACCTTTTAGATCTCAGTGGAAATGTGGTGGCCTTTAGTGCAAGTGACAATATCATGAGCGGGGATCCGATCGAACTGATGGGATATTTTAATGATACGCAGGATTATACCTTTTTCCTGGTGATTGTAAAATTTGCCGGTCCGGATCCGGAACATATTAAATATGTCTCTTTCAACGATGCCCTGTTTTATATCACCACACCAGCGATTCCGGGTATCCTGGCGCCAGCGCTTTACGGGCATACCAAGGCGGCCGGAGCCATTTCCACTGCGGCTGCATTTTATCTGAATACGCCGGCCTACGGACTTGATCCCGCTTTTGTCGATTATTATTCGTCTTATGGTGGAACGCCTAACTATTATGATGTGGAAGGAAACCGGATTCCGCCGCTGATCCGGAAAAAACCGGATCTCACTGCACCAGACGGTGGGAACACTTCTTTCTTTGATCCGTTCGGAGACGGCGATATTGCGGAGGATGCTGATTCCTACCCCAATTTTTTTGGAACATCCGCTGCAGCTCCGCATGCAGCCGGCGTCGCAGCGCTCATGATTGACGCGCAAAAATTAGGAACCATCACACCTGAGCAGATCCGTGGCGTGATGTCGGTCAGCACTTCTGATATGGACGATCCGGACACGGAAGGTTTTGACAAAGGATTTGATTTTGCAAGCGGTTACGGATTTATCGAAGCTGATAAGGCTGTCGGGGAAGTGAAGTTCCCTAAGTCGTTTATTAAAAACCTGAAACTGGAAGCAGCCTGCTCGGATAATCCATCCTCCATCCGGAACTGGATCGTAAACAACCCGAATCCCTTCGATGTGGAGGTTCAGTGGTTCCTTCCGGGAACTTCGCAAAAGGGTAAAATAACAGCAGCTCCGGGCAGCTCTGCTTTTACTACGAACAATGTGAGCCATGGAAAAAACACTCCTACACTGGGAATCATCAACTGGGAGGATAATTTTGGTTTTACCCGGGTTGATGCAGAATTCAGTAGTAATGCCACCTGCGGAAAAGATGCCGTTACTTCTTCAAACGGGAAAGCATTGGAAGCTTATGCAGTTGATGGAGGGGCGATAAATAAAAATGTAGCAGAAATTTATCCGAATCCTGTAGCAGATAATATTAAACTTTATCTGTCCCTGAATCCGGATCAACCGATAACTGTTGAACTATCAGGCCCGGATGGCAAAACCCTGTATAGTAGTTCCGCTGTACAGAGCAATGGTATGCTGAGCATTCCTGCATCAGCATATAAACCAGGGATGTATTTCGTAAAAGTGAAACAGGGCGAATTCAGCCGGACGCTTAAAGTGATTAAACAATAGATGTTTCCCATCCTGAAATTTTAAACGCTGTTCCTTTTTCGGAACGGCGTTTAATTTTTTTGATGATCCAGGAGAAAAGAATGGATATCAGCCTCCCAGGCTGTTTTGTATTGAACGAGGTAATCCCCGTGACCGGCCATCGGATAACGGATTAATTTTTTAGGGCCCTCCAGGTTACTGAATATTTCATCAATTTCATTCCCTGAAACTTTATCATCCTTTTCTCCATAAATCAACAACGTGGGGCATGTTATGGATTTAGCATATTGAACCGGATTATGGGTGAAGCCGTTAAAGTTGTTTTGGACACTGCCCCAGAAAACCAGCAGGTGGGCCATGGGAAAAACCGGAATATGCATGGTCCTGAATCTTGTCTCCACGGTTTCCAGCAGTGTCCCAAACGGGCATTCCAGAATCAGGGCCGATACAGGTAACCTGAATTCCGCTTCTGCTCTCATAATGGCCGCGGCTCCCATCGAGGTACCGAGAAGTATGATATTCCGTTCTCCGGAACTGTCCAGAAAATCAAATGCGGTTTTAACTTCCAGCGCTTCCCAAACACCCACCGTCGTCTCTACTCCCTCTGATCCTCCTGAACCCATAAAATCGACCAGGAGGGTATTATAGCCCAGGTCCAGCAGTAGGGTGGCCTCATCGAGCATGGATGATTTGTCACTCCCATATCCATGAAAAAGAATTACTGTTCCTTTATGGTCCTTTGATTTGATTAACCAGCATTCAATTTTTTTATTACTTTTTAGTGTAACGGTTTCAAATGGCCGGTCAGGAATAATTTTATTTTCGGGTCTTGGATTATTAACGCCGAATAAAATGGTCACTATTTTTTCGGAGAAAGATAATTTTTTGGGTTCCCTGGTTTTGCTGGTTTCTGTAAGACTAAAATGTGTAAATTTATAAGCGTGGAAGTAAGCCACGATATTCATCAGGATAAACAGGATCAGTGCAATCCGGAGAATCCGCTTGGTGTTTATTTTAGAGGTTAAATTCTTTCTCATACGAGCGCAGCTGCTTATAAATATAGACTTCTCTGATCGCATTTCGACTGTATCAATATTTATCTGTTCCTTTTTTTAATATTGAATGATATGGAAAGGCAGGATTTTATTAAAAAAGCCGCCCTGGCCGCTGCTGGTTTTTACATCGTTCCCCGGCATGTACTGGGGGGAAGAGGATTCGTGGCACCCAGCGATAAATTATATATAGCGGCCATTGGAACCGGTGGGGAAGCGGAAAATGATATTTATCATTATGCCACCACACCAAAAAAAAATGCAGTGATTGCCTATCTCTGCGATGTGGACGACCGGCCGGGAGCAAAAAGCAGGGCCAAATATCCCAATGCAAAATTTTACCATGACTGGCGCGAATTATTCGATAAGGAAAGTAAAAACTTCGATGCGGTTTCCGTAGCCATTCCCGACCATAACCACGCAATAGTAGGATATAGCGCCATGCAATTAAAGAAACATCTCTACCTGCAAAAACCGCTCACCCATGACATCTATGAAGCGCGGGTTTTAACTGAAGCAGCAAAAAAATTCCGGGTAGTTACCCAGATGGGAGACCAGGGCGCATCCTGTGATGGGATGCGTACCATGCGGGAATGGTTTGAAGCCGGACTTATCGGGGATATTGAAAAAGTATTTTGCTGGACGGATCGTCCGGTCTGGCCACAGGGGATTTCCTGGCCGACAGAAAAACCAGCAGTTCCAAAGGAACTCCAATGGGATCTTTGGCTCGGTACTGCCAGGTCAACGGATTATATTGATAACCTGGTTCCCTTTAACTGGAGGGGATGGTGGGAGTTCGGAACGGGAGCACTGGGGGATATGGGATGTCATATTATCGGACCGCCTTTTAAATTACTGGAACTGGGATATCCTACAGAAATATCTGGCAGCGCCAGTACGGTATACCAGGGAATTTTTAAAGAAGGTATATATCCCGAAAGTGGTCCGGTTTCCAGTTCCATTAAATTTGTTTTTCCCATGAAGAACGGAAAGACCGTGGATCTTTTCTGGATGGACGGCGGCATAACACCGGCAAGACTGAATGAACTGGATCCGTCGGTCAATATGAATGAAGCGCTATGTGACTGGCCCGGGGAACATGACTATGAAGGCGGAACATTATTTGTCGGAACCAAGGGTAAGGTTTCCTGCGGTTGGGGCGGAAGCCATCCGCGTTTATTGCCTCTTTCCTTAAACAACCAGGTTCATGTCCCGGAAAAATATCCCCGCATTCCCGGCGGAATGGATGGCCACTGGTGGCAGTGGATTGATGCGAGCATCGCCGGCTATGGAAATGCAGAAGTGGATTCTCCTTTCGAAGGATATGCCGGTCCGCTTACAGAGACCGTATTGCTGGGAAATCTTTTATTGCGCAGCTTTAATATCCGGCAAAAAATAACTAAGAAAGATCCGGTATACGGACATCAGGATTCCTATACTTTTCCGGGCAGGTATATTTCCTACCAATGGGACGGTGCAAATATGAAAGTGACCAATTTTGAACCTGCCAATCAATTCATTAAAAGGGAATACCGGAAAGGCTGGGGTGAACTTAAGTTATAACTGTGCAAAAGTTGCTCCTGATGTCCCATAAATACCGTTAATTTGAACGACTGACCCCCCTTATAATCACCATGGCTCAAACTATTAACCAAGCAACGTTCCATCCCATTCCGGAGTCATAGTAAATAATGGTAAAAACCGGCCTTTTTATCCTTTTCGTACTCGTGTCAGCCCAGGGCTGGTCACAGTCATTTCCCGTCAATGGCCAAACCCCTTCAACGGCTTTTCCGGTTTGTGGTTCCAATACCTTTAAACAATCGAAAGTACCACAGGGTCAGACAGGAAACCTGCAGACACCCGGATGCGGATCATACCCGGATACAAACCCCTTTTGGTATACGTTTACCTGTTTTTCCGCGGGAACACTCGGTTTCCTGATTACCCCAAACGAAATCATGGACGATTATGACTGGATGCTTTTCGATATTACCGGACATGACCCTAACGACGTATTTACGGATATTTCCCTGGTGGTAGTTGGGAACTGGTCCGGTAGTTCAGGTTTGACCGGTGCCAAAGCAGGCGGCAGTAACAAAACTGAGTGTGCTTCCGATCCCAGAATTGAACAAATTCCCACCTTCAGTGCGATGCCTACGCTTATCCAGGGACATCAGTACCTGCTGATTGTAAGTCATTATACAGAATCGCAAAGCGGATATTCTTTGTCATTTGGCGGTGGTACCGCGGTAATAACCGATCCGGCCCCACCCCATATCAAAGCGGCATCGATTGCCTGCGACAGAAAATCAATTCATATTGCCTTAAATAAGCAGATGCGCTGTAATAGTGTGGCTTCAGATGGCTCGGATTTCGATCTGGCTTCGAATCCGGGTATAATCGCCAGTGCTTCTGGCGAGAATTGCAACAACGGATTCGATATGACATCTGTTCTCGTTATCCTGAAATCCCCATTGGCTCCGGGGGATTATACTTTATCATCCAAAAAGGGAACGGATGGAAATACTTTACTGGATGATTGCAGTACGGAAGTGCCTGTTGGAGAAACGCTAAGTTTTACGGTTCTGCCACCGCATCCCACACCTTTTGATAGTCTTACTACGCCGGCCTGTTCACCCCAGGTGGTTCAACTGGTTTTTTCAGATCCCATACAATGCAGCTCCATTGCGCCGGATGGGTCAGACTTTCAGGTCACCGGAACCCCCGCACTACAAATTTCCAAAGCAGAGGGTGTATGCACCGATGGATTAACCCGGGTTATCCGGATTACTTTTACTAGTCCCATCGTGAGGGAAGGAAATTATCAGGTCTCTCTTGTAAGGGGCCTGGATGGGAATACAATTATTAATGAATGCGGAGTGGAAACGCCTCCGGGTGGTCAGCTGAATTTTTCAACCAAGGATACTGTTTCGGCTGCCTTCAATTATAATATCCTGTATGGATGTAAGACAGACACGATTTCATTGAACTACCTGCCGGCAAATGGCGTGAATTTCTGGCATTGGGATATTGATCCTGATATTGGCAGCGAGAAGCTGGATCCTATGGTTCCGGAAACTGTTTATGGATTGAAAAATGTCCGGCTGATGGTTTCAAACGGATTTTGTAGTGACACCTTAACGCAAATCGTAAATCTCGACAATGAGCTTAAGGCCGGAATTCAATCGCCGGATTATGTCTGTCCTAAAGATGTAATAAGTTTTACGAACACCACGATTGGAAATGTGATTTCATGGAGCTGGGATTTTGGAGACGGAACCACCACTTCTGACAAGGATCCGGTTCCCCATTTATACCCTGATACCTGGAACGGTAAAACTTATGCAGTAAGCCTGGTAGTAGAAAATAATCTGGGATGTTTTGATACACTGAATACACATATAACCAAACTGCAAAGTTGTGTTATTGCTGTACCCAATGCTTTTACGCCGGATGGAAATGGCAAAAATGACTTTCTTTATCCACTCAACGGATTTATGGCCAACGATCTGGAGTTCAGGGTGTACAATCGTTTTGGCCAGCTGGTTTTTGAAACGAAGGACTGGTCCCGGAAATGGGATGGTACAATCGGTGGTCAGCGTCAGCCCATTGGCACTTATGTATGGACACTCCGGTATACTGACGGCTCGGGAAAAAAAATCTTTACCCGGGGAACCTCCGTGCTGGTCCGCTGAGTCTGCCAACAAGAGTTTCATACTTAAATCATAAAAGCTTAAATTCGGTAATCCACATTAGCCATTGGTAATGATAAAACATATTACCTGCACGCTGATTTTCCTTTATTTCCTGCATCTTACTTATGCGCAGGGCAATTCATACTCTCAAATCTCTCAAAAAGGGTCAAAGTCAAAATACAGTAACCTGAATTCGATGTACGGGAAGAATTTTTATTTTGAAAAAAATTGGGTGAGAGGGAAGTTGCTAATGGCGGATAATACAGTTATCAGCAATGATACTATTCTCTACAACTACGAAAAGGTAGATCATAAGCTTTTATTTACAACTGACCAGATAAACATTTTCGAGCTGGACTCCAGGGAATTCAAAGCCGTCCTGTTTTATTTTAAGGATACGGGTTACGTTTTCAAGCATATTACCAACATTAATGAAAAAGATCTTTTCCAGGTTCTGGTGAATGAGAAGGGCAAATATTCCCTGTTTAAAATCCCCTGTTCAAAACTGGTCAGAACCTATGTGGGTGGCGAATCTTATTATCCTTTTGTGGGCAGTAAGTTCCTGGAAATACCTGAGTATTATTTGTTTTTCCCAGGGCAGGATTACAAAACACTGTTTGTATTGAAAAAAAACGCGATTGAAAAAATGTTTAGCCTGACACCTGATCTGGCAAAAGTTGACGAATACCTGAACAATACCGGTAAAAAGGAATATGACGAAAATGACCTCATACACCTGGTGCATTATTTAAATCAGTGACAGATTTATTCTATGCTTTCCGGGGTCTTCATCCTCCGATCAGCTTGAGAAAAACTTCTTTTTTTCTCCGGGATACATCAATGATATCTCCATTGCGCATAGTGATCTGACCGCCATCGCCCCGTACATATTTGGATATATAATTCAGGTTGATCAGGTGTGAATGATGTACCCGGTAAAACCGGTAATCCTGGAGCAGTTCTTCAAAATCTTTTAAGCTGGCGGGTCACCAGCATTTGCGGTCCGGTAAGTAAAATTATTTTGGAATAATTGGAGCTGGATTCTATTCGTAAAATCTGTTTTATCTGGATAAATTCCAGTCCGTCGTTGGTCGGAATCGCGATATGGTCTTCCTGGCTTTTAGGATTCGCCAGATTTTTTTTCAGGATATCAGCCCGTTCACGCGTTTTTTTTATGGTAAAATTTCCCAGCCTTTCAACTGTTTGCTGCAGTTCTTCGATAGCTACCGGTTTTACCAGGTAGTCAAATGCACTGATGCGAATAGCATTAATGGCATAATGATTATAAGCCGTAATAAATATGATCTCGAAATCTATTTCAGGAATCTGTTCCAGCATTTTAAAACCACTCATACGGGGCATTTCAATGTCCAGGAAAACCACATCCGGTTTATATTGCTGGATCAGCCGGATGGCATCTTCCGGATTCTGGCTTTGGGCAACCACCTTTATAGAAGGACAGTACTCATGAATTTTGAATTGCAGGTTTTGCAGGCTGTTCAATTCATCATCTACCAATATAGCTTTGAGCACTTGCATGGGTAATTGCTTTAATGGCGAATTCAATTCTGGTGCCCGCCGGATTATTATCCTCATCAAACAAATCGATAATCTTCACGCTGTCTGACTTATCGGGATACTGATTGAAAATATTAATCCTGTCCTGGGTGAGCTTCATGCCCACACTTTTATGATATGGCTTATTCAGCTGGTTGTATACTTTTGACTGATCCCTTCCGATTCCATTATCCTGTATGGTGTAGTGTATCATGTTTTCTTTAAGGGTTACCTGGAGGCAAATTTTAAGATCCTGCCTGTCGCTGGGTCCGATTCCATGGTTGATGGCATTTTCCAGGAAAGGCTGAACAAGCAGGGCAGGCACATAATACTCACCGTCCTGCAACTGCGGATCTACCTGGCAGCAATAGGCGAATTTATTATTAAACCGGAGTTGTTCGAGGTCAATATATAACTGAAGAGATGAAAGATCTTTACTCAATTCAATCAGGTCGTTATTGCTGCTGTCCAGGATGCTACGAATGAAACGGGCAAATTTATTTAAATAATCTGAAGCCAGTTTTTTCTCATTCTGCATGATAAAATTCTCAATACTATTGAGGCTGTTGAAAAAGAAATGCGGGTTCATTTGTGCCTGTAAGGCCTGCATTTCTGTTTCAGTTATCTTTTGTTTATACTGGGACTCTTCTCTTAGTTTTTTAGTCTGGAACGATTTATACAGGAGAAAGGCGATAAACACCGCAAGAAGAAACCCAACAGCCCCTAATAAAAGAAGGATATTCTTGAATGCAATCTGTTTTTTCTGGGCGGTTGTAAGTTCTTTAAGGGTAGTATTTTCAAGTTCATTTTTCTTCATTGTCCATTCGGCTTCATTTACGATAACGTCCTGGCGGCTGTTTTCGGAGAAGATGGAGTCCCGAATCGATTTATATATTTTATAAAAAAATACAGAGGAGTCCTTGTTTTTAAGTTCATCATAAACGGAAGAAAGTTGATCAGCCGCTACCGCCCTTCCTTCTTCATAATGTGTTTGTTCGGCCAGCTTAAGGGCTTTATATAAAAGCGCTGTTTTCTCATGAACCGGAAGATGTTTCATATACCGGGCTTCAGCGAGATACACCTCGAATTCATTTCTTATGCTGGGGTTCAGCCTTGCTGTTGTAATGGCTTTATTAAAATAAATCATGGCTGAATCGTCCCTGTTTCCGATGGCATGTAACTTTCCATAACCCAGATAGTACTGGGATAAGACATAATTGTCTTTCGTGAGCGTGGCATAGGGCATTCCGATATCAAGATTCTTCTTTGCATTTACATAATTGTTCTCTTCCAGGTCACAGCGGCTGATCATTTCATAATTTACAGCCACCCCGCGCCAGGCTTTAAGGGAAAAATTAATTTCGATGGCCTGCAGTACGTAGCGACGGCACTTTTCATAGTCTTTTAAAGAAGAGAAATTTTCCCCGATATTATTAAGTGCTACGGATTCCAGTCGTCTTGCTCCGCAGGCCCTGGAGAATTCAATGGCTTTGAAGTATGATTTATTGCTGGATTCAAAATTTCCTTCGATGGAAAGCAGGATAGCCAGATTAAGGCTTGCCAGACCTTTACCATAAATGAAATTCAGGGAATCACTCAGGTTCAGGACTTTTTCATAATAGGCAAATGACCGGGTAATATCGGTTTCACTTAAAATATAACTGATCCGGTGCATCCATTGGATTTTAAGGGAATCGTTTTGGGGATGCGATTCAACCAGCTGGATGAGGCTGTCAACATGGCTTTTTTGGGAACGAACCTGAGTACTGATCGACAGGATCAGAAAAAGAAAAAAAAGGGCACGGAAGGGTTGGGGGTTAGGGGTTATTAATTTTTTAAAACTATATCCTGATATAAGTCTTTTCCTGTGTTTAGCAATCGTCAACGGCTTAGATTTTTTCTAAGATAATCAATTATGTATTTGTTTTCTGTATCAGTGCCTGGGGCGTATGTGCCATTATCCACATATCAAATAAAAGATTCGAATGATTTGCATAATCTATATCCAGACTGATTCTTTCATCGACTGACATATTCATCCGGCCTCTTTTCTTAATCTGCCAGAGGCCTGTAATACCCGCAGGTGCCAGAAATCTTTCTGCGGTGGAATCGGTCGTCAGGGTTTCGGCTTCGTACAAGGGCAGAGGACGGTTACCGACCAGTGACATATGTCCCAGGAGCACATTAAGAAGTTGTGGCAGTTCGTCCATACTCGTATTGCGGAGGAACCGGCCCACACGGGTTATGCGCGGATCATTTTCAATTTTGAAGAACCGGGCCAGGGAGGAATCCCTGTACTGATTCAGGTGGGCGTATTCATTTCTGCATTTGTCCGCTCCCTGAAACATGGTTCTGAATTTATAAAAATTGAATATGCGGTATCCCTTTCCGGCCCTTTTTGAAATATAAAAAACAGGGCCAGCAGATTCCATCCGTATGGCTGTTGCGATCAGTAAAAACAGTGGTGCAAGAAATAACACCGCTGTTAAACTCACCATCAAATCAAACCCCCTTTTTAAAAAGCCATGAAAGGATCCGGGGATCCGGTTCATGTAGGTATCTTTTTCAAATGCAGGATTTCCATTCTTAAATTTTTGCAGGAAACGGATTTTAGCGGCCAGATTATTTTCATCCCATTCCCTGATATTCAGAATATCATCCACTGTTTTACTATTTATGAAATGATAATTCTCAGATGCTGTAAGCCTGTCTGCAACTATGATAAAAGGAATTTTAGACAGGGTCTCATGCCTGGAAAGCAAACCGGCCCATTGTTTAATAGCGGTGAAACCAAATCCGGATTCACAACAGATTACTTCGGGTTGAAGCCGGTCTTCCCTGGTCAGTTCCAACATGGCCTGTGATAAATTGCAGGAAGCATAACCACGTTTATATATTTTGACAAATTTTGAAATATTTGCGTGGTCATTGCCAATATAGTAGAAGCCCGTCATGCTTTCCTGCAATTTCATGTGTAAGGTTTAATGGTAAACGTATTCAGTATGTACGGCCAAGTACGATACTAAAGTAATACCCGGATCTGTCGGATAAATTGGGAATGTGTAAAATGCAGGAATTGCTATGTAACTGGCGAATGAGACACCAGCTCCTGGCGGGCGCTGCCCAGACCTTCTATTCCGAGTTCCACGATGTCGCCTGTTCGAAGATAAACCGGGGGATTCATGCCTAAACCCACGCCGGCAGGGGTTCCGGTAGAGATAATGTCTCCAGGCAGCAGGGTCATAAACTCACTTACATACGAGATTAAAAAGGGGATTTTAAAAATCATATTGGCGGTTGTTCCATCCTGCATCATTTTGCCATTCACGCTCAGCCAGAGCCGGAGTTGGTTGATATCCGGCAACTCATCTTTTGTGGCCAGGAATGGACCCAGCGGAGCAAAATGATCACATCCTTTTCCTTTATCCCAGGTACCTCCCCGCTCAATCTGAAATTCCCGTTCGCTTACATCATTGTGAAGGCAGTAACCGGCAACATAGTCCATGGCAGAATCTTCTGAAACATAGGACGCTTTTTTTGCCATCACTACGGCAAGCTCTACTTCCCAGTCTGTTTTTTTGGAATTTTTAGGTATGATAATCGGATCAAATGGACCGCAGATAGCTGTAGTGGATTTCAGAAAGATGACCGGCTCGGTTGGCGGCTGGGCTTTTGTTTCCCTGGCGTGATCTGCATAATTTAGTCCAATGCAGACGATCTTGGAAGGTCTGTCAACAGGGGCAGCCAGTTTTGCTCCTGGATCAAGTTTTACCAATCGGGATTTATTTTCCTTCAGAAAGGTTTCCAGGCGTTCCAGTCCGCCGGATTCAAAAAATTTCTCGTTATAGTCTTCAGTAAAATCAGCCAGTCCGTAATAAACATTATCCAGCATTATGCCGGGTAAAATCTGATCTCCTTTTTTCCACCTGATTAATTTCATTGATTTAAATTTTCAGTTACAGGGTAAGATAATAAAATTATGATCCTTCTTCCGGATTCAATGACCTGATTATCCGGCAGGGATTACCGGCGGCGACTACATCTGCAGGTATATCTTTTGTTACCACGCTGCCTGCGCCGATGATGGTGCGGTCTCCAATTGTTACGCCCGGACATATTACCGTACTTCCGCCAATCCATACATTCCTTCCAATGGTTACCGGTTTTGCGAATTCCAGGCCGGTGGCCCGTTCTTTCCAGTTAACCGGATGGGTCGCGGTATAGATCTGTACGTTTGGTCCAAACATGGTCTCACTACCGATGGTCACTTTCATCACGTCCAGAATGACACAATTAAAATTAAAAAAAACGCTATCGCCGATATGGATATTCGTTCCATAATCGCAGAAAAAAGGGGGCTGTATATATAAGCGGGCTCCGGCATTTGGGATGAGCGACTTTAAAATGGCCATTCTTTCTTCAGGCTGATTTTCTGGTGAAAGATTGAAACCGCTAATCAGTAACCTGGCATTGAGCCTTTCTTCAGACAACTGCGCGTCAAAAGCATTGTATAATTCTCCCGCCAGCATTTTCTCTTTTTCTGATTTCATCCCCCCAATTTATTACTAAATAAATGATGTCTTAATAGACAGGTACATTCTGCCAGGTTAAGACCCAGAAGATTTCCGGAAAGGTAAATGATATAACCACTGGCGCCCCGCTTGAAGGAGCCTCTGTATTGGTGGAAGGTGCAAAGGGAGGGGTCAAAACAGATGTCGAAGGGCAATTTTTATAAATCTGGAGCTGGGCAGAACATATAATCTGCTCATTTTCAATATAGGTTATCAGACCAAGGCGATAGAGGGGATAACTGTGAATCAGGGCGAAAATCTGCCGGTAATGGTATCACTTAACCATGCTTCGGCTATTAAAGGCAATCTGACCCGACGGATTCTTTACCGCGACCTCCTATATCGGTGCTTTTGATGGCGCAACCGACTGGACAACAGGCTGGGCCGTATGGGGTAAGTGATAATCGCTGTTTTTTGTAATTTGATCAAAGCGGGGCCTTTTCAGGCCTCGCTTTATTTATGCCTATATTTACCGGGAATCTAAATCAGTTAACCTTGGCAACAAAGTCAAAAGCAGCCGTTCAAGAAGGTGAATCAGCACCGGAACCGGTTAAGTCATCTGAAGCAAAGCTGCCGGTTAAACGCAAAGCGGCGTCTAAAATTTCTGTGTCAAAAATATTCCATGAAAAGGAAATTCCGATGGCCCAGATCGAGCGAACCAACGTCGACCACCATATGGCGAAAAAATATCTGACCCAGTACCTGGACAGGGATCCTACTCCGGCTGATATAGATAAGGCTACCATCATCAAGAAGTCGGATTCGATCAGCTACCTGAAATATGGCGGAAAAATGCTGGGAACCATGACCAAGACTATCTATCAGACAGCTGAACAAAAAAAAGCAGGGAAGGGGATAGGCGTAAAAATGGAATTCAAACCCAAATAAGGTACAGAACGAATTTATACCTGAACGTGTATTCTTTCATATCTACCTGCATATGATGCCGGTTGAATGGGTTTATTGTACAACTCTGCCCACACTTTAGTAAAACAGGCCCCGTAATAGAAAATAAAAGAAGAATAGAAAACGAACAAAAGCAGAAGTACGGACGATGTGGACGCGCCGTAAATTGTTTGCATACTGCTGTAAGACAAAAGCCATTGCAGTAATAATTTCCCCAGCGTAAATAAAAAACCCGTAAAGGCAGCTCCGGCGATAATGGTTTTCCAGGACGGACGCCCGTCCGGTAAAAATTTAAACAACAGGGAGAACCATACCGTGACCAGTAAAAAAGAAACCAGTTGTCTTAATGCCATTACCAAAAAGCCTGCGTGTTCCTGGATTTGTTCATTCTGGCTGTGCTGCATCAGCGCCATTCCGCTATCAGCCAGCAAAACAACCATAAACAATATTCCGGCAAAAAGGATAACCAAAAAAGCCTTTACCCGATTCTTCATTTCGAATCTGAAACCCATATGGTTGTTCATCCGTATGTTCCATAGCTGGTTCAGGGAGTCTTTAATTACTTTCATCAGGGTTGTCGCAACAAAAATTAAAAACAGGGAACCCAGAACAACTTCGTATGCGTTATGGAAAAGCTGGCGAACATTGAAGAGTGTTTTATGAAGTTCACCCGCGGTATTCTTACCCACCACTTCGCCAAGATTATGAAATAACTGCCTCGTCATAAACCGGCGACTAATCACCAACCCGAACACCTGGATCAAAATAAGCAGCACTGCGGGCAAAGCAAAAGTGGTAAAGAAAGCTGTTGCGCCAGCCATTCTGAGCGGGTCATTCTTCCTGAATTCTTTAAAAGCCCTGCTGAACAGCAGAAGGATTTTTAACTTTTTGTAAGCAGCTTTCATTGAACACCCTGGTTTGATAAGTATACCAATGTAAAAGGGCCGGCACTCTAAGATAGGCAAGTAATTGTCCCCATCGCATTTTTCAAAAACAGAAATTATTCTGACTTTATTTCCCTGCAGGGTTTAATATTTTTCACAATCGGGTTCAAGCCGGTCATATCATTATGATAATTTTTTTTTAAAATATCAATTGCCCGGCATTTCGGAATTTTTATTGTTCAGGGAAATTTTATACACTATTCCCAGGTACCATTAGGAAATCTGTCCACGGTTTAATGTTAACAATATACTACGAAAGTGAAATTCTGACGGTACGACATTTGAGACAATACCGGCATTAAACTGATCTATTATGAAACACACAAATCAAGTACATCCTTCCGGAAACCAGGAAGCATCAGAACAGCAAAAAAAGCAAGGCGGAACGCAGAATGGTAAAAACGAAAGGACTGATCAAAAGGACCGGCCTGCGCAGCAGGATAACAGTAAACAAAAGGGAAATGAATCTTCCGACTGGCATAAAGGCAAACAGACTAATAAATAACAGCCTGATCATTGCTGAAATAAACCTGCCTCCGGGCGGGTTTATTTTTTTTAGGACTGATGACTTCAAAAATTGATAATTACCCAGACGAACATCTGATACTGAGCTTACTATAAAAATTATTTCAATCAGCGTTGTATATTTGAGTGGTAAAGACCTGCTTACTGCAGGTCAATTTATTCCCCGTTTTGGGTAATTTTTATGATATAAATCATTAATTTCGCACCCCGAAAATAATCGTCAACAGCTTAAATGTCAGCATGACGTTTACGGGGTATGACGGGCCTTGGATCATTGAGGCGAAATAAGAGTGGTTTTAGTGGCGGGCATGTACTGAACTTTTTTTAATAAAATCCAAATCTGAGGTTGACATGAAGAAACCGGGAATAAATAAAGCGTATCCTAAAATTGATGAAAAACTAAAACTCCAGAACGAACCTGTAAATGAAAGAGAACTCTCAGATTTGATCATCAATAGTTTACCAGGGATCTTTTACCTGCAGGATCAAACAGGCAAATATCTCCGGTGGAATAAAAATTTTGAGATCATTACCGGATATTCCGGGGAGGAAATCCGAAACATGCATCCCCTGGATTTCTTTGATAAGCGCGATCACGAGCCGATGATTGCAGCCACCCGAAAAGTATATAAGGAAGGGTATAATGAAATTGAGATGGAAGTAGTTACCAAAACCGGTAAGCGTCTACTTTATCATTTGAACGGGAAAATGGTTACCTATGAAGGAAAGCTTTGCCTGCTGGGCGTGGGAATGGACCTGACGGCCAGGGAAGAGGCCCAACGGGAGATAAAGGAAAACGATAAAAAGTACCGTTCCCTGTTTGAACAGGCATCGGATCCGATCCTGATTACGGATTTCGAGGGAAACTTTACGGATGCCAATGGAAGTTTATGCAAGCTGTTTGGATATACGAAGAGGGAGATTCTGCGCATGAACATCAAGTCTTTCGTATGCCCTGTTCAGCTAAAGGAAAGACCACTCCGGAACGATCTGCTGATGAAGGGAAAACATATTTTCAGCGAACGCATCATGATGCGAAAAGACGGAACGCTCATGGAAACAGAAGCCAACCTGAAAAAATTCGGGGAGGATCGTATTATGGGGATTGTGCGGGATGTAACAGAAATGCGCAGGATTCAGCGTGAGCTCGAGCTCGAGCGCATGGAACAGAAAATACAGGAACAGAAAAAAATCACCCGCGCTGTAATTAAGGCCCAGGAAAGGGAAAGGAATATTATTGGACGGGAACTGCACGATAATGTGAATCAGTTACTGGCCAGCACCCGGATGTGTCTGAGCACCGCAAAATTAACTCCGGCAGGTAAGAAAGAATTTGTAACGAAATCCATCCGCCTCATCGATGCTACCATTTTTGAAATCAGGTTATTAAGCAGGAAACACGTGACGCCCCTGAAAGGATTTGAACTGCAGGAACAGATTGAATCCCTGATTAAAATTATGGAGGAAGGAATCGGATTCAAGATCACTATGGAATACGATCTGCCTGATCAGCCGGAAATGTCTGATGACTTAAAGTTGAATATCTACCGGATCATCCAGGAACAGCTTAACAATGTATATAAACATGCTTCTGCCTCCCGGGTTCATATTAAGATCCAGGGAAAAAAAGGAAGTATACATGTTTCCATCAATGACAATGGGATTGGTTTCGAAATCGGAATGAAGAAAAACGGAGTCGGGATCGTAAATATCGTCAACCGGGTTGAATCATTTAACGGTGAAGTAAACTTTGAAACCAATCCGGGAGTCGGATGCAAACTTGAATTTACGATTCCGCTGGTCTTCCAGTTTTAGTCCTTCATCAGGCCGTGTGCCTGGAGTTCGGTAACAAGCATTTTCGTATACTGTTTACTGGCTTTGACGATATCCGGTGGATTGACCACTTTAGATTGCATGGACATCAGCATTTTTTCAGTTTTGGCATCGAAAAGATTGCTCTCGATAAAATAGGTCTTGTCGGTGGAATAATATCCAGGGGAATAATAGGTGGGAGTATAAGCATAGTATCCGCTGTAATAATAACCATACCCTGCGTATGGAGAATAAACACCAGAGGAAGTTCCTTCAACATAATGTGTTTTTTCTTCCTGGTCTACCACGGCTATTGTAAATATTGCATCGCAGCCCAGGTCGCGGATGGCTTTCAGCATCACTTCGTTTTTAGGCAACTGATCCAGGGAGATAATTGGACCGAATGCATCGATGCTTTTAACGGTTTTAATTCCTTTAGCTTCAGCCGCTGTCGCCAGGTCGATTTCAAGATTATACTGGGCATCATAATTCTGCGTCATCGCAAAAAGGAAAATCTTATGCTTGCCCGGCTGAGGAACAGGCATATCCTTTTTATTTATCCAGGTTGCCATGATACGCATAGAAGAACTGGAGCAGGCGCCCACGATCAGAGCAAATAAAAAAGCGATACCGGTAATTTTCAATTTTGACATAAGGGAATCTTAAAGTAGAAGGAAATAAAAATGATAAAGGAATCGTTCTGTTTTATTCTATGCAACTTACGGAAATGAACCGGCTTTGCCTAACGCTTAACGCTTAACGCCTAACGCCTAACGCTCTAACGCCTAACGCCTCCCGCTTCACAATTCATTTCTCTTCATCTGATCAACAGCATAGTCACAGGCCCGGGCTGTCAGGGCCATATAAGTAAGCGATGGATTCTGGGTTGAAGTAGAAGTCATGCAGGCGCCATCAGTCACAAAAACATTTTTACAGGCATGGAGCTGATTCCATTTATTGAGCATGGAAGTCTTCGGATCTTTTCCCATACGTGCGCCACCCATCTCATGAATATCCAGTCCGGGTGCCTGGTGCGAATCATTGAAATGAATATTGGTAAAACCGGCTTTTGAATACATTTCAGTCAGTTGTTCCTGAAAGTCTTTTATCATCTTGTTGTCGTTCTCATCGTAATCCACCGAAATTCGGAGTTGCGGGATACCCCATTCGTCTTTTTTATCGGGATCCAGGCTCAGGGAATTGGATTCTTTAGGAATGGTTTCGCCCATCATCTGGGAACCCATGCGCCATGGTCCCAGATCCTTTTTCGCCAGATTGTTTTTTAATTGTTCTCCAAAGCCTTCCGGTTTGGGGCTATCCGATCTTTGTGCACCGTAACTGGCGGCATAACCCCGGAGAAAATCGGTTTCCTGTTTATGAATATTGCGGAAGCGGGGAATATAGGCGCTCATAGCACGACCACCGGCCGTGGTCCTGTCCTTATATCCTTCATACTCTGCAGATATGCGTCCCCGGTAGTTATGGAAAGCAAAATATTTTCCCAGAATGCCACTATCATTGCCTAAACCGTTCGGAAACCGGTTTGATTTGGAGTTCAGGAGAATGAGATTGGTATTTATAGCGGCAGCATTTACAAAAATGATCCGTGCATAATAATCGATCACTTCTTTGGTATGCGAATCTATAACGCGCACACCCGTTGCTTTCCCTTTTTTTTCATCATAAATGATGGATTGCACTACAGAAAAGGGACGAAGCGTCATATTGCCTGTTTTGATGGCCCAGGGTATAGTGGTGGAATTAGCCGCAAAATATCCACCAAAGGGACAGCCCCGCTGGCACAGATTCCGATTTTGACACTGACCCCGACCCTGATCCAGATGAATCTGTTTTGGCTCCGTCAGATGTGCGCAGCGCGAATAGATTACATGGCGGTCTTTATAATTTTTAGCAATAAAATCCTTGAAATAATTTTCAACGCAGCTCAGTTCCAGCGGGGGCAGGAACTCTCCATCCGGCAAAACATCCAATCCGTCCTTATTGCCGGAAATGCCGGCAAATTTTTCTACATAGCTATACCAGGGGGCAATGTCTTTATAACGAATGGGCCAGTCAACAGCAAACCCGTCCCTGGCCGGCCCTTCATAATCGTAATCGCTCCAGCGTTGCGTATACCTGGCCCATAACAATGATTTCCCGCCTACCTGGTAACCACGGATCCAGTCGAACGGTTTATCCTGAACATAGGGATGTTCGGTGTCTTTTACAAAAAACTGCATCGCATCCTCCCGGAAAGCATAACAGCGACTCACGACCGGGTTTGCTTCTGTGATGGCATCCGGAACCTGTCCACGGTGTTCAAATTCCCATGGCAGCATATTCGTCGTAGTATAGTCTTTCGTATGTACAACGTTCCGACCTCTCTCCAGCACCAGTGTTTTCATTCCTTTTTCACAAAATTCCTTGGCAGCCCATCCGCCGCTCATGCCAGAGCCGATTACAATCGCGTCAAATGTTCTGGCTTTCAGGCTGTCGTTCAGATTTCCCATATCGGATGAAGGTTAAGCATTTTTAACGGCTACACATCCCTGGAATTTTCCAGGTAACATTTTATACCCGCGTATTTTTGTGAGGTAGTACTCGCAGGTCCTGTATGCCTCAACTGTTAAATTTTTCGTACTACGGAAAAAGAACTCCATGGCTGATTCCGTTGATTTACGCTGATCAAGTTCGGCCACGATCGCATTTCTGCCGGTGGTATCGTTCTCCGCAAAGGATTTGCCCGTTTTCTTTTCTACATAAGATTCGAATTCCTTCATGCCCCGCAGGTACTTGTCCTGATCTGCTTTAGGCATACAGTCGTCTACCATTTTCAGCACGAACAAATGAGCTGACAACTCTTTTGCACCCGGTGTATCTGTTTTAGGAAGTATGGTCTCAGCCAGTTCGGAGAGCAGGATTTCCTCACTCGGATCAATATGAATGAGTTTTAACGGGATCGAGACTTTTTTTTCATTATTCAGGCAGGATGGTAGAAATGCAACTCCGGCCCAGATCAGTAATAATTGCTGAATGGCAACGCGTCTGTTCTGCATATTTGAAGGTAATTGTTAATTGTCAATTGTTAATTGTCAACGCAGAAAATCCGACATTTCAAAACAATTATTCCTTTTTTTCGTTATTTGGTTTAAATTTATTTCCTTTTCGGGAAAAATTTCTGTTATCTGATTATATGAAAAGGGTTTTAGCTTCCATATTCGCCGTTCTCTACCTCTCCACTTCGCTGGGAGCATCCCTTCATTTTCATTATTGCATGGGTAAACTGGTTTCCTGGGGATTGATAAGCCGGGAATCGGCTAATTGTTCTTTCTGCGGGATGCCTAAAAATAATACTCCTTCTAAAACCCAGGTTGGGAAAAATAATTGCTGTAAAGACGATCATAAGGAGATCAGGACCGCAGGAGATCAGAAATCTGCCCAGAATGAAAACCAGGTTCAAAAGGATTTTCCGGCAGATGTTGCGGTGCATACCCATTCCTTTCAGCCGGAATATTTTTCTTCCAGGTCACCGTTTCAAAAATTACCGAATGGGCCACCGCTTTCGGCCAGTCAGCCTTCATACCTGCTGAATTGCGATTTCCGAATCTGATTTCCATCCTTCATTCCAATTAAACGGTTCTATGAACCGCCTGATTAACAGTACCTGTTAATTCTGCCGTAAACATTCTTTCTACAATTTTTTAAATCATTAATATGAAAAGTATTCATTTCATGCTGGCTTGTGTACTCATGTGTTTTTCTATTTCGTTATCCGCACAAAACGTAAAAAAAGAATCCGTTAAAGTCTGGGGAAATTGCAGTTCCTGTAAAAAACATATCGAAAAAGCCGCCATGGATAACGGGGCTACTTCCGCCCAATGGAATATGACGACAAAAATTCTCGTTGTCAGTTATAATCCTTCCAAAACTTCTGATGAATCGATTCAAAAAGGAGTTGCGGCGGCAGGATATGATACAGAAAAATATAAAGGTGACGACAAGGCCTATGCAGCACTGGATGAATGTTGTCAGTATGATCGTAAACAAGCTCCCCCCGCTAAATAACATTTTATGAAAAACATATTCGTTATACTATGTATACTTTTCACTGGGGTATCGTACGGACAGGTTCAGTCGGTTTCCCTTCAGGCCAGCGGTCTCACCTGTAGTATGTGCAGCCGCGCTATTTATAAAGCCCTGCAGAAAGTGCCAGATGTGGCAGATGTTCAGGAAGATATCGAACATACCAGTTACCATATACGGTTTAGCGATCCGGCTGCGGTTTCCCTGGAAAGCCTGAAAAAAGCTGTAAAGAACGCCGGATTTTCTGTGGCATCCATGGAAGTAAAAGTGCATTTCGATCAGGAATCAGTTGCAAGTGATTCGATTGTCAGGCTGAACAGCCTGCAGTTCCAGTTTGTGCATGTTAGTCACCAGAATCTGAACGGGGTAAAAACCTTACTGGTTGTGGATAAGGATTATTTATTGGAAAAGGAAAGGAAAAAATATGCCGGGTCCTATGAGTCAGTTCTGACACCGGACGGGGCCGGAAGGGTTTTTCATGTGACGATGTCAAAATCCTGATATGAAAAATCTGGCAAGAATTTTATCGTTCCAGCTGATGCTGGTACTGATAACCAGTGGTGTAAAAGCACAGGAGCTGTTTGTATTTTCTGAACCTGCCAGCAATATGCCCGCCAAATCGATTGGGCTCCGGGCAAGTAACTGGCTGATGTACGATAATTCAAACAGTCATCTCAACTATCAGCTGATTCCGGAAATCATGTGGGGGGCGAATAAAAACCTGATGATTCACCTGGACGGGTTTTTCACCAATCAAAACGATCATTTTCATGCAGTGGGGGCGGGCGTTTATGGGAAATACAGGGTTTATGCTGCGGATGATCTGAACCGTCATTTCAGACTGGCCCTGTTTGGACGAATAAGCCTGAATAATTCGGCCATTTTTCAGGAAGAAATAGACCTGACCCGCAACAATACGGGGTATGCCCTGGGATTGATTGCGACCCAGCTCTTACATAAACAGGCCATTTCGGCAAGTCTGAGTTTCAACCAGGCCTATAATAACGGGCCTCAAAATAAAATTCCTCCAGGTCAGGCTGATCAGGCGCTGAACCTGAATATTTCCACCGGAAGACTGATCCTTCCGGTAAAATATACAAACTACAAACAAACCAATATAAACCTGATGCTGGAGCTGGTGGGACAGCATTTATTCATGGAGAATGAAAATTACCTGGATATGGCTCCGGCGGTTCAGTTTATTTTTAATAGTCAGACCCGGCTGGATATCGGATATAAATTTCAATTGTACAGCGATATGCAACGCGTTGCACCTAATGGATTCATGATACGGTTTGAACATTTGTTGTTCAATGTGCTTTAGTAATCTATTTTTACCTATTAACTTTCTTCCATGGCCTTACATACTATTCTCGGAGCAAACGGTACCATCGCAAACGAGCTGATTCCGGTATTGCAATCAAAGGGAGAACAAATCCGCCTGGTATCACGGAAAGCCAATCCTGTATCCGGAGCTGAAAATGTCAAGGCTGATGTAACTGACCGGAATGCTGTTTTTGAAGCTGTGAAAGGTTCTGATTTTGTCTATCTGCTCGTGGGATTGGAATATAGCCTGAAGGTCTGGAAAGCGGCCTGGCCGGTTATCATGCGTAATGTCGTAGATGCCTGCAAGGCAGCAGGAGCGGGTCTTATTTTTTTTGACAATGTATATATGTATGGAAAAGTGGAAGGGGAGATGACAGAGTCCACCCCCTTCCGACCCTGCAGTGAGAAAGGCAAGATCAGGGCCTCTCTGGATGAAATGCTGTTGGCAGAAATGAAATCCGGCAGTCTGCGGGCCATCATCGCCAAATCAGCAGATTTCTACGGTCCGCGTTCCATGGAGACCAGTGTGGCAGGTATCATGGTCTTCGATAAAATGAAAAAGGGAAAAACCGCCCAGTGGTTTGTGAATGCAAAACTTCCGCATTCCTTTACCTACACACCCGATGCCGCGCGGGCTCTTTATTTGCTGGCGATCAGCCCTGCTGCCTATGGACAGACCTGGCATCTGCCAACGGCATCTCCCGCAATTACCGGTACTGAATTCGTGGCCCTCGCAGCCAGGTATATGAAAGCGACAAATAAGGTTCAGACCTTACCCAAATGGCTGATCAAAACAATAGGAATTTTTGTTCCCATTATGAAAGAACTGGGTGAAATGTTATATCAGAATGAGTTTGCTTATCGGTTTGATTCTTCAAAATTCGATAAAGCATTTCAGTTTATACCAACTTCATACGAACAGGGTATTAAAGAAACTGCTGAATGGTTCCTGCAGAAACAGGATAAATAGGTTTTAAAATTCCGGGGCATTGCCCCTTTGATTTTTCCCGCGAAATTTCCTTAACGGCGTGTTTTTTATAATTGCAGGCTGACTCTTTTACCCGATTTCGCCGCCGAATATATCCCTTCGATAACTTTAATATCTTTCATTCCTTCTTCTCCATCTACGGGCAAAATGGGAATTTTTCCATTCAGGATGATTTCGGCCATCTCATCCATTTGTACCGCCTGGTGAACCGTATCCGGAAAATTCAGCGGTCCTTTATGGGTGAGACCCTGTGTGGGATCATAACTCGTGGCGGGATGCAGTTCCGCGAATCCGCTTACACCATCCAGGAAAAACCGGTCCAGCCAGTTCATGGAATAGGTAGACAGGCAGGATGCAACCGCCCCGCTGGGAAATCCAAGCTGAAACTGGATTGTTTCATCAATGCCGGCGACAAATTTAACGGGATCGTTTTTTGTTTCCACGGCATTTACCCACACAGGGTCTTCGCCGGTCATATAACGGGAACCATTAACCGAATAGATGCCAATATCCATCATCGAACCGCCTCCGGATAATTTAGGATTCAGGCGCCATTGATTTGGATCCCCCATGATAAAACCGGACAGGCCCTGAAAGAAAGTGATTTTGCCAAATTCACCAGCTTTTCGCATCCTTACGATTTCCAGTGTATGGGGTTCAAAATGCATCCGGTAGCCGATGAGTAACTTAACATTTGCTTTTTTGCAGGCTTCGATCATATCCTCACATTCCTTCACGCTGGTCGCCATGGGCTTTTCACAAATAACATGTTTTCCGGCTTTGGCCACCCGGATCGTTTCTTCGGCGTGCAGCGCGTTGGGTGTGATGATATATACTGCGTCTATATCCGGATTGTTTTTTATGGCATCGTAGGTTTCATAATTATAACAGTTTTTGTCCGGGATATTGTACCTGGCCTGCCAGTCTTTGATTTTAGAAGGTGTTCCACTGATAACGCCCACCAGTTTTGATTTGCTGCAATTTTGCATGGCATTGGCCACCCGGTTCGCGTAATTCCCCAGTCCGAGAATGGCAACCCGAAGCACAGGACCGGCATAAGGTTCGCTGATAACCTGACAACCTGCCGCTGACAGAGGACTGGGAAGGAGGGATATGCCAATGGCGGAACCGCTGATTTTGCGAAGGAAACTGCGACGTGTGTTCATTTTTTAAGCTTAACGCTTAACGCCCAACGCATAAAGCTTTGGTATTAAACTGGTGAAATAAGAGTGATGTAATTTATTTAAAAACCGCTCAGATAACAATTTCTATTTTAGTCTGTATTACATAATAAATCCAAACCGAATAAATTTCTGACAATATGGATAAAAAAGTAGCGCTCGTTACCGGGGGCAGTCGCGGTCTGGGAAAGGATATGGCTTTATCTCTCGCAAAGAAGGGAATCGATGTGATTCTCACTTACCATACAAATTTGGAAGAGGCTGAAAAAGTAGTACGGGAAATTGAATCGGGCGGTCAAACCGCAGCTGCCCTGCGTTTTGATGCAGGAGATGTCGGAGGGATTGATGGATTTATTGAGGAAATGCGGAAGATCCTCAAAAATAAATGGGACAGGGACAGATTCGATTTCCTCATCAACAATGCCGGCGTAGGCGCGACCATACCTATTGCGACAGTCAGGGAGGAAGATTTTGACCGGCTGGTGAATATTCATTTTAAATCTGTTTATTTCCTCACACAGAAATCCATCCCGCATATAAATGACAATGGTGCGGTTATTTTTATTTCTTCCGGAACAACCCGTTTCGTTGTGCCCGGATATTCCGTTTATTCATCCGCCAAAGGTGCAGTGGAAGTTTTCTCCCGCGCGGTGGCTGCTGAATTTGGAAACCGCGGAATCCGGTCCAACGTCGTGGCGCCGGGTCCTATTGAAACGGATTTCAATAATGCCGGTATCCGGAATAATCCGCAGTATAAATCCATGCTGACAGCAAGAACTGCCCTGGGAAGGGTTGGTAATGCAGGTGATATCGGAACTGTTGTTACTTTTTTGTGTACAGAGGATTCCAGATGGGTGAATGGCCAGCGGATTGAAGTAACCGGCGGGATTAATCTTTAAAGCGGGAAGCCCACCATTAAATTATCCGGAGCGAATAAATAGTGGATATTTCAATATGTATAACAATAATCGGAATCTTTGCCTCTCAAAGGCCCGGCAGAGACTTGTCCTGCTGGTAGACTACCCTTGTCAAAAGGGCAAAATAACTCTATAAGGTCTCTATAAGGTCTCTATATTGTCTCTATATTCCTGGCTTCCCGCTTCACGCCTCCTGATTCAAAAGTGCGTCATATAAAATCTCAATGGGATGAAATGCTTTTTTCCCCGTTCCGTCTTTAATCTGGTGGCGGCAGCTGGTGCCGGGTGCCGCAATGATCACGCCTTCCGGTTGCTTACGAACGGCAGGAAACAGAACCAGTTCACCCACCTGCATGGACAAGGAATAGTGCTCTTTTTCATATCCGAAAGATCCCGCCATCCCGCAGCAACCCGACGGGATGATTTCAACCTGGTAATTTTCAGGAAAAGAAAGCAGGGTTGCCGAATAGGAAGCGGATGACAATGCCTTTTGCTGACAATGTCCATGTAGTTTGATAAGCCGCGCTTCTTTTGTAAACATGCTTTTATCCAGTTTACCTGCTTTTATTTCAGCTGAAATAAATTCATCCACCAGGAATACATTTTTTGATAGTTCCTTTGCCGCGGCAAACTGTTCATCATCGGCGAGGTCCACATATTCATCCCGGAAGGTGAGGATGGCGCTGGGTTCAATTCCCAGGAGCGGGGATTCCTTACTGATGAGCCCTTTCAGCAGGGAAATATTTTTATTGGCAATTTTTTTTGCATCCCTCAAAAGTCCTTTCGACAAAGACGCTCTTCCGCTCTCTTCATGTTCGGGAATAACAACATCATATCCCAGCTTTTCCAGCAGCAGGACGGCCTTTATCCCTGTTTCCGTATCATTGTAATTCGTGAATTCATCGCAAAATAAATATACCCTGCGCAGACCGGCCCGGTTCATACGAACCCTTTTGTTATACCATTTCTTCAGACTTTGTTTTGCAAGAACAGGCATTGACCGGTCCCGCGCAAATCCGGAAATCCGTTTGATGATTCCGCCGGTGAAGGAATTTGACATCATGAAATTATAAAGACCCGGTACAGCAGAACCAGCACGCGCAAACCAGTTAAAATTGGCGATCAGCCGGGAGCGGAACGGCACACCATGCACGTCATAATATTGCTGAAGGAATTCTGCTTTAAGTTTAGCCACATCCACATTGGAGGGACATTCTGATTTACAGCCCTTGCAACTCAAACAGAGGTCCATTACTTCATAAATCTCTTTATGATCGAACCGGTTAAGTTTCTCAGAGTTCGTTAAAAATTCCCTCAGCACATTGGCCCGGGCACGCGTCGTATCCTTTTCATTTTTGGTCGCCATATAGGACGGGCACATGGTTCCTCCGGAAAGATGCGTTTTTCTGCAATCCCCGGTACCGTTACATTGTTCGGCATGCTGCAGTACATCCTGGTTATAATACCGGAACACCGTATTGAAGACCGGTGTTTGTTGTCCGGGGGTGTACCGAAGCATTGTATTCATCGGTGGTGTGTCCACAATTTTATTCGGGTTGAATATATTTTGCGGATCCCAGCTTTTTTTGATGGTCCTGAAAAGCTCATAGTTGTGGTTACCCACCATCTGCTTGATAAACTCGCCCCGGAGTCTTCCGTCCCCGTGTTCGCCACTCAGTGAGCCCTGGTATTTTTTTACCAGTGCCGCAATCTCCGTTGCAATCGTCCGGAACATCCGGTTTCCTTCTTCCGTTTTCAGGTTGATGATCGGCCGGAGATGAATTTCTCCGGAGCCGGCATGGGCATAGTGAACGGAGTGCAGATTGTGTTTGGTAAGCAGGGTATTAAATTCAGCGATATATTCCGGAAGGTCGTGTACATCCACAGCAGTATCCTCTATCACCGGCACTGGTTTACTGTCTCCGGGCATATTGCCCAATAGTCCAAGTCCGGCCTTACGCAGCGACCATATTTTGTTTGTATCCTCTCCAAAGAGCAGGGGGAAATGATATCCCAGCCCCGAAGCTTTCATTTCCTCAATTAACGGGGCAACTATTTTTTCAATTTCTTCCCGGCTGTTTTTTTTGAATTCGATAACAAGTATCGCACCCGGATCACCCTGTACAAAAAAGCGGTTTTTATTCTGTTCGATATTGTCTTTGGTGCATTCCAGAATATAACTGTCAATCAGTTCACTGGCACTGGGTTTATATTTAAGCGCAACCAGGTTGGCCCGAAGGGATTCATCAATGCTGTGGAAGTGTACACACAGCAAGCCGGTTTCTTTCGGGGGCAGGGGAATCAGGTTAAGTTTTATTTCGGTTATAAAAGCAAGTGTCCCTTCTGAGCCCGCGATCAGTCTGCAAAAATTAAAATCAGGACCGCCCGCTGTAAACGGTGCGGTATCCAGCAGCATGTCCAGTGCATATCCGGTATTTCTTCTTTCAACAGATTTCCTTGGAAATTCTTTTCGGATTCCTACCTGGTTGTCATAGTTACCAAGTATCGACCGGGTGGTTCTGTAAATAGTTGATTCCAGGCTGTCTCCTTCACATTTTTTATGGAAAGTATCCAAATCCATATCCTGAAAAAGCACTTCTGACCCATCACTTAAGAGGGCCCTGACCTCTAATAAATGCTCGCGTGTACTACCATAAACAACTGAATTGGAACCACAGGAATTATTCCCGACCATTCCGCCAATCATGGCGCGGTTGGCGGTAGAAGTTTCCGGTCCGAAGAGCAACCCATGGGGCTTTAAGAACATATTCAGCTCATCCCGGATCACACCGGGCTGCACACGCACCCAGGCTTTTTCTTTGTTGAGTTCGAGGATCCGCGTAAAATGTTTGGAAACATCCACGATGATTCCATTTCCCACCACCTGACCGGCAAGTGAAGTGCCTGCCGTGCGGGGAATAAGTGCACTGTGGTTTTCGCGGGCAAATGAAATGAGCTTTTTCAGATCTTCTTCCGAACGCGGAATGGCAACACCCATTGGAATTTCGCGATAAGCGGAGGCATCCGTGGCGTAGGCAATCCTGGTGGTTTCATCAACGTATAGTTCACCTTCAAGTCGGGAGGAGAAATCAAGCAGCTTTTGCGTCATGGGAAAAATCTGGAATGCAAATTTATGAAACTATGCCCATTTCAGTTATTGCGGCGGTGTTATGCAGACAGCCAGGCGATATAGATAAAAACTAACAGAACGATGCCGCCACAAATCCAGACGATAACGGGTTCTTTTTTCCATGCGCCTTTATTCCGTATTTTCATATTCACATTTTATTCCGGCTAAAGCAGATGGAACGAATAACAGAAGCTCACAATATACTAACAAAGCCGTCAAAAGAGAATGAATCCTATGTTCAGTTTAAAAAATAAAACGGCCATTGTCACTGGCGGTGGAAGCGGTATTGGCAAGGCGATCTCCCTGCTGTTTGCGCAACAGGGTGCAAAAGTTATTATCCTGGACCTGGATGAAAAAGGATCAGAGGATACTGCGGAACAGATAAAAAAATCCGGCGGAGAAGCTGAATTTTTTTTCTGCCCGGTTGATCAGGAAGAAAAAGTAAATAATATTGTCGACCGGATTGTTAAAAAACAGATACCGGATATCCTGGTGAATAACGCGGGTATTGCACATGTTGGAAATGTTGAATCCACCAGCCCTGCTGACTTTGAAAAATTACTTTCCATCAATGTTAAAGGGGTTTATCATATGGTGAAGGCCTGTATTCCCCATATGAAAGCCAGCGGTGGTTCTATTCTGAATATGGCTTCCATCGCAGCCCTTACCGGATTGTCTGACCGCTTTGCTTATAGCATGACCAAGGGTGCTGTACTGGCCATGACCATGTCCATTGCCAAAGACTATATAAAATATAATATCCGTTGTAATTCTATTTCACCAGCAAGGGTACACACTCCGTTTGTAGACGGATTTATTGCAAAAAATTATCCGGGAATGGAAAAAGAAATGTTTAAAAAATTATCGCTGAGTCAGCCAATCGGCCGCATGGCCCAACCGGAAGAAGTTGCCGCACTGGCTTTATATCTGTGTTCTGATGAGGCTTCGTTTATTACAGGAACGGACTATCCGATAGACGGAGGTTCTGTAAAACTTAATACCTGAGATTATCTCCTGGGGCGGTAGCCACCGCCACTGTTATTATCTCTGGGTCTGCTTTCTCTGGGTTTTTCTTCTGCTTCGCGAACAACAAGTTCCTTACCGCCGCGCAACCTGGCGCCGTTTAAAGCATCAATGGCTTCTTTTGCTTCGAGTGCAACGCTCATTTCCAAAAAACCAAATCCCCTGCTTTTGCGTGTTTCACGGTCGATGGCTACTTTGGCGGAAACTACTTCTCCGTAGAGTTCGAACATTTCTTTCAAATCAGTATCGTCAAAATCATAAGGGATGCCGGCAACAAAAAGTTTCATGTTGAATTTATAAGACCCAAATCTAGTTTATTCCTTTAGGAACCAAGGGCTTTTTTTTGAATATTCTGCCATCTAAAAAATTCATTTATACCTGCGGTAATTCGAGAACGGCCCCGGGCATATAATAAAAGGACCAGTGGCCGGATGTCCCGGATATTAGTATTTTCGGGCATGAGGTTTTTTTTATGCCTGCTGTTCAGTTTTATGGTTTTTTCAGGCAGGGTCCGGAGTCAGTTTAAAACTGATTCCCTCCTGGCTCAAATTCTCCGCCCAGATACCAGTTCTGCATTACAGAGGGTGATTCGGAATCCGGATTCCTTCCGGGTTCAAATCATTTATACGCGGATAGACCGGGACGCTCACAATATTCCCCGGTTCCAGAACTATTTCTTCCATGTATCGCCGGATCTTTACTATTACCCGGCTTCAACCGTAAAACTGCCCCTGGCCCTGCTCTCACTTGAAAAACTAAACCGGATGCGTCAACCGGGTGTGGATAAATTTGCCCGACTAACCTATGACAGCAGTTTTTCCGGTCAGCGCATCCTGTTGAAAGACAGTAGTTCTGAAAGCGGTTATCCATCTATTGCCCAGTTTATCCGAAAGGCATTTCTGATCAGTGATAATGATGCCTATAACCGTATGTATGAATTTGTGGGCCAGGAAACCCTTAACAGGCAACTTCATGCAAAGGGTTTTACGGATACAAGAATCGTTCGTCAGTTCATGCCCCTTAACGAAGATGAAAACCGTCATACAAACGCTGTCCGTTTCCTGGATCAAAACGGCAGACTTATTTACCTTCAGCCGCCTGCATACAACCTGGATTCTTTTCAGTTCAGGCCGGATGCAAAAGTAGGCAGGGCCTATCTGGACTCCCGGGACAGTCTGATTAATGAGCCAAAGGATTTCACCCGGCATAACCGTATTCCCCTGGAAGATTTACAGCAGTTATTACAAACCGCGCTGTTTCCCCTGTCCGTTCCGGAATCAAAAAGGTTTAAGCTGAATCCCGCCGATTATTTGTTTTTATATCAATACCTCTCCCAGTACCCGTCTGAAACACCGTATCCAAAATATGATACGGCTGAATTTTATGACAGCTATGTAAAATTCTATTTTCAGAAAGGGGGTCACCAGGTCCCTGAAAATATCCGTGTATTCAATAAGGTTGGATGGGCCTATGGTTTCCTGACCGATGTTTCATACATAGTCGATTTTAAAAATCACACAGAGTTCATGTTAACGGCAACGGTGTATGCAAATGAAGATGGCATTTTAAATGATGAAAAATACGAGTACGAATCTGTTGCCCTTCCTTTCCTTTACCGGCTGGGCCAGGACATTTACAGGTATGACTTAAACCGTGAGCGGAAATTCAAACCGGATTTATCCCGTTTCAGAATGAAATATGAACACCGGGATCCTGCAGATAAACGCCCTTCGATCCTGATCGTGGATAATTAAAAATAAAAAAGGCCTCCCGTTGTTGACGGGATGGCCTTTTTCATAGAGAAGGGTTGACTTATAAATTTGTTACTTCATAGTTTTCAGAGACCTTGCTCTTTACGGAAAACTTGCGTTCAACCACTTCAGAAGAAGTGCGGATTACAAATGTCGGATGCAATTCAGAATCAACATTTGCAATGCGGATGTTCCTTGCGAAATTAACATCAGTGAATGAATTCTGGTAAACCACTTCACCTGCATCATTCTTTACGATAAGGAAGAATTTTCCTCCTGTTTTATTTTCAAATTCCAGATGGAATACCATATCGCTGTTTGATACACCGACAAAGTTTACAGAAAGCTGCTTGTCGGCCGGACTGATGATTTTTTCGATAATCGGGGCTGCATGTAATTTTGCAGAACCAAGGGATAACATCAGGGCTGCTGCGAGAACCGATGTTGATTTCTTCAGATTGTTTGTTGTGAATACTGGTTTCATAATGTGACGATTTAATAGTGAAAAAATGATTAAAACTCTTTACGGCAAGAATCGTCAGTAATTATGGCTGTGATTATTTGTGCAAACGAAAGTGCGGATGGCTTCTTTGGAATTGATCCGGATGGATATAATTATTTTCAATTCCAGAACAAATATAGCCAGGATTCAGAACTGTGGAAACCCAATATTGCTCTTTTTTATCATGGCAAAGCAATGGCATGAAATGCCAAAACCCTTGCCAGACAAGGGTTTTGAACATTTTTTTACATGATGACCAAGCACCAAATATGACCGGAATATTACCAGATTTTCACCCGGATACTATCAGGCCTGTACATAGAATCTGTTGGTTGCACATTGAATGCTGAATAAAAAGACGGCATATTCGACAGCGGACCGTTCACGCGCCACATGGATGCGGAATGGGGATCAGTAAGAGCCTGGGTTCTCATGGATGCCGGGCGCGATTTTATCTTCCATACCTGCGCATGGGAAAGGAAGAAACGCTGATCGGGCGTATAACCGTTAATTTTTACGCTGTCCTTACCCTGGGCAGTTTTTTTGAAAGCCGCATAAGCGATTATCAGTCCGCCGTTGTCAGCAATATTTTCTCCTTCTGTTAGTTGTCCGTTGATGTGCAGGGTATCCACGGCTACATATCCACTGTACTGGTCTATGATATGCTGGGCACGCTCTTTGAATTTTTTAGCATCTTCGGCCGACCACCAGTCTTTCAGGTTACCATCTCCGTCATACTGACGGCCCTGGTCATCGAATCCATGGGTGATTTCGTGTCCGATCACGAGGCCGATTCCTCCGTAATTCACTGCATCATCCCCATGCGAAAAATAAAAGGGTGGCTGGAGAATTCCTGCCGGGAAATTAATATTGTTCTGCGTTGGATCATAGTAAGCATTAATTGTCGGAGGTGTCATTTGCCATTCTGTGCGGTCAACCGGTTTTCCGATTTTTGCAAGATCACGTTTATACCTGTAGTTCGCTGTTCCGCGAAGATTGGCCACGATATCATCCTTGGAGATTACGATGGATGAATAATCTTTCCATTTATCCGGGAATCCTACTTTTTTTACTATTGCGTGCAACTTAGTCAGTGCTTTCTGCTTAGTGGAATCACTCATCCAGTCGAGTTGCTGGATTCTTTCCCCGTAGGTTGAAATGATATTGTCAACCAGCTGACCGATTCTTTCTTTATCCGCTGCGGTGAAATATTTCTGCACATAAATCTGACCCAGGTTGTCTCCCAACTGCTGATCAACCATATTGGTCATGCGTTTCCATCTTTCCCTCATTTGTTTCTGACCGGTTAACAGTCGGAAATAACTAAATCTTGCATCAACAAAATCATGGGACAGGTAATCTGCATCGTCGTTCACCACATGAAAACGAAGATAGTTTTTCAGGGTTTCCAGGGAGGTGCTGTTTAACAGGCTGTATAAACCTTTATAAAATTCTGGCTGGCCTACCAGGATGGTATCGGTGCTTACGCCCAGAACGGTCAGCAGCTTGCTGAATTCAGTATTCGGCTTTACGATCACTTTATTATAATTGGCAATCGGATCACGTAAGGCAACCGGCGGTTTTGAATTTTTTGCCAGGGCAGTCTCCAGTTCAAAAACTGACTTAGCTGCTGCAGCGGCTTCTGCAGGTGATTTTCCGGTGAGTACAAAAACCCTGGTAATATAATTGATGTACGCCTCGCGGATATTGACCGTGGAGGAATCTGTTTTGAAATAATAATCCCTGCTGGGCAAGCCCAGGCCGCCCTGATCAAAATGGGCTGCATTGAAACGGCTGTCCCGGTCGTCGGGGGTTACATAAAAATTGAAAAAGGGACCGTGGTTCACGGCATATTCGGTTGCTATTTCCTGGAAAAGCCCTGCTTTGGAATTCACAGCGCTGATGCGGTCGAGCTCTTCCTTGACCGGTAAAAAACCTTTTTTCTCGATACCCAGGGAATCCATCGCGCTGGCGAATAAATCGCCCGTTTGTTGGGCTACTGAGCCTTTTGGCGAACCGGTTATGCCCGTGAGAGAATCCAGGATGCGATGCAGACGGAAAGTAGTACTGTCCCGAAGGGTGGTAAATGCACCCCAGGATGACTGCGAAGCCGGGATTTCCGTTTTTTTCAACCAGTCACCATTTGCGAATAAATAAAAGTTGGACTGAGGTCTTTCACTGGTGTCGTGGGAGCTTATATCCAACGGATCAGATTGATTATCAGTTGTTTGGCTAGGGGTAGGAGCCTGACAGGCGTAAATTATACCTGACAGGACCAAGAAGCCGGGCAATAGTCGTTTCATATTATTTTTTAAGTGCGACAAAATACCATTCTTCCGGTTATTTAACCCGGGAATATGACGAATGGTTAATAGTTTTAAAATAAACTTGTCTAAAATGAATATTTAAACAAACGTTTAATTAATTTTGCGGCATGAAACCATCTTTATCTACGAAACAGACCCAGCTAATGGATAGCGCGGAGCTGTTATTTTCCCGAAAGGGTTTTGATGGAACCTCCGTTACGGGATATTGCTGAAGCGGCCGGAATCAACACAGCCATGATCAGTTATTATTTTGGTTCCAAGGAGAAGCTGATGGAGGAGATATTCGAGAGAAAGAGCCTGAATATTAAAGAGAAAGTGGACAACCTGCTGAAGGATGAAAGTCTGGATCCGCTGGAAAAAATGTACAGCCTGGTGGACGTATACATTGACGGCATCCTGCAGCGAAAAACCTTTCACCGCATTCTTTTATGTGAACAGATCATCAACCAGAACCCCTCTATTGTGCAGATGATCGATAAAATGAAGGCGAAAAACCTGGAATATATCAATGACCTGATCAAACTGGGACAGAAAAAGGGAATGTTCCGAAAAAACATCGATATCCCGATGATGACGAATACCCTGGTCGGCACGGTATCCCATACATTACTAAACATAGATTTTTACAAGGCTTACCATCACCTGGAAGACCTGAAAGAAGAAGAATACGAACGCGTGCTGCGGAAAAAATTATCGGTACACATTAAAAATATCTACAAAGCAATTTTAACTCATGAAGTTTAGAATATCCATTATTGCGGCAGGGCTCACTTCGATGGTGTTATCAGCACATTCGGGTTACGCACAGGACAGCGGAAGAAAGATTTCACTGGAAGAGGCCATTGATCTCAGTATTAAAAACAGTAAATCACTGCGGGCTTCCCAGGCAAGGATTCAGCAGGCAACTGCAAATACAACTATTTCCAAACAGGATCAGTTGCCTGATTTGAAAGTAAGTGGTTCTTACCTGCGGTTAACCCAGCCGAATATTACGCAGGCGAAATCTTCAAATTCGGGTTCCAGTCCTTCGGAACCGATAAAAATTGATCAGGCTGCATATGCGATGGCAAACCTCTCTCTTCCCGTTTATCAGGGAATGAAAATTCAATACGGAATCCGGTCTTCGGAGTTCCTGGAGAAAGCGGCTACACTGGATGCTGACCAGAATAAAGAAGCCGTCATACTAAACACCATCGACGCTTTCAGCAATTTATATAAGGTAAAAGCGAACCTTCGCGTGATCCAGGAAAACCTGGCGCAGTCAAAATCAAGGGATGTGGACTTTGCCAACCTTGAAAAAAACGGACTGCTGGCGCGCAATGACAAATTAAAAGCCTTGTTGCAAACAGCAAATATCGAATTGACCATGGCTGATGTGGAAAATAACCTGAAGGTAACCATGGTAAATATGAACATCATGCTGGGTCTTCCGGAGGAAACAATCCTGGTTCCCGATTCCACGAGCCTGGTAGAACCCGGAGCGATTAAATCCATCCAGGACTATGAGCAGCTGGCCCTGCAAAACCGCAAAGACATGCAGGCCATCGGATACCGCAAACAGGCTTCGCAGGTAGGGATACAATCCGCTAAATCCGGATACTATCCTTCAGTTGCACTAACCGGCGGGTACGTGGCACTGGATATTCCTAATTTCATCACGATGACCAACGCGTTCACCTTTGGCGTGGGTCTTTCTTATAATGTTTCTTCTTTATGGAAAACAAACGCACATGTTACAGAGGCAAAAGCCAGGCTCGCAGAAGTTCAGGCCAATGAAGAAGAAATGAATGAAAACATCCGGCGCCAGGTTAACCAGGCCTATGAGGCACTGCTCACCGCGCAGAAAAAAATTGAAGTCAGCCAGGTATCCATCGAGCAGGGTAAGGAGAACTATAAAATCGTAAAGAACAAATATGACAACAGTCTGCTTACCGTTACAGACCTCCTGGATGCCAATGTACTGATGCTTCAAAGCGAAATCAGTCTGGAACTGGCAAAGGCAGATGCTATCCTTGCCTATAATACCTTATTGGAAAAAGCGGGTATACTGGCATCATCCCGGAATATAAAATAACAACCTTTAATTAATAAGTTTTATGGCAACAGCAAGCGAAAATGTTGGACAGGCACAAGCTCCGAAGAAAAAAAGCAAAGTATTTCCGATAATACTAACAGCACTCGTTGTCGGTGGCACCTGGTTCGGAATAACCAAATGGCACCATGCGCAGCTGCATGCGGAAACCGATGATGCACAGGTATCTGCCAATATCAGTCCGATCATTCCCCGTATCTCGGGATTTGTGAAAGAAGTTCGGGTGTCAGATAACCAACTGGTAAAAAAAGGAGATACCCTGGTGATCCTCGACAGCAGGGACCAGCTTATCCGTCTGGAACAGGCAGAAGCCGCACTGGCAACTGCACAGAGTAATCTGCTGTCAGCAAAAGCTACTTCCGAAGCTGCACACTCCAATATCGGGGCTACGGAATTTGCAACACTGGCCATCGACGGACAAATAGAAAAAGCAAAAGTAGCCGTATGGCAGAGTACCCAGGAATATGAGCGTTACGCAAACCTGGTAAAAGACCATTCGGTTACACAACAACAATACGAAGACAAACTGGCCGCCAAGGAAACAGCTGAAAAACAATTGCTGATTCTGCAACAGCAGCGTAAACAGGCAGCCAGTCAAACGAATGCCGTCAGCACACAGAGCCTGGCTACTTCTTCGCAGATCAGTATTGCCAGTTCAACCATCAAACAGCGGCAGGTGGATGTGGATGATGCGAAATTGAATTTATCCTATACCGTGATCACAGCTCCGGCAAATGGACTGGTTGGTAAAGTGAATGTGCAGGTTGGCCAGCTCCTCAGCGCAGGTCAGTCTGTTTTCAGCATCGTGCTGGATCAGAGTCTGTGGGTGATTGCAAATTTTAAAGAAACGCAGTATAGCAAAATAAGAGTGGGACAACCGGTCATAGTCGAAGTCGATGCGATTCCGGGCCATGAATTCGAAGGGACTGTATCCTCGTTCTCACCAGCTACCGGCGCAACATTTGCACTTTTACCTCCGGATAATGCCAGTGGAAACTTTGTGAAAGTGGTACAGCGGCTGCCCGTTAAAATTGAATTCACCAACCCGCAGGATTCTGTACTGAACCGTTTAAAAGCAGGTATGAATGTTAATGTGGATGTTCATATCGGAAAATAGATTTTAGAATAAATTATTATGGCAAAAGCTTTCTCATCCGATTCGCTGGTTGAATACGGCTCGAGGCGGGTGATCATTACGATCACGGCGATCATCTGTACCCTGCTGGAAATCATTGATACCACAATTGTAAATGTTGCGCTGAATGATATGCGGGGTAACCTCGGGTGCCACTTTAACTGAAGTGGCCTGGGTGGTGACCGCTTATGCCATCGGGAATGTAATTATCATCCCCATGACCAGCTGGCTTTCCACCCAGTTTGGAAGACGGAATTATTTTGCCGCTTCCATCGTGATTTTTACCGTCTGTTCTTTTCTCTGCGGAAATGCAAACGGCATCTGGGAGCTGGTTCTATTCCGTTTCCTGCAGGGGATAGGAGGTGGCGCATTGCTGGCTACATCCCAAACCATTATTACGGAAGCTTATCCGCCGGAGAAAAGAAATATGGCCCAGGCAATTTACGGACTGGGGGTAATTGTAGGGCCCACACTCGGCCCTCCGCTCGGCGGATATATCGTTGAAAATTTTTCCTGGCCCTATATATTTTATATCAATATACCCATTGGGGTTATTGCCACCCTGCTCACGCTGCAGTATATACGCAATCCGAACTATGGTACTAAAAGCGCTGTCGGGGATATTGACTGGCTGGGCATCGTACTTCTGGCTGTATCAGTGGGATCCCTCCAGTATGTGCTGGAGAAAGGACAGGACGATGACTGGTTTTCCAGCGCGGCGATCGTTACCCTTACCTGTACAGCTTTTTTAGGCGCATTTTTCTTTATCTGGCGGGAACTGACTTTCAGAAATCCCATCGTAAATCTCAGGGTACTCAAAAACGGGAACCTGCGTATAGGAACGATACTTACCTTCTTACTGGGATTCGGACTGTATGGTTCAACTTTTATCATTCCCGTGTATACGCAAAGCACCCTGGGCTGGACGGCTTTTCAGTCGGGTATGCTCATGGTCCCCGCGGCTGTTACTACTGCTTTTCTGATGCCGGTTATCGGGATCATACTGAGTAAAGGTGTGCCGCAACAGTTCCTGGTTTCGATGGGGATGCTGATTTTTGCGTTTTTCTGTTTCTGGGGTTATTTTATTTTAACCAACAGCACTCCCGAAGAGAACTTTTTCTGGATGCTGGTTACGCGTGGCGTAGGCCTTCCTTTGCTTTTCATTCCCATCACCAGTTTATCCCTGAGTACGCTGAAAGGCCCTGAAATAGGTCAGGGCGTGGCTTTTACGGGCATGATGCGTCAGGTTGGCGGTTCCTTCGGAGTTGCCCTGATTACAACCTTCATGGCCAGGCAGAATATGTTCCACCGAAGTACATTGGTGAGCAAACTGAATGTGGACGATCCCGCTGTAATGAACCGTGTTCATACCCTGCAGCATGGTTTCATGGCAAAGGGGATGACACCGGATATTGCCCTTCAATCGGCCTATAAGGCCCTGGATTATTCTGTTACCTCCCAGGCCGTGGTACTTTCTTATATGGATGTGTTTTATTATCTCGGTATTTTATTCCTGATCGCCATTCCTTTTGTTCTTTTTGTAAAAAGAAACAAACAGAAGGTGGATTTGTCTGAAGCGATGCATTGATTGGTTGGCGATTGACGATTGACGGTTGAGCGTTGAGCGTTGAGCGTTGAGCGTTGAGCGTTGAGCGTTGAGCGTTGAGCGTTTTGGGGTGATGAAGATAGCAAAAAAGAAAAAGAGGAAGGGCGAATATCACTATTCTTCCTTCCTCTTTTTGCTTTATACTTAAGCGATCCTGTGTTTCCTGTTTCGCACCTTAAGCTTCGCGCCTCACGCCTCACACTCAGCCTCACACCTCACACCTCACGCTTGAGCTATTGTTTTATAAACTTGGTTGTCATCGTTTTCTTGTTGCCGATGATTATCTGAATCGTATAGGTACCTGGTGCCATCATACTGATATCATAGGTTTTCTGATAAACATCTGCTGATTTTACAGTCTGGTCTACAAATACGAGTCTTCCATTCATATCATATACATTCACTTTGACATTTCCGTTGATGCTGCTCGTGAGCTTACCGGTGATTACATCGTGTGCCGGATTCGGGAACAGGATTAACTGGTCAGTGCCTTTGGCTGCTGTCGGATCATCAACAGTAATCTTAACTGTGGCTGTTGACTTACCACCATTATTGTCCGTAACAGTAACCAGGAATTCATATAAGCCTGCTTCCAGATTTCCGATATCCACCTGTGAACCAAACATAGAGGATGCTGCAGCTGTATTCGGTCCGCTCACTTCCTGCCATTGGTAGTTGGTAATATTTCCGTCCGGATCATAAGAGCCCGCTGCATTCAGCTGGAATGAATTTGCCGGTAAAAAAATCGTAGTATCAGAACCGGCACTTGCTACCGGCGTGAGATTCACCTTTGCTACGGCCGCAGCCACAGTTACAGTAACCTGGTCAGTATTGGTTGCACCGTCATTATCGGTTACCAGGAGCTGGAAGGTATAAGTTCCTACCACCAGGCCTGAAACAGAAGGCGAAACTGTTCCGTTGCCTAATATGACAGCGGTATTCGGACCTGCAACCTGTGTCCAGGTATACTTGGTAATGGTTCCGTCCGGATCAAAAGAACTTGAACCGTTCAGTACAGTGCTGGCAGTCGGAGCGGTGATGGTCAGGTTATTTCCTGCATTGGCCACCGGCGACTGATTCGGAACAGGGGCTTGCGGATTAACCGTGATGGTAACCAAAGCAGTACTGGTCGCACCGCTGTTGTCGGTTACAGTTAATTGGAAACTATATGTTCCCGGCGTCAGGCCGGTTACAGAAGGCTTAGACGTGTTCCCGTTGCTGATGGTAATAGAACCCGTTCCGGTTTTTAATACCCAGCTATAGGAAGCAATTGTTCCATCCGGATCGTAAGAAGCCGAACCATCCAGGTTTACCGAGCTGGCTGGCGCGGTAATGGTCTGATCGGTTCCCGCATTCGCTACCGGGACTTTGTTTGCCGGAGACACTACAGTTATTTTTACCTGTGCGCTGGCTGAACCGCCATTGTTATCCGTTACGGTTAACTGATAAACATATTGACCCGCAACCAGACCACTCAGGGACAGGGATGCTGTTGTAGCGCCTGTTGCAGCTGGTGTATTCGGACCTGAAATCATGGTCCAGCTATATTTTGATATGGATCCGTCGGCATCACTGGATTTTGTTCCGTCCAGGGTTGCAGTGTTAGTAGGTAATGTGATAGTAATGCTGCTGCCTGCATTGGCAACGGGCAGAATATTCTGCTGAGCTATTACAGTAACTTTTACCTGGGCAGTAGCGGTTGCACCACTATTATCGGTTACGCTTAACTGGTAGCTGTACACGCCGGCCACGAGGCCTGTAAGGGATAGCTTAGAACTGTTGGCTCCGGTTGATCCTGGTGTGTTAGGACCGGAAACCATTGACCAGCTGTATGTGTTTATGGTACCATCTGCATCGCTGGATTTAGAACCATCCAGTGTAGCAGTATTGGTCGGTAAATCGACAGTGATGCTCGAGCCTGCATTAGCAACCGGCGGAATATTTGCGGCTGCATTTACTACTACTGTAACCTGATCCGTTGCATTCGCATTATTGTTATCAGTAACAGTCAGCTGAAAAACATAGGTTCCTGCAACGAGGGCAGTCGCACTGGTCTTCGAAGCTGTGGGTGCACTCCAGCTGGCGGAAGAAGGTCCGGATACCTGGGTCCAGCTATAGCTGCTGATACTACCAGACGGAGCTGCAGATCCGGTTCCGTCCAGGGCCACCTGGTTCACGGGTAACTGGATCGTTTGATTTGCCCCTGCATTTGCTACTGGTGGCTGAATCCCTGCACTACTAACAGTAATTTTTACCTGGGCTTTGGAAATTGCTCCCGCATTATCTTTTACGGTTAATTCAAAAGTATATAGTCCGGCAATCAAATTGTTTACTGCGGTCTTGGCTGATGTGGCATTGGCAACGCTCGAAGCGGAAGGGCCGGAAATCTGTACCCAGCTGTAACTGGTGATCGTACCGTCAGCATCTGTTGAAAGCGATCCATCCAGATTTACAGAATTAACGGGCAGAGTAATCGATTTGCTGGTTCCTGCATTGGCTACAGGTGGAATATTTGCAGCCGCATTTACTGTAACGATCAGTGAATCGGTGGCCGTTGCCCCGCTGGCATCAGTTACTTTCAGTTTGAAAATATAAGTTCCCTGAACCAGACCTGAAATGGTGGTGGTTGCTTTGGTAGCAGTACCAATGGTAGCTGTTGAAGGACCTGAACTCTGGCTCCAGGCATAGGAAGAAATCAATCCGCCATTGTCCTGATCTTTAGAAGCAGAACCGTCAGCATTTACACTGTTTACCGGTAATGTTATAGTTTGATCCGCACCAGCATTAGCGATGGGCGGAAGGTTAGCAGCCGCTTTTACAATCACCGTTAATGAATCACTGGCAGTTGCTCCGCCTGCATCTGTTACAACCAGTTTGAAAACATAGGTTCCCAGTTGTAATCCGGAGATGGTGGAGGTTGCTTTGTTTGCCGTACCGATGGTAGCTGTGGAAGGTCCGGAACTCTGGCTCCAGGCATAAGATGAAATCAATCCCCCGTTGTCCTGATCTTTGGATGCAGACCCGTCTACGTTAACACTATTTGCAGGTAATGTAATAGTCTGATCTGCGCCGGCATTTGCATTTGGAGGAAGGTTCGCTGCTGACTTTACAGTAATAGTATCCATTTTGGATGCTGTGCCATTGCTGTTGTCAGTAATAGTTAATTTAAAAATATAGGTTCCCTGGGTCAGACCACTCACCGTTGTTGAAGCCGCCGCCGCATTGGCGATGGTTCCACCGGGACCAGATACAAGGGACCATGCAAATGATGAAATGCTTCCGTCAGGATCATAAGATTTTGTTCCGTCCAGCGGAGCAGTACTCACCGGTAAAGTGATGGTTTGTGCTGCACCAACCACGGCAACAGGAAGCTGGTTAGGTGGCGGTGGTATAGGTGAACCTCCGTGTTGTACGGCACCAACATCAAATGCACCTGTACGTGCAGTATGATAAATATCTTCTTTGATCCAGGGAACAGTTACACCTTTTCCCAGTACCGGGCTGCCGGCTACCGGCACACCGGTTACCGGATCAAGAACGCCATCCGGTTTTGAGAAATATAAATTGTTGGATGAATCCCTATTCCAGGTGCCGCTTGACTGATCGGCGGCGATGGGTGATTTACCATTGGTCATCTGGTTGAAACCCAGATTATTTTTCACTTCACAGATAAATGGCGACGCAAAAGTGCCTATCACAGCTACGGAGGCCCAGTAACCCATATGATCCTGCAGGTTACCGCCTGTATTATTATAGATGTAACAATTTCCATTGTAGGTGTACTTCGTTACCTGATCGGGCTCCGTTCTGGCATCAATCATTCCATAATCATAACTGTTCAGATCGATGTTATTGTAGAAATAAATATTTTGGGATTTACCAAGACCAACAACACGGGCACGGGATATATATCCGCGACCACCATTCTTATATAAATTATGAATTTGTCCGCTTCCGATCATGTATACCATTCCCACATCACCGCTCAGCTGATTAAATCCTTTATAATTAACTACCCAGTCGTGAGCATCCAGCCTGAAAAACACGCCCCTTATTTCTGTTCCGTCTGTAGTAGTGCTGTCAACTTTCATACGGCTGAAAACCATACTGTCCGTATAAGCTGTGCCATCCTTTGCATCTCCATAGTTGGCCATCATGATCTGACCGGATTTGAAAAGGGTAAGACTGTCAAATACACACATGTATAATTTAAGGGAAGAAGTATCACCTTTATATGGATTATGATCCGTTGCATCATTACAACTTCCCGAACAATTATAAAAAGAAATATTTTTTTCCGTACAGCGCCTTGAATTATTCTCCCAGCGTATGGATATTCCGGGAATATTTTTAAACTGGACATTGGATAAAGTACAACTCTGAAGTCCGTCCAGTGTTACGGTACCTGTAAAAATAACCGGTCCCCCGTTGTTGGTGATGGTTATACCATTAAGATTCATGAAGTATCCGCCTGAGTATGTACCAGGCTTGATGGCCAGTACATCACCGGGATTTAATCCGGTCATATTATTCTGGCTGATATTGCCAAATCCGGCACCGATTACAACGGTTTTAGCCTGAACACCGGAACTACAAAGGATGAAAAATAAAAAGGGAAGAAACAGATTACACGGAGATAAAATTCTCCTGCTGAAGGGTAGAAAGCCTTTCATAGACGTGGATTTTTGGATTTTTCACAATACTGACAACACTGAACGCTAGGTAGAAACAAATTTCTTGCCAAAACAAGCAGTTTTTGGATTTAAAAAATTGATCCGTAATAATTTCTAGGGAGGTTTTGAGGCAAGATTTCCAAGCTACTTGGCAAACTTTTTGCCAAAAGAGAAAATCTGGATTAAATGTGGATAACTATGACCGCTGAAATGCAGGCCAGTGGCTTGTTCCAGAAGAACGTACTCAATTTGTAAATGAGTTAGCTATTCGAATCTATTGGTAGTTATAGGTATAGCTGATTTTAACAACAATCTGCTTCTTTTTATCATAACAGGTCTCACCTTCTTTTAATCCGGCGGAATTATAAGTATAAACCCATTTCTGATAGTCTGAACTACGAGGTTGTACAAAAAGCATCGAAGAAATACGATCGTAATTATACTCGAAAACCCAGTCTGGCAGGAGCCGGCCGGCTTTTTGATTATAGCGGACGATATCTGTGAGCCGGGAATCAGTATTATAATAATAATAAATGGTGGGTAAAGCGGCTCCGCCCCGAACAGATCGTTCCTCAATAATATTTCCTTTTTCGTCGGTCAGGAAGTTCACCAGGGTTGTATCCGTTTCACCTTTGATTTTAATCATCTGCCTGGGTATGCCATTCGCATAACTCCAGAGGTGTTTTTCAACAGCCATAACATGGTTGTCCGTTTCCAGGGAAGTGTTTGTCATGCTCACCACATCACCTTTTTCATTATATGTATATTCTGTTGTGCTATTGTAAGTATCACTGGTGTCCACTGTTTTGATCAGCCATCCGCGCGGCTCATAGAAGGCCTGCAGGGTGGATGCGGCAATATCGGTGGATTTTGTAAAAGTGGTAATGGTGCTGAAGTCAGTAGATACGCTCTGGGTGCACACAAACCCGGGGGTCATTTCATTATTGGCATCGATACTATGGATATTTACTTCCTTCACTTTCTTATCGTGATATAATTTCCAGTTCTCCTGGTTTTGCCGGGTGAGGATGATATCCTTGTAATAATATTGCGATTTTGCAGAATAAACGGTGATAAAAAATACAAAAACGAAAAAACGCCTCATAGTGCCCATTTTTAAATGCTATTTTCCTAACGGAAAAAGCGTGTGTTAATTATTGCCAGTATCTTTATTTTTAATTAAAAATAAGGAGTGTCCCATAGAATTCGCAAGGAAAAGATATGTCTTAACTGTGGAACTGAAACGCCGGGGCATTATTGCCCGTCATGCGGTCAGAAAAATATCGAGCCAAAACAATCCGTCTGGCATCTTATCAATCATTTTTTATCGGATGTCACCCACTTCGACGGGAAGTTCTTCATTACCGTAAAGGACCTGTTTGCCAAACCGGGATTCCTGTCTGCAGAGTATATGATCGGGCGGAGGATGCGCTACCTGGATCCCATCCGGATGTATATTTTTACCTCGGCCATTTTTTTCCTGATATTTTTTTCCCTCTTTGATGTACAGAATATGCAAATCAATACAGATGCGCAGGAAGAAATTAAAAAGGACCCCGACCTGCAGCAACTGCTGGGCCAGGTAAATTCTGCGAAAGATTCCCTGAGCGTGCTCCGGAATTACAGAAGGGAAAAGGGACCAGGAATCAATGCCAGCCTGGACAGTTCGAGCCATCCCAAGCAATCGGGAATCCGGTTTAATATGGAGAAGGCCGATTACCGTACGATCGCTGAATATGATTCTGCACAAAAAACAAAACCAGCGTCAGAACGGGATGGCTGGTTCATGAGAAAATTAAAATACAGGTCCATTGAACTTAACAAGCGGTATGCAAAGGAACCCGGCGGACTGATCCGGGATATGATCAGTAAATTTCTGCACAATTCCCCAAAGGTCCTTTTCATTTCCCTGCCTTTGTTCGCCCTGCTGCTGAAACTGCTATACGTTCGCCGCAAGCAGTTCTATTATGTGGACCATGGGATTTTTGCCGTGCATTTGTATATTTTTTCATTTCTCGTACTCCTGGTGTTGTTTGGAATAAATGGGTTACAAACTTACACCGGGTGGGGAATACTCAAATGGATTTTCGGGCTGGCCTGTATATACCCTTTCTTTTATTATTATAAAGCCATGCGCCGGTTTTACGGTCAGGGAAGAGGGAAGACGATATTAAAATATTGTATTCTTTTAATGCTGTCGTTTATTTTCCAGCTGATCATTTTTGCCGGGGCTTTCGCTTTTTCAGTTTTTGAAGTTTAATGTATGGAATCAACAAAACTTTCAGCCGCTTTTTTAAGACTCGTGAACATTTTGGATGAACTACGGGAAAAATGTCCCTGGGATCAGAAACAAACCATACACACGCTAAGGACGCTGAGCATTGAAGAACTATATGAACTCGCTGATGCAATTATTGATGAAGACTGGCCCGGCATAAAAGAAGAACTGGGCGACCTGTTCCTGCACCTGCTTTTTTATGCGCGGATAGCAAAAGAACAACACCAGTTCACCCTGGAAGAAGTGCTTACGGGGATTAGCGAGAAACTCATTTTCCGTCATCCGCATATTTATGGGGACATAAAAGTGAACTCGGAAGAAGACGTGAAACAGAACTGGGAAAAACTTAAACTTAAGGAAGGGAAAAAATCGGTCCTTAGCGGGGTGCCTTCCTCATTGCCGGCCGTGGTGAAAGCCATCCGTCTGCAGGAAAAATCGAAACAGGTGGGATTTGAATGGAACAACGCCGGTGAAGTATGGGAAAAGGTGGAAGAAGAAAAAAAAGAACTGGAGGAAGCCGTAGTATCCGGAAACCGGGAGCAGATCGAAGATGAATTTGGTGACCTGATGTTCTCCCTCATCAATTATGCACGATTTTTGCAAATAGATGCTGAAACAGCCATTGAGCGCACCAACCGAAAATTCATTTCCAGGTTCACTAAAATGGAAGAGGCGGTTGGGTTGTCCGGTAAACAAATGACTGATCTTTCACTCGCAGAAATGGATGCGATCTGGAATTCGGTTAAAAAGCAAAAAACGACCGATTGATTTCCTTTTTAAAAAACTTCTTACTTAAAAACATTTACCTGATCCTGGCAGGGATCTTTCTGTTTATTTCTTCTTTTGCCATCAATGCCTACCTCACCGGAAATTCCACTACCCGTATTCTCCGTAATTCCATAGAATCCTTTTTGCAGGAGAGAGAAGATGATTTTCAGAAACTGCTTAAGGATGAACTGAAGATCCGGCGGCTTTCCGGAAAAAACTATTCGCTGGACGAATTAAAGGACATCATAGATAAACAATACGGAATCCTGATCTATGAGCGGAATCATCCCTTTAGCGAACATCTTACTTTCTGGAGTGATCAGTCCTCCGTGTTACCGGATAGTATGTTGCTCAAGCCGGATGGCGATTATTTTGTTACACTGAGTAACGGACAATTTGAAATCGTCAAACAGACTTTCAGCCAGATGATTCCCTACCCGTTGACGGTAATTGCCCTGATCCCTGTCCACTGGCAATATTTTATTTCAACGGATAATCTGAAACCGGCGTTTGTCGGCTTTTCCGATGCGGAGAACCGGGTTCGCATTTCCCAGAGCCCAACAACCTTCCCGGTCAGGAATCACAGTGGCCAGACTCTTTTTTACCTGGTAAAAACAGTAACCTACCATGCAGCAAAATACAGCCTGCTTTTACTGTTCGTGGTTTTCATAGGTGTTCTGCTGTTCCTGGTGGTGATTCACAATATGGCCCACGCGATCGTGGAAAAATACAGCCGTCTGAAAGGGATTGTTTTCCTGGTGGTAGTAATCCTTTGCTGTCGTATCCTTACCTATTATTTCCCGGGAATATTCCATTTCAGGCAATATGAATTATTCGACCCAACCATCTACAGCTCAAATTTTATTCTCCGGTCCTTAGGTGACCTGTTGATTAATGCCCTGCTTTTCTGCTGGATCGTATTTTTCATCCGTCAGGAAATAGGCCAGTACCGTTTCCCTTTACTGCGCGGGTTTGCAAAACGCGGACTGGTAATCCTGGTTACCATGTTGATACTCGTGACTACTACTTTTCTTTTTGCAGACATCGTGCAGAGTCTGTTAACTGATGCCAGGATATCATTTAATGTAACCAAAGCATTCAGTCTGACCATTTACAGTTTCATTGGTTTTATCATCCTGGCTGCCCTTGCCCTGAGTTATTTCATTTTTACCCAGGTCCTGCTCCGGCTGATCAGGCCTTACCTGGAAGGTAACCTGCTTACTGTATCGATCATGGTGGCAACAATCGGATTGATGCTGCTCACCTTTCCCACCAAATCCGCCCTGGTGGAGCTTGATATTTACGTACTGCTCTGGCTGCTTTGTTATCTCTGGCTGATGATCCGGAATATGATTTCCGGGCTGCAGTTCAAATTGAATGTTTCAGAAGTCATGTTCTGGCTTTTTATATTTTCAGGGTCAATTACCGTCATTATCATTTTTGAAAACCGGAAAATTGAACTGGAACAGCGGAGAAGTTTTGCTGACCGTCTTGCGGAACAGGTAGATCCATCCAGCGAAAAACTGGTGAACATATCGCTGATTTATTTTGAAAACGATCTGTTGCAAAAGCAGTTTGACCGCTTCCGGAATCCGGTCGAGAACCATTATCTGAAAGACAGCCTGATAAACAATAATCTCGGTGCCTATCTCAGCAAATATGATACAAAAATATACACCTACGATTCAACTGAACGACCCCTGTACAATCAGTTTTCTGTTTCCTATGATACCCTGAATACCATTTTTAAATTTCAGGGAAAACCAACCACTATTCCGAATCTTATGTTTTATGAGCGGGCCTACGACAGGTTCAGTTATATCTACAAAAAGACGATCCTGAGCCCTGATGGCAGAACATTGGGCTACCTTTTTGTGCAGGCCGAACCCCGGAGTTATAAAAGCGATGGTCTGGCCCCCCAGCTCACCCAGCAGCGCAGGGAATTCCTTCCCGAATATTCGCCCGAATATTCCTATGCCATTTACAGCAACAACGGATTATTAACTTACTATAATAATTATCCGTTTCCGACTTCTTTAAATGACAGCCTCATACCAAAAAAGGATTTTGTCCAGTACAGGAACAACGGGTATGATGAATTGTGGCATCGGTTCTCAGATAATAAAGTAATAATCATAGTTAAAAAGGATAATTTGCTGATTGAAGCCATTACCCTTTTCTCTTATCTCTTCAGCGCGTTCCTGATCCTGGTTGCTTTTGTATGGTTAAGTTCAGTGCTCATTCAAACCCGGCTTCACTGGCAACAGCTCAGGCAGTTCCTCCAGATGAATATCCGTTCACAGATTCAGGCGACCATAATTTTTGTAAGCCTTTTCCTTTTCCTCGTGATCGGGGTATCCACCATCTTTTTTCTGATTAACCGGTATAACCGGAATAACCAGGACCGGCTCAGTGCATCATTGAAAGTGATAGCCGGCGAAATCAGCAACCGGATTTCTTCCTATGCATCAACGGCCAATTTGTCTAATCCGGTAAAACAAATGCCTCGGGACGACCTGGATAAGATCGTGAACAGTGTTGCGGAAATTCATAATGCAGATATCAATCTCTATGATAAGAACGGATCCCTGATCGTTTCTTCCAATCCGTTTATTTATACCAAGGGCATGTTGAGTGATCAGATGAATCCCCTCGCTTATTATTATATGAACCGGTTGAATTCCGTTGAATACTTTAACCAGGAAAAAATGGAGGATATCAGTTTTCAAAGTATTTACTGCCCTCTCCGGCTGGGCAGCAGCGCTTCGATAGCTTATCTGAATATTCCTTCATTTAATACGGAAGTTGAACTTCATGATGAAATATCCCGTTTCCTGGTCACCATCATCAACCTGAATGTTTTCATTTTTCTGATTGCGGGCACGATTGCTGTTTTTCTTACGAACCGCATCACCACTTCTTTTTCCCTGATCTCGGAAAAAATGCAGGAAGTGAACCTGAGCAAAACCAATGAAGAGATAGTCTGGAAAAAGAACGACGAAATCGGAGGCCTGATCCGGGAGTATAATAAAATGGTGGCCAAACTGGTGGACAGCGCTTCGGCACTTGCAAAAAGTGAGCGGGAGGGAGCGTGGCGCGAAATGGCCCGACAGGTAGCCCATGAAATCAAGAACCCGCTCACCCCGATGAAACTGAGCATTCAGTATTTGCAGAAAGCGAATATGAGTGGTGCGGACAACCTGAAGGAACTTACGGGCAGCGTGGCGAAAACCCTGGTGGAACAAATCGATCATCTTTCCAAAATTGCTTCGGATTTCAGCCAGTTTGCCCATATTGGAAATCCGAGGAATGAAGTGATGGACCTGCACGAATTGCTGGCTTCGCTCGCTTCCTTGTATGAAACGATGGAAAATGTACAATTCAAATGGATTCCGGAACAAAGAAGGATCCTGGTGTATGCAGATAAGACACAGATGAACCGGCTCTTCACCAACCTGCTTCAAAACGCATTGGAAGCCTGTCATGACCGCGAAATCTGCGAGATCAGCGTACAGGAGGAGCTGAAGGATGACCAGATCCTGATCAGCATCCGCGATAACGGGGAAGGTATTCCGGATAAAATGCAGTCTAAAATATTCATCCCCAATTTTACGACCAAGTCTTCCGGAACCGGACTTGGACTGGCCATGAGCAAAACGATTGTGGAACAGGCCAAAGGAAATATCTGGTTTGATACAAGAGAGGGAACCGGAACCACGTTCTATGTAAGCCTTCCTTTATACCGGGAAGAACCTGAATAAAACAGCTGCGATGAAAAAAAAAATTGAGGTCATAGATTTCATCAAAGGGTATTCCATTCTTTCCATTGTATTGTTCCATTATTGCCAGGGACTGCATCTTCCGTCTCTGTTGTCCAAAGCAATCAATTTCGGCGGAACAGGTATACATACCTTTCTCTTCGCATCCGGTTTCGGGTTGTTTTTATCCCATCTCCGTAAACCATTGGGATATGGTGATTTTTTAAAGAAACGTTTTACAAAGATCTATATTCCTTATATCATCATTGTCACCCTTAGTGCGTTGATCGCCCTGCTGATTCCCATTTATGAAAACAACTGGAACAACTATTTCAGTCATGTATTTTTCTATAAAATGTTCGACAGCCACCTCATCGGCACGTATGGATACCAGCTCTGGTTTATTTCCACCATCATACAGTTCTACCTTCTGTTTCCCCTTATCGTCAAACTCAGGGATTGGATGCCGGGCAGAATCTTTTTGGTAGCTGGTTTGTTTATCTCCTTTGCCTGGGCTTTCTTATTTCTCGCATTACACAGGGAGGAAGACAGAAACTGGAACAGTTTTTTCCTGATGTACCTCTGGGAGTTTATGCTGGGGATGTATTGCGCCGATATCTACCTGAAAAAAGGAATCGAATTCTGGAAAATAAAACGAACGGCACTAATCCTGATGGCCGTTGCCGGGCTGGCCCTGTACAGTGTCCTGGCTATTCGGTATGGCCGTGTAGGCAAAACCTTCAATGATATTCCCGCGCTTTTCGGTTATGCATCCCTTTGCATCATGATCTACGGATTCCAAATTCCGGTCATTAACCGTTTTATCATGTTCACGGCAAAAATTTCTTACTCGATTTTCCTGATTCACTTTCTGGTTCTCAATCTGGTTGAAACGGCCTGTCACGGTTTGGGCATGCATGGCCGTTTACTGCCACCCGCTCTATCCCTGTTTGTATGTTATCTGGCCGCCGTGCCACTGCAAAAGTTTTTCGATTATCTCACGGGTACGTTAATGTCCCGACAGCAATTTCCGTCAGAAAGCAGGGAAAGTCTTTCTAATCCTGTAAAATAGTTTAAGAATTTCTCTTCGATTCCACGAATCGCTTCATTTCAGCCAGACTAAAACTACTGAGGTTATTGTTACGGGTAACCCCCGCTTTCTGGGCTGCGAGTACCCCGTAATGGATATCATGGTATCCTGCGGTAGAATGGGCATCGGGGTCAATAGAAATCAATACATTTTTTTCCAGGGCATAACTGATCCATCTCCAGTCCATATCCAGTCGGCGCGGATGGGCATTCAGTTCGATTACCACTCCTTTTTCGGCACAGGCATCAATTAGTGTTTTGTGATCCACCGGATATCCCGCACGGCTCAGTAATAGTCTTCCGGTCGGATGACCGAGGATGCGGGTATGCGGATTCTGAATGGCACCTAACAAACGACTCATGGCTTTTTCTTCCGTCATTTTTAAATTGGAATGAACCGACGTAATCACGAGGTCGAAAGTGGAAAGAATCTGGTCGCTGTAGTCCAGGCGGCCATCATTGAGAATATCACATTCAATGCTTTTGAAAATATGGAAGGGAGCCAGTCGCTCATTGAGCTCGTCAACATAACGGTGTTGTTCGCGAATGCGTTCTTCAGAAAGTCCGTTTGCATAAAAAGCCGACTTGCTGTGATCGCTGATCACCAGGTATTCAAATCCTTCCTGTATACAGGCTTTCGCCATGTCTTCAATGGTCTGCAAACCGTCGCTCCAGTTGCTGTGTGAATGGATGATTCCTTTGATGTCGGCATATTGGATAATGGCAGGAACTGGTGAAACCAGGGCCTTTTCGATTATGAGCGGATCTTCGCGGAGCGGGGCAGGAATAAAATGAATGCCGGCCTGCTGAAAAATCTTTTCTTCGGAATCTGCCGGGGGTAAAGATGAAAACCGATGGAGCCAGTTTTCCAGGAATTCCGGACTGCAGCTTGTTTGGAAGAGCCTTGTATAAAATGATTCGCGTGCAACGATATGGAATTGCAGTTTTATATTTTCGTTTCCGGATATAGCTATTTCACCTGCACTTCCTTCTTCAATGGTGCATTTTTCTTTACTGAAGAAAGCCGTCAGATCGGGTGCGGATATGTCGGTGATCCATTCTGCCGTATCGACAATTTCGAGCTGGCGCCGGAACGCTCCGGTAATGGAAATCAGTTTTCCGGGAAAGGATTCGCGAAGCTTTTTATGCGTAGTCAGCACATAACCTTCCACTTCAGCGAAGAGAAAACTTCCCTGGCTACGCAGATAGAACGCAATTGTGTCCCGAATATTATTCTGCGTTTTTTCACCGAAGCCTTTATAGAGCAGTAGCCTGTTTTCATTGCAGGCATACATCAATTCGCCGATAGTTTCGATTTCCATCTCTTTCCAGACCGTTGAAATCTTTTTTGGCCCCAAACCCTTAATTCGGAGCATTTCGATGACTCCGGGGGGTGTTTTGCCAATTATTTCATGAAGCTGGGGTAGTTCACCGGAATCGAGAATTCCGATGATTTGCTTGCCGATACTGGGTCCGATTCCTTTTATCGTCAATATTTTTTCGCGCGGAATCTCACTAAGTTCTTCCGTTAATTTATCGATGCTGAACGATGCAGCGGCGTAGGATTTTATTTTGAAAGGGTTCTCGCCGTGGATATCCATCAGCTTGGCGAGCAGTGAAAAACTTTCGGCGATCACTTCGTTAGAAACAGCCATGGGCTTGTGTTTGAGAGGATGATGTTACGAAGTTACTAAAATAAAAAGTCCCCCGGATTTCTCCGGAGGACTTTACTATTTTCAGCTAACGAATGAAGAAAATTATTTCTTCTTTGCAGCTTTCTTAGCAGCCTTTTTCTTTGGAGCTGCTTTCTTTTTTGGAGCTGCTTTTTTCTTAGCGGCTTTTTTTGCTGTTGCCATTGTTTGTAGAATTTAAATGGTTAGTAAAATACTTTACGTAGTAAAAATAGAAATTCTTTAGAATTATCCAAAAGTTTTTTTGAATATTTCTAAAGAATCACTAATTAATGCCGTTAATCGTACTAAACTAAGCCGTCGCGGTTACTTCTGCAGGAGCGTCAACAATATGAACAAAAGTTCTGTCGGCCTTTCCTTTTTTAAATTCAACTACTCCGTTTGTGAGCGCAAATAATGTGAAGTCTCTGCCCACACCAACATTTTTTCCAGGATGATATTCTGTACCACGCTGACGGATGATGATGTTGCCGGCAACAGCTGCCTGTCCGCCAAATATTTTTACACCGAGTCTTTTACTCTGCGAATCACGGCCGTTCTTTACACTGCCTTCGCCTTTTTTATGTGCCATGAGAAACGAATTTGAGAATTTGGAAATTTACAAATCTGAGGATGGTTACTCAAACCTGTTTTATGCGATTTCAGTTACTTTCAATTTTGTGTAATGGGTGCGATGACCGTGTTTCTTACGGAAACCTTTTCTTCTGTTCATTTTGAACGATATCACTTTGTTTCCCTGAACATGTTCAAGGATCTCGGCTTTCACCACGCTCTTCACTTCTTTACCCACGGCGAATTTCTTGTCTGTACTGGAAAGCAGTACATCAGAGAATTCCACCTTGTCTCCGGCATTACCTTCTACCCGGGGAACATAGATTGTCTGGTCTTTTTCGACCCTGAACTGGCTGCCTGCGATTTGTACTACTGCGAACATAACGATACAATATTAGGGCTGCAAAGGTAAGGGGAATCGGGGTAATTTCGAAGGAATCCGTTAAAAATCTTCCGCCCCCCGGCCCGGGGGTGATTGATAATGCCTTTTATTGTAGGTTTGTTCCTCAATCGCCTGCCTAAAACATGAAGATCAAGTCGTTTTTAGCCAAGCCTTTCGCATCCTATATATATAGAGGTATACGGAAAGACATTAATTCGGCCCTGGAAGACCAGGAAAACATCTTTAAGAGTCTGTTAAAAACCGGTTCAAAAACAGTCTTCGGGCGGGAACACCACCTGGAACTTGTAAAAACCTATGAGGAGTTCAAGGCCGCCATACCCATACGTGATTATGAACAGCTTAAGCCCTATATCGACCAGATAAAACAGGGCAAACACAATGTTTTATGGCCCGGACAGCCGGTCTACTTCGCCAAGACTTCTGGTACCACCAGCGGGATCAAATACATCCCCATCTCCAAGGATTCCATTTCCAACCATATTAATACGGCCCGGAATGCCCTGCTTTGTTATATGGCAGAAACGGGGAATTCGGCGTTCGCCAACGGGAAAATGATCTTTTTATCCGGCTCACCCGAGCTGGAGAGGATCGCCAATATTCCCACCGGCCGTCTGAGTGGTATCGTGAATCACCATATTCCCAACTATCTGCGCACCAACCAGCTGCCCAGTTACGAAACGAACTGCATCGAAGAATGGGAAACGAAACTGGACAAAATCGTGGAAGAAACCATCCGCCAGGATATGACCCTGATCAGCGGAATACCCCCCTGGGTACAAATGTATTTCGACCGGCTCAATGCAGTTTCCGGGAAACGGATAAAGGATCTTTTCCCCAATTTCTCCGTGCTCGTACATGGGGGTGTAAACTTCGAACCTTATAAGGATCGCCTGCTGGACAGTATCGGAAAACCCATCGATACCATCGAAACCTATCCGGCTTCGGAGGGATTTTTTGCCTTTCAGGACAGCAGGAGTGAGGAAGGACTGTTGCTCAATACGAACAGCGGGATATTTTTCGAGTTCGTTCCCGCAGATGAAATATTTAAAGAAAATCCTACCCGGCTTTCGCTGAAAGAAGTGAAAACCGGTATCAACTATGCCCTCGTGATCAGCAATAACGCGGGTTTATGGGGATATAATATCGGTGATACCGTACGCTTTTTAACCACCGACCCTTTCCGCATTGTTGTGACGGGCCGCATCAAACATTTTATCTCGGCATTCGGCGAACATGTGATCGGAGAGGAAGTGGAATACAGCCTGATGAAAGCGGCCAAGGAAGAAGGCGTACAGATCAATGAGTTTACAGTGGCACCCTATATCCAGGGCCAGGGTAATGGTAAATCATTTCATGAATGGTTTGTGGAATTTGAAAACCGTCCGGAAGACATGCGGGCTTTTGCAAAAAAAGTGGACAGCAATATGCGCGCAAAGAATATTTATTATGATGACCTGATTTCCGGAAATATCCTCGATCCCCTTCAAATACATGCCGTGAAGAAAAACGGATTTATAGATTATATGAAATCAATCGGCAAACTCGGCGGCCAAAATAAAGTGCCGCGGCTCAGCAACGACAGGAGCCTGGCAGAACAGTTGGAAAAATACATGGACTAACTGGATCGTTCTCCGGCGGGAACCAGTACTTTTATCGTTTATCGTCCACCGTTTATCGTTCATGAATAATCAGCAGCAGAAAAAGATCGCCATTTTTGGTTCCACCGGATCCGTGGGAACGCAGGCACTGGAAGTGATCAGCGCCAATCCCGAATTGTTTTCCGTAGAGATCCTCACTGCCCAGCAGAACGATACCCTTTTAATTAAGCAGGCACAAAAGTTTTCGCCAAACATCGTCGTGATCGGGGATGAATCCAAATATCCCGGTGTGAAGAAAGCACTGGCCGATCTCCCCATTAAAGTATTTGCCGGGGAAAAAGCGCTGATCGAAGTGGCCGCGATGGATAACTACGACGTGATGCTGGCTGCCATTGTCGGTTTCGCCGGACTGATGCCCACGATCACCGCCATCGAAAATGGTAAGGCCATTGCGCTGGCCAATAAAGAAACCCTGGTGGTTGCCGGAGATATCGTGATGCGGAAGGCGGTGGAAAACCGGGCCCCGATTATTCCGGTCGACTCGGAACATTCTGCCATTTTTCAATGCCTGCTGGGCGAAACAAGAAACCGGATTGAAAAAATAATCCTCACCGCTTCCGGGGGGCCGTTCCTGGGAAAGAAACCGAATTTCCTCGTCAATGTAAAAAGGGATCATGCCCTCCAGCATCCGAACTGGGCAATGGGCGCCAAGATATCCATTGATTCCGCCACACTGATGAACAAGGGTCTCGAGATGATCGAAGCCAAATGGCTTTTCAATCTTTTGCCGGAACAGATCCAGGTGGTGGTTCACCCGCAGAGTATCATCCACAGTATGGTTCAGTTTGAAGACGGAAGTATTAAAGCACAGATGGGACTTCCGGATATGAAACTGCCGATTCAGTATGCCCTCGGTTTTCCGCTGCGGCTTCCGAATAAATTACCAAGATATACGTTTAATAAACCGGACAAATTATCGTTTGAGGAACCGGACATCCGTACGTTCCGGAATTTGCAGCTCGCCAAGGAAGCACTGGCGAAGGGTGGCAATGCTGGCTGTGTGCTGAATGCGTCGAATGAAATTGCAGTATATGCATTTTTAAAGAACCGCATCGGCTTCCTGGACATGACGGATCTGATTGAAAAAACGATTCAGAAAATACCATTTATCGAATCACCCACGCTGGAAGATTATTTTGACAGCGATGGGGAGGCGCGTAACTTTGCGGCTTCTTTAATTAAATTGTAAAATACCCGGCTGGCACGCGTGAACACGAACTGCGGCTGATCTTTGTAAGATGAATAATACCACTCTATTGCTGGCCATCGACTGGGCAAATGCCGGAAGCAAGGCTCTCCAACTCATTCTTTCCTTATCCCTGATCGTGATCGTTCATGAGTTCGGCCATTTCCTGCCCTCCAAACTTTTTAAATGCCGGGTGGAAAAATTCTATTTATTTTTTGATCCCTGGTTTTCCCTGGTAAAGAAAAAAATCGGTGATACAGTATATGGCATTGGCTGGTTACCGTTGGGCGGTTATGTAAAAATTTCCGGAATGGTGGATGAGAGCATGGACAAGGAACAGATGAGCCTGCCACCACAACCCTGGGAGTTCAGAAGCAAACCAGCCTGGCAGCGATTGATCATCATGCTCGGCGGGGTAACCATGAATGTGTTGCTTGCCTTCTTTATTTATGCCATGATCCTTTTTACCTGGGGACAGGAAAAGATTCCGATGTCAGGTCTGAAGAATGGAGTTGTTGTCAGCGACAGCCTGATGTACAATATGGGATTCCGCAACGGGGATAAAATTCTTTCCATCAATGGAAAACCGCTGGACTACTTTGACGATCTCACCACCGGAATCATAATGGGTGGTGGCGGAAAAGTAGAACTGATCCGCGATGGCAAGGATCAAACCATTGAATTGCCGGTTGCCCTGATCGGAAAAGTAGTAGAGCGGAAAAAAAGCAAAGCGGATATTTTCCTTCCGGGAATTCCGGTGGTTGTCAATATAGTTCCGGATACATCTAAGGTTTATCAGGCCGGACTGCGGCGCTTTGATCAGATCACGGGCATTGCAGGTGTTACGACACCTTTTTATGATGAATTCAAAAAAACCATACTTCAGCATAAGGGAGATCAGGTTCCGCTGACTGTTTTAAGAGCAGGTGTTACAGATACCCTACAGGTGCAGGTAAGAGCAGATGGAACGCTTGGGTTCATGGTTTTGGGAGATCCGAAATTGCTGGATAGTCTCGGGTATATTCATATTGAAAAAACATCTTACAGCTTTTTAGGATCCTTTCCTGCCGGGGTTCATCTGGCGGTGAAGACGCTGGGTTCCTATGTTGACCAATTCAAGAAAATACTTTCTCCAAAAACAGAAGCTTATAAAGGAGTCGGTGGTTTTAAAGCCATGGGTTCCGTTTTCCCTTCGATGTGGGACTGGCAGTCGTTCTGGAGAATCACCGCTTTCTTTTCCATCGCACTCGCCTTTATGAATATCCTGCCCATTCCGGCCCTCGATGGCGGGCATGTGCTCTTCACCGTGCTGGAAATGGTCACCGGCCGCAAACCCAGCCAGAAGCTGCTCGAATACGCGCAGGTTGTGGGTATGGTACTCCTGCTGGGCCTGATGATTTATGTAAACGGGAATGACTGGTTCGGATGGGGGAAGGGACGTTAGGCCTAACGCTTAACGCCTAACGCTTAACGCCTAAGGCGAGGCAACTATTCTGTTAACTTTATTGTCATATAGTAAAGGCGCCAAAACTTCAATGAAAAAGATCCTGATTCTCTTCCTGTTCTTCCCGCTTTTGTTTTCCTGTAAAAAGGAAACAACACCAGCTTCTTCACAGGAATCCCAGGCGATAATAATTGTAAATGGTGTTTTGCACTATGATAATTTTCCAGACGGATGGGGTTTATATTATGTAACGGAAAACCATGCATACCTGATCTTAAAAAATACATTCCAGACCACAGAACTTCAGTATGAGCATTATAAGTCCCTGGTAAATGTTCCCACGCAGCTCAGTTATAAGGCCAGTGGCAAAACCGATTGCCTGTATGGTATCGGTCCGGTATGCGGTTTGCCGGTTGTAAGTGTGGTTTCGATCAAATAGCCTGTTTTACCCCGGATTTCTGTTTAATTGAACAACCATTAACTTTGTTCTTATTAATTTGTACCAAATGCAGAAATTTTTATTGTTTTTAGTGCTGGTATTTGTTTTTATGTCCTGTAAAAAAAGCAGTAGTTCTCCTGCCGGTACAAAACAGGTGAATGGTGTTTTACATTATGATAATGTACTGGGCGGGCTGGGTATGTATTATATCGCCGATGGAAACAACACGATGTTATTCAAAAATGAATTTGGCAACGATCCCAACGATAGTCTGGAATACAACAAGTATTATTTAGCAGTTGGTTTAAACAGCACATTAAAATACCTGGACACCGGGGAAACCGGTTGTTTTGAAGGCAACACCTCGGTCTGCGGATTTCCAGTGGTCCAGGTCGTGGATATTTCAATCAGGTAAACTTCGCATACCATCCGGACAGGATTCCTGAAACGAAAAAAAATGGTTAAATTTGCAGGTTCTCATATCGGGGGTGCCTGGTATTGACAGCGTAGGTCTTTGAAAGTATAAGCATGTCGTGCGTTGGATAATTAGCACGTAAATCTGAATATTCAAATCTCAAATGGCAATACACAGTATGCCATGGCTGCCTAATCAGTGATTAAGTAGTCATTTGGGCCCTGCGGCAGGTTCGCCTGTTACCAAGCTGCACCGCCGACTCAAAACAAAAGAGGATGCTGCTCAGAAAGGCTGTGATCTGCGCCTAAGACTATTCAGCTAAGGGAAGGATTGGTTTGTTGCCGTCCGGTTCTTCTTCGACAATCAATCAGCAAATAAACATGTAGAAAGCTTTTGAAGAATATGTTTGGACAGGAGTTCGATTCTCCTCACCTCCACTTTTTAGTAAGTTGTTTATGTTTGAAAGCTCGTGAAACGCAGTGTTTACGGGCTTTTTGCTTTTTATGACCCACCGGATTTCACCGAAAAATAGCCTTGTTGAGGTGTAAAATTCGGTGTAAGTGAATTTTTAAATATTCACTTAGCACCGAATTCGACTCACAAGTTGTTGGAAATCAAGATGTTCAAAATATGAACATCTTGATCTTCGGTATGGTGAAAATAGTATTTTTAAACATTTAAATACAACGGAAATGGGAACTCAATCTTACGCGTGCTTTTTTATCCAAGAAAAAAGTCAAAAACAAGAAAGGGCACCATGCCAATTTATTTGCGAATTACTATCGATGGTCAACGATTTGAAACAAGTATTCGATCGTCAAATAGATTCTGACAACTGGTTAGCCAAAGTCGGAAAAGCAAAAGGACATTACTGAAGAAGCGAAAACATCTCAACAGCTTATCTGGACACGCTTCGAGAAGCAGAGCCATTTAATTATCAGCAAGAGATTTTCAGGGAAGGAAAGGATTTGAACGTCGAAACTTTCAGGGAAAAATGGTTAGGCATTAAAGAAAAACCGGTAATGTTGGTGGATGTTTTCCTGGAACATAATCGGAAGATGAAACTGCTGGTCGGTAAAGAATATGCTCAATTGACTTATATCCGATATGAAACTACGCTGGCACATACCAAAAAATTCCTGCTCTATAAATACGGAAAGGAAGATATTGATGTCAAAAAACTAGACTACAGTTTCATAAACGAATTTGCATTCTGGTTAAAAGCAATCCGGAATTGCAATCAGAATTCCACCATTAAATACCTGAGCAATTTTAAAAAGATCGTAAACTTCTGTATTCAGAGCGGATTTATTGTACGGAATCCTTTTGTCGGATTTAAGCTGGTGAAAAAAGAAGTGGTGCGTGAAATCCTGTCAAAAGAGGATCTTGAAAAAATGGCCGCCGTTCGATTCCCAACAGAACGAAGTGGCCAGGTCCGTGACATTTTCCTTTTCTGTTGTTACACCGGTCTGGCCTATGCTGATATCAAAAAGCTGAAACGATCTGAAATCGTGATCGGGGTTGATGGCGAACGATGGATTTTCACCTCCAGGCAAAAGACAGATACGCCATCAAAAATTCCTTTACTCCCGGCCGCGCTAGGAAATCATAGGCAGGTATGAAAACAATCCAATTTGCCTAAATAAAGAACTTCTTGATGCCTGTTTTGAGCAACCAGAAGATGAACGACTATTTAAAGCAGATCGCAGACCTGTGTGGGCATTGATAAGGTCCTGACCTTCCATATTGCCCGTCACACATTTGCAACGACCATAACGCTCTCTAATGGCGTTCCTATTGAAACCGTTTCCAAGATGCTGGGCCATAAAAGTCTTCGGACTACACAGCACTATGCGAAGATTCTGGATTTGAAGGTGAGCCAAGATATGCAAAACCTAAAGGAGAAACTAGGATTGGAGAAAAAATATCTATAACAATATTGATGTGGAAATTCGGTGGTATTTCTGTCTCAAGTCAATGAACGGTAACATGCTTTATCTGTGGTTGATCTTTTTCTTTTATTTGATCAACGACAATTTCATACATGCCAATATATGGTCTATTTTCTTCTTCCTCGGATTTCCAGATTGTTTTTCCATATTTGTCCCAATCCGGATCCTTTCTTTTATCCTGGATTTTGGCGAAAAGACTCGTCTCCCAAAAATCAGGATTAGGTGTTGTTAAGCCCTTGTTGAAGAAATTCCATTCCTGGAGATTGTTAAAAAATTGTAACCGTCCTTCTTCATTGTCCTGTGGTTCAAAATAAGTGACAACAGATTTTTCGAAGTACCACTTATTTTTATACTTAACCGCCTTAACTATATATGCATATGTTTGAGGAATTGCGTTTAGATATCCAGAGTCTTGAATGTTTTTGCCGGAAATAATATTGACATTTGCATCCTTTTTATTTTCTGATATTCCTTTGAAATCCTGAGGCTGAGCTTTTTCTAAGAAAAATGCTACAAATTTCGATTGATCATCGTTGACAATTAGCTGATAAAGTGAATTCAAATTAATATTCGTAACCTTCGACACAACAGGGTAGATGAAAGCTTTGTCAAAAGTTTTCTTATAATAATCATTGGTTAAAACTAATGCTCGTTCTTCAGCTAGTTTTCGTTCATTTTTCAATGTTGGACTATTGGATGCCACGTCATAAATAATACGATCAAGTGAGGATGATAAAGCGTTATTGATAGTACAGTTAAAAGTTCCATTTTCACATGCAAACTCAAAACCTGGGTTTAGAGAATTCCCGATAAAGATGCTATCTATGAGGAACACATCAGAGACCTGATCATATAGTTGAACTTTTAATTTTGAATAGTTTTCTCCGTCTTGTTTATAAAATTCAACACTTGGAAAATTAAGGATGTATTGCATTTGTGTTCGAATGCCTATTTTTTGTAAATCAAGTTTTGAACCATCAGATTTATTGGTGTCCAGGAGTATTAATAGGTTTGGAAATTTTTCGTAAAATCTATAAAGTAAATAGTCCTGACTTAGCAGACTAATTTGTCCTCCATATTCCATAGACTTTCCAAAATAGTATGAACTCTCTGTTATGCGTTTCATATTGATTGGCTGTTTTTGGAATTCACTTGAATTCAATTGCTTTGCCAATTCGGATTTGTTACCATAGGACTTTTTCGTTTTTAAATTAAAGTCTGTAATGTCCTTGCTCATCGAATTGTCGTATTTGACATTTGAAGGAGCCAAAATCAATATTTGCGGTTCGAAATTGTTCTGAGAAAATAAATGGGCAACAATCAATAAAAGGATAAGCAGTAGTGAAATAGGTTTCATTTGCAAATAATTAGGCAAGGATTTAGAAGAATTTGTCTAATGGTTTCTACTTAGTTGTTTATAAAGATTTGACTTTCATATTTGTGGTAATATAAGAACATAAATTAGACTCCCAAAAGATGGGTGATAGGATGGTGAATAAGAGATATATTTTCCCTTCACAAGATCCCTTATGCACTTGTGGTAAGTTCCATTGGCAGAAACCTTGGCCATGTTCATTATTCTGCTTCTAGAAATACTGACCGGATTGGTTGAGTCGTTCTGAATCCAAAGTTCAACAATGGCCACATAAATGCAGATGTGGGAATGGGTAATCCAATTATTTTGTTGGATGGAAGCAAGAAATTCTGACAGTTTACTCGGTTGCATTATTGAAAGATTTAGAGACCCGAATTTTTGAGCATTTTTTCAATGTCTTCATATCGGTAGTAATGGATTCCGCCAATCTTTGAAGAAGGCAGTTGTCCCGTGATTCTAAGGCTTTGTAGTTTACTGGTTCCTATTTTCAGGAAACATCTGACTTCCCGTCCTTTCCACCAGGGCTTGGGAACTTTTTTATCTGATTCGGCAATGATTTCCTTTAAATCCGAAAGTAATTTGACCCGAAACAATTCCAGGTCTTCCTGTGTGATAATTTCTGATGACATGATTTATGTTATTACTAACCAAAGTTGGAATTTGGCAGGGTTCGCCTCATTTCCAGAATAGAAGCAAAAATTGTCCATTTGATACAAGAAACGTGGAAACTCAGTTTCTAAATCTATTTTTGGGTTTGTTCTGTGAAACTGACAGTACGTGCCTTAGACCTTTTAAGCCGGAAACGTCGCTCAAATTTGCGACGGGCGAGATGTTCAATTGTTACACAATTGGATCTCGCCGCCCCTGTCTCCGGAGTCGACGGGCGGGTTTGAAGATCTCTGAATATGGAAGCTTTTAAAGATTCTTCACCTTCGGCCGTCGCTCCCTCTGGTTAGGGAGGGCGACGGCCGAAGGAGGCCTATAGTAACCTGGATAGTTCAGTTTTTCAATCTATCTAAAAAACGGATTGTCCTATCTACAATACAAAAAGTATAATTTCAACAAATTAAAAATCAGCATGTTATATTTTTTAAACATTGCGTCCTGTAACATAAATTTGAGTGTTGCAGGCAATGCCGTTAGTCCTTTATTAGGAATTGACAATAGAAACCAAGTTAACAGCATGACTTATCCACGTGAATTCCATTATGTCAAAATATCCAAAAGTTAAAGATACAAATTTGATAGGTGAATATCCTGGACTTGTAAAGTCGGGTGGAGGCTTTGTTTGGGACGATGTGTTAGAATATAGGGTTTGGTTGCCATTCTAATAACGGAGACCAGAAAGTGACGACGGTGAGGGATTATTATTATGCTTTCGAAACTTCACGAAGACGCATCTTTGCGTTTCAGAGAACAACCCTGGGAGTGAAGAGCCTTTTAGCATTAATCCTCACAAGAGAGGAATATATCGACGAGTCAGAACCGGGCATATTCGTACATGTAAAAGAGCAAAGATTGACGGAGTGGCCAGTTGATTTCCGGAGCCTAGAGGCGGACAGAGGAAACAATTCCAGACTTTTTATCTCCGGATGGGCACCTAGCAATAGGCTTGACATTTTGCGTGGACTAGCTTAGTGGCCATACTGACGGCACTGCCTGCAACATTTGCATTGGCGCTATGCCGGCTAAGTAAGGGTATTTGTGTAGTTGAAATTCTATTGAACATTAGTACTTTGGCCGTAGGTAAACAAAATCTACGGCCAAGCCAGGAGTAGGAATTCTATTGCCGGCACAGCCCCAATGCATGAGCGTTGGCAGCAATTATTTTGCGATTCTTCAAACTATGGCAAACGAGGATTGGTATAGAAACAAAACTTGGAACAATGAAGTTGAAGCAGACTTCGAAGCACGACTTAAACGTTCAAGAGGAGCTTTTAATAAAGCACAATATTTACGTATCCAAGCTAGCTATTTGCTTGACATCTCAGACAAGAAAACACAATTAGTAGGGGTAAGTTTAATGGAACGACTAATTAGGGATTATCCAACAGAAAAGTTTAGTGTAATATTCGCCCAGGAGCAACTCGGCGATTTTTATTTGGACAAAAAAGATTACAAACAAGCAGAACATTTATTTCGTATTGTTACAAATTATTATCAAGACACGAAATCTCGTGGTGGGACAAGTACTTTAGGTGATTTAAAATTGGCTGAAACAATTTTGAGAAGTAATCAGACAGACAAATTTGAAGAAGCATATCAAGTTGTAAGTGATTATCCAATTTCAAATTTGATATTTAATGATAGCAAATTTTATTATGCTGAACTTAGAACACAACTTTGTGACGCAATGAATAAAAAAGCAGAGGCAAAAGAATTTGCAAAGACAGCTATTGAGTTATCTGAAATAACAAAACCACAATTCAGCAGACATAAAACAGTTGGGCTTGTAATAGTTTCAGACAGACAATTGCGAACACTTGAACAAATACTTGCTGACTAACTATAACTGCTTCCAGCATTGGTATTTTCAATAGTGGGGCTGGACTGCAGACTTTAGGTGTAAAATTCGGTGATAGCACTACTGCGAGAGCTAAAACACATAAAGGTGCCGCATATAAGTCGCAGTTCAGTTGTGCTCGCCTCCATATTTGGTCTAAAAGAAATTGGATATAGACTAAGAGTATACACTTAGACTGATTCTGATACTTCATTTCTTATTGAAGTTCGATATTCCGTAAATTGAGTACATGCCATATATAAATAGCACTGCAAGTTTGGATTTCTACAATGAACAAGGAAAAGAGTGGATTGAAAAGGAGAAAGCGCGATTTATTGCTGAAACTTTGGGAACTCCTTTTTGGTATCTCACTTTTCCTAAAGATGGGTTTAAGAACAAAAAGATACTCCTAGTGATTGGGGATCCAGCGCCAGGTTTTATGGAAGTTCACGCGCAAGCTGAAAATATGCAAGAGGCTTTGTTGTGGGTTAAAACAAATAATCCACATTTAAAATACGACAGTTTATTTCCAGACGGACATTATTTTGACAATTATACAGGAGATCAGGATACAGTTAAAATCAATTTCGAGTATCTTCCTGTGAGATGATATTGCAACAAGGGTTAAATATTTGGATTGGAACAATAAATATGAACTTAGGATGAATACCGAACTAGAGGTCAAAGTCATAAAAAAATACATTTCAACCGAAAAACAGGGAAGATATGCTCTGTTTGTCTCTTCCGTAAAAAATCGTGATAAATTAATCAAAGACTTGCCTCATTTTAAACATTTTAAATGGGAGATGTTCGAAAAAGTCCAAGGCGAGATATTATCAATAGTAACTGGCAGACTGAATTTGGCATCAATAAATCCAAAAACGTGTTACGTGATTTCTGAGAATCGAGATATTGACGGCGAGGTTGTAAATACCGAAATCGCATTTAAGTCAATTATTGGTTACGGAATGGCTACTATCCTAATTTTTGGAAGCGCTGAATTTATTTACTACGAGGATGAGGGGCCAAATAGGCGATTTATGAGTAAAATTGTAAGTTAATTCTCTGAATTTATGGAGGGTATTTATACTATTTGTACGAGTGTTCTAGATCCAATAGTTTATAGGGAGTGTTTTCTTGAAATTATATTAATTCTTAAATCGAACAATATAGATGAGGTCGAACTTTATTTCGGAGCATCGTGGGGGAACGATTATAAAAATTGGACACCGTTTAAAACGGCAATTGACAACATTCAAGATGAAATAGATAAAGCTGAGAAACTTGGCGCCGGCTTATTTGGTCAGGAAGACTTATTTATCAGTTTGAACTGCTTAGACACCGAAATATTATTCCAACATGAATCTTGTATTTATTTGGACTATTATAAAGAAAATAAATTGGTATCGGATATTACTAAAATGTTAGAATCAAAACTTATTACATGCACAATTAAAAAGAATGAATTTCCTAGACTGAATTCATGGCGACCTCCAGATTTGTTAAAAAATGGCAAGTTATCTGCTCGGCTAGTTTCCCATGGGAAATGGACCGATTGTGAAGGAGAGTTAAAAACCGTTCAAATATTTGCTTTGAACTATGACTTTTACTATGAATATCGGACAATGTATAATTACCCAAACCAAAAGCCGGTTTTGAATCCTGAAGGTGAACAATATGTGTTGTGGTGGAATGATACTCCATTTTTTACTCAAAATCACAAAAATGGGATTGAGTTTCCTGGCATTGGAGGCTTTTCATTACAGGACGCAAAAGAAGCTGGAATAAAATCAGCCAGACAGGAAATAGTTTGGAATGACTTTTAAAATTTCCAATCAATTATGCTTTTGAAAATTGAAAGGGAAGTATGTTTAGCTCGATATCGAAATTTTCCCTTATGTCCGTATGACCCTAATACTGATGAGGAAGTTTTTTATTATCCGAAAACTGTTAGTGGTGGATGGTACGACCTGCACGCTAAAAGTAAAAGAGAGTTTCCTAAAATTCTCAGAACGGAATTTATAAAGCTTATCAGGGAATGTGGATTTGAAAGTCTAATTTTCTTTGGAGACAAGGAAACGCCTTGGATTATAAAATTGTCTGGCAAAAGAAACGATTACTTATCAATAATAAAGGCTGTCCAATATTTTGAAGAAAACAAACTAGGAAAAAAGTTTAATGGCGGAGTCCAGGTTGGTATCTCGGATTTACCAGAATTTATCAAGCATTTTTATTGCATAACAAGAAGTGATGCTAGTTTTCATGGATTCTACTTTTTCTGACCCGGCCCAGAATTTCCTCGGATTTATTCACTATGGAGGAGAGGTGCTATTTCAAACATTAAATTTGGAATTCTAGTCGATTTTCAAATATATTAAAAAAACGGCCTTTAAGCGAAATAACAGGTAGAAACTCCGAATTAATTATCTTTATAATGTTTGTTCAAATGTACTGGTGTAAAATTCGGTGACAGCAGTTTCTAATAGCTCTCAAACATATTATCGGTGCGGATTCCAGAAATTGTTCGATTCTCCTCACCTCCACTTTTCAGTGTATTGATTATGTTTGAAAGCCCGTGAAACGCAGTGTTTACGGGCTT
>CAVYAV010000003.1:0-2084381 GCA_963766585.1 uncultured Bacteroidota bacterium
TAAGGATAACTGTCGTATAAGTGAGGAATATTAGGAGTTCCAAGAAGACTTCTTTCGAGTATTGCACTTGTCTTTGGGTTAATCACTAAAGCTAACGAACAGGGCTTTGTACTGGCAGGGCATTGTTGGTTATCCAGTCCGAGCCAAAGTACATCGATGCAAACAGCCGAAGTTTGAACGTCCAGCCATGTTTGCACTAAGCCTGATGTTGACTGTCGGGTCTTTTATATTATGCGTCACTCTCACTTTGCTTGGTCAATCTTTTTGAATAAGGAATAATGAATGAAAAAGGCACTGAAATAAAACCTAACGCCAAATAAAGAAAAGTAGAATCGTGTGAATGTAAAAATGAGTCTATGAGTGATACCTTTTCAAGTATTTTTAAGAACCCATAACCCATTAAGAAATGTCCAATGCTGATTAAAAAAATCTTGCTGTCAATTTGCGATGGTGAATATTTAAGCCACTCATTTTTGATTAAAAGCTGAATAAAAGATAAAAAGAAGAGAATGCCAAAACAAAGTCCAATTATTTCCAGCCATTCAGTTTCATAACGCTTAACAGTTAGTTTTGATAAACTGTTATTTATAGATAGAAAACCATTTCGTAAAGAGTAAAATATTGGGGATGGATTTTCGGCAATTTGTTTGCGATACAAATTAATAAATATTTTCTCTGGAAGTATTTTGTTTGTGTGATAATTAGAATCAATTATTCTGAAAAAGTTCCTATACAAAAAATCAATCGGAATGTTTCCGATATTTGTTCCTACGCCTGTAAATACTAATACTTCGGGAACTGGTTTCCGCTTATTGGTGAAATCAGTTTGAAATGTTGTAAATAAATTAGAAATTACTCTTTGTGCATTGTCTTTCCAAATCGCTTGCACATTATTATCGTAATTTAGTTTGGAAACATTTGAAACAGAATCTAAGTATTGCCAATTTACAACAATTGCATTTGCAACATAAGTAAATAGTCCATTCGCTTTATACTTTCCATTACAATCAGTAATTATCACATCACCTGGGTTCATAATTTTGTTTTCTAATTCTGTTAAATTACAACCTTGACAAACTTTGCTAACTAAGGAATTGTCGCTAACATTACCGCAACTATATCTCTCATCTGGTGAATTTACGATTATAGCATTTTTGCCGCTCAAAAGTTCTTTCCACTTGTTATATGGATTAATTTTTTCAGAATCAAATTCTCCTTCGGTAACCCAAAGTTCTGTTCTTAGTTTGCCAGCAGTATCATTTAGCTTCATGATAAATTCTGCTCGTCCTTCTTTATTTGAGTTGGGGTCAAGTATCCAATTTAGCTTTTCGTCAAAATAGTCATTTGGGTCTTTTAAACTATCGTATTGTATAATTGAATTTTTAGACTGGATATTATAGAAATAATAAGCCGTCAAACTTATGAGTAGCCAAAAAATTAGTGAGATAGTTTTTTGTCTTTTCATAATCGTAGAGTTTGTTTAGCCTTGCAGCCAACGTCTATGCATTGGGGCTGTGCCGGCAATAGAAGTTACCAAAACTGACCTGGCCGTAGATTCTGTTTACCTACGGCCAAAGTACTAAAGTTAAATAGTATTCTAGCTACACAAATACCCTTAATACGCCAGCATAGCGCTAATGCACAAGTTGTGCGTAGTATTTTCAATTAAAAGGAAACCTCATTTTCTTTTGTCCAGCATAAAATATTTTCCTGTTGTTCAAATAGTTCTTTAAGTCTGAGAGTGATTTTACGTTTTGTCCTGCAACTTGTATTGGTTTATTGTTATTTGTTTTGATGAGTAAACCAACCCAACCTTTAAAAGCATTCTTATGAAGAGTTTCGAAATATTCGTTTATGTCAGCCGTTGCAATTGTCTGTTTACCAAAGAGTCTAACAAATGTTATTGAATCAAGAGTTGTGTCAATTTGCACTTTATTGATACTTAGTAGAGAATCTATTATTGTTAAAGCCAAGAAGATAATTATTACTATAAGAATATACATGACATAGACAGCTTTGAATTCAAAGTGAATTACAGTTATCCGAAATACAACTTGTCCATTGTTTGGGTCTTTAAGTCCGAAGTTGATAAATAAATATCCAAGAAAAAATGTCCCGACTAAGAAAAATAGTCGTCCAATAAAATTTGCTGTATTTGTAGGAAGTGTCAACATAATAATACGCACAACACTCAAATTTATGTTATAGGACGCAAGTGGCGATCTGAATAGACCTCAACTATGACAGAACCTGTTCCTTTTAATAAAAACATAAGTAAGCGTTTATGAATCAAAATACAAAAAAATGGGATACGGCGGGTATGGTTTGTGGGACTAAGGGTATTCCCTTACGAGAGGAGATTTGGTTGTGTTACCTATAAAAACCGATGGTTGTAAAATGATCCTGGAATAAATTACTTTTAGGTCTAATTCGGGTTATGGATTATCTGACAATTCCATTAATTATTGCACTATTGTTTGCGATAAGACGTCGCAGGAGGAGATTTCAATAACCAGCCTGAACTTTCAAGGAATCAACTATTTCCCCCTTCCCCCAAACCCTCAAAAAATCTTCCAGCTCATAGGCCTTGAATTTTTGTAATTCCTTTGGAAAAATGTCCACCGGCAGCGTGCGCCCCTTCATGGGTTTTCGGGTAAACAGCCTGCGGATGCCCCCGCGATTGGCGCGCATCAAAAACACAGCCTGCGGATAAAAAGCCGGGCCCAGATGAAAAGCGATCCGCAGCGCGGTATCATAGGACCAGCAGTCGCCCAGGCCGCGATGTCCGGCGAACGGATTCAGTAATGGAAAAAAGATCGCGAAGGAACGCGCCCGGCGCAGGTCCTCCAATCGTTTCAGGAGCAGCTTCGCACTTCGCCGGAGCCGCCGCACACCCACCCGGCGCTGGGAGCGGTGAATATTTCCATGGGGCCCGCAGCCGAAGCCCCGTACTCCACCGCGTCCCGGAAAGCTAAAGTCCGGTAGAACTCCGCCGCCTGGTGGAGGGCGCCCAGGTGTTCGGCCCGGTAAGCCGCGGTAGAGAGGGGGGCTGGCATGGGGTAAAGGTAGGGGATGGGCGGGGGATACTAAAAATATTAGTAGAGGGCGGGGGTGATATGTTGGCCGCCTCCCGCCCCGCATACGCACAGTTTCCTCCCGCCGGCGTGACCGGGCTCTCCGCTGTATCTCCCTCGCCGTGAGGATGCCGCTCCGATCCCTGGCGGATTAGCGTTAAATTATATTCAATTGGAAAATAAATAATTTTTTTGTCGTTTGGTTATAAGGAAATGCCAATAAAATTGATTTATTATCCTATTCTTTAATCTATACAAACATAACTATACTGTTTGTGTCACTGCGCACAAATCCTTGTATATTTATATAATTCTTGTAAACGAAGTACCATAACTTCTTATAAATGAACGACTTAGAGACTCCGCTGGAACATTTGTTCCTCTATATAAGGGACATATTCAGTAATTCCCAGAATTGTTACGACTTTAAGAAAGAACATAACAATGAAAAGAAAAGGGGTGTCAATTATTGGCCCATAGATGAGGTATATGCGATATCTAAAAATGCGAATCGAAGGAATATTGGTGAAATGGAACTTACGCTCACCACAGACACACAAGTGACTGAGACTTCCTTTCTAACTTTGAGACGCATAAACATCCCACCTAAGCCGGTAATACCGGAACCACTTCTTGAATGGACAAGCCTAAATGAAACCAATATTTTTAAGCCACAATTACTGAAGAAAAGAGAGATAGAAAAGATTGAGAAATTTGAAGATTCGGTTCAAAGATTCAAGGCATTAGACGTTTTTAAGAAAACCCCAACTCTTTCAATTCCTGGAGCCCTACCAATACAATTGGAGGGTTGGATAAAATATAGGAATGAATCTGAATTTGATATTATCCCTGAAAAAAAATCAGTCATAGTATTTGAATCCGATTTATCCAGAGTTCTGGCATTTAAAAAATTTGCACTAGAATTCGAAAACTATTACAGACTCAATGAAGTACCGCTGCAGATTAATGCATTGTATGATGGTCTTCACACAATTATACTATGATTTAAAAGGTCGGGATAATATAAAATTATACTTGTCCTTCGGATTAGTTCAAGGAGAAATAGGCAAGAAATTTTATTCAAATTATTTATTTCATATTCCGTTAAAATTAAGCCTGAAAAAGCAGGAAATAAAAATAGAATATGACACCTTTCGAAATAAGGTATTCGCCGAACAAAATTTTTTAGACCTTTTGGATGTACATTTTAGTGGTGAAAGTCCCTCTGCAATAGAAGCAAAAGAAAAGATGTTTTAAAGACACTTAATGATTTTAATACAAGACAATTACAATTTTTCCCTGAACGGGAGTTTATTAAGATGACTTTTTATGAAACTGCATTGGATTTGCTTAAAGTCTTTCCTGAAAAGGATGATACCTTTTTCATAGGAGAAGAATTAAATCTGACATTCGACAGCACTACATTTCAAATAAAATATGTCTGAGTTTTTCTCCAATTATTCAAACAAAATTAGCGGAAACAAAGATTGAAATTGCCAATGACGCGAACAATATCGCAAATAAAATTTATGAGCTGAAGCAATTGAATCAGATTGATCAGATTCCCGATTTTTTCAAGAAATTATTTTCTCTTGAAGGTTTTGAAAATGCCGAGTCAGGCGACAAAACAAATGGTAAATCAGAAAAGTTAGGGGAAAAAAGTTCAAATTTTGAACCTATCAAATATTTGTTTCCCCTTCCGGTAAATGATGAACAATTGGAAATTGCAAGAAGATTAAATGAACAGGATGCAGTTACTGTAAAGGGGCCCCCGGGAACAGGTAAAAGCCATACCATCGCAAACCTTATCTCCCATTTTGTGGCTCAGGGGAAATCTATATTGGTTGTTTCTCATAACTCAAAAGCGCTTAGTGTAATTAAGGACAAACTTCCGCATGGAATTCAGGAATTGGCGATTTCCCTGGTTAATGAAGTGCAAGGAAAAGAGAGTTTAAAGGCGTCCGTAAGTTCAATTATTGGAAATATTTCAAATAAATATCACGACAAAAGAAAAAGTTGACCAGGCGAGCAAGAATTAGTTTCGCTGGAAAAAAGATATCAGGAAGAGCTTTCAAAAATTTATAGCATTATACATTCCAATAGTAGAGAGTTTGAAATATTAAATCCATTCACTAAAAACAAAGAAAAGAAAACAGGTACGCAGTGGGCTGAATATTTATTTAATAGCGAACAGGAAGAATCACTTTTTATTTCTGATGAAATATCTTATTTAATTGAGACAGATAACCTCGCTTCAAATCTCTTAAATTTCATTGAATTTGGTAATAAACTGCAGCTGAAAGAACTTGAGTTATACAACTATGAGTTTATAGATAAAGAGCAGTTCATGTCTGTCGACGAATTACGAAACATCGAAGACCAACTAAATAAAATAAAATTCGATATATCTCCTGACTATTTTAATGCTGTTGATTATAAGTTACTTGATACCACATTTTTTGAAAGTCTTGACAATTTTAATTCTAAATTAAAAAAAGTCAGCCACAATAAAGACATCTTTTACTCTTCTGTTGAGTCGTGATTTCAGTTTTAATGAATTGAATTCTTTATTAGATACAAACCGGCTGTTTTTAGAACAACTGAGATATGCGAACCAAAACCTACTGGATTATACATTGGATATTTCACCGCTAAGCGAATCAAATCCTTTCGAGCAACATGATCAAATCAATCAATTGATATTAAAATTTGGAGATAATAAAAACTTAAGCTTTATATCCAGGAAACTTCTCAATAAACAACTCGGCAGGTTTCTAGAATGCAAAGTAAATTTCAGCGAGGCAACTTCTATTGATAAATTAAAGATTATAGAAATAGCAATAAGTAAACGAAAAATAACGACCCAGCTTGAAATTACGTTTGCCAATTTTTATGAGCAAAAAAACCTTGGGTCCATAAACGACCTCAATGCAACATTGATGCCCTAAGTAATGTCTTATTCTTTATTCAGGAATTAAACCAATTCAATGGAGTCCTTCAAAGTAAAAAACTAAAAACACTTGATTTTAATTCACCAGAATTTCTAGAAAATGTAACGTTTCTTAATAACTTATTTATTTATGTTAGTATCAAAAATGTCAACAGATTATTAAGGACTGTGTTATAAAGATTAAAAGCCAAATTAAACCCCATCCGTTAATTGAAAAAATAGTTGAAGCGATTGAAAGTGCAGACCGCATGAGCTATGAAATGTACTTGACCGAATATTTATTACTAAAGGAAGTTTCTGTTATTTCAAAGAACTACTATGCCCTATTCAAAACCCTCCGTTTACAATTTCCGAAAACGATTGATTTTATTGATAGCAATTTCAAAAGCGGGAAACAAATATCAATTAGCAGACAGAAAATTGATCGGGAGATATTTATTTTGAAATTAAGATCTTTTTTACTGGAGATTTTATCTACCAATTCGAAATAATAAAAGTTTTTTTGATGAATTGCAATTTATTAAAAGAAATGTTGAAAGAAAAACGGCTGAGTTGAGACGTAGCTAAAGCATGGTTTCACAAGTCTGAGAAAACAGAAACGAAGAAGCTATCCGCTTTAAATGCGTGGTTGAATGACTTGATTAAAGTGGGAAGAGGAATGGGTAAGAATGTAAACAGGGATTACGCTTCCCGCAATAAATAATATGCAAATTGCAAAGAAAGCAGTTCCTATTTGGATTATGCCCTTAGACTCTGCAATAACATTTTTCCCTGAGTGCTCACCCAATCAGTTTGACTTACTCATAATTGACGAAGCCAGCCAATGTGATATCAGTAGCCTGAATCTAATATTTAGGGCAAAAAAGGCGCTTATTGTTGGTGATGAAAATCAGACTTCGGTTGTGGTAGACAGGAGTATGGGAATTGACAAAACGAATATTTTGCTTAATAAATATTTATATAATCATCAATTCAGAACTCAGTTTGATGTTAGCAGTAGAGTGAGCAGCGTATATGCAATGGCCAGCGTAGTTTATCCTAACATTGTTACTCTTAAAGAACATTTTAGATGTTTACCAGAAATTATTGGTTTTTCAAACCAGCACATTTATTCCAATTCTATTATTCCCCTTAAAACGGCTCTCAATAAGATATATGGAGAGCCAATTGAAATTCATTATGTTGAAGACGATATATCTTCAGATAAGAAGCTTAAAATTGTCGAAAAGATCTGAAGATATTTTGAAAATAATACAGGATTATGAAGAAAAAAAAATAAGCAAATTGCCATCTATTGGCATTATTTCTCTGGATAGTTCAAATACTTCTCATATAAAAGAGCTTATTCAAAAAATCGTTGTAGAATAAACTTATTAAATATTATGAGGACGAACTTGATTTCATGGTTGGAACATCCCGGGAGTTTCAAGGTGATGAGCGGGATATTATTTTTCTTACAATTACTTCAACTCACAGAATTATCCAGGAAGGTGATAAAATTAGCATTAGACCACCGATAGCGGTGACAAGCGAAGAATATATGCGGATATTTAACGTTGCAGCTAGCCGCGCAAAGGAGAAGTCCATACTCTATCATAGTATACATCCAGATGCAATCACGGTAATAAATCCTGAATGTTTTCGTAAAAAGTTAATCGATTACTATTCCAACTATAACCATTTAGAAAATATTGCAGTTACAAACCTTTTGCAGGATTTGTTGAGTAAAGTCGATTCAAATTCGGGACCATTCGAAAAATCAGTTTGTTCATTTCTTTACGAAAATCGTTTTGGGAACTATTTACATCCGCAGTATACTGTGGGACATTATATTATTGATTTTGGCATAATCGTTCAGGGGAAAAAGCTGGCTATTGAATGTGACGGGTATATATACCATTCTGGTTTTGAAAAAATCCGGGACGATATAAAAAGACAGGAAATCCTGGAAAGGGCGGGTTGGAAATTTTTCAGGGTTCAAAGTACAGAATGGTTTTATCAAAACAGAGCGATAGTCAAAAGTTATTGAATTGGCTAAATGATAATGTTGTCATTACCGCGGAGGCTTTAGATTAAACCAATCGAAATTTGACAAGAAATTCCTACTGGTACTCAATTTGACGGATCAGTGATTCTCAGAATTCCCTTATTGTCATTGGCTATTCTGGTAGATCCGGGATCTATTTTTTCAACTGGGGCAAAACCCGGAGCACTACTCAATAGTTTCTTATGAGGCTGAAAGGTTTTTAGCGAATCAATCGGATCAATCAAATCAAAATTTATTAAGTCCATTTGGTCACGGAATAGAGCCACGGATAAAATCGTTTGGTCCGCGATTTTACCGGTGAGTATCAGCAATTCGCAATGGCCATTGACAACGACATATCGAATGGGCAATAAGGCTAGTACTTCACGTCCGCATCTGAATACGGCACTGCAGATATGCTCCTGATACATCTTCCGCGATTTGGATTCTCGCATATTCCGTCTTGATGATTTGCCCGTTGATGTTTGCGACTTGATTTCTGCCGGTACGATGGCCGGAGGATGAAGATGTAAATCAACGGTTGAGTAACCGGTAGCAAAGGTTACTTGCATGTATTTTCCGATATGTTTTATTCTTGAAAAGAGTTTAAAACTTCAAAAGCTTCTTTATGGGCTACCGGATCATTTGTTCGAATTCCGGAAGACAGTTTTTGGAGCTTTTCCCATGTTTCCTTTTCCTTTAGATGAGTATCCATCAAATCTTTGTGGTTATATGTATCTCGGATTTAGCCCCAAGAATCTATCAATTCGGGCCCAATCTAAGGGTTTTCATGTATGTAAGGGGGCATATTAAAATGATATACCTTTCGATGCAATTTGTAAAAAAACATATACTATATGAATATTCAGGGCATATTCTTCCTCCTGGCATTTTTTGTCATTGTCCTTCTTTTTCGTTCAAAAACTAATCAAATTACGAAAATCGACAGCGGAATTGGAAAATGCAGGATTGAGATGAAGGCAGCCAGACTAAGTTGGCGGAAAATGAAAATTCAATAACCGAACTAAATAAAAACATCTCTGCCTTACAGGAAAAGTACAAAACTGATATTCGGTCCTCTTCACAAAAGGTATTGACTACGAAACAAAATATGGATATTTCATCAGCGCCGATCAGGAATTGGCCAACAGAAAAAGAGCCCTGGTAGATCTAAGTCTAGAATTTGAGACTTAAACAACAAATATCAGGAGGGTCGTCAGCTCCATCAGTCCTTACAGGCTGAAATTGATCTTTATAAAGATACATTGGATATCAGTTCCTTCGGCTTGTACGAGCCAAAATATAATTTTGAATTTCCTGAACAGTACCTGGTTGAACTGGAAGGGAGCTACGATAAACAGAAGGCATGATAAAAGCTGAGGCGGCGGTTGTTTGCCATACGAATTGGGAGGTAGGAGGGAGCGCCGCCCAAGGGAGGAAGATGGTAAAACAGGAAATTAAACTCATGCTCTATGCCTTTAATGGTGAGTGCGACGCGATCATTGCGAAAGTAAAATGGAATAACGCCGCCAAGTCAAGGAAAGGATAACAAAATGCTATTCGGAAATAAACAAATTTGGAGAATAACCAATATTGAAATCACGTCAAAATATTATCAATTCAAACAGGAGGAGCTATCCCTTGTATATGAGTATGAAAAGAAAAGGCACGATCAAAAGGAAGAACAGCGATTGATACGGGAACAGATGCGGGAAGAAGAAAGAGCACAACGCGAATTCGAACGTGACCCGTGAGGAAGCAGATGAGGAAGCGAAAATGTATGAGAAAGTATTGGCCAAAGCGCGTGAAGAACTGGGATTGGCATCTAAGGAGGAACAAGCTCAGCTACAGGAAAGAATCAGGTCCTTGCAGGAAAACTCCAGGCTGCTTTGGATAAAAGCGAACGCGCGAGGTCCAGGGCACAGGATACAAAACAGGGAATATCTATGTTATTTCAAATATTGGGTCTTTCGGTGAAGACATTTACAAAATTGGGATGACTAGACGCCTGGAACCAATGGACAGAATTCATGAGTTAAGCGATGCCGCCCTTCCGTTCCAGTTTGACGTTCACGCTATTATATTTCTCTGAAAATGCGCCGGAGTTTGAACGAAGCTTCATAAGACGTTCTGGGAAAACCGAATTAATCTGGTCAATGCTCGGAAGGAATTTTTTAAAATCACACTTGAAGAAATCGAAAAACACGTGTTGGAAGTCAACGCTACCATCCAGTTCACTAAAATTGCGGAAGCCCGGGAGTTTCGCCAGACATTAGCTCTCATCGACCAGCTCAAAATCAAAGAAAGTGGGATTCCACTTAAGTCAAAATTCCCGGAATCATTAAATAATTAAATGCTCAGCCATAGCGCCTATCTACTTTCTCTTTTGCCGGGATTTAATATTACAACTAACGTATATGAAGCTTAAAAAACTGAGCGTTAAAAAACTGCGGGCTTCAGGATGTCGAGTTTGACAGCCATAGCCTCACTACTTTAATCGGCAAGAACAATTGCGGAAAGTCACCCGTCCTGAGAGCCATCGAAATGATATGTGGAAATCTCAAACCCGACCTTGAAGAATTTTATTTAAGAGGTGATGGAAATATCGTAATCGAACTGATTTTCGCTGAACTAAAAGCCTGGGAGCGGGCATCGCCGGCGATTAGTGCGCTGGTTTATGATAACCAGCTGCGCTTAGATATACGGCATCCTTATCTCCAGAGGATCAGGGGTCCAAACGCATGATTGACGTAGAATATGCAGCTTACAAAGTGAGGGAAACAATAACTGGTTGGTCGGATGAATGGCCCGTATTGTCAGCGGAAATTAAAGAGATAGCGACGCAAATGGAATTAGGTAATGCAACTAAATTTAAAGCGCAGAAAAATAAAGAAACAATAAAACAGAAAATAAGGGATGACTATACTCAACTGATTACTGCCGGGGAAGCGGAATGGTCGGGCGATTCTATACCCTTTAACAATGCGCTTCAGCAGTGCTTCCAAAAATTATACTGATCCCCGCGGTCAGGGATGCCACTGAAGAATCCAAATATTCAAAATCGGGTAAAACGGGTGCATTTGGCGAGTTGATGAAGAAATTGATTCTCCCAGAAATTCAGGCAGAAGAAAAATACCAAGATATTATCCGTGCCATTGAAGCCTTAAAAGTGATCGTATTCACAGCGAAGAGGGCATTGTCGGTATTAAAAGGATCAACAATAAATTATCAGAGAAACTGAGCCGGCTAATCGATGCCAAAGCCAATATAAAATTTGATAACCCCGAAATTGATACGGTGATTAGCTCGGCCGTTGGACTGAGTATCACCGATGGTACGCATGATACGCCGATCGGTTTGCAGGGACACGGACTGCAAAGAACCCTGATTTTTTCGTTGCTCGAAATGGTAGCGGAAAACGATGCTGTTATTAATAATGAAAATTCTAGAACAACGATTATCCTGTATGAAGAGCCCGAACTGTATTTGCACCCACAGATGTTAAGGAAATTAAAAGCCATTCTAAATACTATCGCCCAATCCGAAAACTGGCAGATTATCTGCTCGACGCATAGCCCTGTATTTATCAATGTGGCAGATCATCCTGAATCGCTGGTTATCATGTCCCGGAATGCGGGCGGACCGATCATGATCGATCAGCTTGAAAACGATCCGTTTGAACAGTCGGAGTTGGGACTCATAGAAAGGGATGCATTGCGGGCAGCGCTGGATTTTCATCCATCAGTTTGTGAAGTTTTTTTTGCAAAAAATGTGATCCTGGTGGAGGGTGATACAGAAATGGCCATCTTTAAACACTGCGACGAATTGCTGATATATTGCAATGTAGACTTGCACAAAGCGCTGGATTGTACTATTGTTTCCTGTGGTGGTAAATGGACAATTCCTGCCATCGGTAGGCTCCTGAAAGCTTTCAATATACCCTTCAAAGTAGTTCATGACAAGGATAGACAGGGACTGACAGACGAGCAACTGGCGGCGGCTGTTAATTTTCATCCATTCAAAGCAAACGAACGAATTCGGCTAATTGCCGAAGCGGAAAATGTTTTTATCAATACAGATACTCTGGAGGATATCTGGGAAGGCGGAAAAAGGACAAACCCTGGCGGCGATAAAAAAAATCAGAAAACTGGTCACGGATAATCAGGTCCCGGCGCGGCTCAAAGAATTGGTCCGGTTCGTTTATCAGGGGTACTTAAATATTTAATTAAATTGTTCTTATGTCAATCACGGATATGATATTTGTCATCATCGGCCTTTTACTGCTATATTGGCGTTATTTGGCGGGGGACGTTGCTTAATATTTTTTGGCGTCTATAACAGTTTTTCAAATTATTTGTTATCGAAGGCTTTCAAAAAAACTTTTCATCGAAACATATGTTCCCTCATCAGTATCTGTGCCGAATAAGAAATTGGTATTTTAAGTTCTTTAACAATCAAAGAAGCACTGCAATCACATTTTTTCAGTTTTTCGTCAATATTTGTAGGAAGTATATCTTCAATTCGAAAATCTACGCTATCCGCACTGGCAATGGCATTTTTTATTTGTTTATCTAATTTATCATTATATTTTTTCCCCGTTTTATAATCATCTAAAATTTTATAACATTCTGAATAATTGTGAGACCTGTTGGCCATCTTCATAGCAGCGAATGTTTGTCGAATAAGATCCTTTGTTATTTTAATAGGAATTGAGTCATTACATTTCGGTACTTGTTCAGTATAATTTTTAAAACTGTCGCAACTTTGGCAGTAGCTTGCAATTATAAGTATGAAAAAAATATTCTTTCATGTATTCTGATACTGGTTAAAAGGTGCAGCTAACGTTCAAACATTTGCGATATTATTTATTACGCCTTTCCAAAAGGCGGCGGTTAGATTTATGAGTTTCCCAAAGATATTCTCTAAATGACTTATACCTCCGTATGCCTGGGTACCACATAGCGGATACCAAAACTTCCCATTCTTTTCCAAATTTGATAACTGGATTAAGAAATACGCACATTCCGTCAAACCACTCAGATATTTTCAAGCTTTCCGGTATGTAGCTATCCCTTGACAATGCCGGATCTTGATCCTCTTCATAATAGAAATATTGCTCATCCGATACTTCAGAGGCATCAACTCTGTACATATCAAGCCACCATTTCTCTTCCAAATTTTTCGCCCAGTCGATTTTTTCAACAGGGAAAAGATTATCTAGAAAAGGGGATATAATCTTAAAACCATTTGATAAAAGTAAAAATTCAATGTATGAAGGCGGCAATTGTACACCTAAAGACTTTTCCTTGTCGCTTATAGCACTTTGAGTAGCTGGATGATATGTTAGTGATTTATTTTGAACTGATTCTCTGTCTATACATTTGCCCTCAATATACATTTCAATAGACTCAGCATCGTTTAATAAAAAAAAGTCCTCATTTAGCAATTGTATTGTTTCTTTAATGTTCATAATTCTACCTTAAGGGTGGTGCGAAGTGCGGGTACTAAAATTCTTTTTGCTGATTTGGCCAGAGATTTGTTTACTTAAATCTAAAATACAAAAGTTCAATAGAATTCCGACTGCATAAATACCTTTAGTCCGCCAATATGGCAAATACTAAATTTTCTTCGGCTCTAGTGCTGGACCTGCGAGTTCATTTAACCTTTTCCATTTCTTAGATGCTTCGGAATTTGTTTGATATATTTTTTTGTCGCTTTTAAAGGGTAATAGGTATTTATAAGATAACTGAACAGGTTTTTATTACCTACATCTGACAAGTCGTAATAATCCGAAACATTTTCATTTCTGTCAAGAATTACTTTCATGGTAAATTCCCGCGCCACTCCGGATGGGGAACTGATAATCCTGGTTTCCAGGTGTCTTACTTCTTCATAATCAACATATACGATATCGTTTTTGAAATCCCTTCCGGATTTATACCAAATGTTGAGATTAGCCCAATTGTCATCTTTGAAACCGGCACTATGATGCTCTTTGGTCATTGGAATTTTTGTTATCAGCAGATCGTCGGTCTTAAAGATAAATTTCCAGGAGTGAAGTCCTCTTGCTGCGGGGGTTTTATATAATCTAATCGGCCCCATAGCTATTCCTGAACTTCTGATTTCTGAAATATTAAATTCTTTTTCATCTTTTGTATCAAGTTTATTAAATACATATACCAGGCGACCATCGAACATCGAGGATTCGTCCGTACAATCATAGATCTCTGCAAATCCATAACCCAGGTCATGTTCCAGTTTGAACCGATAGGATTTCCCTGAATTTTCTGCGATCATAATTTACGTTTATGCCGTCATCTTTCATTTTCTTCTTTATTCCTTATCCATTCATCACCCACAAACTTCCTCTCCGCTGAATGTCCGTAATCCAGGTTAAAAACTTCATTTAAGGTTTTGTCCCTAATTACCATTTCTTCGAGACAAACAAGTCTGATGTCTTCTGGCATTTGGTTTCCTGTCAAAAATTGCCAGTCTCCGTCTGCATCATGCACAACGCGCAATATGGGCTGATTCAGGTCTACCCATTGCCGGGTTGTAAAAATCCCGAGATTTTTCGCCTCCCTGAATTTAAAGTCGGCATTCCTATCCAGCAGCGGCTGTTTGAACTGGAACTTATTTTCAAAATTGTCTTCCCAGGGAAACCGGTCATTCCGGTCTGTCCAAATCAACTGAAGAGCTGGGAAATTTTTGGACTGGTAATAGTTTAATGCCGCACCAAAATAGTCAGGAATATTTCTTTCGTCAACTTCTAAAAATTCTGCCCTGGCATTTTTAAAGATGTTGTTATAGTTTTTAGAGATCTCAATCTTTTCTCCTTTTTTTATCAAAATAGCGACATCATTGATAATGCCGTGACCTAGGTCACCGGGAAGCCCAAAGCAAATAATTTCAGGATGTTTATATGTATTGTACAACCCAATACTATAAGCAAAAGAGGGTGAATAGCCTGTCCCATATACCAAAATAACCTGATGACCGAATTTTTCGATATTACCTTTTGTCAGGACAAGTAATTCGTCCTTACCGATACAGTTATGTCCTTTCTTATCTTCCATGAATTTGAAGGGTTAAATTTAATAATTCATCCTTGCTTTTATTCATAAATAAAGCAATTTCATGCTTGTAAAAGCTATCTGTTTGTTTGTTATACAATTTAACCAAAATCTCATTCCCTTTGCTTTGGTCGCCTAACATGATAAGGTTAATGGCCTTGTTAGTTGTAAATAATACATAATCCCGGTTTTCAATACGCATCGTATCTAATACGTTATTACAGATTTTTAGCGATTTTTGAAAATACTTTTCTGAGGAAGCGGTATCACCGGTTACGAAATAAAGCATTCCACCTCTTAAATAAAGGTCGTTTGCGGAGGGTGTGAGTCTTATTAACCGGTTAATTGTTAGGATTTCCTGGTCATATCGTTTTAAGGAATTCTGGAACATTAGTTTATTAAAATGGCATATAAAGCAAGTACTGTCAATAGTGGTCGCATTATCAAGAAAGTCCAGGGCTTTTTTACAACTGTCCGGGTTATCCAGGTATCTTGCTAATGGCACTATTTTATCATTTAATGCGATAGCAGCCGGATTATTACGATTTTTATTTTGTCCACAACCGTAAAACCCAAGAACAATGAAGAGGGGTAAATATTTAAAACTTGTCATAATATGTTGGCTACTGTTCAAATGTATGTTTTACAGTTGAAATGGTAGTAGGGCTACTTTATTTTCCCCTTGTTAATACTTATGTCTATTAGTTTATATCCTTCGGTAGTCCGTAAGAATTCTAATTGATTTTGAACTATACTTTTATTATCGGTATAACTGATAACAATATTTTCTACAGGATATTGCCAACTTTTAGATTCAAAGCAATTATTGTAATATTGACCACATTCCGAAGGAATAAACATATAAGGACTAAGTGTTTCGCTAAAAATAGTATAGTTGCGATCTTTTGAATTAAGGTCGAGCAATATCTCCCTTAAAAGTTCGAAATTTCTATTTAAAAAAGTGAATTTAGATTCGCTTACCCATTTATCAGATCCTCTCCAAAATGTGATGGTATCATAAGTGCAGGCTAGTAATTGATTTTTTGAGAAATGGTCTAATAAAGAAGTCTTAAGCCAGCTTCGAAATTCTTTTTCGAAGACGATGAAAGAGTAATACATGCCATTCGTTCCCTTAAAGTTTATCCTCAGGGTATCTTCGGATGGCTGGGTTGAAATAATTACTGAATAGAAGTCTAGTTCATTGAAGTACTTGAAATCATTGATGAGAACCTGGTTGTTGGTATCAATTAATACATCGGAGCCGCCTTTCCAGAAATAATGTTCACCACTTGTTTTTTTCACGGCCCCTTTAATAGCTACAATCATCCCATTCCGAACGGGAGCCAATTCGTTATATTCAGCCGGAATTCCAATATTTCCGTCCCTGTTGAACATTCCGACTTTGTCGGTTTTTCGGTCGTGAAACCGGATAAATCCTTCACTTTCACAGTCTGCCCCATTATCGTAGAAATGTAAGCTGTCTCTGCCTATAATCCGGCCTGATTTAGTTAAATAATAACTTACCTGACCAGTACTTGTTTTTTCTTCAGCGGCGATGATATCGTCAAATTTATTGGCAATCGTTAGCCCGTTGAATTTAGGCTGTATTTTTACTATGCCTTTTTTATCTTTGTATCCAAACAAAGTCGTGTCATTATTCCAAAATGCCGTCCAGGTATCCGTTTTCTGGCCTGATGAACTGAAAGTCGTTAAAAGCATTAGGCAGCTCAGTAAGGATAATTTCATTTGCTCTTTTTCCTATTAAGTTCCTCAAAAGCCGCTTTATCTTTCTCTTCCGATCTGCTAAATTTATCAAAATCTGGAGAGGCAGTAATTCTGGAAAAAAAATAGGCGAGGCCGCGTTTTCGTCGAATGCGCTCCGCAAGCCAGATCCCCAAAACGATACCTGCAATTAAAATAGCTATTGGGAGCGCCAGGTTTTTGGGGTTATTATAGTATCTGTAATATGCATAAAAACCCAATATGCCGGTAGGTATTAGAAACAGCCAGAGCCAATAAACAAGATCAATGAGGAATTGAACAAATTTCATCGTGGATGACCCGATTTTTATTAAAAATATTCCAGGTTATAAGACTTTGTAATAAATCAACTTTTTATTTGAAAAATTTACAATAGACAATTCTTCAATACTTCCTTCTTTTGAAAGAGTTAATTTGTAGTAACCCGAATCTGTCAATTTCAGATTATTGTTAAATCCATCTCCGATATCAATTTTACGCATCGGTAATTTTTCATAGCCATATTTTGAGAAAAATGGTTTTAATGAATCAATATTCATTTTATCGATATTATATACCGAACGCAAATCGCCTTCTTCTTTTATACCTGAACTGTGTTTTGAGAACTGGATGACCGGGGCATTTGATTTGTCAAATTCAAATTGACTGAATTTATTTACCAGAAAATACGGATTTTCTGAATTAGCGCAACTTGAAAATAGTAATATACAAAAAACTACCTGTTTCATATTCTGGAAAAATAACCAAAATGAGCTTTTACAATCTCAAATAAATGTCTTTGTAACCGAAATGACGCCGACTATATTTTCATTGAATTCTTCAAGTTCCTCCGCCGGTACCCAAAGTTCGTTGTGAATAAGCCCGCCTACATTCTGGATTTCAAATTTCTTCAGGTATTCGGATTTCACTGAAAATTTGGTTACATAGCCGGATCCGGACGCAGGCACATTCCAGTCCCTGGCAATCTGTATGGCATATTCTTCATTCATAACAGGATAAAATATGGGCTGATCGGGCAGGCGGGGAGGAAACCGCAACCAGCCTGATTGCTCAATAAGTTTCAGTTCCAGGGGTCCTACTGGTCTGAAAAGGGTTACTGTATGTTCAATAGCATTCAAAACCTATGTTTTTACAAATGGTCGAGGTAGCATTCAAAAAATGGCCTGTCTACATAAATTTTTTCCATCTCATCTCTTCGGGTTTGTCTGTCAAAGGCAGAGCGATGTCCGACAATTTCGCCTGTTTTTAGTAAATAACTGTGATTGATGATTTCAACGACATCATCCGCGTTAAAATCTTCAGGGAGGTCAAAAAACTCCCAATTCCAGGTCGTGCCGAAACCCAGATGCCTTCCGTCTTTAAACCTGGCCACAAAGGCTGTCCAGCTCATGGACGTTTCACCGGTGATTTCCCTTTGGATTTCCAGGGGGAAGGCAAAACGGCTTTTGCCAACTTTAGTAATATTATATGAGTTTACACAGTTTCTTTTCGCTGCGTAATACTTAACGATTTCCCTTTTGTCTTTTTTTTCTTCTGTAATTCGTTTTATCGCCTGGTCAATGACTTTCGACGGATTGCGGAAAATAACACAGGGCAAAAAAGTTCCGTCTTTCAATGTCGCAGAAGCCCTGTAACCGGGACCATCGCCAAGGTCATCCAGGGGTTGGATGTTTTCTTTAAGAAAATGTATGATGTCTTCTTCCGGCAGGGCGTACATATAATCTAGATAATTGACCCTAATATACACCAATCATTTTCCTAGGGGTTTCTACTTATATCGTTGGGGATTTATTAATTCTATATTTGAAAGCAAAACCTGCGTTCAATGCGGAATAGCGTCATCTTCAGAATTTTAGCGATCGTGCTGGCTTGTTTTGTTCAGTGGACTACCGGCGCGCAGTCCGTCACGCTGGATGTTGACAAGACCTATGACTTTTCGCCGCAGAAATTGAGCAAAAAGGAGAAGGAGAAGAAGATGAAGGCCGCAAAAATAAAAACTTATAGATTAATTATATGGCAGTAGAGAACATTCATGTAATTGATTTTGTCAGCATTGACAAGACTGGAAATGTAGTATTGACTGTTGCTGATGATTTGATATGGGATAATGAGAATACTCATCTCCTTAAGTTGCAAGATAAGTTAAACGCTTATCTGGATGCTATCGACAATGGTAGTTTATATGAAAGCTATCCAGATGCGAGAGGCCGTGCAATTGTAATTAATGTAAGCTTAAAATTTTTTCCGAATGAAGATGGAGAAACCTTTTTACTAAAAAGCAAACGAACCATCGAATCCGCTGGCTATGGATTTACATACACTAATCTCATTAAATAACACCTAAAAGGATGCAAATTTTCGATCTGTGCTCTTTTTTATTAAAAATTAAAGCACAAAAATGTACCGGCCCCTTATAAACTGGACAGTTTTCTAAAGATAGTTTAGTAGTTTTTAACTCGACTTATGAAGCTTTTCATAATCTGTTTCGAATCTTCGAATTACATTCTTTACTTTAGGGAATTAGTCAATTTTTGGGAAGTAGCGAGTCAAACGGCCGGGTTCGATTCCATGTTTCGGAACCGGCAACCCGCGCTGGTAAAGGTTTTGACTCAATTTTAATCCAAAAGCGTAAAACAAACCTAAAAAAAAATTAGGATTTTTTGATCATATTACAGAAATAAAAAATCTGCTGACCATTAAAGATCATCAGATGTAGTCCAGATGATGATTACTTAAATATAATCCCTCAGGTTTTGTATAGTCCAATTTCACTAAATTTTCACCTTGGTAATTACTTAATTCAACAATTCTAATATGTTATCGTTGGGTCTGATCTCATATTTCAGATGTTCCGCTTCCTGATAAAGTTGATGGGCTGGTTCCTTCATTAAATTAAACAATATCGGATTGGTGATTTGATAGGTTTTCAACAGACAAACGACTATCGAAAATTTTTCTCCGGGCGTTCCGCCGACCAGTAAAGCATTGGAGAATTTATTTGCCGCATCCTCTTCATTATTCTTTTTTAGAATGTCGATAATGGTATAGGTTTCTGTGATGAAATCAGCCATGGTTAAAATCAGCTTTCTCTAGTATCCGTTTGTTCTTTCGAGATTTTCCGCCTTTGCTCCAGCAGCCATTCAAAATCAGCCTTTAATTGTACCGTGAGGCGGGGATCATAACCGGGTTTGCCGGCAAGGGAGAGCTGGCGCTGATAAGAGGCTTCAATAGCCTGCAGGCGTTCTGTTAATACGTTCGGGTCAAGGGTGGACATGGCCGCAATATGCAGAAATTCTATTGACCGGCAGGAAAAAGTTATATACAGTTATTTTCTGATCCCACAAGGGTGTTTTCCCCCTTTCCCGGTAAAATGCCAGAGGTAATTTCAGCCAAATAATTTTTATGACTGTATATTATCCGTTATCCGCAATTGCCTGCTCGACCAACCGTTTTTGCTCGCGGCTGATCTATTCCCCGGAACAGCATATTCAGTTTGTCGTTGAACATAAAGACTGGGCCATATTGTTTTATACTGTTTTTTTGTACTAAGGGTTTAATGTAGCGGGAGACGAGACCGTGGTCAGGATTTATTTTCTATATCGTAGGAACCGATACCTGACCATGTTGGTTCGATTGTCAGTTTTCAAAGTATTTATCTTCTCCTATTTCGTTTCACTTTTTTCTTTTCAGGGATTTTCCTTTCAGTACGATTCGTTGTGCTCCAGCTGTCAGTCTGTCAATAATTCTATGAGCAACCTCAGCAATATTAGCTCCTTTAAATATTTTTTCGACAAACCTTTAAAGATCTAATATTATTAAATTCCTAACTTCCATGCTAGATGGGGGTGACATACTTTTCAACAATCCTATTTTGAAATGACGTACTTTTTTAGCCATTGAATTTGTATTTCATAATAGCCTTCGCATTTCGTACCTGCGTCAAGTGGTGTTCCCTCTACCTCTCGTACAGAACCGGTAGCAGAAACACTCATGCTATGGTTGCAATTCGGGAAAGTGTGTATGATAAGAGTTGCTTTTGGGTTCTGTCCGATGGTTGTCTCAAATAGCGTTTTGGCATTCCTCCAATTCACGTTAGTATCTTTTTCACCGAACAAAGCCAGCACATTCAGGTCAAGTTTACCCAGCATCACCGCAAAATTACGGACACGAAAAATTGAAAGGTTCTCATCGAATTGGTATTTTTCTTTGTTCAGGAGATAAGCTCTTTGTTCTGCGACAAATGCCTCTTTTGTACCAGTAAGATCTCCGGCGAAATAAAACACAGCCGGGTCTTTTCGGAGGTTTTCAGTGACAGCGAGATATGATTTATAATCTCCCCCCTGAAAGAAAATTTCCCTTCCACGCTTCCATTCTTTCATCAGTTTCTCCGTTTCTTCTTCCGACCGACCTTCGATCGGAAGATTGGATTTTACTAAGTAATATTTGTTGTCCTCCGCCGAAACACCGCTAACAGAAATCCAAAATTTAACGCCGTCATCTTGAGACAATGCGATTGGGACGACCCATCCCCCGCGACTTGTACCCCATATTCCGATTTTTTTGAATCCGGGAACCTTCTCAGATCGCAACCATTGAATGGCGTCCAATACTTCTTGTGCGCTCTCTTCCAATGGCTGGTTATCATCAAACACACCTTGACTTTTTCCCTGTCCCGGTTTGTCCCATGTAACACAGGTTATTCCAATGGCTGTAAAGCGAGATCGTAAGTCAAAATATCTATTTTCTCTTCGAATATCGGTACCACCTGATCCGTGAACAAAAATGACTATTGCCTCTGCATCCCGACCAACTGGCTGATCAATGATTCCAGAAAGTTTCTTGTTGCCTGATATAAACTCAAAATCACGGGTATCCATAGAAGAATTTGTTGCCCCGGAACAGCCAGATAAAATCGCTAAAATATGAAATACCACAGCGCCCGATTTAATAGAATTTATAGTCATTTCAAAGAATTTTTATTTTGGTTTTGTTAACTCAATAATTTATTCGACCGTGCAAGGACGGATGAGTCAATCTAACCTAATCATTAAATTCGTTCCCCTCGGCAGCATGGTGCATAGTCAGGTCAACTAAAGGAGTTTTGACCTTGGGTTTTCGCATTGCTTTACTATACACAGAATCTAAATTATTTATTAATTTTGTCCGGCTATCATGGGTAATTTAGCTTTTAAAAAATCATTGTGTAATTCTCAGGTTTGCAAAGTCTCCGCTTAATTCATCATCCCATAAGCCAATCATCCCATTAGTTGCACTATTTAATTTTTTCACTTCAAGAGAAGGTGTTGTTGAATAATTTACAAAAACGGTTATCAATTTATCTTTAATACAATTGTAGCATGAAACCATTCATCTGCTTTGGGAGCCGGCGTTATTGAGTTTTCATAAATCAAAGGATGCTCCTTTCTCAATTTATCCCAGGGATAATCGGGCTCAACTACGTATTGTAAAGACCACCTTCTTCTTGCCGTATCGGGATATTGAAAATTGAATGGCCGAAAATAAATTAGTTCATAATGGTTACTGTCTGTTGCATGAAAAGCAATTCCTAAAAAACTTTGAAGAAAAACGTCTTTACCACGCAAATCAATGTCTATTTTACCTTCTTTGAATGAAACATCTTTCAGCCAAGCAATTTTTTTTGTGGAGATGCCATTGCGGTAAATCTTGTCATCAAGTAGCTGCGTATGATTGGAACTGTCTATTAACAACTGTTGGTTCTTTAGCAAATCAGCGAGATTATAATTAGTTACTTTTTGTGCATTGGAATAATAACCAAAGCTTATAATGGCAAAAATAATTATGGTTATGTGTTTCATGTATATTAGTTTGTTGTTATGATTAGGTTTGAAAATTCGCCATCTGAATTATTACGAACCCAGAAACCAACTTTGCCTGATTGATTACGCGTTAATCGTTTAACGGAGAGGCATGCTTGAGCATCGGAATTAATAAATGCTTGAATTTGGTTTTTGTCGATTATAATTTTTACATGAAACCAACTATTAGGGTCAACAAAATTAAAAAGAGCATGCTCATATTCACCGGGATAGGTATCTCGTAATAAAGACCAGTCAAACTTTGGAAGTGCTATATATTGAACAGCATGTTTTTTTCTATTTGAATCTGTTGCCTGGAAATTAAAAGGACGAAAATAAACGCTTTCATATGTAGAATCATTAACACCATGAATCGCAATGCCAATAAAACTTTCTTGCAAAACATCTTTTCCTTTTACATCAAATTCAATAATTCCTGTCTCAAAATTCAAATCTTTAACCCATGCGACACCATTGTTAGGTTGAGCATCGAGATGAACCACTACTTTCCCTTGTTCTTTTACGGTTAACCTAATATTCCTGTTTATGGTTTCGAATTTTCTTTCGTTTAATAAAATAGGAGTACTTGCTTTCTGCTGCGCAAAACAGTTTAAGTAGGCAATAAGAAAATAAAATAGAGTTGTTATTCGTATTTTATCCATAAAAATTTATATCAGTTCACGCTAATAAAATACCACTTTAATAATTTGTTGATAATCAATAAGATAATAATAAACCCATTGGCAAATAGTTCGCTTTTGATACAATCTTGTTCTCATGCGTTACACTTTGACTCGTCCGGAAAAAACTATACATGTGAGAGAATAAATCCTGAGAACACTATACATAGTCGATAATTAAAGGTAATTCTTTGTTTTTAAGGCCGTAAGGAAGAGGCGGGGGCTTGCTCTGTGAAGGGAGCCGCCCCGCCTCTTCCATACGTTCTGGCACTCGTTTTTCGAACATTTTTTTTGGATAATTTTTCCATCTTTTTTTTAATTCTCCTTCTTTTTTGTGAGCCTGACAAGGTGTAAGATTGTCGCAACTACTGTGGGGTCTGATTTCGTTGTAAGCGATTATGCTCTTTAAAATGCGTGCATAGGTGTTTTCAAAACTATCCTGGCTATTGTAAAGATTAAATTCCCCTTTGATAATGCCATTCATTCGTTCGGCGAGTGCATTTTCATAGGGATCTCCTCTTTCTGTCATAGAGATGGCGATGTGTTGGTCGTTCAATAAATCAACATACTCTTTACAGCAATACTGACAACCTCTGTCTGAATGATGGATGAGCGGGAGCTGCCCATAACTTCGATTATCATATGCCATTTGTAATGCTTCCAAACAACCCAGGGCTAACAAATCGTTTCTAAAACCGATACCCATGATCTGGCGTGAATAGGCATCCGTAACCAGGCTTAGATAGCCCCATTGATTGCCCATTCTGATATAGGTAATATCACTGACCCAAAGTTGTTCGGGACGCGTGATGACCAGGTCACGGGTCAGGTTGACGTATTTACGCATCCAGTGCCTGGAGTCGGTCGTGAAGACTTTTCTTTTGCGTCGCCGGATTAAGAGTTTATGCTCGGCCAACAGATCAAATAAATAGTCCCGACCTACTTTGATTTGATGGGAGTTCAGCTCCGGCTGGAGCAGTGGCAACAGCTTACGCGTTCCCAACCGGGGCAATGAGGTGGTTCTGATTTTATGAACCAGCTGTAAGATGATATCGTCTTTGAGGCTCTGATCCTGCTGGCGCCACCGGTGATCGTAATAGGCGTGTCTTGTCTTGCCAAACAATCTGCACAGGACTTCCTTACTGATATAGGGATAGTCATGTTTCATTCTTATGACTGCTTGGCACCAGCTTTTTTTCTGATAGCGATTTTAAACTGCTCTTCGGCTACGTCGATGAGCGTATTTAATGCCTTTACTTTCAGTTCGGCTTCCTCCAGTTTTTTGAGTGCTTCAGCAAGCGCCTTTTGGGTATCCGGATCGGCTTGCTGGTCTTGTTTTTTAGCCATAAGCGCTGTATTGGAGAGTACAAGTTCCGCATTTTCCCGCTTCGCCTCCTTGATCCACTTGGTAATGGTAACCGTCGAGTTCACCCGGTAAGCTATCCTGGCTTCATAAATAGTCATCCGGCCTTCTTCAATGGCCCTGACAATCGTTCTTTTTTCCTGTTGACTAACATGACCTTGCTTACTGGCATGATAACCCGGTGAACCATAGTCCCGCATCCAAACGGCTTGCACACTGCGAGCTATCCCATGTTCCCGAGTAATATGGCTTCGGGGAACGCCTCTTTCAATGGACTCAACGATTTCTAAAATAAAACTCTTGTCGTAGCTCTGATACTTACTTTTACGGTCTGACCTGACCTTTTTCTCAATTATTGATGACATACACTTGGTTTTTAGTGTATAGTCTTTTTAGGACGAGGCATTTGACTCGTCCGAAAAAAACTATATGGGCGATTGAAAATATTTTTATTGAGCGACTCTCGAGATCGGTGTAGTATGAACACATTTACTTGCAGGTGTCAGAAAACGGCGTCCAACTTTATGAAGATTGTATGTTATCTATTATCCGCTATGGCCTGCTCTTCCAACCGATTTTGCTCGCGGCTGATCTATTCCCCGGAACAGCATATTCAGTTTGTCGTTGAACATAAAGACTGGGCCATATTATTTTATACTGTTTTTTTGTACTAAGCGTTTAATTTCTATATTGTATGAACCGATACGTAACCATGTTTGTTCGATATTTCCTTTTCCTGATCTGGTTTCTCAATGGGTTTTATTGCAAGTTGCTCAACCTCGTTCCCCGGCACGAATTGATTGTCGCAAGAATCCTGGGACCTGAACACGCGGCTTTGTTTACCCGCTTAATCGGCCTGGCAGAAATCGGGATGGCGATTTGGGTGATCAGTACCTACCGGTCCCGCCTATGTACTATCGTGCAGGTGGTGGTTATCTTGGTCATGAACATCATCGAATTGATAAAAGCCCGGGATTTACTTTTATTTGGATCAGGAAATATCTTTCTGGCAACAGGGTTAACTGCACTTATTTTGTGGACAGAATATATCCGGCGCATAAAAAAAGTTGATGTTTAACCTGAAAAACCATCCCTTCGCGGTAGAAGCTTTTTTTGAAAGCTCCCTGGTACTGACTTTTGCCGTTCCAAAGGAAAGGATCCAACACCTCATTCCGGAATGCCTGACGCTCGACACCTTTAACGATCAGTGGGCCTTTATCGCGGTCGCCATGGTGGACACCAAAAATTTGCGTCCCAAAGGTTTTCCGCTCTTTCTAGGGAATGATTTTTTTCTGACCGGTTACCGGATCTTCGTCCGGTACACGAGTGCAGCCAGCAGGCATTTGCGGGGATTATATATTCTGCAATCCGAAACCGATAAAAAACGGATGAATTTTCTGGGCAATATTTTTACCCATTATCAATATAAACGCACAGACATTCAAATAACCCGGACATCCGAAAATATGCAGGTTCATTCTGTTAAATCAGGAATGGAGATTGACATACAAAAGAGTGAAAACCCGGATCTGCCTTCGCATTCTCCCTTCGCCAGCTGGAAAGAAGCCCGCCGTTTTGCCGGGCCCCTGCCTTTCACGTTTACTTATAATCAAAGCAGGAGAGAGGTACTCATCATCGAAGGTGTGCGGGAACACTGGGAACCCAAACCGGTCCGGGTGATTAATCAGCAGATAAAATTTATTAACGAACTCAATATGGAAGGAGTGAAACTGGCCAGTGCCTTTCTGGTGGAAAAAATACCGTACTATTGGAAAAAAGGGAGAACCGAAATATGGAAACCTTGAAACGCCGGCCCTTTCAGGGAATTTTCAATATTATCCGGTTCAACCGGCACTATTATTTGCTGATGGGGCTTATTCTCGCGGGCATGTACTATTTTATGAACCATTCTCCCGCGGGTTTTAACCGGGTTTGGAAATTCATTATTCTGCTCGGACTGGGTACGATGGTCCTTTCCCTGGTCGTATCTTATTTTATTTATGATTATTCTTCATTTTACAGCCTGGACTGGACGAATGAACTGCAGATTCAACCCGGGATGCGGATCGCCAATATCCACGCGGGTTTCGACGAGACTTCCGAAATCATGGCGTCCAGGTTCCCGGGCACAGCGTTTTTTGTATATGATTTCTACGATCCTGAGAAACATACCGAGTTATCGATCAAACGCGCCCGTCAGGCCTATCCGCCTTTTCCCGGAACCGTTCCGATCCGGACGACTGACCAGTCCTTACCGGAAAAAAATCTGGATTATATTTTTTTGATTTTCGCCGCCCACGAGATCCGGGATGAGTCCGAACGCGACGCGTTTTTTAGAACCCTGCGTGGCGGGCTGAATAAGGATGGCCGGATCCTCGTGGTGGAACATACCCGGGACAGGATTAATTTCCTGGCTTTTTCTGTTGGCTTCCTGCATTTCTTTTCTCTTCATTCCTGGCTCCGGGTTTTTACAAATGCTTCCCTGCGGCTCGAATCAAAGAAGAAAATAAATCCCTTTGTCACCCTGTATATTTTAAGACCGTCCTGAACCATGGAAATCCACCTGAAAATTATTGGCGTTTTACTCATCCTTCTTTCCGGAATCCATCTGTTCTTCCCGGGGTATTTTAACTGGAAGGAAGAGCTGAAGCCGCTCAGCCTGATCAACCGGCAGATGATGCAGGTCCATGCATTTTTTATCGCCCTTGTTGTCTTTGGGATCGGTGTACTTTGCCTGTTTTTCTCCGGTGACCTGGTGCATTCCCGATTTGGAAAAAATATCTGTCTCGGCCTCGCCATTTTCTGGGCCATCCGGCTCTTTTTCCAACTCTTTATTTATTCGCCAAAACTCTGGCGGGGTAAACGAAAAGAAACCATCATTCATATTTTTTTCACGGGCCTCTGGACTTATTTGTCAATGGTGTTCTTTTTAATATTTTGGATATGAAGTCAAAACTAAAATTATTGTCAACGGTATTAATAGCCATCTTATTATTGAATTTTACTACCAATAATTGAGATCCCCAGTTGTTATCTTTCTTTTACCACTTCTGGCAATTTAATAGCTGCTAGGCCGGAAAGACTTCCTGAATCTGCTGAAAAATACAGGAGTTTACCAACGGATTCCGGACAGGTTGAGGTTTCGCGTATTGACGGGTATCGGATATTGTATAATAACGATAAACATGTACCGTTTGTTAATTTGAAAGTTGAACGATCAAAAAAGGATAGTTATAAGGCTGACCAGAAAAAGCTAATTGACAACCTTAATTATATAAATGCTCATTCCGAGGGTATGGAAACCAAGAACCTTATCGAACTGGAATTTAATGGCTACAAAATCTACGGGTCAAGTCGTAACGCGATTCAGCATGGGAGTACTTTAGGGACATTTATTATGTTCCCTGGAAACGATATAACGGTCTACTTTTATTTTAATAATCTAAAACCTGAGTATCGAAACTTTGAAAGTCTGGAGGACTACAAGAAACAACGGGACAATTTTATGAAGGAATACACGAAATTTTTGACACTCTGTGATGACAAATAAATTCACTAAAATTATGCCATGGCACTAGGCGGTAATCCGGCCATCAGTTTGATTGCTTATACGGCAGTTAAACTGGCGGGATATTCATTTTTTGGTAAGAATGCTAAATCAGCGGTATTATAAAACCAGACCCCGTCCGCTTATTTTCGGTGCTGCACGTACTTTGCTCGGTATGGCCGTCGGAGTGGGTTCACTTTATTTACTTAGTCATATCACTTCAAACCAGGAGGTTTTATTTCTTATATTTTTAATCCCAATCCGTTTCTTTGAGTGGTTTTTTATACTCTACCTTTTTTATGAAAGAGCGGACTTCTCTTTTACGAGAATTTCAGGATACTCGATACAGGGAATATTATTTTCCTTTGCCCTTGACATTCCCGTTATATTTTCTGTTTTTGTAATCCCCGGGGGAATCTGGATTTGCTAGCTAGTGTGGTATTTGATCTAAGTGTTTTCCTTAGAACCAAACAGCGTTTTATTTTACTATGTTGTGATGCCTTACCAAACGACCTACAAATAATTGGCACTCCTAAATTTAAGCCCAAAGCAACCTTCACCGACTTGGAAGATCATGTTGATGGTTGCCACTGTTTTTCAGCTGGTATTCTGGATTATTTCCTTTGTTGATTATACACTGGGTATTTTTGATACAATTATTCCAGGAAAGGATTCAATAGGTTTAGTTGGAAGCATTCTCATTATATGTTTTTCGATTTTTGTGATATGGTCAAATATTTATTTGTTGTTTGGAAAGCGGGAATCCTTAATTCATAAAAATCTCATTTTTAATAAGTGGCTAAATTTAATTCAGATTTTTCACGTCAGCGTACTTGGGATTTATTTCTCTTTAATTATCGGTGTTCAAGTAGAGGGTGTCTATCTATACACAGATGCCCAACGATTACTGTTTACGTCCGGTTTCCATATGCTGGAACTGAGAGCAGGGTATGATGCGTCCAATACCATAGCAGTTGGCATTAATTTAATTCCAATTTTCCTGTTTTTTATTTTCAAAAGATGCCTCGAAAGAAAACGAATTGTCGCAGATAAAATTTCAGATAGTATTTTTACTCGGTCTGGCATTTAGTTGACCTCGATAAGATAAAATTGAATCAAAAATATCTTTATTTGATCCTGAAATATATTGAAGTGGCAAAACAAAGGGTGTACCATAACTCAAATTACTTATCCAGCTGAGTAGTTTTTGGCCCGCATTTAAGTCGGATAGAAATAGACCTTTATCAATCAGATCGATACAAATTCCGGCACTCCCATTTCTAAATCTTCTCAGTCTGATTTCTTTTATGTTTTCCCAAAATACTTCCCGGTTCCTGACCCGATCTTTAAGGCTTAAATCATTGAGTTCCAGGGCCGGATACTGACAGACGGAAGGAATGAGAAATTTTACGATCACTATTCCTAAAAATGCCAAAATAAGCACCCCGAAATAAATGAGCACGTGTACCTGAGGCGGGTCTTTCAGTTGGGATGAACGGATGATCAATAAAATGAGCATGAGCAATAGAACAAAAGTTACACTGTATGAGAACAACCTGTTATATGTAAATGATTTTATTGCCATTAAGAAAGATCGACGGGATTCTCTAAATAATCAATAAGGTGTTTCAGCTTCTTGTTTCCAAGCATAACCCTAAATATACTATGCAAATATTTATTTTACTAATGTAACTTGAAATTTACATAATTGATATTCTTGCAAAACGTACGCATATTCTTAAGGCTGATCATAGCATTGGGGTTATCCCTGCCAGTGGCCGGTCATGCCCAGGTGTCAACCGACTCGGCGGTATCCGTGTATTTTGGATCGGGGAAATATATTTTGGATAGCATGGGAGAAAGAAAGTTATTAAATGTACTTACCGACAGCAGTTTATCCGTGCAGGTCAAACTCATTTCAGCGTACACCGATTCTGTGGGTACCATACTGCACAATAATATTTTAGCGCAGCAAAGAAGTAAACAGGTAATGGATTTCCTGAACCGGCATTCGTCGCTGAAAGGAGACTTCAAAATTGAAATTTATGGCGAACAAAATCCTATAAGTCAGACCAATCTTTCCTTAAACCGAAGAGTGGACATTCTCTATTCTCTAACGAGGAAAACTGGAGTTTCCCCGGATACCGGTAAATTAAAAGTATTCCGGAAACTGGTACTGGAGAATCTGTATTTCAAACCGAATAAAGCGGTGATTGAACCCGCCTCGATGCCGTATCTGGACCATATTGCGAGCATACTAAAAGAGGATAGTACGGATCTATATGAGATAAAGGGTCATGTCAACTGGAACCCCCACCTGGCTCATGGAACAGACTCTGTGTATGTAGCCAAAATGTACCGGTTGTCGGCAGACAGAGCGAGGGTTGTTTACGAGATCCTGATCGATCAGGGGATCCCGCCTTCCAGGATGTCCTGGAAGGGGATGGGAAACAGCGAGATGGTTTTCCCGAATGCGAGTAACGATGAGGAGAAACGCAAAAACATGCGCGTTGAAATCCTGATTTTAGAAAATCCTACCCGGTAAGACAATTTAATTTTGACAGGTTAAAGAATTAAATTCGTTCTGTCATATTTCCCTTTTTTATTTTCTCGCATTACAAATCGTTACATGCCTGACATCAAATTATATACAAAAGAGATGAATAAATTGAACATAGAGGATATTTGTTCATGCTGGGAATGGAAATTAGCCGGACTGAAGGCTGTCTTTTTGGTTTCAAGTGTGGGCGACCTCTTTTTAACCGGAAATGACGGGACGATCCATTGGTTGGATACCAGTGTAGGCCAAATTAAAAAAATAGCCAACGATATGCAGCACTTTGAAGAATTGCTGGGTGATTTTTCAAATGTTGACAATTGGTTTCTCGCCACGCTTGTGGATAAAAAAATTAAGAATGGAATTATTCTGAAAGAAAATCAGGTATATAGTTTTAAAATATTGCCGACGCTTGGCGGTGAATATTCTGCCGATAATTTAGAACCAACAGATATATCCGTTCATTTTGCATTGACGGGTCAAATACAGGAGAAAATTAAGGACATGCCTGATGGAACTAAAATCAACAACGTAAGAATTGAAAAGGAATAGTCATTTTACTTCGGGTTAAAGACTGAAACAGTCCCTGCTCAGCCCTCACCACCGCCTGATAATCTTGTATTTCTTATTGCCCATATCGCGGTAGCCGTAATCGTAACAGAAGGTAAACAGATTTTGCTGCGACTCGGACGTGAAGTAATGCGTGTGGTAGTCAAACAGGAATCCGGCGAGCAGGAGCGTTTCTTCACTGATCAGGGTGTATTCTTTTTCGCCCTTCAGCCGCTTTAAAATATTCCGGTTCTTCTTCAGCGCGAGGGAAATCGTGCGGATCTCCTTGTTTTCTTTTATTTTCAGTTCGTTGGAAAATGCCGTCCGGCAGGAGTCATCGCAGTATTTTTTGTCTGCTCTTCCCTCCAGAATTTTATCGCAGTAAAGACATTTTCTCTTCGCGGTCATGCGGGTGGGTTATCCGTGTATACACGTTTCTACACACATATAGACGATTATACAAAAGTAAAATGATTGAATCGGATTTTCAAGGGAACATCTTTGTGGTGTTATTTTTTTCACCCAAAAATGTTTTTGCATGCAAACCAATTCTGTACGGCTGATCGGGTACGTCGGTGTGCCGCCGAAAATTAAAGTGCTGCCCAGCGGGACCAAAGTGGGGCTTTTGAAAGTCGCCACGCATTACCGGAAATATAATCCCGATGAAAAGGATCCCGAATATCTGACGGACTGGCATTATGTGATCGGCTGGGATGAGCAGGCCAGCTATATGGAGAAGAGTTTTGTGACGGGTAGCAAGGTGCTGGTAGAGGGCCGGATATCCTACAGGGGATATACCAATAAGGCGGGGGTCTGGATCAAGCTGACAGATATCCAGGCGGAATCGATCATGAACCTGGACCGGTAAACGAATAATCATGCTGTCGAAAATCTTCAGTAGTGCCCTGCTCGGCATTGACGCTTTTCGGGTGTCGGTGGAAGTGAGTGTGACCCGGGGCCTCGGGTATACGATCACGGGTCTTCCGGACGATGCGATTAAAGAGAGTCTTTCCCGGATCGCGATTGCGGTTCAGCGGGGCGGATTTCAGATGCCCCGGACCAAACTTGTGATCAATCTGGCACCGGCCGATACGCGCAAGTACGGGACGGCTTTTGACCTGCCGATTACCCTGGGGATTCTGCTGGCGACCAGCCAGGTTTTCGATCTGGAGAAACTAAGGGACTATACCGTCGTTGGCGAAATGGGGCTCGACGGGACGATTTTTCCGGTGCGGGGCGCGCTCTGCATGACCTGTCAGGCGAGAAAGGAGGGCTTCCGCGGAATCATCCTGCCCGCCGCGAACGCCGACGAAGCTTCGCTCGTTGAAGGGATCGATGTCTATGGGGTGAGTCACTTAAAGGATGTCCTGGAATTTATTCAGATGGATTGCGGGCTTCCTCCCTGCCAGATGCAACCTTTCAACCCAATTGTTCCCGGTGCCAGCGGTGATTTCCGGGACGTCGTGGGCCAGACCCGGGTAAAAAGAGCGCTGGAGATCGCGGCTGCCGGCGGACACAATGCACTACTGATCGGATCTCCCGGTGGGGGAAAGACCATGCTCGCCAGCCGGCTTCCTTCGATTCTGCCCCCGCTCACGGCGGATGAATCCCTGGAGACAACCCGGATATACAGCGTGGGGAATCCGGGTGAAAACCACCGGGGCCTGATCCGGGAGCGGCCGTTCCGGAGTCCGCACCATACTTCCAGTGATGTGTCGCTGGCGGGTGGGGGATCCGTCCCTGTACCCGGAGAAATTTCCCTTGCCCATAACGGTGTGTTGTTTCTCGATGAGCTCCCGGAATTTAAACGCTCGGCGATCGAAGTCCTTCGCCAGCCGCTCGAGGAAAGAAAGGTCCGGATCTCGCGGGCGAAATGTTCTTTGGAATATCCTGCTGCCTTCATGCTGGTTGCCGCGATGAATCCCTGCCTCTGCGGATACCAGGGCCACCCGACCCGCCGGTGTACCTGCAGCAGGCGGGCGATCTACTGGTATCGCCGCCGGATCTCCGGACCGATTCTGGAGCGGATCGACCTGCATATCGAAGCGGAGTCCCCGCCGCTAACGGAGATCCTTAACCGGAGTGAAATACCGGAATCCTCCGCGGTGATCAGGGAAAGAGTCATCGCCGCCCGGAAAATTCAAACCCGGCGTTTTGAAAAAATGGAGGGCATTCACTGCAATGCGCAGATGCCGGACTTCAATATGGAAGAAATCTGCCGGCTGGATCCGGAATGCCGGAGTTATGCCCTCCGGCAAATGGACCGCGCCCAGTTATCCCTCCGGTCCTATACCCGGGTTTTGAAAATCGCCCGGACGATCGCGGACCTCAAAGGGCTGGAGCAGATCGGGCTCGCTCAGAGTCACCGAAGCCCTTTCTTACCGGAATCTGGACAGGCCGATCGAAGGGATTAAAACATCTAATCTAAAATCCACGAAATGAGACTCTACCAACAACCCTTTTATACGTCCAATCAGGCGCTCTATAAAGGCTGTTTCTTTCACTCGATGCTCGAGGTAAAATTTGTGTTGGCTATAGAAGATGACTTTCGATTTCTCAGGGCGTCAGAACATATTGTTTACTATCCGAAGACCATGCAGGTTGTCAGAAAACCAGATGAGTTCACCAGAATATATACCCCGGACTTCTTAATCCGGCATAAAAAAAATGGCTGGGTGTGGCTGATCGAAATCAAACCGGATTTCCTGCGCGGGAGTCCCGAGGTTAGCTATTGTGAAACGCTGATGAAAAATTTTATCCGGAAGAATCACTTGGACTGGGGGACAGCCATTATTTTCTCCAGCGATATCCAGCTCTCCGGTGCAAAAGAGAAAAAATATACGCTGATGAAAAGCTTTAAGGACAAATTTGAGGAAGCCATTGCCCTTAAAGAATTCATTCGGTTTTATAATCCGAGTGGAAGAAGAGCAAACAAAACGGTGCCCGTCCATCGGGCCGATCATATTACAGACACCCAGTATGAAAATTTTGTGCGATATGGACTCTATACAAAAACATGGCGTGACAAAACACATAGTTACCGGTAAAAAAGGAGAGTCGCTGGCCGCCTGCTGGCTGATTGTACAGGGGTATCAGATACTTTTTAAAAACTGGCGCGAGGGCAGGGGGGAGATTGATATCATCGCCCGGAAGAAAAGATGTACTTCATTTCATTGAAGTGAAGACCAGTAGTTCCAATCAGTACGGATTCCCGGAGGAACGAATGAACCGGAGGAAATGGAAAGCGATCCGCAGGTCTTCCGAAAAATTTCTTCGCGGCTGGCCGGACAGTATTCTGGTACAATTTGATATTGTTTCCATTCAGATTAATGGGGCCGTCATTGATTATCATTTGATAGAAGATGTGTTTCCGGAATCCTGGAAACGGGCTGACGGCTATTTTATGTAGTATCATTTTTTAAATGTTTCTTCCTCGAAGTTCGGCCGGTCGCTTCGGGCGCCCAAACCGGGTCTTTTGATTTTTTTTACGGGCGTTTGGGCTTGCTCGCGGCCCGTCCGAACGATGTTCCATAATTCATTTAAAAAAAATTAAATCAAAATTATGGAAAGCAAAAATCTCCTGACAGACTGGACAAAGGTATCCGAAGTGGAACTGATCTACCGTTCAAAAGTGAAGGCCTCAGAAAGACCGAGGATCCGGGATTCAAAAGATGCGTACGAATTACTGATGACGCATTGGGACAAGAACAAAATTGAATTGCTGGAGGAATTCAAAGTGATTTTTCTAAACCAGGCGAACCGGGTTCTGGGAATTTACTCCGTCTCCAGTGGAGGAATTACCGGAACGGTGGCCGATCCCCGGCTCATCTTTACCGCTGCGCTCAAAGCGTCTGCCTGTAATATCATGCTGGCCCACTCTCACCCCAGCGGAAATTTACAACCGAGTCATGCCGATGCCCAACTGACCGCTAAATTCAAATCCGCCGGTAATTTCCTGGATATCCGGGTGGTGGACCATTTAATCGTTACCCGGGATTTCTATTATTCATTCGCAGATGAAGGGCTTATCTAAGCCCTTTCTTTCCTCTTTTCTCTAAAGCTGACTGAAATTCAGTCATGCGGTTCCCCCGGGATGGAGCGGGGTTAATTTTGTTTCCATTAAGATCTTTTTCAATTACCTGCATAATCTGAGAATTATGCCGGATAACGTTGCCAAATCGCAACGGGTATTCTAAGTATCAAAAAAATAATATTGAAAATAATTTATTCAACATGAAAATAGATTATAGAGGCAATACTCTTTTGGGTCGGGTTTCTCCCAACTTTTAAAAGTCTCATAGCAGTAGTTCTTTGAAAGTCTGTTGTAAATATTTTTTTGTCGAACCCTTTTTTTAGTGGAGGGTTAGCCAAAAAAATATTTATTATAAGTAAAAATAGTATTCAGGCGGCCTGGCTGGCAAATGGAACGTATGCAGTTCCACGTTTGGCTACTGCAAAAACTCTGGCTAACAACTTGTTTCTGATAATGTTGAGTGCGCACATTTTGCTTTTCCCGTCATTTACTCTTCTCGTATAATATGTAATCATTTCAATGTCGGTATGAGAAGCGCTTAACGCCGCTAAATGCAGCATTTTTTTCATTTGCTTGTTTGCGAGGTTGCTTACCTGCGTTTTGCCTCGGATACTAGTACCGGAAGTGTGATCAAATGGTGCTACGCCTGCATAACAAGCAAATTTTCGCCAGTTCTCGAACTTGGTGAAGTTGTGGGTATAAACGATTAAATACGTGCCCACAAGAAAGCCAACACCTTTTATAGCTGTTATCAGTTGGAAGGTGTTTCGGATATCATCGTCTTTTCGGATAATATCTTTGATGGCTTTTTCAAGTTGCTTGATCTGTTTTGTCAAGGAGGCAATCAGATCGTTGTAAACATCAAACAAATCAGGGAGGTCCTGTTTTGCCAGGAAACGCTTCTGCTCAGTCCGGGTGGCAACGTATCCTGCTCTGGTTCGTGCAAGCCGGTCACGAAGCGTTAACAAGGGGTGTAATTGTAAAATAGCTTTAGAGGGGAGCTTGGTCGGAGTGATTTTTTCCCTTTTTTCATAAGCATATTCTGCAATTCTACGAGCGTCTACTATGTCGTTTTTGCCTCTTACAATCCCTAAAGATCTTTTGATCTCCAGGGGAGAAATCATTGCAAAAACGCATTTTGATTCTTCCAGATAAAGGGCCAGTGTCAAAGAATACATACCCGTATGTTCGAAGCAGATCAACACGCTGTCCATACTTTCCGGAGTAGACAATTTCCGGATCCATTGAAAGAAAAGCTGAAATCCAGATTGATCATTGGTGAACTTTCGATGTGCAGTAGAACCATAAATACAAACGTCGAAAGTTAGTTTTGAAACGTCGATTCCAATAAACTCTTTGTACATAAAAATTTGGTTTTAAAGAAATTATGCACCTGAGACTAATACCGTTAATAGACCTGAAGTCTTAAAATTCTAAATGGTCGTAGGCTACATGAAAAAGGAGACCTGGAGCTTATACCCGTGAAAGACCTTGAAGTCTGGCGAGATGTAAAGATCCTCAGATCTCCAAAAAAATTGAGCATTGAGGACATATACGGTTTTCAGATCTGTGATCTAGCAAGATGTTATGTTCAACGCAATGCTCATAAATGAATATTAGAAACTAATACCTTAAATGGAGAACTGGGAATCTAGCAAGCGGTGTAGTTCATCTAACAAACATTTTTAAAAAAATAATTTCTATTTCATGACATTAATAATGAATTGTTTAGGTGATAAAAATTGTTTTGTTCAGTTTCCTAATTTAATCGATTCTGCCGAAATTATTGTTGCATGACTGAAACCGTTATCCGACCTGTTAAGTCTTAATATTCTAACTGGTCCAGCAACATGAACATTGATATACTGGCTTTTACGGGTTCGTTCAGAAGTCAATCCGAACTTTTTGTTCACCAGCAGCCAAGTCTTCGAATCGAAAAAGTCGGCGGAGCATCTTTTAAATATGGTTTTATGACCGAAAAATGTACGGAGCTGAGAAGTCAGCCTGGGGACGGAAAGTTACCGTCGAAGGTAACGGCGAGATGTTCAATTGTTACACAATTGTCTCGCGCCACCGTCCGGAGTCGGTGGCGTCCCTTTGAAAAAACTTTATTGATGAAAATGTAATGTGATGGGTGAAAGAATTAAATGGATTAACGTTCGCCTTACGACAGATGAGTTTGAACAATTGGAGAATTTTTGGAAAGCGACGATAAGCAGAAATATGAGCGACTACGCCCGGAAAGTGCTGCTCTCAAAACCTGTCGTCATAAAATACAGAAACCAGTCCGCTGATCAGTACCTGGAAGAAATGATCCTGCTCAAAAATGAACTCAGCGCCATTGGAAATAATTTTAACCAGGCCGTCAAACGGTTGCATACGATGGATACTGCTGCCGAGATGCGGTCATGGTTAGTCATTTACGATGCGATGCATCAAAAATTTAACCGTAAGGTGGAAGAAATCAAAGACCGTCTCCATGAGATTTATAACCTATGGTCGCAAAAATAACCAGCCCGCATAGTATGAAACGTGCTTTGAACTATAATGAACAGAAGGTCCAGCGAAATGTTGCTTCCTGTATCTATGCCGGCAATTTTCTGAAAGACCCGGAGCGGCTGACATTTTATGATAAGCTGCAGCGATTTAATGATCTGATTTCGCTTAATGAGAGGGCTCAAAAATCCAATACCCTGCATATCTCTCTTAATTTTCATCCGGGTGAAAATAAAAATCAGGAGACCCTGAAAGCCATTGCGATCCGTTATATGGAGAAGATTGGTTTTGGTGCCCAGCCTTACCTGGTTTACGAACACCGGGACGCCGCCCATCCCCATATTCATATCGTTACGACAAATATTCAAAACAATGGCAAACGTATTGACACGTTTAATATCGGAAAATTAAAATCAGAACCAGCCAGAAAGGAAATAGAAAAAGAATTCAACCTGATCAAACCCGGGGACAAACAAATTCCCGAGGCCGCCAGGCCATTTGATGAGAAAATTCAATACGGTAAACATGAAACAAAACGGTCGATTACCAATGTCACTGGATAACGTTTTAAACCAGTACAATTTCATTTCTTTTCCTTTATTTAATGCGGTATTAAAAACGTTTAATATCGCAGCAGACGGAGGGAAGGAGGGAAGCAGGATACATAAGTATAAAGGGCTTCGCTATCATATCCTGGATCAGAACGGAAATAAAATTGGCGTTCCCATCAATGCCAGTTCGATTTACAGTAAACCAACGCTAAAACATCTCGAGCTGAAGTTTGAACAAAACAGGAAAGGTCGCCTGGATAAACGAATCTATCTTAAACAAGGGATCGATCAGGCGTTTTCCCGAAAACCCGGGGACTTGAACACTTTAATGGCCTTTCTGAAATCCCAAAACATTGACACGATTCTTCGCCAAAATGAAACCGGCTTAATCTATGGGATCACTTTTGTTGATCACCGGAATAAAACAGTGTATAATGGCAGTGAGCTGGGAAAGGAATATAGCGTTGGCTCATTGCAAAAACGGCTGGCTACCAGCGAATCCCAATCTCCCATAACCAATCAACAGGAGAAGGATAAAAAGCAGGTAAATGTATTGATGCAAAAGCCCGTGTCCAATGGACTTTTGCATAATCTGTTAAAACCGGAAGAAATGGATAACCGCCTGCTATATCCTTTGCTGAAGAGAAAACGAAAGAAGAAGCGGAGGCCTGAGCTGTAATTTTAAATCTGATGTGATGTCTGGAAATGAGGAGAATGAATTGGGGTTACAGAGAATACTGGATTTCCTGCGGGCAGGAAGTATTTTGATCCTGATTATCCATTTATATTTTTATTGTTATCCGGCTTTTTTGCACTGGAAACTGACCGGGGATTTTTATTGACCGTTTTTTGATCAATACCGGGAAAACCGGTTTACTTAAGGGAAACCATGCAAAATTATTTTCACTTGGTCTCCTGGTCGTTTCGCTCATCGGTTCAAAGGGAAGAAAGGACGAAAAAATCAGTCGGCAGAAAATTTATCTCTTTATTATCGTTGGATGCGCCTTCTATTTTATTACGGGTATTTTAATATCATTCCCGGTTTTGTCATCGGGTCTTACAGTTGCTTATATAGGATTAGTATGTGCCGGTTACCTGCTAATGCTGACTGGTGGATCCCAGCTTTCCCGCCTTTTAAAAATTCAACTGGGAAAGGATGTATTTAACGAACTGAATGAAACATTTCCGCAGGAAGAAAGACTATTGCAAAATGAATTTTCCATCAACCTGCCGACCCGGTATAATTTAAAAGGCAGGATCAGACAGGGCTGGATTAATATCGTTAATCCATTCCGGGGGCTATTGGTGGTGGGATCGCCCGGTTCCGGAAAGTCTTATTTCGTCATTCAGCATGTAATTCGTCAGCATATCGCCAAGGGATTCACGATGCTGGTCTATGATTTTAAATACCCGGATTTATCGCTCATTGCTTATAACGCACTTACCCAACATTCAAAAGCATACAGGACAAACCCTCATTTTTCAGAATCAATTTTGATGATCCGGGCTCGAGTGACCGCTGTAATCCCCTGGATCCGGACCTGATGTTTGATATTACCGATGCTTCAGAATCTTCCCGTTCTATTTTACTGGGTTTAAACAGAGAATGGATTACCAAACAGGGGGACTTTTTTGTAGAATCTCCCATAAACTTTGTGACGGCGATCATCTGGTTTCTGAAGAAATACCGGAGCGGGATATTTTGCACCCTGCCGCATGTCATTGAGCTCATGCAGGCGGATTATCAGAATTTATTTCCTGTCCTGAAATCCGAACCGGAGATAGAAGTGCTGATCAATCCTTTTATCTCGGCTTATCAGAACAACGCTATGGAACAGCTCGAAGGACAGATTGCAAGCGCGAAAATTGGCATGGCAAGACTTTCCTCCCCACAGCTCTACTGGGTGCTTTCCGGGAGCGATTTTACCCTCGATATCAATAACCCCGAGTCACCAAAGATTTTATGCCTGGCTAATAATCCCCAGAAGCAACAAACCTTCGGGCCGGTCCTTTCACTCTATGTCACCCGTCTCGTGAAACTGGTCAACCAGAAGGATAAACTAAAATCCAGTCTGGTATTCGATGAATTTCCAACCATTTTTTTCAATGGCATTGATTCACTGATTGCCACGGCCCGGTCAAATCAGGTCGCCACCTGCCTCGGCATGCAGGACTTCAGCCAGCTGAAGAAAGATTATGGCAATGACCAGGCAGCTGTGATCATGAATATAGCGGGCAATATCATTTGCGGTCAGGTGATGGGGGAGACCTCCAGACTGCTTGCAGAACGATTCGGGAAAATTACCCAGATCAAGGAGAGTATCAGCATTAACCGGAGTGATGTATCCCTGAGTAAATCAGGCCAGATGGATTTTGCCATTCCGCAGTCCAAAATTGCAGCCCTGTCCTCCGGGGAATTTGTCGGGATGGTAGCCGATAACCCGGATCAGAAGATAAAATTGAAAAGCTTTCATGGGGAAATAGTCAACCGGCAGCAGGCAGATTCAAAAAACTCTGGCGGTTTTTTGAATCTGCCTGCCCAATCCCTGTCAGGAGCAGAAGCCATCAACGATAACTATACCAAAATAAAAAGAGAAGTTCAGCAGCTAATTGAAGCGGAAGTAAAAAAACTATTGAAAGGGGTAAAAATAAAGTGAGGTAAAAAAGAAGCAGAACGCCTTTTAACCCTTAAAAATGACCAAAAATCGAAGCTTTTTGACCCTTAAACGAATAGGTTACGCGCCCTGCAAAAGGCGATGCATCTTTGTATTGTTGAAGCGCACGAACGAATCCAAATCCTGAAAAAACCGACGATCCAAACCGAAGAGAACCGAAAAAATTTGAACCCCTAAATCCTGAACCTGGAAAAAACCAAACCGAATCCAAATCTGAAAACCTCCAAAATCCTAAAGAAAGACCAGAGAAACCAAGTTTGATGTACACCGAAAGAATTATTGGACGGCTGCCGAGAGGTGGCTGTTCTTGTTTTATGCCGGATTCGACTCTCCATGTGCAGGCTGTTTCTCATTCAATAGAAAAACCCCTGTAGAAACAGGGGTCGTTACCAAAACTAACTGCTTATGAGAAAAAATTAATTCGTTGTAAGAGTCAAAATTACACCGGGTCCTTTTATCCATTTTGTTAAAACAACTTGTATCTGTCATCTTTAACGAGTGCTTAATTGTCCGGTGATGCATCGGGGGCTGCTCCTAACTAATTAATTTCATTCCATTTCTTTCCTCCCATAGTTTTTTAATCCTGGTTGCAGCTTCTTCAGGAGAAATCCGGATATACTTATAAAAATCTTTGGTTCTCTTATGCCCACTAATTTTCATAATAAGTTCAACAGGTGTTCCTGCTAAAAATTCGTTGGTGCAAAATGATCTGCGTGCGGTATGAGAGGTAATCCATTCGTATTTTGGCTTTATGACTTCGATATTCCGATTGCCTTTTTTGTGGGAAAATTTAATGGGCCTGCAAATGCCACACAGTTTTCCAATCGTTTTTATGTGTTTATTAAATTCCGGATTGGACAATATTGGTATTTTGTCTTTGAATTGCCGGGTAAAGATGGTTTTGGCCTCTTCTCTTAAAGGGATAACCACCCAATGATCTGATTTTTCCTGCTTTTTATACAGCATATCCATTTGTAAATCTTCTGGTCTCAAACTGGAGAAATCGGAAAACCGAAGGCCTGTCAGGCAGGCCAGGACAAGCAAATCCCGGTATTCCGTCAGATGGGAATGATTTGATAAATCGAAAGTATACATGCTGGCAATCTCTTCATGAGAAAGATAGATGGCGTCAATTTCTTCTTCTGGGATTTTAAAATCTGTCAAATCAACAGGAGGGATGATTTTTCTTTTCACCCGGTCTTTAACAAATCCACGTAAGTGTTTAATCGTTTTCCCGATGGTATTCTGTTTTAAGCCGGTTATTAAGGTTTCCCTCCTCATGTGAACATGCTCAAAGGTTAAATAATCAATGAAATCTGTATAAAAACCAAAATCAAAACTGGCGAATTCGATTTTTTTCCCATTGAATTTTTCAAATGCCATAAGGTGGGATTTTACATTTTTATAGACAGTTATCGTGGCCGGGCTAACCTTGCGATCTTTGGATTGAATGTATTCATCAAACTGAGAGTAGATATTCAGTTTGTCTCTTTTCTCTTTAATTTTCCTCTCCTGGTCGGATTTGATTTTAATGCCGATGTCTCCCAATGCCGTTGAGGGCGAAAAATTCCTTTTAACCCAACCACCCCGATCTTCTGTTTTTTGTTTTATTGCATGATATACCAGATCCTCGACCATACGCCTCAGGCGGAGTAATTCTTCATTTAAATCCATTGACTTACCGTATTGTTCCGGCAGCAGTTCCGAAATGTTCAAATATTTTGAAGACCAGAAGATGGGAGGAATTGCGATTCCCGTGTTCAACAGAATTCTCTGCTTGTTGCTAAAACAATATTGCAGAAAAATTGGACTTGTTCCGTCTCTGCGGACTTTGTTAGCCGGGCAGATGGGTTTGATAGGTAATAGCATTTTAGTCGATTTTTTAGTCGATTCAATAAACTATTAACCTGAATTAAAGGTCGGAAGAAAAAGTGCAGGCGCCTGTTATGAAATACTGAAAATCAACTGCCTGAAAGTAAAGATGTGTAAAATAAAAAAAGACTACATTTTCATGTAATCTCTTCTTAGCGGACCGGACGGGACTCGAACCCGCGACCTCTGCCGTGACAGGGCAGCATTCTAACCAACTGAACTACCGATCCTTTTTCCTGATGTGCCTGCGGTTTTAATGCGAGTGTCGGTTTCCGACCCATCAGTCCCCGTTTTTTCATCCGAGGGACGGCAAAGATATCTGTTTTTTCATTGAAAAAAGCAGTTTAATTGTTCAAAATGAGGAAAATAATGAAGAAAATCAATTCTAATCCCCGATTTAGCGGATCAGGGAATCGCGGTAAACTGTAAAGAAAAAACGGTCGATGAAATCAGAGCGGGAAAGTATAGAAATCAACATCAACGGAGAGAAACGCTAATAAAATAGAAAAAGTCAGCCTGTCATTTTTTTCTGAATCCGGTGTATTCCGTGAAGACGGTATCAGGCGCGGAAACTCCCGATCTGATCTGCTCAGTTTTAATCAAGAGACTGTCCCTGCTGATGTAAACGATCTGCAGTGTCGGGGAATCATGCTGTAAGATCCCCGCCGGTGGGTTGGGAGTGGAGATGAAACTGATTACCGGATAAGCGCAAAAATTAGCAAGAGCAGAACTATCCTTATTTAATAGCAGGGTGCTGTCAGAAAGGCTAAATCCATCCGTTTCAGCGGTCAGTAAGGGTATGTTGAAATTATACTTTCCGTCCTGTTGAAAACTTACGGTAACATTTCCATTAGAATTCGATGACTCACTTGCAGCCAACGGATTCCCATTAACCGTTACGGAACCAAGACTCGTAGTAAAAGCCCAACTGGTATATAATAATGAACTGACCGTTTCATTCGTTTTTGTACAACTGGATAGGGTAAGCAGCAGGATAATAGATGGATACGCGGGATGGACCAGGCATTTCAGCAACTTCATACACTAAGATAAAAAACAGGAAATAAAGATCATAATGGTCTATAAAACGTTATTTTTCAGCCTGAAAGCCATTAGAATTAAACTTTCCTATATTTTGCACTTAGCTTAAATTTACAGCTCATTCTCAGCCTATGCCCCTGGATAAAAATCGCCAGTTCCTGGATTTTGAAAAGCCGATCAAAGAACTTTTCGATGAAATCGAAAAACTAAGACAGGCGGCAGAAAAAACCAAAGTTGACCTCTCGGATTCCATCAATAAACTCTATGACCAGGTTACGGAACGTAGGCGCGATATAACGTCTCACCTTACGCCCTGGCAAAAAGTACAGCTGAGCCGTCATCCCGATCGCCCGTATACGATGAAATATATCGAGAAAATGACCGATAATTTTATCGAACTTTTCGGGGACCGAAATGTAAAGGACGATAAAGCCATGGTGGGCGGATTTGCCCAGCTCGACGGACAAACAGTCATGTTCATCGGTCAGCAAAAAGGAACCAATACCAAGATGCGCCAGATGCGCAATTTTGGTATGGCCAACCCGGAAGGTTACCGCAAGGCACTTCGCCTGATGCGGCTGGCAGAGAAATTCAATAAGCCCATCGTTACACTTATCGATACCCCAGGCGCTTTTCCCGGAATGGAAGCTGAAGAGCGGGGTCAGGGCGAAGCCATCGCCCGTAATATTTATGAGATGATTCGCTTACGCGTCCCCGTTATATGTGTGATTATCGGGGAAGGCGCTTCCGGCGGTGCCCTGGGAATCGGAGTGGGAGATAAGATATTTATGCTGGAAAATTCCTGGTATACGGTTATCTCTCCTGAAAATTGCAGTTCAATCCTCTGGCGTTCCTGGGATCAGAAAGAAAAAGCTGCCGAAGAACTGAGGCTGACACCAGACAATATGTACGGTTTCGGTCTTATCGATGGGATTGTTCCCGAACCAGTGGGAGGTGCCCATTGGGATTACAATGAAGCAGCGGCCTTATTAAAACCACACCTGATACAAACCATTCGCGAACTTCAGCAGGTTTCACCTGAAGAGCGCATTAATAACCGCATAGCGAAATTTGATAAAATGGGTTTCTGGGATGAACTGGCGGAAGAACCCGCAATGATTCATCACGGTGAACCGGAACCCGAAATCAACGAAATCATACCCGTGAATCATGAGTAGTCTCATTCATCTTTTATCCGGAACCGGAGTTGCCCTCGTTACACCTTTTACTTCATCGATGGAAATTGACGAACCGGCGCTTGCCAGGGTAATCGAATATGTCATATCCGGCGGAGTGGAATATGTGGTTACCTTAGGAACCACCGGAGAAACGCCTACATTGTCCCGCGAAGAAAAAGTACGCATCGCACGATTTACCATCGATGTAGTCAACAAAAGAGTGCCGGTTGTTATTGGCGCAGGTGGCAGTGATACCCGTGAAGTGATCCGGGAAATAGAAAAACTTCCAACAGACTACGCCGCTGCCATTCTGAGTGCAAGTCCCTACTACAGCAAGCCTTCCCAGGAAGGAATCTATCAGCATTACAAAGCGATTGCTGAGGCGTCTTCCAAACCGGTGTTGATTTATAATGTTCCCGGAAGAACGGCGAGAAATGTAAATGCCGCCACGATTGTACGGTTGTCTGAATTACCCAATATTGGTGGTATAAAAGAAGCAGGAGGCGATATGGCACAGTGCGCCATGATATTGCGTGATTGCCCTTCAGATTTTCTCATCGTCAGCGGTGACGATGCATTGGCATTTCCGCAGATTGCCATCGGCATGCAGGGGGTGATCAGTGTGGCGGCGAATAGTTTCCCCCAGGCTTTTTCCAATATGGTACGTACTGCTTTGAAAGGTGATTTACAAAAAGCAAAAAAAATAAATGACAGTCTGATAGACGGATATGATTTGCTTTTTGCAGAAAACAATCCGGCGGGTGTGAAGGCGGCATTATTTGAATTGGGACTGATTCAAAACGAAGTCCGGCTGCCCCTGGTTCCCCTGAGCAAACCCTATCATGATCAGCTGAAGAAATACATTACCGGCTTAAGGCTGAACGCACAACGCCTGACGCCTGAATTAAATGGATAGCCGACCGACATTTTCTAATTTTCAAATTCCCTAATCTTTCATGGCATCATCCATTTTCCGGAGAAAATCGTTAGAAAAAATTATCCGGGATTCCGAAGCAGGATTGGGAGATGCCCATGAACACAAAATGAGGAAGGTGCTCGGTGTGCGGGATCTCACCTTCATGGGTATTGCCGCAGTTATTGGCGCCGGAATTTTTTCGACAATTGGAACAGCTGCATTTCACGGGGGGCCGGGCGTAATTTTTCTTTTTATGATTACGGCCGTTACCTGCGGATTTACGGCGTTATGTTATGCTGAATTTGCTTCACGTGTCCCGGTTGCCGGTAGTGCTTACACTTATTCTTATGTAAGTTTTGGTGAAGTGATCGCCTGGGTCATCGGCTGGGCGCTGATTTTAGAATATGCCATTGGAAATGTGGTGGTGGCCATATCCTGGAGTGCCTATTTTAATAATATACTGATCAACATGGGTGTGCATCTTCCCGACTGGCTGGTGATCGGCTACCAGTCCGCGAAAATGACTTACCAGTCTGCCCTGGAAGCCCATAAACCAGTTGCAAATTCTGTTTTCCTGAATGCCCCTGAATTTGCCGGAATTAAATTTATCATCAACCTGCCGGGCTTTGTCATCGTAATGCTGATTACCGCGTTGGCTTATATCGGTATAAATGAAAGCCGTAAGAGTGCCAACTTTATGGTTACACTGAAACTGGTGGTTCTTCTTTTTATCGCTGTAGTTGGTTTCTGGCTGATCTTTTCAACGGGAACCACGGGCAACTGGAAACCATTTTTGCCGGAGGGTATGGCGGGTGTAATGCAAAGTGTGTCCTCGGTGTTTTTTGCCTATATCGGTTTTGATGCCATTTCCACTACTGCTGAAGAATGTACCAATCCGCAAAAGGATCTTCCCAAAGGGATGATGTATTCCCTCTTGATCTGTACGGTCATTTATGTGGTAACTGCGCTGGTGATTACCGGTCTGGTGAACTATAAGGAATTTGAATTTGTTGCCGATCCGCTGGCATATGTATTTGAAAAGATCAATATGCATAAGATTGGATTTGTAATCTCCATCAGTGCAGTCATTGCGTCTACTTCTGTACTACTCGTGTTTCAGATCGGTCAGCCCAGGATCTGGATGAGCATGAGCAGGGATGGTTTGTTACCACCTGTATTTGGCCAGATAAGCAAACGTTTCAAAACACCCGGATTTTCAACAATCCTTAGTGGAATTTTTGTTGGGCTGATTGTGTTGGTAGCGGATGATAAACTGATGACCGACCTGACGAGCATTGGAACCTTATTCGCCTTTGTACTCGTTTGCGGTGGTGTTTTATATTTACCCAGGACAGACAAAGTGCCGGGAAAATTCAGCATTCCATACCTGAATGGAAAATTTGTTATACCGGTATGCCTCATCATTTTTGCCTATGCTTCGAAACACCGTATTCAAACAGCTATTGCGAATCTGAGTGGAGAATCATACCAGGAAATATTATTCCTCCTCTTCCTGGTATCTGCTATTATCATCACCATCGCCACTTTCCGCCGGAATTATTCCGTGATACCTGTGCTGGGCGTGCTGTTTTGCTTATATCTGATGATAGAAATACCTGCTAAAAGCTGGAAAGTATTTTTTGAATGGATGGGTGTCGGGCTCGCCATCTACCTGATGTACGGAAGAAGAAAAAGTAAACTGGCCGGACGACCGGGCTGACGCAATGTGGCGAATATGTAAACGTGGAAAATGTGAAAATGTGAGAGTGGAAGGCAAAAATGGCAATTTCTTTGTGGAGTTTAAAAATCCAATTGCTTTTACGATTCGTTTTACAAGATGCATTATGGCATAACCAGATGCATTATACATTTCATTATTTCATTAACACTTTTTGCACCCTTCCACATTCGCCTCAATGCAAATCCCTTTTCTCTATTCCGATCGCAGGCTATTTACGGGATTTGCGTTCGCTGCTTTCATCCCCAGAAGACTTACCGTAGTCAGCGCAATCACCACCGCAACCAGTCCTGCCAATACAAATACCCACCAGCTCATCGGGAGACGGTAAGCATAATCCTGCATCCAGTGGTTCACGGCATACCAGGCCAGGGGCCACGCAATCGCATTGGCTATCAGGACAAGCCTGATAAAATGTCTGGACAGCAGTGATACAATACTTCCGACCGAAGCACCGAGCACTTTGCGCACACCAATTTCTTTTACCCTCCTTTCGGCAGAATAGGATGCGAGCCCGAATAAACCAAGACAGGATATCAGGATCGCCAGGAAGGCCAGGATACCGACCATTTGGGTAATCTGTGCATCCGTGCGGTAAACGTCTTTGAAATGATCATCCAGGAACTGGTACTGGAAAGGGTGACCCGGAAAATTCTCCTGCCATATTTTTTGAATAAAGGCGATCGCCTCCTGTGATTTGGCTCCGTTGATTTTTATGGAAAGCGTTCCAAAACCCCAATCCTTTTGATTAAACAGAAAGATGGTTTCAATTTTATAATGCAGGGAATTAAAATTAAAATCCTTCGCAATGCCTACGATTCTTCCCAGGGAATCAAATCCAAATTGTTTTCCAATAAGGGAAGCCATATCCGCCTTCGGGTTGTCTTTTAACAACTCATCCGCCAGTCGTTCATTTAAAATATATTCTTTTCCGTTAGCCTGTTTATCGCGCGAGAAGTCCTTTCCATAGGCAAGTTTAAGATGATATACTTTCAGGTAGTCCGGATCAACCATCAGGATCGTGCTGGATAAATTACGTTTGGGTCCGTCTCCTTTAAAATCCACACCGGTCTGGTCCAGATGGCCGCCAAGCTGATCGCGGGAAGCGGTAACTCCGGATATGAGTGAGCTGGCTGACAATTCGGATTTTAATAAATCATATTTCCGGTAGGTTATTTCATCCAGGGTAACGGTCAGCATCTGATCCCGCACGAATCCCGGATCTTTTTCCTGCATGTAGTTGAATTGCCGGAAAACAAAAACGGTGGCAATGATTAAAAAAATTGCGCTTACAAACTGACCCACAACAAGTATGTTCCTGAATGTTGCTTTTTTGCGGGTAGACATGTCTCCGCCTTTCAGCACCCTGGAAGCCTGAAATGAAGACAGATAAATGGCCGGATATATTCCTGACAGGATGCCCACGAAAATGGTACCGATTATAATAAAAAAGGTAATAACCGGATGTTGTAAAAAAATGGACTGCAGATTTCGCTGACTAAGATTCTCAATATAGGGGAGGACCATGAATACCAGAATCACAGCCAGCAGCAAGGCCAGGAGGGACAACATTACTGTTTCGCCCAGGAATTGAAAACCGAGTTGAAAACGCTGGGCACCGATCGTTTTCCGTATACCTACTTCCTTGGCTCTTTCCGCAGATCTGGCGGTAGCGAGATTCATGAAATTAACGCAGGCAATACAAAGCACGATCAGGGCGATGATCATAAAAATATTTGTATAATTCTTATCAAACTTCTGGTAGTTGAGATAGTCCAGGCCAATATCAGCTGAATTCGAGTGTACATCCCTGAGGGGCAGCAGAAATAACTCATAGTATTTCCAGCCTTCTCCGCCTGACATATGTTTTTTAAGAAAGTCAGGAAATTTTTTTGTCAATGCCGCCGTACTCGTATTCGGTGCCAGTTCCAGGTAAGTATTTAGCCAGTTACCACCCCAGTTGTTTAACCAGTCCGGTTTATAAATTGTATTAAATGAAAACAGCGCCTCGAACTGAAACTGGGAATTATCCGGAATGTCTTTCATAATCCCGGTAACCGTAAAGGAAACCGTATCTCCACCGTAGTGTGTTATGGTTTTTCCCATGGGATCGGCGTCTCCGAATAATTTCCGGGCACCGGATACGGTCAGAACGGCGCTATTGGGCTTCTGTAATACCGTATTCCTATTTCCTTTTACCAGTGGGAAATCGAATATGGCCAGAAAGGAAGTGTCAACAAAGTAGGTGTGTTTATAGTATAATCTTTTCTCACCAAAAGTCATCTGATACTCATCATTCCAGTTTACCCGTGTATAGTTGATAATTTCCGGGAAATCATTTTTTAAGGAAGGTCCCATGGGGAACATGGATAATGCCACTTTTTGAGAAGCCAGCATTCCAGGGAATTTCTGAACCTCATTCAGCCGGTAAATATTCCGGCTATGCATGCGGTCAAAACTTCTTTCATAAAAAACAAACAAAGTAATCACAATACAGGCAGCCATGCCAACGGCAAGTCCGACAATATTAATCGCTGAATACAGTTTATGCTTTCTGATATTCCGCCAGGCAATGGTGAGATAATTTTTTATCATCGTCTGTTATTTATATTATTTGATTCACTCTCACACTCCCATACTCCCATACTTGTTTTTATTCTGATCGCAGACTGTTCACCGGATTCGCCATGGCAGCTTTAATGGATTGATAACTCACCGTTATTAGGGTTAGCAATAAGGCTCCCATTCCGGCGGAAACGAAAATCCACCAGGACAGGGGCGTACGGTAGTCGAAATCCAGTAACCAGTTATGCATAAAATAGTAGGCAATGGGTATGGATATGCATAGTGAAATGAGAACCAGTACAATGAAGTCCCTGGATAATAATTTCCATAGATTTAAAACGGAAGCACCCAGCACTTTTCTCACCCCGATTTCTTTGGAACGTTGTACGGCCATAAAAGAAGCCAGTCCGAATAGTCCAAGACAGGAAATCAGGATAGTCAGTCCCGCAAAGAGGGCCGAAAGCGTGGCCGTTCTTTTGGTATAGTCAAATTTTCTGGCATAAGCTTCGTCCACAAAATGATATTCGAATGGATATTCCGGATTGTATTTTTTTAAAATCTTTCCCATTTTATCCATGGCATCCGTCACATTCGTTCCTGCAGCCAGTTTTACATTGATCACATTCAGCCCTGTCGTAGCGATCGATCCTTCAATGGCCATCGGTGCAACCGGATCAAAGGGAGAGGTTAAAATAAAATTCCTGATCACGCCAATAACGTGAAAGGTCTTTCCATTATCCGTAATGAGTTGTCCGATCGGGTTTTTAAATCCCATGGTTTTCAGTGCCGCCTCATTCAGAAGTGCCGCAGAAGAGTCGGTCGGAAATTGTACCAGGTCCATGTCACGGCCCTCTATTAGTTTCAGCCCTGCCGTTTTCACCAGGTTTTCATCGGTACTGAACCGGAAAAAATCTGTTTTATCATAAGGAGATTTTCCCTGCCAGCCGATATCCCAGGTATCACTCCATACTTCTGTCAGTGGCCAGCTTGTACGGTTAACGAGGGTGGCAATTCCACTCCGGAGCAACTCGTTTTTTACCAATGGATAATTCTTATTCAGATCCCCCGTCGCGAAATGATAAACCAACTGGCTGCGGTCATAACCCGTGTCTCTTTTTTGGGCAAAGCTTACCTGTTGAACCACTACCAGGGTACATATAATAAGAATAATAGCAAAACTGAATTGCAGAATCACCAATACCCGGCGCGGGGTAACCAGGGCCTGTGCGTTTTTAAACTTTCCCTTTAATACGGAAACCGGACTGAAGGAAGAGAGAAAAAAAGCCGGGTAACTACCGGCCAGGAAACCGGTGACCAATATAAAAAGCAGCCCCAAACCCCAGAAGGTAATCTGGTCGTAGGGCAACTGCAAATCTTTTTGTATCAGAAGATCAAAGGAGGGAAGGAACAGTTGGACCAACAGTAATGCGACCACTCCTGAGATGGCGGCGATCAGCAGCGATTCGCCAAGAAACTGAATGATCAGGGAAGATTTATAGGCACCGGAGACTTTGCGAATGCCGACTTCCTTTGCTCTTTTCTCGGAACGTGCCGTACTTAAATTCATGAAATTGATACAGGCAATCAGCAGGATAAAACCCGCGATCAGTATAAAAAGGCGTACGGTTTCAATTTCACCGCCGGACTCTTTTCCATTTACAAAACTGCCATACAAATTCAACCGGGTCAGCGGATATAAAAACACTTCTTCTTTCACTTTGCCTTTAGAATGCAGCTGGCTGATATTTTTTATTTTGGCATTCAACACGTCCAGGTTCGTGTTGGGTTTTGTCTGTACGAATGTGAATACTGAATTGTTATCCCATTCATCATCATCGATTTTCAGCTTCTTCACAATATCCCAGGAGAGCAGGTATTCAAAATTAAAACGGGTATTCGTTGGCAGGTCTTTCAATATACCCGTAACCGTAAAATTATTACTGTCGATTTTAATTTGTTTGTTCATGGCATTTTCCGATCCGAACATTTTTTTTGCCATCTTCTCAGTGATTACAATCGAATACACATTGTTCAGTGCGGTCCTGGGATTTCCCTGGATAAATGGGAAACTGAACATACTCAGGAAAGAAGGATCAGTAATAAGGTAAGGACTGGAAAATTTCCGGTCACCGGCAGCGGTTACAAACCAGCCCCCATAGTTCCGTGAAACCTGTTCGATCTCCGGGAAATCTTTTTTAAGCGTGAGACCGAGGATCTTAGGAGTGTTCTGCCAACAATTCAGTTTACCGTCGAATTCACCCCGATTCCAGGCTTCATAGATATACTCCTTGTTTTGATGAAAGCGGTCATAACTTACTTCATTCTGTACCCATAGCAGGATAAGCATGGCACTGGCCATCCCGATGGCAAGCCCTGTTATGTTCAGGAATGAAAATGCTTTATTTTTCATCAGATTGCGCCAGGCAATCACCATATAATTCTTTAGCATGCACCTGTTTTATTCGGGATACCTGACCCAATTAAAATGCCGTTATATAAGTACCTAACTATGAATATCTTGTGAGAAGAGCAGGTTAAAAAATGTTCGATATTGATACAGGGCTGTTGCGAAACCGGCAACGAAACCGGCGGCGTAGGGGTCGACTCCAATGAAACAACATTAAATTTGCAGATCAAATTAATGAGCGTTAAGCGTTTCCCACCTCCGCTAAAGCTTTGGGGGGCGAGGGTGTTGAGCGTTAAGCATAAAAAATGAAATTCGAAATAGGAGATAAAGTAACCGTACTGCATTCCAATGAAGAAGCGGAAGTGGTAGAGATGATTAACGATAAAATGGTTATGGTGGAGGTAAGGGGTGTAAAATTTCCTGCTTATATTGACCAGTTGGATTTCCCATACTTCAAACGGTTTACAGAGAAAAAGACCATTCTTCAAAAGAAGCCTAAGACTTTTGTTGACCAATTGCCTGCGGATAAATCAAAAAAGACAAACAATCCGCTGGACGGATGCTGGTTACGAATCCTGCCTGTTTCTGATACCGATGAATTCGGCGATGAAGTGGTGGAGGAATTGAAAATTTACCTGGTAAACAATACGGATAAGGCATTGAATTTTCACTATAGACTCACTTATGCCGGAGAACCGGATTTTGAACTGAACAATGAGATCCGGCCTTCAAAAGATTTTTACCTGCACGATATCCCTTTTGAGAAATTAAATGATTCACCTGTTTTTGTAACGGATTTCAACCTGGTTCAGCCGGATAAAACCAGGGCGCCTCATTTCGAAACCTCCTTAAAACTGAAAGCCCGACAGGTTTTCGCAAGAATAGATGAAATGCGAAAAAAAGGGGAAGCCAGTTTTGCCTACAAACTTTTTGATAAGTACCCTTCAAAAGAAGTGGACGAAGAAAAATCCGAATATGTCTCCCCGGGCGGGAAAGGAAATAAAATATATGATGCCGGAAAATCCCGGCAGCATCTCGAACCGGCAAAATATGAAGTCGATTTGCATATTGAAAAACTTACACCGGAATGGAAACACCTCAGCAATTTTGAAATACTTACCCTCCAGCTGAATACACTGGAGAAATACCTGGATCTCGCCATTGCCCATCATCAGCATAATCTCATTGTGATTCACGGAGTGGGTACAGGGAAATTGAAAGATGAAATTCACGAGATCTTAAAATCCCGGCGCGAGGTACGCTCTTTCATCAACCAGTATGATCCCCGGTACGGATACGGCGCTACCGAGATATTTCTTTAATTTCGCGGCGGCTACCGGCCGGGCCATCGTTCTCCCGGTTAAACCCGGGGGGAAGGAAAGTCCGGACAGCACAGAGTAATGTACCGGTTAATCGCCGGGGTCATCATGACAAGGGTCCATGATACAGACAGTGCCACAGAAAATTACCGTCCCGGTTCATCCGGGATAAGGGTGAAAACGCAGGGTAAAAGCCTACGGCTTCATGCAGTAATGCATGTTGCGGGTAAACCTTACATGCTGAAATGCCATGTATATTACGTTTTGACCACTTACGCCAAGGCTGAAGTGGTCACGGTGGGCGGCTCGTTCATAAAGCAGCAATGTTTTGCGTAATGGGTAGGCAGCTGGATCCTTTCAGTAATGAAAGGGCAAGATAAATGATGGCACTAAAACAGAATCCGGCTTATGAGCCGGTAGCTTTCTTAATTATTAATGGTTAATTGTTAATTGTTAATTATCGTTGACAATTGACAATTAACCATTGACAATTATGCTTTGAACGCAGTGGCCATTTTCTCAAGAAGTTTTGTGGAAATCATCTTCTCCGCGAGGCGAAGCATATTGGTATAGGCTTTAGCGCGGGAAATTCCGTGACCAATAATCACGGGTTTGTTTACGCCCAGAACGGGGGTGCCACCATAGTCTTCGAAGTTAAAGCGGTCGAAATATTCGGTGTGGACATTCTGACGTTCCATTATGCCATGCAGGGATTCTGCCAGTTTCAGAATAACATTACCGGTAAATCCTTCGCAAACCAGCACATCGGCATGATCCAGGAATACATCCCTGCCTTCCACATTCCCGATAAAATTTATCTGATTATTTTCTTTCAGCAGGGGATAAGTGGTCTGGGCAAGCACGTTTCCTTTTCCTTCTTCTTCCCCGATATTGATTAAACCCACCCGGGGCGAATCTATTCCGAGAATATATTTAGCATAGAGAGATCCAAGAGTGGCAAACTGATTGAGGTGTTCTGCTTTACAATCCGCATTGGCTCCCACATCCAGCAGCAGTCCGGTAGCTCCGTTTTCCATGGGTACGATGGTACCAATGGTGGGTCTCTGAACGCCTTCAATGGGTTTAATGGTATAAAGCGATCCGATCAGCATGGCTCCGGTATTACCGGCGCTGATAAAGGCATCTGTTTTTCCGGTAGACAACAGATGAAAACCAATAGCAATAGAAGAATTCGGTTTGCCCTTCAGTGCTTTCAGCGGATGTTCATTCATTTCGATCACTTCCGTGGAAGGAACTAAACGATATGCATCTGCCGGAATATGGTACTGGGCAAGCAGGGGCACCAGCTGCTGCTCGTCCCCGATAAGAGAAACGGTTACTGCAGGTTTATCTGATAAATAATCGCGGACACCTTTCACCAGTTCTTCCGGTGCAAAGTCTCCGCCCATCATATCCAATGCAATATTCATCCGTTATTATACATTATAAGCGATGAAAAATTATCCTAAGGTGCTTTCTCAACTACTACTTTGCCCTTGTAATATAATTTTCCTTCACTTACATGTGCACGGTGACGCACGTGTAATTCTCCTGTGGCTGAATCCTTGCTCAGGGTCAGTTTTGAAGCTTTGTAATGTGTTCTTCTCTTTGCACTCCGCTGCTGCGAGTGTCTCCTTTTGGGATTTGGCATGATCTCAATTATTAATTATCAATGATTAATTATTAATTTTCTACTAGATAAATTTTTAAGTTTCAAACCTCTTTTATTAATTAATAATTGATAATTAATAATTAATAATTCATAAAACTATTCCGGGTTACGGAATTTTTCCAGTCCTTTCCATAACGGATTCTCTACATGACTCGCACCGGCATCCATCTTTTTCAGCATCGCCAGCACTTCCGGGTTACAGTTCGGCCCTCCAATCTCTACTTCTTTGCACATCCGCTGCACCGGGATACTTAAATTGATGAATTCATAAATCCAGTCCGCCAGGTGAAGGTGGGAATCCGTTCTGGATATATAATAAACATCCGGATCTTCTTCTTCCTGATTCATAGTCTCCGGGTCTTCCACCAGTTTCACAATCACACGAAATTCATCCCAGAGATCCAGGGGCAGCGGGTTCCCGCAACGATCACAAAATACGTTCAGTTTCCCCGTTACCTCAAACCGGAGTAACATAAATCCCTGGTTTTTCTCCAGAAAGAGTTTTACATCTGCTTCGCAGCCTGTAAAATCCTGTTGTTGGTATGCGTCAAAGAACCGGTCTGTAATCCTGTACTCGTACGCATGAATTCCGGGCTTTAGTCCCACAAACGCAAGTTCATATTCTCTGCGGCTGTTCATGAGCACTTTTTTAAATAGTCGGCAAAGGTAGTAAGTTTAGAGCATAATCAGCCTATCTTTTTTCCAGTTTTATGAGTTTATTTCCACTGTCTGTGAACAACTTAAGGAAATAAACTCCCCTGGGGAAATGGGCTATGGACAGCTGTTGAATATAGCCCTGTGCGGCCTTATCCATCAATTTTCTGCCCAGCACATCAAATATCTGCAATTCCCGGCAGGTGATGGGTGTTTTAATAGTGATTTCGCCTGCAGTCGGGTTGGGAAATACCTGCACGGAAGCCGGGATTTCCTCATAAAATAACTTTTGAACAGGGGATACCAGGCTGTCTCCATTCTGAAAATACAATACGAGCCGGTAATAATTATTGCCCGCCAAAAGCGCCTGATCTGAAAAAGAATATGACTGGATGGAGTCCAAATGAGGAAATGCAGTGGTCTCCCCGATTTTCCTGAAATCGATACTGTCTGCACTCCGTTCAATCACGTACTTCAGGGAGCCGGCTTCCTGCCAGCTCGTCCAGCTCAATTTGCCGGTGCTATTCTGCAGTACGGCAGTAAAATCTTTTAACCAGGCAGCCAGCGGATGATCCTGGTTTTTGCCTCCGCCATTCATCCAGAATTCTGAAAATCCATTGACCCGTGTTTCAGCATAATATCCATTGTCATTAGGAATAACCTGAACCTCGGTGCCGGGCGGGTGGAATCCATAAATTCCGGACCGGTTGTTCCGAAGACTGCTGTCTTCTTCCGTTATTTTTGGGCTATGATATTGAGTGATACCTGCTGAATAAGCGTCTTCTATATTTAAACATGAGGCACATCCACCCGCCTGAATGAGTTTATTTGCCTCCGAATCGGTGTAATAGTAACGCACAAGTACATCGGCGTTCACCGGATTTGCTGTTTGAATTACCCAGTTTCGCTGACCATAGTATTGTCCGGCCGTATCCCGGATCGCTGCCGTATCCCGGAACATCGTTAAGCGGGTATTCCCAAGATCCTGCCCGTTAGGTTGTATGGAGAATATGCGTTTCCCGTTTTCATCAAAATCTATCCAGTCCGTCCCGTTTACAGGAAGGGTCAACTGGGTGGATACGCTGTCGGAAAAAACAGGGGCTTTCTCAAAAATGTGAATATCATCAATACCGACACCCTCATAATTCGTTCCCGGATCGGAATACATAACAATGCGGAACCTGATTTTAGAAGCGATCACCGGAATATCATAACTGGAGACATGCCATTTGGAGGAAGATTTCTGCCAGGCATTTGCCACTGCATCATCATACCAGTTTACACCGGTCGCTGCATTTCCCAACGGTGTCCAAACGGAATCATCCAGACTGTATTCCACCCAGTGAAAATCGCAGTCACAATCATCCTCGGTCTGGAAAATATGACTGAAACTCAAAACGGGTTTTGTCATACTGGTTAAATCAAAACAGGGTGAAAATAAAAACGAATACTCGTTGTCGTTATAATTCCCGTTTAAACTGGTTACCCAGGCTTTTGATCCGTTGGCTGCTTTGTGAATAATTACTTTCGCAGGCTGACCCCATTGCCAGCTGTTATTCTGACCCCCGCTGTACCAGTACCCATTATTATTTTCAAATCCTTCCAGGTAAGGAAACTGGTTGACCATGGGCGTGGTCTGAATGGTATAATTACTGGAACTATCATTGTTCTGGTAGTTGTCTGACGGATTACTTACCCAGGCTTTTATATGGTAAGCCTGGTATGCACTCATATCTTCCGTTTTTGTAAAAGTGTAGAGCAGGCTGTCTTTTGGAGCCAGGAGGGGTACGATTTCGGTTACAGTATCCTGATTGATCGCATAGGTTACCGGTATATTCATCAGGGTTGCCGTGCCATAATTACGGATCAGGATGGTTATTTTTTCTGCATTTCCCAATGAGCAGACATTTCTCAAAGAAGGTTGTATAAGCGCCCGGAAACCCACATCGTTTTGTGACCGGGTGATTATAAAATCGTCGAAACTGATGCCGCCGCCAGGCAATGCAAGCGGGTTTGCCGAGGTTGCCGGAGTTTTGCCTTCTGCTCCGCACAGCACCTGGAAACTGCTGCTAATGGTTTGCGCAGGGGATGCCCCGGCCAGTATGCCGGTGAGATCGAGATTCAGCTTTATATATTCCCCGGGTAAATCCAGCGGATCGGCCAGACTCTTTACGGGTATCCAGGCCGCCTGGTCATTTCCACGAATCCAGATCTGATTTCCGGGGAGGCCCGGAACGACAGACTGTTTTTTAAAATACAGGTCGAGCCAGATCTGATCAAGGGCCGAATAGTTGGACAGATTAAATGTATTGGTCATGGAATCGGCCGCATTGGTTCCCTGTTCCGTCACATCCAGTAGCATACTTCTGTTAGCTGTCCTGGCAAATCCGCTGTTGAAAAAAGTATTCATCCTTCCATTCGGGTTGGAATTCGAAAAGTCGGTCCGGTCCAGACTGTCCAGTCCCAGGCTGGGTTTGGAATAAGACCTATCCAATGCTGTTTCAAAACCTTCTGTAAAAGACGGGGCTAACAACAAGGGATCATTTCTTAGATTTTTTATCCGGGTTATTACAGTATCGTTTTCCGGAATAGTATCTGCGGCGTAATGGATCCAGGCTTTAATATCGTACGGGCCGGCAACGGAAAAATCATAACTGTTGGCTGCTGAGAAAGTATAAGCTATAGTGGAATTTGCAGGAACCGGGGATGCGGATATTTCTGTTACCGGTATGCCTCCGTTAACCTGGTAAGTGAAGCTGACGGGTGAAGAGGTTGCCAGCGTACCCGGGTTTCTAACGCTGACAGTTATGCGCTGATTTCCTGGTTGGGAGCTGGTAAATTGCCTGCCGGTTACCGGAGCGACAACAGATTCCAATAACAGATCGTTATCCAGGACAGCGGCAGTACAGGCACCGGAATTCGGAATGATATTTTTGGCGACAGCACGGCGCCCGGGTACTCCTCCGTGAACGGCACGGACAGAAAACCAGTATGAATTATTTTGATTTAAAGGTGTTGCCAGAAAACTGGTATCGATCGTTGTGGCGATTACCTTCATGGTGTCCCCGGAAAACTGCATGACATCGTAAGAATCGGCACCAGGGATTCCGTTCCAGTTCAAACTGGCATAACCCGGGCAGGTATTGCTGACCGTTAGCAGAGGCTGATCCAGTATGGCAAACGGATAATCTGAAATATCTGAATATCCTACCGTGTTCCGTGTAACCCGGATCAGTGCTTTGCTGGTGAAAACATTAGGCACAAGCCAGGAATAGGATCTGGCTGAAGAGGGAATGCTATTGCTTATCAGGTTCCAGCTGGCGGCTCCGTCCAGGGAATATTCCAGGGTAAATCCATTGGGATCACCACCATAAGCACTCCACCGAATGTCTTCTGTTGTGTTGGGCAGCCAGGTTTCCCCGCCAAATGGATATTCTACCGTAACTGAAGGCTGGATAATTTCGTAAACCAGGTAAAAAGATTGTGTACCGGAAGGAACAGAATTCCCTTTTACCGTTACGGTATAATTTCCGGCTGGCGGATTATTAATTACAACCTGTTCCACGTTGTTGGTATGATCCACGCCTTCGACCGCATTGTTATTAATGCCGGCTGGTGAAGGGTCAAGGATCATGGGTAAATGGGTAGTACCAAGTGGATCCGATACCTGAAGATCGAGGTCGTTAACGAGTGCGGTTGGAGCTGCGGGCAGGGCAGGAGCGTCGGCCCAGTACAACATCATCTTCAGTTGATATGCTCCTGCGGGAAGCGAAGGAATGGTAATCTGCTGGCTCACCTTATCCGCCACCGTACCTTTTATAAAATGATTTTGTTCCAGGGCTTCAACGGTTGTACGACCGTTGATCATTCCAAATCCAAATGTAAAATCCGGACCGGGATTTCCCAGGTCATCAGCACTATTTGCTACGAGCGCCTTGAGTAATGCAGCGTCGGGAAATGCTCCGCTATTCAATTGTCGATATCGTTCTGTTACTAACGCCAGTATTCCGGCCGCTGTCGGACAGGCCATACTGGTACCCGTCATCACCCCATAGTTATTAAAAGGAAGGGTGGAAGAAATGCCTACACCACCGGCAACGATTTCCGGTTTTATCCGGCCGTCTGCCACAGGACCCCGGCTGGATCCAGGTCCTATCGTGTAGATAAAAGCATTCATGGAACCTACGGTGAGTACATTTTTGGCAGTTTGGAATCCGGACTTAATCGTTGCAAAGGAGGCGGGATACGGTGTACAGGTAATATACCCGTCATTCCCAACCGCAAATACATGAAGCAGGTTGGGGTAATACATGGTCTGCGAATCCAGATAATTACTGAGTGCGTTATACTCTCCGTCCCCCTCACAGTTGGCAGCACCATTGTAATAGGAATTACTGGTGAGGTACATCTGATAATCGCTGATATAAGTCGGACTGTTCACCAGTATATTACTGAAATCATTTACTACAAGATGCGCGCGAGGCGCCATACCGGTATACATCGGATTCAATATGCCACCGCCAATCAGCGTGCCACTGGTATGTGTGCCATGATCCGTAACGGGCTCATCCGTGCGCATAATCAGTTTTCCGGCCAAATCAATATGGGTAGAAGGATCTGCATTGTCCCCGATACCCAGTACCAGGTTTTTCCCGGTGAGATTTCTTCCAAGGTCAGATGAAAGAGAATTCACACCGAATGCAGCATGATTATTATAGTTTAATGGAACATCTTCCAGGTGAATCGGACTAATGGAAATGACAAAAGGAAGTCTGGCCAGTTTTTCCAAAACAGACGGGTTTCCGCGGATAAACCAGGTATGTGCCGGCTTTATTTTCGTTTCAATAATATCAGCACCGGTTTCCTTCAACGAATGTTCAATTTGATTTTTGTCCAGTGGAAAACAGGAAACCGACAGGAGATCTTTCGCAGATTTCATGCCACCAGATCGGTTGCGTAAAGACGAAGCCATCTTTAATTCGGAAGACAGAACATACAAATTTTTTATGCCCAGTGAAGAAGGATTATGAATATTCAATCCGGGAGTATATGCTGCCAGGTATGTATTACCGGTGAGGAATTGTCCCAGCTGTACTCCATACTTAGCGAGTAATGCCTTTTCACGGGCATCTGCAATATTATCTAATTGAACTGCTATATAATATTTTCCGTCATAGAGGCTGGACTGCCAGAGCCTGTGGCTTAGCGGATGATGAAGAAGACTTTCGGAAGAAGTTAAATTCCCGTTTTTAAGGGGAATGATGTTCCGGTCAGTTTGGCCATAGGAACCCGTGCATATCTGAATCAGAAAGAGAAGGATGGTGAGCACTCGGAACATGGGAGCTTGGTTTAGGGCCGGTTTCGGTAAAAATAAGCCTGCTACAACTTAAAAACCGCCGGAATTCTAACGTTGCAGACGAATGATTATTACTTGCATAAGGTTTTGAAAACGAAACCAGTACAGTTATTTTTCAAATTAATTTTGGGAATCCCCGGATTTCCATTTATTTCGGATGAATTACAGCACGACCGCAATAAATTACCTTCCTGTCGAAAAAATACCAAAACTACCGTTTTTGAGGATTAACGAGCAGCCTGAAGAATTTTGAATACATCTTTGAATATCATCTATCGATTTGTTTTGCTATCGTTCTTTTTAAGCATTTTTTCGACCCTGAGGGCGGAAAATAGGGTAAATGTATTTATCCAATCCGATACGGTTCCAAAAGCAGTCACCCCAAAGAAACGCAGCAGCTTTGCACGCTATCTGAATATCATTACGGATCAGCAGCAGCGGGATTCACTCTTTCAGAAACTGGCGAAAACAAATGCACCCGTTACCATGTCGGATAGTGCCATGTGGCAAAACCGGGAACACAGTTTTGATGTGTACCGCGGAAAGCAGATCCGGTATGTTTATTATAACCGGTTAAAAGTATTTGGAACAACGATCGAAGATACCACCGTGATTCCCAACAAACTTGTCCGTTTTGCAAACCAGCTTCATTACGATACAAGAACCTGGGTAATAAAACAGTCCCTTTTTTTCAGGGAAGGAGATACTGTGAATGCCTATAAGCTGGTTGACAATGAGCGTTACCTGCGCCGGTTACCCTTCATTCTGGATGCACGTATCTACGTGATCAACAGTTACGAAAACAATGATTCGATCGATATCGTTGTGGTTACCAAAGACGTTTTTGAATATGGTACAACGATATCAAATCTTAATGGTACCAAGGTAGCAGCAACGGTTTTTAATAATAACCTGCTGGGCGCCGGCCAGAAAGTAGCTTTTGGAGCAAGCTGGGACAACTCCTACACACCCCAGTGGCGTACCGGAGCGAGTTATACGAAATATAATGTGGGTGGAACTTTTGCGGATGTGGCATTGGGTTATACCATGCTGAATGATAAAGTGAATGTGGATACCGGGCAGTATGAAAATTCCGCCTATATCATGATAAACCGTCCCTTGTACAGTACCTGGGCCAGTCTTACAGGGGGCATCACTTTATCTGTAAATAAATCTGTGAATATTTTCAGTCTGCCGGCATCAGTATACCGGGATTATCAATATACCCTGGTTGATTTTTGGGGCGGTTATAATTTTACCAACCAGTATAAAAAAACAGGGTATAACAGCCTGAGTCCGAATTTTGGTATTGAAGGGCGGTCATTCAATATGAATTTTTCGAAGCGACCGGATCAGCCCTACCTGGATACTGTTCCCAATTATAATAACCACAATTTTATCATGGGGCAGTTTGTTGTTTATCATCAGGACTTCTTCAAAACCAATTATTTTTTCGGATTTGGAAGAACGGAGGATATACCGTTGGGTTATACCTATGCCGCCAGTTTTGCCTTCGATAAATGGGATAGCCTGAAAAGACCCTATACTGCAATACAGATCCAGAGATACTGGCTACCGGGAAAAAATCTGATCAGCACGACCATTGGATTTGGCGGCTTTTGGGACCACCATCAATCCCAGGACGCCGTTTTTCATATGGCCACGGATTATTACAGCAACCTGTTCAGGTTTAAGGGACAGAAATTACGGGAATTCCTGCATGGAGACTATCTGGTCTGCTTTAATCCGGTTATCTATAAATCCATGCCCTTAAACATCAATAAGGACAACGGAATTTATGGTTACAGAATGACACAGTTTCAAAACTATCAGCGCCTGAACCTGAGTGCCCAGACAAACTATTACAGTCCCATAAGTATATACGGATTTAAATTTAATTTTTACCTGCTGTTGCAGGCTACCCTGCTGGCGTCCCAGAAAGAAAGTATTTTCGAAAGTCCGTTTTATACAGGTTTCACCCTGGGCTGCCAGATAAGGAATGAAAATCTCTCGTTTAATACTTTGCAGATTTCTGCGAGTTATCAGCCAATGGTTGATCATTCCTATAGCCCCGTATACGGACCGAAAGGTTTGTTCATAAATATTACTTCCGTTGCTGCATTTAACTTCCCCATCTTTGCCCTCTCTCAACCGACATTGATCCAGTATCGATAAAATGTTTTTAGAAAGTATTCAAAGAACATTTGATTCCTGAAATAAAGAAACAGGCTATTCATTGGGATTGAAAGATTTTGGTTTTAAATTTGAAAATATCGTATCATTAGTGGAATAAGAATAAACCTGTAATATCCTTATGCTGAAATTTCCATTTTATATCCGGCTGGCGATCATACTTTTTACAGTTTCCCTGATATTGCTATTTATGTGGATTGGGAAGAGCCTGTTGGTTCCGCTGTTTTTTTCCTTCCTCGTAGCAATATTGTTGCATCCGCTGGTGATCTTTTTTGAAAAACGAAGGTTTCCCAGGGGGCTTGCTTCTATTGTTTCCCTTCTTATTTTCATGTTGCTGATCGGGGGGCTATTCTATTTTTTCAGCCATCAGGTGGTTCGCCTTTCCAGAGACCTTCCCTCGCTCCAGGAAAAGATTCTTTCCAAATGGCAGGACGTTCAGGACTGGATCAGTGAGAAATATCATATTACCAACACCCAGCAGGTGGCCTATATGAACAAATCTGCTTCGGGAATCATGAATACAACCGTGAATTCGGTCGCCACTACTTTTGTTGGAATTGCAGAAACCCTTGTCCTTACAATATTCTTTTTCATATTTACTTTCTTTATTCTTCAATACCGGAGATTATTAATGCGCTTTGTAATTGAGCTCTTTGACGAATCCCATAATAGCAGGGTCCAGGTTGTCATCAGCAGAATACGGCAGCTCATCAATAACTATGTGGTTGGTCTTTTGATAGAAATGAGTGTAATCGCCATTCTTATATTTACCAGTATGATGATCATCGGAGTAAAATATGCACTGCTGATCAGCCTTATGGCCGCGGTGCTGAATATTATTCCTTATCTCGGCATTTATTTTTGCATGATTTTGACTATGGTGATCACGGCAGCTACCAACACTACCGGACACGTTGTGGCAGTGGGAGTGGTTTTCCTGGTAACCCATTTTGCTGATGCCAATATCATCCTCCCTCATGTGGTAGGAGGAAAAATGAAAATGAATCCGTTTATTACCATCCTCGTAGTTTTGATAGGGCACCTGGTATGGGGAATTCCGGGTATGTTTCTATTCATTCCACTCACGGCCATCCTCCGGCTGATAAGTGAAGAAGTGCCGGGAATGAAGCCCTGGGCCACCCTCATTGGAGAAGAAAAATAATTTGCACCTCAAAATACAGTTTATTTGTAGAATATATTCCCCTCGTCATGGGTCATTATTCATTGACAAATAACCAGGAAAAGGGCCTGCTCTTTGCTTTAAACAGGAAACCCCGGTACAACATATGACGATCCGCGAATCTGTGAAGAAGATAGTCAGAAGAATTTATCGTATCACAATTACTGCCGTACTTGTAATTCTGGGGATCATACTGCTCATTCTGGTGCTGATTCAAACTGGTCCGGTTCAAAATTACGGGCGGAGTAAAATAGAGGCCTGGCTCCAAAACAAGCTTCATACAAAAGTGAGGATTGGCAAATTGGATATCGACTTTCCTGCCCGCATCACCATAAAAAATATCTACCTCGAAGACCGGCGAAAAGACACGTTGATATCCGGCGGGATGATAGAGGTGGACATCAGCATGCTCCGTCTTTTCAATAAGGAAATCCGGGTAAATAACCTGGTACTGGACCAGGTTAACCTGAAGGTGAAAAGACTCATGCCTGATTCAGTTTTCAACTATCAGTTTATTGCCGATGCATTTCAAAGCGCACCATCAGCAGAACCGAAAAAAGCCGATACAACCGGCGGATTTCAATTTGTGGTTGGAACCATACACCTGAAGCATATTCACGCATTGTACCAGGATGATGCAACGGGAAATTACTTTCAGGTAAACCTTGGTGATTTTGCTACAAAAGTTAAAACCTTTGATCCCGCACATCAGCGTTATTCAATCCCTGACATTGAACTGACAGATGTTTCGGGGAACATTCGTCAATACAAGCCCATACTTATACTGAAACAGGCAGCTGATACGATCAGTGCACATAATCAGCGGTCAGAGCCGGTACAATTACAGCTGGGAGATATCGGGTTTAACCGCATCAACCTTGATTACCGCAATGATAGCCAAAATATGGATGCCGGGATAAAACTGGGATATTTTCATACCAAGGCAGATTCGATCGATCTGGCAAAACTTCATTTTAAAATCAGCCAGATTACCCTGAATAATACGGTGGCGGTTTTGAGGTTAGGAAAAGCGACGGCAGTGTCATCCAAAAAAACAGCTGCCAGTATAGATTCCGTTGCGCACGCGGGAGCCTGGAGCATCGATATCGCCCGGTTTTCAATAGACAGTACACAGTTAAAGTATGATGACGATAATAAAATAGCCATTAAAAAAGGAATGGACTATAATCACCTGCAGGTAAACCACCTCCGGATTAATAGCTCCTCAATCCACGCTGATCCTGATAACTATGCTGCGAAAATATCTGAAATCTCTTTTGATGAAAAAAGCGGGTTTGATTTAAGAAAACTTTCTTCTGAGGTGTCCTATACTGCCACCGGGGCGACCCTGAAAAATCTGGTCATTCAGACGAGCCAGTCTGAAATCAGGAGTCAGACATCCATTCGCTACAAGTCACTCGACGACCTGAAAAAAAATGCCGGCAATATGGCAACCAATCTGGAATTTGATAAATCCCGGATAGCCGTTAAGGATATTTTAATTTTCGTTCCCTCCCTGGAGGAACCGCTCAGGGACAACCAGCAAGCTGTTCTTCGCCTCAATGGCAGGGTTACCGGTTATCTGAAAGAACTGCATATCCCTTACCTGGAAATCGACGGAGTAGGAAATACTTCACTGGCTGCCTCCGGAATAATAAAAGGATTGCCGGATGCGAAAAAAGCATACTACGATATAACGATATCGAAATTAAAATCATCAAGAACAGATTTACTCCGGTTTATTCCCTCCAAATCTTTCCCATCCAGTATAAGGATACCGGAAAACTTTTCTGCAAATGGGAAATTGACAGGTACAGCTAACCACTTTTTTGTGCAGTTGCACCTGGAGACAAGCAATGGTATCGCAGAAATCAGGGGAACACTTAACCTTCAAGAGAAATCTTACAACCTGGCGGCCGACACAAAAAATCTTGATCTCGGATATATTTTAAAACAGGATTCCCTGTTGGGCAAAGTCACACTCAACGCTACCGCCAAAGGATCCGGATTTGCACCCAAACTCATGAACAGCATTTTTCATGTTAACCTGACAGCAGCAGAGTTTAATTCCTATACATACCGGGGAATGCTCCTGGATGCCAACCTGCATAACGGGAGCGCAACCCTCGTTTCTTCCATGAAAGATGCTAACCTGACTTACCAGTTAAATGGAGAGGCCGGCTTACAAAACAAATATCCTTCGATAAAAATCAAACTTCAGCTGGATACGATCAACCTTCTCGCATTAAAACTGACAAACGACAGTTTGCAAATGCACCTTCTCGTGAATGCTGATTTTCCCAATACAGATCCGGACGCATTGCAGGGAAATGCATTTCTGACGGATCTGGGAATCACCCGGGGAAAACTCGCCATTCATACTGACACGGTTTCCCTTGTTGCACAACATACAGATACTGCACAGTCTATTCTGCTCCGGTCAGAAGCTGCGGATATTGACTGGACAGGTCAGTATAAACTTACCCAGGTATCGGAATCCTTAAAACAATTCTTAAATAAATATTATAAACTGAAGAAGATTGAAACGGACACAACCCGGCCGGAAAACTGGAATATGTCGATTCGGCTAAGACCTTCTCCGCTGGTATTGGCTGTAATGCCTTCTCTGGCAGGAACGGATAGTCTGAACGGAAATATTCAATTTAACAGTGCAAAAAAGGACCTGAATATTTCACTACACGATGATAAGATTCAAATCAACCAGCAGATAATTCATCAGCTGAATATTGTAGCGGAAACAAAGGAACATGGCATTGATTACCGGGTTACTGCCGCGGATGCAGGGCAAAAAGGATTTCAATTATATCAGACAGCCATCTATGGCGAGCTTGCAGATAATAAACTTTCAACCACCTTACTATTAAAGGATAAGAAATCGAAAAATAAATATATTATTTCCGGAACCTTATCTCAGGAAAATAAAGGAATACGTATTGTTTTAAATCCTGACAGCCTCTTGCTTAATTATCAGGCCTGGCAATTACCTAAAGACAATTTCATCTATTATGATTCCACCGGATTGCTGGTTCGAAACCTGAAACTCACCCATGGTCCGGAATCCCTGCAGATAAATACGAATGGGGAGACAACGAAATCCCCACTGGATGTAAGCTTTACCGATTTTAAACTTAAAACTATTGGTCAGTTTGCAGAACAGGATTCAACCCTGCTGGGAGGCACAATTAATGGTAAGGCAGAACTGAGTAATTTATTTACTAAGCCGCTTTTTACTTCCGATATCAAAATCGATAGCCTGGTGTTCCAAAAAGACACGCTCGGAAACCTGGTTATCCAGGTAAACAATAGTGAATTGAATGCCTTTATTGCTCATATCACTTTAAAGGGTGAGAATAATGATATCCAGATAGACGGCAAATACTTTTCAGGGGAAAGTAAAATGGATATGGATCTGAAGTTGAATCAATTAAATCTTGCTTCATTTAAGGGAATGGCATCATCGCAGGTTCGCAAAATGCAGGGTTTTCTGAAAGGTAACCTTCATGCCAGTGGAAGTATCGACCAACCCCTGCTGAAAGGGGACCTGCATTTTGAAAATGCGGTATTGGTGCCCGTTATTACAGGCGAACCATTGAAACTTTCAAATGATGCAATAGAGTTCGATGACGACGGGTTTAATTTCGACAATTTTATCCTGGAAGATTCGGCAGGAAATAAAGCAGTTCTGGATGGAAATGTATTTACGAAAGACTTTAAAAATTACACGTTTGACATGTCCCTGAGTGCGCAGAATTTCAGGGCGGTGAATGCACCCAAAGAACCGAACAGGATGTTCTATGGCAAACTTAACCTGAATGCAGACATTGATGTGACAGGCGATCTGGAGCTTCCTAAAATAACAACCTATATACGGGTAAATAAGAATACGGATTTCTTTTTGATCCTTCCCAGCGATGACCCTGAAGTGGTGGACAGGCAGGGAGTTGTCGTTTTTACAAACCACAACACAAAAACCGATTCAGCCCAGCTTAAGAAATTTCTGGATTCCCTTGGCACTACAGCGAGACTTAAAGGCATGGATGTGTCTGCAACAATTGAGACCGACAGCAGTGCTCAGTTTACACTTATCATAGATGAAAGAAATGGAGATGCACTGTCACTGCGCGGAAGAGCAGAGCTAACCGGTGGTGTGGACAAAAGCGGTAAAATCAGTCTTACTGGAAATTATGAACTGGTAAACGGGGCCTACAATCTTACATTAAGTGTATTGCATCGCAAGTTTGATATACAGCGGGGGAGTACCATTACCTGGACGGGCGATCCCAGAACGGCCAATATTGATATCACGGCTATATATACCGTAAACACATCACCCATCGATTTGATGCAGCAGCAGTTATCCAGCCAGAATAGCAGCGATGTAAACCGGTACAAGCAGCGTTTACCATTCCAGGTAAAATTGAAAATGACCGGCGAGCTTTTAAAACCCATTATAAAATTTGATATCGCACTTCCGGATAACCTGTTGTCATTATGGCCGGACGTGGATACCAAGCTGGTTCAGATGAGGACTGACGAAGCAGAAATAAATAAGCAGGTATTTGCCCTCTTGCTTCTCGGTCGGTTTGTTCAGGAAAACCCATTTCAAACAGCCACCACAGGAACTGATGCCGGTACAATTGCCCGGCAGAGTGCCAGTACGATTCTTAGCGATCAGCTGAATCAGCTGGCAGGTTCTCTGATTAAAGGTGTGGACGTGAGTTTTGATTTAAACTCCCAGCAGGACAATTCTACCGGGACTACGATAAACCAGACAGATTTAAATGTGAAAGTTTCTAAAAACTTATTTAACGATCGTATCCGGGTTACGGTAGGAAGTGATTTTCAACTGGAAGAAACAAACCCGGGTCAGGACGCTACCAATATTGCAGGAGATGTAAGTCTGGATTACCGGCTGAGTAAGGATGGCAGGTATATGATCCGCGTATACCGAAAGGATCAGTATGAAGCCATTGTGCAGGCGCAGGTGATCGAAACAGGGGTTAGTTTTATTCTAACTTTCGACTATAATAAATTCCGGGAACTTTTTGAAAATAAAAAGGAAACTCCGGTACCAACGGAGCACCGGAAGCATAAAAAAACGGACACAGTACCTAATCCCCCGGCGAAATGAAAGGATTGATAAATAAAATATTTTATTTCATATGGCTGCCGGTTCTGTTTTACTCCTGCAGTGAAACCAGCAGCCTGGAAGAGGGACAATATTTATACAATGGGGCTACCATAAAAATTAAAGCTGACCCTCCGCTGAAACATTCGGTGTCCAAAAACTTAAAGCCGGAACTAAATGGATTGCTCCGTCCAAAGCCAAACGGAAGTTTTCTGGGGGTGAAAGTTAAATTGCTTTTATACAATATGGCAGGAAAGCCAACCGGAAAGGGATTGCGGTATTTCATCCGGAATAAACTGGGCGAACCTCCGGTGCTGGCATCTTACAGCGCTATGGAGAAAAACAGGGCGGTTCTTCAGAACAGATTGGAAAACCGTGGATTTTTCAAAGACACCGTAATTCTGGATACCATCTACAAAGGAAGAAAACTTAGCGCGGTATATACGGCGGTGATCGGGAAGCAATATACCATCCGGAATGTTATTTATCCATCGGACACGGATTCATTAAGTGTGTCCATCAGCCGGATGGCAAAGCGGTCCCTCATAAAAAAAGGGGATGCCTATAGTCTGGACGTGATCAAAAACGAAAGAACCCGGATTGACACCCGGTTAAAGCAGCGGGGATATTATTATTTCAGACCCGACGATTTACTATTCCGGGCAGATTCCACCGTGGGAGATCAGCAGGTAGACATGAACCTGATCATTAAAAAAACCACGCCACAGGAAGCGTATAAGGTTTACCGGATTAATGAAGTAGTTGTTTTTGCGGATTACAATGTACATGTGGATACCAGTATCAGTGTAGCTGGTTTGCCAAAATTCCAGGGGTACACTATAATAGATTCGGAGAAAATGTTTAAGCCGCAGATTTTCAGCCGGGCACTGATATTTAAACCAGGTGATATTTATAACCGTCGCGATCATGATCTTTCGCTGAACCGGCTGATCAACCTGGGTGTATTTAAATTCGTAAAAATCCGTTTTGACGAAACAGATACGGCACATAATAAACTGAATGCTTATTATTACCTGACACCAACCGAAAAAAAATCGATCCGGTTTGAAGTATCCGGACTCACCCAGTCTGATGATGCCAATGGGGGACAGGTCTCCGTTAACTGGCGTAACAGAAATCTCCTGCGTGGGGCGGAATTGCTTACAACCACTGCATACCTGGGTTTTTTGAGACAGAACCTCGGTAAGGGGCAGTATACCAATACCACAAAATTCGGTATTGACCTGGCGCTATTCCTCCCGAGAATTATTGGGCCGATACAATTTCAAACCAATAGCGGATTTATCCCAAAGACCAGATTTAATCTCGGATATGAATACTACCAGCAGTCCCAGGAATATACCCTCAATTCTTTTAAGGCTGGTTTCGCTTATGTATGGAAGGAAAGTATTACCAAGGAACATACCCTGGAAATTCTCCGGATTAACCTGGTAAATCCTACCCATATTGATTCTGCCTATCAATTGCAACTGGACACGAACATTGTACTCGCCCGCAGCATTGAGAAGACATTTATCATAGGACCTACTTATAATTTTAATTTCAATTCACAACTCCAGCCAAACCGTAATAAAAATAATTTCTATTTCAATGGAAACCTTGACCTGTCAGCCAATCTGGCCGGGATTGTGAGCGGTGCTGATGTGAAGAAAGACGGAGTTTCAAAAACTTTTCTGGGTGTACCCTATTCTCAATATATACGGGGGGAAATCGACTTCAGGCATTACCTGAGCATAAGTCAGACCACCATTCTGGTAAGCCGGTTTACAGGTGGATTGGGATATGCATATGGGAACAGTTACACGATGCCCTTTATTAAAGCATTTTTTGCCGGAGGTGCCAATGACATCCGGGCATTTCGTTCCCGATCACTGGGGCCTGGTTCATATTATGCGGGGAACCGGGATACCGCTTTTATTGCAGACCAGCCGGGAAATGTAAAATTGGAAATGAATTCGGAATTGCGGTTTAAACTTTTTTCCATTGTGCGCTGGGCATTTTTCGTAGATGCCGGAAATATATGGACCACACAGTACGATAGTTCCCGCGTGGGATCCCAGTTTACCAAGTCCTGGCCCAGCCAGATCGGAGTAGGTGTCGGAACCGGACTGCGTCTGGATATTTCGATTCTGTTATTGAGGCTGGACCTTGGAATTCCCGTTCGCGAACCCTGGCTTCCTCCGGGACAACGCTGGGTGTTTGATACAAAAAATACTGTTCTGAATTTCGCGATAGGATATCCTTTTTAATTGTTAATTGTTAATTGTTAATTGTCAATTGTAGAAGGAGTATGTTCTGTTTAATCCTGAATGACCCGTAATCAATTAATTATTTTCAAATTCAGTTAACCATTAACAATTAACAATTGACAATTAAAGTGCGATTTGTTTAATCCCCGATAACAGGCTCTTCCACATCAGGTTAAATATGGATCGGTGTATATCCCGGGTATAGTCAACATTCCCCGTGCGGGTAGTACCATGAAGCGGATTGGAGTGTCTCATTACCAAACCTGCAGCCAGGGTTGGCAAAGCCTTTGTTTTATAGGTATTCTTTTCGTCATCTTTTTTTAAAAGTTTCAGGGAAAGGTCCTTGTACAAAAAATCCAGGTTTCCCTTTGCATAAGTATTCGTTGCATCGAGGTGATATACAAGCTGGTTTATATTTCCTTTATCCAGTTCTGCCAGGGCCATGGGCTTTAATAAAGGATTTAGTGAATTGTAATTAATCGATCCCAGTCGGGTATCCATCGTAAAATGCCCCTGCCTGTCATTCAGCTGCATCCGAATTTTGGCGGTGAACGGTGCCGCATTTAAAAACGAGGCATTGAACAGAACCTTCATCTGACTTTGCTGACGGATTTTATCTTTCATATTGGTTACATTTTCAATTCCGGCTTGTACATGAAAGAAAGCAACCTTACCACTACTGTCTGATTTGTCATTTTTCTCTTTGTATTCAATATAGCTGTCACCAACCGTGATTTTCTTTATGTACACTTCGAAGGGAAGATGCATAATGGCTTCCTGGGGATAGCCATGTGTACGATCTACAGAATCATGCGGATAGGATTTATCCCTGAAGACGAGCAGGGATGCATTAAAAATTTGCAATTCATCAGCGACCAGTCTGCCCTGCAACATTTCTTTCCGATTAATCAACTTTATATCCAGTCTTCCAACGGTTATATCAAACCGGTCTTTAGCATATTTATGTGATTTTGCGAATGTCGTTTCCGACAAAAGCGGTTTTAACCGGATTTTATCTGTGTGGAAACTCCCTGCCAGGCTGTTAAAATCGAGGCCTTCGATCTGGAATTCATAGGTCTTGTTCCGGGAAGGAATCAGCAGATGATCACAGTGAATCCCGATTTCTTTTGAAAATAAAATCCTTGTACTGTCTTTTAATGCCAGTGAGTCAATGGCGGTTCCGGCGAATCGGATACTTAAACCACTGACCTTACTTAGTATAGCTTTGGATTCTCTGTCCATTAGGGAAAGGCTGGCATTTTCCAGTACAATGCTGTCTGCGCTAACTGATTTCAGGTTGCCCAGGAGCTGTTGATACATTTCTCCGTTAATGATTTCCCTGAAATCCGGTTTTTCTTTTTTGTTACCTTTTCCAAGGCGAATTTCTATTTCCGCATTTTCGATCCTGACAATATGGGCGCTTATTTCTTTATTCAATAAGGCTTTGGGCGTTTTTACCCCGCTGATATGCATCGCCGGTATCCGGATATAAAAAAGATCCTCCGGCGCCGTTTTATTTTCGAGCATGGACTGATAAACAAGACTATCGGGCAGCAATTCGATATTTTCTACAGAAAGATTTCCCAGCGCTTCATCAATAACCAGATTTTGATAGTTAACCTGGTACAATCCTTTTGACTTGGTGGTTACCAGTTTGTCCAGTTTTTTATCCGCCAGTTTGTATTTGAAATTATTCCAGAAGATTAAACCGGCGGTCAGCAATAAAATAATGATACCGCCAACAATGTAAAACGATTTTGACCTGCGGAAGATTGTCTTTTCAGTCATTTAAGCATTTATTTGAATACATGAAAACTTCACCCGCAGAAGAAAGGTTATTACGGTCACCCGAAAAAGTGGCAGATAAATCCCGGTAAACTCAGTTGGTAAATGAGGTGATCGGGGGATATTTTGACTGAACGGGAATTTTTTTAGAATATGCCGGCTCGTTCGGATGTGAAAGATGGAACCAGTTGTATAACTTGCTTTTTACCTGATGCAGAAGGGTTTTCGCGGAAGTGATTTCAGGTTTTTTTTCTCTATAATCTGCGCGGGTTACCTGAACTTTAACCAGTACGATATTGTTTTTCCTCACCTGTTGTTTAATGTTTTCATTCAGGCATTCCGCTGTATTTATTTCTTCAGGGTCATTCACCAGGAAGGCTTTTCCAAGGATCTTTAAGTAGTAATCCCTGCCTTTGCGAAAAAAATCGAGTTTAACCGGAAATTCCCGGTCGAAAGCATGTAAAAACTGAAGGGGCTTGGGAATAACAAACCATAACTGTCCCAGTTCATCAGTTTGCAAAATTTTAACCACACTGGCGGGAATTTTCAGAACGGAGTCGCTCATCGAAAAAAAAAGGGCATTTTCAAGATCCCGCACTTTTTCCCCGATGAATGAAATGGAGTGATTTCCTAACATAAAGTTGTTTACTATTCAGGTTCAAAAGAGATACCATTATTTCAGACGGTTCTCATAATGGGAATGTTCAATTAAATTCTTTACAATCAGTGCTTAGTGAAAAATGACTAGCTTGCCCGTCCGGCTTAAGGAATGATATTTTAATTGTTTCGAGTAAAGAATTCCCCAAAATATTCTTATTGCGGCCCTATTGTGGGGAAAGCTTCTGGCATGAATTTGCAATCAAAGCGGTTAGATCTATGAAGCCCAACTTTTTAAAAACATTCTGGCAGATACTGGTTAAAAGTTTCAACCATTTTTTAGATTTCAACGGGTTGAAACTAAGTGCGGCTTTATCATACTATACAGTATTCTCAATAGCCCCGCTTTTAATTGTCATCATTTTCCTGGCAGGAATATTTTTTGGACAGGATGCAGTGGAAGGTAAGGTGTACCACCAGATCAGTGGGCTGGTGGGCAGCAATACGGCACTTCAAATACAGGATATCATCCGCAATACGGAACTATCAAGTCATGGAGAACTGGGCGGCATCATCGGTACCGTCATCCTGCTGATCGGGGCATCCGGTGTGTTTTCTGAAGTGCAGAGTTCGATAAATTTTCTTTGGTCCATCCCGCCTCCGAAGAAAAGGATAATTTTAATTACACTTCTCCGTCGCCTGATCTCTTTTTCTTTGTTAATCGGGTTTTCGTTTTTATGCCTGGTATCATTAACCGCAAATGCCCTGTTGGATATTTTGAGCGACCGGTTAAAGGCACTTGTCAGCGACTCCATGGTCAGTCTGTTTTATTTTGTGAACCTGGGCCTGATCGTACTGATCATAAGCCTGATGTTTATGCTGATATTTAAAATCCTTCCCAATTCCTCCATTTCCTGGGGGATTTCTTTCGTAGGTGCACTCATCACCTCCATTCTTTTCTTATTTGGTAAATTTATTATCGGGTTGTATCTGGGTCATTCCCGGATTGGTGCCACTTATGGCGCTACCGCTTCCATTGTGATACTGATGTTATGGATCTATTATTCTTCGATCATTTTATATTTCGGGGCCTGTTATACGGCAGCATATGCTGATTACAGGGGTAAGCCCATACGTGAGCGGGGAACGGTACAGGAATGATAAATCTATGGCACTGCGTTTGATTTCTTAATTATTCATTTTATTAAATTCCAAAATCTCATTTGAAAGTCAATATTACCCCGATTCAGGATTTCATTTCCCAGTTGCGAATATCTTTCCTTGGGGATGATCTGATGCACAAGTACGATAATGAAAAAGCGCCGATCCGTTCAGAGCTTTACAGCCTCGAACAATTGGAGTCTTATGCCCGGACGCTCGCTAAAAATCATTCCCTGACAAATGAACGGCCCGCAGAACAATTATTGAAAAGGCTCGCTGAAAATGAGGAAATCCTTCTGGAGGTGCACAATCTGCTGACCGCATCGGTTAAAGAAAATAAAAGGGTTACACCGGCAGGAGAGTGGTTGCTGGATAATTTTTACCTGATAGAAGAACAGATTTATACCGGTAAAAGACATTTACCTAAAGGATATAGTAAGGGATTACCCCAACTGGCGAGGGGACCATCAGCCGGACTGCCACGGGTATATGATCTGGCTGTGGAGCTCATTGCGCATAGTGATGGTCGTGTGGATCTTAAAAGCCTGACCAGTTTTTCTGCAGCCTACCAGGAAATTTCAGAATTGAAATTGGGAGAGCTTTGGGCTATTCCCATTATGCTTCGGCTGGCACTGATAGAAAACCTGCGCAGACTGGCTGCCCTGATCGCAAAAAACAGGATTAATAAAAACCTTGCTGATTACTGGGCCGACCAGATGACGGAAACTGCGGAAAAGGATCCAAAAAGCCTAATCCTGGTTATTGCCGATATGGCAAGGTATGGCCCGCCAATGGAAAGTTCGTTTGTGGCCGAGCTCACCCGGAGGCTGGTAGGGAAAGGATCTGCCTTTGCCCTGCCGATCAGCTGGATTGAACAGCGGTTGTCAGAAAAAGGAATGACCAGTGATGAACTGGTACATATTGAAAACCAAAAACAGGCTGCTGATCAGGTCTCCATCAGCAACAGTATCGGAAGTCTCCGTTTTTTAAGCAGCAACAACTGGCGGGACTTCGTTGAAAATATCAGCGTCGTGGAAAATATTCTGAGAACTGAAAGTTCCGGCATTTATCCGATGATGGATTTTCATACAAGGGATGAATACCGGCATAGCGTGGAAAAGCTGGCAAAATTCAGTACCCTGTCGGAATCTGCTGTCGCCCGCTTTGCTTTGGAGATGGCGAATAATGGTTTTTTGAATCGTCCGGACTATCCGCGCGCCGCACATCTCGGATATTACCTGATCGGAAACGGCACTAAACAATTGATAAAAGAATCCGGTGCCCGGTTTGGTTTTGGTGAAAGGATTAAAGATTTTTTAAGAAGGATGCCTTTGTTCCTGTATATCGGGTCGGCCTTTCTGTTGGCTTCTGTTATGACAGGCACCCTGCTCATAAGAGCATGGGAAGAAGGCTTCAGGGATCCCTGGTTTCTGCTGGCAACGTCTTTTGTGTGTTTGCTTGGCTGCAGCCAGCTTTCCATTTCCCTGGTCAACTGGGTAAGCACCCTTATCATTCGTCCGCTGATTCTTCCGCGTATGAATTTTATTGAGGGTATTCCCGAGAAATTCAAAACGCTGGTTGTTATTCCTTCCATGTTCAACAGTCTGCCTGAACTGGAAGAAATGCTGGAAAATCTGGAAGTGAGGTTCCTGGCTAACCGGGGTTCGCATATTCATTTTGCATTGCTGACCGATTTTAAAGATGCAAAGGAAGAACATCTGCCGGAAGAACAGGAGCTGTTAATTGCAGCGAGGACCCGTACGGAAGCGTTAAACCTCAAATATGGGAGTGAAAAAAATGAGGTGTTCTTTATTTTTCACCGACCCCGCAAATACAATGTAAAAGAAAAAATATGGATGGGATATGAGCGCAAAAGAGGAAAACTACAGGAGATGAATGCGCTGCTGCGGGGGAGGGGCCAGGAAAATTTCTCCCTCATTGTAGGTGATTCAACGGTTTTCGAAAAGATAAAATATGTTATAACGCTGGATTCGGATACACAATTGCCAAGGGATGCCGCCTGGAAGATCACTGGAACAATGGCACATCCAATGAACCATCCTTACTACAACACCAGGAAACGAAGGGTGACGGAGGGTTACGGAATTCTTCAACCCAGGGTAGCAGTAAGCCTTACTTCAAATGAGAGTACAACCTATGCCCGGATGCATGGAAATGAGCCGGGTATTGATCCCTATACACGGGCGATTTCTGATGTTTATCAGGATATTTTTGGAGAAGGATCTTTTATAGGCAAAGGGATTTATGATGTTGATGCTTTTGAAAATGCACTGGCTGACCGGTTTCCCGATAACCGCATTCTCAGTCACGATTTACTGGAAGGCAGTTATGCACGTTGCGGATTATTGAGTGATGTACAATTGTATGAAGCGTACCCGGTAAGGTATGACGCGGATATGAAACGACGTCACCGCTGGATCCGGGGTGACTGGCAGATTGCATCCTGGCTGCTTCCCTGGGTTCCCGGACCTTCCCGAAAAATCCTGAAGAATCCCATATCTGCGTTGTCGAGATGGAAAATATTTGACAACCTGCGCCGGAGTCTTGTGCCCATTGCATTACTGATCATGTTATTGTTTGGATGGATGTACGCCCATTCTCCAATTTTCTGGACACTGGCAGTGCTGAGTATTCTTTTTCTGAATTCAATCATCAGTTTCTTTTGGGAAATATGGCAAAAACCGGAGGATGTCAGGATTCTGCCCCATGTCCTCATGAGCTTTCGCTACACTTTTCAGCATTTTACCAATCAGCTTTTTCTTTTGATATCGATTCCTTACGAAGCAATCCTGTATGCAGATGCGATATGGAGAACCAACTGGAGACTGCTGATCAGCCACCACCGCTTGTTGCAATGGAATCCATCTGTAAACGAACTGAAACAAAAAAACAATACCCTTTTTCAATCCTATCTGAGAATGTGGTTTCCGGTGCTTCTTTCTGTAGCTGCCTTTATCTGGATGCAATATATTCATGCCGATGGTATTGGAATAAGCCTCCCTTTCCTGATTGCCTGGATGCTTTCCCCTGCAATTGCCTGGAGAATCAGCCTTCCCGACAAAAGCAAATCCATTGACCTGAATGAAAAAGAAAAATTATTTTTAAATAAGCTGTCCAGGAAGACATGGGCCTTTTTTGAAAATTTTGTCGGGGCAGGTGACAACTGGCTTCCCCCGGATAACTATCAGGAAAGCCCGGTGGAAAGAATTGCGCACCGGACTTCTCCTACCAACATAGGACTATCCCTGCTTGCTAATCTGACCGCTTTCGATTTCGGATATATTCCCATGCATATTTTATTGTTCCGGGTTTCAAATACCCTGCAAACATTGCAAAGAATGGAAAGATATGCAGGTCATTTTTATAACTGGTACGATACCCAGACTTTACAACCCCTGCCTCCAAAATATATTTCAACGGTTGATAGCGGCAATATGGCCGGCCACCTTATTACGTTGAAACAGGGACTGCTGATGCTGGAAAAAAAACACCCGATTTCCAATCTGCTTTTTTTCGGACTGCATACCACACTGGAGATTGTGGAGGATAAAATGGGCGATAAAAGCAAAACAGAATCCATCAGGACTTTACTTAAGGAAGGAATGGATAATGGATTTGATTCAGTGAGGGGACTGCATGACCGGTTGAAAAACCTTATGACAGAATCAGAAAGGTTAACGGCCATATTTCACGAAGATTCAGAACCTGCCTGGTGGGCCGATACATTTGCCAACCAGGTAAGGGAAGCATTTAATGAAGTGAATGAATTTTCACCCTGGCTGTCCATCGCTCATTTTCCCGAACGGTTTAAATTCCTGGAAACTTCCATTTCCGCCATAAGGACCTTGCAGGAGCTGGCAGAACTGGAGTCCATACTGATTCTGCAGGTTCATATTTATGACGAGGAGGAGTTAGATTCGGAAGAAAAACACTGGCTGGAAATATTTCGCAGACAACTTATTGAAACCAGTCGCCGTGCAAAGGAAAGAATTCTGAGTATACAGGAGTTATCAAGGCTAAGTGAAGAATTTGCAGATATCCAGTTTGATTTCCTTTATGATAAATCGCAAAGACTGCTGGCTATCGGATACAACGTTACGGATCACCGCCGGGACAATGGGTTTTATGACCTGCTGGCTTCGGAATCCAGGCTCACGATATTTTTGGGGATTGCGCAGGGGAAATTACCGCAGGACAGCTGGTTTGCACTGGGTCGTCAGCTCACCAGTCCCGGAACTTCACCCGTCCTGATATCCTGGAGCGGCTCCATGTTTGAATACCTGATGCCTCAGCTGGTTATGCCCGGTTTTGACAATACTTTACTGGATCAGTCAAATAAATCGGTAATTCAAAAACAGATTGATTACGGTAAAAAAAGGAATGTGCCCTGGGGAGTTTCCGAGTCGGGATATAACCTGGTTGATGTAAACCTGAATTACCAGTATCGCGCGTTTGGCGTTCCGGGTCTTGGATTGAAGCGGGGACTGGGAGAGGATTTGGTGATAGCGCCCTATGCAACGGTAATGGCTCTTATGGTGCAACCCGAACAGGCCGTTTCGAATCTGCTTGATCTGGAATTGGCAGGTTTCAGTGGAAAATATGGAATGTATGAAGCCGTTGATTATACATCAGCGCGACTGCCCAGGGGGCAGGCATTCGCTATTGTAAGATCTTTTATGGCCCATCACCAGGGTATGGCTTTTCTTTCCCTTTCTTACCTGCTGCACAACAAACCCATGCAGGAAAGATTTGAAAATGAAGTCCAGTTTAAAGCAATCATGCTTTTACTGCAGGAAAAAGTACCTCACGTTACTGAATTTTATTCACCCACCGTCCATGTATCAGACAGCAGTGTCAGCGAACAGGAAGTACAGATGCGGGTAATTCGAACACCCAATACCACCTTACCTGAAATCCAGCTGTTATCTAACGGGCGCTATTATACGATGATATCGAATTCCGGCAGCGGATATAGTCGCTGGAAGGATATTGCCGTAACCCGCTGGAGGGAGGATGCCACGATGGACAATACCGGTATATTCTGTTATATACGGGATCTGGACAATGAGAGCACCTGGTCCAGTGCATTCCAGCCATCGTTAAAAACTGCGGAAACCTATGAGGTTGTATTTTCCCAGGGAAGAGCGGAATTCAGAAGACAGGAACAAAATTTCGAGACCCACACTGAAATTGTTGTTTCATCTGAAGACGATGTGGAGATGCGTAGGGTGCATATCAGCAATCGTTCAAGAAGGAAAAGATGGCTCGAAGTAACCAGTTATGCGGAAGTGGTTTTAACCGCCGCGGCTGCGGATGCGGCTCATCCGGCGTTCAGCAATCTTTTCGTGCAAACGGAAATACTTCCCCAGCGCGATGCCATATTGTGCACCCGGAGGCCCAGGGGCGACGGAGATCCGCAACCCTGGATGTTTCATTTGATGAAGGTTCACAATGCAGAAATTAAGGATGTCTCCTTTGAAACAGACCGTTCTGAATTTATTGGCAGAACACGCAGCATTCATGATCCGGAAGCCCTGAGTAAAAATAAACAGCTCTCAAATTCTCAGGGTGCCGTACTGGATCCGATTGTGTCGATCCGTTACCGGTTCCAGATCGACGCCCATGATTCGGTTACGATTGATATGGTTTTCGGAATAGGGGAAAATAAAGACAGTTGTATGTCGCTGGTAGAAAAATACCAGGACAGACCCCTTACGGACCGTGCCTTTGAACTCGCATGGACGCATAGTCAGGTAGTGCTTCGCCAGATCAATGCTTCGGAAGCAGACGCGCAATTGTATTCCCGTCTGGCGAGTTCAGTGATTTTTCCGAATCCGGCCTTACGCGCAGATGCAGCAACGATTTTCAGGAATCATCGCAGTCAGTCCGGCCTTTGGAGTTATTCAATTTCCGGGGATCTTCCGATTGTGCTTTTACTGATACAGGATGTTGCAAATATTGAACTGGCCCGTCAGATGGTTCAGGCTCATGCTTACTGGAGACTAAAGGGATTGATGGTTGACCTGGTGATATGGAATGAAGATTATGGTGGATACAGGCAGGCACTGCAGAATGAACTGGTGGGTTTAATTTCTCCCGGAATCATCAGCGATGTAAAAGAAAAACCCGGCGGCATTTTTATCCGGCCTGGCGAACAGGTTTCGCAGGAAGACCGGATCCTGTTTCAGGCAGTTTCAAGGATAATCCTCTCAGATAGTTTTGGAACACTTGAAGAACAAATCAAAAGCAGGGCAATTGTAAAACCAGTCATTCCATATTTTACGCCGACAAGATTTTATGCTTCACAGGATTCAAACCTGGCAATACCAAATGACCTTGTTTTTTTTAATGGAACAGGTGGATTTTCCGAGGATGGAAGCGAATATCATATCATTACCGGTGCTGAGAATCCAACTCCCGCACCCTGGTGTAATGTTATCGCCAACCCTTCCTTCGGAACAGTTGTTTCGGAAAGCGGACAATCCTATACCTGGATGGAGAATGCCCATGAATACAGATTGACACCCTGGAACAATGATGCGATTGCTGATTTATGCGGAGAAGCATACTATATCCGGGATGAAGAAAGCGGAAAATACTGGTCTCCCTCCGGCCTGCCCAATCCCGGTAAATCGAATTACAAATGCATACATGGATTTGGATACAGCGAATTTCAGTCAGTTGAAGACGGGTTATATTCTTCCATGACAGTATTTGTGGATCTCGAAGAACCGGTGAAATATATTTTGTTTAAAATAAAAAACCTTTCGGGCCGGGTCCGGAAACTGTCTCTCACCGGTTATGTGGAATGGGTATTGGGCGACCTGCGTACCAAAACCGGTATGCAGATTACAACGGAAATGAATCCGGAAACGGGTGTTCTGATTGCCGGAAATACTTACAATGGTGATTTTGGGAACTATATCAGTTTCTTCGATATGGATGACCCCCTTAAGTCTTTTACAAGCGACCGGACGGAATTTTTGGGAAGAAATGGTACATATAAAAACCCGGATGCCATGGGTAAATCCAAACTTTCCGGCAGGGCAGGCGCTGCGCAGGATGCCTGTGGTGTTTTACAAACTGCCTTGGAACTGACCGATACGGAAGAAAAAACAATTGTTTTCCGCCTGGGGGCCGGTAAGGACAGGTATAGTGCATTGCTTACAGCCCGGAAAACAAAAAGCGCAGTTGTCGCAGAAAATGCACTGATTTCCGTAAAGAAATTCTGGAAGAAAACGCTTGGTGCCATCCGGGTAAATTGTCCTGATCCGGCAGTAAACTTTTTGTTTAATGGCTGGTTGAATTATCAAACACTTGCATCCCGAATCTGGGGCAGGAGTGGCTTTTATCAGTCAGGCGGTGCATTCGGGTTCCGTGACCAGCTGCAGGATGTATTATCCTTATTGCATAACCGTCCCGACCTGGCAAAACAACAAATTCTCCTGAGTGCTTCCCGGCAATTCAGGGAAGGTGATGTACAACACTGGTGGCACCCCCCGATGGGGAGAGGAGTAAGAACAACCTGTTCAGATGATTATTTATGGCTTCCCTACGTAGTGTCGAGATATGTAAAACATACGGGCGATGAAGCGATCCTCAATGAAAATGTAAAATTTATTGAAGGCAGAATTTTAAATCCGGGAGAGGATTCAAATTATGAATTACCGTCAATCGCTGACCAGTCCGTAAGTCTTTATGAACACTGCAAACTGTCCATAAAACATGGCCTGCACTATGGATCTCATGGTTTGCCATTCATCGGTTCAGGAGACTGGAATGATGGTATGGATAAGGTAGGAAATGAAGGGAAGGGAGAAAGTGTGTGGCTCGCCTTTTTCTTATATGATGTGCTGATTCGTTTTCAGCCCCTGGCTAATACAAGAAAAGATAAAGAGTTTTCATCTCTATGCCTGAAAGAATCCGCAAATTTAAAAAAGAACATTGATACAAATGCCTGGGATGGGAACTGGTATCTCCGGGCGTTCTTTGATGACGGCACTCCGCTGGGTTCAGAGAAAAATGACGAGTGCAAAATAGATTCCATTCCACAGAGCTGGTCGGTTATTTCAGGAGGCGGCAATATGGAACATAGTCGTGTGGCTATGCAATCTGCTTATGAACGACTGGTTAAAAAGAATTTATCGGTGATTCAGTTATTTGACCCGCCATTCAATCAGGCTATCCCAAATCCCGGGTATATCAAAGGTTACCTGCCTGGTGTGCGCGAAAATGGAGGACAATACACGCATGCTGCCGTCTGGTTTATTATGGCAACCGCCGCATTAGAAGATAAAGAACGCACCTATGACCTGATTCAGATGATTAATCCGCTGAACCATGGATCCACGCCGGAAGGGATTAATAAATACAAGACAGAACCCTATGTGATTGCCGCTGACGTTTATGCAGTAGAAAGTCATAAAGGAATGGGTGGATGGACCTGGTACACCGGATCCGCCGGGTGGATGTATCAATTGCTGGCAGAATCATTTTTTGGTTTGAACAGAACCGGTAACCGGCTTTCCATCAAACCCTGCATTCCGGAAACCTGGACCAGTTGGGATATTCATTACCGGTTTTCAGAAACAGATTATCATTTGAATTTTGAAAGAAATGGTCCGGAAAAACGAATGGAAATATACCTGGACGGAATAATACAGGAATCCGGCGATATATTATTGGTAAATGATCTGATCAATCATATTGTAAACATAAAGCTTTAGGCATCGCGCATCAGGCTTCACGCGTCACACCTCAAGCTTCACGCGTGACGCCTCAAGCCTCACGCTTAATTCAGGTATTTATTTAGTTCGTTAAGACTAATCGGTTTTTCCCAGATTCTGACTGTGGATAATCCATTGGAGAAATTATGATCATATTGAAAAGCACTGATCAGGTTGATATGTGTGTTTGGAAAATGTTGTCTGATATAATCTGTTTTTTCCCATCCCAGACCATCGGGAAGATTATTATCCAAAAAGATAATATCCGGATTTATTGTTTCCAGATTCTCCATTCCCTCTGCCAGTGTATGAAAAATATGTACTTCAAAATTGCGCCTTACAAAATAGTTTTTCATTAACAGGCAAAAATCTGCCTCATCATCAATAATGAGCACCCGCTTAGAAAGATTATTATGATTATCCATCAGGCTACCTGCAAAGAAATTACAATCAGAGTTTTGAAGTAGTCAAATATAGGAACTGTCTCACAATTGGATACAGTTTTAATGGAATATTATCTGGTTTTATTTGTAGAGAATGGTCTACATCTAATTCGGATTTTACGCATAAAAACCTAAAAATCATTTGGAAAACCTGCAAAATTGCCTTCTGGCATGAATTTGCTTGTATTTAATCAATATCATTTTTAACCTACAATTTATTTTATGAGAAGTCTATTGTATCTCATTGCAGTCATTTTGATAATCGGATGGATCCTGGGGTTTTTCGTATATAGTGCAGGCGGAGTGATTCATATCTTACTGGTTATTGCACTTATATCACTCCTGTTAGGAGTGATCAGAAGGGCATAATTGATTTATGGTAATGGGAGTGCCCGTCCCCGGATGGGCATTCCTTTTTTCTGCTCATTTATTCAAACTAAATTTTTTTTATGAATATCATTGAAACAGTTCAAAAAAATCTGGGATTTGATGTCTTGCAAAAGATTGATCCCAATACTCAGGAAACGGCTGAACAGGGAATAACTATTGGAAACAGTGCGCTCGCGCAGGCGGGTATACCATCCATTTTGCTGGGTATTTATAACAGGCTGGAGACAGAACCGGCAGTTTCGGTGCTGGAACAGGAAGGTGATTTGCTGGAGAAGATTTTTGGCAAATCCAAAAATACAGTCATTGGTAAAATAGCAGAATATTCCAAAATTAATGATCAGCACAGTGTACAACAGCTGGAGCATATCGCAACTGAATCTTTACGGGTGGTTAAGGAATCCCTGGGCAATAAAACTGATGAAAGTTCCATCAGAAGTTTTGTTTCGAAAAACAAACCGGATACCCTGTTATATCTTCCCCCCTCGCTGGAACTGGGCAAGGTTTTACAAAATAATAATCTGGATGACAGGACTGGAAAAATGGAGGGTCCGGTTTCCAGCCTGATGAGAAATATGGAAAAAGCATTCAACTCTTCCCATGGGATTTAATCTTCTGTAGGGTGAAGTTCAGGGGGTGGGGAAGCTGTGCGGGGCAAAGGTGTATGGTTGGTTGCCGGATGTTTTTTCTTAAAAATCTTATCTATCCATACACCTGCTTTTTCTTTAATGGCTTCGGCATTTTTGGAAATCAGCCCGGTCACACCCCATTGAATTGCCTGGCCTACGGTTTTACCAACCACTCCCTTTGTTTTCCCCAATAAAAGTTTCCGGCCCAGGAAGCCCGAACCGACTCCGAGTAACACGTTTAAAATATCTTCTTTGGTTCCGGTATTCAGAACGGAACGGAACCCGCTCTTAACCAGGTTCATCGGCTTCAGGTTTTCGGATACAGTTGCAAAGGTTTCCTGAATATCCTTTTTTTGTAAGGCTGCCTTTTGTTCCAGCTCGGCGATTGCCTTGTCCAGTTCAGCAGCATTGTTGATTTTTTTCATTGGGAACTATTTCAGCATTTTTTGGATAAGTCCGTTCGAGATGGGGAGTTTAATCCATTTTTCCCTCTGAAAATAAATGAGAAGCAGGATGACGGCATATAACCCGCCAACGATAAAAAAACCGTAAGAATAGGCTCCCAGCCATTTTCCAAGCAGCAATGCTACTCCAATACTTCCAAAAACAATAAAAAGGGAACCAATGAAGATCATGAAAACGATCACCACGACAGACGAAAGAACATCAGCCGATTTATCAATCGTTTTGAGTCTGGCTAATTCAATTCTTGTATCCAGATAGTCTTTCGATTTATCTATCAGGGATTTGATGGATTCGGTATTTGACATAGAGAAGTGTTTCGCAAAGTTAGCTACTTTAATGCGCCCTGGAATTTAGCCTGAATCTGGTCCACAAATTCGCCAAATTTTCCTTTAAGGTCTTCTTTAAGGTTATTGCTGCTCTTTAAAAGTTTCTTTCCTGTTTCCCGGCCCTTTTTTGTAGACAGAATAAGGCTGACAACCACCCCGGCTGCGACACCTGTTAATATTCCGGCAACTATTTTTTTATTCGTCATAAAATTTAATTTATGTTATCAGTCAAAAAATTAGGCCAGAATGCCTTGCCGGGTTTTATTTTTTGCAATTCTTTTCAGCTTTCACCCTGCTACCAACTGAAAGGCTTCAGGTATTAAGCGTTAGGCGTTATGCGTTATGCATTAAGCGTTAAGCCTCATTGGGTACTAATCTCCACGCTTACGGGATAAATATACAATTAGTTCGAGATAACCACCTTATATGGAACGGCATGATCTTCTATTAGATAGAGTATAACAAACAGAAACATAATGACAACCATAGAAACCCGAATGCCTCGCTGGGTGCCTTTTAAATCTTTTTTTCGTGGTGCGGGAGATTTCTTTTTATTCTACATCCGGTTTGTAAAGGAAGTTTTCAAACGTCCTTTTGAATGGAAGGAGTTTCTGAGTCAGTGCTTTAAAATGGGAAATAAATCTCTTCCGCTGGTTCTGATAACCGCATTCATCATGGGTTTGGTATTAACCCTGCAATCAAGACCATCGCTGGTGAATTTCGGGGCTGAAGCCCTGCTGCCCGGAATGGTATCGGTGAGTGTGGTTAAGGAAATCGGTCCGGTAATTACAGCAGTCATCTGCGCCGGCAAAATCGGCAGCCGTATCGGAGCGGAGCTGGGATCCATGAAAGTTACCGAGCAGATAGATGCCATGGAAGTTTCTGCCATCAATCCGTTTCGTTACCTGGTAGTGACCCGTGTGCTGGCTGCTACCTGTATACTTCCCTTTTTAGTTGTTTTTGCAGATGCCATTTCTATTTTTTCCTCTTACCTGGCTTATAATATTCACGGCGATATGCCGCTCACCCGCTATTTCAATGTTTCCCTTTCCAAACTTGACTGGATTGATGTGATTCCTTCTATTATAAAATCGATACTATTTGGAATGGCCATAGGAATTATTGGATGTTACAAAGGATTTACAGTGGAAGGAGGGACCGCCAGCGTGGGAACAGCGGCAAATTCCTCTGTGGTAACGGCATCCCTGGCTATTTTTTTTATTGATATGATAACTGTGCAGATCACCGATATTCTATAAAATATATGGCAATGGAGACTGAATTGGTCGTCAGGATTAAAGGATTAAGCAAAACGTTTCGGGAAGATCAGATTCTCAAATCCGTAAATCTTGAAATTCATAAAGCTGAAAACGTAGTGGTGCTTGGTAAATCAGGATCGGGTAAGTCCACGCTCATAAAATGTATGGTGGGATTAATGGAGCCGGATGAAGGCGAAATCTGCATTTTCGGAAAGGACATGACAGATATTGATTACGATGAACTGAATCAATTCCGCACCCGGATTGGCTTTTTATTTCAGAGCGGCGCATTGTATGATTCTATGACGGTTTACGAGAATCTTGCTTTTCCCCTGAAACATCATAAAAAAGAACTGGGAAAAGAAGAAACCGATGCCCTGATCCGGGAAGTTTTGGAAAACGTCGGTTTGCCGGATGCCGGCGAAATGATGCCTGCAGAGCTTTCCGGAGGAATGAATAAACGCATCGGTCTGGCAAGAACCCTGATCCTGAAACCTGAAATTATGCTGTATGATGAACCTACTACAGGACTGGATACAGCTACGGCAAAAGAAATCAGCCAGTTGATCCTGGATATGCAACGAAAATATAAAATTTCATCGCTGATCATTACCCACGATATATCCTGTGCTAAAATGACCGCAGACCGTGTGGTCATTTTAAAGGACGGAACAATCTTTACTGAGGGTACATATGAAGAATTGGAAAAAAATGACGATGAATGGATCAGATCTTTTTTTTCATAAAAAATAATTAAATGAATTAATCGTATGAAAACAAAAAAAGGGCAATATTGGAAGCTGGGCATTTTTATCGTAAGCGGTTTAGTGCTCCTGGTGCTGGGATTATTTTTCATTGGAAAACAGAAAAACCTTTTTGTATCTGTATTTCAGCTCAAAGCTGTTTTTAACAACGTGAGCGGATTAAAAGTGGGTAATAATGTCCGTTTCGGGGGTATTGCCATTGGAACGGTAGAAGGTATCCAGCTACTGACAGATACATCCGTATTGGTTGATATGAATATCAAATCGGAGGTGAGAAAATTCATTAAGCAGGATGCCAGTGCCAGCATTGGTTCTGACGGACTCGTTGGCGACCGCGTACTAATCATATCGCCGGGCACCATGAACAGGGAGCCGGTAAAGGATAATGAAATACTGGTTGCCAAGTCGCCGGTGGAAACAGAACAAATCCTGGCTGGTTTGAAAACTTCGGCAGACAACGCAGCACAGATTACCCAGCAACTCTCTGAAGTAGCCTATAAAGTGAATCATGGTCATGGAATAATTGCCCGCCTGTTGGGAGATTCCAGTATGGGTAATAACCTCCATGCAACGATGGTGAATTTGAAAAAAGGCTCGGCAGGCTTAAATGAAAATATGGAAGCTGCTAAACATAATTTTTTATTCCGCGGCTATTTTAAAAAGAAACAAAAAGAGGAAGAAAAGAAAAAGAAAGAAGCTGACGAAAAAAAGAAAGAAGGGGAAGCAGACAAAAATAAGAACGAAGAAAAACAGCAACAGGACAAGGAAACCCCTTCCAAGACGAATGGGTAAAAATATTAAAATTCCACACTACGGGGAAGAAATTACCCATAAGTTGGTTATCTTTGGCTTTAACACCCCATTTACAGCCTGAAAATTCTGGTGTTTTATTTGTTTTTAAAAGGAGAACCAAAGATAATCGCATGCTACATCAGCTTCAGTCGCAAAAGCTACAGCATAAGATCCTTCCGCATCATATCGCACTCCTTAATTTACTTCACCTGGATTCCCTTTCACTGGAACAAAGGATAGAGGACGAAATCAATGAAAACCCTGCCCTGGAAGAAAATGCCAGTGCAGAAGAATCCGAAACTGATAAATTTTCAAAAGAAACTGTTCAGGATTTCCAAAATTGGGAAGAGTATGCGTATGATGATATTCCCGATTATAAAACCGAATACGAGAATTACCTGCCGTCCGACAGAATGCCTGACCGGCAGATCGCAGAAACAGTGGACTTCAGGGAGGAACTAAAAAAGCAGTACCGTTTTGTTGAGCATAATGAATCCAGATATGCCATAGCAGACTTTATTATTGATTCCCTGGATGAAAGCGGATTTCTGACAAACGACCTGGAAATTGTTGCCGAAGAACTTTCATTTAAACAGAATATCTGGATCCATGGCAACGAAATTGAACCGATTTTGAAAAACATCCAGGAGCTGGATCCTACCGGCTGCGGCTCAAGGAACCTGGGTGAATTTTTCCTGATCCAGCTAAAAAAACAGGAAAATAAATCACCGGTATATCAGACGGCCTGTACGCTTGTGCAGGATCATTTTGACGATCTGCATGCTTGTAATATTGAAAAAATACGAAGGGATATGAAAATGAGAGACGGAGAAATGAAGGAAGCCCTCCAGGTATTGGCTTCACTTAAAACGCGTCCATTTACGGGTTCAACCAACTCCATCCAGGTAAATAATACCGTTTTCCCGGATTTTATTATTACGGTAGAGTCGGATGAGATTCTGGTTTCCCTGGCCAGGCAGCGATCTGCTTCCCTGCATGTAAACCAGACCTGGGCAGAAACTGTTCAGCATATGGATAACAGCAAAACAACTGATCGCGGTACCCGCCAGTATATGCGCAGCAAGCTGGCATCAGCGCAATGGTTTATTAAAGCGATCCGGGAACGCGAAACCAATATGCTCAAAGTGATCAGGGCGATTATTACCTTTCAGTCAGAGTATTTTAAATACGGGGATACTATGCAGTTGAAACCCATGGTACTTAAAAATATCGCAGAGGTCGTGGGCCTGGATATTTCCACCGTATCCCGTATTACCTGTAACAAATATGCAGATACACCTTTTGGAATGATCCTGTTAAAGGAGCTTTTTACAGAAGGGTTGTCAAATAAAGAAGGTACCGTAATCAGTAATAAAGTCATTCAGCGGATCGTAGCGGAAGTAGTGCAGAAAGAAGACAAAAAGAAACCTTACACGGATCAGGAACTTACTGATATCCTCTCCGAAAAGGGCTATATCGTGGCAAGAAGGACCATTGCAAAATACAGAGATCAGTTAAATATTCCCGTAGCACAAATGAGATCATTATACTTTTAAAGCGAGCCAAAACTATTTTGAACACTAATTCAATGGATATGAAAAAAGTTCTTGTAATCGATGACGACAGAGACATTTGCCTTTTATTAAACCGGTTCCTGACCCGGCGCGGGTATGAAGTAATTGAAATGTATACCGGTAAAAAAGCCCTGGCCTGGTTGGACAGCAACCAGCCCAATCTCGTGATGTGCGATTACCGTCTCGGCGATATGGATGCCATGGAAATGCTTACAAGTATTAAAAACAAATATGCAGATCTGCCGGTAATCATCATTACCGGATACAGCGATATGCGCACTGCTGTAAAAGTGATGAAAATGGGGGCTTATGACTATATCACGAAACCATTGCTGCCGGATGAAATTATCCATACCATTCAGCAGGCAATCGAACACAGCGAGAACAGCAGCGTCAAACCCGTAACAAAAAGTAAAACGCCTGTATCGGAAACAGCAGAACCGGGATCCGAACAGGGGGTATCTTATTCCGGGAAATATATCTTCGGGGATTCTGATGCGTTCAAAAAAATATTAAAACAGGTTGCGCTGGTGGCGCCAACCAGTTATAGTGTAATTATTTACGGTGAAACAGGTAGTGGCAAGGAATCCATCGCGGCAGAAATTCATAAGCGCAGTAAACGGAGCAGCAAGCCATTTATCGCGATCGATTGTGGTGCCCTGTCAAAAGAACTGGCAGCCAGTGAATTGTTTGGACACGAAAAAGGATCCTTCACCGGCGCCATGAATCAAAAAGTGGGATGTTTTGAGCTGGCTAACGGAGGAACTATATTTCTGGATGAAGTATCCAACCTTCCTTATGATGTACAGGTATCCCTGTTACGGGTGGTACAGGAAAGAAAAATGAGAAGGGTGGGAGGAACCCGTGATATTGAACTGGATGTGAGGATCCTCATTGCCAGCAATGAACTATTGTGGAACGCTACCCGCTCGGGGAAATTCCGTGAAGATCTTTACCACCGCTTTAATGAATTTTCAATTGAAATCCTGCCACTTCGGGAAAGAAGAGATGATATCATGTTATTTGCTACCCATTTCCTCCAGACCACCAATGAAGAACTGGGCAAGCAGGTGAAGGGATTTGAACCGGACGTGGAAGAAATTTTTAAGAAATATGTGTGGTATGGTAATCTCCGGGAATTGAAAAATGTAATTAAAAGAGCAACACTTCTTACAGAAGGCGATTTCATTGAAGCCAGGACACTTCCTTTTGAAATATCGAACTATAGTAAACTCCAGTTTGCTGATCAGCCGGGATCTGTCAATAACAATGTAGCAGGGGGACTGTCAGCAGATGGTAAAACAAGTGGAGGCGGTAAGATCAATTTAAGCGAAAGTTCCCTGAAGGAGGCCAGTATTGATGCGGAATATGAAATGATTTTACAGGCCCTGAAAGAATCCAACTACAATAAGAGCAAAGCGGCCCAGTTATTAAAAATTGACCGGAAGACATTGTACAATAAAATGACGCTCTATGAAGAAATGAAAAATCATTAATTACCTGACTGAACACCCTGTCCCAAATTAAATTCTTTCATGATTCCTGAAAATGCCCCGATAAAAGTCCTGATCATTGATGATGATGAGGAGGATTTTTTTCTCACCAGCCAGTATATTAAAAAAATACGGGGCAGGGAATTCATTATTGACTGGTGCTACCGTTATAACGATGCACTGGATGCCATTTTGGAATCACGTTACGATATCTATTTTATAGATTATTACCTCGGTGCTAAAACGGGTCTTGAACTGATGAAAAATGCGCTTGCCCGCAACAGTGAGCAACCCCTGATCTTACTTACAGGGATGGGTAACCAGAAAATTGATATGGAGGCGATGCAGGCAGGTGCTTATGATTACCTGGTAAAACTTGAGCTGAATACGGAAAAGCTGGAAAGATGCATCCGGTATTCCCTTGAACGGGCAACGGCCATGAAAATACTTCGTGCCAATGAACGGAAATTCCGGAGCATATTTGAAAGGTCCAAGGATGCCGTTTTCCTGACCGATCAGAACCTGGTGTTTAAGGATGTAAATTTTATCACGTCAGAAATGCTGGGATATTCCAGGGATGAATTAATGGAATTGAATCTGAATCATTTTTTTGCAGTTCCGGAGCAGGCCATTCTGGTCAATAACCTGTTGAGAACAGATGGAATTGTGGAAGATATCGAAGTGGAATTGATCAATCATAAAAAAGAAACCCTGCAGTCTATCTTGTCTCTTTCCATGGAGATGGATGCCGATGATAACCTTTATATACAGGGAATCATACATGATATCTCCAATCTGAAGCGTGCTGAAAAGGCGACCCTTCAGGCAGAAAAACTCAATTCAGCCAACCGGCTCGTTCGTGCCCTGGCCCATGAGGTCAGAAATCCATTAAATAATATAAACCTGTCAGTTGAACAGATGGCTCAGGAAGCAGGTGCGGAGGAAGGGTCAGTGTATATGGATATTATCAGCAGGAACAGTAAAAGAATAAACGATCTGATTACCGAACTTTTATTGTCTTCTTCCACCCCTCCGGAAAATGTGCGTGAAAAAAGATCACTGCAGAATATCCTGGATGAATCGATTGCGACCATTATTGACCGGATCACCCTTAAAAAGGTGAACTGGAAAGTAATGTATCCAAATGAGCCTGCCTATATTATGGGTGACCCGATGAAATTAAAAATAGCCTTTACTAATATCATCATTAATGCAATCGAAGCGATGCATGAAAGTAAGGGTGAACTTGATATTTCTGTTACCAGCCAGAATGGGCATCATCTGGTATCCATCAAGGATAATGGAACCGGGATCAGCAAGGAAACGCTGCCCCATTTATTTGAACCCTATTTTACTTTCAAACGAAATGGCCTTGGAATGGGCCTTGCGACCACCCTGAATATCATTCAGTCACATAAAGCCTCCATTGACGTACAGTCGGGTGTGGATCAGGGATCGAATTTTATCCTGAAATTCGAGCGTGTCTGAACCGGGTTCTTTGTAATCTTCTACTTTTCTGCATTTCAAACTTCCATAAATTATTATCGAAAAAACTAAAACGGGGGACTGAGTTTAGTAAAAAACGCCAATTATCCCTGTCGGCCGTATTTTTTAGTAAATAATCATATCCCTCTCCGGGAGAATTTTTCAAATGGGCAGTTATTGCAAATACTTGCAAGGGCTATGCTGAAACCAATTAGTATCCGGCTGAGAGCACATATATTTTTGTTGTGATATTTCAATTTAGAATAACACAACCAAAAGTTATGAAAAAGGCAATAATGTTTCTCTTTATTTCCATTTTAGCAATGCAGGCAATTAATGCCCAGGAAATAGAAACAGTTACCAGGAAAAGGATTTTTAAAGTAAATATCCATGAACTGAACGGATCATCCCATCATGGCTTTCTGGGATATTTATCTGACTCAGGTCTCTTTGTTTCGAAAAAACCGGTTATGCTGCAGAACGAGCACAACCAGTTTAACACGATGAATAAGTTTGATTACTCCATCCTGAAAGAAATGAGAATCACCCGAAAATCTTCCGTCGGACGGGGAATTCTATATGGCTCTATGATCGGGTTGTTTACGGGTTTTGCTGCAGGTTTGATATCAGGAAACTCGCCTGATAAAACAGTAACTGAATACGATTGGTTTAGCGGTCACCCATATCCCTATACTATACCAGGTACTACTGCTGTAGAAAAAGGTGTTGTATATGGTGTTGTTGGAGGTCTGGGTGGTGCGTTGATTGGCGGTATTGTCGGAGCACTTGCACACAAAACATTCATCATTGGCGGGAAAAAGAAAAATTATGATGAAATGAAAGAAACTGTGCTGGAAAGAATTTATACATCTCAACCCATCACAAAATAGAATTACCTGTCGCAATGCCTGGTAGCACGCTGACATTCAGTTTAGGCTTCCTTTAATATTCTAAGAAGTGTTTTTTCCGAAGCTGTCAAACCGCTGGACTCTTCTGAATTTTCAGTCTGGGAAAGTATCCGGCAATATTTAGAAAAATTATTTTCTTCGTATAAACGCAAAAGCCCGGGATGGACATAATATTTTTTGCAAATAGCCCGGGAGTTCCCCAGTTTTTTGCTGACAGAATCTAAAACAGCCACAATATTTTTCTTTCTTTCTCCTTCCGTTTCCGCCTCATTCAATAAGCAGAGGGTTTCCAGCGCGTGAACAGAGCCGGCCCAGGTTCTGAAATCCTTTGCACTGAAATCCTTACCGGTTGAGTTCTTAATATATTCATTTACCATTCCGGATTCAACTATTCTCCGGTTGCCATTTTCATCATAGTACTGGAATAATTCCTTGCCGGGAATGTCGCGGCACTGTTCTACTGTCCGGGCGAGTTTTTTATTCTTTAGCGTAATATCGTGCTCGATCCCTTTTTTCCCGCGGAAGGAAAAGCGTATACGGTCGCCCGTTATGGAAACATGTTTGTCTTTCATCGTCGTTAACCCATACGAACCATACATTTTTTCGTAATTGCTGTTGCCAATACGGATATAGGTTCTTTCCATCAGGCTGATCACCGTGGCCAAAACCTTATCCTGGTTTAGTTCGCGTTTCTGCAGATCTGACTCCAGCTGGGCTCTTAAGCGGGGCAGGAGTTTGCCAAATTCATATAACCGGTGAAATTTGGTTTCGCTGCGAACATGGGCCCAAAGCGTATGGTAGCGGTATTGTTTCCTTTTACGGATGTCCAGTCCTGTTGCCTGAATATGGCCGTTTTCCAACGCACATATCCAAACCTCCGTCCAGGCAGGCGGAATGGCCAGCTTTTTAATCCGCTTAAGCTGGCAGGGGTCCTTCAGGGTCCTGTTTTCATGCAGGTATGTGAATCCCTTTCCCTTTTTATAACGGTGGATGCCTGGCAGGTTATCCCGAACATAGGTCAGATTAACCGCATTTGCCGCCTTTTCATAGTCCTTGTCGGCTTTTAATAGCTCAGTATGGCTCAGGGTAAGGACCAACTCTTCCATATTCATTGTTTTTTACAGGTAGAATATCATGCCCACCCATATTGTAAATACGGTATGTGATTTGAATTAAATAATAATAACCGGGTCTAGAACGCTTAAAATCTGTTTATGGATATAAGGGAATTCAATTTTATGGACGGGAAAGCGAAAACAGAGGTCTTAACCACTGAGGGAGTGTTCCTTGCAGAACGTAACGACGGGTGTTACCGCATAAGCCTTTATCAGCTATATGATTTCTACGTAGAAATTTATTATCATAAGACCCGGTACTTCTATATATGCATCCGGAGTTTTGAGGATGTAGCGGAACTTTTCCCCTATTTAGAGGATATTGACATATCCGAAGTTTACAAAGTGATTTACTCCGTTCCCTGAGCCCGGCTTACTAAAAAAGTCCACAATTGGGAAACATTGAGAAATAATTTCCACATTCAGCTGATTCTTAGCGGGTTCCGTTTCATTATCCCAACCATCCCATTAAACTTTAATTTTCAACCTGTTTAGGTGTTTTTTGCCATGAACGCAGCCCTTTTACTTCATTGCGGTGATCAGGGACGCACGATGAGCTGCAATGGCTTTGGAAACCACATTCTCGAGCTCATCAATATCGAAAGGTTTTTGGAGGTAAAATTCGGCACCGGCTTCTGCGGCCAGTTCCTCTACATGGTCATTGGCGCTGAAAAAAATCACGGGTATGGATTTCAGTGAAAAATCACTCTTAATCTGCCTTGTAGCCTGCACACCGCCTTCGTCGGGTATCCAGTTGTCCATTAAAATTACATTGGGCGAAAACGATTTGATTTCGTCCAGAATATCGTTGCATTTATTTAATCCGCTGACCACATAATTCTTAGACTTCAGCACAATGCCACAAACTTCAAGCAGATCGGTATCGTCGTCGAAAATCATTACACGACCAGGCATAAGTTTAATTTAGTGATTCATAACCTGCGTAAAAATAGCAACAAATCAGACATTTCATACCTTTGCGGGATATATTTTGAAACCGGATAACCATCCGATAACCATCCATCTTATACCACCTAACATCGGCCATCCATCATTCGAACTGCTGAAAGTATGTATCCTGGTCCCGACCTTCAATAATGCGAAATTCCTGGTCCGGCTCCTGGAGGATCTAAAGACTTTTCCTGCCGCAATTGTCGTCGTAAATGACGGTTCTACCGATGAAACCCGGAGCATTCTCGATGGCTATCCGGATATCCATACTATTCATTTTTCGTCAAACAAAGGAAAGGGAATGGCTTTACGGGCCGGGTTTCACAAGGCCGTTGATCTGGGTTACGACTATGCAATTTCCATAGATTCAGACGGGCAGCATTTTACAAAGGACCTCCCGGCTTTTCTGCTTTGCCTGGAAGCGAACCCGGGAGCCCTGATCGTTGGTGCCCGGAATATGAATCAGTCTTCCGTACCGGGAAAGAGTAGCTTTGGTCACCGGTTCTCCAATTTCTGGTACCGGTTTGAAACCGGTATTCAGCTTCCTGATACCCAGTCGGGTTACCGGCTTTATCCGGTTGCACGCCTGGAGTTGATGAACTTGATCACCCGTCGTTTTGAATTTGAAATTGAAGTGATTGTCCGTGCTGCCTGGAATGGAATACCGGTGCTCTCAGTACCAGTATCGGTTTATTATCCGCCTCCGCAGGAACGAATTTCCCATTTCAGGCCCTTTATCGATTTTACCCGGATCAGCATACTCAATACGGTCCTGGTATTAATCAGTCTGCTCTATATTAAACCCCGAGATCTGCTCCGGCGGCTTTTTCTGAAGCAGAAATGGAAGGAAGTTTTTGTGGATGAGTTATTTGATCCGGCACAGTCCAACGCCAGAAAATCGGCCTCGGTGGGATTTGGAATTTGTATGGGAATAATGCCTATCTGGGGTTTCCAGTTAGTGGTGGCCATTTTTGGAGCGATCCTGTTGCGCCTGAATAAAGGACTGGTGATTATTTTCGCGAATATCAGCATCCCGCCGATGATCCCCCTGATCATATACGCCAGTTACCGGTTTGGTAATTTCTGGCTGCCGGAAACGGGAAGCTGGATTTCCCTTACAAAAAGCCTGAGTTTATCAGCGATCCGGTATAACTTCAAACAATACCTTTTTGGCAGTATCAGCCTGGCTTTAACAGCCGGACTGGTGGCCGGTCTGATTACCTATATTTTGCTCAAAATATTCAGCAAAAAACCGCAGACGATCCTGTAGTCATGACGAAAATTTTTCTCCATATCTATAATTTTTTCGAAGCGCACCGAAAAGTTTTTTGGGGAATCCTTATCGGATTATTCGCTGTTACAGGATTTTTTGCATTGAAAGTAAAACCGGAAGAAGACATATCTAAAATTCTTCCTAAAGACCGGAAATCAGACAAGCTGAACGATATTCTGAAGAACGCCCGGTTTGCAGACAAGCTTGTCCTGATGGTTTCGCTGAAAGACAGCAGCCGGACTTCACCGGATTCCCTGGCCCGATTCTCTGATTCCTTTGCTTTAAGTCTGCGCAAAAACTATCCTGAACTTATTCTCTCGGTAGACGACCAGGTAAGCGACAGTCTCTATCCGAAACTTTTGTCCATCGTGTCGGATCATTTGCCCGTATTCCTGGATCAGGAGGATTATGCTTATGTGGACAGCCTGGAAAATCCGGCTAAGATGAAGCAGGTTTTGCTGAAAGAATTACAAACACTTTCTTCCCCTTCAGGGTTCATGCTGAAATCTTTTATAGCGCGCGATCCCCTGGGCCTGGCAAATCCGGCTTTTAAAAAAATCCGCAATCTTCAGTTTGATGAAAATTTTAATTTATTTGACGGGCATGTCATCACAAGGGATGAACGCTGGCTGATCCTGTTTATACGACCCGCTTTCCCATCCAGTAATACCGGTAAAAACAATCAGCTGCTTTCGGGAATTGATCACACCATAATGGAACTTCAAAAAGAGGGGTTTTCCAATGTGGACGCAAACTATTTTGGCAGCGTTGCGGTGGCAGCAGGGAATGCGGCCCAGTTAAGAAAGGATACGATACTTACCCTCAGCATGACCGCATTGTTCCTGGTTGCATTTATCAGCTGGTATTTCAAAAAGAAAAGAGCACCATTTATAATTCTGATACCGGTGGTCATGGGTGCTTTGTTTTCACTGAGTATACTTTACTGGATCAAGGGCACCATTTCCGTGATTGCGCTGGCTGCGGGTTCCATCGTGCTGGGGATTGCCATTAATTATTCCCTGCATGTTTATAATCATTTCCGGCACCGGAAAAACATGCGGCAGGTATTAGAAGATCTCAGCTTCCCGCTTACGATTGGAAGTTTAACCACCATAGGAGGATTTTTTTGTCTACAGTTCGTCCGCTCTGAAATCCTGAAGGACCTCGGACTGTTTGCAGCATTCAGCCTGATCGGCGCTTCCCTCTCTTCTTTGATTTTTCTTCCCCACCTGATTTCGGATTCAAAACCTGTTCGTATTACGGGCAAATCAACAGAGAGGGATTCCTGGATCTTCCGGCTGGCCGACGCTTCTCCGGAAAAAAATAAATGGCTGGTAGGAACTATTTTTATTCTGACTGTATTTTTTGCATTTTTTGTGAACCGGGTTGGCTTTGATCAGGACATGATTCATTTGAATTATTTGCCGGAGAATCTCCAAAGAGCGGAAGCAACTCTGAATAAAATCAATGACTATAGTCTTCGCTCTCTGTACCTCGTAACGGATGGTACAAATCTGCAGGAGGCTTTGAAAAAGCAGGAGGTGGTAAACGGGAAAATCACGATCCTGCACCGGGAAAAATTAATTAAGAAGTATTCAGGCGTATTTCAAATCCTGATTTCCGATTCCCTGCAGCAGGAAAGGATTGCTTACTGGAACAATTACTGGACCAGTGACAAACGAATCCACCTGCTCGGAAATTTTAAAACTGTCGCGGATTCCCTGGGATTTAGCGTAGCGGCGCTGGATTCCACTTCCGGTATGCTGCTTCGAAATTATCCGCAGCTGAATGCGGAGGAAACAAATTTCCTGAGGAAAGGATTTGCGAATGACTATATCATGGAAAAACCAAACCAGGTTTCCCTGATCAGTCTCCTGCAGGTGGAACCGGCAGACAGGCAGGAGGTTTTGAATTCTTTTACCGGCTTCCCCTCTGTTACCGTTACTGATAAAACTTATCTGACTTCCGGTTTGCTGAGTGTGGTAACGGCAGACTTCAACCGGATCGGGTGGCTGGTTTCCATTCTGGTATTTGGTGTGTTGCTTTTAACGTATGGTAGAATCGAACTGGCCCTGGTTTCTTTTATTCCGATGGTCATTGCATTTGTCTGGATATTGGGCATCATGGGCCTCGCAGGACTGCAATTCAACATTGTAAATATTATTTTGTCTGCGCTCATATTCGGCCTCGGAGACGATTACAGCCTGTTCATTATGGATGGTTTGTTGCAGGAATATAAAACGGGCAAAAAAAATCTGTCGAGTTATAAATCGTCTATTGTGCTCTCCGCGATTACTACCCTGGCAGGGCTGGGGGTGTTGATTTTTGCCAAACATCCGGCCCTGCGTTCCATCGCCCTCATTTCCATCACCGGTATATTAAGTGTGGTATTGGTCGCGCAGGTTTTGATTCCTTTTTTCTTTCATTTTTTAATCAGCAACCGCATACGTAAAAATCATTTTCCCTGGACGGCATCCGGCTTGTTTAAATCCATTTTTTCGCTGAGCTATTTTGCCCTGGGAAGCTGGCTTGTTACTGCAATCGGATTTATCCTGGTAAAATGGAATCCCCTGGCTGGATCAAAATCTAAAATCCTCTATCACCGGATTTTGTCCAACTATACCTGGTCTGTTTTGTACATCATGGGAAATGTGAAAAAGAAAATTATCAATCCGCAAAACGAAGATTTTTCCAAACCTGCCGTTCTTATTGCCAATCATCAATCATTTTTGGATATCCTTGTGATGACATTGTTATATCCCAAAGTTATTTTACTGACCAACGACTGGGTATGGAATTCACCAGTATTTGGAAAACTGGTTCGGATTGCCGGCTATTATCCCGTTGCAAAAGGAATTGAAAACAGTACAGAGTACCTGGAACAACAGGTCAGGGCCGGTTATTCTATTGCCGTATTTCCGGAAGGAACACGTTCTGCCGATGAACATATAAAAAGATTTCATAAAGGCGCCTTTTTCATTGCCGAAAAACTCGGTTTGGACATTTTACCAATCCTGATTCACGGCACCGGATATACGATGTCCAAAGGAGATTTTTTACTGAAGGATGGCTATGTTACGATTAAATACCTGCCGCGTGTAATGCCTTCGGATTTCTTTTTCGGGGTTGACTATACAGAGAAAGCAAAAGGCCTGGGAAAATATTTCAGACTGCAATATGCAGAGCTAAAGGCGGAACGGGAACAGCCCCGTTTTTTCAGGGAGCAGCTCATCTATAATTATATCTATAAAGGACCTGTACTGGAATGGTATTTAAGGGTTAAGATCCGTCTGGAAAAAGATTACCAGATTTTTCACGATTTGCTGCCCAAAGAGGGACGTATACTCGATATTGGCTGTGGATATGGTTTTATGAGTTATATGCTGCAGTTTTCCGCACCCGGGCGCGATATTATCGGATATGACTATGATGAAGAGAAAATAGATGTAGCAAGCCATTGTTTCAGTAAAAACGGGAATATCCATTTTATTAAGGCTGATGTTACCCGCATTCATCCGGGCCCCTCGGATGCCATAATTATTTCTGACCTGCTTCATTATCTTTCCCCGGACCAGCAACGTGACCTGATACAAAATTGTATGAATGCACTTCGTCCCAATGGCGTTTTGCTTATCCGGGACGGTGACCGCGATATGGAGAAAAAACACCAGGCCACCCGGCTCAGTGAATTTTTTTCCACCAGTTTTTTTTCTTTCAATAAAACAACGGAGAACGGCCTGCATTTTTTATCCGGCAGTACCATACGGGAACTTGCCCGGAATCGCCAGATGGAATGCCGGGCCATTGAAGACTCAGCCCTGACCTCAAACCGGATTTTTATAATCACCCATCCTGTAAATAACTATGAAAAAGTTTGATGTGTTGATTGTCGGAACGGGGATGGGGGGGCTCGTCTGTGGAAATATTCTGAGTAAGCAGGGATATTCCGTTTGTATGGTTGAAAGGAACAAACAGATCGGCGGATGCCTTCAGATCTATGTCCGCAACAAAGTGATTTTTGATTCCGGGGTTCACTACCTGGGGGCGCTGGATAAGGGTCAGAATCTTTACCAGATTTTTAAATGGCTGGGATTGATGGACAGGCTCAGACTGGAAAAAATGGATTCCGCATTCGACAGGATCCTGCTGGACGGAGAATCGAAGGAGTATCGGATCCTGCAGGGATATGACCATTTCGAAAAGGAAATGGTCCGGGATTTTCCGGAAGAAAAAATGGCTATCCGGAAATATATCGAAACCATTCAGGAGATCTGCAACCGGTTTCCTTTATACCGTCTGCGAATGGATGGAGATGCCGGTCTGAAAGAAGAAGCTATGCAGATTTCCGCGAAACAATTCCTTGAATCCATCACAGAAAATAAAACCTTACGCGCCGTGCTGGCAGGAAATAATATGCTGTATGCCGGTACCGGCGAAGCCACTCCGTTTTATATTCATGCCCTGACCGTAAACAGTTATATGGAAAGTGCCTGGCGCATATTGGATGGGGGATCCCAGATCGCAAAATTTCTGGCGCGAAATATTACAGATTCCGGTGGAACCATAATCCGTAACCGGGAAGTGAAAGAGCTGGTGATGGAAGGAGACAGGGTTACGGCCGCAAGACTTCAGGACGATACGATTATTCACGCCGATAATTTTATTTCGAATACCACCCCGGCAAACACATACCGGATGACCGGGTCACCACTGATCCGGAAAGTTACCCGCGAGAGACTGGAAAATACGCCCACAACGGTTTCGTCTTTCACTTTAAATATTGTTTTTAAGAAAAACCGGTTTCCTTATTTCAGGCATAATTATTATTATCATAAAAAAGGCACTTCCTGGCAAACGGATTCATATAATGAGGCGGAATGGCCGCTGAGTTACGCCATGTATTTATCGCCTTCCTTAAAAAGTGAATTTGCCGGCGGGATGACTATTTTTGCGTATATGCGATACGACGAAGTGCTCCCCTGGGCAGAAAGTTTCAATACGGTCGCTTTCAAACAGGATCGTGGGAAAGATTATGAAGCATTTAAAAAGAAAAAAGAAGAGCAATTGCTCAGCCTGGTAGAGCAAAGATTTCCGGAGCTGAGAAATGCTATCCTGCATACTTATTCTTCCACTCCTTTAACGTTTCGGGACTATATTGGAAATGAAGATGGAAACCTGTACGGCTTTGCAAAAGATTTCAGGAACCCGCTGGCCACGCTCGTTTCACCCAAAACCAGGATCCCGAATTTATTTCTGACCGGGCAATACCTGAATCTGCATGGAATACTTGGTACAGCCATCAGCGGATTGCTGACCTGCGTGGCGCTGACGGGGAAGGATGATTTCATAGAAAAAATCAGAAATGCCTAGAAGAAACAGATTTTGGCGACGCCTGGCGAGGGTATTTGCAGTAATCGGATTACTGCTGCTAACCGGATTTATTTATCTGCTGATCGTTTCGAAAACCAACCCGCCGAAAATATCCGACAGAACAGCATTGGGATGGGTAAGGTCTGAATCCAGTCCGGGCTTATATACTATAAAAGACAGCTGGTTCCGGAAAAGTAAATCCGGATTATTTGAGTTGTATACAGAAGGTAAACCATTTGACCGGGGCGTAGTGAACGGGAAACTCACCGGTGAACTGATACAGATGCAGGAAGATTATTTCAACGCCCAGATCACCCGGATGGTACCTTCAAAATTCTACCTGCATTTTTTGAAATATGTGGTGGGCTGGTTTAACCGGGATCTCGATAAATATGTATCGGAAGAAGACAAGGAAGAGATTTACGGCATTTCGCTGTCTGCATCTGAAAAGTATAGTTATATCGGTAATAACTATCAGCGGATTCTGAATTATCATGCGGCTCACGATATAGGACATGCTTTACAAAATCTGGCCCTGGTGGGCTGTACTTCTTTTGGCACCTGGGGCTCCAGGTCAGAAGACGGGAATATGATCATAGGAAGGAATTTTGATTTTTATGCAGGCGATCATTTTTCAGAAAATAAAATCGTTTCATTTGAAAAACCGGATATCGGTTTCAAATTTATGTATGTTACCTGGGGAGGTTTTATCGGCGTGGTTTCAGGAATGAATGAGAAAGGACTAACGGTTACCATCAACGCAGCAAAATCAGATATCCCGTCAGGCTCTGCCACACCGGTCTCCCTCGTGGCCCGGGAGATCCTGCAGTATGCCGAAAATATTTCCGAAGCTTATGCTATTGCGAAAAAAAGAAAAATGTTTGTTTCGGAATCCTTCCTTATCGGTTCCGCAAAAGACGGCAAAGCGGTTATCATTGAAAAAACACCGGACTCCGTGGGATTGTATGATCCGGGCAAAAATGAGATCATCTGCTCCAATCATTTTCAAAGTAAAGAACTGGCTGATCTGCAGATCCAACAAACAGCAGATCCGCCAAAGCGCCTCAGAATACCGCTATCACCGGATGGAAGAACTGCTGGCGGCAACAAAAATCAATACCGTTCAGCAAACGGTAAAAATACTCCGGGATCATGGCGGACTGGAAAATGCAGATATCGGTCTGGGTAATGAAAAATCGGTCAACCAGCTGATCGCGCATCATTCTATTATTTTTGAGCCACAAAAAAAACGGGTCTGGGTTTCCACCGGACCATGGCAACTCGGTGAATTTGTATGTTACGACCTGGATCAGGTATTTTCACTGAACGGAATGAAAACAAACCGTGAAATTGCAGACAGCAGTCTGACCTTACCAGCCGATCCCTTCTTGCTTTCGAACCGCTATCAGTTATTTATTAAATACAAAACGTACAAACAGGATCTTGCAGAAGGGAAGAGAGGTAAATCCGGACAGCCTGATCGCCAGCAATCCGAATTTTTACCAGGCTTACCAGCTGGCAGGCAATGAGATGTTTAAGAAAAAAGATTTTGCGAGGGCGATAGTATATTACCGGCAGGCGCTTTCGAAAGAAATTGCCACGAAAAATGAAGAAAATGATGATCCATGAACGGATTAACGCCTGTCAGGAACGGATAAAGTAAATTTGACCATCATGATCATTGGGGCTGGAATAGATATTATCGAAGTGGAACGTATCGCCCAACGGGTGGGAAGGGACGGCGGATTCCGGGAACTTGTTTTTTCAAAAGATGAAATGAAATACTGTGATGCACAGCCGGTAACAAAATATGAACACTATGCTGCCAGATTTGCTGCCAAGGAAGCATTTTTGAAAGCCATCGGCAGGGGATGGGACAGTGGATTGTTCCTCCATGAAATTGAAGTGGTCCGGGAAGCGAATGGTAAACCAACCCTTCGCATATCCGGACAAACGGAAAAAGAACTGGCGCAGCTGGGTATTCGCTCTATCCATGTTTCCCTTTCCCATTTAAAATCTTTTGCAACAGCTATTGTTATCCTGGAATCATGAATCACACTTCCGATAAAAAATATTTAGAGGCAAAAGAGATATTGGAAATCCAGAACAAAAAACTGGGTGAACTGATGGTCTACCTGGGATCAAATTCTCCGTATTATAAAAGATTATTTAACGCGCATCAAATTGACGCGAATAAAATCCGGACAACTCAGGATCTTTTAAAAATTCCGACAACCAGCAAAGAAAACCTGCAGTTATATAATGATGATTTTCTCTGTGTTCCCAATTCGGACATCATTGAATATACCTCCACATCCGGAACCCTGGGTGCGCCGGTAACCATTGCACTTACAGAAAAAGACCTTCAGCGGCTCGCGCTAAATGAATTCAATTCATTTACCTGCGCCGGTTGCGGACCGGATGATTTATTCCAGCTGATGCTGACCCTGGATCGCCAGTTCATGGCCGGGATGGCCTACTATTCCGGTATTCGAAAACTCGGAGCGGGAATCATCCGGCTGGGCCCGGGAGTACCTTCACTCCAATGGGAAACTATTTTCCGGCTTAAACCCACCGTGCTGGTTGCCGTTCCCTCTTTCTTACTGAAGCTGATTCAATATGCAGGAGATCATCAAATCAATCCTTCTTCCTCCTCTGTAAAAAAAGTGATTTGCATTGGTGAAAATATCCGGCAGCCTGATTTTTCATTAAATCTTCTCGGAAAGAAAATTACAGAAGCCTGGGATCTTCAACTTTTTTCTACTTACGCATCAACAGAAATGCAGACTGCTTTTACGGAATGTGAAGCCGGGAAGGGTGGTCACCATCAGCCAGAACTGGTGATTGTGGAATTACTGGGTGAAAACGATCAGCCGGTTAAAAAAGGAGAAGCCGGGGAAGTTACCATTACTACCCTGGGTGTTGAAGGCATGCCCCTGTTAAGGTATAAAACAGGAGATCTTTGTACAGAGCATTCCGAACCCTGCAGCTGTGGCCGGGAAACGATCAGGTTATCTCCGGTGATTGGCCGTAAAAAACAAATGATCAAATTCAAGGGAACGACCTTGTTTGCCCCTGCACTTTTTGATTTGTTATCCGGCATGGAAGATATTTCAGACTTTGTTGCCGAAGTGTTCTCCAATGAGATCGGTACGGATGAAGTATTACTCCACTTACTTCCGCGCAGCTATTCCGAAGAATCGGACCACCGGATCCGGGCCTATCTGCAGGCGAGGCTGCGTGTAACACCGCAGATAAAATATGTAACGGCGGAGGAAATACAGAAGCTCCAGTTCCCCGGGGAAGGGAGGAAGCCGGTTAGATTTATTGACAGGAGGCTGGCGGTTGGCACGGTTGGCAGGAATAGTTGACAGTAGGCAGTTGACAGATTTGGGTTTGATTTTCAGGTCATTCTTTATTGATATATTATGGTTAGGATTATCGCATTCATTTTTATATTCGCAGTAGTCAGTTTCTTTCATACCGCCAATCGCCAACTGCCAAGCCGCCAACGCCTCAGCAGATCGACTTTTTATAAGGCAATGGAATCCGGCAACCGGTCACTGGTCGATGCACAGATCGATCTTCTCAAGTCGGCGCCGGGTGGTAAATATGAGGCCTTTGAAGGAGCACTCAGTATGAAAAAGGCCGGTTTTATCGGTCCGGCCCATATCAAAATCCGCCTGTTCAGGGACGGACATAAAATGCTGGAATCAGCCATCCGGAAGGATTCAGCCAATGCCGAATATCGTTTTCTGCGACTGATAATCCAGGAACATGCTCCCCCGTTTCTGGGCTATAATAAAGACATTGAAAAAGACTGCGGATACATACGGAAAATGTATAAATCCTTACCGGAAGACCTGCAACAGGCAATCATCCGGTACAATAAAAAATCGAAGAATTTGAAGCTTGATCTTTCTTAACTTCGGCCTCAGCATGGGCAAAAAAGTTTTAGCGGTATTTTACTCGCAATCCGGCCAGTTGGAAGAGATTATAGACCATTTTACCCGCCCTCTGGAAGAGGCAGGAGCTACCGTTGAAAAGCTTCGTATTTATCCGGAACAGGCTTATCCTTTTCCCTGGACCGGGAAGTCCTTTTTCAGTGTAATGCCCGATTGTGTACAGCAGGTTCCGGGCAGACTTCAGCCTTTTACATTTAAGGAATCCAAATACGATTTAATTTTGCTGGGCTACCAGGCCTGGTTCCTTTCTCCGAGTATTCCTTCAAATACCCTGCTGGCTGATCCGAAGTTTCAGGAACTGGCAAAAGGCACACCGGTAATTACTATAACCGGAGCGCGTAATATGTGGCTTAGCGCTATGGAAAAAATCAAACCGGTTTTAAAGAAAATGGAAGCGCCCTTGGTGGGCAATCTGGCACTGGTTGACCGGCATCACAACTTTGTAAGTTTTGTGACGATTTTTTACTGGATGTTTAAAGCGAAGAAAGAACGACTACTCAATATTTTCCCGGTGCCTGGCGTATCGGAGGCCGATATTCTCAAAACAAAAGACTATGGAGAAGCGGCCATTCCTTACCTTGATAAAGGGAACTGGCAGGGCTATCAGGAGGAAATGGTAAAACAGGGAGCGGTTCCTGTAAAGTATAACCTGATGTTCATCGAGAGTAAGGCCCGCAAGATTTTTAAGATCTGGGCAGGCATCATTTCCAAGCGTAAAAAAAGAGATGCCTGGCTTGTTGCATTCAAATATTATCTTTTAATTGCGCTATTTATAGCGGCCCCGATCATCCTGACAGTCGATGCTATTTTATTTAAACCCTTCCTGTCAGGCCGCATAAAAAGACAGAAACAATATTATTCAGGTTTGAACTAACCAGGCATTGCAGATGGCGCTTAACGAGGTATATATTACAAAAACAGCCACTTATTTTCCCAATCAGCCGATTTCCAACGAAGAAATGGAGGAATACCTGGGTCTGATCAATCAGAGTCCTTCCAAATCCCGGCGTATTGTTCTGCGGAATAACGGAATCAAAAACCGGTTTTATGCCCTTTCTAAAGAAGGTAAGTCAACGCATACCAATGCTGAAATGACGGCCAATGCGATCCGGAAGATGCTGGATAACGATCCGGAACAACTCGGGAAAATAGATCTGCTGGTTTGCGGTACTTCATCCTCCGATCAGATCATGCCTTCCCATGCGGTAATGGTTCATGGAGAACTGCCGGAAACAAAAGCAATAGAAGTGGTTTCGCCTTCGGGCGTTTGTTGTGCAGGTATGCATGCCCTGAAATATGCGTACATGTCAGTAAAAACCGGGGACGCACATACAGGCAGTGGCCACGGGTTCCGAGCGTTTTTCAGCTGCACTTAAATCTGAGTTGTTTGAGGAAGAAGCTCAGAAACTCAAAGACTTAGAGAACAATCCATATATAGGATTTGAAAAAGAGTTTCTTCGCTGGATGTTATCAGACGGGGCTTCCTCTTTTTTGTTAACCGACAAAAAAAATGAAACGGGTTTCAGTCTCCGGATCGAATGGATTGAAGGGGTTTCCTATGCCAACGAGATGGAAGCCCTGCATGTATATGGGGGGTGAAAAACTGGAGAATGGTAAAATGAAAAGTTATCTGGACTATACCCCGGAAGAAGTGCAGGCCCAGTCGATCATGAGCATCAAACAGGATGTAAAAATCTTAAGCGAAAATATTGTACCCCTGGGCGGCATCAAACTCTCCGAACTTTTTAAAAGCAAGAACCTGGACCCGGCGGACGTGGATTATTTTCTTCCTCATATGTCCAGTGAATTCTTCCGGGCCAAGATTTTTGACCAGCTCCAGAAGAATGGCACGCCAATTCCTTATGATAAATGGGTGGTGAACCTGAGTAGCCTGGGTAATGTGGGTGCCGGTTCCGTATATTTTATGGTAGATGAAGTTTTCAAAAGCCCGAATTTGAAAAAAGGACAAAAGATCTTATTGCTGGTTCCGGAAAGTTCCCGGTTTTCTTATATGTACGCATTACTCACTGTTTGTTAAAATCGCCTGAGGCTAAACGCTCAACGCCTAACGCCAAACCCAGATGCTTTTAGCCTTAGCTTTATGCTTTTAAACTTAAGGAGTATGAAAAAAGAAGAGATTCCGCAGGACCTGGGTGCGTTGGGTAAAATTACCGGGGAGGTTGTATATGCAGTGGATGAAACGGGAAAATACACCACGGTACTCAGCAACGGCTGGGAAGTAAAATCCTCCGCACTCGATGTAGCCTGGAAAGATGTGGAACAGCGGATTCATGACGCACATGAGAAAGTGATCCGGAAAGAAGCCAGTCCGATTTTATTTTTTATGGAATTGCGGGTAATGGATATTGGCATCGTGTCAGCCTATACCGGATTCTGGAAATGGCAGGTAAAGAACCATCTTAAATACTCCGTTTTTGAAAAACTCTCTGAGAAAAAACTGGCCAGATACGCTGCACTTTTTGAAGTTTCCCCGGAAGAGTTAAAAACAATGAAAGCACATGAAGGTTGATTTTCAGCACACCCAGGCAGCGCACTGTGAAAATGGCGTAACTACCAGTCTTCTCCGGCATCACGGCGTAAGCCAGATAACCGAACCGTTGGCATTCGGAATCGGATCCGGTCTTTTTTTCGTGTATATCCCGTTCATGAAAATCAATAACGGTCCGGCGATTGCGTTCCGGACACAACCGGGACTGATCTTCAACCGAACCTGTAAGGCACTGAATATTCCGGTGGAAAGAAAAAAATTCAGTTCACCCAAAGAAGCAGAGAAAATATTGCTGGAATGCCTCGAAGCCGGCCGTCCGGTCGGATGCCAGGTTGGGGTATACTATCTAACTTATTTTCCGAAAGAATACCGTTTCCATTTCAATGCCCATAATATCATCGTTTTTGGGAAGGAAGATGACCAATACATGATCAGTGATCCGGTGATGGAAATGGCCACTTCCCTGAGCAGTTATGAACTGGAGCGGGTTCGTTTTGCCAAGGGAGCATTTGCCCCGAAGGGACAATTGTATTATCCCAAAGAGAAACGCGAAGTAACCCGGGAACAGATACAGAAAGCGATCCGAACCGGAATCAAAAGAAATGTACGGGACATGTTATATATACCCGGACCCATTGCCGGCATAAGCGGGATACGTTTTATGGCAAAAAGAATCAGCAAATGGCGGGATAAACTTGGTGAGAAAAAAGCAGGAAGTTACCTGGCTCAGCTGGTACGTATGCAGGAGGAAATCGGAACCGGCGGCGGTGGATTTCGTTTTATTTACGGGGCATTTCTGCAGGAAGCTTTTGCCTATCATCCAAATGTTCCGGAACTCGTGGATATTTCAAAACAGTTTACCCGTTCCGGTGATATCTGGAGAGCTGCAGCGGTGCAGTCAGCGGGAATTTATAAAGGCCGTATCGGCAGTCAGGCTGATTTTGATGTAGTCAGAGATTATCTTTTTGAAGCTGCGGAAATAGAAAAACAGGCATTTAAGGCACTCGCAAAAATAAAGTGGCCGGCATGAACCATTCGGCCATTACCATCCAGGATCTCAGTTTTCAATATCCCGGGCGGGAAGGAACTTTCATCAGTCATTTTGATATCGAAATCGCAGCCGGCGAACGGTTCGGATTATTCGGTCCGAATGGTGCCGGTAAAACCACCCTGATGTGCCTGATGACGGGCCTTCTTACGTATAAGGAAGGAAGTATTCAGCTATTGGGAAATGAGATCAGGAATCATCCGAAATCCATCAACCGGATTTTCGGTTATGTTCCACAGGATTTTTCTTTTTATTCGGAATTGTCTCCCCTGGATAACCTTGCCTTTTACGGGGCATGGTATGGACTCAGTAAGAGTCAGATTAAACAGCGGTCTGCAGAACTCCTGGAAACACTCGGATTATCGTCTGTGGCTGACCGTGAGCTCCGTAGTTTTTCGGGAGGTATGAAGCGCCGGTTCAACCTGGCCATCGGTGTGATTCACGAGCCCCGTGTTTTATTCCTGGATGAACCCACCGTTGGCGTGGACGTTCAGTCCCGGCATGCGATCATTGATTATCTCAAATCGTTAAACCAGAAAGGGACAACCCTGATCTATACATCACATCAGCTGGAAGAAGCTGCCTCACTGTGTACATCAATTGCCCTGATGGACAATGGAAAAATTATTGCCAGGGACAGTCTGGACGGACTGCTGCTGAAACATGGTCATGAAAAAATGGAAGAATTATTTCTGGCACTCACAGGAAAAAGTTTCCGGGACTGAATATGCATATACTCAAGGCCACGATTATTAAGGATATCAAAATCCTCCTGAAGGACCGGGTGGGACTGCTCATGATGTTTTTTATGCCCATACTGATGGTGATGGTGATTACCAGCGTCCAGAACAGTACGTTCGAACTGGTCAATAACAACAAAATAACTATGGTGATCTGTAACCGGGATCATGGGTCGTTGGGGAAAAAATTATCCGAAGGAATTCATAAGATCGGAATGTTTAAAATAATAGAATCTGATTCTATCAAAACGGATGCTGAACATATTTCTGATGAAATGCATGACCGGGATGCACTGGTGGTCCTGGTGATTCCGGCCGGTTTTACATCCTATATTGAAAGCAAGGCAGACCAGATTGCCGAGCAGGCTTTAAGTGATCCGGATTACCCGAAATCGCAGAAAGAAGAAAAACCTATTTTAGCCGACTCGGTAAAAATGTATTACCATCCGGTAATGCAGCCGGCATTCCGGCAATCCATTCAGGGTGCACTGGGAAGTGTCGTGCAGGTGATACAGGGACAATCTATCGTAAAGAAATTATACCAGAACGTTAACCAGAAAGAGATTCCCGCCGACCTGGAAAAACAAATATTATTGTCGCAGCAACCGATATCTGAAATTGCAGTATCCCGCCAGGGCAGCCGTTTCGTACCCAACGCATCGCAACATAATGTTCCTTCCTGGACCATTTTTGCTATGTTCTTTATTGTGATATCGTTGGGAGGATCAATCGTGCGCGAAAAAAGCAGTGGGAGTTTTATCCGGCTAAAAACCCTTCCTGCCAGTTACCTGTATGCGCTGCTTTCAAAACAGATTGTATACTTAGTGGTAACCCTGTTGCAGGCGATGGTCATTTTTACCATCGGGAGATTTATTTTTTCTTATATCGGATTACCCGTCCTGAATATTCCGGACGACCTGATCGGACTGTTCTTTGTAACCGCAGCCTGTGGATATTGTGCCGTGAGTTATGCGATCATGGTGGGTGTATTTTCCAAAACACCGGAACAATCCAACGGATTTGGCGTTTTTTCTGTACTGATCATGGCTGCACTCGGTGGTTTACTTGTTCCGTCTTTTGCCATGCCCGCCAATTTGCAGAGTGTGCTCAGACTGTCTCCTTTGCACTGGGCACTCGAAGCCTATTACGGGCTCTTCCTGGAAGGGGGAAAACTAAGGGACATATGGATGAATATTCTATCTTTATTGGGCATAGCCTTTATTTTTCAAATAGTAACCCTTTACCGATTAAAGCAGAAAAATTTAATTTAGAAAAAGATGGAAACAGCAGAGTTAAAGTTGCAGGTGAAACAGCAGATTATCAAATTCCTGAACCTGACCACCGTAAAACCGGAAGATATTCAAGATGACGAACCTTTGTTTGGCGAGGGCCTGGGGCTGGATTCCATCGACTCAATTGAATTAATTGTATTGTTATCCCGCGAATATGGCATCAATATTCAGGATCCTAAGGAAGGCAGGAAGATCCTGACCGACATCAACACGATGGTGGCGTATATTGAAAAAAACAGAACCAAGTAAATTTCTTTCACTTGAGCAGGATCCTTATCACCGGCATGGGTCTGATCAGCAGTATCGGCGATTCTGTAAACGAGAACAGGACCGCCCTGCAAAACGAAAGAAGCGGGATAGATGATATCCGTTACTATCATACGGCCTATGCCGGTAAACTCCCCGCAGCGGAAGTAAAAAAATCCACGGAAGAACTGAATAAAAAAATATTCGGATCACTCCATCCATTTTATACCAGGACCTCCCTGCTCGCCCTGCATGCCGCTGAGGAAGCCATCCTGGACAGTGGCCTGACGGCTGAAGAATTATCCTCACCGGAAACAGCCCTGGTTGGCGCCAGCACCGTTGGAGGAATGTGCCTGACTGATGAACTTTATCATGATGCGCTGGCAAAAAAAAACGGCACGGCTTATTTAACCTCTTATGATTATGCTTCCATAAGTCTGGCCATCCAGGAACGATATAAAATCGGCGGAGAAATCAGTACCATCAATACCGCCTGTTCTTCATCCGCCAATGCCATTTTATATGGTGCACGACTAATACGCCATGGATTTGCGAAAAGGGTGATTGTAGGAGGAGCTGACAGTCTCGCGAAATTTACCATCAATGGTTTCAATGCCCTGAATATTCTATCCTCCAGACACTGTGCACCCTTTGACCGAGACCGGAACGGACTGAATCTCGGGGAAGGCGCCGCCTTTCTCGTGCTCGAAAAAGAAGAAGACAGCCGGAATAAAAAAGTATATGCCCATTTATCCGGATTTGGAAACCGGAACGATGCATATCATCCTTCTTCAAATTCCCCGGAAGGAATCGGACCCTGGTTATCGATGAAGGAAGCATTGGAAAACAGCGGTTTGAATCCGGGCGAAATCAATTATATCAATGCCCATGGCACCGGTACAGAAAATAATGATGAAACCGAGAGCCGCGCCATGATCCGGTTATTCGGAAACCCGCCGCCCTTTTCTTCCACTAAATCTTTTACGGGCCATACGCTCGGTGCAGCTGGCGCCGTCGAAGCAGTACATGCCATCCTCAGCCTTGTTCACCAGGAAGTATATGCCTCACTTTCTTTTCAAAATCCGATTCCTGAAACACAGCTGGTGCCGGTACTTCATTTTGAAAAGCAGAAAATTCAGCACGTGATGTCCAATTCATTTGGATTCGGCGGGAATTGCAGTACGTTGATTTTTTCAAAAACTTAGTGATGCCTTATTTTCATCAGTCATATTGTATATCACCCCAGCACAGTTTTCCGGAAATGGATTTTTCTCAAATCCGGGAATCAAAAAATAACCTGCTCGAAGTGGTGGAACCAGATTATCCGGGCATCCCTGCCGGGGTGAAAAGAAGAATGGGCAAATCCGTCAGGATGGCCGTAGGAGCAGCACTTCCACTCCTGGAACAACATCCCGTTCCTGACGGGATCATCATTGCAACGGCAAACGGGGGAATGGAAGACTGTATAAAATTTCTAAACCAGATTGTGGAGTATAAGGAAGGCCTGCTTACTCCGGCTAATTTTGTTCAAAGTACCTCCAATGCCGCGGCCGGACAGATCGCGCTGGTTACCAAAAATCATCAGTATAATATTACCCACGTGCATCGCGGACTGGCATTTGAAAATGCCCTGGTGGATGTGATGATGTTGCTGAAGGAAAATGAAGAAGTTGGATATCTGCTCGGAAGTACGGATGAAATTTCATCCTATAATTATAATATCGACCGGCTTGCCGGCTGGTTTCCGGTGGCGCCTACACTTAACAGGGAATTATTTATAACCAAATCTTCGGGCACGATTGCCGGTGAAGGCGCGTTTATGGTCTGGGTCAATAATCAGCCCGAAGAAGCAGAAGCAGAACTGGTTGCGGTGCAAACCCTGCACACGGAAGATGATGCTCAGGTTTTGAAATCGCTCCGCAAATTTCTTTCCCTCCATTTTTCAGGAAATGAAACGCCTGACCTCCTGCTTACCGGTGAAAGCGGTGATATACGGCATGATCATTATTTCGAAGCCGTGGAAACTGCTTTTGATGAAACCATTCCGGTAGCGAGATTCAAACATCTTTGCGGCGAATATTGCACCGCCACATCCTTTGCCTGCTGGCTTTCGATTCAGATTATTCAAACAGGAATTATTCCTCCCGTGCTGATCAAAAAAAAAGGATCGAAGCCATCCTATAAAAAAATTCTTATCTACAATAATTATCGCAGCCTGCAGCATTCTTTTATTCTTATTTCAATTCCTTAAGCCTCACGCTTCTTGCTTATAAAGAACCAAATAACAGGCGCCGAAAGAATGGCCAGTATGGCATAGAACGCCGCATAGCGGTTTTCAGAAGATCCGAGTAAGGTATTGCCGAGCGCGACGCTGAATACCAGCAGGGGAGACATGAATAAAATGATCAGTCCTTTTTTCTGTAGCGGAATTTTAAAAGGCCGGTCGGCCTCTGCGGCTTTTTTACGCAGACTGATCAGCGCCGCGAATTCCAGTGCGATGCCGGCGGTATACAGACAAATATCCATGATAAATAAATCCGCGAGTGGTCGCAATACGAGAATGCTCACAATACAGGCGCAGACGATAATAGATATATAGGGAGTATGGTATTTCGGATGCTGATGCGTAAATAATTTGGGGAGTACTTTATCTTTTCCCATTACCGCGGGCACCCTTGAAACGGAAAGCATCACCGCACAGAAAATTCCCAGCATACTCGCCATGCCCCCCATGGAAAGCATTCCGCCCAATGAATTTCCACCCACCAGTGTGCCCAGGTAGGGGATGCCTTTTTCGGCAAATTCAGATCCGGAAATTCCGGTATGCAGCACCAGGTAAGTAAAAGAGAGATAAAAAAAGTATACGGCGGTAAATGCAAGCAACATGGCCGTCAGGTAAGATCGCACCGGCCGCTTCACTTCACCGGCATAGGTCGTGGCATTGTCCCAGCCAATGCAGTTCCACATGATCGTAAACAGGGCAAGACCAAGTGAAGTCATTCCGGAATGCGGATGCGCACCGGAAGAAACCGGGTGTAAAAATCCCGTGAAATATAAAATCACGAAGGGAATCATAACTGCTACCGTCAGAAATAAAGCCGTTTTTCCAACCAGCACGATTCCGCGGATATTCAGTGCAGCCACCAGCCAGACCATCGCGATACAGACTGGGGTTTTGTACATTTCTACCTGGGGGAAAAAGAAGGCCGCATATTCCACAAATAAAACCGGATAGATGGCCAGGTCCACGAAGGAATATAACCAGGTCCAGCATCCCTCCATGAAGGCCCATTTAATGCCCAGTCCGCGTTTCACCCATTCATAATATCCGCCTTCCACCGGCATCATGCTGTTCAGTTCCAGCACCACCAGGATCAGGGGCACATCCCATAAGAGGGGAGTGATCATTAAGAGCGGGATGGCATATCCGCCCGCATAGCCAATCAGGGGTTCGATACCATAGGGACCGCCTGAAACCGTAAAGAAAATAACCGCCGCCAGGGGCAGCACGCTGATTTTACCTATGATTTGGGGAACTTGGGCAGTACCAGATTTCATCCACGACAAAATGTGAGCAACAATACGCAAAAATCAGGGGCAGCGCAGACCTGAAGGCAGATTTTTTGCTAATTTTTTTTGCGTATATTTGCCGCCCCTTAGCGGCCGAAACAGCCCGTTTCAGCCAGGGAATGGCCCCGTAGCTCAATTGAATAGAGCATTTGACTACGGATCAAAAGGTTTCAGGTTTGAATCCTGACGGGGTCACAAAGCTCTTCGGCGCAGCCGAGGGGCTTTTTTGTTTGGAGGCGTGACGAGCTGGCTCGTCAAAGCCGACAAATGAAAAAGACCGCAGCCCACGAAGTGGGCTGAAGAGGTTTGGGTAAGGCCAAGCGAGTGGATCGCGAAGCGAATCCTGACGGGGTCACAAAGCTCTTCGGCGCAGCCGAGGGGCTTTTTTGTTTGGAGCCTCATGCTCCGGTTTGGTTTTTTTTATTCACACCTTTCACAAGTATAATCAGCAAAACAATTACACCAACTACCATAAACTTTTCAGTTGCAAATTTCAGAAGACTATAAGATTCAGTTCTATTAAAGGGTAATCTCTTGCTATCTGATTTCATATATCAATTGTTTTCATAAAGGTAAAAGGAATAAGAGATCTGCTGATTGGTGAAATATCTCATAGCCTAAAAAAAACACGTAGTACCGTTGTTTACAGTTCATAATATCCCGATTTATTTTCCATAGATTTAAGTTGTGTATGCAGAATCATTACAAATACTATAAAATAATCATACTTGTATTTTTGTCACTGCAGGCCAAAATAGCTTTTGCAGCAGGCGGCGTGAAGATATCTTCTGATAGTATTCCTCCCAGAACAGTATTCATGAATTGCATGAATACCATGATGGATGACATGGAAGGCCAATCTTCAACCGTTTCACCGGAAGTTGATTTTTTGCAGCAAATGGTATCTCATCACGGGGGCGCCATTGAAATGGCTGAATATGAGATTGCCCATGGCCGGAATGTTGAAATGGTTCAGCTGGCCAAAAGCATCCTGCAGGAACAGACAGTGGAAGTAAATATGATGACACGCTGGCTAAATAGTTCATCATTGCCGAACACCGGACTTCCCCCTCATTATCAAAATGCCGTGAAAATGACCATGAGCACCATGATGGATAGTATGATGGGAGGAAATACGATTGACGGTTGCGATTATGATTTTGCAGAAATCATGATCCCCCACCATCAGGCCGCTATTGATATGGCAAAGCTTATGTTAACCTATTCTTCAAATACCCTGGTGATATCCTTTGCCAAAAAACTGATCTCGGATGAACAAATTGAAATAGAGCAAATGTCATTTTTTATAAAATAATCATATGAAAAAATTCGGGTTTGTATTTTTTTCCCTCTTGTATATAAACAGCCTTAGGGCCCAGGTTCCCTATCAGCATGACCGGGTGTATACGGCAAATCAGGTTTCCAATACCATATCGGTAGTCGATCCGTCGACGGATAAATTTTTGGGGGAAATCAATCTGGGCAAACCGTATCCCAATGTATTGAGTCCTTTGTACAAGGGTCAGGCGCTTGTTCATGGATTGCGGTATTGTGCCGATCGGAAAATGCTGGCTGCCATTGCGATTGGGTCCAATTCACTCACGCTGATCTCAACAGTAGACAATCATATTCTGAAAACCATGTATCTGGGGCGTGCACCGCATGAACCGACATTTTCGCCCGATAACAAACAGATCTGGATTTCAATCCGCGGGGAAGCATATATCAGTGTAATTGATGTTGATTCGATGAAGGAGATACAGAAAATTCCCGTTGCAGATGGCCCGGGCATGGTCAGTTTTTCGCCGGATGGTAATATGGCTTATGTATGTTCCAGTTTTACACCTGAACTCGACGTCATTGATACCAGAACCTATAAAATCATAAAGAGGATTCCGGTTGTCAGTCCTTTTTCACCCAATATATTTACCAGCCCGAAAGGCGAATGGGTAGCCATGACCCATAAGGATGTTGGCAGGGTTACGGTGATCGATACAAAATCCCTGACCGTCGACACCGTCATCAATACTGGTCCGGTCACCAATCATGTCAGTTTCGGATATTTCAGATCTAAATTATTGATGTATGTCACAGTCGGCGGGGAGAATAAAGTACGGGTATTTGATCCGGCCGATAATTTCCGACAAACGGATACGGTGAATGTTGGCGCATCGCCCCATGGTATCTGGCCCTCTCCTGATGGAAAACAGTTATACGTGGGACTCGAATTTGGCGATCAGGTGCAGCATATTGATCTTGAATTTATGAAAGTTGTTGCGACTATTCAGATTGGACAAAGTCCACAAGCTTTGGTTTATGCAGAAAATGCTACAAATTCGGGTTTGACGGGTTTGTCAAAACTCAACGATACGGTGGCCACACAGTTCATGGTAATGAAATCCACACAAGCAAACGAAAAAGGGCAGGGAAGACTTGCTGTCCGCAGTATTGGACTTATAGACCTCGTAGAACAAATGTTCAGTATGCTCGAACCGAACACGGCTTACACTTTGTCTTTAACCCGGTCAGACAAGGCACCGTATACATCAGGTTACGAAATAAACAGTTTTACTACGGATAGCCAGGGTAAATATGCCGGCCAGTCTCCCGGCATGGTTAATAAATTAAACGGTCAGGAAACAGACGCTTACCAGCATATCATATTAACTAATAAAAATACCAAAGCCGTCGTCCTCATTAATTAGTGATATTGATGGTATGCTCACGGATCATTCAAAAATTGGTCACGCACCGGGAAAGCCTTGTTATTTTCATCATCTCTTCTACAGGTTTAAAGCCTGATGAATAAGTTTTTCTACGCCTGACAGATTCGCAATTAAAGCTTCAGGAAGATCAAACCGTTTTTGCAGGTAGGAAAATGAATTATAACTCACCCAAATCTTATTTTGATCATCCTGCCAGATTAGCAATTTTAAGGGCAGATCCAACCCACTTAGAGGATTGGCATTCATCAGGGGTATTCCGCCTTTCGGATTTCCAAAAATTAGAAGGGTCAGCGGTTTTATATCCATTCCCGCTTTCCGGGCCTCAGACGCCTGATCAATGATGGCATAAATAAATATTCCACGACCGGTAATTGTTTTTACTAAAACTTCTGTTGTGGCATCGACACTGGATAAACCATTGAGAGTGATAATATCGGTACTGGTTTGCATATGTAAATGTTTTGCTTTTATTTCATTTTGAATATTTAAAATATCAATTTACCTGCATAAGCACAAGTATAAGATCCCTACAAAAACGAATGCAGGAATGGGAGTATTTACTGTCATAGGAATATCTGTAAGGACCATGAATCAAAACTGTCAGGCTGAAAATGATATTGGGGAATTGAGGCATCGAAGAGTCTATTCAAAATGACCCGGCTAACGGATTCACCAGAGTTAACAAGCACTACTCCAGCCTTGGTACCCTGTTTTAACCTTCATATTCGTGAAACTCAGTGATCGTCAGATAGTATCCGTCCGGATCTCTCAGTGAAAATTCCTTTTTTAAGGAATTTGAATTTAAGTGAATATCTTCTTCAACAATACTGCCCATCTCATTGACATGTTGTCGTATTAAATCCAGATTCTCTGTCCGAAAATAAAGGATCAGGCCGTTTCCCTGAGTTAGTTCTGGATTTATCATAGTAGGATGTTCATGTTCATCCCATTTGTGAAGGCAGAGTAAAATTTCATTATTTTCTGAAACTAAAACGGCAAACCTTTCTTTGCCACCATGCGCTCTTTTAAATCCAAAAATCTGCTGATACCACTTTGAGCTGGCTTCGACATCTTTTACTGCAATAATGGGGTCTATTTTTGTCATTTCCTGATTTGAATTAATTAAAAGCGGCGGCCAGGTAAACAATTTTATTTAGCGCAGAAGGATGAAATGGTTTTGGTAAAAAGTCAAATATTCCGAGCCTAAAGGCTTTTTCCTTTAGTTCCTGCGAATCTTCACCTGTGATAAATATGATGTATTTATTTTCAAGGTCCTGCTTATACTTTTCCAAAAATTCAGTGCCTAATCCATCAGGCATATTGTGATCCAGTAGAATGATGGATGGGTTGCAGGTGTTTAGTGATTCGGCGGCCGATTCAAGCGAATGAGAACAAACGACTTTAAAACCCTGATTTTCCAAAATATTTCCGATTAAATCACAGAAATCGATATCGTCATCAACGAGCAGTATGGTTTTATTGGGATTCCGGGATTCCATATATGTAGTTGGAACTTATTGTAAAGGTAAGGATAGAAATGAGTATAAGAAGGTCAATGGTGATCAGGTACCATTCAAAAATCTACTTGGAAGTTATCTCAATTACAGGCAGGAATTTCCTTGTGCGGACGATTTATACTTGGCTAATTTTAGTAATTTATTGATTTCTGCCAAAATAATTAAACGCGGGATGTTTATTAAAGCTTAAATTACTAGATGTCATTGTTGCACTGGCTACTACTGCGCGATTTCTTCCACGTGATATACTAAAACGTAAAAGTTTCTCCTTAGAGATATTTGCTAGTTTGATTTGTGTTTATTGGATAGGCCATATCACTATACCCCCATTTTTTGTAAATTTTAAAAGCGTTTATGAAGCTTTTGGAACAAAACAGCAGGTATTTTTCGTTTACCATGGTTTGAAATTGGAAATTGTAAAAATTGATTGAGCAAAATGTTTAAATGGTGAGGTAGCTCAGACCGGCTATTCCCTTAAGACGATCGGTATGAAAAATCGATTATTATTTATTGTTTTTGCTATCCAGGTAATTCAGATATTACCCGTCTGCGGACAGCAGATCCGGTTTAATCCGGTTCCCTTCATACCCGAAAAGGAACTTGGCTATATTTCCGGTTTCACGCAGGATCCACTCGGATACATTTGGTTTTCCGCACAGTTTGGCGGAATATACCGGTATGACGGAATAAATTTTGTTAATTATATCCACAGCGATGCCAATACCAATTCACTCGCTTCAGATTTTACTCAGCCTATTTTAGCGGATTCCTCCGGTTATATATGGATCGGATTTTATGGGAAGGGCCTCGACCGTTTTAATCCACTCACTAATACTTTTAGTCATTTTCGGCACGACTCCAAAAATGCATCAAGCGTAGCCAGTGACAGCGTAACATCTCTCTTAGTTGATCATGCCGGCAATTTCTGGGTCGGGACAATGAACGGCCTTGACATAATGGACAGGAAAACCGGTATTTTCAAACATTTTGTCAGCAAACAAAATGACTCCCTGAGTTTAAGCTTCAATCATGTCAGATCTCTTTACGAAGATCATCAGGGGACCATCTGGATTGCGACGGGATTTCCTTTTGCTTCATTCCATGAAAAAAATTCGGAAGGAGGGCTCAACCGATATAATCCGGCCACCAACAACTTTGCGCGCTATAAACATGATTCCACGAATCCTGGAAGCATTGAAACCAATAAAGTGAAACCTTTGTTGGAAGATAGCAGAGGAAATTTCTGGGTGGGTACTTCAGGAGACGGGCTACAGATTTTGAACAGAAAGACCGGTGTTTTTACGCATTTCCACTATGATCCCAAACATCCGGAAAATTTAAGTCGCCCATATATGTCGAAGGTCCCGGAAGAACATATCACTTTTATCAATGAGGATGCGGCCGGTAAAATATGGATTGGCTCGGAGATGTCAGGAATGAACGTATTTGATCCTGCAACGAAAACAATTGCCCATTACGGTGGTTTCTATAAGCCCGAGATTAGCACGAATAATTTAGAGGATACGATATCCGGATTTCCTGACAACACCACCTATCAGGGGCTGTTTTTAAAAAGCGGTCTTGTTTTGATTTCTACATATAGAACCTGGTATGGAAATTATTTTTACAGTACAAATTCCATAAACAAGACAATTCCCTTTTACCGGATCGGCCTTTCGTCAATCAACACATTGTTCGCTACAGATAGTATTCTCTGGGTCGGAACAGACAGTGGTCTGATCAGGAAAAATCTAAAATTGAAAACGGAATATGTTTATAAAAACGATCCTAAAAACAAAAACAGTTTAAGCAATAATGCAATCAACATGATCCGGGTAGACAAAGACGGTGAAATATGGCTGGCCACAAAGGGCGGCATTAATAAACTGGATCTGAAAAAAAACACATTTACTGTCTACAGGCATGACACAAAAATAAAAAACAGCCTGGGGAATGATTCGGTCTGGAGCTTATTCCTGGACCATAACGATGACTTGTGGGTAGGAACAACCTATGGAGTCGATAAAATGGATAAATTAACAGGACAATTCATCCACTATCAATTAAGGCCCACGGGGGACACGACCATTTACATCAATTGTATCGCAGAGGATCAGGAAAATGAACTGTGGATTGCAGCTGAAAATGGTCTTTATCGTATTAATATCCTGAATGGAAAGATCAGGGTGATTAATTCAGTTATATGCGTGAGAAGTCTGTGTATTGATTCCAAAAATAATATCTGGATTTCAGCGGACTCTTCAGGTGGCAGGATTCAGGTCCTAAACAAAGTTGACAGAATGCGAAATCAGTATTTTGTTTTTAAAGAACCTGTTTCAAAAAAGGAAATCATTCATGTCAATAATATCCTGGAAGACAATCAAGATAATCTATGGGTAAGTTCCAGGGATGCCCTTTACAGAATAAATAGTGATCGGAGTAGTGTTGGAAATTATAGCCAGTCATCTGGTATCCTCGGAAATAATGGTGAGTTCTATGACAATTTCAAAACTAAAAATGGGGAATTGTTCTTTTGCTCCGGTAACGGCTACTACTCTTTTGACCCCAATGCCCTAAATGTAAACACACAATCAAATTTAAACATAACCAGTTTCAAGATAAACGGATCTGAGGTGATTCCGGCAGAAGGCGGAATTCTGAATCAACCAATCTGGAAAACGGGCGAAATCAGGTTATCCTATAACCAAAACATTTTCTCATTTGATTTTTTTGTTATTAATTATTTAAGTCCGGGAGATGTCAAATATCTATTTAAACTGGAGAATTACGACAATGACTGGCATCCGTATGGAAACGGACATTCCGCTTATTACTTCAATGTACCACCGGGGAATTATATATTTAGGGTGAAAGCCTCTAACGCCGATGGTAACTGGATAGAAAAAAATATACTGGTTCGCATCTCACCGCCCTGGTGGAAAACCTGGTGGGCATACAGCCTCCTGGCAGCCCTGATAGGCTCTAGCGTCTGGGCATTAATTTATTATCGTTCCCGGCAATTACTCCGCGAGAATCGTCTTTTGGAAGTAAAAGTTACGCACCGGACAAATCAATTAAACAAGTCGCTGCAGGATCTGCAGTCAACCCAGAACCAGCTTATCCAGTCAGAAAAAATGGCTTCCCTGGGGGAATTAACCGCGGGCATTGCACACGAGATACAAAACCCGTTGAATTTTATCAATAATTTTTCTGATGTCAATAAAGAACTAATTGACGAGATGCAAGGGGAAATGGTCAAAGGAAATTACGAGGACGCGAAATCGATTTCTAATAATATAAAAGAAAACGAACAGAAAATCAATCACCACGGCAAAAGGGCTGATTCTATCGTAAAAGGTATGTTGCAGCATTCGCGTTCCAATCCCGGCCAAAGGGAACTCACTGACTTAAATGTGCTGGCCCACGAGTATCTGAAGTTGTGTTATCACGGTCTGCGTGCCAGGGATAAAAGTTTTAATTCATCTATGCACACTGATCTTGATCCCACTGTCGGTAAACTCGATCTGAACCCACAGGATATTGGCCGGGTATTGTTGAACCTTTTCAACAATGCATTTTATTCAGTCGGTGAAAAAAAGAGGGAACATCCGGTTGATTACGCGCCAATGGTTACACTAATAACAAAAAAACGTGGAGATAAAGTAGAAATAACGATTAAGGATAATGGTACAGGAATACCACAAAAAATCCTGGATAAAATATTTCAGCCCTTTTTTACAACCAAACCGACCGGATCAGGAACTGGCCTGGGATTGAGTTTAAGCTATGATATTATAAAAGCACACGGAGGTGAATTGACGGTGGAATCTGAAGAAGGCATTGGAGCAAGTTTTACCATTAAAATGCCCGGCGCTATTTGATTTTTTATTTTTTGTCAGGCACGGTGGCTATAGTTACTCAGTGATGGTTCCTCCCTCTAATTCAATGGAATAGTAATACAAAGTTCCAGGTCGTATTAAAAAGGGGTGCCAATAATACCGGGTACATATTGCCGGCTGTGATGGATTCCAGCCTTGATGCCCCCGTTATATCAGAGTCCGCTCATATCCGGTATCGACCCATCTAGTGCCCCTATATTTTAACTGTTCCCGGCAATATACCAAACTGCGATTTCCAGTAGGGGAGGTGATAAATAAAAACCGAAGATACTTATGGAATATGCATTGCCTGGCATTATAGCTTTGGAAAATATTTAGCTTAAGAGAATGAATGATCAGGATAAGAAATATTTAAAGGTGCCGGCTGGGGCAGCAGTTTTGTTGACTTTTATTGACGTTATTTTTACTCTTTACCTGGGGCGCAAACCCAGACCAAACCAATCTTATTTAAAGACTGCAGATTCTGTAACAAAAGATATGGTTGATTCAACCCTTATAGCCCGGCCTATCGGACTGGCTAACACGCCGGAAACGTTAACTTTAAGTGACCCTCAGCATAAAAAAAACAGGTTTATTGTTGCACCTGTTAAATCCTATGATTGTGCGGATAGCCTTGATCCTCTTCCGCCGGAAGTAATATCTTCCAGGGATACTAATGGAGGACAATAACAGAATATTATCGAATCCTGGTATCTTTTAATAATGAAATTGGAAATTGAAATTACCAGGCAGGACTATTATGACTACTGCAAATTTTATTATTTTAAGACAAAACTGGCGCGGTTTGTTATTACAAGAATTGCCCTTTTAATCGTTCTGGAATATTTATGGATAGGGGGTATTATACCGTCAACCTGGATAAGGTCTTCCTGGGTCATATTCATAAAGTCGGAAATATCTGGAAGGATTTTCTGGGTAGCGACCTGGAGGTTTAGCAGCTGGTCGGAAAGAAGATTGAGGAACATTTGCAGAATAAGGCAGGATGACTAATTTTTGTAAATAGAGGAGAATTATAAGCTTCAAAAACAATTGTCCGGTCATTCAACTTCGCATAGAATAAAGACTAACATCAGGAAATTTCTGAAGCACATTCATTCCATTTGACCAGGTTTACACCCTTGAACAGAAGCCAGAGGGCTAGCGATAATTCAGCGATCAGGGGTGGCAGAAGGATGAGTGGGAAAAGTGTATTCGAAAGGGCCGGATATAAGATAAGCGCGAAACTATTCAGGAGATAACAAATGCCGGCAATTTGAATCATTACGCCAAGTGCGTTTGGAAAATAGTCCGATTTAAATAGCAGCCATCCGTTTAGCAGGCATGCACACCCAAAAAAAATAAGCCCGATTCCAAAACCGTATCCATGGGCGACAATGGACAGATACGCGAAGGTCTGCAGCGTATGGGAGTCCAGTGATTGGAGGTATGCACTGTTGCTTAGCAACAACATGGGCATCACCAGATTCATTTTGTTGGCGACCAGGACAGCGGTTTGCACCAGGCCCAGAAACAACGCCATCAGGGCAATGTTTCTGTTTACGGGTTTCAGTAATAAATATAAAACGATGGCGACTACGGCGTCACAGATATGCATGATCAGGTCACCGGCAATACCCATACGCCAGAGCAAAGGATGCATCCCGATATTATGCGCAGTGCCAGCCGGATCTCCCGAAATAATCAATGTATTGCGAATGAACATCTGGCCGATAAAACCGACTATGATAATAATTAAATACGCCAGTCCGGCTGCCCGTGCGTAGGGTTGTGGAGAAAATTTTATTTTGGTTGTTGGCATAACCTGGAAGTTATCCGTTAAAAGGTAACGATTTTCAGAGAGATGGGTGGGGATACTAAGAATATGAATAGTGGAAAGGGTATGGATGTCTGGCCGCCTTCCGCAGGCGTGACCGGGCTCTCCGTTGTATCTCCGCTTCGCAGGAGGATGTCGTTCCGGCTGTGCCAACAATAGAATTCCTACCGCTGGATTGGCCCTAGATTTAGTTTACCTACGGCCGATATACTAAAGTACAATAGAATTCCAACTACACAAATATCCTTACTCCACAGCATGGCGCCAATGCATATGTTAGCGGTAGTTATTTATCCTTCCTATAGATTTTTTCAATTACGCTATTTAAAATGTCCTGCTGTCCTTGTAGAAAATGTTTCTTTTCATCAGTTAGCCAGTCTGCTTGATTGATTTTCCTAGTAACAGTTTCAAGTTCGTGTTTTAAGGATTTTACTAAAACATCCTGACGTTTGTTAAAGTTTGTCAAAGCTTCCTGTTCGGTGTCTCTTTGTTTTAGAATCTCTTTTATCAGGTCAACGTAATCATGTGTATTATATGGCCGCTCCTCTTTTTCAATTTTGTCACAAACTATATTTACTTTAAAGTCTTCCAGGTCAGTTGTTTCAAAAACAGACAGGTTACCCTCTTGCCTAGTGTCTATAATCAACCCATCATTGTAGCAGTCTATCGAATCTAAATCTACTGAATCCAAGTTTTTGCAATTTGCCAGCGTGTATTTGACAACCGGTAGCGGCTCATCATTATAAATCCAATAATAATCTTTGTGAAAAGTCAATTCTAAATCGTTGCCTCTAATTATTCTATCCTTTAAAAATAAAGTATCATTTGCCATGAGATAATAATTGCAGCCAAGGTTAATGCATTTTTTGTGTCAATAATTACCATGTATATTAATTGCAGGCAACGTTCGAGGCTTGGCGAAGTGCGGGCGACAGCATTCCGTCTGCCCGGCTTACGGCTGTTGATTTTTGTTTAAAGTTCAAGATACGATTAATCGCTCAAGACAATATTGTCCGCTGGAACCACTTATGAAGCAATGAACAAAATGCTTAAAAACATTGTTCGTCAGGCCGCATTTTGCCAAGCCTTATGTTGGCAGCATTTAGAGTCGGATTGAATAAAATGTTTTTTTAAATACTGAAAAATATTTTTCATTATCAAAGTCAGAACTTAAAAATATTATTGCAGTGTCTCCCTTTAGTATGAAAGCGTAAAAGTGATGAGCCTTCTCTTTACGTCCTGTAAAAGACTCATACATTGTCAATTGAAATACCTTTAAATTATTTATTAAAGTGTCTTTTGTCTTAACATTCGTGATTGTTCCGTAATGTTTTTCCTCATAGGATTTTAGATAGTCTAAATAGCCTTTTGCGCTTTCAAATGTCATGTGATATTTAGGTCGTATTGAGAAAGTGGAAAGCGTCTTTGTTGATTCCAAGTCAGCTTTTCCGTTTGGCAAATATACTTCCATCCCGCCTATAGTGGTAGCATATTTAAAATTAGAAATCGTTTTGTCGAATTTTATATCCTCAGCATTTGTCTGAGCTAAGCAACAACTATAAATTGTCGATAATATCAAAGTCAGAGCTGTCAAGTTAAATTTCATAGTAAGTTTTTTTAGAATTGTTGCCAACGTTAAAGCATTTGTGAAGGCATGGCAATAGCGAACTGTCAGCCTGGTACGAATGCCTAATTGAAAAACTGGTGTTGAAGATAATTACAAATGTTCAATAGCGTAATGTCTGACGATAGCAAAAGATGAAAAGAATTACAACTGCACAAGTGCGGCTGGTCAAGCCATGCTTTACACAAATGCACTTGTTGTAGGCAGGCTTTATTCGTCAAGGTTTATATATTCTATACCTAAAATACCTTTTTGAATACAAAGTCTTACCGGGAAATTCATATTCCGTCAGTATTTTCAATTGTTTTGGTTGAAGTTTAACTGCATATTTTTCTTCGAGACCTTTTTAAAAAAGGTTGTTTCTCAGTAAAGAAGGCTAGATCCAGGCCTGACACTTTATCCTGCGCATCTTTCTTGAATGTCGTGTACTTATTGTTTAGACAATTAGTTTATTAAACTGGATTATGTATTTTCGATGTTGAGGTCTTGAGCTATGTATCCTCCAATGAACTATCAGCAGTATAAACCATCAGAAAGGCTTTCGGGCCTTGTTCAATATTATTGGACCCTGGAAGGATTTATCCCGGAAGAACAAGTTTATATTCACAGGACCCTGGCCAATTTTTGTCCGGAACTTATATTTCATTATGGAGGGGCATTTGAAGAAATAATCACCGACAATCAGATTACGGCTACTTTCTTAACAGGCATTCATGGTCAAACCGATCGCATCCGTCGTTTCACGGCAAAAAAAAGTTATGGAATTTTTAGTGTGTTGCTGCAACCCTATGCCATTCCTTTATTATTCGGAATCTCGTCTTCGGAAATTAAAAACGAACTCGTGGACCTGGTTTCTCTTCTAGGTCAGGACGGTAAGGATATTACACAACAAATGCTGGAGGCGAAAAATAATGCTGAGCGTTTGGTATTCATCAATCGTTTCTTAGAAATCCGGATACAGGAATTTAAGCGGCCGGAAATTGTACATGCCGTTCAGGATATCTATATGAAAAAGGGCATGGTCAATGTGAACAGTATCGCCAACCAGGCCTCGTTTTCCCAAAGACAGTTCGAGCGCAATTTTAAAGACCAGACCGGATTTACGCCAAAAACATTTTCCAGAATTGTGCGGTTTAAATCACTGGTCAATACGCATAAGAAGGGCAATTCAACACTTACTCAAGCCGCTTATGAGTATGGATATTATGACCAGGCCCATTTTATTCAGGACTTCAGACAATTTTCCGGGTACAATCCGCACACTTATTTCTCCGGAAAAGCAGGGGAAGTGTTTTATGCGCCTTAGCTTGTCGTTTTTTTCCAATTTTAAGGAAAACGGGGTCTCTATTTTTGAAGGCATAAACTACAAAAATGGAAACCATTCGAATTGATGAAGATATTACAGTCTTCTACGTGACCGCCTTTTCCTTTCCGGAAGGTATCCCCGATGCGACCAAAAAGCTACACAGTCTCTTCCCTTATTCGAAAGAACGTGGAATATTTGGACTTTCCCGCCCTGAAAACAATGGGAATATTGTTTACCGGGCTGCGGCAGAAGAAATGGAAGAAGACGAAGCTGCCAAATTCATGTGCGAAACGCTGATTATAAAAAAAGGAAACTATGTGTTTCTCCTGGTGGATGACTTTCGCAAAGATGTAATGGGTATTGACCGGGCATTTAAACAATTGTTACTTGCACCCAACCTGGATCCCCAGGGTTATTGTGTGGAATGGTATAATTCAGAAAAGGAATCTGCAAGATGTATGATCAGACTGAATGAATAATCGCAATTCAACCATAACATTAATAATTTATATGGATATGACTGAGAGAGTTAATTTTCACGAAAAAGGAAAACAAGCATTGGGCGTTTTATCCGGAATGGGAAGATATTTGGCTAAATCAACTCTTGAAAAGCCATTACTTAGTCTTATTCATTTCAGGGTATCTCAGATTAATGGCTGTGCATATTGTCTTGACATGCATTCCAAAGATTTAAGAGCCGAAGGTGAAACAGAACAACGACTCTACCTCTTGCATGCCTGGAGAGAGTCGCCATTTTATACTTCCAGGGAGTGTGCTGCTTTGGCCTGGTCTGAATCTGTCACGCATCTAACCGATGGACTGATGCCGGAAGCCATTTATGCAGAAGCTTCGAGACATTTTTCAGATATTGAGCTGATTGACTTAACTGTCGCGGTTATACAAATCAATAGTTATAACAGGTTAAATATGGCATTTGGCGGTCCGGTAGGAGCCTACCAGGTTGGTCAATTTGATTGAAGACATTCTTCAAAGTCAAACTTCCAGTTATAAAGCGAAAAATTGATTTCCTATTTAACCCACGCTAAAAGGCGAGTTGTACCCCCAGAAAAATGCCGCTATTGATTGTTGAAGTCATTGCCTCGCCTAATTATGACGAAAGTTTACAGGATAGCTTTTAGTAATTGGAAATAAAACTTTCGCAAATAGAAAACCAGGCTATTTGAACCCGGGGACTAAAGATTTATGCCTTGCACCTCAGGATTTCCCCTTTTTGCCTTTCTGAACCTTCTTTTTATTAGAGGCACTCCCTTTCGCAACCCGGCCGGACTTTGGACCAGGCGTTTTTGTATTGGCCATCGTCGGTTTGGATAATGCCTGACCGGCGATGGCTGCTGCAGTCGCGAAAACTGCCCCACCCGATTTAACCGCCGTCTCTTTCCACTGAAACAGTTCCGGATATTTCCGGGCGACTTCAGCAGGCTTTTGTTCCAGCATTTGCAGCGCGGCGAGTTCAAAAGATTTTCCCATTTCCGTGGAGGGAGCTTGAGTCAGTGACTTTCCGAGGGAGGCGGGAGAATTTATCTCAACGGTGGGTGCTGGCGGTGCGGGATAAGGAACGGTATTGTTCAGTGCAGCGGAAATACTTTGGATACCGGCAGTTTTTCGTTTACTCACACTAGGAGAATAGGATCCGCTTTTTGCAAACCGCTCAGCGATGAATTGTAATACCGAGGTATGATCAAATAACTTGGAACAAACACTTCCGGGCTTCACGAGTGGAGAAATGATGATACCCGGGATGCGGGGACCTAAACTTTCAAAGGAATGCGCGTCCTGACCGGTAGTCGTATAACCGATCGGAGGTGGTGGCACATGATCATAAAATCCTCCGTGCTCATCATAGTACAGGACCATGACCGTACGGGCCCACTTCTCGGGGTTTGCCGTTACCGCCTGGTAGGTTCGCCGCAGGAAATCTTCTCCCCATCCGACAGCCAGCGGCGCATGGTTATCATTTGGATGTTTCCCTCCGAGATGGGGAGCATCTTCATAACTGGGTTCAATGATGATGACCTGTGGTGCCTGTCCCGGGAGTTCATGAAGGATGTCCGGATAAAGAAATTCCGTGCGCCGGAACTGTTCCCCGAATACAAAGGGCCAGAGACTGTTGTACAAACTGAAAAAGGAAAACCCGTCGTGGTAAACCCGCCAGCGGATTTTATTGGCCTCCATCCAGTGAAAGATATCGTTGGGAATTGGGATCAGTCGGCCCTTGGTCTGATAGATGGGGCTGTCTCCGCTGAAGGCCATGGTTCGGTTAGGCTGGGTACTGGTGGGTAGGGGTGCAAACCATTGATCACAAACGCAAAAATTCCTGGCCAGAAAATCCGTGACCGGGGTTAGCCGGGCAGGGAAAAACCCCATCGGGTCGGCCTCGGGATTCGGTGGCAACTGCGTGGAAAGGGCAAAGGCTTCGACAAAACCTTTCATGGAGAAGTTTCCGGAAACCAGATTTTCTCTGAGTTGAATTTTAACATCATTGTACTCATGGGGCAGATCAAACGGTAACTCTTCGTCCTGACCGCGCTCCCAGGAGGGATAAATGGTTCCCAGATAATCATTTTCATACTGATCTAAATCACCATGCAGGCCGTTGACAGGCATGGATGGTGTGTCGATCGACAGATGACCCAGCATATGGTCGAAGGAACGGTTTTCCATCATGACCAGGATGATGGTTTCCACCTGACCAGAAATCGGGGCCATGGCTAGGGTTTTTTGGGTTTTATAAATACGGCAATCATCAACTGATCCGGAATAAGCTTGGGGTTTAATTTTTCTTCAGGTGTTAGGAGCGACTGAAATGTCCAGGGACCACTATAGTCCAGATCCTTAAACGTTTTCGACTGCAAAGCCGAATCGTATAACATGGTCTGATACAGGCCATGTCCGACCAGTATTTTTCTATTGCCCGTCAAGGCCATGGATTCAATGCTAAAATCCTGGTAGAGACTGTCCTTGATGCCCGCGGCAACCAGCGTATCCTCGTGGAGGCCGGTAACCGGAAAAACTAAAATATCCCGGTAGAGTGTGGGAAGCACTTTAATTTCCAACAGTCGCGGCGCTGTCCGGGAACTTCCTTTTGCGGCGATCAGGGAGAATTGCAGGAGCTCGAGACTGTCACTGGCGAAATACCGGATTTTTTTCTGATGAAAGGAGAGTTCCGGGTTTCCCCGGATTTTCCAATGCAGATGAACGGAATCTGCATGGGTAATGATTCGCGGGCTCGCAGTAAAAGAATAAATTTCCGACTTGCACGACGCGAGGGTGATCAATAGCATTAACACGCACAAACCCTTACTCACTACCATAGATTATTTTTTCGGCTAAGGAAAGTTACACCAATTCGTCGTTCCCGGATCTAAGGGTAAATATGTATGCACTGCAATTCGGTCTCACGATACCTACTAGATGATCGACGCTTCAGTTCCACAGAATACTTCTACGTTGTTTTCCCCCAGGCCTGAACTTAAGTGACTAAATTGATTTATGAATTTAAGCCAGCCATTTAATGGGCTAGTACATTAGACCAAACGGTGATTTATTTTATTTTCGAGATGTTTGGATAAATGGTGATTCAGGTAGTCCGGTTGAAATTGTAAAAAAGTAATTATGAGAGCAAATATATTTTTAACCATTTTAGTTTGTGTCACATACTTGATCTCTTGTTTGGGACAGAAAGATAATGTACGAAAGCAACCTCCGAAACAAGATTTTCAATCTGATAGTGCTAAATGTATTTTTAAGGAATCCCTTAGTGCAAATGAGAGAAAAAGTATTTACCCATTTTCAAAAGCAAAATCAGTAAAAATAGTATCGTTTGAAGCTTTACCGGATTCCAATGGGCAAATTATCACCGGAGCAAATAAATTGCCAATGAAATTAAATAGAGTTGATGTTTCGAAATTGAACGAAATCATTCAACTTAATAGCTTGGAAATTGACAGTTTAACGAATATCTTATATAATTTCGGATATAATGGAAAAGTTTTAATAGAGAGAGGTTCTTGTTTCAATCCCCGACATGCTATTATTTTTTTTGATAATGCAAATGTAGATTTTGCCTTTATAGAGTTATGCTTCGAATGCAATGTATATCAAACAAGTTCCAGCCTAGTTCAGACGGGTGATTTTTGCACGGAAAAATATAATATGCTTGAAAGTTATTTTAAGAATAGAGGTATAAGAAACGGATGGATTAAAGAATAGAGCATGAAGCCTTCCCGATTTTAGGACAGTGTTAGTTTAGCTTTTTCCACATTCTGAGGTCCCTCCGTATTCCGAAGCAGGATGTACTAGAATTTTGGAGCCTCAAAACGCTTTTTGACCTTCAACTGATCGGATGATTGGCGCTCCTGGTAGTGCTTTCGGTTGCTTCTGGATTTTTTATAGCCATAAATTTAGGCTTATCCAGGACCCTGCTGTGCCGGGTTTTTCAAAGAGGCTGACCAGTTTTTTTGCAAAATAAATTATTTTTAAATACGAATACCAATTGAACCGGGTTTACGTTAGCCACCCATAATACGTAATCGGGCGATTTGAACCGTATTGAGAAAACCAAGCTGTTATTGATCATTACCGGCTTCCTGATGGTAAATCAGCAGGTAAACGGGCAGGATATTTATTATGCCGGTGTCCAGGATATGAAAGTCTGGTATAATCCTTCCTTAAAAACCAATAAGACTTCCATTTTGCGGGCCAACCTGAGAAGCGTGAACTACCAGGGTTTTGCCTCTTATTCCAGTAAGGGTGCGACGATTGAACTGCCGCTGAGCAGCCACGATAAAAAAGAAGATAATATCGGATTTGCCGATCTCGCGGTTGGATTAAATGCCGACAATTCATCAAACGGCATCCTGAAGATCTCCACAGCCATGATGGCCTTTTCCTATGCACTTCCCCTGAATTATGATAATACTTATCTGGCTGCAGGTTTTCAGGCCGCGTATACCTTTAGTCAGGTGGCCCTTACGGGTTCCTATCTTCTCCCGGGTCAGTTTGATCAATATGGTGCGTTCGGGACTGCGCTTTCGACTGACCCTTATCAGTCCGGGTCTGAATATGATTATTTTACGGCCGGTCTTGGGGCTTCCGTTTTTCATACCGGAACAGAAAAACAATGGTATATCGGCGGATCGGTCCGACATCTGAATCAACCCTACACCGAATGGACACAACATACAAGACTCGCTATGAACAGGGGTATCCAGGCAGGTTATTCGGCGAAACTCACGAATGTCGATGCATTTGGCGGGTACGCTTTTTTAAACTGGCAGGCTGCGGTGCATGAACAGATGATCGGGTTGCTCTACACCCGTAATCTGGACGATAGTTCCCGGTATGATTTTTCGCTGGGCCTGGGATACCGGGTAGGGGATGCGTTAATTCCCAACCTTGCGCTTACATTTGGCGACAGCCGGATAGCATTTTATTATGAATTTGTTTTTGGAAATTCTTCCGGCAGCTACAATCGTACTGCTTTTGAATTTTCATATTCCCTGATTCTCTGAAAACGAATCTGGATCGGGCAAACCGGATAAATGATCCGCCTTCAAACCGGAATCGAATCTTCTAAGGTATTTTTGATTGTTAGCTGGCAGGTTAAGTACAAATTGTTAGAATCTTTTGTAAAAAAAACAGGAGAAAAAGATTTTCTCCTGTTTTGAATACATAAAAATGTGCTTAACGGTGACCGTTGCCAGCGCCATGCAATTCCTTCTGATTTGCTTCTTTTTTACCAGACCCCTGGTTTTCATCATTTTTCATCGTACCGGATTTCTCAGCATATTTCTCTGATGCCCGGTTTGCATGTTCCTTTGCTTTCTGGCTGTGACCATGAGCTGCCTGTGCGTGATGGGCAGCTTTTTCATGATTTCCTTCAGCAGCATGTTTTGCTGCGCTTCTGTGATGCTTGGCGGCTTCCTCATGATGAGCTGCAGCCTGTTCGTGACTTTTTTGTGGCATAAAATTAAATTTCATAGAATAGTCTAAAATTTATGCCTTGTGTCCTCAGCTTTTTGAAAATAAGATTATTTACAACGAAGCCAGGGTTGACTTAACATGTTGAAAATATTAAATAAGACATCTTTACTGGGTTTACCGACAATTGCTAATTATTATTTAGAAAATCTTTCAAAATAGGTGCTGTCAGGATTATAATTTTCGGGAAACACATTATTTTGTTTCCATCTAATATTATGTTAATGAATGGTTGTCGCAATTCCAGAAAATCTTGTTGCTGCTTGTTTCAGTTTTTTTGGAGGAATTGTGGACCCTGGACCCTTTATTATAAAATGACGGGTAATGAAATTCCCAGTAAAGCCCGGAGCATATAACTGGCATTTCGAATGGAGCAATCATGTTTGTCTACCCTGACACAACTTTTTAATAATACACATGAAGAACAAGCTTTACATGAATTTTATTTTCATATTTTTTTTGTTCCTTATTTCGATATGTTTCGCGGAAAATTTAAGATTCAATCGCCGGGAAGCGGAAAAACGGGGTTTTGCCTGGGGCTTCTGCAGCTGCTTCGGTATAGAATTCAGCCTGTATAAATCAGAAACACAAAGCTGGAATGCAACATTGATTGAAGCGCTTATGTCCAATACAAATATTAAATTTGGCGAGCATGCATTATAATTATGATATACCCGGGCAGCAATACTCCCGCTTCCGTCAAACCGAGCTGCAGATTGCAAAATATATTGAAGCAGCACTGGGAGAAGCGCGAACCATCATCAATATTGGGGCCGGAACCGGTTCTTATGAATCTGAAAGCAGGTATATAATAGCCGTTGAACCCTCTGCCATGATGCGGGCCGGGCGATTAAATAAAGGTTTGCCGCCTGCCATCAACGCTTCAGCGGAAGCACTCCCGTTTGATGACCAGTCTTTTGATGCGGCGACCGCATTACTCACCATTCATCACTGGCCGGATATATTGAAGGGACTGAATGAAGTCAGGCGGATTACCCGGGGGAGAATTATCGTCATGACATATGATCCGAATGCGTTGGATGTTTATTGGAATGCGTCCTATTTTCCTGAGGTCATTGAAGTTGAGCGTAGACGCTACCCATCCATTCAATCCATATCCGGTTGGATTGGCGGGGATTGCGAAGTAAGGGAAATACCCATTCCATTACACTGCAATGACGGATTTCAGGAAGCCTTTTACGGTAGACCGGAAGCATTTCTGTCCAAAGAAGTCAGATCAGGGATGTCCGCCTGGGGTTTTATTCCGGAAGATCAACAGGAAATAATAGTGAAGCGACTTAGTTCTGCACTTTCTTCCGGTGAATGGGATAAAAAATACGGGCATTTACGAACGCAACCCTTTTTCAAAGGTGCTCTGCGATTAATCATTGGAAACCCATGAGGCTATATTCTCCAAAACGCAGCCAGGCGCAAACCTCGCCGCTGGTATTGATTCGGGATGTTAAAGGATGAAAAAAAATTACCTTTTGGGATTGTATTGGCAAAACGTCGTTGATCCTTTCTATTGCATCACACGTCGAACGCTTAAAGTGCACCTGTTGGAGTAAACTATATCCACTAATAAGGGGAGCTAATATTGGTCAGGCATCGATCAATATTAACTCCCCCGAAGACTAGAATAAAGAACTGGCAACTGAGCTCTGTGCTATTTTTTACTTTCATTCTATATCAAACCGATCCAGGTTCATCACTTTATTCCACGCGGCAACAAAATCTTTCACGAATTTAACCTGCGAATCGGCGCTTCCATAGACTTCTGCGATTGCTCTCAGCTCAGAGTTAGCACCGAATACAAGATCTGCACGGGAGCCTATCCATTTAATTTCTCCCGTGGTGCGGTTACTGCCTTCGTATAGTTCTTTGTCTTCAGATGCAGCCTTCCACACCGTGTTCATATCCAGCAGGTTTAGGAAAAAGTCATTGGTAAGCACACCGGGACGATTTGTAAATACACCATGCCCGGAGCCATCAAAATTCGCATTCAATACGCGCATTCCCCCAATGAGTACTGTAAGCTCTGGTGCACTGAGTGTAAGCAACTGCGCCTTGTCGATCAACAGTTCTTCAGTAGATACTGAAGATTTTGATTTGCGGTAATTCCGGAATCCGTCAGCAATGGGCTCGAGATAGCCGAAGGATTCAACATCAGTTTTTTCCTGTGATGCATCCATACGGCCCGGTGTAAAAGGCACGGTAACGGTTTGTCCGGCGTCTTTTGCTGCTTTCTCCACTCCGGCAGATCCCGCTAGTACAATCAAATCTGCCAGTGAGATTTTTTTGCCGGCAGACTGGGCTCCATTAAATTCCTTCTGAATACTTTCCAGTTTGTCCAGTACTTTTTGTAATTGAGCGGAATTGTTTACGTGCCAGTATTTTTGAGGCGCCAGGCGAATGCGTGCACCGTTGGCGCCGCCGCGTTTGTCAGAACCACGGAATGTAGAGGCTGAAGCCCAGGCGGTGGAAACCAATTCGGAAACGCTCAATCCTGTCAGTAATATTTTTGCCTTCAGGTCGGCCTGATCCTTTTCACTAATAAGTGGGTGATTCACTTCAGGAATCGGATCCTGCCAAAGCAGTTCTTCTTTCGGCACGTCGGGCCCCAGGTAGCGGGAGAGAGGCCCCATATCGCGATGCGTCAATTTGAACCAGGCCCGCGCAAAAGCATCTGCGAGCTCATCCGGATTTTCCAGAAAACGTCTTGATATTTTTTCATAGACAGGATCTAGTCTTAAAGAAAGATCCGTCGTGAGCATGGTAGGAACACGTTTTTTCGAAGGGTCGAATGCATCGGGAATAATTCCGGTGGCGTCTTTGGCAACCCACTGTTGGGCGCCTCCCGGACTTTTCGAAAGTTGCCATTCAAATCCAAAAAGATTTTCCAGGAAATTATTACTCCACCGCGTTGGTGTTTTCGTCCAGGTAACTTCAAGACCACTTGTAATGGTGTCTCCACCTTTTCCTGATCCAAAACTATTCGCCCATCCCAGTCCCTGCAATTCCATGGTGGCAGCTTCCGGTTCTTTTCCCACATGTGTTGCCGGTGCTGCGCCGTGGGTTTTGCCAAAACTGTGACCACCGGCAATCAGCGCAACGGTTTCTTCATCATTCATTGCCATGCGACCGAAAGTATCGCGGATGTCTTTGGCAGCTGCAATCGGATCCGGATTTCCATCGGGTCCTTCCGGATTTACATAGATCAGTCCCATCTGCACAGCGGCAAGTGGGTTTTCAAGGTTGCGTGAATGTTTGATTTCTGAATTGTCGTCGGATACAACAACCCCATGTTTTTCTTCAACGCCGGGTGAACCGTCGGCATAACGGATATCCCCACCCAGCCAGGTGGCTTCCGAACCCCAGTATACATCTTCATCCGGTTCCCATACATCCGGCCGGCCACCGCCGAATCCAAATGTTTTGAAACCCATAGATTCCAGCGCGATATTACCGGCAAGGATCATCAGGTCTGCCCATGAAATTTTATTCCCGTATTTCTGTTTAATGGGCCAGAGCAAACGGCGTGCTTTATCGAGACTCACATTGTCGGGCCAGCTGTTCAGGGGAGCAAAACGTTGCTGCCCGGTTCCGCCGCCACCACGACCATCGCCTACGCGATAAGTACCTGCGCTGTGCCAGGCCATGCGAATAAACAGTGGTCCGTAGTGACCGAAATCTGCCGGCCACCAATCCTGTGAATCGGTCATCAGCGCATGAAGATCTTTTTTGAGCGCCTCCAGGTTGAGGCTTTTAAAAGCTTCAGCATAGCTAAAATCTTCACCCATCGGATTTGATAGGGAAGCATGCTGACGAAGGATGCTAAGTTTCAACTGGTTTGGCCACCAGTCCCGGTTCCGCGTGCCGCCGCCACCAACATTTTTTCTCATACTGCCATTGTGAAATGGACATTTGGCTATATCACCTGTTTCTTTTTCCATAATTAAAAATTTGTGGTATTTATGAAATGCCGCCTGGGGTTTTATCGTGTCAGACTGTAAAATTAAGATTTTGAGTTTATAGATCCGATTGATTAATTCGATGGATTGATAGTTAAAACCTATAAGCACTTTAAACGATTGCCAATCTAGTAAGCATGTACTGATGAAAAAGAGTTGGGTGATTCCTGACTGGGTCACACTAGCAATACCGATTTCAGAAAAAAATCAGAACCTTTTTGTATATTAGTGTAACCCCCATCATGAAATATTTTATACTTACATTGTTCTTCCCATTAATTGGATTTTCACAGGAAAGTGTATCTAAGCAAATAAAAGAGCAAAGGAAAGAAGAAAGATCCATTGCTGACACTATGAATTTTCCCGAGCCTTTTACATTCGTCTTCATTGATACAATCTCCTTAACTAAAACAGCCATTTACAACAAATCGGTCCAGTGGCTCACAATGACAACGGGTAATATGCAAAAGCATTTGCAGATTCAGGATTCTTCTGCAGGGAAAATAATTGTCACTGATCTGGAGGTTACAAAAAACACAACAGAAGCGCTGACTATCGATATGAAAGATGGAAAGTACAGGTTAACTTTTGATAATTGCAGGTATGCGATTAAAGGTGGCAACTTTTTACCTATTTATACTATGAAAGACAGCAAAAATACAAGACTTAAAAAGTATTTAATTGTGCAGTCTAACAATTCAATTGTCGGTTCTTTTGAAGAATTCCTGAGGCGAATGGATAATTTCTGACAAAAGCTTTACCTTATCAAAATCTCACCTTATTTTAATCAAGCATGCTGGTTGTCTGATAATTTTAATGTCATTAAAATGAACAAATGGAAGGTTTTCGCAATACTTTTCACGTTTATTTCCATAGGCGCAATTAAAGAATCATATAGGATTATTGTCACACCAGAATCTGAATTGGGATCAGAAAAGTCCTTTGCTATACCAATGGCGGTTATTTTAACAAGCGTGATTATATTCTTTACTATCAGGTTTTGGAAAAAGGCGTCGGGCAACAAGATTTGCTGCTGATTAATTGTTAGCAATGAGGAATCATGCTTTTAAGTCGAGCAAGGAAACTGTTCATTGGAAAATGACTTTGAATCAGGTGTTGAAGAATAAGGGAATTGAGGTTAAAAATTTATAATTATGGAACATATTAGGGACCTGGAATTGGGCTAAAGAGCTGCAAACTTATTTCTACAAATTAAAGAACCAAAACCCTATTTATATTCCCAGTGAGATACCAACTTGGGAAAGAGTTATTTCAACTTTATTTTGAAGACGGGAAATATTTCTTTGAGTCTTTTTCGGGATAAATGCGGTATTAACTCGTAGTTAGATTGCAGGTTCTTCGGGAGTTCTTCGGGAATCCTTCCTGAAATCTGGCCAAATCCCCGAAGAACTCCCGAAGGAACCCCGAAGAAATCCCGGAGAAATTCCGAACAAAGGATCCAGGAAGGACGAAAAATGGTTGAAGAAATTTCAAAAAATATTTTTTCCAACTTGGTATCTTACTGGGAAAAGGACTTTTCCATTTACTGCATATTTGCCATATCAGCCCGGAACGACGGATACTGGCAAACCATTTTTCAGAACCCGGAGATTAACAAACCTCCGCATAAACTGTGTAAATTATATATTTGATTATGAAACTATTCCTTCTTTGTCTTCTTATCTTTGCACAAAACGCATTCGGACAAACACTCTCCAAAAACCATCACTTTGATAAAATAAACTGGACGTTGACCCTGCCACCGGAGTTTGTTATTACCACTCCGGAAAAACCAAAAGACAGTTCCGGCGAAGAGTTTATTACCAACGGAAATATACAGCAGAAATATAAACAGAACATGGTGATATTTAACCGCCGGTTCAGTGAAATTACTTTCAACTACTACAATTTTAAAGAAGGACATCCCAATAAGGTAACCAGTGAAAACCTGGATAAGTTTTTCAGCCAAAGAAAGGCCGACTACCTGGAAATATATTCACCCCATATTACCAAATTGCTTGATTCAGCGACTTCAGTTGAAATTATTGCCGGAGTAAAATTCAATAAATTTAAAATGGATGTGCTGGATAAGGATGTGAAATGGCATATAGTCGTATTAGGCGCCCTGCATAATGGTTACTATATCGATATCGAATACAGTTATAAAAATGAATCCGGCGGTATTGATATTTCGAATATGCTGAAGGGCTCAAAATTTGGCAAATAGCGGATTCCGGTACCGGTCTTTCCTAAGCGTTTACCCTTATTCTTCACACCATATCATTCTTCTATATTTGTTGAATAACCCCAACAACCGTTATGAAGATCATTTCTTGTCAATGCACCACACCTATGAAAATCAGGCTTCTGACAATCTTTTTTTTCATCGTTTGCGTTTCACCCCATGCCCAGATAAAGCTGGGGATCAAGGCAGGTTATAATCTGACCAGTTTGAATTTTTCCGGATCCCAGTTTCTACCGGAATACACTTCCAAGTCGGATTTTAACGCAGGTCTGCTGATTTCCATCCCACTGTTCAGTAATTGTTCGCTGCAGCCTGAAGTCGTTTACTCCGGACAGGGAGCAAAAAATAGCATCATATTTAATCCACAGACTATTGTTCATATAGTTTATGATATTAACTATCTGACTGTGCCAATACTATTTAAATATCAACATCCATCAGGATTTTTTGTGGAATCCGGACCGCAGATTGGTTTTTTGTTAAGTGCCAATTTCAGTTCGGGTGGAGGAAGCAGGGATAATATGGCCAATACTGATTCTCCGGATATCAGTTGGGCATTTGGACTGGGATATAAAATTCCGGTCATTCCGTTGGGATTTGACGCCCGGTATAATCTTGGACTGAATAGTATAGACATGATCGAGAGCAACGGGAAGACGAAGAACAGCGTTTTTCAATTTGGGATTTTTTATCTATTTTGATGATCGTACCATGAAAAAAATATTTCTCGTTGCCGTATCAGCCTGTTTAATCATCTCCTGCAGCAAATCGGGTAATACCAATCCATTGGTGGGATCCTGGTCGCCGATCCGTTTGGTTAGTCAATATGCAAACCCCTATAGCCAGGTTGTGGCGTACGATACTGCCTGGGGCGGAGGAACAACGGTGGAATTCAGGAAAGACGGCGGTTACTATGTGAATGGGGTACTGGATTATAACTATACCCTGGACAATATCAGCGAGTTTACGCTTACCCCTCCGGGCCAGGTGCCTGTTCAATACCACTTTACGATCTCAGCTGGTCAAATGAAAACCTGGCGGGATGGTTTGGCCGGAGAACAAATCAAGGTATTCAATCCTGATCTGTCCGGTGAATTCAAAATGGCCAATGTGGAACTGCTCTATACCGAATTTGTAAAACAATAATCGGATTTTCTTCATTTTTAAGACCTGTCCAGACGCTGTCAGGCTATTGTCAAACTGGTGTCAAACCGGCGTCATACAAGCGAAAAGTCTCTATAAGGTCTCTATATTGTCCCTATAATGTCTCTGTAAAATCGCCTTATCCTGCAGATAAATAGCAGAAAACCATCCTGCAACGTATTCCCGGGCAATATATACCCATGGGAACTACTGAATTTACCGGTTTAGCCGCAGGTTTTAGCCCTTACATCTCATTTGCTGAAAACGATGCCTCCGGCGATTTAGTTTTGTGGAGTCAAAAAAAAATACCATTAACAGCACTAAAAAAATCTGATCATGAAAAAGAAAATACTGATCCTCGCCGCTTCCTTCTTACTCATCATTTCAACTTCCTTTGCGAAAAACACAGGCAGTTTTGTTCCGGAAAATGTATCTGCTGAATTCAGCCGTTCCTTTTCCTTCGCCAGTGACGTAAACTGGGAAAATGTTTCCGGCTTTTACAAAGTAAGTTTCACCATCTTTAATAAAACCCTCTTCGCCTTCTATACTGCCGATGCCGAATTCATGGGTATCGCCATCAACATGCCGGTGGATCAGCTGCCAGCTGCTTTGCAATCGAAATTGAAAACAGATTACACTAACTACTGGGTAACCGACCTGTTCAGAGTAGATGGTTCAGCAGTTACGGGTTATTATATCACCCTGGAAAGTGCAGACCGAAAAATCATGCTAAGGTCGGAAGGGAACGGGAGCTGGGCCTTTTATAAGACCTTAGCAAATTATTAATTATAAATTATTAATTATTAATTGGGCCAGACCTTGTCTGGCCTTTTTTATTGGGTATTACTTCATTCCAAACGTTCATCTGGTTAAAAATCGGTAAATTGAATCATCAATTCATTCAATATGCCAACACCTTTATGGAAGGGAATATACCCTGCGATGCTTACGCCTTTCAGACCGGATGATTCCATAGATTTCAACCTTTTTGCGCTGAACCTGAACGCACAACTGGATGCGGGAATAGATGCCTGCGTGCTGGGCGGATCCCTGGGAGAAGCGAGTACCCTTCAACGGGAAGAAGTGATGGAACTGCTGCAGTTTGCCAAACAAAACATGAACCGGCAGGTGCCGGTGATTGTCAATATTGCGGAAGGCGCAACAGATGCCGCTATTTCGCTTGCAGAAGAAGCAGAAAAAAACGGCGCAGACGGATTAATGCTGCTTCCTCCGTTAAAATACAAGGCCGACGAAAGGGAAACAGTGGAATACTTTAAAAAAATTGCCTCCAATACCAGTTTGCCGATCATGATCTATAATAATCCGGTGGATTATAAAATTGAAGTGACCCTGAATATGTTCGAAGAACTGGCTTCAGTTCCTGCTATCCAGGCGGTAAAAGAATCTACCCGCGATGTATCGAATGTAACGCGGATGCGTAACTGCTTTGGCGACCGCTTTAATATTCTCTGTGGTGTGGACACGCTGGCGCTCGAGGAACTGGCGCTGGGAGCAGACGGATGGGTGGCCGGACTGGTGGATGCTTTCCCGGCAGAAACCGTCGCCATCTTTCGCCTGATGAAAGCGGGCCGGTACAATGAGGCGCTGCAAATCTACCGCTGGTTTCTTCCGGTTCTGGAACTGGATATCCATCCCAAACTGGTTCAGTATATCAAACTGGCTGCTTCACAAACGGGTATCGGATCCGAACAGGTGCGTGCCCCGCGATTAAAAATAGAAGGGGAGGAAAGGATACGGATTCTGTCCATCATCCACCAGGCCATCGAAACCAGGCCTGATGTTACGGCATATCTCAACCCGGCTAAAAAAATTCATGCGGAACAGGTTTAACCAGTTCCGAACCGGAATACATCAACTATGCCTCCTAAAACTTTTTTCTGTATTGACGCCCATACCTGCGGCAACCCTGTGCGACTGGTTGCCGGTGGCGGTCCGTTTTTATCGGGCGCCAATATGAGCGAAAAACGGCAGCATTTTTTAAAAGAGTTCGACTGGATCCGCAAGGGACTGATGTTTGAACCCCGTGGTCATGATATGATGAGTGGAAGTATTTTGTATCCGCCACATGATCCCGCCAATGATGTGGCGGTTTTGTTTATAGAAACGAGTGGCTGTCTGCCGATGTGCGGACATGGAACCATTGGCACCATCACGATTGCCATTGAAGAAGGGCTTATTCATCCCAAAACGCCGGGCACAGTTCGTATGGAAACACCGGCCGGTCTGGTGCTGGTGAGTTATCACCAGGAAGGAAACAAAGTGAAGACGGTAAAACTGGTCAATGTGGCTTCTTACCTCGCGGCCACAGAATTGACGGTTGACTGTCCGGAACTGGGCGAACTGGTAGTAGATGTATCCTATGGCGGAAATTTTTATGCGATCGTGGATGTTCAAAAGAATTTCAAAGGACTTGAAAATTATACTGCGGACGAACTCATTTCCATCGCCCGGGAGTTACGGAGACGTATAAACGAAAAATATCAATTTGTGCACCCGGACAATCCGACCATCAACGGGTGTTCCCATATTTTATGGACGGGTGCCGTGATGAATAAGAATTCGTCCGCGAGGAATGCGGTTTTCTATGGTGACAAAGCCATCGACCGCAGTCCCTGTGGAACGGGGACTTCGGCCCGCATGGCACAATGGTATGCGAAGGGAAAATTAAAAAAAGGCGACCGTTTTGTGCATGAAAGTATTATCGGATCAACCTTTACCGGAACTATTGAAGAAGAAACTTCGGTGAATGGCATTCCCGCTATCAGACCCGGAATTGAAGGCTGGGCAAGGGTTTTCGGATACAATACCATCAGTATTGACGAGGCAGATGATCCTTATGCATTCGGATTCCAGTTATTATAGTATTTGCAGAACTAATCCCAAAAATATGAAGGCAGTCATTGTTGGAGGCGGAATCATCGGACTCTGTTCTGCCTGGTATCTGCAACAAACCGGCTGGTCGGTTACGGTTTTGGAAAGAGATGACTTAACAGATAATTGTTCTTATGGTAACGCCGGTATGATCGTACCCAGTCATTTTACACCACTCGCTTCTCCCGGAATTATTGCCCAGGGTATCCGCTGGATGTTTGATTCCAAAAGCCCTTTCTATGTAAAACCATCCCTGAATCCTTCCCTGATCAAATGGGGTATACAGTTTATCCGTCACGCTAATACAAAAAATGTTTCGCTTGGTACGCCATACCTGCGGGATCTCAGTCTGCTGAGCCATCAGTTATACCAGGAGCTTGAAAAAATACCAGGGCTTTGATTTTGCCCTGGAGCAAAAAGGTATCCTCATGTATTTTAAGTCAGATAAAACAGCAGCGGAAGAATCGCATCTGGCAGAAAAAGCCCGGTCCCTCGGTCTGGATGCTGAACTGCTTTCAAAGGAACAGGTGGAGGAACTGGAACCGGGTTTAAAGACCAATATCAAAGGTGCGGTGCACTACCGCTGTGATGCACATCTGTATCCGAATGCGCTTATGGAACAACTGGTCCGATCCATTACAGAAAACGGGGGTAGCATCCAAACCAAAACGGAAGTAAAAAATATTTCCATTGAAAAAAATAAGATAAAAAAACTTACTACGGATAGAGGAGAATTCGATGCGGATCTTTTTATCATCACTGGTGGTTCCTGGTTGCCGGGGCTGACGCGGATGGCAGGGGTTTCTGTCCCACTAATGCCGGGAAAGGGGTATTCCGTTACTTTAAAAAAACCTGTAATTAAATTAAATATACCGGCAATTCTTTGTGAAGCAAGGGTGGCGATGACGCCCATGAATGGACTTTTACGATTTGGAGGAACCATGGAAATCGCCGCGGTCAACAATAAAATAAATCTGAATCGTGTGGCCGGCATCATCGAATCCATTCCGGAATATTTTCCGGATATGAAAATGGAAATGCCCGATACAAAAGATATCTGGTATGGATTCCGTCCCTGTTCACCAGACGGACTGCCCTATATCGGTTTCAGTAAGAAAGTAAAAAATATGATCATTGCCGGCGGTCATTCCATGATGGGACTTGGATTGGGACCGGCTACCGGAAAACTCGTTTCAGAGCTGGCTAATGGCACTCCGTTATCTGTAATGGCAGATGCATTTGATCCGGAAAGATTTTCATAATCCACAAAACCTTTCTTCCATGAACAATGAATTTGATGCCATCGTGATTGGTTCGGGCATCAGCGGCGGATGGGCCGCAAAGGAACTCTGTGAACAGGGAATCAAAACGCTGGTGCTGGAAAGGGGAAGAAATGTGCAGCATATCAAAGACTATCCCACCGCCAACAAACATCCCTGGCAGTTTATTCACCGGGGACGGATCACAAGAGAACTGGAAAAGGAAAATCCGATCATCAGTAAATGTTATGCATTTGATGAAGGCGCCCAGCATTTTTTCGTAAAAGACAAAGAACATCCCTACGTGCAGGAGAAACCATTCGACTGGATCCGGGGTTACCAGGTGGGCGGTAAATCATTAATGTGGGCCAGAGAGACGCAGCGATGGAGCCGTTATGAATTTGAAGCGCCGTCCAGGGACGGCTTTGCCGTAGACTGGCCCATCCGCTATGATGATCTGGCTCCCTGGTATTCGCATGTTGAAAAATTCGCCGGTATCAGTGGCAATAAAGATGGAATTGATAACCTGCCTGACGGAGAATTCCTTCCGCCCTGGGAATTCAACTGTGCTGAAAAAAGCATGCTGGGAAAAGTGAATGCCTATTATCCGACAAGGCGGATGCTGATGGGCCGATGCGCGAACCTGACTAAAGCGGGTGAACTACAATTACAACAGGGCAGGGGACAGTGCCAGGCCAGGAATTTATGCAGCCGGGGTTGTCCCTATGGCGGTTATTTTTCTTCCAATTCTTCCACCCTGCCCTGGGCAGAAAAAACCGGAAACCTCACCCTGCGCCCGGATTCCGTTGTTCATTCCATCATCTATGATGAAAAAAAGAATAAAGCCACCGGGGTACGTGTAATCGATTCGAACACAAAACAGGTCACCGAATATTTTGCGCGGATCATTTTCGTAAATGCAGCCTGCCTGAACAGCAATCTCATTTTATTAAATTCCACATCCAGGCGGTTTCCGAATGGGTTGGGCAATGATCATGATATCCTTGGCAGGTATATGGCATTTCAGAATTACCGGGGTTCGATCTCAGCATCTATTGATGGATTCAGGGATGATTATTACTATGGGCGCAGACCGGTTTCTCCACTCATGCCAAATTTCAGGAATGTATATAAACAGGAAGAAGATTTCCAGCGCGGTTACCTTGTTTTCTGGGGTGCTTATCGCGATACCGGAAATGAACAGGCAGCAGAGGGAATCGGTGCGGCATTTAAAAAATCGATGTCTGAGGCCGGAGGCTGGTCAGTTTATATGTCCATGCAGGGCGAAGTGATTCCTAAAAAAACAAATCATGTACGCCTGAGTGAGGAACTGAAAGACCCCTGGGGAATTCCACAGCTCATCACATCTGTTGCCTATGATGAGAATGATGAAAAGATGGTGAAAGATTTTTTAAACCAGGGTTCGGAAATACTCGATATCGCCGGATGCAAAAATATTTTACCAAACGACAACAAACAGGCACCCGGTCTGGATATTCATGAAATGGGCGGAATAAGAATGGGCAAAGATCCTGTTACCTCGATGCTTAATAAATGGAACCAGCTGCATGCCTGTAAAAATGTTTTTGTAACAGATGGCGCCTGTATGACTTCCGTCGGAAATCAAAATCCCTCACTCACTTTTATGGCGATCACCGCCCGTGCGGCCAATTTTGCAGTGGAAGAATTGAAAAGGGGAAATTTATAATCTGCCTGCCTGTTTACCGGGGAAATATCCTTTTTCACCGCCATTTCCGGTTGACTGGCCTATTCCTGCTTGAAAAGAGTTGCGATGCACGGTACTTTTACCCGAAATATAATTTTAAAACATTTGTTATGCGAAAATTGTTCACTCCGTTCATCAGAATCTGCAGTTATTATCTCCGGATTTCATTTTTCAAAAATCCATACCTGGTAGAATAATTTATGAAAGGCTTAGATAGATTTATGAAATAAACGATCTTTGCAGACAGACCCAAAATACCAGATCCTTAAAATAAAATATGAAAAAAGAAAAACAGGCTGCTATTCCATTTACCGGATATCAGAAATTCATAATCCTGATTCTGGCAATAACGATGTTTACGGTTGTGCTTGATTTCATGGTGATGTCTCCGCTTGGAGATATTCTGATGAAATCCCTGAGCATTAAACCGTCACATTTTGGTCTGGCTGTTTCTGCGTATGCTTTTAGTGCCGGATTTTCTGGTTTGCTGACGGCGGGTTTTGCCGACCGCTTTGACCGTAAGAAATTATTGCTGTTTTTTTATTCCGGTTTTATTGTTGGAACCTGTTTATGCGGGATCGCGAATACCTATCCTTTATTAGTGGGAGCGAGAATTATTACCGGTTTATTTGGTGGCGTAATTGGCTCAGTTGCGATGGCCATTGTAGCTGATTTGTTTGACCTGCAGCATCGGGGCCGTGTGATGGGTTTTATGCAAATGGGCTTTGGTGCCAGCCAGGTGTTGGGGATACCGATTGGATTATTCCTGGCAAACGCATGGGGATGGCATGCACCGTTTTTATGGATCGGTGTAATGGCCATCGTGGTTGCACTATTGATTGCTTTCAAAATGAAACCGCTCACAAAACATCTGGCGGTTCAACGCGATACCTCAGCCTTAACACACTTATTACATACGGTTGCAAAAAAAGATTACCGGGTAGGATTCACAGCTACAGCATTATTGTCCATCGGCGGTTTTATGATGATGCCTTTTGGATCTGCGTTCGCCATCAATAACCTGGGTATTACACAAAAGCAGTTGCCGATTTTATTTATGGTAGCCGGAATTAGTTCGCTTATTGTGATGCCATTGATAGGAAAACTCAGTGACCGGGTGGACAAGTTTAAAATATTTATGTTCGCTTCGATGTGGATGGTCGTGATGGTGTTGGTTTATACCAATCTTTCCGTTACTCCCTTACTGGTAGTAGTAATTTTAAATGTGCTGATGATGATTGGTATCATGAGCCGCATGGTCCCCAGCAGCGCCCTGATCACCGGAATCCCTGCCATGGCCGACCGGGGTGCATTCATGAGTATCAATTCTTCTTTGCAACAGATAGCCGGAGGTATGGCAGCCGCAGTAGCCGGAATGATTGTGGTGCAGAAAGATAAGTTCAGTCCGCTGGAACATTACAATACCCTCGGATATATTATTGTTGGTATTTCAGCAATCAGTGTATTTCTTCTTTCCCGCGTGAGCAGCATGGTTAAAAGAAGGTCAAGGGAACAGGCCATTAAAAAGGCACAACCTGAAGTGCTGGTGGAAGTTTAATTATTCAACAGTTAAAACCGGTAACCAATCTGAATACAGTAACGGAAACCGAGACTCCAGAAATTGGCTATTCCGCTTTTGTTAATGCCTTCACTGCTCGATAAATCTTTCAGGAGGGGGTATTTGTTTTTCAGGGCATCAAGAATCGCCTGAACCTTCTCGTCATAGTTGCCGCCGTTACTGCCTTCCAGTTTGACATTGAAATCATAGCTGGTTAAAGCCGGACCGAAGAGGACGCAGTCAACCACAAATCTTTTTTTGATCACAAACTGGTATCCCAGTTCCACGCCCAGGTTAAAAAAACCAAGGGTAGTGCTCATTTTAAGGGCATCATTGGTAAGTGTATCATGTCCGCCTCTTATATTATTAAAATGATAGTAACTCACAAAGGGAGCAAGGTAAATACCATGGGGTGCTGCATATTTATTTTCTTTGGCGAGGTAGAACCGGTATTCCGCTCCAAAAACATAACCGCTTTTCTCCTTGTTCTGATCAAATCGCAGGGAGCTGTTTGCAATGAGTGATGGCATTGGAAACTGGATGATGCCGCCAAAAACCGTAAAAGTTCTTTTAGGTGATAATACCCTTTCATAGGCCATCTGTATACCACTTGAATATAATATCCAGCTGGATACATTCACTTTCACAGTATTTTTCAAATTGGATTCCTGGATCATTTTTTTGGTAGAGTCTGCCTCCTGTGCATGAGTGCAAACTACTATCAGCAAAGTGAAGACAAAAAAACAGAAGAGTTTTAAATAAACGGCGGCGGGTTTTTTGAATGGAGTATGCATGATAAGGTTTTGAAATCCGGTCGGTTTTCTTACCTGAATTTACAATCATTAAAAGTATAAATCAAGAAATAGATTTTCTGGTTTTCGATTAACCGGATTTTTTGGCTTTGAAATACAGATCAAACTGGAAACCGATGGCATGTAGTGGCGCAACACTCGGTTTGTTTTGGAACTGGTACAAGTAATAAGCTTCAAAATTAAGCCAGTCTAAAACTTTTATAACCGTTCCTGCTGCTATTCGAAGTCTGTTCTGGGTGTTGTCGTTCCAGTATACAAAATATTCAGACCATAAATAGGCATTAAAAGTCAGGTATTCGGTTTTCAGGTTGCGGATAAATTTCAGTCTTGGTCTGTAGATGGGCTGGTAGTCCCCGTTTATCCAGCGCCAGTCGATACGGTTTCGGGCGATCATAAGAATATCAACCGGTAAGTGAAAATTGGTATTTGATTCGGTAACCAGCATATTCACATCCTTTGTTTTATCGTCAGGAGGGGCAGCGGAATGAGAATAACCCAACCGGAACCAATTGAAATAACCACGGGTGGTATCGTTCATTTCCGTTTTCTCCTTACCTCTTAACAAGGGGAATGTAAAAAAATCGATATAAAGTCCCGCAGTGCCGTCAGTATATGCCGAATTCGATTTAGTGCCGGAAATGGCAGAATACAACCTGAATTTATCGTTTAACCTGTAATAAGCTTCCAGTTCAGGCCAGATCTGGCCCTGCGATGAATCCTGGGCAAGCGTCTTTTTCGTATTTAGGAAAATCATGGAAATCAATAATATTCTAAGAAAAGGATTTCTCATGCAGGCTGGTGTTATTCCAAATTTAGTCAGAATATCAATTCTTATTTTCCCTAAATTTGTTATGCTCTTAAACAGTCAAATATTTCATTTTTATGAAAACTGTTTACCTCCCTTTAATTGGAAGCGATTTGATAAACGCACTAATCAAGTTTTCCAATCAGCATACTTTTATCAAAAAACAACTATTTGTATGAAAAAATTAATCAAATTGCCAGTGGCCGTTCTTTCCTCTTTAATCCTTTTGTCTTCCTGCGGACCTTCGCTTACGGTAACAAATGACTATGACCGTACGGCAAATTTCAGCCAGTTCCATACATTTAAAATTATCAAGCTGGAACAGCAGTATCAGGCGCTTAGTCAGTTTAATCAGACCCGTGTAATTAATGCCGTGCAGGCCCAGATGATCGCCAAAGGGTTCACACCATCTGAGACCCCTGATTTACTGGTGAATATTACCAGTGTTTTAAAGAACGAAAAAGAACTGGTGTCTAATTCATATGGTTATGGTGGAGGATACAGACCTTATGCATGGGGTGGTGGAAATATGCAAACAACCACAAGTGTTCAGAATTATGTTGCGGGCTCACTGATCATCGAAGTGGCCAATGCATCAACCCAGAAATTACTATGGGAAGGAATCGGGAATCAGAATATTGACGCTCAGGCATCTTCCGCTGATTTGGATAAATCGGTTCCGGCCGCTGTTCAAAAGATTATGGCTAGTTTCCCTCCGGGTGCCGCAGCAAAATAATGGCGAGCCTCAAATAAATGAAATTAAAAAAGGGACCAGATCCCTTTTTTTTATGCTTTCTAATTTGTATTTATTTTTCCCGGCCGTTGTTTTTCCGGACTATAACCTGAATCCAACGATAAATAACAGGGAGATGGTGGCATTTTGGTAGCCTGAAGAATAATAACCTTGTAATTCCGCAGCATAGGAAAGCCGGGGTTTCTGAATAAATCGGTATCCAACTGTAGCAGTAAAATCAGAATATGACCAGGTGGTAGCGTTATGATTGGTGTTTACACCTGAAGCGGAAACTTTATTAAAGGTGACGGATTGACCCATTCCCCAGTTTGCATATACTTTTTTCGAAAATTTCATGGAGACCACAAACATAATGGGTACAGAGGCATTTGTAACATGCGCGTTGGATACCTGTCCCTGTTCATTAGAAATCGTATCTGTTACCGAATAAAGCATATAGTAACCGGTTTCAATACCCAGGCTTAGAAACGAATGTTCCGGTTCCCACATAAACCTTCCGGAAACGGCATATTGCCAGGGTTTAACATTCTTACTGAAAAGCTGAAGATTGTTAAAGAAAAAGCTTGGTCCAACACCGGCATACACAGCAAACTTTCTGTATTTCTCTGATTGGTCAGACTGTGCCATAACATGACCAGCAATAAAACAAGTGGAAATGACTATAATTAATTTATTTATCCGCATACAATTGGTTATGGGCGAAAATTGAAAATTTATTTTATCAGGGTATAGAAATCATAAACGACATAAGCCGGGTAATCAGAAATAAATCCGTCAAACTGGCCATTTACTATATAGTTCCTGATTAAGTCTTTATCATTTAAAGTCCAGCTGATCACTTTTATTCCCTGCGCATGAGCTGTTGCTACGTCTGTTAGCAACAGTCCCCTGGAATACCTCGGACCCCACCTGGTGCAGCCGTTATCTATAACATCCTGCAAGGTGAGTTCGCACATGGTTTTTAAACTGGGATTCTGACCATAGGGCGGATAAGATTGAAACTGTTCAATAACCGTATTGGAAGGCAGATCTGCATAGATCGTTACATTCCGACCCACAGCTGCGGCATGTTGCTGGGCTTCCAGGACAACGGGCTCCAAGGCCTGGAAAATACTATCGTCTCCTTTAATATCCATCCAGAAATAGGTGAGTGTTGTTGAATCGATAAAATCCCGCAGGCATTCTTTCAGGGATGCTATTTTCTGGCCATCCACGAGCCGGATATAATCTTCCAGAAAATTAAACCGGTATTGATTGTAATTTCCGGAAATCGGACTCTTAAGCGTTAACCTCGTATCAATATTTCCATCATGCATCATGATGGGAACCATATCCAGGGTAAGCTGTACGTCAAATTCGAGTCCGTTAACGCCGTAGTCTTCATCGTTCAATACGCCCAGTATCGAATTTTCTGCAAACGGCGGGTTAGACACGGTTTGTACGCCGTGATGTGAATAAATCTCAAACGGCGTATTAATGGCTTTTTGTGAAAAATAATCTGAGAAAGCAATGGTTATTGGCTGATATACACCATCACCTTTATCAATATTTCCATTTAATACCAGGGAACTGATATCACCTGTTGCGAGGAATGCATCGGCTTCGGCTTTGGGAAGCGTGAAATTTACGAGGCCCTGGTTGGGGATTTGAGAATATCTCCAGAATCCTGTGAATTTCAGTGAGCCATCTGTTTTATCAATACCATATTTCAGGATCATGAAAATACCGTCCCTGTTGCTGAAGAAGGAAACCCTGTATTTGGAAGTCTTGCAGACAAAATTTTCCCCGAAGTCAGTGGGTCCTGATTTCAGTGCATAAATACCTTCCATTTTCTTCATAAAGGTGTAAGAGATGGAATCTATATTTCCAAGCTCCACGGTGGGCTGGTATAAAAATCCATTCTTTGAGCAGGAAAGAAAAAGGATAAAGATGAAACTGTATTTATAATAATTCCGGAAGCGCATAGTAAAAAAGTTTGTTACGATTATAAGTTTAAACCCACCTGGAACTCAGGCATCCAATACCTTTTCCCATTAACCGGAAATGCAGGCCAGGCAATAATATGATATTGAACATAATCCATTTTCAGGCCCAGGGTGAGCGCCCTGTTTTTATATAATTTCTGATCAAAGTTTATAGCGAAGCTGTATCCGTTAATAAATCCGTTTGTTACCGGAAGGGTATGTCCTCCTTCATACAGATATAGTCTGTTCGTCCAGTAAAGATCAGCTCTCACCGTCACCGCTGTTTTGCTAAATGCATGTCCATAAACAATGGAAGGTTGCTGTTCCCAGCCGGTTAGGGTAGTGGCAAATCCAAACTGATTCAATCTGCCATAATTCCAGGCAACTTCCCAACCCGCACCGACATAATTATGGTCGGATATTTCGTAATTCCAAAATGGTCCGAGTAAGATCCGGTTAGAAATAATCAGTGATGACAGACTTCCCTGTATATTGAAACCTTTTGGTAAAGTGTATTTTGCCCGGTAACTGAACATGGGCGCGGTAACATTGTCCAGGGTCCAGTCCTGTGGGGTAACCACATACAAAACGGAAATGCTGGATGAATAGTGACCTCCGGGAAGAGGTTGCGGAAGATCAAAACTCGCTTTCAGAATATCAAAGTCTTCTGATTGTTTTTTCTTCTGACCAAAACCAGACAGGCTGGCAGCAAGCATACTGAATACCAATATGGTACAGCAACTTTTGTATTTACTGGATGTAATCACTAAATGCGTTTTTAATATCCCTTAAGAATGTACGGAGGTTAGATTGTGCTACTGGTCAGAGTCAGAACCGAAAATGTTTCCGGCAAACCAGGGTCAGATTGAATCAGCAGTTTTAGCTTGGATATGACAGGATCAGACTGCAATATATAAGATTCTTCGCCAATTAAGCCGGGCCGGTCAATATTTAGGGACAAAAGGTAAAAAAGCAGGCCGTCTGATTAAAGGATAATCCTAAGGAATTGTACATTTTTTAGATGCATCATCGTAGTAGAGGACCGTGCGGGTGGAATCTCCATTAAATTCAATTTCAAAAAAACCACCGGAATTCCATAACAAATAATCACCCGGTTTTTCTTCCGCCTCATATTTCTTTATATCCCATTCCGCCATTTTTTTTTCCTTGCTTCCGGATCCGCTGATGATATAATGAATGCTGTCGGGCGTATAATAATACTGAAGCGCATGAAGATGTCCACTGGCATAATAAATTCCGGGATAACGCCTGAGCACTTTTAATATTTGGGTGGCCATCTCCTGATAGGATGGAAAACTGAGCAGGGAAGCTTTGATCCGGGCCTGGAAATAAGGATGTTTGGCCGGATTGTTTATCGGTCCGATCGCATGCACGGGATGATGCGCGACTACCATAACCCGCTGTTTCAAGCGGTAGCCCTGGCTTATCACGCTATCCAGTTTATCATAAAAAAGTTTTTCTTCCTCCGGTATTTTATTTTTCTTTATCCCGGTTTGAATAATCCGGTAAGTATCTATGAAAATAATTCGCAGGGTATGATTATTTAATTCCACGTAATCCGGACCATATTCTCCATGCTTCGGAAGAAATACATTTTCAGGATTGGCAATATGGATATTTCCTTTCAGATTCTCTTCTATAAACGATTCTTCCATGGCCAGTTTTGGCTTTCCTTTTTTGTAACTGGTACGATTCCACCAGTCATGGTTCCCGGGGATAAAAAAAGCGGAACCTTCATAGCTATCTAAAATACCAAGCTGGGACCTGACCTTATCCATGGTGTTGCGGGTGCTGTCAAATCCTTTGAATCCATAAGGAATAATTCCCCATAAATCATCCTTGTAGCTATTATCTCCCAGGAATATAACCGCGCTATTCGGATTCTTGATCAGTTCGGTCTTCAGGTTTCGCAATGTGGCCGCGGGTTCTGTATGGTCTCCTGCATCTCCAACCAGGAACACTTTAAAACCAGTCTGTGCATTGGCGGTAGACAACATCAGTAAAATAACAAAAACCATTTCCGGCAATCTGGCTGCCGGCTTTTGCCAATTCATTACATGTATTTAGATGCAAGTTGCATATTATTTCAATAGCCCGGGAATTATTGATGCGCCACCTCATCAATATTAAATTAGTTCAACATGTACGGGTCAAGTAAATTTGATTCATTAAACCTTATAGTATGATTTTCCTGAAACGATTTCTGGAAATTGGTTTCACATTTCTATGTATACTTTCCCCTTTTTTATTATCAGCCCAGCAAACGGAAAAACCCGGCGCTCCTGCTCCTGCTGCAAATGAAGCGGAAGAACTGGCCAAGAAACTGGCAAACCCCATCGCAAGCCTGATCAGCGTTCCTTTTCAAAACAACACGTACTATGGAATCGGCCCCAATAAAGGAACACAGAATGTGATGTTCTTTCAACCTGTAATACCGTTTAAAATAAATGAACACTTAAATTTAATTACGCGTTATATTTTTCCCATTATCACGCAATACAATGTCGTCGGCCAGAATTCTTCCCAATCCGGACTGGGAGATGCAACGATAAGTGCATTTCTTTCTCCTTCAAATACAAAGAATGGTCTTACCTGGGGAGCAGGACCGGCTTTTTTAGTGCCTACGGCCACTGATACCTACCTGGGGACCGGAAAATTTGGAGTCGGACCCACTGCGGTTGTTTTAAAACAGGAACATGGATTTACCTATGGGGCACTCGCAAATCAGATCTGGTCCGTTGCGGGAGCAGGAGACCGCGCGCCGGTCAGTCAGTTATTTGTTCAGCCTTTCTTTACTTATAACTGGAAAAGCGGCGCAGGGATCGGCCTTGTAGGGACACTTGTTGAAGACTGGGAGAATAAAACTTTTGCATCCACCATCACGATGCCATTTACCGGAATCACAAAATTTGGAAAACAAATTGTTCAGCTGGCAGTCGGTCCGCAACTACCCATTTCCGGACCTGCAAAAGGAACATTCGGATGGCGGGCACAGCTTACACTTATATTTCCAAAATAAACAATCATGTCAGATTGTCTAACTTAGTGTAGATGGTCTGCGATTTAAAACCTTTGGCAGACTATTTTGCTAATTAAAAATTATCGTTATGAAAATGAAATTGGAACGAGTGAAAAGACTCATTAATGTTTTCATTTTCCTTTCCTGTTTTATTTGTTCGGCATCTTCTGTACATGCCCAGATTTATAACGATACGTCCAGGAAATTTAAAGTTTACCTGGAAGCCTATATCATGTTTACTAGTATGAGTGGTACCAATGGATTCGGGAACCTTCCCGATGCATTTATCTGCGTGCCGGCCAGTAAGGTATTCAGCTATCTCAAAATCGGAGGCATGTTATATGGTGAAGTTCACAATGACCGGCTCGCCTTCACCTCAGATTTATTTTATGCAGATCTTCAACAGGATGCTTCTTCTAAAAACGGGGTAATCAGCGGAACAGCAGGATTGAAGCAATTCTGGTGGGAACTGGAAGGACTTTATCGGATTAATCCCTGGTTCGAACTGGGAGCAGGCGCCAGGATAAATAATATTTCCGGAACGCTCAACCTGAACGCGGTGGGTCCGGGTGGAACGGGAAGCGTAAGCAAGAGTGGTACATAGCAGCAATACCTGGGTTGATCCGCTGATCGTTACCCGTCTGAAAACAGTGATCGATGAACGATGGCTTTTGCAACTGAGGGCAGATGTGGGTGGATTTGGGATCGGCTCAAAAATTGTCTGGCAGCTGCAGCCGGATATTTTTTACCGGGCATCTAAATTGTTGGTGCTGGGATTGGGTTACCGGATCCTCTCGACAGATTATGAAAAGGGCAGTGGTTCAGGCCGTTTTTTATTTGATATGAATGAATATGGACCGCAGATAAAAATTGGATTCAATTTATAATATCCTGCCGGTGGTCACCCGGAATTAATTTACTATTTACCAGCAACTTTTGAGCATCAGGAAAAAATTGATAAGACTAATTGGAAAGTTTAAAAAACCGGGACTGCGCCTGACAGCTTCGGTGATTTTTTCACTTATCTGCCTGACTTCCTATGCCCAACAACCGATAGCAGCCCAGGACTCGGTTAAATATAAAGATTCACTAATGCATGCACAACAGGTGGATATTTTCCAGGTGTTGCGTAAATGGACGGGCAAACCACCTAAAACTGTAAATGGCCTGCCGCAGGAAGGTGTAAAAAATCTTTCCCTGCTACCCATTATCGGATATACACCAGCCAACGGTTTTGTTATTGGCGCAGCGATCAGCATAACTGAATTTATCGGTCCGCCCAAAAACACCAATCTCTCTTCAGCGCTTATCAATGTTTCACTGACTACAAAAAGTCAGGTGCTGATGAATTTCAAATATGATATTTTTACGGCTGATAATAAATGGTCCATCTCCGGAGATAACCGGCTTTTATTATTTAATCAGCCAACCTACGGGCTTGGCGTCTACGGCCTGCAGGAACAAACCTATACCGGATTTGGATATAACGGTGATAATACCAGGGTGGATTCCGCCCAGCCAATGAAATTCAACTATATCCGTTTATATGAAACATTTTTAAGAAAGGTGGCCAAAAAATGGTATGCGGGTTTGGCATTGATGATTGATGACGATTTTAAAATCAATGATCAGTCCTTAAGCCTTGATTCGCCGGTCAACATTACCTCCCATTATGAGTATTCAAAAGATTTTGGATTTGATACGGCACATTATTCAGCAAACGGGTTGGCATTTGTCGTTATGCATGACAGCCGGGACAATCCCATTAATCCATACTCCGGCAACTATTTCAACCTGGCATTTCGCGTGAATCCGCTGGCCTTTGGAAGTTCACAGGCGAGTACCATGTTATACTACGAATACCGCACTTATTTTGGACTGAATAAGTCGATCCCCAGGAACGTACTGGCATTCTGGTTTTGGGGGGTATCTGTTACTTCAGGACATATGCCTTACCTGCAGCTTCCGGCCATCACCTGGGACACGTATAACCGGTCGGGCAGGGGTTATATTCAGGGCCGGTTCAGGGGAGATAATATGGCGTATGGCGAATCAGAATTTCGTTTCCGGCTTACAAAAAATGATTTATTTGGCGGGGTTGTATTTGTAAACGTTACCACCGCCAGTAATCCTATAACGCATCAACCCCTTTTTAATGCATTCGCACCTGGATACGGCTTTGGCCTGCGCATCCTGATGAATAAAAATGACCGGACAAATATCTGCGTGGACTATGGAAGAGGGGATGGATTTTCCGGAGTCTATTTCAACATCCGGGAAGCATTCTAGAAAGCATAGGTCACTTCAACCGAACAATAGAAAACGTTGGGAAGCTTTTCTTTATAAGTAAAACTCCTGGCGATGTGGTTTGTCGTAATCGTTGCTTTGATGTCAGCAGGATTTACCGGTAAAGCGTAAGTAGGTGTAAAATCAAAAGTCCATTTTCCGGCAGTATATGCTATAGGACAACTGAATTCATAATCCAGGATTTGAAATTTGGAAGCGTTCAATACTTCTCCGCTGAGTGTTACACTATCTGGTAGGGGCGGTTTGCCTCCATATCCGGGTACGGTAAATCTCCTGCTCTGATAATAGGCATTGTAGGAGTTCTGAGTGGCCGCATTCATGGTAACGGTCGGGGTTATACTCAAATTGCCAATATTAAATCCCTGTTGAAGAGAAGGTGAAATCTGGTAATCCGGTATATGGTTACCAAATGTCCAGGTAAAGTTTATGCCAGGCTGAATAAAAGGAAGGGTATAACTGTTTGAATAGGCGAGGCTCCCTTTTTGTTCCGATGTTGTACTTGGGCTCAGATCACTGTAAATAAACCCTGAAAGGGTAACTGTTCCACTGTAATTTCCCGGGTTAAATGAATAGGACCCGTCCAGTGTATATTGATTGACCTGTGGCGAGGGATCATGTGTATTATAACCCACACTCAGGTCAATTTCAAATCCGCTCTTGAATATATAACTGATTTCGGGTGTGATCAAAGGAATCACGGTTGAATCCTTCCGGCCATTATTTACATCATTGGATTGCCAGGTAACGTTTGCCTGGAAATGAGAACGGGCGGGGGCTGAACTGTCTGCCGAAAGTTTTGCCGTATCTGATTTTTTTAATGCTGAATCGTGTTTCGGTTGTACATGCAGCGTGCTGTCCTTCGAAATGGCCGATTTGTCCTGGGCATTAAGGAAACTGGAATAAAACAGGAAAATCAATACGGGAATAAAGCGGAATAAACTTGTTTTCATCTACTGGGAGAATTGCACACCAGGCACAATTATTTATCTGTTTTGATAAGGGAATATACCGATATTTTGAATTCTATAAAATTTGTTCATCAAATTGATTGCTGGCATGAATCAGACGAATAGGGCTAATTCCTGCTTATCGCAGGGAATTTCAATAAATATTCTTAATTTAAACGGGTGATAACCGGGTATATTTCGCGCCTGCCATATTAAAATGACTCCACATGAAATGGGCAATCTTTTTGCTGATGCTGACTATTTCAGGCTGTAAGAATAAAAGGACCATATGTCTGATTGATGCTTCAGATATATTAAAAGGAGCCACAAAACAAATAATCGTAATAAAAGACTCCGGATATAAAATTTCCGCTATTTATGATGAGGGCTGGGACAGTTTAAAAGGAGGCGTTTATCTTTTTTATCCCAATCAGTTTCTGAAATCGTATACATTTTACCAGGCTAAATTGCCGGTATACAGTGAAGAATATGATGAAAATGGATACCTGATTCAAACCAGGGGCAGTCCGATGGTCGCCCGGATCATCAATGATATGGGACAGGATTCAGCGTATGTGCAGGTATATTTTTTTAAAGCAATGAAGACCTACCAGGAACTGAATATCAAAATCAATAACAATGCTCCGGTAAATTATAAGTTGGAAAACGACACTAGTTTTTCAAATCTGAAATCAATCACGTTCGGAATAAATACCACAGATCAGAACAGGATTAATATGTATTCCCGGATAAAATACACAGACGACTGCTCAAAAGTTGAGCATGTTCTGAGTGATTCTCTTTTCCTTGTAAAGGATTCGCAAACAGGACTTTCACCGGCTTCAGCGAAATGAAATGACTGGCATCAAAAGGGTGCAGGCATGGAAATTGAATAGAAGGTAGTAATAAAAAATACCTTTTATGAAAACAAAACAATCTTTTGTAAGGAGATTCGTATTTCCTGTAGTAGTCGCCATGCTGGCAATTTTTTCCACAGCCCATGCGCAGGAACAGCAAACCACCAGTGAATCAGCACCCAGTACCAAATTTGGTATTAAAGGTGGTTTGAATTTAACCAATTTACATTCAGACAATTTTTCTGACAGTCATCTGAAGACAGGATTTCTCGTTGGTGTATTTTCTAAAATTCCGGTTACCCCCGGGTTTTCGGTACAGCCCGAGTTATTGTATAGTCTGAAGGGTTCTAAATCCGATTACAACAATCCGATTCAGGGAACCGGCAGTTATCGTTTCAATCTTGGTTATGTTGAATTGCCCTTGCTTGCCGTGGTGAACCTTTCGAAGAACTTTAGTATCCACGCAGGAGGATATGGTGCTTACCTGGCAAATGCAAATATTAAGAATGAAAACAGTCAGAATGTACAGGAAGGCATCACAGATCTGAATGCGGAAGATTTTAACCGCTGGGATTTTGGACTGGCAGGAGGCGTGGGGTTTGACATTGAAAATTTCACACTCGGGGCACGATACAATTATGGACTAACGAATATTGGAAAGTCAGGTAAAGCATCAGGTGATTTACTTGGTAATGCTAAAAACTACGGCCTGTCTTTGTATGTTGGTTTTGGATTTTGAGCAGAGATTAACCCCGGATCATCCGGGGTTAATTTTCTATGACTTGTGTTTTAAAGTCTTCTGCCATATTATTCAGGTATTCCACAGACGGAGTCAATTGTCCGTTTTGAATTAGAATCCGGTACCTGAAAATTTTGGTATCATCTTTTTTCAGTTCCAGATTCAGTGTGGATTTACCATTCGTGAAGATTTTTTCACCCAATGGATTCGCTGCAAACAGCCCATATCCGCGGGCATGCCAGAAAGTTGGATAATTTGGATTTCCCGGATGATCGAAAATGGTAATACTCACCGAATCCTTTCCGATTTTGCCAAATACTTTACACCATTCTCCCCGGGTGCTCCAGGCAGAATCACCCGTCCTGCCTTCACTGGTGAGATAGTTTCCGGTAACATGGGAATCGGCTTTCACTTTTGTTTTGTTTCCCTTATTATCAACAAATTGTTGACTGGATGTATTGGGTATTTGCAATTCACGCGTCAGACGTAAACCCAGCAGTCCGTCTTTTGCATCGGCAAATAACACCGTAGTATCTGCTTTCAGTTCGGTAATGCGATCAATTATTCTTTGTGAAGCAGAACCGCTAAATTCAAAGCGGGTGGTTTCTTCCAGTATGGTTTTGTTCTGCTGATTAACCCATCTGGCATGGTACCGCAGAATTCCTACAGGGCCACTTGAAATTTCTACATTCCCTTCTGTTTTTATCCAGCCGTAGAGATGTTTTTTATCAGCCGGTATAGCAAATGAATTATTCCAAAAATCCAGACCGTTTACATTCTCATAGTTAAACCATAGTCCGATATGATGCGGATGATCTGTTGGTTCTCCGGCCCTGGGCTTCATAGGAAAACCACGGGTGACCAGGGTATTCCCTGCGTCATAAATAGGGTAGAGCACAGGTTTCTCCAGACTATCCGGATATAAAAAGCTGGTGAAAATAAGATCGTCTGCATATACATCAATGCGGTTTTCGTTATTGACCTTAACGAGTTTCATTTCAGCAATATGCTGTGCACGCAGGAAAACCGGCGATAGTATTAACAATAAAAATAAATTCCGAAAGCAGATGATATGCATATTCATTTAATATTGAAAAGGTTTACCATCTGCCATTACATTCTGGGTTTCCTCATCAAAAGTAGCTTTGGCTCCCGTATGCACTGCAGCATTGGTCATGATGTTGGCGATAGAATGACTATATCCTGCTTCGACAGGTGCATTAGGTTGCTGACGGCTGCGAATGCATTCCATCCAATTGCGCACATGGGCCGATGTCAGTGCATCCCCACCGGTATTGGCGGAGGTTACCACTTTTTCAGTATTGGATAAATCTACAACCGGAAGCAGGTTGGATTTCATTTGCATTCTTTCAGCAAAGCGCTGGGTAAGACCGCCCGTGGGTGTGATCTTATTCGTATTGAGGTTTAACTCTCCGCCATTCGAATAATAAATTTCCATCGGGTTTTCGTCCCCATTGTCCATGCGCGACATAAAACTCACCTGGAAACCGGATGACGGATCATTTTGGGGGCCATAGTCAAATGTTGCGGAAATAGTATCCCAGTTTTTTCTGCCATCCTTCCACATATAAATGCCACCGTTCGCTACTACCGAACGCGGATGCTGCAATCCTGAAAACCAGTGTACCGTATCAATCTGATGACTCATCCACTGTCCGGGAAGCCCTGATGAATAAGGCCAGAACAGGCGGTATTCCAAATAGTATCGCGGATTAAAGGGCACACTGGGCCGGTTAATCAGAAAGCGTTTCCAGTCCGTGTCTTCTTCTTTCAGCAGGGGCACCAGTTCAGGTCTTCTCCAGCGGCCGGGCTGGTTTACGTTCCAGGTTAGTTCCACCATTACAATATTTCCAAATTTTCCTGAGCGGATAAATTCATTTGCTGCCTTGTAATTGGCGCCACTTCTTCTTTGTGAACCAATCTGCACAATTTTACCGGATGATTTAATTGCCTTAAGTGCGGCCCGGTTATCCTCCATCGTTTCGGCGAATGGTTTTTCTACGTACGCGTCACAACCTGCTTCCACGGCCTGGATAGCGTGACGGGCATGCTGAAAATCAGCCGTACTGATGAATACGGCATCTGCCAGCTTCTTATCATACAACTCTTCATTATTTCTGCAGGCCACAATATCATGGTTCATTTTCGTCTTCCACTGGGCTGCACCTTCTTCCCGCCGCCGGCTCCAGATATCAGAAACGGCTACAATATCGAAATTCAGTTCCTTGTAATGATTCATGAAGCAGGGCATATGGGTGTCTTTATGCCGGTCAGAAAACCCTACCACGCCCACCCTGACACGGTCGTTCGATCCCATAATACGTCTGTAGCTTGAAGCGGAAAATCCGGAGTATGCCATGAGCATACCTGAAGTAGCGAGTGAGGTTTTCTTAATAAATGCGCGTCTGGAATTTTTCATTGGCTTTTATTTACTTTCGTTGTTAAAGATAGCGTTTGTAAAAATAATTTTATGTCCCCAATACCCGACCATTTAATTCCCAGCCGGCTGGCCAAAAGAGCGCACTATGACAGGGAATCCATATATGCCATACTGGATGAAGCCCTTTTATGTACGATCAGCTTTGCAGCAGAAGGTAAACCGTATTCTATTCCAACAGCCTTTGTCCGGTATGGAGATAAAATTTATATCCATGGATCTGTAGGAAGTCATTTTATCCGTGAGATTGAAAAAGGAATTCCGGTTTGTATCACGGTAACGCTGATGGATGATATTGTGGTCGCCAAATCTGCTTTTCACCATTCTATTAATTACCGCTCGGTCGTCATTTTTGCAACTGCTGAAATAATAGACAATATAAAAGATAAAACGGCAGCTTTTGAATGGCTTACCAATAAAATTGTTCCGGGAAGCTGGAGCTACCTGCGGGGAATTCAGGAAAATGAAATCAGGAAAACCACCGCCCTTGCGTTTTCCCTGGATGAGGCCTCTGCCAAAATCAGGACGGGGATGCCGGTAGATGAAGAAGAAGATCAGGGGCTGCCGATCTGGTCAGGATTAATTCCACTGCAAACCATCCGGAAAGAACCTATAGCGGATGAATTTAGCCGGAAAATTCCGCTGCCCCCGCATTTAAACCGGGATGGCCTATAATGAAAACAGATAGAGCGCAATACGGCTTCTATTACAGTGTTGGAACCTCTTCAAGTAACTGCCGGAGAAAAAGGGCAGATTCATTTTTTTTCGAATTGGCCATATCGTAAAGCGTAATCTTGTCCAGCAACTGGTCCACAGTAAATTGTATCATCTGCCAGAGTGAACGTGCGGAACAATCTACGGAGTTCGTACAGAGTTTCACCGTTCCTGCGTGCTGGCCGCAGAAGTCCTTATCATAGAGCACACCACCGAGGGCCTTCAGCACATATTTTATTTTGATTTCTTTGGCAGGTTTTGCCAGCACATAGCCGCCTTTATATCCCGGCGTACTATTGATAAAACCCGCCATGCGCAGGGTTCTTGTGAGCTTGGCTACGTAATGACTGCTCAGTCCTTCGGCTTTGCTGAGTTGCGGAATACTCATTCCGTCTTCCTTTTCGCATCCTGCGATCCGGATGAGGACACGTAAACCAAATTCTTCCTGTGCAGTAATTTTCATAATTTTTAATTCATAAATATGTCGAAACCACCTTGTAACTATTTTATACTTCCATATTGCTTTAAGCGTTAAGCTTTGGGCTTTAAGCTTGTCAGAGCCAACCCAATTCCAGTTGTGCTACCTCCGACATTCTGCTTTTATCCCAGGCCGGCGTCCAGGTTACAGCCACATGAACGTCATTGACACCATCTATCTCTCTCAATTTCTGGTCCACTTCCACGGGAAGTGACTGGGCTGCCGGGCAACCGGGAGCTGTTAGTGTCATAACGATCTGCACATTGTTGATCGGAAGAATATTAATTTCATAAATCAACCCCAGTTCATAAATACTTACCGGTATTTCCGGATCAAAAATGGTTTGTAATTTTTCAATTACTTTATCTTTCAAATCTTCCATCACCTAGTTTTTTAAAGGAACAGGGTCCTTTATTTTATATGCCAGCGCATAATGTTTCATCTGTTTTACCATGCTCAGCAGGCCATTTGACCGCGTCTGAGCAAGATGGGTTGTCATTCCGATTTCACGGATAAAGTCCAGTTTTGCTGCCAGGATTTCATCCGGTGTTCTTCCCGAGAGTACCCTGATCAGCATACTGATCAGTCCTTTCACAATCACTGCGTCACTGTCGGCCTTGTAAATCAGTTTTCCATTTTCCAGTGTGGCGATAAGCCAAACTGATGACTGGCAACCCCTGACCCTGTTCTCATCCGTTTTAAAGGAAGAATCCAGGGGAGCCAGTTTTTTCCCCAGGTCAATAATATATTCATATTTGTCGTCCCAGGAATCAAAAAGGCCAAACTCAGTAATGATTTCCTTTTCAGTTTCCAATATGTCCGGCTCGGCACCCATGCTACGATAACATTTTTACTACCCTGTACAATCCCTTCACCAGCTCATCAATTTCAAACTTTGTATTGTAAACTGCAAATGAAGCCCGGGATGTGCCCGGAATACAAAAGCGGTCCATAATTGGCTGTGCACAATGATGTCCGGTTCGTACGGCGATACCCTGATTGTCCAGCAAAATACCAATATCCTGCGGATGGGCTTTCTCAATAGTAAAAGAAACCACACCTGCTTTCTCTTTCGCAGTCCCGATTATTTTAAGTCCCGGAATTTTTTCAAGTTCCTGGTGGGCATAATCCAAAAGCTCCTCTTCGTGACTGCGAATTTTTTCTTTCCCGATGGAATTAACAAAATGCAGGGCTGCCCTGAAGGCAATCACATCGGCGATATTGGGAGTACCTGCTTCAAACTTGTAGGGCAGATCGGCATAAGTGGTCTTTTCAAAACTCACTTCCTTAATCATTTCCCCGCCACCCTGAAAAGGCGGCATGGATTCCAGCAGTTCCTTCTTTCCGTACAATACGCCAACTCCTGTAGGGCCATATAGTTTATGGGCGGAAAAAGCAAAAAAATCACAATCCAGATCCACTACGTCAATATCAAGGTGTACCGCCGACTGGGCTCCGTCTACCATCACCAGCGCGCCTGCTTTATGGGCCATGGAAATCATTTGCCTGACCGGGTTTACCGTTCCGAGTGCATTTGAAACATGAACGATGGAAACCATTTTTGTTTTTGGCCCCAGCATTTTTTCATATTCTTCCATTTCTAATTCGCCCTGATCGTTAATCGGAATAACTTTTAAGACAGCATTTTTTTCTTCGCATAAAATTTGCCAGGGAACAATATTGGAATGATGTTCCATAAAACTGATCAGGATTTCATCTCCGGCATGAATATTTTTTCTGCCCCAGGACGCGGCCACCAGGTTAATGCTTTCTGTGGTTCCCCTGGTGAAAATGATCTCTTCCCTGGATCCGGCGCCGATAAAGGACTTTACGGCATCCCGCGTTTTTTCAAATGCGGCTGTGGCTTCTTCTGCCAGGCTGTGGATCCCGCGGTGAATATTTGCGTTGTATCCTGTATAATAATGAATGAGTGCATCAATAACCACCTGCGGCTTCTGGCTGGTAGCCGCATTATCCAGGTAAATGAGTGGTTTACCTTTTACCATCCGGTTTAAGATGGGAAATTCCTGGCGGATAACGGAGATATCCAGGGCTTTTGGTATGGTAAGTGATACATTCATGATAAATCTTTGTCCAGCCGTTCATGGATTAGTTTTTCAACCAAACCACGCAAAGCCAGTGGTTTAATTTGTTCCAGAATATCTGAAGCATAGGCGCTCAGCAATAAATTGCGGGCCGTTTTTTCAGAAATTCCGCGTGACTGTAAATAAAACAGGCCTTCCTCATTTAACCGTCCTACCGTACATCCGTGCGTGCACTTCACATCATCCGCAAATATTTCAAGTTGTGGTTTTGTATTTACACTGCAGGAATCGGAAAGCAGAATATTTTTATTACTCTGGTATGCATTTGTTTTCTGGGCCGGCTGACGTACAAATATTTTCCCATTAAAAACCCCCGTCGCATGATTATTCAGAATGCCTTTATAAAGCTCATTACTCAGGCAGTTCGGTTTAATATTGTCTACGACGGTATGGTTGTCAATATGACTGTGCCCGGTTTGAAAATACAGGCCATATAAATGGGCCTCACAATTCTTTGCATCCAGGACTACATTCAGGTTATTGCGAACGATTCCTCCATTTAAGGAAATGGTAACTGCATGAATAAAACTTTTACCTACCTGCCGGATATGGGTTGTGCTTACCTGGTTTGTGTTGGAACCGTCGTTCTGTATTTTGTAATATTCAAGTCTGGCTTCATTTTCAACAATGATTTCCATAACCTGATTTGTAAAGCTTTCATTGGAACCGAGTGTAACATAATTTTCCACTACCTGCACTTCCGCATGTTCATTTACATGCATCAGGCTGCGGGGCTGGGAGAGAATATTTACTGTGCGCGCATCGGTAATATGATAAATGTATATGGGATGCTCAATACGTTCTGATTTCCCGGCATGAATAAATACAGCCCCATGAACAAATGCGGTATTCAGCGCATTGATACCATCTTTCTGATATTGACTGCTGTCCCCAAACCATTTACCCACCACTTCATGAAAATCGCCGCTCGAAGCTTCTTCCAGGGCAAGAACCTGCAGGTTTGCGGAACGTATCCGGGAAAGAGAAAAAGAATAAAAGCCATTTACAAATACAAGCTCGTTCGCCTGCTCATGGCCGGGTAGGCGCAAACCGTTCAGATCTTCTGCACCCACGGATCCTGTGAATGGATCGGCAGGCACCTGAAATTCTTTATTAAATAAACCGGCAATACGGGTATACTTCCATTCCTCGTGTTTTGATCCGGGAATGCCCAGCGTTGAAAATGTTTGAAAAGCCTGTTTGCGTAGTTTATCCAGGCCACCCGGATCCTCACTTGGCTGAAGCTGGTCAAACCTCTCTTTAAAATATGCGATTGTGTTCATATTGGTGATCTCCCGCCTAAACAGCTTCTACTGTGTTTTCATTTTTAATAAAATCATATCCTCTTTCTTCCAGCTCCAGAGCCAGCTCCTTAGTGCCGGATTTGACAATCCTTCCATTGTATAATACATGTACATAGTCCGGAACAATATAATCCAGGAGCCGCTGGTAATGGGTAACTACCAGTACGGCATTGTCTTTATTCCGCAACTTGTTTACACCATTGGATACAATACGGATCGCATCAATGTCGAGACCTGAATCCGTTTCGTCCAGAATGGCAAGACGGGGTTCCAGCATAGCCATCTGGAATATTTCATTCCGCTTTTTTTCACCACCGGAAAATCCTTCATTCAGCGAGCGGCTCAATAAAGTTTGTTCTATGTTCACCAGCGCCATTTTTTCTTTCATTCTTTTGAGGAAAGTAACAGCATCCAGGGGAAGTTCGCCACGATATTTGCGAATTTCGTTTACAGCAGTCTTGATAAAGTTGATGGTGTTTAATCCCGGAATTTCCACCGGATACTGAAAGGCCAGGAAAAGACCTTCCGCTGCGCGATGTTCCGGTGATAATTCCAGCAGATCCCTGCCAAGGAATTCCACTGATCCGTCCAGTACTTCATAATCACTCCGCCCGGCAAGAACAGATGCCAGGGTGCTTTTTCCGGATCCGTTCGGCCCCATGATGGCATGTACTTCTCCCGGTTTAATATCGAGGTTGATGCCATTTAAAATCTTTTTTCCTTCTATACCTGCATGCAAATTCTGAATCGTCAACATGTTCTGCTAATTTTTATTACTCTGTATTTTTACCTTGGCCGTTGGCCGTAATTATCAAATTCACTCTCACACTCTCACACTCTAACTTTACACTAACCTACGCTTCCTTCAAGACTGATCGCCAGCAGCTTTTGCGCTTCTACGGCGAATTCCATCGGCAGTTGGTTCATTACTTCTTTTGCAAAGCCATTAATGATCAGCGCCACTGCTGTTTCTGAATCAATCCCGCGCTGATTACAATAAAAAATCTGGTCTTCCCCGATTTTAGATGTCGTGGCTTCATGCTCAACAACCGCAGTATTATTTCTGACTTCTATATAAGGAAAAGTGTTAGCGCCGCATTTATCACCGAGTAATAAAGAATCACACTGTGAAAAATTCCTGGCGTTGGATGCGTTTTTACTTACATGTACCAGGCCGCGGTAACTGTTATTACTGAATCCGGCGGAGATTCCTTTGGAAACAATGCGGCTCCGGGTATTTTTTCCCAGGTGCATCATTTTGGTGCCTGTATCGGCCTGCTGATAATTATTGGTAACTGCTACAGAATAAAATTCACCGGTAGAATAATCTCCCTTCAAAATAACACTGGGGTATTTCCAGGTAATCGCCGATCCGGTCTCCACCTGGGTCCAGGAAATTTTCGAATGATTGCCCTTGCAGATTCCGCGTTTGGTTACAAAATTATAAACACCTCCGCGACCCTGTTTGTCTCCCGGATACCAGTTTTGAACCGTTGAATATTTTATTTCTGCATTTTCCAGCGCTACGAGCTCAACAACAGCAGCGTGTAACTGGTTTTCATCCCGCATGGGTGCAGTACATCCTTCCAGGTAACTTACATAACTGCCGGCTTCTGCAACAATCAGGGTGCGTTCAAACTGGCCGGTATTTCCGGCATTTATCCTGAAGTAAGTGGAGAGTTCCATGGGACAACGAACTCCCTTGGGGATAAAACAAAATGAACCATCACTAAATACGGCTGCATTCAGTGCAGAGAAATAATTATCCGATATGGGAACTACGGTGCCCAGGTATTCACGAATGAGGTCGGGATGTTCCTGGATGGCTTCACTCATGGAACAAAATATAATGCCGAGTTCGGCCAGTTGTCCTTTAAAGGAAGTACCGATGGAAACGCTGTCGATGACTGCATCAACCGCAACTCCCGTTAATCTTTTTTGCTCTTCAAGAGAGATCCCCAGTTTTTCAAATGTCCGGATGAGTTCCGGATCTATTTCATCCAGGTTTTTAGGGTTTACTTTTTGTTTCGGAGCAGAATAATAAATAATATCCTGGTAGTCAATCGGCGGGAACTTGATATTTGCCCATTCCGGTGTTTTCAGCGTTAGCCAGTGACGATAAGCTTTCAGTCTCCAGTCCAGCATCCATTGAGGTTCCTTTTTACGATTTGAAATAAAATGGATAACATCCTCATTCAGACCTTTAGGTGCTTCATCTGCCTCAATCTGAGTGATAAACCCGTACTTATAGTCACTATACACCGTTTTTTCAATCGTACTGAGTTCATCCTCAGCTTCCCGGGACTTCGTTTGGATAAGATCTGTCTTCATATTCTGCAAATTTACGAAACCATTTATACTAAAAAGTATAAACAGGTAATTTTCTTTATGAGGAAGTGGAAGAATGTGCTAACCGAAATAGATGACTTGTCCTTAAAAAAAACCTTTCGGGCGGCTTATGCAGGAAGGAATACCGCAATGGACAAAGTATTGGTTTTCATCAGATTCCCGTGATCTACTCAATATCAAATAACTGGATTTCAAATAGTTATGTTTATTCACAGACCAGGTCGTTGAGGAATCGTTATCGTATAAATTTTTTTCTGGGGAACAAAATATCCTCTGCCGTTTCATAACCTTCTTCAGCTACCAGATAGAGCCTTTCTGAAAGCTTTTTTTCCGCTTTTCTTCTTTTAAAAATCTGGATAATCAGGAGTGCACTAAGTGTTATACTTGCGGCAAGCAGAATTTTCTTTGTTTTCATGCAATTAAAACGCTCAAATATTTGACCAACAATAAGTGTAATGTGCTAAGCAAAGTAAAAATCATGCCCAAATCATAAAGATGACAAAGATTTATATCCATTAGCTGCTCGGGAAATTCAAATTGAAAACCAGGTGCCGAAAGATCAGGATTTTGCGCTTGCGGCATAATCCTTAAATATCTGAATGGTTTGCATCAGGGATTCTTCCATTTGTTTTTTGTCGAGCAATTCCACCTGGTATAAACCTTCAGGCATGTGGCTGACCAGGATCTCATAATGAGGTCCGCTGGCGATATATGGGTTCTGATCCCGAAAGGAAGGATTCATCTCATGTTCATTTGCCAGTTTCACTACCTGTTCCCGGCTTAAATCATGCAGTTTTAAGGACATGAGAATATTTTTTATGAAGGTCTGAAAATTCCACCTTATTCAAAAGTGCCGGAAGAATTGATTTATGAACCAATTGTTAATAACTGTTTCATTTTACCCGCCTGCCGCCCAGATAAACCGGTCCGTTTCCCGTTATTAAACGTAGAATATTCTTCAGGAATAATTATATTTGCGATATGGCAGTATTGAAAAATGTGCAGTTTTCGAAATTGATCAAAGCGGAAGGGCGGCTGAGGGAATTCAATTTCAGAAAAAGTAACGGAATCGCAGGCCCTGTTTATCATGTGGATGTAAGCGATGACCGCGGGAATCGTTATTATATTAATATGTTATTGGAAAATAACACCTGGACTGTCCAGGAGAAAACCCTGCCTGCCTGGATTCAGGATGCAGTAACCCAATTTCACCCTGCCATCCTGGAACAGGAAGGATGATCCTGATCTCATATTCCGGGACTTCTTAGAACCCTTTTATTTATCTTTCCCGTTAAACAACAGGAGCGGTATGCGTAAATCCCGACTGGAAGCATTTAGCGACGGGGTAATTGCCATTATCATTACGATTATGGTGTTGGAAATTAAAACACCGCATGATACCAGCTGGGGAGCCCTCTTACTGCAACTGCCTGTATTTTTCAGTTATCTGCTCAGCTTTGTATATATTGGTATTTACTGGGGGAACCACCATCACCTGATTAGTGCAGTCGACCACGTAAATGCTTCCATCATCTGGTCAAACATCAACCTTCTTTTTTGGTTATCCCTGATACCTTTTGCCACGGGATGGATGGGCGAGAATCATTTTGCACAAAATACAGTTATCTTTTATACTGCACTGCTTGAAGTATGCGGCATTTCATTTACTATACTCCAGGTTTGCGTTGAGCGGATAACAAAGAATAACCAAAAATTGGTGCAGGCATTTTATCAGGTAAAACGAAAAGGTATTTTTTCCATTATTTTTTATACCATGGCCATTCTACTGGCATATGTAAACACTGTTTTTTCTGCAATACTGATTTGCCTTGTGGCTGTTCTCTGGCTGATACCAGACAAAAGCATTGAGAACGCGGTCACCAAATAGCTCCCTAAGCATAAACACTTAGAAAACAATAATTATTTACATCGCCTCGTTTTTAATTGTTGAAACTAACCCCTAAAACAATGAAAAAGATATTTTTTTCAGTTATTGCTGTCTGCCTTTCCGGTTTTGCTTTTTCCCAGACTTTTACTCAGGGAATCGGAATAAATATCGTTTTACAGTCAGCTTCCGGTGTGCAGGCTGATCCTGTAGGTTCAATCATCTATTCGCCAAGGTTCAATGTTATGGAAATGGAAAATACCTCCCTTTCCGTTGGTATTCCCATGAGTTTTGGTATATCCGGTTCATATAATTCAATGGATGCGGGAAACAGTACATTGGGTGTTATGTTTGATGCTCCACTGATGATTAATTATAACTATGGAGCCGGATCCTCTAAAGAAGTTGAAGACAAGTTTGGATTTTATGGTGGTGTCGGATTCGGGTATCATATGAATCAATACGTTGCTTCTGATGAATATGGCAATGATTTATCTGCAAGGAGGTCAGGTTTTGGACCCGTTGGAAATATCGGTGCCCGTCTGGGTGTTGGTCATGGCTCCCATAATCTGGAACTCCGGTTATCCTATATGAAAACACTGGACGAATCCAAATCGAGTATTGTTGGAATTGGTTTCCTTTTTAACTTCTAAAAAGGTTATTTATTTACAAACAAATATCAGGCTTCCGGGAGACGGTCCGGGATCAAACTAACTTACCGAACCGGGTATTGATATAATCCCAATTTACCACAGCCCACCAGGCAGTGATATAGTCCGGTCTTTTGTTTTGATATTTCAGATAATAGGCGTGTTCCCAAACATCCAGACCTATCAGCGGTTGACCGTTTGTGTTGTCGGCGATGTCCATTAAGGGATTGTCCTGGTTAGCTGTAGATACCACATCCAGTTTACCGTCTTTTTTAACGATCACCCATGCCCAGCCGCTTCCAAAACGGCCCTTGGCTGCATCATTGAATTTGGTCTTCATAGCATCCATGGAACCGAAACTTCCATTAATAGCCGTTGTCAGCGCAGGAGAGGGCCCGCCGGCCATGGCAGCGGGTGCATGCATCAGCTCCCAGAACAGGGAATGATTGTAGTGTCCTCCGGCATTATTTCTCATTTTCATGGAATATTTCGATACAGAACCAAGTAAATCTTCCAGGGAAACTTTTGTAGTATCCACTTTTTCCGCTGCTACTGCCTCTGCAAGATTCTTGGCATAGGCAGCCGCATGTTTGGTATAGTGTATTTCCATCGTCATGGCATCGATTGATGGTTCCAGTGCCGTGTAAGCATAGGGCAGGGGGCGCTGCGTATAGGGAACCGGATCAGGCAAAAAATTCAGGTGACCGGTATTCGGATTTGTTTTCGCCAGTGAAGTCAGGACCGATCCGGTGAGTCCGGCTGCCATTCCTGCTTTGCCTGCCGTATGAATGAAATCTCGTCTGGATAAATCTTTGTTTGACATAACTGAAATTTTTAGTCTTGTAATTTACGCATTAAAGAGCATACAGGGCTTAAAGCTTAACGCCAAACGCCAAAAGCAAAGCATTTACTAAATTGACATAATAAAGAAATTAAAAACCGCCAACCGCCAACTGCCAACAGTCAACCCTGCCTGCCGGCAGGCAGGCGTCAACCATCACGGATAAAGCAGGTATTTTTTTCTGATCGATTTGAAATGAGAAAGTGCAGGTTCCCAGGACTGGCGTATCCTCGCCTCAGATACCCCGGCAATAATCTGTTTTTTTAATAAGGATGTGCCGGCGAGTTTGTCAAAGTTGCCGATCTGTTTGCTCCGGGATGCATCAAAAAAAACTTCTTTTTGGGGATAGGCCCGGTACATTTCAAATAACCACTGCAGGTTGATTTGTTTTTTCCGCCGGATTAAATCCTGGTCATAATTTTCAAGATCCAAGCCATAACAGACTGAATCCTGGTACAACGGATGTTCACTCATTCCCGGAATGGATTCCGGAGTAAAATGAAATGTATATTTTTCACTCAGTGCCGGTGCGCCAATCTGGGTAAATGGTCTTTGTGTTCCTCTTCCGAGATTAATTACGGTTCCTTCAAACAAACATACACTGGGATAGAGCAGAATGGATTTAGCCGTATTCAGATTGGGAGAAGGCGGTACAGGTAGTGTATACCGGGAATCGTGGGTATAATTTTTATTTTTAACAATCGTCAGACTGCATTGCACTTTGTTGATTAACCAGCCTTCCCCGTTGATCATTTTTCCCATTTCCCCCATGGTCATTCCATGTACAATCGGAATGGGTTGCAGGCCCACTCCGGATCGCAGCGAATCTTCCAAAACGGGTCCGTCAACATAAAACCCATTAGGATTTGGTCTGTCCAGGATAAGAAGTGGTTTGTGAAAATCAGCACAGGATTGCATCACCCGTTGCAGTGTAATGATATAAGTAAAAAATCGGGCTCCTACATCCTGTATATCAAATATAATCAGGTCCACGTCTTCGAGATCTTCCCTGGAGGGCATCATTTTTTTTCCATAGAGCGAAACCACGGGAATGCCGGTAACCGGATCCCTGCTGTCTGCAACAGTTGCTCCGTTACTGGCTTTACCCCGAAATCCATGCTCCGGCCCGAAAACTTTTACCACCTGAATGTGGGCGTGAAGAAGACTGTCAACGAGTGGAATTCCTGCAATTTGGGAAGTGGGGTTGGCAACTACGGCTATTCTTTTACCCTGCAGTAAGGGAAAGTATTTTTCTGTCTGATCTGCTCCTGTAAAAATTTGTTTTTGGCCGGGTTGTGCCAAGGTAGTCAGAAAAAAAAATTCCAGGGATATCAGAAAAAGGAGTTTCATACATTTCATATTCCCGAATTCTCAAATTTTCAGATTTCCCTCAGTCGTAGAGTTTTTTTGCAATTCCTTCCACGACAGTTTTGGGCAGGAGCCATACAAAGAATGCGGTTAGTTTATTCATGCCTCCTGTGATCACTTCCGGGCGACGGTTGAACAGGCTGTTCACGGCAATATGCGCAACAGACTCGGGGGTCATATTAAATTTCTCTGCAGCTTTCTGACCCTTGGTTCCCACATTTGCACGGCTTATGAAATTGGTATCTGTCGGGCCCGGACAAACACAGGTTACGGAGACTGTTGTTTTTTTAAGTTCCTGGTATAGTCCGCGACTAAAACTCAACACATATGCTTTGGAAGCGGCATAGGCAGAAAGTAAAGGAACTGCCTGATAGGCAGCAGAACTCCCGATGTTTAAAATATATCCGGCAGGTTGTTTTAGTAAATCCGGTAAAAATAATCTTGTCAGCTTGGTAAGCGTAAGCATATTTACCTGTAGCATTTCTTCATATTCCAATGGGGAATATTTTTCAAAATTTCCACTTAACCCATAACCTGCATTGTTAACGAGCACAGAAACCGAAAACTGATTTTTACTGCACCAGGTATACACAGCTTCGGCAGATGAAGAAGCCGCCAGATCAAGGGCAAGCCATTGACAATTCCGGTTTGATTTTGCCTGGATTTCTGATGAGACTTTTTGCAGCAGATCAGCAGAACGGGCAACGAGTAAAAGGTCATATCCGCGTTCAGCCAGAGATTCTGCAATAGCTTTGCCTATTCCTTTGCTGGCTCCTGTAATGAGTGCAAAAGGCATTTTCAGTTCATTTAAATTTCACGAAATCCTTAGTTCTGTACTTTGGATGCGAAACGATGGTAAAATGGTGTTTTACTGTTTTCATCCTTGGGCATATACTTACCGGTGATAATCGGCACATACATTACCCGGCGGCGACTGGCTTCTCCAATATATGGTGATTGCTGCGCACGATGCCAGATGCGGCCATCATGAACGGTAAGGTCACCCGGATGAATATCAAACCCGATTTCACGGGCATCAGGATTGTTGTCTATGAAGTATTTTTTCTTGAAGAGTAATCTCAATACACCCTGTGTATGGGTACCCGGAAGCACACGAAGTCCACCCGCTTCAAAAGGAACATTGTCCAGATGAATCCCAACATTCAGCATCGGCATGATCTTCTGGCCGAGGAATAAATCCCTGGGGCTGTCTGTATGCCATCCCATCTGCGAAAATTTACTTTCGGGGGTGCGTACATAATGATTCAGGATCAGACCGTCTTTTTCATTTTCGGCGATACGACCTTCGTAGGGAGCCAAAAGCTCCAACAGCGCTACGAGGCGGGGATCTTTCAGGAATTCATGGAAAGCCGTACTATAATTGGATAAAAAGCACAAACGCTGAATGATGGTTTTGCCATTATGATCCTTTCCGAATTTAAGGGGAACGCCATTGATTTTATCAACGCCTTCATCGAGCAGTTTCTGTTCAACCCGGTTTAATTCCGAGATGAAAAACGCTACGGTTTCCGGCTTAAGGACATTGCGGAAAATGATCACCCCATTTTTATGGAAAAAAGCTGCTTGTTCAGGGGTTACCTTTTCACCTAAAACGAATTCAGGGCATACTAATTTTTTCATATCATGGTAGCATTTAAGTCTTTAGCAGGGGATATTGCCTGATTAAAACCCAGATTTGGACAGATTGAAATTAACTTAAAAATAATGATGAATTTTATTATCCGCAAAATTAATGAATAAAGTGCTATTAACCAGCCTTTACCTAAACTCTTATTTCCCCATTTGTTAATTACCGGGCCTAATTAAACGCATAAAGCTGGCCGTTGGTATCCTTAAAAAAGAACTTTTAAACCTGATTTTGAGTTGCTGATAACTGCTGATTTTCCCGGTTAGTAAATTTTAACGCGAGGCGGTATGCAAAATACGTAAACAGGGGTGCAGCCAATACATCAACTGTATAATGAACATGCTGAACGAGCAAAAGAATGCCCAGCAAAATGGAACCAAAAAGTGTGTATATCCGGTCCCATTTCTTTTTCAGGCAAAGGAAAACCAGGAAAACAGTTGTCATATGACCGGAAAAAAAGAGATCATGGGTGATGTAGTGCTCACCGTAAAACTGATTCGTAATCGGATCAGCCAGGGGTATTAGTCCTGCAGGGGGATTCAGTGAAATCAGGCTTATTGAGGCCATACGGAGCAGGGTAACGCTATTATAGGACCATAACATTACAAGGAGCATCATGGGGTCGCGATAGATCCGGATAACGAGTAAAAGACAGGCGGACCAGATCAAAAAAAAGACTGCTATGGAAACATTATGGGCAGCAAATTTTTTCAAAATAAAGTCGGAAAACACTAGTCCGTTTCTGTTTTCAATGTAAGCAAAGAAGAATGGAAGGGATATCAGGATTCCGGCAAAAATGATCATCCCGGTCCAGAATTTCCACCGGAATGAAGGAATTTTCCATGCTTGGGTCCAGGTCGGAGCTGTAATAAGATGGCCATTTTTCGGGCTATCCTGATCGTTAAAAGGACGGGTAAGTTGATCGCTCAAGGAAATGGTTTTTATCAAAGAAAATGATCTGGATCAAATTTTTTGGGTGGTTTGCCTAAATTTGATGTAAATGATTGTATTTCAGGATTTAACCTAAAAATGCCAGCGCTTAAAGGCTTCCAGGGCGGCATATTTGGTAAGTCCCAGCTGGGCGTATAGTCCCGCGGTATTTCCGTTTCTGTCTTCTGCCCGCTGCCAGAACTCCCGGCTGTCGGATCCCTGGAATGGGACCATATCTTTTTGTGACTGGTGGATGAAAATGCCGAAACGTTTTTTTAAAACCTGGTCCGGGCTCATAGGTATGGCCATTTCGATTTCACTCACATCCCATTCCTGCCAGGCGCCTTTATATAACCAGACCCAACAATCTTTTACCCAGGCTTCACCGGAATTCTTAAGGCGTTTCATTGATTCGAAAACAACATCCAGGCAAACCTTGTGTGTACCGTGCGGATCAGCCAGATCGCCGGCGCAATACACCTGGTGCGGTTTAATTTTCTGCAGCAACTCCATGGTAATGCGAATATCTTCCTCACTCATCGGTTTTTTTTCGATGGTTCCGGTTTCATAAAAGGGGAGGTTCATAAAATGGATACCTGTTTCGGGAATGCCAACATACCGGCAGGTGGCACTGGCTTCACTTCTTCGGATCAATCCTTTTATATTCCGGATTTCAGGAGAGTCGACACCGGAAGGTTTTTTTTCTTTCAGATATTTTTTGGCGTTAGTAAGAATTTCCGTGGATCTTTTATTGTCGATGCCAAACATTGATTCAAAGCCAACGGCAAAATCAATAAACCGGGTTACAAATTCATCCGTAACTGCAATATTTCCCGAAGTCTGGTAACCGACATGTACTTCATGTCCCTGATCATGCAACCGCATAAATGTTCCTCCCATAGAGATGATGTCATCATCCGGATGAGGAGAGAAAATCAGGCAGCGTTTCGGATAAGGAGTCATTCTTTCCGGTGCATTGGGCAGGGGTTTATTTTTACCTCCGGGCCACCCGGTAATGCTGTCCCGCAACATATAAAAAACTTCCAGGTTGATTTCATAAGCATCTCCTTTTACCGCAAGCAGATCACTCAATCCATGGTCGTTATAATCTTTATCTGTCAGGCTCAGTATTGGTTTTTCAAGCTTCAATGCCGTACTCACTACTGCTTTGCGAAGTATATCTGCATTCCAGTCACAATCCCCGGTAAGCCAGGGCGCTTTAAACCGGATGAGATCGGTCGCTGCCGCTTCGTCAGTTACAAAGAGTGTATTTTCATGTTCCTGCAGTATGGAAGCCGGCATTTCTTCCGTTACATTTCCCTCTATGGATTTCTGGATGGCCGTTGCCTTATTACTTCCCCAGGCCATCAGTATAATTTTCCGGCTTTTCAGAATTGTGCTGATGCCCATGGTTACAGATAACCGGGGAACCTGGGTAACACTTTCAAAATCTCCTGCATTGGAAAGACGGGTGGAATTTTCCAGCGGTGTCACACGGGTTTTGGAAAACCGGCTGGAACCTGGTTCATTGAAACCAATATGTCCGTTGGATCCTATTCCCAATATTTGCAAATCAATTCCTCCTGCATCGATTATTGCCTGTTCATATCCGGCGCAAAATTCTTTCATGGAATCCTTAGGCAGCTCCCCGTTAGGGATATAACAATTCCGCGGATTTATATCGATATGGTCAAAGAGGTTTTCCTTCATAAACCGATAATAACTCTGTTGTGCATCCCGGGCAATCGGATAATACTCATCCAGATTAAATACCACTACATTACTAAAACTCAACCCTTCTTCCCGGTGCATCCGGATCAGTTCTGCATATAACTTCAGCGGGGATTTACCGGTGGCCAGACCGAGCACGCAGCGTTCTTTATTTTTTTCCTTTTCCCGGATAAGCGTGGCCACTTTTTTTGCAACAAATTCAGATCCGCCTGTTGCATTGGCGAAAATTGCCAAAGGGATTTTTTCGAATGAGTCCACCATTTTCATTTTGCAGAAGGTTTTTTCAATTATGCTGCGAAAATAGGCCTTATAGCCCAAAGCTTAAAGCGCAAAGCCCAAAGCAGTTGAAAATATTAAATTTCATAATTAATTCTTCCGGTCACCCGTTCCCGTATGTGAGGCATCATCCGTCATCAACTATCTGATCTTATCGTAACAAAGAGTAAGGAGCTGCCGGCTCTCAGGATTGATTAGCCGGTTTTCAATTTTCTGTTGCAGGCCCTGCATCAGCTGCAGGTAACGTATCTGAACATCTCTTTTTTGATTGAGTTTGCTCACGATCAGATCGGTGCAGATATTGCCGCCGCTTTGCGAATTCAATGACCAGTCAGGATTTGACTCGAAAAAATGATCCATATTTTTAATGGAATTCATGGAATCACAAATCGGGATCAGCTCATTCTGCAGCGTCTGTAGAAGCCAGTCGCCTGTAATAAATAAATCGCGGTGATTATAGATTAAAAAACCCTTCGCCGATTTAGTATCCGGATCGCCTGAAGCAAAATCTTTCGTAAACAGAATAATGCTGCAGAGATCAGAGTCCTTATGTACAATGTCACCCATAAAAGATTTCTTGATCTCTCTTATCTGGGGATTCCAGATTTCCAACTGGAATCCAACCCGGTAACTGACAGGAAACTGACTCAGGAAAATAATTGAAAGTGTGTCCTGGTTTTTTTTATTTTTTCTATGGAAACTAAAACTGGATTTCCTGAATTCGAAACCAGCCTCTTTCATAGTGGCTCTCATTATCTTGAACAGATATGCCTGTACATCCTGTAGCCAAAGCTCCAGCGCAGGTGATTGTCTGTTACTCGAATCCATACCCAAAAAATTGTAATCCGTTAAAAGTTCTAAACCACTCTAAATTAGATATCTGAAACCGCATTTGGAAATAAAATCCGGAACAGGATTTATTCCGGTTTTCCCGAAATGACGGGAAGAATAATGGAAGAAGCATGGTGACTGTCGTGATAAATATGAATGGTGGATTTTTTAAATTCAGTATCCCCGCAATTATAAATGTCAGTAAAAGTCTGCGGATTCCGGTCTGCCAGGGGAAACCAGCTGCTTTGAATCTGTATCATCAGGCGATGGCCCTTTTTAAATGTGTGGGCCAGATCAGGCAGCGTGAACCGTACGCTTTCGATTTTCCCGGGTTGGAATGCCTCCGGCTTCTCAAAACTTTTCCTGAAACGGCCACGGAAAATTTCTCCCCTCACCAGCATCTGGTAACCACCCATCGGATATTTTCTTTGCTCCTCATGCACGGCATAGATATCAATGTGCTGGTAAGAAAGGGAATCGGGAAAAACATCAATAATTTTTACCACAAAATCGGCATCACTGGTGCTGATGCTGCATTGCAGATCTGCCACTACAGGGCCTCCAATGGTGAAATCTTCCTGTAAAACGGGTGTCTGATAGGTCAATACATCCGGTCTGCGGCTGGCGAACCGCTGGTCATCCGTCATATATTCCCGGGTTCGGTTAAAATGTACATCATTGGTATAGGGAACAGGATGAGCCGGATCACTTATATATTCGTCATAATCCGTTTCTTTTCCGGGCTTATTAAAAGAAAGCATTTTTTTTTCATTCAGATAAATCTTTTTAGCTTTCGCCTGATCCGTTGGCCAGGAATTGAATTTCCGCCATTTGTTTTCTCCGGAAAAAAAAATGGTAGCTCCGGCAATCTCAACACCCTTTTTACCCTTCAGATAGTAGTTGAAAAAAGGAATTTCAATTTCCTGCTGATAGGTTCGTGATGTATTCGAACCAAACTGAATATTTCCCAAACTACTTCCATCCTCGTCTCCCCACTGTCCATGATACCAGGGACCCATCACCAGCCTGGAATTGGTTTCAGGACTTTGTTGGCGGATCGCCTTATACAGGTTCCAGGCACCAAAACAATCCTCCGCATCAAATAATCCTCCGGTTACTAAAATAGCCGGTTTAATATGATACTGAGCCACGCGTGCATTTCTTGCCTTCCACCAGGAATCATAGTTCGGATGATGAAATAACTCTGCGAAAAATGCAATACTGTCCCCTGTATATTTTAATAAATTTTTGTCCGCACCTACAGTCAGGTAAAACTGATAATTGTCTTTGCTGAAATAAGGGTCTGGCATGGAAGATTCCGTTTTCACAGGAAAAGGGTGCGGCCTTCCGAATCCGTTTGCCACGTAAAAATCAAAGGCATCCATGCAAAAAAATGCTCCGTTATGATGAAAGTCGTCTCCGATAAACCAGTCCGTAACCGGTGCCTGCGGACTCACGGCTTTGAGGGCCGGATGTCCGGATGCGGCTGCCATGCCGGCATAAAATCCCGGGTAAGAAGTTCCCAGTACACCCACATTTCCATTGTTCCCGGGAATGTTTTTGACGAGCCAGTCGATTCCGTCATAGGCATCAGTGGATTCGTCAATGTCTGTCGGCTTTTTATCCCGGATGAAGGGCCGGACATCCACAAATTTTCCTTCACTCATCCACCTGCCCCGCACATCCTGGAACACCAAAATATATCCTTCCTTCACATAATCCATAATATAAGTTTCCGCTGGTGAAAAAAATGCGTCAGGACCGTAAGGTTTGCAACTATAGGGCGTTCTTTCCATCAGGATCGGATGTTTCTCCGAACTGTCTTTGGGTGCATAAATGGAAGTAAAAAGTTTTACCCCGTCGCGCATGGGAATCGCTTTCTCTATTTTATAATAGTTTTCGCGGAACCAGATGCTGTCCTGGCTGTTGTTTTGGGAGTAACCTTGTAGAGTATCGAAAATGATCAGGAAGAATAACAAGCGTTTCGGGATATTCATAATGTGGGGTGTGGAAGGGTGAAAAATGTGTGGAAGGGAAAATGAAATTAAGAATTTAATTAAAAATTTCATACTCGGTTTTCCGCCTTTGCACAATTTCACATTTTTCACACTATAAAATCAATGCTGCCCGAAACTATTCCACTAAATTGTATAATAATCAGATTTAAAATGTTTAACAGAAGAAAATTTCTCGGCTCCTCCATGCTGGCTTCAGCAGGGCTCGTTCTGCGAACCCCGGCTATTGCATCTTCTTCTTCCATTGGCAATCCCATTGTGATATCTACCTGGGATTTTGGAAAAGCAGCCAATGAAGCTGCCTGGAAAATTTTAAGCGCTCAGGGAAGGGCGCTGGATGCAGTAGAAGCCGGAGTAATGGTTCCGGAAGCGGATCCAACCAATCACAGCGTTGGATACGGGGGATTACCTGATCGCGACGGTCATGTAACCCTGGATGCCTGCATCATGGATGAAAACAGCAATTGTGGTTCAGTGATGTGCCTTGAATTTATTATTCATCCCATATCTGTGGCAAGGCTGGTGATGGAAAAAACCCCGCATGTAGTTTTATCGGGAGAAGGCGCATTACAATTTGCCCTGGCCAACGGATTTAAAAAAGAGAATCTGCTCACACCGGAAAGCGAAAAAATATGGAAGGAATGGCTTCAGAATTCCAAATATGAACCGGTTATTAATATAGAAAATAAAAAATACAGTTTTAATGATTTAAAATTTGCGCCCGGCAGCGCATCCAATCACGATACCATTGGTATGCTGGCCCTGGACAGCCGGGGAGATCTCTGCGGGGCCTGTACAACAAGCGGCATGGCATTTAAGATGCGGGGCAGGGTGGGGGATTCTCCCATCATCGGCGCCGGATTGTTTGTTGACAATGAAATTGGTTCCGCAACTTCCACCGGTGTGGGGGAAGAAGTGATCCGGATCGTGGGTTCGCACCTGGTGGTTGAATATATGCGACAGGGATTGTCTCCCCGGGAAGCCTGCCGCAAAGCGGTGGAGAGAATAGTTAAACGGAATCCGGCAAAAGCAAAAGACCTGCAGGTAGGCTTTCTGGCATTAAAAAAAGATGGCAGTTATGGTGCATTTTGTATTCAAAAAGGATTCACTTATGCGGTTCGCACCCAATCGGAAGAAAAAATTTATGAATCTGAAAGCTGGTTTAGCTGATGGAAAAAAATATACTTGAAATATGTTGTTTCAACCTGGAATCTGCCATCATTGCCGCTGATGCTGGGGCTGACCGCATCGAACTTTGTGCAGACCCTGCTGCAGGCGGAACAACTCCGGGAATCGGACTTATAAAATCAGTCCGGAAAAAAACAGAAATCGAATTATACCCAATCATCCGCATAAGGGGCGGCGATTTTTTATTTTCTGAGGAAGAGTTTGACGTGATGCTGATGGAAGTGGAAGCCTGTAAAAATGCTGGTTGTGACGGGGTGGTTTTTGGAACTTTACTGCCGGATGGACGTGTTGACAAGACCCTGACTTCCCGTCTTGTGGAAAAAGCATATCCGATGGGTGTTTGTTTTCACCGGGCTTTTGACTGGACGCGTAATCCCTTTGAAGCCCTCGAGGATATTATTGATATCGGATGTGAACGAATTCTCAGCTCAGGGCAACAGCCGACAGCAATATTAGGTGCTTCACTCATCAGAGACCTGATTATCCAGTCAGACGGACGAATACAAGTCATGCCCGGTTCGGGAGTGCGGTCTGCAAATATCTTGGATTTGAAAAATGAAACCGGTGCCAGCCAGTTTCACAGTTCGGCCCGGACCCTGAAAAAGACTTCAATGGATTTTATCCAGGCAAATATGCAGGAGGACCAGTCAACTGTGATGGCAGACCGGGTGGAGATTCTGGGGATGGTGCGGGAACTGGGAAAACAAGTGTGAGAGTGTGAGAGTGTGAGAGTGATGAGAGTATGGAAGTAATGTTCTTTTAATTCCCATACTCTCACACTCTCACACTCTCACACTACCATGCTTGGCTAAATTACTTTAGATATCTTGAGCAGATTGGTCGGCAAATGTTCATCTACCGGGATACTTCCGGTATTGATAATCACATCTCCTTTTTTTATAAATCCACGCTGCTTTAAAATTTCAGTCAGATCAGAAACAATTTCATCAATGCTATCTTCTTCAGCATAATGAAATGCACGAACTCCCCAGCTGAGGCTGAGCTGGTTGATCAGGGTCTTTTCTTTTGAAAATATAAACAGGGGCGATTTTGGGCGGTAGCTTGACAACATAAATCCGGTGTATCCGCTTTCTGTCATGCCAATCAGTGCAGCTGCCTGGGTGTCTTTAGCCAGTTTACACGCGTTGTAACAGATGGCATCGCTTAAAAAAGAAGGTGAATGAGGTTGTGGTTCCAGTTCATCTTCCCGGTTGTACCGGTAATCGGTTCTTTCCACTTCCATGATGATTTTGCGCATGGTCTCCACAACCAGGGTCGGATAATTACCTGTGGCTGTTTCTGCACTCAGCATCACGGCGTCGGCTCCTTCCAGCACGGCATTGGCAACGTCAGTTATTTCACTGCGGTTTGGCTTGGTGCGGTCTATCATACTCTCCATCATCTGTGTAGCTACGATAACCGGTTTGGCACGGTGAATAGACTTTCTGATAATCTGTTTCTGAATCAGTGGAACCTGCTCTACCGGAAGTTCCACGCCAAGGTCTCCGCGGGCTACCATGATACCATCCGACTCCAGGATGATCTCACGCAGGTTGGTCAATGCTTCGGGCATTTCAATTTTGGCGATGATCTTGGTTTTACTTTTTTTCTGATTCAGTTTCTCTCTGAGACCGACAATATCATTTACTTTCCTAACGAACGATAAGGCTACCCAGTCCAGCTTTTGTTCAATAATGAATGCCAGGTCGGCCTCGTCTTTTTCTGTTATGGCAGGCAGGGATATTTTTGTATCCGGAAGATTGATCCCTTTCTTAGATGAGATGAGACCGCCGAGGATCACCTGCACTTTTACATCATTGTTTTTTTCCACACTCACTACCCTGACTTCCAGTTTTCCATCATCAATCATAATGATGTTACCCACTTTTACATCTTCGTGCAGATTGGGATAAGAAACATAAATTCTTTCCTTGGTTCCGACGAGTTTGGTATTTGTAAACGTAAGGATTTCACCTTCATTCACCAGCATACTGCCCCCTTCTATTTCGCCTACGCGCAGTTTCGGTCCCTGTAAATCTCCAAGAATGGCAATATTAAAAGGTTCTGTTGAATTGATTTTGCGGATATTTTCAATGATTTTGGTTTTGTCTTCATGACTTCCGTGAGAAAAATTCAGCCGGAAAACATTTACGCCGGCCCTTACCAGGGACAAAAGTTTATCATATGTATCACAGGCGGGGCCAACCGTTGCCACGATCTTGGTACGGTGAAAAGTGTGCTCCAGTCCAGCCTTCTTATCCATCTGGCCGTAAATATATTTATCGAGGTTTTTTGACATGATTCGGAAAGTGAGAGTTAAAAGTTAAAAATTAAAGCTAGTCTATAATTACATCAACATGCGTTAAGCGTTAGGCGTTCAGCGTTAAGCGTTAAGCTTACGACGCCAGTATCTTAATAATTTTCAGCCAGTCATCACTGATCTTTTGTTTGGCTTTTACTGCTTTTTCCAATGGGGTATAATGAATCTTATTATTTACGATGCCCACCATTACGTTGAATTTGCCTTCAAGAAGGCACTCAACCGCCGAATAGCCCATACGACTTGCAATTACCCGGTCAATACAGCTGGGAGAACCTCCGCGCTGAATATGCCCCAGAATACAAACACGGGTATCAATATTGGGTAATCTTTGTTTAACCACTTTGGCAACTTCTTCGGCACCACCATAATTGTCGCCTTCAGCCACAACGACCAGGTTAACCAGTTTTTTTCTTTTTTCCTTTTCCTGCAGTGAACTCACCAGTTCTTCAATATCCGTTTTCCTTTCCGGAATCAGGATATTTTCGGCTCCGGTTGCAATTCCACTGTGCAGGGCTATATAACCCGCGTCCCGGCCCATCACTTCAATAATAAAAAGACGGTCATGTGCATCAGCCGTATCGCGGATTTTATCTATCGCTTCCACGGCAGTATTTACGGCAGTATCAAAGCCGATGGTAAAATCTGTTCCGGCTATATCTTTGTCAATCGTACCGGGAAGACCGATACAGGGGATATCAAACTCGGAGCTGAATTTATCGGCTCCCCGGAAAGATCCGTCGCCCCCGATAATAATAAGTGCGTTAATTCCCAGTTTTTTCAGGTTTGCAAAAGCACGGGCCCTGCCTTCATATTCAAAGAATTCTTTACAGCGGGCAGTCTTTAATATGGTGCCGCCCCGTTGAATAATATTGGCAACACTGCGGGAATGAAGGGGGATGATATCATTTTCTATAATTCCACTGTAGCCCCGCATGATTCCAAATACTTCCAATCCATTATAGATTCCTGTTCGAACAACGGCTCTGACGGCGGCATTCATGCCCGGCGAATCACCGCCGGAGGTGAGTACCCCGATTTTTGAAACTTTTTGTTGCATTAATTTTGAAAAGGGTTGAATTTATTGAATCGGTTTCAATCAAATGGCAAGATCTATTGAAATTTTTTAATTTTTCCGAAACGGCCCAAAAATAAGCAATTGAATTGAATACCCATGCGCAAACGGGTTAATTCGTTGATATCTTATATATGTAATTCTGCGATCATACATCTGGCGCTGCCTCCGCCATTGGTTTCAATATTTTGAAGGGAAGCGTGCAGTATCCGGTTATAGTCAGACAGCTTTTCTTTTTGATCAGGTTGAAGGGAATGCCAGGCAGCGCTCGACATCACCAGTATCTTTTCTTTTTTGTTATTTTCAAGCTGTAACATATTGCCGGCAAAATGATTCATCTGATCCATACTGATAGTGATCATTTCTTTTCCGCTGGAAAGAATATGCCGTGATACCAATTTTTTTTCATCCGGATCCGGAATGGAATCCATACATATAACCACAAACCGGTCGGCAATACACATCATTACATTTGTGTGGTAAATTTGCTGCCCGGCATCATCAACCGCGTGGAAAGAAACGGCCTGGTAATTCAGTTTTTTACAAAAATCCTCAAACACCCGAAGGTCAGTCCTCGGGGAGAGACAGGCATAGGCAATTCGTTTTTCCCGGTCGAGTACCATACTCCCTGTTCCCTCTAAAAAAAGATTCTGTGATTCGTAGTGCGTGAAATCAAAGAGATGGCTATAGTGATATTTCCGCTTAATCAGGTCAAGCACGGCCTGCTTTCTTTCCATCCTCCGGTTGGGTGCGAACATGGGGTACAGACAATACACTCCGGATTCGTGCAGGGAAATCCAGTTATTTGGAAAAATGGCATCCGGTGTATGTGGGTCGGCAGAATCTTCAACAACATTTACTTCTATATCCTGTTCCCGGAGTGCGCTTACAAATGCATCAAATTCCTGAACTGCCTTTTCGGTCAGTTTTTCCTGGTCTCCTTTTTTCTGGAAACTATTATTTACTGCCGTTTCCGCATTGAACATAAAATGCAGCGGACGGATCATGAGGACTTTCGAAGTGTTTTGCATTTCCCGTTTTATTTATACTTCATCTCTTAACAATGGCATACTCATACAATGAAAACCGCCCCGGGCACGAGATAGTTCGGCGCTGGGCATCAGGATGATGGTATCTTTTATTTCCTCCGCTTTTATACTGCCATCTTCCAGCTGCCGGATCAGGTCATGGGCATGTATGATATGAAAACCGTTTTCTTTAAAGGCTTCAATTGTTTTGTCATTTCTGTCATACCCCAGTACCACGCCTTCTTTCAGTGCCAGCAGGTTACAGGAATCCGTCCATTGCTCCCGGGCATCAAATGGAAATTCGTTATTGCCAGAGAAAATAATCCTTACTTTACCGGTATACTTCAAATCCTCTTTACTGATGTCTGTCAGCAGGTCTTCCAGGTTATCAAAATAAATAGGATTTTCAAGATCTTTTTTCCTGAATTGTATAATATTCAGCTTTTCATCTTTTTTAGATCCTTCCAGCGCACGCTGCACCGAATCTTCATTTTCGTGTTTCATCGATTTTTTTGAAAAGACACCCAGCATCACCCAGGCATCTCTCCTGACCTGGGTAAAAACGGTATCGATATGCATATAATCCCTTTTTTTCGGAATTTTGATTACCGTGATTTTTTTCACCACATTTCTTTCAAACAACAATTGTATCGCCTGGTAAGCCGCTTCCATCGTGGTTCGCTCACTTACGCCAATCAGCAGATGATCCTTCGTAACCACCATCACATCGCCGCCTTCCAGTGTCACTTTCCGGTCATCCGATTCCTTTGGCAATAAAAAATGATGGTGACCATCGTTGAGTTCCAGGATATTTTCCTGACAGGCCTTAAAAAACGGATGATTAAAGAAAATATATTTTGCGATCAGGGCCTCCCGGGTACGGGCTTTTTTGGCCGGTTTATTCAGTAATACAAATTCGTTGATTACAATTCCAATATCACGGGTGAAAATAAAATTCGGTATTGGCGCAAAAAGCATCCGGTCAGTTTCCAGCGTACCCGTAATAAATGTTTTTGCAAGTGCCACCGGATCCAAATCAAGCAGCTCTTTCTGCGTATCGTATGAACAATTTTCAATCGCACAAACTGAAGCGGCCAGTTTTAACCGGATTTCCAGGTCTTCCAGAATTTCTGCCAGCAGCCACTGAAGTTCAATTACTTTATCTGACCTGAAAAAATCCTTATGCCCGGGTTTGTAATAATTTCTTTTATTTTTTTCTGCATCTATACTTTTTAGTTTCCCCTGGATCAACCCGGGATCCAGAAAATACAACAGCAGCTTGGTGTAAAAATCATATTCTTTTTTCCGGATCGTGTCCAGGTGAACGATGTCTTCGAAAAGCCAGTCCTGGGCTTTGGATGGCACTACCTTGCCTAATCCGCTGTCAGGACTATGAACCAGCAGGCGCCTCAAGCGTCCCACCTCAGAACTTACTTTGATGGCATTTGGATTTTTACTCATTTCGAATTTTTGGGTGGCTAAAGGTAGCTAAACCCGCGTGGCGCCCAAAACCTAACAGTTGTTAGTATTTCAACACAATTCTGCTATTTTTGCCCCGAAATTTTCACCATGGATTTTACTTTAACGGAGGAACAGCTGGCTATCCGGCAGGCGGCAAGGGATTTTGCCTATACAGGAGTGTTTACCCGGAGTGATAGAACGGGATGAGAAACAGCAGTTACCACGGAAACAATTAATTAAACTGGGCGAGCTGGGATTTTTGGGTATGATGGTAAATCCGGAATACGGCGGTGCAGGGATGGATACCGTGAGCTATGTGCTGGCGATGGAAGAGATCAGCAAGATAGATTCCAGTGTCTCTGTTGCGATGAGTGTAAATAACTCCCTGGTTTGCTGGGGGCTGGATACCTATGGATCCCATTTTCAAAAAGATAAATATCTGCGACACCTGGCTGCCGGAAAAAAAAATGGAGAACTGTATATCGGCGCTTTTTTATTAAGTGAACCGGAAGCTGGCAGTGATGCAACTTCCCAGAAAACAATGGCTAAGGTTAATGGGGATCATTATATTTTAAACGGGGTAAAAAACTGGATCACCAATGGAAGTTCAGCATCGGTTTACCTGGTTATGGCGCAAACCGATGCTTCAAAAGGGAGCAGGGGCATCAATGCATTTATTGTTGACAAAAACACCCCCGGTATTGAAGTTGGACCTAAAGAAAATAAACTTGGTATCCGGGGCTCCGATACACATAGCATCAGCTTTACCGATGTGATTGTTCCAAAAGAAAACCAGATCGGTGAAGATGGATTTGGGTTTCAGTTTGCCATGAAAACACTTTCCGGTGGCAGAATCGGTATTGCTTCCCAGGCCCTGGGCATCGCTTCAGGGGCCTATGAGTTGTCGCTTAAATATGCGAAAGAAAGAAAAGCCTTTGGTACGGAAATTAAAAACCATCAGATCATTCAATTCAAACTGGCTGATATGGCTACACGAATTGAAGCCTCCCGGTTACTATGCCTGAAGGCGGCAAAAGAAAAAGACCTGGGCATGGACTATGCGATCAGCTCTTCGATGGCCAAAGTATTCGCCAGTGAAACGGCTATGTGGACGACTACAGAGGCAGTACAGATCCACGGCGGATATGGATTCGTAAAAGAATACCATGTAGAACGGCTTATGCGCGATGCCAAAATCACGCAGATTTATGAAGGTACCAGCGAGGTTCAGCGAATTGTGATTTCCAGGAGCATCTTAAAATAATTCGCATGAACCACGGTTCCTTTGAAGAAATAAAAAACAGCCTTGAATCTGCCGGTGTCACACTGGTGGCAGTTTCCAAAACCAAACCGGTAGAGGAAATCCGGGAACTTTATGATTTAGGTCAAAGGGATTTTGGAGAAAATTATGTTCAGGAGTTGCTTGAAAAAGAAGTGAATCTTCCTAAAGATATCCGCTGGCATTTTATAGGTCACCTGCAATCCAACAAAGTAAAATTCCTTGCACCGTTTATATATATGATTCAATCGGTGGACAGCCTGAAATTATTGCAGGAAATTGATAAACATGCGGCCAGGAATCAACGGGTAATCCGTTGCCTGTTTCAAATACATATCGCACGGGAAGAAACTAAATTTGGCATGGATGAAACTGAATTGGAGGCCCTCATCCACTCGGTGAATACAATCCGGAAGGAGTCGGGATTCCGTCATTCTGCGGTCTCCGGATGTATGGGAATGGCATCCCTCACGGAAGATCAAACGCAGATGCGGGATGAATTCGACCATCTGCGGGTTTTATTTCAAAAACTAAAAGCTTCTCTTCCATCGGATCCGGTAGATACCCTTAGTATGGGCATGAGCAGTGATTATCCTCTCGCCATCCAGGCCGGATCAACCATGGTGCGCATTGGCAGCCTTATTTTTGGCAAACGGTAAAGCAAGTGTGGAAGTGTGAGGGTGTGAGAGTGTGAGAGTGTGGGAGTACGACAGTTTAAAAGAAGTTGTTATCGTTTCAAAAATGGGTTCAGCGGAAAGTAAGTTCCTTTTAATTAATTTCGCCCCCTAACAGATTCATCACTATGGTTGAAACAAAAGCGGAAGAGAGATCACTGAATTTTCTGGAAGAAATTATTGAAGAGGACCTGAAGAGCGGGAAATATAAAACCATCCTCACCCGCTTCCCACCTGAACCGAATGGATATCTTCATATCGGTCATGCGAAATCCATATGTTTAAATTTCGGGCTGGCCCTTAAGTACGGCGGGAAAACGAATCTGCGTTTTGACGATACCAATCCGACAAAAGAAGAAACTGAATATGTGGATAGTATTATCGAAGATGTGAAATGGCTTGGTTTTAATCCCGAACAGATTTTATACACTTCAGATTATTTTGAACAACTGTATTTACTGGCGGTTAAGCTGATCGAAAAAGGCCTGGCCTATGTGGATGATTCAACCAGTGAGGAAATAGCGGTCCAAAAGGGAACTCCCACTGAGCCCGGAACTGCAAATGTTTACAGGAACCGGACACCCGGCGAAAATCTCAGCATCTTCCAGGAAATGCGTGCAGGGAAATTTGGCGATGGTGAGAAAGTTTTACGGGCTAAAGTGGATTTGTCTTCTCCTAATATGCATATGAGGGACCCGATTATTTACCGGGTTAAAAAAGCTCATCATCACCGCACAGGAAACAATTGGTGCATATATCCGATGTATGATTTTGCGCACGGGCAAAGTGATTCCATTGAAAAAATTACCCATTCCATCTGTACTCTGGAATTCATTCCCCACCGGCCACTTTACGACTGGTTTATTGATAAACTGGAAATTTTTCCTTCGCATCAATACGAATTCGCCCGGCTCAACCTTAGTTTCACAGTGATGAGTAAGCGAAAACTGTTACAACTGGTAACAGAAAAATATGTGCAATCCTGGGATGATCCCCGTATGCCTACCATTTCCGGTTTACGGCGCCGGGGTTATACTCCGGAAAGCATCCGCAACTTCACCGAGCGCATCGGCGTGCAGAAAAGGGACAACCTGATAGATGTTTCGCTGTTGGAGTTTTGTGTACGCGAGCACCTGAATACAACAGCGATGAGAAAGATGGTGGTTTTCGATCCCCTGAAACTGGTGATTACCAACTATCCTGATCAGACAGAAATGCTGGTCTCTGAAGATTATCCGGAGAACGGAGAAATAAAAAGTAGTCGCGAACTGCCCTTCAGCCGGGAAATATATATTGAACGGGAAGATTTTATGGAAGAACCACCTAAGAAATTTTTCAGGTTGGCTCCGGGAAAAATGGTGCGACTCAAAAGCGCGTATATTATTAAGTGTGAAGAGGTAATAAAGGACAATGAAGGCAAAATTATAGCTCTTCACTGTTCTTATATGCCGGATAGCAAAAGCGGGGGTGAGGGTTCTGGTCTCAAGGTACAGGGAACCCTTCACTGGGTGAGCGCAGCAGGTGCTATACCTGTTGAATTGCGATTATACGACCGTCTTTTTAATGTGGAAAATCCGGCTATGGAAGAAGGCGATTTTAAGGACTATATGAATCCGGACTCGCTGGAAATCATTAATAACGCAGTTGCAGAACCGTCGTTAGCCAAAGCAGTCCAGGAAGAACGTTATCAGTTTCTCCGTAAGGGTTATTTCTGTCTGGACAGAGAGAGCACTGCCGAAAAAATCATCTTTAACCGCACGGTGGGGTTGAAGGATACCTGGGCTAAACTCAAATAGATGGCAGTTGACAGATGACAGTCTGTATAAAGTAACTGTCATCTGTCAACTGTTATCTGTTATCTCAAAATTATTGTCCCCCTGATTTTCCGCCTTTCATCATTTGCATATTCTTCATTCTCCAGTCCTGGTATTGTTTAAAGAGAGGATCGCCTAAAACCGGTTGTATCCTTTTATCTGCTTCATCTGTAATTGCTTTCATTTTTGCCTTCTTGTCATCCATGCTCATCGATTGATCCTGGTAAATTTCCCGGCGCTGGGGCATATAGGATGAGGTTATGGAAACGACGGAATCGGCCTGAACATCCGTCATTTTCAGGTCCGTCATCAATTTTTGCTTCATTTGCGCCTGTCGTGCAGCAGCATCATCGCCTGTTTGGGCAAAGCTGTAAACTCCGGCAAACAGGGCCAATATTAAAAAAGCGCCCTTCACAATAATCTGTTTCATAATTTGAAGATTTTGATAGATAGGAATAAATGCCAATTACATGCCAGAGCTTGTTAAATTATTAACTCTTTATACAGGTGGCTGCAGCTTTCTTTTGTGAGACAAGGCAGACTTTCAGAACTTCTGTAAATTGCGGTTATGAAGCAATACCTGGAATTATTAAGGCATGTGTCAGAGAATGGTCTGGAAAAAAGCGACCGTACCGGAACAGGAACGCGCAGCTGTTTTGGCTATCAGATGCGCTTTGATTTACGGGATGGCTTTCCGCTGGTAACCACCAAAAAGCTTCATCTCAAAAGCATAATTTACGAGCTGCTCTGGTTTTTGAAAGGGGAGACCAATATCGCCTATCTTAAAGAACACGGTGTTCGAATCTGGGATGAATGGGCAAATGAACAGGGAGAACTGGGACCCGTATATGGTAAGCAATGGCGTAGCTGGACCGGAGCAGACGGGAAACAGGTTGACCAGATTAGCGATTTAATTCTACAACTTAAAAAAAATCCCGACAGCCGACGTTTAATCGTGAGTGCATGGAATGTGGCTGAGTTACCGGATATGGCCCTGATGCCCTGTCATGTTTTGTTTCAATTCTACGTTTCTCCTCCGGAGAAACCCGGTGACCGCCCCCGCCTGAGCTGTCAGCTTTATCAGCGGTCTGCCGATGTTTTTTTAGGGGTGCCATTTAATATTGCATCATATGCGTTACTTACCCTGATGATCGCCCAGGTTACCGGTCTTGGACCAGGGGAATTCATTCATAGTTTTGGGGATGTTCATCTGTACAATAATCACCGGGAACAGGCCGCTTTGCAATTAACAAGAACACCGAATGCGATTCCGCAGATGAAACTAAATCCGGAAGTGAAAAATATTTTTGATTTCCGGTTTGAAGATTTCACCCTGGAAAATTACGAACCCCATCCTTCAATCAAGGCCCAGGTAGCCGTTTAAATGAATTATCCATGAAACTTTCCATCATCGTGGCGGCTACTGAAAATAATGCCATCGGAAAAAATAACTCCATGTTGTGGAGCCTTCCGGAGGATATGCGTTTTTTTAAGAATACTACCTGGGGATTCCCATTAATCATGGGAAGAAAAACATTTGAGGCGCTTGGAAATAAACCTCTTGCGGGAAGATTTAATATTGTCATCAGCCGGAAACCAGGTTTTAATACAGGAAATCCCGAAGTTCAGGAAGCAAACAGCCTGGCGAATGCCATTGAACTGGCCAGGAAAACAGATGCAAAAGAAGTATTTATTGGTGGAGGCGGCCAGATATATAAGGAATCACTGCTTTTATGTGATACCATCTATATGACCCGCGTTTTTACCCAGCTTGACGGAGATGCTTTTTTCCCTGAAATTCCGAAAGATGTTTTTCACCTGGTACATTCCAAAAAAGTTCCTGCAGATGAAAAACATGCATATTCCATGGATTTTCAAACCTGGACCAAGATAAAAACACTCCCGGATCATTCCACCTAGGGCCCATGTATTCCAAATCGCAACTTGCCTTGAAGTGGTTTCAATACTATGCACAGGCTTCCAATGGCAGGGGGCATGGCATTCATTCCCCATTTGTATATGCGCTGATCAGGGAAGTATTCAATGACGACAGGGAATACTATGCATACCGGTTGATTGAAATGGCTAAATTAAACCTGCTCCGGGATGACCGTACGTTGCAGGTGCAGGAGCTGGGTGCCGGATCAGCCTATGGCCGCGATGCTATAAGAAAAGTTTCGCAAATTGCAGTCAGCAGCGTTTGTTCACAAAAATTTGGAAGATTATTATTTCGTCTGGCAAATTTCTATCGGGCTTCGACAATCATAGAGATGGGCAGTTCACTGGGACTTTCCACTGCCTATCTTGCCTCAGCAGATCCCGCGTCCAGGATCATTACGATTGAAGGATCTCCGGCTATTGCAGGAATCGCAACGGAAACATTTCAAAAATTAAAGCTTCAGAATATCACACAGGTAACCGGAAAATTTGGGGATAAACTTGGACCTGTTATTGCTTCCCAACCTCCGGCCGACCTGGTTTTTATTGATGGGAATCACCGCAAAAACGCGGTATTGGACTATTTTGAAAAATTCATGGAGAAACGCTCTTCCTCCTGCCTGATCATAGTACATGATATTCACTGGAGCCGGGAGATGGAAGAAGCCTGGGATATATTACAGGAACATCCAATGGTGAATATGAGCATCGATATTTTTTCAGCCGGCCTTATTTTTTTCAGGGATGAATTCAGGGTGAAACAAAAATTTACAATCCGATTTTAATTAAAATACGATAACTATCCAAACGCCTGCTCCATTACCGGTCGAATTCATGCGTTCCATAAGTAAACTGGATCATTTTGATCCGGAGGCATTTTTAGCTGTCCACAGATCCGGTGAACAACTCGTTTCCGTACATATGAATCCTGACAAATCCATTTATAAAGAAGGCAAATGGAATGCTGATATTCCCGAACCACCTTTTGAATTTTCCGGAGCCGTACCCTGGGCTCCGGATGCCTTTTATCTTTCGGAAAGACCCCAGTTTACGTTCGATCCTTTTTTTCATGCCGGCAATTATTACGTACAGGAAGCTTCCGGAATGTTTTTGGCGTATGCTTTAAAGAAAATCGCAGGTACAAATCAAAATTTGAAAGTGCTCGATCTCTGTGCGGCACCCGGAGGAAAATCCACTTTAATTCAATCCCTGATTTCCAAAGATTCCCTGCTGGTAAGTAATGAAGTAATCAAAACCAGAATTCCGGTTTTGCATCAGAATATGACCAAATGGGGTCAGATCAATAACATAGTTTCTAATAATGACCCGGCCCAGTTCAAAAAAATTCCCGGGTTTTTTGATATTATGCTGATTGATGCTCCTTGCAGCGGGAGTGGACTGTTCAGGAAAGATCCGGAAGCTGCAGTAAACTGGAGTATGGACCTGGTTAATCTCTGCAGCCAGCGTCAAAGACGGATTCTGGCCGATGCCTGGGATTGCCTGAAGGAAGATGGATACCTGATCTATTCCACCTGTTCTTACGCCAAAGAGGAGAATGAAGATATTCTGGATACCATCTTCCGACTGTATCCCTGTCTGTCTATTCCGCTTGATCCGGAACCGGACTGGGGAATAGTAGAAACGAAATCCGCGCAGGCTGGCGCTTATGGATACCGTTTTTATCCGGACAAACTTTCGGGGGAAGGATTTTACATTTCTGTTTTGCAAAAAAAGCAGTCTGCCGCTACGATGCGGAGTTCCAGGACAAATCAAAAACCTGCACGTTTGGATAAGGCGGATGAAAAACAGATAAACCAATGGATTGACAATGGATCTTATAGTTATATTCCCGTTGGAGAGGGTATCCATTTATTACCGTCTCGTTTCGAATATGATTTTGAAATTCTGAGAAACGCCCTGTATCTGAAAAAGGCCGGAGTAAGAATAGGAAAAGCCGGTGAACGTGACTGGATACCTGATCATGAACTGGCTTTGGCAAACATTTTGAAACCGGAAGCTGCACATCTGATGGTTGAAAAACCGGATGCCCTGCGTTTTTTGAAAGGGGAATCTACTGAAATGAGCAGCCAGGGAAAAGGATGGCGGGTACTTATTTATAAGGGGCAGCGTTTGGGATGGGTAAAACTACTTGAGAAAAGAATGAATAACTATTATCCCAAATCATGGCGAATCAGGAAATAGTTCATTTTTAATATTTCATTTGCAAGATTAATCAGCATATTTGCGTTCATCCATAAATACCTGCAATGAAAAACAGGATTATCCTTTTTATTGGCTCGCTTTTATTGGTTTCTGCCGTTTATTCCCAAAATCCCCATCTTACCATTGAAGGCAGTAATGGAAAATTCTTCCTGGAACATACGGTGGCAGCAAAGGAAAACTGGTATAGTATCGGGCGTTTATTCAATTTACCGCCACACGATATTGCCAACTTTAACAATATGAGTTTCGATAAACCTCTTGATATCGGTCAGCAGATTCATATTCCGCTAAACACATTAAATTTTGATCAGAAGGGAGTGAAATCAAGTGGTGAATCCCTGATTCCTGTTTACCATCTTGTGCAGGAAAAAGAATGGGCATTCAAGCTCAGCTCCATTTACAATGATGTTCCGGTTACAAACCTGGAAAAATGGAATAAAGTAAAAAGAGACGATATTAAACCGGGATCGAACATCATTGTCGGGTTTTTAAAAGTTAAAACGGATCTTTCCCCTTTGGCCATGGGAATCACCACGAACCCGGTTATGGGAAATACTTCCGCGGAAACAACAGTTAAGACAGACAAACCGGCTGACCAGTCTTCCACCCAAACAGCCAATAAAGCTCCGCCAGCTGTACCGGTGGCAGGTGCTACACAATCTGCATCAAAACCGGTTTCCCAACCTGCAACCACTACGACCGCTCCGGCTGCGAATATTATTCCGGCAAGTAATACAACTGAAAGAGTAAACAGTTATGCCATTTCACACAGCACGGGTGGATTTTTCAGTGTAGATTATGCAGGGTCCGGTAAAACCTCTAATGGAGAGGCCGGGACTTTTAAAAGTACCAGCGGCTGGACAGATGGAAAATATTATGCCTTAATGAATGGTGTCGCTGTTGGCACCATCATCCGTGTCAGCGGTACTAACGGAAAGACTATCTATGCAAAAGTTTTGGGTCAACTTCCCGATATGAAAGAAAGCAATGGTTTACTCGTTCGTATCAGCAATGCTGCATCTGCCGAATTGGGTTTGGGTGAAGGGAAATTCCCGGTAGAAATAAAATACTGATTATTGCTTTTCATGGCCCCCGCCATCTTCCGGTTTTTTACAACAGGTTGGTAATTTTTTATACGCTTCCGGATCTGCAGTAACGTCGCCTGCATCATATCCTGTATTAGCGATTGCTGTTTTGATATTTTCAGCGGTTGTCCTGTCCCAGAGATAGGTTACTTTACAGGTCTTTTTTTTATAATCCACTTTTACAGTCTGAACGCCATCCTCCCTTGTCAGGTACCTTTCAATCCTGTCCTTGCATTGTTCACACTGAACAGTCGGAACGGAAATGGTTACGGTTTCTACGGCACCTTTGCGAACAGGCTGCTGTGCCTTGGAAAACAGAAAGAAACATCCCAGCATCGCCGTAATACAGATTATCTTTTTCATCATTATAGTTTATCGTCAAAAATACTAAACCGCCTGCCAGTTTGCCGGATCTTCGCGCCATTTAACAAGTGTTTCATATTGTGCGTTGTTAACGGTTCCTTTCTCCGTAGCCAGCCCGATCAGCGTCTGATAGTCAGTTAATGATCTGGTTTTAATACCTTCCGCAGCAAACGCTTTCACTGCCGCTTCAAATCCATAGTTAAATATAGATACCAGTCCGTCAATTTGCAAACCCGCCAGTTTCAAAGCCTGAATCACTGAGATGCTGCTTTTGCCCGTAGAGATCAGGTCTTCAATAACGACCACCCGGGCGCCTTTTTCATAGTATCCCTCAATCTGATTACCCATTCCATGTTCCTTGGGCTTAGAGCGCACATAAATAAAGGGTAATTTCAACTGGTCAGCGGCCATCGCTCCCCAGGCGATGCCGGCTGTTGCAACACCTGCCAGATATTGAGCTTCCGGAAAATCCACAAATATCTGATTGCACATTTCAGATTTTATGAATTCCCTAATATGCGGAAAAGACAGGATTTTACGATTGTCACAATAAATCGGACTTTTCCATCCCGAAGCCCAGGTATAAGGTCTATCCGGATTTAATTGTACAGCCTTTATTTCAAGAAGTTTTTCTGCTACCGCTTTTTCATTTGTCATGCGGTGAAGATAAAAAATTCCCTTTGTTTTTATCCCCGCCAATATGCTTATTATCTTTGACCCAAATGGATAATGCAAACAGACTTTTAGTCCTGGCAGCCGGGGGACTGGTATTGAATGAAAGAGGTGAAGTACTTTTCATGTTTCGCAAAGGGAAATGGGATCTGCCGAAAGGCAAACTGGATCCGGGAGAAACAATGGATGCCTGTGCACTGAGGGAAGTGATGGAGGAAACTGGACTTGTGCAGGTAGAGTTGAAGAATTTTTTATTAGTCACAGAACATTTATATACAGAACGCGGGAAGCTGATTCTTAAAAAAAGCCACTGGTATCGGATGGAAGCAGCGAGCCATCAACGTTTAATTCCGCAGACTGAAGAAGAGATTAGTGAACTGAGATGGCTGGCTCCCGCGGATTTCAATATTGTTTTGGCAAATACCTATCCTTCCATTGTGGAAGTGTTAGTGGCCGGAGGTTTTAGTCTGGGAAAATAATCTGTTTGACTTTTCACTCCCATACTCTCACACTCTCACACTCTCACACTTGTATTGGCGCTTTCTTTGCTTTCACAAATACGGTAAGACGGCTTACACAAACCAGCTTTTCATTTTTATCTGTGATTTTAATTTCCCACACATGGGACGAAGCGCCCAGGTGAAGCGGAATGGCGGTTCCGGTGACTATTCCGTCACGCACACTGCGGATATGGTTTGCATTAATTTCAACTCCCACACAAATATATTTTTCAGGATCTACTACAATTACTGAACCCACACTACCCAGGGTTTCAGCCAATGCTGCCGATGCACCCCCATGTAATATCCCATAGGCCTGATGCGTCCTTTTATCAACCGGCATGGTTCCTTTAAGATAGTTTTCACCAATTTCGGTGATCCTTATTCCCAGTAGTTCATTCATAGTATTGACGGAAAACTGGTTCAGTTTTTCAACATCAATATCTTTTTTAAACCAAATAGACATTTTGATACTTTTTATATACCATTATATAGGGAGGATGACGGATGATGGATGATCGGGGGCTTTAAGCGTTAGGCTTTTGGCTTTTTATGTAATCCGCCACTACCTGTGGAAGAAACTGGGCAACGTCTCCGCCATTACGGATTACATCCCGGACAAGGGTGGAAGCGACGGAAGTATATTGGGGTAGACAGGTGAGAAAAACAGTTTCAATCTGAAAATCAAGACTGCGATTCATATCAGCAATGGCTTTTTCATATTCAAAATCATTCACATATCGGATACCGCGGATTATATAATGCGCATTGACCTGCTGACAGCATTTTATGGTTAGCCCGTCATATAAAACTGCATCCACTCTGGGATTATCTTTATATATTTCTTTAATCCAGGCAATACGCTGTTCCTCAGAAAACATTGGTAATTTATTTACATTCCGGCCGATACCGATTACCACTTTGTCAAACAAACCCAGTGAGCGGCTGATAATGTCAAGATGCCCGATGGTAATCGGATCAAATGTGCCCGGGAAAAGTGCGATCCGCTGCATACAATGTTTTAAGGATTTAAAGATTCGTTGATTTGCCAGCCAGAAGATAAAGAACTGCCATACGTACGGCCACTCCATTTTCCACCTGTTGGAGGATGATAGATTGTTTACTATCTGCCACATCACTGTCCAGTTCAACTCCCCGGTTAATGGGGCCGGGATGCATGATCAGTATCTCTTTCGAGAGACTGTCCAGCATTTTTCTGTTTATTCCATAAGCAAGACTGTACTCCCGCAGGGATGAGAACAAAGGCTGGTTTTGTCTTTCCAACTGGATGCGTAAAACATTTGCCACATCGCACCATTCAAGGGCTTTACGAAGATTGTATTCCACAGGGATGCCAAAGGCTTCTGTAATATAAACGGGAATCAGGGTTGGAGGTCCGACGACCATTACTTCCGCACCCATTTTTTTAAGCAGGTAAATATTGCTCAGCGCAACCCGGGAATGCATGATATCCCCGACGATCGCTATTTTTTTCCCTTCCAGGGTACCGAGGTTTTCCCGGATAGAAAATGCATCCAGCAGGGCCTGAGTAGGATGTTCGTTAATCCCGTCGCCAGCATTTACGATGGCCGCAGGAATATGTTTTGCGAGGAAATGGGGCGCCCCGCTGGCACTATGGCGCATGACGACCATATCCACTTTCATGGATAAAATATTATTGACAGTATCCAGCAGGCTTTCACCTTTAGACACAGATGAACCGGAAGCCGTAAAATTAATCGTATCAGCGGATAATCTTTTTTCAGCAAGTTCAAAAGAGATCCGGGTACGGGTTGAATTTTCGTAAAAAAGGTTAACGATGGTTACGTCGCGGAGTGTTGGAACTTTTTTTATGGGTCTTTGCAGTACTTCCTTGAATTGCGTAGCGGTGTCTAAAATAGTCTGGATGTCGGAAGCTTGTAAATCTCGAATGCCAAGAAGATGTTTGGTACTGAGTTGCATTAAAAGTCAAAGTTATATTTTAGAAGCCATATGCCAAAATAAGCCTTGTGACAACCCGGAGTGGCCAATCGTGTATGGTAAATCGTGGATCGATGAACGATTAACGATATACGATTCACCACTAAAGCAATACCACCTCTTCCTTACCGTCCCTTTCATGCCAGAACACCTTCACTTTCTGGGTGATAATCGTATCAATGGACCGGCCTGCATAATCAGCCTGGATGGGTACTTCCCGGCTGAAACGACGATCAATTAAAATACATAGCTCCACCTTGGCCGGTCTTCCGAAAGCGAGCAGGGCATCCATAGCTGCGCGGATGGTTCTGCCGGTATATAAAACATCATCGACCAGAATTACCGTTTTATTTTCAACACTAAAGAGAATGTCAGTTTGGTTGAGGGTATGAAGTCCCTGACGAATATCGTCGCGATAAAAAGTATTATCCAGTTTACCGTAAGTGATTTTTTCAGGTGAGATCTGCTGGTTAATCTGTTTTACAATCCGGTCTGAAAAAAAAATACCCCGGGGCTGAATCCCGATGATAACCAGGTCCTCATAGCGGAGATGGTTTTCGAGCAACTGATGACTCAAACGTTGTATGGTGATGCCGAGTTCCTGTTCTGTCAGAATCGTCTTCAATCAGATTATTTTTATAAAAATAGCAAAAGCGGTCAAGCTTCTGATAAAAAAGGATATTCGTAACCGGAAGGCGGGTCAAAAGTCTCTTTTATGGTGCGGGCACTTAACCAGCGGTAAAGATTTAATATCGATCCGGCCTTGTCATTGGTTCCGCTTCCCCTGGCTCCGCCAAAAGGCTGCTGGCCCACTACGGCTCCTGTAGGTTTGTCGTTGATATAGAAATTCCCTGCCGAATGCCGCAATTTCTCCGTAGCCATTTCAATAGCCATTCGATTTTTAGATATGATGGATCCGGTCAAAGCATAATTGGAAGTAGTATCCACCAGATCCATGGTCTCTTCAAATTTATTTTCATCGTAAACATAAATCGTCAACACGGGTCCGAATATTTCTTCCTTTAAAGTGACGTAATCCGGATCACTGGCTTCAATAACCGTTGGATGAATGAAAAATCCTTTCGATTTATCTGCTTTGCCACCCGCCAGAATTTTTGCTCCCGGATCCTTTGCTGCCTGGTCGATATATCCTTTGATCTTATCAAAACTTTTTTCGTCGATTACAGCGTTTACAAAATTGCTAAAATCCTCTACAGTTCCAACTTTCATGGATTCCAGTGCTTTCACCAGTTTCTCTTTAATCTCACCCGCGAGGTTAGAGGGCAGGTAGGCCCTGGATGCGGCCGAACATTTCTGACCCTGGAATTCAAAAGCGCCCCTGGCCAGGGCAGTCACCACCACATCTACATCAGCTTCACGATGTACGAGTACAAAATCTTTACCTCCGGTTTCCCCGACAATGCGCGGGTATGATTTGTACCTGCTGATATTTTCTCCAATGGTTTTCCAAATGGTGTTGAATACACCAGTTGAACCCGTAAAATGAATACCGGCAAAATCCGGATGGCTAAAACAAATCTCACCCAGTTCGGAGCCATTTGCATATACCAGGTTGATGACCCCGTCTGGCAACCCGGCTTCCTGCAAAATCTGCATAAAAACATGGGCACTTAAAATCTGGGTATCCGCTGGTTTCCACACAACGGTATTGCCACACATGGCAGCCGATGTTGGCAGGTTTCCACCGATCGCGGTAAAATTAAACGGGGTTATAGCCAGAACAAACCCTTCCAGACACCGGTACTCCATACGATTATGCATACCCGGTGAGCTGATCGGTTGCTGTTTGTATATTTCACTGAGATAATGGACATTAAATCTAAGAAAATCAATTAGTTCGCAGGCGCTGTCAATTTCCGCCTGATAGGCATTTTTACTCTGCCCGATCATGGTTGCGGCGTTCATGCGCGCCCGGTACTTCCCGGCCAGTAGGTCTGCAGCCTTCAGGAACACTGCGGCCCGGTTTTCCCAGTTTACTTTCTCCCAGGAATCCTTAGCGTTCAGGGCGGCGTTTATGGCCTGTTGAATTTGCTCTTTTGAAGACCGGTGAAAATAACCAATGGTATGTGAGAGTTCATGAGGCGGACGCATTTTAATTTTATTCCCTGTCCGGATTTCCTTTCCACCTATAACGGCCGGTATATCATGTTCAACTGATTTCAATTCAGAAAGGGCTTTTTTTAACGATTTTTTTTCGGCTGAACCGGGAGCATAGGAGTGAACAGGTTCATTTGCCGGAAGCGGGTAGCTGAAATAACCTATATTCATTTCAATAATTATTAATTATGAATTATTAATTATAAATTTTCTATATAAAAATTGATTTTAATGCCAGAAACCATTCGATTAATAATTGATAATTACTAATTGATAATTAAACAGTTTCTTTTTCACTCATCAGGTAAGCCTTAATAAATCCGTCCAGTTCGCCATCCATTACAGGTTGGATATTTCCGGTTTCGAAACCTGTGCGATGATCCTTGATCATTTTATATGGATGAAAAACATAGGAACGAATTTGAGAACCCCATTCTATTTTTTTCTTATTTGCGTTGGTAGCATTCTTTATGGCTTCCCGTTTGCGCATTTCCTCTTCATATAATCTGCTCTTCAGCATAGCCATGGCCTTTTCACGGTTTTCGCCCTGCGTTCGGGCCTGCTGACATTCTACGATGATGCCACTGGGTTTATGGGTAAGCCGCACGGCCGTTTCTACCTTGTTCACATTTTGCCCGCCGGCGCCACCACTTCTGAAAAAAGCCCATTCAATATCTGCAGGATTTACTTCAATTTCAATCGTGTCGTCGATCAGCGGATAAACATAAACGGAAGCAAAAGAAGTATGGCGTCTTGCATTGGAATCGAAGGGCGAAATTCGTACAAGCCTGTGAACGCCACTTTCAGCTTTCAGAAATCCAAAAGCGAAAGGTCCGTCAAACTGAAGGGTGACGCTTTTAATTCCGGCAGATTCACCTCCCTGAAAATCCAGTTCAGAAACAGTCCATCCCTGCTTTTCTCCGTACATTCTGTACATACGCATCAGCATTTCAGCCCAGTCCTGGCTTTCTGTGCCACCTGCACCGGAATTAATTTGCAATACACCCGGCAATTCGTCTTCGGGTTCATTGAGTGTGGATTTAAATTCGGCTTCGTCGAGCAGGGTAAGGGCCTTTTCATAGGCCGTACGGGTTTCTTCCTCTGTTGCTTCACCTGATTTCCAGAATTCCATCAATATAGCAAAATCTTCCACAGCTGATTCTACATCCTGGTAGAGTCTTAACCAATAGTCATTTACTTTGATGTTTTTGAGGATAGCGGTGGCCCGTTCATTATCTTCCCAGAAGCCTGAACTGCCTGTTAACTGTCTTTCTTCAGTAATTTTGATCTGTCGGTTCTCGACGTCAAAGAAACCTCCTCAGTCCACTCAGCCGGGACCTCATATCGATTAGCTTTTCCTGTGTCATAGGGACGCAAGTTAAAGATTCATTTACAAATGCAGGAACAGATAATGGCCTAGTTTCAGTCAGAACATTAATTTTACATGGAAAAATTATCAAGCAACAGATTATGAGAATTGACTTTCGGTCAGATACGGTAACGAAACCCACACCGGGAATGATGCAGGCCATGATGGAGGCAAAAGTAGGGGATGATGTATTCGGGGAGGACCCCTCCATCAACCAGCTTGAAAAAAAGATGGCAGTACTTTTTGGAATGGAATCAGCCCTTTACTGCGCTAGTGGAACCATGTCGAATCAAATTGCCATAACCTGCCATACCCGGCCTGCTGATGAAGTGATTTGTGAACAGGAGGCCCATGTTTATTTTTATGAAGGAGGGGGTATCGCTTTTAATGCCGGATGCCAGACCAGGCCTCTGGCTGGCGACAGGGGAAGGATTAACGCTGACCAGGTGTTGAAATCCATCAATCCCAACGACGTCCATAAAGCAAGGACATCGCTGGTGTGCCTGGAAAATACTTCCAACCGGGGAGGCGGTACCTGCTACGAGCTGAAGGAAATAAAAAAAATCAGGGAAGTATGTGATGCCCATCAACTGATACTTCACCTGGATGGAGCCCGGTTATTTAATGCCCTGGTAGCAAAAAACGAAAAACCAGGTGACCACGGATCCCTTTTTCACAGTATTTCTGTTTGTTTTAATAAAGGCCTGGGCTGCCCTGCTGGCAGCATACTGCTGGGTACTGAAAAATTTATCCACCAGGCCAGACGAATCAGGAAAGTTTTTGGGGGTGGCATGCGACAGGCGGGATTTTTTGCCGCAACCGCACTGTATGCGATGGACAACCATATCCATCGCCTCGCCATCGATCACATACATGCAAAAAAAATAGGCGATGCCCTTCAAAAGCATCCGTTGGTAAAAACCGTGCTTCCCGTGGAAACCAACCTTGTTTTTTTTGAGCTGGAGGATAGTGTAGATCAAAACAGGTTTATTCAGCATATGCGCGAAAAAGAAATATTGTTATATGGAATTTCTGCCAATCGAATTCGCTTAGTTACCCATCTCGACATAAATGAAGAAATGGTTAACCATTTTTTGGAAACAATAACAAATTTGAAATCGTAATTTTGCGAGCAAACTAACTTAAAAGCGACCCAGAACATGTTTCCAACCATTTCCCCTGTAGAAACCACAGCCTGGAAAAAACTGCAATCAGATCAGCAGTTGATGAAAACCATCCAGATGAAGAATCTCTTCAGTGATGACAGAGAAAGATTTAATCGATATTCCATCATTTTCGGTGACATTCTTTTTGATTTTTCGAAAAACCTGGTCAATACAGAAACCCTTTCCCATTTATTCGAACTGGCCAGTGAATGCGGCGTATCCGAAGCCATCACCAGCATGTTTTCGGGAGAAAAAATAAATCAAACTGAAAACAGGGCCGTATTGCATACGGCCCTGCGCAATTTTTCAGGTGAACCTGTTTTTTCAGATGGCAGGGACGTGATGCCGGATGTAATGCAGTCCCTGGAACATATGAAATCCTTCAGCCAAAAAATTCATTCTGGTGAATGGCGGGGTTATAGTGGAAAACCCATCCGTAATATTGTAAATATCGGAATTGGGGGCAGTGACCTTGGACCGGTAATGGTTACGGAAGCTTTGAAACATTACTGGATCGATGGCATGAAGGCTTATTTCGTTTCCAATGTGGATGCCACACAAATCGTTGAGACCCTCAAAAAAATTAATCCCGAGGAAACGCTCTTCCTGATTGCTTCAAAAACTTTCACTACCCAGGAGACAATGACCAACGCTTTCAGTGCCCGGGAATGGTTTCTGAATGCTGCAGGTGATGAATCCCATATTGCAAAACATTTCGTTGCGCTTTCTACGAATGAAACCGAAGTAGTGAAATTCGGGATTGACCGGTCCAATATGTTTGTTTTCTGGGACTGGGTAGGTGGCAGGTACTCACTTTGGAGTTCCATCGGTCTGTCCATTGTACTAATCATCGGATACCAACGGTTTGAAGAAATGCTGCAGGGAGCACACGGTTCTGACAAGCATTTTAAAAACATGCCGTTTGAGAAGAATATCCCGGTAATCATGGCCCTTTTAGGTATCTGGTATCGGAATTTCTTTGGATCCCAGACCGAAGCAATACTGGCCTATGATCAATATATGCATCGCTTTGCGGCATATTTCCAACAGGGGAATATGGAAAGCAATGGCAAATCGGTCGACCGGAATGGGGTGCCGGTAACCTATTCGACGGGCCCTGTGGTATGGGGGGAACCCGGAACAAATGGACAGCATGCATTCTACCAGCTAATCCATCAGGGTACGGTACTGATTCCCTGCGATTTTATCGCCCCTGCCATAAGCCATAATCCACTTGGCGACCATCACACTAAATTATTATCAAACTTTTTTGCACAGACTGAGGCCCTCATGAACGGAAGATCGCCGGATGAACTATTGCAGGCGAATGTTAAACCTGAACTAATTCCGTTCAAATTTTTTAGTGGAAACCGCCCAACCAATTCATTCCTGATTAAAATGATTACGCCCTATACCCTTGGCCAGCTTATTGCCTTATATGAACATAAGATTTTTGTTCAGGGGGTCATTTGGAACATTTATTCTTTTGATCAGTGGGGCGTGGAACTGGGTAAGGAACTGGCAGGTAATATACTTCCGGAACTTAAAAACAGTGCCGAAACCACCGTTCACGATGGATCCACAAATGGCCTGATAAACTGGTACAAAAAAATCTGTTTTTAACATAATTCTTTTAAAATAAAGCTACTGTAATTACGTTTTGCATGAAGAAGCGAATCGTAATTACTTTTTTGACAATCAACACCCTATGCAAATTATATCCAAGACAGCCAGTGGACCTGGTATGCCAAGGAGGATACACTTTATACTCCTTTTTTCCAGCCTTGTGCTGATCGCCGGTTTTTTCTACTTTAGAGCCTCTGGTTCTGAAAATTTCTTTCGAAGAAACTCTAATCGATTAATAGTCAATAAGAAAGACAGCGTTACAAAGGATTCCATCATCGTTGAAGCCAAGCCTGTCGTTTTGGACACGGCCAAATACGATGAATTACTTCAGTCCCTCAGCAACGGGGATAGTTCCGGCCGCTGGCCAGTAAAGTTGGATTATCCACTTCCCGGTGCCATTTTCCCTTTTAACCGGGTTGTTGCATATTACGGTAACCTTTATTCCAAGAAGATGGGTGTTCTGGGAGAATATCCGACAGATGAAATGTTTGCAAAACTACAGGCAGAAGTAAAAAAATGGCAGGCAGCCGATACCACCGTAACGGTTAGACCAGCCCTGCACTATATAGCGGTTACAGCCCAGGGTTATCCCGGAAAAGGGAATAAATACAGACTTCGGATGCCTTTTAAGCAAATTGACTCCGTTATACGTATGGCCGCCAGGATAAATGCCCTTGTTTTCCTGGATATCCAGACCGGCCAGAGTACTGTTCAGGAAGAAGTTCCCCTGCTGGAGCACTACCTCAAAATGCCCCAGGTACATTTGGGTATTGACCCTGAATTTTCCATGAAAACCGGTAAAAAGCCAGGATCGGTAATTGGAACTATGAATGATTCTGATATCAACTTTACCATAAATTATCTTGCAAATCTCGCTAAGGTTAATCAACTTCCTCCTAAAGTACTTGTCGTTCACCGGTTCACCCAGGCAATGGTTCGCAACTACAAGCATATTAAGCCGAAACCAGAGGTTCAGGTAGTTATCGATATGGACGGATGGGGAGCAAAATCGAGAAAATTAACCACTTATCTGGAATATGTTTCCCGTGAGCCTGTACAGTTTACCGGATTTAAATTGTTTTATAAAAACGATTTCCGGGAAGCCAACAGTAGTATGATGACTCCGGATGAGGTGATGAAACTTAAGCCTAAACCGGTTTATATACAATACCAGTAAAGCTTAATGCTTAAAGCAAACGGTCAACATCATCTGTTATCTATTATCTGTTCCCCAATTGCATGCGGATTACAATAAAACTGATTATTGTAAGAAGGATGATAAGTATCACTGCCCAATAGGTCCAGTTCAGGTTGCCGATAGATTTTTTTAATCGTTTGGTTTTTACATGTGTAAGGTGCTGATGCATTTCCTTATTCAGCTTCTGTATAACAGCTGCAAGTTCTTTTTCATCCTTTAGCTGATGAAGACCCTCAGACGCATCGGCGAGAAATTCCACAGGAAGTTTTTCCATCGAATGTCTCTGATCCATTTCGTTTAGCATCGCCTGCAAACGAATGTCTGGTGAATCCGTCTGGTTTGTATCTGCATCACCTGGAATCATATGGTTTGATTCTTCATTTATCATCTGCTTTCAAATTGGTCTAATCTTTTTTCAAGCAATAACCTCAGGTTTCGTTTGCCATTCTGGATATAACTTTTCACCTGAATATAAGTGTAGCCCGTCTCGGAAGCGATAACCTGGTAAGACTTTTTTTCCAGGTAGAACATCCGGACACAAATCCTTTGTTCAGGATTGAGATGTTGCAGGGCTTCCAGCAAATCCATTAAAAGTCTGTCGTCCTTTATGGGATCGGGAACTTCTGACTCAATAACCTGTTCAGCCACAAGATCCACCGATATATCGTGTTTCTGCTTCCGCAACTTCATCAGGCAGTGATTCCTGGCGATCATATAAATCCAGGAACTGAAATAACTAACCTCATATTTATGCAGCTCAGTAATCACTTTCAAAAAGATTTGCTGTACGGCATCTTTTGCCTCTTCCGGATCCTTCAGGTATTTCATGGAGACCCCATAGAGTAAAAGTGTGTAACGTTCAAGCAGGGATCCAAGCCATTCATTATTGTGATCCGCATGGAAACGTTTCAATATTTCCTGGTCGGTTAGCTGGCTATGTGGGGAAGAACTCAACGTTAAATTCAGATTTCAATTAAGATGCAGAAACCGGGCTATTGCATAAAGAAAAAGGGTATTTCTGCTCACCGTTAACCAGGCTTTAAGCTTTAAGCCTTACGCTTTTAGCTTTTTCTCACCAAATTCCTGTTTATAAAATTCAATGGCATTCTCGATAACTTTCAATGCCATGGTTTTGTCTCCGAATTCTTCCACTTTAACGGCTTTGTTTTCCAATTTTTTGTATTCCTCGAAGAAATGTCGCAGTTCATCGAAAAAATGTTTGGGAAGTTCTTCGATATTATTGTAGTGATTCACTCCTGGATCCTTTGCCGCAACCGCTATAATCTTATCATCCCCGTCGCCGTTGTCAATCATTTGCATAACACCCAGCACTTTCGCTTCCATCAGGCATAGGGGAACAACAGGAAGAGACGTAATGACCAGAATATCCAGCGGATCTTTATCATCCCCATAAGTCTGCGGAATGAAACCGTAATTTACCGGGTAGTAAAAAGAAGAATAAATCACCCTGTCCAGCTTCAGGAGTCCGCTGGCTTTATCAATTTCATATTTCGCACGGGCACCCTGTGGGATTTCAATTATCGCATTTACTATACGCGGAGCGTGGCTTCCATAAGGAACACCATGCCAGGGATGAGATACATTCAATTTATTCATGAGCTGGGCTTGAATCCACAAACCTACTCATTCAGTGCCATAGCGCAAAACAACCGTGTGCCGTTCTAAGGATGCTTATCATTGAGTATTTCTTTCAGGTCCACCAGCCATTCCCCCTGAACACGTACGATACGTACGGTTGTGGTATCTTTTCGAAAACTGTTTGAAAAAGAATAAATGGTAACAGAATCATTTACTGCCCGGATTTTAATGGGAAGTATGCTGGCATCCCTGTATTGTTGCCGCGTATCCTGATCCATTTTATCAAAACCCTGTTGCCATTTGCTGATCAGCAGAAGATTTATGGAATCACTGAGGAGATAAAACCGTGCTTTTTCGTAATCTCCGTCCAGCGAGGCGCGGATAAACTGCCTCCCTGCATCCTGGGCATCCTCCGCCTTATTAAATGTTTTTCCTGCGTTGCAGGCTATCATGAATATTAGTAAACAGAAAATGTATATGGTTTTCAATGATCTCTTAATTCTTCAATAAATATGACTTAAATAAAAAGATTGTCCAAATCCTGCGTTAAGCTTTAGGCGTTAAGCATTAGAAGGGCCCTGTTCTATCACTTTATCCTTTTCATACGCACGGATGATGGCTTTCACTAACCGGTGTCTCACCACATCTTCTTCATCCAGTTCAATATGCGCAATGCCATCAATACCCTTCAATATATAAAGCGCTTTGGCCAGACCGCTTTTTTGATTTTTAGGGAGATCGATCTGGGTCAGATCACCTGTAATAATTGCTTTGGCACTTGGTCCGATACGGGTAAGGAACATCTTTAACTGAAGTTCGGTTGCGTTCTGGGCCTCATCCAGAATGATAAACGCATTATCCAGTGTTCTGCCGCGCATATAGGCGAGGGGTGCGATTTCAATGGTGCGGGTGGTCATGTAATAACCCAGTTTATCTGCCGGGATCATATCATCCAGAGCATCATATAAAGGACGGAGGTAAGGGTCAATTTTTTCCTTGAGATCCCCGGGCAGAAAGCCAAGGTTTTCTCCGGCTTCCACAGCAGGTCGGGTCAAAATGATTTTTTTAACCATCTTGTTCTTTAATGCACGCACAGCCATGGCCACTGCGGTATAGGTTTTACCGGTACCTGCCGGCCCGATTGCAAATACGATATCGTTTTTTTCGGAGGCAGTCACCAGTTTTTTCTGGTTTATCGTTCGGGCGCGGACTGTTTTACCGTTCGGGCCGAAAACCAGGATATCGTTTGGATTCCTGTCCACAAAATGATCCACCGTCTCCGCATCATCTCCGCCCAGGATCTGGTTGAAGTAATTTTCAGTAAGGCTTCCATTCCGTTCCAGGTACTGGAGAAGCAGGTCAATTTTTTCTTTTGCGGTTTCCACCTGTTCAGGTGCACCGCTAAGTTTAATCTGTGTACCGCGGGAAAGAATCTTGAGAAGTGGAAATTTTTTTTTGAGGATATCTAATTTGCCGTTGTTAACACCGAAGAATTCAATTGGGTTAACAGTTTCCAGGTTAATAATCGTTTCAGTCAATTCAGGAAATTTTAAGTTTTCAAATTAGGTTTCTGCAGCATCATCCGACGCATGTTACCAAATTTAATTGTTTAGATGCATATAGCCATCAATTTACTTATTAACAGATTGTGCATTTAATTTCAGCATCTCTGCAAACGTGAGGTTTTTTTCCATGCATTCAATGGTGAGAGAGATTCTTTTTGCCTTTGTTTGAACTGTTCGGGCAGATTCGATCCAATTGCTGTAATACATCTGATGAGAGCGGGGCAGGAGTTTAAATTTTTTTTCAGCAATAGGTGCATCTGTCATGCATTCCATCAATTCCGCGGAAACCTTCAATGGTTTAACATCTTCTTCCAGGCTGCATTTGAGCATGGCCCCTTTATTTTTATGAATCGATTTGCGAAGGCTGGCTTTTAACGGAAGAATAAATTCCCCGTTGCCCATGGGAAGGAGTGCCTGTTGATGTATATCAATTTTATCCAGTTTGCCTTTTACCCGAAATGATTTTTTTGTACCTGGTTTTAATTTTTCTGCAATATCCGACGGAATGGTGATATAAGTCCAGCCCGTTTTTTCTCCGTGTTTTTCAAATTGCAGTATGACACTGGTAAAATGGACCATGAATAAATGGAGATCGCCGGATAAATATACGGAAATACTTATCCTGAAATTTTAAGCTCTTCTTCAATGGCTTCGTTAAAACTTGGACTATTTGACCATATCCACTCCGGCAAGGGCTTGTCCGCTAAAATCAGCCAGTCATTTCCATCTTTTCGCATTTTAAACATAAGACGGTTGCCACGGTCGTCACTGACATCCACGGTAAAAAGTTCTTCCACCAGGCCGTTTACCTTTCTGAAATTGAATTCTCTTAAACGACCATCGGCTTTTATCAGTTTACTGAACTGGATATTCCTGTTGAATTGTATGATCATACTTGAAATATTCTTATCCTAATACTCAATTTTCGTGCTATATTTTAATAACGGAATATTAATATAGCCCTCATTTATACAGAACCCTATTTTTGTCTAATGGATGAAACCCCGTTTATTTCAATATGCATTCCGGCATTTCAGCGGGTAAACTACCTGCGACGCCTGCTGGATTCAATTGAAATACAATCTTTTCGTGATTTTGAAACCGTAATTTCCGACGACAGCCCGGGGTCTGAAGTGCTGGACCTGATCCGTAATCATCCATTGAATCCAAAAATCCGGTACTTCAAAAACAAAGAAACACTGGGATCGCCGGAAAACTGGAACGAAGGCATCAGAAATTCTAGGGCCGGCTGGATTAAAATTATGCATGACGACGACTGGTTTTCCAGTCCCGGAAGTCTGCAGAAATTTGCTGATACCATCCGGAGTGGAAATGGCCGTTTTTATTTTTCCGCATATACCAACGTAGATCCGGATGGCAAGTCCGGGAAAGTACAGATCAGTGATTTTCAGCTGAATGTTTTAAAAAAGCTTCCGGAAAGTCTTATGGCAGCAAACAGGATCGGGCCACCCAGTGTTGTCATTTTTAAAAAGGAGGACTCCCTTTATTTTGACCGTCGTATGCAATGGCTGGTAGATATTGACTTTTATATCCGTTATCTCAAAAAATATCCGCCTGCTGAATATATACCACAAAACCTGGTGCAGATTGGTATTAGCGCGAGCCAGGTAACCCGGCGCAGTTTTGGAAATCCGGAAATTGAAATCCCGGAAAGGTTTTTATTAGGTGAAAAATTAAATTATTCAGAAATCCGCCAAATTTCCGTTTTTGATTCCTGGTGGCGCTTCCTGCGTAATTTATCAATCCGGGATCCGGATCAGATTAAACAATCGGGGTATCAAGGAAAAATCCCAGAATTTATTACGGCTATGATAAAAGCCCAGCAGAAAATTCCGGTGTCTTTGCTGAAAACGGGTTTATTCTCAAAAATCTTTATGTTTTTGCATTACCGGCGGTCATCGGTCATCCGTTATCCGAATAAATTCCGGTAAGATTCATTGAACCGGGTCCGGTTAAAATTTGTTTTGGCATACTGATAGGCATTCCTGCTTAATTCAATGCAGTTCTCTTTATTTCCGGCCAGTTCCAATATTTTGTTAATAGCTTCTGTGACCACGAGGTCTTCATCCTGAATTTCATGAATTAGCAGACAATTCACACCATCGGTTAAATGTGTCCGGTTACCGGGGAGTGCTGTCACTACCGGAATGCATCCATGTGCCATCGATTCTTTAATAAACATAGGAAATCCTTCATACGAAGAGGTGAGCAGGGCTATATCCATTCCGGATAAGAGACTACTCATTTCCAATGGATCACTGATTTCCCCGTAAATGGCTGCTTTGGTTTTTACCTTGTCGGATATTTCGTGAATAAGGGTGCCGGCGAAATGGAAGTGTACCGGCAATTGCCGGTCGATCATATTTTCAGCAATCCGGTTTATAAGCCAGATTCTTTTCTGCGGTCCGCCCCGGCCGGCACATACGATTTGTAAAGGGGTTTCGAATGATTTTTTTTCTTCCGGAGGAATATCCACACCGGGTTCAATAAAAAGTATCTTCCGGAGATATAACGGATCGATATGAAATTCCGCATATTGTTTTTCAATATTCTCCCGGGTGTAAAAATCGTAGACGATCCGGTTTGTCAGGAAGTGAACATTCACCAGTCCGAAAAATTCCATTCCCTTTTTTCCGAAAGTAAAATTGTGAAGAAGTTCTGTTCTAACCACTCTTGCATGAATAAAGGGTAGCATATCATAAAAAAAAGTTGAATTTGCTGAAAATACCTGTGCCTTTTGATGCCTGTTAATGTAAAAACTGAAATAATGAACTGAAAACAACCTCAGCAGCAGCCAATCACTCCAAATATGTATGTCCCGGCATTCGGTATTCGGAGTTTGGTAAAACTCATCTCTAAAAACATTATTGGGAGAGAACCGGGTAAAAAACACCATTTTCTCCATTTCAGGAATGGATTTTAATATATCGAGATGTATCCTTTGCGCGCCACCAAGGGAAAATCTGTCAAAAAAAAAGAAAAGTCCGTTGCCGGATTTTTTTCTGAACAAAACGAACGGATAAAGGAATATAAGGGATGGCAGATAAGTGATCCGGAGAAGTATCCTAAAGAGTTTTATTTTCGTGATATTATGCATGTTATTCCGGGATGAACCTGGTGAAGGCCCGCAAATATATCCATAAGCAAATAATTGAACAGAACCCCATGTCCGATCGATTTCATTACGGCTCAGAAAAACTGACCCCTTCCATAGTTATAGGCATAGCCGAAGGTGCCATCAGGGGCATCATTGCAAAAGAAGCTATGACCCGTATTCTCAAAAGCCGGGACGACGTGAGAGAAATTGTTTTCGATGAAAAAACAGTATATGGTATCAATACCGGATTCGGGGTTTTGGCAAATACCCATATTTCTGCACAGGATACCCAGATCCTGCAGCATAAAATACTGCAAAGTCACAGTGTGGGTGTGGGAAAACCCATTAGTCCTTTTTTGTCGAAGATCATGATGATAACCAAGGTTCAGTCTCTGGCCCAGGGTTATTCAGGAATTCAACCTGAAACCCTGGAAAGGATTTGCTGGTTTATTGATCAGGATATCAGTCCAGTGGTCCCTGAAAAAGGTTCTGTGGGGGCATCCGGTGATCTGGCACCCCTGGCTCATCTTTTTCTTCCTCTTATCGGTCTTGGAGAATTGTGGGTAAACGGGGAAATTCTGCCCAGTGCAACCGTATTGTCTGCACATGGGCTCAAACCCCTGTTCCTGGGTCCCAAAGAAGGACTTGCGTTGATTAATGGAACGCAGTTTATCCTGGCCTATGCGACAGCGAATCTGCGCCGTATGCATTACTGTCTCGAATCGGCTGACCTGATCGGCGCCATGAGCCTGGAGGCACTCACAGGCACCAAATCGCCATTTGACGAACGCCTCCACAACCTGAGACCATATAAAGGAAACCAGCTTGTAGCGCAGCGGTTACGAAAACTTTTATCCGGATCCGAAATCATGCAGAGCCATGTGGATTGTGGCCGGGTTCAGGATCCTTATTCCCTTCGCTGCATGCCACAGGTGCATGGGGCGAGCCGCAATGCCTGGCTGCACCTTAAAGAACTCACCCAGATAGAGTTGAATTCAGTTACAGATAATCCGCTGATTTTTTCTGCTGATGATACCATCAGCGGCGGTAATTTTCATGGTCAGCCACTGGCTATTCCGCTGGACTATGCTACTATAGCGGCATCCGAAATAGGAAATATCTCCGATCGCCGATGTTATTTATTGCTGGAAGGCAAATGGGGACTTCCGCTTTTACTGATGAAGGACGTAGGACTAAACAGCGGTTTTATGATCCCCCAATATACCACAGCTGCCCTGGTAACGGAAAATAAAACACTTTGTTTCCCCGCCAGTGCCGATAGTATTCCTACTTCCCTGGGCCAGGAGGATCATGTAAGTATGGGAAGTATCAGCGGCCGGAAACTGGAAATGGTCCTGGAAAATCTGGAATATATACTGGCAATAGAACTCATGACTGCCTGCCAGGCGATTGAATTTCGTCGTCCTTTACAAAGCAGTGCCATTCTTGAACATGCTCATGACTTTGTTCGTCAACAGGTCAGTTTTGCCAATGAGGACCGGATCTTTTCAGATGATATCCGGAAATTAAAATCAATCATTGAATCCCATAGCCTGATCAGCGAAATAGATTCCTATGCTGCCCTCCATGGCGATGATTTGAATAAGGATTATGCAGATTTCATTTTAAACTAAGCAAATGCAAAAGACAAAATTAAAATACGACCCGGTTAAATATAAAACCCCGACCGGAACAGGATTGAATTGCAAAGGATGGATACAGGAAGCCGCCCTGCGAATGCTTCTTAATAATCTGGACCCCGAAGTAGCCGAGCGTCCGGACGATTTAATTGTATACGGGGGAAGGGGAAAGGCTGCGCGTAATTTCCAGGCCCTCGACGATATCATTGCAAATCTTAAAATTCTGGAAAATGATGAAACCCTGCTGATTCAAAGTGGAAAGCCTGTTGCCAGAATGAAAACACATATGGATGCTCCACGCGTGCTGATTATCTAATTCCCAACTCGTTCCAAGATGGGCTACCTGGGAACATTTTGATGAACTTGAAAAGAAAGGGCTGATGATGTATGGCCAAATGACGGCCGGTTCCTGGATTTATATCGGATCCCAGGGAATTGTGCAGGGAACATATGAAACCTATGCCGCGGCTGCAAACAAACATTTCAGCGGATCCCTGAAGGGAACATTAAACGTCTCTGCCGGACTTGGAGGTATGGGCGGCGCACAGCCCCTTGCGATTACAATGAACGAAGGTATTGCGCTGATCGCCGAAGTGGAATGGTGGCGGATTGAAAAAAGACTCGAAACAAAATACCTGGATACCGGGGAACAGGATATAGATATGGCCATTGACAAAGCACTGCAGGCAAAAAAGGACAGAATTCCACTTTCCATCGGCGTCTGTTGCAATGCTGTGAAACTCCTGGAAAGATTACTCGAAAGAAATATTATTCCTGATACGCTGACAGATCAAACCTCTGCCCATGATCCCCTGATCGGATACTGGCCTCATCAGATTTCTGTGGAGGCTGCCCGTATTCTGCGCGAATCTAATCCGGATCAATACCTAGAATATGCGTATGAATCCATGAAGCTGCATGTTGAGAAAATGCTGGCCCTGCAAAAAAAGGGAGCGGTCACTTTTGACTATGGTAATAATATCCGGGCCAGGGCTTTTGAAAAAGGACTTAAAAACGCATTCGATTTTCCTGGTTTTGTTCCGGCATATATCCGACCGCTTTTTTGCGAAGGCAAGGGCCCCTTTCGATGGGCGGCCCTGAGCGGAAATCCGCGGGATATTGCCGTGACAGATGAAATAATGGTGAACATGTTTCCTGAAAACAAATCCCTTCAACGATGGCTGAAACTTGCAAAAGAAAAAATTGCTTTCCAGGGACTACCTGCAAGAATTTGCTGGCTTGGACAGGGGGAAAGGGAAAAAGCAGGTCTTGCATTCAACGAACTGGTCCGCACAAAAAAAGTTGAGGCGCCCATTGTGATTGGAAGGGACCACCTCGATACAGGTTCTGTGGCTTCGCCAAACCGGGAAACAGAAGCCATGCTGGACGGAAGTGATGCCGTGGCAGACTGGCCGGTCCTGAATGCCCTGGTGAATACCGCCGGCGGAGCCAGTTGGGTAAGCCTGCATCACGGAGGCGGAGTAGGTATGGGATACAGCATCCACGCAGGAATGGTTATCGTTGCTGATGGCACTGAAGCTGCTGCAGCAAGACTTTCCAGGGTTCTTCGCAATGACCCGGGCCTTGGCGTTATCCGTCACGCAGATGCCGGATATCCGGAAGCCCAAAAAACAAAGGAAGAATTTCAACTCTGACCTGCCATGCAAAGTCACGTCCTGACAAATATTAAGCAGTTACTGAATATCCGAACAAATGTTCATCCTCTCTTTGGAAAAGAGATGCAGGAACTTCCCGTACTTGAAAATGCATGGCTGCTAATTGAAGGAAATGAGATTGCCGGCATCGGTAAAATGGATTCGATAAAAGAAGAGCTTCCAAATCTACCCCGGGTTCAAACGGATTGCAGCGGACGTCTGGTTTTTCCTGCCTGGTGCGACAGCCATACCCATTTGGTTTATGCCGGTAGTCGGGAGAATGAATTTGTCGATAAAATCCGGGGACTCAGTTATGCGGAAGTCAATGCGAGGGGAGGAGGTATATTGGACACGGTTCAAAAAGTTAACGCGGTTTCGGAAGCAGAACTTTTCAATATTTCCTGGGCAAGGCTTGAGTCCCTGATCCGCATGGGAACGGGATCAATAGAAATAAAAAGCGGTTATGGTTTATCGGTAGAAGGTGAATTGAAAATGTTACGGGTGATCAGACAACTGAAACAGAAATCTCCTGTATCAATCAGGTCAACTTTCCTTGGCGCCCATACTTTTCCCTTAGCCTACCGAAATGACCATACCGGATATATCCGAATGATCACTGAGGAAATGCTTCCGGTTATTGCCGGTGAAAAACTTGCAGATTATATTGATGTTTTTTGTGAACAAGGCTTTTTTAATCCTGAAGAAACAGAAACTATTTTAAGGGCCGGCCTGCAACATGGGTTGAAACCCAAACTTCATGTGAACCAGTTGAATTCCATTGGCGGCATAGAAACAGGAATTAAAATGAATGCACTTTCCATGGACCACCTTGAAAGCCTGCCTGAAGAAGAAATCAACCGGATTAAAAATTCAGGATGGAAGGGATTTTGTACACTGTTGCCAACTGCCGCTTTTTACCTGCGTATACCCTTTCCCCCTGGACGCAAAATGCTTGATTCCGGGTTTGCCCTTGCATTGGCTTCGGATTATAATCCCGGATCCTCACCTTCCGGTAATATGAATCTGGTTTTTGCTCTGGCCTGTATTCAGATGAAACTGTTACCTGAAGAAGCATTGAATGCGGCAACCCTGAATGGTTCTTACGCCATGGGACTGGGAAATACCTGCGGATCCGTGAGTATAGGAAAACTGGCCAACCTCATCATTACAAAACCAGTTCCTTCACTGGCCTTTCTTCCATATTCCTTTGGATCAAATCTTATCGATAAAGTAATGCTGAGGGGTAGTTTCATCGACTAAGGTTTGTATATTGGGTATTATATATACTCATGCCAATATTCCTTTCCCGAAAAAAAAAATCAAGGAGCTTTATTGAATCTGCCGCAAGTCGCAGTACGGTGCTTCATATCGGCGATAAAAAAGCCGGGCTTGAATTTCTGATATCTTTTTTTTCAAACATCCGGCCTACCAGAGAAAAAAAAGATCCGGCTAAAAACCTGCAGACGCTTATTGAAGTCATGGATGCACACCCGATTGTGTTATCCAATTTGCATAATGCACTGCTTTCGCAACTCATACAGACCGATCTGACCTCGGCTCTTACAGAAAGTGGAATACCTATAGCAAATGGTTTTTGGCCTGAATTTTTTGGCAGGTTACGGCATAAATTCGTACCCGCCCTGCGAAATGAAAATGATTTTCTCTTCGTAATCAGCCGCATATTTTACCGTTCTGATGATTATAAATGGGTGGAAACTATTCCGCATGCACAATGGAAACAATTCTTTAATTCTATCGGACTGGGTTTTTCCATAGATGACAAACATCTTCTGCTTCAACTGATGCAGTCATTAAAAATCCTCAGTTTCCAGGTAGCCAACCTTGGACTTGAAAAAGAAGTGAGTAAACACCTTGCCAGCAATGATATTGACGAAAATCCCTTTTTGAATCAGTTTGAACTGGTGCGGCAGATCCGGCAATCATATATTTCGGATGATCCCGAAACACTAAAGGCAGTGTGCAATAAAATGAATGCATTGTCCAAACTGGGTATCGATTCCATAGAGTATATCAGAAAAAATCACTCAAACGAAGGAACCAGTATTCACCAGACTTATGTTTTACTCATTCTGAGCAGCAAACTGACGCGAATCGAAATGATTACGGATATCCTTGACGATAATTCCAGGTTCAATTCGGATAATTTTATTAGTTTTTTCCAGTTGCTGATAAGAAATGAAAATACAAAAAACAGTCTGGGAGCATTTCTGTCCCAGTCATTGGGATATGTCGCTTATCAGATTGCAGAGCATAAAGGTTCAAAAGGAAGCCACTACATTACTACCACGAAGAAAGAATACAGGAAAATGTTGTGGAGTGCAATGAAAGGTGGTGGTGTCACTGCATTTATTGCCCTGTTTAAAAACCTGATAACCAAAGTTGAGTTGCCCATCTTCTGGCACGGATTTGCTTATAGCACGAATTATAGTATTGGATTTCTATTAATTGATGGAACCGGATCTACCCTGGCAACAAAACAACCGGCCTTTACTGCCAGTGCGGTAGCAAGCTCTCTCGACACCAAAGGCAATACTTATAAACCCAATTTGTACAATCTTGCCATTACGGTTGCCCGGGTTTCCCGAAGCCAGATCGCCTCATTTATCGGAAATCTGCTGATCGTATTTCCCGGGACTTTTTTACTGGCATGGCTGTATCATATCATTACTAAAACAAGAATTCTCGAAGGAGATGCTGCCTGGGCCATGCTGGAAAGTCAGCATCCCTGGCATAGTCTTTCCCTTTTATATGCCTGCAATACAGGTGTGTTTCTCTTTTTGAGCGGCATAATCGCCGGATATGTGCAAAATAAAATTCTTTATAGTCAGATTGGCGAAAGGCTGAAGAATCATCCCTGGTGGCCACCGGCAGTTCCTCTGGAAAAACGTATGCGCCGCGTAAAATTTGTTGAAAAAAATGGCGGAGCAATAATTGGAAATATTTCCCTCGGGTTTATGCTGGGCATGTCTACTATAGTTAATACATTACTCGGCTTCCCGTTTGATATCCGGCATATTACCATTTCAGCAGGCAATGTATCGGTAGCCTTATACGGCCTCGGAATCAGAAATGTTCCGCTATCATATCTGTTAGCGATTTTCTTAGGAGTGCTTGCGATAGGACTTTTAAACTTCCTCGTAAGTTTTTCCCTGGCTTTTATGGTAGCTGTTCGATCCAGAGGTGTGAAGCTGAAAGAATACCCGGAATTCCTGGGAATTCTCGGTCGGTATTTCCTGAATAAACCATTGGATTTTATCAGACCCCGAAATCAGCTTTCCGAAACGGATTGATTTTCTTTCCTTAACATTGTCCATTCCAATTGCGCAATATGACACCCATTATTGAATGTGTTCCAAACTTCAGTGAAGGCAGAGACACCCAGATTATTCAATGGATAACAAATGAAATTGAAGCAGTGGAAGGAATCAGACTGCTCAATGTGGATCCGGGTAAGGCCACCAACCGGACCGTAGTAACTTTTGTAGGTCGTCCGGAAGCCGTTATAGAAGCAGCTTTCAGAGCTATCCGGAAAGCGGGAGAACTAATTGATATGAAGAAGCATCAGGGAGAACATCCGCGCATGGGAGCTACAGATGTATGTCCGCTGATTCCAATTTCCGGTATTTCCCTTGAAGAAACTGCAATTTGGGCACAGAGACTGGCAGAACGGGTAGGAGAGGAATTATTGATTCCGGTTTATTTATATGAGGCTGCGCAAAAAAATAAAGAACGAAGTAACTTATCTGTCATTCGGGCAGGTGAATATGAAGGATTTGCTGAAAAAATAAAAAAAACTGAATGGAGACCGGATTTCGGTCCGGCGGTATTTGATGAACAAAGAGGAGCCACCGTAATTGGTGCCAGGGATTTTCTGGTTGCTTATAATATTAATCTGAACACTACTTCTGTCCGTCGGGCCAATAGTGTTGCATTTGATGTTCGGGAAGCCGGACGGATAAAGAGGGAAGGAGATCCGGTGTATGGTCCGATTGTAAAAAACAGCGAGGGGCAGCCCGTTATGATACCCGGTTCGCTAAAATCCGTAAAAGCCATCGGTTGGTTCATTGAGGAATATGGCGTGGCGCAAATTTCAATGAACCTGACTAATATTTCCGTAACACCATTACATATTGCCTTTGAAGAAGTATGCCGTAAAGCAGATGCTCGCGGAATGAGGGTAACAGGTAGTGAGTTGGTTGGACTTATTCCCCTGAAATCACTGGTAGATGCCGGAAAATATTTTTTAACGAAACAAAAGCGATCCACCGGGGTCTCTGAAAAGGAATTGATCCGGATCGCCATACTCACCATGGGCCTGGATGAACTGGCTCCGTTTAAACCTGAGGAAAGAATTATAGAATACCTGTTGAGAGATCCTTCAGATACAAAACTTGTACGACTTTCTCTCGCCGATTTTGCTGATGAAACAGCCAGTGAATCCCCCGCGCCGGGTGGCGGAACTGTAGCGGCATACCTGGGAGCCCTCGGAGCCGGCTTGGGTGCTATGGTTGCCAATTTATCAGCGCAAAAAAATGACTGGGAGATATTCAGCACCTGGGCGGAAAAAGCAACCGCCTGTAAAAATGAACTTGTTTCGCTTGTAGATGCAGATACAAAAGCATTCGAAGCCATTATGAAAGCAAGGGCCCTTCCCAAATCCACATCAACGGAAAAAGAAATCAGGACAAAAGCGATACAGGAATCTACCGTACTGGCCATTGAAGTGCCTTTTCAGGTAATGCAGGCGGCCCTGAAAAGTATGCAGGTAATTCAGGCAATGGCTAAAGACGGTAATCCAAATTCAAAATCTGATGCCGGTGTCGGCGCCATCTGCGCGCGTAGTGCCGTAATGGGAGCATACCTGAATGTTTGCATTAATGCCATCGGATCTGAATCTGATAAAAATATTTCTACCATGCTGGAGGAAGGAAAGAAAATGCAAAACGCGGCTATGACAAAAGAAAAAGAAATACTGGATCTTATAGGCTTAACACCCAACGCCTAACGCTTAAAACGGTATTCCGATATTTACATATCCCATAACCCGCTTCCACTGATCGCAGTACATAGCACTCAGTTCAAGAGGTCCCAGAACAAAATTATAGGTAAAGGTTAATGCATACCCCGATAGAAAATCTGGAGTATTATAAAATTTTGGATTGTTTTTGATAAAATTATTGAACATCACATTTGCCCTGCCTGTCAGGTATAAATTTCCATAAAAATTATACCGAAACCCCGCCTGGATTTCAGCTGTGCTGGGTGAATAGAATGAACCTTCACGAAGCCCTGCAAAAGTTATCTGGTTATGGAAAGTATAAGTGAGGCCGCCAATGGAAAATTCATTCATCACAGATCCCTGTTGAAAATTTATTCCAGACTGTAACTGGAACATCAGGGTACTTTTCCCGGAAAGAGGGGTATAACTTTCAAAATGAAAACTGACCCGGGGGTATGCATTGCTTACTGTTATCGTATCCGCATCGCGGACGCTGGAATGCAACCGCAGGTCAGGATTTTGGGTAAATACCCAGTCTCCTTCCAACTCTGACTTTACCCCTTTTTTTGGATAAACGGGGCGGTCCAGGGAATTGTGATTAAAATACAGATAACTGGTGGGAAAATTATCTGTTCCATTAAATTCAAGCGCAGAAGTAATAGAGGGATTGTATTTTGTCCATTCAAATTTTGTCCCGATTCCAATCGTCACATCCCTATTCGTGGAATAACCGAACCTTGCATCCATAACAAAATAATTCTGGTTATAAATGCCCGCAGCCTTCGTGTTTACATAAGTAGTAATATTCTGCTGATCGAACTCAGTAGATAATTTCAGGGCAAATTTCCGGTCTCTTCCAATATATTGAAGATGTTCTGCCAGTACTTTGAAATTTTCGCCAATATTCAGGGTTACCAGGCTTCGTGAATTGGGAGTAAAAAAATCCCTCGAAGTCAGGTTCAGGATGGCGCTGATTCCATTGAACTGATTGTAATGAAGGGAAATTTTTGCGAACGTTAGCGGATTCTCCGAAACATCGAAAATAATTTTAGCAGATTGATCAGGCTGGGCATCCAGGTGATAGCTGATCAGGTTGTAATATCTCGTTCCGCTGGCCCGCCGCACCATATGTGCGAGCATTTCCGGAGTGTAGACATGGTTAGTCAATAGTCCGGTTGTATGCACAAAAAAATCCTGGGTAGTGAATTTCAATCCTCTCACCTCATAAGAAGAAATTCGAACGCTGTGTACGTCCGGTATCTCTTTTTCTTTACTTGTATCTCCATATAAAGCATTCAGGGAATCGGCCAGCTTTTTAAATTGCGGGTACAGCTTTCTTCCTTCTTCCAGCCCCACGTCAATAATCTCATTAGCCTGGCTGAATGTAGCCATACTGTATTTTTCTAATGGCATCTGCACATAGATATTACACAGGGGTACTTCCAGTTTGGTGTCTTCGGCTTCGCGGAAAAAAGCAATTTGCAGCAGCACCTGCAACGCATTGTTTACTTTGTTCGCTGGAAGCAGGCTGCTGGTAACATTACTTCCGATTACAATCTGGGCTCCCATTTCCCGTACATCTTTAACGGGGAAATTCCGAACAATACCGCCATCTACCAATAGTTGACCCTGGTAATCTACTGCTGTAAATACGGAAGGGATGGCCATGCTTGCCCGGACGGCTGATACAAGTTCACCACTATCCAGCACCACAGCATGTCCTGTAGATATATCTGTTGCCACGCATTTAAAAGGAATTGGCAGCGAATCAAATTTTTTTACTTTATAGACCGGAAATAATAATTCGGAAAATTTTAGCCATAGTTCCTGACCTTCCAGCACACCGGTGGAGATTCTGAAAAAATGATTTACCCAGGGAAGTTCCAAATCGTATTTTCCATACTCATCTTTTTCTTCCATAATGATATTTCTCAGGGAACTCTGGTTAGACAATAATTGATCCCAGTGCATCCGACGCCCCATATACAGAATGGAGTCTGCTGAGTAGCCAGATGCATAAAGTGAGCCGATTATGCTGCCCATACTGGTCCCCGTAATATAATCAATGGAAAGTCCGGCAGAATCAATGGCTTTCAGGATTCCGATATGTGCAAGGCCCTTTGCCCCGCCGCCACTCAGGGTAAGTCCGATTTTTGGCCTCCTATGAAATAATGTATCCTGCGAAAAACTAGGCTGCTGAAGAATAAAAAAGTATCCGGTTAGGAGAAATATATAAAAATTTCGAAATTTGGAAATTCGGGAATTAATATTGGTACGATTTTGTCATTAATATTAATCTATAATTGCCAAAATAAAAAGTTTCAGGTAAAGGCGGGTGGTCTGCACATGGCATAAATTCCTGAATTTCCAAATTCCCTTTTCTCAGGCCTGCTCTTCCAGTTCCATTAATTTTTCCAAAGCAGCGTCATAGGTTTGCATGGCGACGGTAAGACTAAGGGCTGATTTTTTATATTCTGATTCGGCCACCAGAAATTTTTGCCTGTCAGCATAAATCTCAGGAGCAGAAAGTTGAAGTTCCAGCCGGTTGCTTTCCATCTGTAGACGCTTAATATCCGCTTCCAGTTGCTCCACCAGTTTTTGTTGTTTCTGTAGCTGCTTTTTTGCCTCTTTATTAACCGGTTGTGAAACCGGAGTGGGCTTTACCGGTTCCATAACCGGTTTTTCCATTTTAGCCTTATTCATAACGGGTTTAGCCTGGGAGGCCATTCTCTTATTCCATTCCACCCATTCATCGTAAGTTCCTTTGAATTCTTTTATCCTCCCTTCATCTATTTCCCAGATTTTATTGGCTGTTTTCGAAATAAAATACCGGTCATGACTGACAAGGATATAACTTCCCTCATATTTGTTCAGGGCTTCTGCCAGCAATTCACAGGAATGAATATCAAGGTGATTTGTTGGCTCATCCAGCAGCAGAAAATTGGCTTTCCCGGCAATGGTTTTTGCCAGGGCGACTCGTGCTTTTTCACCGCCACTTAACACTTTTATTTTTTTGTCCACATCATCTCCGGAAAAAAGAAAACATCCCAATAAGGTTCTGAGCTCCAGTTCGTTTTTACCGGATCCGGCCTGTTTCATTTCTTCAAGAACCGAATCGTTGAGATTTAAGGATTCAAGCTGATGCTGTGCGTAAAAACTGGCATCCACATGATGGCCCCAAATACGTTCCCCATTAAATGGCTCTGTACCTGCAACAATGCGCAGAACAGTCGATTTCCCCTTTCCATTGGCGCCGATCAGCGCGATTTTATCCCCTCTTTCAATTTCAGCTTCCGCATGAAGGATGATCTGATTTTCCCCGAAATTTTTGCTGGCGTCCTTTAATTGCACCAGTACTTTGCCCGGCGGACGGTCAATCCTGAATTGTATCCGCATATCCGGCCGCTCCATCTCAACATTTTCAATCCGGTCAATTTTGTCAAGTCGTTTCATGGCAGACTGTGCTGCGGCCGCTTTACTGGCCTTGGCCTTGAATCGTTCTATAAATCTTTCCTGCTGGCGGATATAGTCTTTCTGATTTTCATACGCTTTTTGCTGAATCGTGATCCGCATTTCTTTTTCTTTTTCATAAAAAGAATAATTGCCATTATAGAAATGCAGGTCCTGTTGGTAGAGTTCAACTATTTTGTCGACCATCCTGTCCAGGAAAAATTTATCATGGCTGACAATCACCACTGATCCCTGATAGTTTTTCAGATATTTTTCCAGCCATTCAATAGAAGGAAGGTCCAGGTGATTCGTTGGCTCATCCAGCAGCAGAAGATCCGGTTTTTGCAGGATCATTTTTGCGAGCAGAACACGCATCCGCCACCCTCCACTGAATTCACGATAAGGTCTTTGCAAATGAGCGTTGGAAAAACCAAGTCCCTGCAATACTTCTTCCGTTTTATGATGGATATTGTAACCGTCCATCAAATCCATTTCATGGAGTTTGTCAGTATAATTTAGCAAAAGCTGTTCTGATTGTGGTTTGCCGGCTTTTTCTTCTGCTTCCATTTCCTGAACCAGGTCTTCCAGTTCTTTTTCCAATGTCAGCACCTTATCAAAAGCACCCATGGCAACCTTGAGTATGGAATCACTCGTATCAAAACTGAGCAGGTCCTGATGGAGATAACCAATACTGGTGTTACGGCTCCGCTCAACAGTACCACCCGTTGCTGTGTATTCACCGGCCAATAATTTTAATAAAGTCGATTTACCGGTACCGTTATATCCGATCAGGCCAATATGTTCACCAGGCTGTATATGCCAGGTGGCATCTTCCAGTATCGCACGGGCGCCAAATTCAAAAGTCAAATTCTGAAAACCTGCCAGCATATAATGAATGTGTATTAATTCGAACGTGCAAAATTAAAGCAAATGCAATTAGAATTATCTTTGATTAAATTCTATTTATGAAGAAGGCCTTTTTATTGGTTGGCGTACTGGCCCTTGCCCTGGGGATTACCTACCTGGTTCTTCATAAAAGCAGTTCCGGCAATCCGGCTTTGGAAGAAAAAGATGCACCTTTAGCGGTAAGCAGTAAAACCTCGGTCTTTAACCGTTCTTTTTCAAGTGTTTTAAGTAGTTACTACAAATTATCCGAAAGTTTTATTTCCGGGGATACAGTAAAGATTTCTGATGCTGCCAAAAAACTCAGTATTGCAGTGGACAGCATCCGGTTTGACCAGTTCAAAGCCGATTCTTCCGTAACACTCACAGCTGTTAGCGTGGCACAATCCGTTCAGGGTGAAATTCTCGGGCTTCTTGGCGAAAAAACAATGGAACAAAAAAAAAGAGAATTTAATTTAATTACGGAGGATTTATATTCTTTGATCAGGGTGGTCCGATTTGATGGAGCCGTTATTTACCATATGCGTTGTACGACCGCTTTTGCGGATTCTTCCGAAGCCTACTGGTTAAGTTCTTCCAGTCAGATTGTAAACCCGTATATGGGGAAATCCATTCCGGCAGAAAATACATTGCCGGTTAATGGTGAAATTAGCGACAGTTTACATTTTTCTGCACCGGCGAGTGAATGATGAAAGAAATCCTGACGTTTTGTTTATTGTTTCATATATACCAGGTTCATGCCCAGTCCAAATTCAGCATTTCAGGGTATGTTAAAGATTCTCTTTCTTCAGAAAGTCTGATTGGAGCAACGGTTGGGTTTAACGCTCAATCAAAAGGTGTTGGCACCAACGGATATGGATTTTATTCCATTACCCTTCCCGAGGGCCGGTACCTGTTAACCATTTCTTATGTGGGTTATACCACAAAATATGAAGAAGTTGATCTGCAAAAAAACATCAGTCTCAACTTTCTGATTAGTCCGCACAGTTCAAACAATGAAGAAGTGGTTGTATATGCCAAAAAAAAAGATGCGAATGTTACAAGTGCCCAGATGGGTAAAATGAATCTTTCGATGGCCCAGGTAAAATCCCTTCCGGTGTTGTTTGGGGAAGTGGACATCATGAAGACGTTGCAGCTTCTTCCGGGAGTAAGTAATGCAGGAGAGGGAAACACGGGTCTTTATGTTCGCGGAGGTGGTCCAGACCAGAATCTTATCCTGCTGGATGACGCTGTGGTATATAATACGGGGCATTTATTCGGATTTTTTTCCATCTTCAATGGGGATGCCATAAAAAATACCACATTGATAAAAGGCGGAATGCCGGCACAATACGGTGGTCGCCTATCGTCCGTCCTGGATATTTCCATGAAGGAAGGAAATATGAATAAATTTGAAGTGGATGGAGGTCTGGGTTTGATTGCTTCCAGACTATCGATACAAGGCCCCCTGGTGAAAAATAAAGCTTCCTTTATCGTATCATACAGAAGAACATACCTGGACGCCCTCGTCAAACCCTTTGTACCACGTTCAAGCAGTTTTTATGGCTCCGGGTATTATTTTTATGACCTGAACATTAAAGTAAATTATCAGTTCTCCGAAAAAGACAGAATTTACCTGAGTGGATATTTCGGGAGGGATGTTTTTGATTTTAAAAATTCCCGCCGTTCTTTCAGCACCAATATTCCCTGGGGAAATGCGACGGCAACCTTCCGCTGGAATCATGTTTTCAACCGCAGGTTGTTTGCAAATACCACTTTGCTTTACAATGACTATAAATTTGCTTTTAATGGTGCACAGGATAATTTCCAGCTGGATCTTTCTTCCGGTATCCATGACCTAACGGCAAAAACAGATTTTGACTATTACCTTAATCCGAATCATAAATTACGATTTGGAGGGATATATACATACCACACTTTTACACCTAATATTCTGAACGGTCAGCAGGATTCGGTTGTTTTTACACCAAATAACTCCAATATCAAATATGCCAGGGAAGCAGCCATATATATTCAGGACGAATGGCAGCTGAGCGATAAAATGGACGTTAATGCAGGCTTACGATGGAGCGGATTCCAACAGGTAGGTCCGTATACCATTTACCAGAGTGATGCCAATGGAAATAAAACAGACAGCACCTTCTATGCAAAGGGGCAAAATATAAAAACATACGGTGGCGCTGAGCCCCGGCTCACCCTACGGTACCTGCTGAACGGAGAAACTTCTTTGAAAGCTTCCGTATCCAGGAATCTTCAGTATATACACCTGGTTAGTAATTCAGGAACAACCTTGCCCACAGATCTGTGGGTGGCCAGTACTTATATCGTGCCGCCTCAGTCCAGCTGGCTATATGCTGCCGGGGTATTTAAAAATTTCAGAAATAATATGTTTGAGACTTCTCTGGAAGTCTACTATAAAGAAATGCAAAACCAGATTGAATATAAGGAAGGGTATACTCCCTCACTTAAAGATCCGGAAACCTCATTCGTATTCGGAAAGGGCTGGAGTTATGGAACCGAATTATATATAAACAAAACGATAGGAAGATTAACCGGATGGATTGGCTATACTTTATCCTGGACCTGGAGACAATTTCCGGCACTCAACGGAGGTCAAAAGTATCCTGCCAAATACGACCGCCGGAACGATCTTTCTGTAGTAGGCAGTTATGAATTTAATAAGCACTGGAAATTCTCTGCCGTATTTGTTTTTGCCAGTGGAAATGCCACTTCTTATCCCGAAAAGTTCTATCTCGTGGACGGAACACTTACCCAGGATTTCAGTCGGATAAATCAATACCGGTTACCTCCCTATAACCGTCTGGATATTGCTGCTGTTTATACGCCGACATATAAAAAGGACCAAAAGTTCCGCAGCAGCTGGGTATTTAGTATTTACAATGTGTATTGCCGGTTTAATCCGTATTTTATCTATTTTGATCAAACCGGGAGTGCCTATGATGGTACCCTGCAGGTTCAGGCTAAAAAAGTGGCTCTTTTTCCAATCCTGCCTTCTGTAACATGGAATTTCCATTTTTAGACTCCATTTAAATAAAAACTTTGCCCGATTGCCACTCCGGTAATACTTTCGCAACCACTCAATACAGCAAAATGAAAAAATCGATTCTTTTCCCCATTTTACTACTGGCAGCTAAATTATTTGCCCAACAGGAAAACCTGGATTTGAATATGATGTCCAAAATCCGCGAGGAAGGACTGAATCATTCCCAGGTAATGGAAATTGTATTTAACCTGACGGATGCCAATGGTCCCCGGTTGATGCAGTCTCCCGGATATTTTAAAGCCGCGAACTGGGCTAAAACGAAATTGGCGTCCTGGGGACTGGAAAACGCAAATCTCGAAGCCTGGGGTAAATGGGGTAAGGGATGGGAGCTGGAAAAATATTATCTGGCCATGACCGCACCGTACTATGAACCACTGATCGGCTTTCCGAAGACTTTTTCCAGGGGAACAAATGGCCTGCAGCATGCACAGGTTGTATTGATTGATGTGAAAGATTCATCAGGACTGACAGCTTACCAAGGTCAGTTGAAGAATAAAATTGTCCTGCTAAAAAGAATGGATTCACTTCCGCTGGGTTTCAAACCGGATGCATTGCGATATTCAGATTCAGAACTTATTAAAATGGCAGCTTTTGATCCCAAAGCCCCGGTAACCCCAAATAATAATTTCGCTTCCTTTATGGCTGCGGCACGTCTAGCAGCAGCAACCAAAAAATTTGCGGAACAGGAAGGTGCCCTTGCTATTCTTTCCACCAGTACCCGGAATATTGATGGAACTGTTTTTGTACAAAATGGAATTCCATATACCGGTGAAATGATGGAAACGCTGAATGATATTTCGATTTCATATGAACACTATATGACCCTGCAGCGGTTATTGCAACATAAGATTCCGGTTTCTGTGGATTTGGAACTTCAGGCTAAAATATTTCCTGAGGACCAGCAGGGATATAATGTAATTGCCGAAATCCCGGGCACAGATAAAAACTTAAAAGATCAGCTCGTCATGATCGGAGGACATCTGGATTCCTGGCATGGTTCGACCGGGGCTACAGATAATGCAGCTGGTTCTGCAGTGATGCTGGAAGTGGTTCGCATACTCAAAACCGTTGGCCTTAAACCCCGGCGTACAATTCGTATAGGCTTATGGGGCGGTGAAGAAACAGGACTGTTTGGTTCCAAAAATTATGTGAAGAATCACTTTACAGATACCACCACAAAAAAATTCAATGCAGCCGGAGATAAATTATCTGTCTACCTGAACCTGGACAATGGAAGTGGAAAAATCAGGGGTATTTACCTTCAGGGAAATGCTGCTGCCCGGTCTATTTTCGAACAATGGTTTAAACCTTTTAATGACCTGGGTGCCTCTACGCTTACGCTCGAAAATACCGGCGGAACAGACCACCTCTCATTTGATGCCATCGGCCTTCCGGGTTTCCAGTTCATCCAGGATCCCCTGGAATACGGATCCAGAACTCACCACAGTAACATGGACAGTTATGATCATTTGAGTGGTGAGGATCTGAAACAGGCTGCAACAATTATTGCTGCGTTTGTTTATGATGCGGCGCAACGGGAGGAGAAAATACCGAGGAAGTAGAGGATACTTACTTCCTATTCCGTTTTTTTATTTAGGAAATTGAGCTGTACGTTTTTCTGTTCGGTGGAAATGATTCTTTCCTCATAACTTTTTTCACCATCTTTCACCACAAGCAGGGAAGTATTGGGTGGAATATCACCTAGGTTTTCTGCTACCATTATCAGCTGATGCGGATGATCGGAAGGTTCCACTTTTATATGCACGATAATCGGGAGATCCGTCAATCGCGCTTTTGACACGATTAATACGTTGTCATAATATACTGAAACGGTATCATTGTCAATAGCGCCATCGTCGTAAATACGAAGTTCAATATTGGAATTACTTACAGTAATTGTTTTTAATAACTCATTGGTCCGGTTTTTCAGTACAAAGGGCACGTTAGCCGGAAGGGAAGTTTGCGGGATCTCAATAACATTGTCCCTTGAATTCTGGGATTGTTCAGGATTGATCTGCGAAGATTTCTTTTGCGCTACCAAAGGTTTTTGAGCCGGGGGTTTCTTAGGTGAACTCTTTTTCGCTGGTCCGGAAGGGGCGGGAGAAGCTGTGGCAGTTTCTGTTTTTTTTACCGGAGGAACGGGGGCCGCAGCAACCGAAGGTTTTTCCACGGAAGGATTTGCTTTTTTCAGGGCCAGCAACTCTTTTTCCCTTTTCTCAAGAAAGGGTTCTTTATGAAATTCCGATTCCGTTACACGATGAAGAAATATGGATCCCTTGCCACAATCTATATTCGAATCCTTTTCACTGGTGCTGTAATAGGTACCCTGCAGGTATTCATCATCGCCAAGTTTGGAATATTTTAAAAAGCAGGTCATTGGGCAGGCTCCGCCTCTCAATGCCCGGACTTCAATGAGCTTGCCTTCTTTTAAAAGGACTTTTTTGGTAGAGACGTTCAGGGTTACCGTTGCATCAGCTTTCCCATAAAATTCATAGCTCTTGTAGGAATAGGTTACCGCTTCAAAATGATTCTTTGTCTGAGCTATCTGCACTTCCATCTTGTAACGATCGTCATTATTGCCGGCCAGTCGCTCTGGGGCCTCATTGCCCCTAAAATGTCCCCGCCAGATCCCCGTGAGATCCTGGGCATGAATCAGAGAGGGGGAGACCATGGTCACAATGAGTAAGAGGCAGAAAATACGGATACCGGTTTTCATGAATGGCAAATTATAATAAAATTATTTTTTGACAGTTTTATCCAAAGCTAAATCTGGCAAGAGTTTGTTAATTTTGCAACCCTTAAAGGAAATGAGGTTTGCATGATTAAAATTACATTACCAGACGGCGCTGTCAGGGAATATCCGGAAGGAATTAATTCCCTGGACGTAGCCAAATCAATTAGCGAAGGTCTTGCCCGAAAAGTCATTGCCGCATCCGTAAATGGTGAAGTTTGGGATGCCACGCGTCCCTTAGAGAAGGATGCGTCCCTGAAACTGCTCACCTGGAACGACGCAGAAGGAAAATCTACATTCTGGCATTCTACGGCCCACCTGATGGCTGAAGCAGTTGAATCTATTTTCCCTGGTGTGAAATTCTGGGTCGGACCTGCGGTGGAAAATGGTTTTTATTATGATATGGATCTTGGTGGCAGGCAGATTACCGAAGATGATTTGCGTAAACTTGAAATTAAAATGACCGAACTGGCCGGGAAACAGAGCCGGTATATCCGGAAGTCCGTCCCTAAAGCCGAAGCCATTCATTTTTTTCAGGAAAAAGGAGATGAGTATAAACTGGATTTACTTCAAAATCTAAAAGACGGGGAAATTACATTTTATAGCCAGGGAGGATTCACGGATCTCTGCCGGGGTCCGCATATTCCGGATACCGGTTTTATCAAAGCACTCAAACTGACCAATATTGCCGGGGCGTATTGGAAGGGGGATGAAAAAAATAAACAGCTGACCCGCATTTACGGGGTTAGTTTTCCTTCCAAAAAAGAGCTGGACGAATACCTTCTCATGCTGGAAGAAGCTAAAAAACGGGATCATCGCAAACTTGGCCGGGAGATGGGCATCTACACAATGGACGATGAAGTGGGTCAGGGTTTGATCCTCTGGATGCCAAACGGGACCATCGTGATTGAAGAATTGGAAAAACTGGCTAAGGAAACCGAACAGGCGGCAGGGTATCAAAGGGTGGTAACTCCGCATATTGGCAAAGAAAGCCTTTACATAACCAGCGGCCATTTACCCTACTACCAGGACAGCATGTACCCTCCCATGGAACTGGACGGGACCAGGTATTACCTGAAAGCCATGAACTGCCCGCATCATCATAAAATTTTTGCGGCTGAACCCCGCAGTTATAAGGATCTGCCACTCAGACTGGCTGAATACGGAACCTGCTACCGGTACGAACAAAGCGGAGAACTTTTTGGCCTGATGCGGGTGCGCTGCCTGCATATGAATGATGCTCATATTTACTGCAGCAAGGAAGATTTTGCAAAAGAGTTCAGGGCTGTAAATGAAATGTACCTGAAGTATTTTAAGATATTCGGAATTGAAAAATATGTAATGCGGCTTAGTCTTCATGACCCGGCTAATCTTGGTAAAAAATATATTAACGAACCGGAACTCTGGCTGGAAACTGAAGCCATGGTTCGTAAGGTTTTACAGGAAACCAATACACCTTTTGTGGAAGTGATGGGCGAGGGTGCATTTTACGGACCTAAGATTGACGTTCAGATCTGGAGTGCGATCGGGCGCGAATTTACCCTGGCCACGAACCAGGTTGATTTTGCACAGGGCCGGCGGTTTAAACTGGAGTTTACGAACCGGGAAAACCACCCCGATACTCCGCTGATTATCCATAGGGCTCCTCTGGGTACACATGAAAGATTTATTGGTTTTTTACTGGAACATTATGCCGGTAAATTCCCCTTGTGGCTGGCCCCCCAGCAGGTTAAGTTGCTGCCTATCAGCGATAAGTACCAGGCTTACGCACAAACTGTTTTGGAATCGCTTAAAAAAGCGGATATTCGTGCTGGTATCGATGACCGGAGTGAAAAAATCGGGAAAAAAATCAGGGATACAGAATTGGCCAGGGTGCCTTATATGCTGATCATCGGGGAGAAGGAGATGAACGAACAAAAGGTATCAGTAAGGCGGCAGGGCAAGGGTGATCTGGGAGTATCGGATATCGAAGCGTTTATCAACGAAATTAAATCAGAAATTAAATTAAGATCCTAAAAAATATAAACCGGATCTTATCTATTGCTCAACTAAAAATTATAAATGGCATTTCCACCGAGACCTCCAAGAGGTAATTTTAATCCAAGATTCAGGAAAGAACAACAACAGGAACACCGTACCAATAATATGATCCGCGTACCCAATGTACGGCTGGTTGGAGAAAATGTAACTGTCGGCGTTTACCCCTTAGCTGACGCGCTCAAAATGGCACAGGAACAGGCTCTTGACCTCGTGGAAATTTCTCCCAATGCCGATCCGCCGGTTTGTAAAATCATCGATTATAATAAATTCCTTTACGAGAAGAAACGGAAGGAAAAGGAAATGAAGGCCAAGAGTAAGGCCTCTGAAGTAAAAGAAATTCGGTTCACTCCCAATACTGACGATCACGACTTCGATTTCAAGGCAAAGCATGCTGAAAAATTCCTGAAAGACGGAGATAAAGTCAAAGCATACGTACAATTTAAAGGTCGTGCTATCCAGTTTCGTGAAAGGGGAGAATTGCTCCTGCTCAAGTTTGCAGAACGTTTGAATGAGGTGGGCGTACTGGAAGGAATGCCCAAGATGGAGGGAAAACGAATGCTCGCGATCTGGGCACCTAAATCGCAAAAAAAGAAATCCTAGTTCAAGTTTTTATCGGCCTCCGGCATTTATTTTTCCATGGATATAGTCATCATCGGATCCGGGAATGTAGCCACTGTGCTCGGACGAAAGTCACAGGCTTCCGGACATCGGATAGTGCAGGTTTACAGCCCAAACGGTGTTCATGCAAATACCCTGGCTACCCGGCTGGGTACGAATTCTACCGCATATATATCAACGGTTGAAAGGAATGCAGATCTCATGATCATCGCCCTCCGGGATGAAGCGATTGCGGCTTTCGTTAAAAACCTGGGAGCAACAAAATCGATCCTTACACATACTGCAGGCTCCATTCCAATTGCTACCCTCTCCAATGCCTCTGACCGGTTTGGCGCATTATACCCCCTGCAGAGTCTGCGTAAAGAAATAGAACAAGTTCCGGCATTGACCATATTGGTGGATGCTAATGGGGAAGGGTCAAAAATACAAATCCGGGAATTTGCTGGCACTATTGCAGAGACGGTTTTATTTGCGGATGATCTGACCCGATTGAAGTATCATCTGGCTGCAACAATCGTAAATAATTTCACCAATCAGTTATTCGCAACTGCCGAGGTTTTTTGCAAAAACGAAAATATATCATTTGCCGCTTTAAAACCCCTTATGGAGGAAACCGTGATGCGGCTCCGTAAAACGGATCCCTCACGAGCCCAAACAGGACCTGCTTTCCGGAATGATTTGATCACGATTCAAAAACACCGGGAATTATTACAAGAATATCCCGGGATTTTAAAGTTTTATGATTTATTTACTACGGAAATTCAGCGTTTCGCGGCAGGTGACACCCTTTAAGCTTAAAACAATACTTTTGCTCCAAAACATCTTATGAACCTACTGGAGTCTTTCAAACCCGTTTCAACGCTCATATTTGATATAGACGGTGTATTAACCGATGGAGGGATTCTGGTATTCGAAAATGGTGAACAGGTGCGCACGATGAGTGTGAAAGACGGGTATGCTTTACAACTGGCCATTAAGAAAAAATACCGGGTGGTGGTCATTTCGGGAGGCAACGGCCTTGGGGTAGAAGTCAGGTTACAAAAACTGGGTGTTCATCATATATTCCTTAATGTTAAAGATAAAGCCCAACTACTCGAAGATTTTTTAATTCTCCATCACGTTACCTGGACGGAAGCCCTGTATATGGGAGATGACATACCCGATCTGCCACCCATGAAACGATCCGGCATGCCATGCGCACCTGCGGATGCGGCTCCTGAAATTTTACAGTCTGCCCGATATATATCCCCCTATGGAGGAGGAAAAGGATGTGTACGGGATGTAATTGAAAAGCTGCTGCGTCTGCATGGAAATTGGGACCTGGAACCGACGATACCTTCGCATTAAGATCTAACTGACTATGAAATCCAGTGCCGTACTTGCTTTTTTTCGTTTAATCCGGTGGCCGAACCTAGTCTTTATTGCACTCACCCAGTCGCTGTTTTATTTCTGTATATTAATTCCGAGTTTTCATCAGGGCAATCCGCCACTTGAAAACCTGCTGCAACCCCAGGAATTCATGCTACTCTGCCTCTCTTCCGTGTTTATTGCAGCGGCCGGATATATCATCAATGATTATTTTGACCTGGATATTGACCGGATAAACAAGCCCGGTAAAATAGTTGTTGAAAAAATTATCAAGAGAAGGTGGGCCATTATCTGGCACTGGATATTTTCCGGAATGGGAATTCTAATAGGAATTTTTCTTTCCTGGAGACTCAGGAATATTTTCATTGGCCCATCCAACATCATTTGTGTGCTTTTACTTTGGTTTTACAGTACCACCTTCAAGAAAAAATTGCTGATTGGAAATATTTTGATTTCGATTCTGACAGCATGGGTGATTGGTGTTTTATATCTGAGTGAGTTCCGTCTCCACCGGTTTGTGGACCCGGAATTTCATGGTGCACTTTCCAGGGTTTATAAATTTACGGTTGTTTATGCCTCATTTGCTTTCGTCATCTCCCTGGTACGTGAAGTGGTAAAAGATATGGAAGATATTGAAGGAGATGTCCGATATGGCTGTAGGACAATGCCGGTGGTATGGGGATTGAACGCTGCCAAATTCTTTTGTGCCAGCTGGCTTACCGTACTGGTGGCCGCACTGATTTTTATTCAGTTTTATGTTTTACAGTTCGGCTGGTGGATTACCATTGCATTTACCTGCCTGCTGGTGATTTATCCTATTCTCCGGGTTTTGAAAAAATTATCCATGGCAACTGAGCAGGCCCAGTTTCACCAGCTTAGTCAAATGATCAAATCTATTATGATGATGGGTATTTTGTCCATGGTATTCTTAAAATATTATACTTCATGGATCGGATAATCCTTGCATCTGCATCGCCCAGGCGAAAACTGTTACTGGAATGGGCAGAAATCCCGTTCGACCTGATGCCCAGTGAAGCGGATGAATTAATTCCTGACGGCATGCAAGTATCAGAAATTCCGGTCTTCCTGGCAAGTCAGAAGGCATCCCTGGTACGAAAAAAAGTGTTCCCCGGCAAAATCATATTGGCTGCAGATACAATTGTAGTACTGGATCAGCAGATGCTTGGTAAGCCACAGGACCGTGCAGATGCTATCCGAATGCTCTCGCATTTATCCGGGAGAGTCCATCAGGTAATCACCGGCGTATCCCTCACAAGTGCCACAAAAGAAATACTCTTCGCAGAAACTACCCGGGTAAGGTTTCATCCCCTGACGCGTGAAGGGATCGAACATTATGTAGATCATTATAAGCCTTATGACAAAGCAGGTGCTTATGCTATTCAGGAATGGATTGGTGTAACCGGAATTCATTCAATTGACGGAGATTTTTATAATGTAATGGGCTTACCGGTTAGTCGTGTGGTCCAGGCGCTGAAATCCTTTTAAGTTTCAGGTGAAAATATTTTTATAGAAACCGGATTTTCAGTGCCCGATAGAATTCCTGTTGATTTTTTAACCCTCCCAAAGTGTTTTTTTGTACTTTTTATATTCCTGCTTTGCCTTTATTTTTAAATAAATCAGGCATCAGGGATGACGGAGAAATTACTACAGTTCATCTGGAAACACCGCTATTTCAATCAACAGGCACTGGAACTCCTGACCGGGGAACGACTGACGATAGAATATCCGGGTGAAGATAATTTGCATCAGGGTCCCGATTTTTTAAATGCCCGCATACGGATCAAAGGCAATCTCTGGATTGGCAGTGTGGAACTTCATTTATTTTCATCCGGTTGGATTAAACATAGTCATACAGAAGATGAAAATTACCGGAATGTGATACTGCATGTGGTTTGGAAACAGGATCACCTGGTTTTAAACCGGAATATTCCTCAGCTGGAACTCAGTACCCGGATACCCCTTTCTATGCTGGAAATATATACCGGCTGGATGAACAAACCGACATTCATACCCTGTGAACTGACGGCTGCTGGCGCCGAAAGAAAAAAATGGGAGAACTGGGCATCCCGGTTATTAATAAATCGTTTGAACCGGAAGTCAGAAGAAATCCTGAAGTCATTACAAAAGAATCAATTTCATTGGGAAGAACAATTGTGGTGGATGATTGCCAGTAATTTTGGCAGTCCGGTAAATGCATCTGCTTTTGAGGCAATAGCAAGGAGTATCCCTTTTTCCCTCCTGGCCAAACACCGGAAACAGTTCATACAGTTGGAAGCATTGCTGATTGGTCAGGCAAACCTGCTTGACAGACATTTTACAGACCCTTATGCCTTGTTATTGAAAAGAGAATATCAATTCCTGAAAAAGAAATACAACTTAAAAAAAAATTATGAGCCCGTACATTTTCTGAGAATGAGACCAGAAAGCTTTCCTGCCATTCGGCTCTCCCAACTTGCATCTCTCTATGCCGATAATGCTTCCCTGTTCGCCTGGATACTGGAATGTGATTCCATTTCGGTTCTGAAAAGAAAAATGATGGTTTGTGCCAATGACTACTGGAGCAATCATTATGTTTTTGAAAAAATCTCGGATTGCCGCATAAAATGGCTGGGGACAACCAAATGTGAAAGCATCATTATTAACAGTTTTATTCCCCTCTTATATGCTTACGGAAAATTCATCCCCGATCGGGCTTGCCTGGAAAGATCAATTGAATGGCTGAAACAACTCCCGTCGGAACAAAATCATATTATAGACGATTGGAAACGCATCGGAATTTCTATAAAAAAAGCCGCGGGATCCCAGGCGCTTGTGGAATTAAAGAAACAGTTTTGCGATCAGCGAAAATGCCTGGAATGTGAAATCGGGAAATATCTTTTACGCCCCGATGACAAAACCAGTCGGCATTAAAATGCTTTTTCAGGAACTGATTCCCAGTTAAAATTTAACTGAACATCTATCTCAGGATGTATACTGAAAAATACCGGGCAGGTTTCTGCAGCCCGCTGCAGAATGATTTTATTTTTTTCAGAAAGGACCAGGGAAGCCGGTAAATGAAATGTTAAAGAAATACCGGAAACCCGCCGTGGATCCGCTTTCATGAATTTTTGAATATCAATGCGGGTACCCTTCAGGTCGATTTCCAGATCCCGGGCTTTCATGCCCATAATGGTCAGCATACAGGACCCAAGAGAGGTGGCTACCAGATCGGAAGGCGAAAATCTTTCCCCTTTCCCCTGGTTGTCAACCGGGGCATCTGTTTCAATACGGGTTCCTGAAGCATTGTGTATAGCAACCGTCCGTAGCGCTCCTTCGTAAATAACAGTGGACGTCATATATTTTTTCATAAATTTACAGCAGTAATTCCAATCATGCCGGTAAAAAACGCATTGTTTCTATTTGCTATAGCCCTGATTTCCCTCCCTGCCCTTGCCCAGCAACCATCCCCGTCTATCTATACCAACAATAACCCTTCGCCCAAACAGCAGAGGATTAATCAAATGATGAGGATGGAAGAAGAGGGCGAACTGATTTTTAACCATTATGGCCTGTTTGGATTTAAAATGTCAACAAATGGCTATGGCCTCTTTTACGAAAAGGGGAAATTTATTAACAACAAGAGAAGCAGATTCCTGAATTTCGAATGGAATGAAATTAAAGATCCCAAGGATCATAAAGTTGCCGTTTCCGGGGATCAGTATTCCTATAACTATGTAGCTGTCGGCCGCCTGAATAATTTTTATGAACTGAAGGCTTCTTATGGGCAGCAAATTTTACTGGGAGGTAAGGGAAATAAAAACGGTGTTGCTGTAACCTATCTATATAGCGGAGGGTTATCCCTGGGAATGCTGAAACAATACGTCCTGGATGTTTATCCTTTTCCGCCACCAGATAATCGCTTAATTCAAAGTACTTATCCAACCATTTTTGACAGTGCCTATGCCGTTTATGACACTAAAGGTTTGAGTGGTGGCTGGAATCATCTTCGGTTCTCGCCAGGGCTGAATGCGAAACTTGCCATGCGGTTCGATTTTGGCCGCTTCAATCAAAGTATTACGGCATTCGAAACCGGAGTTACCGCAGAATATTATTTCAGTGAAATGCCGCTGATGGCCTATGCCACTCCCAAGCATTTATTCTTTAATGCGTATATCAGCATCATGTTCGGTAAACGGAAATGACGTTCCCCCCAAAAATAAATGGACCCGGTAACTGATGGGTCACTTTATAATAGGTATGATTAAAAAATTATTTTCCGGTTACCTGATCTTTCAAGTTCTGTCCCTGGCAATTTTTGGGCAAAAAAAGGAAATCCATTTTGGTGATAATCCAAAAGCGGGCAGATATTATACAGTCCGGGGGATTAAAATGTATACCGAAGTATATGGGAATGGAAAACCTTTGTTACTCATTCATGGCAACGGTGGCAGCATCAACAATTTCGCTGGCACAATTCCTTATTTCTCAAAAAAATATAAAGTTATTGCGGCTGATTCCCGGGCACAGGGTAAAACAGTGGATTCAGGGGACTCCCTGAGCTTCGAAATGATGGCTGATGATTTTGCCGCATTGCTTACGGAAATGAAAATTGATTCCGCTTATGTAATCGGATGGAGCGACGGGGGCATCAATGCTATATTACTGGCCATGAGACATCCGGAAAAAATCATCAGACTGGTTTCTACGGGTGCAAATATGACTCCTGATTCATTTGCCATCCGGCCGGAAGGATGGTTGGAAGACAGGAAATATTATGAAAAAGGCAGAAATAAAATATTTACGTCGGCAAAAGAAAAGAACGACTGGAAATTATTCATGCTGGACTGGCTTCAACCCAATGTTCCACTTGCGGAACTCCGCTTGGTACGGTGCCCGTCATTGATTATTTGCGGCGACAGGGACGTCATAACAATTGAGCATACCAAAGATATCTATGAGCATATTCCAAATGCCTATTTATGGGTTGTTCCCAATTCAGGGCATGCCACTTTAATCGAACACCGCAAAGAGTTTAATATAATGGCTGACCATTTTTTCGATCCTGCTTTTGTCCGTAAGCCATAATCCGGGAACAGGAAGGATTTATTATCCTCGCACGCAATTTATTAACTGCCGGGACCTGCAGTTTGTTGACAACACTGCCCTTAAAAATATGGTCAATTCGGTGTAACTTTGTGTCCATATCAATATGCAGGAACTACCGATCATTTCTTCCCCGGACAGTACAGAAATCAGGACTAAGAAACCCAACTGGTTACGGGTGAAACTTCCTATTGGAGAAAATTTTAAGCAGGTCAGGAACCTCGTGGACCAGCATAAACTGCATACCATCTGTGAAAGTGGAAACTGTCCAAATATGGGAGAATGCTGGGGTGCCGGCACAGCCACTTTTATGATCCTTGGTAATATCTGTACACGAAGTTGCGGATTCTGTGCGGTTGCTACCGGAAAGCCGCTTCCGGTGGACTGGGATGAACCCCAGCGGGTTGCTGAAGCCATTTTTCTGATGAAAGTAAAACATGCCGTCATTACCTCCGTAGACCGCGATGAAATCCGGGATGGCGGGAGTATTATCTGGCAAAACACCATTCGTGCAGTCAAATCATTAAATCCGGATACTACTTTAGAGACCCTTATCCCGGATTTTAAAGGTGAATCGCAAAATATTACCCGCATCATAGAAGCTGCTCCTGAGGTGGTTTCCCATAATATCGAAACAGTGGAGCGACTTACCAAGCAAGTAAGGATTCAGGCGCGTTACTGGAGAAGTATGCAAACCCTTTCCATCCTAAAAAAGGGCGGTATGCGTACCAAAAGCGGAATTATGCTCGGCCTGGGTGAAAAAAAGGAAGAAGTTATCCAAACGATAAAGGACCTGGCCAATAACGGGGTAGACGTAATTACCATCGGTCAGTACTTGCAGCCTACTAAGAAACACCTTCCGGTGGACCGGTTTGTACATCCGGATGAGTTCGCCGAATTCCGAGAAATCGGGTATGGCCTCGGCCTTGACTACGTGGAAAGTGGTCCACTGGTACGTTCCTCATATCACAGTGAGCGGCATGTAATGCCAGGATTCGGAAGGAACCGCTGGCTAAGTGAAAAAACTTCTGCTTCTTAACAACCCTTCCATTTTATTATTCAATGAATCATAAAAACCCTCTGATTTTCAGCGTACTGCACTTTTATTATACCCTGATAATAAATAAAAAATGCCTGATGAAAGTCCTTAACTTCAGTTATGGCAAGCAAGCCGCTCCTTTTTTTTCTTTCTTTTATTTTCTTTTCCTGTCATTCGGTCGATAAGAGCAACGGATTAAAGACTGTAACTGTGAACGGCGTCAGCCTTCATTACAGGATTGACGGTGAGGGAGAGCCGCTGATTCTTATTCACGGTAGTATCGTGGACTATAGGTATTGGAATGAGCAGGTTCCTGTCTTATCCAAACATTTTCAGGTAATCACCTATAGCCGGAGATACAATTACCCCAATGAGAATAAGCCGGTACCCAACCACTCGGCAATTGTGGAGGCTGGGGATCTATTGGGTTTAATGGATGCATTAAAAATTGAAAAAGCATATATCCTGGGCCATTCCTATGGTGGTTATACTGCTTTATGGTTTTCCACTGGCCATCCGGACAGGGTAAAAAAACTAATCCTGGCTGAACCCCCTCTTCAACGCTGGCTCCCTGATCTGCCAAATGGCGAAGGCAGGTTTGAAAAATTTATGGCAAATGCCTGGATACCGATTGGCAAAGCATTTTTAGAGAAAGGTGACCGGGCAGGATTGGAAGCTACGTCACAATGGGCATTTCAGACAACATTGGATTCCGTTCCGGATATCTGGCGGAATTATATGATTCAAAATGTAAAAGAATGGCGGGCACTGACTACATCAGCCGATGCATATCCTAAAATAGAATATGCTTTGGTGCAAAACCTGACAATGCCCGTTCTTTTACTTTCAGGAGCCCAGAATACCGGCAAGTCCAGTGATATCATTGATATCCAGCTATCGCGGCTTATCCCGAATAATAAACGCGTGATCATTGCAAATGCCGGTCACGAAGTGTTTGTTGACAACCCCAAACAGACGAATGCAGCCATACTTGCCTTTCTGGAAAAATGAAAAGGTTGCGCCTCTAACGGGTAAAGCCTAACGCCCAAGGTCACACGCTTTCTTAATTTGCATTTCCAGAACATTACGGCCAACCGCCAACCAAATTATGGATGCGGGGGTGGAGGCGGAGGTGCCGGTGCTCCGGGCGGAACAGGTGGTGCTGGTGGAGCACTATGTGGTGCCGGAGCACAGCTGGCAAAAAAAGCCACGCAGATCGCTACAATCAGAAACTTTTTCATAAAGAAAGATTTAAGTCGGTTTATATAATACCAGTCCTGCTGGTATCCTATATTTTAAATAATCGTGCCATAGGAGCTTTAAGCATAAAGCCAAAGCTTAAAGCATGGGTTTTAACAATGTAATAATGCCTGAATGAGGAGAGGTAAGGACATAAAATAGAAGGGAAATCATTAAACTTAATGAACCAGTATGCCGGTCGAATCAGCTTTTCAAAAATGTAATTGAACATTTTTTGAAACTAGCTTTAATTGTTAGGCTTTACGCTTAAAGCCTATCAAGGCATATCCCAAACAAGGGCACTGGCCCCTAAAATGGCTGCATCAGATTCCCGCAAATGACTTACGAGAATTTTCACCCTGTTTTGGAAAACCTGGATCAGGTTCGCTTCCATATGTTCCCGGGTGGGTTTCAGAATAAAATCACCAGCCTTGGTTAAGCCACCAAATAAAATAACGGCCTCCGGACTTGAAAACATGACAAAATTGGCGAGTGCCAGTCCCAATATTTTTCCGGTATATTCAAAAATTTCTTTGGCAACCTTATCGCCTTTCACGGCTGCATCATATACTTTCCGTGAATCAATTTCATCCACTGGGATATCCCGTAGCAGGCTGTTGTCTTTAGTTTTAGCCAGCACTTCTTTTGCGGTGAGCATCACACCTGTTGCAGATGCATAACTCTCCAGGGATCCGTGTTTTCCGGTTCCTTCGTGAAAACGACCGTCTGGTATAATGATCGTATGTCCAAGTTCCCCGGCAAATCCATCATGACCCAGGATCAAATGTCCATTGGCCACAATCCCGCTGCCAACACCGGTGCCCAGGGTTATCATTATAAAATCCTTCATTCCCTGCGCTGCCCCATACATCATTTCGCCGATCGCCGCCGCATTTGCATCATTGGTCAGATTAGTAGGCAGTTGGAATTTATCCTGTATCAGCTGGGCGAGCGGGATGATTCCCTTCCAGGGAAGATTTGGTGCATATTCAATAGTACCGGTGTAAAAATTCCCGTTGGGTGCTCCCACGCCGATTCCCCGGATTCTGCCGGAACCACCCACACTCGAAATGAGCGCAGAAAGTTTGTCGTGCAGTTCCTCTATAAAGGTTTCAATTTTTTTGTGCTTCTTCGTGCTCAGATCACCGGTAAATAAAACATTACCGATGCGGTCCACGATTCCGAACTTGGTGCCGGTGCCGCCAATATCAATACCAATGGCTAGTGGTTCAAGGGAAGCTGGTGTTGAAGTTGCTTTTGACATACCCGTACATCATTTATTAATGGCCACCACCAATTTGTTCATCAAAATTCAAACCCTGTGATTTCAAAATTGATTTCATTCTTACCGCCAGTAAAGCTAAAGCTGCAAAACATCCTGCGGCGACCAGATACGAAATATGCATATTTTTCGTGGTATCTCCAATGGAACCCTGGAATGGTGGAATAATTGCTCCACCCAGAATCATCATGATTAAAAATGCAGATCCCTGACTGGTATATTTGCCGAGACCGGCAACTGCGAGTGAAAATATACTGGGCCACATAACGGAACAGAATAAGCCACCGGCCATAAGCGCATATACAGAGAAAATTCCATGACTGAAAACGCCGATCAGCATCGCGGTGGTCGCCAGCAACGCAACCGTAACCAATGTTTTTACCGGCTTTTGCTGGCCATAAAAAAATGCAAAAACAGCAATGGCTACCCATCCTGCATATGGAATGAGATTGTCAATATTATTTCCGTAAGTGTGATTAATAAATAAAACAAAAGCAAATGCCACAAATGGAACGATCAGTGTTGCAATTTTTCTTCCTGTTGAAGACAAATTAAACACACTGATGGCACCAGTCCACCGGCCGATCATGAGGCTTCCCCAGTACAGGGTGATATATTTAGAGATATCCTTGTCCAACAATCCTGCATCCGTCAGATAACCCGGTGTTTTTAACAGGGCCCCGAAATTATTGTCAATCGTAACTTCCACGCCCACATATAAAAAAATTCCGATCATGCCCAGTATTAACTGCGGATATTTCATCGCCCCCCATCCACTACTGTTTTTGGAAGCACTGTTAAGTGAAAAGAACAACACCCCAAAAACAAGCAGAATGGTAAGGCCGGTCAGTTCCAATTTTCCAATGTCCGTAAACTGACCGATAAAAATCACAATAATCATCAGCAAGGTAAGTGTGATCAATGATCGGGAAGCTTTTGCAGAACCTTCAAAAGGTGAATCATCTTTGCCCTCCGGTAATTTTGAAAATGCAAAGAAAATTGCAACGGCTGCAAATACGGCAGCCACAATCATGTATAGCGTATTAATATTGGTTACCGTAACATTCGCATTGGAAGCAGAAGGGGTACCAAAAAGAAAATAGCTCACAATGATGGGACCCAGTGTTGTTCCCAGTGAGTTAACACCTCCGGCGAAATTCAGGCGATGGGTTCCGGTTGATGGATCTCCCAGAGCAATAGCAAAGGGCTGTGCAGCCGTTTGCTGAAGCGAAAATCCAAGCGCAACAATGAAAAAAGATCCGAGGATTGCCGGAAATGAATTCATATTGGCTGATGGAATTATTAAAAGGGCTCCTACAACGGATATAAACAAGCCCAATACAATTCCGCGTTTGTATCCTATTTTATTTAATATATCATACCCGGCCAGACTTGAAAATAAATACAAAGCCAGTGACCCGATAAAATATGCTCCGTAAAACGCCGATCCGATCAGTTGGGATTGAAATTGATTCAGACTAAAATGCGTGCGGCAAAAAGGAATAAAGATGCTATTGGAGGCGGCGATAAAGCCCCAGAAGAAAAACACGATAACTAATGTGGTCAGGGCTCCGGTGTTAGTGGGTTGTTTAGTTTGGCTCATGAGCAGACAATCATTTAATTGAGTGTTGAAAGTAGTTAAGTTTTAGCTTGATTAAAAATTTTTTCATATAGCATGAGAATCAGCAAATCCTTCCTAAATTGATCTAAATTCCGAAGGGCGTTTTCAACCATAACTTCACTTTATGGAGATCCTGCACGTTTCAGCCGAATGTTATCCGGTTGCGAAAGCCGGCGGGCTGGGAGATGTCGTGGGCGCCCTGCCCAAATATCAAACTGCCGCGGGGCATATTGCCAAAGTGGTGATGCCCATGTATCGAACCAAATTCCTTTTTAATAATGAATGTGATGTAGTACATAAAGGATATACCAACCTGGGGGACTGGTGGTTTATATTATACCGTTATAAAAGAAAGAACAAACCTGCTTGGTTTTGATCTGTATCTCGTAGACATTAACGGTCTGCTGGACCGGGATAAAATTTATGGATATGACGATGATCCCGAACGTTTCATTTCATTTCCAGATCGCCGTGGTGGATTGGCTGGCGGCCTGGAAACATCATCCCGATGTGGTGCATGTGCATGACCATCAGGCTGCGCTGATCCCCTTCATGTTAAAACATTGTTACCGCTATCAGCATCTGCGGGAAATACCCACAGTGCTTACCATTCACAATGCCGAATACCAGGGATGGATGGGATGGGATAAAAGTAAATATATACCTGCCTGGGATACCTGGCAATCCGGCCTGCTGGAATGGAATAAAAGCATCAATGCACTGGCCTGCGGTGTCCGATGCGCCTGGAAGGTGACTACGGTAAGCTGGAGTTATATGGAAGAACTTCGTTGGTCTGCGAACGGGTTGGAGGCCTTTTTTGAATACGAAAAGGGCAAATGTTACGGAATTCTGAACGGGATTGATACCAGAGTTTGGGATCCGGCAACGGACAGCTACATGGAAAATCATTATAATATAAAATCGCTGGCTGGCGGGTAAAGCAAAGAATAAAGAAATACTTTGCAACCGGTTTGGGCTGGATATTAAAAAACCATTGATTTCTTTTATCGGGAGACTGGTAGGGGAAAAAGGGGCGGATCTTTTGCCACAGGCTATCGGAGATTCATTTTATTATATCGGCCGCAAATTGAATTTCCTGATCCTGGGAAGTGGCGAAGCTCGAAATTCAGGACAATCTGGAAAGGGTCAGTAAATTCAGTGAGGGTGATTTTAGCATTTTCATCGGCTATAATGAAGGGTTGAGTCACCTGATCTATGCCGGAGCGATTTTATACTGATGCCTTCCCGGGTTGAACCCTGCGGCCTGAATCAGATGTATGCCATGCGATATGGTACCATCCCGATTGTGCGGGATACCGGAGGACTGAAAGACACGGTAATTGATATAGGTGAACCGAACGGATATGGTATCCGGTTTAACAATGCCATAGTTGGGGATATAACCCAGGCTATCTGGCGCGCCATTCAGTTATTTCAGGATCCGTTGATGATGGAAGAATTAAGAAGAAAAATGATGCGACTCGACTTTAGCTGGGAAACCAGCATGCAGCAATACCTTGATCTTTACGCTTCGCTATAATACCATTTATTAAATCAGACTTTATGTCAAAAAAAGTATTAGCCGTGATTTTAGGTGGAGGAGCAGGAACCCGGTTATATCCGCTGACAGCCAGTCGTTCAAAACCAGCCGTTCCCATTGCGGGCAAATATCGTTTGGTGGATATTCCGATTTCGAATTGCCTGAATTCGGGTATCGACCGAATGTTTGTACTTACCCAATTCAATTCCGCTTCGCTAAACCGGCATATTAAGAACACTTATCATTTCAGTGCTTTCAGTTCGGCTTTTGTTGATATCCTGGCAGCGGAACAAACACCGGATAATCCAACCTGGTACCAGGGTACCGCCGATGCGGTACGCCAATGTCTCCGTCACCTGGGTCCTTTCGAAGCAGAATATGTTCTGATCCTTTCCGGTGACCAGCTTTACCAGATGGATTTTATGGAGATGCTCAATAACCATATTGCGCAGAAAAGCAGAAATCTCCATCGCTACCATTCCGGTTGCGGACCGCGAAGCTTCAGAATTCGGTATTATGAAAAAGGATGATAAAGGGTTTATCACTTCTTTCATCGAAAAACCCAAAAAAGAAGTGCTGACAGACTGGACCAGCGATACCGGTTCACTGATGCAGGGCCAGGGCCGCAATTATCTCGCATCCATGGGAATCTATATTTTCAACCGCCAGCTGCTCTCAGGAACTTCTTGCAGAATGAATATGTGGAAGCCACGGATTTCGGTAAGGAAATCATTCCGCAGTCCATCGAGAAATATAAAGTGGTCAGCTTACCAGTATGATGGTTACTGGACCGATATCGGAAATATTTATTCTTTCTTCGAAGCCAACCTCGGCCTCACCAAAGAAATTCCGGATTTTAATTTATTCGATAACAGCAATGCGATTTATACCCGTGCACGCATGCTGCCGCCGGCCAAGATCAGCGGCACCACACTGGAAAAAACCATCATTGCGGAAGGTTGTATCATCAATGCTTCCCGCATTGAAAACAGTGTAATCGGAATCCGCACCCGGATCGGTAATCGGCACCACCATCGTGAGCAGTTACCTGATGGGTATCGACTATTATGAAACCATCGAGGAAATTAAACATGATAAGGAACATGGCCTGCCTTCCGTAGGCATTGGCGACCGTTGTTATATCCGAAACTGCATTGTGGATAAGAACTGCCGTATCGGTGATGACGTGCGGATTAATGGCGGATCACATCTTGAAAATACCGATCATTCATTATATACCGTTAAAGACGGAATCGTGGTGGTCAAAAAGGGAGCCGTGATGCCGAATGGATTCGTGATTTAGTATAACGATTGCTATGACCCAACATACTCCTGCAAACCAGCCAACCCTGGTTGCTAAGCCCGTGCTTTCCATCTGGCAGATTTTCACCATGAGTTTTGGCTTTCTGGGAATCCAATTCGGTTTTGCATTGCAAAACGGAAATACCAGTCGAATCCTGCGTTCTTTTGGTGCTGACGTAGATCAGTTACCTGCATTCTGGCTGGTAGCACCGGTTGTAGGCATGATCGTACAACCCCTGATTGGTCACTATAGCGATAAAACCTGGAACAGACTGGGCAGAAGAAAACCTTATTTTTTAACCGGCGCGATTCTGTCCTCCCTGGCACTCATATTCCTGCCAAACTCCGGTGCATTGGCCGGCATCATTCCCGCTTTGTGGATCGGGGCTGGTATGGTGATGGTGATGGACACTTCCTTTAATATCGCCATGGAACCCTTTCGTGCACTCGTAGCAGACAATCTTCCGGATAAACAACGCACACTGGGATTCAGCATACAGACCTTTCTGATTGGTCTGGGTGCTGTCGGGGGGTCTTATCTTCCGGAATGGATGGCTAATCACGGTTTCAGTATGGAAGCGGGAAAAAACGGGGTGGCAGATAATATCCGTTATTCATATTATATCGGAGCGACGGTATTTATTCTGGCGATCCTGATTACCGTATTTTTTTCGAAAGAATATAAACCTGCAGAATATGAAAGTTATCATGGTAAACCGGATAACACCCATAAAAAGTCCGGTGTAAGGGAAATCATCCATGATTTTCAGCATATGCCGAAGACCATGAAACAACTGGGCCTCGTCCAGTTCTTCTCCTGGTTCGCTTTATTTTCCATGTGGGTTTTCACGACCGATGCAGTGGCAACCCATGTATATCATCTTACCGGAGATTATTCTAAAACCGTCGCATACAATGAAGCCGGAAATAAAGTGAGTTCTGCTTTTGGTGTTTATAATGGTGTTGCCATGTTTTATGCCTTGCTTCTTCCGGCGATCGCAAGAAAAATCGGACGGAAATTAACACATGCATTTTCGCTGATGGCTGGAGGAATTGGATTGATATCCATACTTTTTATTAAAGATCCGGCGATGCTGAACTATTCCATGATCGGAGTGGGCCTTGCCTGGGCCAGCATCCTGGCCATGCCCTATGTGATACTCTCCGGATCCATTCCACCTGGAAAGCTCGGTATATATATGGGCATTTTTAATTTTTTTATTACACTTCCGCAAATTGTAAACGGATTGTTCGGGGGATGGATTGTTCATCACATTTACGGAGAGCAATATATTTATGCGATCGTACTGGCGGGCTTCTTTTTATTCTGCGCCGCTATCAGCGTATTGTTTGTATACGATGCGGGAGATATCCGCATCAGCCGGAAACAGCAAAGACTCGCTGCATCATGAAAAAGATATCTTTTTTACCGGTTTTATTTTTATTCATTTATGGTTTTTCACAGAATGAAATAAAAATTTATCCATCAAGCTGGTGGGTGGGTATGAAGAATCCCCATCTGCAGGTTATGCTTCATGGCAATCAAATAAGTGAAGCAAAAAAATTTATAAGTATTAACTACGCGGGCATTACTCTCGATAGTATACAATCTGTAAAAAACCCAAACTATCTATTTTTAAATGTCACTATCTCAAAAAAAGCCAAAGCGGGAAATTTAATCATCAGGAATGCATTGGGAATTTTCAGTACAGAATTTACAATCCCGTTAAATAATATCCCGCCTGGAATTGGAAAAACATTCGCCCGTGGCATACAATCCTCCGATTTTATTTACCTGCTGATGCCGGATCGTTTCAGCAACGGAGATCCCAACAATGATCACTTTGCGAATATGCGCGATACGGTAGTAGATCGTAACAACCCGCTGGCTCGTCATGGCGGCGATATACAGGGAATCATTAACCACCTGGATTATTTGCAGCAACTCGGAGTAACTGCACTCTGGCTTACACCGGTAATTGAAAATGATATGCCCCTGGAAAAGGAGCCCTCCGGTATGCTGAGCGGGTACCATGGTTACTGGTTCACCGACCACTACGAAATAGATAAAAGATTGGGGGGAAAGGAAGCCTATTTAAAACTGGTACTTGCATCGCATGCACGCGGGTTGAAAATCATTCAGGATGCGGTATACAATCATATCGGGGCCGAACATTGGATCATGAAAGACCTGCCCGACAGCAGCTGGATCAACTGGTGGCCGGAATATCACGGCACTAACCATAGGGAGCAGGCCATTTTTGATATCCATGCATCCGCATCCGATAAAGAAGTGATGGAAGCGGGTTGGTTTGTTCCGCACCTGCCGGATCTAAACCTTAGAAACCCAATACTCAGTACCTATCTGATCCAGCAGGCGATCTGGATGACTCAAACTTTTCAACTCGACGGATGGCGGGTAGATACCTATAAATATTGCGATCCGGTTTTTTTAAATAATCTCAATGATGCCCTGGCAAAAGAATTTCCTTCCATCACATCGTTGGGAGAAGCAACCGTCAATACGGTTGCGGCAGGTGCATATTTCTGTCGCAATAACCTGAATGTTTCCTGGAAAAGCAACCTCACCGGAATCCTGGATTTCCCTGTATGTTATGCCATGCTGGATGCCTCGAAAAAAAATTACGGATGGAACAATGGAGTGAATCATTTATATACCACCCTGGCCGAAGACATGCTGTATAAAGATCCAATGAATAATTGCATATTCCTGGACAATCATGATATGGACCGGTTCTTTTCGGTTGCAGGAGAAGACTGGGCCAGCTTTAAAATAGGTATCGGATTATTACTTACCCAACGGGGCATTCCCCATCTGTATTACGGTACAGAAATCTTAATGAAAAATTTCAAGGATCCTTCGGATGCCATGGTTCGTGAAGATTTTCCGGGTGGTTTTGATGGGGATCCGAAAAATAAATTTATTGCTTCCGGAAGAACGGGCGCAGAAAATGAAGCATTTAATTTTACTTCAAAACTGGCGAATTTCAGGAAATCGTCCACTGCCCTGAAAACCGGCAAGCTGATGCAGTATATTCCTTCAAAAAATGTCTATGTATATGCCCGTTATGATGGGAATCAAACCGTTCTCTGTTTAGTAAATTCAGATTCGGTTTCTGCTTCTGTCCGCTTCAGGGATTTTTCTGAAAGGACAACCGGTTTCGATACGGGCACTGATATCATGACAAACAGCATTTATCCCCTTGCTGAAAATTTAAACATCCCTGCCCGCACGATGTATATACTGGAACTTAAAAAACGCAGTACTGGCAATAAGTCCGTACATTAGTGAAGGTGAATACAGTGATTACCGACTACGAACATACCCATTTTGTAGATTCCACGAAACCCGTTTGGAATTACTCCCTTTTTTCGGATGCTGATATCAGCAATTTTCAAAACGGGACCCACTATCGCCTATATGAAATCTTTGGCTCCCATGCCCGGGAAGTGCTGGGCACAAAAGGCTATTATTTTGCAGTCTGGGCACCAAACGCGACGGCTGTTTCCGTAATTGGAAATTTTAACGATTGGAAACCAGATTCGCATCCCTTGTTTGTCCGTCTTGAGAAATCAGGTATCTGGGAAGGATTTATTCCCGATATTAACAGGGGTGAAATTTATAAATATAATATTCGGGGATTCAACGGATCAGAAACGGTAAAAGGAGATCCCTTTGCCCATTTTTGGGAACAAAGACCAAAAACCGCATCCATTACCTGGGACCTGAACTATACCTGGAAGGATGAAGTCTGGATGAATACGCGCAAAAAACACAATGCGCTCGACCAGCCCTGGAGTGTTTACGAAGTGCACCTGGCCAGCTGGATGCGTCCCAATCCCGACGACGAAGAAACATATAATTCCTATGATCAGATCCGCGAACGCCTTGTTCCCTATATCAGGGAAATGGGTTTTACCCATGTGGAATTGATGCCCGTGATGGAATATCCGTATGATGGGTCCTGGGGCTATCAGGGTGTTGGATATTTCGCACCTACTTCCCGCTTTGGCGATCCACAGTCTTTTATGGAACTGGTGAATGCTTTTCATGAGGCAGGCATCGGGGTATTACTCGACTGGGTGCCTTCGCATTTTCCTTATGACGCGCACGGTTTGTATATGTTTGATGGGGCGAATACATATGAGTATGCCGACATGCGTAAGGGTTATCATCCCGATTGGAACAGTTATATTTTTAATTATAAAAGGGGGGAAGTAAAATCTTTTCTGATCAGCAGCGGCCGCTTCTGGTGCGATCAGTTTCATGCTGATGGAATCAGGGTAGACGCTGTGAGTTCCATGTTGAAATTAAATTATTCCAGAACCACTGGTCAATGGGAGCCTAACGAATTTGGAGGAGACGGAAACCTCGAGGCCATTGAATTTATTAAAGACCTGAATGCCACATTGTACAGGGATTTTCCGGATATACAATCGATAGCAGAAGAAGCGACGGACTGGCCCGGGATCAGTAAACCTACTTTTATGGGCGGACTGGGATTTGGAATGAAATGGATGATGGGCTGGATGCACGATACTCTGGATTATTTCAAAGCCGATCCCTTACTGCGCAAGGAACTTCAGGATAAGTTCACTTTCAGCATGATGTATTACTATGACGAAAATTTCATGCTCCCCCTGAGTCATGACGAAGTGGTGCATGGTAAATCTCCGATGTTATATAAAATGCCCGGAGATGAGTGGCAGAAATTTGCCAACCTCCGGCTTATGTATGTATACATGTTCATGCATCCGGGAGGCAAACTGCTTTTTATGGGGGATGAATTCGGTGCAACGGATGAATGGAACCACAAACGGGAACTCCAATGGTACCTGCTGAAATATGAATTGCACCGGAAAATGAAAGATTGTGTAAGGGACTTGAATTTATTGCTTCGAAGTGAACCTGCCTTGTATGAAAATCAGTTTAATAAATTTGGTTTTGAATGGATCGATCTGGATCACCGGGAGGAATCCGTAATTGTTTTCAGAAGAAAAGGAAAGCTTCCTGAAAATGATATCCTTGTTGTATTAAATATGACACCTGTTCCCCGTAATAACTGGAAAGTATATGCCAATGGCAAGTCAGCCTGGAAAGAGATTTTTAACAGTGATGAACGAATATATGGTGGAACGGGAAATATTTTTAATCCTGAGCCCATTGTAACGCTCGTGGATAAAGAACAGGAACGATACGAAATAAATGTGCATCTTCCTCCATTAGGTGCTGTAATTCTGAAATAAGCTTGCGCTCCAGGAACAAAAAGTAAATATCAGAAACTTCTGTCCCATATAGTACAGCCGGAAAAGCAAAACCACGAAACATGCCTGGTAAAAACGGGAAGGCCGATTTCCTTTAAATGTGGACAAATTGAAATAATATTACATTTGGAGGATATCTCATTAATCAAAGGAACCTTATCTCTATGCCTGGTTATCTCCACAAAAAATCCAAAAAGGATGACGCAACCGTTATTCTAAAAAAGTCATCTAAAAGTTTGTCCTCCCTGGTATGGGAGCTCATTAAACCGTACAAAAAATGGCTGTTTGTTATTTTCGCAGCGATGTTGCTTGAAACAGCCATGAGTCTGCTTGGTCCATGGCCTTTAAAAATCATTATTGATAATGTAGTCGGCCACCATCCATTACCGGAATGGCTGAAATGGATTAAAGATCTTCCTTTTGAAAACAGCAAAATGGCACTCGCAGGGGCGGCAGCCATTGGCCTGGTGCTGATTGCACTTATTGGCGGCATTGCTGGTTATATTGATAATTATTTTACTGAAAGTGTTGCGCAATATGTGGCCAATGATCTGCGTCAGAAAGTATATCATCACCTGCAACGGCTTTCCTTAACCTACTATGATTCCCATCAGATCGGGAATATACTCAGCACGATTACATCGGATGTTTCCACTATTCAGAGTTTTGCTTCGTCAGCATTGTTAAGTATACTGATTGATGCCCTGACCATTTTGGGCATGCTCGGCCTGATGTTTTATATGAACTGGGACTTTGCTCTTATTGCTGTCGCTGTTACACCTTTGCTGCTTCTTTTTGTTGCCCGCTTCAAAACGGCCGTTAAAAAAGCTACCCATGAAGTAAGGACTCAGCAGTCCTCCATGGTGTCCGTGCTGCAACAAGGTCTCGAATCAGTCCGGGCTGTAAAAGCATTTGACCGGCAGGATCTTGAAGAAACACATCTTAAGGATGTGAGCATGGGTACTGTCGAAGCTTCACTGAAAGCCAGAAAAGTGAAATCTCTGCTTTCTCCCGTCGTTGCCCTGATTGTTTCAGGATGCACCGCATACGTTCTCTGGCGGGGTGCACACCTGGTGCTGATAGAAGCGATGACACTCGGAGGCCTCACTGTATTTTTATCTTATCTGGGGAAATTTTTTAAACCCGTCCAGGACCTGGCCAAAATGACAACTTCCATTGCTCAGGCCTCTGTTGCCCTGGAACGAATCCAGGCTATCCTCGATACAGATACGGTAATACCACAAAAGCCCGATGCAAAGGCACCCAAAGATGTTAAGGGCCATATTGATTTTGAACATGTGGCATTTGCCTATGGTCCCGAATCTCCTGTATTAAGTGATGTTCATTTTTCCATCAAGGCAGGACAAAGAATTGGAATCTGCGGACCAACCGGCGGAGGAAAATCTACCGTTGTAAGTCTGATCCCCCGATTTTATGATCCAACCAAGGGAAGCGTACGAATTGACGGAGTTGACATTACCGAATATCAGTTACACGGGGAGAATGGATTGCGGGATCAGATTGCATTTGTGCTGCAGGATACCGTACTTTTCTTCGGTACGGTAAGGGATAACATCGCTTATGGAAAACAGGGAGCCACGCAGGCAGAAATTGAAGCAGCAGCAAAACTGGCCAATGCCGACGAGTTCATTGCAAAAATGGCACATGGTTATGATACCATGGTCGGAGAAAGAGGACTTACGCTATCCGGCGGACAGCGCCAGAGAATTGGTATTGCAAGGGCAATCATTCGTAATTCGCCCATTCTTATTCTGGACGAGCCTACTGCAGCATTAGATACGGAGTCAGAAAAACTGGTAATGGAAGCTTTGGAAAATCTGATGGCGGGCCGCACAGTAATTATCATTGCACACCGGCTGAGTACCATTCGTGATGCGGATAAAATTGTGGTGCTTAAAGGGGGATTTGTTGCTGAAGAAGGAACACATGATGAACTGTTGGTCAAGAACGGGATCTATGCGGAACTTTACCATATTCAGTCAGGTGCTGAACCATTAGTTGGACAACAAACAAACTAAACCGTACTTTTAAATGTAATTATTATTATGTCAAAATCAAATGCAAACAGGACGGTTATCATTTTACCGGATGATACAAAAAAACCAATTGTGGATGCCATAGATTCAGCGAAAACTTCCATGAAAATCAAAATGTTCGTTTTTTCTGACCCGGACCTGATCAATGCGGTCATTGCAGCTAAAAAAAGAGGTGTCAATGTACAGGTTATGCTAAACCCGGCAAGAAGAAGCGGAGAAGAAGAAAACTCAGAAACGCGAAAACTGTTGGAAGCCGTTGGTATTGAAGTAAAGGATAGTAATCCCGAATTTGGTCTTACTCATGAAAAATCCATGGTAATCGACGAAGAAGTAGCATTCATTAAATCACTCAATTGGGCTACGAAAAACCTGACTGTAACCCGTGACTATGCCATTACCACCAGCCATAAACATGAGGTGGATGAGGTTATATCCTGTTTTACCGCTGACTGGGACCGGACAACTTTCGATCCGGGAGAGCACGCAAATATGATCTGGTGTAAAGGCAATGGCCGCGAAAGAATCGCCCGTTTTATTGATGAGGCCAAACATACTCTTTTCGTACAGAATGAACGGTATCAGGATTCAGTAATTATTGAACGGCTGGTTAGAGCTGCCGTACGGGGAGTAAAGGTTCATATCATGGCCAGGCCACCGCATGCCCTGAAAAAAGATAAACTGGTAGAAGGAGTAGGTGGATTACGGATCATGGACGATGTAGGAATAAAAGTTCATACCCTTCGTCATCTTAAGCTGCATGGTAAAATGCTTATTGCTGACGGTTCACGCGCTATTGTCGGATCAATAAATCTGGCACCGGGAAGTTTTGACGACAGGCGTGAATTGGCCATCGAAGTCCACGATGAAGAAATTGTAGAGAGACTACAGCAGATCGCCCATGAAGACTGGACAAATTCCCATCCGCTTGATCTGACAGATGAAGGATTATTTGCCGACCTTACCAACAAAGGAGATGGGGGAGATGAAAACCTGGCACTTAACATAAAACATAAAGATAAATCAGAGGATGATGAATAAAGGCTGCTTACGTTCTACATCCTCTCTGGAACCCTGATTCCTAAAATACGCATAGAAGAGTGAATAATATTCGCAGTCATAACACATATCCTTAACCGCAATTGTTTTTTACCTTCCGACTCAGCCCTTCCAACTGAATGTTCAGCATAAAAAGAGTTGAAAATTTTAGCAACGCTGAAAATGTAATTGGCAACCAGCGAAGGATTCATTTCAAGGCAAGCCTGCTGCAATAGGGAGTTGTATTTTTCCAGCGCAATGATCAATTCTTTTTCCAGAGGCAAAAGAGGAGTATTATTCTCCCGGTTCCGGGCGACAACTGTTTCTTTTCTCAAAATAGATTTAATTCGAGCATGGGTGTATTGAATAAAAGGTCCGGTAAACCCATGGAAGTCGATTGATTCATCCGGATTGAAAACCATTCTCTTTTTCGGATCCACCCGCAGCAGAAAAAACTTCAAAGCACCCAATCCAATCGTGTCATACAATTCAGTTCTTTCTTCTGCTGTAAAATCAGAAACTTTTCCCAGTACCTCAGTATGTTTCGCTGCGATACCTGTCATTTCATCAATTATATCATCGGCGTCCACAACCGTTCCTTCACGGGTTTTCATTCTGCCAGATGGAAGTTCGACCAGTCCGTAAGACAGATGATAAATACCGTCGGCCGTAGCTAATTGCAGTTTCTGGCAGATCAGTTTAAGCACTTTAAAATGATAGTTCTGTTCATCTGCCACCACATATATACTCTTTTCCGCATGATATTCTTCGTATTTATTAACAGCGAGGCCGATATCCTGTGTCATATAAACAGCTGTGCCGTCACTGCGCTGCACTATTTTTTCATCGAGCCCATCAGATTTAAGGTCAATCCAAACACTCCCGTCTTCTTTCTGAAAAAAGACATTTTTTTTCAAACCCATGTCCACCAGGTCTTTTCCCAGCAGGTAGGTTTGACTTTCATAATAAATTTTATCAAAATCACTTCCGATCCTTTTATATGTAACATCAAATCCCGCATACACCCAACTGTTCATCATCTTCCAGAGTGTTAACACTTCGGGATCTCCCGCTTCCCAGTCCACCAGCATTTGCTGGGCAGCTTTCATCAGGGGGGCTTCTTTTTCGGCGGTTTCCTTCGACAGTCCATTTAGAATTCCTGCATCTACCTGCTTCTTTAATTCTATTCCAAATAAAACGTAGTAATCCCCTACGAAATGATCGCCCTTAATACCTGTGCTTTCGGGAGTTGCTCCATTTGCATATTGCTGCCAGGCCACCATGCTTTTACAGATGTGGATGCCCCGGTCGTTGGCAATACAGGTTTTAATGATATCGTATCCGCAGACTTTATATAATTCGGCCACACTCCAGCCTAAAAAATTATTCCGCAGATGCCCCAGATGCAGGGGTTTATTGGTATTGGGTGAAGAATATTCCACCATGACGCGTCTGCTGCCAGGTTCATGGATCCCAAATGAAGCATTGTTGTATTGGGCTTCCAGGAAATCCGTTAGTATGTCATTGGCTAGAACCAGGTTCAAAAAACCTTTAAGGATATTATAGCCGGCAAACCAGTCGGGTTTTAAAGCAAGGAGGGCTTCACCCAAATCCCTGCCTAAATGGTCAGGTGATTTTTTTAAAATTTTGCTGAAAGCAAACAGCACGACAGTATAGTCGCCGGTAAACTCAGGCTTGGTTTCATTAACCAGGATTTCCTGAATGTCGATATGGTAATCGCATTTTTCGGCTAAAACCGTCTGTACGGCCTGTTTGATACCGGTTACAAGCTCCATCTGATTGAATTGTGCGCAAAAGTAGTATTTGTTGCCTAGACTATCTGCCTCGGTTTTATTAACTTTGCACACGGAATCCGCGGATTTATGCCAAAAAAGGAGATCATTTCAATTATAGATTTTTTTTACCCGCCTTTCCGAAAATTCATCTCTTTACAGACCTTCCGGTATGCAGTTTGCGGAGGTGTAAACACTATTCTGGATATTTTCGTGTACTTCCTGGCATATAATTATATATTGCAAAAACAGATTTTAAACCTGGGTTTCATTTCTTTCAAACCGCATATTGCTGCATTTATTATATCCTTCCTCATTAGTTTCCCTACTGGTTTTATGCTGATGAGACATGTGGTATTTCCGGGATCTGTTCTTCACGGCAGGGTTCAGCTTTTCAGATACTTCCTGCTCGTTTTAATATGCATTGTTTTGAATTATATTTTTATCCGCCTGTTTGTAGAACGTTTTCATTTGTATCCCACGATTTCAAAAATGATTACTACGGCTATCGTCGTTTCCTTTAGTTATATGACACAAAAGAACTTTACTTTTAAGTCCCATCCTGTTGAGGAGCCCAAAGCCTGACCTATAGCGCTAAAACTCATGCTACTGGAATACGACATGGGTTAATTATTGGAGCATTTATAAAGCTATTGTTTGTATATTTATTTCTCACATTATTAAATTTAGCCCCGGGCCCGGAGCTTCGTGCCTTAAGCTTAAAAAATCGATTGCATATGAGTACTTCGCGCAGAAATTTTTTGAAAACAGGCGGGTTATCCGTCGCTGCACTGGCCATAGGATCCAATAAATTAATGGCTGCCGCCAAGCCAAAAACCATATTGGCCATTCAGCTTTATACTGTTCGGGAGGATATGCGAAAGGATCCGTCGGGTACCCTGAAACAACTTTCCGATATGGGATACCGGTATGTGGAACATGCAAACTACCACGACCGCAAATTTTATGGTTATGCACCAGCCGATTTTAAAAAATTACTCTCCGACTTCGGAATGGAAATGCCAAGCGGACACGTGGTGATGTTGCCCAAAGACTATGATTTTGCCAAAAACCAGTTTGCAGACAGCTGGAACTATACCGTTGAAGATGCTGCGGCCGCAGGTCAGAAATACCTGGTATCTCCCTGGCTGGACGACAGTAAACGAAAGAACATGAAGGACTTTAAGGAATACATGGACATCTTCAATAAATCGGGTGAACTGTGTAAAAAATCAGGAATGAAATTCGGATACCATAATCACGATTTTGAATTCAACACCAGAATTGATGGTGAGCTTCTGTATGATCTTATCCTGACAAATACCGATCCGGCGCTGGTTGCCCAGCAGCTGGACATGGGTAACCTGTATAATGGCGGATTTAAAGCCATTGATGTGGCAAAAAAATATCCCGGTCGTTTTGAACTGATGCATGTAAAGGACGAGATCCTCGCTAAAAAAATGATTGAAGGAGAAAAATATGAAAGCACCATACTAGGGCAGGGCATCGTGGGTACGAAGGAAGTCTGCGAACTCGGCCGCAGTACCGGTGGAACAAAATATTTTATCATTGAACAGGAATCTTATCAGGGCCTGACCCCGCTTGACTGCTCCAAGCAGGACTATGCCATCATGAAGAAATGGGGCTATTAAGCTTAAAGCCCAAAGCTTAAAGCCTAAAGCAGGGACTGCAATACAAAGGATCAGATTTCTCAGGGCAGTTTCAAAAAATAACAAACCCTCTCTTTAAATAAGAGAGGGTTTGTTTATTATGGCGAATTCTCTGGCTTTGAGCTTTGGGCTTTAGGCCTTCAGCTTTAAGATGCAGGTTTAATACCTATAATGGTCCGCCTTATAGGGCCCCTGTACCGGAATACCCAGGTATTCACTCTGAGCAACACTAAGTTCATCCAGCGTAACACCGATCTTGGCAAGGTGTAACCGGGCAACTTTTTCGTCAAGATGTTTTGGAAGAACAAACACAATATTTTCGTATTTCGCGTGATTCTGCCAAAGTTCGATTTGCGCCAGCACCTGATTTGTAAAAGAGTTACTCATCACAAAACTCGGATGACCTGTTGCGCAACCCAGGTTCACCAGGCGGCCTTCTGCCAGAATGATCACATCTTTTCCGTCGATATTGTATAAGTCTACCTGAGGTTTAATGGTATCTTTCGTGTGGCCATAATTGTTATTGAGCCAGGCCATGTCAATTTCAATATCAAAGTGGCCAATATTACAAACGATGGCCTTATCCTTTAAAGAACGGAAATGCTTTTCAGTAATCAGATCCCGGCATCCCGAGGCGGTAACTACTATATCTGCTTCTTTCACTGCGTCAGCCATTCGCTTTACTTCAAAGCCATCCATCGCAGCCTGAAGGGCGCAAATAGGGTCTATTTCAGTTACGATAACCCGGCAACCGGCTCCCTGTAATGAATGGGCAGAACCCTTACCAACATCTCCGTAACCACCTACAACCGCTACCTTTCCGGCCATCATAACATCTGTCGCACGACGAATTGCGTCGACCAGACTTTCCTTACAACCGTATTTGTTATCAAATTTCGATTTGGTAACGGAATCATTCACATTAATGGCAGGCATGGGCAGGGTTCCCTTGGCTACTCTTTCATAAAGGCGATGAACTCCGGTAGTAGTTTCTTCAGAAATCCCTTTCACATGCTGCACCAGTTCAGTGTATTTATCCAATACAATATTTGTGAGGTCTCCTCCGTCATCCAGAATCATATTCAGGGGACGATCTGTACTGCCAAAGAATAAGGTTTGCTCAATACACCAGTCCGCCTCCTCCAGGCTCTGACCCTTCCAGGCAAATACGCCTATACCTGCAGCAGCTATGGCCGCAGCAGCATGGTCCTGAGTAGAAAATATATTACAGGAACTCCACCGAACCTCGGCGCCCAGTTCTATCAGCGTTTCAATCAGAACGGCTGTCTGGATGGTCATATGTAAACAACCGGCAATCCGTGCTCCTTTGAGTGGTTTTAATTTTCCATATTCAGAACGTAAGGCCATGAGTCCCGGCATTTCGGCTTCCGCCAAACGAATTTCCTTTCTGCCCCATGCAGCCAGACTCATATCCTTAACCTTGTAAGGAAGGGTCAGGTCAATATTTTTTGTTTGTGTGGACATATTAATGATTTTAGGCCGTAAAGGTAAGTTTGTAGAACAAAACAAGGCTAATTATTGTGTATTTTGGAATAAATGATCATTTATTAGTATATTTTTGGAACAAATTAGTAATAACCGATGCAAAAAGATCAGTTTAAAGAACAAGCAGGAATTCCAGCTTTACCTCTGGATGAAAAAGATAAAGCCATTTTGCGTTATTTACAATTCAATGCAAAGGCCACGGTAAGAGAAATCGCTTCCCAAATTCACCTGAGTGCAACCCCTGTTCACGAACGCATAAAACGGATGGAAGAAGAAGGGGTTATTCTGCAATACGCTACGATCCTGAATCATTCCCGTATCAATAAGGGGTTGATGGCAATCTGTTATATTTCCTTAAAGGAGCATAGTAAAAAATCTGGTGGCAAATTCATTAAAACCATATCTGAAATGCCGGAGGTAATTGAATTTTATATTATTTCCGGAGCGTTTGATTTTATGCTCAAGGTAGTAGCCGAAAATATGGATGACTATTACAATTTCCATGTAAACAAACTGGGGCAGGTGGAAAATATCGCTCAGGTGCAGAGCACGTTTATCATGGGCGTTATCAAAACCGGTCAGCCGATCATTAGTTAATAAGCCGAACTGTTATGATACATATTCGGTATCATATTACAAACTCATGATAATTGACGCAACCACCTTGTCGATCGGCAGACTAACAGATTCAGGAGAAAAAGATTCCCAAGGAATGAAGCGGAAGGTTTCCGTTTCACCTGTTTTCCGGTATACTTCCATTTGTGCCTCATCGAAATCAAATAACTTCGTTCTCAAAGGAACCCGGATTTCCTCCAGCGCCTCTACGCGGTAGTAAATGGAAATGATCTGGTGTTCCGGATTAAAAGCACTCATCTGAAAAAAATCAGTCGTATAGAGGTGATCGGTCACCCGTACAGGGAGGTTCATCTCTTCCATGAATTCTCTTTTCAGGCAATCCCGGGTGCCTTCCCCGAATTCCAGTCCTCCTCCGGGAAATTTAGTGTACTGGTTCCCTCTGATGAACTCATCAGAAACAAGAATATCGCGGTTTTTTCCCATAAGAATCCCATATACCCTCAGGTTGAACATGACCTGAAATTAATGAATAATCATTTTCAAAAACCATTTAAACAGGCATCCTTTAAAAATTAGAAAAATGGTAACTTGAAGTTTAATGAAAAGTAGATAAAATATTTAAAAATGGCTGAGGACGAAGTTATAAAACACACCAAAAAAATTTACAAGACCTGGATGAGCCGGGATATTCCTTTTTGGCATAAGATTTCAGAATTCCTGATCGAAATCCTGATTATTGTATTTGCTGTAACCGTTTCCATCTGGTTTCATAACCTCAGCGAACACAGGCATGAGCAGGAAGAAGTGAGGTATTTCCTGGAGGGCTTGAAAAATGACCTGACGAGTGATATCGTTGAAATGAAGGATGACAAAAAATCATATATTTTTCAAAAAACAATTTTCAGTTATTTAAGCTATCTCAAAATTAACGAACCTGTCAATCGGGATACCCTGAAGAAATACGGGAACTGGTTACAAAATACAACCGGATTAAATCCAAACGACGGGAGGTTTGAGGGCTTTAAATCTTCGGGTAAGATAGGAACCATTGAAAATAAAGAATTGCAGAATGATATCATGGATCTATACCAGGAAGATATTCCCGCATTACTTACCAGTAGCAGATTTTATACGAATACGAAAATTAAATTATTTGATTTCTTCATCAAAAATTTGAAAAGGACCACGGATTCCACCAGCAATATGATCATATTGTTTAAAACAGATGAAGGGTATAATCTCTGTGCTGCTTTAAGAAGCCCGGATCAGATTATCGGGCAATACGATGACTGTATTGCCCTGATGACAAAAATTATCGGGAAAATTGATAAACAATACCATTCCGGATCAGAATGAAATTAAAAACGAGCCACTTCTCCGATAAGAAGCTGGTTTGTATAGTCTTAATGTCCCGCTGAAACACGATGCATTTAAGATCGCATTCAAAAACTAAGGGATTATTTTTAATTTTAGTAAAACTATGATATATGAAATGGTATAATCTTATTTATAAATTTCTTTGTATTTCTATTGTCCTTCCCTGTATTTCACACGCCCAAACCGGCACAAATTCCACCGGTCCGATTAAACATGTTGAAATTGTCACCTTCCAGCCAGGATCCTCTGATTCAAGCAAACATGAAGTGAACGAGTTGTACAGGGCAGCTTCTATGGCAATGCCACATGTGACCGCTTATGACTGGGGATGGGATTTAAATGATACCAAGCAAAACAAGTGTATTTACGTTACAACAGTCAACAGCAAAGGAGACATAACAACTTACAATGCCACTCCCCAGCATCAGGCCATTATAAAATCTAAAGCGGTAAAAACAATAACTACGATCGACTACCCGGTAAATAAATAAAAAAAGTTGCTCCTTTACATATAAAGTGAGCAACTTTTAAAAATAACCGGTGAGTTTCTGAGGTTCCGAGCAGATTCGAACTGCTGTAGAAGCTTTTGCAGAGCTCTGCCTAACCGCTCGGCCACGGAACCTTTTGAGGATGGGCAAAAGTAGTATATTCGGATTAATTTCCCTAACCGGGGCGCATAAATGCAACGAATAGAAGAAAGTGAACTCATCATCAATTCCAGAGGGGCAATTTATCATCTCGATCTCCGCCCGGAAGAACTGGCAAATAAAATTTTTTTGGTAGGAGACCCGGGACGTGTACCGGTAGTAAGTAAATATTTTGACCGGATTGAAATCAAACAACAGCATCGTGAATTCGTTTCCCATACCGGATTTATCGGTTCAGAACGGTATACGGTTATTTCTACCGGCATTGGAACAGACAATATTGATATTGTACTGAATGAACTGGACGCCCTGGTAAATATCGATTTTACAACCCGGAGCATCAGACCATCTTTACATTCCTTACAAATTATACGCCTGGGAACCTCCGGATCCCTTCAAAAAGATATCCCGGTTGATTCATTTGTGGCTTCAACACATGGTCTCGGGATCGACAACCTCCTGAATTTTTACCGGATGGAACCCAGGGGAGGAGAACAGGAAATTCTGCAGGCATTCATCACCCATACCCAGCTGCATCAGCAATTCGCCCATCCGGCCATAGCTACTGCCTCCGGATTTCTTTTAAAGCATTTTACCGATGGTTATTTTAACGGAATTACCATTACATGTCCGGGTTTTTATGGTCCCCAGGGCAGAATATTGCGATTGGGATTACGACAACCGGACCTGATTCAAAGATTAACCAGCTTTCATTTCGGACCTTATCGCATCAGCAATTTTGAAATGGAAACATCGGCCATCTATGGTTTGGGCAATATGCTGGGCCATCAGTGCCTGAGCCTGAATGTAATCGTTGCCAACCGGATTAGTAAAACTTTTTCCAGGAACAGTTTGTTAGCAGTAGAGCGCCTGATTGAAAAATCAATAGAACTTACGCGTTCCATACCGCATTAAATTTATATTTGCACCCCATGAACATGCCATTTTCAAAATATCAGGGCACAGGAAACGACTTTATACTGGTCGATAACCGGGCAAACACTTTCTCCGCATTATCTCAAAAGGAAATTAAACGCATCTGTGATCGCCGCTTCAGCATCGGGGCAGACGGACTTATGATGTTAAATAACAAAGACGGATATGATTTTGAAATGAAATATTATAATGCGGACGGGAATCCGGGATCAATGTGCGGAAATGGTGGCCGCTGTATCGTACTGTTTGCGTATAATCTGGGAATGCATAAAAGTTCATTCCGGTTTATAGCCAGTGACGGGGAACATGAAGCGGAGATCGAAACCGGTACCAATATTGTAAACCTTAAAATGAAAGACGTATCCGGTTACAAAGAAGTGAACGGCGATTTCATCGTTGATACAGGTTCACCACATTATATTAAGTTTGTAACAGATGTAATGGATATTGACGTGGTGAAAGAAGGAACTGATATTCGTTATAGCGAGGCTTTTGCAAAAGATGGTATTAATGTCAATTTTGTGGAGGAAAAAAAAGCCGACGAAATCATCGTCAGAACTTATGAAAGAGGAGTGGAAGATGAAACCTTTTCCTGCGGCACCGGAGTCACCGCATGTGCAATTGTATGCCACCACAATGACGTGGGATATAATGATGTAATGGTTACAACAAAAGGAGGGAGGCTGGATGTTAAATACGATCGGAAAATTGACAATTCCTATACGAATATCTGGCTATGCGGCCCGGCAGTAAAAGCATTTGATGGAAAAGTTGATGTAGACCTGTAAATTCTCACACTTGAAATATGCGCCCTATACCGGCATGGCAGCTGCCCTGTTATTGATTCTTTGCTGCTTTTTTCCATTGGCTTATTTTCCGGATCTGCAGGAAAATTTTACCGGATTCTATTCCCGGCAGAATGCATATGGCAAACCAGGAATTGCTCTACTGTTCCTTGGATTACTAACTATCGTTTTTTTCCTGATTCCAACCTTATGGGCCAAAAGAACAAATCATTTTTTGGGTGTATTGGTTTTTACATATGCCCTGAAAACTTTTATTCTTTATTCAAAATGCTATTATTCTGTTTGCCCGCAGATAAAACCAGCACTGGTTGGCATTATGATTTTTTCAGCAGTTATTCTGGTTTCAAGCCTGCTTTCCAAAGCCAGGCTGAATAAGGAGAACGAAGAATAACTATCAATTATTAATTATCAATTTAAGTTCAGTATTGACCCTGTATTAATCTTGCGATTCCAAAAGCACATCCCGCCGCAATTGCACCAATCATCATCACCCGGAAAGCACCAGACCAGGGATTGACACCTGTAAATTTACTTTTCAGATATCCGAAAACAAATAAACAGATCAGGGTAATGAGGGTTGATAATTTCAGTCCGGTAATGCCGTTTGATGCAAAAAAATAAGGTGATAAGGGAATCAATCCACCAACGATATAAGAAAACCCGATATTAAAAGCACTTTTGCTGGCTCGTTTGGGGTCGGGTTTTTCAAGGCCAAGCTCATATTTCATCATCAGTTCCACCCATTTTTCTTTGTCCTTACTCACTTCTTCAACCGCCTGGTTTTGAATTTCATTACTTAGTCCCAGGGATGAAAAAAATGTTTTCAGCTCCTGTTTTTCAATTTCGGGAACAGTCTCCACTTCTTCATATTCCCTTTTCATTTCTGAATTATAATGATCCACTTCGGTTTTGCCGGCCAGATATCCGCCCAATCCCATAGCTATGGAACCTGCAGCAATTTCTGCCAGTCCGGCAATGATTATCAGGTTTGTATTGGTAACTGCCCCACTGAGACCGGCTGCCAACGCAAAAGGAACTGTGAGTCCGTCGGACATACCTATGACAATATCACGAATTGTTTCAGCCCTGAAAACATGTTCTTCCCGATGCACATGACTGGAATGATTTACAGGTATTTCGGCATTGTCAGAAATCATCTTGAGAAATATTTACGGTTAAATTTAAAACTATTTATTTCTTTTCAGGATAGCCAGACTGTCTTCAATAATTTCAAGACATTCGTCCATCTGAGCCTTGGTGATAGACAGAGGAGGTGCAAACCGGATTTTATTTCCATGTGTAGGTTTAGCCAGCAAACCATTTTCTTTAAGTTCCATACATAAATCCCAGGCAGCTTCCGGATGGGTTTGATGAATCACAATGGCATTTAACAGGCCTTTTCCGCGAACCATTTCTATAAAGGGAGAATGGAACGATTCAAGTCCATTTCTGAAATATTCACCCATGACGGCCGCATTTTCTGTCATTCTTTCTTCTTTCAAAACGTTCAGGGCAGTAATGGCCACTGCACAGGCTAGCGGATTGCCTCCATAAGTTGATCCATGTTCACCGGGTTTAATGGTCAGCATGATCTCATCATCCGCCAGCACAGCAGATACCGGTAATACCCCGCCACTCAGTGCTTTTCCAAGTATAAGGATATCGGGGCGTACCTGCTCATGATCACAGGCCAGCATCTTTCCCGTGCGACCAAGTCCGGTTTGAATTTCATCTCCGATAAATAAAACATTTGCCTGTTTACAATAAGAATAGGCTTTGCTCAGGAAGCCTTCATCCGGCACAACAACCCCGGCTTCTCCCTGAATGGGTTCCATCAAAACGGCAGCAACTTCCCGGTTCTGGAGAGCATTTTCCAAAGATTTCAGATCATTGTAAGGAATCAGGTCAAACCCAGGCATGTAGGGACCAAATCCGGTATAAGAGGATGGGTCACTGCTAAACGAAACTACGGTGCTGGTGCGGCCATGAAAATTATTTTCGAATACGACAATCCGGGCTTTGTTATCAGGGATGCCCTTCACTTCATATCCCCATTTTCTCGCGAGCTTGATGGCCGTTTCCACTGCCTCCACACCGGTATTCATTGGTAAAACTTTGTCGTAACCGAAGTATTCGGTGACAAACTTTGCATATTCTGCAAACTGATCACTGTGAAATGCACGAGAAGTCAGGGTCAGCCGCTGGGCCTGGTAAATCAGACTCGATATGATTTTCGGGTGACAATGTCCCTGATTCAGTGCAGAATAGCCACTCAGGAAATCATAATACTTTTTCCCGTCCACATCCCATACATAGGAACCCTGTCCGCGGGAAAGCACGACCGGCAGGGGATGATAATTGTGGGCACTAAAGTTATTTTCCAATTCCAGAAAACCAGCCGTAGCAGGAGTATAAGCAGATGTCAATTCCATAAAAGTCAAAAATTAAAGGAAAATAAATAATAGAAAGAAAGTCTTTGCTGGAGTCTACCTGTAAACTTCCGGAGTTAAACCCTTCAGTGATTGAGCAAATCTAGGTTACGGCAAAGAATTGATATGGTAGTCAGTGTAGTAATAAATGCAAGATACGGTTTAAGCTTAAAGCTAAAAGAATAAAGCCAAAAGCTTTTCTAATTTTTAAAAAATGAGATAATTCAACCGTCATCTGTCAACTGTCATCCGTCAACCAATTCGGGTTTGCAGAGCATTTTCCACCATTAAATCCGGCAGGACTCCTTTTTCAAAAATTCCGAATATCGTTGACCCGCTACCGGTCATGGCCGCATACAGGGCACCCGCTGCATAAAGTTGGTTTTTATACTGTTCCAGAACCGGGTATTGGGCAAAAACGGGTATTTCGAAATCGTTGCTCATTAATGCTGGCCATTGGGCAACAGGTTGTAAAATAATTACCCTTAAATCATTTCGGGGTAAAGCAGGTATGATTCTGGAATATGCCCAGGCTGTTTCAATTTTTAGCTGTGGATGGATCATCAGCAAAGAGTAACCGCTAAGATCCAGGCTAACTGGCTCCAGTATTTCTCCGCGTCCTGTTGCAAAGCAAGGGGCAGTCTGCATAAAAAAAGGACAATCACTTCCCAGTTCCATAGCCATCTTAAATAGTTCCTCTGAAGACAGGGGTAAATTAAATAGCTGTTGAACAAGCCTGATCATTTCCGCCGCATCAGATGAACCACCTCCCAGTCCGGCTCCCATGGGAATGGCCTTAAGGAGATGAATTTCAAGGGGTGAAATCTGGGGATATCTTTGCTTTAGTAATTGATAAGCTTTTAAAACCAGGTTATCTTTTTCATCACCTGAAATGGGTAATCCGCTGGAACTGAAGATGTTCTTGGTAGAAAGAATTATTTCAAGACAATCCCTGATGGGAATAGGATAAAAAACGGTCTCCAGATCATGAAAACCGTCCGGTCTTTTTCTGGTAATCGAAAGCCCCAGGTTTATTTTAGCATGAGGGAAGGCAATCATCCCGTACGTCCCCTTTTCCGGCTATTCAGCTCGTCGCGTATTTTTATGGCCCGGATATAGTCCTCCTGTTCCAGCACTTCTGAAAGCAGACTGTTCAGTTCTTCGAGGGAAAGCCCTCCCAGATCTTCTTTGGCACCCCCTTCCGTAGTCACCGTTTCTTTTGGGAGCTTTTTCTTTCCGGCACTATCTTCCATGAGGATACCGGCGCTTTCTATGATATTTTCATATGTGTAAATAGGGCAACCAAATCGCACGGCCAGGGCCAGGGCATCGGAAGTTCGGGAATCGATTTCCACGGTATCATGTTCGCTGATACAAATCAGTTTTGAATAAAAAATACCTTCCTGCAGGTCTGAAATGATGATTTCCTGAAGATCTATAGAAAAAGCGGTCATAAAATTTTTCATCAGATCATGTGTAAGCGGCCGGCTTGGGTGCATCTTTTCCAGGGCCACCGCAATCGCCTGTGCTTCAAAACCACCAATTACAATGGGTAAGCGCCGGAGACCATTGATCTCTCCCAATACCACAGCATATGAATGCGTCTGCGTAATGCTGTGCGATAAGGCCACAATTTCCAATTCGATCTTCTTCATAATACAGATCTGCCACGCGGGCTGACTTACCGGTCTTTTGTTAAAAGGACAAATATAAAAAACTAATCCTTTTAAAAATGGATTATCCCCCCGTTTAGGGAATGGAAACTACTAAGCTACACCTTTGAGTTTCTTCACCGCCAGAATAAGTTTAGGTAAAATTTCAAATGCATCACCAGCGATCCCATAATCCGCCGATTTAAAAAATGGAGCCTCCGGATCTTTGTTGATAACCACAATCACCTTACTTCTGTTTACCCCCGCAAGATGTTGAATGGCTCCGGATATTCCAATAGCAATATAAAGATTGGGTGCAATAGCTATACCGGTCTGGCCCACATGTTCGTGATGCGGACGCCAGCCCGAATCAGCCACCGGACGACTACAGGCAGTAGCCGCATGAAGAAGCCTGGCTAATTCTTCTATCGGACCCCAATTCTCGGGTCCTTTCATTCCACGCCCGCCGCTTACAACAATTTCAGCTTCCGTCAAAGGGATCTCCCCAGACGCCTTGGAGACCGATTTGATAGTAACATTGCCTGGGGAAGCCTGTATATTCTCCTGGATAATTTCTGCCACACCATCTGATGTCTTAACCGGAAACACATTGGGACTGAGAGAAATTATCTTTAAAGCAGTTTTGATGGAAACCGTGCAGAATGCCTTGCCGGAAAAAACGTTTTTCTTTACCAGGAAACCGTTTGACAACTCAGGCAATGCAATGGCTCCTGTAACGAGGCCGGCTTTTAATTTTGCGGAAAGACCCGGAGCAATTGCCCTTCCGGTATTGGTGTGTGAAAGTACAATCACGGTGCTTCCGCTTGTTTCAGCAACTGATGAAATGATTTGAATGAATTGTTCCGCATCCAGCTGATTGAGTTTTTCCTGTTTTACCTGATGAATTTTCTGAATTCCATATTTACCCAGGGAACCGGGGTCTTCTGTAACCGTACCCAGCAAGATTGCCTCTGCCGGCATACTCATTTGTTTCGCCAGCTCTACCCCATAACTTAATGCCTCCAGGGAAGTTTTTTTGATTTGACCCTCTGCGTGATCTAAAAATACGAGTACTGACATGTTATGAAAATTTGAGAATTTTTAAATAATACCTGATCATTTTTAATTTCTTGAAAACCAGAAAACTTGGCATTTTGAAATTCGATTTCCGAATTCCTAAATGCTTAAATTACCTTGGCTTCCTCATGCAGCAGGGTGATCAGTTCCTCTGCATTATCCGCGGGTATCATTTTAACTCCTTTTTTTGCCGGCGGCAGTTCAAATGAAACAATTTCAGTATAAGGATCCACCGGAACAGCATCTGTCACTTTCAATGGTTTGCTGCGTGCGCCCATAATCCCTTTCATATTGGGGATGCGTTGCTCTGCCATACCTTTCTGACAACCGACAACCAACGGAAGTTTTACTTCAACGGTTTCTTCACCACCTTCTATCTCCCGAACCAGAGTTGCCAGATTGCCGGTTAGTTCCAGTTTTGCGGCCAGGGAAATGAATGGATATCCGAGTAATCCGGCCAGCATTCCACCTACGGAAGCTCCGTTGAAATCGATCGTCTCTTTTCCGGTCAGCACCAGATCATATGCACCAGCATTAGCAAATGCAGCAATCTGAGCAGCTACAAAAAAACTGTCTGCCGGTTCAGTATTGATGCGGATAGCCTCATCTCCGCCAAGCGCCAGCGCCTTACGGATAACGACGTCACAATCTGCACCACCGACAGTGATCAGATGGATTACCGCAGCCGGATCTTTTTCTTTGATTTCTATAGCCCGGACAAGGGCATACCATTCATCGTAGGGATTGAGAATCCATTGTACTCCGTCTGTTACAAATTTCCGGTTGTTATCTGTGAAGGCTATTTTTGCCGTCGTATCCGGGGTTTTACTTATACATACTAAAATCTTCATGATCAACGGGTATTAAAGTTGTTTATGCAACTATACAAAGTTAAGTCTTGGGATGACAAGTTTATGATAAAAAAAATGAAAAATAAACCGTGACATGGAGAAAATAGAAAAGCTTAAATCCTTCCTTCGGGACTCTCCCGACGATCCGTTTTTAAAACACGCCCTCGCACTGGAATATATAAAAACGGGCAGTGAAACGGAAGCCAGGGATTTGTTCCTTGAAATACTTACCCTCGATCCGGCTTATATTGGGTCTTATTATCATCTGGCCCGGTTGCTGGAGCGGATAGGCGAAACGGAAAACGCAAAATCCTGGTATGAAAAAGGAATGGAGGCTTCGCAAAAAGCAGGAGATGAACATTCCTACGGGGAATTGCTTGCAGCTTATGAGGATCTCATTGACTAATTATGGAAATTCTGCTCAGTACTTTTCAGAATGCATTAAAAAAATTGCAGGTTAGCCAGAAAGACCGGCTGCTGCTTGCCGTTAGTGGCGGCATGGATTCCATAGTTCTCACTTCACTTTCGTCGATGGCCGGACTGGATTTTGGAATCGCACATGCCAACTTCCAGCTGAGAGGTGAAGAAAGTGCCAGGGATGAAGAATTCGTAAGGAGTCTGGCTATTCAACTTGGCAGGCCTTTTATCACCAGGAAATTCGATACCGTCCTGCACGCGGAAAAAGGAAAAGAATCTGTACAGCTTGCAGCCCGTAACCTCCGGTACGCCTGGTTTAAAACGCTGTTGGGTAATAAACCGGGAGATTATCAATGGCTGGTTACGGCCCATCACCTGGAAGATAATATTGAAACCCTGCTTATGCATTTCTTTCGGGGTACGGGCATCACCGGTTTAACAGGTATTCCGGAAAGAAACGAAAAGGTAATCCGTCCTCTTTTATCCGTTTCCAAAAACTCCATCAAAGATTTCGCCGTTTCTAAAAACCTGAAATGGGTTGAAGATAGTTCCAACGCAAAAGACAACTATACACGGAACTTTTTCCGGAACCAGCTGATCCCGTCTGTCGCCAGGGTTTTCCCGGATCTGAAACATAATATGGAAAACAATCTGCAGAGATTTTCCGAAGCCTCCATATTGTATCAGCAGGCCATACTGCAACACAAGAAGAAATTATTAAAAGCAACCGGAACTGAATTCCATATTCCGATTCTGTTGCTAAAGAAATCCAGTCCGCTCCGTACCATTCTGTATGAAATATTAAAGGATTTTCATTTTACACCAGCCCAGACTGACGATGTAATCCGATTGATGGATGGATCAAACGGGAAATATATTTCAAGCACAACAAACCGTGTTATTAAAAACCGGGCATGGTTGATTATCGCTCCGCTGGAGCATGCATCTGTTTCACATATCATAGTTGATGAAAACAGTGCGGAAATTAAATTCCCGGAGGGAGTATTACGGATAAGAAAAATCACCGGGTCTGATATTGATTCCCGGTTCGGGGACATGAATACGGCATATCTGGATGAAGATAAAATCCGTTTTCCTCTTATACTCAGGAAATGGAAAGCTGGTGATTATTTCTATCCGCTGGGAATGAAAAAAAAGAAAAAACTGGCCCGTTTTTTTATTGATCAGAAATTGTCAAAAACTGCTAAAGAAAAAATCTGGGTTCTCGTGATGGACAGCCAGATTATCTGGACAGTCGGTCAACGAATTGACAACCGGTTTTGCGTACAGCCTGCAACAAGCAGGATTCTTCAGATTAAAAATGGGGATGTTTAAGTTCATTCAGGAAAATATCCAAAACACCTGGTCTGATAGCTATCGTAAATAAAATTCCGAACAAAGCCCCATAGAAATGGGCATCATGATTTACGTTATCGCCTCCTTTTTTTGACATATACGCGGAATAAAAAAGGAACAAACCACCGTATATAATTGCCGGAATTGGGAACACAATTACATAAATACGTTCCCAGGGGCTCAGCAAGATGAATGCAAAAAGTACGGCAGAGACGGCTCCGGAAGCTCCCAGGCTTCGGTAGTTGTAATCGTTCCTGTGTTTGAGATACGTGGGGATATTCGAAACGATTAATGCACCAATATATAATGCGAGATAATACCACTTCTGCAGACCCAGCACCCCCTGATAATGGTATTCCATGATGGTCCCGAAAAAATACAGAGTCAGCATGTTAAAGATCAGATGCATGTAATCAGCATGTATCAGACCGCAGGTGATGAACCTGTAATACTGAAATTTCTGGGTGATTGCCGGAGGCCAGAAAATGAGTTCGTTGATTAATTTTTCATTTCTGAATCCTACAAAAGAAATAAGGCCGGTAATAACAATGATGTAAAGCGTGAAATTGGACATGCAAAAGTTAAAGGGACTTAAAGATATACTTTAATTGGAAAATTCAAAACTGGCTAGTCATGGTGGTACTTCTCATTGCGCCCAATGGTACAGGCCCGGTAAAGTTGCTCTATGAGTATTAAGCGCACGAGCTGATGCGGAAAGGTAAGTTCAGAAAGAGACCACTGTAATTTTGACTTCTTTATTATCGTTTCATCCAGACCATAGGCACCTCCGATCAAAAAAATAAGTCTTTTAACGCTTTCATTTCCCCGGTCCTGAATAAACGAGGCCAGTCTTCTCGAGTTGAAGGATTTACCGTTTTCATCCAGTGCAACCAGCCAGTCATCCTGCTTAAGTGATGAAAGAATCATTGCTGATTCCTCAACTTTAAGTTTTGCCGGCGATAGAGAGCCGGAATTCTTTTTCAGGCTGAACAGTCGCCATTCAACAGGAAAATAGTTTCCAATTCTCTGCGTAAAATCATTTACTCCTGCTGCAACATAGGATTCATGTGGTTTACCAATAGCCCAGCATTCAATTTTCATTTCCTGAAATTAGCCTCTAATGTACATCCAACCATTGCTATACCTTAAATTTTATCTATTTTGTATTGTTTCCAAAGAGATTTCATGAAAAAAATTGGTGGTCAAACTCAGTTGAGGATTCTGATAGGCGTTTTTATTATTTCCCGGATTATTACAGTTTTATTAGGACTTCACCTGAACATCAGTGCACTTTCCATCTATTGGCAATACCTGGATCTGGAAACCCTCCGAAATAACCTGGTCAGCGGTGTATGGTATGATCATTCCCAACCGCCGTTATTTAATCTGTTACTGGGAACAATATTTAAAATCGGCGGTGTTTACAGTGGTTATCTGTTCGAATTACTTTTCAAAATTATCTCTTTGTTAAATGGTCTTTTATTGTTTTCAATCGTCAGGCGGTTGACCCGAGTACCCTATCTTCCTTTAATAGCAGGGTTGGCCTATTTGCTGAGCCCGGCAACACTTATTTTCGAATGCGAATTATTTTATACAACAACGATCTCACTTTTGCTCCTGATAAGTGTTTATTACCTGGTCAGGTTTACAGAATCCGATAAAACCAGGTATCTGTTCGGAATCATATTCCCTATGGTATTGCTCTGCCTGACAAGGAGTGTATATCATATTATCTGGTTTATTTTAATCGTTTCCTTTCTCCTGTTTTATTTCAGGAAGAAATCTTCTGTTAAAAACATTGTTCTCGCTTCGTTAACGGGCCTGGTTTTAGTAAGCAGCTGGTATATTAAAAACAAAATTCTCTTTGGAAGACTAACCACCTCTACCTGGATTGGAATGAATCTGGCCAGAAATGTTTTTCACGACAATGAAGTCACCGATTCCAGCAGGATAGAGGCATACGAACCATTCTCCCGCATCGGCTTGTACCGGAAGTTTCTTGATACCGGGTACGAAAATAAATTCAGGGGCTTAAATGACCGCGATCTGCTGCAGGAGTATAAAAACGATACCGTCATGAATGTGAAAGAAGTCAGTTACATTCCCGTATCAGACCTGTACATGAAAGCAAGTCTGGATCATATCCGGTCCCATCCGATGGCTTATGCCCAAAATGTTTTACAGTCTTCCGTACTGTATTTTACTCCCGGCACCATGTATACGTTTGCTATAGAACCTTCCGAAAAAATTAAATATTATGATATACTGTATTCCTTCAACCTAACCCATTTTGCTCATAGCAAAATGGGCAGAAGGATATTGCTGACTATTTCTGCTTTTCCCAAGATACTTCTATACTTGTTTGTGTTTTTTATTTTTATCAGGAATTGTGTACGGATCAAATCCATAGACCCATACAACCTGTTCATTCTGACGACTATTATTTTTGTGTTTGGGATCAGTTCGTTTTTTGAACACTATGAAAACATGCGGTTCCGTTTCGAATCCGAACCCCTTTTTATGATACTGGCAGCACAGGTTATCAATAATTTATATTACCGCATAAAAAGCGTGAATCCCAATATTTAACCATTACTAGCTAAAATCGTCTGCTGCCCGGTAAGCCGCAATAAGGGCCATTTCTCCTTCTTTACCAGGAATGGCGTTACCATGTTCCATGCCCAGCATCCCCTTGTAACCTTTGTGATAGATATGCCTGAAGATATTTTTATAATTCATTTCTCCTGTGCCCGGTTCATTGCGTCCGGGATTGTCTCCGATCTGAAAATAACCGATTTCATCCCAGGCCCTGTCCATCCCCGGAATTATATCCCCGTCATTCCTCTGCACATGATACATGTCGTAAAGAATCTTACAGGCCGAACTATTCATGGATTTACAAATGGCATAAGCTTCCGCAGAGTGCCGGAGAAAAAGATCCGGATTATCGCTAAGAGGTTCCAGAACGATCGTGATCTTTTGAGGTTCCAGGATCTCCAGGACAGGTTTCAATGCATCCTGCACATTGGCGGTCTGATATCCCATGGGAATTGAACGGTCAAAATTTCCAGGCACAACCGTAATCAATTTTCCGTTGCATCTTTTAGAAACCTCAATGGCTTCCTGTGCAGATTTTAAAAATTTTTCTCTCCATTCTTTATTTCCTGAAGTAAGCGTGGTAACCGGTGGCCAGTTGTCAAATCCCAGCACAAAAACTCCCATGGACATATTTAATTTGGATAGAAGGGCACCAATTTTTTCCTGCTCCTCAGGTGTCCGGTTCATCATGCCGTTGTCTTCTATGGCACGAAATCCCTGATCATAACCAAACCGGATCTGATCACTGAAATCTTTACCGGCACTGTTTTTAAACATACCGTCATGAAAGGCATAATTCAATTTGAAGGGCTTATCAGTATTGTTTTTGCGATGTGTTTCAGCTGCTATCAGGCTGAAAGGCATCAGCATGGCACCCGTTGCACCCATTCCCTGCTGAATAAAATTTCGTCTTTTCATATGATAGTTTAATCTTACGGATTTAATCAACGAAGAGCAATATTATCCATTTGTCTTTACGCTTTGGGCTTTCAGCTTAAGACCGATATCCCCGTAAAAAATCAGCAACCGCCAGTCTTTTCTTTCCTTCCCATTGCATTTCTTCTGCATAAATATAACCATCAGAAGCGGAAAACCGGAGCCATTGTTTACCATCCGTTTCCATACTGCCTGGTATCAAATGATGTTCGGATTTCTCTGGCCTGGAACGAAGTATTTTCAATTTTTTTTCTTTTAAAAATGCAAACGCTCCGGGAAACGGAGACAGTCCCCGTATTTGGTTATGAATTTTCAATATGGGATCAGACCAATGAATTTCACTATCTGCAGTGTATAACTTGGGAGCGGTTTTTAATTCACCCAAACTGCTGATATCCTGCGGTTTTTCCCGAAGGGACCCATCTGTAAGACCCTGTATGGTCTTAATAACCAGGGATGCACCCATTTCTTTCATCCTGTCGTGCAATTCTCCTGCAGTTTCATCGGGTCCGATGGTGATCTCTTCCAGAAGTAAAATATTCCCCGTATCTATTTCCTGTTTAAGCTTAAAAGTAGTCACCCCGGTTTTCTTCTCACCATTCATAATTACCCGGTTGATGGGTGCGGCCCCGCGATATTGGGGCAGGAGGGATCCATGAAGATTAATCGTTCCCATGGGGGGCATGGCCCAAACCATTTCCGGCAACATGCGGAAGGCTACGACGACCTGAAGATCAGCTTCAAAAGACTTTAACTGATCAAGAAATTCCTGATCCTTTAATTTCTGGGGCTGTAATACCGGAATATTTTTTAACAGAGCATACTGTTTTACGGCGGACTCGGAGAGTCTGAGTCCTCGTCCTGCCGGTTTATCCGGCGCGGTTACCACAGCAACTACCTGAAATCCGCTTTCCACGAGGGCCCGCAGGGTTGATACAGCAAAATCCGGAGTTCCCAGAAATATAATTTTAGGCCACATGTTCATTTTCAGATTTAAGGACTTAGCCAAAGCTGACCAGATAAATAAATAAAGGCGAAACTAACAATTATACGGGCAGGTGTTTTGCATTATTTACTTTGGATTAACTTTGCCGACCTGGCCTGAAATTACAGCCTTAGGCTATTGGGAAAAATATTTTCTTATTAACTAAAACAATTTTATGGCCGTACAATCTGGTGACACGATTAAGATTCATTACCATGGACGTTTATCCGATGGTACAACGTTCGATTCTTCCGCAGGCCGTTCACCACTGGAGTTTACCGTGGGAAGCGGTTCGGTTATCAAAGGTTTTGATGACGGGGTTCAGGGTATGTCGGTGGGCGACAAAAAAACTATTGAAATTCCTTTTTTGCATGCTTATGGTCCCGAAGATCCTTCTATGATCATAGAATTCCCTGTAGACCGGCTTCCGGAAGACCTGAAACCGGAAGTGGGCATGCAGCTCAATATGAACAATGCAGAAGGCCAGCAGTTTCCGGTGGTGATTACGGAAATCAATGATGAGAATATTATTTTAAATGCCAATCACCCGCTTGCTGGAAAGGATCTCATATTCGACCTGGAACTGGTGGAGATTTTGGATTGAGCTTTTTCTGAAAAAAAATAAAGAGTACGAACAGGCTGAGCAGGGATACTATCAGGAAAATGAAGGATCCCTCCAGCCCGTTGGTACCTCCGGTGGCATTTTCATTTCCCTGCATACTCGGAATAAGCAGGGTTTGCTGCGATTCAACTCCCGACAATCCCAGCACCGGGCCTTCCAGGAATTTCCACGCGATATGAAAACAAATGGGAAACCATAAATTCCTGGTATAGATAACATACATCCCCAGAATTAATCCCATGACCAGCGTATTAACCATTGGAAAAAACCCAAGTGCTGACCAGTGAAAAATCATAAACAAGACTGCCGAAATAATCAGGGCAATCCATCGCGGAAAGGATTCCAGCAGGTTGACCAGTATATAACCCCGGAAAATCAATTCTTCATAAACGGCAATCAGTACAAGACTTCCGAATGACATAAATAATGCTCTCGGATCCAGAATAATATCCACCCATTTCAAATGCCCCGTTCCTTTCAAAATCAGGCTGCTGGCACCAACTATAAAAATGGCAAGCGCGGCTCCGGCCAGCGCATCCGGAATATATCCATTGATCGGGAAACCGAGGGATTCAAAGGATTTCCGGTCAACCCATCGTCTGAAAACAAGTGTAATTGCCAGAACCAGAATGAAAAAGAACAGCCTATGCAAATCGGAGGGATCAAAATCCAACGAGAAGGGAACCATAAAGCCAGTTCCCGTGGATCCTTTAAACTGTGTGATTGAAAAAACAAGCAGGATCGTGGTTAATCCCAATATAATCGCGAAAAAATAAAGTAAGGAACGCAGCCAGCCGGCTTTGATCAACAGTTTGCTTCTTTCGGGTTTGTTCATGATATGCGAAATTTAGACATCCGGAAAGTTCCCAAATTAATTGGAATAAATTTCTGTCAGCTCACCGGAAGGTGATATTTTTAATGCTCATTAGAAAATTAATTTCTTTATCATGTTCACTGGTCATGCTGACTCTATTGTCGATCGATTTTTCAGATATGTAAAAATAGATACCCAGAGCGATCCCCGATCCAAAACCCAGCCTTCTACGGCAAAGCAACTGGACCTGAGTTTACTCCTGGTATCAGAGTTAAAGTCAATGGGTTTATCAGACGCTGAACTTGACGAAAACGGATATGTATATGCTACCATACCGTCGAACTCGGGTAAAAACGTTCCGGTAATTTGCTTCTGTGCCCACGTGGATACTTCTCCTGATTGCAAAGCCAGTGAAGTAAAACCTATCCTGCATAAAAATTATTCCGGAGAAGATATCGTTTTACCAGATGACCCGGAACAAATCATTAAAACTGCTGACCATCCATATTTATTGGAAAAACGGGGTAATGACATCATAACAGCATCCGGTAATACGCTTTTGGGAGCAGATGACAAGGCAGGAGTAACCATTATCATGGAACTGGTGGCATTCCTAACGAAACATCATGAAGTAAAACACGGGAAAATCAGGATCCTGTTTACTCCGGATGAAGAAATCGGTCGGGGTGTGGATAAACTGGATATGAAAAAACTGGGTGCAGATTTTGGCTATACCCTCGACGGTCCTGAATTGGGTTCTTTTGAGGAAGAAACATTTTCGGCAGACGGGATGAAATTTATTTTTCATGGGGTTTCCGCACATCCTGGGCATGCAAAAGACAAGCTGGTAAATGCAATCAAATTGGCTTCTGCTTTTATTGACGAATTACCAACGGATGAATTTTCTCCTGAAACCACCGAAGAGCGTTATGGATTTGTTCATCCCGTGCGAATGGAAGGAAGTTCTGAAAAAATGCAGGTTGAGTTCATTATCCGGGATTTTAATACAGCAAAACTCGCAGCTTATGAAGATTACCTGATCGACAAGGCAAATGATGCCATGCGGCTGGTTCCCGGTGGGCGATTTGAATTTGAAATAAAGGAACAGTACCGGAATATGAAAGAAGTACTGAATGTGCATCCCCAGGTTTCGGCCCATGCCCGGGAAGCAATCCGGCGGGCTGGAATTGATCTGAAAGAAACGGCAGCAAGGGGAGGAACTGACGGTTCCCGGTTATCGTTTATGGGATTGCCCTGTCCGAATATTTTTACGGGTGAAATGGCATTTCACGGAAAACACGAATACGTTTCGGTGCAGGATATGGAAAAAAGCCTTGAAACGATCATTCATCTTAGTGCAATCTGGGAAGAAAAATCCTAGGCCGCCGGCTTTTTAGCCAAAATGGCCTGTATAATTTGCCTGGCGTGTTCCCTGGAGTTTTCTATAAACCAGATATGGGTGTCCATACCCCCGGCTACTACGCCAGCGAGGTAAATATTTTTTCGGTTACTCTCCATCGTTTGTTTATGGTAACTGGGATAACGTTTCTCATCCTTCGACAGATCTATTCCAAGTTTTTCCAGAAAAGCGAAATTGGGTTGATAACCCGTCATCAGCAGCACATAATCGTTCGGAATTATTTTAGCTCCTTCCGGTGTAAGGATTTCCACATCTTTCTCCCGGATCTTACTCAGTTTTGACTGATAAAATACTTTAATCGAACCTTCTTCAATCCTATTGACGATATCCGGCCTTACCCAGTATTTTACACGCTTTCCGATTTCTGAGCCCTTGATTACCATTGTCACTTCTGCCCCTTTGCGAAAACATTCGAGCGCAGCATCCACAGCAGAATTGTTAGCACCGACAATAACGAGTTTTTGCATCGCGTAAAAATGGGGTTCCCGATAATAATGTCTCACTTTTGGCAAATCCTCTCCCGGTATATGAAGCAGGTTGGGAATATCGTAAAATCCGGTAGCCACTATCAGGTTTTTCGTTTTGTATTTTGAAAGTGAACTGGTCACTTCGTAATAGTCACCAACAGCGTCCACCCCCAAAACAGGTTCCTGCAAATGAATATTCAACTGTTGCGAGACCGCAATTCTCCTATAATATTCCAAAGCTTCCGGACGGGTGGGTTTTACATTATTGCTTACAAAAGGAATATCCCCGATTTCTATTCTCTCCGAAGTGGAAAAAAATGTCATGTTGGAAGGATAATGATATAGTGAATTAACCAGTACACCTTTTTCCAGGATCAGGTAAAGAAGTCCCGCTTTTTTAGCTTCCAGGGCACAGGCCAGTCCGATGGGGCCGCCGCCAATAATCAGAATATCCAATAATTCGTCCATACTTTCAAAGTTAAAACATAATATGTCCGGGTCAGATTTCTGGCACCAGTCTCCAAAATATAGTACATTCACCCCAATATTCATCCCAGGCCTTTCAATCGTTGGAAATATGGAAAATTTAGTTCAGTTCTGGTGGATTATACCCATCTTATTATTTGTTTTTAGCGGGCTCGTTACGGTGAGCCAGGGTTATATTGATGTGATTACGATGTTTGGAAAATACAGGAGAATACTTCAGCCTGGGCTCAATTTCAAAATCCCTTTTCTGGAACAGATCCAGAAACGCATCAGTATACAGAACCGTTCAGTAGAGCTCGAATTCCAGGCCGTCACTACCGATCAGGCCAATGTGTATTTCAAAAGTATGCTGCTCTATGCTGTACAGAATTCAGATGAAGAAACCATCAAGAAAGTTGCTTTTAAATTCATTGCAGAACGCGACCTGATGCAGGCTCTTACCAGAACCATTGAAGGGAGCATCCGGGCCTTTGTCGCTACTAAAAAACAGGCTGAAATTCTGGGTCTGCGTCGGGATATCGTTGAATATGTAAAAGACCAGATTGATCATTCCCTCGAAGAGTGGGGATACCATTTGCTGGATCTGCAGATAAATGACATTACGTTTGACCAGGCAATTATTGATTCCATGAGCCGTGTGGTAGCCAGTAATAATTTAAAAGCCGCTGCTGAAAACGAAGGCCAGGCGCTGCTGATTACGAAAACAAAAGCAGCAGAAGCAGAAGGGAACGCCATTAAAATATCTGCGGAAGCTGAAAAAGAAGCGGCCCGTCTGCGGGGGCAGGGTGTTGCCCTTTTCCGGGAAGAAGTCGCAAGGGGTATGACCGAAGCTGCTGAACAAATGAAACGTGCCAATCTGGATACGAATGTTATTCTTTTCAGTATGTGGACGGAAGCCATTAAAAACTTTGCAGAATTTGGAAAGGGGAATGTCATATTCCTTGATGGCAGTAGTGAGGGAATGAATAAGACCATGATGCAGATCCAGGCCATGATGATGAAACACGATACCCAGGCCTAAAGTCCAAAGCCTAACGCTTAATGCTGAACGGTGAATTAATTGTGATTAAACATTAACAATTGACAATTAACAATTAACAATTGTATAATTACTTTTACTTTAATATAAAAGTTGTACGCGAATGCATGTATTCTTTCTTCAGATCATTATTGATTCAGCCAGGATTAAGGACAGTCTCACCCGGGCAGGTATAGTACCGGCTCCCGGAAAACAAAATCTGATGGATATCCTGGAGCGGGGCGGACCGCTGATGATTCCGCTGGCGCTGTTACTGATAACAGCTGTATTTGTTTTCATTGAAAGAGTGATGGCCATAAACAAGGCGTCAAAAACTGACGAGAATTTTATGAATATTATCCGCGATCATATCGTGAACAACAATGTTACTGCAGCCCGAAGTCTCGCCAAAAACACGAATAACTCCATCGCCAGGATGATTGACAAAGGAATCCAGCGTATTGGTAAACCCATTGATGCCATTGAAAAAAGTATGGAAAACGTGGGCAGGCTGGAATTATATAAAATGGAAAAAAATGTAGCTATTTTATCTGTGATCGGTTATATCGCGCCTTTGTTTGGATTTTTAGGAACCATCATTGGAATGTTTCAGTTGTTTTACAATATCGCGTCTACAGGAGAATACAGTATTTCGAATATCGCCGGAGGAATTTATGTAAAAATGATTTCATCAGCAGGTGGCCTGATTATCGGGATCATTGCCTATATCATGTACCGTTACCTGAATACCCAAATTGACAAACAGACCAATAAAATGGAGGTGGCGAGCGCAGAGTTTATTGACATTTTGCAGGAACCGACAAGATAATACAAGTATGGGAGTGTGGAAGTGTGGGAGTGAATTCTCGTACTTCATTTCCGGGCTCTCATGCCCTGATAATTTTAAAAAATGAATTTACGAAATAAACATCGTGACGAAGGAGAGGTCCATACCGGACCCCTGAATGATATTCTGTTCATTCTTCTCCTCTTCTTTTTAATCGTATCCACGCTGGCCAATCCCAATGTGATTAAACTTTCCCAGCCGAAATCAAAAAGTGATACAAAATCAAAACAAACGGTTGTGGTTTCTATAGATGTTAACCAACAATATTTTGTTGGAACCACAAAAGTGAGTATTGCCGAATTGAAATCAAAACTGCAGCCCTTTTTAGCCAAAGAAACGGATCAGCCGTCTATTGTGATCAATGCAGATAAATCAGTACCGATCGATGATGTGGTAGCTGTTATGCGCGTAGCCCGCGAACTGGGGGCACGCACGGTGCTGGCGGTTGACAAAAAAGGCGTTCAGTAATATGAAAAGAAGAAAAGCCATTGGGTCTATTCTGCTGGCGGGAACCGCCACTACAATCGGTTTCAGCGGATACGAATGGTATTTCCTTACAAAAACCCCTGACAAAAATTATATTGTCAGCAGAAAAGCACTGTTGACGGAACTGGCGGAAACCATTATTCCGGCCACCGAAACGCCGGGAGCTACGGATGCCGGCGTTATCGATTTTCTGATGCCCATCCTGAATGAATGCACAGATAAGAAAACTTTAAATCGTTTTGTTGAAGGACTGCAGGATCTGGAATCCTATACTCATTCAAAATATTCTAAAGAATATGGTCAATGCACGCAGGAAGAAAAAGAAACGATTCTTCACTATTTCGAAAAAAAATCATTTTCCTCCTTTGCATTATATGATAAAATAAAAAACAAATTTACAGGGAGTTCATTTTTCACAACATTGAAGTCTTATACGGTTTATTGCTATTGCATTTCTGAAAAAGGTGCCACTATCGGAATGCGTTATATTGCAGTGCCCGGTAAAAATTTACCTTGTATACCGCTGGAACCAAATCAAAAAGGCTGGGCAACCAAATAATCAGTCATGGGTGATCCGGAACAGGTTTATATCAACAGCAAAGGACTCAAACAACATCAGTTTGATGCGATCGTCGTGGGATCAGGCATAAGCGGCGGATGGGCTGCCAAGGAACTTTGTGAAAAAGGGCTCAAAACTCTGGTGGTGGAAAGGGGAAAAAATGTGGTACATATTAAAGATTACCCAACCGCCTTACTCCCTCCCTGGGGATTTCCGCATGGCCTGATGAATACCACAAAAGAGGTGGACAACGACCCTGTGTCATCGGGAATCTACAACCCCGGGAACAAATCTTTTTACGTGAGCGATCAGGATCATCCTTATATTCAGGATGATCCTTTTAACTGGATACGGGGGTACCAGGTTGGAGGCAGATCCCTAACCTGGGGAAGACAATGTTATCGGTGGAGTGATCTGGATTTTGAAGCCAATCTGAAAGACGGGCACGGAGTTGACTGGCCCATCCGCTATAAAGACATTGAACCCTGGTATGACTATGTGGAAGAATTTACGGGTATCAGCGGAAGGGCTGAAGGTTTAAGTCAGCTTCCGGATGGAAATTTTCTTCCCGCTATCGACATGAATTGCATTGAAGATTATTTTGCATCCCAGATGTCTGTCCATTATAATAACCGCCGTGTAACACCTGCACGGGTGGCGAACCTGAGCAGGGGATGGAAGGGGCGGGGACCCTGTCAGTACCGGAATCTTTGCGATCGTGGATGCCCGTTTGGCGGGTATTTCAGTAGTAATTCAGCTACACTCCCGGCGGCCCAGGCCACAGGAAATCTATCCGTCGTATATGATGCGGTAGTAAAGGAGGTAATATATGATAGTAAATTAAACCGCGCAACCGGGGTGCGCATAATTGATGCACATACGAAAGAAGTGACGGAATATTTTGCAAAAATTATTTTCCTGAATGCCTCAACCATAGATACAGCCTCTATCATCCTGCGGTCCGTTTCTTCCCGGTTTCCGGATGGTCTCGGAAATGATTCCAAACAGGTCGGACATAATCTGATGGATCATTTTACCGGTCCCGGAGCGATAGGGGAATATGCAGGTATGAAGGATAAATATTTTTACGGAAGAAAACCTGCAGGTATTTATATACCCAGATTCAGAAACCTGAATGAGGAAACGTCCAGAAAAGATTATGTGCGGGGATGGGGTTATCAGGCCAGCGGAGACAGGAAAAACTGGCAGGCACAGGGAAATGAACTTCCTGGTTTTGGCAAGGATTTTAAAGAGCAGATTTTAAAACCCGGACCATGGACACTTTGGATGGGCGGCTGGGGAGAAACCCTTCCTTACTATAATAATCGCATTTCCTTTGATGATTCGAAAAAAGACAACTGGGGTTTTCCGATCGTGCATATTCATTTTAGCTATGGTGAAAATGAAAAGGCTATGAAAAAAGATGTGGAGCAATCGGCGGTTGAAATGCTTACGAAAGCCGGATTTCACAATATTCATGGGTTCAATTATCATTCGCCGCCCGGATCTGCTATTCATGAAATGGGAACTGTAAGAATGGGAAAAGATCCGAAAACCTCTGTACTAAATGGAAACAACCAGATGCACGAAGTAAAAAATGTCTTCGTTACGGATGGCAGTTGCATGACTTCTTCTGCTAGTCAAAATCCTTCCCTGACCTATATGGCGCTTACGGCAAGAGCCTGCGATTTCGCAGTCAATGAACTCAAAAAAGGAAATTTTTAGAAATATATCCTTATCCTTGCTGCAAGTAGGGAAACCGGCCCGCGGTCCTGGTTATACGCAGGAGCGGAAACAAACTGGTAGTCCAGGGTTCCGTATAATTGCTCGAAAAATTTCACCTGGTAAAATAATTCAAATATATTTTCCCTTGTATAATGGGGAAGCTTACCGTCACCGATCATAAATCCGTAACCTCCTATATTCAGGAAGTCCCGGTGTCCATTTGAAATACCATTAGTTACAAATGCAAGTCCGATATTATCGGCAAGCCTTCCCTTACCTATACCGTAATACCTTAAACCAAGACTCACGCTGTTGTCAATTTCTGCGAATGCCCAGGTAGCTGTTTTCCCATCATTCCATCCGAATCTGAAGAAACCGTTCAGGCGTTTGCTGAACGCCTGATTCATGTTTATTCCGATACCATATTTTTTGCCACCGTATGCGGTTCCATATATAACGTCCAGTGATGTATCCGTCCCATTTTTATAGTTATTGATCACGGTTTGGTAAGCCGGGGCTTTCGAGGTGTTGTAATATAAAAGCAGTCTGGCTGTTCCCGGGAGGCCATGAAATAAGTAGTCCCTTTGTATTTCGAATGATTCACTATTGGTTTTGAGCCAGTCAAAATTTAACGTGGGGCCGTTTGCATAAACCGGTTCCAGTGCGGTTCCTGCCCGAAATACCCATCCCGGCGTAAAATATTCAACAACCAGTCCGCCGGTATATCCACGGGTATTAGCGGCATAATCATAGGCACCGTTATTCATCAGGGACCAGTTCATAAAATCGGTTCTCGGATCGTGACTTACTGCGTTCTGATCAAAAAAATCAGCGATCCCGAATTTGCCAAAATTGATCGTCAATCTTTTTTTGGAAACGATTTCCTTTATTTGATTATCGTCATCTGCAAGGGTATCAAAATGTAAGGGATCTAAAGAAATATGTTGTCTGATAAACAGTCTTGCCACATAAACCACCGGTTGGGAAGCTCCGATTCTGAAGGTCTCGCCGTTCGGAAATCCGGCAATACCCAGGGTACTGCTTAAACCGGATCCTCCCGCCATTTCCGGATTGAAATAAGCCGACGCTCCCGACCACAACTTCCTGCCGATAAAAGCGGTACTTGTTACTGAATATGCATGGGCAGCCTGGGGCAGGAAACTATTTTGTCCGGAATAGGGAGAATTAAACCCCAGATTGTATTGTATTATTCCTGTGAACTGGAAATGAAAATTCCATCCTGAATCTGTAAATAAAGCATTTTGGGAACGGGCGATGCTACTTAAACCGGTTATAAGAATGAATAGACAGATATAATGTTTGTACAATTTCATGCAGGCTGCGCAAAATTAATGGATTGAAAGTAAAATTTTAAGACCTGTTACCGCCAGGCCTTTATCATTCTGTTATTTCCGAATAAATCTTTTTTCAATTCCAATACAAACCCTTTATCAGTAAACCAATTCATGACATTATTTGCATAATCGTGATGGATTTCCAGAAACAGGGCACCCCCTGTCTTCAGTTTTTGAATCGCAAAATCGGCAATGATTTTATAGAACAGGATCGGATCTTCATCCGGTACAAAAAGGGCAAGGGAAGGTTCAAAGTTTTTTACATTCTTTTCCAGATTTTCTTTTTGTTTTTCAGGGATATAAGGCGGGTTACTAATAATCAGATCGGGCGACACTATTTCAGACCATTTAGTCTGATCGCGGATATCAGCAGAAAAAAATTGGACGTTAGTATGGTTCGATGCATTGTTTCTTTTGGCAATATTCAGGGCTGTATCACTAATATCCAGGGCTGATAAGTTTAAATCAGGGCGTTTGGAGTGCAGGTAAACCGGGATACATCCGCTTCCTGTTCCGATATCCAACACCGTTAGTTCCCGCGACCGTCCTTCGACATCTTCCAGTAGCCAGTTCGCCAGTTCCTCCGTTTCCGGACGGGGAATCAGCACATTTTCATCAACATAAAAGGGCAGCGAGCCAAACCAGGCTTCCCCCAATACATATTGAACCGGCCTGTTTTTTAATAGATCTTCAAGATAATGCCGGAACTGAACGGAATCAGGCGGAAGAAGCAGGTCTGTTCTATGAAGCAGACGTTCGCCCTTGGTCATACCGGTTATCCGGTCCATCACCAGGGCACTAATGGATGCAGCTTCCCTTTCTTCATACAACTCGGATAATGAAGCGATCAGTAACCGGTTTGCCTTTTCAATTGTCATGCGGGCAAACTTACAATGAATTAAATTGCAGTCCATGACTTCTGATACCTCTCCCCAAACTGTATGGAATAAATCCGGCCACGCAGAAACATTCATGCAGAGATGCCTGCACCTCGCCGCACTGGGTTCCGGGCATACCGCACCCAATCCATTGGTCGGTGCAGTACTTGTTCATAAAGAAAGGATTATCGGGGAGGGATATCATGCACACTATGGAGAGGCTCATGCTGAAGTAAATTGTTTACAATCCGTAAAAGAAGCTGACCGTTCACTGATTTCCGCAGCCACTTTATTCGTTTCATTAGAGCCTTGCTGCCATTACGGTAAAACCCCACCTTGTACGGACCTGATTCTGCGGGAAAAAATTCCAAAGGTAGTGATAGGCTGCAGGGATCCGTTTCCCCTGGTGGATGGTAAGGGAATTGAAAAATTGCAGGCAAATGGCGTCATCATCGAATTTCCGGTTTTGGAAAACCAGGCAAAGGAGATGAATCGCCGCTTTTTTACTTTCCATGAAAAAAAGCGACCCTATATTATTTTAAAATGGGCCGAGTCTGCCAACCGGATGATCGCAGGGGAATTGGGAAAACCTGTTCAAATTTCAAATCCATATTCGAACAGACTTGTACATAAATGGAGAAGCGAGGAAGCCGGGATAATGGTTGGAACAAACACCGCGCTGCTGGATAATCCGGAACTCACAACGCGGTTGTGGACAGGCAAAAACCCCCTGCGTATCGTAATCGACAGAAATCTCCGGTTGCCGGATTCGTTGAAAATATTCGATGGAAGAGAACAAACCCTCATTCTGAATGGAACAACCAGTCTGAGTGCAGGCAAACGGAAATTTGTGAAACTGGAATCCGAACCATCGGGCGTTTCTTCAATATTAAACGCTCTTCATACTGAATCTGTTTTAAGCGTGCTCATTGAAGGCGGTGCAAAACTATTACAGTCTTTTATTGATAGCGGGATTTGGGATGAACTCAGAATAATTACCAATGCAGAACTCCAGATTTCGAAGGGAGTCTCTTCGCCGCTATTCCACGATGCGAAATTATTGCGTACTGAAACCTATGGCTCGGATACAATACGGTATTATATTAACGCGCTTTGAATTTCTCACTCACGACCAGCGTTTTGGAACCATCCTGGTAGCTATAAAATCCTTCGCCGGACTTAACACCGAGTTTACCTGCCGCGACCATATTAACCAGGAGCGTAGCCGGGGCGTACTTAGGGTTTCCGAAACCCTCCTGCAGTACTTTTAAAATAGAGAGACAAACATCAAGTCCGATAAAATCAGCCAGCTGCAGGGGTCCCATCGGGTGCGCCATACCCAGCTTTAGAATGGAATCGATAGAATCGACGGTCGCCACCCCTTCCTGCAAACTAAAGATGGCCTCATTAATCATGGGCAGGAGAATCCGGTTCGATACAAATCCTGGAGCATCGTTCACGACACAGGGCGTTTTACCCAGTTGCCCGCAGAGTTCAATAATTTTTTCTGTGACCGAATGAGAAGTTGCATATCCATTGATTACTTCCACCAGTTTCATCAGGGGCACCGGATTCATAAAATGCATACCGATTACACGCCCCGGATTACGGATAACCCCGGCAATCCTTGTTATCGAAATAGAAGAGGTGTTGGTCGCCAGGATTGCGGAGGGCATGGCTTTTTCATCCAGTTCGCGAAATATCTCCAATTTAAGGGCTTCGTTTTCGGTAGCCGCTTCAATAATGATATCCGCTTCCCGAATTCCTGTGGTTATCTGATCCACCGGATATATCCTTTCAATGGTTTTTATTCTTTCATCTGCAGTAAGTATTTCCTTTTGAACCTGCCGCTCGAGATTTTTTGAAATGGTCGCCATCGCTTTTTCCAGTTGATTTGCTTTGGGATCGATCAGCTGAACCGGAAAACCATGCTGTGCAAAAACATGGGCGATTCCGTTACCCATGGTACCTGCACCGATTACTGCAATTTTATACATGAGCTAACATTTTCAGGCAAGGATACGAAGCTTCTCTCAGGTTTTTCCCCTTATCTTGCAGCTCCTATGTATCCGAATTTATATTACGCTGTTAAAGACCTGTTTGGTCTGGATTTAAAGTTCCTTCATTTTATAAACTCTTTTGGTTTTTTTGTGGCGCTTTCTTTTATTATCGCCGCGGTGGTGCTTTCCCATGAATTGAAAAGAAAAGAAAGTCAGGGCCTTTTGCATGCTGAAGAGGAAACCATCGTTGTGGGGAAAATTGCCAGTCCCGGAGAATTGTTTTCCAATTTCATTCTCGGTTTCCTGCTTGGATATAAAATCATCGGTCTTTTTACTTCGAGCGGCCCGGTAAATCAGAATCCTGCTGATTTTATTTTTTCGTCCGCCGGGAATGGATGGGCCGGACTGGTCCTGGGCCTTTTCTTTGCCGGATTAAAATGGCGCGAAAAGAACAAACAAAAACTTCCCCAGCCCGAAGAAAGAAAAATCCGTATCTGGCCACATGACAGGGTAGGGGATATCATTATTCTGGGAGCCATTTTCGGATTCCTGGGAGCTAAAATCTTTAATAGCCTGGAAACCTGGGATGATTTTGTAAAAGATCCGATTGGATCCCTGGTTTCTTTTGCAGGTCTGACCTGGTATGGCGGATTAATCCTGGCCGCACTCGCAATCTGGTATTTTGGCAGAAAACATAAAATCGGATTCTGGCATTTAAACGATGCTGCGGCTCCTGCCCTGATGCTCGCTTATGGCACAGGCAGAATCGGATGCCAGGTATCCGGCGACGGAGACTGGGGGATTCCGAACAGCGCTTATATGGTAGGACAGAATTTGAAATCCATTCCCGCATCTCCATTGAATTTTCAGAATGTGGTATCGAAGAATAGTGATTATTACCTGAATGAATTTCATACCCTGCAAGTGCCCCATTTGTCAGTAAAAGGACCCGGTTTTTTACCCAACTGGCTGTTTGGTTATAGTTACCCGCACAATGTAATCGGTCAGGGAATTAAGATACCCGGATGTAATGAAAATTATTGCAGTTACCTGCCCACACCGGTTTTCCCGACTCCCTTTTATGAAATACTGATCTGTATAGGTCTGTTTTTCCTGATATGGTCCGTTCGCAAAAAATTCAAAGTTCCGGGAACCTTATTCGCCTTCTACCTGGTGCTAAATGGTATCGAACGTTTCTTTATTGAAAAAATCCGGGTCAATTCCAGGTATTCAATATTTGGATTTCATCCGACCCAGGCTGAAATCATATCCTCACTGCTGGTTGTTGGAGGCAGCCTGCTGTATTATTTTCTTAAAAAGAAAAAGGCACAAAGCCCGGCCCTGAACACCTGATACCATTTTCTAGGTCGTTTTCAATGGCTGTCCCTCGTGAACAGGGACGCCTTTGGCGGATTCGTCTAAAAAACCGCTGATCCTCAAATTCTTTGCATTCATCCCAATTTCTGTCTTGACTGAAACTTCTTTGGACCGGCTGCGTCCAATACCCGGGTTATTTTTCCCGGCCATCAATAAAATCAACCTTCCAACACATTACACTGTTCTATGTTATACTTAGTACCAATCTTTGTCCTGTAATTATCTAACAATAGTACCAAGCCAAACTTAAGCTCATGAAAATCATTAATATACTGTTCATTTTAGCTTTTTCCGCCTCAGTTCAGGCACAGACTGTGGTAAAGGGAACCGTGAAGGATGAAAGCAACCTCCCAATAGAAGCCGCCAGCATTTCCCTTGTAAAAGGCTCTGATACCACCGGGTTTAAAAATACCACCAGCAATAAAAACGGGAATTTTAGTTTTTCAGCTGTTCCTTCCGGAACCTACGTTATCCGGGTAACTGCCATTGGCCATGAATCAACAAGCGGGTCAGGATTCACCTTAAGCCCCGGATTGAAAATAATGGACCTTCCCGTTTTCATACTTAAACACCACAACAGCGAATTACAATCCGTTGCAATCATTTCTAAAAAGCCACTCATTGAACAAAAATCAGACAGGATAATTGTAAACGTGGATGCATCTCCCGCCAATGCGGGTACTTCGGTCATGGATGTGCTTGAAAAATCACCCGGCGTTTCAGTTGATAAAGACGGTAACGTAAGTTTAAAAGGAAAGCAGGGGGTAACCATCATGATTGATAACCGGCCAACTTATATGTCGGGCACACAATTAGCCGCGTACCTGAAAAGTCTGCCTTCTTCAGCCATTGATCAGCTGGAAATAATGAGTAATCCTTCCTCCAAATACGATGCACAGGGCAATTCAGGAATCATCAATATCAAGACAAAGAAAAATAAGGCAAAAGGATTTAACGGATCAACCACCCTGACTTATACCCAGGGCGTATATTCCAAACCTGGTGGCAGTCTGAATTTGAACTACCGGGTAAATAAATTCAACATCTTCTTCAATGGAGGATACACATACTGGCAGGGATTTCAGCAACTGGATATTAACCGGAATTATCTGAACCCCGGTGATAAACAAATCAATTCCATTTTTACACAGACCACCCATATGCGTTTTATTTCTCCCGAAACCAATTTGAAACTGGGCATGGATTATTTTTTGGATAGTAAAACAACACTGGGCGTAGTCTTCAGCGGATACAGAAATAATGAATCGAATACGTCACAGAGTAATATTGCCTTAAAAGATGCTAATAACGTCGTTGACTCCCTCGTGCAGTCGAATGGAAATATCCATGGCATCTGGTCCAATGGCTCTGTTAACCTGAATTTCAAAAGACAGCTGGACACGCTTGGCCGCGAAATCACGGCTGATGCCGATTATATCTATTATAAATCCTCCAGCAAACAGTTATTCCAGAATAATACTTATGCCCCGGATATGGATCCCTTGTCGTCAAACACCCTCAGTGGAGACCTTCCTTCCACTATTCATATTTACAGTTTCAAATCGGATTATACCCATCCTTTACAACATGACCTCAAACTTGAAGCGGGATTGAAGACGAGTTTTGTTTCCACCGACAATAAAGCAAATTATTTTGATGTAAGTGATGGTGGAAATGTGCCGGATACAACAAAGACAAACTATTTTGTTTATCATGAAAATATCAATGCTGCTTATGTCAATCTCACTAAAAAGATAAAAAAATGGAATCTGCAGGCCGGGCTGCGCATTGAGAATACCAACTATGACGGCCATCAGTATGGAAATATATATACGGTCAATAACAATGACTCCACATTTAAGAAATCTTACGTGAATGCCTTCCCAACGGCGTATATCACCTATGAATTGAATGACAGGAACAGCTTTAACCTGAACTTCGGGAGACGGATCGACCGGCCGGATTACGGTGATCTGAATCCTTTTCTTTTCTTCCTGGATGAATATACTTATCAGGCCGGGAATCCATATCTGCAGCCTCAGTTAACCACCAATATTGAACTCTCCCATACGTATAAAAATATGCTTACCACAACCCTGAACTATAGTAATACGGAGAATTTTTTTGCTGAAACCTTCCAGCAGGAGGGCCATGCCACGATCGTGCGGCGCGGCAATATCGGAAGAAGAGAAAATGCCGGAATTGCCGTGAGCTTTAATAAAGCACTTACGAAATGGTTTACCACCTCTATTTACGTGAATGCGAATTACAATCATTATTTTGGAGAACTCTACGGGGAACAACTCGACGAACATGCCATAACAGGGATGGGAAATATGACCAACATGTTTAAATTAAATCATGGCTGGAGCGCCGAGTTATCAGGATGGTACAGAACAAGCGGAATAGAAGGGCAGGTGGTAATTTCTCCAATGTGGCAGGCAACCACGGCCATTGCCAAACAAATTCTGAAGGATAAAGGGACACTGAAACTGGCCATGCGCGATATTTTTAACTCCAGACAGGCAAAGGGTACCATTGACTTCCAGGAAACACAGGCTACATTCCATAATACAAGGGATAGCCGACAGGTGAGCCTGACATTTACCTACCGGTTTGGAACGGCCATTAAAGGGGCGCAAAATAATCGCCACAACGGTGGTGCTGATGATGAGTCGAGCCGGCTTAAAAAGGGAGGGAACAACTAAAGTGTGAGAGTGTGAGAGTGTGAGAGTGCATTCATATGCTCCCACTCTCACACTCTCACACTCTCACACTCTCACACTTTTATGCTATTTTTATAGTCACAATGTAAAAAAATGCCTTCATTCGATATCGTAAGCAAAATAGATGCACAAACGCTGGACAATGCCGTGAATGTGACTAAGAAAGAAATACAGAATCGTTTTGATTTCAAGGATTCCCCGGTTTCAATTGAACTGAATAAAAAAGAAATGAAAATTGACCTGGAAGCTGCCAGCGATATGAAGATTAAACAAATCACTGATGTGCTGATCAGCCGGTCCATCAAACAGGGCATCGATCCGTTGGCATATGATATGTCGAAAGAACCTTATCCGAGTGGTAAGGTAACCCGGCAGGAAGTACCCGTCCGGAACGGGTTAAAGCAGGAGGATGCCAAAAAAATTGTCAAAATCATAAAGGATTCAGGGATGAAGGTACAGGCTGCCATTATGGACGATCTGATACGGGTCACAGGTAAAAAACTAGATGATTTGCAGGCAGTTATGCAGTTATGCCGGACTTCTAATGTAGGTGTACCTCTTCAGTTCGATAATATGCGTTCTTAAAGCTTAATGCTAAAGTGCAAAGCTTAACGCACCGGTCATCTGTCATCTGTCAACTGTCATCTGAATTTGTTTGGATCTTAGCCTGTAATCCGTTAATTTTGCGCTCCCTTTCGTGCCGGGACTGGTAAAACAAATGTGCACGGCTAAATAAAATTAATATGAAACAGAATCTGCATCCCGAAAATTATCGCCTGGTTGTATTCCGGGATATGAGCAATGGCACAAGTTTTCTGACACGCTCTGCTGCTAATTCCCGCGAAACCATCAAATGGGAAGACGGTAATGAATACCCCCTGATCAAGCTGGAAATTTCCAACACTTCCCATCCATTTTTCACTGGAAAAAATATGCTGGTGGATACCGCTGGCCGTATCGATAAGTTTAAAAAGCGCTACGAGAAAAAAGCGTAGTTGAAAATATGTTTTTAAGAAAAATCCTTCCTGTTCACCAGGAGGGATTTTTTTTTGAAATGGATATAAAGGTTAGTTTTAAACCATGAATGCCCTCATACTGGACGGTGGTCCATTTGAAGATGATTTTTTCCCCTTTTCACTGATTCGTTCTGTAGCAGATATCCGGTGTGGCATATTAACCATTCGGGAGAAATGGAATTTACTTCTTAAAAAAAATCCGGGCATTACCATTTCTTTCCCGATTCCGGCCAATATTATTCCAAACCAGGAAGTCATTGAAATACTTTCCCGGCCAAATCCCGATATTGCTGAATTACCCGTTGCAAGACTATTAAAACTGACAGATATCCTTCAGTACAATGCATTTGAAATCCGGAATGATTTTCATTTGATCACTGCCGGCCGGAGATCAGAACCCATTTCTTCCACCAATAAATTTTCAGGCACGGATATTTTTATAGAACCTGGTGCCATTGTGGAACACTGTTACCTGAATGCCGCTGACGGACCCATTTACATAGGCAAGGGAGCGCTGATCATGGAAGGTTCAATGATCCGGGGACCTTTTGCTGCCGGGGAAAAAACAGTAGTGAAAATGGGAACGAAAATTTACGGTGCAACTTCTGCCGGGCCACATTGTATTTTAGGAGGCGAAATCAAAAACACGGTTATTTTCGGTTATTCCAATAAGGCACATGAAGGCTATCTGGGTGATTCAATTATCGGGGAATGGTGTAATATCGGAGCGGGTTCCTCTAATTCAAACCTGAAAAACAGCGGGGGAGTCGTGAAGAGGTGGAATCCTTTAAAAAAAAGTTTTACTGAAGCAGGGGTGAAGGCGGGACTGATCATGGGTGATTATTCCAGATCGGCCATTAATACCTCCTTCAATACCGGAACCGTTGTAGGAATCTGTTGTCATGTTTTTGGAAATGGGGTTACTCCGACTTATCTTCCTTCCTTCAGTTGGGGCTTTCAACATGATTTGTACGAATTTGATAAAGCGGTTCAACATATCCGTCATTGGAAAAAATTTAAAGACCAGGACCTGGGTTCTGAAGAAATAAAACAACTGAAATCAATTTTTGACAACCAAACCAAATTTTTATGAGAAAGCAAATTGCAGCAGCGAACTGGAAAATGAACCTGACCTATCAGCAGGGTACTACTTTATTGCAGGACCTGGTTACTGCAGATATTTCTTTAAAAGAAAATCAGTCAGCGGTATTTGCCGTACCGTTTCCATACCTGGAAATGGCCATCGACACTGTCCATCATAAGTATAATTTTTTTATTTCTGCACAGAACTGTTCAGACAAAAAATCCGGTGCTTATACCGGGGAAGTATCTGCGGAAATGCTCCGGTCCATTGAAATAAATTATTGCCTCGTCGGTCACAGTGAACGCAGGGAGTATTTCAATGAATCAAATGAATTGCTGGCCGGAAAAGTCAATATTTGCCTCACGAACAATATAACGCCCATTTTTTGTTGCGGTGAAGCCCTTCAGACGCGGGAAAACAATCAGCAGAATGGCTTTGTGGAACAGCAGCTGCGCGAATCAATTTTTCATTTATCTAAAGAAGAAATACTGAGAATTGTTATTGCCTACGAACCGATCTGGGCTATTGGTACGGGTAAAACGGCCAGCACAGAACAGGCGCAGGAAATGCACGCCCATATCCGCCAGGTTTTGAAAAACCAATATGGAGAATCTATCGCTGAGCAAATATCCATTTTGTATGGCGGAAGTGTAAAAGCTTCCAATGCCAAAGAAATTTTTGGAAGTAAGGATGTAGACGGAGGGCTTGTTGGCGGAGCTTCCCTGGTAGCCACTGAGTTTACTGCCATAATAAAGGCCCTGAAATAGATAGTTCCATAATTTCCAGAATGTTCGAATGGGTAAATAAAATAATACAGTTTTCGGGGTTGGAAACTATCCAATATTTTAAAAGGAGTTTTTTTTCCCGGAATTCCCTTGCACTGGTCCTGCAGTTTGCAGGGCTGGCACTCACTTTTGGCTGTAATATTTTACTGGCGAGGTTTTATGGCGATCAGAACTACGGTGTATTTTCCCTTGTATCCGGATGGGCTGTGCTTTTCTCAATAGCCGGTCTGTTCGGTATGGATGATATGCACCTGGCACAGGTGCCGGCATTAAATCTGAGAGAAAATAAGACCGCCTTAAAACATGAACTTTTCAGTTCTCTGAAGATTAATCTCGTATCAGCGTCCCTGTCGGTTTTTTTATTTTATATACTGATCCGGTTTTCCGGAATTCCTGTTTTCTCCCGGCAATTTCATTTTTTTTTGTACGCCCTGCTACTGATTCCCTGCTATGTTTTCATGTACAACCTGCTTTATTTTCTAAGAGCCATGAAATATATAATTCAGGGGGAAATAGCCGACAAGCTGGTCAGGCCGGCTGCCTTCGCCATTATTGCGATGGGCTTCTATTGCTTTCTGTCACCTGTTACCCCGGCAAAAGCGCTGGCGGCAAATATCACCGGATTAATCGTCGTGATATTCCTGCTCTTTGTTTTTGTACGATCCTCCCTGTTTAAATTAAAGAGTAATGCAAAGACCGAAAATCCGGAATTTAAACCCGCGCGAAATTTTCGGTACACAGTTTTGAATCTGTTATATTTTTTGTCTATCCGGCTGGATATATTGGTCCTGGGCCTTTTTGTAAGTTCATCTGATGTAGGGCACTATACCATTGCATCCCGTTTTGGAGATATCTTCAGCTATCCGGTAGCAATGCTCAACCTGTCTTTTCCCGCGCTGCTGGCAGAAAAAATGCATCAGGAGAACCTGGAACAGGCTTCTCTGCTCCCCTTTAAAACAGCTCGAAATGCCTTTTGGCTTTGTCTGTTTACCGGAATAATTTTTATCTTTTTTGCCCCTTGGATATTTTCAATGTTTGGGAAAAAATTTGGTGAAGCCACATCGGTTCTCCCCATTTTTCTCCTTGCGACGCTGGTCAATGCATCTGCCGGTCTGTCTGATGTATTTTTTATAGTTACCGGAAATGAAAGAAAAGTGATTGTCTGCAGGGTGGTGTCCGTACTGGCAACGGCAGCTTCTGCCTTAACATTTGTACCCCGTTTCGGGATGAACGGGGCTGCCTGGTCAATGCTCACCGGGAGTGTACTATACTATATAACGATTCAATTTTATTACTGGAAGGCCCACCATCATTTTATAAATCCCTTCTTTGGTCCCAGGATCCCCTGACTGATCGTGGTATTTCAGATCATTAGTTTTTCGAAAGCATGGATAAAAAGGTTCGGTGTAAGATCCAGAAGATCTTGTTCTGCATTTTGAAACCATATCGCATCGTTTTCCCCGGCTATTCGTATTATACGATCCAGGAGATCGGTTTCGTTTTCATACCTGACCATGCAGTGCTCTAAATAGAAAGGAATTTGGAATTCAGCCGGAACAAGCGTTTGTTTTGGAAACTGAATCAGGTCAGCAGTCAGTCCGGGCGATTTCGTGATGCCATATATTTCCGGCTGACCCCGGCTTCCGGTAGTTTTCACAGTTACCGGGCTCCAGATCATTTTTGATTCGTACATCTGTCTTGAGTATTCCGCTGACGGAACCGGATGATCATAATAAGTAATTTTTAAACAATCAGATGAAATTCCAATTAACCGGCTCAAAATATTTTTCCCGTATTCTGTACCGGAATAACCGAGCAGGACCAGTTCCACATGGAGTTCATTTCCAGGTTTTTTCAAATAGTTTTCCGCAAAACGGATCAGGAAATCATAGTCCCGGCGCCTGGATTCCACAGTACCCGGCACCACGATTTTAACGGGGCTACTTTTCAGATTTATAGTTACCCTTGTATAAAACCGGGATGGAATGAATTGGGCCTCCGCCCGGGGGAAATGTTTTTCCAGTTCAGCCTTCATCCCGGGGATCAGCGCACGAAATTTTCTTATCCTCCGATGGAGATAATATTTGGCGATGGATTCAGTTAAATCCCGAAAGTTGCGGAAAAATAGCTGCCTGTATAAATTTATTTCATGTACCGTCACGCTAACCTGAATCCGGGAAAGCCGGATCAGTTTCCAGGCAAAGAATAAATAATTATTCGACAGGCTACTCAGATGAAGGTGTGTATTTTCCGGTGCATTGTTGTCCTGACGGATAAACGCAAACAATCGCCTGATGAAGTCCCGGTGACTTACCCCATCTGTTCTTTGAATAAACAGAACACCCGGCCATCTGTTTTCGGGAGGGGATTCTGTATAGAGATTCCTATAAGCCATTTCATCCAGAAAAACCACGGTATTCCGGGAACAGGAGAGCGCCAGATCCAATACGGCCGGAAGAATTTCATGGTGTGTGGTTTCGTATATGATTAATCGCATGTTTGGGGAAATAGCCGGATTACCGGTGAAGATCATAAAAATTGGGTGGGAGTCTGTCGGTAATCTTTTTCAAATCCATTTCCGATATGGGTTCGGAAGACATAACGCCGATCGCCCCGAGCAATTGCTCTGTTGTCCGGATCCCCACCACAGCCGATGTAACCGCCGGATGGTTTAAAACATATTGTACCGAAATACTTTCGGGCGTCTTGTCAGAAGCCGAAATATTTTTAACTGCATCGGAAAGATCCGCTACCTGTCCGGCGGTATAATTTAAATACGGCTCCGCTGTTTTTGATACCAGTAATCCTTTTGCAAGCGTGCCGCGGGCGAGGACACCAACCTGATGATGATTCAAAAAAGTTAACATGGATTCTTCAGGTCTTCTGTCCAGCAGGCTATATTGCATCATTACACTGACAATAGATGGGCGTTTCGCATATTCCCGGATTACATTCGGACGTATGGAAGAAATACCAAAGTGACGAATTTTGCCGGCCTTCCTGAGTTTTTCAAATACCTCAATGATATCATCAACAGGATCATCCAATGTTCCGCCATGAAGCTGGTAAAGATCTATATAATCTGTCTTTAACCGAAGCAGGCTTTGTTCCAGGCAGGAGAGGATATATGAGGGAGAGGGATTCCAGTCCCAGCCGGAACCATCGGGCCGCCATTGGTTCCCGACCTTGGTAGCCAGGATCACGCGTTCCCTTTTCCCCTGAAACACCCTGCCCAGCATGGATTCATTCAAACCCTGATGGTACAAATCTGCCGTGTCAAAATAATTTATCCCGGCTTCAAATGCCTCGTTTAATATTAATTCGGATTGCGGACTGCCGGGGTCCAGGGACATACAGCCAAATCCAATCCGGCTGATTTTCAAATCAGAGTTCCCCAGAAGTTTATATTCCATCAATTAAATTTACCGCAGTTTTTTTACCTGACATTTAATCTTTCAAAAGACAGTTACGGAAATCTTTAATGATCTAAATTTAACCAATGGAAACCAGTGTCCAGATCAAACCAGCGTCAAAAATCAGGCAAAGACTAAAACGGTTATTCGACAGCAGGGGGAATGAACAATTAAAGCTGAATTTTCTTCGGGCAGTTCCATTCTGGATTGCTTCTTTGCTCACCGGGCTGATCGCTGTATTCTATTCCAAATTATTTCTGTTGGCTGAAAGTTCGACAGATTCCATTTTTAAGGAACATCACTGGCTTCTGTTCCTGTTTACCCCGGTCTGTTTTCTGGTAGCCTGGTGGCTGGTGGTCCGGTTTGAAAAATTTGCCGGTGGGAGTGGTATACCGCAGGTTATGGCGGCCATCGAACTGGCCACCCCTCAGGATAATCACAAAGTGAAAAAGTTGTTGAGTATCCGTGTGATCGTTATAAAAATATTATCCAGTTTTTTTATGATACTTGGCGGAGGGGTGATAGGCCGTGAAGGACCCACCATTCAGATTGCAGGTTCCGTTTTCAGAAAAGTAAATCAAATATTACCTGACTGGTGGCCGAAAGTTTCAAAAAGAAATATGATAATGACAGGTGCCGCAGCCGGACTGGCCGCTGCATTTAATACTCCCCTTGGCGGAATTGTTTTTGCAATTGAAGAACTCACCAAAACACATATCAGCTATTTCAGAACTGCCCTTTTCACCGCAGTTATTATAGCAGGTTTAACCGCGCAGGCTTTATTTGGTCCATATCTGTACCTGGGATACCCGGTAATTAAAGGATTATCGGTTTATATTTTTCTGGGTGTCATTTTAGTAGCCATGCTTTCCGGATTGGGAGGAAGTATCACCGGCCGTCTCCTGCTTGCATTTATCAATCTGAGGACCCGGTTAAAAACCAAAACAAAACAGATTGTTTTTGTTCTGATTTGCGGATTGGCAGTGGCTACCTTGGGGTTCTTTTCCGGAACAACACTTATCGGTTCCGGAAAAATTATCATGACAAATGTTTTATTCACCTCTGATAAATATCTTCCCTGGTATGCACCCATTATCCGGATTACCGGATCTGTTTTTTCTTTCAGCACCGGCGCGGCAGGTGGCATCTTTGCCCCGGCACTTAGCTCAGGTGCCTGTATCGGTTCCGTTATTTCCGGCTGGATGCACCTGAATGATTCAAACACCAACCTCCTGATTCTATCGGGCATGGTGGGTTTTCTGACAGGCGTTACCAGAACACCTTTTACTTCCTCCATCATTGTACTGGAAATGACAGACCGCCACAACCTGATTTTTTATTTAATGCTTGCGGGCATGTTTGCAGGTATGGTGGCCATCCTGATCGACAAACATTCGTTTTATGACCGGCTGAAAGTAAAATACCTCCGGCAGATCGAGGGGGAAGAGGCTTAAAACTCAGTGCTTCATACCGACCCGGTCAGGAAATCCCGGCCCGCTGCCTTGGGGTTTTTTGTGTACCTTCGCGGCTCTTTAAAATTGAAGGGAACACCCATGAAGAATATCCGGAATTTTTGCATCATAGCCCATATTGATCACGGAAAATCAACACTGGCAGACAGGCTTTTACAGGTGACCCATACCATCAGCGACCGGGAGATGATGGACCAGGTGCTCGATGATATGGACCTGGAACGTGAAAAAGGAATCACCATTAAAAGTCACGCAATCCAGATCAACTATACCCAAAACAACCAGGACTATATTCTAAATCTGATTGACACACCCGGTCATGTGGATTTCAGTTATGAGGTGAGCAGGGCCCTGGCAGCCTGCGAAGGGGCTCTTCTGCTTGTGGATGCCTCCCAGGGCATCCAGGCACAAACCATATCAAATCTGTACCTGGCCATCGAAAATGACCTTGAAATCATTCCGGTGATCAATAAGATCGATATGGACGGGGCCATGGTGGAAGAGGTGACGGATCAGATCATCGATCTGATTGGCTGCAAAAAAGAATCGATCCTGCTGGCCAGCGCCCGTACGGGCCTTGGTGTGGAGGCAATACTGGAAGCCATTGTTGAACGGATACCCGCCCCAACAGGTAATCCGGATATCCCATTGCAGGCCCTTGTGTTTGACAGCGTATTTAATTCCTTCCGGGGCATCATCGTGTACTACCGTATCCTGAACGGTGTTCTGAAAAAAAATGATAAAATCCGTTTTGTATCAACCGGCCAGGAATACCAGGCGGACGAAGTTGGGATACTGAAACTGGGTTTAGTTCCCAAACCTGAAGTAAGTGCTGGAGACGTAGGATATATCATCACCGGAATTAAAAATGCCAAGGAGGTGAAAGTGGGAGATACCATCACACTGGCCTCCAACCCAGAACCCACGATGATCCAGGGATTCCAGGAAGTTAAACCTATGGTTTTTGCGGGCATATTTCCGGTTTTAACCGAAGACTTTGAAGAATTGCGGGAGTGTATGGATAAACTTCAGTTAAATGATGCTTCCCTCACTTATGAACTGGAGACCTCCCAGGCCCTTGGCTTCGGATTCCGATGCGGCTTCCTGGGCATGCTGCATATGGAGATAATACAGGAAAGACTGGAAAGGGAATTCAACCAGACCGTTATTACAACCGTTCCGAACGTAAGTTTTATAGCGCATACCACGAATGAGGAAACCATTATGGTAAATAATCCCTCCGAAATGCCTGACCCTACGCGCACGGAACGCATCGAAGAACCTTATATCCATGCCCAGATCATCACCAAGCCGGAATATATTGGAAATATCATTACTTTATGTTTAGGTAAAAGGGGTATATTATTAAATCAGAACTATTTAACGCCTACGCGCGTTGAGCTGCACTTCGAGATGCCCCTGACGGAAATCGTATTTGATTTCTATGATAAACTTAAAAGCCAGACCCGCGGGTACGCTTCTTTTGATTATCATCCCATAGAATACCGGGACGCTGAAATTTCCAAAATGGATATCCTGCTGAACGGGGAAAAAGTTGATGCCCTGAGTGCCCTTATCCACCGCAGCCGGGCAGCTGATTTCGGGCGCAAACTCTGCGAGAAACTCAAGGAACTTTTGCCAAGACAACAGTTCCAGATAGCCATTCAGGCAGCCATCGGATCCAAAGTAGTAGCCCGGGAAACCATCAGTGCACTTCGAAAAGATGTTACGGCGAAATGTTATGGCGGTGATATTTCGCCGGAAGAGAAAACTGCTGGAAAAACAAAAAGAAGGGAAGAAACGCATGCGCCAGGTAGGTAATGTGGAAATTCCGCAGGAAGCTTTTCTTGCTGTGTTGAAACTTGATGAATAGGAATACTCCCTTACTTGTTATTGGGTCTTTTTCTTATTTTTCTCGGATTGTTCTTTCAGGAGCTCCTCGTTAATGCCTCCGGCATCATTTAATATTTTTTGTTCCTGCGGAAACTGGCCTTCCTGTAATACAGTATTGAATATCTTGGGAACGTGAAGCCATTGGCCATTCTCCCAGACAAATCCCTCATAATCTCCATCCGGAATATAGGTCTCTTTACGATTCGGCTCATCGGTCTCGGAAATCAGATGATCAAAAACAATCATCTGGAGCGTAGAATCATAATTGAATGTTGTCGTTGCTTCTTTTTTGTATTCCAGGTAAAAACGCTGTATTTGCTTTTTGCTGTCTTTGGCTGAATCGTTTTTAAATGAAAAATAATTCCCCCCGAAAACCGGTTGGCCCTGATCATTAAACGTAAGTACATCCATCCACTTTTTATTACTGTTGATGGTAAAATCATCATAGCCCAGCAGGGTATACATATTTTTACCATTGAAGCTTTTTTGAATAATGCGATAGTAAATCGCACCGATCCAGTTATTGGCTGTCCTCACAGAATCGTATGGTTTTTTGGAAAACATGGACACATCGTGAAGGGGGAACAATTTTAACGAACCGTCGTCTGTGCGCATTTGAATAGCGCCCCGTTGAAAGAAGACATAGGCATCCTTTTTTATCTGCCAGGTGAAAATCCTGAAACTGCTGTCCGGGGCATATAATTTGGAGATAGTCTGCAGGGAATCAAAAGGAAAATAAAAAGAATTGGGAAGTTTTAACGAACGCACCAGCATCCGGATAAAAAAACTATCTGCCCTGAACCGCTGGCTTGGTTCCTGGGCATTGATAATTTCATATGCATACCGCGACAATGAATCCTGGTGTTTTTGCAGCTGTTTTTCTTCCTCAGCAGAGATATGCTTACCCTGATATGACTGACCGGAAAGATTTACCGAAAACAGACTTAAGGTAACAAACAGGAGAAAAAAACACTTCTTCAGGGTCATGAATGAAATTTATTATCCCCACAATTTACACGGAAGATCAGGAACTACAGAAAAACGAAGCAATTCTTTAAAAATTTTATGATTTTTTCAATGCAGCAGCAAATTCATTGAGATTGTTAAAATCAAGATCCACCATCGGATGAGGCAATATCATCTCCGGATTGGTCGTTTTCAGAAAAACGGTTTTCATACCCGCATTTTTTCCAAATAACATATCACTAATATTATTCCCGACCATAATCGATTTATTCAGATCAATATCCGGGAAATCTTTAGCCGCCTGCAAAGCCATTCCCGGATTAGGTTTACGACAGGGGCTGGAAGAATCTGCATCCACACAAAAATAAATCCGGTCAATTTTTCCGCCCTGCTCATCAATGGATTTCAGCATCTGGGAATGAATATGCTCCAGGTCTTTCAGAGTCATGATGCCTTTGGTAATTCCCCGCTGGTTGGTTGCCAGAAATAATCGCCGAAATCTGGTGTTAAAATATTTGATATTTTCAGGAGTCTGAGGGTAAAATATAAATTCCTGCCAGTTCCGGACATAGGTTCCCTGGATTTCATGGTTCATCACTCCATCCCGGTCGAGAAAAAGTGTCCAGTTATTATCGATAGCAGAGAGATCAAAATTCATATTTAACGTTAGATACATTTATCTGTCATCTGTCATCTTTTATTGACCCAACCAATTCTGTCTGGGCCCGCTGATAGTCTTCCGGGATGCCAATATCAATAAAATAAGCGTCTGAAGTCATCCCCAGAATCCGTCCGCCCCTGTACGATTTTTCAAGATAGTCTTTCTCGAATGAGAAAACCGGTGGAAATTTTTTCTCCAGAAATGCATTTGCATCAAGGGCATATATCCCCCCGTTAATCAATCCGTAATCCTGGTATTTTTTTTCACTGAAACCGGTGACAACTTGTTTTTCCATTTCAACAACCCCATAGCGGTCAAATGCCCTCATGGGTTTTAAGGCCAGGGTGCATTCCGCCTGCTGCAGTTCATGAATGATGGACAGGTTTGAAAAGGATATCCCAAAAAAAGTATCTGCATTCAATACGATTACATCTTTTGCAGAAACCGCTTCGCAGGCTTTATATATTGCCCCGCCTGTGCCTAGAGGTTCAGTTTCAATAGAAATCCGGTAATTTTTCCGGGGCAGATATTCCTGGATAAAGGTTTCTATCATTTCGGTTTTATAACCAAGAGCGAAAATAAATTTTTCTATGCCCTGTTTTTGGGCAAAGTCCAGCAGGTAGGCCAGGAAGGGTCGTCCATTAACGGGTGCGAGGCTTTTTGGAAGGTCGGTTACCACAGATTTTAACCGGGTTCCGAGACCGCCAGCCAAAACAATTGCCTCGGTAATCATGAACTTAAGATTTAAAAAATTCTTTTTCAACCAGTTCACAAACGATATGTCCCAGCAGAATATGAGACTCCTGAATCCGGGGCGTATCTGACGAGGGTATTTTGAAAATATAATCAGAAAGGGATTTCATTTTACCACCGCTTTCCCCTGTAAAGCCAATCGTAATTACTTGTTTTTCCCGCGCCGTTTCAAAGGCTTTTACAATGTTTGCTGAATTTCCTGAAGTAGACAATCCAACCAGTACATCACCTGGCCGTGCAATGCCCCGAATCAGGCGCGCATACACCTCATCATAACTATAATCGTTTGCCACTGCAGTAAGATAAGAAGTATTGCAGTGAAGTGCTTCTGAAGGAAGTGCCAGACGATCGGTATAAAACCTTCCAGAAAATTCAGCCGCCAGATGTTGGGCATCCGCCGCACTTCCCCCGTTTCCGGCAAAATAAACCCGGTTACCTTCCAGAAAGGATTTCACAATAACACCGACTACTTCTTGGGTAGTTTTTATTATGGCTTCATCCAGCAAAATTTTTTGTTTCACGCTGATGGAGGCACTGATTATTTTCTTGATATGATCAATCATATATTCATTTTAAATGGTCCATGTTGTTAACCCATGATCCACAAACTGATAGGTTTTACAGTGACCGCCAAAATCATTCAGTTTAGCCATCACTTCGAATTTTGTATTCCCGGGACAATAGAAAATCATAAATCCGCCTCCACCTGCTCCGGAAATTTTACCCCCGGTTGCTCCGGCCGATTTCGCAGCCATATAAATTTCCTCCATCCGATTATTGGAAATCCCATCTGCCATCCTGCGTTTTTGCTGAAATCCGAAATCCAGGATTTCACCGATTTCATGAAGTCTTCCTTTTAACAAGGCTTCCTTCATCCTCAGGGATTGTTGTTTCAACTGGTGCATGGCTTCGATGGAATCCGATTTCTTATCCATCACATTCTGGCTCTGCCGGGTTATAATCCGGGCAGATTCCCGGCTGGTTGCCGTATAATAAAGAAGCAGGTTGTTCTCCAGTTCAAAAAGGTATTGCTGTTTCACCCGAAGGGGATTCACGATTACTTTTCCCTCAGCAAAAAATTCCATATAATTGACACCACCGAATGTTGCCGCATACTGATCCTGTTTACCGCCCGCCATCTTTAAATCTTCTCTTTCTATTTCATACGCCAGGTGCGCGATATCATATTCGCCCAGTGGAAGTTTAAGCATCTCTGCAAAAACCCCAACAATAGCTACAACGAGGGTAGAGGAGGTTCCCAATCCGGAGCCTGCCGGTGCATCTACAAAAGTAGAAAGTTTAAAACCCGGGGGCATTCCCGGATATTGTTTTCTAATCCTGTCATAAACCCCTTTATGCAGATCCAGCACGCCGTTGAATTCAACCGGAGAACCTTTGCTGATGATCTGTTTCGATTTGTAGTCGATGGATTCAAAATGCACTTCATCCGTATCATTCAATTCGATATTCGCATACGCATATAGTGATACGGTAGCATTTAGAATCGCACCGCCATACAGGTCGCTGTAAGGACTTACATCTGTGCCGCCACCGGCCAATCCGATCCTCAGGGGTGCTTTACTTCTGTATATCATGGGACATGCCAAGAATGGTATTTACCAGGTTCTTCCAGGAATATTTTTTCTTTTCTTCGCGAAGATGAGGAATAAAATACGGTTCTCCTAATTCGTAGAAACGCAGGATGGCACTGGCGAAGGCCCCTGGTTCAGCCTCCGCAACCAGTCCGGTCTTTTCATGCAAGACCTGTTCTGCAAAGCTTCCGACATTGGAAACTACCATTGGCTTTTCAAAATGATAGGCGAGCGGCGTAACCCCGCTCTGAGTGGCATGACGATAAGGCTGGATAACCGCGTCCGCAGCACATAAATAATATTTTACTTCAGTATCCGGAATAAAATCTGTTTTAAGTATAAGCCGGTCTGCTATTTTCAAATCACTGATCAATTGAAGATATTCAGTCCGGTCGCCGTAAAATTCTCCTGCAATTAGTAAACGAATACCGGATCCGTTCAGGGCCGGGTCGGCCATTGCACGAAGCAGAATATCCAGCCCTTTATATTTTCGGATAAATCCGAAAAATAAAATGATCCTTTCATTGTCGCCGACAGCCAGGTTAAATTTTTCATTCAGGTATTGCCGGGCTTCCGATTTGGAAATAATAACACCGAAATTATCGTAGAGCGGATGAATTACCCGGCTGGCAGGTTTGGTTTTTTCAAATTCCCGGAGATCCTTCATCACTCCTTCACTCATAGTAATGAATGCGTCGCAACTCTTCAAAAAATATTTTGTAAATGGCCGGTCACCGGGTCTTTTCTCGTGTGGCAACACATTGTCAGTAATAGCAATGATTTTTGTTTTCCGGTTTTTTCTTACTCTTCTCAAAATCGTTCCCAGGGCAGGTCCCATGAAAGGTAACCAGTAACGCACTACAATCAGGTCTGGTGCTTCTGAACGGAGCCGATTTCCAATCCTCAGCCAATTGAACGGAATCACCGAGTTGATTACTGAATGTATTTCAATTCCTTCCGGTGGCGGGTCGTTAGTATACTGGGATGTGCCGGGAAAAAGAAATCCCGGATATTGCAATGAAAAAGAATAAATGGAACAGGCATGACCATCTTCAGCAAATGCGCGGCATAATCGCTGATCAAAACTGGCGAGCCCGCCGCGCAGGGGCCAGGCCGGTCCGATAATAACCACTTTCATAGCCCCATTCGCTTTTCTACCAGGTAAGCATTACGATGCGGAGAATTGCGGGCCATCATTTCCGCCAGGAATCCGGTTACAAAAAGCTGGGTACCGATCACCATAGCCAGAAGGGCTACAAAAAAAAGGGGCCTTTGGGTAAATCCGGTTTTATCAAAAAAGAATTTAGAGATAAAAAGGTAAAAAGAAACCCCGAATCCTACCAGGAAACTCACCATGCCCCAGGAACCAAACAAATGCATCGGACGTTTACCATATTTTCCAACAAATAATATGGAAGCAAGATCCAGCCCCCCGGTAATCAGGCGGCCCACTCCAAATTTGGAAACACCGTATTTACGGGCATGGTGTTCCACTACCTTTTCACCTATTTTTTTGAAACCAGACCATTTAGCTATTAAAGGTATATACCGGTGCATCTCACCGTATACCTCAATACTCTTAACTACATTCTTCCGGTACGCTTTCAACCCGCAATTGAAGTCATGTAGTTTAATTTTAGACACTTTGGAAGTAACCCAGTTGAAGAACCGCGACGGAAGGGTTTTTGAAATCGGATCATGTCTCACTTTTTTCCAGCCACTGACCAGATCATATCCGCCTTCCGTAATCATTTGATAAAGGGCCGGAATTTCATCAGGACTGTCCTGCAGGTCGGCATCCATGGTTATCACCACGTCACCTGAGCAGGTCTTAAATCCTTCATTCAGAGCAGCTGATTTCCCATAATTTCTCTGAAAGCGAATTCCTTTGAGGGCATCGTTTTCCCTGTGCAACTTTTCTATAACATCCCAGGAAGAATCCGTACTGCCATCATCCACCAGGATGACCTCATAGGAAAACCCACCAGACTTCATAACCCGGTGAATCCAGGCAGTCAGCTCAGGAAGTGATTCTTCTTCATTTAAAAGCGGTACTATGACAGATAAATCCATGTTTTTATAACTTGGTTTCTTCAGACTTTGGTTTTGATTTCCGAAGGATGAAGGCAAACATGAATCCGAAAATACTGTCAATGACAACAGCAGTTCCGAATCCTTTTACCAGCCCCGCAGGTTTCACCTGATCAGCGAGTGAATCAATTCCCTGCATTCTTATATCCAAATCATTTTTTGCAAGTCCCATTTTTTGAAAATAGGCTAGCGCAGAATCCCGGAACTGACTCATAAAACCGGGATCAATGAATTTCATATACAGGAGAACAAAAAATACATATATCAGTTCAGTGATCAGAATGGAAATAAATATGGACTGAAATATTTCTCTTACATGGGCAAAACCTCCCAATTCTTTTTTTCTGGCAATTCCGGCGAAAAGGAAAATAAAAAGGATAAGAATGTAGGAAGCCAGCGTAAAGGAAAAATAAGACGTTGTATCTGAACCAAAAAACCTGAACCGGCAGAAGAGCAGGACTATATAAGTTAGTCCGGCTATCCAGCCATACCGGATCCCTACCTTATACTTCGATGTCGGATTCATGAATTCCATTAAGGATTATCCTGGAAAATATTCGGTTCACTTTTCTTGGTGAAAGCTGCGCCCAGCAATGCTGAAATGGTGCCGAAAAAAAGCGTTCCCAGAAAAGAAAAGAGGGCAATCATAGGTGGTGTCGTAAATTTTTTAGTCATCGCGATGGCTCCATCAATCTGTTCTTCTGACATTCCACCCTTTGCTTCCAGACTGGTACGTGTCTGAACCAACATCTGATCAATATATTCCGGAAAGATTACATACACCGACAATAAGGAATACACCATAATGATGATGGAAATCACCAGGGCGATTTTAAAACCATAACCAAAAACGGAACCGAATGTAACCCCTTCTGTCCTTTGTTTCCCGTATTGAATACAAAAAACAATGATCAGAACAAGCATCACGATCGTTCCGATCCATTTGAACCAGGTTTCAAAACGGAGGTGCGCAAAACCTCCAATCAGATCGATAACGACTAATATCAGAGCAAGGAGTATTCCCTTGTTTAAAAAATCAGATTTCTTTTTCATGTTGGCTGTTTTTATTTAAGAATTCAAATGTAGTTTTCCTTTCGTAAAAGTTCCCCTCACTTTCCCTCTAAAAACCTGATCGTGAAATGGTGAATTTCTGGACTTGGAAGCGGTTTTAGTCAGGTCGTAGGTCCAGGAAGCTTTTTGATCAAACAACGTAAGGCTTGCCTTCTTTTCTTTTTCAATGGTCACAGGTTCCAGGTTAAAAATTTTGCGGGCATTACCACCAAACAAGGCATATACTTTCTCTGCGGGCAGATCCGGAAATAGCGTCTGTATTGCCGCATAGGCTGTTTCCAGTCCCGTCATTCCATATTTAGCATTTTCAAATTCCAGGATTTTGCTGTCATATTCATGAGGCAGATGGTGGGCGGCGATACAGTCGATGGTTCCATCCAGTAAAGCCTGTTTCAGCTGACTTGTGATTGTTTTTGTGCGCAGGGGCGGATACACTTTCAGGTTTGTATCATATCCTACCAGGGCATCATCACTGAAGAACAGGTGGTAGGGGGTAACCGAACAGCTGATATCGATGCCGGAGTCTTTTCCACGCCGGATATATTCTATGGATTTGGGAGAAGTAATACCTGTGAAATGGATGCGGGAACCTGTATACCGGGCAAGTTTGATATCCCGGGCGATAATCAGTTCCTCTGCCATCATTGGTTTTCCCGGTAAACCCAGTTGGGTGGAAATAATGCCTTCATGAACCAGTCCACCGGGAGAAATACTGGTATCATCAGGAATTTGGATTATCACACCGTGGAATGCTTTTACATATTGCAAGGCTTTTACCAGCATGCCGGAAGATTGAACCGGATGGAGTCCGTCTGAAAAAGCAACCGCACCACTGTTTTTCATATCATACATCTCTGCCAGATACCGGCCTTCCAGATTGCGGGTAATCGCGCCAATAGCGTGAATAGTTACCGGAAGTCCGCCATTCCGATGCTGGATAAATTCTACCTGGGACTTATTATCCGTAACCGGCTGGGTGTCGGGAATCAGAAATACATCGGTGAATCCTCCTGCGGCAGCGGCTGCAGAACCTGTTTCCAGGGTTTCTTTAAACTCAAATCCGGGGTCGGCAAAATTAGAAAAGATATCTACCCATCCCGGGCTTACCTGCAATCCTTCTCCTTCAATCACCTGATCGGTTTTCTCAGAAATGGAGGGTGCAATTTCCCGGATAGTACCTTTTTCAATTAAAATATCCTGTATTTTTCCGTGATGGGAAGAGAGTGGGTCAGTAATGCAAGCCTGTTTGATTAGCAGCTTCATCTATAAGGAATTATGCGAAGATACGTTTTAGTTTGAATTCATTTTCCAGCTCGCTGTTTTTATCTTAAATTTGCCTCCCGCCACAGGAAAATTGAGCATTGGAAGATCAGAAATTTCGGGACGTAGCGCAGCCCGGTAGCGCGTTTGCATGGGGTGCAAGAGGCCGCTGGTTCGAATCCAGTCGTCCCGACTCAGAGAAGCCTTCGAAATCGAAGGCTTCTCTAATTTATACAGGCAGAACCATCTGGACTTAGTACCTTATTTACCGAAGAACCCGCCATCTCTTAAAACCCGGTCATGAATAAAATATTTGTAATTGGCAGTTCCAATACCGATATGGTCGTTAAAACCGACAAATTGCCCCTGCCCGGTGAAACCAGACTGGGAGGAACATTCTTTATGAACGCGGGAGGAAAAGGCGCAAATCAGGCAGTCGCTGCATCGCGACTGGGAGCAGAGGTAAAACTGATTTGTAAACTGGGGAATGATATTTTCGGAAGACAAACCCTGGCCAATTTCGAAAAAGATAATATTGATGTCGCGGATATTTTCATGGATGAGAGCACGGCGTCCGGTACGGCACTGATCATCGTAGATGCCAGGGGAGAAAATTCAATTGTTGTGGCTCCCGGAGCCAATGCGAACCTGTTGCCTCAGGATATCGACCGCATAAAAGACCTTAGCGAGGCCGAAATTGTTTTAATGCAACTGGAAATCCCCATAGAGACCCTGACTTATGTTGCTGAGAAACTGAAAGCAAATCATCAGCGTCTGATCATTAATCCGGCTCCGGCCCAAAGGCTGGACGATCGCGTATTGAATGGATTATTCCTGATCACACCCAACGAATCAGAAGCATTTCTTTTAACCGGGATTCAGGTGACTGATGAAGCCTCTGCTTCTGCAGCGGCTGCGGTGTTCTTAAAAAAAGGAGTACAGAATATTATTATTACCCTGGGCAATAAGGGTGCTTATTTTCAAAACAAGGATCTGAAAATAAAATTAGATGCTCCACAGGTTGAGGTTATCGACACCACCGCTGCAGGTGATGTTTTTAACGGTGCGATAGCGGTTGCACTGACGGAAAATATGGACTGGAAACAAGCATTGGAATTTGCCATTGAAGCGGGTTCTCTTTCCGTAACGAGAATGGGTGCCCAATCTTCAATTCCTTACAGACATGAACTCAAATCATAATTTATCCATCATATAATCGTCCGCCATGTTTATCGTTGAAAATTACGGGTTGGCCATTTTACTTTGTATCATTACCATGATTTGCTGGGGGTCCTGGGCAAACACCACTAAACTCACGTCTAAGACCTGGAGATTTGAACTTTTTTATTGGGACTATGGATTCGGTATTCTTTTAACTACCCTGGTGCTGGCTTTTACTTTGGGAAGCACGGGTAGTGAAGGCAGGCATTTTTATAGCGATTTGCAACAGGCCGACAACGCGAGTCTGCTTTCAGCATTTTCCGGCGGAGTCATTTTTAACCTGGCCAATATTCTGCTGGTGGCCGCGATTGGTATCGCCGGAATGTCGGTTGCCTTCCCGGTCGGGATTGGTATTGCCCTGATATTGGGTGTGATCATTAACTATATTTCAAACCCGCAGGGAAACCCGGTTTTAATCTTTGCCGGAGTAGTATTCATCACGTTCGCCATACTCCTGAATGCAAGGGCTTATCGGAAATTAAAATCCGGTTCAGCAGTGAAAGTTTCTGAAAAAGGACTAATCCTCGCTATCCTGAGTGGCTGCTTAATGGGGCTTTTTTATAAATATGTTGCAGGGTCGATGGTTCATCATTTTGAAAACCCTGAGTCCGGGAAACTTACACCTTATAGCGCGCTGGTGTTTTTTGCTATTGGTATTGTTGTCAGCAGTTTTATTTTCAATACCATTCAAATGAAACATCCATTTTCGGGTTCACCGGTTTCATTTTCAGATTATTTTAAAACGAAAGGGAAAGACCATCTCATTGGCCTTCTTGGCGGAACAATATGGTGTTTGGGCATGTCATTCAGCATTATCGCATCAGGTAAAGCAGGACCGGCTGTGTCTTACGGACTCGGTCAGGGTGCCACGGTAGTCGCCGCTCTATGGGGAATTTATGTATGGAAGGAATTTGATAATGCACCGGCCGGAACTAAACGCCTGCTGAATATCATGCTGGGATTATATATTGTCGGTCTGGCCATGATCGTGGTTTCCAGATAATACTTTTTCAGCGCCTAATGGTTATTCAATTTTTCCTGATAACACCGTCCTGAGTCTGCTTCCTAAGGAGTCCATATTTATATAGGCTGCCAGCAGTTCGTTTCTATTGGAAACCCTTAGCAGTACATTATTCTGAAATTCCACAGATTGTATTAAGTCATTTAGCGGAACCCGGTCCATTTGGGGATCCTGCGCAATGGAATCATTCAGTGAGAAGTGTTTTAGAAAATAATTGCCCGACAGGGTGATGAGGCCGGCTAAAGTTTGCTTTTTCCGGTGAACCGACGGAGATATAAGGTCCACGCCTGCCGGTTCCACAATGGGTTCATTTTCCTGAATACTTTCCTCCATAAGTCTCAACCAGGACATTTAAAAAATTCTGTGTTAATTCGCAATATGCGCTACTAATATTACCGAATTAATTAAAATAACCTGACGGGTATTTTTTTCCGCTACCATTTATTGAGGCCCAATAATTTTTTTCCAAGCGTTGACAGTTCAGCAACAGGATTCTTTTTTTCTCTTTCCAGCGGATCGCCGGGAAATGCATATCCCTGCATAGCATCCCTGTTCTTCCAGCTGTTGACCCGCCATTGTATCAGGGCTTCATTTTCTTCCTGTGCGGGCATCATGGCCAGGTATTGGGCAATCCGCACTTTGTTTTTGCTGGTATTTGCCCGTATGCCATGGGGTTGCAGGCTATTGAAAATAAGCAAATCCCCGGCTTCCAACTTTACTTTTACCAATTCAAATCCTGTTGTATCCGGTTTGTAGTGATCCCTGCTTTCGGGTTGCGTCAGTTTCCATTCGTCATAAGTTCTGTATAGTTCAGGGATACATTGAAAACCACCCATGGATTCATCAGTCTGATCGGCAAGCGCCAGTACACCCTGTACGTTTTGCGGTTTTGTTTCCGGATCATAGTCCCAGTGAATAAATCCCTTGTATTCAAATCCAGGCCTCAGTGGAAAATTTAAGTTTGCCCGGTCAATCGTAACCCAGAGTTTTTCCGTACCCCAGATATCGGCGAATGCCTGATGCACTTTTGGATACTGACGGTTATCCCACATCAGTTGATGGTTATATATTTCCACCATTCCCGTATTGTTCAATTCTTTCATTTCCATCTGAACATTTGGTCTTTTGTACCAGCTGTCGATATCATCGGGATTTTTATCTTCATATTCCCAGAGATAATCTGCCAGCTTTTTTACCTGTTCGGCGGGAACTGCATTTTTGATCACCACATATCCGTTATGAACCCAAAAGGCCCAGTCTTCCTCTGTGAGTAAACGAAGCGGCTCTCCATTGCTTCGGTCATTCAACTTCAACTGACTGGATTTCGCGGTAGAAGGATTGCCGGGAATTTCCTTATGAGCCATTGTAGGGTTCTCGGGAGTCATCGTTGCCTGCATCATTATGTTTTGTTTTAATGACTCAAAATTATAGATGAAAAATCATCGGTACTTTTCATCCCTTAACAAGTATTTGCTCTGCATTGACATATTCCATAGATTTATAGTCATAAAATGTACAATTTGCGACATGAACCAGATAAAATTGGAAAAGGTCGTTTTTGAACCCGGCAAGTCCTTCAAACTGTTTTCCCCGCGGCTGAGAAATACATTTTTATGGCATTACCATCCCGAGATTGAACTCGTGTATGTGGAAGCCGATGCCGGAATCCGTCATGTAGGAACCCATATATCCGGATATACCCAGAGTGACCTGGTATTTATTGGAGGCAATCTTCCGCATCTGAATTTTGACTACCGACTCCGTAGCGATTATCACCAGATTGTAATTCAGCTAAAAACGGATTTCCTGGGAGCCGCTATTTCCACTGCTCCTGAATTTCGTGCTATCCACGAGCTTTTTAAACTGGCGGATTATGGAATTTCTTTTTCGGGTGAAACCAAACATCAGGTTGCAGGGAAACTAAAAGAACTGGGAGGATTGGAACCCTTTGAACAGCTTGTTCAGCTCGTGCATATTTTTCAGCTGCTGGCCAATAGCCGGGAAAAAACAATCCTGAATAAAGATCTGAACAGCAAAGATTTTATTTTAAAAGATAAAATCAGAATGGGGGCAGTATATGAATATATCGATCAGCATTATGACCAGCATCCGGATGTCAACCAGGTGGCAGCCAAAGTACATTTGACTACTCCGGCTTTTTGCCGGTATTTTAAACGGCAAACCAACATGACTTTCACAGATTTCGTAAATCAGTACCGTATTGAGAGAGCCAAAAACCTGCTAATGCAGGACAGGAATGTTACGGAAACGGGTTATGCCGTTGGATTTGAGAGCATATCTTATTTTAATAAACTCTTTAATAAAATAGTGGGTGAAAACCCTTCCGCTTTTAAAAAGAATTGGGAGAACCCGTTGGAAAAAGTCTGAATTTTCGGGCGGTCCAGGACTGTGAATTTCCAATTCTATTGTGTATTTTGCTGCCAAATCCAATCAAATCCTATTCAGATGCTCAAAAAGACCCTGAAGATATCAGTCATTGTGCTGACTATACTCCTCGCCACCGCTTTTACACTACCATTTATATTTAAAGGAAAAATACTGGCCATCGCCCGGGAACAGGTAAATAAAAACGTTCGCGCGCGGGTTGATTTTTCAGATGTGGATATTTCACTCTTCAGGCATTTTCCCAGACTTGCTGTGGGTCTCGAAAGTCTCCGGATCGTCGGAACGGACGCGTTCAGTAAAGACACCCTTATTTCTGCCGACCGCATTGATGTCGCTGTCAATATCCTCAGTTTATTTGGCGGGAACGAAATTTCCGTTTATAGCATTACCGTCGACAAACCCAGGATACATGCCATCGTGAATAAAGAGGGTCTTGCAAACTGGAATATCAGTATGCCGGATACGGCAACCACTCCGGCAAAATCAGGGACTGCCTTCCATTTACACCTGCAGTCTTATCAGATCAACGACGGATATATTTCTTATTCGGATATTCCGGGTGACAAGAGCTGCGAGATAGAACACCTGGATCATTCCGGAAAAGGAGATTTCAGTTCAGATCTCTTTACGTTACATACCAGGACTTCCGCCGGTTCCGTTTCCCTCATCTATACAAAAATTCCTTATATCACAGATGCACAGGCATCTGTAACTGCAGATCTGGAAGTAGACAATAAAACCCAAACCTACCGGTTTAAAACCGATGATATCCATTTGAATGATCTGCAGCTGGCAACCGAAGGAAGTTTTCAGTTTGTAAATGATTCAACCTATGGCATGGATATACAATTCCACAGCCCATCCACGGCCTTTAAAACTTTCCTGTCCCTGGTACCTTCAATATATAAAACAGATTTCGATAAAATAAAAACCAGTGGAAGCGCGGCTTTTAGCGGATTTGTGAAAGGGGAATATAATTCATCCAAAATTCCGGCATACAGTATGAGTCTGAAAGTGGAAAATGGCTTTTTTCAATATCCGGACCTTCCCCAACCGGTAAAAAATATCGGAATCGATATGAAGGTTGAAAATCCGGATGGCGTTACAGATCATACCATGCTGAATATTTCCAAAGGCCATATTGAATTCGGGAATGATCCTATTGATTTCAAAATTATATTTATCAAACCACTGACGGATCAATATCTGGATTGCACAATAAAAGGCAAACTGGATCTGGCAGGAATAACCCGGTTTGTGAAATTAAAGGCCGGCACCCAACTCTCCGGAATGCTGGATGCTAATGTTGCAGCCAAAGGAAATCTTTCCACAATAACCAAACAAAAGGAAGGTCCATTTACAGCCAACGGACAAATTACCATTTCCAATCTGAATTACAGTTCATCTGATTTCCCGCAACCCATCCGCAACAGTCATATCCAGATTGCCTTCCAAAACCCGGATGGATTGGCGGATCATACCCTTATTCAGATTCCCGCCGCACATTTTGAAATCGGGACAGATCCGGTTGACTTTTCCCTTTCTGTCAAAACACCTGTATCTAATCCGGTTTTTGATGGAAAGCTTGCCGGTAGTTTCAACCTGGCAAATGCAAAACAGTTCACGGCATTTCCGGATGGAACAAGTATTTCCGGAATCCTGAACGGCGACATCACATTCTCCGGAAACAAACAGGCGATAGATAAAAAAGAATATGACAGAATCAATTGTTCAGGAACAACCAGCCTGAAAAATATGCTGTATACGAGTGCGGCTTATCCGGAAGGTTTTAAACTGAATGATGCTGCTTTCAGTTTCAACCCCAAAAATATTTCGCTGAACGCCGCTCATGCTGAATTTGCAGGGAGTCATATTACTGCTAAAGGCAACCTGGAGAATGTAATTGGATATATGATGATGAATGAAGCCATCTCCGGCAGCCTGGATCTTTATGCGGATAAGATTGACCTGAATAAGTTTATGTCTTCTGTACCCGCCACTGCGGATACGGTTAAAAACAAAACGGCAGCAACTGTTTTTGAAGTGCCGAAAAATATAAGCTTTGTGGTCCAGGCAAAGGTTGATCAATTACATTATGATAAAGTGGACTATCGTAATCTGAGTGGCGCCCTTGCCATTCATGATGAAATGATCGCGCTGAAAGATGTAAAAATGGACGCTTTGGATGGAAATCTTATGGCCAGCGGATATTATTCAACCCAAAAGGATAAAAAGAATCCGGATATAAACTTTACATATGATGTGCACGGAGTGGACATTCAAAAAACATTTTATGCTTACAATACAGTTCAGAAAATCATGCCCATGGGGCAGTATGTGAATGGTAAAATGAATTCCCAGATTTCCATGAATGGTAAACTGGGTACAGATATGATGCCCGATCAGAAAACCCTTTCAGGAAAAGGAAATCTATATTTGACAGAAGGTGTCTTCAATAAATTCGAACCAGTTGATAAACTGGCGTCCACCCTGCACATGAACCAGCTCAGCGGTATGTCGCTAAAAGATGTAAAATTAAATTTTGAATTTGCAAACGGGAAAGTGCTTGTGCAACCCTTTCATGTAAAATACGAGGGAGTGGATATGGAAGTAGGGGGTATGCATGGCTTTGATCAGTCAATCGATTATGCGATCGCCATGAAGGTACCGAGAGCAATGATGGGCAGTGAAGCCAATGGCCTGGTAAATAACCTTGCACAGCAGGCGAACAGCAAAGGAGTACCGGTTAAAATCAGTGACAATATCAATCTTAAAATAAATATGGTGGGAACGATCAGTCACCCCCAGATCAAGACCGGATTGAATACACCCGGTTCCGATTTATCTTCTGAAGTAAAACAACAGGCAACTGTTTTCGCCAAACAGGCTTCGGACAGTGTAAAAACCGTAGTTCATGCCAAAACGGATGAAGCAAAGGATTCTGCCGTGGCCATTAAAAATCAGGCGGTAAAGGATCTTCAGAAAGACCTTGGCAAAGCCCTCACTGGTGAAAAAGACAGCACCGGATCATCTGGAAAAACGCTGGAGAACACACAGAAAAATGCCGAAAAAACAATTAAAAACACTTTCGATAACCTGTTTAAAAAGAAAACCGCGAGCAGATAAGATGGTTGACGGTTGGCGGTTGGCAGTTGAAGGCGGATGATGGATTGCCTGATTAATGGATTGTTAACTATTTCTTTTTAAAGCAACCATTATCTCAATCAGTTGTATTGGATGGAGATCTACCCATCCGACCAACCCGATGCGTATTCGTTATTCTGTATTCATTATTCTTTCCCTTGGCCCGTGCTGCATCCTGGCACAGTCTGTACCCGACAGCGTCGTCAATCCGGGAATAAAACAAATTGATCTGATTGATATCGGCCGGCGTATCCTCAATCCTAATTCCGTTGACAGGGAGGAACCCTCGGTGATTCAAAAAGGAAAAGTACACTATAGTGCTTTTCCGGCAGTAGGATATACATTACAAACGGGTTTTGCTGGGGTGATCAGCGCAAACGCCGCATTTTATACCGGTACCCACAATCATGAATCGGAAAATATCTCCACCATCATTACCAGCATGGCCTATACCGAAAAAGAACAGGTCATTTTTCCCATTGCTTCCAGCATTTGGACACACAACAACAAGTATAATATTCTTACAGACTGGAGGTATCTGAAATATCCTTCGCTCACCTATGGATTGGGGGTGAAACCCAGCAGGACAGCAGCTATACACTGGATTATAATTATATCAAACTCCATCAGGCAATCCTGAGAAAAATTTCCAGGGATCTCTACGGCGGTATCGGATATGACTTTGATTATTTCTGGAATATCCGAGGAAGTTGATCCTGTGCCGGGGCATGAAACCGATTTTGAAGAATATGGATATGGTAATACAGAAAAAGCATCCGGCTTATCCTTTACCCTGAAATATGACTCCCGGAGAAATCCGATCAATCCCCAAAAAGGGATTTATGCCAACATTCTTTTCCAGCCAAAGTTTCAATGGATGGGTAGTGATGCCAATTGGCAATCGCTGCTGCTCGAATTCAGGACCTATATTAAATTTCCATCTGAATCCCGTAACATACTGGCATTCTGGAGTTATAACTGGTTTACACTGGGAGGTACACCGCCTTATTTACTGCTTCCCAGCACGGCCTGGGATGAATTCAGCAATACCGGCCGGGGATATATCCAGGGACGGTTCAGAAGCAGGAATATGATTGACCAGGAAGCAGAGTACCGTTTTGTTATTTCCCGGAACGGCTTATTCGGCGGGGTGGTCTTTGCCAATGCAGAAACATTTTCGGATATGCTTACGGGTAAGTATGAGGTTATCTCACCCGGTGCCGGCCTGGGTATCCGCATCATGCTGAATAAATTCTCCCGCACAAATATTGCGCTCGACTATGCCTGGGGTACGCAGGGATCCCGGGGATTCTTCGTGAACCTGGGGGAAGTGTTTTAAGCGTGAGGCTTACAAATTCAGCCAGTAGTTCAATTTTAAAACTACAGCCCTGGTGCGCACCGAAAAAGGCATTGTATAATAATTGTCAGTATATACCAGGAATAAATCAGAAGCCGGTTTGTATCGCCATTGCAAACGGGTATTGATATTCATGTTTTTTACCTGCTCATTGTACTGCACGAAAACGGTAAAATAAAGGGTATTCGTGAAAGTCATGTCCACCCGGGGCCCTACAAGCAGAAAACGCGTTTTACCCCAGGGTTCAGGGAGATCGAGCAGGTTATAGGATGTAGACAGGGTAATGCTGACATAGGGTTGAAATCTTAACCCGATATCGCTTTGAAAAGTCAGCTTATTTCCCTGCGCATAATAGCCCCCGTAACGGAGCGAAAAAGTATAAGTAAAAATGCTTTGGGGTTTCGAAGCGAAATCAACACCTCCGGTAAACCACTGATGCCTGGATCCGATGGGCAGGTATCCGATACCAATATTCGTCGGATCAAAAGGGGCCTAAGTTTTACGAAATCCTGTATACCCAAAAACGTCAGGGATGCCCGGTTTCTAAAAGTGATCAGCCAGTCCACAATATTTTCATTGTCGGTGGTCCGGAATTTTTCATCATAATAAAAATTGGAGAACCACTGCGGACCATGACTCAGAATAGATCCCTGTTTCGGAAAAAAATAATAGGAGACCTGCGGGTAAAAACGGATGAAGCCTGTCTTGGGATATAACCCGCTTCTGCTTTGTAATTACTTCCAATGGATTGATAAGCGCCATTAATCAACCATTTTTTACTGGAGTATTGAAGATTGCCTGCAACCACCCAGTCGTGCCCCGATAATCCTGGCGTAAAAGATTTCATTACCAGTTGTTTTCCGGTCCAGAAATTATTGGAAGAGGCCAGATCATATTCCAGGCCAAATGTCCTGTTGTGAACGGTATACACCGGGTGGGTGGTGTCTTTCATCGGATCATAATCGATGGACTGTTTATTCACGAGCAGGAACCCGATATTAGAACGGGAAAAAATTTTTCGCTGCAGGGCAATAACCGCATAGTTCTCCTGTGGTAATCCTATTGAATCGACTGTACCGGTTTGCATATCCATGGCACCCATCCGCCAGTTTTTATCGAGTTTTCCACTTAGCCGGGCTCCGAATTCAATGGGCATCCCCAGTCCGATTCGCCGGGAAAAAAGGGTCGCAGGTCGGCATAACCGAAATTGTTGAACTGGTCCCCGTTTTCGAGAAAAAACTGTCTTTTTTCCGGATAAAACAATTCATACCGGCTCAGGTCAACCACCTGTTCGTCCACTTCAATCTGGGAAAAATCCGGATTCACCGTCAGGTCAAGATTGAGTGAAGATGTGATGGAAACTTTTGCATCTCCACCCACCATGGTTTTATATTGTGTGGGGGAATGCTGGTCGTAGGTTTTTATTGCGCGGCTAAGTACATATGGAATGAAAGAGATATTTGTGCCGGGAGCGGGTGGAACAGAATCCCATTGAAGAACGCCGGTATAGGCAAGGGAAGCTGACGGGAATTGTCTCGGAACGGGTGCCCAGCTTGACTTTTCCGTCGTTTTCAAATCATTTCTGCCGATATTGATTCCCCAGGTGGAAAGATTTTTTTTATATCGCAGGGTTTTGAATGGAATGGCCAGTTCAATCACATAACCCCCATAATCCTCCTTCACTTTTGAATACCAGATATTATCCCAGCTCAGATCTACTTTGCCTCCTTCATACATGGTACCATCCCATTGGGCACCGGCAGCGTTTGTACCAAATGTAAAACCATTGGTTTCATCACCATAGGTATCCAGGAAAAAAATGAAATTATCGTTCTTTAAAAAACTGAAATCCCGGCGCAGGGATTCCACCATATATCCGGGCATTCCTGCATGACAAATTGCTGAGAGGTAGAGAAATTCTGAATTGTAGGTGAGTTTTACCTCCGTTTTCACATGGGCAAAAGAAGTATCCATGGGAAGGATCATAAAAAAATTTTCCACGGATTCAGCCTGCTTCCAGGAAAGCTCATCCAATATTCCGTCAATTTTAATGGGTCCGCTGGTATGATGAATGTGAATGATATAAGAAGCATTCTTCTTTTGGCAAAAAACCGGGTGGGCGATCAGGGAAAAAAGCAGCACAATCAGAACAATCCTCATTATCAACGGGGGGAATCGTTTAACAAAGCCGAAAAAATACGAATTATTATGGAATACGGTTATTTTAGCTTGCATTTAACTATAAATCGCTCTATTTTTAACTACCTCCCGCCAATAAATGGCGTAATACTTGCGTTAGGGGCGTGGCTTTTGCCTCTTACATCCAATCTCCCCTGATTTCCGCTGTTTAATCCCATGTTCTTTGAAAGATTTTAGTCCGTCAAAAATCTTTTAAACATGAAATCATTTTTTCTTTCTTTAATACTCGTCCCCGGGTTTGTAACCGCTCAGCGCTGGCATATTAACGTTACAGGCGGTGCATCTAATTATACCGGTGACCTTCAGGATAAGAACTACACTTTTGACCAGTCTTTTTTTGCTTTCGGGGCCGTTGTACAATATGATATCACCCGGAATTTTTCCGCCGTAAGTAATATCAGTATTATGAAAATCGGTGCCTCTGATGCCTTTAATAGTCCGGATGTTGTTTTCCGAAACCTCAGTTTTCAATCAAATATTATTGAATGGAATCTGATAGGGAGAATACACGTTTATGGATATTACCCGCAATGTATTTTCTCCATTTCTCTTTGGAGGAATTGCCGTTTTCCATCACGATCCTTATGCCTATGATACCCTTGGCCAGAAAGTGTCTCTCCGTCCGCTTAGTACCGAAGGCGAAGGATTAGCGGCCTATCCAGGGCAAAAACCATATAGTCTCACTGATTTTGCCATTCCCTTCGGAGGCGGTATTAAATTCAGGGTGAGTGAGAGAATGTGGTTCTGGCTTATGAAGTTGGTTTCCGGAAGACGTTTGGGGTTATCTGGACGATGTAAGTACTTACTATGTTGATCAAGCTACTCTCGCGGCGGCAAAAGGCGGCACGGCGACTGAAATGGCTTACCGGGCAGATGAATTGAAAGGTGGTGCACCTTATCCGGTTTCCGGCACTCAACGGGGGAGTGCAAAATATAAAGACATGTATTATTATACGGGTATCCGTGTTAGTATTGCCCTGGTGTCCAGTAAAAACAGTTTTTACGGCAGAGGAAGAACGGATTGTCCCACGAATGTTCAATGAGATTCATTGACTAATTTTGCCATCTAATATTACCGATGGCATTTGAAACTTAAGTATTTCCTGGAAGCGCTGGAATCTGCGGGTGAGCTCGTTCGGATTAAAGCCTATGTAGATCCAAAACTGGAAATTGCCGAGATAACCGACCGGATCAGCAAAACGCGAACCGGAATAAAGCCCTGCTTTTTGAAAATACCGGCTATGATTTTCCCGTTCTAATGAATGCCTATGGCAGCGAAAAGAGAATGTGTATCGCCCTGGGAGGCACGGCTCGACGATATCAGCAAGGAAATTGAATCCCTTTTTAAAATGCTTGCGGGTCCCAAGGAATCCATCCTGGACAAACTACGTGTACTTCCGAAGCTGGGCCGGTTCGCCGCCTGGATGCCCAAAGTGATCCGTGGGAAAGGGGATTGTCAGCAGGTTATTTTGCAAACACCGGATCTCTCAAAACTTCCCATCATTACCTGCTCGCCAAAAGACGGTGGTCCCTTCATAACCCTTCCGGTTATTCATACCAAGGATCCGGAAACCGGAATTCGGAACGTGGGCATGTACAGGATGCAACTGATCAATCCTCAGCTCACGGGAATGCACTGGCATAAGCATAAAGTAAGTGCCCGCCATTTCGAAGCCTACAAAAAACTAAAAAAGCGCATGCCCGTGGCCGTTGCACTGGGGGCTGTACGGTATATGCTTATGCCGCTACGGCTCCATTACCGGATAATGTGGACGAATACATGCTGGCCGGTTTTCTGAGGAAAAAGAAAGTAGAACTCGTTCGTTGCCTTACCCAACCGGAGCTGGAAGTGCCTGCGGATGCAGATATTATAATTGAAGGATATGTTGATCCGATGGAAGATCCGATCTGGGAAGGACCATTTGGAGACCATACGGGATATTATTCCCTTCCTGACTGGTATCCGTCTTTTCATGTAACGGCCATTACGCATAAAAAAAATGCAGTATATCCTGCAACGATTGTTGAATTCCCCCGCAGGAAGATGCATGGCTCGGAAAAGCTACTGAAAGAATTTTTCTCGCACCGATGAAAATGATGATGATTCCCGAAATAGTGGATATGGAAATGCCGGTAGAAGGCGTTTTTCATAACCTTGTCATCGCCCAGATACATAAAACATTTGCGGGCCATGGTCAGAAAGTAATGAGTGCCATGTGGGGTGCGGGTCAGATGATGTTTAATAAGATCCTCGTGCTGGTAGATGAGGGAGTATCCATTACAGATTATCTATCGCTGGCAAAATATGTTTTTAAAAATATGAATCCGGCTACGGACATTTCCTTTGCACAGGGGCCGATGGATGTACTGGATCACAGCTGCAGCAAACTCGGTTTTGGGGAAAGATGTGCCTGGACGGAACAAAAAAATTTGAAGAAGAAACAGACAACCGTTATACTGCCTCCGCCAATATGTATTTACCCGATAATAACTGGCTGGATGCATTTCCGGAGATAAAATCCGTAAACCGGCAATTGCTGGAACGGGAGATTCCCTGCCTGATCGTGTCTGTGTCGAAAAAAACGAAAAGGCCAGGTCCGTGAGCTTCATCTCGCTTTTGCAGAGAAAATTTCAGCCGGTTCCGGCATCAAAATGATTCTATACGTAGACGAAAGCGTAGATCCTTCCAATCTTCCTGTAGCGCTCTGGCGGTTCTGCAACAACCTGGATCCGAAACGCGATTCTTTTTTTATTTGAAGGAAGGGCAGGAGATAAGATTCATGCCTGTATGGGATTCGACGGAACCACGAAAACAGAAACCATGGGGTTATTTTCACCGGGACTGGCCCAATCTCATTGTGGCTGATGAAAAAACTATTGAAGCGGTGGATAATAAATGGTCGATGCTTGGTTTGAGAGACCTCATTCCGTCACCCTCTCTCTCTTTCCGTGACCAGTTATATGGGAAAAAAGCCGTTGCGGCCGTTTAAAATTTATCCGTGTTACCAGACAATTCTTCGGCTTTTTTTCGTTTATATTCTTTCATGAAATCGGAGAGTGCACAATGGTAAATGGATTTCCGGCCCTGGCGGGGGATAGGTTGATTTTTTGACCGGATCGCTTACAATTTCACTGGCAAACTTTGCGGCTTCCCTGACAATTTTCCTGAATTCGATTTGCTCTTTGGTATAGACTACATTGCTGCGGTCGGGGTATTTTGTCATAAAGGTTCTTCCGTTTACTAATTCGAGATACTACCAGATTCCCGACCCTTCCGGTAATTCCCTTTACAGTGTAGTTATCTTTAATTTCGGCCATAATTTCATTTTCCGGAATAACGAGTTTTTCTCCCAGGTATTATCTGATCTTACGTGTTATTGTGTCTTTTTACGTCTTCTGTCGTCTAAAGGAGTATGGTTTCGCAAAACCTCATATCACTTTTATTCTACATCCGCAGGTACTTTAGCTGGCATTTGATACCCCATGTACGGGAACAGTTGGCTATTGTCTATGCCTTCCCGATAATAGGCTAATTCAGGATGCATTCTGCAGCTAAAAAGCAGTTCCAAATCGCAGATAAAAGGTTGACAGACAAATAATAGTTAAAGAAAACAGCAATAATATTTTGCCATAAGTCTCCAAACCCTAATTTTGCGCCCGGAGAGATGGCAGAGTGGTCTATTGCGGCGGTCTTGAAAACCGTTGAAGTCAAACTTCCGGGGGTTCGAATCCCTCCTCTCCGCCAAAATCAATAAAATTAGGTTCGCCTAAAACAAGAAAGCCCGCAAATACTGAGTTTGCGGGCTTTCTTGTTTTAAGACCCCCCAAATACTCCATTTTATGGCCCAAAAAAAAGCGTCATTCGTTGAGTTACTTTATTTTACAAAAGACGCTTTTTTTTGACTTTTAGGATTGATTATTAACTCTTTATGTTTTTTGGCAATCAGAGTTCAGGGTCGATTTAATCTAATTTTATCCATTTTAAAAAGCGTCTTTATGGAAAAGAGTTTTGGATTGTTTTTTTTTCTCAGAAAAAACAAAAATGAAAAGGGATTGGAAAGAATGTATTACATGCGTTTAACGGCAGACAGTGAAGTGTCGAAGTCAGCACCAAACGAAAATGTGAAAGAAATAAATGGAACCACGAAGCCGGCAGAATGTTGAAGAGACACGAAGAATCCGGTTTTTTCAACAATTACCTGGACACTCTTCAGCAGAAAGTATTTGAAGCGAAAAGAAAGTTGCTCGAACTCGATAAGCCAATAACAGCCAAGAACAAAAAGACTTGCTTATGCGGTGCGAAATACAGGTCGAGAAGAGAATGCTGATGGAAATTTTCAAACATCATAACCATCAGATGAAGAAACTGGTCGACAAGGAATTTTCGCCGGAACACTACAACGCTATAAGACATCCTTTCGACACACCAGTTCATTTATCCAAGTCGTTATAAGGTAGGCGATATTGATATTCTGAAACTCGACTATGAATTCATCTCAGAATATGAGTTTTGGTTAAAGAGCACGCGAAAGTGCGATCACAATTCGACCATGAAATATCTAAGTAACTTCCGGAAAATAGTAAATCGCTGATTCGGAGTGGTTGGCTTGAAAAAGATCCTTTTATTGGTTTCAAAATGACAAAAAGAGAAGTAGAAAGAACTGCCCTGACAGAAAAAGAACTTAAACGATGGCGGAAAAGAAGGTTACTGGAGAACGGTTAAATATTGTACGGGGTATTTTTCTATCCAGCTGTTATTCTGGCCTGGCCTATGCGGATGTCAAAAAGCTTAAAAAATCTGAAATCATTATAGGCTCTGATAGCGACAAATGGCTGATAAGTAAACGGCAAAAAACAGATACTTCGGCACGAATTCCGATACTTCCGGCTGCATTAAAAATGATTGACCGGTACAAGGACCATCCACAATGTCTGAAAGGATCGTGTTTTACCGGTGTTAAGTAATCAAGATGAACGCCTATTTAAAGGAGATCGCCGATGTATGCGGAATTTCCCAAACTCTGACTTACCATATCGCCCGCCATACGTTTGCCACAACAGTCACATTGAGCAACGGGGTTCCGATAGAGACGGTTTCAAAGATGTGGGTCATAGAAATCTAAGACTACCCAACACTATGCCAGGATCCTGGATCAGAAAGTCAGCCAGGACATGAAAAAAATAAAAGAAAAATACAGGTAAAGAGAAGTAATTATTATATAGTTAAATCGAAAAATCAGCGGAATTCCCATTTAATAAAACTTGTAATTTTATAAAAATGGAACAACGTGAAGAAAGAATTATGGAACCGTGCAAAAGCATTTGTCTTTTTTGAATCCCCCGTACAGATGAATCTGATTAATGGGTTTTTTGATGTAACTCATGATCATTTTCAAAAAGAATACCCCCATTGGTCGTATTCGGCAACAAGAAAAAAAGTAATCTTTCAATTCTGGTCAAGGCAGGTATCTTTTCATTTTGGAATCATCCTGGCATTGGGCGTTTTAACTGTTAGCATTTTTGGAACCGCCAGCCATATTTTCATTCTTTCGTTACTCGTTGCCGCAATATTGAGTTTCATCATCATCGCGGTACAAATATACTGGCCAGCTTATTTTTCCGATTTCCTGCCTAAGTTAGATACCCTTGTGGCTGAAAAAGAAAAGTTAAAGGCAACTGAACTGGAAATGAGTAAATGTAAACGCTCTCAGTTTTCTACACCAACCCTCACTATTATATACTATGTGAATTGCAAGATGACCGGTATTCCTCATTTGCCGGCAAATGATTCTTCGGCAGAGCTGCTTAACCAGTTGTATGGGGTTGACAAGGATAAAATAAAACAAAACCTAACCAGGCTTTGCAAAATCTCCAGACTCTCGGTAAAAGAAAAAGCTGAAATGCGAAAAGGAATAGAACATGCCAGAGAGTTTTTCAATAAAATGGAAAGTCCAAAGGTCTCAGACTTTCCTGGATCAGTTAGAATTTAAGCTTAATCAACCTTGATTTTTTCCGTTCTCTTATTATTTCTCCATTTCTAAGTATACTTAGCTTTTTTTCATTTGGTTTTGAATTTAAGTTGCCTCTCTTAAAATCAAAAAGATGAAAGAAACAATGACTATTGGTAACCCACCACAGAGTACCACACCCATGCTTTTTCCCTACGAACCGGAAAAGTTTTGGCAATCCATCCGTATTATTATCAGAGAAGAAGTCAGCAATTTGGAAAAACAACAACCCCAGGGTTCTATTTACGAGACTCCAGGCATGACCTATAAGCCACTGTATAAGATTGCTGAAGTGTGCTCTATTTTCCATGTAACAAAGCCAACCATCTATGACTGGGTGAAACACGGGAAACTGAAACCTTTTAAAATCCGATCCAGGGTGTTTTTCCTCTGGCAGGACGTTCAGCAGCTTATGCAGCCAGCTGAGAATGATTAGACCTAAAATCTCCGCTTTCCTTTAGTCTGTCAATTAAACAAAATGAAGAATATAACCTGCGCTGACGCCCGGGAAATCGACCTGGTGGAATACCTGTCTGCGTTGGGTTACAATCCAAAAAAAGTCCGAAATATGGATTATTGGTACCGGTCACCTCTCAGAAACGAACGAACAGCTTCCTTTAAAGTGAACAGGATGAAAGGTCTCTGGTTTGACTTCGGAACCGGTCAGGGTGGGGATATTATCGACTTCGGGGTTTTATATCATAAGTCAATTGTTAGGGAAGTGCTAACAGCTTTGACGGATTACAAACAGAATCGGTCACTTTTCTTTCACCAGCAAAGCCAAGGTCAGGCAACAACTTTATTTTCTGCGGGTGAAGAAAAGAATTCCGGGAACAAAATTGTCATTACAGATACCGGGCAGATATCCAACATTTCTTTAATAGACTATGTCGAAACCAGGAGTATTCCCATAGAGATCGCACGGCAATATTGCATGGAAATAGAGTTCGAGTTATATGGCAAAAAGCAAACGGTAATCGGGTTTGAAAATGATTTTGGAGGGTTTGAACTTAGAAGTCCTGATTTTAAAGGAAGCAGTTCACCGAAGACTTCCCGGTTTATTGATAACGGATCAAATACCGTTTCAGTCTTCGAAGGTTTTTTCGATTTCCTCTCTTACCAGGCTCTTAAGCGAGAATCTAATATACCGGTTGCCAATTGCCTGATATTAAATTCCCTGGCATTTTTTGAAAAGAATAGGTACCTGATGGAAAAGCATCAGGCGGTTCATCTCTTCCTGGACAGGGATCCGGCAGGCTTGTCGCAAACCATGAAAGCACTGGAATGGAACAACGCTAAATATATTGACAATAGCATTTTATATAAAGAGCATGCGGACTTAAATGCCTGGTTGATCCGGAACCGTCACAATCTAAAACCGGCATTAGAACAAAAACAAAAACCAATAATCAAACAAACAAAACTCAAAGGTCATGGCAGAATTTAAACGAAGAAAGCTGATTCTCAGCAGCGGAAAGCACGTAAAGTTATTTGGAAACAGTATGGCCATTGGCCCGAATCTAGAAATCGGAGAGGGGTACACACCTAATATCCTTTCAGTTCAATCAGACCAGGACCCGAACAAAGCCACATCAGAAATATTCAATCCTCAGAAATTAACGCAGGAAGAGTTGCAGGAACTGGCAGATTATAATATCCGTTTATGGATGGAACTAAAAGAGAATCTCCGAAAATTCGGGGTAAACAGTTCCAAACTTTTTGGGGAAGACTTTTCTAAATGATCTTCCTTTTTAAAAAACAAATTCGCTAACTGAAGGGAGTGACTTTAAAACGAGATTTTTCAGGCTGTATAAGGCAAGCGGTGTTTTCGCTGCGCGAAAACGCTTGCCGCTAGGCGCGGCCGCTTGCCTTTTGCTCCCGTTGGTCGCAAAAGTATCGCAAAGAATAGGAAAAATGCAGGGTATGGAAGATAAGCAACTGCGAAAGAAAAAGGGTGGTCGCCCAAAGAAGAATGTTATCCGGGCACGTACTACCGGTATTCGGTTTACCACAGTTGAGCATTTTATAGTGCAGGAAAAAGCCAAACAGGCCGGACTAAAATTGACAACTTATATCAGGCAATCCGCCGTAGAGGGGAAGATAAAATCCCGGCTCACGACGGAAGAACGATTGTTTGTCCGGGAATTAATCGGTCAATCCAGAAACATCAACCAAGTCGCCAAAGCCTGTCACAGCGAAGGCGTTCTAAAAGCACTTCTATATTTTGAAAACTTCAGGATCCAGATCGATCAAATCCTCCAAAAGTTAAAATCATGATTAGTAAAATCTGCACAGGACATAGCTTTTAGTGGGTCCATCTTATACATCTGTAAGGAATCAAAACACGCCCAAATTCTCATTTCAGAAGGGGTGCGAGATCACGTTCCCAAACTCATGATCCAGGATTTTGAACTACAACATAATAGCAGGCCCGAAAAAAATCAGGCCTGTTTTCACGGAATTTTGAGTTTTTATCCAGGAGAAAACCCCGGAGACAAGAAAATTCAGGAAATAGCCCTGAAATATTTATCTGGTTTAAATATCCGAAACACGCAATACGCCGTCATTAAACACACGGACAAAGCGCATGTACATGTTCATTTGATCGCCAACCTGGTGGACAATAATGGAAAAAGTATTTCTGACCATTGGATTGGTCTTCGTGGTAAAAAGTTGGGGCAAAAACTAACCGAAGAATTCAAGTTAACCCAAAGTGTTTTCAAGGATTTGTCAAAAATCCATTATGCAAATCTCCGGACACCTGAAAAACACAAAATGCTTATTTATGCCGCCATTAAGAACCATTTGCGGGAGGCACGGTCATTGGATGAACTGCAAGACCGTTTACTCAAGCTTGGGATTACCATGCATTATAAATACAAAGGCCGGACAAGTCAAAAACAAGGTGTAAGCTTTAAACTTGGAAAATACGCATTTAAAGGAAGTGAAATCGACCGGAATTTTTCTTTCAGCAAACTGGAAAATACAATCTTTATTCAGAATAAACAATCTCCTTTACAACAAATTAGCCTTTCTGAGCGCCCTTCAGTCAACCTTATTCATTCCCTTAGCCAATTGAGTCATAACTCCGAAACTTCCAATACAATTTCGAGTACAATACAGAAAACGCTTGAACAACTTTTAAGACAAGAACAGGAATTTGAAAGAATACCCTACGAGATCTCTCAGATCTCTGAGGTAAAAAGGCGCCAACGCCGGCACCGACTATAAACTTCCAATCACCTCCTAGAGATTATCTTAAAATCTTATATATGGATAACTTTTTAATTGATACCGTAATTGACAAGATTAATGGACAGGAAAACCGGCTCGAACAAAATGAAAATAGAAATGTCTGACCTTGAAATAAAAGTAGCAGAAGTGGAAAGTCTGGAAGTCAATATCTACAAGTCTGATAGGCATTATCGAACAACTGGAAAACAAAATGGATCGTATTGATTGGCTGAAAGAGCAACTAACCGAACTCTCTTTTAAAATAAAACTAAATAATGATTTGCTTGCTAATCCGGCAAAAAACAAACAAACAATTGTTCATACTGCGGAAAAATCTATTTGGATAATTGTTGTTCTCGTATTCTTGCTGAACATACTAATCATGGTATCTATTGACATCAATCGTAAACTCGATCAATACAAGACAAACGATATCCTCTGGCGAGCCTTAAAAGTGAATAGCAACACTCACGAGCTGTTTTATTTGCAATCCATTGAGAAATTATACGACAACGATCCGGACAAATTCAAATCTGGTGTAGTTGAAGCAGAAAGAGTACAAAAACAAATACTTGAGTCGGAGATAAATAATGTGCCCCGGACAAAAAAGGATTCAGTGCATTCGTCTAAAAATAAACACATCAGATAATCACGCAAATAAACTTCATTGCTAATTTTTTACTATATGCGAATGACAGGGGTGTTAAATTAAAGGAGTGTTTATACTTGGTGGCGATATAGAATGCTAATTGCAAACTCTGGATGTTTATATTTATTTTACTTGTGACTAAGTATTTCCATGTATTAGCGTATAGATAACTAAGGGTATATTTGGGTTAGCAATGAAACCGTAGGGTCTAACGTGTTCTTTGACAATTTGAAAGTAGCGCACTATCCAGGTCCATTATTGGAAGAAACGCAATATTATCCGTTTGGACTAGCTATGTCGGAAATTTCTTCAAAGGCAATAAGGCCATTCTATCCTGAAAACAGATTTCGATTTAATAACGGATCTGAAATTCAAAATGGGGAATTTGCTGATGGCATTGGGCTGGAACAATATGATTTTCAGTTTTAGAACTTATGATGCACAAATTGGTAGATTCATGCAAATTGATCCTGTTGCTTTTTTAGATGCCAACCTAAATCCATACGGTTATGCTAATAACAACCCAATATTATATTTTGATCCCTTCAGGATTGGATACTACAAATACCCAAGTGGACAACAAACGGAACTATGCAAGTAAAAGCAGATCCTCAAAAAGGTGACGTTTTGGCGGTAAAAAATAAAGATGGCAGCACCTCTTACTATAAATATGATCCTGGTGATAAAGGGGCAAATGAACAAGGATATGCTGGCTCTGGAACTGAAAGTACTTTAGATGCGGTTACCGTAACAGCCAACCCTGGTAAAAAAGGCAATTTAGCCGGTGTGAGTACTCAAACTTCATCGAACGATGAGAACATAGCTTGTGGAGACCGAAGCGATAATGGTAACAGCGCAGACAATTAATAAAATGAAGCCTATTCAATATTTAGATAAGGTCCCAATTCTTAAAAGAATAAATCCAGTTGTTACTGCGATAAGCACAGTACATCAGGCGGTTCAATTTTATGAACATCCAAACTGGAAAGATGGCATAGAACTGGGTGGACAATTGGCGATAATGCTTTTATGTCCAGAATGCGAAATGCTTCAATTAGAGTATAATATGGTCACCACAACAGTAGATATAATAGAAGATGAAAATGAAAAAAGTAGATAAAATATTCTATTTGGTATACAATTTTTACTATAAGGATGGCAATTATCGAAGTAGCAGATTTTCGAAATTTTTGCCAGAATATTACACTATATTTATTTTATCAATGGGAACAATGTTGTGGGGAATTTTTTTCACCAGTGCAGTATTGTTCTACGTTAAAAATCAGTTTGTAAATAAATCATTTGTTCCTTTTTTTGCCGTTTTTTTTATAGCTAGCTATCCTTTTTACTACACACTTTTTATAAGCAATTCGAGATATGAAGAAATATACGAGCATTTCAAAAAAGCTATAAAAATAAGGAGAAGTCATAGTATTTTGGCAGTACTATTTGTAATTGCATTTCCAGTAATTTTAATCCTCTTATCTTCACTTATTTGGCATCAACTTTTGTAGAATATCCGGTCAAACTCGAATGTAACGGCACTTATTACCTGGATACATTAAACAATTTAGAATGGCAACAAGTGATTTGCAGGGTGTAAAATTTGGAGGCATCTCTCATGTTCTTATTGAAATTTTTACACAGCAAAATCAAAATGTACCAATAGTTAATTATCATATACCATTAATTGATCCATAAAATATGAAAGTAAAAGCTTTAGTAACAAAATCAACAAAAGAAAATGTCAAGTGGTTAACAATTGAATCTGACGAAAATGATACCAAGGGATTTTTTGTTTGCTATTTCGTAGATGAAAATAATGCTTTCGATACTTGGCATAAGACATATGATGATGCTTTAAGTGCTGCTTATGAACAATTTGGAATTGACAGAAATGCTTGGAAATCTTTAGTTGATTAATCTTATGCTTTTAAAGAACCGAACATAAGCTCTATAAAACAACAGTCGACAGTACGGTTTCTCCGGCAAAAACGACATTGACTGCACCAGCCCTTTATTAACTGTACAGTTTGCAAACGTATTTTAGTAGTCCTTAAGTTTCAAAAGGATTGGCTTCAATTCATTTCGGAAAATCCGAAATCGAGTGTTAGCCAATTTGTTTTGGAATGACCACTACATTTATGGAATATCAATTTTTAATAATGGCTAACGAATTCGGAAAAAGGTGGTCAACCCGACAGGAATTTACAATATAACCATGGGCGGAAATTTGAGGGAAAATAACTGAGGTTGGGAGGCATCGAGAACAGAATTTATTTATCTTTATACTACTTTTTATAAAGTATTTAAATCAACCCTCCAAATAGCGTCATTCGTGGAGTAGTAAATTGGGGGCTTTCAAAATATTGATTAATAGGAGAGTGCGTTTTCGTTCGTTTCCCTCTCTCTCCGCTGAAACCTTAGTGAAACCCGCTCCAGTAGCGGGTTTTATCATTTCACGACTACCAGGGGAGCAGATAGGGGAGCAATGATAACAGTAAGGCTAACTAAAAAAGTTTACTTTAAAAAGTTACATATGGCTAAGGCAGTAGATAATTCAGCGCTTTTACTCGTTAGGGACAAACAAGAGCTAAAAGATCAGATCCTTATATGCTATATATCCTATCGGGAATAATAGAAAAGAAAATGAACAGCACGACCGTTAAAAATTATATTCGAGATTAAAACGTAAATGAAATTTTTAACAGTCAATGTTTTCTTTTATACGAATTGTTTTTAATAAAAAGAATTCCACCTACTGTAAATAGGGCAACTCCTACCAGCATTGAAATTTCATTTATTATTATTGAAGGCAAACTTGCACTATATCCTATAGCACACATAATCCAGCCCAAAGTGGCAGTAAGGCCATATATTAAATCGTATTTATCTTTTTTATTCATTTAAAATAAAGCTTTTTTTAAAGGAAATAAGTCGCAACCAACCAGCTTAATATACCAAGCCCTAAACAAAAAAATGCACCAATCCATAGCCGAGTCTTTTCAAACAAATCTATCGCAACAACAACCAAGAATATAAATGCTCCAAGTACAATCATAATTGGCAACACCAGGAAATGGTACAAGGGTAAAACGAAACAAAGTAATGTATTGACTATTGCTCCAAAAAAGTAAATTATAAAATATTTTCTTTTCATATTCGTTATTTCGGAATACATGCGTCGATACTCTGATCTCAGAGCTTTAAAGTGGTTTAAGACATTTATTGCTTCATAACTATACGGTGGGAAAAGATTTAATGACTGCAAGCAGGAGAGGAAACCTTCATCTAAAATCTTACGGAAAGTTGACAAGCCGGCATCATTTGTGCGGCTATGCCGGTAAAAAAGGGGATAAAAGTGCGCCGTTTCTGTTTCTGATGCTCCTGTTGTATCAGGCGGGAGTTGAACGGGCACTTTCGACAAAATACATGTCAATTCCTCCCTTGCTTTTAACTTCTATTTTTCCGCGATTCGTGCACTCATAATGATCACTGATCAGTGAATAGGTGCTTGCTGAAATATTTATCTTTCCCACCTGACCATGATGTTCCATTAAAGAGGCTAAGTTTACGGTATCACCCCAGATATCGTATGCAAATTTCCTGCTCCCCACTACTCCCGCTATGACCGGTCCGGTGTGAATGCCAATTCGGATTTCAAATTCAGGCAAATTCTGAATTCTGCAGGCCAGGCCAAACCCATGTATGAATTGTTGCATATCGATCGCAGCCTTTACTGCTTTGATAGCATTTTCAGCATCTGATCGGGGAAGGCCACAGGCACACATATAAGCATCTCCAATGGTCTTTATTTTTTCCATATCGTATTTGTCAACGATATTGTCAAATGCACGGAATACTTCATCCAGTGCCGTCACGAGTTTTTCAGGCGAAAGTGTCTCTGCTACCAGGGTAAATCCTTTGATATCTGCAAACAATACACTTACCTGCTGATGTTTCCTGGCATACGATCTTCCAAATTTTTTTAATTCTTCTGCGATTTCGTCCGGCAGAATATTCAGAAGAAGTGAATCCGATTGCATTTTAGCGGCCTGTATAAGCTCTTTCTGTCTTTCCACTTCCGCTGTTCTGCTTCTAACCTTTTCTTCAAGGTGTTCATTATTAGCCTGGAGTTCACTGATCAGTTTTTTGTTATTCCGCCTGAGTATGACCGTTTCAACGGCATTGTCGATGGTAATTTTTAATTCTTCTTTGTCCCATGGCTTTGTGATATAACGATATACTTTTCCGGTATTGATCGCTTCGATAATGGATTCGATATCGCTGAAGCCGGTGAGGATAATACGAATATTATCCTGATCTCCGGGAAGATGCTGTAGAAACTGGACACCTGTCATATTGGGCATTCGCTGATCTGTTACGACCACATGAATATCATTTTTGGATATAATATCAATCCCTTCCTCTCCGCTTTCAGCAGTGAAAACATTATAATTCCTCCTCAATGCAGCCCGAAAAGAATTCAGATTGTTAATCTCATCATCCACATATAGTATGTTATACATAATCTGCTGTTCCATGATCAAACGGGTATTTGTTGTGTAATAGGTATTGAAATTACAAATTCTGTTCCTTCCCCAAGCGTGCTAAATACTTCTATTTTTCCATTATGCTTTTCAATAATGCCGTAGGAAATATATAAACCTAAACCAGTTCCTTTTCCAACGTCCTTTGTCGTAAAAAAGGGATCGTATATTTTTTTGCGGACCTCCTCGCTCATCCCGCCGCCCGTATCTTTTATGGATATCTTAACCATGTCTCCCATAACCCTCGTGCTGATAAATATCTTGCCTGTTTCAGGAATGGATTGGATTGCATTTGAAAGAATATTCATCAGTACCTGATTAATCTGTCCCGGAAAGCAATCCACTTCAGGTAGCTCGCCATATTTCGTAACCATTTCAATCCTGTTTTTGTAAGAACTATGTAATAATGTGAGGGTTGATTCAAGGCTGTCATTCAGGTTTGTTTTCTTAAAGACATTCTGGTCAATCCTGGAAAAATTTCTCAGCCCCCTTACGATTTCTGATGTTCTCCTGGCGCCATCCTCGATTCCCGACAGCAATTTTCTTACTTCAGAAACAGTCTCTCCGAAATGAGTTTCTTCTTTTAATTTTTCTGCGTCAATAAAATCCTCCCGCAATTTTTTTTCTTCAATGATCTTGTCGTAGCAATTCAGCACCAGCAAAATATCCCCGAGATCCTCTTTTAATGGTGTTATGTTTGCTGACACGAAATTGATAGGATTATTAATCTCATGAGCAATACCGGCAGTGAGCTGACCCAGGGAGGCCATCTTTTCGGCCTGGAGTAGTTGTTCCTGGGCTTCTTTGAGATGTTCCATAGACGCTTTCAGCGCAGCATTCGTGGAAGCAAGCGTAATATTTGTCTGCTTTAATTCAGCGCGGGTTATTCCCAGATCTTCAACCATTTTATTGAAGGCTTCCGTAAGATCTCCAATTTCATCCCCGGTTGATTTCTTTACTCTTTGTTCCAGATCACCTTCCCCTACCAGGCGGGCTGCTTCCCGCAGAGCAAGTATCGGTTTCGAAATAGTCCTTGACAGCCAGAAACCGACTAGAATTGCAATTAAACAAACCACTCCACTTACCAGGAAAGAGACTTTACGCATGCGATCCCTGATTTGTGTGATTTCTGAAGTTTTAAAACCCAGCATAATGGCACCGTTTCCATTCATTAATTTCGTATTCAGGGAGGCCCGTTTTACAATCAATAAACCATTAGACGATAGTTCTGACTGAACGGAAACTTTTTCCGGGAAAGATGTTATGGTGCTGTCATGGATAACATATTGACCTGTTTTTCCGGTCCAGACTGTATCTTCTTCTAAAAGGCTCACAAAACTTAACCTGGGATCGTTTTTTACAATTTCAATTTCTTGTTTTATTCCTTTAAAATTCTGTTCATTAATGGCGATTTCAACACCGACCGCTACTGTTTTAGCGAGATTTTGCACATCATTGTTATAATTTCTGAGAAGGTATTCTTCCTGGCGGGCGGGGAAATAAAAAAAAGTAAAAAAAGAGAACATCAAAAGAATGGTAAGTATCGTTAGCCAGATTTTAGTTTTTAAATTTATTCGCATAAGGAAAACTGTATTGGTTATTCCGCATTTCATTCAGAATGTCTTCTTTCCCGACACCAGAATGGTTTTTATATCCGGGATGGCGGCAACCCGATCGAGGATTGCAATTGCACCAGGATTTTGCGAAACAAAGATTTCAACTTCGGCTTCAGTATTGAACACGTTTGGAGGATCAAATTTTCCCGCAAATGAAATCCCTGCCCAGAATCCGCGCACTTCATTTCCATTCATAGAATAGATTTTCTCGCTGATCGCGTTTCCCAGCGGGGTAGTTGTTTTGATCATTGCTATAACTACCTTAGTGCCGTCACCCCACCTTTGCCTTTCCCCTCTGAACACAGCCTTTAAATCATTCATCTTTATTTCCCCAGGGACCCCTGTTTGGTTTCCGATTACCACCAGATTATTATCTTGTGCAATGGAAGATAAAGAGCAAAGCATAACCATGCAGATGAGTGAATATTTCACCAGGAAATCATATCTGAATAAGTTAAAGCTCATACTCATTATTACCGTTTAAAAACCTACTGCTATCTGAAATGTGACCGCATATGTTTTTCCCTGAAGCTCTGTATTCAGATGCTGATATTCCAGTTTCAGAACGAGTAGCGGGTCAACATAATATCTCATGCCTAAAATGAATGATTGTGTATTGTTTTTTGTATAGTAAACTTCTCCTGATGCATATTGAAGGTTATCGATTCTGAAATATGGCACGAACTTGTCAGTTACCCTGTATCCTGCATACAAGTAAGAAGCCCAGTCCTGCTGGGTACCGGTTGAATCCGAGTTGTCCAAGGCAAGCGTTCCTTCCGTTAATAATTCGAATTTTCTACCGAAGTATGATATCGATCCGGTAAACAATTGCTGATGCACCTGTACGGGAATGATTTTGCCGTACACTTCAGCTCCGGCAGATATGGCATCATTATAATAAGAAACACCCAATTTCAGATTCTCTACCGGTTTGATATGAACGGCCGCCGTAACGGAAACTCGCTCATCATTGTTTGCCACATCAGTGGATCCAAGGCCATTTCCAATTAACAGGTTATAGCCAAACCTGAGATTTCCGAGGTCATGTCCGTCAGCTGCTACACCCGTTGTGTGAAGCGGGATAAAATTTGCCGGAAATAATAGTGGACGCTCGATGGTTGGATAAAATACCCGTCCGTGATGGTAGGTATCGTTCCAGAAGTTGATGGGCGTATGCTGTTTGCCTAAAAGGAAATTATTGTTTCCGTAATAATTGTATTTAACGATGGCTCGCTCAATACTAACGCCAAATTCGGTGGCAGAACTGGGGTCATATTTAAAAACCGCTTCACCCAAAAAGGAAAACCGGTCTGTAAGCTGGGAAGTGATAAATAAATCCTGTTCACCAAAACCAAAGGAGACTTTGTTATCGTGATAGGAAGCGTCTACTTCCATAAATCCCCGGATATGGGTATTCTGAAGGATCGAATTCTGGCCAATAGACGAGCCGGCGGTTCCCAGTATTGTAAGAATTGGCAATATTAAGGATTTCCAGAAATTCTGTTTCCTCAGGATAAGCTTGTTTGTTGAGATCAAATAAGGTCAATTATTATGTGAGTCTCCAAAAATCCTACAGTTTAAAAGTAGACAATAAAGTCTAAATTTAAATACTGAAGATCTTGAAAAAGTCCAAATTTACCGAGAGTCATATTACGGCCTCTTATCCAGTTATCCATTTTGATTTTCCGGGATATACTTTCCGACCAAGACAAGTCAAAAGCCAGAAAAGGGAATACTTCACTGGTTAATCCAGCGATCAGTAGAAACTCGTCTATTTGAAATCCGGATCGGGTATCGCATTTATGCGAAAGAGACTCATTTAACACTTGAAATTTTATTATATCCGCTGTATCTCCTGTCATCGTCCCCTTTGTTAACTCTCTGTGCAACCAAATTCTCCACGATATTGTCATATCAAAAATACTCCCGGATGAGAAAGGCATTTGCGATTTATGATCTCCGCACTGTTAACTGTTTCCGGCATTGAATGCCCAGCAGGCCTTCTCCCGATGGAGGGCGTCATTGGTGATGGGTCCTTCCTTCCCGGTTGGGAATTTCGGAAATACCAATTGGGATTCTATTCCGGGACGAAGTGGGGCAACACCCGGAATAGCCGCAGAACTTGGTTTTCAATACACCCTGAAAAACCCGCATATCAGAATCGGACTTGTCTTAGGCTGGCAGGAAAATGGGGGAAATACCGCGCCCGTTAAAGATGGTTTACTGATCTATAATCCAGACCCTAACCAGATCCGGGTACAAATGGATCATTGGAGTGTTTGGAAAATACTGGCCGGACCGGAATTCAATTGGCCTGTATCCGTGCACAGCAAATTCCGCATTGAAAGCGGGGTCGAAGCCGGTATACTCAAAACTTCCATTCCTGCATATTCCTATCAGGTTTATTTTGCGGATACCCATGACTGGTCGGCGGTCGGAAATATTGGTTCGGTATCCCTGCCGGCAAGTTTCTGCTATCAGTTTCATGCCGGAATGGAATATCGGTTGAATCGCTATTTTCTTGTGAAAGCTGATGCAAATTATAGTCATGCTGAATCATCGGTTCAGCGATACCAGTACGGTTTTCCGCCAAATGCCAATTTTGCGGTGATGAAAAAATACAGCTATCCCGTAAGCTCAGTAAATATTTTATTCGGACTTGTTTATGAATTTTAAACATCTGTTCCGAAAGGGGAAATTTATTTTGATGCCTGTCCCGGATTGCCTTTCACATATTTATCCAGAAAAATCAGTGTTTTGGAAATGGCATCCATCTGATTTTCCTTTTTCTGAAAGCCATGTCCTTCATTGGCATAGGTGACATATTCCACCGGAACGCCATTCTTTCGAACGCCTGCCACGATTTCCTCGCTTTCTATCGGAAGAACCCGTACATCATTCATACCCTGGAAAACAATCAGGGGCTTGTTTATTTTTTGATAATTAAAGAGGGGAGAAGTATTTTTCAGCATCACCGAATCAGCTGTATTCGGATCACCCATTTCATCATATAACGCTTTGCGGAATGACTCCCAGTAAGGTGGTATACTTCTCAGCGTTCGCAACCAGTTGGCTACCCCGAAATAATCCACGCCGGCTTTGTATTCATTGGGATAAAACGCCAGTGCAGATAAACAATATATTCGCATCCACCATGATTTTTGAGTCATCCGCATTAAAGACATCCGCGTTTATTTTTTTATTATCATACAATTCCTGTACGGTATATTCTTTAACCGCAGCAACAGGTGCCGGATTATTTGAACAGGATATAAAAAAAGCCGGGAAGAGAAAAGGGAGAAATGCGAATTTATTCATGTGTGGTGGATTGAAAGTGGACAACAAATGTATGGTGAAGCTCACGGTTCTAAACGTATTCCACATAAACAGGGCAGTCGAAAAAACTGCACAACAGTTGTTTGTGCGAATAGGCAGACAAAACATATTTTCTATATTCCAGGCCGGTAATTTGTAAGACATTACTGCCGTTGAATGATGCCCCCAGTTCCAGGGTGAATTGGATTCCGCCGTGGTTTATTATCGCCTTTCTGATTTGTACCTTATTCTTTTTACTCATATATGGTTTATTTTACTTCTGCCTAAATTATATAAATAATACCATAAACCTTAGGAATAACTTACTGGTCGTGGACCGCAACAATTCGTTTTTCCTTTTCAGCTTTTTTCAGGAGTTCGAAATCCTTTTCCGTGCGGTCGGCATATTTTTCAGCGAACGCTGTGACAGCGGTCGCAAATACATCACTCTTTCCCAGGTATCCGCTGATTTCCGGCGCCCTTCCGGCTTTGGCGTGGGATTTGGCAAGTGCCCATCCGCAAAGGGTGGCATATTCAACTATAATTTTTGGCGTGAAATTCTCCGCATTGGCACTTGACTTCATATCCCTTAACTGCCTGACATAAAAATCTACGCCGTTTTTTGACCTCGCCCAACCCAGGAATATATCACTTACGGTCTGCATCAGACGCTGACCATTCACGATTCGCTCGCCCCGGTTATCATATTGTGATTTCCCGACATATTTTTCCAAGTACAGAATTATTTCCTTCTTTAAACTGCAGGATAATGGCATCATTATCATCCACAGAAAAAAGCCCGATAAAACAACGTGTGCCCACACTGCCCACTCCGACCACTTTCAAAGCAATATCCTCCAGTTTGTAGCGATCAATCAGGGACTTTTTATCCTCGGATAAACTGTCGTAATAAACTTCGAAAAAACCATGTGCGGACTCGATCATCTTATCAGATTCAGGCGGGTGGTATATCAGCGGATGTTCGTCCAGGATTCTTCTGCGGCCGTCCTTCATTTCAGAAATCCGCGGAAATACAAATTCATGGGTCCGCAGGCGGGCTTTCTCCGATATAGTTTTTACCCGCTTTATAAATTCAGAATCCGTTTTAAACATTTCCAGCACCGAAGATTCGTCAATCCGGTTGTACCAGATTTCCAACTGGCGCATCATGGCGAATTCGCGCATTTTCCGGGTATACATATGCACGGCCGCAAATGCCGCTTTTTTATTTTCCTTTTCGGTGAAACCTTTATAACGTCCGGCCACAACGATACTGGCCGCCAGTCTTTTTACATCCCATTCAAAGGGAGCAGGCAGCGTTTCGTCAAAATCATTGATATCAAAAACCTGGTTTCTTTCCGGAGTGGCATAACCGCCGAAATTCATTAAGTGGCAGTCACCGCAACATTGCACATAGATCCCGCTGTCGGCTACGCGGGAAAGATCTTCTGCCATTACCAACGCCGAGCCCCTGAGGAACGAAAATGGAGACGCGAGCATCCTGCCATACCGTATCGGCACCAGGTTTTCCACCCGTCCGGCGGCAGAATCTATTAACAGCTGAACCGGATCCGTTCTGCCCTCAGGCGGAGCAATCGTTGCATGTGCTTCCCGGGGGATTCGGATCCGCTGGTTTTTACCCTGCGCCATTCTTTCGTCCAGCGAAAAAAGTGGATCCCACAGTTTTCTTTCCTGATAAATGAGTCGATTATTGTCGCCCATAGAAAACGGTTTTAACAAAATATCTTCGGTACTACAAGTTAAGAATTGCAGCTCTGATTCATTATACTATCTTATCCCTTCAAGTGTCTAATTTTGTAAGGATACATCAAAGTATAACCGTTGACATTAACCTTCAGAACAATTTTATTGTGTTGCACTCTGATGATCACTGCCGGTGTTAAAACATTTGGGCAGGTTAAAGATTCCATCATTCTTTACAATGGGCAGATCCTCATTGGCGAAATCCAGAATGCCAGCCTCGGCTCCATTTCCATCGATGATATTGACCTGAAGATCCAGAATGTCAAAATGTATAAAATCAGAAGACTGGTTGTTCATGAAATATTCAAAATCGAAACCATCGATAAAGAATTCCTGTATGGTACCATGAAAACTACAGATAAAGAGGGCTGGGTAATTATCCATACCATTGAAGGAATGGATATACCTATACGAATTACTAAAATTTTCCTGCTCATTTCGATGGAGGATAATTTTTTTAAGCGACTGAATGGGAATGTTTCTGCCGGACTGAGTTTTTCAAAATCGAGTGGAATTGGCCAGGTGAATTTCAGCGGGAATGTACAATATGCTACCAAACACATCGAATACCAGCTGTCTGTTTCCAGTATTGCATCTATAGATACTTCTTCATTTTCCCGGGATAATGAAAATGTCCAACTATTTGCGAATTACGATTTGACGGGAGCCTGGTTTCTGGCGCTCTCAGCACAGTACCAGCGCAATCTGGAGCTTTCTATTGCCCGCCGGTATCTCGGGCTTGCCGGAGCCGGTAATAAACTCGTCATTAAAAAAAACTGGAGATTACTTGCCATCAGCGGGATTTCACTTTCCCAGGAAAAAAGTACAGAAGGGGTCAACAGCAGCCTGCTCTACGAAATTCCAATCATCTTCCAATTCAATTTCTATCAGTTCCGTAATCCTGATATTCAAATCAGTTCCACACAATCCATTTACTTCAGTTTATCCCAGGCAGGAAGGGTACGTTATAATAGCGCAACCAATTTCTCCTGGCAGCTTATCCGGTATTTTTATCTGAATATCAGTCCGTATACCAACTACGACAGCAAACCGCCAGCTGGTAGTGGCAGCACCTTCGATTATGGCATTGTAGTAGGCCTGTCTTACAAATTTTAATCTTTTTCCATCCCGGACTTTCTCCGATCAGCTGCTTATTCTGCCTGGCTTAATAACATCGAACTTATAAGTTAAAAATGCTATGTATATGTTATTAAATATTTTTGATTATATAACCGAAGGATACTCATTGATTATCACTTTATTATTAAATATATTAGAATTTATGGTCACCTTATTAAAATAGTTACTAAGTTTATCAAAATATTACCAAAACTACCCCCATGCTACTCCGGAACGCTTCACCGTTTAATTCAAGATTGAAAAGCGGAATCATCCAGGAACTGTATTTTCTTAAAACAGCGACCTGTAACGATCTGAGTGAAGCATTGGGAAGAAGTCTACCCCTGATCAGCAAAAACCTGAATGAATTAATTGAAGACGGTTTTATTCTGGAAATGGGATACGGTCCTTCCCAGGGTGGCCGTCCACCGCTGACATATTCCCTGAAACCGGATAATATGTATATCCTGGCGATCTCCATGGATCAGCTCTATACCAAGATCGCGCTGGTTGATATGTTTCACCAGTATGCTCATCCGCAAAAGACATATGAATTAAAGCTTCATAATAACAAACTCTCTCTCGAAATTCTCGTCAGCCTGATCTTAAAATACCTGGAAGATTCCAAAATTGACAAAAGCAAAATTATTGGTGCCGGAATAGGCATGCCGGGTTTTGTAAATAGTTACAAAGGGATAAACTACTCTTATCTGCATACCGAAACGGATGAAGGCATGCGGGATTATCTGGAACGTACACTTAAGTTTCCGGTACATATAGAGAATGATTCCAGCATTATTGCCCTGGCAGAATTAAAATTCGGGCTTGCAAAAGGAAGGGAAAATGTAATGGTTATCAATATTGGGTGGGGTATTGGACTGGGAATGATCATTAACGGAAGTTTATTTCGCGGGCATAACGGTTATGCCGGTGAACTGAGTCATATTCCTATTTCGGACAGCAATACACTTTGTGAATGCGGGAAAAGGGGATGCCTGGAAACAGAAGCCAGTTTGCGTGTAGTAGCAAAAAAAGCTATAGAGGAAATCAAAAACGGAAAAATCTCCAATCTTCAGGCTACCGAGCACCCGGATCAAATGGTGGAATTTATCATGCAGGCTGCCCAGCACGGAGATCAGTATGCTATCGAATTATTAACAGACGTGGGTGCCAAGATAGGGAAAGCCGTTGCCATCCTTACGCATATCATTAATCCCGACCTCACCGTGCTGGCCGGGCGCGGAGCAGCGGTTGGAAAAATCTTAATGGCTCCCATGCAGCAGGCTCTTAACCGTTATTGTATTCCCAGACTCGCTGACCCCATGGAAATGAAAGTTTCTAATCTCGGAAATGACGCCGGGCTGATTTCCGCAGCAGCCCTGGTGGTTCAAAAATTCGGTGAAGCGGTTTTACAGGACTAGCATTTATCATTACTAATCATATAAAACTTCTGTTATGAAATGGAAATCCAAATGGGTCGCACACAGCTTTGCATTTCTGTGCATGGTGTGTTCGGTACTCGCTACCCAGGCGCAAAAGAAAGTAAGTGGGAATGTGACAGATTCAAAGAAATTACCGGTTGCCGGCGTTACGGTAACGGTGAAAGGTGGTTCGATAAGCACCACCACCAATTCATCCGGGGATTTTAGCATCAACGTTCCGGCTGGCAAAAACACCCTCGTATTTACTTCTATCGGTTATGAATCCATTGAAGAAAATGTCTCCGCCAAAGAAACAGTCGCGATTACATTATGGGAAAAAACAACGGTTTTGAATGATATGGTCGTGACCGGCTATACTTCGCAGCGAAAAAAAGACCTTACCGGTGCGGTAACTGTGGTGAATGTAGATAACATGGTTAAACAGCCCAACAGCCAGGTCGAAAATATGCTGCAGGGACAGGCTTCGGGTGTAACCGTTGTCGGTTCCGGACAACCCGGGGAAGCTCCCCAGGTAAGGATCCGGGGAATAAACACTTTTGGAGACAATACACCATTATACATTGTGGATGGCGTTTCCACTCAAAACATTTCAGACATCAATGCCAATGATATCGCCAGCATGCAGGTATTAAAAGATGCCGGCTCTGCCTCCATTTACGGCTCAAGGGCATCCAACGGTGTAATTGTAATTACAACCAAAAAAGGAAAGATTGGAAAACCCATCGTTTCCCTTGATGCATACTATGGCGTACAGGTACCAAAAAGCGGAAATATCTGGAACACCCTGAGTCCCCAGGATATGGCCCAGCTTAAATATGATGCCAATGCCAATTCAGGAACACCAATAACCGCCGACCCTTTATACGGAAACGGTACAAGTCCTGTGTTGCCAGACTACCTGCTGCCCGCCGGTGCTGTTGAAGGCTCACCGGAAGTAAATCCGGACCTGTACTTTATCAATCCGAATTATACCAGCATTGATCAGTACCTCTCTTTTTATCATATAGAAAAAGCTAATAAAGCCGGAACAGACTGGTATCACTCCGTTGTAAAAAATGCACCGATACAGAGCTATAATTTAAGCGTGAGTGGCGGAACAGAGAATGCGCACTATATGATGTCGGCCAATTATTTCGATCAGCAGGGAGTTGTTACCGGCACATATCTGAAAAGAGGTTCGATCCGTGCCAATACTTCATTCAATGTTTCGAAAAATGTAGTTATCGGGGAGAACCTGGCGTATACGATTACAGAAAACCCAAAAACAACCAACCTGCAGTCCTATGGCCCCATTGCTTATACTTATCGTTCACAGCCCATCATCCCGGTATATGATATCAAAGGAAATTACGGTGGTGGTTTTGGCGGAACAGGATTGGGAGATTCTCCAAATCCGGTAGCAGTGCAGGAAAGAACGGCGAATGACAGGGGGCTGGATAATCGCCTTATCGGAAGTGCTTATATGGATGTGACTTTTTTGAAAAACCTCACCTTCCATACCAGTTTCGGGGGAGAAAGTTATTCTGGTTACGGACATAATTTCACTTATCCCACGTATGAGAACCAGGAAAATTCTTTCAATAATGCCTACAGCGAAAGTTCTTATTATGGAAGCAGCTGGACCTGGACGAACACGCTAACCTATCACAAGATTTTTAATGATGTACACAATGTAATGTTGCTCGCAGGTACTGAAGCCTATGAAGCAAACAGCGAAAGTGTTGGCGGAAGTACTACGGACTATCTCAGTTTTAATCCAAATTATACCACCCTGTCTTCAGGATCCGGTATCAAGACCAATTTCAGCACTCGTTCTGCAGAAAGTTTACAATCACTTTTTGCCAGACTGGATTACAGCTATAAGGATAAATATTTACTGAGTGCGATTATCCGGAGGGACGGTTCATCCAAATTTAAAACCTATCAATACGGTGTTTTTCCGGCCATCACAGCCGGATGGCGTATCTCGCAGGAATCCTTCATGGATAATGTTAGCTGGATCAGCGATTTGAAAATAAGGGGCGGTTGGGGAATCATGGGAAATCAACTGAACCTGAATTCCGACAATGCCTATTATACCTACGTGCAGAATCCGAATTCTTCTTATTATGATATCACGGGATCCAACAATTCTATCCAGCAGGGATTCCAGGTAGGACAGATTGGTAATCCCGATGCCAGATGGGAAAAAGATGCCAACACAAATATTGGTTTCGACGCCACATTTCTGAAAGGTGCCCTGTCTATCACTTTCGATTACTATATCAAGGATATCACAGATCTTTTATATAATCCCGAATTGCCCGGAACCTACGGCAGGGGAGTGGTTCCTTATCAGAATGTAGCAAACATGCACAACAGCGGAATCGACTTTACTGTGACCGGTGCAAAACAGATTTCGAAGGACTGGAAAATAAACGGTACAATTTCGTTTACCACTTTCCGGAATAATATTACCAAGGTAACTGACAATGTAGACTTTTTCTATACCAATGATGCCCGGCAATTCGGGATCAATTTTATAAAGAATCAGGTCGGCCATCCGGTAGGCGCTTTTTATGGATATAAAATCAACGGATTCTGGAATTCAACAGACGAAATTAGTGCAGCAGATGCAGCAGCGCAGCACGCCAGTGGAGATCCGGCAGCTATATTTCAAACCGATGAAGGTCTGGGAAGATTCAAATACCAGGATATCAACGGAGACGGTCAGATTACCGATGCTGACAGAACTTTTCTCGGCAACCCGAATCCAAAATTCAATTATGGACTGGATCTTGGCGTAAGCTATAAGAATTTTGATTTTAGTGTGTTCTTCTACGGCACGCAGGGAAACCAGATCTGGAACCAGGTAAAATGGTGGACTGATTTCTACGCGTCCTTTGCCGGTGGAAAAAGTGCTGCTGCCCTGTACGATTCCTGGACACCAACGCATATGAATGCAAAAACGCCCATGGCCGAAACCGTCGGTTATGCCAGCACAAATGGTTCTCCCAATTCATACTATATAGAGGACGGGTCATATTTCAGGTGCAAGAACATGATGATCGGATATACGTTCACAGGATCATCCCTGCAGAATCTGCATATTCAGAATTTCAGAATTTATGTGCAGGCAGCGAATTTATTTACCGTAACCAAATACAGCGGGGTAGATCCGGAAATTAACAGCCAGAATACAGATAAATCGCAGGTAGTCACGGATTTTGGAATTGATGAAGGGGCTTATCCGAATACCCATCAATGGCTCGTTGGAATAAATGTAAAATTCTAACCAATTAAAAAGATTTTTATGAAACTGAAATATAGTTTACCCGTTTTATTGTTTATCTGTTGCCTGACGGTGTCCTGCAGCAAAAATTTTCTGAACAAATTACCACAGGGGGCAGTGGATTCAACAGCCCTCGCCAGTAAGGTGGGTGCCAACGTATTGCTTGTGGGAGCATACGCAGCACTTTCCGGTCAGGACTATGATGCCAATGCCGGGAATATGCAAAGTCTTGGAGGCGGAAATGCATGGGCCTGCTCACCAAGTAACTGGTTATTTGGGAGTGTTGCCGGTGGAGAGGCACATAAAGGCAGCGACGGTACCGACCAGCTTCCTTTTATGGGTATGGCAGCATTTACGGTAACCCCTTCCAATGATATGATCAACGACAAATGGAAAGCCGTTTATGAAGGTATTACCCGTTGTAATAATGTGCTGAAAATTCTTCCGCTCGTGACGGATATGTCGGCGGAGGAATTAACCAACACCAAAGCGCAGGCGAGGTTTTTAAGGGGCCATTATTATTTTGAATTGAAAAAACTTTTCAACAACGTTCCCTGGATCGATGAAAATACTTCAGACTATAAACAGCCGAATACCGTGGATATCTGGCCAAACATTGAAGCAGATTTCCAGTTCGCCTATGACAGTCTTCCGGTTAATCAGGACGATATCGGCAGGGCAAACAAATGGGCTGCTGGTGCTTACCTTGCTAAAACCTATCTTTTTGAAAAGAAATATTCCGATGCTGAACCGGTTTTCGATGCAGTGATTAATGAAGGACAAACTACCAACGGCCTTACTTATGATCTTACGCCGAATTTTGAAGATAACAGGAGACCATCTTATGAAACCCAAAATGCCGAAGCGGTTTTTGTTGTTGAGATGGCTGCAAATGTTGGTACAGGCGGTATCGCCAGCAGCAATCAGGGGGACGCATTAAATTTTCCATATGGTGGTAACCTGCCGTTTTCCTGCTGCGGATTTTTTCAGCCTTCCATAGACCTGGTAAATTCTTATCGTACAGATGCTAATGGACTTCCCTACATCGATGACTATAACAGCCACGCGTTAAAAAACGACCAGGGTCTCACTTCTGATCAGCCATTCACACCAGATGCCGGTAATATTGATCCGCGACTTGACTGGACTACCGGTCGTCGGGGTATTCCTTACCTGGATTATGGCGTAAATCCCGGACAGGACTGGGTTCGACTGCAGAGTTATGCCGGTCCGAATGATCCCATCAAGAATGTATTCTGGAATGCTGAAACGTCTACAGATGCTGATAATTCCCAATGGGCGCCGGGTTCATCTATTAATGTTTTTATTATAAGATTTGCAGACGTTCTGTTGATGGCAGCAGAAGTGAAAGCCCAGTTAAATAAATTTGACGAAGCTGAGAGCCTGGTTAACCGGGTTCGTGACCGCATGATTAGCAATCCAGGCGGCTGGGTGCACACCTATATCGATCCCAGCAATCCACAACTTGGATTTACCAACACACCGGCTGCCAATTATAAAATTGGAGAATATCCTGCAGGTGCATTTTCATCCCAGGACTTTGCGCTTAAGGCTATTTATTTTGAAAGAAAACTTGAACTGGCCATGGAAGGCGTTCGGTATTTTGACCTTTCCCGCTGGGGTATAGCTGCCGCCACGATGAATGCGTATTTCCAATATGAAGGTGCATACACCACAGATATTCAGGGTGCGTCATTCACGGCAAACAAGAATGAATACATGCCCATTCCACAGATTCAGATTGATGAAACATATGTCAATGGCGCACCGACGCTGACGCAGAATCCGGGGTATAAGTAATAAGTTGATTAGATAATTAGGTAATTATAAAGAGAGAGCACCCGAGGGTGCTCTCTCTTTTAGTTTTCACCAGTTAGTTATTCCGGACAAGTCTTATCCGGCCTTTAGGCGTTAAGCGTTAAGCCTGAATCACCATATACTCACCCTTAAACTATCAGGCCGGTACATTTTGTCACCGGGTTTTACTCCGAACGCTTCATAAAATTCCGGAATATTGGCCATGGGTCCGTTTACCCTTTCCTTAGCGGGAGCATGTTCATTGGTCAGCAACTGGGAAGCCAGTTGCTCTTTTCGCTGATTATTTGCCCATCCATAAGCATATCCCAGAAAATAGCGCTGGGCAGGAGTGAGGCCGCCAATTTTTTCCGCCTTTTTATAGGCTTCCGTTTTTATAAACGCATCCCAGCCGATAACCAGTCCGCCGAGGTCAGCAATATTTTCTCCCTGCGTATTTTCCCCATTTACATGAAGCGTATCCACCGGAACAAATTCGTTAAACTGACGAATGATTCCGGCAGCGCTGGCGTTGAATTTTTTTGCATCCTGCGGTTGCCACCAGTCATGGAGGTTTCCTGCATCATCGTATTTCCTTCCCTGGTCATCAAAACCGTGTGTCATTTCATGACCGATGGTAGAGGCTGCCGAATAACCATATACAAAAGCATCATCCAGTTCTTCATCTTTTTTTCCGGGAACCATAAACTGGGCAGCCGGTATTACAATTTCATTATTGCTCGGATTATAATACGCATTATAGGTTTGCGGGGTGATATCCCATTCGGATCTGTCAACTGGTTTTCCAAGTTTTTTTACTTCCTCTTTGTACCACCAGGCATTTGCCCTTTGAACATTCAGAACGAAAGCTCCGCGGTCTATAACCAGCGCACTGAAGTTTCGCCACTTATCAGGATACCCGACTTTTTTACTTATCCTGGCCAGCTTTATTAATGCTCTTTGTTTTGTACTGTCACTCATCCAGGTGAGATGAATGATTCTTTCTTTATAAGCATCCCGCATCGCTTCCACCATGTTGCTGTATCGCTGCTTGGATTTTTCAGAAAAATATTCCTTAACAAATAACTGACCCAGGGCTTCGCCAATTGCACCTTCTTCAGTATCCAGCACTCTTTTCCAGCGGGGTTTGGGAATCTCTGCACCGCTTAAGGTTTTCTTAAAATTAAACCGGTCCATAAAAACAGAATGATTCAAATAAGGGGCTGAATTCATCATCAGGTGAAAGGCCAGGTAATTTTTTAAAACAGGCATGGGTGTTTTGGTCAGCTCCCGGTTAAGACCGGCTAAAAATTCCGGTTGTCCGACAATGATGGAGTCCACCATTTGAATTTCTGCGGTTTTCAAAAAATAAGGCCAGTCAATGTTGTTGTAATTTTTCTTTATAGAACCAAATGACATCTTATGGTAATTTGAATCAGGATCCCGGAGATCTTCCATTTTACGGGAAAAATTCGCCAGCCTGCTTTCAAACCCGTATACTTCGCCAGCCGCTGCAGCTGCTCCTGCGCTGTCTTTTCCCAGCGTTTGAAATGTTTTGTACAGATAATACTGGTATGCCTGCCTTACCTGAATTGTACTTTTGTCGGTATTGAAATAATATTCCCTGTTGGGCAGGCCCAGCCCTCCCTGGGAGATATACAAAGCCATCTGGTCACTTTTTTTATCATCCTGTGCAACATCATAATTAAGCAGAACAGGAACACCAATCTTAGTCAGAGATGTAACCACACGCATGAGTTCTCCGGTACTTCTTATATGTTCTATTTCATCCAGGTCGGATTTCAGTGGAGTAATTCCCTGTTTTTCAATTTCGGCCGAATCCATACCGCTAAACCAGAAGTCACCAATTTTCTGCGATAAACTTCCCGGGGCTGATTGTTCTGCCAGTGCTTTTTCATTGATCGCGCGCAGTCGGTCATAAATATCCAGTTGGATAAGAGACCCAATATTCCAGCCGCTCTGATCCGGAGGGATGGGATTATTTTTAATCCATCCACCATTGGCATAAGCATAAAAATCATTTGCCGGGCTGACTGTGGTATCCAAATCTGCCGCTAAAAAATCAGGCATTTCCCTTTGTTTTTCGGAATGACAGGCAGATAAAATAAAAAAGAAAACAATAATCCTTAAACTATTACGCATGCAGATCGTTTTTTATAAACCGGGTGCAATACTAAGTTAATTTTTCAGACCTGAAATTACCATCCAAACAAAATATATGAAATACAGGAATCTATCTAATACCGGGCAGAAACTCTCTGCCATTGGCCTGGGTTGTATGGGGATGAGCTTTGCCTATGGCCAGACAGATGATGAGGAAAGCATTGCCACGCTGCACAAGGCACTGGATCTGGGAATCAATTTCTGGGACACGGCCGACATGTATGCGAATGGCAAAAATGAAGAACTGATTTCCAGGGTACTCAGCCAAAACAGGAATAAGGTTTTTATAGCCACCAAATTCGGATTCCGTTTTAAAGATGGCGTTTCCGGACCCAGTAGTTCTCCCGGCACGTATGTGGATGGCTCACCTGCATGGATTAAAGAAGCCGTGGAAGCAAGTTTAAAAAGACTGGGTATTGAAACGATTGATTTATACTATGCCCATCGGATAGATCCGAAAATCCCGGTAGAGGATACTGTCGGAGCCATGGCCGACCTTGTAAAACAGGGGAAAATTAAATGGATCGGCCTTTCGGAGGCTTCTGCTTCCACCATTCGCAGGGCGCATGCCGTTCACCCGATAACTGCACTACAGAGTGAATATTCATTGCTAAGCCGTGATATCGAAAAGGAAAATCTGAAGACCATCCGGGAACTGGGTATTTCACTGATTGCCTATTCACCATTGTCCCGCGGACTATTCGCCAACGTGGTAAAAGATGAATCACAACTTTCATCAGATGATTTCAGAAGAACCATCCCCAGATTCACGGGCAAACATCTGGAGAATAATCTTTCCCTGGCAAATGAGTTCGCCAATATTGCAGAAAATAAAAATATCACGCCTGCCCAGCTTGCCCTGGCCTGGATTCTGTCGCGGGGAGAGGATATCATTCCTATACCCGGAACAAAAAAAAGAAAATACCTTGAAGAAAATGCAGGCGCGGTGGATATTCATTTAACCCAAAGTGATTCTGACTTGCTGGACCAGCTGATTAAAAAATATCCCGATACCGGCCAGCGTTACAGTGAACGATCTATGCAAATGGTGGATTTATAGTTAGTCATCTCCGATTTCATAAGTCTTGCTGATATGCCGGATAAATGCTTCAGCATTAGATTTAATAATATTATACCGGATGAGAAGCTGCCGGTTATACCCTTTAATCAGGGTAATATCCACACTAAGTTGTACCAGATCTTCGGGAGTAATATTCCTCATCGTACCTGATACGAAAGGTTTTTGACTAACGATAGCTGCCGCATTTTCCGGGGTGAAATGCTTAAGCATAAAAGTTTCCAGGTACTTTCCCATATAATCCACATCCCGCAACTCAAAAGCTTTTAACACATTTACGCCTTTTTCATAATTATCGATATAGGAAGCGATTTTCGTCTTAACAAATTCTTTCAGATGCAACTCCAGTTTGATCGTCGACATCGCACCGGTGGAGGGATAGAACAAATCAATATGGTCACAGTTCCTCAGCAGTTCCTGTAGCCTGATATAATCAATCTGTTTAGGAGGCTGCGTTAAAATGGAGAATAAGCTATCCGTTCTGTTTAACTGAACAGTTTCTATTTGTATTAACCGCTGCAGGTTCGCCGTATCATTCATCAGGTCTTCCTTAAGCTGGCCCGCCAGTTCTTTCACGTGACTCTTTGCAGTGATGACCTCTCTGAAATTTTCCGCAAGAAATCCCATGGTTACAGCCAGAAAAATCATCAGGAATTCAAGAAAATAATCTTTGAATTTTTTAGGTCCGTGATGATCGCCGGAATGGTGATGAACTTCCATATTATTTCATTGCTTTAGACGATATTCTGCAAATTTTGACTAAATGTAGATGTTTTCTGGCTGGACCAAGATTTGCAGGTAATTAAGACATATTTAAGCTTCGATACTTTAAAATTCCCTGAAGTATTTAATAATTATTAAATTTAGAACGCATACCATCTCAAATAATGGACTTTACTTCCGTATCAGGATCAACTACTCAGTTTCCCGCCTTCCTTTCCGGACCAGGAGGAATGAGCGAGCGGATCAGGATGTTTAACTGGGCCGATAGTCAACTGGGTGCGGTGAGTAACTGGAGTCACAGCCTGCGGTTAGCTTTAAGTATTTGTCTGAACTCCAATTTCCCTATTGCCATTTATTGGGGTGTGGACTTATGTCTGCTATATAATGACGCCTGGAGTCCGATTCCCGGCAACAAACATCCCTGGGCCCTGGGCAGACCTGCTAAGGAGGTATGGCCAGAAATATGGAAAGAGTTGGAACCCCAGTTTGCCAAAGCTTTTTCCGGTGAGCCGGGTGGTTCGAAAGATGCGATGCTTCCCATGATAAGACATGGGTATACGGAAGAGTGTTATTTTGATTTTACATTCACGCCGATATTTAGTGAAGAAGGTAAAGTGGAAGGCATTTTTAATGCTGTAGTCGAAACAACTTACCGGATTATTCATGAGCGCCGGACCCGTTTTCTTCAAAAACTTTCCCAAAAATTAAACGCGATAAATTCTTTGGAGGAAGTGGTTAAAAAAATAAACATCCTTATTAAAAATAATCCGGCAGATATTCCATTTTGTTTTATTTATACTGTTCATGAAAGTGAAGAACCAGTACTAACCGCATCCACATCGAATGCCAACGTAATTAAAAAACTACCGGTTGGCGAATTATTGAAAACCGGTATCACAAAACATATCCAGTCAATTCATTCTTTTTTTGACCAGGTTCCCCTGGGTATTTGGCCTGAAGCGCCCACTGAGGGTTTACTCGTACCCATGAAGGCAGGAAATGGTTTAGTCACCGGTTTTATTTTCGCAGGTTTGAGCGCCAGGAGAAAATACGATCGGGAATATCAGTTATTTATGGAAGGTTTTGCCTCGGTGGTTGGCTCCGCGATAAACTCTATTCATGCATTGGATGATGAAAGGAAAAGAGTGGAATTGATAAATTCCGCCCGGATAAAACTGGAAAAAAGTGAAGCTGAGCTGCGTTTAGCCAATGACCAGCTTGAACTGACCTTCAGGAATGTGCCGGCATCCATTTACCTTTTTAATAATGAGAAAAAAATAATTTTCGCTAACAGTAATGCCATGCTTTTCTCAGAAGGAAATACCGGCACGGGGGAAATATTGGGGATGGATTTGGATATGCTTCATAAAAAAACACTTGAAATATTCGAATTTCGGAATGAGTCCGGCGAATTATTTCCGCTTGAAGAAAGTCCGGTAATGATCACTTTCCGAACCGGCAAACCTTGCCAGCAGACTGTCCATTTTATAAACAGAAAAAACAAAGAACAAAAATGGTCCATTGTTTCTGCCGCACCACTTTTAAACGAATCGGGCGAACTTATGATGGTGCTTTCTTCGTCAACAGACATTACTTTTCAAAAGCAGGCTGAAGAAAAAATCAAACAAAGTGAGCAAAATTTCAGGAGCCTCACCCAGGCACTTCCCCAACTGGTATGGGTAACCGATTCGGAGGGGCGGCAGCAATATGTAACCGAACGTTGGAAAGAATACACCGGTATTGATCCTAAGGATACGCGCACCTGGGCAAATATAATTCATCCGGAAGACAGCCGTAGTATCGCTAAAATCTGGACTTCCTCCCTGGCAGAAGGAAATACATATAAGGCTGAAGCCCGTTTACGGGGGGAGACAGGAGATTACCGATGGTTTCATGTACACGGTGAACCCATCCGGAATGAAAAAAATGAAATCATTCAGTGGGTAGGGGCGTTTACAGATATTCATGAACAGAAAATGGCAGAGGAACTTCTTCGGGAAAGTGAAGGGAAACTCGAATCCCAGGTGAAAAAAAGAACCGAAGAGCTGGAGAGATCCAATGAAGATCTTCAGCAATTTGCGCACGTGGCCAGTCATGATCTGAAAGAACCTATAAGAAAAATTAAAATTTTCAGTGACCTGCTGGAGGAAGAAATAAATCCGGGAGCAGGCGACAAGACAAAATTATACCTGTCTAAAATACAAAGTGCCACAAACAGAATGCTGCTGATGATGGAAGGGGTGCTCCGTTATGCAGGATTAGACGGATATGAGCAGGAGATTGAAAGAGTTAAAATAAATGAGATAATTAATGCTGTTTTAACGGACCTCGAAACCGTTATTCAAAAACGAAATGCTGAAATCAGTTGTGATGTGTTGCCGGATATACCAGGATATTCCATCTTAATCTACCAGTTATTTTATAATCTTATTTCCAATGCTTTAAAATTTTCAAGGACCGATATCCGGCCCCTGATTAAAATCCGGTATTCAGAAGTGAAGTTTGGCGAGAAGCCATTTGCGCAATTCATCATTGACGACAATGGAATCGGTTTCGAACCGGAAAATGCAGAATGGATTTTTCATACTTTTTCCAGATTGAATTCCAAAGAAGACTATGAAGGAACAGGGCTTGGTCTGGCTTTGTGCAAAAAAATTGCAAACCGGCATCATGGTTTTCTCTCTGCCTTTGGCGAACCTGGAAAGGGTGCGGCGTTTACGGTTCAGTTGCCGCTGAATGTTGACAGTTGACAGATGACAGATGACAGATAAATTGAGCTTTCAGCTTATTCGGAGCAATGCTGAAGCAATCGTTCGACAACAGAGGTTATTTGTGCGAAATTATCCGGCTTCGTGACGAGTTCTACACCGTATTTTTGACAAAAATTCAGATCTGCCGGATGACTTGTGGTACTGAAAACCACAATGGGGACTTCATTTAATCTTAAATTTTTTTTAATCTCTATAAGAGCTTGTTTACCATCCATCACCGGCATATTAAGGTCCAATATCACAAGACAGGGCAGTTCGGTTTCTAAAGCACCGGAAAGGTAAAGCAGAGCTTCTTTACCATTGGTTGTATGGGCAACCGAATAGGAAGGATCCACTTTAAAAATAGCATTTCGAATCAGTTCCCGGTCGTCGGGATCATCATCTACGCAAAGAACAGTGCGGGCCATGTTAGTTTCGGTTAAGGTTCCTAATACAGAGTTAAGTTTATTTGAAGGAAAATAAAAATTATTCGTAAAAAAATTCTAAGTTGTTTATTCAAGATATTCAATCGATTAAATGAAAAAATGAATACATATGATGCTATAGTTGTAGGCTCGGGTATAAGTGGGGGATGGGCCGCCAAAGAGCTCTGCGAAGCCGGTTTAAAAACGCTGGTGCTGGAAAGAGGCCGTGATGTGGTTCACCTGAAAGACTATCCGACAGCCATGTGGGCACCCTGGCAACTTCCCCACCGGGGTGCTATGCCGGAAAAATTCATGAAAGAAAATCCGTTGATTACGCTCGCTCCGGGATTTGACGAATCCACGGAACATTTCTTTATAAAGGACAACGATCATCCTTATGTGCAGGAAAAACCTTTCGAATGGATCCGTGGTTACCAGGTTGGTGGCAAATCCCTGATCTGGGGCCGGGCATGTCCGCGGTGGAGTAAGTATGAATTTGCCGCACCGGCACGAGATGGTTATGGTATTGAATGGCCAATCGGATATGACGATATAGCTCCCTGGTACTCACATGTTGAACAATTCGCCGGTATATGCGGAAATAACGACGGACTGGAGGCTATGCCAGACGGTGATTACCTGCCACCATTCGAATTTAACTGCGTCGAAAAGGATCTGCAAAAAAAAATCAGTTCCAAATATAAGGACCGTTTCATGATACAGGGTCGTTGGGCCCAGCTCACCGAACCAAAGGAAATCCATACCAGGCAGGGACGCGGTCGTTGCCAGTCGCGCGATCTTTGTATGCGCGGGTGTCCTTTTGGCGGATATTTCAGTTCCAATTCTTCCACATTACCCTGGGCAGCCCGTACCGGAAACCTGACCATACGACCACACAGTGTAGTACATTCCCTCATTTATGATGAAAAGAAAAACAGGGCTGTTGGAGTGCGCATAATAGACGCCGTTACCCATGAAGCAACAGAATATTATTCACGGATTATATTCATGAATGCTTCCGCACTGAACACCAACCTGATTTTGCTGCATTCCACTTCGAACCGTTTTCCAAATGGATTTGGCAATGATAACGGCCTTTTGGGAAAATATATCTGCCACCAGAATTATCGTGGATCCGCGGGAGGGCGGATAGACGGGTTTTTGGATTCCTATTATTACGGAAGAAAACCTGCTGAATCCATGATGGCTAATTTCAGAAACCTGAAAAAACAGGAAATGGATTTTGTCGGCGGCTATATGGCTTTTATGGGCTGTTTCCGAAGAAGGGCAGATGGCACTACCGACGGACCGGAAATCGGAGCCGACTACAAGAAAGCGATCACCGAAGCGGGTAGCTGGGGCTGTTATATTTATATGCAGGGAGAGACTGTACCAAAAGAATCCAACCAGGTATACCTTAGCCAGGATAAAAGAGACCAATGGGGTATTCCCCTGCTCGTAACAAATGTTGCATATGACCATAATGACGAGTTACTCCTGAAGGATTTCCTCGAACAGGCCTCTGAAACGCTTTCCGGTGCCGGAGTAAAAGATATCAGTACTAACGACAATCATTGGGCACCGGGAAGGGATATCCATGAAATGGGGGGCTGCCGGATGGGTAAGGACCCCAAAACATCATTATTGAACAAATGGAACCAGTTGCATAACTGTAAAAACGTATTTGTTACAGACGGAGCCTGTATGACCAGTACGGCCAATCAAAGTCCGTCTATCTTTTATATGGCTTTAACAGCCCGCGCGGCAAAATTTGCGGTCGAAGAGCTCAAAAAACAGAATATTTAGAATTTTTTTTATACTTTTTCCAAGTTTTAATTAAAGGAGATATATATGCATTTATTCATAATATGATTTTATATTAGTTTTTGTTTTAATTTTCAACTGATTTTAGCGGTTCGTTAACAAATCATTTACACAACTATTTTCAGTATGAAAAAAATCACATTCAAATCGGCAGCTCCTTTTATTATCCTTGCAGCCATATCTCTTGTGGCGCTATTTGTCCCTTCCTTTCCGAATTTTGATCAAGGCAAGTACAACGGAGCCGACGTAGCCTGGATGATTGTAGCCACCGCCCTGGTCTTTTTAATGACCCCCGGTCTGGCTTTTTTCTACGGCGGGATGGTGAACCGGAAGAATGTGATATCCACGATGATCAAAAGTCTTATTGCAGCGGGAATTGTTTCCGTTTTGTGGGTAGCGGTAGGTTATAGTCTGAGTTTCGGACCAGACGTAAAGGGTCTGGGACTGATTGGTAATCCGATGACGCATTTTATGTTCAAAGGTGTTAATTCAGGTGCTCCCTGGGCGGGCATGACCACAGTACCATTAACCTTATTTGCTTTGTTCCAGCTCATGTTCGCTATCATAACACCAGGCCTGGTGGTGGGCGCCGTGGCAGAACGAATTAAGTTCACTTCCTATGTACTCTTCGTAGTATTGTTCAGCCTGCTCGTATATGCACCTCTGGCACACTGGAGCTGGCATCCGGATGGAATTCTCGCTAAGATGGGTGCCCTGGATTTTGCAGGCGGAACCGTTGTTCATATTTCAGCTGGCTGTGCCGCGCTTGCCGGTGCCATTGTTCTGAAACAAAGAAGGAGTCATATTGAACATATTGAAATTCCCCCGGCTAATATTCCCTACGTCCTGATCGGTACGGGTCTGCTCTGGTTTGGCTGGTTTGGGTTCAACGCCGGTTCTGCGGGTGCGGCCAGCTCCCTTTCCGTATCTGCCTTTGCCACGACCAATACTGCAGCCGGAGCGGCTGGTTTATCCTGGATGTTCTTCGATGTAATCAAAGGAAAAAAGCCTTCGGTATTGGGATTTTGTATTGGTGCAGTTGTCGGGCTGGTTGCCATCACCCCTGCAGCGGGCTACGTTGCTATCCCGCAGAGCATTTTCATCGGAGTTGTTGCAGCGGTTATTTCAAATACTGCAGTGTACTGGCGTTCAAAAACAAAACTGGATGATACCCTCGATGTTTTTCCCTGTCATGGACTCGGAGGAATGGTCGGAATGCTGATGACCGGAATTTTCGCCACCAAAACCGTTAATCCGGCAGGAGCGGATGGCTGGTTTTATGGCAATCCCACATTCTTCCTGACCCAGGTGAAAGCACTGCTGATCGTGGTTCCATTTAGTTTTATCACTTCGTTCCTGATTTTCAAATTTATCAATATGATCCTCCCCATCCGTGTTAGCAAAACAGATGAGGAAGAAGGACTGGATGCCAGTCAGCATGCGGAAAAATATCTGCAGGGACATTTGCTGGTTACCACCTCAAATGGCATCCGGGAAGAAGCGGCAGTCTAATTATTAATTGTCAATTGTTAATTGTCAATTGTCAATTGTTAGTTGTTCGTGGTTAAATCCTTCCGGGGAGAAATCGTTGACAATTCACAATTGACAATTAACAATTAAATTGCAGGAGTAAAACCTGTGGCTTGCGATACCTGCGCGCTGTTAATAAATACTTCTGGAAATATAAATGGAGGCTTTTTCTTGGCCTCATTTTCGTAATTCTATCCAACTATTTTCGAATTCTTGCTCCGCAGGTTACCGGTTATGTAGTGAATACCGTAGAGAAAGAACTTACCACACAGGGTCATCCCCAAACAATTTCGCCGAAATCTTCTCAGGCAGAACTCCGCCATGCCCGGGACCGGATTGCCGATACAGCCAACTACGATATCCTCGTAAAAAAATTCATCCGTTCCCTGAATTCCAACCGACAGAGCTTTGGTCAAAAGGTTGTTATTTCAGGTGTGACATTGTTATTGCTGGCCATAATAGGTGGCGTATTCATGTTTTTTATGCGTCAGACGCTTATTGTTATGAGTCGTCATATAGAGTTTGACCAGAAGAATGAAATATACCGTCATTACCAAAAACTGGATACCGCTTTTTACAAGGTCCATAGCACCGGCGACCTGATGAGCCGGATGGCAGAAGATGTGAGCCGCGTGAGAATGTACACCGGACCGGCCATAATGTACCTGGCAAATTTGCTGGCGACCATTGGTTTCAGTCTTTATTTTATGATCCGCAAAGATGCCCTGCTTACCCTCTATGTACTTGCCCCGCTTCCCATACTGGCAGTTACCATCTATATGGTCAACAACCTGATTCATAAAAAAAGTGAACGGATTCAGGCCCTGTTGAGTAAACTCACAACGAATGCCCAGGAATCCTACAGCGGAATCCGGGTAATTAAATCTTTTGTTCAGGAATCGGCCATGTTGCGTTTTTTCAGCGGGAACAGTGAAGATTACAGGAAAAATGCCATCAGTCTGGCCAAGGTAGAAGCAGTCTATTTCCCTTCCATGGGTTTAATCATTGGTTTAAGTACCCTGTTTACCATTATGCTCGGTGGCTTTTATGTGATCCGCGGAACACACCAGACAGACCTGGGAACGATAACTGAATTTGTCATTTATATAACCATGCTTACTTTCCCGGTAAGCGCCATTGGCTGGGTAGCCAGCATGATCCAGCGGGCTTCGGCATCTCAAAAAAGGCTAAATGAGTTTCTGGAAACCAAACCTGCCATTTCTAATGCGGTGAATTCAGTTAAACAATCCCTTTCAGGCAATATATCCTTTGATCATGTTGACTTCATTTACCCGCATACTGGAATTCACGCGGTGAAAGATTTCAATCTGGAGGTGAGGAAGGGGGAGAAAATAGCCATCATTGGCAGAACAGGCAGTGGCAAAACCACACTGGCCCAATTGATTCTCCGGTATTATGATCCAACAAAAGGTACCATCCGGATGGATGGAAAGAATATTCAAACCCTCGACCTGTCGGATTTCCGGAATCAGATAGCCTATGTTCCCCAGGATGTATTTCTTTTCAGTGATACGGTGACGGGAAATATTCTGTTTGGAATGGACCGGAAAACGGTAGCAGAAGCGAAGAAAGCAGCAGAGTTTGCCAGTATTGATAAAGAAATCACACGCTTTTCGTCCGGGTATGATACTATGATCGGAGAAAGGGGAGTAACCCTGAGCGGCGGCCAAAAGCAACGGATTTCCATAGCGCGCGCCCTGGCGGGTAACCATGAAATCGTCATTTTCGATGACTGCCTGAGCGCTGTAGACGCCAGAACGGAAAAAGAAATTATCACCAACCTGTATCATTATCTCCAGAACAAAACTGCTTTCATTATCACCCACCGCATCTTCACGCTGTTCGAATTTGACAGGATCATTGTCCTGGATCAGGGTAAAATGGTAGAAACCGGCACCCATGATGATCTGATTGCCAGAAATGGACATTATACCCGGTTATTTGAACAACAGCAAAAAACCAGTGAAGAAGCCCCGGCACGTGACTGATCCGGCCTGCGTAAAAACACGCGATGGACAAATTGGGGAATTTTTTGCCAGATCAATAACAATATTATATTTGTATGGGCTTGCTTAATTTTCATTTACCTAAAACAACAAACGTGGCGTACGAGAACAATGACAAAAGAATGGAAAGCGTGTACAGCAAACGAATCAGGGCCGGTAAGCGGAGGACTTATTTTTTTGATGTACGGGCTACAAGAAGCAATGATTATTATCTAACGATTACTGAGAGCCGAAAGAAATTTAACGAAGATGGTTATGACCGGCATAAAATCTTCCTTTACAAAGAAGACTTCAACAAATTTATCAAGGCTCTTACAGAAGCGGTAGATTATGTTAAGACTGACCTGATGCCTGACTTTGACTTCGATGCTTTCAATCATGATCAGGTTTCTGAAAATGGGGAAGGTCATCATGAACCCCGTGAAATTCAGGAAAATCATGATTCATCCATTGATCCGGTAGTTGAAGTAGCTGCTGAACCGGAAGCGGAAAAATCGGAAGTGACACCGGTCGTTTCTGAAACTTCCTCACCTTCTTCAGATCATCTGGAAGAAGTGGATAAATGGTGATTCAGGCTGAAAGCTTAAAGCGTAAGGCTTAAAGCGAAAGATTTGTAAGGCTCCTGATTAAAAAAAATTATGGTTATTGGTGCAGAGAATATTCTTTCCACCTTTAACCATTTTTCATTTCTGTCAAACGTCAACTAATAAATTCGGCGGCCCGTTTCGTAATATTCCCCCAATAAAAATTATCATAAAACACATCCGGCATATCCGATCGCATTTCAATCGCCCTGGCTATAGCGTCTGCAAAAGATTCCCAGTTATCATTCGGACAAACAATCAGTTTACCATTGCATAAACCGGGATTTATCCCAATCGCCCCGTTTACAGTAGATACAGCATTCAGGTTAAAAGCCAGGGCTTCCACCAGCTTGGTTTTAATTCCGCCGCCTGAAATTACCGGATTTAGAAATACCCTGCTCCCGGTGAGGTATAATTCCAGGTTTTCTACAAACCCTAAAATGTGCACAGATGGATAAGACTCCCTCCTTATTTCTTCAGGAATATCCAGCCCGATAATCAGTAACTGATAACTGAGCGCCCTGCCTTGTAAAACCGGATTGATTCTGAATAAAATATTTTCCAAAGCTTCCTGGTTGGGAGTATATTTAAATGCGCCATTGAATAATAAAAGCGGAACAGATTCCGGAATATTCAACTGCCGGTGCAATATTTTACCGGCGTCCAAAATTTTATCCTTTGCCGGAACAGAAGCCATCTCAGTTCCAAAACTGATGGTGATACATTTTGCTGCTTTGAGCCCAAAAGCGGAAATAGCATAATTCTTATCCTCATCCTGGATGAAAAAATTATAGTCTGCCCGTTGGTGGGTAATTTTTTCATAGTGCCACAGGATTCGCCACCACCATTTGCCAAGTCCCTTCCAGCGAATGGATTCAATATTGTGCGAATGAACGACCAGACGAACCCCGCAAAAAAGTTTCAGCAGAATCCCCAGCCATCCATAATAAGGATGTTCTAAAATGATATGGGTTGCCTTTTTCCTCCGTATCCATTTCCTGATGGTAAAAAAAATAAACGGATTGATATACCTGGCCCGGGAATCTGTCAGAATATTCCGGACTTCATATCCCTCAGCTAAATCCGGTTGGTTTTTTTTTGTGGTAATACAGGTTACGGAACGATGCTTCGAGAAATATTTATAGAATAATGCAATTCCTTTTTGTCCGCCGGATCTTGCCGGAAGAAAAGGATAGGAGACAATGGAGATGATGTTCATTATTCAAAGGCTGAACGCATAACGCTTAACGCCTAACGCCTAACGCTTAACGCCTAACGCCTGATTATTAAAAATGTAAAATGAATAAAAATGTTTTTATGAACTCATTCATTGGCTTTAAGCCTTACGCCTTTTGCGTTAAGCTTTTCTTCGGATATATCCCCAATATCTGCAACGCCGCTCCGATTAACAACAAATAGGTAATAATGCCTGACCAGAGACTAAGCTGGTTGCCCATTACATAAGATTTGGGTTCAAACCGGAATTCAATAGTATGATCACCAGCCGGAACTGACATCCCCCGAAGTACATAGTCAACTTTACAGTAGGGAGCCGGTTTGCCATCTATAAATGCATTCCAGCCTTTATCATAGTAGATTTCGCTAAATACCACGAACTGATTGGTCCTGGATTTAAATGTATATGATATTTTATCATTCAGGTTATCGATCAGTCCTACCCGGGCAGTACTGTCAATCTCCGGCATAAACGGAATCTTGTCTTTATATATATTTTCCACTATTGCGGTATCACGTACATTAATGCTGTCCAATGCAGCCATTTCCTGATCTGCATTATTTACAAAATGAACAGACCTCACCAGCCAGCAGGAACCAAAAGCACCGGTGTTCAACTGGGCTTCTTCCTTGCCATCTGCTCCTTTGCGTATAATATATTTTGTATTCAGCATATTATATACCGACTGGTTTCCTTTGGACAGCTGATGTTCAATAAGATCATTGTATAAAGCGAGTTTGGCCGGGTGGTAGCCGCCAACTGAGTTATGGAAATACGAAGCCCGGGAATCGCTGAACGGATCGCCACCTCCTGAAATATCCAAAACACGGATATTTTTTTCCGGATCCGCCTTTATGCGGATATCTGCATTGGTCATAGTAAAACCGGTATCGCCGGAATCCGCTTCCGTATAACTTTCTTCATTCAGGTATTTCTTTCCTTCGGCCATAAGATCATATGAACTAAGGATCAGAAGTCCCGCCAGCAGTATTGGCATTTTAAGTTTTCCACGGAAATAAAACCAGCATAGTCCGGATGCCAGCAGAATAAAAATGATACTCCTTATCAGATCAGCCTGGAAAATATCTTTCCTGTCTTCCCGAAGCGCCGACATCCATCCGGTGGCTATCTGCTCGGCCTGTTGTTGTATTTCCGGTGTGGGTTGTTTGCCGCGGGATTGCGCCTGAAGCAGATTTGATACAAAATTGTCCTTTACGCGGGTATCTGCATTCGATTTAAAATCGCTGGTAAAGAAAATAAGAATGCTCAGCAGTACGAGCGCTCCGGATATAAGTAAAACGTTTTTAAACTTTTTCAGTTGAATATCTCTTTTTTCAACTGTATCGGTAAACTCCTGGAGTCCGAGAACTGCCAATAATACAAAACCCAGTTGTGGCATCACCAGTGCCATGGAAGGCGCACGGAATTTACTGTATAGCGGAAAATAATCGAACAGGAAATAATTCACTAACGGGAAATGCCTGCCCCAGGACAGAACTACACCAGCAACGCAAATAGATAGTATCCACCATTTGTGCCAGCTTTTCACGTATATCATACCAAGAATAAAAAGGAAACAAATGACGGCACCAAAATAAACCGGTCCGGAGGTTCCGGGTTGGTCACCCCAATAAGCCAGGAAATTCGCATTTGCCAGTCCGGCTTCTTCAGAAACGCCGAGTTCAGCCTGTTTTTCGGCAAACTTAGAGCTCCCGGTAATTTCTTTTCCGGAGGAACCGCCACCCTGCATACCCGGCACAAACAGGGTAAGCGTTTCTCCGATTCCATAACTCCACCGGAAAGCATATTCCTTGTCCAGGCCGCCCTTTGTTTTATTTTTTGCGTCCTTTGGCGTAAGCTGGGATTTCCCTCCGCGCATGGTTTCTGAAACCAGTTCTTTTGTTGGCATCAGTGTATATGCATAATTCAATAATCCGATGAGCAGGGAAAAACCGATCAGGGAGCAGGCGATAATATAATGTTTCCATTTTTTTTCTCTCCCGAATTTGATCAGGTAACAGAGTACAATGAACCCGATAATCAATCCGGTATAGTAAACGATCTGTAAATGCTGGATACTCACTTCAAGTGTGAAAAAAAGGGTCATTAGTGCAGTGCCACCAAGATATTTACCCCGGAGAATCAGCAACATCCCGGCGATGACAGCCGGCATATATCCGATAGCGATCAGTTCCGTATCATGACCAACAGCTACCAGTATCGGATTAAAAGTTGCAAATCCATAGGCGAGTGAACCCAGAATAGAAATCAGCAGGCTCAATCCAAAAACCTGGGTAAGGATATAAAAACACACACAGGCGCTAAAGAAAAAACTAATGGGTTTCCATGGTTCCCCACTGCTTAAAAAGAAAAGATGATTTATCCAGTTGATATCAATATGTGAGGTACTTTGGATCGCAATATTGTATGCGGGCATTCCTCCGAACATCGATTCGGACCAGAGTGGCCAATGTCCGTTTTTTTCCTTGTATTCATTCGACTGCTGAGCCATGCCTTTATAGCCTTGCACATCTGCCTGCCGCAGAACCTTGCCTTCGAGGGCAGTCTTATTAAATGCAATAGAGACGATCAGAAAAACGAAAACCGCGATGATATGGGGAAGGGCTTTCTTCAGAAGCGATGAATTCATACGATGAAACTGATTATTCAGGCAAAATAATGCTATTTTATGCAGAAATTTGGATTTTTGAAGGAGTGCTTATTCAGGCTGTTCCTGATGTTCTTTATTTACTCTTCAGGAATATTCAATCATTAAGATCTATGGATTTGTTCAGGATGCTACAGAGGTCCGCTTTCATTTGTAATATTTGTTTCCTGCTGGCCCTGGGTTTAATCTGGTATAAACATCCGGTTAACCCCGGTATTGCTTCCCTGATCATTGTGATGGGATTTTTTCTCTCCGTCATTTTCAATGCCATTGTAAATTTATGGCTGCTGTTCCTTTGGATTTTTAAAAAGCCTTTTTCCGAAATCCCGAAACAACTTGTCTATATTAACGGAGGCTTTCTCCTTATACAATTAATCCTGATTCTAAAATGATCCGAAAAATACTGGATGACAAACCCACCCGGCTGTTTATTTTTTTTACAGCATTTTTTGTTGCCAATGCGCTGATCGCCGAATGCATCGGCAGCAAACTTTTTTCCCTGGAAAGTACCCTCGGCTTCAAACCTTTTTCCTTTTCCCTTTTCGGACAATCCGGACTTTCCTTTACTCTGACCTGCGGGGTTTTATTATGGCCACTGGAATTTGTGATGACGGATATTATCAATGAATTTTACGGACCAAGGGCCGTGCGGAGGATTTCCTATATCGCTGTCGGGCTCATCTCTTATGCCTATATTATGTTTTTCCTGGCGACCCGTACGGCTCCGTCCGAAACCTGGCTGGTCAGTAACCAGAAAAACGGAGTACCCGATATGCAGTCTGCCTTCAATGGTGTATTCGGACAAAGCATGCGGATCATCATCGGTAGCCTGGTGGCTTTCCTGGTGAGTCAGATCGTAGATGTAACGATATTTCATAAAATTAAGAAGCTGACCGGAGAGAAGCACGTATGGCTTCGGGCGACGGGATCTACCATCGTATCCCAGCTGGTGGACAGCTATATCGTTTTATTTATTGCCTTTAGCGGAACCTATACCTGGCAGTTTATCCTGGCTGTGGGTATGGTGAACTACACCTATAAATTTATCATGGCCATTGTCCTGACGCCGTTAATTTACCTGATGGAAAGGAGGATTGAAAAATATTTCGGACATGCATTAACTCATCGTATGAAGCAGTCTGCAATGGGGAAACTTATGGATGAAGAGCCTGTGGTGGCAGGGTAACAGTTGGCGGTTGGCAGTTGACGGTTGGCAGTTGGCGGTTGGCAGTTAAGTCGTGAGATTTAATTTCATTATGTAATCATCCATATAATATCCATTACCGATATCCAGCAACTCTTCTTTTAATACAGCAAATCCCATTTTCTCGTAAAATCCTTTTGCTGTATTAAACCGGTTTACATTTAATTGCAATTCGGTGGCTCCTTCTTTTTTCACCCGCAAAATCATCTCCTGCAACAGGAATTTGCCAAGTCCTTTCCCCTGAAGTTCCGGATTGACATATATTTTATTTAGTTTGAATTTACCGTCTTCCTGTAATGGAGTATAAGAAGCATAACCGGCAGGGTCTGTTTCGTAATATAAAATATGAAAAACCTGACCGACATCCAGCTGGCTGACGAGTGCCTCCGGACTATAAATCAGATCCATCATATATACGATTTGTTTCGCATCCACGATATCCTGGTAGGTAACGGGGAAAATCTGTTCAGCCAGTTCCCTGACCAGCCACAAATCCTCTTCTTCCGCCAACCTGATCTCAGCACCCTTAACTATTGAATCCATTTTATCTGATTTTCCTAACATTCCGGTAAGCTGATCGGAACCTGTACCGCCAATCCCCCGTCGGAGGTCTCCTTATATTTGCTGTTCATATCCAATGCTGTGTCCCACATGGTTCGGATAACAGCATCAAGGGACACTTTTGCAAAATCAGGCATGCTCTGCAAAGCCAGCTGGGAAGCGGTTATTGCTTTGATGGCACCCATTGTATTCCGTTCGATACAGGGAACCTGTACCAGTCCTCCAATAGGATCACAGGTTAGTCCAAGGTGATGTTCCATTGCAATTTCAGCAGCCATCAGGGATTGCCGCTGCGTTCCACCCATCGATTCCGTCAGGGCAGCCGCAGCCATGGCTGAAGAAACCCCGATCTCCGCCTGGCAGCCTCCCATAGCCGCAGAAAGGGTTGCTCCTTTTTTAAAAATACTCCCGATTTCCGCCGCTGTGAGTAAAAACGAATAAATCTTTTCTTCCGTAATCTGACCAGTAAAACAAATGAAATATTGAAGCACAGCAGGAATTACCCCTGCCGCTCCATTGGTCGGCGCAGTTACCACTTTCCCGAAGGACGCATTTTCTTCATTTACAGCAAGCGCAAAACAACTTACCCAGTCTAGTATATACTGAAAATCTTTCCCACCGGCTTTGATTGCTTCCACCCATCCGGCATAATCGGAATAAGTTCTGCCCTGCAACAATTTTTTATTCAGTGCTGCAGCACGCCGGCTTACCTGTAAGCCACCCGGTAAAATACCCTCCGTATGACAACCGGTATATATGCAGTCTCTCATCACCTTCCAAATAGTACCCAGCTTTGTATTTATTTCAGGCTCCTCGTTCCATACATGTTCGTTTTCCATAACCACTTCGTGAATGGAGAGTCCGGTCTTCATGCACCAGTGCAGGAGATTGCCGGCTGTATCGATGGGGAAGGGCAGCTGAATGGCTTTTTTCTCAGCTATAATACCGGTTTCTTTTACGATAAAACCACCGCCGATGGAGTAAAATGTTTCAGCAATCGCGTCATGCTGATGAAAATCTGCCAGAAAGCTAACGGCATTGGGATGAAAAGGCAGGGATTCATTTGTTAGAAATTCAATATCTGACAAAGGATCAAAGGAAACCGGAAGATCAGGTCCTAAAGATCTCTCTCTTCCGATTTTTTCAATAATCGAAGGAATGAGGCGGGTATCGATGGTTACCGGATCAAATCCCGCAAGACCCAGTTGGATGGCAATATCTGTCCCGTGGCCTTTCCCTGTCTTTGCCAGTGAACCATATAACAGTACGTGGATATGTTTCAGGTCCGGCAACATGCCTTTCTCCTGTATGGAGCAGATAAATGCCTGCCCGGCACGCCAGGGACCTAATGTATGTGAACTGGAAGGTCCAACTCCAATTTTGAAAATATCAAAAACCGAAATGGGCTCGTGGGGCAATGAAATCGTTTTGGCAATATTACAATAAAAAACCCCGAACAGGGTGTTCAGGGTTGGTTTAGCAGGTAGTTCTGGTTACGGCTCTTGGCAATAAAAATCACCTAATGCATAATAGACAACATACGGGTTTAAAACGCTGCATCACTCAGTTTTTTTTCGTTTTCTTCCTGTTTTCGTTTCTTATTTAATAATTCAATATATCGTTGCTCATATTGTTCCCATTTGAATTTCCTGGAGAAAATGGCAATAAAAACCACAATAAGTATCAATGCCAGCAGTAAAACTCCCGGATTAAATTCAGATGTCCGGCTAACCATTGCGGCTCTTTTGTACCATCCTGAAAAAAAATTCAGGCCGATAGGTACTACGAATAACAGCGCCAGTGGAATGCCGAGAAGAAACTGGCGAAAAGTCTTTTTTTGCCGTTCCCGGTTGGTTTTCCAGTAAATAATAAAGGCTTCTTCCTCTTTACTAAGCATTCTGGGACTGTTTTACAGATGCATTTGACATAAATTATTGAATAAAAATTTAAGTTTCAGCGGGTATATAGCTAGTTTTCAATATTTTATTTTAATTTTCATATAATTATTTCGCCATATTGGCGTTCGTAAATTACGCTAAAAAGAAAATCCATTGGCTCTGAAGATACCTCAGTTGCTTGTACAGTATTTATATAATAACCGGCGGATGTCATTACCCGGTCTTGGCATCTTTACGCTGGACAAGTCTGTTGTACTTCCTGAAGAAAATGACAGGGCACTACTTTCCTTGCCCAACCAGGTACAATTTCAAAACGCAAATATAGCCGCCGCCGACAAAGACCTGATTAGTTTCATTTGCGAAAATACCGGTAAAATCAGACCCCTGGCCATATCAGACCTGGATTCATACCTTAATCTGGGAACTGAAATGCTGAATATTGGAAAACCCTTTTACCTGGAGGGTATTGGAACCATCACAAAAAACAAGACTGGCAAATTTGACTTTACTCCCGGAGAATATTCCCTGATCAGGGAAAATGTCGCTGCAACGCACGATAAGAAAAAAACACACCGGCCTGACACTAGTCAGGTGAATAGCAATTCCAGTCTCCAAAACAGGAATCTGATTAAAATCGGGTTGATTGCCATTGCCCTTGCCATCGTAGGCTGGGGGGGATGGGTAATGTATAAAAAAAACATTGTGACTGTGTCTGAAAATACCGTTGACACCACTTCCCCAATTCCACAAAAACTACCGCTGGCAACAGATTCAGTAAAAACAGATTCAGTCCGGAAAGACACTTCAAAAATTTTAGTGGTGGATACTCCACATCCGGTTGCTCCGGTAAGAGAAGGAACAACCCGGAAATTCATCATTCTGGAAACAAATGATAAACCCCGCGCCATGAAGAGGTATAATCAATTAATATCTTTCAACCTGCAGGCACACTACTACCATAAAGATTCCACTTACAAAGTTTTTTTTGCATTTCCCGCACTTAACAAGGACACCACGCATATCAAAGATTCACTGCGCAGGGAATATGGTCATGATGTGACTATAGAGCCTCAATAGCTCGTACTCTGAAATTGGCTCCTGCTAAACAGATTTTTGCTATCTTGAACGCAATTTTAAATGATTGCATATGAATTCCAGGTTATTAAAATCCGTTAAAAAGCCATTTTGCCTTTTGCTCGCTTTTGGTTTTATTTTCAGTAATCTCTCCGCGCAGACTCCTGAGGAAATCGCCGCCAGGGATAAAAAAAATAAAGAAAATGCGGATAAGGCTAAAGCCACCGAATTATATAATCCGGTTCCCAAAATCGTCACACCAGGTAAGACCGATGCCGATGCCCCTTCAGACGCCATCATCTTATTTGATGGGAAAAACATGGATCAGTGGCGCTCGGATGGGCCGGATAGCACTAAGGCTGCAGGCTGGACTTTATCGGATAATATTATGACTGTTAATAAAAAAGCTGGTGGCATCCTTACCCGGCAGCGATTCATGGATTATCAGCTTCATCTCGAATACCGGATACCATCTGATATTGAAGGTTCCGGGCAAGCCAGGGGCAATAGCGGAATTTTTCTGGCCGACATTTCGGATAGTGGGGGAGATGTAGGATATGAATTGCAGATTCTGGACAATTATAATAATATGACGTATGTGAACGGTCAGGTTGGAAGTATGTATAAACAGGGAATTCCCCTGGCAAATCCCTGCCGCAAGCCGGGAGAATGGCAGGTTTATGAAGTGGTGTGGACAGCACCCCGTTTCAAGGAAGACGGAACACTTGATTCACCCGGACGTGTAACCGCTTTTCTCAATGGTGTCCTGGTTCAGAATAATTTCATTATAAAAGGAGTCACCCAATATATTGGTCAGCCTTATTACCAGAAACATGGTGCGTCTCCCATTAAACTGCAGGCTCACGGTGATCCAAGCAAGCCGGACAGTTTTCGTAATATCTGGATAAGACCACTCAACTAATTATTAATTATTAAATATTAATTATTAACAGTCGTTTTACCTGGTTTGGTAGATAGCGCCATCGGGAAATTGCTTTAGCAACACCAGCTCCTTGTGTCTTAAGATAGTGTCCAGCGCAGGCATTTGCAGGTTTTCTTCATTTTGAAACCATACCAGGTATTCGGGCCGGTAGTGATCACTCCCGGCATAGTACCTTTTAACTTTATCAGGAAAATCAAGGAAGGGAAGTTGCAAAGCCGGTAGTCCATTTACGAAATATACCGCATCGCCCGCATTTGAATAAACCGGAAACCGGGGATCAAAAACTGATTTATTTGTTTTCAGAAATTGTACAATTTCAGAATTAGTAAAAGGATCTTCCCGGTAGCCCGGAATGCCGGCATCTTTAACACCATCATAAAATTCCCAATCTGATGCCAGCTGTACATTCAGAAACCAGGCCGCAAAGAGAAATACCGGAATGCCGATAATCCATTTCAGCCGGTAGGAGGTCTGAGAAAGGAATCCCGGTATCCGGCAACTCAGTATCCATAATAAAGGAATATAAACAGGAGATAACAAACGACTGGTAAATTGTTCATAACGGGTAATACTGTACGTAAACAGCATAAACCCGCAATAAATGAATCCGGTTAACGCGATCACATATTCAAATGCTGCACCGTTATTTCTTGCCTTGTTGAGAAAAACACTCATGGCGAAAATCAACAATACGGCGAAAGTTAATAAAACGGACAGACCGGAGCTCCTGTTTATCAGCAGCCAGTCGCACAACACTCCTCCAAAATATTCCATTATTTTAACCAGGCCTGCATCACTTTTTGGACGGATGCCGGTAGCGAGACCGGTTGTCCAGAGATTTCTTAAAATATTAACCAGTAAAAGGATAATCGAAATACTTCCGAATATAAAACAATGGGCAATCCGTTTCCGCCAGTGCATTTTATTATTAAAAAAAATAATACTGCATCCGGTTAACCAGAGGAAAATGCCGGCATACCGGGTCAGGCACACCAATGCGCAAACCACCGCTGACACCATGAGCCATCGCAGGGCAGACTGCCCGAGATACCTTGTAATACTTACAATAAAAAGAAGAATCAGCAGCAGGAAAAGTGTTTCAGACCAGATCATGGAATAGACTTCCTGCAGTGCCGGGCTTAAAACTATGCACAGGAGTAAAATGCGCTTATACCAGGTGGAAGGTTTTTGAAAACCATTCATGATCCCACCGCATATGTACAACAAAACCCCAAATAAAAATCCATTCAGGATGGCCCCAAACTGCACAGGGTCCAGCCGGGTAAAAAATGAAATAATCGTCAGAAAAAATGGATACGCAAATGGAAAATCAACAACCGGGGAAAAGTCGAATGACTTAAACCCATTTCCCGCCAGCATATGCCGGGTAGCGGCAATATAGGTAACAGAATCCGGCGAGACGCCAATGCCACTATGTTTTGCAAAAAACTGAATTAGGAAAAACCCGATCAGGGCGGCCAGGAGCGAATCGGTGTTCTTAGAAAGCGAAAATAAATGAGATGTTATTTTCATTCGATAAACCGAAGATATAGGAATTATAATGGTGTATCTGTGAGCCCGATGGACTAATTTCAATTTTTGTTCCAGATCAAATTATTGATGCGCAAATTTTGTTATTTCCTTCTGTTTATCTGGGGCGTCTCTAATGGAAATGCCGGTGCTCAGATTTTTGGGGGCACACCCCCCTCTGTAAATTGGAAGCTTTTACATTCCGGTCCGGCTGATATCATTTTTCCTCCGGAACTGGATTCAGCTGCCCGGCAGGTTGCTTTCCTGATCACTGGTTTGAGTCATACAACTTTATCCACGATCGGAAATAAACAAAAACCCATTGATATCGTTTTTCATAATCTGACCACTGTTCCAAACGGATATGTGCAGCTGGCTCCGTTCAGAAGTGAATTCCAGCTTACACCTGAACAAAATAGTTTTGAGCTTGGCAGCCTGCCCTGGAACCAGACCCTTGCTATTCATGAGTACCGGCACGTACAGCAGTACAATAATTTCTGTGTAGGTCTTTCCAGGGTGTTTTATATTTTGTTTGGTCAGGATGGTCAGGCCTTTGCCAATAATCTTTCAGTGCCCAACTGGTTTTGGGAAGGAGATGCGGTTTATCAGGAAACATTAGTAAGCCAGCAGGGCAGGGGGCGCCTCCCCCTTTTTCTTACCGGATTTGAAGCTCTCTGGATTTCAAAAAAGGATTATTCCTGGATGAAACTACGTAACGGTTCCTACCGCGATTATACTCCGGATCATTACCCGCTGGGATATATGATCACTGCTTACGGCAGGGACAGGTACGGGCCTGATTTCTGGGCAAAAACAGCTGGTGAAGCTGCAGCATACCAGGGTCTGTTCTATCCCCTGCAAAAAGCCATTAAACGCAATTCAGGTATAAATTTCGATTCCTTCCATACACGGGCACTGGATTATTTTCAAAATCAGTTACCGGCCGACGCATATACAGGGTTCCAGGCATCATACGGGAAAAAAATGGAGCACTTTGTAGCGGATGAATTGTTTCCACAGTTTACAGATAGCCTGCACCTCGTTTTCCTGAACAGCAGTTATAGATTACCCCCCGAATTTGTAATAAAGGAATGGGGAAAAGAAGACCTGACCCGGATCCGTTTCCAGGCGGTTACGCTGGAAAATGCATTTGCTTATCGAAATCAAATCATCGCGTACACCGCATTTGAACCTGATTTGCGATGGGGATGGAGGGACTATTCTGTCGTACGTCTCCTGGACCTGAAAACCAAAAAAGACAGGCGGCTCACCAGCAAAACCAAATATTTTTCTCCGGATATCTCTCCCAATGGTCAGTGCCTCGTTGTGGTGAATATGACCATTACCGGAAAATCCTTTCTCGATATTTTGGAATTGAAATCCGGAAAATTACAGCAGGAGATTCCGAATCCGGATCACCTGATATATACCTATCCTAAATTCTATTCTGGCGATCTGCTGGTCGCAGCAGTTCGCAATGAAAAAGGGCAGATGTGCCTTATGCAGATCAACATAACTAACGGCAACCAGCAAGCGCTCACTGAATGGTCCATGGATCCCCTCGGATTTATTTCCGTAGACAATAAACGAATATTTTTTACCCGAACATTTGACCGCGAAGACCAGGGATTCTGTTATCAGGATGGCCGGGTTTACCGGTTACATGCAGACGCCATTACTGGCAACTATCAACTGTCTGCCCGGGATGGAAAACTAACCTGGAACAGTTTTACCAGTTCAGGATATCGGATCCGGGCCGCTCAGGCAGAAAATATTTTTGACAAAAAGGAGGTAATATTCCCCATATTGGACAGTTCTGAAAAACATGAAGTGTATTCACTCGATCATCCGCCTTTTCAGATTCCCTTTCCCATCCCGGATACCCTATTTGATGTGAAACCCTATAGTTCCTTTACCCGTTTATTTAATTTCCATAGCTGGAGACCTTATATAAATGATCCGGATTATACGATTTCGCTGCTAGGCCAAAATGTGTTGAACAGTTTTCAATCGGAAGTATATATCGGTTATAATAGCAATGAGCAATTCAAAAAAGCCGGTATGGATTTTACATATGGCGGTCTGTTCCCGTTTCTTAATTTGGGTGTGGAATACCGGATCGACCGCAGCGGCTACTATCGTGGGCAAAAGATCTTATTTAATGAATTGCTACCATATGCCGGGTTTTCTGTTCCCCTGAATTTCAGCCGTGGACGATGGATCACCAGTGTGGAATCAGGCAGTAATATTTCCCTTCATCAGCCTTATTTCACCGGGGTATACAAGGACAGCATCAAAAACACATCTTATTTCAGTCTTGATCCACAACTTTTTTTCAGCCACCAGCTGCAAACCGCCCGTATGCAGATTTATCCATCCTTTGCCCAAACCCTGCTCATACAATATAATCAGGCCCTCTCCAACGTTTCCGGAAACCAGTTCCTTGCATCAGCGAATTTATTTTTTCCCGGAATTCTGTCCACCCATAGTCTTTTGCTCAACCTGGCTTTTCAGCAGCATAGTTCATTAAACCAGTCACTCTTCAGCAATAGCTTTCCATTTGCAAACGGGTATACCTCGGTAAATTTTTACAAGATGTATGAATTGGGCGTGAACTATAATCTGCCCCTGGTATATCCGGACTGGGGATTTGCGAACATCATCTATTTTCTAAGAATCCGTGCCAATGCATTTTTTAATTACACCGGCGTTCCTTATTATGCCCGGAATGGAGCAAATGTGCAAAGTCAATACCGGTCTACCGGTATTGAAATCTACCTGGATACGAAATGGTGGAATCAGCTTCCGTTGAGTTTTGGCATTCGTTACAGCCGTTTGCTGGATCCGGATTATGCAGGTCGGGGACCAAATCAGTGGGAACTGATTCTGCCCCTGAACATCCTGGATAAGGGCTACAGTAACCGGCTGGCCAATCTGTAGAAAGTTTGCCGGCCATCCCCGGAACTTCTTAATTTTGCGCGCCCCGGAGAAAACTTATCCGGATCCCCGTATGAAGTATACTACAGAAATTGAGAAAAGAAGAACCTTCGCCATCATCTCCCATCCTGATGCCGGAAAAACAACACTGACAGAAAAATTTTTACTGTTCGGTGGCGCCATTCAAACGGCCGGAGCGGTGAAGAGCAATAAGATCCGAAAACATGCTACCAGCGATTTTATGGAAATTGAACGGCAGCGTGGAATTTCCGTGGCCACCTCAGTTATGAGCTTTCAGTACAAGGAAATGCTGATCAACCTGCTGGATACACCGGGACACAAGGATTTTGCCGAAGACACTTATCGAACCCTGACGGCCGTGGACAGTGTTATTCTGGTTATCGACAGCGTAAACGGGGTGGAAGAACAAACCCGCAAGCTTACGGAAGTATGCCGCATGCGCGATACGCCGATTATCGTGTTTATAAATAAAATGGACCGGGATGGAAGGAATCGTTTCGAACTGATGGAAGAAATTGAAAACGAGTTAAAAATAAAACTGCATCCGCTTACCTGGCCTATCAACAGCGGAAAGGATTTTAAAGGCGTCTATAACCTGGTAGATAAAAACCTGGTTCTTTTCACCGCCAATACCAAGGCATCAGATGAAGATGTTGTTCATATAGGCGATCTGAATGACAAACTGCTCGATGAAAAGTTAGGGGAAAAAGATGCGGCCCTCTTAAGAGAGGACGTGGAACTGGTGGATGGCGTGTATGGGCCACTCCAATGTAGAGGAATACCTGGGCGGAAAAATTTCTCCCGTATTTTTCGGTTCCGCCATCAATAATTTCGGTGTTCGTGAAATGCTCGACAATTTTATCCGCATCGCGCCGGTTCCGCAGTGCAGACCTACTACTTCCGGTATGATATGCCCGGAGGATGAAAAACTAAGCGGTTTTGTATTCAAAATCCATGCGAACCTCGATCCCCGCCACCGTGACCGGATTGCTTTTATCCGCGTATGCAGCGGCAAGTTTGAACGGAACAAATATTTTCATCATGTCCGCTTAAACAAAGATGTCCGCTTCAGCAATCCCTATAGTTTTCTCGCCCGGGATAAGGATGTAATTGAAGAAGCATATCCGGGAGATGTGGTTGGACTATTCGATACCGGGAATTTCAAAATAGGAGACACCCTTACTGAAGGCCAGGATTTTTATTTTACCGGCATTCCTTCTTTTTCACCGGAGATTTTTAAAGAGGTACAGAACAAGGATCCGATGAAAACAAAACAACTGGAAAAAGGTCTCCTGCAACTGACAGATGAAGGCGTTGCCCAGTTGTTCACCCAGTTCGGCGGAAATAAAAAAATAATCGGATGTGTGGGTGAGTTACAGTTTGAGGTGATTCAGTATCGACTGTTACACGAGTATTCCGCGTCTGTTCAGTTTAATACCCTTCCTTTTTTCAAAGCCTGCTGGTTAACCAGTAAAGACGAAAAAAAATTGCAGGACTTTGTACGTTTCAAACAAAATAATATTGCGGAAGATAAAGATGGCCAGCTGGTTTATCTCGCCCAGAGCGAATGGTTCCTGAGAACAGAAATCAGTAATAACCCGGATATTGAGTTTCACTATACGTCGGAGATACACAAATGAGTATGAGAGTATGGGGAGTATGAGGAGTATGAGAGTGAGAGTTGGGAGTATGTGAACGGAGTTGAGAATATCTTTGTTGCTGGTAACTATATTTTGTGAAAGATATGGCTGCAACAATTTCATTTAAATATGTCCATAGTCGAATTTCGAATTGTGAAACCCATTTTATCGCATAACAAAATGGCCAAGTACAATAGTTTCATTAGCATTGCTTTATTGAGCTATTGTGAATTTCTGTAGAATAAAATCGATTTGTTTTTTCAAATCAGCTTCAAAATCAGGTACATCGATTGGTGCAAATGTTTTTGAGGCACAATATTCTGAAAGCAGAGTAGATTTTATCTCATAAAATGAGAATTGCACAATTTATAAGGAAGCACAATGAAACGATTTATTGGCTCAATTGTTATCACGAAAGAATAGATGATTTGACGGTTCAAAAAGAAACAATGAATCTGTTAAATGAAATAATGGCAATCCTTTCTCAAATCATTATCACCAGCAGAAAAAATCCTTAAATTGAACCATCACTTCTCATACTCTCACATACTCCTCATACTCTTATACTATTTCAGCCTAACCCCGGTATAATTATGGGGACTAATCGCTTTTAATTCTTTTTTGATCACAGCAGCGATATTCAGCGTGTCAATGAATTCATGCATGGACTGTTTTGTAATTCCGTTTTTCCCCGGGTTAAGGATTTGAGTGCCTCATAGGGTTTGGGGTAATCCTCCCTTCTGAGAATGGTTTGAATGGCTTCAGCAACCACGGCCCAGTTATTTTCAAGATCGAATTGCAGTTTGCTTGCATTCAGAACCAGTCTGGCAAGACCCCGTTCAATGGATTTTAAAGCGAGGATGGTATGTGAAAAAGGAATCCCGATACTGCGCAGGGTAGTGGAATCCGTCAGGTCGCGTTGTAAACGGGAAACCGGAAGCTTGGCAGATAAGAATTCAAAAATCGCATTGGCCATACCCAGATTGCCTTCTGCATTTTCAAAATCTATCGGATTCACTTTATGTGGCATGGCGGAGGAACCAATCTCGCCTTCTTTTATTTTCTGTTTGAAATAGTCCATGGAGATATAGGTCCAGATATCCCGGCAGAAATCAATGAGAATGGTATTTATTCTTTTTATACAATCGAATTGAGCGGCGAGCAAATCATAGTGTTCAATCTGTGTTGTAAACTGTTGGCGTTTCAGGCCCAGTTTTTCCTCCACAAATTCATTTCCCAGTTTCACCCAGTCTTTTTTCGGAAAAGCCACCTGATGGGCATTAAAATTTCCGGTTGCCCCGCCAAATTTAGCCGAGAAAGGAATTTGAATCAGGAGTTCCACCTGGTTTTGAATTCTTTCAACAAAAACCATCACTTCTTTACCAAGCGTAGTCGGGGAAGCGGCCTGGCCATGGGTGCGGGCAAGCATTGGCGTGTTCTTCCACTGACTGGCGAGAATGGCCAGCTGTTTCTTAAGATTTAATACAAAGGGAAGGTATTCAATTTCAACAGCGTGTTTCCAAAGCAGGGGAATCGCCGTATTATTGATATCCTGCGAAGTAAGGCCGAAATGTATCCATTCTTTCGAATCTGCATCTTTCGTTTGATCCAGTTTGGCTTTTAAGAAATATTCCACCGCTTTTACATCGTGATTCGTCGTTTTCTCTATGTGCTTGATTTCAAGGGCATCTTTAAGATCAAAATTCTCCACCGCATCCAGCAGGTGTTTTTTTGTATTCGCCGCTATCGTGAAAAACTTTTTTTCAGAAAGAAAAATAAAATAAGCCACTTCCACCTGCGAGGCGGTATTTTATCAGGGCATATTCTGAAAAATATTCTCCGAGCGACTGAAGTTGGTGATGATACCTTCCGTCAATGGGTGATATGGCTGTCAGCGGATGAAGTTCCATATGTTTTTGTAAATAAGGATAATTTGGTCGCCTTACCTACATTTGCTGCCAAATTTAAACTAATCGCGTTGGAAAGAAAAATAAGGGTTGGAGCGGTGAGTTACCTGAATACCAAACCTCTGTTATATGGAATTGAAAATTCCCCGGTAATTGAAGAAATATCCCTGATCTCAGAATACCCTTCCCGGATTGCAGATATGCTGCTGAATGATGAAATTGATATCGGACTGGTCCCGGTTTCGATCATTCCCCAAATGAAAGAATATCATATTTATACCCGTTTTTGTATTGGTTGTGACGGGCCTGTTGATTCAGTTTGTCTGTTCAGTGAAGTTCCGGTTCATGAAATTACTTCGGTAATCCTGGATTACCAGAGTCGCACCTCGGTGGCACTTGCAAAAATATTATTTAAAAAACACTGGAAACTGCAACCTTCCTTTGAATCCGCAGGTCCGGATTTCTTAAATCAGATCCGGGGCACGCGGGCAGCGATCGTAATTGGAGACAGGGCACTGGAACAAAGAAAAAAATCAGCTTATCGCTATGATCTGGGTAATATCTGGAAAGAGATGACCGGACTACCCTTTGTGTTTGCTGCCTGGATTAGCAATAAGGAGCTGGATGCCGCTTGGGTAAATCGTTTCGAACTGGCAAATGCTGCCGGTATTCAAAATATATCAACCGTCATAAATCAGCTTCCGGATGACGGATTAAATTTAAAGGAATATTTTACCCGTTTTCTCAGTTATGATTTCGATGAGGAAAAGAAAAAAGGGCTGAAACTTTTTCTGGAATTATCAGCGGATAAGTAAAACGGTTCCCTTTCGGCTGACATCACCACAGAGGGAGCTTGCTCTGATAATATATACAAAAGTGCCTGATTCCAGCTTTTCTCCCTGAAATGTACCATCCCAGCAGGCAGAAGGATCCCGGGTGTAAAAGACTTTTTGGCCCAAACGGTTATAAACAGAAAATTCCTGGATATTTACCTGGCCCCAGCTGCGGATTCCAAAACAATCGTTTATATGATCTCCATTCGGGGTGAACGCATTTGGAACGGAAAATGAGTTTTCGCCGGTTTTAGTTACTTCAACCGTAACGGAATCGTATGCTATGCATCCCTGCGTGTTCCTGGCCCGAACAATAAAAGTTGTTGTCCGGGAAATGGTGGCGACAGGAGAGGAAATATTTGGATCATTCAGCCCGGTTGCCGGTGTCCAGGTATAGGAATCCGATCCGGAAACAGTAAGTTTCGAACTTGATATTGTACAATTGATATCGTTTGATTTTTGCGCAATGATAACAGGTGAAGGATTGACTATGACCTGAATATCGAATGCCGAGTCATAAAGCGAACAATGTGCATTAACAATATGCAGGTGATAGGTAGTGGTAATATCAGGGCTGGCCTGCGGTGCAGGAGATCCGGCATCATTAAGTGTTGACGCAGGTGACCAGGTGTATATATCGGAACTATCATTGTTCCCCGCCAGTGCAACACTGCTCCCTTTGCAAATGGTCTGATCCGGGGGTGCGTTAAAAACCGGCTTAGGCTGGATTTTTATAAATACTGAATCTTTCACATCGCAATTGCCGGCATCTTTACCAGTAACATAAAATTTAGTGTCCTGTACTGCGGTAGCAACCGGATTCGGAATATTCGGATTGTCCAGGAATAATGCAGGTGACCATAGGTATCCGGAACCGCCGGAAACAGATAACTGTACTTTGGCATTTTTACAAACCGTGGAATCCGGGGTCAGTGTAAAATCTGCGGGCTGATGAACGACAACAGATGCTGAGGCATGGTTATGATCGTCCACGCAGTCATCTCCATCAATAATTTTTGTAATCTTATACGAAGTGGTTGTGTTAAGTGAAGAAGGAACAGGAAAAGAAACACCCGGCTGCACATCTTTTTGATCGAACGTGTTTAACCCGTCGGAATATGTTATATCAAAAGGAGGAATGGATAATCCGGATGGTTTGAAAACTAACATGCCCGTTTCACCAGCACAAATCATATTGCCTTCCAACCCTCCGTCAATTACCCTGCAGCACTGGTTATCCGCAACAAAAGTACAATTGATATTAATAGCACTGCTCAACGCCCTGCCCATTAGTACCGCATTCCGGCTGGCATCCCCCTGCTCATTGAGCAGGCTGTTAAAAGTATAATAGGCCATCAGCCCGGTTTGGGTAGATGGTGATGGAAGCGGAGAATTCATGGTCGCCCGGATCTGAGCCTGCGTGCGGGCAGTGTTCCAGATTTTAACTTCGTTGATGTACCCAAGAAAATTTTCATTGTTTGCCTGGCTACTGCTATAACCAATCGTGGTTCTCGCAGAACTCTGAACTAAATTGCCGGTAGCGGCCACCTGGCTCATCAAAAAACCGTTTCTGTAAAATTTTAATGTCGCTCCATCATATACCATGGCAACATGATAAGTTTTGTGAAGACTAATATCGCAGATATCCGGAGTTGCATAATTGCCGGTAGTGGTTGAAATGTATGCATGGTTTGGTCTGAGCAGATAATTTATATCCGTCAGGCTGTTATTCCTGGACACTACATCCCCTTCTTCCGAAGTACCGGAAGTATAATCGGCAGTCCGGTTGATCAGGGCTTCCACCGTTACCTGGTTTCCGCTAACGCTGACATCTCCCACATCGGCATAAGACGGCTGACCTGGTAAACCCAGCCAGTTTGTACAGGGCATGCAGTCGTGCACCATAATTGTTGCTGTAACACCAACAATGGCGGTTGGTGCGCAACCCGAGGCGTCCTGTATACTGACCAGACTATAGTCCAGCTTCCCGTTTAATGCGAGGCCTTCTACCGGAAAAGCGATACCATCCTGAACATTGGACGCTGTATAGCTGGTTCCTGCATAGGAATAGACAATTGTAAATGGTGCCTTTGACGGGCTGGTGGAATGAAAAATCAGCATGGCTGGTTCACCAATACAAATGGTATTACCCGTAATAGTGCCGGATAAAACAGGGCAGATGACAGGTGAAAATAAAGCAGGGTTTAGCATGTTATGGGCATTGCCTGTATTGGAAAACAATACGGACGATTGGCATAACAATAAAAAGATTAAAATTTTTTTCATCCGGCAAGCCTGAGAGAAATTTCCAACCGTATTTAACCAAAGTGAAAAACTATAGTATCTGATATTTCTGTTGCAAATCCATTAAAGGTCAAAGTAAACTCTCATATCAGGGTTATGCAAGAGAATGGCTTTAGATAAGATATGATTCCGGAGATATTTCCTTATCCGGATTTAATTTTATTTGTGCAGGCGAAAGCAGAAAATATTTAATTGAACATCGTAGTTGAAATTTCCTCCCTTCACCTGTTGAAACGGATATGGGTATACCGAGGTTGCTTCCTTTATGTAGTAAGAAAACCCTTTTTCAACAATTAATAAAAATAACCTGTTCAGCTCCCCATTTTGTTTGAAGGATCCATGATATTCCAGGAACAGGTTTTTTACCAGGACTAACTGGTCAGCAATGTCCATCATCACTTCAAATTCTGCTCCCTCAATATCTATTTTTAGGAAATCAACCGTTTTATTTAGATATTCCTTCAATCTCACTGCCTTCACCGCGACAGTATTGACTGAAGCCGTCGTATCTATTCTGCTGGACATCGATCCTTCACCGGCGAACTGAAGTGTGGTATTTTCTGTCCACACCGCTTCTTTGTGAAGATGAACTTTTTCATACCCGTAGTTTTTAATATTTGTTTCCAGAAGACTAAAATTACCCTCATCCGGCTCGAACGCCAGTATTTCCGCATCAGGATACCGGTGCTTCAAATAAATCACGCTCAGGCCGATATTCGCACCGCAATCGATAATATATGGGTTTGCTGGTAAATCCTGCTTGTAAATCTCTTCTACAAATATTTCTTTCAGCCCGTGAAGGAGCTCTGTGGCATTAACAAAATGCAGGTCCTTACCAAATAGTCGATGAATACGCTGTTCACCAGGATTCAGGTGTTTGTAATATATTTTTTTAACCGGTCCGACATTTAATGCCCGGTAAGGGTTGTGAAATAACTTATTGAGCCGGAAATGTATTCCCTGTAAAATATTTTCCAGAAATGATTTTTTTTTCATCCTCAGTTTATTTCTGCCCAATTGAATGGATGAGCGGAGTAGTCCGGCAACAGGAATTCGTACCATTTATATTTTCCAGCGGCTTTACCAGCATAGTATTTATTTCTTTAAGTTTACCAACAGTAAGATCAGCGAATATAAAGAATGATATGTTTTCCATTATTATTTGTTCCATTCATCCTGTTTTGCTAGATCAGGTTCGCGCCAATATCGCAGACACGATTTCAGAGCCATATGAATTGCTGGTATGGGACAACCGCGAAAACAGAAAAGGACTCTGTGAGGTATACAATCTGCTGGCAGAAAAAGCCAGGTATCCCTTTCTCTGTTTTATGCACGAAGACATCCTGCTTCCCGACGACTGGGGTACAACGTTGCTGGAGATCTTCCGGAAGGATCCAGGCCTTGGACTGATTGGTATATCCGGTTCAAAATATAAAAGCATAACATTATCCGGTACCGCCACAGGAATGCTGGAATTTGACAGGATTGAAATTCAGCATAAAAATGCAAAACAGGAAATAGTATCACTATACAACAATCCCTCCCATGCAGTTATTGAAAATACCGTAACACTGGACGGCGTATTCCTGGCTACCCTGAAATCAGTTTGGCAGGAATTTCCATTTAATGAAGAAATTCTTTATGGGTTTCATTTGTACGACCTGGATTTTTCCATGCGTGTACAGCAAAAATTCAGGATAGCGGTTCTTTTCAATTTTCGTATGACACATTTAACGGAAGGCGGGAGTTTTGGAGATCACTGGGTTGAAGATACAATCCGCTGGCATCGCGGTTGTGCAAAAATGCTTCCGGCTTCTGTAAACATGAGGCGGGCCGAATTTCGGGGACTGGAAAGTAAAATCAGGAAAAAATGGTTATACCGGCTGAGGACAGAAGATATAAGCTTCTATAATAAGCTGCGCTGGGTTTATTTCAGTGGTGCCATTACGGATATCCGTTCCTGGCCCTATATCGGATTGTTTTTCTTCGGGAAAAATTATAAAAGAAATCCGTCTGAAAATTAAGTCCTTTACAACCATCATCTGAGAAAGTGACCAGAATATTGAGTCTGGTAACAGGTATTTGGCTTTAAGCTTCAGGCCTTACGCTTTAAGCCTGAATCACTGGTGCGGGTCCGGCGGGTCTGGAAACCAGGCATCAGTTTTTATGCTTTGCGCCTTAAGCCTTCAACTGCCATTTTTACACTATTCCTTCCATGGCATAATGATTGACATCCTGTTATGAATCATTTAAATACTAACCTTAAATAAAACCATATTATGGGTAAAATAATTGGAATCGACCTCGGAACCACCAACAGTTGTGTTTCTGTGATGGAGGGGAATGAGCCTGTGGTGATCGCTAATGAAGAAGGACGCCGTACCACACCGTCTGTTGTGGCTTTTTTGAAGAATGGAGAACGGAAAGTGGGAGACCCGGCAAAACGCCAGGCTATCACCAACCCGGTAAACACGATTTCTTCCGTAAAGCGCTTTATGGGTCGCCGCTACGACGAAGTAACCAACGAAATCAGCCACTGGAGCTATAAAGTGGTAAAAGGTGACAACAATACTTGCCGTATTGACATAGACGGCCGCCAGTATACTCCTCAGGAAATCAGTGCTATGATTCTCCAAAAAATGAAGAAAACTGCCGAAGACTACCTGGGTCAGGAAGTTACTGAAGCTGTAATCACCGTTCCGGCATATTTTAATGATGCCCAGCGTCAGGCAACCAAGGAAGCCGGAGAGATTGCCGGTCTGAACGTTCGCCGTATCGTAAACGAGCCCACGGCTGCTGCCCTGGCCTACGGTCTGGATAAAGCCGGAAAAGATGAAAAAATTGCCGTTTTTGACCTCGGTGGCGGAACTTTTGACATATCCGTTCTGGAGCTGGGAGATGGGGTATTTGAAGTAAAATCAACCAATGGAGACACCCATCTGGGGGGTGATGATTTCGATAAAATCATTATTGACTGGCTTGCAGAAGAGTTCAAAAAGGATGAAAACATGGATCTGCGTAAAGACCCCATGGCATTGCAACGCCTTAAAGAAGCTTCTGAAAAAGCCAAAATCGAACTGTCTTCTTCCATGGAAACCGAAATCAACCTGCCTTATGTAACGGCGGTGGATGGTGTTCCAAAACACCTGGTGAAGAAACTCACCCGGGCCAAATTTGAACAGTTGTCTGATAAACTTTTTGAGAGATGTCTAAAACCCTGCGAACAGGCTTTGAAAGACGCCGGACTGAATGCTTCCCAGATTGAAGAAGTAATCCTGGTTGGTGGTTCCACACGTATTCCGAAAGTGCAGGAGATTGTAGAAAAATTCTTTGGAAGAAAACCAAATAAAGGGGTGAATCCGGATGAAGTGGTTGCAGTAGGAGCCGCCATTCAGGGAGCAGTGTTGACAGGGGAAGTAAAAGATGTACTCTTACTCGATGTAACACCGCTGAGCCTGGGAATTGAAACTATGGGAGGGGTTATGACCCGTCTGATAGACAGTAATACAACCATTCCGACCAAGAAGTCTGAAACCTTCTCAACGGCAAGTGATAGCCAACCCGGTGTTCAAATACATGTACTGCAGGGAGAAAGACCTCTTGCGAATCAGAATAAGAGTCTCGGTATGTTTAATCTGGACGGTATTCCTCCGGCTCCGCGCGGGGTTCCCCAGATTGAAGTAACATTCGATATCGATGCCAACGGAATCCTTCACGTGGTTGCCAAAGATAAAGGTACCGGTAAGGAGCAAAAGATCCGGATTGAAGCGGGCAGCGGACTGAGTAAGGAAGAAGTGGAAAAGATGAAAGCCGAAGCCAAGGCCAATGAAGCCACGGATAAAGAAGCCCGGGAACGGATTGACAAATTAAATCAGGCTGACAGTTTTGTATTCCAAACTGAAAAACAACTTAAGGAACTGGGTGAAAAATTGCCGGCAGATAAAAAAGCGCCGATTGAGACCGCACTTGCAAATCTGAAAGAGGCGCAAAAAGCACAGGATTTACCAAAGATTGATGCTGCGATTGCAGAAATCAATGCGGCCTGGACTGCGGCTTCAGAACATCTGTACAAAGGAACCCAGGAAGGCCCTCAGGGAGCAGAAGGCGCTCCTAACGGTAACGAACAGGCGAATGCCGGTAAGGATGCCGAAAACGTAACAGATGCTGAATTTGAGGAAGTTAAATAAGTTTAATACTTTGAGTGGATATAATGGCTGACGCTTGCGTCAGCCATTCGTTTTTAAGCAGTTATGATTGAAAATGAGCGTTGGACATGATATAATTTTTCATAATAAGGGTTTGCAGGAGTCTATCCGATCGTATATTTGCATCACGAATTAAGAGCAATTCAAAAGTCTTGCAAGCTCTAATGGTCTACACTTCTTCCTAACGATTCTTCAGTGTTCTCCCCCGAATTGCCCGTTAAAACTTTTTAATCTAAAAACAGATATTTTTATGAAACAAGCTGTAATGCCATCTATTGTACAGATGGATTCTGAAACGCTAAGAAAACTGACTACTGAAGTAAAGGAAACGATCGCAACAGGTATCAATATGCCTGCAACAAAGAAACGTTTTACTGCCGTAAATCTCTGGAGAATTCACCAGGCAAAAAAACAGCCTGCCCGTATTACCCGGAAATGGGCCATCTAATATAGCATTAAATAAATCGTATAGGATGAATGCTTCGGTCAAAACGGAAAGGATCCGTTGGGAAGTCAAATAGGAAACACTGTTATTGAAAACAGTGTTTTTTTATTTTAAAGAAGTCGGGTTACATAATATCCAGGGCCTTGGCGAAGAAGGTACATACAAAAGGTAATGTAAGGATACAAACACCACCGATAACCTGGTATAATCCAAAAAACCCTACTACAGACAGGAGAAAGAGAAACCAGTAGAGGCCGGTGGCTTTTTTAGTGTTTTCCATGCTGGTCAAATTGTTACGCAAATATATTCCATTTCCAACACCCTTCATCAGGGGACATTAATTTTATTACAAGTGGCTGTTTCGGTATTTTCGCAGGGTTCCTTTTAAACCCATAGTTGAACCTCCATCTGAGATGAGAATACATTTTTATCTGCGCTTCAGCACAAAACATGGTCAGGATCTTTTCATTTCCGGAAATATTCCTGAACTGGGTTTTACGGACAATGGAAAATCCGTACCTGTGGCAATGAAATATAAAAATCCTGAATTCTGGGAATTAACGGTAGAGTTAGCCAGTTTGCCGGAAATTCCAATTCAATATCACTATCAGGTACTGATGGAAGATGGTATCCTGGTTGATGAATGGGGAAAAGACAAGGAAATCTTTGTCCCTCCCCGTTATAGTGATTTACAAATTTTCGACACCTGGAATCATGCCGGCGAATATGAAAATGCCTTTTATTCCGCCCCGTTTCAGGAAATTCTGCTTCCCTCCCCATCCCGAAAATCAGGTCGGAAGTCCCCAAAATCGAAAACGCATATTTTTAAAATAAAAGCTCCTTTACTGAATAGTAACGAAGCGGTTTGCATTTCAGGCGGTAGTGCCGGATTAGGTGAATGGTCCCTCAATAAACCTATTATCGGTAAAAAGAATGGAAACTGGTGGATTATTGAAGTCGACTTATCTGGTGATCAGTTTCCGATCCCGTATAAATATGGCGTGTATGATTTAAAACATAAATCCTTTGTGAGGTTTGAACATAATCCGGACCGTGTCCTTCTTGGTGATGCCATGGAAAGCCGGTTAAGCATCATCCATGATGGATTTATTCGATTGCCGAATAACACCTGGAAAGGGGCGGGGGTTAGCATTCCGGTATTCAGCCTGCGTAGCCGGGATTCTCTTGGAACCGGGGAGTTTTCTGACATCCGCTTATTGGTTGACTGGGCAAAAAAAACAGGACTTAAACTTATCCAGATACTCCCAGTAAATGATACATCAGCCACCGGTACATGGATGGATTCATATCCATACGGGGCCATATCCGCCTTTGCACTACATCCCCTATACCTGAACCTGGGAGAAATGGCAGGTAAGAAAAACAATTCACTACTGAAGCCCCTGAAGAAAATCCAAAAAAAGTTGAATGACCTGCCTGAACTGGATTACGAACAGGTAATGCTGATTAAGACAGGCGCGGCAAAAGAAATATTTGAAGCAGAGAAAGAATCCTTCATGACTGATCCTGATTTTCAGGAATTTTATGAGATAAACAAATGCTGGCTGACACCCTATGCCGCATTCTGCTTTTTAAAGGAAACAAATCATACGGCTGACTTCCGTAAATGGAAAACATATGGCCGTTTTACTAAATTATCCATTGACCGGCTGGTTTCTCCGCAGTCCAAACATTACGACCAGATTACTTATTACTATTTCGTACAGTTTCATCTGCACCGGCAACTGAGAAAGTCCGTCCAATACGCCCATGAAAACGGAATCATAATCAAAGGAGATATTCCCATCGGCGTTTACCGGTATAGTTGTGATGCCTGGTTGGCCCCGGACCTATATCATATGGATCAGCAGGCTGGCGCTCCGCCTGATCCTTTTGCAGTAAAAGGGCAAAACTGGGGCTTTCCGACCTATAACTGGGAACGAATGGCTACGGATCATTTTCAATGGTGGAAAAACCGTTTTTCCCAAATGGCTGTCTATTTTGATGCCTTCCGTATCGATCATATCCTGGGGTTTTTCAGGATATGGAGTATTCCCCTTACACAAACGGAAGGGATCATGGGACATTTTGAACATGCTATTCCTGTGCATCGGGTGGAATTCGACGAAAAGAATATTTATTTTAATGCCGACCGGTATACCAAACCATTTATCAATGAGGCTGTACTCTGGGAATATTTTGGGGCTGATATTGAAAAGGTCAAAACCTTTTATTTTGATGACCTCACACAGGGTCGTTTTGCTATTAAGGAATTTGTAGATACCCAGCGAAAAATAACGGATTATTTCGAAGACAAATCTTCAGATGCACTGGACATCCTTAGCCGGGAATCCCTGATGAACCTGGTTTCCAATGTTATTCTTTTTGAAGTAGAAGGATCCGGAGGCAAGCAATTTCATTTCAGGATCGCTATGGAAAAAACTTCCTCTTTCCGGTATCTTGACTGGCATCTTCAAAATCAACTAAAGGATCTATATCTGAATTATTTTTATCGTCGCCAGGATGCATTCTGGAAGAAAGAAGCCATGAAAAAACTCCCTGTTTTAAAGGGATCCACCAACATGCTGGTATGTGGTGAAGACCTGGGTATGGTTCCCTCTTGTGTTCCGGATGTAATGAAACAAACGGGTATTTTAAGCCTGGAGATACAACGTATGCCGAAAGATATTACCAGGGAATTTTTTAATCCTGCCATGGCACCATATTTATCCGTGGTAACCCCGTCCACACATGATATGAGTACAATACGGGGCTGGTGGGAAGAGGACCGCATGAAAACACAGAAATTTTTCAACGAAGAGCTGGGGCAGTGGGGCGACGCTCCATATTTTTGTGATGCCTGGATCAACAGGGCCATCGTACAACAGCACCTGCTGTCTCCGGCCATGTGGAGTATTTTTCAGTGGCAGGATTTGCTCGGCATGGATGAAGATGTAAGAAGGGAAAATCCCAACGATGAAAGAATTAATGTACCGGCTATTCCCAACTATTACTGGCGCTACCGGATGCATATTTATCTGGAGGATCTCCTGAAGGAAAAATCTTTCAATGAACAGCTAAAGGACTTCGTTAAATCTTCAGGCAGATAATTTTTCGAGATGAAAATTCAATGTATTTCGTACAACTTACGCTTTAAATATCCATTCACAATTTCCAGGGGAACCAAAACACATCAGCCGACCCTGATTGTAAGCATTGAACAATTCGGACTCACCGGCTACGGGGAAGCTCCGGCGATTACATATTATCATATCCCCATTGAGAAAATGGTTGCAGATCTTGAACTTAAAAAACCGGTCATTGAAAGATTTTCATTTACAGAACCTTCCCGCTTCTGGCATTTTCTGCATCACCTGATACCCGACAATCCCTTCCTGGTTTGCGCATTGGACATCGCTGCCTGGGACCTCTATGGCAAAATGCAGAAGAAACCACTCTATGCGTGCTGGAAACTGAATGTGAATGAAGGCCCGATGACAGATTATACTATTGGCATTGATACCATTGATAAAATGGTTGAAAAAATGAAAGCGAAACCCTGGCCCATTTATAAAATCAAACTGGGGACCGCGGAGGATGCAGAAATTATCCGGGCATTGAGAAAAAATACGGATGCATTAATTCGGGTGGATGCCAATTCAGGATGGACAGTTTCAAAGGCCCTGGAACTTATACCCGCCCTGCATGATTGCGGGGTTGAATTCATTGAACAGCCCCTGCCAAAAGAAGATCTGGACGGCATGCGGGTGCTCTTTGAAAAATCACCAATTCCGCTGATCGCAGACGAGTCCTGCGTTTCCGAACAGGATGTGGAAAAATGTTATGGATTTTTTCACGGGGTCAATATCAAACTTACAAAATGCAGTGGCCTCACACCCGCCCTGCGAATGATTGAAAATGCCCGTAAACTCGGAATGAAAGTAATGGCGGGAAGTATGAATGAAAGCAGTATCGGTTCCGCAGCAATTGGTCATTTGCTACCTTTGCTGGATTATGTGGATATGGACGGGCCTCTTTTGCTCGATGAGGATATTGCCACTGGATTGGAAATTGTAAACGGAAAAGTAAAACTTTCCGGGAATCCCGGGCTCGGCATCCAATACACCGGCATTCCCATAAGTTCTTAAAGCATATTTTATGTCAGAAGATTTAATCATCAGCCGCGGAACAAAGGAAGAACAGTACATTGAAATTATTCCTCAGATAGCTGCCCTGATAGAAGGTGAGCCTGACCTGATCGCGAACCTTGCGAATATCACGGCTGCATTAAAACAGCAGTTCGACTGGCTCTGGATTGGATTTTACCTGGTAAAAGAAAATGAACTTGTTCTGGGGCCATTCCAGGGACCCATCGCCTGCACGAGAATAAAAAAGGGCAGGGGTGTTTGCGGAACTGCATGGGAACAAATGAAAACCATAATAGTTCAGGATGTAAACGAGTTTCCCGGACATATCACCTGCAATACTTCATCCAAATCAGAAATTGTACTTCCACTAATCCGTCAAAATGAAGTAGTTGCTGTACTGGATATCGACCATTCCCAGTATGCAGCCTTTGATAAAACAGATGAATTATTTCTTTCCGAAATCATCAGCCTGGTTTTTTTTAAAATAAATTAAACAAACGTTTAATTATAATCAGTTAGTACTATTTTTGCATTCCATTGCTTGCTTCCGGCGCTCATGAATCACTTGGTATAAAAAGTGTTTCGAATATTTTTCACCTTTTATGAAAAGAACTCTACTTTTTTTCTCGGTACTGATATTACTGGGTTCCGCCAGTGCACAAATAAAGGATACATCCACAACCAAGTCCCTGGAGGAATGTATGAAATATGCATTGGAAAACCAGACCAATATCCGTCAGTCGTTTATTGACCAGCAAATCACGGATCGCGAAATCAAATCGCAGCTTATCGGAGTGGTATCCGCAGATCAATTTTAACGGTAACTACCAGCAGAATTTCCAGCGGCAGACTACCATTTTTAACGGAGTGCCTTCTCCCATCGGAACGTTTAATTCTTCCGGTGGTTATTTCAGTCTGGATCAAAACATTTTTAACCGCGACGTGATTATTGCCCAGCAATCCGCGAAGGATATCCGGCTGTATTCAAAACAAAACACCGTAAATACGCAAATAGCGGTGGTAGCCAATGTGAGCAAGGCTTTTTATGATCTGTTACTATCCAAAGTACAGATCATTTTGCTGGATACCGATATCGTTCTTTTGCAAAGAAGCCTGAAGGACGCCTATAACCAGTACAAGGGTGGCATCGTGGATAAGACGGATTATCAGCGGGCAACAATCAGTTTGAACAATGCCAATGCACAAAGAAAATCAGCTGTTGAATCGCAGAAGAGCCGGGAAGCCATTTTGAAATTATATATGAGCTACCCGTCGCAGGCACCCCTGGAAATAAGTTATGACAGCTCAAAACTTCGCACAGAAATCGCTTCATTCGATACCCTTCAACAGGTGGAAGTAAACAACCGGATTGAATATCAGCAGTTGGTTACGCAAAAAAGACTGGAAGAATACAATCTGAAATATTATAAGTGGGGTTTTTTGCCGACCGTGTCGGCGTTCGGAGCATATAACCTGAATTATTACAACAATGAATTCTCAAAGCTCTATAGCCAGAACTATCCGAATTCCTACGTAGGCCTGGGCATTAGTATACCATTGTTTACGGGAACCAAACGACTACAGGATGTAAAAATTGCCCAGCTTCAAATTGACCGGCTCGGATATAATTTTACCTCACTGCAAGACTCCATCCGCACGCAGTATATCGAGGCGCTTTCCGCCTACAAGGCGAACCTCAATAACTTTTTCGAACAGCGTGAAAACCTGGGCCTGGCACGGGATGTATACAATATCATTCAGCTGCAGTATCGTTCCGGAATAAAAACCTATCTCGATGTGGTTGTGGCTAATAACGACTTGTTCACTGCACAGGTTAACTATACTAACGCCATGTTTGAAGTATTAAGCAACAGAATAGATGTGGAAAGAGCACTCGGAACCCTAAAATATACTTATTAAGCGCCGTTATGAATTATAAAAATGCTATTTATCTGCTGATTCCTGCATTGAATATCTGGGCCTGTAGTCAGCCTCCGCCGCCCCCGCCACCACCGCCAACCCCGGTAAATGTATATACAGTTAAGCAGGGGAGTGCCCAGTATCATAACTCTTATCCTGCAACGGTTACTTCGGTGAATGAAGTGGAAGTAAGGCCCCAGGTTGCCGGATATATTACCGGTATATTTTTCAAAGAAGGACAATTTGTTGAGAAGGGCCAGAAACTGTATTCCATCGATGCCCAACAATATCGGGGTGCCTATGAACAGGCACTGGCTCAATTGCATTCCTCAGAAGCCAATATGGCTAAATTAAAACAGGATGCAGACCGGTATCAGGAACTCAGTAAGCAGGATGCCGTCGCCCAGCAAACCGTGGATCATGCCTTGGCGGATTATGAATCGGGAAAGAGACAGGTAGACGCAGCAAAGGCAAATGTAAGTGCCGTTGAAGTGAACCTGCGCTATTCAACTATTTATGCCCCTTTATCCGGAACCATTGGTATATCACAAGTAAAAATAGGCGCATCCGTATCACCCGGATCTACGTTGTTGAATACGATCTCTTCCAACGACCCTATTGCTGTAGATGTTGCGCTGGATGAAACACTGATTCCATTCATTCAAAAAGAATATAAAAATAACCGGATCATTAAAGATTCTATTTTTACGTTAACGCTCTCCGATCAGTCAAAATATCCCTATCCGGGTTCCATTTTTATCGTTGACCGCGCCGTAGATCCTCAAACCGCCACGATTAAAGTACGCCTTACATTTCCCAATCCGGATAAAAGTCTGAGAGCAGGGATGTCAGTAAATCTGAAAGTTTTAAACAACAGCGGTGAGCAGACAATCCTCATCCCATATCGCGCGGTTACCGAACAGATGGCGGAATATTTTGTGTTTCTGGTACATGCGGATACCGTAGCTATACAAAAAATATTTCTCGGTCAGCAAATCCGCGACATGGTTGTTGTAAAATCCGGACTGCAGGAAAATGATGTGATCGTAATTGATGGCGTACAAAAATTAAAGAACGGCTCTAAAGTAAATACGGCTCCCCCGGCTTCTGCCAAAGGAAAGGATTCAACCGGATCACAGCCAGCAGATACTACCAAGAGAAAATCATCCTAATTCAATTTCATGATTGCAGATACTTTTATAAAAAGGCCGGTAACAGCCATCGTGGTATCGATCGTAATCGTTCTGGTCGGTTTACTCGCTTTGCTGAATTTGCCAGTAAGCCAGTATCCGGATATCACACCGCCGACCGTCCAGGTTACCAGTAATTTTATCGGCGCTGATGCGCAAACGGTTGAACAAACCGTTACTACGCCCATTGAAATACAGGTAAACGGAACGCCGGGCATGGCTTACATGCAAAGCAACAGTACCAACAATGGCCAGAGTACCATCACCGTTACCTATGAAGTGGGATCAGATGTGAATACCGGGATGCTGGACGTTCAAAACCGCGTGGGCATTGCAACACCATCGCTGCCGGAAGAAATAAAAAGACTGGGCGTCACAACCCGGAAAAGAAATCCCAGTATACTGTTGCTCGTTGCGATATTCGCTCCTAAAGGAACACATGCGGTTACTTTCCTGGATAACTACACGAATATTTTTGTACGGGACGTGCTGCTCCGGGTAAAAGGTGTAGGAGATGTTTTTACCAGAGCGGATGATTTCAGTATGCGCATCTGGCTGAAACCAGACAAACTTGCTCAACTGGGTTTGACTGCTACCGATATAACCAATGCATTGCAGGAACAAAACGTACAGATTTCGGCAGGATCTGTTGGTGCTCCGCCACAGAATTCGGATCAGGCTTTTGAATATTCCGTTATAGCCAACAGTCGCCTAACCACCGAAGATCAGTTCGCCAATATTGTTGTGCATTCCAATCCCAAAGATGGTTCTATCGTATATCTGAAAGATATAGCGAGGGTGCAGCTTGGAAAATTCAGCTATGCGAGCAATTCTTTTGTAGATGGGAAACGGGCTTCATACCTGCTGGTTTACCAGGCACCCGGCAGTAATGCCCTGGCTACTGCACAAGGTGTATATGCAGCAATGGATGAACTGAGAAAATCTTTTCCGCCGGATATTGACTATGTAGTACCCTTCGAATCTATTTCCGTTGTGGAAGTTTCTATTCACGAAGTGGTGCAGACGCTTCTGGAAGCGCTGGGTCTCGTAATTCTCGTCGTGTTTTTATTCCTGCAAAGCTGGCGTGCTACGCTGATTCCCGTGCTGGCTATTCCGGTTTCCATCATTGGAACGTTCATATTTTTTATCCCGCTGGGATTCACGATCAATACCCTGACCCTCTTCGGTTTTGTACTCGCTATCGGAATAGTAGTGGATGATGCCATCGTAGTGGTGGAAGCGGTGCAGCATTATATTGACGTTGATAAACTTTCAGCGAAAGAAGCAACCGAACGGGCGATGAAAGATATATCCGGTCCCGTTGTCGCCATTGCATTAATTCTGGCTGCCGTGTTTGTGCCCGTCGGATTTATTCCGGGTATTGTTGGACGTTTATATCAGCAGTTTGCGATCACGATTGCCATCTCGGTATTGATCTCTGCCTTCATAGCCCTTTCGCTTACTCCGGCTTTATGTACCATGTTACTGAAACCGATGCATATGGATAAGTCTTCCCGCGGATTGAACTGGTTCTTCTATAGGTTCAACAGCTGGTTCGAACGGGTGAGTACCGGATACACCAAAAATGTGAACGGCTGGATCAAACGGGCTCCCTATGTAATCGTGTTGCTTGTCTGTATCTGCGTAGGGGTATTCTTTCTGTTCCGGGCAAAACCCAGCGGATTTATCCCGCAGGAAGATGAGGGAAGAATTTATGTCACCTATGAATTACCGGAAGCGTCTTCCACAACCCGGAGTATTGTTACCCTGAATAAAATCATGAAAGTTATTGCCGAAACCGACGGGGTACTTCACTATGCAGCTCTTGGCGGATTAAATGCAATCACTTTTGCAACTAAGGCAAACAGCGGCACCATTTTCACTTCACTCAAGCCATGGGATCAGCGTAAGGACAAGGCGCTGCAACTGAAAGGCATTATGGCAACGCTGCAGAAAAAATTTGCGGCGATCAAAGAGGCAAACATCCTGGTCATTTCCCCGCCGGCTATACCGGGTCTGGGTCAAACAGGTGGGTTCACTTTTGAATTACAGCAGAAAGGTAGTACAGACGATATCAAGACTTTTGAAAAAAATGTGCAGGCTTTTGTTGCCGCAGCAAATAAACGACCGGAGATCGCCCGCGCCTTTACATTTTTCAATGCCCGTACACCCGGTTATGCATTGGATGTGGATCGGGCCCAGTGCAAAAAACTGGGACTTTCACTTACTGATGTATACAATACGATACAGACTTATCTGGGCAGTTCCTACGTGAATGATCTTACGATATATGGCAGAAATTTCAGGGTCGTGGCGCAGGCCGATTCCAATTACCGGGGTGATATTTCTAATGTGAATACATATTACGTTAAGAATTCTTCGGGAACCCTGGTTCCTTTAAGTGCCGTTATTTCCTATAAAATTGTTGAAAATGCGGCCCTCATTTCTCATTTCAATTTATTCCGGACTGCCGAAATCAACGGTGATGCAAAACCAGGATTCAGCAGCGGTCAGGCACTGACCGCATTGAAAGACCTGGCTGATAAAAATCTGCCTGCTGGCTACGGATATGAATTTGCCGGCCTTAGCCGCGAAGAACTGAAAGCCGGAAGCAGCACACTCATGATTTTTGCATTATCCATTGTATTCGTCTTTTTATTCCTGGCCGCCTTGTATGAAAGCTGGCAGGTTCCTTTCTCTGTTTTGCTTGCCGTGCCGGTAGGAATGCTAGGCGCCATTCTTACACTCACCCTGATTCCAACCCTGGTGAATAATGTTTATGCGCAGATCGGGATGATCACCCTGATCGGTCTCTCGGCGAAAAATGCCATCCTGATTGTGGAATTTGCGAAAGAAAGGGTAGACCGGGGAATTCCGGTTATCGAAGCAACCCTTGACGCCGTAAAATTGCGCCTCCGGCCGATCCTGATGACATCCTTGGCATTTATACTGGGTGTATTGCCATTGGCACTGGCAACCGGCGCAGCCAGCGTGGCAAGGTCTACCATCGGCTGGACCGTGCTGGGCGGAATGCTGGCTGCAACATCCCTGGCTATATTTATCGTTCCGGTTTTATTTGTCGTGATCACCCGTCTTTCATATGGCAAAAAAAAGCTGGAAGAAATAAAACATCATGTACCGGGGTTGACAGAATAATTTTTAATTATCAATTATTAATTATTAAAGAATTGCCGGAAATAATAAAGCCGGTCAGAATCTATCTGACCGGCTTTTTATTTCATTGAAAATGATGATTGAATACCTTATCTCAGCGTAATCAGAGTATGCTGATTTCCAACATACAATACTGCTGAATTGTCGCAGGTTCCATCTCCGAAATCGATAGATCCGCTTATGGACTGGTTATAGACCCATTTAACAACTCCCTTGCTGATATGAGCACACATCACAGCTTTTTGCAGTGGTGCTAAGGGGTCTGCCGTAAAAACGAGACTGTTACCTTCTGCATTGGAAAATGCGCTGGTTCCGCTAATAGAATAAACGTCATCCGTGATGTCAAATGTTGTTGTCATTCCGGCTGTTTGTATAAATGTTTTGTTATGGCTGTAGTGATAGTTCGTTTGATTTGGATAAGTAATGATCCCGTTGATCACCTGGGTATTAAAACTGATACCGACCAGATCACTTGAATTATTCGTAATGTTATACTGACCCTGAACGCCAAATCCGTTCACTACAAAATTAGTAAACGTAACGCCTACTGTTGATCCCGGTGAAACGATGGGTCCGCTAAACAGGTAGGCAATTTTTCCGCTGCGGACAATTCCATCCACACCTGTGCAACCCGCGCCAAAGTCCATGGTCATTGTTTTGGGGTATTCACCCGGAACCGCGTCATCAAAGGAGTATATCGCACATCCGATTTTTGTGGCTCCCAGGGTTTCGGTAGACATGGTGGTTGTTTTCCCACTATGGAGTGTGTTTGAGTTCCAGATAGTGCTGTTATCTGCAAAACCTATAAAGGCATTGTTCAGAACGTCATAGTATGCATTATCTGCAGAGGTGGAAGAATCTGAAAGATTCGAAGCGGCAGTATCGCCGGAATTCGATGTTACGTCTTTTTTACAGGAAGCCAGGCTTAACGTAGCAAGCAGGGCAACCATTTTAGTGGTGTTGATGATGAGTCGGAAATTCATAGAGTTTGTAGTTTAGTTGATTTACTCTAACGTTTCCGAATTCACCTTATTTCACACTGAAAGAGATAAATATGCGTAATTGTATACAGTATTGATTATTAATCAATTGTATTAATTATATCCCTTAAAAAATTAATATTAACCTGTCTTGGAAATTCGCGATTCAGCGACATTTCGGAGGGCCCAGATTTAAATTTCCGGCTTTTAGATTCTTTCCAGATTTGAGAAGAAAAAATCGCTTTCGATCAGCGCATTTTCATCACTGTCGCTGCCATGGATGGCGTTTTCGCCAATCGATTCAGCAAAAAGCTGGCGGATCGTTCCTTTATCTGCTTTTGCGGGATCGGTGGCTCCAATAAGTTTTCTGAAATCTGCAACTGCATTATCCTTCTCCAGGATGGCCGCCACGATGGGTCCCCTGCTCATGAATTCTACCAGTTCCCCAAAAAAGGGGCGTTGGCGGTGAATGGCATAAAATTCTCCTGCTTTTTCCGGTGTCAGCCGGAGCATTTTTAAAGCAATGGGTTTAAATCCGGCTTTTAAAATGATGTCCAGGATAGCGCCAGAATGTCCGTTGGCAAAAGCATCAGGCTTTACCATTGTGAAAGTGCGGTTGCTCATTTGTTTTTGTTTGGCGGGCAAAGGTAATACATTTTACAGGAGATTTGGGAATGGCGATATATTTCCGCACCTTTGCAACCGTTTTACATGCAACCTATTACGGATATAATCCCCTTACTGCAAAATCCAAGATCAATCGTTGTTGTCATGCATCAGAAACCAGATGCTGATGCAATGGGTTCCACCTTGGGTTTATATCATGTTTTGATTTCCCTGGGTCATCAGGTAACCGTGATTTCACCAACCAACTGGGCAGACTGGTTGGGTTGGATGCCGGGGGCTGAAAAGGTTTTGGATTACGAACTTAATACGGCTGTCTCAAACGATCTTTTAGGAAAAGCGGACTGGATTTTTTGCCTTGATTTTAATGTTCTCCACCGGACCCGTAAAATGGCTGAACCCATTGCCAAAGCTCCCGGTATACGTATCCTCATCGATCATCATCAGCAACCGCAGAAAGAGGTATTTACTTACGGGATAAGTGATACTTCAAAAAGCTCAGCCAGTGAAATGGTTTTTGATTTTATTGAATCGGCCGCACTGGGCTCAAAAATAAATATCGCAGTGGCTGAATGCCTGTATGCGGGTGTAATGACAGATACCGGATCCTTCCGTTTCAGCTCAGCCTCCGCTTCCGTTCACCGGATGGTAGCCGTACTGAAAGATACCGGTCTGGATCATTCCAAAGTACATGAAAACCTATTTGACAATTTCCTGGAAAACCGGCTTCGTTTTACGGGGCATGCCTTATTGAACCGGATGGAAGTTCTTTATGAATACAATACGGCACTGATCAGTATTCCCTGGAAAGACCTGGTGAAGTATCAGATCCGAACCGGCGATACTGAGGGACTGGTTAATTATCCACTGACTATTGAAGGGATAAAGTTTGCCGCCCTGATCATAGACCGGGATGAAGAAATCAAATGTTCTTTCAGAAGTAAAGGCGGATTCGATGTAAATCAATTCGCCCGTAATTATTTTGAAGGTGGCGGACACCGAAATGCCGCCGGCGGTCGTAGTAGCGAATCCCTGGAAATGACAATACAACGCTTTCGCAGTTCCTTAAAAGAAAACGCTTTACAATTACAATAAATCTAAATGAAAAAAATCAATTCTGTATTATTTGCCCTCCTGGGAATGTTTTTACTGGTTTCCTGCGACAATCAGGGATTAAAAAAAACAAAGTCGGGCCTGATGTATAAAATCATTTCTGACGGAAAAAATCCTGTCGTTAAAAACGGACAGTTCATCAAACTCAGTTTTACTGAAAAAGTAAGAGACTCTGTTTTGTTTACTTCACGCGACGGATTGCCTGCTTATGTAAAAATTGACAGCGTACCTCCAAATGCCTATAGTCCGGTTGAAATATTTTCCTTATTAAGGAAAGGTGACAGCGCAGTGGTTTATCAGCTGGGGGACAGCATCCAGAAAAAAACCGGTCAGCCTTTACCACCGTTTATTCATAAAAAAGATAAGATTATTCTCACGCTGCGTGTAGAAGACGTGTTTGAAAACGAGGATCTGGTTAAAAAAGACCGGAAAGCGGCGCTCGATGTTTTCCATGCGAAAGAAGTAAAAGACGTAGAAGCTTATCTCCAGCAAAATAATATTCAGACTACTAAAACCACCTTAGGTACTTATGTTCAGATACATACCCCTGGAGATGGTCCGCTTATTGATTCCGGTAAACAGGTTTCTGTAATTTATACAGGCAAGTTGTTCCCTTCAGGCAAAGTGTTTGAAACGAATAATGAGGAAGGAAAACAGCCTATCAAATTTGTTGTAGGCAGTCATAGTATAATTCAGGGCTGGGATGATGGTGTTCGTCTTTTAAAGAAAGGCGCCAGTGCTACATTCTATATCCCTGCATTCCTGGGATATGACCAGCAGCCTGGTCCGGGGAAAAAGCCTAACGAAAATCTGATTTTTGATGTTAAAATCGTTGATGTAACAGATGCACCGCCGGCATCCGAAATGCCTATGCATCCGGGAGCTCAGGTCAGACCGAATATGCGTCCGCAACCTGCCCCACCTGCACATAAATAAATAATTTTTTCCGGAGGGTGTTCTATGCTTTTGCGTAGGACACCCATAGCCGGATTGCCTCCACTGCCTGCATTACATCATGCACCCGAAGAATCGCGGCGCCCTGCTCCAGTGCGAGGGTATGCATTACCGTTGTTCCGTTTAAGGATTCTTCTGCTTTAATATTTAAAGTTTTATAAATCGTCGATTTCCGGGATAACCCGACCATAACCGGAAGATCCAGCATACACAGGGTTTTAAGGTTTTTCAGTAAATGGAAATTCTGCGGGATGGTTTTTGCGAAACCAAATCCCGGATCTATGATCATATCTGTGATCCCCAGTCGTACACACGCTGCTTTTTTCTTTATAAAATAATCGAGCAGGTCCGCTACAATATCACGGTATTCCGTTAATCCCTGCATGGTTCTCGGATTGCCACGCATATGCATGCATATATATGGAACACCTTTAGCAGCTGACAATTCCGCCATTGGTTCTTCTTCGGAGGCTCCAATATCATTAATGATGGTGGCTCCCGCTTCTATAGCCGCTTCCGCCACTTTATAACGGTAGCTGTCGACTGAAATAAAAATTTCGGGAAACCGGGAGGAGAGTAGCCTGATTGCAGGAACAACCCTTTCTATTTCAGCTTCCACCGATATTTCCAGCGCACCAGGTCTGCTGCTTAACCCTCCCAGATCGAGTATGGCAGCGCCTTCCCTGATCATTTGATCAGCCTGGGAAACCAGCATATCTTCTGATCTGATCCTGCTGCCCGGATAAAATGAATCCGGTGTTAAATTCATTACTCCCATCACGATCGGGTCATGCCAGCTTAACAGACGTCCTTTACAATTCAGTGAATACATATTGATTCCGTAAATTTAAGCCCATCAATTCTATATATTACTTTTGGACATGAAAGATACCGTGAATCAATATGAAAACGCAGTGAAGTCATGCCGCGAAATTTTCCTCAAAAAGACGGCGGACTATGGAACTTCCTGGCGCGTGCTGCGCACGATTTCCATCCTTGACCAGTTATACATCAAAGCTAAACGCATCCGGACAATACAGGAAAAAGGGGAACAGCTGGTAAACGAAGATATCCGGGGCGAATTCCAGGCCATTGTGAATTATGGGATTATCGGTTTAATCCAACTTGATTTACCCGCTGAAGGAGCGGAGGAACTGGGAGCAGATAAAACAGCCTTATTCTATGATGAAAAAATACTTTTTGTAAAGAAAATAATGATCAGTAAAAATCACGACTACGGTGAAGCCTGGAGAGAAATGAGTCAGGAAAGTTTCGCCGATCTGATCCTGATGAAACTGCAGCGGATGCGTCAGATTATTGCAAACGACGGTAAAACGCTGATCAGTGAAGGCATCGACGCCAACCTTACTGATATTATTAACTATTCACTTTTTGCGCTGATCGGGATAGCCGAAGGGCGGCACACAGCATAAATTAGCGATTCCATGAAAAAAACCTTTCTCAGCACAGCCCGCTTACTGGTGGGTATTTTATTTATTTTCAGCGGACTTATCAAAGCCAATGACCCGCTCGGTCTCAGTTATAAAATGCAGGAGTTTTTTGAGGTATGGCATATGCCCGGACTGAATGACTACACCCTGGCACTTTCCGTCATTATGATTGCCTTTGAAATTCTTGCGGGCGTGGCGGTTATCCTGGGATGGCGGATGCGGATTTTTGCATGGCTTCTCCTGCTGTTGATTATTTTTTTCAGTTTTCTTACCGGTTATGCGGTTATTTCCGGAAAGATCAGGGAGTGCGGTTGTTTTGGAAATTGTATACCGTTGCAGGCCATGGGATCATTCATTAAAGACCTGGTACTGCTTATACTTATCGGTATCATTTTTATTTACCGGAACGAAATCCAGACCAGGGTTTCCAAAAAAAGCAGTCTCCTGATTCTTGGACTTACCCTGGTTTTTTCATTTTCCATCCAGTGGTATGTGATGCGTTATCTTCCGATTATGGATTGCCTTCCCTTTAACAAGGGTGCCAATATACTGGAGAAAATGAAAGCTCCAAAAGGAGCTATTCCAGATAGTTCAGTCATCAGTTTTGTGTATGAAAAGAATCATCAGACTTTAGAATTTACCGCGAACAATTTACCTGCGGACCTGGACAGCACCTACACTTTTGTTAAACGCTACGATAAATTAATCCGCAAAGGAAATTCCGAACCGGAAATCAAGGACTTTTTACTCATCAGTGATTCCGGTAATGACAGTACCACACAAATCCTGGACAGGCCCGGCTACCAGTTGATGGTGATCTCCCGCAATTTTCCGGATACCAATCCAAACTGGAACAAATCATTTATTCTGCTGTACACACTGGCAAAATCCAAAAATATCCCTGTATTCGTAGTCACTTCTAACCGGAATGAAGCCGAGAACTGGTTAAGGGCAAATAACCTGTTGATCGAAAAAGACTTGTCAATTTATTCACCGTTAAGTGGAATGCATGACGCCCCGCAGTTTTTAAATGGCATACCCGTTTTTGGATGCGACGCAACAGCTGTTAAAACAGCCGCGCGGGCTGATCCCACCCTGTATTTATTAAAGAAGGGAACCATCCTAGATAAATGGAGTTATGCCCATTTCGATTTGGCAGTGCATCAACTGGCTGAACTTCCGTTTCAGAAAACGAATAATCCTGTTCTTTCCCAAATTCCTTTTCCATTTTTGCATTTACAGCAATAATCATGATCAGTCGCAGTATTTCACGCCTTTTCTACGGAAGCCTGGTCATGTTGGGGGTGGTAGTGATTGTCTTTTTTTTATTTCAGGGATTCGGAGACCCGGCAAGGTTGATACTGGGCCAGCGTGCTGATGCGGGTACACTAAATAATATCCGGAAGGATCTTTATCTTGATCAGCCGAAATGGAAACAGTTCGCTTTCTATCTCAATGATGTTTCCCCGATCAGTATTTACGACAAAAAAGAACTCCTTGAAAAAAATATTCAGGGGATAGGAATCGGAGGAAATACCAGGCTGGTTTTAAAATTCCCCTACCTGCGCCGTTCGTATCAAACCCGTAGACCGGTTTGGAATATGCTCATGGAAGCGTTACCCGGCACTATTCTCCTGGCTTTCCTGGCGATATTTATTGCAACCGTTTGTGGCATGGCCCTGGGTATACTGGCCGCTGTAAAAAAAGATACCTGGATGGACAGTTCGGCAATTTTTACCAGCGTTCTTGGAATTTCTGCGCCATCTTTTTTTATGAGTATTGTGATTGCTTATATTTTTGGCTTCGTGCTGAACCGGTATACCGGATTGCAAATGACGGGCAGTTTATTTGACACTGATCCGTTTGAAGGAAGGCAATGGCAACTTAGAAACGCAATTTTACCCGCCGTAACCCTGGGTATACGGCCCATGGCCATCATTGCACAATTAACCAGGGGTTCGATGCTGGATATCCTGAACCAGGATTATATACGCACAGCCTATGCCAAAGGGTTATCAAAGAGACAGGTAGTTTGGCGGCATGCCTTGCGAAATGCTTTAAACCCGGTGATCACGGCCATCACGGGCTGGTTTGCGGAATTGCTTGCTGGCGCTTTTTTTGTCGAATATATTTTTGGCTGGAAGGGAATTGGTAAGATTACGGTAGATGCACTGGCCAAACTGGATTTTCCCGTAGTCATGGGCTCTGTATTGATAACTGCTTTTTTCTTTATCTGTATTAATATTCTTGCCGACTGGTTATATCGCGTGGTTGATCCCAGAGTGAAAGTGTAAGTAAAATTCCTATCTGATCACGACTTCGCGGATGAGTTTTTCCCCCAGTGCCTCATTAACTCTTTCAATAATCTTTTCCTTCTTATACAGCAGTTCCTGTTTCAATGGTGCAACGGAAGTTTGTATATACAGGGTAGTACCGTGAATCTCAATTTTATCGGTATACCGGGCAATCGTTTTTCCCATGATCTCTTCCCATACTCCGGTAATTTGCAATGCAAGCACATTGCCTTTTAGCCTGCTTTGTTTCAGGAACTGCCGCATGGCATCGCCCATTGAATATTCGCCCATTGGTCAAAGATAAGGTTCGGGTAATTGTCAATTGTTAATTGTTAATTGTTAATTGTTAATTTGGGATGCAACACCTGAACACATAATTGACAATTGACAATTAACAATTAACAATTATACCTCAGAGTTTTATAAGCTTATAGTCTGCTGAAAGTTTTTCGAGGTGGTCCCGGATCCGGTCTTCATGGGTGTCGGTGATAAATAGTTGTCCGTTCCCGGGTTCACAAACCCGTTGTAGTAACTGATGCATGCGCCGCGCATCCAGCTTTTCAAAAACATCATCCAGCAGTAGAATCGGTGCAAACCCTTTTACGGTTTTCAGCATTTCATATTCTGCCAGCTTCATGGCAAACAAAAGGCTTTTACGCTGACCCTGGGAAGCAATATTTTTAAACTGCTGATTTGAGATCCGTATATCAATATCGTCTCGGTGAATACCCGTGAGGGTGCGCTGCATCAGGATATCCCGGTCTCTCGATTTATACAGAAGTTCTGCATACGGGGTTTTTAATAAATCACTCTGATAATCCAGCGTTAAGCCATCATCGAAGCCGGCTATATATTGGTATATGGAAGCAATGGATGGAAGGATCTCCTGGAAAAAATGCTGTCGTTTTACAAATATATAGGTTCCGGGACGCTGAAGCTGGGCATCATATACATCCAGCAGACTCCGGTCTGTGGAAATTCTTTCGGCGAGTGAACGGAGCAACTGGTTTCGCTGCTGAAGCAAGCGGTTATATTCTATCAGGTGCTGCAGATAAACCGGATCCATCTGGCAGAGCAGGGCATCGGTAAATCTCCGGCGTTCGTCACTTCCTTCCGTAATGATCCGGGCATCGTCGGGTGTAATGATAACCGTTGGAAATTTACCAATATGACCTGACAGGCGCTGATAGGCTTCATCATTTAACAGCACTTCCTTTTTTCCGGTCTCGCGGAGAATGCAAACCACCTGCTGCTCTGTATCACCGGAATGATAATTTCCTTCAATCCGGAAACCTGATTTTCCATGATGCACATTCTGCTGATCCGATTTAAAAAAATAACTCCTGGTAAAACTCAGATAATAAATCGCATCGAGCAGGTTCGTTTTTCCAACCCCGTTATTTCCATAAATCCCGATGATCGGTTTGTCGAACGAAAAATATTCCTGGAGATAATTTTTGTATTGGGTAAGTTTTATATTCCGGAGAAACAGCATAGTGATGCGGTGTAATTTAGGTATTACTGAGCATCTGAACCACCTGATCAATGTCTTTGCCGATGCCAACGATATCGTGACTTATGATCGAATCAGCCAGGGACGCAATCGAACTGACGATATCGATGACCTGCTGAACTTTCTGCGCTGTTTTAAGGAATTTAAAAAGTCCTGCCGTTGCTCCCTTTATCTGCTGTAGCTGCTTTTCAGCTTCCTGAAATTCCGGTTGCACTGAAAACGCATAATTCCGGCCCGCTGGTTGATTTGCACGACGCCAGTAAAATCAGACCGGCAACTACCGCCTTTGTCATAGAAATTATTAAGGGTTAAGCCTTTGGAAAGGTAAAAAACAGCGGTCAAAACCCATTGTTTACACAAAAAATTCACGTTTTACCCCTTATCTTTGCCCCCGCTTCGCCAATCCGGCGGGTTTCATTCAAATTTAAGCAAGTGGCTACCAAGTTTTCCAAAGAAACCTATTTGTACTGGTACGAACTCATGCAACTGATCCGGCAATTTGAACAAATGGCCGAAGAAAAGTATAAAATGGATGGTAAGATCCGTGGCTTCTTCCATGCCTATATCGGACAGGAAGCCATCGCAGCAGGTTGTATGACAGCCAGCCGTCCTGATGACCCGTTTATCACGGGTTATCGCGATCACGGCCTGGCCCTTTCAAAAGGCGTGAGTGCCAATGCCTGCATGGCCGAGTTGTATGGTAAATCAACCGGAGCTGCGAAAGGAAAGGGTGGAAGCATGCATTTTTTTGGCGTGGATGTGAAATTCTTCGGTGGTCATGGTATCGTTGGTGCGCAAATTGGAACAGGCGCCGGACTTGCCTTTGCAGAAAAATATAAAGGAACCGATAACGCCGTACTGACCTTTTTCGGAGATGGCGCCGCCCGCCAGGGAATGTTACATGAAGTGTTTAACCTGGCCATGCTTTGGAAACTACCCGTCGTTTTTATTTGTGAGAACAACAACTATGCGATGGGAACCTCGGTGGAAAGAACATCCAATGTCGTTGATATTTATAAACTGGCTGACTCTTATGAAATGCCGGCAGATTCTATTGACGGGATGAGCGCTGAATCTGTGCATGAAGGAGTTTCCAGGGCAATCAAAAGAGCCCGTGAAGGTGGTGGACCTACACTGCTCGAAATTAAAACTTACCGGTATAAAGGTCATTCCATTTCTGATCCTCAGAAATACAGAACCAAGGAAGAAGTGGAAGAATATAAACAGCGTGATCCGATTGCCCAGGTAGCTGATACCATTCTGGCTAAAAAATATGCAACACAGGCAGATCTGGACGCTATTAACAAACGCGTGGCAGATACAGTTGCCGCATCCGTGAAGTTTGCCGAGGAATCTCCGATTCCGAATGATGATGAAGTATATAAGGACATTTATATCGACGCCAGCTATCCGTTTATTAAAGATTAAAAATAACAGTATACCTGTTTTATAATTCCCAGAGACATGAGTGATATTAAACATCGTGAGCACTTAGAAAATGAGATTTCCCCGATTGACAAATGGAAAAATTTCCAGGATAAGAATGGCAAAAAATATGGCATCGCCCTGTCGCTGATCCTGTTGGTGGTTTTAGGTTATTTCGGATACAGACAATTTATACTTGAGCCAAAGGAAAAACAGGCTACCGAAGCCATGTTCCGGGCTGAAGATTATTACCGGATAGATTCCATCCGTCTTGCATTAAACGGAGATGCCGTAAATGCAGGATTCGTTAAAATCATCAGCCGGTATGGCGGAACCAAAGCCGCTGACCTGGCTGCTTTCTACGCTGGCAGTTGCTACATGAAGCTGGGTGATTTTAATAATGCCGTAAAATATCTCAAGGATTTTAAAACCTCGGCTACGCAGGTACAGGCAAAGGCATATGGACTTTTGGGAGATGCCTATTCTGAACTGAATAAAAAGGAAGAAGCAGTTGAACAGTATAAAAAAGCAGGAACCCTTTTTGACGAGGATGAAATAATTTCTCCGGAATATCTTTTCCGTGCCGGATACTTATATGAAAGCATGGGCAAAAACAATGACGCAGTTGCCATGTATACGATTATCAAAAACAAGTATCCCGCTTCACCACGGGGTTTTGACATAGACCGTTACCTGGCCAGGCTGGGAGTGGTTAAATAAACGGAAATGGCTTCATCCGGAAAATCAAAAACCGCAGTTCCGAAAATAAAAGATGCTTCGGTCGTCATCGTACGCACAGAATGGAATGCGGAAATTGTGGATGAATTATTCGCGGGTTGCAAAAAAATTTTGCAGGCCGCTAAAGTGGATTTCCGCGATATCGTTGTACCCGGTGCATTTGAAATTCCGTTTGCTGTAAAAAAATGCTGGGACAATTCGAAAAAACCAAAACCTTCGGCCTTTATTGCGTTGGGTTGTGTAATCAGGGGGGATACGCCGCATTTTGAATACGTTTGCCGTGCAGTCACAGATGGAGTGGCCGCCCTGAACCTGTCTATTCCCGTTCCGACTATTTTTGGTGTGCTCACGGTAGATCATACCGAACAGGCCAGGGAAAGAATCGGAGGAATACATGGTCACAAGGGAGAAGAAGCTGCTCAGGCAGCCATGAAAATGATTTCTTTATCCAGGTCTCTATAATCATTATTCATATTGAACATACAGCTTTTCATACCCTGCTTTGTTGATCAGCTTTACCCGGATACCGCCTTTAACATGATCCGGGTGCTCGAGAAAGCAGGCTGTACGGTTCAATACAATACGGAACAAACCTGCTGCGGACAGCCCGCCTTTAATGCCGGATTCCGGGAAGATGCAAAAGAAGTATGCATTAAATTCCTTAAAGATTTTCCTGGCACGGACTATATTGTTTCCCCCAGTGCATCCTGTACCGGGTTTGTACGGAATTATTATCCTGAGCTATTTGTGGATTCTTCTTTCAAACACGAAGTTAAAAATACCGGAAAGCGGATTTTTGAATTTTCAGAATTCCTGGTGAATGTACTGCATGTTGAAAATTTCAATGCGCGTTTATCCGGTAAAGCCACCTACCATGACTCCTGTGCTGCATTGAGGGAATGCAGGATAAAAACCGAACCCCGCAAACTATTATCCCAGGTAAAGGGACTGGAGCTGGTGGAAATGGAAGATGTGGAAACCTGTTGTGGATTTGGTGGAAGTTTTGCAGTAAAATTTGAATCCATCTCCCTCGCCATGGCCGATCAGAAAGTAAATCACGCCTTGGAAACAGGCGCCGAGTATTTGATTTCTACGGATCTTTCCTGCCTCATGCACCTGGATGGTTATATCCGGCATAAAGGCCTCCCGTTAAAAGCCCTACATATTGCAGACGTGCTAAGCAGCGGCTGGTAAATAAACCGCCCACCACACCACGAATGGCAGGCGGGCGGTGACCTTAAAACAACCTGTCGCAAAAGTTTTGCCGAGCCGGCTTACAAGCGGCTTTAAGACGGCTTTTAAACGGCATTAAACACGGCTCATAATGGTATACGTGTTTTAGATGAAAATGGATGCCTTTAAGAAAGCTTAAAGCAAAAACCTTAAAGCTTAAGGCCGCTCCGGTGTACTGATCTGGTACCTGCAGTTCTGTATCAACAGAAATTTGAAACATATACGGAAGCCCGGCATATCGCGGATTTGTTTTTTGACCAAGAAATTATTTATGATTGGAATTATTCACAAAGCCTTAGGCATTAGGCCTTGAGCTTTAGGCTTATATATCCCATACCTTTGACCCCTTAACAATTAATAATTGATAATTAATAATTAATAATTAGAATGTCTTACTGGCTCATCAAATCAGAACCTGAAGTATATAGTTGGGATCAGCTGAATAAGGACAAACAAACGCGTTGGGACGGGATCAGGAACTATGCCGCCCGACTACATTTGAGGGGAATGAAAAAGGGAGACCTGGTATTGTTTTACCATAGTAATAAAGGAACTGAAATAGTAGGGATCGCGATGGTAGTGAAAGAAGCCTATCCGGATCCGACATCTTCAGATGACTGGTCAGCGATTGATGTGAAAGCAGTTAAAAAAATGGTTAGTCCGGTGAGCCTGGATCAGATAAAAAAAGAAAAAAGACTATCCAATATGGCCCTGGTTCGAATTAGCAGATTGTCCGTACAACCTGTATCTGAAGAAGAATGGAATATCATCATGAAAATGGGAGGGATGGACAAGACATCATGAAGATCAAAATTAAATTCCTGTTTCTGATTGGATATTTGTCCCTGGCTAAAATCTCCATAGCCCAGCCGATTCCGCCGAATCCGTCACTTATTAGTCTTAAAAATTATGTAACCCATATAAAACCCAATTGTTTCGATTCTTCCTACACTGACCTGCATTATTTGATCGGGGAAAATCTGCACTATCTGTATCCTGTTTATCAGCTGCTGGGAAACGATAAAAAATTTCTAAAGGATTTTACGGTTCCGGTTTACTATGACCTGCTCAGCCAGACGGTTTCTTTTGTAGGTGACTATACGGCTGCCCTTGAATATCAGAAATTATCCGACACAACACATCTGAGTGATGTCGAATACCGTCAGATTGGAAAAAGTATCCAGCAACTGAAGAATATAAAAAATGCAGATGCCAAAAAATTTATCGGTTTTATAGCATCTAACTATAAGGTTATTATGCTGAATGAAGCATATAATAAACCCCTGCACCGGGCTTTTGCTTATTCCCTGCTTGATGTTTTATATAACAGAGGCTTCCGTTATCTGGCGATGGAGATGCTGAATCCGATGCCGGATCAGGAACTCAACAAACTCACTTACAAAACAGGGCACTTCGCAACTGAACCGGTAGCCGGTGAACTCATCCGACAGGCACTGGATTTAGGATTTAAGCTCGTTGCTTATGAAGATCCTCAGGCCCTGGCGCATTCTCCCACGGAAAGAGATTCCATTCAGGCCCTGAACATTGCAAAGATTCTGCGCCAGGATCCGGAAGCTAAAATTTTTGTGTATGCAGGATATGGGAATATTGCAGAAAAAAGTACGACGCCGGATTTTATTCCCATGGGTATGGCATTTAAAAATTTAACCGGAATTGACCCGCTAACGATCGACCAGACCGACATGACAGAAGAAAGTAATTTCTCTTTTGGCAAAGCATTCTATGATGCCTATATCGAAAAGTTTCCGGCAACAAGCCCTTCCATTCCGTTGGTGAACGATGAACCGGTGAACGTAACAGGCACAACTTTATATGATCTGACAGTTATCCATCCGAGAACCACTTATTATTATGCAAGGCCAAAATGGCTGTCACTATCCGGTCGCAGGCAACCTGTTTCCGTCAAAACCAAGAATAAGGATATTTTTCTGGTACAGGCTTTCTACCAATATGAATCATTGGATGCAAAACCAGGGCAGGTGGTTCCCGCAGATCAGACTTATTTTGTATATGGTAATGGTACGTATACTTTGTACCTCCGCAGGGGTTTATATATCCTGATATTCCGGGATATGCAATATAAAACCATTTATACCCAACATCTCGAGGTCAATTAATTTCTTCCTGGAACCGGATTCCTTCGCCCTCCAGCTCTTTCAGTACCGGAATATAGATCTCCGGAATAATGGGGATATGCAGTCCCGTCAAAGGCATTTTATTCTCAAGTATCAGTTTGGCTGAAATGCCGAGAGGAAGGCCGACGGTCTTTGCCATTGCCGTCCTTGCCGCATTTTCTCCTTTTACAACCAGACTGCTGCGCAGATACTTTTTCTGGTTTTCGATTTCAAATTCAAATTCATGCAGCATCAATATCATATCCTTATCGTCATCCTGCATTCTCCATTTTTGTTCAAGCCTCGTTTGAAGGATTTTTGCTGAAGTCATCTGGCCCTGCGGAAGAAGTTCATTCTCAAATAGCCCCAGCTGATTATATAAATGTCTGTTTCCATCATCAGTAAAGGCGAGGAGGGGTTTGCTCCAGTCTGCATAAGTTTTGCCCGATGATGGAACGAGCAATTCGTCATTGGTCAGTCCTGCCCTGACGATATTCTTCCATCCGGCACAAAATATGGGATGGCGAAGGGTGGTCCGGATAAAACTTTGGACCGATTCCAAACCATACACAGGAATATAGGTCAGTGAATCCCGGTTGGGATACCATGCGAAATTGCCCATGGGCTTTATTTCAACCAGGCCGGTTTTTTCGAAAAGTTCCGGATATGGTATTTTTTTGACCTTGCCCGAATCCAGATATACTGCTCCCGCTGATCCGGCCCTGACCACATTTGCGGGATTCCAGCTTATTTTATAGTGCCAGGGATTATCGTCACTCTCCGGAGCAACCAGACCGCCGGTATGTGATTTGAAAACCCGGATTTTACCACCACGGGCATGGATTCGGTGAATGATCTCCATGGCACTCATATGATCAATCCCGGGATCAAGGCCCATTTCACAAAGAAAGAATAATCCTTTTTCTCGGATCCGGTCCCCTAATTTCTTGATTTCGTCATCCACATAAGATGCTGTAAGTAAATTCTTTGCATGCAAAACACAATCGCGCGCAATCAGGATATGCAGCGCGGGGGGAAGGAGGGAGATAACCAGGTCGGCTTTTTCAATCAGGGCATTTCTCTCGGCAACATTTTCAACATTTACCTGTACAGGATTTACGCCGGTCATCCCTGATAGCTTACTCTGTAAGTTTTGCGCATCCGCATCACCAATCGATAATTGCCAGTTATTTTCCGGACAAATTCTTGAAAGATAGTCTATCAGGCAGGTGGCTGATTTACCCGCTCCAAAAACCACAATGCTTTTCATATCCAATGATAGAACTTTTCAGGCGAAAATAAACCCTGAAGGTTGCAGGAACGCGCGAAAACCTGAAGTGGGATTATTGGGCAAGCCGGATTTCGCCCAGATTGATTCGTTGCCCTTCCAAGACCTGTATTTTCTTTTCTGTGGGAACGCTGTTTAATTCTTTAACGGCAAAGATCAGTTTCCAGTCACCCGGTTGTAATTCCATGCCGAAATGCCCATCATTACTGGTCACTTTCAGAGAATCACTCCCCCGGACAGCTATAACCGAAGATGAGGTACTTACGGGGGAAATCCTGCCTTCAATGGATCCATTGTGTAGTATTCTTTCTGCATGGATACCTATCACCACAACAATGAGAAGGCAAAGTTCCAATATACCTCTACGCATCTGTACCTGATTATAGCGTTTAAATGGACGATATACGATCAAAGGACTTGGAATCAGGAATTACATAGGTTGGAACTATACAATTTCAACTTTTATGCCAATGACGGATTATGTCAGAAATAATAAATGAAATGATTGTTAACCCCGGTGGTTTAGTTGGAAAAACTCAGATCAATTTTGTGGGCAGTAATCTGGCGGATTCGAGTTACTACCTTAGTGCCTCTCGGACTTTTGGGTGATTTTTCAGTAACGGATTCACCGGGTTCCAGATCGTTGAAGACAAGCTTTTCTGTCTTATATATTTTGTCGTTATTTTGAATATACTGTACATCCACCTCTACCAGGTCAATCATTTCAGGTGTGTTGTTAGTGACCGTAACAGGTATGGCGGAAGTGCCTCCGAATATGCCTGTCGTGTATTTGCCGGTCATCATCCCGATATAGTTTTCAGGATGGGCCTTTATTTTATGGTATAATTCCTCAGTTTTGGCGGGAGCATTCCGTGCAAGGCTGCTGTCGGCAGCGTGAACGGTTTGCGGGCCGCCGGATGAAATGGTTACTGAATCTTTCCGGACAGAACTTTTCAGGTTTTTTTTCCGGGTATTATTGACGGCTTTTAAGGGAATGATATCAGCCTGAAAAACCGCAGAGTCATTATTCGTCATTATATTCCCATTTGCCCTTTCCTGACCCGTTACCAAAACCGGCAAAATTTCTTTTTTACTATCAGGAACTGTCTTGGAATAAGCTTTTTGATTTTGCGGATGATTCGCACCTGTTGAGAAAATATTTCTACGATCTGATATAAACAAGCCCGTTAAAATGCCAGTGCCAAATAAAAGAAGAACTATCCCGGTCCATATTATTTTACCAGTTAAACGAACTGCTTTGGAAGGGTGCTGATTATGTGTAAATGAAAAATCATGTGCGGGTTCTGCAGCCGATTGAAAATCGGAGTCATAAAGAATACCCGTAGATGAAACTACGGACGGGTTTTTTTCCGCCGGAAGATTAACGTAGACAGAATGCGTTTGAACTGCCTTCGCAGTATTTCCCTCTCTTTTTTTTGTATTTGCAGGTTCTGCCTTTTTAAACTGGAGAGCCTCAGCATTCAGATTTTCGACACTTTTGTTTTTAATATAAAGATTCCCCGGTTGCTCAGGAATGGGTGGTGCAAAGGATTTAAGTTCTGATATCTCTCCCGGGTAACGCCATGCCGCACTCTTCCCGACAACCCATAAGAGATCATAAGACTTTAAAGACATTCCTTTGATTTCGTCGATCGAAAACGGACCTGATTCTTTGTTATTACGAAGCAGTAAATAGGTGCTCATGATTTGGGCATAAATAGGGCGGGGCAACGGATCGCGGACCATCCCAAAAATATAGAATTTATTTTAAACAGCGTATTAAAACCCGCCAGGGCCCCCGCCTGTTAGTAGTATATAGGATAAAAATGAAACCCTTTTAATTTACTCCATTCCAGCGCCGGAGCCGGAATTTTCGAGAAACGGGTAAGGTAGGCGGCAGCATTGTAAAAGGAGGAATTGGTCGGAATGCTGTACAGGTTAGCATCCGGTGCGAAATAGAACTTACGATATCTGGGAAAATCGGGGACGGGCTGACCTTTCACCATAGCCGGATTCGTCCTGGCACCGATCATCCCTTCGGCACCATAACCAATACTCGCGTTCAACCAATAAGGAAATCCGCTGCTAGCGGGCAAAAAGGAGGCAATATTGAACGAAAGCCAGTAAGTCTGCCCATTGTAATCTTTTAACATCCGGGAAAAGAAATTTGATCCCAGTTCTGCAGGATAATATTTGGCGTAAGGTGAGCCATGAAATGACCATTTTAATGATATTCTTTGCTGGTTCCAACCTTTCTGTTGGGCCGCAAATAAGGCCGCCCCAAATATATTGGCCAGCATATCCCCGGTGGAAAAACCCCATTTTGATGAAAACCCGTCAAAAATCTCTACAATCGACATATATCCAATAGCCGTTAACCCACCGATGGCGATGGACTGGTTATTATCAACCCCGCACCATCGCATCAGATCATATTGTATGGCTCCAATATTGTAGGCGGTTGTAGCATGGCCGATTTTATCCATCTGCAGCCATTCGTTATTATCATTAAAAAAGTGAAAATGACTTCTTGGGTGTTTTCTATACCAGAGAAAGTAAAGTCCGGTCGAAATAACTACACCTGTAGCAACTTCAGAAATTACAACTGTTTTAAGCCTGTCGGGCTGGTATGTTGCGCTCGGAGGAAGAAAAACTCCCTGAGCTTCTACGGTTGCAGAAAAGCACAACAGGATCATAAAAACCTGGATGCGGATTCTGCCTTTTCTTTTAAACGGGCCCAATGAAAAAGACTCAGCCAATCAATAATTGTTTTACGGGATGACGAAGGAATGGGATATTTGATTCATATAAAAATCAATATCTTAGGTTCAAATTTAAAGTAAGTTTTATGGATGCGGTGATTCAGGCTAAAGTGAATAACTGGTTAACGGAAAACTATGATCAGGAAACGAAAGATGAAATTATACGGTTACAAAAAGAAAATCCGAATGAACTCACGGATTCCTTTTACCAAAATCTGGAATTCGGTACAGGAGGCCTCCGGGGCATTATGGGGGTGGGTACAAACCGGATAAACAAATACACCATAGGTATGGCTACCCAGGGGTACTCAAATTACCTGTTATCCTCCTTTCCAAACCAGCATGTAAAAGTGGCCATTGCCCACGATAGTCGCAACAACAGCAGATTTTTTGCAGAAACGGCTGCAAAGGTCTTTGCGGCAAATGGAATTAAAGTTTTCCTGTTCCAGTCGCTCCGCCCTACACCTGAACTTAGTTTTACCATACGGTTCCTGGGATGCCAGGGCGGAGTGGTTTGTACAGCTTCCCATAATCCAAAAGAGTATAACGGATATAAAGCGTATTGGAACGATGGGGGACAACTGGTTCCCCCGCATGATCACCGGGTAATTGAGGAAGTTGAAAAAATAGGTTCTGTCAATGAAGTGAAATGGACCGGGGGAGAGTCCCATATTACCATCGTCGGCAAAGAAATAGATGAGGCATACATCAGCATGGTAAAAAATCTTTCTGTATATCCGGAAATAATCGAAAAACAACATAACCTCTGCATCGTTTATACACCAATTCACGGAACCGGGATCAAACTGGTGCCGGAGGTTCTCCAAAGATTCGGATTCAGCAATGTGCACGTGGTGGATGAACAGGCAACCCCGGATGGCAATTTTCCCACGGTTGCTTACCCCAATCCGGAAGAAAAAGAGACCATGAGCCTTGGGTTAAAAAAGGCCCGCGAAATTGACGCGGATATTTTACTGGGAACCGATCCCGATGCTGACCGGGTAGGAATCGGTATTAAAAACGACCGTGGGGAATGGGTGCTGATGAATGGTAACCAAACGGCCGTACTGGCTTTTAATTATCTGATTGAAGCCCGTAAGGAAAAAGGAATCGCCCAATCCAATGATATGGTCATTAAGACCATTGTGACCACTGACATGATTGATGAGATCGCTACCCGCTCCAATATTAAATGTTATAATGTACTAACCGGTTTCAAATGGATTGCGGAACTGATAAAAGAAAAGGAAAAAACAGAAAATTATGTTATCGGGGGCGAGGAAAGTTACGGGCTGATGCTCGGAGATAAACTAAGGGATAAAGATGCTGTCAGTGCAGTGGCCATTCTTTGTGAAATGGCGGCTTATGAGAAAAATAAAGGGAGAACACTTTATGATAAGCTGATTGATCTCTATCTTCAGTTTGGTTTTTATAAAGAGTCGCTGATTTCCATTACAAAAAAAGGAATGGACGGGCAAAAGCAGATTGCCGATATGATGGCCTCATACCGCAATCAGCCTCCGGTAACTATAAATAATTCAGATGTGGTTCATTTACTGGACTATCAGACCAGTACCGGAAAAGACCTGAAAACCGGCGAAACATGGAAAATTGCACTGCCGGTAAGCAATGTTCTTCAATTTATTCTCGAAGACGGCACAAAAATTTCCGCGCGTCCGTCGGGAACTGAACCCAAAATAAAATTTTATTTTAGCGTTCATGAAAAACTCAGTCACAGGTCTTCTTTTGACGCGATGGATGGTCTTCTTCAAAAAAAGATATCCGCCATTATTTCAGATTTGAAATTACAATAACCGCCCTTTTTTACGCTTAAGAACATGAAAATAAACTATCTGTTGTCTGCCTTCCTGTTATATGCCCTCACTGTAAACAGCCAGGTTAAACTTGCCGGAATTTTTGGAGACCATATGGTTTTGCAGCGGGACCAGCCCGTACCGGTATGGGGATGGTCATCTCCCAATGAATCCCTGGTGATCTCGATAAATCAACAGGTAAAAAAAACAAAAGCCGACAATAAAGGTAACTGGCGCATCACCCTGGATCCCCAGGCTGCCGGAGGACCATATGAATTATCCGTAAACGGAAAAAGTAGTCTTGTCGTCCATGATGTAATGATCGGTGAGGTATGGATCTGTTCAGGTCAATCCAACATGGAATTCAATCTCAAAAATGTCCGGAACGCCGCAGCGGAAATCAGTACTGCCAGTTATCCGGAGATCAGACATATTAAAGTTCCCAACCGGATAAGCGAAATACCCGTATCGGATATCAGCCCGGCAAACTGGGAAACCTGTTCACCATCAACCGCGGGGAATTTCACAGCCGTCGGGTATTTTTTTGCCAGGGAAATCGTAAAGCGTTTACACGTTGCTGTTGGACTGATTAATTCCACCTGGGGCGGCACCATGGTGGAGACCTGGACCAGCAGGGGAGCCTTTGAAAAAAGTGTGGAATTCAGGGAAATGATCAACACCGTTCCTGCCGAGGACCTGACTCCGCTCGTCCTCAGGAAAAAGGAAGCCATGGAAAATCAGGTAAAACTTCTGCAAAAAAATATTAACGATACCATACCAGCTTCGGAATGGAAAAATCCGTCTTACAACAATTCCACATGGCCAAAGATGAGTGTGGCGAATACCTGGGAAAATCAGCGGCTCGGACTCCAGGACCTCGACGGCATTGTTTGGTACAGAAAAGAAATTGACCTGAGTGAAAAGGCCGCGGCTAAGCCGGTTTTATTATCCCTGGGAAAAATTGATGATAACGATTCTACTTATGTAAACGGAAAATTAGTAGGGACAACCTCTAACTATTCCGCATCCCGCCAATATACGGTTCCGGTTGGGGTTTTTAAAGCAGGGAAAAATATTATTGCCGTTCGCGTGGAAGACACAGGCGGAGGCGGCGGTTTTTATGATGATTCTACAACCGTCTTCCTGAAAACGGATAACGAAACGATTCCGCTTGGTGATTACTGGAGTTTTCGCATTGCAAAATTTACCAGCAGCGGCCAGGGATTCGGCCCGAACGATTTTCCCTGCCTCTTATATAATGCAATGATTCATCCAATTATCCCTTACCGGATGCGCGGGGTATTGTGGTACCAGGGAGAAACGAATGCCGGACGGGCATACCAGTACCGGACTGCATTCCCGTTGATGATTAATGACTGGAGATCGCAGTGGGGTGAAGGAAATTTCCCATTTTATTTTGTACAGCTGGCGAGTTGGAACGCTGCAAATGGAAACAGTGAACATGGCAGTACCTGGGCAGAATTACGCGAAGCACAATTCCTAACCCTCAGTCTTCCGGCAACCGGAATGTCGGTAACAACAGATATCGGTGAATCCAATGATATCCATCCGAAAAATAAACAGGATGTTGGTTTCCGCCTTGCTGCCATTGCACTTAGCAATGTTTACGGACAGTCAGCTGAATATAGCGGCCCTGTATATGCATCGATGAAAACAGAAGGAAATAAAATCGAAGTCAGTTTCACGCATACCGGCAGTGGGTTGATGGTCAAAGATAAATACGGATATATCCGCGGGTTTGAAGTTGCCGGAGCAGATCACCATTTTCATTATGCGAAGGCATATCTGCAGGATAATAAGGTAATCGTGTATGCCGAAGAAGTACCGGATCCGGTATCAGTACATTATAATTGGGCCGATGATGCGCCAGACGGAAATCTGTACAACAAGGAGGGTTTTCCGGCCCTTCCGTTCCGTACAGATCAATGGAAAGGAATTACGGATGATACCAAATATGTAGTCGGTAAATAAAAGTTCACTACCTCATTTTCATAATGTGTCAAATGAGAGATTATGAAGAATGTGAGCATGTGAGAATGAAATTTAAAATTTAATTATTAAATTCTTTGTTGCATTCTCACATCTCCCCAATTACAGATTTTGCACATTGTGAAAATCGGGATTTATAAAATTCGTTCGGATATTAAACCTGAAACTTTATTTTTAAGTATCAGCTTCTTCGCCCCGTAATGCGTCATTTCTTCTTTAATCAGATAGTGCTCTGCATCGAATTCTACAAGATTGCTGGGTTTAGAGAGCCCGGTCTTCCCACGCCAGATATCCAGTTTCACCGGTTCCCATAGCTTTGACCTGCCGGATGCATAGGCTGCGTCCAGCACGGCATTAACTACATAACCATCATAAAAGGTTTCTTTGGGTTGAATGCCTTTTTCAATAGAATTGAACATATCGGTAAACATATGATTGTATCCCAGGTCATTCATTTCATCTCCTACGGGAAATAACCAACCTGAATTGGATTCAGCTTTTTCAGCCACATAATCCGCTCCCTTGCCAGTTGTAAACATTTCAAACCCGGTTCTAAGAAAATTATTGATCCATATGGTTCCCTCCGTGCCCATTACTTCATCCCGCAGATCGAGACCACCCCGAAAGGTCCAACTCACTTCGAACTGGCCAATGGCTCCGTTTTCATACTTTACCAGTCCGATGGCATGATCTTCTGCTTCAATGGGTTTCACCTGGGTATCCATCCAGCACATTACTTCAACCGGTTTGATATCCTTACCGATAAAATTCCTGGCAATCTCCACACAATGACAGCCAAGATCGAGAATACATCCACCGCCGGCCTGTTCCAGATCCCAGAACCAGTCACTATGAGGTCCCGGATGTGTTTCCCTGGATTTTGACCAGAGAATCCTTCCAAGTGCACCATTTTTTACACTTTCCAGAGCTTTTAAAAATTTCGGGGTATAAACCAGGTCTTCCAGGTAACCATTAAATATGCCCGCTTTTTCCACCGCTTCCAGCATTCGTTTAGCTTCAATGGCATTTCTGCCCAACGGTTTTGTGGTCATCACAGCCTTCTTATGTTTACAACATAATATAACAGCGGCTTCATGCAGATTATTCGGTAGGGAGATACAAACCACATCCACATCCGGATGCGCAATGGCTTCTTCCATTTCAATAGTCCAGTGGGCGCAGCCATAATCAGATGCAAATTTTTTGGCCGACAATTCCCTGCGTGAATAAATGCTTACAATACGGTCGCGGCTTCTTTGCCCCTGTAATGAATCAGCATAAAAGCGCCCGATAAAACCGGATCCTAACATAGCTATTTTCATGAGCTTGATTTAATTTTTTAGAAAATCATTTAGTTTGTTGCCGTAAGGTTTGGTGCAGTTTTCTTTTCCCTGAAGAAAAGAATGAAATAAATCAAAACGCCAAGTGCAATATAGGCCGGTACCAGCCAGATTTTAGTCCAGTTATGTTGATCAGTTCCCCCTGTCAACTTATAACTGTCCACTATAAAACCGGAAAACCAGGTGCCAATAAACATCCCCACGCCATAGGTTGCAAAGGTAAAAAGGCCCTGGGCTGCATTTTTAATAGCCGAACCGGCCATTTTTTCGGTGTACATATACCCCGTAACAAAAAAGAAATCATAACAAACACCATGCAGAATAATTCCTGCATATAACATCCACAAATTCGCATCGATATTGCCATAGGCAAAACAAACATATCGCAACATCCACGCCACCATACCCATCATGAGCATTTTCTTTACCCCGATCCGGTTGAAAAGGAAGGGGATGGCCAATATGAATACGGCTTCCGAAATCTGACCCAGGATCATTTTGGACGCGGCACCCTGCACCCCGATTTCATTCAGGAATGCATTCGCGAATCCATAATAAAAAGAAAGTGGAATGCAAACGAGAATGGCGGCGATAAAAAATATCAGGTAAGCATTGTTCTTAAACAGCACAAATGCCTCCGTTCCCAATGCTTTTGCTGCAGAAGCCTGACTGGCTGCCGCTTTGGGTGGTGTATTGGGCAGGAAAAAACTAACCAGCCCCAGAAAAGCGGATGCGCCTGCTGCGAGATAAAAAGTATTGATTATCCGCCCCGTTTTCTCCCATTGCAGATTTCCAATCAGAAATCCTGCTACGATCCATCCGAGTGTTCCAAATACCCGTATCCAGGGAAATTGTTTTCCGGGATCAGCCATCTGGTTAAAGGCAATACTGTTGGAAAGAGCGATGGTAGGCATATAGAGGAGAGAGTAAATCAGAATGATCCAGTAAAAGGGCCCGTTCCCCGTCACCAGACTTGCCAAAAAAAGAAGAATGGCACCCAGCAAATGCAGTACCCCCATAATTTTTTGAGCCGCAAAAAAACGGTCCGCAATCAGCCCCACCACAAACGGTGAAATCATGGTGGCAATGGCCAGGGCGCTATAAGCGGCTCCAATCTGGATTCCACTGGAGTGCAGATTGTTGCCCATATATGTACTCATCGTAACATACCAGGATCCCCAAATAAAATATTCCACAAACATCATCAGGCTGAGCAACGCAGAAACAGTTGACTTCATGTGCAATATATTTTTAAGGAAGATTGATTTGAAATGAAAAGTTACAAATGAAAAGACGCAATCTAAAAAATTCTTCAATTATCTTGCAGCCATGCGGGTGTTAACGGATTCATACAGACATAAAGGTCTGCGAAAACAATTGGTGGAACTTATCCGGAGCAAGGGAATTTCTGATGAAAAGGTCCTGCAGGCAATTTCTGAAATCCCCAGACATTTTTTTATAGATTCTGCTTTTGACCAGATCGCCTATGAGGACCGGGCATTCCCTATTGCTGAAGGCCAAACTATTTCACAACCCTATACCGTTGCCTATCAAAGCCAGCTTCTGGAAATAAAACCTCATGAAAAGGTGCTGGAAGTAGGTACAGGCAGTGCTTATCAGGCCTGCGTACTGGCTTTAATGGGTGCACAGGTATACACCATTGAAAGGCAGAAGCAGCTATATGATCACAATAAACAATTCACCTATCTCCGCAATTTTCCAGGTATCCGGTACTTCTTTGGGGACGGATACCAGGGTTTGCCAACCTATGCTCCTTTTGATAAAATCATTGTTACTGCTGCCGCACCAGCTATCCCCGATAAACTGGTTGAACAGTTAAAGCCCGGCGGATTTATGGTAATCCCCGTGGGGGAAGGAAAAGTACAGCAGATGTTACGCATCCACAAAAACGGGCAGGGTAGTACCCGGGAAGAAGTATTTGATCATTTTTCCTTTGTTCCGATGTTACAAGGGAAGAAAGCGTAACGCCTAACGCCTAACGCCAAAATCTTCGATAGTTTTGCATTCCGAATAATACTTGTCAACTGTCAACTGTCAACTGTCAACTGTCAACTGTCAACTGTCAACTGTCAACTGTCAACTAAAATGACTCCTGAAAGAGAAGAAAGACTTAAAAATGTTTTAGATAAACGGCAAAACGATCTGACGGTTGTTCTGGAAAATGTTTTTGATCCGCATAATATCTCAGCCGTTATGCGTACCTGTGACGCAACAGGTATTCAGGATATTTATATACTGAATACTAAAATCAGTAAACATAAAAAATGGGGAGCCCGAAGCAGCAGCAGTGCTTCAAAATGGCTTACAATACACCAGTTTACCAATGCCGCCGTTTGTTTTGCTGAACTTAGAAAAAACTATCCGCTTATACTTACCACCCATCTTTCCTCATCGGCCATTTCCCTGTATGATATCGATTTTACACATCCGGTAGCATTAATTTTTGGAAACGAACACGACGGGGTAAGTCCGGAAATAAGGGAAATGGCTGACGGAAATTTTGTAATTCCACAGGTAGGTATGATCAGGTCATTAAATATTTCCGTTGCCTGTGCGGTAAGCCTGTATGAAGCCTTCAGGCAGAAAGATTCCAGTTCCCACTACGACGCGGTCAAGCTGCCAAAAACAGACTATGATTCTCTATGGAATACATGGAGTTTAAACAATCTTAAACCTTAGAAATCTGAAATCCATTTCATTAATTTTGTCACAATGAAGAAAATTTTATTTGCCGGTCTCCTGGCCGGAGTGCTGGACACGATTGCCGCCATCATCCTGTATGCCAAACCGGTAAACCTGCATAATATCAGTACGATTTTCCGCTATATCAGCAGGGGACTGTTCGGAAGAGCCTCCGAGGAAACCGGCGCTTTGTATCCGGCACTGGGGGTGTTTCTGCATTTTTTTATTGCACTGACCTGGTCTGTGATCTACTTTAATTTCGTATCACAATATTTTAAACCGGGAAATTCCTGGATAAAAATTTTGTTATTCGCCTGCTTTGTCTGGGTAGTAATGAATGGTTTTCTTATTCCATTTACCGGACTGCCTTCCCGTTACGACGGGATCGGAATAAGCCGGTCTTTTCTGGTGATACTTTTTTGTGTAAGTCTTCCGATCTGTCTGATAGCTGAAAGGAAATCAGTAAAATCAAAGTAAATACCAAAATATCAGGATCTCAAATTTCCAAATTTGCTTCGTCCATAATGGCTTTTTCCCTTAGGGTATGGATACTTACATTCAATTCAAAACCGATCAGCAGTATCAGGGCATTGAAATATATTACAATCATGAGGATGAGGATTGTTCCGATGGACCCGTATACCTTGTTATAAGTTCCGAAATAATTCACCCAGAATGAAAATACAAAAGTGAGCGTGATCATGAGGATCGTAGCAAGGGTGGTGCCGGGCGAAAATAAATGCCACTTTTCCTTAATAGCCGGGGCATGTTTATATATAAAAGCGATCGTAAAATAAAAAAGCGGAATAATCACCACCCATCGAAGAGATTTGACCAGGCCCTTCATGGAACTTCTGTGCACGTGCAGTGCTTTGAATACATATTTCAACAGTTCATTCTGGGTAACCAGGATCACCACGCATCCAATCACCATTAATATCATTACTATCGTAAGCTGAATCGCAACCAGCCGGTTTTCAAAATAATTCCTTTTAAAATGCTCAGGAAGGGAACGGTTGAATGATCTCATCAGACCGATCATGGAATTGGAGGCATAGTAAAGGGCCACCACCAGACCGAATGATAATAATCCTCCCCTGGGTTTCGTCAGAAAATCATTCAGAAAATTAGAAACCAGCATATAAGTATTCTGGTTAGGAGTGATATCTTTTGTCAGGGCCAAAAGCTGGCTGGTGAGTTTTTTTGAAACCGGAAGATAGGGTATGAGTGTACACAGAAATATGGTCGCAGCCGGAATAGCCATCAGGAAACTGAAGGCGATGGACCTTGCCCGTTCATTTAGTCCCACTTTCTGAACCTGACTTTTAAAAAATACAATGACTTCATATAAAGACAGACCCTGAAATCCCGGCAAAAAAACAGACTTACTTTTGAGGGATGCAAAACGGTAGGGGGAGGATGACTTTATGAATTTATCTAACTTGGTCATGGCTGCACTTTTGACTGCTGGCCAATCTTCATTTCTTCATCAAGGGCCTTCTGATATTCCTTCGCATTTTTTATATGTTCCTGAAAAGTTTCTGCAAAATTGGAATACCCGGAAAAATCCGGTTTTGCAACAAAATAATAATACCTGGTTTCCGGGGCATTTAAAACGGCATCCATGGATTCCATCGATGGTGTACAAATTGGCCCGGGAGGCAAACCCGCATTCCGGTAAGTATTATAAGGCGATTCCACGAGCAGATATTTTTCATACACTCTTTTCAGATCGAAGCGGCGCAGGGCAAATTTAACTGTCGGATCAGCAGCCAGGCGCATACCGGTGGCGATCCGGTTCATATATACACTGGCAATTTTCGGTTTATCTGTTTTTCGGGTTGTTTCTTCTTCAACAATGGACGCTAAAATATAGGCGGTGACCGGGGTCAGGTGATGGGCAGATGCCTGCTGAAGTCTTTCCGGTGTCCAGAAAGCCCGTGCCGCCTGTTCCATTTTTTTGAATATCCGGGAAGGGGTGGTATTCCAGTAATAAGTATAGGTATTTGGAAAAACCATGGTCATGACAGTATTGGTATCGAGTGTATAAACGGAAAGAGTATCGGAATTATTCAAAAAACGAATAAATGCAGCAGAATCGCACTCAAACTTTCTGCCGATCATGCCCGCCAGGTCTTCCTTCGTTCTGAGTTTTGTGATGACCAGGTTCACCGGGACCTGCCTGCCGTTTTTTAACATTTTGAGAATATTCAGCAAACTCATGCCTTCTTTTATTTCGTATTTACCGGCTTTGATATTTGCAGGATAGGATACCCGTTTTGCCATCCAGTTAAAAACTCCCGGATGTGCCAGCACTTCATCTTTTTTCAATGTGGAATCAAGCTCCTCATAATTCATACCTGTATGAATATATAACTCGTAACTGGGCGCCTGGAAAGAAGTTGCGGGACCGAAGATCAGATAGCCGGTAATCGCTCCGGTCAACAGCAGGAAAATGAGGAGGCCGAATAGCAGTTTCTTCACGTGTATTTGGATTATTTACCAAAATAAACAAAAAACCCCGTCATTGGAATGAGGGGTCTCAAATATCGCTAACGAGTTTATTTCTGCTGAGCTGGAAGGGAAGGATTCACCGGTACCGAAGTCGGTGCAACCTTGATGTCTTTTCCTTTAACGGAAGTTGATTTCGGGATGAAGACCGTAGAGAATAAACAAAGTAAAACCACCGCTGTTGCCAGTATCCAGGTGCCTTTTTCAAGAATATCTGTCGTTTGTTTAACACCCATAAACTGGTTGCTGAAACCAGCCACATTACCTGCAAGTCCGCCACCTTTCGGATTCTGTACCAGGATAATTAAACCCAGTAAACCACATACCAGCAAGAGGATAATCACAAAAATGATCATGATAAAGACGCTTTTAATTGTTCAATTCTGGACGCAAAATAAGCGCTTTTGGGGGGATAAATCAAACTTAATTTCTGGTACAGGGCGATCGCATTTTCATACATGCCCTGTTTGGCCAGCACCTCGGCCATGGATTCAGTTAATATATCTCTTTCTTCAATGGAATGTTCAGCAAAATGCCGGATCCGGTCAGCTTCCTTATCATTTTGTTTTTCCGATACGGGCTGTGGAGGAAGTTTTTTCATCACTTTAAGCCAATCCGTAAAGCTTTTTAGTTGTTTCCCAAAATTATCCGCCGGATGATCATCCAAAACCAGTTTAATCCCCTGTGAAGCGAAATAATCGATCATATGATAAGGGGCAAAAACAATGGATTCGGCCTTTTTTGCGTCAAAAAGGGGCAGGGATTTGTGTTTTTCACCAAACTGGGATACCAGCTCCTGTACCTGACCCTTCATTTCGTTTTCTGTCTCACCTGAATTCAAATCAGTGCCATTCGTATCATTTGCCTCCTCTTCAGGGGAATTATAGGTCTTGTCAGGAAGTGCAGCAACATCTGCCGCCTCGGCTTCAACAGTCGCGAATTCTGCCGGTCTGTCAAAGGAAGCATAGTCTGCTTCATCAGATTTTTCCGGAGACTTACTGGAATATTGATTTTCAACAATATTATCCAGCTCATTAATATGGGGCTCTTCCTGTTTGATCTCGGAAACCGTTGTCTCCCCTTGCCCAGAACTATTATCATGCGGTCTGTCAAATGCAATCAGGTCCTGATCTACTGGTTTCAGATCCGCATCCTCAAATATTCCATAATCATTTAACACTTCGTCTGCGGTTTCAGCCCCGAATGATTCAGCTGACTTCTCTCTGTCTTCATGAATAGTTTCCGTTTTTACATCTGCTACGATATCCCGGTTTTCGAAAACCGGTTCCGGGACTTCTATATTATATTTTGACATCAATTCATCAAAATTTGTAACCGCGCCCGCCACCTTTTCAGAATCATGAAATTCAGGATCTGCTTTTTCTGTTTCTGGTTTTAGCGCACCATGAAAAAAATCAACTGACTGTACCAGCGATTCCTCCGAAATGACTTCGATTGTTGGAACATCCCGTTCTTCCACTTTATCTGCATCGATTCGAACCGGTTCAACGAATTTGTTTTCTTCGTGAATGTAGGGAAGGTCCGGGCCGCCTTTTGAAAGCACGCCATGATCTGTCTGTGCAGATTCTTCCAAAATGGACTGAAGCCACAGCGGGTTATTAAAATATAATGAAGTCCGCATGCTCTCTTTTTCAAAAGATACGTTATTGTCCAGACTAAGTTTTTTCGCTAACAGTAAATGCGCCGCATTAAATGAAGGAAATTCCTGAACCACTTCATACATTTCTTCCAGCGAAACTGAATCGAGGTCCTTTTTCCCGAAAATAGCATCTATCACTGTGGAGAGGCCGCTGTTCATCTGAAATTAATTACCAGTTAGAAAATAGGCGGTTGAAAATATCATCCGTCAGTTGGGAAACGATCGTCGGTTCAAGGCTTACCTGGGCATCACTCAACGTTTGTGTTGCCGGAAAATCAAATATCCGGGTAATATCCGTTTCAAAATCGGGTGTTCCCAGTTTTTGGTCGTTTAGTCGGTTTTTCAGTGCAAGATGCACACTAACGGTTAGCCGGTTAATGGATGCCGCCTGATTCGAAACGCCGGATGTGCTCACATCGTAGGCAGATATATACGCTGTCACATCGTAGTCGGCATTATCCCCGGGAATCTGGATGAGCTTTGTCTGGCTGGCAATTTTTTGCTTTACCTTATCAGTCAGGAGCGGACTCAATTGAGGATCCACAAACCGGGCCCGGTTTTCAATAAATCCAATATTTATCGTCTTAATTTCAGGCGGAATCGAAACATCTTTAAAAGAATAAACCCCGCAGGAGAACAGGCTGCCGGTGACTACAACCAGGAAAAAAGAAATGGCAGTGAACCGGTACTTTATATTTCTATTCGCTGATATCATATTCTTTTAATTTTCGGTATAACGTCCGTTCACTGATTCCCAGATCCGAAGAAGCATCTTTGCGTTTGCCTTTATGTTTCTTAAGTGCTTTTACAATAAGTTCCTTTTCCTTGTCCATGATACTCAGGGATTCTTCCACTTCCTCATGATGATAAATATCGCTGTTCCCGTTACCGTTGTGCTGGAGCACAACCGGCTGGGACTGATAAGGTGTTGAAACCAGGTTGCCTGCAAAATGTTCCTGCGGCTTAAGTTCTTTCATTTCCCTGGCAAATGCCTCCTGGGTATCGGCGGCCAGCGAGGGGTTTTTTAATATTTCCAGGAACATTTTTTTCAATTCCGTAACATCCTTCTTCATATCAAAGAATAATTTGTAAAGAATCTCCCGCTCGTTGGAAAAATCGTTCGGTGCCGGATGATGGGATGAAGGCATAACCATGGGGAGCCGGTTTCCGGTATTCTCAGGAATAAATCTCCTTAGTTGCTGATGTGAAATGGTTTTGTCCTGACTCAGAACTGATATCTGTTCTGCAATATTCTTCAGCTCCCGTACATTACCCGGCCAGCTGTACTGGATCAACAGATTTTTCGCTTCGTCATCCAGTTGTACGGGAGCAGCTTTATATCGTTCTGCAAAATCTACGGCGAACTTTCTGAACAAAAGTGGAATATCGTCTTTGCGGTCCCTTAAGGAAGGTACCCTGATGGGAACAGTACTCAGCCGGTAGTACAAATCTTCACGAAATCTACCCCTTTCCGTAAGCTGGAGAAGGTCTTTGTTGGTAGCAGCAATTACCCGCACATCCGTTTTTTGAACTTTGGAAGAACCGACACGGATAAATTCTCCGGCTTCCAAAACCCTCAGCAACCGGGCCTGTGTACCCAGAGGTAATTCACCAATTTCATCCAGGAAAATAGTTCCTCCATTTACGGTTTCGAAATATCCTTTTCTGGAATCCACTGCCCCGGTAAACGAACCTTTTTCATGTCCGAATAATTCTGAATCTATCGTGCCTTCCGGGATCGCTCCGCAGTTGACGGCTATAAACGGATTGTGTTTTCTGGCAGAAAGAGAATGTATGATTTGCGAAAATGCTTCTTTACCTACACCGCTTTCCCCGGAAATCAATACAGTCAGGTCAGTATTAGCCACCTGAACCGCTACGCCCAGGGCATAGTTTAATTCGGGTGCGTTCCCAATTATACCAAAACGGTTTTTTATCGCCTGTAGTTCCATGATTAATTATTTTCTGTTGATTCCAGTTTCAGATAATTTCACCGATCAGGGTACCGCCCGTACTGTTCACAATTTTCAGCACTGCATAATCGCCCTTCCGGAATGAAAATCCGTCTTTTGGAAATACAACTACTTTATTCTGGTCATTTCTCCCCATCCATGCGGATGCGCTTTTTTTTGAATCACCTTCAATAAGTACTTTGGAAAAGGTTCCAATATCCCTGCTGTTGGATTCTTCGGAAATCTGCCTTTGAAGCTTTATAATTTCTTCCAGCCTTTTTTTCTTTTCTGCTTCGGGTACATCATCCGGATATCTTCTGGCAGCCAGTGTTCCGGGTCTTTCAGAATAAAAATACATATAACTGAAATCGAAACGGCTTTCCCGGATCAGCGAGAGTGTTTCTTCATGATCTTCTCCTGTTTCCCCGCAAAAGCCCGAAATGATATCGGAAGTAATTCCGCATTGCGGAATGATTTCCCTGATCCGTTTTATTTTAGACAGGTACCATTCGCGTGTATAGGTCCTGTTCATGCGCTGTAAAACCCTGGTAGATCCGCTTTGCACAGGCAGGTGAATATTGTTGCAGATATTTTCGAAACGGGCAATCGTGTGCAACACCTCGTCGGTAATATCTTTTGGGTGCGAAGTTGAAAAACGAACCCGTAGTAATGGAGAAATCCTGGCGACACGTTCAAGCAGCATCGCAAAGTCAACCGCTTTTTCTCCGTCTGTTCCTGAGTGCCAGTGATAGCTGTCCACATTTTGTCCAAGCAGGGTCACTTCCCGGAAACCGTCTTCAAAAAGATCCCGGCATTCGGTCAATATCGATTCGGGATCCCGGCTTCTTTCTCTCCCGCGGGTAAAGGGTACCACACAGAATGAACACATATTATTACACCCTCGCATGATACTTACAAATGCATTCACCCCGTTGCTGTTTAAACGGACCGGTGCAATATCCGCATAGGTCTCATCCCGGCTGAGAAGTACATTCACCGATTTTTGACCGCCTTCAGTTTCTTCTATCAGCAGCGGCAGGGTTCTGTAGGCGTCCGGACCAACCACCATGTCCACCAGTTTTTCTTCTTCCAGAAATTTCGATTTCAGTCTTTCAGCCATACAACCCAGCACTGCGATAAGCGTGGATGGCTTTGCCCTTTTTACCTGGCGGAAAATATGGAGCCGGCTGCGAACGGTTTGTTCTGCTTTTTCCCTGATAGAGCAGGTATTGATCAGGATAAGATCGGCCTTTGAATAGTCCCTTGTTCCCGTAAACCCTGCTCCCTGCAGTATAGAGGCCACCACTTCGCTGTCGGCAAAATTCATGGCACAGCCATAACTCTCAATGTAAAATTTTCGGGGGAATCCGGCATTAGTCACCGATGAAGGAGAATAACTTTCGCCCTGCCTGGATTCATCCTGTTTTCTGGTCAGTATATCAAATTCCATTCAACACCTTTAGGACCACAAATTTAATCAAAACAAAGGAATAAATGACAGGATGACAGTCGATGATCAGTCCCTGATGACCTTTAACCCTTTGTTGACCTTTTTGATTTCATTAAGCATGGACCTGATGCCATTTTCCAGGGATTCAGTCGGTATAAAAACCCCTTCCTTGATATGCAGTTCGAAAAACGGGATATTGACAGACTCAAAAACGGGGGTCATTTTTAAAGTGGTGAGAACCTGTTTCAGCATTTGAACTGCCCGGGTACCGCCGGACAGGCCACCATAACTTACGATCCCGGCTGCTTTATAAGCCCATTCCCGGTGTAAAAAATCAATGGCGTTTTTGAGAGGGGCCGTGAAACCAAAATTATATTCCGGTGTAACAAAAATGAATGCCTCTGCCTCCGAGATCTTTTCGCTCCAGTCTTTGGTATGTTGTTTTGTATAATTCTGTAGTCTCGGATGATGGGGCTCATCCAGAAAAGGCAGGTTGATCTCTGCCAGATCGAGGTGTTCCACATTTATTTCCGGGTCTTCTTTCGTTTTTTCTATCACCCAATTACTGATAATAGGTGCTCTTCTGCCGGGCCGGGTACTGGCCGTAATAATTTTGAGATTCAGCATATTTATTTTTAGAGCGGAAGACGGGACTCGAACCCGCTACCTACAGCTTGGGAAGCTGTCGCTCTACCAGGTGAGCTACTTCCGCTTGATTAATTCGAAATGGCCTGAGGAAAAGAAACTCTCTTTGCCAGCCAGCTTTCTTTTAAAGGGATGATCCATTTATTCTCCAATGCTGATTTTGTCAGCACGGTATTGTCGAAATACAGTGTCTCTGGTTTAAGGATTCCGCTGTTTACCCCGGATTCCAATTGAGAAAGGGGCAGGAGCTGAACCCTGTCCTGTATAAAAAAAGCCAGCAGCTGGCGGTCGAATAAATTTACTCCGAAGCGGGTTTCAATTGCTTTTATAAGGCGAACAGAAGAATCTTTACTGCATCCACTGACCATGGACGCTTTTTCGTCGGCAATCAGTATAATGAACTGTCCGAAAAATAAATTCGCATAGCCTTTCACGGGATCTCCATGGGAATTCCAGGTTCCTGTGAATTCATTCAGTAATTCCTCGATCTGAAATGCTTCTGCGATGGTAAACAGGCGGCTGGATTGGTAAATCCAAACACGGGAGGATGCGTCAAAATCCTCCGGCAATAATTCCCGGAAATTGAAAGACATGATGCAAAATTAAATATTCCTCCGTTTAAATATGGATAATTTCTGTATCAGAGACCCGAAGTTGCATTTTCAGCTGATCAATTTTCAGCTTTTTCAGTTTTAACTGTTCCTGAAGATTCTCTAAAAGCGGGTTGATATTTTTCCGGTGCTGCAGGATCAGATCGTGATTTTTTGTTTCCATTTTTTTCAGCTGCTGATGGCTCCTTGCTACTTCTGTCTGCAAATTTTTCATTTTTACCGATGCCCGGTACCTGGATTCAATTACCAAATCCATTATCCTGCTTTGGACGGCAACATCCCGGATACTGTCTTCCTGGGTAAGCCCCGGAACTGCCTCATAGGACAGACTCACGGATGGAACATAAGGTGTACCCGGAACCGGTTCAATCGCTTCTTCATTCGTTCCGGCTGCCTGTTGGTTAGAAAAATCTCGCGGAACAATATTTTCTGCAAAAAATACTTTATCACCCTGTCCTTCTTCAGCTGTCGTCTCTATTTCACTGGTTTGCTCCCGGGGTTCAGGAACAGCCGCTTTTTTAACCTTTTGCCTGTTACGGAAACCAGCATGATAGGGGGTTACTTTTTCTGGCGATTTAATTTGGAGTACCCGATTTTCAAACCTTTCGGGCTGAACGGAAGACTGCAGGGCCGCTGTTGCCGTTTGAGCCGCTGCGGGCAGAGAGGTATTTTGCTGAAGACTTAATAGTCCGACTGAAGTGGCCAGACTAAAAATCAGAAAGGGGTTAATCCTGTTTTTTTTATAAATCGGGTTTCCCAAAACACGTTGGATCCGCTCCATCAGCAACCAGGGCTTATGGCCATCTGCAGCTATGGAAAAATCCGGTTTCACCTGCCTGAATTTCTCCAGACAGAAAAGGGCTTCAGCATATATCCTTGGTGCGTACCCCCGTTCCAGCACTTCGTCGTCACAGGCATTTTCCCTTTCTCTTGATATGGTCCGGTAAAAAAGTTGCGCAAAAGGGTTGAAAAATAAAATGCCCTGAAAGCAGGAGATGAAAATATTAATCAGGTAATCGTTTCTGCGGATATGAAAAAGTTCATGGATAAGTATGGCTTCCAGTTGTTGCGGTGATAACCGGGTAATAAGTGAAACAGGAAGCAGAATAAGGGGTTTGAGGAATCCGCTGGTTTCAGCAGTCTCCACCAGGTCTGAAAGATAAACCTGTACCCCGGAAGAAATTCCCAGCAATCGGGCATGCCGGTCAACAAAGGATTGTAATACGGGTGAAATAAAATTACCGCATTCACTTTTCTTTCTGCCAAAAAAGTGAAACCCATATTTAACTGTTCGAACTGCTAGTACAATTATATACAGAACGCTGATATAGGGAACCCAATAATTAAAGGACCGGAAAGCAGGAATGAATCCTGAATGAATCAGATAAGCAGGTTCGTTTAGCAGTTGAAAAAAAGTTGAGATTAGCCAGCCTGAACCAATCATTGAAAATGCCAAAGCCAGATTATGTTTTCCTGCAGCTGAAATGCGTTTAATCCCCATCGTTATCAGAAAATAAAACGACCAGAGAACGGCTAGCTGCCAAATACTGTTCAGCAGGGACCATCCAAGTGCAGTCAGAAGGGTAGAAAAACCATGCATGCGTTAATGCTTTTTCAGGTTGTTGAGCAGTTTCTGAATTTCCTCCAGTTCTTCCGGAGATGCTTTATGGTTACCCAGCGCGTGCATTACAAGTTCGGTGGATGATCCGCCGAAAAGGTTGGTGATCATTTTACCGAGAAGTTGTTTTTGTGTTTTTTCCCGGCTTACAATTGGATAATAAACATGAATTTTCACAGAATCATCCCGTCCAACCAGGCCTTTTTCATACATGATCTGCATTAGCTTGAGGGTCGTTGTATAACCTGCTTCCTTGGATTTGGAAAGTTCTTCATGTACATGCCGCACGCTGGCTTTATTTCTTTCCCAGAGTATCCTGAGTATTTCCAACTCGCTTTCTGTCGGTTTGATGTATTTTGAAGATACCATATGCTAAATTTGTAATACAACTCAAAATACGATTTAATTCGTAAACCAACTATTTTTTTAACATTTGATTAAAGTACAAACCATCCATCATGGCAGATGCTCAAATGAAATCATTATATGCAGAAAGGTTCCGGGTATGGGAAGGAAAGAAAGTCGATTTAAAAGAATGGCTTACCGACGATAAAGAAAAGCCGGTAGAAAAAGCCACCGGCGTGAGCCTGCTGCAGGAAGATATTTTGAAACTTTCTGAAATTCAGGAAAAATTATATGCATCCAACCGCTATAGCGTACTCGTTGTGATCCAGGCAATGGATGCTGCCGGTAAAGACAGCGTTATCAAACATGTGATGAGCGGACTCAATCCCCAGGGGGTGACCGTAACCTCTTTTAAAACACCCACACACCAGGAACTGGAACACGATTATTTATGGCGCCATTATAATGCTCTGCCGGCAAAAGGAATGGTCGGAATTTTCAACCGTTCCCACTATGAAAATGTACTGGTTACCCGGGTTCATCCGGAATATATTCTGAATGAAAATCTGCCGGGTATAAATGCTGTTACGGATATTGACAAATCATTCTGGGAAAAAAGGTTCAAACAGATCAATCATTTTGAAAATACCCTGGCCGATAACGGGACGGTGGTTTTGAAATTTTTCCTGCATGTTTCTAAAAAAGAACAGAAAAAAAGATTTCTGGAACGAATTAATGATCCGGCAAAAAACTGGAAATTTTCAATAGGAGACCTGAAAGAACGGGATTTATGGAAGGACTATCGGAAAGCCTATGAGGATATGCTGGAGAATACCTCCGGCGATCGGGCACCCTGGTTTGTAATTCCGGCCGATGACAAATGGTTCACCCGGCTGGTTTTGGCCAATATCATCGTAGGTGAACTTGACAAACTGGATCTGAAATATCCTGTGGTGCCGGAAACACAACAAAAGCAATTGCAGGAGGCGAAAAATTTGCTGACCGGAGAAATAAATTCCCCGGCCGGCAAATCAGATGATTAATTTATTTTCCTTTGCTCACTAGCTCTTTTTGAACTTTTTGGATCTTCATCACTTTTACCTGACTTTCCTTGGTGGAATACATCTGGGCAAGCGTTGGTGCAATGACCAATGAAACGATTGACATCAGTTTGATGAGAATATTCATGGAAGGTCCCGAAGTATCTTTAAAAGGATCCCCGACTGTATCCCCGGTAACTGATGCCTTATGTGGTTCCGATTTCTTATAAAACATTTCGCCATTGATCTCTACACCTTTTTCAAATGATTTTTTCGCATTATCCCAGGCGCCTCCGGCATTATTCTGAAACATCCCCATCAATACACCGCTCACCGTAGCACCGGCAAGAAATCCACCCAATGCTTCCGGACCCAGCAAAAAACCCATGATAAGTGGAGAAAAAATGGCGATTGCACCGGGCAGCATCATTTTCTTTAATGAAGCTTCTGTGGAAATCGCAACACATTTATCATACTCTGGCTTTCCTGTTCCTTCCATAATTCCGGGAATAGTCCGAAACTGCCTGCGCACTTCCTCTACCATGGCCATGGCTGCTTCTCCAACCGCCCTGATAGCGAGAGAAGAAAATATAAAAGGAATCATAGCACCCACAAAAAGTGAAGCCAGCACCTTTGCCTTATAAATATCAATGCCATTAATTCCTGCCACACCTACAAAAGCTGCAAACAAAGCGAGGGAAGTCAGGGCTGCAGAAGCAATGGCAAATCCTTTTCCGGTCGCCGCTGTAGTATTACCCACGGCATCCAGTACATCGGTTTTTTCACGAACATCCTTCGGCAGTTCACTCATCTCTGCGATACCACCGGCATTATCGGCGATTGGCCCGAATGCATCAATAGCCAGCTGCATCGCCGTGGTTGCCATCATACCCGCTGCCGCAATAGCTACGCCGTACAAACCTGCACAGGCATAAGAACCCCAGATTCCGCCGGCAAGCACCAGGATGGGAAGGCAGGTAGATTCCATACCAACAGCAAGACCACCGATCACATTAGTTGCATGCCCTGTAGAAGATTGACGAATGATAGACATCACGGGTCTCTTGCCCATTGCGGTATAATATTCCGTAATCATGCTCATGATGGTTCCCACTGCCAGTCCGACGGCGATGGCACCAAGAACTCCCCATTTTGTGAATTCAATATTGCGCAGGGTCATGGTCTCAGGAAGAAAGAAGTAAACCAGTCCCACGGACGCCAATGCTGTAAGTATGATGGATCCCCAGTTACCCATATTCAGGGCTTTTTGTACGGGCGCCGTACTGATATTAGCAGTTTCGCTGATTCGTACAAACAAGGTTCCAATTATTGAAAATAAGATACCGGTACCCGCGATCATCATTGGAAGCAGGATGGGTGACATACCCCCGAATTTATCGTCAGCCACGGTTTCCTGGCCCAACACCATTGTCGCAAGCACCGTGGCTACATATGATCCAAAAAGATCTGCACCCATACCGGCAACATCGCCAACATTGTCACCAACATTATCGGCAATCGTCGCCGGATTCCTTGGATCATCTTCCGGGATCCCGGCTTCCACTTTTCCAACCAGGTCGGCACCCACATCAGCGGCTTTAGTATATATTCCTCCTCCCACACGGGCAAAAAGGGCGATGGATTCGGCACCCAGCGAAAATCCGGTAAGCACTTCAATAGTGCGCAGCATTTCTTCGGAGTTCACTTCCGCGTCTGGTGCGAAAATGGATTTTAATATGATAAATAAGCCCCCGAGACCGAGAACGGCGAGGCCTGCTACACCCAGGCCCATTACTGAACCTCCGGTAAAGGAAACTTTGAGTGCCCGGCTAAGACTTGTTCTGGCAGCCTGGGCGGTTCTTACGTTCGCTTTAGTAGCCACCCTCATCCCGATATATCCGGCAGTGGCACTTAAAATTGCACCCAGAATAAAAGCGATGGAAATAGCCCAGTGGGAGTGGGGGTTTGTGCTGGCCATAAAACCCAGCAGCAGGGCCACAATCACAACAAAGTATCCCAATATTTTCCACTCTGCCTTCAGAAAAGCCATCGCTCCTTCAGCGATATACCGGCTAATCTCTTTCATCCGGTCTGTGCCCTCGTCCTGCTTAGATACCCACTTGAATTGAATAAAAGTATATAAGAGTCCGATAATGCCCATTAGGGGTACGAGGTAAATCAGTTTGTCCATATTAAATAGTCTGTGATTTTTAAGGGAGGCAAAAATAGTGGAAAAGCGTTAAAACCTCGATAAATGATGGCACTATATTACCCATATTGCCATATAGATCAGGAGATTAATTTCATTTTTCGGTAAAATACCCCTACTTTTGCGCTCCATTTTTAGTGGAACCACGCCTCTGGGCGTGAATATTGCCCAAATGGCCCCATAAGTGATTTGCCCTTGCAAATCCGCCAGCAGGGTATCATTTAAAACCTCATCATAAGATGCCAAAGGTTAAAACAAACTCGAGTGCCAAGAAAAGATTTAAAATCACAGGCACCGGTGAAATCACTTTCCAGAAAGCTTTCAAGCGACACATCCTCACCAAAAAAACAAAGAAAAGAAAAAGACTGATGGGGAAAAAAGGTAAGGTCAGCAGTGCAAATCAGGATTTTGTAAAACGCCTGTTGCGATTAAAATAACCCATTCCCGAATTCACCATTTTTCTAATTCTCAAATTATTAATATATGCCACGTTCAGTAAATGCGGTAGCCTCCAGGGCCCGCAAAAAACGAATCCTTAAACAGGCCAAAGGTTTTTACGGCAAACGTAAAAATGTTTACACAGTAGCCAAAAACGTACTGGAGAAGGGCCTTACTTATCGCTATGTAGGTCGTAAACTCAAGAAACGGGAGTACCGTGCACTCTGGATCGCCCGTATCAATGCTGCCGTTCGTGCAGAGGGTCTTACTTATTCCAGGTTCATCCACTTGCTGAATGAAAAAGGAGTTATGTTAGACCGGAAAATGCTGGCCGATATCGCCATGAACGAACCGGATGCATTTAAAAAACTCATCGACTCCGTAAAATAAAAAACAGGCCGACGATAGAAAGAGGTTTCTAAAAGGATTAATAACCTTTTGGAAACCTCTTTTATTTTGCGGATATCCTCATAATTTTATATTTGTATCAATTTTATTTCACCTCAAAATCGTAATGCCATCATCAAGAATAACGATTCCATGAACAATTCGTATGCTGACCTGGTGCAGCAGACGTTTAATTTTCCGCAGGAAGGTTTTGTAGTGAAAGAAAATTATTTAGAATTCAACGGGGTTGACCTGAAGTCCCTGATCGCCAAATACGGCACACCGCTTAAAATATCTTACCTGCCCAAAATTGGCATGCAGATTAAAAAAGCGAAAAAGATGTTTACTTCTGCCATATCCCGGCATAAATATGAAGGAAAATATTTTTATTGTTATTGCACCAAGAGCTCCCATTTTTCATTTATCGTGGAGGAAGCCCTGAACAATGATATCCACCTGGAGACTTCATATGCCTATGATATAGAAATCATTAAAAAACTCTACGCCAAAAAAAAAATAACCAAGGATACGTTTATCATCTGCAACGGCTTTAAACAAAAGCCCTATACCAGTCGTATCGCTTCCCTGTTAAATTCAGGATTTAAAAATGTTATTCCCATTCTTGACAATAAAGATGAACTGCAGCAGTACAAAAAATCTGTAAAAGTACCATTCAAACTGGGCATACGGGTAGCTGCAGAAGAGGAACCCAATTTTCCATTTTACACCTCCAGGCTTGGATTCAGGCCCCGGGACGTACTTGAATTTTATGTAGATAAAATTGAAGGGAATGAAGACCGATTCCAGTTAAAAATGCTGCATATATTCCTGAATAAGGGGATCAAGGATGATATTTATTATTGGAGTGAACTCAACAAGGTCATTAACCTGTACTGCCAGCTGAAGAAGATCTGCCCCGAACTGGATTCCATTAATATCGGAGGCGGATTCCCCATTAAACATTCTCTTGGCTTCGAATATGACTATCAGTTCATGATCAATGAAATTGTAGGAAATATTAAAAAGGCCTGCAAAAGGAACCATGTGCCCATGCCACATATTTTCACAGAATTTGGAAGTTATACAGTGGGGGAGAGCATGGCGCATATTTATAGTGTTATCGGCCAGAAAATGCAGAATGATCGCGAAATCTGGTATATGATCGATTCCTCCTTTATTACCACTTTACCAGATACCTGGGGCATCGGCGAGCGGTTTCTTATGATGCCCATAAACAAATGGGATGTCGAGTACCAGCGGGTGGTACTGGGGGGAATAACCTGCGACAGCCATGACTATTATGATTCCGAAGAACATATTAATGAAGTTTTTCTTCCTAAACTGAACAATGATGAACCGCTGTACCTCGGTTTTTTTCATACGGGTGCCTACCAGGACCAGATCAGTGGTTACGGCGGAATCAAACACTGCCTGATTCCTTCTCCCAAACATGTACTGATCAACTTTGATAAAAACGGGAAACTGGTTGACTGGCTCTACGCCAAAGAGCAGACTGCTCAGAGTATGCTGAAGATTTTGGGCTACTGAGAACAAGTGTGAGAGTGTGAGAGTGTGAGAAAATTTCACTCTCACACTCTCACACTTTCTTACTTGCTTTTCAATTTATATTTATTATTCACTTTCTTGCTGTTAAAATAGTCGTTCAGCTCTGCTTCGCTCATATTGTTATTTTCATCTGTGGGCACATCGATCAGCTGTATCTGAATCTGTTTCATCTCATCTCTTAGTTTGGTGATCTTCTTTGTTATTTCCGGATCCCGTTCACCAGTTAAATTGTTTTCGTGGAGCTGGTATTCCATTCGCTTGATGGATGATCGTATCAGGGACGCGGCATTTTGTTCCGCAATTTTTTGGGGAGCAACCGCTTCTTTTACCGGAACAAGGGCTACGCCGGCACTGGGTAGAATTTTTCCTGCGGTCTGTGCACCAAGGGAAGACGAAGAAGAAAGTACGGTACCACCCAGGGCACTACCGGAACTGGTCATATCAAATGAAGTGCGGGTTGTTTTAGTGTTCTTTACTTTTTTATCCATCTGCACAAAAGCATATTTCAACTGAAGTGTATAGGTTTGCACTTCCTTAACCGTGTGGTCGTACTCCTGTACCAGGAAAGGATAATTCAGGGCAGATCTTACAAATATTTTCACCAGTGCTGTATCGCGAATGAAAAATTTATTCGTTCCGATAAAATACAGGTTCACCTGTTTCTGACGTACCGAATCCGTTTCTTTGATAAAATCATAAGGTGGGCTCCAGATGAATTCGTCATCACATTTTTTTACAGGCTTATAATTTTTTATCGGAAGGTTGGAGAAAAAACCAATGGATTCTACCGGAAAACTGCCTTCTTCGCATTCTATTCGAAAACTTACCGTATCCCCTTCGTCCACAAAGACCACGCTGTTCACTGAAGGTTTCAATCGGGAAGGAGCAATTTCGGTGGTAAAAAAAAGAATGGTAAAGGAAGTGTCCACCCGGTCTGCAGGTTTCTGAAGATTCTGAACCCCGACACTTACTTTATACGGATAGTCATATTTCAATTTTCCGGAAAGAAAATAAGATTTGTCAGCCTTGAATGTCAGGAGGCCATTGTCTTTATTGATTTTGAGCCCAAGCGGGGAATTTCTGAGAAACCAGTAATAATGGGCGGGGTCCTGGTTTATTTCAAGCTGATAGCTCAGGGTTGAATCCACATGTAAAGTGAAATAGGGATTCAGATTCCGGATTCTCAGCAAACTATCCAGTGCAGGCCTGAGGCTGTCCTGCAGAGCCGGAAGGCTGTCAGTTCGCGGAGAGCCCGGTATAACAACCGGAACAACGGGCGTCTGTGCGGCCGCGGACTGCACCCGGAAAAGCGAAAATAATAAAAGGGCCAATAACCACGGATACATGGATTTACGCATAGCTTTCACAGGGAATGAGCAGCGAAAATAACCCACGACAGGTATAAATCAAAGCCAAAAAAAAATCCCTCCCGCGAATCGCGGAAGGGAACATATAACCACCACACTTAACCTTCGTTACGGATATTAAGCTATATCAATCTGCCTGGCACTTGGTTTCGATTCTTCTTTCTTTGGTAAAAGCAGTTTCAAAACACCATTTTCATACTTGGCCTGAATTCCGTCCACGGCAATTTTTTCATCAACTGAAAAACTGCGCTTGAATGATTTGTATTCAAATTCACGACGAAGGGTTTTGTAATCTTCTGAAGTAGCAGTTTCTTCCTTCTTGTCAAAACTGATGGTCAGAAGACCCTGTTCTACCTGAATCTTAAAATCTTCCTTAGACCTTCCCGGAACATTCAGTTCCACATGATAAGCGTCAGGAGTTTCATGGATATTAGTCTGGGGAAACGCAAAAAACTCCTGGCCGATGGAGCGGGCTGCAACCGGAAATTCATTAAGTAAATCATTGAAAAGGTTGCCGAAAGGCCTGTTGTTAACTTTTACGAGTGTCATAATACTATGTTTTTAAAAATAAATTGAATGATTACAACCCTTCTAGTCAAAGCCCATACCGTACGACTATTAAGGCAATAAACAAGCCATTATGGCACTTAAATAAGAATTTTAATGTCATAATTACATTAAACCCTGGGTGTTTTATATTATTTCTGACAATGATCCTGCATCTCCAGTGCTCTTAGCTTTAGGTCATAATGAACAATTTGATTAGATTTGCGTTCTTTTAAAAAACCCAAATCATGTATCCCGAACAATTAGTTATACCGATGAAAGAAGAGCTGACCGAAAATGGTTTCAGCGAAATGCGGACTCCCGACGAAGTTATTAACCAATTGGAAACCAAGGGAACAACCCTTGTTGTCATCAATTCAGTTTGCGGTTGTTCGGCTGGAACTGCAAGACCAGGCGTACTCATGGCGGTACACAATACCAATAAAAAACCAGACCATCTGGCTACCAGTTTTGCCGGATTTGATGTGGATGCAGTAAAAACATTACGTGAAAAGCTTTTACCTTATCCTCCATCTTCCCCGGCGGTTGCCCTGTTTAAAGATGGTAATCTCGTTCATATGATTGAACGCCACCATATTGAGGGCAGGTCTGCACAGATGATCGCCCATAACCTGATTGCAGCTTTTGAAGAATATTGTTAATACGGAAACGCATAAAATAAGGATATAGACGTTATGTTTATATCCTTTTTTTTATGAAATCCAATCCGAAAATATCCAGTACTGCCAGGCCTTACAATTCCGGGAAAAATACACATTCATCTGCGAACTCCTTACCGGGTTTAGCAGAAACCATCGGTAAAAAACTTCTCGAAATCAAACGGATTTCCGGGGAAGGGGAAATGACAGAGTTGAACATGGCATTGTGGAAGCATTTGAAGTAGAGTGTCCTTTTCATTTTGCCCGGACACTGATGGCGATCCTTGTGTCTTTTTGTTTTTCTTCATCGGCGGCACTTGTATCTGCCCTTGCAAACTGTGACCCATAACCTTCAGCTCCCTGTATCTGTTTCATATTGGTGCCTTCATTTTTTAGGGCCGCACGTACAGCATCTGCACGTGCCTGTGATAATTTCAGATTTGCCAGACTATCACCGGTTTTGTCTGTATATCCGCTAATTTTTATTTTTAATTTGGGATAGCATTTGAGAATAGCAGCAATATTTTGAACCTGGGCGATGCTTTCATCAGTAATTTCTGCGCTACCTGCATTAAAATTCAGGTTATCGAAATTAAACCAGTCATTTTTCCCGGCAACACTTGCCGGATTATTCAAAAACATCACCAACTGATCTTCTAAACCTCCTTTGTAAGCATTGAGTTCGGTACTGTCAGGTAATTTTACTTTCATGGTCTTCCGGACAAAAACCGCGGGCTGGCTAACCACTGTGTCCAGTTTTGTTGTGTCTGCCATAACAACAACAGATTGAGTTTTCTCCGCTCCATTGAATCCCTTACCCAGGAAGATAACAAGACCAAGAATCACAATCGCACCAATAACAAGTGGCGACCAATTGAATTTTTTTGCTGGCGGTACAGAATGCGCCGTTTTTTCCATATTGCTTCCCAGGGCTCCTCTGATTTCAGAAAGCCGGGTGGAAAGCTTGCTGCCAATCCCGGTTAGGCTTGCCAGACCCATGACTGCCGCCAGGTTTAGTCCTGTTGGAATTGCGCTAAGTATACTTTCTTTCTGATTGTTCAAAAAACTTAGCATACCACCTGCATTCATATTAGTTTCAGCTGCATGCTTGCCCAGGATACCGAGCGATGCGGGAGTCGCTACATACATCAGTGAGGAAGTAGTGGCTTCCCGGATTCCTGAATAATTTGAAATTAAACTGATGACTCCACCGGATTTATCACCAAATAATGAATTAAGCATTTCGCCACCTTTAGCCAATTGGCTGTCATCGCCAAGAACGCCGGAAAGATTACTCAGGATCCCGCTTTGTGAAGCTGTTCTGGCCAAGCTCAGCATATTTTGTGGATTTCCTGATCCTGTCTGGTGAAGTAAACCCGTTAACACGGTGGGTATGATTCCAGTCATGGCGGCTTTGATATTATTTTCATTTTCCCCTGTGAATGCCGCGGCCTTTGATACAAAATCATCATTAAAAATGTTCCTGACTGAATCGATAAGGTTGAATGACATAAATAATGTTTTAGCAGTTAAAGGGGGAGAGACTAAAAACCGGAGGTAATCTGATACTGCAGTTTCCATGCCCCAAGTAGAATTGTTTATCTGAATATATAAAGCGCTATTTAACATAATATAAATTATAAGAAAGAAGGACACCAAAATCCAATGATACCTGATCGTTAAGATTTTTATATTACCAGCCGGATTAGATAGCTTCGTGAGCTCAAACTAACCGTATTTGAAAATTAAGTTAGAATCCTCTTTTTGGATTCACTCCGTATTTTTTACCCTCCTAAACCGATTCTCTCTCATCGCTTTTGGTGTAATCAGTTATATCATTTTAGCAAAAAGGGTCTTTCCCACTGTTAAGGAAATGGGCATCTGGGCGCTTTTCCTGACCATTATCACCATGGTGGAAACAATTAAACAGGGATTGCTGAGAAACCCGATGATTAAATTTCTAAGCGACCCGGAATACGTAAGCAACCGGAATAAGGTTCAGTCAGCCTCCCTGATAACCAATACGCTTTTTTCTTTACTGGTTGTGGGAATCATTTTTTTCGGCGGACATATTCTTACAAACCTTCTCAAGATCCCTGAATTATATCCCTTGTTGCAATGGGGAATTTTAACCATACTTGTGCTGATTCCATTCAATCATTTTGAAGTCCTGTTACAGGCGCATTTTAAATTCAAGGCAATTTTTTATGGTTACCTGTTCCGCCAGGGCCTGTTTATGATGTTTATGCTTTTTTTCCTGTTTGGAGATAAATCCTTTCTTACTCTTGTTAATCTGGTAAAACTCCAGGTACTTTCTATTTTTTGTGGCTCTCTGTTCATGATGTATTACGCTAAAGAATATTTTTTCAGAAAATTTGACGCCGATAAAAGAGCCATGATGCGCATGTTTCATTTTGGAAAATATATTTTCGGAACTAATGTCTTTTCAGCTTTTGGAAGGTCCGCCGACCAGTTTATGTCAACCCTGATATCTGCAGATATTGTAGCATATTATAATGTAGTTAGCCGGATAAATAATATGATGGATGTTCCTTCCGTGGCCATTGCGGATGTATTATTTCCTAAAAACGTGGAAGCAATGGCAACAACCGGAACTGAAAAAGTGCGTTATTATTTTGAAAGAATGGTAGGTACAATCATAAGCATATTGGCCCCTGTAAGCGTCCTTATCTTTTCCGTACCTCACCTTTTTATTAAGATTCTGGCGGGAAGTAAATATTATGCGGCTGTTCCCATTCTGGAAATCGTAATCCTCTTTAGTTTCCTCCGGCCTTTTTCTTACCAGTTCGGAACCACCATGGATGCCATTGGTAAACCGCGGATTAATTTTTGGGTAAACCTGCTTACCATGTTCCTGAACTATGCCTGCATGTATCTTGGATTAAGGTATATCGGCTGGCTTGGAGCAGCGTATGGAACGGTTATTTCAGCTATCCTGAATTTCCTGATAATGTATTCGGTGCTCAATAAAACCGTCGGTGTGGAGCTAAGGGAAACGTTCAGGTATGTATGGCTTACCTATCGCGAACTCTGGGATCATTCCAGGAAATTATTCAGGAAAAAGGACATAGTAGAGATTAGGTGATTGGAAGATTAAATGATCAGGATATTTTTTGTTTTAATCATCTAATCTTCTAATCATCTGATTTTCTAATCCCCTAATACAGCAACCTCGTCTTAATCGTATTCTTCACTTCTTTCAGAAGACTGATCGCCTGAGCGGATAATTTTTTATCAACGTCCAGCACCACATATCCGATATCATCATTTGTTTTGAGATACTGGGCGAGAATATTAATCTGATGGTTAGACAACCGGGTATTAATTTCTGATAAAACGCCGGGGACATTATAATGTATATGTAAAATCCGGTGGGTATCCGGGTGTTGCGGCAGGCTTAACTCAGGAATCGTATGGGACCCGGTGGAAATACCCATCTCCAGGTATTGAAATAATTTATGGCTTACATCATCCCCGATATTTTCCTGAGCTTCTTCGGTTGATCCGCCAATATGCGGGGTTAATAAAACATTGGATAAATGCTGAAGCGGCGTGGTGAAACGGTCTCCGTTTTTTTCGGGTTCTAACGGATATACATCCACGCCGGCCCCGGCCAGGCTCCCTTCTTCCAGGGCTTTTCCCAGTGCTTCAAGATCTACAACCTCGCCCCTGGCATAATTGAGCAGGATGGAGCCTTTTTTAAATTGCCTGATCAGCTGTTTATTGATCATCATGCGCGTCTGATCCGTATCCGGAACATGAATAGTAATAATATCCGAAATGGAAACAACGTCTTTAATGGATTTTTTTGCGGTAGCGTTGCCCAGGGGTAATTTGGTCTCGATATCGTAAAAAACCACTTTCATCCCCATGGATTCGGCCAAAATACTTACCTGTGTACCAATATTTCCATACCCGATGATGCCCATCGTCTTTCCCCGGAGTTCATAACTGCCCTTGGATTCTTTCATCCATATGCCTTCGTGTGCCGACTTGCTCTTATCCGGAATACGACGGATCAGCATAATCGATGCCCCGATTACCAGTTCGGCCACGGATCTGGTATTGGAATAGGGTGCGTTAAAGACCGCAATCCCTTCTTTCATAGCATTTTTAAGATCCACCTGGTTCACTCCGATACAAAAACATCCTATAGCTTGTAACTTTTTGGCTGCTTTTAAGACTTTCTCGGTGATCTGGGTTTTGGACCGGATACCCAACAGGTGCACATCGCCGATTTCCCTGATGAGATCTGCTTCGGGCAGGGCTTTTGTCAATTTCTTAACAGATGTATAACCAGCCGTGGAGAACCGCTTCACGGCTGCATCGCTGATGTTTTCCAGGAACAGAATATTAACTTTTTCCTTTGGATAACTTGTAATTTTTTTGTCGGCCATAATCTCTACCCTGTTTTTGCGTTATTTCCTCTAAAGAGTGGCAAAATTGCCCCTAAAAAAGGAAACGGAAAAACAAAACTCGTTTCTGAGCTAAGAAAAAGTCTAATATTCTATTTTTGCACATCGTAACTGAAAAAAAATCATACCTGTTGAAAACCCTTTGCTGCTATTTAATGGCCGCTTCTTTCCTGGTTTGCTGTGGACAAACTCCTGCCGGTAAACCTTTAGCCCCTAAACAGGACTCGACCCTGCTTGCCTTGGATGTACCCCGGGCGAAAACCCTGCATCCCGAGGAAATGAAGCTGTATAGCAATGCTTCCCGACATTTTTTCGATTCCCTGTTTTCCCATGGTTTTAATGGAGGTCTCGTGGTGGCTCACGATGGGGTAATCGTGTATGAAAAATATGGCGGCTTTAAGGACCCAAGAAAACATCAGGACAGTGTGAACGCCCATACAGCCTTTCACCTGGCTTCCGTATCAAAGACTTTTACAGCCATGGGTATCCTGAAATTATGGGAAGAAGGAAAACTTGATATTCATGACGATATTTCTAAATATCTGACTGGATTCCCTACCGGTATAACCATTAAAAATCTCCTGAGCCAGCGCAGCGGATTAAGAAACTATGTTCACTTCATGGATCAGTCGGGATGGGATAAAAGAAAATACCTGACCAACACCGATTTGCTTCAATACATCATACAACATCACGACCAGGTCATTTATACGGCGGCCGGCCATCATTTCGAATATTCAAATACCAACTACGCATTTCTCGCACTGATCATCGAAAAAGTTTCGGGAGAGACCTACACTGAATTCATGACCAGGACTTTTTTCCAGCCCCTCAAAATGCAGGATACCTATGTGTATTCCAGCCAGGACAGCGGCCGATCCACCCGTTCCTATAAATTAAGTGGCCGGGCCTACCCGATGGAATACCTGGACATGGTTTACGGTGACAAAAATATTTACAGCACACCGGAAGATATGCTCAAATGGGATGCCGCCCTCCGGGGAGGTGTATTGTTTAAACAGTCTACCCTGGACAGCGCTTATGCACCTTACAGCCTCGAAAAACCAGGGAAGAGAAACTACGGACTGGGTTGGCGCATGATTGTTTTCCCGGGAGGTAAAAAATTAATCTATCACAATGGCTGGTGGCATGGAAACCGGACCGTATTCATCCGGATGATGGAAGAAAACGCGACCATTATTGCACTTTGCAACAACGATAATAAGCGGGTATATGCTTCTAAAAAACTCTGCGATGTGTTCGGGAATTATCAGCAGAGTCACGAAAATACGGATGAACCTGACAATGATCCCGAAGGACGGGGCGGAGAAAAAAGATGAGGGTTGACGGCTGACGGTTGTTTTAAGACTGAATCTTTACCTTCGCTGGATGAAATTGTTAGAAGATTACCTCTCTCGTTTTCAATCTCCTTATACTATTTTCGATAAGTCCACTGCTGATTCACTCTATAAAAAAAGGGATCCGTTTGCACATAAAGGAAGTTTCGGACATAGCTTAATTCTCGCAGGTTCATATGGGAAAATTGGTGCTGCCATTCTCGCAGTAAAAGGCTGCTTAGCGGCAGGTTCCGGATTGCTGACTACCCATCTGCCGGCATGCGGCTATGAAATTATGCAGGCAACTGTACCGGAAGCTATGGTACAGATAGATGATGACCAGTTTCACCTTACCAGTTTTCCGGAAAACCTTGATCCATATCAGTGTGCCGGATTCGGACCGGGAATCGGGCTTCATACAGACACTTCTGCGATGTTAAAAAATTTTGTAAAAGCTTTTCGCAAACCGATTGTGCTGGATGCAGATGCACTCAATCTGATCAGCAAGCGTCCAAAATTATTAAGCTCACTCTATCCGGGCACCATTATAACCCCCCATCCGAAAGAATTTGATCGGTTGTTTGGCGAATGCAAAGATGATATAACAAGATTGGACCTGGCCGGTAAAATGGCAGTTCAATATAATATCATCATTGTGCTGAAAGGGCATTTTACCGCGGTATTTACTCCGGAAGAAAAAATTTCATTTAATACCAGTGGAAATTCGGGAATGGCCAAAGGAGGAAGTGGAGATGTATTAACCGGAATAATTACAGCACTTCTGGCCCAGTCATACCCACCGGAAACAGCAGCCCGGCTTGGAGTTTATCTGCATGGCCTGGCCGGCGACCTGGCTGCAGCAATCTGTTCAGAGGAAGCTATGCTCCCATCAGATTTAATTCGCTGTTTGGGAAAGGCATTTCTTGAATTTAAAAACTAGTCACGATATATGTTATTTGACCCGCTGAAAATCAGGAGTATCCGGTTTAAAAACCGGATAGTTGTTTCACCAATGTGTCAATATTCCAGTGTGGACGGATTTGCAAACCACTGGCACCTGGTCCACTTGGGAAGCCGTGCAGTTGGTGGCGCCGCCCTGGTGATCCAGGAAGCCACCGGTATTTCCAGTCGGGGAAGAATTTCACCCGACGACATGGGCATTTGGAAAGATGACCATATTGAACCCCTGGCGCAAATAACTGCATTTATAAAAAATCAGGGCTCCGTTCCGGGTATTCAGCTGGCCCATGCAGGCAGAAAAGCCAGTACCCACTCTGCATGGAAAGGTGGAAAAACTATTCCTCTATCGGAAGGTGGTTGGTTGCCGCAGGCCCCTTCTCCGATTCCTTTTAAAGAAGAAGATCAGTCACCGGAAATGATGTCAGTTACAGACATCCTGCAACTCTGTGAAGATTTTAAATCAGCGGCGAAGCGCGCCTTACTTGCCGGATTTGAAGTGATCGAAATTCATGGTGCCCATGGCTACCTGATCAATAGTTTTCTTTCCCCGTTAAGCAATCATCGCGAAGATGAATATGGTGGCAGTTTTGACAACCGCATTCGTTTATTAAAAGAGATTACTTCTGGAATCCGGATGGTCTGGCCGGATGAGCTTCCACTTTTTGTAAGAATTTCCTCAACAGATTATTCGGAGGGTGGATGGGATCTTCAGGCATCCGTTCAATTGTCTAAGGTTTTAAAAACACTGGGTGTGGATTTGATTGATGCCTCCTCAGGAGGTCTTCTTCCCCATATTAAGATTCCCCTTGGACCGGGTTATCAGGTGCCCTTTGCTGAAGCGATACGTAAAGAAGCTGGTATTTTAACCGGCGCTGTCGGACTTATTACCAAAGCGTCCCAGGCAGATGAAATTATTCGAACAGCAAAGGCAGATATGATACTGATGGCGAGGGAATCCCTGCGTGATCCATATTTTCCGTTAAGGGCAGCAAAAGAACTGGGTGTCAATATCGAATGGCCTTTGCAGTACCTGCGAGCCAAACAGACATAAAGCCTAACGCCAGGCCTTATCCGACATCTGCCAACTGCCAACTGTCAACTTTTACCAGTGGTAGCGTAAATGAAAAAACACTTCCCTCACCAGGTTCACTTTCAATTAACAGTGCACCTCCGTTTTTAGATAGAAAATCCTTGCTCAGCATGAGACCCAGTCCGGTACCGCTCTCCTGTGCAGTTCCATAGGTGCTGTAATAATTATTTTCCTGAATTTTTTTCAATGCTTCCTTATCCATTCCAACACCGTTGTCCTTGATTGAAATTCTGCAAAAAGACGCCTCTGATTTCAGGCAGATAATTATTTTTCCTTTTTGCGGAGTAAATTTTATAGCATTGGAAAGCAGGTTCCTTAAAACCAGGTTAACCATATCCCGGTCAGCTAAAACGACAAAAGAAGATTCCATTTCGCGGGTAATCGTAATTTTCTTCGTCGCAGCCTGCAGTTGATGCACGCGCATGGCATTTTCTGTAATTTCTTCCATATCCAGTTCTATTGGAGAGATACTGGATGCATTCATCTGACTCTTTACCCAATGCAACAAATTTTCCATCAGGCCCGTGGTGTAGTTCAGGTCGTTGACTACATCCGGAATTATGGCTTTTATTTCAGCGCCGCTCATATTCTGTTGTTGCATGCTCCTGAACAGGTTTCGCAGCGCATACATCGGTGTTTTCATGTCGTGTGAAATCACCGTGAACAGTTTGTTCTTTAGTGAATTCAATTCATCCAGTTCACTGGCTTTCTGTTCTATTTCTGCCTTTTGCTTTTCAATTTTCTCATTTATTTCCTGTAAGGCACGGTTGGTGGCGAGTATTCCGAATTCATATAGGTTACTTTCTTTTTTGATCAGGAATAGTGCATAAAAAATAAAAAGGACGGCTGTAATCTGGTTGAAGAGAAACAAATAAAAATGGGAACTGTGCAACTGAAAACCGTACTCCTTATTTATAACCACCAGTACAAAATAACTCACCATGGATAGACCTACAGAGAACAGCATCTGGCTGATCAGTGGCAGAAAAAAAACGGCAAGAATCCCATTCAGAATTAAATACAGCTCAACACCCAGGTTCATGCCGTTCATGTACACCAGGGAGGTGACCAGCGGATAAAAAATAAAATAAGTGAACATTCCCACTTCAAACCGGATATAGAAATTCATGTACAACACAACAAGGCATACCCAGGCCGGAAGGCTGGCTATAAAAAATGCGGAAATAGGAAATTTATTATTCCCAAAAAAACAAATCAACGGAACGATAATACCCGAAATAAATTGGAAGAAATTGAGCTGATTGAATACGCGCAGCTTTCCTTTATCCAGATCGTCCATCGTCCGGGTAAAACCCAGAGATCTAATATCTTCCAGAAAATTATGTGAACGTAGTGAGATAGCTTCCATCCGGTCATGTATCGACCGTTCTTTAAAGTAATTGAAAACCTGTGGAAACCTTTTTTTCCAGTTAAAAAAAGTACGGTCAATGTCTATAACTCTGGGTTGCCCCTGAATAGAATTGGTTTTACCGTTACTTTTCATTCGATATTGGTCTTAAGAGAAAATGAATTTAGACATTTATTTTGAAAAAGCCTAGCTCTTAGGGCGTAAAGCTTAACGCCAAACGCCTAACGCCTGTTGTGAATAAATCCTGAAGGATGAATGAATTCCCATACTGCAATTGAGGTTAGAAAACTATGTTCCTGAATTATGCACAAAAAAAAAGCATCCCGGAATGACGGAATGCTTAGTATAAATTTAGATTTGTCCCCTGTGTTAAGCGTTAGGCGTTAGGCATTAAGCCTTTACAGGCGCTTTTTCCTTCTTTTTCGCCTTTTTTAAAGCCGCTTCGATCCCCTTACTCAGGTTATCAAAAGTCGGTTTACCGTTGAACATTTCCCCATTGATGAAGAAAGCCGGAACTGTCGTCACCCCTTTCTGGATTCCTTCCCGGAGATCACCCTGTACCTGCCAGCCATAGGTTGCATTCACCAGGTGGTCAAGGAACTTCTTATTCGAAATACCGGCTTCCCGGGAATGTAGTTTTAAACTGGTTGTACCCAGATTATGACGGTTATGGAAAAGTATATTGTGCATTTCCCAGAATTTTCCCTCCTGGGCAGCTGCAACAGAGGCTTCACCTGCTTTCAGGCTGCGCTGATGAATCTTAGTGAGAGGAAAATGCCTGAAATTGAAACGGACCTTCCCTTTAAATTCTTCCATGATTTTCTTAACCACCTCATGTGCCTTCGCACAATCTTCATTCTCGTATTCCCCGAATTCCATTAATGTAACGGGTGCCGTATCGGGACCTACAAAAACATCTCTTGGTTCAATGATTTCAATGATTTCTTTCTTAAAAGCCATGATTTATATCCTTTAAATTTTTTCTCTTTCCTAAGTAACAGTTTTCCTTGCGGAAAGTTGAGTAAAAAGCCTCCAGGCCAGACTAACTGGCAGGAGGCGGCTAAAAATAGGTATTTTAACTGAAAGAAATTAGCTTTTTTACGGTGTCGGTAAGGGTTAATAAATTAGTTAACAAGTTTTTAAGATGTCTGGCCTGTTTTCTCTTTTTCCTGGTACTCATTCCGGAAAACGATTATCCCATCGAACACATCCACCAACACCGGATGTTTATAATCAATATCGCCCGCTAAAATCCTTTTACTCAATGGATTAACAATTTCTTTCTGTATTAGTCTTTTCAGCGGCCGGGCTCCATATTGGGCGTCAAAACCATTCTCTGCCAGCCAGTCAAGGGTATATTCGCTAAACTTCAAATCAATACCATTTTTTACCAACATATCAGAAAGATTTCCGAGCTGTATCCGGATAATACCTTTAATCTCAGTTTTCAATAAAGGCTGGAACATGATTATCTCATCTATCCGGTTAAGGAACTCAGGTCTTATCGTCTGTCTGAGCAGATCCACCACTTCAAGTCGGGTCTGTTCCACCACATCCTCTTTGTTTTTCTCTGTGACGTTTTCAAAGTTGGCCTGGATAATATGACTCCCGATATTGCTGGTCATGATGATAATGGTGTTCTTGAAATTTACAAGCCGCCCCTTATTATCCGTCAGTCGGCCATCATCCAGCACCTGAAGTAAAATATTAAATGTATCCGGGTGTGCCTTTTCTATTTCGTCCAGCAGAATCACACTATAGGGTTTCCTGCGAACGGCTTCCGTGAGCTGACCCCCTTCCTCATACCCGATATATCCGGGAGGAGCGCCAATCAGACGGCTCACGGTATGTTTTTCCTGGTATTCGCTCATATCAATACGCGTCATCATGGATTCATCATCGAAAAGATATTCAGCCAGCGCTTTGGCAAGTTCCGTCTTACCAACCCCGGTTGTGCCCAGGAAAATGAATGAACCAATAGGACGCCTTGGATCCTGTAGCCCGGCACGACTTCTGCGGATCGCATCCGCGACTGCCGTTATGGCTTCATCCTGGCCTACTACCCGGTTATGCAGTTCGTCTTCCAGCTTTAAAAGTTTTTGCCTTTCCGTTTGCAACATTTTGGCAACAGGTATACCGGTGGCTTTCGCAACCGCTTCGGCAATATCTTCGGCATCCACCTCTTCTTTTAACAGGCGCTTATCGGTGCTGTTTTTCAGCTGTTCAGAAAACTGCTCAATGACCTTCTCTGCCTCCTTCATTTTTCCGTACCTGATCTCAGCTACTTTTCCATAATCCCCTTCCCGCTCTGCCTTTTCAGCCGAGATCTTAAGGGCTTCGATTTCAGATTTTGACTGCTGAACTTTTTCAACCAGTTCTTTCTCCTGTTTCCATTTTGACATCAGGGTATCCCGGTTCACACTCAGGTTGCTGATTTCAATACTCAGGAGACGAAGTTTTTCATCGTCGTTTTCGCGTTTTATGGCTTCCCGTTCAATCTCCAGCTGGCGGATCTGCCTTTGCAGCTGATCCAGCTCTTCGGGCATGGAATTCATTTCAAGCCTGAGTTTGGCAGCGCTTTCATCAATCAGGTCAATGGCCTTGTCAGGGAGAAAACGATCTGTTATATATCGCTGCGACAATTCAACCGCCGCAATGATGGCTTCATCTTTGATCCTCACGTGATGATGTGTTTCATAGCGGTCTTTCAGTCCGCGCAAAATAGAAATCGCATCTTCCAAATCGGGTTCGTTGATCATTACTTTCTGGAAACGACGTTCGAGAGCCTTATCCTTTTCAAAAAATTTCTGGTATTCGTTCAGGGTTGTGGCACCAATCGCCCGGAGTTCTCCCCGTGCCAGGGCAGGTTTCAAAATATTAGCTGCATCCATAGCGCCTTCTCCGCCTCCTGCACCCACGAGGGTATGGATTTCGTCTATAAACAACAGGATCTGACCATCACTTCCGGCAACTTCCTTTACAACTGATTTTAATCTTTCTTCAAACTCCCCTTTGTATTTGGCACCCGCAATCAGTTGCCCCATATCAAGGGCATAAATGGTTTTCGATTTCAGGTTTTCCGGAACATCGCCGTTTACAATGCGGTGGGCGAGCCCTTCAGCGATGGCTGTTTTTCCAACCCCGGGTTCGCCAACCAGGATCGGATTATTTTTGCTCCTGCGCGATAAAATATGCAGGGTTCTGCGAATCTCTTCATCCCGGCCGATCACCGGATCCAGTTTACCCTGGCGGGCCAACTCGTTTAAATTTTTTGCATATTTATTCAGTGCATTGAACTGGGTTTCCTGTGTATTGGACGAAACCGTTTCACCCTTTCTTAATTCCTTAATGGCACTAGTAAGTCCCTTTTCAGTGAGACCTGCATTTTTCAAAAGCTTCGCTGTGGCATCATTGCCCTGTATCAACGCCAGTACCAGGTGCTCCGGTGTAATAAATTCATCACCAAATGATTTTAAAACCGCACCGGCCCTCAGAACAACATTATTCGCCTCCCGGCTCAGTGACTGGGCAGGCTCTGTTCCCGCCGTTTTTGGTAATTTGCTGATCAGTTCTGCCAGCTTGGTTTCTAATACGGGCAGGGTAACATTGTTCTTTTTTAAAAGATATTCTACAGGAGAATCTCCCTGTTCCAGCAACGCCTGCATCAGATGTTCCGTTTCGATAGTTGGATTCTGGGCATTAAAAGCAAGCTGCTGCGCTTGTTGTAACACCTCGGAGGCTTTTATGGTAAAGTTGTTTAAATTCATTGAAAACTATTTTAAATCTGGACTGATGATTCAAAAGACAAACCAATTCCAAATCCCTGAAAATCTGTCAGATAAACCAATTTTTCCATGCCGGGTCTTCAGTTCGGTATGCCTCTTACTGTTAATCTGGCTGTCACCATTGGCTCAGCCAGCTAAAACCGCGCCATCCGCATCTCCGGAAATGGATGCTTTCCTCACCACAAATCAGAAACTTTTCGGGAATAATGTGATCGCCCTAGCTTATAAGAACGGAAAAGTGGTTTACAAAAAAGAACTGGAAAAAGAAACCGGAGATTTTAATGGACGTATCCAGGTGCCCGCCGGTCCCGCCAGCCAATGGCTGGTGGCTGCAACCATCATGGCCTATGTGGATGAAGGAAAGATCTCACTGGATGATAAGGTAAGCAAGTACATCCCCATTTTTGCGAAGTATATGAAGACCTATATCACCATCCGGAACTGCCTGACGTTTACAACGGGTATTCATGCAGATCCGCCTGGACCGTTGAAACTTCTGGAGAAATCAAAGTATCCGGATCTGGAAACAGAAGTGGATGCTTATGCTTCAAAAAGAGATATTGAAACCAATCCCGGCACACAGATTTTTTACAGTCAGATCGGACCGGATATCGCGGCGCGGGTGCTGGAAGTGATCACTAAAAAAACATTTGACCGGATCGTTCAGGACAAAATTCTTCGTCCATGCAAAATGCGTAGCACCAGTTTTACCAATGACAATGGGGTAACCAGCGATGCAGCGAATGGTGCAGTAACCACAGCGAATGACTTTATCAATTTCCTGGGAATGATACTGAACAAAGGGAGTTTTGAAGGAAAGACTGTATTGACTGAAAAATCAATTATGGAAATGGAAACCATACAGTTTTCGGTTGTACCTGTAAAATATATGCCCAAAGAAGCCACGGGTTTTAAACTGGGACTGGGTTGCTTCACGGAAAATGGCAGCTCGATAACCAGTTTAAACATGGCTGGTTTTTATCCTTATGTTGATCGGAATTTGAACTACGCGGCACTGCTGCTGCCGAAAAAAGCAGATGAACCGAAGAAAGAACTCTATTTGCAGTTTCGCCAAAAAATGGATATAGCCTTCGGCAAGTAATTGTTATTTGTCAATTGTTAATTGTCAAATCGAAGGTGATACTTATTAATAGTGAAAGAAATGAAAATTTCAGTTAACAATTAACAATTAACAATTAACAATTGGATCAGATGTATTGGTTAATCAGGTTCTCCAGCCACTCTTGTTTTCCGCTGATCATCCTGGGTTCACCATTTGCCAATGCATAATTCCGCAAATCTTCCAATATGAGTTTTCCTTCTTCAAAATCTTTTCCTTTTCCGGTATCGTAGGAAGAATATCTTTCTTTCCTGAATTTTTTATAGGGAGAATGCGTCAGGACCTGATCTGCAATCAGCAGGCTCCTGGAGAAAGTATCCATACCTCCGATATGGGCATGGAATAAATCTTCAGGATCAGTGGAATTTCTGCGCGGCTTGGCGTCAAAATTCACTCCCCCGCCTGCCAACCCTCCTGCTTCTAAAATGATAAGCATGGACTCTATCAGTTCATTGAGCTGCGTGGGGAACTGATCAGTATCCCAGCCATTCTGGGCATCTCCGCGGTTAGCATCAATACTGCCGAGCATACCGGCATCTGCGGCTACCTGCAGTTCGTGCTGGAAGGTATGGCCCGCAAGTGTTGCGTGGTTTACTTCTACATTTATTTTAAAATCTTTGTCCAGTCCGAATGTTTTTAGAAAACCAATTACGGTGGCACAGTCATAGTCGTATTGATGTTTGGTGGGCTCACAGGGTTTGGGTTCAATAAAAAATGCTCCTTTGAATCCCTGTTTACGGGCGTAATCCCTGGCCATGCCAAGAAACCGGCCCAGGTGTTCCACTTCACGTTTCATATTGGTATTGAGCAGAGACATATACCCTTCCCTCCCACCCCAGAAAACATAATTTTCACCATCCAGTGCGATGGTAGCATCGATCGCATTTTTAATCTGTAGTCCGGCATAAGCCAGTGTCGAAAAATCCGGATTGGTAGCAGCCCCGTTCATATACCGGGGATTGGAAAACACATTGGCTGTACCCCATAATAATTTCACACCGCTTTCGGATTGTTTTTGCCGGGCATAGTCTACAATGGAATGCAGTCGCTTTTCATATTCCGCAGCCGTGCTTCCTTCATCGGTGAGGTCAGTATCATGAAAGCAATAATAGGGTACGCCGAGTTTGGTGATGAACTCAAATGCGGCATCCATTTTATCTTTTGCCGCCTGAATGGCATCCGTAGACCGATTCCACGGAAAAACCCTTGTTCCCGGCCCGAAAGGATCCGCACCGGTATTACAGAAGCTATGCCAGTATGCTACAGAAAATTTTACATGGTCCTTTAATTTTTTTCCTGCAACGATTTTATTTTCATCATACCATTTAAATGCGAGTGGATTATCCGATTCCCGGCCTTCAAATTTAATTTCGCCAATGCCCGGAAAAAAATCTTTATCGCCTCTAACGATTCGCATAACCTATAATTTTTTATTTGTTTTTCGTCAGGCGCCGGAATTTAAAATGTTTTTCAATCCTTTCTTCCATTGCGCGTAAATTTCTTTGATACGAATAACCTCTTTTTCTACCGGATCCACCTGGTGAACGATTTCCATTCCCCGAAAGCAATCGCTAAACTGTTTGTAGTATCCGGAGCCGAATCCGGCTCCGCGGGCAGCTCCAACGGCGCCATCGGAATTATAGAGTTCCACCGGGCAACCACTCAAGTTGGCAAATGTCTCCGTAAACAGATTGCTTAAAAACATATTGGCAAAACCAGCCCGGATGCGGGTAAGGGAGAGACCCATGGCCTGCATGATTTCCGCCCCGTAAATAAGAGAAAACACAATCCCTTCCTGGGCTGCCCGTGCAAGGTGATATTTATTGTGACGGTTAAAATCCAGACCCCGGATATGACCGCCCGGATTTTTATTTTCTAAAATTCTTTCGGCACCGTTTCCGAAAGGATAGCAGAAAATCCCGTCTGCCCCCATCGGCGCTGCAGAGGCTCCCTGATTCATGGCCTCATAGGTTTGATCCGGAAAAAATTCCTTGCGCAGCCAGCTGTTGAGAATGCCGGTTCCATTCAGGCACATCAGTATCCCGTATCGGGGACTTTCCGCAAAATGATTCACATGAATAAAAGGATTCACCCGCGACTGTCGGTCAAACGAAGCTTTGTCTGAAATTCCATATAATACGCCGGAAGTGCCGGCTGTAGCTGCAATTTCGCCAGGTTCCAGCACCTGGAGCGAAAATGCATTGTTTGGCTGATCCCCGGCCCGATAACAAACCGGTGTACCCGCTGCGATTCCCAGTTCTTCCGCAGCAATGGATTGCAATTTCCCCTGCAACCCGAAACTGGGTACCCGGGGTGCCAGCAGACTTGAATCGATTCCATAATAGTCAAGAAGCGACCGGGCAATGCTATCTTCTTTATAGTCCCAGAAGATTCCCTCAGAAAGCCCGGAATTTGTGGTAACCGCTTCCCCCGTCAATTTCAAAGCAATAAAATCTCCAGGCAGTAAAACACGTGCCGTTTTTTTATAAATCTCCGGTTCATTTTCTTTTACCCATTTCAATTTGGAGGCTGTAAAATTCCCCGGGGAGTTCAGAAAATGTTCCAGACAGTACCCCTGACCGAGGGCATCAAAGGCTTTGGCTCCATAGTCTACAGCCCGGCTGTCGCACCATATAATAGCCGGACGAAGAGGGAGATTATTTTTATCAATGCACACAAGACCATGCATTTGGTAAGCGATACCAATGGCGCCGATTTCATCCTTCGCAAAAGGAATTTTCTTATGGAGGAGCCGGGTAGCATGGATAAGTTCCTGCCACCAGTTTTCCGGATCCTGCTCGGCAAATCCGGGCTTAGGTGCATTGATTTTCATTTCTGATGCAGGTGAAAAGGCCGAAGCCAGCGGTTTCCCGCTCCCTGCGTCTAATAAAGCTGCTTTAACTGATGAAGACCCAAGATCAAATCCAAGAAAATATTTCACAGGCAAAAAATGAGGATTGCAAGATAACAGATAATTTTGGCTATAAGCTTGACCATGTTGGAAACAAAACATCAGCCGTTAGCCTCATACAGTGTTTTTAGAAGAAGGATCTTAAAAAGTTTCCTGTTCGGAATATTTATAATGTTTATATGTCTGATGATTGGCATACTGGGTTATCATTATACTGCGGGTATCGGATGGCTGGATTCCCTGCACAACGCCAGTATGATCCTGAGCGGAATGGGACCGGTGGTCAATATCGATACCCGGATCGGTAAACTTTTCTCCTCCTTTTATGCCCTGTTCAGCGGTGTGATTTTCATCACCAATATCGGCGTAATCCTGGCCCCCGCTATACATCGTTTTTTTCACCGGATGCACGTGCAGCCGCCAGAAGACAGATCGTGAAATTTTATTTGATCCGTTTGAAAACAATCTGCTCGCTTTCTTTTTTCACTACATAAGCAAAGAAATCCCGGAGATCATTGTATTCATCCGGATTAAAAGTAGCCGCATTTAATTTCAGACGCATCCGCATCTGGATCATTCCGCCGGCCTCCTGTATCAGGTACTCAAAACTCCCCTTGGTTTCACTCAGTTTAACCCTTGCAGACTTCGGAATCTCATCTACCTGGAATCCTTTTGGGATCTCCATGGAAAGCACATAGGTAAGATCAATTTTTCTTGTCATCTCCACGGGAAATGTTCTATTGGCGGCAACAAAAGGGTTCCGGATATCAGTTCTTAATATTGGATTGAAGTACAAAATATCGGCATCCTTCAGATTTTTAAAATCCAGGTCACAATGCAGAATCAGGGGATCATTGGGCCGGTTAAGCGAATCAAAAGATGGATTGGATAACCGCATGTCCGTTACCTGTGTTTCCAGTTTTTTAAAATAGTCTTTTAATGTGCCTTTCTTAATTTCCTCCCGGATTTCAAAAGCCCTGTCAATACCGTACCGGGTAGTGACACTACCCGAGGAAATTCCATTTTCATCATTGGCGAATACCACATTTGTCATAGAAGACTCCCAGACGGAATCCGGTGACAGCGGAATAAAATCAGGATGCTCGTCGTTGATCACCCGGGCTCCCACATTATAACAATAGGCCGGAAGATCATTAAACGGATTAAAAGGACTAGCCGCGTCCAGCAGGTAGGTTTTGGTAGTGGTATGGGCTACACAAATTAAATAATCGTATTCATATAATTTGACAACATTAACTGTTGGTTTGCCATGCAGTCGTGTGCTTAGTATGGCGGGGTCTGCCTTTATACTACGATGCCGCAACAGGGTTACCAGCAGCAAATTTAGCTCAGCTACATTTCCTTCCCGTTTTTTACAAACCTCCCTGAGGGAAGTCCGGATGTATTTTGCATCAAAATTTGAACATTTGAAATTATCCCGCACATAAGAAAAAATCATTCTGATTTCATCTTCAGCATTTAATGCGCCAGCAGTTACCCCTTTAAGCGCTTCATCCATCCAGGGAACGCTTCCATTCAGTTCCAATCCGAAATCCTCTCTTACCAATAAGTTCCGGCTTACCTGATTCCATGTTGCCTGCTGCATTTCCTTTTCGGTGGTTTCATCCTGCTGAAAATATTCCAGTTCAAATGAAATCTGTGAGGTATAATTATCCATGGAACTGATATAGGGTTGTTCCTTCAATACCGGTACATTTTTCTTAACCCACCGGTATTGATACGATGTGGCCAGTACACTGTAAACACGGGACAGTCTGTCCATTTCATTTCCGCCAGACCGAATGGTAAAACTCTGTCTTTTGGATGAAGATGTTTTAATGTCAAAACTGTTATCTCCTTTTGTTCTCAAATCATAATGAAAAACGGAGGGAATGGAAGCCTGGTATTCGCTCCATAAGCAGGGCAGGTCCCCCTGAAAGGTCCATGATGGGGGATCCGAGAAATAATTGGATTCCGTGGTATATGTTATATCAAAAATAGACCCCTCTTTCAGGGCTGGCATGGTAAATTTTGTTTCCTCGTAATATACTCCATAGGGCTCCGTATAAACTGACTTTGGATCCAGCGGAGTCTCCTGAACAATTCCGTTTTCCAGGTTAAACGTGGACGCTTTTATTTCCGTTATTTTTTCAATATTATCATTTTTGTAATTTCTTAGCAGAAAGTGGAAATCCGCAGCATGGAATCCGTTTTTGTTCAGAATCTTTATGCGTACAAATCTTATAAATTTTATACTGAAAAATCCCCTGTCATTGCCGACATACTCGGTCTTTCCAAAGTCTTTAATTACAACCGCATTTGCACCAGAATCGTATTGCGGGGCGGTAATGAGAAAATCTTTGGCTGAAACCTGTCTAAATTTCATAGTCTCAAAATCCTGGGCATAAAGTCCCTGAAAAAGAATTACGGCAAAACAAAATAAAACAAGGCGCGGATAGTTTTTCATATTGGCTTGGTTCTTAGGAAAGGGGAGTTCTGAAATATTATTTTATTTTTTTAAATACAATCTGCTCCGATTCTTTTTTTACGACATCTGCAAAAAAATCCCGCAGGGTGTTATATTCATCTGTTGGGAAAAATGCTTTTTTCAGACTCAGTCTTACCCGCATCTGAATCTTTCCGGAATCATGTTGGATAAGATATTCAAACATGCCTTCATTTTCGTTATAGACTACCCGGGCTGACTTTGGAATTTCATCTACCTGGTATCCCTTTGGTATGTCCATATTCAATGCATAGGTGCTTTCGATACAATACGGAATTTCCACCGGATATAAACGTTCTGCTGATTTGAAAGGGTTGGTTTTGTTCCTTTCGCTTAACATGGGATTAAAATAAATGAAATCGGGGGAACTTGAATTTTTCACATCGAAATCGTAATGAATGGTTATAGGAAAATCATATTTACTGAGAGAATCAATACCAAAATTCTCCATGATGTAGTCTGACCCAATGAGGTCCCTGACTTTCTTTTCATATTCTTTTAACGAAGACCCGTTTGTTTTCTCACGTATATCATAGGTTTCACTCCGTCCGGGAGTGCTGGTTAAACTTCCGGTAATTTTTCCCTTTTCATCATTGATGATAATTACCCGGGTTATGCTGGCTTCCACTACAGAGTCTGCGGTGAAGTAAATGGGTACCGGCATTGTGGGATCAATAATATGTCCGTATCCATTGTAACATTCCAGGGGTATCTCCCCAAATTTCAAATAGGGCTGGCTCGCATCCAGGCTAAAGAACTGCCCTACCGGAAAAGCTGTGCAGATTACATAGTTGTATTCATCCACGAGTGGATAGCCGGGGTCAGCCAGTCCGTTTGACCGGGTGCTCAGAATCATGGGCTGCGCTTTGATATTGGCTTTTAATATCATGGCTGTCAGCAGCAGGTTGATATCCGCCACTTTCCCGCTTCTCTTCCTGAAAATATCTTTCAGGGACCCGTCTTTATATATGCCCTGTCTCCCGTCAGATTTAAAATTGTCCCTGACGTAAGTATATAGTTTGACAACCTTTTCCGAATCCGAACTTAATCCGGCAGTAATCTTATTCACTTCATCTGTCAGCCAGCCCAGGTCATTATTCACGGAAGCGCCGAAATCTTCATTGGACATTAAGGTTTTTGACAGCAGGTTCCATGTGGATTGTTGATATTCTTTTTCTGAATCCTTTGTCAATTGAATGTAATCCAGCTGAAAAGATATTTTGGAATAAAAATTATCGATGGTGGATGTAAAGGGTTCCTCATGAAGTGAGGGAACACTGGTTTTCACCCAGCGCCTGTAGGTAGAATTTCCATTTATTGAAAAACTTTCATCTGCTCCTGTTCCTCTATTGAATCTGACTGAATAGGTCTCCGGGATTAATCTTGTCGTATCGATTTTAAAATGTTCGTCACCCTGAATCCTGACCACATAGTGCAACGGGGAGGGAATAGTAACGACAAATTCCGACCATAACCTTGGGTAACTGCCCTGAAAAGACCAGGGATCCATCCTTGACGTAAACGGAGATTTTACCGAATACTCCAGATCGAATACAGATCCTTCTTTAAGGGCAGGCATTGATAATTTTTTGTCATCTATATTACTATTGTATTTCTGTGTGAATATGGATTTCTCATCCAGTTTGGTTTCCTGTATAGATCCGTTTTCCAGATTATAGGTGGACCCTTTGATCGACATGATTTTTTCTACCTGCCCTTCGCCGTTATGATAGAGAGAAATTTCCTGGTTCCCAATATCCAGGCCGTTTTTATTCATGATCCGGACGCGCAGAAAACGTGTGAATATAATATTAAAATACCCGGATGTATTGCCCTCAAATTTTACTGTTCCAATATCTGCGATTATTACGGCATTGGCACCGGAATCAAATTTTTCAGCGGTCAGGCGAAAATCTGCGGGCGTTATTTTCCCGAATTTCATGCCGGTAAAATCCTGTGCATTTGTATGCTGTAACACAAATACGATAAAACAATATACGATCAGGTACTTACGGGACGTCATGGTTAAGGAGTTAACAAAACAAGCAATAACTGATTATGATATATTATATTCTTAATGGCCAGGTTTTTTAACCAGAACGATTTGTGAATGATCCTTCTCATAAATTTCGTTGTAAAAATTCCGGATATCCCGGAATTCCGATGCAGGAAACAGCCCCATGTAACGGTCAAAATAACGGTAATAGCGGATCCTGTCACCCTGAATATCGACCACGATCTGAAATCTCCCGTACTTTGTTTCAAGCAGCAGGTCCATGGGTTTTGACTCTGTTTCATATCCTGAAGGAATGGATATTTCCACACTATCTGTTTCATGGTATTCCTTTTTGAACTGGTAATCCAGCTTCCGATCATTTTCTTCCGGAAACTTTAAAGAGGATTTACGCAGGATGTTCGGTTCTATAAAAAGGCGTTTACCGGTCACTCTTGCATAATTGGATGCGGAAATATCCAACTCTTCATGTATTACGGGCAGGCGGGAAGTATTGTCTTCTTTATATAAAAAAGAATTGACTGTATAGGTTGAAAGGTTAAGGGTCTGTTTCAAAAAATCTAACTGTTCCTCTTTTGAATTATCATAAATGAGTGTTTGGTACTGATCATAGCTCAATGCCCTGTAATTGGTTTCACTATTGATGTGGAGGTTCCCTTCCTGGTCCATTACCGCTGTAAGTCTGCGGATGCTTGTATTGTCCTTGAGCGTATAAGCAGGAGTATGCACCAACTTTCCCCCGTTTTGATCCACCAGTAAGCCATAGCGATTGGCAGTAAAAGAACCCAGATAACCTGCAGGAAGTGACTGGGACGTGCATTCCAGCCAAACAGTATCCTTTTCCACCGGAACGGCACAAATAATATGATTAGACTGATGACTGGGGAAATCCGTCACAAATTCCCTCTCATCCTCTCCTCCCCAGATGGTTACCGGATAACCTTTTATTCCTGCTTCTTTCAACAGGGCAATCATAAAATTTGACAATGCTTTGCAATCGCCATATTTATTTCTGGCCACGTATTCGGCATCATAGGGTTGCAACCCTCCAATCCCAAATGTGATCAAGACGTAATGCGTATTTTTCTGAAGGTAGTTATAGAGTACCTGAATTTTTTTATACGGGTCCGGGAGGTGATCCGTTAAAGCATGAACCTGGGTTTTCAAGTCAGAAGGCAATCTGTCCCTTCCGGTATATAGTGAAACATAAAACTTCCCATAATCCTGCCAGGTAGATGCATTTCCTTTATAACCTTCCAACTCGAATTCACTTGGTCCAACAAGCAAATACGGTTCAAAATATTCAGCAGCAATAGAAAAAGGCTCATCCGGAATTACCGGGAAATTCCGGACCTCCCATACATAGATCGTCTTATCCTTTTTCCGGATGATAAAGGGTTTCTCCTCCGAATTGATCATCTTATAACGAAATTGATAGTCGACGGGAGCCGTCAGTTTGTACCGACTCACTTCCAGCGACAATTTATCCGATCTCTCCGGATACCAGTTTGGAATAAAATAAGCTCCCGATATTTCCTTCTCTTCTTCAAATTCCACAGTACAGGGATAAATATTATTCGTAAACCGGTACAACTTTACCCGTTCATCACTGGCAAAGGCTTCGCCGTCATTCGCAATATCCGTCATGTCCTTTTCCCTGAAACTTTTCAGTTCCTTTCCATTCGCGTTGTACAAGGATCCGGTTACATAATTGATTCGGGAAAGCTTATCATATCCGATTTCGTATTGGGCAAGTCGATCAGCATTATTATTAAATAAGGTATAAATATGGCGCTGACGAACAATGATCTTAGATGGGGACCTGATTTCGACTTCCGTTTCGTCCAGACGGCAAACGGCATTCGCATCCTTTGAAATAGAATCTGAAATATGTCGCCCGATATAGATTTCTGTTTTTTCCTGGGCAGAAAGGTAAATTTGCAGAATCAGCAATATTCCGGTAAGGCAAATCCTGAGGGAGGCGCCCATAGTTAGGTGTTTAAGGGTGTTAACGCTCTAAAAATAAAATAATTATCGGAAAGAATATCCGGCATCATCATGAACATCTCCGAAAAAACGCAATTTATTAAATCGCTGGCATCAAAAACCGGGTTCGATTTCTGTGGTATCGCTGGTGCAAGGCCGTTAGATGAAGATGCCCGTAAGCTCGCAAACTGGCTACAGCAGGGCAAACACGGGGATATGCACTACATGGAGAAACATTTTGAACTAAGGGTAAACCCTTATAAGCTTTTGCCCGGTGCGAAGTCCGTCATCTGTTTTCTCTTCAATTATTTTCCTGCTTTAGATCAAGAAAAAAATATCCCTAAAATTTCAAAATATGCGCTCGGAAGGGATTATCATGAAGTTATCCGGCCCAAACTTCAATACCTGCTTGCGCAGATGAAAGAAAAATTCGGCGATTTTCAGGGGCGCGGATTTGTTGACAGTGCGCCGGTGCTGGAAAGATCCTGGGCAGTGCTGAGCGGACTGGGATGGGTGGGAAAAAATGGTAACCTGATACATAAGAAAAGCGGATCGTTTTTTTTCATTGCCACTTTAATTGTTGACCTTGAACTTGAGTATGATTCTCCTGAAATGGCAGACTACTGTGGCACCTGCACACGCTGCATTGATGCCTGTCCTACCCAGGCCATAGAAAAGGATAAAGTAGTAGATGGCAGTAAGTGCATTTCCTATTTCACTATCGAATTAAAGGACCTGCTGATACCGGAACCCATGAAAAATAAATTCGATAACTGGATGTTTGGTTGCGATACCTGCCAGGATGTTTGTCCCTGGAACCGTTTTTCAAAACCAACCGGAGAACCTGCTTTTACACCCGTCGCCGAGATCCTGCATTACAATGAAAAGGATTGGGAAGAATTAACGGAAGAAGGATTCAAAAAAATATTTTCCGGATCGCCTTTGAAACGGGCAAAGTTCCAGGGAATAAAGCGGAATTTGCAGTTCCTCAAAAAGGGATGATGGATGATGGATGATGGATGATGGATGATGGATGATGGATGATGGATGACGGATGACGGATGATGGATGGTGGATGACGGTTGGCCGTTGATCGTCAATCGTGAATCGTGAATCGTGAATCAAATTGCCTGACGTTGGGCGTTAGGCGTTAAGCGTTAGGCTTTGAACTTTAGCCCGAGCGCTTCTTATCTTTGAAAAATGAATCTAAGTGAAAGAGATGCGAAAGTTATCTGGCATCCTTATACGCAACATCAGCTTGTCGCAGCACCCATAGCCATTGTAAGAGGAGAAGCCGCCCTGCTGTTCGACGAGCAGGGAAATTCTTATATCGATGCCGTAAGCAGCTGGTGGGTGAATCTTCACGGTCATGCGAACCCCTATATTGCTGAAAAAATTTATCAGCAGGCCCTGCGGCTTGAGCAGGTGATCTTCACGAATTTTACCCATGAGCCGGCGGTTCTTCTGGCAGAAAGATTACTGCAGATCCTTCCCGGAAATCCGGCAAAAGTTTTTTATTCTGACAATGGTTCCACGGCCGTCGAAGTCGCCCTGAAAATGGCGGTGCAGTACTGGCAGAATAAGGACAAACCGGCGCGAAAAAAAATCCTCGCTTTTGAAAATGCCTATCATGGCGATACAGTCGGCGCCATGAGCGTGAGCAGTCGTGGAGTTTTTACTAATGCTTTTAAGGACTTACTGTTTGATGTGGTATTTATTGAAACTCCCCATGAAAAAAATAAAGAGAGTATCAGATCTGTAATACGGTCACATGAAGGGCAAATCGCGGCTTTCATTTATGAACCCCTCCTGCAGGCTGCCGGAGGGATGAAAATCTATGAGGCAGGTCATATGAATGATTTACTGGAATTTGTCCGGGAGCAAAATATACTTTGCATCGCTGACGAAGTATTAACAGGCTTTGGGCGTACAGGCTCCTTGTTTGCCAGCGAATCCATCGGGTGTCCGCCAGACATCATTTGTCTCTCCAAAGGACTTACCGGGGGAACGATGGCGCTCGGTGTAACCGCATGCTCGCAATCCCTGTTTGATGCTTTCTTGAGTAATGATCGTGCAAAGACTTTTTTCCACGGTCACTCTTTTACCGCAAATCCCCTGGCCTGCACCGCTGCGCTGGCCAGCCTGGATCTGCTGTTGGAAAAGGAATGCCGGGAAAACATAAATTCCATCCGCACTCAGCACGAAGCTTTCAGTAAAAAGAAATTGTTGAATGTCGGAAATGGCCTTTTTAAAAATATCAGGCTATTGGGCACGGTACTGGCTTTCGAGATAAATTCAGGTGAAGAGGGTTATGTAAATGAAATCAGCAGGACCGTTACCCGCCTTGCACTACAACAGGGAATTTACCTGCGGCCACTGGGCAATACGGTATATATTATGCCACCATATTGTATCCGTCCCGATCAGTTGCGAAAAATCTATGATTTCATTTTATCAATCCCTGAAAGCCTGAAGCGCGAAGCGTGAGGCGTGAAGCATCTCCGACCAACTGCCAACTGCCAACTGTCAACTAAAACTAACCGGAATACTCACCTGCGTCTGATCCCATTCGATAACTACATTGGAGGGTGGTAAACTAATGGTAAGCTGTTCAACCGGATTGTCAAGTTTTTTCACCGGTACATCCACATGAAGCACATCCTGGTTTTTATATTTATCATAGTCAAAAGCACCCCACTGGCCAAGCTGACCGTTCAGAATGATCGTCCAGCTTTGTTCATTTGGTATAACAAATAAAGTGTAGGTCCCCGCCTTTACAGGTTTACCCCCAAAATTCGCGTCCTTGTCAAATGTTATAGTGGTTGCAGAATCCGCACCGCAGCGGTATACTTTACCGAAAGGCTCCAGTCCGCCAAAAATGATCCTTCCTTTTTTATAAGGACGGCCATACCTTACGGAAATATCCTGTCCTACACTTGTTTCGTGCGGACTTACTGGCTTTTTGTCGCCGCAGGAAGAGAAAAAGATCAGCGCGGCAATCGAAAGTAAAATCCCTTTTTTCATCGCTATTGTATGTTAATTTTTTAAAAAAATCAGAATATAATAACTGTATTGCGAATTCTATACCAAATCTCCCGCATCTTTAATCCCGGAAGAAATAAACAAATTTCACTCTCACACTCTCACACTCTCACACTTGCCTAAGGACTTTCCAGTAATTTCTGAAGGTTCCCCAGAGATTTCTCCATCAGGGGTCCAAGCTGTTTATCGTAGAACATACTGGCCAGCTTTTCCCAGGGATACCATCGCACGTGGAAATGAAGCGTCCATTGCAGAACAGTCTCATCTCCTGATGTTGACGAAAGAATAAAATCACCCATAAAATATTTTTCTCCATGTTGCCAGCGCGTAAACACCGAATCCTGGCCCGCCCTTACCAGGGTAACCGTAACATTTCTGAGCTGAATGGACCCGGAGTCGATTTTGTTTCCGGCATATACGGTCGGGTAATGACTGGGAAAAGCATCATACACAAATTCATTCCAGTTCCACTCCCGAAGATCCGCAATTTTTCTATATAGTTTTGCCGGACTGGCTCTTATCTGCACAACCCGCGTTACCGAAACGTCCGACGGGAAAAGGGCAAATAAAAAAAGAATGATGAGTGAGAAAACAATCAGGCTGGCAATAATCAGTTTCAAAACATTAATTTAATCAGTACTATTCCCATTTAAAAGTTTTTATCGCAACGATATAGATCACAACACCCCATAATAATAAGATGCCTATTTGTTTTCCGCAATCCATCAGGGAAGCTCCTTCAAATGCCACATTCCGCATTGCATCATTGAGCTGTTTCAAAGGCAGCACCTCACAAAATCCCTGCAGCCATTTTGGAAAAGCCTGGGTGGAAAAAAAAGTTCCGCCCAATAAAAACTGGGGCAGGGTAAAAATATTGGCGAATGGCGGAATGGAGCTTTCATTTTTTGCCACACTGCTGATGATAAATCCAAAACCCATGAAAACAACCAGGCCAAGGAAACTCAGCACCATCATTTCAATAAAAGTGACAACCCCGTTGATAAGGGTAAAATGAAAGAAAAAATGACCGGCGAGAATGATGACCACCGATGTGAGCAACTGAAAACTTACCCGGCTCAGGCCTTCTCCAAAAACAATATTTTTCCGGTTGATCGGAGTGGCATAAAATCTTTTCAGTACCAGCGTCTGCCGGAGATTGAAAAAAACAAATGCAACGCCGAATACAGCTGCGCTCAAAAGTGAAAATCCCAGCATGCCCGGTAAAATAAAATCGATCATGGTATATTGCCTTCCGGCCACCGGTGTCAGTTCCTGAACACTGATCATTTTAAACTGATCCGGTATTTTCCTTTCTTCGATCATCTGAATGGTCTGCGCCAATGCCATCCGGAGTATAGGATATTGATCCGCTGATGCAGACGAAGTCTGTGTACTTATTTTATACTGCATGAATCCCGCGGGAGACTGCACGGAATCCACCGAAATGATCGCGGCAATTCTTCCTTTTATCAATTCGTTCCGCATCACGCTGCTGTCTTTTTCTTCTTTAACCCGGATAACACCGGAGGAAAGCAATGCACGTATAACATAATTCGAACTGTCGGCGGGACTTCTCAATGCGACGGAAACCGAAGTGCCGCCTCCGCCGATAAAACCAAAAACGAGGATAAAAATCAATGGGAAACCCAGACTGAAAATTACGGCAGAAGGACTTCTGAAAATTGCGCGGAAACTGGCTTTGGAGATGGCCATCATGGCCTGGAACTGACTATAAGGCTGGCTCATAATTCATTTTAGATGCTACGGAATCAGGTTAAATTCAAAGGGGAGACGCGTTTGCGGTACTCCCGCAACGGATTGGAAACTGGACATCGTCTGATACCATTTTGCACCCTGCTCGCCCAGATCCTCCCGGATGGTTTTAATTTTTATTGTTTGATTGTAATTTTCCAGCAACAGGTCAATCCAGTTTTCAGGCTCCGGATATTCCGTCAGGCGATAGGATTTCATTTTAGCCATCCGCGCCGCACAGTCCAGTGCATCCTGTACGCCACCGATCCGGTCAACCAGTCCGAGAACCCTTCCCTTCTCCCCGCTCCAGACCCTGCCCTGCCCGATACTATCAATATAACTAACATTTTTCTTTCTTCCGTCAGCAACCCTTGTTGTAAAATCCCGGTAGATGGAATCCACATCGTTCTGAATAAACCTCCGTTGCATGTCAGTCAGGGGCTGATACATGGTAATAGCATCCGGTTGTTTGGCGGTATGTACCCCGTCGAAGGTGATACCCAATTTGTTTTTAAAAAAAGATTCTGCATTGAAAAGCATACTGAATACACCAATTGATCCGGTGATGGTCATCGGATCTGCAAAGATGCTGTCTGCATTACAGGATAAATAATATCCGCCGGAAGCAGAAACATCCCCGAAACTGATCACCACCGGTTTATCCGCTTTCGCCAGGGTCAGTTCCCTCCAGATATTCTCACTTACCATGGCGGAGCCGCCACCGGAATTGATGCGAACCACGATAGCTTTGATATCCTTATCCAGCCTCACTTTACGAATGATATACCGGTAAATATCCTGGCCAATTTCCTTCTGACTGTTTTTTCCGCCTACAATATCTCCTTCCGCATAAATCATGGCAATCTTTTCTGAACCGCTGCCATTCAATTTATTTTTCACCGATTCAAAATACTTTCCGGCGGGAACAAAGTTGATGGATGTAATGGATGACCCTTTAATTTTTCCCGAGATTTCGTCCAATACCTGGTCATTGTATTTTAATCCGTCCACGAGTTTATAAGTCTGCGCATCGTTTGCGGTCTGAATCAGTTGTTCATCCACACAGCGCCTTAAAACAGCTGTATCCTGATTCCGGGTAGAGGCTGTTTGTATCAGGATATGATTAAAAATATCACCGAGCAGTTCCGTCAGCTGTAACCGGTTGGCCTCCGACATTTTTTCTGCACGCAGGGGCTCGGTGGCGCTTTTGAATTTTCCGGCATAAAAAATTTCGGGTTGAATCTCCAGTTTATCGAGGCTGCCTTTCAGATAAGGCATGCTACTCGTAAATCCCTTCCATTCTACGCCTCCCTTGGGGTTACAATAAATCTTATCAGCTACGTTCGAAATATAATACGCTTTAAGGGAAATCACTTCCCCGTAGGCGATGATAAATTTGCCTGATTTTTTAAAATCCAGAAGGGCATTCCGGATCTCTTCCGATGTACCCAGCCCATTTTCATTCGAGTTTGCCTTAATATATATTCCTTTCACCGAGCTGTCTGTTTTTGCAAAACGAATTAACCGTATGATATCAAAAACACCGGGAACATCCGTCCGTCCGCTGAGTCCTGCCAATGCATCCGGCGAAGTCTTCTCGCCGTACTGAACACTTAAATCCAGCATCAAAACAGCATTTGCCCCGGTACTGACAGAAGCGGCAGTTCCAAAACTGGAAATCATACTACTTACATAGCCAACGGTAAAAAAGAAGAAAACGATCGCAAAAACGACCATGGCAAGAAAACTGGCCAAAAATATTTTAAAAAAGCTGCGCATGCGCTTTCTGTTTTGATGAATATAAAATTAAAGATATTTGAACCGGATTAATCAGATCATCCATGAACAAAGCTTATCTGCTGACGGGTGGCAACGTGGGCGACAGCCACCGGTATTTGCAGCAGGCGCTGACAAATATAGAACTTATTTGTGGTCAGATTCTACAAGTTTCGTCTGTTTACCAAACCGCTGCCTGGGGGAAAAAAGATCAGCCCGATTTTTTAAACCAGGTAGTCCTGGTGAATACAAAACTGGATCCGCAAACATTGCTGAGCGCCATCCTGGGGATTGAAGAAAAATCGGGAAGGATCAGAACGGTCAGGAATGCGCCCCGGACGATTGATATCGATATCCTTTTTTATAATCAGCTGATTTTGGAAGAGCCGGTACTATCCATTCCGCATCCCCGGATTGCAGAAAGAAGATTTGTTCTGGAGCCCCTGAATGAAATTTCACCCGATTTACTTCATCCGGTGTTTGGGAAAACAATCTCCCGGTTATTGCAGGAATGTACCGATGAACTTACAGTAAAAAAAATTGGATGACCTGTATTTAACCGCTGGGGATTCCGGATATTTACAAAGCATGAACTATCATTTTATTGCAGTGGAAGGAAATATCGGAGCAGGAAAAACCACACTTGCCCATTTGCTGGCCCGTCACTTTAATTCCCGGCTGATCCTGGAAGCCTTCGCAGAAAATCCCTTTTTACCGAAATTCTATGAGAATCCCAAACAATATGCTTTTCCGCTGGAGCTTTTTTTCATGGCTGAGCGATATAAGCAATTAAAAGAACTTGTCCATACCAAGGATCTATTCCAACGGGTCACCATCTCGGACTATATATTTTCGAAATGCCTCCTGTTTGCCAAAGTAAATCTGCCGGATGAAGAATTTCATCTGTATCAGAAACTTTTCGATATCATTTTTCAACAGCTGGTGCAGCCCGACCTGCTGATTTACCTGCATGCTCCGGTAAGTCATCTTCAAAAAAATATACGTAAAAGAAACCGCCATTACGAACAATCCATACCCGACGATTATCTGTTCCGGCTGCAGGAAACCTATACCAGTTATATTCGTCAGCATGGAATAAAAACCCTGTTTATCGATGCAACCAACGCAGATTTCCTTGGAAATGAAAAACATTTCCAGGTTATCCTGGATGCACTGGAAAATGATTATGAGCCCGGACAGCATTATTTCACTTTACCCTGACCTGCTTTTATATCTTTGAATTCCATGACAACGGATCATCGCCCCGGTTCCCCGCTTGAAGCACTGCAGATCCCCCAGTTCAGAAGCCTGGTCATCGGACGATTTATATTTATTATGGGTCTGCGCATGATGAGTACCCTGGTGGGCTGGTGGATATATAATCTCACAAATGCACCAATAGCCATAGGAGTTGTCGGACTATCCGAATTTATCCCTGCTGTATCCCTGGCATTATATGCCGGACATGTAATTGACCTAAGTGAAAAAAGAAAACTTATGCTCACCGGCGTTTGCTTATATGGAACGGCCGCGATTTGCCTTTGCCTGCTTTCTTACCTGGGTACAAACCATCTGAGTTCACACTGGATTGCCGCTGCCATTTACCTGATTATTTTCGGCACCGGCATCATACGTTCGTTTACCGGGCCGATTTTCAATGTGATGCTGGCCCAGATCGTTCCGAAAAACAAATTGCAGAATGCCATCACCTGGAACACGGGCGCCTTTCTTACTGCATCCATTGTCGGTCACGCACTGGGTGGATTCCTGATTGCCTGGACAGGAAACTCCGGTACATTACTCGTAGTGGTTATTCTTGTCCTGATCGCCTTTCTGATCCTGACTTCTTTAAAACGCATTCAGCCACTTAATGAAAGGGGAGAGAAAAAAACATGGGACAGTGTGAAAGAAGGATTATCCTTTGTTTTTAAAACCAAGGAATTGCTCGGCGCTGTTTCGCTGGATTTATTTGCCGTGCTTTTCGGAGGGGCTACTGCCCTGATACCTGTGTATGCCCGGGATATTTTAAAAGTGGGTGCCCAGGGTTTCGGGTTGCTCAATGGCGCAACAGATATCGGTTCCATTTGTGTCGTTATCCTGCTTACTATCTTTCCGCCAAAACGAAAACAGGGCCGGAAATTATTGTTAGCTGTCGCGGGATTCGGTATTTGTATTATCATCTTTGGTCTTTCGAAATTATTCTGGTTGTCCTTTGGAATATTATTGATCAGTGGTATGCTGGATGGTATCAGTGTGGTAACCCGCGGAACAATTATGCAATTGAAAACACCGGATCATATGAGGGGAAGGGTGCTGAGCGTGAACTCCATGTTTATCAATTCCAGTAATGAACTCGGCCAGTTTGAAAGTGGAATTGCTGCCCGCATGCTGGGCGTGGTGCCATCTGTGGTTTTCGGTGGATGCATGACCCTCCTGGTAGTTGCCTTCACCTGGATTAAAGCACCCAGCCTCCGGAAAATGGAATATTAGAAATCGGTAACTTTAAATAAATATCGGATAATGAACCGCAGGTCCTTTGTTAAAAATACCAGCTTGGGTTTTGGCGCACTCCCACTCTTAAATTATGACTGGTTTAAACTGTTTAGGCAGGAAAATCCTTATAAAATGAAAATGCTGCGCAACGATGTCGGAATATTCACCGAAAAAGGCGGCACCATCGGATACTATATTTCGAAAAAAAATATCGCAGTTGTGGATGCTGAATTTCCCGAGCAATCCAAACACCTGATTGACGCACTGAAAAAAGAACAGGATAAGCCTTTTGAGATCCTGATCAACACCCATCACCACGGCGATCATACCGCCGGAAATATTTCATTCGAAGGAATGGTACACCATGTGGCTGCGCATCAGAATTCCCTTCTGAACCAGGTAAGGGTGGCTAAGGAACAAAATAAAGAAGCCGATCAGCTCTATCCGGATATCACTTATGGAGATACATGGGAATACCGGAAGATGAAAGAGAATATAAAAACTTATTACTACGGTCCCGCTCATACCAACGGAGATTCCATCATTTTTTTCCCGCATGCGAATATCGCCCATGTGGGTGACCTGGTGTTTAACCGTAGATGGGCCTTTATCGACAGATCAGCCGGGGCTTCAATAAAAAACTGGATCGTTGTGCTGGATAAAATTCAAAAAGAATTTGACAATGATACCCTGTTTATATTCGGACATGCCTTTGATCCGGAAAAAGTAACCGGCAATAAGGCGGATATTAAAGCCATGCAGGATTATCTTCAAAACCTGTCTGCATTTGTATACAGCCAGATTAAAGCCGGAAAAACCAAGGCCGAAATACTAAAGGCTACTTCCATTCCCGGAGTTACGGAATGGCAGGGAGATGGCATTGAGCGCGGATTGGAAGCTGCTTATGACGAGGAGATACAGGGTATTATTTAATTTTTTCCATCAGCCCTTCAAGCACGGATACCACAATCGGACAAAACTCACTGTTTTTCATTGTCAGCTGGGGCCTTTTCAATATTACATCTTCATCTGTATAGGGAAATCGTTTGCAGTCACTCGGCCTGTCTTCATAGATAGAACAGGCATTGTCGCTTCCCAGGAAGGGACAGGGAGCAGATACCGCCACATAATCCCCCTCATCATCATATACGAGGTATTTCTGGATGAAGGCAGTCTCCTTCATCTGAAGCACTTTGGAAATGCGCTTAATATCCGGACCCTTAAAACGGGGAGAATACCGCTTGCAGCACCGGGCACATTGCAAACAGTCAATCTCTGCAAAAGCTTTTTCATGCAGTTCCGGTATCGCCTTTAACACTTCTTTTTTCCCTGCTTTTGACAGGAAGTTTTTATACGATTTCTGGTGTTCTTCCGAAATCTTTTCCCAGGTCTGCAGGGTAACTTTTGACTGCGCATCCATATTCAGCTGTATATCAACCCTGCAATTTAAGTTTAAAGCGTGAGGCTTGAGGTGACAGATATTTCCGTTCAACGGCCAACTGCCAACCGCCAACCGCCAACCATTCACTCTATACCACTAAGGACTGCAAAAAATTGCCCGATTCACATTACCTTTGCGCATCTTTTGATCCATACATCCGGGATATGAATTTATTCGATAAACAGGCAAACGAATTTGCGCGCAGACATATAGGTTCCAATGAAAAAGAAACCCGCCAGATGCTCAGCAGTATCGGGGCAAAAACACTGGAAGAATTAATTGATAAAGCCCTTCCGGCTTCCATCCGTAATCCCAAATCACTCCAGATTACAGAAGCCGTAAGTGAGGCAGAGTACCTGGAACTGATCCGGGATATCGCATCAAAAAACCAGGTTTTTAAAAATTATATCGGTCAGGGTTATTTCGATACTATCACCCCCTCGGTTATTCTCCGGAATGTTTTTGAAAATCCGGGATGGTATACGCAGTACACACCATATCAGGCTGAAATCTCCCAGGGCCGCCTGGAGAGCCTGCTGAATTTCCAGACCATGGTCAGCGACCTTACGGGTCTTCCGCTGGCCAACGCTTCCCTGCTGGATGAAGCCAGTGCAGCAGCAGAAGCGATGATCATGTTCTTTAATCAAAAAAACCGCGATCACCAGCATGTAGGTGTACCAAAGTTTTTTGTTGACCAGGCCATTTTTAAACAAACCTATGATGTACTCGCCACCCGTGCAGAGCCATTGGATATTCAACTGGTGCGGGGTGATTATGCAAAGGCTGTTATTGATGAATCCTATTTCGGCGCCATCGTTCAGTACCCTGCATCAGAAGGGAATATCCCCGAATACAGGTCATTTGTCCGCGAAGTACAGGCCGCCGGTGGATTTGTAGTGATGGCAACTGATCTGCTCGCCTTAACGTTGCTCACGCCGCCGGGAGAACTCGGTGCGGATGTAGCCATTGGTTCAGCCCAGCGATTCGGCGTGCCGATTGGATTTGGTGGTCCTCATGCAGCCTTTTTTGCTTCCAAAGAAGATTTCAAAAGAGCCATTCCCGGAAGAATTATCGGCGTAAGTGTGGATGCCCATGGAAACCGGGCGCTTCGAATGGCTCTTCAAACCCGCGAACAACATATAAAGAGAGAAAAAGCCACTTCCAATATCTGCACGGCCCAGGCCCTGCTGGCCAATATGGCGGCTATGTATGCTGTTTATCACGGTCCGCAGGGACTAAAAGATATCGCCACCCGGATCAATATTTTAACACACGCTTTAGCTGGTGGCCTTCGGGAACTCGGTTTTGAACCGCTGCACGAATATTTCTTTGACACGCTGCAGGTCCGGATCGAAAATCCGGAAAAACTCAGGTCGCTTGCAGAGAAAACCAGCATGAATTTTTTCTATGGAGAAGAAGGAAAAATTTCCATTTCGATCGGGGAAAGTTGCACCCAGAGAGATATCCTCGATATCATATCGGTTTTCGCTGAATTCAGTGAACAGGATGAAGTCGCTACCATGTTTGACTACGACCATCATGAAGAAATTATACCGGTTACCCTCAACCGAAACACGGCATTTCTGAGCCACCCGGTGTTTAATATGCATCACAGTGAAACCGAAATGATGCGGTATCTGAAAAGCCTGGAGAACAAGGATCTTTCTTTGAACACCTCCATGATTCCGCTGGGCTCCTGTACCATGAAATTAAATGCCGCGAGCGAACTGATACCTGTGAGCTGGCCGGAATTTAGTAAAATTCATCCTTTTGCACCTCCTTCCCAGTGGAAAGGATATCACCAGATGATTACTGAACTGGAAAACTGGCTCAGCGCCATCACCGGTTTTGCTGCCACCTCCCTCCAGCCCAACAGCGGAGCACAGGGAGAGTATGCGGGACTGCTTGCGATTCGTTCCTATCATGCTTCTAAAGGTCAGCAGCACCGCCAGGTAATGCTGATCCCGATTTCCGCCCATGGAACAAATCCCGCCAGCGCGGTGATGGCAGGAATGAAAGTGGTTGTTGTAAAAAGTGATGAAGACGGACATATTGATATTCATGACCTGAAAGAAAAAGCCGGTTTATATAAAAATGAACTCGCCGGTCTGATGGTTACCTATCCCTCAACCCATGGCGTTTTTGAAGAAGGGATCAAAGAGATTTGCCAGATCGTGCATGATCATGGCGGACTTGTATACATGGATGGTGCAAATATGAACGCCCAGGTGGGTCTCACCAGTCCGGGATTCATAGGTGCTGATGTTTGTCATTTAAATCTGCATAAAACATTTGCCATTCCTCACGGGGGCGGTGGACCGGGTATGGGACCGATCTGTGTAAATGATTTACTGAAAGACCATCTGCCTGGTCACTGGACCGATCCGAAAACTTCTTCAACGGGGGCAGTAAGTTCAGCCCGCTTTGGTTCTGCCAGTATCCTGCTTATCAGTTATGCCTATATAAAAATGCTGGGATCCAACGGTATCCGGCAGGCAACGGCTTATGCCATTCTCAATGCCAACTACATGAAGGCACGGCTGGAATCTTGTTATCCCATTTTATATACCGGACCGAACAATACCTGTGCTCATGAATTTATTGTTGACCTGAGGCCGTTCAAGGCGCAGGCCGGAATTGAAGCTGAAGATGTCGCAAAAAGGCTGATGGACTATGGATTTCATGCACCTACCTTGAGTTTTCCTGTACCCGGTACCATTATGATAGAACCCACAGAAAGTGAAGACAAATCTGAACTGGACCGCTTCTGCGACGCCATGGTCTCCATCTACGGGGAGATACAGGAGATCGCGAAGGGCAAAATGGATAAGGTGGATAATCCATTAAAAAATGCCCCTCATACCCAATTTACGATTACAGCAGATGAATGGGCACATGCCTATGGCCGTGAGAAGGCTGCGTTTCCTTTATCTTATACCCGGTTAAATAAATTCTGGCCTTCTATTGGCCGCGTGAACAATACCTACGGCGACCGCAACCTGGTTTGTACCTGCGAACCCGTGAGCAGTTACGATGAAGAAAGTGTGAGAGTGTGAGAATGTGAGAGTGTGAGTGAGGAAAAGAGCCCTAATACTCTCACACTCTCACACTCTCACATTCTCACACTCTCACACTCTCACACTCTCCTCAGTTTCCCAGTATTTCAGGAATCGGCTTCAGAATCTTTTTTACTTTCGGATCGAGTGCAAATCTTCGCGCATAAATCAACCGGTAGTTACCAACAATCGCGGAATAGGTATAGTCCGTTTGCGCGCCTTTCATAAATAGCTGGGTATCTACCCACAGCAAACTCAGGCTCCATTTACTTCCATTGTATCCGCCACCGGCATGAATAATATAATTGGGCCTGAATTCAAAATGACTGGCACTAAAATCATGGCCCGTGGAGATTTCAGTTGAATATCGGACTGGCAGATTAATCGTGGCAGAGCCCAGGATAAAAAAATGTTCCTTATAAACAAACGTGTACGCATAACCGACGCCGGGCCCGAAACTGAAAAAATGAAATTTGTTGATTCCCTCCAAACTGATGACCGGATCTACCTGGCTTGGTGTTAAAGCGCTGTCTCCATGAATCGCTCCATAGTAAATCTCCCCGCCATATAACAGAGACCCGGCAGATTTTTTCTGCCATTCGTTTTGAAGAAGGCCGGCCTGATAGGAGAATTTTCTGTCATTCAGTGTGCGGTAAAACGCAAATCCAATCAGGCTAAGGCCGATATCCGGCCGGAGATAATATGGTTTGCCCGGCGGAGCCGCCAGGCCCTGCGGAGTCAGGTAATAGCCCTTAAAAAATTCTCCCAGCAAATCTATATTCCACCGGCGTGCATAAAAATGCCCCTGCAGGTCCAGGTATTTTGTGTCTCCTTTTTCGCTGTTTGGATTGAATTTACTGATACCGATTCCGATATTTAAAGTGAAGGCATGATAGGTTGCTCCGATTCCCAGGTTCAGGGAAGTTGTTGCGCGATACCGGAATGAAATAGCCGGATCCGGGGGATTAAAACTGAGTACATTATATTTTCTTGAAAGATACCCGCGGGCTGTAAGCATAGACCGGTAAGTCACATAATAACTACTGTCATGGTCCACTTCATATTTTTGCGCCTGTAAGCCGGAATGAAGAATGAAAAATAAAAAACAAGTCCCCCATAACTTTTTCATCCGGCCCGAATTTAAAATCTAGTTGAATTGAATCAGAAAAAGGTTTTTGGTAAATAGCAGATATTCATTCACGGGTTTTCAAATTCCTGAATTCTCAAATTTTCACTTCCCGGTGTTCATGCAACCGCTGAAGTTCAACAATAGTGGTTTTGCCATCATCACTTTCCCGGTACATCTGAACGAATTTCCGGCCGAATAAAATTTCATCGTAGGTATAGGAAGTCCGCTGCTGTACCACATTGGAATAGACATCATCAAATCCGCGGACAGTTACATAAATTTCGACGTCAGCTTTTTTCAAGTCCTCGGTTGCATATTCAAACAGGGGACTGTCCTGGTTCAGGGGATGAACCACCGTCCAGTTCATGGGCAGGGATTCTACATGACTGCGTTCGAGATCCAGGTCGTAGAATTTATAAGTCATTTTACCTCTCTCTTCAACGAGCATGGCAACATTTACTTTTATGTCCACATTGGTAAGGGTATGATGATCCTTATATGTCGCAAATCGAAACATAAAAGCTTTTTCATCTTTATAAGGACTAATCAGCGCATGCCGGCTAAAAAAAAGAAAAGCTTTTGGTCTGGAAAATCTCCCGTACAAGAGCCCGGTTGCGATGGCAAATGACAGGAAACCCAGCATGGATTCTATTGCAGCAACAGAATTAGCCATATTTCCAACCGGGTTAACGCGACCGTAACCGACTGTCGTATAGGTTTCTGTACTGAAAAAAAACAGTTCGTTAAAGAGCTTCCATGGCGTATCTGCCAGAATACCCTGGAATTCACCCTTCCCGATAACAAAGTAAATGCAGGCGAAAATAAAATTCACAGCCAGGTAGAAAACGAATAAAGCCCCAAAGAATTTCCAGGAAGGCAGGTTTAGCATGGTATGGAACAGACTGAACCTTCTGAATAACGGAATTCCCTCTTTTCTTACATTAAAAGTTCCATCCCTGTTTACAAACCTTCCCCCATAGTTATCGGGATTGCCGCCAAAACCAGTATCGTTATTATCTTTTAAGTGAACATGTTTTCGTAAAGTTGCCATTTACCGGTTATTTGAAAGCAAAAGTAGTAAACGCCCGGTAAATGCTTAAAGCCCAAAGCTCAAAGCCTAACGCTTCTTTTCTCAGGAGAGATGTTATCAGCCCGGTAAAAATTAAATTCGCTTTCCGGTCATTTGAAATCTATCAGCTCCTGAGAAAAGTTCTGCGCCGCATGAAGCGTTTAGCGTTAGGCGTTAGGCTTTGAGCTTTAGGCTTTAGGCCTTGGGCTTTAGGCTAATGCGCCGCAATCGCCTGAATGGAATCCAGGTGTTTTTCAAGCACCGGTAAAGTGTTTGAAGCAAAGGATTTGATGCTGGAATCAGAACAGTTGTCCGCACACTTCCTGAATTCGGCTATATCCTTTTTATGATCATCCACCATCATACTTACATAAGCTTTATCAAATTCCTTTCCTTTTTTCTTTTTCAGTTTATCTATTTCTTTCCTGGAATCATCGCTTACGGAATCCGGCAGAGCAATATTCAGTGAAGAAGCAATATTCTTCAATTTATCACCTGCTTCCGAATGATCCCTAACCATCATTTCTCCGAAAGCTTTTACCCGTGGACTGGAAGCGTTTTCCTGGGCCACCTTACCCAGCAGCACTTCCATCATGCCGCCGTTCGCTGCTTCAACAGCAAAATTTGATGCATCCGCCTGTACAGGTTTTACTGCTTTATTTACTTCTTTTGCACTATCTACTGTATCCTCGTGTTTCTCCGAATTGCCACTATTACATGCGCAAAGGCCAAGGCCTGTGGCAAACGCCAGGGAAATTAAAACCGTTTTCATATAGTTTAAATTTTAATGAACAGATAATCAATCTATTCAAAGCGAACAGACGATACATCTCTTCAGGTGATTAAATAATCCATGTATTCAAAGTCCGCGCCAGCCCCTGATGAAGCAGTTTACCGCTATAAAATTCATTTTGTGTAATATTGGCAACAATTTTTTGTTTAATACATCATTTAAATAAAGCTTACCATAATGATCTTTGTATAAATGAATCATTGTTTTAATTTTAACATATGGCCACGCAGTTAAACAAACCAGGGAATTATGAAGAGCATGCTTTCGACATGGAAGTGCTGACGGAAGTAGAAGCTCCCTATAGCCTGGTAGTCTGGAATGATGAAGTGAATAGTTTTGAATGGGTGATACAAACGCTCATTGAAGTTTGCAATCATTCTACCGAACAGGCTGAACAATGTGCGATGATTATACACACTCAGGGGAAATATGCCGTGAAACAGGGCAGTTACGATGAACTAAAACCGATGTGTGATGCTATTACCGAACGGGGTATTGGCGCGACCATTGAAGTGCTTTCAAATTCCTGAACTTACCATTTACTTTCTCAACCTTCTCCTATCTTTATCCCGGCTTTGAGGTAAAATATTTTAATCCATATTCCCAAATTCTCAATTCCACTATGGCACTTATTGCACTGAACCAGGAATTGCGGTTTCCCCCTGTAGAAATGGCCGATGAAGACGGCCTGCTTGCGATTGGAGGCGACCTTTCAAGAGAAAGACTTTTGCATGCATACAGGAATGGAATTTTCCCCTGGTATGAAAACAAATATATTTTATGGTGGTGCCCCGACCCCAGGTTTGTTTTGTTTCCCCAGGAAATGAAAATAAGTTCCAGCATGAAACAGCTGTTGAAAAAAAATGCATTCGAATTTTCAGTGAATACCGATTTCAACGCGGTGATCAGTCAGTGTAAGTCCATTACCCGGAGGGGACAGGATGGAACCTGGATTACAGAAGAAATGCGAAATGCTTATAACGATCTGCATTTTGCCGGTTTCGCACATAGTGCGGAAGTAAGATTGAACGGCGAACTGGTAGGTGGTTTATACGGAGTTCGTTTAGGAAAAGTTTTTTATGGAGAAAGTATGTTCAGCAGGTTCAGTAATGCAAGTAAGTACGCGTTTATTAAATATGTAGAACTATTGAAATCGGAAGGCGTGGAACTGATCGACTGCCAGGTGTATACTGCCCACCTCGAATCGATGGGAGCGCGTATGATTCCGCGATCACAATTTATTACACTGGTAAAACGCTTAACGCAGAACGCTTAACGCAGAACGTCTAACGCTTAACGCGTTTTCACTCTCACACTCTCACACTCTCACACTCTCACACTCCCATACTCCCATACTTGTTTCTTCTCCGGCCATTTCTCGGCATAAGAATATACCAGTCCCCGCATATAATCATTTTCCGGGTACACGGTAAGCTGTTCTTTCAATGTATCCAAATCCTGGATCTGCAAAGATTTATCCAGGTATCCCATACCGTAAAACCGGCCGTTCTCAATTAAAATGCAGCTTTCTTCAGAGGAGTCGCGGCCCCGGTCGCGGATAATAAAAGAAGGAAGCATTTCCTGAAGGGATTCCAGTGCATGAGTTAACCGCCGGTTATAATCAGTCGGCGATTCCTGCTGGATGCAGGCCCCATGGCAGGTATTTTCCCGGATACCAAAACAACCTTCATTTCCTTTTTGAATAAAACAGAGCTTCGGACAAAGTTCAAACTGCCTGACCAGTTTACGGAGTATCTGCCAGCCTTCCTGAATTCCGTTAAAGCTGTAATATGCCGGCAGGTTTTGCTTTTTCTTCTCGATGGTTAACCGGAGGTAACCGGACTGGTCTTCGAAAACGTATAGACCAAAACGCTGTTCAAACCTTTTCAGACTACTATTATACGCCGGCCAAAGACGGCGGATTTCCACACATTCCAACAGGAAAGACATGAGTTCCGTACCACAATCCTTCCAGGACACGGAATATATGTTCCGGAGGAATTCCTGCTTTCGCAACCCGGTATGATTATTTGAGAAATGATTGCATACCCGGCTGCGCAGGTTTTTTGCTTTTCCCACATAAATGACCTTGCCTTTCTGATCATGGAAATAGTAAACCCCCGGAGTATAGGGTATGGATGCGATCTGTTCAGCAGGAAGGTTTGGAGGTAGGTATTGTTCCCGGCTCTTGCCATGCAGCATCTGCCGGATGGCGGTTCCCTGGCTGTCCTGCAGAAGAATCTTTTCAAACAGAATCGCTGTTGCATCGGCATCTCCCCCTGCCCGGTGCCGGTTCTGAATGGTGATATCCAACTCCCGGCACAACTTCCCGAGGCTGTAGCTGGGTAGGCCGGGAAAGACTTTCCGGCTGAGACGCACCGTGCAAAGCTTTTTGGTATCCAGCTCAAAACCCGAAGATTCCAACTGGTATTTGACAAAGGAATAATCAAAATTCACATGGTGGGCCACGAAGATGGCATCTTTCAAAAGCTCATATACCCTGGGAGCCACTTCAGAAAAAACCGGGGCATCCTCCAGCATATCCGGACGAATACCGGTGAGTACCTGTATGTATTGCGGGATGGGAGCCTGTGGATTGATCAGGCTTTCAAAACGATCCACAATCTTTTTTCCATCGTGCAGCACAATAGCCAATTCAGTGATGCCGTTATTAGCGGCATAACTGCCTGTGGTTTCGATATCTACGATCGCATACATGGGTGGTTTGGCTCAGGAGAGCCTTTTGCTAATAAAGTTAGGAAAATCGCCCTTCAGTTATCTTTTATTCAGCCTTTTTTTAAAATTTAAATAAGCCGTACCCATTGAAAGCGTGGTCCGTTAAAAGTTTTCACCATTAAATCCAAAACATGAAACACCTTCACATTCCACAGGTTGGAGAAAAAGCTACCATGGCAGCGTTGATCGCGGTCCTGTACTTTTGCTCCATCATGCTGTTTGCCTATGTTTTTACCCTGACCTAGGCCCCGCTAATGGTCAATTGTTGATTGATAATGGTTAACGGAGGACGTCACCTCACTAACCCATCTCCATTAACCATTTACCATTTACTGCCATCAACGAGTTGAATTCCGGTCTTCCGGAATGAACTCCGGCCCTGCCGGAGTTTTTAGTTTTAACCATTCTGCTAAACCTGTAAAAATTTATTCAAAATCGCTTTCATCTCACTAAAAAACAATATATATTTGTCCTGTACGTTAGCCAAACGTATAGCTTTGACCCTGGCAACCCTCCCGAATCGTAAGAGAAACCGACCCTAGTTGATTTAGTTCGTATCCCCCTTTGAAACAAATGTTTTTAAACATGGTTTCACTTTAATTATTTTTATGAAAAAAACGTTGCATTCATTTCACCTTGGAGAAAATGCCAAAACAGCATTATTTGCCTTTGGTTTTCTCAGCCTGGTGATGTTGCTTTCGTACCTGTACTGGTTCGCTTAGTAACAACGATCATGCCTTTGAATCTGATTTCAATTCCTCTAACTAATACGAGGGTGGCTTCATATTCTCCCTCAGCAGAGTTTCCATTTTTTATGGAAACTTTTTTTATTTAGCCCCCTTCCATTCCCTGCTTCTGACCGATTGATTAACTTTGCCCTCCTAAAAAAGGGATCTCGGGATGGAAATAACCAAATATTATGAGCCGGCAGGGATTGAAACCAAATGGTACGCGCACTGGACAGGCAGGCGGTATTTCAACAGTTCTCCCGATCAGCGCCCTCCCTTTACCGTTGTCATCCCCCCACCCAATGTTACCGGTGTGCTTCATATGGGTCATACCCTGAATGAAACGGTGCAGGATATCCTGGTCCGCCGGGCCCGGATGCACGGATTCAATGCCTGTTGGGTACCCGGGACCGACCATGCTTCTATAGCGACGGAGGCCCGGGTAGTGGCCATGTTAAAAGAAAAAGGAATCGACAAAAACCATCTTTCCCGGGAAGCCTTCCTGCAGCATGCCTATGACTGGAAAGAAAAATACGGGAATATTATTTATGACCAGATCGCCAGACTGGGATGCAGTGTAGACTGGGACCGGACGGCTTTTACCATGGATGACCACTACTATAAAGCGGTCATTAAAGTTTTCGTGGACCTCTTTCATCAAAAAATGATCTATCGCGGTGCCCGCATGATCCACTGGGATCCGGTTGCAAAAACAGCCCTGAGTGATGAGGAAGTGGAATACCGGGATATCGAAGGCACGCTCTATTATGTGAAATATCCCATCGTAGGTTCAGATCAATATATCATCATCGCCACCCAGCGACCCGAAACCATCATGGGAGATACCGGCGTTTGCGTTCATCCGGATGATCCCAAATACAGGGGCCTCCATGGTAAACAGGTGATCGTTCCGTTGGTAAACCGGAAAGTGCCCCTGATTACGGATGAATATATTGATATGAATTTTGGAACGGGTGCCCTGAAAGTTACCCCGGCCCATGATATCAACGACTATAATCTCGGATTAAAACATTCCCTTGCGGTAATAGATACCCTGAATGATGACGGTACCCTTTCGGCTGCTGCGGAAATTTTTGTGGGGATGGACAGGTTCGAAGCCCGTAAAAAAGTAGTAGAAAAATTAAAGGAAGAAGGACTGCTGTTGAAGGAAGAAGCCTATGCTACCCGGCTCGGTTATTCGCAGCGCAGTCATGCGGTGGTAGAACCGAAAATTTCAACCCAGTGGTTTGTGAGGATGAAACCCCTCGCCGCCCCGGCACTCGACGCGGTTGTATCCGGAAAAATCCGGATTCATCCGGGAGAAAAATTTCTGGCCACCTATACATACTGGCTTGAAAATGTAAAAGACTGGTGTATATCCCGTCAGCTCTGGTGGGGTCAGCGAATTCCGGCCTGGTACGATTCAAAAGGTAATTTCGTGGTAGCTGAATCCGAGTCACTGGCACTCGAAGCTTACCAGGATCAGTTTGGATTGTTGGCGGTTCAGGAAGAACTGACCCAGGATGAAGATGTACTAGACACCTGGTTTTCTTCCTGGTTATGGCCCATGGAAGTTTTCAAAGGCATCACCGATCCGGAAAACAGGGATTTCAATTATTATTATCCCGCGGCCGTGCTGGTGACCGGACAGGATATTATTTTTTTCTGGGTGGCCCGGATGATCATGGCGGGTTTGAAATTCAAAAACGAAATTCCCTTCCCCGATGTGTATTTCACCGGAATGGTCCGGGATAAACAGGGAAGAAAAATGAGTAAGAGTCTGGGTAACTCGCCCGATTTACTCATGCTGATTGATAAATATGGCGCTGATGCAGTGCGGTTTGGTATCATGATCTCGGCGCCTGCCGGAAACGATCTTTTATTTGATGAAGCCGGACTGGAGCAGGGTCGTCATTTTAATAACAAACTCTGGAATGTGCTGAAGCTGCTGAATATGTGGGGTGAAAAACTTTCGCCCGATACAAAGGCAGATTCAGAATCTGATGCCGCTGCTTTTGCCATCGACTGGTTCGGGGATCGTTTTAACCAGGCAAAAACGGAGATCAATGCCTTATTTGCTGAATTTAAAATCAGCGAGGCATTAAAGACACTTTATTCCCTGATCTGGGACGATTTCTGCAGCTGGTACCTCGAATGGGTGAAACCGGGATTCCAGCAATCGCTCAATCCTCTTTATTATGATCAGACGATCGATTTTTTAGACGAACTCCTGTTATGGTTGCATCCCTTTATGCCCTTTATCACGGAAGAAATTTATCATCTCCTGCGTTCCAGGGCTGAGGGTGATGATCTTTGCATCAAACAGATGGCAGCTCAAACCCCGTTCAGCAAAACAAATCTGGAAACCGGCGAAAAACTTCGTGTATTCCTGACCGTTGGCCGCGAATTCCGGCAACAGCAGCAGCTTAAAAACAGTGAAGCCATTACCCGCCTGCTCATTCCCCGTGAAATATTCGGTGACTGTCAAAGTATCTACGCCATCATCCGTAAACAACTCAACTGTACAGAAATTGAATTGGTGGGTGGCCCCCTGGGTGACGATAAAGCGGTGCGGAAAATTCCTTTCCTTTCCTACCAGGTTGGATTTGAAAGTCCGCAGAAGGTGGATGAATCCTTTAGAAAAGACGAACTGGAAAAAGAACTTCTGTACTACCAGGGATTCCTGGATTCATTGAATAAAAAACTATCCAACGAGAAATTTGTAAACAACGCCAAACCCGAAGTAATCAGCCTGGAACGCAAGAAAAAGTCAGATACGGAAGAACGGATTGCAGCCATTTTGCTTACATTGAAAACCTGATAAAGTGTGAGAGTGTGAGAGTGTGAGGGTGTGAGAGTCTGGGAGTTCTTTTCCACTCTCACACCCTCACACTCTCACACTCTCACACTTTACTGCAGCGACTGCATCACCTCGTAGTTAACCGGCACTTTAAAAGTAAATCCGTTGCGTTTTACATGAACACTGCCCTCGAGGCGTACTTTTATTTTATTGTTATTCATCAGCATATTGAGTGCGCTGCTGATGAGTAATTTCGGACTGATCTTCAGATTCAGGGGAACATAAAAGGTATCTTTCTTCGGAATATTAATCGTTGAATCCATCACATAGTGATTGGCCAGCTTATCATCCAGGTAAACATTCACATCACCCCGTTTTAATTCCAGGTTATAGGAATTCGGATTATAAAAAGAGAGCCGTGTAAACAATCGGGAAGAATCCATATTGATTGCCTGAATGGAAAAATCACGAAAGCCCAGGTACTCGGGTGCCTCGGGTGTACTGCAGGAAAAAATCATGCAACAACTGACAAGAGAGATCAGGTAAAATATTCTTTTCATATTTGCGCAAGATAATAGATTTCACCGGCAGCCGGCAGATATTAACTTTGTGGAAAGAACTTCAAAATTTCTTTTTCATCCATGTTCATCCTGGAAAATGAAGTATTAAAAGTGGAAGTTTCACCCCGGGGGGCGGAACTTCAAAGTATCGTAAATAAGACTTTTGGGTTGGAATACCTTTGGAACGGAGATCCCGCATTCTGGTCCAAACGTTCGCCGGTATTATTTCCCATTGTCGGGAGCCTGAAGAACAATACTTTTTTATATCAGGGTAAATCCTACCAGCTTCCCCGTCATGGTTTCGCCAGGGATATGGAATTTCAGCCGGAAAAACAAAGTGCCGGCGAAATATGCTTCCTTTTGAAAAGCAACGAAGAAACCAGGAAAAATTATCCTTTTGATTTTGAATTCCGGGTACGGTACCAGATTCTCGGAGATGAGCTCAGCACGGAATATGTCGTTACGAATACCGGTACCGGGCTGATGTATTTTTCTGTCGGCGGACATCCGGCTTTTCGTTTACCCCTGGAATCCAATACCGTTTTTTCAGATTATCATTTACAATTTGAAGAAACCGAAAACCTGCAGCGCTGGCCCATTTCGAAAGACGGACTTATACAGCTGCAGCCTGTTCCGGTTATTGAAGACAGCAACCGGCTCAACCTGAAGAAATCTTTATTTTACCAGGATGCCCTGGTTTTTAAATATGTGGCTTCTTCAGAAATCTCATTGGTTTCCGGAAAATCGACACATGGCATTCTTTTTCAGATGGGCGAATTTCCATTCCTGGGCATTTGGTCCTTTAAAGATGCGGATTTTATTTGCCTGGAACCCTGGTGTGGCATTGCCGATTCGGTCAACAGCAACCAGCAGCTGGAATACAAGGAAGGCATTGAAAAAATTTCCCCGGGCAAAGTTTTCAGCCGCCAATGGCGTGTTAAATTATTTTAATTTAAAAAAACAGGACCCAATGAGGACGGGCGGTGAAAATATTTGCCGATTTATGCCGATATTGTCACCTGAATCTACCATTTGTCACGCTACTTCAATATCATCATTACCAGCCTGAAAATGGCGCTGCAGGAATTCCGTTCCAATAAACTGAGAACGTTTTTGTCCCTGCTCGGTATCACTTTTGGCATTTTTTGCATTATCAGCGTACTGGCAACTATCAGCAGTATGAAAACGGCCATTCAAAATGATATTGCAGCACTGGGCTCCAATACCGTTTACATTGATAAATGGCAGTATGTAAATGATGGCAATTTCCCCTGGTGGAGATATTACAAAAGACCTGAACCGAAATATGAGGAGATAAAGCAGCTGAAAGACCGCGTTCCACTAATTGGGAATGCCACCTATATGGCCAAGGACCAGTCCGTTTTTGAATATGGGAAAGACATCCTGAATGGGGTGAACTATTATGGAACCACGGAAGACTTTGCAAAAATCGAACATTTTAATATCGGTGAAGGAAGGTACCTGCAGCAGTCTGATTTTGATCAGGGAACAAATTTTATTGTAATCGGGTTTAATATTGCGCAGAAAATATTCGGGAATCCGCAGAAGGCTGTAGGAAAATCTGTACACCTGAAAAACGGCAAAATTGCCATCGTCGTTGGCGTTATAGAAAAACAGGGATCAAGCATTATCAATTTCTGGGCTTATGATGATTGTATTATCATGCCCTATAAATTCCTGAGCCAGATGACCCGTTACCAGGATGCCAATCCGGTGATGATTGTAGAAGGGAAAAAAAATGTAAGTATTCCCTTGCTGAAAGAAGAACTTACCGGTGCCATGCGGTCGATCCGTAAACTGCCACCCAACACCGAGGATAATTATGCGCTCAACGACATTGATTCCTTAAGTAAATCCACAGAAGGATTTTTTACCAGCCTCAACATTGGCGGATGGTCCATTGCCGCACTTTCACTGATTGTCGGCATGTTTGGCGTTGCCAATATCATGTTTGTTACTGTTCGGGAACGTACTTCCCAGATCGGATTAAAGAAAGCGCTCGGCGCGAAAAAAAATACCATCGTTTCTGAATTCCTGCTGGAATCTTCTTTTCTCTGCATCATCGGCGGATTATTCGGGATGCTGGCCGTGTTCGCGCTCGCCGCTATTTTTACCGCCATGTTCAGCTTCGCAGTTACTGTGCCACTTGATATTATCGGGCTCGCCGTGGGGATCTGTCTCTTTGTAGGTATTCTCTCCGGAATTATTCCCGCCATCATTGCTTCCCGCCTCGATCCGGTTGTCGCCATTCGGTCTACCACTTAATACGCTTAACGCTTAACGCTTAACGCCGAACGCCCAACGCTTAACGCCAGTCTCACACTCTCACACTCTCACACTCTCACACTTGCATTCAGTATCTTTGCAAGTAATTTATGACCACGATCCTAGGCATAGAATCTTCCTGCGATGAAACGGCAGCATCAGTATGTCGAGATGGCAAGATCATGTCCAATATCATCGCAGGTCAGGATATCCATAGCCGTTATGGAGGCGTGGTTCCGGAACTCGCAAGCCGGGCCCATATCGAAAATATATTTCCGGTGGTTGACCAGGCCATGATAAAAGCAGGTATCGGTATTTCTGAACTGGATGCGATTGCTTTTACCCAGGCACCCGGTTTGATCGGATCCCTGCTCGTGGGTGCACAATTCGCCAAATCCCTTGCTTTTTCTTTGAACGTTCCGCTGATTGCCGTTCACCATATGCAGGCACATGTAATCGCAAACCTGATTGGCGGGACTGAAAACCAGGACAGTGTTCCGGAATTTCCTTTTTTGTGTTTAACAGTTAGTGGCGGACATACACAGATTGTAGTTTGTGAATCTCCTTCCCGGATGCAGGTGATCGGAGAAACGACGGATGACGCCGCGGGCGAGGCTTTTGATAAATCAGCCAAAATTCTCGGACTTCCCTACCCCGGCGGTCCGTTGATTGATAAATATGCGGCCACTGGCAATGGCGCCAGATTTAAATTTCCCGAACCACAGATTCCCGGACTCAATTTTAGTTTCAGCGGGCTTAAAACCGCCATACTATATTTTATTCAGAATGAAAAGGCCAAAGACCCGGATTTTATTGAGAAAAATCTTCCCGATATCTGCGCATCCATACAGGGCCGGATCGTTTCTATTCTGTTGAATAAAGTAAAGAAAGCGGCCCAACAAACAGGCATCAGACAGATTTGCCTGGCAGGCGGCGTTTCAGCAAATAAAGGACTGAGAAATGATTTCGTAGAATTGGGAAAATCAGCGGGATGGAAAACGTTTATTCCCCGGATGGAATATTGTACAGATAATGCTGCCATGATCGCGATGACGGGCTACTATAAATTTAAAGAACAGTCATTTTCTCCCCTTTCCACCTCCGTGAGTGCCCGGGCCAGCTGGTAAAAATTTATTATGCCCAATTCCTATTTCCGGTTTAAACAGTTTATCATTCACCAGGACCGCTGCGCGATGAAGGTTTGCACGGATTCCTGCATTCTTGGAGCGTGGACGGCTTTAAGATTAAACTTAGTGAAGAACCTGATGGATAAAGCAGTGAAAAACCAATCAGGTAATGGCGTAAAAACTTTATTGGAAGGCCGGGTGCAAAAAATACTGGATATCGGAAGCGGAACTGCCCTGCTTTCCCTGATGCTGGCTCAGAAGACAAATGCCCGAATCGATACGATTGAGTGTGATCGGGAAACCTGCCTGCAGGCTGGAGAAAATATTAAACTAAGTCCCTGGGCCGAACGTATACAATTGTTTGAAGGAGACGTGCGGGAATATATATTTCCGTCTGCTTATGATTTCATTATTACCAATCCGCCGTTTTTTGAATCGGACCTGCGTTCTCCTGAGCAGAAAAAAAATATGGCGAAACACAATGAGTCCCTGACCTTCGAAAAGCTTATGGGATTGATACGGACAAATCTTCAACCCGATGGTGCCTTCAGCATTTTACTTCCCTTTCACCGCAATGAATATTTTAAAAGACTTGCGGGAGAAAATGGTTTTTTTCTTCAGGAAGAACTGATAGTAAAACAAACCCTTGCCCATGACCCGTTCAGGAGTATTCTGCTGTTTTCTAAAAACCTATCCACGAAAATCATCTCCGAAGAACTGACGATTAAAAAAGAAGGGAAATATTCTTTGGAGTTTAAAGTGCTGATGCAGGACTATTATGGTTGATGGTGGATGGTTTATGGTGAATGGATGACAGTTGACCGTTGGCCGTTGGCCGTTAACGGATGATGGTTCATCGTTTATGCTTAACAGAAGGCGAATAACGGCCAACGATAAACGATCTACGATTAACGATCTACGATCAACGATTAACGATCATCGGCTGCATAAGCCCGCAAGTACCCAAACCCCTCCGTAATCACTCCTTCCCGCACCATGGTAGCGCGGAGAATCACCGAAGAACCTTCTTCCTTAAAAAGATCCTCGAGTACATATTTAATCAACTGTTCCCCGAAATAACGGGATGCATCGCGGGGAAGTTCATTGGGCAAATTACCAACAGCCATCATATCGATGCAACCTTCCTGGTAGGCCCTGGTGCGCTGTCTTGTTCTTTTGTCAACACCATATACCGGATCCTGCATGGTTCCATCTCCCAGGTTGCAGGGAACGGATCCGTCTTTATCGTCGGTGATATCGGCGATCGTCTGAATCCGGAATCGGGGTGACAAAAGATCCTCCCATTCAAATAAACGGGGCATTTTCGGATCCCAGTAAATACCATTCAGCAGTATATCAGAATTCTCTGTGAATGGTCCAAAGAGGCAGCGGTAGTTCTCCGGGTTGTTCATGAAATTCTTCCCGGTTATAACCCCCATTTTTTTTATGCTGATACAACATAGCTCCTTTGAGTTGTGTGAAAACGGGATAGGCAAAATTGCGGGACAGGTATTCCTCCGGTTCGATTTCGATTATACCCAAAAGATTCATCACTTCCAGCAGTCCGTGTGCTACCCTGCCGGAGCCTGTAATCACGACCTTGATATTGGGAAGCCGGATACCGAAATATCCATGTATGAGTTGTTTGAAGCTTGGTTGTTTATAAACCCTGGGCAATTCATATTTGCCTGAACGCTTTCCATAAATCATCATTCCGTTATGGGCTCCTACAATTCCGGCAAAAAAACCAAATCCAAGTATGCGCTGGCCATCCTCATGTTCCATACATTCATAGTCGATCAGCGTTATTTTTTTTTGCAGGATGGCGCGAAACAGATCCCGGTTATAAGATTGCATCTTCCGGGTATGGGAAAAGAAAAGATATTTCTTACCAGGTATAAGTTGTACTGGATCCACTTCTTTAATGCCGAAACAGATAGTCGCATGCCGCTAAGGTCTTCCAGCATTTCCACCCCCGCCATTTCGTATTCCTTATTGGAATAACACCGGTCCGCGGAAGGCTGCGCAAATATTTTTAAAGAAGGGAAATTTTTTTGCAGCCATTTACATTGCGAGGGAACCAATGCCACCCGGTTGTCAACGGGTATTTTTGTTTCCCGGATTAAGCCGATTCGAACCATGAATAAGGGTTTTATCCGGAAAGATATTCATTTTCATTCTTTCCATTATTTGTCCGACAACGGCGATCAGATCCGGCATATGTCCAAAAAAAATAGCCTTTCGGCTATTTAGTCTTCGGACACGGACCATCACATGAGAACTTTACGGCTGTTTTTGAAATTTCTCTACCACATGATCAATACCGTAGGCAGATCCCTTAACGGTTAACCATTCCTTATTATCTTCCAGCTTCACATAGTAACTGGTTTCTGCATCGGAGTTGACTTCCGTAATGCCAAATACTTTTTTATCCGGGTATTTTTTATTGATATCCCATTTCAGGTGTACGGGAAGCAGATTGAGATCGGTATAATACCTTTCTGACTCGATAAAATTACCATCGTGGTCATATTCAATTTCTGTAACAACTGATGGATTTTCCTGAAAATGGACAAAATAAAAGTCCTCGCTTTCGTTCCAGTCTACCGTTTTTGCCTGAGGGAAAGCATCATGGAAGGCCTTCAGTAGTTTTGCATTCACGGTGACCGGGCTATTGGCTGAAGCCTGGAGAGTAAGGGCAAGCAGGAAGAGACTAAATAGTCCTACTAGTTTTGTTTTCATACGTAATCATTTTTGGTGGTGGTTAATGTAATGCTACACTAAATATATACCTGTCTGATAGACTAAGTCAAGCGGTATGGTATCAGCGGCAGAGTAATTAATCGGGGTGCCTGAAAAATCTTAATATGGATTTAATAAACATTCGAAATCGTACCGCTGAAACTAAAAAAACACCACTCAACTAAGAAATATTTCGTATTAACATTTCCTTGTATTATGATCAATCCGTGACCAACGGCAAATGCATTTTGTAATATTGAAGAATCCAGTCCGCCAGATTATATAAAAGCTGTATCTTAAATTTTTAAAACCATCCTTACTGACTCATGAAAATGTCAAAGATTCCTGCCGTTGTGTGTTTTTGTTTTTTTTTCTTTCAGCTACAAGCCCAGCAAACCCAGACCTGCAGCCTGGGAAAAGTGAAACTCGACTTCTTCCTGGATAAAAACGGGAGCCCGGTTTACGAAGTCACCTATAATAATAAGATCATCATTGCCCCTTCCCGGCTTGGATTTGCCCTGAATACAGACAGCCTGTTTTACAATTCCTTTACAGTAACGGGCACAGAAAGAAATTCTTTTGACCAGACCTGGCAGACTGTCTGGGGTGAAACAAAAGACATTCGTAATCATTATGAGGAACTGACGGTGCACCTGAAGTCAAGCCGGGATACCGGAGTCCTGCTCAATATTATTTTCAGGGTTTTTGAAGATGGCGTTGGGTTTCGTTATGAGTTTCCCCTTCAGCCGAAACTGAAATACTTTATTGTTACGGATGAGCTAACCCAGTTTAACCTGACCGGGAATCATAAGACATTCTGGATCCCGGGAGATTATGATACGAACGAATACCATACACAACATCAAAGCTCAGTGAGATCGACAACCGGAGCTCGGTGGCAAAAGTCACGGATATCGCCGTACGGGTTGCACCGGATCCTTATGCCGTACAAACACCGTTGATGATGAAAACCGGTGATGGATTATACATCAATATCCATGAAGCGGCTTTGGTAAATTATTCAGCCATGCAATTGCATGTAGAACGGGAAAGACTATACCTTGTCAGCCAGCCTGGTTCCGGATGCGGATGGCAATAAAGCTTATCTCCATGCGCCTTTTCAAACCCCATGGAGAACAATCATCGTGAGCGATAAAGCGGCAGAGATCCTTTCTTCCAAAATGATACTCAACCTGAACGAACCTTCAGTCATCACAAACACATCCTGGATAAAGCCCATGAAATTTACTGGCGTATGGTGGGAAATGCAGACGGACAAAAGCACCTGGAGTTATTCAGATGATCGCCGATAGTATAGATGCAAACGGCAACTCATTCCCCATGGTCATCACGGTGCCAATACAGCAAACGTAAAACGTTATATCGATTTTGCTGCAGCCAATAATATCCAGGGTGTGTTGGTGGAGGGATGGAATATCGGATGGGAAGACTGGTTTGGGAACTGGAAAGAAAATGTATTCAATTTTGTTACACCTTATCCGGATTTTGATATGAATGGCATTACCCGTATGCCGCATTCAAAAGGAGTGCAGATGATCATGCACAATGAAACATCAGGATCGGCAACCAACTATGAACGACAAATGGATACGGCTTTTAAATTCATGAAACAGTTTGGATACAATTCCGTAAAAACAGGATATGTAGGAAAAATTATTCCACGTGGTGAACATCACGACGGCCAATGGATGATGAATCATTACTGCGCGTTGCCCAAAAAGCAGCAGAATACCAGATCATGCTGGATATCGCATGAACCAGTGCGCCCGACAGGACTGCAGCGAACATATCCCAACTGGCTGGCCTGTGAAGCTGCCGGGGAAATGAATACAATGCCTTTAGCAACGGAAGTGCGCCGGAACATGAAACCATCTTGCCTTTTACCCGACTGATGGGCGGTCCGATGGATTATACACCTGGCATATTTAAAATGAAAGGATATCATGCCACCGTACACGACCGTCAAATGCATACAACATTATGCAAACAACTAGCGCTTTATGTAACTATCTATAGTCCGCTGCAAATGGCTGCTGACCTTCCGGAAAACTATGAAACCCATAAGGATGCATTTCAGTTTATACAAGATGTGCCATAGATTGGGACGATACGCGGATACTGGCAGCCGAACCCGGAGACTATATCTATATCGCCCGAAAAGAAAAAGGAACACCCAATTGGTTTGTTGGCGCCATTACCGATGAAAACAGCCGGAAAGCGGATCTGTCCTTATCCTTTCTGGAAAAAGGAAATAAATACCTGGCAACTATTTACCGGGATGATCCGAAGGCTGACTGGAAAGACAATCCCGAAGCCTATGTGATCGAAAAGTTTATTGTTGATCAGGATACCCGGCTGAAAATAGATCTTGCAAAGGGCGGCGGAGCAGCGGTAAGTATTTTCCCGGCAAGCCCGGAGGATCTTAAGAAATTAAAAAAGTATAAGAATATTTTATAAACCTGATCCTTTAAACAAGTTTACCATGAAAAGCAGATTCCTTTTCACTGCGCTTGTTCTTGTTTCCCTGTTTGCCAACGCCCAGACCAATGCGTTCAAGTCAGGCAAAAAAGATGGTGTCTGGAATTATTACGGACTGAATAAAGCCAATAATATCCTGCTGGCAAGGCATTTCTACAATGGAGGCGTTCCCACAGGCATTTGGGAGTTTTACAATATAAACGGGGCGCTTTCCTGGACCTATAATTTCAATACTGCAACAGCCAGTTATGTCCTTGAAAATACTGCAAAAGGATTTTATGCATATATGTCTGCCGATGGCCAATACATCAAACAGGAACCCACCTCAAAAACGATCTGGCTGGCATCAGAATCCCAATGGAATAATTTTCTGGTAAATAACCTGAAATTCCATGAAGAATCCGATCCGGCAAGGGTTCCGGGAAAGGTAGAGATTCGCGTATATGTTGATGAAAACGGAAACCCCACGGATTATAAACTGGGAAATGATATCGAGGCAGACATGGATAAAGATGCCCTGCGGGTGGCCAAACTCTTTGCTCCGGAATTCGTACCTGCACAAAACAATGGCCAGAAAGTAAAATCCATTTACACTATACTGGTATCCTACAAGCTGGCAGATTACCGGTAGACCGGGTGAGTCCGCCTGTTTTTTTATTTATTTTTTCTGCTCTTTATATATCTAATTTTGCTTATATTTAGTATGTTCTTTATTTAGATATGGTTCCCCGTTAAAATGAATTCTGCAGCCTACCCCCGTTAGAATTATTTTAGCATCCCCCCGAAAATTATCCCCTTTCCGTCCGTTATTATTCTTCATCGAAAAACTACTAAAATGAAACTTCTTTTTGCCTCCACCCTGTTGATTTTAATCGCCTGCGGCAGTGAAAAAAAAGAAACCCTCATTATGCCGGGCGCATACCTGATGAAGTCCCAGTCCTTAAAGAGTCAGAACCTGGACACCACCTACCTGGAGTTACAACAGTTAAAAATATATACCGGCGAATACATGATGTACGCGAATTTTTTTTCGCGGGATTCAGTAAGCAGTTTTGGAATCGGGTCTTACAGCGCCGCAAAGGATACAGTAACGGAGAATGTTATTTACAGCGCTTCTGATTCTAACAGGGACGATACGCCGAGAACCTATAAATTATTTATAGACAAACGGGACAACGGCTACAAACAGGTGATACCCGATATGGAATCGCAGGGGCAGAAAATAATTCTTACAGAAGATTACAGTTCAGTAGGAACCGCCTCCAAAACGCCGCTTGATGGCGTATGGAAGGAATTAAAGACTTATTACATCAAAGGAAACGATACCACAAAATATAATACCAATCAATACAAAGCCTATTATGGTGGTTATTATATCTGGGGAAATACGTTTTCGGATTCCCTTAAAAAACATCATACAGGCATGGGATATGGGAAATATGCCATGACCGGAGATACCAAAGAGATCGAGTCCTGTATCACATCAAGCTATTCCGCGCTTCGCGGCAAGGATATTACAATCAATATTGAAATGAACGGACAGGATGAATACAAACAAACGATCGATTACCCTAACAATGAAAAATCTGTTGAAATTTATCAGCGGCTGAAATAAACCTATATTGTCAGTCATTTGAGTATGGCTTTGAACTTTTTCAAAACAACTATTTGCAACATTCCTGTAGCTGTGATATTGATGGCATGGTTACATATTAGTTGCATGCAGCCAGTCAAAAAAACCAGCGAAAAGACAACGGGATCAGCATTGCAGGTTGAACTTGAAGCCATCGATAGCAGCATGGCAGATTGTTATCTCAAAGCAAACGCAGACTCCTTAGTCGTATTTTACAATAAAGAATTCACTTATCTCCCGGAATACAAACCGCCAATTTATGAGACCATTGATCTGCAAAAATTCTACGCAGACTGGTTCATGTCGCAACACATCGAATTCTATAAAAAAAAGATCTATGCGGTTGAAAACATAGCGGGCTATGTTCTCGAGATTGGGAATTTTCACCTGGGCTATTCGACAAAAGCTGGTGCCGGAAAATATTACAAAGGAAAGTATATGACCATGTGGAAAAGAGATGGATCAGGAAGACTGAAAATTATTTCAGAAGCATTCGGCTCCGACAAATACATTAAGCCGGAAGATATGCCGTACGCATCTGTTGAAGTAAAAGAAACCAGGAAACCCGATGAGAACATTCTCAGCCAAAAATTGCTTCCCGAAATCAAAGAATTCGATAGTGGCGTTGTTAAAGCAGTATTGACCGGAGACGGAGAGGCAAGAGCAAAAGAGTTCACTGAAGACGGAATATACATGCCGCATTTTGATTCCATGCAAATAGGAATGGCAATGCTGAAACCATATATGCTCAGAACTTATACCCACAACAACATTACCAGTGTCAGGGACACATTTTTTGAAATATTCGACTCCGGCGATTTTGTTTTTCTAAGTGGCCATTTTAAAGTTGGCTTTGCCAATGGTGTCAATAAGGGGTTTTTTGAAGGAAATGTGTCCAACCTGATGAAAAGGAATGGGAACGGAAAATTGCTGATGTATCGCCAGCTGGCTCACAATTGACAATCACAACAGATTTCATTGCTTGGAATTTGCGACACGGTTTCCCAATATCTGCATACGTTGTTGATTATCTAAAATTAATATTTTAGGAACTACGGAACCATTCTGTATTTTTATGGCTATTGACGCTTATGAAAAGTTCTGCAGATTTTCCTGATTCCAAGAGTCACTATCAGATCCTTGACGGACTGCGGGGAGTGGCTTCCGTCTTAGTTATTATTTTCCATGTGTTCGAAACATTTACCGGGGGTAACAAATTTGAACAGATTATCAATCACGGTTACCTGGCGGTGGATTTCTTCTTTTTGTTATCCGGTTTCGTTGTGGCCTACGCCTATGACGACCGCTGGGGCAAACTCACCCAATGGGATTTCTACAAGCGCCGGCTGGTGCGCCTGCAACCCATGGTGGTTATGGGTTCCCTGATCGGTGCCGCACTGTTTTATTTTCAGGCAGGTTCGCCATTTCCGCAAATTGCTGAAACCCCGTTTGGAAAATGCTGCTGATCATGCTGATTGGCTGTACCCTGATTCCCGTTCCCATTTCAATGGATATACGCGGCTGGCAGGAAATGCATCCGCTGAACGGGCCGGCATGGTCCCTGTTTTTTGAATATATCGCCAATATACTATACGCTGTTCTGGTTCGGCGGTTTTCGAAACTGCTCTTGTCCGCATTTGTATCCCTGGCAGGTTGTATGTTGATTGCTTATCTGGTTTTTGGTTCACAGGGAGATCTGATTGGCGGCTGGTCGCTAAACGGGGATCAGCTGTTTATTGGTTTTACCCGGGTTCTCTACCCTTTTTTCGCCGGCGTTTTGCTTTCGCGGCTCGGTAAACTCATCCATATAAAAAACGCATTCTGGTGGTGCAGTTTCCTGATCATCCTTTCCCTCTGCATACCTCGTATTGGTGATGAGCACCAGGTATGGAAGAACGGAATCTACGACGCGGTTTGTGTGATCCTTGTATTTCCGATAATTGTATCCATGGGTGCCGGCGGCATGCTGCACAGCGTGAAGTCAGCCAGGATATGTAAATTTCTGGGCGATATATCCTACCCGCTCTATATCACCCATTACCCGCTAATTTATGCATACACAACCTGGGTAGCAGACAATAAAATACCACTGGGTGCAAAGGGTTTACTGGTTGGACTCCTGCTGGTGATTTCAAGTATCGCTATTGCTTACGCCTGTCTCAAATTCTATGATGAACCGGTACGGGAATGGCTTCGGAAGAAAGTGTTGGTTAAAAAACCAATCAAAATACTGGCAAACTGAATTAAACCCCTGTTTTGGAATCTGCATCTGCTGAAATAAATTATTGCCCCGTTCCGGAGGGCCGGATTTTTTACACCAAAACCGGAACGGGACCAGTGATGGTTTTTATACATGGATTCTGCCTTGACCTTCGAATGTGGGACGGACAGGTAAATTATTTTTCTGAATGGTATACTTGTATTTCATTCGATTTGCGGGGCTTTGGAAAGTCCTCCCTCCCTACTGAAAAATCCTACTCAAACCATGAAGATCTTTGTTCCTTATTGGAATTTTTACAAATCAGGCAACCAGTAATATTGGTCGGACTTTCCATGGGTACAAGAGTTGCAACCAATTTTGCGCTTAGCTATCCTCATCGCAGCAGGGCCGTGATTCTTGTTGACGGAGCCATCGACGGATTTAAATTTAATAATTTCGACCTGGGCTATATTTATAATGCGGGTAAGGAAAGCGGGATCGCGGTTGCAAACAGGATGTGGCTGAATCATCCTCTGTTTGAATCAGCAGGAAAAAATGCATTGGTGTTTCAAAAACTGGAGGAAATGGTGATGTCCTATTCCGGATGGCTCTGGACAAATAAAAATCCCGCCATAACGATTACTCCGCCAGCTATTGAGCAGTTACATACATTAGCAATGCCTGTCATTATACTTATCGGTCAGTTTGATATTCCCGATTTTAAATCCCTTGCAGATTTCGTTCATGGACAGATTAAACATTCTGTCAAAATTGAAATATCAGGTGCCGGTCATATGAGTAATATGGAGGAGCCGGAAATCGTGAATGAAACCATCCGTCAATTCCTTACCCGGATTCCTTTAACTTTATCTACCTAAATAATACAAACATGAGAAATTCAGGTTTTATTTACTTCCTCCTGGGTATTTATGCCATGATGATCAGCTGGTATTATAATCATTCGATTTTTTTCCTCATCCTCCACTGGATTTTCTGGCCCATCTACCTGGTATATGCGTTGTTAACCGGCAAACTTTCCCATGACATGTGGAAGGATATTCCGCTTTCCTATTTTAAATAAAGGATGTGTCAGAAAATAATTCATTGAATGAATCTTCATTAGAAAATCTTATCCGGTTTTTCCGGGATACCAACCTGGTAAGTCTCCAAAAAGCCGAAGAATTTTCAGGATATTTCGGGCGTCGGAATTTTGTAAAAAACGAACTCCTGCTTCAGGAAGGTAAAATCTCTGATGAATATTTATTCCTTGAAAAAGGGTTTATCCGAACCTTTGCCCACGATACGGATGGAAATGATATCACCACGAATTTTTGTGCTCCTCATCAAATCGTATTCGAAGTATTTTCTTTTTTCAATCGTAGTCCATCCCGTGAAAATGTCCAGGCCCTGACGGACGGTACGGGTTGGTTTATTACTTATGCAGAACTGAACAATCTCTTTCACGAGTTTCACGAATTCCGTGACTTCGGAAGACATATCCTGGTTCGCGGCTTCAGTGCTTTGAAAAACCGCACGTTGTCAATGATCACAGAAACGGCAGAAGAACGTTATGCAAATCTTCTGAAATCCAATCCGGAAATATTTCAGCATGCCCCCTTAAAACATATTGCAACCTACCTGGGCATTACAGATACTTCCCTGAGCCGGATCCGGAAAGAATATTCCAAAAAATGATTTCTTGCCATTTGCCAAGAGTTCCGCGGATTTTATGGATTTGCTTTGTGTACAGAAACAAAAGAAATCTATATGCAATCACTCACGATATTCATTCCCGCCGGGTTCATACTCACTACAATACTGGCCATCTATATTTTTTACATGGCTGCTGACCGGTCAAAACCGATCCTGATAATTTTATTCGGTTGGGCACTGCTACAGGGACTTGTTTCTCTTAGAGGTTTTTATCAGAATACCCAAACAACACCTCCCAGGATTATCTTCCTGTTGCTGCAGCCGATAGCGGCGATCATCGCATTATTCGTTAGTTCCAAAGGAAGAAGATTTATCGACCAGATACGTGCAGATCTGCTCACATTAATTCATATTGTTCGTATTCCGGTAGAAATGATCTTGTATGGATTGTTCCTGAACAGGGAGGTTCCACAGCTGATGACTTTTGCAGGAGGTAACTATGATATTATTTCCGGGTTAACCGCTCCGTTCATTTATTATTTCGGATTCATCCGTAAAAAAATCTCTGCTCCATTTCTGCTGGGTTGGAACCTGATATGTCTTGGATTGCTCTTGTTCATCGTCAGACGCGCCATTCTATCGGCCCCCTCTCCTTTCCAGCGTCTGGCTTTTGAACAGCCGAATTTTGCAATCCAGCATTTCCCCTATACCTGGTTGCCAGCGATTCTGGTTCCTCTTGTCCTTTTTTCACACCTGGTAATGATTCGGAAATGCATTCTCTTTTTCAGAAAAATCAAATCGATTGTGCGGATGAATTAGATATCCTTATTTATAACCGGCCTCGGTTGCAACCATAGAAGCCAGGATAACAAGCGCCAAGGCAACGCCTATACCGATGACGCTCCGGGCGCGATCTTTTTTGATCGTAGCCTTATCCAGTCCGTAAACGTCCATGCGCTTAATTTGAGCGATGGGCAGAACAATGTGGTTAGTATCATCAAAGGAACTATCAGCATATAAATGCACCTGATTTAATACCATCTCACGATCCTTCCTGGCAAAAGAGTTTCTGGTTTCTTCTCCGGGATTCAGGTACTTGTCATATTCCGGGGTGAGTCTTGATTTATCACCGGATATGGATTCACTACTGATGGCTACATGCTCTAAAGAGAATCGGGCTGCGGGAGTATGAACGATAAATGTTTTATGGGAAGAATCCAGTAGAATCAGCGTCGCGGCATCGGCTTTCTGCTTTGTATTCCCGGACTGGTCTGTCGGGGGTTGTCAAGGGAAAGGATCTGATAAGGAGAATAAGTAAGTGCGGGGTAAGTGCGGAATTTCCCGCACTTACCCCGCACTTGATTAGTTTTCTTATTAATTTTGTCCTAAATTCATCCCGTAAGAAACCTGAGGACAGCATTCAGGCATCCGGACCGGGGATGATCTTATAACTTAAATAATCCCATATGGCAAGAATGATGGATCCCGGACCGACCGGGAAAATTGGCAACCTGATTTTTTACAGTATGTACGGGAAAAAATATGTCCGTGCCATGCCGGAGAAAGTCAGGCAGTCCAAGGCTACTAAAACGAAGTCAACAGAATTTGGCAGGGCATCTACGATCGGAGCTTCGATCCGACGCGGGCTAAGCCTGGTCATTTCCGACAATAGGGATCAGAAAATGCAAACCCGCCTGGTATCCGTAATCTATCAATGGCTGAACCGGATGGGAACGGCAAAATCCGTTTCCGGATTATTGTCCCCCGACTTGTATAGTTTTCCGTTTACGGAAAAAGGAAGCTCCCTTCGAACAAGATGGAAAGTTGGCCTGCAGATAAGCCAACCTTCAGCGGGACGCATGCAGGTAAAGATCCCAGCTTTTACCCCCAAAAAAACCTTCGAAGCGCCCGCCGGCAGCATTTCTGTTATATGTAAAGTTTCGATGGCATCGGTGGATGTAGAATCCGGGAAGCTACTGGGGGCAACTTATCAGGAGATCGGGTATGATTTAGACGAAGAGCCCGTTTCTGCACAAACCCTGTCTGTGAATCTTCCGACACCAAAGGGCTCTCTCCTCGTGACTGGTATGAAACTGGACTATATAAAATCAAATAACGATAATCCACAACCGAATACAAATAAGGCGTATATGCCTTCGGAGATCATGAGCGCGATTTATATTCCGGCCTGATTTACCGCTCACTCCATCGCTTACCCATGCCTGTTAAAGCGGTCTTAAAATCTCTTTTTGGGGCAATAGTTCTATCCCTGATTTCGTTGCAAGTAGTGTAATGCCCGTAATGAAATTTCATAAAATATCCGCCGCATTTATGCTGGCTGCATGCCTGTTCTCCTGCAAAAAACAAGGGGTGAATGGGCCAGCAATGACTACGGTTTCTACCTACCGGGCGCATGGACTGGATGTGGACTGGGATCAATCCGGCAGCAACCGTATTGCCTATTCCGCCAAAGGCGACGATGGATATTATGATATCCATACTGCCAGTCCGGATGGTTCAAACGACAGTTGCATAACCTGTCTTTTGTCCCCGTTAACCGATAGGCATATTGCCGTTCCAGGATGGCATCCCTCCGGCAACTGGCTGCTGATGACAGTTGAAAAACCGGTTCATGACGGATCTTCCTTTGACGCCCTGCCCGGGCTTGGATCCTATACCGATATCTGGATCATGAACCGTGCCGCTACCAAAACCTTTAAACTCGTTGACATCGTAAATGATAATAACCATGGTGTAATCATTCCCCGATTTTCGCATAATGGTAAAAAAATTCTCTGGACCGACAGGAAAGCCGCTGCGAATATCTGGGTGCCCACACAGACTGCCGGTTACTGGACAATTAAAACAGCCGATTTTGCTTTTAACCCTTCCGACAGTATTCCCTATATAACCAATATCAAAACCATTGAACCGGTAAGTAATTTCTTTTACGAAGCTTATGGCTTTTCAAATGACGACAGCAGGATTATTTTCTGCAGCAATATGAACAAGCCTTCTTTTTTTGATGAAAATATTTACACCATAGATACCTCGGGAAATAACATCGCCCAGCTGACCACCTCCGATTATAATGAGCATGCCTGGTTTACGCCTGACGGAAATAATATCGTGTGGATGACGAATGCACAGGCCAGTTCCGGAACAGACTGGTGGATGATGAATACCGATGGGTCCAATAAACACCGGCTTACCTATTTTAACGAACCTTCCAATTCCCAATATGCCGGACATGCTGTATGGTGCGGACTGGTTTCTTTTAGTCCGGATGGAAAAACCTTTGTTGGCGGAAGACAGGTAAGTCTCACGACCCAGGAAGGTGAAATCATTAAAGTGAGTCTGCCTTAGAGGATCGTCCGGAATGTCAGATTAATCCGCGGACCATGAATTTTTTTTGTCGGCGGAAGGCGATGCATCCAGTGGGACTGGGTTTCGCCCTTCATCACCAGTAGACTTCCATGTGCAAGATTCAGGGAGATTCGCTCGCGGGTTTTCCGGTGTTTGAAAGAAAACCTTCGCTCGGCACCCAGGGTAACTGAGGCAATGGCCCCGTCTTTTTTCAGATCCTTTTCATCATCACTATGCCAGGCCATGCCTTCCTCACCGGTATGATATAAATTCAGAAGACAGGAATTAAAAGTTTCTCCGGAGAATATTTCACAATGTGATTTTAGATCTTTTAATTCCCTGGTCCAGCGTTGCGCGCGTTTTTTGATATTGGAATAATCGTATTCAAATTCCCGGTCACCATACCAGGCCACTTTGCGTTTCGTAATAATATGTTTCCCGAAAATTACCGCCTCATCATTTTTCCAGTCAATAGTATTCATTAGCGTCTCAAAATAACTATTGGCCGTTTCAGGCGTCATGACCTTCCCATAGTAAAATACCTCGCCGTCAAATGGTAACAAATTCATTTTTGCTTTATTATGGATACAAATATCCTTTGTCCAAATAAAAATGAAAACCCGAAACTTGCTAAAGTTCCCGCACAGGTGGCAATGCGGTGATTTCACGAACGACCAGTTCAACCGGTTCAATTTCTTTTACCTGGTTTTTGATATAGGCCTGGCTGAGGTTTTGAATTCTGCGACCCTGGGGAAGGAAATTGGACTCCAGGCTTCCTACAGCTTTATTGTAGTGAGTTAGTGTAGTGTGCAAACCATTGCCGATGCTCACCATATGGGCCATCAGGGTATTGCTGCGTTCATAAAGTTCAACCGCCGCGTCCCGGATCTCTTCTATATTTTCCATCGTCTTGATCTGGTTCCAGCTGTATCCGATACTCTTCAAAATCGTGATCAGGGTTGTCGGTGTCGCTACGATAATCCGGTTATCCAGGGCTTCTTCGATCAGTTCGGGCCAGGCCTGCAGGGCCGCACCAAAAGAGGATTCGATCTGCATGAACAATACTACAAAGTCCGGCGCTTCTTTAAACTGATCCCAGTATGCTTTTCCGCTCAGTTGCTTCAAATGAACTTTAATCGCAGCAACATGCTGGGCCATGAGGAGTTTCTGTTGCTCATGATCTTCGGTTTCAAAAATTCTCAGATAGGCACTGAGCGGCACTTTGCTGTCCACCACCACCTGCCGGTTTGCCGGCAGTTTTATAATCATATCCGGACGAAGACGTCCCGTTTCCGTTTCTGTGCTTTCCTGTTCCACAAAATCACACTGATCTGTCATGCCCGCAAATTCCACCAGTCTCCGCAACGCAATTTCACCATAACGCCCCCGGGTATGGCTTGTTTTGAGTGCCGTTACCAGGTTCCTGGTTTCTTTATCCAGTGCTGAAGTCGTCTGCTTCATCTGGTCAAGCATCGAACTGATATGCCCATAGGCGCCCTCCCGTTTGTTTTCCAGCGAATTGATTTTCTCATCCATCTTCGTCAGGGATTCTCCCAGGGGTTTCACCAGGTTATCAATAGCCTGCTGACGTTTTTCCAGGTCACCCTTTGCTTCCGTTACATGGTTATCCAACGCTGTTTTGGCCAGATCCAGGAAAGACGAATTGTTTTTGTCCAGGGCAGCAGCGGAAAGTGCATCAAAGGAATCTTTCAGCGTCTTCTGACTATCTTCCACAAACTGTTTTTGTTCCTCCACCGCTTTTACCGCCTCTTCATATTTCGCCTGTAATGCAGCATTAAGACTGGCCAGTTTCATTTCATTCTGGCGGTAATCTTCCAGCTGGAATTTCAGCCGGTTCTTTTCATTGGTCAGTTCGATTACATCCAGCCTGATTTTGTCGTGCCTTGCGGTTATTGTTGCAAACTGTTCCCGGAGATTAGTCATCTCGCGACATTCTGCCTGTAGTTCTGAATTTCGGGACTGTGCGTTTTTCAGATCTGCCTCCAGGCGAATCCGGTTATTGGTTTCTGCATTGAGTTTTTCCACAGACTTTGATCTGGCGATAAACCAGCCAATAAGGGCACCTATCAGAATTCCTGCAAATACCAGTATGATTTGTTCTGTCATATGCATGCTAATCAGTAATATACAAGATTACTAATTAATTTAGTATTCCGTGCATTTATTTTTGACTAATTGAATCACAGGTGTTTGATGAAAATTTAAGATAGATTTGTTGCCCCAAACCTATCGTATGTCTATTCGAATTTTCGTTACCGGAGGCACTTTTGATAAAGAGTATAACGAAATTACAGGTCAGCTTTTTTTCAAGGAAACCCATCTTCCCGAGATGATCAGCCGGAGCCGGGTTACCCCAAAGGTTGTTGTGCAAACCCTGATGATGATAGATTCTCTGGACATGGGTTCCGGTGAACGCCTCCTGATTGCTCAACAATGCAATGCGGCTACGGAAAAAAAAATCATTATTACCCATGGCACGGATACCATGGCCGTTACGGCAAGCATCCTGGCGGAAAAAGTGCCTGACAAAACCATCGTACTCACGGGTGCTATGATTCCCTATAAATTCGGCAGTTCCGACGGATTCTTTAATCTCGGTTGTGCACTGGCCTTTGTACAGTCGCTTCCACCCGGTGTCTATATCTCCATGAATGGCCGGTATTTCAATTGGGACAACGTACGGAAAAACCGGCAGACCGGGCAGTTTGAAGAGATAAAGTAAATCTCCCGTATGACAGAGGAATTATATAATACCACGCCGGATTGTGAAATAGTAAATACCAGGGATGTACACGCTGACCGGGAGACGGTTTTCCGGGCATGGACCCGTTATTCAAAGCCTTTATTTCAGATCGCTGCAAGCTTTGATGAGATATCGAAAAACATTACCCGGTTAACATTTAAAATGTTATTCAGCAATGCAGAAGAGTGTAACAAATTGAAAGGATTCGCACCTGAGAAAAATGAAGAGAATCTTGACAGACTGGAAGAGGAGATAAAACGTATGACCAAACACCAATGAGGGATTAAGTAACTTTATCAAAATCAACTTAAATATTCATTATGGCTGGTCATTACCAAAAACCAATTGACAAAAATCACAAAGAAATTCCTTTCAAAATTCTGGTAGAGGATAAAGAATATGCGGGTACTATAACCGAAGCCGGCGAACCTGTGGCTTTTGGAATTCCTTCTGCATTCACTGTACGCATCCCCGGAGAACCCAGGGCAACATTGTCAATCTACAGAGGCGAATGGCAAATGAATGCGCCTAAACCGTTCGTAAAGGCATTGGGTGAATGGATTAAAGCCTACTACTCCTAACCTCTTAAAAAGATAAATATATTAGATCACGGCTTTTTAATCCGAATCTTTCAGCTCAAAAAAACGCACAGCTAAATCTGTATTTGCAGAGACTGAAATTTTAATAAACATTGCCAGATGAGAGCAACCAAATACAGAATCTTTGTCCTGCTAATTTGTTCGTGCCTTTTCCATTTCCATTCTCTCGGTCAGCAATCTAACTTTGGAAACTGGTTTATGTATTTCGGCAATCAGTATTTCAATAAAAACTGGAACTGGCACAACGAAGTGCAATACCGGAACTATAATTTTATCGGAGACCTGGAGCAACTGGTTTTACGGACTGGTATCGGTCATGACCTGACCGAAAATAACAACAATGTACTTTTGGGCATCGCCTATATTTATTCTGAAAGATATCCTCCTGGTTCTTCGAAGAAGACTTCCGCCAACGAATTCCGCATATTCCAGCAGTTTATTACCCGCCAGAACTTTGGACGTTTCTTCATTACCCATCGTTACCGGATCGAAGAAAGGTTTTTTCCAAATGATCTGGATCTCCGCTTCAGGTACTTCCTGTCCCTGAACATTCCCATAACCAGCAAAACGATGACTAAGAACACCCTTTATTTCTCGGCATATAATGAGATATTCCTCAATGCAGAAAAACCTGTATTCGATCAGGACCGGGTGTATGGTGCATTTGGATATGTAATTAATAAATATTTAAGAGCAGAACTTGGTGTGATGACCCAGATCTTTGAAAATCGTAACAAGACCCAGCTCCAGATTGCTTTTTATAATAATATACCCTTTAAGAAAATTGAAAATTAGCTGACTTTAAAATTCAAACCAACTCCATTAACCCGTACTATTCAAAAATTAGAAGTGGCTAATAAACTCATCCTTTTTTATTCAGGTAATTTCCGAAATCAAATAAAAGAGTTGCAATAATTGAATTGCTGGTTGGACCGAATATGCCACCAACTCTCGCAATTGCCATATCGTGGACATAAGCGATATCAAAGACACCGGGGTTAAACCTCAAAGTCATTCCACCTGTTTCCGAGGTTTCATCCAGTCCAAATCTAAAAGCAAAATGACGTTGCCACAAGTTTTGTTCGAAGCCAATATTTGGCTCAGTAGCCGTGCTTGAAGTATTATAAATCTGATTATAGCGATGCCTTATATTACCTCCCAAATCAAATAGGGCTCCTTTCCATACTCCTATAGAAATCCCCAGTCTATATTCCTGCGTGTTATTCAATCCATGTGAAACAGAGACATTGTCAACAATTGTTTCATTGTCATTATTAAATAAAGCCCTCATTCCGACAAGGATACGTCTATTTGGTTGCCAGGAAAAACCAAAACCACCTGATGGCAACCATTCTGTATGATACCGTGCGTACACCTGTGGATTCATAGATGAAACCGCATGAAAAATTGTTCTTTCGTAGGAAAGCAATAAACCACATGAAAATCCTTTTCCCAGCGGCATCGCCATTTTAACAAACAGGGCCTGGTTTGAGCCATCCCCCTGCATCGGGTTAGCAGAATTTCCCTGTCCGGGCAACTTCAGAGACGTAGAAATATTCTTTGCATACTGGGAAAGAGCAATCGCATAAAAAGTGATTCCATGTTTTAAAGGAGGCAGCGTTACCCCAACAGCCGTGAAACCCAATTTATTATTATTCGTGTATTGCGTAGTACCAATATCCAACAGCGCTGTGCTTGAATCTCTCCACACCAAAGAATAATTACCCCAGGTTGCTCCATCACCTCCCATACCAATAGATCGAACTCCCTTTTTGATTTGTCCTGAAGCAAATTCACGCAAAGCAAATTCAGGGCTTTGAGCATATCCGTCCATGCTTAAAAATAAAATGCATGAGACAAATACCAACACCGCTGAAATTATTGTGAATCTCTTCATACTTATGACTGCATTGAACAAAATATATCGAAAATTAAAGGCTCGTTTTGACGGACGTTTTTTCCCGTTTGATCAGGCAACCTTCGCAAGTTCTGCATAAAAAAGCCATGCGAAAATTGTAGTCGCCGAATTTATCACCCCCGATGGCGTTATCGAGTCACCTGACGCGAATGAAACCCCTCATCCTTGCGCCGGCTGGCAGTTTACATATAATTCCCCGGAGGCGGCAAGTACAAAGTGAATGAACTTTCCAACGCGGATGGCCTTCTGTTGGGCAAAACGACTTACAAAGTATTTGCTGCTTAATGGCCTGATCAGACAGACGAATTGTTCGCCGCCCCCATTGACCAGTTGCCGAAATATAGCGTATCTCGACTAACTATGCCTTAGCAACAATATATGATGTATAACGAAATGGATTGTCCTAACGACAATATAAAAAGCATAACACTAACAAATTGAATTTCAGCAACAATATTTTATAAAAGCAACATCTTATGACATAAATTTGAGTGTTGTGCGATATTTTGATGCAGCTCTATACTCATAGAAACCTTTAAAATGAAAACATACTTTGTTGATTCTTTTACTAATCAAAAATTTCGAGGAAATCCCGCTGCAGTTTGTATTGTCGAAATCGATTTAGACAATGCAACTATGCAAAACATTGCAATAGAAATTGGCTTTTCCGAAACTGCATTTATAAAACAAATCATAAACAATACTTATAGCATAAGATTTTTTACTCCAAAAATTGAAATTCCATTATGTGGGCACGCTACATTGGCATCGTCTAAAATTATTTTCGATACTACCTCATTTAACAGTATAAAATTTATCAACTGTAACAACGTCGACTTGTTTATAGAGAAAGTAGAGAATAAAATCAAAATGCAATTTCCTGTTTATGACACTGAAGAAATACCAGTGCCCCAGAAAATGTTAGATGCGCTTGGTGTTTCTGAAGTTGTAAATAAAAGATTTAGTCCAAAAAATAAAATAATTTTAATTGAGATTAAGCGCGCTCTTGAGTTGGCAAATTTGAAACCTGATTTTCCGGCATTGGCAGATTCATATACAGGAATAAATGGCGTGTTGGTAACCGCCATTTCTGATAATGAAAATTTTGATTTTCATTACAGATATTTTTGGCCTTGGGCAGGAACTAATGAAGATCCAGTAACAGGCGGTATTCAAACTTTTTTGACAAAATATTGGGCAATAAAATTGAATAAAACAAAATTGAATTCTTATCAATCTTCCCTAAGGGGCGGAACAATGAGTACAGAACTCTTACAGGATAAAGTTTGCATTTTAGGAGAAGCAGTCACCGTATTTGAGGGGCAATTTATTTTATAACTATGTTAATAGAAACTTTAAGAATATTGTTCAATCGGGATTTAAACCGATTAATAAATGAACTCGAACAATACAATAATGAAGCTGATATTTGGAAAATTAAAGGTCAAATAAATAATTCGGCGGGTAATCTTTGTTTGCATTTGATAGGCAATTTAAACACATTCATTGGAAAGGAATTAGGCCAAACAGATTATGTAAGAAACCGGGAGCTGGAGTTTTCTTCAAAGAATGTTCCAAGGCAAGAACTAACCAGGAAAGTTAACGATACAATCGAAATTATTAATTTAACATTGGATACTTTCGATGAAAATCTTTTGGAAGCTCAATACCCGATTTTAGTATTTGATCATAAGACTTCCACGGAGTATTTATTGGTTCACCTAACCGGTCATTTAAACTACCATTTAGGACAAATAAATTATCATAGACGTCTGATTGAAAAAGATGAACATCGGCGCAATGAAAAAAAACAATAAACTGGAAATCTTTGGCTACGGACCAGACGGGTTTAGCTATAAATCAAACGATAAAGTAAAAAAGATTGAGTGGTTGGAGATCGACGTTCTTACGGCCTATAAAGCGGATTTATTAACCTATGACGAAATTTGTTTGGAAATTGTATATGGTGATCTGGTTTTAACGATTACAGAAGAAACTCCGGGCTGGGCAAATTTCGTATTAAGGACGAAATCAATATTCCCGAGCATTCCGGTTGATTGGGATTCACAAATTGTACAACCGGCTTTCGCAACAAATCAAACCACTCTTTACCAAAAAGAAGACCACTATAAAATATTAGCAGATTTCAACAACATGGATGTTTCAGGAAGGGTGCGGTTAAACACCATTGGCTCACTAGAACAGATCCATAAACTTAAAGACAACTTTAAGGAAAGTATGTATGTTTTGCTAGGTGATGAGGAAGGAAATCAAATATTTGGACGGGTGAAGTATTCTGATAAGGAAGGAATTTGGGTTGCTGAAATTGACAAGAGTGATTTTATCAGTAAATAATTTGTCTTCTTTTGGTTGTTTAATTCCCAGCATATTATTAATTCGAAGTTGAATGCCGCCTCAGCATTTTCGCTGCCATCTGATGCAATTCCGCCTGGAACTGTGAATAATCATTCATTTCTTTAAAACGAGAATTTGCCCTTTTTTATTCTAGTTAAAATTTTAATAAATCAAATTGGGTTTCCCACAGCCGGATACTTTAAAGCTATATTTAAACATCTAACATGCATGTATAATGAATCTATCGGATTTCAAACCCTGGGCAATGATCAGTCTGGTCATCCTGCTGGGTTTCAAATCAGATAAGAAGCAGACACCCCTGGATACCCGGTATTCCGTCAGTGCCATGCAGGCGGACTTCCATCAGCTTCTGGCCCAGATCGAAAAAAACCACCCGGCGCTCTACGATTTTACCAGCAGGGAAGGCTATCAGAAACTAATGCAGCAACAGTACGGAAAAATAAAGGAACCGGCAACGATTGTTGACTTCTATAAAATACTCCTACCGCTCGTCGTCAAAATAGGATGCGGACATTCTGAACTCTGGCTACCGCAAACCGTCTGGCAGGATTCATCCGTCGGATTTGTTCCCCTGAGGTTGTTTATTGAAAAGGGTAAGGTCTATGTGATGCGTAATTTAAGTGGGGATTCCAGTATCAAACTTTCGATGGAAGTGACTGGCATAAATGGCCAGGCGACTCCTGCCCTGCTTGATACCATGAACTCCTTTATCTCTACGGATGGAAATAATCTTTCTGCAAAAAGAGACTTTCTGAATACCAGTTGGTTTAATGGGCTCCTGGCCATTGCGCTTGATTTTCCCAAGTCGTATATTTTGGATGTCAGACTTAGTCCCGGAGACCCGGTTCAGCAGATAAAACTTCCGGCGATGAAACTAGGAACCTACAATAAACTTGAAGCCTGGCCATCGAATAATCCGAAGTTTCTGATTGATTCATTGCATAAAACGGGCATACTGACGATCCGCTCTTTTTCCTTCTATGATAGTGTGCCCGGTTTCCGGCATTTGATTGACAGTTTTTTTGCCCGGGTAAAGGAGCAGCGTATTCACGCAGTTATCCTGGATCTTCGGGACAATAGCGGCGGAGACCCTTTTTGCAGCGCCTATCTGCTGGCTTATCTGGCCAGGGAACCCGACATATATTACCCCGAACCCTATGGAAGGTACGGGGAACTCGCGAAACCGATACCCCTGGCTGCAAATCATTTTGAGGGAAATTTCTATACCCTGATTAACGGAAACTGCTTTTCTTCCACGGGACACCTTTGTGCCCTACTGAAATATCATCATCTCGGAAAATTCATTGGATCTGAAACGGGTGGCACTTATACCTGTAATGATAATGGCACCTATATTTCTTTAAACCATACCGGTATAACGCTCAGAATTGCACGAAATACTTTCGAGGTTGCCGTCCGGGGAATGCCAAGATTTACCGGAATACCCCCTGACTATCCCTTAGAAAATTCACTTGATGATCATATTGCCGGCAAAGACTCCGTAATGTCATTTGCATTGGAACTTATCAATAGTCATCAATAGAAAACAATCTATCTTAATATTTCGTGTTCTCAAATTATGGAAAACCTATCGGTATAATCAGTGAACAGTTTCCTGAGTGTAGGAATATTAGCCTGTACTGCTTTAAGCCTTACTGAGAGGTGTTGAATATGTTTCTCAGGATTAAGCAGGTAACCATACTATTCAAAGGAGAAAGGAATGATAGTGATTAAATAATCAGTTATTGACTTGCTGTATCAAATATGTATCAAATGAAAAACAGGTAGTATAATAGTTTAATATTCTATCATAACTACCTGAGTATCAAAGTGCCCAGAACAGGAATCGAACCTGCACTACCTTGCGATAACCAGATTTTGAGTCTAGCGCGTCTACCAATTCCGCCATCTGGGCTGAAGTAGATTATCGGGACGCAAATGTAAGGATTTGCGCTTATTAATTATCAAAAAAGGAAGACCGAGAACAGCAAATAATACAGCAAACAATTAGAGACCCCGCTTCAGGTTCTGAAGGAGAATTTCATTTACCTGAACCGCTTTGCTGTAAACCATCAGGTGTTCCCCTCCTTCCACCGGAATAGCACCCATATGCATATTAAAAGGAATGATTCTATCAGCCGTGCCGTGTATATGTAAAAAGGGTTCGGGTTTAAAGTTATTTTCAAGCGTGAACAATTGTTTCACTGCCCAACGGAAGAATACCGGATCCGTATCTTCCAGGATACTGATGAGCATTTTCTTCTTTGCCGAATCATTGGCACCGAACAGGCGAAAAATAAATCCATTGGGTTTTAATAAAACGCGGCTGGGAATGAGGCGGTATATTTTTGTTTTGCCAAGCAATATATAAAACTTTGGCAGCTCCTTTTTTAGACAAAAACTGGAAATAATCACCGTCTGCACAGGTGACAAAAATTTTGACATCTGGATAGCAATAACCCCACCGAAGGAAAGTCCGATCAGTATGAACGGTTTTGACTGGTCTATCTGCAATGCGAGTTCCCGGCAATAATCCTCCATGGTATCCTGCAATTTCACCGGCGACCATTCGATATGGTGTATGTTGAAAAAATCCGGAAGTACCAGTCTTTGAAAAACCCGTTTGTCCGCTCCCAGTCCGCTGAATAAGTAAAGATTCATGAAATAATATTGAGAGGAAGCTACAAAAATATCCGGTTAGCCCTTTTCCTAAACTTAATTATCTTAGGTGCTACAATTTTACCCATCATGCAACTACCACCGGATATTCTTCCCAAACTCCTGCTCTCGATTCTGGTAGGGGGTGCCATCGGTGTAGAAAGAGAATACCGCAGTAAATCGGCCGGTTTCCGCACACTAACCCTGATCTGCCTGGGGTCTGCCCTGTTTACCATTTTTTCCGAATATATCGGTGCGGGTAATAATCCCGACCGGATTGCTTCCAATATTGCCACCGGCATTGGCTTTGTAGGAGCCGGTGTGATTTTTAAGGGAGATTTTGGGGTGAATGGAATTACCACCGCGGCCATGATCTGGGTAACGGCGGCCCTGGGAATGGGCATTGGCGCGGGTTTCGAATGGGTATCCATTTTAGCCTGCGTCTTAATTTTGCTGATGCTGTTTATTTTCAGCAAACTGGAGAACCAGATCGACCGGATAAACCAGATGAGGAATTACAAAATCGGTTGTGAATTCAAGGAAGAGACCATGAAAAAATTTGAGGAATGTTTTAAATCCCATCACCTGATTTTTAAAAGGGGCCGGGAAATAAAAAACGACAATACCATTACCGGTGAATGGTTTGTGCGGGGGTCACAAAAGAATCACCTGTCATTTATCAATGAAATACTCCATGATCCCGAAGTAAAACGTTTTGAATATTAGTTCTCCTGTGTTTTAAAATTATAATGCTGACTGATGACGGAGTTTAGAGTGGCCACGCAGCAGGATGTAAAAGCCCTGCAGGAACTCGCCCTGGTTTCTTACGGAAGACTGAAGACGGTTTTAACGCCTGAGAACTGGACAAAAATGGAATCGATCCTGCTGTCAGACCAGACCTTTCCCCTGCTTGTCAACTCCTGTGCAGGTTTTGTTTGTGAAAATAATGGTATGCTTACCGGCATGGCCTTCCTCGTGCCCAGTGGAAACCCGACAAAAATTTATTCTCCGGATACCAGTTATATCCGCATGGTGGGTGTTCATCCCGATGCAGGGAGAAAGGGAATTGCAAGGGCACTGACGCGTTTATGTATTGATAATGCGCGGACATCAGGAGAGAAAAAAATCAGTCTGCATTCTGCAGAAATCATGTACGCTGCCCGTCACATTTATGAAACGGAAGGGTTTAAAAAAATAAAAATCCTTGATGAGCATTATGGCCTGGTATATTGGTTATATGAGATGGACCTGCACAATTAAAGCGCCGGGGTTCGTCCGCCGTCAACAGCAATATTTACCCCGTTTACATAAGATGCCGCCGGTGATGCCAGGAAAGAAATCACGCTGGCTATTTCCTCCGGCTTTCCAAATCTTTTCATGGGAACCGACTGTTTCATTTGCTCTTCAATAAAGGACTGATCCTGGCCAGCTGCAGCAGCCGTATGTTTCAACAAATCATCCAGGCGTTGGGTTTCTGTTAATCCCGGAAGAATATTATTCACCGTAATATTAAACCGGCCAATTTCATTGGCCAGGGTTTTGGCCCAGGAAGCAACCGCGAGCCGGATCGTATTGGAAACACCCAGTCCGGCTAATGGCGTTTTAACGGAGGTTGAAATGATATTGATAATCCTTCCATACCCGGCTTTTCGCATCCCGGGAACGACGGCCTGCACCAGGATCTGGTTGTTTACCAGGTGCTGACGGAACCAAAATTCAAAATCGGCCGGCACAGCTTCCAGGACCGGTCCGGCTTTCGGCCCACCGCTATTGTTGATCAGGATCTCGATGGTTTGCTCCGTTGTTATTTTTTTTATGGCCTCTTCTACGTTTTTCGTATCCGCAAAATCTACCGCCACCCACTGGTGCTGCTGACCTTCCGGTTTCTCCAGCCGACCCACTGCCTGTTCCAGGGCCTGCGCATTCCTGGCCATCAATATGCAGCGGGCGCCGTTATGCGCCAGCTCTTTCGCCGCCGCCAGTCCGATACCCTGGGAACTTCCACAGATCAGGGCGGTCTTTCCAATTAAAGAAATGTTCATAGCGCGAAGGTATGGATGACAGTTGACAGTTGACGGTTGACAGAAAGCGTTAGGCGTTAAGCTTTAGACGTTAAGCGTTAGGCGTTAAGCAAAACATTATTTGATGATGTCAGATATGTTTTTACCTTTGATATCATATTAATATCATTTTAATAACAAACCATGGAAAAGATCATAAAACCGATTTCAGGATTTGCCGTACTATTGGTTTCACTGGTACTCCTGTTTCTTGCTGTATTTTTATTTGCCAATCTTGCCCATGAAGGAAGCGGGCCATTCGGTGCCATACTCTGTATGGCCGCCTGTTTTTTTCTACTCAAAGGGATCATGATCGTGAATCCTAACCAGGCTCGCGTACTGACCTTCTTTGGAAAATATGTGGGTACGGTAAAAGAAAACGGTCTGCTCTGGATAAACCCTTTTTATAAATCCTATCCCATTTCCCTGCGTTCGCAGAATATGGAAAGCAACCAGCTTAAAGTAAATGACAAGATGGGCAACCCCATTGAAATTGCCGCGGTGATCGTATGGCAGGTAAGTGATACCTACCGGGCGGCTTTCGAAGTAGCCGATTATTTTCAGTATGTGAAAATACAGAGTGAGGCTGCTGTGCGTCATCTGGCGACTACCTGTCCTTACGATCATATGGAAGACGAACATGCCGACATTACGCTCCGGGATGGCGGAGAACAGGTGAATGAATTATTGGAAAAAGAATTGAATGACCGGCTTTCCCCTGCGGGCATCATCATTAAAGAAGCGCGGATCAGTCATCTCGCATATGCCGCTGAGATCGCAGGAGCCATGCTTCAGCGTCAACAGGCAACCGCGATCGTAGCTGCCCGTTTTAAAATTGTGGAAGGTGCAGTGGGTATGGTTGAACTGGCATTACAAATGTTGTCCAAAAAAGGCATCGTTCAGCTGGATGAAGAGAAAAAAGCGGCCATGGTCAGCAACCTGATGGTGGTGCTTTGTGGTGAAAAAGCCGCCACCCCGGTACTCAATACCGGAACACTTTATCAATAAATCCGGAAGCATGGCAGAAAAGAAAACATTTGTGTTACGGATCGACGAGGCGGTTTATAAAAACCTGGAGAAATGGGCAGCGGATGAATTCCGTAGTGTCAATGGCCAGATTGAATGGGCATTGCAAAAACAAATGAAAGCAGCCGGAAGGTTAAAACCAGAAACGAAAAAGCCTAAAGCTTAACGGCTAACGCTAAACGCCAAACGCTTAACGCAAGGCCGTGTGAGAATTGACGACGGAATTAATTTTTGAATTTCATTTTCAGGGCCCGGAGCGCATCTTCCATGGAAGGAACTGCCTCCTGACTTTTTTCTTTTCTGGTGTTCGGCGTCAGACCTTGTGCGTTAGGCGTTGGGCGTTGAGCGTTAGGCTTTGAAGTCTTCACGCTTCCCGCCTCAGGCTTAGATGCCTGCTTAATCGACAGTGCAATGCGTTTGCGCGGGATGTCGACTTCCGTTACCATCACCATCACTTTGTCGTTGAGTTTTAAAACCTCAGCGGGATCGGCAATAAAACGGTTGGCGATTTCACTCACATGCACCAGGCCATCCTGCTTTACGCCAATATCGACAAACGCACCAAACCGGGTGATATTGGTAACCATGCCCGGAACAATCATGCCGGCTTTCACGTCTTCTATTTTATAAATACCGGCGTATTCAAACTGTTCCAGTTCAGATCTCGGATCCAGCCCGGGTTTGCGAAGTTCGTTCAGAATATCCCGGATGGTATGCTCACCAACTGTTTCAGTCACATATTTCCGGGCATCCACTTTTTTTATCTGGTCTTCTTTCCCGATCAACAGCCTCAATTCGAGACCCAGGTCAAGCGCCATCTTTTCCACCACACCATAAGCTTCAGGATGCACCGCACTTTCATCCAGCGGATTTTTCCCTTTCTGAATTCTCAGGAATCCGGCACATTGTTCAAAAGCTTTTTCACCCAGCCGGGGAACTTTCAGCAATTGTTTCCGGTCGGTAAACGTACCGGTTTCATTCCGGTGTTTAATAATATTTTCAGCCAGCCCCTCACCTATTCCGCTCACATAACTCAGTAGTTGTTTCCCGGCTGTATTCAGATTCACACCCACCGCATTCACACAGCTCACCACGGTTTGATCCAGTCTTTCTTTTAACCTGAACTGATTTACATCATGCTGATACTGGCCCACACCGATACTTTTGGGATCTATTTTTACCAGTTCGGCAAGCGGGTCCATCAGTCTTCTTCCGATACTAATGGATCCCCTTACGGTGATATCCTGATCCGGAAATTCATCCCGCGCCGTTTCAGACGCGGAATACACAGAGGCGCCATCTTCATTCACCAAAAATACGGGCAGGCCAAGTTTCAGATTCTTGATGAACTGGTCCGTTTCACGTCCTGCTGTGCCATCGCCGATCGCAAATGCTTCGATATTATATTTTTCAACGAGTGAACGGATTTTGTTTTCCGCTTCGGACACCCGGCCGCTTTCATGTACAAATATCAGATCGGATTTCAGAAAGCTTCCCTGTTCATCCAGGCAAACCACTTTGCACCCCGTGCGGTATCCGGGATCTATCGCGAGTATTCTTTTGCTGCCAAGTGGAGAACTAAGCAATAGCTGACGGAGATTCTCAGCAAAAACGGTAATCGCTTCTTCATCCGCTTTTGTTTTCAGGGCCATCCGGAATTCACTTTCCATGGCCGGTTGTAATAAACGTCTCCAGCAGTCTTTGATGGCTTTTCTAATTTCTATCGCTGCTTCACCGTTGCTTTTGATATACGGTGATTCCATCAGGATCAGCGCTTCTTCTTCGCCGGGAGAAATTTCCATTCTCAGAAAACCTTCCATAAATCCGCGCAATATGGCAAGGATCCGATGGGAAGGAATCGTGGAGATTTTTTCTGAGAAATCGAAATAGTCTTTGAATTTCGCGGCCTCGGTTTCTTTTCCGGTGAGCAGTTTACTTTCCATCCGGCCGGTTTCCTCAAATAATTTCCGCATGGCGGATCTTATCTTTTCATCTTCATTCACAATCTCCGCAATGATATCCCGGGCACCCTGCAGGGCTTCATCCACAGTTTTAATTTCATCTTTAATAAATGTTTCCGCTGTTTCCTGCAGGTTCATCGATTTCTGTTCCAGGATCAGCAAGGCCAGTGGCTCCAACCCCTTTTCCCGGGCTGCCTGGGCCTTCGTTCTGCGTTTGGGTTTATAGGGCAGATAAATATCTTCGAGTTCAACAAGTGTCAGGGCATTGTCCAGCCTGTCCTCTAGATCAGGTGTCATTTTATCCTGATCGCGGATGGATTTCTCGATGGCGGTTTTCCTTTCTGTAAATGTTTTCAGTGTTCTGGCTTCATCCTGTATCTGTTGGATAATCACTTCATCCAGTGCACCAGTTTTGTCTTTCCTGTATCGGGCAATAAAAGGAATGGTGGAGCCTTCTGCCAGCAGGGTCAGCACAGTTTCAACCTGTTGGGAACGGATTCTCAGTTTATCAGCAATCAGCGGAGCAAATTCAATCATGCCGCGAAAATAATTATCAATTAATAATTATGAATGATTAATTATCAACAGCAGACCGATCAGGACAGGACTTCTTATTTAATTTCTTAATTTAGACGGGCAACAATGATATTTTAATTTTAAATGTCTGCGAACAAAAATTCCGGTTGCCGAAATATAAAATCTAAAACATGAAAATCGTCAAGGTGATGTATACGACAACTGCGGAATATGCAGCGAAAAATATGGAAAATATCAGGGAGGTGACCAACGAGGTAAGGAAGTTGAACCATCCGGGAATTAAATACAGCACATTCCTTATGGCAGACGGAAAAACATTCATGCACTTTGACCAGTTTGAAAACGAAGCAGCACATCAGGTGTTAACCGATCTTAAATCCTTTAAAAAGTTTGCGGAGGAATTAGAGGCCAGCGGACTGGAATCGGAACCAAAACTGGAGTTGCTTTCTCTTGTTTCATCAACAGAGAGTTTTTTCAAGCAGGCCTGAGCATTATTTCAAAAACTTTGTCTTCCAGTCATAGGGAGGCAAGTCAGTCAACACCAATCAACAATTGACAATTAATAATTGACAATTGTCTTTATGTCTTTCACCTCCAGAATATTTTTATCATACCCCCGGGTTACGACACGAATCATAGCCTGTCCCAGTTGCGCGAGTGAGCTGACAGAATTGGGCGAGAAGGTTTCGATCAGTGGAAAAAGCCAGCTGAACCATTTATAGGCAGGCAGCGTATTTTTCATTCCCTTGGTTGTTTTAAGTGCCGCGGGCCTGAATAACCACACATGGGAAAAGCCCAGTTTTTGTAAATCGTTTTCCGTTTTACCTTTTACACGGGCCCAGTGCATCCTGCCTTTTTCAGTAGAATCCGTACTGGCCCCGGATATATAACAGAACTGCATTCCGGGATTCGCCTGCAACACAGTTTTTGCAAACCCCATCGTGAGGTCGTAAGTCATGTGTTCATAGTCAGCTTTTTTCATTCCTACCGAAGAAACACCAAGACAGAAAAAACAGGCGTCATATCCGCTGAGGGAATTCATTACTGATGCAGGATTAAAAAAATCAGCCAGTATTAGTTCTGAAAGTTTTGGATGCTGAAACCCGGCGGGTCTGCGGGTGACCACCAATACCTTTTCAATCTCCGGAGAAAGCAGGCATTCGTGCAACACCCCTTCTCCGACCATGCCGGTTACTCCGGTGATGATTATTTTCAGTGGCATAAATTCAGTCTTTTATATCCGCAAATGTAACCCGATCTTACGCAAACGGGTATAATGAAAAATGGGTTAAATGATGTAAATCACTTAACCCATTCTATTAAACATCCGGAGATCGTCACCGGATAATTGTTTTTTTTATTAACGCTGGGAGAACTTCCTGCCATAGCGCCGGCCTCCACCCATGCTGCGTCCGGAAGACGAAGCGGCAGAACTGGCAACAGAAAGGGGCTCCATCAGGGCCTGATGATATGGATGATCACTTTCCACCGGAACGGTTTGTCCGATGAATTTCTGGATATCTTTAAGATATATTTTTTCTTCAAAATCACAGAAGGAAATCGCTTTCCCGAATGCGCCTGCGCGGCCTGTTCTGCCGATACGGTGCACGTAAGATTCCGGAATATTCGGAAGATCGAAATTCACCACAAGTCCGAGATCATCGATATCAATTCCTCTTGCCGCGATATCGGTAGCTACTAAGATTTGCATTTTACCATCCTTGAATCCCTGCAGGGAACGCTCACGCGCCTGCTGGGTTTTATCTCCGTGGATTGCCGTGGCCTTGAAACCGGCATGGTTCAGGTCGCGGGCTACACGGTCCGCGCCGTGTTTGGTACGGGTGAAAACCAGTACGCTTTCCGGTGGCGAACTTTTCAGCAGATGATGCAGTAAGGCACGCTTTTCGTTTTTCTGCACATAATACAATTTCTGGTCTACCAGTTCAGCGGTTGTCGACTCCGGAGTAACGGTAATGGCTACCGGATTGGTCAGGATTTCCTTTACCAGGGATTGAATGGCGGGTGGCATGGTTGCCGAAAAAAACAGGGTCTGTCTTTTACGGGGTAGCCTGGTGATGATTCTTTTTACATCATGAACAAACCCCATATCCAGCATACGGTCGGCTTCATCCAGCACAAAATATTCGATGCCGTTCAGCACGATATAATTCTGGTTCATGAGATCCATCAGTCTGCCCGGTGTGGCAACGATAAAATCACATCCGCGGCGCAGGTCCGAAACCTGGCGGCTCTGGGAAACACCTCCGAAAATAACAACGGATTTCAGTTTCAGAAAGCGACCATAATTTTCTATGGATTCATGAATCTGGGTGGCGAGTTCGCGGGTGGGTGTTAAAATAAGTGCTTTCAGGGAATGGCCGGTAATACCGTTAGCCTGTTTCAGTTCATGCATGCGTTGCAGCAGGGGCAATACGAATGAAGCGGTTTTTCCGGTTCCGGTCTGTGCACATCCTAAAATATCCCTTCCGGCTAAAACGACCGGTATGGCCTGTTCCTGGATGGGCGTAGGGGTTTTGTAGCCTTCATGGGCTACAGCTTTTTGTAAGGGCTCAATGAGTCCCAATTCTGAGAATAACAATGTATATAATATTAAATAAAAAAATGTGGTAAGGCTACCGCTTTTGAGAGGGTACTTTACCTGCCTTACGTTACACTGATCTGGGGAAACTGCTGCAGAAAATAGAAAGCAGAAGAAAACGCAGTAAAAGTCATAACATACAGAAACACAAAGATAAGGTATTTATTTCAATTTCTAAAGGAACGCTGGTGCTATTGGATGAATCCGGTATCTTTCGTGCCTTAAATAACGATTAATAAGGCCTTATCTGACTAATGATGTGGTTTAGAATCCGAACAATTCTCTTTTCATTCCTTTTACCCCTTTGTCTTTCTGCCCAGACTCCCTGGAAAGATGTTCCGGCTGACAGCCTTACCGATTTAACAGATATCGTTCAGCATATTATACACAGCAATAACTATAAAGTAGATGGGGAAAGGAAAAAAAACCGGATACAGATCAGTGTGTTTCCGGCCATCGGGTATACTTTACAAACGGGTTTTGCCGCAGTGGTCAGCACAAATGCAGTGATCTACAAAAAAAACCGGAAAGCGGGTGATTCCAGTCTTCCTTCTACTATTGCAACCAGTATTTCCTATTCACAGAATAACCAGGTGATTCTGCCTTTCCAGGCAACAATTTATTTCAATAATAATAAGACCATTTTAATTTCAGACTGGCGGTATTTAAAATATCCTTCCTATACATTCGGGCTCGGCATGAATACTGCTCCGCAGGACTCTACCCTGCTCAACTACCAGTACCTGAAATTTCACCAGACCATTCTATTTCAGATTCGTCCGCATGTTTTCATTGGAGGAGGTTACTATATGGATTATTTCTGGGATATCCACCAGGTAGACCAGGAGCAGAATACAGAATCTGATTTTGAAAAATACGGGTCGGGTCCCACTTCTTTTTCTTCCGGTGTTGCGCTGGATTTTTTTCGTGATACCCGGGACAATCCAGTGAATGCATACCGTGGAAGTTTCACCAATTTCCAGTTGGCTCCCCGGTTAAAAATTTTGGGTTCGAATACAAACTGGACTTCCCTGTTACTGGAATACCGCACCTATATTCGTTTTCCGGCAAGCTCTCCGAATATTCTGGCCTTCTGGAGTTATAACTGGTTTACGTTAACCGGCAATCCTCCCTACCTGATGCTTCCCAGCACGGCCTGGGACAAAGCCTTCAATACCGGGAGAGGATATATTCAGGGAAGATTCCGGAGTAATAATATGTTGGACGCGGAAGCGGAATACCGGATTCAGCTTACCCGGGACGGTTTATTCGGAATGGCTGTTTTTGGAAATCTGGAAACGTTTACGAATATCAACACCTGGCAATTCGGACCGCCTGCACCGGCAGGCGGTATCGGACTGAGAATAAAACTCAATAAATTTTCCAGAACCAATATTGCCATTGACTATGGTTTCGGCCGGCAGGGATCACACGGGTTTTTTGTTAACCTGGGGGAAGCGTTTTGAACAAGTGTGAGAGTGTGAGAGTGTGAGAGTGTGAGAGTGTGAGGGTGGATTTCCTTTTATGATCGGGTGAAAAGTTCGCTGTTTCGGATGTGGATGTTGTTTAATTTGATTTGCAACACTCTCCCGGATCATGTATAGAGAAGACGGACCCATCGTAATAAAATCGGTCGATTTTGCAGTTAAAATTGTAAGCTATTGTAACAATCTCAATAGTAAAAAACAATTTGTTTTTTCAAATCAGCTTCTGAAATCCGGTACATCTATTGGGGCAAATGTTTTTGAAGCCCAATACGCTGAAAGCAAATTAGATTTTATTCATAAAATGAAAATTGCTTTAAAAGAAGCCAATGAAACCCTTTACTGGCTCACCCTATGCAAAAAGATGGAAGATATGGATGTAAACGACACATTAAAAGATCTGAGTGAAATAATGGCAATCCTCTCCAAAATTATTATCACCAGCAAAAAAGCCTCGACTAACCAATTTTCACTCTCACATTCTCACACTCTCACACTCTCACACTCTCACACTAAAATACGTTCAATCTCCTTCAGCTCTTCCTCTGTGAATGAAAGTTTTTCCAGGCAGGCGATGGAATCAGTAACCTGTTCGGGTTTACTCACACCAATGAGCACGGAAGTCACGGCTTTGTGACGAAGTACCCAGGAGAGTGCCATCTGGGCAAGATTCTGTCCACGCCTTAGGGCAATCTCATTGAGTTTGACGGCCCGGCTGATTTTATCCGGTGTAACGGCGGTTTCATCCATTGCCCCGTTTCCCCGGTGACTGAGTGCCCGGGATCCGGCCGGAATTCCCTTCAGATATTTATTGGACAGAAGCCCCTGTGCAAGCGGACTGAAACAAATACATCCGACGCCTTCTTTTTCCAGAACATCCAGTAAGCCGTTTTCGATCCAGCGCTCAAACATGGAATATTTAGGTTGATGAATCAGGCAGGGTGTTCCCATGGAACGAAGCATGTCTATCGCGGCTTTTGATTCTGCCGGATTATAACTGGAGATGCCTACATATAAAGCTTTCCCCTGACGCACCATCAGGTCCAGCGTACGCATGGTTTCTTCCAATGGTGTATCCGGATCAGGCCGGTGGTGATAAAATATATCAACATATTCCAAACCCATTCTCTTCAGGCTCTGGTCGAGGCTGGCGACAAGGTATTTTTTGGAACCATGATCCCCATAGGGCCCGGGCCACATTCCCCACCCGGCCTTACTGGAAATGATGAGTTCGTCCCGGTGCCCGGCAAAATCCTGTTTAAAGATTCTTCCAAAATTTTCCTCAGCAGAACCAGGCGGCGGTCCGTAATTATTCGCCAGGTCAAAATGACTGATACCTTTATCAAATGCAAGCCTTAATATTTCCCGGGCCGTTTCCTGGTTATCAATATGGCCGAAATTATGCCAGAGGCCCAGCGATACCGCCGGCAACAGCAAACCGCTTCTGCCGGTACGGCGATATAACATATTATCATAACGGTTCTCCTTAAAAGTAGTAGTCATGCTTCCAAGTTTTGAGACACAAAGATGGACAAAAACAAATCAAATAAAAATCCGCGTTCCGGAAAAACTTTCCCGGAACTCCCGGGGTGTGCAGCCTTTTTTCTTTTTAAAAATGCGGTTGAAATTTGAAATATTATTAAATCCGCAATGGTAGGCAACTTCGGCAATCGAATTTGTGGATTCAATCAATATCCGGGTAGCATGTCCGAGACGGATTTCGGTTAAACTGTCAACGAAAGTATTCCCCGTTCTCTGCCGGAAAAAACGACTGAATGACACATCCGACATATTTGCGAGTTTGGAAACCTCCGAAAGCATAATGGTCTTATCGAAATTCCGGTTCATATAATCGAATGCTTTTTCGATACGCCTGCTGTTATATGTCAGCTGGTCGTTCGTAAATGCCGAATCAGATAGAATCCTGAGGTTTCGGGAAATGGACAAATCATGGAGTATGGAAATGAGCTCAAGTACAGAATCAAATCCGTGTTTCTGGTTCAGCTCTGATATCCGGGGTGCAAGTGCTAAAATAGTTTCCCGCGGAAACAATATTCCGCGTGAAGATTTCTCGAACATATTCTTAATAAAACTCAGCTGGTTTCGGCGCAGCAGTTTATCATCAAATAAATCTTTATGAAACTGAATGGTGATTTCAAAGATATTTTTTGACTTGCACTGGTGATTAAACCAGGCATGTTGCAGATTAGGACCCACCAAGACCAGCTCCAGGTCGTCAATTTCCTCCATATGATCTCCCACTACCCGACGGGCCCCTTTGGCACCACGGATAAAGTTCAGTTCGAATTCGTCATGATAATGAAGCGGAAAATCAAATCCCGATTTCGTCCTCGAAAAAATGGTGAAACAATCATTCTGCGTCAGCGGAGTAATTTCCCGAAGTAAATTTTTTTTCATAATTACAGGGCAGCCCGGTCTCTGACGATTTCTTCCTGGCTCCTCACTAAAAGTAAAAAAAGTATTATAAATCCGCGTATTAATTTAAGGCCAATTCCCTAGGCATTTCTTCAAAATCTTACCGGGCGAAGGCTAAAAATAGTGATCATGCCATAAAATAGTACTACCATAGGCTAAAAAAGTATTTATTTCGGGGTCTGATGGAAAATAGCTTTGAATTCCTTCCTGCTTGCATATGAAACGACAATTCCTTCTTTATTTCATTCTGATTTATTTTGCCCGGATTCAACCGGCCACTGCACAGCAATGCAGCGACCCGCTGGCTACGAAAGAAACGCGGAATTTATACCGAAACTTAACTAAACTGTGCGGGGTGAATATTGCCTTCGGGCATCAGGATGATCCCTGTTATGGTGTGGGTTGGAAATATGATTCCGGAAGAAGTGATATTCGTGATATTACCGGGGAATATCCGGCAGTTTATGGTTTCGATCTGGGCCGGATAGAATTGGGATGGAAAGTGAATCTGGATTCCGTTCCTTTTGATAAGACAAGACAATATATTCAGGAAGCCTATGAACGTGGAGGCATCATTACGCTGAGCTGGCATTTAAATAATCCCCTGACCGGTGGTACAGCCTGGGATAATAAGCCCGGCACAGTCGCTTCCATCTTGCCGGGAGGAGAAAAAAACAGTCTCTACACTTTGTGGCTGGACCGGGTGGCTGAATTTCTAAACAGTTGCAAAGCAAAAAACGGCGAACAGGTTCCCATCATATTACGACTGTTCCATGAACTCAACGGGAGCTGGTTCTGGTGGGGAAAAAGCCAGTGCACGGCAGAGGAAATGATCCAATACTGGAAGTATACCATCCATTACCTGCGGGATACCAAAAATATCCATCACCTGTTGTACGCATATAATACTGACAAGTTTCAGACGGGCACCGAATACCTGGAAAGATATCCGGGTGATGAAATCATAGATATCCTGGGGTTCGATATCTACCAGGCGAATTTATTAAAGGACAATGCATCTTTCAGCCGGTTTTTCGAAAAAGACCTGCACCTGCTCGACAGTATTGCCGCTGCCCGTCATAAAATTCCAGCGCTTACGGAATTTGGATACAATCAAATACCCGACAGCAGCTGGTGGACAAAAGTCTTTTACCCGGTTATAGCCCTGCATCAGGTAGCTTATGCCCTGGCCTGGAGAAATTCGGGTAAAAAAGAAAATGGCAATTCGGAGTTTTATGTACCTTTTAAAGGATCATTATCCGCTTCCGATTTTAAACAGATGACCGGTACGGGTAAAATTTTACTTGAATTCGGAATAAAAAATAAAAACATGTACAATGAAAAATAAAACTGCTGCCGCCATTTTCAGTTTGTTTTGCATCCTGGGCTGCCTGACCGGCAATGCACAAAAAAGTATTTATGAAATCCGGGTGTATAAAATGAAAACCGCCGCCCAGGTGGAAGCTACGGATCAGTTCCTGAAAGGTGCCTATCTGGAAACCTTACACCGGCTTGGGATCAAACAGATCGGCGTTTTTAAACCTATCTCTAATGATACGTCCGAAATCAAACAGACAATCGTGATTGTACCCTATGTTTCCCTGGAGGTATGGCGTAAAACAAAAACGAATCTGAATGCAGATTCCCTGTTTATGCTGGAGGGTAAAGACTTTCTGAATGCTGATACGGCCCACCTCCCGTTTACCCGGGTAGAATCCACCCTGCTGGAAGCTTTTCCGGATCAGCCCAAACTCATTCCAACCAAACTTAAAAATGATCCGGATGCCATTTATGAACTAAGGAGTTATGAAAGTCCCACCAGGGACCTTCATATGCTTAAAGTTGATATGTTTAATGCAGGCGGGGAAATAAAATTATTCAGGGACCTGGACTTCCAGGCAGTCTTTTACGCGGATGTCCTTAGCGGCAGCCGGATGCCCAACCTGGTTTATATGGTAGTTTTCGCCAATGCAGCGAGCCGTGAAAAAAAATGGAAGGAGTTTGGTGCCAGTGATACCTGGCAGACCATTTCAGCGGACCCGAAATACCGGAATAATATTTCGGTGAACCATATTGACAGCTGGCTTTTGCACAGAGCCTATTATTCTGACCTGTAAGAATTTCCAACCAACATGAAATTAACCTGGCTTGATATCAGCATTGTGCTTTTGTACCTCATATCGATGGTAACCATTGGCTGGGTGCTCCGGAAAAAAGCAAGAACAAATAAAGAAAGTTACCTCATGGGAAGTAAATCACTGCCCTGGTACCTTCTTGGGCTCAGTGATGCCTCCGATATGTTTGATATCAGCGGAACCATGTGGATGGTTGCCCTCTGTTTTATCTACGGAATGAAAAGCATTTGGATTCCCTGGTTATGGCCGGTTTTTAACCAGATTTTCCTTATGATGTATTTATCCAAATGGCTTCGGAGATCCAATGCAACAACGGGAGCGGAATGGCTCGCTACCCGATTCGGAAAAGACAGGAAGGCGAATGCATCCCATATCAGTGTGGTTGTTTTTGCTCTGCTTGGATGTTTTGGGTTTCTGGCATACGGTTTTGTAGGGCTTGGAAAATTCATGGAAATTTTTATTCCCTGGAGCTCCGTGCAGCCTTATTTCCCCTTTCATGTTGCTCCTGAATTTGTTCCCCATATTTATGGAATCATTTTTACATTGTTCGCCACTTTTTATTCTGTAATCGGCGGTATGCACAGTATAGTTATCGGCGACCTGATTAAATATATCATACTTACGATAGCCTGTATAGCTGTGGCCATCATTGCCATAATCAGGTTGCAGGGACATCAGCTGCAGGTTCCCGACGGATGGCGAAACCCGTTTTTCCATCGTGAGCTGGGCCTGGACTGGTCGGCGATCATTGCTGACGCGAATAAGAAAATTTCAGAAGACGGATTCAGTCCCTTTGGATTTTTTTTCATGATGATGCTTTTCAAAGGTGTATTTGCAAGCCTGGCCGGACCGGCTCCGAACTATGACATGCAGAAAATTCTGTCTACCCGTTCCCCGAAAGAGGCAAGCAAGATGACCGGATTTGTATCCATTGTTTTACTGCCCATCCGGTATTCACTGATCATTGGTTTAACCATCCTGGCACTTCTGAGTTATAACCAGCTGAATCTCTCTTCTCCTTCCGGAACTGACTTTGAAAAAATACTACCCGCTACCATCATCCAGTTTATTCCCGCCGGCATCATGGGATTATTATTCACTGGTCTGCTGGGTGCATTTATGAGCACGTTTTCAGGCACACTGAATGCAGCCCAGGCTTATGTAGTGAATGATATTTATATTAAATACATCAATCCGAAAGCTACAAACCACCAGATTATACAACGGAATTATGCCGTTGGGATCGTAGTGGTGCTGCTGAGTATCCTGCTCGGTTTTTTTGTAAAGAATGTAAACAGTGTATTGCAATGGATCGTAGGTGCCCTGTACGGAGGATATATCGCAGCAAACATGTTTAAATGGTATTGGTGGCGGTTTAATGCTAACGGGTTCTTCTGGGGCATGGCAAGCGGCATCGCTGCCGCACTGGTATTTCCCTATATTTTCAAAGACCAGTTGCCCCTGTATAACTGGCCGCTGTTATTTCTGATTTCCATTGCCGGTTGTATCGCCGGTACATACACCAGCAAACCAACCGACATGGAAACCCTGAAAACATTTTATTCCAGTGTGAGGCCATGGGGATTTTGGAAACCGGTGCGATTGCTGGTTCAGCAGGACAATCCCGGTTTCGTAGTGAATCGCCGGTTCGGTCTGGACATGTTCAATGTAACTATTGGTATAGTTGCCCAGTGCTGCCTGACGATCCTGCCGATGTACCTGGTGCTAGGGATGAAACTTCCCTTATTGGTCACTGCAATCATTTTAACCATTGTCATTGTTATTCTTAAACAAACCTGGTGGTCCAGGCTGGAGAATTAAACTGATCCCTTTTTATGAAAAAAACATTCTTGGAAAAAAAGTCTGAAATCATTAAACAGCATCAGCGTATTATTGACCGGAAAAATAAAAAAGCAAAATCAAATAATGGCCTGCCTTATGATCGCTATGAGTTCCCCGTTTTAACATCCAATCATATTCCGTTATCCTGGAGATTTGACTTCGATGAAAAGACAAACCCTTTCTTCCTGGAAAGGTTTGGCATCAATGCTGTGCTGAATCCCGGCGCTATCAAATGGAAAAACAAATACCTGCTGATGGCCCGGGTTGAAGGCATGGACCGGAAATCTTTTTTTGCCATTGCTGAGAGTAAAAACGGAATTGACGGATTTACATTCTGGAAAAGACCTGTTACCATGCCCTCCCTCAACAACCAGGAAACCAATTTTTATGACGTCCGCTTAACGGCTCATGAAGACGGGTGGATCTACGGGTTATTCTGTACGGAAATGCGGGACCCGTCTGCACCCGAAGGAGATCAGTCTGCAGCAATCGCCCAATGTGGCATTGCCCGCACAAAGGACCTGGTGAAATGGGAAAGATTAAAGAACCTGGTAACCCCCTCTGCCCAGCAGCGGAATGTGGTATTACATCCGGAATTTGTTCAGGGGAAATATGCTTTTTATACCAGGCCCCAGGACAGCTTTATCGAAGCAGGAAACGGAGGCGGTATCGGATTCGGACTGGCAGATGACATGGATGAAGCAGTCATTTCCCGGGAATCCATCATAGACCGCAAAATCTACCATACGGTGTATGAATTAAAAAATGGCCAGGGTCCGGCGCCGCTTAAAACACCGGTCGGCTGGCTTCACCTCGCCCATGGTGTGCGGAATACCGCCGCGGGACTCCGTTATGTACTTTATCTATTTGTGACTGACCTTAAAGATCCTTCCAAACTTATTTATAAACCCGCCGGTTATTTCCTGGCACCGGAAGGAGAAGAACGGACCGGCGATGTTTCGAATGTGGTCTTTTGCAATGGCTGGATTACTGATAAAGACGGAACCGTTTATATTTATTATGCCTCCTCCGATACGCGCATACATGTTGCCGTTAGTTCAATTGATAAACTGCTGGACTATGCAATCCATACTCCGTCAGACGGATTTACTTCCGTTCAGTCCGTGATGCGGATTAATTTACTCATCGACAGGAACCTGTTGTTGGAAAAAAAGAAACCCCAATCAAAGAACAAGGCGTCTCTTCATGAATAGTCAACCCCACACCCACTCCATGCGGGAGAACGGAGAGTCTTTTACTGATGAACTGGCTTTCGAGCTGAATAATATACTGGGTTATTGGGAACGTTTTACTCCGGACTACAAAAATGGTGGCTTTTTCGGCCAGATAAACCAGGATAATCAGGTCGTCCCGGAGGCAGCCCGGGGTTCCGTTCTTCATTCCCGGATATTGTGGACTTTTTCCGCTGCCTACCGGTATACTCATAATCCCAGGCATCTGGAACTTGCCGCGCATGCTTACCAGTATATCAGGCAGTTCATAACTGATCCGATCCACGGAGGGCTGTATTGGTCTGTAACCGCTGACGGAAACATGCTGGATGGCCATAAACAGGTTTATGCGCAGGCCTTTGGTGTTTATGCCATGAGTGAATATTACCGTGCCTCCGCATTGCCAGAGGCCCTGCAGCAGGCTTTGCAAATCTATGACCTGATCGAAAAATACAGCCGCGATCACAGGCTGGGTGGTTATACCGAAGCTTTTTCCAGGGACTGGTCCTTCCTGGCCGACCGGCGTTTGAGTTCTAAGGACGAAAACGCGTCTAAATCCATGAATACCCACCTGCACCTGGTGGAAGCCTATGCAAACCTCTATGAAGTACACCCGGATGAAAATCTTAGAAAAAACATCATCGGTCTTCTTGCCATTTTTAACAACCACATCATAAACAGGGAAAATCATCACCTCGGTCTTTTTTTCAGTGAAGACTGGCAGATGGATGCTAACCTGATTTCATACGGGCACGATATAGAAGCCGGATGGTTATTGTTGTCATGCGCTGAATCAATCGCAGATCCGGTTTACATTTCTGTTGCAGAACAGAATGCCCTGATCATTACGGATTCTGCCATGGAAGGACTGGACAGAGACGGTGGTTTATGGTATGAATACAACCAGGATACAGGTGAACTTGTTTATGAAAAACACTGGTGGCCGCAGGCGGAAGCACTCATTGGTTTCTGTAATGCCTGGCAGCTGAGTGGAGACGTGCAGTATAAAAATGCCATGCTAAAAACCTGGGGATTTATCCGAAGGTATATACTCGATACCCATTGGGGAGAATGGTATTGGGGTGTAGATAAAAATAATATCCCCATGGCCGGTGAGGATAAGGTCGGATTATGGAAGTGTCCCTATCATAATTCCAGAGCCATGCTGGAACTTCTTAAAAGGCTCGAGACGTGAAGCTTTAAGCTCAAAAATTATTTTTTCAGGGAATCCTTTGTCTTGCTTTTGTAAGTAGTGTCGGCCAGGGAAGAATTTCCCGCATCTCCTGGTGCAGCCGATGGAGGCAGGATTCCGTTGTTGGCCGCAGAATCGATTGCACTGGAACTTCCGGAACCAGCGGAATCTTTAGCCGCAGGCGGTTTATCTGAATTATTGCCACAGGAAATTAAAGCTGTTGTTGCGACAACCAGGATAATACAACATATTTTTTTCATAAAGATAATTTTGGGAAAGAAAAAAATCACCTGTATTCATCTTTAAATGAATAAATATCTGGCATGAATATTTAGGCATTACAAGGTAAAGAATGATTATGAATAACAAAAAATACCTGCGTGGAGATATATCCGATTCTCCTGAAGACCAGGAAAAACTAAAAGGAGATCAGTCTGTTTTGGAACTCCCGGAATTAAACGATATCCCCGGTGCCAGTCATCCGGGAATTAATCCTCTTTTCACACCGGTTAACAACACCGTTTCTTCGGCGGATGAAGAAGGAGATGAATTACTGGACGAGAATGATGTTTCGCCGGATACGAATGTAAGTGCCCTTGAAAAAAAATTATTAAGTGAAACTTTTGAATCATCTTACGACAGGGATCTTCCAATTCAGTCACTTACCCTGGATGACCGGGATGAAGACGGGGAACTGCTGGAGGAAACCGGGCAGGATAATGATTTGTTTGGGAAAGACCTGGATGATAAACTGATAGAGGAAGTAGACGAGGAGTCGGGAATAGAAGGTCAGCAATAAGGCAGCGGTTTAAAACTCTGATCCATATTGATAAACTCCCGGATCTGGTTTCCTTCTTCATAAATAACCAGGAATGATCTCCGGCGGTCGTCGGTTTTCTTTTGTAATTCCAGGATTTTTGTAACCAGGTATTTTTTATCCACCCAAGAAAAGCGGCTTTCAATTTTCAGAAATTCCTGCAGGGAGTATATGATTTCGCCGCTTTTCAAAACATGAACGGTACTTACAAATCCTCTTTCAGAAACGGGAGAAACTTCAACTGAATGCATAATAGGGGTTACTTAAACAGTGAATTTACAAGTCTCTCGTAGATATACGTTGAAATATTATCCACAACCCGGTATAGTTTTACACATACTTTTTTTATCCCTGAACGGTACGGGGTTTTTCCCGTATTATCTTCTTTATTCAACGCCTTGAGCTTTAAGGAATAATTTTTGATTATTAAATATGAACTCATGAAGATGAAACCCCGTAAACACAGATTGGTTTATGTTTTAATTATCCTGCCCTGCTGGATACTTCTTACAACATTCTCCTCTTTCCGGTTCATTTGGAACAGTCCGGTTAAGGGATCCGTTAATCCCTCAAACGGGGCAAGCCGCGCATGGGTTATTTCCAAAGCGGATACGGCAAATGCCCCGATTATTCAGGGCAATTTCATGATCACCGATGTTAAACCCGGCAACTACCTGCTGATGGTAGAAGGCAGGCCGCCGTACAGGGATAGTTTTAAACAGGATGTTCTGGTAGTGGATGGTCAGCTCACCGACGTAGGCGTAATTCAAATGCATCAATAAAAATAATGCAGGACCCAAAAGAAGATTTAAAAGCAGAAACTCAAAAACGCACAGGCGAGAAAAAGCAGGGGGATCCGGGACATATCGGCTCCTCCAATGCATTCGAAAGAACAGAAAATCCATTGTCCGGCGATCCGGATGATATCAGTGATGAGAAGCTGGACGAACTCATGGAAGAAGAGTAATATTCCAATTTCGGGAAAATTCAGGTTACTGATTTGTAGATAAAATTACCCAGGTAATACCCTGGATTTTTTTATGAATAGAAACTATTAGGGCATCTTATACGTAATAATATATTGAATATGCACATGCTGAAAATTATGATAGTGGAGGATGACCTGGATTTGTTGCATGGACTGAGGTTCCTGCTCCAGGCCTACCATTGCCGGATTTGTCCGTTGTCGGATGCAGATGAAATTTTGAAAACAATCGGCCTTCTTCAGCCTGAATTAATTCTGCTCGATATCAAACTGGATCATGGAAACGGTCTGGATGTATGTCGTGAAATAAAAAGCAGTTATTTAAAAGACACACCGGTGTATATCATGTCAGGCCTGCCGGATGTTGAAGAAAAATCCTACAATGCAGGTGCTGATTTTTTTCTGGCCAAACCTTTTGACTCTGAAACACTATTGGCCAAAATCAGATCACTGGAAAATTCCACATTGGGAAAATTCAATTCCTGAATTTAAAATTCCAAAAGGCTTAGATTCCTAAAAGTCCGGGTGATTCCTTGACTTATAAGTGTTTTCAAATTAGGCGAAAATGCTTTACTTTTCCGGAACCGGATAAGAACTTTCGCTTACATGGAGAAAAAAGAAGCCTGGCAATGGGAAATTTCATCGTACAGGCCATGGTATCGGTTTAACCTGCGGGAACTGTTTCAATACAAAGATCTTCTGCTCCGGTTTGTGCGCAGGGACATCCTGGCAAGCTATCAACAGACTCTTCTGGGGCCTGTATGGGTTTTCTTACAACCGCTTTTTACAACTTTTGTATATTTTATCGTTTTCAGCCGGGTTGCAAAAATCCCTACCGATGGTATACCGCCCTTTCTGTTTTATCTCCCCGGCTCCATTATCTGGTCCTATTATGCCGATTGTGTTACCACAACCATGAATACTTTTCAGTACAATGCCTACATTTTTAATAAGGTTTATTTTCCAAGACTAATTGTACCACTTAGCACCGTACTATTTCATCTTTTCCGCATCTCTATCCAACTTTTACTATTCACTGGCGTGTACATTTTTTATTACCTGCAGGGCGCGTCTCTCCAGCTAAGCTGGCAGATCCTGCTTGCACCGCTTATGATTGGAATCGCTGCTTGTTTTGCTTTGGGATGCGGCCTGATTATAAGTGTTCTGACAGCTAAGTACCGCGATCTGGATAATATCATGTTGTTTATGTTACGCCTCTTCATGTTTGCGGCGCCTGTTGTTTATCCGGCTTCCCTCATCCCCCAGAAATATAAATTTTTCTTTTGGCTCAATCCGCTGACGCCGGTAATTGAAATATTCCGGACATCATTTTTCAAACCCCAGGCCCTGCCCCTGTCCTATTTATTTTTAAGTGTAATGTCCACATTGATCGTGCTCATAACGGGTATCATACTTTTCAATAAAAGAGAAATACAAATCATGGATGTAATTTAAGTCATGGCAAAAAAACTGATTGAGGCAGAAAATATTTCCAAGTATTACAGACTGGGTGTTCTGGGTTCACGCTCATTAAAAGAAGATTTGAAAGAGTGGTGGAGAGGGAAAACAAATAACTCTTCAGTAGCTGATCCCGAAAGCCGCGAACATATCTGGGCACTGCGCGATATTAATTTCGATGTTTACCAGGGTGAGGTACTCGGGCTGATCGGGAAAAATGGTGCAGGCAAATCTACCCTGCTGAAGATTATTTCCCGCATTACCCTGCCGACCCATGGAAGAATCTGTGGAAATGGCAGGATAGCCAGCCTGCTGGAAGTAGGAACCGGATTTCATGGAGAGCTGACAGGTCGGGAAAATATTTTCCTCAATGGGAATATCATGGGTATGAAAAAAAAGGAGATCGACTTGAAATTTGATGAGATCGTTGAATTTTCAGGCGTTTCCCGTTTTTTGGATACACCGGTCAAAAGATATTCCAGTGGCATGTACGTACGGCTTGCATTCGCTGTTGCGGCCCACCTTGATCCTGAAATACTGGTAATCGACGAAGTGCTTGCCGTGGGAGATGCCGAGTTTCAACAGAAATGCCTGACAAAAATAAAATCAATTTCCAGGGAAGAAGGAAAAACAATTCTGTTTGTAAGTCATAATATTCAAACCATCCGGAATGTATGCAATCGGGCTCTCGTGCTGGAAAAAGGCAGGATAATCACATCCGGGGATTCAGAAACGGTACTTGCCAGCTATATTAAGATGAACCGGGAACAATTTTTGGGTTTTGACTACTCGAAACAGGTTTCATTGCCCGGAAATGAAAATATTCGCATCGTGCGGGTGGAACTGATTCCGGAGTATAAAGACCAGAACCAGGTGATTGATATCAGAACAATGCTGGATATTTATTTTGATTTTAATTACTTGGATGAGGAACCTGGTCAGCTTATGGTGAATCTCCAGGTTTTCAGCTCTTCTGATGAACTTATATTTGAACTGGCTTCTGAAAATTATACCTTAAAAAATGGGTTGGTGAAGGGCAGATCCCAAATTCCGGGTAATTTTTTAAATGATGGCTCGTACTATATATCCCTGGCATTCGTTAAAAACTCGACGACCCGGCTTTTTTATCTGGAATCCTGTTTGTTTTTTGACGTGGAGGATTATAAGGATTCCGGTGGTTTAATTGGAAAATGGGCTGGTGCAGTGAGGCCCTCATTCCCGTTATCCCTAAATCAGGGTCTGGATGCCTGTTAATTTTACTATTATTTTTTACATTTGCAGCAAGACACTGTCACATTATCCTAATCTATGAATAAAACGATTGTCATCGAATGAATGAACGTATACCACAACGCCCTCCGGAAATAAAGTCGGTACCTGATCATGTGAAAAGACCCCTGTGGTCAGTAATGGTTCCTACCTACAATTGCAGCAATTACCTGATCAAAAACCTGGAGTCGATACTTCTGCAGGATCCCGGCCCGGAATACATGCAGATTGAGGTTGTGGATGACTATAGTACTGACACGGATGTGGAGGCCCTCGTTCATAGAATCGGGAAAGGACGAATCGGCTATTACAAACAACCCAAAAACGTCGGAAGCTTACGCAATTTCGAAACCTGTCTTAACCGGGCTTCGGGACACTATGTTCATTTATTGCATGGAGACGACCTGGTTTTAAATGGATTCTACCGGGAAATTGAATACCTCTTCAATTCTTTCCCTGAGGCAGGAGCAGCATTTACCGGTTTTATTTTTGTTGATGAAGATACCCAGCCACTTTATGAAAACCGCGATTTACTAACGGAACCCGGTATCCTTAAAAACTGGCTTTTGGAAATTGCCCAGTCAACCCTTATCCAGCCCCCTTCCATGGTGGTAAAAAGATCAGTGTATGAAAAACTGGGGAGCTTTTTCGGAGTACATTATGGAGAAGACTGGGAGATGTGGGTTCGCATTGCATCCCAGTTTCCGGTGGCCCACAGTCCCCGAAAACTTGCTCTTTACCGGGAACATCAAAACAATATTACCAGCCGCTATTTTCTTTCCGGTCAAAGCATGTCAGATATCCTCAATGTAATTGATACCATTCAAAATTACCTTCCGGAAAAGGATAAGGCCCGGATTAAACGATATTCAAGAAAGCATCTGTCCCATTATTTTGCCTATACCTCAGATAAAATCTATCATGTTTATGGCAGCCCGCATATGGCCCTGGAACAGGCAAAACGGGCGATGGGCATGAATTTCAACCTTATCACAGTATTATACTGGCTGAAAATACATTTTAAAATTCTGATAAGATATAAAATGCCTGTTGATAAGAAATGGTTGTTCAGGCCGATTAATTTTTTCAGATAATCTAAGCGTCCGCTCTTACCGCCGGTTTCTTTTTTGCCTTTACATAGGCAAATAATTTCTTGAGATTATTGAACGGCTGTTCCAGGCAATACCAGGAGAGGCTTGCGCATCCAACGGCCAACAGAAAATATACCCAGAAGCTGATAAAGGGGGAGGCCAGCCATTTGCCCGCTGCAGAAAGATCAACACCTTGTTTTATGAGTAAGCGTTGAACAATGTCAAATGCTTTCCAGAATATCAAAGTAGAGATCAGGTGATATAGGTAGATTCCATAACTGATTTTTGAAAGATACTGTACTACCCTGTTTTCTAAAAATTTCGCAGCAAATCCGGTATAGCCCCGGTTGGCCACATCAATCACAGTAACGGCAAACAGTGAAACAAATAGCCTGTCCGTTGCATAGAAAATGCGCATGTGGCTGTGCTGGGTAAGAATAAGAAAAATCCATATGGGCACAGATGCATAGGATACCCATTTCAGCCAGTGGCTTTTTTCTTTGCCGGAATAATGCATATAAGCCAGCAGGGCCCCGGCGGCAAACGAATCCAGGCAGGCAGGTGTCAGAGCAAGCACCGGGAAAAGGTCAGGCTGAAATGCCACCGATATAAAAATAACCCGGAACAGGACACCGGTCAGCACTATGCATCCAAAAACCTTTGCCAGATGCTTTGTGGGGATAAATACAATGATCCAGGGCCAGATGATATAAAACTGTTCTTCTACAGCCAGGCTCCATAGATGGACGGTATAAGGACCCCAGTCGTTTGTAAGATAGATTCTGAGGTTATACATGTATCCAAAATACCAGGCCGGATGCTGCCGCAGATCCATCCCTGCCAGAGGAGATAACAACAGGAGAAAAAGGTACAAATAACAGGCTGGGAAAATGCGTAAGGTCCTGCGGGTGAGAAAGGCAATGCCAATTTTCCAGACAGCCATCCCTTTTTCCAATGCTTTTTGCTTTGCATCCAGCAATATCCGGGTAATCAGGTAACTGCTGAGAACAAAAAAGAAAACAATAAAAGTACCCAGGTCATAGTGCCAGTTCTTAAAACCCATCAGGAATACCGAGAAATGGTAAAGGACCACAAAGACTACCGCACAAAATCGTAGCCCGGACAATTGCGGTTTAAATCTGAATTTGGATTTTGGTTTCTCCAGCGTCATATTCTGCAAAGCACATGTTTTAAAAGTTCTCTAAACCCTGCCAGTTAATACAAACGGGTATTTTCCCAATTTAGTACAGTTTCCCAAAACAGTAATTTTCGAAAAAAAATCTAAAACACTTTATAAACCGGAATTAGCGAAGTATATTTAACTCTCCCCATCATCCTTTGATCTCCCATGTAACCGGTCCACCTTTATGGACAACTGATCCTTTCCTCAAAAAGACTTCCCTTCGTTCCCCTTAAACGACCTCTTTTAAATTGATCAGTTATGAAATTTACTATTTCTTCCGGTAAATCATTTTTTGATTTTACCAGGATTAAGGCAACCGGCCGTACAGGATGGATTATGATTTGTATACTCCTTTTCCAGCTTAACGAATTAAAAAGTCAGAATTGCAGTCTTTGCTGCGTTCCCTCATTTCCGGAACTTACAGTTTACCAGACTGTTCAGACAGGTCATGGACTTGGCTTTGGAATAGAAGCAGGCAACTGGCAAAAAGACGCCGGCAAATTCAGTTACTTTCTTGGAACGAATATGGTGTGGAGTCAGAATACGAATTCAAATATAAAAAACAACAGTTCCCAAAATCAGATGTTGCTCAGTTTATATGTGAAGGGGCAATACAAGATAACGAACCACCTGTTTGCAGTGGCCGCTCCTGCAGTAATAAATCTCTCTTATTTTGATTTCCAAACCGGTCTGCGATATGTAATTCCCGTTACGAAGGAAGTAGGTGTAGGTATTGAACCGGCATATTCATTTAACCAGAAAGTGGTGGTCGTGAACCTGAACCTGCACTTTGCTCTGCGATAAAATGAAGAACGCCCATACTGTCATGTTTATGTACAATATGGGCGCCCGGAGAATTTCAAAAATCAATGCACTTTATCCACGTTGTTATACTTGTCAGTATAACTATCTACTTTAGGTTTATCTTTTTTGGATTCATAAATAGTAATCAGCATATCATAAGAGTCCCTTAAAGAAATTTTATCTGCTTTTTTCAATTTTCCCTGTCCGCCCAGCAACTGGTCTACTTTTACCAGGTAAGGAATGGCTTCATCAAATTTAGTTGTTGCCTGTGCCCGGTAATCCTGTCGCTTTTTCAACTCGTCCGGATTGGAATTTCCCCTGGGCTTACCCAGTACCTGGAATTCAACACCCTGATTATAGGAAATCTGTCCCAGAACCAGGTAGGCCTGTGGATAATTAGGATTCAGTTTTATACTGGTCTGCAGTTTTTCCTGTGCCTGTTTGATCAGCTGATCCGCGTTTGCCACATGCTTTCCGCCGGTTGTATCCGCTGCATACTGATATAATTCCAGTCCGTAATTGAAAAAATATATCGCACTGTCAGGATGCGTTTTATTTATTTTTTCATATAAGGCAAAGAGAGAATCTTTTGGTCCGGTCTTGCGCAGTTCGTCCAGCATCACTTCATCATAGTACAGGTCATTGGGATATTTTGCTTCACCAATGGCAAGATATTTGGCTGCGTTGGCCTTATCCCCTTTGCGGGAATAATAGTCCGCCACCCATTTATAAATTTCGCTCATATTGTTGCCGCCAATGGATGTTATGCCGGAATCCACAATGGTTTTATAGTAAATAACTGCTTCGTCCCGCTTGTCAGATTTTTCGGCAGAAATACCGGCATACAGAATGGAAGTAGAATCCATACCATCTTTGATCCAGCCTTGTTTATGCATATAGGTGATGGCATCGATAGAGGCCCGGAAATAGGTCAGTGCCTCATTATATTTCTGGGCATTATAACTGTTTGCTCCAAGCTGGAACAAACCAGCATAAATTTCATTAATGGGTTTATAACCGTCTGCAATTAGTAAAATCTGTTTTTTATCATCGTACTGCACGAATTTTTTAAGTGCATCCAGCGATACAATATATGCATCAGGATACTGGGTTTTCATCGGATCATTCGCAGCAATAGCATTGTAAATTTTCATTTTGTAATACCATGCTTCTGCATTTTTCTGGTTTTTTTCAACCAGCAGCACTTTGTCAATTTCATCTTTGGCTTCGGGTAGCTTATTCGTTTTTAATAAATCTTTCGCTTTATCCACCGTTTGGGCGAACAAACCGGTAATGACTACGGTCATTATAAGGCTTAAAATCATCCGTTTCATGAGATTATTATTTGAAGTTTTCTGAAAACGTTATTCTGGACTTGATTCCGGGGGTAATGTATCCAAAACCGGGCCTTCCCCCTCTTTTTCCTCAATCGTAGATTCTTCATCAAGTTGTGTAATGGCTGCGATGCCGTCGCCTTCATCGAGGCGGATCAGTTTCACACCCTGTGTGGCCCGGCCCAGTTCACTGATCCCATTTACCGGCATGCGGATTGTTATGCCCGATTTACAGGTAATCATCAGGTCTTCTTTTTCGGTTACATCCAGGATACCTACCAGCTTTCCGGTTTTGTCTGTTACCTGAATGGTTTTAATTCCTTTCCCGCCGCGATTGGTTACCCGGTATTCATCTATCGGCGTTCTTTTACCATAACCGTTTTCACTTACTACCAAAACAGTTTTGGATTTATCATCCTTATTGACACATATCATGCCAACCACTTCATCCGGATTATCGTCCACTTCTATTCCGCTTACCCCAATGGCTCCCCTCCCTGTGGGTCTTACATTTCCTTCCGGAAAACGAATGGCACGACCTGATTTGACCGCCATCATAATCTCACAATTCCCGTCTGTTAATCTTGCGGTAAGCAATTGGTCATTTTCCAGAATTGTAATGGCATTTACTCCACTCTGTCTTGGCCGGCTGAAATCTTCCAGCTGTGTTTTTTTAATCACACCACGTTTGGTACATAAAACGATATAATGGCTGTTCAGGAATTCGTTATCCTTTAAATCCTTAACATCTATGATGGCTTTTATTTTATCGTCCACTGGAATCTGAATCAGATTTTGAACCGCCCTGCCTTTTCCAACCCGGTCTCCGTCAGGAATCTGGTAAACATTAAGCCAGAAGCATCTGCCCTTTTCCGTAAAAAACAATAGTGTATGGTGTGAGCTGGCTACAAAAAGATGTTCAATATAATCTTCCGCCCGGCTCTTCCCTCCACTCAGTCCCCGTCCACCACGGCGTTGCTGACGGTATTCGTTGGCCGGGGTTCTTTTAATATATCCGCTATGGGATATCGTGATGACAACATCTTCTTCCTTAATCAGATCTTTGATCTGTACTTCATCATCGAGATATGTAATCTCCGTACGGCGGTTATCTCCAAATTTATCCTTGATTTCAAGTAATTCTTTTCGGATAAGGGCAAAACGTTTGGCTTCATCACTCAGCAGATCTTTAAGATACGCAATCTGCTTCTGCAGTTCATCAAATTCATTACGGATTTTATCCCTTTCCATTCCGGTAAGACGCTGTAAACGCAGTTCCAGAATAGCTTTGGCCTGGATTTCACTTAGTCCCCAGCCAGCATTAATCAAATTTTCTTTAGCCAGATCAGGTGTGGAAGAAGAACGGATCAATGAAATCACTTCGTCGAGGTGATCAAGGGCGATCAGATAACCCTGCAGGATATGCGCTCTTTTCTCCGCTTCTCTTAATTCAAACTGGGCCCTGCGGATAACGACTTCATGCCGGAATTCAACAAACTCCGAAATGATTTCTTTCAGGTTAAGGGTTCGCGGCCTTCCTTTTACGAGGGCAACATTGTTGATTCCATAAGACGTTTGCAGCTCGGTATGCTTGTACAGCTGGTTGATGACCACATTGGCCACCGCATCTCTTCGTAAATCGATCGCGATCCGGATACCTTCTTTTTCATTCGATTCATTATTTACACCGGTAATTCCGTCAATTGTTTTTTCATTCACCAGCTGTCCGATCCGGTCACAAACTCCATCGACGTTAACCTGGTATGGTGTTTCCGTAACAATGATTTGTTCCCGTCCGTTTGCCTTGGTATCTACCTGTAGTTTCCCCCTTAGTACAACCCGTCCGCGACCCGTATGCATAGCGGCTTTCACCCCCTCCATGCCAAAAATTACTCCGCCGGTAGGGAAATCCGGAGCTTTTACATGATGCATGAGCTCTTCAATCGTAATATCTTTTTTATCGATATAAGCCACACAACCATCGATGGATTCCGAAAGATTATGTGGAAGCATATTGGTGGCCATTCCCACGGCAATCCCACTGGCACCGTTGATCAGCAATTGCGGAAAACGGGCAGGAAGAATGGTTGGTTCGGTAAGGGAGTCATCGAAATTCGGTTGAAAATCCACGGTTTCCTTGTCTATATCTTCCAGCATGGCCTCCGCCAGCCGGTGCAGGCGGGCCTCTGTATAACGCATGGCAGCAGGTCCGTCACCGTCCTGGCTTCCGAAATTTCCCTGCTTATCAACCAGCATATATCGTATACTCCATTCCTGCGCCATCCTGACCATGGTATGATAGATGGCCGCATCCCCGTGCGGATGGTATTTACCCATCACTTCACCTACGATACGGGCTGATTTCTTAAAAGGTTTATTGCTGTTGCTTCCCAATTCATTCATCCCGTAAAGGATCCGGCGATGGACCGGCTTAAGGCCGTCCCGCACGTCCGGGAGGGCCCTGCTGACTATGACCGACATAGAATAATCTATGTAGGCCATTTTCATTTGCTCTTCGATGTTGATGGGAATGATACGATTATTGTCCTGTGTTTCTTCCGGTATGATATTTTCTTCCATAATTTTTTAAAATCCTATAAAACCCAAGCTTTTATAAGGCATCAAAGGTAATGAAATCAGCAGCGTTTCAGGAGAAAAAACGATAAAAAAAAGGGTTATTTGCAGTTCATTCCAACCAGGCTCCTTTTACCTGTTTTCCCTCTACTTCCACATAAATATGCTCCTGTAAAGTGGTGGCTACAGATAAACCCACATAATCGGGTTTTACCGGGAAGGCTTTATGGCTTCTTTCAACCAGAACAAGGGTCTGTATTTTTTTGGGGTTGGCATCCAGGAAGGGTTTAATGGCAAAAAGCAGTGTTTTACCACTGTTTGACACATCGTCTATTATAATGACCACTTTATTCTGCAATTCAGGCTGGTAACTGAGTGTTACTTCTTTCGGATTTTCCTTATCCAGACTCACCGTAATGAGTTCGGTTTTCTGTCCGGCAATTTCCAGTAATGATTCCTGAATGGATTTGGCGATCACGGTTCCTCTTTCCCGAATGCCTGCCAGGATAAACCCTGTTTCACCAAAATTATTTTCAAGAATTTCATAAGCCATTCGTTTTAGTTTTTTTGCAGCAACTTCCGGACTGAGTATATAATTCTTCTCCATACCCCAAGGTAAAGAAAATCACAAATCCTCCAAATCTGATATAACTTAGGTTTTAAATTCGCCTCATGGGAGGTATACAGCAACTCGTATTTATTCTATTATCCGCCACTGCCATCTGGCTATTTGCCCGGAATATCCTGCGTATCCGAAAAAATATCCAGCTCGGAAAAGATGAAGATTTTACTGACCAGAAGGCGTTGCGCTGGAAAAACCTCCTGCTCCTGGCGTTCGGCCAGAAAAAGATGTTCCGCAATCCACTGGTGGCTGTGCTCCATTTTTTTATTTATGCCGGATTTATTATTATCAACCTGGAAGTTCTGGAAATTTTCCTCGACGGTATTTTGGAGAAACACCGGCTTTTCCGGCCCGTGGGTGAAGCCTATATCTGGCTGATCAATGCTTTTGAAATCCTTGCCCTGCTCGTGCTGGCTGCCTGTGTCGTTTTTTTATACAGAAGGAATTTAATGAAACTGAAACGATTTATCAGTCACGACCTGGATGGATGGCCAAGATCCGATGCAAACTATATCCTGATTACCGAAATTCTGCTGATGACACTTTTCCTGACGATGAATGCGTCTGATACATTACTACAGGAAAGATATTTCAGGCACTATGCATTTCAACCCACAGGAAAATTCCTGATCTCCCAATGGCTGCATCCGCTGCTGAACGGATTGTCCAGTCACCGGCTGGAAATCCTGGAAAGAATTTGCTGGTGGTTGCATATCACGGGCATTTTTGCTTTTCTCAATTACCTGCCCTATTCCAAGCATCTGCATATCCTCCTGGCTTTTCCCAATGCTTATTTTGCACGCCTCTGGCCGGAAGGACAAATGCATAATATGAAATCAGTTCAGCAGGAAGTACTCTATGCTATGCAACCCGAAACGGCGCCAGCCGATGCTGCACCGCTTTCAAAATTTGGTGCGCGGGATGTGATGGACCTGAGCTGGCGAAACCTGCTGGATGCGTATGCCTGTACGGAATGTGGCCGGTGTACCGCTGCATGTCCGGCGAACATCACGGGCAAAAAACTTTCTCCGAGAAAAATTATGATGGATACCCGTGACCGCCTGGAGGAAGTGGGGAAAAATGTGCGGATAAACGGATCATTCCTGGAGGATGGCAAAGCCCTGCTTAAGAATTATATTTCAGTTGAAGAACTCAGGGCCTGCACGAGCTGCAATGCCTGTGTGGAAGAATGTCCTGTAAGCATAAGTCCCCTGGAAATAATTCTTGAACTTCGCCGCTCCCTGGTGATGGAAGACTCTGATGCCCCGCAGGAATGGAATACGATGTTTGGCAATGTAGAAAATAATTTCGCTCCCTGGAAGTTTAGTCCGGAAGACAGGGACGCCTGGAAAAATGGCTAGTCCCGCAACAGATGGTATAACTGGACCATAGCAGCTATTATAAAAACGATCCCCATCATTGTATTAAGTACCCTGTTACTTGTTTTCATTTTTCTGATCATCCAGTTCCCCCCATACATATATACGGCAAGTCCTCCCAGTGTGCCGAGCCCGGAACCTGCCGTAAAAAAATTGAACGGCTGAAATCCCGCTGGCAACCATCCCATGTTTATAAAATATGCTGACCAGACAAACCAGAACGGAATCTGCGCGGGATTCAGCGCACTCATACTCAATCCCATCAGAAAGCGGTTCATCCCGATTTTTAATATCAGGGCTTTATTGTTATTATGCTGCTTTCTCGCCGCAAAAAAACTCAAAGCACCCAATACCAGGAAAAATAATATTGCTATCCAGTTCAGCAGGCTCAGCCAGAAAGAATGATCCATTAGCCATTGCATGCCGGATAACACCATGCGCAGATAGAGGATTTCAATCAGGGCGACCCCCAGGGAATATTTCCAGGCATTAGTGAAATTTTCCTGTACTGCGATCTGCGTTGCAGTCAGGCTCATTATACCCAGGGGAAGCTGTCCAAGAAAACTGAGGATCAGTCCCAGTAAAAATGAAGATAAATATTGCATTAAGTGAGCAGATTGATCAAATTCCTTTTTTCTGCATAGCAGCCAGGATTTTTGAATTGTCACGGTCTGTCTTGAACATCCGCCTTCCTTCTGAAAACCCAAGGTACGGATAACCCAGACGGTGATTGGCACGACTAATTTTAAAAAGAATGATCCAGTGCCGGATGATTTCTATCCATGCAAAAAACAGGGAATGACGCGGATCATAAATATGGGTGGGTTCGCTTCCTGCTCCGTTCACTTCCACGATACAAAATGATTTTCCCGCTTCCAGCATTTCCCGGCTTTCATAACGAATATCGAGCCTGCCGAAATAAAAATCAGGTATCTGTTTGCAAATGCCGTCCATCGTCTCTTCCAGTTCCGGATTGATGGATGAACTATCGTCGATAAAAAGGGCACCCCTGGCATGGTTCCCATAAGGCACCACCGTAAAAACTTCGTTTTCCTGAAGTACCTTTTGCAGCATCTCCGGTTCCTGCCTTCGCAGTTGCTGCAGTTGTAAAATTGCTCTGGGATTTGATTTTAAAAGATCCATTATGTTCTTCCTGCCATCTCCAGTAACTTTCAGAAATTCTTTACGGACGATTCCGGAAATCCTGCCTTTTTTTTCTCCGGGATACCGGTAGTAAAATATGCCGTATTCTTTTTCAAAGGGAATAAATTCCTGCATATGAAAATCCGTTTCCGACGCAGCGGTATAGTTTTTTACTGCAGCTTCGTTTTCCAGTTTTTTTATGCCCCTGCCTTTCCCTCCCATATCCGGTTTGCCAATGAGCGGAAAATGAAATCCGGCAAGTTTTAATTTTTCAAGTACCCGTTCCGGCCGGGAGCCGCGGGGAAAAAAAAGGGTTCGGGGTTGCATCGTGGAAGGTACCAGTTCATAAATATCTTTTTTTGATTCCCCGAGGAAACCGCCATTACGGATAGTTGGATTCGATGCCGAAAAGAAAAAAAAAGAGCGTGCACGCAGGCAAAGAAAAAGAAAAACGGGATATATGGGAATGTAAATCACCTGAAAATTCCAGTATTCCCAATGAAACAGCCGGATCCAGAAAGGCTTTTTTTTCCACCCAGTTTTTTCAATCATGCTTTTACCGGAATTGTCATTTGAAAGGAAAGCATGGTTTCATTTGTTTCGCCCTTCAACAGATCTATATAACGGAATGAAGCCGATCCGGAAGAAAGCCGAATGGAACTGATACTGTTTGTACATAGCTGGTCATTTCGTTTCATCATAATATCATTGAACGGATCCCCGTCTCCGCCATGCTGATGAAAATGAATAATATCCAGAGTGCCCGGAAACGGTATTCCGTTTAACCATTGATTAAACCAGGTTTCTCTCCTAACTATGGCAGCCGGATCATACAGGGTTATGGAAGACCAAATCTGCGCCTTCCGGGGATTTAGGGTTTCCGTCCATTTCATCATCCCATCCCATTTACCGGAATACAGTTTTTTATCATCAAATAAAATGATCGTAAATGGTTCAATTCCCTCCAATTTCATGTTCTCAAAATAATCCACTGGCGAAGAGCCGTAAATGATATCCAGCAATACTATTCCGCGGCTTTGCCGGTAATCATCCTGTGGAATATGCTTCCGCGCGGCCCCGTTTAATAAAACGGCGACATTACCGGAGTCCTGAACAGCAATCCAGGAACCGCCTCCTTTCGGATCTTTTGGAAACAGCACCCGATGACCATTCCTTTCATAGACTGCAGGCAATAAAGCCGGAGGGCGTCCGGAATATTCATCGCGGCTTGAGGTGAAATAATATCCGCCCGCTGTGGGAATGAACGTTACTGTACACATTGCTTCCTGAACTTGATGGTGGATGAAGAGACCCCATAGGATTCGTCGACTGGTATGCCCCCGATTTCGCGGAGGCCTACCCGGATCAGCGCCATATGATGAATGGTATGTTCGAGGTTATATACAATCTCCCGGAAATAACTGGTTGAAATTCTCTCAGGTTTGGCAGGCATTTCGTCCGGAAATATCATCAGGGAAAGATTTCTATTCTCTTTTTCTATTTGCTGAACAATATCATTTATCAAGCGGGTCGCATAACTTTTATCAGCCTCAATCTGTTTATCCCTCTTCCTGTTGTCATAATTTATTTCTCCGGTTTGATATCCGAGTTCGAGACGCTGGAACATTTCAATAATGTGACGCACATGCTGACCGATGGTATTTCCTGATAAATTTTCACAGCGATAATTATACTGCTCTTCCGCTAATTTGTCCAGCGAATCGGTTAACAACTTGAAAACCCGGCGTACGGCATTTTGCAGTTCCATAAAATTGATTTCTATTGTAAATACTTTTTCACTTACTCAGTCAGGACATTAATATTTACAGTGAGCTCATTAGAGAGCGTACTGGACCCGCCAATATCAAAATCCCGCCTGTTCATTTTAAAACTTCCGGTAAATAGATACCCGCTCCCTTTTTTAACAGCCTTAAAAGGAATGATTGTCTCTTTACTTTTACCCTTCATTGTTAGCGTACCGATAACAGAATACTCTCCTTTATTGTTCGTGGCACGAATAGAAGAAGACACAAAACGGATCTGCGGATATTTTTTTACATCGAAATAATCCTCACTACGCAGGTGTTCATCCCGGCTTTCATTTTCTGTATTGATGGATTCCGGTTTAATGGTAATATTAAACGAAGATTTGGATAAATCATCCGGATTAAAGGAGATATCACCAGTCGGGGAAGCCAGGCTGCCATTCGAATTAAATCCGAAATTTTTAATTACAAAACGTATACTGGATTCTTTCTCTACCGGATGCATTTGCCCGGATGCTGTTTCGACAATTAAAAAAAAACTCAGCAAAAATCCGGCAACGCCAAACATAAATTTTTTATACAAAGAACCCGTCATGGGAATTATCTTCTTTTAAATTGATTCATCAATTGATTCCTGTAGGCCAGGATGAGTATGGCACAGCAAATAAAAGTAACCACCGCATACGTAAATAAAAGCGCATCCCCATCAAAATAAACGCCCAGTTTAGTAAGGTGAAAAAATAAAGCTCCGGTCATCATCACCAATCCAAGAATCGCACCATACCCGGTGTACCGGGGGATCAGGATCAGGATCCCCGCAATTAATTCGAGTATTCCTGTACCAATCCTGCCATATGGCTCCATACCCAGCGCAGTAAATAATCTGACTGACTCCGGTTGTGCTGTAAACTTAAAATACAGCGTCTGAAGAAGGATCAATGCCGGAACTACGCGCAGGATCCAGATAGTGAGATTACGAATATTCATTTGGTATCATTTAATTAAGGGGTGTATAATTTTTTGCCAGTTTGCATCTGCCCGTGTATGAAGGCTGTTTTCATCCTGATTCCAGCTTTTAAGTGTATTATTAAAAAACCGGTTATAGAACAAAAATAATCTGCCGTTGATAATTTTAAAGGTTTCCGGATCAACTTCAACTTTTGTACCGTTATGCCCCATCGCATATGCGCACCAGCCCCCGTATTGGGGCAGGTATTTAGATGGATTTGCCCGGAAGGTTTCAAGGTCGGACGAATCGGTAAAATAATACAATGCGCCCTCTAAACGTAATGCGATTTCCTTCTTCCCTTTTACTGCCCTGTTCATGTTAAAATAACAAACCGGGTCATATCCCTTTATTGCAACCCCATTTTCCAGGTTATACATTTTACTCTCGTCCTGCGCAGATGCAAAAAATACAAAAAACAGAAATATCCCTGAGCCACATAATTTCATAATTACCATTTCACCAAAACTATACAGACTCCCTGCCCTGGTTTGTCGTTTAATTGACAGATAATCTTTTTTTCAGGTTTTTAACATTAAGAAAGCAGATTTGCTGTCGGTTGTAAGAAAGAATGCCATCTGTTTCCAGTTCGTTGATCATGGTTGTAACGGTTTGCCTGCTGGAACCGATCAGGTTTGCAATGTCTTCGTGTTTCAGGTAGTTAGGTATGCAGAATCCTTCTGGCATCGTTTCCCCCAGTTTATTTTCAACCAGCTGCCAGAAAAAATGGATCAACCGGGTTTTTACATCCTTATTTAAGAGATTCAGCAACCGGTTTTCGATGGTCCGGAGTTTGGCTCCCACCTGCTTACTATATCGCAGGGCCAGATCCGGGCGCTTTTTAAGCAATTTTTCAAAATCCTCAATATAAAAAGCACAAATACTTACATCCTGCTTATAGGCCTGCGCAAATTCACCATGGAGGTTGGTTTTTTCCAGGGTAAACTGGCCGAATAATTCCCCTTTCTGAATAATCTCCATTACCTTTTCATTTCCCTCCGCGTCAATATGACCAATGCGGATATACCCTTCTTTTACAAAATAGATTTTATTGTGGTTATATGCTTCAAAATAGATATACTCTCCCTTAGGTACTTCCAGAAAATGGTGCTCGATATTCAGGGAAGCATAGTCTTCGTCAGAAAGGTTACACCACAGATCGTAGTTTCGGATTAAAAGCATTTTGTCATCAGCGGGCATAATGGGAATTATACTTTAAAATTACCAAATCAGTGCTTAATCGGCGCGCTAAATTTGCAGTAGATTTACAGCCATAAATATTATTACATGGACGCACCCGTCATGGCCGAACTGTTTAGCCGGGGAGAATCACCTGAAATTTTATTCTGGGTCGGATGTTCTGGCAGCTTTGACCAGCGTGCACAAAAGATTACCCGCGCCTTCGCCACCATTCTGTCTCATATCGGTATGCCCTGGGCGATTTTAGGGAAGGAGGAAATGTGCACAGGTGATCCGGTCAGAAGAGCAGGTAATGAATTTATTTTTCAAATGATGGCCTATCAGAATATCCAGATATTAAATAACTACCAGGTAAAAAAAATAGTAACCGCCTGTCCCCATTGTTTTAATATCCTGAAAAATGAATATCCGGTACTCGGCGGTCAGTATGAGGTTATGCATCACACCGTTTTTCTCCAGCAGTTGCTGGACGAAGGCCGGATTCGTTTAAAAGAAGGTGGAATATATAAAGGCAAAAAAATTGCCTATCATGACAGTTGTTACCTTGGAAGGGCAAATGGTATTTATGAGGCTCCCAGGAAAGTGCTGGAAGCCCTGGACGCTGAACTCGTTGAAATGAAACGATGTAAATCGAAAGGACTCTGCTGCGGAGCCGGCGGGGGCCAGATGTTCAAGGAAGAAGAAAAAGGCAATACCAGGATCAATTTTGAAAGAACCCGTGAAGCAGTTCAAACAGGTGCCACCATCATTGCTTCTGCCTGTCCGTTCTGTAATACCATGTTATCCGACGGTGTAAAGCACGAAGAAAAAGAAGACCAGGTAAAAGTGCTGGATATTGCCGAGATGATAGTTTCAGAGCTGGAGGTGTAATCGTTGGACGTTGGCTTCAGGCTTTAGGCTTTAGGCTTTGAGCGTTCCTCAATAATTCCCCCGCTCCGGGGCCGGTATTGAATAACAGATCCAGTATAGAGAGATTGGGAAAAAATCCGGTTCTTTCCTCAAATACCTGCCGGTATTGTACCGGATTCTGCAGATGAAAATTTTTAGGTAATACCAGGTCCCGACGATCATCTACTCCGGAGGCCTGAAAAGGAATGGCGTTTTCCGTGAAACGGATTTCGACCTGCCAGTCCAGTTTTTCCTTCACCCAATTCAGACATTGCAAATTCCAGTCTGGCAGTTTCAAAATAGACTGCTGATAAATTTTCAATAGACCGTCCTGATAAAATTCAAAAAACGGCGACCGGTTATAGGCCGAAAGGATGGACTTAAAATGCCTGGCCTGCCATTTTTCTGAATCCGAAATCAGCACTTCATTCATAGGCATCTGCTGATTTCTGCCGTTCTGTAAAGGAACCGAAAGAGAGACTATCCCCTGGGCTCCTGCCACCATACAACGATTACGAAAACTCATTTTCCGGTAGTTCTCATATATGTCTAAATACAAATATGTTTCATTATACAAAGTAGAAAAGTAGCTGATCGGTGGAAAATATTGTAACTCAGAAACTATCATACCGTTCCGTTCAAAAAGCAAATTTAACTGATTTTTTTATCAATGGACACTATTCTATTCCATAAATGATTCTATTAAAATATTTAATAAAATATATAATACGTTAGTTATGAATATTTTAAGATTATATAATTTACTAATAAAATTATCCTTAATTAAATAGTAACAGGCTTTCCGTGGAACATAGTTTTCCCAATATTATTAGTAATGTTTTTTGAAGGAAATCCACTCCGTTTTTCTGTGTTCACCACTCATTTTTAAAATGGAACTGGTCTGGAATACGGGTGGATTTTAGAAACCTGTGAGCGTGTTACAGGCCCGAAATTAGGTTTGTAAAAATGTGGGAATAATAGAGCCTGTTAAGATCCGGACATGTCCGGAACGGGTTAATTTTTTGTAATTAGAAAGCAATAGCGGTTTAGTTTGCCCATGAAGTCGAAAGGCGTGGTTGCCCGTGTGATGTCTTTTACGGTGCAGCCTGTTAAGGCCTCCTGCTGCATCTGGAAACGGCTGAAATTCGTACTGAAATAAAGAAAACCACCGGATTTCATAGCCATCAGTACCTGATTGATCAGGACCGGATGATCCCGCTGGATATCCAGGAAATCCTCCATTCGTTTACTATTACTGAAAGTTGGGGGGTCCATAACCACGAGGTCAAAATGCCCGGCCGGGAGGGTCTGGAGATATTGTTTCACATCTTCATGTATATAGAAATGCCTCAGCGGATCAAAGAGTCTGTTCAGTTCCATATTTTCGGTTGCCCATTTCAGGTATGTCTTTGAAAGGTCAACAGAAACTACTTCTTCTGCTCCTGCCGCCGCTGCATAGACAGAAAACGATCCGGTATAACAGAATAAATTCAATACTTTTTTTCCTGCTGACCGTTCCCTGACCATGGCCCGGGTCATCCGGTGATCCAGAAAAAGACCGGTATCCAGATAATCAGTCAAATTGATTTTAAATTTCAATCCCTGTTCGTTCACTTCCAGGAACTGCTGCTCGTCATCGAGTTTCTGATATTGATCCTGGCGGTTTGATTTGCGCTGTCTTGTCCTTAGAACAATGCGGGAGGCCGGCATACCGGTTATTTCTTCAATGATCTGTTTACAATCGGATAACCACTGTTCGTGTTCCGCTTCTTCCATATGATGATTGCGGCGGTATTCAGCCACATAGAGCCATTCTTCATATTTTTCTATGCATAGGGGGAACTCCGGCAGGTCATGGTCATAAATACGGTAGCAGGTAATCTCCTGACGTTTCGCTGCTTTGCTGACGTGTTTGAAGACCTTAGTGAGCCGGTTGCGAAACATGGCCGCCTTTTCAGGTATCATGAACGGCAAGTTAGGAAGATTGTAACAGGCTTAGAAGTCACGCTGAATCCATTGATTCAGGGTTCCTCCGTTCCAGGTGCCCGGAACAATAATTCTGCGGATACAATAAAGCGGATCTGCAGGATCAGGCTTTTCGTTGAGTTGAAATGCTGCGATAAAACCTCTTTTTTTGAGTTCTGGAAAAGCAGCGGTGTTCCAGAGTCCGAAAGGATAGGCAAAATACCTGATATTTTTACCTGTGATCTGTTCCAGGGTTTTTGTTGGCTTATCCAATTGGACTATCCAGTCATTACCCTCATATTTTTTCACATTATGATGATCCCATGTATGGGATCCGATAATGTTGCCTTCATCAGATAAGGTTCGCACCTGGTCCCGGCTCATATAGTGTGGCCGCCCAAGGGAAACCGTCATGATAAAAAACAGGCCTTTGAATCCATATTTTTTCATCTCCGGATAAGCCACAGTATATTGGTCGAGATCAGTATCATCAAAACTCAGGATAATGGGTTTTGAGGGAAGACGGGCTCCGGAAGTCAGGTAAGCATATAGTTGATCTGGTGTAATGCAATGGTATCCGCTATCAGCGAGCATACGCATCTGGGCGGCAAATGCAGCGGGAGGAACAATATATTCTTTGGATGTTTTTGAATCAGTCGGTTTCCAGTCACGAATCTGATGGTAGCAGAGAATCGGCACTTGTTTGCGGGCCAGAATAACGGAAGCAGGCGGAAGGGCTTTGTCAGCCGGAACCGCTAATGAACCCTTCTCTTCTACCCGAACATCGGGTGCAGGCAGGCTCCCGGCAAAAGATACCGTAGTAGGTTGCATCAAATCATTGGAGTTATGGGTGTCCGGAAAAGACTGGCAGGACATCGCAAATACCATCAGGCAGCAACTTAGCATTTTCATAGCGTTCGGATTTCAGATTAAATAACGCTTTAACCCCATTCCTTTATTGCGTAAAAGCTTAATACCTTTCCATTAAATTGCACAAGTCCAGAATTAAAACTTTTTCCATGCGACGGAATCTTTTTATCCTTTTTTTCATAAGCTCTTTTTCCTGTTTTTCCCAGGATCCCTACCTTTTTATCGGTACTTATACAAATGGCGCAAGTAAGGGTATTTATGTATACCGTTTTAACACTAAGACCGGTACCGGCACGGAACTAAGTACCATGCAGGCGTCAAATCCTTCATACCTCAGCATTGCTCCTGATGGAAAACATCTCTATGCAGCCAGTGAGGGCGAAACCGGAGGTTCGGCACTTGCCTATGCCTTTGAGCCTTCAACAGGTCAGTTGTCATTCTTAAACAGCCAGTCCAGTCATGGTACATGCACCTGCTATATAACTGAAGATCGGAGCAGCCGCTGGGTTTTTGTTGCGAACTATTGTTCCGGAAATCTTACTGGTTTTCCTGTTAATTCAGACGGGTCCCTGGCCCCGGCTGCCCAGATGATCGAGCAGTTTGGAAAGGGAGCAGATACTGCCCGGCAAAAATCTTCCCATGTCCATTCCACTATTTTTTCTCCCAATGAAAAATTCCTCCTGACTGCCAACCTTGGTACGGATCAGGAACATGTATATGTTTTCAATGCTTCGGGGAATAGTCCACTCACCGAGCCCACTGATTCGACCGTTTTCCTGAAACCCGGAACCGGCCCCAGACATATTGTTTTTCATCCGTCCAAACCTGATGTATATATTTTAGGCGAACTGACGGGCACCATAGATGCGTTTCATTTTGATACACTTACCGGAAAACTCAGTCCGTTCCAGCGAATTCGTACCACCCCGGACTCTTTTAACGGTGATCCGGGAAGTGCCGACATTCATATCAGTGCAAATGGGAAATTTTTATATGCTTCCAATCGCGGGACCTCCAACACCCTCGCTGTTTTTGCTATACGGGAAGATGGAAAATTAGAAAACAAACAAATCATTTCAGTCAATGGGAAACATCCGCGCAATTTTGTGATAGATCCGACCGGTCATTTTTTATTGGTGGCAAACCGGGATACCAATAATATCGTCGTGTTTTCTATTGATACGCAAAGCGGATTATTGAGCGCAACCGGAAAGGAAATCAGCATCCCAAGTCCTGTTTGTTTGAAATTCATGGCCAACTGATCAAATTATTTAGGGTATATTCTATTATAAAATAAATCTATGTGGTGGCTGTACGCACTGTTATCCGCTTTCTTTGCCTCCCTCACCGCGATTTTTGCAAAAGTTGGTGTCACCGGTGTGAATTCGAATCTGGCAACAGCCATCCGAACCATCATTATCCTATTGGTCGCCTGGGGCATTGTATTGTTCAGGGGTGAACATAAGGGCTTACAAAACCTCTCGAGGCATAATATTTTTTTTCTTGTCATATCCGGATTGGCGACCGGACTTTCCTGGATATTTTATTTTAAGGCTCTTCAGTCAGGAAAGGTTTCCCAGGTGGCGCCGGTAGATAAACTGAGTGTAGCACTGACGATTGTTTTGTCTGTGGTTTTTCTGGGAGAGGTATTAAGCTGGAAATCCGCGCTGGGGGCATTGCTGATTATTGCCGGAACAGTTATACTTATAGTATAGTTGGCGGTTAATGGTTAGCGTTAGACGTTAGGCATAATCATGTCTCATTTTTCTAAAATAATCCAGCACTTCATCCCAGTTATTCAACCGGTGATGATGAGATACATGCACATTATGGGCCGCGTGGTAAAGAAGCGGGGTTCCTGAAAAATTATCCAGGTTCTTTAAATGATCGTCTATCAGGTAATCCGTTTTAATGATACTTTTATCTCCGCAAAAGACAATATTCTTCCAGGATATGAATGGGAAATGTTCTTCCAGCCATTGTTTTTTTTCATAGAGGGAAAGCGGAAATTCCATGGCTGCCGAAACAATATATACATCAAAATCATCCATAAGTGATTTTATGGCATCAACGCTACCCATTATAAGCGGAACGGTTCTGAAAAATCCGGGTGTGCGCACAAACCGCTGCACGGCTGTTTTATCCGGAAATGCCAGGCTCTCCGGAACACCCAGCATGATTTTCCGGTCAATTTTTTCACCGGTTTCATTTTCGTAATAAAAAATAAAATGGGTTTCTGTATCGGCTAAAACACCATCCATATCCACGCCAATGGAAATCCGGTGCGATTTTTTTTCGTCCATAATTAAAGATATCTCTCCTTTAAAATATTCAGGTGGTGCTTGTGATGTCCGTAAATCAGGTTTACAAAATAACGTACCGACAGGAGGTTATTATTGGCTAGTCCTTTCCTGTCCAGCGCCTCATCAGAAAGAGATTCCACGAAAGCAATGCTGGATTCCCTAACCAGGGAATATTCCCGGAGAATATCTTCTTTCTCCCTGTCATTGGCCCGGGCATTTGCTGCAAATAAACTTTCCTCAAAACCTGGCAATGGCGTTTCGTCCCCCCTGGAAAATCGTAAAGCCCGATAAACAAATATTCTTTCCGTATCTGACAAATGCACCAGCATGTCCTTAATGGTCCATTTACCCGGAGCATAGGAATAATTCATTTTTTCTTCGGAAAGCGGACCGAGGATCTCCTGCATTTCGGAAAAAATATCTTCCAGGTGGATCAGCAGGTTGCCATCGTCCGGAACCAGTTTTATATATGCCTGCATATAGGGTGGTCCCTGATCGGTGGGTTTATAGATTTTTTTCACACATGATGATTTCAGTACGCAAATTTACGAAACTCCTCCCCGTTTGGCGCGGGCATTTTTGAAAACCGGATATGAACACCGCGTTCTTAACAAATAAATTAGTCTACCAACTTGATAGACTAGTATATTTACACTATTATTGCTGTATAAATATAGAAGGTCATGTGGCCGAGCGGTGAGGCACGGGTCTGCAAAACCTTTTACGGCGGTTCGATCCCGTCCATGACCTCTGCGAGAAGTTAAATTTGATGGCAGTCTACGGGGCGTATTTCTATACGCCCCTTTTATTTGAATTCGGTTTTCAGTAATTCATATAGTCTTTGGAACTGCCGAAAGCCTTTTTGATAAACAGAGTGGGAATCCGGATCTGGATGAAATGTTTTCCTGACCGGCGAATGAGAAGTACGGTGGAGTCCAAGGGTTTCCATCCCAAACCGGGCAGATCCCCAGGCTGAATTTTCAACCGTTCCGCAAACCAGCACCGGGAGGTTAAAAACGTCTGACAATATCTGAAGCCAGTTTTCATTTCTGGCAAAGCCTCCGGTTGCAAAAATATTTTTGATTGATGTTTTTTCAAACAGGGGCTGACTGATCGCATATAAGCAATAAATGACTCCTTCCATTGCAGCACGCACCAGGGAAGCCTGATCATGATTGATGGTTAGACCGAACATCACACCTTTCGCGTTTGCATTCCAGACCGGGGCCCTTTCTCCCATCAGGTATGGCAGAAAAACCAAACCTCCGGAACCGGGTGGCACAGCAGCGGCCTGATCAAGAAACGGAGTGACTTCCTCTGTTGACCGGATCAAATCTTCCTGTAGCCATTGCAATACTACTCCACCGTTATTTCCTGCGCCTCCCAAAAGCCACTGGTCTTTTTTGATATAATAGCAAAAGGTACGCATCGCCGGATCTGTTACCGGCTTTTCCACTATAATTCGGGCAGCGCTGCTGGTACCAACGGTTACCACCAGGGAACCCGGTTCATCCGTTGAACCCAGGTTTGCCATGGCTCCGTCACTGGCGCCAATAATAAACGGAACCTCTTTTAACGATGGAAATAAACGCGGGGACCTAAAGATTTTATCAGTCGACACAATGTCAGAAAGCTTTCCCGGAGCAATTCCGCATTGTTCCATTATCCAGGAATCCCATTCATGGGAATGAATATTCATCAGCCCGGTTGCAGCTGCAATGGAATAATCCACCGCAAAGAATCCGAACAATTTATAAAAAACATATTCCTTGATACCAATAAATTTATGGACCGCTTCAAAGAGATCCGGCTGGTGCCGTCTGATCCATTGCAATTTGCAAAAAGGGGACATGGCATGAACAGGAAGACCAGTGCGTATATAAAAATCCTGCGCCTTGTTTTCTGCATGGATTTGTGCAGCGATATCCGCTGCCCGGTTATCAGCCCAGATTATGGAAGGAGAAATCGCTCTACCTTTAGAGTCTACGGCGATCAGACTATGCATGGCAGAGCTGAAACAACACAGCTTCGGGATATAGGGAGAAAGTTCCTGAAGAATATTTTCCACAGTTTTAACCAGCGCCGCTGATATTTCCTCCGGATCCTGCTCACTCCAATCGGGAAATGGATGCCGGATCGGATAGGAAACCGAATGCCCGCACAATATTTCACCATCCCTGGAAAAAGCGATTGATTTTACCGAGGTTGTTCCAATGTCAATACCCAGAAAATATTCCATATTGCCCTTGAGGCTCAAATATAAATACTTAAGGGGCTGTTAATTCAACATAAAAGAATAGAATTCGAAATGCGCCCCGGTAACCGGAGGCACTACCGGTACAGGATCGGTAGTCGGTGGAACAGGTGCAGGTTCCACAGGCGGCCATTCCGGTGCCGGTTTCGGGGCAGACAATTCCCGGTCATTCAAATTGAAAACGAAAAAAGAGTTTGGAATGGCAGACATCGCTTTACCTTTAGACAAGTAAATACATACTTCATGCCATGCTTTTAAGTTCACCATCATATCATCCGGCGAATGGAATTTAAAAATAAAACCGTACTGATCACAGGCGCCAGCCGTGGAATAGGAAAGGCGATTGCTTTAAAACTGGCATCTGCCGGGGCGAATATTGTAATTGCAGCCAAATCGACCGCCGAAGATGATCGGCTGGGAGGAACTATTTATTCTACTGCTGCTGAAGTTGAAGCTGCAGGCGGAAGAGCACTTGCTGTTTACTGTGATATTCGGGATGAAAAGTTAATCCAGGAAGTCATGGAAAAGACGGCGGCCACTTTTGGGAGCCTCGACATTGTAGTGAACAATGCTTCTGCCGTAAGCCCGACCAATACAGAAAAAACAGAACCCAAACGATTTGATCTGATGTTTGATATCAATGTGCGGGGAACTTTTATGGTCACCAAATATGCTTACCCCCTACTGAAGAATGCGGCAAACCCACATATCCTTAATTTGTCTCCGCCCCTGAATTTTGATATGAAATGGTTTAAACCCCATGTGGCCTATACAATAAGCAAGTATAACATGAGTTTGCTGTCAGGTGCCTGGGCGGAAGAATTTAAAAAAGACGGAATTGCTTCCAATAGTCTCTGGCCCGCAACCCTGATCGCTACAGCTGCTGTAAAAAATTTGCTGGGCGGCGAAAAACTTTTCCAGGTAAGCCGCAAGCCGGAAATTCTCGCCGATGCCGCTTTTTTTATTTTACAAAAAGATTCCCGCACAAATACCGGCAATCATTATATTGATGAAGACGTGCTGCGCGGGGAAGGAATGACCAGCCTTGAAGACTATTCCGTTATGCCAGGCGGGCCTTTACAAGCCGACCTTTTCCTTTAGGGGTTTCATGTTTGGTAAATACCCGGTGGGTAATCGGGCTTGAAAGAATAATTGATGTTGTTGTTTCTCCGTATTCGGTCATTCGTGCCAGCAGTTCCTGTAAATGACCGGAATTTTCCACCACCACTTTCAGATAAACACAATGATTACCGGTTACACGATGGCATTCCAATACCTCGTCCCTTTTTTCTATATAATTTAAGAATGACTGGAGTTTTCCTGAACTCGTTGTAACGGCAATCAATGCTTTCAGGGCATGACCCGTTTTTTCATAGTCTACTTCAATACGGTATCCCTTAATAATTCCTGCTTCTTCCAGTTTATTCATACGTTCCGCGACAGCGGGCGCAGATAATCCAACCTCTCTTCCGATATCCGCAAAAGAAGCTCTTGCATTTTCCTGAAGGCAGGCCAGGATCGTCCAGCTTGTTTTATCCAATTCCATAAGAAAGCATTTTAGTAATTATAGCTTCTTTTCGAAAGCAAATATGCAAATATTCCTTTAATTCGTAAGTAAAAATAATAAATATCTTTATAACTTTACAGTGACGAGGAAAAGAAAAATATAAGCAGATGAATCAAATCGCATCAAAATCGCCCGCATCCATATCTGTAATACTTGCCTTCCTGACAGTCTATATTGTCTGGGGTTCTACTTATTTTTTTATCAGCCGGGCCCTGCATGGATTTCCACCCTTCCTTCTGGGAGGCATAAGGTTCATGATAGCCGGTATCATGATGATGGTATGGTCTGTATGGAAAAAGGAAAAAATCATGGACTGGCCCACCATTAAACTGGCGGCCATCAGCGGGTTTTTAATATTATTCATCGGCAACGGGGTTGTTATTTTTGTTGAACAATATGTGGGAAGCGCCTGGGTGGCAATTATTATTTCCGCGGCACCTCTCTGGTATGTTGTGTATGACAAACCGCACTGGAAAGATAATTTTTCGAGCAGGTCCATCATTACCGGATTGTTACTGGGACTGGTCGGGATATTTTTATTATTTCTTCCTAATATTTCTTCTTCTTATAAAACCGACCGCAACCCGTATGAAAAACTTGCTTTGTTTGCCCTGATTATCGGATCCATGTCATGGGTAGTAGGTTCTTTATATGCCAAATACAGAAAGACACAGTCTCCGGCCAATGTAAATACAAGCTGGCAGATGTTTTTTGCAGGGATTTATTTTTTAACTGGTGCGGCATTCACGGGCGAGTATAAAACATTTCAATTCGGCTCCGTATCCGCAGACGCCTGGTTTTCTCTTTTCTATCTTGTGATATTCGGATCCATTCTGGCTTATAGTTGTTTTGTGTGGCTGATGGAAGTACGTTCTCCCGCACAGGTGAGTACCTATGCTTATGTCAACCCGGTGGTTGCGGTTTTACTCGGCGTCTTTATTGCTTCTGAACAGGTCAGCATGCTACAGGTTACCGGGCTGATGGTAATCCTGATCAGCGTGTTGCTGATCAACCTGAACAAGTATTTAAACAAGCCTAAACTGGCGGCCTAGGTAATGCTGTTTTCTGTCGGCTCCAAAAAGAAATCCGCTTTCCTGGGCGAAATCTTAATTTTAGGGTCATCTTATCCACATGACCTATCAACAAATTACCGACTTACTCGGAAAGGAAAATGAAACCCTCTTTTCCCATACCTGCACAAAAGTTCCAAAAGACTCCATCCATCTTCCTACTTCGCAATTTATAGATGAGGTCTATTCAGCATCAAACCGGAACCTGCAAACGCTACGCAGCCTTCACCAGCTTTTTAATCATGGCCGTCTCACGGGTTCGGGATATCTCTCCATCCTGCCGGTAGACCAGGGTGTGGAACACAGTGCAGGTGCATCATTCGCAAAAAATCCATTGTATTTCGATCCGGAAAATATTGTCCGTTTGGCCGTTGAAGGCGGATGCAATGCGGTTGCCAGTACTTTTGGTGTGCTGGGAATGGTTGCCCGAAAATATGCCCATCGAATACCCTTCATCGTTAAACTGAATCACAATGAACTGCTTACCTATCCCGATAAATATGATCAGGTAATGTTTGGAACTGTAACGGATGCCTGGAATATGGGTGCAGTTGCTGTCGGTGCCACTATTTATTTTGGTTCGCAGGAATCTGACCGGCAAATTACGGAAGTGGCCCGGGCATTTGAAGAAGCGCATCGTCTCGGGATGGCCACCATTCTATGGTGTTACCTGCGCAATAATGCATTTGTAAAAGATGGAAAGGACTATCATGTATCTGCCGATCTTACCGGGCAGGCCAATCATCTCGGCGTTACCATCCAGGCCGATATTGTCAAACAAAAATTGCCTGAGCGCAATGGCGGATACAAGGCGTTGAATACAGGCAGCAGTCCATATGGCAAACTCGATGAAAAGATGTACTCGGATCTTTCATCGGATCATCCCATTGATCTCTGCCGGTATCAGGTGCTGAACGGTTTTTCCGGAAGGGCCGGTCTCATCAATTCGGGAGGCGCATCTGAAGGATCACAGGATTTAATGGATGCCCTTCGCACTGCTGTGATCAATAAACGGGCTGGAGGCAGTGGTATGATTTCCGGAAGAAAGGCTTTTCAAAGACCATTCGGGGAAGGGGTTCAGTTGTTAAACAGTATCCAGGATGTCTATCTGGAAAAAAAGATTACCATCGCATGAAAAAAATAAAATCAGCTCCTACAACCATTTTTACAGATATCGGCGGTGTATTACTAACCAATGGCTGGGACCGGAGTGCCAGAAAAAAAGCCATTCAGCATTTCAAACTGGATCCGGAGGAAACTGAGGAAAGACATCACCTGACCTTTGATACTTATGAATCGGGTAAAATTTCACTGCACGAATACCTGGGACGCATGGTATTTTATACCAAGAGAAATTTTACCGAAGAAACATTCAGGCAATTTATGTTTGAACAGTCCAAACCAATCCCTGAAATGCTCGCTCTTATCCGGGGAATCAAAGAAAAATACGGGATAAAAATTGCGGTGGTCAACAACGAAGGAAGTGAGCTGAACAAACACCGGATCAACACATTCAGGTTGGGCGAATTTGTTGATTTTTTTATCAGTTCATGTATAGTTCATTTCCGTAAACCTGACGCTGATATTTTCAAAGTAGCTCTGGATATCGCCCATGTGGATCCGGAAAAAGTTATATACCTGGAAGACCGTCCTATGTTTGTACAGGTAGCAGAAACCCTGGGCATTCAGGGAATCATACATCGTGATTTCGAAACTACCCAAACAGAACTGGCTAGTTTTGGCTGGGAGGTTTTTTAACACCGGTGAGGTTCATAATCAGTTGAACTTCTTTTTCACTGTAGGGCTTTCCATCAGCATGAAAAATTTCATGGAACCAGATTTTTGGGTCTGCCCCGTCGGGCATGGGCGTATCCCAGGCATATTTAGTATTTGTTTTTCCGCTCACAAGCCCCCAGTTGATGGCGCCGACGTTTTCCTTTTTGAGTAAGGGCATAATATTGAAAAAAGTGCTGTTGCGCGGGCGGGCCATGTATTCTGTGCAGATCAGGGGCCGCTTATATTTTCGCAGACTGTCAATCACCTGACGGTGTGCCGTATCGTTTTCATAGTTGTGGTAAGTGATCACGTCGGAATGGGAAAGCTGGAAACTATTCAGTTCTGTAAGGTCCCTGTTCCAGATACCGGCAGACAATGGCTGCATCGGATTAACTTCTTCTGACCATTTGAAAACATTTGAGAGCAGGATCATACTTTTATTGCCATAATTTGAATTTCCGGGTTCATTGTATAAATCCCAAAGCGCAATACGCGGATCGTTTTTAAAATATTGCAGCACATCCTTCACATATTTTTCCAGTACTGTCATCAGCGTTGGGTCATCGTATAACAATTTCCCCGGATCTCTTAGCCAGCCTGAATTGTGAACCCCGGTTTTTGGTGGAGGCTGTTTCCCCGCATGATAGGATTCATTCCAGCAATCATCAAAGAAAACAAAAATGGTTTTTATGTTCCTGTTGTTTGCAATGTTCAGGTATCGGTTCATACGTTCTTTAAAACCAACAGGATCCTGTTGCCATGCCAGGTGATGCAGAAACACCCGCATGCAATTAAGACCAATTGACTGGGCATAACCCAGCTCTCTGGAGATCGTAGCACTGTCAAAACTGTCCGCCTGCCACATTTCCAGTTGATTAACGGCTGTGCTAGGGATAAAATCACAACCCCGCAACCAGCCCTGCCCGGCATACCATTGATTTGCCGCTTCCACTTTCCATACTGCACGTGCAGACTGACCCTGTGCGGTTTTCACCAAACAAAAAAACAGAAAAGCAAGTTTGAATAATTTCATATTACGAGTGGTAAAAGATGCAAGATAAACCATTCAGCCTTTAATGGTTTATTCGCGCACTAACGGCAACCATCAACCACCAACCATCAACCATATTATGGTTTCACGGAAAACCGGTAAACTGTCACTTCGTGAAAAGTCTGTCCTGGCTCCAGGATAACACCCGGGAAGGACGGTTGGTTGGGCGAGTCAGGAAAATGTTGTGTTTCCAAACAAAAGGCCCCATGCTGAACAATCTTTTTTCCATCCCGGCCCGTTAAGGTTCCATTCAGGAAATTACCTGTATAAAACTGAATACCCGGCTGCGTTGTTCTCACCTGCATTAGTCGGCCGGAATTAGGTTCATATACTTCAGCCGCAAGGGTAAGTCCTGAATCCTTTTTATCAATAACATAATTGTGGTCATATCCACCTTTAACTTTATCCAGATCCTTTCCAATGACTTTGAATTTTAAAAAATCCATCGGACTTTTTTCAACGGGAACCAGCTTACCCGTGGGAATCAGGGTTTCATTGACTGGTGTGAATTTAGATGCATTGATCCTGAGTTCATGACCCAGGATGGTCGAGTCCTTTCCGGCCGATAAATTAAAATATGCATGATTGGTCAGGTTAACTGGTGTTTTCATATCAGTCATCGCTGTGTAGTCAATCATGAGCTCATTTCCCGACCTGAGGGTATATACCACTTTCACATTGAGGTTACCCGGAAAACCTTCTTCCCCATCCCGGCTCAGGTAAGAAAGAGCGAGGCTGGAATCATTTACCAGGTTCACCGTCCAGACCACTTTATCGAAACCCTTTAATCCACCATGGAGCGTATTTCCATGATCATTCAGCGCCAGGGTATATGTTTTCCCGTCAATAGTGAATGTCCCTTTGCTCAGCCGGTTAGCATAACGACCGATCAGGGCACCAAAAAAAGGATTTGCTTTCTGCAGGTATCCCGACAATGAATCGTAGCCCAGTACCACGTTTCCGGACTTACCTGATTTATCCGGAGTCCATAATTCAAGGATGGTGCCACCATAGTTGGTGATCACTGCCTTCAGCCCTTCCTTGTTTTTGAGTGTATAGGCATATACTGAATCATTTCCAACCTCACCATAATAAACTTTATTACCATTTTCCGGCACAACGATTTCTTTTTCCTTTTCCGGAGCAGACTGACAGGATGAAAGCAGGTCCCAGCCTGAAATTAGTAAAACGACAAATAAAAAAGCAGAAGATTTCATGGCAACGTTATTAAATGTTAAAATGACAATTTATAAATGTAAAGGAATTCTCCTGAAGTTCCTACTTATTGGCCCCCGACGTAACCCGTTTTGACCCGCGGCGCAAAATAAAAAAATTATCTTGTCAGATCTGGCTGGTGACAATATCCTGTCCCGGATACAGCACACAAAAACGACGATACCTGTGAGTATCTGCGCCATTTTTAAATGCAGGGGCAATTTCACGATAACAAGATCCATAGACTGAGTTATTGAGGGCTAAAATAGACTATCTTGATATACAAAACAGATACCATGTTCCGCAGGACCCTGGCAATTTCGATATTCCTGTTTTTATGCTGCAAATCCGGCAGTTCACAGGAGCAATATCATGAGCCATATCGTCCGCAGATTCATTTTTCTCCCAAGGCAAACTGGATGAATGATCCGAACGGACTCGTTTATTATAAAAAAACTTATCATTTATTCTTTCAGTATTATCCTGACAGCACGGTTTGGGGGCCAATGCACTGGGGGCATGCCGTCAGCCGTGACCTGGTGCATTGGAAACAGGTAGCTATTGCATTGTATCCGGACAATCTGGGATATATTTTTTCAGGAAGTGCTGTGGTGGATGAATCCAATACAAGCGGTTTGGGGATGAAGGGTAAGACGCCGCTGGTAGCCATATTTACGCAACATGATCCCGTTGGAGAAAAACAAGGTACCGGTCTTTTTCAAAATCAGAGCATTGCATATAGCCTGGATGCGGGTAAAAGCTGGATTAAGTATGATAAAAACCCTGTTCTAAAAACGCCTGGTTTAAAAGATTTCCGGGATCCCAAAGTCAGCTGGTATGCTGATCAAAAAAAATGGATCATGACACTGGCAGCCGGTGACAGGATACTGTTTTTTTCTTCCCCGGATCTGAAAACATGGAATAAGGAAAGTGAATTCGGAGCCGGACTTGGTGCCCATGGAGGTGTTTGGGAATGCCCCGATCTCGTACCATTTAGCGTTGATGGAAAAAAAATATGGCTGCTGATAGTGAACATCAATCCCGGCGGTGTACAGGGAGGTTCAGGAACGCAGTATTTTGTTGGTAATTTTGACGGGAGCCATTTTACCTGTACAGATACAACCACGAAATGGGCAGACTACGGTCCTGATAATTACGCAGGCATAACCTGGAGCAATACCGGAAATGAAAAAATTTTCCTGGGCTGGATGAGTAACTGGTTATATGCTACCCGGGTTCCCAGCGTTAAATGGAGAAGTGCAATGACCATTCCCCGGGTATTGGGCCTCCGGAAAATCGGACAAAGTTACTATACCACCATGCAACCGGTGAACGCGTTGGAAAAACTGGTTTTAAATACAAAAGCTTACAAAACAATTTCTTCTGTTGACAGTACCCCTATATCCGGAATAACGCGTTTGGAATTTACCGTGGATAATCTGCACGCATTTTCATTTATATTCAGTAACGGTTCGGGGCAATATGTTGTAGCCGGATATAGTGAAGAAAAGAATTCATTCTACATCGACAGAACCCATGCCGGAATTTCTGATTTTGATCCCCATTTTGCCGGCATACATTATGGCCCACGCATTGCAACCTCCGGCCGTTCGAAAATCACGATGATACTGGATAATAGTTCTTTGGAGATTTTTGCAGATCAGGGTTTAACCACCATGACGGAAATATTTTTCCCAGATCAACCTTTCAGCACCCTGCAATCTGGTGTTACCCGAAAACCACTGGAAGATATTAAAGTAAGCCAGTTAAAATCCATCTGGCCTTAATGGGAAATTTGAGTTGCGCCTGTCTGCCATACATTGTTAGTCCGATCTTCTGAAATGAGCATTGACCCGTCTTTCAAAACGCGTAACCCAACGGGCAGGTCAGGAACAGCATGGTCAGTTCACTTCCAATGCATCTTTATTCGGGAAAACCGGAAATGACTGGTGGGGTTCCGTCTGGTACCAGAAAACCGTTGATGCAATATCATCCTGCAGGGGCAGATAACGTCCTTCCGAACGCCAGCCAAGGGCCTGTATCGTTACGCGAAGATTTTTTTCAAAACGGATGGGATCCGTGATATGCCAGCGATACAAACCAAATCGCTGCGAAACGTTATAGTGACCATCACCCCGGATCACCTGCGCCAATCCGGAATAAGGAGTATTGAATTCAGTATATTCTGATTCTTCCACACCGGCTATGTTTTTCTTTCTCGTGTCAAAATCATATGATCCACAGAAATAATCTTCCGTTCCGGTTCCACAGATCGTCGGAAAGTCGGTATCCCCGTCCATATAGAATTTTATTTCTCCTTCGCCCCACCATCCGTTATTGTGCACACCCCAGGCCAGGTATGTGCCCACATACTGCCCCCGCCCCTGCACACCGTCCAACAGCACTACAACTGATTTGCTAGCCAGGGGATTCACCCTCCTGAACTGGGCATGGAAATATGCCGCGTCTGATGGCACCTCGGTTAGAATATAGTCTACCTGGTAATACAGCGTCATGGATTTTTCATCCATATTTTCCATGGTGATGCGGCATTTTTTTCTGAATGGCATTGGCCAGTAACAATTGAATGCAGAACCCGGGTTAACACAAACTGCCAGTGAGCGCAGTGCTGAATACTGACCCCAGCCCATTCCAAAAAAATCACCCACCGGTGCCTCCACGGAAGGCGTTTTCTCATCATCCCAGTAAAAACGGATAATGGAATTGCGCCAGACACCGGTTGGAGTCATCCATATATGCTGAACAGAACCTGATCCGTCAATTTCGGCCACGGTAAAGGTGGTATGTGCTTTGATTTCTACAGAAGGACTGAGCTTCCATCCCCTTCCTAAGTCCCTGGCTGCGGATTCGCCCGTTCCTGTCAGGGCCATCCCTCCCTTTCCCTTCCCGCCCGTAAAATTTTCCGGACTGATGGAACGACTCTTTGCATCGGAAAGCCGGTAGATATTGGACAACCCTGCATCCACGCCATTATATTTTTCCTGGGAAAATGCACGTCCAGCGGAAATAAAATACATCAGCAGAAAAAGTATCTTTTTATTTTTCATGATTCCTGGGTTAAAATGAAAAATGAATATAAGTTAAAATGTAAAACACCCTGTTAAACTGTTTTTTTACTGACGGGGCGCCAAAATGTATGAATTTGCCTGAGAAATGTTTTTACCCCTGTTAATGAGTTAACATTTCTACCACAGAATTGATTTTCGCCTGCAGGCAAACAGCAATACCTTTGGAGCCGGAAGAACACTCAGATATGTATAAAATTTCATTCACAGGCAAAAACAATTCTTTCCACCAGGATTTAAAAAATTCAGTGGAGAAATATTTTTCAACAAGACGTTTATCAAAAACAGGAAATTGGAAATTATATTTGAAGACTCTGGTTCTGGTACCGGCGGCAGTGGGCATGTATCTTTTTCTGTTATACAAACCACTTAGTATAATACCCGGCGTTTTAATTTCTGCATCACTTGGTTTTGTACTCGCATGCATTGGATTTAATGTGATGCATGATGCCTGCCATGGTTCTTATTCGCAAAAAAACTGGGTTAATAATATTATGGGGCTAAGCCTGAACCTGCTTGGAGGCAATGCCTTTATCTGGAAATTCAAACATAATATCGTCCATCATACTTATACGAATATTGACGGAGTAGATGATGATATTGCCAAAAGCCCGGTGATGCGAATGTGCGAATCACAGAAATGGACGAAAGCCCACCGTTTTCAGCATATCTATGTTGTAGTTTTATATGCAATATCATCCTTCGCCTGGGTATCGCTGATGGATTTTACTAAATATTTCCGGCGAAGGGTTAACAACACAGATCTGCAGAAAATGGATTTTACGGAACATCTGATCTTTTGGATGAGTAAGCTTTTGTATATTGTAATTTACATCGCTATTCCCGTCCATATGGTGGGCTGGACCAAGTGGGCAATTGGTTTTAGCAGCATGCACATCATGATGGGGCTCACGCTCGCTATCGTTTTTCAATTGGCCCATGTTGTGGAAGATGTTGAATTTATATTTGCACCCGGACTGGAACCCCAGAAAATCGAGGAAGAATGGGCTATACATCAGGTACGAACCACAGCTAATTTTGCACCCGGGAATAAATTAATCAGCTGGTTTGTGGGCGGCCTGAATTACCAGATTGAACATCATCTTTTCCCTAAAGTGAGTCATGTTCACTATCCGGCAATAGCTTCGATCGTAAAAAAAGTATGCGCCCGCCACAAAATCAATTATAAGGAATTTCAAACCATGGGATCAGCAGTCCACTCTCATTTTCACATGCTGAAAACTCTGGGCAGAAAACCCGAATCAATTGTCAATGGTTAATCGCCAATTGTCAATTTTATATTGAAATACAGGAACAAAAATTAATGAAGCTTTTGTGGTATATCGTTCACAATTGACAATTGACCATTAACCACTAACCTGGTCTGGTTCCTTTATTTTCAGTCTGATCGCTTCCCCCTGCTGCTCTGCGAAACCTGAATCAACCAGTTGCTTCAACCGCCAGGCGAGAAAGGATTCATTGGCTTTTTCAGATGATTTTATCTGGAATTGCTGCACAGCGCGGGTTATCTTCTGAAATGCCGGCTGAAGAAAATTCAGTAAACCACGGTCATAATAATCATCATTCTGCTGGATGATTTTCTTTCCTCCCTCAAGTGTCCGGAGGTTTTTATTTTCTGCGGACAATTTTAACCATTCATCCGGATCTGTTTCAAATTCTGCTCCTGTAACAAGCCGGGCAAGTTTCTTTGCTTTAATGAATTCACGGGCAGGAATCTCAGACAGTGCGGTAGGATAGAAAACATTTCCCTTTTCATTGATAAAGGGCAAATTATTTAAACTGACGATATAAATTCTTCCTGCAAATCTGGCAAGCTGGGAGACCAGCCAGAAATAGCCGGAAACATCTTTTATATTCGGGGCGACCCATATCCAGATCTGGTCAAACTCCTCTTCGCCCATTCTCCCGAGAATTACTTCTAAATGAGCATCATCGGTAAAAGCTGCTGCAGATGCAGGATTCTCATCCCGTACAGTATTCCACCAGGCTGAGCGCTCCTGCCTCCCTTCCGGTGAATATAAATTCCCTACAGGGCCAACGGAGTAATCATCTTCAATTACAATGGTTTCCCCGTCAAGGGCTTCATCCATATCCATAGCAGTTGAAAGTTGTCCCGCGCCTACCGAATCAAATACAATGTGAAACATGCAATATGTTTTTAAACTGGTTATTTTTCCTGTTCGGCATGATCTATTTCCATACGAAGATTTCCAATGATGAAATCCTGCCGCTGTGGAGTATTTTTCCCCATAAAATATTCCAGCAATTGCTGAATATGTGTTTCCGGCATAATCATCACGGGCTGGACCCGCATATCTGAACCAATGAAACGGGCAAATTCCGCCGGCGAAATTTCTCCAAGTCCTTTGAACCTGGTAATCTCCGGTTTCGAACCCAGTTTTTTCATGGCCGCCTGCTTCTCCGTTTCATCGTAACAGTAAATAGTTTCCTGTTTATTACGCACACGGAATAATGGCGTTTCCAGGATATATACGTGATTATTTTTCACGAGGTCAGGAAAAAACTGGAGGAAAAATGTCATGAGCAATAAGCGTATATGCATTCCGTCCACATCGGCATCTGTTGCCACTACAATATTGTTATAACGGAGTCCTTCAATTCCGTCTTCCACATTCAATGCATGTTGCAGGAGATTAAATTCCTCATTTTCGTAAACTACTTTTTTGGTCAGCCCAAAACAGTTCAGGGGTTTGCCCCGAAGGCTGAATACCGCCTGCGTTTCTACATTGCGCACTTTGGTGATCGAACCGCTGGCAGAATCACCTTCGGTAATAAAAATGGTTGACTCTTTCTGTTTTTCGAGAATCAGGTTTTTTTCTTTGCCTGAGGCTTCTTCATTATAATGTACCCGGCAGTCCCTCAATTTTTTATTGTGCAGGTTGGCCTTCTTCGCTCTTTCGTTGGCCAGTTTCCGGATTCCGGATAATTCTTTTCTTTCTTTCTCGCTCTGCTCAATGCGCTTCTTCATGGCATCTGCGATGGAAGGATTCTTATGCAGAAAATTATCCAGCTCCCGCGCTAAGAAATCGTAGATAAAATTCTTCATGCTGGCCCCGCCCTCCTCCATGTACTGGCTGCCGAGTTTTGTTTTGGTCTGGGACTCAAAAACAGGTTCAACCACGCGAACGGACACGGCGGCAGTTATACTTTGCCGGATGTCGGCAGCTTCATAATCTTTTTTATAAAAATCGCGCACCACTTTTACAAAGGATTCCCGGAACGCCTGCTGATGTGTTCCCCCCTGGGTGGTATACTGGCCATTTACAAAACTGAATATCTCTTCACCATAATCGCTGTTATGTGTAATCGCAATTTCTATATCATCCCCTTTTAAATGGATTATCGGATACCGGAGTTCATCTTCGTTGGTCTTTCGTTTAAGCAAATCCAGCAGTCCGTTTTTGGACAGATACTTTTTGCCGTTGTAATTGATTACGAGACCCGCATTCAGGTAACAATAATTCCAGAACTGATTGTCCAGGTATTCATTTATAAAATGAAAATTCTTAAAAATACTTTCATCCGGAATGAATTCAACCAGTGTGCCATTATGTTCCGATGTGCTGGTTTCTTTATTTTCTTTAACCAGGTTTCCCTTTGAAAAAGAGGCCCTTTTCTCACGTCCGTCCCGGAAAGCAGCAACCACGAAGGACTGGCTGAGGGCATTGACAGCTTTGGTTCCTACCCCGTTGAGCCCGACCGCTTTCTGGAAAGCCTTACTGTCGTATTTGGCACCGGTATTGATTTTACTTACCACATCCACTACTTTCCCCAGCGGTATCCCCCTTCCGAAATCACGGATGCGCACCATTTTTTCTTCAATCTCCACTTCAATCTGTTTTCCATGGCCCATGGTGTACTCGTCAATGCAGTTGTCCAGCACTTCTTTAACCATTACATAAATGCCGTCATCAGCACTACTGCCGTCCCCGAGCTTGCCAATATACATGCCCGGCCTGAGCCGGATATGTTCTTTCCAGTCCAGTGACCGGATGGATTCCTCTGTATATGCAAATAAATCTGCCTTATTTTCTGCCATAATGAATGGTCGCAAATATAGGTAAATCCAACTGTTGGAAAACTGCACGAATTACGCACGATTGTGAATAAATCTTATCTTATTCTCTTGATTTCCTGTTTTTTAAACCATATCTACCAGCAATCCTCCGCAGTAATTTGAGTACAAAACCAAGTATTTTTACCTATAATAAAACATTCAATTCAACGCTATTGTATATATAAACTCTAACCCTTGAAAACTGGCCTTTTACCGGGAATTATACAGCTGATGTCCATACTCGCTGTGTTTCTCTGCTTCTTTCCGCTTATTATATACTCATGGAAGAGGCTGGTTACCAATAAAACCTATATGGTGGTTTCCATTTTCTGGATGATTAACGGGATTCTGTATTTCCCCGAGATTTTCCAGTGGCAATGGTATAAATCAGTAACCCATTTAATCACCCTCTATTATAACCTCATAGATGCTCCCCTTATTTTCCTGACTTTTTATTACGCTTTTGGGAAAAAAATCTTTTTTTACCTGATCCTGGCTTTCGCAGGCTTTGAAACCATCATGATCGTCTGGAAAGGATTTAATTTCGATTCAGACGACATCATAATCGGTGTAGGAAGTTTAATCTGCCTGATCCTCTGTATTTGGGGTATTGCAGATTATTTTAAGAAAGTGGAGCATTCCGATGAGGAAACGGCAATTGTATTTGTATTATCGGGATTCCTTTTTTACTATGGGCTATTCGCCGTGGTTTACCACTTTAACTACCTGAATTATAGCGGGCCTCAACAACCCTATGTGCAGTTTATCAACTATTCATCCATTTGCCTGGCCAATCTGCTTATTTCATTTGGGTTTTGGAAATTCGCGCATACCGAATACCTGGAAGAAAGGTATTAATCTTCATCCTCTTCATAATTATAGGATCCCTGGTTATCATTATAAATCGATTGCCAGTCTTTTATTTTGTCATCGCTCACCAGTTCCAGAATATCAAAAATAGGATCTCCTTTTTTCTTCCATTCGTTAATGGTTTCCTCTCCATACCTGGATACAAACATGCATTGTTCGGTTTCCAGATTCACTTTGATCAGACTTATCGGAGATAGGTCCGTTTCCTGGATAAGGTAATAACAGCTTTTTTCTAACAGGGCATAAGAATACATACTACACGGTTTTAAAAAATGAACTCAGTATGGATGTTAGAATTAATGGGAAGTAGGTACCAGCTGCAGAAGAATTTTGGGGGGTAGCAAGGAGGACTGCAGCAACACGAATTTAGTACATTTAGTAACTCAGGAGCCCGTTTTTACACCTTCGGCAACAGGTATTTATTTTGGATTAAATTTATATTGATTATCAACTATTTATACATTTTGCCCTTATTCAACCGGAGTATCTGATCTATATCCGGCGGATAATCTTCCGTATAATGGCTCACATAAATCAGGGTGGCCCGGTAACGCTGGCAGTACCGGTCTATTATATTTATCGCAAATCCGGTCTGGAACTCATCGAGGCCCTGACAGGGCTCATCCAGCACCAGGAGGGGTGGTGTTTTGATCATCGCCCGGCCCATCAAAATCAACCGCTGCATACCCATTGGCAAGTTGTTTAGTAAACGATTTGAAAAGCTGGTGCAGTCCAGGAACTCCAGCCATTCCATAACCAGGTTTTCCTGCACGGCCGACAATGAACGAAATAATCCAATGGTATCAAACAACCCGGAGGCGAGGGCAGTAAATGCGGTTGCTGACGGATCAAAATAGAGTTGCAGCTCGGGAGAAAGGTATCCTGTTTTTTGTTTGATTTCCCAGATGCTTTCACCCGTTCCCCTCTTCCTGTCGAATAAATAAATTTCATTGGCATAGGCCTGCGGATTGTCGGCCGTAATCAGACTCAGCAGCGTGGATTTTCCCGCTCCGTTATGACCGGAAACTACACAACGGCTACCCCTGGGTAGTTCCCAGTTTATACCCTCCAGAATATTTTTTTCCTCATAGTGAACATGAACCTGATGCATGCGGACGGCATACTGAAAATCAGGATAGGTAAATGAAACGGATGAAGGAAAATCTTTTATGGAATGCGTGCGTACGGCAGATGACGGAGACCAGACCCCAATATCCTTTTTTCCTGAACCCAGGGTTCCGTTTTCTAAACGGGCCTGACGATTGAAACATCCCGGAAGATGATCGCGGCTGCTGAAGAGAAGAAGACGTTGGCCAGCCTTGGAAAGTCTTTCGAGAATTTCATCTAATAGCCGGCGGCCCTCTGCGTCAAGACCGGTAAAAGGTTCATCCAAAATTAGTAAATAAGGAAAACGGAGCACTGCTTTTAAAATCTGAATCCTTTTGTTTTCCCCATTCGACAATTGGATCAGGGGTTCATCCAGCAGGGAGGTTAAGTGAAAAGTATCCAGCAATTCCGGTTTCGATACCAGATTATTCCCTTCCATTCCGGACAGGTCTTCTCGGACTGTAATAGTTGCTTCCGCATCAAAAGAATTATACCGCTGCTGGTAATAAAAATTGGACTGGTTTTGAAGATCCCGGAAACGATGTTGCTGATCAATCACCAATACGTTTTTTTCCAGCGGTATATCCTTTCGGCCAGGGAAATCGATGGATCCGGAAAATGCATGGGTGCCGGCCAGGGTATGGGCCCATACGGTCTTTCCTGTCCCTGCTTCGCCGAATACAGCCCACTGTTCGCCGGCCCTGATTTCCAATGAAATATCATGCAGAATCTGCTTTCCGCCGATCTTCACTCCCAAACATTCCATCCTCAGCCAAACAGGGTCCATGCATATGATTTAAGGGGCTGTAAAGATGCTTTTTTTAAATTACTTTACACGCTCAATCCATCACCTGATTTCACCGCAAACCATACAACAAATACTCAGCCGCATTGACATAACAGAAATCATAGGCGGCTATGTGAAGTTAAAAAAACGTGGTGCCAATTACCTGGGTCTCTGTCCGTTTCACAACGAAAAAACACCCTCTTTTACGGTTTCCCCCGCAAAGGAAATTTATAAATGCTTTGGCTGTGGCCGAAGCGGCAATACGATCAGTTTCCTCATGGAGCATGAGAAATTCTCTTATGTGGAGGCGTTGAAATGGCTGGCCAACCGGTACAATGTTGAGGTAGAAGAATCTGAGCTGAGTCCTGAAATAAAAATTCAGCAGCAAACAGCAGACAGCCTCTATATCCTCAACAATTTCGCCCGGCAGTTTTTCAGTGACATATTACAAAACTCCGAAGAAGGGCAAAATATAGGCCTGAGTTATCTCCAGGAACGCGGATTCACGGCAGCAATCATTGAAAAATTTCAGCTGGGATATAATCCGTCAGCGCCAGATGCTTTTGCTGCTGCCGCAGTGGCTGCAATGTACAATCCTGAACTCCTCCAAAAAAGCGGACTCGTTGTGATGCGGGATGGAAAACCATTCGACAATTACCGGGGCAGGATTATTTTTCCGATCCACAACCTGCAGGGAAAAATTGCCGGTTTTGGTGCCCGCGTTATCCGCAATAACGACCGCGCTCCGAAATATATCAATACACCGGAGAATGAAATTTATATTAAAAGTAAACTGCTTTACGGCTCCTGGTTTGCAAAGCAGGCGATCGACAAAGCAGATGAATGTTTACTCGTAGAAGGATACACCGATGTAGTGGCCCTGCACCAGGCGGGCATTGAAAATGTAGTGGCCAGTGGAGGTACATCGTTAACCCCGGACCAGCTGAGACTGATTAAAAAATTTACATCCAACCTCACCATTATTTATGACGGGGATGCGGCTGGTATTAAAGCAGCCCAGCGCGGAATGGATCTCGCTTTTGAAGAAAGCCTGCAGGTAAAACTGGTTTTGATTCCCGATCAGGAAGACCCCGATGGATATGTTCGCAAATTTGGTGCTGCTGCCTTCCGGGATTTAATTGCCGCAAATAAAAAGGATTTTATTCTCTTCCAGCTGGAAACCTCGCTGGCAGCGGTTTCGGGGGACAGCAATAAAAAAGCATTACTGGTAAACCAGATCGCGGAAACCATTTCAAGAATCAACAAGGCAGAGGATTTTACCCGTCAACAGGACTATATACGCCGGTCATCCGAGCTCCTGAAAATTGATGAAACAGGATTGAATACTCTTGTAAACAAATTCATCAGGGAACGGATCAGTAAATTTGAAAACAAAACGGCTCCGGCGGAAACCGCGTTTGATACCGGCCAGCCGGAAAAAGTATTTATAGATGAAGAACTGAATGAACTGCTAAACCGCGATGAGCAACAGGAACGTGCCATCATCAGATCCCTTCTTGAATTCGGCCTCAAACCCTGGAATAATGAAATCACCGTAGCGGATTATTTATTGCCGGAACTTGAGGACGAAGATATGTTCGATAACAAAAACCTGATCCGTGTTTTGCAGCTGTATAAAATCTGGTATGATCAGAAACTGGAACCCGGCTCCCGGAATTTTTTATATCATGAAGACCAGGAACTCGGCGCCCTGGTTGTATCCATCATGGATTTCCCTTATGAACTAAGTGAAAACTGGAAAAGGGTTTATGAGGGCAAAATTCCTACGCGGGATGAACTTTACCAGGAAGAAGTGGGCTCGACCCTTACCTACCTGAAGTTGAGAAAAATCCAGCGTCTGATGAGTATGAACCAACAGGACCTGGAAAAATCAAAAAATCCTGAAGAACAACTCATGTTCATGCAGACCCATCTCCATTTGAAACAAATGGAAAAAGAACTCATGCAGAAGGCGGGAACAGTAATCGTAAAAATTTAAACAGCCAGATGTCTTCGTTCGACGATACTTTCCATACGATTAAGAAGACTTGATGATGCTCCAACAGAAACTTTCTCAAACCGGGTCGCGGTCCAGACATGATCCAGGGTAATCTCACTTATGCCTTCAAACCCAGCATGGGTTATACAGGTCCAGCTGCATTCCCGGTTAAGGGTGGTTGCTATTTTAGAGCTGGTCTTGGGATAGGCTACCCAGAGTTTACCTCCTTTGCTGAGAGCCGGTAATACTTCATGAATAATTCCCTTTAACTGGGTTTCATTCACAGCAAAAACCAGCGCAAAGTCAATTTTTTTAATCTTTAAAAGAGGGGTCACATTCTTGGCAAAAGCCAGTTTGGCAAATTGCTTCTCTATCGAAGATGGGAGACCCTGAATTAAAATACTTTTTTCTTCTTTGAGTTCCAGCTTTTCCAATAAAGTTAATGACATGCTTTATGTGATTTTGTTTGCAGAGCCGTTGGTAGGGCTGCAAAGGTAACGAAAACTTAATGGTAAGTAAAACAAATTCATCAAAAACACGACGGTAGCGTTAAAAAGGGGTACTTTCACGCGTCTTGAAAAAAATAGAGGGTAAGATATTGATAATCCAGTCGTTACATTAGGTAAATCAGGCCGTAATCAGGGTCTGCGGGGTCGTTTTTTGTCGCGGTATTTCAAAATGGGGATCTTGCTTTCACTCCCTCTGAGCAAACGACTGATATTCTTCTGGTGGGTCAGGATTACGAGCAGGGCAACGGCGATGGCAAAAGCCCGGTAAAGAGGTTCTTTTTCATTAAAAATGAAAAGGATCAGCACCATAAAAGCGATGCTTGCCAGTATTGAACTCAGGGATACAAAGCGGGTCAGGTACAAGCAAAGTAAGAACACTCCCACGCAATAGACAGCCACCAGGGGCTGAATAGCCAGGATCATCCCAAATAACGTGGCAACCCCTTTTCCGCCCCGGAAATCAGCCCAAAGGGGAAATATATGGCCAACCACGGCAGCCAGGCCAAGCCCAACCATGAGGTTGGTTCTGTCCCATTCATTGTGCATGTAAAAAGGTAAAACAATATACAGGCTGGTGGCGATCACGCCCTTTAATACATCCACCGACATAACGATGCAGCCCCATTTTGACCCTAAAACCCGGAATGTGTTGGTAGCTCCGGCATTTCCACTCCCATAATCACGGATATCCACTCCGAAAAAATATCGGCTGATCCACACGGCCGTCGGGATGGAGCCAATGAGGTAGGCAAATACGATAAATAAAACTTCCTTCATGGACGGCTCGAATACTTGGATTTCAAAAATACTTAAAAAAAGGGATTAAATGGGGAGGTCATTCTCTATATGAACTGATTTTTTAAACTAAAACAGATCCAGTTGTCTCTGCTCATTAACCTCTCCAGCGTAAAACCCGCACGGAGGGCCTTAGTCCTGATTTTTTCCTCATCAGATTCAAGCACCCCGCTGCCTATAAAAACGCCCGATTGGTTCAAATGTTGTCGCAGATTTTCCATGTTTTCCAGTATAACCCGCAGGTTAATATTGGCCAATATCATGTCGAATTGTCCCAGTCCGTCCAGGGAATCCCTTAATTCGATCCTGATTTTTTCACAGTCATTCAACTTTGCATTTTCTGTTGCATTTTCTATGCTCCATTCATCTGAATCGATAGCTATTAATGCTCCGGCATTCAGTTTACAGGCCAATATGGCCAAAACGCCGGTGCCGGTACCAAAATCCAGAACCGAAAGATCCCTGAACACCAGATGCTGCATAACGGAAATCATCATATAGGTCGTGGCGTGATGGCCCGTTCCAAAACTCATTTTCGGTGTTATCACCAATTCATATTGCATCCCGGGAACCGGTTCGTGAAAATGAGCCCGTATCGCACAGAATTGGTCAACGACTACCGGTTCGAAATCCTTTTCCCACTCCGCATTCCAGTTTCGGGGTTCGATATATTCAATCTCAAATAAGGTATGATAAGGATCTGCTACCCCCTTTATTTCAGCAATAATATTTTCAATCCGCGTGGCGTCATAAAGAGATTCCGGAATAAAAGCATGTAGTTTTTTTGGCTCTTCCTCAAAGCCTTCAAATCCGGACTGGCTCAGGCGGGCAACGAGGATATCCGACTCTTCTGAATCCGATGTCTGAATGGTGATATGGATGTAGCGGGTCATAGGCTCAACGCTGAACGCCAAACGCTCAAAGCTTTTTTATTTATTTTATTATTGAAAATTAGTTTGAATTTCCTGAATAAATTCATAAAAAAAGAGCACTTAATAAGTGCTCTGAATATATTTCAACTTGAACGACAAATTTACTTTAGGCGTTAGGCGTTAAGCTTTTTACGCTTCACGCTCATTCTGATGCTGCTCCTGTGGTCTGCCCTCTGGTTTTGGCATAAGTATCTTACGGCTGAGTTTGAATTTTCCGGTTTTACTGTCCACCCCGATCAGTTTCACTTTTACCATATCATTTTCATTTAAAACCCCATCCATACTTTCCAGTCTTTTCCAGCTCACTTCACTGATATGAAGCAACCCCTGTTTACCAGGCAGGAATTCTACAAAAGCTCCGTAAGGCATCACCGATTTTACTTTTGCTTCGTATACAGATCCGACTTCAGGAACCGCAACAATTCCTTTAATCCAGGCTACTGCTTTATCCAGGCCCTCTTTGGAAGGACTGAAGATGCTTACTTCACCCTGGTTACCCACTTCTTCCAGATTAATGGTAGCGCCGGTTTCTCTTTGTATTTCCTGAATTATTTTACCACCGGGTCCGATTACTGCACCAATAAATTCCTTATCAATGAATAATTTCTCCATCCTCGGTGCATGTGGTTTCACTTCCGCCCTGGCTGCAGGGATACATTCATACATAGCATTCAATATATGGAGTCTTCCCTTACGGGCCTGTTCAAGCGCTTCGCGCATCGTATCCATACTGAGGCCGTCTACCTTGATATCCATCTGAACTCCACAAATTCCATCCCGGGTTCCGGTAACTTTAAAATCCATATCTCCGAGATGATCTTCATCGCCCAGGATATCTGTCAGAACCGCGTACTTATTATCAGAAGACCTGGAAATAAGACCCATAGCCACACCACTTACGTGTTTGGCAAAAGGAACTCCCGCGTCCATCAGGGCTAGAGATCCTGCGCATACGGTAGCCATGGAAGAAGATCCATTGGATTCCAACACATCGCTAACAACCCTTACTGTGTATGGATAATCATTTCCCGGCATCATTTTTTTCAATGAACGCATGGCCAGATTTCCATGTCCCACTTCACGACGGGCCGGAGCACGCATCATTTTTACTTCACCAGTGGAAAAAGGAGGAAAATTATAATGCAGAATGAATTTGGTATAATCCGATTTAGCAGCGCTTTCTACTAACAGTTCATCCAGCGGTGTGCCCAGTGTTACCGTGGTCAGGGACTGTGTTTCACCCCGGGTAAATAAAGCGGAACCATGCGGCGTTGGCAATGGATCTGTTTCCATCGCGAGTGGACGCACCTGATCCAGCTGACGACCATCGAGCCGGATCTTTTCATCAACAATCATATTTCGCACCACTTCCCATTGCAGGTCGGCATAATATTTTTTAGCTAATTTTTTATCTGAATCCGTTGCATCTGGTCCCAGGCTTTCTATCAGTTCTTTTTTTACTGTGTCAAAAGCTTCGCTACGTTGATGTTTGCTGCTTCCGGCTTTGGAGATCTGGTAAATTTTATCTTTGGTGAAGGCCTGAACTTTAGCATTCAGCTCTTCGTTTGTTTCCGGTTTTTTGTATTCCCTTTTTTCTTTGGCACCTACTTTATCGCGCAGGTCCAGCTGACCTTTAATCTGAATACGTATTGCGTCATGGGCTACCTGCAGAGCCTGGATCAGATCATCCTCACTGCATTCGTTTGCTTCCCCTTCCACCATCATCAGATTTTTATCTGTTGCAGCAATCAGAAATTCGAAATCCGATTTTTCCAGTTCGGAACGGGTTGGATTAACAATAAATTTTCCGTCTACTTTTCCTATTCTTACTTCACTGATGGGTTCCTTAATGGGAATATCGGAGATAGTCAGGGCTGCAGATGCGGCAAGGCCTGCCAGGGCATCGGGCATAATTTCAGAATCACTGGATACCAGCGTGACCAGCACCTGAACATCACAGAAATAATCTTCCGGAAATAAAGGGCGCAGGGCACGGTCAATTAACCGGCTGGTCAGTACCTCATAGTCATTCAAACGGGATTCTCTCTTAAAAAAAGAGCCTGGAATTCTTCCTGCGGATGCAAATTTTTCCTGGTAGTCTACCGAAAGAGGGAAAAATTCCTGTCCTTCCCGGGGTTCCTTATTGGCTACGACTGTGGCCAGGATAATACAATTCCCCTGGCGAACTGTAACAGCACCATCTGCCTGTCGGGCAAGCTTTCCGGTTTCTATAGTAATGGGTGCACCTTCGCCGCTAGTAAAGGTTACACTGAATGGCTGTGATAACATAATGAATCGTTTGATATAAATCGTCCGAACAGTAAGCAGGAGGGATCCTGGAACGGTTAACTAACGATGATGAATGCAACTTGCTGAAAAAACGATTCCCAACTTATATTCGTTGGGAATCCACTATTTTCTGAGACCGATCTTTTCGATCAGCTGGCGGTAGTTCTGCAGGTCATTGTTGCTCAGGTAAGTCAACAGTCTTTTTCTCTTTCCTACAAGCTGCATCAGCCCGCGGTGGGTTGAGAAATCTTTTTTATTTTCCTGAAGATGCTCGGAAATGCGGTTAATACGTTCGGTCAATAAAGCGATCTGAGCTTCGATTGATCCTGTATTTGTAGCGCTTGTTCCGAACTTTGTGAAGAATTCTGCTGTTTTGTCTTTTGTCAAATAAGGCATCTCAATTTTTTTAAGGCATCCAGATAATATTCTGCTAATTTCGGTCGCGAAGGTAGAGAATTATTTGCGTATTCCGACGTTTTCATTGAAAATCCCTGTTTGGGCTAAGTATACATCCATTATGAAGTCCTACCTGTATCCACTTGAGCGAAAGCTCATTATCGTGACCGTCATAAGTGACCTGGTAACAGATTACCGGGTACATAAAATCTGCCAGACCCTCCACCATGATGGGTATAAAGTGCTGCTGATCGGTTCAGTTAAAAAATCAGGTCTTGCCTTGAAACAGCGTGACTATCAAACAGATAGAATTAAACTTTGGTTTAACAGTACCGCATTTTTCTACCTGGAATTTAACATCAGGCTGTTTTTCAGACTGCTCCGGGAAAAAGGTGATATCTACCTTGGAAATGACCTGGATGTTATGCCCGCAACCATGACCATTGCCCGAATTAAAAAAAAGCCAATTGTATATGACAGTCATGAATATTTTCTGGGAACAGCCGGACTTGATCAAAAACCCCTTCGTCGTTCGGTATGGAAATTCATAGAAAGTCAGGTATTCTCCAGACTGAGATATATGTATACTGTATCCGAATCCATCTCTAACCTCTACCGGAAAAACTACCATAAAAAATTATTCCTTGTCAGGAACCTTCCGGATAAGAATCCGAATTACCCCGAGCTTACGCAGGAAGAAAAGGACTGGATTGAATCGGTTGACCGCCAAATCCCGACCGGCAAAAATATGCTGATACTTCAGGGGGCCGGTCTTAATGAGAGCCGTGGTGCGGAAGAGCTTGTATATAGCATGTTATTCCTGGAGGCCTCCGACTATCATTTAATGGTAGTAGGTGGAGGTGATATATTCAGCAAACTTGAAAAAATGGTTGAGCAGAATAATCTTTCTGATAAAATAACCCTTATTCCAAAAGTTCCTTTTGCTGTGCTGGGTCATTTTACCAGGAAAGCCCATCTTGGCATTTCCATCGATAAACCCAATGTGGTAAACCATAAATACAGTCTTCCGAATAAATTATTTGAATACCTGCATGCCGGAGTTCCTGTACTGGCCAGCCGACTGGTTGAGGTGGAAAGGATCATTAATCAGTATGATGTGGGAGACTTTATTGAAGATTATCATCCGGAAAATATTGCCCGGAAAATAAAGGAGATTTTCAGTCATCCGGAGATCCTTCAGCGCTGGAAAAAAAACACCTGCCTGGTCAGGGAAGCACTGAACTGGGAAAATGAAAGCAAAATAGTAATTGAAATTTTTAAACAAGTGGAAAAGGAATCGGTTAATTATTAATGGAGAACCGGAAACTTCATATCGTTTGCCATGATGTTCCTTATCCGCCGGATTACGGCGGTGTATTCGATTTATATTATAAAATACGAACGCTCCATGAAGAAGGAATCCGGATCCAGCTGCATTGTTTTACAAGTGGAAGGGACGAACAACCCATATTGAATGATTTTTGTGAAGAGGTATACTATTATCCGCGACGTACGGGTCACAAAGGTTTTTCTCACCAGCTGCCCTACATAGTCTGTTCCCGATCCAACCCAGAGCTGCTGGAAAGACTTCTACAGGATGAATATCCGATCCTGCTGGAAGGAGTTCATTGTACTTACCTGATGCAGGATCACCGGTTTGCTTCCAGAAAAATACTGCTCCGCCTGCATAATGTTGAATCGGTTTACTATAAACAACTTGCCAAATGCAGTGGGTCCTGGTTCAAAAAATTATATTATCTGCGCGAAAGCGCGGTGCTGAAAAAATATGAAAGGAATATTGCCTCCAACTGGCCACTACTGGCTGTAACCCAGTTTGATGCTGACATGGCATCCGAATGTTACCAGTCGAAAAATATTCAGGTCATTCCTGTATTTCTCCCCTTCCAGCATATCAGTTCTCCCCAGGGCACGGGTTGTTACTGCCTGTATCATGGTAACCTGTCGGTAGATGAAAACGAAAAAGCCATTTTATGGTTATTGGAAAATGTATTCGATGATCTTCCCATCCCTTTAGTGATTGCCGGCAAGAATCCGGGACCTAAAATTTACCGGGCCGTAGCACGAGTTAAAAATTGTTGTATAGTTCCCGATCCGACTGATTCCGAATTGCAGGATATTATTTCGAAGGCCCAAATGCACGTTATTCCCTCTTTTAATTGTACCGGAGTTAAACTGAAACTGCTGAACGCGCTCTTTAACGGAAGACACTGTGTAGTTAATACGGAAGCTGTAGAAGGAACCGGCCTTCAGGAACTTTGCCATCTGGCGGATTGTGCAGAGGAATTTAAAGTTCTTGTTGAGAACCTCTATGAACGTCCTTTTACTTTTCTTGACCTGCAGCTAAGAAGGGAAAAATTGTTAAACCAGTACAACAACCATCATACCGCCAGCCTGCTTATTGCACAGATATGGTAGCATTGTCCAGTACTTTGCCTTTTTCTGTTCGCAGCGTCCGGGCCGGAAACTTGCCAACTACCCGGTAATCATGGGTCGCCATGATTACGGTGGTCCCGTATTCCCGGGAAATCTGAAATAAAAGCTGCATAATTTCATCAGAGGTCTCCGGATCCAGGTTACCGGTAGGTTCATCGGCAAGAATGAGTTTGGGAGAATTTAACAAAGCCCTTGCGATATCTACACGCTGTTGTTCACCACCACTCATTTCAAAGGGCATTTTGAATCCTTTTGATTTGAGTCCCACCTTATCCAGCACATCGTTTATTTTTTCTGTCATCAGCCTTTCATCCTTCCATCCGGTTGCTTTCAAAACGAATTTCAGGTTATCAATAACGTTACGGTCGGTCAGCAATTGAAAATCCTGAAACACAACGCCCAGGTTTCTGCGCAGGTAGGGGACTTTTTTCCAGCTCATCTCCCGGAGATTAAATCCGGCCACGGTACCTTCCCCTTCCCGCATGGTTAATTCACCATACATGGTTTTCAAAAGGCTGGATTTCCCGGTTCCGGTTTTCCCCACCAGGTAAACGAATTCAGCCTTATTCACAACAATATTTACGTTGCCCAGGATCAGGGTACCCGACTGGTAAATATTTACATTTCTGAGTTCAACAATAGGTTCAGCCATTTTTCAAAGTTAAAGGGACCATGCGAATCGGCCATGAATAAAATGATGACAAAAATGCTTGCATCTGAAAAATAAAAATAATATCTTAACGTTAAGATCCAATCCACGAAAACGAAATACGCCACTATGAAATCCGCCCACAAGCCATTCCTCGCTGTTGTTGTAGTTACTGTAATTGTTCTCTATGGCCTGATGGCCGTCATTGGATCCTGAATTCATGATCCATCGGTTCCACTTCATAAACCGGACTAAAGAGATATAATTTTCCCGAACGGGGTTCCATACATTCTATCCGCTTGCGGATCTGTTTTCCTCTTTTAAATATTTTACCGTCTTCTGTTTTAAACAACCTGCCCACCGCTATGCTTTCCACCAGCACGGTTTTATCGGGTGCGTCATAGTTTTTTAAGACTCTTGTCAGACTAACATCAGAACAACTGCTTGCCGGTAGGTTATGCAGGGATTTGAGAAGGGTTTGATGCAGGTCGGCCGGGAATAATTTCAGCCGTAAAAAATCTTCCAAAATATTCCGGTAAGCGAGTTTCCATTCCTTTCCGTGGGCATTCACACGATTCCCATACTGCTGGTAAGTGATCAGGTGCCCGATTTCATGAATCAGTGTGATCAGGAATGCATATTTATTCAGGCTGCCGTTAACGCTGATGCGATGGTTATCTGTTCCGGTCGCATGACGGTAATCTCCCAGAATACTTTTTCGGGTCTTTGTTATGGTTAAATGAACCTTGTACCGGTGGAGGTATTCCAGAAGTTTTTCCGAAGCTCCCTGGGGAAGGTATTTATCCAGATATTCGAGGGGCGCTTCCTTTTTAGGCATTTTTACGTTTTGCCTGTTTCAATACAGTGCGGATTTCAAAAAAAGTATACAGGATATACAATGCGAAACATCCTAAGAGCGCAGGTTTATTAATGTTTTTTTTATAAGTGAAAATGTAGATAAAGGCAACTGCGGCAAACACAAAAAACTTCATTATAAAAGAACCATATACAAGCCTGAGAAATACCTGTACATTTTTATCTGTGAGCGCTTTCATACTCATTCGAAGGGATATACAACCTACCAGGAAAAGCAGTGCATTACCCTGATGCAAAACCCTGAAGTCTACACCGGTTCCGGGAATAAAAAACCGAAGCAGCACAAATACCAGACTGGTTCCCAGGAAAACACCAACAACAGGAAAATAAGCCTTCAGCGGAACTCCGTTTTGCATGAATCAGATTATACCGCAAATTTAAATCTTTTACGCTTAACGCGGAACGCTTAACGCCGAACGCTTAAAGGCGAAAGCATAAAATCTAAGGAAAGTCATAAGGCATAAATCTAAAGACCCGGAGATCGTGTCCCATTATTCAGTCTATCTTCAAATTGTGAAGATCTGCTGGCTCTGGCGGATAAACTGTACAATATTTTCTGATCGCCGGAAAGAAAAAGAGAAGACGCTGATTTGTAAAGAAAATACCTTTCCCTCCCCCTAACAGAAGGGTTAGGCGTTAGGCTTTAGGCGTTAAGCTTTCTTTGGGCTTAAATAGCCAGCCTTGGACTTTTCAGGTAATCGTCTTTTTGGGATGGGGAAGATCCGGACTTAACATTAGAAGCTGGCTGTTCCAGGGTCATATGGCATTGTCCGTTAAAATTAGCAGCCGGTTCAATCTGCAGCTTGGCAGAATGAAGGTTACCGTTTACCTGACAATTACTTTTAAGCTGAAGGAGTTCCTTCACTTTGATGGTGCCGGTTACCTTGCCCATGATATCGGCCTGCTGACCGTTGATATCCCCTTCCACTACACCATTTGCACCGATAATGATCTTGGATGAACTGGTGATATTACCGATCAGGGTACCATCTATGCGGAGGTCCCCGTTGCTCGTAATATCCCCTTTCAGGGTCGTTCCACTACCGATAAGACTGGCACTGCCGGATGGCACAGCGGTTTCTGCTGTTTCAGATTTGGTTTTGTTATTAAACATTGATATCAGATTTTAATCGTCTATTTTTTCCGTTTTCGGAATTTTAAGCGTCGTTGTATCCACTTTCACTGTATTATTCCCCTCCAGTACATTTCTCAGACTCTGAAAATACTGGTCACGGTACCTCATTTCCTGCTCTAACGAATCAGTTCGTATTTTTAGTTCACGGAGCTCCGTAGTATTATTTAAATCCCCATATCCCGGGATATAAAGTTTTAATGGAGTAAACACAATTAAAGCGACTGTAAGTCCGGTAAGTAGCACAAAAACCGTGCTGAGAAATACGTAAACGCTTAGTCGGGAAAGTTTGAAAGTGACTACTTCTTCATAAGTATCATCGTTCATCACCACCAGCCGGTATCGGTTCTGCAATCTTTTAAGCGTGGAGTTGGCATCGAATTTGGCCATATGCGGATATTGCGGTCTAAAGATAACAAGTTATTGGTTTGCAGGTTAAAACAGCCTTAATTTGACGAAATTTTAAAATAAATAATGGGTTTATCAGTTAATAACATTTTAGTTTGCATGCAATCCTAAAGGTCGAAGGGTGAAACGGATCGTAACCTCAGTTATATTCTTTATTTTTTTTCATTCCCTGACCGTCTCCGGCCAGGTGGGAGTGGACTATGACCTCCGGAAACCGCAGAAATATGAAAACCGCACCCTAGGTTACGAAAAAACAACGGAGACCAAATGGTCAGATTCAAGGGCACTGATTCAAAATACAATAACCCAGTATAACTGGTATTTTAACACCAACAATAAGCTGAATGAAGTCCTGGCAAGGGCCAAATCCCAGTTCAGGGAAGACTATACCCAGCTCCTCCCCTTCTATAACTACAGCCTGGAAACAACAGCCAAGGACAAACGAAACCTGGACTCTGTAATTGACAAAGTAAACTCTGCCGTCCTGCTGCACGATCTCCGGAACAGTTGGAATGATAACCTCTATATGCTCATGGGCCGGGCCTATTTCTATAAAAACAACCTGGATTCTGCCCATATCCTTTTTCAATTTGTGAATTATGCCTATGCGCCAAGGGATCCCGATAATTATCCCCTTCCCATTGGCAGCAATTCAGAAGAAGGTGGAAATGCTTTTACTGTTTCAACGAACGAAAACCGGGGAATAGTAAAAAAAGCTTTCAGTTTACCTCCCAGCCGGAACGAATCTTTTATCTGGCAGATCCGAACTTATTTTGAACAGGAAAAATTAACCCGCGGATCTGTACTGATTGAAGTACTTAAACATGATCCGAATTTTCCTGCAAGACTTCAGCCTTCCCTGCATGAAATGCAGGCTTTATGGTTTTATAAAATCAAACAATGGGACAGTGCTGCCCTACACCTGACTCTTGCCCTGAACAACACCATGGACCAGGGAGAAAAAGCACGCTGGGAATTCCTTGTCGCCCAGATGTATGAACGCGGTGATAATCCGGCGGCTGCAAAAAGCTGGTACGAAAAGGCATCCACCAATACGCTGGATCCGGCACTTGCAGTATATGCAAGGTTAAATGCCATCCGGGATAACAGGGGTGATGGAACGAAGGCAGACTATATTCAGAAAAACCTGAATGCGCTGATGCGAATGGCGCGCAAAGAAATTTATGAACCTTATCTCGATGTCATTTATTATGTAGCGGCTGAAATGGAGCTGGAGCGGAATAATAAGGCCGCGGCCCGGGCATACTTTAAAAAATGCATTGAACATGCCAATGGGCTGGGATATAACCGGGACCGCGCTTTTCTCAAGCTCGGATGGATTTTCATGCAGGACAAAATGTATCCTGAAGCCAAATATGCTTATGACAGTGTCAACACCAATAATCCGCAGATTGCCGACTCCCTGAAAGTATTGCTGGACCGCAAGCAGGCACTCAGTCATATAGTTCCGCAAATACTGATCATTGAAAGGCAGGACAGTCTGCAGCGTATCGCAGCGATGACTCCGGCTGAAAGGGATGCTTATATCAAAAAGTTACTACGGGCCAGCCGTAAACAACAGGGCCTCGCAGAAGAAGACAACGGAATAAGTGGAGGTTCGGGAGGTTATGGATTCGCGGGTAATAATGCCAATGCAGATATATTTGGAGCCGGCACCGCGGGTGAATGGTATTTTTATAACCAGTCGGTAAAAGCCAAAGGGTACAATGATTTTAAATCCAAGTGGGGAAACCGGCCCAACGTGGATAATTGGCAGGTGCAATCCATGATCAACAAACAAATTACAGGCATCGCCCCTGCCAGCAACCTGCTTTTGAACGGTGCAGAAGCCCCGGTGGCTGTTGCTCAGGCGCCTCAGCTCACCGCCCAGGAACTGTTGGATGGGCTCCCGCTTACTCCCGAAAAGTTGAAAAAATCACAGGACTCCGTGGAGAATGCACTCTTTATGGTGGGTAAATTCCTGCAGGACTATATTCCCGATTACCATTCCGCACTGAACATGTATGATAGTCTGGAAACCCGCTTCCCTGAAACAAGATTCTATCAGGAGGCTTTATATAACCAGTACTATTGTTATATCCATTTAAATGATTCGCTGAACGCGGCCCGAATATTGGCGATGATGAAACAAAGATTCCCTTCGGGCAGGTATATTACCCTGATCGAAAACCCGCCAAAAGGCCCCGCCGACATGCCGGTTCGCACCCTGGCCACCCGGGCTTATGAAAAAGTATACGAACAGCTTATTGAAGGGCATTTTGATGAAGCTGCCGCAGAAAAGCTGAAGCTCGATAGCACTTATGGTGATAAATACTGGACACCACAGCTCTTATACATCGAAGCAGTTTATTATATCCATTATCGTTACGACAGTATCGGCAAAGTCACCCTGAATAAAATTATTACCAAATATCAGGGCACCATGATGGCAGCCAAGGCAAAAAACATGCTGAGGGTACTGAATGAGCGGGAAAGGATTGAAAACTATCTGAGAAATCTGCATGTGAACCGGTTGCCGGAAGACAGTATTGCGCGTGCTGCTAACGCTGTCGCACAACCGAAAACGGTTGATTCGCCGGATGCAAAATCAAAAGCCCTGAATGTTCAGAATGAAACGCACGACAGCAGCCGGATCGTAATCAGGAAACCGGATGCCGCCCAGTTAAAAGCACAGGCACTTTTTGCATCTCCGTATATCTGGGCTCCCGACAATCCACAGTCCGTAGTGCTGGTAATGACCAAAGTGGATCCGGTATATGTTACCGAATCAAAAAATGCGTTCGACCGATATAACCGGGAAAATTTCTACGGAAAAAATTATGAGATCAGCAAGGAGTCAGTCAGTGATTCAACCAAATTGATGGTCATCCATGGTTTTGCGAATGCAGCCGCAGCCCTGACTTATCTGGACAAAGCCGGCAATGCTGCACCACGGGAAATTATACCCTGGCTGCCTGCAACAAAATATTACTTCGTCATTATTGACGATCGGAACCTGGAAATACTCAAAGTAAATAAGGATATGCAGCTATATAGGAAATTTTTGCAGGTCTATTCACCTGATAAATTTCCGGCGGTCAAATGATCGTAGTTTGTGTAACGTGTATCGCAGATCGATTTACGACTAACGATACACGATATACGATTTAAGATTAATGTAAAAAATATTCAAAAACCTGTTTATGCGCAAGGCGATCCCGATATTCTGGAAAGTTTTTTTTGCCGGACTTCTTGGCTTTGTACTTTTACTGACCCTGATAAATTTTGGCGTATTCGGACCCCTGCCCTCTCTGAAGGAACTGGAGAATCCATCCATCATGCTGGCTTCGGAAGTGTACGCAGATGACGGAACACTGATGGGGAAGTATTATAAAGACAAAAGCAATCGCAGCAATGTGGAATACCACGATATTTCCAAGAACGCGGTGAATGCACTGCTCTCAACCGAAGACAAAAGATTCTATGAACATTCCGGTATTGACGGAATGTGGGTTTTGCGGGCTGTTGTAAAACTGGGAAGGGATGGCGGAGGCAGTACCATTACCCAGCAGCTGGCCAAATACATGCTGGGGCAGGGATCACACAATACTGCCCGGCGCGTAATTGAAAAGCTGAAAGAGTGGATCACGGCAGTTCGTTTGGAAAGAAATTTTACCAAAGAAGAAATTATTGCCCTTTATCTGAATGCAGTTCCCTTTGGAGATAATGTATATGGCATCCGCAATGCAAGCCGCACATTTTTTCAGAAAGAACCAGAACAGCTTTCGGTGGATGAAGCGGCCATGCTTATCGGAATGCTCAGTGGCAATAACCTGTATAATCCCAGAAAAAATCCGAAAGCTGCCATCGAACGCCGGAATACGGTGATTAACCGGATGGTGGAAAGCAATTATATTTCAGAAGAAGAGGGCCGTAAATACAAATTAAAACCCATTGACCTTTCCAATTACAGGAAACTGGACCAGAATAACGGACTGGCACCCTATTTCCGCGATGTGATCAGGGACGATTTAAAAAAATGGTGCAAAGACCATAAGAACCCCGCAACCGGTGAACCCTATGACCTCTACGAAGACGGATTACGAATTTATACCACCATCAATCCGCGTATGCAGTTATATGCAGAAGAAGCGGTAGCCAAACAGGTACCGAGCCTGCAGAAAGTTTTAAATACACAAACATCAATACGAAAGGGACTGGTGTGGAAGGATCACGCCAATATCCTGGAATCGCTGATCAGAAATACAGAACGATGGAGGAATATGGAGGATGATGGAATACCGGCTAAAGAGATCAGGAAATCCTTTGATCAGCCCATACAAATGAAAGTATTTGCCTGGAATTCACGACGCGAAACGGATACAGTCATGAGTCCGCTCGATTCCATTAAATACAACCATCAGATGATGCAAACGGCATTTATGGCCATGGATCCGATGAGCGGTGCGGTGAAGGCCTGGATTGGTGGAATTGATTTCAAGACCTATAAGTTTGATCATGCCAACATAAATACCAAACGACAGGTAGGTTCATCCATAAAACCCCTGCTGTATGCAGATGCCATAGAGGATGCCGGTTTTACCCCGGGAACACTGGTCGACAACCAGGCTCAGTATTTCGATGGTTTCGGACTGGTGCCTGCAGGCGGGAAATGCGAAGACTATGGAGCCCAGGTAACCATGGCAACAGCCCTGGCACATTCTTTAAACTGTGCTTCTGCATCCATCATGAAACAGGTAACACCAAAACGTTTTGTGGAATTCCTGCACAATATCAATATCAAATCGAAAATGGAAGCTTATCCTTCCCTTTGTCTTGGTGCCATCGAAATATCCCTATATGAAATGTTGTGGGGGTATACCATGTTCCCCTCCGGCGGATTCAGTACCAAACCTTATTATTTTTTGCGCATTGAAGATAAAAACGGAAATGTTCTGGACCGTTTTGATACAGAAAGAAAAGAAGTGATCAGTCAGAACACAGCATATACCATGTGCAGAATGATGCAGGGAACTGTGGATATCGGAACAGCAGCCGGTATGCGGGACCGCCTGGGGCTGGCAGAAATGGGTGGTAAGACCGGAACAACACAGAATAATACGGATGCCTGGTTTATAGGATATACCCCACAGTTGCTCGCCGGCGTGTGGGTGGGCTGCGATGACAATTTTATCCGGTTAGACACCAAACTGGGAGAAGGCGGACGATCCGCCCGACCCATCTGGGAATATTTTTATGCAAAAATAACTGCGGATAAAGATCTCGGTATGAACCGCCGGTCAAGGTTTGTACAACCTGAAAACATGAAAGAAGATATGTATGACTATTCCCATATTATTGATCAGACCCAGGCTCCGGGCGCCGAAGGAAATGATCAGGGAAACGGTAATGCAAACCAGTATTTGCTTGACACCAGTTCACCCCATGTGCCGGTGGATTCCAAATTGTCTCCGGCTGAACAACAAATACTGGACGAAGCAAACGGCGGTAAAAAAAAAGCTGAACCCGTAAAAAACCAGCCGCCTCCAGAAGAAAAAAAGAAGAAGGGTTTTTTTAAAAGATTGTTTGGGAAATAAAAAACCGGGGCGATCCCTAATATTTTGTTAACCCCCTGTATTGTTGTATGGAATGGAATCTGCCGCACATCCAAGGATAAACCATCAGCATGCGCACCCGGTACCCGCCATGGATTCTGAGTATTCCGGTTATTATGTATACTGTTCTTCAAGCCGGGAAAATGCATACTCCGCACAATGGAACTACTGGTCTTCTATCCGGACCGGATTCCTTGATTGTTCATCCCGAGCCCCTTGTATATCCACCGGACTCATGGCCTTATTTTTTGCAACATCTGCCCAGGAAAGACGGTCCTGTCCTCGATTTCAAAGGGAATCCCGTTGGCAATCAGGAAAAGCATTTTGAAATTCTGACCTACGATGTGGGTAAATCTGATCTGCAGCAATGCGCGGATGCACTCATGCGCATCCGCGCAGAATATTTATTCGCCAGAAAAAAATACTCCGCCATCGGATTTCATTTTAATTCAGGGCTCTTCTATAGCTGGTCAGATTATTTAAAAGGTATTCGCCCTGTATTCATCAACCAAAAACAAGTTCTCTCTCTCAAAGCACCTCCGGTAGAAATTTCTCATCCGGCCCTAAGAAATTACCTGGATATCGTATATGCGTATGCGAATACGGTTTCGCTGTGCCGGGAACTAACATCCACAACCAGGCTGGAACCCGGGACGGTAATTATTTATCCGGGTAATCCGGGCCATTGTTGTATGATCATTGATGCGGCTGTACATGCCGGCACAGATACTGTATATAAAATAGTGGAAGGATATATGCCTGCACAGTCTATTTATATATTGTCCAATCCGTATGAGCCGGAATGGAATCCATGGTATCATTTGGGAAAAGGAGATATAAGTACCGCCTCCTGTACCTTCCGCACGTATTATTTGAGAAAGTTTGAATAAGATCAGTAAACCGAAGACGGTGGTATTTGGCCGGCTTCTGAAAATGACTCCAGGTATATTTTCCTGTAAACACCAGCCTGTTCTTTTTTTCCCTGAGCCAGCAGGCTCTGGTATAATCCTAAGGATGACCAGCCGTTACCCGGGTTCCATCGAAGATCTTCCCGGTAAACCTTTTCGGCCTGTACCGGCCTTTTTAATTGCAGGAGATAAGCGCCAAGATATTGACGTGTTGGAATCAGCCAGCCCTTGGGCTCGCTGTATATCTGACTGTCTTCAATCAAAATAGCCTGTTTCAGGAGGACCATGGATTGTTCATATTTTTTTTGTTCAAAAGAAATGGATGCTGCCAGAATTTTATCTGCAATAAATGCCATTTTTATCGGCGCATTAAACGGAATGTCCACAACTTTCAGAATACTGTCCTGCTCGAAAAATCTAAGCCTTTCCAGGAATTTACCTGCTTCTTCCAATTTGCCTTTCCGTGAGAAGGCCATCCCTTTGGAAAAGTTGTATAATACGTTTGCCAACGGCCATTCTTTATCCGGCAGGATGCTGTCTGCAATAATTTCGTCCCATTTGCCCATACGTACATAGGCCATCATGGGCATGGAATACTTAGCCTGATCATCTGTTTCCCGGTATGCCGGATGGACGTTCTTTCTGCAGCGGAATGCCAGCGGCATTGTTTTCTGGTACATATTTCCACTCATCGCACACCATGTTTGCACTGCGAAATAATGAGAAGAATGTCTTCCTGAAAATAATTTCGAGATAGAATCATATAACATGATATCCTGGTCGGCGGTTTCATTCACAGAAACGCCTTTTGCAAATAATCCATTTCTTTCATATTCGTGGCTGCTCATATGCACCATATGGGCCACATTCGGCAGAAGATCTTTTAATATATCCGCATTTGCCAGGGCCACCTGAGGGTTGCGGGAGGCTTCCGTAACGTGGATATAATAGTGCAGTGCTGCGGGATGGAGTGGTTGTTTTTGTAAAATATGTTCACAGATTTTAGCCAGTTCCGGTGTCCATGGTTTTGGAGAACCATTATTATTCCAGAAATCCCAGGGATGAATAAGCATAACGGCATCCACATACAAAGCAGCGAGATCCAGGTCCTCCGGATATTTTTTCATAAGCATTTTCATGCCATTCGCATACGCCATGTTCAGCTCAATTCTATGTATATCCAATGTATCTTCTGAATAACGTTGGTTCATAACCTCCGCCAGCAATATTTCTTTAGGCGTTCCGTGCTCCTGATTTTTAATCATCATGGACAATACTTCTCTTGTACCATTTCTCATTTTAAAAGTATGGGCGCTATTATAGGAAGGACCCATAGACAATGCTTCCCCCCAGTATGCCATCATACAATCCGGATCAAAGCGGGCAGCTTCCTGAAAAGACGCCTTCGCTTCCCCGAAATGATAACTGTAATACATCGTGAGACCCTGGTTAAAATAATACTGGGCACTGTCTTTTTTTGTGGAAATGAGATAGGAATGATTTCCCCATCCCGGCAGAGGAGGAATAAATTTACCGTCCACACCGATCCCGGATTCAGATAAAGAGGCGGGCGAACAACCGGTTATCCGGTCAGCCTGTCGGCTGATCGGCTTCTGCTGATCGCGGGTAACAAAAGCAGTAATGCCGATAGTAAGAACCAGCAACGAAAAAATCAGGAGAAGATAATGAATTCTCATCGCAGGATTTTTAGGCGGGTTAAAATACTGATACTTAAAGTTAATGTATCGGCTAGATTTTGAATCGTTGAGAGATAAACAAACGACAATCCCCTAAAACGTAAAAAGGCTCCGGGGAGCCTTTTTAATTCAGATGTTTTAGTTGCGAAGCCAGGGTTCGAACCTGGGACCTTCGGGTTATGAGCCCGACGAGCTACCGCTGCTCTACTTCGCGATGTGGATGGCAAATTTACGATCATATCTTCTCCCCTCCAAACTAATTTTAATTTGAAAAGATCTAAAAATTACCGCAGATGGGTAAGCACCGCATTTTTTACCTTTATAAAATGAAGATTTTTTCGCTTATAGGCATTTGCATATTGTTAACCGCCTGTAAGAAGATAAAACAAACTGACGATAACCTGTATTCGGGACATCTTCAGCGAAATGTTAAACTGCATATACTGCATACGCCTCCGCCTTCAGACAGGTCATTGTACAATCTGCTTATCCTGAATGATGGTCAGCAACTCGATTCTTTGCGCGTGAAAGAGACGCTGGATAGTTTATACGCAGCAAAAAAAATTGCCCCCCTGGTTATTATTGGTGTCGAAGCCGGCGACCGGATGAAAGAATATGGCGTATCAGATAAACCAGATTATCTCGGCCGGGGAAACAGAGCCGGTTTCTATGATGCTTTCATCAATGATGAACTATATCCTTATGCAAAAAAACAAACCGGGGTCCGGAAATTTCAGTCCGTAGCGATTGCCGGATGTTCGATGGGCGGACTTTCTGCATTTGATATAGCCTGGAACCATCCCGATAAAATCAGCAAGGCGGGGATATTCTCCGGATCATTCTGGTGGCGTGATCTCGCTGCAGAAGACAGTAACTATTCTGATGAAAGGAACCGGATCATGTATAGCAAACTGAAGGCGTCCCGGAAAAAACCAGGATTGCAGTACTGGTTCTATTGCGGCGCAGCAGAGGAAAAAGGAGACCGGGATAAAGACAGTATCGTTGATATAATCGATGATACGAAGGATATCATCGCTCTTCTGGAAAAGAAAAATGTTGTGGCTCCCGAAGGGATTGTTTATTTGGAATCGCCATCCGGAATTCATGCCTATTCCAGCTGGAGTAAAGTTTTTCCGGAATTTTTAGTTTGGGCGTTTCCGGCGAGGTAAGGGTGGCAGTTGGCCGTTTCGACAAAAAACTCTCACACTCTCACACTCTCACACTCTCACACTTGTTTAAATCATTTCTCTTTCTAAAACCGCATTTCTTGAAACCCGCTTTCCAGCAAACTCCTTGGCCGCTTTAATAAAATGAACAAAAACAGGTTGCGGATTTTCCACAGAACTTTTCAGTTCGGGATGGTACTGGACCCCTATAAAAAAAGGATGATCGGGTAATTCGATTATTTCGACCAGTCCGCTTTCGGGATTTTTTCCGCTGGCGAGCATACCAGCATCTTCAAACTGCGGCAGGTATTCATTATTGAATTCATACCGGTGGCGATGCCTTTCAGAAATCATGGGTTTCCCATAAATGGTTCGGGCAAGTGAGCCATCTTCAATGGCACAGGGGTAGGCTCCCAGACGCATTGTTCCGCCCTTTACGGTAATTTTTTTCTGTTGTTCCATGAGATCGATCACCGGTGTGGGTGTATCTGCCTGCATTTCGGTAGAATGCGCTTTGGTAAGTCCGAGAATATTCCGCGCAAATTCAATAACCGCCATTTGCATGCCCAGGCAGATACCGAAGAATGGCAGTTTGTTTTCCCTGGCGTATTTCACGGCGGTAATCTTTCCTTCTATACCCCTGTGTCCAAAACCCGGTGCCACCAGCAGTCCATCCAGGTTTCCCAGTTTTTCTGCTACATTTTCCTCCGTAAGAGATTCGCTATGCACATTCAGGATCTGGACCTTACATTCATTCATCGCTCCGGCATGTACAAATGACTCAAGTATCGATTTATAAGCATCCTGTAATTCGATATATTTCCCGATCAAACCAATAATGACCTTGGATTTCGGGTGCCTGAGTTTATCCAGGAATTCTTTCCATTTTGTCAGTTCTGCATCGGGATAATTGGTGATATTGAGTTTCTTCAGGCAGATCAGATCCAGTTTTTCCTTCATCATCGTTACCGGCACTTCGTAAATGGAAGAGGCATCTGCCGCCTCAATCACCGCTTCAACTTTCACATTGCAGAAAAGCGCTATTTTTTTCCTGATTTCGGCGTTAAGCGGCTCCTCTGTGCGGCACACAATTATATCCGGCGTAACTCCTTCCTGGCTAAGCATTCTCACACTATGCTGGGTAGGTTTTGTTTTTAATTCCTTGGCGGCTTTCAGGTAAGGGATCAGGGTCAGATGGATCACTACCACATCTTCTTCCGGCAGCTCCCATTGTAACTGGCGAACCGCTTCAATAAACGGAAGGGATTCGATATCCCCGACTGTTCCGCCGAGTTCGGTAATTATCACGTCGTATTCATTGCGCTGACCAATCAGCAGCATCCTTCTTTTTATTTCGTCGGTTATATGCGGAACTACCTGAACCGTTTTCCCCAGGTAAGCTCCTTCTCTTTCTTTATTAATAACTGTTTGATAAATTCTTCCGGTAGTAACATTATTGGCCTGTGAAGTGAAAATATTCAGGTACCGCTCATAATGCCCAAGGTCAAGATCCGTTTCAGCCCCGTCCTCGGTTACAAAACACTCGCCGTGTTCATATGGATTCAGGGTTCCCGGATCAACATTGATATACGGGTCAAATTTCTGGATCGTTACCCGGATGCCTCTTGCCTGTAAAAGCTTTGCCAGAGATGCGGCTATAATTCCCTTTCCTAAAGAAGAAGTAACCCCCCCGGTAACAAAAATATATTTGGCCATAATCTTTAAATTAAGACGACTAAAAAAACTCAGTAAATGGATATGGTATGACCTGTTGAATTACAGATGTAAAACAGTAACCAGAAGGTCATGCAAACCTACGGCAAATTTTTTAATCCTCCGAAATCGGGAAAGAAGATTGTGGATAACTGGAGTATTGCAGAATGTGGGAGCCGATTATTTAATCAGACTGACCAGCATATATTCAATTCCGGTCTTGCTGTCAGCAACGGGTTTTTGAACTGGTTTCACCTTCACGGTTTGTGTTATGGCTGTATCGGCGGGATGTTTTTCAGCCTGTTTAATTTTCACCAGGTGAAATAAAAAGATGGTAAAGAGTTCTGCTACTAAAACGCAGCTGCTAGGGGTTATTTTCATGGTATGGATCTTAACATTCGCCTGTTTCTTAAACAGACATTTCTACAACGTTAAATTTCCCCCTATATTTCAAGAAATGCAAGCTTCCGGAGCATCTTTTTTATGCACATTTTAATGTAATCAACTGATTGTCAATAACACTTTTAGTCCTGACCAATCTTTTGGTAACTGGCGACCAGTCCCTTGATGAGGGAAGAACTAAACCCCCGGTGCTCCATTTCGTTTAGCCCGGCGATGGTACAGCCCTTTGGGGTGGTTACCTTGTCGATTTCCTGTTCAGGATGGGTCTGTTTTTTAAGAAGTAATTCGGCAGCTCCTTTTACCGTTTGGGCAGCGATAAGGCTGGCAGTAGCTGCGTCAAAGCCGATCTCAATTCCACCCTGGATATTTGCCCGGATATATCTCATGGCGAAAGCGGTCCCGCAGGCCCCCAGTACGGTCGCAGCGTCCATAAGTTTTTCATCGATCTTTACCGTGCTCCCGAGCTGGTTAAAAATTTCCATAATCTCCTGCAATTGCTCCGGATTCACATCTTTTCCGCAGAGACATGTCATGCTTTCCCGGATAGCGATGGCGGTATTGGGCATCGCCCTCACGATAGGAATACCTTCCGGAACCAGTGAAGAAAGATGAGAGATACCAACACCGGTAATAACAGATATCAGTACATGTTTTCCTTTTTTGAAACTGTTCTTTAGTTTGAGGAGTATCTCGTCTACCTGGAAAGGTTTAACCGCCAGTATCACCAGTCCTGCATAATCAAATGCGTCGGCATTGTTCGAACTGACCATCACCCCTTTCCTTTCCAGCTCATGCAGTTTATCTACAGAACGCCGGGTAATCAGAATATGTCCAGGTTTAATATAGCCGCTCTGAATGAGTCCTTCCGCGATGGCCATACCCAGGTTTCCACCACCGATAATGCCGATTTTGTTGATCATTTCCTAATAGTAGTTATGGTTTGAGAGATAATTTTTGACATAATCCATTACTCCGTCTTCCAGTGAATAAAATGAATCCGTGTACCCGGCTGCGACTAATTTTTCCATTCTTGCTTCTGTAAAATACTGGTATTTATCCCTGATATCCTCAGGCATATCTATGTACTGAATATCGGCGGGTCGTTCTGCCCCAGCAAATGTCGCCCGCACAAGGGCTTCGAAGGTCCTGGCCTTTCCTGTTCCGAGGTTATACAGTCCGTTGCCTGGTTTTCTTTTGAAATTTTCCATCAGCCAGAAACAGACCTTCAAAATATCCTTTACATATATAAAATCACGCAGTTGTTGTCCATCTTTAAAATCGGGCCTGTGTGATTTAAAAAGTTTTACAGTTCCGGTATTTTTAATCTGGTTGAATGCGTGCCAGATCACACTGGCCATTCTTCCTTTATGATATTCGTTGGGGCCGTATACATTAAAGAATTTTAATCCGGCCCAGAACGGCGGATGACTTTGCTGACGAATGGCCCATTTATCAAATTCATTTTTCGAAATGCCATAGGCATTCAGGGGTTCCAGTTTGAAAGGCAGTTCATGATCATCTGCATAACCCAATTCACCCGATCCATAGGTGGCGGCAGAGGATGCATAAACCAGGGGAATTTGTTTAAGCATGCAGTAGTCCCAGACCGATTGCGAATATTCCAGGTTTAGCCGCTGGTGCACGGCATAATCAAACTCGGTAGTATCCGTTCTGGCGCCCAGATGAAAGATGAATTCTATTTCCGGTTTTCTCAAATCTAGCCATTGAAAAAAATCATCCCGCTCCACCTGGTTCCGGAATTTTTTGTTTTTGAGGTTATCTACTTTATCCAGGCGGCTGAACTCATCTACCAGGATAAGATTATCATAGCCTTTTTCATTCAGAAAACCCGTGAGACAACTACCGATAAAACCTGCCGCACCGGTTACGACAATGGTGGAAGTCTTGTTCATGCTTCTACTATTGATGCCATTTCTTTTTCAATGGCCGTATCATATTCATATTTCCATTCGCGGATATTTCCCCAGTTTTCTCCATTCACCTGAATCCGGGAAGCTGTTACTTCACCCAGTTTTTCCAATGGAATTCCTTCCATGGCAGTTTTAAAAGACTCCAGGTTTTCGTTTTTCACGGATACCACCACCCGGCTCTGCGACTCTCCAAACCAATAAGCATCCTGACGAATGGATTCATTCTGGCTCGAAACTGAGAAACCGAGGTTTTTGTGGAATCCACTCTCCGCCAGCGCTACGAAAAGGCCGCCCTCGGCTACATCATGCGCAGATTCCAGGATTCCCTGCTGTATGCAGGCCAACAGATTTGTTTGCAACTCAAATTCTTCGTCAAGATTAAAATAAGGTGCCGGACTATATTCCACTCCGTTTAATGCGTGGAGGAACACCGACGAATTGATGTCATCCCTTGATTTTCCGATCATGAAAATCTGGTCGCCGGCTTGTTTAAAATAAAGGGTCATTTTTTGCGAAGTATCTTCAAGCAGTCCGACCATACCAATTGTAGGTGTCGGATATACCGCGCCGTCGGGATGCTGATTATAGAAACTTACATTTCCACCCGTTACCGGGGTATCAAATTTCAGGCAGGCTTCACCCATACCTTTTACGGCATGCACGAACTGATAATACACTTCCGGGTCGTACGGATTTCCAAAGTTTAAACAATTAGTAACGCCCAATGGAGTGGCTCCCGAACACACCAGGTTCCGGGCAGCTTCCGCAACCGCAATCATGGCCCCTGTATACGGATCCGCCAGCACAAAACGGCTGTTGCAGTCGGTGGTCATCGCAATACCTTTTTTTGTTCCCAGAACATTCACCACGGCCGCATCTGAGGGTTCATTGGTGGATGTGTTGGCTGCGCCAACCGTGCTGTCGTATTGCACGCTGATCCATCTTTTGGACGCAATTGTGGGCAATTTGATTAACTCTTCGGCTACTGCTTTTAAATTTTCCCTTGCCGTTTCCGGAATGGAATCCCGGTCAAAAGATTTTATTTTTTCAAAATAAGCCGGTTCCTTAAACTCACGGGTATATTGGGGAGCGCCACCGCCCAATACCAGTTCATGGGCCGGGATCACGGCTTCCAGCGTTTCCTGATAATAAAAACTCAGTAATTTATCATCGGTAACTTCCCCGATATTCGAACAGGGAAGATCCCATTTATCAAAAACATCGAGAACCAGTTTTTCCTTTCCTTTCTCTACCACCATCAGCATGCGTTCCTGACTTTCACTCAACAGTAATTCCCAGGCCTTCATTCCGGATTGCCGGGTAGGTACTTTGTCCAGGTCTATGCGCATGCCTACTTCTCCTTTTGCACTCATTTCAGCTGTGGAGCAGATGATACCGGCTGCACCCATATCCTGCATACCCACGACCGCCCCCGTTTGAATCACTTCCAGGCAGGCTTCCAGTAATTTTTTCTCCTGGAAGGGATCGCCTACCTGAACGGCGGGCAATTCCTGTACAGATTCTTTGGTGATATTGGCCGAAGCAAAAGAGGCACCTCCGATACCATCCTTACCGGTGGCACTTCCCACAAAAAATACGGGATTGCCTTTCCCCAGCGCAGTGGCGGAAATCGTTTTACCTTTTTTTACAATACCAACACTCATGGCATTCACCAGTGGATTGGTATGATAACATTCATCAAAATATATTTCACCGCCTACCGTGGGAACACCAAAACAGTTGCCATAGTGTCCAATACCATGGACCACACCCGCCAGCAGGTGCTGGGTTTGCGGATCATCTAATTTTCCAAATCTCAGTGAATTCAGGGAGGCAATGGGCCGGGCTCCCATAGTAAAAATGTCCCGGTGAATTCCCCCGACACCCGTAGCCGCGCCCTGAAAGGGTTCAATGGCAGACGGATGATTATGGGATTCTATTTTAAAAACTACCCCGAGGCCGTCTCCGATATCCATGAGACCGGCATTTTCTTCTCCGGCTTTCACCAGCATTTTTGTTCCGTCGCGTGGCAGCGTTTTGAGCCAGCGAATGGAATTTTTATAACTGCAGTGTTCGCTCCACATTGCACTGAATGCGCAGAGCTCTGTAAAATTGGGTGTTCTGCCCAGTTTCTGACAAATGAGATCAAACTCTTCCGGAGTTAACCTGAGTTGTTCGGCGGTTTTAACAGTAATATCCATGTTCTTTGGGGAAACCGCAAAATTACGAAGCGCGCGTTAATCTATTCTATAATTTTAGGATCCCATGAAGATTGCTTTCATCCACAACCATCGCGCTTTTCTTCCCGAACTCGCCGCCTATCAGCGTTTTTTTCAAAAACAAAATATTGACACCTGCATTGCAGATTATGGAGAGGAAACCAATTCAGGCGCCGACGTATACTGGTACCTGATGGGATTCTTCCCTCGGTCTTCTCATAAAAAAAAACTGATTATACACGAGTACAGTTCTGCTTCGGTTCCTCCCTACAGGAAGCTGAAAGATTTCATAAAATGCAGGTTCACACCGAGGCCGCATTTCCGGTTGTATTTAAATGAATACGTAAGGGAACAGTTGAATATTCATGATGAAATTCCGTTCGGATACCGGGATATGGGCATCAGTGATATTTTTTTTCAACAATCCGGACAGGCCTCAAAAGAATACGATTTTATTTATTGCGGGAATATGTCTGCCCAACGGAAGCTGCACAGCCTGCTGAAAATTTTTGATAAAGGATCTTTGAAGGCAAACTCCATTCTTTTGTTGGGAAATGACGAAGCCGGGCTCGCGACAACTTTTGGTCACTGCAGGAATATATTTTTTCATGCTGCTGTTCCCTGGGAAGAGGTTCCGGCTTATCTGTCCAGGTCAAAGTTTGCGTTAAACTATATCCCGGATGAAGAACCATTCAACGCGCAGACACCCACAAAATTCCTGGAATATGTAGCCATGCAGATTCCCGTAATTACCACTAATTATTACTGGATTTCAGAATTCAAGGAGAGATATGGGGGAAATTATTTTATTATCAAAGACGATTTGTCCAATATGGAATGGGAATGGATCAATGGATTTTCCTACGAATTCCCCAACCTGCAAACCTGGCATTGGGAAGAAAAGATCCTGAACTCCGGCATCCTTGATTTTCTCCGGCAGGCGTGAGGAGAATTTGGGAATTCGGGATTTTCAGGATTAAAGAATCATTGTTTCGAATTGGGAGTTAAGCGTTTGGCGTCACGCTTCATGCCTCACATTTCACGTTTAAGGCTTTCTAAAGTCTTATCATACTCACCCAGTATCCTGTCAATACTAAATTTTTCACTTACCCTTACTCTTCCGTTTTTACCCATTGCGGAACGCCGGTTTGCATCCAGTTTCATCATCTCTTCCATCCGGGCCGCCAGGTCAGTGGCATTGTTCGGAATACAGAGGAAACCGTTTTCTCCTTCTTTCACCACCTCTTTACAACCTGTGTTCAGCGAGGTGATGATGGGAATTTCCATGGCTGCTGCTTCCAGCAGGCAGCGGGGAATTCCTTCATGATAAAAGGAAGGGAACACAAAACAATCCGCCTGGCGCAGAAACGGCCGTACATCTTTTGCAAATCCGCTGTAATGAATGAGATCCTTTTTCTGCCAGTGCCTGAGTTCGGATTCCGTTATGGAATCCGGATGATGTTTTTCAAAAAAACCAATCAGTTCAAAACGAACATCCCGGTATTTTTTCTTCAATATTCCCGCGGCTTCCACATATACCGCCACTCCTTTTGTGCGCAAAAGCCGGGTGCCCATGAGGAACTGAAAAGCTTTTGTTCTGGCAACGGGCTTGTGGGTCTGCGGGAAAAAATGTTCCGTGTTGACGCCCTCTCCGGGCAATATTTTTATTTTGTCTGCGCTCACCAGTTTTCGTTCTATAAACAGGTTTGCGTCCTCCTGATTGAGAAACCAGACTTCGAAAGTTTTTTTTAGGGCGATACGGTACAAATAGGAAACGACATGGTTCAGCCAGTTGCGACGATCGAATGTATAACCAAGCCCCGTGATCACCGCTACGGACTGAATACCTATTTTAGATGCAGCCAGCGAACCATAAATATTGGGTTTGATCACATAATGGAAAATAAGATCGGGTCGTTCTGTTTTGTAAATGCTTTTCAGGGAATTATATAGTGCAAAATCCTGTAGCGGGTTTTCAGACCGGTTATTGAAATGAATATCATGAAACCAGCAACCCGCCTTGGTCAGTTCTGAAGCAAATTCATCTTTTGGTGCGATGATCAGTACTTCGAATCTCAATAAGAGGTGCCGGATAAGGTCCATCCGGAAATTAAACAAGGACCAGGCGCTATTGGCCACCAATGCAATCTTTTTCTTCTCCTTTTCAGGCAAGTTTACGATCATCCGTCGATATTAAATTCAAATTTATAGATTTGGGGAATCAAAATCAGGTAAAGTTCCCATGCTGGCTTATTTTCTGTTTTTCTTTTACTTGTTTACAGGAACTATTTTGCTGCACCTGATCATCCGGCGGAAAATATTCCCCTTTACAATCTATCATACGGCTTCCGTTGTGTTTTTCAAAGTATTCATGGGATGCCTGTATGGATGGGTATTTCTGCATTTTTATGGTGGCGACGATACCTGGGAATATTTCAATAAATCAAAATTGCAGACTAATCTGTTGATGGTCCACCCTTTGAAGTTCCTCAATGAACTGTGGCCTGGACATTCTCTGGAGGTTACCGGAAATCATGGGTGGGAGGCGGCACAATATTACATCCACCATTTTGAACCCTGGTTTATGGTAAAAAGCCTGGCGATTCTTAACCTGCTGAGTGGTAAAAATTATTATATCGACGTATTGTGGTTTAATTTCTTAACGATTGCCGGACCGCTGCTTTTATTTAAACTGCTGGCCAGTTTATTTCCCCAAAAAGCAGGCATGAATTTCCTGCTCATCTTTTTTATACCCTCCATAGTGTTCTGGTGCAGCGGTATCCGGGCCGAGGCAGTGATTTTTCTTTCTATTGTTTTAATCCTTTATAACAGTCAGGAATATGCGAAAAAATACGGGAAACGGTATATTGCCGGTATCCTTGGCGGCTTTTTAGGATTATTATTTTTCCGTTTTCAGTTTCTTGCCGTTTTTATTCCATTTTATATAGCATACCTGGTTAGTATAAATAAAAAGGTTTCCGGACCGGTTTACTTTTCCCGGGTATTTATTATCGCCGGGATAATTTTCATGGTGAGCCTTTTCCTTCCGCCTTCCTACCAGTTTTCACAACCCATTCAGCGCGCCCAGGATAGCTTTTTTGTATTGAAGGGGAATACAAGGTACAGGCTGGACAGTTTAAAGCCCGGCCCGGTCGGCTTCCTGAAATTACTGCCTCAGTCTGCAGCGAATACGATTTTGCGCCCATATCCCTGGGAAGGAAAAAGCCTGCTTCAGTCCCTGTCTTCGATTGAAGTGATATTTCTGATTGCGGGAATCTTCTTTTTCATGGTCAGCCCCAGACGAAGAGAACAGATCTCCCACCCCCTGTACTGGTTTTTTTTATATTATGGAATCTGCCAGGTCATTCTGATTGGTTTGGTCGTCCCATTTCCGGGAGCTATTGTCCGGTACCGCAGTATTCTCCTGCTTTTTCTGTTTTTGTTTTTATATGCAGGCAACCCACTCCTGCATCAGAAACTCAGGTATCGGATTTTCAAATTACATTAAAATTATCCCTAATGTTACCTTTTTTTATGGTTTTGAATAGAAAAATCTCAAAAAATGTCTGGGTTATGAGTTATTATTAGAACATTTTCTAAAAAAACGCTGATAATCCTCTTTTTTTTTCGTTATTATGAATTACTGCCTACATTCGTTTCAATAAAAATTATTCTAAATGGAATCGTTAAGGGTAAAAGCTATTAATGATCTGTCTACAAAATCACCAGTTGAAATGGACGGATCCCAAAAAATCACCGCAATTTTCGGAGAAAACGTATTTAAGCTTCAAACAGCCAGGGAATTCCTGAGTGATGAAGCTTATAAAAGCCTTACCGGATCCATCAAAGGCGGCAAAAAAATTGACCGGGCAGTGGCCAATCAAATCGCCGCTGGCCTTAGACAGTGGGCTGAATTAAAAGGCGTTACGCATTATACGCACTGGTTTCAGCCGCTCACTGGTTCCTCAGCTGAAAAGCACGATTCCTTTTTTACCATTAAAGGAGACGGAACTTCTATTGAACAATTTGAAGGAGATGCCCTGATCCAGCAGGAACCGGATGCGTCCTCCTTTCCTTCCGGAGGCATCCGGGCAACTTTCGAAGCCCGCGGATATACCGCCTGGGATCCTTCTTCCCCTCCGTTCATCATGGAGATTGAAACCGGCAAAACATTATGTATTCCTACCATATTTGTTTCTTATACCGGCGAAACGCTGGACTATAAAGCACCTCTGCTGAAATCACTGGAAGCCATGAACAAGGCTGCGGTGGACGTATGTAATTATTTTGACAAGAATGTTACCAAGGTGATTGGAACCCTGGGTTGGGAACAGGAATATTTTGTAATTGATGAAGCACTGGCAAATGCACGACCTGACCTGGTGATGAGCGGAAGAACAGTTTTTGGCCATCCGCCGGCAAAGGGTCAGCAGCTGGAAGACCATTATTTCGGATCTATCCCGGAAAGGGTTTATGCCTTTATGCGTGATTATGAAACTGAATCTTACAAATTAGGTATTCCGTTAAGAACCCGTCATAATGAAGTAGCTCCTTCCCAGTTCGAGTGCGCCCCGATATTTGAAGAAATCAGTGTGGCGGTTGATCATAACACCCTGCTGATGGATATTATGGATCGCGTAGCCAGACGCCATAAACTTCGCGCCCTGCTGCACGAGAAACCATTTGCCGGAATCAATGGAAATGGCAAACATAATAACTGGAGCATGTCTACCGATACAGGCGTTAACCTGCTTGCTCCTGGTAAAACACCGAAGACGAACCTGATGTTCCTGACATTTTTCGTAAATACCATTAAGGCTGTTTACGATTATGCAGATGTTCTTCGGGCATCAATCGCTTCTGCGGGTAATGATCACCGGCTTGGAGCAAATGAAGCACCACCTGCGATCATTTCTGTTTTCATCGGAGAATACCTGACCAAGGTACTGGCCGATATCAAGGAACGTGTGGGTGCGAAATTCGACGAACAGGATGAAGCCATTCTCAAACTCGACCTGCATCGCAGCATTCCGGAATTGCTGTTGGATAATACTGACCGTAACCGGACTTCCCCCTTTGCCTTTACCGGGAATAAATTCGAATTTCGCGCGGTGGGCTCTGCAGCCAACTGTGCCAGTGCCATGACCGCGCTGAATACCATTATGGCTGATACATTAAAAAAATTCAAAAAGGAAGTAGATACCCTGATTGAAAAAGGCGAGAAAAAAGAAATCGCGATCATGCATGTGATCCGCGAATATATCGTAAGCAGTGAAAAAATTCTTTTTGAAAAAGACGGATATAGTGAAGAATGGGCGAAAGAAGCTGAAAAAAGAGGTCTGGCTAACGTAAAAGCCACCCCGCTCGCTCTCGATGCCATGGTGACCGATAAGGCCAAACACCTCTTCGAATCCAATAACGTCCTAACCCATGTTGAGCTGGAAGCCCGCCATGAAATCGAACTGGAGAAATATGTAAAAAAAGTGCAGATTGAGGCCCGGATTATGGGAGAGCTTTGCACCAGCCATATTCTTCCTCCGGCTATTAAATACCAGAATACCCTTATCCGGAATATCCTGGGGATTAAAGAAATCGGACTGAAGGAACCTGCATTTTCGAACCAGCGTTCTATCCTGGAAAGGATCTCGGAACATATTTCTGAGATCAGTGTACAGGTTAGCCAGATGATCGAAGCCCGCAAAAAAGCTAACGCCCTTACTGACACCCGTGCCAAGGCCATTGCCTATTGCGATGACGTGAAGGGTGCATTTTTCGACAAAATCCGCTACCATGTTGACAAGCTGGAAGTTCTGGTGGATGATAGCGAATGGTTACTGCCTAAATACAGGGAAATCCTGTTTTTGAGATAATCACTAATTCTATTGACCCTTATAAAGGGCCCTCTCCGGAGGGCCCTTTTTTTATTGAATAATGTTTAGAACATATATGGTTTTTTTAAATAAAATCTAATTTTCATATCATATTAAATAAAAATATATATAAGTACTTGCCATTTCATATTAAGAATTAATAATACTTTCACAAAGTTAAATGAGTATTATATATTTGTTTAATGTTTTAGATTAAACCTTCCTATCACTGATTCCGGACACCAGATCCGCAGATCCATCCAACTTTTGAAAACCGATCCGATAACGATTCAGCTTAGCCATTTAAAAATGTTACTGTGACTCCCCTGGTCAGGGAACACTTGTTATTTCCGCAAACATCTAAAACAAAAAACATGGTTAAAAACTTTAAACTGCTTATTCTCGCTATCGGAACCTTTGTTACTGTTCATGCCCAGGATTCAACGAAAACGGCAACCGTAGTGGATACGGTGAAAGTCATTACCAAAGTGGATTCCGTTCCTCCCAACCCGGCCACCACTTTTTCCGGTTCGCTGGACCTGTACTACCGGTATAACTTCTCCAATCCACCCAAAGGTGTTAACAACAACTTTACCAGCTTTACGAATTCCCAGAATTCCTTTGAACTGGGTATGGCCACGGTTAGGGCCGACCACACCTGGTCAAAAGGCGGAGTTGCAGTTGAACTGGGTTTCGGAAGAAGGGCCCAGGAATTTTCCTACAATGAGTCCGCCAATCCAAGCCTGTTCTCCCTGTCAAATATTGTACAGGCCTATGTCTTTTATAATATATCAGACAGGATAAAACTCACCATGGGTAAATGGGGAACCCATATCGGATACGAAGTGGTGGATGCCGCAGCGAACAGAAACTATTCCATGAGTTACATGTTCTCTTATGGTCCTTTTTATAACACGGGCCTCAAAGCGGATATCGCGATCGCCGGAAAAACTGCCATCATGGTGGGCGTATCCAATCCGACGGACAATACAACCACAACTGATGTAAGAAAGATGTTCATCGCCCAGTTGAGCACTGCAACGCCCAATAGCAAGTGGAAATTCTATTTGAATTATCAGGGTGGAAATGTTGCACCATCAGATCCGTCAACTTCATCCTCTTTAAGTCAGTTCGACCTTGTTGTAACAGGAAGCTTAACGGATAAATTCGGTATCGGATTTAACGCTACTGATCAGAGTAAAAGTAGCAAAGGCCCAACATACGATACCACGGGCACTTTCTGGGGTGCAGCTTTGTATCTGAACCTAGATCCAAGTCCTGTTTTTGGTTTGACGTTCAGGGGTGAGTACTTCGATACCAAGGACGGAATCGTCAACTCAAATGCATTTCCGGCGGGTTCTTATATGGAATACACGTTAACCGGTCAGATTCACGTAGGCAAATTAACCATCATGCCTGAACTCCGGCTGGACACTTACTCTCCTCCTACCAATAGTCTGTTTTCAGGAGGTGTTTTCGAAAATAGCGATGGCACATTTTCAAAGTCAACATTCACCGGACTCCTGGCCGCAACCTATGTCTTTTAAAATATAGTAATCAAAGCCATTCCTAGTTTATATGATATCAGCTTTTAAAATTTTTACAGACAGGATTCTCCAAACACAAATAGCACAACTAAAACAAATCGACATGCATCAATTCAGACAGAAACATGCAAAAGCTATTAAGGCGGCTGTTGCAAGCTTAACCATTCTACTTTGCCTTTTCATGGTCGTTCCGGTGATGGCGCAGGATCCGACAGGCGCCAGTACTGGTACCATCAAAGACCTGGGTATTGATACCCTGGCTGCGCCTAAAGATTCAGCTTTAGCCAAAGTAACCGCAACGGTAAATACCATCGGAGCTGCTGATGGTCACAACAAGATTGGGATCAATATCATGTGGACCCTGATCACCGGCTTTCTGGTTATGTTCATGCAGGCAGGTTTTGCCCTGGTTGAAACCGGTTTCACGCAAAAGAAAAATGCTGCCCATGTAATGGCAATGAACTTCATGGTGTATGGCATTGGAATGTTCGGATTCTGGGTTTGTGGCTTTGCCATCATGTTTGGAGGAGCATTGAACGTAGGAACCCTGGGAGGAGGGCCGGGTGTCATTCCGCACGAATACATTGTGCACATGTTTGGTCACGATTTTGGAATAGCCGGTACCGTGGGCTACTTCCTGAATAGTAAGGTATATGACGTAGGCGTATTTGCTTTATTCCTTTTCCAGATGGTATTCATGGATACTACTGCTACTATTCCAACGGGTGCCATGGCGGAAAGATGGGCGTTTAAGTCATTTATTATATATGGCCTTTTTATTTCCATGTTTGTCTATCCTTTATTTGGGAACTGGGTTTGGGGTGGCGGATGGCTTTCCCAGCTCGGTGTAAATTTCCATTTAGGACATGGCCATGTGGATTTTGCAGGTTCTTCCGTCGTACATATGGTGGGCGGAGTTGCCGCCCTTGCAGGTGCAATTGTTCTCGGCCCTCGCATCGGGAAATATGGCAAAGATGGCTCCATCAAGACCATTCCGGGTCATAATATACCCATGGCCTTATTAGGAACCTTCATTCTCGCCTTCGGATGGTTTGGTTTCAATCCGGGATCAACGCTTGCCGGAACGGACTTCCGTATTTCCATCATTGCTGTCAATACGATGATGGCAGGCACTATGGGCGCGCTGGCCGTAATGCTTATCGGGTATTTGAAAACCAATAAATTTGACCCGGGTATGATGGCCAATGGCCTGCTGGCGGGTCTGGTGGCTATTACCGCTCCAAGTGCTTTTGTTAATTCAATTGGATCTGTTGCCATCGGAACCATCGCCGGTATCCTGGTTTATTATGGATATAATTTTATTGACAGAAAACTGAAAGTTGACGATCCTGTAGGTGCAATCGCAGTACACGGTATCAATGGAGCCTGGGGAGTTATTTCGGTCGGCATATTTGCGGACGGATCTTATGGAGACGGATGGAATGGTGTGCCAGGAACTGTGAAAGGAATTTTATATGGTGACGGAAGCCAGCTCGTTGCTCAGCTCATCGGAACCGCAACCTGCTTTGTTTTTGTTTACGCAGCTATGTGGTCCTGGTTTAAAATTTCCAATAAAATAACTCCAATACGCGTCAAGGCAGAAGATGAAGTAGCCGGCCTGGATATCCCTGAGATGGGTGTTCTTGGTTATGTGGATTAGGTTTTCAAATTATTAAGCTGCCCATTAAAAAGCCCCTGCAAACAGGGGCTTTTTAATTTACATATAGTTAGTTGTATTGCAATTAGTTATTGAACATAAATCAAACACATATGTTTATAATGTCATGTGTATATTTTTGCTGATATTTTTAATAAATTATAACATTCAGGGATAAAAAGTCAATATCTTTATAATGCCGGTAAAAATAATATATTATAAAAATTATTAAGGTATGTCTGCTCTAAAAGCCAAGCCCCTTCATCATATTTTTACTCCTTTAAGGGATTTGTTGAGCGACAGCCGGACTACCGGTGTTTTACTCCTGGGTTGTACGGTTATCTCCCTGGTGTTAACCAATACCTCTTCCTCAGCCTGGTTCAATCATTTCTGGAACAATGCATTTAATACCGGAATTTTTTCCTCTGCAAGACTTCCACATTCATTTATTGACTGGGTGAATAATTTCGGGATGGCTTTTTTCTTTGTGCTCGCTGCTACGGAAATAAAAAGAGAACTTTTATCCGGTGAACTTTCCCAGTTCAAAAAAGCGGTACTACCATTTGGCGCAGCATTCGGAGGCATGATGATGCCAGCCCTGATATTTATCGGATTCAATATGTATTCCGGGTATTCTCATGGCTGGGGAATTCCTACAGCTACTGATATTGCATTCTCCATCGCCGCTGCTTCCCTTCTCGGAAAAAGATTTCCGGTAGGGCTGAAAATATTGTTACTGGCCATTGCAATTATTGATGACCTGGGCGCCATTGTTGTGATTGCATTATTTTATGGTGGTCATATTAACTGGATTGCATTGGCTGTGTGTGGTGTTCTTTACGCTGGTCTTCTGCTCTGCAACCGGATGAAAATGAAATTTGGAATTTTGCAGATTGTCCTGGGGCTGTCCCTGTGGTATTGCATGTTACAGAGCGGTGTGGAAGCCAGCATCACCGGTGTACTCTTTGCTTTTGCTATGCCGGTAGAATCACTTGCCGTCATTGAAAAAGCGATTCATAAGTGGGTGAATTTTTTCATCCTTCCCGTATTTGCACTGGCCAATACAGCCATCTTGCTGCCGGCGCATATTGTTTCTTCACTTACCTCACCGGTTGGCATGGGGATCTTTTTCGGACTCGTTATCGGTAAACCACTGGGTATTTACCTGGCCTGCCGGATCATGGTAAGATTTAATGTTGCCCAACTGCCTTCCAATGTGAACTGGAAACAGGTATTTGGAATGGGAACCCTGGCCGGTATCGGATTCACCATGTCTATTTTCACCACCATGCTTGCATTTACAGAATCAGCTGTCCGGGATATTGCAAAAATCTCCATACTCTGTGCCGTGGTTGGTTCAGTAATCGTCAGCTATTTTTATTTCCGCTCGATCCAGGTAAAACAAATTGTTCCTCCTGCTGTATTGCCCAAGGCCGAACCTGCCTATATATAAATTATCTTACCCGATACATTATATAAATAAAAAAGCATCCCGGTTTCGCAGGATGCTTTTTTTATGCGTTCTCGGAAAGTCTTTTTATTTGCTGACAGCTGCTTTCAGCTTTCTCTCCCTCATGTATAAAAATCCAACCAGACTCCCAATCCATAATGAGGTGCCGGCTACCATTTTCAACAGATCCAGCAGGGCCGGATTGTCAATATGCAGGTTACCAAAGTAGGCTACAAAGGAGGATATGAATAATTGTTCCATTTTCTTGTTTTAACAACGCAAATCTCAATCGAAAATTTCACATAATCAAATCGTAAAGCCCCGGAAATGAGTCTAAAATGCATATAATAATATAATAATATTAATAATTTACCGGCTGTGGGGCTTTGTCAGGAGCAAGATGTGTAAAAAATACAATTAGAAGTTATCCCGAAGCGTTTTTTTGATTTGGCCGGGAAAAGAAACTGGTTTTTTTTGCAGAAAAATAATCGTTAATAATCTGCAAATAATTGTACCATAAGAATACCGGGTTCAGATGAAGAAGCGGTTAATCTGGTTGCTTGATCCGTTCCATCGCCCATTTCAGGGCGAGTTGAAATTGTTCCTGTTCCGAAATATTTGAATTATCCAGCACGATGGCATCTTTCGCTTTTCGGAGCGGACTGATTTCCCGGTGGGAATCGATATAATCCCGCATCTCCAGGTTATTTTTTACTTCTTCCAATGTAATATTCGGGTTCTTCTCATACAATTCCCGGAATCGCCTTTCCACACGTACGGCATTGTCGGCCGTCATAAAAATTTTTAGCTCGGCCTTGGGAAATACAACCGTGCCAATGTCCCTCCCGTCCATGACAATCGCACGTTTCAATCCCATGGATTGTTGGAGCTTTACGGCAAATTCACGCACTTCCTTGATGGCGGCGACTTCACTTACTTTTTCGGCCACCACCAGATCGCGAATAAGATATTCTACATTTTCATCGTTGAGCAGGACCTCTGTCGGCTTGGTTCCTTCATGAAAGCCAAATTCTATATGAATATCCTGTAGCGCATTCAATACCTGCGATGAATCGGTCCAATCCACATGATTGCGCAAAAAATATAGCGTAATGGCACGGTACATCGCCCCGCTGTCAATATATGTATACTGCAGCTTAGTTGCCAGTTGTTTGGCCAGCGTGCTTTTACCGCAGGATGACCAGCCATCGATGGTAATGGTAATTTTTTTTTCAGCCATGTTTTACCGTAGTACAAATAAAAGATTTGCCACGGAAACGCGGAAATTTTCCGTGTGCCGTGGCAAATAATATTCAGAACAACCTGTTCGTTTAAACTTCAGAAGCTTCCTTCTCTTTTTCCTTCAGCGTAAATTTTATTTTAGATTCTGCTTTATCCAGATCGGCGATCATAACATCACCGTTCTTAATATTCAAGTTCAAAATTTCTTCCGCTAAAGGATCTTCCAGGTATTTTTGAATTGCCCTGTGAAGAGGTCTGGCTCCAAATTCCTGATCATATCCTTTTTCTGCAATGAAAGACTTGGCCTCAGCGGTTAACTCCAGGGAGAATCCCAGCTGCACCAGCCGTTTCATTACTCCTTTCATCAGGATATCGATGATATTGAAAATGTTTTCCCGGTTAAGAGAATTGAAAATAATAATATCATCCACCCGGTTGAGGAACTCCGGACTAAATGTCCGCTTCAGTGCTTTTTCAATTACCGCCTTACTGTTTTCTTCTGCATTTGCCGTTCTGGCTGTAGTTGCAAATCCCACACCCGCACCGAAATCTTTCAATTGTCTGGCTCCGATATTCGAGGTCATGATGATCAGGGTGTTTTTAAAATCTACTTTTCTTCCCAGACCATCTGTTAATTGTCCGTCATCCAACACCTGCAATAATATATTATAGATATCCGGGTGCGCCTTTTCGATTTCATCCAACAGGATCACGCTGTACGGCTTCCTTCTCACTTTTTCAGTAAGCTGGCCGCCCTCTTCATAACCCACATAGCCGGGAGGAGCACCAATCAGGCGGCTCACCGTAAATTTCTCCATGTATTCACTCATGTCGATGCGAACAAGTGAATCTTCGGAATCAAACATATAGCGCGCCAGGGCCCGGGCAAGTTCAGTTTTACCTACACCCGTAGGACCAAGAAAAATAAATGTGCCAATGGGTTTCTTGGGGTCCTTCAATCCGACCCGGTTCCTCTGAATGGCTTTAACCACTTTTAAAATCGCTTCACTCTGACCGACCACCATGGATTCCATATCAACCGACATATTCCGGAGCTTTTCACTTTCCGCCTGAATCATTCTCTTCACCGGAATACCCGTCATCATACTCACCACTTCTGCAATATTATCCTCATCAATCGGATACCTTCGGTGTTTGCTTTCTTCTTCCCACTGGAGCTTTGCTTTTTCCAGTTCTTCCTGCAGTCTTTTCTCTGCATCGCGAAGAGAAGCAGCTTCTTCAAACTTCTGGCTCTTTACAACTTTATTTTTTTCGTTCTTAACGTCTTCAATTTTCTTTTCAAATTCCACAATATTCTGCGGCACATTTATATTTTTCAAATGCACCCTTGCACCCACTTCATCCAGCACATCAATGGCTTTGTCTGGTAACAGGCGGTCGGTCATGTACCGGTCGCTTAGTTTAACACAGGCCTGTATGGCTTCATCAGAATAGGTTACGTTGTGATAATCCTCGTATTTGGATTTGATATTTTCAAGAATCTGAATGGTCTCATCCACACTTGGCGGATCAATCATTACTTTTTGAAAGCGACGATCGAGGGCGCCATCTTTTTCAATGTACATCCTGTATTCATCCAGGGTGGAAGCTCCGATACATTGCAGCTCTCCGCGGGCCAGGGCAGGTTTGAAAATGTTGGAAGCATCCAGCGATCCGGATGCACCACCCGCACCGACGATGGTATGAATTTCATCGATAAACAAAATGACATCCCGGTTTTTTTCCAGTTCATTCATTATTGCCTTCATGCGTTCTTCAAACTGGCCACGGTACTTGGTACCGGCAACCAGAGCGGCAAGATCCAGCGATATCACCCTTTTGTCGAACAATACACGGGAAACCTTGCGCTGTACAATGCGCAGGGCAAGACCTTCCACGATAGCTGTTTTACCAACACCGGGTTCACCAATCAGAATGGGATTATTTTTTTTGCGCCTGGACAAAATCTGGGAAACCCTTTCTATTTCCTCTTCCCTGCCCACGATCGGATCGAGGGAATTCATTTCCGCGAGGCGGGTAATATCCCTGCCGAAATTATCCAGTACCGGTGTCTTGCTTTTTGTATTGCCGGCAGGACGCGCTTTTTGTTGCGCATATTTCTTTTCCTCATCAAAATCATCCTCATTTTCCTCAGCGTACTCGCTGCGGGTATCATTACTTTTAACAACACCCAGTTCATTCCTGAATAAATCGTAGTCCACGTCGAATTGATTTAGTATTTGCGTAGCTATGTTTTCTTTGTTTTTCAGAATGGAAAGCATGAGATGCTCGGTTTCCACCGTCGGACTCTTCAGTGCTTTCGCTTCCAGTACCGTAACCCGGATCACCTTTTCTGCCTGTTTGGTGAGCGGAAGGCTGTTAATGTTTGCAATATTCTTTCCTGTCTTATCCTTAACTGCGAGCTCCACTTCTTTTCTGAGCTCATATAAATCCACATTAAAACTCTTCAGGATCCGGACCGCTGTATTGTCCCCCTCCCTGATCAGTCCCAGCAGCAAATGCTCGGTTCCAATAAAGTCATTTCCTAACCTTAAGGCTTCTTCCCTGCTGAACGAAATAATCTCCTTAACCTGGGCCGAAAAATTATTATCCATTTTTAACCAATTGTGCTTTATACAATAATAACGAATATTTTTGATTCCTGTTTTCGATGCTTTATCAACGTATGTTAACAAAGCCGGATAAAATGAAAGTCAAAATCAGTACCAACGATAAATTCCATGCCATTACTGTAGTTGAACCCATTCTTGCTGCTAATATGACAGCAGCACTGCATGATCTTTGTGTGCCCTACCTCAATCAGGAAGTAAAAAATCTGCTCCTTAATCTAAAAGACATTCAAAAAATGGATTCTGCTGCTGCGCACACCATTCTTGAACTGAGAAACCTGTTTTATGCAAAGCATGCTTCATTTGTTTTGTGTGAAATGCAACCGGAACCCAAAAAATATTTCGATCAGAATGAACAATTTGAATTATTGCAGATTGTTCCCTCACAAAGTGAGGCTTCTGATATCATCTTTATGGAAGAAATCGAAAGAGAATTCACGGACTAGATCAAAGGGACTCGGATATTAGGGTAACGATCAAAACCGATTCCTATTACTTTTTGTATTATTTTTCACTTGATATATGGAAAATGGGGTTCCAATTACCCAATTGGTCATGATTAAAACCGCAATGTGCTCGCAGTAACCATTCTCGGAAATAATTCTGCCATACCCGCCTTCGACAGGCATCCTACCGCCCAGGTGATCACTTTGGACGACCATCTTTTCCTGGTGGATTGCGGTGAAGGAACCCAGTCTCAAATGAATAAATACAAGATCAGGCGCAGTCGGATTAACCATATTTTTATCTCCCATCTTCACGGAGATCACTATTTCGGTCTTATTGGCCTGCTGACCAGCATGGGTCTCCTGGGGCGCCACCAGGATTTACATTTGTTTGGTCCCGCAGCCCTGAAAGATATTCTGGACCTGCAGCTGAGGGTTGCCGATACCCAGCTGCCTTTTAATCTGATTTTTCATCCGCTTACAGAGGAAGGGATTCTGGTAAAAGACAATCGTTTCCAGATAGAATGTTTCCAGGTATTTCACCGGATTGAGTGCTGGGGCTTCATTTTCCGACAGGTTCGTCCTCCCCGGAAGGTAAATCCTGACAAATCCCGGGTCGCAGGCGTCCCATCTTCCTTTTTCGACCGGTTAAAATGGGGCGAGAGCTATGAAACGAAGGAAGGTGTGCTTATCCCGAATGAATCCGTTACCGATCCGGCTCCCCATCCCAAGACTTATGCCTATTCGGCAGATACGATCTTTCATCCGGGTCTTGCAGACAAGGTAAAAGGACTGGACATGCTCTATCATGAAACTACCTACCTGAAGGATCTGGAAGATCGCGCCGCCAAAAGATTTCACTGCACCACGGTCCAGGCAGCCACCATCGCCAAAATGGCCCAGGTAAAACAGCTGCTTATCGGTCATTTTAGTTCTAAATACGACAAATTGGATGAATTCGAGTCACAGGCCCGTGAAGTGTTTTCAAATACTTCTCTGGCGCTTGAGGGAATTAGCTATCTGGTGACATAGAAGATTAGGTGATTAAATTCATTTACCGCCAACGGCCAACGATCAACCGCCAACCGTCATCCGTCATCCCCTAAATCTCCCGCGCTATCAAATATTCAGCGAGGTCCCGGAGGGCCAGTTTGTTTTCATCCGGCACCTGAATTTGTTCGAGATGACTATATGCAAGTTTCATATACTGTTCCTTGGCCTCCCGGGCGGCCTGATCTACCTGACAGGTGTGGAACAAGGCAATCATGCGTTCCACTTTATCTGAGGGAGAAGAAAGAAGAAGTTTAAGTATGGCCTGTTTCTTATCCGGTGCGGATTTCTCCAGGGCATGTACCAGTAAAAATGTTTTTTTATTAGAGAGAATATCGCCGCCGGTTTGTTTTCCGAATGTGGCCGGATTGCCAAAACTATCCAGGTAGTCGTCCTGCACCTGGAAAGCAAGCCCGAGATTTTTTCCAAAATCATAAATATGCTGCTGGTCCGCAGTTGTTGCGCGCGCAATCTGTGCACCCATACGGAGACTTGCAGCTAAAAAAACAGCTGTCTTCAATTCAATCATATGCATGTACTGCTCCAGCGAAATGGCATTTTCATTTTCAAAATCCATATCCAGCTGCTGACCCTCACAAACTTCTTTTCCCGTCTGGTTTAAAAGCCTGATCAGGGATTGCGCATAATCCGGACTGGTCTCATTGAGCCAATCGTAGGAATACAACAACATCACATCGCCTGCAAGCAGGGCTGTGGATTCATTGTACCTGGCATGCACGGTGGGCCTTCCGCGCCGCAGTGGTGCCCGGTCCATGATATCATCATGAATAAGGGTGAAATTATGGAAGAGTTCCAGTGCCACGGCGGCCTTCCAGGTATCAGAATGAATCGGGCTAAAAAGTTCACTGCCCAGCAGACACAATACGGGACGAATCCGTTTACCTCCGTCTTCAATCATATAGGATGCAGCCCCATAAAGGGTTTCCGGCTGATCCGGAAATTTTGTCTTACTAAAATATATTGCAAACTGTTGTGATAGTTCCTGAAAACGCTTCATTTCAAAATCTGAATTAATGGTATTTGCGGGTTTCGTTGGCGGTTGGCTGTTTGCATTAGGCGTTAGGCCTTCAGGACCCATTCGTAATCCAGTTGCCGCTTGGCGAGGTTCGCAGAAATTACTTTAATTGTAATCTTATCTCCCATCCGGAATTTACGGCCACTGCGTTTTCCAACCAGCGCATATTCCCCTTCGATCAAACGAAAATCATCATATTCCATCAGGCTGTTCAGGCTCACCAGTCCCTCACATTTGTGTTCAACCGTTTCCACCCAGAATCCAAATGCCGCCACGCCGCTGATCACTCCGTCAAAAATATCACCCACAAAATCCCTCATGTATTCTACCTGCTTGTATTTATTAGCTGTACGTTCACTATCCATGGCAGCTCTTTCGCGTTCGCTGCAATGCTTGCATTGTTCTTCCAGATTATGCCGGGGTTGAATTTCATCATCGAGCACCTCCTGCAAAATCCGGTGGGTGAGCACATCCGGATACCGGCGGATCGGAGAAGTAAAATGACAATAGTTGGTAAATCCCAAACCATAGTGCCCGATATTTTCTGAGGTATATACCGCTTTTGCCATGGTACGGATGCCCAGCTGTTCCAGCACATGCTGTTCGGGTTTTCCTTTTACGTCTTTCAGCATCAGGTTGAACGAAGCTGAAATTCCTTCAGGCGTTTTAGTATCGAATGTATGCCCGTACTTTTTTGCAAATTCCACAAAAGGCGCAAGTTTTTCCTTATCGGGTGTATCGTGAATCCGGTAGGGGAAAGGAACGGGCTTCTTTTTGATTTTAATTTTTGCCACATGGGAAGCAACCGTGCGATTCGCGAGCAGCATAAATTCTTCGATCAGCTGATGCGATTCCTTACTTTCCTTCACCATGATACCAATGGGCTTACCCTTTTCATCCAGTTTAAACCGGACTTCGGCAGAAGAAAAATTGATCGCTCCTTTTTTAATCCGCTGTCTCCTTAAACGCTGGGCAATTTCATGCAGGATGAGAATCTCGTCCTTATTTACACCAACTTTCTTTTCGATGATATCCTGAACGTCTTCATAGGCATAACGATGATCGGAATGAATGACGGTTCTGCCGAGCCAGTACTCTTTCATCTCACCTTTACTGCTGACATGAAAAACGGCAGAAAAACAAAGTTTGTCTTCATGTGGACGAAGCGAACAGAGCTCATTGGATATTTTCTCCGGTAACATTGGATTGACGCGGTCAGGAAGATATACTGAAGTGGCCCGTTCATAGGCCTCCGCATCCAGCGCCATTCCCGGAATCACATAGTGACTCACATCGGCAATATGTACCCCGATTTCATAGATGTCATCCTTTAGCTTCCGGAAAGAAATGGCATCGTCAAAATCTTTTGCGTCAGCCGGATCAATCGTGAAAGTGAGTGTTTTCCTGAAATCTTTTCTGCCTTCCAGATCCGCTGGTGGTATGGTTTCCGGGAGACCGGCTGATTCAGCTAATACTTTTTCGGGAAAGACAATGGCAAAACCGTTTTCGATCAGGATCTCTTTCATCACCCGGTCATTTTCATCGGATTCATCCAGCACCTGTATCACTTCACCCTGTGGCTTCTTCGTTTTTCCCCAGTCAGTAATCCTTACAATAACGCGGTCTTTGTCCACCGCTGTTCCCATTTTATTTAATGGAATATAAACGTCCGACATGGGTCTGGCAGTTTCTGCAATAAAAAAAGCAAACCCTTCTCCCATTTCGATATGCCCGGGAAAATCCGTCTGCTTTCTTTCTATTACCGAATCCACCGCACCCTGCACCCGGCTATTGCCTCCTTTCGACTGGGTAATCTTTACCAGCACGGTATCTCCGTGCATGGCCGTATTGAAATCATTTGGCCGCACCAGCACATCCCTCTCCAGGCCTTTTGCAATTACAAAACCCATACCTGACCGCGTAACCTCCAGCACACCCCGGTGTAAAAATTCGGTTGATTTTTTCTTTTTCTTATCTGAATGTTTATTTTCTGAATGTTTATGTCCCATAACCGTTTAGGCTTGACCAGGAAATTCCTGGATGAATGTAGTTATTAACTCTGTAAACTGATTTTCCCCATAAAATAAAAATACCGGCTGGATAGGCAATACATACACGGGCAGTTCCTGCAGTTGCTGGGAAAATTTCTGCAGGCGTACGGCATCTTTCTCCGTCGTAAGGATTATTTTATGAGGCGAAGGATTCTGATTAAATCTTTTTAATATATTTTTCAGGTCATCGATCGTAAAAATATGGTGATCGCTGTATGCCAGTTCATCATATCCGTTAAAGTTTTCTTCCAGGTATTTTTTAAGCGGTCCCGGATTGGCAATACCGGTCACCAGCAGCACTTCTGTTGAACTGGTAATATGACTCGTTTCCCGGGTAATCACATGGTATGCCTTCCCATAGGCGATGGTAGTGAAAAAAACCTGCTGGTCTGCTGCAGGTTTGATTTCGGATATCACCCGGTTTTTTTCTGCCAGCGAAAGATCCGGCGGGCATTTTGTAATTACGATCATGTCTGCACGCCGGGCACTTCCGGGCTGGTCCCTCAGATCGCCGGTGGGCAGGAACCAGTCACGCGTATACAGGTTATTATATTCTGACAGGATGATATTGAATCCCGCGGTCACGGACCGATGCTGGAATGCATCGTCCAGGATGATGACCTGGGTATCTGGTTTATCGTGCAGCAACTGCGGAATGGCAAATACCCTTTCTTCCCCTACGGCAACAGTAACATCCGGAAATTTATTGAAGAACTGCATGGGTTCATCTCCGATTTCAAGCGCGGTACTCTGTGGACTGGCAAGCGCATAACCACGGGTTTTTCTTTTGTATCCACGACTGAGTATGGCAATCCGGAACGACTGCTTCATTTTTTCTATCATGAATTCCACCATGGGTGACTTGCCGGTTCCGCCGACCGTAAGATTTCCCACACAAACTATCGGCAGGTTGAAAGTTGCCGAACGAAAGATTTTCCGGTCAAACATCCAGTTTCGAAAAATAACGATCAATCCATAGATCAGGGAAAAAGGAAGCAGGAGCATCCTGACCGTCTTAACTAATGGATAGTTTACATTCATAACCTTGAATAAAGGTAATCCAAATCAATTCCTCCTGCTGCCAGAAAGATGGTCTCTTTGGTAACGGAATCAAATAACGGCAGGGAAAACAGTCGGGGATATCCTGACCATTCCGCAATTTCCTGTTCATAATTCAGGTAATGATCATTGAAAATCCAGCCGGCCACATCCAGGTTTTCAGACCGGCAAATGGCTGCAGTCATCAGGGAATGATTAATACTTCCCAGATAGTTACGGCTCACCAGGATCAGCCTCGCATCTAATTCCCTGACCAGGTCATATACAAATTCCGATTCATTCAAAGGCACCATCAGACCGCCGGCACCTTCAATAATCAATGGACGTCTTTTATCCATCTGCTGAAAATCGCGAACGAGTTGATGAAGTTCAATCCGGCGGTTTTCATTTCTGGCCGCAATATGTGGTGAAGCGGGCATTTGCAGGGTATACCCGTCCGGATGAATAATCGTTTCCGGATTTGTAATCAGGGAAGCAAGGGCTGTGCGGTCCGTACCGGTTTTATAACCGGCCTGCACGGGTTTCCAGTAATCTGCTTTTAATGCTTCGGTGAGTACCGCAGCGACAACGGTTTTTCCGATGGCCGTTCCGATACCACTGATGAATATGGGCTTCATCCGGTTTTATTAATAAAGATGGAAAAAATGGTAGTGCCATAGTTTCTTTCCGTAACAAAAAGCGGAAGTTCCTGGTAGCGGTTTCTTGGTGTATGTTCCAGAACGAACCATCCTTTCTCTTTTAATAAATTTCCACCTGCAACAAATGCCGGAATCTCGTCGATGGTTTCCAGGGCATAGGGAGGTCCCGCAAAAATAAAATCGTATTGTTCCTTCGTGGTTTTTAAAAAACGGAAAACATCAGATGGAACTACACGTAAGCTCGTCAGCTCCAGCACGTCCGGCAGTCTTTCGAATGAAATCCAGCATGCGCGGGTCTTTTTCCACAATCGTCAGATCCGATGCACCACGTGATGCCAGTTCGAAACTGATGCTGCCGGTGCCACCAAAAAGATCCAGGGTTTTGAGACCTTCCAGCTCCCGGTTGGATTGAAGTATATTAAACAATCCCTCCTTTGCAATGTCTGTAGTGGGACGGGTATTGGGCATTTTGGCCGGGGGATTGATTTTTCTTCCACCCCACTCGCCTCCGATTATACGCATATCGACATTTTCAACAGCGATGCGAAAAAATGATTTGGAAACTGAATGAGCTCGTCCGTTTGCCGGATACTGTCTTCCATACTATCAAAGCGAATATTGAGAAAGTACAATTCCAGGTCTTCATAAACCGCCGATTTTTTATCGATCATTCCGGAAATTTCCAGAATAACCTCCTGCTTGTCCAGTTCGAGCTGGGTACAGCAGTTCAGCAGGTGGTAGGCCACATCTTTTGAATCCTGGTAAAAGAAATGCTGAATCATCTGGAGCTGGCCTCGTTTGAAGGCCATCACAATCATTTTATCGGGATAGAAAAAAGCTTTCATATATGAGGCTTCTTCTTTAGCCGTAAACATTTTATAACATTTCAGCTGGAGGCTGTAAAAATGCCAGAACCGGGCAGAATGGAATTTTTCCTGCATTAATAAATGAATGGCTGCAGGAACCCGGTATACATTGTGGAATTCAAACCAGGGTACTTTTTCGTCGAGCACAACATCGGAGTTCAGGTTACCATAAATCATATCCGTTACCGGCCTGGTAATATCGGCACTGAAATATTTTTCAGGAACCAGGTTAGATTCCGGAAAATTGTAAACCAGGAAAATCTCGTTGGGTCTGAAACTATTTAATATCGGATCAGCTTCCAGAATTCCACGCAGGGTGGACTCAGGATCATTTGATTTCAGGTGTGGCCATTGATATACCCGGATCGCCACTGGCCTCATTCCCCGCACATTCAATAGTATAAATATCAGCGAGTCTGAGCCAATCTCAATCAGCAATCGGCACTGACTTGCATCTTCAGCAGCCGGGTCTTCGTTGTGTATATCAAAATCTGGTCTGATGTTCATCATGCGGATCGCAATAATACTGAAATTTAACGACTGGAAAGGGAGTTATTGCCACTCCGTCAGCAATTGGCGGGCAATTACTTTTACCCGGGTATCGTCATACATCACATTGGGAAGGCCCAGCAGTATATTCAGATTGGCAATCGCTTTTTTGTCTTCCCCCATCCGGTGATAAGAACGGGCCAGTTCATAATAGTTTAAAATAAATCCTGGATAAAGCGAACGGCTCTTATCGAAGTCCGCTATGGCTTCCTCCAGCGTGGCAGAAGGCAGTTTACCATAAAATACCCGGGCAAATGATTTTTCTGCCAGGTTCAGATTACTCACATCATATTTCCACCGGCCAAGAATATGGTAAGCCCTGAAATTATTCGGATCAAGCCGGATAGCATTTTCTGCATATCGTTTCACATCCCTCGCCATCATCACCCGTTCCTTGGTTCCGGATATCAGGGAAACCCTGCCCAGCGCAAGTGACATTGCAAAATTCGCATCGGAAGAATTAGGATTTACCCGTAGTGCGGCGGCCGCATAATTTTTAGCTGCCATAAAATAAGGACGCATTTTTTCTTTGTCCGGTTGACGCGCCCCGATACGGGAAGAGAGGTCGCTGCATTTCCAGAGGGCCTGCAGGTTATTGGGGTCTTTTTTTAATACTTCGGCATATTTTAAAAATGCTTCGCTTTCATGAAACTGGGATTCCTGTAACTGCGCCTCTTTCAGGAGCTGGTTTACGTCCTGGGAAAATAACAGGTATGGAAATACCACAATCAATAACGTAAACAGTCGAAGCATATTTATTCCTTAAATGAACGGCGCATCGTAACTCCTACCCTGCCAACAAAATGTTCAATAGGGGCCTGTAATTTAAAAATACTAATTGTAATTTCAGATACGGCCGGATGCTGATGTTTAATGCTTAAGATAATGCCCTGACAGATTTTTTCCAAAAGAAAAACAGGTTCCTTCATATGTTCCTGTACAATCCTGAATAAATTAACATAACTAATAGTGTCCGCAATACGCTCATACACCATACTCGTTTCAGGATAGGAAACCTGGAGACTCACTTCAAATGAATTCATCACTTTTCTTTCTTCCTCATAAATGCCGTGATGCTCAAAAAAAACCAGGTTCTGAAGTTCGATTGTAATCATTAGCAGATTAGATAATTAGATGATCAGGTGATTAGATGATTAGAAGATTAAATGAAAAAGAATTACCTAATCCCTAATCATCTAATCCCCTAATTTGCTTTCGGCTGCATCGTTAACCAGCGTTCTGCGTCAAGTGCCGCCATACAGCCACTGCCCGCGGCTGTAACCGCCTGCCGGTAAGTGCGGTCCTGCACATCACCCGATGCAAACACACCTTCCACATTGGTCCTTGAACTGCCCGGAACGGTTTTGATATATCCGGTATCGTCCATGTCAATCCATGGTTTGAAAATCGCAGAATTCGGCTCATGACCAATGGCTACAAAAAATCCGTTGACCGGAATGGTCTCTGTTTTTTTTGAGGCGGAATTGGTGATGCGCACGCCATCAACTTTGTTTTCACCCAGAATTTCTTCTACTTCTGTATTCCAGTAAATTTTAATATTGGAAGATTCGCGAATGCGCTGTTGCATCACCTGGGACGCCCGCATCTGATCGCGGCGGATAAACATATGAACGTTTGTACAAAGTTTAGCAAGATACAGGGCTTCTTCAGCAGCAGTATCTCCTGCACCCACAATGGCCACTTCTTTTCCCTTAAAGAAAAATCCATCACAAACGGCACAGGCACTTACTCCGTAACCATTTAGTTTTTCTTCGCTGGGCAGGCCGAGCCATTTTGCAGATGCGCCAGTGGCAATGATTACCGAATCGGCTTCCACCAGCTTTTCGTCGTCAATCCATACTTTAAACGGACGCCGGGAAAAATCCACTTTGGTCGCGAGGCCAAAACGGATATCCGCTCCCATCCGCGATGCCTGTTTTTCAAATTCCACCATCATCTCCGGACCCTGCACACCATCGGGATAACCCGGATAGTTTTCCACTTCTGTTGTAATCGTCAGCTGGCCGCCGGGCTGAATACCCTGGTAAAGCACGGGTTTGAGATTCGCACGCGCTGTATAAATTGCGGCAGAGTATCCTGCCGGTCCTGATCCGATAATTAAACAATGAACTCTTTCCGATGTCTTGTTTTCCATTTTTCTACGTTTATCGTGTATCGATGATCGTATATCGATTTCCGATACACGATCCACGATCTTCGGGTGCAAATTTAATCGTAAATGTTGAGAAAGAAGGTCGTACAGATGACCAGCTAAAAAGGAATGATGAGTTTTTTGTACTGGGCTGCATAACCACCAAAATACCCGAGGGCATTATTGGAAATATTGGAAATGACTTTCGTGGGCGTTGAAAACGGATTTCCTATACTCTGGTAATTGTATTCCATCGTTCGCCAGAAATCGTAGGTTCCCTTGTCAATATTTGCCATTTTCAAAACAACGGTATCCCCCAAATTAAAAAAGCCATAGGTGTTCAGGTCGATCGTCTCATTCCGGTTGATACCTTTTGGAACTGATACGGTATAAGTGGTGCCGTCTGTGATCTGGTCGTCAAATACTGAGTTCCGTCCCGCAAAAAAAGGTCCGCCGTTTGTGCTGGTATAATAGCGGGTATAGTTGCCATAACCGGGCGGGTCCGTTATTTCAGCTTTCAGATTCACCAGTCCGGAATCTACCGTCTGATCGGGGGCGAGGGTCCACCATATGCTGTCCACCACTTTATCCAGTGCCGGAATAGTGGTCATTGCGGTATACGTCTTATTGTCTACAACTATATTCAGTGTATAGCTGGTGTTGAATTCACCGGTAAATTTCGGATCGGGGTCGGTGGCTTTTAAAGTATAAAAATATATCTCCAGGTCGGGGGTTCCGCTGGGCAGACTGTCTTCCCTGAGTTGCGCAGTCACCTGGCCGTTGGAAACCGTGACGATGGCATTGTGTACGAAGGAGGCCGATAAAATATGGGGATCAATTTTGCTGAAATAATCCAGGCTCCTGGACAAAGCAACCACGGGGTATAATCCGTTTTCAATATCGCCATTCACCACCAGGTCTGTGGTGGTGGGATCCAGTTTGATGGAGATATCCTTCTCGCAGGAAACCAGGGCAAGTATGAGAAGTATGGGAAGTATGAGAGTACGGAACATGGATGCAAAAATAACCGGTGGGACCTAATTAAAAACGTCCATCCGCCAAATAATAAAGCCCCGAATTTTCGAGGCTTTATTTAATTACAGTTAACAATTGACAATTAACAATTGACAATTATCCCAAATATGCTTTTAAAGCACTGCTATATCTTGCTTTCTGCAGACGCTTAATTGCTCTTTCTTTTATCTGACGGATGCGTTCCTTGGTCAGGTCGTATTTCTGTCCGATCTGTTCAATGGTAACCCCGTTTTCGCCATCCAGTCCGAAATAGGCATTCACGATTTCAGCTTCACGCGGACTCAGTGATTTAAGCACCCGGCGGATTTCGGCCCGCAGGGAATCTTTCATTACATCATCATCCGTATCGTCACCACCTTCCAGCAGGTCGCCCATGGCCACATCCTCCGCTTCGTGCACGGGTGCATCGAGGGAACTGTGACGGGTATTGCTCTGGAAAATATTATTGATTTCGGTTTCGCTCATTTCCAGCAGTTCAGCCAGTTCTTCCGTAGAAGGTTCACGTTCGTGTTCCTGCTCGAAAGCCATATAGGCTTTGTTTGCCTTATTGTAGGTACCGATCTTGTTCTGGGGAAGACGAACCAGACGACCCTGTTCGGCCAAAGCCTGAAGGATGGACTGACGGATCCACCAAACCGCATAAGAGATAAATTTGAAACCCTTGGTTTCATCGAAACGCTGGGCAGCCTTGATCAGTCCCAGGTTTCCTTCATTAATGAGGTCACTGAGGGAAAGCCCCTGGTGCTGGTACTGTTTGGCTACCGAAACCACGAAACGCAGGTTCGACTGGGCCAGTTTATCCAGCGCCTTCTGGTCTCCCATCTTAATCCGTTGGGCGAGAATGGTCTCTTCCTCCGGGGTGATCATGGAGATCTTTGAAATTTCCTGTAAATACTTTTCTACCGCCTGCGAGTCACGGTTAGTAATCTGGGTAGCAATTTTAAGTTGCCTCATAATGGGTATAAATAAAAAGTGGACAATCCTTTTGTTGGGTATGAATCAACGATATAACAATGCAAAAGGCGGAAAAGTTGATAAGGGTAAGATTAAATGTATTCCGCAGTGTACTGGCACGAAAGTAACACCCAATTGCGGAACTTCATAGCCTTTCCGCAATTAAAAAACATAAAATTTGGTAGAACTAAATAATTAGTTATACATTTGATCAAATAACTATTTTTATAGTTATAAAAAAATACCCTTTTTCAACCGTGTATCGTGTATCGTTAATCGTGTATCGAATCACCATCCATCATATTCGATTAACGATATACGATCAACGATAAACGATAATTAAAAGCACTTAATATACACAAAATGAATACTGGCAAGACTTTAACAAAAGCAGAGGAGCAGGTGATGCAGGTGCTCTGGAAGCTCGGAAAAGGATTCCTGAAAGAGATTATTGAATCCACTCCGGAGCCCAAACCGCATTCCAATACGATCGCCACGATTCTCAAGATCCTGGTGGAAAAAGGCTTTGTGGAGTACAGTGTGTATGGCCGCAATAACCTGTATAAACCCCTGGTATCCCAGGCGGAATATGGTAAGAAGTCGGTAAACCAATTGGTAAAAAGTTATTTCAACGGTTCCCCGGCCCGGCTGGTCTCGCAGTTTATAAATGATCAAAAACTTTCTGAAGCCGAGCTGGAACTCCTCCTGCAACAGATCCAATCCATTAAAAACAATAAGCCATGACCCTCTTGATCTATATCATTAAAACGATCCTGGTCTCCGGAGTACTCTTCGGTTATTACAGCCTTTTTCTCCGGAACCGGAAAATTCACTTCTTCAACCGCATTTTTCTGCTGGGCATTCCGGTGCTCAGCCTCCTCATTCCGGCTTTGCATTTCAGTCTGCCGGTCGGCTGGTTCCACAAAGATTCCGGACAGGCGATCCGTTTACTGGGTGTGGGGCAGGGAAAATGGGAGGAAGCGGTGACGATTTACGGCGGCCATAAAAGTCCGAATCTCTTCAACTGGCCCTTTCTAATGACCATTCTTTGCGTCGGAGTAACTCTTTTCCTGTTCATCCGTCTCATGCTCACGATCCGATACCTGCGCCGGCTTCCCAAAAACAAACCTTCCATGCCGCTGCCGGAAGCGACCATTTACTTTGTATCTGAGAAAGGAACCCCTTTTTCTTTCTTCAGAAATATATTCTGGGGGCAAGACCAGGAAATCAAAAGCCAGACTGCCCGGCAGATTCTCCGGCATGAGATGTATCATGCTATCAATAAACATTCAGCCGATATTTTATGGATCGAATTCCTGACCGTATTCTTTTGGTTCAATCCTTTCCTTTTCCTGATTCACCGCGAACTGAGGGCCATCCATGAATATACAGCCGATGAATATGCGTCCGCTGAAACTGATCGCTTCAGCTATGCCACCCTGCTGCTGCAAAATGCAACCGGAAATAAATTCCCGCTCACCCATCCATTTTTTAAAACCCATATTAAAAGAAGAATCGCCATGATTACCCATGCACACAAAAACAGAAAAAACCTGCTGGCCCGCCTGCTGATCATTCCCATCCTCACTGTCCTGGTTTGTTTATTCTCTTTCAAATCGGAAAAACGTTTTACACTTTCTGCACCCAAGACCATCCGGGTGGTTATTGATGCCGGTCATTCGGCAAGTTTTCAAGGCGCTTATGCAAATGGCGTCCAGGAACAGGATTTCAATCTTAATCTTGCTAAAAAAATACAGTCCCTTTCCAAAGAATACAACGTGGATGTAATTATGACGCGCGAAACGGATGCAGATGCGGGTGGAAATACATTAAGCGAATCCTTGCATTATCGGGCAACCCTGGCCGAAAAAACAAATGCAGAACTTTTCATTTCTATTCATGCTGGGATGAAAGGCGAAAAAGATGGACAGATTCAGCCTACCGGCTTTGAGATTTATGTACCGCGTTCAACCAATCCGTTTTACGACAATTCTGTAAAACTTGGGTCTATCATAGCGGAATCTATAAAATCCGACTACACCATTTCACCCGAACTGGCACATCGTGACAACGGCATTCAGGTAATCGACCATAATTCCGTGCCGGCCATCCTGATCGAATGCGGTTTCCTGGACAACCAGGCAGATATGAAATTTATGACGGATGAAAAAAACCAGGAAAAAATTGCGCGCGATATCCTGGAAGGAATCCGTAGATATTCCACTGATCCCGCCGTTTATCAGAGCAATCAGAAAGAACCAGCCGATACTGTTTCATTTGATGCCTTAAATGCCCTTGATGTGAAGACCATCGAAGAATTAACCGTTGATAAAAAAACTGTTGATGAAAAATATGCGGTTCATGTTACGCTTCGAAATGGGAAAAAACTGGTTACACTCGTAACTCCGGAAATTGAAAAGGAATGGCGACTGAATAATAACAGGCAGACCGGAAATGCATCGGGCACCCCGATGACAGATTCCACCGGACCTTTAAAAAAAGTAGAAGTGGAGGCAGATTTTCCGGGAGGACAGAAAGGATGGTATGCATACCTGCAGAAAAATCTTAAATATCCGGATGCTGCCGTCAACAATGAAATTCAGGGTGAAGTAGTTGTAGAATTTGTTGTTAATGAAGACGGCTCCTTAACCGGCATCCGCGCATTGAGTGGTCCGGAACAATTAAAACCGGAATCTATTCGGATCATAAAAGAAAGCGGCAAATGGATTCCGGCAAAAGATAAAGGAATGGTTGTGGCTTCCTATCACAGGCAGCCGATCAAATACAAATTGGAGGTTAAATAAATGATCCCCCGGTTGTGTTCATCAGAACCCGATTTTATTTTTCCCGGTGTCAATCAATAGCTCCTTTTTGTCAGAAGCCTCCACCCGGCCAATTATCCGGGCTTCCATACCGAATGTCTGGATGAGTTTGACGAGATCATCGGCGGCAGGCGGACTGGTATAGATCTCCAGGCGCTGGCCCATATTAAATACCTGGTACATCTCACGGTCATCGGCACCCGAAGATTGCCGGATGAGGTCGAAAATCACCGGCGGTGTAAAAAGATTATCCTTTACCACGCGCATCGGGGCGGGCAGGTATTTCAGGCATTTGGTTTGTCCTCCCCCGCTGCTATGGATCATGCCATGAATAGCATCAAAATGATTTTCGAGCAGGGCCTTCACCACGGGCGCATAAGTGCGGGTCGGACTCAGTAATAATTTACCTACGGTGGTCTCCACGCCGGTTTCTGTTTTCACCGGGTCGGTCATTTTATGACTACCGGTATATATCACGTCTTTGTCCAGCATCGGCTCTACTGATTCCGGATAATAATGACCATAACTGGATTCCAGCACATCATGCCGTGCACTGGTCAGTCCGTTGCTTCCGATTCCACTATTATATTCTTTTTCATATTTGGCTTTTCCACTGCTCGAGATGCCCACGATCAGATCGCCTGGTGCTATTTTTTCGTTCGTAATAATCTTTGATTTGGGCCAGCGCGTCGTCATGGTTCCGTTAACCGCAATAGTGCGCACGAGATCACCCACATCAGCGGTTTCACCACCCATGAAATGAATATTTACCCCATAACTGCCCAGCTCGTCAAAAAATTCCTGCGTGCCTTCAATCAAATTCTGTAAAACTTCACCCGGAATCCTGGACTTGTTGCGATCGATGGTGGAAGAGAACAACAGGTTGTCATAAATACCCACACATAAAAGATCATCCAGGTTCATCGCCACCGCGTCCCGGGCGATATCTCTCCAAACGGAAACGTCGCCGGTTTCTTTCCAATACAGATAGGCCAGGATACTCTTTGTTCCCGCGCCGTCTGCATGCATAAGGTTAACCCATTCCGGATCATTACCCAGAAAATCTGCATATATCTTACAAAAAGCGAATGGATAAAGACCCTTATCCAGTCCGGCCGTTGCCTGGTGAACTTCCTCTTTCTGGGCCGAAACACCCCGTCTGGAATACAGTGACATATTGAACAGATTATATCTAGCCGCAAAGCTAATTGAATCACAGGGCCGGCAAAGGAAAACGAGAAATTTTAATTCATACACCGCGATTTTATATTTTCGCACCAGATTTCACTTATGCTGGTTTACAGGAACATCGACCTACTCCCCCGTTTTCGAAATGCCGTACTCACGATTGGAACCTTTGATGGTGTTCATACCGGGCATCAGCAACTGATTGCCCAAATGAAAAAAAGGGCCGCTGAAATAAACGGGGAAACGGTTATCCTCACCTTTGATCCCCATCCGCGAACGGTTATTAATGCTGCGTCGGGAATCCGGCTGATCAATACACTGGCTGAAAAAATAGAATTGCTGGATGCCAATGGCATCGATCACCTGGTCATCATTCCGTTTACGGAAGAATTTGCCCAACTCTCCCCGCTGGATTATATCAGCCGGTTTCTGATTCACTGTTTTCATCCCCATACCCTGATTATCGGTTATGATCATCATTTCGGAAAGGGACGAACCGGTAACTATGGTTTACTCAAGGAACAGTCTGCCGTTTTCAACTATGAATTACTGGAAATTCCGGCCCACCTGCTGGATTCCATTTCTGTGAGTTCCACCCGAATCCGGGAAGCGATTGGCACCGGTGATATGGTGACTGCCAACCAGCTGCTCGGATACCCTTATTTTTTCAGCGGTGAAGTGGTGGAAGGAAATAAACTCGGAAGAACCATTGGATTCCCGACGGCGAACCTGGTGATCTCAGAAAAAACCAAACTTATCCCCGGTGACGGTGTATATGCAGTGGATGTAAAGATTTCGGATGAACCGGAAAAGACTTACCGGGCGATGATGAATATCGGTTATCGCCCAACGGTAGACGGATCAAAAAAAATGATTGAAGTAAATATTTTTGATTTCGACCGGATGATCTACGGCAAGCGCCTGCAGGTATTTGTAAAGAAATTCCTTCGTGCCGAAGAAAAGTTCAGCGGACTGGAAGCGCTGAAATCGCAACTGGCGAAAGACCGGGAGGAAAGTATTGGAGTATGAGAAGTATGGGAAGTATGTGAAGTGATTTGCTTTCTGTACTCCACATACTTCTCATACTTCTCATACTATTTTCACAACAAGCTCCTTCATCAATTCCGCATCATTGGTATTCACCACACCAACACCTACACTCTTCAAATTATACTGGTGTAATAAAAGCAAGGCTTTTTCTGTTCCGGCAAATCCGTAATTCCTGGATGCCTGCAAAAAATCCTTTACAAAAAAAGGCGAGACACCCAAGGCCGCCGCTGCTGTTTTTTCATCGGTACTGCTCAGACCGAAGATCATATACACTTTACTGAAAAACCCGTAAAGTGCCGGCAAAATCAACTGGATGGGAGCCGCCTTGGGATTGCTTTCAAAGTACTGGATGATGCGGATGGCCCGGGAAAGATCCTTTTTCACCAGGGCAGCCTGCAATTCATATACATTGAATTCCTTACTGATGCCGACAAAATTCTCCACGTCATCTTCGTGAACCGATTTCCGGTTTCCGAGATTGATCTGAATTTTTTCTATTTCGCTTTTTATCCGTGTCAGGTCGTTTCCGATATGGTCGATTAACAGACTCATGGCTTTCGGACTAATCGTGAGTCCTTTCGACCTGCACAGTTCCGTTACCCATTCCGGAAGCTGGTTATCATACATTTTTTTTGTGCTCAGCAACACGCCGGCATCTTTCAGCAGTTTGGCGAGTTTACTACGGCCATCAACCTTTTTATCCTTATAGGACACTACAAAAACAGTTGATCCCAGCGGCTGTTGGATGTAGGGTTCAAGCTTCGAAATATCCCGCATCTGCTGTGCCTCTTTTAATAATACCACCTGTCGTTCGGCAAACATGGGATAACGGCGACAGGCATTCACCACCGCTGCCCAATCCGCATCCTTCCCATAAAAAACAGAAAGATTAAATGCTTTTTCTTCCTCAGGCAAAAGGTGGTGCTCGGCATAATCCATTACTTCATTAATAAAGTATTCTTCGTCACCCTCCAGCCAGTATATCGGTTTGTAAATTTTTTTATTCCAGTCGCGGATGATCTGTTCGGCACTCACTTTTTTCGATTTGAGCGCAAGATATTTAAAAGGCATAAAGCCTAAAGCTTTAAGCCTAAAGCCAAACACGAAAGGTGTTACGCCAAACGCTTACAGTCTAAGGCAAACACTTATCCTTCGCCCGCTAAAGCTTAAGTGAAAGCGGGTAAAGCTGAAGACGAGGGTATTATCAGGCTAACCATTAACAATTGACAATTAACCATTTATGAGGCCTTTTTTTGCACCTTCTGTGCGTAAATATAAAATTGGCACGGTTTTAGACCAACTGGGTGTGGAAACATGACTAATCCTCATTTCCGTATGAAATCACATTTTTAAAATAAACACAAAACCATGAGCACAACCAATTATCCATCTGCGACTCCTACAAGTCAGCCCCCGAAAAAAGATTTTAAGAATCTCGTAATCGGCTTACTGGCTGCAGGATTCCTTGGTACCTGGGGTTATTTACTTTGGAACAATAACAAACAGGAACAGGTACAGCAAAGCCAGCAAACACAGATTGCTAAGGTAACTGACGAAAAAGGAGCATTACAGAAGAATTTTGATGATGCCCTGGTACGTCTCGATTCTTTAACAGGAACGAACAACCGCCTTCAGTCACAGCTTTCAGGTGCTAATTCTGATATTGCTAAGAAGAAAGCAGAAATCAGAAGCATCCTGGGTAAAAAGAATGCGACTGTTGCTGAATTAAATAAAGCAAAAGCACTGATCGCCGACCTGAACACTAAGATCTCTGATCTGCAGACTCAGGTAGCTACGCTGACTACACAGAACACGCAGCTGACTGCCGATAAAACGCAGCTGACTGCCGATAAGGAAAAACTTACATCTGATCTGTCTACTACTACAACCCAGAAAGAAGACCTGGAAAAGAAAGTGGACATCGCTTCAACTCTTAATGCATCCAACATTTCTGTAACTCCCGTTCACGACAAGAAAAACGGAAAGGAAAAAGTTACAACTACAGCAAAAAGAGTGGACAAGCTGATCATTGCCTTCGACGTAAACAACCGTATTGCCCAGACTGGACAGACTGATGTTTATGTTTGTATCACTGGTCCTGATGGCAAGCCAATCTCTGTACCTGCACTGGGTTCAGGAACTTTCGCCAGCCGTGATGAAGGAGATAAAATCTACACCGCTAAGGTTCCGGTTGATATCGAAGCCGGTAAGACCAAATCAGTACAGTTTGCCTGGAAACAATCCGGCACATTTGTACCAGGCGCTTACAAAATTGAAATCTACCACAATGGTTTCAAGATTGGAGAAGATACAAAGGATCTGAAGAAGGGTGGTTTATTTAGCTAAGGGTTACAGTTTATTATAAAAAGAACCGGAAGTTCCAGAAATGGTCTTCCGGTTCTTTCATTTGGTAAATGAAGGATGGTGGATCATATATCGTAAATCGTTCATCGATCATCGGTTATCGGTTATCGTGATTAATAGATGGGAATTTCATAAACCATCAACCATCCTCCATCCACGACCACGATCCACGATTTACGATCCACGATAAACCAAATATGTTCACCTTTACATGAGGATTTACAACCTCCTTATATGAGCATATTTAAACAGTTCGCCGAAAAAGCGGAAAACTATATCCAGGGGACACATCAGGATCCCGTTTTTCCTTCTGCTGCATCCATCGCCTCCCTTCAGCAATTACATGAACCCCTGCAGGAGTATCCCGTATCCCTTGAGGAAATATTAAAACTTCTGGATGAAAAGGGTTCACCAGCCACGGTTAAATCGACGGGAGGAAGATATTTCGGTTTCGTGAATGGCGGATCACTTCCGGCGGCAATGATGGCTAAACTAATGGCGACGGTCTGGGACCAGAACGCCGGTTTGTACTTAATGTCGCCCGTCGCGGCCCAGCTGGAAGAAATCAGCAGTGGATGGTTATTAGAACTGCTCGGTCTGCCGAAGCAGACTGCCGTTGGATTTGTTACCGGGTGCACCATGGCCAATTTCACGGCACTCGCGGCTGCCCGTCACCGCTTGCTGGAAAAAGCCGGCTGGAATGTGGAATCCAAAGGTTTGTTCCAGGCACCCGAGATCACGGTGATCACCGGAGATGAAGTGCATGTAAGTATTTTAAAAGCCCTGAACCTGATCGGATTCGGAAGGGAAAGAATTATCCGGGTTCCGGCCGACAAACAGGGAAGAATTATTCCTGAAAAAATACCGGCTACCGAAGGACCAACAATCATTTGTTTACAGGCAGGCAATGTGAACAGCGGCAGCTTCGATCCCATTGGCGAAATTTGCAGGCAGAAAAAAGATAATGTATGGGTTCATGTGGACGGCGCTTTTGGATTGTGGGCTAACGCCTCTCCGAAAACAAAACACCTGGTAGAAGGTATTGAAGGCGCGGATTCCTGGGCAACCGATGCGCATAAATGGCTGAATGTTCCCTATGATACCGGGTTTGTTTTTGTAAAAGATGCCGCTTCCCTTTTTAGTGCGGTCGCTTCTTCCGCAGCTTATCTCCCCGAAATGAACCGGAGGGATCCCTTTCAGTTTGTACCGGAAATGTCGCGCGAAGCAAGAGGGATACCGGTCTGGGCCGCTCTGAAATCACTGGGAAAAAAAGGACTTGCCCATCTGATCGACAGCAGCTGCCTCCGGGCCCGTCAGTTCGCAAAAGGACTGGCTGATGCAGGTTACCAGGTTTTAAATGATGTTGTGCTCAACCAGGTGCTGGTCAGCTTTGGTGATTCCGAAACCACGCTTAGCGTGATAAAAAAAATCCAGGACGAAGGCGTCTGCTGGTGCGGTGGCACCACCTGGCAGGGGAAAACGGCCATGCGCATCAGCATCAGTTCCTGGGCCACGACGGAAAAAGACGTGGAATTGTCGTTGGAATCCATGCTGCGGGCCGCGACAGATTCCATTAGAAAGTAAACGCAAGAAATCCGTTTTTTTTACGTTAGTGAACTAATCCCCCCTGTATCTCTATCCCGAACCTTAAATTTCAGTAGATGAAGTCATTTTTAGTCTTCTTATTGATGGTCTCCTGCATGGCATTGAATGCCCAGAAACCATGCTATCAGCATTCCAAGCTCTATCTTTTCGACAGGCACAATGAGCCGAGGTTGTTTACGGATCCCCTGGGACGACATCCCCAGTTTCCTTTTCTCCAGAGAATGAACGGTATCACCACACCGGAAGCATTTGTGAAATCCATACGGGATACGGTTCAGCAGAAAAAAAATGCTAGAACCTTCAAGGCCTTTGACGTCCTCCTGCGCAATTCAGGTTTCTGGCACGGTTACAAGGACCTGAATACAAAAAACATTAAAAAAGTATATATCACTCCTGGTACGCTCGGTAATCTGGGTTTTTACAATAAGGAAACAGATGTGCTGAATTATCTATATGTAAAACTAAACCCCGCTGGTGAATCAGCCGACGGTGTCGAAGCCTGGAAGCTCATTAATCATGACGGATGCTTTCTATATATCCTGTTCACCTGCGGAAATGCATTTTATCCGAACGGGAATGTGGATGCGACCACAGGCGGCCCTGGTGGTGTAGGAGGAGTGGTTCCCGTGAATGGCGCCGGATGTTGCCGTACTCTTTCTGTTAAATCCTCTGTCAGCGCAGCACCCGCACAAATTGACTCGCTTAACCGTCCGGCCATTCTGCGGATGAATTATTACGAGGCACATATCATTCGTTCCGAAACAAAGGGTAAAAAATACGATACTACGTATGAGCTTGTCCGTTATAAAGACACCCTGGTTCATTTCAGGGACCGCTTAGTGATTCCATCTACCATCGACAGCGCTTCCCGGTATAAAGTATTTAATGTATGCCGCGACAGCCTGGTACAGATGCGGATCGGACTGGCCGGTGATCCATACTATCAGACCGATAGCCTCCTTCCGGTGCATTATACGATGTCCGATACCCTGTTTGATAAAAAAGTAACGAAGACTGATTTAGTCTGCGATAACAAATGGGAGATCTCTATCGAAGCGGGTAAATCATTTAATTCCATTCCCAGGTTTAACGATCCAACCGAGCATTCACAAACCAATGGTCCGCAGATTACAGGAACCCTTGAAATTTCCCGCATGCTTACCCATTGGTTCCAGCTGGGTTTATCCGGTTCTTATATCATACTTACTTATCAGGATGATTTAATTTATCCCGGATCAACGCCCGGTACTTATAATACCATTTACCTGGGCAAACCGATCATTCCCGTCCAGATCTTTGGTAAATTCAATTTCGGGAAACAGATCGGCTTTCAGTCAAGCGTTTCCATTTCCTTTGGATATTCCATCCCCACCAACGGAAAAATTGAAAGCGGGAACACCGTGCTGACCACGGATCCCAACCTGAAAGGAGATTTCACCGCCGCGTTGAAGTTCGGCGTGGCGTATTATTTCACCTGTCATTTTGGAATCAGCGCCAGTTTCTCCGGGGAATATTTCAATAACAAAAGTGATTTGTTTGTATATAGCCTTTATGCACTTCCGATACAGGGGGGATTTCACTTTAGGTTCTGAGATCAATTGTCAATTGTTAATTGTCAATTGTCAACTATAGTTGTAAATGAATTTCAGTTGACAATTAACAATTGACAATTAACAATTATTAAAGTATCGCCCTTATACTCGCTCTTCCCGTATGAATAACATGCCCTTCTCCCGGCTTGCGGCCCTCGTAGGCGATATTGAGTTCGAGAAAACTGCCGAGCTTTTTCGTGAGGTCAAGTCCCCAGATATAATTCTTCCCGGGAAGTAGTCCGTCGAGCATGATATAACTTACGGTGGTATTGGTATTGCCGGTATAGTGAATATCGGTCAGCGTGAACCTGCCCTGGAGGGAAGTGCTTTGCACGAGATTGTATTTCACGTCTGCAATAATGGAACTGGCAAAAGAAGTCTCGCCGCCATACGAGGGATCGTTTTTCTGCGGATTGTAGTTGAAGCCGAGACTCACGCGCAGGTTCGCCCGCCTGGTATAACTCAGGTCAGGTGCTATGGAATACTGGGATATTTTGTAGTTGCTGTTGTCGAAACTTTTGTTGTTTGAAAATAAATAGTTCGTCCCCGTTTTGAAAACACCATTCAGCACAAGCGATTTACTCATGTTCCAGCGCGTGCGCAGGTTCCATTCATTGAGCGTCTGGGTCTGGTAACCAAATGTGAGCAGGGCCTTGGAAACATTGCGGTTATTACTGAAATCGAATCCCCAGTTCGGATCGAGTTTGTTATAAGAAAACGAATTCACCAGGATGGAACTGCGGCTGATCAGGGAGGTATCGTTCAGTGGTGATTTAAAAGGATTGAGTTCAACAAACCCGGTGGCGAGTTCCTTCTGATTCAGCTGCAGGGAACTTTGTAAAAATAAATTCGATAAAAACTTTTTAAAACCAACGGCATGCGATCCGTAGAGGAGTCGCGGATTGATAGAGAAACTATAGTTGAATGTATTGTAATTGGCTTTTACAAAATCATTGGTCGGCGTGAAGATCCGGATATAGGTGGCCTGATCGGCAAACTGTGCTACTACAAATTCGTTCAGCTGCTGGATACCATCGTTGTTCAGGTCGATCCAGGTATACTGTCCTGTTCCTGCGGGAACGGCTACATAGGTATAGTTTCTCTTTTGTTCCTGCCCCGATCCCACTTCATACAATATATTTCCCATCACCATACTCTTCCATTCCTTCATCGTGTATTCCACGCGGGTAAGCAGACTGTTATCTGCCTGCTGGGTGCTCACCAATGGATTGATCACCTGCAGGCTCCGGTAGGTCGCGTTCACCCGCACCTGTTCGTTCTTATTTTTCGTGAGTTCCGTAAACACATTCACATTCTGGCTGCGGTTGGCCAGGGCAAGATTTTTTCCGTAGGGATAGGCATCCTGCCGGTAGAAATAACTTATCCCCCATTTATTCGGTGCCCGTTCCGGCGATTTCAGATAGGCCTGCAGGATGGTGAAGGAATAACTGTCGTTGGAAACAGAATCGGTGGTGGGATATCGCTGCACATTCTGTTCCATGGAAAAATTAAAACCCGCAATATAGTTTCCCAATTTTTTTAATGTTTTGGAAATATCTGCGGTGGGCCGGAAAAAATAACCATTGTAGATCGTTCCCCGGTCAACCGTATAACTGATCTGATCGTTAAAATTCCATCCGTTCACTTTCAGTGTATGTCCCAGCAAATTGCGGACACCTTTGAAATCGGTGTTCCGGTTATACCCCGCGAGTTCATAATGAATTTCATTGTTCGCTTTATCGGTGAGTTTAAACGCCGCTTTATAAAAAGTTTCGTTTGCCTTGGGCAATTGTAATGGCAGACCCCAGTCGCGCAGGAATTCCACCGATCGTATCGGCTCCAGTGGCTGAAACCGGATATCGTTGTATTCATAGGTTAGATAGGAACTGATCACCGATCCCGGAAATCCGCTGTGCAGCAAATGCAGGTTGGTGAGGGTGACCTTGGTGGCATTTCCCGCATCGTTGCCCTTGTCTTTCGTGGAAAGGGTATTCACATCGTAGCGGCTGCGGGCGAAATCCGCTTTTAAAGTCGTTTCCTTGGATACCGCATAATCCACCCCGCCCGTGATTACCTGCTGGGTTTTAGGTGTAACCAGGAATTCCGCCGCTTCAAACTGTCCCTGCCGGTCGCCGTTAACGGGCGCGATCCAGGTATATACATTTCCGTTCAATCCCTGGGAGTTCAGGAAATAATTTCCCTTTCCCTGTCCCACGCTGGTGAATGCCAGGTTATATAGCGGGTAGTTGTGATCGTTAGAAGGAATAAAAACCGAATCATGCGTCACCAGACCTCCGGAGCCGATATAGATCGTATCGATCTTACGGTAGAGGATCTGACCATTTCCCTGTCCGGAATCCAGTGGTTCAACCGGATAAAAAGCATTCTGTATACTGTCGCCCAGGTCCTGTAGGAATTTTTTTCTCCCGGGATCAAGAGTCTGACTGATGGGAGAATTGCGTGAATCACTATTGTTGAAGACACCGAAGCGCAGGAGTAGTTTTTTATTGATCTGTGCTTCGTCGGCCAGGTAGAGATTCACATTAAGATAACTCTGGTTGGAATATTCAAATTCTACCTGAATGCGACTGTCTTTGGTGATCATGCGTTTGGGTGTAAAACTAATTTCCGCAGTATTGTAGTTGATCACATAATCCTGGTCCTCTCCCCGCTGAAGTAATGCGCCATCGATATATACTTTTTCAGTTCCGGCCAGCACGATAAAATAGAGTTCATTATTTGCGCCCTGCAAACGGTAAGGACCCTGGTTTCCTTCCTGGCCCTGAAAAATATTCCGATTGAATTTTCCCTTCGCCACCGCGCCACTCACCAGGATACTGTTCGAAGACTGAGGAGTAAACCTGGAAGTGGTTTGAAATGAACCCCCGCGCAGGCGTTTGTAAAAAGAAAGAAAATAATTATCCGTCTGCCGCAGGTCAATATCCCCCATGCGGAGTGACCAGTTTTTCTTTTTGAACTGGATATAGATCTGGTCGAAATCACTCAGTTCGGCCGTGGTGCCATCCGGCTGGATGGGAATATTATTGTCGGTGATGGCCGCGGCTATTTCAATGGAATCGGCGAGATAACCGCTGATCTGTAAATTCAGGTTGGAAGTAACCACCGCGTCCTGCGCGTTTCCAAAAGAGATCGCCCTTCCGAAACTTCCATTGTACGTGATGTTGCCAAAATTGAAAAAATTATCCTGCGCATAGTTGGCGTCTTTGTTGTACACGTTGGGTACAATCGTAAACTTGTCCATCACCTTGGAATAATCGAGCCGCTGCACCACCCCGTTTAATTGGTAAGGGAAGTTCCGGTATTGCACGAGCACGCTGTCGAGATTGGGCCGGCGCTTCCAGGTGATGGTGGAATGAACATAATCGATTGTGTAGGCGCTGTCGGAAATGCCGGACACTTTAAAACTGCCGGGGACCAGACTCAGGGAATCGAGCTTTTGGGGGAAATTGTTTACCGGGATATACTTATGGTGGAGATTGGAGGAAATCTTAGCGGGTACCGTTGGTTTGGAGCCAGGAAGCTGGGCGCTTACTTTATTCAACAACCCACAGAATATCAATCCTATAAGCAGCCATCTGATCAACTTAACCGGTTTTTCTTAAAATGCGGAAACAGACCATTTATTGTATCAGGCCAGCTCGGCCAGCAATCCTTTAACGTCCAGGGCCTCTGTGATCATGCGCAACCCTCCTTTTTCATCTACTGGCCAGTCTGCTTTAGGCCGGTCCCAGTAAAGTTCCACCCCGTTTCCGTCCGGGTCATTCATGTACAGCGCCTCAGAAACCCCATGATCCGACATACCCGTAAGCGGATATTTGGCATCAACGAGCCGTTGAAGAATGAAAGCCAGGTCTTTTCTCGTCGGGTAAAGAATGGCCGTGTGAAAAAGTCCGGCGGACCGTTGCGGCGCAGGAGGTCCATTTTTACTGTACCAGGTATTCAGACCGATATGGTGGTGATAACCTCCGGCAGAAATAAAAACGGCATCTTCACTATACCATTGCATGATCTGGAACCCGAGCAGTTCCTGGTAGAATTTGAGCGACCGGGCGATGTCCGCCACTTTGAGGTGAACATGACCAATCCGGGTGGCAGGGGGAACGGTGTAAGTATTTTCTGGCAAATGAAGCGTATTTAGGATTTGATCAACAGGGATGAGACCTGGGGCACTCAGCCTCCGGCGAAGGTAAAGACTAAAAGATCAGATCGCGGGTTGCCCTGAAGAAAAACGAACCGGAAATCCCTGTCAACGGGTAGCTCCGCTGAGAGAAGACCCTGTTTTTTTCCTGCTGGATCGACTAAGAGAAACCCCTATTTTTTTCCTGCTGGATTTTTTACATCTTTATCCCCTGTCCTAGACCGATGAAGGCCAAAAAGATCAACTATTTCTATCCGTTATGGGTGTGGCTGACGACCCTGGGGGCCTTACCGATAGTCTCGTTGTGCTCCATATTTTTTGAAAGCCACCCAAATTTTCATTCTTTTTTTAAAGCGCTGCCCTATATCATTTTCTATAGTATAGGCTTTTCACTACCCGTTTTTATCCTTTACACACTGTCCTTTTTCCTGCTTTTAAGGACCAGGCTAAAACAGATATCTATTAAGCTGGTTCTTATTTTCATGGCGCTAACCGGCCTCATTATTACATTGTCGTGGATATCTTTCTTAAATCCATTTCTGGTTCTCTGTTATGGAATCCCGCTGGTACTGGCCGGACTGGCATTCCGGATCAGGTCTCGCAAAAATCTGCCGATAAAACAATTCGATTTTTTTACAGTAAACCGCGACATCAATCCGGTGGTTCCGAGAGGCAGTCGCGGCACCATACTGGAAGTGTGGGAAGCCGGTATGTTTGAAGTAGAGTTCCTGAATGCACAGGGACAAAATATCCTCTACGACGGAAAGAAGTCCTTTACCATCACTGTCGATGATATCGGGATATATGGAGATCCCTATCCAAATAATCACTGATTCGATAAACAGCCTGGGTCTATGCAGTAACCATCTGGGCAGATCCATACATGGTGCCCCGGAGTTGCTTAACCCGTTCGTCAGCCAGGTACTCATCAAAGGTCGTGAGGCGGTCGATCGCACCGGTCGGTGTGATTTCCAAAACCCGGGTGGCGACAGTCTGCAGGAAGGTATGGTCATGCGAGGTCATCATCACCACGCCCTTAAAGTTCGACATACTTTCATTGAAAGCCTGTATCGATTCCAGGTCCAGGTGATTCGTAGGCTCATCAAGTAAAACTACATTTGGATCCTGTAACATCATGCGACTGAGCATACAACGCACTTTTTCTCCACCGCTTAATACTCCTACTTTCTTCATCACTTCATCACCACTGAAAAGCATCTTCCCTAAAAATCCACGCAGGAAGGGCTCATCCACATCCGTTACATGCGGCGGAACCCACTGCCGCAGCCAGTCCATCAGGTTCAGGTTCTTGTCCAGGAAGAATTTATGGTTATCGTTGGGCAGGTAGGCAAATGTAACCGTGGTTCCCCATTCAAAACTGCCTTTATCGGCCTTCATATTTCCTGTAATTATCTCGTAGAAATCAGTGAGTGCCAAAGGGTTCTTGCTCACCAATGCCACCCGGTCGCCCTTATTCAGACTGAAACTGATATCGGAAAACAGCAGGGTGCCGTCCGGTGCAGATTTAGTCAGCTTATTTACGTTAAGGATCTGGTTCCCCACCTCCCGTTGTTGTTTGAAAATGATTCCCGGGTAGCGGCGGTTGGAAGGTTCGATCTCTTCAATCGTCAAGTTTTTCCAGGGCCTTTTTACGGGAAGTCGCCTGTTTGGATTTGGATGCGTTGGCCGAGAAACGGGCGATGAAATCCAACAGCGCCTGGCGCTTATCTTCCGTCTTTTTGTTCTTATCGCTCATCTGGCGGGCCATCAGCTGGGATGACTCGTACCAGAAAGTATAGTTACCGGTATAAGCCTTGATCTTGGCCCGGTCCACGTCAGCCACATGGGTGCAGACCGCATCCAGGAAGTGACGGTCATGCGACACTACGATCACGATATTTTCATAGTCAGCCAGGAAATTTTCGAGCCAGGAGATTGTTTCCACGTCAAGGTCATTCGTCGGTTCATCCAGTAAGAGGATATCCGGATTGCCGAAAATCGCCTGGGCCAGGAGCACCCGCACCTTCATGGCACCGGACAGCTCCTTGAGCAACTGGTTGTGCATGGATTCCTTCACCCCCAGGTCACTTAGCAGGGAAGCCGCATCCGATTCCGCGGTATAACCCCCCATTTCCCCGAATTCTCCTTCTAAATGACCCGCCCGGATCCCGTCTTCCTCCGTGAAATCTTCCTTCAGGTAGATGGCATCCTTCTCGATCATCGTATCCCAGAGCTTTTTATAGCCCATGAGCACCGTATTCAGCACCGTGGTATTATCGTATTCAAAGTGGTTTTGTTTCAGCACCGCCAGACGCAGTCCGGGGCTGATTTCAATATTTCCCTTGGTAGGTTCAATTTCGCCTGCCAGGATTTTCAGAAAAGTGGATTTCCCGGCCCCATTGGCTCCGATCACCCCATAACAATTCCCCTTGGTAAAGGAAACATTCACTTCATCAAACAAAACCCTTTTCCCAAACAGCAGGGTGACATTATTTGCGCGGATCATTCAGTAATTTTTGAATGGGCAAAGGTAGGTCAACGCCCCCTAATTTTCAAGTTATAAAGACCCGTCTCGAAGTATGGGACAGGAAGTATGGGAGACATTGTCCGTCGAAGTTTAGCGAAGACGGAGGGAGTAAAAGTATGAGTGAAGTATGGATAGGGAGTAGTTTAAGAAATCTGTCAAATTAGGTCTCATGCAGGAATCAACACTTTCCGTACTGGTTCTGATCCATCCGCGCCGTCTATTTATTCCCCGAATCTGAAAGTTTAGCTTTTCCGATAGAACTCCCCTGCCCTTTTCTTAGAATTTATGCAGACTTTTGCGGACCGTTAGAAAAACGGCGGTGCTGAGTATTTTAATATTGACTGAATGAGCAGAATATTTACGACGACTAAGATTCTCTGGTGTTTGATGCTGAGATTTTTGATCGCATCCTGTGCAAAAGACAATGAATCCAAGCGGGGATTTGAACGGAAACTATATTGGATATTATATTCAGACCGGAGATCTGAAAGATACCGGCGTGGTACAGGTGGTATTTGTCGGCAGTATTTTCAGTGGTACAAGTACCGGAACCACCAAGTCCATCTGCAATGGCAGCTATACTGTTTCCGGAGATTCCATCAACTTCACCAATCTCTGCACGACTCCCGATGCCGATTTATTATTGGTGGGAAAGTATAAGATGACGACTACCGGAGACAGTCTTTATTTCACCCGCACCATCAGCGGAACGGAGAATTACGAGGATCATTTCAACCTGCGAAAGCAATAGCTTTTAATCTTAGCTGAAATACATTATTTTTGCGCGAAATCAGATTATTCTGATCATTTTCTGGACCGGTAGCTCAGCTGGATAGAGCACAAACCTTCTAAGCTTGGGGTCATTGGTTCGAATCCAATCCGGTTCACATTAATACGCCGTAACACATTGTAAAACAAATGGTTGCGGCGCTTTTATTTAGTGCTGGGTGCAGAAATAGGTGCAAATATTTGTAATTCTTTTTGGTCTGTTCTTCAAATCTTAAATCGCAAAAATGTCAGACAGCTATCAACTACTAATTCCGTTGTCAGTTTTTATGATTTTCCTACTTGTGGCCACCGGATTTCTATTTTACATAAGGGATAGAAAGACCAAAAGTGATATGGATAATCGAAGACTGCTTATGGAGGAAGAAAGAGCTAAACATACTCTTTCCTTAGAGCGAGAAAAGATGGATCGCGAATCAACGGTTGATCAAAATAGGCAAGAGCAAGCTTATGCGATGAACGCTTCTCTACGCCATGAAAATGAGAAATTTTTAAGTAAAATCAAAGAGGATTTAGCCGGGTTAAATTCTGGAGGGTATATGATTGTTGATATACCTGATAATATGAGAAGTATGTTTTCTGATTTATTGAAAGGTTTCGAAGAATATGCTAAGTTGAAAGGCTATAACGTCACATTTTCAATTGATACTTCAATTCCAAATAAATTGGCGTTCAAGTTCACTTTACAAGAGGGTGGCGTAAATGTAAGCACTTCAACTGTAAGAAAAGATATAAGAGAGTACATTGACAAGGTAAAAAGTGGTCAAACTTTTGAAGACATACCTGTAACCATTTCACCAGAAGAACATATTTTGGTTCATACTGCTCTAAAAAATCGCGTTAATTTCCTTCAACAGAATTACAATTTAGAAAAAAACATCAGAATTGGTTATGACAGTTTTTTTCAAAAGTTAGGTCAAGCATCATTTTCACCAATGCAACAACCAAATATTTATATACAAACAGGAGGTCACCATACTCCGAAAAACTTATTGGCATCAAACTCAAACAACGTTCAACAAGGACATGATCTATTAAATGAAAATAACACAGAAATTTTGGATAACTCCTCGGTAGTAATTTCGAATTCTTTCAATACAAGAAAAGAACAGATTAACAGAATTGAGGAATTAATGAAATTCATAAAGCAAGAGGATAAACTAAAAGAAGACGATAAACAAACTGTAATTACAAATCTTGATAAGATTAAGGAGGAAATATATGAGGAGGAATCCCCAAATAGATCAAGAATTGGAAAATGGCTTACTAATGTTAAAAGTATTTTAGAACACGCTGTGTTAGCGCATCATACCGTTGAAGCAGCGAAATGGATTTATGAAAGTTTTAGTTTCATTGCTCAACAGCTACCTCATTGAATCTAAAATAAAAGCTAACTAAATCAGGTTTAATATCACTTATAGGAATGAAATTCAAAATATTTTTTTTCCAGCATCCATGTTTTCTTTTTTTAAAATGGTAATGTTTGTTGCATTCTCGTAAACGATATCTACTGTCACTGTACGTTCGATTTTGACGGCTACATTGTTTTTTGACCAATAAGCCATATACTCACACTTGTCCGCCTTTACTTCTGCAATTTCATTTCCATCACCCTCCTTGTACGGATTCTGAAATCCTGTAAACGATATTGTCGTTTCTCGTATTTATCAATTAAAGTTTTTAAGTAATATTCATAATTGTCCTTAAGCAAAGACCATGAATCATATTCTGGAAACTGGATTATCAGTCTATAGACTAATTTGGTTTCAGGTGTAAAAGCCGCAAGTAGGCTAACCTGGGTAGTTCTTTGATTCTAATGAATTTCCAATATTGGGTTCCTCTACTACTAATGTATATCCTTTTGATTTTAACTTCCCTAAGAAATCCAATTTGTTCCCTTCAACCGGGATGCCATTGAATTCCTGCGAGTAAGTGGAAACACTTAATACGAATGCAAGGCCAAAAAACAAAGCCCGTTTCATTTTGATTGGTTTAATGATAAATGTAACAAGTTATTATAAGCAATTATTTAATTGCTCAATTTCAAAGGAATTATCCATATTGCTAAAAACGGTGCTTTCACCCTTGTCGCCCAGAACCTTCTCCTTAATTTAGACCCATGGAGTTATTCAGATACCAGTATCAGGGCGTATTCTCGGTCGCTTATTTTGAGCAATACCTGCATGATGGATATAACCGTTACCGGATAACCCTTGAAGATGGAGTACGTTTGTAATAGCAAGGTTTGGGATCGACCCAAAATGATGGGTGCAGGCAATCCAAGGGAATGAGATCAACTACCCATATGATTTAATACAGGCGGTTGGGGAAGGAATCGAAAAAACATAAAATTAAAATAAAATGAATAAAGCTCTATTTGATATTACAGGAATTGAATCAATGAACGCCATCGATGGACTGACCGGCCATCAGAATATTCTATTTCGAACTCCAAAAAGAGATTTTGCCACGGTTTTAAAATGGAATCCTACTTTAAATGAAGAGTCGTATTGGGACAAATACGCTGAAAAAATTAAGACATTATTATTCAACAGAATAAAATTTGACGATAAATCTTTCAATAGCGAACAAGAAATTATAGACTTTTTGGATAAAAATTATCGGAAGTCTAGCCCACAAGAAAAATTGGATAACCTTTTGGAATACTTGCATAGTCTGACATCATATGACGGTGAGACTTAATTATGACACAAGTTTTGGTGATGACTCCTTGCAAATATGGCGTAAACTGTACTTTGCAAATCAGGAAGAACTAAATTTCTATATGAGTAATTTAAAGTCCCAGGATCTCATCGGCTATGAGAGTTATTCTGGGCTTGGAGAATATCAAAATATCATTTTGACCTTAAACGGTCTTACGAAACTCATTAAAATTGAAGAAATAAAATACTCGAGGTTTTGTTTTATCGCTATGTCATTCTCAAAAGAACTTGAACCAGTTTACGATAATGCAATTCTGCCCGCGCTATTGGAAACTGATTTTATACCAATTATCGTAAGTAAAGAAACAATTGGATCAGATCAAACTATCAATGATGCAATTATAGCAGGAATTAAAAAGTCAAGATTCACTATTGCAGATTTTACTGAACATAAAGCTGGAGTTTACTTTGAAGCCGGGTATGCCCTTGGGCGTGGCCAAAAAGTTATTTATACATGCAATAGAAGCGATATAGATAAAGCACATTTTGACACTCGGAACTTTCAACATATCGTATGGGATACTCACGAAGATTTGAAAGAAGCTTTGATCAATAAGATCAGGGCTTATATTTTGGATTAGCTTAATACTAACTTTTTTAGCATTACCTTTGCCGTATGCGCGGCCGCTACCGTACCCGGATTGTTCCACCAACAATGACACTCGGGGAGCGTGTAGCCAGGGAAAAGGGAGTATATCCGGAAGCGCATATGGGGTGTGATATACCGTTTCGGATTTTTTATTCCAAAAGTTGGCTCGAGGGATATTTGTTAGCAAATAAGATTCGACTAATGGTCGGAGTGCCGGGTACTTTTCTTGTTTTCTGGGATGATCGTTATCGCGGAACACTTAGTTGGATTGCTGAGGGTTGGAAAATGGATGGAGGGATTGAAAACCCGCTGGCGGAGGCGTTAGGGTACTGGGTAGCGATTTACTATCAATAAAAAGATACTAAATTAAACACTTATTGATTTCTTTGACTTTAAAATGATTTCAAATAATCTTATTTCTAAAAATAAAAGTATATTCCATGTTCGATAGGATTTAAAATGTTTGACGAAGCAACAATAGACGAGCATATAGTAACTTTTAAAAGAGAATTAACCCTGCATACTTCTGATGAAATTGTGGAACGTCGAATCATATTCGGTGATAGTCTTGTTTTAGAACCTGTAAAGTATCGCGACCTTCGAGCAGCAATCGCAAATAATTTCGACATTAATGCTAATGAAGTTTTACTCGTAGGTTCGGCAAAGCTTGGTTTTAGTATTGCTCCACATAAACAATATAGACATTTTGGGGACAGTTCCGATCTTGATGTTGCAATAGTATCATCTGACTTATTTGATAAATTTTGGAAAGCAGTTTATTCCTTGTGGAAGCAAAAAGTGTTTTGGGAAAATGAAAATGATTTTAAAAAATATCTGTTTCAAGGTTGGATTAGACCTGATAAATTACCAAACGCAAAGAGTTTTAAGATGGGAGACGATTGGTGGGATTATTTTAGAGAGTTAACCAAGTCGAATAGATTTGGACCATATAAAATTACGGGCGCACTATATAAAGATTGGGATTATTTACAAGGTTATCAAAATTTTTCAGTTCAAAATTGTAAAGATAAATTGCAATGAAAACAAGCGCAACAAACAGAAAACTTCGAATTTTATTAACTGCAATTAAGTCAAATACTTTACTTCCTAAACCGGAATTTCAAAGAAGGTTAGTTTGGGCTAATGATGACAAATTAAATTTTCTCAAAACTGTTTTAGAAGGATATCCATTCCCGGAAATCTACATAGCAGCAGGTACCGTAAATCCTGATACAGGCGAAGGATCAGAAATGTTGGTCGATGGTCAGCAAAGGATGACAACTTTATTTCAGTATTTCATGGGATCTGATGAATTAAAATTGAAAAATATTATTAAGCCATATAGAGATCTATCCGACCCGGAAAAAATTAATTTTTTAGAATATGAAGTAGTTATTAGAGATTTAGGAAGTAAAACAATAGAGGAAATTAAGGAAATATTTAAACGAATAAATTCAACAAAATATTCCTTAAACGCGATGGAAATTCACAACGCGAGATTTGATGGGGCATTTAAAAAATTCGCTGAAACAGTTTCGCAAAATGAATTTTTTGAGAGAAATAGAATATTCACCTCAGCAGACGTAAAAAGAATGAACGATGTGGTTTTTTGCCTTACGGTAATTATTACAATATTATCTTCTTATTTCAATAGGGATGAAGAATTTGACAAAACGTATCTATCGAAATACAATGATGAATTTGAGTATCAAGAGGATTTGGAAATAGAAATGGGGAATCTTATTTAATTTTATTGAAAAGTTAGATTTGGAGGATAAGTCCAGAGGTTGGAAAAAAGTTGATTTATTCACCTTATTAGTTGAATCACATAGAGCGATTTATAAATCTAAAAAAACTACTAACCCAAATGAAATTGGACGTAGACTAACGAAGTTTTATGACTTAGTTGATGACAGAGAATATCTGTCTAATATAAATATCAATTCTTATCGTAAAGCAACATTGTCAGGAACTAATGACAGAGGATCGAGAATATTACGTGGAGAAACTATTAGTCGAATAATTGAAAATACATTCGAATTTAATTAGTTCCTTCTATAGATTAATAGTTCCTCCCTACCTCCGTCATAAACCCCATCGTTCCACCAACTGACAGCTGGTACCGCTCATATTCTATTCGAGATAGTCTCCTATACCTATATAGCCTCAATTATTACTTTTTCTGCTTTCCCTTATAAAAAGTTTAATGGACCAATCAAGCCTGTACCAAATAGTCGGTGACCGCTATGGTACAGAGGGTGTGTTAATCTATATTTTCGGTGGAATTTACTTCTATTGCATTACTATTTTTTCCTACTGAAGCAAATGAAGGAAAAAATGGCTATGATAAAATAATGGAATGCACCTCCCGGTTATTCATTAATTCAACACTACCAATCCCCTCCCCTCAATCATAATATGAATGCCCTGTTTCTTCAGCTGATCGAGTACTTCTGAAATTTCAGCATCGCGCGGAACATCCAGATCGTATTTGCCGGTGGGTACCGGTCCCATATAACGGATATCGGCATCGTACCATCTGGAAATTGAACGAAGAATGATCGGCAGGCTTTCATTATGAAAAACAGTTCTGTGATTTCTCCAGGGCACCGGCATCGTGATTTAGTGTTGAAAGATGGCTCAGTTTATCTGTCCCTACTTGTAATTGCTCATCCTTATTTAGTGTAATATCCTCACCGGAACCGCCATCCTTACCCTGTATTCGGAATATGGCTGATCCTTCCAGGACAGAGGTGGTTGACAAAGAATCTTCCGGAAAAGACTGAATATTCATCCTGACTCCCCGGGTTTGAAACAAGTCAGCATGGCCAGATAGTAACACCGTATTCGAACCCGCAGGCTTCTCAATAAATGCTTCGCCTGCTATGCTGATCCGCACGGTATCGTTTGCGAAATGAGCCGGATATTTAATCCTGCTGTCGGAGTTGAGCCAGATCAGGGTGCTGTCCGGAAACTGAATCGCAAATTCCCCTCCTCTGGGTATTACCAGATCGTACATCTTATCGTAGGAAGCCCTGGTATCGTTCGCTGCAAAATATATCAGTTCTCCCTTTTCATTCTTTTTGATAATCAATCCCTTACTTCCCGCTTCATACCACGCATAAAGTCGTTGAAGGCCGTTCTCACTCCGTCAGGGGAAAACATAACACCACTGAAACTTCCGGGTCTAATCTTATTGCTGTCATTAAAAAAGAAATACGAGCCAGTACCAAGAACCAGTAAAAATATCGCAGCAACACGGGTTAAGGTTGAATAAGTAAACGAACGCCCGCTGATCAAAATGGCGTCTCTCTTTTTATAATCAGCATTGGAAAGCTTTGTGTCTTTCAATCCCGGATACTGAAGTTGTACTTTTTCAAATACACGATCGCGGGTGGCATAATAATCTTTCATTTTCTCCCTGACCTTTTCCGGATCCAGGGTTTCCTGGTACAAAGTCTCATTTTCAGGAGATAACTTACGCCACCGCAATAGCTCCTTAGCTTCTTTTGGGGATAGTTCATGTCGGAGACGCCGAATCAATAAATTTCCAATATGGTTTTCGATTTCCATGGTATATACTTTAATTGAGGAACTGACTCAGCCACCAAAAAAGGGCCATCCATTTCAACAGGGCCTCCCGGTTATGGATACCCTTCCGTTCTATTTCCAGCTTTAATTTTTTTAGCGCAGTCAATTTTTGATTCTTTACCGTTTTCTCCTTGATGCCCATGATCCGGGCAATCTCCTGGTTTTTTAAATTCTGCAGGTAGAATAGCAGGAAAATGCATTTCGCCTGTTGCGGTAATTTTTCAATGGCCAGGTAAATAATACTTTGAAAGGCATTTTCAACAATGGCAGCTGTCTCATTATATTCGTCGAGTCGCTGTAAACGACGGGTCAGTTCCTCCTTCAGTTCTTCCCGTCTCTCCCGTTTGTTCCAGGTAATCAATACAGGTTGTTTTCGCAACCTCTTTGGTAAAGTTTTTAATTTTCTCAACTGTCTCAAATTTTCCGGGATGTTTGAGAATCTTTACCCAAATATCCGACACCAGGTCCTCCGATTCCGGTGAAGCTCCGGTAATGGTTTTGACCTTGTCTAATATAACCGGATAATACGCTTCATAAAACCTGGCTACTACAGAGTCCTTTCTATCGTTAAATCCGGCAACGTGATTCTGTGAGAATGTAGGTTGCATATCGGGTAAAAACCAAATGTAACCACCGTTTTAACTACCTGCGCCAAAACGTGAAAAAAAACATCCTAACGGTTGAGATCCGGAAAAGTCCTAGTCCCTCTAAAAATAAATACTAACGGTTGATGAGGGTAAAAGTCCCAAAGGACCAGAAAATATTTCCTAACGTCCGGAGAGGTCAAAAGTCCTAATGGGGTTGAAAATAAATCCTAACGGGTGAAGGAGCAAAAAGTCCCAGTTTTTTGTCCAAAATAAAAATGTTTTTTATACAGGTGAAATCCAGAAATTCATTAGGTGAAATCACTTTAGCAATACAGTTTTTTAACCTTGAAACGTTATTTATGAAGTCCATTACTCAATCATTAAAAGAAGAACTTTTACAGAAGCTAGGGGAATGGGAAAACCGTTTCGATCCCTGCAACCTCGAGGATCAACGCCTGGAACTAATCGCCAGAGTACTTGAACGGACTAAGCAAAATTTATTGAGCCATCAATTCTCATCAGACGACGAAGAAGTGAATTTCTTCAAATCCGTCTTACCGGAACTCTTCTCCCTGTATATATATTATGCCGACAAAATCGAATGGGATCGTATCCGCACGCAGGGTTCGCCGGAATGCAGGTATCATTTCACGGACAGGATCTTTTCACAGGCGGAAGAACTCCGAAAACAGGAAAAGGATTTCTATGAATATTGCCGGGATGGAAAAACCCACCTGGATAAAATCTATTTTCTGCGCGAAAGTCCGTTAAATCAGGAAAATGTCTACCCCCTTCGTTTCATCATTGACCGGCATTCTCCAACCCGCTACTGTGAAATAAAAGGCCGGCTCCTGGCTTTTTCCAGGCTGGAATTGGAAATGCACCATTTAATTTCTGAAAAAAGAGAATCGGATGGCTCAGAAAAATCCAATGGCTCAGCGCTAAAATGGACTGACAAAACAATTTACCTGGTAGAGCTGGGATATGCGTTAAAAGAACAGGGGTCTTTCAATAACGGGCAGGCCAGCCTTACAGATATCTTTGGATTTTTTGAGAAGACATTTGGAGTTGATCTGCTGAACACCCCAAGGCAATTTCAGGATATTCTAAGGCGTAAAAACGGGAATACCACTTATCTTAATCTGCTCGCAGGGAAACTGGAGAAAAGAATCGAGAACCTGGAAAACGAAAACCTCAATTAAAAAGGGCCGCCCTGCGGCAGCCCTAATTGCACTTCTCGCTACCATTGTCATACTACCTATAAAACGTTTACCAGGCCAGTATACTGGCTATTGGCAACTTTTTTACGGTCGGCTGACATCAGTCCGATATAAGTCTGTACCGGCTTTCCACTAAACGTTGGTACATCCAGTGTATAAGTACCGGTACTTCTCGGTGCGGCTTTTTCAAAGAAGACCCAGCGTCCCGTCTCCGGATTGTGGGCCGCAACGTATACCATGTCCGAAATCAGTGCTTTGCTGTCACTCGCACTATTGTCGGTCCAGGTAAACACCAGTTTGCCGGCCGTTGTTGAAGCGACCGCGGGTGAAGTCAGGTCCAGGAGTGTTCCCCTGCCCAACAGAACTTTACCGTAATCAACCGTAAAGTCCGGATTGACACCCGTGAGGGCCTGACTGTTGACAGAAAGCGCCTTATTATAACCCGACATCTCTCCAGATGCAGATTTTTTATAGGTCTGATTCAGCAAATCGGTCAGCGGATGAAGAAAATTTGCCATGACGGTAAATTTTGCCTGCCGCTCCAATTGCAATTCAGACGCAGGACCTTTTCTTTTACGTGGTGGCCTGCTGCGTAACACGTCGAGGTTTTTCCAGGAACTACCTACAGCGGTTCCGACTTTGCCGGAAAAACCGCCGAGGAATCCTTTTTCTATTGTACCCATTTGATTGGATTTTCATTGTTAATAAATGGTTTTTGTATCAGCCATGAGCCAGGCGTTGCGCCATCGACAGAACAAACAGATTTCCCGGGGTATCTGACTTTCTGCCGATGTCCGTGACTCGGGCTGACCAGGCAAATATGCAGTCAATTGAAAAGTTCGTTTCCCAGTGAGATACCAACTTGGGAAAAATATTTTTTATAATTTGTTCAGCGATTTTTCGCCCTTACTGAATCCATTACTCGGGAATTCGCCGGGATTGCTTCGGGAGTTCCTCGGGAGTTCTTCGGGGATTTGGCCAGATTTCAGGAAGGATTCCCGAAGAACTCCCGAAGAAACTGCAATCAAAACACGAGTTAATACCAGGTTTATCTGATAAAAATCCCGAAGAAATATTTCCCTTGTCTAAAAAAAAGTTGAAATAAATCTTTCCCAAGTTGGTATCTCACTGGGAAATGTCCCATGAATCTGTCTGCATATTTGTGAAGTTGGTCGCAGGATATTGGATTTAATAAAATGTCGTCCTGTGAAAAACAATTACGCGGAACGCAGAACGCCTAACGCTTAACGCCTAACGCTTAAGGCCGAATGTGATAATGTGTAATTGAACCCGGACCCGTAAGTCCGGAAAACCAGCCCCTGTCCAGGACTAGGGACGGGGGCTTTTTAAAAAGAGAATTATGGAACTGGAGCTTATCAGAACATACTACCCGGAGGGAACCAACGGAAAGATCCTTTACAAGGGCCGTTTGATGATGTACAGCATTGAACTCCCCTGGAAGGACAACCACGCAGGGGTTTCCTGCATACCTGAAGGAAGATATGAACTGGTAAAAAGATGGAGCCCGAAGTTTGACCGGCATTTGCAGGTGATGAATGTGCCGCAGCGGGAAATATATTCTCATTCATCCGGCCAATGACGCGTTGCAGGAACTGAAAGGCTGTATTGCTCCCGTTTGTCTTTATAACCGGTGCGGGAAAGGGATCCGTTCCAGGATGGCGCTGAAAACCCTGACCAGCCTGGTATACGGTGCCCTGACCGGCACGATCAGGTATTCTTAATCATAAAATCAGATCCTTATGAATCTACTTGAAAGGGCTGTGTCACCCACGCCCACGTTCTTTCAAAAGCTGAGAAACATCGGGTTGGCCCTGGCGGCGATTAGCGCTGCCATCATCGCCTCTCCCGTTGCGTTGCCTGCTATCCTTATAACGATAGCAGGTTATCTCGCGGTTGCCGGAACGGTGCTGAGTGGTGTGAGTCAGATCACAACAACAACAGGCAACTAAACGCCGGAAGGCGAAATGTTGCAGACCCTGTCCGCCTTTGGCGGATGGGGTTTTTTTTAAATCGATTGTTATGGTAAAATTCTAAACGAAGGGTAAACCATTAGTCACTTCATGGAAAAGGCACAGTTCTTCGAGGTCCATGTTTTAATTACCCAAATGTTTCCTAAAAATTAAACTACTCCTATTTATCGCTTTCTTATTTTTTACATTCAATGCAGAAGCCACCTTTTTAACCTACTGCATATGAATAAAATTTTACTTCTTTGCCTGTGCGTCTGTCTTCAAACTGCCGTAGCACAACAAACCCATCTATTTACGTTGTCGGGCACGATAAACATAGACAGCGGATCTATCCGTTTCCTTCCTGCCGGAAATGCAGGTGACTATCCTTCGTCGGTCAACTTTTCAAGCATCCCGTTGAATAAAGGAGAATTTCAGATGAGTGGTAGTTTGGAAGGGCCCGTCAATTAAAGCTCTTTTGCCCTGGGAGCAGGGAATATGGTTTACGTATCAGAGGGATTTTTCCTGGATTCCGGCATACAGGAAATAGTGTGTAAAGCCGATACCACCAGCTATCAGCGCGAAATCCCTTCAATCCATAACAGAGTCTCCGATCACCTTGACCACCCAATTCCGAAGAACTGGTTCACTCTTAAGAATTGATATTCAGGAAGTATAATGGTAAATTCAAACCGGACCGAATTAATCAACGATGCCGGAATCTCCAGTTATATATCTTAACAATTAAGTATCTTGATTATTAAGATAATTATCTTATCTTTATACCGGATTACATCTCTAAAAGCATCTGTATGATTCAATCTATAAAAAAAACAAACGATTTTGCGCCGGCGATTACGCTGATGATTATGGCACCCCTGCTCACTGAGGTGTTGCCCGGTGCAACAAGGTTCAGTTCGATATTTGTGCTGCCGATTGAAATGCTCGTGTGGGGTGGCGGTGCGCTCCTGATACGGTATGCGGTGCGCCGTTGGAATCTTGGCTGGCCGGGTATGCTATCCATGGCTATTGCGCTGGCGATGGCTGAGGAATTTATCATTCAGCAGACTTCCGTAGCACCGATGGTGATCCGGTTAAAGGATATTACCTATGCACGTGCCTTCGGCATAAACTATGTGTATTTACTCTGGGCACTGATTTATGAATCGATATTTGTTGTTTTTCTTCCCATATATCTGGTCGAGTTGATATTTCCGGAAAGAAAAGAAAGGCTTTGGATAACCAAGCCCGGATTTCTCGTGCTTATCCCGCTATTTCTGATTGGCAGCCTGATGGCTTGGTTTCCTGGACGAGAATTGCACGGCCCAAAGTATTTAAACTTCCGGTGTATAACCCTCCCCTGCTTATTACCATTCTGGCACTCGTCATTATTATCGGATTAATATATGTGGCCCTTCGCAGAAAAAATAACATGTCTGCAGCAAAGAGTTCTAAACCCTGGCCAGTACTGGCTATTGCCATAACTGGTTTTATCTGGGCCGTAGTTTTATACGCACTAGTTCTCCTGGGTTTCGGAATCAATCCTTCCTTTCCGTCGGCTGTTGCTGTGGCCTTCGGCGCTCTTTTAATAGTTGTGGCTTTGTACCTTGTACCCCGTTGGACCCGTTATTCCGGATGGAATGCGATTAATACATACGCCTTGATTTTCGGCACGGTACTGGGATCAATGGTCATTAGTTTTGCCGGATTTATTGGAACCACCGGTGCAGACTTAAATTTTAAAATCATCACGAATATTGCAGCCGTAATACTGCTGATCCTTTTGGGATCTTCCCTGAAAAAACAAAAACTATTGGGCGCCTAAAGCATTGATATGAAAACAACCCCTGCTGGTCCGCCGGATCTTGCCGTATATGAATTGATGGATTCGCTAAGAAAACTTACGCGATTTACCCTGTTACTGCAAACGGCGATTGCCGGCAATATCGGATTGCAGGCTACTGAAGCGGAATGCATAGATTTTCTGAAAGAGATGGGACCTTCCACAGCAGGCGAGCTTGCCAAAGCCACCCGGCTAACTACCGGGGCGATCACAAACCTGATCGACCGGCTGGAGAAAGCAGGATTTGTAAAGCGCAGCCCGGATGCAAAAGACCGCAGAAAAGTGATCGTGTCGATTCAACCAAAAAAAATTAACAAGGCAAAGCCCTACTATGATGCGCTGGCTTTGGACGTGCTTACTCTCTTCTCCACCTATTCCCATGAGCAACTTAAATTCCTAATCCAGCATACCCAGCAGTTAACGAGAGTTTATCAGGTGCGGGTAGAAGCGATTGAAATGGGTGGGCAATAATAGCCGGATTTCGAACATAAGTTTTATTTCGTTGTCCATTTCATCCACAACTTTATGATCACCGGGGGCGGCTTCTACACTAGTGATAGATCCTATCGTATCGACAGCGAATCAACAAAAGTCCAGGAATAATTACGCGAACTAAAAATATAGACACTATTATCTTGTTTAAAGGCCGAAAGAGTATCCCTGTATTCCATGTTCATTTGCTTGAATATTATAAGATACTAAATTTCTGAACTTCAATTGAAAGAAAAAAGAAGGCGTCATCTTTATCCGCTATTTATATTCAATTTTTCATTCACTGATTAGTAGGAAGAAGAAAACCAACAATGCGAGTCAGTATCATAGCTATTTCTGGCTTTCAAGTAGTCTCCCATCTTCCCCATTTTCCTTTTGATAAGCGATATAAGCATCTCCCACGTTCGAAACAGCCTGCCTGAATGTATACTTGTTCCCACCGAAAAAGTTGGGAAGATCTCCCAGCACGGGAATTTCAAAATATTTATCCCAGATTTTGTTGCCTGCCTGATCAATCAGCAGATCTGCAAACTGCCGACCCCCCTTTTTAGCAGTAACATATTCTACCGCAATGAGAACCCGGGCAGAATCCGCGGGATAATAAATTTTAGGACCTTCAAGAATCCATTTGGAATCGGTATCTGAATGAAATGGTTCGAGATTTGTCCAATCCGGTTCACAAAAACCCTTCGCGATAGCGAAGGGTTTTTTGCGTTCAGGAGCGAGGTGAGCTTGCTCACCAAAGCGGATGAATGCAAAAAACCAGTCCCGACGAAGGAGGGAAGGTTTCCTGGGAGCTTATCACAACAAGGGTCAACAGCATATCCTTGCCGGAGAGGCTGACCGTCTGCGACCAGGTGTTCGCGCTGACATGCCTGGAATGCAATTGATTGAATAGGCGTATATTAATTACCTTTATAAGAGTCGAACAATCGACCATGCCCAATACTCCGGAACATATTCCTCAACTTGTAGGCGAGATTTATCGTACCAGGTCGCGCTCGGTGTTTGCCACCCTGATACGTTTGCTTCGAGACTTTGATCTTGCCGAAGACGCTATGCACGATGCTTTTAAGGCCGCACTTGAACAATGGGGTGAAAAAGGCATTCCTTCGAATCCGCTAGCGTGGCTTGTTTCCGCCGGCCGGTTTAAAGCAATCGATCGCATCCGGCGCGAATCAAAATTCGACTCGTTGGAGGAACAGCAGATCTGGCAAATGGAAGCTGCGCCCCCCGATGCTTCCAGGCTAATTGACAAAGCGATAGAAGACGATATGCTCCGGCTGATCTTCACCTGCTGTCACCCTGCGTTGTCGCTTGATGCACGTACGGCCATGACCATGCGTGAGGTTTGCGATCTGACCACCGAAGCGATCGCAAGCGCATTTCTTGTTACACCCTCTACTATGGCCCAACGAATAGTCCGCGCCAAGGCCAAAATTCGTGAGGCAAAAATACCGTTTGAAGTGCCGATGGAACATGAATTGCCAGACCGGCTCGGGGCTGTACTCCAGGTGATCTACCTGGTATTCAACGAGGGCTATTATGCTTCATCTGGCGAATCGTTAACCCGTGTTGACCTTTCAAGCGAAGCTATCCGGCTTGGGCGTCTGCTGCACGTTTTGCTACCTGATTCTGAGGTTACAGGATTGCTTGGCCTCATGCTGCTGCACGAATCCCGCCGACCGGCCCGCACTTCATCAAAAGGAAATATTATTCTTTTGGAAGATCAGGATCGATCGCTTTGGGATCGCGATATGATTGAGGAGGGATTGACGCTGGTAGAACGGGCATTTTCATCCAAACCGCCAGGACCCTACACGCTACAGTCAGCCATCGCGGCCCTACACGCCGAGGCCGCACGTCCCGAAGCTACGGACTGGGCCCAGATTACCAGGCTATATAGCCGATTGCTGCGCATAAATCCCTCTCCAATTATTGAATTAAACCGTGCCATCGCCATTGCCATGCACAAGGGGCCTGAAGCTGGCTTGCAGCAGATAGATGCGATCCTGGAGCGTGGGGACTTAGACGACTATCATTTGGCGCACTCCGCGCGGGCGGAACTTTGCCGGAAATTGGGTCGTACAAACCAGGCAAGGGCATCATGGGAACGTGCCTTCGCTCTGGCACAACAAGACCCGGAACGGCGGTTTATCCAACGAAAGCTTAGCGAATTGGGATCGTAATTCCTGAAGGTGCAAAACAATTTCAAACTGTTTGTCGATTTTGTCATGGGCCATTCGACTACCTAATGAAAACAAACATTACACCACAAAAAAGAATTATGGATCATGACTGAAAAAAAGACGAAAGTCCGGGTTGCCAGTTTCTCGATTTCATTTGACGGCTATGGGGCGGCCGCGGATCAAAGCCTTGACAATCCGATGGGCATAGATGGTAAAGCCGTTCATGAATGGGTATTTTCCACCCGCTGGTGGAGTCAGATTATCGGACAGGAAGGCGGCACAGAAGGGATCGATAACGATTTTCTGAAGCGTGGATCAGAAAATCTCGGTGCCTGGATTATTGGCAGGAACATGTTCGGGCCGGTTCGGGGCCCATGGCCAGATATGAACTGGAAGGGTTGGTGGGGAAACAATCCGCCTTATCACGTTCCGGTTTATGTGCTAACACATTACGCAAGACCTCCTTTGGAGATGGAGGGGGGAACGACTTTTTACTTTATTACCGAGGGCATTCATGATGCGCTTGCCAAGGCCCGGGAAGCTGCCAATGGAAAGGATATCCGAATTGGAGGCGGGGCGAGCATCATACAACAGTACCTCCGCGAAGGGCTGATCGATGAGCTACATATTGCCATCACACCGACGATATTAGGTGGTGGTGAAAGACTATTCGATAACGTTGACTTGCGTAAATTGGGTTACGAATGTGTTCGATTCGAGGCATCGGAGAAGGTCACACATGTCATTCTTCAACACAATAAAAAATCATTATGAAATACATTTGTCTTGGATACATGAATGAAGAAGTTTGGGAAACACTTTCCGAAAGCGAACGGCAAACCTTTATGGACGAGTGTTTTGGCTACGATGATGAGCTTCGGCAGAATGGTCACTATGCAGGCGGAGAGGGCCTGCAGGAAGCCCGAAATGCTGCCACATTGAAATGGCGCAGCGGCAAGGTTTCTGTGACCGACGGCCCTTTCGCCGAATCCAAAGAGCAAATCGGCGGGATCATGATACTTGAAGCTACCGATCTGAATCATGCCATCCGCCTGCTGTCCAAGCATCCGTCTCTCCGGCTGGGGCATGGCGGCAATAGTTGGGAAATCCGTCCAGCATTCGACCTGACAGGCTTTATCGAAGATAGCAAACGGCGAAGAGAGTGACTTTAGTGAAGGACTGTATACACACTGCTTCGCCCATCAAGGAGCGTTATGTGCGGTGGGAGCAGCCATGGCTGAAGACCTTGCTTTCATCAATCGAGCGCCTTTTGAAGAAGAGGCTGCCTGGCGGCTCCGCATGAAAATAACAAAATCAGGCGCTTAATTCAGCGATCCATCTCAAATCCACCAGAAAATGGTTTGAAAAGTGTCCAATCCGGTTCACAAAGCCTTTAAGTAAGCCGCCAACGAAGTTGGGCGGCTTTTTTATTTGGAAGCGAGGCGACTTGTTTGCCGGAGCGGACAAATGAAAAGAGGAGGGTTGGGTAGATGAGGAGTATTTGGATGAGGAGAAAGGGAGGTGAATTGGTTAAAATTTAAAAAAGCTTTCAAAAGTTGAATGGATTTTTTTTATTTAGCATAGATTAAATTTATTTGCTGAGTGGAAAAAGAAAAAGCAGCTTGGCGAAGCTGAGATAATAAATCTTAGAATTAAAAAAATATTATCAAAAAACAGCGGCTTTTTAATGCAGAATGGATTGATATTGCGTCATCTCTCTATCCAAATTATATAAGGGAGTCTATCTCCATATTTCAAACCGCAAAGTTTGTACAGGCTTTTTAATTTCGGTAGTACCTGAATTCAATCGAAATTTACCTCGGTTTGTACGCTAGGTGAAGGAGTTTAATAAAGAAAAAGTAAATAATATTGGTTTAGAAATGGTAGTGTTAATTGTTATAATTATTTGATGTATTAAGGAGTTTGATATTAAAGTTGCATAATAAATGGTTTGTAAGTTTTGCTGTTTGATTAATATTTGTTGAAGATAATACATTGAAGGGAGATTTGAAAACATCGATTTTGAATCGTTATGCTTCTAGGAATTTATTCCACCTTGAAGAGCCAAGCTAATACTATTGGCAAAATGGAAATCTGGCTATTTAATAGAAGTAACAAATCTGGAAAAAACTTCTTCAACTTTTTCAAAAAATTAGAAAGCTCAAATTAAATTTATTGTTCTATAAATCGTTTCTTTTTGAATCTTGAAACTAATTTAAACAAGTTTTACCTGTAAACTATCTGGGTAAAACAAAGATTTATTTAAATAAAATGACAATTATATATATTTTATGAAAAATATTGATGAATTGTAAGCTCCCCCGAAAGTCTGCCATAGAGGATTAGAGAAAAATCTCTAACTTAAATGGCCAATTATGAAAAAGAAACGATTCCTGGAGACAAAAATCGTCTCCATTCTGCACCAGCAGGAAGCTGGTAAATCTGTCAAAGACATTGCGAGGGAACACGGAATTAGCGATGCCACCTTTTACAATTGGAAGGCAAAATATGGCGGGATGGAAGTCAGTGACGTAAGGAAGATGAAAGAATTGGAAGAGGAAAATGCCAGGCTTGAAGCGCATTGTGGCCAACCTCACTTTGGAAAATGACGCAATCAAACACGTAATCGAAAAAAAATTCGGCGGCCTGACGACAAACGGGAGGCGGTGACCATTATGGTTACAGAGAAGTAGTTGAGTGTTCGTCAGGCCTGCAGGATCGTATCGTTACCGCGTTCGGTAATGCTGTATGACAGGAAGCCTAAGGACGACAGTTCTTTGATAGAAGCATTTCAGGAACTGGTAGTCAGGCATCCAACCATTGGTTTTTGGAAATGCTATTACCGGCTGAAACGAAAGGTGTTGTATGCAACCACAAACGCTTATATCGGGTGTATACTATGCTGAGGTTGAATGTGCGCAGAAAAGTGAAAAGGAGAATACCTCAACGAATCAAACAACCGCTGATGTTGCCAGAAGAAGTAAATCAAGGATGGAGTATGGATTTTATGTGTGACAGCCTGGTGGATGGAAGAAGGTTCAGGCTTTTAAACATTATCGACGATTACAACCGGGAATCGTTATCGATTGAAGTGGATACTTCCTTGCCGACCCTACGTGTGATCAGAGTCCTGGATCGGCTTTTAGAAACCAGAGGTAAACCCAACACAATCCGCGTGGACAATGGCCCTGAATTTATCAGCGACAAACTTCAGCTCTGGTGTGAAGAAAAACAAATCAACCTACAATTTATCCAACCTGGAAAACCTGTTCAAAATGCTTTTATTGAAAGAAACAATGGATCGCTTAGAAAGGAGTTGTTGGATGCCTATCTGTTTTACAGTTTGCAGGAAGTAAGACAAATGGCCAAAGAATGGCAGGAGGATTACAACTGTTCAAGACCCCATGAATCGCTCGGCTTTGTACCGCCGGTTGAGTATAAAAAATCCGTTTCCCTAGAATTACTAAAAACTGGAAAACTCTAATCTGCGAATGGCCCGGAAATAAGGGGAGCTTACATATCATTGTCTGGCTTTGAAAACTCTATAAATTCACTTAAAATCGTTCCTAATTTGAAAGCTCCCCAGAATCTCGTTATATAACCAAATGATGATACAATTTCAATAAATGGTTTTAAATGGGATGAAAAAGATATCAGAAGAGAGGGACAAGTTGATAGAGGCTATTTTGACTATAAACTCTCTGTAATGGAATTCTTTTTCAAGTAGAAGCTAAAAAACAATTTATTGAATTTAAACTTATAAATTAAATCAAAAAGCATCAATTAAAGTTTTAATCAAAGACAACTAAGAAGTAATAAATCAAATAAGAAACTATGGAACAGATGAAGGAATTCCTTATGGTATTATAACAAACGTGTTGTCAGATTTACTATTTTTTAAGCTTTTTAATTCCCGTTGTGAATTATGGAAAGATGCCTTATGTTTACTGGTAGTATACCCTAAAAATTAAAAGTCGTTCCATATGATTTAAATCTTTACTAAATTAAGTATAATAAGCAACGGTGGACTACAATTTAATTGCTCTTACAAGGCATTAGATTAAAACAAATGTACTTAGACATTACCTGAGATAAAGAAAAAAGAATTTATTTCAAATTCACTTAGCGCATTACTAACTATATTAATTGATACTGTTTTTGGTGAAATGTTTTCAGAAGAGAGTGAAGATGATCAGGATTTTATAAAATTTTGTTTCAGTTGAAAACGATGAGACAAAAACAAAAGAGAAATTGAACAACTTTTGGAGACTACGCTACAGAAATGGAAAATGTAATTATAACGTAAACACCACAAATCTAGGGAATCAAATATTGGCAGAAATTGATGACAAAGTCATTTCAAACAGCAATAGCTTTCCTCTAAAACCAATAATAATTATAGGATATAAAGGTGCAGGAAAATCAACTTTCATTAATCATTTATTTAAGTATAAAATTGAAAACAAAGAACTTGAAAATAATTATATTGTCTATATTGATTTTAGAAAGTTTTATCAATCTGAATTATCGTTAAATCCAGAAATAATTGCAAAGGAAATATTAGAAACGATTTATTCGAAATATGAAATCCTGGAACTTCACTCCCTAAAAACTCTAAAAAGGATCTTTAGAGAAATAAAGAGAAATGATGAAAGCATTTGGAAGTACGATAAAGAAAAAGATGAAAAAACATACAACCAAAACTTCTTCTCCTTTAGAAGTTTCAATTAAAAGATAATTTAACTCATTTTGAATTTTTATCTAAATTTTTAATTCGGGAATAGAAGATACGTGTTATGGAATACTTGATAATGCTGATCAATGCATGACGCTATAAGAAAAGATCTTTATTTTTTACACTCATTATCAAGATAGTCATTATGAGGGACAGTTATCTCACTAAGAGAAGGCTACTATAGAAGTTGGCAAAATTAGATACTCTTTGATGCATAAGAAAGCAACATATATCATGTAACTGCTACTCGTTATATTATGATATTTGAGAAAAGAATTGATTTTGCAATTCAAAAGAGAAGTGATGCAAATAATAAAATCACTATAATAACTACTGAAGGCAAATAGATAGAGTTAACTGAGGAGTATATTAAAGACTTTCTAGTAGGACTTAAAAATTCTTTTTTCCTTGAGAATTCTGCTTTAATTGATTTTATAGAATTTTACAACATATATTAATATAAGGGAGGGTTTAAGAGTTTTCAAAGTTTTTCTTAATTCTGGACATACTAAAATATCAGAATATATTGAACGGCAAAAACAAAGAACTTTACATCAGTCATCTCAAATAATTCCAATACATGAATTTATAAAATCGATAGCACTCCAAACTAGACACTATCATATTTCGCAGATGAGTATCGTATATAAACTGTTTGTTCCATCACTTGATACTGTTGATTATTTTCTAAAAATATATATCCTTAAGACTTCAATGAGTTTATTCAAAATACACATGTCTATCAAAATTTTATTGGCAACACTTATATAATTGAAAAGCTTACGAATTTAGTGTACAAATTTAAAACAGTATCATTCGCCTAATTTAGTCTGATTAAGATATCATTGATTGATAAGGAAGAAAATATATAAGACATTAATTGGCAAGAACTAAAGGTAGAATACAATATGTACATTACAGAGAAAGGTCACTATTATCTAAATGAACTTATTTATCGTTTCAGCGACTATGATTTAATTTTTCAAGAACTTCATTGATAATTCAACTGAATAAGATTCGTTAGCTAACCCAACGTCTAAAAAGAAGGCAATAGAAATTTTCAAATAAGGAATGATTTCATAAGAGATTTTTTCAATTATTTAAATTTATTTGAGAATAAACAGCGAAATCAAGTTCAAGTACTTTATGGAAAGATTACTGAACGAGATAATAGAAAGAATTAATAATGAAATTAATCGCTTATAGTTATTCCTTTTGAATATCATTTAAAAAATATTCGTAAGACTATAACAAACAATTGGGCTCAAAAAGTATACAGAAACTATTCTAGTTTAAGTGGCTTATTGAAAAACGAAACAATCTCGTAGATTGTATGGGATTGCTTGTAAATACATTTGTCTGGCTTTTAAACAACACTACCAACATCTGCTATCAACATAATATGAACCTCTGTTTCTTCAGTTGATAGAGAACATCTGAAATCTAGGAGTCAAGGGGAAGATAGAGATTGTATTTGAGGTGGGAACGGGTAACATATAACGGACATCGGTATAGTACTATCTGGAAACAGAACGCAGATAAGTGGTAGAGGTTGTTATGGAACGTGGTTCTGTGATTGCTCCATGCGGAGGAGTATAGATATAGTTTTGGAATAAGGCTCAGTATATACTCTCACACTTGTAGCTGCTCTCAGAGACTTAGAGTAATATACTGAAAGGAAGACAAATCTTTACTTGTATTAGGAAGATGGCTGATATTACAATACAGAGGTGGTAGACAAAGAATAATAAGGATAAGACTGAATATTAATAAGGCTACAAAGGGTTTGCAACAAGGCTGCATGGACAGAGATCAGCAACACCGTATTGGAACGCTGATTTTAACAAATGCCTCCCTACTATGCTTACACACACGGTATCTTTTGCGAAATGAGCTGGGTATTTAATTTTGCTATCGGAGTTGAGCTAGATTACGGTACTGTCCGGAAACTGAATGGCACACCCCCGCCTCCTCGGTATATTCAGATTATACATCTTGTAGTAAGAAGACTGGGTATCATCGTTGCATGGTATATCAGTTCCCCTTTTTTCATTATGACTGATCATCAGACATTACTTCCTACCTGGAAACAACGCGTAAAATAGTTAAAGGCAGTAGTAACACATCAGGTGATAACATGACGGCACTGAAACCTCAGGGCTTAATCTTATTGCTTTTATTAAAAAAGAAATACCAGCGGGCACAAGAACCAGTAAAAATATCGCAGCGGCACAGGTAATGGTAGCATAGGTAAAGGAATGCTTACTGATCAAAACGACATCTCTCCTTTCATGATCTGCATTTGAAAGTTTCTATCTTTGAGTACTGAATACTGACGCTGTACTTTTCAAATACACGGTAAAGGGTAGCATAATAAGCTTTCATTTCTCTCTGACCTTTTCTGGATATAGGGTTTACTGGTACAATTTTTCATTATCTGGAGATAACTGGCGCCACTGCAATAGCTACTCTGTCTCTTTCGGGGAGAGTTCATGCTGGATACTGCGACTCAATAATTTTCCAATATGGTTTTAGACTTCCATGGTATATTCTTTATTTTCAGAACTGACTCAGATACCAGAACAGTGATATATATTTCAGCAGGGCCTCAAGATTATGAATACTCTGGCGTTCCATTTACAGTCTCAGCTTTCTAAGGACAAAATTTTTGTGATTTTCAACAGTTTTCTACTGTATACGCATTAACAGGGCGATCTCTCTGTTTTTCAAACAACGCAGAATAAAGGAGGAAAATGCATTTGGAACGCTGCGGTAGTTTTTCAATGGACAGGTAAACTATACTTTGAAAAGAGATATAGGTAATGGCCGCTGCTTCATTATAATAGTAGAGATTCTGTAAATGAAGTGCCAGGTTCTCATCCAGGCGTTCCCGTGTCTCCTTTTTTCGCTGATTATCGAGACAGGTCGTGCTTTAAAACATTCTCGATAAAGTTTTCATTATTCCTAAGAGTTTTGAAACTCCCCAGATGACTCGAATTTTTACTATAATATACGACATCAGATATCAGAGTAAGGTGAACTTTAGGTCTGCAGCATGAATGGGTTAAAATAAAAGGATAATAAGACTCAAAAAACTTACTAACTCAGAACGCTTTCTTTCGTTAAATTCGGAAACGCTATTTGTGAGAAGATAGGTTGCATATCGGGTAAAAAGCACAATAATTACCGTTTTATTACCTGCGTTAAAACGGGAAAAAAAAACAGCTAACCTAAGAGCCCCTAAAAAGACAGTATCCAAAAAAATAAGTGCTATCGTTTGAAAAGGTAGATTTCAAGAAAAGGTTTTAAAAATAAATGCTAAAGTTTCAGAAGGTGAAAACAACAGTTTTTAGCTCAAAATAAAAATGTTTTTTATACAGGTGAAATCCAGAAATTCACCAAGTGAAACCATTTTTGAAATACAGTTTTTTAACCTTGAAACGTCTTTTATGAAATATTTTACTAAATCATTACGCGAAGAACTTTTACAGAAACTTGAGGAATGGGATAACAGTTACGATCTCTGGTTCCTGAGGTTCAACGACTGGCAATGATCGCCAGGGTATTGAACTGACTAAACAAGAATTATTAACTTATCAATTCTCATCAGAAGACGAAGAAGTGAATTTCTTCAAATCTGTCTTACCGGAACTTTTTCTCTGTATATCTATTATACTGATAAGATCGAATGTGACCGCATGCGTACGAAGGGTTAGCTGGAATGCTGGTATCTTTTCATGGACAGGATCTTTTCACAGGCGGAAAACTACGTAATCGGGAAAAGGATTTATTATGAATACTGCCGGGATGGAGAGATCACCTGGATAAAATCTATTTACTGCGCGACAGCCCGTTAAACCAGGAAAAGGTCTATCCCCTCCGTTTCATCATTGACCTGGATGTTCTTCTCCGGCCTTATACTGTGAAATAAAAGGCCGGCTCCTGGCCTATTCCAGTCTGGAACTTGAAATGCATCAATACATTTCGGGAAAAAGTGAATCGGATGGTGGAAAAAAGACCAGCGGCTCAGAGCTAAAATGGACAGACAAGACGTTTTACCTGGTAGAGCTGGGATATGCGTTAAAAGAACAGGGTTCTTTCAATAATGGGCAAGCGAGCCTCACAGATATTTTTGGATTTTTTGAGAAGACATTTGGAGTGAGACCTGCTTAACACCCCAAGGCAATTTCAGGATATACTAAGACGTAAAAACGGGAATACCACTTATCTTAATCTGCTCGCTGGCAAACTGGAGAAAAGAATCGAGCACTTAGAAAACGAAAACCTCAATTAAAAAGGGCCGCCCTGTGGCAGCCCTATCGAACTTCTCGTTACCAACGTCATACTCCCTATAAAACGTTAACCAGGCCAGTATACTGGCTATTGGCAACTTTTTTACGGTCGGCTGACATCAGTCCGACATAAGTCTGTACCGGCTTTCCACTGAAGGTTGGAACATCCAGTGTGTAGGTACCTGCACTTCTTGGTGCAGCTTTTTCAAAGAAGACCCAGCGACCCGTCTCCGGGTTGTGGGCCGCTACATAGACCATATCCGAAATCAGTGCTTTGCTGTCACTCGCACTATTATCGGTCCAGGTAAACACCAGTTTGCCGGCCGTTGTTGAAGCGACCGTGGGTGAAGTCAGGTCCAGGAGTGTCCCCCTGCCCAACAGAACTTTACCATAGTCAACCGTAAAATCCGGACTCACGCCCGTGAGGGCCTGGTTGTTGACAGAAAGCGCCTTATTATAACCCGACATCTCTCCTGATGCGGATTTTTTATAGGTCTGATTCAGCAAATCGGTCAGCGGATGAAGAAAATTTGCCATGACGGTAAATTTTGCCTGTCGCTCCAATTGCAATTCAGACGCAGGACCTTTTCTTTTACGTGGTGGTCTGCTGCGTAACACGTCGAGGTTTTTCCAGGAACTACCTACAGCGGTTCCGACTTTGCCGGAAAAACCACCGAGGAATCCTTTTTCAATTGTACCCATTGGGTTGGATTTTTATTGTTTATAAATGGTTTTCTGTATCAGCCATGAGCCAGGCGTTGCGCCATCGAAAGAATAAAGAGATTTCCCGGGGTATCTCTCTTTCTACCGATGTCCGTGACTCGGGCTGACCACAAATATGCAGTCAATTGAAAAGCGCATTTCCCAGTGAGATACCAACTTGGGAAAAATATTTTTTAATATTTCTTCAGCGATTTTTCGCCCATGACTGATTCTTTGTTCGGGATTTCTCTGGTATTTCCTCGGGAGTTTCTTTGGGAGTTCTTCGGGGATTTGGCCAGATTTCAGGAAGGATTCCCGAAGAACTTCCGAAGAACCTGCAGTCTGAAACTCGAGTTAATACCGGTTTTAACTGGTAAAAAACCCGAAGAAACATCTCCACCGTCTAAAAAAAAGTTGAAATAAATCTTTCCCAAGTTGGTATCTCACTGGGAAATGCCCTGAAATCTGAGTGCATATTTGTGATGTTGGTCGCAGGATAATAGAATTAGTAAAGATCCTCCTGTGAAAACAATTACGCTTAACTCCTAACGCCTAACGCACATCGCCCACTGAAGCTTTAGCGAAAGTGGGTAAAGCTTAAGGCTGAAAGTGAGAATGTGTAATTGAACCCGGACCCGTAAGTCCGAAAACCAGCCCCTGTCCTGGTGATAGGGATGGGGGCTTTTTAAAATTTGAATTATGGAACTGGAGCTTATCAGAACATATTACCCGGATGGAACCAATGGAAAGATCCTTTACAAGGGCCGTTTGATGATGTACAGCATCGAACTCCCATGGAAGGAAAACCAGGCAGGGGTTTCCTGCATACCCGAAGGAAGATATGAACTGGTAAAAAGATGGAGCCCGAAGTTTGACCGGCATTTGCTGGTGTTGAATGTACCGCAGCGGAAATATATACTCATTCATCCGGCCAATGAGGCGTTGCAGGAACTGAAAGGCTGTATTGCTCCCGTATGTTTAATAACCGGTGCCGGAAAGGGAATCCGTTCCAGGAAGGCGCTGAAAACCCTGATGGGCCTGGTCGGCGGTGCACTCGACCGGCACGAACAAGTATTCTTAATAATTAAATCAGATAACCTTATGAATCTACTTGAAAGGGCTAAGTCTCCCCCACGCCCACGTTCTTTCAAAAGCTGAGAAATATCGGGTTGGCCCTGGCGGCGATTAGCGCTGCCATCATTGCCTCTCCCGTTGCCCTGCCTCCTATCTTAATTACGATAGCAGGTTATCTCGCGGTTGCCGGAACGGTGCTGAGTGGTGTGAGTCAGATCACAACAATAGGTAACTAACCGCCGCTTGGCGAAATGTTGCGACCCTGTCCGCCTCTGGCGGATGGGGTTTTTTTAAAAATCGCTTGTGATAGTAAAGTTCTAAACTAAGGGTAAACTATTAGTCACTTCATAAAAATCGCGTAGTTTTTCGACATCCATCTTTTAATTACCCAAATGTTTCCTAAAAAATAAGCTACTCCTATTTATCACTTTCATATTTTTTACATTCAATGCAGGAGTCAATTGCTGATTTTTCCATTGCCGATAACCAAAACACTAACGTGAAGCCATTACTAACCCTACTGCTTTTTATAATTTTATCCTTAGAACATTCGCAGGCCCAGCGAAATAACGATTCTTATTACGAAAATCAGGAGCACCTGATCAGGGCAGGCAAAGTACATTTCTTCGGAACCTGGGCCGATTATTTTTCCTCCTTTCTGAAATTGAATTCCGATTCATCTTTTATTTACTCATGGGAGTTTGCTGGCAAAAGCTGCCAGACTACCGGCAAATGGACAAGAATACGAGACAGTTTTTATTTGCATGCCCGGGATAGTTTAGTTATTTCAGAAACCGGCTGTCCTTTCCCTAACAAATTAGTTTACTATAATCATAAGTTTTACCAAGTAGACGAAGCCGGGAATTTGTTTAAGGGAACAGATTCCTTCAGCCTACATGGGCAAGAAGAGCCCTTTATTTAAAACGCATTATTTCTGGGATAAAAAATACAATCTGGCGTATTTTGATACCCTTTATTATCGGGGCTCAAAGAATCATACCATCCGGATAGGCACTGGCATTAATAATACCCTCCAGCCCGTATCCGGTTATCCGGTCGTTTATTCTTTCGGATTTGTCGCTTCTCTCCGGTATCTATTTGCCCAAAAGGAAAACAGTTATCTGTCTCTGGGTACACCCATCACCGTGGGGTTCTCAGGAACAGGTGATTCTCTTAGTCGTAACCCTCACGCTGGCATTATGCTGGATCTCCCGCTGATTTTCAACTACAATCATCCATTTGGATCATTGGAACAGGAAGGAAGTCGCTTTGAATACTTTGCCGGTGGTGGTGCCGCTTATCATTACAATCATTATTCCGTATCTGAAAATCCTGACGTTCCCTTGCAAGAAGTGAATGGTTTTGGTCCGGTTATCAACGCAGGCATTCGATATTCCTTCAGCCGATACCGGATAAAAAATTTCGAACTGAAGTTTTCTTATATGAAAATGATCGTAAAATCAAAACCGGACATCTTTGGCATTGCTTTTATCATCAACTTTTAAACAGAAGGCAAATGGAGAGATGCCCATACCTATCTCATAACTATCTCTACTGAATCGCCACGTACAAGCGTTATCCGCGTAGCGGATGGGTTAGCTATTAAGAGGTTAAATTAGGTCCGCTGCTTTTCTAATTTTGTTTCAAACTCCAGAACCATCTGGTTTAGTTGATTAACATCAAACTCATTTATTAAGCCTTCCTGCTGATAAGGAACTATTACATCCATTACAAAGTCATATTCGATTTTATTTTTTATTTTTCTTCTTTTCAGAATTTTTGATACATTATTTTTCCTCTCATATCCGAGTTTTCGATCTTTTATTTGTTTCCAGAAGTAATCAATAGCATCTCCTGTTCCTTCCTGGAAATAGATAAGAACATCATTTTTTAGATAGCCGAAACTATGAGAATTTTTATACGCTGGCTCGGGATTTAATGCCTTATTTCTAAAATTCAAATAAACATTTTCAAAGTGATTCAAATCATTATTTTCAAATCCTTCTGGAGGAAATTTTTTAATCGATTCAATCGCAATGTCTATTACTTCAATTAAATCTTTAGTTTGTTCAGTATAGCTTAGTTTGGCCATAATGGGCCTCAATTTGTTTAAGAACAATTTATGTAAAGTAATTTTTTTCTTTGACATCAATCCAGTTCACCCAGATGGATAAATCGATTTTCGTGTCGATTTGTCCATTTTTATTTTCACTGAAACCAGCGCCCACATTGTATATCAGCTCAACCACTTCATTGACTCACTGCACCACCAACTTTCTAATTTTATTTCCGCTGGCTTCACTCACATAGATCACTCCATTAGCATCAATGGCAATTCCAAAAGGGTTATTGAAACCGGCAGAAGCGCCCATGCCATCCTGGGAACTGCCGTTGTTGGGACTGCCTGCTACTGTTGTGATGTAACCATCGGGTGTGATTCTTCGGATTTGGTTGACTCCCGATTCAACTACGTACATATTGCCATTTGCGTCGAATGCAAGAGAAGTCGGGTGGTCTAGTACGACTGACTTGGCCGGGCCATCGCCCACCGTGCTCCCACCCCCTGCGAATATGCTGACGTTTCCCGATGTAGTGATCTTCAGAATATTGAAGGAGCCGGTATTGGCCACATAAAGATTACCCTGATTGTCGAGGGCTGTACCCTGTGGGAATATACATGTTCACAATATTGTTGGTGCTGTAGCCGGCTATGGGACTAGATGTCGCCGCCAACAAATTGACCTGTTGCCCTGCCGTGATTTCTGTGACATTGGCATAACCCCAGTTCACGAAGAAAATATTGCCCGAATTATCGATGCTGAGTCCATATGGTTCAAAATAGATCGTGTAGGGGATGGTATTGTTATTTGACAGCGTAGTAACGTTCCCGTTATGAAGATACCGGATGCGGTTGCCCAGGCTCTCGCTTACATACATGCTGCTCGTATCGCCGTTAATAGCTACGCTGCTAGGTGCATAGAGAGATGCCGAAAGGTAGGTTCCATCTGCATCGGGTGCGTTGCCGTTGCCGGCCAGGGTGTTAACCTTGCCATCGGGCGTCACGATGCGGATCCTATTATTACCAAGATCGGCCACATATAAATTGTTCTTGTTGTCGGTACAAAGCCCCATCGGTTGGTTAAAGCTGGCTGCGATACCAATATCATCCGTCGAACCTGCCGCGCCGCTGCCCGCCAGGGTCGTGACCGTGGCGATGGGCGCGGGAGTGAAATCGATGAGGCTTGTGACTGTCTTACCGTTGGTGGTCACACTGATGGGTCCTTTTGTAACGCCGTGTGGCACGGTCACGGTGAGCTTCCAGTCCAGTGCGGCTGTAACGGTGGCGCTCACACCGTTAAACTTTACCTGGTTACCGGTAAGGTCTGTACTAAAGCCCGAGCCCGTGACATTTATCGAATACCCGGCGGCTTCTGTTATAGGTGAGAAATTGGGAGCCACAGTAAAATCGTTAGTGGTTGAGTAGACCATGGTGCCCACTTTCACCTTAACCTGTCCCGTTAGCGCATTGGTCGGAACAATCACTGTTAACTGTGATGATGAAACGCTGATAATCCTGACGTTTGAGTTGTAGAAATAAAAACCAGCAGGGGAATTAAACATAACTGTATCCCTAGTATTCGTCGGGTCGAAATTGCCGCCAATAATGGTGACCATAGCGCCGATGGTATCCATGTCGGGGGTGACGGTGAGTCGAGCATTCACGCTGCCGTTCTTACTACAGCTTAGTGTTAGCAGGGAAAAAAAATACGACACACCGAGAATGGCAAAGGGAAAGCGACTCGTTAATTTCTTCATAGAATAGCTTTGGTGGGCAGATGGGCGAACCGTTCCCATACTCGCTCTTCGATAATGGTAAGAATAGGTAAGCCTGAACCGCATAAAAAGAACTGGTCTTGAAATTATTTAAACGCGAAAAAAAAAGTTTTAATATATGACGAATATATTGATGTTTCACTCACCAACCAGCCATCAAAATACTTCAAAAAAGGAAGAGATACTGCTATGAAAAAATGAATCGACGTAAGCTGATAAAAATGCTGACCGTATAGGCAAATACTAAGGGTAACTACTTAGTCAGGAAACTATTTTACGATGCAATTCAATTTGTATCGTGCATTTTTCTTTTTAATTTGAGCAACTTTAACCCTTATTATTAGATGAAACGCACACTGGCCATTGTCACCTTGATTTTGACCATGTTCAGCTTTAAAAAAGTTTCCGCACAGGATACTCTTTATTGGTCATCCGGTTACAAATTGACACCAAAAGATTTTCATGGAAAACCGGATACAACCGCATCTTATCCCTCTATATCTATTTGTGGAATAAAATATATTGGACATGCTAAAAAAAACGCGGTTCAGACGGCAGCATTTGGAATCTTCATTCGTCCTAAGTCCTGGGCTGTAATTTCTGAAGATGATAGTCTCTGGTTGATCCATGAGCAGGTGAATTTTGATATTGCTGAACTTTTCGCGAGAAAGTTAAGAAAAACATTTTCCGAATATAAGTTCAGATATGTGACGGTGCAACAGGACCTGGATAGTCTTTATGATATTAATCATGATGAAATGAACAAGATGCACGCATCTTATGAAGAAGAAACCAATCATGGTATTGATGAATCTGCACAATCGATCTGGAATCATAAAATAAAATCGGAATTGGAAAAATTCGATAAATATTCCAGTAACTGAGGTTTCCAAAAGAACACGGATTTTACAAATGCCTCCGCACACCCCCAGCATAAACTCTTAATCCGGCGACGCAAAAGAAAAGTCTTCACGACCGACTCCAGGCACTGGATGCGTAAATACGTCAACCTGACCCGTGACCTGGTCATCACGCGTCCCGAACAACTTTGGGTCAGCGATATTACCTATATCAGAATGGGCAATCAATGGGGCTATCTAAGCCTGGTTACGGATGCCTATTCACGCCAGATCATGGGTATCGGTTTTAGAAACGATCTGTTAGCTCTGGGTTGTTTGGAAGCATTACAAATGGCATATGATAATCGAAGTTATGGGCAGCTCCCGCTCATCCATCATTCAGACAGAGGTTGTCAGTATTGCTGTAAAGAGTATGTTGATTTATTGAACGACCAACACATCGCCATCTCTATGACAGAAAGAGGAGATCCCTATGAAAATGCACTCGCCGAACGAATGAATGGCATTATCAAAGGGGAATTTAATCTTTACAATAGCCAGGATAGTTTTGAAAACACCTACGCACGCATTTTGAAGAGCATAATCGCTTACAACCAAATCAGACCCCACAGTAGTTGCGACAATCTTACACCTTGTCAGGCTCACAAAAAAGAAGGAGAATTAAAAAAAAGATGGAAGACCTATCCAAAAAAAATGTTCGAAAAACGAGTGCCAGAACGTATGGAAGAGGCGGGGCGGCTCCCTTCACAGAGCAAGCCACCGCCTCTTCCATACGGCCTTAAAAACAAAGAATTACCTTTAATTATCGACTACGTATAATGTTCTCAGGATTTATTCTCTCACATGTATAGTTTTTTCCGGACGAGTCAGCCGATGCTCGTTCCTGCACGACGCTGTATCGAAACCGAACATCATGGTCTCTCGCAGTCCTTGACAGAAGAATGGTCTTCAGGAATTTATATACCCGGCACTCTTTTGGGATCGTCCTAATGATTTGGCCGTCTTACCCGTCATAAACCGACCAACCCATGTTCCGCAACTATATCAAGATCGCCTTCCGCAGCCTCAGGAAAAGTAAGGGCTTTACCGCCCTCAACATCATCGGCCTTGCTTCCGGCCTCAGCGTCTGCCTGCTGATCGTCCTGTACGTCACGGACGAACTCAGTTACGACCGCTACAATGTCAACGCCGACCGCATCTATCGGATCGATGAGGATGTCTACTTAAATAACACCCAGTACGATGCTGTCACCACTTCCAAATTTTTCGGCCCCACGCTCGTCGCTTCCTATCCGAAGATCCGGCAGATGGTCAGGTTCCGCAACCCTGGCGACCTGCTGGTGAGGAAGGGTAACGACCACGTCTTCGAACATCACTTCGTCTTTGCCGACTCGACGATCTTCAAGGTCTTCACGCTGCCCATGATCGCCGGCGACCCCAATACCGCCCTCAACAACCCTCATTCCATCGTGATCGATGAAAGTGCCGCCCGCCGCTATTTCAACAGCACAGATGTCATCGGTCGTACGCTGGAGGTAGATAATGACAATAAGCTCCTCAAGGTCACCGGGGTCATCCGGGACATGCCGGAGCAGTCCCAGTTTCATTTCAGCTTCATTCGCCCCCTCCGCGAAGCCTACAACTTTAATGACCCCAGCGACAACAACTGGGTGAGTAATTCTTATTATACCTATGTCCTTGCCCAACCCGGCATCACGCGAGCCGAGGTCCAGAAGGATGTAGACGAAGTCGTCAACCACCATATCGGCCCGGCCCTCCAGGCAATGTTCCACACTTCGGACGCCGACCTCGAGAAAGCAGGAAATCACTTCCGGTGCCCCGTCATCCCCCTCACCGACGTGCACCTCCATTCCAATAAGTCTGGTGAGCTCGAAGTAAACAGCAATATCCAGTTCGTATACATCTTCTCCGTCATCGCCGTGCTCATTCTACTGATCGCCTGCGTCAATTTCATGAACCTCAGCACCGCACGTTCCGCAAATCGTGCAAAGGAAGTAGGCATCCGCAAGGTCGCCGGCTCCACAAAAGGAAACCTCATCCTCCAGTTCCTCACCGAGTCCATCCTGCTTAGCCTCTTCTCCCTTGTCCTCGCACTTGTCATCGCTGCCCTGCTGCTACCGATGTTCAATCTGCTTGCCGGCAAATCGCTCCATCCCGACGTACTCTACAGCGGCCGGCTCCTGCCCATCCTCATCCTGCTGGTGCTGGTGGTCGGCTGTCTCGCAGGCAGCTACCCCGCATTCTATCTTTCCTCTTTTCAGCCGATTCATGTATTGAAAGGAAAGATGGCCGAAGGTTTCAGGAGCAGCTGGTTCCGTAGAAGCCTGGTGGTCTTTCAGTTTTTTATTTCCATTGGCCTCATCGTCAGCACCCTCGTCATCTATCGCCAAGTGCACTATATTCGAAATAAGGAAGTCGGCTTCAACCGGGATCAGGTACTCGTTATCCATGGTACCTGGTCGCTCGGCCGGGATGGTACGGCCAATCTTCGCAATAACCTGCTCAACCTTGCCGGGGTCACCGATGTAACCATCACCCCCGACCTCCCCACCGTCGGCGGCGGCCAGTACTGGCAGGAAGGCTGGTTCCCGGATGCTACGCTCGACGCCCAAAAGGCGATCCTCATGACCACACTCAGGGTCGACGACCATTATATTCCCACCCTCGGCATGCAGATGATCAAAGGCCGCAATTTCGACCTCGCGCAATTTCCTACTGACTCCACCGCCATCCTCCTCAATGAAGCCGCCGTAGCGACGCTCGGCGTAAAAGACCCGCTCAATTTGATCCTCTTCAATCACGATGATCTGTTCAGGACCATCACCTATCATGTTGTCGGCGTCGTAAAGGATTTCAACTACAACTCCATGCATGACAAGATCCACCCCCTTCTCATGTTGGTCAACACGTATAACTGGAGCAGTATGGCCGTCCGCTTCCACACGAATGATGTCTTCAGTCTCCTCCGGCAGGTGGAAACTAAGTTCCATGCCGAAAAGCAGGGGCTGCCCTTCAGCTTCACCTTCATGGATAACGACTTTGATAAATTGTATCACGCCGAGCAGCATACCGGCCGGATCTTCATCAGCTTCGCCGTCTTCGCTATCCTCATTGCCTGCCTTGGTCTCTTCGGCCTCGTTACCTATGCGGCCGAACAACGCACAAAGGAGATCGGGATCCGCAAGGTCCTCGGTGCTGGCGTCACCAGTATTGTCGGCCTCCTCAGCAGGGACTTCACGATGCTCGTGGGGATCGCTGCGCTCATCTCCTTCCCCGTCGCGTGGTGGGCCATGTACAAATGGCTCGAAACGTTTGCCTATCGTACGGAGATCAGCTGGTGGATCTTCCTGGTGGCTGGCGCCATCGCCCTGGTCATTGCCCTCTTGACGGTCAGTATTCAGACCGTCCGCGCGGCCCTTGCTAACCCGATAAATTCCCTCCGCAGCGAATGAAATGTTTAACAAATTGACCGCGCGTAGAAATTTTAGGAGCGGGATTATCCATCACTTAGATCTGCGATTAACCTTAGATTATTTAGAAAACGGTTTGAAAACTGTCAAATCCGGTTCACAACCACCTCCCGGAGTCCCTATAAAATTTGCATGATTTTTGACACTTGTTTAGCCCTTTGAATGCCACTCACCACCCGGATCGATATATCCACCAACTTCTCAAAATAACGTAAAGAGACGTAAGGAAACGTAAAGAGACGTAAGAAATCATAAACATGCTTTTTTCGCGTTATGTTACAAACGAACTAAAAATGGCAAAGATTAACGACAATATCGTTATGAAAAATATGTCGGGAGCGATCGGCAAACAATTGGTTTTCAGAAAAGTCAATGGGAAAACCATCGCCTGCAAATACCCCAACCGCAGCCACGTAGTGTATACAGAAGAACAGATTGGGTACCGGACCTTATTTGCAAAAGCTTCGGCCTATGCCAGCAGCATTCTAAAAGACCCGGCTAAAAAGGCGTCTTATAAAAGACATGGAGAAACATCCGTTTACCATTCCGCTATACAAGATTATATGAATGCGGAAAGGCAAAAGAAAGCCAGTACCCGGTCAGGAAGTTGACAATACCGAACCAGGCGACCTTTGTTGTATAAGCATTATTTCCATTCGTCAGGCGTTGCGTTTTTAGCTTTCGCATTTGCCTCTTCAATTTCATATTCTAATTCAGAATCAATATTCTGTTGTTCCACACGCCGTTCCCTTTCCAGAAGATCTTCATGATGAGCCTGTAAGTAGGCTAATTCTTTTTTTCCGTAGGAAAAACGTGTAAATAGTACAAAAAGGACGGGCACAATAAAAATAGAGATGGATGTTGATGCAAGCATTCCTCCAAGTACCGTAAACCCAATCGTATTACGGGCAACAGCACCCGCACCGGTTGCCAGTACAAGTGGCATAACGCCCAATATAAATGACATTGAAGTCATAATAATCGGCCTGAATCTTAAGCGAACAGCTTCCATAGTTGATTTCCATAGCTCCTCCCCCCTGTCCACGCGGATTTTCGCAAACTCAACGATAAGAATTGCATTTTTTGCAGACAGGCCGATTAATGTGATCAATCCGATCTGAGCATATACATTATTGGTAAGCGGAGGTATACAGGTAAGCATCAATATAGCACCAAAGGCACTGATGGGAAATGCCAGCATCACTGAAAGCGGAACTGACCAGCTCTCATATAAAGCTGCCAGAAAAAGAAATACAAAAACAATGGAAAAAATAAATATATAGATGGTGGTTGTACCGGCTTTTATTTCTTCATAACTCAGACCCGAAAATTCATAAGTATATCCCCTTGGTAACACTTTTGCCGCCGTCTGACGTAAGGCATCTATACTCTGACCTGTACTATACCCCTGAGGTGTAGAACCATCCACTTCGGCGGAACGGAAAATATTAAAATGGGTAATCAGGGGCGCCGTTTCTATTGGCTTATACGAAATCAGCGTGCTAAGCGGCAACATTTGACCAGACTGGTTTCTGACGTAATATTTATCGATATTAGACACAAATGCCCGAAAAGCCGTATCGGCCTGGATAACGACGTGATATGTCCTGTTATATAGCGTAAAATTATTTACGAAAAGGCTGCCCATATAAGCCTGCATGGTCGTAAATACATCAGAAAGATTCACACCCAGTTTTTCACACATCGCCCGGTCCACTGAAAGGTTATAACTGGGAGTATGTGCTCCGTAATAACTAAATGCTGTCGCAATTGCAGGATTTTTATGTGCTTCTGCTACAAACTTTTTTACCACGGCTTCAAAAGCATGAATATCGTCATTGGTATTTCCCTGTTGGATTTGCATACTGAACCCGGCAGCCACGCCGATACCGGGAATGGGAGGCGGAGGTATGACCACTACATTTGCATTTTTTATTCCGGCAGCCGCTACTCTTTGTTTAATCACATTAAGGATACCCGGTATTTTTTCACCGGCTTGTTTTCTATCTCCCCAGGGAGCAAGTGTGCAAAAAAGAGTGCCGTTATTAGATGTTGCTCCACCATTTAATATATTGAAACCAGAAAATGCAGCATAATGAATAATTCCGGGAGTGGAACCAACAACCTTCATAAGTTTTTCCATCAGTTGCACAGACTGAGTAGTGGAAGAAGATTCCGGTAGTTGATAAGTTATAAATAACCTGCCACCATCCTCGGGCGGAATAAAACCGGATGGTTTTGTTTTGAAAAGGTACCATGCCCCGATGCAAATACATATCAGGAGTATTACAATATATCGCGAACCTTTTATACTCTTACTCACAGCTTTAGAATATTTCCCGGTCAAACGGGTAAACCAGTTATTATACCTGAAAAAAATCTTATTGATGCCCCTGGCGTCTTTATTAACCTTCGTTGGTCTTAAAAGAAGAGTACAAAGCGCCGGCGTTAAAGACAAGGCGACAAATGCAGATAAGATTACGGATATGGCTATCGTAATTGCAAATTGCTGATATAATCTTCCCACAATGCCAGGAATAAAACCCACTGGTACAAATACTGCTGCCAGAATCAACGCAATGGCCACAACCGGCGCAGAAATTTCCTTCATAGCCCGATAAGTAGCTTCTTTGGCCGACATATGTTGTTCGTCAATGTAATGTTGCACTGCTTCAACAACAATGATAGCATCATCTACAACAATACCAATTGCAAGTACAAAGCCGAACATCGTAAGTGTATTTATCGTAAATCCGAGCGGAATAAAGAAACAAAATGTACCTAACAGAGATACGGGAATTGCCATTACCGGAATTATAGAAGAACGCCAGTCTTGCAAGAACAAAAATACAACCAGGGCTACCAGGCCCAGCGCCTGCAATAATGTCTTCACCACTTCACGCATCGAAGTCTTAATGATAGTTACACCTTCGAAAGGCACTTTGTAATCAACGTCAGCAGGAAAAGATTTTTTCAATTCCTCTAGCTTAGCATACACATTATTTGCTGTCGCCAACGCGTTACTTCCCGGGGTTTGAAAAATCTGCAGATATGATGCTCGTTTGCCATCTACAAATGAATTACTGGAGAAAGTGAATTTCCCGAGTTCTACTCTTGCAATATCTTTCAGGTATACAAGCTCACCGGAAACCGGCAATGTTTTAACAACGATATTTTCAAATTCAGAAACCTTATTCAGGCGGCCATTTACGAGAATGCTGAATTCGTGTGTTTGCGAATTGTCCTGTGGAGGCGAACCTGCAGATCCTGCTGCCACTTGCACATTCTGCGCATTCAGCGCACTGATAACATCCTGGGGCATCAGACTGTAAGAAGCCAGTTTATCGGGGTTCATCCAAACCCGCATACTGAAATTGTCTGCCCTTGCACTTACATCCCCAACGCCTGGTACGCGAAGCATAGCATCGGCAATAAATATATTGGTATAATTATCCAGAAATTTTATATCGTGTGTGCCATTGGGAGAATAAACAGCAATCAGCATCAACTGACTGGTATTACTTGCCCTGACGGTTAAACCAAGTTTACTAACAACCGCCGGCAACAAAGGAGCAGCAATACCGACTCTGTTCTGGACATTCAATGCAGCAATATGAACATTGGTTCCTACTTCAAATGTTACCCGAATATTTACACTACCGGTATTGGTATTCGTAGCCTGCATATATTCCATACCAGGTGTACCGTTCACCTGTTCCTCAATGGGAATCGATACCGTTTGTTCAACAGTTTGCGCATCCGCTCCGGTATAGGAGCCCGATATACCCACAGATGGTGGTGTGATTTTAGGATATTGATCAATAGCAAGATTGTTAATGCTTATTATGCCTGAAATGATCAGAACAAGAGAAATTACGATCGCCGTAACAGGTCTTTTTATAAAAGTGTTGGCAATCATGCCTGATCAGATTTGTCCCTTTCGCGGGATTGTTGAATGTCAAATTCCAGACCCGGATCTATATCCCGTTCCTCTACTTTTTTCGCTTTCTCCATTAAATATTCATGGTGTTCCGTCAGGTAAGCCAGTTTCTTTGTTCCATAGGAAATTCTTGTAATTACAACAAATAAAACGGGAACAATAAATATGGCGATTGTTGAAGCTGCAAACATCCCTCCTAATACTGTATAGCCAATTGTTCTTCGTGCCTGCGCCCCTGCTCCTGTTGCCAGTACAAGTGGCAATACTCCGAGAATAAATGCCATTGATGTCATGATAATTGGACGCAGTCTCAAACGGACTGCTTCAAGAGTAGATTCAAGTAAGTCTTCTCCCCGATCCACACGTATTTTGGCAAACTCGACAATCAATATTGCGTTTTTTGCCGCAAGACCAATAAGAGTAATCAACCCAATTTGTGCGTAAACATTGTTCGTCAGACTCGGAACCAATAACAAAGTTCCGATGGCTCCGAATGCTCCTATTGGAACGGCAAATAGTACAGAGAACGGTACTGACCAGCTTTCATATAATGCTGCCAGAAAAAGAAATACAAACAGAAGGGAAAACGCAAAAATGTAAATGGTTGTAGAGCCGGCTTTTATTTCTTCATAGCTTAATCCGGAAAACTCATATTCATATCCCTGTGGTAATACTTTAGCCGCCACTTCTTTTAAAGCTTCAATTGTTTCGTTACTACTGTACCCTTGTCCTGAACTGCCGTCTATTTCAGCAGATCGGAAGATGTTAAAATGGGAAATCAGTGGCGCAGTTTCAGTAGTAGTATAACTTACCAGGGTACCCAACGGTAACATTTGTCCGGCCTGATTACGCACATAATATTTATTCACATCGGATATCACTTTTCGAAAAGTAGTATCAGCCTGCACCACGACATGAAAAGTCCGGTTGTAAACTGTAAAATCATTGATATAAAGACTCCCCATATAAGCCTGTATCGTAGTGAAAACGTCATTGATATTAACGCCAAGTTTTTCACATTTATCCCTGTCAACATTTAAATTAAATCCGGGTGTATGCGCTCCGTAGAAACTATATGCACCTGAAATTGCCGGACTTTTATTGGCCTCATCGACAAATCTTCTAACCACGTTTTCAAACGCATGAAGATCATCATTGGTATTACGCTGTTCAATTTGAAAACTAAATCCAACGGTCTGTCCAACACCCGGAATAGGTGAAGGCTGAATAACCTCTACATTAGCATTTTTTACACCGGCGTCGGCGATTCTTTTTCGCATTACATCCATTATTCCAGGCACCTGCTGGTCCGCCTCGCTTCTGTCATCCCATGGATTAAGCTGCACATAAATGGTGCCTGCGTTTGAATTGGATGCATTGTTAAGTACATTTAACCCCGACAACGCAGCATAATGACCAACACCGGGAGTGGCAGACACTACTTTCATTAGTTTATTCATTACCTCCACAGACTGTGCAGTCGAAGATGCCGGAGGTAATTGAAAAGTAACATATAAATTTCCATCATCTTCGGAGGGTATGAAACCCGAAGATTTTTGCTGAAATAAAAAGTAAGTAGCAACGCATATACATATCAATAATATCACGACATACCTGGACGCTTTGATACTCTTTTGAACACCATTAGAATATTTATTGGTTACGCGTTCGAACCAGCTATTAAAACGAAAAAATAATTTGTCAATACCCTTCGCTTCTTTTTTTGCGTCTGTTGGTTTCAGGAGCAAGGTGCAGAGAGCAGGTGTCAAAGACAGGGCGATGAAGGCGGACAATATTACAGATATGGCGATTGTAATGGCGAATTGCTGATATAATCTGCCTACAATGCCGGGAATAAAACCTACAGGCACAAAAACTGCTGCCAAAATTAGCGCAATCGCGACTACCGGCCCGGAGATGTCTTTCATCGCATGATAAGTAGCTTCCTTAGCCGACATCTTTTTTTCGTCGATATAATGCTGAACAGCTTCCACCACAATTATGGCATCGTCAACTACTATTCCTATCGCCAGCACAAAGCCGAACATGGTTAACGTATTGATCGTAAACCCCAGCGGGATAAAAAAACAAAAAGTTCCAAGTATGGACACCGGAATGGCAAGCACCGGAATCAAAGTTGATCGCCAGTTTTGTAAAAACAGAAATACAACCAGGGCAACAAGTCCCAGAGTCTTTAATAATGTCCACACAACATCCGACATGGAAACTTTTACAACAGTCACCGCTTCAAAAGGCACCCTGAATTCGACATCGGCCGGAAATGTCTGTTTCAGCTGAGCAAGCGTGGCATAAACACCATTCGCTGTTTTCAATGCGTTGCTGCCAGGCGCCTGATAAATTAACAGATAGGAAGCGCGATGTCCATCGACGAAAGAGTTACTGGCAAACGTAAATTTCCCGAGTTCTACGCGAGCCACATCTTTCAGATAAACGAGTTCACCTGTAGACGGTATGCTTTTCACAATTATATTTTCAAATTGTGGAACCGTATTCAATCTGCCATTCACTAAAATACCCAATTCGTAGGTTTGTGTTTTTGATTGTGGCGGAACACCGGCGGATCCCGCCGCCACCTGAACATTTTGGGTATTGAGTGCACTGATTACGTCCTGAGGCGTCAAATTATAGGCCGCCATCTTTTCCGGATTCATCCAGACACGCATACTGAAATCATCCGTGAATCGATTTATACTGCCCACACCTGGTACCCGCAGTAAAGCATCCTGAATAAATATATTCGTATAGTTATCAAGGAAAGTAATATCGTGTGTTCCTTTAGGGGCAAATACGGCAACCATCATTAACATGCTTGGATTTAATGCCCTCACAGTTAATCCTAATCTGCTGGCAACTGCCGGTATCAAAGGCGTTGCGATGCTAACCCGGTTCTGAACATCGAGCGCAGCAATATCAATGTCGGTTCCGATACTGAAAGTGACATTGATGGACATCAGCCCATTATTGGTGCTGTTGCTTTGCATGTATTCCATGCCCGGCGTTCCATTTACCTGACTCTCTATCGGAGTGGCAATGGTTTGTTCTACGGTTTCAGCATCAGCTCCTGTAAACTGGCCATTTACTTGTACAATCGGGGGAGTTATTTCCGGATACTGATCAATGGGAAGATTCAGAATACAAATCGTTCCCGTCAGCACCAATACTATAGAAATAACTATAGCTGTTACCGGTCTTTTAATAAATGTATTCGCAATCATATATTATTCATGGCCGCTTACACTTTTTTTGCCAGCAGATTTTCCACCGGGAGCACTGGCATTAATTTCTGATCCGTCGTGGATAGCCTGTACGCCATCGACAACAATTCGGTCACCATCCGCAATTCCTGATTTTATTACCTGATTTTCTCCAAGTATCCGACCCACCTGAACCTTTTTTTGAAATGCCCTCAACGTAAGTCGCGGCTGTGCAGTATCTGCTTCTTTTTTTTGTGATGTATCGGATTTGTGCGCCATAATTGTATCCCTGGCAACAAATACAAAATATTCACCCATTTGTTCCACAACCGCTTTCCCCGGAACGACCATTTGTGGTGAGGTATCCTGATTATGTTCACGAACCACACAACTCAGACCGGATTTCAAGGTATATTTTGGATTTGGGAAAACAAGTCTTACCCGAATCGAACCTGTTTGCGGATCAACAGCCCGGTCTATTACAGAAATCTTTCCCGTATATGGATAGAGTGTATTATCCGGAAGTAAAAAAGTAAACAATGAATCGGGATGAACCCCTATACCATGCTGAAGATTCTCATAATGAGGCAGCTGTTTTTCATTGATCAGGAAATCAACGGCGATTGGATCGATGGTCGATATCGTATTGAGTAAGGTAGTGCCTACGGTAACAAGATTTCCTAATTTCACCTGGCTGAATCCGATTAAACCATCAAAGGGAGCATAAATAGTTGCATATCCAAGATTCGTTTTTGCTGTTCGCACCGCATCTTCTGCAGCCTTCACCTGATTTTCGGCATTATCCTGGGCAATAACAGCATGATCAAGCACCTGCTTGGCAATGGCATTGTGACTATTCAGGTAGGTGTAGCGGTCCGCATCCTGTTTTGCCTGCGTCGCGGTACCTTCAGCCACTTTTACATTGGCAACAGCCTGGTCGTAAGCGGCCTGGTAAAGGGTTTTATCAATCTCGTATAATTTCTGGCCTTTATTTACATGAGTTCCTTCTGTGAAAAATATTCCGGTAATATAACCCTGCACCTCAGGATGAAGATCCACCTGACTCAGAGCCTCTGTAGTTGCTGGAAAATCATCATAGTAATAAACTTTTTGGGATTTAACAATCATCAGATTGACAGCCGGAGGCGGAGTGGGAGGCGGTAGTTTTTGCTTACAGGAAAAAAACAATACACTCAGGATAATAAATCTGACTGGTAATACTTTTTTCATGAAGAATTCTTAAAGAATCGGTTAATGATTATAATATATAATGCCCATTGATTTTTGCAGATCCACTTTATTTGATAAAACCTGGAACAAAGCATTCAAATATCCAATCTGCGACGTGATCAGGTTTGATTCTGCTGTAATAACATTCAAATACGGTACAACACCCTGCTGGTATTGAAGACTTACAATATCATACACATTTTTTGCCATACCCACATTATCCTGCATTGCATAAAGATTATACAAATTCGATTTGTAATTAGCCAGCGCAGTGGAGTACTCGGTATATATCTCTGATTTCAAGCTAATCTGGCTCCAGTCCAGCAATTGCTCCTGCAGTTTTGATTTCTCTATATTTTTCGTTCGATAGAATCCGGTGAATATGGGAAGACTTACTGACACTCCGACAAAGGAATAAGGATAAACATTTGCGTATAAAGCAGCCAGGTTATTATTTTCATACTGAAAGTTCCAATTAAAAAAACCGGAAACCGTGGGCAGAAAAGCTAACTTATAATAGTCAGTTATTTGATGTTGCAGTGTCTTACTGGTTTGTAAAATTTGATATTCAATCCTTTTCTCATATACAAGCTCCTGGGTCGTATCGAAAATAATATCCTGTTTCATTGATGTCGTATCAAAATTGACATTAAATCTGATCTGCGAAGGCCAGCCCATTAATTGTTTAAGGCTGGCGTATTGTGGTATAACATTTTCGACCGCTTGTTTAAGCTGGGACCGGGAGTTATTCAGAGATATGGCAGCTTCCTGATAATCGGTCATATCCACAATCCCTGCTACATATTGATGATACGCATCGTTCAGGTTTTTAGTTAGCCGGGCAGTATCTTCTTTTAGAACCGTTATCTGTTCTATTGTTAACAACAGACTGTAAAAAGCTTTGCTAACTGAAGCTACCAGGCCAATCTTGGCACTGTCGGTAATCTGCTCTGATTGCAACACATAAAAATTAGCAGATTTCGCGGCATATAACAAACTCGGACTAAAAATAGCCTGGCTTACAGTTAACGCAGGCACTGCTGTATTGACAACACCCGAATGCTGCTTAACCGGTTGGCCGGTTATTGAATCCGTAGTGAAATTTGTAGGCAATTCATTGTAGTGGGTAAAATTTCCCCCAATACTCACCTGTGGATACCACCCGGACAAACTAATGGCGTTATTGGTTTTAGTAATGGACTGGTAAATATAGGATTGAAATAAAGCAGGCTGATGTTTGAAAGCATAGTCAATACACTGACCCAGTGTTAGCGATTGAAGACTGTCTGACTGGGTAGGCTTTTGGGCTTTAGGCTGAAAGAAAGAAATGATAAAACAAATTGTCAATAAAATCCTGACCTTATATAAATCCCTGAACAAACGAAGCTTTTTTAATACCATACTGAATTTTCTGCAAATGCTGTGCTTGGAAAATAGAGGACCGAATTTACATATTATGATACCCGAAAAACCTAAGGAAAGCCTCGCAAATTAGAATATTTCGAAGGAACTGGACTACCAAAAGTTGTTAATAGGTGATTAAACAATATCAGAGGATTGACCTGACTGACGATCATTACTCGGGGGATCTTAGCGTCTAATAGCTTTAGAACCCTGAGCAGTGAACCATGATTTGTCATCGGCAAAGGTCAGGCGGTCCGGGAAGAGGCCCTGTAACAATATTGAACAACGGCTTTTTCTCCGGTAGATCTATTGCGTTTATTTCATGAAAGTATCCGACACTGATGCGGAAACAAAGACGGTCTTTCCGTCGGCAGAAGCAATTAGTACAACCAATCAGCGTATCGGAGTAATCGTGTAGACCACTTGTACTATGGAACCAGTTCCTTCAAGTGGTTTTAGCGTCTGCACTTCATCTGAACTGACAAATGTCATCGCACCCGGGAATCCGGGCGTAGGGGCTGAATCAACAGTAATCGCACCCAAAACCGGATAGGTAATTAGCCATCCTGGCGTAACAGTTTTTTCATCGAGAAAATAAATATTGATCACTTTTTTTCCGGCTGAATCGTAAGCGATTCCAACCTGCTCGCCAATTATATTAGTAACACCGACGGTATCAGGTATCCATTGGGCCGTCGTACCCCCGATGTCACCGCCGCTGGGCGGTGTGACTTTGGGCCGCTGATTCACAATATCCGAGAGGGTTACCGTCATCCCCTGCACGTCGACCCGGAAACTAACGCTGTCCTGATAGTTGTCTTCATATACATCGCTTGACCCGGTGATATGCACATCAGCCTGAACTGCAAATGATAAAGTCTTTTCGCCAGTCGTCGACACAGTATCAGGCATGCTGTTTTTTGTGCAACTGAATGCGCCTGCCGTGAAAAGCAGGATATAAAAATAGCGCAGCACAGGTAATGGGACGAACAGATTTGTCAGAAATTCGTGAAAAGAAAATTTCGGTAATGGTAGTGGTTTCATAATGCTTATTTTAATAAGACAAAGAAATCCATTACCGAATCCAAAAGACTCACCCGAAAAGTGTATACCCTACCAGATTCCAAAAATCACCTGAAAGGTGTAGTGTGGCAGCATAATGCCGCAGGAGCCTGACAATGAAAAAGACCAGTTATTAAAATCTGATCCGAAGGCTTTGCGCGGCATTTGGAAACCCGGGTTTCACGTCGAAATTATAAGTGTTGCTTTTGGAACTATCAATCATACTCGTTGCAAGAATCGAATATTTTCCCGGCTTTAAATAAAGGGTACCATTATCATATTGGGACAAATCCCAATCGATCACTTCATCCAGATCCAGATTCGTGATTTTGAGTTTGCACGATTCATCTGTAGTAAACTTTATTAACAACTGCCCCACCCGTTCCTTTTGATTTATGGGAAGTTCATTTGTTTGGTCAGGTTTTTCTTCGGTCTGATCAACTAATGAATTATCGTTTTGTAACGTCTCCTGAGGGTTTTCTTTGATTATTGTTACAGAATCGGTCGTCTTAATAACTGGTTTCAGTGGTGCCGGCTTAGTGATTGCGTCAGGAACACTATCATGACGCAGTGCATCCACAGACTGAGCCGGTTGATTTTTAAATTGCCATTCAGGATTTAATGTTCGTGGGTTAATAAAATAAATAATTATAATTAAAACCATTATGATCGTCAGGGCAAGCACGATAATTGGCATCACCCCTGCGCCTTTTTTCTTCCTGCCTGCGTTGAATACGCCATTTCTGCTTATTTTCTGTGTACCCGGTCTAACTTTTATCAAATACATAGAATAATTGTCCAGTGTCTTTTCTAAAGCCAATCTCCTAAATGATACTGTCGGGTCGATATTTTCTTTATCATTTGGGCCGATCAATAATTTGATACCCTCATCTGTTATATTTTCTGTTAAGCCTTTACTACAAATCAAAAAATAATCACCATCCCGCACATCATTAATCCATTTTGTTGATGCAAATATTGGCGAACTATCAGCTCTGATGCCGCGTGCCGTAGCCGGGTTCCGCGAATTATCCTCCGTTCTAAAAAGAATTACTCCGCCCCGCATATGATAGATCCTACTATCTCCGTACCAGGACGCAAGCACCTTCTGATTATATAGAACAAGCATTGAAAATGTAGTGGCCAGATCCGTGTCTAATCTGTATTCCCGGGTATAGGCAATCAACTGATCTCTCGCTTTACTCAATAATTTGTTGATCAGTTCGCCTGACATTTCCCTTTCGGTTATTTTCAAGACTTTCGTTGCCATAAACTGGCAGATCGATTTACTCGCGATTCCGCCGCTATGGAAACTTCCATAGCCGTCACAAACAATGAAAACTTTGTCATTCCCGGTTGCCTCTCCGGCAACAGGCCAAATGTAATCCTCCTGTTTACCGTCAATGCCGGTCTCAAATAAATAAGTTATACTTTCAGGATTCATTATCAGGTAATTTAAAATACGTTACCAAAAAAGATCCATAAGCAAATTCTGACACCATTTTAAAGATATTTGTTTTTTAAATCCTTAAACCTCTTGTCGTTTTGCAGTGACCCCAGCAGTGTATCGTTGTCCACAAAACTTTTTTCAAATGCATTTGTCTTAAAAGACCTTTCAAACCATTTCAAAGACTCGTCAATATTTCCGCGCAGGTAAATACAACTAGCCATACTATATAGAATATATCCATTCGGGGGGCCGCTTTGATAGGATCTGACTAAGTAACTATAGGCAGAGTCGTATTTACCTGTGTTCAAATAAATATTGCCCATTTCATAATTAAATGAAGAAGGAATTTCTTTTGGGTAAAATGCAAGAAATTTCCTGTAATTCTCCAAAGCCTTTGGATAATTCTTTATCCTGTAATAAGCTTTGCCAATTGTGTTATAAATCTCCGAGACCGTCTTGGACGAACGGGCTTCCCTGAGCGAACTCATCTCAAGGCATGTTTCAAGGCTCGTTGCACATTTTTTATAATCGTTCAGTGCAAAATAGGCATCGCCAATTCCTTTTTGTGCCAGATAAAATTGCGGATTATATTGAATCGTCCTGTTAAAGTCGACGATGGCATCCGTAGCCTTACCCAACTGAAGATTGGCCAATCCTCTTTTATAATATGCTCCCTGATAATTGGTCGTTAATCCGATTGCCAATGAATACGCTTTGATCGCTTCATTAAAATCATTCTTTGAAAAATAACACTCCCCACGGGAATAATAATAATAGCTCTTAGTTGGATTTACAGTAATGGCAGCATCAATAAACAGCAGCGCCGAATCGTAATTACCCAGGCCGAGGGCATACACTCCGCGTTCAAATATGATTTGCGCAGCGCTGTCTATTTTTATAATATCTGTTGAGCCAAGCCCTTTTCGGTTAGCGGAGACGAGGTCAGTTGCAGCGTCCTGAATCTGGTTCATTTTCATTCTGGCCAGTCCGCGATTATACCAGGCATATGCATTATTACTATCCAGGGCAATCGCACGAGTGAAATATTCTTCCGCGTTGGAATAGTCCTTCTTTTGCACAAACAACAGTCCTTTGCCAGCATACAGTTTTGATTTAAAAACCGGGTCAATACCATCCTGGGATAGCGCAGGGTCACTGTCTTTTATTGCCTGATCCAGGTTCCCGTTTTGCACGTGAAGATCCGACATGGCTTCGTAAACCGTTAGATCGGATGGATCCTTTGCCAGGTAAATCCTGTATTCGGTAAGCGCCTCAACATTTCGGTTCATGCGCTTATACAGATCTGCCCTGCACCGGATGGTTTCCATATTGTCATTGTCGTATTCATACGATTTACCGTAGTCGTCCAGCGCTTCATGGTAGTACCTGACCTGCTCGTTATACGATTTTGTCAACTGCCCCATTTTATCAAAGCATTTGGCCCTTCCCAAATAATAATCTGAATTGATATAGTCGGCATTCAAGGCAGGCTTTTTGAGGAGTTCAGTATATTGTTTAACAGCCTCTTTATAATATCCCGCCCTGTATTTCTCTTCCAAATCAGCAAGTATCCTGAAGGAAGCGGTGAGATCCTTTATCCGGGTTCTATACATTTCCCCTTTCTCCGGCGCGATGTCTATTGCCCTGGAGTATAAATTAATGGCTGTTTGGTAATTCCTTCTCTTCTCCTCCAAACGGGCCTGATTGATATATTGGTTGAATTTGACAACCGGGTCCATTGTTTCGCCGATGCCCCCGGATGAATTGTCTTGCTTTGCCGCTTCAGCTATTACTATATTGTCTGAAAAATCATTCAGGGTATCGGCCGGATTGAAGAACCCAATTCTTGAAATATACAGAAGCCATTTGTTGTTAGTTCCTCTTTTGATAAAAATCTCGGCTACCCGTTTTGTCGGCTTGTACGGAGTAGATGGTCTTGGCAGGCACACATTTTTGAAAAAAGAAGTGAAATAGACATTTATGTAAATATTCTTTTTGCCCTTTTTCACCCGCGAACACCGGACATCAGTGAAGTCCACTGAATTTGCATCACTCTTTCCATAATAGGTATTAAAAGCATTTAAATATTGAATAACGGGTACCTCGGGAGCATTCGAAGAATTTGAGTATTCCGGATCACTGATATCATCAGCAACGGCGACCTGATTATTAAGAAATATTTGTTTGTCACTATCTTCAAAACTGCGGTTGATCAGTTCCCTGATATCGGTATTTTCTGCGCCAGTGTACGAAATCGTATTCAACAGGTTGTTAAAGTATCTTTCAATGGTAATCTCTGACCTTGCTTTGATAACTTTTACGTCGTTCGCAGTTAATGTATCCTGGGCACGGCACATATGAACCAGGCAATTAAATCCAACAAAGACAAGTATTATCCTGGACATCAGTTACCACTTAATAATTTGTTTCTATAATTCTCCATCCCGGTCAAGGAAACCCTTTGTATATCATTAATAAGCCAACCCGAGTTTAGCGTCTCCCGCGGAAAATTCTCCACCGTAAATATCCACTTATCAGCCAGCAAAAAATGATATTTGATTTTGACGACATCCATAAATTCAATTTCACGATTCAAAATAGCATTGTAGAATTCCAGCATATTGGAGCCTTTAAAGTGCACGTTTTCAAAGTAGCTGGATAAATTCTCCCTGTCTTCAAATACCCTCTTTAAGGAAACAAAATTTGTACCGTGACTGGTCGGCGGGATGAATTTTGTTTTTATCTTACTTGGAGCCATTTCAGTTACAACCTTCCTTGATTTAAGCGTACTGGTTCCGACGGCGGCAATCATCCACTTAGATCCCTGGTTTTGGGTCATTTCAATTTGCATTATCACCGGAATTACCATTACAGAAGAACTGTATCTGAACCTGCATGTCAGTTCAGCGTACCAGTTATTTCCATAAAAATTCAGATAAACCGGCTTTTTCCTGTTTGTAACGTCCGAGATAAATGAATTTATCATAACGCTGTCCCACGAGCTGTTTTCATAGTTGAATAAACTCCGGATCAATCGTTGCCTGCTAATATTGAAATGGGCATGATGGTCTTTGTAAACGTCTCTCAGGAATGAATTCGGGTCGTCGTTAAACCGCTCAAAAAATTCATCTATTTCCTTTACCTCGTAGACAAAATGTTTCTCTTTGGTATCGCCATTGTTCGAATACACCTGGCTGAAGAGGTGATCCTGGCAAATAGAAAAGGAAATAAAAAGCCAAAATTTTATTATATGCGTTTTTGCCATATCCCGTGCAATTACTGTTTTGGGGTTTTCGTGCCCAATACCTCAACATCTGATAACATCACATCCCACTGCTGGATGGCATTACCATGCAGACTTCTTTCGTAAACAATCAGTTGAACTTCGGTCGTTTTTTTTGTTTCATCTTCATAAATCAAACGTTCATCCCGGTATGCACGGAACGTTTGTTCAAAGCTCACCAATCCGTAATATTTACCATCGGCTCCTTTACGAATATTGCTAACATAATCCACGTGGGAGAAAGTGATCACAATGCGCTCATAGTGAAGGTTTCTTAATTTCTCCAGAAAATCACGAACCCTTAAATGTTTCTTTTCATCGCTATGTACTGATGAAACTTCTATAATGGCCCCATCGACAAATAAAGCGGTGGCCTGATCTACTGCATTGTCCTGTGCCGTTCTCCCTGAATTTTTGTCGCATAGAATATACAGACAACCCTGAAACTCCTTTATTTTAGCAAGTGCCTTCTTCTTAAATTCATCTTTAGAAACTTTATCCGGCAAATTTACAGTATCCTTAAATTTTGCGTAGTCAATAGCCAAACCACTGGCATGGACCGACAGTGAAATAAATAAAAGAACCAGGAGGCCCAGAGAACGCACAGCTCGTATAAAATATCTGAATTTGGCGGTTTGCCAGGTCAAAAAATCTCTCATATAAATTATATTTTTTTGTTGTAAACGTCCTTTCTGTGCATTCAGTAAATCTATTTTGAGTAAGAATCATTTTTTTTTCTCCATAAGAATCCAAGTACTATTTCATGTGTACCACTGCTAACTGTGTTCAGTTGGGTTGTGGTATAATCATAGGAGTAGCCGAGATTAATCGTGCTGCTGATGTTGACGCCCATCATCGCTGCATATCCCCGCTGATAACGATATGAAAATCCCAGCCAGAGTAAATCCTGGTATTGGATTTTAGCGTTCACATCGACACCAATGGGCAGCGGTTTCACATAACTGATCATGACGGAAGGCAGAATGTTGATGTCATCACCTGCCAATATCTTATACCCTGCAGTCAAAAACGTATGCGGAATCAGTTTCCCATTGAGCAACACAACTCCGTTGGACGCGGTTGTTCCATTGCCGGAATTAATTGGAACAGGAACAATTTGTTGGGCAGACAATCCCAAAAAATAACTTTTATTCGATAACCAAAGACCAGCATTGACATCAGGCTCCAGCTTATTCAGATACCCGCTTCTCAAAGCTGCGGGATCGATGGGATTAGCCTGTCCGAAATCCACTGCGTTTACGTCTACGTTTACTTCCTGTACACCAAGAGACAGGCCAAAACTCAAACTGGTTTTGACTCCCACAGGAAGGTGATATGCGTAAGAGCCATAGGCGGCAATCCGACTGAGGGGACCGGTTTTATCATTTATAATTGTAAGGCCAACTCCGGAATGGGCCGGTGGTGCGGTATACTCCATCCAGAATTGTTTTGCACCCAGATTCTTAGCCTGAAGATCGGGAACCGTGACGGGTGTTTCCTTGTCATATTCTGATTTTCCAAGCGGAGCGTTTATAGTGAGGTACAAAGTCGTAGGCGCACCATTTAAACCGACCCACTGATTGCGGTAACTGACCTTAAAGTCCCAATAATTTTCTATTCCCGCAAGCGCAGGATTCAGGATGAAATTGTTCAAAATATATTGTGTGTAATAAGGTTGCTGCTGGGCAGACACGCAACCCACCATTAAAATACACACACAATTGAATATAAATTTCTTTCCCGACATCCCGGTTTTAAAATTATTAGTTACTTAAATATGGTGACTGAACCTGCTATTTTCTTTTCATTGTTTTTCAGATCGATGATATAGTAATAAGTTGCCATGGGAAGAGTGCCGCCATTAAAAGTTCCATCCCATGTTTTGTTATTATTTTCTGAATTAAAAACAAGCTGACCATATCGATTGAACACATTCACGGTTGCACCCGGGTAAGCAGAAAGACCGGCGATGATCCATGTATCGTTGATGCCGTCACCATTTGGCGAAAATGCATTGGGCACTAAAATTTTTGATGTTGCCTCTGACACAGTAATCTTAATACTTTCGGTGACCTCACATTTATTGTTATCTGTAACATCTAACGAATAAACCGTAGTAACAGACGGACTTGCAACAGGATCTTTAATGGTCGCATTATTCAGCCCGGTGGATGGGCTCCATTGATAAGAGACTATATTACCAGTCACCGATACGTTCAGCGTAGTACTGGCTCCGGGAGCAATAGTTAAATCCGGTCCCATATTCAATACAGGAAGAGGGTTGATCGTTATGGCGATCTGCGAAGATTTTCCACACTGACCCGTCGCGGGAGTAAATGTATATAAAGTACGGCCGACGGTTGCGGTGTTAATCGAAGCAGGGCTCCAGATTCCGTTGACACCTTCATTCGATGTTGGCGGTAGCAACGGGGCTGTGGCATTCTGGCAATATGAATCTGCAATTGTGGGGAAAGTTGGTGAGATGGCGCTTACGATTGTAACGTTTAAAGTCGCGGGAGTTGAGCAATTGCCAGCGGATGATGGTGTAAATTTGTAGGCCGTAGTTCCAAGGGCAGATGTATTGATGCTCGCCGGAATCCATGTTCCGGAAATTCCTTCCTTCGATTTTGGTGGCAGCACCGAAGGCGTCGAATTTTGACAAAGAGGCCCGATTGCGTCAAATGTTGGTGCACCAGCCGTGTTTACATTTATCACAATAATATTTGATGTATCGGCGGCACCCGCACAAGGCCCGCTGGCGGATACTTCGCAGCTTACTGCATCGTTGTTAACAAGGTTGCTGTTGCTGTACACCGGACTGTTCGTGCCTACTTTGTTACTATTTAATAGCCATTGGTAAACGGGTGAATTTCCGGCGTTGGTTGCTGTTGCAGTAAAGCTGACCTGGGTACCCGGACAAATATTTGTTCCCGAAGAAGTGATCGTTACAGTTGGAGAAACAGTGGGATTGATAACTACCGTCGTGCTGGCCGTGTCCGAAGAACAACCATTGGCATCGGAGGCTACGGCGATCCAGGTTCCGGAATATGCAGCAGTAACATTGTCAAAAACAGCCGTACCTGCATACTGGCTGCCGCCCAGGCCTGCGTTTGGATTCTTTATTGAATATGTTATGCCAGCAACAGAAGGTACGGTTAAAATAAGTTGCCCCCCGGTACACACGGGACTGTTTGATGTGAATGCCGGCTTGGGTAGTTTAGAGGCTACATTCACATTTATTGATTTTGATACCGGATCATCACCGTGACCCTTACATGCATCGTTAATTTGAACTGTATATACGGCATTGCCATTAGGATTAACCTGAATTACCGAATCGCCATTAAATTGCGGCAGTCCCTGCCATGTGAAATTGTAAGGAGGCACACCGTTGTATCCTCTTGCAGTTAGGGTGACCGGACCGCCTGCACAGGTATTTTGCATTGATGCACTCAGGGAAGCAGAATCAAATGTTCGTCCCACCAGGGTTATCTTTAAATCCTTGGAGGCTTCAATGCATGACCCATCACAACCATCCGGGCCATGACACTTTCTAAAAAAATTAAAAGTAAAAGGAATATCCACGCGATCACAAACCGGACCGGGGAAACAACCAGCCAGGCTGGCTCCGTTATTCAATAATATGCTTTGATTTGGAAAATTCTGCGGTCCTGTACCGCCAGCAGTACCTATCCACATTTTAGAGGTACACCCACCATTTATTGCAAATGAGAAAGCCCCGTCCTGGCCAACGCAAGGAGCGTTTGCAGTAAATTCAAACGAAAACATGGCATCAATAATCGTTGCCCCTTGCGGTGCGGGTACCTTAAAATCGTATGCACAGGCAGTATCCAGACTGCAGTTCTGATTCGAATGAGATCCGGAAATCTGTTTCTTCTTCAAAGTGCCCATGTCCTGCACCAGCGGATCTATTACTACATCGCCAATCTTAACCTGAGCATTTAGGAATTCACTATTGATGACCAGTGTCAATTTGTTATGGTCAAGATTATACGGAATACGTTGGTAGGTTGAAGATGGATTTTGCTTCTGATACATAACGCCTTCTTTTATATGAAGTGTGGCCACCGCACTCACGCGAAAATCCGCAGAAGACGCCAAACCATTTCCGGAGAGTCCGTTCGGGAAAGTTAAATTTCCAGGGCGTCCGCTCAAAAAAGAATCCCGTAATAGTAGTGTTTTATAGCTGGAAAATCTGTTGGCATGTACTATAAAATTTGTTTTAATTGAACCCCCCAATACCCTCATTTCTGCATCAATACCCGGAAAAATATTTTTAATAACGATTCCATCATCTCCGGCTGTATAATTTGTCCAATCTGCGGTGGCTAATAAGGTTTCCTTGCTCCCATTTTCCCCATACATCTTCCAATTGTTGAAATACGTTCTACCATCAGCAGTAAGAATATAGGATGATCTTCTTTTAATATCAAAACCCACCGGAGCTTCCTGATTTGATGCTTCATAGCGTAATGGGCCTTTTGGGCTAAGCCGCGTGTCAATTGTTATCCATTGTCCGTTCCTTTTGAAGTGCATGGGGCCTGATGACCATTGAGCATAAAAAATCGATGGACTGTCCTTATTAATGTAGAATTTGGTATCAAGCGTTCTTTTTGCAAAAAGTTCAACCGATTTGCTATTGGGACTGCAACCATCATCAAAATTTGCGTCGGGATGGCGCAGAAAAGCTTTATTTCTTTCCATCCATAATTTTCCACGATTTGTATACTTTCTTGTGAAGCTTGTAAAATTATTTTTTACAACCGGCATCTGCCGGCGACCTTCCTGGGCCCATAAGGCTGACCCGTCTAAAATTGCGAAAAACTCTACCAAAAGAAATCCGGTTATGAAAGAACATTTCATTTGAATCGCGATCTTTTTGAAAGGTGAACTGTCCAAATGAGATTAGGGTGATGTGTAATCGCAAAAAATAACTGGTCACTTAGTATTGGATTTCTGATCTATTTCAGACAGAATATGGAGTAGATGGAATTGGATTTTTCTATCCATTCGGATTAAAAGCCCACCTATTGAGGTCATTTTTCCCCAATTAACCAATCGACACTATTCGTTCCTACCTATAAGGTCTACTCATAATGTCTAATCAACTGTTTTACGCCTTTTTTTGGGTAAAATTGTCAGCCTATTAAGAAATTCCGCAACTATCAGGCCTGAATAAGCATTTATCGGGGACTGGTAAGAGATAACACTACAACCAATCAGTGTATCGGAGTAATCGTGTAGACCACTTGTACTATGGAACCAGTTCCTTCAAGTGGTTTTAGCGTCTGCACTTCATCTGAACTGACAAATGTCATCGCACCCGGGAATCCGGGCGTAGGGGCTGAATCAACAGTAATCGCACCCAAAACCGGATAGGTAATTAGCCATCCTGACGTAACAGTTTTTTCATCGAGAAAATAAATATTGATCACTTTTTTTCCGGCTGAATCGTAAGCGATTCCAACCTGCTCGCCAATTATATTAGTAACACCGACGGTATCAGGTATCCATTGGGCCGTCGTACCCCCGATGTCACCGCCGCTGGGCGGTGTGACTTTGGGCCGCTGATTCACAATATCCGAGAGGGTTACCGTCATCCCCTGCACGTCGACCCGGAAACTAACGCTGTCCTGATAGTTGTCTTCATATACATCGCTTGATCCGGTGATATGCACATCAGCCTGAACTGCAAATGATAAAGTCTTTTCGCCGGTCGTGGACACGGTATCAGGCATGCTGTTTTTTGTGCAACTGAATGCACCTGCCGTGAAAAGCAGGATATAAAAATAGCGCAGCACAGGTAATGGGACGAACAGATTTGTCAGAAATTCGTTAAAAGAAAATTGCGTTAATGGTTGTGATTTCATAATGCTTGTTTTAATAAGACAAAGAAATCCATTATTGAATCCAGGAGACTCAACCGAAAAGTGTATACGTTACCAGACTCCAAAAATCACCTGAAAGATGTAGTAAGGCGGCAGATAGCAGAAAGCTTTTATTTTCAGGCAACTAAAGCAGCTAAAAATCGAACGCTCAATTGTTACGAAAACGAACAGTCCGGACCATTACGCAGTGACTAATATTCTGATTTGCACTCAATTACAGGGTGGCACTCGTTTGGCAGATCATTTATATGCTCAAGAATTATTTCAAAGTCGCCTGGAGAAATCTGATCAGAAACAAAACCTCATCTTTTATCAATATCGGCGGACTGACTATCGGTTTGTCAGTTTCCATGCTGATCGGCCTTTGGATTTGGGATGAACTGAGTTTCAACAAAGATTTTGACAACTATGAGCGCATTGCTAAAGTCTTTCAACATGAGACTTCAAACGGAAAAGTAAATACATTTAATGCGATGCCTTTTCCAATCGGAGAAGAGCTGAGAACGCATTACGGAATCAATTTCAAGTATGTTGTTATGTCTTCCTGGACAGAAGATCATATTATTTCCGCCGGGGAAAAGAATCTGTTTAGGAAAGGTATGTATATGCAATCCGAAGCGCCCCAAATGCTTTCACTGAACATTACCCGGGGAAGCAGAGACGCTTTAAAAGATCCTCATTCGGTTTTGATTACGGAATCAACAGCGAAAGCAATATTTGGGGATACAGATCCGATGAATAAACAAATGCGGATAGATAATAAACTGGATGTTAAAGTAACCGGTGTTTATAAAGATCTTCCCCGCAATAGCGAATTCGCCGATCTCGAATTTATCGCGCCCTGGGACCTTTACATTACATCGGAAAAATGGATACTGTTGGACAACGATCGTTGGGACAATTGTTCTTTTCAGGTTTTCGCGCAGATAGCAGACCACACAGATTTCAAAACTGTGAACAGAAATATCGCGGATTCTAAATTTAAAAGAGACAGGCCGGTCGACAAGCAATACAAAACAAAGATCTTTTTACATCCGATGAGCGACTGGCATTTAAGGTCGCAATGGGATAACGGGGTTCTTTCAGGCGGCGCCATTGAATACGTGAAACTATTCAGCATCATCGGCACATTCGTTTTGTTACTCGCCTGTATCAATTTTATGAATCTGAGTACCGCGAGATCTGAAAAACGGGCCAGGGAAGTAGGTGTTCGCAAAGCGGTCGGTTCTCTTCGAAAAAATCTGGTCGCTCAGTTTTATATTGAATCGCTGCTGGTGGTGTTATGCTCTTTTGGCCTTTGCTTATTGCTGGCAGAATTGTTTTTGCCATGGTTCAATCATATGGCAGCTAAGAATATGGTTATCCCCTGGAAAAATTATATTTTCTGGATTTTCTGCCTGGGTTTTTGCCTTTTTACAACCATCATTGCAGGAAGCTATCCTGCACTTTACCTATCCTCGTTCCAACCCGTTAAAGTATTGAAGGGTTCATTCCGAACCGGGAAATATTCTTCGATGCCGCGAAAACTGCTCGTTATTCTCCAGTTTACAATATCCATCGCTTTAATTATCGGAACCATCATAGTTTATAATCAGATCCGGTATACGAGAAACAGACCCATTGGTTATGACAGAGACGGACTGATGATGATACGAATGAAATCTCCCGATTTCTATGGAAAATTCGGGCTGCTTAAAACTGAACTTGAAAATTCAGGGGCGGTTGTACAATTTGCGGAGTCATCCGGACCGGTAACGGATATTACATCAACTGGTGACGGGTATTCCTGGGACGGAAAAGATCCAAATCTGAACGGCGAGTTAGCCAATGTCTGGGTAACACATGATTACGGGAAAACCGTGGGCTGGCAATTCAAGGCAGGAAGAGATTTCTCAAGGGAATACCAAACGGATTCAACCGCTGTTGTCATCAACGAAGCGGCTGCTAAATTTATGGGTGTTAAAGATCCCGTCGGAAAATATATTCGCTGGGCCGGAAACAATCAGACATTAACCTTTACGGTAATCGGTGTGGCAAAGGATATGATTATGGAATCCCCATATGATCCGGTAAGGCCAACGATTTATTTTATGGATTATGACAATGTGAACTGGATTGACCTAAAACTGAATCCAAACAAAAGCGGCACAGCATCTATTTCTAAAATTGAAGCAGTTTTTAAAAAATTCATACCCTCGGCTCCCTTTGATTATAAATTTGCCGACGTTGAATTTGCAAACAAGTTTACTTCCGAAACGAGGGTTGGTAAGCTCTCTGCAGTCTTCGCGGTACTGGCCATTTTCATTAGCTGCCTGGGCTTATTCGGACTTGCTTCTTTTGTGGCAGAACAACGCACAAAGGAAATCGGTGTTCGAAAAGTATTAGGCGCCTCTGTTTTTTCACTTTGGAAATTGTTGTCCAAGGATTTTGTTGTGCTGGTCCTTTTATCGATAGTTATCGTGACACCGGTGTCCTGGTATTTTATGCATCGATGGCTGCAGAATTATCAGTACCGAACCGAAATTTCGGGTTGGGTGTTTGCTTTGGCGGGAATCGCTGCCATTTTTATCACCCTGATAACAGTGAGTTACCAAAGTATTAAAGCGGCCTTGTTAAATCCGACAAGGAGTTTGAAAGCGGAATAATTATTAATGTCACCAGAGCTCTGTTAAATTAATTAATAGTTGTTTAAAAGTCTTGAATATTGAAACCAAAAATGAAACGATTCCAGTCCTAACCGCTCCTGCCTTACTGCGTACAGGCTTTCTTACCTTAATTTATTGATGATATTTTGGCATTGTATAACAAAGGTGTTAACTTAAGGATCTTCCTTAAAAATTATAATGAAGAAATATTTGTACCTGGTTTTTGCCATAGTGCTTGCCGCACCAGGTAAAGCCCAGAACCCAAAAGACTCCACGATCAGACATACATTTGATCCATACGCAGCTACGCAACAATATATAGACCAGGTATCTCCGGCGGCAAGGGAAAAATCAGACGCGTATTTTGAAGGAGGTTATTGGCTTTTATTATGGGACATGGTATATGCTATTTTAATTGCCTTTGTTTTTATTGTATCTGGTTTATCCGCAAAAGTTAAAAAAATAACTGACAGGGTAAGAAACAGAAATCTTCAAAACCTGTTATTTGCATTTTTATATTTCCTGATTGCCTGGATCCTTGTTTTTCCTCTTCATTTATATGAAGCCTTCTTGCGAGAGCATCAATACAACCTTTCCAATCAAACGTTCGGTCAATGGCTGAAAGATGATTTGATTGGACTGGTCATCAATAGTATTGCTTTAAGCTTAATCGTTATGGTGATGTATATGCTCATTAGAAGGTCACCATCGAAATGGTGGGTATGGACATCGCTTCTTTCAATCGCCTTCATGGCTTTTGTCATATTTATCAGTCCTGTATTTCTAGAGCCCATCTTTAATAATTACAAGCCGCTTCGGGAGGGTCATTTGAAAGAACAAATACTTTCAATGGCCAGAGCGAACGGAATTCCGGCGGATAATGTTTATGAATTTGATGCTTCAAAACAAAGTGATCGTATCAGCGCCAATGTCAACGGACTAGCCGGCACGACCCGGATTGCACTAAACGACAATTTGCTGAGGCAATGCAGCGATTCGGAAATCAGGTCAGTCATGGGTCATGAAATGGGGCATTATGCCCTGCATCATGCAACCAAAATGCTGATTGAATTAGTTATAATATTTCTTGCGCTTTTCTTTTTTGTTGATTGGGTATTTCAGAAACTTATTAAAACAAAATGGTGTTCTTCAATAGACAGCCTTCAGGATATCAGGGGTCTTCCACTCATTATGGTCCTGATTTATTTGGGCGTATTTCTGCTTACCCCGGTTTCCAATACAATGATCAGGGTTCAGGAAAGTGAGGCCGATCTATTTGGATTGAATATTGCAAGGGAACCGGATGGCGAAGCAAGTATCGACATTAAACTATTAACTTATCGAAAGGCGAAACCTGGGAAATGGGAAGAAATTATCTTTTTCGATCATCCCAGTGCATATGATCGAATATTGATGGCAATGAAATGGAAAGCAGAAAATTTCAAATAGACAATTACGTAACCTGCAAAGGCAGTTTTAAACTATGGAAAAATATATCTTTGGATAACAACGTCGCCACAAAATCTAAAAGCCACTGCAATAGCGGCTTTTGCACTTCAACTTGAAAAGAGATCCGAACCCGCCTGATTTAATTGTTGAATTGAACAATTTAATTCAGTTTAATCAACCAGACTTCCGTTAACCTGGACTGCTGTCTCCAGTTTATATTATCCTCATTTATATCATCGAATGTCAGACTGATCTTTCCATTTTTTATGAGCTCAGCCGGCACCGGAAATTCCTTTATTTCCCCGATCCCCTTTCCATATTTTGTATGGGCCACCCGCTGACCATTTATTTTCAACAAACACTCACCAAATCCTGTAGTTCGTACCAAATAGTTTTTTGTAGAATCCAGGCCTTCATATTCCAGCGCAACAGGCCATCGCATACTGCTCATAAACGAAAGCCGCTGACGGCTAAATCCATCATCCCACCAACTATAATTTGGAGAATCCTGTTTACGTACTAACGGATCGGTGGTCCAGGGTTCGCCCCGCAGCACATGAGCAGATTTTGCAACGTTTCCAATATCATCATAGTAACCACCCGGGCCCGGATTTTCCCAGTTGGCCATTCCTTCCAAAGCAGCCAGCTGTTCCTTTGCGGGCTGAGTTTTTATAGTGATGAAGCGATCTTCCATCCACCAGCGATTATTTAACGGGTAATCCAGGAAATCAAGCACTGCGCCCCGCTCCTCACCCGAAGCACCATATTTTTTAACGCTTGTTTGCAGCCCGATGGAATGATACAATGCATCACATAAACCGATTACCCGGTTCCTCAAATTCGTATCAATTGGTTTCTTTACCGCTTCTTCCAGGATGCTTTCTGCCTTGCGCATGGCTTCCTGAGAACCCATCACCGGTGCCTGTCGCAATACTTCGTTGGCTTTTTCTTCCAGTCCCGACTCATATATTCCCCGGTTCCTGGAATAGGCATCATAGTTTGCCCGCAGCAGATACATTTGCCAACGCCAGTTTGACTCCAGCGCCGGATTCATAATTTCCATTTGTTTCCAGGCCATCCATGTCGTCTGTATACTACCGTTGCTGAAAGCCGGGCCCTCCCAATTCGTTTCCAAAGCGAGTAATCCGTCAGCAGCATCCTGGCTCACCCGGGAGTTAAAAAAGAAATTTGAATACTCAACTAATATTTCACGTTCTGACAGAGACCCATCCCAGGCAAGACGTGTCCATACCATCTTGTTTACATCATCATGTATTCCGTCTGAATAAGAAATGAAACCATCCATAAAGGGCTCCAGAAAATGGTAGAGCGCCTTATACTGCATCGCCCGGGGGTTTACGCTTTCGCGACCAAGGGTAAAATTGAAAACCGGATCCCACCAGGGTACACCCCAGTCGCATCGTACATTATGGGTTACATCAGGGTAATACCTCAGTTTATATCTGGGCGGCAGTGCGGCCCTTGTTTCTTCCACAGGCGGACTGGAAGGTCCGGTTACTAGTCCGCCCAACCAGTCCGGCAACTGCTCCTGCACATACCGGTAAACGGTCTGATTTTGTGCCGGCGTATAGTTTTGCAGAGAAAGCCAGACCTGTGCCCCCGGATGATATTTCTTTAAAACCTTTGCGATGTCTATAAGCAATGGCCATACTGTTTCAGGCGGATTATCTCCGGGATCACCACCGGGAAAAAAAACGCCATTGAGCCGCACCGACAACTTGAAAATCTTTTCAAGATGTTGCAAATAATGGTTCCTCTTTACGGTGTCTTTCAGATCAAACTGTGCCGGAACCCAAATCCAATAATCCAGATCATATTTTTCACAAATGCTGCTGATATGGGAATTCATCTCATCAGGAGGTAATTTGAAATGGGGGCTTTTTTGTTCATCAAATATCGGAATGCTCTCAATACTATTGGTTCCGAAAATAACGAGCTCCCGGATGTATTGTTCAAATTGCGCTACCGTCCACGCATCATAAGAGTTAGCCGTATTCCTATAGCCTAACTGGTGGCCCCGAATGGATTTGGAAGGTGTTGTTGAGACAGACAAATCTCCGGGAATTCCGACGGCGCCTGTGCGGTAAATAAAATTCCTCAGTAACTGACCGGCACCAAATAAAACACCGCGACCATCAAACCCCTCTACTACTATCACATGACGTCCATTTTGGGTTTCCATGATAAGACGATAGGATTCCGGTTTATTAATCAACGCCGGCGCATTGGATAGTGAAATATTATCGGGTTTTACTGCCGATACCTGTCTTAGTAAAATAATATTTCCTGTTGCAGGCCAGGCTGAAGAAATATTAGCTCGTAAACCCGTACGCTTTTTAATTTCTTCAGATAGCATCAGGGATGCCGCTTTCTCCGCATTGGAAATCGGAGCGACACTTGTTACAATATGAAATTCATTTAAATAAATCGTTTGAGCTGTGGCGGAGAATTTAAAAAACAGCATCAAAGCAGGTAAAAGAAGACGCAGGTATTTCATGGCCGGTCAGTTGTTTTTCTTAAAGTGTAAATAAACTCGTTGTTGTCTGAGATGGGTGAATGGGGCTCAGCCCATCAAATCGTAATACAATCCCGCGGCGCCGAGGATACCGCTGTTCTCCAAATCTGATATCTCTATCCGGAGTTTGGAAATGGACTGCGTAAAAGCAAAACTATTTATCTGGCGCCACATCGTCTTTTGAAAATAAGGATAAGCAAAGCGAACAGAACCCCCAAGAATAATCAACGAGGGATCATAAGTGTACATCATCATTTTTACCGCGTTGCCCAAGTGACCTCCCATTTCCTCATATAATTGCAGTGCCTCCGGATCGCCGGATCCTGCTTTTTCAAAAACCTCCTGTCCGTTTTTCTGGTGAACATTTTCAAAAAACTGGCCACTGGCATAGTACTCATAACAACGGTCGAGGTATTCTACCATTCCGAATTCTCCTGCGCCACAATTGGTTCCGGCATACAAGTGACCCTTAATGATAATACCGGCACCCAGGCCGGTTCCAATGGTCAGACCGATCAGGTTTTCATAACCGACACCTTTTCCGAAATACTGCTCCCCGATGGCAAAACAATTTGCATCATTGTTCACAAAAACCGGAATCCGGTACCGGGCTTCGAGAATACTCTTTAAATGGACTTCTTTCCAGGATGGAATATATTGTACATCATATACTATCCCCCGCTCAATGTCCACCACACTCGGCACACCAATACCTATCGCTGCAACCTCATCAGAGATCAGATCGTCAATAATGCCAGTAACATCTTCCATCACATCATCTACCGAACCCATACTTTTAATTCGTCTCGAGAGAATCCCGGATAACACGATTCCATCTACCAGGCCCGCACGGATATTTGTTGCACCCAGGTCAATGCCGATAATTTTTTTATTTTTCATGCAGGGATTTGACTTTCATTTTTATCTGCCTTTCTCTTCAATAGTTTGATCGTTTTGTTTTTGATAATCGGTTTGGCCCAGAAACCGATACTCAAAATAAATCCCAGTGTGAGGTAAAGGAAACACATACCGGTTTTTAAACCGAGATGATCTCCCAGCCATCCGATAATTAATGGAATGATGGCACCGCCAACGATTCCTGTTACTAAAATCCCGGAAAACGATCCATGGTGTTCATCCACTGAATTCAGCGCAAGGGAAAATATGATCGGATACATGACTGAAGCAAAAAAGCCCACCAGGGGAAAAGCAATCAGCGCTACACCTGCAGAGCCAAATAATGCAGCAGTCAGACAGACGATCGCCAGTGAGGTGAATAAAATAAGTACATTCCGGCTGTCCATCAGCTTAACCAGGAACAACCCAAGTATTCCACCCGCCGTCATCATTCCCCAAAAATAGGCGACCGTATCGGCACCCGTTTTCTGGGGATCATAGCCATGATAGGTGAGCAGGAATTGGGATATCCAGTTTGCAATGCCCTGTTCCGTTCCAACATAACAGAGCAATGCAATAAAAAACAATACAACCGTCCGCTTTTTAAAAAGGTCAATATGTATTTTCAGGGCTCCTGCTTTTTCATCCGTTTTCAATTCCACTTTGGGAAATTTTGAAAAAAGGATCAGGAGAATCATCAAAAGACAAATAACCGTAAACAACCAATACATGGAGATCCATGGCAGTTGTTCGGGTACATGGGTTGCTAAAACGGTATAGAAAGCGTTCTGCTTACCATTTTTTAATCCCAAAACGATATGGGAGTAAACCAGCGGACTGATAAATGAGGCAAATCCAAAGATTAACTGTGCCAAAATGGAATAAAAAGCATAATTCTCCTCTCCCCCGGCAGTCCGTAACAGCGGATTAATCACCACCTGAAGCATGGCCATTCCGCATCCGATCAGAAACAAAGAAATGACGGCCGACAAATAATTGGGGAAAACCGCGAGCATCAGCGAGCCCACGAAAGCAATGATAAAAGCTACGACAACCATTTTCTTTTCCCTGTATTTTTCAACCAGCATACCCGAAGGAATCGACATGACTCCATAGGCTATAAAAAATGCAAAAGGTAAAAGGGCGACCAGTGTCAGGCTTAGACTAAAGCCGGTAATGATATCCGGGACTAAGGGACCAATTATATTCGTCAAAAAAGAAATGACAAAAAATATAAGCATTATCAGTGCGACAATAAAATAGCTACGCTTCATTCAGATCGTTAGTTTATGTGATTTAATCCTTTCCGGGGTTGCAAGTTCTGTTAATTAGCAGAATCCCACCATACGCGGCTGGTAATTTTATCCCCTCCCGGTAAGTTTTTAACGGCTTCATTGTAATTAGCGGGATTAACCTGCTTGTCGTTGGTGGAATATTGCATCCTTCTGGGTATTGCACCGGGCGACTGACTGCCGGGATAAGCAGCCACCGGAACCAGGGCCGGAAAACCGGTACGCCGGTAGTTTGCCCAGGCTTCATATTCATCAAAAAATGTCGTGACCCAATATTGGGTGTTTATCATTTCAAGTCCTTTTGATTCGTCATAAGGGTTGGCATCCAGATATGTTTGTATATCGTCCCCGTTAATTGCACCCGCCTGACCATAGGCGGTTAATTCTGTCATGGAGGCAGTGACGCCATTATTATAATGTGTTTGAGCATCACCGATTCCCCAGCGTGCTGCTGCGTCTGCCAATAACAATTCAGATTCCGCATACGTTAATACCATTGTTGGAGCTTTTGGATTGAACAGGATCGGGCTGGGGCGCGAATAAAGCCAGATACTGCCCAGATAACCCGGAGCCTGGGTAATGCCATGTGCCGTATTGCCGGCATCATATCCATTCGGAAGGCCTGCCTGAACAGACGGGTCTGATGTGCCGGGAGGATTATAAGGATCATCGGTGCCGAGGTCATAGGTGCTATCATATAAAAATGACAATACGGGCAGGCGCGGATCTGCATTCAATTTTAGAAAATTAACAAACGTATCACTGAGCTGGAATGAAAACTGCACGCTACCATCTTCCCCGATCCCACGATATAATCTGCTGATGGTTAGTGGATCGTTTATGTCATGCTGCACAATCGCATTGTCATCATCGCTTATCATGGTCAGACCCTGCACCTTCGTTGCAATAGCCTGGGCCGTCGCCGGATCCACCTTTGTGAGCCGCATCCCCAGACGTAACAATAATGAATTTCCAAACCTCCTCCACGCGCCGATCTGGTCGGAGTTTTTAGAATAAAACATATCTCCCTTTGGCAGGTCAGCATTGTCATCCAGACTGTCGACCGCTTCAGAAACTTCTTTTATGAGATCTGTATATATGTCCTGTTGTTTGTCGTACGGGGGAAAATAGACCGACTGATAATAAGCCTGTCCGGCTTTAAAATAGGGAACATCTCCATATACATCCGTAACCTTTTCAAAGGCCAGGGCTTTCATGATTCTGGCTATCTGATGCAGATTGGCATATTGTGGTTTGCCGCTGGTGGTTGTATATAAATCGACGGCGTTTTTAATGGTGGTCGTATACACATGATCAAAAAAAGACCCGAAGGCTCCCAGGCTCAGCAGATATTTATCGCCATAGAAATAAAGGGAGGTGGACGCGAAATGTTGTATAAAACAACCCGCTCCCATAATTTCCGTTTGCTCCACTTCGATCGCATTGTCAGTACTTCCCGTATAATACAACTGTGTGGCCGTGAGAATATTATTGGGATCAAACACATCGACCGAAACAGCATTTGGATCTGTATTTGTTTCGAGCAGATCTTTCTTGCAGGACGCAAAAGCCATTATCGTCAGACAGGCTACCAGAATTTTAGCAGATATTAATTTCATAACTAACAGGTTATTATTTTTTCAAATAGTCTTCTAGAATTTCACATTCAGATTAAATCCAAATGTTCTTGTATAGGGTACAGTTGCCTGTTCAATGCCCTGAGGTCCGTTTGAATAGTTTGATTCAGGGTCGATGTTGGGAACGTGTTTTGTTATCGTAAAAATATTCCTGGCAACAAAACTTAATGTGATGCCCTGGATTTTGTTATTAAATACAGAGGATGGAAACGTATAGCCTAATATGAGTTGCCGGAATTTTATAAAACTGGCATCATAAACGAAAATGCCCGGATTGTAATTACTTACGTTCGCATAATAGGTTTGTGCATTGTCAGCGTTTGTGCCGTAAGTTAAATCCCTGCCTGTCACCGTTTCCTTACTGAGGCCAAATTGATAACCATACCAGTTTGTACCGGAGAATATTTTTCCGCCGAATTTTCCATCGATCAGGAAAGAAAGATTCCAGTGCTTGTACCTGAATTCACTGTTGATGCCTGCCATCCATGGATCGATTCCTGATCCCACATCCACATAATTTGTTCCTGCTTCCGGAGCTCCCGTTGCCGGATCAATCACTATAGCTCCTTTATCGTCCCTGACCGGATCCGCTACATATATCTGGTAAGCGGATTTTCCAAGTGTTTGAGACATATAGGCAACGCTGATATTTTCATCTTCACCGGCGCGGGAACCTCCCACCGGATAATTTGTTGAACCCGTTGAAAGAGATGTGACTTTGTTGTCGTTGTAAGTCATATTAAAAGTTTCCGTCCAGATGAAATTGCTCTTTTTTAGGAGCGTGCCTGATATTAATAGTTCGATACCAGAATTCTGTACCGTGCCGGAGTTTAAAAGCACCGCGTTATAACCGGAAGTTTCGGAGGCAACTGCCGGAATCACTTCATTCCTGGCCTGTTTAAAATAATAGGCCGCGTCGATATGGAATCTGTTGCCCCAAAATGTCATTTCCGTTCCCAGTTCAAATTCTGATGTAGAGGAGGGTTCAAGTGTTGCATTCGGAACAGTATTGCCATTGGAGATATTACCTATTGGAAATCCATATAGATTTCCGATGTTATTGTATCCGAGCAGGGTTTGATACGGTTGATCTGCTTCTCCGCCAACACCGGCATATCCAATTCTGATTTTACCCATGTCCATACCGTGGACTGGCAATAATTCAGAGAAAATAAATGATCCGCTGATTGACGGGTAGAAGTAGTTTGTTTTACCGGGTGCCAGTGTGGAATACCAGTCATTTCTTCCGGTTACGCTCATATATAAATAGTTCTTGTAGGAAAAGTCGAGCGTTCCGTACACAGATCTGTTTTTAATGACCGGATTGCTGGTGGTAACCTGATTGTAACTGGCCAGGTTTCCGACGGTATACAGGTAGGGTGTCTGGAATGAACTGCCGAAAATAAATATTTGATCAACGTTCGAATTTCTCAGGTTACCACCAACCAGTGCGGAGAATTTGAAATCGGACGTAACTGTAAACTGCTTTCCAATAATCGCATCAACATTCGTTTCACTTGATTTATAATTTTCTTCTAACATCGAGCCGTCAACCTGGTAGGCCGTACCGTTGGGAGTTACGCCGGTATTTCTGTCGGCGAAATAATCAGTTCCCGCGCGTAGCTCGAGATATAAAGAATTATCAAAAGTATACCGCAGATCAGCTGATCCGATAAAACGATTGCGGTAGGTATTATTGATAAATTTGTAAGCCGCGAAATAGGGGTTGGTTGTATACGCATCATCTAAAAACTGATTTTCTGAACCATCCGCCTTATATCCTGGCGCCAGCGATGTAATATTGACGTTGCGTGGCAGGAACAAAGTGGCAAAATTGACGTTGCCAGGCGCATCAGAAACGCTCGGGCGGTTCTTCGTATAGGCGGTAATGTACTGAGCCTTTAATTGAACATCGAGATGTTTATCCAACTTGTAATTCGTAGATAATGTATAACTCTGTTGTTGATACCCCGCATTCGGAATGATACTGTTGTTATGCAGATCATTTACTGAAAACCGGAGGCTTCCTTCATTTCCCAGGTTTTTACTAAAAGAGACGGTGTTGGCTGCCGCGCCCCCAGTTGTATAGAACCTTCCCATATTTCCATTCAATGCGCTGTAAGGCCTTAACACGCCATCAAACTGGTAAACCTGTGAGCCGTCCAGTTTAGCTCCCCAGGAAGACAGACCAGTCTCAAACGCATCATTACCACTCACCGGTTTATTTCCGTTATTGCCCTGGCCATAGGTGGATTGCCAGTCAGTATTATCAATCACTTTTTGAATAACATAGTTCGAGTTTACCTCAACGCCGACGCCCCTGGCGTTCTTCCCCGATTTTGTAGTGATTAGTATGACGCCCTTGCTTCCCCGGTATCCGTATAAGGCAGCGGCGGCAGCACCTTTTAAAATTGAAACGGTTTCAATATCATCCGGATTGATATTGATCGTGCCATCCCCTCCGTCAGCCCCGCCATATCCGCCGGAAACATCGGTTTGGTTATACGTATTGTTTTGCATCGGAATTCCATCGATAACATACAGCGGCTGGTTTGATCCGGTTATGTCTGAAATACCGCGGATTACCACGTTGGATGAACCAGCTGGTCCGGTCGCTACGGTACTCACGTTTACACCGGCAACCCTTCCTTCCAGTCCGTTTACAAAATTATTTTCACGTGCTTCTGTAAGTGTAGAACCCTGTACAGTTGTTACTGAATATCCGAGGGCCCGTTTTTCACGCCGGATACCCAGGGCTGTGACTACAACATCCGTCAGCGTGTGAGGATCTTTCTCCAGACTTACATTGATCACTTTCTGGCCGCCCACAATAACCTCTTTGGACAGAAAGCCGATATAGGAAAAAACAAGAATGTCATTTTCGGATGCCGCAATGGTAAATTTTCCAAAGTCGTCGGTAGTCGTGCCAACGCTCCTGCCCTTTATCAGGACTGAAACGTTTGCCAGGGGCTGTCCATTGGCATCCTTAATAATTCCCGTTATGATATTATCCTGAAACCCTGGGGTCTTAAACGAAAATAGCGTCAGACCGGATGCCAGTACCAATGATAAAAGCAACAGTTGCCTTAGACCGATTCTGAATTGATTGAGTTTTCCCATAATATTAAGTTTTGGTATAGCCGAATACGCATTTAAATTTAAGTTAAACCTTTTCTATTCAACCATTTATTATAATTTGAATGAATGATCTTATTTGTTGATTCGAATCAAATTTATTCAAAAGTAAAAAACAATGGAAATATCTGATAAAAGAGAGTTTGTTATAAGGTTCGGAAACAAACAGGACCATTCAATAGAGTATCTTCTTGGTATTTTGACAGACACAAGGACAACCACATTGTCGACGATACGGAATCTGAAAACACAGGAACTAGACTGGCAATACGAAAAAGGCTGGAACACCATTGGCGCCTTGCTTTTGCATATCTCTGCTATTGAACACTATTTTAGGATCGTCTATGTTGAAAACAGGGAATTGACTCACCTGGAAAAAACTGAATTAACGGCCGCATTAGATATGGGTATTCATATTCCATCCCTCATCACAGGAAAAAATATTGGCGATTATTTTAATGAACTTTCTATTTCCAGGCAAAAATTACTGGTATCACTGGAAAAACTAAATTTTGAAAACTTCTCTAAAACTTTCAAAAGTTTAGATGATGGTTCTGAATGCAACCTGGCCTGGTTGCTTTACCACATGAATGAGGACGAAATTTATCATAGAGGTCAAATCAGTATGATTAAAAAATTGATGATTTCGAAAAGTATTGTGTAATTATTGCCAGGAAAAGATGCAACAAAGACCGCTACATCGAATTGTCTAAATAATAACACTATTAAAAATCCAAGCTAATTTAACCTTTTATCTTCGATCATAGTTAAACCAGCTGCACTTATAGGTGTTTTTAAAGTTTTCCTTGCTATCAAATTTTACTGAAAATTGCTCCTCTCTGAAATAATCAAATTCGTCGTATTTCTTGATTAATTCGAAACATTTTCTGGTAAGCAATAGCTTTATTTCACTATTGGAGTAGTCTTCTAATTGTTTATCTGTACAATAAAAGACAGTTGGTGAATCAAACAAATTTGAGTGTATGGTCCAAAGGGCCTTCATGTTAAGCCCTAATTGAAGATTATTGATTTCATCTTTAGAAACCCTCCAATATGCCTCCGTTTTCGCAACGGACTCGAATCCACTGAAAATGACCAATAAATTTAGAGTCTCGTACTTCGCTAGCGTCACAGTGCCATTTACATCTCTTTCAAACTCTGAAGCAATCTCATGTTGTTTCACTTCGTCAAAACCAGACCTGGTAGTAAATAATTTCCTTTCATCATTCTTTTCAAATATGATGTTCAGCCGGGGTCTTGTACCATTATCAATCTTGTCATAAATAATATTCATTGTTTTAACACCATACGAACGATTTATCCAACTAGCAAGTTGTTGGAATTCCTCGTTCATTGTTGCTTTTCCCTGCTTAATCAACTTTGTCAATTTATAATCCTGGTCAATCGGCGATGTCATGATTATTTCGTTATCTAAATACCATTCTAAAGAAATTGTCTTGTGAGTGGGCATTACATTTTAATCACTTTTTTTAATCAGCTGCCATAACAAATCATCATTCATAGTTCTTTCTTCCTTGATAGGTGTCATCATAACAAAATATAAGTCATGTTTCTTTTTTAAAAATGTCATACTAGCTCGAATTCTCAATTTGGTTGGGCTAATAATATCGTCATCTTTGTCTCTCAACAATAAATCAATTGGATCATTTTTCCCAAACCGAATAGAAAAATTATCGCAAAACATATTGCAATAGAAGACACTATCATTTCTAATTCCTTCCCTTAGAGAATTGCCGGACACCGTAAAATATATTTCTCTTCTTATTTTTGGCGGCTCGTAAATATAAAGTAATTGGAATCTATGTATTGGAATTACCGGATAAGTTTCACCGTTTGTCAAACTCATCTTTTCCTGGCTAAAATAAAATTGTTTTGTAAGCGAAATAATTTGAGAAGAATCGATTTTGTAAACTATTAAATTATACGCTGAATCAAAAGTAAGGGCAGAAATTGCGGTTCTGTCCTTACGCTGATAAATGACATCAGTTTTTAATTTGGATCTGTACTTTTTATCAAAAATTCCGGTGTCGCCTGAAACTGCATGCTTTAGTGGAGGAAGATTGTCGAGGTCTATTTTGTTAGAAATATAAATTCCTTTAACCATAACGATCGTAATATATGTTAATATTATTAAAACTATGATGTTGAGAATTGTTCGAATTTTTAATTTCATCCAATATGAATATTACTAAATAAAACGTAAACAATCGCTAGTAAATTAAAATCGCAACCTTCAGATAATTGATTCTGCTTTTATATGTTTACTTACACCTTTTCTAGCATAGTATCAATTGAGCTCAAACTACCGTCACCCATCTAATAAATCTTTGGGACAGCACATTAAAAACATCAAACAGGAAACTGCTGAAGAACCAGCGATTGCTTTTTCTTATCGTAGTATATATAAATGTACCGGCCGTCCTGAAACAACAGGTTTTCTGCACGATCGGGAATTTTAATATCCTGACTGAATTCATCGATGCGGTCGTTAATACTGGGCTCCATATCTCCCGGAATATGCTGAAAGGTGCTACTGTCTACAAGCATTCTGAATCGCACGGCCTTGGTCCAGGTGCCACTGCTGAAACCCCCCATCCCATTTCCACCGATCATAATAGCTGCTGAACCTGCAGTAAATCCATATCCTGGCAGACCCATTTGTTTTTCCTCCTTATTTGATCCCAGCGTAATGGTAGTGCCCATACTGTCGTTCAGGGCAGCAATCGCGGCATTTCCACTGGTCATTTTTCGAAGCAGTTGTTTGGTTTTGGTCAACTCCTTGGTATTATTAAAATAGAGCGCTCTCCCTTCCTGCAATACCGGCGTATTTTTAAAGTCGATGGTGTCTTCTCTTTTTACTTCAAAATACTTTAGCCGGGTTCCGTTATAAAAGTCACTAATACTCACATGCAAACCTTCATCCGTGGCCGAAACGAAATAAAGTTTTCCGTTCAACAGATAACTGTTATCCACATAATCTCCTTCCACTTTATCCTGTCTTGTGTACGAATCATATACTTTTTTCACAGATTCGTTTTCGATTACACGATAATTGACTGTTTTGTTATAAAGGTCAAACGCATAAACGATGGTGTTTGCCAGGTTTCGGTTCATTGTAAGGAAAAGCGTATCATGAATCAGGTAGACCTTATTCCTTGCACTCACCGATTGAATGTCGGGTAAACCCGCTTCATCGATTTTAGCGACATCGACATCCCTGCCAAACATACTACCTGATTTCGTAATCGATTCCCACATCGCAGGATCTTTAAAATGATATATGATCGTATCCATGTCCTGCTGATTACGCCAGTTATAAATCACAAAATTTGAATTCTTTTTATCGATTCCCAGCCACAGGGCATATTCGCCTGAACTGATGCGGTCAATCAGTTTCTCCTTTCTTTTATCCGATAGTACCAGCGTATAAATGATTTCACCGGAGGAAATATCGATGGTATAGTTATGGTATCCCATTGGTGATTTATAGTTGCAGAACAGGTAAATTTTACCTTCCTTAATAAAGCCGGCAACGAGTTCTTCCTCGTTTATCCTCATTATGGTATACTCATGTACCTCGGTAAAAGTGCGGTCATAAAGAATCACCTTAATACTATCCATGTTTTCCAGCAGGCTGGCATGAAAGCTTCCTGATTTATCGTGTATCGTTTGAAGTTTAATCTGGCCTCCTGACCATCCGATGTGTTTAGAACTGATCAGGGACTGGGCGGACAAAAAATGAATTGAAAAGGATAGGCATAGCAAAAGAATGGCGCGCATGTCGTCTATTTTAAGGGTTGGCTAAAAATAGATAAATAAGAATAGAAATCAAAGCGTAGCTGACTGTCCTTAACGGAAGAGCACTACCGTACCCTGGTCCTGATGCGCAACCCCGTCAGTTGAAGACCAGCGTACCATCCACACGTAAGTGCCCTCCGGCTGTGGCATTAAGGATGAACCGCCGTCCCAGCCTGCCGCGGGATCCTTTGAATCGAAGACCCGTTGCCCCCAGCGATTGAAAATCTCCAGGTGATAATTCGCTGCGCGTCCCGGAAATTTCAGCCGGAAGACATCGTTGATGCCGTCTCCGTTCGGAGTGAAGGCATTGGGGAACCAGATTTTCGCCTCGCAATCTTTGGTGGTAACCCGGCTGGAGTCCGCACCGATGCATCCTTTTTCATCGACTACATCAACGCGGTACTGACCGGCTTGTGAAACCTTCAGCGTAGGTCCGGATTCCCCCGTGGACCAGATATAGCTGGCGAATGGACGATAGGTGGCGAGTATGGTCACGTCACGCGAGCATACAGTGGTATCTGCCGGAAGAAAATCCGCCGGCGACTCAGCAAATCCTTCGATATGAAAGCCTGCGCCGGCCGTGCAGGTATGCATGTCCGTTACCATTACATGAAAGTACCCTGTGTCGGTTACGGTTAACCGCCGGTTCTGTGATCCGTCCAGCCACAGGTAGGTAGAAAAATCACCCGCGTCGAGTTCCGTGGTTTGATCGCGACAGATCCAGTTGTTCCCCATAATCTTCGGCTGCGGACTTGCAAAATGTTTTACCCGAACAGTATCCGAAGCAACACAACCATGACCGTCGGTCGCGAGCACCCAGTAGTTTCCTGCGGGACTGACGGTTATTTCGCTGATCACCGAGCCGGTGCTCCATGAGTAACTGTCGAATCCGGAAGGCGCTGACAATACCGCCATTCCTTCGGGACATATCGTGGTATCTGCACCCAGGCGGATGACCGGCGTCGGCCATACCGAAAGCAGCAAGTCGGCCTTCACCGCGCATTCGTATTGGTCACGCGCTTTAAGAGTGAAATTGGTATTGGCACTTGCGAAAGTTCCGAACCCGCCGGAAGACATTGTGGTCCACTGATCGGCCGGCGACCAGCTGACAAAATGCAGATCCGTTGTTTCGGGCAACAGCATGGTATCTGCCGGACATTTTGTAATCGTAGCGGGAAAAGTCGGCGTCCATGGACTATGATAGCCGACTATAATTTCATCAGTCTTCTGATTTCCGCAGGAATCCGTAACCGTGCAGCGATACGTGCCGGCGATCCGGACAATAAAACTATCTGTGGTGGAATTATCCTGCCAGAGATAAGCATCGTATTTACCGATCGGCCGTAGAATGAGTGAATCGCCCTGACAAAGCGCGGTATCGTTGCCCAGGGTATAATGTATTAGCGCCGGTGAAACGGTAACAATTACAGAATCGATAATGTCAATACAGGGATAGGGTTTCCGCGCCTTGACGACGAACACACCGGGCTCCAAAAACTGCAGGCTTGTTTTTGATCCGTCCTCACTAACCGTGCGGATTTTCGAATGATCATAATCCCAAATTACAGGATCACCGCAGGCGGGATCCTTATGCGCGATATAGTCATAGGTCTGGCTCATATTACAAACGGCATCTGTACCGGTCACTTCCATGAAGCTGCAGAGCGGCACATAGTCAGGACAAACAAACCGCATCTGCGACCGGGGCTGGACCGCAACAATTGATGTATCGCGTTTGGAAAAGTTGGTTGATACCGGAGTCATTAATGTCATGGAAGAATCTGTAAAATCCATGTCCCCGGCGGTGGGCCCGTAGTTCCATTCGTGACAGGCATTGGACACCGAACCATTTGCATCGGTTTTGTAAAGCGCATAGTTCATCGAAAACCCGTTCAGGGGTTCCGTAAGTCCGGATGCCGTCATGGTGGCGATCGCCATTCCCCCGTTGGGCGACGGTGCCGCATCGTAGGACCACCAGGTCTGCTGCCCGCCAAAATTTTTTGACCAGACGATATTTTTCTGCTGATCGAGCCGCATATAGTATGTTTCGGAAAACCAGCCCTGAAGACCCAACGGATTCGCCGCGGTGCCGGAATACATCAACGAGAGACTGTTGTCTGGCTGAACGATGGTTCGAATCGTCGATATGCTGCCATCTCCACCCAGCCAGAGTAGTTTCGCGTTTCTTGGACTACCATCAAGATTAACTTCAATAAGAACCACAGAATTTGTGTGGTTTCCGTTGATAAGTGAATCAGCGATTCCTGAAATTAACAACCCCCCGTTGTAAAGACTAACCCGGCTTGGATACCAGACCTTGCCCGGGCTCGGATAGGTTTTCAGCCAACCCATATTTCCGGTGGCGAGATCAATATTGGCCAGCACGCCATAATCTGTCTCGAGATAATATGGATATTGATTGGGTTCATCAGTACGTAATGCATACCAGCCAACCACATAAAGCTGGCCACCACTTTCGACAGCATCGGAGAAAAACCCCAAATCACCTTCGTCGTAAGCAAACTGATGCTGCCAGATAAAATTTCCTGCCGCGTCGAGCCGCTCTACACACATTTGCAAATTGACAGCAACCCCGGATTCTCCCATAATCAAAAAACCCCCATCTGATAAAAGCTTCATCCCGTTCATTCTGACCCAATCGGTTCCGGCGATCGATTTAGTCCAGACAATATTTCCGTTTGCATCGAAACGGTAGATCGTGGCCGATGTATTCCACCTGTTGCCGTCTGTGAGGACCGCGAACCCACCTCCCGGCATCGGAAGTACGGACAGGACCCTTGATGTATAGGAATTGATCAGCCTGCTCCAAAGTATACAACCATTCTCACTCACCCGGACTAAGTATGGTCTCCCGGATATATCGCCGAAAATATCACCACCCGTTGTACCCGCCAGCAGGTAGCCGTCCGTAGGATCCGCCGCTATGCATTGCACTGCATTGTCAATTCCGGGTTGACCATAAGCTGCTGTATTATGCGCATTCGAAGCCGGCGGCGTTCCATTCACCACGATATAACGATCAGCTGTATCCGAGCAATTGCCCTTATGGGCAACCAGCCGCACAAGTGATACACCAACCGAAGGGTATATTACCAGGTCCTGGTTTGGTGAAGGAAACGACGAAAAGGTTTTGTCGATCCATTCGTACGAATCGGCCCCTATGGTTGTGTTTTTTAATGTAAGTGTACCGGTAGTTATAGTCGTATCCTGCTCCGGCGTGCAATCGGCGTGAAGGCCGCAACCGTTACCCAGCGTAACAGTCCGGGGCTTACCGGTTATTGAAAGATGGGGATAAGAACGTTTAAGGGCCAGAATCGAGTCGACTTTTGCCTGATATAATTTTTGCTGGGACCGGGTGAAATCCTGAAACATCCGCGTTTGCTGCGCAGCCAGCGGACTCCCGGGAGGAAAGGGACTGGGGATATTGGCTGGATTCTGCTGGGCAATGGCCATGTGCAGAAATCCCAGGCACATGGTTAGCAGGCAAAAGAAACTACGCATCAGGTCAGGGTTGGAAACAAGATAATGCGGGAAATCAATATACGGAAGCCTAGAACCAAATTTCTCAGGAATAAGTAGAACATTATTTTGCCTGCAAATTGTTGATAAACCTTATTGCCAAAAAGTATAAAATTTCAATGTATTCAATTTTGAATTTGACTAAGGGTATACCCTTACACTGGGAGTAATAACAATTAATTTATACTTTAGATTCCGCAACAAAAAATTAGAAGTTCATGGTCTTGCTTGCCGTTATCATTAATCTTTCGACCATTTTTCAATTTGATTCTGCTCATCAGGACTCGCTTCCATCCTTGCATACATTAGCGGACAAGGATATTGCAAGTGTATCTGCTTCTCGCCAAACCAGCACACTTACTGTTGTATTAAATAATGATTCAGTACTGCTTTATCCTCATGCATCCTGGGATTTAGAGGATAGTTATCCGTCTACCCCGCAACGAATCAGTGATGCAATCAAGATCTGCTACCGTCTTAAATCCCTAAACATGGTTCGACATTTATCCAATCTGGTTTACAATAAATTTTCTTAAATACAACAATGATAAAATGGAAGACTTTTCAATAACGACTCAATTAACAGCCAGGGACTATTCGAAAGCGATGTTTGTAGGTTTTTACAAAAGGCCGAGCATTTTGCTTATGGCCGTTTTTGGGATTTACCTCGTTATAACTGTGATTCTTAACTATTTCAATATAATAAATTTCTATTCAGAGATACCTTATTTTGAAATTTCTGGCGGTTTATTTCTTTTGTTACTGCCACCTGTAATTGTAATTATAGCAGTAAGACAATTTCTTTCAAATCCAAGTTTTCAAAAAGAGATTAAATACACTTTTACTGAAAATGGAATGTTAGTTCAGGGACTTACATTCAAAGGAGAATTTCTGTGGGCGCACATTATTAAACAAAAGGAAATAAGTAACTTTTTGATTTTATACCACTCTAAAAAAATGGGGAATTTCATTGACAAAAGAAAATTGAAATCAGACCAAATTAAATTTATAAAATCTAAAGTGGGGAAAAACTAATGCTGTGCCCAAGCCACGAGAGCAGTCACACTCCGGGCGCAGACTTTCTTCGCCAGCCGAAGCTCAGATTTATTCTGAGCGTAGGCTGGTTACCGGATTTGCCAATGAAGCTTTGACCGATTGGAAACTTACGGTTGCCAGCGTGATCAGCAGGGCGGCACCCAGGGTTGCAATAAAGATCCAGATGGAAATGGCTGTTCGATAGTCATACCGCTCCAGCCAGTTATGCATCAACAGGTAAGCCGTGGGCAAAGCTATACAGGATGAAATGGCGACCAGCACCAGGAACTCCTTCGACAATAAGGACCAGAGATTCATCAGCGAAGCGCCCAATACTTTACGCACACCGATTTCGCGGGTCCGCTGTTCCGCAGTGAAAGAAGCCAGACCGAATAATCCAAGACAACTAATGAAAATAGCAAAGGAAGAAAAAATCAGCGCGAGGGTTCCGATGCGTTGTTCCAGCTCAAAGTTTTTCGCGAACTCTTCGCTGACCACAGCATATTCCAGGGGCGCATCGGGAACATATTTTTTATAGGCTGCCTGAAGCTTTTCTACCGACTTGCCAAAGGATTTGGCCGGGTTTAAACGGATATTGATATGTCCGAGCCATTTCGGCTGCAGGTTCATCGTATAGATCATCGGCAGGTTTTTGACAAGGGGCGATTCCTGGACCACATCTTTTATGATACCGATCACGCGCATCTGCTGATCCTTGTGTTCGGAATAGGCGGATGTTACGATCGTGTTCAGCGGATCCTTTAACACCCATTACCCGCACCGCGGATTCAGACAGTATCATGCTGGACGTGTCGCCGGGTCTGTCTGCCGAAAAATCCCGACCCTGCAGTAGGGTCCACCTCACGGTCTTTCCAAAATTATGCGATACCCCCATCCAGCCGAATATCGGTGTGGCGTGGGTGGTATTTCCGGTCCAGTCCCAGCCGTCGACCTTGGAATAATTCTGCGTGATCGGACCGGTTGACAAAGCCATATCCAGCACAGCGTGGTTTGCCATCAGTTCAGCCCGCATCACATCATAGTTTCGGAAACTCTCCGGGGTATTCCTGAAAATAGTTAGCAATCCATTCCGGTCATATCCGATTGGGCGGTCATTGGCATAGCGGATTTGCTGAAAAATCACCAGGGTGCCGATGATCAGGGTAATCGAAATGGAGAACTGTAAAACGACGAGTACTTTTCTTGGCATCACAGACAGACGTCCCGCTTTAATCGTTCCCTTCAATACCTTAACCGCATTGAATGAGGAAAGATAGAATGCAGGATAACTTCCCGCGATCAAACCGGTGATCAATGTAAATGCCAGGATACCAAACCAGAACATTTGATTTGACCAGGGAAACAGGATTGTTTTACCTGCCAGTGTGTTGAAAGCCGGCAGCGACAGATATGCAAGCACAAGTGAAAAACACATCGCGATGAACGCGATCAATACGGATTCGCCCAGAAACTGCATCACCAGCTGACTACGCAATGAACCCACGGATTTGCGGATGCCTACTTCGCGCGCCCGCCGTTCGGAACGGGCCGTACTCAGGTTCATAAAATTGATGCAGGCAAGCAGCAAAACAATAAAACCAATGATGCCAAACATTTTTACATACTCGATGTCGCCACCGGTATTCTTTCCCCCTTTGAATTCGTCGTATAAATGCCATTTGCTCATCGGGTGAAGCAATACTTCCGGATGATCGGTACGGCCATGCCCGTTCAGTATGGTTTTAATTTTTGAAGATACTTTTTCCAGATCCGCATGATCCTGTAACCGGGCAAGCGCCTGGGTATATGGGATATCCCAGCGGTCCTGGTACAGGATCCAGTCTTTCTGATTGTCCGGCTTCTGCAACGTCTCCGGATGATCCAGCCATTGCTGATCCCAGGTTAAGAAAGAATGGATCCAGCAGAATTCTGCAGGTTCCGGAATATCTTCATATACACCTGTAACCCGGACAGACAGATTATTCTCAAGCTGCACGATTTTATTCATCGGGTCTGCCTTACCAAATAAATCATGGGCCAGGGATTGGTCGATGATGATGGAGGAAACGGCGTCCAGTGCTTTTGGACCACCCTGAATCATCTTCAGGGGTAAAATGCGCATCATAGACGCGTCAACATAAAGGTTTCCACTCCCATTTCTGGTCACTTTCGTTTTTCCATAGGTATAACCCGAATGCTCCGTATAGGTTAACCGGCCGACCAATTTGAAATCAGACCCCATTTTATTCTGCATTTCCGCGACCAGTGGTGACGGTACGCCCCTTCCGGTTTCGATCTGGCCGTTCTGGGTAGAACTCACCAGCACCCGTACAATGGATTTATAATTTTTGAAATTGGTATTCACGCTCAGCTCATCGTTGATCCAGAAGGCGATGAGCAACACCATCGACATGCCCAGGGCGAGACCGGCGATATTGATGAGTGAATAGATTTTGTTTCGGAAAAGGTTACGCCATGCAATTTTGAAGTAGTTCCTGAACATGTCGGTTGATTTAATAGTGATAAGGCTTGGCAAAAAATCAACAAGAACAAATCCCGATTGTATTCAACTGATTATCAACTACAGCCAATCCTGCGCGGCCGGCGGGATGTACGGTTTCATTACAGTTCCGGGTAAATATGATACAGTTTGGACGTTTCCAAAGAAGAAAGCCTTGTTGAATGTGTTGAAGTCGGCAGCGTATTAAACGTTACTTCGTCTCCAAACATCAATCAGTCCTGATAAGAAATTTATCCGAAACAACGGCTTTATACAACCATGTACCGGGACGATTATTACCACCATTAAAAGGCCCGTCACGAACTGTTTTCTGGTCTGCAGATAAAACGAGGCTCCATTCCTGAATGCCGGAAAAATATTCTTTCATGAACCGGTAGCTGGTTTTTTCTAAAGGCCGTTGCTGGCCCGAAAGCAATACACCGAGCGCATCAGAATATACTTTTCGGCCATCCGGTTCAGTGGCATAACCTTTACTCCATTTTTGAACAATACTGCTCTGAGGCGTTAGCGTTATTACATTTCCAATTACTTCGTAGGTGCCGTTTTCTTTTGCCAAAATAATATCTGGCTGGTAAGAAAATATCCTGCTGATAAAACTGTACGTGCTATCCTTATTAAAGGTGTATTGACATTTAAAGTAGCCGTGGAGACCATCCGCAACATCGTTGCTATTGTTATTGTTGGAAGTTTTTCCCCATATACCGATAACCGACGATGGATCGTTTATGGCGGTAGGCTGCGTGGTAACAGGTTGCACCTTTTTTGTTTCCGGCGCCTTTATAATAATCGTTTCCAAAAAGGCCTGGACTGAGGCCAGGTACTCCTGATTATTGGTGATGGCAACAATACTCAGACAGCGTTCAAGATCGCTGAACGTGGAAATCAGGGCAGTGGCGTTTGACTTGTCGAAAATGAATTTCCCTGCGCCCGCTTTTACTTTCCAGCCCCCATCCTTAACCGCCTCGTCGCTATGCGGAGTCTCGGTGATGTTGTATTCTTTTGCAACAAGCGCATTCCACTCGCTTACAAAATCGCTTTCGATGTTTCCTTTACTGGTTGTGCTTTTATAAATACTGATTCTGCACCAGGATTTATTCTTCTTGTTAATACTAACATAGCTCACCGCATTCTCCCTGGTTTCCTTTGTCCAGTTCACGGGCGCTGTGTAAGTGACCAGGTCAAAGATTTCCTGCTGTGCTAACAGGGAGGTTGCCGATAGTATTAAGAGGAGGATAATCCAAAATGTTTTCATGTTCTTATGTTGGTTGCATGTATTATTTTACCTTATGGTCATTCATTTTCCCAGCATGTTTTTAAGTGTTGCAAAATCGACGGCTTTTTTTATAGCATCATAGTTGTCTGCAAAAACCGCATCTCCTTTTGCTATTTTATAAACCACGGTAAAAAACTGGGGGGAAGACCTGGGTAATTTTTTACGATAGTAATCAAGATTTGGCTTTACTGCGAAGAAAGAACCACGGGTTCCCTCCGCTACAAATTTTTCAAATCTTTCCTCTTCATTCGACATACAAATGGCAGGGAGATTTAATTCAGTTTCCGTCTTTTTTAAATATTCATTCACGTTGGTGAGGTACTTACTGGTGTATTCTTTTTCACCGGGAACTTCCTGTATTGATTTCTCCAGCCTTTTCTTTTGTATCAGTAAATATTCTTTGCGGCTTACGTAGTAAAAGGGAAGTGTATCGTTGTATGTAATCAGCCAGCGATATTCTTTTATCTCGCTGGATGTGCCATAATCGCCTACCACCTCTTCACCCATATACCAGGCACCCTCTTTTTTTTCCGGCTTTTGACTTAATTTCAAATAGCTTCTCACTTCATCCGGGGCAATCGTTGCCGCATAGAGATTATTCAATGAGTACACCACGTTGGCCGTAATATTGACCGTGGTCGTAGTGGAATAATCAACATAGTACTTTGATTTGTCAGCGCTGTTCCCGTCACACAAATACCGGAGAATATACATGGCATAATGATAGGGGTCCGCAACCCAGGTTTGGCCGGGAACGGTGTACTTACCATATACATGAGAGTATTCGATCCGGCATCCGGTTGGAGTATAGTTATCAGTGATCATTTTATGAATACCCGCTATGACCGCTTTTTCTTTTATTAAGTCTGCCGCTGCCACTTCGCGGATAGAGCCCTGCGGTCCTTCCTTCCAGGTACCCGGTTTTTGACGAAGTAGCGCTTGACTACAATCCTGCGAAAAGGCAGTCAAGGATATCCATGAGAGAAAGGTTAAAAAAATGAATTTCATATTGATCGTTTGAATGTTTTACCATTTTGACATTGTAATGTCTTTCAGTATACCGGTACCGGTAACTGATCCACACCCGCTGATAAGACTTGTCCGGCTTTCTACGCCTATATCCACCGATGTATCCAATTTGCTTATTCCTTTATTTATCTGTTCTACGCCCTTATTTATTTTTTTGTCCATCGACGTTTTACCTTCTGAACCCGGCGCTTCAATACCAGCTTCCAATTTGGCTTTTGATACGATACTTACTTCTTGTACCCCGCTTTTATCTATCTCCAGTTCAATACCTGATCCAATGGTAGCTTCTGCTTTTACAGGGCCAAGGCTTCCACCTACCCCCAGTTCAACCCCCGCTTTTACTTTCGCATCCCACTCGCTCTTTCCGTCTTTATCCATGTTTACGGTAATATCCGAACCTACAGATGCGCTCGCTTTCACGGGTCCCTCTGTTAAACCTGCCCCTATCTTCGGGCTTAATACCAATGTGGATCGCAAATACTCATTCCCTAGCTCCACACGGGTGTATTTAATTAAACTATCGTCAATACGGATAACGGTATGACTACAGTTTGTTTCCATCGTGATTAAACCGACAAGACTGGCTTTGCTTTTATACTGGCAGGCTACGTCATCAAATTCCGCCAACTTTGTTTTAACCGGAACATCCTCGCTGCTAATTGGACAAATCGATGCTTTGTCCATAAATTGTACTTTTTGGCCCGAGATAACGCTCAACCACCCAATTTTTGCATTATTCTTTATTACTTCAAAATCCTCGGGCCAGTTGGTGTATTGTGCATAATACACCTGGTCATTGAGCATCCGGCGCATATTGTCCATCACGGCTATCTGTGCCATTTGGAGTTGGGTATTTGCCAGCATAAGGTATTGATTACGCACTTCATTAACTGCCCCGCAATATTCACTAAGTGGGTTTTCACGTCCTTCGCCAATGAGCGGTTCGTATTTTTTATCTACAAGTTTTTCCTTAGCAGCGCGGCTATTTTGCCATTCCTCATCATTTTTCAACACATTAGCAAGCGCGTCTCTCGTTGCCTGCAACCTGTATTGAAATCCATTGTCCTTGTCTTCTACCAGGTATTGTAGTTTTCGGAAGCCTGCAACCGCATACCACGGAAAGGGATTAAGCATCTGTCCTTTGCGCTGAGCATTAAATATCGCTTCTGTTCTTTTTTGACTGGCCTCAAGGGCTATTTTTTCGAGTTGGGCTCCACGGCCATTCAGCTCATTCATCTCCGCTCCGCATTTTTCACTAAACTCATCCCATTCCTTTTTCCGGATCTCATATTCATTCACATTCATCTGGTAATCGGGCCAGTTGAATTTTTCCAGCCCCAATGGATCCTGTGGCATGGGAAAAGGGAAATCTATATCCTTACCGCCAATTTTTTCCCGCAGCTTCTGCAGTTTGCTATCCTTGTCCGCGCTATAACTTATTTCAGTGGATTTCATCAACGCATCAATAGCCCCTTTTACATTCCCCCTGCTTTCTTCTATAACAGATTTGGTATAATTGGCCTGCGAATGATGGGCATAAATGCGGATGGCGCTGTCCAGGTATTTTTCCGATTTGGAAATTTCGCCCAAGCCAAACCAGGCCTGTCCAAGATTATTGAGCAGGGTACTGTTCCCGGGAAATTTTTCGCTCAGATTATTTAATATCGGTATCGCCAAATGTTCTGCGCCCATCATACTCAGCATGGATGCGTAATTGTTTAAATTGTCCGTAACAGGAGCATCGCTGCAAATTTTGCCCATCAGGTAAATGGCTATTTTCGGATTACCTGTAGCCCAGAGGCCTGTAGCTATATTGCCAGCTTCAGTGGGTTTAATGCCCTTTTTCTCCAGGTAGGCTTGAAAGTTATCACCAGCGGTAACCACATCGGGTTCAAGTGCCGGTACTATCTTTTTATGAATGGCCGAAACATATGTTGCCATACGGGCATTGGTTACTCCTTTGGGTATGGCCTCGATCCTTATCGCATCCCGGTTTGGAATAGTCCTGTTTCCTTCATCGTATGCTTTTTTTATCTGGCCATCGTTTAACCCGGAAACAGTTTTTTGAATGCTTTTCATGTCAGGCATTTTAACGCCGATACTGTCCATCGCCTTTCTGTCTTCCGGGCTCATATCTTCTGTGGCTTTCTGCATTTCCTTCATCATGTCTGCCATTTCCTTTTGAGTCGGTAAAGCATCATTTTGTTTGGGTTTTGGTTTAGTTTGCGCTATACCGGCCGCACTAACGGCAATAAACATTAAGAGGAAGAGATACGTTTTCATAAGTTTCATTTTCTTGATAAGCCGAAGCCATAAATACTTCTCCGTAACTAACATACACAATCAATTTTCATTTTACTTCACTTCAAAATCCCAGGTTGAATTTATAACGGAATTGTTGTTATGCTTGTCAACCACCTGAACGGAACAAATGTATTTGCCAGGCTTTATCGGGTCGCCTACGGTAATGCTGGCCCGAAGAACCGATGCATCGCTTACGGAAAGCCCGTCAGGATAAGCCTTAGCGAACAGGTCAGATTTACTGAGCACAGTTTGCTGGTTATCATCTATTACCTGAATAAACAAATCGGGGAACGCTTTACCATCTTTAAGTGTATAGTTCCTTACCCCTTCATATACAATTGAAAAATTGGAATTGAGCGCAACCTTATTGCCTGCGATTTTCCTGTCGTTGCCATCTACAATGTAGGCCTGCTCCAGGGTGAGCCCTGCAAAGGAGGTTGTAAGTTCTGTATCATGATCCATCATGGCACTGCCGTTTTGCGTAGTGATGGCCGTACTACTTTCAGACACTACCGGATCAGCGGTGGAAGAACTTTTAGAGCCGGCACCACCGCAGCTTACAAGCACAGCCATACCAATTACTTCAAAAGACCTGGTCATTAGCGTGTTCATTTTCATTTTTGTTTGATTTATGATATTCTTTCGGAGAAGTTGACCTCAACGGATATTTCCAAAGTCTAAAGTAATCAGGTGAAAATGATTTAATCTCCCCTTAAAACAGGATATTTTATAAAAATGTAAAAATCATGGAAAAAGGGGATAAAGACTGAGTGGCATATTTACGTATTTTATAATTGGATTTAAGTTTTATATTGGCAAATGATAAAATTTTTCAGCATTTATATTTTCATTTCTTTTTTGTTTGCATGCGCAGTCGCAAACGGTGTTTGAAATTGATAGCCTAAGGCGCAATATTGATAAACAGGCCACTCCGGATAGTTTCAGGGTTAAAACCATTTATCAATACCTGAAAGCAACCCTGTATAATTCCTCCGGTCATGAGCCTTATATCAGGGAAATGCTGGCCATAAGCAGAAGGATTAATTTTTCTTATGGCATTCGCAAAGGACTATCCATGTTTGTTAAGTATTACGGGGACAGAGGCGATTTTCAGCAATCATTTTCCTATGCTGATTCCCTTAGCGGGTTTCTTAAAAACGACACCACTTATGCCGCTGAAAGAGAAATGGGCATTCTTTACTGGGACATGGCCAATAATTATAATCGCATTGGGGACTATTACAAATCCATTGAGTATTATCTATTATCCATTAGTGTCTTTGAAAAATTTAATGAAAAAAACTATCTGTCCTCCCTTTATGGGAATTTGTCAAGCATTTACACGCATACCGCTGATTCAACAAAATCATTGACGTATATACAAAAGGCAATGGTCCTGGCAGAAGAATCGGCCAACGATGATTTAAAGTGCAGGACCTTTATGAATTACGCGAATGAACTGCTCAATAAAGGACAATTTTCCAAAGTACAAGAGGCGCTTAATAGGGCGGAACCAATTGTTTTAAAATTGCAAAACACCGCGTATTCGCAATACCTTTTTTACATAAAAGGTGACCTGGCCATGCGGCAGAATAAATTTATGAGTGCCGTTACCTATTTAACGAAGTCACTTCAACTGGCAAAAATGGATAGTGATGCGCACGAGATAACGGGCGTAATGAGTCTCCTCTTTAGTTGTTACAATGCCCTTGACAATCTTTCTGAATCCAAAATATATCTCGACTCAACACTTTTGCTTTCCGAAAATGCAGGTTTAAAAATGCGAAGAAAGGAAGTGTATGACGGCTTTGCCGTATGGTATGAAAAAAAAGGTGATTACAGAAATTCAAACAGCTATCTTAAAAAATCAATAGCACTGAATGACAGTATTCTTTCCGAAGAAAACAATAAACGCATTGCTTCTCTTGAAATAGGGTATCAGATTACAAATAAAGAAAATGAAATTAAAAACCTGAGAACAGAAAAGGAATTACAGCTACTTTCCATCCGGCAAAAAAATACACTAAATTATAGTTTGATTGGCACTTCAATAATTATACTGACCATCTCCCTGCTTTCATACCGGAACTACAAACAAAAACAAAAACTCCAGCAGCAGCGCATTGCGGAACTGGAAACTGAAAAACAATTAACCGCTACGGAAGCTGTTCTAAAGGGTGAAGCGCAGGAACGCTCCCGATTGGCAAAAGACCTTCACGACGGATTGGGTGGCATGCTCTCCGGAATTAAATACTCTTTTAATACGATGAAAGAAAATATGGTGATGACACCTGAAAATCATCTGACCTTTGAGCGCAGCATGGACATGCTCGACAGCTCGATAAAAGAAATGCGCAGGGTGGCTCACAACATGATGCCGGAGTCCCTGGCGATATTCGGATTGGACACGGCATTGAAAGATTTCTGTAATGATATCACTAAAAGCGGCGCGTTGAACGTTAACTACCAGTCAATTGGATTCGCCGGTGTGCAACTTGAACAAACTACAGCGGTAACCATATATCGCATTGTGCAGGAATTGATTAATAATACACTGAAACATGCTTCTGCCCGAACAGCTATAGTGCAACTGACCAAGACGGACAACCTGCTTTCAGTAACGGTGGAGGATGACGGAAAAGGATTTGATACGAATATTGTAAAAAGCACAGAAGGTATTGGATGGAGGAATATTCAACATCGTACAGAATTTTTAAAGGGGAAAATAGACCTGGGTTCCATTCCCGGCAAGGGTACTTCCGTATTGATTGAAGTGGAAATTTAAATAATGAGACACCATGGCACTAATTATATCTTTGTGGCACTCCGCGTCTTTGTGGCAAAAAAATGAATAGTATGAAGGCCAGTGTATTTATAGTTGATGATCACTATATGGTAATTGAAGGCATTCGTTCATTGCTGCAAAACGAAGGGAATGTCGAATGGATGGGACATGCTATGAACGCCGCCTCCTGTCTTTCTTTTCTACAACGGCAACAACCTGATGTAATCCTGATGGACATCAATCTCCCCGACAAAAGTGGCATCGATTTATGCAAGGAAATAAAAACAAAGTATCCCGCCACACACATTTTGGGGCTAAGTTCCTATAATCAGCAAAGTTTTATTCAAAAGATGATGGAGAATGGAGCAAGCGGATATGTACTAAAAAATGCCACAAGGGAAGAGCTGACAGAAGCCATTGAAGCGGTGATGCAGGGGCATACTTTTCTAAGCCTGGATGCATCAGCAACGATAAGAAGAAATGAAGATTCTAAAATACCCGTGATTACACGGAGGGAGAAGGAGGTCCTGGCACTCATTGCAGAAGGATTAACCAATAATGAAATTGCCGAAAAATTATTCATCAGCACCACAACTGTCGATTCGCATAGAAAAAACCTGCTGGCTAAATTCGAAGCAAAAAATACCGCCACATTAATCAGAATTGCCGTTAAATTTTCCTTCATATAATCCTGTCGCTTCATCGCTCCCATTGGCAATGTGCAATCAGCATAGTGTTGGATGGTTGCTGTCTATTTCAATTAGTTTTCAACTAGGGTGAGATATTGACATACAAACCAGCCGGCCGCAAAAGCTGCAGACACGGACCACGTACTGTAAAGATTTGATTCTCTGTTATAAATACGTGATTATAGAGACCTTACAGAGACAATACAGAGACCTTATAGAGATATTTCCCCCTTTAGACAAGGGCTGGTTAAGGGCATGCTACGCCTTTGACAAGCTCCATAGTTAACGGCTATTTCACTTGATTATTTGCGAATAATGAAAAAGAAAACTAGTCAAATCATTTAAAAATGTCTCGGATTTGGGTCGACTGACATCAGAATTTATTTCCCAATATGCAACAAATCAGTTTTTATTGTTCCTTTATTTTACCCCGGTATCGGTAACATTAAAAATAACAGCCATGCTCAAAAGTTATTTCCTGGTTGCCTGGCGATCTTTTGCCAAAAACAAGGTTTCATCCTTCATCAATATTTTCGGACTTTCAGTAGGCATGGCCGTGGCCATATTCAACGGCCTCTGGGTATGGGATGAATATTCCTATAATAAATACCATCAGCATTACGACCGGATCGGACAGGTGATGACCCGTTATTCCCAGAATGGAGAATCTTCCATTAACTCCACCATGTCCTATCCGCTGGCCCTGGAGCTGAAAAACCATTACGCAGACAACTTTGAGCACTACGTGATTTCATCCGGAACGAAGGAGGGCATTCTTTCCACTCCTGAAAAAAATATCTCCGGAACCGGTGAGTACATGGAGCCGGATGCGCCGGAAATGCTTACACTGAACATGATCCATGGAACGCGCTCCGGACTTAAGAACACCTATTCCATCCTGCTTTCCGCTTCCCTTGCCCGCTCCATTTTTGGTAATACAGATCCCGTGAATCGGACGATGAAAATCAATAACCATTCGGATGTGAAGGTTACCGGCGTATATGAAGATTTACCGCAGAATACGGAATTCAGGAAGGATCAGTTTATTGCTCCTTTCAGTTTATGGTTATCGAATAATGACTGGGTACAAAAAGAAGCGGCGCAGGACTGGACCAATCATTTCCTTAAGGTTTATGCCCAGATAAAAACGACCGGCAGTTTTGAAAAGGTCTCCGCGTCGATCGAAAACGCCGAACGCAGGAATGCCCGTTTTTTTAAAAATGAATCTTTTAATGAGGAAAGGGATTTTTTATATCCCATGAGTCAGTGGCATTTGTATACTCCTTTCCGGGGAAAAATCAGTCCGGAACCGGTTCGTATGATTCGCCTCGTAGGATTAACGGGAATTGCTGTATTGCTGCTGGCCTGCATTAATTTCATGAACCTGAGTACGGCCCGATCTGAAAAAAGAGCAAGGGAAGTGGGCATCCGGAAAACGATCGGATCGGGTCGTGTGCAACTGATCTACCAGTTCTTCAGTGAATCCCTGTTGGTGGTGTTTTTTGCCTTTCTGTTTGCTTTGAGTCTGGTGATCTTATTTTTACCCGCCTTCAATCAACTTGCCTCCAAACAGATTGTTATTCCCTGGACGAATCCATTTTTCTGGCTGGCTGGTTTGATTTTTATTATCCTTACCGGTTTGCTGGCTGGCAGTTATCCGGCCTTGTATTTGTCATCTTTCAGTCCTGTAAAAGTGCTGAAGGGATCATTCCGCGTCGGCCGCCTCGCCTCTCTTCCGCGTGAAGTGATGGTGGTAACCCAGTTCAGCATTTCCATTATTCTCGTGATCTGCACCCTGATGGTTTATCGACAGATTCAATTTGCGCGAAGCCGCCCGGTGGGTTATGACCGCGAACGAATCATTTCGATGAATATGAAATCGGATGATTTTTATGGCAAATATGATCTGCTCCGGACTGAACTGAAGAAAACAGGAGCCGTCACCGAGATGTCGGAATCCATGGGAAAGGTTACTGAAATTGGTTCCAATAACGGCGGCTTTGAGTGGAAGGGCATGGATCCAAAGATGCATCAGGACTTTGGAACCATTACAGTGACTCCATCCTTCGGAAAAACCATACACTGGAAATTCGTCTCCGGAAAAGATTTTTCAGACAATTCAGTATCTGATTCATCCGGTCTGATCCTGACCGAATCTGCTGTAAAAGTCATGGGATTAAAAAACCCGATTGGAGAAAATATCCGGTGGACATTCTGGGCCACTCAGGAATCTAAAAATTATACCGTGCTGGGTGTGGTAAAAGATATGGTGATGGAATCTCCCTATGAGCCGGAGAAACCTACGATATTTTTTATCAAATCCTTAAACGCAGGTGTTGACTGGATCAATATCAAAATTGCGAATATACCAATGACAGAAGCCCTTCCGAAAATAGAAACGGTATTCCGGAAAATAATTCCCTCTGCTCCTTTTGAATACCAGTTCGTTGACGAAGAATATGCAGCGAAATTCAAAGCCGAACAACTCGTAGGCAGACTGGCCACTGTATTTGGTGTGCTCGCTGTTTTTATCTCCTGCCTGGGATTATTCGGTCTGGTATCCTTTGTTGCCGAACAGCGGATCCGGGAAATCGGTATCCGGAAAATCCTGGGTGCTTCCGTAATTAATCTCTGGCAGTTATTGTGCACCCGCTTCGTGATGCTGGTCACGATATCCTTTCTGATTGCTTCTCCCCTCGCGTTGTTGATTATGCAGGAATGGATTCAGAAATATACATACCGCACGAATTTGTCGGCCTGGATATTTATCCTGGCCGGTCTGGGTGCACTGGCCATTACTATTTTCACCGTGAGTTTTCAATCCATAAAAGCCGCACTGGCGAATCCGGTAACCAGCCTGCGCTCAGAGTGAGGAATATTTGACTTTCCCGCCGATCATGGTCATTGTAACATTTATGTTTCTGTCAAAAATGACAATATCCGCATCCTTACCAACCACTATTTCTCCTTTTTTTTCAGCAATTCCCATAATACGGGCCGGGGTGGATGTCATCATTTTTACGGAATCTGCCAGTGAAACACCGGCCGTGTAAATCATCGTTCTCACTAACATATCTGCCGTTGCAATACTGCCGGCAAATGCACTTCGATCGGGCAATTTGGCAACACCGTCTTCTATAATGACGCTTAAACCATTGGTTATATTTCCCAGGATACTTTCCCTGACCCCTGTACCTGCAGCTCTCATGGCATCGGTTATCAGTGCGGTACGGTTTGCACCTTTTATTTTATAAACCAGTTTCAACAAGGGTTCGGGCAGGTGTAAGCCATCAGCTATAATTTCTACGTCCATATCGTCAATGATGAATGCGCTTTCTATCACACCTGCATAGCGAAATGCATTTCTCCTGGTAACACCCGACATACCTGAATACAGATGCGTAGCCAGGGTATATCCATTTTCAAATGCGATTAAAACTTCTTCATATACAGCATCAGTATGGGCTATTGCAGGCAACACACCTTTCGATTTTACATATTTTCCGAATTCAACAGCGCCTTGTAACTCCGGTGCAGCACTCCAGCGTTTAATACAGGAGGATTTCGATAAAATATCCCTGTATTCTGCCGGGTCCGGATTCCTGATATAACGTGGATCCTGTGCTCCCCGCTGGCTCATGGCGAAATAGGGACCTTCCAGGTGCATTCCCAGAAACCGGGCGCCATTGGTGTTATTGCGATTTGCCTCTTCATACACATCCAGTATATGCAGGATCTCTTCTTTTGTACTGGTAAGTGTCGTTGGCAACATGGCTGTTGTGCCGTACCGTGCATGTGTCTCTGCTATTTTCAAAAAAGCGGTCTCACTGCCATCCATAAAATCATACCCGCCTCCGCCATGCACATGTATATCAATAAAGCCAGGAGATATATAATTGCCCTGTGCATCTATTTCAATTGCATTTCGGGATTCAATATCCGTTTCACTGATCGCAGTGATTGTTCCTTCTTTAATCAGGACTGATCCACCTTCAATGATTTTTTCCGGCGTTATTATTTTCCCGTTGTATATTTTTACTGTGGTCAGTTGATCCATATTCATTTATAGTTATATAAATGTACAGCATAGGGCCATGGATAACAGGGAAAGCTTTAAAGACTCCCGGCAGAAAGAAGTGCTGCAGAATACTGATCAAGAAATAAATCACAGCTGGCATGTAACTGTAAAATACTTGCGGGACAGTAATTACTCACCGCATTCTCCAGGGTATTTTTCACGGCCTGGGCTTTCCTGGTGTCAGCCACTGAACAAATAATATGTTTCGATTTTAAAATTTGTTTTATTGACATACTGATGGCAAAATCAGGCACCTCATTAATAGTATTGAACCAGCCCTCATCCAATTGCTGCCTCTTGCATGCCTCGTCCAGTTTTACAATAATAAAGGGCGCCTCAGACTCAAAATCAGCGGGCGGGTCATTAAATGCCAGGTGCCCGTTTTCTCCAATGCCGATGAGCGCTACATCAATAGCATGTTTGCCAATTATTTTACCCAGCCGCGTGCATTCCTCATTTGCTTCCGCTTCTCCATCGATTAACCAGGCCATCTTTAATGAAGGCAATTTTGACAAAACCCTTTCCTGCAGATATTTTCTAAAACTTGCCGGGTGGCTCAGGGGTAAGCCGATATATTCATCCAGATGAAATACAATCACCTTACTCCAGTCAATATCTTTTTCGCCGACCAGTTGATTCAGGGTTTCAAACTGGCTCGCTCCCGTGGCCAATATAATATTGGCCGCATCATTTGTGTCAATCGCTTTCCGGATTATTTGGGCTGCAGCAGCCCCGGCAGCCCTGCCTAAATCATAAGCATTTTGAGCGATGTGAATATTCATATTTGCAATTCAGCCGGGGTCAAAATCAAAAATAATTCATTTTATCTACCCCTAACAACCAAAACGCTAACCGACAAGCCAATAGTCCATCATTAACTACCCTTTGATGTCAGGAAGAACATGAATTTGTATTTTTGATGAGTAAAAAGAATATAATGAAAAAGCTCAAATTTCAAATCACATTGATTTTAGCTATTCTGAATGCATTGACGGGTGCTCGATTGAACGCACAAAATAGCCAGTCCGGAGATGCGCAAAAAGATCATTTGAAGAAAGACTTTTTATCGTATGAAAAATATATCAACGAAAATAACGAGGCCCATCTAAAAGAGTATCTCGAATTCGTAGCCATACCGAGCATATCCTCGATGCCTTCACACAAGCAAGATATTGAAAGGGCGGCGGCATGGATTGTAAAAAAGTTGAAGGACATCGGTATGACAACGGCAGAAGCCATCCCGACAAAAGGATTACCCGTCGTTTATGGAAGTTGGGATAAAGCGCCAGGAAAACCCACAGTACTGATTTACGCTCACTATGATGTTCAGCCCGTTAAAGAATCCGAATGGGAAACTCCCCCATTTGCGCCAGTGATCCGGAACGAAAGAATATTTGGACGGGGAGCCAGTGATGATAAAAGTGGGGTAATGATTGCCATCTGGTCTGTGGAAGCCATGTTAAGCAAGGACAAGACCTTACCTGAAAACGTAAAATTTGTTTTTGAAGGGGAGGAAGAAGATGGAAGCCCGAATTTTCATGACTTTCTCGCAGAAAACAAAGAATTATTAAAGGCGGATTTCGCGCTGAATACGGATGCCGGCCAACGATCTGATAGTGTCCCGGCCATCACCATGAGCGTACGGGGTTATGCAGGACTGGAGTTCCATGTTAAAACGGCCAATTTTGATGCGCATTCGGGAAATGGCGGAAAACTTCCCAATGCTGCAAAAGCCATGGCTGAGATAATCGCATCATTTTATGATAAGGATGGAAGCGTGGCCGTAGAGGGCTTCTATGACAAAGTTGTGCCCCTGACCCCTCAGGAAAGAGAAATGATAAAAAAATTCCCCTATAATGCTGCGGACGACATGAAACTGTTTGGAACGACTGCCGAAACCGGGGATACCAATTATATGCCCCTTGAAAGAGTATGGTATCGCCCGACCCTGGAAATAAATGGTATGCAGGGCGGTTACACGGCTATTGAAGGTTTTTCGAATATTATTCCCGGTACTGCCATGTGCAGGCTCAGTTGCAGACTGGTTTATAATCAGTCAGGTAAAGAAATAATTGATTTAATTGAAAAGCACATCAATAAATTCGCCCCGGCTGGATCTACGATAATTTATAACCGCCCGGAGACTCCCACGATTCCTTTAAAATTCCCGTCTGATACGAAGTCTTATAAAATGGTGTCCGATGCGTTAACGGAAATTTATGGACAGGCTCCCCTGCAGGTAGCCAATGGTGGAAGTGTTGGTTCTTTAGTCGATTTCAAAGAACAGTTAGGTCTGTATGCTTACTCATTGGGATTTCAGCGCAGGGACGAACATGCGCATGCCGCAAATGAATTTATCCGTATATCCAGTTTGCGTAAAGGTCAATTGGTATACTGCTACTATTTACAACATATTCCCAAATAGGAACCTGATACCCTTGCTACCATTTCAATAAACGATTTACACCTCGTTATGTTTGTTCAGGTCAATGCCGGCATAAAATGCCAGGTCAATATTTTTAAAAAGCTTGGTAAGAAAGATGATCTGACCGGCATGGTAAGAATAGTGTTCGGTAACATGCACAATACTGTCTACACCCGAATGAGAAACACCCTGGGCAATCCTTTTCTTCAATAGTTCCTCCTCTCCCATTCGCGCAATAACTTTCGTGGCTTCACCGGCTGTATTCTGAAGTTTTGCGATCAGCTCCGATTTACCGGGGCCACCCCTGGTTGAAAATTCCAGGTCACGGGTACGCATATCCTTTTCCCCACCCAGCGCGGAAATAATATGCTGGCGGATATTGCCACAAAGGTGGAGGATAAGATTACCAATACTATTCAGGTTTTCATTCGGAGACACCCAAAGGTCTTTCTCCTCCAGTTGCTCCATACAGGCGGTAATCTTCTCCGTGCTCTGATTGATTCTTTTGATCGCCTGGGTGGTAAAATCCAGGCTTAACGGGGTATTCATGGGTCAAAAATAACGATTGCGAGGATGTTATGTTCACTGGGTAGTGTTATCGTTTTTCGGCTGCTTGTGATAGTTCGCCACCAGGTCTTTTATCTCTTGTTTGCGCTCTTTTTTCAAAGCCCTGACCGATGCGCGTTTCTGCTCTTTGGAAAGCGAATCATCCTTTCGTACGGAATGAATCCGGTCGGCGTAGTCCGATTTAATTTCCGCTTCTGCTTTTTCCATCTTACTCACAGGCTGGTGCATACCATACGGATAATTCCAATAGGGATTGCCATAATATCCATAAAACGGTGCGTAGTAGCCGATTCCAAAGGAAGGGCTATACAAGTACACCGGTCGGTATACAGCGACCACATGGGCTTTCTGCGCATTTGCTCCTGCCAGACAAGCCAACAAAACGATACATACAAAAATCTTTTTCATACAAACGCTCCTTTTTCAGGATTAACGAATAAGCACCCCTGCCGGATGCCCGGCGATTCGAGACTATAACGATTCTGTAACAAATTCCCATGTTAACCTGTTAACAAAGCTTTATACTGGCATAATTTTTTTAAGAATTCAGAAATAGCCAATGAAGTCGAGAATCTTTTTGTATGTGTCACTTGCCGTGGATATAACCATTGCACTGGCCAAGTTTACCGCGTCATTTTTTACAAAAAGTTCTTCGATGATCGCCGAAGGGATCCATTCCCTTATTGATGCCGTGAGCCAGCTACTACTGATATGGGGCGTAAAAACAAGTAAAAGGAAGGCTGATGAAGAGCGGCCATTTGGATATGGCAGGGATCTCTATTTCTGGTCCTTTATTGTTTCCCTGGTGATGTTCTCCATGGGCGGTTGTATTTCCATATATGAAGGGATATTGAATTTAAAAAAACCTGAACTGGAAGGAAGTGCAACATGGAGTTATACCATTCTGGCACTCGCATTTATTTTTAACCTGATTTCCATGTTCAGCGCTTTAAAAGCATTTAAAAAACAATGGAGGTACGATACGTTTTGGAAGTCTGTTTTCCGCACTAAGGATCCAACCACCATTATTGTTTTACTGGGTGACTTTGGAGACCTGGTCGGTCTGGTGGTCGCCTTTTTTGGAATTTATCTGAGCAGGTTATACCACCGCCCATATTATGATTCCATTGCTTCCATTATAATCGGGGTAGTTTTAGTGGTGATCTCAGCCATTTTAATTAACGTGTCCCAGGGATTGCTGGTTGGCACCTCTACCAGCCGAAAGACCCTGAAAAAAGTGGTTATCATTGCAGAAAAAGATGAAGCGATTGAAAAAATAAAAAAACATTTCTCCACTTATCTTTCACCCGAAGAAATCCTGCTTCAGCTGAATGCCATTTTTAAGAAAGACCTGACTACTTCGGAAATCACTGATGCCATAAGCCGGGTTACCAGGAGTATTCAACAGGAATTCCCAAATATGAAACAGATTTTTGTAACCCCGGTAACAAAATAGCAGACCTTCCTTCAACCAAAATAATGATTGTATCTGAAGGTGAGTATTACAACAGATTTTACGAGATTATGCAAAAGCGCCTGATTATATTTTGTTATATTTAACGGAGTTTCTGCAATGAGACGCTTAGCAAAAATGTCCATAAAAAAATATGCTTAGATGGATTATCGGTTTCAGTATGCTTTATGTTTTCATTGGTTGTACTCCTGAGCGGCAGGGCTATCTGCTTAGTCCGCAAAACAACACCTCGCTACCCTACCATGCGATTCCAATGAAAGAAGATTCCATACACGGCGCAACTTATTTGAGCGGCGTGTTCACACTGGGATCAGCAAATGCCCGGCTGGCAGATGGTAGGCACGGATCTAAACCAGACCGCGAATTTTAGTAATTACTACGCCTATTCTATTTTTCCACTCTATACTTTCTCAATCGCTGTGCACGTGCGGAAAGACCGTTTTGTCGGATTCGTTCAAACCAATATGTCAAATTACGCGGCCAATGTTCAACTGGGTTTTAATTATCGCCTGGGGAAATCAAAAACCCACCAGCACTAATGCCAGTGTTGCTGACAGTAGCTGCGTTTTATTGTTGCGGATTCATCACATTAAACATCCAGCGAACACCGAACCTGTCTTTGCAAGTTCCCCAATAACCCCAGAATTCATCGTGGGGAGCCACGGCGTCTTTTTCGCCATTGGTTAGTCCTTTAAACAATCTGTCCGCCTCAGCCTTGGTATCGGGATTAAGACTGATGGTTACATTGTTGCCCTCCTGCAGTTTATGACCCATGCTTTCAAGCATATCGGTTGCCATGAGGAGTGTTCCGCCAAGAATGGGCAGGGCCACATGCATTACTTTATCCTTTTCAGCCTCGGGCAAGGCCGGGGCGGATGGGTTCGGTGGCATATCCCGCATACGCATGAGCGGTGAGGCAAACTCCGTATTAAAAACTTTCTTGTATTGATTAAATGCCTCTTCGGCATTTCCCGCAAAATTCAGATAGATAGATACGCTGGCCATAGGTGGTTTTTTTTATAAAGTTATTTAATTAGTGAAAAATGAAAATCGTTTTGACGTTATATATCTGTGTAACCTGTTTCTCAATCCGTTTATTTCTTCTGTCGCTTAAATATTTCCTCACCGGGATATCGTAAAGTACCATGACCAGCCAGGATGCCCCAACAAGCAGGACCAGACTGGCGATGATGATCAGTGTCAGTTGTGTTGTGTCCGGCTTATGACTGGCATAATAATTACCAAACATCCATAATACCGCATAATGCGTCATATACAATGGGTAGGAGATTTTTCCTAAAAACAAACAGATCTTTTTTAAACCGTCCGTTAAAATCGCACCCGCCCCCAATGCAATCAGCAAGGGGAAATAAAATAGTACGACCAGGGGTTCAGATAACCAGTTCCATTTCGAGAACGGCATGATAAAAGCCAGGAACAGCAAAATGGCTACACCGATAAATCCCAACCTGTTTTTAATAATCCATTTGGAACGGTAAATAAGTAATCCGGCCATAAAAGAATACGACACCCTTGCACCCCCATCCCAAAAAGTCGGGCCGCTCCAGCCACCCAGTAAATTACCGGAACGGTAAGCCACAAAGCAGATACCCACCGCCGATAATATGGCTAACAGCAGCAGCCAGCTGCGACGAATCCTGCAAAGCACAAATGCATAAACCATATTGGCGATATATTCCCAAAACAATGACCATGACGGTGCATTAAAGCTGAACAGGTTTAATGAACGGTCGTCTATCACAGGGAAGGGAATCAGTAACACCGAGCATAAAAATGCCAGGAATATCTTACCGGCGCTGTACAGTTCGGGATGACCGCCAAACGGATCGAACAAAAAAGCCAGCAGTCCCAACACCGATCCGGATATCACCAGCGGGTGCAGCCTGATCAGCCTCGATTTAAAAAACTCCAAAACACCCATTTTTTCTATCCGGTCATCATAGGCATAGCCGATAACAAATCCCGAAAGGCAGAAAAAGAAATCAACGGCTAAAAAACCATGCGCGATAAAGTTCTCACTATAATCCGTGTAAGCCCATTCCATAAAATGAAACACGACTACCGAGAGTGCTGCAATCCCCCTTAACCCATCCAGGATTTCAAAATGCTGTTTGGTTTTCAGGATTGACGGAAAGGCTTTGTTCGTTTCCATGCGGACTGCAAATTACCTGGAATTATTAAAAGTCCGACAGCGCTTTTCACGGATACACGACGTTGTTTTGGAGATCGGTAGAAAAACGATCAATGAAATCATCTACGAAGTCGGGTATGCTGACGTACAGGCATTCCGGGAACTGCTCAAACGCATCACCGGGTTAACGCCCAAAGAGTACCGGAATAAATACAATAAGGCAAAGTCAATGTGATACACTGGTTAGTGTTGTATAAGCAACTGCCGGCAGGGTGAATATAATTTTCCCATGAACTACATTCACTGGCTTGCCTTCCTGCATCGAAAGTGTTTTACTGGTTGAAACAATGTGAAATGACTTTATGCGCGCCGGGATGCCGCTGACAATCACTTTTCGTCCGGCACCATTGTTTACCAGGTGCAAAACATATTTCGACGATACCGTGTTGCCCAATGCGGCACAGGTAACGCCGGCCTGATCACAGGTTACTTGTAAATGGAACAGATTTTCCGGTATGGAAGAAAGTTGTTTTAAATTCCAGAAACGCTGCGGTTAGGTTCAAGAGGACCCTGTTGGCCAAAAACTCCGCCTCCGGTCAACAGGGAATAGTCGGAAGTCAACTGCCATTGCAATATGCTGAGTGGTTGACAAATCGCCATAAGTCTGATATAGAGATTAATTTCCTGCAGCGCGTATGTCTGTTCCAGGAAAATAGCGGGGTAGGCCCAGGCAGCAGCATCAATACTGCCTTCACCAACTATAAGAGGTAAATCAATCTGGCGGGATGCTGCAGTCCATTGTTCCAATAACGGTGTTTCCCATCCCCTCCAGGAATGAAAGGAGACGGCCCCGATATAACGACGCGCTTCAGGATCAGACAATGCAGGCTCGATAAATGAGTAGGTGGTTGCATCTGAATTATCGCCCAATAACAATTTGGTTTGGAGTCCCCTGGATTCAAAATACCTGCCAAGCCCTTTAATCAGTTCGTCGTGTTGAACACCGGTTTGCCTGACATAAATTCCAAGATCAGACTCGTTAAAAGAAAAGAAACGGATGTTTACCCCGTATTGTTCCTGCAGATACTGCACATAGTCTGCAATGGATTTATAAATGGCCCCGAGACTGTCAGGATTGAGTGGATTTCCCCAAGGCTCACCGGCAGTATGCGAATAATGAGGTTTACCAATTATTGCCCATGCGGGAGGCGCCCAGGCAGTCAGAATAATTGGAATTCCCTTTTGTTGAAGCTTCTGTGCCATCAACATGGCTCGTAGTACGTGATCGTCGATATGGCCTTCTCTGGAAAGCACCATTGGATCCATGTTTTTTTCGGGCTGCCAGAATCGCCAGGGCATCTCCACCCGTCCCCAGGCAACACGCAGATGATCGAGACAATAATCAATGACATCCGGATCGGTTTTCAAATTCTGAATCCGAAAATTTCCTCCAAGCCCTGCAAATGCTCTACCCGGATGCGAAGTATCCATCGTAAGATGGATTTCTTTTTTGTCAATCTGGCCTGTGCAGGTAAGGGTGAATGTTTTTTCACCGGACTGACCGGCCAGCATTTTCCCGGTATGTAATGGCATCCAGACTTCCAGTTGCTGATTGGATTTTAGCTCCCGGAATTATTAAGATGGTTTCCTTACCGGTCCATTTTATATTCATTTGACGCTGAACTGCCCGGAAATTAAGTTGATCCGCTGTATAACTAATGGGTTCACCCGTGGAGTCCCGGCTTCAGTGATAATATTGTTATAGACTTTTCCGGAGTTAAACTGAGGGTTCCCTGTTTGTAATCCTGCATAGGCAGACTGACACAAAAAAAGACTCCCCTGATTGTTGTATCGGTATTCGAAACAAAATGAATATTCACCGAAACTTTTCCCTGACCTTCGTCTGTCACGATTTCCGTAAAAGAAATACTGCCTATTTTACTATTTACGATTTGTTGTGAATCCACTCTTTTAAAAGAAGGACTTTGTTGTTCCCTTCCGGTTGCAGATGCTGAAGACCATTGGTTTCCCACAACCCGTATTCCCGATTCGAATTTCATTAGTTCCCCCTGAATTCGAATGCCTGTTAAATTTCCCCAGGGCTGAAATTCAGCCTGGCCATAAGAACCCTCAATGAAAGGAATGGTGAAACAAAAAATGATTGGAATTATAAAATACTTATTACTGATGGTCATAATCATTATTTAACTGATTTCATAATTTCAGCAGTAGCGTCCGGATAGATCGCAATCCGATGGTTTACGACCATCGCAGGCACGGGCTGGGCATTTCCTGCCGTTTGCAACACAATGGCCCTGGATGCCTGTGCCGGCATATGACATTTGGTGCAGTTGCTTTGTAAAAAGGTCGTATTGGAAACGGTTGCCAGCCCACAAAAATGCTGACCAGGTGAGTGACATTGCTGACACCGGTCATTTATGTTTTTTACAAATCCCCTTTCGTTGCGATGTGTATTGTGACAGGTGGAACAATCTATTTTACTCAACCGAAAACATTTACTCCGGGAAAGTAACTGGGTTTGGTTTCCATGCACATCAAGCTCATCACCCGTATAGAGGGGTATCATGTAATTGGACAAGCTGTCCCCCATTTTAAAACCAAAAGTGGATTTCAACAGAATATGTTTGGTGCCGGAATGACATACGGCGCACAAATCGATTTTCCGCTCTCTGTCCATGGATTGATATGATACCAGAAACGCGGATTTTTTTTCTTCGGGATGGCTTTCATGAAACCGGACATGGGCCGCGGCTGGCCCGTGACAGCGTTCACAATCAATATTGAATATAGAATTTATTTGTTGTGCGTCGAAGTCAGAAGGCGCAGGTAAATCCTCCGGAACATAAGAGCTATGACAATTAAAACATTCCCTGGCTACGGGCCGGTTAAAATTCAGGTGAGAAAAAGAATAACCCGGGCTGCTGGTCCAGTGATGCAGTCCGGTGGAATACGAAACCGGCAATTGAAAGTATCCATTTTCGTTCCAATAAAGATAAGTTTGTCCTTTGACCGCTCCCATCACAAGATCGAACCGTTGGGCTGAAATTTCTTTGTTGTTCAAATAAAGCACCTGGTAAAGACCCGTATTCCTTTTTTCCATTACGAGCCGGGTCGTATCATTTATGGCCAGTTCATTCGAATCAACAGCAAAACTTCCGCTGACCGAATGATCATCCGCAACCCGTGTAGAAAGAAAGTGCGCGGTGTGGGTATAGGAGCCGGAATAAGATTTATGGCAGCGAACACATGTCGCAGATCCCGCATAAGCCAGACCCCGCGGATCCTGCTGAACCTGGCCCCGGAAACACCTGGTAAAAATAAATGTGGTTGTTATTATGCCAGCCAATAAATATATTTTTCTAAAATCCATGCTGGAAAAGCGTTAGCTGTGACAACGACTAGTTTTCCTTTCTCTTCTCAAACGATATATTTTTAACTGATCCGTGGTTGTCTGTTATTCTTACAGAAGTAACACTGTCCCCCACGCTCAGAAAACTGGCTGATTGAGATAAAAATGACGAACCCTGATTGAGTTCCTGTTTTTGTATTTTACCATTGTTAAATGTGAGCATGGCAAAACGATCCCCGGGGCTGATACTTACGATTCTTTGTTTCATTTTTAATTCGAATAAGGCCAAATCGTCTTTGTTCTGACTGGCGGCAATAAGATATTTCCCCTGGGCCCCTCTTAATTTCACGAGCGCCTTGCCATTACCCGGAATATATATTCCTGATTTCAATATGGATAACGGTTTGAAGCCACCTGCTCCATCGCCTTTAAGTAATAAACCATTGAAAGCATCGTATCGGCCAATTCCAATTCTGGTACCATAATCGTTGCCGTTAATCAGCAGATCCAGATTTCCATCACCATCAAAATCGTCCACGACCATTCCATTAATAAAGGAGATCTGTGCTTCATTTGGCAAGCCGATCATAGTAAATTTTCCATTCCCTTCATTACGCAGGTAAACGGATTGAAGTGTATTGGCTTTTAAGCGGATCGCGCCTTTGCTCTGTGCAGGAGACAGCAGCTCATCCATGGTGGCCGTTGCATAACTTTTATAGTCCGGAAACTTTTTTTTGATACTTGGCAGCTGCCGGGCAATATCATCCCTGCTGTCAGCCGGAAATTCCTTTTTCAACCCCTGTCGATCGGGCAAAAATAAGGAGAGTATGCCTGCATATTTTCCATTGCCTTCAAAATCATTTGACGTAACATAAACCGGTTGCTGTTCACTCGCTTTGTATAATGTATTCAGGCCTATATTGCCCACTATATAATCCATTCTTCCCGTATGCCTGAAATCGCCGGCTGCAATTGAACTCCACCAGCCATTCATATTGGAAACTCCGGTACCGGCCGTTACATCTTTAAATTTTCCATGAACATTTTTAAAAAATGTAACCGGCATCCATTCGCCTACAAGGATCAGATCCGTCTCGCCGTCTCCATCGAAGTCAGTGAATATGGCATCGCATACCATACCGATATTTTTCAGCCCGGGTGCTACTTCATCCGTAACATCGGTAAATTTAATATGGCCGTTTTCGGAATCGTTTCTGAAGATAAAGCTGCTGACGGGTTTGGGGTAATTCCATGGATCTATCCTGCCCGATACGAACAGGTCTGGTTTTCCATCATTATTATAGTCGATTGCTCTGACACAGAACTTGCTACTGTGATTAGACGGCAAGGCTGATGTGTCCATTTTGAATTTTCCATTCCCTTCATTAATGTACAATCTGTCCTGGTAACCGATATGCTCAGGCGATAATTCATCGCTCCCGCTGCTTACATATATGTCAGGTTTTCCGTCGCCATTCGCATCAAAAATCAGAATGCCTTCATCTTTGGAAAATTTAGAATCCGGGCTTATACCTGTCAGGGAATCTTTTTGGATAAACCTGCCGTCAGGTTGTTGATACAGGATGTGCGTATGATAAATCGAATTACCACCGATCACCAGATCATCAAATCCATTTCCATCCAGATCTGCGGAAGCCAGTGCGGGACAATATTCTGATAGCTTGTGCGGTAATAAATGCTGAACGTCGAAATCGACAAAGTCGTAGTCGTGATGGCGATAAGCGATTCCGTATGTCTTCGTAACGGTCCTGAATAAAGCGTCTGTCGCAACATATAGCTTCTCAGCAGTATCGGGTGTTTTCGCATCTTTTACATCCACCGTGAGAATCTGGTTTGCCCTCACATTTTCAACAGTTTGCTTTTTACCATTGCTCCATCTGATCACGACGGAATCTAACCGAGATATTTTATTTAATCCGAAATGGGCGATACCCTGCATACTGGATAAATATCCCCGGTACGGGTTATTCTCATACACTTGTAATTTTCCATGATCATAATATATGCTGGCGGTGGCGCCCAGGCCGTTAATATTGTTTTTTTCTCCCTTGAATTTAATTTGCAGGTAGTGTGTATTTGCAGTATCCAAATCACGGGAGCTATTCCTGTAGAGTAAGGCCTCGTCATTAGTATTATTGACGATCATATCCATAGCACCATCGTTGTCGAAATCCGCATAAGCGACACCGGTGGAGAAAGTCGGTTGATCCAGCCCCCAGTTTGAGGTTTCATCACTGAAAGTGAGGTCCCCCTTATTTCTGAATGCATAATTGGGGAGTTTTACCTTGGGTATCTGGTCTAATAATTTTCTTTTGTCAGTGAGCCCTTTATGTTCATCACGGTAAGCCATAAAGTCGTGGTCTGAAACATCCCGCGGAAAACCGTTCGTAATAATCAAATCCCGATAGCCATCATTATCGAAATCTGCAACCACAGGGGCCCAGCTCCAGTCCGTTTGTGAGATGCCACTCATAAATCCAATTTCGCTGAATGCGGGAATCCCGATGGAATCATTTTCCCCTATCCGCGGACCCTGATTGAGTTGCAACGTGTTCCGGACATACTGATACTCATATCCATATGCATCAAAATTCTGATAGGTGAGATAAGAATCTGAGGCCAGCATCATTTTTTTGCGGTAATTATCGGCCGGATTCATATCCAATTCAATCACATCAGGTAAACCATCGTTATTTATATCAATAACGTCCTGGCCCATCGAATTATAAGAAGTATGCTTGAAATATTCTTTTAGTCTGTTGGTGAACGTACCATCATGATTGTTGATGTAAAGAATATTACTTGATAAAAAGTCATCCGATACATAAATATCTTTCCATCCATCATTATTAATATCACAAATAGTGGCAGCGTGTCCGTAACCTTCAAATTTTATTCCCGCTTCCTGTGATACATCATGAAATACGGGATGGCCCTTTGAACTGTCCCAATCGTTCCGGAATAATCTTCCAAGACTTGGAACAACGCTTCTGGCATTCCGCCTTTGAAATGTAGATGGGTTATCCCCATTGTAAGCTTCGTTAACGGTCAGGTACATATCAAGGTCTCCGTCATTATCATAATCGAAAAAACTTGCCATGGTCGACTGTCCATGGCTATCCAGGCCGTATTCTGCGGCCATATCCTTAAAATGCGGGACACCGTCTTTATCTATTCCCTGATTGATATATAAAATATTTCTTCTCCTGAGGCTGTCTTTATAAATGGTATTGCAGATGTAAATATCCATCAGCCCGTCATTATTTATATCAACTACGGATATGCCTCTTGCCCACCTTCCCATTCCGGATACGCCCGCTTTCTCAGTAATGTCTTCGAATCTGAAATTGCCTTTATTTAAATACAATTTGCCGGAGACCATATTTCCTCCGAAATAAATATCCTGCAAACCATCGTTGTTAAAATCACCGATGCCAACTCCCCCGCCATTGTAAATATTTACGACGTCCAGCGGGTTAATCGTATCATTTTCTGTGATATTGTTATTGAATACAATACCGGATCTGGAGGAGGGGATTTTTTCAAACAAATTATTTTTACTGTGGCATGCCCAAAGAAATGATATCAGGATCAAAGAAGAAACGTAATAAAGTCCTTTCATATCATAAAATTTCCTGAAAGTCGCAGGTCGCGACCGTTGCCAATAAGAAGGTAAGGCTTTGTAAAAATACAAAGCCTTTACCTTTTTGAACCGGAGCCGTATCAATAACCTGGATTCTGCAATAATGTAGGGTTTGTTGCGATAGCGGCCTGCGGTATCGGCAGGAGATCATGGCCGTTGGGAATTGACAAACCAAAAGTATTTTGAATATATGATATCTGTAAACCGGATCTCCTCAGATCATACCATAGGGATACATCGCCGGATAGTTCATGGCGGTATTCATTGATAACGATCTGCATGAAATCGGGCCCAAATGCAGATGGTGGTGCGGTTGCGCCACCCCATGCCCGGTTTCTTATTGTTGCAACGGAAGCGCCAGCACCCGCGAGATCACCGCTCAGGAACTGAGCTTCGGCCAAACTCAGATAGATCTCACCCAGTCGCAGCAGGACCACATCCTGATCTCCAAATATATTCGTAGGGCCGTTGGTGAAAGCCGGTGTGTTGCCACTCACATTCGGATCGCGCCATTGCCTCATACCGTAATAACCTGATCTTGGCTGACCAGACTGATCACCTGTCCACAGGTCTCCTGTTTTTCCGCATGTATTCATAATCTTTCCGCCCGGGCCCGTAAAATGAGAGGCGGGAAGTGAAAGTTTTCCGTTAAATCCGGCGATAACCTGTGCATAGGCCTGAATGCCTCCTCTTTTCGCAATGCCGGGACTGGCGATTGTGTCATTAGGACCAATGATCGTTGCGGCTTTCCGGGTATCACCGGGTTCAAAGGATGTATATAATAGCTTGTTGCAGTAGGTATATCCGAAATTAGAAGTTTCCCATGGCCACATAAAAGAAGACATCCAGGTTACTTCGTTATTATTATAACTCCAGTCAGGGGTGGAACCTCCCGGCAGGCTGAATTGTAATTCAAATATCGATTCCGGATTATTTTGATGATCGTATTCCATTATGGTCATAAAATTAGGCAGCAGCTGATAATGCGGAATCACTTGTTGAAATGTCGCTACAGCATCTGTATATTTCTTGAGCCACATTTGGGCGCTTCCCAAATAACCAAGCGCCGCGCCCCGGGTAGCCCTGCCGATATCACTCGGCGCCAGATTTTCTGGCCATGGTAATAGCGTGGAAGCTGTTGTCATATCAGCGGCCACCTGCATAAATACCGAATCCTGGCTGGCCCGCGGATGGAGGCCTGTGGTAGATACATTTAATTCCAACGGGACACCGCCAAACGTACATGCCAGGTAATAATAATATACGCCCCTTAAAAAATAGGCCTGACCGGTAAGAAAATTTGCCAGTGAATCCGTAATCACTCCGTTCGTGTGCATTTGTGCGATAATGGGTAAGGCAGAGTTTGCTCTCGATATTCCCTGATAAGAAATATTCCAGAATGCGGTGGTTGATCCAAAATCAGTAGGAAATAAATACGTATTAAAAGAAACATCCGCTCCCCAGTTAAAATAATCCTGGGAGAGATAATTGGCGTCATACCAGAGAGCTTTCAATACAAAACTCTGATTGTCGTGCTGGAATCCATCGTAAATGGAGTTCACCAGGCTTATACCATCCTGGGGCGTATGAAACAGCGTTGATGCCGTGATTCCCTGGGTATCGGTTGTATTCAGGAAACTTTTTGAACAGGCAAATGGAATCAATAAAATTCCCATCGCTGCAAAAAAAATAATTATTTTATTTTTCATTTCTGTTTTTTTTATTTTTTCACTAAAATGTCACATTGAATCCCAGAGTATAATACTGTGAAGACGGATATGTTCCCACATCCACACCCGAGGCTGTGACATTACGATAGGTAGTGTTGTTCGGATTGTTTACATCCGTACCCTGCGGTACCCCGATTTCCGGATCAAGCCCTGTGTATTTTGTGATGGTGAAAAGGTTTTGTCCGATAAAAAATACCCTGATTTTAACCGGAGTAGTACCCGCCGTTATTTTTGTAGGTATGGTATACCCGATATTTAAATTCCGAAGACGAAAATAACTGCCGTCTTCAACATATACATCTGAAGGGCGGGTGTTTGAATTCCACTCGTTTGCATCTATCTGGGCATATCTTGTTGAACCATTTGCAGGAGTCCAGGCGTTCTCATAGTATTTCAACCCGATATTTTCAATACCAACTGATCCGGTTGAAGTTCCAAAACTTTCCAGTGTCCTTTCCTGGTAATTGTAAATCTTGTTTCCTCCAACGCCATAGAAGAATATGCTGAAATCAAAATTTTTATATGTTCCTCCAAAAGTAATACCGCCGAAAAACTTTGGTATAGGACTTCCGAGAGAAGTTTGATCAGCTGCCGTTATTCTTCCGTCGCCGTTTACGTCTACAAACTTACGGTCGCCGGGTATGGCGCTCTTTTGAGGTCCGCTTGTTGTCTGGTATGCAATTCCGGCTCCATACTTCGCAGCCGCAACGGCATTTAACGCATCAATTTCCTTTTGATTCTGAAAAATCCCTGCGGACTTATATCCATAAAATTCTCCTACCGGACCACCCACAAATGTCTTGCTGTAAGTTCCCCAGTTATTGCTTCCGGTGGTTGGGAATCCAAGATTCGAAAGATTGGTAATGGCATTCAGTGAGTTTGTAAGGCTAACTAATTTATTGTTCACAGTAGTAAAATTGACGCCTATATTATAATGGAAGTCACCCGATCCGTTTGAGTAGTTTAATGCGAATTCCATTCCGGTGTTGCTGATACTTCCGACGTTCTGATATCCACTGGCAAATCCGGTTTGAGGAGGTAATGGAACATTCAGCAGGAAATCTCTTGATTTTTTGTTATAGTAATCAACCGTAAGTGTGAGTTTGTTATTTAAAAAAGCGACATCCATGCCTATATCCAGCTGATCCGTGGTTTCCCATCTGAGACTTGAATCGGGTAATGCACTTAGAATCAATCCCGGCTGATAGGTTTTATTAAAGGGATAACCGTTATTACCCTGATTATTGTCGCCCGGTCCGGAAGTGTACTGGGCTAAATATTGAAAATTACCTGCATTGATCTGACTTCCGGTTTCACCATAACTGCCTCTTAGTTTCAGATCGGAAACAAAGTTTACATCTTTCATAAAATTTTCATCTTTCACTTTCCAGCCGACCGCTCCTGAAGGAAATACCCCGTATTGATTACCCGAAGGGAATCTGGATGATCCATCTCTCCGCACCGTACCGGTTAACAGGTATTTGTCCATTAAAATGTAATTCAATCGTGCGAACTGGGAGGAAAGATTGATTGTCGATTGGTTGCCATAAACATTAGTTACAGAGGGAAGATCCTGTAAATCCCTAAGCTGGTTACTGACCAGATTGTTACCCTGACCACCTATCTGGCGAAAGGTATTCGACTGCGCAGAAACCCCGCCCACGAAATCAATGCTGTTTACTCCGAATGTTTTTACATAAGAAACTGTGTTTTCCCATAACCATTCAAAAACATTATTAGCAGACTGTGAATAAAAGTTCAATGTCGACTGGGTTCCATTTCCATATTGGTTGAGAGCCCTGGTGTCAGATGGGGTAAAGAAGTAGCCGGAGTAGTCGCTCGAGTTAACGCCAAAATTTGTTTTTACACTGAGACCGGGAAGGATGGTGACTTCCAAAGATGTCGTTCCCAGGAAATAGTTTGTCAGATTTACCTGATCCTGTGTATTAATATTATATGCCGGACCACTTCCCCAGTTTCTGACAGACTGGTTATTTGGGTTAAAGTAGCCGTAATTATTTCCACTCTGTATCTCGCTTGTCAGCAGATTACCCCCATCCAGGGTTGGCGGTAATTTTGACAAATATCCGATTCCTGCTCCTGCGCCCTGACCTCCTGTTCCGAAGGGAAGCTTAGTGTTTCCCCTGGCATATTTTAAGCTGGTGGAGGATTTCAGCCAGGTCATTGGTGTATAATCCAGGTTGCCGCTCAGGTTAAATCTTTTGTATTCAGAACCCAGTACAACGCCTTTCTGGTCAAAGTATCCGATGGAGAAAGCCGTTGATACTTTGTCGTCGCCTCCACGTAAGGCAACATTGTATTGTTGTCTGAGCCCGGTCTGGTAAATTGCATTTTGCCAGTCGGCTTCGTGCAAAGTATCCGCATTTGCCCAGTTGGGCAGCGCAGTATATCCGTCTATCGCTGCATGTTGATACGCAAGCGCACCCCATTGCTGGGCATTCAATACCTGGTATTCTTTTGGCTTGGACTGAATTGCGGCTTCGGCGTCAACAGAAATCTGTACGCCATTTCTCCTGCCTCGCTTGGTGGTGATAATTACCACCCCATTACTTGCCCTGTTACCATAAATGGCTGTTGACGAAGCATCTTTAAGGATGTTTATGGTCGCTATATCATCCGGGTTAATCCCGTTCAGACCCCCGTTTAATGGATATCCGTCCACTACATATAAAGGGTCGCTTGATCCCAGACTTCCGACACCTCTGATCTGAACCTGAAGACCTCCGCCTGGTGCACCGTCATTATTAGTTACCTGGACGCCGGACGCTCTTCCCTGCATGGACTGTTCCAATACTGTAACGGGGACTTTTTCTATTTCAGTTGCAGTAATAGAACTGACCGCACCGGTAAGGTCTTTGCGTTTGGTAGATCCATATCCCACTATAACCACTTCGTTCAGTGATCTGCTATCCCGGGTGAGACTGACATTCAGTACTCCGTTGTTTCCTACGGTCACATCCTGGGTGGTAAAACCAATTCCGCTGAATTCAAGGATTGCTCCCGTTGCAGCGTTGAGGGAAAAGGAACCATCGTTAGCGGTTGTCGTCCCATTATTGCTTCCTTTAACATATACGCTGATGCCTGGGACCCCTATGCCAGCGTCAGACGTTACTTTGCCTGTAATATTTCTGGTCTGGGCAAAACCAGTCAGACAGACCAGCAGAGTTAATACTCCGGTTAACGTTAAAACCCTTTTAACAGATTCTCTTAGAAACTGAATATTTTTCATCATTTATATTTTTACGGTAAACAATGCAACGCACAGAGTATAAATATTTTAATGACCCGCCAGATTTGGCGGTTTATATTCATTAAACTCTAGGTAAATAGTATAACACCTGAAAAGAACTCTTTCAGGCAGGAAGAGTGTTTGATTTGACATAAGCAACAGTTTTTAATAAGCACGTTAGAATAATACAAGTAGCACGTTAGAATAATATCAGAATTCGTAAGAATAATATCAGAATTCCACGCAAAACAGTTTCAATTAAATTGAATACTGAAGAAAAGAATATTTCAACTCTTTGTATGATCAAAATGCATCAAATTATGTTCGCAGTGTCTCAATAACATTTCAAGTCCTGAATAATTACCAATAAAAAGGTATTCATTAATCCATTTTTAATTTGTTTGATACTATTTTATCCTACTTAAATTTTCAGACCATCAAACCAGATAAATTTTTTTGATCTAACTTGTGATTACCAACGATTAGCTGTTTGAAAAAAAAAATTATTTTTTCTCTATTTTGGCTTTTCGGCCTTCTTCCGGTACTCAGTGCCCAGCAATATTATTTCAAACACTACCTGGTAGAAAATGGACTTTCAAATAATAGTGTAGCCTGTAGTCTGCAGGACAGGGACGGCTTTTTATGGTTCGGTACCATCAATGGGCTGAACAGATTCGACGGATATAGTTTTAAGATATTCCGGCACGATCCCGAAGATTCTACGAGTATCGGCAGCAACTTCATACGTTGCATTTATGAGGATAAGAACAATATTTTATGGATTGGTACCAATAAAGGTATTTACCTGTATAATACCCGTTCGGAGAAATTCAGCCGGTTTTGCCGGACGGATCTTTTAGAAGTATCTGACATTAAAGCAGATAAAACCGGCAGGCTCTGGTTGATTTCACATTCGAACCTGTTTAGTTACGATCATCTTACGGGGAAAATCAAGTCTTATCAGCTGGATTCAGCGGCTGGAACAGTTTCCTCCATAGCAATTACTTCAGACAATACCATATGGGTATCAACGATCTCGGCGAAATTAGGACAGTATGAACCCGCGAACGACAGCTTTATTACCCGCACCATTTTAAAAGACACCGTAAAACTCCAGCCGCTCAGAATTGAAAAAATATATCCTTTGAGCAATAACAACCTGCTTATAGGAACACTTACCCGCGGTGTTAAACTCTTTGATGTTGTCAATCAAACATTTCGGGATATTATTAACACCAACCCTGATAAAACGGATATATACGCCAGGGATTGTATGCAAATGACAGAAAACGAATACTGGCTTGGGACGGAAACGGGAATATATATCTACAGTTCAAGAGACAGCACAATCAATCATTTGAAAAAGGAATATGATGACCCATATTCCATTTCTGACAATGTGGTCCTTACCTTCTGTAAGGACAGGGAAGGGGGTTTATGGATTGGCACCTATTTCGGAGGATTGAATTATTATCCAAAACAGTTTACAACATTCGAAAAATATTTTCCCTTATACAGCAAGTCCTCTATTAGTGGTAATGCTATCCATGAAATCTGCAAAGATCATTTGGGTAACCTTTGGGTTGGGACAGAGGACGGCGGCCTTAACAAAATCGATCCGGTGAATAATAAATTCACCTTATTCAAACCAACAGGCACAAAAACGAGTATTGCCTACCATAATATCCATGGCTTACTTGCTACGGGCGACAGCCTCTGGGTGGGAACTTTTATGCACGGTCTGGACATACTCAATATTAAAACGGGAAATGTAATTCGCCATTATAACGCAGGCCCCGGTCCGGGCGATCTGAAGAATAATTTTATCATTACTATTTTCCAGACGCACGCAGGAGATATGCTGTTTGGCACCCAAAATGGTTTATTCAGGTATAACCGTAAAACGGATGATTTTTCGCCGGTTCCTTATTTTAACAGTCAGATACAGACTTTATGGGAGGATAGTCAGGGAACATTATGGGCATGTACGCGGGGCAACGGTATAATTTATTATAACCCTCATACAAAGAAAAATGGTTCATTATTATACAACCCAAAAGACACAAACAGTCTATGTAACAATTACGTAAACGGAATCTATGAAGACCACGAGAGGAATTTATGGTTTGCAACAGACGGTGGACTCTGTAAATTTCAAAAGGATAAGAAAATATTTAAACGATATACGATAAAAAACGGCCTGCCGGATAACCAGGTATTCCGCATGCTGGAAGACGACAATAATAATTTATTTGTCAGCACTTCCAAAGGACTGGTATGTTTTAATATGGAAAGTGGAATATTCAAAACCTACACCACATCGAATGGTTTGTTAAGTGACCAGTTTAACTATAATTCTTCCTTCAAGGATAATGATGGTCGTATGTTTTTTGGGAGTGTAAAAGGAATGATCAGTTTCAAACCAAATGAGTTTATTAAGAATTCAGGTATACCTCCGGTTTTTATTACGGGACTTGAAGTTAACAATCGTGAAATAACGGCTAATATGGCCGGTTCTCCATTAAAGGAATCCATCATTTATACAAGATCCATTTCTTTGCCATATGATCAATCAACCCTCAGTATCGATTTTGCCGCATTGAGTTATTCGGTACCAGATATGAACGAGTATTCTTATAAAATGCAGGGACTTGACAAAGACTGGAATTTTCTTAAAAAAAACAGAAAAGTATATTTTACCAAACTGCCCCCTGGTAATTATACGTTTAAAGTAAAAGGCTCAAACAGCAGTGGTCTCTGGAACCAGAAAGAAACGATCCTGGAAATTGAAATTACTCCCCCCTTTTGGGCCGGTATCTGGGCCTATATTTTTTATGCCATTGTTATTTTAGTGGCTGCCTATCTCCTTATTACCGGTTATTTCAATCGCCTTGTCGCAAGAAACCGCCGCAAACTGGAACTACTTGATATGGAAAAGGAAAGGGAGATTTATCATTCGAAAATAGAATTCTTCACCAATATCGCACATGAAATCAGAACGCCGCTAACGCTGATTAAAATGCCACTGGACAGGTTGATCCGGAAAAAAAACAGCAATGCTGAGATTAATTATAATTTGAAAACGATGGAAAAAAACACCAACAGGCTGATTGACCTGACTAATCAATTGCTCGATTTCCGAAATACAGAGATAGACAAGTTCAGCCTGAACTTTGTGAAAACCGATATTACGGAACTGATCAGTGAAACCTACAGGAGTTTCGAATTAGCAGCGGAAGAGAAAAATATCCTTTTCAAACTGGAACTACCGGGTATTGCATTACACGCTTTTGTAGATCCCGAGTCCCTGAAGAAAATTCTCAGTAACCTGTGCAACAATGCGATTAAATACGCGGAGACCACAGTCGTCGCCCGTCTGAAAAATTTTAGCAGCGAGGATAAATTGTTCACCATCATTATCCAAAATGACGGGTTCTTAATTCCATACGATCTCAAAGAAAAAATTTTCGAGCCGTTTTACAGGATTAAAGAAACAGAAAAGCAACCGGGCAACGGGATTGGTCTGCCACTTTCCAGATCCCTCGCTGAATTGCATAAAGGAGTGCTTGATCTGTCAAAACCGGAAAATGGATTTAATTCGTTTGTACTTACGTTACCCATACACCAGGAAAGGGAATTTAAACTGCTGATGGATGAGACAGAAAATGGGGCTGACAGAGAGCTGATTCCGGAAAATGAAATTTTTAATGATAACACCAAGTCAGAGATTTTAATTGTAGAAGACAACAGGGAGATTCTTGATTTCCTCTCCAATGAATTGTCATCTGAATACCTGGTTCGTAAAGCGTTGAATGGGTCAAAGGCCCTTGGCATAGTGAAGGAAGAAAACATTCAGCTGGTAATCAGCGATATTATGATGCCTGTAATGGACGGACTGGAACTATGCAAAAGGATCAAGACCGACCTGGAATCCAGTCATGTCCCGATCATATTGCTGACAGCAAAAAATTCCCTGCATGCCAAGATTGAAGGCCTGGAAGTGGGTGCAGACGCATATATAGAAAAACCATTTGATTTTGATCACCTGAATGCCCAGATTTCAAATCTCCTGATGAACAGAAATAAAATAAAGGAACACTTTGCGAACTCCCCCTTAGCCCATATCAAAACGATCGGTTATACCAAGGCCGATAAAATTTTTCTGGAGAAACTAAAACTGGTCATCGATGAAAATCTCGTAAACAATGATATAGACATGGAGAAAATGGCCAAAATAATGAATATGAGCCGTCCGACATTTTATCGGAAAATTAAAGCTCTTTCAAATCTGACACCACATGAACTCATCCACATTGCGCGGTTAAAAAAAGCTGCAGAACTGCTTTCCGAAGGGAACAGTAAAGTATACGAAGTGGCCGGAATGGTGGGATATAGTCTCCAGACGAATTTTGCCCGCGATTTCCATAAACAATTTGGCATGACGCCTTCGGACTACATGAATGAAAAGCTGACTAAGAAAAATTTCATAAAATAAAAGATACAACCGATTGTCTGCAACTGTTTGCATCAGAGACTAACCGGAAAAACATAAGCGAAGGGCGAGCGGTGTGGCCACCAGGCAAACGCTCTTTCATTAGGTCTTCCAAACTAAAAGAAATGGCGAACTTCGCGGAATGGATATCTATTAGCAATCAATGCGTACGATATTTCAAAAACTTCGATTCTTAAAATACATTTCCTTCACCGGCGGTTTTACTTTTGCCTGCATCGCTCCCCTGACTGGTATTGAATTTTGTTCTTCCAATGAAGACAACTGCTTCCCGGTCAAACTATATACTTTTTTTGAAGTGGAAATGATAAAATCGATTGACATTCTTCCCGGTCCTTCAAATAAAAGAAAAAGGCAGCACAGGATCTGTGCATAGTCAGAACGAATTTCGTGCAACACAGCCCAGGGACCCAATTTGGGAGGAGCCGGTGGCATGGGCAAAGGGCTGTTTCCAAAATACAGATCAATTTTTGTACTAAGCACAGCGACGATCATTTGCACAATAAAATAGAATGCTGTAAACCTTGTAAACAAACCAAAGATTAAAAGAAGGCCGCCGACAATTTCACCTGTCGCAATGATATGTGCGGTCGTTTCCGGAAACGGAAAGCCCAGCTTGGTAAATCGTCCAGCCCCTTGATTTACATAAACAAATTTCAAAATGCCCTCCCAAAAAAACACTGATCCGGCCATCAATCGTATAATTAAGATGGTCGATTGTCCGGTTACTGGCGGAGTACTAAACCAGTTAATCACTTTTTTCATTGTTTTCATTTTTAAGTATAAGAATAGTGCAAACTTCCTTCCCGCCAGTCAACCCGGAAAATCATTTACACCACCCACTGCATTTACTTGATCAAATATTGGTTTATCAAGGTTTTTACCTAGGTCATGTAATAGCTTTTAAAACATGGATCCTGTTCCTACCTTTGTTAAAAGCAAAGCAGTGATGAGCAAATCAATCCTGTATCATGCCCTTTTCTGGGCCGCCGTCTACCTTTTATGGGTGGCGGTCTTCCGAAGTTATTCTATCACCCTTACCCGGACGATGACCATAGAGTTTTGCTATTTAATTTTTATTACAGCTGATTTCTACGCTGTCAATAATTTCATTATACCGAAGCTTTTACTTAAAAAAAAATACGTACTTTTTATTTCAGTAACGACCCTTACAATAGCCCTTTCAGCCTGGTTAAGGTCCCTGCTGGCAGTACAAATAAGCAGGCATTATATTCAAACACCTTCAATACTTGACTTCAGGACCCTATACTTTAATTCACTGATCAATATTTCCCTTTGGGTACTGTTGATTACAATTGGCAAAATGCTGACTGAAAGAATTCAGACACATCGCCAGCTGGAACTTCTGGAAAAGGAGCGGATAAAAAATGAACTGGACTATCTAAAAGCGCAAATCAATCCCCATGCACTCTTCAATTCGCTGAACACGATATATGGACATATCGATAAAAATAATCAGGTAGCCAGGAATATACTATTACAATTCTCGGAGTTGTTAAGGTACCAGTTGTATGATTGCGGGGCAGAAAAGGTTAACCTAAAAATGGAAATGGACTATATTAAAAATTATATATCCTTCCAGCGTCTGAGAAAAGATGAAAATCTAAAGGTGACCTTCCAGGTTGAAAATATTGATGAATATTTAACGATTGCCCCATTGTTATTGGTTGTTCTGATTGAAAATGCTTTCAAGTTCGTCAGTAATTATTCCGACAAACAGAATAGAATATGTATTAAAATATTTACAAGGGGTAATATCTTATACAGCTCGTTTATGAACACAAAGGAATTACCACAGGCAGGCGATAGTAAAAATTCAAATGGCATAGGTATCAGCAATTTGAAGCGCAGACTGGAATTATTGTATAACAATAAATATGAACTGATTACCCATAAAGACGATGCCATTTATGAAACACAATTAAATATTAGCCTCACATGAAACTAAAGTGCATTATTGTTGATGACGAACCCATTGCAAGGAAATTACTGCAGGAATTCATTGAGGAGATCGATTTTCTGGAATTGGCAGGACAGGTAGATAATCCATTAAAAGCAGTTTCATTATTGGACGGCAATGTGGTTGACATTATATTTTTAGACATCAACATGCCGAAAATAAATGGAATTGACTTTTTAAAGTCTTCAAAATTAAAGGCAAATATTATCATTACTACCGCATATCCTGTTTACGCTGTGGAAGCCTATGGATTGGATGTTTTAGATTACCTGGTAAAACCGATTTCTTTTGAACGTTTTTTAAAAGCCTGCAACAAGGTCCGGGAATTGAATGCACAAAAAAATCACACTCCGGGTCAACCAGGGAGCGCCAGTAATTATTTTTTTATTAAATGTGAAAACCAGATTGAGAAAGTGTTTTATGACGATCTGCTGTATGCAGAAGCCATGATGAACTACGTAATGCTTTATACCAATTCAAAAAAAATGATGGTTTATATTACGATAAAGGGACTGGAAGAACAACTTCCCTCAGAAATCTTTATAAAGGTTCATAAATCTTTTATTGTAAACATCAGCAAAATAAAAAGTATTGAAGGCAATACATTAAATATAGGAAATGGAAAGATCACGATCAGTCAGAATCTCCGGGAAAAGGTGATCAATGAAATTATTAAAGACAAAATGATCAAACGTTGATCTTCCCGGAAATCTAGAACTGTTCGTACTTCCCATTCAAAAACATGTATTTACCGTCCGTTTTTTATCTTTTCGACAGTTTTTGTCTAATTGTCTAAAATTCCTATATTTGCTGAATTAATGCATCCCCATGTCTGCAATCGCAACCATCAAAGATGATCTAATCCAGGAGCAAATTCTGCAGGCTGCCAAACGCCTGTTCGCGGTGCATGGCCTGGCGAAGGTGACGATGGACGATGTAGCCAAGGCCATTGGCAAGGGCCGCAGCTCACTTTATTATTACTATAAGAGTAAGGATGAAATCTTTGATGCGGTCGTAAAAATTGAAATTAAAAAAATGCTGGAGATGCTGGAAAGAGCGGTGGATGAAGTAAAAACCACTGAGGAGAAGATCCATGCCTTCGTTTCTGCAAAATTCCGTATGCTTCAGGAAAAAGGATCTTTTTTTAATGCCATCAAAGTAGGCATGGATGCCGATACCCTCAACGATTTTAATAATACAAAGCTGGCTTATCATAAGCTTATCATGAAAATGGAAGGCGCTTTGTTTAGCCGCATAATAAATGAAGGGATTAAAAAAGGGGAATTAAAGACGATTGAAAAAAGAGACAGGGCCACCCTGATCTATATTTTGCTCAGCAGTATACGAGGCCTGAGAAATGAAATGAACCTGCCGGGCAGTGTACGTAAGCCTGAAACGACCATCGCCAGGTTTGTCCGGGTTGTGATGCATGGATTAACATAATAAAAAAATTTGACCCATATTCGACATAATGACGAAATATGTCGAAATGGTAATCGATACAATTTTACATGACAAAGGCGCTAAATAATACCTTCCGTGCTTTTCGCAACCGTAACTATGCCCTGTTTTTTGCCGGGCAGTCCGTTTCCCAGATCGGCACATGGATGCAGCGAACGGCAGTGATCTGGGTGATCTATTCGCTTACGCATTCTGCCTCCATGATCGGATTTGCCGTATTTGCGCAACAGTTTCCCTCCTTTTTGCTTTCGTTGTTCGGGGGTGTGGTTGCCGACAGATACCCGCGGTATAAAATATTACTGGTTACACAGACAGCTTCCATGATACAGGCGGTACTACTGGCTATATTGATCTTAACTAATCACTATGTGATCTGGGAGATACTGACGTTGAGTGCATTTTTGGGTATCGTGAATGCCTTTGATGTACCGGCAAGGCAACCGATGGTACATGAAATGGTTGGTGATAAGACGGACCTGGCGAACGCCATCTCGCTTAATTCGGCCATGGTAAACCTGGCCAGACTGATCGGTCCGGCTTTGTCCGGCATTGTCTTGCAGAAATTTGGGGCAGGAATCTGTTTTAGTTTAAATGCACTGAGTTTTATCGCCGTGATCGCGTCACTCCTGCTGATGAAACTTCCGGAATTTGAGGCACCTGCTGTCAAAAAAAGATCATATCAGAACTGGCGGAAGGCCTGCACTACCTGAAAAGAACTCCGGCGATCAGTATGTTGGTGATCCTGTTGGTCTGTTTAAGCCTGGCGGTATTTCCTTACGACACCATACAACCGGTATTTGCGAAAGTTGTTTTTAAAGGTGATGCCGCAACGTATGGTTATATCACTGGCAGCGTAGGTTTGGGCGCATTGATCGGAAGTTTCCTTTTGGCTTCGGCTAAAAAAGAAATAAACCTGAAGAAGGTCCTTTTGATCAGCATTACGGTGCTGGGCGCTGGACTAATCCTCTTTTCGCGCATGACCAATTTTGCCCTGGCCCTGCCTGTTGCGGTTATATTAGGATTGGGATCGATAACGCCGATGTCAACCACCATTACCATTATACAGATTGAAGCAGAAACCAATATGCGGGGCCGGGTGATGAGTTTCGTGGCTATGGCATTCTTCGGCATGCTGCCCGTCGGGAGTTTACTGATCGGCGCCGTATCTCAAAAAATAGGCGCCCCGCTTACCATGCTTTGCCAGGGAATATGTACCCTGATCATTGTTCTGGTGTTTACCAGACTATTGCCAGAAGTAAAACCTGCTGAAAATAACCAGGCACAACCTCAATTATAGAAATCAACTATAATCAAATCGATAAAACGATAATCAAATGGAACAAAACACCGCTCTTTTGGTAATGGATATGCAAATGGGTGTTATCGCCATAGCACCCGCGGCAGCAGGAATTTTGGGCAATGTCGCCAAAGCCATAGCAACTGCGCGCAGGAATAATATTCCCGTGATCTATGTAGTGGTGGGTTTCCGCAATGGCGTGCCCGAAGTAAGCGAGACCAGTACCAAATCCTTTGCTGCCCGCAAAGCGCATTTTTCAACAATCAACATGGATGAGTTTATGAAGATTCATCCTGACCTGGCTCCCGCTGAAGGAGAGGTAACCGTAGTGAAACGCCGGGTAAGCGCCTTTACCGGGAGCGACCTGGAGGTCTTATTAAGATCCTTCAATATCAAACACCTGGTACTAACCGGAATTGCTACCAGCGGAGTAGTATTATCCACCCTGCGCGAGGCGGCCGACAAAGATTATACAATAACCGTATTGTCAGACTGCTGCGCGGACCGTGATGAGGAAGTGCATCGTGTGCTGACTACAAAAGTTTTCCAGAGTCAGGCCGATGTGATCAGCAGCAAAGAATGGCTGGCCGTTTAAAAACAGTTCAGGTTCGTTTCAACATGATAAAATAAAAACAGAACTCATGCATTGGTATCATTATCTAAGCAGTTTTTTCGCAGGCATTTTCCTGGGCAACTTTGTTCCGCATTTTATTAAGGGCGTTGCAGGCGATCCCTTTCCTACTCCTTTTTCGGATCCTCCTGGCAAAGGTCTGTCGTCTCCGCTGGTGAATGTTTTTTGGGGGCTTTTTAATTTATTCGTCGGCTATCTCCTTTACCAGATTGGCAAAATTTCTTCCGGTGACGAGTTGTCAGTATTTGTCTGTTTTGCAGGCCTTGCCTTTATAAGCATAATGGGGGCAAGGAATTTTTCGCACAAGCACAAGAGCTGATTGCTGAACATACAGTATAAGTCCAAAATTGCTTACTCAGACCGAAGGCTATCCACCGGATTTGCAAGTGCCGCTTTCACAGACTGAAAACTAATCGTTACCAGTGTCACGACCAGTGCAATCAGGGAAGCGAGAATAAATACACCCGGTCCGATCTAAATCCGGTAAGCGTATTTGGAGAGCCAGTTGTGACCTGGCTGAAGCAAAAATGGCGAATGTCTTTATTTCAATTCCAAAACAATCACAGAAAAGGGTGGTATTTTTAGAGAAAGTTTATTCCCTTTAAGTATTGCACCTTGATAAGGATCCGGTTTGATTTTTTGTGGAAATTCAAAACTGTTATTGTCCCCGATTTTATCTGAATGAAGAATTTGTCCTTTCACAACTTCCGGAGTAATATCACCCAGGTCTATAGTAAGTTCCTGTTCTTTGAGCGCATCTATATTTACCAAAGAAATGTGAATGGCCCCGGAACTATCTTTCGATGCTGACGCAGAAATTGCTTTTAGGCTCTTTTCACCTAAAACATAGTCATTGCCTGAAACAGTAAGCGGTAGCATCATCGCATTCTGATGCACATTGTACATTTCCATCACCCAGTAAGTAGGTGTAAGGATCATTTTTTCTTCTTTAGTTAAAATAACGGCCTGCAACACATTAACGCACTGTGCCAGGTTAGCCATTTTTACCCGGTCACAATGGTTATTAAAAATATTCAGCGTGAGACCGGCGATCATAGCATCCCGCATGGTATTTTGCTGGTACAATGGAGAGCCGCCGGGATCTGTTTCATACCATCCGCCCCATTCGTCAACCACCAGGGCCACTTTCTTTTCCGGATCGTATTTGTCCATGACTTCGCTGTTACCGGTAACCATTTTTTCCATCCGGTAAGCCTGCTGTAAGCTCGCAAAGTATTCACCCTCTGAAAAATTAGTGCTGGAACTCTTTTTATCCCAGTTAATCACAGCGTAGTGATGGATGGAAATTCCTTCGATCAGTTTACGGGGAATATCGCGCATCAGGGCCTCCGTCCATTTGAAATCTTCTGTACCGGGCCCTACCGCGATACGGAACAGACCTTCACTGTTACCATAACTGGTGATCAGGGTGGCATATTGTTTATATAAACTCACGTAGTAGTCCACAGACATATGGCCTCCGCAGTCCCAGGACTCATTCCCAATTCCCCAGTATTTTACATTCCAGGGAGTGGCTCTTCCATTTTGCTGACGTAAATCGGTCAGATCACTTTTCCCGTTTGCATGATTCACATATTGCACCCATTCTTCCGCTTCCTTAACGGTACCACCCCCAACATTCAGGGCGAGATAAGGATCGGCATGCATGGTCTCGCAGAGGTTAAGAAACTCATTCGTTCCAAAACCATTGTTTTCTCTTACGTTACCCCAGGAGACATTTTCGGTATTTTTTCTTTTTTCTTTCGGTCCAATACCATCCTTCCAGTGATAGTGATCGGCATAACAGCCACCAGGCCAGCGGAGCGCGGGGATCTTTAATTTTTTCAGGGCATCTATAATATCGAGGCGGACTCCATCTTTGTTGGCGATGCTGGCATTGCCTTCACCCACATAGAATCCTCCGTAAATACACCGGCCGAGGTCTTCTGCAAAATGACCGTAAATATTTTTATTGATGATGTCTTTGGCATGCTCAGTCTTCAGAACTATAATATTCTGAGAATACAGTGCCGGCGAAAGAAATAAAATTGCAACAAAAAAACCTCTGTTTATTAGCATAATAACAAAATTCAAATGAATATGATTTGTTCTATTTTCCACCCGCTAACTGCCCCGCTGCAGCAGCCAGAAAAATATAGTCTGCACATCCGCCAACGGTTACTTCGTTTTCTCCCCAGAAGAAGGGCCAGTCTTCTTTATTTTCCGGGAAATCGGGCTTTAATACCAGGATTCCCGGAACTATGCCCCCGGCAATAAAACTAAAGTTCGCCCGGTTATTGCCATAAGTAACCTTTTTGGATTTTGTGCCAACGGAAGAAACGAAAGAAAGATTGGAATAGGGATGACATCCGAAAATATAATTCAGTCCCCTGTACACATATTCCGGACTTATGATATCAGGAAAATATTTGTTGGCATAATAGTTCGTAGTGGCAAAGTTTACCACGCCGCCGCTTCCGCCCCAGCCACCCATTGCAACCGGAACGCCATATGGATTTTGCAACGCGTATGCATCACAGGCCGCTTTATACTTTACGATATACGGTTTTAATTTCGTTTTATAATCTTCATCCATATAATCAATAGCCTGGAGGGCTGTCGTGATGCCAAACTGAAGGTTCCTGTCGAGGGCCGGCCAGATGGATTCTTTAAAGACGATGGCATATTGTTCCTCTTTTGTGGTGATATACAATTGCAGGGAGGCAGTAGCTTTAAGATTTCTTCTGAACATCATCGAAAACCGGTTTGTGTCCAGTTTGCCGAGGCTGTCATCTTCCACCCATAATTGCTTTGCATAAAACAAACTCTGCTCCGATAAAGTATCATTAAAACCTTTTAAAGCACGACTTGCCGCAGCGAGTGCAGCCGTAGTGAAATAATCGAGGAAGGTGGTTCTTTCCGTGAAAGCCCAGCGGTCGTCCATGGTACCACTGGATTTACCATCCGTTTCATAGGGTTTCAGGTTTGGATTATAGGGAAGGTTATCCGTTTCATTTACGGCATCACCCAGGTGATGATACTGATGCAGGTTTGGAACCACGATGCCCCTCACCGGGTGACCGATATTCTTTACCTGGGCAACCACATTGAGTGTGCCATGCTGAATCTGTTGCAGAATATCTGGTTTGCCATCGGGACGGTGTATGTCCACATACCGGGTCGGATAATCAACGAAGGTTTCATCGCGGTCAATTTTAAAATTTTCCGAAGCTGCGACCAGGCTTAATATGGCATTGCAGTGCGATCCCGTTTGAATATCAAAATCGCCGGCATCAAACCATCCGCCCGTAGCCATTCCGGGAATGCGCTCCAGGGATTTATATTTTGTTTGTGTTGAAGGGCCCATGCTGTACCCATCGAAGTGGATATGATTGACGGGGGCCTGCAATGCATCGTCCAGAAAAGGCGCGCCATGCCATACCCGGTACGCTTCATTCACTTCCATATGATCCATTTGCACCGGGAACCAGACATCCAGGGTCGGGTGCCAGATATCCTGGTACACAGTATTGCTGATTGGGAAAGTATTTGTTTGCTGATCGCCATATTGAATATAATAGAGGCCGGGATCTTTCACTGCACTGAAATCGAATTGTAGATAGTTATATCGCAGCCACCTTCCCCAGGTCTTTACATCTCCTTTCCATTTCTCTACTGATTTTCCATCTGGCTTAACCTGAAAAAGCGATGCGGTTTTTAAGGGGCTGTCATTCTTATCCAGTTCGATGACGGCTGTTTTTACCTGTATGGGATTGTAACCAACCTGTGAAAATTCAATTACGGGTTTTCGTTTCCATCCGGGAATGGCATTAGCTTCCAGATACCAGGTCAAAACCTTTCCGGTTTTGCCGGCAGGGAGCAGGCTGCGCACAATAAACCATCCGTTCTGACCCAGATTCCGGCCGTCGAAAAGCATGATATCCGCATCGGCAGAATGGATTTTTATATGACGTTCCGGATCTTCCGGTGCAAGAATCAGCGTTCTGGCGCTGGTAAGTGGTTCGGGAATAATATATTCGTTCCTTCCCCTGTCGTCGAAAGTAGTATGGCCGGCGAACTGTTTTATTTTATTGTCGGCGCTTTCCATTTTCGTTTTGCCGGAAGGATATAAAGGAAAGATTCCGGGCCTTCCGTCTGCCAGCCAGGTCTTTTCAAAATAAGCAGCGGGCAAAAATTCCAGGTTAAAACCGGCGCGGCCTTCCAGTTTCTGTGGCAGTGGTTTATCCAGGTAAATACTGATTTCAATGCCATCGTCTTTTGAAGTGACAACAGCCCGGGAACTGAAATCAAACTCTGAATAGCTCATCGTCACTTCTATGGTGTTGGCCGCCTTGTCGATTTTGCGATTTAAGAGCTTGGGAATCAGGTCCCATTGTTCCGGTGTGTTTTGCAACCTTACAGCCCCACCGGTGGCTGTTCTTACGCCATGGTGGATAATTTCTATCCCAGCCGTTTTTTCATCGTAAAACATGCCGTTATACTGGCTGCTGAAAACGAGGATATTTACCCCGGGCTTTTCAAAATATCCGGAGTCGCTGATTTGTAATTGTTGGCCATTCGTTGAATTCGTTAGCGTGGAAAAGCATATGACAAGGATTGAAAGCACAGACAATTTTTTGCCAGTTGAAGTCTGATGTGTATTCATAGTAACATTTTGTTTCTTATTATTTAAATACGGTCACGAGCCATCATTTCCTTTTAACATTAGCCATAATGCCTCTTTATGCTTTATTGAATATCAACTTTGATTGTTTTTAAATCTTTTTCGGCAGAACTGTTTCCATATAATAATTCATACTCACCCGGGGTAACGTCCATCTCCAGCTTCTCTTCATTATAAAATTCAAAAGCTGAATAGGGCAGTGTAATAACGGATTCAACTGTTTTTCCTGCACCTGCCTCCACGCGCTGAAATCCCTTTAAGGTTTTTAAAGGGCCGGTGGTATCATTTACCTTTCTTACATAAATCTGTACCAGTTCTGTACCCGTTCGTTTTCCAGTATTGGAAACCGGTATAGTAATTGTTGTATTTTCTCCCTTATTCAATTTGATACTGCTGATTTTTGCATTACCCAGGTTAAAACTGGTGTAACTAAGACCATATCCAAACGGAAAAAGCGGATCTGACATATAGCGATATGTTCTTCCTTTCATGGAATAATTCTCAATATCAGGAAGTTGTTGGGAGTTTTTATAAAAAGTTACCGGCAATTTGCCCGAAGGATTGTAATCGCCAAACAGAACATCTGCAACAGCCTGCCCGCCGGATTCGCCCCCATACCAGGCCTGTAGAATGGCATCACAGGTTTCCGTTTCGGGCAGCAGTGCGATGGCAGAACCGGAGCAATTAACAAAAATAATTTTTTTACCTGCGGCTTTCAACGCTTTTAAACAATTCTGCTGTACTTCGGGCAGATCAATATTGGTACGATCTCCGTTTTTAAAACCGGGGTGTGATACAGGCATTTCTTCTCCTTCCAGCAAACCCGAAAGTCCGCCAACGAAAACAACGTAATCAATGCCCTTCAATTTATTAATAAGACCGGTAAAATCAATATCCAATTCTTTACCAAAATCAAATTCCAGGTTAGCCTGCCAGTTGTTCAGCTGGGCATATCTGATTTCGATTTTATAATTTTTACCCTTTTCCACTTTGTAAGGTATCCTTGATGGCAGGGTTCGCCAGTTATTGAACCGGGCAACCGAACTGTTATTTACGAACAACTCGAAGTAACCGGTTGCACCACATTTAAAAACGATTTCTTCTGTTTCCGGCGCTTCGAATTCAGTTTCATATTTAGCAGAAAAACCGACCAGCTTAACTCCGGATGAAAATTCATGGTCGCCTGCAGTTGTCAGTTTAAACGGATTGTAAATCTGATCTGTTCCTGCTGCATCCCCCTTTCGATCGCGGTTGTTCCAGTATGTAGCCTGAAATCCTTTTTTTCCTCCTGCTGTCGTTTTTTGAAAATAACTTAGGGTTACTTTATTTTCCACGAGGTCACATGCTTTGTCATAGACTACATTGTTTGCAGCGAGTTTTGATTTCATTCCTTTCAGTATACTGATGGTATGTATGGGAGTGCCATTGTAATTGCCCCATAACATCGGTTCATTATCGGCATTGGGCCCGATCACTGCAATATTTTTTATAGTTTTTTTTAAAGGAAGAATTTGATTCTTATTTTGCAGCAGGGTCATGGACTGCTGCGCCATGGTAAGCGCAAGCTTTCTGTGTGCTTCATCATTTATTACAGATACAGGAATCTGGGCCCAGGGCACCAACTTATCATTATCCATTTCTCCCAGGTCGAAGCGGCCAGCCAGTACGCGAAGCAGATGTTTGTTCATTTCATCCTGTGTAATTAAACCTTTTGCAACTGCTTCCGGCAGATTATTAAAAGCATAACCCGCCCAGACGCATTCCACGTCGGTGCCGGCCAGACTGGCTTTTGCCGAAGCATGTACTGCATCTGATGAAACTTTATGACTGGTATAAAAATCTGTTACTGCACCACAATCGGAAACGACTATATATTTAAAACCCCATTGATCCCGGAGGATGTTTTGCAGCAATCTGTTATTTCCACAACAAGGCTCGTCATCCAGACGCTGGTAAGCACACATCACTTCCCTTACGCCTGCCTGCTGAACAAGTGACTTGAATGCAGGTAAATAGGTTTCCCATAAATCCCTGGGATTAATATTGTTGAGATTCAGCGTATGCCGGCTCCATTCCGGTCCCGAATGAACAGCATAGTGTTTTGCACAGGCCAGCAATTTCCGGTATTTGGCGTCAGCAGGCCCTTGTAGTCCTTTCACAACCATTGCCCCCATCCTGGATGTGAGGTATGGATCTTCCCCGTATGTTTCCTGTCCTCTGCCCCAGCGCGGATCACGAAAGATATTTACATTCGGTGTCCAGACGGAAAGACTCAGGAATCGCTTGTTTTCTTCTCCTCTTCTTAATGCGGCATGGTACTTTGCACGGGTTTCGTCAGAAACGGCATCGAATATTTTGTAAACCAGCGTATCATTGAATGAGGCAGCCATGGCTATCGGTTCAGGAAAAACGGTAACACTATCATTATTCGCCAGACCATGAAGTGCTTCGCTCCACCAGTTAAATTTCCTGATCCCCAGTCGGGGAATTGCAGGAGACTGGTCGAACATCAGGGAAGCTTTTTCCTGAAGCGTTAATCGTGAAATTAAATCCTTTGCCCGGTCGTCGGAACTTAAATCCGGATTTTGAAACGGATAAGATTGACCCATTAGCGCAGAACAAATGAAACAGAGGACAACGAATAAACTAAGTTTTTGAATTTTCATTACTTGGAAATTTTATTAATCCTGTTGGGTTTCTTTTCGGACCAGTCTTAAATAATACACGGCTCCTGCAGTATTTCCCTGCAGGGCCTGGAATTTTATCCGGACATGATCTTTATCTTTTATCATCGAATCCGGTATGCTATAGGTTACTTCAAAAATCCTCGACTGATTCCACCTGCCGGTATTTTCAACCGTTATTAACTTCATATCATCAATATAGATGTCAAATTTTCTGGCGCCCCATTCAGCGCCCCAGTAACTGACGACCAGGCTCAACCCGGTTTCTTTGTTTGTAGAAAGATTATAGCTAAAATAACCTCCGCTTTCGGCATCCCGCCAGAACAGATCATTTGCGGAGCCTGTGCGCGAATTTTTGATTTGCATCTCGTGGTCCTCTTCAGGTTGTTGTTCACCCGGCGCCACAAAATCAATTGTGCGTTTCTGAAGTTTGAGCTTTTCTTTTTCATTTTTTCCTAAAGAATCCAGATAAGAATGGTATTGTGCATTTGATAATGCCATCCAGTATAACATATACCGCGCATCATGTATCTGGTAAAAAGGTTCAAATACGACCGGAACCGGATTGATCATTTTCATACCCGGAACGGTAAAACGCATGGATCCGTCCTTAGCCTGCACCAGTTCATCGGCAATTTTAGACGGATTATCTTCAATGATAATCGGCGCCTGGTCAGTCGGAAGTTTTTTTCCGCCGGGTATTTGTCCCCAGCGACCATCGTCTGCAAGCAGCCCTTTTAAATCTTCGGTACCTGTTTTCGCGCCCAGTACGATGGGTCCATGGAGAAAGGCAATATATTCAGGCAGGTTCGGCAGATGCACAATGGTATTGTGCATGGGTAGCGTAATCTGGATGGTATCCCCTTTATTCCAATTCCTGTTGATAGGAATATAGGAGGAAGGGGTTTGGGTAATGGTAACTGGTTTATTGTTGATCAGCACTTTCATCGTTCCGGCCCTTACCCAAGATGGGTAACGAATCAGCAAGGTGAATTTTGAAGAACCTTTTTCCAGGATCAGCCTTGTTTTTTCTTCAAATGGAAAATGGGTCTGCTGACTGATTTCAACCCCCTGATTTTTCCAATTCAGATCGGAGGCTATAAATAAGTTTACAAAAAGGGAATCACCGGTATGGGTATATATGAACGCGTTGTATTTGCTGTGGTTTTCCATGCCCGTACCCACACAACACCACATGGCTTCATTGGGAGCGGAGTACACACGGTAACTGCGCGGACGAACGGGTGTAAAATAAACATACCCTCCGTTTTCCGGGTGCTGGGTTGACAAAATATGGTTGTACAATGTTCTTTCATAGTAATCCACATACTTCGCCGATGGCTTCATTCTGAATAAATCTTCAGTCAGCTTCAGCATGTTGTACGAATTGCAGGATTCGGGCCCCTCTACGTCATTAACAAAGTCGCTGCAAGCCGCCGCGGCCGGGAAAAACTCCCGCCGGCTGTTGCCACCAAATGCCAGGGTGCGATTGTCTGTTACCGTTTGCCAGAAGAAGCTGCCTGCTGAGGTATAGGTATTGTCATGACTTAATTCGCCAATTCGTTCAAACCCGATGGCTTTCGGGATCTGGGTATTGGCGTGTTTATTATCCAGGTTGTCTATTCCTTCTGACATCGGGATGAGCAGCATATGATGCGAAAATCGTTTTGCCGTAATTAAATATTTTTCATCACCCGTCATCTGGTAGGCATCTGCAAATATTTCATTCATGCCACCCTGTTCTGTATCCAGCATGGATTGCATCTGTTCTTCCGTCAGCATCCTGGTAATATAAATGGCCCAGTCGCAGAATTTTAAAAATATTCTTCGGGCATCCTCATTGCCGGCATACAACCAGGCATCTCTTAGTCCGGCATATGTTTTATGCAAATTGTACCAGGCAGCCCAGGCTTCGCGATATGCTTTTAAATCTCCCTTTTGCAGGGTATTCCATATTTCTTTACTATGGGGAACACCGCCTGCATAACCTATTCCCCAGTCCGGATTATTTATTGCATTGGCCTCCTGGCATGTTTTGAGTTCGGCAACCATGTATTTCAAACGATTTTCACAGGCAGCGTTTTTGGTTGAAGCCACATTCAAAGCCAGTGCAGATAAATAATGACCGCCCATATGTCCGTCCAACCCTTCCCAGTTGGAATAACTGGAATCTTTTGGTAATAATCCGGCTTCCTTACGGTAAGGAGCTAATAACCGGTCAATATGATATTGTAAGAGGGTTTGGATATTCAGGTCGCGCGCGTGTTTAAATGGGCCCTCCAGCAGGACGATATCACCCAATGGAAATTCATTGGAATAGAGTTTTTCCTGGGCTTTAATTTGACTACAAATCAAAGTATTCCATATCAAAATAGAAGCAAAAAATAAAAAAATCCGGCGCCTAATACGACAATCCCGGAACTTTTTTCTAGTCAACATGCATTTGTTTAACGATTGATTCCAAGAATGGCTATTTCCAATATCCCTCCAGTGCGGTCAACTAATTCCTGAATAACAATGGGGCGAAATTGTACAGGTTATTTCTCCACACCGGCCAGGTATGACCACCGGGGTATTCGGAATAGGTATACTTAATATTTAGCTCTTTAAATTTATTCAACATAATCTGGCAATTTTTATAGGCAATATCTTCTTTTCCGCCCATGGCAATCCAAAGCAATTTCAGATTAGTATTGAGCGAACCTGAATTGGTTTTTATAAAGTCATACTGCGTATCAGCTACCGTATTCATCATCGGAACAATCCAGCCGGAACTAAAAACGCCCAGCCAGGAATACATATTTGTATTTCGGATTCCGGTGTAGAGGGTATGCAGTCCTCCCAGGGATAATCCGGCGAGCGCCCTGCTTTTGGAGTCGGGGACTGTTCGGTAATTCGCGTCTGTAAAAGGAACGATCACCTCATTCATTTCCCGCTCAAACATTTTCAGAGAATTTTCAATTCCTTGTGCATTAAATCCGCCCTGACTAATGTTTGCATCCGGCATAACTACCAGCATGGGGATCGCTTTTTTTTCTGCAATCAGATTATCCAGGATCAGATCCGTTTTTCCCTGCGTTGCCCAGCCACGTTCATCCTCTCCCCCGCCATGGAGAATATAAAGCACGGGGTATTTCTGACTTGTATTCGCATCATATCCCGGTGGGGTATAGATGTAGAGTTCGCGCCAGGAATTGGTTATTTTTGAGAAATACTTTTTTATACGGATGTCGCCGTGGGGAACAATACGAAGGGCGTAGTAAGCGCCACCAGCGAAGGGTATCTCGATTCCGCTGGCCATTCTTCCCATACCATAGAAGGTTTCACTGGAAGGGTCGACAACCGCGACTCCATCAATCAGCAGTGAATAATAGTGAAACCCTTCACTCACGGAATCGGTCGTCACCGTCCAGAATCCGCTTGTGTCTCTTTCCATATCATATTTTCGTACAAGGTCAACCTGAACTTTTTTTGCATCCGGCGCTTTAATGCCGAAGATCACGCGATGATCCGGCAAAATCTGGGGATACCTGGCTGAGCGGATATTTGTGGCTGCCGTTGCGCCTGCAACGGGATAGGCGGAAAATGTGGACGTATCTACCGGTTTAAAAATCAACTGTGAAAACATATACAACCCGTTTTTCCATACTTTGAAATCATGAACCCCCGGTTCGATATAATATATATGCGGCACATGATTTATTTGCAGGTAGTCGTGGGTTCGTTTGCTGAACATAATGAGCCCGTCGCTGGCCCCGCAGGATATCCACAACAGTTTTATTTTTTGTCGGGCAAGTTGCGGATCCGGAACCAGTGACTCCGGAGTTTTTGTGTTAGGCGCTGAAGAAAACCCACCGATCCAGGCAAATTGGTCCAGATTTCCCAAGCCAAAATTCAAGGCCTGACCACCACCCATGGATAGCCCTGCGATCGCGCGGTGATCCCTGTCAGTATACACCGGATAATGCTTTTGTATGTAAGGGATGAGGTCGAGCAGCAGATCTTTCTCAAAATTGGCGAATGCCTGAACTTTGGCGCTGTCGAAGATATTACCGACTGCACGATCGTCTTTCATGGCCCTGCCGTTTGGCATAACGACGATCATGGGTACGATTTTACCTTCTGCATACAGGTTATCCAGGATGAGTTGTGGTGAACCTCCGTTTAACCATTCCTTTTCGTCGCCGCCGATGCCATGCAGCAGATAAAGCACCGGATATTTATTCTTTTTGGAGTATCCTGGAGGAAAATAAATCAGGGATCTCCGTGGATTGCCCACTGTTTTGGAAAAATAGGTGATCGTATCTATTTTTCCGCGGGTTATATTACTGCGAAGTGTATCAAAACCAGCTGGGGCCTGATGAATAATATTCTGACTGTCCGCCAAAAAAGCCATGGATATAAAACCCAGGAATACAAGGAATTTTTTCATGTGAGCCATTTTGTAATTTTCTGTTTTAGTTTAGCGTAAAAATTATTTAGCAATAAAAATATATTTACCTCCGGCCCTGGTCGGGAAATCGTAGGTATAAGTCATCCTCAGATCAGGTGATGCAATAGTCGCCTTTTCCGAAATTACCGGTTTAGGTATGTCATTTGTCTGATAAAAGATATTCGTATTAACACCTGCCGCCTCAACAAGTCCCTGCGTGTCTGTTTTTATTTCATTGGGTACTCTCAGGCGAAGATTTCCTCCCAAACCAGATTTTAAAACAGCTTTTACAATTCTCCCGTCTTTCCATTTCAAAGAGAGTATCTCAAAACCTCCTCTTGCCCTAAGACCGTCCACGCTGCCTTCCGGCCATGCGTCGGGAAGGGCAGGCAGTAAATCAATAACACCGTCTGCACTTTGCATCAGCATTTCCGTAATGCCTGAAGTACATCCAAAATTTCCATCAATCTGAAAAGGCGGATGCGCATCAAAAAGATTGTTGTACGTGCCTCCCCCGTTAGCATTTGTGCCAACCGGACTGAGCTGGTTGCGGATCAATTTGTAAGCATGATTTCCATCCAGCATCCTTGCCCACCAGTTTACTTTCCATCCCATACTCCAGCCCGTCGAAACATCGCCGCGTTGAAGGAGGGTTTGTTTCGCTGCACTGTATAATTCCGGAGTTCGATAAGGTGATATTTGTGCAGATGGAAAAAGTCCGTAGAGATGTGAAATATGCCGGTGATGATCATTGGGATCATCAACATCATCCAGCCATTCCTGTAACTGGCCATACTGACCGATATGCATCGGTGCCAGGCGGCCACGCAATTTTACGATTGTATCTGCAAACAGGGAGTCGGTTTTCAGAATCCGGGAAGCACTGATCACCGCATTGAATACATCAAATACAATCTGATTAGTCATCGTTACCCCGGCATCTAAGGAGGAGCCCTGATGCGCGAGCGGTGCATTTTCCGGTGACATATCGGGACAGATTACCAGGTAGTGATTTACCGGATGTTCCACAAGAAAATCAGCATAAAACATAGCCGCCCCTTTTAAAACGGGATAGACCGATGCCAGGTAATTCTTATCGCCATTATACTGGTAATGTTCCCAAAGATGGAGACTGGTCCATCCGCCTCCATTGTTCCAGATTCCCCAGAACGCACCGTCCACCGCTCCGGTGGTACGCCATATATCGGTGTTGTGATGTGCCATCCAGCCCCTTGTACCATACATAAGTCCTGCGGTTTGTTTGCCACTAACTGACATATCTTTTACCATTTGAAGAAATGGTTCGTGCAATTCAGCCAGGTTGGTTTTTTCGCTTGGCCAGTAATTCATTTCTGCATTTATATTGATCGTGTACTTGCTATCCCATGGCGGGTAAAGGCTGTTGTTCCAGATACCTTGCAGATTAGCCGGCTGACCACCCGGTTGTGAAGAGGAAATCAGCAGATAACGACCATATTGATAATACAGGGTTACAAACTGTGGATCATTTACCGAATCAAAATTCTTCAGTCGCTCGTCGGTGGGAAGTCCTGCTGCATCGGTAGTGCCCAGATCGAGCCGCACCCGGTTAAAATATTTCTGATAAAATTTTTGATGAGCCTCTTCCAATTCAGAAAAGGATTTCCCGGCAGCTTTCTCCAGGTAAGTTTTTGCCTTATGCTGCTCATCACCACCAAGGTCATGATAATTTATAAAATTGGTCGCAATGGAAATATAGATCGTAACGGTATCCGCATTTATTACTGAAACGGAAGTATCTGATGAATGAATGCTTCCGCCCTGTGTTTTAAAACGGTTGATCACCCGATAGCGCACCATACCCTTTACATTTTCATGGTCAATCGTGGTTCCGGAAACAAGCAAATCCCTTCCCGATGCTTTAATAGTAGCTTTTGGTTGGGGTGTTGAATAGAAAGCCCGAAATGAAATGCTGTGTGGTTTGTTTGCGGTCAGACGAATGGCAATTACCCGATCGGCAAATGACGCTATTGCCTCCCTGGTATACGTAATCCCATTTGCCAGGAAGGAAGTTTTAGTCTCTGCATTTTCAATATTAAGCTCCCGGTAATAATGAGTATACCCTCTAAGACCGGGGAAAACAAGGCGAAGTTCGCCGGCAGGTTCAAACATCTGACCCTGGGAATTCTGACTTACGATCACGCGGTTTGCCAGCTGTTCCGCTTCTTTTTGCCTGCCGGAAAATATTAATTTCCTGATTTCAGCCAGTGAATCAATTGCCAGGGGATTATCATTCCGGTTAGGACCACCACTCCATAGCGTGTGTTCATTTAACTGAATCCTTTCTGTATCCACATTGCCATAAATCATTGCACCCTGCCTTCCATTGCCGATTGGCAGTGCATTCTCCCATTGGCCGCCGGATGGCTTATTATACCACAGTATGAGTCTTTGTTTATTTTGGGAATAAGAAAAAGATGATACCAACAATAAATAAACCAGCAGCGTCTTTTTTAGGACAGCAGGGGCCATGTAGAACAAGGTGATATTTGTTTGTTTCCGTTTCAGTGTTTTTCCTGTTTATTTTATAACCGCCACTTTCAACTGCGTGAATGAATGCGGAGGGAAACTGCAGCTCAGCTTATTTTTTCCAGTTTCAATTGTTTTTAACACCGGAAGGTATTGGGATTGTTTTTCAAAAGAGAAAGGCTCCTCCAGAGATTCTGCATACACTACACTTGCCTCTGCTTTCCCCGAAAAAAGCCCCGAAGTGTTGACGATCTCTGCCGGTATTGATTTATCCTTATGCCGGTTAATGACGTTTATGTATACACACTGGCTTTCTTTTGAATAAACCGCGGTTACGTCCAGAAAGGGAATTCCTTTAAATTGTTCTGTATTAAACGTGTCGCATTTCACATAACTGTCAATCGTGTTACCCCGGCAGTTATTTGAAAATAATTTGAAAGTGTAAAACATGGGTGATTTGTAGGTACCTTTTTTAATATCGTTCGACAACAGCGAAGTGAGGAGCGTATAATTAGCCATTTTTACCTGATCAGCATGACGTATAAAAGAGTTGAGGCATTGGGCAACCGGTAGCACATTTCTGAAACTTCTGCCGAAACTCCCCCACTCATCCACAGAAATATAAACCGGATTCTTGAAGCCCTTCATGGCTTTTGCAATTTCAATCTGGTTTTCCGTCAATTTGATTTTATCTTCAAAATCCATGGCGCTCTGACCCATAAAGGCATAGTAGTCGGTCGCATTTTCCCAATACCGGTGAATGGAAATATATTTGATCATGTCGCCGAGACCAGCAAGAACCTTACGATTCCACTCCAGCCACTGACCACTGCTTTCATAGTAGGAAGATCCGGAAGCGACAAATTCTAATGAATTATCCACTGATCTCATGGCCTTTGCCGCTTCTCTTGCCGTTTTCACATAGTCATCGGCATCTTTATGACCCAGTTCCCAGGGAGATCCGTCTACTTCGTTTCCAAGATCCCAGATTTTAATTGCGAAGGGTTTTTCATGCCCGTTTTTAATGCGCAGATCGGAAAAGTAAGTCCCCTTTTTATACCTGCAGTATTCCACCCAGTTTATCGCATCCTGGATGTTTCCGAGACCAAGATTTACACAGACTATATTTTCACTGCCGATCGATTTATTCAAGGCCACCCATTCATCGGTACCTACCTGATTGTTGTCGACACTTCCCCAGGCCAGGTTGATGCGTTTTGGCCGCAGGTCTTTCGGGCCAATTCCGTCCTGCCAGTTATACCCCATAACGAAGTTTCCCCCTGGCCAACGCATATTGGTAATTTTCAATTCCTTCATAGCATCGACATAGTCCTTGCGGAAACCGTTGGTGTCGGCGAGTGGTGAGGAAGGATCGTACAAGGTTCCATACAGCGTATTGAAATCTGTCGAATCCGGCAAACCCAGTCTGGCTCCATTCAGATGTATCGGTTCCATAAATACACCATAAATTTTTGGATCTATTTCTCCGGTTGTTCTCTGCGGGTCGATGTTTATGATGGCCGTACCCGAACTGCTAACTGACTGGGCATTCATACGGTACGGAAAAAAAACAGTTATGGAAGTTGCTAAAAAGAAGATTTTTATCGCCCTGAAAAATCCTGTCAGGGAATCCGGACTTCCGTACCGGGTTGCGATTACATTCATATGGCTGCTATTTTTTATTTAGTAAGAAGCTCTGTTCATTGTCGCTGCTTGTTTAACACTGAATCCAGGCTTTTTGGGAAATACATGTATTTATTAATCCGATTGCGTAATATCAGTTCATAATGAGTAATCAGGCACAAAGAACTTATTAGGTCATAATCCTGTAGACATTTACGCCTCGAAGGGAGCCTATGCCTGAAATATGAAAAAAGAAGCGCGAAATGAGCAGGTTTAAAAGATTGCAAATAAGTAAAGCCCTTATTCATAATGACTTAGATTTATTTCCGGGTTAGCAACCTCACTAAACCTGGCAAAATCAAATTTGCAGGGAAACATGAAAATCCGAATAAATGTCAATAGTACAGTTCAAAAATAGCAAGTTTTTGATAAACGCAATCGGTTTAAATATTTATTTTTAACTAGCTTTGTCAGGCAGCATGTTTTTACTGTTCATATGAAGGGAAAGGAAATCACTATTTATGACCTCGCGCATCAGCTGAAACTCTCCAGTGCTACGGTTAGCCGGGCACTGAAAGACGATCCTCAGATCAGTGTAAAGACCCGGAAAAAGATCTTTGAGCTGGCGGAAAAGATGGGCTACCGGACCAACTATTTCGCCAGGAATCTCCGGAGCCAGAAGACCAATACGATTGGCTGTATTGTTCATGAGCTGCAGAGCAGTTTTATCAATTCTGTGCTGGCAGGTATTGAAAAAGTGACCGCCGAAGCGGGATATGATCTTCTGATTGCACATTCCGCCGAAAGCTATAAAAGAGAGATTGCCAATGCCAAAAATCTGTTTCAAAAAAGAGTGGACGGTTTAATTGCCTCGCTTTCCATAGATTCCGAAAATCTGGACCATTTCCAATCCTTCACCGAAAAAGGTGTTCCCGTCGTGTTTTTTGACCGGGTGGGGAAAAATAATAACTATACCACTGTAATCATTGATAATTACCAATGTGGTTATAAGGCAACCGAACATCTTATAGACCAGGGATGCAGGAAAATTGTTATTGTCACTTCAAATCCTGCACGAAATGTGTATGCCGAAAGACTGCGGGGATATAAAGATGCTTTATCCGATTACGGCCTGCCTTATGAAGAAACCCTGGTGATTATTAATGATCTGAGCGAAAACGCTGGCATATCATCTGCACACCAGATTCTTGCGATGAAACCAATGCCCGATGGCGCCTTTATTGCAAATGATTTTGTAGCTGCAGTTAGTATGCGGGTGTTAAAAGAAAATAATATTTCTATTCCGGATGAAATAGCCATTATCGGTTTTAATAATGATGTCATTGGAAAAATTGTAGAACCTTCCCTGAGTACAATTCATTATGCCGGAAGAGAAATGGGCGAAGTATCTGCAAGAACAATTATCGGCCAATTAAAAGGTGAGAGTAGTGTTCAAAAGATCAATACCATTATTATTAATTCAGATATTGTTATCCGTAATTCGTCATTAAAAAGAAAGACTGATCATTCAAATATCGGGAATACTTAATTCAGTCAGGGGGTAAAAATGGACCTTAAAAAACTTGCTAAGGAACTTAATTTATCTTTCTCCACAGTCTCAAAAGCACTGCGTGACAGCCATGAAATAAGCGATGCCACAAAACGGAGGGTAATCGAAAAAGCAAAGGAATTCAATTATCAGGTCAATCCCCTTGCAAGCAGTTTTCGAAAACAGAAAAGCCGGACCATTGCGCTGATTATCCCGGAAGTGGTGAACGATTTCTTCGGTCCCGTAATTAACGGCATCGAATCTATCGCCCATCAGAAAGGATACCATGTTTTGGTTTACCTGACCCATGAAGACATGCAGAAGGAAATTTCAATCTTCACCTTCCTGAAAAACGGAAGAGTAGACGGAATCATGTTGTCGATGTCTGAACAGACAGACGACATAAAGCATATTAAGGAATTGAAAGACAACGGAATTCCCCTCATTTTATTTGATAGAATTTCAGACCAGTTAGAGGTACCAACGATTACAACTGACAATTTTTTGGGCGGTTTTACAGCTACTGAACATTTGATTGAAAAAGGATGTAAGCAGATAGCATTTTTATCCATTTCAAAGCGAGCGTCGGTCAGTATTGCCAGAATGACTGGTTACCTCGAAGCATTGAAAAAGAATTTATTGTGTATTCAGGAGGATCTCATTGTGTGCTGTGACGGAAATGATGAACACAATAAAATGCTAATCAGGGATTTATTAGACAGAAAAAACAGGCCTGACGGGATATTTGCCTCGGTAGAGACGCTTGCTATTTCTGCATATGAAGTTTGCAGGGAGCTAAACCTAAATATTCCAAAACATATAAAGATAATTGCGTTTTCCAATTCGTATATGGCAGTTCTGCTCCATCCCTCGCTTACCGCTATTGCTCAACCAGCCTTTGAGATGGGACGGGAAGCAGCATCCGTCCTTATTGATTTAATTGAAAAAAAACCTGCTATTCTCCGGTCCCAAAAGACAGAAATAAAATCAGAATTGATTGTCCGGGATTCAACTAAATAGGATACGAACCCGGTTACACCTGCATCATTCAGCCCGAAGACTATCCACCGGATTTGCAAGCGCCGCTTTAACGGACTGAAAACTGATCGTTACCAGGGTTACGACCAGGGCAATCAGGGAAGCGAGAATGAATACACCCGGTCCGATCTGAATCCGGTAAGCATATTTGGAAAGCCAGTTCTGCAGGAAATAATAAGCGAGCGGTGTTGCCGCCAGACAACTGATAAACACCAGCAGGACAAAGTCTTTCGACAAGAGCATCCAGATCTGGGTAATCGAACTGCCGAGTACCTTACGCACACCAATTTCTTTATTGCGCTGTTCGGCAACATAGGCAGCCAGTCCGAGTAAACCCAGGCAGGAAATAAATATCGCCAGGGCGGCAAATATTCCGGAAAGTTTTCCTACCAGCGTTTCCAGGTTAAATTTCTGGGCATAACGCTCATCTACAAAGGAATATTTAAACGGATATTCCGGATTATAGCGGTTGAACGCAGCCGTTAGTTTGGTTATAGCTTCCTGTGTCGGGATTTTATTATTTAAACGATAAATGATTGCCCATCTCGGACGTTTTACCGGCAGGAACATGGTCGGTTCAGCCGGGTTAAAAGGGGACAACATCAGTGCATCTTTCACTACGCCGATTATTTTCCTGGTCGTATCAAATGTGATGATCTGGCTGACCGGGTTTTTAAGACGCATTTTATTAATAGCCGATTCATTGAAAATGACACTCATCGTATCATTTTCGTTGGTGAAATCCCTGCCTGCTGCGAACTTTATACCGAGGGTCTTGAAATAATCCATTGATATTTCAATCGTGCCCATTTCGAGCGTTTCACCCGGTTTCATTCCCGGCCATGTAATACCCGTATGCCAGCCGACATCCGTTGGCTCGCTGGTGGCTGTCGTCATCGATTCTACCACACCGCTGTTTATCAACTCCGATTTTATCGCTGCAAAATTTTTTTCGAGATCACCATTCAAATCCGACATCATCAGTCTGTCTTTATCGTATCCTGTGGGCCGGTTCTTTGCGTATTGAATTTGCTGGTAGACGATGATCGTGCAGATGATCAGGGCAATCGAACAGGAAAACTGAACCACCACCAAAATCTTCCTGGGCAGGGATGCGGCTCTTCCCACATGCATTTTTCCTTTCAGCACTTTCACCGGGTTGAATCCGGATAAATAAAATGCGGGACGGGAACCGGCAACAAGCGCTGTGGCGGATACGCCGATCAACATCCATATCCAGAAAACCGGATTCGCAAAAGGAATAAGTATCTTACTTTCTGTCAGCTGGTTAAATCCGGGAAGAAGAAGGCTCACCAGGAGCAATGCAAAGAAGAACGCGATCAATGTTAACAAAAAAGATTCCGTCAGAAACTGGAAAATCAAATCTTTCCGGAGGGAACCCAGTGCTTTGCGTACGCCCACTTCGCGGGCTCTTTTTTCAGATCTCGCAGTGGCGAGATTAATAAAATTGATACAGGCAATCAGCAGTACCAGGGCGCCAATAATGCTGAACATGCGCACGTATTCCAGGAAACCACCGATCTCCACGCGATTCTCATAGTTACCATAAAGATGCCAGTTCGCCATCGGCTGAAAGATTACTTCACTCAGCATCGCGTTCTGGTTATCCTTCTCCGTTCTTTCAATAAATTTTATTTTCGGCGCCACCTGTGAATAGTCAATCCCCTCTTTCAGTTGTACATAAATATTATAGGAATTATTTCCATAACTGCCGGCACGCTGATCCCTGATGTAAGGATTCGTTTGTTCGAAATAAGCAAAAGGAACAATCCAGTCAAACTGAAAACTGCAATTGCCGGGAATATCTTTTAATACCGCAGTCACTTTTAAATTATCCTTATTGTCGAAGCGGACATATTTCCCAATCGGGTTTTCATTACCGAAAAGTGAATTAGCAGTAGCTTCCGTAAGAACGATGGAATATGGATCCTTTAAGGCGGTATTTGCATTTCCCTCTGCCATGGGAAACCGGAACATCTGAAGAAAATTTGAATTCATGTGCATTCCGCCCGACAGTATTTTCTTCTCTCCCACTTTCAATCCCGACCTGCTCCAGTCGCACTCTGAAACATTTTCAATTTCCGGAATCTGGTTCCGGAGCGCATCGGCAAGTTTCAGGGAAACAGAAGTAAAATTTAGAATTTCCCCATTGCTGCTTACGTAATTCCGCCGAACTGCGTAGAGCCGGTCGTTGTCCGGAAGAAATTTATCGTAGGAATACTGATAATTCACCCATAGACCAATCAGCAGGGCTACCGTCATGCCAGCTGCCAGTCCGGATATATTTAACGTACTATATCCTTTTGTCTTTACGATATTCCGCCAGGCGATCTTTAAGTAATTCTTGAGCATCACCATCCGACTCCAATAAAATGCCAGAATATAAGTGAGTTATAGTCAGGGAGTTAAAAATAGGGAGGTCAAAGAAAACGTTCGTATCTGAACAGTAGGTGTTCCAAATTTACTTAATCGCATAAATCCGGTAATCGACTTTGTTGGGGGGCAGGAAAACCACCTACGCCGATGGCAACCGTATGATTGAGCCAGGCGTATTTCGGCGAGCTCGTTTCAAAATATACGCTTGTTCTGAATAATAATCATCAGGGGAAATTTTACTGCCTTTTCCGGCGCTTATCAAAGCAAAGGTTTTAGCATTCGCGTAATTGTATCCGGAATAGGTAATGTAAGTCTACCTATGGATTACTACCTGAAAAGAATCAGCTCAGTTTAATAGTCTACAAATTTGGTATATTATTATGATAGTCCTATTTTAGCTATCACAAATTTCGATTTGGTATTCATCAATTCCCCGGAAGCCCGGTTCACCCCTAACAAACAAATTCGCATGGGATCAGAAAACACAGGAACCAAGAGTACAGACAAATCCTCACGCTGGCAAGAATTCTGGTTAAAGGAAGACTGGTGGGCCGTATGGCTTGGACTTGCCATTGTTATCATCGCTTACGTATTTTATCTTTCCGGATCCAGCATTTCCTGGGTTGCGGTATCTCCCGCCAAGTGGTCAACCTGGTCACAACTGGCAACACAATTTTCGACGAATGCCATCCGGTATCTCATTTTACTTATCGTTTTTATCGCTCTGTTCAGTATTTTGATCTCCTTCATCGGCCAAAAACCCGGCGCATTTATTCCTTCCTTTATTTTTTTATTCATACTATCGACCATCATTTATTTTCTGGGAAACTGGGACCAGGCCAGCCGCTATAACCTGGAACCACCACTGGTGGCCCTGCTCCTGGGTTTGATTATTTCAAATATATTCGGATTGCCGCGCTGGCTCGACGCCGGTTTCCGGGTTGAATTTTATATCAAGCTGGGTATTGTGTTGCTGGGTGCCACCCTGCCTTTTACGTTAATCATCTGGGCCGGACCGGTGGCTATCCTGCAGGCATCCATCGTTTCCCTAGTCACTTTTTTTGTCATCTTCTTTACAGCCCGGAAACTGGGTCTCGATAAACGTCTGGCCGCAGTGTTGGGAGCGGGCGGTGCTGTCTGTGGTGTGTCAGCCTCCATTGCCGTTGCGGGGGCAGTCCGGGCCAAAAAGGAACATCCGCCGATAGCGATAAGCCTGGTTGTGTTCTGGGCCATCATTCTCATTTTCGCATTGCCCCTGGTTTCGCGCACGCTTCACCTGCCGACTGGCGTAGGTGGCGCCTGGATTGGGACATCCGAATTTGCTGATGCAGCGGGTTTGGCTGCAGCTCAATCTTATGGAGGTTTAGCAGGAAAAGACTTAGGTATAACCGGAACAGCAGACCAGGCACTAGCCTCCTACACACTGATTAAAGTGATCGGAAGGGATATGTGGATCGGTATATGGTCTTTTGTGTTGGCTCTTATTTCCGTTACTGTCTGGGAACGCAATGAAACCAATTCAAAGGTTCAGGTCGGACAGATCTGGTGGCGTTTTCCAAAATTTATTATCGGATTTCTCATCGCGTCCATACTCACCACCTGGATTGTTCATGGTAATACCCTTGCGGATTATAATAAACTGGTGAAGCCTGCCCTGATCGCACCCATAACCGCCCTGCGGACCTGGGCCTTCACTTTTAGTTTTTTGAGTATTGGTCTTACCACGCGGTTTCGGGATCTGGCCAACGCTGGATTAAAACCATTTGTTGCTTTTACCTTCGGGGTTGTTGTAAATGTTATTCTGGGATATATCCTTTCCGTAGTCGTTTTTGGTCACTATTGGGCAAACGTTATAACACATTGATGCATGAAAATTTTTAATTCCATTACCATGTCAAATTCCGGTAAGATCTGCCGGAGCTGTGTCCATTTCCAAAATGATCCGGGGTTGATTGAAAAAACCTATCCTTCCCTCGCGGTTATGAGTTCGGGATTTGCATCCGTGCGGGACCAGGATGGTCTATGTGATCATCATCAGCTTTATCTGTCAGCACGGGACAGTTGTTCAGGATTTAAAACATGCAGGGATGTCGCTACTGTCTGATCAATTGAATCTCGCCGTTAAATTTCACTTCATCTCCGATCAGCACACCGCCGGTTTCAGTGGCTGCATTATAGGTAAGACCAAAAGCTGCGCGGCTTAGTTTGCCACTGATGGTGAACCCAGCCTTGGTCTGGCCATAGGAATCTTTGGCAACGCCTCCGAATTCAACCTCAACCAAAACAGGTTTGGTCATGCCATGGATTGTCAGGTTACCATGCAGTATTTCCTTGTCGCCCTTTTTCTCATATCGTTCTGACTTAAAGTGAATTTTTGCATGCTTTTCATGGTTAAAAAAGTCAGACGATTTTAAATGCTCGTCCCGCTGAGTGTTGCCGGTATTGATCGAATGGATATCTGCCTCGAATGTGATATTATGCACGGTGGAAAAATCGTCGCCCTCGGTTTCTGCCGATACAGTAAAATGTTTAAAATTCCCGGTCACGTGCGCAATCATCAAATGTTTTACTTTAAAGTGGATCTCACTATGAGCAGCATCCAGTACCCAGTTTGTCATTTTCATACTTCTTATTTTTTTAGATTTTCAGAATCGTCCTGTGAATTTACAAAACTTAGTCCGGAAAGGATCTAACCGATTATAGCCAGGAGCACGGGTCCCCTGATCATGTCGAAGAACGCCAATTAAAAATGAATACTATTTCTATCTGATTCTTACCGAACTTGTACCGATATGGCAATAAGACGCCTGGCAAATTTCAAAACACTACATATGAATTGGACATCTCTAGTTGGTTTGTGTGCTGCCGTTTTAACTTCAACTTCTTTTTTGCCACAGGCAGTAAAAACCATTCGTACTAAAGACACTTCTTCCATTTCCTTATTCATGTATATTCTGTTCACCCTGGGGACGCTCTTGTGGTTCATTTATGGGTTAGCTTCCAGCAATCTTCCCATTTGGCTTGCGAACGGATTTACTTTGATACTTGCTTCCATTATTTTATATTTTAAAATAAAACACACATCCAAATCTTCAGGATAACCCGTTTATCAAATTAGCCATCTTTTAAAATACAGCCCCAGTACTGCCGGCCCGGTAGTTGCTAAACAGGGCAGCTACCAATTCAGACCGATTATAACGGTAACAGGCAAGAGCACTACGATTTTTACTAAAAATGTGGCTTATTCATTTAATTGGAAAAGAAGCATTATATTTAGTAACATATTCTGCTATAAATCTGCTACCCTGCTACAGGAGAGAAGTAATATTTCATTCAACCCCAAAAACCTTCATTATGAAATCCGTCTTTTCTATCTGCAAGATTTTCTGCATTTGGTTTCTTTGTTATCTGCATATTTTCGTCCTGCACCTCTTACCTGGATTACAATGGCAAGAAAGTACCGAAAAAAGTCACTATTCATGTCAGCGGTTATGATACAAGCAGTGGGAACCTCATACTTAAAGATGACTCCGGGCATGACGCAGACCAACTTTCCGGCTTTCCCCGGTCAGATAATTAGGTGGAAGCTCAGCGATCCAAGAAATCATAAGATTGATAGCATTTACCCCAAGCCAACAGTAATCCAGAATATAATTTTGTGCGGATACGCCGCAAACAGTGTGGCTCTCAAAATCCTGGAAAGGAACTGTTAAGGAAAAATCAGATATTCAGTCATTGACGAAGGACACTAATGGCGTGATAAATTACGAATATAAAATTGTCTGGGATACGGCCGGGGTTCGGCATACTTACGACCCAAGAATCCAGATCAGGTAATCGTCCAGGCATGTCATTTAAATACTATATTTCATGGCTATTAATGAGTGTTGCCTGTTTAATCAGTATTTACGGTTATGGGCAGGATCAGAAAGTAGCAGACAGTCTGAAAAAGATTTACCAAAACAATAACCTGAGGGACACTGCAAAATTAAAATTACTGGCAGATTTATCTTTCAATGAAGTTAATAATCTTGGTCTGGCTTTACAATACGCCGAAGAACTTATCACTTTATCCCGGGCGGCTAATAACAGCCTTTATCTTAGCCAGGGATATTTTCAAAAAGGAAATAAAAAAAGGATTTCGGGCGATTTGCCGGAAGCCCTGGATGCATATTTCAAATGTACTGAAATCGCAGATAAGGCCGGGTTTACTCCTGAGCCCGCCGTATATGCAGGCATCGCTGATATATATGGTATTTCAAAAAAACACACCGATGCGATGGTGTATTATAAAAAAGCGATCGCCCTCCTTCGCCCTTCCAGGGATTCGATCAAGCTGGCTTCCGTTATTTTGAATGCAGGCGAAGAATACCGAACAAGTTATATATACGACTCCGCTTTGTTATATTCCGAAGAAGCAAAAAAGATCTATGAAAAAAAAGGTTATGCACTAGGAACAGCATATGCCATTGGAAATATGGGAATGGTTTACGCCGGTATGGGCAAAAATGATCTTGCAGAAAAAAACATCAACACGGCAATACCCCTGATGGAGGAATTTGGCGTTTACTACCCGATATGTGAATATCTTCTTTCCATGTGTGATGTTTATCTTGAAAGGAACGATACGGCAACGGCTCTGTCATATGCCCAAAGGAGCCTTCAGTTGGCCGGGCACCATCATTTAAAGGAACAGATCAGGGATGCGAATTTCAAACTGGCCGGCCTTTATGAACGAGCCGGCAATGTTGAAAAATCATATAAATATTACAAGGATTACATTGTTTTCCGTGACAGTATCAGCAATCTGGAAACTGTCGAAAAAATGGGAGATCTGAGTAAAAATTATGAGGTTTCCCAGAAGCAGGCAGAAGTGAATGCACTAAATCAGCAAAAAAAATTACAACGGATTCTCCTGATATCAGCATTGATTGTGATGGGTGTGATTATCGTGCTCATATCCATTTTGTTCAGAAACTACCGGCAAAAGCAAAAGGCTTACACCCAGTTAAGTAAGGCAAAAGCGCTTACGGAAGAACAGCGTGACCAGACGAATAAAGCGCTTGAAAAATTGAAACGGGCACAGGCGCATCTTATCCAGTCCGAAAAACTGGCATCCCTGGGCCAGCTTACCGCGGGCATTGCCCATGAAATACAGAACCCGCTCAACTTTGTAAACAATTTTTCAGAGGTAAACACTGAATTAATCGCAGATTTACAGGAGGCCAACAGAAAAAAAAATACCGAAACGGTACAGGCTATTTCCGAGGAGATTTTCAACAATGAAACTAAGATCGGTCACCATGGTAAACGGGCAGATGCCATCGTAAAAGGAATGCTGCAGCATAGCAGGACTGGCGAACTGGCACAAAAACCAACGGATATTAATGCACTGATTGACGAATACTTCCGGATTGCCTACCATGGTCAGCGGGCAAAGGATAAATCATTTAACGCAGAACTGAAAAGAGATTTTGATCCAAAAGCGGGGATAATAAATATTGTGCCGCAGGAAATAGGCAGAGTCATTCTCAACATAGTGAACAATGCTTTTTATGCTGTAAACGCCAAAAGCAGAGAAGCTACGGGTGACTATAACCCAACTGTTTTTGTCAGCACAAAAAAAACCGATAACCAGTTATTTATTTTTATCAAGGACAATGGAACCGGTATTGCTCCCGGCATTAAAGAGAAAATATTTCATCCGTTTTTTACAACAAAGGGTCCCGGACTGGGTATCGGGCTGGGTTTGTCTTTAAGTTACGATATTGTAAAAGCGCACGGCGGTGAAATCATTGTAGAAAGCGAGGCTGGAATGGGCAGTGAGTTTATAATAATACTTCCTACGGATAAAAGTGATGTGTAATTTCGGGTAAATTACACAATGAGCAGACCCTTCCACTTATTCCTTATCGGCTTCTGTTTCATAACTGACATTACTGTCGGCCAACAACCTATAGTCTACGGATCAAACAATGGTCAGTATGTTTCGATCTTTAAGAAAAAGATTTACTACGAAGAATACGGAAAGGGCACCCCCTTAATACTTCTGGAAGGTGGTATGAAAAGCATAAAAGATTTCTCTTTATGCATTCCGGAGTTGTCGAAACATTACAGGGTTATTGCACCGGATGATCCCGGACAAGGGAGATCGGAAATGTTAGATACCATGACCTACGATCTGCTGGCAGAATACGTTTCAAAACTAATTGACATATTAAAATTAGACAGCGCTTATGTTATTGGATGGAGCGATGGAGGAATAGCGGCATTGATTTTATCCGTCAAACGGCCAGACAAGATAAAAAAGGTTTTAGTTTCAGGAGCTAACTATACGAAAAACGGATATGTTTCGAGTGACTCAACAAAAAAAGACACTATAGAACTTCTCGCACCGGGATATCAAATACCACCTGAAGACCAAAAATGGGCAGATGGTTATTTTGTCGCAAATAAAAACCAATGGAGAAAAATAATTAATGACCGGATGGTCATGTGGTATCAGGATTCCCTATTTTCAAGGAAATTATTTAGTGATTTGAAAATTCCGGTCATGATCGTCTCCGGCGACAGGGACATCATTAAACTGGAACATAGTATTGAAATGTATCGCCTCATCAAAAAAGGACAGTTGTGTATTTTACCCAATACTACCCACAATGTTTTTGATGAAAGACCTGACCTGATAAATAAAATTGCTATTAATTTTTTTTCTAACTAGTCCTCTTTCAAAATTCAGCAATCCGACTAAATTAATCTTAAAAATGTCTTCCTTAAATTACCGGGACGCAACTCAGTCGGACTTAGTAAGAATTGTTGAGATTTACAATTCTACTGTGCCGACCAGGATGGTTACGGCAGATTCTGAACCGGTAACTGTCGAAAGCAAACAGAAATGGTTTGAAGAACATAATTCCGTTAACAGACCATTATGGGTAATTGAAAACAACGAGAAAGAAATTATCGGATGGGTCAGCTTTCAATCTTTTTATGGGCGGCCCGCTTATAACGCAACTGTTGAAATAAGCATTTACCTGGATACAGAACAAAGAGGCAGGGGACTTGGCAAAGAAATTTTACAATATTGTATTGGTCAGGCGACCAGATTTGGAGTAAAAACTTTACTTGGATTTATTTTTATGCATAACGAGCCAAGTTTAAAACTTTTCAGGCATTTTGGTTTTGAAGACTGGGGCACATTACCGAACATTGCCGTGCTTGATGGTAAGGAAAGAGGACTTAAAATTCTTGGTAAGAGAATTGCCTGAAATTTTGACCGCTACGCTGACGTGGTATACTTCCGGATTAGGTATGATAAGCTCTATTGAGGTTTACTCAGCTTTCGATTTTCCAGCCAGGTATTGAGTACAGTATAAAACACAGCCAGAATAATTGCGCCCTTAAACATACCTGTAAAACCCCAGGTTACCATTCCGCCGACGACCCCGAGAAATAATACAAGAACGGGCAACTTTCCACTACGTGCAATCAGGATGGGTTTGAGGATATTATCGATTCCCATTAATACCACTAACCCGTAAATGCTTACAAAGATGGCTCCCCCTGTCTGTCCGTGAGTACCCATCCAGATAGCCACTGGAAGCACCACAAGGAGCGGCCCAACCTGTATGACGACCAGGAAAAAAACAAGGGCTGCCAATCCCAGCGCAAAGGATATTCCGGCAATGGAAAAACCAATCCACGCAAAAAGTGCAGCAATAAACGCAGTCCCCATTACCCCTACGGCCACTCCCTTCACGGCCCGGCCAGTTGCATCAACTAATATAATGCCCTGCTGGTCTCCTACCAGGTTATCCATGATGTCGTAAATAGGTTGCAGTACCTTTTTACCTTTTACCAGAAAAAGAGCCGATACAATAATGCCGACAATAAACTCTAAAGTTGCTCCCACCAGGCCGGCACCGCCAGAAATCAGGCGTTGAAGTGTAGATCTTATCTGGGGTTCATAGGAAGCAATGGTTTTTGCAGGATCAGCCTGCAGGATTTGCCAGAACCCCCCAATCTTTTTTCCAATGAAAGGAACCCCTGCAATCCATCCGGGCAGGTCAGGCACACCTCCTGCCTTTGCGTCTGTAATCCATTGCTGTGCCTGTGCGGCATAGTCACTCAAGGCAGAAACGATAAAAATAAAAGGCAGTGCAACCAGCCCTATCAACAATACTGCATAAATAAAACCTGCAAGGGATCGTTTATTTTTAAACAGCCTCACCAGCCATTCAAAAGGCTGGCCAAGTGAAGCTGAAAAGATAATGGCATACGTAAACACGCCAAAGAAAACACTAAGTACCGTATACAGGTCAAAAAGTAAAATAAGCAGAAGGAGTAGCGCGAGTGCAGTCTCAATAAAACCACGTGATTTGCCCTGGGGTGCAGTATTCATAAAAAGTGTTTTTAATAAAGAGAGGTTGGAGACGAACTGGGGGGTATCGGTTTTCTTCGCGTTATGAAAGTACGAAAAACAGACCTTCCTTCACCGAATTTTCAAACTTCTCCCAAAGAGTTAAGCCGCTGAAAACATAAAATATCCAAGGACACCAAGGTTGGTTAACATGAACAACAGGATTATTATGCCTGCTATATTGGAAATCCGATTATTCCGGTATTGATTCATGATTTTGCTGTTATTGGCAATGTGAAGGATAATCCCAATTAAAAGCGGCGCAGTAATTCCGTAAAGGACAGTTGTAAATAAAAGCGCTTTTACAGAATTGACATGTAGCCAGTGCATCGCGATTCCACAGCACATGGATATTCCGATTACAAAATAAAATAATTTTGCGTCTCCCGGTTTTTTACTGAGCCCGGCTTTAAAGTCAAATGCCTCCATAATGATGTACGAAATAGTGGCACTCAATACTGGTATAATCAGAAAGCCGGTTCCGATTATCCCTATAGAAAACAAAAGATACGAAAGATTACCGGCGAGTGGTTTTAAGGCAATTGCCGCATCGCCAATATTTTTTATAGTTCGTATACCGTGATCATGGAGAATTGTACCTGTTGTTAAAATTATAAAATACATGATGAGCACAGCAAAAAAAGCGCCTGACAGAATATCCTTTCTCATCAGATTAAATGTGTATCGCCTGATTGTTTTATTGCCATGAATGTCCGGACCTCTCCCTTCCACCTCGGCGGAAACCTGCCAAAAAAAAAGATATGGAGAAATAATGGCGCCTATAAGACCGGTTACAATCAATACATAGTCTTTGTCAAAACGAAAAGAGGGAATAATTGTACTTTTAAATATCAGCCCTATTTTTTGGCTGGTGAGAAACGGAACTACCATGTATACCAGCAGTACAAGGCACACAAATTTCATAGCATGTACCAATTTTTGATATGGTAGAAATAGAATTAATACAAATAAAATAAATGTAAATCCAATCGAACAATAAATTGCATGTAAACGGGGAAACAGCAGGTTACCCGCCTCACCCAAAAGTGCAATATCGGCTCCAATATTCAGCAGAAAAGCCGGACAGGTCAAAAGAATCAAAGTATACAAAAGCCAGGAAGGATAATGGTTCTTAACCACGCTCGTCAGACCTTTCCCTGATACAATGCCTATCCGGGCGCACATTTCCTGTATTATTGCAAGAATTGGAAATGCTGCCAGCGCCATCCAAAGAGTAGCCAACCCATAACCTGCCCCCGCCTGCGAAAAAGTAGTGATTGCAGAAGGATCATCATCGCTAGCTCCTGTAATAAGTCCCGGACCAAGTGTTCTCCAGAATCTTTTTGTTCTATGTAAAAAACGGGAATTTAACCTCATAATGCTTCCTGGCAGGGACAATATATTCAGCAAGCAATTTGTTAAATATAGGATTATTCCCGGGTATCTGTACCTGAATTTTGGCTCAAATTCATTGGTTTGCTTACGGGAATAATGCAAGTCTAAATTCAACAGAACGGTTCGATCTCAATTGAATATTAGTTATTCCGAACGGAAACACGGGCTTCGGAACCTGAACATTTTAAAGGTGATAATCTATAATGTTCTGGACTCGATTGCCTGAAATATTCCGGGTCGGTGGCTCTTGTTAATATTTGATTCGCCTTCAACATGCCATGTCTTTTTAAACGACAGGAAAAAAATTCCCATTTCTACAAAGCTGCACATCGGATTGTGGGGCATCTCATGTGTAACAAAAAACTTATTCTTTTCCTGCTCGTGGATGGTATATACATTCCCTTCTACATTAATAGAATAAGGTTTTCTTGGATAATTCCTCATTGTTTAATTATTCGGCATTCCAGATTTCGGACGCGTGAAATTCCGATCCCATGAATTGAAAAATTAAATTACGAAAGAAAGTAATTGGCTGTTATATCAAAAGCCTGAGATTCTGATCAATAGTTAATCAATTTGTCTCAATTTCCTGTCTGTTTGAATTGGAGAAGAATTTTCAGGTCAGGGCAGAATTGCTTTAAGGTAAAGATCATATGCAAAAATCTTTCATAGAAAATCCGATATGCAGTACAACTAAACCGGCAATTCACTAAACCTACAAACATTTCACTTATTAAGATTTTTTTGCCAGATCTTTAGTAAGGCCATAAGTAAGAACACCAAGAACAATTAAGGAAAATATCAGAGCTGGCCAAAGCCATGGTTGTTTGGAATTATTATCATCCGGCTTTTTAGCTTGCAGCATTGGTATAATGTCTGAAATCCCAATTTCCTGAACATATTTCGGAATACTATCTTTAAAATTTGCGAGATCGTAGTGTGGAGAGCTCAAATTTTCATTGTTCATCTCCAGTGTATACGATTTTCCTAGCTCCAGATATGTTACCAGTTTCTCAGCAGACTGACCGGTTAAAACGTCAATAATCGACAACGGTTCGTTATCCTCATTGAAAATTCTGATCGTAAAAATGGAGTCTTTAAATGAAGGTAAGGGAAGAACGACAAGAGAATCAGAGGAAATTACGAAACTTCCTATCAACACGTTTCCTTTCACTACTTCAAGCTGCCTTTTATAAAATCTTGGACCCTTCACTTTCAACTGAACCAGGTTGATATGAAATCCATTCAAGTTGCGTATAATAAGAGATGTAATTTTATTACTTATACAATAACTGCATTCCATACAAACGGATCCGATATTCAATATCATTATGGCGGAAGGCTGGACCTGGTATTTTGTTACCAACTCAGTTCCGGTTTCAACTACCAGATTAACCAGCGTTGTTCAATGGTAATAAATGCCAGCTTTACACATAGCACTCCGGGTTATAAACAGGATTACGGAGTTGATGGCATTGAACATCACTACATATATACATATCCTGTCAGCTCCCTGAATATAATGGCAGGAGTCTCCTATTCATTATAAAATGGATAGTGTAAAATGCGTTCAGATCGATGGACCCTGGATCAGTACAGCATCTTATGCAGGTAATTATAGCTATTGGTTACATTCTGTATGGGTTGCGGTGCGCCATCCTGCTCAACGAAATAGTATTTCATGCCTGATTCTTTGGCGTTATCAAAAATAGGTTTGAAGTCGATGGTGCCGGCTCCGACTTCAGCCGGTCCCTGGGTGGCTTTATCCAGGTCCTTTACATGCCAGAGCGGGAAACGTCCGGGATGCATTTTGAAGAGTGCAATAGGATCCTGTTTCGCCTTTACTGCCCAGCAAAGATCAAGTTCCATCTTCACCAGGTCCTTGTCAGTATTCGTCAGAATATAGTCAAATGGACGCTGCCCTTCTATTGCATCAAACTCTGTAGTGTGATTGTGATATGCGAACTGCACGCCCACTTTCTTACAGGCTTCGCCTGCTTTATTAAATACATCCACGGCCGTTTTGATTTCATCCATCGTTCCTACGGGTATAAAGGCAGATACCAGGTAGCTGAGTCCGCCTTCAGCCGCGTCATCGGCCAGTTGCTGGTAATCTTCTTTAAGGTTCAGCGGCTTGGGCCTGTTTTTAAATCCCTCTGCCATTTTTTGGATTCGTGCAGAATCCTCAGCCGTTTTAGCCATTTTCATGATCTGGTCAATGTTAGTGGGGGCGCCGCTTACATGGGCAGAACGCCAGACCATGCCATTGTCCTTTACCATGGCCGAAAATTCTTTCGGCTTAAATCCGTAAAAAGCTCCTTTTTGTGAGCCGGCACTTTCCACTTCTTTGTACCCGATGGCTGCCAGCTTTTGCAAGGTTCCCGCGGTATCGGTAGTCATTAGGTTACCCAGGGTGTATAACTGAAGGCCGGGAGGCGGGAAACTATTTTTAAAAGAGAGTAATTCCGCACTGGCGTACCGGCCGAGAAGTAAGCCGGCGGTTGTAAATGCTCCTGTCTGGATGAAGTTTCTTCTTTTCATGTGATTAATTTTAAAATATTATTGTTTAACCGGACCTGCTGCCCCTCCTGAAATAAATGTCGTGTTCATTACTACCATCAGGGATGAACCCGATTTCGCGTTGGGATTTTTGAATACAAGGAAAATATCATGCCTGCCTTCTGTCGGTTTTACATCGAGCGCTGCTGGCTTTCCGGTCAATCCCCCACCGCCGTCACCAATAAATGGTGTCTGCCCCAGGAGTTCGCCATTGGGGGCATCGATATGCAATTCTATCGTGCCGCCTTCTGCATTCAGCTGCGCCTTCGGCGCCAGGGCCGTGAATTCAATCCGGGTGATGCCGGTCAGGTCGATTTGTTTGAGACTGATATAACTTCCGGATTTGGACGGAATGATCAAATTGTTTCCACCGTAATTCATTTTCGTGGCGTCAACAACTTCATCATATTTTGTCGGATTGATCTTTGCATTTCTTAAGGTAAATGTTTCTTCCGAAGCAACACCCGGCAAACCATTCGCTCCATGATCAGTATAGGAGGCGCGGAAAATATACATGCCTGCTCCCTTATCGTTTTGCTGGTTAACGGTTGTATAGGTTCCCTGAACAGGCAGCGACTTCACTTTGGGTTTAGGTTCTGACAGGCTCAGGATATATTTGACGATACTGGCGGCATCTTCTGTCGAAAGCGCGGGATGAGGAGCCATGGGTACTTCCCCCCACACACCCTTTCCGCCGGAGATTACTTTCTTCGTGAGTCTTTCCAGGGCTGTTTTATCGCCTTTATATTTTAGGGAAACCTGGTAGAAGGCGGGACCGATGGATTTCTTGTATTCCGCGTGACAGGCTTTGCAATCCAGTGACTGGATCATTTTCATTCCCCTGGTATTCACCGTGGCTTCTTCAGCCGTCCTGTGGCCCTGTACAATTTCTGCCTTATCAAATCCTTCGGAGAGGTAATCGATGTTTACGACAATATCAGAAGCTTTAATTCTCCCGTTCTCTGTGGACCCGTCTTCCCGGTCTTTTACCGTCACTTTGTAAGCATAGGTTTTATCAGGAAAGTAAAATGATTTGTTGTTCTTTCCAATGTCAAAAGACACCACCGGAGGTTCATTACCTGCTGTCAGTTCCATGGATTGTACCGAAATGCCACCCTTATTGTCTTTCACCGTAAGTGTAGCTTTATATACGCCCGCTTTCGCAAAAGTGAGTTTCGCGTCTGGCTGATTGATGATTTTATTAAACCCGGTTTTCGAACTGATCTTCCAGGAATATTTCAGTGTGTCTCCATCAGGATCCGTTGTTCCTTTTGCTGAAAGATTAACAGTGAACGGAATTGCCCCGCCCATTTTATCAGCGGCAACTGCAATTTTAGGATTCCGGTTTCCGCCATTGTACTCAATTCGGATTAAGCGGGCATCATCATTGGCTGTGAACCAGCCCGATCCATATTCCAGCATGTACAGGTCGCCATTGTCCGCAAACATCATGTCCATCGGGTTACTGAATTTGTAACTGGGCATGAATCTTTCCATAGATAAATAATTGCCATCCTTGTCCAGGGTAACGGCCATTATCCATCCGCGCATCCATTCATAGATCAGCAGTTTACCATCGTAGTATTTCGGAAAGGCCCTTGCGGCATTTTTAAATTCATCGCTATAGTATACCGGTCCGGCCATGGCACATCTTCCACCCGTTCCAACCAGTGGAAACTCTTTTGACTCTGCGTATGGATACCAGATAAGCGCTTTCTGTGCCGGTGGCAAATTATTTATACCGGTATTATTCGGCGAATTGTTGACCGGCTGTTCCGGATCAAATTTTGGCCCCGAAGTATTTGAAGCAAAATTGAAATGATTGTATGCCTTGTTGTCGCCCACAAAATAGGGCCATCCGAAATTGCCTGGTTTCCTGGCCTGACCGATTTCATCCTGCGATGCGGGGCCTTTCAGGGAATCCGGACCCTGGGAGTCGGGACCCACGTCACCCCAATAGACATAGCCGGTTTTCCTGTCTACAGAAATCCGGAATGGATTTCTGCTACCCATCACAAATATTTCAGGTCTCGTTTTAGCCGTTCCTTTCGGAAACAGATTTCCCTCCGGAATTGTATATGTTCCATCGGGCATCGGTGTGATGCGCAGGATCTTTCCCCTTAAATCATTTGAATTGGCAGCTGATTTTTGCGCGTCCCAGGGAGACCTTCCTTCACGCTCATCAATTGGCGCATAGGTTGTAGCCCGCGGACTCGTATTGTCACCAGTTGACAGATACAGATTACCCTTCTGATCCCAGTCGATCGATCCTCCGGTATGACAGCATTGCTCGCGCTGGGTGGCCACTTCCAACAAGATTTTTTTGGAATTCAGGTCCAATATATCGCCTTTTAGCGTATACCGGGTGAGGATATTTTCCGATTTCACAGGATCGGAATAATATAAATAGATCCAATGATTCGTTGCAAAATTTGGATCCTTATTCAGGCCCAGTAAACCATCCTCCGCTTCTGACGTTTTTCCTTCCTTATCCTTGTATTTGGTGCTGACCGGGATCGTAGCAATCGATTTCAGCTGTTTGGTTTTGAGGGTGTACATCTTTACCGCACCATGCCGCTCGATAAATAAAATGCGCCCGTCATTCAAAACACTCAGTTCCATGGGTTCATTCAGCTTCTCCGCCAAAACCACTTTAGCGAAACGATTTTCCTCCGGTTTTGATTTTGAATAATCCAATGGCGCAGGTGTTTCTCCTCCTGCTGCATATAATAATCCGGCCCAGACATGACCAAGGAAAAGCGGATCTGAATATGTTTCATCCGTATGACCCATATTGGTATAAAAAGAACGGCCACCATCAAAATCATGGTACCAGCTCATCGGATGGTTGTCCCCGTTTTTCCCGCCCTGGTAGGTTTTCTCATCAATTTTGATCAGCACATGGATGGACGGATCAATTTGTTTGAAACTATAAAATTCATCCTTGTGTGAGAACGAATCCGGCATGTTCTTCGTAGCAAAGCTATTTTTTTCCACTACCCAATAGGTTCCCGTCTGAATATTATTCGGATTCGGGTGATCAAGGAACCAGGCACCCACCAATTTTCCATACCAGGGCCAGTCATATTCACAGTCCGCTGCTGCGTGTATACCCAGAAAGCCGCCGCCCGCCTGAATATATCTTTCAAATTCTTGCTGCTGCATATCGTTTAGTACATCGCCTGTCGTGGACAGGAAAACGACTGCATTATATTGTTTAAGGTTAGCGGTGGTAAATTTTGTGGCGTCTTCCGAGAAGTCGACGGTGAAGCCTTTTTCTGCAGCCATCTTCTTAAAGGCTGTTTTCCCAGCTTCAATGGACGCATGGCGATAACCCTCTGTTTTTGAAAATACCAGGATGTGAATGGATTGTGTCCCCTGCCGGTTAAAAGAAAGCAGGAAGATCATCAGGGTTATGGTAAGTGTGGAGAGGCAAATCTTAAACAGAAGCTTCCATTTCATATGCTACTTGTTAATTATTGAGAATCGTTAGTTAGTTAATCGAGCAGACTCCTTCAGTGTAAGCTGTAAATACATGAATTATTTGCCTGGTTTTACCTTTGTTCCCTCTGCATCGAACATATCCATCATACTTCCTGTGATGTGATCTTCATCTTTTTTTATCATTGACATATATACATCATACCCCTGTGCAGTAAAATATACAGTCACCCCATTTTCCCTGAGGTCAACTTTGGAAAATTTAGAGATCTCTGTTCCGACAGAATCCTGAATAACGCCTACGAGTGTTGTATCTTTTTTATCCAGGACCACAATCATCTTTGTGTCTCCATTTGGTAATCCTTTGACCAGCATATTCCATTTTCCTGCAAAATAATCGGATACTGTTTGGGTTTGAGCCTTGGCACTCATAGATAATATAATCAGGTAAACTACTGCTGTGCATGCAATTATTTTCTTCATGAAAAATGATTGTTTATTTATTTAATTAAAAAAAGAAAGCGATACTCTATTCCGTATATTTGACAGAATGAAGCTAGGGGATTAACTTCATACCCCCAAATCCAAATAATCACTCATATGGTGCGAGAGGCTACCGATGATATTTTCAAGGACCCCGACCGATGGCTCCGTAATGTTTCGGTGGATAATGTCATTTTCGGATATCACGATAAAGAGCTTAGAGTGCTGCTCCAACAACCCTTCGTATTGGACAAGTGGACGGTATCCGGTGGATATATCAGAAAAACAGAATCCATTGAGGAGGCGGCCCATCGGATTGCCTTTTTGCGAACCGGGCTGAAAGATTTGTACCTCCGGCAGTTCCGTTCTTTCGGAAATCCTCAAAGGGCAATGGACAGTGGATTCAATGCCAGGCATATCAAAAAAATGACGGGCCATGAAATTTCGAATGACCATTGGATATTCGATTACTTCGTATCAGTGGCATTTTATACCCTGACGGAATTTTCTCAGGTGGAATACAGGAAGGGAGTTTATGAGCAGGACTGCAGGTGGTGGCCGGTAGCCGCACTACCTCCGATGATGTTTGATCATAAATATATTATTTCAGAAGCCCTGGTCGCCCTGCGTCTTCATATCGCGCATTACCCGATAGGATATGAACTGCTTCCTAAAAAATTCACCCTGCCGGAGATCCATGCGCTTTATGAAACCATATTGGAAAAATCACTGGATGAAAGGAACTTTGCAAAACGCCTGATGGCAACAGGCATTATTACCAAGCTAAACGAAACAAGACCTATCGGTGCCCACCGCTCGCCTTTTCTCTATAAATTCAACAAAAAGGAATATCAAAAAGGATTGAAGAGCGGCATAGAACTGGCATTCTGATCTTAGAACTGATAAGTAACTCCCAGCCCGACACCAAAATTGTAAGGATATGCAGAAACAGCACCACTGAGATTGATGGGACCCAGCGTATTTTTAAAGCTGGACATCAGGTTAATGCTCCATTGTTTTTTTACCTGGTAAGAAATTTCCGTTTTTACGATAATGCCAAAATTGGTCTTTTTAAGGCCGTTTAGTGGTAACCAGGCTTCATGTTTCGAAAAACTGGCATCATATATATCCGTCTCCACCACAGCACTGCTTAAAATATTATAAGTAGCGCCCGCCCCCACCAATGCTGTAAATCTTTTCATTGGAATACGGTAGGAAACAATCAACGGAATGGAGATATATCTCAGGTGGCTATGCGTACCGTTCGTATGGACGCTATCTCCGACCATCGGAGAGGCAGGGGATGGGGAATTCAGGTAACTATACCCAGAAACCGTATTTAGCTTGTACTGAATGGCACCATTGTCTCCTCTTTTGGCATATGTGGCAAAAGAATCGATATTGGAGGTTGACCAGGAATAGGCCAAACCGCTTTGCAATACCCAATGCCGGTTTAATGAATAATTTACAAAGAATCCTACGGTAGCAGAAAACATGGTTCGCTCCCGTTTTTCTATTTCCTCTCCCTCAATATCGTTATCAGCAAAATTGTAACCGGCAAATTCTTTAATATAAAATGGCTCGACAGATATCCTGTTTTTTTTACCGTTTTGAACTTTGATGAGAGAATTATTTTCGGTTAGTCCGGAATAGATTGACAATTTGCTGTTTTGATTTTCTTCCCCGTGAAGCGTAAAGTGTATTAAATAATCATTAAGGGCGTTTGCTGTCAAACCTGGTCGTTGCACTGCAGGGAAATTTATGTTTTGACGGCCGGGATCAACATCATTCTGAATAATTCTTTCTGAGTTGGCTGGAAGATTTTCCTGCCTGACAGGAACAAATCCCGGTTTTGCAATATAATTCTGGTTAATAAGATTTTGTAATTTACCAGCCACCCTGGAATAATCTTTCAGTGCAAAATTTAAAAGAACAAATATTCCTGTGATACCTGCAGTAAGGATAAAGCGGTTTCTTGCACGACGTAATTTCTCCTTACTATAAACATTGTCCAGCTCGTTTGCAATATTATTCCAAACCCTCCTGGAAGGATCGGATTCAGGAAAAGGCAAATTTTCCTGAAAATACTTGTCTACCGGATGACTGTTATGCTCCTCCATCACTGGGCAATTTTGAGTTCCCGCATCAAATACTTTTTTAAAATATTTCTGGCATCGAATAAATTGGATTTGGAAGTACCTTCTGATATGTTTAAAAGAACGGCAATTTCACGATGTTTGAATCCTTCCATTACATATAAGTTGAAAACCATTCTGTACGCTGGCGGAAGAGATTGAATGATCCCGACCAATTCCTTTTCAAATAACCTGTTTGGAAAACCCGCATTTGCGGGCAATTGATATTCATCCATCAATGGCAGCACTTTGATATTTCTTTCATTTTCCCGGAATCTTTGCAGAGAACAATTGATGAAGATTCTTCTCATCCATCCTTCAAAACTTCCGCGATGTTTAAACTGATGGATATGCAGAAATACCTGGATAAAACCGTCCTGGAGAATTTCTTCCGCTTCTTCACGGTTTTTTGCGTACCGCAGACAAAGTGAAAATAAAGTTCCACTATAGAGGCTGTATAACTCCTTTTGGGAGACCCGGTCTCTGGCAATACAGCCATTAATCAGCCTTTGCAATTCTGCTTTAGAAATATCTGGTACTTTTATTACCATGATGCAGATTTCAGCCCGGTGGTTGGGTGACGTTTTCATGGCAAAAGTCTGAAATTCAATTGATTTGAATGTATTCTTCTGGTAATCCCTTTGCGTGTTTCAATTGCAACTTATTGAAACCCAGCAAATAACCCTGGTATATCCTGTAAAAATAAATTGTAGCCGACCCAACCAGTTAATCAAATTAGTTATCTAAGGACAGGTAAGGAATTATTAAACCTAAACATCCCATGATATTTGATTTGATAGTGCCCTGCTTTAACCCTGCACCTGGTTGGGAAAGAATCTTTGTCCGGCATCTACATAAGTTAAAAATAGAAATTTCAAAAACGAGCTTTCTTCGATTCCAGGTCTTTTTAATCAATGACGGATCCATTCAAAACTTCGGTTCAAAGGAAATTAAGTTTCTCAAAAAAACAGGCCTGCCTATACGGGTAATAATAAACAACAAAAATTATGGGAAAGGTTATTCCCTGCGAAAGGGCATAGAACTAGCTGATTCACCTTATAGCATTTATACTGACCTGGATTTCCCTTTCGGGACTGAAAGTATCGTGGAAATTCTCAGGAATTTAGAAAGAGGCTACGATATCGTTCTTGGTGCCAGATCGTCCACTGAATATTATCGACGGGCTACCCTTGGAAGGCAGATCATGTCCAAATCCCTGATGCTGGTTAATAAACATTTACTCCGACTGCCATTTCAGGATACACAGGCCGGAATTAAAGGATTTAATCAATCAGGAAAGGAAATCTTTCTTTCCACTACCATAAACCGCTTTTTATTCGATCTTGAATTTGTAAAAATTGCCTGCTCATTTCCCGATATCAGCATTCAAAGCATTTGTGTTTCCAATAGTGAATCGCTGATGTTATCTTCATTTGGCTTTAAGACTATATTGAGCGAACTAATTAACTTCATCCGGATTCTTGTAAAACACAATTATGTTTCAGGGACGAAAGAAAATCTTACTTGGGATCGACTTAGAGGAATTTGACATTCCGGAAGAATATGGTCAGAAGATTGATTTGGAAAGTAAAATAATGGTCAGCAAGGTCGGATTGCAGAATCTTCTACCCGTCCTCGATAGTTATGATATTCCCGTCACCTTTTTTACCACTGCTTTCTGGGCAAAACAACAGCCGGAGATTGTTTTAAAACTGGCAGCGCGACATGAAATCGCCAGCCACACGTATTACCACAATTCATTTCAGAAAGAAGACCTACAGCTTTCCAGGATTGCGCTGAGCAAGATTTCCGGAACGGAAGTAACGGGTCTCCGGATGCCAAAAATGAAAATGATTTCACCCATTGATATTCAGCATGCAGGATATGAATATGATTCATCCTTAAATCCCGTTTATATCCCAGGGCGCTACAATCATCTCGGTGCAAAAAAAATGGTGCACAAAATTGAGGCTATTTATGAAATGCCGGTAAGTGTCAGTACGCCATTTCGAATTCCTCTTTTCTGGCTGTCTTTCAAAAACCTGCCTTTGTCCCTGTATTTGTCGCTCTGCAACAGAACACTGCATGGCACAGGTTGCCTCATTATCTATTTTCACCCCTGGGAATTCACTGATCTTACAAGATTTAAACTTCCGGGATATATAAAGCGTTTTTCCGGTACCCTGATGCTGGAAAGGATAAATCTGCTGCTAAAATCCCTGAATCAGGAGGGGGAATTTGTAACCCATAGCAGGTTTCTTGAATCCCTGGAAGCCGCAGGGAAATGAACCTGAAACAAAATAAGTATCCATATAATTGTCGGAAAAATGGCTTTGAGTGAGTAAGGCATGATGAAGTTTGTTCGAAATGCCGGGGTGAGCAGATCAGAATAGCAAAGGGTAGTAAAGAGAAAGGCGATCGAAAAAAACCAGGTTATGGACTTTCTAAAAGGTTGAAGAAAATACCAGAGGACCATACCCGGAACAGCAATAAGATAGGTGGAAGATTCCGATCCGGTACTAAAGATTACAACAAAAATAAGTGAAGAGCAAAGCATGTATAACTGGAATTTTATATCCCGATACTTTTTAAAGTAAATAAACTGCGACAGGTATAACAGTATCCCGGGGATAATGACATAAATGTCCTTTAGATCTTTGCTAAGGTTCCTTCTGATCAATCCCATAACCGAAATGTCCTGATATAAATTATGATTGGTCAGACTGATATTCTTTATTCCTTTATTGACAAGTCCGGTATACCAATCCCAATAACACTGAACCAGGAAATGCCAGCTGGTGAAGAGAAGCGGGACGGTAAATAAAATAAGCGCCCAGAAAACAGCCCAGAAAACAAACTTTCCCCGGTTTGAAGAGAAGGGCAGAAATGCCAGGCCGATTATGCCGTACAGTTTTATAAAGGTTGCCAGCATGATGAAAAATAGTGCCCATCGTTCCTTTCCGCCCCTGCAAAAAGAATATCCGAGCATAATACATCCGCAAATCAGGGCATTGGATTGCAACCAGGAGCTACTGTTCATCAGCTCCTGGGAACAAAGAAAGATAAGCACAGTTTGAAAGAACCGGGGCACAGGAAGTTTGGAAATTGCCCAGTATAGAAAAAAAACATTGGCCATCACCCAGCTGAATACTCCCGGATTTACAGGAAGCCATGCAAAAGGCGCGATCAGTATACCAAATAAAGGGCCGTACAGATTAACATCTTCATATTCCAAAGGATAAAATAAATACAGATTCCTGCCCTGGATTAAATGAAAATAAACCGATCGAAATACAATGAAATTATTAATATGCTGAAGCCAGATCTGCTGAATAACGGCCAAAAAAGAAAGGCCAAACCATAATGTTAAAGCGATCCGGCGGTTTCCCAACAGGCCCGTCTGGTTGAGAGGGGAATAGAGCTTCAAATGCCAACGACTTTTAAGAACACCAAGCTAGTCAATAATTTTACAAAAAATAGGTATATTGGTAGTTGCAAGTCTCCCAGTGATAAATCTGCTGATCAGCAAAATACAGTTAGTCGATAAGTTTTCAGATGATGATATCAACCTGATTTCACAGTATCTGACCGAAGACTCAATAGCAAAAAATGATCACTTCTTAAATTTTGGAGAAATCAGCCGTCATGTTGCTTTTATAGGAACCGGCCTGGCCATGCACTACAGGCTGCATGACGGCATGGAAATTCCGGTTGATTTTACCCCGGAAGGAGAATGGCTGGCTTATCTCAGCAGCTTTAGCCAGGGCACACCCTCCGATATGGGTATTAAGGCATTGGAAGATATGCGCATTCTCAAATTATCAGCCTCGAATATGCAATTGCTTTTCCAGGCACAACCTAAATTTATGGTGCTCAGGAGTTTTTATACTGAGCTTTCCTTTATGAGTAATGCCCAGCACAGCGCCGACCTGGCCATGCTCAATGGAAAAGAACGATATGCTAAGTTTATGAAAGAGAAACCTCATCTTATCAACCGTATTCCCCAATACTATATTGCCGCCTACCTGGGCATCAAACCCCAATCGCTCAGCCGGATCAGAAAAGAAAGTCAGTCCTGATCCGTTTCTTAACAAATGTGAACCGATTTGACCTTTCGATTTGACAGTTTTGTGTCTTAATCATAAAAATCACGTTATGAAACACAAAACAAAGTTCCTGACCGTTCTACTCCTGATGATGTTAAACCAATACGGTTTTGCCCAGGTATGGCAGACGGAAAAAAGATTTAATATTCTTTTTGGTCTATCCCAGCCACTGGTGGCTCATGGATTTAACATAGAACTAAATTATATCCACGATCGTTTTATTTTCGATTTTTCACAGGGTCTGGGTCTGGAATTCAGCGGTACCACGCTGCCCTCCACCCTGCAACAACAAAACATTGTGGTTCATATGCCCTGGACTACTGGTTTTGGTCTTGGATACCGGATCAGGGACTGGATCAACCTCCGGATTGAGCCTAAATGGCATCGGTTTGAATTTAACTATCAAAATGGCCCGCAGCAGAACGCTGGTGAAATTACTTCGTATAATACGTTTACGCTGGGGCTGGGACTATATGGCTGTTGGCTTCCCTTTAAAAAGAAAAGCAATATCCTGAACGGAATTATGGTTTCCCCAAGCGTCCGGTATTGGCCAACGCTACACTCAACCTTACCCGGCAATAGTTTTTCTTACTATAATATCACAACTGAATCTGTTCAGCAAATAAAGACTTACGGACCGGGCATTAAGCTTAGTCCCTGGATTGTTAATATCAGTATCGGATATTCATTTGAATTCAAAAAAAGAAATCTTTGAAGCCCTGTCTAAAAGCCCTTGTCTTAAAAACATCCCTGTTCAGGGAGACGCAGAACTTTTTTGAAAAGAAGCTGGGTATGCAAATCGAAGAATCCTCCACATCTCATTTTGTTATCCACACAAAGGGAATACGCATTTTATTTGTTGCCTCAGATACCGACCTGGAAATGGAATTATATCTTACCCAGGGGTCAATCAAAAGCCTCACCGTGCAGGCGGACCCCAATCAGATTAAAATAATCAGCTCGCCAACAAAAACTAAATACTAAATTACGAAACAGATTTAGTTTTAATGTCCTCAGAAAAAAAGCTGAATACCTGGCGCGCCACAGCCATTTGCGGAAATGATATAACCTCATCATGTCTTTATGTGTCTGCACTCACGATTGCCATGGCTGGTCAATATGCCTGGCTGGCCCTTTTGATTGTTTCGGCCGTACTTTTCATGTTCAGAAAAATATATGGCGAAGTTGTAGGTGCACTTCCTTTAAACGGGGGAGCCTACAATGTATTGTTAAACACAACCAGTAAAGGAAATGCATCTGTAGCAGCCTGTCTGACGATTCTTTCCTATATGGCAACAGCAGTAATTTCAGCCAGTGAAGCCATGCATTATCTTCAGCATTCCATACCCGGGTTAATGGTAAATTATGCCACGCTGTTTCTGTTATTTCTTTTTCTGTGTATAACCATTCTGGGAATAACCGAAAGCTCCCTGGTCGCCCTGTTGATTTTTATCCTTCATCTTACCGTAATGGCGACGCTGATTGTCAGTTGTTTTATTTTTGTATTTAACCATGGCCTGGTCAATTTAGAAACCAATTTTTCCATTCCTATTCATGGCGGCTCTTTAACCACAACCTTGTTTTTGGGATTCAGCACAGCCATGCTGGGCATTTCCGGATTCGAGAGCTCGTCAAATTTTGTCGAAGAACAGGATAAAGGCGTCTTTCCAAAAACGCTCCGCAATATGTGGCTGGCGGTGACCATTTTAAATCCCCTGATAGCGATCGCAGCGATCGCTGTTTTACCCATGGCCCAGGTCGGACTACATCAGCAATCCCTGCTCAGTTATATTGGAGATGCCACGGGTGGCCATTGGCTGGCAATAGTTATTTCCCTCAATGCGGTTACCGTGCTCAGCGGGGCCGTTCTCACCTCATTTGTCGGCGTAAATGGCCTGATCAAAAGAATGACGCTGGACCGGATTTTGCCGCAGTTTTTACTGAAAGAAAATAAGCGTCACAGCAGCTACCGGATACTCATCGTATTTTTTTTACTATGCGTTTCCGTTTTATATATTACCCATGGAAAACTGGCACCGCTGGCCGGCGTATATTCGATTTCCTTTCTGCTGGTGATGATATTTTTCGCGCTCGGAAACCTGATGCTTAAAATCAAAAGATCGCGTTTGCCTAGGCCCGAGTATGCCTCGCCGGGCATCGTTATTATAGCCATGTTGGGCGTAGTCGTCGCGTTATATGGTACCGTAAAATTAAAACCGGTTTATCTCATCATCTTCCTGCGGTATTTTATTCCGGTGATGGGGATAATCTATTGCATGCTCAACAGAAATCATATTATGAAGTTCTTTCTCGACGGCATGAGGAAAACTGCCCATAGACTACCCTTTCGTACAACAACCCTGGAAAATCGAATCAATCGGGTGATTGACAAACTACACGATAGCGAATTCGTATTTTTTTCAAAATCGGACGATATTGCAACTTTAAATAAGGTGATGATCTATGTGGAAGAAAATGAGATAACCAGAAAGATAAAAATCGTTACCGTAATAAAAAACCGTCAGGTTGTTTCTCCTGAATTCAGGAGGGATTTTGAAGTACTGGACAGAGCCTATCCGGACATAAAAATGGAACACGTTTTTGTTGAAGGACAGTTCGGACCTGATCTTATCAGTTCCCTTAGTAAAAAGTGGAAGATCCCAAAGAATTATATGTTTATCAGTGCACCGGGCGACAAATTCACTTATAAAGTCGCTGATCTCGGGGGGGTGCGATTGATTTTATAGATATATAAATTGAATTTGATAATTTTACATGTAACAATTTCCACACAGAATGGACGCAACCATTCGAACTCTATATAAATCTGACTTGTTTGAGGTAACAGATTTTGTCTGCCAGTGCACTGAATGCGGGTTTTCCGGTATAGAATACCAGAACAGATTTTCTATTTGTTACATTCGAAGGGGCAGTTTCCTATTCAAAATTTTTTCTGACGAACTGGAATGTTTTAATAACCGTTTTCTGATAAACAAACCTGGATTCACACACAGGGTAAAACATTATCACAGTCAGGCAGACGAATGCCTCATTATTGGTTTCACTTCCGGTTTTTATGCCCGGATCCGGGATGTTTATGGTTTATCGTTAAATGGATTTCTAAATGATCGGGAAATACACTCCCGGTTACTAAATTCAAGTCCGGAAACGGAATATCTTATTTACCGATTACAAAATATTCTGACTGTAAAAGACCCTGACAACCTGGAAATGGATGGAATTATCCTTGAGCTAATAGATAAGATTTTTCACCTGGATGATCTCCAAACGACTATTATTTCTGAAAAACACAAGCGGGCCTGGCTTCCCTCCATAGAAAAATCCAGGGAATATGTACAGGAAAATTTCGCAGAAGAAATTACTTTGAAAAAACTGGCACGGGTTTCTCATATGAGTCCATTTCATTTTAACCGGGTATTTAAACAGGTAACCCGGGTAAGCCCCTATCAATACCTGTTGAATTTCAGGATGCACCACGCTTCATACTTATTAAAAACCACCGATGAGTCCGTATCTGCTATCGGCTGGTCTGTCGGATTTAACAGGCCGGATCATTTCAGTTACGCTTTTAAAAGCGTTAATGGATTCTCACCACAGCATTTCCGGAAAATAAATAAGCAGGAATTCTAAAGTCCTGCTTTTGAAAGACCGCTATTTTTGTTAAACACATTAAATAGATCGCGCCTATGCGTGTTAACAAAAAACCGGTTTCCATTATCTCATTCCATTCTAATCTTGGATTAATCGAACCCGCGCCGGGAAAAGAGCCGGGCGTAAAAAAACTGGCTGCCCGCTTAAGTGAGACAGGCTTTTTTGATTTGATAGATCCACAGGAAGTAATAAAACTGGAACCCCCGTCATACAGTATGTGGCTGGATCCCGTTTCCGACATGCGAAATGCGGATTCAATCGCAGAATATGCAAAAAAACAGGTTCCCATTCTGCAGGATGTTATTTCCAGGAAAAACTTTGCCCTGGTTCTTGGAGGAGATTGCAGTATCCTGATTGGAAACGCTATGGCTTTAAAAAAACAGGGTTACTACAAACTTTTTTTCATCGATGGGCATACAGACTTTATGTGGCCCGCGCTTTCTTCCACACATGGAGTCGCAGGGATGGACCTTGCCATTGTAACCGGACACGGTCATGAAAAATTATCCAATATTGACGAAAACCGACCCTACTTCAGTGAAAGAGATACATGGTGCGTTGGTAACCGGGAATATGACCCTGATTATGTGGCCGCAATTGAAAAAACGGCCATTCACTATTACGATCTGAATACTTTGAGGAAATCCGGGATCGCAACCTGCATCAATTCGTTTTTTGCGGATCTCGCGGCTGACCGGCCAAACGGGTTTTGGATTCATCTGGACGTGGATGTACTTGATCCGTTGATTATGCCCGCGGTGGACAGTCCGGATCCCGGTGGTCTGAACTATCCGGAACTCATTAGCCTGCTGGAGCCCGTGTTGTCACATCCTCTCTGTACCGGAATGGAAATTACCATCCTGGACCCCGACCGTGATCCGGATGGGAAGATTATACAGGAATTCATTACCCGGATCGGCAGTACTATACAAAAATCATTGACTTCAGAATAAATATTTTCATCATGCAAACAATTGCCAGTCTTAATGAAGACTTCATCAGCACCCTGATATCCGACAGTCGCTCCGCTGACATCCAACCTGAGCAGGATATATACGCCCGTCTCTTAGGGAACTGGAAGTTAAAAATGATAGATTATTACCACGACGAAAGAACGCAAAGAGAACATACAGGTGCCTGGTATTTTTCGAGAACTTTGGAAGGACGCGCCATCCAGGATGTCTTGGTGTCTCCCAAACTTCCAGATAGATCGACCTTAAAATCGAACGTTGGCAACCGGTATGGAAATACGTTCAGAATGATGGATCCAAAAACTTATCAGTGGCATATAGACTGGTTTAATCCGGTAACCGGTATTCACAATCAGCTGACCGCCCGGGCCGAAGGAGACCGGATTATTCAGGAAACAAGTGAAATTGATGGGTTTATTATGAGATGGATATTTGAAAAAATTACAGTGGATTCCTTTCACTGGTATGGAGAAAGCTCTACTGACAAGGGCAAAACCTGGATATTAAACACAGAGTTCTTTGCTGAAAGAGTTAAAAATGGGTAAAACCACTTCGATTCCCCTGCAGGAACCCTACAATCAAAAGGGCCAAAGCACCAAGGAGGACACAAAAAGAAAATGTTTCGCGTAAATTCGTGTTGCACCTAATTTAGTTGCCAATAACGAAATCTGCCGGTTTAACCCTATTATGAATTCTACCAAAATGCTTTCTTATATTGATCAACGGAAATATGCTGTTCTGCTGGTTAGTTTCCTGCTCCTCATATTTGGAAATACATTCACAGAAGACTACCAGATATTTGGCATCGTTAACATCTATCAAAACCTGCTGACTGGTCTGCTCGTTTTTTATAATAAAAAACGTCTTCGCTATATAATCTTGAGTATAATCCTGGTATCCATTGCGCTCGATCTGTTTAGTGGCAGTTTCACCTTTATTGAGGGCAAGAGCTGGCACGGCATACTGTACCTCATTTTTTTTTCCCTGGTGGTTAAAGAAGTGTCTGTAGCGGTATTATATGTGAGAACAGTCTCCACGGAAATGTTAGCAGCTGCGCTCTGTGGATTTGTACTGCTATGCCAGATCGGTACTTTCCTTTTTTACCTGATTGATATATTTCGCCCACATTCCTTCTCTAATACCGGAGAAGGGAAAGACGTTCTCGTTAACCTGAACTACTTCAGCTTTACAACCTTGCTGACGATTGGCTTTGGAGATATTACACCCTTATCTCTAATTGCGAAAAGAGCGGTTATGTTTATCGGCATACTGGGCCATTTCTATACCGTGTTTGTTACCGGAATAATTATAGGTAAATATCTGACAGCCAGTAAATCAGCAGCATCGGAGCAGCTATGACCCATAATTGCGTACTTTGTTAAACAAGCGTTAATCGACAGTTACGGTCTAAACCCAATCAGGATTTGACAGAGATTTGTCTGACTTCTCTCATCGCGTTTCCTTTTTTAATCCTGTGATCTAGGCTTGGGACAAGTCATTCCCTCCAGTTTTTCAGTAAGTACCTCGTTAGCATTACAAAATTCCGCCAGATTACCGCACCCGATGCCAATTGTACCAGATAACCAATCTGTCCCTTTTCGTACCCCGTTGGTTCAAATGTCCTTATTTCATTAAACCGGTTCCGGCTTTGTAAGCCTTCCGATTGGACTATTCATTCACGCCAACTAAAAAAATTACTATGAAAAGAAAAACACTTACCGCATTAATTATTGGTTACACTGTGGTCATGCAGTTATCCTGTTACAAAACGGGTGAGGTTATTTACAAGCCCGAGTGTAAGCCGGATTACCTCACTGTAAGTACTCCGATGTACAACTTTTTTTATTTACAGGAGCAGAATGGTTTTAATGGCTCCCTGACCTACGATTTAAACCGGCGACTGATCAGCGGAATAACTTATACGGGTGGCTCCCCCGACAGGTATATTGATTTTTTTTATGACGGAAACAACAACCTGATTAAAGTTAATGAGTCCGTTAGACCTGGTGGTGGCACTCCTGTTCTTATTGTATCTGACACTTTTAGCTATCCTTCGGGTACGGTAGCTTCCCTTTCCTCCACTGCGCAGGTTCAACTTCGTTTATTAGCCTTAGACGATATCTGGACTACCGCACCAGTTCAAACCTATAATTTTAATGCCCAGTTTCAGCTGGTAACGATATTCCAAGGTAATGTGTTAGAGGAACAATTAACCTATGATAACGGCGGTAATTGCCTTGCGGACTCTCTATATACACAGGATCACAAGGTGTGGCGTTACTTAGCATACAGCGGTTATGACAATCAAATCAATCCGGCAAGGTCTGATCGTTCAATTCAGTTGTTTTTTCAGATGTATAGTAAAAATAATCCAACAGTTTCCAATGATTATGCTTTGGGATTTGGCGGGGATCCAAATTCTTTTGGTTTAAATGTTACTTCCAGCGGAAGCTATACCTATAATATTAATGGTTACCCATTGACCTATGGAGGAAATTTCTTTGCAGATTATAATTGCCTTCCTCCGCCAGTTGCTGCGCCTGGTCCCGGGACCAATTGAAGAAAAACCGTTTACTTCACAAAGGTTTGTGAAAGTATCTATAATCTCAAAGAACTTTCCGGCTAGGTCGGAAGGTTCTTTGCTACACTTTAAGAAATCTGATCAGCGGGGTATTTTAACAGAAACAGGTTCTGTTAAAAAATGCAAATCCTGTTTCGTAACTTCAACTGTAATAACGATGAAAGCATTTTATCCTATACCTGCTGTAAAGATTTCATCATACGTAAAGTCCATCCTGGTTATAGAAAATGATCATGTAACAAGTCCGTTTGCTGTTCCCATTTTTGCCAATGGGATGCCTACACTTTTGTTTTCAACAGCAGTTGCGAAAATTGGTACCAGCAAGCAAAACCTGACACTTTTTGGTCAGACGGTCATACCCGAGCAACTACTGATAGAAGAGGATTTCAGGATGGTCGCCTATTTTCTCAAGCCATACGCTTTAGGCGACCTGTTTAATATTCGCGCAAGTGAGCTGACTGATCAACCCTTAGAACTTGATTTACTGACTGGAAAATCCGAACTACAGGAACAGCTATTGAATACCACTACAACGGGGCAAATTCTGCAATTGATTGATGACTATCTTTTTAGCAAGATTGCAGCGATCAGGATCAAAAACAAGTGCCTGCACTATGCAGCAGAAAAGATAGCCCGCACATCGGACAAAAATGTTTTAACAACAGTGCAACGGGAATTATATATCACTGAAAGATCTTTCCAGCGTATGTTTGAACAACATATCGGCCTTTCACCAAATTTATTCCGTCGGGTAAACCAGTTCAACAAGGCATTCAGACAAATTAACGAATGCAATTTCAGGGATTTGTCAACGGTGGCATATGATAACAACTATTCCGATCAGAGTCACTTTATTCGGAGCTTTAAGGAATTTACCCATTTTACCCCATCAGATTACCTGCGGGCCCGTCCTGACTCCTGAATGATATTTATTGTCGGATTTGTACAATTCTGATACCTGCCAGTTAGCCAACTTTGTTTAAAATTCTGGCAAATGCGCAAATTGATTATTACAGAGTGGCTATCGTTAGACGGTATTTTTGATGCGGGGAAAATGGATCAGTGGTGGTTACCGTTTGACAGCCCGGACAGGCAAAAATACATTCAGGACACGATCAATAACTGTGAAATCATGCTGTACGGTCGCCATACTTATGAAATGCTTTATCCATATTGGTCTTCTTTCAAAAACAATGAACAGGGTGTTGCCGACCATTTGAACAATTGTAAAAAATATGTTGTGTCTTCTAAACTTAAAGAGGCACCATGGAAGAATACAAAGATTATAAATACAGGATTTATAGAAAAATTAGAAAATATTAAACAGGAAGACGGTGGCTATATCCTGGTTCAGGGTAGCGGCACTTTACTAAAACAATTGCTGGAAGCCGGACTGGTAAATGAATTAAAACTTTTGATCACCCCAGCAATCATCGGTGAGGGTGAACGTCTGTTTTCAGAAAAAATAACCGCCGCCCTCGGGCCTGCAACATTTAAGCAACTTGATAAAAATGTCATCCTTATAACATACCTGCCGCCACCGCAACATGTGCACTCGGTATGCTAGGATTTTGTTGCTATGCGCTTTGCAATTTTTTTTGCATCCAGTCCAATCTCCCGGATTTGTCCCGTAGGAGAAACAAAGAATCCGCAGAAATAAAGTCCGTCTTTACCGAAGTACTTTTGTTTGTCCGCCTTAACATTCAGGTCTTCAAAACGGCATTTGTCAACCTGGAGCAAATCCTGTTCATATCCTTTATTAAATCCGATGGCCGCAACGATTGCATCGAACTCCTCTTTTTTTCCGTCCTTAAAAAATACGGTCCTATTTTCTATCCGGTCAATATCATCGTAAACATCACAGTGTCCCTCGCGAATAAGTTTCAGGGTTCCGATATCCAGCAGGGGAACACTCTGGTCCTTTTGCATTTGTTCCATGGGACCATAAGGTAATTTCCGGAGCCCCAGTTTCCTGATATCACCTGTTAAAAGCCTGATCAGCGGGGCATTCATTTTATCCGCCATCCGCGGAGGAAGGTGCGACATCAGCAGTCCCAACTGTAATACGGGGATTCCTAAAATATCACGTGGCAATACATTCACGGCAGACCGGACAGACAAGGCGGGAGAAGCACCCTGCTCATATAAATTGATTGCAATCTCACAGGCAGAATTTCCGAAACCAACTACAAGAACCTTTTGATTTTTAAATTCATGAGCGGTTTTAAACTGGCTGCTATGTATTATTTTGCCCGGAAAGCTCTCCATGCCTTTGAAATCAATTTTTCTCGGCAGGCCGTAGGCACCCGTTGCCATAATTACATTCTTCGATTTGAATTTTCCGGTGGATGTCTCTGTAATCCAATATTCACCTTCTCTGTAAATCGTTTTGGCTTCTGTATTAAATATCGGTTCTATGCCGAAATCCTTTTGATAACTGTCCATATACTCTACCACCTGCAAACGGCTTGGATAAACCGGTACCTGGGATGGGAATTTCTTATATGGCAGGTGTGATAACTTCTTATTGGTATGAAGATGCAGGCGTTCATAGTGATTACGCCAGGGCGTTACTACGGCCGAATGCTTTTCGATAACAATAAAATCGATGCCCGCCATTCCCAGACAGCCGGCTGAAGCCAGCCCTGCAACACTTGCGCCCACAATCAGCGTATTGGTCTCCTGCATCATGCCGTTTCGGTTTTTTAAATAATCCCAGATCATATTTTAGTGGGCGGGTTTCATTTTATTGATCCAGTCAACGATCAAAATGACTGCTTCCTTATGAATAATCGTCCTCGCCAGTTCCGGCATGGCCGTACCGGGTTCGGTACTGTTCATACGATAGGCCAGGATAGATTGCGCCGCGTTACCCGGCACGATATCATAATTCAAACCGCCTGCCCCACCCCCTGCGGATACCGGTGATTTTAAAACCCCCAAATGGGAAGGATCATTTTGCTGGTATTCGAGGAACAGGCCGGTATTCATGGCATCCCCACCCTTGGTATGACAATGCGCGCAGTTCGCGTCCAGGTAGGCCCTTGCTCTTTCCGTAACGCTATAATGTATGCTGTCCTTCCAATCGGGCAACTTTGCAACCTCGCTCAGATTGGGGAGTCCTGAAAGTTTACCCTGTCTTGCCCATTCACTCAATTGATTTTCGGAATGGCCATTCAATGTAAAATTTAAATTCCTGGCCTTGGGTCCGATAAGCGAAATAACGCTGTTGTTCATATGACAACGTTTGCAATCATTGGTATTGGGAACCTGGTAGACCGTCGAAATTTTCTGTCCCTGATCGTCCAGGAGTTTAATAGGAATTCTTGCACCGATGATTGTCTTAACCGCATCTGTCTGTGTACTGTCCCAGAGATAGTCCATGACCCTCCATGTTTTTTCTGTTGGATCTTTTACCAGCAACCGGGTTTCAATCATTATTTTCTGATTGCTTTGATTGCGATAGGCAAAGTTCTTGACGATGATCGTCGAATCGGGAAAATCCAGCACACCAGTAGCCGTATACCGTGCCGTTTTTCCGGCAGGAACAACAATAAAGCGGTCTTTTACTGCATAGTCAGTAAAAAGTGGCGTAATCAGTTCATAACGGATAACGCCGGCTGCCGGACTGAGGTCCTTGAGATTCCCTTTAAAAAACCCGTAATCAGAAAGGTGTTCCCGAAAAACAAATTCCTTAGTTTCCGTATTTATTTCCTTATCAGTAGCCGGTCCGCTCTTGCAGCCAAATCCCCAACACAGGACCATCGTCATCACGATTCCTCCCACACATAAATAACTCTTTCTCATAGTATCTTTTAAACTTAATTACAGCTATACAGGGCCCAATCCGTGCCTGGATGCCATTTGGCAGGATTGGACATATTCAGGAAATCAGCATTCACAAAAATGTTATCTCCTGTTTGCCGGATGCAGATAGAATCAGGGTTGACCTTTGTACTGTGCGAGATCAGGCTTGTACTGATCCCGTCATACATAATCAGCGGAATGCGCTTGTTTTTCCTGGATGTATCTGTATTCAGTTTCTGTTCTATGGCAACCAGTAATTTCCCGATATGATGTGCATACGCGGGTTCGGGAAAACTGTTACCCATGGTCAACGTGTTGTCATGGATACTGATATTGCTGGAAATCGGGAAATAATTTTCATTTACTTTTTCGAGTGCTTTGTCGTCTACTGATAAACCTGACGCCAGTGTTATGGCGCTGGAGTTATTATTATTGATCTGGTTTTCGTAAATCTCAATATTGGAAGCGGACAGAACAATTACACCACTTCCTGGAGCTGCATTACCCACACCCCAGTAGGTTCCAAAACTTCCTGCCTTTGCAAAATTTTTGAAGTTGTTGTCATGAATGTTGTTGTGAAAGGCTTTTACAAAACCGCCTTTTTTGGAAAGTCCGGGCAGGTCGAATACCAGAAAACCGGCCGTATTGCCATAGAATTCATTATCGTACACGCGCGCATGACTGGTATTTTCAATTTCACATCCGGCAACATTCCGGTAGGCTTTACAGTTCCTGACCACCGCACTGTCGGTCTGGCCAACATAAATGCCGGCATCAGAGGATCCTTCTGCATAACAGCTGTCGATCAATACCTGGTGACACATTACCGGATAAATGGCATAACCGCCACTGGTGGAATCTGCGTTCTTCCAGGTAGCATGAAGATTCAAAATCGCAACCTGGTCGCTCTTGCTGATCTTCAGCAGATCCCCTTTCGAATCGCGGATCGTCATGTCCCGGATGGTAAAGAACTTCGTATCTGTTACGCGAATGCCCTCTCCGCCCTGTGTTTGGGAAGAAAAATCCAGTATGGTCTTATCCGGACCGTCGCCGCGAATCTGAATATGTTTCAGTTGCGCAAGACTGAGGTTATCGAATTTGTAGAGTCCCGATTTGAGGTGTATTTCAGAACTGTCTTTCATGGAAAGAAAAGCCTCTATAATTTTAGTTTCATCACCGGGTGCGAATTCCAGTGTGGTGTTATACTCTTTTGTCGCCATCGATTCGGAATGGTTGCATGCTACTGTAAAAAAGGCCGCGCTAAAAAACAATGCCGTGAAAAGCCTGCCTGTTATGCTCTTTATTCTATTAATATAATTTGTCGTGAAAGTCATATTGATCATTTTATAAAGTCGTGCGTTTACTGCGATTAAAAGACGTTATATGCATAAGTAACATAATAAACGCCTCCGATATTCGGATTACCTACTCCAGTGGAATAGTATTTGTTTGTCAAATTGGTAGATCCCAGTTTGAACATGGAATGTATCGAAGGCATTTTGTAACTCACCTGCGCATCCAATACGAACGAAGCCGGTACAGTTCCATTGGCGAAACCACCGGAAACTACATAAAAATATGCTGGTTTGTACCGCATGGCCGTTGAAAATGACCACCTTTTATCGTTGCCAAAGCCGCTATTGGAAAATTCAAAATTGATATGGTAACTAGGCGTATTAAAGTTGTTGACCTGACTATTATTCTTATTCTGCAGATAGTCAGTATAGTAGTTAAGTTTTACCAGAAAATTATTTCTCAGGTCAACACTTGCACTCGCTGCAAATCCATAAGTGGTAACCAATTGTCCCCCGTTGAAAGCAATATTATATTGAACATAAGTGCTGTGATCTTTGAAAGCGGTGGGGTCCTGTGTTCCCGGTGTATTGGCAACATCTGTATATCCGATAAAATCCTGCCAGGAGGAATAATACCCCAGCACATCAATCATCACTCTTTTGGCAATCAGGGATGAATAACCGACTTCAAAAGCATTCACAGACTGCGGTTTGATATCGTTGTACACAAACTTTTGCAATACGCTTGGATCATTCGTTTGCTGGTATTGCTGAACACTGGCGAGAGTATAAGGAGGATATTGATTAAACTGATATGTTCCATTCAGCAGACGGTTGGAACCGCCGGAAGAATAGCTGTTGTATCCGGTCATGGTGCTTTGCAGGGACTGGATATTTGAAGGGAAACTATAGGCATTCTGATAAGACATGCGGATATAGTTATCTTTCATCACTTCATACACGGCCGAGAACCTTGTCGTGAACCGGGGTTGCGTGAACAGCGTGTTCTTATCGTATCGTCCGGAGGCGCTCAGGGTAAGTTTATTGTCGAGCAGTTTTTTTGACAATTGAATGTAGGCACTGTATTCATTTACATTGATGGGTCCGTCTCCGTCAGCAAACAATGTTCCTTTGGAATTCAGATGATACAGGCGGTAGTTCGCTCCGGCGATCACACTCATAAATGGGATCAGCTGGGCAAAATTATATTGAAATTCGCCGTTATATAATTTGCTTCTGTCCAGAAACTGTGTACCTCCGCTGGTAATCGGGGTATTGGAAATGCTGTCTTTCAGATGGTTGAATTGTGCACTCCCGATAGCCGGCATGCCGACGTCTGCAAACTGTCTGGCCTGCCAGAACGCGTCCTGCTGGCTTGAACCTCCGGCCAGGGCACCAATCAGTGCACCGGTAAACTGTGGATACCATCCATCACCCGTGTTGGCATCATAACTCGGTTTCCAGGCCTCATTCATCAGCTGTGCGGTGGGGCCTGCCACCAGGGTATGACCTGAATTCTCCTGGGTGGTATAGGCCCGGAAAAACCAGTTGTCTGATTTCAGTTCTACACGATACTGACCTACCTGGAAATTTTTCAACTGATAACGTGTGTCGTTGGTATATACAACACTTCCGGTGCCATAGGTACCCGAAAAAATAGCTTCGAGGCGGGGTGTTATTTTATATCTTAATTCTGCATTCGCTTTGAAAATCGTTGCATTATTATCGAGGTATCCATATTCTTTATATCCGGTACGGGCCACGTAATTGGGGCCATTGGCAATGAGCGGATCAACTATCGGTGCTATTTCCGGAACCTGTTGCTCGGCACCCTGCAAAAATGGATTGATATCTGTAGACGTAGCACCTCCATAAATATTCACGCCATTATAATTGGGATCAGTATACTGATTACCCGAACCGTTTTTGTTTGTGGTATCGGTAGCCACCCAGTCTTTCGCTCCTGTGTACTGCGCATTTATTTTGAAAGCGAGTTTGTCGTTTATTTTTTTGGCATACCGGATGGTCCAGTCATAATAAGGTGAGGGGCTTACCGGATCGCCACTTTTTGCATTTTTCACATGATTCACTCCCTGGGTGATCTGTACACTCAGTCCCTGATACTTGAAAGGATCCTTACCTGTCATCACCATTGTTCCGCTCAAGCCCCTCGATCCGTATAATGCGGAAGAAGCGCCGGAAAGAATTTCGATATTATCCACATCCAATTGCGTTAGTCCGATGGCCGAACCAAGTGCGAAATTCAATCCCGGCATCTGGTTATCCATGCCGTCTGTAATCTGGGTAAAATTGGTATTACCGCTGGTATTAAATCCGCGTGTGGTCACTGAAGTAAATCCAATACTGGAAACCGTAACATCAACGCCTTTGAGGCCCTGAACCATATCATAGTAATTCAGCTGTGGGGAATGGATGATTTCCTTATGACTGATTTGCTCGATGGTTACCGGTGAAGTAAGTTTTTTCTGTTCACTACGGCTGGCGGAAACCACTACCTCCTGGCCCATGGATGCAACCGGTTTCAGTTCGATTTCCAGCGGCGTTGTTGCGCTGGTCACCTGCACATGTTTGGTTTCAAAACCAATACTGGAGATTTGCAATGAAACCGGAAGCGGATAGTCTACCGTGAAATGAAATCTTCCTTTGTCATCTGTGTAAGCTCCATCGCGCTTACCTTCTACCGATACAGAGACAGCCGGAACCGACTCCCTGCTTACCTGATCGTGCACGATCCCACGGATTACGGTTTGGGCTTCACTCATTCCCTGTAAAAAAAAGACTGCAAAAAGAATACATGTAATTGTTCTCATGGACATTCAATCGTTTTGTCGTTATCAAAGCATTTACAAATCATAAGCTCTTATCTGATCAGTTTTTTGATCCAATTCATTTTACCTTTAAAAGGCGGATATTTTACAGCCGGGTCAAACCATCGCGGCGTTTTCATTACAGGTTTCGCATGGGTGAACCGGTAGAAGGAATGTTTACCGTGGTAGGCACCCATTCCACTATTGCCAATGCCGCCGAATGGAAGATGATGATTGGTTAGATGCCATAAGGTGTTGTTTATACAACCACCTCCAAATGAGAGACTCTCCATCCATTTCTCTTCTGTTTGTGCATTTTGGGTAAACAGGTAAAATGCCAACGGCGAAGGGTTAGCGTTGATAAACTTCAGTGCCTCCTCCATCGTTTCATAACTAAATACAGGAAGCAACGGTCCAAAAATTTCCTGTTTCATCAAAGCAGCCCCGGCCGGAATATCTTCCAGTATGGTCGGGGCAATAAATAATTTCCCGCGATCATGACGGCCTCCAAAAACGATCTTCCCTTCAGACAGATATCCCACAAGCAGGTCAAATCTTTTCTCATTGATAATTCTTCCGTAATTGCCCCCAGCTTCTGCATCATCTCCATAAAAGCGGGTAATAGCGTCGTACAATTTCTTCAGGAAGTTTTCCCTGACGGACGAATGAACGAGCAGATAGTCTGGCGCCACGCAGGTCTGTCCGGCGTTCAGGAATTTACCTACTGCGATTTTTTTTGCCGCAATCTCCAGGTCTGCATCTTTTTCGATAACGGCCGGGTTCTTACCCCCCAGTTCAAGTGTAACCGGAACAAGTTGTTCAGCAGCCAGCTGGTATATCATTTTTCCAACCTGTGAGCCACCGGTATAAAAAATATGATCAAAGCGAAAACTACGGATCATCGGAGGGATCAATACTGCGCCATCACCACCGGTGATAGAGATGTAACGCGACGGAAAAAGCCGGCGGATTATTTTTTCCAGCAGCGCAGCCGTAGCCGGTGCGAGTTCTGAGGGCTTGAGCATTACCGCATTCCCCCCGGCGATAGCGCCAACTAAAGGTAGTATCAGGAGATGGAAGGGGTAATTCCAGGGTGCGATAATAAGAACCACACCCAGGGGATCATGTATGATTTTAGAAGAAGAAGGTAAATTCAGCAGGTTGGTTGGAACAGATTCCGGCCGGGTCCATTTCCGGAGATTCTTAAGTGCTATTCTTATTTCCATCAGAACCATGCCTATCTCGGTAGCATAACTCTCTTCAGCAGGTTTTTTCAGGTCCTGGTACAGAGCCGTATAAATTTCCTTCTCATTTTCCAGTATGGCATCCCGGAGTAATAACAACTGCTGCTTTCGGAACGCATAACTGCGGGTGGCGCCACTATTCACATAGGCGCGCATCAGCATCAGTTCATGTACAGCTGTTAACACTTCGGTCATTCGTTAGATATTGGCTGATTTTTGGGACAGGCCTTTAAAAATCAGTGCAAGCAAAAATTTCATGTCTAATAAAATCTGACTATAGTCGATTTCGTCCTGGTTTTTCAAAATAGCTTTATGTTCAGCATGGTGTTTCAAAGCATCATTCATGGCAATCAGGGAGGAAGCAAGTTTGTCAGGATTCACTTTCACCAGTCCTTCGCTTTTCACCCCTTCCTTTATAATCTTTGATAAAAACTGAACTTCTGCCTGCATTATTGAATCAAACAATTCAAAGAACCTGGGGAGCATTTTGTGGAGGGTCTCCACCGACACCCGGTTCATGTTCAAAATATTCTTGTAGTAGTTAATGCGCTCCAGAAGATAAAATGTAACACGTTCTTCCGTATTCTTTTTTGCGAGCGTTTTCTGCTGAAGGCTGGAAAGGAAATCCTGACCTTCCCGGATGGCAACTTCCAGAAAAATATCCTCTTTATTCTTATAATAATAATACAGGGAAGCCTTATTCAGGCCGACTTCTTTTGCAATGTCATCCAGAGTAGTTTTGTCCAAACCATATTTGGAAAAACACTTCATCGCAACCCGGCCAATTTTTTCCTTGACGAGTTCCTTCTTATTCACAAAACCTTCACCGCTCTTGTTTTGCATCAAGTCAAATATAGAGTCTTTTTTAAATTTTCAAACCTTCTGCTTTAAAATTTGAATTTTAAAACAGGTAGGACTCACTCTTGATCCAAAAAGTTGATATAAATCAATTGCCGCAGACGTTATGCCAAATGTACCTGCACGACAATTGTTGCATAAGAAAATCACGTGGATGTCCTGGTTCTTATAGGCGGGAGCCTATTCTTTTCCTTTAAAAGGAAGTTTTTTCTTTTTCTTAAAAGCGGCTGCGGAAATAATTATACCAGCTTTTTTTAATGATTTGTGCAGTTTTTTCTTTCCTGCAGCGATTTTAAAATCTTTAAAGGCCAGCTACAATATCCCTAAAACTTCTTTTTTTGTAAATTTTCTTTTTAGCTTAGTTGTTCCCCTGGAGTTAGAGTATGACACTAGTTGTATTTTATTATTTTCCAGTCAGATTGAATATCTTTTTTCTTCATCTGATCAATCATTCCCGCTAAAAATTTGCTGGTCTTTTTTAGTCCCCTCCTGATTCTCTTTTTCGTTTTTGGTGTCAGGTATTCGCTAAAAGCCTGTACCAGCTTCTGAAATATCTCTTCCCTGATTTGCTTTTCCTTATCCTTCGGCTTTATTATTAAGGCGCCAGACCTGTCAATATGCATAAACTATATTAAAATCAGTGAATCACTATAATGGTTTTGAAGAAAAGCCTACAGTTTAGTCCTTTAATCTCCTCACGGTAAAACTATATTTCTTCCCTATAAGCGAAGCTGCTATTGATACCGAAGATGTAACCTCGAACAAACTGGGTTGAACTGTTGACATAACTATCACATCATCGGATGGCATTTGTCGTTCGGATTCCTTGCCGGTAGGTGTTCTGAAAGATTTTTTCTTTAGTTCATCAGAAAGTCTGTCATAGTCATTTTCCGTACCTGAAAGCAATTTAATTTTCGCAATAAATACCGGCATAACTGAAGTTTTATATTGTAATTTCTAAAGGGATTTTCAATACCAAAACTAAAACGCCTACTGACATTTTCCCGTAATCAGAGATTACCTAATTGCAACTAAATTGAAAAGTGATGATCATTGAAAATCTTCTTACCAAATTGAGAGTCAGTTATAAATCAGGATTACAATAATCAAATTTATGCTTCGAATTAACCTTCATTTAATATACCGGTTAACCACCGGTTTGCATTTCACTATTAATTATGTTCAATACCCTCGTGAGTTTGAAAAAAGTTTTTTTCCATCCTTCTTCATAACTATGAGCCGATTGAAAGCCAAAACCCTGGTGTTCAAACCGCATCATCGTTTGGCTGCCAGTCGGAATCAGCAAAATTGAAACCAGAGATTCCACATCAGGTTCGCTTTTCCACTGCCAGCTGAAACTCAGTTTTCTAAATTCCACAATATCCTTGTAAACACCATAACAGGTGTGTTCGGTAAGATCTGAATTCATAAAATGAATTTCGTAACACCCCCCAGCACGAACATTCAGCTTAGCGTCCAGTCCTTTACCGTCAGGATCCGAACCAATCCATTGTAAGATCAAATCCGGATCTGTCCAGGCACTCCACACTTTCTGCAAAGGAGCATCAATTATCATTTCCAAACTGAGATGGTCATTGGGTTTGTTTTCTATCATAACAGCTTTTTGTTTGATAGTTTGAAGAATGAAGGTGTTTTAATGCGGGTCAGATCACTGTCTCAATATCTTCAGATATTCTATCCAGGGACCGGTTTGCTCTTTGTACTGTTTTGCCATGACCCGTGAAATCTGGGAGATATGGTCAAGATCGTGCACCGTCCAGGTTGAAATTAGTTGCGCAAGCGTTACCGTCCCGAATTTTGGATGAATACCTGTTTTAACATAGTCATTCTCTGTTAAATTAAATCCCTTCAGTTTATGAAGATTCAATTCCCTGGCGTTCTTAAACTCATTCAATAACTGCTCCAGGGATTTACTTTTACTTTCCTCCAGCTGGGCAAACCGGTCAAACGATTTAAATTCTTTCGCCGTCCTCTGAGAAAGAATTATTTCAATTCTTGCCATCCAGTCTGTTTTATCTCCGTGAACCAAATGACCGATCACATCAAAAACCGACCAGGTTTCACCGCCTTCATTGTTCATTGACCAGTCAGTTGATAAATTATTCGTTAAATGGAATAGTACGCCTGGCGTTCTTTCCAGGATTTCCAATGATTTATTTATTGAGAAGTCCATAACGGTTGATCTTTTTATTGTTGGGAAATATCTAAATTAGCACATTCCCAATTTCGGGGAGGTTACAAATAAAAAAAACATTTTGAAACTCATTGGAAACCTGATCTGGCTCATATTCGGCGGCCTGGTCTCTGCGATCGGTTATTTATTTGGCGGCTTCGTATTATGTTGCACCATTATTGGTATTCCATTTGGGTTGCAATGTTTTAAACTTGCGGAGTTCATGATCTGGCCCTTCGGAAAAAAAGTGGTTTACAATAACTCTGCCGGAGGATGTCTGCAGACTTTTGCCAATATTATCTGGATTGTATGTGGCGGGATCTGGATCGCGATTTCTCATTTCATTTTTGGGTTGCTGCTCTGTATTACCATTATCGGCTTACCCTTTGGCAGGAAGCATTTTCAAATGATTGAACTATCCTTAATGCCATTCGGCAAGAAAATAGTTGACGCATAATTAATGAAGTGGCCAAATAACATCCTTATTCGGTTCGCAAACTTTTTACCGGATTGGCTATCGCTGCTTTAAGCGCCTGGAAACTGACCGTGAATAGAGCCGTGAATATGGCAATAGAGCCAGCCAGAATAAAGACCCACCAGCCAATTTGAATCCGGAATGCAAAATCTTCCAGCCAGCGGTTCATAAAATACCAGGCAACCGGCGAAGCAATCACCAGCGAAATAATTACCAGTAGCACGAAATCCCTGCTCAGCAGGGTAACAATATTGGTCACCGTGGCTCCCAGCACTTTCCGGATTCCGATTTCTTTTGTTCTTTGTTCAGCTGTAAACAAGGCCAGACCAAATAATCCCATGCAGGAGATAAATATGGTGATGAACATGACCACATTCATTAACCAGGCTGTTTTCGTTTCCTGCTGATATAACCAGGTGATGGATTCATTGAGAAAATGGTAATTAAAATCATTTTCCGGATATACTTTTTTCCATTCTTTTTCAATCTGTGCAAGAATGGTTTTTGCTTCGGCAACTTCTTTTCCCCTTGTTGACAATCTGAATCCAATCCCTTTTTCCAGTTCAGGCATATGCCCAATCACAACCGGCTTCATGGGTTCGTGGAAAGAATTCTCATGAAAATCTGCTATTACCCCGACGATCGGGTAACTCTTTCCATCAAACCATGTGATTTGTCTGCCAATGGCCTGTTGGGGATCGACAAAGCCTATGCGGCTGGCAAAGGTCTGATTAACGATAAATTCCCGCAAACTATCGCTGTGAAACATATTTCTTCCGGCCAGCAACCTCATTTTATAAAAAAGGATATAATCTTCATTCCCCGGCTGGAGAGACGCTTCCAGTTTCACATCCACTTTTCCCTTACAGACCAGGACTTGAGACATATGCGGGAAACCCATCGGGGCAAATGCCTGAAGAATCACCTTGTCTACACCGGGAATGCGTTTAATGGTTTCTGCAAGTCCGTTTACTTTGTCAGAGTGATCGCGCCATATTCTGGGAATATTCACTATGGCATCAGAAGAAAAGCCCTTGTCGGCGTTTCGCATAAAACGAATCTGGCTTCCGATGACCAGCGTAGCTATTATAAAAAGAAGGGAAATACTAAATTGGAAAACGATCAATGATTTGCGCAAATATCCTTTCCTGTGGACTGATTTTACCCCGGTACCCGCAAGACTTTGTACTGGTTTAAAACGGGACAGTACAAAGGCCGGGTAAAAACCAGCCAGAAAGGTGGTAAGCACCAAAACTGAAAGCAGAAATAAAATATTTTCCACATTCATTGTAAAGATCACACCGTTCGGAATGTATTCACTGAAAAATGAAAGCACCGGGCGAACCAGGAGAACGGCAATAAAAACAGCCATTGCCGTGAGAATAAATGTTTCCGTTAAGAATTGCAAAATCAGATGGGTTCTCCTGCTCCCCATCACTTTTCTGATTCCGGTCTCTTTAGCGCGACGGATGGACTGTGCCGTGGTCAAATTGATAAAATTGATAGCCGCCAGGAGTAAAATAAATACTGCTGCGCCCATCAGCGCATATATCACCGGACGATACGCTTTCCTGAACTGATTGTCTCCATCGTCTCGACGGTGAAATTCCGGTGTAAAATGAATATTTGTAATAGGCTGGAGCCACATCCTTAACCTGGTGCCGGCAACACGCTGCTTTATATTTTTTTTGATATAGGCAGCAAAAGCTTCATTTACCCCGACCGCCGAAACCCCCCTGGCCAGTTTTACAAAAGCCTGAGACTGATGCGGACTGAGGATGGTCCAGTCTTCCGCAGGAATTCTGCTTCTTAAAAAACTATGGGTTGCCGATTTGATCGAAATAAAATCCGTATACCCGAAGTCTGTATTTTCTTTCCAGTCCTCAAGAATACCGGATACTGTTAATTTTAAGGAATCATCATAGATGACCGTTTTCCCTATCATTTTGTTGACAGGGATATCTCCAAAATACTGAACGGCCCTTGACCGGGTAAGCACCACACGAAAAGGTTCATTTAAAGAAGCTGCATGGCCGGCAAGCCAGCGGTAAGTAAAAATGTCAAAATAGGATGAGCCGGTGATGATGCTGGCGATTCCTCCCTGCTCCAGATCCCCGCTGAAATCCTTAGCGGGTTTCCCGGCTTCCTCAATCCTTGTTTTTCCTCCATATTGGAAATAAGCACATTCCGCCTCAAAACCCGGAATCTGCGTTTGAAAACCAGCCAGGTCTGAAAACGGTGAATTCAAAAACATCGTTTCTCCATTTTCTCTCTGCATTTCACCCACAATCCGGTATATACGATCTCCATTTGGATGAAACCGGTCAAAACTGAGATCGAAACTATTGATGAGATAAATTACCAGGCAGGCGCAGATACCAAAAGCCAGTCCGGTCGTATTGATGAGGGTATTTATTTTCTGTCGGGAAATAGTTCGCCAGGCAATTTTAAAATAGTTCTTCAGCATGGTTTCCTTTTCCGTTTTATCCCCCCAATTAAATGCCATTTACCAAGATGCTGCTAATCAATATAAATTTTTGATTAGCCGTTTTAAACCGTCCGGTTTCATACAGTTTTTGTTCGATTGTATAAGGGAGCAGTTACTATTCCGGGGAGATATAAATGATTAAGGAAAAATCTGACTATTTTTCCCAAAACTTTCCCATGCGTTACCTATTCCTGATTGTTGTCTTTTCGGGTATCGGACTTTTTAGTTTCGCCCAAACCTATGTGTCCTTCGCGCCCAGCATTTCCAACCAGGCCGGCACGTTCGCGGATAAAATAAATCTCAATCTGGAAGTTGGCCGGCAGTGGGATGTTTTCAGTCTGGGAATCGTAGTCGCGAAAAACAGCCTGGCGAAGATTGCCGGACCCGACACCACGACATTCTTTGAACTCCGGCCAAACTTGAACGTCTTTCAGCAGGGAAAATTCACCAATACGTTTACCGCGGGCATTGGCTATATCCTGAATGCACAGGAAAACCTGCTCACCGAGTTAACCTACGGAATTGAATATGCCTATACCCCCCAAATTCACTTCAATGTATATTTTGGCCAGTATTATTACAGCGGCCGCTATTCCGACAGTAATTCCACCTTCTTTGGTTTTTCCTGCATGTACTATTTCTCTCCCAACCATGCCAAACCCCTTATTCAAAACGGGAAAAGCAACTAAGGGCTTTATCTAACGGCGTGCTATTTCAGTCGAACTCCGCGCTGGGCGCGTTCCACAGCACTTCTCCCACCCTTATTCCTGAATTATTTTTTTTATTTGGAACGTTTGTTCCAATATTCCCTACCTTTGTGGAACAATCATTCCAAATAGAACATAAATCACGAAACAATGAAAAAATTAGAAAACAAAGTAGCCGTGGTAACCGGTGCATCAAAAGGAATTGGAACCGGCATTGCTAAACACCTTGCCGCGCAGGGCGCCAGTGTGGTGGTAAATTATTCATCGGCAAAAGCGGGAGCAGACCAGGTGGTTGCGGAAATCAAAGCTGATGGCGGAAAGGCGATCGCGGTGCAGGGAAACGTATCCAGCGAAAAAGACATCACCCGTTTATTTGCAGAAACGAAAAAAGTGTTCGGAGCGGTGGACATCCTGGTCAATAACGCCGGCGTATACAAATTCGGTGCAATTGAAGAAATTAATGCCGAGGATTTTCATAAACAATTTGACACGAACGTACTGGGATTGTTACTGACCACCCAGGGTGCCGTAAAAAACTTCAGTGAAAATGGCGGGAGTATCATCAATATTGGTTCTGCAGTAAGCGACCTCAACCCGGTGGGCAGTTCTATTTACACGGCTACCAAAAGCGCAGTTGACGCGATTACCCAGGTTCTGGCAAAGGAGCTTGGTTCCAGGAAAATACGCGTAAACTCGATCAACCCGGGTATGGTGGAAACAGAAGGTACACACACCGCAGGTTTTATCGGAAGTGACTTTGAAGCTGAGATGGTACGTACGGCGCCGCTGGGCCGTATTGGTCAGCCCGATGATATTGCTGATGTGGCCGTGTTTCTGGCCTCTGAAGATTCCCGTTGGCTGACCGGTGAAATATTAATCGCCAGTGGTGGTATGAGGTAATTGTGTAAGACTGAAATAATTTAAAATGGATAGCTTTGCCACCCAGGCAAAGCTATCTTAGCATTATGGCAAGAACCAAAGATTTTGACGAAAACGAAGTGCTGGTTAAGGCAATGAACCTTTTTTGGTCCAGGGGATATAATACCACGTCCATGGAGGACCTGGTGGTTGGCTTAGGCATCAGTCGATCAAGCCTTTATGACACTTACACTGATAAACATACCTTGTTTATAAAGGCTTTAGAGAATTACCAGCTTACCAGCACCGCTAAAATCCAGGAGATGGTAAACCATCCCGGCCCCGCAAAAGAAACGGTCAGGAAACTGATTGACATGGTTACTGATGGATTATTATCCGGCAGGCAGCGAAAGGGCTGTTTTTTAGTGAACGCCGGCGTAGAAGTAGGGCCGCACGATAAAGAGGTAAATAGCCTGGTGTGCAGGAACGACCAGCAAATGGAAGACATTTTTTACCAGGTAATTCAAAAAGGCAAGAAAGCAGGGGAAATAAAAAACCCGCAAGACGCTCGAACTCTGGCTAAATTCATTTTTAATACGGTTAAAGGACTACAGGTGACCGCGAAATCAACAGCTGACAGATCCGTCTTTAACGAAATCATCCAGTTGGCGGTATCCGTCCTGGATCAGAAAAGTTAATCCTAACTTTAATTTACTGTTTACTCCACAGGACTTGCGGGGGAATCTCCGTTTTCAGGTTTAGGTTTCTTAAATTCCAGCTTGCCGAATTTCCAGGTAAAGTTGATTCCAATGGAACGGAAAGGAACCTGGCGATTAGAGTTGACCGTAAAATTCGAACCATATAAAACGGTGGGCTGGCTGATATATTCGCTGAATAAGTTCGTAGCCGTTAAAGCAAGACTTCCCTTCTTCTTCCAAATCTGTTTTCTGAAAGCAAAAGTATATGTGGAGAAGGATGGATATTTCCCCTGAATTTCATTTCTGGGAGAATTGAAGCTGGCAAAAAATTCGCCCGCCAGGGTGGTGGTAAAATTATAACTCAGGTTCATATTGACCCGGTAATTCCAGCTCTCCACTTTCAGACCGGAATCCAGGGCATTGATTCCCTGCCGGTAGAAGATAAAAAAATTCGTCCGCACATTAAATTTCGGCGTCAGGTGCAAATCCGAAAAAAGATTCATCCCGAGATTTTTCTCCGTTCCGATATTTTGTCTCGTACTAACTGCAACATTCTTGTACACAGTATCTCCTACAGGCAAACTGGAATAATATTCTACATAAGGCTGGATATCCTCCAGGTTTAAGCGGTAGAAAGCTGAGATCATCAATGAGCCGCCGGATTTCAGATCATAATTCCAGCCCAGTTCAAAACGGTGGCCGATCTCCGGTTGCAGGTAGGGATTGCCCGTAGTAATATTGTAGGGATCGGTGGTATTGATAAACGGATTCAGCTCCCGGTAATCAGGACGTCCAATCCTTTTGGAATAACTCAGTTTCAGCGTTTGATCTTCATTCAGCTTCCGGCTAAGATAAACAGAAGGAACAAAGGTATTGTATCCGGGTTCGCTTACCTGCTGCGGTGCATCCGAGAAAAAAGGATTCAGGGCGGTGCGTTCATAACGCAAACCAACTTTGGCATCAAACCAGTTCCTTACGGGAAAACCCATTTCAGTGTATAAGGCATAGACCTGTTGCTGATAACGCAGAAAATTGGAAAGGGTGGAATCATAAATATAATTTCCGGCTGGCGGCTGCAGACTCAGCACATCCGAATTACTATGTATATCCATAAAAACCATTTTCCCTCCCAGTCCCATCGTAACCTTTCCAACCGGTTGGCTATAGTCGACCACAACCTCGGTTTGATTCTCATTACCCGGATTGCTGTTATTCGTTCCGTAATACAACTCCTCACCCGGCTGCAGGTACTGATTGTTTACCGAGTTAAATTTATTGTGTTCAAAAGAAGAGTGTATACCGATATTGAGCTCCTGATCCTCCTTATTGAAAGTTCTTTTATAATCCAGGCTGAGATTGATATTATGAAGCCGGAACTGGCTCTGCGTTTCACTCAGACTGAAATACTGGGTCACCGGATTTTGATTGTAATCCGACGTAGTCTGGCTTTGGTTCTGGTAGCCGTTATTGTTTGTCCCGAAATAATTATTACTGATCGTGAACGTAAAATTATTTTTTTTATGAAGGGTATAATCGAAGGTAATTCCGCTTTCAAATCCATAGCGGTTAAACCGGCTGCTCCCATCCTGCTGCAGTACCACCTGGGTTTTCGAATTGGTGTCCAGTGAAACGCGGGTCGAAGTCGTTGGCGTAGTTGCCGGCAGTCGCGCATTGCCATTCACAAAGGCATTTATCCCAAAATTTCCGTTACGTACAGTCAGGTTGAATGAACCGTTTTCATTCCTGCTGGCAGCCGTCAGGGAGATGCTTCCGTTAATTCCTTTTACATTACTATGTTTCAGGATAATATTGATAATGCCACCGAGCCCCTCTGCATCATATTTTGCCCCGGGATTGGTAATCACTTCAATACTTTTAATCTGACTGGACGGGATAGACTGCAGCACATCAGCAATATTGGATCCGAAAGCAGTGGAGGGTTTACCATCAATCAGAAAACGGATACTGGAACTTCCGGCCAGCTCCACATTGCCATCCACATCCACTGAAACCTGGGGGATTTTTTTCAGGATATCCGTAGCCACTCCGCCCTGCGAGGTCAGGTCTTTCTCAGCATTAAAAACCATTTTATCGATTTTATTCTCGATCAGCTTCTGGCCACCATACACGGTTACGTCATTTAGTTTCGTTACAGCATTTGCCAGAAAAATTTTTCCCAGGTTTTTGGATTTGCCTATTTCAAAGGACTGCGAAAGCCGGCGAACCGGAACATATCCGATCGCTTCTGTTAAAACGATAAAAGTTCCTGAACTGGAAATGGAAATGGAAAATGATCCTGAATTATCAGTTACCGCCCCGGTAATGGTTTTCCCGGTACTGCTGTCAATCAGGCTGACAGCCGCATATTCTATGGGCTTCCGGGTTGCAGAGTCCATGACCTGCCCGGAAAATTTTCCGTTTTGGGAAAACGTCAGGGCGGGGCAGATATAAAATAATATAACTAAAAGTTTTCGTACGGGATAGCAGCTCAATGATTAGTTCTTTACTTCTTTTAAAAATTTACCATTACTGTCAAAAATCAAATCCTTCTTGTCTACTTCAGCTTCGTAGGTTATTACACCCGTAGCGTTGGTTATTTTAGCAGATTCTTTTATTTTCTTATTGGTATAGTTTGCCTGTAAATAGTTTATCACTGCCGGCGGCAGGTCAGTTTCTTTTATAGTGGTTTCAGATTCCATAAAAGTTCCATCGGTTTGGAAAGTCGCTGATATCGTTTTGCCCTCTTTCTTAAACCCGGCTTCATAATTCCCGTCTTCCTTTTCCCATTTGGCAGAACTTCCGGGAAAAAGCTTTCCAAATGAGGTTTTTACCGCTGCCGGCACTTCTGATTCCTTCATCTTTTGTGAAAAACTTTTCAGGCTGCAAATCAATAACATGACTGAAATGCCAATATATTTTTTCATCTTAAATATTTCAGGGGCTCAAAGATGAGACACAATTCTGTTGAAAATCTGTGGTTTTGGACGGCGAAGAAAAGAAAATATGTCCAAACTTGTGTAGTTAATGGAAATTTTAACTAGAATAATAAGTAAAATCTTCACTCATCATTTAATCCTCTTCCACTGAGGATAGGTTTCAAACTTTTTTCAACCCTTGACTCGCGGGTTTTGGATTGTTTGGGTGCAGAAAAATAAAGCAGGTAGGCCCTTTGTCTGCCCGGTGTCAATGCCATAAAGGCAGATTTCAGGGCGGCGTTTTTATCCAGTTTCTTTTTAAATTCTTCGGGGACCTTATACTCCCCGACCTTTTTGAGTTTTACTTTCAAACCGGCTTTTTCCACTTCGATAGCCTGAAAGATGTACGCTTTCAGTGTAGATTTCATTTTTGTAATTTCCTGAGCACTGGTGAAGCGGATCTGACGCGCTGCCTGTACATTCTTCGTTTGCTGGATCAGGATACCTTCGCTATCTTTTAAGAGGGCCCCTTTAAAAAACAGGAGCGCACAATATTCTTTGAATACATGAATTAAAACGATATTGGCTTTTTCAAAGCTGTAACAGGGACAACCCCATTTCAATTCTTCGGTGAGTCCGCAGTCCAGGACAATCGTCCTCAATCTTTTGATTTCCTCCTGCCATTTGTTGTCCTTATTGAAATAAAAATCAACCTTCGGATTCATGTTATCCTTTTTTTAAACCTGTTTTGCAATTATCAGACCTTTAGTGAACCCCGGAATCCCCGGGCGGCATAATAGGATTCTGCTCCATTGTGATATATAAAGACTTTTCCAAAACGGTAATCTGCAAATATGGCCCCGCCAAGATCCCGGATATCGGAAGGTGTTTTTAGCCAGCTCGAAGTTTTTGCATCAAAATTTCCCAGTTGCTGCAATTCCCGGTATTTCTCTTCCGATAATATTTCAATACCCATGGCGGAGGCTAGATCCAGCGCACTGTTTTTGGGTTTATTTTCTTTTCGTGAGTCCAACGCTTCCCTGTCATAACAGAGACTCCGGCGGCCCGCAGGACTTTCTGCAGAACAGTCACAGAACAGATATTCGCTTGTTTTTTTATCCTGACCCACCACATCAGGTTCACCACCCGTATTTTCCATTTCGCTGAGCGACAAGAGTTTTTCCAAATTCACTTCCAGCCTTGCCAGGACCTTCGCCCATTCCTGACTCTTGTGGCGTTGCATATTCTTCTCAAAACGGGTTTTCAATGTTTTGAGAAGAAGTCCCTGTTGCTCAGGTGACAGTTTCTTTTGACTGGCCATGATTTGGTCCTGGTTATTTTGTTTCAGTGAATAAATATACCTTCCTGATTAGGAACAACCGGAACGTTTTTTTTATCTAAAGGTCTGAAATACCAGGATACAACGGTGAGGATCAGCAACAGCAGCGCCGGAAATATTTCACCAATCGAATTGTGCATGATCATATGCGAAAATATCGCACCCGTCATGGCAAAGAAAAAGCCGGCATATGCCCATTCCTTCAGCAAAGGAAATTTGGGAACCAGCACAGCCACCGTTCCCAATATTTTCCAAACACCCAGTATGGTAAGAAAATAGACCGGATAACCCAATTGCGTAACACTTTCAACACCTCCCGCTCCTGATTTCTGTTTGAATAACTGCACGGCTCCTGTTGATACCATTCCAAGGGCGAGCCAGATAGTAGCGATCCAGTAGACGATTTTATTACTCTTTGTCATAAGGCTTTATTTCAATTTCCCGGCTACTTCCTGTAAACGGTCATGCGCCATATTTATTCCCGAAGCAAAACCAAACCTAAGTACCTGGTCGCGGAGAGCCGGCGATTTATAAATAGAATGTATTTTCATTCTGCTGGTGTCTTCCGTAAGCTTTTCAAATTCCACGAACTCCAGCTGAACCGCAAAAGGCGCGTTCTCCATTTCGAAGGTCCGGGTGATTTTCTGATTCGGAATAAAATCATGGATTACCCCGTTCGCCTTAAATACCACTTTTCCCTCGGCGTTTTTTGTCTCAAACTGGTAAGAACCGAACTTCTTATTTTCCATTTTGAGCACTTTGGTTCCCATCCATTGTTCTACAATTTCGGGGTCTGCCGAGGCCTGGAACAGTAGTCCCAGTGGCAGATCAAATTCCCTGGTAATCACCAGGTCCTGCTTGCCGTCTTCGGCATCAATTTTTGTTTTTCTTTCCATGGCATTTATTTTTTTGATTTGTATTTTTTCATAATGGATTCCAGTTTATTAAACCGGTCGTCCCACATATTTCGAAAAGGTTCGATAAAGTCTGCAACTTCTTTCATTTTTTTTGCATTGATATGATAGTATATTTCACGGCCCGTTTGCGTCTGCTCCAGCAGCTCGCATTCAGTAAGTATCTGCAGGTGTTTGGAAACCGTCGGCCTTGCGGTGTCAAAATTGGAGGCGATAGCCCCTGCTGTCATAGACTGCGAGGCCACCAACAGGAGGATCGCCCTTCTAGTTGGCTCGGCTATGGCCTGGAATACATCCCTTCTCAGATTCATTGCGTAGCTATTTGACTACAAATATATGGGTAGTTATTTGACTACGCAAAATAAAAATGGAAATATTTTAAAATTTTTCCACAATTTCTTTTGGAAATAAGTCCGGATAATTTTTATTTTTGCATCGGTAGCATTTTTCGTTTTTCGATCAGTTGTTGTAAATCTTAAAACTTAAAATCATGAATACTTCATCTACACAGCTTCCTGCCGAAGCCACCGCAGCATTCACCCACATTTTTCTGTCCCTGGATTTACTGGATGAAAGAATATTGAACGAAGAGACCCGTTCCATACTGTCAGTTATCCGCAGGAATGCGGAAAGGCTGCAAAAATTGATTCAGCCCACGTAACATCCTTTAACCTCATATATATTATAGGAGCTGCCCATCGGTTCACCCAGATCGCGCCTGATCAAAGCCGTGATTGTATCTAATCCCCGCTGGCGCCAAAAGGAATCTTCATGGTTCCCACCACCCGTTTATTCCCTGTTTACAAGGAATACAATAAACCGGATCCGTGGCAGGGGTTTTGAATACTGTTTATTTCCTATCAAATGTTCTGAAAATGAAAAAATGGGCTGCACTTTTTCCTGTTATATTTTTATTTCTTTTAAGCAGCTGTATAGCAATTGGTGCGATATTTAAAGCAGGCGTATGGGCCGGTGTTTTTCTTATAACCGGAATTTTAGCTCTTGTCATTTTTCTGATTACACGGGGGATCAATAAAAAATGACTGATGCTTCAGAAACATTCACCAGGCGAAATACATGGAAATATTTCCATATTCATGGTCATATGTATTCCGGATCAGCATGGATGAAATATTCTGACTGGAGGAAATGGAAAAATGACCAAAGCTCATCGCCGCACCAAATTCTGTCTGATATACCATATGTTCAATGGTCTGGTAAGTCTGATATTTTATCAGCTCTCCTTCTTCCCGTTTCTGATGGTCGGAAAAAACGCCACCCTCCAGCATGGCATTTGTCAGCACCCAGGAAACCGAGGGGCGGACAAATACATAAAACTGAAATCTCCTGATATGTTGAGTTCCCGGGTGCCCAGGATTTGAATACTGACTGATGAATCCCTCAAAATAGGGATTCATCCATCCTATCCGTATGAGCGGATAAACCGTGACTGCATTTATGAGTGTTCCAACAGAAAATTTTGAACCACCCGTGAATTCCAGGAACCGGCCCAGACCAAGGATTTGTTTTTCAGCCGTAAAATTCATATTGAAAAGAATATCGGTCTTGATTTGATTTTGCCATCCTCTGGGCAGAACATAACCTATGGCGTGGTGAATCAGTTCCTGCGATTCTTCAGCCAGTGAGGCCGGTCCCATTACGCCCAGGTCTATCTCGGTTTGAAAACTGAATTTTTTTCTGGCATTATAGGAATTGAGAGCGTGGATTAGGTATAAACCGCCCGCATAGGCATAATCATTGGACAAGTAGGCAGAAGTATCGAGATCCCGTGGCGTATATACCACCTGCATTATTCCCCATTGAAAAATATTATTAGAAAGATTGCCAGCTTTCGGCAGGATCCGGTCGATGAAGAAACGGGATTCCCTTTTTTTTGTAAAGAACAGATCGGCCCGTATGCCTCCTGTATATGCATCGTCCGAACCCATTCTCCAATAGTTAATAAAATCGTTGTCGTGGTATGCCCGGATCAAATATTCCCCATCTGCTTTCGGAGACTGGTCATTTTGCGAAAATCCGTACACGTCCAAGAATACCAGGAACATCATCCACACATATCTCACTCCTGCCCACATGCCCTGTTAAAGCAAATTTCAAACCTATATTGCGGGGAGAAAAACCTATACATTTTCAGCTTACACCAGGCTAACAGGAAAACAGCTATTCTGGTATAATTATTTTAATTCCAGTATAAACGAGTTTATGAAATATTTTGCTAAACAGGCCGTCCCCTATATTATGCTTTTTTTAATATCAGCAGGTTTTACGTTCTGCCATGGAGCAGGAAACACCAGGTTTTCAGACAGTATTAATAAAACATTACCAGATACCAGCGGACAGCAGCCAATTCCAGGTACGCCCGGCCCCAGTGGCACGGCGCCTTCGCCAAAAGATACAACGCAGGCATTCAGAGACAGTCTGAAAAAAGCACGTGATATTTCTGATTCCTCTGCGGGATCCAAAACAATCCAAAAATAGCCGGATTATTTTGGGGCAAGATCTCCATACCAATATGAGGCTGTTACTCCCCCATCCATCAGGAAATCACTGCCGGTAATAAAACCTCCGTCAGGGCCCATGAGTAGGGCTCCTACCGATCCCACTTCATCCGGTGTTCCGGCACGGCCGGCAGCAGACATCTCAATCATACGCCGGTAACCATCTCCCCGCGGACCGCTCAACTCGTCTTTTGCAAGTGGTGTAATGATGATTCCCGGACTGATTGTATTGATACGTGCTTCACGTTTGCCCCATCGCACAGCCTCCGCCATCACCCGCAAAGAATTTCCGCGTTTGGAAATTTGATACGCATGAAGTGAATCTCTTATCTGGTCAGGTTGAAGAAAGGAAAGTGAAAGCAGTTCGTCCGCAGGTGTAGTAGCCAGTGCTTTGTTTTGGTCAGGCGTGAGCGCCGGCAGGCGATGTCCCGATTGCGATGCAATTACTACACCTGATCCACCCTGTGCGATAACATTACCAAATTCTTCGAGCACTAAAGCTGTGCCATACAAATCTACTTTGAGTATAGTAGAAGGGGGAGCCTGTGAAGGAGAAACACCGGCTGCATGAATGAGGCCGGTAATATTTCCGAGAGAGGTCGCAACAGCAACCAGTGCGTGTACGGATTCACGTGAGGATACATCCACAATTGCTGTGTTCACCTCAAATCCGGCTTCACTCAATGTTTTTGCTGCTTTGTCGTTGTTCTCCTGCCGAAGATCAGCCAACAGGATCTGTTTGCCCGCACTCACGCGGCGTGCAATCGCCTGACCGATCGATCCGGATCCGATAACGACAATAACATTTGCGGTGGTCATTGCATGTCTGTTTAAAGTAGAAGCAAAGTTAAAAGAAGAAATAGGATGCAAACACTTTTAAATATTTCCTTTTTGACCCCGCAAATATTTTCACTACCATGTCCGTTGTGTTATAAACTGACCCTGCCCATATAAGCCGGACCATGTTCCGTTGAGTGTATTCGGATTGAAGTCACTCATATTGAAGATTCCATGAATGGCGAAGGCGGTGAATATTTTTTTCATTTCAAAGATGAAATTCAGGCAGAAATATTGTGCGGTAAATCAGGCCATTTTCCATTCTGGCCGAATGAAATGGCAGGTATACCCGTAAGGGTTTTTCTGAAGATAATCCTGGTGTTCTTCTTCAGCATTCCAGAAATCCGTTGCCGGCACCACTTCGGTAACGATGGGTCCAGGCCATTTATGGGAAGCAGTCATTTCTTCGATTAATTTCTTTGCTGTTTCTTTCTGCGATTCATTTAAATAAAATATCGCGGAGCGATAGGAGGTTCCCCGGTCATTCCCCTGTCTGTTTTTAGTTGTCGGATCATGGATCTGAAAGAAAAATTCCAGTAATGTGCGATAGGACAACTGAGTCGGATCAAATATCACTTCAATTCCCTCTGCGTGGGTACCGTGGTTACGGTAAGTCGCATTTTTCACATCTCCCCCCGTATAACCGACAACAGTCGATTTCACTCCCGGAACCGCCCGGATCAGTTCCTCCACTCCCCAAAAACATCCGCCAGCCAGTATTGCTTTTTCCAATTCCATCATTTATGTTTTCTTCAAGGTAAGAAATTTTTGAAAGTTTTTCTCATGCGTTTGCCTTGGCCACTGTTTTGCAAAGAATTGTAAAATCATTAGAGATGAATACGCGTGGTGTGTTCAGGGCGGGAACAAGCGGACTGGTGTTTCTGGAAAAAAATAAAAAGGAATTTCCTGTTGCTTTTCAGGATAAGAGTCGGCTTACCTACTATGCCAGTCTTTTCAATAGTATTGAAATAAACAGTAGTTTTTATAAGATACCAAGAGGTGCGACTTATTCCAAATGGTCTGAAATGGTACCGGATGACTTTCAGTTTACCATAAAATTGTGGAAAGGAATTACACATTCCAATAATTCCGGTTTTAATGTGAAGGAAATGGAAAGCTTTATGTCGGCAATCAATTGTCTGAATCAGCATAAGGGATGTCTGTTGATTCAGTTTCCGGCGGGCTTTGGCTTTCCATCCGATAAATTGCTTAATATTCTGGAATTGGTGATCAGGCTCAATACCGGCAATAGCTGGCAGATCGCGGTGGAATTCCGGAACAAAGGCTGGTACAATGCGACCGTCTTAACATTACTTGACCAGTTCAACGCATCGCTTGTGTTACATGATATGCCCAATTCAAATCCGGAAGAGACAGATCAGAAATCGTCTTTTAAATACTATCGCTTTCATGGTGAACTGGGAGACTATCGCGGCACGTACCCTGATGTATTCTTATCCTCCAAAGCAGAAATTATCCGAACCTGGTTAGATAAAGGAGTCGATGTATATGCTTATTTCAACAATACCATTGGGCAGGCGGTTGAAAATGTAAAGACGTTAACTGAAATGGTAAATCTCTAATTCGAAATCTTACCGTTTTCAGCTGCTATTGTCACCGGCCTGGTTTTGATCGTTGGAAGATTTTATCAGACTATAACAGCTATTTGAAGTGGTGACCAGTCCACTCTTGCAAGCTACAGGCAAGACTTATATCAGCATCTGCCTTTGCCGGAAAAATTCCAGTCTTTTAAAGTTTATTGATAACTCAATCCTTTTTGATTCTCGGTATTAGTGAAATAAATCGGTTTAAAGGCAGGATCCATGCAATTACAATTAACCTTGATGGCGGTACTGGAAACTTTGCCGAAAATACTGGCCACGGCTGCATCTCCGGCATCCCTGCCGTTGGCAATCTTTACCAGTCCGTTTACCGGTACGAGTTTGGTGGGATCAAAAAACACCCATTCGCCACCGATGTAGGCTTCAAAGCACGCATGAAAATCAGGAGGATTTAAATTGTATGCATAACCGGTAAAATATCTTGCAGGAATAGTGAGTGCCCTGCATAAGGCAATTCCCAAATGTGCAAAATCCCTGCAGACTCCTACACGTTCCGTTAAGGTATCATAAGCAGAAGTGCTGGAGTTAGTGATACCACTGATATATTCTACATTATTATAAATCCATTCCGTAATGGCAGACACTTTGCCGTAGGCAGTTTCAACACCACCAAACTCTTTACTGGCCAGCTTCTGCAGTTTGTCAGACTGACAATAACGGCTTGGAAAAAGATAATGCATCTCATTTACATCGAGTTTGTTAACCGGCACGGTATGAGAGAGTCTACGCTGATGAATAATATTATAATCAATATCCACTTTGGCCTGGTACCGAATCATAAAACCGGTTTTGGCTTCGACCCTGAGTCGGATAAATCTGGATAACCCATCTTCCCCCATGATCTCTTCAGGATTTATCATAGGTTCAGTTAGCAGGCTCTCTTCCAGTATTACCTGACTGTCGCTGCGGGATGCCTGAATGCTGAAAATAAATGTGGTGGGTAAATAAACCTGATATTCCAGCTCACTAAATATTTCAAAAGTCATGGGGTATATTCATTTAATAATGCAACTTAAGGTTGGTTAAATATTTTCTCCATCCAGCCTTCAGGCATTTCATCGAGATAATGTTTTAGTTTCTCGTTCCACTCAGCCGAAACCTGGAGAAGTTCCTGCTGCTCATACCGGTTTTCAGTGATATGAAAACTATTTTTACCATATGTAACTACATCAATCGGAAATTCGACATCATTGGAACTTACCCTTACCGAATCGAAAGACAGGTAACCTGCTTTGAGCGCCTGACGCATGGTGGTAGAAGGATTTATTATTCGGTTCAAAATGCCCCGGCCCTGACCTGAATTACCAATGATAACAAAGGGACTTCCTTCATCCAGTTCAATCCAGTTTCCTTCCGTATACAGCATGAACAATTTATGTTCCTCATCATTTTTCAGTTGTCCGCCAACAATGGCATTCAGGTTGAACTTGTATCCCGAATTCAGCAGCGACTGCTGATCTTCTCCGGCTACTCTCTTTATCTGTTCACCAAAAGCATTTACCGCTTTATACATTTTATCGTAAATAATGCCATTGCTTATAAGTTCCTGGAAATAATGCACCGCTTTATCTCTAACGGAACGCAACCCGCTGGTCATGATAAACAAGCTTGCCCTGTCATGCTCTAATACAAGAACTTTTTTCTTTATAGTCGTGGAAGTGCCGGCGGAAATACGAGTATCCGAAATTCCGATCAGTCCATCTCTTACTTTTATGCCCAAACAATAAGTCATCGTTGAATTAAACAGGGGATGTTGAGCCTGGTATATAGTAAATTCATTAAAAAACCGGGCCATGACGACCTGCGCTTGTTAAAATTGGCCTGCACAGGGGATATTGAAGAATAATTTTGCCAGAGTCTGGGAATCGGATTTAGTTTCCGATCTTTAAAAAAAACACCAAAATGGTTAGGATAATAGCGGCAACCCGAACATTCTGGTAAATTCCGGGGTTACCCGGGATCCAGGTCCAGTTTTAAAAATAAAGTCAATGACATTCTATCAGATCCTGATTCTTGCATTTTTATTCCTTCTTCTGGTCGCTATCCTGCTCACATCCCGCAAAGATGATAAAGTGATTGCGCTTGAAGAAAGAGTTGCTTTCCTGGAAGAAAAAATCAATAAAACGCTGGAGAGCAGGAAACAGTTCATTGAACTCAAATCAGTAAACTCCGTACTGGATACACTGAACAATTTGTATTATCAGGTTGGCCCCGATGGCAATTATATTGTCGACAGTGAGTATACCCTGAATAACGTTACAGAAGAATGGTGGGCCCAGCTTTCCGGAGAAGATCTCTCCATCGTCAACCGCAGTATTCACAAAAGCAAATCCTGATACCGGCTGAAAATTTTAATGCAACTGCTTCCCAGTATGAAAATTTTAACCCTGACCTTAATTTCCCTGCTGTTTTACTCCTGCCAGAAATCTGGCAATTCTGCTTCAACGCGGTTATCAAGAACAGAATATACCAGTTACAACGGCGATGTGTTGTATAATGAATATGGATACGACGGGATGGGCCGCATAACTTCCATTACACAACACATAAATACTGCCCAACCAACTGTTGCTGTTACCATTCAGTATAACAGCAATAATGCTACCCTGATCAGCCATCCGGATAACGAACCAACCCTTGATCAGACAAGGCAAGTATTACTCTCGCTCGATGCAGGTGGAAAATTGCTGAAACGGATTGGATATACGCATGGGGTTTCCAATGCAGTCACACCACAACCTTCAGAACTATTTAGCTATGATACACTGACTTGCGAATATGATGCAGCCGGACTACTGAAGAAGAAAACGTATAGCCGGTACGATTCCAGCTGGGTAAATCCAACCTATACCCTGTCAACACTGCTCAATTCGACAGCCAGCTTTACCTCGACAGGCGGCAACCTGATCAGTTCCGATGAATATGTAGTTTATCCCAGAACCACCCGGAAAGACGGTATCGTCACTGTGGCTGGCGGAAGTTCGGAATACCATAATATTTTTGACTATTCCAAATCATACCCCAACCGGATGGATTTCAAAAACGCAGCTGTACTCAACGAATTCAGGTATGATTATGAACCTATGCTGAACAGCAACTATAAAAATATGCAAAACCAGATGGTGACAAATAATACTGACAGGGATATCAATGGCACGATTGTTTACACGGCCAATACGACTATCGATGCAGAAAGAACTTATAACACCGATGGTTTGCTTTCTACCGATCATATATTATCAGCCAATACCCAGTATACAACCCTCAAATATTTCTACGGGAATTGAAACTCATTCACTCCGCAAACTCTTCACCGGGTTGGTGAGCGCTGCTTTTACACTTTGATAACTTACGGTTGCCAGGGTAATGAGGATTGCTCCTAATCCCGCTACTGCAAATATCCACCAAGCGATCTCCGTATGGTAAGCAAATCCCTGTAACCAGTTATGAAGCATCCACCAGGCAATGGGAATGGCGATCAGGCAGGAAAGACTCACCAGAAAAACAAAGTCCTTAGACAACATTTTCCAGAGATTAAAAACGGTAGCGCCCAGCACTTTTCGTACCCCGATTTCGCGAGTGCGCTGTTCGGCGATAAATGAAGCGAGGCCGAACAAACCGAGGCAGGAAATAAAGATGGCCAGCATTGTAAAAAATCCGGATAACTGACCGATGCGTAATTCATTCCGGAACCGCGCCCCATATTCCTCATCAACGAATGTATAATCAAAAGCCTCCGCAGGATCGTATTTTGCGAACACCGGGCTGATCCGCCGGATAGCTTCCCGGGCATTGAGTGCGGGGCTGATCCGGACAGTAATATGGTTCATTCTCCAGCGCGAGAGGTAATACATGGCAGGAACCGGTATTTCATAAGGAGATTCCATCACCATATTTTTTACTACGCCGATTACGGTAAAATGAAATTTCATCCAGTTAATGGTTGTGCCGACAGGATTTTTTAAACCCATATAATGCACAGCAGCTTCGTTCAGAATCATGGTGCCGGAATCGGATCCCTGCGGTCCCGAACGAAAATCCCTGCCTTCCGAAATTTTTAGGCCCAGTGTTTTTGCATATTCGGTGGTAACTCCTTTCATCGTAAAATCCGGATCTGAAGGAATACTGCGGTTGTGATCCGTCCAGGTAAGTCCGCCGTTTTGCGGCCATGATTCTGTTACCGGACTCACTGATTCGGCTACTTCGGATACTGCACCTGAACGGAGCAGATCGTTTCGGAAAGCGGAAAAATGGTCGTGAATACAATTGGTATGCATTTGCACCATGAACAATCCAGTCTGGGAATATCCAACCGGTCTGTCTTCGGCATATTTCACCTGACGGAAAACAATAATGGTTCCGATGATCATGGTGATCGAAACCGTAAACTGCGCCACGACCAAAACCTTTCGTGGCAGGGATGCCAGAAGGTTCACACGGAAAATTCCTTTCAGCACATTCACCGGCTGAAAGGAAGAAAGATAGAGCGCCGGATAACTCCCTGCGACCAGACCGGTGAACAAACTGAAACCAATGCAAGCGATCCACCAAAGCGGATTCGACCAGGGAATATTCATTTTGGTGTCTGCGAGTTCATTGAAAAAAGGCAGGGAAATTAAAAACAGGCCAATCGCCAATACCAGGGCCAATAAAGCAACCAGGATAGACTCGCTAAAGAACTGCGAGATAATCTGCCTGCGGGATGAACCGATGGTTTTCCGAATGCCCACTTCTCTGGCTCTTTTTTCTGAACGGGCCGTACTCATGGTCATAAAATTGATGCAGGCCAGCAGGAGCACAAAAGCACCAATTAAACCAAATAGTCGTACATACCGGATCCTGCCGGTGTCGCTGTCGCCCTCTTTGAATTCCGAATACAAATGCCATCGGTTCATCGGATGCAGGAATAATTCTGAAGTGTTTTGATTCACTCCTTTCGGATCGATCCAGGGATCATTATTCCTTTTGAGGTCTTTAATCTTTGCAGATATTTTTTTCAGATCCGCTTGATCCACGAGTTGCACAAATACCTGCCAGTTATTATCTCCCCAGCTGTGCCGGTTATACCGGGTTTCTGCATCGAATGAAGCATAAAGATCCCAGGGTGAAAAAAAACTGATATCCCGAAACGAACTGGTATAGGGAAAATCTTCATATACACCGGTAACCTTAACGGAAAGGCTGTCATCCATGCGTAATACCCGTCCAACCGGGTTGGTATCTGCGAAAATGGCCTTCGCCAGAGAGGACGACAATATAATGGAATGCGGATCCTTCAGTGCGTTGCTGCCTCCCTTTACCATTCGAAGGCTGAACATGTTCATCGCTTCGGGATCCATGAAATTTCCACTCCGGAGTAATTTCTTCTCATCAAAACTGAGTACATGTTGTTGCGTTTGGGATGAGATCACCACCTGCCTGAAGCTGCTTCCGTACTTAGATCGCAGTTCATCCACAACCGGTGCCGGTAATTGCCGCTGAGCACCGTGATGTCCGGGCCATAGAGCCCAGACCTGAGCAATATTTGAATAATTGTCAAACTGCCGGTCGAAGGACCATTCCGTATATATCCAGCAGGCGATCAGCATCGCCACGGCCATTCCTACGGAAAGTCCTCCGATATTTATTCCGGCAGAGAGTCTGTTTTTCAGCAGGCTGCGCCAGGCAGATTTGATGTAGTTCCTGATCATGCAGATGGTTTTCTTTAAGAGAGACAGTTCACCGAAAAGATTGTTGCATCCGGAACATGATATTTTAGTCCACAAAAAGTCTTTCGGTCGTCGCGGCCCTGACCCGCTGAAAATTAATCTGCTTGACCACTTTATTTCCTTTGTCAGAAATTTCCAGATGGTAAACACCATAATCCGCATCTTTAAAATTAATGTCCTGGTAAATGACGGTGGCTTTCGCTTTGACCGTATAAGTGATCAGCTCATCACCATTCGGATCTTTTAGCGTAACCACGAGCAACTTGTCCACTGGCTTTTCAAAAGTGACCCGCACTTTCTGAGAGTCATTCAATTCATTCAATTTGATATTAAATGTTGCCGCGCTGACAGAATGTTTAGGATCTATTAATCTTTTGGGCACATCTGCATAAGAAGTACCGGAAATAGAGAACAAGGAGAATGCAATAATGAAGAATCTTTTTTTCATTTGTTTTTGTTTAATGTGAATAAAAATGGTTTTGAATTATTGAACAGATTTTACTTTTACGATATAGGCCGGCAGCAGTCCGTGCGCATCTTTATGCGTATGGATCAGCGCCGATGAATCAGGGGATTGGGAAAGGCACATCACCATTCCCTGTTTTTCATCCACCCAGTAGTTAATCAGGTTTACATTGTATTTTTTTTCCGCGACAAGGTCTTTCTGATGAGCGGCTTCCACATCTTTAGCAGTAACTTTCCCCGCTCCAAGTTCATGCACATCCAGGTAAAAATCTTTTCCCCTGTTAAGCAGTGCATAGGAACCTTCAGATACCTGGTATATATGATCCGGCAGGAGCCCGTGCGCCGCTGCATGTGTTTTTCTTACCCCTTGTGAATCAGTTGCGGAAGAAAGGCAGTAGATCGTACCGTTTGCTTCATCCAGCCAGCACTTCAGAAACCGCACCCCGTATTTTTTTTCAACTGTGAGATCCTTCGCGTGCGCCCTGGCAACATCGTCAAAACTCACTTTGCCCTGCCCCATATGATGCACGTCGATAAACAGGAGTTTGGGAGGATCCTGGTTGCTAACCGCCTGTTTATGAGATGATGAAGATTGATCAGGTTTAACCGGAACACCGTCAGATTCATAATAATAACCGGCCATCCAGATAAACACATACATGAATAAAGCTTTCATGATAAAATTTCGTTTTAGTATGATGAAATAAAATTCAGAATACAAAAGAACATGATGGGCGGTCGACCCGCCTAAGGGATTTTCCCTAATTTTGAAATCGGCTTTACTCATTTTACAAATCAGGCGTATGGAATTGATAGAGCGGAATGGGTTTTTAGAATTGCTTCAATCTGAATTTGAACGCAGCATTCACAAGGAAGGTCATTGTGTTTTTCTGGGGGGCGAAGCGGGAATTGGGAAGACTTCATTGGTAAGACAGTTTTGCAGGGAGAAAGAAAAAGAAGTCAAAATATTATACGGCACCTGTGATGCCCTGTTTACACCCCGACCGCTGGCTCCTTTCTATGACGTTGCGTTACAGATGCAAAACGGCCTGATACAAAACAGCGGTGATATTTCTGACAGAACCGCGTTATTCAGTCATTTTCTCCATGAATTAAGTAACCAGAAAGAACCGTCCGTTATTGTATTTGAAGATATTCACTGGGCTGATGAAGCTACCCTCGATTTCATTAAGTTTTTTGCCCGTCGGATTACCCGGATCCGTTGTTTGTTCATTCTTACTTACCGGAACGATGAAATGAATACCCTGAATCCGTTAAGAAATATATTCGGGCAGGTTCCCGCAGATTCCTTTACCCGGCTGAGTCTCACTCCGCTGTCCAAGGAAGCTGTCGGCAGGATGGCAGAAGAAAAAGGCTGGAGCGGTGAGGATGTTTATAGCATATCCGGGGGCAATCCTTTTTATGTTCATGAAATCCTGGCGAGTTACAGTACAGGAATACCGGAGAATATCAAAGATTCTGTTTTAACGGTTTATCAACGGCAGGATGAAAAAGTAAAACGGGTTTGGGAAATTTTAGCCGTGATGCCCACCGGCCTGGAATTGAGATACCTGGAGAAACTGGATCCACTGCTCGCGATGGCAGCCCGGGATTCCCTCGCAGTGGGCATTTTAATTTTAAAAAACAACCTTTTATTTTTTAAGCATGAATTATACCGCCGCACTATTGAAAGCGCATTATCTCCCTTACTGCGCATAACCCTGAATAAAAATATCCTTGAACAGTTTCTGAATTCATTTTTGGAGAATAAGGAAATTGAACGAATTGTTCATCATGCTAAAAACGCTAACGAATATCATCTGGTGGTTCAGTATGCACCAGAGGCGGCGAAAACAGCGGCTTGTCTGGGCGCGCATACCGAAGCCTCGAAATTGTATTTGTCTGCCATCGAATATTATCAGGGTACGGATAAAGACCTTCTTGTGCAGTTCTATGAATGTTATGCGTATGAATGTTACCTGACAAATAAAATCCGCGAGGCCATCATTTATACCGGGAAAGCACTAACGATATGGAAGGATAAAAATAATACGGATAAGACCGGCAACAGTATGCGTTTTTTATCCCGCCTCTGGTGGTATGAGGCAAACCACAAACAGTCAGAATCTTTCGCCATTCAGGCAATAGAACTATTAGAGAGCCAGCCTTCTTCCCGGGCAAAGGCGATGGCCTTCAGCAATATGTCGCAGTTCAGAATGTTGTCCGGAATTACCGAAGATGCATTATTCTGGGGTGAAAAAGCCATGCAGATTGCAAAGGAACTGGGGAATAAGAATGCCCTTTCCCATGCACTGAACAATATCGGCACGGTGTATATGTGGATTCCTTCTTCCAAAGAAAAGGGAATCGCCCTGCTTGAAGAGAGCCTCGTAATCGCAATGAAAAACGGTTATCACGAACATGCAGCACGTGCGTATACCAATCTGGGGAACTGCGGAATGGATATCAAGGATTATGCGCTGACGGCAAAAATGGTAGAGCAGGGAATTCAGTATTGCGAAGAACGAAATTTATACGGCTTAACGAGCTGCCTGATCTCCTGTAAGGCCAGGCTTAACCTGGAAAAGGGAGACTGGTTAACTGCAGAGAACATAGCAGACCGTTTATTTAAAAATGGGAATCTCCCGCCGATAGCCAGAATTGAACTGTTGGTAATGCTCGCCAAAATAAAAATGAGAAGAGGAGAAGACGGCGCACTTGCCCTGCTCCTGGAGGCCAAACCCAGGGCCTTTGGTATTCTTGAACTGGAATATATGATCCCCGTCATGGCTGCCTTACTGGAATACGAATGGATCACCGGTAATAATGTGGTGGATGAACAGGCCGTTCAACTTACTATAACTATGGTGGGAAAGATGGGAAATATGTATAAAAACAGTGAATTTGCTTACTGGCTAACCAGGTCAGGAAGAAGGGAAATCCACCTGAAGGATCATTATGCCGGTTACCAGATGCAAAATAAAAAACAGGCCGGCGAGGCAGCAACCCTTTGGGAAAAACTGGGCTGTCCCTACGAGCAGGCACTGGCGCTGTATGAAGGAACTGAGAAAGATAAAAAAGATGCCGTTAGCCTGGTGCATGCACTCGGTGCTTTAGCCATTTATGAAAAATGGAAACAGGAAATGAAAGCCTCCGGCATTAAAAGTATTCCCAGGGGATTAAGGAAATCAACGCAATCCAACCCGGCTCTTTTAACCGGAAGAGAACTGGATGTGTTACACTTACTTAAAGAAGGACTACAGAATAAAGAAATTGCCGATCGTTTATTTATATCTCCCAAAACCGTGGATCATCATATCTCATCCACCCTCTTCAAGCTGGAAGTGAATACCCGGGTGAAAGCTGTTCAGGAAGCCGAAAAACTGGGCATTCTAAAATAGGGAATTGGAAATCTGAAATAGGGAACAAACATGCAGTCCGCGGAGCTTACCTGCATTAATTTTGTTTCATAGCAGGACCCTAAATGGATGAATTATGAAAAAGTTTGTTGTAGAACGGCATCTTCCGGGAGCCGGCAATCTTAGTCCCGAAGAATTACGGGCCATTTCCCAAACCTCCTGCGAAGTCATCAGCCGGTTGGGTAAACCTTATCACTGGATACAATCTTTTATTACCGAAGATAAAATCTACTGCATCCACATTGCAGAAGACCAGGAGGTGGTTCGGGAACATGCCCGTCTCGGGGATTTTCCCATCAACACCATTTCTGAAGTAAAAGCGGTGATTGATCCGTTGACGAGCAATCCGTGTATGGAATAAATTCATTCCCATGCATAACTTAGCACGGATTAAAATTTTATTTTATCTGTTTTCCAGGTTTCTGAAATTAATAAACAAAATCCTCATCCGGATGGTCGCCATTTTATCAGCTGATCCGTATCTTTAGCTGAAGACCACCTCTTTGCCAGGCTTCTCCGGACCCAGCCATTTCAGCATCTATTTTAAGAAGAATACCAACACTACTCTGTCCCATTATAGAAAACTGGCTTCCTGACCCATTTCTTTAAATTTCGTAAATAATCCTGTAAATCCCGTCTTTTCAGGGGCTATAATATGGCCCATATTTGTGTTGTCAATCAACATACAGAATTTATTAAAACTTATAAAAAACGAACCATGAAAAAGAGTAAAAACATCCTTGCCAACACAGTAGTAGCAAGTGCCCTGGTAATGCAGGGCGTTTCCGGTAGTGCCCAATCAGGAACTTCTGTCCCCCTCCTCACTGAGGAAGCCATCCGTCCTTTCCAGGTACATGTTCCGCAACAGAAACTCGATGATCTGAAACGCCGCATTTTGGATACGCAATGGCCAGAACCGGAACTTGTGAAAGATCCTTCCCAGGGTGTGCAGTTCGCTACGATGAAGGCACTGGCAAAATACTGGGCAACAGATTACGACTGGAGAAAAGTGGAAGCCAGACTAAATGCCCTACCCCAATTCATGACAAAAATTGATGGTGTGGATATTCATTTCATCTGGGTTCGTTCAAAATATAAAAATGCTTTGCCTATGATCATTACCCACGGGTGGCCGGGCTCAATTATCGAACAGATGAAAGTAATCGCACCGCTTACTGATCCGGTTGCTTATGGCGGAAAGCCCGAAGATGCTTTTGATGTGGTGATTCCCTCCATTCCTGGTCACGGATTCTCAGGCAAACCAACTGAGCTGGGCTGGAATCCCGTCCGCGTTGCGAAAGCATGGATTGTATTAATGCAGCGCCTGGGATATACCAAATATGTAGCACAGGGTGGCGACTGGGGCAATGCAATTTCAGAAACCATGGCCCTGATCGCCCCTCCGGGACTGCTGGGCATCCACACCAATATGGCGGCAACAGTTCCTGCAGATATAACAAAGGCGCTCGGATCCGGCGGCCCGATGCCCGCAGGCCTTTCCGAAGACGAACAGATTGCCTACAAACAACTGGACATCTTTTTCAAAAAAGGAACGGCCTATGCGCAGGAAATGGGATTACGACCACAGACCCTTTATGGCGTTTCGGATTCACCAATTGGTCTTGCTGCCTGGATGCTGGATCATGATATCCGCAGTTACGAATTAATCACGAGGGTATTCGACGGACAGAAAGAAGGTCTTACACGGGAAGATATCCTCGACAACATTACTTTGTATTGGGTTACGAACACAGGGGTTTCTTCCGCCCGGCTCTACTGGGAAGCTTCCCAGGGTGCAACAGGTGGTTTTTTTGATCCCCGCAACGTACTGATCCCGGTTGCCGTAAGTTCATTTCCCGACGAAATCTATGCAGCTCCAAAGAGCTGGGCAGTAAAGGCCTATCCAAAATTGATTTATTATAACAAGCTGAATAAGGGTGGTCATTTTGCAGCCTGGGAACAACCCGAACTTTTTACAGAAGAAATGCGGGCTGCATTTAAATCACTGCGTTAAAATATAAAAGGAACGGTCTGCGATTCGCGGACCGTTTTTTATAAAAACGATCATATGTCAGCAGAATCCATATTTAACCGACGCCGTTTTCTGGGTGCTGCCGCTTTTACACTGGCTGCTCATGAAATTTCACTGGCTGGCTTTGCGGCTCCAAAATCAAATTTAATATTCCCGGCGAATTCAGGACGATTAAAACTAGAAACGGACACAGTGTTTGATACAATCAAACAAATTACTGCGGGTACATTGAACATAGGATATGCAGAATCAGGATCCGAAAACAGTCCGGTGGTAATCCTCCTGCACGGTTGGCCCTATGACATATACAGTTTTGCGGAAAGTGTTCCTTTTTTAGTATCCGCTGGTTACCGGGTGATTGTTCCCTGGCTCCGGGGATTTGGTACAACGCAATTCCTTTCGGCGGAAACGGTTCGGAATGGGCAACAATCAGTGATCGCGGTTGATATCGTCAGTCTGATGGATGCACTGCAAATAAAGAAAGCTGTCGTTGCCGGTTTTGACTGGGGTGCCCGCACTGCCAATATCATGGCAGCACTCTGGCCGGAACGCGTTAAAGCAATGGTCTCGGTGAGTGGTTACCTGATCGGAAGTCAGGACGCAAATAAAATACCCTTACCTCCATCCGCTGAGCTCCAGTGGTGGTATCAATATTATTTCGCGACCGAACGCGGACGCGCCGGATATGAAAAATATCGAAATGATTTCACAAAACTGATCTGGAAGACAGCTTCACCCAAATGGAATTTTGATGATAGTGTTTTTGAAAAAACGGCAGCTTCATTCATTAATACAGATCATGTAAGTATCGTGGTACATAACTACCGCTGGCGCCTGGGTTTAGCAGAAGGCGAATCAAAATACGACGCGTTGGAAAAACAACTGGCCCAATTCCCGGTGATTAGCGTACCAACCATTACACTCGAAGGAGATGCCAATGGTGCACCCCATCCTGAAAGTACTGTTTACAGAAAAAAATTTACAGGTACCTATGCATACAAGCTGATCACCGGAGGTGTAGGTCATAATCTGCCCCAGGAAGCCCCGAAAGCTTTTGCAGATGCCATTATAGAAGTGGATGGTTTCAGTTAATGAGCCGGATCATCCGATGCATTTACATATTTCACTCCGGAGGGTCCATATCCGGTAATTGAAACAGTGACCGGATCTTTCGTCATCGCAAAATGATTTTGTCCCGCCACTTCCGAGTAAACACTGCCCGTTGGCAGTGTTTTTAATTTGGTCTCATCAAACTGGTCACCATATCCAAAATACCAGGTTCCGGAAATAACAGTGGCCATACGTTGATCCGGATGATCATGGGCAGCAATTTTTGTGTTACCGGCTACTTTCAATAAGATCGTATACAGTCCGGCTTTCGATGGATCACCCGCTAACACGATCACCTGGACTGCAGCATAGTTTGATGAACCCGGAGCTCCAGGTCCACTGGCTTTCAAAGCAAGGATTTCATCGGGTGTAAGCCTGAGCTGCCCTGCTGTGGATGCCTGACCTGCAGAGGATATCATAAAACCGGCAGAAATTAAATAGAGAGCGAATATATATTTCACAATAGATTATTAATTCCGTTAATCAATTATTTACTTAAGAAAAAATCCAGCAGGGCCTTTTGTACCTGCTCCGTTTTCTCCTGCACAATCCAGTGTCCTGACCCTTTGAGATAGGATTCGGTAACATTTACCGCAACTACCCGGCAGTGAGCGGCCAGGAAACTTCCTGATCCATATTCTGCGCCCATGGCGAGTACGGGCATTTTTAATTTGTTCTTCATAAAAATTTTATTGTCGATCGCATCCTGTGGAAAATTTCCGAACCAGTGAAATGCACCGGTTGTGGCGCCGGGCATCGCAAAGGCCCTTATAAATTCACGAGTTTCCTCCGGCGTGAAGGGATCTTTTACATGGCCGACAACCGGCCAGAAATCAGCGAGGAATTGTGCTTCTTTACCTTTCACGAGTTCGCCGGAAACGGGCCTTGCAAAAAATCCAAACCACCAGGCTTTTGCTGAAAAATCAGACCAAACGGGTTCAATACCGGGCAGCAGTGCGTCCATCAGTGCCAGTTTTTTTACCTCGGATCCAAACTGCGCGGCATAAGCATAAGCCACCATCAGTCCGATATCATGACCCGCCAGGGAAATATTTGAGTAGCCCAGTTTTTTTACCAGCTCATGAATGTCGACCGCCATTGTTTTTTTATCATAGCCACCAGCAGGTTTATCTGATTCCCCGATACCGCGCAGGTCGGGAGCAATCACCGTAAAATGTTTGGAGAGCTCCGGCAGGAGACGGTTCCACATATACCAGTTTTGTCCAAAGCCATGAACCAAAACCAGTGGTTCACCCTGTCCGCCCATGACATAGTGAATATTTACGCCATTAACATTCATCATGGCGCTTTTAAAACCGGATGGTGGTAAGGCCGGGGCAATCGTTTCTGTTTTCACCGAATCCGACGATACCGCTTTTTCCGCTATTGAAGGAGTGGAGGGTTCATTTCGACAGGACGCTAAAAAAATTACAAATAAAGCCAGCAGAAATTTATTCATGTGTCGTTTTGTTAGGTTCAAAGATTGTCAGGCATTCCCGTCCAGGACATCTTCGTTACTCTCGTCCAGGTCAGTATGATCATCGCCGCCCAGGCTGTAATAATTATTCTCTTCGTCTTCTTCGCCAATCAGTTCGTCGCCATCATCGAGTTCTGAACCAGGTATGTCCAGATCTGATCCGGTTTTTGCTTTAGCGGGTTTGTTTTCGTCTTCCTCTAATTTGATTTCTTTCCCTTTGTTATATATATCTTCTTCGGCGGAATAAACGGGGAGTGGAAATTTCTTGTCATCTGCTGCATTATCTTCAGACGCACCCGGTTTCTTTTTCATGGTAAATTTTTTAGTGAAACAAATCATTAATGTTCTATTCCATCAGAATAACGCATGCAAACTACTTACTTTAATCGGCTTTGAAAATCATTGAACCCCTTAACTCTTCGGATTATATAAATTTCTTATATTAGGTACGGAATATGAACCCGGCCACCATCCAGCAAACTTTTTTTCAGGAAGTCAAAAACATCCTGGATCCACACCTTTCACTGGTGGATTCGGTAGCCAAAATATTGAATGTTAGTCATGATAGCGCCTACCGGAGGATTCGTGGCGAAAAAGAACTGACTTTTCTGGAAACAAAGGTTCTTTGCAGTCATTACGGGGTTTCGCTCGATAAGCTTTTTCAGGTTGACAACAACTCATTTTTTTTCACAGGTAAACTCGCAGATAAAAACAGTTTCGGTCTTGAACCTTATTTGAACTATTTTCTCCAGCAACTGAATTATTTTAATTCACATAAGCACCGGGAACTCTTTTATTTTGGTAAGGATATTTTTATTTTCCAATCTCTTGCCTTTCCGGAACTAACCGCATTCAAAGTTTTTTTCTGGATGAAGACCTTTTTTGAATATCCGTTTCAGGAGTATCCGGGTGACCTATTGTCTGAAATGCAGGAAAAGGTATCGAAACTGGGTCCTCAACTGAACGCGGCTTATAACCAGATTTCCTCCGTTGAAATATGGACAGAGGATTCCATCAACTCTTCCATACGTCAAATAGACTACTACCGCCAGAACAGGTTCTTAAGTGCGGATCAAGCCAACCATGTTTTTGAAAGTCTGCTGAACGTAATTTCTCATATAGAAAAACAGGCTGAGGCCGGATACAAATTTGCACCGGGAGACAAGCCTGGTCCTTCCTCTGCTCCTTACCGGTTTTTTGTCAATGAATTTGTTCTCGGTGAAAATTGCAACCTGGTTGTCCTTGACGACACGAAAATCGCATACCTGAATCATTCCATGCTGAATATTATCATGACAAGGGATCCTGTTTTTACGGAATATATCTATCAGTATGCGCAGAAAATGATGCGGAAATCTTCCCTGATGAGTAGTTCCGGGGAAAAGGAAAGAGCCAGTTTCTTCGGCGCGATGCGGGAAAAGGTTTATCACAGCATGAAACAAAAATGAATCCTCAAAATGATTTGAGGTATTCCGTCAGGTCATGAATTTCTGATGTGTTCAGGTTTAAATTCATATTCCCTTTAGATAGATGCAGCAAACTATTGTTCAATCCACCCTACGATGAAAGGTAAACTGGTAGTGCAACAGTAGGCCTGACAATTCATAATTGTCAAAAAGACGCGATACTATCCGGCACGCCATCCGGATCGTCCTGGGCTACACCGCGGGTCCTGATGTTTTTCCCCTTTACAACCAATATGCCGGCGACGTGTGGTGCAGCCATCGAAGTGCCGCTGAGTATGGCATACCGGCCATTACTAAAAGTTGAAATGATATGAACACCGGGAGCGGCATAATCCACCACATCATTACCGTAGTTGGAAAAAGAGGCAAATCTTCCGAGACTGTCGACGGCCGAAACGGTAAATACATTGGGATGATTAACCCTGCCCGGTGAAGAGAGATTTGCTTTTTCAGATTGATTCCCGGCAGCGATGGCAAATAAAATTCCCTGGTCGGCCAGTGTACGAACGGCATTGTCAAGAGAGGGAGAAATCGTATCACTGCCGAGGCTCATATTGACAACTTCTCCGGGTGCTGCATTTTCCCCAACATAATTCAGCGCGCGGATCAACTGGCTGGTGCTTCCTTCCCCATCATTGTTTAACGCCTTAAGCGCTATGATGCGGGCACCGGAAGCAACTCCTACCACACCGAAGGAATTATTTAAAGCACCAATTATTCCTGCGACATGTGTGCCATGCCCGTTATTATCCTCCACGGAAGTTTCATTCCCTACAAAACATTTGCTCAGAATGGTATCCACGTTAAGATCCGGATGGCCGGTATCTACGCCGGTATCAATGATCCAGACCCGCTTTCCGGTTCCGTCGCCAACACCTGTTTGTCTCACGTTCCACTGTACGGTATTCGGTGACACCAGTTCAAAGCATCCTTTGTCCAGCGCAATCACACGATCCTGTTCCACGAGTTCCACATCTTCGTCCTGCTTCAGGGCCAGGGCCTGGTTTTGTGTAAGACGGGCAACAAATCCCGCATGTATACTGGTTAATGTGGCGACCTGCTGGTTTTGGGGAATCGCATAACGTAGTAAAATGGCATTTATCGCTGTTGTGGATCTACCCAGGGTCTGCACATTGCCAGTTTGATTTCCCGCATTGCGTAACATCACGATATAGGTTTCAGCAATGGGTACGGAACTCAGGTGAATGGGTTCGCACACCGGGTCTGGAATCTGGCCCATTTTTACAGGCTGGTCCGTTTTCTTACATGCTCCGGCAAACAGGATAAAGGCCGAGAGCATGACAACGGTAATTTTTGAATTGATACGCATAACTGGTAAAAACGTACCATCGAAGGTTTCAGTTTCAAAAAATATGTTAATATGGAATCTGGCAGGTTTTTTTCCGGATTCCATTGATCCGTTTACAATGAACTCCGTTCTTGGTGATCATTAAACTTATTTCTATATTGGGGCATTCTCTAACCCTGGAACAAACCATTTTTATCAAAAATCTTTATCTCCTATTTAGCCTGATGCTGGCAGGTTTTTTTTCCGGACAAATTAAAGCGCAAACAAGTCCTTTTACCATCGAACCGTTAAAAAAAACGGATTTCTCTCCTGTATCACCGCTACTAACTCCTGAAACGGAAGCTGTTATTTTGCAGGAATACGGTGAAACGGTATTGGATGCCACCCCCCAAACCGGCTTTTTCACCAAATTTCACTATTTCAAAAGGCTCCTTATTTTAAATAAAAACGGTATCAGTCTGGCGAAAGATTCTGTTTACTATAATAAAGAAGTGGAAGGTAAAAAATTGAAGTCACTTCATGTTTCTACCTATAATCTGGAAAATGGTGAAATCGTGAAAACAGGACTAACAGAGAAAGAAATGTTTGATGAAAATCCGAAAGACGAGGTTCGTAAATTAAAAATCGCATTTCCCAATGTAAAGACAGGATCGATTTTAGAGGTAGAATATACGGTGAACAGCGGGTCCGGAAATCTGCGTGACTGGTATTTTCAGCGACAAATCCCGGTGCTTCATAGTTCCTATTCTGCAACAATACCCAACAACTGGAACTACTCCACTACTCTCCAGAATACTAAATACCTGACGGTAAAACACAAAGATTCCCTGGTCAAAAATATTTATTCCTGGAAATACGAATATGAAAATATCACGTTTTATACCCTGAGCTGGAATTTCGAAAATATTCCACCGATGAAAATAGAACCCTTTACGTCCACGATTGATAACTATATCGGTTGTATTAAATTTCAACTGTCTCTCCGGCCGATCAAACCGGGAGAATCTGAGCGGGTTATCAATGACTGGCAATGGGTGAGTGACCGGTATTTAACAGCACCGGATTTTGGAATGACTGTGGAAGATCCAAGTCCCTGGATGTTCAAGTTAGCGAAAACGGTTGTTCAGCCAACCGACCCTGATCTGGAAAAAGCCCATAAGTTATATGCCCTTGTCAGGGATCATATGAAAATGGAATCCCAAAGCCGCTGGATTACTGAAAATGCTTCCCTTGCAGATATATACAAATCAGGCCGCGGGAATTCAGCTGAAATTAACCTCCTGCTGGCATCCATATTAAATACTCAAAAACTGCACGCACAAGGTGTGATACTGGCAACCCGGGCATCTGGATTTACGAATGAAGAATATCCGGTAATGGACAATTTCAATTATGCCATTTGCAGGGTGGAGATTGCAGGAAAAGCGTATTACCTGGATGCTACAGACCACACCCTTGGATTCGGAAAACTACCATTATATTGTTATAATGGTCAGGCAAGGGTTATTGACAAAAATCCTTACGCAGTGTATTTAAATCCGGATTCTGTTCGGGAGTCTTCCAGTATTTCCGTGGTAATCGAGAAAGACCCTTCAAATAAATTTCTAAACGCAGACTGGACTGAGCGTCCGGGATATTATAAAAGCGCTGAAATACGCCAGAATATTCTGGATAATAATAGTCAGAATGATTTTTCAAAATCATATTCAAAAAATAAATCCTTTCCTGAAAAGATTGACAGTTTCCTGATTTCAAACCCGGAAGACCTTGAACGTTCCCTTACCCTGCATTTCAAATTACAGATAAGTGCTTATGGTGAACACTATTATTTTAATCCAATGATGAACGCCGGGCTCGAAAAAAACCCCTTCATCAGTGCGGATAGAAATTATCCTGTGGAACTCCCTTATGTTTTCGATGATGTATTTGTTCTCAACATGGAAATTCCGGAAGGTTACGAGGTGGAAGAACTTCCCAAATCCGTAAGAATTAAACTCAATGAGACAGACGGAATTTTTGAATACCTGATTCAGAAAAATGAAAATACTATTCAGTTTAAAAATGTACTAAATATCAAAAAAGCAACCTTTGCGCCGGAAGATTACAACACCCTCCGGGATTTCTACGCCTATGTCGTAAAAAAGCAGGCCGAACAAATTGTTTTCAAAAAAATTAATAAATAGGCATTGGCAATAGAATTTATATGGCCATGGAATAACCGATGGCGATTCGTATTTTTGTTTTGTCGGTCATTCTTTGCATAGTATTGCTTCTTTTTTTATTTTTTCTTCTATTCATATGGGCGAATATCCGGGCGTAAGCCTGGGATAGCCCTGCTTTTACACCCTGATTTTTTCTAAAATATCCTGCCTGTTCCTGATGACAGTGCCGGATTACCCTGTTATTCATCAATTACTAAAATCCGACGAATGGTCGTTTTAAACAATCGGTCGATACACCGCCTTATCATGGCAGCTGTACTATTATCTGTTTCTATCGGTGCTCTTGCACAGATAAAAGCAAATGGAAATGCCGCTTTTTATACAGGTGTATACCGAAATCTTTTTCTGGAAGCCGGATACCCCCGGCCGCAGATCGACAAAAAACTCAGCAAAGCGTATTATGACCTTTTTGAAGGACCAACCAGGGTATATTTTGAAGTGGGTGATTCGATGGCCTACGTATCTGATATCAAAAACCATGAGCCACGTACAGAAGGGCTATCCTATGGCATGATGATCGCGGCGGTTGCCTTCCGCTTCGATTCCTGGCGGGTTCCCATGAATATCACGATGGACTATGTCTGGTATGGAAAGGACAGTGCCTGGCAACAGGATTATGCTATCCGCTTTCAGCAATTTCTGCGTTCCAGGGGAATCGATTCTTTTGAAGACCAGTTCAACCTGGATGGATCGAGGCCCGAGTTTATACTTCCTGCCGGAAATGTAAAGAAGCTCAGGCACTCCCTGGGACTTCTTGCAACTTCTGCTTCCGCCACCCTGATGATTCCGCATGATAAAAATTATGATTTCGTAAATGCGCTGTGGAATGCAAAGCTTCAGCCTTATGACGACGGATATTTTGATCCGTATTATGACGGCTTGTTATATTTGTTCAGCCTGATGCACCTGAGCGGACAGTATCAGATCATCAAACCGCAAAGCCATTAATCATAGTTATTTTGATTTATTTTGTTCCAATATGAAAAAGGTCTTCGGATAAACCATTTAGTAAAACCATTCGCCGATGTGGCTGCCATTAATTTTTTCCTTCAAATCTTCAGCATCTAAAGAATCGCATTAATGAAAAAAATATTCGCCCTGGCATTTTATCTGTTTTGTTTTTTGAGTTCTTATACGCAGTCTATTCAACCCTGGCAGGGAAAGTCCTGCGCGGTTGTATTGACCTATGATGATGCTATTGACCAACATTTGGATAATGCCGTTCCCCTGCTGGATTCCCTGGGTCTGAAAGCGACTTTTTATATCACCGCTTTTTCCAGTTCCATGGAGAAGCGGATGAAGGAATGGAAGAAACTTCCGGCTAAAGGATATGAACTGGGAAATCATACCTTATACCATCCCTGTATGGGAGGACCCGGCAGGGAATGGGTGAAACCGGAATACGATCTGAGATCTTATACCGTTCAGCGAATGGTAGACGAAACCCGGATGACCAATTTATTTCTCCAATCCCTGGACGGCAAAACGAGAAGAACTTTTGCGTTTACCTGCGGGGACATGAAAATAGGCGACTCTTCTTTTATCATGGCGATGAAAAACGATTTTGTCGCTGCCCGGGTAGTTAACAACCAGATGCACCAGATCAAAGATATTGATCTGTACCAGGTAGACTGTTACCTGGTGAATGGAGAAAACGGGGAGCAGTTAATTGCCTGGGTAAGAAAAGCGATGGAAACTCATTCCCTGCTGGTCATTCTGTTTCACGGTGTCGGTGGTGGAAATTCTTTAAATGTATCCCTGCCTGCGCACCGGCAATTTCTTCAATACCTGAAACAAAACGAAAAAAATATCATGATCGCCACCATGATCGAAACTGCTGATCACATTAAATCCTGGCAGACGGGAAATAAAATCTCAGGAAAGAATTAATAAATTTATAAATCACATCATCCTTCTTCCCGATGTCTAAAATGAAATCAGCCTTCGCCCTGCTTATTGTATTCCTTTGCTATATTACTACGGCTCATGGTCAGGTGCTGGCTCAGCCCCAGATCGATTCCCTGGTGCAGGCGACTTTAAAGACCTTTGATGTACCCGGTATCGCCGTGGCCGTTGTCAAAGACGGAAAACTTGTTTTTGCAAAGGGTTATGGCGTAGCGTCTTTGAATACGGGTAAAAAAGTGGATGAGAATACGCGTTTTGGGATTGCCTCCAACAGTAAAGCTTTTACTGTGGCTGCTCTTGCGATGTTATCCGATGAAGGCAAACTCAGACTGGATGATAAGGTAACTGACTACATCCCGGAATTTAAAATGTATGATCCGTACGTTAGTGCTGAATTTACCATTCGTGATTTGCTCACACACCGGAGCGGGCTGGGTCTCGGTTCCGGAGACCTGATGATCTTTCCCGATTCAAGCGACTTCCAGGTAAAAGATATTATCCATAATCTTCGTTATTTAAAGCCGGTATCCTCTTTCCGCTCGAAGTATGACTACGACAACCAGATGTATATTGTTGCCGGTGAAATTGTTGCCCGGGTTTCCGGCATGAGCTGGGAAGATTTTATTGAGACGAAAATTATGCAGCCCCTGCAGATGAATAACAGCGCAGCATCTTACCCGAGGTTGAAAAACAAGGAAAATGTTATTGATGCCCATGCGCCGGTAGATGGGAAAGTACAGGTGATCAGCCGGTATGTGGATGAAACCACGGATGCGGCAGGAGGTATTAATTCCAGCGTAGCCGACATGAGCAAGTGGATCATAATGCAGATGAACGATGGCAAATATGGTGAGGGGCTGAATAAACAGTTGTTCAGTTCTTCCATGCATCGCCAAATGTGGAGTCCGCAAACCATTATTCCCACAGGCGCGGATTTATATAACACCCACTTTTCAGCATATGGACTGGGCTTTTTTTTACAAGATGTTAAAGGCTATCTGGAGGTTAACCATACCGGAGGTCTTGACGGAACCGTAACCGAACTAACGATGGTACCGGAACTGAAACTGGGCATCCTTGTCTTCACCAACCAGCAATCGGGTGGAGCGATGCATACCATCACCAATGAGATTTTAGACAGCTATTTAGGGTTACCCCGCCGGGACCTGTTACTCATGTATTCCGGAAAGTCAAATAGTTTTCATGACGAATCCCAAAAAATCACCGACGCTGTCTGGAAACAGGTAAGCGACCAGCAAAAACAGGGAGTTGTTATCGACACTGTCGTTTTTGGTGGTGTGTATCACGACAATTGGCTGGGAGATGTCGTGATCAGCAAAATAAACGGCGTTGTACGTTTCAAAACCAAAAGATCACGGAAGCTTAGCGGTGAGGTAATGCCTTATAATGCAAATACAATGGTTGTGAAATGGGATATCCACAGCATGGATGCGAATGCATTCATGATCTTCAACCTGAATGAACACGGAAAACCTACCGGTTTTACCATGAAACCGATTTCACCTGAAACGGATTTCAGTTATGATTTCCAGGACCTTGATTTTAAAAAAATTAAATAAAAAGAACGATTTCTCATTTTTACGCTCATCACATTGCTCATGACTGAGGGTGAAGATGCCCGGCCATTTTTCAGACAATATCAACGATTCCCTGAAAGAGTTCGGTTTAAACAGATATGGAAGAAAGCTGCAACATTTCTTATCCCTCGCGAAACGTGTGATCAGTACATGATTACAAATCTGTTTCCCCCCTGCCCAAAACGCAACCCCGATTTCCAAACACTCGTTTACACTGGATGTCGCCCACCTGAATCCAAGCTGCAGAACAACTGACAAAATCCCTTTTTCTCAGGCGGATACCTCATTATTTTTTCCATACCCTGTTACCGGTCTTCAAAAAAAGGAAAGTCTATTTATTCATTAACACCTTCATTTAAACTTGCACGTTATGAACAATCTCACTCATTCCAAATCAGGGTTAAACCTTACGAGGTTTATTTTACCACTCGTTTTCGTGCTTGGACTTACGGTAAGCTGTAAAAAAATAAACATTGACAAAGACGACCTGCGGGATTTTCAGCAGGTAAACCTGGTATCCAGCATCGGGGCCTGGTCGCCAGTGTTAACCGACCCTACCCTGCTAAATGCCTGGGGTCTTGCCTGGGCCCCTTCTGGTATTGCCTGGGTAAATGCCCAGACTGGTCATGTCAGCGAGTTGTACTCAGGTGAGGGAGTCATGCTGCGTCCCGGTATAAATATTCCGTCACCTACGGATCCCACCGGAGGTACCCCAACAGGTATCGTTTTCGCCGGAGGCGCAGGATTTAAACTTGCCAATGGTCAGCCTGCAGCATTTCTTTTTGTTGGTGATGATGGCGTTTTATCCGGCTGGAATGGTCCTGCAGGAAATAACGCACTGCGGATCGCTGATAATTCGGCCTGGGCATCATATTTTGGACTGGCACTGACTACCTGGAACGGATCGCATTTTCTTTACGCGGCTGATTTCAAAACCGGAAATATTGAAGTATGGGATACCACATTCACCAAGGTTAATATGCCGTTCAACGATCCCGGTCTGCCAGCAAGTTATTCTCCATTTAACATTCAGGCCATTGATATTCCGGGCCTTGGCTCCTTACTTTTCGTGATGTATGCAAAAGTTGGCGCGGACGGATCTGAAATACACCAGGTGGGGTTGGGACTGGTGGATGTCTTCAAACCCGATGGCAGTTTTGTAAAAAGATTTACGACCGGAGGCACCCTGAATTCTCCTTGGGGTGCAACAATAACCCCCGCTAATTTTCTGGATGATAATGACATGTCTGATAACAATGGAAATAAGAATAACAATGGAATGGGCAAAGGCAATAATCAACATGACCGGGACCAGCAACCGGTTATCCTGATCGGCAATTTCGGAGACGGCATGATCAATGTGTTCACCCTGGACGGACATTTCCAGGGTCAGTTACAAAACCATAATAAGAAAATTGAAATAGAAGGACTTTGGGCTATTGGTTTTGCTCCCACAACGGCAACTTCCATTGATCCCCTGCGTCTTTATTTTACATCCGGACCGATGGATGAAACCCAGGGCCTGTTCGGATACCTGGTAAAAAAATAGACACCTATGATCAGGGTCAGTGATCTTCTACCAGCACTGGCCCTGATTTTTCTGTGACTAGATTTTTTTACTAAACTTCTCTTTATAATCCAGGGGAGACAGACCTGTTATTTTTTTAAAGACCTCCCGGAACGCTTTTTCATCTGAATATCCTACTTCATTCATCACTTCAAAAATACTTCTCCTGCCCTTTTCCAATGTTCTTTTGGCTACTTCTACTTTTACACGATGCAAATATTCCACCGGTGTATTGCCCGTCGCTTTGATAAATCGCCTGTCAAAATTCCGTCTGCTGACTGCAAGTTTTGAGGACAGTTCTTCGAAAGATATTTTCCCGGTAAGATTTCCCTCAATAAAGGACTGCGCTTTACTTACCAGGTTATCCCCATGGTTTTTCTGTGCCTGAAATATAAAAAAGGGAGACTGGGAAGACCTGTCCATATCAATCTGAAAAACCTTGGAACACCTAATCGCAGTCTCCCTGTCAAAATATTTTTCCACCAGGAAAAGAACGAGGTTCAAAAACGAATAGGCTCCACCGTTAGTATAAATGCCCGGTTCAGCCACAATCAGTTTATCGGTCTGAAGTGTAATATTTGGAAACAGTTTCCTGAAATCGGCTGCTGCATTCCAGTGTGTGGAGCAGGTCTTTCCATCCAGTAGTCCGGTGGCTGCCAGTAAAAATGCGCCTGTGCAAATGCTCGCAATTTCGGCCCCGTTTTTATATTGCTCCCGTATCCAGTCAATCAGCTCTTCATTCTCTTTAATGACCTCATAATAGTCATATGAAACAGAAGGGATGATTACCAGGTCGGTTTTTACTATTTCCCGGATATCTGCCGGATGCACCGAAAAAAAGCCGATACCCCATTTCAATTCTGTCATCAGGCCCGCTATCCGGATTTCCATCATGGGTTTATTTCCCATCTTTCGCCAATACTCATTTGCACGGGAAAGGATTTCGAATGTTCCTGTGATACTGCTGAGGTTAATATTGCCTTTGGGCACAACAATGGTTACTTGTTTCAAAAACGAACTTTTGATCAAAGTTATAGGTAAATACTGTCCAAATCAACCCGACAGATTGTCTATTTCACACCCGTCACCTTTCTTATTAAGACAATACCTTTACCTCAGGAAATAGCAGGACAAACAATTTTCTATTGAATTCTAAAATCTACATCAAATGACAACTACAGATTTTTCTACCACCCTGCTCGTAGACCAGGGGCCTCATGAAGTGTTTACCGCCATCAATAATGTACGCGGATGGTGGTCAGAAGAAATTGAAGGCGGTACCAGCAAACTCAATGATGAATTCGATTACCATTTTGAAGATGTACATCGCTGCAAGATCAGGCTCTCAGAAGTTATTCCTGATCGTAAAGTGGTTTGGCTGGTGCTGGATAACTATTTTAATTTTATTAAGGATGAAAATGAATGGAAGGGTACAAAAGTTATTTTTGAAATAACCAAACAGCGTGATAAAACCGAACTCCGGTTTACCCATGAAGGCCTGGTTCCTGCCTATGAATGTTTTGACATCTGCAAAAATGCCTGGACCCAATACATACAGCAAAGTTTATATAAACTGATTACCACAGGCAAGGGTCTGCCGAATGGCAAGGACAAACCCCAAACAGAACACGAAAAAGAGCTTCAGTCAACTAAAGTAAATTAATATGGAAAAAAAGGATTTCAATACAAGTATCACCGTGACTGCTTCTGCCCACAAAGCATTCAACAGTATCAACCAGGTTACAAAATGGTGGACAGAAAATCTAAAGGGCCGTTCAGAAAAACTGAATGATGAGTTTACAGTTCAATTCGGGGAAGTCCACTTGTCAACACAAAAACTAATTGAGGTTGTTCCGGATAAAAAAGTCGTATGGCTGGTAACGGACAGCAGACTCAATTTCATTGTTGATAAACAAGAATGGACAAACACAAAAATCATTTTTGATTTGACTGAACAGGGCGACAAAACGATAATCCAATTTACCCACGAGGGCCTGGTCCCTGCTGGCGAATGTTTTGATGCCTGCTCCAATGCATGGACAGGTTATCTGCAAAACAGCTTAAAGAACCTAATCAAAACAGGACAGGGAAATCCAACCCCCAAGGAAGTAAAGGAAAAGGTGAAAACATAAGTGGATGTTTCGAGCCGCTGAGGTTTCAATTGTTTACGGGCAATATAATAGTACACTCTGCAAATTCCCCTTCAACGGACTCCATTTTTAGTTCTCCTGCATGCCCTTTTGTGATTATTTCATAACTAATCGACAATCCCAGGCCGGTACCCTCACCTGCCGGCTTAGTTGTGAAAAATGGCTGTAATATCTTATCCTGAATTTTTTGCGGAATGCCCAATCCATTATCCCGGATCCTGATCTCTATCTTTTTAGCCAGTCGTTTTGTAGATATCCACAAAGTGGGTTCATAACCGGTTGTTTTAAATTTCTGTTTTTCGTTGACCGAATAAAATGAATTATTAAATAAATTCAACAGCACCCTGCCAATATCCTGTGGTACAATATTGACCAGGACAGCGCTTTCATCAAAGTTGGTGATCAAGGTTGCATTAAATGATTTGTCTTTAGCGCGAAGACCATGATAACTCAGTCGCATATATTCGTCGACCAGAGAATTGATATTGGCGGGTTCTTTCTGACCGGAACTGGTTCTGGAATGCTGAAGCATTCCTTTTACGATCGAATCCGCCCGTTTACCATGATGGTTAATTTTTTGTTCATTACTCAGAATATCGTTCAGCATTTCATTTTCATACCGGATATCGCGCGATTCCTTTTTATGTTCTTCTTTTAATTCTTCGATGAGTTCTATATTCACGGCAGAAAAATTATTCACAAAATTCAGTGGATTCTGAATCTCGTGCGCAATGCCTGCAGTCAGTTCACCCAGGGAAGCCATTTTCTCCCGCTGAATCAGTTGAGCCTGTGTGGCCTGAAGCTCATCTTTCTGAGACTGTATTTTTACCCTTTTCCGGTTGATGTTTCGGATGGTGATAAAGGAAATAAGTAAGATGATCCCGCATCCGATCAGCACCAGTTCCTTGTAAAGCTTTTCCGAATTCAGTTTTTGTTCCTGCAAATCTTTTTCAGCAGATAAAAGTCGCACATGCGCCTGACCGGCTTCTATCTGGCTCTTCGATTCAAAGGCAGCCAGTTTGTGCTGGTAATTTTCATTGGTTTCATTTGAAATGGAATCGAGAACGGCATGCGCAAGTTTATACAATTTCAGGGAGTATTTAAAATTACCCGCCTTTTCATAGAGTGGCGCGAGCAACAAAGCTGCGGTCGCTGCATACTGTTTATTTTTTATGGAATCTCCAACGGCAAAAGCCTGTCTGGCGTATTCCATTGCAAGCATTCCATCATTTCTCTTCAGAAATAATTTACTCAGCCCAATCAGTGATTCCGCTTGTTCTTCCCGGTTATTTTCCTTCCGGGAATTTTCCAGGCTTTTCCTGTACTCAATAAACGCACTATCTGTTTTTCCGGTTTCGCTGTATAACTGACCCAGAAAAAGATGGTCCTGCGAAGGATCGTATCCCTGGGTTGCGGGACGTAACAAATAGGTTTCTGCATTCCCATATTGTTTTAACAGGAGATAGGTTCTTCCTATTTGGGTTAAGGCCGTTTCGTATGGTTGCAAGCCATGCTCCCGGGCATAACTAATACTTTGCAGATACAATTGCAATGCGCTTTCATACTGGACTCCGGCCAGGTAAATATTACCTGCGTTGATATAGGACCAGACCACGCCGGGATGATCGTTAGTTAATTTCCGTACTTCAAGTCCCTTTAGCGTAAAATCTATCGCCTTCTGAAAGTTTCCCAAACGCTGATAGACTATACCGATATAATTGAGAACAGCACTTTCCCCGTCTTTAAAATTAATCTGCCTGTATAGGATCAGCGAAGAATCATAATTAAATAACGCAAGGGAATCACTTTTGGAATCCCAGAAGAATCCCAGGTTATTATACACATCGGCCATTCCGTGCAGATCGTTTATCGATCGGAAACGGAATAAGGCGTTATTATAATATTCCAATGCCTGTTTGGGATCATGCTCTGCCCAGGCCAGCAGCCTGTCTGATTCTGCCTCACCGCGGGCATATTTCAATTGTACAGCGAGAGCCTTGCCCTCCTTTGCATAACGGGTCAGGGAATCTCGATTTGAATTTTTGTATTTATTGCTGATGGTGAGCAGCAGATCAGCCCTGGGTTTTCCCTGCAGTGAGGGCAGAATGTCTTTCAGGCTGTCGATTTTTCCAGTCTGACTAAATCCTTCCATACTAAAAACCTGAATGGAAAGTATGATAAATAGTATATTACTTGCCGTTCTGTTCATTCTCTTAAGAGAAACAAGGTATTTTTAACTATTCCTGCTCCTGTAATTTTTAATTAAACCTAATTAATATTTTGGGTTTTGTGTGATATGATGATCTGTTCTGTCTATTTCACTTTGGGGGATAGGGAAATAATTATCTTTTGCGGAATCAAAACTCGCGTCGATCAGATTACTGGAAATATTTTTTTCTTTTGATATATAAAAATTTATTTCCTTTTCTGCAATTCCCCATCGAACCAGATCGAAGAAACGATGACCCTCCATGGCGAGTTCAAGCATGTTTTCATAGCGTATGGCTTTCATTGCAAATACAGGATCGGTCCAGACGCCCGGATAAGTTTTAATAAAGTAAGTAGCCGCAGGCGTATCCGAATATCCCAGTTCAGGATGCTGATCATCCTTATATTTATAAACCCAGCCACTGGGATCAGCGGCCCGGCTCCTTATCTGATTTACATACGCCTGTGCTTTTACCAGGCTTCCATTTGTACTCATCACCTCTGCTTCAGCAGCCCATAACAATACCTCGCCATAACGGATGAGGTTGATATTGATCGCATTGGATCCGAAAGACCAAAAATTTATATCACTGAAAGTTTTTGCCTGGGATTTAAAGTACACGTTTTTGATGGATACATAAGGGCCGCAACTGAGTTGATCCCTGACCCAGTCAGCGCCAGGATTAACACCCCAGTCGAGATAAGGTAGCCCACGACGTCCGACAGTCCAGTCTAACCTGGGATCAAGTGTTTTGGTTTCCGGTTTAAATGGATCTGAAGAAAGTAAACCGTAATCATTCCTGACATCTGACTGGCTAAAATTATCCAGATCTGGCAAACCGGTTACGGGATCAGTTTTAAAATGATTCACCAGGTATTGTGAGGGTTGGAAGAATCCACAGCAACCTATCGGTCCGTTATTATAGGGGTAATTCAATATATCTCCCAGATTTCCATTGGATCCTTGCGTACCATCGTTTACAGAAGACTGTGCAGCAAATACAGATTCGGAGCCGTTTTTGGTTGCAGCATTAAAATTATCCTCGAATTTTCCCAGGTTGTATTTTCCACTATTGATAATTAAATCCAATACGGATTTTGCTGAATCATATTTATGCTGGAACAGGTATGCCTTTGCCAGCAGGGTCAGGGCGGTATAATGATTGGCTCTTCCGATATCTTCCTGATTATCCGGCAGATGTTCTACTGCATATTTGAGGTCCTCTTCAATATGCGGCCAGATATCCAAATCATTGCTTACTTTATAATTGCCGTTGGCGTATGTGATATATTCATCAATGAAAGGCACCCGGTTCCACATTTTCTTCGCTTCAAAATGATAGTGAGCCCGGAGGAAGAAGGCTTCCGCCCTGTATTCCACCGTATCGGCATCCGTCAGTTCAGGAACCTGTCGCATGATCCGGATAACATCATTGCATCGTTGGACACCATCATAGACCGTAGACCATTTACTGCCCATAAATTCATTAGATGCTGTCGTCGCAAATTTTTCAATTTCAAACATGAGTGGCTGGTCAGCTGAATTACTACCAGGATGGGCTTCTGTACCGCAGACAGATCCATATAGCCAGTTCGAGCCGGCAGATTCATATAATTGCGCTGTGTTTGGGGAACCAACACCATCCAATAAGGAATATGCACCGATCAGGAGTTTTTCCACTCCCGTTTTGTTTTTTATCGCAGATTCATCCAATTGACCCAATGGCCGTTGATCCAGCAGATCCTTACTGCAGGATATCATTAGTGCGATGACCAGGGAAGTAAGGAGAAAAATTCTATTAGATTTCATAAAAATAATGTTGAGATCTAAAAACCTATATTTAGACCGACCAGCCATTGTTTCTGATTATTCGGATAATTACCGCCGTCCACTCCAAAGAAAGAAGGATTGGCTCCAACCGATTCCGGATCAAGCCCCGAATATTTTGTTATGGTAAACAGATTGGTAACCTGCATATAAAATCTTAATTGTTTCATCCTGATTTTCTGAATCATATTCCGGTTAAATGTATATCCAAGGATCATAGATTTGTTTTTCAGGTACGATCCATCTTCAATGCCGTAAGAATTTGGCACCCCTTTATTACTGAAATTGACAACGTTTTCATTTATGGAAACCTTGGCACTATGATTATTGGGCGTCCAGGAATCATATAAGAGGATCTTGCTTTTTGCCTGCACCCCTGGAAAAAAATCAGTTTCAGTCCGAATGTAGTTCAAAACATCATTTCCAAATATTCCGTAAAAAAAGGTTGAAAAATCAAAGTTCATATAACTAAACCCGATATTCAGGCCAAGGGAAAATTTTGGATTCGGGTTACCTATAAAAGTCCGGTCATTGTCAGTGATGACCTGATCATGATCGGTATCCTGGTATTTAAACCTCCCTGGTGCAGCACTGTTTTGTTTCGGTGAGGCTTCAACATCATGCTGATCTTCGAAAAAGCCAATAATTTTATACCCATAAAACGCACTGACCGGATGACCCACCTGGTTGCGCCAGATATATTGTCCAAAATAGTCCTGATTGTCATTCAGTTTTACGATTTTATTTTTATAGGTGGTAAATGTAACCGTAACATCATATTTCCAATCTCTTCCCATGTTTCCTTTTGATTCCAGTAACAAGTCTATGCCCTGATTTTGGATATCTCCCACATTAACATATGGAGCTGTGGCACCACCCAGCACATAAGGAAGAGACAAAGGGAAGAGCAGTCCGGTGGATTTTTTAATATACCAATCAGCGGAAAAAGATAAACTGCCATTCCATAGAATTCCGTCCAGACCGATATTTGTTTGAATATCGGTCTGCCATCCGGTTTTCGGATTTCCCATATTTGTCTGTCTGAAACCTTGTACGGCTACATTACTTGTTCCGCGGATATCATAAAAAGATGAAAGGCCATCCCCGTTGTATAGCGTAAATTGGTTTAGCAGGGGTGTGTTTCCGTCGAATCCGAGTTTACCCCAGCTGGCCCTTAATTTCAGGTCATTCAGCCAGGACAAATTTTCAGCAAACATTTCTTTACTGATCCTCCATCCCGCACTGAAAGAGGGAAAAAAAGTATAGCGGTTCTCAGCGCTAAAAACGGAGGATCCGTCTCTCCTCAGGGTCGCCATAACCAGGTATTTATCCCTGAACGCATAGTCCAACCTGGCAAATAGAGAATATAGTGAAGAATTGAATGCCTGGCTGCTATTATTCTGTCCGAGCAGACTTCCATTGGAGAGATAACTGTACACCGGATCATCGCTAAAAAAATTTATCCGGCTCGCGGATAAACTTCGACCGTAAGAGCTGATATACTCTGTTCCGGCCAGAAACTTTATGGCATGTTCTTCATGAATAATTTTATTAAACAAAATCGTATTCTGCCAGCTCCATTTACGGTCATAACCTGAACCTTCTGTAAGACTGTTCGGGATATCAGGTCGATATAGGGCAATGATAGGCTGATATAAATAATAGTACTCGTAGTTAAACGTGCCACCAAAATTTGTTTTAAACGTAAAGTATTTCAGGAAGTCCAATTCGAGGTAAGCGTTCCCCAGGAGGATCCAATTGTTCTGCCGGCCCAGTTTTGTGTTTTTATACTGATCCAGCGGTAAAGGATAGCCGACACCATTAGGTCCGGGATAGTTATTTCCCTTAATATCATATAAGGGTAGAATAGGACTTGCCAGGGTAGTGGCCGACGGCGAAAATGGGCCGGGATTACCAGTGCCATTGTAGTCCGGTATTTCTTTAGAAGACAATTGCAGGTTTTCACCAATGCGCATGTTATTCAACAGATTAAATTCTGTGTTCACTCTTACCGTAAACCTTTTCAGATAGGTATTAAGCAGGGTTCCCTGCTGATTCAGGTATCCGGCAGAAAACAAATACCTGTTTTTATCATTTCCGCCCGACGCCGTAAGTGTATAGTTCTGGGAAAACGCCGGGGAATAAATGGTATGAAAGTTATCGGTACCCGCCCTATTGGCTTTAACGATCTGATATACCTCGCCCGCATCCGGATTCAACTTATACAAACTTTCATCCGTGGCCGGATCTCCTTCGAAAAGGCCAGTCTGATTACCTGCCAGAAGATAATCCGGTAAAACAGGCATCGGACCGGATCCATATTGGGGATCATTCAGTGGTTGATGTGAATTTTTGAGGGCAGCCCAGGTAGCCCAGGCCATTTCCCAGGGATTCAGAATATCATATCCCTTGCTCAACGGCACCTGGTACCCCAGATAGTTTTCAAAACTGATACTGGTATTTCCCGACCGCCCCTTGCGGGTAGTGATTTCGATAACTCCATTTGCACCCCGAACACCATATATCGCTGCCGAACCGGCATCTTTCAGAACGATGAGGGATTGGATATCATCCGGATTCAGGTCATTGATATTTCCGGGTATTCCATCGATAATATAAAGGGGCGCCACGTCGCCAAGATTGCCATATCCATGAATGCTGATCAAAGTTTGCGCACCAGGCGTTGCCTGTGTAATCACATTCATCCCGGCCACTCGTCCCTGTAACATCGGCTCTACCTGGCCGGCCGGTACCGCCGTAAGTTCTTTGGGTTTAACAATGGAAACCGAGCCGATAATATTTTTGACCTTTTCGGCAACATAACCTGACACGATCACTTCATTCAGGTTATTTATAACGTCAGGAAGGATAATGTTGATTTCATGATTTTCTGGTATCCGCCCCTCTTTTGTTTCATGCGCGACAGAAGAAAAGATGAGGAATTCGCCGGCCAGTGCATGAATGGTGAAGTGTCCACTGGAATCCGTTTCAGCACCCGTCGATTTCCCTTTTATGATTACGCTTACTCCCCGTATGGGCAATCCGTCAGTTCCCGTTACCCGGCCGGTGGTCAGATTCTGCGAACTGACTTCCAAAGCGGTGAGACAGCCGACAATAATCAGCGTCAATAATTTGACTATACGGTTAGAGGACCAATTTTGCAATTGGGGGTTGTTTTAAAAGCCGTTAATTTTCAGGATCTTGGAATGAGTAGTCAGCGAAAAAAGTAAATCTGAATTCGTTTTGAAGGGGGTGAGATTCTACCGCGTGATCACAATGGAGCATTATTATGGAAATTAGACTAAATATTCAATTTTGCCTATTATTCCGGGCAGCATTTAAGAGTAGATGGTGATTAAAATCCGGACTACACCAGGTGCCGGTTATATCCAAGTTGAATGAGTTCCTCGTAGGCAGACCATACTTCATCCGGAATTTCCTGAAATATCTGGAATCCCTTCGACGGATAAATTTTGATCCGCTGTAAATCACCTACCATGATATTGATGACTTTATCAGCGGGAATTTCATCCGTAATGTATTCTTCAAAGGCTAATTGCGGGGAGCTAACCCATAATTTTTTTTCCGGCCAGTGTCTTTTGAATGTAGCGTAGCTTCTTCGTTCCATATAGGGTTTCTGGACAAGAATGAAACTTTCCGGATCCATCTGTTTTTCCTGAAGCAGCTGTTGGGTGAATAAAATATTCTCGCCCGTATTAGTGGATTTATTTTCGATCAGGATATCCTTTTTCGGAACACCGCGTTGTTCTGCAACACGTGCAAACTGATCTGCTTCCGGCTCGGTCCAGACATGCTGTGTGAGATTTCCCAATCCACCGGAAAAAATGATCAGGGGTGCCCAGCGTTCATGATAAATGTCCGCTGCACGTTCTGCTACCCTCAGATCATGACTTCCCAATGCCAGGATACAATCCGCTTTTTCGGGATTGTGATTCATGTGATGATAATCCCAGAGTATTTTGGCGAGACGAATAACCTTTGCTTCCATTGGATCTATTTACCCGTAATCGTCTCAAATTTCCTGATTTCCCATCCATATTCCGGAATGTTAATCCATACGGAGTGAAATGTTCCGCTCACTGAAACCGTATCCTGTACAAGTCCGGTATTCAGCGTGTCGTGTATCGGAATTATTGTACGCTGATGAAAGGTGCCGCTGATCCTTCCGGTATCCCCGGTAATGATTAACGAATCAATTTTGGAAACCTGTTCCAGCACTTTATACTCTTTAAACCGGTTGAGAAAATTCCGGATTGAATCCCTTCCATGAACTGTATTTCCCAGGTCTCCGTCTACAGTATACAATAATGCAATGGAATCAGCATCGGTTTCCAGGATCAGCCGGTCATAGGTCTGCATCGCTGCCTTCAGATCGGAATTTCCTTTGGGACGGTGGCAGGATGCTGTGATTACAACAATTAGTATTGCAGTAAACAGCCGCACGATGAATGAATAACTATAGTTCATGGTAATGTTCATTCAGTCCTAAAGATAAGGATCACCGGGACCCGTTTCAATATATGCATGAAACGATGTCAACTCGTCATTCCGAACGCAGTGACCTGACCGGATTGGTCAGTGCGGCTTTGATTGCCTGAAAACTCACTGTAAGGAAGGCAATCAGAACCGCAGCAATACCGGCAACAACAAATACCCACCAGGAAATATTGATCCGGTAAGCAAAATCCTGCAACCATTTGTTTATAAAGAAATAGGCAAGCGGCGACCCGATGAGGATCGCAATTACAACAAACTTTAAAAAATCCCTGGATAACATAGTTACGATTCCACTGGTATTTGCGCCAAGCACTTTGCGAATCCCGATTTCCCTTGTTCTCTGTTCTGCAGTAAATGCGGACAAACCAAATAGACCGAGACAGGAAATAAGAATTGCCAGGCCGGCAAATATTCCGGAGAGATCCCCGAGAAGTGTTTCACTTTTGAAAATCTGGTCAAAGTCTTCATCAACAAATCGATATCCAAACGGATAGGCCGGGATATCCTTTTTAAGAACATCTGCAATTTTTGCGAGTGCTTCTTCCGGATGTACACCTGGCTTATTCCGTATGTACAAATAAGCTCCCTTGTTAGGCTGTGAAAAGAAAACTACGGGATCTGGTTTGCCATACATATCTCCATATACATAATCTTTCACCACACCTACCACCGTAAATGGCTGGTCGCCGGAACGTACAATTTTCCCGATAGCCGTACCCTTTCCCATCATCCTGGCCAGAGATTCTGTAATCAGCACGTTCAGGCTGTCAGAATAAATATCGGACCTGAAATCCCTTCCTTCCTGTAAATGCATTCCCATGGTAGATATATATTCCGGGCTGATCGCACGGAAAGAAATCAGGATCGTACTATTGGGATCCTTTCCTTCCCAGCTATAGTTTGAGCCGTTGTCGGATGTATACAGCGATTCGGAACTGCAGGTCGCCGCATTCTGAACAACGCCTGTATTTAAAAGATCCCGTCGGATGGCTGAAAAATCCTTCTGCATATTTCCCACCATTTCCATATCCAGCAGGTTGGATTTGTCATAGCCCAGGTCCCTGGTCTTGATGTGTTGAACCTGCAGGTATACAAGGATCGTGCAAATGATCAGTGCAACAGATACGGCAAACTGAAAAATTACCAGGGCCCTGCGAATAGTGGCGGCGCTTCCGCTTTTCATTTTAATTCCTTTAAAAACATAAACCGGGTTAAAGGAAGAAAGATAAAATGAAGGATAACTACCCGCTACGAAGCCACAGAATAAAGCGATAAAAACCAGGGCATAAATATGCAACGGATTGCTTAAGCCGAGTCCGATTTGTTTCTGAACCAGTGTATTGAAAAATGGTAAGAAAATGGCCATCAGCAAGAGTCCGAGCAGAACTGAAATGGCCGACATCAGCATGGCCTCTCCGATAAACTGGAAAACCAGGTTACCCCGGTCTGCTCCCAGTACCTTGCGCACACCAACTTCACGTGCTCTTTTTCCGCTTCGGGCCGTGGCCAGGTTCATAAAATTTATACAGGCTATGACCATTATTATCCAGGCGATGATCGCAAACAACCGCACAAATTCTATTTTGCCACCTGCCTGGATTCCGCCTACAAAATTTCCACGCAGGTGCCAGTCAGCCATCGCAAAAAGAATCGGCACCGTGGTTACGTTGTTGTCTTTTGCATGAATGAATCCGGCCAGTTGTTTGTTTATGGAATTGAAATTTGCCGAAGGTTTAAGCAGCACATAGGTCCTGGGCCCGTTGGCACCCCAGTATTTCAGCCAGTCCCGCGTTTTTGCAAAAACGGCAAAAGGAGAAATCCAGTCGAACTGTAAAGTAGAATTCGCGGGAAGATCCTTGAATACTCCGGTGATTTTAAACGTTTCCCTGTTGTCCACTTTTATATCCCTGCCTACAATATTGTTCAGGCTGCCGAAAAACTGCGCGGCCATTTTTTCTGAGATCACCACAGAATTTATTTCCGTAAAAGCGTTCCGCGTACTGCCTTCACGGAATTCCAGACTAAACATGGGAAAAACAGTTGAATCGGTATAGTAACCAGTTTCGTAGAGTGCTTTGTCTCCGACTGTAAAAAGGGATTTCCCGTTACCAAACCGGCAGGCCGATTCGATTCCCGGCAACTCTTTTTCAAGTGCAGCAGCAAGTCTGCCCGGTGTTCCTACAAAAGTTCGGGTGACGCCGTCAAAGGTTTGGTTGGTCATGACATGGCAAAGCCGGTCCCGGTTTATAAAAGAGCTATCATACTTCATCTCATCTTCTACCCACAGGAATATGATCCCGGCACAAGCCACACCAATGGCCAGTCCAAAAAAATTAAGGAAACTGTATGTTGTATTGCGGGAAAGGCTGCGCAGGGTCGTCTTAAGATAATTTTTAAACATGAATCTGCCGTTAAATGGTTGAAACAGACCATCATTCGACCATATTCTGTACCACGGTAGTGTTTGTTGATAATCAGCGGATTAATTTTTACTTCATTTTTGGCATTGTCCGGTTTTGAAACAGGACTGTCCGGTTAGACCGGGTGTAGCTTTGAAGCCTTGTTTACCAATTATTAGAGCCTTGTATAAGCTTTATATAAGCCTTGTAGATAATACCTAAAGCGCATTTGGGTTCCCGATTTGGGGATGAAAGCTACCGGATTGATACCCGAAAGGGACCAAGTCCACACCAAGTCCACAGTTTAGTGGACTTGGTGTGGACTTGGTACGGCTCAGACCCCTATCTAACCGGGTTCAGACCCGGCAGCGAATCAGAAATGAAGACGTAAAGAAAGGGGTAAAAAGGTAACGCGGACAGAAAATTGTTTATTGTGGGGTGGTTCCCCAACTAATTCCACATTTATCTTGGACTGGGATGGCTTTTTTGACTATAAGGTCATAAATATCATATATATACGAAGTCTGGCCCGGTTTTTTAACTAGTAGGGTAAATAGCAAGACATGAAAAAGATAATCAGCATATTCCTGGGCCTGTTTGTTGCACTATTTGCGACTGCCCAGCAGCCACCACATCCGCCAGCGCCACCCCATCCACCACTGCCCCCCCACCCTTCGGCGCTTCCGCATCCTCCGCCTCATCCGCATCCCGCTTATTATGGCCATCACCATGTTCATTATTATCCTCATGGTCATTCATATCATCATTCAGCTTACCACCATACAGGATACCATAGCAGGCCACCCCTTCCACCACATCCACCATTACCGCCGCATCCTTAATCCGGATTTTATTTTTCAGGGAAACTGCAGCATTCTGTATAATAGTTAATTTACAAAGTGGTTGGCATGTGCTTTGATTATTTTAACTCCGGCTGAACTGACTATGTAGCAGGATCATGAACGCCTGGAAAAATTCTTACCAGCGATGTTAGAACCCCAAACTTATTTACCTGGCGATTTCAAGGAGATCAAACTTGACTTAATAACCCGCAGGAGACTGGCATTTAAAATCTTTAATGATTATGCCGGTTTTTTGTTGCAAAACAAGTTATCTGAATGCGTTGCGCTACAGCTGGAATTATTCCATGAATTCAATCCACCATTGCTTCGTTATTTTTCAGCATTCTCCCCCGAGGAACTTATTCGGATCGGGAAAGAAGTACTTGAAAAATTGCTCCTTGCCATTCAGCAAAACCAAGCTCCTGAATATATTGAAAACTCACTCCGGGACTGGCTTAACAACCAATTGCCGCAAATATCCAGGAATCAGATTGAGGCAGAAGACATCACTTCCATTAGCCTGATCAGGAGGAGAATGTTCAGGACTTATATCTCCGAATACACGACTGATTTGCAGAAAGCTGTTGTCATCCTGAATGAAATTGATGATTTCACCACCATATCAGAAACGGTTTCATTGAAGTTCCTGATTTCCCTGCAGCAAAATCTCTTCGAACAAAATCAAAAATTAGCCAAAATTGGAAACTGGGTTTGGGATCTTAAAAAGAATATCATTACCTGGTCGAAGGAAATATACCGGATTTATGAAATTCCAGGTGGCAGTTTAGCCGGGATAGATTTAGTTTCCTACAATCATCCGGAAGATGCAGAAAAGGTGAAACAGCAGTTGGAGATCTCGAAAGCAAATAAAACGCCGCATGATTTTTTTTACCGGATCCTGCTGCCTGATGGCAGGGAAAAAACCGTTCAGGCAATAGGTGAAGTGATTACCAATACAGCCGGTGAAGCGGAAACCATGTTTGGTACCCTACAGGATTTTACTGACCAGAAAAAAATCCAGAAAGAGCTGGAGGAAAATCAATTTTTCGTAAATAAAATTGCGGAGCTCACCCCCTCCATAATTGGTGTTTATAATATTCATACCGGTGAATACCTTTTCATTAACCAGGCCATTCAGAATCTTTTGGGTTATGACCGGAATTACGTGATTAAACAGGGTGTTCAATTTTTTATAGATATCATGCATCCGGATGATTTGCCCGCGATTCAGACAGGAAAATGCAACGGCACTCTCAGAGGCCAATAAAATAAACACTGAACGCAATGAAAATATTACGGAATTCCGTTACCGTCTCCGGCATAAAAACGGCGAATACCGCTGGTTCTATACCTATAGCTCTGTTTTTGACCGGGACAAATCGGGAAATGTAGAAAAGCTGATTAATATATCAATGGATGTAACCGATCAGATTAAGACCACTACACTTCTGCAGCAGAGGAATCTGGAAGTACAAAATCAGGAAGAACGGTATTTCCGGATGATCAATGAAGTGGAAGACTATGCCATCCTGCGGCTTAGCCGGGAAGGAATTATAGAAAACTGGAACAGCGGGGCCGAGAAAATTAAGGGTTATAAAGCAGGGGAAATCGTCGGAAAGCATTTTCGTATTTTCTATGGAGAAGAAGATCAGAAAAATAAGTTACCCGAAAAACTGATCAGGATAGCTGCCGAACAGGGAAAGACCACCCATGAAGGATGGCGGGTGCGCAAAAATAAAACCAAATTCTGGGGAAGCATCCTCATCACAGCCCTGCATGATGCAGCAGGAAATGTAGTTGGTTTTTCCAAAGTGACCCGGGATTTGACCGAGATTAAACTGGCAAAAGAGAAGCTGGAAAAATATGCTGAAAATATAGAAAAAAGTAATCGTCAGCTGGAAGAAAAAAATAAACAACTTGAATCCTTTAATTATATAGCCAGTCACGATTTACAGGAACCCCTTCGCAAAATCCGGCTGTTTATCAATTTGCTGAAAGAAGCAGAAAATCTTTCTCCAAATATCAACAAGACCATCACCAATATAGAAATCTCCAGTAACCGGATGAAGGATCTGATAGAGGGCCTGTTATTGTACTGTCAGGCAGAAAACCCCATGATGTCAGAATCATTCGATGTAGATGAATTGCTCAATGAAGTACTGTCTGAATTCAATGATATGGTGGAGAACCAGGAACTGGAAATAGAAAAACAATCCCTCCCCCCGCTCAACATCAACAGAATTCAGTTCAGGCAGGTGATTTATAATCTGTTGTCGAATTCCGTAAAATACAAAAAAGACGATAGTCCGCTCCGGCTAAAAATCACATACGACCTGGAATCCGGTAAACATGGGACCAGGAACAAGGGAAAATCCTTTCACAAAATCACATTTGAAGACAATGGAATCGGATTTGACCAGGAACATGCAAAAAATATATTTCGGACTGTTTCAGCGACTGCACGACAGGACCAAGTACACAGGTACGGGATTAGGCCTGGCCATCTGCAAGAAGATTGTAGAAAATTATGGCGGTGAAATAACTGCGGAAGGTAAGCAGGGAGTTGGTGCGAGGTTTGATATTTACCTTCCCGTAATCCGGAAGAACTGAGTCTGTTCTCAGAGGAACTATCCCGGAGTGTTCACCGGAATATCAAAACTTAATGATTACTTTTAGAATCAAACCTCTACCAGCCAGCTGCATATGAATCAAAAATTTATACAAATCCTTAAAGCGGGATTGATTGCAGGCACGATGGATATCCTTGCTGCCTGCATTTTAGTTTATACAAGAACCGGTCATACCCATCTTACAGGTATCCTGAAATTTATTGCAAGTGGCGTTTTCGGAAAAGCCGCGCTGGACGGTGGCGGTCCGATGATTTTTGCCGGCTTGCTCTTTCACTATCTCATTGCCGGAATATTCGCTGCTTTTTTCTTCTGGATATATCCCAGGATCGGGATCGCTTCAAAAAACCGGGTAGCTACTGCATTCGTTTATGGAATTTTTGTCTGGTGTATCATGAACCTTGTTGTCGTGCCACTGTCGCATGTGGCCTCAAGACCGGTTACGCTTTCAAATGCTTTAATAAATACCGGCATCCTGATCTTATGTATTGGTATTCCGGTTTCTTATATCGCCCATGCATACTACCGGAAAGCTGTATGATTTGCTATTTTTTTAATGAGCACAATCTGCCCAAGATGATAATGGATATGTTCAATTACCCCATGTAGGTTTCTGTAATAATTCCCATATTTCTTACCTGAAAAATCATCCCAAAGCTTTTGATCCGGTAACCGTTCGATCTCCTGGATCAGGCTTTCTGCATCCACCCAGGTTTTGTTCAATAATTTATTCCAGTCTTCATCTGAGAGAACCGGCGGAAGATCAAAACTATACTGGTCACGGGCATCAAGTGGCCCCCCCTGCAAAACTTTCAGGATAGCATCCACATAATAGTTCATATGAAAAACCAGGGCTGCAATAGTGTTGAAGGAATAAAAACGGGCAGTCGCCTGCTCCCAGTTAATATCCGCCAGGGTTTCTTTCAGATTCACACCTGTCCAGTTCCCGCCAAAATATACGTCCCGCAATTGTTTTGTGATTTGTTCCGTCTGATTCATTGCAAGACTAGTTTTTAGCTCCGGATTTCAGATCAGCGAGCTTTCTTTTAAACGTTTCGCCGGTGAATTCCTCGAACAGTTTCCAGTTTTGTTCGTTCTCCACCATCCAGGCGGCCAGCTCCGCATCCTCCGTCTCGCTAAGTGTATTATTCAGGTATTTGAAAATAAGATAGGCCGCACGGACTGCTTTTTCTTCAATTTCTTTTTTAGTCCCGGGATGCATGGATCACTGAATTTGTCGTTGTACAAATTTCCCAAAATTCCATTGAATTCCACCAAAAGATATTTAGTTATACTGAATCGTCAGGGAAATATTATTGCCCGGTTTCCAAATGCCCCTATACTGATGCAGGTCACCAAATTTCAGGATATAGGTCTGACCCTTTGAAGAAAAATAAATATTTATCCCGGTCAGCAGGACTGGTTTTTTATTGGGCGTATTGTCTGGCGTGATGGTCTTTTCCACCGGTTCGAGCTTTTCAAGCTTCGCATTTATCCAGGAGAATTTATAATCGATGGAGTCATGCTGGATCTGGTAACACTTATCTTTAAAACTTTTAACCACCAGCGGATATCGATTTAAAAAAGACTGATATGCCGATGAGCTTTCCACGATCCCCATCTCTTTTGCAAAACCAGAGAGATCCTGAAGGGAGGGAATCAGTTTAAAAAGACTGTCCATACGATTATGCTGAAAACACCAGAAGCTCGTATTACCGAAATCAGCTGGTGTTTTCTGGCTTTGCAGTTTGGTTGTAAAAAGCAAAGCCGGTATAAATAAGAGTATGATCATTTTCATCTCCGGAAAGGTTCAATTGTCGGGCCAGATTCAGGTGCCCGGAAAAAATGAAACCGTTCTTTAATAATTCAGGAGAGTTTAATTTTCCGGCTACTCAATACAAACACCGTTAATGTAATGGCTATATAACTGGTGAGTGTAAGAAGGGCTGAAAAATTATAATGTGAATGAAAGAAAAGCTTATAGCTGACAAAACTGGCAACAGCAATAAGAATGAGCATCGACAGACTGAATAGCGTTTTCATTGTATCATTTTTTAGTTGTTTGGGGTCAATAACGACTTCCCTAATATAGACTGACAAGGGGTTCCGGGGTTTAAATCAAATATGCCCGGGATTGTTATGGTTTTGTTAGAATCCCCCCGATACAGGGTAAATGGTAGATGGCGGATGGTATATGGTAAGTTTTAACGGATGAATGGGAGCTTTTTGCCTACCTGCTCAATCCATTCCAGTGCAATCAGTTCATGCCCGCCCGGCATGGGATGCACACCATCCCAGAGCCAGTAAGTTTCCGAAGGATATTGTTTAGCCGCTTTTGTAAACTTATCCTGCAAAGGAACATATACTGCATTAAATTCATCTGCCAGTTTTTTGGCCGCATCCTGACGGCCACTAATGGCCTCCTGATATCGACTCCAGTTATCTTTCAGCCTGCCAACCGGAAGCAGAAAAGGCTCCATTATAACAAGTTGCACTGAAGGGAGTTGCTGCATGGTTTCGGCTAATAGTGCCCGGTAGTTAGTCTCAAAACCCGGACTCGTTGAATTTTTGTTTCCACCTGCTTCGTTCATGGTATCATTCACCCCGATTAAAATGCTCAGCAAGTCCGGCTTTAATGCAATTGTATCTTCTGGCCAGCGGTGTGCCAGATCTGTAATCTGATTGCCGCTCACCCCCCTGTTGATGAAATGAAAGTTTTTCCGAGGTAATGAGAATCCCAATTTCGCTGCAATCAGGTAGGCATATCCATGACCCAGAACATGGTTCAAATCCTCATTCCTGCTCCGGTTTCCATCCGTAATGGAATCTCCCTGAAAAAGAAAATGATAGTTCTCCCCCGTTTGTTCACCCTCAGAAAGACGGAATTTATCAAATGCCGCAGGAGACGCGACAGCAGTGGCACCCAGGACAGATGCCTGTTTTAAAAAATTTCTCCTGGAAGGGTTAGGTTCATTCTTCATCTGTACAGCTCCAAAGAAAACAGCATACAAGGAATCCCTGTTCAATTTTTCCGGGCAGATTAAATTACGAAAGAAACAGGAGGAATGATTTAATTATTTTTTTCTTTTCACTGGTAGGGATGCCAGAATGTTTCAACTATAAATACTATGCATTAATTAAAACTCCCAGCCAATTTTTATACTCAGGCGGTTCATCGCGTAATTGATTTTTTGCATTTGAGAGGCGGGTCCAAATCCTGGAAGCCAGTCAGTATAGAAATTATACTGATTATAGGTTTGACTCAGTTTTTTGTAAGAATATCCCAGGCTTAAAATAATCGCACTGTGTTTTGCAATCACTCTTTTGTAACCCAGACCAAAATCATCATAAAATCCATTGCTGAATTTCTCATCTATGTAACCCGATTTCTGATCGTCACTTACCCAGGCAAAACTTACTCCGGCATCGGCATAAACAAATAATTTATCAGGTCCTGAAAAAAATTCTTTTCTCAGATCCAGGAACAGGGGGATCGTACGATAACGATAATAATCCAACCCAATCCCTGCCCCCACATACCAGCTCTTATATTGAACTCCATTTACGGATTGCATCTGAAAAGCGTTTCCTGCTTCTGCAGATAATAAACCCACAATGTTGACTGAGCGGAAACGCCAGGAATTGGAAACAGGGACCTGCTGGGCTGAGGCGAATCCTGCACTCAGCACAAGCAGGCATATAGGGATCCATTTTTTCATATGATTCCGGTCATTTAAAGTTTGCTTATTAAATGGATATTATTCAGGTCAGAATAATCATACTGATAAATTCCGTCGCTGGCCATTACAGTCGCCAGTCCGTCAGCAGCAATCACGTCATACATATTTCCGTCTTTCAATTGTTTGATCATCTCAATGTTAACCGGATCTGTTGCATTGTACACTTTCAGGCCGTCTTTGCCATCGCATAAGAACAAGGTGGTTCCGTCTTTGGAAAGGCCCATCGGATGGGTGAGCTGATAGGATTTCACGAGCATGGAATTTGCCATATTGTGAATATCAATAATCTGCAACTGATCATAGAATCCCAGGCAGGCACTGGAGTCATTCAGGGTTACATACGCATAGTTCCCATCTGAAATTACAGGATCACATCCACGGATATGCGCAAATTCTCCCACCAGTGCAGGATTGGAAGGAGAACTCTCCACATCGTACATATACATTCCATTATTGGTTCCCACGAACAGATTATTTTTCAGGGGATATATCGTTTCCACATGGAAAGCAACTTCCACTGAACCCTTTACATTGGGATTAAAAGGCTGGCTGATATCAATGCTACTCATATTTGACCAGCCCACAGTATACAGGTAATCATTTATAATGGTGAACCTGGCCATCGAACCATTAGATCCAGGGATACTTGTTGCTGAAGATGGTACAACGGCGCTGGTATTCGTAAATGCAATCCCACAGTTTGCACATCCACCTGCAAAATATACCTGGTCCGGCTCTCCGTCAACGGTAGTATCATGGGTTTCATATCCGATGATCAGACTGATGGAATCCGGATTAACCGAAATCCCGGCTAAATAGTTAGGATAGTATACAGAATAAGTACTCCTGTCGGGAAATACAAAGGATTTAAAATCCCTGGCAACCACGTTGACCGGGTTGCTGATATCCAGCGTTACAAGATCTCCATATGCATCTGCATAAAGGGTATTTCCCTTTATGGCCAGGTCCACATTTCCGGGAATATTAATGAATGAAATATTTTTTGGGGCCACAGGATTGTTATTGTCAATCACATGTATGCCGGCATTCATATCTGATAAAAACAGGTAACGCCCATAGCGGGTTAATTTGCCCGGGCTTGAAATAGCCCTGGCCGGCCCGCTTTTAATCTGCGCCCTGAATTGGGTCAGTGTTTCATAGATCGGCGTACTGATCTGATAGGTGTGCGTAATTTTATCCTTCATGCATCCGGTTAAAAGTAAAACAGCGGAAGATAAAAAGCAGGTTATGCGGGTAAGCCAGGTTTTTCTTTTCATACACTTGTTTTGCATCTGACTGTTAAACCAGGGAAAGCGTTGCATGCTGTATTATTTGCCGCCCGGAATAAATGAAAATTTTAGTCCGAAGGAATACAGGTACTGTGAATATACCTGGGAAGAATTCAAAAGGCCACTGATACCATATTGCACCTGGGGGCCCAACAGGAAACGGCTCTTTTGCCTATTCCATCCAATCATCAGGGCTGTGGAAAGGTTCCACTGATCCTTATTCAGCACCCCGTCATTTTTATAATACACTTTGGCATAAGGATCAAAAAACAAATAATCGGAACTAACCATATATGAAAAAGAGAATCCTGCTTCCCAGACCAGCGGGTTTTTTTTGCTTTTGTTCAGGGTAAAATCTGCTAAAACCGGTAACTCTACAAAATGAAACTGATTTGTGCGGGCGTGACTGCCGCTGTTGGTATAATAAACCGGCGAAGAATAAGTCAGCGTGGAATTATAGGTGGAACCTGAATTGCTGACCATGTTTCCAATCGTGGTTTTTGCCGAAAAATAATGATAGTTCAGTCCACCCGAGATGGAGATACGCGCGGATAGAGCCCGTTGCACAAAGGCACCCGCGCTAAATGAAAATCCTGCAGTTGGAGCGGGAGGTTGAACAGCATAGGATGTGCTACCACCTCCTCCGGGGGAACTGGAAGGTCCATATAGTACATAGCTCTGGGTTTCGAAAGGCTGACCTATTCCGGAAGCACCTAAATTGCCGGTAAATCCAAATGCCCAGGCCGGCTTATTTTTTTTCTTCACTGTGGTCTTTTTTGAATCTGCAGTTGAATCAGCCGATTTGGCTGAAACAGGAACAGAGACATTCGCCACAGAAGCAGAGTCCGGAGACGTTTTTTTCGTTCCGGACCCGGCACCCGCAACTGCCTCTGGATTCACTGAATTATCTGTGTTTAATTTTTCCGAACTGGTTGCGATTTCTATTGAAGGAGATTTTGGGATCACTGGTATTTCAGACTTCCCATTATCCTTCATTTTGTTTTCATACAATTTATTTCTGAAATAACCCTCGTTCCGGACTTTGCTGCTATTCATTCCCGGAGGATTGCTGCCAGCCCTGGCTGCCTGACTGGTCGCCGGATGATTCATAACAGATACTGAAAGTTTGGCTGGCACATTCGTGGAATCCGCAGTACGGAATGTTTTACCGGCGGAGATATTAGAAAGAATGGAATCGCCCGGAACAGACCGATCCGGAACTGACGTTCTCCCTGAAAGATTTCCTGTGCTGAAAAGATATCCGGCTCCTATAATGACCGGTACACCGATCAAAAAAATCCAGAATAAAGGTTTACGCCTTTTTTTGTCTTTTTCAATTTCCTTCGCCACGCCTGTCCATACGGCTTCGTGGGGATCAAACGAAAGATCGTCCATTATTTTCTGTACCCGGTCTTCAAATTCATTTTCTTGCATACAGTTCCGTTTGATTATCCAAAGAATTTTTTGTGAGCCAGGCTACCAGCAATGCTTTTGCCCGGGCGTATTGCGATTTGGAAGTGCCTTCGCTGATGCCCAGGATTTTGCCAATTTCCCCATGTTTAAATCCCTCAACAGCATACAGGTTAAAAATTGTCTGATATCCGATGGGTAACTGCCTTATCAGGTCCGCCAGATCCTTTGCATTTAGTCTGATATCCGGATTATCGCTGGAAACCGGGTGAAGACTTTTGGAATTAAAAGAAAGTTCGTATTGATACCGGCTCTGGCTTTTCAGGTAATTGATGGCCGTATTGACCATAATCCTGCGTATCCAGGCGCCAAGGTCTCCATCACCCCGGTACTGATGCAGGTTCCTGAAAACCTTGATAAAGCCTTCCTGAAGGATATCTTCCGCATCTTCCATGGATTTGGTATACCGATAGCAAAGACCCAGCATACCTTTGGCATACTGCGTATACAGTTCCCGTTGGGCTGATGATTTCCCTTCCAGGCAGTCCTTTACTAACTTCAGTTGTTCCATTACCAATACTCTGACATTTGCCTGATCAAAACAGTTGCTTTACCTGATTAAAATCCGCTAAATAAGCCCGGGGCTGTTATCTTTAAGTGCCCGGCGGAAAAATCAATGGATCCAAGATCTGATAGCGACAAATTAAACTTTCCCGGACTGTCTTTTTTATGAAATACATTTTGCTTTTACCAATCGCATTAATTTTTATAGCCTCCTGCAGTCGTGATCGAAAATATGATACCATTATTCGGAACGGAACGATCTATGACGGAAACGGAGGCCAGCCCTATCCCGCAGATCTCGCCATTAATGCGGATACCATTGCGTTCATTGGGGATTTGAAAAACAGTTCATCCAAAAATGAAATTGATGCCGGTGGAAAGGCCGTGGCTCCCGGTTTCATCAACATGCTGAGTCATTCCGAAGAGTCGCTGATACAGGACGGCCGGTCGCAGGGTGATTTGCGACAGGGTGTTACACTGGAAGTATTTGGGGAGTCAAGCATGGGTCCATTAAATGCGAGGATGAAAAAGCAGGCCCGGGATGGCCAGCAAGACATCCGGTACGATGTGAACTGGAATACCCTGGGAGAATATATGAACTGGCTTGAAAAAAAGGGCATATCCTGTAATATCGCCTCCTTTGTGGGAACCGGAACCATCAGGGCCTATGTAATCGGTGAAGGAAATACAGCTCCTACTTCCGTACAAACTGACAGTATGCGTATGCTTGTAGCGCAGGCCATGGAAGAAGGCGCGATGGGAATAACCAATGCGCTGATTTATCCACCGGATTTCTTTTCAAAAGCAGATGAGCTTGTAGCCCTGGCAAAGGAAGCTTCCAAATACGGAGGCATGTATACCAGTCATATCCGAAGTGAGGGAAGTAAATTATTTGAGGCCGTTCAGGAGCTTATCAGCATTTCCAGGCAGACGGGTATCCCGGTTGAAATATATCACTTAAAAGAAGCCGGAAAAGATAACTGGGGAAAGCTGGACAGTCTCGTAAAAATGATAGCGCAGGCAAGGCAGGAAGGTCTTCCGGTAACTGCGGATATGTATACCTATAACCGGAGCGCTACCGGCTTATCTGCTTCTTTTCCACCCACCCTGCAGGACGGCGGTTTTGATAAATTATGGAATCGCCTGCAAAACAAAACCACCCGGGAGTCCATGAAAAAAGCGATGAATACCAATTCTTCTGAATGGGAAAATACTTATTACCAGGCCGGCGGTGCTTCGGGCGTTTTACTTATCGGATTTAAAAGGGATTCTCTAAAAAAATATATCGGAAAAACCCTCGCGGAAGTGGCTGCCATCCGTGGGAAAACAGTTGAGGAAACTGCGATGGATCTGATCGTGGAAGACAGTACCCGGATTGAAGTCGTCTATTCGTCCATGACCGAAAATAATGTGAAGAAAGAAATTGCACTGCCCTGGGTAAGTTTTGGCTCCGATGCTGCATCTGCTGCACCCGAAGGCGTGTTCCTGTTATCCAGCGCCCATCCCAGGGGGTATGGTAATTTTGCAAGGGTAATTGGAAAATTTGTACGCGAGGAAAAAACAATAAGCCTCGAAGTTGCGGTATATAAATTATCCAAATTACCTGCAACCAATCTCAAACTGATAAAACGGGGAGAATTAAAAACAGGCAACTATGCGGATATCGTTGTATTCGATCCCAAAAAAGTGCAGGACCATGCCACCTTCGAAAAGCCCCAGCAGTATGCCACCGGAGTGACCGAAGTATTTGTGAACGGAGTCCAGGTAATCAAAAACGGGGAACATACCGGAGCCACGCCAGGCCGTTTTATCAAAGGGCCGGGTTTTGGTAAGAAATTAAAATAATTAAATTAACCGTCATACCGGCTTCTTATGGAATTTTTGTGACCAGTTCCTCCGGTGTAAATCTTTTTTTAAAACCAAATGCATAGGGCGTATCCCCTTTCTCCCGGATATGGTTAAGCCTGTCGATGGCCTCTGCAGCAGAAGGAATATATCCTGCGGGAATCCACCACATGGCCATATGCATTTCTGTAAGTCTTTCAAACCATTCCCTGCGCTTTTTTAAGTACTCTACGTGCGCAGATTCATATACATATTTATAGAGCGCATCTATGTTTTTCCAGACAGACATATTGATGAGCATGAAATCATCCTCAAAAACTTTAATGGAAGTTGCATTATTGTAATCGTCTTTTAGTCGCCAGACAAACCCTTCACTGGCCTCTGCCAGTGCATTAATCCGGTCAAGATTATTTTTAAATTCAGCCATAACGGGGCTGTCCATGGGTGCAAGAATTTTACCGATATTCACCTGTGCTAAATGATAATTCGATTTCATAATCTGCGATAAGTGCGCAAACTTAATAGAATCTCCAGCAGGAAACAAGTTATATAAATGTGACGGACGGAAAGAATGAGCCCTGGGTTTCGGTTTAATTTTGATAACCAAAACCCATCTTATGAATCAGAACGGTTCAAAAACCCTGCTGATCGTACTGGCCTGCCTGACGTGCCATTTCGGAGAGGGTCAGCAACAAACTATTGTTAGCCATTACCACCGGGCGGATTCTCTTTTTCTGGCAAAAAATTTCAACGCTGCAGGTAAAATTTATCAAACCTTAATTAAAGACACCTCGACAGATGCCTTCCACCTGAACCGCCTGGGGTATACTGAAATGCTGGAGCAAAATTATGCAGCGTCAGAAAAACATTTTAAAATGGCGCTCCGTGCCCATTCCGCTCCCGGCGTTAAGGCTTCTGTGTATTCCAGATTAGCCATGCTGGAGGCTTTACAAAAACAGGAGACACCGGCCTTCGCATTTCTCGACAGTGCCATCCAGTCGGGATATATTTCCCTGAATGAAATGGACAGTTCGGCAAATTTCAACAACATCAGACCTTCAACTTCTTTTAAGGCAAGAAGGGAAAAGCTTTTTAACAGTCTCTATCCCTGTTTTAATAATCAGCAGGCCAGGGAATTCGATTTCTGGATTGGAGAATGGAATGTATACGTTACCGGAACAACGGCTTATGCCGGCCATAGTGTTGTACAGAAAATTTCCGGGGGATGTGCTCTCCTGGAAAACTGGAATTCTTCCCTGAGTGAAGGGAAAAGCCTGAATTATATTGACGATAGTACCGGAAAATGGAAACAGGTATGGGTGGGTTCCTATCCGAACGGCAAACAGGATTTTGTAAACGGCGTTTACAGCGACAGCGCAATGCGGTTCACCTTTACAACCCGTGACGCGCAGGGAATAATCAACCAGGGAAAGTTTACATTTTTTAATGAAGGGGTGAACCAGGTCAGGCAGGTAAGCGAAACATCCGCTGATAATGGAAAGACATGGAACGTTAATTATGATTTTACTTATAAAAGAATGGCTGAAAAATAAAAGACAGCTGCAACATTAACACAATCTTTTTTTTAAAAATAATACATTAGATGGGCCAGCCAGATAGAAAAAGCAGGCCCATCCATGGCGTTTAAAGGAAAAATCTTATTTGTCTTTTTCTTTTGCCCACTCTTTTATCTTAAAACAGATGCGCAGAAAACCGAACGGGGTTTTCCACAGACTACTGATTCTGTTTTTGTACTGAAGGACAGTATATATTCCGATAACAAAAATTCAACCGGCACCGATTCCACAGAAAACGAACAGAAGAAACGATATCGGAGAGCTACTTTATATTCCGCTCTTCTTCCCGGCGCCGGACAGGTTTATAATAAAAAATACTGGAAGGTCCCGTTAGTATATGCCAGTCTGGCCATTCCGGCCTATTTTTATTTCAGCAATAAAACTATTTTTCAACAGGTACAATATGCATATGTTATTACTGTTTATGGCGGTTCGTTAGACAGTCTTGCGAAAGTTCAACCCTATCTACATCCATTTGTAAAAACGGGAGACGTGAACGGACTGATTACCATGCGGGATGAGGCAAGAAAATATCAGGATTATTCAGCCCTGTTCTTCATTTTATTTTATGCACTCAATATCGTTGATGCTACCGTTGATGCCCACCTGAAGGATTTTAACGTTTCCAGTAATCTGAGCTTTGAGGTAAAGCCTGCAATTTTACCTGGGGTATCCCTTTCTCCAGGAATGACAATTGCGTTTAACGTTCACAAGTCAAAGCCGGATTCGAACACTCCCCATTTGCCATAATCTTTAATGATCTCATTCAGACCGCAGACTTTTTACCGGATTGGCTATAGCCGCTCGTATGGACTGAAAACTGATGGTTATCAGGGTAACCAAAAGTGTCAGGATTCCGCCGGCAATAAAAAGCAAGGCATTAATGTTTATCCGGTACGCAAAGTTATCGAGCCATTTGTGCATAACCCAGGCCGTTAAGGGCACGGATATTAAAAAAGCAATGCTCACCAGGATCAGGAATTCCTTTGATAAAAGGAACAGCACCTGGTTTACAGAAGCGCCCAGTACTTTCCGGATCCCGATTTCCTTGGTACGCTGTTCAGTGATATAAGAAACCAGCCCAAGTAGTCCGAGACTGGCGATCAATACGGCAACAATTGCGAAACTGGTAAATATCTTCCCGGTTTTTTCTTCCGCTATATATACAGAGGCAAATTTATCATCCAGGAAATAATAAGAAAAAGGCGTTTTCGCATTCAGTGTATTCCATTCTCTTTTTGTATCTGCCAGGAAACCCGAAATATCCGTTGTCCTGATTTTAACCATCAGGGTTCCGTTATTATGACGAAGCATCATCAGCACAGGAACAATTCTTTGTCTGGCTGAAGCGTAATTAAAATCCTGAACAACACCCACCACCTGGTACGCATGTTGTCCGGAAGAAATTATAATTTTATTGAGCGCATCTTCATTATTTTTCCAACCCAGATCGTGAACGGCTGCTTCATTGATTACCACAGCTGCCGAATCACCTCCGAAATCCCTAGAAAAATACCTGCCGGCAACCATTTTCATCCCAAGCGTTGCAGGATAGTCGTAGTCTACATGAAAAAAGTTGGCATGGATCTCACTTTCGGTTTCATGGGCCCTGTTTTCACTGGCATATACCTGTGAACCGTCCATTTCCCCTTCTGACCGGCCAACCGGTACGTCCCTGGAAATCGTTGCGTTGACCACGCGGCTGTCTTTCAAAAGATTTTGTTTAAACGTATACTGATTACTGTCCAGTCCAAAAGTGTCGGGAATAACCAGCACCTGCTCTTTTGTGTAGCCAAGCTTTTTATTCTGCATGAAATGCAGTTGCCGGTAAACGACCAGGGTGGCAATGATGAGTGAAGTGGAAATCATGAATTGAAATATCACGAGTCCGCTTCGCAGGAAACTTCGTTTTGCGGGCGTCTGTGAAACCGCTCCTTTCAGAACCCGGATGGTTTGAAATGAAGAAAGAAAAAAAGCCGGGTAAATTCCCGCTATCAGGCCGACCAGCATTACAAATGCAACAGCTATCAGGATAACCTGGTACCGCAGAAAAAACGAGAAATGGATTTCAGTTCCCGAAAGATGATTAAAACCAGGCAGGAGCAGCCATACCAACATAAAGGCCACTACCAGCCCACAAACAGCAATCAAAACAGATTCCATTAGAAACTGGGTAACCAGTTGTCCTTTTAAGGATCCCATTACTTTACGAATACCAACCTCGCGTGAGCGCCTGGAAGAAGCAGCGGTAGACAGATTGGTAAAATTAATGCAGGCCAGCAGCAGCGTAAAAATTGCCAGCGATCCGAAAATATAAACGTACTGTATATCACCATTGGCCTCCAGCTCATATTTGGTATTGGAATGGAGGTGAATATCCGTGACCGGCATCAGGAAAAAGCGCCAGGTATTTGTTTCTTTCTGCGCTTCTGCCAGGGATATTCCCATATCATGCATGGCTTCGGGAGCAACATATTTTTGAATCAGCTCAGGAAATTTTGCTTCCAGTTTTTTCGGGTCTGCACCCTCATTCAGGAGCAGGTATGTGTAAAAACCCAGATTGCTCCAGGTAGTGCCCGTAATGGCATAGCGCACACTGGTCATGCTTATGAAAGCATCAAAATGAAAATGATTGTTCTCCGGGATTTTCTCAATGATCCCGGTTACCTTGTAGAGCCTGGTGCCGACCGAGAAGGATTTTCCCATTCCGTTGTCGTTACCGAAATATTTTTCCTCCATTGCCCTGGTAATCACAATGGAATTAGGGGAAACCAGTGCTGTTCCCGCATCCCCTTCGGTAAGAGGGATTGAGAAAAGTTGCAGGAAATTAGAATCGCAGAAAGTTATATGAGATTCCTTGAACTGTTTGTCGCCGTATTTAAAAAACATCTGATTGTTCCCGTTTATCCGGGAACAGGCAATCACTTCGGGGTAAATATTTTTTATGCCGGGGCCTACAGCCACATCCACATCAGGATAGTCGGCCTGACCCCCGTTTTGTTTGATCTGAAGACCCAACCGGTAAATGCGGGGAGCAAGTTCTGCGTTCCGGTCGTAACTCAGTTCGTTGTAGATAAAGACGGCAATCAGGATACAGCCAGTTATTCCAACAGTCAGTCCAAGAATATTGATCAGGGAGAAGGTTTTGTGTTTTACAAGATTCCTGAAAGCAATTCTGAAATAATTTTTGAGCATTGACTGGAGGTTTGCAGATCTGTAATCCCCTCGAATGGTATGCCGGAATAAAATAATTTGACTGTCAGCGTTTTATAAAAATCAAAACCCTCACCCGAGTTCGTTTTTGATACAGGATAGTGTCCGTTTTCAGATCGAATGACTCGTCCGGAAAAAACTATACATGTGAGAGAATAAATCCTGAGAACATTATACGTAGTCGATAATTAAAGGTAATTCTTTGTTTTTAAGGCCGTATGGAAGAGGCGGTGGCTTGCTCTGTGAAGGGAGCCGCCCCGCCTCTTCCATACGTTCTGGCACTCGTTTTTCGAACATTTTTTTTGGATAGGTCTTCCATCTTTTTTTTAATTCTCCTTCTTTTTTGTGAGCCTGACAAGGTGTAAGATTGTCGCAACTACTGTGGGGTCTGATTTGGTTGTAAGCGACTATGCTCTTCAAAATGCGTGCGTAGGTGTTTTCAAAACTATCCTGGCTATTGTAAAGATTAAATTCCCCTTTGATAATGCCATTCATTCGTTCGGCGAGTGCATTTTCATAGGGATCTCCTCTTTCTGTCATAGAGATGGCGATGTGTTGGTCGTTCAATAAATCAACATACTCTTTACAGCAATACTGACAACCTCTGTCTGAATGATGGATGAGCGGGAGCTGCCCATAACTTCGATTATCATATGCCATTTGTAATGCTTCCAAACAACCCAGAGCTAACAGATCGTTTCTAAAACCGATACCCATGATCTGGCGTGAATAGGCATCCGTAACCAGGCTTAGATAGCCCCATTGATTGCCCATTCTGATATAGGTAATATCGCTGACCCAAAGTTGTTCGGGACGCGTGATGACCAGGTCACGGGTCAGGTTGACGTATTTACGCATCCAGTGCCTGGAGTCGGTCGTGAAGACTTTTCTTTTGCGTCGCCGGATTAAGAGTTTATGCTCGGCCAGCAGATCAAATAAATAGTCCCGACCTACTTTGATTTGATGGGAGTTAAGCTCCGGCTGGAGCAGTACCAACAGCTTACGCGTTCCCAACCGGGGCAATGAGGTGGTTCTGATTTTATGAACCAGCTGTAAGATGATATCGTCTTTGAGGCTCTGATCCTGCTGGCGCCACCGGTGATCGTAATAGGCGTGTCTTGTCTTGCCAAACAATCTGCACAGGACTTCCTTACTGATATAGGGATAGTCATGTTTCATTCTTATGACTGCTTGGCACCAGCTTTTTTTCTGATAGCGATTTTAAACTGCTCTTCGGCTACGTCGATGAGCGTATTTAATGCCTTTACTTTCAGTTCGGCTTCCTCCAGTTTTTTGAGTGCTTCAGCAAGCGCCTTTTGGGTATCCGGATCGGCTTGCTGGTCTTGTTTTTTAGCCATAAGCGCTGTATTGGAGAGTACAAGTTCCGCATTTTCCCGCTTCGCCTCCTTGATCCACTTGGTAATGGTAACCGTCGAGTTCACCCGGTAAGCTATCCTGGCTTCATAAATAGTCATCCGGCCTTCTTCAATGGCCCTGACAATCGTTCTTTTTTCCTGTTGACTAACATGACCTTGCTTACTGGCATGATAACCCGGTGAACCATAGTCCCGCATCCAAACGGCTTGCACACTGCGAGCTATCCCATGTTCCCGAGTAATATGGCTTCGGGGAACGCCTCTTTCAATGGACTCAACGATTTCTAAAATAAAACTCTTGTCGTAGCTCTGATACTTACTTTTACGGTCTGACCTGACCTTTTTCTCGATTATTGATGACATACACTTGGTTTTTAGTGTATAGTCTTTTTAGGACGAGGCAGAAAACTCCGCAACCGGAGTGGTTTCAAAATACTTTCGCGACAGATACCCCGGATATAAGGCCGGAGAATCTCTTCTAAAATCTGTTTGTCTAAAACGACAAGAAAACTGAAATAAAAAAAAGCCCGTAAACGGGCTCTTCTAATTTATCTGTCAGCGATTCTCAAACTAATTTTTTGCGAATGTTTTATTGATGAGCAAATCAAGTAATCCCATAGCTTTTCCAATCCACAGAGTCAATGAAATAATCCAGACGATACTAAGTAATGCAGAGATGTTATAATTTTCATTCAGATAAAGAACAGCGGAAGTAGCACAAGTGGTAATGATCAGGAACAGACTAACAAAGGTAGAGATCGCTTTCATAAATTTTCGTTTAGGGTATGGTGAAACAAATTAAAAACCGTCGTGTGGGTTGATCAGGAGATGGACGGGAAATTCAGGAGGATGGGTGGATCTAAAGCTTCGTATGATTTCTTCTTGTTCTTCGTGTTTTCCGGTAGGTGACCGTAAAAACCTCATTGCTGAAACAAAGATGTAAAACGATTTTCAGAAATGCAAGTGATGTTAAATTTAATTTTAAAACTTCCCATTCCGGGAATCTAAACAGGGAGATATATATTAATACGGTGCTTCAGGGGAATTCTTCTACCAATACACGGTTAAATATTAAAGTAAATCGTAGAAACCCCAGGTAATTTTTCACCAGCCTGCATGAGTCAGACTCGGATAAGATTGCTAATGATGGTCATTACTTACCATCCAACTAATAACAAACCGACCAGTCAGCATTCGGGTTGCTGGTGCTACCTGACATAATTTCACCTGGAATTGCATGGCATCATATTTAGACTAAGAAAAGGGTAATTCTATTTTTTAATGTAAAATGAAAAAACATGCACTACAATGAGTCATGGGCCGCAAAAGGCAATCCTTACGTTAACCGGCAACAATTTACCCGCACTATGCAACGGGCAGCGGTTAACATTTACAAGACGGAAAACAGCTATGAAATGCTCGTATTTGCTCCGGGTCGCATCAAAGAACATTTTCATCTGGACGTGAATGGAAATGAGCTCACTGTTTCTTACTATCCACCGGAAGGTTTTCCCCGTCCCGATTGGATACTGAGGGAATACAGCCGGGGTGGATTCAGCAGAAGCATAGCCTTAAATGAACAGATTGACACGCAAAACATCTCCGCTAAATATGCAGATGGGGTTTTGCAGGTAAGTCTTCCTGTCATTCCGGGAAAAGAAAATGAGAAAAAAGAAATTGTGATCAACTAAGACTGTTTTCTCATAAGTTGGACGGGTATCTTCGGATACCCGTTTTTTTTACATAAAGAACTGCTCGGAAACAATCCTGCCACCGGAAACTTTGTATACACAAAGTTCCTTATGATTCATCCTTCCCCGCCCTTTCATCGTCACATCGATATGCATGGTCAGGGCAAATGAGTCTTCTGCAACTAACGGATCGGAGATCTCAAAGGAGTGCTGCTCTGCCACCATTTCATTCCACTTTTTCCCTTTGGCAAGAATGGCATCCACCCCCTTTGTTTCCCGGGCAAAATCAGGGGAAGCATTGGGCTCGATACTTTCCGCATCGGATGTAAAAAGTTCTTTAATCGCATGTTCGAATTGTCCCTGGTCGCAGAGTTCTTTCAGCCTTTTGGCAATTTGTTCTGTAGTCATAGATAAAGTTTAATGGTTAATGAATGAAGGTTAATGGTCAACAGTTATCTTTTTCGTTTGAATTGCTAAAATATATAGTATTTATTGTACTAAAAAATTTAGTTCGTTCTTTTTTTAAACCAGGTTTTTCAAGCACTCCCGTCAGCAACACCGACTTTCTTGTTGGAGGGGAGGAAATAAAATTTGGAGTTTATGTAAAGTATTCTTTACATTTAGACTTGCAAACTTGACTAAAATGCGCTCAAATTATCTATTGCCCTTTAACAGCCGTTATTTCGGGATTACTCTGATCCTGGTACATATTCCCATCAAACTGTACTGGGATGCGCAATACCCCGGAGGTTACGCTCACCGTCATATTGACCCTTCATCTGCCTCAAATACGCTATTTTCCCCGCCCCATCTGTTTTTTATAGGAACCACCCTGATGGTCCTTATTGGCCTTTTCCTGATCGCTTTTTCAAAGGAAAAAGTGGAAGATGAACAGATTGTCCAGATCAGACTGGATTCATTACGATGGGCGATTTATTTAAATTATGCCATCCTGCTTTTCAGCCTGGTTTTTACAGAGAACAGCGAATCCAATCACATATTATTTCTGAACATGTGGTTGCCATTGTTGTTTTTCATACTGCGGTTTCAATGGGTACTTTACAGATTAAACCGATCAGTCCGGAAAAACGATTCAGACAAACAGTTATGAAAAACAATATCCGGGTTGAACGCGCCAGATCTGAGATTACGCAGGCTGAACTCGCCGAAAGGGTGAATGTTTCCAGGCAAACGATTAACTCAATAGAAACTAATAAATATATTCCCTCCGCCCTTCTGGCTTTAAAAATTGCACGCGTGTTTGGTAAAGCCGTGGAAGAAATATTCCTGCTGGATGACAAAGACTGATTTTTGAATTATAAAATAAACATTATGAATGAAAATAACGGCCCCCACTATGCAAACGGCAAAATCTGCTATATCGAACTGCCATCGCGCGATGCGGCAGAATCCGCTTCATTTTACAAAGAGGTATTTGACTGGAATGTACGCACACGCAGTGATGGCTCCGCCGCATTTGATGACGGAGTAGGTGAAGTAAGCGGCACCTGGAGAACAGATCGAAAACCTGTTGCTGAAATCGGGTTACTTGTCCATATTATGGTAGATGATATTGAAGCAACCATACAAAAAATTATTGCCCGCGGTGGAACCATCGTTCAGCCATTAGGTATGGACGCACCGGAAATCACCGCCTGGTTCCGGGACCTCTCCGGCAATATACTGGGCCTTTACCAGGAAAGGGGTTAAGAACGAGTACAGCCCTTACAATCCGCTTTTATGCCGGATATCCTCACCGGAATGAAATAAAGAACTAAGGCTTGGCGATCTTCTCAATATCTATTTTATCATCTGTGATGGTCCCCGTAATGGTAACCTTGTCTCCTATAAATTTTGAGACTTTTTTGGGATCTGTGATCGCATACACTTTATCCCCTACTACAAAAACAGGTGCATAGCCATCTTTAACGCATTTTTTTGCACAGTCTGCATGACCGTCATTATTACCTTTTGCGCCGCAGTGGGCATCACTGATATATCCGGTCCAGGTTCCTTTATCCATTGCAAAAGCAGCGAGGGAAAATGTCATCAGGACTAACAACAGGTATTTTTTCATATGACAAGTTTTAAATTAAAAAGGTCATACAAGGTACAAACTATTCCGGATAAAATCCGCAATGGCTGTTAATAGTCACCGGTTGTTACTTGCCGTGCTTTTTTCTTTTTTCAAAGAAGTTGAATAATGCCTTACGGGTTTTTTATGCTTCTTTTTGGGGGTCTTGTGAGAATGTTTTTTATGGATACCCGCAAATGTTTTTTTCGGTTTTGCATTGCTTTTCGATTTGTACGCGGTTTGTACAAATAATTGTTTCCTGGCGGTGGACTGCGGATGCTTCAATTCCTGTTTGGCACTGTCCAGTTTGGCATTTACAAAATCATTCACTTCCTTGTTCAGGTCACTCGATGCCTTATCTACAACAGCGTCCATATCCGTCTTTACATCCGGGCTATTGATCGTTCCGCCCATCTTTACATTCATGCTAACCGCATCCTTGATTTTAACCGGGATGCCTTTATCTGCAGCCTGTTCCACCACATTTTTAACAAACATGCTACCCTTGCTGCCCAGCTGCTCGCGTGGCACTTTCAGGATAACGGCATATTCCAGGGACTGGTCGAATCCATGTGTTCCCGCGATTTCCATTTCAATATCCTTTGCTTTAGCAATAAACGGAGATACCACTACTTTGCCGCTTTTAAATGTAAAATCAGCCCTGGTGTTGTTCAGCGGAATATCTTTTAATTCGTTCACATCAAGTGACTGGGAAAGTTTATCCAGGGGACTAAAATCTTTCATCGATCCGGTAAGGAGTTCCACATTTCCCTCCCCGTATAAAGTCTGCAGGTCGGTCGTCATATCTTCACGTAACCTCCCATTCAGTGTCATATGGGCATTGATACTTCCGGCAATAAATTTAGCAACCGGTATAATTTTTCGCACAGTATTAAAGGCAAAGAATGTTTTTTGAACATCCAGCCCCTTGACATCATAGGTTAATGCAATCTCGGGATTTTCCCTGCTTTCCAGGGTGGAATATGTACCGTCCATGGTGATATTCCCATCCATACCATTTGCTTTCACGTTGATCAGCTGAACCGCTTCATTTGCGATAACCAGTTTTCCGGAAAAATTCTGAAGGTCGAGATTGTCAAAATGAATTTTGCCGGCTTCTGCATGCAACGTGATATCGACATTATCCGGGACAATTAAAGCCGTATTGCTTTGAACTGAGGCGAGGACAGACATATCATGGCTTGATTTTATCCATTCCCGAAGATTAAATTCATCCGCCTTTACGTCAAGTGTCGCATTCAGGGGCTGATTTGCCAACGCAAAATCAAAAAGATTATTCACTGAACCTGTGACGTCAACATGTGTTGCAAGATATTCTCCACTCAATTCTTTAATAATTACATCTTTGGGGTTGAAGGTCATTAACACTTCATTCAGGGCCATACCGCCGGGAAATTTGTTTGATACCCAGGAAAAATTCGAAAGCTCAAGGTTACCCCAGGATTGAAATATTTCCTTTTTATGATTCTCCTTACCAGGAATATCTCCCTTTGCATGAATATCAGAAGTTAATAAACCATTCAGGCGTGTACCGGCTTCCAGTTTCATCCATTTTGAAATATTGGCCAGATCAAGTTTGCCGACAAGCGCCATATCTATATATGGCTTGGATTTCAGGTTTTTCACCAATAAATGCAGGTCAAGTGTGTCTTTGTTCATCACCGCGTGGGCGTCAGAAACATTTACCATTAAATGATCCGAGATCCCATCCGGATTATCGACCTGAATTCCGAGATTGATATGCTCAACCGGCGTCGGCAGATCAGGATATTTAAAATAACCATTCAGCACATACAGGTTTGCATGATAGGCCGGGAAATGTTTTTCATCGTATTTCCCTTTAATAAAACCATTAAAGTTTACCTGGCCGTTTGTTTCAATCGTGGTGAAATCTTTCTGGTATACGGAGGGCATCATGGAAAGAAAGTCTTTGAATTTTGTTGATGGCACTTTGAATCTGATATTCATATTGTAGTTGCCATCGTTTATCCATTGAAAGAATCCTTCCGAGTGCAGTTTCAGGTCATTGAAAGAAATCTGGTCAGTATTAAAGGACCAGGTATGGCTTCTGTTGTCGATCCGGAATGCCAGATTAATATCCGATTTGAGTGTAACCCGGTAAGGGATCGTTCCGCTATAGTCAACATGCACTGCCCCCGCCGTGGTTTTGGTATTTAGTGTGAATTGTTCCGAATTGAAATTTCCTCTCCCCTCATGTTCCATGTTCAAAACTTCGATATGCATATTTCTCCTTTCATCCAGATAATCCATATACCCCGCATGTATTGCATAATGTTGTATTTCCCACTTAAAAGCACGGGTTGAAGAATCGGGAATTTCGTTCGGAAACAATTCCGATTTAACGATATTCCAGTTGCAATGGCCATATTTATTGATGCGTGCATGAAAACGGGGCTCATCAATCGTAATGGAACGGGCCCGGATACTGTCTCCGCTAATCAGGCTTTTCATATCGCAGGAAACCGTAAATTGTTTTGCGGTCAACAAGGTATCGTCCTGAAATTCGCCCACACAGTCGACCTGGAGATTATCCAGTGTGACAGAAATTTTTGGGAATTGCCGGAATAAGGAAATCTCAAGACCGGAGAATTGTACATGCGCCTGGAGATCTTTATTAAGTCGGGCCTTAACCAGGTGGCTGATTTTTCCCTGGAAAAGCCAGGGTGCGGAACATACGAAAGTTACAAGCACGAGCAGGGTGATCCCTGAGATTTTTAGGATTTTGGATTTCATAGTTTTTCGGATTGGATAGTTAACGGTACACATGATACAAAAGAACTGCCAGAAAGCCAATCTGCACCTGTTGTTATATATTAGACAATATACTATCGCCTAATCGTTTGAATATAAGTAATATATACAAGCTTTTAAGAAAGAAATTCTGAAAATTATTTCATCAAATCCTGATTTATGTCACCCGATACTAAAATAACCTGCGGGGTAATCCTCCTTACCGTACCGACCATCATGTATGGCGGATATTTTCTGCTTACTATCCTTTCAGGGAGGCAGAAACTGGTCTTAACTGATTTTCAAAAATCCATGTTTCGCGCGGGTCATGCACATGCGGGGGTCCTGGTCATCCTCGCCCTGATTGCAGAGTTCTTGTTTGATTTCGCCCATATTCATCCGGTATTGGAAAAAATCGGAAGAATTGGTTTTCCGCTGGCCGCCATATTGATCAGCGGGGGCTTCTTTGCCGGAGCAGCCGGAGTTGCAATCATAAAACCAACCCGCGGGATAAGAATACTATATGCGGGAATTGCAATCCTTACCATCAGCCTTATCATTTTAGGAATAGGATTAATTATTAGTCTTTGACGAAGCTGGCACTTTAGTTTCATTCATACCTGGAACGATCATTCCGCCTAAGGTAGAACAAAAAAAACCAGCGTTACATTCCAGACCACCCCGGCGTTTAAGAGTTCGGTATATTTATAGATGGAAAAAATATTATCCTCCATTGCCCGGATCCGTTTCCAGGATTGCGATCCGTTCAATCACCTGAATAATTCGAAATACATCGATTACTTTATAAATGCCCGGGAAGATCAGGTACGTGACGAATATGAACTTGACATTTTTACCCTGGCTGGCGAAAAGGGCGTAAGCTGGGTGGTTTCGTCTCATCAGATCCACTACCTGAAACCGGCGACCTTAATGGAAAAAGTGGTTATTGAATCTCAGCTATTTGGGTTCACCGCCAAAAGCCTTCACGTGGAAATGCGTATGTGGGATGAAGGCCATACCCAGTTAAAATCCATCTTATGGACGCAGTTTATTCATATCAGCCTGAAAACACAGCGACCGGTAGATCATTCAGAATCCCTTATGGAACTTTTTGCAAACGTTCTGGAACCAGTGGCGGAAAATGACCTGGCAGAACGATTCAATGCACTGACAAAAGCCGGAAATCGAATATGACTAAAGGAACCTGAATTTTCATTCGGAATTTTACAAGGTGATCAAGCCATGTCCCATTAAAATATATGCATGGAACAACATTTATTTTTTGCCCTACAATTACTTCCTCCCCGCCCCAGTTTTGCTATAGACATGACGAGCGAAGAAAGAACAGTGATGCAAAAACATGCGTTGTACTGGGCTGATTTGATGAACAGGGGATTTGTAGTGGTATATGGCCCGGTTATGGATTCCAGGGGGCCATATGGACTGGGTATTGTGCAGGTATCCGATGAAGAGCAGGTGAAAACTTTCATAGAAAATGACCCGGCTAACGGATTAAATACCTATGTCTATTTTCCCATGCGGGCAATTATCCCTGCAAAATCAAATTCATAAACAAGCGGGAAAATTACCGGTCTAAAAAATTCAGGATTACAGGTAAGGCGTCCGGCGGATTGTTCGCTTTTCCTAAACTCATGATCTCGCCCATATAATCTCCATGTCCGCCGGGGAATATCGCCAGGTGAGCGTTTGGTAACAGACGGTACATTTCCACTGCATGTTCAGGAAGGGGAACATCCTGATCACCCAATAAAATCAAGGTGGGCGCCTTGATTTGCCGAATCAGCGAATCCGGAATATCCTCAAAGTGTAACATTCTATTCACGCACTGGTTAAACATGATCATGACAGCCTCTGGGTCGGGATTTATCGCTTTAAAAATCTGTTTGTATACATCCGGCATATCTTTAAAATCGGGATTTTTAAACCCCTCCCAAAATGCCGGGACAACGCCCTTCCGTTTATACATAGAAGAAGCAAATACAATTTTATTAACGAATGCCGGATGATGTATGGCGATCTGAATTGCCGTAGTACCGCCATTACTAAAACCAAAAAAACTGGCTTTATCTATTTGTAACTGCTGTAAAAGGGAAACCACATCGGCGGCATCCTGCTCAAAACTAATCTGCCGGCCATCCCGGTTATCGCTGTGCCCGTGCGCCTGCAATTCCACTCCAATCACCTGATGCGATTTTGCCATTTCAGGGATCAGTCTGCCAAAACTACTCTGTATGGTTGACGCCGCACCGTGTATCAGTACCAGCGGTTCACCCCGACCATATATTTCAAAGTACATATTCAGGCCGTTTACCTTAGCATATTTACCAGTTTGATATTCTGTTTTTAGCATATTGATTCAGGTTCATCTGAAATTTATTAGTCGCCCCCTATTTTAAAGGAAAGGTATAAACAGATTATTAATTAAATTTAATGGAGAAATATGCCGCCATGACAGTAGAGGAAATCATGACCGAACTCAGGTCCAAAGGATCAGAAAGTATAAAAAAAATACTTTTGAATCACGGAGTAAAAGAACCTCTTTTCGGGGTAAAGGTGGAATACCTGAAAACAATTCAAAAGAAAATAAAAAAGGATTATTCCCTGTCAAAAGGACTATACGCGACCGGAAACGCAGATGCGATGTATCTCGCCGGATTGATTGCCGATGATAAAAAAATGACCCGGACAGATCTACAGAGCTGGGTTCAGCAGGCCGTATCGCTAAATATCAGTGAATATACCGTACCCTGGGTTGCCGCTGAAAGTCTGCATGGATACGAACTCGCCCTGCTTTGGATTGATAGTCCGAAAGAAAATATAGCCGCGGCCGGATGGGCTACATTATCCGGGCTTGTGGCTTTAAAGGAAGATACTGAACTGAATCTGACCGCCCTGAAATCCCTGATTACGCGGGTGATTAAGAATATTTCCAAATCTGAACCCCGCGTCAGGCAAACCATGAATGGTTTTGTTATCGCCGTTGGCGTTTATGTTACCCCGTTAACCGAAGATGCCCTGGCTTCAGCGAAAAAAATACAAACCATTTCGTCGGAGATGAAGGGGCCGGCAGCGACTCTACCGGACGCAGCTGCATATATCATGAAAATAAAGGCAAAGGGTGGACTCGGAAAAAAGAAAAAGACAGTGAAATGCTGAAAACAAATTAAACGACGCATCAGGCACAATCCCGCGTTTTAAATTCTATCCAAATTTGATAAGCGGCAATAACCGGCTTCGAAAAGAATTTATCTTGTTTCGATGCTTGAATTTCTACTCGTTAAAAAAGAATATAACGAACAGATTATTTTGTCTGTTTCCGAATTGAAACTTCCTGACGGAATCTACTGGCTCACCGGCGCAAACGGGTCGGGGAAAACAACACTGCTGAAAATGGTTTCCGGACTGATTCCATGTTCCGGTCATATATTAATTGACAGTGTCGATCTCCGGCTTAATCCAACTGAATATCGGAAATTCATAAGTATTGCGGAAGCTGAGCCCAGGTACCCGCCCTTCCTGACGGGCAAGGAACTGATTCGTTTTTATCAACGGGTCCGGAACGCTTCCTCATCGCAAACAGATCTGCTGACTGAACGGCTCGGATTCAGACAATTTCTTTCCACTTCTATCGGAACCTATTCAAGCGGAATGCTCAAACGACTTTCCATCCTGCTCGCCTTCATCGCCGCTCCGAAATGGATTTTCCTGGATGAACCACTGGCAAACCTGGATGCTGAAACAGCAAATGTTTTACCGGAAATCATCATGGACTTCCACAAAACGCATGGCACCAATATTATTTTCAGTTCGCATATCCCGTTTCCGGATGAAAATTTTACCGTCAGTCAGAAGTTGCTGATTCGTGATCATCAGATCCATGTAATGGCATGAGCACAGCGTTAACGATATTAAATAAGTCGCTTGTAGCACCCTTCTACAAACAGAACGCGGCGCTGTTTGCCTTTTTGATATTCATAATGTTTGGGGTTGTAGGAAGAGCCAACGGTGTCGGGCTGCTTGAATACCATTATTCCCTCATTCAGGCCATCATGACGAATATTCCTTTCCTGTTATTCACGCTCGCTGCCTGGTTGCTTTATGCCCTCAAATGCGCACAGTTCGTTTCGGATACATTGGGTAAGAAAGAATACATGTTTGTACATGTATTAAAACAAAAGAAACCAGTTTATACTTTTTGGAAGATGTTGGTTGTTCAGGCCTTACTATTGCTACCCGTGTTGTTATACGCACTGATTTCAGTATGGATCGGTATTTCTCATTCCTGGTGGCTGCATGTGGTTATCATACTATTATTTTCACTGTTGCTCAATTTCGCAGGAACCTGGTGGAACCAGCTTGTCCTTTATCGCCCGGATAAACAGTTCTTGCCTATGTCCTGGAATCCGAACCCCGATTCTGCAAATTCCTTTTATTGGCTTTTTCTTATACGCTTTATACTGAATTCGCGTAAGATCCTTTTCTTTATAATTAAGATGGCGAACTGTCTGGTACTTTACGGACTGCTTCGGAGCCCTTCGGGAGATCATCCTGATTTACGCATGTTGATCTTATTTTACAGTTTTGCCCTGCTTGGACATGGGGTACTCGTTTATATTACCCGGACGATGGAAGAATCTGATCTTAGTTTTTACAGGAGCCTGCCATATTCCCTGCTCCATCGGCTTTTGCAATATGCGCTGTTTTATCTGATCCTATTTATTCCTGAAATCCTGGTGATTATTTCGTTAATCCCGGGCCATATTCCGTTTGGAGATGCTATTTTTCTTGTTTTTTTCGGTTACAGCATCCTACTACTTTTGAACAGCCTGCTGTTCATCCGGTTTTTTAAACCTTCTGACTATCTGAAAATACTAAGCGGTATATTTCTTGCAATTTTTATCTCTGTCCTTACCGGGATTTTTCCAGGATTTTGTGCAGGGCTGTTTTTTTTATCCCCTTATATTTTCTTTCGTTATTACTACCAGTTTGAAAAAAAAGAGGTATAGATATTTGTCTGCAGACTAACTGGCAATCCCCCTAAGGGTAAAAAAGAAAAAACCGCTAGTTGATGATAGCGGTTATTCAAAAAAAACGGATTTTAAAGTCTTTCTGTTAGGATTGGATTGGTTTCTTTCGGATTCTGGATTGGTCTCTTTAGGATTTGGCTTTTTGGTTTTTTCAGATTTTTGGATCGGTTTTTTCAGGATTTGGTTTTCGGCGTTCAGCTTTTTACTTTCCGCCTGTCGGCTATTTCATCGGATTGGATATATCAAAAGTAGTACGGCCGGGAGAAGTTTGAAAGCGCGTGAACACTCGATTTTTACGTAAGTTTACGATCCGGCAAATACTAACTATTCTCATAAATATATTTAATTCAATAAGTTATGTTAGTCAGGGAACTGCTGGTACAATATGCACAGTACAACGAGTGGGCGCACAAAAAACTGCTGGATCTGATCTGTTCACTTAGTTATGAACAACAGCATACCATCATCCCCAGCAGTTTTGACAGCTTTTATAAAACTTTGTATCATGTATGGGGTGCGGAAACCCTCTGGCTTGCACGGTTAAACCAGGAGTCCCCGCCTAAGATATCCGGTGACAAATTCAGCGGATCAATGGGAGACCTGGCGGCTGCCCTGGAATCTGTTGACCGGCAATGGGTGCATTGGTTTGATAACAAACAGGATTCAGAGCTGGGCCAACAGCTTCATTACACCAATATGGCTGGTCAATCCTACAGTCAGCCCTATGATATATTGTTGCACCATATTTTCAACCACAACACCTACCATAACGGACAACTGGTGACGATGCTTCGCGCATCAGGTATTGACAAGATTCCTTCCACAGACTTCGTTACCTGGTCAAGAATTCAAGAAACCTAACTGTTTTGTAGTTCGTATTTTGCCAGCAATTCGTCCAGATTTTCAAGACCCATACTAAATCCGCCTTCAAATCCCATGGCAATAATCTGTTGAATATCTGCATCACTGGTAAAATGTATTTCTACTTCCACCCTCGTTCCGGACCCGGTTGGCACAAAATCGTTTTTCCAGTACATGGTGGGGAACGCTGCATTTTTATTCCCATTTTCATCAGAAAAACAACTGACTGCTTTAAAACTACTGTTTTTTGTTATGGATGAAAATTCAACGAGGGACCAAACCACTGTTCCATCCGGTCCACACATGGCATAAAGCCAGTTGCCGCCGTCCTTAAAAGTTAAAGATTTTGTTTTTGCCTGCCAGGGTTTGGGGGCCCACCATTGATCCAATAATTTACTTTCTGTCCATGCCTTCCAAACCAGTTCAGGAGATGCATCAAATTCCCTCCTGACTGTAATTTTTTTGTTATGTAAATCCTTTACGAATTCTGCTTTGAATTTTTTTTCCATAGCATTAAAATTTAAAATGTTTAAAACTAATTAAGAAAGTACAAACCGAAATGAGCACCCGGCACATCCACTTAATCCCGAAACGGACAAGCGAAGGCTGGCGATGATCAAAAATGATTATGGTATTATGTTGATTTTTCAGGATAGTCATAACCTGATCATATTTTCTTTTCTTCAATCATTTCATCCAGTCGATGGTGGGCATCCGTTACGCCGTGTTCCATTCCTGCAGCAACCATGCCATCCCGGTCTGAAACAGATTGAAATACTGACTGTACAGTAACGCGTGTACGGCCGGCGGCCAGATCCTCAAATTTTGTTGTTTCCATCACCACATGTCCGGTTTCGGGTAAACCTTCAAATTCAAAAGTCTGGATGATTCTTTCCGGGGGCGAAAAATCATGACAGACACCATGAAATCCGAAGGACATCCCGTTTTCCATCGTACTGATATACCGGTAAGATCCTCCCGGCTTTGGTTCAAATTTTTCATATTTCACTGTCATCTGTTTGCATCCGAGCCAGCCTTCCAGTAATTTTTTATCAGAAAATGCTTTAAATACCAGTGTCCTCGGCGCTTCGAATTCCCGTATTACAAATAATTCCTGCTTTCCGGGCTCGACAATAATTTTTGTTTGGTTTTTACCGGCCATTTTTTTTAGTTTTTAATTTTTTAAGAATCTCATCCACCTTGTTAAACCTTTCCTCCCACATTGCTCTGAATGGTTCAATCCAGTCTGCCACTTCCGCAAGTTTTTTTGGCTGAATGGAACAATGTCGTTCCCTGCCTTCCTGTTTTATGATGATAAGCCCGCATTCATGCAGGATTTTGATGTGCAGGGATATGGCCTGCCTGGTCATGTCGAAGTTTTCTGCTACGGCGTTAAGGTTTAACGATTGCTTTGAAATCAGCGTGATAATATCCCGTCTGGTTGGATCCGCTATAGCCTGAAAAACATCTCTTCTCATGGGTAATTCTTTAATGTGCAAGTGAATACTTGCACAAATATATACGCAAGTATTCACTTGCGCAAATATTTTTTCAGGTTTCGCAGAAATACTACCCGGCGTCAGCTGTTTTAGGATTTTTAGCTATACTGTGGGGTTAGATTTACCGTTCCGGCAGGATAAATTTTTTGAATTACTTTTACTATTTTAAAACCTGATTCAAAGTGAGGGAACATTGAACTTACCAAACGGTAAATCTGCCGTCGCAAACGCAGAAATTCCGGACGAGGATTTCAAACAGATCAGCGGGTACTGAAAATCGACCGGAGAATTCTTCTTCTTAGTACAACCTGTGGCTTCCCATGGTATTCCTATCGGAAATACCGTGCCTATTGCTTATATTCAGTACTGTCTTTTCTGAACCATGAAAAGAGTGCCTTTTCTTTTGTATTTCATTTTTATTGCCGCAGCTGTTGCTGCGCAAAATGTGCATTTCAATTCGGCACAAATCATGGATGATGGTTCATCCCAATCGGCTAACAGTGCCCTGTTCACAGACGGAGCCGGCAATGTTTATCTGGCAGCTTATTTTAACCTGAACAACGGCAGAGCCGAGATCGTTATTTCTGAACAAAATGCAGCGGGAGTTTTAATATGGGAGAAAAAACTACTGGGCGGGCCGGGGTCATCAACGGTAAGCGGGGATGGCACTTCCCTGTCAGTGGACGCAAATGGTAATGTGTATATTTCAGGGTTTTTCTATGGCAGTTTTGATTTTGATCCCGGTCAGGGTGTTTATACACTGACCAGTACAGGAAGTGTATTTGTTTTAAAGCTGAATGCATCCGGCGGATTTGTCTGGGCAAAGCAACTTGAAACAATTGTGGCCGGTCTTTCCGACCGGATGTTAACCGTTGACGCGGCCGGTGATATTTTTATTACAGGATCTTTTAAAGGTACTATTGATTTTGACCCGGGTCCGGGACAATTCAACCTGGTCTCCGGAGATAACGGCGTTGACAGGGAAGCATTTGTATTAAAATTAAACAGCTCGGGTGAAATAATCTGGGCCAGGCAATTAGGTGGCTCAACCGCCAATGACGCAAGCAATGGATATTCAATTGCGATTGATGGCGGTGGAAATATTTATGTTACAGGTGATTTTTATGGAACGGTGGATTTCGATCCAGGCTCCGGTATTTACAATCTCCAGGCCCTTGGTTCAAACGGTGAGGCATTCATTGCAAAATTAGACGACCAGGCCAATCTGATCTGGGCCAAACAAATATCCGGATCTGCAAAAAGTTATGGCCAGTCAGTTGCGGTAGATGGATCAGGTAATGTATATACTCTGGGCAGTTTCCTGGGAACCGCCGATTTTGATCCCGGAGCCGGTGTCTTTATACAGACCGCGATTAATAACAGTGGGATTTTTATATCTAAGCTGGACGCTGCCGGAAATTTTGTGTGGGCAAACCAACTTTCCGGATCAGGTTATATCGGCGGCTGGGGAATGGCAATAGACGCAGCTGGAAACAGTTTTATTACGGGCGATTTCTTTGGAAGCATAGATTTTAACCCGGACATTTGTTCTTTTAATCTAAGTTCTGTTGGATTTGATGATATTTTTGTTACCAAGCTCGACGCAACCGGAAATTTTGAATGGGTAAAAGCAATGGGGGGCACAGGTTCGGAAGAAGGCCTGTCCATCGCACTGGATCCTTCCGGAAATATTTATACAACCGGAGACTTTCAGCGATCAGTGGATTTTGATCCTGGTCCCGGACAATATATTCTGGGAATCAAAGAAGGATTTGCTATTTTTCTTCAGAAAATGAGTCCCTGCCCAGGCAATACTTCCACTTCACTGACTGTTTCTGCCTGCGGAAGTTATACGCTGAATTGCAAGACCTATACAAGCTCCGGCGAGTATTCGCAGTTATTGAGTAATTCTTCAGGATGTGACAGCAATATCATTTTGCACTTAACCCTCTCCAATAACAGCAACGCCATCACCAACCTAAGCAGGGAAGCCTGTGACCAGTTTTCCTGGAAGGGCCAAACCTTAACCAGTAGTGGCATATACGCAGATACACTTATGGCCGCAAACGGTTGCGACAGTATTGTAAATCTTCAGCTAACCATCCGGCCTAAATCTTTGTCCTCCATTTCGCAGGTCATTTGTGCTGGAGATTCATTTGCCGGACATGGAGAACCGGGTTTATATTCAGACACATTAACTGCAGCAAATGGCTGTGACAGCATAGTTACCTTGCAGCTTGAGGTGCTGCAAAAACCGGTTCCCGATCTGGGCCCGGATAAGAGCATTTGTCCCGGTGATACCCTCTCCTTGCTCCCGGGTGAATTTCCCGGTTATCTCTGGCAGGATGGTTCGACCGCCAGTCATTATACTGTAAATCAGCCGGGCGTATACGCTGTTACAGTTTCCAATCAATGCGGCTCAACCCGTAGCGAAATTCGAATCACCGAAAAAACATGCAATTTCTTATTCCCGAATGCATTTACTCCAAATAAGGACGGCAAAAACGAAACTTTTAAAATCCTGAACTCATCGCAGCTGCGTGATTATCGGCTTTCCATTTTTAACCGGTGGGGGCAAAAAGTTTTTGAAACCAGGGACTATTCCCTGGGATGGGATGGCAGTGTTAACACCATGCCCGGTGAGACTGGTACATATGTATGGTTCTGTACATTTAAAAAACCAGGTGAAACCCGCAATACTGAATTGAAGGGTACTGTTTTGCTGCTCCGATAACGATGTTCACCTCCGATATACGACGGGTTGTATCCTGCGTCTATTAACAAATTTTTATACCTGACTTTTTGAAATACCTGCAACATTTTTCAGGATAGCGCATCTTATGAAATGGCCGGTAACAAAAGGTTGAATAAAATTACGATCAAGCTGCAGGTACCGGACGCTGTATGTGTCAAAAGCGAACATAGTCACCGCACACTATTTTTCCAGTTTGCTGTTTCACAATGTTTTATTTTTTGGCATGGGCATGGCAGCTTAAAAAGTACTGGCAACAATCAGCATGAAAGCCGGGCGTCTTCAGAGAATCGATTTTCACTACCAAAGGACAAAGTCATTACATGAGACTGAATAGTTGAGACTGACCGTTTCAACTCCTTATTTTTTTATCATTAAAATCAGTACAATGAAAAAGTTAATGCTTTTAGCAGGACTCTATTGCCTGCAACCAAACCTGCACGCAGCAACACACAGGTCACCTGTTGGTTATGAAAATTCCCCGGTCAACGCCGCTGACCGCGCAAGGGCAAACTTCAAAGAGAACTATGCCTGGGTAAAAGAAGCCTCCTGGTTTGATGCTTCCGATAATTCCATGTATTGCATCTTCCATCAGGGATCCATGGTGAATCGCATTTTTTATGACAGGTATGGGAACTGGCAGTACACACTGGTCAGTTATCCCGGTTCCGTTCTGTCTAAAGCCATCCGCGACAAAGTGCTTGACAATTTTTCGGGTTACCGGATTTCCTATGTTAACGAGGTACGTTTTGATGGCCAGGAAACAGTGTATATGGTCAACCTGGAAGATGAAACCAATATTAAGGTGGTTCAGGTCACGGGAGATGATATTGTGGTGAAACAGGCATTGACAAAAGGTTGATTGTGGACCGGAAATGTTTAACCCTGTGAAATTTCACAGGGTTATTTATTTTGGTTCTAACGAAGAAATAAATTGGAGTGTTTCCATTTCATGAGCAGGCCCGTTCATAAAAGAATCATAGGTAAAAGCAATTTTTCCGGACAGGTTCACAACAAATGTTTCGCGGCCTGTTATAAAAAATTTAGATCTCACTCCAAACTGCTTTAGCACTTTATTTCCCGGATCACTCAATAGAATAAAAGGTAACTGATGATTAGCGATGAATTTCCGGTGACTTTCCACTGATCCTGAATTGATGCCAACTACCATCGCACCTGCTTTTATAAACGCACTATAGTTATCGCGGAAAGAGCAGGCTTCCTTGGTGCAGCCACTGCTTTCATCCCTGGGATAAAAATAAATAACGAGGATTTTTTTACCGACAAAGTCCGCAATGTGAAACAGGCTGTCATGCTGGTCACGAAGCGAAAACACCGGAAGGGGATCCCCGACAGTGAGCCGTTTACCCTGACCTTTGCAAGCCTGGAATAGACTAAAGATCATGGTGGCCAAAATCATTGTTTTTTTACTATACCATGACATAAAACCATTTCAAAATTACATGTTTAAGCGCCCTTATTATTTTTGCATAATCTTTTTCGGTTTCAACCACCATCCCAGCCAGAGTCCACAAAGTCCCCAGCTGATTACTGCATCCATAAAATGGGCCCCGATATCAGCCTTGGGATACCAGATATGAATGGTAAACGGGGAGTTTAAAAAAACTATCACACCGGTTATCAGACATGCCATGAATATTTTACCAAATCCGGAATCCGTCATTTTTATAAGTATCCAGCATAACAATGCCACCAGGATAATATCCGTAATCAGGCCTTTCATAATATTTGCGGCCATATTCACATTCAGTGCTTTATGGTACTGAATCTGCATCCAAGGTTTCCCGGCATTGGCCGTCATAATTTTTCCCATTTCCTCGTTGCTTATTCCCGGCGGATAAAAAGGAATTTCATAAGAACCATCATCCGTAAACTGCTGGTTCATGAAAGCCATAATGGTATCCTGTTTCGGAGTATACTGCTGATTTGCTGCGTGCAGGTTGAGAACTGTCCATGACAGGGTCTGATAAATAAAAATGATGATGCCACCTACCAGGGAGCCGATGAGTAGTTTTTTCATATGTGTTTTTTTGGGGAACAAAAGTTACATATAATTCATAACAATACTCTATCGCTGCAGAATCCAGGCAGGATGGTGATAATTATCCATGAATAAATTAAATTTACACCCCATAAAAAGGTGTTATATGAAATCAATAAAAATCTGGTATTGGATATTTACGATCCTGCTGATCATTCTTATGCTTTTCTCTGCCTTTTCAAGTTTCACTTACAGTCCGAAGGGTATTGAGATGATGAAACATATCGGTTATCCGTACAATGTACTGATCCTTCTGAGCATTGCTAAAATACTGGGTGTGATCGCTATACTCGCTCCTGGTTTTCCCAGACTGAAGGAATGGGCTTATGCAGGTTTTACTTTTGATCTGGTAGGCGCTGTTTATGCAGGCCTCTCAGCGGGTGATCCACTCGGCCAATGGGCACCGGTGATAGTCGGGCTGGTATTTGTTTTCGGGTCCTATATTTTTTATCATAAACGACTTAACTATCAGCCTGGCCAGACCCGTTAATTTGCTTTTAATATTTTTACCGATTAATAATTCCGGATTACATTGAGTCAGAATATAGTAACCGGAAGGAAGTTCTGATAAACGGGACTATTTCTAAGTGATTTACTTATGTCAGGGTTTCTGTTTTAATCTATTTAGCTGACCATATGTCGTTGTTGACTCTTTCTAAAAGCATGCACCGGCCGATCGTAATTCCCCACGTAAAACACCCTATGCAATGCCATGGCTGAATATTACATTTATCCCCACGTAGCCTTCCGTAGAAAATGAAAAACCCCTAATGTCCGTGCCCCCGGAATGTTTACGTGCAAAGAGTCGGTAACTCCGAACTGTATTGAAATAAAATCCAACCCTGGCAACGGCATTGTTTTACCCTAAACTAAAACGATGTTGAAGTTCCGATTTTCGAAAGCTTTTTATGTATGCAATTCATTTTTACTTATTGTAACACCCTTAACCCTAAAGAATAAAACAGCGGCTAACGTTGCTTTTCATATGGAAATTAATCCTGTTGAAAAAGCGATGGAAATTTCATCGGTTAGCGAAACTAATAACGAGATCCCGTATGAAGAGGCACCCCAGATCAACCTGAATAAAAAGGAAGCCCTGTTCATTCGAAAATATATCCGCCACCGGGGCGACTGCCTGGTGAATGTGAAAAAACGCAGCATTATTCCTTTTTACATTATTGATTCTGTTTTTACAATCTATAATATACCAGTTGAATTAAAATACCTGGCAGTTATAGAATCAGAGCTTAAAGCCAACGGCACTAAGTCATGTCGGCGCCCGGGGGCCATGGCAGCTGATGCCCGGGACGGGCCGTATCCTGGGGTTGAAAATAAACCATACGATGGATGAGCGCATCAATTTCACCGCCAGCACCTGTGCAGCGGCACGGTATCTCAGGGACCTGTATGCGCAATTTGACGACTGGCTGCTGGTGATTGCAGCTTATAACGGAGGTCCCAAACCGGTGTATAAAGCCATACGAAAATCCGGAAGTAAGGATTTTTGGGTATTGCAGAAATATCTTCCTGCAGAAAGCCGGCAGCACGTGAAAAAATTTATTGCCACCCACTATTATTTTGAAGGGCATGGCAGCGAAACTACCCTTACTCGTACGGAGAATCTTGCCTATATGAAAGCCGTTAACGACTATGAATTGAAAAAGTCAAATCTGGCAACCATTGAAAAGGACCATCAAAAGCCAGAAGCTGAGAAACCAATGGAAACTTCGGAACAAAAATTTAAACGTGTTATGAAAGAATCAGAAACCTGTTTACATAAGGCGGAGAAATTAATTTAATCACTGCAATTGAAGTACTTAGTTTGCTATCCGGTAAATGCGTCCCTGATCCTCATCTGTGAGTGCGTATAATGCATCATCCGGTCCCTGAACTATATAGCGGAAACGCTGATGTTCATCAGTAAGCAGTCTTTCTTCACCCACCACCCGGTCGTTCCGGATAATGAGACGCACAATATGTTGTCCCCGGAGTGCAGCGACAAAGAGGTTATTATGCCATTCGGGAATCAGGGATCCTGTGTAAAAGGTCATTCCACTGGGTGCAATGGAAGGATCCCAATAATATACCGGCTGATCCATTCCGCTCTGTTGGGTCCCGTTGCCCACTACCGCACCACTATACTCCAAACCGTAGGCAATTACCGGCCATCCGAAATTATGTCCGGGTATAATGATATTGATTTCATCACCTGCCTGGGGGCCATGTTCAGATTCCCATAAAACGCCGGTCTGTGGATTAAAGGCAAGTCCCTGTGGGTTACGATGGCCGAGTGAATAAATTTCAGGCAGGGCCCCGGACGTGGTTGAAAAAGGATTGCCGGATGATGCTGAACCATCTTTGTTAATCTTAATAATTTTCCCCAGGGATGAATTGAGCTGCTGGGCTTGTACACGGATCTGGTCATCAAAACGCTCACCAAAACTTACAAACAGATGGCCATCAGTATCGAAAAGCAAACGTGAACCATTGTGGTTAACCGATGACCATGGTGAAGTTCCCCGGTATATTACCTGTACATTTTCAAAAGATGATTCATCATCTGACAACCGGCCCCTGGCCACGCAATTCACGCCATTGCCTCCAACAGGCTCAACATAGGACCAGAAGACAAGCCTGGTCGTTGCAAAATCAGGGTCAGTTTTGAGATCCAGCAAGCCACCTTCTCCCGCATTTCTCACAGCGGGAACATTCGCTATGGCGTTTCCAACGGTTCCGGCCAGTGTAACGATTCGGATCGAACCCGGTCGCTCAGTCACCATCATGCGGCCATCTGGTAAAAAAGCCAGTCCCCAGGGATGGTTCAGCGTGCTTGTAATAATATTTGCATGAAACGGAGTAGTGGTATGGGCACCCTGTACCCTGTTCTGTCCGGCGAATGCCGGCTGTTGGGACGGAGCAACTTTTGGCAGGTTCTCCACCGGAGGCAAGCCGGTTCCCGTCGTATCCGTCGGACTGCCACTACTCCCAACCCTGCTGCATGCGGACATCAGCAGGCAGATAATGATGAGATGACCAAATGACTTATTCATACCGTTTATTTAATGAATAAATTGAACACCAAGGTAGTCATCTAAATCGTGCCTATTTCTGTCTGGCAAATAATTTTAACCATGGCAGCTGGCCCTTTTTTCCGGGCTGATCAAACTAAAATAGTATCAAAGGGGTTATTCTGAAAAACACCACATTAAGGATGTATACAGAGTCTCTGGCAGGTTTCAAATCCTCCCTGACAGGCGCTTCCCCTCCGGCCTCTTTTTCTGTGTACGGCCAGGCCATTTGGTGGGCCGGAAAAGGTAACTGGGAGAAAGCGCATACCCTGGTTCAGGACCTCGAAGATCAATCGGGTGCCCGGATACATGCTTACCTGCACCGGCTGGAAGGAGACATCTCTAATGCCGGATACTGGTATTCCAGGGCAAAAACAAAAATGCCTGAAGAAGAAAGCGACAGGGAATGGGAATATCTGGTGGAGGAATTTTTATCCGGGAAGATTTAAAAAGAAAAAACCGCCTGACTCAGCCGGCGGTTCTTCAAAAATAGGATCTTAAACGTCTTTACAGTAGGATTGGATTTCGGTTTCTTTCGGACTTGGATTCTGGTTTCGTTTGGACTTGGATTTTGGTTTCTTTCGGACTTGGATTTTGGTTTCGTTCGGATTGGATATATCAAAACTAAGTTCATTCCCTCAAATACAACAGCGCAGGAACACTCGATTTTATCGTAAGTTTACGAGAATAAAAATACTACCTGACCCTGATGGCATAGTTTTTTTATCGATAATACATAATAACCTTATTTCTAAGACATGAATACAAACAGACTTTCAGCAACCCTGGCCAAGGCCCTGAATGCCCAAATGACCAATGAAGCCCATAATGCGCAAATTTATCTTGCTTATGCAGCCTGGGCCAGTGAAAAGGGATACGACGGTATTGCAAACTTCCTGTTCCGGCATGAGAATGAGGAGCGCAACCATATGATGAAAATCCTGGAATATATTTTAAAAAGGGGCGGCAAAGTGGTGGTTACTGAAATTCCGGGTCCCGGCCCCGATCCTAAATCGGTGAATGACTGTTTTGAAAAAGTGTTTAAATCAGAAGTTGAAAATACTGGCAATATCTATCGTATTGTAGAAATGAGTATGGAGGAAAAAGACTGGGCTACCTGGAACTTCATGCAATGGTTTGTAAAAGAACAAACGGAGGAAGAAACACTGGCCATAGATCTAATGGACAGGATTAAGATCGCCGGCGGGGACAAAGCAACCGATAGCGCACTCTACGCCTTTAATAAAGACCTGGAAACAAAACCGGATGAGGCAGTCTTGGCGCAGGATGTTACCGTTGAAAATCCCTGATCGCTATAGCCCCTAAGTAAATATTATGCGGGGTTTTACTCCGGACAGCGCTCCTTCACTCACCTGGAGAAATCTCTGCAGGTTCATTGGCTTCAGGGGAATTTTTCATTTTTTTTCGGTAGAAAATGATGGAAATAATGATATAAATGATGGCCGCCAGGGCATAAAAAAAATGAATATACTTTTTCCCCTCAGCAAAATAATAATAACTGATGACGGCCAAAACCATTCCTTCACAAAAAAAAAGGACAGATTTAAATTCTTTGAATTGTTTTTCAAAATAGTGATGCCTGAAATTTGCAAAAATGATGAAACCTCCAATCAAAAACAGAAATATGCAAATGAAGGGATGTTTGCTGAAATGTTCGGTCTTGTCGATACCCTTCAGGATAATGAGCGCTCCGGCCAGGTAGTGGGAGAATTTTTCCATCCGCTCATTTTTCCCTTTTCCCGATAATGACATACTTTGTTTTTCTAAATCTACCAATAAATATTAAGACCCGGCTTCAGGCCACAAAAAGAACTTCAAACCTGTATCGGAACAAATACTTTAATCATCTGATTAATTCCATTTACCGTGTTCGAACCATGCCCGGAATATGAATTCGAATACCGCACACAGATAAATTGTTTACGCACATTTTACCGGTATGGCAATATATTTGAGGGTTGTGGTTATCCATGAAAGACAATTTTGATAGGAGTCATTTGCTGGCATTCAAGGTCAGAAAACTCATAATTGACATGGTTCATTATTCCCTCGAACTCCCCGCTGTCAATTATTCGGAATATATCAGCAAACATCTTTGCGTCAACTACACTTCGCTCTCCAAATCTTTTTCAAAAATCTGGGGAATGACCATTGAACAATTCATTATTTCCCAGAAGATAGAACGAGTAAAAGACCTGCTTTCCCACCAGGATCTTACCCTCTCTGAAATAGCCTGGAAACTGAAGTACAGCAGCCCTGCACATCTTTCAGCCCAATTCAAAAGAGTTACCGGGCTCACTCCCTCCACATTCAGGAAGTTGTTTACCGGAAATAATTTCTAGTATGACTAGCCTGTCTGAATTATATAAGATCTGAATTGTATAACAATTTACCGGAATTATATAAGCCGATTTTCCGGAGAAGGTCTGGAATTTGTGGCTATTACCTGTACGGTTTTTTTCATTTTCCCATCCTAATCTCCAAGCCGTCTCGCTAACTGGCACCTCGCTTATGGATTTGACGTTTGTGATCCTCTCCTGATTTATTCCGGTGAAGCTGGTCCAGTCATTTTATCACGATTATTAAAACAAATATTTATGCTAAAGAAATTTACGCCTGGTCTCTGTGTGTGTCTGGCACTGACTTTCACAAATAACCCGATCCTGGCACAGACCAGGAGGGAAACAGATGCAAAACTTTTTGTAAACCAGCCCAGGATAACACCACAGCGGGACAGGAATCAGCAGCCGTTTTTTTTCCATAAACCATTCAGAACCTATGATGGTACAGGAAATAATATATCCAGCCGCCAGACCTTTGAATGGGGCGCAGCGGATATTGCTTTGTTTCGGGAGATCCCTGCACAGTATGCCGCTTCTGATCCGAACAATGCTATGGCCGGCAGCAGACGTCCGAGCCCACGTGCGATTTCCAATGTCCTCTGCGATGAACCAGTTACTCATTTCAATAACCGGGATCTCAGCACATTTGTATATGTATGGGGGCAGTTTATCGACCATGATATGAGCCTTACCCCAACGGGCACGACAGAATATGTTCCCATCCCGTTACCAAAGGACGAAGTGGTATTCACTGAGGATATTCCTTTCTACCGAAGCGAAGTGCGGGAGGGCACAGGAAATAAAACCCCACGCCAGCAGTCCAACCTGAATACTTCCTGGATTGATGCCTCTATGGTTTATGGCTGTGATTCCGTACGGGCAAGATGGATGCGTACATTCCGGGGCGGAAAAATGAAAACATCCTCCGGCAACTATCTTCCCTGGAACACAGTCTCCGGTGAATTTTCATCTCCGATTGATCCCAATGCACCAGACATGGCAAATGATTCACTAAAGACGGTCCGGACTTTTGTTGCAGGTGATATCAGGGCTGCAGAACATCCGGGGATTGCCGGATTGCATACCATTTTTGTCAGGGAACATAACCGGATCTGCGACCAGCTCATCAAACAGGGGCTGAAGGATGATGAGCTTATTTACCAAATGGCCCGCAAAGAAGTGGGCGCGATCATCCAGGCCATCACCTACCAGGAATTCCTGCCTGCCATGGGGGTGGTGCTGGACAACTATAGCGGATATAAACCGAATATCCGCCCTGATATTCTCAATACGTTTGCCACCGCAGGGTATCGAATCGGGCATACAATGGTTGCAGACGATATTTTCCTGCGTAATAATTTATGTCAGCAGGTGGCTCCCGGTGTTTTGGACCTGGTAGAAGTGTTTTGGAATCCTTCCATTTTATTAACCTATACCATTGAACCCTTTTTAAAAGGTTTCGCCAGCCATACGCAGTATGAAACAGATACCCGGATCAATACCGTGTTGCGGGATTTTCTTTTTGGGAATCCGGCCGACACTACGCGATTCGGTATTGACCTGGCAAGCCTCAATATTCAGCGTGGCCGCGATCACGGTTTACCGGATTACAATACTGTCAGGAGATTTTACACGGGTCGTGGCGTAAATAATTTCTCGCAGATTACTAGTGATACCGCGCAGGCAAATTCATTAAAAAAATTATATGGCAGTGTTGATAACATTGACCTGTGGATCGGTATACTTTCCGAAGATCATGTGCCCGGTACTTCCGTAGGCTATACTATGCAGCAGATTTTAAAAAGCCAGTTTCAGCATCTGCGGGATGGGGATTTTTATTTCTATCTCAATGACCCCTGGATTCCAGCAGCCATTCGAAACCAGGTGATCAATACAAAATTTTCTGACGTGATTAAAAGAAATACCAGCCTGACCAGCCTCCAGGATAATGTATTCTTTATGGTAGAATGTCCGGGAGATGAAGAAGAAGGAAAAGCGGTTATGCCAGATTCACTTTCTCCTGGCACAGAGAATAATGAAATAAATAGCCAGTTCAGAATTTACCCAAATCCGGCAAACAATGCTATTCATATTGATTTTGGAAACTGGACCGGGCCGCTAACTATTCGGGTTATGGGAACCGGAGGCCAGTTGTTAAAGAATATCAATACGAACCCCGGCACTTCCGGTATGCAAATAAATATCGGCGATTTGCAACCGGGGATTTATTTTATCAGTTTACAAAATGGAATAAATAAAAAAACATTCAAACTCATTAAAAACGGGAATTAACGGCCGCCTGAAAATAACCCCGTAAAAACGGGGTTATTTTTTGTACATTATATGCTCAACAGCCACCATGCAGGTCCCGGTCATTCAATTTATTTTTTTTCTGTTGCTGGGTATCGGTCTTATTTTTCTTTTGTCCATCAAATACCGCATACCCGCTTTTTATTCACTGATGGCGGCCTGCCTTTTAGTTGGCATGGGTCTTGAAATTTCCGCTCCGGATATCATTTCTTTTATGAAAGATGGATTCGGGACCATCATGAAATCGCTTGGTTTCATTATCGTACTGGGAACAACGCTGGGTGTATTATTGGCCCATACCGGCAGCAGCCGGGTAATGGCCGGTTTCATACTCCGGATTGTCGGGGAAAAAAATGCAGCCCTTGGGATCAGTATCACCGGATTTATCGTAGGCCTTCCGGTTTTCTGTGATTCCGGCTATATTGTTCTTAGCGGACTCAACCAATCCTTGTCAAAACGATCAGGCACCCCGGTCATGATCACCAGTATATCCATGGCAACTGGTTTATTGTCAGTTCACTGTTTGATACCCCCGCATCCTGGTGCAACAGCAGCAGCTGCCACCATGGGCGTAGATTTTGGCAAACTGATACTCTATGGAATCGGGATAGCCATACCAGCCATGCTTACAGGCTATGGATGGGCCCGGTATGCAGGGAAAAAATATCCAGCCGTTTTTAATGCAGAAAATCCTGAGCCCGCTTCTGCACACTACCCATCGGTATTAAAATCTTTTCTGCCGGTTATGGTGCCCATCCTGTTGATCTCCTTAAAGTCATTCCTGACCATTGAAAAAGAATTTTCGGGAATTCTGTTGAAACTTCTTTCTTTCCTGGGTGATCCCGTTATCGCACTGATTATCGGTGTGCTGCTTGCTTTTACCAATGGCCGCGACTGGAAAAAGAAAGAGATCAGTTTCCTGTTAACCGATTCTGCAGAAAAAGCAGGTTCCATACTGGTTATCATCGGTGCAGGTGGTGCCTTTGGTGCTGTGCTTGCTGCCGGAAAAATCGGTGACCAGATAAGTCATCTGTTTCCAATGGCCAGCATGGGCATATTGTTCCCATTTTTGCTTACGTTTATTATCAAAACTGCGCAGGGATCTTCTACAGTAGCCATAATTACTGCTTCATCGATCATTCTGCCATTATTATCCGCGCTGGGCCTGGATTCAGAAACCGGCAGGCTCCTGACTGTTTTATCGATGGGTGCCGGATCAATGATGATTTCACAGGCCAACGACGCTTACTTCTGGGTAATTGCGAAATTTTCAGGGCTTGAAATGAAACCGATGCTGAAGGTATATTCTATGGCTACCTTCCTGATGGGCATCGTAAGTTTTACTACAGTGTACATTTTATCTTTGTTCCTGAAATAACCCATGCATATACTTATCGCATCCAATGCGTTTAAAAACAGCATCTCCGCAACTGAAGCCTGCGAGGCCATTGCGCGTGGCCTGAAACAAAGTGCCCTTCCCTGTACCAGGCAATGTTTTCCCATTGGCGACGGAGGAGATGGAACTGCCGCAATGATTGTAAAAAATGTAAACGGCGTCTTTGAAGAACTGACTGCTACGGACCCGCTATACAGAAAAATAAAAACCTCCATAGGGTTCATCGATCTTCATCAAACTGCTGTAATTGAAATGGCAGAAATTTCCGGACTGAAACTTCTGCAGGAACAGGAAAAGAATCCGATGCACACCACATCATATGGTACCGGAGAACTGATCAGGATAGCCCTCGATAGAGGGGCTCGTAAAATTATTCTTTGTATCGGAGGCAGCGCTACGGTAGATGGAGGTTGTGGTATACTACAGGCACTGGGAATCCGCTTTCTGGATAAATCAGGAAAAGAACTTATTGATTTACCTTATAACCTGATCCACCTGGAAACAATCGATACTTCCCCACTGGATGAAAGAATACGGTATACTGAACTGATTCTATTATGCGACGTAAACAATTTCCTGTTGGGTGACCGGGGTGCCGCTGCCATATTCGGCCCACAAAAAGGCGCCTCAGTAGATGATGTGATTCAACTGGAGCAGGCCCTGGGAAAATTTCGGGATGTCACAAAATTGCAAATGGGTCAGGATATGCAGCTGATACGCCACGGCGGAGCAGCTGGCGGGGTAGCAGCAGGGCTGCATGTTTACTTACAGGCTAAACTTGTGAATGGAATAGAATATTTTCTCGACATTACCCATTTTGATAAAGCTTTATCACAGGCTCAACTGGTGATTACGGGTGAAGGGAGTATTGATTTGCAAACACTGGAAGGTAAGGGCCCCTTCGGTGTTGCCCGAAGGGCAAAGCTAAAAAAAATACCGGTGATCGGAATGGCCGGACAAATACCACTTGAACCGGATTCCCGGCTGCTGGAATACTTTGATGTTTTAATGTCTATCGGCAACCAGCCGGAAGAAATTAAAACCGCCATGTTTCATACCCGGGAAAATCTGCAGCGAAGCTCCCGGCAGGTTGGCAGGTTGCTTGCCATGCGGCAGCTTTTTTTTCCATGAGCGGTATGAAAACGACCGCAGAAAATATTATTTTCAATAACCGCCATCTATTTTATAAAAACATTAAAAAAACTACCATGGTATTTAAACACGCGATCAGCTGGTTTGAAATTCCAACAGCGGACATAAACCGTGCACAAAAATTTTATGAGACCATTTTTGATATTTCAATGTCTTCGATGGATTTACCCCAAATTAAAATGAGACTTTTTCCCATAGAAGACATGATGAATATCGGTGGTGCGCTGATCTTCAACAAGGAATTCTATACCCCTTCCGCCACCAGTGGTGCGCTGCTTTACCTGAATGGCAATCCTGATTTACAGAAGGTACTGGACAAAATTGAAGCGGCAGGGGGGAAAATAATAGTTCCAAAAACACAGATATCACCTGAACACGGTTATATGGCTGTTTTTAATGACACCGAAGGAAACCGGATTGCATTGCATTCTCTTGAATAAACTGTTCGCTATTTTGACGCATTCCACCTGAACCAGCGGATGCCGAGAACAGAAAAAACAATCGCATACGCCAGGGTTGCCAGCAATGCCATAACTGTTGCCTGGTTCCATCCGCCAGGTTGGAAACTGGATGCCAGTATATGTTTCACCGTACCATAAGGTGACCATTTTACCATGTCTCCAATCTGTTTTCCCAAAACCCCTAATTCTCCGAACATTCCCACCATGATGAATACAAAATAAATGAGGCGGCTGGTGGAATGAACCGTCTCTGCATTTTTGATCCAGCCAACTACCATCTGACCGAGTCCCAGGTAAACCGCACCACCAATAAAAGCAGCAATATACCCCAGGAAGTAGGCCATAGGTGTCAGCAGGATTTTATCAAAATAGTACCCACCCAGAAATACAGCGGTCGTCATGAGCATGATCATTACAATCTGTACACAAAGACGGCTGAACATGATGGATCCCCGCGCAACCGGTGCAACCCGTAAGCGTTGAAAAATGCCTTTCTCCCGGTCACGTGCAACCGAATTCGAATATCCCATTAGTCCAATGGCGGTCAGCCCGACGGTTATACAATTTCCCAATACGAAGGCACCGCCAAATTTATCAATCAGGCCCTTCCAGGAAATCAATATAATAACAGGCACAATAAGTATGAGCATAAATGACTTCCGGTTCCTCCATTGCGTGGTGAAATCGGCCCGAAGCAGGGAGCGCATAACTACAGCATTCGAAGGAAGTGTGTTAGATGTCATGATATTTTTTTTAAGAACGAATTTCCTGTCCGGTCAATCCAATGAATACATCTTCAAGCGTGATCTTACCCCGCCGGGATGCCTGAATTACTTGCGGTAACGCCTTGTTTTTTTCGATCAATCCTTCCGGAGTGCCGGTAGCCACGATTTGTCCATGATCAATAATCGCTATCCGGTCGCAAACTGCCTCGGCTTCTTCCATGGAATGGGTGGTCAACAGTATACCATGCCCTTTCCCGCGCAGGTATTCCATTTTTTCCCATAGCTGACGACGCGACTGCGGATCGAGTCCAGTTGTTGGTTCATCCAATAAAACCAGTGGCGGCTCGTGAATCATGGCAATCACTAAAGAAACACGCTGTTGTTGTCCACCTGACAATTGACCAAATCGTTTTCCGCCATCATCCTGCAGTTTAATGGATAAGAGGATGCCCTGCATATTTTCATCAGTAAGATTTACGCCGTAAATACCAGCATACAGCCGGAGAATTTCTGTTACTGTTAGTTCAGGTTGAAAACTCGTAGCCTGTAACTGCACTCCCATATTGGCTCTTGCAAGACGCGATTGTTTTATATTTTCATAACCACCAACCATGATCCTGCCGGAAGCGGGTAACAAGAGTCCTTCGACCGCACTGAGGGTAGAGGTTTTACCTGCACCATTAGGGCCCAGTAATCCAAATATTTCACCGGCATTAACAGTAAAGGAAACATCCCGGACAGCATGGAATGCACCGTAATCAATATTTAAGCCTGCTACTTCCAATACCCCCCGGCTATTTGTATTCATAAAAATATATAATGAGGGCTAAGGTAAGGCTAGCGGGAAAATTGAAAATAGATTTGCGGTGAAAGACCCGTTTTTGTCCGGTGAACCAGCTGCTTTGCCGGTAAATATTCTGAACCTCCGGATTCTAGAACCCACAAGGTCATTTTATATTAATTTCACTTTCACATTATTTAAAAGTATTTACCTGACATGCTAAAATCAACCGTAGAAGAAATCCGGGAAAGATTCGACAAAGATGTGGAGCGATTTTCAAACCTCGATACCGGACAGGTCTCTACCATTGATGCAGCATTTTCAATGGAACTGCTTACCGAATCCGCATTCCGCCTAAAACCGGATGCAGAAAATTTGCTGGATATCGGATGCGGAGCCGGTAACTATACCTTAAAGATGTTATCAAAAAATAGAAATTTGCAATGCACACTGGTGGACCTGAGCAAACCTATGCTGGATAAAGCCCGTGAAAGGATTGCGGATATAACCACCCATCCCATAGTGTCCATTCAGTCAGATATAAGGGAAGCCGGATTAAAGGAAAATAATTTTGATATTATCCTGGCCGGGGCGGTTTTGCATCATTTGCGCGATGATGAGGACTGGGTAAAAACTTTCCGAAAACTGTACGGTATTCTCAGACCCGGCGGATGTTTAATGATCTCTGATTTAATTACACAGGAAAATGAAACCCTGAATCATTTCACCTGGGAGAAATACGGAGATTACCTGGAGAGTCACGGGGGTAAAGAATACCGGTTAAAAGTACTCGAATATGTAGCCAGGGAGGATTCACCCAGATCGTTGAATTTCCAGATGGATCTGATGAAGCGTGTTGGATTCCGTGAAGTTGAAATCCTGCACAAAAATCTTTGTTTTGGCGTTTTTGCAGGCATTAAATAGGCCTACCTGACCAATACCATCATACCTTTTTTTTGAATTATGTTTCCGGTATAATCAGTTCCCTTCACCATCCAGACGTACCCTCCCGAATCCTGTGGCACACCATCTAACCGGCCATCCCATCCCCTACCCAGCGACGATGTACTATAAACAAGCTGGCCCAGGCGGTTATAGATCCTGAAATATTCAATGGACGAAATACCAACCGGAACTGGCCGGAATACTGAATTTATTTCCAGCCCGGGAGTAAAAGCATTTGGAACAAAAATATCCGGCCTGGTTTTAAAAACTTTTACAGTTATATAACCTACTCCTGTACATCCAAATGGTGTGGTGGCTTTCACAGCATACCGGATTGTATTGTCAAAGGCCGAATAAACCGCCTGGGGGTCTGCAATGATGGCACTACTAAGGTTTGTTGATGGTGACCATAAAAAAGTATCCGGTCCGGCATCACTGGAAACCGCATGGAACTGCAAAGGCTCACCAACAACAACAGAAGTATCTTTTCCCGCATTTACGACTACCGGGTCCAGCACGCTAACATGAAACGTGTCTATTAAAGCATTCGGACAACCACTGTTCATCACCCTTAAAATATAATTCGTGGAACTTACAGGCGAAACCGGATTTTGTAATGCGTACGGTGTACTTCCAATATTACTATTGCCCGTAGAAAACGATGACCAGGCATAACTGGTTCCGATATCAATATTGGCGTTCAACGAAGCGACTGTTCCAAAGCAAATCGTTGTATCGGCCGGTTCGGCCTGGGCGACCGGAAATCTTGCAGGATTAAAGTCAATACGAACAACAGAACTGGTATCTGCGGGGCATACCCCATTGCTGACGACAGCGCGGAATTGGGTATTTACAGTAATACCTTTCACGGTTTTGACCAGGTTAGTATCTGCAGGCTGGGTATCAAACCAGTTATTTCCATCCTCTGAAAACTGCCATCTTCGAACCTCGCCGTAATTTGCACTTAAAGTAAGTGTCTCACCGGCAGTCTGGCCTGCGCAAAGAACAGATTCCGGAGGATCAATTTGTCCTCCCAATGATTTTTTATCTACCAGTATAACCGCCTCCCTGCTTGTATCAGGTGGGCATACATCCCCTTTACCTACCCTCACTTTAAAAAAAGTAGAACTGTCGAGGTTTGCAGCTGTGTATTGTGTAGAATTATTTAGAATGTGCGTCCAATGAATACTGTCGGTAGAACTTAGCCAGTCCAGAACAGAACCTGAATAATCCTGGAGTTTCAATACGGTGGTATTTTCGCCTTCACAAACAGCAGTTGATCCCAGTATATTTCCCGCAACGGGGGAAGGAAGTGTTTTGATTTGAATGGTATCGGTTAAATTGGCACAGCTGTTCTTTTCACGGACGCTGACTATTCCACCCAGGTTACTGGTTTTAATCTGAATAATATTACTGGTGTCGGAAGAGACGAGTTGCCAGGAATCGGGTATTAACCAGTTGTAATGGGCACCTGCAAGAGCAGGAACCGAATAGGTGACGATGGAATTGTTACAGACCTGTGGCTGCCCGCTTATTTCAAGGCCTGCACAACTGTTCCGGACAGCAATATATCCATAAGCAAAATGACCCCCGGGAATACAATTATCCGCCTCAAAAGTAAGACTGACTTCCTGCCCCCGGTAAGGAGAGAGATCAAAAGTTACTTCTGTCCAGCCCTTTACCCAAACATCTTGCAAAAAATCTGAGCCCTGGGTATTCTGACCCGGATCGGAATTGGGTGAATCAAGGCCGCTCAGGGAAAATCCGTTACGCTTTGCCGTGGCACTATCCAGGGTGGCACCTCTTCCTCCTTCTGTAACATTGTTGAATGTTGGAAGATAGTAACTGGGAGAGGCACAGGTAATAACACCTGAGGGAGTAGAAACAGTTGCTGATATCAGGGGTTGCTGGGACGAAATATGTGTTCCGTTCTCCAACACCATGGCGTAGGCATAGGTCATTGTATAAGGCACAGTAGCCGGACCTGCGGGCACTGTAAATTTATAACTGACGCCACGAACATATCCTCCTCCGCCATTTTGCTGGTTCCCCCGGGTTACCGCAGTCGATCCCAGTTTGATGGAATAATTATAGGTATACCCGTTGATGGTTGGGACGGTTGGAAATCCACCAAAAGGATCTGTGATAGGAAATGTATTAATCTGAATTCCGTACACGCTATTCAGATTGGATTCCAGGATGGAACGGACGCCAATAGTACCTGAAGGGGCAGGCTCTGTCGAATCATAGACGTGCTCGATAGCCCCAGGACCGTTGCCGTGCATATTATTTCCGGTATATGCATACCAGTGGGTTAAATCACCAGAAGCATAGTTGATGTTTACCGGACAGGTCTGCGTCTGGGAAAAAGATTGGAAACAAAGTAAAACAAGTAAAACGCTTAACCTGCACTTCATCAGATAATGTATTGAAACAATTAACTATAGAAGGGTTGTCAACAAAAAAATCGCGAACCAGGTTTTTACAGGCTAGTACTACGTAATATACGATGAAAAGGTTGCATTCTCCTCGTGTTTAAAAAGGATTATGGAAGGAAATAAGGCAAAGGCAGGTTACTTAATAACGAGGTTCGATTTAAGTATATAGAAAATCGTCTTTTTCCCATTGCCCTGAACGAAATTCATTTTGGCATAAATGCCTACCTGGCCGAGGTAATAAATCATATCTCCCTCTTTTAGATGGTTCGTATCAAAATATGCACCCAGAGCACATTCATGATCATTTTCGCGAACCATACTTGAGTTAGATGAGAAGCAGATCATTTTTTTGGTGTCCTGGTTTGGAAATTGATATCCGATGATATTGTAATCAATTTTTGAATTCGCCGGAATAATAAATTCTTTCGATTTCTTGTCTACGCGGGCCACTGGCTGACTGATTCCGGTAAGGGTAACAGTAAGAAATAAAAAAAGAGAAATGATAATTTTCATATAGTTAATAGTTGGTTATTCCGGGGAAAAAAATAGACAACAACCTATTAGCAAGTCATATGCCAATTACCTTTGTGTTTTTAAGAACGGTCTGGCATTATACTTGAGTCACATTGAGATATTCCCCTGAAAGATATTTAAAAACTTACCGAATATGCTGCGTGGATTCCTTAATCTGAAAAAAATAACTATTTCATTCGCGGGATCAGTATTCATTTTTTGTTTTCTTCCGGGATGTAAAAAGTCCGCACCATTGCCGTACAGTTCATTTTTATCACCACCCACTGTAGATCAACAATTTTACAGTGTTTCAAATGCAGACACCGGAGCGGCCAAAAGCGAAATATTGTTTGCAATAGATCCTACGAGTGCGAGCACGGGCAATCTTTTTATCGTGGACGAGGGGGGATCTGTTAAACTCGAAAAACCACTTGGAAAAGATGTACAGAACCTGCAAAAATGGATAATCGGGGGAAACGTACGGTATACTTTTTTTCTATCCCAGGGAGCCACTACCCTGGATAGTGTTCCCGGAACCGAACTCGGATATGAATATATTTGCGATTCGGCACTGAATATAATTGACTCCGTCAAATTATTGTCTCACGATAATATCAACACCGGGATCCAGGATAAAGTGGATGTGCATGAATTTATTTTATTGGGTGATCACCACTACATCTGTGAAACATATTACAGGGAACAGCCGGATAATATTCCGGATAGCCTGCATCCTGCAACAGGGGTCAAAGTAGTGGCCGGTATTATTCAGGAAGTGGACAATGGCAATGTCATATTCCAGTGGGATGGCACTAATTATCCTGAATTTTATGCATCCAGCATGGAAAATAATGATTTTAGCGACTCAACAATCACCCACGATTATATGCACCTGAATTCCATTTGTGTTGATTCATCAGATAATAACTTAGTTGTTTCTTTCAGGAATTTAAATGAGATTGTCAAACTGAACCGGGTCACCGGCCAGATTATGTGGCGCCTTGGGGGTATAAACAGTGATTTTCAGCAGACGGCAGATCAGTCTTTTCTTCGTCAGCATTATGCCCGGGTCATTGAAAATGGCAAAACATTAATTTTTCTGGACAATGGTATAACCAGTGTCCGCCCATATAGCCGGATCCTGGAATACCAGCTGGATGAAAAGAACAAGACCATAAGCAGCTTCAAATCTTTTACTATTCCGGACAATTTTGTACAATTCGCCGGCTCTGTTCAAAAAGAAGGGGATAAATATTTTATCGGTGGTGGTTCGGGTAATTATGCAATCCGGGTGAATTATAAAACAAACGAAATATTATTCCGTTTAAATTTTAAATCTTCCAGTTACAGAACCCTGGAATACAACTAATATTCCGGCTGCCCGACCTGCTGGCCTATTTCTTTTTACGAAGGATTTATTAGGTTCCTTTACCTGCAATCATTAATGCCGCACCCGCAAGCCCCGTATCTTTTACCAGATTGGTCAGGGCAATACTTACAATCGGAGAGCCGGTGGCTCGCATCAACGCGGGCACATGAACAGTCAGCACTATGATAATCAGAAACGCAGCTAGAAACAATCCCGCAGCCTTGGTTTGTTTGCCGGTTAAAAAAGAAATTGAAGCGGCAATCAGGGCGGCTCCGGTCAGGTAAACCCAGAATATCCCGCCGGGTATAAAGGAGGGAACTGTTTTTTGAAAGCCCGTTCCATTTAAGAAATGATTAATACCGAAAAAACCAATAACTAAGGCATACAGTACTGTGCCAATCCTGTAGATCGATTGAGTATTCATAGCAATCGTTATTTAGTGTACCTCAATATAACGATTCCTGACAACTTTAATCCAGATATAAGCGGAGAAAATTATCCGTCCTTTTTTTCGTTTTTACCCGGTTATGAACTGCAATATTATTTTTTCTGAAGCAGGAAGGTTTTGATTACTCCAGCGGTTTGAACTGCAGTAGCCGCGACTTCGGAGAGTTGGTAATATCTTACATGTTAACCTGGGAAGGCTTCCGGCTGAACACTTCGGCTGGTGTTTCGGGGCGGGTCCAGGAATGGTCATAAGGATAAAAACATGCATTTTCCAGCAGGGAATCCAGGGAAACTTTGTTGTTCATATAACCTGCCAGACAGCGAAAAGCGTCAGGGTTTTCTTTTTTCAAAACGAGCAGGCTGGCGTTCGCTCCTGCTTTTGCAGCAATGGGAACACCCCCACCCAGTTCCGCCCAGTGTCCACCAAGGATTAGGTTTTTTACTGGTGTCCGGTAATGGGAAATTTTGTTTTTCATATTTTTCCTTCCGGGTCTCGCTCCCATCATGGTTCCATTTTTATTACCTGTATAACGCCAATGCGTAACCGGAGTGGCCACCTCATAAAAAAGGATATGAGAATTGAGACCGGGAGCCAGTTTTTGTTCCACACGGCTAATCAATATCTCAGCCACTTCCTTTTTTAATTTCTTATAGGCTTCTCCGCGGATCCTTTTTCCGAATGCATCCAGTTTCGTTTCCCACTCATTTTTATATTCCATGAACGCGGGCATATAGAAAGTGAGTGTTCCCTGGCTTCCCGGAGCCAGGGATTTGTCCCTGAAAGAAGGTGCCAGAATACTGATTTCTGACAGACGGGGATCTCCTCCCGACTGGTCCTCATAATCCTGGTTTTCATCCACCAGGTGAATCAGTTCTTCATTAAATCCAAGGGATTCAGCCGTGCAATCCAACGCCAGCGAAACTGTGATGGATGAACTGTACAGGTCCGCTTTTTTCAACTTATTCTTTAAACCTGAAGGAACAGCATCTGCCGGCAGCATTTTTTCATACAGGGTCTCAATATCACAGGCGGCAATAATATATTTACTTTTCAGGATATTTAATTTCCCCTGGTATTCATAGGAAAGCCCCGTACATTGACCCTTCTCTACAAAAATTTCTTTTACCTGACACTTCAGTTTGATCGGGTTATTATAATAATGAACAACATGTTCCAGCCACTGGGGAATTACCTGACTTCCGCTTTTCGGCGGACTCTGGAAATCATGAAAATATGACCATCCGATGGGGATCATACACCCGAGCAGTTCCTGTTCTCCGGAAAATATCCGGTGCAGACCGGGGTTCTTAAAAAACCTGTTAAGTCCCCTTTTAAGACCAATTTTTCCGGAAAAAGAGAGATAGGGAATGAAAGGAATGGCAAATTCCAGTAACCTTAATTTATTTTTAATTTTCTGGAGAAAGTTCATGGTTTCCTCCGATTGGAAAATTTTATTATAGTTTTTAAACGAACGTCCTATTTGTTTCGCTTTTAAAAACAACCGGTTTATCCCCTTCTTTTCTTCGGGAAAATCAAGTATGAGCCGATCGCGCAATTCATCGGGATTATTCGTAAGGAGATAATCAAACTTCTCCCCCTTATACCTTCGGATACGTTGTTGTTCCACTGCTCTGGGATAGTCGTTTCCTATGGCCTTAAATAATTTTTCAAGCATACCGCCGGGTCCATACTGATTGAGCCAGTGGATGGCCGTATCAAAAACAAAATGTTTCCGCTTGAACCCGGCAAGGTACCCCCCCACATGGGGCTCTTTCTCCATAACACAAACGGACAGGCCTGCTTTGCTCAATAGGGCGGCCGCTGTGAGACCGCCGATACCCGCGCCAATGATGATTACGTCATAAACCTCCCTGATATCCTGCTGAACCATTTAGGGAATTTACTAAAATCCTTTTGAATGGGATATTAATCCCATTATGCTGAAAATTGTTAATTTTATCCCATGTTGAACGAGATGCATAAAAACCTGACAGAAGAAAAGATTATCCTGATTATTAATGAATTTTTACAGGAAGAATTTGAAGTGGATAAATCTAAACTCATTCCATCTGCAGATCTGAAATCGACGCTGGAACTGGACAGCCTGGATTATATTGACCTGGTCGTTGTTATGGAGAAAAACCTGCATATCAAGGTTGATCCGGCAGATCTGATTGATATACACAGCATAGGGGACTTGTATTCATATGTAACCGGCAAAATGGGCGTTTTGCAATAAAATAAGCAGCGACACGCCGGGCTCATCCATCCCCTGTTTAAGGAAAATTCCTGAGGTAACATTATGTGCGGATGAAGAAAAAACTCATAGTGCTTACGGGTGCCGGCATCAGTGCAGAAAGCGGTTTAAAAACATTCCGGGACAGTGATGGCCTTTGGGAAGGATATGATATACATGAAGTTGCCACTCCCGGAGGATGGAAAAGAAATCCCGAACAGGTACTCCATTTTTACAATATGCGCCGGCAAAATATCAAGAATGCCTTACCCAATGCAGCGCATACCGGGTTAGCCAGGCTGGAAGATGATTTTGATGTTCAAATCATCACACAAAATATTGATGACCTGCATGAAAGAGCCGGATCATCTAAGGTGTTACACCTTCACGGGGAAATTTTTAAAATGCGCAGCGAAAGGGATGAAACCCTGATTTATCCAATCGAAGGGGATATTAAAATAGGAGATAAAGCGGGGGATGGTGGTCAGCTGAGACCCTTTATAGTCTGGTTTGAAGAGCCGGTTCCACTGATAGAGGAGGCGTGCAGGCTGGTAAAGGATGGCGACATATTTGTGATAATCGGAACCTCCCTGGCCGTATATCCCGCCGCCGGCCTTATTCATTATGCCGCCAGGCATTCCCCCAAATTTATTGTTGACAAAATCATACCGCCTGTCCGGGATTTCCCGCATATGCATCTCATCCCAAAACCCGCTACCGAGGGAATATCTATACTCCGGGAAGAACTTTCGAAGCTTGGATAAATTTTACCCGGAAACGGATTTATTTGGACAAAGGTGTAGTCAAATGTATTATATGGATCAGGCATCTTGCACCATAACCTTATATTTGCCCTTTGTCGTAATCAATAAAAACACTTTCCATGAACAAAGCAGAACTGATTGCAAAATTAGCCGATGATGCAGGCATCACAAAATCACAAGCCGGCGCAGCCTTGGATTCATTTACTGAAGCCGTTGGAAAAACGCTGAAAAAAGGGGATAAAGTAACACTCGTCGGATTCGGTACTTTTTCTGTATCCAAACGCGCAGCACGTAATGGCCGGAATCCCCAAACAGGCGCAACCATAAAGATCAAGGCAAAGAAAGTAGCAAAGTTCAAAGCGGGCAAGGAGCTTGCCAGCCGTGTATAATAAATATTTCATTTCATGTTCGGCCGTCAATATTGGAAACTGACGGCCTTTTTTTTGCCCAAACTCCCCACCCCAACTCCCATACTTGCTTCAGTAATCTTCAAGCTTTTCATCTGGTGCAATAAATTCTACGCGGTAAATACGCATAAGCAGGATAAACAGGGAAATAAATAAGGGCCCGAAAATCAATCCGAGGAAACCAAACAAGGGTACACCTACGAATACACCGAAAATAGTAATCAGGGGATGCACATTCCCAATTCGTTTCTGCAGCCATAACCGAAAAACATTGTCGATGGTTCCGATTACGGCTAATCCGTAAAGGATTATGATGAACCCTTTTGTACTGTGTCCGTCTGCAAATTGCATAATCGATAGTGGAATATAAGCCAGCGCAGATCCGACCAGTGGTATCATGGAAGAAAATGCGGTGAGCGCAAACCACAAAAGCGGTTCGCGAATACCTAAGATCAGGTAGAGAATCAATCCGGCGATCCCCTGCATTAAGGCTATCAATGGAATTCCAACTGCATTTGAAATGACCATCTGATTCATTTGATGTTTTACCCGTACCAGATTATCTTTTCGCAGAGGCAACACATCGTTTAGCCATTCTTCAATAGCGTTACAATTGGTAAGCATGAAATATAACAGGAAATACATGATCACCAGGGCTACAATTGAATTTACTGTTGCGCCAAGCAGCAAGGGCAGATTAGAAAGGGCCAGACCACTTAGATTCTGAATGGTTTCAGCATTCATGAAATGATATCCGATACGAAGTTCTACTCCTTTAAGGAAATCTATGGTGGAAGCAGTAATCTCCGTAGCATGGCTGATCACATAGCCCACTTTTGAGCTGACCGTATTAACAAGAATAAAAACAGGTAACATGATGATGATAAACGAAACAAGCATTAGCAAAAGGGCAGCTGATGCCGGCTTCCATTCGCGAATCAGCATTTGTTTCATGTATTTGCGCATAAGAACATAAAAGGTAATAGCACCCAGCAGGGAAGGAATAAAAGATTTCAGGTATATAAACAGGACTATTCCCAATACGGAAAGCAATACAATAAAGAAAAACTGTCTGACCTTTTCCGGCTCAAATGTTTTCATTCCTGGCATTTACAGCAAGTTACGGCCATAACCATTTTATAAGTACTTTTAAGTTTAACCCAGATTATGCAAAAAATTTTGTGTCTATTCTTAACCCTTTTTAGTTCCTGGGCTTCCCAATGCCAGTCGAACCATATCCTGGGGTTCAATGATACCAGTGCTACCGCAGAACTAATGAAAGAAAAAGCTTTTGACGATTTGATTAGCCGGGAAAATATTGGCCTGACCATCCGCGAACTTTCATCCGAACCACATAACCTGGGTTCAGCCGGCAGTAAAGAAGTAGCCGAAAAAATCCAGCAGAAATTCCGCGAATATGGGTATGAAACCCACATGGATGTATACCAGGTGTTATTTCCCGAGCCCAAAATAAGGGTCCTCGAAATGACCTCACCCCAATCTTACCGGGCATTATTACAGGAGCCCGCGTTGAAAGAAGACGGCACAAGTGGACAAAAAGACCAGCTTCCCACTTATAACGCCTGGAGCGCAGATGGCAATGTCCGGGCAGAACTCGTTTACGTGAATTATGGTTTGAACGCAGATTATGAAGTGCTGGCGCGGTTAGGCGTGGACGTGAAAGGAAAAATCGTTATTGCCCGTTATGGCCAGAGCTGGCGGGGAATAAAACCAAAAATCGCCCAGGAACATGGTGCGATTGGTTGCATCATTTATTCTGATCCGAAGGATGACGGTTACTACCAGGGAGATGTTTATCCAAAAGGGGCATTCAAAAATGAATATGGGGTTCAAAGGGGAAGTGTTATGGATATGGTAGTTTATCCCGGCGATCCATTAACTCCGGGTATAGGCGCCACTCCCAATGCAAAACGATATGCTACCCATAATGAAGCTCCCAACCTGCTTAAAATCCCTGTTTTACCTATCAGCTATCATGATGCAAAACCCTTACTGGAAGGCCTTTCCGGACCAGTTGCTCCTGAAAGCTGGCGGGGTGCCCTTCCGATAACTTATCATGTGGGCCCCGGAAAATCCATGGTTCACCTGGAATTGCAATTTGACTGGAAACTAGTCCCCTGTTATGATGTTGTCGCCACAATAAAAGGATCAGATTACCCCGATGAATGGATTATACGCGGCAATCATCATGATGCCTGGGTAAATGGTGCCCAGGATCCTATAAGCGGACAGGCATCAATGCTTGAGGAAGCAAAAGCATTAGGCGAACTGGTAAAAAAAGGATGGAAACCCAAGCGAACAATCGTTTACTGTGCCTGGGACGGGGAAGAACCTGCCCTGGTGGGATCCACGGAATGGGTCGAGGACCATGCAGCGTTATTACAACAAAAGACTGTAGTCTACATTAATTCCGATGAAAACGGAAGGGGTTTCCTGGACGCAGGGGGTTCTCATGCCCTTGAAGGCATGGTCGACGAAGCAGCGAAAAATATTCCGGATCCGCAAACCGGGGTAAGTCTGTATGAAAGACTAAAGGCACATGAAATTGCCACAGCTTCCAGTCCGCTCATCGCAAAAGAATTAATGAATAAAAATAATCTGCAACTTCAGGCCCTCGGTACCGGATCAGATTTTTCCCCATTTCTGCAACATCTTGGAATTCCTTCCCTGAACCTGGGATTTGGCGGAGAAGATAACAATGGGGTTTACCATTCCATATACGATTCCTATGATAATTTTGTCCGCTTTATTGATCCGGGGTTTTATTATTGCGCCGCGCTGTCGAAAATAGCAGGTCATGTTTCGATGCGCATGTTAAATGCAGACATATTGCCTTTTGATTTCAGATTACTTTACAAACAGGTAAAATTATATAATTCAGATCTTCAGGCGATCCTCACCAATCTCCGGGAAACCACATCTATTCAAAATGAAATCATCAGAAAAAAATATTTGATCATTGCATCCGACACTTCAAAACCTTTTTTCCAGGGTGCAGTAAAACAGGAAGTTCCTTTTATAGATTTCTCTCCGCTTGAAAACGCTATTGTTGACTTGGGTAAAGCTTCAGATCATGTGTATGATATTTTGCAAAAGAATGGATTGAATGTTGCGCAAAAAGACAGTCTAAACAAGCGCCTTTACCATGCGGAACAGGAATTATTGCTGGATCAGGGACTTCCTCTCAGGCCCTGGTACAAACACGCTTTATATGCTCCGGGATTTTATACCGGATATTCCGTTAAAACGTTGCCGGGTATTAGGGAATCCATCGAACAAAGGAATTACTTCCAGGCTGAAATTGAAATTAAACGGGCCGCTGCAGTGATAAACCAGCTTTCGGGTTATCTCACCGCTTTTTAATTGTTAATGATATTGGGTCGGAGCTGAAAAACATGGTTGGGAATAAGACGGACTTATTCTCTAAAATTCTCCGTTTACAATTGGCAATTAACAACTGACAATTAGTTAGGTGGATATACAAAAGTTTGTTTCACCTGATCTGACTTCCACATATACAAAATCAAAATGGCAACATAAGCCATCCTGAAATAATGAATAGCATTCATTCGGCGAATCCCCATCATCTCCTGGGGAAACACCATGTTCTGATTGATGAGGATTTGTACCATTAAAGCAATCAGATAGATAGCTCCATACCAAATAAACATCTTTGGAAAAATATCCCTTCTTCCGAAAAACCAGAACAGAAGAGCGCCTGTACCCGTTAAAGAAAAAAGAGAAAGAAGCATTTCAAAAATCAGCAGTGTATGCAAACGGGTGCCTCCCAAATCTTCGAAATGGATCCAGTCTGATTTGAGGAAATAATTACCGGTTACAAAAAAATAGGACTGAACAATTAACCGGGAGGTCAGATTGAAACCCAGAAACACAATCCAGCCGCTGAGCGGCAGACCTGCATTTTTTCGTTGATCCATCTTTTTCGTATTCCCGTTAAGAAATCGAAACAATATGGTAAAAACCAAACCGAAAAAAAAACAGAGCCAGATAGTTATCCAGTTGATATCACTAAGCATAAATAGCATGATTTGCCAGGCCTGCTGGCGGTCATCAGTTCATTATTATATGCATTACTGACGCCTTCAGGCCGGTTTCTTCCCGGTTCGGGAATTGTACTACGTTTTTCAAACATAATAAAAATCTATCATTAATGCCAACCTGGTAAAGCCGGAATAATACCCACGCAACCCGGTTCCTGAATACCCGTACTCTCTACAAAGCGCTTGAATTCATTCTTGTTAAACCTAAAAATCATATTATTATGTCATTAAAAGATATATTTCTTCGTGTAGTACCGTTTTTGCTGGTTGGGAGCCTGTTTTCCTGTTCAAAAAGCTCGACAAATTCCGGAGGTACCACACCGCCTCCTTCTACAGATAATATAACACTGAGTACCGATGCCAAATTCGGGTCAATACTGGTTAATGCCACCGGACAAACCTTATATTTCTTTTCTCTTGATGCTAACGGAAATTCGGCCTGTACCGGAGATTGCCTGACGACATGGCCGGTTGTAACTTATGCTAATCTGACCGTGGGTGCCGGCCTTACAGCCTCTGATTTTGCCACAATTACCCGTTCAGATGGCGTCAAACAGACTACATACAAGGGTTGGCCGTTATATACATATGCAGGGGACAGCGGGCCCAGTTCCGGGGGTGCTTATGGAACACCTACCCCTGGTACAGTCAAGGGTGACGGTTTAGACGGGGTGTGGTTTGTTTCGAAACCCGACTATACTGTTATGCTGGCAAAAGCCCAACTGGTTGGGGGAGACGGGAAATCTTATAAAAGTGACTATACGGAAGGAACCGGTGCAACGCTTTATATGACGGATGATAAAGGGAAAACTTTCTATGCCTATTCACCAGATAAAGCCGGCACCAATACTTGGACAAAATCTGATTTCAGTAATGACAGTTTCTGGCCCATCGTTCAGCTTTCCGGTGTTCAAAATGTACCTTCGGTTTTGAGTAAGACTGACTTTGCATCCATTACTGTATTTACCAAAACTCAGTTAACATATAAAGGATGGCCTGTTTATTATTATGGAGGAGACGCAGCGCGGGGAGATACCAAAGGTGTGAGTGTACCTACGCCGGGAGTATGGCCCATTATGAATCAGAACAGTCCCCTTGCCCCTACACCCTAGCCATTGAATCGTAAATTGAATCGTATATAAAGTAGATGTTGGATATAGTTCAGATCATAGAAGGATGTAAACGGCAGGAGGCAAAGAGCCAGAAAATCCTCTATGAGCGATTTTATGGTTATGCTTTAAAAATTGCGTTCCGCTACGTATACCGCTATGACGTTGCCGTGAACGTGGCCAATGATGGTTTTGTAAAAGTGTTCAGGTATTTTGAAAGATTCCGATACGATGAAGAGGGTTATCCGGAAAGACTGCTGATGGCCTGGATGAAAAGAATCGTTATTAATACGGCAATCGATGAGCTGCGGAAAAACAGTATGACCCCTGAAATTGGCGGCATTCCGGAATGGGTTTGGGAAGAAGCGGATAGCAGCCAGAAAGCGGACCAGCGTCTGTTGTATAAGGAGTTGATCGGTTATATAAAGAACTTACCCCCTATGTACCGAATCGTGTTTAACATGTTTGTAATCGACGGATGCACACATTATGAAATTGCAGATAATCTGGGTATATCGGTAGGTACATCAAAATCAAATTTATCGAGGGCCAGGGGGATACTGCAAAAAATCATAAAAGAAAAGGAGGAATCTGCATCATGGAGCATGTAAACAACGATATGGACGACCTGTTCCGTAAAGCGGGCGACCAATACCCACTCAAAACCTCCGGGTCAGACTGGGATGCCGTTCTGGGAAAGCTCCGTGAAGATAACGGTTATATGGAAAATGAAGAGGCCGGAAGGAATAACAGACGCAGGTGGGGATGGTTGTTTTTACTGATTCCTCTCGCACTGGGTTCAGCTATTTATTTTTCATCGGGTCATAAAAAATTAAATCAGGGTTCAACGGAGAATCTGAAAAATAATATTCCGATAGAAAAGGAAGCGGCAACAGTGAAACCAGACGAGGGCAGTGTAAAAGCCGGCACGGAAAATTCCGTTCCGCAGAAAATGGAAACTTCTGAAAATATAAAAAAGAATACTGATCAAAAGTCAGGTGCGGGGCTTTCATTGAACCAGGTACCGGCCGGGAAACATTTCAATGCGGGCAATACATTGAATTCCGGGTCTGCAGGTTCGCATAAAACCCCTGCAGACGGTACTGCTGCCGGAGTGAACAGGTCGACAGGATTGAAGCCGGCAGCAGGGTCCGCATCAGGAACCACAGCCCGGCCATCCGGATGAAAATCCATCGGGCCTGTCGAATACAGAAGGAATTACACAATCACCTGGCCACCCCACAGAAGTTGCTGCCGGATCAGTAGCATTGGCGGCAACTACTCCACCTGTTTCTGCAGGTTCAGCAGATGCCGGACAAAAAAATAGCATTTCTGCGTCGGAAAGTCCCAGTATAAAAGCAAAAGATTCAGTGTCGAACAATGCTGCCGTTAAAAAAGAAAAATCAAAAGCAGCGGTGTCCAGTGGGCTTTATTTCGGACTGTTTGGCGGACCGAACTGGAATACCATAAAATTCCAAACAGTGGAACAGACCGGAGTGGACATTGGAATATTGGTGGGTTACCGGTTTAATAAAAGGATAGCTGTCGAATCAGGATTTATATTGGACAAAAGTTATTACTATTCAAAAGGCGAATATTTCAATCCTTCCAAATCAGGTTTTCCATCCAATGAAGAAATTAAAGACGTAACCGGGAATTGCGTTATGTTCGAAATACCGATAACCTTCAGGTATGACTTTTCTATTGGAAAAAATCATGGCTTTTTTGCGAATGCCGGTCTTCAGTTCATATTTAATGAAAAGGGAGACTTACAGCGCTAACCTGGTCCCAATGGGAGGTATGACCTGGACCTATCCCGATACGACCTATAAAAATTCTACGAATAATATATTTTCCGTTATGCAGCTGAGTGCAGGGTATGAGCGCATGATTGGTCAAAAAACAAAAATCCGGGTTGAACCCTTTGTGAAAATTCCGTTACAAGGCCTTGGAATTGGCAGTATGCCCATATCCAGCGCAGGTATATACTTCGGTATTACCTATTCTTTAAAATAAGATTGCCATAGAATTTCAGCTATGCTAAAAATCATCATTTTAGGTATTGGCATTGTAGTGCTTTGCCTGGCCGGGCTGGGAATTTATAAAATAACCAGACCTCACCAGAGTGTAGCGGGAGTAGAGGCCGCGGCTACTACTACGGCTGATAATTTGTACATGGAATTTGAGCACGGGGAAGACAAGGCGACTGCCAAGTGGGTTGGAAAAGTGATTGAGATTACCGGAAAAATCTCTGCAGTTACTGAAGCTGAAAATTTTATTTCCATTACACTGGCATCTGCCGGACAAGGTGGCATTAACTGCAGTTTCTCCAGGAAAGAACTGACTTCTACCGACAAATTTAAAAAAGGAGACATTGTTACTATCAAAGGCAAATGCAGCGGCTTCCTGATGGATGTTAATATGGTGGATTGTGTGATAAAAAATAACTAACCGACCAGTGGTAAAATCTCGTATCATGAAAAATTTCTTTACTGTATCATTTCTGTTGATCTTCCTCGTGGCTTTTGTAGGAGCATGTACTAGTGTCAATAAGGAACAGCTTATTCCGGACAACTGTAAAGTGGACAGTACGCTCAGTTATTCCAAAGATATTCAGCCCATTTTTGCAAATAATTGTTACGGTTGTCACGGACATAGCAGTAATGAAACCAGTGGCGGAATTATCCTCGAGGACACGACGACTTTAAACAAATATATTAACGACGGCCAATTGCTCGCCAATATAAATCATACAAGCGCGACTCCCATGCCGCCTCCGCCTGCTCCTAAACTGAGTGACTGCGAAATCAGTCAGATAACTTATTGGATAAATGTATTAGGTGCACCAAAAAATAATTAACCGGAATATATGAGGATGCGAATGATCTGTGCATATGTAATGCTGTTGGGTTTTTCATTTAGAGGCTATAGCCAGCAGATGCTGACCAAGACGGGTTTTATTGGTTTTTATTCCAAAACCCCGTTTGAGGATATCAAGGCTGAAAATAACCAGGCCTATGCGGTTCTGGATGCCACCAGTCATCATATTGCATTTGCCGTTTTGCTGAAGGGATTTATTTTTCCTAAGGAACTGATGCAGGAACACTTTAATGAAAACTATGTGGAAAGTGATAAATACCCGAAAGCAACTTTTACCGGCACCTGTTCGGGGGATATGGAACTTAACAAAGAAGGAACCTATCAGGTCGTGATAAAAGGAGATTTAACGCTGCATGGAGTTACGAAACCTGTGGAAACGACGGCAGAGCTGGATGTAAAAAAGGACCGCATTACCGGGATCGCTGTATTTAAGTTGAAACCGGAAGATTTTAACATCAGCATACCCGGTATTGTCAGGGAAAAAATTTCGCGGGAAATAGACGTTAAGGTTCATACGGACTGGATGCGGACAAATTAATCATCATGATACGTAACAAATTTTTATTCAGTTTTATTTTTATCCTCCTGTACTGCAAGTTATCTGCACAGGATAATCTGCTGAAAACGGTAACCGATTCCATGGCTGCAAACCCGAAAACAGAATATGTTACAGGGACATTCAAAGCACTTTATATCGTAAACATGAAAACCATTGAAGCACCGGCTGCCGGTGCCCTGAATTTTGAAATTCAGCATCGTTTTGGAACTGTAAATACCGGTGCCTATAATCTATACGGCCTCGATTTTGCAACTTTCCGGCTGAGCCTTGACTATGGAATCAGCGACCGGCTATCGGTGGGTATCGGGAGAAGTACAACCAATAAGACTTTTGACGGTTACTTGAAATATAAATTATTAAGACAAACGGAAAATGCACCAAATATGCCAGTGTCCGTGAGTCTGTTGGGAACTGCAGATTATTTTACCGAACATTTTTCACCAGATGAAAAAAATTACCTGAAAAACGAATACCGGTTTTCTTATACCACGCAGATATTGATCGCCAGGAAATTCAGCAGTAATTTTTCGCTGCAACTAGTTCCAACCTATATCCATTATAATTTGGTGAACTTCACGGCCGACCAAAATAATGTATTTGCCCTTGGTGTAGGGGCAAGGATGAAAATCAGCAAACGCATGGCCATAACCGGGGAATACAATTATTTATTCCCGAATCAGCTCGTATCTGTAACGGATCCTCCAAGAACAAACTCATTGTCATTCGGGTGGGATATTGAAACCGGTGGTCATGTATTTCAGCTCGTATTCACCAATTCCCAGTCCATGGTCGAATCCCAGTATATCGGTAACACGCGCGGCAGTTGGGGTGACGGATATATTTATTTCGGTTTCAATATCTCCCGCAGATTTAACCTTAAGTCACACGATAAATAAGCGTGAAACCTGAAGCGTGAAGCTTCACGCGTAAACTTCAGGATTCACAATAAAAGGAAGACGCTCCCCTTTCAATCCGGCAACGATATTTTTTGCTGCCAGCAACGACATTGCTGCACGCGTTTCCTCTGTTGCAGAACCTATATGGGGTAATACGCAAACATTGGGCATGGAAAGCAAAGGATGATCCGGCCGCATAGGTTCTGGATTGGTTACGTCCAGACCAGCGCCCCATATTCTTCCACTTTCCAACGCGTCCGTCAGGTCCTGTTCGTTGTGAATTCCTCCCCTTGCAGTATTTATAAAAATAGAAGACGGTTTCATTTGCCCGAATGATATATTATTGAATTTTCCTTTCGTTTCAGGCGTGAGGGCAGTATGGACAGACAAAACATCGCTTTGTTTCAGTAATTCCTCAAAACTTACCAGGGTTGCGCCCAGTTCTTTTTCAGCTTTTTCATTCCGGGTGCGGTTATGATAAATGATTTTCATGTCAAAAGCAGCAGCACACCGTTTCGCCAGTTCGAATCCAATTTTACCGAGTCCAAATACACCCAGGGTTTTTCCGCGAATCTCAACACCCAGGTTTGCCTTGGGCTCAAAAAATCCCCACTCGCCCCGTTCAATGGTTTTATGCATATAAATTGCCTTTCGTGAAGACGCAAGCATCAACAAAAAAGCAAGATCAGCTGTGGCATCACTTAATACGCCAGGCGTATTTCCTATAGGTATTTTAACAGCGGTGGCTGCCTCAATATCCACATTGTCGTATCCAACACTGTGCAGGCTGATCACTTTCAGGTGTGCAGCCGTTTGCAGGAAAAATTTATCTATTTTATTGAATCCCGCACTGAGTAAAGCATCCGATGATTTACAGAATTCTATTAGTTCGGGTTGCGTGAGATCTCTTGGAGTTGTCCATTCAGAAATCTCAACCCCGGATTCCCGAAGGTAGCGGAGCCCGGATTCTGGTATTTTCCTGGTGATAAATACTTTCATTCGATTATTTTTTGAAGACGGTGCTTCGTTCTGTTTGCTCTATTGCTTTTGAAGTTTCATAACAAATCCACCGCCGGGTGCCAGGGGAATTTGCAACAAAGAAGTCGGGTTTACAATTGTTGAGTTCTTGACAGTGCCATTGGGATTGAAGGGAGAATGCAAGTCATCCTGGTAAATATCAGCCCTCCATTGACCTTCTTTCAGAAAGAGAAAGGGCACCGTAAGCGTCCCTGACTTATTTCCTGTGATAGATCCAATCCACCAGTCTGCCCCCTTTTTTCTGGCTATTATAATATATTGGTCGGGTATTGCATCCAAAACCCGGGTCTCATCCCAGGTGGTGGGAACTTTCTGAATAAAATCAAATCCGGGTTGGTTTTCGTATGCCTCGGGATAGTCACAAACCATTGCATTGGCATTATCCAGGGCTACATACATGGCCAGCATATGGGATCTTGTTCCCAGTACCAGTGGCCGCGTATACTGGGGACGGAATTTATCCGGTGTTACTGCCCGGAATCCGCCCAGATGATAATCCGTACTGCCGGCAATCGATCGGGTAAATACTATATCCAGGTCGTGATCCGGAGTTACACCATCCTGACTCCACTTGTCTGCCTCATAGTTCAGGGTTCCTTCCCTTGTAAATTCATTTGGGAAGGTACGGCTGAGTCCGGTTGGCTTATACGCCCCGTGAAACTGAATATGCAAATGATGCATCGCCGCTTTTTGAAGAATTTCCGTTTGAATATTCACCATTACCTGGTCATCCCGATCCATGAAATCAACCATCATGCCGGATATTCCCCATCGTTCAAAGATGGCAAATGCCGAATCCAGTTTCGGATAAAGTGCCCACCAGTGAACCCAGACGCGAATGCCAACGCCCTTGCTATGGGCGTAGTCACAAACCTCTTTCATATCAAGTCCGGGTACAGGCTTTAACACATTGGTATTCGGACCGGGCATAAAACTAATTCCATCGTCCTGATACCATTGATGCAGCCCATATTCAACCACAGAATGATATTCAATTTTAGACCTTGCACAGAAATCAATGTAAAACTGCTGGGTTACGAAATTATTTCCTGGTGCATTCAGCGTGTCTGATGTTACATTTCCATTCCACCAGGGAAATGTAGTTTTTCCAGGTTTGAGCCAGCTCAGATCTTTGATCCGGCAGGGAGGCGCGAGATCGGTGATCAAATTGGTTTCCAAAAATCTTCCAAATCTGTTACTTACAAGTATTAACCGCCAGGGACTGTAATGGGGCAGAGTGGAAATAACGGCAAATTCAGGCCTGGACGGATATGGAGCAAATTTTGAAACGAGTCCGCTCGGGGTTTTTGTCAGGTACATCCCAGCATAATCCAACAAGGAAGCCTCTGATATTGCCAGGAACATGCTGTCAGGATATTCAAAAAGCATGGGCAGATCCAACAGGCTGTCTTCCGGGAGGTCCCTGAAATTTCTCCTGATATAATTGCCTTCATGTGAATTGTGGAAACTATCCTGCACCAACGCGTGTACAAAGGGATTTCCCAGGATTTGGAAACCGGACTTTTCCTGAACGAGAAATAATGAATCGTTTGCTGATCCCAAATATTGGTATCTGAAAGCGATCCCATCGTTGAAAGCCCGTACCTGGATCATTATTTCGCGGGCGGGCGGCTTTATTTCTTTTAGAAATATGGAAATCTGCCTGAAAGAATCATTTACGTTACCACTCCTGCCAGTAATAAGCGTATATCTTTCTGCAGAATCCATCCGGATGGTTTTAGTCAGTCTGACTCCCTGCAAAAGGGAATCTCCCTTAAACACAAGGTTTAAAACAGAGTAATCCAAGAGTTTTTTTCCCTGAAAAGAAATACCGTAACCGGCAATCCCTTTCCGGATTTCAAATTCATAAACAATATGTTTATCCGGGCTGAATAAGCGAATGGGAGATATTCCCAGAGCAAAACTGACAGAGGTGTTACAGTATATCGCTACCCCTAAAAGAAATCTTTTTATTTTTTTGCTCATAAATACTTTAAAACAGTGGTGCTTAACCCCGAAGTGTCAGAACTACCACAGAAGCCGGTGGCAAACTTACCTGCAGCCCTTTATCATTTAACGTTGCACCGGAAAAAGACTCCGGTTTAATTTTTTCAGGCTCTTCGAAACTGTTAAAATCCTGAATTTTAGAAGACCGCAGGATCCTTCCGTTATCCATTTTCCATCCTGATCCGAATCCTTCTACTACCACAGCATTTGTGTTCCGGGGATCTATATTCACCAGCGTAATATGGGTAACTCCCTGCTTGTCCCGGGAAGCAGAAACAGATATGGAAGGCAGACTGTCATTACCCTCCGTGTAAAAGACATTGTGTAAGGTCAGGGGAATCATTGTAGCATCCTGATGCACATTATACATTTCCATTACATGATAGGTCGCCGTGAGAACTATTTTCTGTTTATTTGTCAGGATTACACTCTGCAATACATTAACCATTTGTGCGAGGTTGGCCATTCTTACCCTGTCGCAATGATTATTGAAAATATTAAGGGTAACTCCGGCAATCATGGCATCACGCATTGTATTTTGCTGGTACAAAAAGGCCGGATTGGTGCCAGGTTCCACTTCGTACCATCCACCCCATTCATCCACAACCAACGCAAGTTTTTTCTGTGGATCATATTTGTCCATGATTGCCTCGTGTTTATTTACCAGCTCTTCCATCCGGATCGCCTGCTTCATGGTGGCGAAATACTGCTGTGTGGTAAATGTAGTAGACGGCCCTTTTGCGTTCCATTCAATCACAGAATAATAATGAAGTGATACCCCTTCGATCAGGCCTTTTGGAATATCGCGCATCATTACTTCGGTCCAATGATAATCATCCCCGTTAGCACCGGATGCTACACGGAACATATGACCACTATTGCTCCAGTCGGTCATGAAAGTGGAATACTGTTTAAATATATTACTATAGTACTCCGGCGTCATATTACCGCCGCAACCCCAGGCTTCATTGCCCACACCAAAATATTTCACGTTCCAGGGTTTCTCCCTTCCGTTTGATTTTCTCCATTTCGCCATGGGACTGTTTCCCTCACCATTTACATATTCCAGCCATTGTGAAAATTCCTGCACGGTTCCGCTCCCTACATTTCCTGCCAGGTAAGGATCTGCACCAATACGTTCACACATATTCAAAAAATCATTCGTGCCAAAACTGTTGTCTTCCGTAGTACCTCCCCACCATTTATTAATCATTGTTGGCCGGTCTTTTTTTGGACCGACCCCATCCTTCCAGTGATAGGTATCCGCAAAACATCCACCCGGCCAGCGTAGAACAGGTACTTTTAATTTTACCAATGCCGCAATAACATCATTGCGCACTCCCGCTGTATTGGGGATTACCTGACTGGAATCGCCAACATACAGGCCATCATAAATACAATGACCCAGGTGTTCAGCAAAATGACCATAAATATTTTTACTGATCATCGTTTTCGCATCCGGTAAACGGAGCACTACCGTTGCCGGTTGGCCAAAAAGGAAAATTGAAGGAGCTAAAAATAAAAGGGGTAGTACCAGGTTTTTCTTTTTCATTATTTATCTGATTTTCTTTTTTTATTTTGAACAGTTTACCATCCAGCGAATCCCGAACTGGTCAGTAAAATTGCCATGCCAGTCGCCCCAGAATTGTTTCTTAAAAGGAATATTTATTTTTCCTCTGGCACTTAGCCGGTCGAAAATGTCTTTTGCTTTTATTTCATCATACAGGCCAAGTGAGATCGCTATATTGGCCGACATCGGTTCATCAACTTTTTTTGCGAGAGAATCACTCGCAAACAATATATGACTTCCGAAATGAAAACTGGCGTGAAGGATTTTGTTTTTGTATGCTTCCGGGGCATTCATTGCGGGATTATCATACCGGGAGATAATTTCTATACGCCCATCTAAAATATCTTTATAAAAATTGAGGGCTTCTTCACAGTCTCCCTGAAATGTCAGGTAAGGCATCAGGTCTATATCCGCGTTAGACATATTTTATGTTTTAATATTAAATGTACTTATAAGTTTGCAGTTGGCCGACGACGGCTCACGGTTTCATAAGTGAAACTAACCCCACGGAAATTAAACCTGAAAAATGATTCAAAAAAGACAGTCAACCGCCAACTGCCAACCGCTAACTAAACCTAAATTGCAATATGAATGTACAAATAGAGCCGGGCTGGAAAGATGTTCTGGCAGGGGAGTTCAAAAAACCATATTTTTTGCAGATTGTACATTTTCTAAAAACAGAAAAAAATAATGGCAAATTGATATTTCCTCCGGGTAGTCTGATTTTTAACGCCTTTCAGATGAGCCCGTTTTCAGAAACTAAAGTAATTTTACTCGGGCAGGATCCTTATCATGGTCCCGGACAGGCGCATGGACTCAGCTTTTCGGTTCCGGATGGTGTAAGACCACCACCTTCCCTGCAGAATATATTTAAGGAGTTGAATATGGATATCGGAATGCCCATTCCGCAAAAGGGAAATCTGACACCCTGGGCAAAACAGGGTGTTCTGCTGCTGAATGCCTACCTGACGGTTCAGGCAAATTCGCCTGCGAGCCACTCCCAGTCAGGCTGGGGCGAATTTACCAATGCCGTAATACAAAAGTTATCAGATTTGAAAGAAGGCCTTGTATTCCTGCTCTGGGGAAAATTTGCACAGGAAAAACAGCCCCTGATCGATGAAACAAAACACCTGGTACTGAAATCTGCGCATCCATCCCCCTTTTCGGCAGATAAAGGTTTTTTTGGTTGCCGTCATTTTTCAAAAACGAATGAATGGCTAGTGAAAAAGGGACAGGATCCGATTGACTGGAAACTTTAATCTTCTAAAAAAAACAGTGTGGGAATCTTAAAAAATATTTTCGGAAGAATATGGGCTGCCTGGGGCGCACTATGGTTCGTTATAACGATGCTGATTTTTTTGATCCCGTTTTTTCTTTTTGTCTATTTTAAGGATGACCCAACGAAAACCCGAAGATTTATAAGATATTCCAGGGCATGGATGGGTATTTACCTGGTGATTATCGGATGCCCTTTACAAATAAGGGGCCGTGAATATTTCAGAAAAGATAAAACTTATATCGTAGTATGTAATCATAATGCGCTCATTGATATTCCGGTTTCTTCACCGGGAATTCCGGGAGGCAATAAAACTATCGCGAAAGCGGAAATGGCGAAAATTCCATTATTCGGTCTCATATACAAAACGGGCAGCATTCTGGTGAACCGGAAGGATGATAAAAGCAGGCGGGAAAGTTTTAATAAAATGAAAGAAGTACTGGAAATAGGACTGCATATGTGTATTTACCCGGAAGGAACCCGAAACACTTCGACTGAACCTATCAAACCCTTTCATGACGGGGCATTCCGGCTTGCAATAGCCAGTGGACATTCCATTATACCCATGATCATCTTCAACAGCCGTCGGGCTAACCCTCCCGATAAAGGGTTTTTTCTCCTTCCCGTGAAACTTTATATGCATTTCTTACCCGAAGTATCCTGTATGCCGGAAGAAACGGTTGAACAACTTAAAAACAGGGTGTTTAAGCAAATGAAAGAGTATATCCTGGAGCATCAATAGAAAGTACGTGTACGGTTGATATGCAGGTCCCGTAAAATACTGGATTTGGGATTTATCGTGATATTAAAAGAACGATAGTATCCGACCGGTGTGACATTGATCGTCAGCTGCCAGCAATGCATATCGCGCGAGAGGAAAGTAGAGAAGTTTTGCAATTTCAGGTTTCTCACATCGTAGTAGAGGTTAAATCCCATTTTCCACTTTTCCGTCAGGTTAAAATCCCCATTCATAATCAGAGATGAGTTGAGCGTGGTAACATATCTATTCACCTGGAACGTATTACTGAAACTCAGTGCGTAGGATAGATTAACCGACCAACTGACATTGAAGTCCACAAATTCCGCCGGGTTACTCCGGATATAATTTAATTCCGCCTGTTGTTCGTCGAGCGTCATGGGCATCTGTTCTTCCAGTAACTTCTTATCATTCTCTTCCTTCTTCGGGTCCTTTTGTTTACTCCTGAAGGACGTGGTTACGGCAATACTTCCATTTACGATCCGGCCGAGGTTAAATCCCCCCCCTCCCTGCCAGGCATATTCGTCTTTTTGGAATCCCAGGGTATCATGTTTATAAGGATTCAGGGTGGTGGACGCTGTAATATTGATGTTTTTAAAAAGAGTGCTCCTCAGGTAAATATTAATGGGGCTCAGCTTAAAAGAATCTGCCAGGTAATTATAACTACCTGTAAAACCAAACCCGTCTATGATTTTTACTTTTTCGCTTGCACTTGCACTCGTGTCCGTTTTTGACTTCACTTTCATCTCCACATTATTGTCTATGCCAAAACTGATCCCGCCAAAAACTCCTGGTGTAAATGCCGTATACACGTTTCCGTCGTACAGGTTACGGTTTTGATATTTTCCGTCAGGAGTTATCTGGATATTTTTATAATAGCCCTTTGAAAGGTCGGGCGAATAGGTAAAACTGATGGTGGGCCGCATGGTATGCCGGATACCCAGAATCCGGCTGTTTTTCCCGAAATGCTGGAAGGTTCCGAAAAGCGCGGTGCTTAATGATAGGGATAGTGCAACAGAATTTGCAAAGTATACTCCCTTTTGAAAGGAGGTATCAACTTTTTGGGTTGCTGTATCCCAGTTATAATCATATTTCGTACTGAAAATTCTGTTTTGAAGACTCAGGCCGGGTGAAATCTGTAGAAAACCTATTGGTGGCAAGGCCAGCGAAATCGGGATATTATTTTGCGCCCCGTATTTAAATGTATCCAGCAGATGATTAATACTGAAAAGGGAATCATAAAAACTGGTATGGCCCGTAATATTCGAATTCAAACCGATACCCAGCTTCTGGTACCATTTCGGAATTCCCACAAAATCCTTGGGGGAAAACGGATACACGGTAATCGCAGTAAATCCAACGGAGGGTGCATTGATATTCACCAAGCCTGTCAGGTTATCCTGGTTATGATTCGCATTGACCGTTAAATTGTATTTACCATCTGAAAAAGTTTTTGAAAAGGCAATGGAAGAACTGATCTGGTTATTGTAAACCGCTGTCGGATTCGTGATATTGTATTGATTGAATTTGGTAGACTGGTAGTTGACATTGGCAGAAAAATTCTGACCCGGATGCGCTTTGGTGTCAACGGTGTGCGCCCAGTTGAAACTATAGGTTTTATTTTGCGTGTAGGGTTCTTTTCCTGAATTACTCAGTGTTTTGGTATTCTGATATACAAAATACATATGACCGCTATATCGGTACCGGACGCGGTATTCCGGTAAAAAATACAGGTTATAGCCTCCGTAAGAATAGATATTGGCTTTTACCGCCACGTCAAAATTATCATTCAGTACCTTGTAATATCCAATCCCGTCCAGACCAAGACCGTATTGGGAGCTCACGTCAAATGTTGGTGCAAGGAAGCCGGAGTGCCGGCCCTGGGAGATTGGAAAATATCCAAATGGAATATAAATAGGGATGGGAACTCCTTCAAATTCCGGATGAACCGGTCCAGTGATGGCCATGCTTTTATTAATCAGCTTCATTTTATTGGTTCGGAAAGCAAAGTGGGGCGTATCCAGGTTACAGGTGGTAAACCGACCCCGGTACGCGTAATAATCGTCTTTAGAAATCTTCTTCATCTTCTCTCCCATTACATAGATTTCGCCACTCTGGGTAAATGTATTCACCGTTATGCCTCTTTGGGTTTTCATATTGAAAACCATGGAATCTGATTCCATCTTGGAATCATCCTGTGTCATTTTCGGACGACCAATCATCTCGCCGGCCGAATCCCTGGAAAAGGTGGCGATCAGCAAATTATTGGGCTGATCCATCCGGATATTATAGGCACTCAGGTCAATGTTTTTGTATTTGGTAGTGGCTGTATTATAGAGGGTGATATTTTTTGTCGGCATATCCAGCACCACGGAGTCGGCCGCAGAATAGGCAATGGGAGCATCCAGCGAATCTTTGGAAACATTTATGTGAAAGGTGTCAGTTTGCTGTCTGGTGCTGTCTGAATGAAAAGGAAGGGTATCCAGTAAAGCAGCATCCTGAATCACCGTATCCCGGACAGGTGGAATATTTTTATTCGGAATCGAATCTTTATGGTTTGGAATGGTATCCTTCCGATTCGGAATGGAATCCGTTATATAAAAGGACTTAGCAGACTGATTTTTGAAGTAACGAGCTGAACTATTAACAGTTATAGCAAAGAATAGCAGGGTTAAAATCAGCGTGGAAACGTATTTTAAACTAATTTTGCCACCGTTATTCATAAATTACAATGATACAAAAATAGGAGTATCTATCTAAGAAATTGTGAAGATTAACATCTTGACAGTCAAAAGAAAACTATGCTGAGAGCGCTATCGGTCGGGATCATTTCCACTTTTGTTTTTTTTGGTTTTTCATCTTTCAGTTCCGGCAAAGGTCCGAACGGATTAAAACTCCGGACCATCGTTATAGATCCAGGTCATAGTAGTCTCTTTAAAGGAACACATAATGGATTGATTTCAGCAGAGGAGGATATTACACTGGAAGTATCTCTTAAATTGGGAGAAGCAATCAAGACAAAATATCCTAACCTGAAAGTGGTGTACACCAGAACCACGGATGCTTCCGTAAACAATGCAACTACACTATCAGACGATTTGAGGGGCCGGGCGGCCATTGCCAATCAGGCCAAGGGCGACCTGTTCATTAGTATCCACGTTAATTCCACCCCACAGCATGCCGGGGTTTACTATGAAAAAAGAGTGATTGGGCATAAGAAGAAACTGGTCTATGTGGGCAAGGGATCCAAAAAACATAAGAAATGGGTGAATGCCCCGATTTATGAATCTTATCTCATGAAGAACACCCGTGTCGGCACGGAAACCTATATCTGGAAAGCTGACCGAAACTCCTACAAGGGAGATGCCATCAACGAAAGAGACGAAAGTGGCGAAGACATTACGGACAGTGCGGGCGTTGCTGAGCAGGCCTTCGATCTGAGTTCTCCGGAAGCCCGCATGCGTGCCCAGTTATATGAAAAAAAATATTTTGACAACAGTGCACTTTTTGCAACCCTGGTGGAGGAATCTTTTGCCGCTGCCGGCAGACAGAGTTATGGTGTAAAACAACGTGATAAGGGAATCCAGGTTTTGCAGGCTACCGGTATGCCCAGCGTATTGATTGAAATCGGTTTTCTCAGCAATAAGGAAGAAGAAGAGTATATGAACAGCGATAAGGGTCAGGCAGAAATAGTAGAAAATATCCTTAGTGCTTTAGCCAGGTACAAAGAACAGGTAGAAGGCGGAGTTCCGCTGCCTGCAGAGACAGCACCGGCAGATACACTTCATAAATAAAGGAACTTTTCAGGCAGGCAGCCAATGATCTTTTTCATAGGTTTGTAAGATAGAAAAGATGTTGGCAGCAACGGATTAAAATAAAAATTGAAGATGAAAATTACGAACGAAACAAAAATTGGCGCGCTGACAACAATAGCCATCTTCCTGCTCATTCTGGGATTCAATTTCCTGAAAGGAAAAGATCTTTTCTCCCACAGTAAGAAATATTATGCCGTTTTTAAAAATGTAGAAGGTCTGGAACTTTCAAATTCTGTAAGCATTAAAGGCTTAAACGTAGGTTCCGTGTACGCCATCAAAGCGACTGATAAGAATGTTGACGGAATCCTGGTAACCATCAGTATGAAGCAGGATGTAAACATTCCTAAAAATTCTATTGCTGTGATCAATTCCGGGCTGATCAATTCCTCTAATATCATCATAAAAAAAGGAGATGCTGCCGAATTTCTGGATGATGGGGACACTCTCACCACAATGGACAAAGGAAATATTCTCACAGAATTCCAGGCGAGCCTGAATCCGGTTGTTAAAACCCTCGGCGGCACCCTTGAATCCCTGGATTCCCTGATTCAGGTTGTAGGCACCATGTTTAACCCGGCAGTAAAGGACAATTTTAGTTCTATAATGGCCAATCTCGCCAAATCCTCCGCCTCCCTGCAGATCATGCTGAATGACCGTACAAGCGCCCTGGCTCATTCCATGAATCATCTGGACAGTTTTACCAGCAACCTGGCAAGCAATAATCAGAGAATTACCGGAACCCTCGATAACCTGGAGAAAACGACCGCCAAACTGTCCAATGCAAAAATTGAAGAGACACTGCAAAGTGCACAGGGCGCCATGAATTCTTTAAAGGATGCCATTAACAAAGTAAACAGTACGAACGGAACCCTTGGTTTACTATTGAATGATAAAAAATTATACCAAAACCTGGAGAATACCACCCGAAGCCTGAATATTCTGCTGGACGATCTTCGAATGCATCCGAAACGGTATGTAAATATTTCAGTTTTTGGAAGCAAGGATAAGAAGGGTCCGCTCATGTCTCCCCTGAATGATTCCACCGCCAATCCGCCAAAAAGCAACTGATGAAAAAACTGGCCCTGATAATGGCCATCGGTATCTTTTGTTCGTCTGGTTTACGCTCCTGGGCCCAGGTTGCCGTACCGTTTAAATCCAGGACCGGCGACAGTACCCATACCGTTTATATCTGGCATTCCGATACTTTAAGACAGAAGCAAAAAGATTCAGTCGACATACAATCGCTTTTTGGTCATGTAAAATTACAAAGCGAAAAGACTTTTTTCTATACTGACAGTCTTGCTATGGACCATAAGGACAACTACATTGAAGCATTCGGGCACGTGCATATCAACGACAAGGATTCCACCGATATTTATTCGGATTACATGAAATATTTTGTCGACACCAAGAATATCATTTTCCAGAAAAATGTGATCCTGAAAGACGGGAAAGGAACCCTGACCACAGAGGAATTGCACTATGACATGAACATGCATATCGGCAACTACTACAGTGGTGGTAAAGTAGTAAGCCAGAATACGACCGTTACCAGTCAGGAAGGAACTTATTATGCAGATACCCGGGATGTTTATTTTAAGAAAGATGTGAAACTGAAAGATCCTGCCTATGAACTCACGGCAGATTCACTTCTTGTATAATCCCGATCAGCAACTCGCCACCTTTATCACGAATACCTTTATCCGCGACAGTACCGGGCGCACGATTATAACCCGCGATGGTTTTTATGACCTGAAAAATCACCGGGCACAGTTCGCCAGAAGGGCCACCATTACGGATAAAGCCGAATCTATTACTGCGGACAATATTCAGTTCGATGACAGTCTGGGGATCAGCACCGCCTCGGGTAATGCCGTATTCCGGGATACCGTTCAAAATCTTACGCTTATTTCCAACTTTGATGGTTGCCAATAAAAAGATGAATACTTTTCTGGCCACCCAGAAGCCCATCATCATCCTGAAGCAGGATAAAGACTCTATTTATATAACAGGCGATACGGTATATTCTGCCCTTATTCCGGATTCTGTTTTAAAAACGCCTGATTCCGTGCAGGGAATGCCCATACAGCGCACAGTAAAAAATCAAAATGACAGTAGTCTCCGTTACCTGCAGGTGTATCATCATGTGAGAATCTTTTCAGACTCCCTGCAGGCTGTTGCAGACAGCGTTTATTATTCCGGACTGGATTCCATTTTCCGGTTGTACACCAATCCGGTGGCCTGGGCTGGCGGTTACCAGGTGACGGGCGATACCATGTTTTTATATACAAAAAATAAAAAACCGGAACGCCTCTATGTTTTTGAAAACAGCCTGGTCGTAGGAAAGAGTAATATCAATATGTATAACCAGATCAAAGGGAATACCCTGAACGGGTATTTCAAAGATGGGGTTATTGACTATATGCGTTCCAAAGGCAGTGCGGAAGCAATATATTATATTAAGGATGACAGCATGGCGATGGTAGGGGTAAACCGCGTAAATAAGGCGGATATAATCGACATGATTTTTCTGAACAAACAATTAAATAAAGTAGTGCTTCGCAATGATGCCGACGGGGTCATGTATCCCATTAAAAAAGTGGACCCCAATGAAATGCGACTCCGTAATTTCAAATGGCTGGATGAGCGCAGACCGAAGACAAAGTACGAGATTTTTGAAAACTGAGTTTCGTTGGCCGTTGCCGATAATCGATGACCGATTTCAGTTGGGACCTCAAGACAAAAGGCAGCCAACCGCCAACGGTCAACCGCCAACCCATTCTAGTGCGGGAAAAAAATATACGAAACCAGAATCGCCGTTACAATTGCCGCAAGATCCGCGATCAGGGCTGCCGGAATGGAATACCGGATTTTATTTATCCCAACGGATCCGAAATACAGAGCGGCAATATAAAAAGTGGAATCTGCAGTGCCCTGAAATACGCAGGCTAGTTTACCCACAAAAGAATCCGGGCCATATTGCGTCATCGCTGTGATCATCATTCCTCTGCCGGCTGCTCCGCTCAACGGGCGCATTAATGCCGTAGGAAGTGCCGGAACAAAATCCGTATTTACATGCAGCAATTTAAAAAATGAATCCAGTCCCTGGGTTATAAAATCCAGAACACCACAGCTTCGCAATACACTGATCGCGACCAGCATCGCCACCAGGTAAGGAATAATGGTCACCGCTACCTGGAATCCCTGTTTGGCACCTTCTATAAATGCTTCATACACATTCACTCGCCTTATCATGCCGCCGATAATAAATACGATAAACAAAAGCAGGATAAGTCCGTTGCTGAAAACTTTTGAAAAGGGAACGATATAATCACTGTGAACGCGAAGAAAAAACACAAGCGCTGCAATCAGTGCAGAAATGCCACCCACCCAAAGAAGAATTGCTGGCTGAAATAAATTTATTTTCTGTTTGATCGCGACAACGGTCAGCGCAACCACGGTTGCCGCAAAAGTGGCAATCATACAAGGTATAAAAATGCTGGTCGGGTCGTTCGATTTCAGGATGGCCCTTTGGGCAATGATACTTACGGGAATGATGGTAAGTCCGGATGCATGCAAAACCATAAACATAATCTGCGGATTGGATGCCGTGTCTTTATTCGGGTTGATTTCCTGCAGGCTCTGCATAGCTTTTAGTCCGAATGGGGTCGCTGCGTTGTCAAGTCCCAGCAGGTTGGCAGAAAAATTCATTACCATATGACCCATCGAAGGATGATTCTTTGGCACTTCCGGGAAAAGTTTATTGAAAAAAGGTCCGATGATCCGGGAAAGAAAGTTGACCGCACCTGCTTTTTCTCCGATATTCATAAATCCCAGGAAAAGAGCCATCACCCCAATCAATCCGATGGCAATTTGCACGCTGGTATTGGCAGAGTCAAAAACCCCGTCAATAATGGTTTTAAAAATTTCAGTATCCCCGAAAAAAATCAGGCGCACAAGGGCAGTCACAAATGCCAGTAGAAAAAAAATGATCCATAACAGGTTGAGAGCCATATCCGGAAATTATGGGTTGAATATAAGTAAATAAATAACGATCCCTCCATTTGATCTATCTTTGCGGGCGCAAAAACAAACAAAACAGTATCATCAAATATTTCTTATTATGGCTTTAAAAGCGGGTATTGTCGGATTACCGAATGTGGGAAAATCAACCTTATTTAATGCAGTCAGTACCAGTGCGAAAGCCCAGGCAAGCAATTACCGGTTTTGCACCATCGAACCCAATATCGGGCTGGTGGATGTTCCGGATGCAAGACTGAAAAAGCTGGCTGAACTTGTTCACCCCGACCGCATCGTACCCACACAGATTGAGATTGTGGATATCGCCGGTCTCGTGAAAGGAGCCAGCAAGGGTGAAGGACTGGGGAATAAATTTCTGGCCAATATCCGGGAGGTGGATGCCATTGTGCACGTGATCCGGTGTTTCGAGGATGAAAACATTCTGCGCGACGAAGGGGCCATCAATCCGGTGAGCGATAAGGAAATTATTGATACGGAATTGCAGCTGAAAGACCTGGACGGGGTGGAAAGAAAATACCAGAAGGCAGAAAAATTACTGAGAACGGCGGACGCGAAACAAAAAGCGGAATTTGAAGTGCTCAAAATATGCAAAGCGCATCTGGAAAAAGGAAAAAATATCCGTGAACTTAAACTTGATAAAAATGACCGTACGGCGATCGCCGATCTGTTTTTATTGACCGACAAACCGGTTTTATATGTAGCCAATGTGGACGAAGCTTCCATGCACACAGGAAATAAATATTCTGATGCATTGAAAAAAGTAGCCGAAGATGAGCACGCCCAGGTGATCGTGATGAATAATTCCATTGAACAACAGATTGCAGAGCTGGAACAGGCAGAGGACAAAGCCATGTTTATGGAAGAATATCAAATGAAAGAACCAGCCCTGAACAAACTTATCCGGAGTGCGTATACCCTGCTCACCCTGCAGACCTATTTTACTGCCGGAGTGCAGGAAGTACGGGCCTGGACCATACATTCCGGATGGAAAGCGCCTCAGGCAGCATCCGTTATCCATACCGATTTCGAAAAAGGTTTTATTAAAGCGGAAGTGATTGCCTACGATGATTTCATTAAATACCAATCCGAAGCTGCCTGCCGGGAAGCCGGAAAGCTACGCATTGAAGGAAAGGACTATCTCGTGAAAGACGGAGACGTGATGCATTTCCGGTTTAACGTTTAGGCAAGGGAGAGAGTATGCGAGTGTGAGAGTGTGAGAGTGTGAGAATTTGATTTCACTCTCACACTCTCACATTCTTACACTTGTTTTTAGTATACGTTGAATCCCAGGCTCACATAGTACAATCCGCCCACCTGAGAATTTCCAATCGCATCGGTATAATATTTATTAAGCAGGTTGCTCGCCCCGATCTTAATCATGCTGTTCTGCAGTTTTGGAAGTTTCATACTGATCTGCGCATCGAGCACTCCGAATGAAGGTGTGGTACCGGAAACAAAGGATGACTGATATACGATAGCTGTCCTGCCAGCGATAGGTTATATTGAACCCAAATACTTTCTGAATGGAATAATTTCCGATGGAGAGATTGTATTTGATTTTAGGCGTATTGAACTGGGTTAGCACATTCTGCATCAGCATTGGACAAATCATTGTATGCCAGATTACCACCCGACAAAAAATCCTTTCGGTAAAGTGAATATTGCAGACTCATTCCCGCACCAACGTATTTACTTTTTTGCTGCTGTTTGTGTAAATCCAAATGTATTGGTTGGATTGATTAAGGCGGCTGGGGGGAAATGGTCCGTTATCTATAAGGATCTTTAAATAGACTGGTAAACCCAATAAAATTGGTATACTGAGCATAAAACCCATATACATCTATAAATAATTTCTTGCCAAAATTCCTTTATATCCCAATTCCCATGAAGATACTGTTTCAGGTTTGAAATTCTTATACTGATATGCTGGTCATTTGCTGATTTTGCCGAGCTGCACTAACGAACCGAAGCTGTAATCAAAGTATTTCCCAGATCTAAGTCCATAAGCAGTGAATAAACTGAGGTAGGCCGCCAATCAACTGGCATTTCCAGTCTGCAGGTTGATATATTGATTTTGAGTGGAGGGAAACCGATAGGCTGTCTGGAAAGAGGCCCGTATAAAATTATCATTTGCAACCTCGTAATACTGCAGTGACACGGGGTGTAAATCTCCCTTCAAAGTTTGTGCTTTTATCATATCGGCCGGCCAGCTGTAACTTTTAAAATTCATTTAAAAAGCCTTTCTGTATCTGGGCAAAACCTCCGGTTTCATTAATGTTAATCCGTACCCGCTGTATCAGCAAAAATAGTTCCCTGAGAATTCAAGAATATTCTTTCGTAGAGGCTCCGATGGTAATATCTGGCCCATTTAAAATCGGAAAAATGGTACATGCCTTCCCCCACATACAGATTTGTTTTGTCGTTGAATTTCCCTCCGGTCAGGGATAGGCGTTTTTTAAGTGAGTCCAGTGCGTTATTAAAAGCAGGCGGTTCCCGGTTGATATCTGAGTCTGATCGGCATAAGCCCTGGCTGCATTGCTGGCAGGAATATAGGCTGCATGATAGGCGAAACCCCTGGATGTACTCAAAGCTGTGAAAAAAGGCAATGCATAGGCTCCCGTATATTGGGCAGCCCATCCGGTCGGTCCTCCTGTTGGCTGATAAGCTTCATTTAATAATAGTTGAAGTAGCCACCATATCATAGGAATTGCCTGCATCTTCCTGAGTCGTGTATAAGCCGTACATAAAAATTTTTTCCGGCTATTTCCGCTTTATATTGGCCAATATTTACGTTTTGAAGATTGTAGCGGTCTGTTCCGGTATAAATGGTGTTGGTACTACCGAAATTTCCGGTCAGACTTACTGTGGTATTGTCATTGATTTTGTAATATAGTCCTGCTGAAGCCTTTAAAATTATAGGCTTTATAATTGGTCAGCGAATTTTCATGCATATCCGGTTCTGGTGACACCGGCATTATGCGGGCATATTGGAGTGCAGTATGTTAATAACATTTACTGGAGTCGGATCGGTAGAGAGTTTACTATGCTGGCCATCTAACGTTTGTTGTAAGGTAAAATATGCACTTTCATCCCCGTACGTATTTACCCCATTATAGTTTGGCAGGCTTCTGTCTCCTGCGAATCGGTTGTACCCAGATAAGGACTGTAATTACGGTAGTCGGTAGCAGTCCAGTCTTTGGCCCGAATATATTCTGCTGATATACGAAATGCAAATTTTCCAAATGACTTGGCATAACGTGCCATCACATCGTAATATGGAGCAGCAGACATGCTGGAGTCACTGACATGGTTGACGCCACCTTTCACAATTGCACTTAGACCCTGATATTTATAGGGATCCTTGCTGGTCATCAGGATGGTTCCCGTCATGCCTCCGGAGCCGTACAGAGCAGAAGATGCGCCGGGCAGCAATTCCACGTTGTCAATATCCAGTTCATTGATTCCGGCAATATTTCCAACTGAAAAATTCAGGCCGGGTGCCTGGTTATCCATTCCATCCACAAGCTGGTTCATACGCAGATTGCCGCTTCCATTAAAACCCCTCGTGCCCATGGTTTTGAAAAGGATGGAGGAGGTGACCACGTCCACTCCCTTCAAATTTCCAATGGCATCGTAATAATTTGCAGAAGGCGTTTCCCGGATGGCCGAGCCGCTCATCCTTTCTATTGAAACCGGGGATTCGAGGTTCCGGATCTGGGATCGGGTAGCAGAAACAACAATTTCTGTTCCCATGACGGAAGCCGGTTTCATATCGATTTCCAACGGGGCAGATGCAGATTCCACCCGTACTTCTTTCGTTTCATAACCCACAGACGAAATAATTAATGTAACAGGCAAAGCCTGGTTGACACCGATTTTAAAATTTCCATGACTGTCAGAATACGTACCGGTGGTTCCCCCTTTGAGCTGAACTGAAGCTGCCGGGACTGCTTCTTTGTTTTCTCCGCTGCTTATTTTCCCTGTGATGGTAACTGTCTGGGCCAAAATGGAATTCAGGAATAAAAAACTAATCAGGAATGCGAATATGGAGTGTTTTAAGGTTTTCATGGCAAGAAATTTAGATAAGTTCAAGCTATCGTATAATGAATATACATTTTTGATGGCCGTTTAATAAAATGTATTTGTCGTAATAAAACGATGCACGGAAACAGTAAAAGAATAATTTTAAGGCTTCGGACTTTCGGCTTGGGCTATTTACCTTTTTACGTTAACCTTTGCAGAGAAATTAAAAATATGACTCCTTACCATTTCCCGGATCAGACAGCTTTTTACAAGGGCAAGGTCCGCGATGTGTACAGTATCAAAGATCAATGGCTGGTCATGGTCGCTTCAGACCGTATTTCTGCTTTCGACGTGATCCTGCCCCGCCTGATCCCCTTTAAAGGTCAGGTATTGAATCAGATCGCTGCCTATATGCTGCAGGCTACCCGGGATATTTGTCCTAACTGGTTGCTGGCAAGCCCTGCACCGAACGTAAGTATAGGTAAACGGTGCGATCCGTACCGGGTGGAAATGGTGGTCAGGGGAAACGTAACAGGCCATGCCTGGAGAACTTATTCCTCCGGACAAAGAGTTTTGTGTGGCGTAAGGATGCCAGAAGGGTTAAAAGAAAACGATTATTTCCCGAATCCTATCATTACCCCTACCACAAAGGCAGAAGCCGGTCACGATGAAGATATTTCCCGGGAAGAAATTATTTCAAGAGGACTGGTGAGGGCAAAGGATTATGCCCAGATTGAACAATATACGCTGCAGCTTTTTGAACGCGGGAAAGAACTTGCAGCAAAAAGAGGATTGATCCTGGTAGATACCAAATACGAATTTGGAAAAATCGGGGACACCATTTACCTGATGGATGAAATTCATACCCCCGATTCGTCCCGATATTTTTATGCAGATGGATTTGAAGAACGTCAGTTGAAGGGTGAAAAACAAAAACAGCTCAGTAAAGAATTTGTAAGGGAATGGCTGATCGCAAATGGTTTCATGGGTAAATCTGGACAACAGGTACCAGCCATGAGTGACGAATGGATCCAGACTATTTCTAACCGGTATATTGAACTATACGAGAAAGTGATTGGCGAAGAATTTATTCCGGAAACCTTCAATGCCGATGAAACCTTTCTGCTAATCAGTGAAAGCCTCAAAAAGCTCAAAGCGTAAAGTTTATGCTTTAAGCCTTCGCCTCGACTTGTTGAATATCTTCTGTCCGTTTTGCTTCCCCCTGCGAAGCAATTTTTGTTCTTCTTCAGGCAGGTGAAATATCTCCATACAGCTTTGACTGCAACAGCCATCATATTTTACGGCACATTCATTACACTGGATAAAAAGGAGGTGACAGGCACTGTTTTTACAATTGGTATGGGTATCAGCGGGCTTCCCGCACTGGTGACAATGGGAAATTATCTCGCCAGAAATCGCTTCTCCCAGTCTTTCATCAAATACAAAATTTTTACCCCTGAATTTGTTATCGAGTCCCTTCTTTTTTACTGTATTCGCATAGTGTATGATACCTCCTTCCAGGTGAAATACATTTTTAAACCCCCGGTGCAAAAGGTAGGCACTTGCTTTTTCGCAGCGGATTCCGCCTGTGCAATACATGATCACGGGTTTTTCTTTTTTATCCTTTAACAACTCCGCAGCCTGCGGCAACTGTTCACGAAAAGTATCACTGGGGATCTCGATGGCACCCTCAAAATGGCCCACCTCGTATTCATAATGGTTACGCATATCCACCACCAGTGTTTCAGGATCTGCTGTAAGAGCATTAAAGGTTTCGGCATCCACATACCGGCCCCTTTTCTCCATGGAAAATTCCGGATCACGTATTCCGTCGGCAACAATTTTCTGGCGCACTTTAATTTTTAAGACCCAGAATGACTTCCCATCAGTAAATGCCCTGTTTAACCGAAGATTTTGTAGATGTTCCACACTTTCAATATAAGCTTGAAATGCCGCCATCCGGGAATCAGGCACACTGATCTGGGCATTAATTCCTTCATGGGCCAGGTAGATTCTTCCAAATACCTGCAGCTCCGACAAATGCAGGTACAGTTCGTTCCGGAATGCTTCCGTATCAGCGATGGGAAAATAGCGGTAAAAAGAAAGCGTTGTTCGTGGAAAGTTCTCTTCCAGCAGTCTTTGTTTAAGTTCCTTTTGTGATATCCGGTTATGTAAAATCGCCACCGTGCAAATTTACTAAAGGAATCACATTTCATGAAACCGCTGTCTATTTCATGAAACCCTAGAAAAATGGCTAAAAATATTTTACTTTTAAATGATTTTCTAACCAGAAGCCAGTCCATGAAATTTGTTCCCTTATTGATTTCTTTGTCCGCAACCCTGCTGTTAATCATCGCATTCGGGACCCGTTGGGGTAAGGCCCCTGCTTTTGGTGAATTTTTGAGTCCACAGCATGGTTTCTGGCAGAATGCAGAGGCGGTAGATAAGGATTTCGGTCAGGACCTGCAATTGCCGGGATTGAAGGATCCTGCGGAAATATACCTCGACGACCGGATGGTCCCCCATATTTTCGCCGGGAATGATGCTGATGCTTATTACCTGCAAGGATATATGCACGCCAAATTCCGCCTCTGGCAAATGGAGTTTCAAACCTATGCCGCTGCCGGCCGCATCAGTGAACTAATCGGACCACGCGGACTGAACTACGACCGCGAAAAAAGGAGACTGGGGATGATTTACGCTGCGGAAATTACCGTTGGTGAAATAGAAAAAGATTCCATATCCAAAGCAGAATGTGACGCCTACACGGCCGGGGTAAATGCCTATATCACGAATCTGAAGGAAAGTGAATTACCCATAGAATATAAATTACTTGGATATAAACCCGAATTGTGGTCAAACCTCAAAACGGCGTTGTTCCTGAAATTCATGTCACTGGATCTTGCCGGCTACGAATCTGATTTCGAGAATACCAATCTGAGATCCATCCTGGGGTATTCCACTTATAATAAAATGTTCCCGGTGGCGCCGGACTCCCTGGACCCTATCGTTCCCGTAGATACCCTTAGCCGGATTCCGGGTATAGTTGTGAAAGCTCCGGCCGGCAGCGATTCATTGTATTTACAAAACAAAGACACGGTTAGCGTTCAGGTAGCCACGAAACCGGACAAAGACAATGGTAGTAATAACTGGGTGGTCAGCGGCATTAAAACCAAGTCAGGTTCACCCATTCTTTGCAACGACCCGCACCTGGGTTTGAATCTGCCGTCGTTGTGGTATGAAATGCAGATCTCCAGTCCTTCTTTTAATGCTTATGGCGCCACTTTTCCCGGCGCACCTGGTATTATTATAGGGTTCAACGACAGCTGCGCCTATGGTTTTACTGACGGAATGCGGGACGTTCGCGATTATTATGAAATTACTTTCCGGGACGACAGCCGGAAGGAATACTGGTACAATGGGAAATGGGTTCCCACCGATTTCCGTATGGAGCATATCCTTTGTAAAGACACGTTAGAATATATCGATACAGTAGCCTATACAGTATTCGGTCCGGTGATGTATGATAAAAGTTATTCCGGCAACCGGAAAACGAACAATAAATATTATTCGGTACGGTGGAAAGCACATGATCCCAGCAATGAAATCATGATCTTTCACGGGCTCGAACATGCGAAAAATTATGCCGATTACCAACAGGCCATCAAATGGCTTCACACTCCCGGTCAGAACGTTGCTTTTGGTTGCAAGAACGGGGATATTGCCATTACGGCACAAGGTGAATTTCCTGCAAAATGGAAACGCCAGGGTGATTTCGTGATGCCGGGCAATGACAGCAGTTACCAGTGGCAGGGCATGATTCCGCAGTCAGAAAATCCTTTTCAATATAATCCGGAAAGAGGCTTTGTAAGCAGCGCAAACCAGTTTCCGGTTTTTCCAGCCACATTTCCTTATTACCTGGGAGGCGACTACCGGATCTACCGCGGACTGATGATTAACCGTTACCTTAACCAGGAAACGGAAATCGGCGTCCAGGACATGATGAAACTGCAACTGGATACTTATAATCCTTTTGCCGGAATGGCCAGACCGGTTCTCTTAAGGAATATAGACTCGTCAGCACTTAATGCTGAGGAGACCAAATATCTTGACATATTAAAAGATTGGGACCTGCACTATGAAGCAGATGCCAAAGGACCATCGATATTCAATATTTTTTGGGATAGTCTGAAATTTGTTGTCTGGCATGATGAACTGGAGAAGGCGGGTATGCCTGGATTTTATCCGGAAAATGGCACCCTGCTCGAAGGTATTCTCCGGGACAGTGCCTATGAATTTGTTGATGATATCAGTACTCCTGAAAAAGAAACCCTCCGCCAGGATATTACCCTTGCCTGTAAAAGGGCAATGAACAGTTGTATGTCTCTTGATAAGGAAGACAAACTCATCTGGGCAAAGCATAAAGCAACCCGCATAGAACACCTGGCTAAGTTAGATCCCTTTAGCAGACTTGGAATAGACAATAGTGGCGGAGAATATGCTATCAACGCTGTCAAAGGCGATCATGGACCCAGTTGGCGCATGATTGTTCAGCTGACAAAAGAAACAGAAGCCTATGGCATATATCCTGGCGGACAAAGCGGTAATCCGGGCAGCGTGTACTATGATGATTTTGTTGACAACTGGGCCAACGGGAAATATTATCCTTTATGGATGATGGCGAAAAATGAAGAAACAGATAAGCGGGTAAAAGCCATAATCCGGATTACGAAATTATAAAATCGGCTATGCTAAAATATGTTCTGTCCATTGTTGTAACAGCTCTGATGGCATTTGTATCGGGTCTATACCTTCCCTGGTGGGGAATTGCCATTGCCGCATTCCTGGTGAGTGCCGCTATTCCCCAAAAACCGACGTTTTCATTCCTTTCCGGTTTCCTGGGAGTATTTCTTTTGTGGGAAGTACTTGCCTGGTGGATCGACAATAAAAACAATGGAATATTATCCCAGAAAGTGGCAGCCTTGTTAGGGCTGGGCAACTCTTCTGTTTTACTAATCGTAATTACTTCTATAGTTGGCGCCCTGGTGGCCGGATTTGCTGCCCTGGCCGGCACTTACCTGAGAAGACTAATCTACCCCGTTCCCGCTCCGGAAAAAACTTAAATGCAAGTGTGGAAGTATGGGAGTATCCTAAATTTGCCTCATGAGAGCACCCGTACTGTTGATCATCTTAATGCTCCTCTCCCAGATAGCGTTTGCTATTAAAATAAGCGGTACCGTTTCCGACGATAAAGGCAATATCCTTCCCTACGCTTCCATCTTTATTAAAGGCAGTTCTCTGGGAACAACGAGTAATAACCGGGGTAAATACTTCCTGGACCTGCCTCCCGGAAATTATATACTGGTTTGCCAGTATGTGGGATACGCAAGGCAGGAAAAAATAATTACACTCGGCACCGAGTCAGTAACTATTGACTTCAAATTATCCATTCAGCAAACAACATTAAAAGAAGTGACGATTAAACCGGGCGGAGAAGATCCGGCTTATGAAATTATCCGTCACGCGATTAAAAAAAGAAAATCTTATGAATATCCGCTGGATTCATTTACCTGCGATGCCTATATTAAAACCCTGATCAGGAGCCGCAGCCTGCCATCTAAAATTCTGGGAAAAACATTTTCAGATGAAGACCGAAAAGATCTGGGAGTCGATTCAGAAGGTCGCGGAATCATTTATCTGTCCGAATCACTAACCCGTATCGCTTTTAAAAAGCCCGATAAAGTGAAACTGGAAGTGATATCCGGCAGGGAAAGTGGATCAAATGGATATGGATTTAATTTTCCGACATTCATTAACTTTTATAATAATAATGTAAATATTTTTATTACACAGCTGAGTCCCCGGGGATATGTTTCTCCCATTGCAGACGGGGCTTTAAATTATTATAAATATAAATTCCTTGGATCCTTCATTGAGGATGGAAAAGAAATTAACCAGATCCGGGTTATCCCAAAAAGAAGATTTGAACCTCTTTTCTCCGGAACCATCAATATTACCGAAGGAGACTGGCGGATTCACAGCCTGGACCTGATGCTTACCAAAGATTACCAGCTTGAAATTGTAGATACACTTACGATCAAGCAAATCCAGGTGCCCATACTGCCTAATATCTGGCGCACACAAAACCAGGTGGTGAATTTTTCATTCAATAAATTTGGAATTGATGTATCAGGAAATTTTCTCAATGTATACAGTAACTACGACCCCAATCCGAGGTTCAGAAAAAAATACTTCAACAATGTTATCGTCAAATATGATACTGCAGTTAATAAAAAAACAATAACCTATTGGGATTCCATCCGGCCTGTACCCCTTGAACCGGAAGAGCTCGAAAACTTTCATACAAAAGACAGTATCTACAGAATCCATAACGATTCCGCCTATCTGAAAAGAGAGGCCGATTCACTTAGGAAAAAACAGGGCCGGATAACCCTCATGAATATTTTTTTAAACGGAATTAAAAGATCTGATTACGATCCTGTAAAGCCTTTCACCGTGTATGTGGAACCATTATTACCTCATGTGGAATATAATACCGTTGAAGGGTTGGTTCTGAATGGAGAAGCCTCCTTTCTGAAGGAATACAAGAAATCAGGAAATAGCATCGAGCTCACCCCGCATGTCCGGTATGGATTCAGCAATACACATCTGAATGCCTGGGCTACTCTTACCCTTAGCAATCGGAAGTTTATTCAGGATATGGAAGGCCAAACCTATAGCCGCTCCGCCTGGGTTTTTGGAGGTGGTAAAAGGGTTAGTCAGTTTAACCCGGACAACCCGATCGGGCCGGTTTTAAATGAATTTTATACCCTATTCTTCCGTGATAACTATATGAAGATTTATGAAAACTATTATGGGAATATCCAATATAGAAAAAGATTTGACAACGGGTTGCGGATTACCGGCTCCCTATTATATGAAGACCGTCGGCCACTCAATAACACATCGGATTTTTCATTTTTTGGCAACAAGGAAAAACAGTTTACTCCCAATTATCCCTACGTAATTATCAACGAGAATTTTAATCCCAATCAGGCATTTGTTGCCGGAATAGACCTGCAATTCAAACCTGGACAACGGTATATTGAATTTCCGGATAACAGAATGGCTATCGGATCTAAGTATCCTACTCTCGCCCTTTCGTTCCGGATGGGTATTCCGGATATATTCGGTTCCGATGTAAATTTTGAAAGATGGCAGTTTTCCCTTTGGGACGATATTAACTTCAAACTCAAAGGTGTTTTTAAATACCGGTTTGGCGTCGGTGGATTTTTGAATGCCCGGTCCGTTTATGTAATGGATTATAAGCAGTTCAATGGTAACCAGACTTTTTATGCCAGCCCCTATCTGAACAGTTTCCAGCTGGATCCATATTATGAGAACAGCACGACAGCCTCATTATATGGAGAAGGTCATATTGAACATCATTTTAACGGAATGCTTACCAATAAAGTTCCGCTGCTGCGCAACCTGCAATGGAACCTGGTTGTGGGCTCGAATGCACTGTATGTTAATCAGACAAACAATTATGTTGAAGTTTTTGCGGGACTTGAAAATATTTTTAAACTTTTCCGGGTCGACGTTATCGGATCCTATATCAACGGAAAGACAGCTCAGGTGGGTGTTCGCGTGGGACTGGACGGATTGTTCGGCACAGCAATCGGGAATGCACTGAAGAATCCCGGTGGAAGACCAAGAAGGTAAGAATGGGAGTATAGGAAATACGGGAGTCGATTGACCACTGTCATCCATCATCCGAAATGGGTAATTACAGATATCAGGCGTTCTGTTTCCTCTATCGTATTGTAGCTATGAAGGGTGATCCTCAGTCTTTCCTGCCCAAGTGGAACGGTGGGATATAATATCGGACGAGCATCCAGTTTATTCTCTTGCAGCTGAATGGAAAGTGCTTTTACCTGTTCATTGCCCGGCAGGATAAAACACTGGACTGGGGTGTCTGATTTCTTAAAGCCAGGATGATGAAAAAGGTCAACCAGCTTTTTAAGCATAGTCCTTTCCCTATTCAATTCGGGGAAGATTTTATAGGAAGCCCGGATGGCTGCAACTGATGCCGGAGGAATAGCTGTGCTGTAAATAAACGGCCTGCAAAAATTGATCAGATACGCTCTCAGTGAGGGCGAACCCAGGACCACTGCACCATGGCATCCAAGGGCCTTTCCAAAAGTATGAATACGGGCAAAACACCTTCTTTGCAATCCCAAATCCTGAACTGCACCTTCTCCCTGATTGCCGATTACCCCGGTGCCATGCGCCTCATCCACGATGAAATGACCGTCATATTTTTCACAAAGTTCCGCCATTTCAGCGAGTGGTGCCCTGTCTCCATCCATCGAAAAGACAGATTCAGTAACTACAAAGCAATTGCTGTTATTGGAAGCGGAACGGTTTCTTAATTTTTGTTCCAGGTCGGTCAAATCATTGTGCACATAAGAAAATGACTGGGCAAAGGACTGGCGGATACCATCGCGGATGGAAGCGTGCACAAGCTTGTCATACAATATAATATCTCCTTTTTGTGGGATACTTGCCAGCAGACCGAAATTGGCATCGTAACCCGAATTGAAAATAAGGGCAGCACCGGCCCCGTGAAAAGAGGCTATTTCTTTTTCTGTTTCTTCTATTAGCGCGTAATTGCCTGCCAGGAGCCTGGATCCGGTGGATCCATGGGCAAATTCTTTCCCCGAAAGAAAAGATTCAATTAAACCGTTATGGACTATCCCCAGATAGTCATTAGAGAAGAAGTCTGACCCGGAACCACCGGTACGGAGTATACGCAGTGCATGTTTCTCCGACCTTTCCCCCAGTTTTTTATGTAAGAAGTTTTCATCCATAAAATTATGGGCCAAATATCCCTTTAATTCAGACATTTGCAAAACAATGAAAGCCGTCAAAAATATCCTTGGGTTACAACTCGCTACCGATCCGAGATGGGTAGATCTGGCGAATCTTTCTATTGAAGAGATCCTGACGGACCATGCATTTTGTGAGCAAAAAGCAGCGACAACCTGTATTACCCTGATTACAAAATATTCTGACCGTATGCGCCTTGTGGCAGAGCTGGCTCCGGTTGTTACGGAAGAATGGGGTCATTTCAGGATGGTATTGGCCGAACTGGAAAAACGTGGTCTTAAACTGGGCAAGCAAAGGAAGGATGAATATGTAAATCACCTCATATCCTTTCAGCGTAAAGGCGGTGATTTCGAAGAAAGATTCCTCGACCAGCTGCTCACCATGGCCATGATCGAAGCGCGGAGCTGTGAAAGATTTAAAAGGCTTAGCGAAGGACTTCCGGATGAATACCTTCGCAAATTTTACAGGCGTTTTATGGAAAGCGAAGCAGGACATTACCATCTTTTCATTGATCTCGCAGAAACCTATCTGGGCAAGGAGAAAACAAAAAAGCGCTGGGCAGACTGGCTTGTATTTGAAGCCGGGCTGATGAAGAAGATGGATGTACGGGGCGACCGGATACACTAACAAGTGTGAGAGTGTGAGAGTGTGAGAGTGGAATCTTACTCTCACACTCTCACACTTGCTTAAAATGTTCCAATTCCTTTGTAAAATCCAGAAACGGATATTTCACCGAAAGCTCAAGAGTTTTCGCATATTGTTCCCGCAGAAACCGGCGGTGCGCATTTGTATCAGGATGAAGTGCGCGGTGTTTCAGGGATACCTGCAATTTTCGGATTTCCTCTGCGAGGATTCTTGATTCAGGAAGCACATAATTTTCCATGAAATTTTCCAGCACATAATTCGTCGCCATATAATTCGGGTGAACCAGGTCCTTATCATAAAACCGGTAGTCCCTCAGAACGTCAATCACCAGTTCATAGGCTGGGAAATAATATGTCCGGTTGAATTTGCTAACCAGCATATGCACTACCTCAATGAGCCGGGCTTTACTGCGGTTGTTTTCAATTACGCCATCGCGGATATGGCGCACCGGGCTGATGGTAAACAGGATTTGAACCGAGGGATTAAAATCCATTATCCGGTGAATGGCTTCATCGAGTGATGCCAGCATTTCTTCTACCGATAAAAGTTTTTTTATAAACCAGTCGCCCGGAGCACGGTGGCAATTCGCCACGGGTTTGTTTTTCTCCTTCAGGTGATATGAAAATGCAGATCCCAATGTAATGATCAGCCAGTTGGCCTGTTTTAAAAAAACATGCGCACCCTGCTGGGCATTATTAATTATTTGCAGGGACTGCTGCTGATCCGTTCCGGAAAAAGCACTATGATGATTCCAGCTTTGCCAGAGTTCATTGTAGAAAAAAAGATCCTCTGTTTTATAAGCGCGCGGTTCCAGATAGCTGATCAGGCCGGACGCCACACTCAACGGATCAAAGATGATCCCATTTGGATTCTGTAAAATGTCAAACTTCATATCCTGAAGATGATGACCGATATGTTCTGTAAAACAGGATCCAGTCAGCATAATTTTCTGCGGATACTGTATCCGGTCAGCAGGTGGATGAATCTGAATAGGCAGGAAAAAAGGATCCACGTTAATGATTTAAAAATATTTCGCTGGCCATTGCGGCGCTTGTATTCAGTGCTTCTTCATTTAAACCGGTTAAAACATTTTTCTTCTTAAAATATTCCACCATTAACATACTGTCCATATTCCCAACCAGTTCATCTCCGGCCATAGGACAACCACCAATGCCCATCAGGGCACCGTCAAACCTTCTGCAACCGGCACTAAAGGCAGCATCCAGTTTTTCCAAACTGTTTTCTCTTCGCGAATGCAAATGGACACCGGATTCAATCAAGGGGAATTCTTCTACGAGAATTTTTGAAAGGGAATAAACCTGTTCTATTGTGGCGAGCCCGACGGTATCCGCAAGGGAAATAACCTGTACACCCATCAGCACTAGTTTGCGGATCCATGCAAGAGCTATCTCTGGTGTCCACGGATCTCCATAGGGATTTCCAAAAGCCATAGAGATATATACGACCAGCCGCTTGTCGTTTTGTCTGCAGATTTCCAGCATATCCTGAACGGTCATCAGGGATGTTGAAATGGATGCATTTGTATTACGTTTCTGGAAAGTTTCTGAAATGGAAAAGGGATAACCTAAATCCTGTATCTGTGAATAGGCAGCAGCCTCAGCAGTTCCCCTGGTATTGGCCACAATAGCAAGGAGTTTCGTTGGGGAACCGTTCCGTAAAATTTTATCGGTTACCCGTTTGGTATCTGCCATCTGGGGAATGGCCCTGGCAGAAACAAAACTGCCAAAATCGAGGGTGTCAAAGCCTACCTGCATCAACGCATTCAGGTAGGATATTTTTTTTTCGGTTGGTATAAACGATGACCAGCCCTGCATGGCATCCCTTGGACATTCGACCAGTTTCACGAAGGAGTTTTTCCCTTTTACGGTCTTCATGCTGCGAAACTAATTCAAATCGGGTTTAAATGAACGGATTAGAAAGTCCTGATCCGGCTTTCTACTTTTTCCCGCATTGAATTGAAAAACTTTGTCCTGTCTTTTTCACCAACAAAACTCAGCATGGTTGATTTTCGAATGATATTCTGCAGGTGCTGGTAAGTATATTCTGTAAACACAGGATCCTTCGTCGAAATAACATTAAGGACTGTATGATTCAGGTAAACCGCTTTTGAATTGTTCAGTATAAGCATATTACTATTGTCACCCAGTATGAATTCGTTGTAATATAACTTGTAGGATGCACTGGTTGTTGTGGGTTTACTGCCGACGGAATACTTACATCCGGCTTCCGCCTGTTTCTCGATATGATTTACCATGTCCAGTAAACTTTTATAAACCGCCAGCGCATATTCTTCAGAAGGGAAAATCTTACTTTGACGGTAATAATCAATCTGCCGGATCGTGGCGCTCATGCTGTCGTCATGCCATATTTCAACAGAAGGGAGTTTATTGTAGGCTTCCCCAATTTTCGAAGTAAACTTAAAAACACTTTCCCTGAGTTTCTCCAGCATCAATATTTCCTTACCGTCCATAGGATACTGGAGAATGGATTTCATCCAGAAAAAAATCTTGAATACTGTCAGTTCATGAAAACCGAAACAATGAAAGATATACAGATCCTTCCCACAATAAATCATTTCCCTGTTTTCGAAAGAATTAAAATAATTTAACTGACTTAGCAGGTATTCGAGGTAGGATTCTATCCCAAAATTGTTATTGTTGGTCAGCGGGCCATTAAATAAAAAGGAACTGTTATTCAGATGGAAAAGCTGGTCAAGAGAAACATTATAGTGAGAACAAAGGGATTTGATTTCTTCAAATGACAAGGGCTTTTCCCCGCGGATTCTCCTGTAAGCGCTATCATTGCTAATATCCAGCAGATCAGCTACTTCATCAACCAGGGAAAGATGCGAAGCCAAGTTAGATTTGATATGTTGAAAAAATATCTGTTGTGCGCCGGGTTGGTCCATTTATTTTTGTTTGGGGTCATCGCTGTACACAGGTCAGGCATCGGCTATGAAATAAATATACCCTTATTTTCTTCAAAAAAATCAGCTGTTCACTAATTCCGGGGTAAAAATTACCCATTTCATGGCAAATCCCGCGACTGTAAATTGGAAGACGGTTATGAAGAACCGGATTTCCATCTCCGATCTAACCGAAGAGCCTTTTTTTCATGGCTTCATACAGGATGATTCCGGCTGCAACAGATACATTAAGAGAATCAAAATTACCGGTCATGGGAATCGTGAAAAGCTGGTCTGCCGCTTTAATCAGGTAAGGCTGCAATCCCTGATCTTCACTTCCCATCATCAGGCAGCAAGGCAGGTTCAATTCAAGTTCATATACTTTTTTGTCACTTTTCATTGAACTGGCAAAAGCAACAATTCCGTTCAGATGCAGATTGTCGACAGCCTTCAATAGACTGTTCACCCTGCAGATATGTATTTTTTCGAGTGCACCGGCCGAAGACTTCAGGGCCTCTTCATTTAATGCCGCGATCCCTTTGTCGGGAATAATCAGCGCCTGGGCGCCGCAGCAAACTGCAGTTCTAGCAATGGCTCCTATATTTCTGACATCGGTAATGCCGTCCAGTAAAACAAATAAGGGAATCTGGCCGGCCGACACTACCTGGTCGATAACCGTCTGCAGGTCCATATATTGAAAACGAGCGGCCAGGGCAACAACACCCTGGTGATTTGCGCGGGTAAAAGAAAGTAACTTTTCCATCGGAACCTGCTGAATCGGTATTCCCCTTTTTTCGGCCAGTTTACGGATATCACCAATGGATTCCCCGCTTACATTTCGCTGAAACAAAATTTTATCGATCGGCCTGCCAGCCTCCATGGCTTCGATCAGGGGCTGCCTGCCAATAATGATGTCAGAAGATTTCAATCCTTATCTTTTTAATTTATTCTGATAGATTAAAAGCTGCACGCGCTGAATAGCAGCGACGGACATGCAATCTGTGATCTGACCCGATTCCACCATACGGATGGCCTCATCCAGATGAATTTTTTTGATTTCCAGTTTTTCTGTTTCCTCAGGGGATGGTTCTCGTTGTTCCAGGTTTCGAGCAAGATAAATGATCGCCCGTTCATCAGTAACAGAATTGGATAAATGCATATTCAGAATTTCTGTCCAATCTCCGGCCACCAGACCTGTTTCTTCCAGTAATTCTCTCTTGGCTTCCTCGAAGGGATCTTCAAGCAAACTCCCGCCTCCTTCCGGAATCTCCCAGCTGTATTGTCCCAGTGGAAATCTGTACTGACCAACCAGCCAGGTATTCATTTCTGCATCGAGCGGGATCACACCCACGGCAAAATTATTAAAATGCACTTTCCCGTAAATGCCTTTGCCTCCTGCCGGGTTTATTACCTCGAATTCCGTAAGTTTTATCCAGGGATTTTCATAAATCTCTCTCTGACCAAGAATAGTCCAGGGATTCTGATCTTTATTCATCATCCGAATGTAAGCCGAAAGCATAACGCTTAACGCTTAAGGCTTTTAAAATTTATTTGCCAGTGGAAAAAATAAAAAAGAGTCAGTTCAGGCTGACTCTTGAATGAATTGCTTTAAGCTTTCAGCGTTATGCTTTAAGCTTAAAAGCCTGTTTGACTTTATTTACATAGTCCAGTTTTTCCCAGGTAAACAACTCCACTTTCTTCCTTAACTTTTTACCATCGGGCGAAATAAAAGTCTTCACAACGGTTTTTGGCTTCCTGCCCATATGTCCATAAGCTGCCGTTTCACTGTAAATAGGATTACGTAGCTTTAACCGCTGTTCAATAAAATATGGACGCATATCGAAAATCTCGCCTACGATTTTTCCAATCGCCCCGTCTGTCATTTTTACTTTAGCGGTTCCAAAAGTGTTTACATAGATGGAGGTGGGCTGCGCAACTCCAATTGCATAAGAGACCTGCACCAGAACTTCAGTGGCAACACCTGCAGCAACAAGGTTCTTGGCAATATGCCGCGTTGCATAAGCCGCGCTGCGATCCACTTTGGAAGGATCTTTTCCGCTGAATGCACCTCCGCCATGCGCTCCCTTCCCACCATATGTGTCCACAATAATTTTACGGCCGGTAAGACCCGTATCACCATGCGGACCACCAATCACAAATTTTCCCGTTGGGTTAATATGGTATTTGATCCTTTTGCTGAATAAGTGATCATATTTTTTATATTTCGCTCTCACACGGGGAATCAGGATATTCCGGATATCCTTGTTGATTTTTGCCAGCATCCGTTCTTCTGTATCAAAATCATCGTGCTGCGTGGAAATCACAATGGCGTCAATCCGGATTGGATTATTCCGGTCATCATATTCGAGGGTAACCTGGCTCTTTGCATCCGGACGCAGGTATTTTATTTCATCATTTTCTCTTCTTAAGGCAGCCAGTTCAATAAGTAGTTTATGAGCAAGGTCAAGTGCCAGTGGCATATAGTCTGCCGTTTCATGACTGGCATACCCGAACATCATACCCTGGTCGCCAGCTCCCTGGTCTTCTTTCCTGGAACGGTCTACTCCCTGGTTTATATCAGCGGACTGTTCATGAATTGCCGAAAATATTCCACAGGAATTGGCTTCAAACATGTATTCACTTTTCGTATATCCGATTTTACGGATTACGGAACGGGCAATTTCCTGCACGTCCAGGTAAGCCCGGGATTTGACTTCCCCGGCAAGTACGACCTGCCCGGTGGTAACCAGGGTCTCGCAGGCTACTTTCGACTGGGGATCAAAAGCCAGGAAATAATCGATTAACGCATCGGAAATCTGGTCGGCCACTTTATCGGGGTGACCTTCAGAAACACTTTCGGAAGTGAATAAATAAGGCATTTTTGGCTGTTTGAATTCTCGTATAAAAATAAAAAACCATTAACTACAATGTAATTAATGGAAAGCGCAGCAAAGATAATAATTGGTGCTCATTACTTTTACCACGAAGCTTATTATTGTGACAGATCTGTATAAAGTTGCAGATAATCGCTCAGATCCGATTCCGTATTATAAGGAAGAACTTTTTTGCCCCTTACTTTACTGAATTCTTCAATAAGCTTTTTATCAACTTTCTCGGCTCCAAAAGTGATAGCATCCGCAAAAGACGCTCCGGCGCGGAACAGGGAAATATTACTGGCATCACTGAATGGTTCCAGTTCCTTATCCTTGATGGTGGCATGTATATTTGCCAGTTTGGTAAAATTGGCTCCCAGTTTCTCTTTAAATGTGTTTTGACCTATGGTGTATACCACTTTGCTGTGGGCAAAAACCGGTTCTTTTTTATAAACCGTCTTCAGGTAAAAAGGAATAAGTCCAGTCATCCAGCCACTACAATGAATGATATCGGGTGGCCAGCCGAATTTTTTTACGGTTTCCAGGGCACCCTTGCAAAAGAAAACTGTACGCAGACCATTATCGTCAAACCATTTCTCCTTTTCATCGTGGAAAATATATTTACGTTTGAAAAGGTCTTCGTTTTCCAGGAAATACACCTGTAGCCGGGCATTTGGCAGGGAGGCTACTTTAATCTGAAGGGGATAGTCGTCATTATCGACGGAAACATTGATTCCGGAAAGCCTGACTACTTCATGCAGACGATGCCTCCTTTCATTTATCACCCCAAATCTGGGCATGATGCAGCGGACTTCAAAATTATTGTCATTTGATTTTATCGCTAACTTATTGACTGTTTCCGCAAACTCTGTGAGTTCCAGATAGGGAGACATTTCATTAGAGATAAATAAAATTCTTTTCTTTGCTACTACCATTACGTGAGGGAATTGGTGATCAGGAGAAAACCTGAAATTCAGTTTGCAAAGGTAAGGTTTATTCGCGAAATGGGCTTACAGATTGGGCTCTGGTTGATAAAACACTGAAAATGATACTGTTTAAAAGGTCGGCAGATCTCCGGAAATGGTTGGATCATCAATCTGAACAAGGCAAAAAAACCGGTTTTGTGCCCACCATGGGAGCCCTGCACGAGGGTCATTTGCAGCTGATCAGCGCCTGCCAAATGGTGACTGATCTTTGTATTTGCAGCATTTTTATAAACCCGGCACAGTTTAATGATCCCAAAGACTTCGAGAAATACCCGGTCAGCACCGAGAAAGATATCGAAATGCTTACCCGGGCAGGGACGGACGTACTTTTCATGCCTGCGGTTGAAGAAATCTACCCAAACGGGGATAAGGGTCTGGAAACCTACGACCTGGGAGTCCTGGAAAACGTTCTGGAAGGACGGTTCCGGCCGGGACATTACCAGGGAGTATGCCAGGTGATGAGCCGGCTGTTGAGGCTGATCAGGCCTGATCAGTTATTTATGGGCCAGAAAGATTTCCAGCAATGCCTGGTGGTGCAGCATCTCATTGGGATCCTTCATTTACCCATTGAGTTTCATACGGTTCCCACGATACGTGAACCGGACGGTCTGGCCCTGAGCAGCCGGAACCGACGCCTGACGGAAGACCAGCGGAAAAACGCGGCAGCCATATCCACCGCGCTCCTTTTTATAAAGGAAAATCTGGCTCCAGGCAGTAACTATAATACTTTAAGACAAGCTCTTGAGATAATACATAAAGCGCATTTTCGTACGGATTATGTCGTGCTTGCCCGCACCAGCGACTTGGAACCCATTAAAACCTGGGACGGCCATGAAAAGGCAGTGGCACTTATTGCCGGTTTTCAGGGAGAGGTAAGACTGATTGATAATATGCTGCTCAATTAGATTAATTTTGCGGCTCAAAATGAAAAAGAGCCCATGGATATCGAAATTCTAAAGTCTAAAGTTCACCGGCTGGAAATAACAGAAGCTAATCTGAATTATATTGGCAGCCTTACCCTGGATGAAGACCTGATGGAAGCCGCAAATCTTATTGCCAATGAAAAAGTACAGGTGGTGAACGTGAATAACGGATCCAGAATAGAAACTTACATGATAACTGGTAAAAGAGGTTCTGGTATTTGTTGCCTGAACGGACCCGCCGCCCGGAGCGGAGCAGTAGGGGACATCGTTATCGTCATTTCATATGCGAGAATGGATTTTGAAGAAGCAAAAAAATTTAAACCCTGGGTGGTTTTCCCGAAGGAAGGAAACAGGCTGTAGAACCACATCTTACTGGTCCTGCGTCCGTTAAGCTTGCCAGATCCTTATAAAATTGTATCTTACCTCCCTCTATGAAGAAAACTTTTTTAGCGGCTCTTCAATATGGATTTTATGCTGCACTGGCAGTATTTTTTGTTTGGCTGAGTGTTCGCGGGATGGATCATGACAAATGGGAGCAGCTTAAAAAAGCAATGGACCACGCCCATTACTGGTTGCTGGTTCCTGTATTCAGTTTGTTATTGGTGGCCCACTATCTCCGCGCGCTCCGGTGGCGTCAACTCATGGAGCCTATGGGTTATCATCCTAAACGCGTTAACGCCTTTTTTGCGGTTATGATCGGGTATTTCGTAAATATTGGCGCTCCAAGACTTGGTGAAGTGGTAAAGTGTACCATTTTAGCAAAATATGAAAAAATACCTGCCCAGAAACTGGTGGGAACCATCGTGATCGAAAGAGCATTTGATGTGATATGCCTGGTAATGGTATTTGGACTAACATTTGTTTTTCAATTCGACATTATTTCGTCCCTGGTTCACGATTATATCTATCCGCTTTTCCAGAATAAGAATGGCGGAGTTGCCTATCAGAAGATCATCATACCGGTTATTGGTCTTATAATTTTCCTGATCGTCCTTAAAATTGTATTCGCCCGCCTGGGTCATATCAATATTGTACAGAAAATAAAAGATATTTTAACCGGTGTCTGGCACGGACTGATCAGTGTGAAAGACCTGAAAAACAAACCGCTTTTTTTCATTTATACTATTGGCATCTGGGTGATGTATCTGCTAAGTACCTGGTGTGGCTTTTTTGCGATAGATGCAACCAGTCATCTTGGAATGGCTGATGCATTGACTGTGCTGGCGATGGGAAGTGTCGGAATGATTCTGACGCCCGGGGGCATTGGTGCGTATGCATTGCTGGTCATGAACACGGTTGCCCTGTATAATATCCCAAAAGAACCATACGGTCTGGCACTGGGATGGCTGCTATGGTTTGGTCAGTTTTTAAGTTTTGTGATTTTTGGTGCGCTGAGTTTTTTATTATTACCTCGTGTTAATCGTCAAAAAATTAAAACGGATGAAGCATCCCCAGGTTATACAGGATAAAATTTTTTCCTCCCGTGAAATTGTTTTTCAAATAAACCGATGGAAACTACTGGGTAAAACCATTTCTTTTACCAACGGATGTTTTGACATCCTCCATCCCGGTCATATTTCCTCTTTATCTGATGCGGCCCTGGAAGCTGACTACCTCGTTGTAGGCCTGAATTCAGATGCTTCCACCCGCAGGCTAAAAGGTGAAGGGCGGCCGGTTATGGATGAGCAATCGCGCGCGCTTATGCTCGCATCCCTGCTAATGATCGATGCCGTTGTCATATTTGAAGAAGATACCCCGCTTGAACTGATTGAACTGATAAAACCGGATGTGCTTGTTAAAGGCGGAGATTATACCCTGGACCAGATTGTCGGAGCCAGGGAAGTGGCTGCCAGTGGCGGCCATGTGGTGATCAACCCGATTGTGCCGGGTTTTTCCACCACGGGAATCATTGGAAAAATCCGCAAATTATAAATTATTGTCTACTGGCTTTATGTATGCCTTATGGATTAAGCCTTATGTTTATCCCCGGTACATTCTTTCCACCTCCTGCACTATGATCTCAATATCGTGATCACTTCCCTGAGCATCATAAGGCTGTTTGAGACTGCTTCCAAAAAAGAAAGCTACAGTTTGCCATAAGCGGGCCGAGAACCCGCCGCGGTATTCCTTTATTATATCGTAACAGTTATTACCCGTTTGACGGTTAATCAGTTTCATTAGCACTTTTCCCTGGTAAACAGAAAGTTTTTCCATTGGATCCGTGAATTCCTTTTTTAATTCCTTTTCTTTTGATTTGATATACTCGTTACGGCCTGATTCAGAATTTATTTTGGCCAGCTGGGCATTCATGTCGTTCAGAATGATACCGGCCTTCCTGGCATATGGGTAAGTTACGTACACCGCATTGCGCAGGCGGGTCATAGCTTCAAGGCGTTTCCGCATGGCCCTTGGCATATAATGATAGATGTCTACAACCGCATATAATTTAGCCGGCATAGTATCGCCATTGTATATGACTACCTGGCTCCAGATGGTATCATTTTTACTGAAATGGCTGTTGAATTGTTGTAAAACCGCCGCATGTTTTTTTAACAGGGAATCAGTCTGCGGAACAGTTTGCTGGGCAAAAGCCTGGATTGCCGTAAACAAAAGGATAAACGGAAGAATGACAAATAAGTATCGTACGCGAATCAGGGGCATGAAGTAATAAAGTTAGTAAAAATCCAGTCTGCATACAAGTAGAACCGGTTGACGGAGGACGGTTGACGGTAAGGCGTTAGGCGTTAAGCGTTAAGCGTTATGTAATCGTTAAGCCTGAGAGGTTTTTCCTTCGGTTTAAAATACTAATAACAAATCCGGTCATCATGACCAATATCCCAGCCCAGACCAGGTTAATCTGCGGAAAGACATACACTTTAAGGGATACGAAAGGAACCATATCCGACGATTCCTTAACCAGTAACTGGATCTTTTTATTATTCATCACTGTACCCAGTTGCACCGCCAGATTCTGTGCATACAGGGTATCCGCTTCCCGGTGAATAAAATTATCTTTAACAAATAACAGGGGATACATGCTGTATTGCTGGCTGTCTTTGCTGATCACCCGGATTTTTGCAACAAGGGCTGTATCTGCGGTTGTGAAATGATACTTACCTGTAGAGGGATTAACCAATATGGAATCCAGGATCAGTATACCCTTTGAATAAAAAACCGTATCGTGTAACGATACAGGGTAGGTCTTGAATCCGGAAGTATCGCGTTGTTTGTCCAGAATATTGGCATAACTGATATACGTGAATATATCCCGATCGAGATAATGGCGCTTATCCGGATTATTTGAAAAATTTTCTACTCCTTTTGTATTCTTGATGAGGTTAGGCCAGAGATCAAAGGACTCTCCCGTCTTTTTATCAGTGAAGTTTACTCTGAAATAGATAATATTCCCTGCTTTGTTTACAGAATCGTTACTGACATATGTTGCATAATACTTCCCCATATCCGTTTTCACACTTTTTATCAGGGTCAGGTTCTCCAACGGATTTTCTTTTGTTTTCGGGTCGAAAGGGAGGTTAATTCCAGTGGTATTAATGGATAGCACCTCTTTTTTGGAAGAAGAAATCAGGATTCCGACAAGAAGTAAGCCAAACCCGGCATGTGCGATGGAAGCCCCTGCCATTTTCAGATTCCCTTTCATCGTATTGAAAACATAGGAAGCATTGGCAATTATTGCATAGATCCCTGCAAAAACCGCAAGATGGATGGCTGCCTGGAATCCGCTGCCATACTGTGTATACTGAATATCACCAAAGACACTTACACTGATTGAAGCGACCAGGGCAACCACAGTATATGGCAGGATTTTTTTCAGAACCCGTGCAGGTGAACTGTTTTTATATTTTAAATACTGGACGATAGCAGTCAACAGGCCAAGTATAATGGCAATGAAAATTTCTATCCGGTTATATGCAAATTTTGAATCCTCGCCGGTTGACCATTTGGTCCCAAAAATGTCGTTAATAACCGGCAGAGAGGTAGCTATCATAATAAAAACGGCCGATAAAAAAATCACCAGGGAGCCAATAAACATCCAGAATTCCCTCGACCAGGTACTTTCTTCTTTTAAAACATGAGGGATCTGGCGATAGCGGTATAAAAACAAACCGATAGCAGGAAGAAGAAAAACACATATTAACAAAATGAGCTGTAGGTCCAGTCCCGAACCAACAAAAGCATGTACGGATGTATCCCCCAGTATTCCGCTACGGGTAAGAAAAGTTGAATATAAAATCAGTGTGAAACCCAGTATCAGGAAAAGATAAGTAGCGCGCAGAGAATGACCGGTTGCATTATACACCACCTGGGTATGCAGCCCGGCAATCAACACCAGCCAGGGCACCAGTGATGCATTTTCCACCGGATCCCATGCCCAGTAACCACCGAAGGTCAGCGATTCATAAGCCCAGGCGGCTCCCATCATGATTCCTGTTCCCAGTACACACCCGGAAAAAAGAGTCCAGGGCAAGGCTGTTTTCGTCCAGGAACCAAATTCTTTCTTCCACAATCCGGCAACCGCAAATGCAAAAGGAACAATGGTGGAGGAGAATCCCAGGAACAATACCGGCGGGTGGATTACCATCCAGTAATTCTGCAGTAGTGCGTTGAGGCTTTGCCCGTCCTGCATCTGTGGAATAGACAAATAATCCGCCCTCTGGAAAATGGGGGCCTCCTGAAACATCTGCCTTACCAGCATGAAAGGACTATGACCTACCTGGAACGAGAATACATATACGCCCAGGATCATGGTCAGCAGACATAACTGGGCAAAACTGATAATGGTAAGCACGGGTGCTTCCCATTTTTTTACCCGGAATATCAGGATGGTTCCCAGGACGCCATTCCACATCATCCACAATAAAAAGCTGCCCTCCTGCGCCTCCCAGATACAACTGAGCATATATTTTGGATCCAGGTTTCTGCTGGAATGCTCCCAGGCAAAATTGTATTCGAAATAGTGATTGCGAACAATGTAATAAATGGTTGCAAAAACAATAAAAACAGATACAGCACTCAACAGGAAAGTAAATCTGGCCATTCTTTTCCAGGATGCGGAATCCTCAATGGATTTTGCACTAGCCGATTTAAAATAAGAGAGGGTAGCCACCAGCGAAGCTGCAAAAGAAAGAACTACAAAAAACTGACCCAGCTTTCCCGGCATCAGGTGTTCGCCAGCATAATCCATTTTAACTATTGGGTTTTACTGAGACTCTTTTTCGCAGTTTCGGGATCATCCTTGTATTTGGAAGGACATTTTATCAGGATTCCGTCTTTTTGCGTGATCTCAAAAACATCTCCGTTCATTTTTCCTTTTAACACAATGCGCTCTGCTTTTTCCATATCGTAAGGCTTACCATAATGATAAACCACTTTGGCCTGATTGCCCAACGTATCCAGAATATAAAAACTGAGATAGTTGGGATCTTTTACCGGATTGTATTCCATAGGAAAACGATTGTCCAGTTTAGCGATGATAGTTACATTTTTGCCTGATTTCTGACGGGCGGAGGCAATTGTCTCATAGGTAGATAAATTACCCATAAAACTAACCAGCAAACCAATGCTCAGGGCTATAAAAATCAGAAGTATGATATGGGTGCGCTTCATGTGCCGCAAAGTTATTCTCTAAAAGCCAAAGATCCTACGGAAATTATATGTTGCCGCCTGAATAACCATGTTCCCGTTTTATCAGTTTCTCCGTTTCATCTGAACGGATTGTTTCCCTTCACCAGGCAGGGCGGCACAATCTTTTGCTGTTTTCACATACTGCAGTACCTTCGCCAACCGTTCCAGATACAGACAGCAAAATATGACAGATCTATCCCACTTCGATTGTAACATCGCAAGTAATCCGAAAAACACCATTTTTGGCCTTCCTTTTCTCGAAGAAGATGCCCGGCTGGTTATATTACCCATACCCTGGGAAGTGACCGTGAGTTCAGGATCGGGTACGTCCAGGGCAAGCGAACATATTTTTAATGCCAGCATGCAGGTGGACCTTTTTGACGAGGAATCCGGCAATGCCTGGAAACAGGGAATTTTCATGAGGCAGCCCGACAGGAAAGTACTGATGAAAAGTGATTACCTGCGTAAGGAAGCGGAACTCTATATCAATTATATTTCCAAAGGAGAAGAGATCGAGAAGAACAATTTCATGTGCAAATCCCTGAAGGAAATCAATGAGGGCAGCGCCAATCTAAACAAATGGGTCTATGACCAGACCAGTAGCCTGTTAGAAGATGAAAAACTGGTTGTATTGCTGGGCGGGGATCATAGTGTTCCACTGGGATTTATGAAGGCCATTGGGGAGAAATACAATGATTTCGGAATATTGCAAATTGACGCCCATTGTGATCTTCGCAAGGCTTATGAAAATTTTGACTTCAGCCATGCCAGCATTATGTACAATGCCTTGAGGGATATTCCCCAGATCAGTCGTCTTGTTCAGGTGGGCATCCGGGACTTCAGCGAAGAAGAATTCAATTATATACAAAACAGCAACCAACGGGTGGTCCCCTTTTTTGACAAGACCATCAAGGAAAAACTTTTCGAAGGCGGCACCTGGCGTGATATCGTGGAAGATATTGTGCATCAGTTGCCGGCAAATGTGTATGTTAGTTTTGATATAGACGGACTTGATCCGAAATTATGCCCCCATACGGGAACACCCGTCAACGGCGGTTTTGAAGTTGAGCAGATTGTATACCTGATAAAAAAGATAATTGAAAGCGGCCGAAAATTCATCGGCTTTGATCTGAATGAAATAGCTATAGGTGAAAGCAACTTCGATGCAAATGTGGGTGCCCGGATTTTATGGAAACTATGCAATATGCTGGTTGCGGCCAACCCGCTCCCATTAACCCGTAAAGAACCGGAATGCACTACGACTATGTAGTTACCCTGAAAAGGGAAAATGCACGCAAAATCGATCTGGTTAGTTTCCTGTTATTACTGTTCTCGATTTTACTTTTCAGTTTTATTCAGTTAAAAACAGTATTAAATATATTCCGCAGCTTTGCTATTCTGGTGGTCCTGACCGGACTGATCATCAATTTAATCGCCCGCAGGAAGGGAAAAGACATGCAGTTCCGGAACTGGTTATTCGTCGCCGGGATCTTTTGGATCGGCATGCCCTTCCTTCAATGGCTTGTCATTCCTTTTTTTGTAATGGCTTTTCTTGAAATACACGCAAAATACCCGCTTGAAATCGGTTTTTACCCTGGCGGAGTAGTTGTTAATTCCCTGTTCAAAAAAAAAATCTCTTGGGAAATGCTTCAATCCGTCATTTTGAAAGACGGATTGCTCACCCTCGATTTCCGTAATAATAAGCTGTTCCAGAAAGAAGTACTGGACGACGACGACCCCGACGCAACGGAGGATGAATTTAACGAGTACTGCCGTAGTAAAATTGTAAATTTGCGCTGATGTCACCTTTCATTTTATACTCAGACGGAAATGGCAATATTTTCGAAGATGTCTCCCTGTATGCCTGTGGTCGTAGTGGCTGGGATGCCGTACCTGTAGAGTCATCAGAATGGATACTGTTGCCGGAAGGCGGCTCCTTGTATGAATTACCCGGTCGCAGGGGAATTGGCATGGATGTGGAAACCGGTGAGATGCGCCTATGTGAAAAAGGCTGGGCTGTAGCAGCTTTTATTCCGCCCGCGCATACTGGCTTGTATCTTTCTGCATACGAGACTGGTGCAGATGCCCCCACCCTTCCTTTGTTCTGTTATACTGCCGCCGGCTGGTTCAACGACAAATTTTATGTGCCGGCAGTTCGTATTGAACAGGATATCAGGCAGGAAGCCCGTGGTTACGATGCTTCTAATATCCTCACTGGTGCAAATCGTTTACTGCAAACGTATCCGCATAATCGTTTGGTGAAGCACCTGATGGAAAATTGCTGTAATACCTATCATTGTCCGGCTGCCAGAAATCTTTCACTCGGAAGATGGGAATGCCCGGTTCCGGTAAGCCCGGCATGCAATGCAAACTGCATAGGTTGTATTTCATTTCAGCCGCAGGAGGAAACCATTCATTCCACACAGGACAGGCTCACTTTCCGTCCTACACCGGAAGAAATAGTTGAGTTCACCGTCCCCCATCTTCAAACAGCTCCTTATCCCATTATCAGTTTTGGTCAGGGTTGCGAAGGAGAACCCCTGCTGATGTGGGAGACTATTCGCGAAGCTATCCTGGAAATAAGAAAACATACATCCAGAGGCAGTATCAATATCAATACGAATGGTTCAAAACCCGCTTCAGTGCAAGCGCTGGTGGACGCCGGTCTGAGTTCCATCCGGGTTAGCATGAATTCCGCCCGAAAAAATATTTACGAAGCGTATTACCGTCCGAATAATTATGTTTTTGAAGACATCGTAGAGAGCCTGCGTGTGGTGAAATCTTCCGGTGGATGGACTTCGATCAATTATTTTGTTTTTCCGGGGATGACAGACAGTGAAGAAGAATATGAAGCACTGCGCCATATGATTTCCGAAACCGGTCTGGACATGATCCAGTGGCGGAATTTCAATATTGATCCGGACTGGTACCTGGGTAAAATCGGGTGCACGGAAACCGGAAATGCTATGGGAGTACAAAACATGATGGAACTTTTACGTGAGGAATTTCCCGGGTTGAAATTTGGTTATTTCAACCCTCCCATCGAAAGGATACACGGAGTATTTGACAGGGATTACGCCTCTTAAGAAGGAAGCCAAAAGCTTAAAGCAAGTATAAAATTATGAGTCCGCGGGACTGAACTTTCCGAAAGTTCAATTAAAATTTTTACATTGTTACTTCTATAAATAAAAAAGGCTTTAAGCGTAAGGCTTTAAACATTAAGATTAAAAAGTGAATCTTAGCGAACATCAATTCGAATCCCGCAAAAACCGCAAGGCAGTTTTATATACACTGATTATATGCGGTACTCTTTTTTTATTACTCTTCCTGATTTCCTGGACACTACCATTTAATCCGCCTGCCCCTGTGGAAGAAGGGTTGGAAGTGAATCTGGGAAACAGCGATCAGGGACTCGGTAACGATCAGACTTTTCTGCCCAATGATCCTTCCAAACAGGAACAGGAAAAATACTCACCTCCAAAAACCGTGTCAGCAACAAAAGAAGCTTTAAAAGATGTTGAAACAGACGACAAGAATCCGGATCCGGCGCCGTCCGTAAAACAGCCACCGGTTACAAAACCGGATGCAACAAAAATTCCCGACAAGGACCTGGCTGTTAAAACGCCAAAAAAAACAGCGCAGCCGGCGGTGAATCCAACTCCGGTTCCTCCAAAACCCAAAGCGGTCTTTAATGGAGTGAAAGGTGATGGAAGCGGAGGTAACGATGCTGATCATTTTAAACCAGGCGGAAATCAGGGTATTGCCGGAGGAAAGGGAGATCAGGGCGCACCCGGTGGTGATCCGAATTCAACAAACTATACCGGTGGGGGACATGGAAATGGTATCGCTATTGCCCGCGGACTGCAGGGGCGACGAATCAGCAGTACTCCTTCGTTCACAGATGAATTCAATGAAAATGCAAAAATAGCCGTTGATATTCACGTGGATGCAGGCGGTAATGTAATCAGCGCAGAATACCAGGCCCATGGCTCAACAACTTCCGACGCAAATCTGAAAACCATCGCCATCCGGAAAGCGCACCAGGTAAAATTCAATAGCGGTGCTGACGAATCCAGTGGCACCCTGATTTTCGTTTTCAAACTAAAAAACTGACGCTCTCTATACTGGTTCATATAACTTACCATCCGATTCCATAGTCTTCCCCGTAATTGCTGCTGCCGCCCCAGAAACTCCCATGTTTTTGATCGTAGTAAATCGCATTCAGCGGTCCGCTGGTATGGGTCGCAAATCGTAATGTGTAGCCCATCGATTTCAATTTCTCCCGCGAGGCAGAATCTGTTTTATCATTTAACAGTATATAACCTGGTCTCGGTGCCCGTTCTTCTCTTTTATCACCACCCAGGGAAAGCCAGAGCTGATCCGTATTGATATTTGGTGCTTCTGTTGCCTGCTGTACTGTCATATTGAATTCAACCATGTTTAAAAAAAACTGAAGCAGGTTCTGATCCTGGGTATCCCCACCCTGCACGGCAAATGAAAGGAAGGGTTTACCATCTTTCATCGCCAGGGTGGGTGTCAGGGTCACCCGGGGTTTTTTATAGGGTTCCAGTACATTAAACGGATTCAGCGTGGAATCCAATACAAAACTCTGCATCCTCTGGCTCATGCCGATTCCGGTATTGCCGGCAATGCAGGCAGGCAGCCAGCCGCCACTGGGCGTAACAGATACCACCCAACCCTCTTCATCGCAGGCTTCAATGGATGTGGTGCCGCGCCAAAGTCTGTCCTGGTACAAGGTCTCCTGTTCGGTATTTAGTGCAGTATGATGAATACCTAAAGCCTCCGCATGATCTAACCCGGAGGATTGAACGCTTACCGATTTTTTATCGGTATTGGTCCATGATGCTCCGAATCTTTTTTTCAGCAGGACTGAATACGGATTTGTTTTCCCTTCGAACGGATAGGGATCCCCCGGGGCTGAGATACTGTCGTTATAGTTATACTGAATCGTTGCAGCCCTTTGTTTCGCATATTCCTTACTCAATAAACCGCTGATGGGTTCCTGCGGTTGAAAATATGGATCACCATAATAAAAATCCCTGTCAGCAAATGTCAGATTCATCGTCTGGTACAGAGTATGTATATATTTTACAGAATTAAACCCCATACCCTTCAGGTCAAAATTCTCCAGGATGTTCAGGCTTTGCAAAAGTGCCGGCCCCTGGGACCATTGTTGAAGTTTATACACTTCGATACCCTTATAATTTATATGCAAGGGTTCTTCTTCAACCGGTTTCCATTTTGAAAGATCTTCCATGCTGATCAGGCCGCCCTGTTCCTGACAACCCCTGACAAATTCCATGGCAATATCTCCCTTATAAAACCGATCGTAAGCTGCATAGATTGCTTCTTTTCTTGATTTGTGATTTTGGAGCGCACCAGCTTCCGCTTCAACCATTTTAGTAAGTGTACCCAGCAGGTCTTTCTGAACAAATATTTCTCCTGGTTCAGGAGCTTCTCTTTGTTCACCCGGATGGGTGATAAAGACTTTACTGCTATAGGGCCATTTCTTTATCCACGACAGGTTTTTCTGCATATTGTTTGCAGCCGCGGCTTCAATCGGATATCCTGCTGCCAATTGCATGGCAGGCGCAAGTACTTGTTTCAGGCTCATGGTTCCATATTCGGCAAGCATATAACAAAGTCCTCCGGGTGTTCCCGGTGTTACGGCGGCCAGGGGGCCATATTCCGGCGGAAAATAATATCCCTTCGATTTATAATAGGCCGCCGTTGCTGCTCCCGGTGCGAAACCCAATGCATCTATGGAGATCACTTTTTTCGTCTTTGGATTATAAATGATGGCTTGTGTTTCTCCACCCCAGCTCAGTACTGCCCACTGGGTACACATAGAAGCCAGCATCGCACAAGCAGCATCCACTGCATTACCACCCTGTTGAAATATCTGGGCGCCAGATTCTGCGCCCAGGGGTTTGCCAGTAATCGCCATCCAGTGTTTTCCATGAAGCGGCGGTTTTTCAGTTCTTTGTGCATGAAGTAAAATGGACCAGGAGAGTAGGCAGAAACAGAAAAAATATTTCATACAGTTGATTGTATATTAAAGTTAGTGGTTTCAACCATTTTTTAATTACTGTTTGCCTTAATCCGAAAGTACCCGAATATCTATTGCTGGAAAGCTTTAGACATTAGTCGTTCAGCGTTAAGCGTTAAACGTTAAACATTAACTTTACCAAAAAATACTGCATGCCTACGACCATCAAATGTCCGCATTGCCGTCAAGAGTTTGCCATGGAAGAAGCGGTTTCCGAACAATATAAAAAAGATCTGCGTGAACAGATGAATGGCTTTATCAGCAAGAAGGAGGAGGAATTTCAAAAAAAATCCGCTGAAATTGTCAAACAACTGCAGGACCAGGAAGCAGAATTTCAGAAGAAACTGGGCGAAGAGAAAAAAAATCTTCAGCAAAAACTGGAAGAAGATATCCGAAAAACCATCCACCAGGATTTTGAGAATCAGGTAACCCTCCTTCAGCGGTCCAATGAAGACCAGCAGGAAAAATTAAAAGCCGCCCGGCAGAAGGAGCTGGAATTTTTGCAAAAAGAACAGGCATTAAGAATTAAAGAAGAAGAACTGGAATTGTCCTTACAACGAAAAATGCAGGAAGAAAGGATTAAAATCGCCGATGAAATAAAACGTTTTGAAGAGCAAAAAAATCTCTCCAAAGAATCGGATTTCCAGCTTCAGCTGAAGGAGAAAGAAAAACAACTGGAAGATCAGCGGAAATTGATTGAGGAGATGAAACGCAAAGCAGACCAGGGATCCATGCAGTTGCAGGGCGAGGTACAGGAACTGGCGCTCGAAAAACTTTTACAGGGAGCTTTCCCATTCGATCGGGTTGAACCCATCGCCAAAGGGGTTCGCGGAGCGGACTGTACGCTTACCGTCAGGAACGCAACCGGTCAGGAATGTGGTAAAATTATTTTTGAGAGCAAGCGCACAAAAAATTTCGAATTGGACTGGATCGATAAACTCAAAGCTGATATGCGCCAGCAAAACGCCCAGGTAGCCATCCTTGTCACGCGAATCATGCCACGGGATATGGATTGTTTTGGTGAAAAAAACGGTGTTTGGATCTGTAATTTTTCAGAAGTCAGGGCATTAACGGAGGTGCTTCGGGATGGGGTGATCCGGATTTTCAATGCTTCCAGGAACCAGCAGAATAAGGGTGATAAAATGCAATTGTTGTACGATTATCTCACTAGTATTGAATTCAGCGAACAATGGAAAGCCATCCGGGAAGGATTTTCCTCCATGAAAATGTCTATCCAGCGGGAAAGAGATACCATGGAAAAATTATGGAAGGCCCGCGAAAAGCAGCTTGAAAAGGTGCTGCTGAATGCAGCACATATCAAAGGTTCTATGGAAGGCATATCCGGTCAGGATGAATTTAATATGAATCTGATTGACGAGACGGACGAGATTCTGGGAATAGAATAATAATTGTTAATGGTTAATTGTCAATTGTCAATTACTGCATTACCATTAACAATTAGCAATTGACCATTAACCATTAACCAGTATACACAAAGGTCAGTACGAGGTCGTCAAAAATTTTATAATAAACTGCGAGGGGGATGATACCTTCCTTTCTAAAAGTGAAACATAATTCCCCGATGTCGCCGGTACGTACAAAATAGGGTTCCGTCCAATGAATATGTTCTTTGAAGTTTACCTTACCCAGGCTATACCATTTAAAAATGGATTCCTTGGCGCTCCATAATAGCGTAAGCTGGCGAAGGCGATGACCCGATTTTTCGATGCCTTCAAAAGCGATGGACGATTCCTTCGGTGATAAAAATTTATTCCTGATTTTTTCGATCGTCGGACTGGCTTTCTCCACATCAATTCCTACCCGGCTGGCGCTGCTTACGATGGCGGCGGCATAAGATCCAAAATGAGAGATCGAAAAATGGTACTTTTCATTTACCAGGTAAGGCTTTTGGGTGTCTGCTATCAGGATTTCCTCCAAGGGAAAATCGGGAAATAGTGCATAAAGCAGGTATCGGCCTGCGAGGTGCTGCAATCTTTTTTGCGCGTGGGATACATCCCTTTTCAGGGGTACCTTTGCCAGGAAAAAATCCTCCTCTTCGGTTATATACCAGATAGCCAGACGGGTAAATTCGTTGATATTATGTTGATAAAATAAGGGCATCCAAAAAAAGCTTAGTGCGAAATTCGCTCCGTTTAAAGACTGTGGCCAAACAAATAAACAAATAAACCACCAAAAGAATGATTTTATCTGATAAGCGCATCATGGAAGAGATGGAGAAAGGAACAATAAAAATCCAGCCGTACAATCGCAAATCTCTTGGCAGTAATTCCTATGATGTTCACCTGGGTCCGGTGCTGGCTACATACCGGGAACATATTCTGGATGCAAAAAAACATAACGAAATTGAGTCTTTCGAAATCCCCGATGAAGGATTTGTACTATACCCGCATATTTTTTACCTGGGAGTAACTGCAGAATACACTGAAACGCACGAACATGTCCCTTTTCTCGAAGGAAAATCTTCTACCGGAAGACTTGGCATCGATATCCACGCCACCGCCGGCAAAGGGGATGTGGGCTTTTGTGGAAACTGGACCCTTGAAATTTCGGTAAAACAACCTGTTCGCATTTATAAGGGAATGCCAATCGGTCAGCTGATTTATTTCCCGGTTGATGGTGAAATCGAAGTGAAATACAACCAGAAAAAAGACGCCAAATATAGCGGTCAGACCAACAAGCCGGTAGAAAGCATGATGTGGAAGAATGCTTTCTAAAATGCCGATGCGCCGTTCTTATGATAATAAGCGATGGCCAACCCGACTACTTCATCATAAGAATAAATTCCCTGGGGTTGGCGGTTGGCCTTTAGATAGTTTCCGTAAATCCGGTGAATAATGGGTTCCAATGGGTTTTGATATTTTTGATAAAATGCCTTTAGGTCCCTCAGGTCCCGGCGAACCGAGGGATTCAATTCCTCACGATAAGGAATAAACGCAGTAGAATCCAGCTGGTATAATGCGCTTGCCGCATACAAATACAGATCGATAAATTCAGAATAACGGAATGCGGGGTTGCCGGAAGATTTGGTTGTGAGGAACCCGCAAAAATTTGCCTCTTCTTCTTTTGCATAACCCATCTGGTGCCCTATTTCATGACAGGTTGTAAAGGGTTGTACAAAACGCGGAATAGTCGTATTCACCTGAGCTTCGCAGGTAAAGGGATTGTAGTAGCCGCTGAATCCCATATAATTTGCCAGGTAACCATAAAAAGAAAATTTAACCGACGGAATACGATAATTTAAGGCAGGGAATGAATTGGATGCAAGATGATAAGCTTTTATAGAATACCTGAACACACTGTCAGTATTATTAATGCTTCGCCGTGCTTCCCGGGAAGCAGAGTCAATTTCATTTATCCGGACTACCAACATTCCGACCAGTTCCCGGAGGTCTTCCTTTGAATAGGGTTTCATTTCCAGACCCAGTTGTGTCGCAATCGGAAGGCGGTCATAGTTCAGACCCCAGAATATATTAAATAACAGATAAATCCATAGTACGATGGTAGCAAATCTTTTAAGGCAAAGCAAAAGATAAGCGCGATGCAGAGTCCGTTTAAATGCCCGGGAAAAAAATCTGACCAAGGATAAAATCAGGTAAAATAAAACCAGCGCATACAGGATATCCCCGATACTAAAAGGGATCCATCCGAACACCAGGCGGGGGAAAATAGAAATAACCGGATAAATACCGGTTGAATAATATTTTTCCACTGCAGCTGGGAAAAACGAAAAAATTTTTACACCCGCTGCAATCATTAGTGGAATAAGCCAGTATCGATTCTGTTTCCAATGCATCCCTTAAAAATACATATTATTAAAACATCCATACTATATTGCAACATATACCACAATGATGGATATTGATTTTAACAGAAATGAAGATAATATGAAGCAGGCCCTTAGCCAGCTACGTAACCGTTTCCAAAAAATTGCAATCGGCGGAGGGTTGACGTCGATTGACAAACAACATGAAAAAAATAAACTGACTGCCAGGGAAAGAATTTCTTATCTGCTGGACGCAGATACAAAATTTTATGAGATTGGCACATTTGCGGGTTTTGAAATGTACGAAGAATATGGTGGCTGTCCCGCCGCAGGTACTGTTGCCGGCATTGGATATATCAGTGGCCGGCAATGTGTCATACTTGCAAATGATCAGACTGTAAAAGCAGGTGCATGGTTCCCGGTTACCGGAAAAAAAAATCTCCGTATGCAGGAGATTGCCATGGAAAATCATTTGCCAGTCATTTATATTGTCGACAGCGCCGGTGTGTTCCTACCGCTCCAGGATGAGATATTTCCTGACAAAGAACATTTCGGCAGAATATTCAGAAACAATGCCCGAATGAGCGCGATGGGCATCACCCAGTTGTCTGTTGTTTTGGGACCCTGTGTGGCCGGTGGTGCATACCTGCCTATTATGAGCGATGAAACCATCATGTCAGAAGACAATGGTTCTATTTTTCTTGCAGGGCCTTACCTGGTAAAGGCCGCTATTGGTGAATCTACTGATACGGACACACTTGGCGGCGCAGTTACCCATACTTCTATTTCCGGTATTGCTGATTACAAATTCAAAACGGAAGAAGAATGCCTCGACCAGGTAAAAAAAATCATGTCAGGTATTGGCCATTCTCCTTTGGCCGGCTATGACCATATCGAGTCAAGGGATCCGCTAAAAAAACCGGAAGAAATATATGGGCTGCTTCCTACCGAAGCATCGAAGCCCTATGATATGCTGGAAATTATCAACCGTATAGTAGATGCACCGGGAATACAGCAGTATAAAGAAGATTATGGCAAAACGATTATCTGCGGGTACGCCCGTATTGATGGCTGGGCTGTGGGCATTATTGCAAACCAGCGAACCATAGTTAAAACAAGAAAAGGTGAAGTGCAGCTCGGCGGGGTTATTTATAACGACAGTGCCGATAAAGCGGCCCGGTTTATTATGAATTGCAATCAGAAAAAAATTCCCCTGGTTTTCCTTCAGGATGTTACCGGATTTATGGTGGGTACGAGAAGTGAACATGCCGGAATCATAAAAGACGGGGCCAAAATGGTGAATGCCGTAGCAAATTCTGTTGTTCCAAAATTCACGATCATTATCGGAAACTCCTATGGTGCCGGCAACTATGCGATGTGCGGGAAGGCTTATGATCCACGTATTATACTGGCTTGGCCCACAGCAAAAATTGCTGTGATGGGTGGTGATCAGGCAGCCAAAACATTATTGCAAATTCAGGTCGCATCCTTGAAATCAAGGGGCCGTGAAATTGAACCGGCAGAAGAAAAAAAATTACTGGATGAAATCCGGAACCGTTATGAAAAGCAGACAAGTCCTTATTATGCTGCTGCCCGTCTTTGGGTGGATGGCATTATTGATCCGCTTGAAACCCGGTCCTTTATTTCAGAGGGTATAAAAGCCGCAAACCAGAATCCGTCCATTCCTGAATTTAAAACGGGTGTATTCCAGGTGTAGCAGAAGTCCTATCTATAAATTAAGAAATTGGAAAATTCGATAGTCATGTATACGGATGGCGCTTCCAGAGGCAATCCGGGGCCGGGCGGATATGGTACGATACTGATGTGGAAGGGAGCGGCCAAAGAACTTTCCGGCGGATTCCGGAGAACGACCAATAACCGTATGGAACTGATGGCGGTGATTGCGGGGCTGGAAGCGCTCAGGAAAAACGGTCTGCATTTAAAAATATATTCCGATAGTCAGTATGTAGTGAATTCAGTTGAAAAGGGCTGGCTGAAAAACTGGATCGCCACTGATTTCAAAGGTGGAAAAAAAAATAAAGATCTATGGCTTCGGTTCGCCGGACTCGCTTCAAACCATCACATTAAATTCCACTGGGTTAAGGGGCACGCCAGCAATTCCCACAATAACCGATGCGATGAACTGGCTACACAAGCTGCGGATGGCGCTAATCTCTCCGACGATGACGGATATGAAGGATAAGCTGGTATACTTAAAATGCAATGTACCGAGTGCCGCAAATTACTATGCCCTCATTTCGCGGCTAATCGCCTGGTAATTTTTTACGAAGATATAAGTGCCAAAAAATATAGCGGAGAATACCAGGGTTGCGATGATACTCATTTTAAAAAATGGAATTCCGTCTGAATAACATAACATGAGTCCGCCAAAGGTTTTCGGACGATCCAATCCCCGAATACTGCTATTACTAGCCCAAACCATGAAATTGGAGATCAGGAAGTAAATGGTGGGGGCGGCCAGCGAAGCGGCTACGATCTGCAATAAATTCAATTTTTTGATGGCAAATCCAACAAAAACCAATAATGTAAAAAGGATATAGTTCTGCCACTGGCCTTCATAAAACCCCTGGATTGTGGAAATTCCACCTATGTACAAAACCTGGTAAAGCAGGTCTGAAATAAACATGGACAAGACAGGGATAATAAAGGCCCATCTTTTATCCCGGATGATGGCACCGGCAAATATGGCCATAGCCCACTGGGGAGCAAATCCATAGGGTCTTTCAGGAATAATCCGGTAAAGGGCTGCAATCACAACGAGGAACAAAAAGGACAATATTATTTTATTGGAAGTCTTCATCACACTGTTTTATAAGTTGCAAAGCTAAATGATTTTAAAAAACCCCGAAAAGATCCGGCCCGAAGTTACTAACAAAGACCGTAAGACGCTAATCCAGACCCGGAATGGATGCCTGATAAATAACGAGGTCTTCGACTGCTTTTATCCTGGTTTCTGCCCCGTCAAAACTCACCCAGGCTTCACCTTTGTTCCTCCTAAAAGCGGTTCCGCTTTCAACTTCGACAGATCCGCTAAATACAAGGAATATCTCCACGGAACGGGAAATCATCTGATGCTCCTGACCCTTTAAAATCCGGATTTGACTGAGTTCAAAGTCCGGTGCCGGGGTTGGAAAAACGAGGCGGTTCGGTTCTGCCGGAGTCCCGTTTATAATCTGGGGATGGGTAGCCTCAAATTTCACGTGTTTCATCAGTTCCGGTACATCCACATGTTTTGTGGTCAGGCCTCCCCGCAGCACGTTATCGGAATTCGACATGATTTCCACATTTTGCCCCTCCAGGTAAGCATGAGGTAAACCGGCTTCCTGAAATACTGCCTGACCAGGATGAAGGTGAAGCAGATTAAAAAAATAAATGGAGAACAGTCCCCGGTCTATATGACCGTCTTGTGGAAAGGTCAGGCCTGCTCTTGCTGCCCAGAAATCTGCTTTATCCTTATTGAGTTTACCGGCTTCATAATGGGGAATGATCCGGTCCAGCAGGGTCTTTAAATGCCTGTCAACCTGCATCTGTGGCATTTCCATTACATGCTGATAAAGCTTTTTATAGTTATCCCCTCCGAAAATTGGCACCAGGAAATGCAGCTCAGGTATCTCTCGCAAAATGAGTTGAAGTGCCCTGGGGCTCTTAAACCCATGTAATAACCAAAACTCACTGAGGGCCAGCATAAGCTCAGGTTTGTGATTATTATCTTTAAAATTTCTTTGGGGTGAATCCAGCCCTATACCTTTTTCATTTTCTGCCTCATATGCGATTTGGGCATTTTGCCGGGACGGATGCACTTGTATGGATAACATGTCCTTCACGTCCAGTACTTTCAACAGAAAAGGAAGCCGGCCAAAAGTCCTGGAAGCTTTTTCACCAAGAGTTTGTTCCGGATATTCTTCAATATAGGATTTCAATGTAACGGGATGATCTTTACCATTTTTGATTTCTGAACCGCCGCGGTCATGGGTGCCCAGCCAAAATTCAGCGTAGGTTTCACCTTTTTTCACCGGTATGTTTAGCAGTTTCGGCAGGTAATAAAAGCCTCCCCAGGTATAGTGCTGCACTTTCCCGGTTATCGGTAACACCCGATCTTTACTCAGTTCCATATTTTTCATTAGTGGCTCAAAGTAAAGCAAAAATGGCCGCACATAATGAATTCGGAAAAGAGGGGGAAGAATTAGCCGCTGAATGGTTGGAACAGAGGGGTTATCAGCTCATTTCCCGAAACTGGAAATTTGCGCGGTATGAAGTTGATATTATCGCCAGCCTGAAAGGGATTTTGCATATAATCGAAGTAAAAACAAGACATAATGACTTGTTCGGAAAGCCGGAAGACTGGGTAAACTGGAAAAAAGGACGCCATTTATTGGCGGCGGGAGAAGCTTTTCAAAATAAATATCCTGTTTGGGAACAAATTCAATTTGATATTCTTTCCATTCTCATAGCCCCGGACGGCAAACCGGACTTCTTTTTTATAGAAGACGTATATTGGTGGTGATGAGCCAACAATACTTAAAGCAAAATGAAATCCTACAATCCTACCATCAACAAATTGAAAAGCATCTGGCTGCTATTCAACAATTAAAAAAAGATAAGAATTTACTCGCCGTCGCCAGATTCTCCAGCTTTTTAGCCGGAACGGTTATAGCGTGGTATTACTGGCCAGCTGCCAGGTTTATGTTCCCCATTATTTTAATAACCGTGATCATATTTTTCTATTTGGTTTTTCGGGATTCGGATAAAGGATCTGCTATTAAAAATCATGAACGAATGATTCAGATTAATCGTCATGAACTTGATGCCATTCATCAAAGCCTGCAGGATTATGAAGACGGACATATTTTTGAAGACCCGATGCATGCTTACGCTGCTGATCTGGATTTATTCGGACCCCATTCTGTTTTTCAATGGCTTAGCCGTTGCCATGCAGAACAATCCAAACTATTACTTGCGGCTTCCCTAAAATCGCCATTAATACCTGCTGCCATCAAAGAAAAACAAAAAGCAGCATTGGAACTCTCAGAAAAACAGGATACCTGTCAGCAGTTCCAGTCTATGGCCATGGCCAACCCCTTGAGCATGCTTACCGAAAAGAGAATTCAGGATTGGATTTCCAAACCAGCGGGTGAATTTGAAAAATGGTATTGGAAACAGATCCGTACTTTTTATCCATTTTTCACCTTTTTTATTATACTGGTATATGCCCTGGATTATATGACCACCGGAACTTTTTTGTTCTGGCTGATTGGTTTTTTTGCGTTATCTGCCTTTGTCAGTGGCAAGATTACGCCTGTATATGAACTATTATCCCGGATTCAACCGGAAATGGATTCCCTTCACGAACAGCTTCACCTGATAGAAAAAGAAAACTTTCATTCCTCTTTTCTGATAACCCTGAAAAACAGATTGAAACCTGCGGGTTATACATCGGCTGCTTCTGCGATTCGCGATTTCCATTCCATCCTGAAAAAATTTGAGTTCCGGTTAAATATCATCGTTTTTGTCGTACTCAATGGGTTGCTTCTTTGGGACCTCCGGCAGGTCATCGCCCTGAACGTATGGAAGCAGAAAAACAAGCACCATTTGAACGACTGGTTTGAAGTAGTTTCTGAAATGGAAGTTATGATCAGCCTCGCTTCCCTTGTCCATAATGAACCGGATTGGTGTTTCCCCGAAGTAGACGGAAACTACTTTCATTTTCTGGTCAATGACCTGGGACATCCTTTGATTCCCGTCGAAAAGCGGATAACCAATGATTTCAAATTGGAAGGCACTGGAAAAATAGCCATGGTTACGGGATCGAATATGGCGGGTAAAAGTACTTTCCTTCGTTCCCTGGGTGTTAACACCGTGCTCGCTCTGATGGGTAGCCCTGTTTGTGCAAGGGAGATGCATCTGAGTGAGATGAATTTGATCAGCAGCATGCGGGTAGCCGATAACCTGGCTGAGAACACTTCTACCTTTTATGCAGAACTAAAAAAATTGCAGTTGATTATTGAATCCGTTAACCGTAAGGAAAATGTATTCATTCTGTTGGATGAAGTGTTGCGTGGAACAAATTCGACTGACAGGCACCTGGGTTCCCAGGCATTGGTAAGACAATTGCTACATGCCCATTCTGTAGCTGTTATTGCCACCCATGATACCGAACTTGCCCGGACAGAGTCTGTTGTCGACCAGGCTGTTTCCAACTATCATTTTGAAGGTAGAATTGAAGGAGATGAACTCCATTTTGATTATAAATTAAAAAAGGGAATATGTGAAAGCCTGAATGCCACTACGCTTATGAAAAAAATAGGTATTCTTTTTCAGGATTAATATATTTACCCAAATCACTATAACCAATAGTATTTCATGATCCCATCCACGGTAAATTTCAGAACGTTTAGAAATCAGGTCTCCCGGAACAAAAAAAAGCTGAGGACCTTTATTGCCCGTTTGGAAAAGAAGCCGGTTGAATCCGTTCACCTGATCACACTGGAAGCAAATGAACTTGCCTGGGCAAAAACGGATTGCCTGGATTGCGCGAACTGCTGCAAGACCATGTCCCCCACCTATACGCAAAAGGATATCAGCCGCATTTCTAAATATCTGGGAATGACTAAGAATGCATTTGTTGAAAAATGGTTGTACCGGGATAAAAGCGGTGACTGGATAAACAAAAAACAACCTTGCCAGTTCCTGGATCTGAAAACCAATATGTGTTCAGTGTATGAAGTAAGACCCCGGGATTGTGCCGGCTTTCCCCACCATGGCACAAAAAAAATAAAAGATTATGGGAATGTTTTTAAACAAAACGTGGAATATTGTCCTGCAACTTACCGCCTGGTTGAGATTATGCAGGAAGGGGTAGCAAACGGAAAGTGGGATTTAAAATAAAAATCATGTGGGGCCCTGAAAAAAAAGGATATAAGGCCTGGCTGCAACTTGAAAAATCACTTTCGGACCATTCCGTAGATGCTTACCTGAGGGATATTGAAAAACTTTCACAATTTATCGCTGCCCGGCAACCCATCATTTCCCTGGAAGAAATCCGTTTAAAAGATCTCCAGTCTTTTTTAAAATGGATCGGTGGACTAGGTATGACGGCCAGTTCCCAATCCAGGATCATCTCAGGGATCCGGTCTTTCTTTAAATACTGTTTACTGGAATCCATCACGAAACAGGATCCCACCCTGTTGCTTGAAACCCCGAAGATGAGCAGGACCCTCCCCGATTTCCTCAGTGTGGAAGAGATAAATCAGATTGTGGAAGCCATTGACCTGAGTAAACCGGAAGGAGAAAGAAACAGGGCCATACTCGAGACTATGTATAGTTGCGGCCTGAGGGTTTCCGAACTTGTGGGACTTCGCATTTCCTCTCTGTATCCCGACCTTGGCGTTATAAAAGTTATTGGTAAAGGGGATAAAGAGAGACTAGTCCCCATAGGGAATACGGCTTTGAAATTCATCAGCATTTACAGGGATCAGGTGCGCGTACATTCACCCATTAAAAAAGGAAGCGACGATATCCTTTTTTTGAACCGGCGGGGAGCAGGGTTATCCCGTCAAATGATATTTATCCTGATAAAGAATCTCGTCCGGGACTCAGGCATAAAAAAAACCGTTTCACCCCATACCTTCCGACATTCTTTTGCAACTCATCTGGTAGAAGGGGGAGCCGATCTTCGGGCCGTCCAGGAAATGCTGGGGCATGAGAGCATTACAACTACCGAAATTTATACCCATTTAGATCGATCGTATCTGAGAGAGACATTACAGAAGTATCATCCCGCTTTTCAGAAAGAGGCGGCTGGCATGAGGCGCGAAACATGAATATGGGGCAGCTATCCCGCCTGACTATTAAATGCCTGATGTTGACAATGACTAATTTCGGACCTCTCTAGAAAAATTTCTTTACGATCCCCAAAGCACCCTGTTTCCAGGGAACACGATGAGAAATGCCTGTTGAAACTTTTTGAAAATGGTGCATATTGGCGATATACCATTCGTAGTTTCTCAATAATGCGTCTTTATTTGAATATACCGGCTCCCATCCCAAAACTTTCTGCGCTTTTTCAATAGAGACGAAAGAATCCTTGGAAGCAGTTTCATAGACCCAGGGATAAAGCGGGGAAATGTTCAACTTATTTAGAATACGAAGAATAAAAATAGCTCCTCCTGCCGGCACACCGGTGATTTTTTTTCCAAAACCAGCCCGGTCCAGCACCACCTGATAATCTTCCTTAATAGTAGTAAACAATCTGGCGCCTACATTAAAGGTATCATTCGCCTTGGTTGCATCAATAGTTGTAGACAGGTAAATGGCAGAAGCAAAATCTTCAACATCCATTAACTGATACTTGTTATTTCCTCTGCCCAAGACCGGAAAACCTTTTCCGTCTTTTGCCCAGTCATAAAATACACCAAAAACTCCCAGCCTTTCCGGCCCAATAAACGATTTAGGCCGGAATATAGGAACAACAAGACCTTTCCGGCGGAAGTCAACACATATTTCTTCTGCCTTTACTTTGCAAATTCCATAGTCTCCCACTCCATGCAGCCGGTCGTTCTCTACTAGGGGATGATGATCGGGAACACCATAAACGGCTGTGGAAGAAATATGGACAACCCGTTGTATACTGTGGTCAAGTGCAGACTGCAAAACATTTCTTGTACCATCCAAATCAGTTGAATATATATCTTCCTTTTTATAAAGGGGAAGGGCGGCGGCGGTATGAATCACAAAATCCACTCCTTTCATTGCCTGATCAACCATGGACCGGTCACGGATATCTCCTTTGATTTCCTTAATCCTGTTTTTTTCCGGATAGTCGAAATCGGCGATATCAAGTGAAACCACCGCATGACCCCTTTCCAGTAAATAACGCGTCATATTAATTCCCAGGAATCCGGCACCACCGGTAATGAGATAAGTACTCATAAGTTCAGATTAATAAGGTTTTAGGTGTTTGAAGAAGCGCTAAGATACTCAATAATGAAAAGAATACAAATGCCTGTTGTATTACTGGCAAGGTTGTTGAAAAATACATTACATCTAATCATCTAAATAAAAAGAAAATATCATGAGCTTACAAAGATTATTTACCGCAACGCTTTCCGGAATAGTAATCGGAATCTTAATAGCCCCGGCAAAAGGCACGGATACCCGTAAGAAATTGTCTGATTCTGTTGACAACCTGAAAGATAAATTCAGGCGGATGCGGGGAACCACAAATGAAGAGCTCGCTGAGCTTCATCAGGTCTTCGAACATGAAATAAGCGGCCTGCGGGAAGATGTCCGGGAAAAAGTACTTAAACTGATTGAACTGAGTAAAAAAGGCTACAACAATATCCGGTCGGAAGCGCTTTCTTAAGAATAGCGCGTAACGCCAAACGCTTAACGAAACATTAAATCGTTAAGCGTTTTGGCTTTAGGCCCTGTAACAGGATGCTCAGCAGGACAACCCCGATTGCACCGATGGCATTCAGCCAGAGAAAGCTAATGTTCAGTATCCCTTTCTGATTAAGTGTATGAATGCTGATTACAAATATTTCGATGATGACGGCACTGACAAAAACGGGAGTGGCGGTGACTTTTTTCACATAAAATGCCACCAGGAAAATACCCAGTATCACTCCATAAAATAACGAGCCCAGCACATTAACGGCTTCGATTAAACTATTCCCGATATTATACGCTAGTTGGGCAATCACCACACAGAATACACCCCATAACAGAGTATAGAACTGGGACAAGCTAAATTCTTGCTTTTCACTCAAAACCTTTTTACTCCATCGTTTATGCAAATCATTTATGGTGGAGGAAGAAAGCGAATTCAGGGATGCCGCCACAGAACCCCATGCAGATAAAAAAATAACAGCGATAAGCAGTCCAATTAGTCCTCTGGGTAAATGGTCCACTACAAATCGAAGAAAAATATAGTTCGTATCATTCGGGTCGCCGTTTACTTCCTTATCCTTCAGCCAGCGCTGGATAGTTAATCTGAGTTCAGCTTGTTTTTTCTGTGCGTATTGCATCGTCAGGCCCAGCTGCATATGATTTTCCACAGCTGATCCTGATTCCCGATTCATAAGGGATATTTTATCCTGTTGCAATAATTCATATTCCTTCATCACGATTTTAAGGGAATCTGCATATTTCGTCTTAGCGAGCAAGTCAAGTTGTGACTGATTAAAAAATAATGGTTCTTTTGCAAACTGGTAATAAGAAAACACCAGCACACCCAGGAGCAGGATACCAAACTGCATAGGGATTTTTACAATTCCGTTAAGTAAGAGACTCAGCCGGCTTTCGCGCGTTGAACTTGCGGTAAGGTAGCGGCCAACCTGACTCTGATCAGTACCAAAATAAGATAACTGTAAAAAAAATCCGCCAATAATGCCGCTCCAGATATTGTACCGGTCATTCCATTGGAAACCATTTTCATTTCTTCCCGAAGTAATAACATTTAATTTTCCAGCCCTTCCCCCGATATGAAGTGCATCAGATAACCCCAGATTTCCGGGTAACATATGGACGACCATATATCCTACCGTAACCATTCCGGCAAATATGATTATAAATTGTATTTGCTGCGTATAGGCAACCGCTTTTGCGCCACCCGTGACAGTATAAATAACGAGCAGGCCCCCCATCAGGATATTGGTCCACAAAATATTCCAGCCTAATAAAGAAGAAAGAATAATGGAAGGTGCAGAAATGCTGATACCGGTTGATAAACCACGTTGCAATAAAAATAACAGGGAGGTAAAAGCCCTTGTTTTACCATCAAATCTTTTCTCGAGGAATTCATAAGCTGTAAATAGCTTCAGCTTATGGAATACCGGAACGAATGTGATACAGAGTACAACCATGGCCAGGGGCAACCCAAAATAATATTGAACGAATCGCATTCCATCCGTATACGATTGTCCCGGTGCGGAAATAAAAGTTACAGCACTTGCCTGCGTGCCGATGATACCAAGAAGGATTATTAACCAGGATGAACTCCGGTTCATCAAAAAATAACTGTCCAGGTTCTTTTCTGCCCTGCTCTTATATAGTCCATATAGGATTATGCCGACTAATGTGACAATTAGAACTATCCAGTCGGCCTGACTCATGAAAAATGTTTGGTAAAAAAGTAGAAAAAAATAATCAGGAGAACTAAGAAACCAATCACACCTGCATACCAGGGTTTCCAGGACTTAGAAAATGGTGGCTTTTCTTCCGGCTTTACATTCATTTCATTTTTTTGAATTCCCGCGGTTAGCCATCAGCATGGACGCAATCAATCCCAGCATGAGACCGATTAGCATACCTGCAGTAACTTTTTTTATAAGTCTGCCCACCAAAATACCAGTTACAATCGCAATAATAAAAGCTATTTCCCTACGATTCAGATTCAGCATGCTTATTGAACTTTTTGTTGGTTGAGTGCAATAAGGTTTGCAAGTAACCGGTAAGCACCCGGAACTCCTGCCGGAAGTTCACGAAAAAAAACCAGTCCGGTATATATAAAACAACCCCTGCCATACTGACCGACAATCAGGCTTCCGTTCTGTTCCGGCTCATCAGTATCGTGCATGGAGAGTATCGCCTGATACCGGGGATCCAAACGGGTTGCAAAATAAATTCCCCTTTCCTGAACCCAGCCATCAAAATCCTTTTCTGTTATTTCATTCGGAAAGTGAAGAACCGGATTATCGGGTTGCAGAAAATGAACGGACGCATCTTCTTCTGTGACCCGGTTGCTGGAAATTCCAAATGGATATGGACCAATACCCGCTGAATCTTTAACAGGATTACGGTTATATTGTACTATCAGGTTACCACCGTTTTTTATGTAGTTCATAAATATCCGGTATTTACCGGTCATCCAATCATGTACATCATATGCCCGGACACCGGTAATCACCGCATCCAGCCCTTGTAATCCTTCCGGCGTTACCGTGTTTTCATTTAATCTGATAACCGTAAAACCCATTGCACTCAAAGCATCCGGAACTTTATCTCCCGCCCCTTCAATGTACCCAATCCTGGTTCCGCGAATTTGAAGATTAACTGACACGATCGTAGCAAAAGAAGGTTTAAAATAATCTATACGCGGTATATGATCGTATGCAATGGTCCTGCATTGCTGGAGAGTATCCGCAAATCCGTTATTCATCCTGGTTACCCAGGTACCACTGCGCTGATCCCTGGCCAATACCGGCTGAAGTGAAAATGAATTTGTCCGTTCCTCCACAGAACCTGAAAGGGTTTCAAAGCCAGGAACTGTGGTAAGAGAAACCGAAGTTGATTTATTGTTAATATTGTCATTCACGGAATGTACCTCTGACTTTGTATCGCCTTCATTCATATCGGTCTTCAATTGTCTTTTTACCAGCAGCTCCTTTGATTTGTTATTGCTGAAAACAAGCAAATCCGGATCACAAAAAGCCATCCGGACAGGTACAATGGTTAATGGTTCATACAATTCCCCTTTTACGGGATCTGTAACTTTGTAAAGTACAGGTTGCCTAAGTATAAAAGATTCTCCATACAACCGGATTTCAAATATGGCTTCCAGAGATGGCACATTCTGGGCTTCACCAATCAATTGCTGATTCTGGACATTATAGGATCCAGGTAACATTGGTTCAACCAGCCAGTATGGTTGGGAAACGGGCAGGCCCTGAAGGGAAATATTCCGGGTGAGTGAATAGTTAGTTCCAGGTTGCAGTGATAAATTCCAACTGGTATCCTGTTTATTGAGACTTAAAGAGTTTACCGTTATCTCAACCGGAGCGCGGTTTACCGCATGAAGGGTAACCGGTATGGTTTGATTGAGGGAGGCATAAGCTCCCGGTACAGTTGCCTCCAGCCATAGGCCACTGCAGGCATAAATGAGTTCCACCGTTTCTTTCAGTTTTTTATCCCGCCAGTAGCCATTCTTTAATTTTTGTATATTCTGATAAATTTTTACCAATAGTGGCAACGAAGCATATGGCGTATTGGGATTATAATTTTTTATCAGTCCGTCTATCTGATGCCCAATAGCTGCCCCTCCCGGAATACGTTTCCAGCTGCAATCTATATTTTGCATGAGTGAGGAATCCGCGTGACTGCCTTGTGTCCATGAAAAATATTCCAACTGGCTGCCACGTATATGAGGAGCGCCAAACCCCTGAGATTTGTGTTGACTGCGGCTGTCTGCGGCCACTTCCCCATAGCTTTTTCCCAACAATGAATTGAAGCCACCAACTTCAATTTTCAGCTGGTCTTCACTCGTGGTATTGAAGGATCCGAATTTATATGTATTCCAGAAGAGTCGGCTAGCCTGCCAGGGCCGAACCCCATAATTTAATTGCTCAGGAAACTGTTTAGGGTCTGCAGCCGCCGAAAATGCCTCATGGGCAAGAACTGAAGAAGCGGAATGTTGACCGTGTCCGGCCCGTTTATCTTCCGGGAACCGGGTGATAACAATATCAGGCTGGAATTTTCTGATCACCCATACCACATCGCTTAACATTTTCTGCTCATCCCATAGTTTAAGTGCTTCGGCAGTTGTTTTCGAAAAACCAAAATCGTAAGCGCGGGCAAAAAATTGTTCTGCCCCGTCCACCCGTCGCGCGGCCAATAGTTCCTGTGTACGTATCAATCCCAGCTCAATACCTTGCTCATCGCCTATCAGGTTTTGCCCGCCATCTCCACGCGTAAGTGACAGGTAGCCGGTTCTGTATAATTTATCCTGAGAGAGCCAGGCCAGCAGCCGCGTATTCTCATCATCCGGATGGGCGGCGATATATAACACGGATCCCAGCACATTGAGCTTTTTCATCCGGAGCAGAATTTCAGAGGCGCTGAAAGTTTCCGGATTTTGGGCCATTGAATATTCCGCGGATAAGAGCAAAAGGAAAAAGCAGCTTAAAATATTTTTCATCCTGAATATTCACCTTTAGTCGTCGCCAAATTAATGAATCCCTGATAAAATGCCGGCGATATTATATTACCGGTAATTCAAATGTTCACCTTTCTTATTTTTGCTTTATTTTCAATAATGCGTATACCTGCGTACCGGCCGTTTATTTTTGTCATTTACACAGCACTTTCACTTAGTTTTTTAACTGCGTTTACCCAAACAGGTCAGGAATATAATTATCATTCCAATAAAAAGGTTATCTGCCGGAACGGAGTTGTAGTATCTGCTCATCCCCTGGCTAGTGCAGCAGGTATTGAGATGCTGAAACAGGGCGGAAATGCGGTAGACGCAGCCATTGCCACACAGCTGGCTTTGGCGGTAGTTTATCCGGGCGCCGGAAATATAGGTGGGGGGGGCTTTATGGTTGCTCACCTGGCCAATCAGCAAAATCTGGCCATTGATTTTCGGGAAAAAGCTCCGGCGGCGGCTTCCCGTAATATGTATCTGGATTCCGCAGGAAATGTTTTGTCCGGAAAAAGTGAAGACGGCCACCTCGCAACTGGAGTTCCTGGTTCAGTGGCGGGCATATTTACCTATTACAAATATGCCAGATTGCCCTTTCGAAAACTGATCCAGCCCGCGATAGACCTTGCTGAAAAGGGCTTTTCCATAACCGAGGATGAAGCGAATGACCTGAATGAGAACCAGAAGGATTTTAAAAAATTCAATTCCGTGCTGCCGGTTTTTGTTAAGGAATCAGGTTGGAAGAGCGGGGATACCCTGGTGCAAAGGGATCTGGCCAGAACCCTGAAGCGCATCCGGGACAATGGTGCCAAAGGATTTTATGAGGGGGAAACAGCACACCTGATCGTAGAGGAAATGACGCGTGGCAAAGGAATGATCAGCTACGCAGACCTGAAAAATTATGCTGCAAAAGAAAGAAAGCCGGTTGTTTTTTTATACAAAAACGATTATACCGTTATCACCATGCCATTACCCAGCAGCGGCGGGATTCTTTTGCCCCAGATGATGCGAATGGTGGAAGACCAGGATCTGAAACATTATGGATTTGAATCGGTTCAGTCCGTTCATTTAATGACCGAGGTAGAAAGGCTGGCTTATGCCGATCGCGCCAAATATCTTGGTGATCCCGATTATTATAAAATACCCGCGAAGTCGCTAATCAGCTATCCTTACATATACGGAAGAATGGAAAATTTTAACCGCGACTCTGCCGGGAATAGTCAAAAAATTCAGCCCGGGTTAATTAAAGAAAGCGAAGAAACCACACATTTTAATACCTATGACAAGGAAGGAAATTGTGTTTCAATTACAACTACGCTCAACGGGGGGTATGGATGCCGGACTGTAGTAGCTGGTGCCGGATTCCTGCTGAACAATGAAATGGATGATTTCAGTATAAAATCCGGCTTCCCCAACATGTATGGTGCTGTAGGCGGAGATGCCAATGCGATCGCTCCCGGAAAAAGAATGCTCAGTTCGATGACACCGACCATTGTTTTATTTAAAGACAATCCATTCCTGATCCTGGGAACTCCGGGCGGAACTACCATTACAACGTCTGTTTTTCAAACCCTGATCGATATCATCGAATTTGATATGACCACCTCCGATGCCGTCAACAAACCTAAATTTCACCATCAGTGGCTTCCTGATATATTATATGTGGAAAAAGGCTTTCCAGTGACGGTTATAACACAGTTGGAAAAGATGGGTTATACCATAAAAGAAAGGGAAGCTATTGGGCGAACCGAAGTAATACGAATTTCCCGCAACCGAACTATAGAAGCTGTTGCGGACTGGCGGGGAGATGACGACGCAGAAGGATATTAATTGTACTTTATGTTCCCGGTGAGGTAAGGCGTAAAACCCTGATCTTTACTTGACTATGCAGCACGCTTTTTGTACTTTAGCCAATCTAATCTTCGTATCTGAAAAAAGCCGGCAAAATAGTTCGCAGGACGCTGCTCACCCTACTCCTCCTCCTGGTTTTTCTCTGGGCTTTAATTCATACCCATCCAGTGCAGAACTGGCTGCTAACAAGGGTTACCACCACCATTTCAAAAAATCTGCATGCCCAGATTACTATACAGGATATTGACTTTTCGTTGTTCAATAAAATGAAACTGAATGGAGTCCTGGTCATGGACCGTCAGGGAGATACTTTGCTATCTTCGGGTCAGGTTCGTCTGAATATCACAGACTGGTTCTTTTTCAAGGATAAAATTGAGTTAAAATATATCGGACTCACCGACACATATATCCGGCTATACCGGAAAGATTCAATTTGGAACTATCAATTTCTGGCCGATTATTTTGGCTCATCCGACACGGCTACCAAATCCACCATTCAACTGCAATTGCATGATCTTGATTTCAGGCATTTACATCTACTCAAAGAAGATGCATGGCGAGGTGAAGATATGGAACTGAATCTCGGGGCGCTATCCCTGAATGCTGAGCAACTGGATCCAGGCCACAAGAAAGCCGTGATCCACTTACTGAAATTTACCAAACCGGATTTTGCTATTCGAAGTTATAAACCAGCCCGACCGGGGATTCCGGTGGATACCGCAACAATCGTCAATGATCCTCTGCACCTTCGTTGGAATCCTGCGGAATGGAATATCCTGGTCCGGCATGTCATAATCGAGGACGGTTCTTTCCGTGACGATAAAATCCTTGACAAAACAGTTTCCAACGTATTCGATAGTTATCATATGAATTTCGCCGTAATTCAGGGAGATTTCAGGGATTTGTCTTTTGTGAAAGACAGCATCCGGGCAAAAATGCGGCTCGCTACCAGGGAAAAATCCGGCATCACGGTTAAGCAACTAAGCGCCGATATCAAATTTTACCCGGAAGGAATGGAGTTTTATCATTTCGATTTAAAAACAGAAAAAAGTCATGTCAAGAATTTCTTTGCAATGCGGTTTAAAAGTTTTGACGATCTGGGAGAATTTACAACGAAAGTAAAAATGGAGGCAGATTTCAGTGATGCCACAATTGACAGCGATGACATAGCTTATTTCGCCTCCGACCTGAAAACCTGGAAAAAAAATATTCTGATTAACGGGATAATAAAAGGACCTGTGGCAGACCTGTCAGGGAAAAATATCCGGGTCAATGCTGGCCTGCACACAGAATTGCGAGGTGATTTTCATCTGGTTGGATTACCAGATATTCAGAAGACTTATATCGATTTCAGATCGAATGATTTTCGGACAACCTATCGCGATATCATAACTTTTCTTCCTTCACTCAAGAATATTAATAATCCAAGGATTGACCGTATAGATAACCTGCGCTTTGTCGGCAACTTCCAGGGAACCATTGCGCATTTTATAACTTCCGGAACCATTGAAACCAACCTGGGCACCCTTGTTACCAACGTCAGTATGCAACTGCCTGCAGGTCATCCGGCTATCTATTCGGGGAATCTGCTGACCAGCGATTTTCAGCTCGGCAGGTTTTTAGAAGACAGCAGCCTTGGAAAAATTTCTTTCAAGGGGAAAGTGCAGGGCTCCGGCCTAACCCTGCAAAGCATCAATGCCAGTCTCGATGGAAATATCCGGGAATTCAATTTCCAGGGATATACCTATGAAGATATTTTTGTAAATGGCCAGGTCGGGAAAAAAAGATTTAACGGGAAGATTATTTCAAATGATTCCAATCTGCACGCTACCCTGATTGGATTAATTGACTACAGCCAGTCGGTTCCCAAATTTGACTTCAACGCCGTTGTTGATCATGCCAGTCTCCATTCTCTGCATTTTACAAAGGACAGCCTGAATTTTAATGGCAAGCTCAGGTTTAATTTCACCGGAAAAGATATTGATAACTTCCTGGGTAAAGCAAGAATTTACGATGCGTCGCTTTACAAAAACGGGAACAGGATGTCGTTTGATTCACTGGTTGTGGAATCCAATATTATCGACAGCAGCAAAACCATAACGGTTGTCAGTAACGAATTTGAAGGAGCTATCGTAGGGGAATTCTCTATTAAAAAGTTACCCGCCGCCTTCCAGGAATTCCTGCACCAGTATTATCCCAACTATATCAAACCCAATACAGTAAAACTTAGTAAAGAAAAGTTCAGCTTTGTCATTACAACACGGCAGGCAGATCCATATATCGGTCTTTTCTCCAAAAACCTGCGCGGGTTTAATAATGCGAATATAAACGGACGTATTAACAGTGATCAGAATCTGTTAAATGTAAACGCAGAGGTTCCGCAATTTAATTACAAAAATATTTCCTTTTATAAAGTTGAACTCAAGGGAAATGGAAATTATGACAGCCTGGCACTAGAAACAAGTATTGGAGAAGTGTATGTAAATGACAGTCTGCATTTTCCACTCACCCATATCCAGCTTCGGTCTTTTAATGATATTTCAGACGTAAAAATTAGTACGAGTGCCAATCAGACACTGAACGCCGCTAATATTTCGGCCCAGGTTCAGACCCTTGCAGATGGAGTTAAAATAAAATTCAATCCTTCCACATTTGATATCAACAGTAAAACCTGGACGATCGATAAAAACAGTGAACTTCTATTCAGCAGGAATACGGTCGGTGCGGAAGCCGTCAGAATTTACAGCGGAGAACAGCAGTTCATGGTGAGCACAACCCCTTCCGGCGAAGGAAACTGGAATGACATACACCTGGAACTACGTAAAATCAATATCGGTGATTTCGCACCATTCTTTATAAAAGGAGAACGGGTGGAAGGCATTCTGACTGGCAAGGCAGATGTTGTGGATCCGTTTAATCACATGTACACACATTTCAATGGCACGGCAGAATATTTCCGTTTTTCGAACGACTCCGTTGGGAAAATAATGCTGGATGCAGAATACAGCAAAATGACGGGCATCGTAAACGCAACTATCAACTCCGATAACAAAGATTATCATTTCGACCTGAAAGGAATTGTAAATACCAGCGATAGTGCAGCCCAGCCGGTTAATATTATGATTCAGAATATGGTGAACACCAAGATCGACCTTCTTGAAAAATACATAGGCGCCGTCTTCAGTAATGTTACCGGTTATGCCACTGGTTCTTTACAGATTGTAGGCAGCGGCAGCAACTTGGATTATATCGGCGATATCAAACTGACTGACGGACGGCTGCATGTAAATTATACCCGGTGTACATACCATATCCCTTCTGCCATGGTGCATATGCGTGCAGATCAGATCGATTTCGGGTCATTTCAGATTGTCGATTCCCTTGGCAACACAGCCGAAGTGTCGAAAGGGAAATTATACCATCATTCGTTCCGGAATCTTAGCTATGATTTCGCGATCAACACGAATAAACTTTTATTGCTTAACACAAAAATAACGGACAACAACCAATTCTACGGAACCCTGATCGGCAGGGCGAATGTTAAACTGACGGGTCCGCAGGAAGACCTGGAAATGTATATTAAAGGTGAACCGACTGACAGCTCGAATATCTACCTGCCAACAAATACCAGCCGGGAAAGCACAGAAGCAGATTTTATCGTGTGGAAAATATATGGCAAGGAAATGAAGACGCAGAATCCCATTTCATCGGAGAGCAACTTTACTGTAACTCTGGATGTAACCGCCAACAACTATGCTAACGTTTACTTAATCATTGATCCGTTAACCAAGGATATTATTAAGGCGAATGGGCATGGCAATCTGCAAATGCGGGTAGGGACCAATGAAAATATGACGATGCGGGGCAGATACGTCATTGACCAGGGAAATTATAATTTCTCCTTTCAGTCATTTATAAAAAAACCATTTGTATTTATGCAAGGAGCGGATAACTATATTCAATGGTCAGGGGATCCATACGACGCAGATATAAATGTTCAGGCTATTTACGAAGCAGAAAATATTCAATTCAACGATTTAAAAGACGGGTCTCGTAGCGGATCTACCCTTAATACCGGAAAAATAAAAACCTATCGCGGACCTGTCTGGGTGGTAGCCACACTTAAGGAGAAACTTATGCATCCAACTATCAGTTTTGAATTACAACTTCCGCCAAATAGTGAAATGCGCAATGATGCGGGAGCAGTGTTCCTGCTCGGCCAGATTAACCAGGAACCCAGCGAACTGAATAAACAGGTTGCCTTTCTGCTGGTTTTCAACAGCTTCGGACCTCTCACCACCAGCAATGCAGCGTTCTCAGCGAATGATGCAGTGAGTGGTATACTCGTATCCAGTATATCAAGTTATATTTCAGGTGCGATGAGCAGTTGGTTCTCTACAAAATTCCAGCAGGTATTCCGGGACAAAAGCATCCGGGTAAATTTCAATACCGCCGTTTACAATGGTACGGCCCTCGAAACCAATGAGCAAACCAATTCCAGCTCATACGACCGTACGAACCTGAATCTGTCTGTTATTAAAAGTTATATGAATGACAGGCTTACTTTCACTGTTGGCAGTGCCCTTGATTTCGGGCTTTCTCCACAACAGGCCACCTACGCCGCCGTACAGTTTCTTCCCAACGTTACGGCTGAATATAAACTGACAGAAAACGGTCGGGTGGTACTCACCTTTTTTTACCGGGATTCATACAATTATCTCTCTCTCGGTAACCACACTACTAATAGTTCAGGCACAAGTATTTCCTATAGACGTGAATTCGACAAACTTGACGAGATATTCAAAAAGAAAAAACCCGGACCTACAGACAGTACCACTAAAAAGAATTAAAAAATGTGCCCGAGCTTGTCGCGTTTCGTATTGAGGTAACGTTCATTATGCGGATTGGAAGGGATCTGGATGGGAATCGTTTCCACAATTTCAAGACCGTATCCGGAAAGTCCGGTTCGTTTCTTCGGATTATTGCTGATCAATCTTATCCGGCTGACGCCAAGATATCTCAGAATCTGAGCGCCTACTCCATAATCTCTTTTATCCATCGGGAAACCCATATGTAAATTTGCTTCCACGGTATCCATTCCGTCTTCCTGGAGTTTGTACGCTTTTAATTTATTTACAAGTCCGATACCGCGCCCCTCCTGGTTCATATATAAAATAATCCCTGTTTTGTTAGCCTCCACCATCTGCATGGCTTTATGTAGCTGATCTCCACAATCACAACGCAGGGACCCAAGAATATCACCGGTAAAACAGGAGGAATGAACTCGTACCATCACCGGTTCATTTTCTTTCCATTCACCCTTGATAAGCGCCAGGTGTTCATTAGAAGTATTTTTTTCCTGGAAAGCGATGAGTTTGAAATGACCGTATTTAGTCGGCATATCCACGCGAACAATTTCTTCGATCAGGGAATCCGTTTTCATACGGTACTCAATAAGATCACGTATAGAAATCAACCTGAAATCAAATTTTTTGGCAATGGCTTTCAATTCGGGCAACCTGGCCATACTGCCGTCTTCATTCATAATTTCGACAAGTATTCCTGCCGGTTCAAAACCAGCCAGCCGGGCAAGGTCAATGGCCGCTTCTGTATGTCCTGTTCTTCTTAAAACTCCTCCTTTTTTTGCCTTTAACGGGAAAATATGGCCGGGTCTACCCAGGTCAGCAGGTTTTGTTGACGGATTCACAAGAGACTGAATCGTCAGAGCACGGTCATGAGCTGAAATACCCGTAGTACATCCATGACCCAGCAGGTCAACAGAAACCGTAAATGCGGTTTCGTGCAGTGCGGTATTGTTATTAACCATCAGCTCGAGGCCGAGCTGGTCACAACGATCTTCAATCAGGGGAGCGCATATCAGACCCCTGCCATGTTTACTCATGAAGTTAACCACTTCCGGAGTCGCATTACGGGCGGCCGTAATAAAATCACCTTCATTTTCCCGATCTTCATCATCTACTACAATTACCAGCCGGCCCTGTTTGATCTCTTCGATAGCGTCCTCAATCCTGTCTAACATGTATAAAAATTTGTACACAAAGTTACAAATTCCCGACACCATTCCATACGGTGGCAAGAGGCTGATTATTAACCTTCAATGGGAAATTATAGAGACAGATATCAGGATTTGGGATGAAATCCCCACTGCAGAAAAACCGGGAATGCCGCTGCCCAGGTCGGAATATCATGTTTTCCACCGTCTATTTCATGATACCGGATATCTGTCTGAGGATTATAACCCTTCCTGACAAGGGTTGAAATCAGATCTAGGGTATCATCGATCGAATCAATTACTCCATTACCATTCCGGTCTTCTTTTTCATCATCGGTTCCACACTCAAAAAAGAACTTCATACCCGGAACAAAATGAGTGTCCCGAATCTGGGTATGCATAATCCTGTGCTGTTCATCGGTGTAGTCCGGATTGTCCTTATCCATCGCACGCCACCAGAGTGATCCGGAAAACACACCGGCCATCTTAAACAGGCGACCGTGTCTCCAGGAGATATCCAGTGCACTTAACCCGCCCAGCGAGAATCCGGCAAATGCCCAACGAGAGTTCAGTTTGCCAGGGAAAAGCAGGTGAATCGCCGGTATCAGTTCTTCCGTTATAAAATACATATAACGGCGGGCCAGGTTCCCTCTTCCCTTGTAATCGGCAGTCCTGGCAGTTCCATATTCAAATTTTCGAAGGGGACCTGCGTGGATCCCAATACATAGTAAGGGCCGGATGGAACAGGTTTCATACAGTTTCTGAAGAATAGTCTCAAAATCCATTGTTCTCAGGTCCTGGCCGTCGTTGATCAGCAATACATCATAACCCCCTTTTCCAGAAGCTGCTTCCGGGGGGAGATAAAAATCGATGCGCAGGTTTCTTTCCAGGATTTGCGAAGGAAAGGAAAGGGATTCCAGTGTTTTTAATTCCGGGTTTACGGATGGCATATTTTCAAAAATAAGGAGTTCATTTGTTTTTATAGCATATAAAAAATAAATTTGGATGCCCACCAATACTTTTTAACATGAATATTAAGGAAGAATATTATAAATGGCATTCTCCTTCCCTCGATCGTGATATGGAAATGCTTGTATTCGGCCATTCCGGTCAGCCGGTCGTATTATTTCCTACTTCGAAAGGCGATTATTTTCAAAATAAGGATCAGGGTATGATCGCAGCTGCAGAATGGTTTCTTGAAAACGGAAGAGTTAAGATCTACTGTCCGGCCAGTAACGATGCCGACAGCTGGTACAATAAATCCATTCCACCCCATGCACGCGCCTGGAACCAGGAGAGATTTGACCGGATGATTTCTACCGAGGTCGTCCCCTGGGCACAACATGAAACGGGTTATGAACGGTTGGCTTTTGCCGGGTGCAGTTTTGGAGGGTATCATGCCGTGAATTCGGCATTTCGTCATCCAAACCTCGCGAGTTATTGTTTTTCTATGAGCGGTGCATTTGATATAAAACAATTTACTGACGGCTTTTACGACGATACCATTTATTTTAATAATCCAATAGACTATATACCCAATGACAATAATCCGAATCTGTGGAAAATGGGCATTGTTCTGGGTACCAGTGAATTTGATATTTGTAAACCGGATAATGAACGTATGGATCTCATTCTTCAGCAAAAAAATATCCGCCACTGGCTTGACCTGCGTCCGAATGCCACACATGACTGGCCCGTCTGGCGGGAAATGTTTCCCCATTATCTTTCTCTAATCAATTAATTTTCTGAACTAAATAAACCGCATGAAAAAAATCGGCGTTCTTTACGGAAAAGAAAGAAGTTTTCCAATGGCTTTTATTGAAGCCGTGAATGGAAAGAATATTCGGGGTGTTCGTGCTGAATCCGTACTGATTGACAAAGTGATGCAGGGTTATCCCAGTGGGTATAGTGTGATCATAGACCGTATTTCGCAGGATGTTCCTTTTTACAGAGCCTTCCTTAAAAATGCAGCCATCAGCGGAACGGCTGTTATTAACAACCCATTCTGGTGGAGTGCAGACGAAAAATTTTTCAACAATGCACTCGCTACCAAAATAGGCGTTCCTGTTCCTAAAACTGTTATTCTTCCTTCCCGGGACCTGCCGGAAGACACGACGGATTTGTCTTTTTCAAACCTTGCTTATCCGCTCGACTGGGAATCCATTTTTAAATATGTCGGCTTTCCGGCTTATATGAAACCGTTTGCCGGAGGTGGCTGGAAAAATGTGTACCGGATTAAAAATGCAGAAGATTTTTATCAGAAGCACAGTGAAACGGCCCGTCTGGTTATGCTATTGCAGGAAGAGATTGTTTTTGAAGAATATTATCGATGTTATTGCATAGGTGGGAAATATGTTCGGATTATGCCCTACGAACCTCGTAATCCCCATCATTTGCGGTATGTGGCTGACTTCACACCTACGGAAGAAAAACTTCACCAGATGGAACAGATTGTATTACGCATCAATCATTTCCTGGGTTATGATTTCAATACCGTGGAACTTGCCCTGAAGGACGGTATTCCCTATGCTATCGATTTCTGCAATCCTGCACCCGATGCGGAGGTAACCAGTGTTGGCGAAGAAAATTTCAAATGGGTGGTTGAAACCGCAGCGAATTATGCGATAGAAAGAGCCCTTGACGCTAAAGATGGCCTGGATAATCTAACCTGGGGCGAATACATTAAAAAGAGTACGGTCCAGAAACCACTGATGGGATAGAAACGATGAATTTGGCAAATGAGGGATTGTAAAAATGAAGGTCTGTGGAATTGAAATGAGGAAAAGATAATGTGGTAATTGGGAATTTATGACCAGTTGAATTTCACTGCCTTCTCTCAAACTCTCAAATGACCACATCCATTTTCTTTTTTAATTAATTTTTATATAATCACAATTCCACATTTACCACTTTTACTATGGTGAACATTAATTATCAGAATTTTACGCTTGGAATTGAGGAAGAATATATGGTGATTGATCCCCAGACCCGGGAGCTCAAAAGTCATGAACAGAAGATTGTTATCGAAGGCCAAAAGATGATCCGCGATAAAGTGAAAGCGGAAATGCACCAGGCCGTTGTGGAAGTCGGTACCGATATCTGTAGGGACATCACAGAAGCCCGCGAAGATGTAGCCACGTTACGAAGAACCATATCCCAAATCGCCGCCGACCAGGGCCTCTGGGTAGGCGCATCCGGAACCCATCCTTTCAGCCACTGGGAAAGTCAGCTGATTACGGATCATGCACGCTATAATGAAATCGTAAACGAATTACAGGAAGCCGCTCGCAGTAACCTGATTTTCGGACTGCATGTGCATGTTGGTATGGAAAGCCGTGAAATGGCCAATCATATCGCCAATTCTACGCGTTATTTCCTCCCGCATATCTATGCACTCAGTACGAATTCCCCATTCTGGGAAGGAAGAAGTACCGGGTATAAATCTTTCAGGACAAAAGTTTTTGACAAATTTCCCCGTACTGGCATTCCGGAATATTTTGAAAGCATCGAAGCATATGAAAATTTTATCAAGTTGCTGGTCAAAACCAACTGCATAGACAACGCAAAAAAAATATGGTGGGATCTCCGGGTGCATCCCTTCTTTAATACAGTCGAATTCCGGATCTGCGATGTTCCCATGACAGTGGAAGAGACCATTTGTATCGCAGCTTTATTTCAGGCTGTTTGTGCAAAAATCTATAAACTCCGAACCCAGAATCTGAATTTCATTATCTATCAGCGCGCACTAATAAACGAAAATAAATGGCGCGCAAGCCGTTATGGCATCGACGGCCACCTAATCGATTTTGGCAAGGAAGAAGAAGTTAATACCCGGGTTTTGATTTATGAATTGCTCGACTTTATCGACGATGTACTTGATCCGCTGGGAAGCCGAAGTGCCGTCACTGCCATTTCGAAAATGTTTGAACACGGCACTGGTGCCGATCGTCAGTTAAAGGTATTTGAAGAAACGAAAAGTTTGGTGAAAGTGGTTGACTATATCCACGAACAGTTCTTGCATGGACTATAATAAATTCTCGATAACCATGGCGCTAGCACCTCCTCCGCCATTGCAAATTCCGGCTGCGCCATAACGCGCTTTTTCCTGTTTTAAAATATATAAAAGGGTCACCATAATTCTTGCGCCGCTGCAACCCAGGGGATGCCCAAGGGCTACAGCTCCACCGTGCAGATTTACTTTTGCCGGATCCAGCTGCAGGCGCTTGCTGTTTTCAATACCTACCACAGCAAATGCCTCATTTAATTCCCAGTACGCGATGTCTTCCATTTTTAATCCGGCTTTTTGCACAGCAAGGGGAACGGCAATAGAAGGTGAAGTGGTGAACCACTCTGGTGCCTGTTCAGCATCCGCAAAAGAAAGAATTCTGGCGAGTGGCTTAAGATTCAGCCGTTTTAATTTTTCTTCACTTACTAAAATTAACGCTGCTGCTCCGTCATTCATAGAGCTGGCATTGGCAGCAGTTACGGTACCGTCTTTTTGAAATGCCGGTTTCAGGGCAGGAATCTTTTCGAATTTTACATTGAACGGTTCTTCGTCCCTTTCCATAACGATGGTTTCCCCTTTTTTCTGAATTTCCACCGCCACAGTTTCGTCACTGAATTTGCCGGTATTCCAGGTCTCCTGGGCCCTCCGGTAACTTTCAGTAGCAAAATCGTCCTGTGCCTGACGGGATATGCCGCAGGTTGAAGCACATAATTCTGCTGCAATACCCATTGCTTTTCCGTCGTATACATCGGTCAGCCCGTCTTTGGCAAGCCCGTCGATGAGTAAACTGTTCCCGTATTTATTTCCCCATCTCATTTGATCTGCATAAAACGGAACGTTACTCATACTCTCCATCCCACCGGCAACCACAACCTTGGCGTCTCCTAGTAAAATACTTTGTGCAGCAAGCGCAATTGACTTCATTCCGCTTGCACAGACCTTGTTCACAGTAGTGCAATTAACCTCATTGGGCAGCCCTGCAAATTTTGCGGCCTGCCTTGCAGGAGCCTGGCCCAGATTGGCCTGTATAACGGAACCCATCAGTAAATCATTAATTTCTGAAACCGGCAGCCCTATCCGGGATACCACTTCACGAATAGCAAGACTTCCCAGTTGCGTAGCCGAATAATCTTTCAGCAAACCTCCAAAACTTCCGATCGGAGTACGTGCAGCTGATACGATATAAACAGAAGATGATTTCATCCCGAATTTTCAGGCAAGTTAGTTCAAAAGCTTAAAGTCCAGAGCCAGGCGTTTTATACCTTTAAAAAATAAAATTTTTACCAAGCTTATTTTTTTATCATTTAATTTTATTCTTTCACTGACCTATTATTTATTACAAAACCATGGGAGATCTCCAGATCCGTAAACAGTCAAAAAAATATGATGCCATAATTGTCGGTTCTGGTGCAGGAGGAGGTATGGCTGCCTATGTTCTGGCAAATGCGGGCTTAAAAGTCTGCCTGCTGGAGGCCGGTCCGATGTATGACCCAAAGAAAGATTCCAACCAGTTAAAAAACCCATGGGATTCTCCACGGCGCGGAGCAAGCACAAAGTTCAGACCATTCGGGGATTTTGACGGCTGCTATTGGGGATGGGAAATTGACGGTGAGCCATATACACATGTGGGCGATACCAAATGGGAATGGTGGCGGGCCCGAATGCTTGGCGGAAGAACCAATCACTGGGGAAGAATATCCCTGCGCTTCGGCCCGCTTGATTTCAAAAGGAAAAGTATTGATGGTCTTGGTGACGACTGGCCGATTGGATATGAGGATGTGAAGCCTTACTATGATAAAATTGACCAGATGCTTGGGGTATTCGGAACCAATGAAGGATTGTATAACGATCCGGACGGAATTTTTCTTCCGCCCCCCAAACCAAGATTGCACGAATTATTTATAAAAAGAGCCGGAAAGCAGGTTGGAGTTCCGGTAATTCCTTCCCGTCTTTCCATTCTCACTAAACAAATCAATAAAGAAAGAGGAGCTTGTTTTTTCTGCGCGCAATGTGGACGAAGCTGTAAAGTATATGGCGACTTTTCTGCTTCTTCCTGCCTGGTTATTCCGGCTCTGGAAACGGGAAATATAGATCTTGTTACTAATGCGATGGCGCGGGAAGTACTTACCGATAAAGACGGTCTCGCTACAGGTGTTTCTTATGTAAACAAGGAAGATATGCAGGAATACCAGGTCTACGGCCGAACTGTAATTCTTGCTGCAAGCGCATGTGAAAGTGCACGTTTATTAATGAATTCAAAATCCGCAAGGCACCCGAACGGTCTGGCCAATGAAAGTGATGTGGTCGGGAAATATCTGCATGATTCCACGGGTGCGGATATGGGAGGAATAATACCTGAGCTTTTTGACAGGAAACGATACAATGAAGACGGTGTTGGTGGTATGCATGTTTACAGTCCCTGGTGGCTTGACAATAAAAAACTCGATTTCCCCCGCGGATATCATATTGAATATGGCGGCGGATTCGGCATGCCTCTGTACGGATTTAACTGGGGGATAGAGAATCTTAATGGAACCTATAAAATAAAAGGAAAACAGAAAGAAGCCGGCGGATACGGCGCTTCCCTTAAAGAAGACTACCGGTATTTTTTTGGGGCTCATGTGGGTATGGCCGGACGGGGGGAAGCCCTTGCCAGACGGGAGAGCCTTTGCGAAATTGACCCCAATGTGGTGGACAAATACGGCATCCCGGTATTACGTTTTAATACTTCTTATACGGATTATGAAATTAATCAGGCCAAACATATGAAGCAGACATTTTCAGAGATTCTGCATAGTATGGGTGCAGTAATAACCTGGGGCGGTGATGACGGAAAACATAACAATTACGGGTTGCATACTCCCGGAAATATCATTCATGAAGCCGGTACGGTTCGTATGGGAAATGATCCCAAAAATTCACCATTAAATAAATGGAGCCAAGCCCATGATTGCAAGAACCTATTTTGTGTGGACGGCGGTCCGTTTGTGTCCCAGGCTGACAAAAACATTACCTGGACCATACTCGCCCTTTCCATGAGAACTAGCGAATATATCGTGGACCAGATGAAGAAACAAAATATTTAATATAACGGTTATGGACAGACGTAAATCGATAAAAACCCTGGTCATTGGTGGCTTCACTATCGCTGCGGCTGCAGAAGCATGCACTTCCCATGAGAATAGTCCGGTGGCTCCTTCAGCTAAAGAGAAAGAGATAGTAGTTTCGGGATTGAACCGCATGAAAGAAGAAATAGAGCACCTGAAAAAAGTGGACGCAGAACCTGTTTTTTTCACTTCCGAAGAAATGAGTTCCATAACGATCCTGGGCGATATTATCATTCCCCGGGACGATGTAAGCGGAAGTGCATCCGACGCAAAAGTTCCAGATTTTATAGAATTTATTGTAAAGGACAAACCGGAACTTCAAACGCCTTTGCGCGGAGGCCTGCGATGGTTGGATATGCAGTGTTTATCCCGGTTTGGAAAGGCGTTCAAAGATAATGGTGCAAAGGAACAGATGGAGATGGTTGATGAAATGGCATGGCCAAAAAAAGCGAAACCGGAAATGAAACCAGGGGTTGCCTTTTTCAATCTTCTTAGAAACCTGGTTGCTACCGGATTTTACACTTCAGAAATCGGGGTAAAGGATGTTGGCTATATGGGGAATGTCCCGAACCAGTGGAATGGTGTTCCCTCGGAAGTGCTGAAGCAATACAACCTTTCATACTCAGAAAAAGAGTTAAAAGAATGCATCAGTTTTTCCTGACTTAAAATATTAATTCTCCAGCGGATTCATATAGTATCCTTCTTCACTTAACACAAAACTGTTTGGAACGAAGGATAACAGGGACTGCGTAATCATGGAAGCCGCTTCACGAAGATAGGTTGCACCGATTTCCGGTGTGCGAACGGCAAACTGCCAGCTTTGAATTTTCAAAAATGCAACTTTACTTTCCTGGATAACCTGGTTATCCTGTTGCCGGAAGATCTCTGCGAGACGATCCTGCTGATTGTCAATGTTGGCGGACATAGGGATCAGATTTTGGGTTTTCAGAGGTTGACAAGTAATAAACGGACAAAAGCTCAAAAAAATTGCCTGATTTTTCCAAATTCAGTTTTTGATATGACCCTGAACTTTAGTCAATCCCGCCGGTTTCCTTTCCCCTTTTATTTCGGCTGCCATCCGAAGGGCATTATAAGCGTTCACGATACCTGCACTTGCAGATAATTGATTGAAATCAACCATGCCTCCACCTGGCTTCTTTACCCAGCTCTCAGGTAGTTTAAAAACGGAATGCGTAAGTATATACTTTAGTTGCCGGGCGCTCAACAAGGGATAATACTCAAGGAGAAGAGCGGCAATGCCTGTAACCATTGGTGATGCCATACTGGTGCCACTATAAGCGGCATATTGATTTGCAGGTAAAGTTGAGTATAATCTTGCGCCAGGCGCGAACAGATCTACCTCATTTTTCCCATAATTGGAAAAACGGCCCACAACCAAGCTGTCGGGTCCGCCGGTATTTGCGCCTACGGTCAACCAGCAACATGAATTTCTGCCCGATCCATCATATTCAGGACTGGGATAATGCCTAACTGAATCGATATTTTGATATTCATTGCCTGCTGCATTCACAATCAGCACGTCATGATTTTCTGCGTACCTCACTGCATCATCCACCCATTTTTTTCCAGGAGATAGGTATTTTCCAAAACTCATATTGATGATACGCGCCTTGTTATCTACGGCGTAGCGTATGGCCAGTGCAACATCCTTATCCCTTTCATCTCCTTCAGGTACGGCCCGGAGAACCATAATAAAAACATGGGCGTCAATCCCGTCCATGCCTTTCCCATTTCCGCGGGTAGCAGCGATAATGCCAGCTACATGAGTACCGTGACTGGGTGTTCCGGCAGCAATATTATTATTTCCATAATTATTATCATTGATATTATTAAAATCATCCCCGGCAATTTGCCTTCGGGCAACATTCGGATCACCCGAAAAATTCTTCATCAACTCCATTGATATTTTCTGATAATCCTTCGCTTCCCTGATGAATCTGCCCAGAGACATGTCGGTCGCTATCCCATTTCTCCTAAAAAACATCAGCGTATTTTTCTTCAAAACATCTGATGCAGAATCAGCAGGTTCGAACTCCATCACGTCACGTGCATAAACCGAATCCTTATCCAGCCAGATTTTGAAAATACTGTCTGCAGCCTGCATCTCAGGCAATACTTCAACAAGGGTTGAGACCATTTGAAAAACCTGCGCGGAATCTTTTAGAAAATATTTTTTTACTTTCTCGCGGTAAAGACTATCCGAATAGGTATAGTCCGGGGTGATACTTTTGAGGCGGTAATATTCCCGGCAGGATTCATAGCTGTCTATTATGATATTCCTTCCGTCTTTCCCTCCCAGGAAATTCCATCCGTGTATGTCATCCACATAGCCGTTATGATCATCATCAATTCCATTTCCGGGTATCTCTTTAATGTTCGTCCAGAAATGACCCACCAGGTCCTCATGGGCAGTATCCGCACCACCGTCAATAACGGCCACAACAACCGGGTGAGCCTTCTTTTTCCTCAATAAATCGCTGTAGGCCTTGTTTACGCTCGCTCCAAAAACGCTGTCCGTAGGATAATCCAGCAGCTGCCAGCCGTGAACGCTGTATTTGACGGACTGTGCCTGTGTAAAATATATGGAAGAGAACAAATAAATCATCCACAAAACCAGGAAATTAAAAATTCTCTTCTTCCTTTTCATCAAATAATTTTTAGCCTTTCTTATTTTTGCCAACTGGCAATTTATACAAAATTTGAGTTTCCCTCATTTCCTGCCGGTTCTAAATTAAGGATGAACTTTCTTAAACCATTACAGGATACCAGGGTGTTGTATAAAAACGCATACAGCGGCTTATCCCGTCCTACCTGGCTTTTATCCCTCGTCATGCTGGTGAACCGAAGCGGAACAATGGTGATTCCGTTCATGACAATCTATCTGACTGGGATCGGTTTTACCATTTTTCAGGCTGGAGTGGTGGTGGGTATGTTCGGTGCTGGTGCTGTTTGCGGGGCATATCTTGGCGGAAAACTCACGGATAAACTTGGATTTCATCGTATTCAGCTGTTCACACTCGTTGGAGGGGGTATCTTATTTATTTTACTGGGTCTAATGAAAAGTTATCCCCTGATCTGCCTGTTCACTTTTGTGCTTAGCCTGGTAAATGATGCTTTCCGACCTGCAAATAACGCAGCCATCGCCCAATATAGCCGTCCTGAAAACCGCACCCGGTCTTATTCCCTGAATCGCCTGGCTATTAACCTGGGCTGGGCTGTTGGCGGAACACTTGGCGGTTTTATAGCTTCTTTCAACTATCATCTCCTGTTTTGGATTGACGGATTTACCAATATCATCGCGGCAACTATGCTTTTTTATTTATTGAAACCAGCACCGCCATCGGAGAAAGAACTGGTGACCCCGAAGAAAATGCATACAGCAATATCTCCGCTGAAGGATAAAAAATTTACCATTTTCACCGTGTTGGTAATTTTATACGGTGTCTGTTTTTACCAGTTGTATTCCACCATTCCGGTATACTACAAAGACGTTTATCATATGTCAGAATTGTATATCGGTATACTGATGGGGTTGAACGGCCTGATCATTGTACTTATCGAAATGGTATTGATTTTTCATCTGGAGTCTAAGAATAAAACACTGCTCTTTATTTCACATGGTCTCGTGCTGACTTCGGTATCTTTTCTTGTATATATATTTCTGCCCATGGTAACCATGACCGCCTTGATTTCCGTTATCCTTGTAACTCTGGGTGAAATACTGGCAATGCCCTTTATGAACAATTACTGGGCATCGAGGGCGGCGGCCCATAACAGGGGTCAGTATGCCGGATATTATGCTATGGCCTGGTCCATCTCACAGGTACTGGGTCCTACCAGCGGTACCTGGATTGCAGGTCATTGGGGTTTTAATATCCTATGGTGGATCACGGCGATCCTGTGTCTTATTACGGCTATATTGTTCCGCGTATTGAAACTAAACTGATTATTTACCGCCAAAAACTTTTTTAAGCAGGTCAGTGACCTGCGCAGCAGGATCTTTTCTGATCAGTATTTCTTCCTGGGCAACATAATAAAATATCCCATTAATGGCCTTTTGGGTTACATAGGCAGATAAGTTGGGGTCTACTTTGCTGAATGTAGTAGGTAGTTTATTGTAGGTATCAAAAACGTCTTTCCAATACTTAGTTGCGCCTGTTTTTTGCAGGGCTGAATCAATAACCGGTGTATAAGCCTTTGTCAGTTCAGGAGTTGCACTCTGACGCAGATAAGAAGTAGCCGCGGTATCCGGGCCTTTTAAAATATTCACGCCATCTGTAACCGTCATCGATTTAATGGCATTTACAAAAATCGGTGCTGCAGATTTTGACGCATCTTCGGCAGCATGATTCATGCTCGCGATGGCGTCATCTACCAGCTTACCCATTCCTAGATTTCGGAGTGTTTTTTCTACTTTTAAAGCCTGTTCCGGCATTAAAATCTCCACTGCTTTGTCCCCTAAAAAACCGTTGGCTGCTGAAAGACGGTCTGCACTTTTTTCAGCCCCGAGGGTAAGTGCCTGTTTTAAGCCGGCTACGATATCAGTAGAACTCAGGGAAGAAGATCCGCTGCCAGCGCCACTGATCGACTTTTTTAGGCTGCCCAGCAGGCTGGACTGACCCATGGTTGAAAAAGCTGAAATAAGCAGTAATGCGGTAAGTAATTTTTTCATGAGTATTGAATTTTGTGGTCCGATCCACCCAATATAAACGTCTCTTTGAATACTATATTACAATTGAAAGCCTTAAAAGTATTCACAAAAAATTAAAGAAAATGTTAACTCCCTGAACGGAGAAAATAAGCATTAGGCATGGACAGCGGAGATTCCCTATTTTTGCGGCTGCTAAAAATTTTACATGAAAAGAATTATCTTCCTAACCCCCCTTTGCCTGCTGTGTTTTCATTTATTTGCCCAAACAAAGAAAAAAGTCCCCCCGCGTATTCAGGGCACCTCCCAGCAGACTCCGGTAACACTGGGCAATCTGACCGATTCCCTGAGTTACAGTATCGGTATCATGGTTGCAAATTTTTATAAGCAACAGGGTATTTCCAAAATAAACAATAACATGGTTCAAAAAGCCATTCAGGATGAAATGAACGGCGACAAAACCGTACTGAATGTTCAACAGTGCAATTCTGTATTGATGGGTTATATCGAAAAAGTAAAAGCAGATAAGGCCATGGCGGCAAAACAACAGGCTGCTGCTTTTCTTGCGCAAAATAAAACCAAACCAGGCGTAATCACTACAGCATCCGGTTTACAATATATAGTATTGAAAGAAGGAACAGGTCCCAAAGCAACGGAAACAGATAAAGTAAGGTGTGATTACGAAGGAAAACTCATTGACGGAACCATATTTGATAGTTCATCCAAACAGGGAAAACCTGTAGAATTTACAGTAAACGGGGTTATCCGGGGATGGACGGAAGCGCTGCAACTGATGAATACAGGAAGCAAACTCCGCCTTTTTGTTCCTCCTGATCTCGGTTACGGTGACCAACAGATGGGGCCATCAATTAAACCCGGCTCCCTGCTCATTTTTGACGTAGAACTGGTGGAGATTGTGAAAGCGAATTAGAAGATTGGAAAATTGAGTAATTAGTGGATTAGGTGATTACATAATTTTTTTAATCACCTAATCCCCTTATCTATACGTACAGTTTTTCATAATACTCTGTAACCATGCGCCCGGAATCGAACTGAAATCTAACATCAGCCATTCCATTTTTTACAACCTGCCTCCAGGTGTCCTTTTGTTCATAGTAAAGGGGCAGGATCTGATTTTGTAATACGTCGTACAATGACTTCAGATCAAATGCATCCTGCTCTGGGACTGACATATTACTGTAATCTGATTTACCGATTACGAAGCCATTATTTCCATGGTTAATAAATTCAGGAATCCATCCGTCATTGTTGGAAAAATTCATGGCACCGTTCATTGCAGCTGTCATACCGCTGGTTCCGGACGCTTCTCTTGGAACGCGGGGGTTATTCAGCCAGCAATCCGCAGCCTGCTTCAATCGTTTGGATAGTCCGAGTTCATACCCGGTAAGCACCGCTACCTGTGGATACTCTTTACTCAGCTGAACGAGGTAATTAAAATCGTTAATGGCCGGATAGTCCATTGGATAGGGTTTCCCTGCCCAGATGAGTTGAACCGGGTATTTTGTATTACTGAGCAATTCATTGAATCTTTTTTTATCCCTTGCAATCAGATCAGCTCTTTTATATCCGGCAAACCGCCTGGCCCAGACGATGGTGAAAACATCGGGATTAAATAACCGGCCCGTCTGATCAGCTACAATTTCAAATGCCCGCTTCTTCAAAAACCGTTTGCGGTCATCCCACCAGAAATTATCTCCCTCTTCCAGTTTTTTATACAATTGTTTATCGGCCCAATAGGTCCAGTTCTGGGCATTGGTAATATAAATAATCGGGCAGATACCTTTGTATTTACTCCACAGGATATTTGATACCTCCCCATGTAATCGCGAAACGCCATTGGCCAAATGAGCAAACCGGAGAGCGGCCAGGGAGTGATTGAACAAATGATCTTCCATACCCGTTAATGCTGCTGCTTCTTCAATGGATAAACCACAGAAATAACTCATATCGAAGCAAAGCTTCATATCGTGCTTTTCATTACCCGCTTCTTCAGGTGTATGGGTCGTGAAAACCAATCTTTTTCTTACTTCTATAATATCCTTGTTATATTTCTGATACAAATAAAAAGCAGCACTGATGCCATGTGCTTCATTTAAGTGATATAGTTCCGGTTCAAAGTTCAGCTGGTCAACCAGTTTAGCACCCCCTACGCCCAACAGGATGAACTGTGCAACTTTGGTCGCCAGGTTTGCATCATATAACCGATGGCTGATCGTTTGGGACACATAATCATTTTCCGGCAGGTCGGTGCTCAAAAGAAACAAGGGCGCACCGTTAAAAATTTCGGGTGACAAGTAAAAAGCTTTTACCCAAACCGGATGATCATGAATATTGATCTGAAATTTAATACCGGTATCCTTCAAAAAAGGATACTGTTTTTCTACCCAGGTTACCTGCAGACTCTGATCCTGGTTTCGGGCCTGATCATAGTAACCATACTTCCATAAGATTCCGACAAAAATTGAATTCTGCCTTAGTTCATATGCACTGCGCACATGTGATCCGGCAAGAAACCCAAGCCCACCGCTATAAATTTTTAGGGGCTGGTGAACGGCAAACTCCATGGAGAAATAGGCAACTTTCTTCGAAAAGCGGGGATCTACAACGTATGGAACTTCAAATTTGGTAAAATTCATAATTGAATAAATAAACGGATACGGTTTTGATTTATTTTATTTTTTTGTCGTGTTTAGTTTTGGAAGGTTTCGAATTACTTTCCTTATGTTTTGGAAAAAGACCTTCGAAATAGCATTTAATATCCCGGTGACTGCCACATCCTTCCAGTTCCTTCATCCGTACATTTTTTTCACTAAATAAAAACTCAACAGAACAGGGATCTCCACTCGCAATATAGCGGGCAACACTGGAACTAACAAAACGGGCTTCACCCTTTAATTCGCCTTTACAATTCCCATTGTCCTTTTCAAAGTGAACAAAAAAACGAATCAATCCATTATTTTTTCCATCCCTGAAAGAAATAAAATTCCGTTTGTCTTGGGAATAGTCACCGGTGAATTTATGTTTATGGGACAGTGTATCAATCGGGTTGTAAATCTGGGCAATCCTAGGTTTTCCTTCATTCGATTCTGTCATGATCAGAGTAAAGACTCCTTCGGCATTATACACGTACACGCTACGTACAAAAAATGTTTTACCACCGGCATCTTTTTGAAAGCGACTTATCGATATCGCATATTTGGGATCAATGGAAGAAGCATAACGAATTTCAGACTCCTGTTCGCGAATCAGCAGGGGCATGCCGGTCTTGAATTTTCCGTCCTTATCCAGGCAAACAACAAACAACATCTTTCGGGAAGCTGTAAGTGCCTTGATGAAAAGATAGGTCTCCGCATTTTTTACCACCAGTTTTCCGGAGGCTAAAAGTCTCGGTTTCAAATTCTTCCCAAAATGTCTTTGGATCAGTGAATCCGGGACAAACTGTTCCAGTATTACAGCAGACAAGGATGAATCAGTGGATTTTCTAGATAATATGCTGTCCTGAAAATTCAATGGCAGGCTGAACGGATGGAACATGGCCAGAAAATCTTCCGGTTCAATTTTTACCTGACCTTCGCCGTTGCTGCCACTTTTTTGCCGGCAATGTGTAAAAACAGTCAAACTGACAAAAAGGAACAGAAACTTCATTAACCGCATGCAACCTGATTAAAATCCAAAAGTAAAGAATCATCAATTATCCCGCCGTCTATTATTTTCCCTGCAATTATGGGAACAAATTTTAGATTTGTCGAAACCGGGTATCCCCGGGTTACAAACACCTGTTCTGAACGATGAAGCTACCTCAATACAAAGATCTTTCTCTGAGTGATGTTCACGGAACCATCGAAGTAAACCATACTGGCCCCCGCTGGAAGCAGCTTTTTTCCTTTTTCGGCCCGGCTTATCTGGTTAGTGTAGGATACATGGATCCGGGGAACTGGGCTACCGATATTGCTGGAGGCAGCCAATATGGGTATCGTCTGTTATGGGTACTCCTTATGAGTAATTTAATGGCCCTTTTGCTACAGGGACTATCCGCCAGGCTGGGTATTGTCCGTGGCAGGGACCTCGCTCAGGCCAACCGGGAAGCTTATCCAAGATTGGTCAATTTCTTTCTATATATCCTGGCAGAAATTGCCATTACCGCCTGCGATCTGGCCGAAGTGCTGGGAATGGCTATCGGGATTCAACTGCTTACTGGTCTGCCTCTGATTTACGGAGTCGCTATAACCGCCCTGGATACCTTCCTCCTGCTCTTTCTGCAACGACTGGGTATGCGGAGAATGGAAGTTTTTATATTGAGTCTTATTGCAATTGTAGGAATTTCCTTTTTTATTGAAATTTTCCTGGCCAAACCGGATGTGTTGGAAATCGGCCGGGGTCTGGTACCCTCCCTTCCCGGCTCGGCAGCATTGTATGTTGCTATCGGGATTATTGGAGCAACTGTAATGCCCCATAATCTTTATCTGCATTCCGCCCTGGTTCAAACCAGAAAAATAAAGCGTGAGGATAAGTATATAAACCAGGCCTTGAAACTGAATCTGCTGGATTCTACTATAGCACTGAACCTTGCTTTTTTTGTTAATGCAGCTATCCTGATCCTGGCAGGAGCTGTTTTTTTCAAGTCCGGCCGAACAGAAGTGGCCTCCATAACCGAGGCACATAAACTACTCTCTCCGTTGCTGGGCAATAAAGTCGCTTCTGTCCTTTTCGCGGTCGCCCTTATTGCCGCCGGTCAAAGCTCCACTATTACCGGAACCCTGGCCGGGCAGATTGTAATGGAGGGTCATCTCCGCCTTAGGATAAATCCCTTATTAAGGCGGCTGATCACCCGCCTGATCGCGATAGTTCCGGCAGTAATCGTGATTGGAATTTCAGGTGAAAGCCGGGTGGATCAGCTCCTTGTTTTCAGCCAGGTAATTCTCAGCCTTCAGCTTGGATTCGCCGTGATTCCCCTGATCCATTTTGTGAGTGATAAAAAAAAGATGGGCATTTTCAGAATCAAGGCCCTCACCCGTTTTCTCGCCTGGACGATTGCAGCACTCCTGCTTTATCTGAATCTGAAACTGGTTTTGGAAGAAGGTCAGCACTTTCTTCATTTACCTGGCTACGGAATCTGGAAAATAATTTCCATTTTACTGCTGTTCGGTGCGCTCGTCCTTTTACTTTATATCTTGATTCATCCCTGGTTAAGCAAACCGGAAGTAAAAGATATTACATTGCACGGACAGGGTATTATACCGGCCAGACTGGAGATTCCCAAATTCAGGAATATTGCTGTAGCCCTTGACTTCAGCCCGAAAGATGAGAAACTACTTGCTTTCGCGGTCGGACAGGGCGGTCCGGATAGTAATTATATTCTGATCCATGTGGTGGAAAGTGCTTCAGCCCGTATGCTTGGCAAACAAAGTGACGACCTGGAAACAAGAACAGATCAGGAAAGGCTCAATAGTTACCAGGTGACGCTCGAAAAAAATAATTACAAAGCAATAACACGTCTCGGCTATATAAACCGTACAAAAGAAATTGTTCGCATTGTAAACGAAGAAGAAGCAGAAATACTCGTAATTGGCGCCCATGGCCATACCGGATTAAAAGATTTCATCTACGGAGAAACTGTAAATACCGTCAGGCATGAATTAAAAATTCCCGTTCTGATCGTTAATTTATGATGGTCTTTTCATCAAGTGCTTTAACCGGCTGAAGGTTTCCGGTTTCATATTGAGATAAGAGGCCAGATATTTCTGGGGAACGCGCTGAAGAAGGTATCCATTGTTTCGGATAAAATTAATAAATCTTTCCTGGGAACTCAAACGCGCCCGATTGTATTCAAAACTCTCTTTTTTAAGGTATTCCTGCGTGGCGATCAGTCGCCCCAGCCTTTCCATCTTCGGGCTAAAATCATAAAGTTTCTCAATGTTTTCAAGTGTAATGGAAACAACTACCATGGGCTCCAGTGCCTCTACCGAAAAATTAGAGGGTTCTCCTGATGTAAATGAATCGTAACAACAGATGATTTCATTTTCGCGGGAAAATTGCATGACCATCTCTTCGTTTTTACGCACAAAGAATTTGCGTGCTAGACCCTGTAAAATAAAATTCAGATACCTCTCAACTTCTCCCTCTTCAACCAGCTTCTGCCTTTTTTCAAAATTGCGCATTGTAAACAAACTGGACAGGTAGGTAAACTCCTCTTCGCTCAGTGAAACGAAATTTGATATGTAACCTTTTACGATATCAATTAATTCCATGAAATAAAGTTTGGACATGGAAGGTACAAACAAATGGGCAGACATAAAGACTCGCATACTAAATTACCGATAAGCGTTTAAGGGAGGATGATGGGTAAGGCCGGTTACGCTTCATTTTTACAGGCAGCTGCTTCCGCAGAATTGGATACCTGTGCAATTGCACATTTGTACATTTTCCGTAGGTTTGTTGTCTTTTCCATAAAAAATTTATTTCCATGGCTAATAAGATTAAAGTTACAAATCCTGTCGTTGAACTGGACGGTGATGAAATGACAAGGATTATTTGGAAGTTTATTAAAGACAAGTTGATCCTGCCTTACCTCGATCTGGACATCCAGTATTTTGATCTTGGAATAGAGTCGAGGGATAAGACTCAGGACCAGGTTACCATTGACGCAGCCAATGCCATTCGTAAAGTAGGCGTTGGGATAAAATGTGCTACCATTACACCAGACGAGGCCCGGGTAGAAGAATTTCATTTGAAACAAATGTGGAAAAGCCCCAACGGAACCATCCGGAATATTTTGGACGGGACTGTTTTCCGGGAACCCATTGTTATTAATAATATTCCAAGGCTGGTTACAAACTGGACTGCTCCCATCATTGTAGGCAGACATGCTTTCGGGGATCAGTATCGTGCAACCGACACCGTGATTAAAGGGAAAGGGAAATTGACGCTGACATTTACCCCTGACGATGGAAGTCCGGCGCAAAAGTTTGAAGTATACGATTTTAAAGGAGACGGTGTAGCCCTGGCCATGTACAATACCGATGAGAGTATAAAGGGATTTGCCCGAAGCTGTTTCAATATGGCCCTGAGTAAAAAATGGCCCTTATATCTATCTACCAAAAATACCATCCTCAAAAAATACGATGGCCGCTTTAAAGATATATTTGAGGAAATTTATCAACAGGAATTCAAACAAAAATATAAGGAAGCCAACATCACATATGAACACCGGCTGATTGATGATATGGTAGCCAGTGCTCTAAAATGGAACGGCAATTTCGTGTGGGCATGTAAAAATTATGACGGCGATGTGCAGAGTGATACCGTAGCACAGGGTTTCGGATCACTGGGTCTGATGACTTCCGTATTAATTACTCCGGATGGAAAAATTATGGAAGCCGAAGCAGCCCACGGTACGGTTACCCGTCATTACCGCGACCATCAGGCCGGTAAACCTACTTCTACCAACCCCATTGCTTCCATTTTCGCATGGACCCGGGGACTGGCATTCAGAGGCAAACTGGACGGGAACCAACCCCTGATTCAGTTTTGTGAAAACCTGGAAAAGGTATGTATTGAAACGGTGGAGAGCGGGAAAATGACTAAAGACCTGGCGGTTTGTCTGCACGGAAATAAAGTAACCGCAGGGAAAGATTATCTGCACACGGAAGATTTCCTGGATGCTATTGATCAAAACCTCCAAAAGAAAATCGGAAAGTGAAATAAAAGAAATAGCCATCTCTTTTTAAGGTCCCGGATAACGAGACCTTAAAAAGAGATGGCCTTCCTCGAACGATTGTTTCTAGGAAAATAATTATTTCTTAGTTGAATCAGCCTTTGCTTTCAGGGTATCAACAGCTGCTTTAGCAGTTGAATCAATAGCAGTCTTAGCTGAATCAGCAATAGCAGTAACGCTATCTTTAGCAGCAGTTGCTGTAGAATCTACCTTAGCTTCTGTGCTGGCAGCACCATTACAAGCTGCAAAAGAACCGATTGCTAAAACGACAAATAGTTTTTTCATTGTTACGTGTTTGTTTGTGAATGATTTCATGTTAATACCCAGATCGGGAAAAAGTAACCTCTCCGACTTAAAAAAACACATATAATTTCTTATGGTCCAGCTAACTATTTGATTATAATTGTGTTATAAAAGCTAAAGAAGTAAAAAAAAATTATCTGCTTCAGGAATCACTGCATTTCTTTGATTTTCCATTTTCAATTGGGTTACGATTCTTTACTTTCAGTATTAAATAACGACTGGTGACAACCGACAGCAATGAGCAGGGGCTTTTGAAGGGATTGGCAGCGAATGACCGAAATGCTATTGAGACCATTTATCGAGTTCATTATAGTATGGTCCAGACGTTAGTCATCAACAATAGTGGTACATCAGACGATGCGCGGGATATATTTCAAGAGGCCATCATTGTTTTATACGAAAAGGCGAAGTCGGGAAGTTTTGAATTGCATGCTCAGCTAAAAACATATATATATGCGGTATGCAGGCGTTTATGGCTTAAGAAACTAGCCCGACAGCAACGTTTCTCCGGGGACCTGGCCAATGCGCCGGAAACAATAGCAACGGAGGAAGACATAGAAATATACGAACACCGTACGGAGGACTTTGAACTGATGGAACGAGCGTTGGTGAATTTGGGCGAACCCTGTAAGGAACTCCTGGAAAGTTATTATCTCCGGAAGAAGAATATGTCAGAAATCGCGAAGGAGTTTGGATACACAAATGCAGACAACGCAAAAAATCAGAAGTATAAATGCCTGATGCGGTTGAAAAAAATATTCTTTGGCCATTACAATAACTCACTATAACAATTTATAAAAGAAAGAAATGGACGAGCGGCTGGTTTTGGAATCAATTGAAAGGTACATCCGCGGCGAAATGCTTCCGGAGGAACGTAAATTTTTTGAAGAGCTCAGAAAGTCTAATCCGGGAATTGATCAGATGGTGGTTGAACATACAGTGTTTTTACACCTGATGGAAAAATACGGTGACCGGAAAAATGTAAAATCCACTTTGCAGGATGTGCATAATGAACTTTTCGAAACGGGCCAGATTAAGCAAAGTAAAGAAACTAGGGTGGTCCGCCTTTGGCTGAAGTATCGGAAAGTAATTGCCGTGGCCGCCTCCATTGCAGGAATCACAGCGCTTTCAATTAGCAGTCTTACTTCTTACTACGCACCAAGAACACCGAATACGCGCCTGGAAAACCTGGACAGAAAGATCACCATGCTGGTACAGGGCCAAAAAACTATCAATGATAAACTCAATAAGACAACTCAGGTTAAACCAGTTGTAGTTGATTTCAAGCTCGGTGGAACCGGATTTATGATTGACCCCAAGGGATATATCGTTACCAATGCCCATGTGATCGGTAATTCCACTGTGGTAATTGTTCAAAATAGCAAAGGACATGATTTTAATGCCCGGATTGTTTACATCAGTCCGAATGCGGACCTCGCATTTTTGAAAATCGTGGATAGTGACTATAAAGTTGCCCCGACATTACCTTATGCCATCAGCAAAGGCAATATAGAATTGGGAGAAGCCATTTTTACCCTCGGTTATCCAAGGGATGAAATCGTATACGGGGAAGGATACCTCAGTGCAAAGACCGGTTATCGTGGAGACACCCTTGCATGCCAGATTGCTATTGCGGCGAATCCGGGAAACAGCGGTGGTCCCGTGATTGATAAAAACGGGGAAGTGATCGGGGTACTAAGCAACCGCCAGTCACAGGCACAGGGTGAGGTTTTTGCTCTTCGTTCGAAAAGTATATTTACAGCATTGGAAGAAATGAAGGCCGACACCAGCATGGCAACCATTCATGTATCTGCGAATTCAGCCGTCAGGAACATGGAACGTGTACAGCAGATTAAGAAGATTCAGGAATTTATTTACCTGGTAAAAAGTTATTGATACAAATATTAATTACTAATAAAGTTTATTCGGGTATTCCCCAGAGGCCACCAGCTTATTTATACTTTCTTGCACACCCGGCGCGTCTTCCTTATAGGTAACCCCAAACCAACTGGAGTCAGTAGGTATGATTTTTATCTTTCCTTTCCCTTCATGAATGAATCGATCCCCGATAATCGGAATAAAAAACTCGGATTTTGATTCCTTTCCGTGCTGCTCAAGGAATTCTCTGAATATTTTTTCTATAAAAGGGAAAACGGCCGGATCAAAACACCAGAAATTCATGGATACCTTTGAAGTATCAGATACAGTAAATATTTTACCATCTTCTTCGTATGTAATTTCCCCTTTTTCATTACGGTATATTTTCGTTCTTTCATGAATGGAGGCCAGGTTATGGTTTTCATCGACTTCACATACTCCCCGGCTTACCGACCCGTTCTCTGAAAGTGTCTTCGACAGGTCATATCCGATGATACTGTAGGTGGATGGATTGCAGTCAGTCGTCAGAAACTGGTAAGCTTTTTCAAAAGCGTCCCTTCCATAAAAATCATCCGCATTAATAACGGCAAATGGGTCCCGGATGGCCGGTTTCGCGCAAAGAACTGCGTGAGCGGTTCCCCAGGGTTTGGTCCGGTCTGCAGGTAATGGATATCCGTCCAGGTAAGATTCCATTTCCTGGTATACATAAACCGTTTCAACCTTTTTACCCCATTTGGGTTCGAAAATATTTTTAAAATCCAGGGCGAAATCTTTACGGATGATAAAAACGATCTTCTTGAATCCGCTTTGGATTGCATCATAAATGGAATAGTCCATAATAGTTTCAGCGGAAGGGCCGAAAGACTGGACCTGTTTCATACTTCCATACCGCGATGCCATACCGGCCGCAAGGATACATAAGGTTGGTTTCATTACCGTAATTTTAATGCGAGGCGAATTTAAATAATTAAGAGAGAACCAAACAAGAATTATCGTGCCAACTATCGTTCCATCAATAAAAAATATCAGCCTGGATTCCTGGGATCATGTTTCTTTCCAAAAACATAATTTGAAGACCGATGTTCTGAGGCTTGATAAAATTCACCCGGAAATATCAGGCAATAAATGGTTTAAATTAAAATATTACCTGGATCGGGCCGTACTAACGCAAAAGAATAAACTGATCAGTTTTGGGGGTGCTTATTCGAATCATCTGCTGGCACTGGCTGCTGCAGCCCGCATATACGGCTTTGCCTCTGTAGGTCTGATCAGAGGAGAAGAACCCGATCTTTTATCCCGGATATTGGTTACCCTGAAACAATTCGGCATGGAACTAAGGTTTCTGTCAAGAGCAGAATATGACAGGCAAAAAAGATTATACCTCTTATCTGAATTTAAAGAATATGAAGAACATTCTCTGCTGATTCCGGAAGGAGGTGCTGGCCCCGAAGGCGTATGGGGAGCAGAAGAAATTCTTAGCGGCTTCCCGATCGAAAAATATACTCACATTTGTTGTGCCGTTGGAACGGGCACCACACTGGCAGGTATCATTAACAGCACTTCAGTTAGTCAAAAAAAAATTGGTGTGTCTGTACTTAAGGGAACAAGACATCTGGAACCATTGTCGCCTGAATGGATAACCTTGCCCCGGAATCTCGACAATGTGCGGATTGTCCATGAAGATCATTTTGGCGGTTATGCAAAATTCACAAGGGAACTGATCAATTTTATGAATCAAACCTATGCATCTTCCGGAATTCCGACTGACTTCGTTTATACCGGCAAGCTTTTTTACTCTGTAGCCCGGATGGCTGGAATTAATGCATTTCCGCCAGGTAGCAGGATCCTGGTTCTCCATACCGGTGGACTAAAGGGCAATTGTTCCTTAACACCGGGCCTGCTCCAGTTTTAATCGGCCGAAAAGTGGGCATACCTTATCTTTGCCCCGATCCAAGATTAAAGACAAGTTCGTGCCATGCGCCTTCTTTTTGCACTGATTTTACTATGTCATTTTATCCTGCCCAATGCAAACGCACAGGAAATGCTTCCTGGGTTTTCGGCTTCACTCCAATCCAACGGAAAAGTGCTGATTAGCTGGCGCAACGGATATCCTGAGATCAACCAGATCAGCATACAACGGTCAACTGATAGTCTTCATAATTTCGTTACGTTTTTAACGGTTCCGGATCCACGAATTCCTGAAAACGGTTTTGTTGATGGAAAAGCCAACGGATCAAAAATGTATTACCGGATATTTATTTTATTCCCGAACAGTAAATATCTGTTTACAAAATCGAGGCGTGCTTCCCGGGAAGCGGCAGAACCAGCCAAATCTGTTGTAAAACCCGTCCAGAAAGAAAAGCAACCCTTTGTTATTTCCAAAGCCAATCCTGTAGCACAAAAGGAGGAAATCCGCCCTGTCGAAACGCCCGAACTTAAAGCCGAAAAACCCGCGGAAGAAGAACAATATCTCATCCTTCCTAAAATCGACAATTCCAGAATTTATTATATGATGGAAAGCACGGCTATTAAACGGCCGTCCGTAAATAACCCCGGAAAAATAAAAGGAACTACCATTGAAGTCGATAAAATTCTTTTTGTAAAGCGAAGGGACTCTGTAATCTTATTACTGCCAGGAAATCAGGTTCGGCGATTCAGCGATTCGCTGGTAAAGCAAACCAAAGACACTCTTTATTTTGTAAATGCCGATACCCTTCAGATAAAACCCTACATCGAAGTATTCAGGGAACCAAAGGAGGTTTATAAAATTTCCGCTTATGTATTTACGTCCAAGGATGGAAATGTGAAGATTGCCCTGCCAGACTTCCAGCGCAAAAAATATTTTGTTTCGTTTTTTGAAATGGATGGCACACAGGTGCTGGATGTAAAGGATATCAGGGATGCAGAGCTGATTATTGATAAGACCAATTTCGGTCACTCCGGCTGGTTTCGTTTCGAACTTTATGAGGATGGGAAGCTAAAGGAGAAAAATAAGTTTCTGATTCCAAAAGAATAGTAGGGAATAGAAGATCAGAAGGTTTGATATTCGGCAGGAATGGCCTGGTTTGCATAACCAAACTATAATTTTACCGGATCCTCCAAAAATACCAGGAGCTCGGCTTCAAATACTTCTTCAAAATGAGTCTTTATTTTTGCCTTTACCTCAGAAAGGTTAATATCACGGCCTAACTCGCGAGCCAGGGAAGTAACCTGTTTGTTCTTAATACCACAAGGTATAATGCCGTCGAAATATGTAAGATCAGTGTTTACATTGAATGCGAACCCATGCATGGTAATCCACCGGCTGCAACGGACACCAAATGCAGCTATTTTTCTCTCCTTACCCACCGTGCCTGCCTCCAGCCATACTCCAGTTTCTCCATTTGAACGACCTCCCTGAATACCAAAATCAGCAAGCGTGCGAATGATAATTTCTTCGAGGTTCCGCAGGTATTTCCCGATATCCGTTCCGAATTTTTCCAGATCAAGGATAGGATACCCTACAATCTGTTGAGGACCGTGAAAAGTTATATCTCCCCCGCGGTTGGTCTTTATAAAGTCTATTCCGCGTTCCTCCAATTCATGTTCGGCCAGTAAAATATTTTCTTCGTGGCCGGTTTTCCCAAGGGTATACACCGGCGGATGTTCAACAAAAAGCAGGTAATTAGTAGTTGAATTTCTGCGTTTGTCTTTAGCGGCATAATAGCGGGTTTTGATATCCACATTTTGCCTGAGCAGCTGCTCCTGGTATTCCCAGGCTTCTGTATATCCCATCACACCAAGATCCTTAAAATAAACAGGCTGCTTTTGCATTTCACAAAATTAAGGTTTTAAGCTGAAAGCCTGAGTTGGGACAGGAGCCTGGGCATCGCCGCTTTACTTCCAATATTGTAAATTTACACAATGCCCAGTCCATCACAGAGATCCGGGGAAACGGATCCGAAAAGCAAAATCAGCCTTGATCAGGAAAACGATCTGACAGAGTCCTCGCAAGTTACGCAGGAAGAAGAAGGTTCCGAATTTTCCGAGATCCTTTACGAACGTATGAACCTGGTAGTGAGTAATGGGCAGGAAGCCATGCGATTGGATAAATTTCTCACGGCCAGAATTGAAAATATTTCCCGAAACAAAGTGCAGCAGGCCATCGATGGCGGCCGGGTGCTGGTAAACAACAAAATTACTTCGGCCAATTATAAAATACGTCCTGGTGATAATATTGTATGTTTTTCAGATAAACAGGCGGTAGGTGAGGAAATCCTTCCGGAAAAAATGCCTCTGAATATTTTTTATGAAGATGAAGAAATACTAATAATCAATAAACCTCCTGGTCTTGTGGTTCATCCTGCATCAGGTAATTATTCCGGCACCTTAATTAACGGTGTAGCTTATTACCTCCAGGAAAATAATAAAAAAATCTCGGAAGATACATTACCCCGTTTCGGCCTGGTTCACCGGATTGATAAAAACACAAGCGGATTGCTGGTGTTGGCGAAAACAAGCGCTGCTGTAGCCAGTCTGGCGAAACAATTCTTCGACCATTCCATTAAACGGGAATACCAGGCTCTGGTATGGGGTGATCTGAAAGAAGACAAGGGAACAATCGTTGCCCATGTTGGTCGTCATCAGCGCTTTCGAAAACTATTTGAAGCTTATCCCGAAGGAGATTATGGCAAAGAAGCCATTACGCATTATGAAGTATTGGAACGATTTGGATATGTTACTCTGGTAAAATGCACACTGGAAACCGGTCGCACCCATCAGATACGTGTGCACATGAAATCCCTCGGTCATCCCCTATTCAATGATGAAACATATGGCGGAGATAAAATAGTAAAGGGAACTATCTTTAATAAATACAAACAATTTGTTGAGAATTGTTTTTCTATCTGCAGCAGACAGGCGCTTCATGCCAAGACGCTTGGTTTCATTCATCCGTCAACCCGAAATGATATGTTATTCGAAAGTGATTTGCCGGAGGATATGCAGCTGGTATTGGAAAAATGGCGTTCTTATACCCATAAACTTAAGGCATAACTCTTAAAGCATAACGTTTTAATCCAAGAGAGTTTGCCCATTAAAATAGATACGAAGAGCTGAAGCCATTATGCCGATAATCCATATATTTTCAGCCCGTAAATATCATTTTGTAATCCACATTGATTTTACCTTTGGAGATGTCGTTTAATTTCCCCTTAAGTAATTTTCTTTTCAGGGGTTTTAGGTAGTCTATAAACAATTTTCCTTCAATATGGTCGTATTCGTGCAGGATTACCCGCGCTGTAATTCCATTAAAGGTTTTTGTATGTGGCTGAAACCGGGCATCTTCATATTGGAGTGTTACTTCTTCGTTGCGTAATATCTCCTCCCTTATTTTGGGAATGCTCAGGCATCCTTCCGTATAGGGCCAGGGTTCGCCATTCAGATTCAGAATCCGCGCATTGATAAAAACTTCCTTTACGCCGGGCTCATCAGGATATTTTCCGACCTCATCCTCATCCTGGTTTGCAAAAATTTGTGTGCTATCAACAATAAATAAACGGATGGGCCGGTTTATCTGGGGAGCGGCGAGCCCCACACCGCTGCTTTCGTACATGGTTTCCCACATATCGTCAATCAATTGTTCCAATTCAGGGTAATCTTCGTCGATTTCTGTTCCCTTCACCCTTAAAACCTGCGCCCCGTAGGCGACAATCGGTAGTATCATGGTGCAAAATTACATGGTTAAGACTGAAGTCCAAAGACCGGGCATTTCATTTAGATTACTAGGACCATCAGTCGTTAAACATCAATCGTTGGGGGTTATGCGTTAAGCTTCGAGAGATATTCCTGAAGCATCATCGTTGCAGCGATCTGATCCACGACGCCTTTTTCCCGCCGTTGCTTTTTTTTCATTCCCATTTCAATCATAGCACGGGATGCCATAACCGAACTAAATCTTTCATCTATGGCCTGTACGGGAATCTCCGGAAATTTCCCTTGCATAATGCCAATGATACGCTGCACGTCTGGCGTGAGATCCGTCGGACTATCATCCAGATTACGCGGATCCCCAATGAGTATCATGGCAACTTTTTCTCTTTTCAGGTATTCTTCCAAAAATGTGAATATGCGCGCAGATTCAATGGTGGTCAGGGCCGAAGCAATGATCTGTAAAGGATCCGTAACGGCAATACCGGTTCTTTTCTGTCCATAATCTATCGCCATTATCCTCGCCATGACCAATTAGCGCTTATGGGTGATAAAAATATCTGCAATAACAAAAAGGGCAAATACTACACTGGCAATACCATTGGCTGTCATAAAAGCCAGATTTACCCGGCTTAGATCGTTTGGTTTTACGATCATATGCTGATATACCAGCATACCGACAAACAGAAATATACCGATCCAGTACCACCCACCGAATTCCCCGACAAATCCGGCGCTGACTACAAAAATAGTGCTCAGCATATGCAAAAAAATGGAAATATTCAGCGATCCCTTTTTACCAATAGTCGTAGGAATGGAAATCAGATTTTCTGATTTGTCAAAATCAATATCCTGCATGGAATAAATGATATCAAATCCACTTACCCAGCAAATTACCGCTCCGGAAAATAATAAAGGGAGTAATTCAAAACGACCTGTTACAGCCAGGAATGCGCCAATAGGCGCCAGGGATAAACCGATACCCAATACGAGATGACAAAGCGCTGTAAACCGCTTGGTATAACTATAAAATAAAATAGTAAACAAAGCAATCGGTGAAAGGAAAAAACATAAGGGATTGATGAACCAGCATGTAGTAATAAAAATTACAGAACAGATGATTACAAAACGCAAAGCGCTATGGGGAGCGATTATCCCGCGAGGTATTTCACGGATAGCTGTTCTTGGATTGCGCGCATCAAAATGACGGTCCAGGTACCGGTTAAATGCCATCGCCGCACTTCGTGCAGTTATCATACACACCAGTACCAGAAAAAACCGTAACCCGGATTCTGAGAGTCCGTGCCGGTGCCCCGCATCTTTAGCCTGCTGTGCAAAAATGCCCAGAAAAAAACCGATCATCGCAAAAGGCAAAGCAAAAAGAGTGTGTGAAAACTTTACGAGACTAAGATAATTTTTGAAATGAGACATGGAATATTTTGAATGAATAAAAATTAAATAACAGATCTGACAAGTTCCCAGAGTACCATACCGGCAGCAACGGATACATTCAGGGAATGTTTCATTCCGAACTGAGGTATTTCAATACAATCATCACAATATTTCAGCACCTCTTCACTTACCCCGTCCACTTCATTTCCAAATATCAGCACTGTTTTTTCATCCGGTGCCACCTGGTATTCCTGCAAAGGAATACTGCCTGCAACCTGCTCTACCCCAACGATCCGGTAACCTTCCGATTTTAACGACAGTACGGCTTCAACGGACGAGTCAGAATATATCCATCTTACTGTATCGGTGGCACCGAGCGCCGTTTTATGGATATCCCGGTGCGGGGGTCTCGGCGTATATCCACAGAGATAAATCGCTTCTGCCAAAAAAGCGTCCGCGGTACGAAAAACACTTCCCACATTATGCATGCTCCGGATATTTTCCATCAGCAGGACTACTGGCAGTTTCATGGCCTCCTGAAATTCGGTCCTGTTCTTGCGCGGAAGTTCATCCATCCGAAGTTTTCGCATACCACAAAGATAAGATTATGGCTAAGCTAAAAAACCCGGCCTGCCGGGTGTCCAGGAAAATTCCCCTTAGGTTTTACCGGGTTACAGCTGAAAAACCACCGTGATTTAGCATTTTCCGACACAGATTTGCACCTGTTCAGATCTGCACATTTACTTACATTTGCCACACCCGGCCCTAAAAAATGATGAATGACAGAACCGGGTTCACTCCATGTCGAAACAATCCACTGACACTCCACTGATGCAGCAACACCGGGCGATAAAACAAAAATATCCGGATGCTATCTTGTTGTTTCGTGTCGGAGATTTTTATGAAACCTTCGGGGAGGATGCCATCCATGCCTCCCGGATATTGGGCATTACCCTTACCAAAAGAAATAACGGATCAGCTACCTCCAGCGAACTCGCCGGCTTCCCGCATCATGCCCTGGATACCTATTTACATAAGCTGGTTAAAGGGGGCTTCCGGGTAGCTATCTGTGATCAGCTGGAAGATCCCAAACTTGCCAAAGGCATAGTAAAACGTGGTGTTACGGAAATGGTTACCGCCGGAACTGCCACGCAGGACAAGCTATTGGAAAACCGCAGTAACAATTTTTTGGCTGCCATTCATTTTGGTGATCCACAATTGGGGATTGCTTTTCTGGACATTTCAACCGGTGAATTTTTCACTACCGAAGGGCCTGCCGATTATATCGATCAGTTACTTCAAACTTTGAAGCCGGCAGAAGTAATTTTTCAAAGAAATCATCAAAAATCATTCAGGGAAAAATATGCCGACCGTTTTTATACCTATTCTTTGGAAAGCTGGGTTTTTGATGAGGCATATGCCCGCGAAAACCTGCTTAGACATTTTCAGACGCATTCTTTGAAAGGCTTTGGAATAGAGTCCCTTCCCCTGGGCATTGTCGCAGCCGGAGCCATATTGCATTACCTGAAAGATACCGAGCACCCGCATCTTCAGCATATCACCCGGATCCAGCGTCTCGACCGGGAAAACTATTTGTGGATGGATCAGTTTACCGTCCGTAACCTGGAACTTATGCCCAATGGGGATCATTCCTTCTCCCTTTTACAAACCCTGGATGAAACTGTATCCCCGATGGGAGCAAGGCTCCTGAAAAGGTGGTTGCTTATGCCACTAAATGATATTCCTGCCATCCGGGAAAGGCATTCCCTGGTTGAATTTTTTATCCGGGAAACAGAAATTCGGGGCCATCTGGTCCACCATATAAGGGCCTGCGGGGACATGGAAAGAATTTTGTCCAGGATTCCGTCAAAAAAAATAAATCCTCGTGAAGTAACACAGCTTGGCCGTGGACTCCGGGAAATACTTCAGATTCAGGAGCGATGTTCAGGCACCCCGGAACCCTATTTGAACCGGCTGACAAATTTGTTGAATTCCTGCGGAAATATGGCTGATCTTATCCTTTCCGTACTCGTTGAAAATCCACCGGCACTCGCAATCAAAGGCAACTTGATCCGACCCGGTATTGATACAGAACTGGATGACTTGCGCAATATCGCCGCCAATGGAAAACAATATCTGGCTGAATTGCAACAGAAGGAATCACAGCTTACCGGTATCAGTTCCCTTAAAATCAGTTTTAACAATGTGTTCGGCTATTATCTGGAAGTCACTAATTCCCATAAAAATAAGGTACCGGAGAACTGGATACGAAAACAAACACTTACCAATGCCGAAAGATATATCACTCCTGAGCTGAAGGAATATGAGGAAAAAATAACCGGGGCCGAGGAAAAAATTCAGGCAATCGAATTGCGAATCTATGAAAATCTTTTGTTTGACCTTCAAAACTGTATCGCTCCCATACAGGTTAATTGTTCAGTGCTGGCAGCGATGGATTGTCTGCTTTGTTTTGCATCTATAGCCCTGCGTCTCGATTATAAAAGACCTGAAATCAGTGCGGAGCTGGTGCTGGAGCTTAAAGAAAGCCGGCATCCGGTTATAGAAAAAAATCTTCCTCCTGGCGAAACCTATATCACCAATGATGTTGAGCTTGATCCCGCTTCCCAGCAAATTATCATTCTTACGGGGCCGAATATGAGTGGCAAGTCGGCCCTGCTCCGGCAGGTTGCCCTGATAACGCTTATGAGTCATATGGGAAGTTTCGTTCCGGCAGCGTCGGCAAAAATCCCCCTCACAGACAAAATTTTTACCCGGGTGGGTGCCTCGGACAATGTGAGTGGAGGAGAATCTACGTTCCTGGTGGAGATGAATGAAACAGCAAGTATACTAAACAATATCACCGCGCGAAGTCTGATCATTCTGGATGAAATCGGCAGAGGAACGTCGACCTATGATGGAATTTCCATCGCCTGGAGCATAGCAGAATTCCTGCACCAGTCTTCGTTTAAACCCAAAACATTATTTGCAACCCACTACCATGAGCTTAATGAATTGGAGAATAAATTTCCGGCGATAAAAAATTATCATATTACAAGCCGGGAACTCGGTAATAAAATTATTTTTTTAAGAAAGCTTGCCCCTGGCGGCTCAACCCACAGTTTCGGTATACATGTGGCGAAAATGGCCGGATTACCGAATGCTCTGATAGACCGGGCCAATCAGATTTTAAAGCAATTGGAAGAAAGCCGTGGTGGTGAATCTTCGGCTCTGCAGGATGGTATAAGGAAAATTTCGACTCCCCAGATGCAATTATCCATCTTTGATGCCCATTCCCAAACATTCGATCAGATTCGTAGAATGCTGAATGAACTGGATATCAACCGGCTCACGCCCGTGGAAGCCCTTATTAAGCTCAATGAAATAAAGGGCCTGATACAATAAGGGGGAACTTCAGTTATGGATTCGATTTTACAAATAACTTAGCCACCACTGATGATGTGTACTCTTATACCGGTCATATTTCCTGCATATGGGAAATAAAATGATGATGATGCATATCCAAATAAGGTAAACGCAAATCAGGTTTAATCCTATGCCATCAGGATGAAACATAAATGGACTTGTCTGGGGGGCAATATCTTTCGCAGTAAAACCCTGCGCAAAGAAAAGAATAACATTCACTGCATGAATGAAAAATAAATGCAGTACGTAAAAGAAAAAGGGAACCCTCCCGAATGTCCGGAGAAAAGAAAACGAATTCTTTGGAATGTCATCAAGAAGACCAAGCACGATCACCGCGATTCCCAGGGTAAGAAAAATGTAGTCGGCAGAAGGCGGGTATTTTGTGAGGTTTAAGAAAGACAACAGAGTGAAAAGCTGGGTTCCCGTCTGGTACCATTTTGAAGGATCACCGTAAATATTCAGTGTACGCAGGAAAATAAATACCAGGAAAGAAATGAGGCCTATCGAAAACAAAGTGGATTTTCTATTTTTCGAAGGGAATTTCCCTGTAAAAATTCTTCCCATTCCATAACCGACCATCATAATGCCCGACCAGGGCAGAAAAGGATAAACAATGATAATGGCATGATCTGGCAGGAATGGTATCACAGTAAAATGTCCGTGATGGGCAAATTCCCAAAGAATGTTAACTTTTCCATTCCGGATGACTTCCCAGTGGTCCAGCACATTGTGAAAACAAATAATCAGCAACCCTAAAATCAATATAACATTTACGGGAAGCCACAGGAGTAATCCAAGAATAATCATGCTGATTCCAATGGCCCAAATCACTTGCAGTATAAAAATATGATACATGGGATCAAAGGTCCAGGCCAGTGTAACGATAAGAACTTCCATCAGGACCAGCCAGAGCCCTCTTTTTATCAGGAACCCGCTTAGTTCTTTATTCGTTTTCTTCTGCCGCATCATATACGCAGAAATACCCGCGAGAAAAACAAAAGTAGGTGCACAGAAATGTGTGATCCATCGGGTAAAAAATAAAACTGGTGTGGTTGTCTGAATATTGGTAGGATCATTTATGGTAAATGATCCATAATGAAAATAATCCCTGACATGGTCCAGGGCCATAATAATCATAACCGCTCCCCTCAATACATCGATTGAATAAATTCTTTGATTGGAAACGGCGGTAGGTTGCAATTGGAGAATTTGAAAATGAAATTATCTGATTTGGCTTGATAATCAATTTATCAGGAAAACTAATTTGCGATGCACCCATGGAAACTTCCTTTCCAAATTCCCGGTTTCCTTTCCCTGTCTGGGAAAAAAAGATTGCTTAAAAATTCACTTAACTAATTGGCTTTCACTTTATTATGACAATGGCATGGGGGTTGGCTATATATGTTGTAATTAATTTTATGAAAACCACCTTACTCATTGTCGCCCTGTTCATTACAAGCCATTATAGCCTTGGTGCCTGCACGCCTCAGGGCGATGAAACAACTTATGGTACAAATAATATTTGGATCGGATATACTTATGGAGGTGCATCCTTTAACCGGTATAAGGGCTACGTAAACGAAGGGGTTGCCGCCAGTTCGAGTTTCGATGAAAGTTTTGGTGGTGCCAGTGTGAATTATACTACTAACGGCTGTTCCCTACTAACAGATACATTTAGTGTGCGATACAAACTAACCAAGACTTTTGCAGACGCGGATTATATCTTCACAGTTGGTGGTGACGACGGATATCGGTTCAGTATTGATGGTGGTTCTAGCTGGGTGATTAATGACTGGTCCACGCACGCTTATGCCACTACTGCCTATACGGTTCACCTGAACGGAACTTATAACCTGGTGCTGGAATATTTTGAAAATTTTATTGATAACCGGATCTCCTTTGACGTGGTTAAGGCTTGTATGGGAAGTGGAAACCCAGCCATGTACGGTACTAATAACCAGTGGATCGGTTATGTATATTCCGGAATGAATTTCAATTCCTATAAGGGATATGTAAATGAAGGTTCTGCCATCACTCCAAATTTTGACGAAAGTTTTGGAGGGGATTATGTTAACTATGGAACCAGTGATTGTTCAGTTTACACAGAACAAATAAGTGTCCGCTACAGATTAAAAAACATATTACCCACTGGCACGTACACTTTTACTGTTGGTGGAGATGACGGCTACCGTTTGAGTCTGGATGGGGGAGCTACTTATGTAATCAACAAATGGGGTGACCAGTCATACAATACTACTACTTATACAGCCTCTCTTGGAGGATCATATAATATGGTGCTCGAGTATTACGAAAATGGAGGTAGCAACCGCGTCAGCTTCAGTATGTCGGGGGGAGCCGTTCTTCCTATCACTTTGGTTAATTTCAAAGGAATATTTACTGACCAGCAGGAAGTAGACCTGAGTTGGAACACCATGATGGAAAACGATGTGGATCGCTACGAAATTGAACGCAGTGGAGATGGCATGACCTTTCAGGATTTGTTGAGTGTTCCTTCAAAAATGAAAATCTCAACAAGTGACTATCAGCTTCAGTATAGTACTACGGATGCTCACCCCCTGCTCGGAATCTCTTATTACCGGGTAAAACTGATCAGCAAAAACGGAACTACCAATCAGTCGCCGGTAATTCAAATAAACAATACCAACCAGAATCAGGGTACTAAAATTTACCCAACACTGATTCAGAATAATATGGTTTTTGTTGAATCCGATAAAAACCTGCGCGAAGCAAGAATGGAATTTTTTGATCTATCCGGAAGAAAAATTAGTGAAACCTATTTAGGATCATCGATGGGCAGACAAACTGTTCAGGTTTCAAAATCGGGGAACCTTCCGACAGGCACCTACCTGGTGAGGTTAACATCCGATGGGCAGATTGTTAAAAATCAGCTGGTGATTGTGCAAAGTCATTAACATCTGGTTAAAAAAAATGTTAACATTCCGGCAAAACACAATGTGTGAAAAAGTTTTAGGCTTATGGTTTTATCCTTTAGGTGTAAGAGTGTAAATTTGTGTCTGAAAAGCGCCCGTTTTTGGTCCAAGATCCATTCGACCCCTTCGAAAATTATATACTAAACACATAAAAAGATCCAGCGTAGAAACTGGGTTTTTTTATGCCCGTACCTAAACCAATGTTGACAGTTTTTCAACAACCGTATCTATTTGCGATTTTAAATTATGTCGGCTGAAGGAGAATCGCACTGTTGTGCGGTCTGATCCCGGATAAATGGCGCGGATTACATGAGAGCCCTGTTGCGCACCGCTGGTGCAGGCACTTCCACCTGAAGCGCAAATATGGTTAATATCCAAATTGAACAATAACATTTCTGCTTTTTCGGTTTTTGGGAAACTCACACTTAAGATGGTATAAAGTGTTCTGCCAAATGCATCCCCGTTGAATTCAACACCCCGTATCCGATCCTTTAACGCCTTCGCCATATACAATCGAAGTCCGTTAACATATTCGCGATCTTCTTCCAGGCGTTTAGTGGCCAGGTCCAGAGCCTTTGCAAACCCAACGATGCCATACAAATTCTCCGTTCCAGCCCGCATATTTCTCTCCTGGGAGCCGCCATGAATGTATGGTTTTACTTTTACCTGGTCATTGATATATAGCATGCCCACGCCTTTGGGGCCATGGAATTTATGTGCCGCTCCGGTAATAAAATGGATGGGAAGTTTACTGAGATCAAAAGCATAGTGACCAAGTGTCTGCACGGTGTCCGAATGGAGAACAGCCTGGTATTGCTGACAGATACGGGCAGCTTTCTCTATATCCAGCAGGTTTCCGGTTTCATTGTTTGCATGCATCAGGGTTACCAGCACTTTGCCTCTTATCCGGGACAGTAGTTTTTCCAAATGGTTCAGGTCTACATGACCATCGGGGAGTACATTTAATAAATGGACTTCCGACTCTCCCATTTCCTGAAAATAATTTATGGTATGTAGTGTGGCGTGGTGCTCCAGGGGTGAACTGATGATATGACGACAGCCCAGATCCTGCACCGCTGCCCGTATGGCTGCATTACTGCTTTCTGTTCCCCCGCTGGTAAAAAAAATTTCACCCGGACGGGCCTGCAAAAGCTGTGAAACCGTCTTCCTGGCCTGTTCGATGGCCATCCTGCTTTCTCTGCCGTAAGAATAAATGGAGGAAGGGTTCCCGAATTTTTCAGTCAGGTAGGGCATCATGGTTTCAAGTACTGCCGGATCCAGCGGAGTAGTAGCCGCATTGTCAAAATAAATTCTATCCATAGAAACAGAAATTTTACCGGAGTTTAAATAAACTCCTGAATATCTTTCATCAGCCGCCTGGCGATATTATTCGCTGTGGTTTCAAAATTACTCTCCGCATAGATACGGATAATAGGTTCTGTATTGGAGGTACGGAGATGCACCCAATCTTCATCAAATTCGATTTTGAGACCATCCTCTGTATTTGCCGGGTGGTTTTTATATTTTGTTTTTATCTGATCAAATATTTTATCAACGTCAATTCCCTTCTGCAATTCAATTTTATTTTTCGAAATAAAATAATCGGGATATTTCGACCGGAATGAACGCATTCCGTTTTTATGACGTGCAAGTGCGCTCAGAAATAATCCAATGCCAATTAGTGCATCTCTTCCATAGTGAAGATCCGGAACAATTATTCCTCCGTTCCCCTCACCACCGATTACAGCGTTCACTTCTTTCATCTTTACCACCACATTTACTTCTCCAACGGCAGAAGGATAATACAATCCGCCATGTTTAAGGGTAATTTCTTTAAGCGCCTTCGTGCTGCTCATATTGCTTACCGTATTCCCGGGTTTTTGGGACAATACAAAGTCTGCCACTGCAACAAGGGTGAATTCTTCTCCGAACATCGTCCCGTCCTCACAAACAAAACAAAGCCGGTCTACATCCGGATCCACAGCGATACCAAGGTCTGCACCGGATTTCTTCACCTCGGCGCTTAGTGCAGATAAATTTTCCGGTAGCGGTTCCGGGTTATGAGCAAATTTTCCATTCACTTCCTCATTCAACACCCGGATGTTTTCAATGCCCAAGGCCCGAAGCAGTGGGGGGACAAATAAAGAACCGGTCGAATTAATTGTATCAACAACTACTTTAAAATGTTTACTCCGGATCGCGTTAAGGTCAATAAGCGGATAGTCCACTATCGCCTGAATATGTTTATGCAGATAACTATTGTCTACCGCATACGTTCCGATTTTATCAACCGGAGCAAAAGTATAGGCATCCCTGGCTACTTTTTCGAGAATCTGCAATCCGTTTTCCGCACTGATGAATTCACCTGTGTGGCTGAGAAGCTTCAGGGCATTCCACTCCTTGGCATTGTGACTCGCGGTAATTATGATACCACCTGCTGCTTTTTCTTCTGCTACTGCAATTTCTACTGTCGGAGTAGTGGATAGTCCAAGGTCATGAACGTCCAGGCCCAGACCGGTAAGAGTATTCACGACCAGATTGCGGACCATCTCGCCGCTGATGCGGCCGTCTCTACCGATAACTATTTTTTTTGAATGAGATACTGTTTCTTTGATCCAGGTGCCGTAGGCTGCCGAAAAACGCACAATATCCAGAGGAGTAAGATTTTCATTGGGCTTTCCACCAATCGTGCCCCGGATTCCTGAAATACTCTTGATCAATGCCACTTGGAAGAGGTTTAATGATTGCAAAAATACGTTTTTAAGCGTAACGCTTAACGCCTAGCGAGGAACGCTTTTCTATTTTGAATCTCAAATTTGGTATTGAAAAAGAAGTCTTAATACATCTTTAACTACTTCCCGGGCAACTTTCTGCGTTAAGTGTTAAAAGTTAAGCGTTAAGCGTTTTTTATCATCCCGATAAATTCATCGAACAAATAACGGCTGTCGTGCGGACCAGGTGTGGCTTCCGGATGATATTGGACAGAGAATACCGGACGGTTCTTCAACCGGATACCTTCTATGGAGTTGTCATTCAGGTTTACATGTGTTACTTCAACATCAGGACTTTTTCGAACGGAGACCGGGTCAACACCGAATCCGTGATTTTGGGTGGTAATTTCACACTTGCCGGTAGTCAGGTTGATAACAGGATGATTCAGGCCGCGATGTCCATGATGCATTTTAAAAGTAGGGATTCCGTTGGCAAGTGCCAGCAGTTGATGCCCCAGGCAGATCCCAAATAATGGTTTTTTTTCTTTCAGAATGTCTTTTACAGTATCCACGGCATATTCCATCGCTGCGGGATCGCCGGGTCCATTGGAAAGAAAATATCCGGAAGGATTGAATTCTTTGAGGGTCTTCAGCGTTGTTTTGGCAGGAAATACTTTTACGAAAGCTCCCCGGTCAATCATACACTGAACAATATTCTTTTTAACGCCATAGTCTAAAACAGCAATTCGGACGGAAGAAGCCGGGTCCCCTGCCTCATAGGTTGTATTTGTGGAAACTGCAGAAGCCAGCTCCAGTCCATCCATATCAGGAACCGACAGTAATTGTTTTTTCAGCTCGTCAATGTCCAAAATTTCGGAGGAAATTATGCAGTTCATGGCTCCCTTTTGACGCACATGGGTTACCAGGGCGCGGGTATCCACCCCTTCTATACAAACAATATTATTCGCTTTTAAATAGTCATCCAGAGACCCCTTGGCCTGAATACGGGAAAACTGTTCTTCCAGGTTACGACCGATCAGTCCGCGGATCTTGACGCTTGCGGATTCCACGTCGTCGTCCTTTACACCGTAATTACCAATATGAACACTATTCATGATCAGGACCTGTCCAAAGTAACTGGGGTCAGTAAACACCTCCTGGTATCCGGTCATGCCGGTATTGAAACAGATTTCACCCCCGGTAGTTCCGGTTTTTCCGAATGCTTGCCCGTGGTGAACCGATCCGTCCTGGAGAATAAGAATAGCTGGTTTTAGAGTAGAAGGCATAGTTTTCTAAATATTTTGCAAAGAAAAGGTTTTCTGATTTGGGATTCCCGGGATTTGGGCATTTGGGAGTATTTTCTTGATAATTCATTACTCAATATCCCGCCGGTAATCCGTCCGTATGTTTCATCTTCCCTTATTTCCAGATATATGGATCCTCCAAATAAAAAAAGCAGCCTCCGTAAAACCGGGGCTGCTTTGAATATGATGTAAAGCCATTATTCTCCTGCTTTTTCTTCTTTTGCTTCAGCTTGTTTTTCAGTGGCAGCAGCCGCAGTATCTGATTTCTTTTTACCACCAGCGCGCCTTGTTTTTTTGCCAGCTTCTTTCGCATCTCCCTTGCCTTTACCATAGATCTCATTGAAATCCACCAGTTCAATCATGGCAGTCTCTGCAGCATCCCCGGCTCTTGAGCCCAGTTTAATGATGCGGGTATAACCTCCAGGACGTCCGGCTACTTTTTCGGCAACGGTACCAAACAGTTCAGTGACGGCTTCCTTATCCTGCAGATAACTAAATACCACCCTGCGCTGATGTGTTGTATTTTCCTTTGATTTGGTAATCAGGGGTTCAATATAAGTTCTAAGCACTTTTGCCTTGGCCAGGGTCGTAACGATCCTTTTATGCTGAATGAGCTGGCTGGCAAGATTACTTAGCAGCGCAGCCCGGTGAGAGGCGGTTCTGCCAAGATTGTTGATTTTGTCTCCGTGACGCATGACTTTGTTTATTTAGGCTTTGCACCGTGTCAGGAATTGCAAAGCGGTTTTAGATATTTATTCGTCGTCCAGTTTCAGTTTCGAAAGGTCCATTCCGAAATGAAGACCCCGCTCATGAAGCACCTGTTCAATTTCTGCCAGTGATTTCTGGCCGAAATTCCGGAATTTCATCAGGTCCTCCTGTTCGTAGGTAACCAGTTCGCTCAGGCTGTTGATTTTTGCTGCCTTCAGACAGTTAAACGCCCGTACGGAAAGATCCAGGTCTTCCAGCGGTGTCTTCAGCACTTTACGCAACTGAAGGGTTTGCTCGTCCACGAGGTCTTCTTTCTTTTCTTCTTTATTATCGAAGGTGATGTTTTCGTCTGTGATAATCATCAAATGCTGGATCAGGATACGCGAAGCCTGCTTAACGGCTTCTTCCGGATGAATAGTACCATCGGTTGAAACTTCCATCAGCAGTTTTTCGAAATCCGTTCTCTGTTCCACACGGGTATTCTCAATGGAATACCGCACATTTTTGATTGGCGTGAAAATGGCATCTGTTGGAATGTATCCAAAAATAGCATCTTTTGGTTTGTTATCTTCTGCCGGAACATATCCGCGCCCCTTGCCGATGGTGATTTCAATATCAACACGTGCAGAAGCGTCCATGGTACAAATGAGCAATCCCGGATTCATTACCTCAAAACTGGGTAATGCATCCCCAATGGTTGCTGCAGTGAATTCTGTTTTATTTTTCAGGCTGAGGGTAATTTTTTCCTGAGCCACTTCATGGTCAACTTTCTTTTTGAAACGAACCTGTTTCAGATTCAGGATAATTTCAACCACATCTTCCGTAACACCTTTCAGAGTTGCGAACTCATGGTCCGCCCCTTCGATTTTTACACCGATGATCGCATATCCTTCCAAAGAATTGAGCAACACCCTGCGCAGGGCATTACCAATGGTTACACCGTAACCGGGCTCCAGAGGACGGAATTCGAATTGTGCTTCGAAATCAGTTGCTTTCTGAAGGATGATTTTGTCTGGTTTCTGGAAATTTAAAATGGCCATATTTAAATTTTCGATTTAACGAATGAGTGAATGCGAAATGCGATTATTTGCTGTACAATTCCACGATCAGCTGTTCCTTGATATTTTCAGGTATGCTTTCTCTTTCCGGAAATGCGATGAAAGTTCCTTTCATTTCAGTTTCGTTCCAGTCGAGCCAGTTGATCCGGTTGTTTTTTCCACGGGCAGCACTGGTAATACCGGCATTACCTTGGGAAGAAGCTTTAAGACCGATCTGATCTCCTGGTTTGAGCTGGAATGAAGGCACATTCACCACTTCGCCATTAACAGTAATATGTTTATGAGATACCAGCTGACGCGCACCCGGACGGGAAATCGCAATTCCCAAACGGTAAACGGTGTTGTCCAGTCTGGATTCCAGCAGGCGGATCAGATTTTCACCGGTTACTCCTTTTTTACGGGCGGCTTCGTCAAATGTTTTACGGAACTGGCGCTCCAGTAATCCGTAAGTGTATTTTGCCTTTTGTTTTTCTTTTAACTGCAGTGCATACTCTCCCGGAGTCTTACGCTTTTTAGTTGCACCATGCTGTCCCGGAGGGTTGCTGGTTTTAGTTAACCATTTTGCATTTCCTAAAATTGGTTCGCCGAATTTTCGACAGATTTTGGTCTTTGGACCTGTGTAACGTGCCATAGTTTGTAGTAGATTTTTGAGTTCCCGGACCGCATTATGAAAAATCTTAAAATAAAATGCGGCCCAGCTTGTTATAAAAATTGTGAATCAGAGTATTAAGAAATCCGGGAATTCTTTTATTAATTCTCAAATTTCCAATAACTCAAATTATACTAAACGCGTCTTTTCTTCGGAGGACGACAACCATTGTGTGGCAACGGTGTAACGTCTTTGATCATCACAACTTCGATCCCGTTGTTAGCCAGGGAGCGAATGGAACTTTCTCTTCCGGATCCGGGTCCTTTCACATATACATCCACTCTTTTCAGACCGGCTTCCAATGCAGTTTTCGCAGCGTCGGCAGAAGCCATCTGTGCAGCATAGGGTGTATTTTTCTTGGAACCCTTAAAACCCATTTTACCAGCACTGCTCCAGGAAATGAGCTGGCCGTTTTTATTGGTAATACTGATGATGATATTGTTGAAACTTGCTGAGATATGGGCATCTCCGTAAGCATCTACCTTAACCACTCTTTTTTTCGCAGCTGCTTTCGCGCTGGTTGCCTGTTGTGCTTTTGCCATGTTTAATTAAATAGGTAATCTGGTTATCAAATAATTCCTGCCAAAGGCAGGAAGTGAATCGGCCTCCCCGTACACCCCGGATCTGGTTCGATTCTAAACTGGTGTTATAAAATTCCTTCTCCAGAATTACTTCTTCGGTGCTTTCTTCTTGCCGGCAACAGTTCGGCGTTTGCCTTTACGTGTACGGCTGTTGGTACGGGTACGCTGTCCGCGAACAGGTAAGCCCTTGCGATGACGAACACCTCGGTAGCAGGCAATATCCAAAAGACGTTTAATGCTCATCTGCACTTCAGAACGCAGTGCGCCTTCCACTTTCAGTTCATTGGTAATGATATTCCGGATGGAATTGAGTTCATCATCATTCCATTGGGAAACTTTCTTATCGAAACTGATTTCTGCCTTGGAAAGGATATACTTCGCTGTGGAAGGACCGATTCCGAAGATATAGGTCAGGCCTATTTCTCCTCTTTTGTTTTTTGGTAAGTCTACACCGGCAATACGCGCCATCTTTTTACTTTTTAATCCGAAGGCTTAAGGCTTAACGCTAAACGCGCAACACTTAATGCTCTTCTGTTTTATTAACTCTTATACTTTCTTATACTTTCACACTTTCCTATCCCTGTCTCTGTTTGAAACGTGGATTCTTCTTGTTGATGATGTATAACTTGCCTTTACGCCGCACGATCTTACAATCAACACTGCGCTTCTTAATGGATGCCCGAACTTTCATACAAGTAACTTTTATCTTTTACTCTAAACTTATTATCGCGTTGCTTCAGCGTTCCGCTTTTAGCTTTTATTATTTGTACCTGAAAATGATTCTTCCCCTCGTCAAATCATAGGGACTCATTTCAACCCCCACTTTGTCACCTGGCAAAATCCGTATATAATGCATCCTCATTTTGCCTGAAATAGTAGCCAGTATTTCATGGCCATTTTCCAGCTTTACCTTAAACATGGCATTGGATAGCGCTTCGACAATTGATCCATCCTGTTTAATTAACGCTTGTTTAGCCATAGATTTTGGGAGCGCAAAGATAATATTACTCGGCGAAAGAATAAAATTATAAAGAAGAAATATCCCCGGCCGGCTAAATAATGGGGCTTAAAGGTGGTAAAATCCATAAAAAGACCGGATTTAGACCCGGGCAAGGTCTACTTTGGTCATCTGATGGTAGAAATTCTGTAGATCATGGACCCCGATAGGATGATGTATATGACGGCGGTCCTCGCGATACCAGATTTCCAGCTCCCCGAACTGGCCGGCAGCCGGTATCAGGATACGGAAGGGTCCCCTCATATACTTAACTGTATTGTCGGGATTCACCTGTTTTTCAAAGCCCAGTTTAACCAGTTGATGATCATCTACAGGAATGATATACAAGTCGTTGGGATCAAACCAGTCATCCTGATCCCCTTGATGAACACATACCTGCTTGTCTTCATGGTTCAATTCCCTTACTTCACCCTCAAAACGCCGACCACCGAAATCTGCCTGGAGTATGTCCCCTACCTTGATATCCTGAAATCTGATCATATTGCCATTTTTATGGGTATGAATATAAAAAAATTATTTTAAAAGCCAGACCCGAACCAGCAAACTAAAGACCACGCCCGACAATTTCCCTTCCCGGCCAGGGAATGGCCGCCAGGATAACCAGGAGGGCAAGGAGAAAATACCAGAAAACCCTTCTATATTTTACAGGATCCGCTATCTGCTTTTTTATTTGGCCACGGCCCAGGGTAATCAGTATGGTTGCCAGGATCATGGCTGTCGGATGTTCGACCCAGAAAAAACGATAAAATGCATCCTTCATCAAAACCACACCCTCCGGTAAACCGTTGCTCAGAATCCCAAAACGGCCAAAAAATAGCAGTATAAGTCCAATCAACAGGGTTGTATGCGTACAGATCATCGTAAATAACCAGAGTTTCACATCTCCCTCCTTTAACTCATGGTGTTTGATCCAACCGATCAAACACCGGACTATGGAAAATACCAGGAGGGTTAACAGAACCCAGCGTAATATATTATGCACGTGCACTAAAATGGACATAGAGGTTAGTTTCCATGAAATTAAAGCATTTCAATATCTGAAAGTAAAAGAGGATGGGAATGATTTAAATTTGCGCATGCCCTTGTTAAAATCTGCCCTTTGGACCTTATCCATTATCGTAATCTCCAATGCAGCCTGTAAAAATAATACCAAACAAGCTGATGAACCCCAGTCGATCGTGGAAGTTAATCCGGCTTTTAAAAGCCTGAACGATAGCATCCGGCAGTATTCCGGGGATGCATCACTCTATCTGCGCAGGGCCATTCGCCTAACGCAGGAAAATGCCCATGAGCTGGCTTATACCGATTTTCTGAAGTCCTGGTCACTTCTTCCGGATCTTGACAACGGGCTTCCCTTTGCGGCCAACCTTGCCATATTGAACAGGTTGGCGGAAAGAACTAAGCTGCTGGAATCCCTCCATCAACAGTTTACTTCCAATGTCCAGGTAGGGAGGCTTCTGGCAGATGCTTATACTGCTTCCGGGAAACCCGATCAGGCGATGCTTATCTATAATAGTATCCTCTCAAAAGATTCACTGGATCCGGAAACTCTTTATGAAAAAGCTCTGCTGCTAACACAGATGAAAGATACAGCCCGGGCCATTGCCGCACTCCGCCAGGCATATTCCTATCGGGGAGTGGACATCTATGGGCTGGAACTCGCCCATCTGTATGCAGAACAAAAAAATATCCGGGCCCTGGAAATTTGCAACTACATATTGAAACACGATTCCGCCGGATTATTGATCGACCCACTCTTCATCAAAGGGATATATTTTGCCAATACAAAGCAATATCCCAAGGCTATTGTGCAATTTGATTCCTGTATTCAGAGGGACTGGAAAACAACCGATGCATATCTGGAGAAAGGAAGGGCTTATTTTCATATGCAAAATATTAAAGCTGCCAAGCAGACTTTTATTATGGCTATTACCGTTTCCAATACAGATCCGGATGCCTATTACTGGCTTGGACGCTGTTTTGAGGCACAACACCAGAAAATGGAGGCCATCAATAATTACAGGAAAGCCATTTCATTGGATAAGGATTTTATAGAAGCCAGGCAGAGGATTGAAAACCTTGACCCCGGATTTGCTGATCCTTCGCACTAAACATACATTTGTTTATTCAGTGTATTGACTAAAATAAACCGACATGCCCCTGATCGCGCCTTCCCTTCTTGCGTCAGATTTTCTTCACCTGGAAGAAGTGTGCAAACTGGTGAATGAAAGCGACGCAGACTGGTTTCATCTGGATGTGATGGACGGAAGATTTGTTCCCAATATCAGCTTCGGTATACCAGTAATCGAACAATTAAGGAAAACAACTCAAAAAATATTTGATGTACACCTGATGATAGAGGAACCGGCAAAACTCACTGCTGCTTTCAAGAAAGCAGGCGCCGATATCCTGATCGTGCACCTGGAAACCTGTCGCAATCTGCATAGTAATATCCAACAGATTCGTTCTCTGGGTATGAAACCAGCCGTAGCCATTAATCCGCATACGCCTGTGGAATTCCTGAAAGATATCCTGGAAGACCTGTATCATGTTCTGGTGATGACGGTGAATCCCGGTTTCGGAGGACAATCATTCATTCCCCATTCCCTTGAAAAAGTGCGGGAGTTGAAAAAAATGATTTTGAAAACCGGGAAAGAAATTCTCATTGAAGTTGATGGTGGTGTTACATTGGAAAACGCGTCAACACTAGTTGAAGCCGGAGCCGATATCCTGGTTGCAGGAAGCACTATATTCCAGTCAAAGGATCCAAAAGAAACCATCCGGCTGATGAAGCGGATCGCATGAGGAGCAAAATCTTCATATTTCTGTTTTTAGTCTCTGGCCTCCACGGGCTTGCCCAAAAATCAGGCGCCTATATCTCGGGAAAGATTTTAGATGAAAATGAAAAACCCCTGGCAAAGGTTTCCATCACCATGCTTGGGAAAGAATCCGGACTGGTTAGTACGGATTCAGGCACCTTTCGCATGCATGTGCCGGCAGATAAGGCGTTCGCACTGGTATTCTCTTATACCGGGTATAAAAATCTTCAGCAGAATTTCATTTTAAACGATAAAGAAGAAGAACGTATAGTGATCCGGCTGGAAAGATCGGTTACCAGCCTCGGGAATATCACGGTTACGGACGACCGAAACAGAAAAGAGGCTGGTCTCGTAACGATCAATCCGAAAGACGCAATTAATATTCCTTCCCCCATTGGCGGGATTGAAAGTTTGATAAAGGTATATGTCGGATCCAACAATGAACTCACTTCGCAGTATTCAGTCCGCGGCGGTAACTATGATGAAAATCTTATTTATGTAAACGATTATGAAATATTCAGACCATACCTCGTAAGTAACGCACAGCAGGAAGGATTAAGTTTCATCAATCCGGAAATGACCCGGAATGTAAATTTTTATACTGGCGGCTTTCAGGCTAAATATGGAGACAAAATTTCTTCGGTACTCGATATTCAGTATAAAAAGCCCCTGGCATTTGGCGGCTCAGCCTATATAAGTCTATTGGAACAGGGGATCGAAATCGAAGGCAGCTCAAAAAATAATAAATTCAGTTATATCATTGGTGCAAGGAACAGAAACCTCACCAACCTGCTGAGTGCGCAGGAAACTAAAGGGAATTATACCCCTTCTTCTTCTGATGTCCAGGGCCTGTTCACCTATCAGTTGAATCCAAAAAATTCACTTGAACTTTTCACTGTCTATTCGCGCACATCATTCAGTCTTATTCCGCAATCCGCACAGCTGAGCACGGCCGTTTTCTCGCCTTATTATTCAGCCAATCTCGGACTGGATATATTTTTTAACGGACAGGAAAAGGACAAATATAATACTGGGCTAATCGGACTAACCTGGAATCAGCAACTAAATAAAAACCTGAAACTAAAGTGGATGATTTCCGGATTCAGTGATATCGAAAATCAGAATTACGATATAACTGGTGACTATTTATTTGGTGAACGGGATTTTGATAAAAGCAGTCCGGATTTTGGTCGGATAACCACACCCCTGGGAATCGGCAGTAATCAGAATTATGCACGTGACAACCTGAACATCCATTTATACAGCTTCGCCCACAAAGGATACTTCAACAAAGAAAATCAATTCCTGCAATGGGGAGTAACTGCCGAACTGCAAACTATCAAAGATCAGTTGCATGAATGGATGTTTGAGGATTCAGTTGGTTATTCCATTCCTTACCAACCCGGTACTCTCGTGCTTCCCTATGTGGTGAATGGCACCCATGATTTGAAGATCGGGCGCTTCAGCGGTTTCCTGCAGGATAATATCAGTTTCAAAAATCACCCGGGTCTTTTCATGCAAGCCGGTGCACGTATAAATTACAATACCTTCACCCAACAATTTTTATTCTCCCCGCGCATAGGCATTTCCTGGAAGCCGCCGGATAGTAAAAAAGACATTATTTATAAGGCTGCATTTGGAATTTATGATCAGCCTCCTTTCTATCGGGAGTTGCGTGCTCCCGACGGTACCATCAACCCGGCAGTTAAAGCACAGCAAAGTTTTCAGGCCACTGCCGGATTTGATATCAATTTTCACCGGAGTAATAAACCATTCCGCCTTTCTGTAGAAGCTTATTACAAAGATCTTTGGAACGTAAATCCATATAACATCAATAATGTAAGTATTCAATATGACGCAAATAACAATGCCCGTGCTTATGCTGTAGGCCTTGAAGGAAGATTATTTGCCAATTTGGTTAAAGATGCCGAAAGCTGGGTGAGTATCGGTTTTATGCAAACAAAGGAAAAGATCCAGGGGGCCAGTTATTATGACTATACACTGGACTCACTTAATAAACCGCTCGACAGCACCCTGGTTCAACAGGGCTGGATAAGAAGACCGACAGACAGGCTGTTTACACTCGGGATGTTTATTCAGGATTATCTTTCAACCAACAAAAATTTTAAGGTCTATCTGAACCTGATTTACGGATCCAATCTGCCATATAGCGTTCCCGGAAGTGTAAAATATCGCAATGGATTGATCATTGAACCTTATATACGTGCTGATGTCGGATTCAGCGCGCTGCTTATGGACAATGATAAATCAAACCGCCGGAGTCACAACCCTTTTCGTAAACTGGAGAATATATGGGCCACCCTCGAAATATTCAACGTAATTGACCGGGAGAATACCATTTCCTATCTCTTTGTTAAAGACTTCTCGAACACGGTATATGCGATGCCACAGAGACTTACTCCACGAATCATCAACCTGAAACTCATTACTCGTTTTTAAGACCATTTCCAAAACAGGATCTCCTCTTCCCATTCCGGGAGGATTCCCGATGGCAACAGCATGGCAACGATTTGATTATAAGCTATTTACACTCTGGCAGGTAAATCGATATATATATGCCAAACAAACTTATGAAAACGATCCAAAACCTAATAGAAACCCTGAAGGACATTATTGCTGAAGCGATGCAAAACCGCGGGGAGTATGAGAATATGCAGTTGATTCCCGTTCCGGCCCAAAACCAGGAAAGGAAGATACCCGTAAATAATAATTATAACCACTAATCTCATTTTCTCATTAGTTGAGACTCTGACGACCCAATAATCCTATGTTATGGAAATAGCAACATATCCAATAAAATTTTCTGATGACATCACCGTAGATATCAGTGCGGATACGGAAGAACATTGTATCATAGTGATTACAAATCACCGTGGACGCATCCTGCGTATGATGGGCGTTAATGTGGCGAAGGGTAAAAACGAGATACATGTAGAGAATGTAAACACCCTTGAAGCCGGTGTATATCAGCTTAGCGTAAAAAACAAAAGCTCTAACGTTTTATATAGTTCAACGCTTACAAAGTTTTAATAACCGTTACCAGGTTTTTATTACTGCACTTTTAGGATTTAAAATGGACCCTTCCGGGTCCGTTTTTATTATACCCTCACCATTCACCAATTACCATATCCGATATACCATTTAACTTTGCCCTATGATCAGGCTTTCCGTAAATATTAACAAATTCGCCACTTTACGCAATAGCCGTGGAGGAAATAATCCTGATGTTGTAAAAGCTGCAGTGGATGCCCAGCATTTTGGAGCCGATGGAATAACGGTTCATCCAAGACCTGACGAACGACATATTCGATATCAGGATGTATTTGACATCAAAAAAATAATAACCACGGAATTTAATATTGAAGGGAATTGCCAGGAACAGAAGTTCGTTAACCTGGTTCTGGCGGCTAAGCCGGATCAGGTTACCCTGGTTCCGGATGCACTGGGTCAGATCACTTCCAATCATGGCTGGGACACCCTGCGTCATGCTGATTATCTGAAATCTATAGTCCGCTTATTTCAAAAAGGAGGTATCCGAGTATCCCTTTTTATAGATCCGGTAATTGTTATGGTTGAAGGCGCAGCAGAAACCGGAACTAACCGTATCGAATTATATACGGAGGCTTACGCTACGAGATTTCGTAAAAATAAAGAAGAAGCCATCGCTCCGTATATAAAAGCTGCGGCCAGAGCAAGGGAACTGGGTTTAGGAGTTAACGCAGGCCACGACCTCGACCTGGAGAATTTAAAATATTTTGCCGGGCATATTCCCGGTCTGGATGAAGTGTCGATCGGTCATGCCCTGATTTGCGATGCTTTATACCTGGGTTATGAGAATGCTGTGCAGATATATAAAAGACAGTTGTTGGTTTAGGCTGATAGTATTTAGCATTAAAAAAGTTGATCCTTATTATATCTGCCGTAAATCCCTGGCCCTAATTACAACCCAACAAAGCGCAGAGTTTAGAATCCAGGTCAGCACCCCGAAGGTTTTTACCAACGATTTTTCCATTCGGATCAACCAGGATGTTTTGGGGTATCTGCTGAATTTTATACTGCCGTGCCACATCATTGTTCCAGTATTTTAAATCGCTTACCTGCGACCAAACCAGCTTATCATCCTGAATGGCTTTGATCCAGGATGATTTATTTTGGTCGAGCGAAACACCGAGAACTGTAAAATTCTTGGACTTAAATCTTTCATAGGCAGCCAATACATTCGGATTTTCCATACGGCAGGGTTTGCACCAGCTTGCCCAGAAATCTATCAGCACATATTTGCCCTTAAATGAAGAAAGACTCACCGGCATTCCTGCTGTGTCATTCTGTGTAAAATCGATGGCCTCACTACCAATTGCACCAACCTTTCCATTTTCGATTTGTTCCTGCAGGTAATTGCCATACATGGTATGCTGAACTGAGGGAGAAAGTGAGAGATATCGGCGCTCAAGTAAGAATACATCGTCTGACAATTGATTTACGACAACCAGTAAAAAAGGACTTATATATGAACTTTTATTCTTTTGCAGAAAACTATCAACCTTAACCTGGATCGTCATGGTCAGGTCCTGATAGGCGGCCATAATCGAATCTTTTTTTGAAGCCCCATCCGGTGAATTCGCCAGTTGATTTAGCTGGCTCATCTTCATAAACAGGGGATTGAAAACTTCTTCAAAATGCTGGAAATCCGTTTCACTGGGAGAACCTGAAACAACTGCGTCTGACAGGTTATCAATATTTCCTTTTACCTGTACCGATTCATTTCCGATAAACAGGGTGGTCTTTTTATTCGCGGGTGAAAAATTCAATACATACAAGTTGGGTTCGGTCACATTTCCCGTTAATATAAAAACCCCATCCTTTATTGTTGCTCTTGCCAGAGTATCCGAAGGTTTATTGGCATCCGTAAGGGTAACCCCGGATTTATCCGCAAGGCCCCTGACATGCCCTTCAATGCGGAAACCTGTCGGTTTTGGCTGTTGTGCATGTACAGTATTTACAATAAAACCCAGGACAATTAAATATTTTTTCATGACTTTTTTTTATTGTGCCGCTCCTCAAGAACGTTTGCAACCTCTTTTAAATTATGCCCTTTTGCTTCTAATAAAATCAAATAATGAAACAACAGGTCCGCCGCTTCATTCAGAAAAAGCTCCTGATTGTTGTCTTTGGCTTCTATAACCATTTCCACAGCTTCTTCCCCCAGCTTCTGGGCTATTTTATTAATACCCCTGCTGAACAATCCCGCTACATAAGAGTTTTCACCGGGATGATTTTTTCTGTCCCGGATAATATCTTCCAGTCTGCCTAAAAAATCACTTTTCTCATTTTTTTCATTCCAGCAGGTATCTGATCCGGTATGACAAACCGGTCCCTGTGGAGTCGCTTTCACCAGAAGGGTATCCTGGTCACAATCTGCCGTGATATCCTTCACGACCAGAAAATGACCGCTTTCTTCGCCCTTTGTCCAGAGTCTTTTCTTTGAGCGGCTATAAAAAGTTACTTTTCCCAGTACACGTGTTTTGTCCAACGCCTCCTGGTTCATAAACCCGAGCATCAGCACTTTATCTGTGCGATCATCCTGCACAATTGCAGGTACCAATCCGTCGCTGTATTTCGAAAAATCAATTACCATACTGTAAAATTATATCCTTATACTGACTCCTTCGTTTTTGAGATATACTTTCAAATCGGGGATGGGGATTTCCTGAAAATGGAAGATACTGGCTGCCAGGGCAGCATCGGCTTTCCCATTCTTAAATATTTCAGAAAAATGAGACATTTTACCGCCCCCACCGGAAGCAATGACAGGCACCGGCAGGCTTTCTGCTAATGACCGGGTCAGTTCCACAGCAAATCCGGTTTTGGTTCCGTCATGGTCCATCGAAGTAAGCAAAATTTCCCCCGCGCCTCGTTCAACACCCTGTTTTGCCCAATCCAGGCAACGGCTTTCTGTCGCTACCCGGCCCCCGTTCAGGTAAACATAGTATTCCCCGTCGGCAGCTTTTTTTGCATCTATAGCCAGCACCACACACTGACTCCCAAAACTTCCGGCCAGTTCAGAGATAAGTCCCGGATTTTTGAAAGCCGCCGTATTTACCGAAATTTTATCTGCTCCATGATTCAATAATACGCTTACGTCATCAATGGAAGCAATGCCTCCACCCACAGTAAACGGAATATTGATATTGCGGGCGATGCGCCGGGCTAATTCACTTAAGGTCTTTCTTTTTTCATTCGTAGCAGTGATATCTAGAAAAACAAGCTCATCTGCTCCTTCGGAAGCATATCTTGCTCCCAGCTCCACGGGATCGCCCGCATCGCGCAGATCAATAAAATTAGTTCCTTTTACTGTCCTTCCGCTTTTGATATCAAGGCAGGGAATTATTCGTTTAGTTAACATGGGCGAGGTCCTTAAGCGTGATCAATCCTTCATAAATAGCCTTCCCTACGATAGCGCCACGGCAGCCGGTTTCTTCAAGGTGGTATATATCATCCAGGGAGCGTATTCCGCCACTGGCTATAAAATGCAGGTCACTGAATTTTCCCAGAATTTTTTTATACAATTCGAAAGAAGGGCCCTTCATGGCACCGTCCATTTTAATATCAGTACAAAAAATTTGCTCCACACCAGCAATCTTATATTGTTCTATGAAATCATAAATACTTATTTCTGTATCTACGGTCCATCCGGTAATAGATATTTTTTCATCGCGCACATCCGCACCCAAGATAAATTTATTTGCTCCATACTGTTTCATCCAGGAAAGCAAAACAGTTTCATTTTTCACTGCAATACTTCCGATAGCAGCAAATCTGGCCCCGGATTCGAATACAATCTGAAGGTCCTTCGACGTCGCAATTCCTCCGCCAAAATCAATCACCAGGCTTGTTTTCCCTGCAATCTGCTCAAGTACATTCCAGTTTTTAACCCTCCCGTCTTTTGCGCCGTCGAGGTCCACCAGATGTAATCTTTTTAAACCGGCATCTTCAAACTGTCGCGCTACTTCAAGAGGATGTTCATTGTATATTTTCTGAGTTGCATAATCGCCCTGCGTCAGCCTTACACATTTTCCATGGAGGATATCAATGGCAGGAATAATTTCTATTGACATTCGTTTGTTTTACTGGAGTTGAATAAAATTTTTAAGTATACGTTCTCCGATCATTGCACTTTTCTCCGGATGAAACTGAACACCGTAGAAATTATTTTTATGCAGGGCAGAACTGTAGGGAATAATATAATTTGTTTTGGCAATGGTCGTTTCTCCCAACCCGGCATAATATCCATGCACACAATAACAATAACTATTCTCCGGTATACCGGTAAATAATTCAGATTTCAAATCGTAAATATTGTTCCATCCCATTTGCGGAACTTTGAACGGTTCATCCTTCGATGGGCTGAACTTTTTTATGGTTTCATCGAAAACACCAAGGCAATCCGTATCATTTTCTTCAGAATATTTACATAACAACTGCATACCCAGGCAAACACCCAGCACTGGTTGTTTCAAATCCTTAATCAATGCGTCCAGCTTTCGTTCCCGGAGATATTTCATCGCAGAGCTGGCTTCACCCACTCCCGGGAAAATCACTTTGTCCGCCCCGCGTATCCATTCCATATCATCCGTTACGGTAGCTTCCACTCCAATCCGGTCCAGCGCAAATAAAACCGACTGGATATTGCCTGCATTATATTTAATGATGCCAATTTTCATTTCAGAGATTTTATAAAATCGCCCGTAAGTCTGGAAAGTTCAGCTCCTGATGCTTTTTCCAGCACTTTGATAAAAGCTGTTCCTACGATAGCTCCGTTGGCGTATGCGCAGGCCTCTGTAAAACCTGCCCTGTCTTTGATTCCAAAACCAATCAGAACCGGATTTTTCAATTTCATTGCCTCAAGCCTGTTAAAATATTCTTTCTGGTCGCCGATCATAGTGTTTTTTCCAGTGGTGGAAGATGATGAAACAGCATATAGAAATCCGCTGCTTAGCTGGTCTAATTTCTTCACGCGTTCTTCTTTTGTTTCCGGGGTTACCAGAAAAACAAAATCCAAACCGTACTTTTTAATAACGGGAGCAAATTCTTTTTCAAATTCAAACATGGGCAGATCCGGCAAAATCAGGCCGTCAACGCCGGATTCCGAGGCGTGCCGGCAGAATTTATCGAATCCGTACTGAAGAACCGGGTTCATATAACCCATCAGCAAAACAGGCAGATCAATTTTCTTCCGGAAATCGTTCAGCTGTTCGAAAAGAGTATGGATAGTCATCCCATTGGACAACGCCTTTGCACTGCTCGATTGAATCATCGGCCCGTCTGCCAGCGGGTCACTATAGGGCATACCCAGTTCAATCATATCCACTCCTGCATCCTGCAGGGCTTTCATCACAGGCAGAGTATCATTCAAGGATGGAAAGCCTGCGGTGAAATATACGTTCAGTACGTTCCTATTTTTTCTTTCGAAGAGTTCTTTGATACGCGACATATAATCAGTTGACAGTTGTCAGATAACGGTTGACATTCGAATCTAAATATTTTAACATGGCTTTGAGCCCTAAGACTTCTGCATTGCATTCATATAAGTATCCAGATCCTTATCCCCACGACCACTCAGGCATATGACAATATTTTCCGCTCTTCCGAATTTTACTTTTTCCAGTAAGGCAAGTGCATGTGCCGACTCCAGGGCAGGAATAATTCCTTCCAGCCTTGCAAGTTGAAATGCGGCGGTCAAGGCTTCCGCGTCTGTTGCATGATAAAATTCAGCTCTTCCTGAAAAGAAGAGGTGTGCATGGAGCGGTCCGATGCCGGGATAATCCAGTCCTGCGGAAATACTGTGTGGCTCAACAACCTGTCCATCGGCCGTCTGCATCACCAGGCTGCGACTGCCATGCAGGATTCCCCGTGTACCTAATTTAGTTGTTGCGGCGGACCTTCCGGTGGCAATTCCTTCACCTGCAGCTTCCACAGCGATCAGGCGCACTTCTTTTTCATCCAGGAAATGATAGAATGCTCCGGCGGCATTACTTCCTCCACCAACGCACGCAATTATGGCCGCGGGAAATTCAGTTCCTGTTTTTTCTTTCAGCTGCCATTTCATTTCAGCGCTGATCACACTTTGAAACCTAGTCACCATATCCGGGTAAGGATGTGGACCAACCACGCTGCCAATGATATAGTGCGTATCCACCGGATGATTGATCCAGTCTCTTATAGCTTCATTGGTGGCATCTTTTAGCGTTTTACTGCCGGAGGTTGCGGGAACAACGGTTGCACCAAGCATTTTCATACGGGCTACATTCGGAGCCTGTCGCTGAATATCCTTTTCACCCATGTAAACAACACATTCAAGCCCCTTTAAAGCGCAAACGGTTGCAGTAGCTACACCATGTTGCCCTGCCCCGGTTTCTGCAATAATCCTCTTTTTGCCGAGTCTTTCTGCCAGCAGAATCTGTCCGATGGTATTATTAATTTTATGTGCCCCGGTATGACAAAGATCTTCCCGTTTCAGAAAAATTTGCGTTTTGTATTTCTCACTAAGCCTCGATGCGAAATAGAGTGGTGTGGGACGACCGGCAAAATCCCGGAGTAATTCTTCAAATTCACTTCTAAAAGCAGGCTCATCAATGATTTGCCGATATCGTACTGTAAGTTCCTCCACGTTTCCAAATAGCATTTCTGGAATAAACGCACCTCCGAATTCACCGTAGTAACCCTGTTGTGTAGGTTGCTGATAGGATTGTGTTTCACTCATAATCTGATAATTTAGCTTTCAGTCTGAATATCGCACCTGCATTTTTTTGAACATTCTTTGCAGGGCTTTGCGCTTTAAGCCTTTAGCTTCTCAAGGAACATTTGTATTTTAACCAGATCCTTCACGCCATTTTGTATTTCAAAACGGCTGTTGATATCAATGGAGAAAAGTTTTTTTGCCACGTCTTCCCGTGAAAATAATTTTAATTTTTCCGTGTCTTCCGGTTCGATGCCGCCACTCAGAAAAAAAAGCTTATCTATCCCGGCTGGTTTCAAAAGTTCCCAGTTGAATTTCTTGCCCGTTCCACCGTATCCAGCCCCCAGGGTATCAAACAGAAACATGTCGCAGGATTCTTCAAATGGCTTGATAATCCAGGATATCGGGTCGTTTTCCCCGAGACGAAATACTTTGATAACCGAGATATAGTTTGCAATCTGTTCGCAGGTTCGGGGCGTCTCATCTCCATGCAATTGCACCATATCCAGGCCATATTCGTCAACCGTACGCATCATCTGATCATAAGGCGTGTTTACAAATACACCCACTTTGCCGATCCGGAGTTTTGCTTTCCGCATTTGCTCTCCGGAAATATGATTTCCGGCGTAACGCGGTGATTTAGGATAAAAAATAAAACCGGCGAAATCAACCCCCATCTCCTCCAGCTTTTTAACCTGAAGGAGTTGCGTCATTCCGCAAACTTTTACTCTCATGGAGACTCTTTTTTAGTTGTTCAGCAAATGAGGCAAAAGCAATCGAAGGATCAGGGGCTTTCATAAATTGCTCCCCGATCAGGAAACCATGGAACCCGGCTGCTTTCATCCGCATTATCGTTTCTACGTCCCGTATACCACTTTCTGCTATTCTTAGTTTGTCTTTCGGCAAATTTTCTGCAAGCCTGATGGACCGGTCGATATCGACAGAAAATGTTTTTAGGTCCCGGTTATTGATACCGACCACATCTATCTCGTCGCACAGATGATCGAGGTCCTGCTCTGTATGTATTTCAAGAAGTACTTCCAGTCCTAATTGCTTTGCAAATGAAGCCAATATACGTGTTTGGGCAGGAAAAAGACAGGCAGCGATAAGCAAAAGGGTATCAGCACCCATGGCACGGGTTTCCACTACCTGGTAGGCATCCAGTATAAAATCTTTACGCAGAATCGGAATCCGGTTAAACCTGGCTTTTTCAAGGTCTTCAAAAGAACCTCCAAAAGAGGGTCCGTCTGTAAGAACCGAAATAACAGAAGCACCGGAACCTGCATAAGCAGCGGTAACCTGCTCAACTAAAGCCATGTCATTTATTATTCCTTTCGAAGGTGATTTCCTTTTGAATTCTGCAATAATTCCGTTTCTTTCAGGGTCAGTAAGGAATTTTTTTATTGAGAATATCTCCCTGCTGAACATGGCTTTTTTTTCCAGTACGGAAACCGGTGCATCTTTTTTGCTTTTTTCTATTTCCCGGATTTTATAACCGACAATATTTTCGAGAATATTTTTCATTTTTTTAATCTTGGCCACCTTTATTTTTTCAGCGTCTCCAGGTTGCAGTGCAGATACCCTTATTGCAATGATATCAGTGTGTTCAGGCTTTTTAGTGCTTTACCGGTTTCCAAACTCTCGACTGCGGCTTCAAAAGCAAGGTCATAGGTTGCATATTTCCCAGTGCAATACAATGCCATCGCTGCGTTGGCAAACACCACCGCGTTTTGCGCCCATGTTCCTTTTCCCTTCAATATCTGTTGGAAAATTCTGGCTGATTCTTCCACGCTGTTGCCGCCATAAATATCTGAAGGGGATACCATGCGTTTGCCCAATTCTTCAGGTGTCATCACCCTGTCCCCATCATTGGTAATAACTCTTGCGTCGCCGGTAAGCGAAAGTTCATCATACCCGTCGAGGCTGTGTATAATGGCGAAAGAGGATCCGCTTTTCTGCAGCAGATACGAATAAACACGGGCCATTTCCAGATTATAGACACCGATCAGCTGAAATTTCGGGGACGCCGGATTCACCAGTGGCCCCAGCATATTAAAGAAAGTGCGGATACCAAGGTTCTTGCGTATCCCTCCCACAGCTTTTAATGCCGGATGAAAAAGGGGTGCATGCAAAAAACATATATTAGTTTTTTCCAGTTCATTTTTAAGTTTGACAGGATCATTACTGAGTTTATACCCGAGCTTCTCCATTACATTTGACGCTCCGCTGATACTGGTGGCTCCGTAATTGCCGTGTTTGGCCACCATTTGCCCTGCCCCCGCAACGATAAAACAGGAGAGTGTGGATATATTAAATGTATTTTTTCCATCACCGCCGGTTCCCACGATATCAATCACATCGTAGGATTCCAAACCTGCATTTACTGCGAGATCTAGTAATGCGTCGCGGAAACCCTGCAGTTCGGCAATCGTAATACTGCGCATAAGGAATACAGTTATAAAAGCAGTGATCTCCGACTCGTTATACTGCCCTCGGGATATGTTGGACAAAACCTCTCTCGCCTGATCGCGGCTGAGAGTTTTGTATTCGAATAGAATTTTTAGAATCTGTTTCATTGTCGCTTTCTTTTGGATGACCGTTGGCCGGATAATTTTGAAATTTACTTCAGCAGCACAATTCGCGCTTCATGCTTCACGCCTCGAAAGCCAGTTTCTCATAATGGTTTCGCCTGAAGGAGTAAGCACGCTTTCGGGATGAAACTGCACTCCCAGCACATCATATTTCCGATGACGGAGTGCCATAATATGCCCGTTTTCGTCCATGGCAGTTATTTCAAGAGCCTTCGGAAATCCATTTGGATCCACCACCCAGCTGTGATAACGGCCGGCCAAAAATCCATCTGTCAGCCCTTCAAAAAGATCGGCATTAAACTGTGCGTTCCTTGGGTTCTGGGGTATAATTTTCACCGGACTGGACACGCCATGATACACAGTGGAAAGGTTGATCAGGTTAGCACCAAAAGCTTCGCCGATCGCCTGATGTCCCAGGCAAACACCCAATATGGATTTGGTAGCAGAAAACTCCTTAATCAGCGGAAGTAATAATCCCGCTTCGGCAGGAATACCGGGTCCGGGCGACAAAATAATTTTGTCATAAACTTGAATATCTTCCAATGCAATCTGATCATTCCTGAATACATCAACTTTTTCCCCGGTAATTTTTTCTACCAGGTGAACAAGATTATAGGTGAATGAATCGTAATTATCGAAAACAAGAATTTTCATATTCAGTTTTATAAAGTTTCCGCCATGGCGATGGCCCGTTTCAACGCTCCGAGTTTATGATTTACTTCTTCCAGTTCTGACTGGGGTTTACTGGCTGCCACAACCCCTGCTCCGGCCTGGTAGGTTAAGGTATTTCGACGACTCAACAGACTGCGAATCATAATGGCCTGCGTACAGCTACCGTCAAATCCCACAAACCCGATACAGCCTCCGTAATAACTGCGTGCAGTTGGCTCAAAACTGCTGATTAGTTCCATTGCCCTGATTTTCGGTGCACCGCTCAGGGTACCGGCCGGGAAAGTGACCGCCAGCAAATCAAAGGGGTTTGTCCCTTTTTCCAGTTTGCCTTTTACTTCGCTTACCAGATGGATCACGTGCGAATAATATTGAACCTCCCGGTAATAAACAACCGAAACTTCGGTGCACTTCCTGCTCAGGTCGTTTCGCGCAAGGTCAACGAGCATAACATGTTCCGCATTTTCTTTGGCATCCAAAAGCAGGGCATCAGCATTTTCCTTGTCGGTCTCATCATTCCCCGTACGTTTACAGGTGCCCGCAATAGGATGCATAATCGCTTTCCCCTCTTTGATCAGTACCTGGGATTCGGGTGAAGATCCCATCAGCCGGTATTCGCCGTAATCAAAATAGAATAAATACGGACTGGGATTTACATTCCGGAGAGCCCGGTAAACATTGAATTCATCTCCCGTAAAACCCTGTCTGAACCGGCGGCTCAGCACGATCTGGAAAACGTCCCCGCGCAAACAACTTCTTATGCCTTTTTCAACCATTTCCCGGTAATCGTCATCCGTCATATTTGTGGATTCCTCTCCCTTCAGCTGAAAAGGGAAAATAGGAACATCTTTTGAACGAATCAGGGATTCCACCAGGGCAGGATCGCTTTCAACACCTTCAACCTGATTTTCACAAATGAATAATTCATCCTTAAAATGATTGATTGCAATAACATACTGATATAGCCGGTAACGCATCAGCGGAATCAGGGATGGTTCAGGTTTTTCCTCCAGGTGTACCCTGTCAAAAAATCGAACTGCATCATATGTAGTATATCCAAACAAACTTTGTGCTGTCCGCACGGGTTTCTCTTCTGCCGTTTCTACTTCGAAATGGTTCATAAAATCCCAGAGAAGGTCAGGCACATTCGATGTTTGCAGTGAATACTTTTCCGTGGGTCTTCCCGGCAACTTATACTCCATTTGCCGTGTATCGGAAATTTCAACACCACCAATGGCATTGATGCAGATAAAAGAATAACTGTTTTCAGCTGCATGGTAGTCTGTACTTTCCAGCAGTACCGTGTCACGAAACCGGTCACGAATTCGCAGGTAAATTCCAACCGGCGTATAGATATCCGACAATAGTTTTTTATATCCCGTGCGCAGACTGATCTTTTTCATTGTTAAGCTTAGGGCGTCAGGTGTGATGCCCGTTTAATTTTCAAATTAGGTTGAACAAAAAAAAAGCCCCGGAATGAACCGGGGCCTGGTATGTTGAATAACATAGCGATCGCATTACGCGCCCCGATAGGAGTTTGTATGCCACCACCATATATTATTTAGTATCTGATTTGTCATGTCTTGCAAATATGGGTGTTCATTTTGAAATTACCAAATTCCATTTAAATAATTCCCTTGGTTGTAGGAAGCCCATCATTGAGCGGATCCCGCTTTACCGCCATCCTGATAGCTTTTGCAAAAGCCTTGAAAATCGCTTCTATTTTGTGATGTTCATTCTCTCCGTGACAACTAATATTCAGATTGCAACGGGCTGCATCAGAAAAGGACTTAAAAAAATGGAAAAACATTTCGGTAGGCATATCTCCCACTTTTTCCCTCTGGAAATGCGCATTCCAAACGATCCAGTTTCTTCCCCCGAAATCCAGCAGCACTTTGGCGTCGGCGTCATCCATCGGAAGGGCATAACCGTACCTTTCCATTCCTCTTTTGTCAGCCAGTGCTTTTGACATGGCTTCGCCAAGTGCGATCCCTGTATCTTCGATGGTGTGATGTTCGTCTACTTCGAGGTCTCCTTTTACAGTAATTTTCAAATCCATCTTACCGTGCCTTGCAATCTGATCCAGCATATGATCAAAAAAAGCCAGCCCGGTGTGTATATCAGCCTTCCCGTTCCCATCAGCATTTAACTCAATACGGATCCGGGTCTCGCGGGTATTGCGTTCATGCACCACCTCACGAAGGCCGGATTTTAAAAATGAATAAATGTCCGACCAGTGGATAGATTCCAAAGCAACCACTTCTTCAAGTGCGGAAACTGAATCCTGAATTTCCTTTCCGCCGAGCCCCGCATCCTGTTTTAACCATATAGCCCGGCAGCCCAGGTTTTTTGCAAGCTGAACATCCGTAATTCTGTCTCCGATAACAAAAGAACCCGGCATATCGTACAGGGGATTGTTCATAAACCCCGTCAACATACCCGTACCTGGTTTTCGGGATGGGGAATTGTCTTCCGGAAATGATTTATCAATATGTACTGAACTGAATTGAATGCCTTCATTGGAAAGACAATTCATAATAAAATCCTGCACAGGCCAGAATTTATTTTCCGGAAATCCACTTTTCCCAAGACCGTCCTGGTTAGTTACCATTACAAGTTCATATTCCATTTCCCTGGCTATCCTCCCCATAAATTCAAATACGCCCGGATAGAATTCCAACTTACTGAAATCATCAATCTGGTAAGTCGGCGGGGCTTCCTTAATAAGAGTTCCATCACGATCTATAAAGAGAATTTTTTTCATTCCGGTTATTTCAGTTTACTGCGGGTTGTTTTTACTTCTGATGCTTTCACGGAAGTAGCCTTATTCCCAAAACTGTTCCGGATGTAGGTAAGAACATCAGCAACTTCGGCGTCTTTCATATCGGGATTCGCAGGCATTACATTTGGATAGTTTTGTCCTTCAATTTCCTGATGCGTGGCCACACCTCTGATTACAATAGTAATCAGTTTTGTTTTTTCGCCTGTCACCTGTGTCCCGGTCAGGGGCGGATTCAAATTAGAAACCCCAAGACCATCCGCCTGATGGCAAACCTGGCACAGACCCGCATACACGACCTTTCCTGAGTCCATTGAAATTCGGAACGGTGACTTTTTTACTGCGCAGTGATTTGCCTGGGCGACTAAAAAAACAGGTACGCAGGTCAGAAAAAAAATGAGTACAGCGAAAATAAATTCTGTATGAATTTTCATTTTTTATTTATACGTAATTTTCCAGATACTCCCCTTGTTATCATCTGTAATATACAATGAACCATCGGGACCCTGTGTCAGTCCGCAGGGACGATGAATTGCTCCCCCGGAAGCCGTTTTATCAGGCCCTCCGGAAAATCCGTTCGCGAAAATCTCCCATTTACCTGATGGTTTCCCGTTGCTGAACGGAACAAAAGCTACATAAAATCCCTCCTGTGGCTCGGGTGCGCGGTTCCAGGATCCATGAAAGGCAATGAACGCTCCGTTTTTATATTTTTCCGGAAACTGGCTCCCGGTATAAAATAAAAGTCCGTCGGGTGCCAGGTGCGCAGGAAATGCCACAACCGGATCAATGGCGTCTTCGCCAGCTGTTTTTTTCCCGTCTCCTCCGTATTCCGGCGCCAGTATTTTTTTTCCCTGCATCGGATCATAATAAATATAGGGCCATCCCGCATTGGATCCCTTGTGCAGTTCATACATGCATTCTGCCGGCAATTCGGCATTATCCTTATCCGTAAACATCGCCGGAAAAATGGAATGCAACTGGTCCCGGCCATGTTGCATCACAAATAAACTATTGGTGCTTGTGTTCCAGTCAATACCAACCACATTTCTTAAACCAGTGGCATATCTTATCCCATCCCCATAACCCTGATTTGCTTTATCCGTTTTAAATTGCCAGATTCCTGCAGCCGAATCCAAAACAGGACATGGTTTCATTCCAAGTGAACCAGTTTTCCGGTCCTCTATCTGGCAGGAATTGGAAAAAGCCCCGATATTCACATAGATGTTCCCTTCATCATCCAGAGTAAAAGCCTTTGCTTCGTGTTCGCCCCGGGAGATCAATCCGGTTATTATTTTTTCAGGCTGGGCTGCGTTTTCAACAATTCCATCTCCATTTAATTTAAACCGGTATACATCTGTATTCGAAGAGGCATACAGGTAACCGTCTTTTATACCGATACCGGTTCCTTTAAAATTTCCGAAATCAATTTCCTGATCGGCAATACCGTCGCCGTTCGTATCCTTTAGTCTCACGATGGTCTTACCGTTTCGGTCTCCGTCCAGTTTAACGTAAACAAACCCGTTGGCCGTGATTGCAATATGGCGGGCCTTCCCCAGACCATCAGCAAATACCGTTGCGGTAAATCCGGAAGGAAGCGTCAGGTTCACATCGGGTTTCGGCGGGGGGAGAATAGTTATTTTCCCTGTATCAGAAGAAAGCGAAACACCTGAATCAGAATTGTGGCAGGCGGTTGCTGCCAACAGTAAAAAATAAAAAAGCTTACTGACCTTTTTCATGAGAATTTATTTAATAAGAGAATAAAAATATGCATTTACGGGTTTCCCAGCCCACCTAATGTTTCGAGCAGCCTGTCATTCTCCAAATTTGTTCCAACAGTGATCCGAAGGCAGTCTTCACAACCAGGTGCTGAACTTCTGTCTCTTACCACAATACCCTGTGCCAGCAAAGTTTCATATATCTGTCTGGCATTCCTGATTTTCACAAGTAAAAAATTTGCCTCACTGGGATAGACGTTTATCACCTGGGATAAACGGCTGATTTTACCGGCCAGATCTATCCGCATTTGCACCACTTCCTTTATCATTTCATTCACCCGGGTTGTTTCTTTAAGGGCTTCAGCAACGATTTCCTGTGCTGGCTGACTTATATTATACGGCGGCTTGATTTTGTTCAGGATATCAATAACTATTTCACCCGCAAATGCCATACCCATCCGTAAACCTGCCAGTCCCCAGGCTTTACTTAGCGTCTGTAGAATCACAAGATTCGGATATTCCGTTAGTTCCCTGATAAAACTCTGTTGACGGGAAAAATTCACATATGCTTCATCAATTACGACAAGTCCGTCAAAATTGTTCAGTACCATTTCGATATCCTTTCGGACAAAAGCATTTCCGGTTGGGTTGTTGGGCGAACAAATCCAGATGACCTTGGTATTTTCGTCGATCAGCTGCTCGGTTGCGGCCAGGTCAAGTTCAAAATCAGAAGTAAGCATCGCCCGGCGAACTTCCACATCATGGATATGGGCGCTTACTTCATATATGCCATAGGTAGGCGGATGGATGATTACATTGTCTTTTCCGGGATTACAAAAAGCCCGGTAAATCAGATCGATACATTCATCGCTGCCATTTCCCAAAAAAATATTTTTAGGCGGAACTCCCTTGATTTGTGAAAGCTGTTCTTTAATCTTTGTCTGGTGCGGATCGGGGTACCGGTTATATGCCGGCATAATCGGAGAACCAAGACTGTTTTCATTGGCATCCAGAAAAATATGCGCTGAGCCGCTGAATTCATCACGCGCCGACGCATAAGGCACCAGTTGTTTGATATGACTTCGTAATAGCTGATTAATATCCCGCATTCAATTATGAATTATAAATTATCAATTATTAATTCCGGAAGGCGGATGGTGATAGCCGCAGCATGGGCCCCAAGTCCTTCTGCAAGTGCCATGTCAACAACCGTTTTGCCAATGGAATTCAGACCCACTTTTGTCAACTGCTGAAAACTGATTTTTTTTACAAAACTATCCATACTTACCCCGCTGTATGCCCGGGCAAAACCATTTGTCGGCAGGGTATGATTGGTACCGCTGGCATAGTCGCCGGCGCTTTCCGGCGCGTAATTTCCAATGAATACAGAGCCCGCGTTACGAATTCCGGTAGCGAGGTTTTCCGCATTCTCACAGGCAAGGATCAGGTGTTCCGGGGCATATGCATTCAGCAGATCGAGTGAAACTAATGGGTCCGGCATCAAAAATATTTTACTTTTTTCCAGGGATTTCAGTGCAATCGATTTTCTGGAAAGTTTTTCTATTTGTGATTCCAGCGACATATTCACTCTTTCGGCAAAACTCCTGTTGGCGGTAACCAGGATAACCTGGCTGTCAGTCCCATGCTCGCATTGGGAAAGAAGGTCAGCAGCTACAAATTCCGGAACGGCAGTTTCATCTGCATACACGGCCAGTTCGCTTGGTCCTGCAGGCATGTCTATCGCAATCCCTTCCTGCTGGATTATTTTTTTGGCCTGGGTTACATACTGGTTTCCTGGTCCGAATATTTTAAATACCTGTGGAATGGTAGCCGTTCCATAAGCCATGGCCGCAATAGCCTGCACTCCGCCAACCTTGAATACTTTACGGATCCCCATCAATTGGGCTGCATACAAAATGGCCGGATGCATTGAACCATCTTTTTGTGGCGGGGAACAAATTACAATTTCATCACAACCTGCAAGAACAGCCGGGATTCCCAGCATGAGCAGGGTGGAAAACAAGGGTGCAGTCCCACCCGGAATGTACAGGCCTACTTTTTCAATGGGCACGGATTTGCGCCAGCAACGGATTCCCTGCTCAATTTCCACAACCGGTTCTTCTATAAGCTGGTTACTATGAAATTTAATAATATTCTGCCTGGCATGGTGAATGGCCGTTTTCAGGTTTTCGTCCAGCTTTTTCTCAGCTTCCAGATATTCCTCATCCTGAACCTGACGGTTCAAAACATTAACCTGATCAAATTGAAGGGAATAATCTGCCACGGCCTGGTCTCCCCTGCTTTTTACATCATCCAGAATTTTCCGAACGGTTGTTTCCAGATTTCCGGACGGCAAAACAGGTCTGGCCAGCAAACCGGGCCAGTTTTGTTTCCCGGGATTTTCTATGATCGTAAGCATTGGCATTATAATATCATTTTTTCAATGGGCACCACCAGGATTCCCTGTGCACCTGCTTCCTTTAATTTTTCAATGATTTCCCAGAAATCATTTTCGTTGACCACACTATGTACACTGCTCCAGCCTGGTTCAGCCAGGGGTAATACAGTGGGACTTTTCATTCCCGGAAGTAATGAAATAATTTCCTGCAATTTGCCGTTCGGCGCATTCAGCAGGATATATTTGGTATGCCTTGCTTTTCTGACGGACCGGATACGGAATAATAATTTTTCCAGAATCTGCTGTTGATTCAATCCCAGTTCGGGATGACGTATCAAAACCGCTTCTGAATTCATGATCGTTTCCACTTCCTTGAGACCATTCATAAATAAAGTGGAACCACTGCTCACCAGGTCCACGATCGCATCCGCCAAACCGATGCCCGGTGCAATTTCTACTGACCCGCTGATTTCGTGAATTTCAGCTGTCACTTTTTGTTCTTTTAGAAACTTCTCCACCAGTACCGGGTAGGTAGTGGCTATTTTTTTATTTGCCAGGAACTGACAGCCGGAATATGGCTCATTTCGTCCTACGGCAACTGATAAGCGGCATTTTCCAAAACCAAGTTTTTCGGAAACGGTTACCTTTTTATTTTTTTCATAGATCACATTCTCGCCCACAATCCCAATATCCGCAACTGAGTCTTCCACATACTGAGGAATATCGTCATCACGAAGAAAAAAAACTTCCAGTGGAAAATTATCCGCTTCTGTTTTCAGTTTGTTGATGCCGTTTTTCAGGTCAATTCCGCAATCTTTAAGCAAATTCAAAGAATCATCGTGCAGCCTGCCTGATTTCTGAATTGCGAGTTTTAACCGGGTTTCCATATTGTTTATTTACATTTTCTAAAAAACTTTCCAGACAAATCATTTTTCCAAATAAAAAGGGGCCTATCTTTCGATAGGCCCCCTGCAAGTATTCTTGTTTACACAAAACATCAGCAGCCTACCAGCGGGGTAAGAAATGATGATGGTGTATGGTGAAACGTATATTCATATTAACCTCGCAAAAATAACCGGACTGGCGCATAGCTCCAAAATTAATCTTATTTGGTTCCCTTAGCATCTGAAAGGAATTTAGCGAGACCGATATCGGTTAAGGGATGTTTTAATAATCCCAGTATTGGTTCAAGCGGGCTGGTTATCACATTCGCTCCGGCTTCGGCGCAACGGACAATATGCAGGGAACTGCGGATGGAAGCAGCCAGAATTTCCGTTTCATAGCCCTGGATCGCATAAATATTGGCAATCTGGGCAATCAGTTCAATCCCGTCCCAGCTTGAATCATCTATGCGGCCAATAAAGGGAGAAACATATTTAGCTCCTGCCTTGGCGGCAAGTATTGCCTGACCGGCTGAAAAAACAAGCGTACAATTCGTAGCGATACCATTATCGGTAAACCAACGGATGGCTTTTACACCTTCCTTAATCATTGGCACTTTCACGATAATATTCTTGTTGATTTTAGCAAGAATTTTCCCTTCTTCAATAATTCCGTTAAAATCGGTCGAAACTACTTCGGCACTCACATCGCCTTTTACGAGGTCAGAAATCGTTTTGTAATGTCTGGAAATGTTTTCTTCTCCGCGTATACCTTCTTTGGCCATCAGGGAAGGATTTGTGGTCACCCCGTCCAGGATGCCGAGATCATTGGCTTCCTTAATCTGGTCAAGATTTGCGGTATCAATAAAAAACTTCATATGCTGGGTTTAAATAAGTCCAAAAAAAATGGCAAGTTACTTATATCGCACCGCTCAACCACCTACCCTTGCTGCCTTCCGGCCCTGGGGGATTCAGCAGGAGCTGGCCGTATAAGACTTGCCGTTGCAAAGATAAGCGTAAAGCCTAAAGCCCAAAGCCTAAATCATTTTTAATTGGGAAATATTTCTGAAGTAAATTCCGAAAACCGGGTAAACCAGTTGTGCAAAAAATTATCCCTCCAATGCTTCACAGAACGAACCATCAATTTAATTTGCATATTATGAGTTTTAAGCCTTCAGCTTTAGGCCTTAAGCTTACCTGACCGTATTCAGGGTATTTAAAGAGGAGATTCCCACCAGCTGGTCTGAGCGGCCGCCAAGGGGACGGTAATATACCAGGATATCATAATTGTTCTCCGTCTCAAAATGATTTCCTTCCGTAAATTCAAATGAAGGGCGGGAAGCAGGATCTTGTCTGTTCACGGTAACATAGGCATAATTATAATATCCCATTTTCAATAATGCTGATCCTTCATAAGCACCGCTGGTGGAGTTAAATGTCATCCTCGAGGATTCATTGATTTTATAACCGGTAAACTCTCCCAGAAGATACAGGTCCTTATCTTCAAAAGGAGTATTATCCGGCGGAACAAATACAAATCGCACCCGGCCATAATCGCTCTGCCAGTCCGGGTCGTTTACCAGGTCTGTGGTCTGCAGGTAATAACCGCCATTATTATCTGTATAAAAATAATACGGCTGGCCCGATCTGTCCTTATCAGGTTTGGTATACAGGATGGTTCCGTTTTTCTGATAGTCTGCTTTCGAAATCCGGTCGCTCTGGAACCGGAAACTCTGCAGGTCAATATATCTCCATTGATTACCTCCGGGGAAAACCGGAACATCGTCGCTGTTATATTCAAAATTTGTTCCTGAATAAAAAGAGGGATTGCCCATATACATCGCATTGTCCCATCGGTTATTCTGAAGTATCACTACATGCAGCTGCTGAAACGGGCTCGAAATACTCAGGGACTTGGTGTTGATGGTAAACTGTAGCTTCTGATGCGTTTGTGAAAACTGAGGATTCATTGGTGGCAGGATCTGGGCAGCAATAGCTACTGCATTCTGCACCACCAGCAGTCTTTTTGTAAATGCAATTTTGGAAGTATCGTTGTTCAGGAACACTTTCAGAAGATAATTTCCCGATAAAGTAATACGCGAATTGGATTCAGGAAGGAAAGCATGGTAATGTGTATAACGGATAAGAGCAACCGATGAATAATGATAATCAGTAATCTGGCTTTGAGCAAACCCCAGTATATAGTCAAATGTACTTACCTGAACCGGCGTCCAGTCTGCATTGCAGAGCTGATAAGTGTAATAATAGTTTTTTACATCAGCATCCAGGTCGTCAAACTGCAGTTCCAGCTGGTTACTAGCATTTGGAGAAATGATCGGGTAAGCCAGTTGGTTACCTTTCAGATACAATTTAGCGCTATAAATATTAGGGGTATATATAGAATCAGGGACCTGCGCATTCAGTTCCTTTCCACAATAAATCAAAAGCAGTATTAACAGATATTTCATACGCATTTCGGTTACAATGATACTGCAATTCCGTAAAAAACTTTTCTGGCATCATCGGGAAGTCTATTTTTGACTGTTAAAATTTCCCGATTGAACTTTTCCAGATTTATTGCCAGCCGGATCGCTTTCAACAGCCAGCATTCCTTTTCCAGGTTCATCATCCGGCTTGCCATTGCAGCGACAGCCATCAGTGTAATGGCCATGATCCTCACCATCGCATTTACCCAGGGATTTCAGGCAGCGGTTTCTGGTAAAATGTATGGTTTTTCCGGGCATATCCGCGTGCAGCATTTTGAATCCGGCCAAATAGAAATCGCAGAAGAAAAACCTATACCACTGAACGATACCGTCTTAACGGTCATTAAACAGGATCCGGCGGTGGAATCCGTATTCGCATATGCTACCAAGGATGCCATTCTGAAGGGTCCTGAAAGCTTTGAAGGTCTGAAGTTAAAAGGTGTGGAACCGGCCTATTCTTTTGTGCACATGAAAGACTTTTTGAAATCCGGTCGCTGGATTCATTTTCCGGACAGCGGATATAGTAATGAAATTAATCTTTCTGCCTATACTGCCAATCAGCTTAAACTTAAAACGGGTGATAAACTTTTTACCTACTTTATTCAGCCGGACGGAAGCAAACGGGTACGTCCGCTGGTGGTTGCCGGCATATTCAAAACCGGCATTGAAAATTATGACCGGGTCAATGCACTGGTAGATATCCGTCTCATTCAGCGTCTCAATAACTGGAACGCAAAGGAAATCGGGGGATATGAAATATTTATAAAGGATAATACAATAGCGGACTCTGTCAGTAACCGCATATTCGAAAAACTTCCCCAAAAATGGAACAGCCGGTCTATCCAGGAAATTTATGGGAATATTTTTGACTGGCTGAACCTGATGAATAATTCCATCATTATTGTCATTGTGATCATGGTGCTCGTTGCCATTCTGAACCTGGTTACCTGCCTGATCATTTTACTTCTCGAAAGAACGCATATGGTTGGGCTGTTAAAATCTATGGGCGCAGAAGACTATGGTATCCAGAAGATATTTCTTTACCATGGTGCCCTCATTACTTTTGGCGGTATCCTGCTGGGAAACATTCTCGGGCTGCTTTTGTACTGGCTTCAGGATCATTTTGGAATTATCACCTTACCAGAGGACACCTATTTCATTGCAACCGCAGCAGTAAAGATCAACTGGCTGCAGGTGTTATGGGTGAATATGGGAACCTTCGTGATTTGTTTTACGGTGCTTTTATTGCCAAGTTTTTTCATCATTCGCCACCTGACTCCGGTTAAGGCCATCAGCTTCAACTAGTGAATTCAATCTGCGACAAAACGATGCCGGTAGCTACTGCTACATTTAAGGATTCAGCTCCGCCCTTTCGGGGAATCCGGATTCGCTTAGATGCGAGATGTTCCAACGCCGGGCTGATCCCCCTGGACTCATTTCCCATCAGCAGGAAGGCATCCGACAACTGAATTTTATTTTTCAGATCTTCTCCATCCAGTGAAGTGGCATAAACCGGAATCTCTGAATTTTCCTTAATGAATGCTATAAGATCGGCATATATCATTTCCACCCGAATAATACTGCCCATGGCAGATTGAATTACTTTGGGGCTGAAAACATCTACTGTATCGGGACTGCAAACAATTCTTTTTATGCCAAACCAGTCAGCAGTGCGCAGAATAGTTCCAAGATTTCCCGGATCCTGAATAGTATCGAGCATAAGGGTGAGCCCGATGGGTTTTTGGCCGGTTTTTAAAACAGGTTTTGTGAAAACAGCCAGCACCTGGTTTGGGCTGCTGTGAAATGAAATTCTTTCCAGTTCATTTTCATTTATCCTGACCAGGAATTGTTCCCTTCCCTGTAATAACATTTCACCGGATGCGATCCAGTTTTCGGTTGCGAAACAATGTTTCAGGGCAAAACGATCAGATTGTAATAATTCTGAAACAATCTTCGGTCCTTCTGCAACAAAGACCCCGTAAGCATCGCGGAATTTTTTATGGCCTAAACTTTGGATATATTTGACCTGCGACTTTACAAGCATGGATTCCGCGTTTTAATAATATGTCATATTGCCGGCAAGTTACATCACTGCTCACACCTGCAATCGTTCCGGCGATCCTGATTTTTACCCTCTTTTCCTGTCGGGAACCGGCTAACTTTCAATATCCTCAGGGGAAGCCCTTTGTCTACAAAACCACCATTAAAGTGACGGCCAGGATGAACGGGGATGAGAAACAGGATCTGACCCAAAAACTCGAAAATCAACTGGATGACAGTCTGCAGGCAAGAACGGTAACTTCCTTTTACAAACCCCCTTACTTTATTGCCAAAAAACTTTCTTATTCGCCGGTTTACGATTCGACGGCCGTTGACCGCTCGAAAGTATTCATGAATGCTATTTTAAAATCAAACGGTTATTATGCTCCCATCATCCGGGACACTGCAATATATAAAACGGTGCATAAAGGGAAAATCAAGAAAAGCGGGAAATATAAAGGTTTAAGTAAGGAGCAGCAAAGGGTAACCGTACGTTTTACCGTAGATCCGGGAAAACAGCTCGTATTCGACTCCGTCGGATTTAACCTGAACACACCCGAACTTCAGCAAATCACCCTGGGCTCCAGGGAACAATCCTTAATAAAAGTGGGACAGCCCTATTCGAGGCTGATTCTGACAAATGAAATCAACCGGCTGGTGGATAGTTTTCGCAATAATGGGTATTTCCGGTTTTCCAGGGAAGATTTATATATAGAACAGGATACTGTTTTCGCAGCATTGATTGATCCCTCCCTGGATCCGATTGAACAGGCAGAATTATTGGAAAAATTCAAACAGAAAAAAGAAAATCCTACGGTAACCGTTGTGATCAGGCAGCGGGCTGCTCGCGATTCAACGCATCTGCAGAAGTTTTATATCGGGGATATCACCGTATTCCCCGACCTTCCGATTGGAGAAGATACAACCCTCGTTCACACAGATACCGCCGTTATCAGTCGTATCCGGTTTATCAGCCGGACGGATAGATTCAAACTTCCGTTCATAGCAAACAATATTTATTTTTATCCCGGGGGTCTTTATAAACAACAGAATTATTTCCGAACCTCGAACCGGCTAAGCCATTTTTCAGCCTGGGAATACAGCAATATAGAATTTCAACGATCTCCTTTTAATGACAGTTTACTGGATCTAACCATTCATATGTATCCGGCAAAAAAACAAAAACTCTCCCTTTCGCTGGAAACCAGTTATAATACCAACAGCGGAATTATTACTACCGGAAATCTTTTTGGAACCAGTCTGATTTTAGGTTTGCAAAATAGAAATGCATTCCGTCAATCCGTTTCTACTACCACCAACTTTTCAGGTGGAATCGAGCTCGGTTCAAAAGCAATTATCCAGACGATCTTAACCAGCCTCTCTCACACAGTAGCAATTCCACATATCGTGAATATTGTTCCTTTTCTGCATTTTCCGGCAAACCTGGAAGCAAAAGGATATAACACCCAAACACTCATTAATGTGAATGCGGGATATACCAAACGACTTGATTTCTTTACCCAGCTAAATGAAAACATTTCCTTTGGTTATCAATGGTCAAGAAATGAATTACACAAAGACAAGGGACAGACTTTTACCGTTACCAAAAGTTATCTATGGAAACCAATTAGTATTGAGAACTATACATACCCTGTTATTAAAGACAGTTTTCAAACGCTGTTAAAAGATAATCCGCCCTTGCAGATATCGTTCCGCCCGGGATTGGTGATTGGTCAGCAGTTTGCATATAACATTTTAAGGGTGAAAGGTAATAAGATCAATTATCTTCTGCTCGATTTTGAAGAAAGTGGTGCCCTTCTGGGATTGTTTAAAACCCTTGACAAAGGATCCCTGCTTCGTTATATACGTGCGCAGGTCGAATTCCGGCATACGATAGATTACGGTAAGAATCAGTTTGCTTTTCGGGCCTATGCCGGCGCGGGTTACGCATACGGTTTAACAGATTCCGGTTATGAACATACGCTTCCCTCATTCAAAGCATTTTATGCCGGAGGCCCAAACAGCATGCGTGCCTGGCGGGTCCGTAACCTGGGACTGGGATCTTCAAGGTACTATACCGATTCGTTAAACAACCAGGATCTGCGTTATGGAGATATGAAACTGGAATTTAATGGAGAATTCCGGTTCCTGTTGGGAACCTTGTTCGGATTCAAAATCAAAAGCGCCATTTTTACGGATATTGGCAATATCTGGAGTTGGGAACCCATTGACAGTACTGCCCTTGGAAAGGGGAGTAATTTTCAACTGAATACCTTTTATAAACAACTGGCTGTAGGCGCCGGGACCGGATTAAGGTTTGATTTCAATTATTTCCTCATCCGGCTGGACTGGTCTTATAAGATACGTGATCCGGAAGCCCTTGTTGGAGCCGATACCTGGTTTTACAATCTGACCCTGGGCAGTGGTCAGCTCCAGTTGGGAATCAACTATCCTTTTTAATTTTAATCTCTTCTTTTTCCGGATCGATAGCATCCTCCAGCCGGTATTCCCCAATCCGGGTGCGGCATAACGAGCTCAAATATGCGCCACATCCCAGTGCCTGCCCAACGTCATGCGCAAGACTTCGTATATAGGTTCCCGTTGAGCATACTACGCGGAAGGCCACAACAGGAGGTTTCTGCAACTCCATTTCAAATGCATATACCGTTACTTTTCTTCCTTCCAGTTCAACAGCTTTTCCCTGCCTGGCCAGATCATAGGATCGCTGTCCGTTTTTTTTAATTGCTGAATAAATTGGCGGGACCTGAATTATTTCTCCGGTAAACCGGTGGCTGACCATCTCCAGGTCAGCAGAACTGATATGATTGCACTCTTTTGGATTTTCCCTTTCTGTCTCCAGATCATAGGAAGGGGTTGTAGCACCCAGTGTGAATGTGCCTGTATACTCCTTTTCCTTAAGCATGTACTCATTGATCTTTTTGGTAAATTTTCCCGTACATAAAATAAGAAGACCTGTTGCCAGCGGATCCAGTGTTCCGGCATGACCAACTTTGGTATGCACCTGGTTTCTTATTTTCTTCACCACATCGGCAGATGTCCAGCGCAAGGGTTTATTAACCAGGATCATCCTCCCTTCTTCAAATGAATTTGTCATAGATGTCTTTTCAAAAATTAAATTTCCCGTCTTGCTTTTATCTGAAGGTATTTATTTACGGTATCCACCGTTAATTTTTCCGGTGCCGTTAGCAATGCGGAAATCCCGTACCGCTGAAGTTCTTTAACAATCAGTTTTTTTTCAATTACAAATTTCTCGGCTATCACTTTTTCATATAGTTGTTCCACATTCCCGGCGTCTCCCGAAGCCAGCGCATGGAGGGATGTATTTTCAAAAAAAACAACAAGTAACAGGTGTTTCCTGGAAATACTGCGCAAATAGGGTAATTGCCTGTTAAGCGCTGTGAGTGATTCAAAATTCGTAAAGAGAATCAGCAGACTCCGCTGGGTTATCCGTGTTTTAATCAGCTTATGTAAAAATACAAAATCCGATTCCAGGTACTGCGTATGTAAATTGTAAAGTGCATTTACGATACCAGACATTTGGGTAGCCCGGTGACTTGCCGGTAAAAAGTCCCCTGCCTTATCTCCGAAACTGATCAGGCCCGCCCTGTCCTGTCTGGAAATTGCAACAGAACTCATCGCCAGAGTTGCATTTACTGAATAATTCAATAAACTGATACCTTCAAAAGCCATTTTCATGGTTCTGCCCTTATCGATAATACAATATACCTGCTGGCTCTTTTCATCCGTATAATTATTGATCATCATTTGTCCTCCGGTTCTGCCGGTGGCTTTCCAGTTTATGCCGCGGATATCGTCTCCCGATACATATTCCCTGATTTGCTCAAATTCCAGGCTATGACCTGTCTTTCGCACCTGTTTATAACCAATATTCCCCGGGTCAGTGATATGGGTTCTGAACTCCAGTTGTCGTAACAATCGGAAAGCAGGGTAAACCTTAACAGATTCATTTGCAGAAATTGTTTTCCGGCGAAGAATTAACTGAAGTGGGGACTTGATAAATGCCTGAATGTCTCCGAAAAAAAATTCCCCCCGCTCCCTGGGTCGTATTTGATGACTCGCTTCTGTTTTTTCACCGGGCTCCAGTATAAAGGAACATTTGAAATTCCGTATCTGCCAGGCTTCGGGAAATTCATCTATTAACTGCAGCCTTGCGCGAAACGGGCAATGGTTCTCCAGTTGCCAACTCAGGGTATTTTCTTCTGTATTACTCAGGCGTTCAGGAAGAATCCGATAAATAGTGACCGGATTTCTCCTTAAAAACAGAATCCCGAGGTCAAGAAAGGTGAGCAGCAAAAATATAACGAGGGCGGCTTCTGCAACCTGAAAAATAAACGGATTACGATAAGAAATCACGAATACCAAAATCACTATTGCCAGGAGCCGGTAAAACCGTTTTCCAAAGAACAACGAGAGGTAAAAAGATTTCACCTGATGCATATTATCTTGGAATTTCCAATGACTGAACAATTTGTTTTATCACGTCGTCCGCGGTGCCTCCTTCCATTTCTTTTTCCGGGGACAGTACCAGCCGGTGACGTAAAACCGGCGGTATTACATATAAAATATCTTCGGGAATTACAAAGTCGCGACCATTCATTGCTGCGATCGCTTTGGACGCATGTAATATTCCGATAGAAGCCCTTGGTGATGCGCCCAGGTAAATCGACTTGTGCTGTCTTGTTGCCGCAACAACAGATACAATATACCGGATTAGCTTTTCTTCCATATGGATATTGCTCACCAGGCGGCGCAGGTTTTCAATCACAGCTGCATTCAGTACCGGTTTCACCTGATCTGTCATTTGTATTCCATCATTCCGGTGATGTTTCATTACGATTGTGATTTCATCCTGCTCACCTGGATAATCAACTTTAATCTTGAACAGAAAACGATCCAGCTGCGCCTCCGGCAAATGATATGTGCCTTCCTGTTCAATTGGGTTTTGAGTGGCGATTACCAGGAAGGGTTGTTGCATTTTCATGGTTTGCCCGTCTACAGTAATCTGCCTTTCTTCCATCACTTCAAAAAGTGCCGCCTGGGTTTTCGCAGGAGCACGGTTGATTTCATCGATTAAAACGATATTGCTAAAAATGGGACCGGGTCTGAACTGGAATAACATTTCCCGGGGATTGAATATGGACGAGCCGATAACATCTCCCGGCATTAAGTCGGGCGTAAACTGAATCCGCGAAAAACCTACATCAATTGAACGGCTGAGGAGTTTGGCAGTTAGTGTTTTGGCTACTCCAGGAACTCCTTCGATCAGGATATGGCCATCTGCCAGGATACCGGCAATCAGTAATTCAATCATCTTTTCCTGCCCTACGATTACCCTGGCAATTTCTGCCTTTAGTTTTTCAAGTGTTTCCCTAAACTCGGTTAATGGTGTTCTCTCTCCGAATAAATTTTCTTCCATTTGTTACGCTGATTTATTGAATTGACTGATTTGAAAGTGGAGATCCATGAGTTCCCGGTCCGGTAAATCCGGTTTCAGGCGCACTTCGTGAATAAGATTTACAATCTGTTGTACCTCACCTACGGGCTTTCCGGTTCTGAAAGCAAGTTTATGAACAAAATCCTCATTTAGCACGGAGGTAGACAAATTGTAGGCAGAACGGATATTTTCCAAAAATGCCGCTACCATTTTTGCTGCCAGGTTCTGATTGTTCTTTTGCTGGAAATATAGTCTTCCAACGGTTTTTACAAAATCCACAGATGCATTCTTCAGGGGTGGTATTTCAATTATAGGGCGTTGTTTACGTTTGGATTCCATTAAAAATAACAAGCCGAATAAAAGCAGGGTTAACCAGAAAGCCCAGCGCAGTGAACGATTTCCCAGGATGAAACGCAGGGCGGAAAAGTGTTCATCTGTAGTAGTATATCTGAAATAGTCTGACCACTCCACTACCCGGGTATTAGAAGGGAGGTAAGAAAAAGATTCATCATAATATTTCGTATTTTGTTTATGCAGCAGAAAAAAATTGGTGAAGGCAAAAGGATTCAGGTGGATAAAAATTGCCCCGCCCTGTGGAAACGGGATACGGATAAAATCAGGGTTCCCGTCCCGGTCTTTTCCCAGGATCGCAGCAGCAGCGGTATCCAAGGATTTAAAATAAGAGTTCAGGGAATAACCCGGATAAGTAAATTTTTCAAACTGGTTTGTTGCCGGATCCAACAAACTGATTTCCGCACTGTCTTCCGGAAAATTGTATTTCTTCCATTTCAGGTGAAGCATATCCATGGCTGTATCATCAAAATCGAGTGCAGAAATAAAAACCTGGTTGCCGAATGAGGCAAACCGTATAATGGAATTCATTTCTTCTGAATCCGGCGCAAACGAAGGGCTCAGGATAATCAATGCCCGGAGTGTATCATCACTATTATCTGTCAGCAAAGATTCCGGATACTTCGAATGGGTTCTTATGTCGGCATTTGGAAAGACAAAAGGCAGGTTGTCATGAGCATACAGGGTTCCGTAAGGAATTTTGTCCAACCGCCAGAGACTCACGTGCCTGTTCAGGTTTTTTTGCTGATTGCAGGCGCATCCCATTGCGGATATCCAAAATATAAAAAGAATATATCGCAAAAGATTTTTCAAACAGAAATGGTTTTTTGAAAATCCTCAAATTTATTTTTAAGTGAATTGTATAATTCCTTTCCCGGAGTAAAACCACCATAAAACACATAGTCATACGCCCCGGAAAGTATCCTGAATTCCGATTTGAGGGGATGGGTTCCAAAAGCCAGTGCAATATCCGCATTGGTGAAAGAATCCCGGATTTGAATTCCGCTTTTTGCCCCGGCAGTCTGTAATAAACGGAGATACATATATCGTATGGCCATACGGTAATTTCCATCGCTCTGGTAACGGAGGATAAGGGCTTCGTAATCCGGTATTGTTTCGGCGGTATCTTCCGGTGATCCGGAATGATACACCGAATTTTTCCTGGAAGACCAACTGAAACTATTCTCCCTGGCAAGTCTGTAGATTCCGAACAGAGCAAGAACAATCATTCCGGATAATAAAATCCACCTCAGGTACGGACCGCTTAGTATCCGGTAACCCAGTCCGGGTTCTTGTGAAAACTTCTGTGTTGCCCAGTATGCAGAATCATTGGCATAGGCGTAGTCCGGATTCCCTAAATAAGAACCGATTTTATTCTTTTTCACATAGCGTATCGTATCCGACGATGTAAAACCACTGCGCACCTTCACCCGGTACAGACTGTATGGATTTATCACCAGTGTTTCAGGCACATCCCCGGTTATGGTATCCCGGGAAATGTTTTCTTCGTTCGTTTCAGTAGTATCATTACCGGTCTGGGCATAAAGTAATCCCGCACCCGATAGAAAAAACATCAATAGAAATAGTAAAAAACATTTTTTCATTGGGACAGATCAGGATTTTATAAATTGTTCAATCTGTGTTTTTCTGCCCAAACGAATCGGGTAAAAAATAAAATACCAGATGATAAAAGCTGCTGATGAAATGAGGATGGACAAACTCAGCCAGACAGGCATTTTTGAATACCGCGTAACAAACCCTTCCAGAAACGCAGCAGCCACAAATACAGGCACCAGTCCAATCATCATTTTTATTCCATCTCTCGCTCCCCGTTTCAAAGAGGGCAGCCGTTTATAGGTACCTGGAAATATCAGGCTTTTGCCCAGGACCAGGCCGGCAGCGCCGGAGATGATAAAAGAAGAAATTTCAAGAGTGCCGTGTATCCATATCACCAGCACCGATGCCCATCCCAGCCCTTTGGAAAAAAAATAATATTGAAAGGCGCCAAGCATTACTCCGTTGGTAAACAATAACCAGACGGTTCCCAGGCAGGCCAGTATACCCGTAATAAAGATCATAAACGAAACCTGTACGTTGTGAACGGCAATCCATAGAAACATCGAAAAAGCATTCTGGTCCTTATACACACCGAATGGATCACCCCGGGCAATATTCTGTTCAGTCATTTCAATATATTTATCACCCATTACCCCCCGTACAAACTGCTGGTCGTTTGCTGCAGAAAAAGCCGCCATCAGGGCAAAAAATAAAAAAATGAGGAAAGAATACAATAACTCGCGATGGTATTTTCGAACAATCAGGGGCAACTCCGTTTTCCAGAACCTGATAATTCTTGAGGATTCTTCTTTTTTGTTTTTATAAATTCCCAGGTAAATGCCGGAGGCGAGATTGTTGAGATATACAGTAACCTTACTCTGAGGATAAAAAGTTTTTGCATAACCCAGATCGTTCACCAGTTCCGTAAACCGGGAAGCCATTTCATCAGGGTCCGAAGTCGGTTCATACTGATAAATTTTCCATTTCTCAATGTTCTGCTGGATGAATTGACCTTCACGCACAAAAACTGTACATTTATTTATAAATATCTATCAACTCTATAACTAATTAATTATTAATCTTTTATACCTACGGTATTTTACAAAAGGTAACCTTAATTTATGTTATCTCACTTCTCTCTTCCAAGATAAAACAAAAAGCCCCATCATGTCTGAAGGGGTTTGAAATCTATGTGACGGATATGCCCCGGCTGATCTGATTACGTCCTGAAAACCTCCCATATTATTTTAGCTGTCTGCGCTGCCACCATCCATAATAATATACTCCAGTTCGGGATAATTTTGCCCGAGAACAGACAAAATAGTCTGTTCCAGAAATTCTGCCTGGTTAAAAGAAGGTGTAACAATGGATATCTTAGAGCTTTGCTTTCCAAACTTAACTACCGTTCAGCTTAAATTGGTTTCTCTTAAAGTCAAACAAAATTTCCCTTTTATTTTCCGCGTATCTGGCCAGGACCCTGTTATAATATATCCTGGCCAGAAATGGAAACCTTTGCTTCATCGATCTAAGATATCTGATCTTTTTTATAAATGATAATTCTTCTGGCTTTAGGAATTTTGCATATTCGTCTATAATCAAATCACACTCTTTCAGGTACTCAGAAAAATATTGAACTGATAACTGCTCTTCACCCCTGTACCGATAAGCTCCAATCATTGCGGGGGTAGTGTACAATCTCTCTATCTTATAAAAACGCATCCACAATTCAAAATCACCTGCGTATTTATAGCTTGTAGAAATATAGGACCCGGTTTTTTCCCAGAGTTCACGCTTCCAGAATGTCGACTCCTGCTGAATAAAAGTGCCATCATGATACTCCTTCAAAAAAAAATCAAACTTGTTAAACTTCGGATTTAGATGAATTACAATCCTTCCCTTTTGATCAATCACGGTGGGACAACCCTGAACCCATTGCACTTCAGTTAGGGTATTGAATATATCTGCAATAGTAAATAACGATTTTCTGTGCAAAATATCATCGGAATTTAACCATCCGAATATTTCACCTGTCGCTTTTTTAAATCCCTTATTCAGTGCATCATACAAACCTTCGTCTTTTTCAGAGACCCAATAACTTAATTGATCCTGGTATTTTTTTATAATATCTACAGTGTTATCCGTGCTTCCACCATCTATGATTATATAGTCGATATTGGGGTATCCCTGATTTAATATCGATTGAATACATTCTTCAATATAAGATCCCTGATTGTAAGTGGGAGTTATTATGGAGATCTTTGGGTACAATTAAGTGTAGCGTTATTTTTTTAAACCGGGATTAATCTTTGCGAATACAAAATACATTACTCTGTCAACATACCTGTTTTATAAGTCTCTTCATGTTTCATAAAAGCCTTATGAAACTCGCACCGATATAATTTAAAACTTCGAAAATTAACAACAGAACCTGACATCGCGCTCCCCCCGGTTAAAGCTATCCCCCGGAGAAAATTTAAACCCTTTCGGACATTTAGGGTATTTTGAGAATAGAAATGCCTGCTGATTCTCTTTTGATCAGCTTCTTTTAAATGCCAATATACCTGTGCAATTACCTAAATATATGCAAAAAAGGTAACCTTTTAGGGCAGACCTTTTTAGAAAACCTTTTCCTGAAAGTAGGAAATAAAAGAAATAACAGATTGTAATTCAAACCGTTATTTCCTTTAGAGAGAAATATGAGTTCTGAATGATTCCGATAAACCGATTTATTTATAAATATAGTCCCTCCCCCAATATTATGTTAACCGTTAAACTGGATACCGGATTTAATATCGAAGTTGATTTCCCGATCAGTCCGGTCTACCGGCGTCTTTTTGCCTATTGTATTGACGCGATTGTAATATATCTGTACTGGCGTTTCTCAGGATCGCTCCAGGATAGTGTTGCCGGAAAAATTTATAATGAACTGGACTGGCACAACGTGCTCAGGGCTCTCCCGGTACTGGTCTATTATCCCATGCTCGAGATTTTAACCAACGGACAAACAGTAGGAAAAAAAATAATGGGCATACGGGTGATCACACTGGAAGGAGGTCAGGCTTCCATCAGTCAGTACCTGCTCCGATGGATGTTCAGAACGGCCGATTTCCCCATCTGGATTTTCTTTGCCATTTTCAACGGTGCCCTGCCCTGGTATAGCAGCGTGCTTGCTTTTTCCGGGATTGCCTGTGCAATTATCTCCAATAAAACCCAGCGGATCGGAGATATTGTTGCCGGCACGATTGTCATTTTCACCCGCTCAAAAGCGTCGTGGCAGGACACTGTATTTACCGAAATTGAGGCTGATTATAAACCCCGCTACCCGCAGGTGATGCAAATGAGCGACAAAGACCTCAATTCGCTTAAAATGATTATCGGAAGTGTAAAAAAATCAAATAATTATGACCTCGCTTTCCGTATCGCTGAAAGAATTAAATCAAAACTGAATATACAAGCCGATCAGGATGCGCTGGATTTCCTGGAAACCATGCTCAAAGATTATAATTATTATTCCACCCGCTGATCAGCTGCGATGACCCATCAGGGCACCGAAAACTCCGGCTATAAAGATGAGGATATATAAAGAAAGTAAAACTATTACCAGAATTCCATAAAATTTAAAAAATGACTTCAGGTTTTTTAAGGATTCTGTTAAAACCGGCTGATCATTATTATGAACTGCCCGGCGCAGTTTCGCGGAGAAATTAAACAGATAATATGCGGGGAAGAAAAGAAGCAATGCGAAACTGATAATTAAAAAACCGGTAAACACACTTCCCGCGGCGGCAAACGTGGAATCCCCACCCATCGCTGGTGCAAACATGGACATAATTGATCCGATAAAAAGGCCGCAAAGAACCATTAGTCCGCAATAAATGAATCCGATGATAGCAAGAAACCGGCTCCAGCGGGCTGTTTCACTCAAATAATTAATAGAAGCCTGGTCTAAATGCAGATCAAATAAATCGGTGTTTCCTGTTTGTTCCATGTTGTGGTTTTTGGGAGATTGTTTTGTACATAAAGTAAAGAAATATTCCCTATAAACAAAATACGCTTAACGCAGAACGCAGAACGCTTAACGCTTAACGCCTAACGGCTAACGTCTGCGCCGATTTTTTTAACGACTTGCTAAAAATGATTTTAATAAGCCCGGGCGAACAGCACACGTTCCTTACTCGGCTTACCCGTTAAAATACATTTCCCATCTTCGGCGGGATTATCGAGCGGAATACAACGGATGGTCGCTTTCAATTTTTCCTTGATTGCTTCTTCGGTTTCTGCTGTTCCATCCCAATGTGCAGAAATGAATCCGCCTTTTTCATCAAGCAGACGCACAAAATCATCCCAGTTATCTGCCCTGGTAATATGCTCATCCCGGAAAACCAGGGCTTTTTGATACATCGCCTGCTGAATTTCTTCCAGGAGTTTCTGAATTCTTTCAATTATCCCTTCTTCGGGAAAACTCATTTTTTCCCTGGTATCCCTTCGCGCAATTTCCATGGTTTGATTGTCCAGATCCCTGAGTCCCATGGCCACTCTTATAGGCACACCTTTCTTTTCATATTCCGCAAACTTCCATCCCGGTCTGTTATTGTCATTGTTATCGAACTTCACCCGGATACCTGCTTTTTTAAGTGCAGCCGCAATTTCTCTTCCCTTGGCATCCAGCAATTCTTTTCTTTCATCTCCTTTATATATGGGAATGATTACCACCTGTACCGGGGCAATGCGCGGTGGCAGTATCAGTCCTTCGTCATCACTGTGCGCCATTACCAGGGCACCCACCAGACGTGTACTAACCCCCCAACTGGTGGCCCATACATAGTCCAGTTTGTTTTGTTTGTCAGAAAACTTTACATCGAATGCTTTTGCAAAGTTCTGACCGAGAAAATGGGAAGTGCCTGCCTGAAGGGCTTTTCCGTCCTGCATCATGGCTTCAATACAATAAGTATCGATTGCCCCTGCAAACCGTTCGCTGGCTGTTTTAACTCCCCGGATTACCGGAAGCGCCATAAAATTTTCAACAAAATCTGTATATACATCCAGCATAAGTCTGGCTTCCGCAATGGCTTCTTCCGCCACAGCGTGGGCAGTATGACCTTCCTGCCACAGGAATTCCGTTGTTCTTAAAAAAAGCCGGGTTCGCATTTCCCATCGCACCACATTGGCCCACTGATTGATCAGGAGTGGAAGGTCCCGGTACGACTGGATCCATGTTTTATAGGTATTCCAGATGATGGTTTCACTGGTGGGTCGTACAATAAGTTCTTCCTCCAGCTTCGCTTCCGGATCGACTATGATCCCTCCGCCTTCCGGGTCATTTTTCAGCCTGTAATGGGTTACCACCGCACATTCTTTGGCAAACCCTTCTACGTGGGCAGCTTCCTTACTTAAAAAGCTTTTGGGTATAAAAAGGGGAAAATAGGCGTTTTCATGACCTGTTTCCTTAAACATATGGTCCAGTTGGTCCCGCATTTCTTCCCAGAGGGCAAAACCATATGGTTTAATGACCATACATCCCCTGACGGCAGAATAATCTGCCAGTCCCCCTTTAATGACCAGGTCGTTATACCATTGGGAATAGTCGGCTGAACGGCTTGTAATTTCTTTGCTCATATTTCGTGTTGAACCCGGAATTGTTGATTGTGCTCATTTTAACATTTGGGTCCGGGGATTTTTCTCTAAGGCTAATTTAATTTTGTAATTTTGTTAAAACGCTCAAAAGTAGTAACTTAAGATCGAAATTTCTTTAAAAGCTTTCGCCATGAAAACGCAATTTTTACTTTTTATATCCGCACTGTTTCTGGTCTCTTTAAGCAGTTGCTCGACTTATAAAAACACGACCACTCCGGATGATGTTTATTATTCTCCCGGACAAAAGGTTGAAACCACGGTTACCCAGCCCAATAATAATTCTGATTATTACAGCACCCCCAACGAGAATTACGTGAAAATGAGGGTACAGAACCCTGATAAATGGTCCTATTTCGACGACTATAACTACGATTATTATGGATATTCCCCTTATGGATATGGCAGTGCCATGAGCATGGGTATGAGTATTGGTTTCGCCACAGGCCCTTATTACGGCGGATTCGGTTACTATAGCCCTATGAGTTATTACAACAGCTACTATGCCTGGAATAATTTTTATAATCCTTATTATGGCGGTGTTGTGATTGTAAACGGAAAAAACACGACCACTCCCAGTTATACCCGGATGAGTAACTTCAATCCTTCTGCCTACAGAGGTTCTTACTACAATGCAAGACCCAGTGGATCGCATTTTTCCAGTGCGAATACAAGTTCCAGCCGCAGTTCCCAAACTTATTACAACTCGCATTCGAATAACAGCAACAGTAATATGTACAGGTCTTCGGATAGCCGCCCTTCCTATTCCCCGGCAACCCGTTCTACCAATTCCATTTTCAGCAGCGGAGGCGGTGGCGGAGGTGGTTCGCGAGGCGGTGGTTTTTCGCGGCCAGGCAGGTAATCTTTGATTGATGATGAAACGCTTATTATTTCTGTGCCCTTGTTTGCTGTTCTTTTTTTCTTCCCGGGCACAGATTCCTGAAGACGCATTGCGTATGTCTTATTTTCGTCCAACAGGTACAGCCCGCGTGCAGGCTATTGGAGGCGCAATGGGTTCTCTCGGTGGAGATGTTACTGCCAATTATGTAAACCCCGCCGGACTGGGCTTCTTTAAAACCGGGGACGCTGTGGTTAGTCCCGGATGGGCATTCAACAGCGCAAACGCTTCCTATCTCTCCAATAATTCCAAAGGAAATACTTCAAATAAATTTAATCTCGGCACTACGGGATTTGTATTTGGAAAAGCTACTGACGAAAAAAACAGTTTCGCCATCAGTGTGGCGGTGAGTCAGACTGCGGATTTCAACGGACATTTATCCTATCAGGGAAAAAATAGCTATTCTTCAGCTTCAGACGCCTATGTAGATGAATTTAATGCTTCGGGTTATAAAGATCCCAATGCTGCCATACAGGATCCAACCCTTACCTATGGTACACGAATGGCACTCTATACGTATCTGATAGATACCACACTGGCGGGAGCAGGTCCCACTTTTTCAGCACCTGGAAGAGTTCTGGCTTCCGGAGGTGAACTGGGTCAAACAACAAATATTAATTCCACCGGCGGAATAACGGAAATAGCTGTCGGACTTGCCGGTTCATCCAATGAGAAATGGTATTACGGTTTATCCATCGGTATACCGATTGTTAGTTATACCAGAAATATGGATTATACTGAAACGGACCTGAGTGGAAATCCGGATAATAACTTCGCATCTTACACTCACTCTGAAACTTATTCTTTCAATGGGGTTGGCGTGAACGGCCGGCTTGGTGCTATTTTCCGCCCCACGCTAAACTGGCGGATCGGTCTGGCCGTACATACACCGTCTTTTTACAGTATTAATGACCGTTATACTGCCAGCATGATTTCGAACACCGAAGCCTATCACGGAATCGGGACCGTTAATTCCGAAACGCTGGATAATATTAACGGTGTAAAGAACACCCTCGACTATAATCTTCAAACGCCCTGGCACCTGGTTTTAAGTGGCTCCTATATCTTTCCCGGCGAAGTAACCAGTGGAAAAATGGGATTTATTACAGCTGATGTGGAGTATGTTGCCTATAGTGGCAGCCGGTATAGTTTTCCGCTGGATGACAACGGGAATGAAGTAGACAACTCTTATTGGAACCCGCTCAATAACACCATTAAAACCTATTACAGAAATACTTTTAATTTCAAATTGGGGGGAGAATATAAGGCCGATGATATTGCATTCCGTCTGGGTGGTTCCTATGCCCTGAATCCTTATACCGCACCCCAGTTACATTCGGATCAGATCACAATTGGCGGAGGTGTCGGATACCGGAAAAAAGGAATGTTCATTGACCTGACATATGTGGAAGGAATCATCAGCGATGTGAATTTCCCATACCGTCTCACCGGGAAAGACAATATTTACGCCTCCGTTAAGCAGTATACCGGAAATCTTATTCTCAGTTTCGGAATTAAGTTTTAATAACAAACTGTATAACGCATTTCAGGATACGGATCAGATTTCCGAGTACACTCCCATAATCCTGTTTAAAAAGTCATCCTGAAGCCATTTCAGGTTATCATTTTTATTCAGCCAGGTTACCTGACGTTTGGCATAGTGCCTTGTATTCTGTTTAATAAGTGAAATACTGTCTGTCAGATTCATTTTCCCGTTGAAGTGATCAAACAATTCTTTGTACCCGACCGTCTGAAGTGCATTCATATGCTGATAAGGAATCAGTGATTTCACTTCTTCTGCCAATCCGGTTTCCATCATTACGTCCACCCGGTGATCAATCCGCTGATACAGTTCTTTCCTGGGCAGGAGTACAGCAAACTCCAGTATGCGGTATGGGTTTTGTTTTTTTTGCTGTGAACGATAGGCGAGGATGGACCGGCCCGTGCTTTTCTTTACTTCCAGCGCACGCATCATGCGTTGCGGGTTTAGTATTTCTCCCGATTCAAAAAACAAAGGATCTTCTTTCTGAATGGCTTCCTGTAACCAGTTTATTCCCTGTATGCGGTAATTCTCCTGTATTTCCTTTCTGAATTCCATATTCACCAGGGGAATTTCATCCAGGCCATCCCGAAAAGCTTTAATATAGAGTCCCGTTCCACCCACCATTACAACCACATCCCGCCGGGAAAATATTTCTTCGCACCAGTTTTTCGACAAGACTTTCGAACACAGCGGCATTTACCGTTTCATGAATGGAATGGGAATTGATGAATTGATGTTTAACCTGCTCCAGGTAAGTTTTACCGGGTTTCGCCACCCCGATATTCAGTTCACGGAAACACTGGCGGCTATCGGCCGAAATGATGGAAGTGTCAAATTTCAGGGCGGTCTCAACAGCCAGGTCCGTTTTACCGGAAGCCGTTGGTCCGGTTATAATAATTACTGTTTTCTGGGACATTATTCGAGTGCGCTGTCCGATTCCGGACCCGTTTCTTCTTCGATATCCAGATCTCCCGTCTCTTCACCTACTTCACTGAATCCTTCTGCATCCTTGTTCAGGTCGTATTTCTCTTCCACCTCTGCCAGATTATCGCCGATCAGTCCCCTGGTACCATATTGAGAGGGTCCGATACTTTCTGATTTTACAATGGCGGGATATTCCAGTTTACTGTTTTCCTCTTTGGAAACACTGATCAATTCCACGAGAAATGACCAGTTTTTTACAAAATCATATTGATAAATAAACTTCTGGTTTGGATCCTTTATCTCTGAGCCAATCGTAGTTTCAGACATCAGGAGGGGCGGAACCTTATATTCCTTCTCATATTTTTCAAATGAAATTTCCCTTCCTTTTTGCCAGTGATCATTGCTCCGGTAAAAAGTCGCCTGGTGTTTGCTATCGAACTCATAGGCTTTCAAAATCACCTTATGCAGATCCAGGAAATGCTGATTGTGCTTTACCACAACGTCCCGGTAAACACTGTCATCTTCTTCGTAATAAATCCTGAATTTTAAAACAGCCATAAAGTTTCCCGTTAAATAGTTCAAAAATAAATGAAACAATTAAAATATCAGCCTGCTTATTTTAAAGGGAATTGTCACCTGTCATCCTCCTCACCGGTTCCAGGCCCATGCCTGCGGCTTTCCCCAGCATAAAATGATAAGCCGCCTCAAAAGAATTTTCTATTTCTCCTTCCAGGATCGCCTCCCGGATCAGGTTTTTCAGGTCACCAACTTTTTTAGAAGGCCCGATACCGAAAATATCCATGATCATTTCACCGGTTACCGGAGGCTGCCAGTTCCTGATCCGGTCTTTCTGCTCAACTTCCAAAAGACGCTGACGCACCAGCTCGAAATTTTCAAGGTACCGTTTTACTTTCTGTTTGTTTTTCGAGGTAATGTCTGCCTCACAAAGCAACATCAGCAAATCAATATCCTCCCCCGCATCAAATAATAATCTGCGTATGGCAGAATCCGTAATATTTTCCCTGGTCAGGCTGATGGGCCGCAAATGTAGTTCAACCATCTTCCGGACGAATTTCATTTTTTCGTTCATCGGCAATTTCAGCTGGTCAAATATTTTTGGAACCATGCGGCTTCCCACCACTTCATGCCCGTGAAAGGTCCACCCATGGCCGGTTTCAAACTTTTTAGTAGCCGGTTTGCCGATATCATGCAGAATGGCAGCCCAGCGCAGCCAGAGATCATTGGTATGAACGGAAATATTATCCAGCACCTGAAGAGTATGATAAAAATTATCCTTGTGTCCCAGCCCGTCAATATATTCAGCACCGGCCAGATCGGTCATTTTGGGAAAGATAATCCGGAGCAGGCCCGATCTGTATAAAAGATCAAACCCAATGGACGGTTTATCCGTCACAATTATTTTATTTAGTTCTTCGGTTATTCGTTCCTGTGAAATGATCCGGATTCTTTCGGCATCCTGGACAATGGCACTAAAGGTTTCCGGATCAATCTGAAAATTGAGCTGGGCTGCAAACCGGATCGCCCTCAGCATCCGCAACGGATCATCGCTGAACGTCATCAGGGGTTCAAGCGGCGTATGTATTCTTTTTTCTGCCAGGTCCCGAAGACCATTAAAGGGATCAGCCAGCTGGCCATAATTATTTTTGTTCAAACTGATCGCCAGGGCATTGATGGTAAAATCCCGGCGGTTCTGGTCATCTTCCAGGGTACCCGGAACGATATCGGGTTTGCGGGAAGAAGCCCGGTAACTTTCCCGGCGCGCACCCACAAATTCAACATCCAGCATGCCTAAAGTTTTTTCACTTCCTGAAGGGATTTTAAAATGTGCCGTACCGAAATTCCTGAAAACAGCCACGGCAGGCCGGGGAGAATACATCATTGCGACCTCATTGGCCAGGTCAATAGCGTTCCCCACACATACTATATCGGCGTCTGTGGTGGGTCTGCCAATGATTTTATCCCTGACAAATCCACCAATAATATATGTTTCCACCTGCATGCGGGCAGCAACTTCTGCAATTCTTTCGAAGAGCTTTAATTCCGTATCTGAGCAGGAAATTTCCATCCCCGTAAAGGTAATTCAATAGGCTTGAAGCGTGAAGCTTAAAGCCGGTAGCGATTGAAAATCCGGTAATATATCCGGTTTTAATTCAGTGATGAATATTCATATCATTTTCACAGGTGTATTTTCAGATCATTTCTGCCGGAATCGTTTTGATGAGCTGATCTGTTCTTATTTCCCGGGCACAGCGGAAATGTCCTTCGGGGCATTCTTTATATCCGTGTAGTCCGCAAGGACGGCAATATAATTTTTCTTCAACTTCCACGATGCGACGAACATCTGACAGCGGACCAAATCCAAATTCAGGAATCGTGGAGCAATATACAGCGGTTACAGGTGCATTCATTGCCGACGCAAAATGCATGGGGGCTGAATCATTTACATAGTTCATAACTGCCTTGCTCATCAGGGCAGCGGATTGCAGGAACGTCAGTTTACCCGCCAGCACGATCACCTCATTCTGTTTACAGGCGTCGAGTATGGATTCGCAAAGCGCTGCATCACCCGGACCGCCCAGTAAATAAATCCTGGTTCCTGCCGGAATATTTTTGATAAAGGATATCCATTGGTCTGCCGGAAATTGTTTGGTAAACCATACCGATGCCGGACTAAGCGTTATAAATTTATTCGTGCTCAGGTGTTCAACAAAAGCAAAATCAGAAGCGGAGGGATACAGTTTCGGTCTGAAAACGGATGCGTCGGTAAAGTCCCGGATCAGCTCCTGGTTCCTGTTGATTTCGTGAACGGCCAGATTACCTCCAACCAGGTGCCGGATTTTTTTTGAAAAAGAAAAACTCCATGGATTTTTATCAAAGCCGATGGTTTCTTTCGCACCGGAGAACGTGGTCAGCAGACCGGTCGCAAAAAACCTTTGTGCGTTAATTACTTTATCGTATTTGTTTTTCCGGATTCCTGAAAGCATCCGGAACAGATTTTTCTGTTTGTTGGTTTTCTTATCCCAAACCAGTACTTCATGAATATAGGGATGACCAATGAGCAATGACTCATTCCCTTTCCGTAACAGAAAATCAATTTGCGCCTCCGGAAAAAAAGCATGCAGCTTCTCAATCAGCGGAGTTGCGAGTACCACATCCCCGATGAACGCCGTTTGTATGATGAGAAATTTTTGAATACAAAATTATTTTACCTCGTTAAATTCCAGGGCGTTGATTGTTGGCAGTTGATCGTTGGCCATTTTGAAAATTCATCCACTCTCACACTCTCACACTCTCACACTCTCACACTTGCCTAAACGCCCTCCACGATAATCATCCTCGTATTCGCTGCGCGCTGCCGGATAAGTTTGGCCCGTGTATATTGTTCCGAATGCCACCATTCATTTGCCCGATCTGCGGTTGGAAACTCCAATACAACGATTCTTTCCGGATTCCAGTCTCCTTCCAGCGTTTGGGTTCCTCCGCCACGAACCACAAATCTTCCATCAAATGCGGCAATCGCAGCAGGTGTGAGCTGCTTGTATTCTTCGTACGCTGCGGAGTCGTGAATCGCTACATCAACAATTACATATGCAGGCATAAAAAATCGTTTTTGGAAATTATATATGTAAACTTACATCAGGATCTTAATATCACGGGCTGGCCGAGTTTATTAAATCTGATCAAAGTTGACGCATTTGCCGCCCGGATGTCCTGCTGCCGGTATTTCACGATATAATCCACCCCCTTTCTTATTTCGTCCGGAATGCCGGTAAAATTTTTTGGTGCGTCCTGTCCGGAAATATTTGCAGACGTGGAAACCAGGGGTTTTTTAAATCTTTTTATCAGGTGCCGGCAAAAATCTTCCTGCACTATCCGGATGGCAATGCTGCCATCTTCTGCCACCAGATTTTCGGCAAGCCCGATGGCACCTTCATAAATGACAGTTGTAGGACGGGTGGCATGTTCCAGGTATTCCAGAACAAGGGGGTCTGTGCCTACCGTATAGCGGTTGATGTCCCGCTGATCAGCCATTAACACGATCATAGATTTGGCGGGAGCCCTTTGTTTGAGTGCAAAAATCTTATTTACTGCCTCCGCATTCGTTGCATCACAACCGATACCCCAGATGGTATCTGTCGGATAAAGAATCGTCCCTCCGTTACGCAGGGTAGCAAGGCAATGAAGGAGATCTTCTTCGAATTCCAACAGGTTATTTTCAGACAAAAATACCGAATGATTCAAAATACAGGAAGTTGATTCATGAGCGTTTCCTTCCATACAGTATGTTTGCAAAAAATACAACAGATGGAATTGAACACCATGATTGAAGAAGTATGGAAGAACAGGGAATTATTAAAAGATTCAAAATATACCGAAGCCATCCGCGCCGTGATCGAAGAAACGGATAAGGGCAGACTACGTGTTGCGGAGCCATCTGAGGCCGGCTGGAAAGTAAATGAATGGGTGAAGCAGGCCATCCTGCTTTATTTCGGAATCCAGCAGATGAAGACCTGGACGGTGGGACCCATGGAGTTTTATGATAAGATGATACTGAAAAATAATTATGCGGCACTTGGCGTGCGTGCAGTGCCCCATGCCATTGCCCGGTATGGTGCTTATCTCGCAAAATCTGTTGTTCTTATGCCGAGTTATGTAAATATTGGCGCTTATGTAGATGAGGGCACTATGGTGGATACCTGGGCAACCGTAGGCAGTTGTGCGCAGATCGGGAAAGGTGTTCACCTGAGTGGCGGTGTTGGCATTGGAGGGGTCCTGGAGCCCTTACAGGCCGCTCCGGTTATTATTGAGGACGGTGCATTTATCGGATCCAGGTGTATCGTTGTAGAAGGCGTAAGGGTGGAAAAAGAAGCTGTTCTGGGAGCCAATGTGGTATTAACACAGAGTACAAAAATAATTGATGTGAGTGGTACAGAACCTGTTGAATATAAGGGACGTGTTCCTGCCCGTAGTGTGGTGATTCCGGGTTCTTACACCAAAAAATTTCCCGCGGGTGAATATTCAGTTGGATGTGCGTTAATCATTGGTCAGCGCAAAGCTTCCACGGATTTGAAAACAAGTCTGAATGATGCGCTGCGGGATTTTGCGGTAAGCGGGTAGTGATGGTTGGCGGTTGGCCGTTTGAAGATATATGTCATCCTTGTGTGATCCTTGTATCAAACATGCTCTTTTCAGGCTAAAATGCCTCGTTTCACACATGGATGGTACAAGGATGGTACTAGGATTGCCCATACCCGGACTGTGAATAACGGGCCAACAATACCGCCAACCGCCACCAGCCAACTAAATTAATTGGAGGCAAACAAGTTGGGATTCGCCCGTTCCGCGGCTTCTATTGGAGTATAGTCTGAAAGGATATCGGCTTTATTTTTCCCAATACAAACATCGTGTTCAAAATGAACGGACACACTGTGGTCGACGGTTCTCACTGTCCATCCGTCGGATTCAGTATATACTTCACGTTTTCCCAGATTGATCATGGGCTCGATGGCGAGAATAAGTCCTTCCCGTAATTTAATTCCGGAACCGCGTTTGCCATAGTTCGCTACCTGCGGATCTTCATGCATACTTTTTCCCAAACCGTGACCCACCAGCTCGCGAACAACACCGTAACCATATTTCTTTTCGGTATGCTCCTGAATAGCAAATGATATATCGCCAACGCGGTTGCCGGCAACAGATTTTTCAATGCCCTTGTACAGGGATTCTTTGGTTACCCGTATTAACTGGGCGATGGCAGCTCCCGGATTACCGATAGCGAATGTATAGGCATGGTCCCCATGAAAACCATTTTTGTAAACTCCCACATCAATAGAAATGATATCTCCTTCCCGGAGTTCATTTTCATTGGCGAATCCATGAACCACTACATCATTTACTGACATGCAGGAATTGAACGGATAGCCGTGATAATTCAGGAAAGAAGGACTGGCACCATGATCGCGGATAAAACTACCGATAAACTTATCCAGCGTCATCGTTGTGATTCCCGGCCTGAGTAGCTTGGCCGTTTCCGTAAGCGTTTTACTCACCAGCAGGGCAGATTCCCTGGCCAGTTCAATTTCCGCTTTCGTTTTATAGTAGATCATCCTAGATCACCGCATTGCTAACCGACTGACGGCCCTGTATACGGCCGGACTTCATCAGCCCGTCGTACTGACGCATCAGCAGCTGGGTTTCGATCTGCTGTAAGGTATCCAGGATAACAGCCACCATGATCAGAAGGGAAGTTCCGCCGTAAAAAGAGGCAAATCCCTGAGTGATACCGGCACGCTGAGCAAATCCCGGGAGAATACCCACGACAGCGAGCAGCACTGCGCCGGGTAAGGTGATTTTATCCATTACGGAACCAATGAAATCAGCAGTCGGCTGACCCGGTTTTACACCGGGAACAAAACCATTATTACGCTTGAGATCATCGGCTACCTGCTTTGGATTAAAGATCAGGGAAGTATAGAGGAAAGTAAATCCTACCACGATTATGCCATAGAAAATCATATGGACATAATCCTTCGGATCGGAGAATATTCTTGATATACCTTCTTTGTTTTCGAAGCTGGTATAAGATATCAATGTTGGCAGGAACATAATTGCCTGGGCAAAGATGATGGGCATTACACCGGCACTGTTCACTTTAAGTGGAAGAAACTGGCGGGCACCTCCAAACTGGCGGTTTCCCACGATCTGTTTGGCATAGTTTACCGGTACTTTCCGAACACCCTGTATCAGCACGATAAGTCCCATAATTACGGCTACCAGTATGGCTACTTCAATCACGAAAAGAAGTATTCCGCCACTGCCGTTTACAGCCTTGGATTGAAATTCACGGGAAATCGCACCGGGGAAACGGGCAAGAATTCCGATCATGATAATGATGGAGGTTCCGTTACCCAGACCTTTATCCGTAATTTTTTCTCCGATCCACATTACGAATAATGTGCCTGCGGTAAGTAAAATTGGCGTGGTTAACCAGAAATAAGTGGTAAAGCTGTCGATGATGGCGTCGCGACCCATGGTCTTCAGATAACCAACATAAGCATATGCCTGTGCAAAGGTGACGATTACAGTGAGGTAACGTGTCCACTGGTTAATTTTCTTTCTTCCGCTTTCCCCGTCTTTCTGAACTTTTTGCATCTGGGGTACCAGGATGCTCATAAGTTGCATAAAAATGGAAGCCGATATATAGGGCATAATTCCCAGGGCAAGAATGGAAGCCTGTGAAAAGGCGCCACCGGAAAAAGCATCTATCAATCCCAATGCACCGGACTTGGCTCCGCTCAGTGCGCTTAATTTATTCGGATCAATGCCTGGTAAAACAATATAGGTACAGAAACGATAAACCAGGAGTAAAAGCAGGGTCACCAGGATCTTGCTTTTTAATTCAGGGATACTCCAAATATTTTTTAATGTATCAAAAAATTTCTTCACGTTTTTCGTAATTATTTAGGAACTGCTACAAGCAAAAAAGACGACCGGAATCGTCTGTGCAAGTTAACTACTATTTTAGGATTTGGCGTTCTTCACCACTTTCTTCTCTCCCATCACCACCTTTTTAACTTCCAGGAGTTCCAGGGTTCCACCGGCACCGGCAATAGCCTGTTTGGCTTTTTCGCTAACTGCGCTTACTTTGAAATTCAGTTTGCTTTTCAGTTCGCCATTGCCCAGAATTTTCACCAGGTCAGTGCGGGCTATCAGTCCGTTGGCATACAGGTTTGCTGCAGAGACTTCTTTAATATCATATTTTTCAGCGAGTTGTTCAATCTGGGAAAGATTGAAAACCACATAAGAAACACGATGCGGGTTTTTGAAACCACGTTTAGGTAACCGGCGCTGGATTGGCATCTGTCCACCTTCATGGGCCATTTTGCGCTGATAACCGGCACGGCTCTGTCCTCCCTTATTACCCTTAGTTGAAGTTCCTCCTTTACCGGAAGCTTCTCCGCGACCAAGTCTTTTTTCTTTATGTGTGGCCCCTTTAGCCGGCCTGATGGTATGTAAATTCATAATTTGAGAATTTGAGGATTTGAGAATTTGAGAATCAGGAAATCACTCCCGTACTCCCATACTCCCATACTTGTATTTATACTTCTTCTACTTTTAAAAGATGTTCAACTGCGCGGATCATTCCCAGAATCTGGGGAGTTGCCACATGCTCGCGCGGGTTATGCAGCTTATTCAGACCCAATGCCTGCAGCGTCAGTTTTTGTCTTTCCGGGCGGTCAATTCCGCTCTTTATTAATGTAATTCTTAACTTTTTCATTTCCTTCTGATTTATTCCGGTTTATCCGTTGAATACTTTCTTCAATGACAGGTTTCTGGTTCTGGAAACCTGAAGGGGTTCTCTCAATAAGCCAAGGGCCTTGAAAGTTGCCTTAACCACATTGTGCGGATTAGCAGAGCCCAGGGATTTGGCGAGGATATCGGTGATACCTGCACTTTCCAGAACGGCGCGCATGCTGCCTCCGGCAATTACACCGGTACCATGGGCAGCCGGCTTGATCAGCACTTTGGCAGCTCCTTCCTTGGCAAGCTGGTCGTGCGGAATAGTGCCATGCATAATCGGAACCTTGATCAGGTTTTTCTTTGCGTCTTCAATGCCTTTGGTAATGGCTTCCTGAACTTCTTTGGCCTTACCCAGACCATGACCAACGATGCCACTTTCATTTCCGACTACAACGAGCGCTGAAAAACTGAAAGCACGTCCACCCTTCGTTGTCTTTACAACGCGGTTGATGGAAACTACTTTCTCTTTCAATTCCAGGTCTCCGGCTTTGATCTTAGATATAACTGCTGTTGCCATGATAAATATTTACGAATAATCTATTTGAAAAATTAAAACTGAAGACCGCCTTCACGCGCTGCTTCGGCAATGGCCTTTACCCTTCCGTGATAAAGATTTCCACCACGGTCAAAGGTTACTTTCTTAACACCCAGTTCGATTGCTTTGCGGGCAATCGTTTGTCCCACCAGTTTGCTTTTTTCCGTTTTCGTCACTTTCTGTGCTACAATGTCTTTGTCACGGGATGAAGCGGCAGCCAGCGTTTTTCCACTGGTATCATCAATCAGCTGCACATATATTTCGGTGTTGCTTCTGAATACTGACAACCGGGGTTGGTCAGGATTTCCAACAACCTTTTTACGGATGCGGTATCTGATTTTCTGTCTTTTGATAAGCTTATCCATCTCTTTGAATTTGAAAATTTGAACTTTAATATCTCATGCGAACTCAATCCCACACTCCCATACTTACCTCACTATTTACCCGCTGCCTTACCAGCCTTCTTACGAACCACTTCACCTGTGTAGCGAACTCCCTTGCCCTTGTATGGTTCAGGTTTACGCAGGCCACGGATCTTGGCCGCTACCTGACCGATCAGTTGTTTGTCAGTACCTTCCAGCATGATCTTCGGATTTTCCCCTTTTTCCTGAGCCGTTGCCAGCTTCAGTTCCTTGGGAATTTCGAAAATAATATTATGAGAAAATCCCAGGGCCAGGTCCAGCAGGTTACCCTGGTTAGACGCTTTAAAACCCACCCCGATCAGTTCCAGCTGACGCTTATATCCTTCGCCTACTCCTTTTACCATATTTGATAAAAGTGAACGGTATAAACCGTGCAGGGCACGATGACGGATCTGGTCAGTCGGGCGTGAAATCAGAATCTGGCTATCTTTCACTTCGATCTTAATATCACGGTCGATCGCCTGTTTCAATTCACCCTTCGGCCCCTTCACCGTTACAATATTGTCAGAACCTACAGTTACTGTAGTTCCGCTGGGGAGGACAACCGGTTTTTTTCCTATCCTGGACATATTTTCTAATTTGAGAATTTGAGTATTCTGGAATTCAGGAATGATGTTTCATTCCCATACTTCCACATTTCCACACTTCCACATTTTCTACTAATACACGTGACACAGAACTTCACCACCAACATTCTGCGCTTTTGCATCCTTGTCGGTCATTACACCTTTGGATGTGGATACGATGGCGATTCCAAGTCCGTTTTTCACACGTTTAAATTCCACGGGGCTAGCGTACTGACGCAATCCGGGACGGCTTACTCTTTCCAGGCTCCGGATAGCCGGCTCCTTTGTAGAGGGATCATACTTCAGGGCGATCTTAATCACACCCTGCTTGCTGTCATCCTCAAATTTGTATTTCAGGATATAGCCCTTGTCGTACAGGATTTCTGTCATCCGCCGTTTCAGGTTCGAAGCAGGAATTTCCACGATCCGGTGGTTCGCCATCTGCGCATTACGGATTCTGGTGAGAAAATCTGCTATAGGATCTGTTACCATTGTATTTCTATTAAAAACTTTATAAATTATTCGTGTATCGTATATCGTTTATCGTGTATCGTCAATCTTATACGATCCACGATCAACGTTTCACGATCAACGTTTCTACCAGCTCGCTTTTCTTACGCCCGGGATTTTACCCTGCAACGCCATATCCCGGAACATATTCCTGGATACACCGAAGTAACGGATATAACCACGTGGTCTGCCGGTTAACTGGCAACGGTTTTTCAAACGCACCGGTGATGCATTCTTAGGAAGCAGATCAAGTGCTTTGTAGTCACCCGCTGCTTTCAGGGCTGCGCGTTTCTCGGCAAATTTTGCAACTGTTTTTTCCCGTTTCCTTTGTCTGGCTTTGACTGATTCTTTGGCCATGAATTTTTCTTAATTGATTTGAACTCAGTTACTATTAATTCGTTTCTTCTTTCTTTGCATTTTTGAACGGCATTCCCAGCTCTTTCAGCAATTCATACGCTTCTTCATTTGTTTTAGCCGTTGTAACAAATGTGATATCCATTCCGGTGATTTTATTCACTTTATCGATATCTACTTCCGGGAAAATGATCTGCTCTGTGATACCCATGGTATAATTACCACGACCGTCGAAAGCTTTTTCGTTAACCCCTTTAAAATCACGAACGCGGGGAAGTGCAGATGCCACCAGGCGGTCCAGGAACTCATACATCTTTATTCCACGCAGCGTTACTTTGGCACCGATCGGCAGTCCCTTACGCAGTTTGAAATTGGAAATATCTTTTCTGGAAATAGTCGATACGGCTTTCTGACCGGTAATGGTTGTCAGCTCATCGATGGTGATATCCACCAGTTTCTTATCAGAAACGGCGCCATTGATGCCCCGGTTCAGACAGATTTTTTCCAGCTTAGGTGCCTGCATTACTGAGGTATACCCGAATTTCTTCATCAGCGTCGGGACTACTTCTTTTTTGTATTTATCTGCCAGGCGGGCAGTGTATTTCGTCGTGCTCATTATTTAATTACCTCCCCTGATTTTTTAGAGATGCGAATAAGTTTTCCGTTTTCCCGGGTGCGCTTTGCTTTTGAAGGACCGCCGGTTTTGGCATCCCAAAGCAACACATTCGATATGTGAATAGGTGCTTCCAGCTTAACAATACCACCCTTGGTATTCTGGGCAGAAGGCTTGGTGTGTTTGGTAATGATATTGACCCCTTCAACCAGCACTTTAGAAGTGTCTGGAAATACTTCCAGCACCTTGCGTGATTTCTTAAGATCCTTATCATCTCCCGTGATCACCACCACTTTGTCACCCTTCTTAATATTGAATTTGGGCTTGAATCTGTTATCCATCTTTTCTGTTTTTCGCTGAACGCTTAACGCTGAACGTCAAACGCTTCTTTATTTTAAAATTCTCTCTTTTCCTTTTTACTATTGCTTTCCGTGGAACGCGTTAAGCGTTGGGCGTTCCGCGTTCAGCTTAAAGAACTTCCGGCGCCAGGGAAATAATTTTCATATATCCCTTATCGCGCAATTCACGGGCCACTGGTCCGAAAATACGGGTACCTCTTGGTTCATCACTTGTATTCAATAATACCACAGCATTGTCGTCGAAACGGATATACGATCCATCCTTGCGGCGGAGCTTATTTTTCGTGCGCACGATTACTGCTTTGGTAACGGTACCTTTTTTGATTCCGCCAGCAGGTAATGCATCCTTTACCGTAACCACTATTTTATCTCCGATTTTAGCATAATCCTGACCGCTGTTTCCCAACACACGGATGCACAAAACTTCTTTGGCTCCGCTATTATCTGCAACGTTTAGTCTGCTTTCCTGCTGTATCATTTAATACTTTTTTTAAATTGAATTTATTTCGCTTTCTCCACGATCTCCACCAGGCGCCAGCGCTTGGTTTTGCTCAATGGACGACTTTCCATGATTTTCACCACATCCCCGATACTGCACTCATTCTTTTCGTCATGCGCATGAAACTTGGTTGTCTTTTTCAGGAACTTTCCGTAAATCGGATGCTGTACTTTTCTTTCAACGGCAACAACTACGGTCTTATCCATTTTGTTGCTGCTTACAACACCAGTTCTCGTTTTCCTTAAATTTCTATCTGACATAATACTAATTTGAAAATTTTTAAATCAGTCCGTTTTACTGAAAAGCATTCTATGCTTTTACAGCAGCCGGTTTCCCGATCTTCCTTTTGGTAAATTCTGTCTTCAGCCTTGCGATATCCTTTCTGAGCAGGCGGATGTTAACCGGACTTTCCAGCGGGGATATGGCGTGAGCAAATTCCAGCTTTTTCAAACGCTGTTCGTCTTCACGGATCCTCGATGTGAGGTCGGTTTCACTCAGGTCTTTCAGGCTGTTTACAAAATCATTTCTCTTTGACATCTTAATAAATTTGAATTATAACGCAATCACATCATGGCGAACCACGAATTTGGTTTTAATCGGCAGTTTCTGTGCAGCCAGTAACAATGCCTCTTTAGCTACAGCTTCCGTAACACCGTCTGCTTCAAAAAGCATACGTCCTGGTTCCACAACGGCAGCCCAGTATTCGGGGTTACCCTTACCCTTACCCATTCTCACTTCCTGTGGTTTCTTGGTTATCGGTTTATCGGGAAATACACGTATCCATACATTACCTTCTCTTTTCATGGAGCGGGTAAGCGCCTGACGTGCAGCTTCGAGCTGACGGTTTGTTAACCAGATTGCTTCGAGTGCTTTCAGTCCGTAGGAACCAAAAGAGATATCCGTACCTCTTTTAGCTACTTCGCGAATTCTGCCTTTCTGTGCTTTCCTATGTTTGCTCCTTTTCGGCTGTAACATCTTAGTTCAGTTTGAAAATTTGAAATGTTATCTTCTTCCTCCGCCTCCGCCACCTCTGCGTTCTCCGCCACCGGAGCCACCACCTGGCCTTCTGTCTCCTCCACGTCCGCGGTCTTCACGATCCCGGATCTCGTCCCTTCTTTCTCTTCTGTCGCTTACATCTGTTTTACCACCTACAAAGTTTGGATTCAGATCGCGTTTTGTAAGTACTTCACCTTTACAGATCCATACTTTCACACCGATTTTTCCATAAACCGTGTTGGCAAATACATTTGCATAATCAATATCCATACGGAGCGTATGCAATGGCGTACGACCGGATTTAATTTCTTCAGAACGGGCAATTTCAGAACCACCTAAACGACCGCCTACTTTCACTTTAATACCTTCAGCACCCATCCGCAGGGCAGATGCAATGGCCATTTTGATGGCTCTTTTATAGTTGATACGGTTTTCGATCTGGCGTGCAATAGTGTCTGCCACAATATTTGCGTCCAGCTCGGGCCTTCTGATTTCCAGAATGTTGATCTGAACATCTTCCTTGCCGGTCAGTTTCTTCAGTTCTTCCTTGATACGGTCCACTTCTCCACCGCCCTTACCAATGATGATACCGGGTTTGGAAGTATGAATCGTAACGATCAGTTTATTAAGCGTACGCTCAATTACGATCTTGGCAATGCCGCCTTTATTAATACGGGCATTGAGGTACGTCCTGATTTTATTATCTTCTATCAGCTTGTGCGCGTAATCTTTTTTATTACCGAACCAGTTGGATTCCCAGCCGCGGATGATTCCAAGTCTCGCACCTATAGGATTTGTTTTCTGACCCATTTATCTGATTAATTTGATAATTGAATATTTGATGATAATCTCTGATTAAATTTTTTCGTCTACAATCAGGGTAACATGGTTGCTGCGTTTGCGAACACGGTAACCGCGACCCTGGGGAGCCGGACGCATCCGTTTCAACACCCGCGCATTATCCACGAAAATGGTCTTCACCAGCAAACCGGCATCGGCTGCACTTTTCCCTTCATTCTTTGCTTCCCAGTTCTTCACGGCAGACCAGAGTAATTTATACAGTGGTGTGGAAGAATGCTGTGGATGATGTTCCAGCAGGGCCAGGGCTTTCTCAACCTGAAGACCTCTGATTTCATCAACAAGCAGTCGCATTTTACGCGGCGACGTAGGGTAATTTCTGAGTTTTGCTAATGCTTCCATTTTATCTTTTTTAAGCCGAACGCTTAAAGCTTAACGCTTAACGCCCATTACTTTCTTATTGTTTATTCAGCAATTTTCTTGCTGGAGTGTCCTTTAAAATTTCTCGTTGGTGCAAACTCACCCAGCTTATGGCCAACCATAAATTCGGTTACATACACCGGAATAAACTTGTTGCCATTATGTACGGCGAAAGTATGACCCACAAAATCCGGTGTGATCGTTGACCGACGACTCCAGGTTTTGATAACCCCTTTCTTTCCTTTTCCTTCATTGATGCCGAGGACTTTTGTTTCCAGATTTGCATCTACGTAAGGACCTTTTTTTATTGAACGACCCATAGTACAAGTGTGTAATTGTGAAAGTGTGGAAATGTGAAAATCAATTTTACACTTCCTGTTTTATATTACTTACCTATTTTCTTTCCTTTTTTCGTCTGGATGATCAGCTTATCGCTTCCCTTTCCTTTCGTTCTTGTTTTCAGACCTCTTGAGTACTGACCATTCCTTGAACGGGGCTGGCCACCGGATGCTTTTCCTTCACCACCACCCATCGGATGATCTACAGGGTTCATAGCAACACCACGAACTCTTGGACGGATTCCCCTCCAGCGGTTACGACCGGCCTTACCCATGCTCTGGAGACTGTGATCACTGTTTGATACCACACCCACCGTTGCATAACAGTTGATCAGGATTTTCCTGAGTTCACCGGAAGCCATTTTCAATACAGCATATTTTTCTTCCTTATTCGTCAGCTGGGCTGTGGTACCGGCACTGCGTATCAGTTTGCCTCCCTGACCGGGCTGCATTTCGATATTGTGCACGTTGGTACCCAGTGGAATGTTCTTCATCTGTAATGCGTTTCCGATTTCCGGAGCAACGGCATCACCTGCCTGAACGGTTCCACCTACCTGAAGTCCCTGCGGAGCCAGGATATATCTTTTTTCTCCATCGCTGTACTGAATCAGGGCGATGAAAGAAGTACGGTTCGGATCATACTCAATGGAAACTACCTTTCCCAGAATATCTTTTTTATCTCTCTTGAAATCGATAATGCGGTATTGCTTCTTATGTCCGCCACCGATATAACGCATCGCCCGGCGTCCCTGGGAATTACGACCACCTGTGCGGTTGATTTTTTCCAACAGTGATTTTTCCGGCTGATCGGTTGTTATCTCTGCATATGCGTTTCCAATCCTCCAACGGGTTCCTGCTGTGACTGGTTTAAATTTTCTTAGTGCCATATTGAATTAGCTTTCGCGGCAGCTACTGCCATTCTTTATAATTACTTAAATATTCGAATACAAATCGATGGTTTCTCCAACGGCAACGGTAATCAGCGCTTTTTTATAGCCTGGTTTACGACCTGTGATCAGTCCGGCTTTGGTAGACCTTGATCTTGCCTTGCCCGGAACAATCACCGTATTCACATCCACTACCGTGATACCGTAAAATGCTTCCACTGCTTTTTTGATCTCCAGCTTGTTCGCCCCTTTGCTCACTTTGAAAGCATACCGGCGCAGTTTTTCCTGCTGTGCATTCGCTTTCTCGGTAAGTATCGGCCTTATTAAAACATCACCTGATTTCATCTTTACTAATTTTCAAATTTCAAAATTCTGATTCCCGGACCCTTATGCTGTAACGCCCGCTTCTTCTTCTGCAAACATTTTAGCTGCAGATTCCGTCAGCACAAGCACTTCGGCATTCACAATATCATAGGTATTCACGTCTGCCAGCAAGCTGCCTTTCAGTTTCGGAATGTTCCGGAGACTCAGGTGCAGGTTGTCGTTATATTCCGGAATAACAAACAGGGCTTTCTTACCTGTCAGCTGTAATCCGTCCAGTACCGCAACCATTTCACTGGTTTTGGGTGCCTTGAATTCGATATCTTCCACCACCACGATTGAATTCGCCTTCGCCTTATAAGAAAGAGCCGAGATTTTAGCCAGGTCCTTTACCTTACGATTCAGTTTGAAATCGTAGCTATGGGGCTTGGGTCCGAATATGGTACCGCCGCCTTTATACAATGGGTTCCGGATATTTCCTTTACGGGATCCGCCGGTTCCTTTTTGTTTGTGTAATTTTTTGGAAGATCCTTTCACTTCCATACGGGTCTTAACCTTATGCGTACCCTGGCGCTGTGCAGCCAGGTATTGTTTTACGGCCAGATATATTACGTGGTCATTTGGTTCCACTTCAAAAATATCCGAAGGCAGTTCCAGTGTCCGGCCCGTTTTTTTACCCTTTATATTTAAAACATCTACTTGCATGTGAATCTCTTTAATAGGTTATTACTTCTGAACGTATACAATGGAACCATTGTGACCCGGAACAGATCCGGCAATCAGCAGGTAATTTTTTTCAGCAAATATTTTAACCACTTTCAAACCTTTCAGTTTCACGCGGTCACCGCCCATACGGCCGGCCATTTTCATTCCCTTCATTACACGGGCAGCATCAGAAGAGTTACCCAGTGATCCCGGTGCACGGCTACGGTCATGCTGACCATGGCTCTGGCCGCCTACTCCATGAAAATTATGACGTTTCACAACTCCCTGAAATCCCTTCCCTTTGGATGTTCCTACCACGTCAACCATTTCACCTTCGGTAAAAATGTCGACGCCCAGAACTTCTCCCAGATTTTTCTCTAAAGAAAAATTGCGGAATTCCCGTACGAATTGTTTTGCAGTGGTATTTGATTTGGCGAAATGGTTCTTTTCAGAAGTGAGAACCTTTTTTTCTTTCTTCTCGCCGAAAGCGATCTGGTGGGCATTGTAACCATCTGATTCGATGGTCTTAACCTGTGTTACAACACATGGACCTGCTTCAATGATGGTGCAGGCTACCTGCTTGCCATCCGGGGTGAAGACCGAAGTCATCCCAAGTTTCTTTCCAATTAATGCTTTCATTTATTTATTGGTTTGTGCCTGGAGTCTAAGGACAATCAGCGGTCCGCTAAGCTTTTTTAGTAAAGCTGATACTGATTTCAATCCCCCGTTTGCAACCGACCTTTTCTTTTAGCCACCGAAGTTTCAGCGTAGGTGGCCATAACCACTTTTCGTTAAACTTCGTCACCTTTTCAAAGTGCCCACCTTCGCCAAGGCTACGGTGGGTGATAGAAGTACCGGTTGTAAACAAACCCCGAACGGCTTGTTCATATTTCTTTTCAAATCATCCAGCGCTGCTTTGCTTCTTTTCAGAAATTGGCAGATGGAATAGTTTACTCAGGCTTTAATTTCAACATCAACACCTGATGGCAGATCCAGTTTGGATAAGGCATCAACGGTTCTTGAAGTTGACGTATAAATGTCCAGCAATCTCTTGTGCGTATGCAGCTGAAATTGCTCTCTTGCTTTTTTGTTGACATGCGGCGAACGCAGAACGGTAAAAACCTTCTTCCTTGTAGGTAAAGGAATCGGACCGGTTACCACGGCACCTGTACTACGAACTGTTTTTACGATTTTCTCAGCGGATTTATCCACGAGATTATGATCGTAGGACTGTAATTTGATTCTGATTCGTTGAGACATATGTCAATTCCCGTTTTTTGAACGGGATGCAAAGGTATGGGTTAAGGGATAAACCGTCAAAGAAATGTGGAGTTTTTTATAGAATTATTTACTTCCTCCCGGGCAGTGGGCATTCAGGTAGGATTTAAATAATTGGTGCAGGTGTTCGGTGGTTCCGGGACCTTCATTCAGGGCGTGGGTGCGATTGGGATATTCCATAAATTGAAACATCTTACCCTGCTTAATCAACTCATTCAGCAGCATTTCAGCATTGTTGAAATGTACGTTATCGTCTCCACTTCCGTGTATATACAAAAGGTTTCCCTGCAGGTTGCGGGCGTAGGTGATCGGCGATCCCTTGTCATAATCCGCCTTGGTTTCCAATGGGTTACCCATGTACCGTTCCTGGTAGATATTATCATAGGTAAGCAAATTTCCCACCGCGGAGATCGCAATGCCGGTTTTATAGATTTCCGGATGCCGGAACAACAGGTTCAGGGTGGCTCCTCCGCCCCCGCTCCAGCCCCATACTGCAATTCGGGAGCTGTCCACAAAGGGCCATTGCAGGATCCTGGCGGCAGCCTGGGCCTGGTCTTCTATATTCACCTGACCGATTTTGCGGTAAATGGCCCTTCTCCAGGCCGTCCCTTTGGGTGCCGGTGTTCCCCGGTTGTCGAGGGAAATATAGATATACCCGTCTTTGGCCAGGTCTCCCGGGTAAATATCGATATCATGCGTAACGCCAAACCGGTTGACGACCGTTGCCTGCCAGGGTTCGGTATACACATAAAATAATACCGGATACTTCTTTGTGCTGTCGAAGGGAACCGGCTTTTGAATCCACCCGTCCATATTTACCCCGTCTGCCGTAGTCACGGTAAAAAAAGAAATATTGGAATTAAGGCTGTCCGCAACATTTACAACAACGGGTTTAAAGCCGGCCAGCGAAGCATGGTCTGGCAGGGTTACCCATTCAAATTGATCTTCCGTGTAATAATTTGAAAATTTATGACTGGCATATTTTCCATTGGGAGATATTTCATACCCGTGCGTCCCCGTTTCGCCGGCAGGCGAGACCCGTTCTGCAATGCCCTTTCCGTCGAGGGAGCAGCGATACAGGTAAAGCTGGGTGGCATTATCCGGAGAAGCCATAAAATATACCTGATTGTTTTTTTCGTCAATCAGTGTAATGCGCATCACATCAAAATTTCCTTTTGTAATCAGCACCTGATCTTTTCCATCACGACTGATCCGGTATAAATGTCTCCAGCCATCCTTCTCACTTGCCCATAGGAATTCTTTTCCATTCTTAAACCAGTCCCAGCCACCCATCTTATAATTTTCTTCCCATTCCCCGATCACTTCCACCCAGCCATTGTCTTTTTCCTGATAAATCGACCGGCTGTCTCCCGTTTTTGCATTGCACAACAGAATGTCTGCCTGGTTTTGATTTCTGTTCAGGCGTTCGACAATCAATTCGTCATTATTTGCAGCCCATTCCATCCGGGGCAGGTAGGTTCCGTTTTTTATATCTACCGGGATTTTCATCCAAATGGTTTTGCCATCTTTTACCTGCACCACTCCGATTTTAAAAGGAGAAGGCATCTGACCGGCAACGGGGTATTCCACCGGAACCACCCTGGAATAAACAGAATCCGTGGTATTCAGCATATAATAGTCCCGGGTGCTGCTGTCATTGATCTGCCAAAATGCAATCGCCTTACTGTCCGGGCTCCACCGGAATCCGTCCCGGCAGAAAAACTCTTCTTCGTAAACCCAGTCGAAAGTTCCATTGATCATTTTACGCGAGCCATTCCGGGTAAGCGGCTGGATTGCATGCGAGAAAAGATCCTCCACATATATATTATGCCCGCTCACATAAGCGGCTTTTTTTCCATCGGGTGAAATTTTTGCAAACATCAGGGAAGAGGGAGCAAGTGTTTTCCCCAGCTTTTTCAAAGTGGAATTGGAAAAATCATACACCCAGTAATCGCCCCTCGTTTCGTAGCGCCAGACCATTTTCGAATTGGTATAAATCAAAAGTTTTTTGAAATCGGGTGAAAAGAAAAAACCTTTTATCTCCAGTGGCTGTTTTGCACCTGCAGGGGTTAGCTGTTCTGGCGTTACAAAAACGTCCTTTGTTTTTTCTGCCAGGTTGAATTTCATTATCGCTCCTTCGTCGCTTATAAAAAAACTATTTCCGTCTTCGCTCCAGGTAATCCGGTTGTAAAGGTCTGCCTGTGCGGAAACAATCGTTACCATGGTAAGGAAAAACGAAAAAATCAAAAGCCTTTTTTTCAGTTGTGAATTCATGGACGTTTTTTATCAGTTATTATCTGCCGCCACCGGGGCAATTTGTGTTCAGATAGTTTTTGAAGAGATTATTCAGATGCTGGCTCGTACCTGCGCCTTCGTTGATGGCATGCGTGCGGTTTGGATATTCCATGAACTGAAAAGTTTTATTATACCGGATAAGTTCATTCAATAACATTTCCGCGTTGTTGAAATGTACATTGTCATCTCCGCTTCCGTGTATATATAAAAGATTTCCCCTTAATCCCGAAGCATGCCATATCGCCGAACCTTTTTCATAATCTGATTTTGTCTCAGATGGTACTCCCATATATCTTTCTATATAGATATTGTCATAGGTCTCCATATTGCCAAGTGCAGCGATGGCGATACCTGTTTTATACATTTCCGGGTGTTGAAACATCAGGTTCAATGTAGCCGATCCCCCACCACTCCAACCCCAGACAGCAATCCGGGAGCTGTCTACAAACGACCAGCGACTGATTACAGAAGCCGCTGCAGCCTGGTCCTGAATATTGATCTGACCTATCTTCCGATAGATGGATTTTCTCCAGTTGCTGCCCTTGGGCGCGGGAGTACCCCGGTTGTCCAGCGAAATATAAATATATCCGTCCCTGGCCAGATCGCCCGGGTATACCCGACAACGCGTTACGCCATACTGGTCTTTCACCAGCGCACTGGCCGGTTCCGTATACACATAAAAAAGTACGGGGTATTTTTTTGTGCTGTCGAACGGAATGGGTTTCTGCATCCAGCCGTCCATATTCACTCCATCCGGTGTCGTTATGGTGAAGAAAGAAATATTGGATTGCAGGCTATCTGAAGCGTTCGGTTTTTTCGCTGCTACGGTTCCCGGCACGGGCTGATGATCGGGCAATGTTACCCATTCGGACTGCATTTTTGTGTAGTAGTTGGAGTAACTGTGTCTTGCAAATTTTCCGTCGGGCGAAATATCATACCGGTGTATTCCGGTTTCATCCAACGGTGTTATTCTTTCCGTTTTCCCTTTTCCATCGAGCGGGCAACGGTACAGATAAGATTGCGTTGCATTACCCGGGGAAGCCATGAAATACAATTGATTATTTTTATCATCCACCGATACTAAATCGATGATATCGAAATCCCCATTTGTAATTCTTGTTTCCTTAGTACCATCTCTGGAGATCCGGTAGGCGTGACGCCAGCCGTCTTTTTCACTGATCCATAAAAAATCGGCCCCTTTATTCAGCCAGTCCCAGCCACCCATTTTATAGTCTCCGGCAGACCGGGACACAATGTCTATCCAGGCGCTGTCCTTTTCGTCCAGAATTATTTTTGAGTCACCTGATTTCACGGAACATATCATTACATCCGATTGATTCTGGTTTCTGTTTAACCGCTGTACAATCAGTTCATCGCTATTATACGCCCATTCCATCCTTGGCAGATAAGAGCCAAGTTTTTTATCGGTGGGGATTTTCATCCAGTTCGTTTTCTTATCGGCAATCCACACTACCCCAATTCTGAATGGTGAAGGAAGCTGACCTGCTGTTGGATATTCAACCGGAACCACCCTGGAGTAAACAGAATCCGTGGTATTGAGCATATTATAATCACGGGTACTGCTGTCATTGATCTGCCAAAATGCTATAGAACGGCTATCGGGGCTCCACCTGAAACCATCCCTGCAGGAAAACTCTTCTTCATAAACCCAGTCAAAAGTTCCATTGATCAATTTCCTGGAGCCGTTACTGGTCAATGCTGTTATCCGGTGCGATGCAATATCTTCCACATAGAGGTTTTGGGCGCTCACATAAGCCAGTTTTAATCCGTCAGGAGAAAATTTTGCAAACATCAAAGAAGAAGAAGCCAGGGACTTCCCCATTTTCATTAGTGTCGAATTAGCGAAATCATATATCCAGTAATCGCCCCTGGTTTCGAGACGCCACACTTTTTTTGAATTTGTATAAATCAATGCCTTTTTATAATCTGCAGAAAAATAAAAGCCTTTTATGGTGAGCGGCTGTGAACTGTCTTTTGGCGTTAACTGATTTGGAGAAAGTACCAGGGTACTGTCACCGTTTGTTCCGTACATCATAAGACTGTTACCTGTTACTTTATAGTAGTGACTTCCGTCTGCAGTCCATTGGGTTCGGGATGGGATTTGGGCGGACAGGGTAGCTGAAGTCAGTAACAGGAGAAAAAAACATACGCGTAATTTTGCGTTGATCATAAATGTCATTGGCAGATTATTTAGGATGAAAATAAATAAATGGCACGGGCTTTCCCTTACCAATTAAAAAAAAATCCCCTCCATTTGAATACAGGAGGGGATGAACTATGATTTCAGGGATAATTAAGCGCTCACTTTGCTTTTACCCTTTGTTTTTGCGATAACTTCTTCTGCAATGTTATTTGGTGCAGGTGCATAATGAGAAAACTCCATGGTAGAAGTGGCCCGTCCGGAACTCAGCGAACGCAACTGCGTTACATATCCGAACATTTCACTCAATGGCACTTTAGCCTTGATTACCTGGAGATTTGCCCGGCTGTCCATCCCTTCCAGGATTCCACGGCGGCGATTCAAGTCACCCGTAACATCTCCCATGTATTGATCCGGTGTAAGTACTTCCACTTTCATTATAGGTTCAAGCAGGATGGGCTTGGCTTTGCGGCCGGCTTCGCGGAAAGCGGAACGGGCGCAGATTTCAAAACTCATCGCATCTGAATCCACATCATGGTAGCTTCCGTCAAACACGCGTACTTTCATATTCGTAAGCGGGTAGCCGGCTAATACGCCGGTCACCATGGATACTTCAAAACCCTTGGATATCGCAGGGATGAATTCCTTCGGAATGGATCCTCCGAAAATATCATTCACAAACTGAAAATGTTTGCCTTCATTTTCCTTGATCCATTCTTCGTCCGCAGGCCCGATCGCAAACTGGATATCGGCAAACTTACCGCGACCACCTGTTTGTTTCTTCAGCACTTCGCGGTGTTCAATCGTTGTATTGAATGCTTCTTTATAAGCAACCTGGGGTGCACCCTGGTTTACGTCTACTTTAAATTCCCGACGCATGCGTTCGATGATGATTTCCAGATGGAGTTCACCCATTCCACGCAGGATCGTCTGACCGGTTTCTTCGTCTGTATTTACCCTCAAGGTCGGATCTTCTTCCACTAGTTTGGAAATAGCCAAACCCATTTTGTCAACGTCCGCCTGTGTTTTAGGTTCTACAGCCACGGCGATTACAGGCTCAGGAATAAACATATTTTCCAGAGTTATCGGAAAGTCTTCATCACAGAGTGTATCTCCGGTTTTTATTTCTTTAAAACCGACTGCTGCTCCGATATCTCCGGCTTCGATGAAATCGATCGGGTTCTGTTTGTTCGCAAACATTTTCATGATACGGCTGATACGCTCTTTCTTACCGCTGCGTACGTTCAGCACATATGAACCTGATTCCAGGCGGCCGCTATAACACCGGAAGAAGGCGAGACGACCTACAAACGGGTCAGTCATAATTTTGAAGGCCAGGGCCGCAAAAGGTTCCTTAGGATCCGGTTTGCGGGTGATGGTTTCACCTGTGTTCGGATCTGTACCGGCAGTATCTTCCAGGTCAATGGGAGAAGGCAGGTAACGACAAACAGCATCCAGGGCAGTCTGCACGCCTTTATTTTTGAATGAAGATCCGCACATCATTGGAACGATGCTTAAATCGATCGTTGCCTTGCGTATAGCTTCATGCATTTCTTCTTCAGAAATACTGGTTGGATCTTCAAAGAATTTTTCCAGCAGTTTGTCATCGTATTCAGCAACAGCTTCTACCAGTTTAGCTCTCCATTCCTGGGCTTCATCCAGCAATTCTGCAGGAATCGGAATTTCATCGAACGTCATGCCTTCGGTTTCCATATGCCATACGATTCCCTTCATTCTGATCAGATCCACAACACCTTTGAAGTCATCTTCGGCACCGATGGGTAACTGAAGGGGAACGGCATTTGCACCGAGCATTTCCTTTACCTGGCTTACCACCATCAGGAAGTCTGCTCCTGAACGATCCATTTTATTTACGAAACCGATACGGGGAACCTTATACCGGTTTGCCTGGCGCCAAACTGTTTCAGATTGCGGTTCAACACCGTCAACAGCAGAAAACAGGGCGATCAGACCATCCAGTACACGCATGGATCTTTCCACTTCCACAGTGAAATCCACGTGACCCGGGGTATCAATGATATTGAAATTGTATTTTTTTGTATTGGCATCCACTTTCCCCTTGTCAGTGGGAAAATTCCACTGGCAACTTACAGCTGCGGAAGTAATGGTGATTCCTCTTTCTTTTTCCTGGTCCATCCAGTCAGTAGTTGCTGCACCATCATGCACTTCCCCGATTTTATGGATCATCCCGGTATACCGGAGGATGCGCTCGGTAGTTGTTGTTTTACCAGCATCAATATGCGCTGCAATACCGAAATTTCTCTGGAATTTTAAGTCTGCCATTTTTATTAGTTAAAAGTATTTTCTATTTAGGAGCGCAAAGGTACCAAATTTTCTCATCAAATCTGCAATAAGGTCACTGGGCAAATGTGAAAATCTAGCCATAATGGATCTATTTGTCCACGGATTTATCCACAGTTTTACAGCTTCTTCCAGCCACCCCCAATCCTCTAATTATCCTCTAATTATCCTCTAAGCTATCTGTAAGCTAAGTACCACCAGTTTTAACCGCAAATTCCCAATACGGGAACAAAAAAAACTCCCCCAGGGCATCGCCAAGGGGGAGAAAAAATAAAAAAAATATTCGGTTAGATCCGGAAATGGGCGAATGCCTTGTTGGCTTCAGCCATACGGTGTGTATCTTCTTTCTTCTTGAATGCGCCGCCTTCCCCTTTGCTTGCAGCAACGATTTCTCCTGCGAGTTTGTCGGCCATGCTCTTACCATTTCTTTCCCGGCTGAAGCGGATCAGCCATTTAATACTGAGGGAGATTTTACGATCGGCACGAACTTCGGCAGGGATCTGAAAAGTAGCACCCCCGATACGGCGGCTTCTTACTTCTACGGCCGGTGTAACATTGTTCAGCGCTCTTCTCCAGATTTCGTATCCGTTATCATTTGTCTGTTTAGAAACGCGGTCGATGGCATCGTAAAACAGGCCGTAAGCCGTATTTTTCTTACCCTGCCACATCAGGTTGTTTACAAAACGCGTAACCAGGATGTCATTGTATTTTGCATCCGGAGCGAGTGGTAATTTTTTGGCCTGTGACTTCCTCATGAGTTATGTGTAATTAATTTTTGATTATTTCTTTGCTGCTGGTTTTGCGCCTGCTTTTTCTTTCTTGGTTCCGTATTTGGAACGGCTTTTCTTACGATCCTTAACACCGGCGGTATCCAGGGATCCGCGAACGATATGGTAACGAACACCCGGAAGATCCTTTACACGACCTCCGCGAATCAGTACGATACTGTGTTCCTGCAGGTTATGACCTTCGCCCGGGATATAAGCGATCACCTCGATTTTGTTGGTTAAGCGCACTTTGGCCACCTTACGGAGGGCTGAATTGGGCTTTTTGGGCGTGGTGGTATATACACGGGTACATACACCCCTTCTCTGCGGACAGCTATCCAGAGCCCTGGACTTGCTTTTCGCACGGATGATCTCTCTTCCTTTTCTAACTAATTGTTGTATAGTAGGCATTCGGAACCTGTTTGAATTTTGGGACGGCAAAGGTAACGGGCAACCCGGGAATCTCCAAATTAAAGTTGTTCTTATACTTTTACCAGCCAGCCATGCGTATCCGGCCTTTTCCCCTCACGGATTTCGGTAAGAATCTTTTTGGCTTCCGGACCAACCTGGTAGGAGGAAACATCCAGGTGCATACTGTAATCCTTGTATCGCAGTTCTTTCAGGGGGGATATGGTAGCCGCTGTTCCCGAGCCAAAGATTTCCGTGAGTTTGCCGCCCCGGTGTGCTTCTACCACTTCATCAATGCTGATCCTTCTTTCTTCCACCGTTAATCCCTGATCACGTAAAACCTGGATCACACTGTCCCGGGTAACGCCTTCCAGTATGGTTCCTTCTTCCAGGGAAGGGGTAACCACCGTTTTCCCAAAAACGAAGAATACATTCATGGTGCCGACTTCCTGCAGCCATTTGTGTTCAAAGGCATCCGTCCAAAGCACCTGGTCATATCCCTGTGCCCGGGCCTCAGAAGTGGCTTTAAGGGCTCCGCCGTAATTGCCTGCATTTTTTGCAAATCCAACTCCCCCGGGCGCGGCACGGGTATACTTTTCTTCCACATAAATCTTCATGGGAGAGGCGTAATAGGGCCCTGTCGGGCTGAGCAGGATCATGAATTTATACGTCTCGGATGCCTTAACCCCCAGGGCGGCATCGGTAGCAAACATAAAAGGACGGATATACAATGAATATTCGTCTTTCGAAGGAATCCAGTCTTTGTCGATTTCGATCAGCTGGCGCATTCCGTCTATAAAAATATCTTCAGGCACAGCCGGCATGTCCATCCTTTCGGCAGAGATATTAAACCGTTTCAGGTTGTCGTAGGGGCGGAAAATAAAAGCACCCCCGTCCTTTCCCTTATAGGCTTTGATACCTTCAAAAATAGCCTGTCCGTAATGAAGCGCCATCAGGGAGGGTTCAAATGAAATCGGCTGATAGGGTCTGATTGAAACCAGCTGCCATTCACCGTTGGCATAGTCCGCTTCCAGCATATGGTCACTGAAATATTTTCCAAAAGGCAGATCGCTGAAATCAATTTCATGCAGCCTGCTTTTTTTGATCTTCGTTACCTGTACATCAGCCGTCTCCATCATAAATGCTATTTTTGATACTACAAAGAAACAAAACATTCCCGGAGCACGCAAAACCACTCATCTTAATTTTAAACAGAATTATGGGAATCAATGATTTCTCCCTGTCTGACGAAATAATTGCCGCCCTTTATCCTGAATCCCTGGTATTGGAACAAACAACCGGATCCGGGAATAAAATTCCGGATAAACCTGATATACCCGGAATACCTGTTATTCCCTATCCATTTATGGGTCAGAACAGCCGTTCGATCTGCTTTTTGGTTCACTACCCCGACGATGAATTCATACCCGGGGAACAACTCATTTTCCTGCTTAAAATCCTTTCGGCCTGCAAATGCAGCCTGGATGATATTGCCCTGGTAAATACCGCTAAGACCCAGGTGAAAATAGACAAATTAAAACGTCAGCTCAAACCCGGGGTTATTTTTTTGTGGGGTCTCATTCCCGGATTTGACAAGATAACTAAGGAATTTCCAGACATGTCTTTGTCCCTGATGGACGGAGTTACCGTTATTCCGGTTTCGCACGCCGAACAGATGAGCCGGGAAAATGCTGAGGCCGTAGAATTGAAAAAGAAGTTATGGGTTTCCCTTAAAAAATTATTCAGCCTGTGAAACTGATTTTCGCAACCCACAATCAACATAAAGTAGAAGAAATCCGTTTTGCGACCGGATCGGAAATAGAAATCATCTCCCTTACCGAGGCCGGCATTCATAAAGAGATTCCGGAACCTTTCAGCACCCTCAAAGAAAACGCACAAATTAAAGCGCAAACCATTCACACCCTGACCGGAGGTGGGGATTGTTTCAGTGAAGACACGGGTCTTGAAGTGCATGCCCTGGGTGGTGAACCCGGCGTACACAGCGCCCGTTATGCAGGTGAGCCGGTTTCCTATTCCAACAATACACGTAAATTGCTCCGGGCCCTTACTGATTCCACTAACCGTCAGGCAAGGTTTGTCACGGTGATCTGCCTGATTCTGGAAGGAAAAGAATATTTTTTCGAAGGCCGGTGTGAGGGCCGGATTCTCAGAACGGTTACAGGTGTAAATGGCTTCGGTTATGATCCGGTTTTCATGCCCGACGGCTCCACAAAAAGTTTTGCGGAAATGGATACGGAAGAAAAAAATACATACAGTCATCGCCGCAAAGCAAGTGACTTACTAGTCTCTTTTTTGAAAACACATTCAGTTCAATAGTCAGGTATGGCCCGAGTTAAAATTGATATCCCCGCATCTTTCTGTTTCAGCACCCCTTTTGCCGTTCGCATTACTGATCTGAATTACGGATCCCATGTGGGAAATGACAATGTGCTTAGTTTTTTGCATGAGGCCCGCGTGCGCTATTTAATTTCACTGGGATATTCCGAGATGAACCTGGAAGGGGTTGGGCTGATTATGTCTGATGCCGCACTGGTATTCAAAAATGAAATTTATTATGGAGATGACCTGCTGATCAGCGTTCAGCCGGTGGAAATAAGCCGGATCGGTTTTGAACTCATTTACAAAATCGAAAAAAAATCAGCGGATCAGTTGATCACAGTTGCCCTGGCAAAAACAACGATGGTCTGTTTTGACTACACTTTAAAAAAAATAGTTACACTTCCGGAAGCGGTGAGATCTAAATTAGTCGGCTGAATGGCTGTTCCAGATTGTCCAGCTGGCTTCTGCCTGGATTGCCAGCATATCCTGTCCGTTTTTTATCCGGGCTCCTGCCCTTTCCCCCATCTCCAGAAAAACAGTTTTAACGGGGTTGTATATCAGGTCAAAAAGATAGTGTTCCGGAAAGAGCCATTCAGAAGGGATGGGAGGATGGGCTTCCGTGTTGGGATACATTCCTAAAGGTGTACAATTCACAATCAGGGAATGTGACTGCATGATCTCACGGCTCAGTTCATTGTAGGTAATCTGCTGATCTGATCCGGATTTATTTCTGGAAACCAATAAAAATCCGATCCCTCTTTTTTGAAGTACCCAGGCTACGGCCCTGGAAGAACCGCCTGTTCCCAGAATCAATGCGCGTTTATCATTTATTGTTAGTTTTTCCTCCAGTGATTTTTCAAACCCTTCCACATCAGTGTTATAGCCGGTGAGTATCCGGTTTTTAATCTTAATGCAATTACAGGCGCCGGTTTCTTCCACTACCCGGCTTTTTTTATGCAGGAAGGGAATAACATCCTGTTTAAAAGGAATGGTAATATTCAGGCCTTCCAGTTCCCGGTCTTCCAGAAGATCCGGCAAATGATTTATGGAAGGGATTTCGTAATTGGAATACTGGCAGCCTGAAATCGATTCGCGATGGAATTTCCCACTGAAATACTTCATTGAAAAAGAATGGCCAAGCGGGTAACCGATCAGGCCGAACTTTCTCATTTCTTTTCGTTTTTATCCAGGAAAAGATCAAAAGTATCCCCGCGCAGTCCGATACGCATGGCTTCCAGGGCAATCATTTCGTTAGGAGCAATATTTCCAAGGTTAACATTCGCTCCGACCAGTTCGATAAAATATAACTGCTGCGATTTCTGCGGTGCTTCCCAAAGAATTTTTTCTGCAGGGATCTGTGTCAGTATTTCCTGTACCAGTCCCTCACGAACTTCACCAGTGCCACGGTAAATCCCCACATTTCCAGCTTCCCTTGCTTCAGCGATCACATAAGTTGCCCCGGCACTTAATTCGGCGCGCATGAGTTCTATCCATTTATAGGGTGGAATGATATGGGCCGCATCTTTACTTCCCACCTCGCTGAGTACGGTTGCATGTTTGGTGAGACGTTCGATTAGTCTGCATTTTTCTTTGTGGTCGATATTGATGGATCCGTCACTCACTTCCATATAACTCACCCCATATTCCTTGCAGGCCGTGATATAGTCCTCCAGTTGGTTGCGGATCAGAAAAGCTTCGAAAAGAGTACCGCCAAAATAAATGGGAATGTTGGCATTACGGTATACATCCAGTTTCGCGTGCAGGTCCGGGGTTACATATGAGGTACCAAAGCCCAGTTTAACCACATCCACATAGGGTTCAGCAATACTCAGGAAATTTTTGGTTTCTTCGATACTAAGCCCTTTATCCATCACCATGGTAATGCCATGGGCCCGCGGTTTCTTGACTCTTTCGGGCATCTGACTAAGAGAAAAATTCATCGACAATAATTTCGTTTAGTAAATCTTTGGGCGCAAAAATAAGGAAACCTTATCTTTTCCGATAGCGTGCGATCACATCCACGATGGATTGTGACTGCAGTAAGGAGGGATTGAGGGCGATCATCTTCTTTAATAATTTGGGTGAACAACCCAGGGCTTTGTCCAGGTGGAGCAACCCTTCCTTTGATTTACCCATGGCAAAATAGATGGCGCTCATATAAAAAGTGAGGAGTGGTTTTTCGCCGATCACGCGGATCGCCTGCTGAACCTGTTCAAGGGCTTCTTTATACATTTCTGCGAGATAAAGACAACGTACCAGTGCTTCCCAGCCCGAAATATTTTTTTGTCTCAGTCTCACCACGGTTCCAAAAGACTGGATTGCATCTTTAAATTCCATGAGCTGCACTTTACATTCTCCCATGGCCAGATGATATTCCGGATGTTTACCTTGTAACCGGATTGCCGAGTCCAGTTGTTTAACGGCATTGGTCCACTGACCCTCATTCAGATAAGTGCAGGCGATTTTATAAATAAGTTTACTATCGTCCTGATTCAGGTGGGATGCTTTCCGGTAATAAAACCGGGCCTGTGCAAATTGTTTTTGTTTATCAAAACAATGACCAATTGCTTCATAAATTACGTCTTCCGGTTTGGACAGTTCCAGCACCCTTTCAAGACTTTCAATAGCGTCCCGGTATTTTCGCAGCCGGATAAAGGCATCACCCATATTCCGGTAGGCATAGTCGAATTTTTCATCAATGGCCACCGCATACTTGTATGCGTCCACTGCTTTTTCATACAGCTTCAAACCCTGGTATGCAGCGGCGAGGTTAAACCAGGCCAGTTCTGAATACGGATTTTCCTCAATGATATTCTGATGCAGGCGGATGCTTTCTTCATTTCTGCCTGTAAAATCCGTCCAGAAGCAGATTTTGTATAAGGCTTCTTCGTTCTCACAATCCTGTTCCAGTATCCAGCGGAGACAGTCAAATATCTTATCAAATTCTTCGTAATCGTCGTATACATCAGCCAGCTCAAACAGCAGTTCGATCCTTTCCCTTCCTTCAAAATGGGTCAGGGCTTCCTGTAGTAAGACAACGGCTTTTTCCTGCTGGTCCAGCGCGAGGTAGGCGTCTGTTTTAAGAATATAGAGGTTAATATCGTTGGAATCAAGCAGTTCCACTCTTTCCAGAACCTGAAGGGCGTCGCTGTATTTCCGTGTGGCGATCAGCAAATCCGCCTTGCGTATAAGCAGGATCGAAGAAAACGGGTATTGCTCAATGCCGATCTCGGCGGCCTCCAGGGCGTGGGGGAATTCTTCCTTTCCGTCGTAATAGTCTATGATTTTTTCGAAACAATCTTCATCGAGAAAGCTGTGCTTCCGGCCGTTTTTCAGGGCGTTGTATTGTTTCAACAATTCCCTGATCTCTTCCTGCTCGGGTTGGTATGGATTTTCTTTCATGAAAAGTGGTTGTATGAAATTAAACCATAATCTTTTAGCCACAAATAAATAATATCAAGGCAACGCAAAACTTGATCTAACCGTATAAATCTTAAATAAGGGGGGTTTTCCACAAAAACGGTATAGAATGTGTTAAAATATGGTGGTAACCCGCGTAAAGAGGTTAAAAAAATCTGAAAATTTTGTATTACCTTTGCCATGATGCCTTATCGTAACAATAAACCTTCCTTTTTTAATGCCCTGCGCTTCCTAACCGTGAGCGTACTGCTTTTTGCAGTTACCGGGCTTGGCTTCGCCAGCAAAGGGGGAGGCGGGGATAAGAAAAAGCATCATGAATTCGATAACAGTTTTACTCCGATCAACGCATCTGCTTCATTCTCTCTGAAAAGAACCGCTCTTTACAGTGGAAGCATGGTTTCATTTCATACCCAGACAGATAACCGGGTTTCGTTAAGTTCCATGATTACCTACCAGCATGGAAATACAACCCTTATCCTTCCTTATCAATACAAGGTTGAGATTGGTTCAGTATCGGCCAATGGCGGTAAATCAAACCTTCAGTTCCTGGGTGTTCGTATTCAAATGTCCAAATAAGCCTAAAGCTTAAGGCCTAACGCTTAAAGCCTTTCTCATGGGACTTCTCTGATTCATTCTAAAAATTTATCCTGCTTTTTTATTGGTTATTAAGCTTCAGGCTTTCTTCGTAAGTCAGTTCACGATATCCGCTTGTCGGAATATCAAATTTTGAAGCAGGTACAGGATTGAGGCTGATAGATGCCAGCGTATATTTTATCTGCAGACTTCCTTTTTTCAATTCATATTCCAGGGGCAGCCCGTCCAGGTTCTTAAAGAGCGGATCATAGAACTTATTCTCCGGAATTAAATCGCGTGTATAGAACACCGTTATATTATATCCGTCAGGCGTGGATGCCGTTGCCTGGCTGCAGGAATATCCCGCAATGGATTTCGCTTCATTTGTTTTGGTAAAGCTCAGGTTCAGGAAACGCCTGTTCTTCTGGGTCCAGTTTTCTTCATTTAACCGGATCAATAGTTTCTGGCCATTCACCTCTTTCAGGATCACTCCTGAACCATTCTTAAAATCGTAAATCGTAACGGAAGATAAAAGACTGTTGCTCAATTCAGCGCGACTTTCATTCCCCTTTAAATAATACCCTGTTGTAGAACTGATTTTTTTGTTCGGATCCTGTGTATTGGTAATAACGGAATTATACAGGAGGGTAAGTTCTGCAACTCGCTTCTGGGCCGAACCCTGAAACGCCATGAACATGACAACAGCAAACAACGAGGTATACTTCATGGTAGACATTCCCTTTAGAGTGTATTTCCCGCCCGGGGTTTAATTAAAATTAATCAATCACCCATCTATACGAACCGGTTATTTTTTACCCTTTGCGTTCTGTATCTTTTTCTGTGCTTCCTGCATTTCTTCAAAACGTGCCTGCCATTTGGGTTTGGTTTTGGGTTTATTCCGGTTTGCCTGAAGTTTAGCCAGAATTTTATCGTGATCGATGATATAATTCTGAATAACAAATTGAAGGATCAGGGTGATCAGGTTGGAAACTGTATAGTACCAGGTAAGGGCAGCCGGTAACCGGTTGAAGAACAGCAACAGCATCACCGGCATGATATAAGGCATGTATTTCATGGCCGGATTACTCTGATCTGGGGTCATGCTCATACCATACAGCGAAATCAAAAAGCTGGTGATCACAGCCAGTGTGGCAAAAAGACTGATATGGTCTCCATAGGCCGGAATATTAAAACCCAGCTTAACAACCACATCATAAATGGAAAGGTCGTGGGCCCATAGAAAGGGCTGTCCACGCAGGGCAACATTCGAATTGAAGAAACTGAAAAGAGCAAAAAATATCGGGATTTGTAAAAGGGCCGGAATACAACCTCCCAGCGGATTTACCCCTGCTTCCCTGAATAATTTCATCTGTTCCACTCCCACCTGTTGCTGATCATTATTCACTCTTTTTTTAATGATTTCTATCTCAGGTCGCAACGCTTTCATTTTTGCACCACTCAGGTAACTGCTGTATACCAGGGGTGAAGTAAGGAGGCGGATAAATAAAGTAAGCAGCAAAATGGCAATGCCATAACTGGATACAAAATTTTTGAAGAAACTGAACACCGGCATAACAATATAGGTGTTAATCGGACGAACAAATGCATACATATCCCGGCCCAGATCAACAATCCGGTCCATATGGGGACCTGTTTTTTTAAGGATATAATAATCGTTCGGTCCATAATACCACTGGAAATTCAAAGTGGCTGCATTCCCTGGAAGTTTAGCCTGAAGTTTTACATCTGCAGTTCCCAGCATGTTGGAAGTATCGGATGCTTCCCGGGCCCAGTGAATATCACCGCCTTCAAAATTATTATTCTTAGCGATCAGGGTACGATTGAAAAACTGCTGAACCACTCCTACCCATTGAACCGGTTTCTCAAAAGTTTTTTCTGTTTTGGAAGAAATATAATCGAATTCGTTGTCTGTGGAAAAGCAAACGTTGGTAAGTCTCTTTTCATAATAAACATAGGTCTGCGTTTTCTTCATTTCTGAATGCCAGTCGATATTCAGGTTGTTCTGGGAAAACAACTGGCTGGCATTGGTCGTCGTCAGATTCCAGTCTACCAGATAACTGTCCGGATGCAGGACGTACTGATGTTCGAGGGATTGTCCGGAAGGTGCAGGCAATTTATATGTGATGGTCTGTGTGCCGTCCGGGCTTTTTACAACACCGGCTTCATCAAAATACAAATCGGAAATATCCTGACGCTGATTGTTACCTGTATTGATTGGATAATTTAACCGGTTAGCCAGGGAAGAATCCACCAGCTTCACCAGACTGCTGTCGTATAACTTAAAATGTTTGAGAATAACTTCCCTTGGCTGGCCACCTTTATTACTGAAAACAATCCTGATCAGATCATTTTCTACCGTCAGTAGTTTTTCAGTACCACCAATAGCTTTGTTGAAACCTGTGAGGGAATCCCCGGAAGCGACTTTCACTTTAACGGAATCCTGCTTAATCTGTTGAACTTCCTGTAACTTTTTCACCACAGCCAGTGAATCTGCCTGATGCTGTCTTTGTCTTTCCAGCTGCTGGTTACTTTTTGTTGCAGTAAACAAATAAGTAAATAACAAAAGCCCCAACAAAACAAATCCAATAACCGTATTACGATCCATACCCATGATAAGCTCCTTTTAAGGAGTGCAAAGATAGGGGGATCTTAGTCTTTGTGGGTGACGCTTCCGCCTCCGCTGGATTTAATTTCCTTAACAGATGCGGTTCCTTTATAATTTACGTTGCAGCCCCCGCTGGATACAACACGCAGTTCTTTATTCACCGTAATCTGGGAATTACTGCCACCGCTTGCATGAATGCTGGCGTAGTCCGTAATCAGTTGATATCCTTCCAGGTTTCCTCCGCCGCTGGACTCCACGTTCAGGTCTTTTACATTTCCGGTTAGTTTTACATTTGAGCCACCGGATTGATTTATGTTAAGATGTTCTGCAGTAAGTTTTCCTTCCATATTACCTCCACCTGATAAATGAACCTGCAATGTTCCGGCCGTTAATTCTTTTTCAATATGGATATCCCCGCCACCGGAGGCTCCGAGCTGATCCAGCCCTGTAGCAGATACGTAAGCTTTCATTTTGGGATTCGATTCATCCGGGCGCCAGTTTTTTTCCAGGTGAATCTGGAGGATTCCGTTTACTACTTCGGTCACCATATGGCTCCGGATATTGGAATTAGCTGCACTGACAGATACGGATGCAGGCCCATTTGTGATATAGAGATCAACGCCGCCGGAAACTTCAACGCCATGAAAAGCCGGAACACTGCGGGTTTCCCGGTTGTTATCGCTGTTCTGGCTATATCCGGCATGTAAGGAAAACATGGCCAGCAAGGCTAAAAAAATCTTTTTCATATAAATTTTTTTGAATTGATAATATAAAAGACAATCAGAGGCCGGCGTTGTTGCACCGGGTTCTTTTTTTATTTGATCCCCGCAAAACGTATACGGATACATATCTTTGTGTTGCCGGCGGAAAACCGGCATATAAAGTTCCCGGGGTGCTGAAACCCGTCCCGCCGGAAGGCGATCGGAAATAGGCTGAGATAATACCCGTAGAACCTGAACAGGATAATGCCTGCGCAGGGAAGGTGGCTGTTTTCTACTTCTTCTGCTGTTTGCATTTTCCAACTTTCCGCCAGGCTGAATCATTTTATTTAAAGTTGGAATATGAAATCTTTATTTTATTTCAGTGGGTTCATCCTGTTGACAATCCATGGTTTATGTCAGGCTCCGGTTTCCAGGGACAGTATCCCTGCCGTTCCCGATTCCGTCCGGATAAAAAATGGCACCCTGTTTTTAGAGCCGGTGGAAATCACGGCAATACGCGCCGGAGACAAGTCACCATTTACTAAAGTGAGTCTGAACGCCGGCCAGATTGCCAAAATGAATACCGGCCAGGATCTGCCTTATATCCTGGACCAGACGCCTTCTGTGGTGGTAGGGTCGGATGCCGGAAACGGGATTGGGTATACCGGTATTTCCATCCGGGGCACGGATGCTTCCCGGATCAATATGACCCTGAACGGAATTCCGTACAATGATGCAGAATCCCAGTCGCTTTATTTTGTTGACCTCCCCGATTTTGCATCTTCTGCCAATAGTGTCCAGATTCAAAGAGGAGTTGGCACTTCTTCCAATGGAGCCGGTGCATTCGGCGCCAGCATGAATTTTTCCACGAATGCCTTTATTCCCGATGCCTATGCAGCCTTTAATAATAGTTTTGGTTCTTTTAATTCCTGGAAAAATACCCTGAAAGCCGGTACGGGTTTGATTGGCGGTCATTTCACCGCAGACCTGCGTTTATCCCGCATCAGCAGTGACGGATTTATAGACCGGGCCAGCAGCGATCTGAAATCTGCTTATTTTTCGGTCGCCTATTTGTCCAATAAAACTTCTTTGCGGTTTAATATTTTAACGGGTTCTGAAAAAACATATCAGGCATGGAACGGTGTGCCCGGTGCAAAACTTTTTGGCGACAGCGAGCAACTGGAACAGGAGTACCTGAATAATACGGGATATCCCGGTGCCCTGTACAGTACCCCCGCGGATTCTGTTAATCTCTTTGATTCAAAAAAAAGAACCTATAATTATTTCTTATATCCAAACCAGACCGATAATTACCAGCAGGATCATTACCAGCTATTTTTAAACCAGCAAATATCCGGTTCCCTCACCGCCAACCTCGCTGCTTTTCTTACCCGAGGCAAAGGATACTATGAAGAATATATAACCGGAGCACCCTATGAGGATTATGGCTTAACCGGTCCTCAGATCGGAGATACCACACTGACCAGCACCGATCTCATCCGTCAGCGATGGCTTAACAATTATTTCTACGGTGGCATCTATTCCCTGCAGTATAATAATAAATCCTCCAATGTGGTTCTGGGTGGCGGATGGACGGAATATGACGGTGGTCATTATGGCAATGTGATATGGGCGGCTGAAGGGGGCGTTCCGGCAGACTATCAGTATTACAATGTGCCGGCAAAAAAAACAGATTTTAATATCTATCTGAAATGGCAACAACAATTGGGAAAATGGTTTACCGGTTTTGCTGATATGCAATACCGGAATGTATTTTACCGCATTGACGGATTTGACAACAATCCTTCGCTGGTCGTGGTGAACCAGTACAATTTTTTTAATCCGAAAGTAGGAGTGTCGTATAACAAAGGACCCATTCAGTCTTATTTCTCCTTCGCAAGAGCCACTCATGAGCCTAACCGGGATGACTTTGAAACCGGCATGAATGAACAACCCGTTCCTGAAACCGTGAATGATTTTGAATGGGGACTGAATAAAAAAACAATTGTTTCCAGCTGGGGAGTAACTGCCTATTATATGCTGTATAAAAATGAACTGGTCTTAACAGGTAAAATCAACGATGTGGGAGAATATACCCGTACGAATACTCCGCGGAGCTGGAGACTGGGAATGGAATTTCAGGGAAGCTTTAAACCAACGGCCTGGTTCCAGGCTTCCGGCAACCTGACCATTAGTGAAAATAAAATCTCGGATTATACTTCCTATGTGGATGATTATGATCTCGGTGGTCAGAAAAGCACGACCTACCAGAAAACGACTATGGCACTTTCGCCTGGTTTTATTGCGGCTGCCACCCTGAGTTTTTATCCGGTGCCTGTTTTAGAAATCAGTCTGCCTGCAAAATTTGTCGGAAGAAGTTACCTGGACAATACGCAAAATAAAGAAAACAGTATTGCGGAATATTATCTTCAACAGGTCCGGATAATATATTCACCAAAAATTAAATCAGCAGAAATCAATTTTGCCCTTTACCTGAATAATATTTTCAATAAACAATATGAATCCACCGGGTATGCTTACGGATATTATTCCGGTGGTAACCTGATCAACGAAAATTTCTTTTTCCCCCAGGCCGGAAGGAACTTTATGTTTTCGGTGAATATAAAAATCTAGGTAATTGTCAATGGTTAATTGTCAATTGTTAATGATGAAATCAGCAAAATGCATTAGAAATTCTCCTGCGATAATTAACAATTGACAATTAACCATTGACAATTGATCAGTCCTTTCTCCAGGCGAGCATTCCGCCCTGCAGATTTTTTGTGTTGGTAAAACCAAGCATGTCCAGAACCTGGCAGGCCTGACCGCTGCGGTTGCCGCTGCGGCAATAACAAATTATTTCTTCGTTTTTCAATGGTTCCAGCTGATCCACTTCCATGCGTTGAATTTTGCCCAGGGGAATCAGTTCACCACCGATATTGAATTCGTTATGCTCCGAAGGTTCCCGAACATCCACCAGGTTGAGTTTTTCACCTTTTGTCAGCCGTTCCTTTACTTCGGAAATGGTAATGGTTGTCATAATGTAGCGCGTTTAATTCTTAAAAATTCTGTTTCTGTACTGCACTGGTATCTACAATCCTTTCTTTCCTGGCTACGGAAAGCCAGATATCAATGATCTGACCCTGGCGGATATGATTCACCTGACGCTCATAATCATACCGGTCAGGATTCTGCCGGTATACATAGGCATGCAGGGTGTCCTGCACATCGCCGTCAGGAACTACAGATCCGATAAGCAGTCCGCTGGCACTGGCTGAAGCCCGGGCTTCCTGATAGGTCATACCAAACAAATCCGGAACCACAAATTCAGTACCCACCCCATTTCCCAATACGAGGGTGATCTTACTGCCCTGCTGGATCTTGGTACCTGGTTTAATGCTCGCACCATTATATTCCTGATCAAGTACCGAATTTCGGGCAAAATCCGGCTTGTACACTGTATCCCCCAGTTTGAGTCCATAGCGGGCGAGTACCATCTGTGCATTGCGGGAAGTCATGCTCACCAGGTTCGGCATATCCACCTCAGGGGCTACTGCCTGGTTTACGGTCAGGTAAACCCTGCGATTTACTTTCACCAAGTTATCGGCCTCCGGAAATTGTTTTATTACCTGTAATGGTGGAACGGTATCGTTATAAATGGAATCCTGTATCTGAACATCAAAACCCTGGGATTCCAGTGTTTTCCGCGCCTGTTCGATGGACTGGCCAACTACCGAGGGAATCTTCATGGTCTTGCCATGATGTGTGATGATGTCCAGTGAACCCAGGAAAAGGAGCAGAAGTACAACCAGGATTACAAATCCGGCAAGGATATTAACCCAAAGGGGTTTGCTGGTAAGGAATCGAAACACAGATCAGGATTTAAATGGAAAGATAGTTTATCCGGCTCAGGACTTTTTTGCCCTGCTGAGAGCGTCTTCAATCAACGCTGAATAGAATTGTTTTAGTGTCCAGCCTTTTGCCCTTACCTGCTGGGGAACAACCGAAGCGGCAGTTTGCCCGGGAACCGTATTAATCTCCAGCATAAAAGGCTCACCCCTGGCTTCGTTGTAAATCATATCTATGCGTATTATACCGCCGCAGTTAAAAACCTGGTAAATCTTTTTTGCTGTCTGACGGATTTTATCCGCAATATTATCATCCACCTCGGCCGGTGTCGTTTCTTCGGTAAACCCGGGTGAATACTTGGCTTCAAAATCGAAAAAATCCTTGGTGGTCTTTACTTCGGTGATGGGCAGAATCACAATTTCTTTTCCGCTCCTGAAAACACCTACGGTAAACTCCCTTCCATCAATAAATTCTTCCACAAGCACCTGGTCATCTTCCAGAAACGCCTTTTGAAGTGCAGCCGCCAGATCCTCTTTACGATTCACCTTCGACATGCCAATACTGGAGCCCCCGTTATTGGGTTTTACAAAAACCGGCATAGACACCCGTTTAGCCAGTTCCGCAGCATCCGGAACGTCCTGTTTGAACAGGTGGACCGAGTTCGAAACGCTGATACCGGCAAATGCCGCCACAGCCACTGTATATCGTTTGTTAAATGTGAGGGCAGAAGTAGCCGCGTCACAGGAAGTGTACGGGAGATTCATCAGGTCAAAATACCCCTGGAGTTTTCCATCTTCTCCCGGAGTTCCGTGAATGCCTATGAGAACGGCATCGAATACAATTTTTTTCCCGTCAATCAACAGGGTAAAATCGTTTTTATCTACCTGTATTTTCTTTCCTTCTTTTGTTAGGTGAAACCAGGATGCCGGGGTTATATCAATCCGGTAAACATCGTAAATCGATTTGTCCACTTCCGCCTCCATCGTGATGGCGCTCTTATAGGAGACTTCTGCTTCACCGGAATACCCTCCGGTAACGAAAGCAATGACCTTTTTCATGTATTGGTTTTAAATGGTGCCGGGATCAGAGATGCAGCTTTTCTTTTTTTGCCAGCAGTTCCTCCACCGTTTCCCGGTACATTTCGTCGGGAACACAAACATCCACAGGGCAGACCGATGCGCACTGGGGTTCTTCATGAAAACCCTGACATTCAGTGCATTTATTCGGGACGATATAGTAAACATCTACGGCCACAGGACTGTTTCGCTTGCTGGCGTCAATCACCGTGCCGTCCATAAGTGTAAAAGGGCCTTTAACAGAGGATCCGTCAGATATCGCCCATTCCACTCCGCCTTCATAAATGGCGTTGTTCGGGCATTCCGGTTCGCAGGCTCCGCAATTGATACATTCATCTGTTATCTTAATCGCCATAATATTCTGGTGTTAGGAGTTGAATAGATTTAAATTCGCGCCTCAAAGATAATCTGAAATATGGATTTAGAGAACCGGATCAGCTTACTGGTGGAACTGGGTAAATTTATGCAATCCGGGGATGCAGAATGGGCGGCTGCAAAAACAAAGGCATTTCAACATAATGCCTGGTTTATTCCGGATTTTATCAACCGGGCGGTTGATCAGATCACAGATCAGTTCCTGCAGCGCCCCCTGCTGGAGAAATGGATGGAAACATATGATTTCCCTTCCCGGAATCCGAATCCCAAAAAAGTGGGTATTGTGATGGCGGGGAATATTCCACTGGTTGGATTTCATGATTTTCTGTGTTGTTTTCTGAGCGGGCACCAGCCCTGCCTTAAACTTTCTTCAAAAGACCCCTGGCTCTTTCCACCCCTGCTGGAATTTTTGCAAAAGAAAAATCCTGAGGCGCAGGCACCGCCAGTTCAAATGAATTCCATGCTGCGGGGAATGGATGCCTATATTGCCACGGGCAGTAATAATTCCGCCCGATACTTCGACTACTATTTTGGAAAATATCCCAGCCTGATCCGCCGGAACAGAACCTCTGTTGCGCTGCTGGAGGGAAATGAAACGGAAGCAGAACTGGAAAAGCTGGCCGACGATGTATTCCTGTATTTTGGACTGGGGTGCCGGAATGTGACTCAAATCCATGTACCCGAAAATTATGATTTTGTTCCGTTGTTACAGGCATTCCGTAAATACAAGTGGATGGAAGACCATAACAAGTATAAAAATAATTACGACTACCGGCTTTCGCTTGCCATACTCAACAAACAGTACTACATGACAAACGACTGCCTGTTGCTGATGGAAGACAAATCTCCGTTCTCCCCTATTTCTGTACTTAACTATAGTTTTTATAAGCACCGTTCTGAATGGATCCCCGCCGCAGACCGGGATAACCTGCAGGTAATCGTAGGGAGAGATTTTCTTCCTTTCGGAGAAAGCCAAAAGCCAGCGCTACCGGATTATGCCGATGGTGCCGACACGATGCGCTTTTTAAGGGAATGCTGAATGAATGGCAGGCTTTGCCTGCTAAATTTTCTTTTGTAAATTTGGAAAACTGCCAAGTACGAAGTCCTTAGTAAATAATTTGTTAAACTGAATGGATGGTATTAACGGATATGCAGGGCAGGTGTTACTTTGGTAAAGATTGGGCATATCGTTTGACGATCCTGTCTGATAAAAGAATAAAAAAATAAAAAAAATGAAATTGAAGCAAATGGCCGGCGTTGTCATCATCAGTGCGGCAACTACCCTCGGTAGTTTATGGGGGTACAATCATTTTTCTCAAACAAAGACTTATTTCTATGCGCAGGATTCCACGAAAGTTCCTGTTAACTACGCAAAATTTTTTGAAGGTGGAAAATCAGTTGGTCCGGCAGATTTCGTGGATGCCGCCAGCGCAGCGATTCCGGCTACCGTACATATCAAAACAAAAACTGTACGGCAGGCGAGCAATAATCTGCCAAGGAAAAATCCTTTTTCGGATTTATTTGGAATTGATCCCAATGATTTCTTTGGTGACCGCTCCCGTTCCCAACCGGAAATGGGTTCCGGTTCAGGTATAATCATCAGTGAAGACGGATTTATCGTTACCAATAATCATGTGGTGGATGGTGCCGACGAAGTAACGGTAACCCTGAGTAACCGGAAATCATTCAAGGCTAAAGTGGTGGCGACAGATCCAAGTACAGATCTGGCCGTGGTAAAGGTGGAAGCAAAGGGACTGCCCTTTTTGCTCTACGGAAATTCAGATGATGTAAAAGTAGGCCAATGGGTACTCGCCGTTGGATATCCGCTTTCTCTGGAAACGACAGTGACCGCTGGTATCGTAAGTGCAAAAGGAAGATCTATTGATATCAACAGCCGGCAGAGTCAGTCTCCTGTTGAATCTTTTATCCAGACCGATGCAGCCGTGAATCCCGGAAACAGCGGCGGTCCGCTGATCAATCCGCAGGGCCAGCTGATTGGAATCAATTCAGCTATTGCTTCTCCAACAGGTTCTTATGCCGGTTATTCCTTTACCATTCCGGTGAATATTGTAAAAAAAGTAGTTACCGACCTGATCAAATACGGTACAACACAAAGAGCTTACCTGGGTATTGAATATGCGCGGGATAACCTCAGCGATGACGTGAAAAAACAGGAAGGCATCAAAGACGAAGAAGGGGTTTATGTCATGACCGTACGTGAGAAGGGAGCTGCTGCAAAAGCCGGACTTATGAAAGGAGACCTGATTACAAAGCTGAACGGAATTCCTGTTTACTCAGGGTCCGAACTCGTTGGTCAGATTGCCATTTACCGTCCGGGTGATAAAATTAAAATCGCCTATAAAAGAAATGGTGTGGAATCTGAAGTGATGGTCACGCTGATGAATAATAGTGGAACTATGGAAGTAGTAAAAAATTCCGCATTCGATAAACTGGGTGCAGAACTTCAGACGCTTCAGAAAAAAGATGCTGCCACATTGCATGTGAAAGGCGGAATTCAGGTCAGTTCCATCAGCGATAAAGGATTATTCAGTAAAACCCGCATGGAAGAAGGTTTTGTAATACTAAAGGTGAATGGACAGGAAGTAAATTCAGTTGATGAGTTCCGTAAAATTGTGGAACAGGCAGGAAACGGATCGTTGAAACTGGAAGGCGTATATCCCGGTTATGACGGATCTTTTACATACCCGTTAAAATTAAATGACGAATAATTTAAGCATGAAGCTCGAGGCTTGAAGCGTGAAGCTTGATAAAATAAAAATGCGCTCCCTTTACCAGGGGCGCTTTTTTATTTTACATATACCCGGTAACCCCATGCAGGTACCCGGATGGGCTGGCCCGAAATAAACAGATCCTGATCAGGATTAAAAACATCTGTAAATGAACCGGCAAGTGGTTGGCCGGTAATAATCACAGACTCTTCATCTGGTGAAAGATTGATCACCACCAGCACTTCATCTCCGTTGCCCCGGCGGATAAAACTGAGAATGCGTTCTTCTGCAGTATTGGAAAGAATGATCGGTGCGGTTAACGGATCGCCGCCCTTTAAAGCCTGATTATTTTTTCGCAACTGCAGCATGGTTTTATAAAATCCAGCCAGCATACAGGAAGTTTCCCAGTTGATTTCGTCCTTATCAAAAAACAGCAGTCTTTTTTTATTGGGCAGTTCCTGTCCGCTATAAATCAGCGGTAAGCCATTAAAGAGACAAGTAAAAACGGCAAAAGGAACAGCAGCGTCACCCATTCTTTCGTATTCGCAACCGCTATGCGAATTTTCGTCATGGTTCGAAGTAAAAAATGCCCGGAGGGCAGTAGCGGGAAACTGATGATGATAATAATACAAAATCTGAAATAGTCCCTGCATATCACTTGCCTTTTTCCAGTATGATTCTGCCCCGTGCAACCACTTCCAGGCATAACTGGCATCAAAAACTTCATGATATATAATTTCTTCGCATTCTGCCAGCCAGAATAAAGATTTGATCCGGTCAAGCTTTGTTCTGGCCTCTCTCCAGAAATCCAAAGGAACGAGCATGGCCATATCGCATCGAAAACCATCGATCCCACTGATCTCCACCCAGAATTGCATGGCACGGATCATGGCTGACCGCAGTTCGGGTAAATCAAAATTCAGATCGATCACATCCGCCCATCCATGGGCATCATAAAACTGGCCATCAATATTTTTACGGTAATACTCCGGATGTTCTTTCGTCCAGATATGATCCCTGCCTGTATGATTGGCAACCCAGTCGATCAACACCTTAAATCCAAGCTTATGAGCTTCGGATACCAGCCAGGTAAAATCTTCTATAGTACCAAATTCAGGATTCGTGCTCATATAGTCCGCACAGGCATAATAACTGCCAAGGGAACCCAGTCGGCCCTCCATGCTAATAGGTGTAATGGGCATGAACCAGAGAATTTCAACACCCATATCCCGGAGCCTGGGTAAATGATTTGCAAACGAACGAAAGCTCCCCTCTTTTGTGTATTGCCGAAGGTTCACTTCATAAATATTGGAATCCAGTGCCCAGTCAACCGTTTTAAATTCACCATCCATTTAACTGAAATTATTTCGGAAAGATACTATAGCTAATTGTCAATTGTTAATTGTCAATTGACAATGGGTTTTAGGTAGTCTTTTATTCCTAAAAATTAAATATTAAACTAATGCGTTTACAATTAACAATTGACAATTAACAGTTAATACCGTCTTCTTATCTTCGTATTTCAATGAAAACTTTCCAGGTTCCAGGTAATTATCGCAGTCCGCTGATCAGCGCCATAAAAAGCAACCGCAGGGCCGCGGACAAAATGAAGAAGGATTTTTCACCCACCCTGCTTGATTTTGGTCCCCTGCATATATATCTGGCGCGGCATTTTGGATTTTGTTACGGCGTGGAAAATGCAATTGACATTGCTTTCCGGACGGTGGAAGAAAATGCCGGTAAAAATATATTCCTGCTCAGTGAAATGATCCATAACCCGGCTGTAAATGCGGACCTGAAAGAAAAGGGAGTGCGGTTCCTGCAGGATACGAGTGGGAAACAATTGTTTCCATTCGAAGACCTTAGTGATGGAGACATCGTTATTACCCCGGCATTTGGAACCAGTCTGGAGATTGATGCCCTTTTAAAATCAAAAGGAATACATACAGAAAATTATAACACCACCTGTCCCTTTGTGGAGAAGGTTTGGAACCGCAGCAGTCAGATTGCCGAAAAAAAATATACCGTTATCATTCATGGCAAACCCGGACATGAAGAAACCCGGGCTACATTTTCCCATGCAGCATCCGGCGGTCCTGCCCTGGTAATAAAAAATATGTCGGAGGCCACCCTGCTCGCCGGATTCATTAAAAAGCAAACGGCACCTGAAGAATTTTACAAAATTTTCGGGGACCGGTTCAGTAAAGGATTTGATCCACTAACGGATTTTCAGCGGATCGGGGTGGTGAATCAAACGACGATGCTTGCTGAAGAAACGCAGCAGATTGCGGATTATCTGAAACTGACCATCCAGGAAAGGGATCTTTCGCTAAATGAAAATAGTACTGATTCTTTTGCCGATACCCGGGATACTTTGTGTTATGCAACAAACGATAACCAGTCAGCCGTAACAGCCATGCTTTCCACCCCTGCAGATCTGGCCATTGTTGTGGGTGGCTATAATTCTTCCAATACATCCCACCTGGTGGAATTGTGTGAAAAACGATTACCGACTTTTTTTATTGAAAATCCGGCGAAGATGATTTCCTGTGAAGAGATTCTGCATTTTGATTTGCATGAACACACAGAAAAATTAACTGTCGGGTACCTTCCTGAAATAAAACCTCTACGGGTGCTGATTACGAGCGGCGCATCCTGCCCCGACGCCATTGTGGAATCCGTTATCTGCCGGCTGAATGATTTTGTAAAAGGAAGCAAATCAATTTCAGAACTTATTACGCAGTTTGATTCTAATTGTTAATTACTTCATTTTAAATCCTTCCAGGAATTTTGTATTGAAATTTCCACTCCGGAAATTTTCGTCCTTCATTAGCTGCAGATGAAAAGGGATGGTCGTTTTTATTCCTTCAATAACATATTCCGTTAGTGCCCGGTGCATGGTATCAATGGCTTCACTGCGCGTTCTGGCTACGGCAATGATTTTTGCAATCATGGAGTCATAATAGGGAGGTATGGTATAACCGGCATATACATGCGAATCGACCCGTATTCCGTGACCGCCCGGTTGATGGAGGGTGGTAATTTTTCCCGGTGAGGGCCTGAAATCATTATACGGATCCTCTGCGTTGATACGGCATTCGATGGCATGACCCTGCGGTTCATAATTAACCCCGCTGATGGTTTCGCCCGCTGCGATTTTTATTTGTTCCTTGATTAGATCAAAATTTACAACTTCTTCCGTTACACAATGTTCCACCTGGATACGGGTGTTCATTTCCATGAAATAGAAGTTCCGGTGTTTGTCGACCAGGAATTCAATAGTACCTACACTCTCATACTTAATCGCTGACGCGGCCTTGATCGCTGCTTCGCCCATTTTGTACCGGAGTTCGCGCGTCATAAAGGGCGAAGGAGATTCTTCAACCAGTTTTTGGTGCCGACGTTGTATGGAACAGTCTCTTTCACTCAGGTGGCAAACCGTTCCGTACTGATCCCCGGCAACCTGGATTTCAATATGTCTCGGTTCTTCAACAAATTTTTCCATGTAGATACCGTCGTTCTTAAAAGAGGCTGCGGCTTCTGTTTTGGCGGTATTGAAAGCTTTTTCAATTTCTGCTTCATTCCAAACCACCCGCATTCCCTTCCCGCCACCGCCGGCTGTTGCCTTCAGAATTACCGGATACCCGGTTTCCTGGGCCACTGACTTGGCATGTTCAACACTTTCAAGTAAACCACCACCTCCCGGAACTACCGGAACGCCGGCCCTGATCATGGTTTCCTTGGCTGTTATTTTGTCTCCCATCGAATTGATCATCGCAGGCGTGGGACCGATAAATTTGATACCATGCTCACCACAGATTTCAGCGAACCGCGCATTTTCTGCCAGGAACCCATAACCCGGATGGATGCCATCTGCATTTGTAATCTCAGCGGCTGCCATGATATGGGGAATATTCAGGTAGGAATCCGCACTGGCTGGTTTACCAATGCAAACCGCTTCATCCGCAAACTTTACATGCAGACTATCCTTATCGGCAGTGGAATAAACCGCGACGGTTTTAATACCCATCTCACGACAGGTTCGAATAACCCGTAAAGCGATTTCACCGCGGTTGGCAATTAATATTTTTTTGAACATTGAATCTTTTAGAAATTCTCAAATTAACTTGGATCTACCAGGAATAACGGCTGATCGAATTCTACAGGAGAAGCATCTTCTACCAGGACTTTTACAATCTTGCCCTTTACTTCACTTTCGATCTCATTAAACAATTTCATGGCTTCGATAATGCAAACCACTTTTCCTGGCTCTGTTTCATCTCCGACGTTTACAAAAGAGGGCTTATCCGGGGCTGAACTGCGGTAAAAAGTTCCGATCATCGGGCTTTTTATGGTTACCAGGTTTTCAGCTACGGCTTCAGCCGATTTCGATTTACCATTAGTCGGAGGCGTTCCGGACGATTGGTTGGAAACAGCCGGCGCTGCCGCGTAGGCATGGGCAGATGCGGGCGTTTGATAAGGAGCAGCAATAACCTGCTGAATATGCTCCTCTTTTTGTTTTACTGTTATTTTAAATCCTTTTTCTTCAACCGTTACTTCACCGATATTCGATTTGTTGATCAGTTTAATCAACTCCTGAATCTGTTTAAAATCCATCAGTTATGGTGTTTTACTTTTTAAAAAGGAAGACTAAGATAAGTGTTATTCCTTCACTCTTTCCACATATTCACCGGTTTTTGTATTGACCCGGATCAATTCTCCTTCATTCACAAAAAGCGGAACGTTTACCGTAGCCCCGGTTTCCACTTTCGCAGGCTTTAAGGTGCGTGTAGCCGTGTCTCCTTTCATTCCTGGTTCGGAATAGGTAACTTTTAATACAATCTTGTCAGGGAGTTCAACTCCCATGGGCGTGTCGGATTCCGTATTCATTAATAAGGTTACCTCCTGGCCATCTTTCAGGAACTGCGGGGCGTCTACCATGTTTTCCTGGAGTGCCACCTGTTCAAAGGTTTCGGTATCCATGAAATTATATCCCGTATCATCTTTGTACAGAAACTGATAGTCTTTCTTCTCCACACGTACCGGATAAATAGTATCTCCGCTGTTCCAGGTTTTTTCAATACTACGGGCATTGTCTACCCCTTTGAGTTTAGCCCATACTTTTGCAGCCGCCCTTGCCGTTTTGTTTTCGCCAAAGTCGACTACTGAATATAGGCTGCCTTCTAATTTGATAATAAGCCCGCGGCTGATATCTGCTGTATTTGCCATGAATAATTGTTAAATGTTTGCCTTAAAGGGCGACAAAACTAACGGTTTTTAAACTACTAAGCAAAGTCGGCCTTTTTGAAACTAGGAGATCCCGCTTTTTCCATTATTTTTATGAAAATATCCTCCCATGAAGAGTGTGCTGGTTGTTCTGGTTTGTTTTTTTTCTTTTTGTTCGGCCGAAGCCCAAATGCCTTCCCAGCCTACAGAAGCGCCTTACCTTAAAAACCCGGGTATACCGCCCTTCAAATTGCTTGAAGTGGATAGTGTTACCTATCTCACTAAAGATGTTCTTAAAAAGAACCAGCTCGTCATACTGATGTTTTTCAGCCCCGAATGCGAGCACTGTAAACACCAGATGCGCGATATTCTCGACAATTTCAACCAGTTTAAAGATATACAGATTGTAATGGCCACCTTCCAGCCTTTTAATGAGATGAAAGCATTTTACACGTATTTCAGAATCGGGGACCATGCCAATATCCATATGGGCCGTGATGAACACTATATGCTTCCACCGTTTTTCAGAATGCAAAGCCTCCCTTATCTGGCGCTATACGATAAAAAAGGCCAGCTGATTACCCATTTCGAAGGCAATCAGAAAATTGATACCATCATGAATGCTTTTCAGGGAAAAACGAAATAGCATAATTGTCAATGGTTAATTGTCAATTGTCAACGGCCTTCAAATAAGGAGATACATTATCAATAAAAGAATTCCATTAACAATTAACAATTGACAATTAACCATTAAGGATGGATACTTACCTTTGCCTCTCTCTAGAAATCTACAAACCGCAAAAATAATATCAAATGAAAGTTACTGTAGTTGGAGCCGGTGCCGTTGGTGCAACCTGCGCAGATAATATTGCCCGTAAAGAACTGGCTGAAGAGCTCGTTTTGCTCGATATCCGGGAAGGATTTGCTGAAGGCAAGGCACAGGATATTATGCAATCCGCTACCCTGCTGGGATTTGATACCCGGGTTACCGGCAGTACAAACGACTATTCGAAAACAGCTGGCAGTGATGTAGTGGTTATTACCTCCGGACTACCCCGCAAACCTGGCATGACCCGGGAAGAACTCATCGGAACAAATGCGGGAATTGTAAAATCCGTTGCAGACAATATTCTCAAACATTCCCCGGATGCTATCCTGATTATTATCAGCAATCCGATGGATACCATGACCTACCTCGCATTAAAAGAGACCGGTCTTCCCAAGGAAAGGATTATCGGAATGGGGGGCACACTGGACAGCGCAAGGTTCAAATATCAGCTGAGCCAGCATCTCGGGTGCAGTCCGGCAGACCTGAATGCACTGGTCATAGGCGGGCATGGAGATACGACTATGATCCCGCTGATCCGTTTTGCCACCTGGAATAGTATTCCGGTTGCCACCCTGCTTTCAGAAGAAAAACAAAAACAGATTGTTGCAGATACCATGGTCGGGGGTGCCACGCTGACCAAACTCATAGGTACTTCCGCCTGGTATGCTCCCGGAGCCGCAGGCGCAGCGCTGGTGGAAACCATTCTCAGGGATGAAAAAAAGCTTTTTTCCTGTTGCGTATCTCTGAATGGAGAATATGGCCAGAAGGATATCTGCCTGGGAGTACCGGTAATCATTGGAAAAAAAGGCTGGGAAAAAATCATCCCCTTTCAGCTGAATAGTGATGAGCAGGCCCTGTTTGCTAAAAGTGCCGAAGCCGTACGCAGCATGAATGAGGTGCTTTCGACGCTTAAAGCCTAACGCGGAACGCCTGATGTTTAAAACAGGCAATTAATATTCTAAATTTATAACCCGCCATATTAAAATGTGGCGGGTTCTTTTATGCCCCTTTTAAAGACATGAGAATGTTGGAGCAAAACAAGAGGCATTAGGCGTTCCGCGTTAAGCTTTAAGCCTTAAGCTCACAACGGCTATTGACAATACCAACCTGCTATACTACCTTTATGCTTTCTTTCTAATTTATCCCTAACTACATCCCCGTATCCAGCGAAAAGTCGCTATTAATCCGACGTTATAACAAACTGTTATCCGAATGCGGGGAATTGTGATATTCACTACTTTTTTGTTTTGCGGTACTGGGCTTGCTGCGCAGAACGATTTCGCTTTTAGAGGACATGATCCTAAAAAGGATGCGAACCTGAATCCATATATTAACCGGGAAATAAATCCCGACAGCAACCTCTCCATCAATCCCTCGGCGAACTGGAATATGAATCCCCTGAAAGAAAATTCGGTGAATCCCATGCAGAATACGTCGATCAATCCCATGGTCAACCTTCAACTCAATCCCCAGTCAAACGATGTGCTGAATCCCGTAATCATGAAGAGCCTGCGGCCTTCGGCGGAGACATGGAAAGGCCTGTTCCTTTTCAATGATTCGAACCAGCTTTTCGGATATGTCTCTGTCGCCACCCAGAATGTGATGATTTCTTTTGATAATAGTGGCACCTGGAATGGCTATTATGTGAAAGCCGGAAAGGATATGTATAATTATTTTACGCTCTTTGGAGTGTGGACCGGCATGTTTCTGTGTTACGATAATCAGAGTGGCTATAACCTGTTCGACAAATCAGGCAAATGGACCCATATTTATATAAAATGAATTTTTATTTAAAATAATATGTATTTTAACCCTGCATAGATACCGTACTCCCTGAACCAAAAATAAACGAATGAAAAAAATTCTACCCCTGACCCTGATTTTTGCCGTTTTTCTACAAATCCTTTCTTATAGCCAGTCCCTCGATAACCGGCATGATCCTAAAATAGATATCAATCTCAGTCCGACTTTTAACAGCACGCTGAACCCGGAAAAAAACTCCTATATCAATCCAAAGTATAACTGGAATATAAATCCGGTGCATAACAATGATGTGAACCCGGAATTCAACAGCACCATTAATCCGCTCAATCATTTTGAGCTGAATCCGGATGTGAATAAATCGCTGAACCCGATGTACCACAATGAATATCATCCCAAAAACCCTTCGTGGAAAGGACTATATATCTTTAACAATACCGACGAACTGATCGGGTATGTTTCCCTGGCTACCCAGCAACTCATGTTAACTTTTGACGCGCAGGGTGAATGGACCGGCTTTTATGTAAAGGCAGCCCCGGGTATCTATAATCATTTTGATGTGAAGGGAATCTGGGATGGGAAATATCTCTGCTACGATTCCATAATTGGTTATAATGTCTTTAATAAAGACGGAACCTGGACCGGCCAGCACATTAAATAATCGTAAGCCTGGCCCGAATCCGCGCCACCACATCAAGGGGATTTATTTTTTCCATGCATTTGAAATGCCCCTGAGGGCATGTGTCATACCCGATTTTTGAGCAGGGTCGGCAACGGAGCTTTTTAGTCTCCAGGATATCATAAGGTAACTCGCCCCCTTTCCCACCGGCTCGCATATAATTGCTGCCGTAGTATGGATACATACCGAATTCCGGAACGGTATTTCCCCATAAGGAAATGATGGGTCTTTTGTAGGCAGCGGCAATATGCATCAAACCCGTATCATTGGTCACCACCAGTTTCGCGCGTCGGACCAGGTCTGCAGATTCATTCAAACCGAATTTTCCGCAGGCATTGTAGATTTTTATCTTGTCTACAGCGGCTATGCGGTCTCCCTCGTCGGCATCTTCCAGACCTCCGAGTAAAACTATCGGGTGATCCAGCAGCTCACATACTTTTTTCAAATGATGAAACGGATATTTTTTTGTGTTAAGGGCTGCCCCGATAGCAATACCCACGTATCCAAGCTGGTGGGGAGTGGGCAGGTCGGATTCCTTGATCACATCTTCTTTTGCAATAAAATAATCAAGTCCTGCCCCGTCATTTTTAACTCCAAATGATTCCAGGGTATCCATATACCTGTCCACAATATGAATATCCGGAAGCGTATTCCATTTAAAACTCGTGTATACCCATTTTCGAACGTTGAGTTTATCAAAGGACCAGGATTTGACTTTGAGTGCATCCTTTACTTTCATCGAACGGAGGTTGTGGTGCAGGTCGATGATATAGTCGAAATTTTCTCTTTTTAAATCGCTGATCACAGACTGCAGACTCTGTTCCAGGTAGTGGATTTTGTCGATATACGGATTAGATGCAAGGATCTGCAGGTAATTTGATTTCGTGAGGTAATGAATTTGCGCATCCGGTACCTGTTTTTTAAGACATCGTATGACCGGTGTGGTTAAAACGATGTCACCGATGGAGGAAAACCGGATTATCAGAAATTTCATCTACTGTTTTTTAGAAAAAATCAGGCCCGAAGATAAGAATTCAGTCCCCTTTTAGCATGAGGGTGCTATTGTTCTACATAATTCAGGTCCTTATGGTAAGTTTCGTGTGTATAATATAAGGCAATAAAACAAATCACCGTAACGAAAACTCCCGTAACCATACCACTGCGGGTAAGCGTCCAGCCCCAGCTTTTCTGAAACAGGTCCAGGAACAAAAGATTCATTAAGGGCAGGGCTCCCCTAACCATATTGGGTATAGTAGTAGCTGCTGTAGCCCGCAAATTCGTTCCGAACTGTTCCGCGCCCATGGTTACGAATATAGCCCAGTATCCATTGGAAAAACCCAGCATGGCACAGAGGAAATACATGATGGAATCACTGTTATTGAAGTCCGAGAAAAACAGTAACATAGTGACGATCCCCAATAAGTAAAAGAATAAAAGTCCTTTTTTTCTGCTTTTGAACCACTGGCAAAGAAAACCACCGAAGATATCGCCCACCGAAAGGGCGATATAGGCAAACATTACTGATTTCCCTGAATCCAGGCTGTTGCTGCCATACATAAATTTTGCAAACCGGTCGCTTTGGTTTACCAGGATTCCGATTACGAACCAGGTAGGCAATCCAATCAGAATGGCTTTCATATATTTTCGGAAGCGGCCGGCGTCATTAAAGAACATAAAAAAATTACCCCGCTGAACCTGCTTCTGTTTAGCCTGAATAAACATCCCGGACTCTGCCACACTCACCCGCAAAATGAGCAAACACATGCCCAGTGCACCTCCCATTTTATAACATAACCTCCAGTCTTTTGTGAACTGATAAGTGAAATAAGCTCCCACTGCCCCTAGTAAGCCGATGCCCGCTACGAGGGCTGTGCCGATTCCCCGCTTCTCCCTGGGCAACAATTCACTTACCAGCGTAATTCCGGCACCCAGCTCCCCTGCCAGTCCGAAACCCGCAATAAACCGGCAAAGCGCATACTGGTCAACGGTATGAACATATGCTGTAAGAAAATTAGCGGCAGAATAGAGAATGATGGATCCGAACAAAACAGAAAGCCTTCCTTTTTTATCTCCCAGCACGCCCCAGCAAACACCACCTAACAGAAGCCCGATCATCTGCCAGTTGATTACCCGGCTGCTGTCTGCCAACAGGCTGGCTTCCGAGGCTCCCACCGCCAGGATGGATTCTTTTTTTACAATTGAAAACAGGAGAAGATCGTAGATATCAACAAAATAGCCCAGGGCAGCTACAATCACGACGACATTAAAAATTCCGGGTATACGTTTAACAGCAGGCAGGCTCATGGTTGGATATCGTTCGAATGTGAACTGGGTTTTTTACCAAAAAACATTTTATATAAAACAGGGAGGGTGGTGATCAGAACAATCCCAATTACTAATACTTCCAGATGTTTTTTGAGATCAAAATTAAACCGGTCCATGAATAATTTATCCAGGTAGTGACCAGCGAATAACATTAAAAAAACCCAGGAAATGCAACCTATCACATTATAATAGATGAATTTTTTCTTTTCCATCTGCACAATGCCGGCAACAATGGGAGCGAAAGTGCGGATAATGGGCAGGAAACGTGCAAATACAATTGCCTGACCTCCGTGTTTTTCATAGAAAGTTTTGGCATCATACAGGTGCTTTTTCTTAAAAAAGAAATTGTCCTTTCGCTGAAACAGGTAGGTTCCACTTTTTTTGCCAAACCAATACCCGATCATATTTCCGATGATACCACAAAGGGAAACCAAAATCCAGAGGATGATCAGATTCACGAAATCGCTGCCCGTACCACCAGGAATCAGTTTGTCAATAAGTTTCTGACTATAAATTCCCGCCACAAAAAGAAGACTGTCGCCCGGCAGGAAAAAGCCGACCATGAGACCGGTTTCGGCAAATACTATAAAAAGCATAACCCAGAGACCGCCGTTGTTGATATAAAATTCAGGATTCAGCAGGTCCCTGAATGTGATTGCCAGAAAAGTTCCCATATTAATACTTTAGCCCGGATCAGTGTTGTTCCAGTTACCAGCGACCAAATTAAGATTTAAATACGAAATGAAGAGTCTGCCTGATTTTCGAGCACTCCTTCCATTTTACATATGACGGCCGAAGCCAGACTGTTGCCAACCACGTTCGTTGCACTTCTGGCCATGTCCAGGAACTGATCGATGCCGAGCAGGAGCAACAATCCCTGTTGCGGAATATGAAACATGGATAAGGTCCCTGCAATCACGACCAGCGATGCCCTGGGTACACCGGCAATTCCCTTGCTGGTCAACATCAGTACCAGCAGCATCGTGAATTGGGTGGAAAGGGAAAGCTGCACATCATAAGCCTGGGCAATAAAAAGAGATGCAAATCCCATGTATAACATACTCCCGTCCAGATTAAAGGAATATCCCAGGGGCAAAACAAAGCTTACAATTTTTTTCGGGCAGCCTGATTGTTCCAGTTCTTCTATCAGCCTGGGAAATGCTGCTTCAGAACTGGCAGTTGTAAAAGCCAGCAGTATAAGGTCTTTTATATTCCCCACAATCTTCCAGGATCTTTTTCCCAACCATATAGAACTGATTCCGATTAAAATAACCCATAGTACCAGAATACTTAGATAAAATGCCAGTATGAATTTTCCATAAGTGTATAAAATTTCAGGTCCCTTCAGAGCGAGTATGGCGGCCACGGCTGCGAATGAAGCCACCGGCGCAAAATGCATGATGTAACCAGTTAATTTCAGTATAATTTCCGCCAGAGATTCCAGGGCACGAATTATACTTTTACCCTTTTCGCCAACTGCAGCAGTAGCGATTCCAAACAAAACGGAAAATACTACGATCTGCAGTATTTCATTGGTGGCCATCGCTTCAGTAAAACTCTGTGGAAAAACATGGGAGATAAAATTTTTAAAGGAAATGGAACCTGATGCCAGTTTATCTGTTGTCGCATCTTCGGGAACGGGAAGATGGAGATTGTGACCCAGATGCACGACATTCATAATTAAAAGGCCGAGCAGCAAAGAGATAAACGAGGCCCCCAGAAACCATAGCAGGGTTTTTCCACCGATCCTTCCTACTGTACGAATATCCCCAAGTTTAGCAATCCCGGTAACAAGGGTCGAGAAAATGAGCGGGGCAATTATCATTTTGATCAGCCGCAGGAAAATTTCAGTAAGTATGGACAGACCAGATGTAAACTTTTCTTTAAAAATGTCCCCCGTGTTGAAATGAACCATCAGGCCCACCCCAATTCCTCCGAACATCGCTATTAGGATCCAACCTGTTAACCCAGGTTTTTTCATATTGTTGTTTATACTGCAAAGAATCAAATATTATCCGGACCGCAAAATCTGCCCGGACCTATTCATGTAAAAAAAGAAGACTGAATTGATTATTTGTTTACTTTACAAGCTTTAATATTCCGATTATACATTAAAGCAACCCATATGAGCTTGTTCAGAAGAAAATCTTTGAGTTCTCTTTTAGCCCAGGCCGCAGATTCGGATAAAAGTCTGAAGAGGACACTGGGAAAATGGAATTTGATCGCCCTGGGAATCGGAGCCATTATCGGTGCCGGTTTATTTGTCAGAACTGCGGCTGCTGCCGGTGGACACGCCGGATCGGCCGTTACAATTTCATTCCTGGTAGCAGCAGTCGGATGTGCATTTGCGGGTTTGTGTTATGCCGAATTTGCATCCATGATTCCGATAGCAGGAAGCGCATATACTTATGCCTACACTACGATGGGAGAACTCGTCGCCTGGATAATCGGCTGGTCCCTGGTGCTGGAATATGCACTCGGAGCGGCAACCGTATCCATTGCCTGGAGTGAATTCCTCAATAAATTATTCAACAATAGGATACCTTACGAATGGTGTCATTCGCCATTTGAACGTCTATTGGACGCAAACGGGGTGATGCATCATGGAATTTTAAATGCGCCCTCATTATTTATCCTCCTGCTTCTTTCCCTTTTGTTGATCAGGGGCACCCAGCAATCTGCGGTGGTGAATTCAGTTATCGTGGTGGTGAAAGTGGCCATTGTTTTATTGTTCATCGCTATCGGATGGCAGTTTATTAATCCGGCGAACCATTCCCCATACATGATTCCCGCCAATGCAAAACCGGCCCTCCTGCCAGACGGAACGGAATATACTTATACCAATTTTTTCAGGCATGGCTGGGGTGGTGTTTTGAGGGGTGCGGCCATCGTGTTTTTTGCCTTTATCGGGTTTGATGCTGTATCTACAGCTGCGCAGGAAGCAAAAAATCCGCAGAAGGATATGCCCATCGGCATCCTCGGTTCCCTGGTAATATGCACAATCTTATATGTACTTTTTTCCTGGGTACTTACCGGTGTTGCTCCTTATACTGATTTCGTACGTTCAGGAAAAGAGGCTTCAGTGGCATATGCGATTGAGACTTATATGACCAATTACCACTGGCTTGCCAAATGGATTACTGTGGGTATCCTTGCTGGCTTCTCTTCAGTTATACTGGTGATGCTGTTGGGACAAAGCAGGGTATTTTATTCCATGGCAAATGACGGACTGCTTCCCAAAGTTTTCTCTGAACTACATCCAAAATACAGGACGCCTTATAAATCAAATATCCTCCTGTTTATTTTTGTAGGCGCCATCGCTACACTTCTGCCGGGAGATATCACGGGTGACCTGACGAGTATCGGTACACTGCTGGCCTTTGTGCTGGTTTGCGTGGGTATCATAATCATGCGAAAAAAAGATCCTAATCATCCCCGTCCATTTAAAACTCCGCTGGTTCCGCTTGTCCCCTTGCTGGGTGCAGGACTTTGTACTGCAATGATACTGTCGCTGGACAATAGAACATTGCTGGTTGCCCTTGCCTGGATGGCAATCGGTCTGATCATTTATTTTACTTACAGCAAATTGCACAGTAAGCTTAACGCATAACGCCTAAGTTTAAAAAATAAAAAGTCCTTTGCGAAAGCGAGGGACTTTTTTTATTGCGCGAAACCAGCAGGAAAAGATTGCGGCATCCGACAGTTCCGAATCTGAATTGTATACTGTATTATGTTTGCCCCGGCGTTAGGCGTTATGCGTTCAGCTTTTAAAGCGTTTAAACCAGGTTGTGAAAAACTTTCTGCACATCTTCATCCTGTTCAAGCTTGTCGACAAGTTTTAAAACTTCCTGCGCATATTCTTCGGATAGGGTTACCGTTGTGGTGGGAATCCATTCCACCTCCGCGCTTACCGGAATAATATTCTTTGATTCAAGAACTTTCTGCATATTTCCGAAGTCGTTGAATGCAGCATGCAAAACAAGCAGTGGCTCACCATGTTCCCCTGTTCCTTCTCCCAGATCTTCCAGTCCGTAATCAATCAGTTCCAGTTCCAGGTCTTCTATATTCAAACCTTCTGGTTTCAATTTAAATACACCGGTCTTCTTAAACTGGAAACTCACACTACCGCTGGTACCCAGGTTTCCACTTCCTTTATTAAAATAAGACCGAACGTTAGCGACCGTACGCGTTGGATTATCAGTTGCCGTTTCCACGAGAACTGCAACGCCGTGTGGAGCATATCCTTCGTATAAAATTTCTTCCATGTTGTCCATCTCCTTACCCATGGCCCTTTTGATGGCAGCTTCCACCCTGTCTTTCGGCATGTTCACATGCTTGGCATTTTGAAAACAACGGCGGAGGGCGGCATTGGTATTCTGGTCGGGGCCTCCGGCTTTCACTGCCAGGGCTATTTCCTTACCGATCCGGGTAAATTGTTTTGCCATTTTATCCCACCTGGCAAACATGGTGGCTTTACGCACTTCGAAAATCCTGCCCATAACGATTATAGCATTTTTAGGACTGCAAATTTACGTATTAAAAGCTTAAAGCGTAAGGCATAAAGCATTCAGTTTATTCAAGCATCATATCCCGGATAGATTCAATAATGTCTTCCAGATTTGGTTTACTGAAATAATCCCCGTCGCTCGCATAAGCGGGACGATGAGCCTTGGCGGTAAGGGTTCGCGGAGCAACATCCAACCAGCGATATCCACCCTGTTCCTCCATCACTTTATTAAACATATAAGCAGCCGTAGCACCCGGCATATCTTCATCGATGAAGATAATGCGGTTTGTTTTTTTAAGGGAAGCCAGGATCAGGTTATCCGTATCAAAAGGGACAAGGGTTTGGACATCTATTATTTCACAGTCAATATCTAAATTATCCAGAATAGCAGCAGCTTCCGCAATGATGCGCAGGGTGGAACCATAGGAAACGATAGTTATGTCAGCTCCTTCCCGCAGAATTTCCGGAACCCCCAGAGCAACCCTGTATTCCGTAATATTAGAGGGCAGTTTTTCTTTAAGGCGATATCCATTCAGGCATTCAACCACTACCCCCGGATCCATTCCTTCCAACAGGGTATTATACATCCCGACTGCCTGTACCATATTTCTCGGAACGCAGATATGCATACCCCGCAAGGAATGTACAATCATTCCCATGGGAGACCCGCTATGCCAGATGCCTTCCAACCTGTGACCACGGGTGCGAACGATCAGCGGTGCAGACTGGCGGCCTGCTGTACGGTAATGTAAGCTGGCCAGATCATCACTAAGTGTTTGTATTGCATAAAGCATATAGTCCAGGTACTGAATTTCGGCGATGGGTCGCAGACCTCTCATGGCAAGGCCGATACCCTGACCGATAATGGCTACTTCCCGGATTCCGGAATCCGAGATCCGTCCTTTGCCATATTTCAATTGCAATCCGGCAAATCCCTGGTTCACATCTCCGATCTGGCCGAGGTCTTCTCCAAATGCAAGCACTTTCGGATTCTGTGCAAAGATTTCATCGAAGTATTTATTGAGGATCTCATACCCGTTCATCATTTGAGCATCCTCATCGTAGCGTGCTGGAACAGAAACGATATTTTCGATACTCTTTGGTCCTTCCTGGTAAAGATGGGTATTATATAAACGGACGTTTTCCCTTCTTAATTCCTGGTAGTACGATTGTAAAGATGCGGAAGCCGGATGGTTATCCGAATGAAGTAAAACCTGGTATATTCCATGCATCACATCCCGTCGGTTAGGCTCACGAATGGCAGTAAGCTGGCGGACAAAGGGTTCGAGTTTTTCTCTTTTTTCCGGAACCGCACTTATCAGTTCCTGGATCCCGTTCACTGCATGACGTACCTGTTCCAGAATGGGTGCCATACATTTTTCCCATGCACTGTTCTTACTGTTCCGGACCAACTCCTTCGCTTTGGTATGAATTTCTTCCAGTTCTTCTGCAGAACCCAATGCATTTTCAATGATCCATTCCTTCATTTTCTTCATGGCATCCCAGGCGCGTTCCCAATCCAGTCTTTCAGGAGATTTATAACGTTCATGACTACCCGAAGTAGAATGACCCTGCGGCTGCGTAAGCTCTTCCACGTGAAAAAGTGCGGGCGTATGGGTAACCCTGATTTTATGCAATCCTTCTTCGAAGGTCTCACACATGCCGGCATAATCCCATGCTTTCACTTTGTATATATCTATTCCATTCGTACCTTCTTTTTTCCGGAAGCCTTCCATCGCCTCAGAAATGGATCCTTTGGTGGTTTGATATTTAACAGGAACAGATATTCCGTATCCGTCATCCCAAACGAAAACAGCGAGTGGTATCTGTAATACCCCGGCGGCATTCATGATTTCCCAAAAATGACCTTCACTGGTTGAAGCATCGCCGATGGTGCAAAAACAGATCTCATTTCCGTTAACTGAAAGGTCTTTCAGATCGTTGAGTTCACTTATCTGACGGAAGGCTTTGGAAGCATAGGCCAGACCAAGGGACCGGGGTATATGGGCGGCCGTTGGAGCAAGCCCCGCAGTAAAGTTTTTCCTGTTTACCAGGTCCAGAAATTCCCCGTCTTTACCGACCAGTTGTGATGCAAAATGGGCATTCATGTTCCTGCCTGCACTGTGCGGATCGTGCCGGACATCAGGGTCTGCATACAACTGAGAGAAAAATTCTTCCACCGTGGAAGTCCCCAGGGCAAACCCCAGCGTCTGGTCTCTGTAATACCCGGCATAAAAGTCACCCGGTTTAAAATATTTCGCGATAGCCACCTGCGGAACTTCCTTTCCGTCTCCAAAAATGCCAAATTTGGCTTTACCGGTGAGTACTTCCTTACGTCCAAGCAGGCTCGCTTCCCGGCTTTCGCAAACCAACCGGTAATCTTTCAACACTTCCCTTCGGAAAAGGTCGAAGGAAAGATTTTCCAATACCAGTTGATCGTTGTTGATAAGATTTTCCATAATTCATCCGTTTAATTGGTGGATGGCCTGGGAAAGGGTTAGTTAATGAGGTAAAATTTATTGGCAAAGGTGACGTTTACTATGTAATTTTATGAAGATTTCTGTATAATCTATGAAAAAGGCTTTTTTGTTCCTCATTTCAGGCTTTTTTATTGCAATCAGTGGACAGGCACAGTCCGGAACTGCGACTGCAGCAGGCCCGCCACCCATCACAAAGCCGGATATCCTTCAATTAAAAGAGACCGGATATAATTTCGGAAAAATTCCACAGGGAAGGCCGGTTATTCATGTATTCGAAATTGTAAATACCGGCAGTCAGCCCCTTCTGCTGGAGAATGTGATCGCCTCATGTGGTTGCACTACTCCCGAATGGAGCCGCGAGGCCATTGCTCCGGGCGCTATGGCACCCATTAAAGTAGGATACAATGCATACGGGGAAGGTCATTTTAACAAAACAGTTACTATTTTCTACAACAACGGACAAACGAAAGCGTTAACCATATCCGGTGAGGTGTATAAGTTGCCAGATACCGCCGCCCCTGAAAATGCTTCTGTACAATTTTTAAAACAAACAAACCAGTAAAAATGAAAAAAGCAGTATTGTTTTTCAGTGCTTTTATTTTATCCTTTTCCTTATTTGCCCAGCAGAGTACAGCAACACCTGCTGCCCCGGCACTGAAACCTGCCTCCGAATACATTAAATTCAATGAACTGAGTTTTGACTTCGGAAAAATTAAACAGAACGTTCCGGTGAATCACGATTTTGTTTTTACAAATATTTATAGTGGTCCGATCGTTATTGATAATGCTGTTGCATCCTGTGGCTGCACTACACCCGTGAGACCGGAAGGTGCAGTTCCGAAAGGAAAGGAAAATAAAATTAATGCCGGATTCAATGCGTCTAATCCCGGTCCATTTAATAAAACCATTACCGTAACAGTAGCCGGCGCCGGAGACCCAATTGTGCTTCGCATAACCGGGGAAGTTATTCCCGCTGCAGCACCAGCTACATCGGCAACCACTCCAAAATCTTAGGATTAAAAATTTTTACCGGCCGTTGGCCGTTTGCTGAAGACCCATCAAGTTTCTTTCCCTATTTTCATCTAGTGGAGAAAGGGAGTTCCGGAAACGGGTTTTCAGCAACGCCCAACGGCTTTTTTCGTGCCCAAAAACCAGACCCGGACTTTGGGCTTTTAATTACCTTTGGGTAATATTATCTTTTATGCCATCCATCTCTAATCGCGGACAGGAAATGCCCGCTTCGCCAATTCGTAAACTGGTCCCTTTTGCGGAAGCAGCAAAAAAAAGAGGAACCAAAGTTTATCATTTGAACATTGGCCAGCCTGATATTGAGACGCCTGCAGCCGCACTGGATGCGGTACGAAATTTTCATTTCAAGGTCTTGGAATATAGTCATAGTGGCGGAAATGAAAGCTATCGCCGTAAGCTGGTAAAATATTACGCAAGCAAGAATATTGATATTAATTACCATCAGATCATAATTACTACCGGTGGTTCTGAAGCCATTTTATTTGGGTTTCTGGCCTGTCTCGATGCCGGTGATGAAGTGATTATTCCGGAACCTTTTTACGCAAATTACAATGGGTTTGCTGTAGAAGCAGGTGTAAAAGTTGTTCCGGTTACATCCAATATTGAAAGCGGTTTTGCCCTACCGGCTCCTGAAGCTTTTGAAAAAGCCATTACAAAGAAAACCAAGGCCATTGTGATCTGTAATCCGAATAATCCGACGGGTTACCTGTACAGCCGGTCGGAATGGAACACCTTAAAAGATTTTGCGCTAAAACATAACCTCTACATTTTCAGCGACGAGGCATATCGTGAATTCTGTTATGAAGGAGAACATATCAGTGCCATGCACCTGCAAGGCCTTGAAAACAATGTCGTGTTGATGGACACCATCTCAAAACGATACAGTGCCTGCGGAGGCCGGATCGGAGCACTGATCACCCGGAATCAGCAGGTGCATGATACAGTGATGAAATTTGCCCAGGCCAGGCTGAGCCCTCCCAGTTTCTCCCAGATTCTGGGTGAAGCCGCCGTGGATCTGCCTGATGATTATTTTGAAACCACGCGGAACGAATACCGTCAGCGCCGGAATCTGCTGGTAAAAAGGCTGAACGAAATGCCGGGTGTTTTTTGCCCAAATCCAGGAGGCGCATTTTATGCCATGGCCGGCCTTCCTGTGCCAGATGCGGACATATTCTGTCAGTGGCTATTGGAATCCTTTTCTTACCAGGGTGCAACGGTTATGCTGGCACCTGCATCCGGGTTTTATGGAAGCCCGGGATTGGGACGTAACCAGGTGCGACTGGCCTATGTTTTAAACTGTAAAGCCATCGATGCCGCCATGGACTGCCTTCAGGAGGCGCTTCTCACCTACCCCGCCAGGACCATAAATAGAGCCAATCCGGAGCTGACTACGCATTATTAAATATTATATGTTTCTTTTTGATCTTAAAAATTACAAAAAATTGTGATTTTATATGATTTCTGTATAAGTTTGTATCGAAACAACCTGATATTATTAATATTGTATATTTTTATATAGATAAATTTTTTATATAGCAAGCAATCGTTAGACACCCTCTGTTTCCACAGAGGGTTTTTTGTTTCTATGAAAATTCAAGATTATCCAGGAGACTACGCATTGTCGTTTGGCAGGCATCCGGAGGAATGAAGATTTGAGCGTGTTCACCCCGGGAAAAATTTGCTGACTTGACAAATGTATATTCCTCCTTGCTATTAAATATGGCCGCTATTTTATACCCGTTATTCTTTAATTTCTTTATTGCTTCTTTTGATCCCAACCCCCTTGAATCTGTGATGAAATTCAATTAGGATCTGCTTAATTTTTACCCCCGATCCCAATATATCATCTAAAACAACGTGCTCAGAACCTTCGATATCCATTTTTAGCACATCTATCAGATCGTGACGCAATTCTTTGACTATTGATGTAAACGACCTTACCGGAACCTGAATCATCCTGATATCCTCATCTCTGTCGACCCATCTATTATAGGTTGTTCCACTCACGTGATTGGGATTTGGTGGTAAATAAAATTCAATAAATCCATTCAAATTATATAGTCCGTAGTCCCAGATAAGTCTCAGGATAAGTAAACACAAAGGATCAATGCCGTTTCAGTAAGTAAATTTCGGCATGAGGTAATTTATAAGCAGGTCGTCTAAACAAAAAAGACTCCAAAAAGGAGTCTAGATTTTGATCGTGTAGCGAGGAGCAGACTTGAACTGCCGACCTTCGGGTTATGAATCCGATGCTCTAACCAGCTGAGCTACCTCGCCAGCGGGCTGCAAAAGTAATCGTTTTTTGTTTTTATTCCGCGTAATTAGGCATAAAGCTTAACGCAAAGGGCTTAAAGACGGAACAGCCATATTTTCAGCTGAAAAACCGTCAGACCATCAAACATTCAACCGTGATCCGTCAACCGTCATCCCAAACTTCATCTCTTCGTGGAAACGGCAAGCCCAGGACTAATATGATGTATCATTTCTGCAGTCATATTTTTCAGGTTGAAGGTTGGTTTCCAACCCCAGTCGCGAGCAGCGATATGGTCATCAATGGATTCAGGCCAGCTGTCTGCAATCGCCTGTCGGAAATCGGGCTCATATTCGATCCGGAATCCCGGGATCAGTTTCCTGATCTCCGCAGCTATCTCTGAAGGGGTAAAACTGATACCAGCCAGATTATAGGAAGTGCGTACCGAAATGGCTGAATCCGGGGCTTCCATCAGTTCAATCGTTGCCCGAACGGCATCATCCATATACATCATCGGCAATCGTTTGTCTGCACGTAAAAAGCAGGAATACCTCTCCCCCCGGATCGCAGAATGAAAAATTTCAATCGCATAATCCGTTGTACCCCCGCCCGGCAGGGTCTTGTAACTGATCAGACCGGGGTATCGTATACTCCGGACATCCACTCCATGCCGTTGGAAATAATAATGGCACCATTGTTCGCCGGATAATTTACTAATCCCGTAAACCGTGGATGGGGCAGCATAGGCATCCTGTGGACAATTTTCCTTTGGTGCATCCATTCCAAATACAGCTATGCTGCTGGGCCAGAAAACTTTTTTTACCCCTTCCTCCCGGGCGACTTCCAGGGTATGCATCAGGCTCTGCATATTCAGATGCCAGGCCAGCATAGGGTTTTTTTCGCCGGCTGCGGACAACATTGCCACAAGCAGATAAATCGTTTTGATTTCATGCCTGCGAACCTGAACCCGGAGAATCTCCTTATCCATGATGTCCAGGGGCAGGAAAGGTCCGGTACCCTTTAGCAGGTCGGCTTCCCTTTTGAGATCCGCAGCAATAACCGTCTCTCCTCCATATTGTTGCCGGAGAGCCAGTGTAAGCTCCGTACCGATCTGGCCGGAAGCTCCGATTACCAGTATTTTATTCAATACGATTCTTTTTAGCTGTAGGGGGTATTTTAAAATGCCCAATAGACATTTATCTAGTTCAATGCAATGGAAAACTTCTGAGTGGCTGGCGGGAGGCATTGCTGATCATTACAAACCATAAACTCCACCGAGCCTGAAAAATTTGTTTTCGCGCTGGTCTTCAGTTTAACAACCTGGACAAAATCCACTTTTTCACTGAAATATTTCACGTCAACACCGAATACGGATTCAAATTTTTTAGTCAGTTTGCCATTTTCTTTTACCGGGCCATCAAGAATGTAAAGCGGATTCTTCGCAAAACTGAATTTGGTGGCAACGGGTCCCCCGTCAGGTGTAAACTGGGAATAAGTATGCCAAGGATTGTTTATGTCCATATGAAAGTGAAGTTCATAAACATTATCCGCAATCTTTTTCGAGGAATAGGTCCAGCTGTATGGATTGCCCTGGGCATATGCCGCGAAGGCCAGGAAAACGCTGAGGACCAATGATAGTGATCGTTTCATAGTCAAATGTACAGTTTAGCCTTCTGGATGGGAAAATCGGAATTAAAATAAATTCATAAAAATCGCACATCTGTAGATTCCGGCGGGGATCCGGACTAAAAGAAAATACTCAAATCAGGACAACAAAATTTTCGCTGACTTTTAACAAAATTAAAGAGCCGCCATGCTTTGAATTGAAATTTTCACCCTGCGCGGTGCCGGATGATGAAACCGATAGCAATAGCGATAAAAAATGCAACGGTAACCACCGTATTCCAGAATTTGTTGTTTTTCTGGGCGCGAAGCGCATCATCGTGACTGATCATTTCCTCCCGGATTTCCCTGGAATAACCTCCTTTAGCCATAAAATGTATGCCTTCGGGCGTAATTTCCATCTCCAATCCACGGGTACCCACGGAACAACGTATAAGTCCGTCTTCAAAAAGAATCTCCTGGAGACTGTTCAGTTCCTCTCCAAAAAATTCACAATACTGGTCGTAAATGGCTGAACGGAGGGAATTCCGATTGTCCTCACTCTCACGCATCAATAAAGAAAGTAAACCGTCTAATTTTTCGTCCTGGCCAAGGATTTTGCTTGTTAGCTGCATCGGATGATCTGTTTTGTACTTATGTAAATCTATTCATAGGTATGGATCACAGATCGCAGGACCGATAGAACATTAGCCGAATAATGCCATATGGAAATTGCGGGGCTAGAGCGAATCGCTCTGCATAAAAGTAAAAATTATTTTATGAAAACAAAATAATATTCAGTTGAAATGAATAATAAAAAATCCCTGATGAGCGGAATCATTAAATCCGGGTCTCCACCCGTTCAGATTCGCATATCATCTGGTAACCAGTGCACAATAGCGCTTTTGATCTGCTGTGGGGATAGATTTTCATGTATGGTCCGGTCCACCAGGCCGGAGAGCTCCTCATCGGAAGCAAACCGGAGGGCGGCAAGTTGTCGGAATCTGAGCTTCTCTTCAAGAGGCTCCAGCCTTTTACCTGTAATCAGAAAATACCGGAACCTCAATTCGAGTCGTACCAGTCTGTCCTGATTTCCCAGGGCATAATGCTGGCGCATCATGAAGGATAACCAGCCGGTGAACAGGAAAGCGGTTCCGAGACCTAGCCAGAAATCCTGTTCTTCCGGATGGGTTGCATATTTATATACAGATATAGTAATAGCGGTCAGGAGCAGGGGATAAAAAATAAAATGGTGGGCAGGATAATACCTGACATGATTTGCTGCGTTTTGTTTTTTCATATGTAGGAATTGTTCAAAATAAATAAATCAGGGTTTCTCATCCGGATTGCCTGGCCTGACTATAAACCGGAGGGACTGATCCTTATTCAGATAAGCAACCGTCCAATTATATAATGTTTTAAGCCGGTTACGATAATTGATTAACGAAATCAGATGCACAAACAACCAGAGAAACCATGCAATAAATCCCTTAAAATGAATACGATTGGGAAGATCACATACAGCCTTGTTCCTTCCGATGATTGCCATGGTTCCTTTGTCTTTGTAAACAAAAGGTTTTTGCATTTTTCCTTCTAACAGGGACTTAAGATTTGATCCCAGTAATTTTCCCTGCTGAATAGACACCTGGGCCAGTTGCGGGTGCCCGTTTGGATAAGCCTTCTCATGCAGTTGCAGACAAGTATCTCCGATTGCATATATATCCTGCACTCCGGCCACTTTATTAAACGCATCTGAAAGCAGTCTTTTACCCTTACCGTACGAAGCAGGAGGTATTCCGTCAAATACCATCGCGGTAACTCCTGCAGTCCAGATCAGGTTACGGGTTTCTATTTCTTCCCCGGTGGACAGTAAGACTTTTTCACCCTGATAATCTTTTACCTGTGTTTTCAATTTAATGACCACCCCCATTTTATGGAGGGTATCATAGGTGTCTTTCTGTGAAGCCGCGCTCATGGGAGCCAGCAAGTGCTCACCGCCATCCACCAGGATTATTCCGCCGCGGGTTCCTGCCAGTTCGGGGTAATCTTTTGGAAAACTGTGTACCCGAAGATCTGCGAGCATTCCCGACACTTCCACTCCGGTTGGACCGCCGCCGGCAACCACTATGGTTAGTAATTTCTTTCTTTCTGCCGGATCATCCGTTATGGTTGCCAGTTCAAGTCTTTGTAAAAGAGTATTCCGCATTTCCAGGGCATCATTTACATTCTTCATCGGGATACAATGTTTGCGGATATTTTCCATCCCGAAATAATTTGATTCAGCCCCTGTTGCAAATACCAAATAGTCGTACGGAACCTCCCCGTTATTTAACCGGATAGTGTGTGCATCAGGGTTCACCCCGAGGAGTTCCCCCAGTCGGAAATGAATATTGGAATAATTTTGGAATAGTTTGCGGAAAGGATAGCTGATATTTGAATTCTCCAAAAACCCCGTAGCGACCTGATAAATCAGAGGAGGGAAAAAATTATAATTATTTTTATCTACCAGAGTAATTTGAAAACGCAAATCATTTTTCAACCTTAGCGCCAGGTTTACACCTCCGAACCCGCCACCAATGATCACCAGTCGTTTTGGAACAATCTCCCGGTCCAGCGTTTTCACCATACTGCAAAATTAAACCATAATCGCCAAATTGGATGACGGTTGGCGGGCGAAGGTTGGCAGTAAATGATTTTTCTGACTTATAACTTTAGGCGTATAGCGTTAGGCGTTAGGCCTTTGGCTTTACGGGACCTAACGGTAAAACGATATAGCCATAAACTTCATTGAGCAGATTTGCAATACCCGTATAAATGGCCAGTCCCCCACAAAGTATACCTTCAAATCCCGCCAGATGGGTAATGGATTCCAATTTGGTTGCATCTCCGATGGCCAGCAGGAAAAATAAAATAGTAAGAGATCCAAAAACCAACTGCAGCGCAACATTAATTCTAAGAGTTCCAAAAAACAGAAGCAATGTAAAAACACCCCATAGGGTAAGATAAGCGATCAGTGCATTTCCGGGTGTTGCGGTTATCCATCCCCATTTTGCCATAAAAATCAGGGCGACCAGAGATATCCAGAAAAAACCATAAGAAATAAATGCGGTCATTCCGAACGTATTATTTTTTTTATACTCGAGAATACCGGCAATCACCTGGGCGAGTCCTCCATAAAACAGGCCCATGGCAAGTATCATAGAATTCATTTCGTAAAATCCGGCATTGTGAAGGTTAAGCAGAATCGTTGTCATTCCAAATCCAAACAATCCCAGAGGTGCAGGATTTGCCAGGTTTTCTTTCAGAACATTGGGTGTTAATTCGGTTGGCATATGGCTGTTTTAAGTGAAATCGTATGCCGCTAAAATAAGAAAAAAACAGAAACCAAGTGAGGAAGTATGGTAGTATGGGAGTTGAAAACTGCCATACTCCCATACATTCCTTCTATTCTGAACGCAGACTTTTAATCGGATTCACTGATCCCGCCTGGTATCCCCGCAGTGCTACAATTACGAGTGCCAGCAGTCCGGAAAAGAATCCGGCTCCGATAAATACTCCGAATTGCAATGGAATTCGATACGCAAAATCCGCTAACCAGGTTTGCATAATATACCAGGAAAGCGGCAGGGCAATACAGGCTGCAACCGTAATAAGTTTTAAATAACCTGCCGACAACAGGTTTATAATATTATATAAGGATGCTCCCAGCACCTTCCGGATCCCGATCTCCCGGGTTAATTGCTGGGCGGTAAAACTAACGAGCCCGAATAACCCAACCAGCGAAAGTACCATAGCCAATATCGTAAACATTAACGCCAGGTTGCCCTGTTTCTCCTCAGACTGATACTGGCGTGCGTAATTCTGGTCCAGAAAATGATATTCGACAGGGTTGCCGGGATCAAATCCTTTGTAAACTTCATTCAGATAAGCCATAGCTTCAGGTATTTTCCCCTTTGCCAACCGGACATATAAATTATCCTGCTCCTTAATATTGGGTGGCAACACCAGCACCAGGGGGACCACTTTATGCTGAAAGGATTTAGTATGGAAATCGCGTACCACTCCGACCACCATTTTCGGTTGTCCATCCTTGTTACGGATGCCAAGCATCTTTTTTCCCAATGGATTCGTCCAGCCCAGTTCCCTTACCAGAGTTTCATTTACCAATACTGAATTAGCGGTGTCGGTTGTAATATTGGGTAAAAAATTTCTTCCTTCCTTTAATTTAATTTGCATGGCTGGCAGATAGTCAGCATCTATAATGAGTTCCTCCACAGCTTTTGTCTGGCCGGACATTGTCCCGTTATTTTTTTCATAATAATATCCAAAACTCCCCAGGTCATTGTTTCCAACAGGATTACCAGCAATAGCAACTGCTTTTATTAACGGGTTCTGCAATAATTTTGATTTAATAACAGGAATCTGTGAACGAAGGCTTCGGTTATCAATGTGAAAAGTGACCATCTGTTCCTTATTAAATCCCAGATCTGCATGATTAACAAACTGTAATTGCTGAAATATGATAAAAGAAGCCGAGATCATAAAAACAGTTATGACAAATTGTAGTACCAGTAATGATTTTCTGAAAAACACAGTTCCACCCATATTGGTCATTTTACCCTGCAAAGCCGGAATCGTTTGAAACCTTGCCAGGACCAGCGAAGGATAAATACCACTCACCAAACCAACTACAACAGAAAATAAAATCACAAACCCAAGACTTGGCAATACTCCAAAACGCCAAACGCTAAGACTTTTTCCAGTTAACTGATTGAACATGGGCATGGAGAATCTGACCGCCACCAACGCAAGTAGTCCGGCTATGAGTGTAACCATGGCAGCTTCAGTCATAAAAAGCGTTGCCAGCTGGATTTTACCGGAACCAAGGGTTTTGCGAACTCCAATTTCTTTAATTCTGGAGGAGGCCCGGGCCGTAGCAAGATTCACATAGTTTATGATCGCTATAAAAAGGATCAACAGGGCTATAGCACTGAAAATATAAATCCGGCTCATACTTCCGTTGGGACTGATCTCATAGTCGAGATTCGACTGAAGATGTATGGAACTGAGGGGTTGCAGTTCCACTTGAAACCTCTCTGCATGTATTTCCTTTTTTATCGTATTGGTTACAAAAGCAGGCATTTGCTGCCGAAGTGTTTCCAGCGATGCGGTTGATTTTAATAACAAATAGGTATAAAGGGAAGCATCCTGCCAGTTGGTACTGAAGGAAAATGGCAGCGGACGAACAGCTGAAAAACGAAGATGACTGTTTTGCGGAATATCACGGATGACCGCAGAAACGGTTACAGGTTGATTTCCGGGAAAAACAACCACCTGATTGACAACGCCTTCCAATGATCCAAATAAGGTATTCGCCAAACTTTCCGTTAAAACGATAGATTGTGGATTTGCCAGCGCTGTCGATGCATTTCCCTCTAAAAATTCGAATGTAAAAACACGAAAAAAAGAAGCGTCCGCGGAAATGATATCATTAACCTTCAGGACATTGTCACCATGTGCAATCAGATCTCCTCCCTCCGCATCAATTCGTACAGATTCTTCAATTTGTGGAAAATGTCTTTTCATTACAGGTGCAAAGGGTGCCGAGGTGAGGGCTATGTGCATATTTCCGCCGTCCCACTCCTGGTGCTGAACAACCCTCACAATACGGTCGGCATTTTCATGAAAACGATCATAACTCAATTCGTCTTTTACGTATAACACGATGAGCCAACATGCCGCAAGGCTAATTGCCAATCCGAATATATTGATGAAGGCATATACCCTCTGCCGTTTTAAATTACGAAAAGCCGAACGCAGGTTAATGATCAGCATCTGTTAAATTTAATGTCCGACTTACTTTGTCGAATAGGGTGCCAAATTTATAATCTGTGAACATCAACAGATTATACCGGTCAATTAAATTTACTGTTCTTTTACGATACAGTGAGTGTCCGGTATTATTAGATGGTTGGTGGCAAACAAAAAACAGATGTCAGTGAATAGCGTTAAGTGTTAAACGTTACGCCTTAGGCTTTAAGAAACCAGTTCGCTCAATTCGAGCCAGCGGAATTCTTTCAGTTGTAAGGATTCTGTAACCTGGGTGAACCGCTGGGATAATTGCTGGATCGTATCATAATTAACCGAGTCATCGTGAAGCTTTTCTGTAATCTGATCCTTTTCCTTTTGAAGATCACCGATTTCTTTTTCAAGTAATTCCAGTTCGCGTTTTTCCTTGTAAGAAAGTTTGGGCCTGACGGTTATTTCCCGTTCGGGTTCTTTGACCACAACCGGGATTTCAGCTTTAGGAGCTGTTGGCCCTGTTGCATCTTTGGTTTTCAGCCACTGCTGATACAATCCATAGTTTCCAGGAAAATCCCTGATTACTCCGTTACCCTCAAATACAAAGAGGTGTTCCACCATCCGATCCATAAAATAGCGATCATGTGAAACCATCACCAGGCAACCCTGAAACTCCAGCAAAAAGTTTTCAAGTACTGCCAGTGTGGGCAGGTCCAGATCGTTGGTGGGCTCATCCAGGATCAGAAAATTCGGGTTTTTAAAAAGAATGGATAATAGAAAAAGTCTTCTTTTTTCTCCCCCGCTCAGCGATGAAATATATGTAAACTGCTTATCCGGCGGAAATAAAAACAGTTTCAGGAATTCGCCTGCACTCATCGAACTTCCATCAGCCAATGGAAAATTTTCTGCAATATTTTTTACGTATTCTATTACCCGCAGATCTTCTTTAATTACCAGACCAGTCTGTGAATAGTTTCCGAAGATAATCGTATCTCCGATATTGATCTTACCGCTGTCAGGGGATTCGAGGCCCTGCAACATATTTAGAAAAGTTGTTTTCCCCGCTCCGTTCCTGCCTACCACACCGATCCGGTCTCCGCGTTTGAACGTATAATCAAACCCCTTAAGGATAATTTTTTCGTCAAAACTTTTATTTACTTTTTTAAATTCAGCTATTTTTCCACCCAGCCTGCTCATTTTCATCTGGAGGGTCAGGTTCTGTTCGTCCAGATTCTGTTTTGCCTTGGCTTCCACCACATAAAAAGCATCCTGACGGCTTTTCGACTTGGTCGTACGGGCTTTTGGCTGCTTGCGCATCCACTCAAGTTCTTTACGGAATAAATTTTTTGCCTTATCGATGCTGGCCATATCAGATTCGATCCGCATGGATTTTTTTTCCAGATAATTTTCGTAATCCCCTTTATAAGTAAATATTTCGCTCCTGTCCATCTCCCAGATCTCGTTGCAGACATTATCCAGAAAATAACGGTCATGCGAAACAACAAGCAGCGTAATATTCTGCTGGTTCAGGTAATTCTCCAGCCATTCCACCATTTCGATATCCAGGTGATTAGTTGGCTCATCCATAATTAAAAATGCTTCTCCGTCACCAAAGCTCACATCCATCAGGGTCCTGGCCAGGGCTACCCTTTTCCTTTGTCCCCCACTCAGTGTCTTTACAGGCTGAATGAGGTGATCAATATTTAAGCGGCTGAATATCTGTTTCACCTTCGCGTCAAAATCCCAGGCGCCCAGGTGATCCATTTGTTCGATGCTGTCCATCAGCGCATCGGTATCTTCTGTTTCACTGGCAGCTTCAAATGATTTGATCGCCTTCGTTACCGGATTTGGATGATAAAAAATATTATCCAGTATAGACAGCTCTTCCTGGAACTGGGGCTCCTGCTCAAAAAATACAACGTTGATCTCCTTTGATATCCAGAGTTTTCCTTTTTCGGCTTGTTCTTTCCCTGCCAGTATTTTCAACAAGGTCGTTTTACCGGTTCCGTTTTTTGCGATCAGCGCGATTTTATCGCCGGATTCAATGTTAAAAGCGATATTATCAAAAAGTGGTTTGATTCCATAAGACTTTCCCAATCCCTCAGCAGATACATAATGCATGTTGCAAAGATAATTGAAATCATCGGCCTGTTCAAGATTACAGATTACAAGGGTTCCGTATTATGGTATCAATTGCCTATTTTCGCGAACAAATCTGCAAAGCAATGGCCAGTACAAAAATTACAGTTAACGACAACGGTTCTTTGAGAATTGAGGGCGATTTTGAGCTGGTTGACAAAACCGGTGCACGATATGATCTGGGAGGAAGGGAAATTATTTCTGTTTGCCGTTGTGGCATGTCCCAGAACAAACCTTTTTGCGACGGGTCCCATAAAAATCATTTTGAGCACAATGCAGTAGCTTTTGCGCTGCCACCAAAGAAGACTATTCAATAAACTTTTTGAATTTACCAATCATTGCCAAGAGGTTAGTTTCATTTTAAAATGACTGCTGAACCGCCCAAATCACTGATAGGCAAATAATTTACATTGTATTTTTTACTGAATTCTTCTACAGCTTTACGAGTGCCCGGGTACGCATCGTTATTAAAATCATGTATTAAAATGTATCCGCCAGAAACGAGTCTCGGGTAAAAAAACTCAAGCCCATTATATATTGGTTCATATAAGTCTGCATCGAGACTTACTAAAACAAAATCATCATTAATATTCTTAGCTGATTCCGGGAAAAATCCCTTTACTATCTGACATTTCTGCGGAAATGGCATTCTTCCTAATACAGACTCTACAGAAGTATCAGAAAAATCCTGTTCTCCAGAAGAAAATTCTTTTTCATTTTCGTTTCGAACATCCCGTTGGTCAAAACCTTCAAATGTATCAAATAGGTACAACTGCCTGTCAGGGAAATAATTATTAATATATTTAGCAAATTTCCCTTTATAAACTCCAAGTTCGGCAACGTTTCCAACAAGTTTCTTTCGGTTTATTTCAAAGCTGATTAATTCCAGAGTTGACAAACGTATGTAGTCAAAATAATTTTGATCGATATCTCTTTTTCGATGCAGGTATCCCAGAGAACTACTTACGAAAATCTTGTTTTTATGTAAAATTTTACCAAATAAGTAATTAGTCCCTTTTGCAATTGTTCCGAACATATTTCAAGTTTCGACAAATTTAGCTAAACCGTATTTTATTATTTTATTCAGCCCACCTTTTCTTAAATCCATATGGGCAGTGCCTGCATCCGCTGCGGCAGCAGTAACCGCGGGTAAACAAATAAAATTCAGTAAAGACACGGTATTCGCCTTCTTTGTAGTAATGAATGTTTTCTATCAGATCACCGCCCCTGCCCGGAAAAGGATATTGCTTTTCTTTTACTACCATCTGATTCAGGTCGATCAGACAATCATTGCAAAGACATCGATAAAATGTATTTGCAAGAAATGATTTTGCACCATTTAAGAGAACCACTTTTGAACAGAAGCAGGCCGAAATGTTTTCTGGATTACAGACAAACTCTTTCTTGCATCTCGGACATATTTTACCCGAATCATCCATATTATAGATATCCTTTTGCCTGCAGGGCGAATAATTCCGCATATTTGCCCTGCATATCAATTAACTCACCATGTGTTCCGCTTTCAATCAGCTCACCTTCCTGCAAAACAAGAATCCGGTCTGCCATACGCACGGTTGAAAACCGGTGTGAAATCAGAACAGCTGTTTTCCCCCTGGTTAACGCCGCAAAACGCTGGAAAACTTCATATTCTGCACGTGCATCCAGGGCAGAAGTTGGCTCGTCCAAAATCAGTACCTGCGCCTGACGCATATATGCCCTCGCCAAGGCAACTTTTTGCCATTCTCCGCCCGATAGTTCTATTCCTTCCTGGAATCTCTTGCCCAGCATCTGTTCATATCCTCCCGGCAAACGGCTTACCAAATCTGAAGCCAGACTCTGTTCTGCTGCAGTAATAATTAAGGGTGCGTTTTCTTTCTGATTGATATTCCCGACCGCGATATTATCTGAAACACGCATCTGATAACGCAGATAATCCTGGAAGATAATACCAATATTCTGCCTTAGACTAACGAGATCATATAAACGCAGATCTTTCCCATCCAGCAATATCCTGCCCTCGGTTGGTTCATATAACCTGGCCAGCAGTTTAACCAGCGTGGTTTTGCCCGCCCCATTCTCCCCGACCAGTGCGATTTTTTCACCCGCCTTCAGGACAAAACTCAAATGCCTGGCAGCCCATTTCTCCGAATGCTGATACCGGAAACCCACATCCTGAAATTCAAATCCGGTGCTGATCGGATCCGGGAAAGTTAACGGTTGCCGGGGAACGGTAATACCGGGCCGGATATCAAAAAATTCAAAAAAGTCACTCAGGTAAATGGCCCCCTGTGACACTGCAGTAAACCGGGAGAGGATAGATTCCAGCAAGGATTTGAGCTGGCGGAAGGACCCGGCCAGGAATGTAAGCTTGCCAATACTGATATGGCCGGAAATGGTTTCCAAAATGATATACACGTATGCACTGTAATATCCCAGACTCCCCAATAAAGTGAACCCGGTTCCCCAAAGGGAACGATTGATTGAAATTCGGCGATTGCTTTTATAAAAATTATTCGCAAGCACTTCAAATTTTTCGATTATAAAGCCGGAGAGGTCGAAAATTTTTACTTCTTTGGCGGTTTCATCGCTGGCCCCCAGGTATCGCAGATAATCCAGTTCGCGCCTTTCAGGTGTTTGGCGGCGGCTAAGCGCATATGTCTGATCATTAAAATAAGATTCTCCGATAAACGAAGGAAGAATGGTGATGAATAATAATACGATCAGCCAGGGATTGAAAAAGATTAAGCCAGCAGCCAGAAAACCCATAGTTATCAGATCCTGAATCTGGCTAAGTACCTGGGACAATAATATTGTTCTTCCTGTTGTCTGTTGCCTTGCCCTTTCCAGTTTATCATAAAATACGGGATCCTCAAACTGTTCCAAATCAAGTATGGCGGCATGTTTCATAATGCGTACCGAACTGAGTTTTCCAAACAGATCTCCCAGTAAACTGTCAAGCAGGGAAATACTCCGGCCCAGTGCATCATTTAAAATAGCGAGTAAAAATTCAACTCCGATCAGTACCCATATGTGATGGGATGGGGCCGAACCATGATCACGGTTCAGCAGGATCACTTCATCAATAATCAGTTTACCAATATATAAAAATGAAACGGGTATGGCTGAGCGCAGTAAACGTAAACCAATGTTTAATCCGGTCATCCAGGGACTGGAGGCCCAAACAAGCCTGAAAAATTCGGGCAGGTTGCGAAGGGCCCTGAGCCTTGCTTTCCACCCTGGTTTTTGAACTGAAACCATTTTAAGAATACAATTACGATATTAGGATTAACGCTTATTGCCAGGGAATGGTTGCAGAATATAATTGCGCACCAGTATAACTGATCACCGTAACCTGCAATTGATTTGCATAAACCCTGAAATTCATGAATCCGTTTTCTGACCTGGCAAATACTCCGCCTTCCGGATGAATAATTGTTTTGGAAATTTCCGAGCCTGCTCCGGAAACAAAATAATGGGTAAACCCTGGCGGTTTAATGTACTGGAGATTATGATCATGTCCGCAGATATAAGCATTCACATGATATTTTTCAAAAATGGGTTTGAATAATTTTTTCATCTCTTTGGTTTCAGGGGCGGTCATTCTTCCGCCTCCCGTATATACCGGATGATGACCAAAAACCAATTTCCATTTTATATTTGAAGTAGTTTCTCCCAGAGTCTTTTCAAGCCATGCTTTTTGTGCTGAAGTATCCTGTCCCTGTACATGAAGTTTATCGCCGGTATACGATTCCGATAAAAAAGGTGTGGTGTCTAAAAAAACCAGGAGAACACCCTGGGTTGTATCATCGTCAATAAAAAAAACCCTGGAATAATATCGCGCGGGCATATTCCATCTGCGATCAACAGCCGAATAGTCAATCTCCGCCTGCGGATCGCCCCGGTAATCATGATTTCCCAAAACCAAAAACCAATCAGACTGGAGTATCTGGGCTGTATAAATATTTTCGAAAGATGCAATCCAGTTATAATCACGGGTGCTACGCACCCCATTGGGGTAGAAATTATCACCGGTAGAAATAAAAAAGTCAGGCTTGAATTTACGTGCAACAATGGACATTTCTGCAGCCACTGCTTTCTGATTATCCTCCCCGTTTCGGCCCCAGTCGCCAAATACCATAAATTTCAGGGCCTTTGCCTTGAATTCCTTTTCATCGTCCGTATCGAATTTCTGAATCTTCTGTGTGTGAGCGGGGGAGTTAATAAAAAAGGAAATCAGGACCAGTGCAAAAAGCCTCATAAAAGAAAATTTACCGGCTGCCTGTCGGGGAATAAAAAAATGATGGATGGTTAAAGCGCACAGAAAAGGGTTAAATGAATAACCATTATTCTATTCTACTAAAACCATCCACCAAAAAGGCGTTGAGCTTTACGCGTTCAGCGAAAACCGTTTAAGCCAGGCTTAATAACGGTTACGATCCCGGTTATATCCTCCACCACCGCTACGGCTTCCACCACCACCACCACGTGATCCACCGCCGCCGGGGTTTTTATCTTCAGCAACTTTTACAGTAAGCGTTCTTCCTTCCAGGCTAGTGCCATCGAGGGCCTTAATGGCTTTCTCCGCTTCTTCATTACTTGAAAATTCAACAAATCCGAAACCACGACTTTTGTGGGTTTCTCTGTCTAAAATAACTTTTGCTGAACCAACGGTACCGTATGGTTCAAACAACTCTTGCAATTCTGAATCACTAACGGCGAAAGGCAGACCGGCTACAAAGATTTTCATTCCAAAACATTTTAATAGGCGACAAGATACCACATTAGTTTAGTTCAGGGGTTGATTGTGTGATTTTTTTTACAATAAATGCGGGAATTATTCAAATTCAGGGCTTTTTGAAGGCCCTCAAACGCCTTTTCAGGCTAAAAAACACCTCTTCGTGTACGGGGGACAAGGTAAAGGAAGGCCCGGGAATGGTTTAAAATGAGTAAACTCCGGGAAATCCCGGGGGTTTACTTAAACTGTACATCTTAAGATGGATGGGATTATTTTAAATGCGCCCGCAACATCCAGGCTGTCTTTTCGTGTTTTTCCATCAGCGAAGTGATAAAATCACTGGTGCCTGCATCTTTATGGGCCTCATCAAATTCCTTAATATTTGAACGAATAAATTCAATGATACTTTCATGGTCTCCAAGTAAGTTCCTTATCAGATCCTGACTTTTATTGTCCCCTTTCATTTGTTCGGTCAAATGGGTAAGCTTTATAAAATCTTTCAGACTTGCCGGAGCATAGTGGCCAATCTGCCTGATACGTTCGGCAACGGAATCAGCGATTTCCTGTGACTGATTATATAAATCTTCAAAATACACATGCACTGAATGAAAATCAGGGCCTTCCAGATTCCAATGCGCATTCAGTGTTTTCGTATATAAAACAAATTCGTCGGCAAGTAATTTTCCCAGTTGTTCCGCAACTGTTTTCCGGTTTGTTTCTGAAATTCCAATATTTGTTTTCATTGTATAATTTTAAATATTACTGGCAGAGCAAAAACCAAAAATGCAACTTAAAGTTCATTTAAGTTGCATTTTCTTTATTTCTCTCTCTTTTGCAAATTATCGCGTACGCCAGGAATTTGGCTAATTATGTGAAGGCTCGGCCTCCTGCAAAAACTCATCAAACTCCGGTCTTTTTGCATCTTCTCCATATTGATTCGAACCCTGGGTTCCGTCAGTGCAGCATAAAATCAAATTGTAAATTGGGATTAGTATAAACCATCCGCTTTTATTCACATCATGCATTCTCCGTACACCTACAGCAATACCCGGTATCAATGATGCCAGAACATAGATTAAATACAATGACGGAAGTTTGATCCAGATGCTAAAAAATAGGACGGCATATGCAAAAAGAAGATTAAATAAAAAAAAATACCAATATTCCTTTCTTCTTGCCCGGCCTTGAAATACAGCGTACTTTTTTAAAACTAACAAATACCATTTCATTTCGTTTTTTTTAGGGGTTAAATTTCCCGGCATAGCCGGAAAATGATTAATGATTTCACTATAATAATAATACATTAATCCTTAACATTAAAGCAATTAAGGGTTTACACTTAGGCTTTCCGGCCTTAGTCCAAATGACTAACTTCGTGGTGTGCCGGAAGAATTTATCCTGTCATTTATATATAAGGAAACCAGGCAGGAAATACCCTGCAGGTTACGTATCAGTGCCTATACCTATCAGTTTCTTTGTACCATCGGGGATTCCGAATGGGTTTTGGAAAAAGATGACGAGGGGAATGTGAGGGCCTTGGCAGCCGATCCATTTGCAAAAACAAGTCAGAAAACAGATCCAGGACTTGTAAAAGCCGCGATGGAAGAGATGGAAAGAATTTTGCAATAAATCCGGATAATGTTGACCGAGTGGCAGGCATTTTACCTGGAAATAGGGTTAGGCCTGTGTTTGAGTAACATGTTTTTGAAATTACAAACCTTTAAACCTTTTCGTAATGGAAGAGTATCCGGATTTACCTGAATATACAGATGTGGAAGCTGTTTTTAAACAACGCAAAACCACGGAAGAAAAAATTCAGATGATTGCCAGTTGTACACTGAATGGAAAAACTCACCGGAGTGTTTGGATTGAAGTACCAACTGCACTATACAATGGATACAAAGGCAAAGTGCGGATTATCGAATTTAATATCAAAAATGGTTTACTGGAAGTGTTGAAAGTGCAAAAAGCCTGAGGCCCGATGCCTGAAGCGTGAAACAAATCCCGGGAACTAAAATCTGAAGCAACGGTATCACAGTTTCCGCGTCTTACGATTTAATCGCATCAATTTTTTTCGCCAGCCTCCTGTCCCGCTCGGTTACTATATCGCCTGCATCATGGGTTGAAAGCCAGATTTCAACCTGGTTGTATACATTGGTCCATCTGGGATGATGATCCATTTTCTCTGCCTCCAGTGATACACGCGTCATAAAAGCAAAAGCCTCAGAGAAACTGTTAAAAGTAAACTTCCGGTATAGTGTATTATCTTTTTCTTCCCACATAAAAATTTATATAAATCGCCAGTAGCTATAAACGTCGTCAAAATGAAGATTGGTATCCGGCCAGTGATCCATATCAAACCCAGGAGCATTTTTTAGCGACTCGCGGCTCTGGTTAAAAATAAAACGCTTATTTAATGCATCCAGCTTCAGCAGACGGAAAGGAATTGCAAAATATTTAATGCCAAGCCCCAGAAACCCGCCAAACTCAATTACGTAATAATCAATTTTCCCGTTTTCCAGATCAAGCATTATTTCTTTAATCTCACCGAGATGTTCTTCTTTGTCATTAACAACCTTATCCCCTTGCAGTGAGGAAGCTGTCAGATAACGTCCCTTCAGATTTGGAAGAACCGCCCCCTGATTTTCGCCTGTCAGATTATCTTTTTCGAATTGCTGATTATTCTCATTTATTTTTGCCTCCATAAAAAATGAATTGGGTACCCAAGTTAATTCAAAAAAATCATGCCCGGAATTCCAAAGTACAGGCCAGAAATGGGATTAAAATTCCACATTTGAGATTGGAATCTTCAGTTTTTTGTTTTCTTTAGATATTTCGGTCGGGAAAGTTATTTATTTTGCGCTCTAAGTTGCTGATCCTGACCGTTTAAACTTTAGGGCAGCTTTAAACGCCCATAAACATGAAAATTGGTATATGTCTTGCAAATATTATTATGGTTTTTCATAGGATATTGGATTTTAAAATGGGCTGGATTTCTATCCTGGCCCTTTTTTATTTTGCTACCTCACCAATCAATTAATACCTCACCAATCAATTAAGTTAAACAGTTCAATAATTATCATTATGAAGAAAGCAAGCGTCCTTTTAGTGACTATGAGTATTTTATTCTTACATCAACAAACATTTTCACAAACCCAAAAATCGAACGGGGACAAGGGTCTGACCAACCCGATGCAGATAGGTAGTTTTTTTGTAAATGGCGGCTTCGGGGCAGGGGCTGGTTATAAAAATCCAACCTATGGTACCCCCTGGGGATTTAAATTGGCTGCTGAATATGGCATGTGGCAGGCCGGTCCCGGAGTAATTACCCTGGGAGCCGAATTGGGCAGCACTTTTTCAGGTGAGGACCGTAATGGCAATTCCTACCATTCGAGCACTTTTGTGGTATCTGGCCGGGCTGCATGGCATAATGGATGGAATGTGCCTGGATTGGACACCTATGGCGGGTTTTCCGCCGGTATCGGATTCAATCATTATACCAATGAAGGAATAGACTATAACAGTCCCGTTCCGGCTTTCGGCGCTTTTGTTGGAGCCTCGTATTTTGTAACTCCAACCTTTGGTTTTAACTCTGAAATGGGTTACGATATTACCAGTTTCCAGGTCGGAGTCGTATTTAAACTGGACTGAGTATAAATTGAGTTTAAGAAAAACGTCCCGTTATAATCGGGACGTTTTTTATTTTTATCTGCTCCCGGTGGTTTCCTTCTCTTCGTCCCTGGTATTTTTCTTTGTCAGGCTTTCCGCTCCTTTTATCAGTAGCAGGAATTCCCGGCGATATCCTTCTGTATCGTTTCCAAGTGCACTTTTCCCAAGCATATATGCTTTTTCAAAAGAACACTTTTGTTTGAATTCTGAATTCCTAAGCAACATGCCAAATTCTGCCACGGCCGAAACAAAACGAAAATTGTCTGAAGTCCGGTTTAACCCGGGTGATTGATCTTTGACAGCGTGCACAATTAATAAACTTTTTTCAGCATCCGGTTTTTTATACCGGAATTTTATTGTCATCAGTTCATCAGAATTAAAGTCACCAATAGGTTTAGTGGCTTGCTGGTACTTTAAAGGGTCAATCTTTTCCAGAAAATCATTCGCCACGCCAACAGGAATAATTTCATAAATAGCCGTTACAGTATGACCGCTGCCGAGTTCGCCGGCGTCCTTTTCATCATTATTGAAATCTTCTTTGTTCAGCATCCGATTTTCATATCCGATCAGACGGTAAGCCTGAACTTTTGCAGGATTGAACTCGATCTGCAGTTTTACGTCTTTGGCAATGGTAAACAGTGTTCCTCCAAATTCATTTACGAGGACTTTTTTCGCTTCGTTTTCATTATCAATATAGGCATGGTTTCCATTTCCCTTATCAGCAAGTTTTTCCATTTTGCTGTCTTTATAGTTTCCCATTCCATATCCCAGGACTGTGAGGAACACGCCCGTTTTCTTTTCCTTTTCGATTATTCTGTCCAGTTCGGGATCACTGCTTGGTCCAACATTAAAATCACCGTCTGTACAAAGAATCACCCGATTATTTCCATTCCTGATGAAGTTTTGTTCTGCCACTTTATATGCCAGTTGTATACCTGCACCCCCCGCGGTTGAGCCACCTGCTTCCAGTCTGTCGATGGCATCTTTAATCTTAATCTTTTCTGATCCTGATGTGGAAGGCATAACGAGCCCTGCATTTCCGGCATACACCACCAGGGAAACCCTGTCCTGCTCCCTCAGCTGATCCACTAGTAATTTGAGCGAACGTTGAACCAGGGGAAGTTTTTCAGGTTCCATCATGGAACCTGACACATCAATTAAAAAAACCAGGTTGGAAGCCGGAAGACTTTCCGTTGGAATTTTTTTCCCCTGAAGCCCGATCATCACCAGTTCGTGGCTCGGGTTCCAACCACAGGCGCCGATTTCCGTATTGATGGAAAAAGGATCATTCCCCTGAGGTTGAGGATATTCATAGTGAAAATAATTTATGAATTCTTCGATTCGGACTGCGCCGGACGGAGGTAACAGCTTTTGTTGCAGGTATCGACGGACATTACTGTAGGACCCCCCGTCTACATCAATGGAAAAAGTGGATAATGGATTTTCTGCGGCTGTCAGAAAACGGTTCTCTGTGATGGCTTCGTACTCCTCCGTATTAAAACTGGAATCTTCATTACTCTGAAAAGAGCGTTTTTCCTGATCCATACCGGAATTATAAAACCCCGATTTATCTTTTTTTTGCCTTCCAACGGTTACTCCGGCTACCCGTCCCTGTAAATTATTATAAATGGCCCTGGCCAGAGGTGTTGGATTTAGTGGTCCGGCATCTGCTTCAACCGACAGACCGGATACTACAACTTCGTTCAGGGAACTCTGCGCCTGTTTGAGCACAACAGATAAAGGCTGCTCCGAGGTTTGTACACCCAGTTCCATTTTTTCAATGCCAATACCATTAAAAATTAGGACAGCATGCTGACTGGAAATATTCAGCGTAAAACCACCATCCTCTGCAGAAATAGTGGAAATATTTTTACCCTTTTCTGTAATCGTCACTCCTGCAAGGGGTGAACCCTGCTGATCCCGGATAAATCCGGATATGGTATAATGCTGAACCGGAATAAATGCTGCCAGCACGAAGGTGACGGCAAAACAAACTGAAATAAAGTATCGCATAGTGGTAAGTTTTAGTTCCGGATGCATCTCATTTCCGGATTACATACCCATTCGCAGAATATTTTAATTATTTTTCCGAACGCTTATCCATATAACCCCGGAACATACTTGTGGTTTTTCTTAAAAACATATCTCCCGAAGGCCTGTCTGACCAGGATCTGGTTCTCCTGTACAAACAGGAAGGCGATATCAAAGTATTGGCCGGTTTGTACCAGCGTTATATGGACCTCTTATATGCCGTATGCCTGAAATACCTGAAAGAACCGGAAACGGCGAAGGATGCAGTTATGGGGATATTTGAAGAACTGATACCCAAAGTTTTAAAACATGATATCCATAATTTTAAGGGTTGGTTGCATGTGGTAGCAAAAAACTATTGCCTAATGCAATTGCGAACGAAAAAACAAATGCCCCATATGGTAGATCCGGAACTTATGCAATTACCCGACAACCTGCATCTGAACGGAGTACTCGAAAAAGAAGATCATCTGAACCAGCTAACGAAGTGTATGGATTCCCTGGCCCCTGATCAAAAGCAGGCTGTTCAACTGTTTTACCTTCAGGAAAAATCATATAAAGAGATAGCCGGTTTAACCCTTATGGAATGGAATACTGTTCGAAGCCTGATACAAAATGCCAGGAGAAATTTAAAAAATTGTATGGAAAAAAATATACCGGATAAACAATCCGGCCTGTAGCTATCAAAATGAAAGAAGGAGAAGAACATAATCATTATTCGGCGGAATATCTTCGCAAATACCTGGACGGCAAACTTTCCGGACCTGAAATGCAGGCTTTGGAAAAGGCTGCCCTGGAAGATCCTTTTCTGTCGGATGCGCTGGAAGGCCTGGAAGCCAGCGGAGATAACCGGAGTTCTTTAACCTCCGATTTAACGGATTTGCAACAGCGACTGTCTGATCGCATCAGAACAAAAAGCAGAAAAAAAGGAATTCTTTTCAGGTTGCCCAACTGGCAGGCTGCCGCCGCAGTTGTTTTTATCATAGGACTAGGCACCATTACTTACACTTTTATCAATAAAGGCGCTGATCAAAGGAAAATCGCCACCTCCGTCCCGTCTGACACCGGGGCCCGTAAATCGGAACCAGCACCTGTAGCGGTTGGTGTGGATTCCCGCAAGTCTGAGAAAATAAAGGCGATTCCGGATTTATCAAAAGCAGACTCAGGGGAATTTGCCTATCAGCCGGCAGTTAAAGAAAAAAAATCGCATGTGCAGTATGAAAATGCCAGGAAACCTGTTCCGGCCGCTGAAAGAGCTAACGGTTATACAGCACTGAGAGCAGAGGACGAGCCAATGGATTCCAGTCCGGCTCCCGAAAAAACATCATCCATTGCAAAAAATGCAGACACTGTTTCTGTTTTGCCTTCCAGAAATACGGAAATCCTCCTTCAGGATAAGGTCGCGGGCTTAGAGATAAAATCCGCCAAGGGCAACAGTGGAAGATATGCTGAGGGTGTTGTGTTGAATACAGAAGGCAATCCCATTCCTTCCGCGATAATTACATTGCCTGGAACAAAAAACGCAACAACAACGGATGCCAGTGGTTTTTTCAGGATCTATATTGATAAAGGAAATAACGCACATGATATTGCCATTCAGAGCATAGGTTATGAAACTTATACCGGCAAAATATTTCCTGACAGCGGCACAAGCAATACTTTCCGGCTCAGGCAGTCACAGGCTTCTTTGAATGAAGTAGTGGTTACCGGTCTCGGCGTACAAAAAGATGATGAATTTTCCTCCTCTTACAGTCCCAAAGAAAAAACTTCACAGGCGCAACCGCAGGGCTGGGATTCCCTTTATCACTTTATAGAAACCAACAAAAAAATCACTACGACTGATTCCGTTCTTAAAGGGGAAGAAGTGATTTCATTTGAGGTCAGCAAAAAAGGGAAACTGTCCTCCTTCAAAATTATTAAATCGGTTTCTCCGGCACACGATGCGGAAATCATCCGGCTGATCAAATCCGGTCCGTCCTTAAAAATTCAGAAAGGCCGAAAACAAAAATGCCGAATCAGTATCCTGTTTAACTGATCAGAAATTACTAACGAAGGCAATTCGTTTACTGTCAGGTGACCAGGAAGGTGCGTTTAATGTTCCCTGTCCGCCGTACAAATAAGTCAGGACCCGGGGAGCACCACCGGCAGCAGGCATAATTCGTAACATTACTTTCTGATAGGTGGGATGTGAATCGGGATTTATGTCGGGAAGAAAAGAAATAAACACGATCCATTTCCCATCCGGTGAAATATGGGGAAACCAGTTATTGAATTCATCAAATGTTATCTGTTCAGGTGCTGATCCGTCTGGTTTCATACGCCAGATCTGCATAGTACCTGTCGGATTCGCATTGTAGTAAATATATTTGCCGTCGGGGGAATATTCAGGACCGTCCACATGTCCCTTTTTATTAAATGTCAACTGTACTTCTTTCCCTCCATTGATATCCTGTTTATATAAATGAAAGATCGGGGTTCCGCGCTGTGCTACAAAACAGACCTCCTTATTGTTCGGATTCCATCCATGCCAATATGAAGGCGTTTGTTCGGTAAGCAGTCTTGGCTCACCTCCTGAAAGTGGAAGAACATATACTGAAGAGCCGCCGCCTGGAAAGCCAGCCCGGGAACTGCTGATGGCCAGCGTCTTTCCATCGAAGGAAATACCGTGATCATTATTCAGTTTGTCTGCAGTACCCGTATTTAATTTCTCCGGTACCCCTCCGTTTATCGGAATCATATATAGTGATCCATGGTCATTGTATAATAATTTCTTTCCGTCAGGCATCCAGTTTGGCGCTTCAAAAGTTCCCTTGGATTCATAAATATCCTGGCGTTTTCCATCCGCGATATCCATGATCTCCAGACGGCATCCCATGATTTCTTTTGGTGCCGGTTTAACCAGCTGAGGATTGGGCTGATACGGATTTTCCACCGGATGATCGATGCGCAGGTTCCATATCCTGGCCGAAGCCACGGCATCCGAATCATGGGCTGAGATAAATAATCCGGCAAGAACGGTGTCTTTCATATCCGCCATTTCATGCCAGCCGACGATCTGCAGGGGTTCTCCGGGATTCGCGACACGCATGATCAGGTTCTTACCTTTTCTTTGCAGCTGGATAATCTGCAGCCCTTTTTTGGGAAAGAAAATTTCATCCTGTGGGTCCCTCATATACGCCCCCCTCATCTGCCTCCACTGCAGGACCGTCAATCCGTCCAGGTGTACGCAAGCATCCATACTAGCCGCATCCGGAGACGCAGATTCCCTCACCATCCATCCGATCTTACGGTGACCGGAAGCTCCGGTTGTATCACCGGTAAATTCAAAATTCGCCGTAAGAATAAAATCACCTGAAATTTTTTTGAAAGTAAAATGAAACTGGTCTTCATTGTTCCAGATGTTTGCACCGGACCCGGTAATGGCATATTGTTGCAGTGCAGCATCATATACGGCAGATCCGGTATGTTTTACACGACCGATATCCATATGACTATCAAAAATTCCAATCGAATTCTCCTGACCGGATACGTTAATAGAAAACAGTATCCCTATAAAGACAAACCATGGCTTCATATAAAATAATTAAGCGGTTTCAAACCTGGGTGTTTATACCAGGTTTGCTTTAATGAACTTGATACTTTGGGTTATGCTGTCAAAAGGAGAACCCGGGCATTTATCCTGCTCCACAAAGAAATATTTCATTCCGGCCTGATTCTTATGCTGGAATATGGTTTTGAAATCAATAATTCCATTGCCGACTTCCGTAAAACTTTGGTCAGCTTCCTTTGACATATCTTTTACATGCCATAAGGGGAATCTCCCCGGATGTTTGGCGAAGAGAGCAAGCGGGTCTTGCCCGGCCTTTTTTATCCAGTATAAGTCAATCTCCATTTTTACCAGATCCTTATCGGTTCTGTCCAGCAGGATATCGTAAGGGAAAACGCCGTCCTGGTTTTGAAATTCAAAATCATGGTTGTGGTAACAGAACTGGATACCTGATTTTTTACATGTTTCTGCTGCTTTATTAAATGTATCAGCCAGTTGTTTATAGTGATCAAGGGAACCGCGTTCCTGGGAGGACAAATACGCACAGACCATATATTTAAGCCCGACTGCGGAAGCATCGTCCACTGCTTTTTGCCAGTCGTGCAATATGGTACCGTTTTCCGGAGCACCATGAACAATTTCCTCTCCCAACCGGTAGTGCCCGCTATATGACGCGAGTCCGTTGTTGATCAGTGTTTTTTTGTAGGTCGCTGCATCCATCCCGTAGAATTTCTGCGTTCCGGTATAGGTGGCATTTTCTACCGAATTAAAACCGATATGCGCCACTTTTGCCAATGTTCCAACTGGATCAGAAGCCATCGCCTCGCGGACTGTGTACAACTGAAGGCCTATAACAGGATTCTTTTTTTCTAAAACGTTTAGGGGTCCTTTTACAAATACGGCTGCGGATAATGCTGAGGCAGACTGAATAAAATCTCTTCTGGATGTCATGATGTTGAATTTGGCTGAGCAATCGTTGTTCTCTTTATAAATATAATCAAATTAAGCTTAACGCTTAACGCCTTACGCTTAACGCACATTTATTTTACCAGAAAACCGTATACAATCCCGCAAGGATGCCCAGGATAATGACAGATCCGAAGATAAAAGAATTCGATACCCGGAAGTCCTTTTTATTTATTTCAATTACCGGTGCTGATTTCGGGTCATGAGGTTTTGATAAACTGATTCCGAACATGATCAGAACAATTATCACAAAATCGATTGTCATCCGGTCCAGGAATGGAAAGTCCGGAAAGTATCCATGGGTCCATGACGGAAGAAATTTTAAAATAACGGAAACGGGAATGGTCAGCAGGCTGCCTGTTAAAGCAGCAGCTGCCGTTGTTCTTTTCCAAAAAAATCCAAGTAGGAAAATAGCCAGTACGCCGGGCGAGATAAATCCAACATACTCCTGGATGAACTGGTAAGCCTGATCCAAATTTTTTAAAGCAGGAGCAATAAGCGCCGCGATGCCCATGGCGACAATCACTACCCATTTGCCGATGCCCACCAATTGTTTCTCCGACGCTTCCCTGTTGAAATACTTTTTATAAATATCTAAGGAAAATATGGTTGAAATACTATTCGCTTTTCCAGCGAGAGATGCCACGACGGCCGCCGTTAAGGCCGCGAAGGCAACTCCCTTCAAGCCGGGAGGCAGGAGATTCATGAGAGTTGGGTAGGCATGATCAGGTTTAACGATCCCGTCAGGCATCATTTCCTGTCCGAACAGACCGTTCTTGTGCAATACAAACATGGTAATTCCCGGAAGGACGACGATCAATGGAACCAGCAATTTTAAAAAAGCTGCAAATAGCAGCCCGCTTCGGGCGGTTTTCAGATTGGCTCCCAGCGCACGCTGGATGATATACTGATTACATCCCCAATAGGCCAGGTTGTTGATCCACATGCCACCGATGATGACGGAGAGTCCGGGCAGGTCTTTATAATACGGGTTTCCTTTTTTGAAGATCATATGAAAATGATCCGGCGCTTCTTTACGCAAAATCGATATTCCTTTTAACAGGTTGCTGCCAAATCCAAAATGTTGCGAAAGCAGGGTGAGTGCCAGATAAGTAGTAATCAGTCCGCCGATAATCAATACGGCTACCTGAATAACGTCGGTATAACCGATCACCTTCATTCCCCCGAGGGTGACGATGACAGAGAAAATGGAAAGTCCTGCGACGCTCCATCCAAAGGAAATATCCGAGATGGAAGTAATGGCCAGGGCACCCAGGTATATGATCGAAGTGAGGTTAACAAATACATATACCAGCAACCAGAATATCGCCATCAGGGTGCTTACCTGCTGATTATACCTCGTGGCGAGGAACTGGGGCATCGTAAATATTTTATTCCGCAGGTAAATGGGCAGAATAAAAACGGCCACAATGATCAGGGTTGCAGCTGCCATCCATTCATAGGTTGAAATAGCCAGGCCAAGGGCATAACCGGAGCCGGACATCCCGATAAAATGCTCTGCTGAAATATTGGAAGCGATCAGGGAAGCCCCGATAGCCCACCAGGTTAATGATCCTTCAGCAAGAAAAAAATCCTTAGATGAGGTTAGTACAGACTTCTTCCTGCGGTAAACGTAATACCCGTAAGCAAAAACAACAATGAAATAAATCAAAAATACAATGTAATCCGCTCGCTGTAGTGTATGCACGGGATATGGCCCTCCGGTTTCTGGTCAGATTATCGACTAAAATTTAAGTGTTGAGGGCAAATATTTATTGACCAGTTGTGTGTAATACGGTTTGAGCAAGTTCCAGTCCGGAACCTCCGGGCTTTTAGAATACAAATCATATGGATTGAAAAGTTTCACCCATTTGAGCATCTCGCGGTCATGATCATCCAACAGATATTCATACGCTCCTTCCCGGTGCCAGGCATAAAAGGAATGGTAACGCAACATATATAATCCCTCTTCGGGCAGTGAATCCTTCAGCATCTGATATACATATTCATCATGACCCCAGGACATCGTTACGTTTCTCAGGCCGCATTGGGGGTTGTACACACCTAATGTTGAATTCAGCAGGGAATTTTTTGTATCCGGATTGGAAGAAAAATATTCAGGATAAACAATTTTTTCGGAATGAGCACAACCAACGGGAAAGGTATCCCCCACAACGGCCCATTGTGGTTCGCCAAATAAACAGAGCACTTTCCCCATATCGTGCATGAGGCCTACCAGTACCATCCAGTCGGGATGACCATCCTTGCGAATTGCTTCGGAGGTTTGGAGTAAGTGTTGAAACTGATCCAGATCTGTGTCAGGATCGGAATCGTCAACGAGCTGATTGAGAAACTGAAATGCATCCCAAACGGGCATTTCCCTTTTATTGAACCGAAGAAATTCCTTCCGTTTTGTCTGAACGAAATCATAGGTCTGATACATGTGGTTTAACCTGTAGAATTCCCGGACGGTATCCCTGACAGGTTCATCATAATTCCGGAACGCTTCCTTTGTTTTTGCGGAACCATCCTGATCAGGATATCTTTTCAAAACATCTTCTTCCCATTCATCTAAACTGCGCAGGGGAGCTATTTCTGTTTCAGTAAATGTTTTAGGCTCTGGCATGACGGCAATTTATTCAATTTACGAAAAGATCTTCTCTCTTCAAATAAAATTCAGATTACCCGCAAAGAATAATAATTTTAATGTTCAACAAGAAACCAGCATATGAAAAAGATAATCTCCTGTCTGCTTTTCTTTGGTATTCAAGGTATTTATGCCCAAAAACACACACTTACCCAAATATGGACAACAGATCCTGTGGTGGCAACTCCCGAGTCCGTTCTCCCGGATTTAAAAAATAACACACTTTATGTTTCGCTCATCGATGGAGGCCCCTGGGACGTGGATGGAAAAGGCGGCATAGGAAGCCTGACTACGCAGGGTACAAAATACGATTCCAACTGGTTAACCGGGCTGAACGCACCCAAAGGTCTTGGATTGTACCGCAATAGATTATACGCCGCAGATATTTCCGATGTAGTGGTGATGGACATTCCGAACAGAAAAATTATCAGGAAAATCCCCATAGAAGGTGCCAGCGGCCTGAATGATATTACGGTTTCAGAAAAAGGAATCGTATATGTTTCTGATTCCAAGACCAGTAAAATCTGGAAACTCGAAGATGAAAAGCCCAGCCTTTTCCTGGAAAATATTACCGGGGCCAATGGCTTAAAAGTGATTAACGAAGATCTTTATTTTGCTAAAGGACCCCTACTGATGAAAGCGGATGCAAAAAAACAAATAACCCAGATCGCAGATGTTGGTCAGGGCATTGATGGTATTGAACCCGTTGGAAACGGCGACTTTATCGTTACGTCCTGGTCGGGTTATATATTTTACGTATATACAAATGGTCAGTCGGAATTGTTACTGGATACGCATGAACAGAAAAAAAATACGGCTGATATCGGCTATGATCAAGACAAAAAAATCCTCTACGTTCCCACTTTTTTTGACAGAAGAATCGTTGCCTATCAATTGAAATAGTTGGCGGTTGACAGTTAAGTTGACCGGAGTCTGGCATTCCGCGTTAAACGTTAAGCGTCTTACTTCTTTTTTCTAGGAGCGGGTGCCGGCATTTCCTGATTCAAAATGGCTATTGGAAATTCACTGACATAGACGGCGCCATGTTTTAACCTGCCTTTCCCATTATTTTTAGTCCAGATTTTCGGGATAATGTAATGTCTTTCCCTGTTATGACCGATTGCACCATTTTCTTCCTGGAAATAATAGACGCTGAACCGGATATCTGAGCCACGGCCGTTCGGGTCTCCGCCTACTATGCCGATCGGCTGTCCAGCTTTAACAGCCTGACCCGGTTTTACCAGGGCCCCATTTTTTCTCAAAATCCCATATCGGGCAAAACTGCACTCCGGCTGGGTGATTTCTATATAATTTTCAGCACCAATACTGTTTTGCCCCGCATCGTTGGCACCATTCTGATCCTGAATTTCATTTACTACCCCTTTCCTGGCAGCATAAATAGTATCTCCAGGCATCATCTTCATCCGCAACACATACCAACTGGCTGAATCTGTTGGTTTGTCTGGCGACATCTCATAAACCTGTGCCGATTTCCCCGGGGATACCGGATATAAATAAGTAAAGTCGGGATTCACCACCGGATGCATGCATCCTTTCTGAAAACTAATACTGAAATTAATTTTAGTCTGAGTCTGTGCATCAATGGGCGAAACCGTAAAGAGTTTATTGTATCCGGGTTTTATTTCGTCATGAAATGGGAGGGACTGATCAGATTTCACATTTTCGAAAACTGTAAATCCGAGATCCAGTATGTAATTACAATAGCCATTGTTCATGCAGGAAAAGACAAATGCTCCCTTAGCATCCTGATCATATCTGACTTCCACGATTTTCTGTGAAAACAACGAAAGGCCGAACAGGACCAGGGCCGGAAAAATCAACAGAGATTTATTAGGAGGAAAAACAGTATTCATACTTTCTGTCTATGTACTTAAATGAACGGATCATCTTTGAACCTGGATTTTCCAGGCTTGTTTTTTATTCTTTGAATTCACTGCATACAGGAAATAAATGCCAGTTTCCAGGTTCGAAGGAAGTTCAATCCTCATCTGATTCAGACCTGCCGTTAATACAGTCTGCCGGAATATTACCTGTCCGAGGGGAGTGACTAATTCTACCTGCATGGGTTCTCCTTCGGTGAAGAGTATATTATTCTTCAAGTAAACAAAATGTTGCGCCGGATTCGGGTAGATCTGTATATTGGCCAGACTAAAGGTTACCAGTATCGTTTTGGAATACGCGGAATTTCCCAGATTATCATACATTTTCAGTCTGTAATAATTCGCACCATCTGAAGGGTTTTCATCCACGAAACTATAACTCTGGATTGTCTGCGAATCCCCCTGACCCTGAATGGTTCCAATTTTTGTAAAATCTGTAGAACTGATGCTCTGTTCTATTTCAAAACGATCAAAATTCAATGACTCACTGGTAGACCAAAGCAGTTGGGTGTATTGATTATTTACATTCGAACCTGTGAAATCAGTCAGGTGAAAATTTAAGGTTGAATCGGCATCAAACCTGACAGAAACGTGATCCACCACTGCGGTACCCTGTATTGTATTGTTATGCGTGGAATACGCAAGCCCTACATAAGGGCTGGATCCCAGGGCCAGGGTTAAGGAATCCACGGTCGTCCAGGTACTGCTGTCGGCAGAAATATATCCGACATATTTATTTCCGCTGCCGGAAATTCTAACCCAATAAGGTACCTGGATTCCAGCACCCACATCCGTAGCCGCACTAGTACTGCTTTGAAAGATCCGTTGTTGAAAGAGGGGTCCGTTCTGAGCTGAGACAGCCATAAAAACATTCGGTGATCCCGGATCCAGATTAGCCCGGAACATTACACCACATTTTGCCCATGGGTCCGTATTTTGAATAGATAACACCCGGGCTGTAATTACAATATTACTTCCTGATACCGGCTGCAATAAACTATGGAATGCATCCGCCTGATTCCATATGTCATCCCCTGATGCAGTAATGGTATATGTGCCGTTATTATAACAAACGTCTCCCGGGTAATAAACATATCCGATATCGGCGCTGTTCCATTTTCCGGGCAGGGAGTTTGGACATTTGCTGGCTTTTGGTGCATTCAGGCCATAGACCAGGAGCTTGTTTGAAAATGTAGCGAGATATACTTTGCCATTAGCAATAGTTGGCGGAACAAATTTTGCAAATTTCCCAACGGAATCCCGTATACCACTCAGGTTACTATTCCAAAGTTCATGGCTGATATCAGTGGCATCAAAAGCCTGCAGGATTCCCGGAACAACTGCCTGGTTGGCGTTTCCATTAATGGGGTGGGATGCCCATAGTATTCCTGATCCGGCAACCGTTCCATTCGATGAAACGGAAAGCATGGCACCCGGCATGCCATTGGGTAATACCGTATTACCGGCAATCTTATTGAGCGTATCAAAAAGCATGGTGGATCTCTGAAAAGGAAACTGTTTTAACAATCCGCCCTCCGCCCAGGCATAAATAAATTCCCTGCCTTTATCGTCGAGGAAATAAACGGGAGATCCATGGAGATGTTTTTCGCCAAGGTAATTCGCATTCACATCTATCAGTTGCTGAACATTACTGTTGTTTGAAATCATTCCCCCCATCTTCGTATTGTCAATCAGGTATAAAAAACTTTCCTTGCTGCCAGAAAGTGAAAGATGCGAATTCGGCAAAAGCAATACCCCATCTACGCCATAATCCAAATCAAAGTCATTCAGGTATTGAAAATCTCCCGGTGTAAAAAAGTCAACTACTTTTAAATTACCAGAAGCTGTAGATAATTTTAACAGGCTCTCTCCCCGGTTTGTAGTATCATTCGGGTTACCGTTTGATCCCACCGTCCCATTTCCAGTGGAAACATAGATATATCCATCGTCATCCACTGCAGGTGCCTGGCCACTCATCCAGATACCCGTTAAGCCACCATCAGGGCTTGCATTGTAGATATATTTTCTGGCCAGTGTAGCAGCATCATAGCCGATTATCCAGCCGTGATAAGGGCCCCAGTCGCAATGGGATGACCAGGCGATATATACCACACCCTGATATAATAACAGGGCCGGCCGCTGGTTCGCAGTCTGCTGGTTGAACGTAACTACCCCACCGACACTACCATCACCTGATCCCTGGACCTGGGCAGTAATAAAAACCGGAGCGATTTTGTCGACCCCCGTGATCAGATCCAGAACATGTAAGTATTGAACAAAATCAGGTGATCCGGTTTTAGTGACACTCCTGGAAACTATATATATCGACTGGGTGGTCGTGTCAATTACCGGCGTGCCGACAATTCCCATTTTTCCACTGAAATCCTTATAGTTTCCGTTACAGGCACCCGTCATATCTGAATTCTGGACGGGCCGGTAAGAATTCGCGTTGCCCGGATTATAGGTGAGGTTGCTTTGCCAGTAAGGGGCAGATACCGCCGAATCATCTGCATTAAAAGCATATACGCTGTTATTGACTGTTGCAACGATTACAATATTGTGCAGAGCGCCGTTTATTAAAACCTGGTTCACGATAAGTGGCTGGGTATATATCTGATCATCTACCGAACGTATAAAAATTTTACCGAAATCACCCGAACTCAGTTTTTGCACCGTCAATTGTTTTTCGCCGGCATTCCAACCGGTCCTTTTCAAATCGTTGTGCTGGGTAACTATATTCTGTGCGGTTGCGGGAACGAGGCTAGTGATAAAAAAAACAAAAAAAAGCACATAAGAAATGCTGGTAATAAGGGGTATTCGGAGTAAAAGTTTCAGCATTAGTCATTTATAAGAGAAAGTGATCAAAACTATTAAAATTTCCGGACAATTCATAGGTTGTCCCGGTTTGGGAGACCTGCAATGCAGGCTTTGATCTGTTCTGATTTCATATTTTCCTAACATAGGCTTCATGCTCTGTTCATATAGGTTTGGTTACTTTACCAGATAAATCAACCGTATGAAACATTTGGGTTATTTCATTACCCGGATCAGCATCCGGCTATTTTTAATCAGACTTTCAGCCTTTTACCCGGCATTCCGGTTCTACAAAATCCATTAATGGATTTTAACAATAACACCGGATGAAAATATTATATGCCATCCAGGGAACCGGAAACGGTCATCTCAGCCGTGCAAGGGAGATTATTCCCATACTTCAGCAAAAAGGTGAACTAGATCTGCTCATTAGCGGTACACAGGCGGATGTAGAGCTACCCTACCCGGTAAAATACCGGTTTAAGGGTCTTTGCTTTATTTTCGGAAAAAAAGGCGGTATCGATCTGATGGCCACTTATCGTAAAAGCAATCTCAAAAGGTTATACGAAGAAATAAAAAGCCTCCCCATAGAAAAATACGATCTGGTGATTAATGATTTTGAACCAGTGAGCGCCTGGGCATGCCGGAGAAAACACAAACATTGCATTGGTCTCAGTCACCAGGCAGCTGTTATAAACAAAAACGCACCTAAGCCCGCCAAAACTGATATGCTCGGAAAAGCCATATTGCACAATTATGCACCAGTATCCGAATCCTACGGTTTTCATTTTAAAAGTTACGCAGATAATATTTTTACTCCGGTTATTCGCAGCGAAATCAGAAATCCCCCGATAGAACAAAGTCCCCATTATACCGTCTATCTGCCTGCTTATTCCGATAAAAGAATCGTACGGGTGCTTTCAGAAATAAAAAATATAGAATGGCAGGTCTTCAGTAAGCACAGCAAAAAAAGCTACCAGGAGGGAAACATATCAATCCGGCCAATAGAAAACGATGCATTTATTAAAAGTCTGATCAGTTGTACCGGAATACTTTGTGGGGCAGGCTTTGAGACACCCGCCGAGGCACTCTTCCTGAAAAAAAAATTACTCGTTATTCCAATGAAAGGTCAGTATGAACAACAGTGTAATGCGGCATCACTTTCCACCCTGAATGTTCCGGTATTGAAATCTCTGAAATCTAAACATCTGGAAAAAATAAAATCATGGACACGGAATCCCCAGAACATCACGGTTTCATTTCCTGACATCACTTCGGAAATTATAGACCAGGTAATCCGGGAAAGTATGCAGCAACCGTACAATCCGAAGCGATTTGCAGAAGAGCAGATCCGTTCCGCAAAAATGCTAAAGGAAAAAATCCTGGACCAGGTATTAAAACAATCGGGCGATCAGCATGCAGTTTAACCGGGCCCATTTTGGGGAAGAATTTCATTGGGGCGTTTCAACCGCGGCTTATCAGATTGAAGGTGCTCATGATAAAGAGGGTAAAGGAATGTCCATCTGGGACACTTTCTGCAGCAACAGGAAAAAAATTCTTCGCGGAGCGCATGGAAATATTGCCTGCGATTTCTATCATCGCTATCCCTGTGACGTAAGGCTGATGAACCAGCTTCACATTCCCAACTACCGTTTTTCCATAGCCTGGAGCCGGATATTTCCAGAAGGAATCGGAAAGCCAAACCAATCCGGGGTAGACTATTATAACCGGTTGATCGATGTTTGTCTGGAATACGATATTGAACCCTGGATTACCTTATATCATTGGGACTTACCGGAGGCGCTGCAGCGAAAAGGAGGTTGGGAAAACCGGGAAATCCTGAACTGGTTCAGTTTCTATGTTGAGTATTGCATAAAACAATTTGGCGACCGGGTGCACCGTTGGATGATCCTTAACGAACCCCTCGTATTTACAGGTGCCGGATATTTTTTAGGCGTTCATGCACCCGGAAAAAAGGGGCTGGGATCCTTTCTTGCGGCTGTGCATCATGCAGCCCTCTGTCAGGCTGAAGGCGGCAGAATTGTCAAGAGCATGCATTCGGAAGCGAAGGTTGGAACCACTTTCTCTTATTCGCACGTAGAACCATATCGTGATAAAGAAAATGATTTATTGGCGGTTAGAAAGACTGATGCCTTACTGAACCGCCTCTTTATAGAACCTTTACTGGGTATGGGCTATCCTGTTCGGGATTTAAAAATACTGCAAAGGCTTGAAAAATTCCATAAAGACGGAGATGATTCCAGGCTTTCGTTTGATATGGATTTTGCAGGACTGCAGAATTACACCCGGGAAATTATCCGCCACGCACCTTTTATGCCTTTTATAAAAGCGAAAATTATTAAAGCGCCTAAACGGACCGTAGATTTTACTCAGATGGGCTGGGAAGTGTACCCTCCTTCCATTTTCTATGCATTGACCCGCTGGAACAGATATAAAAACCTGAAGGAAATTATCGTAACAGAAAACGGAGCTGCGTTTGAAGACATCTTTATGGAAGGAGAAATCGATGACCCGAAAAGAATTAAATATTTATCCGATCATATTGCCCAGGTGATGCTCGCCAAGCAGGCCGGCGTGCGAGTGAACGGATATTTTGTCTGGACCCTGCTCGACAATTTCGAATGGGCAGAAGGTTTTCTTCCAAAATTCGGACTCGTACATATAAATCATGAAAGCCAGGTAAGAACTGTGAAAGCGTCAGGGAAATGGTATGCTGATTTTTTGAAGGGTATATTAACGGTTGATATCCCGTAAACCCACCATTTGCTTTTTCTCCTGATCCCAGATTTTCAGACGCAGGCAGGCAAATACCTGGGCAGGCATCAGGGAAGTCCGTTTACAGGTCTGCAATTCCTTAAAATGAGCCATTACTTCAGGAAGCCGGTAAAAGGGAATTTTTGAATTCAGGTGATGAATATGATGATAACCAATATTTCCCGTAAGCCAGGCCATCACAGGGCTCATCACCATATAACTGGAAGACTCTAATGCAGCTTTCTCATAGGCCCATTCATTATTTTCCGCAAATGTGACCCCCGGGAAATTATGCTGGGCATAAAACAGGTAAGCACCCATTCCAAAGGCAATTACGAACGGCAGAAAAAATAAACAAAACCAGATCTGCCAGCCGCAAAAAATGAAGATGAGAACAGAAGCTGTTACATGTAAAATCAATGCGATGAGGGAGTCATAATGTTTACGCGGGTTACTTACAAAAGAAGCAATGCACATACCAAAAATAAACATGGAAAAATAACCCATGGCAATCGTAAGCGGATGCCGGATAGCCAGGTATTCAAATTTCTGTTTCCCACTCATCTCATTGTATTTTCTTTTCGTTGCAATGGGATAAGAGCCGATACTGGCACTGAATAGTTTTGAATTATTATTGTGATGATGATCGTGAGATCTTTTCCAGATGCTTGTCGGAGAAAGTACAAAATAACCAAAAGCGGTCATGATAATATCCGCCAGTTTTGAATGGGCCAGGATGGAATGATGCTGGTGATCATGGTAAATGATAAACATACGCACCATTAACAACCCGGAAATAATACTGAAAACGAGTTTTACAATAAAATAAGGAATGGCTACCGTTGCAACGAGGGCAATGGCCAGAAATAAAATGGTTGAAAGCGTGTACAGCCAGCTTTTACCCCGTATTTCCTTAGCAAAAGGTTTTGTCGCCAATATCAGATCTTTACCATAAAGCATGTGCAGTACAATTATTTGGGTCTTTCATGTTTCCATCTCCGGTGCGTCCATAACCAATTTTCGGGTAAATTCCGAATATCGGCTTCAAGTTTTCGGGTGTGAATTTCAGTAATCGCTCCGGTTTCCTGAGGGCCCGAAGGTAGTTCTATTCTCTCTGCAAAAACAGTATAATAACCCCTTTTAACTCTTCTTATGGAAATATACACAATTGGATACCTGACCTTTAACGCAATCTTTTCAATTCCCAGAAACACCGGTGTATCCTGATTCATAAAATTCATCCAGTATGCACGATCGGGAAGTGGCGACTGATCGGCGATAAATGCTGTGGCGGTTAATTCATTTCGGTGCTTCACCATTTCCCTCAGGGTATCTTTCATCGCTATCAGCTTTGTTCCAAAACGGGTGCGCATCTTAAACATTAATCCGTTAAAGTACTTGCTGGACAGAGGATGATAAATTACATATAACTGATGTTTAAACCGGATACTGAATATATTACCTGACCATTCCCAATTTCCAAAATGCCCCATGACAATCATGAAACTCTGATTTTCCTTAGTAAGCCGATCAAAAATAGCCTGCGTTTCAGGTGCCAGCGTACAATGTTTCAACATTTCTTCTTTGGAAATGGTGAGGGTTTTGAACGTTTCAAGGAAAAGGTCGCAGAAATAACGGAAAAAGCGCTTTTCTATTTCCCGGATCTCTTTCTCCTGCTTTTCCGGGAATGACCGGCTCAGATTTTGAAATACCACCTCTCGCCGGTAACGGATCACATGGTAGATGATCACAAAAACCAAATCTGATAACAAATACAATAATGGAAAAGGCAATGCTGAAAGCAGGTAAATAAAAGGGAGACTAATGTAATAACCTATGCCTTGTAGTAGATTTTTCACCGGAAAAAGTCAAAGATAAAGCAATAAAACGTAGTACTTTGCGTTATCATTTGTTATGATTTCCACTATGAGACGTTGTACCGGGAAATATTTTATACTTTCTTTTCTGATCATCTTTATTTTTGGCTGTAATAAAAGCAATCCCCTCCAAACGGATACTCCGGCGGATTACTATCCGATGCATATTGGAAATTTCATTATTTACCGAATGGATTCCCTGAAATTCGTAAATGTTGGATCTTCCGATTCGATTATCAGCTATCTCGCCAAGGAAGTAGTGGAAGATAGTATTACGGATAACCTGGGTAATCCAAGTTACCGTGTTGTACGTTACCTGAGTGATACCACCGGTACGTCTGAATGGATCCCTTCCGTTGCATATATGGTTACCCCCTCCAAAACTTCCGTACAAATTGTCGACAATAATCAGCGGTATATTAAGATCGTGACACCGGTGCAGGATGGATATTCCTGGCATGGCAATGCCTATATTGATACAAAATCCGATACCTCCCAGCTGCCTTACCTGGATGGATGGAATTATACCTATGCCAATACCGGTTTGCCTTTCGATGTACTGGAAGGTACGATTCCGGTTACCACAACAGTGAATGAAGCCGATGATGTATCGGGACTTGCAAACGGCTCATACACCCAAACCATTTTCAGTCAGGAGGTTTATGGAAAAGGTATTGGCCCCATTTATAAAAAGTTTTTATATTCTGTTTATCAGTCGCCCAACGTGGAATATCCTTCCGGCGTAACCATCGGGTACGGACTGACATTTAATATGGTATCGCATAATTAAAACAAACTGCCGGAATATCCTTTCCGGATCCTCTATTTTCTTCCCAAAAAACCGTCCACCTGCTGAAAAAACCATTGTGGTTCATCATACATAATAAAATGCCGGGAAGAATCATTCATCGAAATGGTCACATCTGATGCCAGCTGGAATTGTTTTGAATAATTTTTGAAAACAGATTCCCTTGTCGCTCCATATTGACTGTAAGACGACCAGTCCCCTAAAACCAGTACCGGACAATGAATATGTTTCATTTCCAGACGCAGATCGGTGCTGAATAATTCACACATGACTTCTCCCTGGGTTCTCATATCCGATTTAGCCGCCATTTCAGTTACCAGGACAATTTTCGCGGTATCCCTGATCATCATCGGCAGGGCCGATTTCTGATATTGCACAATCTGGTTCACAGTCAGATTCTTCATTGCGTTTTTAATCAGCTGACCAATTTTCCTTGTGCTGTCGATAGTAATATCACCCGACATGGACAAGGCCGGAAGAAACGGAGCGCTGCTTACGATTACCAGGGAACCGGTGAGTCCAGGGTAAAGGATTTCCAGTTGAAGGGCAATAAATCCTCCCAAACTATGACCTACAATAATGGGTTTTTCGAGTTTATTTCTTTTTATAAACTCAGCCAGCTGTCTGGCGGTGGTTTTGAGCAGGCTGTCGGTTTGAAAAACCGGCTGGCCTGCAAAACCGGGTAAGGTGATCTCATAACAGGTATAGCGGTCTTTAAAATATTCAACCGTTTCGTCCCAGACCCTGCCGGAACAATATAATCCCGGAATAAGAATCATTGCTTTCCCACAACCGGTTTTTATAATACCCAGGGAAAAATCCGCATTTGTTTTCTGTGCAAAAGCATAATGTATAAAAAAGGGATTAAAGCCGAGGAGTAAAATAGTGGCAACCCGGAATCTAAACAGAATGTGCATTTGAATTTGTTTCATATCATTCATTTTATACAAATGGACTGCATGCAGGTCTGGTCTTAAAATCTGTTTGACATACATGCAATAAGTATTGATGTAAACCTCTTTTAGCCCTTAAATAAAGATTTCGGGTTTGTAAAACAACCCCCGGATCGTTCGTTGACAGGATAGAAGTTTTCATCAGTATTTTCCGTCTGTTCGTCAAATCCGGTTGTCAGATGCCCTGAAAAAGATAACTTCAATATTCAACCAAAAAAATGCGCTGGTTTTTCAGGTATAAGCTGCACCATATCATTTTCTGGATCCTCTATTTTATTTTCTGGACCTGGTTTTCCGTACATAGCTATGGAACGCCAGTTCTTAACGCCATCCTGTCCACCACTATTTATTTTATCGGCCAGGCAGGCATTGGTTATTTCAGTATCTATTTTTTGTTACCACGGTACTTTTTTACCCGGCAGTACGGCTTACTAACATTGTTCGTTTTAACCGGAACTGTAGCAGGCGCATTGTTTATCGTGGGCGGAATGGACTTGTTATTTCCTTTCCTATCCGATCATTTTGGTTTCTCTACATTTTTCCTGTACAGCCTGATTTCCGTTTTCTTTTCCACCCTCCTGTTCATTTCAATTAAGGTCATCAAAGAAAGGGTAAACGCTCAGAAACTGAATAGTGTACTGGAAAAGGAAAAAACTGAACATGAGCTGAAGTTTCTGAAAGCACAGACCAATCCGCATTTTCTGTTCAATGCCATAAACAGCATTTACGTTTTGATAAAAAAAGATCCCGACCTGGCAGAGTCAACCCTGGCCAGGTTCTCTGACATGCTAAGGTATCAGTTGTATGAATGCAATTTAGCCGAGGTGCCTGTAGATAAGGAAATGGAATACCTCAGTAATTATATTGAGATGGAAAAAATCCGGAAAGGTAAAGCATTGGTTGTCCGGTACACAACGGAACTTTCCGGCAATCACTTTATGATTTCCCCCCTGCTCATCATCCCATTTGTTGAAAATGCTTTCAAACATGTTTCCAATTTTTCTGAACGGGAAAACCTGATCGACATTCATCTTTGTTATCAAAAAGGAATCTTTATACTAACTGTTAAAAATTCAATGGACCCTAACCGTGTAAGGCATGCGCAGGATCCGGGCGGCATAGGTCAGGAAAATACTAAACGAAGATTGGAATTAATTTATCCCGGCCGGCATGAATTGTCCATAAGGCAGGACTCTGAAACGTATTTTGCATCCCTAACCATTCTGTTACCATGACCATCCGATGTATAATTGTTGATGATGAACCGCTGGCCCGTGAGGGAATGGAGAGGCTGGTTCATGACGCAGGTATTTTCGATCTGGCTGGAATCTGCAGCAATGCGATGGAAGCCAATAAAATATTGTCGCAGGAACAAATTGACCTTATGTTCCTTGATATCCAGATGCCCGATATGCGGGGAACAGATTTATTGAAAACCCTGCAGGTTAAACCCCTTGTAATCATCACCACCGCCTATCCGAATTTTGCACTGGAGGGATTTGAGTTGAATGTACTGGATTACCTGGTCAAGCCGATCACTGCTGAAAGATTCCTGAAGGCCGTAAACAGGGCAAAAGAAATTCTGGAATTTAAAAAGGGCGGCCCTCCCGGCATTTCCCGGGATTTCTTTTTTATCCGGTCGGCCAGTAATTATGAAAAGGTTTTTTTCAATGACATTTTATTTATTGAAGCCAGTCAGAATTATATGACTATCAAAACAGAAAAAGGGAAACTGATGGCTCTGATTACCATAAAATCACTGGAAGAACAATTACCGCCCGCCAAATTCATAAGAGTACACAAATCATACATGATTTCAATAGATAAGATAACAGCAATCAGGGGGAATGAAGTGGTTATTGGATCCCATAACCTGCCGGTAGGTAAAAATTACAAGGATCAGTTACTGAAAATGGTAAATGAACGACTGATTGGTAAATAATCAGCTCTTTCCCATCCTGGAGACAAACATCGAATCAGCAGACTCCGTATAACCTGAGATCATCTGTTCCTGTTCGACCCTTAATTTCCCCGGTTCAGTAACATATGAAACAACCCCTTCATTTTCTGCTGCAAATACCGAACAGGTAATGTATACCAGGGTTCCGCCGGGTTTCAGCCGGCTATTGATATTCGAGAGTATTTTTTCCTGGCGCTGACGGAAGTTGGATATCGTTTGCGGATCAAAAAAATACATTGCCTCCGGCGTACGGCTCCAGGTACCACTTCCTGTACAGGGCAGATCAGCCAGGATAAACGGAAACATTTGCTTCGGAAGGTCATTTTGATCCGTCAGGTCAGCTTTAAAAAACCTGGGTGATGATATACCCGCTTCGATAAATCGCTTTTTCAGGTTATTTAAAATGGATTCCCGTATATCGGAGACAGTAAGCTGACATCCGGGATTAATATCTGATAACAAGATTGACTTTCCGCCACTTCCCGAACAGCAGTCCCACGCTTCAGAAATTTTATTGCCTCCTTTTTTTAAAAACAAGACTGTTCGCTGCGAACTCAGGTCCTGTATAACTGCATCAAAATTCAACCTGAACACACCATCCAGTTTAGTTGTGTTGGCAAAAGAATATCCCCGGAACGGAAGAGTAGCCCCGGGATCGGCATCCCTGAATTCAATTTTATTTTCAACAAGCTTGTCAATCACATATTTTTCCTTACCGGGCCGCACCCGGATAAACAAACGTGGTTTTTCCAAAAAAGACAAACAGTACGCGCGGTGATCAATTCCTGCACTCAAAAGATTTTTCCACGGGAATATTTCCAGCAAATCGAAATCCGGGAATTTCATTTGGACGATTTCAAGTTTATCTTCCACTGGTCTTTCAACCAGTTCGCACCATTCGGGCTGGAGGAATTCCAGGAGCGGCTCTTTTTTATGATTCGTAAGAAAAAGGCCGGAAATGATCCGTTCCCTTTTTGAAATATTTTTAAGCGAATGACCCATCCGGTAATAACAATAAACCATTTCCGTAACCTGCCTCCTGTCTCTTGAGCCCATCTGCGGGTTTTCACGGAAAAAGTTTTTCAACCATCCCTGCAAAGGAATATCTCCGGAATACATGTCGAGAATTCGAACAGCATATCGTAGCAGATTATCAATGATCATATATGAAATTCAGATCAACAAAAAAGGCGCGAGACCGCGCCTGGAATAATTAATATCGGAACACCTATAATTCAAGAAGCGCTTTTACCGGGTCTCTTCCGAATAAAAGCTGATCAGGATTTTCGAGTAGTTCTTTTATTTTAACCAGAAAGCTCACAGATTCGCGGCCATCAATAATCCGGTGATCATAACTCACAGCCAGGTACATCATCGGGCGCACCACTATCTGGCCATTTACCACCACGGCCCTTTCTTCTATTTTGTGCATGCCCAAAATGGCAGACTGGGGAATATTAATGATCGGAGTGGACATCAGTGAACCAAAAACCCCGCCATTGGTGATGGTAAATGTACCACCCTGCATTTCTTCCATGCTTAGTTTATTGTCCCTGGCCTTACCAGCCAGTTCAACGACTTTCTTTTCAATGTCAGCCATGCTTAAACTTTCCGCATTGCGGATAACAGGAACAACCAGTCCTTTGGGTGCCGAAACTGCAATTGAAATATCACAATAGTCATGATAGATCAATTCTTCACCGTCAATATAGGCATTTACCGCAGGCCAGTCCTGGAGCGCATAACAGACAGCCTTTGTAAAAAAACTCATGAAACCCAGGTTTACGCCATGTTTCTCCTTGAATTTATCCTTGTACTTTGTTCGAAGTGCCATAATCTGGCTCATATCCACTTCATTGAAAGTGGTGAGCATGGCAGTCGTATTTTTAGCTTCAACCAACCGGCGTGATACTGTCTTACGCAGATTACTCATCTTTTCTTTTCTCACCTCCCGCCCAAATAAGGGTTTACCAGGAACACGACCCGGGTTAGACAGTGCATCCAGGACATCATGTTTTACAATTTTCCCATTTGCTCCGGTAGGAACAATGGATCCCTTATCAACCTTTTTATCTGAAATGATTGCTGCTGCAACGGGTGTGGCTTTCGGGTCGGAACTACTGGCCGGTTTCGCTGTCTCCTCCGCTGTTGCTTTTTCAAATTGAATTTTCGGGGCTTCAGATTTAGAGGAAGTAACCTTGCCATTGCCTTCTTCTTTTTTGGCCACCGGTTTTGCGGCGGTTTCATCGATACTGGCTAAAACGTCACCAATCTTCAGAGTATCCCCCTCCTTGCCCAGGGTTTTAAGCGCACCGGCTTTCTCCGCATTTACTTCGAAAGTTGCTTTTTCACTTTCGAGTTCAGCAATTACTTCGTCGCGGTCCACATAATCCCCATTTTGTTTTAGCCATTTAACCAGGGTTACTTCACTAATGGATTCGCCTACGGCCGGCACTTTTATATCGATCATTCTTCTATATTATTTACTTAGACGAAGATAATTTATTTACCATGTAAGGAGTTGAATTTCGTGAGATCAGATACTGAACGCGGTTTCGATGATCTCTGCCTGCTCCTGAGCATGTACTTTCGCGTAACCCGTTGCCGGGGAAGCACCCGGCTGACGACTGATAAAACCATAATTGATATTCTTCAGATTCATCTGAAGGAAAGAAGCGGCACCCATATTCAGGGGTTCCTCCTGTATCCAGAACCAGGTGGCATTATTATATTTTTTATATAAATCGTCCAGCTGACTGGTCGGGAGGGGATAGAGTTGTTCCAGCCGGAGGATCGCAATATCTTTCCGGTTATCTTTTACCTGCCTTTCGGCGAGTTCGAAATAAATTTTCCCTGTACAGAACAGTACTTTTTTCACCTGGGAGGGTTCGCCCGCAAAGGTATCATCGATGAGCTCCTGAAATCCGCCACTGGTAAATGCAGAAATTTTTGAATAGCTACCGGGATGGCGCAAATTGGCTTTCGGTGAAAAATTGATCAGCGGTTTTCTGAATGCCCAGGCCAGCTGACGACGCATAGCATGGAAATAATTTGCGGATGTGGTTACATTGGTCACAATCATATTCTGTTCCGCACACATCTGGAGAAAGCGTTCCATTCTGGCGCTGCTGTGCTCGGGCCCCTGCCCTTCATAACCATGGGGCAGCAGTAGTACTAGGCCGCACATGCGTTGCCATTTTTGTTCACCAGCTGCGATGAACTGGTCGATCATCGTCTGGGCACCATTGCAAAAATCTCCGAACTGCGCTTCCCATAAAACCAGTGTATTCGGGTTCACCAATGCATATCCGTATTCAAAGCCCAATACACCATATTCACTGAGCAGTGAATTATAAATTCTGAATTTGCCCTTCGCATCCGGAATCCGGCTCAACCGGTTATAGGATTCATCTGTTTTCTCATCCCGGAGTACTGAGTGACGATGGGAAAAAGTACCGCGGCGCACATCCTGTCCACTCATACGCACGTCTTTACCATCCAATAGTATACTGCCATAAGCCAGTAACTCCCCGGATGCCCAGTCCAGTTTCTGTTCATCCTGAAATAGTTTCTGTTTATCCTGTAGTAATTTTTCTATTTTTTTTATGGGAGTAAATGTTTCCGGCCAGGTCATCATGGCACTGAAGATTTTACGGAGGTCCGCTTCGGATATGGCCGTTACAGGAGATTTTTCAAAATCAGCCGGAGTTGCACGCCGAAGGCTTCTCCACCAGATTTCCGGCTGCTGATACTTATAGGGAAGCGGTTTTTGTTTTATATCATCGAGCCTTTCCTGCAGGTCGTTCCAGAATTTCTTCTCCATGTCCTTTGCCATATCCCTTGCATCACTCTCCCCGTTTTCCATAAGGAACTGGGTATATACTTCACGCGGATTGGGATGTTTTTCAATCATCGCATACAAAGTAGGCTGGGTGAATTTGGGATCATCACCTTCATTATGTCCATGCCGGCGGTAACAAACCATATCAATAAAAATATCTGCATTAAATTCCTGGCGGTACCGGGTTGCAATTTCCGCACATTTCACTGCGGCTTCAGGATCATCCCCATTTACATGAAGTACCGGTGCGTGAACTGTGGCAGCCAGCGAAGTACAATAATCAGAACTTCTGGCATCATCGAAATCTGTGGTAAATCCAATCTGGTTATTGATTACATAATGAATGGTTCCTCCGGTATAATAACCTTTCAGATCACACATCTGCAATACTTCATAAACTATTCCCTGGCCGGCAACAGAAGCATCCCCATGAATAAGAATGGGAAGAATTTTATCGTAATTGCTTTCGTACAAAACATCGGCTTTTGCCCGGGCAAAACCAACCACCACCGGATCCACCGCTTCAAGATGCGATGGATTAGGCATGAGTTTTACGTGTACGGTTTTATTCGTCGGTGTAGTCAGTTCACTACCATATCCGAGATGATACTTAACATCCCCGCTGCCCATGGTCTGATCCAGCTTGGCCGTTCCTTCAAATTCGCTGAAAATCTGTTCGTATGTTTTACCCAGTATATTGGCCAGTATATTCAGACGGCCCCGGTGGGCCATACCCATCACCACTTCCTGCACCTCATTTTCAGCAGCTATATTGATCATTGCATCCAGCGCAGGAATTGTTGTTTCGCCGCCTTCAAGGGAAAATCTTTTCTGTCCTATATATTTAGTATGCAGGAATTTTTCAAACATCACTCCTTCATTCAGTTTTTCGAGGATGCGTTGCTTTTTCTGGAGGGAAAAAGGTTCGATGAATTTTTTCTCCATTTCAGCGGTGAGCCAGTCAATTTTTTTCTGATCACTGATATATTTGAATTCTATACCCACATGATGTGCGTAACATTTTTGAAGATGGGTGAGGATATTGCGAAGACTGGTGGTGCCAAGGCCGATGAGGTTCCCGGCAAAAAAAGATTTATCCAAGTCTTCCTCGGTAAAACCAAAAAAACCCAGATCAAGGTTAGCACCCCGGTCTTTACGGGGGCGGATGGGGTTGGTTTTGGCTAATAAATGCCCTTTATTGCGGTAGCCAAGGATCAGACGGTAGGCACCCAATTCTTTTTTCCAGTCAACACCATCTGTGGTCTTAAATGCCGTCTCCGTGGAGACTGTTCCGGTGGTACCGGTTCCATTGCCGTTTTTCCCCTGAGTCAGGGCAAAATCGAAGCCCTCAAAAAATTTTTTGAACTCAGGGTCAACACTTTGTGGGTTTTTTACAAAATCCTGATATAAACTTTCTATGAACGAAGGGGAGGAATTCGTGATGTATTGTAAGTCTTTCATTATTTGACATTAATCGCTCTACAAATATCGGCAAAAGAAACTTCAGGATTATTTTTCAATATTTAACTGATTTTCCTACCTTTGCCGTCCAAAATTCTGAATGCATGGCTAATCACAGGGCAACGAAAAAAGATGTACGTAAAGCTTCCAAACGCCGGGATAGCAACCGTTATTATGGCAAAACAACCCGGAATGCGATCCGTGACCTGAAAGCCATCAAAGAACCGAAGGCAGCAGGCGAAAAAATGCCTGAAATTGCTTCACTTATTGACCGTCTGGCTAAAAAAGGCGTTATTCATAAGAATAAAGCGGCAAACCTGAAGAGTAAGCTTACGCGAAATGTGAATAAACTCGCAGCGGTCAAGGCTTAACGCATAACGCTTAACGCATAAAATATTTAAAAGCATTCCGGTTATTCCAGGATGCTTTTTTGTTTAATTGTCAATGTTGAATTGTCAATTGTCAAAAGAAGTTTACTCATCGGAAAGGAATATTCAAGTGCTTTTCTTCAGCTCTATTAACAATTAACAATTTTCGCCTCAAGCCTCAGGCTTCCCTCCCATGGCACTGCTTATATTTTTTTCCACTACCACAGGGACATGGATCGTTTCGGCCTACTTTCGGACCCACCTTAACGGGTTCCTGCTTAACGGATTCTGAAGGATCATAATAATCTCCACCTCCTTCCATCCCCGGCCCGGTTCCGGATGCAGGTCCGGCTGCAACCAGCTCATCCTTTCGCACTTTCATCCGGCTCATATCTGTTTTCTTTTCATGTCCCTCCCGGATCGGCGTTTGTTGCTCCACGGGAATGGCTGCATGACATAGGAAACTGACAATTTCCTTGTTCATATTGTTGTCCATCGTCCGGAACAACTCAAATGCCTCCATTTTATAGATGACCAGCGGATCTTTTTGTTCCAGATAGGCGGTCTGAACGCTTTGTTTCAGGTCATCCATGGCACGCAGGTGTTCCTTCCAGGTATCATCAATAATGGAGAGAGTGATCTGTCTTTCTACCGCATTCATCAGTTCGCGGCCCTGACTATCCAGGGTCTTTTGCAGATTGGCCAATACATTAATTACCTTTTTGCCATCTGAAAAAGGGACTACCACATTTTCAATATGCCGGCCCTGGTTCAGCAAAATATTTTTGAAAACAGGCACGGCATCTTTCTGAACTTCGGCCATTTTTCTTTCGTAGTTCCCCGTTCCTTCCTCATATAAACGTTCAGCTAACTGATCGGCGCCATCTTTTAAGAATTCTTCTTCTGTAATCGAAGTAGAAACACCAAAGTTCAGAATAACCGCAACTTTAAATCCCTCATAATCTTCCACATCACGGAAAGAATTCACCATACCTTCTGCCACGCTATAAAAGGCATTGTCCAGGTCAAGGGCCAGCCGGTCGCCGAACAAGGCATGACTTCTTTTTTTATAAACCACGTTGCGCTGCTTGTTCATGACATCATCATATTCAAGAAGCCGTTTGCGGATACCAAAATTATTCTCTTCCACTTTCTTCTGTGCCCGCTCAATACTTTTCGTAACCATGCTGTGCTGGATCACTTCTCCTTCCTTATACCCCATTTTATCCATAAGGGAAGCGATGCGTTCGCTGCCGAACATACGCATGAGATCATCTTCCAGGGCTGAATAAAACTGTGTGGTACCCGGATCCCCCTGACGTCCTGAACGACCCCGTAGCTGACGATCTACCCGCCGGCTTTCATGCCGTTCGGTACCGATGATGGCGAGACCTCCTGCATCTTTCACCCCTGGCCCCAGTTTGATATCAGTCCCCCGGCCAGCCATATTGGTGGCAATCGTTACTGCCCCGGTTAATCCTGCTTCGGCTACCACCTGGGCTTCACGGGCATGTTGTTTTGCATTCAGCACGTTGTGGGGAATTTTTTTCACCGAAAGCATCTTACTCAGCAGTTCACTTACTTCCACAGAGGTGGTACCCACAAGGGAAGGCCGTCCTTCCGCCCTTAGTTTTTCGATATCATCAATTACGGCTTTATATTTTTCCCGCTTGGTTTTAAAAACCAGGTCCTGTGAATCTTTACGGATCACCGTCACATTGGTTGGAATAGTTACCACGTCCAGTTTATAGATATCCCATAGCTCCGCCGCTTCAGTTTCAGCGGTACCCGTCATACCCGCCAGCTTGTGATACATTCGGAAATAATTCTGCAGGGTAACTGTAGCATAGGTTTGCGTTGCGGCTTCGATCTTTACATTTTCTTTGGCTTCAATCGCCTGATGCAATCCGTCGCTGTAACGGCGCCCATCAAGGATACGGCCGGTTTGTTCATCCACTATTTTTACCTGCCCGTCGAGTACAACATATTCGACATCCTTGTCAAATAAAGTATAGGCCTTGAGTAATTGCTGCACGGTGTGAATCCGGTCTGCCTTGATCGCATATTCATTCAATAGCAATTCTTTCTGCTGAAACTTTTCTTCAGCTGTCATTTCACTTTTTTCTATATCGGCGAGTTTGATGCCAATATCGGGCAGCACAAAAAACTCCGGATCCTCTCCTTCCCGGGTTATGGTTTGAATGCCTTTATCGGTCAGATCAACTGAATTGTTTTTTTCGTCGATGCTGAAAAAAAGCTCGCTGTCAACTTTGGGCATTTCCTTCTGCTGGTCTGCCAGATAATAATTTTCAGATTTCTGTAATTTCACCCGGATGCCGGGTTCGCTGAGGAATTTGATCAGTGCGCCGGTTTTCGGAAGTCCCCGGTGTGCACGCATTAACGCAAGACCGCCATCCTTGGGATCGTCATTATTTTCGCTGAATTTTTTCTTTGCTTCGTTCAGAAACTGATTGGTCACTTTTTTCTGTGCTTCCACCAAACGTTCCACGCGGCTTTTTAAAACATGATACTGCTGGTCGTCGCCCTTGGCAACCGGACCGGAAATAATGAGCGGTGTGCGCGCATCATCAATCAATACACTGTCCACTTCATCTACCATGGCGAAATGGTGCTTGCGCTGTACCATTTCTTCGGGAGTGTGCACCATATTATCCCTGAGATAATCAAATCCAAATTCGTTATTGGTACCATACGTGATATCTGCGAGATAAGCTTTACGGCGGGCTTCACTATTTGGCTCATGTTTATCGATACAATCAACAGAAATGCCCAACCATTCGAAAATCGGACCATTCCATTCAGAGTCACGACGGGCCAGATAATCATTTACCGTAACCAGGTGCACCCCTTCACCCGCCAGCGCATTTAAATAGGCTGGTAATGTGGATACCAGGGTTTTACCTTCACCGGTTGCCATTTCAGCAATTTTACCGCTGTGTAATACTGCTCCGCCGATCAACTGCACATCATAGTGGATCATATTCCAGGTGATATCCCCACCGGCAGCCACCCAGCTATTGCTGTAAACGGCTTTTTCCCCATCAATTTTTACGTAATCTTTGATTACACTCAGTTCACGATCCCGGTCGTTAGCTGTAACGGTGATCGTTGTATTTTCCTTAAACCGTTTAGCCGTTTCCTTCACTACGGCAAAGGCTTCCGCCAATATGGAATCCAGTACCTCTTCAATCAGTTCGTCGCGCTTTTTCTTTAATCCGTCTATTTCAATATACAGGGTATCCTTACCGGTAATATCGCTGAAAGGAAGTTCATCCGCTTTTTTCCCAAGGGCCCCAATAGATTCATCAATTTCCTGAAGATGTTCCTTTATCCTGCGTTTGAATTCATTTGTTTTTGACCGCAATGCGTCGTTGGAAAGGGAGCCAAAAGCTACCTGGAACTGGTTGATCTGGTCAACCCGGGGAGTAATAATTTTGATATCCTTTTCCGATTTATTGCCACCAAATAACTTCGAGAAAAAACCGGCCATATTGATAAGAATTGTGTATGAATGTATACTATTGACAAATTTGATGCTATCCCTGTTTTAGGGTCAAATTGACAGTTTGCAAAGATACGTGGCAACGGCGAGAGTATGGGAGTATGGGAGTATCAGGGTATTTTTTAAAAATTAGAGAAAAACTGACTGGTTTTCTCCCATTTGTTAAATAATTTAGTATTTTCGCTAAAACTATTAGTTATGTCCATTGCTGCACAAAATCTCAAATACCTGCGCAAACTCCGGGGCTGGACGCAGGAAGAATTTGCCGTTAAGTTAAAAATTAAAAGATCCCTGCTGGGTGCCTACGAAGAAGAAAGGGCTGAACCGCGTCTGGAAGTGCTGGAACTGGTAAGTGATATGTTTCGTTTGTCTTTGGATGAGCTGCTTCGGAAAAAAATGCAGGACATTAAAGGGGGCAGCTATCTGTCCAAACGACGCGCGCAGAAAATGGCAGCCCTGCCCAATCAGATCCAGCTGGTTCCGGTCAAAGCGGCCGCCGGTTACCTTGCCGGATATGGAGATCCGGAATTTTTAGATGAACTGAATACTTTTACTTTACCTATGCTAGCTGGTGGAAATTACCGGGCTTTCGAGATCGTAGGCGATTCTATGCTTCCCACGCCCAGTGGTTCCGTTATAGTGGCGGAAAAAATCGATAACCTGGATAATGTAAAAAGCAATCTGACTTATATAGTCGTTTCGCGAAATGAAGGTATTGTATATAAGAGGGTGATGAAGAACAACAAGCTGAAGAACAAACTCACGCTGATTAGCGACAATACTGTTTTTCAACCATATACCGTGAATGCGGAAGACGTGCTGGAAATCTGGAAAGCGGAGATGGTTGTAAGTAAAGCAAACACAGAACAACGTTGGGACGTGAACCAGCTGGCCAGTCTGGTCTCCAATCTCCAGGACCAGGTAACCACACTGAAAAGAAAAATGAATTAATTTATTTTATCTGGCAGTGTTTCCATTAGCGCCAGTGTTGCCCAGTTGGTAGCAGCCGCTGAGATAAACTGATTTTCATCACCCGGAGGAAACTGGCTGTTCACAAAGGGTTGAATGAGAAAAGAACGGGACTGTACATACCAGGTTCCATCCGCCTCTTGTGTTTTTAATAAAAAATTCAGCGCCTTTTGGGAATTTTCATCTTCTGAATGGAGCATTCCGCTTTTGTATAAAGCATACAAGGTCTGACCCGTGGCATAGGCATCACTGTTCATGGAAGCCAGCTGTGCCCATCCGCCATCCGATCTTTGCAATTTTATGATTTTCGCCGACACCTCTTTTTTTACCATCTCACTGCTACCGCACCATGTGAGCCCTAAAAGCTGATAGGTCAGTTCCGCCTGCGATGACGGGTTTTGATTTTCCATCCAGGTTCTTGTTTTCGAAACCATCAGATCTACCTGGGGCCTGAGTGCAGGAGAAGCATATAACTGTATGGCATGGATTGAAACTGCCGTCGTATGCAACTGACCGGATTCCAGTGGAACACGCTGGTATTCGCCCGGGAAACTGCCGTCAGCATTCACTTCACTGATTAAAAAAGCAACGGCCAGATCGGTATTGAAATCCGAAGGATATTTTTCAGCGGCCAATCCCATCAGAATATAAGGCGCAAATAATTTGACATTTAAAAATTCCCCGCACTTATTGGCATCCCCTGCATAAATAATATTTCCTACCGCTGCCATGGTCCTTTTTACAGCAAAAGAATCTTCCGCCGGAATCCCTTTTTGTTTTGCCAGTGCCACCACCTGGGAAGTGAGCAAACTATGGTGACAGGTTGCACAATGCACTTTATTGATAAAAACATCACTGCTTTTCTGAAGTACGGGAATACTTTTGCCTACGGCTACACGTATGGATTCCATATTCACGGGATCCGGTTTATTCATCCAGCCAACAGAAGCCCCCAATAAGAATATTCCGGAAAAAATGAAGATTGTTTGACGAATGATGGATTTCATAGTCAGGTTTTAAGGTTGTTTTTTTAACTGGTTTTTGATCAGCAGCACCGACTCCGTGTTTCCTCTTCTTTGCGCATAATACAATGCATCAGTTCCATCCGGCATTTTTTCCGCGGGGTTCACTCCATATTTGAGCAGGGCCCGCGTAATTTCCGGATCATCTTCTTCGGCCTGCATGGCAAACATCAGGGTAGTCATTCCCATCGGGGATTTAATGTTGGGGTTGGCCCCGTGATCCAACAGATATAAAAAAGACTGCCGGTCACCGCTTAAAGCTGCAAGCATCAGGGGCGTATAATTATTTTTGATCACCATAAATGTCCCATCCAGATTTACGTCTGCGCCATGATCCACCAGCATTTTTAAGTTCTGAAAGTTCTTTCCATATAAGCTGGCCATCAAAGGCCGATCGTTTATGCACATGGTATCATTGAGACTCAGTCCGGCCCGAATACAGATACCCAGCATTGCGGAATCGTTTGTTAAGGCAGCATTATATATCAGAAAATTATTTGGCGCACTATTTTTAAGTACAGCTCCCTTCTCTATAAATATTTTCATCAATCCAGATGATCCGGGCGTACAGGCAAGCTTAACGATGGGAGTATAGCCGCCTTTTCCGACAACCTGTGGACTGGCCCCCGCTTCTAAAAGCAGGACCGTTTTCTTATAATCCGGAACAGCAAGCCAAAGTGCTGAAACGCTGTCGGCATTTATATAATTGACATTGGCTCCTGCAGCGATCAATATGATCATTTCTTCAACTGAACCATTAAGGGCAGCAGCCATCAGCGCTGAGTAGCCTTGCAGAACTGCATTGGGATTGACACCCTCGGCCAGTGCTTTTTTCAATGCCGTAGTATCTCCCATTCGGATAACCTGGAATAATTTTAGATTTTTGATACTGTCTGAAGGAGAGACCGGTTGAGCAAGACTGTTATGAACGCATATAATGAATAGGAGCAGAAAGGAAAAAAGGATTCTGGTCATGTGGGTGGGAATAAGGTTAGATCAAATTACAGCTATCCATTAAATATTCCCTGTAGAATCTTTAGTAATATCTACTGAAAACCCGTTTTCGGTTATTTCACCATTTAAAATCCCGGAATGCATGTCAGGAATGGAAGTGAATTCAGGACATGGCCCGGCTAAGCCGTTTATTGTAGTTTAATCAGTTCCTGGTTCACGATGGCATAAACCGGTTCTCCAGCTTTCGGGGTAATCATGGCAACTCCGGTGAAACGGCTGAAGGCCGGTAATACGGCATATTTTTCCCCAAAATAAAAACAGGGAAAACAAAGGGACTGACGTCCGGCACCCTGTATTCGGATACCCGGATGAATATGACCAGAGAAGAAATAAGAGGGCTCTCGTTTAGTTTCTGCGCCAAACCCTTCTTTCCGGTTCAGATGATCGGCAATATCGTGAATGAAATGAAACTGATCGACAGAATGCGTTTGTGCACTGATTTCGATTCCGGCTTTCACATACCATTCCCATTTAAGTATATCATGATTACCCTTGATCAACCGGATACTAATCCCCGACAGATCGGATCTCCATTTTAAGAATAATTCCAGTTCATTGTTTTCGTGACTGTGGAACATGTCTCCGACAATGATTAGCTGCCTGGGCTGGAAATACTGGATCTGATTGACCAGTCTTTGCAAATCTTCCTGATAAACTTTAGCGGGGACTGCAATTCCGGACTTTCGAAAGTGCCCGGTTTTCCCAAAATGGAGGTCTGAAACGATCAATGCTTTTTCTTCTTCCCAAAACATGGTACGATCGCAGCTGAGCCAGAATTGCCGGTTTAGAATTTTATGGGAAACGGGTTTTTGCATTCAGGAATCAAAGATATTTTATTTGTTGTGCCCGGCCGGTATGGTGGAAAAATAGTTCTACCTGACCCGTTTTTTCTCTTTTTCAAGCGACAATTGCTGCTGCATTTTTTTTACCCGGTCTTCCAGTTTTTCAGATGAAAGATCTTCACGCATACTGTCCACCTTTATGGGAAAACAAAAGGGGGTTAGTTTTTCAGGAAAACAAAGAACGATTTTGCTTTTAGCGATCCTTTCCAGCATATTCCGGAGCCGGGCTTCCTCCATCTGCTGTTCCATCACTTCCTGATATGCCTGTCTTAACAACAGATTATGCGGATCATATTCACTGAATACATTAAATAATAATCCTGCGGAGGATTGGAGATGACGTGCTTTTTTATACTCTCCGGGATATCCCTGGAAAATCAGTCCCCCGATTACAGCCACATCCCTGAATTTACGGCGCGCCATTTCGGCACTGTTCACACTTCTTTGTATATCGGCCGAAAGTCCCTCGTCCGAAAAAAGTTCATAGACATTGCTGTCATCCACCGGAATTGGCTGATCACTTAGCAGTTCAAATCCGTAGTCATTCATGGCAAATGAAAAACTGATCGGTATGATCCGGCTGATGCGGTAAGCCAGCAGGGCAGCCATAGCTTCATGTACCAGTCTTCCTTCAAAGGGATATACAAATAAATGAAAACCATCCCTGGTTTCAATCTGTTCGATCAGCAATTCATTTTCCCGGGGAACATGGGACAATGACTGCTGCAAATCAAATAATGGTTTAAGTACACGCAATTCGATATCAAGTTTTTCCTCCTGCTTCTGATCATTCCCCAAAAGTAAATGGACCTCATTAAATTTTTTGCGCAGCATCAGTCCCAGGTTGGCAGACAACGGCACCCGTCCTCCGTTCCAGCTGGGAACAATTCCTTTTGCTGCATTGGATTTTTTTACAATTGCCGTCATATCCTTTATCATCACGAACTCCAGATTTCTGCCAGCCAGGGTAAACACATCGCCAGGATTCAGCCGGGAAATAAAATACTCTTCGATTACTCCAACATAACCACCACTCAGAAATTTCACTTTCATCATGGACTCGCTGACAATCGTGCCAATATGAAGACGGTGACGCATGGCGATTCGTCTGGCGGTTATTTTATATAATCCGTTAATGATTTCGACTTTCCGGAATTCATCATATTGCTGCAATGCTTTCCCTCCTTCTGTAATGAAATGAAGGATCCAGTTCCATTCCTCCTTTTTTATTTCCCGATAGCAAAATGTAGTTGATATCTCCTTGAAAATAATATCCGGAAAAAATCCTTCTCCTATAGCCAGCGTTCCCAGGTATTGAATCAGCACATCAAAACAAAGCAACATTGGCTGACGGCTTTCCACAAAATTTTGTTTCATCGCAGACTTCAATGCTGCGGCTTCCACTAGTTCCAGGGAGTGGGTAGGAAGAAAATAAATTTTGCTCAATTCTCCCGGAGCATGACCACTTCTGCCGGCTCTTTGTAAAAACCGGGCTACCCCCTTGGGAGAGCCCACCTGAACAACCGTTTCGACCGGTCTGAAATCCACCCCGAGGTCCAGTGAGGTGGTACAAACAACCGCTTTAAGTGTGCCGCTGTGCAATGCATCTTCCACCCATAACCTTAATTCCATATCGATGGATCCATGGTGCAGGGCAACTGCACCGGCAAGATCAGGAGCCACATTCAGGATTTCCTGATACCAGCGTTCGCTCATGCCCCGGGTATTGATAAAGATGAGCGTGGTTCTGTTTTTTTCTATAACCGGAATGACTTTATCAGCCAGCTTAATTCCGAGATGACCCGCCCAGGGATACTTTTCAATTTCATCCGGGAAAACCGATTCTATCTCTATTCGCTTGTGGAGTTTTGCCCTTATTATTACCGGCGCATTTTTTATTTTTCCCATGATAGATGACGCCAAAACTTCCAGGGCCTGTTCCAGGTTTCCAATCGTTGCTGAAATACCCCAGATAGAAAGATGACGGATGACGGATGACGGATGACAGGATTCTATGCTATCATCTGTTATCTGTGATCTGTCAGCTAAATGTACGATCCTCGAAATGGCCAGTTCAACCTGAACACCGCGCTTGGTTCCAAGCAACTCATGCCATTCATCTACAGCAAGGATAGAGAGCCATTTAAAAATATCCGGATAGTTTTTCTGGGCCAGCAAGAGATGCAGACTTTCGGGAGTAATGATTAACACTTCCGGCATCTGCCTTTTTTGTTTTGCCCGTTCATTGAGTTCCGTATCTCCATTGCGGATGCCGATCTGCCATTGCATGCCCAGCTCCTCAATTACTTCCCGCATGGCGCGGCCAATGTCCTTAGCCAGGGCGCGAAGAGGGCTTATCCAGAGTAGTCGAAGGTGATTGTAGGATTTAGTTTTATAGTTGTCCGGATTCTCGTTGATGAACTGGATTACCGCACCCAGAAATACAGAAAATGTTTTGCCGCAACCTGTCGGCGCATTTACCAGTCCCGAATGGGATTGTAATATATGCTCCCAGGTTTCTTCCTGAAAATCAAAAGGCGTTATTCCCCTGGATTGATACCAGGAACGAATTACCGAATATCCCTTTGATTCTTTTAACTGCATTTTTGGGTTGACAGTTGGCGATTGACAGTTTTAGACTTAAGCGTTAAGCTCATAATGTTTTCAAATACTCAATAATCGCTTTTCTTTCCTTTGTGCTGAGTTTGTCTCCGTATGTATGACCATAATTCCCATATCCGGGTAAACGGGTATCGTATACCGTGGTACCATCTGCACCGTCCCGTACGGTATATTTCCACCCCAGTTTGGTATAGTCGTATTCCGGATTATCAAAATCCCTAGACCAGAAAGCCGGCCTCTCTTTGCTGTTTAAAAGTGTTTCCAGGTCCGGTACGGATCCGTTATGCAGATAGGGGGCTGTGATCCACACTCCATCCAGAGGAGGAGCAATATATCCGTCAAAGGGTTCCAGCCTGGCGGGATGATCTCCCATGGCAAACCAGGAGTTATTGAACCAGTCCACAAACTGATAACTCTGGTAGTTGCTTTTATATAGAAATGAATCGGTAAGAATTTCGGATTCCGGAATCAGAAGATTGGGATATTTTCCATCATCTCCGTAATGACCATGACACTTTGAACAGTTTTGTACAAATAAAACACCACCCTGTTTTACCAGTACCCCATTCACAGGTTTAGGATAAGCCGGTGGTTTAATAGAATTAATATAGGCCAGTACGTCATTGAAATGGGCATCCACTTCCCGGGACTCTGCCGTGTCATTAACCGTCAGTAAATTACTGGCCATCAGGAAACGGCTGAAATCACCCCGGCCAAATCCATTGTAGAACATGGCATTTTTCTTTTTCAGCATCCACCAGGCAGGAACATCAGTCGGTATCACTTCATCCGATACAGGCAATAATGCGCTGTCACTCCAGCGAAAAGTTTTTGGATCACGGTGACTGGCGAGCAGTGCAGCCAGCCGGTCTGCGGTATTCACCCCGCGTACCCGGGTATACATCTGATTGCCGATTCCCTTTACTACCCGAAGGAATGGTTCAGCCGCTTCGTATTTTTTGGGGTCAAGATTTTTTAAAAGTTTTTCGGCAGCTTCCGCATGTTTCGGATCGAGTTTTTGTCCACGAGAAAAATCAACGGTACTGTTTCCCAGACCAATAATCAGCTTTCCATCAAATACCTGGGCATGACATTGCAAACAGTTCGGGGCAACAACCAGTTCTCCGTTTGGAGCATTAACTACAGTATAATCGTAGGCAACATCTTTATTATATCCATCGCGGTTTAAATAGTTGATTGTGCTTTTCCCGAATCCCATTTTAAAATAAGACAGGGGAATCCCGCTCCGGAGATAATCTCCGGTAGTTAAGTATTTATAACCTTCTCCTGCATCCCCTGGCCTCTGGGTACTTGGGGGTATGGGAACCGGATCAACGGTTTTTTTGAATATGGTACCGGAGCTGAAAGACAAACCTGCTAATGCCAAAATCACAATCAACTTCTTCATATCATTAAAATTAACGAATATGGTTTAATGGGAGCTTAATGTAAAACGTTAAGCTTAATAAACAGCAACTACGTTTCCGTTCACTTTCTTAATGAAGTAGAGCTTTTTGTTCTCGAGGTATTGCAGGTTTAAAACCTGGGCTGGGGGATTGGTTTTTGTAAAAACCGGCTGGATATCAAAGTCATTGAAGATTTTAAATTTTCTTTCACCGATACTTCCGTCCAGCTTTCCTTTATGAAAAGAAAGCAGCTGTCCGAAATGCAGGGTGGTTTCGTAACCCCGGAAAACCATATCTGAGGGCCGGGAATAAAAACGGGTCTTATAATTTTGCTGGATCGATGTCTCCAGACTGTCAGTCGGGTTTATATAAAACGGCGTGGAATAATATATTTCCAAATTCAGAAAAGCCGGAGCATTGAAATCATTCACTGCATCCCAGGTAGGCATTCCAAGTACTTTCATCGGATATGAATTTACTAAGGGAGCTAGTTTGGCACAGAAGGCTTTCCCAAAATTCTCATCCAGACTTCCGATCAGGAAAACAGATTTCGAATTGCTGTCCATAAGAGATACCACCTGGCTGATATCCTGATTATTGTCCATATTGATGTACTTCATCCGCAAAGGGACAGATGAAGTATTTTTTTCAATTTCCGCAAAATAAGTTCTGAGCCGGTCGTCTTCCTGGGTGGCCCTGCGTACATAAAAAATATTGGAAGTGGCCCAGTTCCTCTGAATGAATTTATAAAGGGCTTCACAATGAGCCCGGAGTGTTGTGTTTAAAATAACAAATTCAGGATTACCGGTAATGCCCCCGTCATTCGGGAAATTCACATTGATAAATGGAATCTCCATCCTCCTGGCTATGCCTGCGAGTGTGCGTAATTCCGGGGCTGATACATATCCCATGATCAGTTTTGTTTTGGAAAATGCAGACTCTTCAAATACCTGTTCAAGACTTTTAGTTGCACTTCGTGTATCATAGACCGTTATATCAAGCGGAATACCCCTTTTTTGAAGAGAATCTGCGGCCAGCTGAAGACCTTCGTAAAATTCCAGTCCGGGATTGAGGTATTTTGGAAAATTCTGATCGAACCGGTAATTACCTGCAGCGTCAAAAGCTGAATCGAGATACAGGGGAAGGAATACCGCCATTTGATATCTCGAGCTGTCATGAGTGTTACCCGCAAAACCATTATGCACCCCACTGCCTTCAGCATGCAGTTTTATACTATCAGTATTCTGCGAATACCCATTGAATAATCCGGTAAACAGAAGGAATAAACAAATAAACAGACCGGAGAATTTATTCATAGGTGATTTATTCCCATTCAATCGTCGCGGGTGGTTTACTACTGATATCATACACTACCCGGTTGATTCCTTTTACCTGATTGATAATGTCGTTTGAGACCTGTGCCAGGAAATCGTATGGTAGATGGGCCCAGTCAGCGGTCATCCCGTCTACCGAGGTGACTGCCCGCAGGGCAACTGTAAATTCATATGTCCGTTCATCTCCCATCACTCCAACGCTCTTAACAGGCAGAAGAATCGTTCCTGCCTGCCATACCACCCCGTATAATTTATGATCTTTCAATGCATTAATAAATATATGATCTGCCTGTTGAAGCAGATTAACTCTCTCGGGAGTTATTTCCCCTAGTATACGGATAGCCAGCCCCGGACCAGGGAAGGGATGACGCTGTAGCAGATCGTCCGGAATACCCAACTCCTTACCTACCCGCCTTACTTCATCCTTAAACAGAAAACGAAGTGGCTCTACAAGTCCCAGTTTCATCTTTTTAGGTAGCCCCCCCACATTATGATGGGATTTGATGGTTTGGGAGGGCCCATGAACAGATATACTTTCAATAACATCGGGATAGATAGTACCCTGGCCAAGCAGGTCGATACCTTTCATTTTCAGCGCCTCTTCCGCGAAAATTTTGATAAACTGTTTACCAATGGCCTTCCGTTTGGATTCAGGATCCGTTTTGCCTTTTAATTTCTTATAGAATTGTTTTTTTGCATCAATGCCCTTTACGTTCAGGCCAATACGCTTATAAGTATCCAGCACCTGCTGGTACTCGTCTTTTCGCAAAACGCCATTGTCAACAAAAAATCCAAATAGCCGTTTTCCAATGGCCTGGTGAATCAATGTAGCGGCCACGGTAGAATCCACTCCTCCGCTCAGGGCCATAATCACTTTTTTGTTGCCAATGGATTTTTTAAGGGCGGTTACAGTATCGCTGATGAAATGAGCGGCTGTCCAGTCCTGGCTGCAATGACAAACATCCACCAGGAAATTGCGGATGATCTTCTTTCCTTCGGTGGAATGGTAAACTTCCGGGTGAAACTGGAGACAATATAACGGATATCCTTCGCCGTTATTCCTGAATGCGGCATAAGGGATTGATTCTGTAGTAGCCAGTACATCAAAGCCGGCTGGCAGATCAAGAATGGTGTCGGCATGACTCATCCAAACCTGTGAATGATCATTTACGCCGTTCAGCAACACATCTTCTTTTGCCAGACTCAGTAAGGCACGCCCGTATTCCCGCTTATTACTGTTGGCCACCCGGCCACCAAATTCCCTGGCTGTTAGTTGGGCTCCGTAACAAATTCCGAGAATTGGAAGGTTTTTATGCAATTCCTTTACGTCAACTTTCGGGGCTTTGAGGTCATTTACGGAGAACGGGGATCCCGACAAAATGATGCCTTTCAGGGCTGGATCCGGGGAAATTTTCTGGTGATAAGGAATGATTTCGCAATACACATTGGCTTCACGAACAGAACGGGCAATCAGCTGGGTATATTGGGAACCAAAATCGAGGATGAGGATCTTTTCATTCATTGATTCGCAAAGATAAAGAATTGGCCGGCCTTTTTTTTGCCCGCATGCATGGATTTTATCCGGAAAAAGTAACCTTTGCCTCGGAATACGTGTCTAAAAGGAAATATATTTTTATTACTGGCTCAAAAACCGAACTTTTCAAACTAAAAACCAACCATGAGAAAATTAAGTTTTCTGGCATTTTTTGCATTTTTAGCCCTCTCGTCCTGTCGATTTATGGGCAAACGGGTTCGCGGAAATGGCGTTATTAAAACAGAAGAAAGATCCGTAAATGCTTTTAAGGAAGTGGAAGCAAACGGGGATATCAAGCTGATGGTATCACAGGGGGATCTGAAACCTGTGAAAATTGAGGCCGACGAAAATATCCTGCAGTATATTGAAGTGATTCAGGAAGGTGACCGTATTACTATTCAGCCGAAGCATGGCTTCAACCTACTTCCGTCTGGCGACCTCAATGTATATGTATCCTCGCCCCATTATACAAGCATTGACGTTAGCGGTTCCAGCGATATTGTTGGGGAAAATAAGATTTCGGGTACAGAACGACTCTCACTCCAGGCCAGCGGGGCTGGTGATATACAAATGGAAGTTGATGCACCAAGTGTCAGCACTGGTATTTCAGGCAGTGGCACTATAAAACTTAAAGGACAAACCAGGGACCTGGATATAGACCTGAGCGGTGCCGGTCATGCGTATTGTTATGATCTGCAAACAGAAAATACCAAGATTGAAATTTCAGGCGCCGGAAGTGCCCAGGTATCGGCCAGTGTAAAACTGAATGCAAACGTGAGCGGTGCAGGCAATATCAGTTATAAAGGCAGTCCGGCTATAAGTCAGGAAATTTCAGGAGCCGGGAGTGTAAATAAAGCAGAATAACTAATTGACCAGTTCCCGGGCATTTTCCATAGCCGCCGGAGTAGGTTTTTCTCCCGAAAGCATTTTGGCAATAACAACAATCCTGGACTCCGTATCGAGGAGCCGGATTTTGGTGTTAATGGAGTCACCCAGTATTTCTTTATATACAAAATAATGTGCGTCACCCTTTCCTGCGATCTGGGGCTGATGAGTTATACAAATGATTTGCCTTTTCGCAGAAAGCTCCTTCAATATGATACCGACCTGCCGGGCGGCTTCCCCCGATATTCCGGAATCAATTTCGTCAAACAGTAAGGTCGGCATATCCATTGACTGGGCAACCAGCGATTTAATGCATAGCATCAGCCGGCTGAGTTCACCTCCTGAAGCTACTTTCTTCAGGGGTTCAAACCGGTCACTTTTATTCGCATCAAATAAATATTCAATGTTATCCATACCCTGTTCATTCAGGGGCACAGAACTATTCTGGACTTTTATCCTCGCATTCGGCATTCCCACTTTCTTCAGCAAAGCATTCACTTTCGTTTCCAATCCGCCGGTTTGCGACTTTCGTTTCAGCGACAATTGCTGTGCGATAGCCATAGCTTCTATTACCAGCTCTTCCACCATTTTTTCCTGAGCATGAATTTTCTCAGCGATATCCAGGGTTTCGGTGAGTTTGGTTTGTAACTGATTACGCAGGTTGATCAATTCCGACGTAGAAGAAACAGAATGTTTTTTAAAAAGTTTATATCCTGTATGAATCCGTTCATTCAGGTTTTCGATTTGAGCGGCATCGTATTGAATATCATCGTTGACCGATTCTATTTCTCCGGACAGGTCCTGCAATTCAATGTATACGGATGCCAGTCTCTGTAATATTTCCGGAAATTTTTCGTGATAATTGCGAAAGGGCTCAAGCTGCTGGCTGAGTAACCGGACTTGCTGTACTACAGGTTGGTCCGAATTTTCCAACACTTCATGAATCCCATTTAATACCGACTTAATGGCTTCCGCGTGACTATGCCTTTTTAACAGCATATCCGCTTCTTCAAATTCATTTTCTTTCAGCCCGGCTTCTTCCAGCTCATGAAATAAGAATTTATGATAATCATTTTCTTTCTCGGCCTTCGACTGACTGGTTTTTAATTCTTCCAGCCCTTTTTGAATGGTCTGCAACCGGCGAAATACTGCCCTGTATTGGTCCAGCAGCGATTTATTCCCGGCAAGTGCATCTACTACTGCCAGTTGGAATCCGGCTTCCCCGAGGGACAGTATATCAAATTGCTGATGCAGATCTACCATGAGGGCACTGAGCCGCCTGAGCTGATCGAGATTTACTGGTGTATCATTTATAAAGGCCCTCGATTTACCATTGGAACTGATTTCACGGCGTAAAACAAGTTCCTGTTCCCGGTCCAATTCTTCTGCTAAAAGAAATTGTTCAATCTCCTTTACATGATGCACGCGGAAACTGGCTTCCACCACCGCTTTCCGGTCCAGGTGTTTGAGTACAGCCGTGTCGGCTCTTTCGCCCAGCACCAGGGAAAGGGCTCCGGCAATAATGGATTTACCCGCGCCGGTTTCGCCGGTGATCACCAACAGACCATCAGTAAAATCGATTCCGATTTCTTCGATGATCGCATAATTTTGAATATGTAAATGGAGCAGCATATGAATTCCTTATCTGAAAATATGACAAAAAAATTAACCTTCTGTACATCGCTCTAACCCGGCTTTTGCTTTTTGATCGAGGGCATTTTTATAATCATGCGATTTCATCTCCAACACTTTTTTGAAATAGAAACATGCGTTTTTTTTCTCCCCGGCTTTCATAAATATAGCCCATTTGTAAAGCGGCGCGCGCACCATAATATTCACGTCGGTTTACGCCCAGCTGCAACGCGGTCCGATAGGCTTCCAGGGCTTCGTTTTTACGACCCAGGGCATCATAAATACGGCCTATCCGGTAATTGTACTCTAACTGATCGGCCGGATCAGGAAAAGAAGAGGAATTTTTTCCGGAAAATAACTGGAGGGCCTGCTCATAATAACCTCCGTCATCCAGCAAACGCGCCCTGAGCAGGGTCTCGTTTGGCCATCTTCCGGATTCCGCTTCTTTTAAAGCTTGTTTATCTGCATCCGTTTCTGTACTGCCTTCTACCAGTATCCGGGCCCTGGCGGATTTTGCTCTTTCCTGCTCATGCTGCAGGTAATAAATCCAGCTGATTTTCTGAAGTACATCTTTTACATAAAACTTGCCCTTGAACCGACCGAGAAACCTTTGCATATGTACAATGGATTCCGGATCCAGCCGGTCGGCAGTAGCATAACCCAGTTGCATATCCCAGATGGGCATATCCAGGTATCCGGGATCCCGGTTTAACTGCCGGATGATTTCTTCCGTAACAGATGCGTCCTGATTGTTCAGGGAAAGGTTGGCTACCAGGTAAGCAAATAAATAATTATTCCTGGTATCCCAGTTTTGGTTATGGATATATCGGAAGACCTGCTCCCTTTCATTGAGGATATAAAATTTCAGATATAAATAATAAAAAGCCGCTTCATCATGAAAGATCAGGGCGGTCGGATCCTGGCTATTCAGCATATTTTCCAGGTTCTTCATTCCGTCATCAATAGTGCCATGAATTCCCAACAGACTGCTTAGCCATTGATATCCTGAAGGAATGGTACCCGCAGCCACCTGCATGGAACCCTGCAGCATCCGGGAAGGCTGGAAACCGGGAAATTTTTCCAGATTTTCTTTCCCGGTCAAAAAAGACTTTCGAAAAAACAGGCCTGCATCCAGCCTTTCACCGAACTTAATGTCCACTGCCGCCCATTGAAAATATATGACGGATCGGGCAAAAAGAAAATACGGTGAAGACGGATCTCCTTTTTTCATCAGGGTAAGACGCTGTTCAGCCGCAGGTTTTCTTCTTTTGAATTCTTCCGGGTCCTGGTTAAAAAACAAAGTGAAGAAATCAATATAATTATCCAGCAGATAGGGAATGAGGTTGCGGGGATGCGTTTTTTTCTCCGCTTCAATAATTTGTTTGCCCGAATTGAGTCTGAGTTTAATGATCTCATCATAGGCCCTGCGGCATTCTGCATTGAAATCATAGGGATAATAAACCTGTGCCCGGCCAGGGGGCAAGAACGCCAATAAAAAAAACAGGAAGGATATAAAAAATGAACTATGAGCCGTCCGGTTCATTACGCAAGTTAACCGACAGGGGCAACTGATGAAATCTTATTTCACATCCACCCCTTCATTGAGGTCGTTATCCACCAGGATCCGTCCGCAGTTTTCACAAACTATAATTTTTTTGTGCTGGCGGATTTCACTCTGCCGTTGCGGGGGAATGGCGTTAAAACAACCTCCGCAGGCATCCCGGACTACCGGTACTACGGCCAGGCCGTTGCGGTAATTGGTCCTGATGCGATCGTAAGAATGTAATAAGCGGGGTTCTATTTTCTCGCGGGCTTCTGATGACAATTTGGAGAAATGACGCTCTTCTTTTTCTGTTGCTGCGATGATCTTATCGAGCTCTTCTTTTTTATTTTTTAAAACGGAATCTTTTGTGGCAAGGGTTTTTTTAGCTTTGTCCAGCAGGATTGCTTTTTCTGACACTTCTTCCTGCGCGTCCTTGATATGCTTCTCAGAAAGTTTTACTTCCAGCTGCTGCATTTCGATTTCCTTATTAATGGCTTCGAATTCACGGCTGTTCTTTACGTTCTCACTTTGTTTTTCGTATTTTTTAATCAGCTCCTCCGAATCCTTCATGCCCTGTTTTTTCTGGTTGATGAATTCCTGGATACCATTAATTTCTTCTTCAATGCGGGTCTGACGCGCATTCAGCCCCTGGATCTCATCTTCCAGATCACTTACTTCCATCGGAAGTTCACCCTTCAATACTTTATATTCGTCTAATTTGGATTCTATTTTCTGAAGACTGATCAGAGAGGCTAATTTTTCTTCTACTGAAAATTCTTTGACGTTCGCCATATTTTAGATATAATAATTGACCGGGTTTGTTATTTTCCCGGATTTAAGGACGGCAAAGTTAGGAAATTTTTCGAGGATTACCTTATAAAGGAGGTCGATTGTAAATTGCTCACTTTCATAATGCCCGATATCCGCAATAACCATTTTCCCCTCCCCGCCGAAAAACTCATGGTAGCGGATATCCGCACTTATAAAAAATTCGGCTCCCTGCTGTAATGCCCTGGAAATCAAAAAACTACCCGCACCTCCACAGAGTGCCACACGCGAAACGGGCTCGCCTGTAAGGGGACTGTGGCGAATTACCGGAGTACCGAAACCGGTCCGGATAAGCTTTAGGACTTCAGTCTCTGAAACAGGTTTTTTCAGATTTCCGATCATGCCGGATCCTATTCCGGGGTCACCCGGGCGGGCAAGCAGGATCTCCCGGTCCTTGAGACCAAGCATATCAGCCATGGTCGCATTAACTCCGGCTGGTACATTATCCAGGTTCGTATGAATGGCATAAACATTGATATCGTTCCTGATAGCAGCTACCAGGGTTTTTCCCTGACTATTTTCTGTTGAGATGGACCGGATGGGACGGAAAATCAAAGGATGATGTGAAACAACCAGATTGCATTTATTTTCTAAAGCTTCCTGTATGATCTCCTCCGTACAATCCAGGCTGAGTAAAACCCCGGTACATACTGCTTCAGCGTCTCCCGCGATCATTCCGCTGTTGTCATAATCCTCCTGGAATTCAGGCGGAGCAAGGAACTCCAGGTGCTGAAGAATTTCTTTGATTTTCATGACTTGAAATTAAGCGCTTTCGGGTTTATTAAAGTAAAGGTTTTAACTTTCATAAAACCTATCACATGAAAAAAATAGTGCTGATCTTAACCATTATTTCTTCATTCGCCCTGATACCTTTTGATAAGTCCCTGACTAAGCAGGAGAGGGATTTTGCAGTTCAATATATGACAGAGGGCCGGGACTCCCTGCTCATGGATGTAAAAGGATTAACGCCTGACCAGCTCAACTGGAAGGCGGATACATCCAGATGGAGTGTAGCCCAATGTGTTGAACATATTGCTCTGGCAGAAGGCGCGCTGATGGGTGTTGTACACATGAACCTGGCGCCGGCAGCTGATCCATCCAAGAGAGATTCCCTGAAATTTACCGATCAGCAGATCATGACCTTTTTATTGAACAGGACCCAGAAATTCAAGGCTCCCGAAATGCTTAAACCAGAGGGAAAACTAGGCTCGTACCAGGCAGCACTCGATTCCTTTGTGGTCAGGCGCAACAGAAATATCGAATTTATAAGAACAAGCCAGGCCGATTTCCGGAATCACTATTGGGTTGCCCCTGGATTTGGATGGCTTGATGATTACCAGGCCCTGCTTTTCATGGTAGCCCATAGCAAACGACACACTAAACAACTGGAGGAAGTGCTGGCCAGTCCTGGATTTCCCAAATAGTTAGCAGTTGACGGAGAACAATTGACAATTACTCAATGATTTTCTCCGCATGGGTGAGTTTTCCTGTTTCATCAATACCTTCCAAAATAATCCGGATACGATGAGTGACATCACTATTGTAAAAAGGAATAGTGAATTTACTGTTGCCTTTCCCGCCGTGTAAATTAGGATTCCAATATAAGGTAGTGCGAATGTCATTCGTTTCAGGTTCGGGGTTGATCAAATAATCAGGTGAATAAAATTCACGCACCAGCGTATATCCGGCAATACGGGCCATTTCCAGGCCTTTAATGGATGGATCCGGTTTCCGTTCCTGTCCTCGCTTGGTATAAATTGCAATTACCCCGCCGCCGCTCTCGCTGATACCGCCGCCTGACCCGGGTGCGAATACTTTAATCATGGCAACATTGTCAACCTGAATATTGCTGACCATTTCAGGATCGGATCGCATCTCATCAAGATACAGTGTTGGTGTTCCTCCTCTCCAGGTCATTGACGGGTTCGGACCGGTGGTAATTTGCAAACCGGCAACCTTTCCCTGCAGGTAGGTAAAAATATTCAGCGCACTTACGGCAAACGGATCATTTACCAGATCAAAAATGGTAGCGTTACCCCCGGCGAATAGCCCCCGGCTATATAATTCATCGAGTTTTTCCTTATCCGATTTGACCCTGACCCTTACGGTTACTGCTGCCAGGTTTTGAACTTTTTTATCCTGACTTTGTATTTTGGCTACTTCATCCAGCACCTGGCGGCTTTTTCTGACTAATGAACTGTCGTCAGGCGACCAGGTTGGCAGGGTCATATTATTAAAAGTCTTGAGTTTTCTGTACCCGGGAATCAGACCGTTTTTAAAAATTACGGCGGCCTCCCTGGAAAGATTGGGATTCGCACTAAACTGATAATAGGCCTTTGCCGTATCATAAAAGCTAAGCCCCGAAAGGCGGAATTTCCCATTTCGCTGATAGGGCACAATGTACAGACTGGTGGCAGAATCTTTTTTCTGTAAAAACACATTCAGGCTTTCCTCATGGGCAATTCTGGAATTATCTACCCCCAGCACTTCGGCATTGAGGGAGAGATAATCCTCAACCGGATATTTAATTACAGGTGTCTTTCCCTTGGCCAGATCCTCCCATTTAAACCTCCTCCATCCATGTGTCAGCATCACCAGATCAAGTTGCTGAACGAGTGAATCGCTGCTGTTTTGAAAATAATAAAATGGATTTTTTACATACCCATGCAAGTCACCGGTAAGCAGCAGACTGGATATAATATTATCATCCCATTTTTGGTTCCCGTCTACTTCCGCGTCGGTTATGGCGACAGAAACATCTGAAATTGTCGTAGCGGGCAGGTCGACGATCAGTTCATTTCGTCCCCTTTTCTTTAAACTCGTCGCCGTCAGATTTAAAATTGCATTGAACCCGTAGTCATGGTTATTTACAAAACAAACCCGTTCCGCAAGGGGGTTCTGGTGGGTATCGAAAACAGTTACCTGAACTATTCCCGTTGGAAGTGACTGGGTAGGGATATTTCCACCACTCATAAAAACTTCCTTCAGATTTACGTTGGCTTTGTAAATAATCTGCTGGTTTATTTGTGCGATCACGATAAACTGCTGATCACCCGGCGCATCAGGCGGCCTGGCGATCGAAAAAATCAATTTCTGATTTCCATTTAATACCCGCAATACAATACCGGAAGGTTTCACAGCGGGCAGGTCAGTTCGTTGCTCAATGCCTTTTTCATCATTCCATGAAGCCGAAAAAACATCCTGTTTATCCGGGATCAGAATAAATTTACCCATTCCATTGTGGGTGGAACTAAAATTAAGCAAAACTTTTCCGGTCTGATCCTTCAGTACACCAGAAATTTTCCGGGGCTGACCATATCCGTCTTCTGCTTTGAATGCGATATTGTTTTCCACGCCTTCAATCAGATCACCTCCTTCCGGAAAAAAATGCAATACTGTGGGAGTCGGTTCGGGATGGGCAACGGAATCCTGCCTGCTGCCGATTATGCGAAGGTCTTTGGTAAACACAAAGCTGGTATCGAAATTCAACATCCACGCTGTATAGGCTCTTATGCGGATTCTTGTTCCATCGAAATTTCCAGGCAGGTCAAAACTCCCTTTCGCGGTGGATGCATTGATGGGAGCAATATTGCGCAGAATCAGGTTTCCACCGGCATCATAGAGTTCAGTATAGAAATTTTTACTGATAAGCGAAGGATCCAGACCGGCAAACAAATATGCTTTATACCATATCCGGTCACCAGGGTTATATGCTTTTTTATCAAATTGCAAATAGACTTTCTCCTGCGCATATTTTTCAGCATATACATTCATCATAGAATCGATCATCTGCGCGGAACTCCGGGACGAAATAGAAATCAGCAAAACAAAAAGACAAAGAAGTTTCCTGTTCATATGGTAAAAATTAGGACAAATCTCTGTTATCTTGCCTAAGTAATAAAACCGATTTTTTGTTAAGACTTTACTAATGACACCAATTTCTTCCCATAAAAAACTTTACGAATCCTACAGGCAGCATATGCGCAAACTTGCAGACGTTAAAGCTGCCCTCGCTCTTATGCAGTGGGACCAGGAAACTTATCTTCCTTCCAAAGGTGCAGGATTCCGGGCCCAGCAGGTGGCCACACTCTCTGAAATGGCCCATGAACTGGCGACTTCAAATAAACTGGGTGAATTACTCGGGTCTCTTGAAAATGCAGATGGACTCAGTGAAACCGAACAGAAAAATATTTCCCTCACCCGGGAAGATTTTGAGAAACAGAAAAAGTACCCGGCATCTTTTGTACGGAAAATGAGTGAGACCGTGTCCAGAAGTTTTAATGCCTGGAACGAAGCTAAAAAAGTGAACCGGTTCAATATTTTTGAAAATGACCTGGCAGAACTGGTGGAATTGAAAAAAGAAGAAACCCGGTTACTGGGATTTACCCATCATCCTTATGATGCCCTGATGGATGAATTCGAAAAGGGCTGCACCGTGGGACTCATGGACAAAATATTCGGGGATATGCGTCCGAGGCTCCTGGAAATCCTGGCAAAAATTCAGAAAAAAAATCATCCGGCGGATGGCTTCCTTTTTAAATCATTCGACAAAAAGAAACAATGGGATTTTGGTATGCAGATCATCAGAGAGCTGGGTTTTGATTTCAGCGCGGGACGTCAGGATCTATCGAGTCATCCATTCAGCACGAGTTTCAATGTTCATGATGTGCGAATCACCACGCGTATTGATGAATTCGATTTCAGCAGTATGCTCTTCAGTTGTATTCATGAAACCGGCCATGCACTGTATGAACAGGGTTTACCGGAATCTGAATACGGGCTTCCTTCCGGCGAATTCGCATCCCTGGGCATTCATGAGTCCCAGTCCCGTTTATGGGAAAATCATGTGGGGAGAAGTGCCGCCTTCTGGAATTTTCACTTCCCTGCAGTTAAGAATATTTTTCCGGAACCTTTCGACAATATTCCCCTGGAAGATTTTTATAAAGCCATAAATAAAATCAAACCCTCCCTGATACGCACCGAATCTGATGAAGTCACCTATCACTTTCATGTAATGATCCGGTATGAAATCGAGAAAATGCTCATCAACGGAGAACTGAATACCAGGGATATTCCAGGCTGCTGGAATGAACTATATCAAAAGTACCTGGGAGTGATCGTTCCGGATGACCAACATGGATGCCTGCAGGACGTTCACTGGAGTCACGGTAGTTTTGGATATTTTCCAACATACAGCCTGGGCAGTTTTTACGCAGCCCAGTTCTTCTCAAAAGCTCAGAAAACCATTCCTTTTTTGCAGGATGAAATGGGAAAGGGGGATACAACGGAGCTTTTAAGCTGGCTCAGGCAACGAATTCATGCTTCAGGACGTATCTTTACCAGCGAGGAAATCTGTTTTCGTGCCACGGGAGAAACCCTGAACGTGCAGTATTTTCTGGATTATTTGCTTGACAAATATGGAAAGATTTACGAATTTTAGGAAGATTATTTCCTTTATCCAATGAAAAAAACAACCCTCTATATTGTCTGTCTTTTACTATTCTTCACTCCATTCTCCTGTAAAAAATTTATCCAGCAGCAGGAACAAAATGCAATTGTCAACCTGGTTACCAATGGCACCTGGCGGATAACCGGGTATACGAATTATCAGGCCATTAACCTGACAGACAGTTTTTCAGGTTATTCCTTTCAGTTTTATGAAAACGGAACAATAACGAGCACAAAATCCAACGTCCAGACAAGCGGTACCTGGACAGCAGATGTAAATGCCCGGTCCATTACGTCAAATTTTCCGTCAGCCTCATTTCCGTTAAATTTGCTGAATTTTACATGGACCGTTACCGATAGCTATACTGATTCTGTTGCTGCCAGGACCCCCGTAGAGAACTCGTATAATATCCTGAATCTCCACAAAAACTAAGACCTGCCGGGCTTTTTGTCCAAAACCTAGTAGAAAACACCTATACAGGAGGTGAGAAACTAACTAATTTCATGTCCGTTTGCGCTCAAAAACAATTTTGAACTATCCATAACGTTATGCACATCGTAGAAAAGATATTACATACATCTGAATATCATCTGCCAATCCGAATACCCGTAGCGGTTTTTCCCAGTACTAAACTGGAAGAAATCCCTTTACCCCTTGTAAACTATGATGTAAATCAACCTTAAATCGCTATCCGTTGTTTAGAAAACTACGCTTAATATTCATTTTACTTTTTGCCGCAGTATTTAGCGGTTATGCGCAGGCGCCCGTTGCGGTTATTAGCGCAATACCTAACGGCAAAATCTGTCCCGGTCAGGCCATTTCTTTTACGGAGTTCATACTGGTGGTGCGGTTACTTCCTGGAGCTGGACATTTCCTATCGGGTTCACCGGCGAACCAGCACGGCTAATCCGTTGCTGTAGTATTTCCTACTTCGGGGACTTATACTATTTCCCTGACTGTAAAAAATGCTTCCGGTTCCAGTACTACCACCATACCTATAACCGTTTATTCCGTACCGACTGCTGATTTCTACCCAGGATAAAACAAGTGGCTGTTTTCCTACTTATATTCAATTTACCAATACATCTACCTCAGGGGCCGGAGGTGCACCCATAACAAGTTATTCCTGGAGCTTCGGAGATGGTACCCAGGATACCGCAGCAAATCCAAATCACCATTATACGGTCGGAGGTATCGCTTCCGGTTACCCTCTATGTAAAAAATAATATGGTTGTGTTGGAACTGCACAGATTAAGAATGTTCAAAAAGCTATAACTCTTACCGGTCAGGTAATTGCCAATTTCAGCTATACACTTAACACCAGTTGCACCTTACCGGTAAGTGCTGCGTTTACGAATACCAGCGCCGGTCCGGGTATATTAAGCTATCTATGGGATTTTGGAGACGGATCGCCTACGGATAATACTTTTGCTCCTTCACATTCATATAATACAGCCGGAAATGATACAGCAAGGCTGACTGTGACCAGTAACCTGGGCTGTAGTGATATCATGTCGGTACCTGTAACCATTTCAGCAAGTGGTAATATCACCGATTTTACCATGCCGGATACGGTTTGTGTAAATACGGTTGTCAATTTTACCAACACCTCCTCCCCGTACCCAAATAGTTCAGACTGGAATTATGGGGACGGGTCACCCGTGGATCTAAACAAACACAATGGACAGCATACCTATACGAGTGCCGGAACATTTCCAGTAAAACTAACCAATACCTTTTCTCTTTGTGGTGGAGTACGCACCCCAAAAAATATTGTTGTTGTCGGGCCTCCGGTGACTTCCTTTACCGGAACTAATCTGATCAGTTGTAAAGCACCACTCACCAGTACGTTTACCGATGCATCCGTGGGAGCCACTTCCTGGACCTGGGACTTCGGAGACGGCAGTCCCACGGTAAATGGCCAGGGACCGCAGTCACATACATATAACAAAATCGGCGACTTCACGGTTACCTTAAATAGCAGTGCAGTTATTGGCTGTTCCTCTTCGAAAACCATGATGGTACATATAGATACACCCATTGTAAAGATTGTGGGAATGCCGGGTTACGGATGTGCCCCTTATACTTTTACACCTACTGCATCCGTAACTACCATCGACGGGGTCGCCGGCTACAGCTGGATCATGGGAAATGGAAACACATCCTCTTCGGCGACTCCTCCGCCTCAGACTTATCCGGTTGGAACTTTTACCATTTATTGCACGATCACCACTAATGGCGGCTGTCAGGCTAAGGACTCGGGTATGATCAAAGTGGGATCCATCAAACCGGTGCCATCCTTTACCAATGCACCTTCCACCGTCTGCGTAAAAACCTTTGTGAATTTTAGCGGACTCGCGCCGGGTGCTGATCAATGGAGATGGGATTTCGGTGATGGAAGTGTTAATATTATAACACCAAGCCCGATTCACCAATATTCTAAACCAGGAACATTTACTGTAAAATTTACAGCATACAATAGCGGTTGCCTGGATAGTGTTTCCCATACCGTTGTGGTGGATGCACCTATGGCTAATTTCAGCTATTCTTCCGTTCTCTGTTCGAAAAATAATTACCTGTTTACGGACAAGTCCATCGGGCCGCCTACCGGCTGGATATGGGATTTTGGTGACGGCAGTGCATTTCGAATGCGACTAATCCAACCCATCCTTATGCTGCGGGCGCACCCACCACCTTTACGGTAAAACTGATCGCCAGCACAGCAACCTGTAAGGACACGATCAGCCTGCCGGTTAAAGTGAACCAGACCACCACGCTAGCTTTTTCTCCGTCCAATTCAGTCTGTATAAATACACCCGTAACGGTAACGGCTACCGCATTTGGGAATATCGGGAAATATATATTTGTTTATGGCGATGGCAATCGTGATATCACCACCGTAAATAATGCAACCCATACCTATCTGACGCCGAATGCCACTTATCAGGTTAAGGTTATTACCATTGATGCGACTTCCGGCTGCGTGGATTCTTCCGCCGCTTATACGATGAGCCGTGAACGGACCAATAGCCCTCTATTCCGGACCTCCACTTTTATCCTGCGGAGCCATAACCGTTAATTTTACAGATCTTTCAACGGACATCGGATCCTCGATTGTAAAATGGGCATGGGATTTTGGAGATGGAGGTACTTCCACTGCACAAAATCCAAAATACCTATTTGCGAATCAGGGAAACTTCGTGACAAGACTTACCGTAACAGATAAAAATGGTTGTTCAAGCACCTATGATACGGCAAAACCGCTGACGGTTTCCATCATGATTCCTAAATATACATTAAGTGATACCCTTACCTGTCCCAACGCACCTAAGCAGACCAAATTTATCAATTCATCGATAGGCGGATTTAATCCCGTTTACAACTGGGACTTTGGTGATGGCATATTCAGCAACACCGTGTCACCAACCCATGTATACGCTTCTGTAAACCGTTTTTACGATACGCTGACGATGACGGATACATATGGTTGCGTAGCAAAATTTGGGGGCCCTTCCATCAGGGTAGATACACCCTATGCCGCCTTTACCATGAGTGGCAATTTTTCTACCTGTCCTGTTTTCAATGATACTTTTCATTTTACCGGTCACTATGCACTTTCTTATTCCTGGGTATTTGACGACGGGGGAATCAGTGTTCTGCCCACGCCGGTTAACGGATATGCTTTGCCTGGATTTTATAATCCTTACCTGGACATTATTAGTCCCGGAGGTTGTGTAAGCCGTTCCGCAACCCAACAGGTGCATATTTTGGGTCCTACCGGAAATCTGGTCTATTCGCCCACTGCTGCCTGCGATTCCCTCACGGTCAATTTTTCCGTGGCACCGACCAATGCGGTTTCATTCTTATGGATTCCCGGCGATGGCTCCCCTTCTGTAAAAAATACAAATCCGACTTTCCAGTATACCTATACAATACCGGGACAGTATACACCTGTGGTTTTTATGACCGATGCTGCGGGTTGTACGCTTTCACAGATCAGGAAAAACATTTATCAATATAGATGCGATTTCGAGCGCCAGTTTCACAGCAGATAAAACTATTATTTGTGATACGGGTATCGTCAATTTTACGAACACTTCGGCTATAGGAAATGGCACAGTAATAACTGATTTCCGTTGGGATTTCGGGGATGGCGTTACAACTAACGGACCAGGCGACTCTTTAATTTCTCATAACTATACCACCCTGGGTAATGACAGCGTAACCCTGTCCCTGACCTCATTTGGCGGATGTACGGCCACACATAAGATAGCCCTGCAGGTAGTACCTTCACCCAATATCAGTTTTACCGGTTTATTATCCCAGTGCGCACCAGGTATAATGAATTATGCAGGTGTCGAAAACGTGCCGGATCCTAACCAGCCTCTAACCTGGTCATGGGTTTTCGGAAACGGTCAAACGGCTAACGGGCAAGCACAACCGGGAATTGCTTATCCAAAGGCAGGTGAATATGTGGTTTACGTTACGGCAAAAAATGCCAAGGGCTGTAGTAAGATGACAGATACAGCAGGACCGGCCACGCATCTATTTATCTATCCGATTCCATCGGTAAATGCCGGTGTTGATGCCACGATTTGTGATACATCTTCCCTCCAATTGAATGCCACCGGAACCGCAACGTCTTACAATTGGGACCCGCCGGTGAATGGAAACCTGAGTACACTTATTGGGCCAAATCCGGTTGCCACTTCACCCATCAGCACTTATTTTGTTGTGCACGGAACCAGTTTAAACGGTTGTACGGCAAAAGATACAATCAACGTAACTGTGAATACACCATTCACAATCACGGCTACCGGAACAGATTCTGTTTGTATTGGACAAAGTGCACCCCTGAAAGCTAATGGTGCCGCCCAGTATACCTGGACACCTTCTGCCGGACTGAATAATCCAAATATTGCCAACCCGGTTGCCACACCGGATTCCAGCCAGATCGGTGCGGGTTCAAGTGCGGTAATCACCTATTCCGTTACCGGAACGGATAATAAAAAATGTTATTCAGATACCAAATCCGTAGATATTACGGCGTTCAAGAATCCGGTTATTGGACTCGTTCCCGATGCGACCATCAATGTCGGAAGTTCCTATCAAATCAGTTCAACAGCAAGTACCAATATTGTATCCCTGAACTGGACACCCGCTAACAATTTAAGCTGTACAAATTGCCTGACGCCCGTCGCTAACCCAACGATGACTACTAAATACAGCCTCACCGCAATCAATGACGGAGGATGTTCAACCACAGCAACTATCCGCCTCCAGGTAATTTGTACTGGTGCGAATTTCTTCGTTCCAAATACATTCTCACCAAACGGAGACGGGGTGAATGACTATTTCATTGTGAATGGAGTCGGACTGAATGTAATCCCATCTATCACCATCTATAACCGCTGGGGACAAATCGTATTCCAGAAGAGTAATTTTGCGCCGAATTCGGCATCAGAAGCTTGGGATGGAACCTTCAATGGAAAACCCGCACCTTCCGACGTGTACATGTATACCATACAGATACTTTGTGAAAATGCAACCCTGATACCCTATCACGGAAACGTAACCCTGATCAGATAAAAAATGAGAAACCCGAGTACCATAAAAATGTTTTGTTTATCGCTGATTGTGTTTGTAATCAGCATTAACAGAGTCTGTTCGCAGGATCTGCATTTTTCGCAGTTCTATGAAACACCGCTGTTGAGAAATCCTGCCCTTGCCGGTATTTTTACCGGTGATTACCGCATCCAGGGTGTTTACAGGGACCAGTGGAACAGTTTTACCAATGGATACCGAACGGGATCATTCAACGCAGAATATAAATTACCCGTGGGCCACACGGATGATTTTCTCACTATGGGCTTGCAGATTTTATATGATAAGGCGGGCACTGCAGGGTTAACTTCCACCCAGGTATTGCCTGTACTGAATTATAATAAATCCCTTTCCAACACACATCCCATGTATCTGTCCTTTGGTTTTATGGGCGGATATGTGGAAAAAAGAATTGACCAGTCCAAAATCACAACGAACAGCCAGTTCAACGGAGCTGCATTTAATCCCTCGCTTCCAACGGGCGAAACTTTTCCTTCCCCGGATATTCATTACTGGGATGGAAGTGTGGGGGTGAGTTTTAACAGCAGTTTCGGCAGTGTCCAGCAGAACACCATGTATTTCGGAGTGGCCTACCATCATTTAAACAGGCCCATGAATTCATTTTATCAGAACACGGCCGTTGAATTACAACCTAAATGGGTGGTGTCTGGTGGTGCGAAATTTAATATTGATGAAAGGTCCGAAATAACGGTTCAGGCAGATTATTCCAGTCAGGGTGTAGCCCAGGAAACCATTGGCGGACTGATGTATGGTTATAAACTGGGAGAATTTACCGATGATCCGAAATATGTTTTGGGTATCGGAGCCTACTTACGTTTGGGGGATGCTTTTATTCCTGTCGTGAAACTGGATATGTTACCCTTGTCTATGGCTATAAGTTATGATGTAAATATTTCAACCCTCAATACAGTAAGCCAGGGTCAGGGCGGATTTGAACTCTCAATTTCTTATACCGGATTCCTTGACCGCGAAAATTCAGCCAAAAATAAAATGCTCTGTCCCCGCTTTTAAGCCGGGTTATGCAAGTTTAGGATCTCAAAGAATAAAAATTTATTTAATGTTAAAAGGCCTCCCGGGAAACCTGGAGGCCTTTTAAATTTTTGATCACCCTATGCTTTGCCTCTAAGGCTATGAGAACATTTCCTTTACTTTATCAAAAAAGCTTTTTTCATTTTTATCCGGTCTGGGTTGAAAATTAGGGGAGTCGCCCAGTTTTTCCAGAATTGCCTTTTCTTCTGCTGATACCTGTTGTGGAGTCCAGACGTTTACGTGAATCAGCTGGTCCCCTTTTTCATAAGAATTCACAGAAGGAAATCCTTTACCCTTCAAACGGAAAATTTTTCCGCTTTGCGTTCCTACCGGAATCCGGATTTTGGCTTTTCCGTCAATAGTTGGCACTTCTACCTGGGTACCAAAAACAGCATCTGTAAATGAGATGTGCAAATCGAAAGCAACATTCAGCCCGTCCCGTTGCAATTCGGGATGAGCTTCTTCTTCAATTAAAATAATCAGGTCTCCGGCAGGACCGCCTCTTTCTCCTGCATTTCCCTTACCGGAAACACTTAACTGCATTCCCTCCTGAACACCCGCCGGAATATCAATACTAACTACCTCTTCTCCAAAAACCCTTCCCTCACCTTTACAGGCCACACATTTGGAAGTTATGGTAGATCCTTCTCCATTACAGGTTGGGCAGGTGGTTACAGTTTGCATTTGTCCGAGAAAGGTATTACTGACCCTTCTTACTTGTCCGCTGCCCCCACAGGTGCCACAGGTCTGTACACTACCCTTGTCCCTGGCTCCGCTCCCATGACATGTTGCACAGGTGATATGTTTTTTTACTTTAACATTTTTATTTACTCCTTTAGCAATTTCCTCGTAGGTGAGTTTGATTTTTATACGAAGGTTGGAACCACGAATCCCGTGGGACCGGGAACTTCCACCGCCTCCCCGGCGGCCTCCGAAAAAGCTTCCGAAAATATCATCCCCGAAAACATCTCCAAACTGACTGAAGATATCGTCCATATTCATGCCGCCACCGCCATTAAAGCCTCCCCTTCCGTTACTGGTAGCCGCATGGCCAAAACGATCGTATTGTGCCCGCTTATCGCTGTTACTTAAAACTTCATAAGCTTCAGCTGCTTCCTTAAATTTTTCTTCTGCTGATTTATCTCCCGGATTGCGGTCAGGATGATACTGCATCGCTACTTTGCGGTAGGATTTCTTTATTTCATCTGCAGTTGAAGATTTCGAGATACCCAGAATTTCGTAATAGTCCCTTTTCATTCAGATAGTATTCATTTTCCCACAATCACTTTCGCGAAGCGGATAATTTTATCGTTTAAATAATAGCCTTTAGTTACTTCCGCCACCACTTTACCTGCGAGACCCGGTTCAGGTGCCGGAACTTCGCTGATCGCTTCGTGTTTTTCAACATCAAAATCCGTATGCACGCTTTCCATGGCTTTGAGCCCGCGGTTCTGAAGGATATTGCGGAGTTTATTGAATACCAGCAGCACCCCGCTCATATCGCCATTGCCTTTCTCCTGCAATAGTTGTTTTTCAGCCCGGTCACAATCATCCAGCACATCGAGCAGGGAAACGACAATTTCCTTGCCGGCAGTCTGACTTAATTCTATCCTTTCCCGGGCGCTTCTTCGTTTATAATTGTCAAATTCGGCAAGAAGTCGCAGGTATTTATCCTTCTGTTCCTGTAAATCTCCGTTTAGTTTCTCAATCAGGTCATCTTCTTCGAGGGTTTCATTCAGGTGATTGGTGCCGGCAACATTATCATCGGTATTGATATCAACTGTTGATTCTCCGTCACTTACGGATTCAAACCCGTTTTCCTTTTTCAAATTTTCCTTGTTTTTTTGCATATTCTGAAAATTCAGGCAAAGGTAAGGTTGTCAATTATGTTGCCAACTGCTGTTTTGAGACAAATTGTCTTTCCGGAACCGAGCGGTCTGGCTACTTTTGGGCCATGATTCCTGTAATACTGAAGAAAAAAATCGGTTTACGTATTGAGAACGGCCATCCCTGGATTTTTGGCAACGAGATTGCGGAAACGGAGGAGACTGTAATGCCCGGGGATATCGTTACCGTTTTTAACGGAGATAAAAAGTTCATTGGCAAAGGTTTTATAAATCCAAAATCACAAATTGCCATCCGGCTGCTGACGAGAAACGAAAATGAAGAAATTAATGACCGCTTCATTTACCGGCGGATAAAGGACGCCTGGAATTACAGAAAGAAAATTGGATATACGGAGAACTGCCGTCTTGTGTTTGGAGAATCAGACGGGCTGCCTGCCCTGATCATCGATAAGTTTGGGGAACACTTTGTGATCCAGACGCTGGCTCTGGGTATGGAGGTCTGGAAGCCTGCTATTGTGGCCTCTTTGACGGAAATTTTTCACACCGTTAAAATCTATGAACGCAACGATGTTCCGGTCAGGGAACTGGAAGGAATGGTCCAGCAAAAGGGATTTTTGTCCACCCCATTTGATCCTAAAATAATTATCCGGGAAAATGGGATTCAGTTTGAAGTGGATCTGGAAAACGGACAGAAAACGGGGTATTTTCTCGACCAGCAGGATAACCGAAGGTCAATACAACACATAGTAAAAGATGCCGATGTGCTTGGTGCTTTCTGTTATACTGGTAGTTTCGAAATACATGCCGGACATTACGGCGCGCGATCTGTACTGGGCCTGGACATTTCAGAGAATGCTGTTGCGCAGGCACAGCGAAATGCAAAACTGAACAACCTGGATGAAAAAGTCAGGTTTGAAGCGGTGAATGCATTTGATGTTTTAAAAAAATGGAGCCGTGAGTCTAAAAAATATGATGTGGTAATGCTGGATCCGCCCGCATTTACCAAAAGCCGTGAAAATATCGGTAAAGCGATCAGTGGTTATAAAGAAATCAATTTGCGGGGAATGAAATTATTGCATTCTGGCGGCTTCCTGGTTACTTCATCCTGTACTAACCTGGTATCGCCACAGGTATTTTTAGATACCGTACGTGATGCCGCCAGGGATGCGGGGAAAAAACTAAGACAGGTTGCATATCAGAGTCAGTCCCCGGATCATCCGATTGCCTGGGGTTTGGAGAATACCCATTATCTGAAATTTCTGATTGTAGAGGTGTCTGATTAAAACGCGGGTTGGCCAGACAGTAGCAACTTATTTATTCACCTGAAACTTTCCGCTTTCGACAATTTTTCCGCTGGCGTCCTTAAGCTGGAAAACATAAATACCGCGAAAGAAATCAGATAGATTTAGGATATTTTTGGGGTCACCCAGGTTAAATTCCGCTACTTTCTTGCCGAGAAAATTGAATACCTGGATATTATAGTTTTTATCGTATTTCCTGAAAAAATCTTCAAATGTGATATATGAACTTGCCGGATTAGGGTAAAATCGCACGGTAGCAGTGGATCCGATATCCGGAAAGCCAGCCACCCGGCTCTGGGCTTTAACCCCCGCCGTTAGAAGAAACACCATAAACAGAACCAGGTAAAAAAACCTCATATAAATTGGTTCAGGAATATTGACTAATGGAACCCTACAATATACCAAAATTAGCCCAAAGCTACAAAAAGGGAACTTTTCAGTGTTTTGATATGACAGTCGCCGGTTTCCGCTCCAAACCCGGACTCAGAACCCAATTCATCCGATTGATTATCAGTCATTTGAAAAACAATCTCCCTACCCTCCCTGTATATCAGGCTGGGAAGGTTTCTATGCCTGATTTATTTGGCAAACCCCTTTTCAACATCCTCAATTCTAATTCCGATTACCTTCTGAATTTCGATTTTTGTAATGTTAAGGTCCCGTTGCAGGCTCAGGCTCTTCACCTGTTCGCTGATATAACTCTCCTGTGCTTTTTCCACCTCATCCAGTTTAATGAGATTTTCTCCAAAATCACTTTCCGCCCTTTTTAGAGTGGCATACCTGCCTTGTGTTGTCTTACCCTGCAATTCAACAAGTTGTTTGGCGAGCAGATAATTTTCATATTTGGTGAGAATATCCGCTTTCACTTCCCTGAACCTCTGATTTTTTGCAGCCGTTGTAATCATATAATTCTCTTTGGCGATTTTCACATTGTTCGTGGTTCGGGTGAAAATATCAAACGGCACATTCAGCGAAAAATTATACTTGGGATAGTAATAGGGTATTGCTGTACCATTTTGTTGGGGGGCACCGAAAATCGTCCATTCATTCACGTTGGCCTGAGCGGCAAAAAGCCCCAGATAGGCAGATTTTGCAATTTTAATGTTGTATAAGGCTGCCTGGGACGAATGATCCAGAATTTCATATGATGGTCCCTGAATGGCCAGCTGCACCAGTTTTTCACGTATATCCGTTATACGGATAGTATCAGAATGAAAACTTTTCTTTACTGTTTGTGCCCCTGCTGCCAGGGAAAGAAGCAAAAAAGCATTAAAAAATAAATATCGCATGATATCAGATTTGTTTTGAGTTTTCAGCTTGAACCTTAACATCGAAATCGGCAAGTTTGATAAAAATAATCATAGTTGCATAAAAATAAAGAACCACCGGATACTGCGATATCGCCATTTGGGAGTATTGTGCTACAATCAGAGAAAATATCATAACGAGCAAACCTATATAATAAGTGCGTATTTCCGGGTCATTAACTCTGTAAAAGCTTCTAAAACCCACACGCATAGCGACAAAATAGAAAGCAAGCAGAAAAAATAAGCCGATAGGACCCTGTTCGGCTACATTTTTCATATATCCGCTGTCCGCCTGAAGAAGTTCAAGATAGTGTCCGACATTATATTTATTTCCTTCCCCTCCTGAAGTAAAGATACCGCCGCCCAGCGGATGAGCCTGAATGTAAGGTTGAACTTCCTTACGATCGTAATCACGTATTGCGGCTGACCTGTCTTTAGTGCCTTCAAAAGTTGAACGTATACGGGCAGTTACCGCATTCTGGTAAGGCATAACCATAAGTATAAGGAATGTGAGAGTTGAATATATGAGGAAGATCAGGGTTCGCCGCTCAAAAATAGCAGATACGCAATAGAAGACAATCCCGGCAATTAGCATAAGCGTAGCAGTTCGGGTTCCGGAAAAACTATACCCCATCAGGTTTACCATCGCTGCCGCCCCCAGCCAGTACCTTTCATTTTTACTATTAGTCCTGAAGAGTAAAATAATGCATAACAATGAAATGCTGGCAAACAGAATGCCTGAAGTAGCCGGATCAGAAAAAACTGAAAATTTCCTCAATAAACCTCCCTGTAAAAGAAGCGCATACCCGTTACCGGTGCCAATCCACCTCAATTCAAATCCGGCATATCCGAACATCTGTTGTTTACAGGCATACAAGGCCAAAACAGAGGTCAGCACGATTATAAACCTAATGAAAAATACAATCCTTTTTCTGGTGTCCAGCAGGCAATAACACATATAATAGAAAACGAAATAGCTGAACTGCCTTCTGAAAAAACTTAACCATCCAACCCGGCTGAACATTTCAGGATTGAAAAATTCAACTATATAATAAGCAAACATGAAGTAAATGCAAACCGTGATCGGGTTTGCGTAAAACCTTACATTGATATTCTTTTTTAAATCGTACTTCAGCAAAATACTCAACAAAACGAGATAGGTGAAAATTTCCACCAGGTTTCCCGAAGGGACTGATACCATAGTTATCCGGTCAACGGTGACATTTATGGAAGCAAAAACGATTGTAAAATAAAACCCAAAATATGGCCACCTCATGATAAGCAGGAATATGATTATCCCGAGGCAGAGTGCAATCACCAATAAACCAATTTTATAGTCAATCAGGGCTATTCCATAGGTGACAGCCATTGCAAACACCGCTAAAAAAAAATACCCCAAAAAAGTATTCATTTTTTTCTCGATGAAATGATATTTCAGGCTTTGCCTGAACGAAAACCGTCTGGTGTTTATCTCATTCCCCATATAATCAGAAGTACATAAATTTTACAAAAATGAACACCAGGAAAAGAAAAAGGGATAACATGGTTACAACCTCATTCATTTCTTTTTTTTTATTATCGTTCAGATTCATATTTCAACAAGTTTGTTGTTCTTCTCCAGTGCACTAAACGCGTCGCCCATCATTCCTACGGAATTTTCCCAGGAATGACCCAAAGCAAATTGTCTGCGTTTATTTTTTATTTCCTCAGTGTTCCATTCCGGCTCCCGGACCAGCTGCCGGATATTCGTAATATATTCTTCTTTTGATGTGCAAAGCCGGGTATGCTCCCGAAACATTTCCATAGCTGCGGTTGAGGTAGCTACCACAGGTTTACCTGATGCCAGGTACTCGTCAATTTTTCTCGGATAATTACCAATGGTCAGAAGGTTTACCAGCTGGGGATTAATACATACTGTAAAATGACGGATATATGCCGCAGTTTGTCCAGGCTTTTTACCGCCAAGAAAATAAACATTTTTAAAGTCGTGCAGTTTGCTTTTCTGAAATTTCTCGTCTGCAGGACCTACCAGTACCAGACTCATTTCAGGAAGCGAGGCGGCAATGTGAATGAGCAGTTCTTCGTCCAGCCGCATAGAGGTTATGGCTCCGCAATAACCTATAACCGGTCCTGGGATTTCCGTCATATCTGAGGGTTCCGGAAGGTCCGCCGCAATAAAATCTCCGAGGTTACAACCCTGACCAATGTCCACACTTTTGGGATTCCATTGACTGGCATAATTCGCGAGGTAAGCCGAATTAGCTACGATAAGATCAGCCCTCTGGATCACTTCCATTTCGCAGCGGGGTCCAAATTTTTCAAAAAAGGGCTGAATGGTCAAATAATCCCGGATATAAAATATGTATTCTCTTACCGGAAGCAGGGATTTCAGATACAACCCGCGGTAAAAATCATTGTCATTGATCAACAGACAATTATTTAAACCAAGCTCTCGCATAGTTCGTTTAATTTCCGCTGAAAGCCGTTTGTTATTGATCCGGTTAAAGAAATCAAAGAGTGCATAATTCGGAGACCAGTTACCGGATTCGAGAATCGATTTTGGATGAAGTACCCAAAAATTTTCCTGAATGAGTTCCAGGTAAGGCTGATTTTCCCGGTCTGCCGGTTTACCGGAAAGCATTCTTTTCAGCGCTGTATTTCTGTCACTCGCCCGGTCAATGAACAATACCCGGTTATAACGGGCAAGTTCATACGCCATATCTTTGAAATTAAAGGCGATGTCGGAATTCCATGGCTGGAAACTGAACAAAACGATATCCCTGTTTTTTATAAATCGATGCACATCATTGTTTTGGCAGGATCAAAGATCCTGGTTCTGGTCATCAAAATTGTTCAGCACGGCTCCTATAAGTTTACCCCTGTTACTTTTCAGATAAGCAATAGATTCCCTGTCCGATTCCTGCACAGTATTTCTGGCTGAAAATACTAATACGACACCTTCTGCATAATCCAATATTTCCTTGCTGTCGGCATGTGTATTCAGCGCAGGACCCTCTATCAGGATAAAATCATAAACTTGTTTGAGTTTTTCCAGATGCTTCAACAGGTTATTTTCAGAAAGGATTTCCGAGGGTGAAAAGTTGCCTTCATCGCAGCCGATCACGTCGACATTGGGAATATTGGTTGGGCTGGTAATATCCAGTACTTTCCCTATGCTTTCTCCCTCATCTAAATTAAAGGAGATAAGAGTTGGCCTGGCAGAAAAATCACGGGTAAGGGAATTGTTGCCGAAATTCACATCGATAAGTAATACTTTTTTCTTACTCAGGCTAAATGTGTGTGCCACGGATTCCATCATCACCGTTTTACCTTCCTGCGGTTTCGTACTGGTAAAGAGTATTATCCTCTTTCCGCTTCGTTCAATTTCAAACCGGAGTTTACGCTGGCTTTCTATATAAGTAATAGCCTCCTCGTCCCGTTCCGGTAATAACGTAAAATCAAAATATTCATTGAGCGACCTTTTGTCCAACTGGATTTGACCTACAGTGGATAAAACATTCAGCTGCGTTTCTTTTTTAAAAATCGAGGGTGTGCGCAATGAAAAATCAAGCAACTCCAGAATAATAATAAACAGGATTGCCAGGAAGAACATGGATAAACCTGCAATGGAAATAATAAAAAGCCCCTTGGCCGGCTCAGGTTTTATAGCAGGCTGGCCGCGTAAAATCTGCTTGAAGTTGAAATCCGGAGAAACATCAATATCCTGTGACGCGAATATACTGCTGTTATATTTTTCCAGATCATGCTGGGCTATCGTCAGATCGTTCAGGTATGCATTTGCAATTACTTCCTGGCCCCCCCCGGAAAATGCTATTTTCCTGAATTGTTCCACTCGCGACTTATACAACTCAATATTATCCGTCGTCGATGCAATCGCACTCTGCAGGTCAAGCTTATCCTTGATCAGCTGTTGTCGGCGTTCTTCCGATCTGGCACCATTGATACCCTGCTGCGCGCTGGTTCCCCGGTTGAGCTGGTTAATTTTATTTGTGTTGTCATCTATTTGTCTCTGAAGATTGGCATCAATTCCGCCTTTTAAAGCCAGCTTCGCCGCCAGGTCTTCGTTTGTTTTTCGAAGTTGCAGTATTTCATCTCCGTGATTAGAAGGAAGTGGAGTAGTAGAATTGGGTGAATTGGAATTGAGTTCCCTCAGTTGATCAATAACGCTGGACAGCCTTTGTTTATAATCATTCAGATTTGCCTGTTGGGCCGTTTGCTGGGATGTTAATTCCTGGAGTCCGCTCATGGCTGCCGTAGCAGCATCCCCGGTATTGGGTGTCCCGATATGTTCCCGGAATTTCTGAAGCCTGAAGCGGAGGGTATCCACTTCACGCCGTTTACTTTCCCTGAGGCTATCCAGCTTATACAATGACTCTTTGGTATTGGTAGAGGTGAGCGAACTATAAAACTCTTTAAACTTGACACCAATCTGGTTAGAAACATATGCCGAAAGTTCAGGATTTTCGGAACTGAAAGAAACATTGATATAATCTGTTTTGGGCACATTGGTTACCGTGAGACTACCCAGAATATTGTCTTCATCATAGCCATATAATCCAAGAAGATCCCGGACCATTTTATCCTGGGGATCATAAGTGGTCAGCAATTTTCCCGTACTGAGTTTCTCACTTAAAATTGACTTTGCTTTTGGAATATCTGCTTTTCTATAGGAGGAATCCGCTTTTTCTTTTGCTGACAAATAACGAAAGGGGTGTTCATTATCCAGATCGTGTAGCAGGAGGTCGTAGGCAGTCATCGCCAGAACAATTGGCGATTTGAATGTTTCAATTACATTGTTTATTCTGAAATCAATCTGGTTAACATCGAAAATTTCAGTCAGCTGCAGGCTTACCTTCTGAGTCTGTGAAAAACCGGTCGAGTACTGGGCTGTGGATACAAACTCCCGGGGTTTGGCCAGCCTGAATAAAAGTCCGCCCACTATCCCCAGGACCAGACAGAACATAATGGTCCATTTTCGCCTGACCAATACCTTTAAGAGATAAATAATATGCATGGGTAAGATTTTTTATTCGTTTTAAAAAGACACAACACCGGTCCTTCCAAGGATAATGGATGAGCAGGAAAAATAATGGACTATTGGAAATCTCCTGTTGAGAATTAGCTCTTATAATAAGCAGGAAACCCATCTCCGGAGCTAAAGGATTCTGTTATTGAAATCGGATAATCAGTCACTTATAGCATGGTACCGGGTCAAAAATAATAATAAATTCTATAATTTGAAATTTATTAGAAAGCTTTACCCGCCAATATCTAAATTAGCGGCCTACCAAATTTTGATGATGGTAAAGTTTTTTTTCCTGTTCAGTATACTGGTTGTTTTTTATAGTTATATCGGGTACGGTATCCTCCTTTACCTGTTATTAAAAATTAAACATCTGTTTTCCCGAAGATTTCCCACGCCTCTGGCTGGGGATTTCGAGCCTGAGGTTTCCCTGGTAGTCTCTGCCTACAATGAAGAGGATTTCATTGAACGTAAAATCAAAAACAGCCTTGAAATTGACTATCCCCGGGGTAAACTCCGTTGGATTTTCATCACAGACGGTTCTAATGATGGTACCTCCGAAATCATTCGGCAGCACCCGCAAATCCTCTTGCTTCACGAACCAGAGAGAAAGGGAAAAGTGGCTGCAATGAACAGGGCCATAAAACATGTCCAGACACCGTATGTCATTTTTTCGGATGCCAACACCCTTCTAAATGCAGTAAGTGTCCGCGAAATCGTGAAACACTATGCAGATCCTGGTGTAGGCGGGGTGGCGGGGGAGAAAAAAATCATTACACGCAAGAAAGACAAGGCAGCAGGTGCCGGGGAAGGCATTTATTGGAAATATGAGTCTTTTCTTAAAAAGCTCGACTCCGATTTCTACTCTGTTGTAGGTGCAGCGGGGGAGTTGTTTTCAGTGAAAACGGATTTGTTCCATGAAGCTGCAGAAGATACCATCATCGAAGATTTCGTTCAGTCCCTGCAGATTTGCATGCAGGGCTTTGTTATCCGTTATGAACCCAGGGCATTTGCTGTGGAAACTGCATCGGCTTCCATGCTGGAGGAACAGAAAAGAAAAATCAGGATAGCTGCCGGTGCTTTCCAGGCAATGGTAATTCTGAAAGGCCTTTTTAACCTGTTCCGGTACCCGGTACTCTCCTTTCAGTTCATATCCCACCGGGTTCTGAGATGGACCTTGTGCCCCCTTTGCCTGTTTATCTGCTTCGCAACAAACGCCATCCTCGTATATCGGGGTACAACGCGTATATACGAGGTAGTTTTCCTCTTCCAGATGGTATTTTATACCCTTGCCTGGACCGGCTGGCTCATGGCCGCCCGTAACTTAAAATGGAAAATTCTTTACATACCCTATTATTTTCTGTTTATGAATCTTTCCGTTTACCTGGGATTCTTTCGGTTTATCCGTAAAAAGCAGACGGCTGTATGGGAAAAAGCAGCCCGGCACGCCCATCCTTAAGGCCCCCAAAGTTTAAAATTTAATAATATGTGCTATACAAAAAAAGGGCAAGCAAAATTTGGATCTTACGAAAAAACACTTACTTTTATCGTAGAAATTCGAACATCCGGTTCAATACCTCTGAAACCCCCAATCCTAATTCAGGTAGACTAACACTGGTCATCCATCCGTGAAATCCCCACGATTGCATTTTTTCTTTTGAATATAGATTGCCTGGCCATATGTAAGGTTTTGTCCTTAGATGCCAATACCGTTTGTTAACCAAACAAAAAATCCCAACCTACTGAGGAACAGAGTCTGATTAAAAAATGACTTCTGCCCATGAAAAAACAAATTTTAGCTGTTGATGATAGTAAGGCAATCCGCTTTTTGCTTCAAACTGTTCTTGGAAAATCTTATCAGGTTATTACCGTTCCGGATGGTTGTTCTGCAATGCACTGGTTGTCTAAAAGAAACTTTCCCCATCTGATAATTGCTGATCCGCAATTACCTGATCTGGAAAACTGGGAACTGATCCAGCAACTTTCATCAAGTGGAATCTATAAAAATATTCCGGTGATGGTTTTATCCGGATTAAGTGCGGAAGAAACTGAGGAGAAATGTACAGAATACCAGGTGCAGAATTTTTTTATGAAGCCTTTTAACCCGGTTGATCTGGTTAACGAGGTACAACAATTGATAGAGAATAAGAAGCTCGATACCTATTACCCGATGAAAGCTGTTTAATCATTGCTGCCGTATACCTTGAAAATTAAACCTGAACTATGGATTTTACTTTTTTACCCAAATCAACTTACAGAGGAAAAGCTTTTGTACGGTACAGCATACCTGCAAAGGAGATTTCTGCAAGCACTACAGTTTTTCACAGCGGATTCTACTATATCGGCAAAAACCCTGCCAATATCGAAAAACTGGTGAAATTATTTAAGAGGGGTTATGCTTCTGACAGCATCGCCAACGCGCGTGCTGAACTGCTGCGTTCTATTGAGCAGGAGAAAAACATTCTACCGGAAGTGATCTTTTGCGAATCCAGCTTTGATTTCACTGCCATTAAAAGTTTTGTGCAGTTTTTAAACAGCAAATCTGCTTTTTCAGTTATCCCGTTCATCATGGATTCGGCAGAGCTTTGCGACATGGAGATGGGTTTGTATAAAAAGCATATGCTCGCTGATGATATCTTAAAGCTCGATACTGCTGAAGAAGGCACCCTTATCAGTAAGGTACGCTTTCTGAATAAGGTCAAGTCTAAAGCGGTGGAAATGAACACGACGCTTAAAGAAGATGAGGCACAGATCCTGCCGCCGGTAAATATTCATGGTATTTTGAAGCGCAGTTTCGATATACTGGTTTCGGCAACCGCTTTATGTCTCTTAAGTCCTTTGTTCCTGTTTATTGCTGTGGCAATCCGGGCGGAATCAAAAGGATCTATTTTTTATGTATCAAAAAGAGCTGGCCGTGGATATAAGATTTTCGATTTCTTTAAATTCAGGACTATGTTTACTGGTGCCGACCTGCGCATCCAGGAATTTTCCCACCTGAATCAATACGCCGCGGGTTCAGAATTAAAGGGCCCTTCTTTTTTTAAAATTAACAACGACCCGAGAATCACCAAAGTGGGCATTTTCCTTCGGAATACCAGTTTGGATGAACTCCCCCAGTTATTGAATGTTTTATTGGGTGATATGTCCCTGGTAGGAAATCGTCCCTTACCCCTGTATGAGGCAGCAACCCTTACTACTGACCAGTGTGCCCAGCGTTTTCTGGCTCCTGCAGGAATTACGGGTCTCTGGCAGATCAAGAAAAGGGGCCGGGAGGACATGTCGGTGGAAGAAAGAATTAACCTGGATATTGATTACGCGAATAAGTATAATTTCATCTATGATCTATGGATCATGGCAAATACACCCTCTGCACTTATTCAAAAATCAAGTGCCTAACATCCTGGAGTCAGTTTTAGATATTACCTTCCAAAATGAATTCATCTGATGAAAGCGGAAATCATCCGTTGGTTTCCATCATAACCCTGAATTATAATCAGGGTGCCGTAACAGCTGAATTCCTGGAATCTGTCAAGAACCTTCGCTATCCCAGATTCGAAGTACTGGTTTGCGATATGGCATCAACGGTGAACCCCGCAACCATTTTCAATCCCGCTGATTATCCGCACACAAGTCTGCTGGAGAGTAAAACCAATCTGGGCTTTGCCGGTGGCAATAACTGGGGCATGCAGCAGGCAAAGGGCGATTTTATTTTTATTGTGAACAATGATACCGAGTTAACCCCTGATATTATAGACAAACTGATTCTGCCCTTTTCTGCAAATCCTGCCATTGGCGTCGTTAGCCCCAAGATCAAATATTTTTCCGACCGGAGAATCATCCAGTATGCCGGCTTTCGTCCAATGAATCCGATAACCGGAAGAACCTCTACTGTCGGAGATCTGGAGGAAGATCATGGGCAATATGATGTTTCCGGACCTACATATGGTGCACATGGATGTGCAATGATGGTAAAAAAAGAAGTAATCCGCAAAACGGGTATGTTTCCGGAAAAGTTTTTCCTGTATTATGAAGAATGGGACTGGTCAGCCAGGATCCGGAAAGCAGGTTACATGATTTGGTACGAATCGGAAGCCATCATCTACCATAAAGAATCGATGTCTGTGGGTAAAGAAAATCCAATGAAAGTTTATTATCATACCCGGAATCGGATATTGTACATGCGCAGGAATAACAATGCCATTCAAAAGATACTGTTCACGCTGTTCTTCATATTTATAACTATGCCTAAAGCAGTTTTTACTTACATGATTAAAGGTCAGTGGCCCGAGTTGCACTGGTTCCTTAGGGGCATAGGGTACAACCTAATCCATAATAGTAAGAGCGTAATTTAGTGTGAGAGTGTGAGAGTGTGAGAGTGAAAAATATAAAACGTATTTTCATTCTCACACTCTCACACTCTCACACTCTCACACTTTCCTCTCTCCCGTAAATGACTTGGGGGTATGCAGAAATTCTGTTCTCTTTTTTTTCATTTGCAGCATGGCCCGTATCATAGACAACATCAGCCGGGGAACCTGACCCAATGCAAGGATGGTTTGCCAATTGTAAAAGTTTCCGGGAATGGAAATGAGCAGGGTCAGGCAATACAGACCCATCACCGTTATCCAAAGCCAGGGGGCGGGTTCCAGCAATGGCCAGTGAAATACATATTGAATTGCCAGTACCCCCAGCAATAAACAGAACAAAACCAGGGTAAGTACACGGGGCAATAATAAGTTTTGAAGAAATTTATTGTAATAAAGAAATGTTCTGGGAGCATTTTTCATATCCGCATCAAAAAAACGCTTCACATGATTTACCTGGGCTTCGAGCCAGCGTACCCGCTGCTTCTCGAATACCCCTGCACTGGCCACTTTTTCATCATACACCATTGCATCGTCAATAAATTCCATTTTTATTTTTCGGCACATGAGCTGCATATCGATTTCCCGATCCTCCCCCGGGTTTTCCAGGATTTGTGGTGAGGAACAGATCTCCCGGATCACCTGGGTCTGAAAGGCCATACCGGATCCGATCGGCGCAGCAGACAATCCGGCCAATGATGGACCGCGTCGGAAAAGATTGATATTGATTTCTTCGCTCATCGCGTCCAGCAGCGCAACCGGTGTGTTTTTATTTTTTGCCGTGCGGTGACATTGTATCGCCAGGAACCCGGAACGAAAAGCAGCGTTTACTTTTTCGAGGCAACCCTTCCCCATAATATTATCCGCATCCAGGATCATGATGATATCTGTATTGGTCACCACCTCAGTTTCCATTGCCGCATGGAGGGACCTTGATTTCATATTCAGATCCACTACCAGAACATCTACCGGGATTTTCCGGAGTGCTTCTACAGTTTCCGTTTTTAATTTATCTGCAATTACGGTTACCGAAAACCGGTCCCGCGGATAGTCATGTTCCCTGGCCTGCCTGGCCGTATCCACGATGATCATATCTTCCCGAAAGCATGGGATGAGCACCGCGATCCTGGATTTTTCTTCCGCGTCTTTATATTTTTTTTTTCTGAGGATACGGCCACTAAGCCCGATCAGAAAAAGGTACAGGGCGCTGAAGGCGAGATAAATAAAGACTGCCCAGCTTAAAATATGTACCAGGGCAAAAATAAAATTCATGAATTTCTGAATGGTTTATAAAAAGAATTAGTCGCCAGCCCCATCATAGGTCTATCGCCCGGGGAATCCCCATAGGCATATATGTCCTGATAGTCAGAAAGATTGAATTCTTCCCTTATGCGAATTACTTTTTCCTCGCCATGGCAGTTTTTTCCTTCAATTCTGCCGGTGATCTTTCCCTGTTTCACTTCCAGCCGGGTAGAGATTAAATGGATCCCGAGGCTGTTTGTCCATGGCTTCACCCAGTTTCCGGCGGAAGCGGTTACCACAACAATGTCAAAACGCTGATCCCGGAGCCGCTTGATTTCCAGTAGCGCATCCGGCCGGATCAGGGCGGGAATTTTTTTTTCTGCAAACTGATCACTGGCAGACTGAAAAGCGGATTCAGACATGCCACCAAAAAAATAAGTAAGCATTTTCTGCTTTGCAGTATCATTCGGTATAATCTTTATTTTAAATGCGATGAGCCAAGGGAGCTGAAAAAATAACCCAGTATAAAAAGCGGGTTCCCCTTTTTGAAATTTGATAATCTCCAGCAAACTGTCTTTTGTGGTAATCGTTCCGTCGAAATCAAAAAAAGCAATCTTCCTTCCGCTCACAACTTCATCTTTTTAAATTGGAATTCAGGAATATTCTGAATAATCAGCATGATATATCTCCAAAACCACTTTACATAAACGATATTCTTTTTCTTGAGAAAGGATGAATAAATAATATCGGCCACCTGACCGGGAGTAGAGGTAAGGGTTGCTGGCAATTTCTGGTTCTCTGTCATTTTAGTATATACAAAGCCGGGTTGCACGGTCATTACATGTACCTTTTCCTTGAAACATTTGTTCCTCAATCCGGATAAGTAAGTTGTAAACGCGGCCTTGGCACTTGCATAGATCAACTTGCTTGCACGGCCCCGGTCACCGGCAACCGAACTTATACCGATTATGGTGCCTTCGTGACGGCTGATATAGTACCTGGCGATAATATTCAGTATGGAAACAGCACCTGTGAAATTGGTGTTGATCATCCTTTCCGAAAGATGCCAGTCTTCAAAAGCTTCTTCTTCGTCATCGAGAATCCCAAAAACACATATACTGATATCCGGTTTAACGGGCAGCGATTCAAAAAAAGGAGAATGGGTATCATACCGGAGGGCATCGAATGCAAATGAGCTGCAGGCAACACCATAACGGATATGAATATCCGATTCCAGAGGTTTCAGGGGTTCCGGATTCCTGGCGGCCAGCTGGATATCAAATTTATGCGACGCAAATTTCTTTGCAATAGCCGCACCTATATCTGAGGTGGCGCCAAGGATTAATACTGTAGCCATGGAATTCAGTTCGTTGTTAAAAATAACCTATCTGACTGGATGGAATGGATCTTTCCATCCGGATTATACCTTCTGACTATCTCCTTGAATCTTTCCAGCCCGGGATAACCCCGGCGGAGAATTTCAGGTTTCATGCGGGCATCTTTTGACATATATAAACGTCCCCCGTAACGAAGAACGATCTGATCCAGCTCATCCAGAAATTCAAGAAGTCCTGCTTTTACCGGAAAATCCAGGGCAAGAGTATATCCTTCCCTTGGAAATGATATGATGCTCTCCTGCTTCCCGAATACTTTCAGTACAGCGAGGAAAGAACCAAGCCCCTTATCACTGATAGCGTTCAGGATTTCAATCAGCCCTTTCTTGGCGTCCAGTGGAAGAACAAACTGGTATTGTACAAATCCGTTTTTCCCATATCCGCGGTTCCAGTGCAGTATGGCATCGAGCGGATAAAAAAAGGGTTCGTAACCGACGACATTGTTGATTTCTCTTTTAAAATTCTTCCTGTAAAAAAGAAAATTGAAAGCCTTAACGGTAAATGAATTCAACACCCAGGAAGGCAGGTTAAACGGAAAATTAATCTGTTTTTTCCTGGGCAGCTGCAGGGGGTTCTGTTTTTGTTTTTCATTCAGGTCCTCCGGTAACGCATGTTCACCCAGCATCAGGATACTTCTTCCGAAGTCCTTTCCTTTTTTCAGGCAGTCGATCCAGGCAACAGAATAAGTATAGTGGTTATATTCATCGAAAAGCCGAATCAATTCCTCCAGATTAGAGGCTTTCACCTGCTTCTGACGGATAAATGAAGTCCCGATTTTTTTCAACTGAAATTTTACCCGGCTAATGATACCGGTTAATCCCATACCTCCGCAGGTGGCTTCGAATAAATCGGGATGAATCTGCGGACTGCATACGATGTATTCTTTCGAAGCCAGCACGATTTCCATTTCAAGAACATGATTCGAAAAGGAACCGTCGATATGATGATTCTTTCCATGTACATCACTGGCCACCGCGCCGCCTACGGTAATGAATTTGGTACCAGGTGTAACCGGAAGAAACCATCCTGCAGGAACAATTACTTCCAGTATCTGGTCCAGGGTTAAACCACTCTGACATTCAAATACACCGGTATTTCTGTCGAAAGAAAGAATCTTGTCGAATTTCAAAGTGGAAATAGTGGTTTGGGCCAGCGATGCATCACCGTAACAACGGCCATTACCACGGGGGATAAAAGATGCATCCCGGGAAAGCAACTCCTGCAGTTGTTCCGGAAAACTAAAATATTCTTCGTTGGATTCTATAACGGGATAATTTCCCCAGTTGGCGATCTGCTTCTTCATTTAAATATGGTTACGTCACGTAAATATAAAATCACATAAATGCTGATAACCCATAGAACAAGCGTAATCTGTATGAAGAAGTCTTTGTATAGGATCTCTGTCGGGGAGCCGGATTTTTTTAATACAAATGTGATCTGAAGGTACCGCATCAGGCCGGCAATTACAAAAAGGGAGGAATAATAAAGTCTGCCAGTATTCAATCGCTGGATAGTTGCCGGTGAAACTGTATAATTGATATAAGCAACAATGATGATTGCACAGGAGAGACCGAGCATGGTGTTCAGGAAATCCATGTTATAACCGCTCATCGATTTACGCATCTCGGCACCCGTGCTGGATTTAAGCAGCAGGTCATCCCTCCTTTTTGCAATAGCCATAAAAAGCGAAATCAGATAGGTCATGATGATCAGCCATTCCGAAGTATCCACTTTGGATATCACCGCTCCGCCTTTTACCCGTAATACGAAACCTGCAGACAAAATCAGGATATCCAGGATGGCAATATTTTTTAGTCCGAAAGAATAAGCCAGGTTGAAAATAAAATACAGGCCAAGGATGAATAAAAACAAAAGGCTGGGATCTGCCAGAAAACCGAGTACGATTCCGGTGAGCAGCAAAACAATACAGATCACGACAGCTGCGGGCTTGGACACCTTTCCTGAGGCCAGGGGCCTGTTCTTCTTTACCGGATGCTTTCGGTCGTCTTCAATATCCCGGTAATCGTTGATGATATAAATGCTCGAAGCAAAAAAACAAAATGCGATAAACCCTTCGATAATTTGTGGTATACGGGAGGGGTCAAAAAAATGTACCGCAAAAAAAGCCGGTACAAACATAAACAGGTTTTTAGCCCAGTCCTTTGGTCTTAAGAGTTTTATATAATATTTCATTGGGGGAAACTGGGGTCAAGATACAACCAATATCGTTTGTAGGCAAGATGCAGTTGAACCGGTAATACAGAATTCATTTAAATTTGATTTCCTTCATGAACAGGATTTCCCCGGAGATATTAGCGAGCCCGATCGAGTACCTGAAGGGTGTTGGTCCCCAAAGGGCGATCATTTTACGAAAAGAGCTGGGAATTGATACCTTCCGGGACCTGCTGGAACTATTTCCTTACCGGCACCTTGATAAATCCCAGGTTTCGCCGATTTCAGATATTCGGCCGGATACTGATTTCATCCAGGTTGGAGGTTGGCTCGGGAATCTTAATATTCTGGGCTCCGGAAAAGGAAAAAGGCTGGTTGCCACCCTGAAAGATGCTTCCGGAACCCTTCAGCTGGTTTGGTTTCAGGGAATTTCATGGATGGAAAAAAACCTGCTGCCCGGTTTCAGGTACCTGGCATTTGGAAGAGTTGGTTTTTACAACGGAGAGGCCCAGATCACCCATCCGGAAATGGAAAGGATGGATGAAATGAAACCGGATGGTGCCGGCTTGCAGCCAATTTATCCGAGCACAGAGAAATTGAAAGCCCGTTCCCTCGGTGGCAGACAACTCGCCAGGCTTACCCAGCAACTACTGTCCCAGCTCAAAGAAAGAGACCTGCCTGAAAATATTCCTGCGGAGACCTGCCAAAAAAACGGACTGATTTCCCGTTACCAGGCCTTTCAGTCAATCCATTTTCCGGTATCTCCCCAGGCCTACCAGCAGGCCCTCTACAGACTCAAATTTGAAGAATTGTTTGTGAATCAGGTAAGAACGGGAATGATCAAAACCCTTCGTCATAAACAGTCGCAGGGAGTCGTTTTCAGTCAGGTGGGTCGGTTTTTTAATGATTTTTACTCGAATTCGCTTCCTTTTGAGCTCACGGGGGCCCAAAAAAGGGTGCTCAGGGAAATCCGCCAGGATACGGCTACCGGACACCAGATGAACCGGCTATTACAGGGGGATGTGGGCAGCGGAAAAACAATGGTAGCGCTGTTAACCATCTTACTGGCAGCCGATAACGGCTTTCAAAGTTGCCTGGTTGCTCCAACTGAAATACTTAGTAATCAGCATTTTAACAGTTTCCGGGAACTGCTAAAGGATCTGCCCCTCCAGGTGGTATTGCTGACCGGCTCCGTTAAAACTGCCGCGCGGAAGAAAATTCTGGAGCAACTGGCCAATGGATCGATCCATATCCTTATCGGTACCCATGCAATCCTGGAAGATCCGGTCATTTTCCACCGGCTCGGCCTGGCCATTATAGATGAGCAGCATCGTTTTGGCGTTGCCCAGCGCGCCAGGATCTGGAAAAAAGCCAGCCAGCCACCACACGTCCTGGTAATGACGGCCACTCCCATACCCCGAACCCTGGCGATGACAGCCTATAACGACCTGGATTACAGTGTAATTGATGAGCTGCCTCCCGGAAGGCAACCAGTCAGAACAGTACAGCGTTATGAATACGACAGGCCTAAAGTGATGGATTTCATTAAGGCAGAAGTAAAAAAGGGAAGACAGGCCTATATTATTTTTCCGCTTATTGAAGAATCTGAAAAGCTCGATTATGAAAATCTGATGAAAGGCTTTGAAAACGTAAAAGCCTATTTTCCGGAACCTGCGTATTATATTAGCATGGTTCATGGGAGGCAGAAACCGGCAGTCCGGGAGACTAATATGAAAAGGTTTGTTTCGGGAGACACCCAGATTATGGTCGCAACCACGGTTATTGAAGTTGGTGTTCATATTTCCAACGCATCGGTCATGGTGATTGAAAGTGCTGAAAAATTTGGACTCTCCCAGCTACATCAGCTTCGGGGCCGGGTAGGGAGAGGTGCAGATCAGAGTTTTTGCATTCTGGTAACGGGAAACAAAACGGGAGCTGAAGCCCGGGAGAGGATCCGCATCATGTGTGAAACCACGGATGGGTTCCGGATTGCGGAAAAAGATATGGAAATCCGGGGACCGGGTGATATTGCGGGTACCCGGCAGAGTGGTGTTCTGGATTTTAAACTAGCTGACATCGTCCGGGACCGGGAGATCCTTTTAAAAGCGGTTGAGTCAGCCCAAAGGATTTTAACTTCCGATCCTGAACTTGAACTTCCTGCTCAAGCCGGATTACGCCATCAGCTGAAGCAGGAAAAAGGGAAAACACCCTGGAGTAAAATATCGTAGATGCGTAACGGCAGTCTGCCATTTTAAATAGACTACATCCAATGGTCTACTATCAAAAGACTGATTTGAAAAAAGCGCCGATCATATTTATTATCCTCTTGATTTCCTGCTTATCGGGCCTCAGCCTGAAAGCCCAGACAGGAAGCCTGGAACTTATTGAAAATAAAGGTCAATGGGATACTACGATCCGATTCCGGGCCAATCTGCCGGATGCGACTTTATTTTTGCAAAAACAAGGGTTTTCCGTGCTCTTACAAAGCCCTTCCGACATGGATGCCCTGAGACAGTTCATGCACGGTGACCAGACAGTTAAACCCCCGGATAATAATCCGGCACTCAATCCCAATGCTAAAACTACCGGAAACAGGCCCTCCACTTCCCAAAGAAATAGCCGCGAAAACCCAATCAATCTTCCCGGTGCCGGACTGACCATGCATTCCCATTTTTATAAAGTTGAATTTCTTAACAGTTCTGAGGATGTTGAAATCCTTGGTGACAAGGCCATGGATACCTATAATAATTATTTTATCGGAAATGATTCTTCCAAGTGGAAATCAAACTGTAAAATTTACCAGGCGGTTATTTATAAAAACCTTTATCCGAATATAGACCTCCGGTATTACACTGAAAACAACCAGTTAAAATATGACCTGGTCGTGCATCCGGGCGGCAATCCGGATAATATTGTGCTACAATATTCCGGTCAGGATAAGCTGATTATTAAAGATAACCAGGTTACCGTTCATACTTCGGTCGCAGATGTGGTGGAAAAAATCCCTCATACCTATCAGTTTTCGAGTGAAGGCAATAAGGATCTGGAGTGTTCATATCAGGCAGGAAAAAATAATACCCTGCGTTTCCATATAGCCAATTATTCACACCAGGCTACCCTGATCATCGATCCCACCCTGGTATTTTCCAGTTTCACAGGATCACATTCTGACAACTGGGGTTATACCGCCACCTACGATGAAAGCGGTAACTTTTATTCCGGGAGTATTACACTCAATTCGATCGCCAATGACAAAGGCAATGGATTCCCGGTTAGTGTCGGCGCATTCCAATCCGTTTTTAAAGGCGGAGACGGACTGGATGATGGTGGCTGGAAATACGATATTACCATTATGAAGTTAAGCAGCAACGGGGTAAACCGTTTATATGCCACATATATCGGAGGTAACGGCAATGAACAACCGCACAGCCTCGTGGCCGACAAAGCAGGAAACCTGGTGATCGCAGGAAGAACCAGCTCAACTAATTTTCCCAATGTGAACAGCAAGGGGCTGGTAGACGTAAATCATGGCGGATATGATATTATCATCGCGAAATTGAATGGGAACGGAACTAACCTGATCGGTTCACGTATCATCGGAGGCAAATCAAATGACGGGGTTAACATAGCTCCCAAATATTCGACCGATATTGTTTCGATGGGTCAGCATTCTCTCCGGTTGAATTATGGGGACGATGGCAGAAGTGAAGTTGTTCTGGACAATGCAGGAAATGTATACCTGGCTTCCTGTACGTCCTCCAGTGACTTCCCATTGGTAAATGCGTTCCAGAAAACCATTGGAGGTGCGCAGGACGGGGTGTTTATCAAAACCAATCCTGATCTGAGCACGATTCTCGCAAGCAGCTTCATAGGTGGAAAAAATGATGATGCAGCATTTGCCCTTGCATTAAATCCAATTACGAATAATATTTACATTGCAGGTGGCACAGCCAGTACTGATCTTCCCGGAACCACAAACGGATCGGTGGTATCGAAAGTAAATAAAGGCGGAATCGACGGTTTTCTGAGTATGCTGAGCAACGATGGAGGCACATTAATAAAGACGTCCTATTTTGGCACTGACGGCACAGAGGTTTTATACGGAGTACAATTTGATAAAAGCGGTTACCCCTACATCATGGGAACCACTACCGGCGCCTGGCCGGTAATCAATGCTGTTTTCAGCCAGAAGAACGGAAAACAGTTTATTGCTAAACTGCAACCTGATCTTTCTGCTTATATCTATTCAACAGTATTTGGAAAAGGAGCTCCCACTCCTGATATTTCACCCACTGCATTTCTGGTGGACCGCTGCGAAAATGTTTATGTATCCGGATGGGGAGGTGGAATTGAATCGGAAGGTGATGGAAACGGCGGGGCAGCGGTATATGCCAACGCGGGAACAAACGGACTTACGGTTACAAGCGACGCACTCAAATCGGTGACGGACGGATCGGATTTCTATTTTTTTGTAATGAAAAAAAATGCAGCCAGTCAGCTTTATGGAAGTTTTTACGGACAAACAGGTGGCCGTGTTGGAGATCATGTGGATGGAGGAACAAGCCGTTTTGATAAACAGGGTATCATATACGAAGCCATCTGTGCGAATTGTTATGGTGGGAATTTTCCCACCACTCCGAATGTATGGGCACCCAGAAATGGCACCGGCAATCAGGGATGTAACCTCGCAGCGTTAAAGATTGCTTTCAATTTTGCCGGTGTGGCAGCCGATCCGAGATCGATTATCAACGGGCGTTATGACAGTTCGGGATGTGTTCCGCTGGACGTTCTGTTTAAAGACACCGTTCACAACGCTAAATTATATATCTGGAGTTTCGGCGATCTTACACCGGATACCGCCACTGCATCATTTCAGGTACAGCACACCTATACCGCTATCGGGAATTATACCGTACGGCTAATCGCCATTGATTCAACCACCTGCAATATTGCAGATACCGCATACCTGCATATCCGCGTTCGGACCGACCGGGCCATCCTGGATTTTGATATGGTAAAACAACCACCCTGTGACTCCCTCAAATATATTTTCATCAATAAGTCCACACCACCGGTTAATAAATCTTTTAAACCAGGCGACTTTACCTGGATTTTCGGTGATGGTACAACGGCACCGGGACTCAGCCCAATACCGCGAACCTACTTGTCGTCGGGAACTTATGTAGTGCAGCTGGTATTAACTGATACCAATTTCTGTAACAGCCCGGATACCATCTCCAAAACACTACGGGTATCCCCACTCGTGAAAGCCCAGTTTGATGTTCCAAACGGATGTGCACCATACGAAGCTTATTTCAATAATACTTCCCTGGCCGGTCAGAGCTTTTTCTGGACTTTCGATGACGGCACAACATCAACCGATATTAATCCATCCAAAAATTATCCGGATACGGGAACTTTTACCATAAAACTACTGGCCATTGACTCCAATACCTGTAATATCCGGGACTCCATTACCAAAATCCTGAGAGTAGAACCCAAACCCACTGCAATTTTCACCTTTCTGCCATTTCCTGCTGAATACAACACGCCCACCATATTTTCAAATCAGTCGCTGGAAGCAACACATTTTGTCTGGCTTTTTGGCGACGGCGATTCAACCCTGAAAAATAATACCGATACCGCAATTCACCAGTTTGAACAATCCAACACATTCAATGTCTGTTTGATTGCCATAAATCAGTTTGGTTGTTCCGATACGGTCTGTCATCCTGTGGAGAGTCTGATCAATCCGCTGCTGGATGTGCCGAATGCTTTTACTCCCGGCCGCTTCGGTCAAAACAGCACCATCAGCGTTAAAGGATTTGGGATTGCAACCATGGACTGGAAAATTTATAACCGTTGGGGACAGTTAGTTTTTGAAACCAATAATCCCTTTGCCGGATGGGACGGAACATTTAAAGGCACCCCGCAGCCCATGGATGTTTATGGGTATACCCTGGATGCCACTTTTTTTGACGGAACGAAAGCGAGGAGGAAAGGGGATATTACGCTCATCAGATGAGCGGAAAATAAAAAAACTATGCTGAAAGCCTAACGCTTAACACCAGACGCTGATTGGCTTATCCATGTGAAACAGAAAGAAGATTCTTAATTCCGGAACCGCTTATGAAAAATAGACAGGATTCAAATAGTTGACAATTAGATATTAATTGCTACCCTGAAAATTAACAATTAACAATTAACCCATTACCATTAACAATTGACAATTGACTATTGACAATTAAAAAATCATCTTTGCAAATCATAATAAATGAACTTGTTTAAAAGACGGTTTCTTTTTATTGGAGTTTTTGCCATTGCCTTCCTGCATGTGCATGCGCAAAGCGAAGAGCAAAGCCTTGAATTCATTGAGAACAAGGGCCAATGGGATTCGCGGGTTATATTGAAAGCAGATATTGGAAACGGCAGTCTGTTTTTTCATAAAAACGGATTCAGGGTTTTACTTCATAATGAACAGGAAATGGCTGCCATCGCTCCTTCCCACAGCGGAGTCCGGTTCAGGACGGATTCAACGGGAATTCAGGGGCCTCAAAGAAATACAACTGACCGACCCGCAGCATTGCATTCCCATGCTTATTCCGTTAATTTCCTTAACATGAATGAAGCAACGGAAATTATTCCGGATAAGCCACTGGATACCTATAATAATTATTTAATCGGAAACGATTCCACCAAATGGGCCAGGAAATGCCGGATATTTCAGGGTGTAACTTATAAGAATATTTATCCCGGAATTGACCTGCGGTATTATACTGACAACGGTAAGTTGAAATATGATCTCATTGTACATCCGGGAGCTGATCCCCGAAATATCGCCTTGCAATACGAAGGGCTGGACGGACTAACGGTTACTCGTAACCGACTTTCTCTGAAAACATCAGTGGGGGAAGTAAAGGAAATGGAACCTTATTCTTACCAGGCGGGTGACCATGGACGGGAATCGGTTCCCGTTACCTATCGGGTTTCAAAATCCAGGGTGGTACAATTCGAGGTCAGCCATTATAATAAAAGCGAGGTGCTGGTTATTGACCCTACTCTGGTGTTTTCCACTTTTTCCGGAAGCAGGGAAACGAACTGGGGGTTTACAGCTACCCCGGGACCAGATGGTACTTTTTTTTCCGGAGGCATAGTTTTCGGAGATGGCTATCCAACATCAAATGGCGCATTTGAACCTAATTTCCAGGGAGGCACTTTTGACGTGGGGATTATGAAATTCAGCAGTAATGGACGTAACAGGTTATATGCAACCTATATCGGAGGAAATGCCAACGAATGCCCGCATAGCATGTATTCAGATCCCCAGGGCAACCTGGTGGTGATGGGAAGAACCTATTCAGGCAATTTCCCTTTTCTCAATGTATTCGGCGTTCGTGGCGGCTGCGATATTTTCGTGGTTAAGCTCAATGCATCCGGAACCGGTTTGCTCGGGTCTGCCTGTATTTCAGGAAGTGATTATGACGGCGTAAATGTAGAAGACCAGTTGAATAAAGAAAACGGAGCGGCTGAAAAAGCGAATGGTCTGATTAAAAATTACGGCGATGATTCACGCAGTGAAGTGATCCTGGATGGATCCAACAATATATATGTAGCTTCCTGTTCACGTTCAAAAAATAATTTCCCCGTTACCCCCGGTGCATTTCAAACCACCTTCGGGGGCGGAAAGCAGGACGGTGTTGTCATAAAACTTTCACCCAATTGCAATAACCTGATATTCGCGAGTTTCCTGGGCGGTTCAGGGGAAGATGCCTGTTTTGTAATGAAGGTAAATCCAATTACCGGAGATTTATATGTAGCCGGGGCGACTACCAGCACCAATATGAACGGGAACAAGGCTGGTACAATACAACCCGCTTATTCAGGCGGTATCAGTGATGGATATATTTCCATCATCAGCAGCGACGGGTCTACCTTAAAAAAGACCACCTATCTGGGTACAACCGGATTTGACGCGATATATGGAATCGATTTTGATAAAAATGGTTTTCCTTATGTAATGGGATCCACTACGGGTGCCTGGAGTACCACCAACAATGTGGGTTTTATCAATCCCGGAGCCAAACAGTTTGTAGCTAAACTCCAGCCGGATCTTTCAGCCTACGTATATTCTACCACATTCGGAACAGCATCCCCCAATCCAAATATTTCTCCCGTAGCATTCCTCGTGGACCGCTGCGAAAATGTGTATGTATCCGGCTGGGGTGGCTGGCTATTCGCCAATGCTGATCCTTACGGATTATCGGGAACAGTAGGTATGCCGGTATCCTCTAATGCGATAAAAAAAGTCACAGATAACAGGGACTTTTATTTTATCGTGATTCAGAAAAATGCAGCATCCCTGTTATATGCTACTTTTTTCGGACAGAACGATGGGCCTTCCAGTGTGAGTGAACATGTGGATGGCGGAACAAGTCGCTATGACCGGAATGGCGCTATTTATCAGGCGATTTGTGCTAATTGTTCTGATCATAGTATTACCCCTTTCCCCACTACACCCGGGGTATGGTCGCCTAAAAATGGTACAGGCGGACTGGGATGCAATCTGGCAGCTATAAAAATCGCATTTAATTTTGCCGGTGTGGCCGCTGATCCGAGACCTTATATCGATGGCAAGCTCGACAGTTCGGGATGCGTACCACTGGAAGTTTTTTTTAGTGATACGGCACATAACGCAAAAACCTATATCTGGCGTTTTGGTGACGGAAGTCCTGATGTTACGCTATCCGGCGGACCCCAGGTATACCACACATTTACGAGTGTAGGCACGTATCATGTGAGACTTATCGCAATCGATTCAAACAGTTGTAACGTGGCGGATACCGGATATGTAAATATTCTTGTCCGAAAAGACAGGGCGATCCTTGATTTCAATTTTGCCAAAATCGGAGATTGTACCTCACTTAACTATGAATTTAAGAACGTTTCAACGTCTCCGCCTGGTAAACCTTTCATTATTCCGGATGATTTCACCTGGAACTTCGGGGATGGATCAGGCCCCCAGACCGGTGCGATCGACGTAACCCATCAGTTCGCGAGCAACGGCACCTACCTGGTACGCCTGGTGTTGAACGATACCAGTTACTGTAATTATCCTGACAGTCTCACAGATACTTTAAGGGTTTCACCCAACGTGAAAGCCCAGTTTGAGGCGGGAGACGGATGCGTGCCCTATGATGCGTTTTTCAACAATACCTCTCTTGGTGGAAGAACATTTCTGTGGAATTTTGGTGATCCTGCAGGTACTACTTCAACGGCCATGTATCCCAATTTTACATATACAGATACCGGGACATATACTGTTCAGCTTACAGCGATCGACAGTGGTACCTGTAATATCCGGTCCGACACTACAATGATCCTGCATGTACATGAAAAACCGACGGCAGGATTTACGGTATCTCCCGTTCCGGCACAATATAATGTACCCAATATTTTCCAGAATACATCTGTCGGGGCAACGCATTATACCTGGTATTTTGGTGACAATGACTCTGCGAATTCAACCACCATGGATCCGGTCAAACATCAGTACCAGTATACCGGTACTTTTAATGCCTGCCTGGTGGCCTATAACCAATATGAATGTACAGATACAACCTGTCAGGATGTTGAAGCGCTGATTAATCCCCTGTTGGATGTACCCAATGCATTTACACCTGGCCGCTTTGGGGAAAACAGCATTATAACGGTGAAGGGATTTGGCATTGTGTCCATGAACTGGAAGATATATAACAGGTTTGGACAGTTGGTTTTTCAGACTAACACCCCGTTACAGGGTTGGGACGGCACGCTCAATGGAACACCCCAGCCAATGGGCGTATACGCCTACACACTTGAGGCCACTTTTGAAGACGGAACCAAAACAACCAAGAAGGGAGACATAACGTTAATCAGGTAAAATGTATCTTTATATGTGCTGTCCAGAAATCATATGTGTTGTTCAGAAATGCTGTACCGATGAAACGGAGTAAAAATATCATATTGGCTGCCATTTTACAGGTAGCTGGTAGTTTAGGCCTGACTGCCCAGGATCTTCATTTTTCCCAATGGTTCAACGAACCCCTTCTTACTAATCCCGCAAATACCGGTTTTATTCCTGATGCCGATTACAGGCTGGGGGCAAATTACCGGAATCAATGGTCTTCTGTGATGTCCCAGCCATATAAAACCATGAGCGTCTGGGGCGATGCACAGGTTTTCCGCAGCAGGATCCAGTCCGGTTGGCTAGGGCTTGGCGGTGCCATCCTGCATGATGTAGCAGGTGCCGGAAGTCTTAGCACCACGCAGGTATATGCTTCCGTTGCTTATCATCAGATGCTTGGCTATTCCAGTTTACTGTCGGTCGGATTTAATACCGGCTGGGTGAATAAGAGCATCAATAGTGCTAACCTGAAATTCCCGGATCAGTTTGACGGGAAATTTTTCGATGCCAACGTACCCACATCTGTTTACATAGATAATCCCAATATTAATTATTTTGATATGCAGGTGGGAATGAATTATGCTTATTTTCCAAATAACAAAACCTACCTGAATGCGGGGGCATCTGTTCAGCATATCAATGGCCCTCGGGAAAGTTTTTTTAATACCGACCCGGTTGGATACAGCAATACGATCCCGCCGCGGTTTATCGGATTTCTCAATGCCAGCTTTAAAACCAGTGATCTGGTGATCATAAACCCAATGGCCTATTATACCATGCAGGCTCAGGCCCATGAATTTGTAATCGGATTTAATGTTCAATATAATTTATCGGGTGATGGTGAGCAGGAACTGATCGGGGGATTGTACGACCGTCCGGGTGATGCAATCATTCCCATGATTGGTTTTGCTTATAAAAGCATTCGGCTGATGTTCACCTATGATATCACTACGTCTTCCCTTAAACAGTATAATAATGGAAACGGTGCCTGGGAATTTGCTGTGATCCGTCCAGGATACTATACTGAATATAATGGAGCACGAAATCAGTCTCTTTGTCCAAGTTTCAAAAACTAAAGCGGCTTAACGCCTAAAGATTAACGCAGAACGGAGGAAATGACATTAATTTCAATTGATAATTAAAATTTGATAATTAATAATTAGCCCAAACCCCTGTTTATGAAAAAACTGCTAGCCCTCTTCCTTGTAGGAATGTCTCTCATGCAATTCACGCGGGCGCAGGATGGCACGGAAAGCAATGGTGGCGGATTTGATAAGTCGAAAATGTTTTTTGGCGGAAACCTCGGACTCGCCTTTGGATATTCGACCATCATCAATGTAGCCCCGCTGGTAGGTTACCGTTTCACTGAACATTTTGCTGCAGGAGTCGGATTGAATTATTCTTATTATAGTTACGATGACGGCGGTTATAACAATTTCAAACAGACCTATCTGGGTATGAGTCTTTTTGGAAGAGTATATCCTATGCAGCAGTTTTTTATTCAGGTACAGCCCGAATTAAATTATATGTGGGGCAACGGATATTATCCGCAGAATAATCCTTATCAGAATTCAAAAGTAAATCAGTTCGTTCCTTCACTTTTACTCGGCGGCGGAGCAGCCATTCCCACTGGCGGTAATGGCGCCCTTACCATTAGTGTAATGTATGATGTTATCCAGAATGTATATTCTCCTTATTACCATCAGGCGGTCTACGGATTTGGTTATACCATGGGGTTTTAATTGCTGCGCTGTAATAAAAATGCAATCGGTCCGTCTTCCAGCCACCAGCCAGACTAAGATATTTTATTGAACAATTCCACCGGACTGGTGCAGAAATAAATCTGCGACAGCAATTCTTCCTGTAAAAATCCTTCCTTCTGCATTGTACTGATCAGTTTCTGAAGATGGTTATAAAATCCGTCAGAATTCAGGATGTAGATTTTTTTATTGTGGATCTTCAGCTGGTTCCAGGTAAGAATTTCAAATAATTCGTCCATCGTTCCAAACCCTCCGGGTAATACGATTACTGCATCGCAGCGGTCGTAAATCATTTTCTTGCGCGTATGCATGTCAGGAACCACAGCGAGCTCACTAAGTCCCTTATGCTGCACTTCCCATTCAATCAACAATTCCGGAATAATGCCCATGATCTGCCCTTCGTGTTTGAGCACGGCATCGGCCAGGGTGCCCATTAATCCTTTTTGTCCGCCTCCGTAAACGAGTTTTACTTTCAGCATGGCGAGCAATTTGCCAAGCTCTTTTACATGTTGGGTGAATAGGGGGTTTTTTCCACTGTGCGAGCCACAAAAAACGGCCACGGATTCAATATTCATAGAATGTTTCCCATTGGGGGGGCTAAAATTGAATTTTTAATATTGTATTTCCTAATTTTCAATCACTAATTTCACGCTACCCATGTCCCCTCTCCTGTTGTTATCTTTTGTGCTCGCTTATTTCCTGTTGCTGCTGGTGGTCGCCTGGCGCACATCGAGGGGAGCCGATAATGAGTCTTTTTTTATCGGGAACCGGAACTCCAACTGGATGCTGGTGGCATTTGGAATGATCGGGACTTCACTTTCCGGTGTTACGTTTGTAAGTGTACCGGGCGCAGTGGCAAGGGATTCCTTCTCCTATTTTCAGATTACCCTGGGCTATTTTCTCGGTTATCTCCTGATTGCTTATGTACTGCTTCCCCTGTACTATCGTATTCACCTCACTTCCATTTATAACTATCTGAATGAAAGGCTGGGTTTCAGCTCCTATAAAACCGGTGCTGCGTTTTTTATTCTTTCCAGGGTGCTCGGAGCAACTGCGCGACTCTATCTCGTGGTGAATATTCTGCAGGATGCCATACTTTCCGGTTTTCATATTCCTTTCTGGCTAACCACCCTGATCATCCTCCTGATGATTCTGTTATATACTTATGAAGGCGGCGTAAAAACCATTGTATGGACCGACACACTGCAAACTTCATGTATGCTTGGTGGTATGATTATCTGCGTGATCTATATCCTGCATCACCTGAACCTGAATCTTCCTGATGCCCTGAATGCCATGAAGGCGAAAGGTTATTCAAAAGTATTTTTTACAGATCCCGACAGCAAATTGTTTTTTCTCAAACAAATCATCGCCGGAATGTTTATCACGGTAACGATGACCGGCATGGACCAGGAGATGATGCAGAAAGGAATTTCTGTAAAAACCCTTAAGGACTCCCAAAAGAACATGGTTACACTGGGCTTCATTATGCTCATTGTAATTTTTCTTTTTCTTTTTCTCGGCGGACTCCTGCACCTGCTGGCCGGCGCTGAAAATCTGACAGTAACGGGAGATCATTTGTTTCCGGAACTCGCCTTGCACCATATGCCACATGTGGTTTCCGTTATCTTTATCATTGCCCTTATCTCTGCCCTGTTTCCAAGTTCCGACGGAGCGATCACTGCTCTTACTTCCTCGTTCTGTATCGATATACTTGGCATCAACCGGAATCAGAAGCTGGATGAAACAGAAAGGAAAAAAATCCGGCAGCGTGTACACCTGGTTTTTATTTTTGTCTTCCTGGTTTTTGTCCTGATATATAAATGGATCTCCAGCGACAGCATGATCGGCATCATTTTGAAAGTCGCAACTTACACCTATGGACCTTTGCTGGGACTTTTTTCCTTCTCTATTCTCACCAAAAGGACACTGAAAAACAAATGGGTGCCACTTGTATGCATCCTGAGCCCCATCTTTTGCTTTCTGCTGGATAAATACCAGGAATATATTTTCGGGAACTTTCATATCGGCCTTGAACTCCTCCTGATCAACGGCATTTTTACCTTTACCGGCTTATGGATGATCAGCAGGAAAAAGTTGGTGGTTGGCGGTTGACGGCTGGCTGTAGATAAAAGCACTTCCCACACCCCATACTCCCATACTTGCTTAAATTTGCCCATGGATCTGATCAACCCAAAAGCCCAATCCTACGCTGAGAAATTCTCTATGCAGGAGGATCCCCAGCTAAACGAAATCGAATTATCAGCCATAACCCATCCCGAATCGCACATGCTCAGCGGTCATTTACAGGGTAAATTCCTGGAACTGATCAGTAAACTGGTCAAACCAGCCTATATCCTCGAGATTGGCACCTTCCTGGGTTACAGCGCTTTATGTCTGGCCAAGGGGCTATTACCGGGGGGAGAACTTCATACCCTGGAAACGGATGAAACCGCTGCTGCCATTGCCATGGAAAACTTTAAGAAATCTAAAACACCGAATAAAATAATTTTGCACAGGGGAAAGGCGTTAGAGTTGCTCAAATCCATTGACAAACCCTGGGACCTGGTATTCATCGATGCAGACAAAACAGGATACACTGCATACTATGAGATCCTTGTTCCAAACCTGAAAACCGGAGCCCTTATATTGGCAGACAATGTATTGTTTCACGGTCAGGTACTTGAAAACCCGGTAAAAGGGAAAAACGCAAAAGCAATTCAGGCATTTAATGAGATGGTAGAAGCAGATAAAAGAGTGGAAAAAGTGATGCTTACTTTACGGGATGGGCTTTACCTCATACGTAAAAAATAACAACTGCTAATGAATCTGAAACTCCGGATACTGTTCTTCATGATCCTCCTGACGGGACGGATATTCGGGCAGTCCCCCGCACAGGTAACTGCCTATATCAACACTTATAAAGCACTGGCAATAGCTGAAATGCAAAGATCAGGCGTACCGGCTTCCATAATTCTGGCGCAGGGGGTTCATGAAACCGGAGCGGGAACCAGTGATCTCGTGATCGCTTCCAATAATCATTTCGGAATCAAATGCAAAACCGGCTGGACGGGTCAGGTTGTTTATCATGACGATGATGCCCGCGGAGAATGTTTCAGAGGTTACGCCGTAGCAGCAGATTCTTACCGGGATCATTCCGACTACCTGAGCCAGACACCGCGATATGCTTCCCTGTTCAAGCTGAATCCGGAAGACTATTCCGGCTGGGCCTATGGACTGAAGCGGGCAGGTTATGCCACGAATCCGAAATATCCGCAGATTCTGATCAAACTGATTGAAGACTATGATCTTCAAAAATACAGTCTGATCGCCCTGGGTAAGCTGCCACCTGAACTACCCGGCGACAGCCTCCTGGTTAAACAAAAAGAAACCCTTGAAGGATTTAATGATTCTACTCTTTCAACACCAGTGCAGGCTGCTTCTTATCCCGAAGGCCCTTTTTCTATCAATTCAACCAAAGTAGTGTTTGCCAAAGCCGGCATATCCATGCTTTCGATTTCAAATCAATATGATATCCCGTTGTCCCGGCTGCTCGAATTCAACGATATGAACCAGGAGGATGTGCTGAATACGGATCAGCTGATTTTTTTGCAGCGCAAGCGTAAAACCGGCCAGAATCCTTTCCATATTGTTCAACCCGGAGAATCAGTGTATTCAATTTGCCAGGCAGAAGGTATCCGATATGAAAATATCCTGGAATTCAACCGGCTTAAGCCTGGAGAAGAAGTGGCAACAGGCGAAAAAATATGGCTTCAGGCGATATCCACACCCAAACCCGCTCTGAAAAATTCTGCCAGTGTAAAAACAGGCTTACCTTCTTCCTAAATATCCATATGCCAAATGTTCAGATACACGATAAAATCTTCAAACCTTATATTTCCGAAGAAGAGATCCGGAATAAGGTAAAAGAACTGGCGGCTGCATTAAACCAGGACTACAAGGACAAAAACCCCATTTTTATAGCCATCCTGAATGGGGCATTCATATTTGCGGCAGACCTGTTTAAGTCCCTGACCATCGACGCGGAAATTTCTTTTATAAAGCTGGCTTCCTATAAAGGCATGAAGTCTTCCGGCCAGGTGATTACCGCCATCGGTTTGGATATAGAAATATTTGACCGGCATGTGGTAATTCTCGAAGATATTGTGGACACCGGGAAGACCCTTCATGAATTCCTCCCCCAATTATGGCATCAGCAACCGGCCTCCCTTAAAATTGTCGCGCTGCTTCATAAACCGGAGGCTTCCGTTTACCAGCTTAAAGTGGATTATGCCGGATTTGAAATTCCGGATAAATTTGTAGTGGGTTACGGATTGGATTATAACGGACTGGGGAGAAACACTGCAGCCATTTATCAGCTTTTGGAATAAATAGCGTTTGTAGGGGTAGACGTTCCGTAACCAAAATATTCTACTTGAAAATCCTGCTTCTCATATGGATTGCTTTATGCTCCTGTTTCTGCGGTAACAGCCAATACTATTTACGGGGCGAAATCAGGGATGAGCAAAAAAACGCCCTGAGCAATGTCGTTATCCGGCTTCGCTCCAGTGAATACCAGTTTTATTCGGGCAGCATGGGCGGATTCGGAATTTCTGTTCCAAAATCCGTCGACACGATGACGATTATAGCCGAAGGATTTTACAATAAAACAATTGCGGTCAACACCGAAAAATACCAGACCATTATTCTGAAGTCGCGGTTTATCGCCCCGCCGAAGCCTTCTAACCGGCTGATGTCGCTGACCAAAAACCTTTCTCTGGAACAAAGGAACCGATGGACTGTGGGTGCCGAAACCTACAGTTCACTACAGGAAAACCCATTCATTCCCGCCGAAAAATTTCCGGAGACCGGATTTGCAGTAAATATCAATAAGGCATCCTACAGTAATATCCGGCGCTTCCTCAATATGGATGGCATTGTCCCGCCGGATGCTATCCGGCTGGAAGAAATGATGAATTATTTCAATATTCATTATCTGGCGCCCGGAGGAGATAGCATTTTTACCTACAGGTCCCAGCTTTCTTCCTGCCCCTGGAATGCTGACCACGAATTATTGTACCTGAATATCTGTGCAAAAAAAGCTGCCCTGGATAGTATTCCGCCGGCGAACCTGGTTTTTTTGATCGATGTGTCCGGATCCATGGATCTTCCCAACCGGCTGCCCCTGTTGAAATCTGCTTTTAGCCTGATGATTAATAATCTCCGTGCAATCGATACGGTTTCGATTGTGGTATATGGCGGGGTAAACGGAGTATGGCTTGGGCCTACCTGCGGAACAGAAAAAAAGAAAATCCTGGAATCTATAGCCCAGCTGGAAGCGGGAGGCGCAACACCGGGTGAAAGTGGTATCCGTGCAGCATACCAGCTGGCAAAAAGTACGTTTATCAAAGGGGGAACCAACCGGGTTATTTTAGCCACGGATGGCGATTTTAATGTAGGCCAGCAATCGGAAGATGAACTCAATTACCTGATCAAAACCTACCGGAACTCTGAAATATATCTTACCTGCCTGGGCGTCGGAATGGGTAATTATAAAGACTCCAAACTGGAAGTACTCGCCAACCAGGGTAAAGGGAATTTTGCCTATCTCGATAATGAAAAAGAAGCAGAGAAGGTGCTGATGGAAGAATTTTCACAGACCGTGTATGCCGTTGCCAAAGATGCATTTATCGATATCGGCTTTGATCCTGCTATTGTTAAAAGTTACCGGCTGATCGGCTTCGATAATAAACTAAGTGCCCTGCAGGACAGTACCAATGAAATCCAGGGGGGCGAAATCGGATCGGGACATTCCCTGATGGCACTCGTTGAAATTGAGCCTGTGGAACTGGAAACAGAAACCGCAAGCCACACATCTCCGTTTGCGAAACTGCGAATGCATTACCAGCTTCCTGGAAATAATTCGGACCGACTGGAAGAATTTAATGTGCCCTATAATTTTGAACCTTTTGAAAATATTCCCAATTACTACCGGTTTGCCGCTTCTGTGGCTTTATTCGGGGACTTATTGAAAAAATCCACCTATACTCAAAAAATTTCCTGGGATGAGCTGGCCCTCCTGGCCAAATCTAGTTATGATCCCAGGGATGTTTCCCAGGCTGAATATATTTTACTCATCGACAAGGCCAAGAAAATTTATCACCGGGAGAAGAAGCGCAAGAAACCCGTGGAAAATTAGGATGCACCCTGTCATCCGTCATCCTAAAGATTAACTTCTTTCATTCGGGGCGAAAGCAATTGCATTACGACCCATGCGAGTAGATAGGCTGCCGCGCAGATTCCGAAAATAATATTATACCCCGTGCCGAGTAATCCAAGTAGCTTAAAATGATCCAGGATGATTCCGATCAGAAACGGGAAAAGAATCCCACCCACCGATCCGGCCATACCCCCGATGCCAACCATCGAACTCAGGGCATACTTCGGAAACATATCAGAGATCAGGGTAAATATATTTGCACTCCAGGCCTGATGGGCAGCGGCAGCCAGACTGATCAGCCATACGGCAGGCCAGATGCCGGTGGTGTATCGCACAAAAAATATGGGCACCACACAGCAGGCGAATAATAACATGGAATATTTCCTGGCTTTATATACCGGCAACCCTTTTTTAATCAGCCATCCGGATAAATAACCGCCCAGGATACTGCCAAAACTTGCAACTACGTATACCGTTGAAACATGTATTGCCGACTTGGAAATATTCAGATTGTACGTTGAGTTGAAATACGAGGGTATCCAGAAAAGATAAAACCACCAGATGGGATCTGTAAGAAACTTGCCCAGGATAATCGTCCATGTCTGACGCAACCGAAACAACCCCCACCAGCTGAATGATTTTTTCGGAGAAGTATTTTCTGTATCTGCCAAATCAAAACCTGACTGATCAATTTGTCTTTCACTCCCATACTCCCATACTCCCACACTCCCATACTTGTATTTGTCCCGGTATAACCAGATCCAGGCTATAAGCCAGATAAAACCCAGCGCTCCGGTCCAGACAAATGCTTCCTTCCATCCGTAGTTAATAAAAATCCAGGCGATCGCCGGCGGACCGATAATGGAAGCAACGTTGGTTCCGCTGTTGAATATGCCGGTTGCTAAAGCGCGGTCCTTTTTGGGAAACCATTCTGCAATGGCTTTGATGGCGGCGGGAAAATTTCCACCTTCGCCCAATCCCAGGGCCGTACGGGCGATTCCAAATCCCAGTGTACTGCCAGCTATGGCATGACACATAGCAGCGATGCTCCAGACCACTACAGAAACTGCATATCCCAGTTTAGTTCCGATTTTGTCGATCAGCCTGCCGAAGATTAATAAGGCTAATGCATAAGCGCTTGTAAAAGCCATCACGATCCGGCTGTAATCTTTTTCGGACCAGTTAAAATCTTTTGCCAGATTATCTTTCAGAAGACCAATCACCTGCCGGTCCAGGTAGTTAATGGTAGTGGCAAAAAAAAGCAGGGATACCACCACCCAACGGAAATTTCCTGCTGATTTATTAAGGGTCTGAATTCCGGATACCGAATTTTCAGTTTCCTGCATTTCACATCGGTTTAAATTTGGAGGTATGGAGAACCGTCTCAACAATAAATTTTACGCGAGGGTTTTCCTGATCTCAGCAACATGGTTTAATAATGAACTGGTATTATTGCTTAATAGCTTCCAGTCTTTCGCCTCCACCAGTGACGGGGTTATCAGCGCGCTGCCAATACCCACCACCGAGGCACCAGCCCTGAACCATGATTCCATATTTCCTGCGTCGATCCCGCCAGTGGGCATGAATTGAAGATCAGGAAAAACATCTTTGTTGGATTTGACAAATCCGGGACCAACAGAACTGGCAGGAAATAATTTTACCAGGGAAATGCCGTCGTCGATGGCCAGGATAAATTCCGTAGGTGTGATACAGCCCGGCACCCAAAGCATGTTTTCATTGTACATGAATTTAGAGAGTTCACGGGTATAACCCGGACTCACCAGGAAATCAGCCCCGTTCTGAATTGCTTTTTCGCCGGATTTCGGATCCAGCAGTGTTCCCATGCCCAGGATCAGATCAGGAAATTTTTTATAGGTTTCTTTTTTGATTGCCCGAAGGTTTTTCATCGCCTGCTTACCCCGGTTTGTATATTCAACCACCCGGATTCCTGCGTCATATAGAGCCTGGAGGATTTGAATACTGGTCTCTTCATCCGGATGATAATACAAGGGGATCACGCCCTGTTGCACTATGGCCTTTACGATTTTTTCATTATTCATACTGCTTGATTCTTTCCTGAATGGTTTTCAGATCCTGACCGGTGGAATCCCCACGCTCGAAAAATTTTCCAAACCCTGCTGCTGTTGCAAACTCGATGGTCTCCTGTTCTGTTTTATGATGATCCAATCCATAGATTAATCCCGCCATGAAGCAATCACCGGTTCCAATCCTGTCCACTATTTTTTCACTCTGGTATATTGAAGAATCCGCCCAGTGATGTTCCGCATATAAAGAAGCATAATATAAAATCCCCTCCTCCCCTTCTTCAAATCTGAATGTACAGGCCACCGTCCTGACTCTCGCAAATCGTTTTAACAATCGGGTTGAACTCTGATGGGCATGCTGAAGATAGGATCTTTTATCATTCGCTTTAAGTAATGTAAGATCCAGCGGAATTCCCACGAGGCCATGTGCACTCCAGATATTGCCCATAACTACATCACAATATGGCAGCAGTTCCGACATCACGTCGTGCGGGTTCCTGTTCTTCCACAATTTCGGACGGTGGTTGAGATCGACCGAAATAGTAATATTTCTTTTGGATGCCGCCTGAACAGCCTCAAGGCATACCGCTGCCACAGATTCATTCAGGGCCGGACTGATGGCACTAAAATGAAACCAGGATACATCCTGCAGGATCTGGTCCCAGTTGAACATTCCTTTTTTCAATTCACCAAATGCAGAATGGTTACGATCGTAAATGACCGAACTGTTTTTCAGGTCACTACCCTGGGCGAGATAATAGGTGCCAATACGTTCACCGGAAAACAGGATGGCATCGGTATTGATTTTTTTTTCTTTCAGGGAAGCGATAATATCCGCTGATAAATAATTTTGTGGAAGGGATGAACAATAACCCACCGGCATATTCCATTTAGCCAGGGCGGTAGCTACATTCAATTCGGCGCCGCCAATGTAAACCGGAATCTGCTGGTTCTTTAACCATTGCCCATCTGTTGCCGGTGAAAATCGAAGGAGAAGTTCTCCAAAACACAGAATTTTTCCCATGGCCTAAATTTTAAAAAGTTCCTGCTACTCATTCCAGTTAAAATAATTACGGGCATTATTATAACAAATATCCTCTATGAGTTTCCCGGTCCATTTCAAATCGTCCGGTAACTCTCCTTTTTCTATTTCGCAGCCAAATAATCTACAAAGAATACGCCTGAAATATTCATGCCGGGGAAAAGAAAGAAAACTGCGCGAATCGGTAATCATCCCGACAAAGCGGCTGATCAGACCCATATTTGACAGTGCATCCAACTGTCTGGTCATACCCTCTTTCTGGTCCAGGAACCACCAGGCGGACCCCCACTGCACTTTTCCCGGAACTGTTCCGTCATTAAAGTTACCTATCATAGTGGCCATCATTTCATTGTCGGCCGGATTATTATTGTAGAGTATTGTGCGGGCCAGCCGGTTATTTCTATCCAGTGAATTCAGGAAGGTACTTAAGCCCCGTGCCTGTGAAAAATCACCGATGGAGTCCCATCCCGTATCCGGACCGAGCAATGCGAGCATGCGACTGTTATTATTGCGCATGGCACCCAGGTGAAACTGCTGAACCCATTTTTTTTCATGATCCCACTCCGCCAGCAGAAATAAGAGTCCTGATTGAAACTGCTGCATTTCCTCCTGTCCAATCTTTTTTCCGGAAAAAACTTTATCAAAAATTGTTTTCAGGTCTTTTTCAGTCCATGCCGTTTCATACAACTGCTCGAGGCCGTGATCGGACACCCTGCAACCCTGCGCATGAAAGAAATCGTGACGAATCCGGAGTGCTTCCAGCAAATGCTGAAAATTTTCAATAGATATATTGGCTGATTCTCCTAGTCTTTTCAGATAGGAACTAAAAGCAACCGGATCTTCGACAGCCATGGCACGGTCTGGACGGAACGTAGGCAGCAGTTTCATCTGCAATCCCTGTTGCCGGTAGGACTGATGAAATTCCAGCGAATCTGCCGGATCATCGGTGGTACATACAAGTTCCACATTCATTTTTTTCAGCAATCCCTGCACCTGAAATTCCGGGGTTTGTAATTTTTTATTACAAACGTCATAAATGGCACCGGCAGAATGGGAATTCAGCTGATTGTCAATATCAAAATATCTTGCCAGTTCCAGGTGCGTCCAGTGATAAAGGGGGTTGCGCTGGGTAAAAGGAACTGTCTCACTCCATTTTTCAAATTTTTCCCAGTCGTTTTTGTTTCCCGTAATATAGGATTCATCAATGCCGTTGATACGCATGGCCCGCCATTTGTAATGATCCCCGCGCAACCAGGCTGCTGTCAGGGTTTCAAAACGATGGTTTCCTGCAATCTGTTCGGGTGGAAGGTGGCAGTGATAGTCGACTATAGGAAGTTTCTCTGCATAGTCATGGAATAAATGCCGGGCTGTTTCCGTTTCCAGTAAAAAATCTTCGGAAAGAAATTTCTTCATGTTGTTTGTAGTAAATTATAATGAGACCCCTCTTTTCCAGGGAATAAAATCATCCTGGTTCAATAAAACGGCCTTAGGTGTGATTTCACCACTGGCCGCCTGTATGCAATAAGCCAATATTTCGCGGCCCATTTCTGCCAGCGTTTTTTCTCCGTCGATTATGTCGCCGGTATCTAAATCTATTATGTCCGGCATGCGCCGGGCGAGGGGGGTATTGGTCGATATCTTGATTGTAGGACAAACCGGATTTCCGGTTGGTGTTCCCAGACCTGTAGTAAATAATATCAGTGTGGCACCTGAAGCAGCCTGTCCGGTAGTGGCTTCAACATCATTGCCGGGCGTACAAACAAGGTTGAGACCGGGTTCGGTGGCCTGCTCTGTATAGTCCAGCACATCAGAAACAGGTGCGTTTCCGCCTTTTTTTGCGGCGCCGGCAGATTTCATGGCATCCGTAATGAGGCCGTCGCGGATATTCCCGGGAGAAGGATTCATATGGAATCCTGAACCCGAGCGGACTGCCGCCGATTCATAATCCCGCATCAGCCGTATAAATTTACGCGCCACTCTTTCATTCACCGACCGGTCAACAAGTTCCTGCTCCACACCGCATAGTTCAGGAAATTCTGCCAGCAATACTTTTGCACCCAGGGCTACCAGCATATCTGCACAATAACCCACCGCAGGATTTGCCGTAATACCGCTGAACCCGTCACTCCCCCCGCATTTCACACCGATACAGAGTTTATCCAAAGATGCCGGTTTTCGTTCCAGTTTATTGATCTCCACCAGCCCTTCAAATGTTTTCCGTATAGCTTCCTGTATTAAACTCTCCTCACTCTGGGACTGCTGCTGTTCAAAAACAAAAATGGGTTTGTCGAACGTAGTGCTGCTGTTTTTTATATCGTCCAGTAGTTCCCCGGATTGTAAATGCTGGCAACCCAGACTTAAAATTGTAATACCGCCTACGTTTGGATGATTGGCATATGCCGCTAATAATTTACCAAGCACAGCAGAGTCCTGTCGAATGCCCCCGCATCCGCCATCATGATTGAGAAAACGGATACCATCCACATTTTTAAAAACGCGGGAGCGGATATGTGTTGCGGCAAAAGAGGGAATATCAGGATCGGTAAGTTTTTTTCCGCTCTGCATCGCGAGAATGAGTTCGCGGGTAAAGGATTTATATTTTTCTGTAACAGAATACCCGAGTTCGTCCTGCATTACTTCCCGGATCACATCGAGGTTCCGGTTCTCACAGAAAACAGTGGGAATGAATAGCCAGTAATTGGCCGTTCCAACCCTCCCATCGTGCCGGTGAAATCCTTTAAAACGGGCATCCCGGAATTCCGAAACATCCGGGGGTGTCCATTGATAAGCTGCATTCCGGTATTCATAATTACCAGAAGCATGTTTGAGGTTTTCGGTCGAAACCCGGCTGCCGGATTTCACTTCGGTCTGGGTTTTGCCCACCAGCACTCCATACATGATTACTTCTGTACCGGCCTGCGCATCCTGCATATAAAATTTATGTTTGGCCGGGATATTTTCCTTTAGCGTATAGTTATCGTCGTTATAAGTTACTATATCCCCCGCCTGCAAATTTTTCAAAGCAACCAGGATGTTATCTGCTGGATGTATTTTCAGGATGCTGCTCTTCATATAATAAATATATCCCGGTTCACGGGTCCACCCAAATTTAAGGAAGACAGGCTCATAATTTTAAAAACTATATTTGCGATGCATTGAAGAATAACCCCATATGAAATTGAAATTCCTTGCCTTCTCAATATTCCTGTGTCAGGCCAGTCAGGCTCAACAAAATATTATTCGCATTAACCAGGAAGGATATTATCCGGAAGCTCCTAAAATCGCCATCCTTGTCATTTCCCCTGGAAAATCCATTGACAGTATAAAAAAGGAGATACCGTTTTATCTCACTGGCAAAACCGGCATGGACACCGTATTCCGTGGTGTTTTGTCCGATATAAAGCAGTCCGCTAATTCATCCCTGCAAACCAGGATCGCCGATTTTAGTTCCTTCAGCCATATCGGAACCTACCAGGTCCGGATTGGTGAATATACTTCCTATCCCTTCCCGATCAAAGAAAAAGTGCACCGGCCAGTGGCCATCGCTTCACTCAAGGCTTTTTATTTTATAAGGGCATCAACGTCACTGGATCCGGCATATGCCGGAAAATGGAGCCGGGCTGCAGGACATCCGGACGACTCCGTGATCATACATCCTTCAGCTGCTTCTGAAAACCGAAAGGCCGGCAGTCTGATTTCTAGTCCGGGTGGCTGGTATGATGCGGGCGACTATAATAAATATATCGTGAATTCAGGAATCAGTATGGGCACGTTGTTGTCTGCCTACGAAGATTTCAAACCTTATTTTGATACCCTGCACACACATATCCCATCCCTGCGTAAACCCATTCCGGATATACTGAATGAAATTGTTTACAATCTCCGCTGGATGCTGAGCATGCAGGATCCCGACGACGGAGGGGTGTATAATAAATGTACCAATGCGAAATTTGACACCATGGAAATGCCGGCGGAAGGACGGGCTCCGCGTTATGTGGTTCAGAAAGGAACAGCAGCCACACTGGACTTTGCTGCAGTAACAGCACAATCTGCCCGCATTTTATCCCATTATAAAAAAGAACTGCCCGGATTGGCAGACAGCTGCATGCATGCTGCGAAACTCGCCTGGAACTGGGCGCTCGTCCATCCGAATCTCGCATACAATCAGAATATCATGAACCAGCAGTTTGAACCGAAAATAACAACCGGAGGTTATGGTGATTGGAAATTTTCGGATGAATGGTTCTGGGCTGCCTGTGAACTCTTTATCACAACCGGCGCTAAAAATTACCGGGACAGCCTGCTTGCCCACCGGAACCTGAAACTAATCCTGCCGAGTTGGTCAGAAACCGGGCTGCTGGGGTACTATACTGTTCTCCGGGATAATGGAAAACATCATCTTCCGGCAAAAGAGGATTCAAACTATATACATTTAAAAAAGATGGCCGACGAATATGTCCAGGCTTCCACCGGAAACGCCTTTCTAACGGTGATGGGTGGACGAAAATCTGATTTCATCTGGGGAAGTAATGCCAATGCCGCCAACCAGGCCATCCTTCTCATCCAGGTTTACCGGGTTTCCCATGACCGGAAATATCTCGATGCCGCGCTGGGTAACCTGGACTACCTGCTGGGAAGAAACGCTACCGGATATTGTTTTGTTACAGGATTCGGAAGTTTTTCCACCCGTCATCCGCATCATAGGCCATCTGTGGCAGATGCAATTGACGACCCCATACCTGGATTGCTTGCCGGCGGACCGAATCCGGGGATGCAGGACCGGACGCATTATGATTTTCACGAACCGGAAACCGCTTATTCCGACGCAGACCCGGCCTATGCGTCCAATGAAATAGCCATCAACTGGAATGCACCACTGGTTTATCTCGCCAATGCGCTGGAGGCGCTTTATTAAAGCTCAACGTCTAACGCTTAACGCTTAACGCCTGAATTTGGATGTGTGGAAATTTTAAAATTAGCAGAATGAAAAATATTAAAATCGCGACTGCGCAATTTGAAAACAAATCCGGTGATAAAAATTACAATTTATCCGTCATCGACCGGCTTTCAAAAAAAGCTGCTGAGGACGGGGCCGATGTTATTGCATTCCATGAATGTTCCATAACGGGTTATTCGTTTGCCAGAAAACTTTCCCGCGATCAAATACTGGAAATTTGTGAATCCATTCCGGATGGAGAGAGCATACACCGTCTTCAAAACATCGCGGAGAAAAATAAAATCACCTTACTGGCCGGCCTTTTTGAAAAGGATTCGAAAGGTGATATTTACAAAGCCTATGTATGTGTGGATAAAACCGGATTACTTGCCAAACACCGCAAGCTCCATCCCTTTGTGAATAAATATATTCTTCAGGGAAATTCATATACTGTTTTCGATCTTTTTGGATGGAAATGTGGCATCCTGATCTGTTACGACAATAATATTATTGAAAACGTGCGGGCAACAAAACTGCTGGGTGCCGATATCATTTTTATGCCCCATGTAACGATGTGTACACCTTCTACCCGACCGGGTGCAGGATTTGTAGACCCCACCCTTTGGGAAAAACGGGAAACTGATCCTACTTCCCTGAGAATGGAATTTGACGGATTAAAAGGAAGAGCCTGGCTGATGAAATGGCTGCCGGCCCGGGCTTATGATAATGCGGTCTATGCAATATTTTCAAACCCGGTGGGTATGGATGATGACCAGCTGAAAAACGGCTGCTCCATGATCCTGGATCCTTTCGGTGATATCCTGGCGGAATGCCGGAGTTTTGAGGATGATTTTGTGATGGCCACCTGCACGGGAGATAAACTTACACAGGCAGGCGGCTACCGCTATCTCAATGCCCGACGGCCCGGATTATACCGGGACATACTCGGAAAAAATCATGTTTCAAATCAAAAAGTTTCCTGGATGACTTAAGCCCGCAGCATAAGGCTTTAGGCTTGAAGCTCAGGGCCTCATGCTTCGAGCTTCACGCTTCGCGCTTTATTGTTTTTTAATTGGAAACGAACCCTTACTTTTGCGGCCGGTAATCAGAAGTTCGGGGCGTAGCGTAGCCCGGTTATCGCGCCTGGTTTGGGACCAGGAGGTCGCAAGTTCGAATCTTGCCGCCCCGACAAACAGAAGTAAAATCCTCCCCCACAAAGTGGGGGAGGATTTTTTGTTTAGACGCGTTGCGAGTTTAATTGCAAAAGCGGATAAACAAAAAATCCATAGGCCGCAGATACTGCGGCCGGGACTTTACTTCTGTTTAGTCCCCCATTTTCAAGATCAGCGCAGCTAATTTTGCCATCCCGACAAACACAGTGTTGGCGGGTTTTTTCGTCACAGCCCACAATCAGGATAAGTCTAAGAAAAGCGGGGTTCAGGAAGGCAGGATCCGCCAGATTTCTCCCTCAGTGACCTTTTATGGCGGGCTCATCCAGGACCAGATGATTCTGCCATTATCTTTAAGAAGTGGAAACCGGTGAATATCGATCTGCTTTGTGACAAACCTGATCGAATCCGTTCCGGAAATACTTTCAAAAAGCCAATGGGCGGAATCGATATTTGCATAATGAAATTTACGGGAGAATGTGCTATCCGGCGACATAATCGCAACCGTTGCCGAATGGATATCTGCTGCAAGACGATATTCGGCAATGGAATCCCCGGCCAGTAAAACATGTGAAGTGTTTCCCTGTTCGATCGTAAACTTTGTCCACCTGTCGGGATTTCGTAAAAGCATGCTGCCGGATGCGGAAAGTTTATAGCTGCTGTCGATCTCATGAATGCCGACCAGTTTTTCGTAATAAGGATGATTTAGATTGTCGTAGCTTTTTGAACCGGATATGACCTTCGGTACAATGGCTAAGGCGATAAGCAGTACTTTGGCGATATAAGTCGTTTTTTTGAATTTTTCATTGGAAATCGCGGGTGGAACTGTGGCGAGCGTCTCCGTTTGTTTCAACACAAAAAACCGGAAAAGACCTTGCGCGTCAGGCCAGAGAATTATAGTGTTAAACAACATCAGATGAAGCACGATTACTTTGATCGGTGTATCGTAAGCTACGTCCATGATCAGGATGTTGATTAGAACGCCCATTAAAATCAGCGCACCCAGTGTGGAAGTCTTTCTGAAAAAAAGAAACCCAACAGCCAGGGCTTCGATCAATCCGCCGAAATAGGAATAAGATCTGGCAGAGGCCATGAATGTCCAGAACATAGCTCTGGGGCCACTGTAATATATCGGGAGAAGAAAATTTTTGAGCTCCAGGTAAAACTGTGTTTCGAAAAACTTCGACAGGCAGTATGACAGAATCGCAATCGCCAGGTAGTACCTGGAAAATGCATACATATATACAAAAAGCTTCTGCGATCTTTTTCCCTTGTCGGCCATTGTCCAAACGGCAGCTGCAATCAGGGACAAAACAAGAAAGAATATCAGTTTGGAGTAGGTCCAGTAACTGTCAAAAAATCGCCATTCTTTAAATTCGGGGTTGAAAAAGGCCTTGTTCAGGGCCAGCCCGAGGGCGTTTGAGATTCGTTTAAGTAGTTCATCCAGCCGCCAGACAACCGGGTAACTACTGGCAAAATCGCTGATGAACGTAAAATAGAGCAGGAGGTATAGGCAGAATGCCCGGAACAAAAAACAATTGACCTTGTTGACTTTCGCCTCCGTGACATCTGTCATATATACTGGTTGTTCTAAACTGGTTGTCCCTTTTCTCCTATACTAGTTGTTCCTTTTCTTCATTTCAGCCTGTAAAATTTCGGGAAAAGTCATATTGCTGTAGTTACTCACTATGTATCCACTGGTTGCAACCGAGCTTGTTGTGAGACTGATGCTGACCGTGTGCATGGACATCTTATTGATTCCTGCGGAATCAACTGATTCAAGTTCTGTAATCAGGCTTCTCGGCTGGGTCAGCGCCTGGAACAATGGATGAGCTGAAGTCTGCTGGCTGCCCATCATCTTTAAAAAATTACCACCTACCGTAGCCAGTAAATAATCTGTCTGGGTATCGAAGTCAACTTTAGCAATCCATACAGTGGTTTTATGACCCCGGCTATCCGATGCACTGTATTCCTCCGTGGTATAGCTGCCGAGGGATTTATGATTTCCGGTTTTTACGGATTGAAAATCATTTCCGTTCATTTTACCCCGCATGCTGGCCATAAGACTGTCCATCCTGATCCATTTTGCCATGCCGATAAGATCTGACATCAGTTTATGAATACTGAGAATGGTAATGTCTTTGTGGTGATCATCAAAAATAATACAGAATCCGTCCCGGGTAATCACCACAAACAGGTTTCCTTTCATGTTTTCCTTCCCGCTGAATTTTGCTGCCGCATAGTCTCCCGATTTTGTGTAGAAAAAATGTATAGTGCCCGAATCTGCAGCATTCTTTTTGCTGGTAAGCGACTGGCTGACTTCATAGTCAAAGCGGTAATTCCCCGGCAATGTGTATGACGTTTGTGCCTGTGCCTGGGAGGATTCGGTGCAAAAAATACCGGCAAGGCACACTAAAATGATAAATGGTTTCATTTTCGAAAAGATTATCGGCGGTATATGGAAAGCTGTCTTGGGTTATTGTAACGATGCGCAGGTGGTCGCACAGGCAATTTAAACTATTTTTATCAGAAAATTTTTAACCACGTCTTAAAAACGTTGAATTTTAATGAAAGATCTTGAACCCATATTGAATGTGTTATGCAATTATTATGCAGGATTTGTTTTGAGTGAGGATGAACTCCGGTTATTAAGGGACTGGCTTGAAGAGTCTGTTGCCCATGAAACCTTGTTTGATAGTTTGAAAAACCAGAATGGTATGCAGTTTATCATGGGATCAATCGATAGAAATATACGGGAAAAAATCCAGATGAAACTAATCGCCATGGAAGAAGGTTCTGTATAAACAGAGAACAGCCGCCTTTCGGCAGCCGTCCAATAATGCTTTGGTGTACATCAAAATTTCAGTTTCTCAATAGGATCCGGATGGTTTTTCGGGTGGATTCCTGGTTTTTCATGCTTTCGGCTTTTGGCGTTAAGCGTTAGGCTTTCTTGGATCAGTTGTGCGCTTCAACAATGTAAAGATGCAAACGATTTTCCCCAGCCCATAACCTATTCGTTAAAGGGGTAAAAACCTTCGATTTTCGGGCAGATTTGCAGGATTTTCTGAAAACCGGGACTTATATTTTAGCCTGTATATCCTCAGTACCCTTTATAAAATGTTTGATAGAGTCCATAACCAGATCTGATTCCGGATTGAAAGGGAAAAGGAAACGGAGTTTATATTTCTCAAGGTTTTTCTTTTTTGCATCAGTAGCAAACAGCCATTTGAATGGTGTCACCAGCAGCAACCTCATTTTATTCCATGGTCTTCCGGCTGTTTTGAATTGCATTTTTACAGCCAGGTAATACTTTTCTAAAATAACTCCGTCTTCATCAAGTGTTTTTACCAGCCGGTCCCGGTAGGCGATTTCCAGCCTGTTTGTCGGCATATAGTGTTCAAAACTGAGGCGGCTGTCGTAATGCAAGCGCCAGCCTTTTAAAACAAGCCGGAGACAGTACTCCGTATCCTCGCCACCGATCAGTTCTTTCCCCTTCCGGCCAATTAAAAAAGAAGGAAACCGGAGATACATCATTTTAAACAGGGCTGTGCGGGAGGCCATTCCGGCGCCCCAGAGATAGCCACGCCGGCGGGTTATATCCCCGGTTCTTTCATCCTGCCCTCCGCTGGCATAATGTTTTCCAAAATCCGGAAACCAGTCAGGCAGTGGCTGCCCGTCAGTAACAGCAATTCCCCGGCCTCCCAATGCACCTATTTGCGGGTTATTATCCAGCACTTCAAAACAGGTTTCAATATAAGTCGGATCCAGCCGGTTGTCATCGTCACAAATCACAAAATATTCGTACCGGGCCCTGGATATACCCAGGTGAAGCGCGAATATTTTTCCGGGTCTGCTCTCCCGGATAAGAAGAAAGCCGGAATTTTGTACCCGGTGTTTTTCCCAGGTCTGTTGGGCAATCATTGCGCAGTTATCCGTGGAGGCGTTGTCAATAAAAATAATTTCCCAGTTCAGCGGATTGGTAAACTGCTGAGCCGCGAGATGTTCGATGGTCTCTATAATGCGGGATGCACTGTTAAAAGAGCATATCAGAACCGTAACACCTTTTTCCATGGTCAGATATTGAAATTGTTTTTCCGGTTCTCTTTTGATTTCTTGATCCGGTACCGCAGGTAGATCCACCAGCCGAGATGACGTTTTACCAGTCCGGGTTTATCCGCTTTAAAAATCTCGTCAGTTGTGAAGGAAGAGAATCCGGTCATATCGTACCGCACTATTTTGTAGGGATAATATTTTTTTTTAAAATGAGCATCACCCCAAACGGCCATGTTTAAAACATAGTCTGCCGATACGGGATACTTCAGGTTATAAAAGTATTTTTTAAATACACTTGCAGGATACAGAATGCATTGATGATTCATACAAAATTTTGCGAGACGGTATTTGGAAAACGGACCCTTCAGCAGGGGCCATACATTTTCCCGGTTACCATAATAGTCTTCACTGTTTGCATAGTACACTGTATTCTGGTCTTCCAGTTTTGAAGCCAGTTCACGAAAATCCGGTAAGAGACGGTCATCCGCTCCCAGAAAATGAATCCATTTTCCCTTCGCCTTTTTCACGCCTTTGTTGAGGGCATCATAAATACCTTTATCCGGTTCACTTATCCAGGTTAAATGAGGATAAACAAATTGCCGGAGAATTGTAATCGTATTATCCGAACTGCCACCATCCACTACCAGAATTTCCGTTTCATCCGGTGCAAAATTCCGAATGGAATCCAGACAGTCCTGCAGTTGGGCACCTGCGTTATAAGTAGCGATTATGATAGTGAGTTGCACAGAATCAAATATATGCTTTCAGAATGCTATTTTTGCTTCGACCAGTCTCAATTTATTTTTCCACTGTATCTCTTTTTCCCAATGGTAAATCGCCAACATACTGCACAATCTATCTATTGATATCGTAATTCCTGCATTCAGACTGGATGAAAAACGACTGCTTGAGATTATTCTCCTTCATCGGCCCGAAGGAATATCTTTTTCTTTTTATATCGTTTCAGATAATCCTGCAGTGGTTATTCCGGCATCTGTTGCTGACCTGCAAGAGAAGGGTCAGATTAAATTGCTGATACATCCAAAAAATCTTGGCCCATCAGCAGCACGGAATACCGGCATTCGTGCAGGCACAGGTCAATGGGTACTTTTTCTGGATGACGATATTCAACCGGAGGCGGATTTATTATTTCAATATGCGGGGGCCATTCAAAAAAACGAAACCGCAATAGGATTTGCGGGCATCACCATTTTCCCGAAACCTTTTAATTCAGTTACTAAAGCAATGGAAACCGGCGGTTGGATTTCGCATTTTACGGCAGCTGAAAAACAACTTTTGCTGAGATGGGCGCCAACCTCCAATATCCTGCTGAACAGAGATAAAATGGATAGTGAACTTTTTGATGAAACCCTCACGAAAAGCGGGGAAGATATTGACTTCCTGGTACGTGGAAGTTTGAAGAGGAACGAACAATATATCGCCTTACCGGAAGCCTCGGTACGGCATCCCTGGTGGAACGATGGGGCCATTCAAACGAAAAGAATGCTGAGATATGGAGCGGGTGCCAGTGAAATCGCGCGCAAACCACCTGTAAAAGATTTTACTTTTCGTGATTTTACAAATACCTCGGAAACCCTGCTGATTTTTATCTTACTCAGTCCCTTTGCCCTGGTCTGGAATTTCAGTCACGCGCTGCTGATCATTTTTTGTTCGGTCGTACTTGCAGAATTTTTAACCTGCTGGCTGAGGGGAGTACTGATCGGAAAAACATTTTCACCATTCGTAGCCTTCCATATACTCTGGGCCAAAAATGCGTATGAGACCGGATACCTGATCCGTTCCCTGCAGACCGGATTCCTGAATGGATTTGCGCTTCGGACCGATATGGGATTCCACAAAGCACATCCGGGATCTTTTCGCACTAACCGGTGGAAAATAATAAAATTGATTTTAATAGCGGTAATGTTCCTGGTAGCTGTTATAGCCTTTTGAACAAAACCGGAGGCTCTGGTTTAGCGTGTGTTTGTAGATGTTGTAGTTGATGCTTTCTTTTTGCCTGTCCACATAATCGTGGAAAAGGTGATAACAAACGGCCCTGCCCTTTATTTTTTTCTGCTGAAGACCAATATTGATAAATCGGGCAGCCAGCTCAATATCCTCATGACCCCAGCCCGTAATTTCATTGTTGTATCCATTCACTTTCACAAAATCTTCCCGCCAGAATGCCCAATTGCATCCGCTGACATTGTCGGAGCGTGAGCTTTTCTTTGTGAACAAAGTAGCCATTGCCGGAATGCGAAGTGCATTTATACGGTTAGTAATCCCGGCTGAAAAAGCGGTTATCCGGCCCAGTCTTTCCATAGCCATTTCGGAATGGCTGCGATTTTCGTCCAGCATCACGCGGCTTCCGCGGATATAATATCCTTTTTCTGCAGCACGAAGATGATCTCTTATGAAATATTTATTCAATACGATATCGCCATCTACCTGTACGATATAGTCACACTGCGTACCCGCAATGGCCTGATTTAAGATGATGGTTTTTTGAAACCCATCGTCTTTATGCCAGAAATGTTTTAACGTGATTTTAAGTTTGTCGCGATAAGAATCGATCAGAACCCGGGTGGATTCTTTAGAACCGTCGTCAGCAATTATCACTTCATCGGGAAACTCCAGCTGATTACACACACTTTCCAGGACTAGTTTTAACGCTTCTGGCCAGTTATACGTTGCGATAACCAGCGCCAGGGATACTTTTTTCAACATTCTAATTGCTATATTTATCTATTCCTGTAACACAAAACGCAGATTTTGATAAAATCGTTTGTTTCAGCAATCGTTCGTTGTTTTCGATGTTTGGTTTTGCGTTCACAGGATGATCCAGATGGAAGGCAATAGCCCCCGCTTTTAAAAAACGTTTCTCCTTACCAGCATTCAATAATCTGGCCACAAATTCTTTATCCTCCGGACCCCATCCCATAAACTCTTCATTGTATCCATTGATTTCCAAAGCATCATGTTTCCAGAATGCCATATTACATCCGTGGATCTCATATAATTCGGCGCCTTTTTTTTTGTAATTATGGGCGAACAATGGCCAAAGCAAAGGTATTCTGACGGCGCTAAAGAAATTACTTACGCCTTTATTGAAAATGTTAATTCTTATATCTTTTGAAGACATAATTTCATTAGTCAATGCTGCATCAAGATAGATTCGACTCGCCCTGACAAAAGAATTTTTTTTTGCAAAACGAAGATGATCGTCCACAAACCAGGGATGCATAATTATATCGCCGTCTACCTGAATTATATAATCACCTTTTGCAGCAGCGATGGCTTTGTTTCTGATATGGGCAAGCCGGAATCCCAGGTCTTCATGCCAGATATGGCGAATGGGTATGTCCGTTTTATTTTGCAGTGACCGGATCAGCCCGTGTGTCTCCGGACCGGATCCGTCGTCTGCTATCAGGATCTCTCCCGGCAGGGATTTTTGCGCCAGTGCACTTTTAATGCATAACTCCAGCGCAGCAGGCCAGTTATAAGTACCAATCACCAGGGAAGAAGCCGGGTAGATCATATAAATGTTTGCATATCAATAAGTCTTTTATACAATCCATTCTTTAACAAAAGTTCGGAATGTGAACCCTGTTCAACGATCCTTCCCCCATCAAGTACAATAATATTATCTGCGTTCTGTATTGTGCTGAGGCGATGGGCGATGATCAGGGAAGTCCGGTTTTTCATTAAGTTGGCCAGTGCATCCTGCACCAGTTTCTCTGACTCCGTATCGAGGGCAGAGGTTGCTTCATCCAGCAACATTACTGGAGGATTATTCAGAACAGCACGGGCGATGCAAATCCGCTGGCGCTGTCCTCCAGAAAGACGGACGCCTTTGTCCCCGATGTTGGTTTCATAACCTTTTTCCGTTGCACTGATAAAATCATGCGCATTGGCAATCCGGGCTGCAGTTTCCACTTCTTCCCGGTTGGCATGGGGACGTCCAAAAGCTATATTATTATAAATGGTATCATTGAACAATATCGGATCCTGATTCACGACCCCCATCAGGGAACGAAGGGAAACCGAATTCACCTGCTGAATATCCGTTCCGTCAATTGAAATCACACCTGATTTGGGTTGAATAAATTTAGGGATCAGGTCCATCAGGGTTGATTTTCCTCCGCCGGAAGGCCCGACCAATGCAATGGTTTCTCCTTTGGGAATGCTAAAACTGATATTATCCAAAACAATATTGTCTGAATATGCAAAGGAAACCTGATCAAAGCGGATCGCTTCCTGAAAATGATCGATTACCAGGGCTCCGGGTGGATCAGTAATCAAAGGTTTTTCATCCACCAGGCTTAGCACCCGCTCTCCGGCAGCTACACCCGTATGAATATTGGCGAAGGAATCCGAAATGGCTTTGGCAGGACGCATTACCTGGGAGAATAAAGCAATATACGCGATGAAACTTGCCCCGGTTAAATCTCCTTTTCCTGAAATCACCAGGGAGCCTCCGTATAAAACAATGCCGGCTACCATCAGTATGCCCAAAAATTCAGAAACCGGTGAAGCAAGTTGTTGCCGGCGTGCCATAGAGCGACTGATTTTTGACAATTTTTCATTTTCACCATGGAACCTGTCCGAAATAAATCTGACTGCGTTAAAAGCCTTAACCACCCGGATACCGATCAGTGCCTCATCCAGATAACTGATCATGATTCCATGCGTGATATGTGATTCAGCCGCCTGCTTTTTTAATTTTTTTACAATCCGGGCGATAATCAATGCAGAAAGAGGAATCACCAGTATCGTAACCAGGGTAAGTTTATATGAGATGATAAACAACAAGGCGAGATAGGTAATCAGCGTGAGTGGCTCTTTAAAAACCACCTGCAGGGTGGACGTGACAGAATATTGTACCACGTATACGTCAGACGCTACTTTGGAAATAATATTTCCTTTTCTTTCATTGTTGAAATAGCCCAGGTGCAGGGTCATGATATTATTGAATACGGCTTCGCGGATATTTTTTAAGGTATGGATGCGGAGATTTTCCATCACGCGTTCCGCGAGGTAACGGAATATATTGCTGAGCAATACGGAAAGAACGATCGTAGCACAAACAAATTCCAGGGTGCGCAATAAACCATACTGCGAATTAAGCCAGGCAGAATAGTAGTTAAATGTTTTAAATATATCGTAGTAGTGGCCAGGTTTTACCGGTATACTGTGGATGGCCTCCTGGTTAAATAAAATAGTAAGCAGGGGAACCAGCAGGGCCAGGTTCAGGGTACTGAAAAGGATCGATAAAAGGCTGAAAATACTATAGGGTATGGCGTATTTTTCTATTGGTTTGGCGAAGGCCAATAACCTGAAGTATGTTTTCATCAGAAAAATTAGACGCGAAATTACTGAAAATCAGGCGGATAATCTTGTGCTTTTGACCCATAAAATACTGGTTGGAGCTTTGATAATCAGGATTTTAATATTATTTTGGGTTTTAAACCCAATAACATGAAAAAAGCAACAATCCTTTTGATTGCCATCGCGGCATTTTCCGGTGTAAAAGCCCAGGTTCAGTTAGGTGTTAAAGCAGGTGTGAATATTTCTAACCTGAGTCTCTCCAATGGTGCATTGGGAGATGGAGAATCTAAAAGTTCCCTGACCAGTTTCCATGGTGGCTTATTTGCATCCCTTCCCATTGCTGAGTCGTTGTCTGTGCAACCTGAAATCATCTATTCAGGTCAGGGAACGAGTCTGACGGAGCAGGGTGACAAAGGTTCCCTGAATTATGACTATTTAAATGTTCCGGTACTCATCAGGTATAGTCACGAGTCCGGCCTGTTTGCCGAAACGGGACCACAGGCAGGATTTCTCCTTAGCGCCAAAGTAAAAAGTGGGGGAACTTCCTTCGATGTGAAAGACCAGGTCCAGTCATTTGATTTTTCCTGGGCCCTTGGCCTTGGTTACAAACTACATGATTCGGGACTGGGATTCGATGTCCGCTATAATTTGGGAATCACCAACACCATCAAAAATCCCGATAATGGTTCTTCAGCCAAAAACGGGGTATTTCAGATTGGTCTGTTCTATATGTTCAGCCCGGGTGGTAAATAACTTTTAATTGCAATACGAGTTTAAAAAGGCCGGAAACGGCCTTTTTTTATTTTGGTACCCGGGTTGATAATCCACCACTCCGGATACTTCTGATGATTTGGTTCAGGCTTTGCATTCGTTTCGCGTAAATTTGAATACAGATAAATTTTTTCTATGATTGAAATAAATATCCAGGCCCCCGAATTTGAATTACATGCAACGCCGGATCAGAAGTTTTCCCTGAGTGAACTGAGAGGAAAAAATGTGATAATCGCATTTTATCCGGCAGACTGGAGCCCGGTTTGTGGGGATCAAATGGCCCTGTACAATGAAATGCACCGTTATTTCGGAAAGTATAACGCGGAGCTTTTAGGGATTTCTGTTGATGGGAAATGGTGCCACGCTGCGTTTCGCGAAAACCGCAACCTGCATTTTACCCTGCTGGCAGATTTTGAACCCAAGGGCGCTGTCGCCAGAAAATATGGAGTCTACAACGAGAAAGAGGGCCGTTCAGAACGTGCGCTTTTTGTACTGGACGCAGAGGGAATAATCCGGTGGCACTACCTTTCTCCTGTAGGCATCAATCCGGGCGCGGATGGAATTTTGGAAGCACTGGAAATGATCACATCGAATAAATAAAATATGGCGAATCTGAAACCACCGGTTAATACCCGGGATCATATGCGAGGAGATCCAAAGTCTGTGGTTATCCTGGTGGAATACGGGGATTTTCAATGTCCTCATTGTGGTGCAGCCTATCCTGTTGTAAAACAAATAGAAAAAAAATACAGCAAAGAGCTTGCTTTTGTTTTCCGGCAGTTTCCACTTTCCGAATCGCATCCCTTTGCTATGGCTGCTGCTGTAGCTTCCGAAGCGGCCGCCATTCAGGGAAAGTTCTGGGAAATGCATGCCCTCTTATTCGAATATCAGTCCAGACTGAGTCCGGTCACCATTCTTCATCACGCCAAAACCATTGAACTGGACATGGTCCGTTTTGAGAAAGACATTCAGGATCCCGAAATCTTTAAAAAAGTAGAAGACAGTTTTGAAAGCGGAATCGTGAGTGGTGTAAACGGAACGCCTTCCTTTTTTATCAATGGAGTGAAATACAACGGATATTATGATCTTGAATCTATTTCCACAGCGATTGAACTGAAACTTCCACATTAAAAAAAATTCCGAAACGACCTCATCCTTCCTGTTTCAGGCTCCTGACCGGATTCGCCATCGCCACCCGCAGACACTGCAGGGAAATCAGCGTAAACGCAACAACTGTTACCAGAAGTCCTGCAATAAAATACGAACTCAGGGGTTGATTGACGCGATAAACGAACTGTTGCAGCCAGTGGTAGCTGCAATAATAAGCCACCGGCCAGGCGATTACATTTGCAATGAGCAACAAACCGGCATATTGTTTTATAAAGAGCGAAAGGATATTATATACTTCTGCCCCCAGCACTTTTCGTACGGCGATTTCTTTATTGCGTTTATTTAATGCAAGGGTAAGCACTCCAAAAATACCGAGCAACACAATCATCAGCATCAGCCCGGTGGCGATACCGGCCGCTTTCTTCAGCTGCAATTCCGACTTGTACATGGACTGCAGTTTTTCATCCATAAATGAAAAGTCAAAGGGTGCGGTCGGAGATAATTCCTTCCACTTTGCCCTTACCTGTTCTATGGATGCTGCGAGATTACCAGATTTTAGTTTCACCGTCAGAAAACGGAAGGCCCGGTTATCAATCACATGAAAGATGGCGAGTGGCTGAATATTTTCATGAAGGGAGGCCAGGTTAAAATCTTTCACGACGCCAACCACGGTCGCTTCTCCCCCGCCATTCGGAAATCGGATCTTCTTTCCGTATGCACTTGTCCATCCAAAAGATTTCATGGCCATTTCATTGATTACGCATTCACCGGAAACAAATCCACCGATTTTATCCCGGAAGAACCTGCCTTCTATCAGATGCATCCCAAAGGTGGATGCATACTTCTCATCACCGGAAATGGTTTGTATTGTAAAAAGCTGATTACTCTTTGCACCATCCGGACTCACCTGGCTCTGGTTCGGAGAAGATCTCTCGGGAATATCAAAACAAACCGTTGCATCCTTAACCACTGAAGATCCCAGCAGGCCGTCCCGGATGGATTCCATTTTCGCTACGCCGACAGAATCCCATTGTTTTGGAAAAGCGGTGATCACCATCAGCTGGTCCTTGTCATAGCCAAGGTCTTTATTGAAAAAATAATTTACCTGCCGGGAAAGGGTCATGGAAAAAATAAATACACCAATGGCAATCGTAAACTGCAAAACCAGCAGTCCTTTGCGCAGCCAGGCGCCCTTTTCCATTGATCCCAGTTTGCCTTTTACCGAATTCACTACTTCGGATCCGCTCAACACCAGGGCGGGGTAAAGTCCCGCGAACAGGCCAACCACGATAGCAAGAACCAGCAGGAAGGCTGTTTCCTTTCCGCTGAACGTAATTACGGCCGGCAGGTGAGCACTGAGTATTTCGTTAAAGAGCGGGCGGAACAGCCCATACATTACAACAGACAATACTGCTGCAAACACGGTTAATACGATGGATTCCGTGAGGTATTGGATTACAAGTTGCCGCCGTCTGCCGCCAAATACTTTCCTCAGTCCTATTTCCCGTATCCGGTAGGCGGATGTGCCGATCATGATATTTACAAAATTGATCACAGCGAGCAGCAGGATTCCAAGAGCGACCAGGGTAAGGATGGATAAAGTTTTAGCGACCGATTCATTATTAGAGTCCAGGTAATACCGTTCAACCGGCTTGAAGCGGATCGACAGATTCTTACTGATATTTTCCGGAGAATTAGTCGCCAGTAATTTTTTAATTGGTGCAGTCAGTCTTTCCGGTTTAATTCCGGGTTGTAGTTGAATAAATGACACAGTATAAATTGCCGTCCAGGATTCTTCTCCGCAATTCCCCCCATAATATCGGTTTCCTTCAAAAGGAACAAATACCGAATATTTGGAGCCAGTCAGAAAACCGTGAACACTGTTCTCCGGATGCGATTTTAAAACGGCCGACACTTTATAGTCTGCTTTTAATCCGGTGGTATTGGTCATCGTCAGTGTTTTGCCGATGGCATTCTTATCACCAAATAATTTCAGGGCGAAGTCTTCGGTGATCACGGCGGAGCTGCTGTTGATAAAGGCATGAGCCGGATCACCATACAATAAGGGGTAACCATACATTGAAACAAAATTGGTGTCGCCGATGGCAATATCTTCCTTGAAATGTTTTTCACCTGCAGAAATTACATTGGTAACGGGATTGTATCGATAGTAATTGGCAACCAGTTCAGGATAATTTGACTTGAGCGATTTCACGAGCGGTCCGACGGTGGTAAAATCCGGACCGGTATTTTTTATCTTCCATTCGCTGTTCAAAAAATACTGATCATGGACATGATTAAGCTCCGAATTCACACGGGTTTCCTGTATGATATACTGGCCAATCAGCAGGCAGAAACTGATACCTATAGCCAGACAAAATACATTTAGCGCCGAGAATAATTTGTGGCGGGTAAACTGGCGCAGGGCAAGCTTTATATAGTTTTTGAGCATTTCCTTTGGTTGATGGTTAGTGTTAATCGTAAAGGGTTCAATTTGAATGCCGCTGCATAAAAGATTATGTCTGAATATCTTAGAAAAATATCGGATTTAAAAACTGTTCGCTTCCGGTCACCCGGTGTACGGTAAACCGTGTAAGTTGTCTCGTCTGGAAAAACTATATAGGATTACCTTAAATACCCCGTATACCAGTTATAGTGGTTTTGTAAAAGCTTTGGAAAAAGTCATGAGTTAATACATAAAGCGCATTTTGGGTTTCCAGTGCGGGGAACAACGGCTATCGGATTGATACCGGAAAGGGACCAAGTCCACACCAAGTCCACTAAACAGTGGACTTGGTGTGGACTTGGTACGGCTCAGACCCCTATCTGATCAGGTTCAGACCCGGCAGTGGGTCAGGGTACGAAGACATAAATGGAGGGGGATAAATAGGTAACGCGGTCAAAAATGGTTTATTGTTGGCCGGTATTATCTTTTACTTTTAAAGTAATGTTTCTTTACCGCGTTAAGCTGGCGTTAGGCGCTGGACGTTAGGCTTTAGGCTTTGGGACCGGAATTCTAAAAAATCTTTCTTAACCACCAGACTATATTGTTGGGCGAATCCCAGCACGGAGTCCTGCCATTGTTTGTTTTCCCCGAAGGCACTCAGTTCATCCACAACGGAGGCGCCCTTCCATCCTGAACTGCGGATCTGGGCGGAGGCCGTCAATATAGCCATATCGTGGATCACCTGATAAATGTCGCGATAGGCATCCCGGATGAGTTTAAAATCAAATGTATCCTTGGCGGGCTGCATTTCCTGGATCATATAAGGAGTATCCCTGAACTGTCCAAAACTCAGAAGCGCCGGTGGTACATTCTGCATCCGCTGTTGGATATTCACTACCCGTTCGGCTTCTGAATTCCACCGGGGCTGCTGGATGGATATATATTTTCCCGGAGCCGGTGGTATGGTTTCCTTCATTTCCATCAATATAAATCTTCCTTCCTGGTTTTTGCTTTTCAATAAAAAAAGATACCGCTTTAGTCCCAGACTACCTGTGCCGGCCATGCGAAATGCCACATCCTGAACCTCGAAATTATACGGACTATAACTATTATTTTTCAACCAGTCGTTCAGGTATTTCTTTAATTCAGACTTCAGTTTAGGTTCCAGGGCAAAATGGCGTGGATGTTCCAGGTAAATCGTGAGATTCTTTTTGGACTGCACGGTTCTTTTCAACAGGATTCTTTTTTCTTTTCGCCTACTCACCGCCGATAAAAAAGTATATACAATTCCCCTGGCGGTCTGGGGTTCGATATAAAAAGCTTTTCCCCGCGCCAGTGTTTCAGAATAGGTTTTCAGGAAATGTTGTACCATATTCACCGCCTTGATTTCTTCGATCTTCAGGGAATCAAAAGCCACTAAAATGCTCGTTACCAATCTCGCCACGTCATATACAGCAGGACCCAGCAGACCATCGTCGAAATCATTCATGTCAAAATACACGAGACGGTTATCTCCCTTAAAACTTCCAAAATTTTCCAGGTGAAGATCCCCGCATAGCCAGGAAAGGGGTGAGGGTGGAAGCGGATTGTGCGAAGCCAGGTCCTCATAAAACAAATGGTTGCTGCCACGGAAAAACCGGAACGGGTCTCCCTGCATCAGTTTATATTTTACCCGGAGCATATCCGGAATACGTCCTGCATTAAACGCTTCGATTCTTTTATAACAATCGGCCATCTGCTTTTTAGTCTTTAAATATCGAGTTTTCCAGCGAAATACAGATCTTTATTCTGCTATGCGCAACACAACCAAACTCAAACAGATTCTTTTGAAATATAATCTGGATCTTTCCATGGAGGAAGACGGACTGATGAAACTCACCCTTGTTGATAAAATTACCGGAAGCCTGACTTCTTTTGAAAATAGTTCTTACAGTAGTCTGTTAAGCAAGTGTTATTCGTATTTCCTGAAAAGGATCAAATTTGAAACCGACAGTCAAAGCCTGAAGCGTTAAGCGTTAAGCGTTATGCGTTATGCGTTCTGCGTTCTGCGTTCTGCGTTCTGCCTTTTCCCTGTTGCTCATATTCTACAACCATGCTGGCAAAAAAATTGATTATTGTTCATACATAACTAAAAATATATGTTATGGCAAAGTATTCAAAAGGCAGCCAGCAGAAAGTGAAAAAAGTGATGGATGAAATGAAAGAGGGCAAGCTGAAAAGCGGTCGCAGTGGAAAAAAGGTCACAAGTCGCAAACAGGCCATCGCCATTGGTCTTTCAGAAGCCCGGAAACAGGGCAGTAAGGTTCCGAAAGCACCGTCTAAAGCATGAGGCGTGAGGCCATGCTTCACGCTTTTTTTCCTAAAAAGCAAAAGCGCCAGGCCGGCTGCTTTCGCTTTTTATGGGTTGATGCATGATCAGCTGATTAAGGATTTCGCTCATGGTTTGTGGCGAAATTTTCTCCAACAGTCTTGCCTGGCGGGAGCCGGATTTTATCCAGGTGTCGTTCCCTTTCGGATCCAGTGTACACGTACCGGATTCCAGATCAAAATATTTCTGCCATCCCTTCACGGCAACTAAGACCGCAGATTCATCCCAGCTCATTCTTCCCGCACTGTCTTCCGGGGCCATGGGAATACAAATAGCAAAAACATCTTTTACGGGACTAGCCTGGATCTGTTCATTATGGATGAGGGGAAGGCCCGTCCGGATTTTCCAACCGATTTCAAATCCACTGAAAAGAATTGGCGTGGGCCAGTCTGTCAATACTTTTCGGGAGGCCCCGATATCCTGATTGAGATTGAATTCGCCGCCAGAAGGAAAACGGCCGGCCATGCTCACCAGCCTGCTGACTTTTCTTTTTACCAGGTCATATCCGTTCAAAGATGAGTATTGATCTTTCTCTGAATTGAGCAGATTTGCCAGATTGGTAAGAAAACCCACCGTAATGATCGTAACAGAATGATCAGGCTGTGATGATAGCAGTTTCCGGTATAATAGTAAGGCATCCTGCGCATCTGCATTGCTTTTAATCCGGTGAGGATAACGGCTGATGACGGAATCCGTCCAGTGTTGATGATCGCTCAGGGAAAGTGCATTGTCGCCTGGAACACCGATGGGGATCTCCGGGCGATTGAAATACGTATTAAACACATTGATGGCGGCAGCAACATTTTTATGTTTGGAACTGGCAATGGTCGCCAGTATCCGGATATAACCGCTGTCTGCGAAACAATGCAAAAGAGTAATAGCGCCCACATCGTCGTAATCCGGACCAAAATCCGTATCGAAAATTACCTGCATGGGATAAGGCTGCAAGGAGAAATTCGGTTGTGCTTTGGCGATAAACTGTGAAAACAGGTATACGCAGATCAGAAAAAAAAGTCTTTTTTTCATCTTTTAAAATACAAGTCTGCTTCAAATTAGTAAAAAACTCCCATGCAACACAAAATACCGATGAGGAACAGGGTTTACAAATCCTATTTGTTCTGATATTCTTCTTTAATTTCCCGCAGGTTTTTCCATTCGCCGTTGATAAAGTATTTATCATGATGACTGCCAATCAGGGCGCCTACACCGACTCCGATACCGGCAAAACTAAATGCTGCGGCTGCAATCACTGCACCTTTTGGAGGATTGAATAATTCTTCCACTTCATTCTGCGGTGGTGTGTAGGAGACTGCTCCGATAATCAATCCTGCGACCAGCCCGGTCACCGCACCAATAAGGATCGATTTTCCCATCGTTCCCTTACGCTGGATTCGCACTTCAACGATATTTCTATAATCAAATTTTTGAGTGAATTTGTATGATAACGCCGTGGAATGAAGGGCCCGGGGCATTGACGAAATAAATAACGCAGAATCAGAAATCTCTGCAAGGTATCCTTTTACTTCTTCAGATGAAAGCAGGGTAATTTTAGCATTGTAGATATGATGAACAGGGGTGCTGTCCTGGGCCTGGCATCGGGCGATAAAAACGATCGTCAGCAAGAGAAAGAGGTTAAACTGTTTCATGATTTTTATATTGTTGGTTTAGGGGTTACAAACTTTTATCAGTGATCAGTCATAAGTCAACGGTCACACATGCCTTCCTGCAGGCACTGCGGTCCTCTTCCTCCACTAACTGCACTTCTCAAAACTATATCTGTATGATTCGGAATTCTAATTGCTTTTTGCCGGGTGCTATTATAAAAAAGCAAAACCCGCTTATCGGGGAATAAGCGGGAATAAATATTATTAAAATCTGCTAATCTTGTTTCCGGGTATCTGCTTTTGGCTATTTCCGCAAAACTATCTCCGGGTCATTTGCATATTTTACTAAATTCCGGCAAACGTTAAGCATTAAGCGTTTAGTGTTAGGCGTTAGGTCTACCTTTATTGCCATAACGGTTCAAAAATTCTTTCTTCGAATCCTTATAATTCGAAACCATACCTATTTTGAAGAGGCTGTATATATAAACCCAGGCGAGGTCCAGCTGATAAGGAAGAAATCCTGCCCGCGCACTTCCCGGATACAGGTGATGATTATTGTGCCACTCACCCGAAAGCATGCCGGGTCTTGTCTGATTGATGGAGAGATTAGACCGGTCAAAATCAATTCCGTCCACATGTTTGTCATGTCCCTTACCGTGTCCGGTATAGTTAAATGCCCTCACGAGTACAAACCATAAAAAAGCACCGCTGAAGCAGGCCAGGGGCAATGCATTTCCGCCGATCCAGTAAAGAATCAAATACCAGAATGCCCAGTTCAACAGCCAGAGCCTGATCACGTAAAATGGTTTTGACACGGAACCCCAGCGCTGGTATTGTTTAAAGGAATTGATTCCAACTCCGGTGTGACTGAGAAATTTACTGACGCGGGTATAATTTTCGGAAGAGAGTTCTTTGGAGATGCTTTGATGATTTACATCGGAAAGCATACAATACATGAACCCGCCCATCGGATTGTACGGATCCCCCGGTTCATCTGATTTTACATGATGAACATGATGGGATATTACATAGATTTCTTCGGGAAAAGTCTTAATGACCAGGTTCTGGGTAATCATCCGGAATAAGGGATGACTGAAGCGATAAGACCGGTGCGTGCAAAATCTGTGGAACCAGATTGTACCGTGTGTGCTCATGATTACCATGGCATAAACCACCAGCACGATTGCCGACTTCCAGTTGAGATAATAAATTAGAAAAATAATAAACAATGGAAGCATACAGCTTGCCATGAACCAACTGATCAGGGAGATCCAGTTTTTCTTCGTTCGAAAAATGTTTATCCGGGAAAAAGCTTCTTTAAAAAGTTGTCTCGTGGTGGGCTTAAGAAATATCCCCTTAGCATCCATCCAGCCATACGATGGTGTCTGGAGGATTTCATCAATAAAGGCCATAAAAAAAGAACAGTTAATGAATAATCGGGTTTTTCATGGTCCTCTCAAGCACCAGACATATAACAATGTACGGTAAATATCCTCAGATAGTTTCGATTGCAATTAAATAAAGCTGTTAATTTTATTGTGCAAAAACAATATTCGCCGTAAACACAGTCTGGGCGCGGGTCTGCAAAAAAAGTTAAATTACGGATATGGTACTGGAAGTTGCTGTTCTGAATGTTATTCCTGAAAAAACGGGCGAATTCGAACTGGCATTTGAAAAAGCGCAGGAAATTATTTCCGGCATGAAAGGATGGAAAAGTCATGAATTACAGCGATGTCTGGAAGTTCCGAACCGGTATATTCTTCTTGTTCAATGGGATAACCTGGAGGATCACACCGTTGGATTCCGGAAATCTTCCGAATACCTGCTCTGGAAAAGCCTGCTGCACCATTTTTATTCTCCCTTTCCGGAGGTAGACCATTATATCCTGAAATTCAGGAAATAACCGAATAACCGGTATGGGCTGCAAATCTGAGATTCGGATTTCAGGTTTTTCATTCTTACACCAGCTCCTGACTTTTCAAAAAAAGGCCAAATCTTAACACGGATCAATAAAAAAACCCGTTATCTTCATCGGCTCAACAGTTATCAAATTATTATGGCAAAGAAAAAAAAGCAGCAGTCGCAGAAATCTGTAAAGAAAATCCTGCTGAAGGAAATCGAACACAAGCTGGCAGAGTTATCTAAAGATTATCACAAGAGAATCAGTGATAAGAAATTTGCAAAAGAAGTGCGCAAAGCCGGAAGAATCCTTTCCCGCTCCCTGGCCAAGGAACAAATTACGGTTGTCCACAAAGAAAAAGCGAAAGCACCTAAGAAAGAGAAAAAAGTGGTAGCGGAATAATTAGTAATTATCAATGATTAATTATTAATTGCAAAACGCGGTGTTTAAAAAAAGTTATTTCCTTCTCTTGCCCATCCTGTTTTTAACCGCATGTTATTATGGCGGCCATGACGGATATGCTGTGCCTGTATATGTCGGTCCCGGGATCGGGCTGGGTACTATCATCGCCGTTGTCGTTTCCTGGAGTAGAAATAAATCCATATTGTGGGCCATCGTCCATGGCTTTCTCGGATGGCTTTATGTTATTTATTCATTATTAGTTCCCAAACGCTAGTTATTAATTGTCAATGGTTAATTGTCAAATGTTAGTTTAATTATCAATTGACAATTAACAATTGACAATTACTAAGTACAGTTTTTGCAGCCAATAAATCCTAAAACGATTATTATGGCTACAACAGCAACAGCAACGATGACGACAAAAGAAATCGCCCAGCGTCTTAAAAAACTATGTGAAGCGGGCGAATTTGAAAAAGCCCAAAAGGAGCTTTTTTCAAAAGACGCAATTAGTATTGAGCCGGAAGCTTCCCAGGCCTTTGCTAAAGAAACCCACGGTTTGGACGGCATTTTGGAAAAGGGAAAAAAATGGACTTCGATGGTGGCCGAATCTCATGCGCTGGAAGTATCCAGTCCGGTGGTCGCGGGCAACAGCTTTGCCGTTACCATGCGTATGGACGTAACAATGAAAGACAAGAAACGCATGGATATGACTGAACTCTGCGTGTATCATGTAAAGGATGGCAAAATCATCTCTGAGCAGTTCTTTATGTAAGGAAAGGGTGCTTTAAAAAGGGATTCGCCGCTTTGTCCATTTCACGACAAACCGACGAATCCTTTTTATTTAGTTTTATCTGATCCAACAATCAATCAGACCATGCCTGCCATTATAATTAAAGTGAAACGAATATCCTGTCTGCTGTTTATACAATTGTGCTTTCAGTCATATTCCCCCGTTCATTTCAAGAACATGTTTTCAACTGAGGGGAAAAGCTATTACTTCATCCGACCATCTGCGGTTTATGATCCCGCTGAACGGAATGCACCTCACCGATCCCCGGCCGGGTTTGCTCTCGTAGAATTATTTACTTCCGAGGGCTGTTCCAGTTGTCCGCCTGCAGATGAAGCAGTGGGAAAAATAGATACAAAAGATCAGCCCGTATATATATTAAGCTTTCATGTAGACTACTGGGATTATCTGGGCTGGAAAGATCCCTATTCAAGTGCAGCCTATTCCGAACGCCAGCGGGAATACGGGACCCTGTTTCACCTCACCAGTATTTACACCCCGCAAATCGTTGTAAACGGAATGACCGAATTTACAGGTGGCGATGAAAGCCGGCTGCAGGAATCTATTGCCGAGTCTATTAGAGGAAGACAGCAGGCCGTTTTAAAACTGCACTTAGATCGCAATGCAAATAAAATTGCTATTCGCTGCGATGCCGATGCAGGCAATGGTATCAAATTAAACCTGGCTCTCGTACAACTCCAGGCTACCGATTTTATCAGGCGCGGTGAAAACAAAGGAAGGACTCTGCATCATTTTCATATCGTCCGCGATTTCCAGTCCATAGCAAGTGGAAAACCCGGGGAGATATATTACGAAAATATTCCTGCCGGGGGTAACCCGGCGGATTTTGAAATGGTTGCTTTTTTACAAAAAACCGTTTCGGGGGAAATCATATCGGCAACAAGGGCAACAATTCCCTAAAGGAAGAACGAACCTGTGAAATTGCATGATGACTGATGTGCAGATCCCGAATTCTCTTGCCGGGTTGCACGGAATAGTTTAAATTGGTTTATTCCTGGCTCTTAACAAATATGCCCAATGTTTACCCGGGACCATATTATCTTAAGGCGTCTTACAAAAAACGACCGGCCAACTTTAGCAATTCTCGCAAACAATAAGAAAATCTGGGATAATGTACGCGATCTGTTACCATTCCCATATTCTGAAAAAGATGCCGGAGACTTTATTAAAATGACCATGCTGGAAGAAATCCCAATGACATTTGCGACAGTGTACGAAGGACAACTATCAGGCGTAATCGGCCTTAGCCCACAAACGGATGTTTATAGAAAAACAGCGGAGATTGGATATTGGATTGGAGAACCTTTCTGGAATAGAGGCATTGCGACTTCCGCAGTTAAACTGATGACCAGTTATGGTTTAGAGTCGCTTGACTTCACAAGGATTCACACCGGTGTTTTTGAATACAATATCGCATCCATGAGAGTGCTGGAAAAAAATGGATATACAAAAGACGGAATATTTAAAAGATCAATTTTTAAGAATGGTCAGATATGGGACGAACACAGATACTCCATCGTTAAGTGATTAGTTTCTAACAAGTCCGGTCAGTTGAATAAATACCCAACGATAAATTGCTTCCCAAAATCGAAATCTGTGGGTATACCCAACAGAGTGAACATATCTTTTGAAACGGGTAACAGAATATTATGATCAGGAAAGCGGTTCCGGTTTTGGCGGGCCGCCCGCAGGACTGGATTTATCTTCCGGCAGCGGAATAAATACATGATTGTCCGTGGGGGGTAGTATTATTCGTCCCTGTTTCCAGTCTTCCTTGGCCTGTTCAATACGTTCCTTGCGGGAAGAAACAAAATTCCACCAGATATACCGTTCGCCCAACGGTTCTCCCCCCAACATCATCAGCGTAGTATTTTCCCTGGCAAGAATTATCGGATCAACCCCTTTGCTAAAAACGAGCATCTGTCCTGCGTGGTAGGAAATACCGGTAACTTCCACACTTCCTTTCGCAATATAAAATCCCCGTTCTGAATGTTCTTTGGGAAGCCCGAGTTTTGCACCCTGCTCCAGCAGGATGTGCAGGTAAAAAAGTGGCGAATGTGTTTTAACATCATTGTTCAATCCATAGGCGTCGCCAGCTATAAGTCGCATCCAGACTCCTTTTTCAGTAAATACAGGCAGTCTGTCCGGCGTATAGTTGTTGAAAGACGGAGCGGTCTCCTCGTCATTTTCCGGAAGAGCAACCCATGTCTGGATCATTTCAAGTTTACCTCCGGCCAGCGTGGAAGGATCTTCAAATCTTTCTGAATGTGCAATTCCACTGCCCGCAGTCATCCAGTTTACTTCACCCGGGCGGATCACCTGCTCTACACCTAAACTATCCCGGTGTGTAACCTGGCCCCCAAAAAGATAACTGACCGTAGAAAGCCCGATATGAGGATGGGGAAGTACATCCAGCGACGAAGGATTGACTGGCAAATCGGTAACCGGACCTGCATGATCCATAAAAATAAATGGCCCGACCATTCTGCGTAAACGAAAAGGAAGAATCCGTTTCACTTTCATGGAAGGGCTGATGGCGGCGTCACGGGCTTCAATAACGATATCGAGCATGGAATTACAAATTTTTCTATACAGGAATATAAAGTTAATGCTTCCTCCAAAAAGGCATCCTCGGTCATATACCGTTTTTGGATTCCGGTCTCTTTAAAGGAGTGGATTCTCCGGTAAACCAGAATCCTTCCCTTTCATTATATTTATTCTTTATTACTTCAATGGAAAAAGGAATGATATGCGCAAGTTTTTTTTAAACCTCCTGCTCAGCCTTAGCTGTGCTTTCCTGACGGGCCACGCACAATCGAATTATCTGAAAAAAGAATTGATTTATGGAAGGAAAGATGGCCTGGCCCTGACCATGCTTATGCTGGTTCCCGGGTCCAATGCGAATGGCAAAGCGATTGTGTATATGGTGAGCGGCGGCTGGTATAGCAACTATGACTGGATTCCTGACTATACCCAAAATGCCGGGCCCTATCTGAGCAGAGGTTATACCGTTTTCCTGGCGATGCATCGCAGCCGGCCCGTGTTCAATATTGAAGATGGCATCGAAGACGCCAAACGGGCGGTTCGGTTCGTACGTTATCATGCGGCAGATTATAAAATCAGTCCCAATCATATCGGGATCACCGGTGCTTCTTCCGGAGGGCATCTTTCCCTGGTGGTTGGCGTGGATGATGACCAGGCAGATCCGGATTCCAAGGATCCGGTGGATCGTGTTTCCAGCCGTGTGCAGGCCGTCGCCTGTTTTTTCCCTCCGTCTGATTTTCTTCACTGGAACAATGTAACTATAGATCCTAAAAACAAAGCGATACTGGACCAGGCTGATGTATATTCTGCATTTTTGTTCAGGGAATGGGATCCGGTACATAAAAATTTCAATGTGATAACCAATGAGGACAAACTGCTCGTCATTTATAAAAAGATATCTCCCATCAATCAGATCAGTTCCGATGACCCTCCGATCCTGATTGCGCATGGCCGTATAGACAAAGTTGTGCCCTTCAGCCAGTCTGTCCATTTCATCGAAAAATTAAAGCAGGCTCATGTTACCTGCGACTTTATGATAAAAGATGATGGTGACCACGGGGGCTGGAAGGATGAAGTCAGGTACGAAAACGCTTTCGCTGACTGGTTTGATAAATACTTGTGAAAGCCAGATGCGTGAGGCTCAAAGCGTAAAGCCCTACACTTTGACCCTGACGCCAATATTAATGAAGCAGCGTTTCAATGCATATTGAATCTGGTATTCGAACAAACAGAGAAACCAATAGTAAATAAAATTCCGGCAACGATTAAGGCATTCAGCATTGCATTTTTTTTGCGCGCAATGGCAAACACAAGGAACATAAAAAAATTAACAGCGGCTATCAGAATAGCCAGCAAACCTAAAATCGACGGATCAAATCTGGCAGATATCAGCAGGAGAATAGCCAATCCTAATAGTATTGCATTAATCGTGGCAACAGATTTATCGATCTTCATGTGTTGGTTTTTTTATTGTAGTTCAGCGCGTTCTTCCTGTAATTGTTTCAAATATTCCTCTTTTTTGTCCCTGTAAAACAGGTTCATGGTTTCAAAAGGAATGATTTTCCCATTTTTATGTACGATATGAACACAGCTTTTTTTTATGGCCCGCACATCGAAATCATAGGCATCAATAAACCGCATGATAATGATCCGGAATAAATTATCATAGATTAACCCAGGTGCCTGGATCTGAGGTAAGCAACAAAGAAGTTGTTTCATATTTTCTTCCACCCGTTCAACAGAGATCCCCGTACTGAATATCTTTACAAGGTGCTGATGTAGTTCGGTATCCTGCTCATAAACTATGGTATTGCGGCTGTTGCTGAGTAAATGAGCCGGGTCAATATATCTTGTAAGTGGAAAAACCTGTCCGTCCAGTTTCAACACATAAGCCATGGCCAGAGCATCCGGATTACAGGGTACCGGTATAATGTCATTCGGCTGAAAAATGGACGTCTGTTCCAATATCTTCTGACGAACGCCGGTTAAAGTAATCCGGTCTGTTTCAGGATTAAAATTTTCGTTTCTTCCGGCAATCTGTGTTGGCTGAAACGTAACTCCCCGAACGCATGGTTGCTTAAGGGCATACTCTATAATCTTCCCGATCTCATGATCATTAACTCCCTGCTGCAAGGTAACTACGAGGGTTGTTGACAAATTCACCTGATTTAAATGATCTAAAGCCATTATTCTTATATCAGCTAAATCACTGCCCCTCATTTTTACAAGATTGTCCGATTCAAATGAATCAAACTGCAGGTAGATTTCGAAATCAGGCGCGTATTCCGCAAGTTTCCGGGTAAACTCCGGGTCTTTGGCAATCCGGACACCATTCGTATTTACCATCAGGTGCTTAATAGGTTTTTTTTTCGCGATGTCCAGGATTTCGAAAAATTGCGGGTGAATGGTAGGTTCACCACCGCTGATCTGGACAACATCCGGCTGACCCTCATTAGCTACAATGATGTCCAGCATCCGTTCCACTTCTGCCACCGTGCGGTGATTTCCGTAATGCGGAGAACTCATCGCATAACAGGTAGGACAGGTCAGGTTACATCTGTCGGTAATTTCAATGATGGTTAAACAACTGTGCTGTTCATGATCCGGGCAGAGTCCACAATCATACGGACACCCGTAATGTGTATTCGTATTGAATTTTAATGGAATCTCCGAAGCCTTATTATAATTCCTGATATTCTTGTAATAAGGAATATCCGTTGCGATCAGTGTTTTCATGAAACCATGTTCTTTACATCGTTTCATCATATACACATTTCCATCTTCAAAAATAATTTTTGCATCAATCCGTTTGAGGCATTTCGGGCAAAGGCTCAGGGTGAAATCGTAATAGGTATACTGTCGTTCAGGCATATGAGCTATTATATCGTAAAAACATTCTTTTAGGAGACATTATATCCTTTCGATAATAAATCAGACCTCCCGCACAGGCCACTTGTATGGCAGACAGGTTCAGTATTATATTATAATGCGGCTTTATAAAATCCAGTATGAACCGGAAAAGAAGATAAGAGATCATAAATATTTTAAAAGCAGTCCCTGTTCTAAGCTCTCCTTTCCTTTCAATCCAGGTAATAAAACTCCACAATAAGATTAAAAAAACAATTTCGTAAATAGCCACGGGGTGGCGGGACAGTCCGTCCCCAAGGTTTGTTCCCCAGGGAAGGACTGTTGGAATACCGTAGGTTTCCTCGAATATGCCCATGCTGAAACAGCCAATCCGGCCTATAATAAGAGCCAGCAGTATGGGTCTGACAAAGAGATCGCCGGATGATTTTTTTTCACCAATCATTTTCTTAGTTATTTCCACACCGAAAAGCCCTCCCAAAAATCCACCCACTACCGTTTTGTTCATATAGAAATAGAACAGAATATTATTCGATTGTCTTAGCAGGTTAAGATCTTCCAAACCACCCAATACCCGGCTCCCGATCAGTGCACCAAATATGGCGCCGGCAAGAACCCAGGCACGGTTTGTACCGGACAAATTATCTCCCTGTTTTCGCTTGAGGATTTGAAAATATTGATAGCCCACATAAAATGCGACTATTTCCAGCAGACTATGCAGTAAGACTCTGTTGCTGCCGATTGATATATAAACCGGGAATGTCAATTCACAAAAATAAGATAGCGTCCACAAAATATTTATCTTTTTAATCCTGGCTCCATTCGGGCAAGTCAGACTGAGTCGGTACAGATGCTCAAGGCGACTGTTTCGGCAATTTTCTGGATTCTTTAATTACCAGGAAGCAAAATTCTTGACGTAAATTGGATAAAATGTTTTCCATGAGGCGTTTATTCTCCCTTTTACTTTTGTCGTTCCTTTTTTTTCCCAGCTCCTATGCCCAGATCAAAATCGTTGTTTTCCAGAGTGACTTTGGACTGAAAGACGGTGCCGTTTCCGCCATGAAGGGAGTATCCATGGGCGTATCAACAGATTTGAAATTATTTGATCTCACGCATGAGATTCCTGCCTACAATATCTGGGAGGCGGCCTACCGTCTGGAACAGACCGTGCCATACTGGCCTGCCGGAACCGTTTTCGTTTCGGTTGTGGATCCAGGTGTGGGTACTACCCGGAAATCCGTTGTGCTGAAAACAAAGACCGGTCATTTCATTGTAACTCCGGACAACGGCACCCTCACCCTTATTGCTTCCTCGCTGGGTATTGAAGAAGTGAGGCAGATTGATGAGGTACTAAATCGCCGGAAAAACTCCCAGGAATCCTATACTTTTCACGGGCGTGACGTATATGCTTATACAGGCGCACGACTCGCCGCCGGTGTAATCACCTATGAGCAGGTGGGCATGAAACTTCCAAATGAGGTGATTAAGATTCCTTATCAGCCGGCAGTCAAAGATGGAAATACTTTAAAAGGCACAATCTCCATTCTGGATGTTCAGTATGGAAATATCTGGACGAATATCGGCAGCGCGCTATTCAATCAAATCGGAATGCACTATGGCGACATGCTTCATGTGGAAATTTTTCACAACCAGGACAAGGTCTATTCCGGTGACCTGCCATACGGGCAAACTTTTGGCGCGGTGGAGAAAGGTAAGGCCCTGGCTTATCTGAACAGCCTTCTCCAATTATCGTTTGCATTGAACCAGGGCGATTTTGCTAGAACTTATTCCATTCAGAGTGGGAATGAGTGGCGGGTGGAAGTGAGGAAGGGTTGACGGATGACTGTTGGCCGTTTACGGTTAGGCGCATAAAGAATTAAATAAAAAATATGCAGAGAAAGAAATTCATCAAATTATCTTCTGCGATTATGGCAACACCACTCATATCTTCTATCCCTGATTTTGTTATGCAGGAACATTTGCAGAACTGGGCAGGAAATCTCACGTATAGCACAAATAACGTTTTTTATCCAAAGTCGGTTACGGAGGTCCAGTCGCTCGTAAAAAAATGCGACCGGCTTCGGGCACTGGGTACCCGCCATTGTTTCAATAACATTGCCGACAGTAAATACAACCTGGTTTCGTCCAATAATCTTAATAAGATTTTATTACTGGATCCGGTGCAAAAAACCGTAACTGTGGAAGGCGGAATAAAATATGGCGAACTCAGTCCCTGGCTTCACGGGAAGGGATATGCGTTGCACAACCTGGCGTCCCTGCCGCATATATCTGTTGCAGGAAGTATCACCACCGCCACCCACGGCTCCGGCGTAAAAAACGGAAACCTTTCTTCTGCCGTCAGGGGCCTGGAGATCGTAATTGCTGACGGATCTATTATAGAACTCTCCCGGGAGAAAGATGGCGAGAACTTCCTGGGTGCCGTAGTGGGTCTGGGCGCATTGGGAATCATTACAAAGGTCACACTGGCTGTACAACCCACTTACCAGGTATTCCAGCGGGTTTTTGTAAATATGCCGATGGCTTCATTGAAGGATCAATTTGAAACGATCGTTTCTTCGGGTTACAGTGTGAGCCTGTTTACCGACTGGCAAACGGACTACATTAATGAAGTTTGGCTGAAGGATATTTTTGATCCGAAAATGCAATACCCTGCCATGGATGAATTCTATGGAGGCAGGGCAGCAACCCGGGATCTGCATCCGATTATAGATATCTCTGCAGAAAACTGCACCCCGCAGATGGGCGTACCCGGTCCCTGGTATGAAAGACTGCCTCATTTTAAAATGGGATTTACACCAAGCAGTGGAAAAGAATTACAATCTGAATATTTTATTCCGAAAGCAAATGCGGTGGAAGCTATCCTGGCAATCCATAAGCTGGGCAAAGAAATCGGGCCGCATATTTTCATCACCGAAATCCGGACCATCGCCGCGGATCATTTCTGGATGAGTCCCTGCAGGAACCAGGATTCTGTGGCCATACATTTTACATGGAAGCAGGAATGGGATGCCGTGAGCCGGTTGCTTCCGCTGATCGAAATCGAACTCGCTCCTTATCAAGCGCGGCCGCATTGGGGAAAAGTATTTACCATGAACGCCAAAACGCTGGATTCCCGCTATGATAAACTCGAGGATTTTAAAAAACTCGCCGCTTACTATGATCCGAAAGGAAAATTCAGGAATGACTTTCTTAACCTCAGTTTGTATTCGAACCCGGTATAGTTGGCGGTTGGCAGTTGGCAGCGTTAAGCGTTAAGCGTTAGGCGTTAGGCGTTAAGCGTTAGGCGTTAGGCGTTAAGCGTTAGGCGTTAAGCTTAATCCCGGTACTGGTAAAAATGATCTTCTTCTGCTTGTACAAATTACCTGTGGTCATTTTAAAAGTTTTCTTACTGATGTGAAAGAAATCATAGATTTCTTCCGGTGATGATTTGTCGTGATAAGGCAGGTATCCATCATTCTCCTGCAATAAGCGGAGAATTTTTTCCGCCTCATCTTCCACCCGCTGATAGCCGGATTTACCTGCAGCAACATCTATTTTATTTTCAGGAAGAATATTCTTGATGAATCCCGGAAAACGATCCCCGATTTCAATGGGCCGGTATACTTCATTTTGATGAAGTATACCCTTGTGTTTGTCGTTGATGATCACTTCATAACCGATGTCGGTCTTCCGGTATACCAGCAGTTCCACTTCTTCCTTTTCTTTCACCGTCAGGGTTTCATTCGATAAATAACGTTCCAGTTTTTCGGTGGCAGCCACCCGCCCGGTTTGTTCATCCATCACAATTTTTACCAGGTATTCTCCGGTAGGCCGCATGAAACTGATCATACCGGATTTCGGAATGAAGAGATCCTTCATCAGTCCCCAGTCCAGAAACGCACCCTGCGGGGTAATATCCACAGCTTTCAGTTTCACGATATCTCCCAAAACTCCAAGAGGTTTCTGGGTGGTTGCAATGGGTCTTCCTTCACCATCGTGATAGAGGAATACATTGATTTCATCGCCAATGCGTGTTCCCGGTGGAACAAATCTCTTGGGCATCAGGATCCCTTCTTCACCATTGTCCATGAAAACGCCCATATCCTTTACTTTGATAACTTTAAGCAGGTTATATTCACCCATCCGTACCATACCAACTGTTTATATGAAACAAAGATACATATACCTTACGGCCATCCTGTATTTAGCCGCCTGTTCAGATAAACGGACGGTTTCCGAACAATTGTCCGCATTTTACAAACCAGTTAGTTTCCCCATCCTGACACATGATTCCACTGCCGTTTTTTTTGATTCCCTGAAAAACGGCATAGTGAGATGGAAAAAAGCAGACGTGTTTAATCCGGCAGCCATCGTAAAAAATGATACCATTTTTGTTTTATCACGGTGTGAGGACAATCCCGCCGCTGCCCTGGGCGGACGCACTTCCCGAATTGGTATTTCTGCCAGTGTGGACGGCATTCATTTTATTTCTTATCCTGAGCCTGTACTTTATCCTGCCAAAGACGATTTCCGGAAATATGATTCACCGGGAGGCTGCGAGGATCCGCGTGTGGTGCAAACGGAAGAAGGATCATATATTATGGCTTATACGGCCTGGAATGATCTGGTGCCCCGGCTTTCCATTGCATTTTCCAAAGATCTTTTCCACTGGGAAAAAAAAGGACCAGCCTTTGCCAAAGCATATAACCATCGTTTTCTGGATACCGCCAGTAAGTCGGCATCCATGATCACAAAAATGATGAGCAACAAACCCGTTCTTGCCAGAATAGCTGGTAAATACTGGATGTACTGGGGCGAACATTTTGTCAACCTGGCCTGGTCAGAAAACGGTTATGACTGGAATCCGGTTCTTGATAAAGACGGATACCTGAAAAAAGCGATGCAAACACGGCCGCATTTTTTTGACAGTGATCTGGTGGAATGCGGTCCGCCGGCTTTAATTACAGAACGGGGCGTAATGCTTTTTTACAACGGAAAAAATGCCAATGGAAACAACGCAAATCCCCTGCTCCCTAAAGGAACCTATTCTGTGGGCCGGGTGTTTTTTGATCCGAAAGATTTACAAACCATACTCTTCCGCTCCGACGAACCCTTCCTTAAACCCACCCTGCCGCATGAAATGAGCGGACAGTATGCGGCGGGTACTACATTTGCCGAAGGGCTTGTGTTCTATAAACAAAAATGGTTTTTATATTACGGAACTGCCGACTCCTATGTGGGACTTGCCATTTCGAAATAAACTCCGCATGGACTATTAACTTTGCCGTGATGCCATATTCCATACTTATAGACCTGAGTCATACCATTGAAAACGGACTTATCACCTACAAGGGCCTGCCTGCCCCGGTGATTTGCGATTTCCTCAGTCGCGAGGATTCTAAAAAAAATTATGCCGAAGGGACGAGTTTCCAGATCGGAAAAATTGAAATGGTGTCGAATACAGGTACCTATATCGATTGTCCGTTTCACCGATTTGAAAATGGGAACGACCTCAACGACACGCCCCTGGAACATTTTGCGGAGATTCCAGGTGTAGTTTTTCGCATACCCCATACAGTTAGGCTGGATATTGACAAAGATGTTTTTATAAATGAAGATCTCGAAGGAAAAGCTGTGCTCGTTCAGACCGGCTGGGATGAATACTGGAACACAGATAATTATTTTAGCAATCATCCCTTCCTCACAGAACAGGCAGCCCTGTATTTAAAAGAAAGGAAAGTGCGCCTTGTAGGAATTGACTCACATAATATTGATGATACCCGGCAAAACAGCCGGCCCGTGCATACTATTTTGCTTGGTAGCAACATCCTGATTGTTGAACATCTGTGCAACCTTTCTGTCCTGCCCGACAAAGATTTTATTTTTAATGCAATACCGCCTAAATTTAAGGGTGTAGGAACTTTCCCCGTGCGTGCGATGGCCAGACTGCACTGATCTAATAATGTTTTTATTATGTTTCGTTCTGTTATCACCGGCTCCGGATGTTATATTCCGCCTTTCGTACAAACCAACCAGGACTTTGTCCAACACGCTTTTTATACGGAAGGTGGAATTCCCTTAAACGTAGTTCCCGACGAGGTGGTGGGAAAATTCAAAAAGATTACCGGTATTGAAGAAAGAAGATATACAACCGACAACCTGAACGCATCCAATATCGGATTTGAAGCGGCGAAAAAGGCTATTGAAGACAGTGGCGTGGATCCGGAAACACTGGACCAGCTGATTGTGGCACATAATTTCGGAAACGTAATAAAAGATACTATTCAGACGGCGGCCGTCCCATCCCTGGCCAGTCAGCTGAAACACGCCCTAGGCATCCGCAATCCAAACTGTATTGCTTATGATATATTATTTGGCTGTCCGGGCTGGCTGCAGGGATTAATCCAGGCAGATTCTTTTTTCAAATCGGGAATGGCCAGCAGGGCGCTCATCATCGGAACGGAAACCCTTAGCCGGGTGATTGACATGTATGACCGGGACAGTATGATTTTCAGTGACGGTGCCGGCGCCGTGGTATTGGAAAAAAAAGAAGGGGATGAAAAATCACCAGGCATAATTTCTTACGTGGCCCAAACGCATAGTGTGGACGAAATAGATTATATAAATATGGGCATGTCTTATTACCCGGATAGTAATCCGCGTATCCGTTACTTAAAAATGAAGGGCAGAAAAGTGTATGAATACGCGTTAAAACATGTTCCGGAAGCCATGAAGATCTGTCTGGACAAATCCGGTCTTCCCATTAGCGAATTAAAAAAAATTTTCATTCACCAGGCGAATGAAAAAATGGATGAGGCAATCATCAAAAAATTATATCTCCTGTACGGAATAGAATCGCCACCCCAGCTTATCATGCCGATGAGCATCAGCTGGCTGGGAAACAGTTCTGTTGCCACCATCCCCACCCTGCTCGACCTGGTTCGTAAACATCAGTTCCCGGAACATGATCTGTTCCCGGGAGATATTATTCTATTCGCATCAGTGGGGGCAGGGATGAATATTAATGCATTGTGTTACCGGTATGGCTGAGATGGCTGACAGTTGACAGTTGGCGGTTGGCTTCAAGCCTCAGGCTTCATGCCTCAAGCTTAAAATGACTACCTTTCTTTAAAATTTAATTATGATTCCAGGTCCTATTGTTCTGGTTGAAGATGATGCTGACGATGTAGAAATATTTAATGAAGTACTTAGGGACCTTAGCATCCCGAATGAAGTGGTTCACTTTACCAACCCGTCAGATGCATATCATTTTTTGGCCAGTTATTCGGAACAGCCCTATATCATTATTTGTGACGTAAACCTTCCCAGGATGAGCGGCCTGGAGTTTAAAAATAAACTCGATGCCAATGAAACCCTGCGAAAAAAGTCGATACCATTTGTTTTTTACAGCACATCGGCAGAAAAGAAATATGTTACCGAAGCTTATTTGCAACTCACGGTTCAGGGATATTTCCGGAAATTGCAGAGCTACCAGGAAATAAAAAATCAGGTTCGCATTATTTTCGAATATTGGAAAGCATGTCAGCATCCAAATACTTAAGCCTAACGCCCAACGCTTAACGCAAAGCGCATAACGTCTAATGCCTGAATCCGGTTGGTCAGCGGGTTGAAAAATGATAAATGCCTGAGCCGATTTGCAACACCAGATACTTCCCCTCCGTTCCGGTTACTTTAATTTCTTTATTTTCAGAAATCAGTTTGCCCGATTCGTTTACCGAACCGATATTCCCGGCGGGAACATACACTATTGCCGTGGTATTCACCGGAATTTCAATATCCATCATCATTTTCCCGTCTTCCATTTTCCAATGCACGCTTAGTTTACCATACACTGTTTCGTAATCGGCATTAGCATAACTGAGATTTCCTCCCGGATGTGGTTGTATCCTGATTTTCTTATACCCCGGACCATCGTCATAGGTGTCAATACCTGAAATGTTCCTGTACATCCAGTCTCCGATCGCGCCATAGGCATAGTGATTAAATGAATTCATACCCGGGGTTTGAAAACTGCTGTCCGGTTTTTGACCGTCCCATCGTTCCCAGATAGTAGTGGCTCCCATTTTCACCGGATACAACCAGGATGGATAAGTGTCCTGCAATAACAACTTATATGCTACGGTATCATAACCAAAACGGCTCAGTACATGGCAGAGATAAGGAGTTCCCAGAAATCCGGTGGTCAGGTGATTACCATAGTCCTGAATATTGTTAGCTAGTCGTGCAGCTGCCTGTGCCCGCAGGGATTCCGGCAGCATATCAAACTGCAATGAAAGCGTATAGGCGGTCTGTGTGCTGGAAACCAGTCTGCCGGAAGGTGTGAGATACTCTTTTACAAAAGCCTCCTTCACTTTTTTCAGCAGGTCGGAATACTGCTGTACATCTTCCGTCTTATGCAAAACGGTTGCTGCATTGATGAGCAATTGGGTGGAATGAGCAAAAAAACACTGCGCTATCAGATATTTATCCGTTACCGCTGATCTTCCGTCATTGTCATCACCGGGACGGTAAAAAAGCCAGTCCCCAAAATGAAACCCTTTATTCCACAGGTAATCGTTACTATGCCTTTGCATAAAACCCACCCAGGCCTTCATACTCGCATACTGATCTTCCAGAATTTTCACATCACCGTAAGCCAGCCACATATTCCAGGGAATAATTGTAGACACATCAGCCCACCCGGCAGAACCACCAGCTGTTGGTCCCAGTACATTGGGTACCACAAAGGGCACCATGCCGTTTTCCGTTTGATCTAACGCCACATCCTTCAGCCATTTGGAAAAGAAATTATGAACATCCATATTGTAGCTGGCAGTTCTGGAAAATGCCTGTGCGTCGCCTGTCCATCCGAGACGCTCATCACGTTGAGGACAATCGGTAGGAACGTCAAGGAAGTTTCCCTTCTGCCCCCACTGGATATTATGCTGTAACTGGTTGAGCATGGGATTGGAACATGAAAAAGTTCCAGTCGGATTCATATCAGAATATAAAGTAGTAGCAGAAATACTCAAAATCGGGACTCCTTTCAGTCTGATGTACCGAAATCCATGAAAAGTAAAATGCGGGCTTAAAGTTTCCTTATTTCCTGTTAACACATAGATGTTTCTGGATTTGGCAGCCCGTAAATTATCCGTATAAAAATTCCCTTCTTTATCCAAAACTTCCGCGTGATCCACTATAATCGTATCTCCCGGTTTTCCTTCAACAGTTATTGTTTCCCAGCCTACGAGGTTTTGACCAAAATCGATCACCTGTTCGCCTTTAGGCGTTATAATTGATTTAATGGCCTTAAAGTCTTCATGCTTTTTCACCGGTTCATTGTAAGTGGCGATCAGTGTACTTTTCGGGAAATCTTTTTCTGATACGGGCGACCAGGATTTATCATCATACCCTGCTGAATTCCATCCTGGTTTTTCCATTCTGGCATCATAGGTTTCTCCATTATAGATTTCTGAATTGCGAACGGGGCCTGCATCTGATGTTTTCCAGCTACCATCGGTCAAAATGGTTTCACGACTTCCGTCAGTATAATTTATTTCAAGCTGAAATAACAATGCCAGCTTTTTGCCGTATATATTTTTATTGTTGTTCCATGCCAGCGGGGTCCGGTACCAGCCACTTCCGATCGTAACTCCGATCGCATTGCTACCCATATTCAACAGATCCCGCACATCATAAGCCTGGTATTGAAGTCTCTTAGAATAACTCGTCCATCCCGGTGTTAAATAAGCGTCACCGATTCTTTTCCCGTTAATGAACGCTTCATACATTCCATGGGTTGTGATGAATGCCGTGGCCGACAGGATTTTCTTTGCAGCCGTAAAATTTTTCCGGAACAACAATGCAGGGCCGTTTACGGAATCTGCACCCGATCCGGATTCAATCCATTTTGCTTTCCAGTCTCCCGGTTGCAGTAGTCCCATCTGCCAGTAAGCCTGAGCACTCCAGTCAGAAACTTTTCCATTCCTGTCCCAAACCCTCACCTGCCAGTAATAAGTAGTGGCAGACTGCAGTACGGATCCGGAATAAGGAACAAAAGCCGATTGGCCACTGATTTGCTTTCCGCTGTTCCAGAATTGATTTTTTGAAGACTTCATTCCGACGCGGATTTCATAGGCCGTTTGCACCTGGTTTCTTTCGGCTGATTCCATCTGCCAGCTGAAACGTGGAGAAGTGATGTCCAGACCGATGGGATCTATCCGGTTTTCACATCGCAGGTTTTTAACTTTAACCTGAGCATGCAGCGATGCCGTAGTTCCAAAGACAGTAACCAGGAACAGGATATATTTTTTCATAAACTGATTTTGTGTTCGTTTAATGTTTTAAGGAAGCCACATAATTTCCAAGCCCGACAACGACAGTGGAAAGGATTACCGTCAGAATACCCAGAAAGATGACCCGCATGGTATTTTTTTCTGATCCCTTCCACTCTTTAAAGTAGATGCCCCAGGCATTGCTGACGATGATGATGAATGCCATATGGAAGGTCCAGCTGCTAAAATCATATTTCCCCATTTTACTACTTCCCATTCCATAAAAGAAAAACTGCAGGTACCAGGTAACGCCGGCAATGATACAGAAAAGATAATTTCTCCTGAGCGGTGTCTTTGCGTCTGTGTAATCTCCGTAGGATTTATTTTTCGCGTTCAATAAAATACACCAGATAAAATTAGTGGTCAGGCCGCCGAGCAAAACAACCACAAGGGATGGTATATTCTGAAAAATAGGATTTACCCCGCTTTTTTCCGTGATGGCTGAAATCGGTTTTGCAAATGCCAGTCCGAAAGAAAAGCAGGAACTGAGAATCCCCGAGATCGTTGCCACCAGTATGCCTTTGCGCAGGTTAAACTCTACGATGGTGCCGGTATTGTTGGAGGCACCCAGGTCTTTTTCTTTCATCACACCGGCCTTACCGCAGATGGCAATGCCGATGAGGCAGAGCAGCACACCTCCCAAAATGATTCGTCCGGAATTGGAATGCCAGAGGGAGGAGATAGTAGTTTGACTATCCGCGCTACCCATAATATCATAATACAGCGGAGGGATCAGGGTTCCAAAGGCGGCACAATAACCCAGCGCGATGGCCATACCCAGGCTCATGCCGAGGTAACGCATACTCAAACCAAAAGTAAGTCCCCCAATTCCCCACAATACACCCATAAAATAGGTCCAGAAAAGAGTAATATGGGAAACCGATCCTATTATATCCCAAAATCCCGGGACAATGATATATGCCGCGAGTATCGGAGCGATAAGCCAGGAAAAAAGTCCACCTACCAGCCAGTAACTTTCCCAATGCCAGGATTTTACTTTTTTATACGGAATATAAAAGCTTCCGGAAGCAAAGCCTCCGATAAAATGAAGGAAAACGCCTATTAGTACGCCCATGCTTTATTTAGTTTAGAACACTTATTTTGTTGGCAGTTGGCGGTTGACAGTTGGCCGTTAATTATGTTCCCTAATCCTCTAATCAACTAATCCTCCTCAGCTCAATCAAATCGCTGGGGAGTGCAAATGTGTTCCAGTGCCGGTGAATGGCCATGGCCGCACCAATGGCGCTGGCCTGGGCAATTTTTGCGGCATATACTTCAATTGACGGAAAAGCTCTGGCCAGTAACTGCATGTACACGGAATTTTTCCCAAAACCACCATCAACAAAAATTCTTTTTATGGAATCTCCCGGCATAATCAATTTTGTAGATAAAACCTGCTGTTCCATAATATCCATCATCAGTTGATGATAGGCTTCCTCAAAATTTTCAAATCCTGATAGGTCCCGCCGCGTAAAAACAGAAGCAGAAACCGGAGTTACAGAAAAATGTAAATCTGAACGGGCATTTTTTTTCTTCAAAAAAGAAACAATTTCGGGATTAAAATCAACCTGCGAATAAGCGTCTTTGTCTTTCTGAAACCAGGCAGCCAGTTTAGCTACCTGTTGTTCATGTTCATAACCAGCGAAAAGACGGGACGCCTTCATGGGAATGCCCCTGAGCGTCATGTAGCACAAACAGTCGCTTTGCAATTCAGCAAAAGTAAGCGGTTCGGAATTGAAGGGATTCATACTAATGCACCATGTGCCGGTTGAAATCAGGACAAATGGTTCCCTGAATGTTTCCAGATATGGAGTGATTGCTGCTGAACTGTCATGAAGTCCCGTTCCGGCTACACAATCTGTGCTAACGGAAGAAAGCTGGAGGTGGCTATCCTGGTTATTTACCGGATAAATGGTATCTGCTGATTCAATGACCGGTAGTTTGTCCCTGATACCTTCCCGGTAAACCCATTCATGATAACCATTTTCCGGAAAATTCCAGAGTTGGGTATGACACCCGATACTTGTGATATCCGAACAGGCTTTCCCCGTCACCAGCCAGGAAAGGTATTGCGGAAGATGCAGCGAATAAACGATCTGTGAAAAAGATTCTGGCTGTTCTTTCAAGATACGATACAGTTGCATACCCGAATTCAGACTGCCTAATACAGGGGAGGCTGTGATCATAGAAAAACTAAGTTCGCCACCGTACCGGTCATATAAATCTTTTTTTAAATTTTCAGGATAAGGTTTTAAATAATTATAAATCGGGGTAACCGGCTTTCCCCGGGCATCAATATGTACAAAGCTGGCACCGTATGCTGAAAAATTGATGGCCCGGATGCTAAATTCACCAGCTTTACCTGCATCCTCCATTACATTCTGTATCCATTTATTCATTCCGTCCAGGTCCTCACAGGGATCTCCGTCTTCGTCTGTTGTTTCCGGAAGCACCTGATTATTCTCCCAAACGATACGATAGGATTCATCGAAGAGGAATAATTTTTTATTGGTCTTCCCCACATCCAGAATTGCAATTACGGGACTTGATAACATGAACCTGATGAATAAACGTTGAATGAAAGCCGGATTAAAGTCCGGAGCTAATTGTTTTAGAACCCCTGGTTTTTATTAACTGCTCCCTTATCTTCCCGGATCTGTACAGAGCAAGCGGATCAAGTGCGGCTCCGGCCCTTAACCTCGATTCGGCAACGAGGGGCCGTAAGTCCGTGCGAAAACTATTTTGTAAAACTTCCTGTGCCCCGGTGACATCATTGGATTGCTGCGCTTCGCGCAGCGCTACACGGTCAACCAGGAGGGCCTGGGCATAGGAAAGAAGGATCGCTTCCACCGACTGCAACAGATCTTCCAATGGGTCTTTAACATTGTGGGACGCATCTATCATCCATCCCAGATCCTTATTATGATCCATTTTCCGGGCATCCATACCTTCTACCAATTCATTAAAAATGAGAAAGAGCTGATATGGTTTTATGCTTCCGACCGTAAGATCATCATCCCCGTATTTGGAATCATTAAAATGAAATCCGCCGAGTTTCCCTTCCATGAGCAACAGGGCAACAATCTGTTCAATATTGGCATTGGGAAGATGATGGCCCAGGTCTACCAGGGTATAAGCTTTATCTCCAAGTTTCGTAACATAAAGCAGGGATTGGCCCCAGTCTCCGACAGAAGTGGAATAAAAATTAGGCTCGAAAGCTTTGTATTCAACAAATATTTTCCAGTCTGCAGGCAACGCCGCATAAATTTCCTTCAGGCCTTCCAGTACGTGCTGGAAAGATTCACGAAAATTCAGCTGGCCGGGGAAACAGGATCCGTCAGCCAGCCATACGGTGAGTGATTTTGATCCCAGTTCAATGCCATGCCGGATCACGTCAATATTATGCCGGATAGCTTGTTGTCGCACTTCTTTGTTAACATGCTGAAGGGATCCGAATTTATAACTGCTGTTTTGACCGGGCTGGTCCTGAAAAGTATTGGAATTCATGGCGTCAAATCGAATCCCGTATTGGGCCGCCAGATTTCTGATTAATGCAGGATCCCCGGGAATATCCCAGGGAATATGCAGGGAGATTGCACCGCTCGAATGGTTGAGGGCGTGTAATAATCCGATATCTTCTATTTTTTCTTCCAGGCTTCGCGGTTCTCCGCTTCCGGAAAACCTTCCAAATCTTGTTCCGCCAGTGCCCAATGCCCAGCTGGGAATGGCAACCTGGAAATCCACTAATTTTTTCAGAATTTTTTCAGTCTCCGGAATATCCCTGGCCAGAAATTCAAATTTTTGACGGTGGAATTTTGCATGAGTCTGGTTATGCTCATCAATCAGGTTCTTTTCCAGGCGCATCGTTATATTTTTTCAAGGGCATAAAAATTACCGCACAAAAGCCATGGCTACCCCGCCATCTACATTCAGCACATTGCCGGTAGATTTATTCAGGAGACCTCCTACCAGGGCGAAGCAGGCACGGGCAATATCTTCAGGTAAAATAATTTCATTCAGCAAAGTACGTTTTGCATAAAAAGCCGGTAACTCCGGAACACTGATCCCATAGGCTTTTGCCCTTCCTTCCGCCCAGGCACCAGCCCAGATCTTGCTGTCTGAAATCACCGCATCGGGATTAACTACGTTCACCCGTATTTTATCTGCCCCAAGTTCAGCCGCGTTCAAACGGCTTAGATGCAACTGGGCCGCCTTTGCAGATCCATATGCAGCATTGTTCGGACCCGAGACCAACGCATTTTTGCTTACTATATTCAGTATGTCACCGCCGACGGATTGTTTGCGCATGATCTCCACACCCGTCTGGGTTACCAGGAATTGGCCCTTCACAAGTACATCATACAGAATATCCCAGTCTTTTTCCGTATGTTCTTCCAGGGGTTTTGAAATGGAAAGACCCGCACAGTTTACCACAATGTCCACACCACCAAAAGCAAGTGCTGCCTGGCTAAAACATTTTTGGATGGTTTGCAGATCCATCACGTCCAAAATTTCTGAAATGAATTTGTCCTTCCCGTAAAGCTCCAGAAATTCCTTTCCGGCCAATTCCAACCGCTGCGGGTCATTATCGTTGATAATAACACAAGCGCCTTCAGCCGCAAATAATTTAGCAATGGCTTTACCAATTCCACCAGCACTGCCGGTAACCAGGGCAATTCGCCCGGACAGTGGTTTCGGTGCCGGCATCCTTTGCAGTTTCGCTTCTTCGAGCAACCAGTATTCAATATTGAAAGCTTCCTGCCGTGGCAGCGCCGTATAGGAAGAAATGGCTTCAGCTCCCCGCATCACATTGATTGCGTTAATATAAAATTCTGCGGCCACCCGCGCTGTCTGTTTGTCTTTGGCAAATGTGAACATACCCACTCCGGGATAAAGAATTACAACCGGATTCGAATCGCGCATGGGCGGACTATTCTGCTTCCTGCAGGTGTTATAATATTCCGCATACATTTTCCGATAGGCTTCAAACTGCGGCTTAATTTTTTCCCGGATATTTTTAGTGTTGGAGACGTCTTCCGTTGAAGAAAGGTCTAATACCAGCGGACTGATCTTGGTTCTGAGAAAATGATCCGGACAACTGGTTCCCATGGGGGCCAGTCTTTCCATATCATTGGAATTGATAAATTCGAGCACCCGGTCATCATCGGTAAAATGACCAATCATATTCGTCTGGGAGGAACAGAAACCCCGAAGCAATGGCGCCAGGGCAGCGGCTTTAAGAAGGCGTTCGGGTTTGGCAAGGGCCGTTATACGCGAACCACCGAAAATATTTTTCTGTTTCCCCGTTTCGTTTTCCAGGAACTGTGCACAGGTTTCAATTACTTCCAGGGTATTGATATAACTATCATAAGCAGTGTCCCCCCAGGTAAATAAACCATGCGACCCCAGCATTATGCCGCGGATACCCGGATTTTCATCAAGGCATTCCTTTAATTTCAAACCGAGGTCAAAACCGGGTCTTTGCCAGTCGACCCATCCTATTTTTCCGTTGAATAAACTGTTCGTAATTTCTTTCCCGTCTTTTGCAGCGGCAATGGCTATAGCTGCATCCGGGTGAAGATGATCAATATGGGCAAAGGGGAGAAAACCATGCAGGGCGGTATCGATGGAAGGCGGTTTGGAGTCCAGATCAAACAGGCAATAATTGAATAAACCGACCATGCGGTCTTCATCTGTGATACCTCCGTAAACCTTTTTCAGACTTTGAAGGCGGCTGGTGTATAGTGCCGCCAGGTCTTTTTTCCGCAGGGTTCCCAGGTCTCCGCCCGAACCTTTTACCCACATCACTTCTGTTGATTCACCTGAAAGGGGATCCCGGGCGATGGTTTTACAGGAAGTATTTCCCCCTCCGAAATTAGTGAGGCGAAGATCGGCCCCCAACAGATTGGACCGGTAAATGAGAAGGGCCACTTCATCTCCGGCAAGTCCGGCTGCTATTTTATCATCCCACAGATAACTTACATGTCTGAATATTTTCACCTGCAAAAGCATTTATTTATTCAGCAGAAATATACGTTTTATTCTGTTCTTGCGTGCTCAATGAAAATATTTTGAACAATAACCGGGTTATTAATTTCCGTATAAAACCCATCCAGGTATCCCGTCATGCTTTGCTTGTTTTTAGCGTTGAGTAAACTGAAATTATTGATCAGCGCATAGATATCTTTTTTCATAAGCTTAAAAGTATCCAACGCCTGTTCCAATTCCGGCATTGTTCGGGGGAATCCCCGATAAAGCCTGGTGGTTACATTTTCGATTTCCAGTCTTTCATCCGGAATGGCATAATAGGTATTTACCAGTCCGGAATAGTCAAAATCGTAGGGCACGGCAAATGGCTTGATCGAGGTATCTTTCGCAGGAACAATCAGACGGATATTGTGCTCAACGGACACTGCCCAGTCAGTATTTCCGATCATGTATTCAAACAGGGCAACCATGGTCATTTGTTTACGGTCGGTGGCTTCCGTATTCAATTTTTTCCCTTTCCACACCATACAATCGTTCCGTTTTGCCACATCCGCTATGTCTTCGAGTAAAAACGCATGTTCTGTAAAAGGTTTTTTCTTCCCTGTACTATCCTGAAAAGTCAGATTCAGCAATCGGGCATGGAAACCACGGTTTGTGAGAAGGTTGTAAATTTTATAAATTAAATACTCCTTCAGTAAAAGCTGTTCATGATCTGGTGAAACCTTACACTCACTCACAAGTTTCAAAGATTTAAGGTATGCCAGACTGGCCGAATCCTTATAATTGAATTTCAATTTGATGGGAGGCACATAACAGTAATCCTGTCTGAAATGACCTCTGATCTCCAATTGTACGGGATCGCTCACAATTGTTCCATCCGGAAGAGCAGATGAAAAATTTCCATAAAACAAATCCCCATGTTTCGAATGTTTGAATAATTTGCTCATATCCACGGTAATGGTGCAATTGATCACCGTGGTATCCATAAAAAATGTATTTCTGTTGCTAACTAATGAAGTCTGACAATAAGAAGTTTGAAATGAGATGATAATAAAAACGACTGCGGATAATAGCAATTTCATGGTGGTTGTTTTTTGGCATCTGAAGAATTATTTTATGGTCTCTGTTATCGGATGCCCGATGGATCCACTCGGCATTTGAACATGCAGCATGGAAGCGATCGTAGGCGCTATATCTGTCATAAAAGTCTGGCGGTTAGTTTTACCGGGAGAGATATTCCATCCATACCAGATCAGGGGAATATGCGCATCATAAGGATTCCAGACTCCGTGTGTAGTTCCCCTGGCTTCAAATCCTTCAATCCACTGTGGTTGCAATATGAGTTGAATATCCCCGCTCCGGGACGGATAGTCCCCATTGGCTAGTGCATTTTTTATTTCCGGATTCAGGGTTGTCTCGCTAAGGTTCTCGAGCGCAACGGCCCGCGAAATTCCCGGTTGCTTTTGTAAGATGCCAATGGCTTCCTTAAGTACTGCGTCCTTACTGAGGCGGGCTTCATTCAACTTATTCCGGTCCAGGTAAACCTGGTAATTCATGATAGCGAGCACAAGTTTGTCGCTTTTGAATTTTTCTTTTAGCTGGGCATTTACCTGGTCTTCCATTGTGGAAGCATCCACACTTCCTGCCGGAATCTGGTGCTGTTTTAAGAAGGACGGCACCTGGTTAACACCGTGATCTGCCGAAAGGAAAACCAGGTATTCTCCTTTTCCCACTTCTTTATCCAGGAAATGGAGGAAGTCCCCCAGGTCCCTGTCAAGTCTTAAAAAAACATCTTCTGCCTCCACTGAATTGGGTCCGAAGGTATGACCCACATAATCCGGTGTTGATAAACTTATCGCGAGCATATCCGTGAAATTGCCGGCACCCAGTTTTTCGCCCTGAATAGCAGCTTTTGCCACTTCCAAGGTGACGGTATTTCCATAAGGGGTTACCGGAAGCAGTGCGTATTTTCCAATAAAAGCAGATAGTTTATATGGAAAGTTAGCTGTTGCACCAAAGGGTTTGAATTCAAATGGCTCATCATCCTGTGTACTTTGGGTGTAAGTGTCCAGCGGATAAAGCGTGTTCCAGTCCTTGGCAAAATAGGTATCGCTTAATTTTTTCGTATTCAGTTCCTTAAGCCATCCAGGTAAATCACTCTCATAGTAAGATGAGCTGATCCAGTCCCCGGTTTTATCATCGTACCAGTATGCGCCATTCGCACTGTGACCGGCCGGCAGGATCGCACCCCGGTCTTTTAAGGCGATGCCAATCACTTTGCTGCGAAAATTGGTTGCCAGTCTTATTTCATCCCCGATCGTTGTTACCATTAAATTTTTCGGACTCATTTTGCCCGCATCTGTGGTGCTTCCAATCGTTTTTACTGAATTGTCTGCTGTACAATATTCCAGGGCATTCAAATCATAATCCCACCAGTCATTGCCGGTAATACCATGTATAGCGGGTACGGATCCGGTATAAATGCAGGTATGCCCGCAGGCCGTTACGGTCGGCGTATAAGGAATCATCGTGTTTTCGCATGCAAAACCCTGTTTCAATAAAGTTTTGAATCCCCCATCCTCCGCATAACGATCGTAATAGCGATACAGATAATCCCAGCGCATCTGATCTACTACAATTCCAACAACCAGTTTAGGCCGCGGAAGGGAACCTGGTTTATTTGTTCCGGAGTTGCCCGTTGTTTGAGATGAGGAAGTAATAAAAAGAAAAAGCAGGGCGAAGCTGAAAGCAATCCTGATCATGGCGTGGTGTTGAGGTTATCAGTATAAGAAGACCCTACCGGAAATCACAGTATTTAAGATACATTAAATATCCAAAGAATTGGAAAAGAAAAAGAATTGGCATACATTTCAATAAATTGCTTTCTGCTTTCAATCGGCTGAATATCAGTTTTGTATTTGGACAAAAAACCCTTTAACGACATTGAAACCCAGCATATGCATTATCCGGAATCCTTAAAAAAAGTCTCTGATCTGGCAATCCAGATGCACCTGACCAGGACGGACGACCGGCATTTTTTTCATAATCTTTCTCATGCGGTCAGACTCCTGGAGTTAGCTCATCAGATGAGCGCCCACTATAAGCTGGATGAAAAAAACCATTTTATCCTTTGTTCCGCGGCCTGGTTATATGATCTGGAGATGATCAGCTCCGGCACTCCGGAAAGAGAAATAGACAATACAGCTTTCACGGAAGATTTTCTGAATAAACTTTCTGTTGAAGAAGGAACAATCCGGGAAATTAAAGAATGTCTGCTTTCTAACAGTCCAGACCATCCACCAGCCAATCTGAATGAAGAGATCTTCTGTGATGTGCTCCATTATTATTTCGGTTCTGAAAATTTTTTGCATTACCACAACCTGCTTCGCCGGGAAAAAGAAGTTTTCTCGGGAAGGAAATTTTCCGGTAACGAATGGCGGGCGCTAACCATCAGCCTGCTCAATCATTATGAGTACCATACCGACTATTGTAAGTCACGATTAAATAACCAGAAGACAGAGAACCTGAAATTGATTACCCGGGTTCAGGAAAAAAAAGAACAGCAAATACATGCTGAGCCGGCCGGGAAAAAATTAAGACCGGTTCCACCAGCACTTTCCTATCCCGCATGGAAACACAAATCCAGGCATCATCTCAGCGGGGTGGAAACTGTTTTCAGGAATTCATCTGCGAACCATCTGAATCTGAGTGTAATGGCCGATAACAAGGCTTTTATCATGATCTCGGTGAACTCGATATTGATTTCTATCGGTGTCGGGCTGATCATAGGAAAACTGGTTCTAATCCCCAAACTTTTTGTTCCCACGGTCATATTGCTTAGCGTAAATGTCGCCACCATTATTTATTCGGTGCTGGCTACAAGACCGGGAATCATGCATGGAAAATTTACGCGGGAAGGCGTTGACAATAAAACCGTGGATCTTTTATTTTTCGGAAATTTTTTCAAAATGCCTCTGGCAGATTTTGAATACGGAATGAAGAAGATGATGGACGACGATGATTTTCTGTATGGAAACCTCATCCGGGATATATATGCCCAAGGAAAAACCCTGGGTCGGAAATTTCGCCTGCTCCGTATTTCTTATAACCTCTTTATGTATGGTATGGCGATTACTGTGGGGGCGTTTGTACTTTCGTTCTTTCTCTGATGCTTTTCGTTGGCCGTTAACCGATCACTGTCAACTGTTAACTGTCAACTATATAAAAGCCGGTGCTTTTGGAGATCCCGAATGATCAGACCAAGCCTGTACTTTGTACATATCCGCATAGATTTTCCCTTTTCCCATAAGTTCTTCATGTGTGCCTTCTTCCATAACCACTCCTTTATGCAATACAATGATATTATCAGCATCACGGATAGTGGTCAGGCGATGGGCAATAATGATCACCGTTCGCCCGGCCATCAGGTTCTCCAACGCTTCCATCACCAGTTTCTCAGACTCAGTATCCAGTGAAGCAGTGGGCTCATCCAGAATAAGAATCGGAGAATTCCTTACCACGGCACGCGCAATGCCCAGTCTTTGCCGCTGACCACCCGACAGGGTAACACCCCGTTCTCCCACCAGGGTATCGTATCCCGCAGGCATGGCAGAAATAAATTCATCTGCATTGGATAATCTCGCAGCCTCCATGATTTCCTCTTCGCTTGCTCCGGGTCTTCCATAAGCAATATTGTCGCGGATGGTGCCATAAAAAAGTGAGGTCTCCTGCATTACAAATCCGATTTGTTGCCGAAGACCATCGAGCCGGAATTCCTTAATGTCCCGGCCGTCTATCAGCACACGTCCTCCGGTTGGATCGTAAAAACGGGCAACCAGGCTGATGATGGTTGATTTGCCGCAGCCGGTGGGCCCGCAGATGCCAATTCGTTGCCCTTTTTTTATCTGAATATTGACATCATTCAGCACAAGGGTGTCAGGTGTATAAGAAAAGAAAACATGGTCGAATACGATATCACCTTTGAATGAACCGGTATCCAGTCCTTTGGAAAACAGAATCACCGGCTCAGTATCGAGAATAGCCTGTATTCTTTCGAGGGCAACGGTTGCCTGTGCAATGGTGCTTGTCATTTTTGCAAGGTCCTGTACGGGACTGAAGAATTTGTTCATATACCAAAGGAATACCGTGAGGGCGCCTACGGTCATCACTTTGGAAAAAATGAGTTCGGTACCATGCCAGAGAACCAGTCCGATGCATAAGGAAACTGTAATTGTTACTACGGGAGGGAGAATAGATTTTACCTTTCTTGCTTTCAGCGCAGCGTTCATGGTTTCTTTGCTGATTTCCCCAAGTTTATCTTCTTCAAAATCCTGCCTGCCGAAAGCATTTACTGCACGGATGGATTCCAGTCCCTGTTGCAAAACGATAAGCATATTACTCTGGTCCATTCTCACTTCGCGAGTTGCTTTCTTCATTACTTTTTTAAACCGGGAAACAAACAGAAGCAGGAAAGGGGTTACTGCCAGCGCTGTCAGGGTAAATCCGGCATCGAGATAAAACATCAGGATAAGCATCCCAAAAATAGTCATCGCATCCACTAGGATGGTCAACAAGGTAGAAGAAGCGAAGTCCTGCACAGTGGCTACATCAGCTGTAATGGTGCTGAGTACTTTTCCGGTCTGGTGGGTATCGTAATAGGCCAGGGAAAGATGCTGAAGATGGTGATATATTCTTTTACGCAGGTCATTGGCAATATGCTGTGCTACATTTTCATTGTAGTAGCTCGTTATATAACCCGCAACGGAACCAAGGGCGCTGATAAGCACAAAACCCAGGGCCACCAGTGCTGCCATGGCCAGTTTATTATCCGGAGGTAACATAAAATTTGCCCACTGAAGCCATTGGGGAAGTCTGCCATGCGCAACCACGTCATCAATGATGATTTTAAGCGGCCAGGGTGTCGCAACACTCATGACAGCTTCTACCAGCATCGAAGCAAGAATAATAACTACCCATTTTTGGTAGGGGCGTGAAAGACGGATTGCCCATTTCATTAAATCCCAAAAAGATAATTGTTTCTCGGATTTACTTTTCGTTCTGTGTAATATGGTCTGAATCAGATCTGGCATGAAACCTATTCTTGGAATGGGTAAAAATTTATCTGTTTATTAGGCTATGGGTTTCAGTTTCTCTTTTAATTTGGTAAAATCCAGCGGCTTGGTTAAAAAATCATCCGCTCCCAGTTGCATGGCCTGGTTATAGTTTCCGTCATCTCCAAAAGCTGTGATCATCATTACTATCGGCGGAGGCTGCACGAATTGTCCTTTTATTTGTTTCAATAAGTCCAGTCCGCTCATACCTGGCATATTAATGTCTGATAAAATCAACACCGCCTCATGATCCAGGCTACGCAGATACTCCAGTGCTTTTTCTCCTGAATGGGCAAAGGAAAAAATCAGTTCCCCGCTACGGATCTCTCTGCGGAAGCGCTGCTCAAAAAGAGATTTTACATCCAGTTCATCATCAACAACCAGGACTTTCATATTGATTGAGGTTTTAAGAATTAAAAAAACAGGGTAATTCCGGATCCTCCATCCACATATATCTCCTTTTGCAGGAAATATAATGCTACACTATTTGATCATTTTGCAATAAGATAGGTAATTCTGCGAATTTCCGGATCATTCACCCGTTATATCCAGATCATAGAAATCCCGGGCATTGGTAAAGAGAACCTTTACCTGATCTGCCTCATTTAATTCTTCTGAAGCAATCTGGCGGTAAATACCCCATGTTTTTGCATAAGAACCTGCCAGCAGGGATACCGGCCAGTCGCCCCCGCAAAAACAATGATCTGTTCCAAACAAACCGAGTGTATAAAGGACGTAGGGTTTAATATCCTCTTTCGTCCAGCCTTCCGGATTTCCGGTTGTTGTGCCTAGTCCGGAAATTTTGCAATATATATTCGAATGTTCAGCTGCCTCCTGCATGAGGCGACCCCATTCTCCGAATTTTTCCCTGGAAGGAATAGGTGGCTGATTCAGATGATCGAGTACTAATTTTAACTCCGGAATCTTTGCTGCAACTTCGATGGCTGTTTGTAAATGTTCCGTGGATACTCCAACAACATCGTAGGTAAGCTGATGTGCAGCGAGTATACGAAGGCTATCCATCACGGCAGGTTGCAATAGCCATCGGGGATCAGGTTCATTGTGGATTAGATGCCGAACTCCTTTAACAAACGGGTTGCATTTATATTCTCCGGTAACCTGGTTCAGGGTTAATACAGGGTCCATTAATGGAAGCCACACAACTACTCCCGCAATCCATTTATTTTTTTCAGCCACCTCCAGCATCAGGGAGGTATCCTCCGTATTGTTGGCTGCCTGAACCATTACTCCACGTGTAACACCCGATGATTCAATCTGCGGATTTAGTTCATCTATTAAGTAATTACGGTTGAGAATCGTGGTATCATTCTTTAACCAGGAATATTCGGCCCTTTCAAAATCCCAGTTATGGATATGCGTATCGATGATTCCACTGTTCATGAGACACTATTGAAATAAAAAAACCTTTCAGCAGGAAGTATCCAATTTTTCAAATGATACTGTCTGTAAAAGGTCTGATTCGGTTTTCGGAATGCCTTTTCTGAAAAGAAATTCAGTTATTTAACATGTTTGTTCAGAGCACCCGCCATCTCAAACATGGAAATCTGATCCTTTACGAAAATGGGTTTCAGTGCTGCATCCGCATTAATCATGCGTTTGTTTTTGCTATCCTGTAAACCATTCTTCTTGATGTACACCCAGATTTTTTTTACAATCTCCGTCCTGGGCATGGGCTTGTTTCCAACTACTTTAGCGAGTGCATCGCTGAGTGTAAGAGGAGCCATAAATGCCGCATTGGGTTTGCGGGCTGATTTTTTCTTAGCTGCTTTTTTCACAGCTTTTTTAGGAGCTTTTTTTGCAACTTTTTTTACAGCTTTCTTGGCTGCTTTTTTTACTACTTTTTTAGCTGCTTTCTTTACGGGTTTTTTTGCTGCTTTTTTTGCTGCTTTTGCCATAAAAGGAACTATTTAATGGGTAAACAAATTGTTAGTATACTCAAAAGTAGGGATTTTGGAAAATACATTGGGATTTTTTCATTTTTTCTATTTTTATTGGTTTTCCCAGTGATCCTGCTTCCCATACCATTCTTTCACCCATTTCTTCGCCCGCAATGGAATACCCCGGTTTTTGAAGCAATTGTTACCGAAAACAATCTCCCGGCAAAATGCAGAGGATGCGTGTTTTTACCATCTACCTTTTTTATTCTCCTCTTGTATAGTATAGTTTTTACCGAACCGGGTTAAAAGCCGTCATCAAGTCCCTGCTTCCCGCGAAGAATGGCGTGCGCTGATGCAGGGTTTGCGGTTGCAGATCAAGGATAGGATGATTGCCATCCGTGGCCTTCCCGCCGGCCATTTCAAGAATAAAGGCAAACGGGTTGCATTCATATACCAACCTGAGTTTCCCATCTGCATGTTGCGGAACAGACGGATATAAAAATATACCCCCCTTCAGCAGATTACGGTGAAGATCTGCCACCATACTGCCTGTATAGCGATGGGCAAAAGGCGCTCCCGAATCTGCTGATTTTTGCTGGCAATCTTCAATAAAACTCTTTACCCTTTCCTCATATCCCTCATAATTTCCATGATTTACAGAGTATATCCGTCCCGTTGGCGGGCATTGCATTTCCGGGTGACTGATCGTGAATTCCCCAATGGACGGATCCAGTGTAAAGCCATTCACCCCTCTGCGTGTGGCATACACGAACATCGTGGAAGGGCCGTAAATAATGTATCCGGCAGCCACCAGGTTTCTTCCCTGCTGTAAAAAATCCTCGCTGCAACAGGGAACTCCCACTTGCGATTTTCGCCGGTAAACTCCGAAGATGGTTCCAATGGAAATATTTACATCGATATTACTGCTTCCGTCCAGGGGATCGAGCACCACTACGTATTTTGACTGGTTACAGATTTCTTCATCAAAACACAGGAAATCGTGAGACTCTTCAGAAGCCATACCGGCACAACTTATCCCGCGACGGAGCACCGTCATGAATGTTGTATTCGCAAATTCATCCAGCTGTTGCACTCCCTCGCCCTGCACATTTATTTTTCCCGTATCCCCAAGTATATCCGTTAAACCTGCCTTATTCACTTCCACGTTAACTCTCTTGGCAGCCAGTGCAATATCCCTGAGCAAATTGCTCAGTTCGCCTGTTGCCTGTGGCAGAAACCGGAGTTCCTGTTTCCGGAATTCTTCCAGGGTTAAAATCGTTCTGTTGATATTCACTTATGCAAAATTTTCTTCGGGAATAAATGCTTCCATTTTTTGTTCAATGGCATAAATGGCCCTGATGGTTTTTATCACCGAATCGGGAGTCACTGAAATGGAGTCAATGCCTTCCTCCACCAGGAATTGAGCAAAATCCGGATGGTCAGAAGGTCCCTGCCCGCAGATTCCCACTTTTACACCGGAAATTTTAGCCTGCCTTATCAGCATCTTCAGCATGCGTTTTACTGCATCATTGCGTTCGTCGTATAAATGCGCTACGAGCGCAGAGTCCCGGTCAAGACCCAGGGTGAGCTGCGTGAGATCATTGGAGCCGATGGAAAATCCCGTGATATGTTCTGCAAATTCTTTCGCCATCAGGATATTTGATGGCAGTTCTGCCATGAGGTATAGTTCCAGTCCCTCCCTGCCCTTCTCCAATCCATATTCCGACATGATCCGGGTAACTTTTGTGAGTTCACCTACGGTGCGGCAGAAAGGGATCATGACCGCCACATTGGTCAACCCCATTTTTTCGCGAACCCGGGCAATCGCTTTACATTCGAGACCGAATGCTTCACGGTAGGAGTCAGCATAATAACGGGATGCACCGCGCCATCCGATCATCGGATTTTCCTCGAGGGGTTCAAAGTGTTCGCCGCCTACCAGGTTACGGTATTCATTTGTTTTAAAATCAGAGAAGCGTACGATTACAGTGTTTGGATAAAAGGCTGCTGCAATTTTAGCGATGCCGAAGGATAGTTTTTGGATGAAGAACTGTTCTTCATTTTCATAACCGCGGATGGCTGATTTAATATGAGCCGAGAGAGTATCGTCCTTGAGTTCCCTGTGTTTAAGGAGGGCCATGGGATGGATACCGATATAATTGTTAATGATAAATTCTTCGCGGGCCAGTCCCACACCAGCATTGGGAATAGCAGCGAAACGGAATGCCAGGGAAGGAGAAGCCACATTCAGCATCAGTTTACTCCTGATTTGCGGAAGTTTATCAAGTTTCGTTTCAATGATGTCGAATGGAAGTTTCCCGGAATATAAAAATCCTTCATCGCCTTCACTGCAACTCGCCGTCACTTCCATACCATCCGCAAGCAGGCTGGTGGCGGTTCTGCAACCCACAATCGCCGGGATGCCCATCTCCCGGGCAATGATAGCCGCATGACAGGTTCTTCCACCTTTGTTCGTGATTATGGCAGATGCTTTTTTCATAATAGGTTCCCAATCGGGATCAGTCATATCGGTAACCAGCACATCACCGGCTTTAAATTCATTCCCGTCGCTAAGTCGTTTGTCGAGTGAATACATGATTTTTACCTGCCCGCTTCCAACCTGATCCCCTACTGCAATTCCTTTTAATATCGGGGACTGCTGGTGCGGACGTATCATGTATTCCTTTAATTTCCTGTGATCTTTCCTGGAATGAATCGTTTCCGGCCTTGCCTGTACGATGAATAACTGATGCGTCATTCCATCCACAGCCCATTCGATATCCATCGGGCACCAATAGCCTTTCAGATCTGTATAATATTTTTCAATGGTCGCGACCCACCTGGCGAGCTGCATAATTTTTTCATCGTCCAGGCAGAATTTATACTGGACTGTTTTTTCTACCGGAATAATTTTTACGCGCTCATCGGGATCATCCCCGTACACCATCATCTGATCTTTCAGTCCCAGTTTTTTCTCGATGATCGGAACGAAATCCTCTTGGAGAAGTGGTTTGAACACGATGAATTCATCAGGAGAAATACTTCCCTGAACGATCAGTTCCCCCAAACCAAATATCCCGTTGATCACTACGGCATCTTTAAAACCGGATTCGGTATCTAATGAGAAAGCCACCCCGGAGCTGCCCAGGTCTGAACGTACCATTTTCTGAATACAGACCGAAATGCCTATGGCGAAGTGGTCGAATCCGAAATTCTGACGGTAGCTGATGGCCCGGTCTGTAAATAAGGAGGCAAAACAATTGCGCACTGCATCCATAATCGCTGCAGGGCCCCGCACGTTCAGATAGGTTTCCTGCTGACCCGCAAAACTTGCATCCGGAAGGTCCTCAGCAGTGGCAGATGACCTGACGGCAACATCGGTGATATCCTGACCATATTCAGCAGAAAGGCGGTAATAGGCTTCTATAATCAGCTGGCTGAGTTCCGGTGGGAATTTGGTGTTCCGGATCATATTCCGCACCTGTAGTCCGGCGCGGCGCAGGGACTCCATGTTTTCATAGTCTATTTCTCCAATCAGCGCACTGATTTTATCGGCCAGCTGATTGAACGCAATAAAGGACTGGTATGCTTCCACTGTAATGATAAAACCCGAAGGAATCCGGATGCCCAGCGGACCCAGGTGTTGTATCATTTCCCCCAGTGAAGCATTTTTACCTCCTACCCGCTCTATATCCCGGATACCTGCCTGGTGCAGACCCAGAATGAATTTGTTTTCCATATAAAAAGTTTAAAATATTTTTTCAAAAGTAGAAGATCACTCCGCTAACCCCTGACTCCCATTTGGCCAGTTTTGATATTATCTTAACCTATATTTTCCAGATACTATATTATATACATTACTATACTATAAGTGTAAGAAATACATAATATATTTGCCGATAGCTTTTCCTTCATGAAACCGCACTTGCTGAAAATTCCAAAAGAAGAGCAGCACTCGTTCAGTGTACGATACGATGTGGTTTCGCATTTTTATAATAAATGGCATTATCATCCCGAACTGGAACTCGTGTATATTATCGAAGCGTCAGGCAGGCAGTTTATCGGGGACAGTATTCACCATTTTAAAAATGACGACCTGATCCTGGTGGGATCGAATCTTCCGCATCTTTGGCGATGTGATGAAAAATTTCTGGAGAAAGGATCAAAACTGAAAGTGGAAGCGATCATTGTTCATTTTCTTCCGGACTGTTTCGGACGGGATTTTTTTAAACTTCCGGAAAATAAATCCCTCCTGCAACTCTTTCAGAAAGCCCGGATGGGTGTGCGTATTAAAAACCAGTCGAGGGATATCGTTGCGGGTCTGATGCGGCAGCTTGTGCAGGCCAGGAACAGCGAGCGTATCATCCTGTTATTACAAATACTGGAAACCATATCCCAATCAGGACAAACGAAAACGATTTGCAGTGAAGAGCTCAACTTTCAATACAGTAAAACCGAGGCTGAAAGACTAAACACGATTTATCAGTATATCCTCAATAATTTTTCCCACCAGCTGACCCTCGAGCAGATAGCGAAAGTTGCACACCTTACGCCGAATGGATTTTGCCGGTATTTCAAATCCAGGATCAAAAAAACATTTTCAAAATTCCTGCTGGAAGTACGTATCGGACATGCCTGTAAACTACTGGCCGAATCCGAAAAAACGGTGGCCGATATTTGTTATGAAAGCGGTTTCAACAATTTTTCGAATTTCAACCGGCATTTCAAAATCATCGCCGGGAGAACTCCGCTGAATCACCGGAAATATTATCAGGAGATTCGTCAGCTCAGGCATAACGCATAAAGTTTAAACCCAAAGCGAAAAGCTCAAAGCCTAAACGCCCTGGGTTTAATCCTGGTTAGAAAGGAGGAATATTTAGAGCTAATTTATTTAACTACAACGGAAGCGGTCATACCCGCATGAATTTTACAATGGTATGAGACGGTTGCCGCAGCAGTAAATTTGTGCGTGAACGTAGCCCCCGCAGCCACATTACCGCTGTCAAAACTAGCATCGTCAGCTGTAACCGTATGCGTTATGGCATCATTATTCGTCCAGGTAACAGTAGTGCCGGCAGTAACATTCAGCGTAGCCGGAGAAAAAGCCATATCCTTGATTGATACTGAATTTCCTGCCGGAGGTGGCGGCGGCGTTCCTCCGCCGGGGTTGGAATTGTAACCGCTGCTGCTTTTACCGCAGGAGATAACGAAAATGCCGGCTGTCACCAGGATCATCGTACTGAGTAATAACATTCTGAGTTTCATAGTACATCTTTTTCTAGTGTGTACGTATATAGGAAAGATCCCGTTGCGTCAGGGTATTATATCCAGTACAGTTAGTCACGATCCTGTCATTTTCCCATTTTTTAGAGATTCCCTTTTTTCAATTCGTTTACCGCGTAATCTGCAGCACGTGCCGTAAGGGCCATATAGGTAAGTGAGGGGTTCTGACAGGCACTGGATACCATACAGGAACCATCTGTAACAAATACATTTTTGGCATCCCAGACCTGGTTATATGCATTCAGTACGGAGGTTTTCGGATCTCTGCCCATTCTTGCCGATCCCATTTCATGAATTCCCTGGCCGATTGAATAATTTTTATCCCAGGTGGTAATCTGTTTTACGCCCGCCGCTTCAAACATCGCCACGAGTTCTTTAATGATGTCCTTGCGCATATTCATTTCATTCTCTTTCAGACCTGCATCCATTGTCAACACCGGGAGTCCCCATTTATCTTTCACATCTTTGTTGAGGCTGATCTGATTATCATGATAGGGTAAAATTTCTCCGAAGCCGGTGGCACCGATCGCCCATCCTCCGGGTTCAGACAGTGCTTCTTTAAATTCAGCACCGATATTTAATTCCGCAACATCCCGTCTCCAGTTCTGCCGGCTCGCACTTCCCTGGTAACCATATCCCCGAAGAAAATTCCTTTTATCCCCAAACAGATTTGCGAATCGCGGGATATAAAAACCATTTGCCCTTCTTCCATAATAATATTTGTCCTCGTATCCTTCCATTGTACCCTGCGCACCCAGCATATAATGATGGTCCATGATATTATGGCCAAGTTCTCCGCTACTGCTTCCCAGTCCTTCCGGCCAGATATCCGTTGCAGAATTCATCAGCACCCAGGCACTGTTCAGGGTGGATGCATTTACAAAAACGATTTTGGAATGGAATTCATACTGTCTTATTGGTTTCCGAGTCGAGCACTTCAACACCGGTCGCTTTTTTCGAATCTTTATCATAAAGTAGATCCGGGTTACGATGGAATAGGGCCGCACAGTCAGTTTTCCCGTTGCCATGGCTGCGGGTAAGGTTGAAGACTGGGTGCTGAAATAACCACCGAAGGGACAACCCTCCCAGCACCGGTCTCTAAACTGGCATTTTGTTCTTCCCGGAATTGCTGCGGTCAGGTTGGCTACGCGACCGATGAACATATGTCGCTGCCCTTTATAAAATTCCTTTACCCTTGCCGCAATGTCTTTCTCAACACAGTTCAGATCCATAGGTGGAAGAAAAATTCCATCAGGTAATTGCTCCAATCCTTCTTTGGAACCGCTGATTCCTGCGAATGTTTCAGTATAGTCATACCATTTTTCAAGATCCTTATAACGGATCGGCCAGTCTATGGCAATTCCATCTTTTTTATTTGCTTCAAAATCAAGATCACTCCAGCGATAACACTGCCGGCCCCAAAGGATGGAACGCCCCCCCATCTGGTAACTCCTCCACCAGGTAAAAGGTCTTTTTTCAACATAAGGACAATCCTTTTCATTCACCCAGTATCCCATTATTGCTTCCTGGGCTGCAGTTCCGTACATCGCCCAGTCCCTGGATATTACCGGATTGTCGGTTTTTTGTTTTACAGTAGCAGCTCCCCGGTGCGGAAAATCCCAGGGATTGTAAGAGGCCGTTTTATATCCGCTGATATGATCCAGTCGCGGCCCTCTCTCGAGCATTAATACCCGAAGTCCTTTTTCCGTTAGTTCCTTGGCAGCCCATCCGCCGCTGATGCCTGATCCGATAACAATGGCATCATAAGTATTCCCGGCAACTGCTTTATTATTGATCAGTAAGGAATCTCCTGGCATAATTTTTTCTTTAGTTTTGAACACAATTTGAAAGAAAATGTCAATGATCACCCGGCAGTCAGCGAATTACAATATCCCGCAGGTGAAATGAACAAGGTCGTTCTTCGAAACACGTTTACAATTGATGTTTGCTGCACGAACAGGGACTTACAGGTTGAAAATATTTTAAATGTACGTACAGCAGACGGAATACTCAATATAATTTATCAAATACATCTATGCTATCACGAAGAAAATTTATACAGCAGGCTACTCTCACTGGTACCGGAGCATTACTCGCGCCTTCGCCAGATATTTTTGGTGTAAAAGGCCATGATAGCTGGCATGTACCTACCGCCCTGCAAAATGAAATGTACCAGGCAGCTATTGCCATTGCAAAAAAGAAAGTGCGTGGAGGGGAAAGCGAACCGGTGTTTAAAAAGCCTTTTTTAGATGCAGCATTCAACGGGAATGTGTTCCTGTGGGATACCTGCTTTATTGCCTGTTATGCAAAATATCATCAGGATGAATTGCCCATTGCCAATGCACTGGATATTTTTTACAACCTACAGGAGGCAGATGGTTATATATGCCGCGAATATACCAAAGAAGGCAAGGCCATGTGGCCTAAAGAACATCCTGTAAGTATCAACCCTCCCCTGCTTGCATTTGCAGAATTAGAACTTTACAGCCAGCGCAAAAATAAACTTCGTTTACAAAAAACGTATCCCGCAATAAAGAAATTCTATCATTATTTAGTGGCCAATTACCGTATGGAGGATAAGCTTTTCTATAATGATGCTTTTGGTTCGGGCATGGACAATATTCCCAGGTACCCCGAAGGCTGGCAGGATGATGGCCAAGGCATTCCGATCAGAAATTTATTCCCGGAGATCTTTGTGTATGATGGTCTCAGTCCTTCATGGAACAGACAGGGACGCGGGGTGGACATTTCTGCACAGATGGCTTTACTGGCAGAGAATTTAATAACCATTGCAACCATCATCAATGAGAAAGAAGACATACCGGCTTACCGTCAGTTTTACAACGAAACAAAGAATGCCATTAACCAGCATTGCTGGAATGAAGAGGATGGTTTCTATTACGATCTGGGCTATGGTAAGCAGATAAAACGGAAACATATTGGTATGTTTTGGGTGTTGATGGCCGGCGTGGTGCCAAATGATAAACTGGATAAAGTACTTGCTCACTTAACTGATCCCAAACAGTTTTGGCGCAAATTCCCCATTACAAGCTATTCTGCTGATCAGCCTGGCTTTTCAGGTATTGGCACTTACTGGTTGGGCAGTGTGTGGACACCCACCAACTACATGATCATAAAAGGCCTGGTACGATATAATAAAAATCAACTGGCAAAAACACTTGCCAGACAATATTACTGGAGTGTGGCAGAAGTATTTAAACAGACAAAAACTTTTTGGGAAAACTATGCGCCGGATATCGTCGCGCATGGTAGCCAGGCAAGGCCCGATTTCTGCGGCTGGACGGCAATTGCACCGGTGACACTATACCACGAGTTTATATTTGCAGCAAAATAACCGGCCTTTTCTATAAATTAAAAGATCCTGTGATTCATCTGTTCGCGACGGCAGTTGTTTTTATTTCTTAGCCAACTTGTATCTCAGGTGTGTTGTCAGGTCTGATGGTGTTACTTCTGCAATCTGAATTTCATATTTGTCTTTGCCAATACCTTCAAACAGCCGGATCCCGGTTCCTAAAAAAACAGGGGCAATGTGAATGAAAAATTCGTCCACAAGTCCTGCATTAAGAAATTGTTGAATAGTATTCGCACCACCTTGTATTCTTATGTCCTTTCCTTTGGCTGATTGTCTTGCTTTTTCTAATGCACTTTGTATTCCGTCGTTGATGAAATAAAAAGTCGTGGCCCCCTTTTGAATCCAGGGTTCCCGTTTTTCGTGTGTCAGAACATAAACATCCGCCTTGAATAAATCTTCTGCCCAAACGACTTCGCCTTCTTCAAACATTCGTTTTCCCATAATGTAAGAACCTGTTCTTGCAAACACGTCATCAATTAATTTACTGTCTGCACCGTATTCTTCACCGCCTTCCATATTGATGTGTTTCCAAAATGCTTTTTGTTTAAACATCCAGTTGTGGATTTTTGGTGAAACACCGCCCATTGGATTGCCCGGGCTTCTGTTATCGCCTGCGAAAAAGCCATCAAGTGATATCCCGCTGTCGAAGATAATTTTACTCATAACTTTTATTTATTGTTCGTCAAAGTTATTTTTTGTCGGTTGGGTATGATTGTTACAATTGTCGTTCAACCATTAACGCCAACATCCGAATTTAAGAAATAGAAGCTTTTCTTAGCGAATATTACTATTGCAAGAACTTGATTAACGATATAGTTTTCCATTGCTTTAAAGACTTCAATTTACTTCGAAAAACGGAGAGGGAGGGATAGGCCTTCGGCTTTCCCCGGGAAAGGTGGCCGTAAATAAAGGAATGTCTTTTCGATTCGCCCACCTTCATTTTTGTTTTTCCGCCCTGCAAAGGGCCTGGCAGGTCATCAAAACAAATATGCCCGCTTTCGCGGGACATTCTTTTGGTTTAGCGGAGAGGGAGAACAAAACCTTCGCCCTAATACATTGAAAACCAACTAAAAGTTTTGGCAACCGGGGGTGGGACCATTGGCTGCCAGGGTTGGGCCGTCTTTTAATTCTTCCACGGTTTTACCGCCGTATAATTGTCCAGTAGCTGAATTCGAGGGATCAGAAATATCAGTTGCGCAGGTTAGTGAGATTTTGTATACGCGTTTGATAATTGTGGACCGATTTGCTTCCGTGCCAAACTCCCAGCCTCTTACAAGTACCAGGAAACTATTGTTAGAAACCAAACTATTTAATTAATTTCCGAAAACCCAATTACGAACAATCATTTCGCCCGGTTATGATCCCATCAGCAGAGCACAACTTTGAGAAAAAAACTAGAGTTCTTTACATTTTATTTATAATCGGGAGCGTAATATTGATATTGCATGCCTGGTATTACTACCCTTTCATTGCAGATGACTCATTTATTTCTTACCGATACGCTGAACGTTTGCTCAATGGAAGCGGATTATCCTGGAACAATGGAAAACCCGTTGAAGGTTATTCCAATTTACTATGGATATTATTACTGGCGGGGATAGAAAAAATTACACACGCCGAATGGTGGATTATTGCAATGGTTCTCAATTTGATATTTTCTCTGGGGACACTCTTTCTATTACTGGTCTTTATGAACCGTATTACCGATGGGAATATGCCGACAGTTGCAATAGCCTGTTTATGCTTCGTTATATCGCCACCAGTAGCAATCTGGATCAACGGAGGGCTTGAAGCTCCGTTGACAATGTTTTTATTATGGCTTGCCATAACCACGTTGTTAAAAACGAGTACAAAATATAAAGATTTTTTTTTGGCAGGTGTTTATCTCGGTCTTCTGTCCATAACCAGGCCCGATGGTGTGTTATTTGTGTTTATACTAGCAATCGGATTGACGTTCTACCATGTACTGTTGCGAAATTCTTTATTCACGCTTTTCAAACCACTTCTGTTTTGCATTGGAATCGCGCTTTTTTTTTATACAGGCCAATTAATCTTTCGTCTTAATTACTATGGCGAATGGATTCCAAATACAGCGTTGGTAAAAATTGGCTTCAGCTGGCATCGGATCAAAGAAGGCTTTGTATACACCAGTGAGATGCTGTGTGTATATATGCCCTTCATTATTATTTCATTACTTCAGCTAAAAAGAATGGAATTGAAATTTAAAGCTGTTATTCTATTCATAATCGTCGTCATTTTTTTTAATACGGCTTATATTACAGGTATAGGCGGGGATATTTTTCCTGGTTTCCGTTTTAGTCTTCCATTGATTCCATTGCTCTCTATTGTTGTCGCCTTGTGCATGACAATGCTCAGAAATAAAATCCAGGTTGTGACCAGCAGTAATAATTATCTGATCGCATTAACCATGCTCATTCTGGCGATATTTATTATTCAAAGTCACCTATCTATCAACTACAGAACGAAATACGAAACCTGGGAATGGAATTGCATGGCGATTGGAAATACCCTGCGTACCGGCTTTTCAAAAATCAATCTGCCGCTCATCGCCACAACGACAGCTGGCGCTTTGCCATTTTACAGCAAAATGCCGGCTTTGGATATGTTGGGGCTCAATGATTATTACCTCGCCCATCACCGGCCGAGTGATTTTGGTCACGGATACCTGGCTCATGAATTGGGGGATGCCGGATATTACATGCAGCAAAAACCGGATATTATAATATTTTCCAGTTCAGATTTTAGCGAACCTGTCTTAAAACCAGAAATTGAGTTGTTCAAAAAAAAGGAATTCCGCTATGCTTATGCGGCTGTTAAATTAAGATATAAGCTGGATTACAAACTACCTTTCCCGATGGGAAACAAATGGCCCCGGTATAATATCCGTCTTGATGAGTATGCAACGATATATGTCAGGATATCCAGTAACAAAACCGGTATTTACCAGTATACTGACAATGAATACATTCTGCCTGTATATTTCGTAAAATCCGAAATTTTCCCTGATTCCCCCCGCGTCACATATCTGGGTAAGACGGGTAATTTTGTCACTGATATAGGAGCAAATGAAACAGTTTTTATACCGGCAAACCTTTGTCACAATATCTCCTTATTAACTGTAAACAAAATAATACCTGTCAAAACGCTTACGGAATCGGGTAATTCCCTGTCTGTTACAAGATTTGCTGACAGGATAAGGATATATAATCCAAACAGGACGACAGAGACCCTGGTCAGGTTATTGATCATTACCCGGTAATTGATTTGGAATTTTATATTCCTCAATATTTTATTTACAATAAGTCACAACAATCTGCGATCTCCTTTAGATAGTAAAATGTTAACAAACAGCGTCATACGTAAAGTAGATCGCGTCATTATCAAATAGAGCATGACTCCACGAATGACGCGTTCTAGATATACATAAAATGGAGTATTTGTGGGGAAGCTTGAAAACAAGAAAGCCCGCAAACACTGTATTTGCGGGCTTTCTTGTTTTCTTCAAATCTAAAATAATCGATTTCAACGGAGAGGGAGGGATTGGCCTGCGGCCATCCCTTAAATGGGAAGCTAAAAGATAACAGATACCGGCGCTTCGCGCCTCCATTTTTATTCCCACTCGCTTTTGAAAGTAAACTTTCAACGCTCGCGGAAATAAAAATGCCCCTTTCGGGGCATCTGTTATCTTTTGCGGGAGAGGGAGGGATTAGAATCTCACTCATAATACACTATTAACCAATTATTTGAAAGTCGCAAATTCTATAACTCTATTATTGACGCCGGATATGAGATAATAATATAAGATCTGCACAAGCTAAATAAAATTAATGCATTCCATTTAAGGAACGCGCAAATTCAATCAATGGCTGAATATTTCCCTGATCTGCCTCATAAAGCACGAAGATAGATTGACCTTGAATCGTTTTTTCCACCGAGATCCTTGTCATTCCACGGAAAAACTTTGTTACCAAAAATATGACTTGCTATCACATCAGCATTAAACGTGAATGTCTTCCGTTCCCATTTGGAAAGCAATGTATAAAAACGAGCTGATGTTTAAATCGTATAGCGGTCTCATCAGGCGGAAACGTCTTGTTTTCCAGCAATAGCGTCCATCGTCCAGTAATTGCCGGAGACTACGGGTATTTCGAGTTTATTTACTCCTAAATTTTTATCGGTTTTTCTGAATTCACCTGCCATCTCCATACATCCCGGTACATCCGTTTATGAAGCTCGCGTACAAAAGTTTCTGTAAAAATATCCAGCGACTGAAATTTCTTTTTCATCGTCCATTCAACTGCTGACTGAATGTTCAATTGTTCCGCTTCATTGAGTTCACCCACAGTGGAAATACTACGTATCAGCAATCCTTCTTTCTCCTCCTCTTCTAACGGGGTTTGCCTTTTATATATGAAATTTCTAATCCCATAAAAATTTGGGGATTTCTTGTCTTAATTCATTTTTCTTCTCCTCGTATGCCATCATTATTCGCCCGGGTTCATTCGCCTGATCTTCCAACTCCATTGTGTTCGCAGTACGATCTACAATTTCTTTTGCTTTTTCCCATACCCTGTTTTCGACTTTTTCTTCCAGTGTTCCTTCTTTAGGAACCATAGCATATACAAGTTTCATTTCAAGAGCTGTGGCAAACTGTCGAATGGTATTCAGCGTTATCGTCCCTGTTTTTCACGTTTTTCAAAATCCTGAAGGCTTTGTTTTGTGATACCCATCTTTTTTGCAAGTTGTTCCAAAGTCATATTTAAGGCTGTACGAACTCCATTAATCCAGCCATTACCGAGGCCCAGGGATGTTTTCCAACCCGGAAAATGGCTTGATTTTACTATCGATCTGCTGTAGAACTAGTTTCCGGTTTTTGGCTTTCATTACGCAATAATAAGCCTAAAGGCTGATTTATGCAAATTTATGTCAGCTTTTAGATTGATTTAATTATTAATTTATCAGCTTTAAAGCTGACTTAGCGGTTTAATACCGGAATTCAGGTAATGAGAATCCCCTAGACTATAACAGTTCGCTATAAGCAGCAATCCCGAATATTTAAATTCTGCTTTCCATTTTTTCAAGAATCCGAACTCTAGCCATAGTATCTATCATCTACATCTTCTTGTACTGCAGAAGCCGGAACTCAAATGCAGCCAAATCGGGCTGGGAAAACTTTTCTTTGCCTTTCAACGCTTCAATAGCTTTTTGCTCAGCTTCTATAGCCTAGGTCTATTACATGCACGCCAATACCACTCTGCCATTTTGTGATAATCCTTGGGAATATCAGTAGTTTCCGGGTAGCGATCAATTTCACCTTGATATGCTGCAGCGGCTAGCTCGTATATTTCCGCCGGAAGGTATAATTTGTATGAATATGACTCGATAACGCTTATAAGGGAATAATAGGGGGGATCTTCATATGTAGATGTCATCAGCAACACTTTGCCAAATTCATAGGCCTTCTGTGGGTCCGTTTGAAGTATCGAAGTAAAAGTATAAATTCCAACGCGCGGCGCGTATTTCAGGTTCGGTTCCTTTCTAACCATTTCGTCAATCATTAAAAGTGATGAATCCTGCTTATGACGATTACTCAACATTTCAGGATCACCCCTAAAATTTATCAATTCGTAATATGCTGAATCATCCAGATCTGCTAAGCGTCTGTCAAATTTTCGTTTGGCCAATGCCGGTTTTATTTCCCAGGAACGGTTCAGTATTTTGGGCAAGACTTCATCAAGTCTTGTTGGGTAACCGATCCAGGCTACTATTCCATCTTGATTTACTACATAAGCGGTTGGTATGCCGCGTTGCCCCGAAGCATAGAGCCAGCTAGTCGTCATGAAATTGTTATCGTCCGCTGCTACATGATAATCCATTCGATGCCCCATGCTGTCGACAAAAGCCTTTATTTTCTCCATGGAAGTGGTTTTCTCCTCAAGGATATCAATTCCTAAAATGGTGACGCTGTCTTTGTATTCATTGGCTAAAGCGGTGAGATGAGGCATTACTGCCCGACAAGGTCCACACCAGGTTGCCCAGAATTCCACTACATAGACTTTGTCTTTTTCAAATCCTTGAGCGGGTCCACCTTTTAACCATTCTCTTACCCGGAGACGTGGAGCAGGATCACCTATGTTTAACGGAGGCGACTCGGCCTCTTGTGCATGGGAGATAAATGGTATAATAAATAATAGAATTAACAACTGAAAATTTAATCGCATAACTATATTTAATGCTCAGCTCTATTTTCAACCTTATAATACTTAATTTATTCTGACAACTCTAAATAAAATACTTATATCATTAAAGTTTTCCGCTTAAATATACGATTCAGTTTTCTGTTATCTGTAAACTTCAATACATTCTTACTGCTTCAAGGTCTATTAATCTTGAAAATAGTAGCACAAAGTAATATGACAAGAAACCAAATCAGCCATAGATGTATTTTTTCAATAAATTCATTTCCCTTTCTTTTCATCATTATAAACCCTCTAAGTTCGTTGAGCTGCTTGAAGACAATTTCATTTTGATCATAGAGTATTCCTTCTATACGGAAAGTGTCAACAGTTGGGACATCTAATTTTATATTTGCCAGCAGCGATTTGAATTCTTGTACCTGGATGTTAAGACGGTCTATTTGTTTGGACAATTCGGAGATCATTTCATTACTTGATTGTTGTTCTCCCAACATTTCACGGATCACAGTTACTAATATATCTTGTTCCATACCAGTATTTTATATTTATAAATTTTTGTACTTAATGTCTTATCCTGTGAGACTGTCGCTGTTTCTGGTCTTGATTTTCATCCAGAAGCAGCTTTTGGATAATCTGCTTTTGCATTTCGGGTCTTTGAAGCTCCTTTAATATTCTATCCGATTTCAGGTCTTTGGTGATTGAAAGCTGATTTCCTTCTTCGTTGAGTTTTAAATTTTCAATACTCTTTTGATGCGGGGTTTTTAAATACTCCTTCAAAAAATGCTTTTCTTTCTCCCTGTCTGTACAGCTTTCCCGCTGTATTTCCTGTTTTCGTGTCAGCTCAATTCGGAGCTGGAGTTCCTTGCGCTGCTGCAAAGGATAATTTAATATTTTCTCCACATTCGCTAATGAATATCCTAGGTCACTGCCCTTGAAATAAACTTTCTTAGCATCCTCAAAAGCAATCCCCCGGTTTTTTATGACTTCTATTTCTTCATGTTCCAACCGGATTTTGAAATCTGAAAAATGAGTTGCTTCCAAAAGACTTTGCCGGATTCGTTCTTTTAATAGTTCCTGGCGCTGGTCCTGCCTGGGAAGGAGTCTTTCTTTTGGGTTCTGGAACAACCGGGGACTTAAAACGGGTTTCATCCCATGTTTGATTTCCAATTCCCGGCAGATATGTGAAACCCGTTTATAACTCTGGCTGTCCGATATTGATTTCCCATCAAACCCTACCCGGTTGGCTATAATATGCAAATGCTTATGGTGGGTATCTTTGTGGAGAATAGAAACGTACTGATTTTTACCAAAACCGAATTTCCCCGCAAAGTCCTGTGCAATTTGCCGGAACTTTTCATGATCGGTCCGATCTCCCGGATCAAAACTCAATGATATATGCATGACCGGTTTAGATAACTGCGGTCTCAGATTTCTGACATCAGTAAACTGTTTTATCAATTCCTTTCTGTTCCCATAACACATATTAAACTCAAGAATCTCCGCCCGATTCAGGTGCTGAAGTCCGTCTTGTTTCTCCATTTCCAGCTTCTGGCTTTGCGAATATTCCAATTTATCTTCCAGGCAATAGTTTATGACTCCCCGGAATGATTTGCCGATTTTTATGGTCCCAATCATTTGTAGTGTTCTTTTAAGGTTACGGCAATAGTTGAAAGCTCTGTCCTTAGGGATTGGAGTTGTGCCCTTTCCAGGGCATTTAATTCTTCACCCTGGTTTCGTTTTTTAGCAATCTGGTTCAGATTGGCAGCAACATGGTTTAGGGTTCCGGAAAGCAGTAAAATCTCTTTTGGAATGGATTTCCGGTTCAAATTCACCTGACCCTTTAATCCCATTTCCCGCAGGAACTGAGATACTGATATTTGAAGTTTTTCTGCCTTTGACACAATTACAAAACGTTCGACCACGGTACACATAACAGCCAGCTGCTGGTCTCTTTTAATGATTTTTTTGGGTCTCCCCCCCTTTCTGGAATAGTTCTGTTGCCCACTTTCCATGGCCTTCGATTTTCTGCCCTTATTTGAATCTTATGAAAACTCCGATGAATCCGCCAGCTGGCGGATGAATAGGAGCCAGCTGTTTTGCCGAAGGCGAAACATAGCTGGCTCCTACTTTGCAAAGTCGCCTCTACGCTTTACCGGCCCTAAAGCCAGTCTTTTGAAGCCGTTCTTTATTCTGGCTTCCCCAATGCTTTTTACCTCCTTCTCGGACCCCTTTTCACTTTACCCCATCACTATGAAAGATCCCTGGATCAGTCACCCCAAGGGTCCGGACATTGTCCTTCAGCTCCATCCAGAGCCTGATATTATAATCAGCTATTTCCAGCACTTCGTCCCGGGTTAGCCGGTGGGGATTTGATACGGAAGCTGTATTTTTCTTAGATCTTCTGGTTTTTTTCTTCGCAGCATCCTCCGTTTTTACCTCAATTTCAGGGAGTATCTTTTCTTCTCCCGGCAAGATCAAATAGGAAAAGATATTCGGAGCATAGCCTTCCCCAACCTCAAGGCTTTTCCCGATTGCCATACTGTTTCCAAACAGTTTGATTTGTTTGCCTGTACTTAAATACAGGGTTCTTCTCTTAAAATCTGTCATGATTTTTTGGTTTTTAATTGTAATCGTTTTGAAATTGGCGGGTGAAAAGAAAGTGATTCTTTCTCTTTTTTTGGCTTACTGCGGGTGCATAAGTTTATCAATATCCTGCCAGAGAAAGTAAACCCTGGAACGAATCTTAAACGGCTTCAGCTTGCCGTGTTTCACCCAATCGTAAATCGTAGGCTTGGTAATATGAAAAATTGTGCAGACTTCCACAATCTTATACAGTGGCTTATAAGTTAGCCCGGGTGTTTCATAATTAGGAATTTCCGGCCTTTGCTTTTCGGCAGATTGCATTTCTTCCCTGATAATTTTTCGGATCGAATCCCAGAACAATTGTGGATCATAGGGGAATAACATGGGGGTAGCTATTCGTTCCATTGTTTGTATTTCTTTCATCTTTAAAAGTTTTTATAAACTTATAACAGCCTAAAAAAGAAAATTCAATAGTTTTCCCGACTCTGGAAAAATAAATATTTACCGGACTATTTATATTTTTCCCGGATTTGCTTCATATCCATACTAACCTTCAAATCCAAAATCTTAGCATAATGCTGGGTGGTTTTCAGATTCCGGTGGCCAAGCATTTTGGAAACCGTTTCTATCGGTACCCCACTGCTTAAAGTCACCGTTGTGGCAAACGTGTGCCGGGCAATATGAAAGGTCAGGTTCTTTGAAATTTCGCAACCATCGGCAATTTCCTTAAAGTAGGAATTCATTTTCTGATTGGATAAAATCGGAAGGACCCGTTTATCCAAAAGACCTGGGGATGGTTTTTATATTTGTCAATGATCTTAGCTGCTGCCGGCAGAAGCGGAATCCTGGCCGTTATATGTGTTTTTTGCCTTCTACTATGAATCCATTGCTCTCCTTCTTCTCCCAGTAACAATATCGGATCTCTTTAGGTTTTTTACATCTACATAAGCCAGGCCAGAGAAACAGCTGAAAAGAAAAATATCTTTCACCAGGTTTAACCGATCTGCTAGGAATTTCTTATTCGAAATCGTTTCCAGTTCTGCCAGTGTCAGCGCTGTTCTTTCTACTTCTGTCCTTTTCATTTGAAATCCCAGAAAAGGATCTCTGTGTAAGCCAGCCGAGCCGAATGCACCGATTAATAATTTTCCGGAAGTTGCTCAAGTATTTCGTCGTAGAATTCTGATCGCATTTGCGAACGGTTTTAAGCCAGAATTCATATTCCATGATAAATTCGTTGTTGAGTATCCAGATATCGATGTCAGAGACCTTATACCTGGCTTCTAGAAAGGACCTGGTATGATTGTAAGGATGTTTATATATCGTTCAATGTACCAGCCGCATATTCCTGGTCAATCAAGCTCTTTGATCTGATCATTATGATTCTGAAAAATTTCCATGAGCATTCTTTTCGGTCCACTGATACCCTTTCCCAGCAATAAGATCTTTAATATCATTGGGGGTTACCGGTTTATCGATTTCAATCAGTTTTCTTTTAGCTTCAAATACTTTTAGCTGTAGCGTATCCAGATAGGAATTAAACAGCATTGGCCTTTTCAGATTTCCGGTTATTCTGCCCGAATCTTTATTCCATAATTCCAGGATCGCATTTTTGCTTTAGTACTTATTTCGCAATGAATGTCCGTCAACCGTAATTCGCATATAAACCGGCAATTCTCCTATTCTTCAAATTTTTTGGTTTTTTAAGATGAAAAACCAATCCGAAACTTTGATCCATTTGTGACGGTTTAAAACGGTTGATAAAATTAGGATCTTAGATCATTCGGAAAACCCTAGATGCGTTCTTACAAAATAGTTAATAAACAGAGTTTTATGTAAATTGAACGGAGTCTTTATGTAAACCTGGCAGTACTCCACGAATCACTCCTGGAAAAAGGTATAAAGGGTGTATTTGCAGGTAATCCTAAAAAGCAAAAAGCCCGCAAACATTGAGTTTGCGGGCTTTTAAAACTTAGATTGACTAATAATTACTTCGAAAAGCGGAGAGGGAGGGATTCGAACCCTCGATACAAGTTTAAGCTCGTATAACGGTTTAGCAAACCGGCCCTTTCGGCCACTCAGGCACCTCTCCTAAAAGCTTAAGGCATAAAGCGTAAAACCTACCGCCAACCGCCAACGGTCAACTGCCAACCATAAAGGGGGATGCAAAAATAAAGATTTATTGCACACCTTCCGCATTTTTAGTGAGCTAAACAAAAACTCCCAATCCGGGACAATAAACCGGGTGAAGGAGGAGTTATTTATTATCCATTATCTGTTAAAAACCGTGCATGAAGAAATTCCTGACGGCAGTTGTACAAAACAACCAGCCCCTTTCTAAAAAACTTTTATTCTCCAGTTTTATGGCGGGTTACCTTCTGGCCACCCTGTTGTTTGCATTTTTCCAGCCCCAGGTACATCGTTTTATAAATTCAATATTACAAGGACTATGAATTTATTTTATACCCTTCTCCGTTTTATCCGCCAGGACAGAGAGAGATCTGTTGCACTGTTTGAGCTGCGCCGGAAACTGAAGAGGTCCCATACTTCATGGGCCTGAGGTGTGAAGCTTAAATGCAAAAGCCCGGAATTACCCGGGCTCCTTAATAATTAATAATTAATAATTGATAATTATTTACATCGCTGCCAGCTGCACTTTCTGTTGCAACTCGGTAACATTTTCGCGGAAGAGACTGTCGGTATCCATCAGATCCTTCACTGTCTGGCAGGAATGAATCACGGTTGTATGATCTCTTCCCCCGAAATGTTCACCAATCGTTTTTAATGAGTTTTTTGTAAACGCTTTTGCGAGGTACATGGTGATCTGACGGGCCTGCACAATTTCCCGCTTCCTCGTTTTCTGAAGAAGTTTGTCGTAAGGCAGGTCGAAGTATTCACAAACCATCCGCTGAATAGTTTCAATCGTTATCTCCTTACTGCTTGTTTTAACAAAGTTTCTCAATACTTTCTTCGACAATTCAAGGTCTATTTCCCTCTTGTTAAGCGAAGACTGTGCCAGAAGGGATATCAGCGCCCCTTCCAGTTCACGCACATTGCTGTTAATATTGTAAGCCAGATATTTTACGACTTCCTTGGGCATTTCCAGGCCGTCGTTTTTCATCTTACGTTCCAGGATCTCAATACGCATTTCATAGTCCGGCACCTGTAAATCGGCGCTCAGCCCCCACCGAAAACGGCTGAGTAATCTTTCCTGTACCCCTTCCAGGTCTTTTGGCGGCTTATCTGAAGTAAGGATCAATTGTTTACCACTCTGGTGCAAATGGTTAAATATGGCAAAAAAAGCGTCCTGGCTCTTTTCGGCCCGGTTAAAAAACTGAACATCATCAATGATCAGCACATCTACCAGCTGGTAAAAATGGATAAAATCGTTGATTGCGTTATTCCGGCTATGGTCAATAAACTGATTGATAAACTTTTCGGAGCTGACATATAATACCACTTTATTGTGGTGTATCCTCCGCACTTCGTTACCGATGGCCTGTGCAAGATGGGTTTTGCCCAAGCCCACCCCACCGTAAATCACCAGGGGATTAAAGGAATTCGCACCCGGCTTTTCAGCGACCGTTTTACCAGCCCGGCGGGCCACCCGGTTTGCATCCCCTTCAATAAATACATCAAATGTATATACCGGGTTCAACTGGGAATCGATCTGCATTTTCTTCAGCCCAGGAATCACAAACGGATTCTTCACCGGATTATTTATAATCAGGGGAAAATCCATTTCATTGCTGGAAATCGTTTTATAATTATGTGCTGGAACATCCATAGTCAACGGTTTGTTTTGCTGATTACCGCTGTCAACCATAATGCGGTATTCGAGCCGTGCATCTTTTCCCAATATCCTACGCAAAGTTTTTGCCAATAAATTCACATAGTGCTCTTCCAGGTACTCGTAAAAAAACTGACTGGGTACCTGAATCACCAAAACGTTCACTTTCAACTCTACGGGATGAATGGGTTCAAACCAGGTTTTATAATGCTGCCATTCAACGATATCTTTTATGATCTCAAGACAATTGGCCCAGACTTTTTCAAAGGTTTTCGGCATTACAAAAAAAGCTGTTTAGGCTGGTTAAAAATCTGTTTTAAAAGTTGTTTTTTCGGATGATTTTCGAGGATGGATTTTTTGCAGGGGGACGAATATCAAGATTAATTTCTGAATAAAAAATTTTTTATTAGTTGGTAATTTCAGGAAGCATTCAGACGCTGGGAAAAGCATAAAAAAAAATTCTTCAGAAATTCAAAATGAACAAATTAGCTGAAAAGATCAGTGGCTTGGCTATCCCGTACTTTTAACACTGGTACTTCGCTCCTGGTATCGGTGTACTCCCATCATCCGGTTACTCATATACAGAGAAGGATCAACAAAACACAATAGGGATGCAGGTTTAGAAAGAAAAAAAATGGAGAAACGAAAACAGCTGAAAATTGATTTAAAGTATTTCTCCATATGATTTTGTTGAGACGCAGTTGAAGATACAGATATTTTGACAGCATTCTGTTTTAACCAAAGTTTTTTTAAAAAAAAATTTAACCCCTCTTTTTACCCTGATTAGATCTGCCAGTAAACCACGGTGAACCAGTTAGTTCAGGTAAACCACCTGATTAAAAACTGGATGGGAAATTTTTTTTGAAATATACTTAGCATAGTTTTACAAACAACAAATATTTTTAGTACTTTCTGCTACTCCTTAAATCCGGATGCAAAAAAAAATTCAAATTAAGGTTCCGGTAATGGATACAGCCCATGAATTAAAAATCCGGTTGTTACTGGCAAAAGAAGCCGGTTGTTCGCCTGATCATATCACCGGTTTTCATGTACTGAAACAATCTCTTGACGCCCGTTCAAAATTTCCGCATTTACTGATTACTGCATTGATCTATATCAATGAACCCTTACAAAAAAGGGAATTGTTTCAGCAGGACCTTCAGCATGTTTCACGTGCCCAAAAATCTGTTATCATAGTCGGTGCAGGACCTGCCGGGTTATTCGCTGCACTCAGCCTGATCCGTTCGGGTATCCGGCCGGTTATCCTGGAACGTGGCAAAGATGTCCGGGCCAGGAGAAGGGACCTGGCCGGCCTGAATAAAGCAGGTATCCTCAATCCTGAAAGTAATTATTGTTTTGGAGAAGGGGGTGCGGGTACATACAGTGACGGTAAACTATACACCCGAAGCCACAAGCGGGGGAATATCCAACGGATTCTTGACCTCTTCGTTCAGTTTGGTGCAGAAGAAAACATTCTATATGAAGCCCATCCGCATATTGGCACCAATAAACTTCCCCGCATTATCTCAGCTATGCGTGCTTATATACTGGAATGCGGCGGCGAGATTCACTTTAATAAAAAAATGACGGGCTGGTCAGAACAAACCGAAAAAATTACGGAGATCCATACTGCAGACGGAGACCGTTTTCCTGCTGATGCGGTTATATTGGCTACCGGTCATTCGGCCCGTGACATTTTTCAAATGCTGGCGCAGAAAAAAAAACAAATTCATGCCAAGCCTTTCGCCCTGGGTGTTCGCGTAGAACATCCGCAGGAACTCATCAATGCTGCGCAGTATCATTATGTGAGAGAATCCGGGCCCCGGGTTGCCGGACTTCCCCCGGCTGCCTATCAGCTGGTTCATACGGAAAACAGGAGGTCGGTATTTTCATTCTGCATGTGTCCGGGAGGGATTATAGCACCTGCTTCCACTGGTGATGGAGAATTGGTGGTGAATGGCTGGTCACCTTCCAAACGGAATAATCCATTCGCGAATTCCGGTATTGTAGTAAACATTGACGAAAAAGACTGGCAGGCCTATTCAAAATTTGGTGACCTGGCAGCGATGTATTTCCAGCAATCCATCGAACAAAAGGCCTTTGTGATGGGAGGTGGATTATTTAAGGCACCGGCGCAAAGACTTACAGATTTTGTAAAAGGTATGGTATCTGCCACACTTCCCGTCTGTTCTTATACCCCCGGGTTGACGGCCATGAATGTTCCGGATGTTTTTCCGAAAGATATAGGTGCCAGCCTTCAAAATGCTTTTCCGGCTTTCGGCGGGAAAATGAAAGGTTATTTTTCAGAGGAAGCTGTGGTTGTTGCCGTAGAATCAAGAACTTCATCCCCTGTACGTATACCCAGGCATGAAGAGTCGCTGTTTCATCCACAGCTAAGGAACTTATTCCCGTGCGGAGAAGGAGCCGGATACGCCGGCGGTATTATGAGTGCTGCCATGGACGGTGAACGCGTTGCCGAAAAAATAGCAGAAATATTTTCACCCAAATAGTTTATACATGTCAATGCTTGAGGTAGATCACCTGAAAAAATATTTTACAACCCAGAAAGCGGTAGACGATATCAGCTTTAAAGTGGATAAAGGAGCCATCTTTGGGTTACTCGGTCCGAATGGCGCTGGCAAAACCACCCTGATCCGTATGATCACCGGTATTTTTTATCCTGACGAAGGAAATATCCGGCTGAATGGTAAAAAATTCGAAGCGGAGAAAGACGCCGGAAAAATCGGCTATATGCCTGAAGAACGGGGGCTGTATAAGAAAATGAAAATTGGTGAACAGGCTGTTTACCTCGCCCGTTTGAAAGGACTCTCATCAGCAGATGCCCTGAAAGAAACGAAAGAATGGTTTGCACGTTTTGAAATGCAGTCCTGGTGGAATAAAAAAATCGAAGACCTCAGCAAAGGCATGGCACAAAAGCTTCAGTTTGTCACGACCGTGCTGCACAAACCGGAACTGATTATACTGGATGAACCGTTCAGCGGACTCGATCCTGTAAATGCCAACCTGATTAAGGATGAAATATTCCGGCTCGCAGCCAATGGGGCTTCCATTATTTTCAGCACCCATCGTATGGAACAGGTGGAAGAAATCTGTAATCAGATCGTACTGGTTAACAAAGGACGTAAAATACTGGATGGCACAGTGGCGAACGTGAAGCAGGAATACAAGGAAAATCTTTTTCGGATTTCTGCCAGCCCCCTGCCCGAAAACGGGAAACCGGAAATATTTGACGTGATTGACCGGAATGGAGAAGACCTGACCATTCGCATTAAGGAAGGTCACAAACCCAATGATGTACTTCGGTACTTCATCGACCGGCAATCGAATATCCTGGGATTCACAGAAATGCTTCCCTCTTTAAATGAAATTTTTATCAAACTGGTGGAAGGCACTTCTCTTTCCCGTCAGTTTCAACCTAAACAATCTTAATCTATGAATAAGATCGGTCTGATCATCAGGAGGGAATACTTCACCCGAATAAGAAATAAAACTTTTCTGATTTCCACCTTTCTCCTGCCCATCGTCATCATCCTTTTCATTATCGGAACAATCTATCTGGGTATTAAAGGTAAGACCAATCACCGCGTGGCTGTGGTGGATCAGAATGGATATTTCAAAAACTATCTGAGAAGTGATTCTTCTATTTATTTTGATTTTTCTCCGGAGCTGGATACCCTGAACTATTCGGAAAAAAACTGCAGTGCGGTATTGATTATACCGGTACTGGAGGAAAACCAAAAAACCATCTACCGGTTAAAATATAAAAAGCAGCTGGGACTGACCAGTATAGATGATCTTGAAAAAAGGATCAATGCGGCCATCACCGATCATATGATCTTTACCAAAACGAATATCACCCGGGGCAGGCTTGATTCCATACGCAACGCTTCGGATATTGCCGAGCTGCAGACTTTTTCTGATGAAGGAAAAAAGTCCCAGGCATCCAGTCAGGGACTATCTTATGGTGTAGGATATACCTGCGGATTCCTGATTTACCTGCTTACTTTTATTTACGGGGCCATGGTTATGAGAGGAGTGATGGAAGAAAAAACCAGCCGTGTGGCCGAAGTGATTGTGAGTTCGGTAAAACCATTCCACCTGATGCTTGGGAAAATTATCGGTATCGGAGCCGTCGGACTTACCCAATTCCTTCTCTGGATCGTTTTCTTTTTTTCGCTGTTCATGGTTGCCCAATTATTTATTCCCCATGAACTGATGGTGGAAGTGCAACATATGCAAACAGCCAACGCCATGGTAAATGCCCAAATGGCAAAGGGAAGCGAAGCAGCACGGCAGATTTATGAACTGAAGCAGTCCTTACAGCATACCAACTGGACCGCCATCATCGGTTGTTTCATATTTTATTTTATCGGCGGATATTTATTCTATGCTTCCCTTTTCGCGGCGGTTGGATCTGTAGTAAATGAAGATCCGCAGGAAGCCCAGTCACTGATGCTGCCCATCACCATGCCGATTATTTTTTCCTGGATCATTATGGCAATGGCCATCCAGGATCCAGCCGGCCCGCTGGCGGTCTGGTCCAGTATGATTCCCTTCAGCTCGCCCATTGTGATGATGGCCAGGATTCCCTATGGAATACCCACCACGGTTCCTTACTGGCAACTTCTGCTAAGCATGGGACTGCTGGCAGGCGGTTTTTTGTTCACCACCTGGCTTGCCGGAAAAATTTACCGGACCGGTATACTGCTTTATGGAAAAAAGCCTACCTGGAAAAATATGCTGAAGTGGGTTTTCAAAGCCTAAAGCTCAAAGCATAAAGCTTAAAGCTTTTTTAAATCAGGTATACTACTATTACTTAATTTACTTTGCGAAAGTATTTTACCCGTTAAGCGTTAAGCGTTAAGCGTTAAGCGTTAGGCGTTAGGCCTTAAGCTTATTGAGCCAGCCTCACCGGTGGTGTACTTACCGAAGCACTGGAAAAATAATAAACCCTTTTGTGGGAAATCGGAAGGATGGCCTCATTCTGCGTTCCCCGGGCAATGGAAATACCAATAAAAGCATTTACCGGGAAACTCTGCAGATCAGTCTGTGATAAATAATAATTACCATTATCCGGAACCGTTAGGCTAACGGTAGTAATAGCTTGTGGTAAAGTTGAATCTCCTTTTAAACTCAGGGTGCTGAAATAATAAACCTGTATCATTACGTTTCCCCAGGTATTTTCATTATCCGGAGTCCAGTTCAGCTGCAATCCGCTGTTACGGGAAAGAATATCGGGATATTTCGTATTAGCCCCTGAAAGTTGTTTGGGTAAATAAAGGGAACTGGTAACCGTATCGGTTTCTTCCATACCCCGGATCGTGACGAGCACCTGCGATCCGAAAAGGGGAAGGCCTTTAATCCCCCCACCATCAGGAAAACTATAATTATAAGTGGAGTCCTGACCCGGCTCAATGGCCATGTTATTTACGTACAATGCACGTACTATATTTATCTGGTGATTGTTGCTATCAATAAATGCAGCGTTGATACCAACGTGTAATTCTTCCGAATCACTCTGGGTGAGGACCTGATTGGCATTGACCAATACGTAATTATAAACAGCATTGTTCTGGTGACCGAACCAGGTAATATTATTTGCCAGATTTGACGCATCCTTATGGCAGGAAATTAAGCAACCTGCGCTAATCAGAAGCAGCAAAGGTTTGTGCATGCCGTCAACTTATAAGTGTTCATAAATGTAACTTTTTATGAATAATTAAAAAAAACAAACTATCCACCGGTGTTACCTTTGGTTTCTTGGAATTTTCGAACACAATAACCCGTCTTTTTGGTATCCGGTACCCCATTATCCAGGCTGGAATGGTCTGGAATAGTGGATGGCAGCTGGCATCGGCCGTAAGTAACGCAGGGGGACTGGGTCTGATCGGCGGCGGAAGTATGTATCCGGATACTTTCCGGGAGCAGATCAGAAAGTGCAGGTCAGCCACCTCAAACCCGTTTGGGGTCAATATCCCCCTGATGTACCCTGATGTTCAGAAACATATGGAGATTGTTCTGGAGGAAGAAATTTCCATTGTTTTTACTTCAGCCGGTAACCCGGCGAACTGGACCCGCGTCTTAAAGGAAAAGGGAATCCGGGTGGTGCATGTGGTCAGCAGCAGCCGGTTCGCCCAAAAGGCAGTTGCTGCAGGATGTGATGCCGTGGTTGCTGAGGGCTTTGAAGCCGGAGGCCATAACGGAAGGGAAGAAACCACCACTATGGTTTTGATTCCCGCAGTGGTAGAAGCGGTTCAAATTCCGGTTATTGCCGCTGGCGGGATAGCCACCGGCCGGCAGATGTTCGCAGCCATGGCGATGGGAGCTGCCGGCGTACAGATCGGAACCCGTTTTGTACTCAGTAAGGAAGCCTCCTCCCATCCCGACTTTAAAAATTATGTTCTGAAGGCGGGTGAAGGTGATACTATGCTGACTTTAAAATCACTGATGCCCGTGAGAATGCTTAAAAACGGACTTTATAAAAAACTGGAAGCTGCAGAACAGTCCGGTGCCTCCGTTGAAAGCCTGAAAGACATTCTTGGAAAGGGAAGGGCTAAAAAAGGCATGTTTGAAGGAGATCTGGAAGAAGGAGAACTTGAAGTGGGACAGGCAAGCGCCCTGATCCGGGAAATCCTTCCAGCTGCTGAAATTATAGAAAATTTATGGTCAGAATTTAGGAAAACCTGGAATGAACCTTTACCTTGTAACCTGCAAAAACCATGAAGTCCACTTTCTACCTAGTTTTTTTTGTTTTTACCTGCATGCTTTCCTGTGGGCTGTATGCCAGTGATGGTAAATCAGAACCCTGCATAAAAGGTCAGGTGCTGGATGCGGTTACCAAAAAACCAGTACCCGGCGTGGTGGTATCGGCCATGATTCCAGGCGATCCGACTTCACAGGAAGTATTGACTGATGTGGATGGTTACTACTATTTTAAACAATTGCCATCCTGCCATGTAAACCTCCGCTTTGAAAAGAAAGGTTATCAAAAATATAAATACCAGGAAATAATTGAGCTGCAGGAAAAAAAGACGGTGAAAGTAAATGTTGAAGTATCTCCTGACCGTTCGTCTGATCTCCCCGAGGATTCTGAATATCCTTTGTTGCGAATACTCGGAATGAAATGATATAGACGTAACACTACTCTCACACTCTCACACTCTCACACTCCCATACTTTCTTCAGCTCTCTCCCAGATCAATCTCCGTATTGTCCCCGATATTCAGGCTGCGGCTTTCTCCTTTTACTTCCGTATCACTACCAATCAGTGAATGGGTTAGTACAATATCGTACAGGTTTGCAAAAGACCCAATGATTGAATCTTTCAGGATGGAATAATTTATGGTTGTTTTTTCTCCGACGGCTACATTCGGACCAATGATGGAATTCTTAATCGTACAGCCCGAAGCAATATTTACAGGATGAATAACAATGGTGTTTTCCAGGTTATGATCGGGTGCAATATTGCTTCCAAATTTTTTGAGCAGTTTGGCATTGGATTCCAGGAGGGTATCCTTTTTCCCGCAATCGAACCAGTTCTGCACCTTGAAGGATTCAAATTTTACACCATTGTGTATCATACATTCAATGGCGTCTGTAAGATTGTATTCCCCATAGCTTGTAAGCTGGTTACGGATATTATTTTCAAGGCAGGAAAAAAGCGCTTCGGTTTCACGGATTTTATAAATACCCACCAGGGCCATATTTGATTTGGGTATCTGCGGTTTTTCCACAACGCGGCTTATGATCCCGTCCTCTTCAATTTCGGCCACGCCAAAATCACGCGGATCGTCTACCCGTTTCACACCCAGTAATGATCCCGGATTTTCGAGAATAGGCTTGATGTCAAATTCACAAATAGTATCTCCCAGCACAATGAATATTTCATCATTCGCCACGATCTCTTTGGTTAATAATACAGCCTGCCCTATTCCATGTCTTTCTGTTTGAAAAACAAAATTGGACCGGAGCTGTGGATATTTATCCTTCACATAATCCTGAATTTTCGCGCCCAGGTATCCGACAATAAAAATAAATTCAGTTATGCCGCCTTCCAGTAACTGGTCAACGATGATGCTTAAAATCGTTTTTCCGGCGAGCGGTATCAGCGCCTTGGGTTGAGTATATGTGTGGGGCCTTAACTTAGTACCAGCGCCTGCTACGGGAATAATTGCTTTCATAATCAGTATTTGCCAATCGTGCCGAAAAAATCCTTTTTAATTCGGCTGTAATGGCTGATCCTGTTGGGGTAAAGTTCAGGAAAAAACATTCAAAAGCACGAAAATTCTGTTTTCCTTTATAAATTAAATGTTCTTAGTCAATTATTCAGAATGAAAACCCTGCCACTCATTTTGTTATTGCAGCTTTTATTGTACAAAGGTGCCGGCCAGTCTATCGCAGGCAGCATCGACTCCCTGATGAAAAAATATTATACATCCAATTTGCCCGGAGCCGTAATTGCTGTTCAGCAACATCAGAAAACCATATTTAAAAAAGGGTACGGTCTGGCAGATCTGCAAACAGGAATGTCCATTACACCCGATGATAATTTTAATATTGGTTCCCTGACCAAGCAGTTTACGGCTTACGCTTTACTGGATCTTTGTTTTAAAGGAAAACTTTCCTTAGCCGACACGATTGGAAAATTTTTTACTCTTCCCCCCGCGGTCGCTTCCGTAAAAATCAGTGAGCTGCTGAGCCATTCATCCGGAATACCGGATCACTATGGATTTACAGATACCAGCATAGTGAAACATGCCACAGACAAGGACGTACTTAAGGCACTGCAAAATTCAGACACGCTTTATTTTATTCCAGGTACCCGATATCGTTATAGTAATACGGCCTACTGCCTGCTGGGTATGCTGATAGAAAAAATCAGCGGAATGTCATATCCGGATTTTTTGAAAGCGAATGTCTTCGGTCCACTTGGAATCCCGGACGCCTCCGTTTTTAAAATGGATCAACATATATCAAGGCGGGTCATCGGGTATGAACGGGGAACTAATGGAAATTTTATAAAATCAGATGCAGAGGAATCCATATTCTTCTCTACAGAAGCAGACGGAGGGATTTATATTTCCATGAATAATTATATGAAATGGTGCCGGACAATAGAAAATGGTAAATTATCAGGAACTCCGATGATACAATATGCGTGGCAGCGGCATACTCCGGTGCAACCCGCCAGTGGTTTATGGTATGGATGCGGATGGTTCATTCAGGAGTCAAAAGATTCGCTGTACCCAAAAAAACTTTATCATACAGGCTTTAATGGCGGATTCCGGACGGTGGTTTTCATGATTCCGGCCCTGGATTACTGCATCAGTATTTTTTCGAACAGGTCAGATATCGACCTGGAGGACCTTGTTTCCAGGATCAACCATATGTTGCATATGCCCGATAATTCTTTTATCAAATCGGGACCTCTTGAATCTTTTATTCATAGTTGGCCTATTTTTGCGCCATGCAAAGAGACCAGCTCGTTTTCGACCTCATTCAGAAAGAACTTAATCGACAAAGGCATGGTATTGAACTGATTGCCTCTGAAAATTTTACCTCCCTGCAGGTTATGCAGGCGATGGGAAATGTCATGACCAATAAATATGCGGAAGGATATCCCGGACGCCGGTATTACGGCGGTTGTGAAATTGTGGATCAGACAGAACAGCTGGCCATCGACCGATTGAAAAAGATATTTGATTGCGAATATGCCAATGTGCAACCTCATAGCGGAGCGCAGGCAAATGCAGCCGTTTGCCTTGCCGTTCTCCAGCCGGGGGATAAGATTCTCGGACTTGACCTGAGTATGGGAGGACACCTGACCCATGGCTCGGCTGTTAATTTTTCCGGCAAATTATATCAGCCGCATTTTTATGGTGTAAAGAAAGAAGATGGCCGGGTGGACTACGAAAGCATGGAAAAAGTGGCCATGCAGGAAAAACCAAAAATGATTATCTGCGGAGCTTCTGCCTATAGCCGTGACTGGGATTATCCGCGAATCCGGCAAATTGCAGATAAAGCGGGTGCGCTGGTTATGTGTGATATGGCTCATCCTGCCGGGCTGATCGCAAAAAAATTACTCAGTTCTCCATTCGATCATTGCCATTTTGTTACCTCCACCACACACAAAACCCTGCGGGGTCCGAGGGGTGGAATCATCATGATGAAGAAAGATTTTGACAACCCCTTTGGCTTAAAGGATAATAAAGGCAATATCCGCCCCATGAGTAACCTGATGGATATGGCCGTTTTTCCAGGTATACAGGGCGGCCCGCTCGAACACGTAATTGCAGCAAAGGCCATTGCTTTCGGCGAAATCCTTACGGAGGAATTTATGGATTATGCAAAACAGATTATTGTAAATGCCCAGGCCATGAGTGCCTGCTTCACTAAAAAGGGATATGATATTGTTTCAGGCGGAACAGATAATCATCTATTGCTGATTGACCTGAGGAATAAAAATATCAGCGGTAAAAAAGCCGAGATCGCTTTGGGAAAAGCAGAAATTACGGTTAATAAAAATATGGTGCCCTTCGATGATAAAAGCGCTTTCGTTACTTCCGGAATCCGTGTGGGCGTTCCTGCTATAACCACCCGGGGTATGAAAGAAGAACATATGAGCCGTATTGTAGATTTTATCGACGAAGCCATTTTGCATCCGGAAGATGAACCTTTGCTGGCAGAGATCCGTAAAAAGATCAATACCTATATGCAACAGTTTCCACTATACCCGGAGCTGGGATAGTAAAAAAAGAATAATTTGTTTTCCCGCTGATCAATGGCCACCGTTCGGGCATCCGCCCCTGGAAGATCCGTCACTGGGAGGTGTAGTTTCAGCAGGTGTTCCTGAACTGGCGGATGAATGCTGACTCACATTTCCCGCATTTTGTTTCTGATTCGTTTGAACACTTTCCTTAGTACAGGCACTCCCGATCAGAATGCAAAACAGGAACAGTGCGGAGAGAATTTGTAATTGTTTTTTCATAACCAAGGTTTATGGTTAAAAAGCTTAGAAAGTTAACTTATTATACCCTGTTTGTGAAATTTTGTTTTCCCGACTGCTTTTCCCTTTCGATAAATTACATAAACTAAACCGGTCAGGCAGGTAATAATCAGGAGATCCTTCCAGGGGAAATTTTTATCCAATGCAATTTTGTCTGACCTTCCTGCCAGAATAGTTGCCGCCCAGTAAAAGGGCAATTTGTTTTCCTTCGAAGCATGTTTAATAAACTCCAGCTTTGCCTTCTGAAGCGCAATATCGACTGGCAGACCACTGGCCAGGTATTTGTAAAACAGCTCGGTAACCTGATAGGTGGATTTATTATCCACCGACCATAAATTTGTGATTGAAGCCGGTATGCCTAAGGACGCAAAACCCCGGTTGAAACTGAACACACCTTCTCCCTGGTACACTTTACCTTTCCCAGTTTCGCATGCCGACAGCACGATCAATTGCGTTCGGGGTAAAGTTTCCGGTATCAGGTCAGAAAGGTATAGTGCAGAATCTGCAAAAAAAATCACGGGTTCACCTTGTTTGCTGTTGTCTGAAGCATGCGTATACAGCTGTATAATCTTATAATCTGAAAATGCCTGCTGAAAGTTTTTTTTGGATGCCCTGGCGGAAATCAGGGTCTGCGCATTATCAAAATAGTCGCCTATTCGCCGGAGTGAAATATCGCTACCCTGAAGAGCCGCCAGACCCGAACCTGAAACATAGCTGACAGGTGCCACTCCCAGAAAATTCCCCGGTTCTTTTGAGGCGTTGCCCGAAAAATTTGTAAGAAGATATCTTGCCGAATAGGTATAACTCACAGCGTGTTTGTTCAAAAAATAATCAGGGGAATCAGAGCCTGCGTTTATCACCAGTGCTTCAAATGGAAAATATTTTTCATCGGGAGATATGATGATCCGGCCATCGGGGACCACATTACTACCGAAGATGAGCTGATATAAATGGTGGGCTGTAAGGAGATACTTGTCAAAATGCCTGTTCATCAGCGATGAATTTGAAAGATACAGGATGAACAAATTTACCGTACTGTCGAAATCAGGCTTACTCATCCGGTTGAAAAGAGTATTTCCTTTTGTTATAAAAACCGAGTAGCAGGCACTGTCCCCTGAAAATATTTCCAGGAGGCCGGTATGATCCCTGAGAACATCTTTCCGGATATCAGATATTGAGACAAACGAAGTATCCTCAGTACTTTGAGAATATAGAGGATTATTGTTCCTAATGGAATTATCCAGCCTGGCCAATGCCTGCTTACCCTCAATCAATTCCTTTTGTATATCAATTCCCCTCGCGGAAGACATATCCGTTATTTCCCTTTCCCGTTCCAGAAATAATATTTTCCGCTTAAGGAGTGCCTGGTTTTGAAAAATTCCGTTTGATATTTTACTATCCTGTTTCAGCTGGTCATTTAACAGAACCGCCCTGCTTTTTTCAAAAAAATAAAAAGCGTCTGAAATATTGTTTTGTAAATACGCCGCTTCCACAGCGTGCTCGTACAAACTATGGGCATCCGTCTGCCAAAATAACCTCGATTGAATTTCAGCCTGCTCTTCCCTGATTTTTGTGAGCAGGTGATCTGCTATTTTAAAAACTTTTAACGCCTGAACCAGGGCATCGGGATTCCCTTTTTCTTTATATAGCTGCAGATAAGCATTGCCTTTGCTTAATACCAGGTTAATAACTGCTTCTACGGTATTTGCATTGACGAAGTTCTCCAGATCCAGTGCTAAATCTGACTCATGCATTCCCGGACGGATTTTATCAAAGGCACTTTGAAAAAAATAAAATGCTGAATCAAATAATTTAAGTCGCACATAAACATTCGCAACATCGCCCAGTATATAAAATGAATCGGAAACAGACGCATTCGTAACAACTTTAAAGCGGGCATGGTGAAGTGCTTTATAAAAATATTGAAGCGCCAGCTGGTGCTGGCCTAATTTTTCTGAATAAATAGTGCCTATTTTATCCAAAACATCTGAACTGATTTCTCCGTATTTAGAGGAAACGTCATTGTCATATGCCTTCTGATAATATCTTATGGCGTTTGGAAAATCTCTCCTTGACTCAAACATGTCTCCGAATAAACTGAAAATTACTCCTGTATAATCCTTGTTTTTAGATTTCTGAAATTCTGATTTTTTACTTTCCAGAAACTTTTCCTCCTCCGTAAACTTTTTAAGTAATCGCAATGCATTTGCCTGATAGTAGATAAAATAGATTACGTAATTCATACTGTCCTCATACCTGAAAAATTTATGTATCAGCGTTTCTCCCAGAGTTGCGCGTTCCAGGCAGAGATAGTAATCCCCTTTGCCGAAAAGATTTCTTACGTTGGCCTGTAAAACAAGGGATGCATAATGATAATCTGCATTTATTTTCAACTCATTGGATATGACACTGTCTATCGCCTCATATCTTTCCATAGGCATTTTCAGTGAATCATAATAAATGGAAAGGAAATAGTAATATTTGCCGAGAATTTTGACGTTGATTGCTGGGTTGTCTGCGTTTGCCTGGATCAGATCCAGTGCTTCCCGGGTATACCGGACAGCATGCACATAGTCCGCAAGCCGGAAATAGCTAACTCCTATATTCAACAGGAGAGAAATACCTAAAGAATCCGGGCGTGGGGAGCAGGTCTTCCAAAGACTGTCTATCCTTAAATATTCTTTGAGCTGATCTGCATACGGTATGGACGATTTTTGACAAAAGATCATCCTGTTCCACAAAGAATCCCTGGTCGGGCATTGCCCTTTCAGGGATCCAGGTTGCAATAGCGATATGTAAATCAGGATAAACGCGAAAACCCGCATGAAAAAATATTTACTTTTTACAAGTCCGTTTCATCAGCTGGTTTGAATTTACTTTTAGATTAGCGGGAGTAGTCAGTCTATTCCAAATCCGATATCCGTTTAATATTCAGGAAGGGATCGCCCGGCCCGATAGGCGAATTTGTTGAGTTCAATATAGACTGGCAAACGCCGCATTGGCTTTTACAAGTGCAGGTTGTGTCTTTTATGAATGCAGATACGGACCTATTGGACATTGTTTTTACCGAATATGTAAGAGTATCAAGAAATAAACTTTTACCTATGCATATAGTGGGGGAAAAAGCAGGGTATTTCAGTTTTAAAATTTTTGCGGAATCCATGATTACCGATTCGATTGCGCGGATTGATCTGTCCCTCATTTCTGCGGAAGTATTTGGTTTGAATTCTACTTTAAAGCCGAGCCAGGTGACCATTTTATTTGAGTCAGCGTTGTTTATTTGACCATTGCCCATGCCTCCCTGATCAGCCTGCTGATTATTGCATCCAACCAGGATGAACAGTATTGTTCCGATAATTATTCCAGGTAAGGAATTTAGTAAACGAGATGATTTACTTTTCATGTTAATTGATTTTTAGGTGATATGTTATTAGAATGTGGTTTCTATTCCTTTACATTCCGGTCCCCACAGCACCCCGCCGGAATAAGCAGCTGACCGACAACACAGGCCTGAGCAGAGAATACGATATCTTCAAGAGGGTCAGATGGAATGCATTCCGCAGGGAGGATCCTGAGATTTATACATTATGATAGTTATTGCGGTACCTGAACCAATCTGGTAACTAAAGATAATTCAATTGAAGATATCCCGGAAAGGATGGTCCGGTTTGCGTCCAGACTGCCTCCCTGGATCGTCTTCGCCGGGTCAGTGAAGTGAATTATTTTAGATAACTTGTAGCCGAAAAATTAAATTTTATGTTGCAAAGAATGCAATCCGTATGGCTCCTGCTTGCAGCCCTTTCTGCCTTCCTGACTATTAAATTTTCTTTTTACAGTGGCAACATTGAAACAACAGGGCAAACATCAAGTTTTCAATACCTGACTGCCGGATTCAATATCATGATACTGATCCTTACCATCGCCCTGGTATGTATTGCGGCAATCGATATCTTCCTGTATAAAAACCGGAAACTCCAGGCGCGTCTGGCGATTCTGGGAATCCTGTTATCCTTACTGAATATCTTCCTTTACTTTAAGCAAATCCCCAAATTTGCCATCGGGAACTATGACCTTACGGCCATCCTCGTGTTTGTGATCCCGGTATTCTTTTTCCTGGCTAGCCGCGGAATTTATAAGGACCAGAAACTGGTGAAGAGCCTGGACAGGCTGAGATAGTGTGAGAATGTGAGAATAGGGCAATTTCATTCTCACACTCTCACACTCTCACACTGTTAAAGGTATTTCCCGGTAAAACTCTCCTTCACTTTCTTTAGCCCCGATGGAATACCCTCATATACCAGGTTTCCTCCGGCATCGCCCGCATCCGGCCCGAGATCAATAACCCAGTCCGCGGAACGGATCACATCGGTATTGTGTTCCACCACTAAAACGGAATGACCCTGATCGATCAGGGCGTTGAAAGAAGTCAGAAGTTTTTTGATATCATGAAAATGCAGTCCGGTTGTGGGCTCATCAAAAATAAAAAGAATATGCCCCAGGCTTTTGCCTTTGCCAAGAAATGACGCGAGTTTCACCCGCTGTGCTTCACCTCCGGATAGAGTGTCTGAAGACTGTCCGAGTTTAACATAGCCAAGACCGACACTACTCAGCGGTTTTAATTTTTGAAGTATATCTTTTTCATCTTTAAAAAATTCCAGGGCATCATCCACACTCAGTTCAAGTATGTCATGAATATTTTTCCCCCGATACTGTACATCCAGCACTTCATCCTTGAACCTTTTCCCTCCACAGACTTCGCAGGTCAGGTGCACATCAGCCAGGAATTGCATCTCCACTACCTGTTCCCCTTCCCCTTTACAGGTATCACAGCGTCCACCGTCAACATTAAACGAAAAATGTTTTGGCTGAAAGCCCCGGAGCTTGCTGAGCGGCTGTTTTGAAAACAGTTCACGGATCTCATCATAAGCCTTTACATAGGTTACGGGATTACTGCGGGAAGATTTCCCAATCGGATTCTGATCCACCATTTCAATCTGACTGATGGCATCGATATCACCGGTAATGGACAAATGCGTTCCCACTTTGTCTGCAAACTCTCCTTTGAGTTTTTGTAATGCCGGGTATAAAATTTGTTTTACAAGGGTGGTTTTTCCACTTCCGCTAACCCCGCTCACCACACAAAGCACATTCAAAGGAAAAGAAACCCGGATATCTTTCAGATTATGCTGGCGGGCGCCATTGACTACGATAAATTGCCTGGCTTTACGTATCCTTTCAGGAGGTTCAATTTTAAGATCTCCCCGAAGGTATTTTCCGGTAAGGCTTTTCTCATTTTTTATGATGGTTTCATAGTCGCCCGCTGCAACAACTTCACCGCCGAGGTGACTGGCAAGCGGACCCATATCAATGATATGATCTGCCTCCCGCATCATCATTTCATCATGCTCCACAACAACTACGGTATTCCCCAGGTCGCGCAACTCTTTAAGTACACGGATCAAACGTTTGGTATCGCGGGAGTGTAACCCGATAGATGGTTCATCCAGAATATACAATGAATTCGTGAGGTTGCTTCCCAGCGAACGGGTGAGCTGAATCCGCTGACTCTCCCCGCCACTCAGGGAATTGGCCAGACGGTTGAGGGTAAGATAACCCAAACCAACGTCCAGCAAGGTTTTCAGGCGGTTGTGTATTTCTATTAAGATGCGTTTCGCCACTTGCTGCTGAAAGGGATTCAGCTCCAGGGCATCAAACCATTCCGATAATTTGCCCACGGGCATCTCACAAAGTTCTCCGATATGCAAGCCTCCGATCCTGATATACAAGGCCTCCGGACGAAGCCGGTATCCTTTACAATCCGGACAATTGGTTCGGCCCCGGTAACGGGAAAGCAAAACGCGGTATTGAACTTTATATAAATTTCTCTCTACTTCCTTGAAAAAATCATTGATCCCGTTCACTTCTTTATTGCCCTCCCATAATAAATCATATTGTGATTTAGTCAGGTCCAGGATGGATTTATGAATAGGAAAATCAAATTTTTTAGATGTCCTGATAAAATGATCTTTCCAGGCACCCAGCTTTTCTCCTTTCCAGGGAGCAACTGCACCCTCAAATAAACTGAGCCTTCTGTCCGGAATCACCAGGTCGGCGTCGATACCTAACACCTGACCGAAACCTTCACAGACCGGGCAGGCGCCATACGGGTTATTGAAAGAAAACAAATTGGGTACCGGTTCTTCAAAGCGGATTCCATCCAATTCGAACCGGTTTGAAAACGGGATCCTTTCTTCTCCATTTATCTCCAGCAGCATCTGTCCTTCACCCTCATAAAATGCGGTATCAATAGAATCTGCCAGCCGGTGCCGGTCATCTTCGTCAAAGTCTTTTACGAGGATTCTGTCGATTAACAGGAAAGAATCATTTTTGGGAAGCTTTGGTTCCTGTTTTTTTGTTTTGGAAGAATCATCCGGCGGATTCAGTAAATCTTCAATACGAACCGTTTCCCTGTTCACATAAAGTCTGCTGAATCCTTTCTGCAACAGAATATTGAGTTCTTCCTTCGTATTCCTGTTCGGATGCTGTTTAAAAGGAACCAGGATCAGGACCTTATTCCCGGCCGCTCCGTTCTGTATGGTTTGGATTACATCCTGTACATCCTGCTTTTTAACTTCTTTGCCCGATACAGGAGAATAAGTAATACCAACCCTTGCAAACAATAAACGGAGATAGTCATAGAGTTCGGTCATGCTGCCTACTGTGGAACGGGGTGTTCGCGTAGTCACTTTCTGTTCGATAGCGATGGCCGGGCAAAGGCCTTTAATATAGTCCACATCCGGTTTATCCATTCGGGCCATGAACTGGCGGGCATAGGCGCTCAGGCTTTCTGAATACCGCCGCTGGCCTTCTGCAAAAAGTGTGTCGATCGTCAACGAAGATTTTCCTGATCCTGATACGCCGGTTACCACAATAAATTTATTGCGTGGGAAGTCGACTGATATATCCTTCAGATTATGCACCCGGGCACCCTTTATCTGGATAGAATTTCGGGGTAAAATGGACGCGGGCACAGAGGAAACCTTTTTGACCTTGGTAGTAGATGACATAAATTGGAAAAACAAATATATTGGAAGTGAAACAATTAGAACTTGGTTTCCCAGTGTGGGAAACGTGGCCGGGAACCTCTAGAACAAATTATTTTCCCAAAATGTTGTTTTTTCCAAAAATTGTATATCTTTAAATCCTGATTAACATTTGTCAACACAATAAAATAAATTTATAGAGTAAGGACTTCTACACAGAAAAGCCAAAGCGTTTTATTAAATCCAACATATATCCTATCACCTTTAAAAACCGTAGAAGTTTATGAATTCGCTACGTACGAAAACCGACCATGAATTAATCCATTCATTTCGCGACGGCGATTTACAGGCTCTTGAAGCTCTCGTAATCCGCCACAAGGACAAGTTGTACACTTCCATTCTCTTCCTCGTCAAAGACAAGTATCTGGCTGAGGACATTTTCCAGGATGTTCTGATTAAGATTATCGACACCATTCGCGGTGGGCGGTATACAGAAGAAGGCAAGTTCCTTCCCTGGGCGATGCGCATTGCACACAACCTTTGCGTGGATCATTTCCGCAAGGTGAAAAGAACCCCAGCCATCAAAACCTCTGATGACCGGGACATTTTCGAAGTCATCAATTTTACCGAAGACGGTGCTGACGTTAAAATCATGAAAAGGCAGAGCCATGACCGTGTACGACGGATGCTCGATCTTTTGCCTGAAGACCAGCGCGAAGTGATCATTCTGAGGCACTATGCCGATCTGAGCTTTAAGGAGATCGCATCGCTGACCAACTGCAGCATCAATACGGCGCTGGGCCGTATGCGCTACGGACTAATCAACCTGCGTAAAATGATGGTAGAAAAAAGAATTGCCCTCTAGCGAAACTTTACACTATTTAAAAGAGTCCTGCCGATGGCAGGACTCTTTTTTTGTGCCGGATTCCGGAGGATCTTACCTCCATCCTTGTACCATCCTTGTACCATCCTTGTGTCAAAAAAGTTTTTTCCCCTGAAATTCAAGGGTTAGTACATGGATCACACAAGGATGGTACAAGGATGGTACTGGTCGGCTCTTAGACGGCTTTTAAACGGCTCTTAGACGGCACTTAGAATTCCAGGATTGTACAGGACCAGGGAGGTTTACCGGGGAACACGTGATGCCGAAAGCCCGCAATCCAGCCATTGGGTGAAATCAGCCGCCTTGGGAGTATAGCCCTTGGTATAGGTGAGAATTCTTTCATCGGGGCTAACGATCGCATATTGCGGTTGGGAAACGGCATTGAAATTCTCAGACTGGAAAGTAGCCCATTTGTCGCCCACCGTAATGATATTTTTCTGGGCCCCGTCTTTTGTGGCATATATCATTTGGGAGGCTGCGGGCAAAAGCCGGCGCTCGTCCACGTAAAGGGAAACTACCACAAAAGAGTCGAGCATTCTTTTCCGAACCTCCGGATCAGTCCATACATTCTCCTCCATCCGGCGGCAGTTTACGCAGGCCCAGCCCGTGAAATCGATCAGCACCGGTTTATTCAGCTTTTTTGCGAGGGATATCGCTTCTTCATAGTCCCTTAGCGTTTCCACACCATGACTGCAATTGACGGGTTCCCTGTAAACTGAATAACATAACGGTGGCGGGAAACCGCTGATGAGGGTCAGGTTAGCCGCCCGGGTGTTGGTTAGTCCGGGTATTAAATAAATAGTTGCCAATCCAAAAAAGAGCAGGAATACCACCCGGGCAGATCCAAATTTTTTGAACGGACTGTCATGCGGGAAACGGATTTTACCCATCAGGTAAAGCGTGATCAACAGCCCGATCAGCACCCAGAAGCCGATGAAGATCTCTCTTTTCAGCAGGCCCCACTGTTCAACCAGGTCGGCATTGGAAAGAAATTTAATGGCCATGGCGAGCTCCAGGAATCCCAGCACCACTTTTACAGAACCAAGCCATCCGCCGGATTTTGGCAATGAGCCCAGCCATTGCGGGAAAAGGGCAAAAAGGGCAAAGGGCAGGGCCAGACCGAGCCCGAAGCCACCCATTCCAAAGCTAAGCTGAATGGCGCCTCCATGGTTAGATAGGGCACCGGCCAGCAGTGATCCCAGTATCGGACCCGTACAGGAAAACGAAACAATGGCCAGCGTGAGGGCCATGAAAAAAATGCCCGGCAAACTGGTTCCCCCCGACCGGTTATTTACAGAATTTGCAACACTGCCCGGCAGGGTGATTTCAAAATAACCGAAGAACGAGATGGCAAACACAACGAAAATGACAAAGAAGGCCAGGTTTAACCACACGTTGGTGGAAATATTATTTAATATCTCGGGATCGGTATGATCCAGGAGATGAAAGGGCAGGCTGAGTAAAATATAGATCAGGAAAATAAAAAACCCGTAAATAAGCGCATGTGCCTTGCCGTTGCCCTTGCTTTTGGTGAAGAATGAAACCGTAAGCGGAATCAGCGGAAATACACAGGGGGTGAGCAATGCGATAAAACCACCCAAAAGGCCCAGCAGGAAGATACTAAACAGCCCTTTGCCTGCGGTATCGGTATCCCCGCAGTTACTCACCGGATGCTTCAGATCGAAGCTGTTTATTTTTATTCTGGAAGACTTATCAACCCCTCCCGCAATTTTTGTATGGAAAGAGTAATTTCCCGAATAAAAGGAATCCGATTTACCATAGTAAAATATAAGGGAACCGAAAATATTAGCGGGTATGTCGCCTTTACTTTTCAGGTTTATATAAAAATCTGCATCTGAGGAATACAGTTCAAAAGATTTGTTTTCGAATAAAGCAACCGCCCTTTTTTGCGGCCTGCCCGAAACGATTAAGAAAGGCAACACAGGCATTATTGCACTATCTGCCAGATTCAATTCCATGGAAAGTGTGCCATTTAAATCCTGATTAGGTGCATACAATTCCCATCCGGATTTAACATGCAGATGCAGATCCAGTCTTAAACCCGTATCGCTTTTAACAGTGGATACCTGCCAGCTAACAGCCGTGCTGTCCTGACTATAACCATGTAAGATGATCAAACTAAAAAGGAACCACAAAAATACCGACCTAATGTACATAGCCGGTGAAGTTACTGAGGAATAGCCCTAAGAGATTGTCGGGCAGTTGACGTTGTATTCTTTCCATTCAGGATTTGCTGAAATAGTTTCCGTCCATCCGTATTTCCCAGAATTTCTGAAACTGCACGTTCCGGGTGAGGCATGAGCCCGATAACATTTCCCTCTTTATTACTGATTCCTGCAATATTGCGGGTAGAACCGTTTGGATTTGATTCGGGAGTAATATTTCCCTCTGCGTCGCAATATTTCCAGAGTACCTGGCCATTGGATTCCAGATCATCCAATACCTTGTCGTTAGCATAAAATCTTCCTTCCCCATGAGCAATGGGTATTTTAAGCGCCGGACCGTTTTCCGATTTCATGTAAATATTGTTTCCGATAAACTGCTGATTGGCATTTCTCAACAAAACACCTGGTAGTAAATGGGATTCACACAAAACCTGGAATCCATTACATACACCGAGTACCTGGCCTCCTTTTTCAGCGAAACGGGTAAGAGGCTGCATCAACGGACTGAATCGCGCAATTGCCCCGCATCGGAGATAATCGCCATATGAAAACCCGCCAGGTAAAACAATACAGTCCTGGGTGGAAAACATACTCAGGTCAGTATCCTTATGCCAAAGCATAATCACTTCATAACCCAGCACATCCTGAAGGGCAAACTGCATATCCCTGTCGCAGTTAGAGCCTGGAAATACGATTACACCGAACTTCATTTCAAACTGTTTGAATCCCAAAGTTAATTGTTAATTGTTAATTGTCAATTGTCAGCGAATCCCGGCAGAAAGGTGAAATCGAATTTGTAATTCAATTAACAATTAACAACTGACAATTGACAATTACATCAGGTAGTTTATTCCTATTGCCACTCCAAAACAGATCCAGTGGAGCGTATTAATCAAAAATTTATTTGTGGAATAGTAATATGCGGCCGCATGAAAAACAGCAAAAGGCATAGCAGTGACGATCCAGTTTTCATAGGACCCGGCTTTATTAATAATGATAACCAGGACCGCCACAATCAGGAATGCCAGTAACAGGCTCCAGCTTTTCCGTACATGAATCAGCATTTTATTCAGATTGTTCTGAACATATACGCCACCGATAATAAAGGGGATCACCAGCAGGCTTATAGCAGCAATAATCAGGACTGAACCCGGGATGGCCGGGAATGTAAAATGGATCTGCGGAATCAGGTTTTTCCAATACAACTGATGGATAAAGTACAGAATCAGTACCAGGAAATAATAGGGCGAAGTAAATCCGATAAACCCCACGAACCATTCCTGGATCCGGAAAGGTCTCATGATTAGCAAAGCAAAAAATAATAATAATAAAAAGGCAATGGCCGGGATATACAGCAGGGAGGCTATTCCCAAAAACAGCCCGATATTGAAAATTGCAGTAACCGGAGAAGGGCTGTTATATAATGCCACCATTCTGTACCAACACCAGATCATAATGGAATTAATCAGCAGGGGGGCTGAAAAATGGCCCCAGTCGGGCAGTAAGGAAGTTACCAGGATATAACACATTCCCGGCAGGTAGCTGGAACGCGGTAATAATTTATGATAGTTACAGATACTGTTAAGCAGCGTCGCCTGTGCAAAAAGCAAAATAAAACTGAGTATGGCATAAGGCAGGGCTGCATTGCCGAATAGGGTATTGAGCGTGGTTAAAACAAATCGATACAGGTAATAATCCTCTGTATGAAGAACCGGAGGGAACGGATGCAGGAAAAGGGGAAATTTCAGTACCAGCGCATAAATAAATAGCAATAAAGCATTCGTGGTTGCTTTCTGTTTAAAAATACCAATCACCGGAAGGGTTTTAAAAATCTATTTTCGCAAAACAAAGATAGTTCCTGTACAGGCAAGGTATTACAATTTGATTACTGGATACCTGCTTGCCAAGTCTGGGCATAAAATCATACCCTTTGTCCAGGTTATGGAGAGTGGGTAAGCGGGTGATTTTCCCGTCTGGGGAGATAGTCTGATCCATCAGTAACATGGTTCTTTTTTCGGACTGGTTATATAAGAAATGTAATTGTCCGCCGGTGGTCATGGACTTAAAAGAAATATGATTAGGACCATCATCATCAAACTGTGTTTTAGGTACCACATTGCTCCATTCCATATTGCTGTTTTTGTCAAATGAAAGGACCAGGATATTTTCTGCATCATACCGGTTCGCAGTTCCGGATCCATAGCGGTTATATGGTGAATACGGATTATAATAAGGTGAATAATAGTCAATCGGCATCATGGGACCATACATATAATCTGACCGGTTAAATACAGATCCCCGGGTGGTGGTGAATTCCGATTCGCTGATCAGAACATAGCCGCCATCTTTTTTTACAATGATCTTTTTTAAAAAGTAATCATTGAATGCTGTTTTTATGTTTTCTTCGGAACTTTTTGCCAATGCCCTGAGCTCGTCCGGGAAAATGGTTACACTCTCTTTTATTTTACTGTCTGTGGCCTTATCCCATATCACCGTAAACAATCCTTCGATATTTCCTCTTCTTTGTTTGTAATAAAAGGCAGAAAGCAGGTACCGTTTATTAAAGTTGTCTACTTTCAGAATCAGTTCATCCAAAATTCTTTCATTGGTGCCTACATCTCGGATGGAGAATGTATCTGCCAGGGGCGCCTTGGTTACCAGGGCCACATGGGTGATAAAATCACCGCTTCCCGTACGCGCAAATTTTGTGAATACCAGTCCTCCTTCATCGTCCAGGTCGAAGCTGGTGAACATGTCCGCATGATCCTGAATTTCCAGAGGCAACCTGTGCCGGTCCAGCAATTCCAGATTTTTATCGTAAAGAAACGTAGTGAATGTGTATTCTTTTTGGTTTTTTGTATTAATCTTCAAAGCCATCAGGCGTTCTTTATCCTCACTTACGATATTGGTATAAATTTTTGCCGTATTTGACCCGCCAACCAGGGTTGTATCCAGTTCAACCGGTTGTCCCAGTGGCAGGGCGTCTCCGTCCATTTTGATGGCTTCCAGGTGTACGATGTTTTTCTTCTGGTATTCACAAATCAGGTAAAAGAAGTCGGGATACTGGACAAAATCTATATTTGTAAACCTTTCAGGTAAAAAGTTCAGCTGGACCCGCTTGAACAGTTTCATGTCGGCGTTGTAAATCGAAATAACATTCTCAGACCGGTTATTTTTAAAAACCAGGATATTGCCGGAAACCCGGCCAATGATTTCAAAATCGGTTTTATGGGTATCGCTCTGTTCAGGCTCGGTATAAACAATGTGTTGGGCCTGTAGAATCGCGGGCAGTAACAAAAGAATGCCGAGAAATCTTAAAATCATATAAAAAACACTTATAGAAGGTTGCTACAGGAGCCAAGTTACTCAAATCTCCGATTAAGATTCTGTTAATTTCATTCTAATCCTTATATCTTTGTATCAACGATTATAAGCAAAAAGCGATTGGTTGCCATTGAAAAATTCCGACCTGTTTTGACACCAATTTAACCTGCACAGTAGTGAGCAAACAAATTAACAAGGTTACACTCGGTAACCTCGTAATTGCTTTAGGTATTATTTACGGAGATATCGGAACTTCACCGCTCTACGTACTCAATGAAATCATTAGTGGCCGTGTCATTAATGAACTGCTGATTGTCGGCAGTCTGTCCTGCATTATCTGGACCCTCACCTTACAAACCACCGTTAAATATGTCTGGTTAACCCTGAATGCCGATAACAAGGGGGAAGGTGGCATATTTTCTTTGTATGCCCTGGTTCGCCGGCAGCGCCGATGGCTGGTTCTCCCGGCCATGATTGGGGGTGCTGCCCTGCTGGCGGATGGAATGATAACACCACCGATCTCCATCACATCTGCAATTGAGGGTTTAAAGCAACTTCCCAACCTGAACTATATTCCGCAGGATACCATTGTATATATCGTACTCGGTTTGCTGCTGGTTCTTTTTTTCCTCCAACAGTTTGGAACCGATTCCATCGGGAAATTATTCGGACCCATTATGTTTATCTGGTTCGGGATGATGGCCCTGCTGGGTTGCGGTCATTTACTGGATGACCTGCATATTTTCAAAGCCCTGAGCCCCGTATATGCTATTGAGTTACTCACTTTATATCCCAAAGGATTCTGGATACTGGGAGCCGTTTTTCTTTGTACTACGGGAGCAGAAGCATTGTATTCCGATTTGGGTCACTGTGGCAAATCCAATATCCGGGTATCCTGGATTTACGTGAAGACCTGCCTGATCCTCAATTATCTTGGGCAGGGTGCCTGGCTATTGCATAATCAATCTAACAAGGTATTCGACACTGCCCATAATAATGTTTTCTATAGTATAATGCCCGAATGGTTCCTGATACCGGGCATTTTGATTGCCACAGCAGCGGCAATCATTGCAAGCCAGGCCCTGATCAGCGGATCCTTTACCCTGATCAGTGAAAGTATGCGATTAAATCTCTGGCCAAAATTCCGGATCAGTTATCCTACTGAACAGAAAGGTCAGTTATATATACCGGCCATCAACTTCCTGTTGTTTATCGGATGTTGCAGTATTACGGTCTATTTCAGGTCGTCCTCCCATATGGCAGCAGCATACGGCCTGGCCATTACCCTGTGTATGCTCGCCACTTCTATCCTGTTCGCCAACTACCTGATTTCCCGCCGCGCCCCTTCGTTTTTAATTTATCTCTATCTCTGTGTATACCTGATTATAGAATTCAGTTTTCTTTTTGCCAACCTGGAGAAATTTCCGCACGGTGGATATGTGACATTAATAGTGGGCGGAATACTATTTGCCATTATGTATGTATGGTACCGTTCCCGGAAAATTAAAAACCGGTATGTTGAATTCGTGCGGCTTGAAAATTATATTCCGCAAATCCAGGAGCTGAGTACCGACCGGACTGTTCCTAAATTTGCTACGCACCTGATGTATATGACCAGTGCGAATAATCCCAAGGAAATAGAACATAAAATCATCTATTCCATCCTGAATAAAAAACCCAAAAGAGCAGATATATACTGGTTTGTTCACATAGATACTTTGGATGAACCGTATACTTCGGAATATTCAGTGGATCATATTATTCCCAACGATATCATCCGGGTTGAATTCCGGCTGGGTTTCCGTATTGAGCCACGCATTAATTTAATGATCCGGAAAGTGGTGGAAGACCTGGTAAAAAACAGGGAAGTGAATATAACCAGCCGCTATGAATCCCTGGAAAAGAATAATGTCGTTGGCGATTTCCAGATTGTGGTGATGGAAAAATACCTGAGCCAGGATAATGAACTGTCCTTTTTTGAAAGAGTGGTTATGAAATTATATTTCTGGCTGAAAGAAGCCAGTCTATCCGAAGAAAGGGGATTTGGACTGGATCCTTCCAATGTAACCATCGAAAAATTTCCACTTATTGTGTCTCCTTTGCCGGACCTGAATCTTAAGCGGATTGGTGAGAATTGATATGTGCTGCCAGGCTTACTAACCTTTTTCCAGGAATAAAATAATGATTATGTGATACCGGCCTTATATCACTATGTACATCGAGGGGCCTCAGTTTTTTATTTTCCAGATAGTATAAAGTGTATGAAAAAGGAGCTAGCAGCTCCAGCAGCCGAATCCTGTCCTGCGGATCGCCCAATTCGCACAGAACAACAGGCTGATGCCTGCGGATGATATCCACGAACGACCGGAATACCTGCAGTTCCAGGCCCTCCACATCACATTTTATAAAATCCACCGCAGGTGATAACCGGAACAATTCATCACCATATACATTTTTTACCTGTTCGGACTCAACATATTCAAGGAAAGTACTGGATTGGATGACCCGGGCATAGGCAAATTTTTTCATTTTGTTTACCCTGGGAATACCCATTTCAACGTATTCAGTTTCAGCACCCATAGCATATTGGTAAAGGGTAATGTTCTTCAATCCTTTATTTTCCACCATGGTTTTCAGGGTATTGAAAAATTTCGACATCGGTTCAATCGCATATACATGGCCGTTAATTCCGGTGAGGCGGCTCAACTCCAATGTGAAATAACCAAGATGAGCCCCGATATCGATACAATGGTCCCCCGGCCTGATCAGGTTATGGAGGAAATAGATATCCTGGTAATCCACCCCCAGGCGGCCTGTTTTATATAATTTCTGAAATGAACCGGCCAGCAGGCGGAGATAACGTTTTTCACCAAGTGTATAAAGAAGCATTTTTCTGATACGGCTCATCTGAACGAGTTAACTACAAAGGTACAATATAGGCTTCTTTATTTTTTCTGATCTTCTCCGGAATACTGTTCATGATTTCTTCTTTCAGAATTCGAACAAGACGTTCTTTAACAAAATCCCGGCTTACGACCATACTTACCTCACGCATGGGGAAGGGTTTTCTGAACCTGCGGATCAGGGCCTGCTGCTTTTTTGAAAAATCCCGGGTGGCCAGCTCGGGCAATATCGTAATGCCATCATTGAGTTCCACCATCCGGCGCAGGGTTTCGAAACTACCCGCTTCATAATCAAAATGACTGGTTCTGCGACTGGCCTTGAACAATTCGCATAAGTGGATCATCTGGGATCGAAAACAATGGCCCTCTTCGAGCAACCACAATTTATTCGGATCAATATCACCTGCCAGCACATAGTTCTTTTTATACAAACCATTATTTTCCGAAACAAAAACCAGCAATTCTTCATAAAACAAAACTTCCCCGCTAATTCCTTTTTCTATCAGTGGGGTTACCAGGATGCCGGCATCCAGATCTGAATCCCGGAGGGCCTCCAATAAGGCTTCGGTTGTTTTTTCATACACAATCAGTTTGACCTTCGGATATTTCTTCAGGAAAGACTGCACGAATAATGGAAGAAGATAGGGCGCCAGGGTTGGGATAATTCCAATGCGGAGTTCGCCTTCCACCAGTCCTTTCTTAAGTGAAATAATTTCTGAAACCCGGTTTTTCTCCAACAGTATTTTTTTTGCCTGCTCCAGGATCTGCTTCCCGGCTTCCGTAGGCACCACTGGTGAATGGCTGCGGTCAAATATTTTGACCCCCAGGGATTTCTCCAGTTTACTCACCTGCATGCTCAGGGTGGGTTGGGTAACGAAACAGGCACCAGCTGCTTTGGCAAAATGCCGGTGAGTGTCAATAGCCAGAATATATTCCAACTGGGTAAACGTCATCAATATCAATTTAATTTATCGGAAGATAAATTTAATCAGTTATTTCAATCAAATATTAAGCTAAACGCATAACGCCGAAAGTCTAAAGGTTGATGGTTAATGTTTGATATCCGGGTCTTGGGGTCGTGAGCCCAGCAATATTTTGGAAACAGGAGCGTTAGGCGTTAAGCGTTCGGCGTTAGGCTTCGATTAAATTTCTTCCAGCACTACCTTTTCCCTTCCAATTTTCAGCCGGTAATCTGCCCCGCATTTCAGGGCATAATTTTCTTTTACATGGCCCACCGGAAATCCGTAGCAAACGGGATATTCATATTCCGAAAGCTTATCGCGGATAATTTCATAAGCATTCTGTCCAAAGGGTCTTTCAGTATCTTTCAATTCTGAAAAACTTCCGACAATAATAGCTGCAGGTTTTTGAAATTTCCCGGCAGATTTCAACTGAAACAACATCCGGTCAATATTATATAAATACTCGCCGATATCCTCAATAAACAAAATCAATCCTTTTGTTTTGAAATCGGAACTGCCCCCTACGATATGGGCCAGTAAAGCCAGGTTGCCGCCCATCAGCGTTCCTTCCACTTCTCCCTTGCGATTGAAGGGATGAGGGTCACATGAATAACTTAATTTTTCCCCCAATAACAGGCTGCGAATAGATGCGATAAATGGATCACCCGGCCCGGCCTCCAGGAACGCACCGGCCATCGGGCTGTGTGCCGTGGCAAATTCCAGATTGGAATAGACATGTGCATGCAGTAAACAGATATCGCTGTAACCAAGGATCCACTTGGGCGACTTTCGGAATTTCTTAAAGCTGATCTGATCAATAATACGGCTAAGACCATAACCGCCGCGCCCACATAAAATGGCAGAAAGATCCTCATCATCGAGCATTTCCTGCAGATCCTCCAGTCTTTCCTCATCAGAACCTGAAAAATAATTTGAAGAGACCCCACCCACCGTTTTACCAATTTTTACCCGGAAGCCCCAGGATTTAAGGGTGTTGACGCAGGGGACAATTCGTTCCGCTGCCATGAATCCTGCCGGACAAACGATCCCGATTCTGTCTCCGGCTTTCAAATATGGAGGAAATATATTCGCCATGATGAATTACTGTTTAATAGCCAATCTTTTTATACCTCTCTGAAAACAACTTTTTCCGTGCTGATATTTAATTCATGACGGACGCCACATTTTAATGCGTAATTTATTTTCTGGTGACCAACGGGAAAATTAAAACATACCGGATAGTGATAGGAAGCCACCTGTTCCATTACAATATTATATACACTCTTTCCAAATTCATCGCCCGGATCATCTGGTTTCACCCGGAATGCGCCTACTAAAAGTCCGCTAAGCTTGTCCAGTTTGCCCGTTCTTTTAAGATTATAAAACATCCGGTCGATGCTGTACAGGTATTCACCCACATCTTCGAGGAAGAGAATCATGCCCTCTGTTCTCAGATCTGATGCAGTACCGGCAAGGTTTTCAATTGTTCTTAAATTTCCGCCTGCCAGAATGCCCTGACCCGTTCCCGGCCGGTTGGCCGAGTCGTATACTACCGGATATTCAATGGGTTTTCCGGTTAACGCGCTTTGTATGGACAGGATACTTTCCCATTGTCCTTTTTCCAAAAGTTCAGGATGATCCGGGAAACTATTACACATCTTGGAATGTATCGAAGCTATCCGGTACTGATGGTTCAGGTGTGCGTGGAAAATCGTTATATCACTGAATCCGACGACCCATTTTGGCTTTTCAACAAACTTCCGGAAATCCAGCTGATCGATAATCCGGATCATCCCATAACCTCCCCTGCCGCACATGATCGCCTGAACAGCCGGATCGTCAAGCATTTCCTGCATGTCCGCAGTCCTTTCCCTGTCCGTTCCGCCAAAACTGAAATCCCGGTCTCCCACGGTCTTGCCTATACGAAGATTAAAACCCCAGCTTTTTAACAAAGTAATGGCAGGTTGTACTTCTGTTTCGGTTAAATATCCTGCCGGGCATGTAATGCCAATCGTGTCTCCCGGTTTCAGATACGGAGGGATCCGCCAGTTGTCCGCTCCGGAAACAGGGAATTCCTGTTCCGGGTAAGGCGGAAACACTGCCGCCGCCAGCAGCGGACTGCCCAGCAGTGATCCCAGAAATCGTTTTCGCTTCATCATTTAAAGTTAATGGATGAGGAGGATTTATTTTGTGGATTGTTATGCTTTAAGACAGATGACTGTTGACAGTTGACAATTGACCGTATGAGCTTTGGGCTTTAGGCTTTAAGCTTTAATCCCGAATGCGTATTTTTGCCCTCCCTGTGGCGTGAGACGCTGCTGTTAAACTATGAAAGAATACAACCGCATCCTGGTTACTGCTGCCCTTCCCTATGCCAATGGTCCTGTACATATCGGTCATCTGGCAGGCTGTTATATACCCGCCGATATCTATGTGCGCTATCAGCGATCGCGCAAAAGAGACATTCTTTTTATCGGCGGAAGTGATGAACACGGCGTACCCATTACGATCCGGGCCATGAAAGAGGGAATTACTCCACAGCAGGTGGTGGATAAATATCACGCCCTGATCAAAAAAAGTTTTGAGCAGATGTTTATTTCCTTTGATATCTACTCACGCACTTCCAATCCCGTGCATCATGAAACGGCCTCGGGGTTTTTCAAAACCTTGTACGACGAGAATATTTTTGAAGAAAAAGAAACGGAGCAATATTATGATGAAGCAGCCAAAACTTTTCTGGCTGACCGCTATATTACCGGCACCTGCCCGATTTGCAGCAACCCGAATGCATTCGGAGACCAGTGCGAGCGATGCGGCTCTTCTTTAAGTCCCGACCAGCTGATCAATCCCCGAAGTACACTCAGCGATGCCATACCTGTAAAAAGAAAAACGAAACACTGGTATTTCCCATTGCAGCACTATGAAATCTTCTTGAAGGAATGGATACTCAACGGCCATACGGAATGGAAGAATAATGTATATGGACAATGCAAGAGCTGGCTCGATAATGGACTGCAACCACGGGCTATGACCCGGGACAGCAACTGGGGCATTAAGGTACCCCTGCCCAATGCAGAAGGGAAGGTATTGTATGTATGGTTTGATGCGCCGATCGGTTATATTTCTGCTACCAAAGAACTGACATCGAAATGGGCAGATTACTGGCAGCAGAGCGACACCAAACTGGTCCATTTCATAGGCAAGGACAATATCGTTTTCCATTGTATTATTTTCCCGGCCATGCTGAAAGCGCATGGGAAATATGTGTTGCCCGATAATGTGCCTGCCAATGAATTTTTAAATATAGAGGGCGAAAAAGTATCCACCAGTCGCAACTGGGCGGTTTGGGTACATGAATACCTGGAAGATTTTCCCGGTTGTGAAGACGTGCTGCGTTATGTTTTATGTGCGAATGCGCCGGAAACAAAAGACAATGATTTTACCTGGAAAGATTTCCAGGACAGGAATAATTCAGAACTCGTATCCATATTTGGAAATTTCGTAAACCGCAGTTTTGTGCTGATGCACAAACTTTGCAATGGTAAAGTTCCCGTTTGGCACGAAAAAATCAAGGATGATGCAGATGTGGAACTGATACGCCAGATTGATCAAACCAGGCTTTCGGTTGAATCCCTGATTGAAACTTATAAATTCCGGGATGCCCTGTTTACTATTATTGACCTGGCCAGAAAAGGAAATAAATACCTGCAGGACAAAGAACCCTGGAAAAAAGCAGGCAAGGAAACGACTGCTCCGGAGGACCAGGAAAAAATCGACAATTGTTTATACCTCTGTCTGCAACTCACTGCCAATCTTTCGATCCTGATCAGTCCCTTCCTTCCGGCCACAGCAAAAAAATTGTTGCACATGATGAAAGTGGTGGAGCGAATGCTGGATTGGGAAAATGCGGGCAGAATTGATTTATTGAAAACCGGATACAGCCTTCGTGCACCTGAATTATTATTCCGGAAAATCGAAGATGATGAAATTACAAAGCAAATGGAAAAACTTCACAGCAATGCTGTAAAACCAAATACCACCGTGGAAAATCAGCCGGCGAAGATTGAAAAAAAACCGGAAATCCAATATGCGGATTTTGAGAAACTCGAATTACGTACCGGCCATATCCTGACAGCAGAAAAAGTAGCAAAAGCCGATAAATTGCTCAGGCTGGAAGTTGATCTCGGAACTGAAAAAAGAACCATCGTTTCCGGAATCGCCCTGCATTTCAAACCCGAAGAAATTATCGGTAAACAGGTAGTGGTGGTTGCCAACCTGGCTCCCCGTAAAATGAAGGGCATCGAAAGTAATGGTATGATCCTGATGGCAGAGGATGAAAAGGGAAGGTTAATTTTTGTTTCACCGGACGAAAAAATCACTCCGGGAGCAGAAGTCAGGTAAATATTTTCTTCCGAAAATTATCTTATTAAAAGAATATTCAACGATTCAGATATGAAAAGAATAATTCGTAAAGTGGCTGTTTTGGGCAGCGGTGTTATGGGATCAAGAATTGCCTGTCATTTCGCAGGAACCGGAACACAGGTTTTATTGCTTGACAGGGTGCCGACTGAATTAAATGAAACTGAAAAAGCAAAAAAACTTTCCCTGGATCATCCGGCGGTTAAAAACCGGATTGTAAATGAAGCTTTTGCGGCAGCCGTTAAATCAAACCCCTCACCGGTGTACAGCCAGGAAGTGATTAAACAGATCCGGACCGGCAATTTTACAGATCAGATGAAAGATATTGCGGGTTGCGACTGGATTATCGAAGTTGTTGTGGAAAGACTGGATATCAAAAAAGGGATTTTTGAAGAAGTGGAAAAATACCGTAAACCGGGAACCATCGTCAGTACAAATACATCCGGTATTCCAGTTCATCTTATGACTGAAGGCAGATCGGAAGATTTCAAAAAACATTTTTGCGGAACCCATTTTTTCAACCCTCCCCGCTACCTGCGACTGCTCGAAATTATTCCGACACCTCAAACCGATCCGGAATTAATTCAGTTTCTCCTTGAATATGGTGACCTGCACCTGGGCAAAACTACCGTACTCTGTAAGGACAGCCCGGCATTTATTGCCAACCGTGTGGGGGTTTTCAGCATCATGGCCATCTTTAAGCTGATGGACAAACTGGGTTTGACCGTGGATCAGGTTGAAACACTTACGGGACCGGTTTTCGGGCGGCCAAAATCTGCCACCTTCCGTACGGCGGACGTTGTAGGTCTTGATACGATGGTTAAGGTGGCCAGGGGTGTATATGACAACTGCCCTTCAGACGAGGCCCGGGATACATTTACCATACCTGCCTGGCTTGATCAGATGATTGAAAAAAACTGGCTGGGTGATAAAACCGGTCAGGGGTTTTTCTCAAAAAAGAAAACGGCTACCGGGGAAAGAGAAATATTTACACTCGACCTCAAAACATTTGAATACAAACCGAGAGCGAGGTCCTCATTTCCCGGACTTGAAGCCGCCAAACCAGTAGATGATCTTAAAGAAAGATTGAAAATACTGATACAGGGTAAGGACCTTTCCGGTGAATTCTACCGGCAGTTTCACTACAAATTATTCGCTTATGTTTCCAACCGCATCCCGGAAATCAGTGATGAAATATACCGGGTTGATGACGCCATGCGTGCCGGATTCGGATGGGAGATCGGCGCTTTTGAAACCTGGGATCTGTTTGGTGTGGAAGAAACGATAAAAAAAACTGAAGCCGCCGGAAATACGGTGGCGGGCTGGGTTAAAGAAATGATAGCCGGCGGTAATAAAACTTTTTATAAAATCGAAAAGGGTGAAAAACTTGCCTATTCTCCCGGTAAGAAAAAATATGTTTCCGCTATCACCGGTGATCCCCGTGCATTTATAGTGATGCGCAATTTTGAAAATCAGACTATCTGGAAAAATTCAGTTGCGCGGTTATATCATATCGGAGATGAAGTGCTGGGCCTGGAATGGTTTACCAAACTGGGAACCATTGGTGGTGAAGTTCTGGAAGGAATTCAAAAATCAGTTGGTATTGCCGAAGAGAAATACAAGGGCCTCGTGATTGCCAATGAGGCCGGAAATTTCTCAGCCGGAGCGAATGTCGGCATGATCTTTATGCTGGCCGTTGATCAGGAATATGAAGAACTGGATATGGCTATCCGTTTATTTCAGAATACCATGATGCGGGTAAGGTATTCCGCGATACCCGTGGTGGTGGCTCCTCAGGGCGTGACACTTGGAGGCGCATGCGAACTGATTCTGCATGCGGATAAGGTAGTGCCGGCTGCTGAATCCTATATGGGACTGGTGGAACTGGGCGTTGGGCTGATACCCGGCGGAGGCGGATCAAAAGAATTTACCCTGCGGGCATCAGATGAACTACATGCAGATGAACCGGAAACGGTGACCCTGAAAAACCGTTTTTTTACTATTGCCACCGCCAGGGTTTCCACTTCGGCTGAAGACGCGTTTGGTTTGGGAATCCTGAAGAAAGGAAGGGATTTTATTTCTGTTAATCCGGACCGGCGCATCGCCGATGCAAAAAACGCGGTGCTGGAATTATTCCAGGATGGATATTCTCAACCTGTGCCCCGAACAGATATCAAAGTACTAGGTCGTTCAGCACTAGGCGCTCTTTATGCCGGAATAAATGGAATGTGGCGGGGGAAATATGCCACAGATCATGATGTACTTGTTGCCAGAAAACTGGCTTATGTGATGTGCGGAGGTGACCTGAGTGAACCCACGCAGGTGTCTGAACAATACCTGCTGGACCTGGAAAGACAGGCATTCTTATCGCTTTGCGGTGAGAAGAAAACCCTGGAAAGATTACAAAGTATTATTAAATCCGGCAAACCCGTTAGAAACTAAACCTATGATGAACAGAATTTTTGCAGCTGCGGTAGTTGTAGTGTTTATATTTTTAGCAGGATGCCAGGGCGGTGATTCGAATAACCCGCCGTTGGTAAAAAACGATACATCCTATGCCATTATCGGGAAAGTAACCGGTCTGGATACCGGTATCGTTTACCTAATTAACCAGGAAACCGGGAAGAGGGATTCTGCTTTACTGGATCACGGATTTTTTAAATTCAGCGGGAGGGCCGATACCCCGGCCGTGAGTTTAATCAGTCTGAATAATAAGTATAAAAGATTTTTCCTTGAAAATGGAAAAATAGCCATCCTGGTTAAAAAAGATTCGATGGATTATGCCCAGATTACAGGAACCAAAACACAGGATGAATACAATTATTTTGAGGATCAGTTCAGTAAAAAACTGAACGACAAAATGAATGCGCTGGACAAAGCCTATGATTCGGCAGACAATACAAAGAATACGAAGGTCCTGGACAGCCTGGACAAATTATACAATATACTTAGAGAGGAGCAAAAACAACTCGTTTCTGAATTCACCAGGTTACATCCCGGCTCGATCGTATCTGCTTACGAGATTTATTCAAACTTCTTCTATAATCCAAGAGTAAGCCAGCTGGACAGCATATATAAAATGTTAGATAGCCCCATTCAAAATTCTTACTATGGAAAAAAGATTCAAAAAACCATTATTAAAGAAAAATTGACCGCGATTGGAAAACCTGCACCACTCTTTACTAATAACGACGTGAACGGAAAACCTGTCTCTTTCGCTTCGCTAAAAGGGAAATATGTTTTGCTTGATTTTTGGGCCAGCTGGTGCGGACCCTGCAGGCAGGAAAATCCGGCAGTCGTAAAAGCTTACAAACTTTTTCATAATAAAGGCTTTGATATTTACGGCGTTTCGCTGGATACGGATAAATCAAAATGGATGGCCGCCATTAAAAAAGACGGATTGGACTGGACGCAGGTTTCTGATCTGAAAGGCTGGAAAGCCGATGTTGTTTCCCTTTATGGCGTGCAGGGTATCCCTATGAATTACCTCCTCGATAATAAGGGAATTATTGTTGCCAGGGGACTGACCGGAAAAGAATTGGACAAAAAACTGGAGGAACTGCTTCCTTAAAATATTATCAACGTCCCTGAAATAGATAAAAATGGGCGAAGCTGAATGGTTGAAAACCGAATCAAAAATCCGAATTCATTCGGATTTTTATTTTTACGGAGACGCAGCAACTCCCGAACTTGCTGAAATCATTGCCGGTGATATTGCCCTTCACTGGAATCAGCCAATGGGTATAGCATACATTAAAAAAATCCCTTATCTCGTTGAATTCCATGTTCGCGGATTTTACGAAAAAGAGATGGCTGCCGACAGCGTATGGTTTAATACCAATCCCAGGAATAATTATTTCCGCATAGAAGAATTTTCTCCGGTCCATGTATCTTATGTAGATGGAATCAACTGCAATACCGGCTATTTCAAGCTGGATAATCTCCTGAATAACTCCACTACTGCAGCGCATGAGTACGGTCATACGATTGGTCTGGATCATCCTGAAATCCTGGATATCCGCGGCTCCGGCCAGCCAGGAATCATGTACCCCCGTGGAACAGTCTGCGATCCGGCATTTCAGTATGATCCCCTGGCAGAACCATTGAAAGCCGGCGGAACCCTCAATCCCTTTACCCGAAAAGTTTTGCAGGCTGATATAGATCGGCTCCGCCTGAATAAATTAAACTGGAATTCGAAGGGGTTTGCTGTTCTTGGAGATTTTTCCAGTATATATCACGGGAAAGCGGAACCTATGCCCTAGTTTGTTGCCGCTTGAATTTATTTCCTACATTAGCCTACCATTTATGGCCCCGATTCTTTCTTTACATAATATCAGTAAATCGTACGGCCGCATTCATGCATTAAAGCAGGTTTCATTTGAGGTTCCGGAAGGATCTGTCTTTGGTATACTCGGGCCAAATGGCAGTGGTAAAACCACGCTGCTTGGCGTGGTCATGAATGTTTTGCGATCCAATTCCGGGAGCTATAACTGGTTCGGGAAACCCCCTACGGAATTACAGAGAAGGGATATCGGCACACTTCTGGAAACACCCAATTTTTATCACTATCTCTCTGCCAGGCGAAACCTGGAGATAGCTGCCCTGATAAAAAATAAATCCGGCGAAGATATCGACCGGATACTTAAAACATTAAGGCTTTACGAGAGGAAAGATTCAAAATTTCAAACCTTTTCGCTGGGTATGAAACAGAGACTGGCTATTGCTTCCTGCCTCTTGGGCGATCCATCCGTTCTCGTATTTGACGAACCGACTAACGGCCTGGATCCTTCGGGGATAGCTGAAATCCGGCAACTCATCATCGATCTGGCGAAAGGAGGCAAAACCATCATTCTGGCCAGTCACCTGCTGGCTGAAGTTGAAAAGGTATGCACCCATGTTGCCATTTTACAACAGGGAACCCTGATCCAATCGGGCGAAGTCAGATCGGTACTGAGTCAGGAAGAATGGTTCGAAGTGGGCGCCACAGACATGGAGAAATTAAATGGAGTGCTGAACGGATTACCGGGACTAAGAAAAACGGTAAAATCTGAAAATCATTTTCAGGTATATTTTGATCAGTTACCGCCGGATGCTTCATGGCTGAATCGTTTTTGTTTTGATAATGGGGTCGTATTAAATTATTTACAAGTCAGAAAAAAAAGTCTGGAATCGGCTTTTATCGAACTGACTAATAATGCAAGCAACTGACATGGGGGATTTTTGGCATACACTGCGGGTAGAATGGCTGAAGCTGAAATACTATAGGACATTCTGGATATTACTGGCCATTATCGTGGTATGTATTCCGGCTTTCAACTATGTGTCGTACGATATTACGGACAATAGTTTTCCAAAAATGAATGGCAAAAGCCTGCTGGGCACGCCTTTCTCTTTTCCTTATGTATGGAGTACGGTTCCTTACCTGGCAGGCATCCTGATGTTTATGCCAGCTATTCTGATCATCACTCTGTTTACCAATGAGTATAGTTTCCGCACTCACCGGCAGAATATTATTGATGGATGGAGCCGCGCCCGGTTTATCCATATCAAACTCATTGAAATATTTATACTCACCCTGTTTGTAACACTAATCGTGATACTCACCTGTTTGTATTTTGGTTTTCTCACCCGGAAGGGAGACCACCCCGAAACAGGTTGGGAACAGCTCCGTTATATTCTGTATTTTTTTGTTGAAATGCTGGATTACTCACTGATTGCTGTATTGATTGCCATGCTTATCCGCCGGGCAGGCCTGGCCATGGGCATTTTTTTCCTTTATATGATTCTCGAGCAGTTCGTTGTGAGTATCGGGAGGAATAAATATAAAGTTACCTGGGTGGATTATTTACCGGAAGAGGTGTCGGACCGGCTGATTCCCCAGCCTTTTGCCAGGAAAATCTTAACCGATAACAGCGGTTACTGGGAAAAACATGTCAGCCTGTATTTGACTATTACAATAATTTATATTCTCATTTTTATATTTTTGATCAGCTGGCGTTTTAGAAAGTCAGATCTTTAAGGGTAATTTAGACATCAGGAAAATTAAATTTTGATTCATGAAAAGAAATATTTGTGTTTTGTTAATGGGATTTTTTTCAGTCACCGGTTTTGCTCAGCCACGCCTCCCGGCAAACTATTATTGGGAAAAACTTCCGAACGGCCTGGAAGTCGTAGTAATTGAAAATAATAAGGTTCCCCTGGTTAAAATTGAAATTGCCGTAAAAAACGGATCCTTTACAGAAGATTCCAATTACAATGGGCTCTCCCATCTTTTTGAGCATATGTTTTTTAAAGCGAATAAGGATTATCCCAATCAGGAAAAGTTTCTTAAACGAACCCAGGAGCTGGGTGCTGCCTGGAACGGAACCACGGGTGATGAACGCGTGAATTATTTTTTCACTTTTGCCAAAGACAGTCTGACAGCCGGACTGGAATTTATGAATGCCGCTATCCGGTTTCCCATCTACAGAACAGAGGACATGCAGAAGGAAAGACCGGTTGTAGACGGAGAATTTCAGCGGGCAGAAAGCAATCCAACCTATCTTCTCGATTTTGCTGCCCAGAAAAAACTTTGGGGAGACCTTTACACCCGGAAAAATGCCATCGGCATTCACGAAATTATCAATACGGCGACACCTGAAAAGATGATGGTTATCAAAACCAAATATTATTCTCCAAACAATTCCATCCTGGTGATAGGTGGTGATGTAAAACACGAAGATGCTTTTGCCAAAGCCAAAGCCATTTTTGGAAACTGGGAAAGCAGCGGTTCTGATCCGATTCTTAAATATCCGATTCCGGAGTTCAAACCGCTTGCGGCAACTCAGTATTTTGTTATGGAGTCCACTCTTGCCCAGACTCCAATAGAACTTTATTTCTGGCAGGGGCCGGATACCCGATATGATTCCGCAGGTACCATTGCCGCGAATGTATTCTGCACGATTCTCGGCCTGAATTCCTCCAAATGGAACCAGGCCCTGGTTGACAAAGGTCTGGCCTCACAAGCCGGAGTAAATTATCAGACAGAAAGATATGTTGGACCGATACAAGTCTATATAATGCCAAATCCTTCTAAAATAAAGGAATGCAATGATGAAATTTTGAACCAGATTAGTCAATGGGGAAAAGCAGACTATTTTACTGACGAGCAACTAAAAGATGCCAAAGCCACTATACTCCGAAATAAAATCCGCGAAAAAGAAAGACCTTCTGCTCAAACGAATATTTTAACCTATTACTGGACCAGCGCCAGTCTGGATTATATGACAGATTTTGAAAAGAATTGCCAAAAAATTACCAGGGAAGACATTATAAGATTTATAGATAAATATATTACTGGCAAATCTTATATCGCCGGTATGGTGATAAGCCCGGATATGAATAAAAAGTCCGGCGCTTCTGACAGCTTTAAACCAGTTTCTACCAAATAAATAAATCAAGTTTATGAATTTGTATATAAAAAAGATTTCGGGTATACTATTACTGACGGTGTTTTGTTTAAGCGGGTTTTCTCAAAACAAACCTGCCTATGAAATGACCGTCAACGGAGTTAAGGTAATTGTTCAGCCCAGTGGAAATGAAATTGTACAGGTATTAACGGTATTAAAAGGCGGAGTTCAGAACTATCCGGCTGATAAAGCCGGAATCGAGGACCTGGCCCTCACTGCCTTGCTGGAATGCGGAACTAAAAACGACAGCAAAAACAGTTTCAAAAATAAACTGGATAAAGTAAGTGCCTATATTTCCGAACAAACGGGGCTGGATTATTCAAGCATAACCCTCAATTGTATTAATTCTGATCTGGACCAGGTCTGGCCGCTTTACGTGGATGCCATTACTCTTCCGCTTTTTGACAGCGCTGAATTTGAAAGGATGAGGGGAGACAATATCAACGCCGTAAATGATCAGTCATCCACTCCGGATGCGTCGATTAGAAAAATGGCGATGGAAACCGCCTTTAAAGGAAAAGATTATTCAAAATCCCAATGGGGAGATGAACAGACATTGCGGAAAATCAGCCTGGCAGAAACTAAAAATTATTATTCCTGGTTTCTCTGCCGCTCCCGTATGCTGATTGTGGTTGTAGCAGAGCTGGACAAGTCGGCAATTGAAAAAATGGTAAAGAGACTAACCAGTGATATACCCGAAGGTAAAAGCGTTAAGCTGAACAGGTATGATTATGTGCCGGCCAAAAACACATTTGCTGACCAAAATAAGGCTGTGGCTACGAATTATATACTGGGAATTACGGCAGGTCCGATGCCGGGATCTGAGGACTACAATCCATTCGCAATCGCCATGCGCATATACGCGATGAAAAATTTCGTTGAAATAAGAACCAATAACGGATTGTCCTATGCACCCAGTGCGCGATATGTGAGTGGCCTCTCCCCTTACACACAAATTTCTGTAACAACGAAATTCCCGGATAAATTTATTGATGTCAACAACAGGCTCCTGCAAAAGACGCATACTGAAGGATTTTCTGCCGAAGACGTTAAAAATGCCAAGACAGGTTTTGTGACTTCATTTTATTCGACGATGGAGACCAATTCCGCCCAGGCTGCCTCCCTGGCTGCAAATGAAATTTTATTTAATGACTGGCACAGGTCTATCCGGATCAATGAGGATATGAAAAAAGTGAGCACTGAGGAAGTAAGTAAGTCCTTTAATAAATACGTGAAGGATTTCACCTGGGTTTACCAGGGGGATACCAGTAAAGTAAATCCTTCTTTATACACAGCTATGCCGGTTAGTGAGAAATTGCCAGAAACCAAGGTTTCAGGAAATAAAAATTAATCAGCGTGAAACGAGATCCTGGAAAGCAGCATCGATGCTTGGATAAATAAACTGAAAACCCTGTTGTTTTAATTTGTTTGAACTCACATTGCTGCTTTCCAAAACCTCCTGGCTCCTGCCTCCCAGCATCAGCCGGAGCATAAATTCCGGTACCGGAATAGGAATATAGAAATTTCCTTTTATTCTTTTCGCAAGGTTCAGGGTAAAGGTTCGGTTGCTCACCGTTTGGGGAGCAACCGCATTATATATTCCTGAAAACGAAGCATTCAACATGGCTTCCATATATAACCGGCATAAGTCTTCTATATGGATCCAGCTTATCATTTGTTTTCCATTTCCTAAAATACCGGCAATACCAAACCGAACCGGTTTGGCAAATTCAGGGAAGGCACCCCCATCATTACTCAGTACAATTCCGGTTCTCAGGATCACCAGCCTTTTTCCAAGCGCTGTAACGGGCCTGATGGAATTTTCCCATCCCACGCAGGTTTCACTCAAAAAACCCTGGCCCGGCGGATCAGTTTCAACAGCCGGTTCCGGATTGTTTTTTTTGTACCATCCTATGGCAGAAGCACTGACTACCGCAACAATTTCGTTGGGAACCTGCTGAATAATTTTTGTTAGAAACGAGGCGCTTTTTGTGCGGCTTTCCAGAATTTCTTTTTTTCTTTTTTCTGTCCAGCTTTTATCTGCCACACCCGCCCCTGCCAGGTGAACAATAAATTTTGCCTTTTTGAATGGCTCTTCGTTGACCGACTGTTCATCAATATCCCAGCCTGCATACGAAATTCCGGGAGAAGAACTCCGGTGCGACCTGGGTTCACGGGTAAGGATCACAACCTGCATCCCCCTGGCAACCAGATATATCGAAAGTGCCCTCCCGATCAGGCCTGTACCGCCGGTAATGATGACTGTATCCATCTTCCTGATAATTAACCCCTAAAAAAAATCCTTCCCACAAGGTGGGAAGGATAAACAACTAAAAACAAACGAAATTAAACCTGCTAATCAGGTTTCTTTCCATCCAGAAAACTATTGATGGTACTGATTTCACCGTGATTGTTTTTATCCGATTTAACTTCATACTGGCTGTAAAAACTCTCAACGCTGGTGACTGTATTATACAGTTCCAGATTACGGCGGATGTAAGCCGGCACAGTTTCAAACTCATTATTCGGATCTGCAGCATTCATATTGAACGACAAATTGCGCAATTTGCTGATCCTTTCTGCTGCTCTGCGTCTCAGACCTTCTGCTTCGTCCTGCACAGCAGGCTCCTCTGCAGGCTGATCCGCCATAGATACCGGTTGAGTCTGATGGGCCCGAGGCACATCCGCCGCTGGAATTTCATCCCTGAATACGAGCTGCATATCGGCGGAGGGATTTTCATCCGAAGTCGAATTTTTTGCAGTCGTATTAATGATCAGATCCTTTAACGGAATATCCTGCGAAAGGAATTCCGATTCTTTAGATTCTTCATCATAAATATTGGAAGGTCTTGTAAGGTAGCCACCCGAAGAAGGTGTTTTTGCAGTCTCTTGTGAAAATATCCATTCTGTTGGTTCTTCCATTATCTTTTTATCCACAGGCGTTTCCGGAACGGAGCGGTTTTCTGATCTGGCCGGCATCATCACTACAGGACCTGTCTTTCTCATTTCCGGCACCGGCGTTTCAACCAGTTTGGGTTCCATTTCTTTTGAAAGGGCTGACACCGGCATGATAATCTCCATTATATTTCCTGCATCCGCTACCCGGGTTTGTTTTTCCGGTTTAAGTTCCGGTTCGACTACAGGAATTTCTTTGGTTTTTACCAGTTCCTGAACAGGCATTTGCAAAGGCATTACTATCTTCTCTTCTTTTTTTGGAACAGACGGTCTTTCAGTACGTTTAAACGGATCCTTATATTCAAATCCCGTTGCGATAATTGTAATACCAATTTTATCTCCCAGTGACGCATCGTATCCCAGTCCCAGAATTACATCTGTATCTTCACCGGCCTGGCTGATCAGATGATGCTGAATAATTTCTACCTCATCCATCGTGAACTCATGATCACCTTCTGAACTATTAATATTGATCAGGATCCATTTGGCTCCTCGGATATCATTATCATTGAGCAGTGGTGAACTCAGTGCTTCCTCTATGGCCTGTTGCGCCCTGTTATTGCCGGCTGCAGCTGCACTGCCCAGAATAGCAACTCCCCCGTTACGCATTACCGTGCATACATCAGCAAAATCCACATTGATCTGACCTGTACTGTTAATTACATCGGTGATGCACTTCGCAGCGGTAGCAAGTACATTGTCGGCCCTGGAAAATGCTTCTTTCATTTTCAGGTTTCCGAACTGATGGCGGAGTTTATCATTGCTGATAACAAGTAAAGTGTCCACATAATCTTTCAATAAATGAATTCCTTCTTCGGCCTGCAATTGTCTTTTTTTCCCTTCATAGGAAAATGGCGTCGTTACAATTCCCACGGTAAGGATTCCCAGGTCCTTGCAAATTTTCGCAAGGATAGGTGCGCCTCCTGTTCCGGTTCCGCCGCCCATGCCTGCAGTAATAAAAGCCATTTTGGTATTTACTTCCAGGATCGATTTTATTTCTTCAAGGCTTTCCTCTGTTGCCTGACGACCAATATCCGGATTCGCACCTGCCCCAAGGCCCTGGGTTAACAGCGGACCGAGTTGGATCTTATTCGCAACACGGCTTAAAGCAAGTGCCTGCGCATCTGTATTACAAATAATAAAATTGACGCCCTCAATATTCTGGCCGAACATATGGTTGACAGCGTTGCTTCCTCCTCCTCCCACTCCAATCACTTTAATGATGGACGATCTCTCTTTGGGTAAATCAAACTGAATCATAAAATAGAATTAAAGGTTTGTATAGTATTAAAGGGCGTGATCTTCTTCTTCCTTAAATAAGTCAATGATACCGTCTTTGAACTTACCCCAGAAATCTTTTATTCCACCTCTGTTTATAACTCTTGATCTTTGCTTCTCTTCTTCCGTGACGACCACTTCTTCTTTAACAATCTCCGGTGTTTTGAGCGCGGTGGGAATTTCAACCTGCACATGTGTTTTTTCAAACTGTTTGCGGTTATGTTCATAGTCGCTGTATCCTTTCAGGATTAACCCGATGCAGGTTGAATAGGTTGGACGGGCCAGTTCTTCTATTTGTCCGGATGCCAGGTGCTCATTCGGGTATCCGATTCGTGCGTTGAGCCCCGTTACGTATTCGGTTAACTGGATGAGGTGTTTTAACTGTGCGCCACCGCCCGTTAGCACGATTCCGCCATTGAGCATTTTGTTATCGAGTCCAACCTGTTTCAAATGGTAGGATACGAAATCCATTATCTCACTCATCCTTGCCTGGATAATATTGGCCAGGTTTTTAACACTTATCTCCTTTGCCGGCATACCGCGTAAACCCGGAATAGTTATAAATGCATTTCCCTTAGCTTCATTTGAGAGTGCAGACCCAAACTGGACCTTCATCTGTTCAGCCTGGGTTTTTAATACCCCAAGTCCGGTTTTAATGTCATTGGTAATATTCTCGCCGCCAAAGGGTATAACTGCTGTATGTTTTAGAATTCCTTCATAGAATACAGCCAGGTCAGTTGTGCCTCCGCCGATGTCCACAATGGCGACACCGGCTTCGAGGTCTTCCTGTCCCATAACCGCTGCTGCTGAAGCCAACGGCTGTAAAACCAGATCTTTGGTTTGTAATCCGCTCTTCTCCACTGCGCGGCTTATGTTTTTTATGGCATTTTTATCCCCTGTGATAATATGGAAGTTGGCACCCACCTTCACACCGCCGTATCCTATCGGACTGATGATGTTTTGAAAATTATCGACGGCAAATTCCTGCGGAATAACATCAATGATCTGGTCGCCTGCCGGAATATACGTTTTGTATTGATCGGCCACCAGCTGGTCGATCTCTTTTTGGGTGATCTCATCTTCGGTACTCTGTCGTACAATGTCTCCCCGGGTTTGTAAACTTTTAATATGATGACCCGCAATTCCAACATATACTTCCGAAATGTCCAGGTTAGGATTGGAAGCATAACAATTGTCAAGTGCCATGCGGATAGCCTTGATGGTTTCATCGATATTTAATACCTGGCCGTGCTTTACACCATTGGAGTTGGCCCGGCCAAAGCCAAGGATTTCCAATTTGCCGAATTCATTTTTACGGCCTGCGATGGCAGCAATTTTTGTTGTTCCTATGTCTAGTCCTACAATAATGGGTTGTTCCTGGTTCATGGTTTGGTTTATTTTTGTTGTTGTTTCTGATGTTTATTATTTGTTTCGGCCTGGTTTTCGTTTTCTTCCGGAAGATCCAGACCCTGGAGAGTCTGTTCCGTGAGAGTGTTTCTTTCCAATGGTTTTACCTCCCTGACAATGCCCGAATCCGTTTCCATCTTTTGTGCCATCCTGATCATTTCCATTACATTTCTCCTTGCCTGAATGGAATCCGTTCTGGAGATAAAGCCTTCCTTGCGTATGGCAATTACCTGATTCGAATAACCGAGTTTGATGGCAGTATATTTTTCAAATCCGGTTTGAGTCATCACGGCTTTATAAAAAACATATAACCGGTGAAACTTATTCTCGTAGTCAGTGCCATCGCCGAATTCGATAACCTGATTGCCAATCAACGGCGTCATCTGGAATGTTTTTGCTGCGCGTATATTCACTTCCTGAATCTGACCGGACCAGAATTGATCCTGATTCAGGAACATCGCCAGGTTAAGGACCTGGCGATTCAGGATGCTGTCCCGTTTTATTCCAAACTTATCCTGTGGATAACCGGTAAATACAGGAAGCCTGAAAACGGTCCGATCCGGCACAGGCATTTGCACGCCGGCACTGTCAATCAGGAAACTGCTTCCTGTAACAGAAAACATCCGTGCAACCGGTTGCCTCTCCTGTATACGTATTTTCAGCGTTTGATTATTGTCGAAATACAGCTGTACATCCCTGATCCATGTATTTTTCCGGAGAAAGTTTTCCATTTTCTGCAGATCAAAAGATGCTATTTTTTTATCCTTAATATCCTTAAAACCTTCTTTTTCGAGTTCTGTGCGCAGCTCTTTTTTATTCAGGAATAAGACCTTCCCCCCACCATTAATTTCCACTTCCATTCCCTGACATAAACTGGAGTTTTTGGAATTGATGGCTGCAATCAGAATAGCCAGTCCCGCGGCTCCTAAAAGGCACCAGCCCATGACAGAAAAAACTTTTATCAATTTCGCTTTTACGTTCATTTTGATTTAAACAGGTCAGTAAACGGTTTAACCAATTCATCTATATCACCGGCTCCTGCAGTGATCAGGACTAATTTTTCTTTCGGTCGCAGTCCGGTTGCCCAAAGCAGGACTTCTTTTTTATCCAGGATTTGTTTTTCAGCCCGGTCCATTTTATTTAGTATGGTAGAGCTTGTGATACCTTCAATGGGTAATTCCCTGGCCGGATAGACCGGCAATAAAATTACCTGGTCTGCTTTGTCAAGAACATTGGCAAAGCCATCAGCGAAATCCCTGGTGCGGCTGAATAAATGGGGCTGAAAAACAACCAGGATTTTCCTTTCCGGAAAAAGTTCCCTGGAACTGCTGATCAGCACTTCCAGTTCACGGGGATGATGCGCATAGTCGTCTATATATACGATAGATTCGCTTTGAACATGATATTCAAACCTCCGCCTAACTCCTTTGTAATTATTGAGCGCAGGAATAATTTTTTCGCTTCCCAATCCCAGCTTGCGGCAGGCGGTAATTGCCGCGAGTGCATTTTCCACATTATGCCATCCGCCCACATTTAAATGAACATCCCTGAGTATCCCTTCCTTCCCTTCCACATCAAAAACGTAGTTGCCGGATTGTATCCGGAAGTTGGTTGTATATACGTCCGCGTTGTGGTCGTTCAGATGATAACTGAGTTGCTGAACCTGCCCCGCGGGTCTGGGAATCGGCAGACCGTGTTTCTGCACCAGCGTACCGCCGGATTTAATTTTTTCACTGAAAGCGATAAAGGCTTCCTGTACGGCTTCGCCTGTGCCATATATGTCCAGGTGGTCAGCATCCATTGAGCTAATCACGGCGATATCCGGATGCAGTTTCAAAAAACTCCGGTCATATTCGTCTGCTTCCACGACACAGATATTATTTTTATGACTCCAGAAATTTGTATTGTAATTGGCTGAAATACCGCCCAGGAACGCATTCGAACCCATACCACTATCCCGCAGAATATGGGCAATCATGGTACTGATGGTTGTTTTACCGTGAGTTCCCGCCACACAGACATTTAACGAATCTGCCGTAATCAGTCCAAGCACCTCACTTCGTTTCATCAAATCGTATTTCTGAGCCTGGTAAAAATTCAGGATTTTATTGTCTTTTGGGATTGCCGGTGTAAATACCACAAGCTGGATATCTTCCGGAACAACCGACGGATCATCCAGGTAGGTAACCGGTATACCTTCTGCCACCAGCGCCTTTGTGAGTGCCGTTTCTGTTTTATCATAGCCGCTAACCCCTTTCCCCTGTTGACGAAAATAACGGGCCAGGGCACTCATGCCGATTCCACCGATACCGATGAAATAGAGATTACGTATATTTTTTATATCAGGCATTAAGTGTTTTCAAAATTTCAGTGGCTATTTTTTCATCGGCATCGGTGATGGCCAGCCTGCCGATATTTTCTTTTAATATCTCCTGTTCAGGTTTATTTTTTGCCAGTTTTACGATCTCCGTAACCAGATTTTTTACCGCATCCTTATCCGGAACTAAAACAGCGGCATTTTTTCTGACCAGGTTTTCCGCATTGACTGTCTGATGATCTTCCGCCGCATGCGGGTAGGGTACGAATATCACCGGCTTTTTTACTGCACATAATTCATACAATACTGACCCGGAACGAGAAACGACAATATCTGCCGCCGCATAAGCAAATTCCATTTTTGAAATGAATTCACCCGTCCAGATCAGCCTGGATTCCGAAGCATATTTTGCGGCTTGTGCGGCAAATGATTTCCCGGTTTGCCAGATCAGCTGAATCTCGTTCTTTATCAACAAGTGCATACCCGTACCGATTGCTTCGTTCATGGATTTCGCACCCAGACTTCCGCCCGTTATCAATACTGTTGTATAGCGTGGATCCAGGTCAAAAAAGGAAATACCTTCTTCCCGGGAAATCCGGTTCGCCACCACATTTTTTCTAACCGGGTTTCCGGTGAGCATTAACCGGCTGGCAGGAAAAAATTTTTCCATCCCGTCGCTGGCAGCAAAAATGCGCGTAGCTTTTTTACCCAGCAGCCGGTTACTCTTACCTGCCACCGAATTCGATTCGTGGATAAAAGTGGGAATCCCCCTCGCCTGTGCATAGCGGAGTACCGGGAAAGTGCTATATCCACCAACACCAATGGCTGCCTGCGGTTTGAAATCTGCAAATATTCCCTTCACCTGCAGAAAACTTTTGAGCAGCTTATACGGTAATGCGAAATTTTTTATCAAAGAACTTCTGTTGTACCCGGCGATATCAATCCCTTTTATGGGATAACCTGCTTCCGGGATTTTTTCCATTTCCATTTTCCCCCTGGCACCCACAAAAAGTATATCCATTTCCGGGTCCTTTTTTTTCAATGCATTGGCAATGGCCAGCGCCGGGAAAATATGCCCGCCTGTTCCGCCTCCTGCTATGATGATCCTTTTTTTCAACTTTCCGGATTTTCTTCAGCGTTTTCCATCGCCAGCACTGCTTTCTCCTCTCCTTCCACTTTTTCCGCATTGCGTGCCACACTCAATATGATTCCGATCGCCATACAGGTAAATAAAAAAGAACTTCCGCCCATACTGATCAGGGGCAGCGTAACCCCTGTTACCGGGAATAGGTTAACATTCACCGCCATATTGGCTATTGCCTGAATCATCAGAGTGAAACTCAGTCCCAGGGATAAAAAAGCACCAAAGGCGAAGGGGCATTTTTTAAATATTCTTATGCTCCTGAACAGGAAGATGAGATAAATGAACATAATTATGGCACCTCCGATCAATCCGTATTCTTCAATAATGATCGCGTAAATAAAATCTGAATAGGGATGGGGAAGAAAATTTCGCTGACGGCTGTTTCCGGGTCCCAGTCCGATCCATCCGCCATTGGCAACTGCAATTTTGGCCTGGTTTACCTGGTAGTTGTCATCCGCTTTATCTGTCTTTGTTCCATACATGAAATTCTCCACCCTGTTGATCCATGTGTCCACGCGCACGAATAAACGGGACTGGGATGAGGGATGACGGATGACGGATGAAGGCTCTTCAGATTTGTGACGAATAACGGCTGCCAGAATCAGGATCGTTACCGGGATCATGGCAATTCCTATTGTCAGTAAAAGGTGTTTGCCGCTGACCCTTCCGATAAACATCAGCATCATGCAGGTCGCCCCGATGAGCAGGGCCGTGGAGAGATTGGCAGGTGCGATCAACATGCAAACCACGGCTACCGGAAGGATCACCGGCAAAAATCCCTTTTTAAAATCTTTAATCTGGTCCTGCTTCCTGCTGAGCAGGCGGCTGATGTACATGATCAGCGCGAGCTTGGCAAGATCCGAGGTTTGAAATGTCATATTTACAATGGGCAGGCGTATCCAGCGGCTGCCTTCATTCAGCTTCACACCAAAAAATAATGTGTAGAACAGTAAAGGGATGGAAACGAGAAATAGAATTTTAGCCACCCTGGCATAAATAATATAGTTGACCATATGTGCGAAATAAATGATCATCACACCGGCCATGATAAATGCAAATTGTTTAAAAAGATATATTTCCGTATTGCCCTTGTACATTTTATAAGCCAGCAATCCGGTAGAACTGTATACAGCCAGCAAAGACATTAGGGCAAGTAAAACAACAACTGCCCAAATCACTTTATCACCCTTGGTTCTCGAACCCAGGTGTTTAAAAGCCCTCATTTCTATGGTACCGTTATCTTGCATATTTCAGTTGACAGTTGGCGTTTCAATTGTTTAATTTTCAAATTCAATTCTCACATTCCCACATTTCTTACAATTACCATATTCACCACCTTTCTAAAGATCTCTGACTGCATCCTTAAACTGGTTTCCCCTGTCTTCATAATTTTTAAAAAGGTCAAAACTGGCGCATGCCGGGCTTAGCAATACAACATCACCCTTATCGGCCAGATGGAAACTGCTTTTAACCGCTTCAGTAGCCGAACTGGTGTTAACAATAACAGGCACATCGTTTTGAAATGCTTCATGAATCTTACGGTTATCGAGCCCCATGCATACGATGGCTTTTACTTTTTCTTTTATGAGGCTGCGCATAAGGGAATAATCGTTCCCTTTGTCAACCCCGCCCAGAATAAGCACCACCGGTTTTTGCATGCTTTCCAGTGCAAACCAGGTAGAGTTTACATTAGTGGCTTTACTGTCGTTTATAAATTCTACTCCCCTTACTGTACTTACATATTCCATTCTGTGCTCCAGGGATTCAAAGCTCTGAACCGCTTCCCTGATTTTATCCTTCCGGATGCCGATGGTTACGGCAGCCAGGCCCGCTGCTAGTGTATTAAACTGGTTGTGGATTCCTTTGAGGGCAAAATCATAGATGCTCATATTCAGGGTTTCATTCCCGGATTTGAGATTCATTTGCCCGTTCCTGATAAAGCCTCCCTGTGTTGGTTCCTGTTGCATGGTATATGGTAATGGGTTAGATTGAAAAGGGTACTCTTTTATATGTTGCTTAATCACCGGATCATCTTCACAAAAAATAAAATAATCAGCCTCCGTTTGGTTTTTTACAATACTGAATTTGCTTCTTATATAATTCTCAAACCTGTATTCATATCTGTCCAGGTGGTCCTCAGTAATATTGGTCAGGATGGCGATGTCTGGCCGAAAGGTTTGGATATCGTCCAGCTGAAAACTGCTAATCTCTGCGATATACCATTCTTTGGGATTCTCCGCCACCTGCCTGGCAAAGGATATTCCGATATTCCCAACAAGTGCGCAGTCCAGACCTCCATGCTTACAGATATGATAGGCCAGGGAAGTAGTGGTAGTTTTTCCATTACTTCCCGTGATGCCGAGGATCCGTCCGCCGGATTTATGGCGGTAAGCCAGTTCGATTTCACTGATCACCGGAATTCCTTTGCTCCTGATCTGTTTTACCAAAGAACTTTTTTCCGGTATGCCCGGGCTCTTCATTACCTCATCCGCTTCCAGAATCCTTGCTTCACTATGTTTTCCTTCTTCGTATTCAATTCCCCTTTTTTCCAGTTCCGATTTATACTTGTCTGCAATTTTTCCGGCATCAGAAACAAAAACGCGATATCCTTCTTTTACGGCCAGGATGGCTGCTCCCACACCGCTTTCTCCTGCTCCCAGTACGATCAGTCTTTTCATTCTTTACTGCTTAGCTTAATCGTGTGTCGTTGAACGTGGATCGAATACGATAAACGTTAAACGACTAACGATAAACGTTATCAAAGGGCGGATTATAGGTTCTTCAAAAGCATGAATAAATACTGCACCACAATTAATTAAAACACGTTTTTCGCGGATACCCGGAAAAGCCTTTCAGCCTTTTGCTGTAAGCTTTTTCTTTTTTTGGTTTTTCAGCTATGTTTCATACAGATCATCTGATTTTCAATGTTACGATCGCAAATACCACACATAGAATCGTTACGATCCAAAAACGCGTTACTATTTTACTTTCATTATATCCAAGTTTCTGATAGTGATGGTGCAGCGGACTCATCAGAAAAATCCGCCTGCCTTCACCAAATTTCTTTTTCGTGTATTTAAAATAACTGACCTGCAAGACCACACTCACCGTTTCCACCAGGAATACCCCGCAGAAAATCGGTATAAGCAATTCCTTCCGGACAATTATTGCCAGAGCGGCGATGATGCCCCCAAGAGTAAGGCTTCCTGTATCGCCCATAAAAACCGTAGCCGGATATGCGTTATACCAAAGGAATCCCAGGCAGGCACCGACCAGGGCACCGATGAAAATCGATAACTCTCCCAGGTTCGGGATATACATGATATTCAGGTATTCGGCGAAGCGCAGGTTACCGCTCGCATAGGCGAACACGCCCAATCCAGTACCGATTACCGCACTCACGCCAGTAGCAAGCCCGTCGATTCCGTCCGTGATATTTGCAGCATTCGAAACGGCGGTAATAATGAATATTACAATTATGATATACAGTATCCAGGTAGCTCCGCGCAGGGGCGCGGGCAAAAGTTTGGAATAATTAAATTCATGGTTTTTAACAAACGGAATCGTAGTAATGGGTTCCCCGGCTTCCACAAATAATTTTTCCTTACCATCCAGCACTACCTTTTTAAGTCCAACTGTATCCGTTGGTTTATCGCCCACAAATTCCCTCCACACTCTGGTATTGCTATTGAAGTAAAGTGTTGCAGCCACTACAAAACCAAGGACTACCTGACCCAGAACTTTAAACCAGCCTGCCAGACCATCCTTGTCGCCTTTTTTATATTGAAGTCCCTGAAGCTGAGCCATTCTTTTGGAGCGGAGTTTCAGATAGTCATCAATGAAACCGATCATACCCATCCACAGGGTGCTGAAAATCATCAGGCGGATATATGCCTTGTTCAGGTTGGCAAGCAGCAGGGTGGGAATCAGGATGGCAAGAATAATGATGATTCCTCCCATGGTCGGGGTACCTTTTTTCTGTTGCTCTCCTTCCAGTCCCAGTTCCCGAACACTTTCACCCACCTGCAGGTTTCTGAGGTAACGAATTAATTTTCGGCCGTAAAGCATGGTGATTACCAGCGACATGATAACGGCCAGTAATACCCGAAATGTGATAAACTGAAATAATGCCCCTCCGGGTATTTTCACTCCTGTTTGCTTAAGCCAATCGAATAGATGATACAACATGTTGTTGATCCCTCTTTTAGTAACTGATTACGGGATTCGATCCCAATCCTATTTGTCCAGTATCTCAAAAATTTCTCTTAGCACGGCTTTGTCATCAAAAGGATACTTAACTCCTTTTATTTCCTGATATTTTTCGTGGCCTTTTCCTGCCACCAGAATGATATCGGATGGCTGCGTAAGACTCACCGCCGTTTTAATGGCCTCTTTTCGATCACTGATCGAAATAAATTTTCTCCTGGCCGCAGAACTGAGCCCGGTCTCCATGTCCTTCAGGATGGCATCCGCTTCTTCTGTTCTGGGATTGTCAGAAGTAAAAACTACTTTATCACTAAGCTGACAGGCCACATCCCCCATGATGGGTCTTTTGGTTTTATCCCGGTCTCCCCCACAACCCACCACGGTGATAATGCGTTCGTCGTTCTTACGCAGTTTCCGAATGGTGCTGAGCACATTTTCGAGAGCATCCGGGGTATGTGCATAGTCCACGATTCCTACAATTTTTTCTTTCGGGGAAATCATATAATCAAACCTTCCTTCTGCACCGCTCAGGATACTGAGGTTGCGCAGAATCTCCGCTTTTTCTTCTCCCAGGCATATAGCGGCCCCGTAAACCGCCAGCAGGTTATAGGCATTGAATTCACCTATCAGCCGGAAATGTACCTCCTGGTCATTCACCAGCATGATGAGACCTGTGAGGTTATTTTCAAGAATCTTTCCCTTAAAATCCGCTGCCGTTTTCAAACTATAGGTATATTTCGATGCTGCCGTGTTTTGCAACATGACTTCGCCTCTTTTATCATCTGCGTTGGTAATCGCAAATGCGGCAGAGGATAGTGAGTCGAAGAATAATTTCTTCACGCGGATATATTCATCGAAAGTTTTATGGTAGTCGAGGTGATCATGTGTGATATTGCTGAATATGCCGCCGGTGTAGTATAAACCTTCGATCCGATGCTGGTGAATGGCATGCGAACTGGTTTCCATAAAAACATGGGAGCAGCCTGCATTCACCATATCGTTCAACAGCTGGTTAAGCGATACCGGATCTGGTGTGGTATGGGTAGCCGGGAGAGCCTGGTCTGCAATGATATTCTGAACAGTGCTCAGCATTCCGCAAGTATACCCAAGGGAAGTGAACAATTTAAAAAGTAAGGTAGCGATGGTTGTTTTCCCATTCGTACCTGTTACGCCGATCAGTTTTATTTTTTCTGAGGGCTGTCCGTAAAAATTATGTGCCAGCAATCCTGAAGCGGCTGCGCTGTCTTCCACCTGCACATAGGTGATTCCGTCGTGCAGATTTACAGGCATCTGTTCACAAATGATGGCGGCAGGTGATGCGGCAGATACGGATTCAATGAACTGATGACCGTCAGTATGGGTTCCTTTTACAGCAATAAAAGCTGAACCTTTTCCCACTTTCCGCGAATCTGTCTGCAGGTTCAGTACATCAACGTCTAATTTTCCTTGGACGGACCGGATACGTACCTTATATAATATTTCCTGCAGTATCATTAGTTAAGATCCAGTATTAGATTTTGATTTTTTGAAACGACTGTACCGGGTGCTAAGCTTTGTTGTTTTACTTTTCCAGTACCGCGTGTAGAAACATGAATTTCCCGTGATTCCAATGCATACAGCGCATCTTTCAGTCCCATACCTTTTACATCAGGCACCAGTTTGGAATCCACATTTTTCGCCTTTATTACCGGCTGATCCTGTTCGCGAAATATGTTAGCCCATTTTTTATCACGGGAAGAATCCGCATAGGGCATTTTTAGGTTGTTGAAAACAAATTTTATTTCATCGGTAGCCCCGGTGAAATAATAAGCGGCGCTATCCTTTTTCATCATAAGCGTATAGGATGCCAGTTGGGCCGGATCTGGTGCCAGGGCATCCAGACTCATTAATTTATCTGACACTTCCCTGAAAACAGGTCCAGCTACTTCTGCACCAAGATATTTTTTAGAATGGGGCTTGTTACGTATTACCACAATGCAGGTATAACGGGGATGATCAGCCGGAAAATAACCAGCAAATGATGACTGATAAATATGGTCAGCGTAGCCACGATTTCCATTGGCGACCAGCGCAGTCCCGGTTTTACCTGCAACGGAGTAAAAAGTATTTTTAAAGGCTTTTCTGGCGGTACCCTTGATGCAAACTCCCTCCAGGCATGTTTTCAATTCCGCAAGGGTTTCTTCACTGCAGATTTTGTCCACCAGCACCACAGGTTGATTCTGTCTGTCCGGTCCGCCTGCATACTGAACTGCGTTTACCAGGTAAGGTTTCATCATTTTACCGTCATTGGCAACCGCGTTGTATAAAGTAAGTGTTTGTAACGGGCTAACCAGTACTTCATAACCAAATGCCATCCAGGGAAGTGTACTGGCACTCCAGGAGCGGGATTTAGGTGATTTGATGATGGGGGAAGTTTCCCCGGCGAGGTCGATGCCTGTGGTCTGGTTGAGTCTTAATTTTTTGAGGTCATCAACAAACTGTTGCGGGTGTCTGGAATAATGCGCTACTACGAGTTTAGCCATACCAACATTGGAACTGTGTTCAAAGGCTTCTTCCACGGTTACATCGCTTACTTCCTGTTTTTCCGCATCGTGTACAGTTCGGGTTCCGATTTTCCAGGTACCCCCTTCAATATTCAAATGATCCGATAATTTTACCTGATGATCTTCGAGCAGTGATAAAAGGGTGGCGAGCTTGAATGTAGAACCGGGTTCAGATGCGCGGATTGCATAGTTGAGGTCTTCCCAGTAGCTGCCGTCGCGCTGTCTGCCGAGATTTGCCATGGCTTTTATTTTGCCGGTGGCTGTTTCCATCACAATACAGGTACCGTGTTCACATTCATTTTCTACCATCATAGAAAGAAGGGCGTTTTCAGCAATATCCTGTGTATTTACATCGATGGTGGTGAGTATATCTTTCCCGTTTTCCGGATCAATCTCGTACCCTTCTACCGGAATATAGGTGCCGGCATTCAGGTAACGCACCAGTCTGCGTCCGTTTTCACCGCGCAACAGACTGTCGTAAGTTCTCTCCAGTCCCACATTTTGCGCATTATCCCGGGATAACCCGATAGTACGGTTGGCAAGTAAACCGAATGGATTCAGTCTTTTGCTGGAAGCATCTGTGATGAATCCGCTCTTATTACGCCCCTGGCGTACCAGTGGAAAAGAACGGAGTTGTTTGTACTGTTCGAAAGTCAGGTTTCGGTGGAGCAGGTAATACCGGTCTTCGGTTTTGTATCCTTTGGTTAAGTCCTTTTTGTAAGCGGCGGCGGATTGGTCCCTAAAAAGGTTTGCAAGACAGAGAGACAGGGAGTCGAGGTTTTCTTTGAAACGTTTTCCGTTTTTCTCCCGAAGACCATCTGCTTCGAAATCAATGTAAATATTAAAATAAGGAACCGAGGTGCTTAACATGTTTCCATCTTCACTGTAAATCGTTCCTCTTTCCGCACTGAGGTCAACATATTTCTGATGCAGACTATCACTCAGCGCTCTCCAATATTTTCCCTGTACATGCTGGATAAAGAATACTCTCCCAAGTACAGCCAAACAAATCAGTACCATTCCCAGGAAACACAGGTAAACTCTCCAAAGTATATCTCTTCTTAGTTCCACCGGGTATCGGGGATATGGGTGATAAATGTTATTTCATGTTAAAACTATCTAAGAGGATCAGCGGAGGTGAAGACAAAGGTTTCAATCCAAATGGCTCAACCGCTTTGGCCAGTTCACTTTGCTTGCTGCGAAACATCACTTCACTCTTAAGACTTTTAAATTCGTATTGCAGCTCCTGAAGTTCCCGGCCTGTTTTTCCGATATCCCGCACTACGCGGTCTGCGTAATGCCCGTTATATATATAAATCACTGCAAGGAAAGCAAGGAATAGAAAAAAAGGAACGTTGCGGATTATCCACTGGTAGCGGATAAAACTGCCGGTCTTGTTTTTTTTTGTTCCGAAGACTTTCATGATGCTGTGAGATGAATAAAAAAGTAGGGTACGATTATCAAACTGAGATTTCTTAGGTAGGGGATTAGTGCTTTTATATTTTTTCTGCGATTCTTAATTTGGCGCTTCTTGCACGCGGATTCAGACGAAGCTCTTTTTCGGAAGGCACAATTGGTTTTTTAGTGATTGTCCGGTAGGGAGTGTCAGAACCTGAGAACCCGAATGGATCCTGTTCTTCTTTTGATTCAAAATGGCCGTTTCGGAAAAACTGTTTTACCAACCTGTCTTCCAGCGAATGAAAGCTGATGATGACGATCCTGCTTCCCGGATTTAATATGGCCGGCGACTGTTCCAGCAATTCACGCAACGCACCCATTTCATCATTAACTTCTATCCGCAAAGCCTGGAATACCTGTGCGAAGTACCTGTTGGGATTACCTTTTACCAGGTCTCCTATAGCCTGTTTAAATCCACTGACCGTTCGAAAGGATGACTTATTCCGAAGCCCGACGATGGCTTTGGCCAGCGTTTTCGCATTGGTCACTTCACCATACATACTGAATATTTCCTGCAGCTTATGTTCGCCATAGGTATTCAGGATGTTTTCTGCTGTCTGTGCCTGCCGTTTGTCCATACGCATATCCAGGCTGGCCTCCTCTGATCTTGTGGAAAAACCACGTGAAGCTTCATCAAACTGATGACTGCTTACCCCCAGGTCAGCCAGAATGCCATCCACTTTATTTACGCCATGAAGTTTTAGAAAACGTTGCAGGTGGCGGAAATTATGCGGTATGAAAACAAATCGATTATCATCCAGGCTATTCCGTTTTGCGTCTGCGTCCTGGTCAAATCCAAACAGGCGGCCATTTGTATTCAGGTGAGCGAGGATCTCTGTTGAATGTCCACCTCCGCCAAAGGTGCAATCAACAAAGATCCCGTCCGCCCTGATTTTCAAACCGTCCATCGCTTCTCTAAGCAATACGGGTATATGATATGCGGGATTGGAGTCCCTCATATTATAATTCATTTATCGGGTTTGCTGTTCATCACTTCACTGGCCAGACCACTGAAATCATCCGGTGAAAAGGATTCAAAGAACTGTTGGTACTTAACTTTATCCCAGATTTCTATTTTGTTTACCGCTGTAACCAGTACGATATCCTTTTCGAGGCCGGCATATTCCTTCAAATTCTGGGGAATCAGCAATCTGCCCGCCCCATCCAGCTCCATCATCGTAGCCCCGTTCAAAAAATATCTACGGAATGACCTTACCTTCGGGTCAAAATCATTCAGCTTGCTGATCTGTTCAAAAATGGGCTCCCAGCTTTTCATGGGATACAGGCCCAGACATTTTTCAAAACCCCTGTTGATGACAAAGGAACCCCCCTCCTCTCCGGTTTGCTTTTTGAGCGAAGCCGGCAGGAGAAACCGCCCTTTTGCATCGAGCGTTACCTCGTATTCTCCAAGAAAACCATTCATTTATAAGGACTTGAAACAATGCTTGTAATAATTGACACAAAATAACACTTTTTCCCACTTTACAAACTTTTTTGGGAGGTTTTAATTTTTCCACAATTATTTTTGACTATATGATCCTGTACAGGTATAGGTTTGAGCCTCAAATACCATCCGAATTAGCCCAAGTCCCTGTGTATAACATGTTAATTTGTGTGATTACCTGTGCATAACCCTGTATATGAATAGTACTTCCCTGTTTCCGGAGGATCTCTCCATTTCGGCCTACGGTTATGATTTGCCGGATGACCGGATCGCACGATATCCGCTGCCAGACAGAACCCTGTCCAAATTGCTGATTTGGAAAGAAGGACAGCTGAAGGAATCGGTTTATGCAGAGCTGGGTAATTTCCTTCCTCCGTCCTCCCTGCTGGTGTTCAATAACAGTCGTGTAGTGGAAGCCCGGGTTTTATTTCAGAAGCCAAGCGGAGGACAAATAGAAATTTTCTGCCTGGAGCCTCATGCCTCATATGCTTCAGTTTCGCAGGCCATGGCTCAAACCGGGAAAGTATTGTGGATATGCCTGATTGGTGGGGCGTCCAAATGGAAACGCGGACAGATCCTCGAAAAAAAAACCGGTGAAATCCATCTTCACGCACGGTTCATTGAAAAAAGGACAGATGATTTTGTAGTTGAGTTTTCATGGAGCCCTGAAGAAGAGTCTTTTGCCGGAATTCTGCATCGGGTGGGATCAATACCATTGCCACCTTATCTGAAACGATTGGCAGAAATTTCGGATGAACAGCGATATCAGACTGTATACGCAACAGAATCCGGATCAGTCGCGGCTCCTACAGCCGGACTTCATTTCAGTGAAAACCTTTTGCGGTCGCTTTCTGAAAAGGGGATCGAACCAATTTATCTCACACTGCATGTTGGCGCCGGAACTTTTATGCCGGTTAAAACGGATAAAATTTCAGAACACCATATGCATGTAGAATACATTGATGTAACTGCTGCCACTGTGGAACGTTTGATTTCAAAACTGCATGAGCCCGTTATCGCAGTTGGCACTACTTCTTTAAGAACACTTGAAACGCTCTACTGGCTTGGTTTACAGGTAAGTCTCCATAAAAATATCCTGGCGACAGAACTCAGCCTCGATCAGTGGTATGCTTATCGCCAACGCGCGATACTATCTGCAGAAGAATCGTTACTCTGTTTACTGGAATGGATATTGAAGCAGTCCGATAAAAAACTTGTAACAAAAACACAATTGTTAATAGTTCCCGGTTATCAATTTAAAATAGTCCGAGGACTGATTACAAATTTCCACCAGCCACATTCCACCCTGCTGCTGCTCGTTGCTGCGTTGATCGGACCCGCTTGGAGAAGCGTATATACATATGCGTTAGATCATGATTACCGGTTCCTTTCATATGGGGATGGGTGTTTATTTCTTCCCCGGCAAATTACGCCGTAGCGAACGTACCTTTCTCCTGGCGTATCAGCGGTATCTCCAGGGTAAAACTGGTTCCTTTACCAACCGTACTCTCCACTTTTATACGTCCGTTGTGGGCATCAACTACGGACTTTACATAACTCAATCCCAGTCCGAATCCTTTTACGTTATGAACATTACCGGTATGGGCCCGGTAAAATTTTTCAAATATGCGACGCTGGGTTTCTTTGGTCATTCCGATACCGTTGTCCTCAATCCGGATGGTTATATTTTTTCCCGTGCGCTGGGTAAGAATACGAATGGTCAGTTTCTCCCGTGAATATTTAATGGCATTATCAACCAGGTTTGAAATCAGGTTTGTAAAATGAACTTCGTCCGCATCGGCCATATCATGCCCTTCTTCCAGTTGCAAAAAAACCTGGGCGTGAATTTCATCCAACTGCAGTTTAAAATTTTCCATTACCCGGCGAATTACCTGGTTAACATGCAGGGGTTGTTTTTTAAGCTGAAGTTCCTGCCTGTCAATCAGTGCCGCTTGAAGAATGGTTTCCACCTGTTTATTCATCCGGCGGTTTTCTTCCTTGATGATTCCGCTGAAATAAGCCGATTTTTCCCGGTCCTGCACTACTTTCTCATTTCGCATAGCATCCACCGCCAGTGAAATAGTGGCCAACGGCGTTTTAAACTCATGCGTCATATTATTTATAAAATCATTCTTTATCTCACTCAGTTTTTTCTGCCGCAACAGGGTACTGACCGTTACATAAAATGCAGATATGATAATCAGGGTAAAAAAGATAACACCGAAAATCATCCAACGCATTTGTTTGATGACAACCGATTTGTAATCAGGTATTACAATACTCAGGGTTTCAAATGGCTCGGGCCCATTGAGTTCCCGGCTGCTGGCAACGAGGGGAAACAGGGTTTGTAAATTGTGTATCGTATCTGTAAGCGCCGAAAAGAAATTAGCTGATTTCAGTTCATAGGTGTTTGCAAAAATGGATGAGTTGATTCCGGTTTCGGAAAAAATGCAAAACTCAAATTTCGTATCTTTTAAACCGCGGTAGACAAAGGCCTTTCTCAGCTTTTCGGTCATCTCCTGGTAACTGTATTTCTGCGAGATCAGGGGAGGTTTCATTAGTTCCTGCATAAATTGTTCCGATGGCCTGAATCCAAATCCCTGGGGTGCATGAAGCAGTGGATTTCCTGAAAGTTCAGTTTTTTTATCTTCTATCAGATCGCGTGCAACATCGGTTGTAACATCGACCAGCTTGTGGTGAAGTTCTTCTTCCTTGTTTTCCACCATCGTGGTAATCCAATTCCACTGGATATAAATTATACCCACAAGGGAAATGCTGATCAGGATAAAAATGATAGTAAAATTTTTCTTCAACAGGACTATTTTTCAATGCGTTAAATCTCTTCTGAGAACGACTGGCGGGGCAAATTTATTGAACAATTCTGCTTCAGATTAGTTAAATTACAATATGGACAGTCCCGCGGCTGGGATCTTACTGATCGCTGACCCGTTTCTGAAAGATCCCAATTTTAAAAGATCGGTTATTTTCCTTTGCGAACATCAAAGTGAGGGAAGTTTCGGCTTTCTGCTCAATAAAACGTATGAATACAGCCTGAAAGACCTGGTTAATAATGCTGACGACCTCGAAATCCCGGTTTATTTCGGAGGGCCAGTACAAACTGATACCATACATTTTCTGCATCAATATCCCGATCTCATTCAGGGTGGCTATGAAGTAACCGACGGAATCTACTGGGGCGGCAATTTTGAAAAAGCAATTGAACTGATCCGGACGGGAGAGATTAAAACTAGTAAAATCCGGTTCTACATCGGATATTCAGGCTGGGCGGGCGGGCAGTTGGAAGATGAAATGAAAGAAAAATCCTGGTTACCTGCCACCGCTGATCATAAACTTATTTTTCACAGGAAAACAGAAGAAATATGGAAAGATGCCATCCGCCACCTGGGAGGTAATTATCTGATGATGATCAATTTTCCAACAGATCCGCAGCTCAATTAGTTTATGGTTTATGGTAAATGGAACCATAAACTTTCAACCATACACTAAACCGGCTTTGCCCCTTCTACCAGAACTGTAATCCGGTTAGAAATTACTTCAACAAAGCCACTCCGGATTTCAAAAAAACTGGTGTGGGTTTTATCGTTTAATACCTTAATGCGTCCGCTTTTCAGTGCACTTACCAGCGGAGCATGTCTGTCCAGTATTTCAAATGATCCGGAAACACCAGGCAATTGCACGCCATACACTTCATCACTGAATAGTTTTCGTTCCGGAGTAAGTATTTCTAAATGCAAAATTGAGGATTTGAGGATTTGAAAATTAACCCTGTGCCTGTGCAATCAGCTTTTTACCTTTTTCAATTGCGTCATCAATCGTTCCAACCAGATTAAAGGCTGCTTCAGGATATTCATCCACTTCACCGTCCAGAATCATATTAAACCCGCGGATAGTCTCTTCAATAGGTACAAGTACCCCCTTCAGGCCGGTAAAAGCTTCAGCTACATGGAAGGGTTGAGATAAAAAGCGCTGTACTTTTCGGGCGCGGCTTACGGTTAATTTATCTTCGTCACTCAACTCATCCAAACCCAGGATGGCAATGATATCCTGCAATTCTTTATAGCGCTGGAGAACCAGTTTTACACGATTGGCGCAGTCGTAATGGGCATCGCCCACAATTTTAGGCTGAAGAATCCGGGAGGTGGAATCCAATGGATTCACAGCCGGATAAATTCCAAGATCCGCAATTTTACGATCCAGTACAGTAGTGGCATCCAGGTGGGCAAATGTGGTAGCCGGAGCCGGATCTGTTAAGTCATCTGCGGGAACATAAACGGCCTGAACCGAGGTAATAGAACCGTTTCTGGTTGAGGTAATCCTTTCCTGCATCAGCCCCATTTCGGTAGCCAGGGTTGGCTGATATCCTACTGCAGATGGCATACGACCCAGTAAGGCCGAAACTTCAGATCCTGCCTGGGTGAAACGGAAGATATTGTCAACGAAAAACAAAATGTCGCGACCCTGTCCTTTTCCGTCACCGTCTCGGTAATATTCAGCAATCGTCAGTCCGCTAAGTGCCACACGCGCACGGGCACCTGGTGGTTCATTCATCTGACCGAATACAAAGGTTGCTTTGGACTCAGCCAATTCACTCATATTTACTTTGGAGAGGTCCCATCCGCCCTGCTCCATGCTGTGTTTGAAATTGTCGCCGTATTTCATGATTCCGGCTTCGATCATTTCCCGCATCAGGTCATTTCCTTCACGGGTACGCTCTCCTACACCTGCAAATACTGAAACGCCGGCGTATGCTTTGGCGATATTGTTAATCAGTTCCTGGATCAAAACAGTCTTTCCCACTCCGGCACCGCCAAACAGTCCGATTTTTCCTCCTTTTGCGTAGGGTTCGATGAGATCTATGACTTTAATCCCAGTAAAAAGAACTTCCGTACTTACACTCAGGTTTTCAAATGCAGGCGGTTTGCTGTGAATCGGTCTGCTGTTCACTTTGGAAACCGGCGGAAGTCCGTCAATCGGATCCCCGGTTACGTTGAACAAACGTCCTTTAATGGCGTCTCCTACGGGCATGGATATGGCAATACCGGTATCCAGCACTTCCATTCCACGGGTAAGTCCTTCTGTTCCATCCATGGCGATACAACGAACACTGTCTTCTCCCAGATGCTGCTGCACCTCCATTACCAGGGTTCCCGACCCCGGCCGCTGTAATTCCAGGGCATTATATATTTCAGGAAGTTTGCCTGTAAACTGAACGTCTACGACCGCACCAATAATTTGTTTAATCTTGCCTGCATTTGGCATAAAACGTATTTAAAAGTGACTTTAAAATCGGCTGCAAAGGTAAGTGTCCGGATCCGGAATTCCGAAATGAAAAAGCAAGTATTTTTACGGCTGTCAATTCCTTATACATGCAATTAATTCTGGTTCAGGATCCTGTTCAGGCCCGTGCGTTCATTTTAGCCAATGTGGATATCCTGGGCGGTCAGCCGGGTTATATCCGCCCTCTTAATAAAGATATAGAAGAGGTTTTCGATCCTAAAAAAAATAAAGCCTTTCGTCATGGGGAAGCCGCCCGGTGGATTCTAATGGGCGAAAACGGACAATTACTGGGGCGTATTGCCGCTTTTACTAATAAAAGGTATAAAACAATCGGAGATGAATTCCCTGTAGGGGGAATTGGTTTTTTTGATTGTATTAATAACCAGGAGGCGGCTGACATGTTGTTTAATGTGGCAAAACACTGGCTGCTCCAGAGGGGAATGGCTGCCATGGACGGCCCCATCAATTTTGGTGAACGGGATACCTGGTGGGGACTGGTTACGGAAGGATTTCACGAACCGTTGTACAGGATGAATTTTAATGCCCCTTATTATCAGGCATTATTTGAAAATTATGGTTTTAAAGAATTCTTTGAACAGATATGTTTCGGGATGGATCCCAAAAAACCTTTCAGCAAAAAACTAATGGACCGGCATGCCATCATTGCGGCGGATCCGGCTTATCGCGCCGCCCATATTCACAAAAATAACCTTGACTTCTATGCTGAATATTTCACGGAAGTGTATAATAAAGCATGGGCCGGTCACGGGGGTATGAAGCAGATGAAACCCGATCAGGTAAAACACCTGTTTAGGCAGATGAAGCCCTTTATGGAAGAAAGACTTATCTGGTTTGTTTATCACCACGACAAACCGGTGGCGATGTTTGCGAATATTCCGGACCTGAATCAATGGTTTAAATACCTTAATGGGAAATTTGGTACACTTCAGAAATTAAAATTTTTATGGCTGGTTAAAACCAGGAAGAATAAAAAATTCACCGGACTGGTTTTCGGTGTGATCCCTGAATACCAGGGAAAAGGAATCGATTCTTATCTGATCGCAGAAACCGGTAAAATGGTACTCATTCTTCCTTATACAGAATATGAAATGCAATGGGTTGGAGATTTCAATCCGAAAATGATCAATATGATCCGTCATATGGCTGATACCTATCCAAGTCGTAAACTGAAAACATACCGGTATATCTTCGACCGGACGGTGGAATTTAAAAGACATCCCATCTTCTAAATCTTTATTATTATTGCAGACAGTAAGATTCCGGAGGCAAGGTTTATGAACAAATTTATCGTTTCTGCCAGAAAATACAGGCCACAGCTTTTTTCAACCGTTGTTGGTCAGGCGCATATTACCACCACGTTAAAAAATGCAATCCGCAATAAACAGCTTGCCCACGCTTTTTTATTCTGCGGACCAAGGGGAGTAGGGAAAACCACCTGCGCCCGCATATTGGCAAAAGCCATCAACTGCGACAGTCCTTCTGACGATGGGGAAGCCTGTAATGAATGCCAGTCTTGTGTTTCCTTCAATGAAGGGATTTCACTGAATATGCATGAGTTGGATGCCGCCAGTAACAATTCGGTCGATGATATCCGCTCGCTGGTGGATCAGGTACGATTTGCACCCCAGGAAGGAAAATATAAAGTTTATATCATTGACGAAGTGCATATGCTCAGTTCTTCGGCATTCAATGCCTTTTTAAAAACGCTTGAAGAACCGCCGCCCTATGCCATTTTTATACTCGCAACAACTGAAAAATACAAGATCCTGCCAACGATCCTGAGCCGATGCCAGGTTTTCGACTTTAAAAGGATTACCAATCAGGATATCATGGATCATCTCCTGGAAATCTGTGAAAAAGAAAACATTCCTGCAGACAAATCTTCATTGGAACTCATTGCACAAAAGAGTGAAGGTTGCATGCGGGATGCGCTCAGTCTCATGGACAGGATGGTTAGTTTTTCTGATGGAAAACTCAGTTATACAGATACCCTGGATCACCTCAATATTCTGGATGCCGGATATTATTTTAAAATGCTCACTGCTTTAAGGGAGCAGCAATTATCCGATGCGCTCCTTATATATGATGAAATAAACCGAAAAGGATTTGAAGGGGATCAGTTATTGAATGGATTTGCAGAATTCATCCGAAACCTGCTGATTTGCAAGGATGAAAAAGCGGCCATACTACTTGATGTGGTGGAAGAATTCAAACAAAAATTTAAGGTGGAGGCGCAGGCTGTGGATATGGCCTATCTTATCAGCGCACTAAACATTTTGAGTGAATCCGAAATTCATTTTAAGGCAGCGAGAAATAAAAGATTGCACGTGGAGCTCGCCCTAATCAAACTGGCTTATTTAAATCAGGCTTTACACCTTACACAGAACAGAGCTGACAAAAAAAAAGGGACTGAAGGCGTAAAACCCGTGGCTTACCGGGTGATCGCGCCATTGGAAATAAAAGGAAAAAAATTAACGGATTCTGCCGGGGAGAACATTCCAAAAAAACCTGTTCCGGATTTAAAACAAGAGGGAACTCCCAGACTCGTTATTGAAGACAACAAACCCTCCTTGCCCGTAAAAACAGCCCCGGGTGCGCTTTCCAAAATCCGACAGGAGGTACTGCACCGTAAATCGGTTTCCGATGCGGCAGAAATAAAACCACTCGATTCCCTGACGCTGTTAGAAATCTGGAATCAGTTCACTGCAGATCTGAAAAAAAACAAAAACTCCGCTGCGCAGAGTTTTGAAGGGGCTGAACTGATCATCCTCGATGACCAAAAATTTAGCATCCTCACCAATAACAACCTGGAGCAACGATTTATTGAACAGGAAAAAAGGAGATTATCCGATCTGCTGCTGGAAAGATTCCAAAATAAAAACATCTCATACTCGGTAATCGTACGCGAGCGGCCCCTCCAGGCCGTTTCCTCGGAAAAAACGATGAGCAAGCGGGAGCAATTTCAGCAAATCGTTGATTTGTACCCACTGGTAAAGGAATTGAAAGATAAATTGAAACTGGAGCTGGACTATTAGAAGTAACGCCCTGATGCCTAATACTTCTGGTATCTAATGTACATTGCGCATCAAAGATCAACTGTTAACCATTTACGACAAATGCTAAAAATCCTCTAATTTGACCCCCCTGATTTTGCTTAGCCGTTGATTTGCAGGATCTTTACAAACTTTTATGGCCGGAAATTCTACTAACCAGATTTTTCAAACCAGCTCCTCTTCCCGCTGGTCCCGTTTTATTTGGAGCAGTCGTCTCATTGCGTTGTTTGTTGTACTTGGCATCATCACCATTATTATCACCCTGACTAGGGTCTACACCCCTACCTTACCGCTGTTCGGAGCAACAGAAAAAGAAGCTCTGCTGGACAGCTCCAGCTGGTTATTTAATAAAAGTAAAATCGGCAAACAATACGGGGGATTTCGGAAATTCATTAATGAAAAAGTTGCTTATAAGGCTGGGGGATATCCCATACCCAGGCGATTTAAGAAAAAAAATGGAGTGATTGTTCAGGCAGATTCGAGCTTTTATTCCTTTAAAAAATTCTCCGCCGGTGTACGGGCCGGATTTTATGTAAACTGGTCACCAGCCTCCTTTACCTCTCTGGAACAAAATATTTCCAGGCTGAACATGGTTCTTCCGGAATGGTTTTTTCTGGACGGAAATGCGGACACCCTGACCACTAAGATCAAACAGAAGGAGCAGGTTGATCAAAAGGCACTGGAAGTAATGAATAAATCCGGTGTAAAAGTGCTTCCACTACTGACAAATAATATCGGTGGTGTTTTCCATGGAGAAGTAGTTCATCGGATCCTGAATGATACCAAAAAAAGAGACCGGCTGATCAATGATATTATAAAGTACCTGGAATTGTATAAGCTGGACGGGATCAATATCGACTTTGAAGACCTTCAGGAAAAAAAGAACGAGGTGCTGGTTCAGTTTCAAAAATCCCTCTATGAAAAAATGCATGCGAAGGGATTGTTGGTATCCCAGGATGTTCAGCCTTTCAATATGGATTATAATTTCGAAGAGCTCTCCAGGTATAATGATTATGTTATCCTGATGGCATACGATCAGTTCTCCGACGGCACGGGACCCGGACCCATTGCTCATCAGCGATGGATCGAAGGCGCTGTGGATGAAACCATAAAAAAAATACCGGCAGACAAACTCATATTGGCCATCGCCGGATTTGGGTACGACTGGCAGTTGAATAATGATCAGGATAAGGTTGATTCCGTTAAACCGATCAGTTACCAGGATGCCCTTACCCTGGCACGCAGTTTTGACGGAAAAATTATTTTTGATAACGAGTCCTATAACCTGCATTTTTCTTACGATGGCGATGACGGGGCACCTCATAAAGTGCAGTTCACCGATGCCGCCACCAGCTTCAACTCTATGCGGTTTGCGGTTGAATCGGGACTCGCCGGGGTAGCACTCTGGCGGCTGGGTAACGAAGATTCCCGTATGTGGGATTTTTATGACCATGATATGAGTAAAGACAGCCTGCGCAACTTTGATTTTCACCTGTTCACTACAGTAAGAACCATGGTAACTGATGAAAAACCGGATTATTCCGGGGAAGGGGAAGTGCTCGATGTGATCGGCGGACCGAGCTCTGGAAAAATAACCCCTGAACTGGATACTGCCGAGTTCCTGATCTCTGAAGAATCTTATGACAGCCTTCCGTCTAAATGGCTAGCCAGAAAATACGGAACCAAGGACAAGAAAAAGCTGGTACTTACTTTTGACGACGGCCCTGACCCAATTTATACCCCGCAAATCCTGGATATTTTAAGTCGGGAACATGTACCAGCTGCTTTTTTCATAGTTGGTATTAATGCAGAAAATAATATCCCGATCGTAAAAAGAATTTTCCGGGAAGGACATGAAATCGGTAATCATACTTTTACCCATCCGAATATTGCCAAGGTAAGCAAGAAGCGCGCGATCATAGAAATGGATGCCACCAGATTACTGATTGAAGCAATCACGGGGCATTCCACTGTTTTATTCCGTGCCCCGTTTAACGCGGATTTTGAACCGGTTAAAGCAGAAGAGCTCATCCCGGTTGCCATAGCCAGGGAAAAAAATTACCTGGATATCGGAGAGTCCATTGACCCGCTGGACTGGGAACCAGGCACACTTACAGATTCCATCGTTGCCAGGGTGATTGCCCGCAAACAAAACATGACCGACCAAAACCTGAGCGGAAATATCATTCTTTTGCACGATGCCGGAGGAGAAAGCCGTCAGGCAACGGTCGACGCCCTTCCCCGAATTATACATTATTTTAAGGAACGGGGATATACATTTACTACGATTGCAGATTTGCTTGGCAAGAAAAAAGACGACCTGATGCCCCCGGTCCCAAAAGGAAGCGGATATTACCTGCTGCAGTTAAATTATTTTCTGGCTATGTCTGCTTATCTCGGCAGTCATATCCTCACTTCCGTGTTCATCGTTTTCATTATTTTATCGCTTGCCCGGATCCTTTCCATGTCATTCCTGGCGAGCAAACAACACAGGTGGGAAAAGAAATGGGGATTAAAGGCCTTCTGGACACCGGATGGAACCGGCGCTCCGAAAGTAAGTATCATCGTTCCGGCTTACAATGAAGAAATAAACGCTGTTAGTTCCCTCGAAAATCTGCTGCGAACCGATTATCCCCATTACGAAATTATTTTTGTGGACGATGGCAGTAAAGATGAGACATTCAACAAAGTCAGCCTTGCATTTGAAGGAAATTCACGGGTACAGGTTTTCACAAAACCCAACGGGGGAAAGGCTTCCGCCCTTAATTTCGGGATTCATCAGTCTGATGCAGACTATGTTATTTGCATCGATGCGGATACCAAATTATTGCCGGATGCCGTATCCAAACTGATGATGCATTTTGGCGATCGTATTCCACATGACGGGAAGAAACTGGGCGCAGTAGCCGGGAATGTCAAAGTGGGCAATACGGTTAACTGGATCACCAAATGGCAATCCATAGAATATATAAGCAGCCAGAATTTCGACCGCAAAGCCTTCGCCTATGTAAATGCAATTACAGTTGTTCCAGGCGCTATTGGAGCGTTCCGAAAAACAGCCATTGAGGAAGCAGGCGGATTTACAACCGATACCCTGGCAGAAGACTGTGACCTGACGATCCGGATGCTCCGTTGCAATTATATTGTGGAAAATGAAAACAATGCAATCGCCATGACGGAAGCGCCCGAAACCGTAAAAATGTTCATCAAACAACGGTTCCGCTGGAGTTTCGGCGTGATGCAGACTTTCTGGAAAAACAGGGATATGTTATTCAGCAGCCGGAATATCGCGCTGGGCTGGATAGCTTTACCCAATATCCTACTTTTTCAATATATTATTCCAAGTATCATCCCTTTGGCGGATCTCATCATGCTGATTGGCATACGGTTTGGCAATACCGCCAGAATCGGCAAATATTACTTGATTTTTTTACTGGTAGATCTTGGCGTCGCTGTTCTTGCTTTCAGTTTTGAAAAGGAGAAACTCAGTAAACTGATCTGGCTGATTCCACAGCGCCTGGTCTGGCGCTGGCTTCTCTGGTATGTATTGTTCAAATCCTTCCGGAGAGCTATAAAGGGGGAATTGCAACACTGGGGAGTTCTCAAACGGACGGGAAATGTAAAAGAAATACCTTCACTGCAGCAAGTTTGATACCTTGCACAGAACCATCATTTCACGTTTTTGCCTTAATTTCGAGGTTCTAAAAATTAAAACTATCCTGTATTATGGCAGAAGTTATTTTAATGCCGAGACTTAGTGATACCATGACGGAAGGGGTGATCGCTGCCTGGCATAAAAAAGTAGGGGATAATGTAAAAAAAGGCGACCTGCTCGCTGAAGTGGAGACAGACAAAGCAACCATGGATCTGGAGAGTTATAAAGACGGTACGCTTTTGTTTACCGGAACTGCCAAAGGTGGTAAAATCCAGGTGAATGATCTGCTGGCTATTATCGGTAAACCTGGTGAAGACATCAGCTCCCTCGTTAAAGGCGGTGCTACCCAACCTGCTCCGGCATCAGCCTCCGCAGCTCCTGCTCCCATAGCTACCAAACCGGAACAACCTTCTACCTCAAACAATCAGCCTTCAGCAACTCAAGGTCTCGATTTATCAACTATGCAGGAAGTGATCCTGATGCCCAGATTAAGCGATACCATGACGGAAGGCGTAATTGCCGCCTGGCATAAAAAAGTAGGGGACGTGGTGAAGAAAGGGGATATCCTGGCGGATATCGAAACAGATAAAGCAACGATGGAACTGGAAAGTTATAAAGAAGGAAAATTATTATATACCGGTGCAGAAAAAGGACAGAAGATTGCGGTAAACGATCTGCTGGCTATTATTGGTGATGAAGGAAAAGTGAATGTTAAGCAAATCGTGGATGCTTCGAAAAATAAAGGGACCACAGCACCAGCTCCTGCCAAAGAACAGGCAGCAGAGCCCACGTCTTTGAAATCCGGATCCGGACCGACACCAACTGAATCCCATTCACTGAACGGAGACGGCCGCATCAAGGCATCTCCCCTTGCAAAAAAACTGGCTTCCGAAAAAGGAATCGACCTTTCCCAGCTGCATGGAAGTGGTGATTTTGGTCGTATCGTAAAAAAAGATGTGGCTGAATTTAAACCGGGCGCGACTGTCCCTGCGGCCTCATCTTCCAAGCCAGGAACTGTTTCCACGACGCAAACATCCGGTCAGGTAAGTTATGAGGATGTTCCTGTATCCCAAATGCGTAAGGTTATTGCCAAACGTCTATCGGAAGCCAAATTCACTGCACCGGAATTTTATCTGACCATACAGATAGATATGGATCAGGCAGTAGCCAGCCGTGGCAAAATCAATGAAACTTCTCCGGTAAAAATATCTTTCAACGATTTCGTGCTGAAGGCTACAGCCCTGGCACTGAAAAAACATCCGGCCGTGAACAGCAGCTGGATGGGGGATAAAATTCGCATTAATCACCATGTGAATATCGGTGTGGCAGTTGCTGTGGAAGATGGCCTGCTGGTTCCCGTGGTCCGTTTTGCGGATACGAAGTCATTGTCCCAGATTTCCACTGAAGTGAAAGAGTTTGCTGCAAAAGCAAAGAGTAAAAAATTACAGCCTGCGGATTGGGAAGGAAGCACATTTACCATTTCCAACCTGGGCATGTTTGGAATGGATGAATTTACGGCGATCATTAATCCGCCGGATGCATGTATTCTGGCGATCAGCTCCATTCAGCAGATTCCGGTTGTTAAAAACGGAGCCATCGTGCCCGGTAATGTGATGAAACTTACGATGACCTGCGATCACCGGGTAGTAGATGGCGCCACAGGTGCCGCCTTTCTTCAAACGCTAAAAGGGCTCCTGGAGGAGCCTCTGCGCATGCTGGTTTAAGTTACCATCCGGATAAAGAATTAACTCACCAGGGAAAGCATTGCCGGCTGTCTTGTTTGAGGTACTGGTCTCCGTTAGTGCCTCATTAAAAGTCCAGCCTGCAACCAAGGTATTCATCAAAAAAGATGATAACCGGGCGGGCATACACAATCGTAAATTTCATGATCATTCAGCGATCCACGATTCAACTGCTTCGTTTTCATTTTTCTTTTTTCCTTATGCCGGTATATTGGTTTGCACTGAGCCAGGTGGTAAATCCGAATATTGGTCGCGTTGTTTTGATTTTCTTAGTTATTCATTTACTGATCTACCCTTCCAGCAACGGGTTTAATAGTTATATGGACCGGGATGAAGAAAGTATTGGCGGATTGAAAAAGCCTTTGCAGCCAACCCGCCAGTTATGGTGGGCGACCATTCTAATGGATATCCTGGCAATCGCCATGGCATTTTTCATTAGCCTGCCATTTACCGATAGCAACCGGGATATATATTCTGGCTTCCAGGGCTTATAGTGCGAGATCCATCCGATTGAAAAAATATCCTTTGCCAGGCTATCTGACGGTTGTAGTTTGTCAGGGAGCCCTGATTTTTTTTATGGTCTGGCATGGTTCCCATCCGGATCTTTCCTTGCATGTCCCTGTTTTGGGTTTGCTTTCTGTATCCCTGCTGATTGGCGGATCCTACCCACTTACTCAAGTATACCAGCATGATGCAGATGCAAAAGATGGTGTTAAAACGATCAGTGCCCAACTTGGCATTCGGGGTACTTTTATCTTTAGCGGGATCATGTATGTACTGGCCTTTACGGGATTGGCTGTTTTCTTCATCGTGTCGCTGGAAATAAAAGAATTTCTCGTTTTATCAACCTGTATGCTCCCCATTCTCGTATACTTTATAGTGTGGGTAAGGCAGGTGTGGCAAAATCCTGCAAAAGCGGATTTCATGCATACTATGCGCATGAATTTCATTGCATCCGGATGTACCAGCCTTGGCTTTATTCTTGTATTTATGATGAACTATCTATAACCAATCAAGTTGATCGATTGAGTCAGATAAAATCTATTGGCACGGCTGTTCCCCGGTTCAAACACGAGCAGGATGAAATACTGCTGTTCATGAGTCGTATATACGCCTTCAATGAGAAGGAAAGACGTACGCTTAAGTACCTCTATCATAAGAGCGGCATTTCTCATCGGTATCTCTGTTTTAGGCGATTATAGCCAGCCGCCCGCAAATTGGACTTTTTACCCGCCGACGGAAAACATCGAACCCTTTCCTTCCATAGAAGAAAGAATGAAGGTTTTTAACCGTTATGCCGCGGACCTGTCTTCCGTTGCCATCCGGAACTGTATCGATAACCCGGAAGGGCTGGGTTCCATAACGCACCTGATAACTGTAACCTGTACCGGTTTAAGTGCGCCGGGTCTTGATTTGCAACTGATGGAATTGCTCGGTCTGCCAAAAAATATTTTTCGGACTTCAGTAAATTTTATGGGCTGTTATGCCGCGATCCATGCCATTAAACTTGCAGACATTATTTGTCAGGCAGATCCTGCCGCAAAGGTACTGGTTGTGTGTACGGAACTATGTACGCTTCATTTTCAACAGGCGGCCACTACCGATAACATTACGTCCAGTCTGCTTTTTGGCGACGGTTCAGCGGCCATCCTGATAACCGGTGACCAGGATAAAACCAAGGGTTTTCCGCTGCTGGGATTTTATGGTGAAGTGATGCCTGAAAGGCAAGCAGGATATGTCCTGGGCATTATCTTCCACAGGATTTGCTATGACACTGAGTGGGTATGTACCTTCCCTTATTGAAGCAGATTTTGAAAAGCTGGTTTCCCAGGCCCTGAAAAAACATAATATTAAACGGGATCAGATTACGCACTGGGCCATTCATCCAGGTGGAAGAAAGATTCTGGAGTCCATAGAAAAAAGTCTTTCACTGCCAAAAGAAAACCTTAACGCCTCTTACCAGGTTCTCCGGAACTATGGAAATATGTCGTCCCCGACAATATTGTTCGTATTAAAAAATATCTTGGATTCCCTGGATCAAACCGGGAAGCATAAGGTTTTTGGCGCTGCTTTCGGGCCGGGCCTGACGATGGAAACGTTTATCGTTGGGTCCCAGCCTGAAATCTGGTAGCTTGTTTTAGAAAAATTTTACCGGATATGAATTTTTCCATTCGCGCCAGCGATCCTGAACTATTGGACCAGTCTGATATCCCTGCTGCAGATATCCAGCGGAATCTGTTTGAACTGGCAATCATCAATCAAAAGCTGGGTGGGTTCGATATTACCTGGAATGGATTTCTGAAGCTGGCAAAAAAAACACAGGATATCCATGTTTGTGAAATCGGCTGTGGCGGGGGAGATAATATGAAATGTATTGAGATTCGGGCTGGAAAAAAGTTTGAAGGCCTTTCCTTTACCGGTATAGATATCAATGCAGACTGTATTGAAGTGGCCCGAAAGAAGGACTGGAAAAAACCAATCCGGTTTATGATCAGTGACTATAAAAAATGTATGTTCGCCTCCAAGCCTGATATCATTTTCTGTTCCCTGTTCTGCCATCATTTCAAGGAAGCGGAACTGATTCAGATGTTTCGCTGGATGCGCAACAACAGTCGATACGGTTTTTTTATAAATGATCTCCACAGGCATCCTTTTGCCTACTATTCTATCCGGATCCTCACTTCCCTTTTTTCTAAATCTTATCTTGTGAAAAACGATGCCCCGTTATCTGTACTTCGGGGTTTTAAAAAAAAGGAGTTGGAAGAAATATTAAAAAAAGCAGGTATCGCTAACTATTCCATACAGTGGAAGTGGGCCTACAGGTGGTTAGTAATTGTTCGCTCGTGAACACAAACCGGAAATATGATATTGCCATTGCAGGCGGCGGTCTCGCCGGGTTATCCCTTTCCATACAACTTGCAAAAAAAGGCTTCCAGGTATGCCTGTTCGAAAAAGAATCATTTCCTTTCCATAAAGTATGTGGTGAATATATCAGTATGGAGAGCTGGGATTTTTTAACCAGCCTGGGCCTGCCATTGGAAAAATGGAATCTTCCGGTTATTGACCAGGTTTGTCTTACTGCATCAAATGGAGAATCGGTAATTGCAAAACTGCCCCTGGGAGGTTTCGGCATCAGTCGATATAAACTGGATGCTTCCCTGGCGGAAATAGCAAAAAAAGAAGGTGTGCAGCTATATGAAAATACGAAAGTGCATGACATCCGTTTTGAAAATACAAGCCACCTGATTCAGACGAATATTGGATTGTTTACTGCACTGGTTGCCTGTGCCTGCTTTGGCAAGAAATCAAATCTGGACGTAAAGTGGAAACGCAGATTTTTACTTGAGAAAGAAGATCAGAACTATATCGGAGTGAAATATCACGTAAAAACCTCCCAGCCCGCGCAACAGATTTCCCTGCATAATTTCCCCGGCGGTTACTGCGGAATATCCAGGATAGAAGAAGGGAAGTCTTGTTTGTGTTACCTTACCAGATCCGGAAACCTGAAAGATAATCACCAGTCAATCCCGGAAATGGAAGAAAATATTCTCAAACAGAACCCCGAACTCCGGAAACTCCTGGAAGAATCAGAGATATTATTTGATGAACCCATCACGATTGCAAAAATCAGTTTTTCCAAAAAAACACAGATTGAAAATCATGTGCTTTGCATAGGAGATGCGGCTGGTATGATTGCCCCGCTTTGCGGGAATGGAATGAGTATGGCCCTGCATGCGTCCAAGATTGCCGCGGCATCCATTTCAGGTTTCCTGAATAACCAGATTACCCGTGCTGCCATGGAAAGCACCTATCAGCAAAAATGGAGACGACTCTTTGGCAACAGGCTCAAAACCGGAAGACTCATTCAACGTTTTTTTGGGAATGCTTTTTGGTCGGGCCTGCTCATCAACACGATGAAACCTTTCCCTTCTGTGATCCGTGCACTCATACGGAAGACACATGGGGAGAGATTTTAAACAAATGAGTAAGTATTTGATATGGGAGCATGGAATTTAAAGTTTCAGTGGAAATTTTTATATTGGCGAATGAATCGATTTCTTTTCATCTGCTTTAACCTTTATTCTCTTTGTTCTTATGCCCAGGATAAAAACTCCTTTTATGCATTGGATGCGAAAATGAATACTACTTCCCTGGATTCCTCAAAGTATATTTTATGGATCCATGAAAAAGAAGATAATAACTGGCAATGGGATTACTATTATTCCTGGGGCCCATTGATCAAATCACAGTCTTTTTCTGATCATGACGGAACGATCTTAAACGGGAGGTCTTTACTATTTAACAAAACAGGCAACATTGACTCCCTGGCCATATTTGATCACGGGAAGAGAAATGGAACTTTTTATAAGTTCAAGGCCATAACGGAAGACAGCGTGATCTTTTTTATGCAATATGACTATGTCGAAGACAGCCTGGTGAAAAAAATTAATCTCTTAACAGACACCCTGAGCAATAAAGACAAGGATACTGCCGGCACCGAGTCGGAATATCCCGGAGGTATCAAACGCTGGAATTATTATCTCGGGCATAGTCTTACCTACCCGGAACGCGCTTTGAACAAAGAGATTGAGGGACAGGTGAAAATTTATTTTGTCGTGGATACAACCGGTATGGTTACCGACCCTTATCTCATCAGGTCAGTAGAATATTCTCTGGATCAGGAATCCCTCCGGGTTATTAAAAACTCCGGTAAATGGAATCCTTCCATTGAGCATGGCGAGCCAAAGAAAAGCTATAAACTCATGCCGATCAATTTCAAACTGAAAGTACAATAGTGGCAAATTCACTTCAGTTATATTCAAACTATTCATCCATTTCCTTGTTAGTTTAACATGCCTCCCATTTCCAAAAAAACACTTGTCCTAGGGGCTTCCGATAATCCGGCACGATATAGTTTTCTGGCCATACACAAACTCAGGGAACATAATCATCCGGTAGTGGCTTTCGGGAAAAGAACCGCGATGGTGGAAGATATTCCGGTTCAACAAGATACGGCTCCAATCCAGGACCTGGATACAGTTACGGTGTACCTGAATCCGAAGAACCAGAAATCCTACTATGATTTTGTACTTGAACAACATCCACGCCGGGTAATTTTCAATCCCGGAGCTGAAAATCCCGAATTTGAAAAAATACTTACTGAACAAGGAGTTCAGGTGATGGAAGCATGTACCCTGGTTTTGCTGGGTACGGGACAGTACTGATATTGTGTGAAAATGGGAGTTAGAGAATTTAACTTATTCGACTATTTCAATTTTGCACTCTTTTTCCTCGGGTGTTTCATAAAACCCCTATTTACCGACCGCCATAATCCCTACTACCATATTCGGTGTTAGCCTTCGTTTTTCCCATTTTAGGAACAATTAGCGGGTAATAAATACGTTTTTAAAGGAGCAATACCCGATGTTGCTCCCTACCCATGAACACCCTGAAAACGATTTTAAGCGGCATTCTTTTGCTTTTAAGCATGATGTCTTCTGCACAGAAAACAGCGCCTGCACCAGACCTCCCTTTTTCCAAAAAAATATTACTGACCGACCAGGCACTGGAGTCCTTGTTCGGGTTAACCGATAATATTTCCGTGGAACTGGGCACAGGTTTTCATCTGGACGGAAAAATATTAAATAAAACATTTCACGGAAATTCCGGAATCTCTTTACTGATTAAGGTATATAGCCAAACGGGCGGCATGCTGAACATCACCCGGTTTATTGACTTACACGGAAAAATTTATTATACGGGTCGTTTACTCAAATTGCATGAGCCAAATGGAATGATGCTGATGGAGAAAGACCAGCACTATTATTTCATGGAAACGCAACAACGTTATCTTCTGTCAGAATGAAAATAATTATCAAACATATTCTCCCTTGCCTTCTGATATTTTTGCAGCTGAAATCAATTGCTCAGACCCCCGTTCTTAATAGTTATTCGGCAGCAGCTGCAACCGTTTATCTTGATTTTGACGGTGCGGAAATAGACGGAACAATCTGGAATGAAAACGGTGTAATTACAGCAGCACCTTCGGGACTAAGCGCTGCTTCCATTACCTGGATACATAAACTAATAGCTGAACATTTCACCCTGTTCAATCTGAATATTACCACGGACCCCGCAGTTTATGACCGGGCACCCCTTCACCAACGCGTCAGAATCATTATTACCCCGGATGGGAACTGGTATGGACCAGTGAGTGGGCTTTCAGCTATCGGTTCTTTTGTATGGGGAGATGATACTCCCGCTTGGGTATTTACGAATGCGGTAACAGACAATCCTGCTTTTATTGCGGCTGCAGCCACGCATCAAATTGGCCATACACTGGGTTTGCAACACCAGAGTGTTTATGATTCTTATGGAATCATGATTTCCGAACTCAGCGGTGGGGAAAACAATATATTTTCGAGCCAGGCACCCCTGATGGGCATCCCATTCTACAAACAAGCCGGCTGGAAAAACGGGCATCCGTCAACCGGCGCGTCAATTACCCAAAATGATACGGCAATCATCGCCGGAACACCTAACAATATCGGATACCGGAAAAATCCGGACGGAGAAGAAAACCCGGAAAACATGGTAAAAGTAGAAAGACAGGAGCCCGGCACCCTGGAACTGAGCAGTTCAGGCAACTATAGCTACCGGATTTTTGACATCGGCGGGCGCTTACTCACGCAGGGAGTACTCAAAACCGGGTACAATGAAATCCGTACCAGCTCTACATCTACAGGTGTTCTTGTGCTGCAATGGTCCGGGGATTCCAGATCAGGTTCCCAAAAGATATTTCAATAGTAACATATATATTTTTTTTGCTGACATGTTTTTTCGTTACATTCGAAAAACGGAATAACATATGCTTTGGCGAAAATTTAATGGCGATCTCATTGAACTGCCTATTGCCCGCGAAGTAGAAAACGCCATCCGGCGGGAAACAAAAAACGGATTTCATCTGAAAGTTTGCATCGGAACCGACTCCCAGGTAAAAGGAGCCGAAACAGAATTTGCGACAGTTATCGTTTTTTTACGGGAAGGCCACGGAGGCTTCATGTTTATCCATAATGAAAAAACCAAAACACGGTACAGCATCAAAGAACGTATGCTGGTTGAAGTGGCAAAAAGTATTGAAATCGCTTATGAACTTTGTCCATTGTTCACAGAATATAACGTGGATATGGAAGTGCACGCAGATATTAATACCAACCCACATTTCAAGAGCAACGATGCATTAAAAGAAGCCATGGGATACATACTGGGCATGGGTTTCGCATTCAAAGCCAAACCGGAAGCCTTTGCCAGCAGCAGCTGCGCAAACAAAGTTGTGAACTAACTATCCGGCAGACGTTTTCTTCCAGTCATCATTCATCTCCCCGATAAGCCGGAGTATATCCCTTCTGCCCAGTTTTTTTTCTGCACTTGTAATATAATGCGCAGGCAGGAACTGCCAGGATTCACGCATTCTCTGAAGGAATCTTTTTACATTGTCTGATACAGTCCGCTGGTTCTCTTTATCAGATTTGGTAAAGATCAGGGTAAAAGGAATTTCCCATTTCCCCAGCTTATTCGCAAATTCAAGATCCAGCTTCTGCGGTTCATGGCGACTGTCAATCAGCAAAAACACATGGGCCAGGGTTTGCCTTTTTCTCAGAAAGTCTTCGATCATCGTTTCCCATTTATGACGTTGTGCAATGGATACTTTTGCGAATCCGTAGCCTGGCAGATCAACCAGCCACCATTTGGTTACACCCTTTTTTTCATCTATTGTTTCAATCGTAAAATGATTGATAAGTTGTGTTTTTCCGGGAGCCGCAGAAGTCTTGGCCAGTTTATCTATATCGGTAATCATATTGATCAGGGATGACTTCCCCACATTACTTCTGCCGATAAAAGCATATTCCGGCAAATCAGTGACGGGACAGGTTTGATATGAAGGGCTGCTGATCACATATTTCGCTGAACGGATCTCCATACTGCAAGGTATGGTTTCATGAGCTTCCGGCCGTAATATGAAATATGTGACAAAAAATATATTCTCTCAATTTATATTTTTATTAAATTAGTTAAATCAAAACAACCGTTCATGAGCTATTCCGGCCAAAGGGATGGTATAGAAATTGAATTTGCCCGCCTGGTAAATGAATATGAATACACACTTCAGGTCTTTGCATTCCGTGTTACCAAATGCGAGCAAATAGCCAAGGACGTGGTTCAGGATGTTTTTCTAAAACTCTGGGAACACAGAGATGAGCTTCCCAAAATTGATAATATCAGTGCCTGGTTATACCGGGTTACTGAAAATAAACTGATAGACCACCTTCGTAAAACAGCTTCCCAAAAACGCCTGATACAAAAAACCTGGAATAACATACGGGACCAGATCAATGAGACGGAATTGAAACTGACAGAAAAAGAATCATCCCGGTTTATTTCGGATGCTATAAATCAGTTACCCGAACAGCGAAGAATAATATACAAGCTCAACCGGGAAGAGGATCTCAGCTATGAGCAAATTGCACAAAACCTCCGGATTTCCAGGCATACTGTCAAAAATCAGATTTCCTCGGCCCTCCACCAATTACGCGACTGCCTGAAGAGTCTTCGTTTCTTCTAAAAGATTTTTACCGGATAGGAACATTTCCTTTCAGCTTCGTCTAAACAGGGATTGCGGAGCATATGGATAAAAGAATCAAATACCTTTTCAGGAAATATTTATTAAATACCTGTTCTGTCGAAGAACTGAACGAATTTTTTGATTGTATTCGCCGGTCGGACCAAGACGAATCGCTCAGGCAGATCTTAAAAGAAACCTTTGAATCAATGCAAATAGGTTCAGATACATATGTAAACCAGTCGGGAGATCTCATAATACCGGGATCGGAAAAGCCATTTATTCTTCCCGGGAAAAAAAGAAGACCGAACCGCCGGTGGGCGGCAGCTTTTGCTATTGTTTTAATAATTATGACCATAACAGGCTCATTTTTTACCAGTTTTCATTTTCACCCTATTGATTCTTCCAATCAGACCGGTTTGAAAAAGACAAGCACAGAAAGAGCCGAATACAAATACATTTTGCTGCCAGACAGCACCCAGGTTTGGTTAAATGCCGGAAGCACACTGGAATACCCGGATCATTTCGATAAAACAATTCGCGAAGTCAGTTTATCAGGTGAAGCTTATTTTGATGTGAAACATGCAGCGGAGCATCCGTTTATAATCCATACCGGACAGATACTGACAACCGTTCTTGGTACTGCATTCAATATTAATGCTTACGCTGACCGGTCCAATATTAAAGTATCGGTGAGCCGTGGAAAAGTAAAAGTAAGCCGCGGTAATCAGCAACTGGCCCTGTTATTAAGGAACCAGGAAATTAAAGTTAGCCAGAAAGAATCAGAAAAACCTCAAAGAGTGAGTAGTACAAATTCTATTGCGGAGTGGCAACAGGGTAATATGGTTTATGATGATGAAAAAATGGGCGAAATCATTGCCGACCTGCAAAGAGTATATAATGTAAATATCCAGCTGATGAACGTGAATATGATCAATGTACAGGTGACCACCCGGTTTCGGAGGGAGCTGGGCATTGGCCAGGCACTGGAAATTCTTTGTAAACTAACAGATACGCAGGTATCAGATCGAAACGGAACCTATTTTATTCAGTAACCGAAAAAATAAACTGTATGCGGAAAACCAACAAATCCGGGGTTATGAAAATCACCTTTATGCTACCCGGACTATTACTCAGTAGTTTATTTCTTTTTGCCAGGGCTCCTATACAGGATCTCCGCAAAACTATTATTCCTTTTGAAATTACCCATGCCAGTTTAAAACAGGCTTTCCAAAAAATCGAGACCGTAACACAGTTATACTTTTCGTTTAAAACAAGCGACGTTCTCCGGTATGTGGATATTAATTATAGTTCCCCAGGGATTTCAGTTGAAAAATTATTAAAAGATTTACTGGCCGGGACTGACCTTGGGTATCAGCAGCTTGAAAATAATATCATCATTAAGAAAAATGTTATCCAGATTAATGCTCCCAAGCTGGTGCAGACAGACCTTTCTGTTTTGGATTATGAAGGCGGAATCCGTGGAAAGGTCACCAATGAAAAAGGGGAACCCATTGCAGGTGCTTCAGTTTCCGTGGAGAACCATGTCAATGGCGTGGCAGCAGATGTAAACGGTTCCTTTACCATAAACGGACTGAAAGCCGGAAAATATCATGTACATGTTTCTGCCGTGGGATACGTTATGGAATCCCAGGAAGTAGTGCTGGCAGAAAATGGTAATGCGGAAGTTTATTTCCAGTTAAAATTATCCGCCAATAACCTCAGTGATGTAGTTGTAACGGCCCTGGGCATTTCCAGGTCTGTCAGGAGCCTGGGATACTCTTCCCAGGAAATCAGTGCCAAGGAACTGACCCAGGCGCATCAGAATAATTTTCTAAACTCGCTTCAGGGAAGAGTAGCCGGAATGACCATCTCAAGTGCGGGAGGCGGTCCGGGTCAGGGAGTGAGCGTGGTAATCCGGGGAGTAAATTCATTGAACCCTGGTAAATCAAACGAGCCATTATATGTTGTGGATGGTATTCCGGTAGATAACGGCTCCGCCACGATGACCCTTGGAACCACCGGTGCCAGGGGTGTACAAATGGCAAACCGGGTTTCTGATATCAATCCTGATGATATCGAAAGTGTAAATATCCTCAGGGGTGGCGCAGCAACAGCCTTATACGGTTTGCGTGGTGCAAATGGGGTAATCGTGATTACCACCAAATATGCCAAGGCAGGAAAACTGGTCGTAAATTACAATGCGAGCTACAGTATTGATCAGGGGGATAAATTTCCTGAAGTACAGGGTACTTACACCCAGGGATATGCGGGGGAATATACTCCGGATAGTTTCTGGCCTGACTGGGGACCCACCATTCCCGATGCAAAGCTTATTGATCCGACACATCCCGATAAATTATTTGATCAATACAAACACGCATACGTAACCGGCAATCAGTTCCGTAATACCTTATCGCTGCAGGGAGGAAATGATAAAGCGTCCCTGTCCGGCTCCATTTCCTATTTCGATCAAAACGGGGTATTGCCATTTACTTACTATAAAAATATTTCTACCAGACTGAGTGGAAGATGGATCTTCAGTGATCAGCTGAGTGCAGGAGCCGATGTTTTATTTACCCATACGAACGGGAACTTCTTTGATGCTGACCGTTTCAATGAAGAAATGAGCTATTGGGCACCACGTTGGGATGTGCGGGATTATATCAATCCGGATGGTACAGAGAAACAATACCCGGCTTACAATGGAAATGCATGGTATAAAGCAAAAACCAATCAGTTTATATCCGATGTTTATCATACCATCACCAGCGGATTTGCAACTTATAAACCGCTGCCATGGTTTTCTGCCACCTATCGTTTCGGGATAGATCAGTTTTCTGACAACCGAACAGCCACTGCGCCCGGTCCTCAGGGACTGCCCGGGGAAGTGGTTGATGAAGACAATGCTTATGGATTCGTAGGTAAATACAATATTAATAACCGCTCTGTTAATTCCAACCTGTTACTAACCTTCGATCATAGTTTTGGAAAATTTCAGACAACCCTGCGCCTTGGAAATGACCTCCTTGACCAACAAACGGAAACAGTTAGTACACGCGGAGACACCTTGGACGTGTACAATCTTTTCCTGCTGTCCAATGCCAAAAAAATAACTACAGCCACCAATTCGTTAACACAGTACAGAATTGTCGGACTATATGGAGAGCTCGCTGTAAACTATGATCAGTTTTTGTATCTGTCTGTAACTGGCAGAAATGACTGGACTTCAACCCTGGAAGCGGCAAACAGGTCCTTCTTTTATAGTTCGGCAAGTCTGGGATGGATATTCACCCAGAATATAAACAAATTACCGAAATGGCTCACTTATGGAAAGCTAAGAACTTCCCTGGCAGGTATTGGTAAGGATGCGGCGCCTTATAGCACCAGCACGGTATATATTCCCATGCAAAACGATCCGAATAATCCCACACAACCTATTAATGGTCAGATACAATGGACACTGGATAACCGGGGGGGTGTTTCAAACCTGAAACCAGAATATACAACCACATTTGAGCTGGGAACGGACTTGAGTTTTATAGACAATCGGATCGCATTGAATTTCACCTGGTATAAATCAAACAGTAAGGACCAGATCATTCCGGTTGCTACAAGCCCCACCTCCGGTTTTACCAGTCTGACCCTTAATGCCGGAGAAATTCAAAACAGCGGAATTGAAGTGACCATTAACGCAAAACCGGTGCTTACCCGAAATTTCAACTGGACCATCGGGCTGAATTTCTCCCACAATACCAATGAAGTCATTTCGCTTTACCAGGGACTTCAGGAAATTGTTGTCGGATCCCAGTTTGGATATTCCCGTTCCAGTGTTACGATGAAATATATCCCGGGTGAATCAGTCGGGGATATTTTTGGTACACCTATCAGCAGATATTATGCAAAACCAGATACAGATCCCCTGCACGTGAATAAAAGTTTGCCTGTGCTGATCGGCGACGATGGTTTTCCTGAACTCGAACCAGAAACCAACCAAAAGATTCTCGGAAATGCCTATCCGAAATGGATTGCCGGTATTGCCAATACCCTCACCTACAAAAATTTCAGTCTCTATTTTCTTTTCGATGGTCATTTCGACGTTCAGAAATATGACCAGCTGAACAATTTCATGGCGGCATTCGGCATCGCAAAATATACCGAAAACCGAAATCAGTCCATTACATTCACGGGTGTTCATGAGGATGGTACGCCGAATGTGAACAACCCGGTATACCTGGGTCAGGGCATAGGACCGGATGGTAAGGATTATGGTGCAGGATATTATCGGAACCGATACCGGGGCGCGAGTGAAAACTTTGTAGAAGATGCTTCGTTCATCAAATTACGCACCCTGAGTCTCACCTATAATCTCGAACAAAAATGGCTGAACAAAACATTCATCAAAGCGGCCAGTGTCGGGTTCACGGGAATCAATCTCTGGATGCATACCAATTACGTCGGCTTTGATCCGGAATCCAGTTCATCGCCGGCTAACAGCAACCTCAATGGCCTGGCGGGTTTTACGTATCCGGCACTAAAAAGCTATCTCTTTAGTTTAAATGTTACATTTTAAATTCATACCATGAAAAAAGGAATCAAAAAAATCACCGCTTTCATGATGCTGGTACTGGCTTTTGGCAGTTGCAGCAAATACCTGGATATCAACGAAAATCCCAACGGGGCAGCGGAACCGCCCATTTCCGGATTGCTCGCACATAGTACGTATGCAACAGCCTATACAACATTTGATATAAGCAATATTTCCTCCTACTATGCTCAATACCTAGCCAGCTCCGGACCCGGAAGTGACCTGGATACTTATAATGACATTGACGCATCTTCAACCTGGAGTTATATTTTCGATGCAATGACAGATATGAACAGAATGCGCGGGATAGCCATCAGTAAAAACCTGGACGCCTATGTTGCGGTGGCCGATATCCTCACCGCTTATAATCTGTCCATTACAACTAATCTTTGGGGGGATATTCCTTATTCGGAAGCCTTTCAGGGCGTCACAAATTTTTTGCCCAAATATGACGATCAAAAAGCCATTTATGACAGCTGTATGGCTCTGCTCGACAGGAGCATAATAACCTTGGGTGATCCATCACTGGATGGCCAGATTCCTGCCAGTGCGGATTTTATTCATGGAGGTAACAATGCAGCCTGGGTGAAAACGGCCTACCTTATAAAGGCCCGACTCTTAAATGAAATTAGCAAACAAACGGACTATGATCCCGCTGCTGTATTAGCTGCCCTCGCGAATTCATATGCTTCCAATGACGATGACGCACAGGTAACACAATTTGATGGGAACGGTCCGTGGGTCCAGGTAGCTTATAACAATTCAGTGCTGCTGCTTGATGGCTGGCTGTCTGCCTATTTTGTGAATGCTACAAATGAAACCATTTACGGCAATTATGATCCCCGACTTCCAGCGATCACGGATCCGACTGAATCGGGGGACTATCAAGGGACAGTTAATGGTGCAGGACGTACCGGATCCGGAACCAGTCACGGCGAATGCTATCTCATGCTGGATAAATGGTATTCCATTCCCGGTTCTCCCTTGCAAATAGCAACTTATGTAGAAGCAAAATTCATGGAGTCAGAAGCCCAGTTTAGGTCAGGTAATAAACCAGAGGCCTATGCCGCTTACCTGGATGGAATTACCGCGAATATGAAAAAATTAAACCTGGCAGACAGTTCCATCAACCGGTATACTACTCTTCCTTCTGTTGCGGTCGGGGCGGCAAATCTGACTTTGGCCCTTATCATGAAGGAAAAATACATCGGGTGTTTTTTAATGCCGGTAACATGGGATGATATGCGCAGGATGGATTATGCCTATCCTGGTTTTAATCTTCCGGTGGATTCCCATCTGCCAACTTTTATTCGGAGGGTTAATTATCCTTCCGTTGAAATATCCACCAACGGAAATAATGTTCCGAATGTGGAACTCACAGACCATCTCTGGTGGGATAAATAAAAAATCGAGCCGTTAGAAAAACCGTAGCAAAATCTCTTTGCTGCGGTTTTTTTTAATATCCTGTCCTGAACAGGTTATTTTTGCAGGCCATGACGGAATTTCAACACGATAATATAGTACCCTTTAAAGATTCATCCGCTCCCAAAAAGCAACAGGTGGCCGAGATGTTCGATAAAATCGCATTTCGGTACGATTTCCTCAATCGCTTTCTCAGCGGAGGCATAGATAAACGATGGCGCAAAAAAGCCATTCTTGAACTGAGTGAACTGAAACCCAAAACCATTTTGGATGTGGCCACAGGAACAGCAGATATGCCCATCATGCTCATGAAATTATTATCACCAGATAAAGTGATCGGCATCGATATTTCTGAAGGCATGCTGAACCTGGGTAAAGAGAAAGTAGAAAGATTAAATCTGAAAGGGAAGATCAGTCTGCAGGCTGGAGATGCTGAAAATATACATTTCTCCAATTCTTCTTTTTATGCGGCAACGGTTGCTTTTGGCGTGAGAAATTTTCAAAACCTTGAAAAGGGATTATCTGAAATTTACCGGATTCTGAAACCCGGAGGCCGCCTTGTTATCCTGGAATTTTCAAAACCCGGGAACGGCCTCTTCCTTCCTTTCTATAAAATTTATCTCCGGCTAATCGCACCGGGAATTGGAAAAATAGTTTCAGGAAACCTGGATGCCTATAAATACCTGAATAATTCTGTGAATGCATTTCCTGAAGGAAAGGCCTTCATTAGCATCCTGCAGAAAGCCGGATTTAAGGATACCTATTTAATCAAACTCAGTCTGGGCATTTGCACGATCTACTGTGGATCGAAAGAAAAATTAAGGGAAAGTTATAACTCCCTTTAGCGACAATTATTCCGCTTTTTGGTCGTTAATTTGATTCAAACCGGATATAAATCCTTTTAAAACGATAAGTTATTGATTGACTGTTACTTATGAGTTCATACTTTTTACGGAAACGCACCAAAGGACTTATCCGGATCCTGTCCGTTGTTATTTTCCTGAATTTTTTCAGCCAGGCCCAGGCCCAAATGCGGGACGCAATCAACCTGCCCAATACAGATGATAAATTTTACCACCTGGGCATTGCCCTGATCTATAACAATTCTCACTTTCAGGTAACACCGCATACCAATCTGCTCTTAAATGACAGTATACTCTATGTGAATCCGGAAAATACCGGCGGTTTCGGTCTGGCCGGAATGCATACATTTAATATCAGCAAACACTGGGAATTCCGCATCGTTTTCCCTGAACTTATGTTCTCCTATAAAAACCTTACTTATAGCACTACTTTTCCTTCGGGAAAACAAACTACCGCTACCAAGCAGGTAGAATCCATTTTGCTCGGATTTCCGCTGCAGGTAAAATTCATGTCGGACCGGATGGAAAATTTCAGATTTTATGTATTAGGAGGCGTTAATTATCAATACGATCTGGCTTCCAATGCAACTGCCCGTAAAGCAGATGACCTGGTAAAGCTTAATCCGTATGACTGGAGTATTGAAGCCGGAATCGGGTTTCAGTTTTTTTTCCCGGTATTTATTCTTTCTCCTGAAATCAAACTCAGTAATGGTATCATGAATGTACATCATCGGGATCCTAACCTGATCTATTCCAGCACCATCGACAAATTGAAATCACGTATGGTGGTATTCTCGCTGATTTTTGAAGGCTGATTTAATAATCGTATTGCCGGCGGAACATATTCAGCCGTATACCCAGGGTATACATCTTGGAACTTGTTTTTGTAGAACCCGCGACCGGGTCATTTACGGTATATGTCCGGTACATCAGGGTGCCTTCAAGAAATAAATTGGGTAATACCTGATATGAAAGATAAGCCGAAGTATTTACTACAATTGCCGGGATACCAGATCCGATATAAAAACCATATTCCCTTGGACGTGTATTGTAGTCAGCCAGTATATTACTCCCAAAATTCTCACCTGCAGAATCCAGCCCCTGTTTATTATAAATATATTTTAATTCAATATTCCATTTGTACGCCGGCTGGTACCGTAGAATACCAATCAGTTCGAAAAAGTTAGCGCCGAAAGGATGGGCGAGCGATTGATTGTAATTGGACCAATTCGCTACGGTGTCATTATGGGTATAGGTGTAAGGACGCATAACATTCCATTCAAACTGAAAGTCCAGGTTTTTCACCTTTAATATGTCCATATATTTAAAACCGAGTTGTAGTCCCTGTTTGTTTCCCCACCAGCCAGCAGAATAATCCTTGATCTGGCTCCATACAAATTCATTGAAAAGCAGCTGACCATAGAATTGAAACTCGTGTGCCACATTGGCTTTGAAGTCAAACCCAACCGTTGTTTTATCCGGACTCCCGTTTTCCTGTTGCGCCGCGGGCAAAAATATAATCGGGTTCAGGTAAGAAAATTCAAAATGATCAACACCCCCAAAAGCGATATTTGCGTACATACCCAAGTTCAGCCACTTAGTTGCATTTACACTCAGGTGATGTACTACAGCATATTTTTTTGGATAATTATAGTCCTCTCCAATATGGTGCTGACTGATCAACTCCATAAGAATATTAGTATAATTCAATTTCCAGATACGCAGATCTAGTTTTAGAAATAAATACGGTGAAGCATAATCACTTAAAAAAAGTGTACGGTATCCGTTACCGATGAAATTTTTATCATAACCAAACTGTAGTGTAAAATATTTCCAGAAATCAACATCTATGGATCCCCTTACATCCCAATAATCAAACGCAGTTTGCGAACCCTTGAAGTATTTAAAATAACCTACACCGGGAACAGCGGGATACCGTGGCGATAAAAATACGCGTTGTGTGAAATAATCCGGACCCCTCTCCTGGTTGTCAGTGATATAACTCGAAAACCCGACATGATCCGCAATCTTACCCCGGAAGGTGAGCCCTTTGGTATTTAGATATACCGTTTCCGGATTTCCCGTTTGGTTTGAATATTGAAACTGCAATACGGGATTGATGGCCAGAAAAAAATCTTTTTCATTTACTTCCAGAAAATTTGCCTGTGTTTTGTAAATGGTATTCCAAACCGGGTGTTTGCTTGAGAAAGACTCCTGACTTCCGTTTACCCATTCGCTGCTGTTCATCTGCAGGCTATAGGCATTATCCTGATCCGTCTTATCCAGGTGGAAGGCTTCCCCAATCTTACTAAGCGAATCGGCATAGTCTGTAATCCCTACAGCTACCTTACGACTAAGGGGTTTAACCGTAAAAATATTCAGGTCCGGATTAGTCTGCATTTTGACACCTATTCGATCCAGAAAATGTTCATACTGGGATCCCTGGGGGAGATAGGTGGATTGAGCGTGGCCGCAAAAGGGAAGAATTAGAATTATGACAAGCCTTGCAACGGTTTTAATAAATTGCATCATTAAGTTGTTCCGATTCTGATTCAAGATATGCAAAATTACCTGATTAAGAATATTTCAATCGTTAATGAAGGACGCATCTTTACCGGTGATCTGCTCATCCGAAACAGCCGGATTGAGAAAATAGGGAATCAGATTTCATCGCCTTTCCCTGTGCAGGAAATCAACGGAGAAAATCTGCATTTATTGCCAGGTTGCATTGATGATCAGGTGCATTTCCGTGAACCCGGCTTAACCCACAAGGCAACGATATTTACTGAATCCAGGGCGGCCGTTGCAGGTGGCGTTACTTCTTTTATGGAAATGCCCAATACCATTCCTCCCGCATTCACCCAGGACTTGCTGGAAGAAAAATATGCCATCGCTGCCAAAAGTTCCCTTGCGAATTATTCATTTTATATGGGGACGTCCAACGATAATTCGGAGGAAGCCCTGCGCACAAACGAAAAGAAAAATAACATTTGCGGCTTGAAAATTTTCATGGGGTCCTCCACCGGAAACCTCCTGGTAGATAATTATCTGACTCTGGATAAGCTTTTTGCTGAAAGCGAAGTGTTGATTGCCACCCATTGTGAGTCGGAAAAGATCATCCGCGAAAATCTGCAGGAGTTTCAATTGAAGAAACGGCCATTAATCCCTTCGGATCATCCGCTGATCAGAAGCGTCGACGCCTGTTTTGAATCTTCTTTAACTGCCGTACAGTTTGCCAAAAAACATGGTTCAAGGTTGCATATTTTTCATATCTCTACGGAGAAAGAGCTCAGTCTTTTTACCAATATGATCCCCTTGGCCGACAAAAGAATTACAGCGGAAGTTTGTGTTCATCACCTTCATTTCAGTTCCGACGACTATATCAGACAGGGAAATCAGATCAAATGTAATCCGGCCATCAAGGCACCGGAAAACAGGGAAGCCCTGTGGAATGCACTACTGGATGACCGGCTGGATCTGATTGCAACGGATCATGCCCCGCATACGCTGGCTGAAAAAGGGTTTTTGAGAAGCGCAAACGGAAGCCTAGAACAACTCCCGGGCGAATCAGGCGGTTATCTGCAGGCCCATGCCGGCCTTCCCCTGGTCCAGCATTCTCTTATCATGATGCTCAATTACGTAAAACAAGGTAAAATCTCTTTAGAAAAAATGGTAGAAAAAATGTCCCATGCCGTGGCTGTTTGTTTTCAGATCCGGGAACGGGGGTTTATCCGTGAAGGATACTTTGCCGATCTGGTGATGGTCGACCTTAACCGGCCTTCGGATGTACATGCCCGTAATATTTTGTATAAATGTGGCTGGAGTCCGCTGGAAGGCAGAGTGTTTCCCGCTACGATTTTAAATACATTCGTAAACGGCCAATTGGTTTATGGAAATGGACAGTTCGATGAATCTCAGATGGGAAAACGTCTGGAATTTCAACGTTAGTCATTATCCTACTATTACCATGCAGATTGACAACACCACATACACTGACCTTTCTGTTTTTCAAACATCGGATGAATTTTCCCTGTTTAGCAAACTGGACCGCACCCGTACCGTTGGCGGCAGAATACAATTACTTGATTTTTTTAATCACCCGTTCAGCCAGTTGGAGAAAATAAAGCAGACGCAAGGGATTTTGGATATCATTCGCCGGCGGGAAAAGGATTGGGCGCCCTCTATTTCAAATGGGACCATCATGGTGATGGAAAGATTTTACGAAACGCCCCTGGATAAAATTCCAGCCTCACATGATCCGGTAAGCGCCCGGATGTATCAGTTATTACACAGCCAGGACTTTGCACTGACCCGTTACTCCATAGGCCATTTTGCAGATTTTATTCTTGGGATGAATTCCATTCTGACTATCCGGGAACAGGAAAATACTCCACCGCTACTCAAAGGTCTGCTGGATCGGGCGGCAAGGCTGTTGAGTCCGGATATCATTCAGCAGATCGCAAAAAAGAAATCTGGCGATAAACTTCAGCCGCACGAAGTGGTTGAATTTGGGAACTATATCCGAAATCATTTTAAGCAGGCCGCAGAGGACCTGATCACCATGTATGGAAAACTCGATGCCTGGTATTCCATGGCCATAGCCGGAAAGGAATACCAGTTGGTTGAACCGGACATGCAGGATACTGAATTCCCTTTTTTTGAAATTGAAGGGCTGCATCACCTTTTACTTCCACATCCTGTGTCATATGACGTGCATATGGAACCGAAAAATAATTTTTTCTTTCTTACCGGGGCAAATATGGCCGGCAAAAGCACTTTTATAAAATCAGTTGGAGTCGCATTGTTCCTTGCCCATCTCGGGATGGGCGTACCGGCAGTTAAAATGAGGACAAGTATGTTCGACGGCATACTAAGTAATATCAATGTGGTCGATAATTTAGTGAAAGGAGAAAGTTATTTTTTTAATGAGGTGCAAAGGATCCGGAAGACCATAATTCAGATCAGTGATAAAAAGAAGTGGTTGGTATTGATTGATGAACTGTTCAAGGGCACCAATGTGCAGGACGCCATGAAATGTTCATCTACAGTAATCAAAGGACTGATAAAAATAAAATCTTCCCTGTTTATTTTGTCCACTCATTTATACGAGATCGGCGAGGAATTAAAAAAGTACCCCAATATCAGTTTTAAATATTTCGAAACCGGGATCCAGGACGGTCAGCTTCAGTTTCCATATTTGCTAAAAAACGGAATCAGTAACGACCGGCTGGGATACCTCATCCTGGAAAGAGAAAAAGTGGTGGAATTGCTGGAAAATTTGTGAATCCGGGAATTTGGGAATGATTTTAGTATAATAACTTTAATATACTCTAATTATTTAGCCTTAATTCTTTAATATGAAATCATTCCCAGTATTCTTTCCAATACTTGTTATTTTACTGGCATTTAGTAGTAATCAACCCGCGGGTAACCGGGTATTCTACACCTCGCAAGCAAAAAATATGCATTCATTCGAATCCACCATGTCCATTAAAACGGAAGACGTTTCCTATCCTTTTAACGGCCAGGTTTCCAAAGGGTTTATAGCTTATGACGAAAACCGCAAGGGGAAATTACCGGTAGTGGTTATTATACCTGAATGGTGGGGAGTGGGAGATTATGTGAAATCCAGGGCCGTACAATTGGCCGCACTGGGATATTTTGCCATAGATGCTGATCTCTTCGGAGATGGGAAAACTGCCGCCAATCCCCAGGAAGCCATGGCATTTACAAAACCTTTTTATACTGATCCCAACCTGGCCAGGCCGGCAATTGAAGCAGCTTTGGCCAAGGCCGCTTCCTTCCCGCAGGCTGATATTGGCCGCGCCGCCGCGATAGGTTATTGTTTTGGTGGCTTCATAGTATTGAATGCAGCCAAAGAGGGTATACCCCTGAAGGCTGTAGTGAGTTTTCACGGCGGACTTGGTGGAGTTCAACCCCAAAAAGGCATTACTAAAGCTGATATCCTGGTATGTCAGGGAGGAGCCGATCCCTTTGTTCCTGAAGCCGAGCAACGGGCATTTAAAAAGAGCATGGATTCCGTCGGAGTCCGGTACACATTTATCTCCTATCCGGGCGCCCTTCACGCTTTCAGTAATCCAAATGCCACGGCACTTGGAGAAAAATTCAAGCTCCCGATTGCATATAATGCGGCAGCCGATACGGCTTCCTGGAAAGCTATGGAAAGTCTTTTCGCTACTGCTTTAAAATAAATCCAGGCTGTTAGGATCGGGTCGTCATTCTGAAACTATGATTAGATGAGAATATGCCTTAGTAATTTGCGCAAAATTAATTATATCATAGCAAGCAGATAAGATCTTATTGCTTACCTTAAGGTTACCATCTGCTCCCTCTTAGAATTAAACTGGTATCCTTTTCCCAAATTTATTCTTCACATTTTAACCTTATTCTTATGCCGGAAACAAAGGAAATAGTTGCAGGTCCATCTACTAATGTACTGCCTACAAAAGGTTATGCCGCTTATGCGGCTTCTGAAAAACTGATGCCCTTCAAATTTGACAGGAGGGAACCCAAACCCCATGATGTTTTGATTGAAATCCAATATTGTGGTGTTTGTCATACGGATATTCATTTTATACGAAACGAATGGGGCATGTCTCTGTATCCCATGGTGCCTGGCCACGAGATTGTCGGCCGGGTAACAAAAACAGGTTCCCATGTAACGAAATATAAGGTTGGTGATACTGTCGGCGTCGGTTGTTTGGTTGACTCCTGCAGGGAATGTGAAAACTGCAAAGAAGACCTGGAGCAGTATTGTCCGGGTGGGGTATATACGTATAACGGAATGGAAAGGGATACTAAAGCCATTACTTATGGTGGTTATTCAAACCAGATCGTATGTGATGAGCGTTATGTTTTGAAAGTGTCAGACAAACTACCCCTGGAAAAAGTGGCACCTCTTTTATGCGCCGGCATAACAACCTATTCCCCTTTGCGCCATTGGAAAGTGAAAGCCGGAGATAAAGTAGCAATAATTGGCCTGGGCGGACTGGGGCATATGGGCGTTAAATTTGCAGTTGCGTTTGGAGCAGACGTAACCGTACTTAGCACTACCCCGTCTAAAGAAAAAGACGCCTTTAAATTAGGTGCTCACAATTTCACCTTAACCACGGATGAAGAGCAGGTAAAAAAATTAGGCAACCAGTTTGATTTTATCCTGGATACTTTATCTGCACCGCATGATTATAATATGTATCTGAATATGCTGAGAAGGGATGGCAGCATGGTTTGTGTCGGACTACCTGTTGCTCCGGCGCAGGTTCCCGCATTCACCTTGGTATTTCAGCGTCGCCACCTGGCAGGATCATTGATCGGTGGCATCGCCGAAACGCAGGAAATGCTGGACTACTGTGCAGAACATAATATTACATCGGATGTGGAAGTTATCAGTATCAGCGATATTGATAAGGCCTATGCAAGGATGGAAAAATCAGACGTAAAATACCGTTTCGTCATTGATATGGCAACCCTCTAAAGTGTTTTGTATTGAATCGCCTCTCGACGGGAAGCAGGTGATTTAACACAAATAAAGTTTGGCAATTCCGATTACTCTATTACATTTGTAGGGTATATGATAAATTCTACCGGATTCTCTTTTTCTATTATCCGCACAACACGCCGATGTTGTACTTCCTATTAGAGTTCATATACCTTACTATCCCATTATTTTCTAGTTGCCATTAAGATTTATTTAATCTATTAAAAGTTATTTTATGAGTGCACCTCTTCGCTTTGAGACCCTGCAACTGCATGCGGGCCAGCAGATAGATCCGACCACTAAGGCCCGCGCCGTTCCTATTTATCAAACCACTTCATATGGATTTGATAATGCAGAACATGCTGCCAATCTTTTTGGACTGAAACAATTCGGGAATATTTATACCCGGATCATGAATCCGACCACAGATGTATTCGAACAACGTATCGCCGCACTCGAAGGCGGCGTGGCTGCTGTCGCGACCAGTTCAGGTCAGGCTGCCCAATTCCTTGCCCTGGCGAATATTCTCGAATCAGGAGATAATTTCGTTTCTACTTCCTATCTGTATGGAGGAACTTACAATCAGTTTAAAGTAACCTTAAAAAAATTAGGCATTGAGGCGCGTTTCGCAGATGGGGACAGTCCTGAAAGTTTTGAGCAGCATATTGATCATAAAACCAAGGCAATTTACCTGGAGACCATTGGAAATCCCCGGCTCAATATTCCTGATTTTGAAAAAATTGCAGCACTCGCCAAAAAACACGACCTGCCACTCATTGTAGATAATACATTTGGAACGGGTGGCTATTTATTCCGGCCTTTGGAACATGGTGCGAATGTGGTGGTGGAATCAGCCACCAAATGGATTGGTGGACACGGAACCAGTATTGGCGGTGTTATTGTAGACGGAGGAAATTACAATTGGGGCAATGGTAAATTCCCCGGATTTACTGAACCTTCAGAAGGGTATCACGGTTTGAAATTCTGGGATATTTTTGGAGAGGGAAACCCCTTGGGTTTACCGAATATCGCTTTTGCCATTCGCGCCCGCGTGGAAGGCCTGCGGGATTTCGGATCGTCCCTTAGTCCTTTTAATTCATTTTTATTGTTACAGGGACTTGAAACTTTAGCCCTGCGCGTTCAAAGACATGTAGACAATGCCCTGGCACTGGCGCAATGGCTGGAAAAACATCCGCAGGTTGAATTCGTGGAATATCCAGGACTGGCCTCAAGTCCATATCACGAACTCGCGAAAAAATATTTAAAGAACGGGTTTGGGGGTATCCTGAATTTCGGGGTAGTGGGTGAAAAGGAAAATGCGAGTAAGCTGATCGATAATCTGAAACTGGCCAGTCACCTCGCCAATGTGGGCGATGCGAAAACACTTGTGATCCATCCAGCTTCCACAACGCATGAACAACTGACCATCGATGAACAGCTTGCTGCGGGGGTAAGACCCAATCAGGTACGCATCAGTGTGGGTATAGAACATATCGAAGATATCAAGGCCGATCTTCAGCAAGCTTTTGAAAAAATATCTGCAAAAAAAGAAGTAGCTGTTTCATAACTATAAAAAAAAGTATTGTCACTTAAAACCTTTAATTACTCCGCCCCCTTTACCCTGGAATCCGGCTTCGTTTTACCCGGCTTCCATCTCGGCTATCATGCCCTGGGCTCCCTGAATGCAGATCGTTCCAATGTGGTATGGGTTTTTCACGCCCTGACGGCAAACAGCAATCCGGTTGACTGGTGGCCGGGCCTGGTGGGAAGCGGTCATCTTATTGATCCGGAAAAGTATTTCATTGTTTGCGTGAATATGCCGGGGAGTTGTTATGGCAGTATCGGACCACTTTCGGAGCATCCGTTTGACGGATCACTGTGGTTACACCGGTTCCCTTTTTTTACTACAAGGGACATGATCCGGGCTTATAGGCCACTGAAAGAGTTTCTGGGAATCCATAAAATTAAAATGGGTATCGGAGGCTCCATGGGAGGTCAGCAGTTACTGGAATGGGCTATTGAAGAACCTGAACTTTTTGAACATATCATTCCTATTGCTACCAATGCATATCACTCTCCCTGGGGCAGGGCATTCAATGCCTCTCAAAGGCAATGTATTGAACTGGACCCATCCTGGAACCAAAATGATCCGGATGCAGGGATCAGTGGAATGAAAGTAGCCCGAGGTGTCGCCCTGATGTCTTACCGCAATCAGGAAACGTATAATTTCTATCAGGCGGATATCAACCTGGATTCACTGGGGCCTTATAAAAGTGAATCCTATCAGTTGTATCAGGGTGAAAAACTTGCATCCCGGTTTAATGCTTTCAGTTATTATTGTTTATCGCAAAGTATGGACTCTCATCAGGTAGGCCGGTCAAGACCGGGCATATCGGAGGCCCTTAAAAATATCAGGGCAAAAACACATCTTATCGGAATTGAATCAGATATTTTATTTACCAAAAATGAACAGATGTTTCTTTTTGAAAATATTCCCGGCGCCACCCTGAATATGATTCCATCTTCTTATGGTCATGATGGTTTTCTGCTGGAATATGATGCCATTTCAGAAATCGTGGTGGACTTCTTACTAAAAGAAAAGATTTCCCCGCATTCAACATTATCTGCCATCTAGCAAAGAAATTGTATCTTAAATCGTCCCGCGAAATGCGGGATGATTTTTATGAAAAAAGAAGGCGGTCTGAAACGATACCTGAAAATTCTGGGCCCTGGTCTGATAACCGGTGCAAGTGATGACGACCCATCCGGGATTGCCACCTATTCCCAGGCCGGAGCGGGTTTTGGGCTCAGCCTGCTTTGGATGGCACCGTTTACTTTTCCACTCATGGCGGCACTACAGGGAATGAGTGCCAGGATTGGCCTGGTTACCTGCAGGGGCCTTACCCACACGCTCAAAAAATATTATTCTCCGGTCATCTTATACCTGATGCTGATCTTCAGTGTGCCGGCGATTATTCTGAATATCGGTGCCGATATTGCGGGTATGGGCGCCGTAACCCATCTCCTTGTCCCGGCTATTCCTTCGTTTATTTTCAGCCTGATTTTCACCATCATACTTATGGCTGTTATTATTCTTTTTCCATATCAAAAAATCGCGGGGATTTTGAAATGGCTTTGTTTGTCCATTCTGCTTTATATGATCGTTCCTTTTTTAGTGCATGTCCGCTGGAATGAAGTGTTTGTGTCTACCCTCATTCCTCATATTGAGCTGAATAAAGATTTTATTGAGATGGTCGTGGCCATTTTAGGTACCACCATTTCTCCATATCTTTTTTTCTGGCAGGCTACGATGGAAGCAGAAGATGCGGAACATCAGCAGACAAAGATCATAGTTGATAAAAGGATCCTCCAGAATATGAAAGCCGATGTAAATACCGGAATGTTCGCATCCAACCTGGTGATGTGGTTTATCCTGTTGACCACCGGAGTGGTTTTATTCAATGCCGGCATCCATAAGATCAATACGGTAGACGAAGCAGCCAAGGCCCTGGAACCCCTCGCGGGAAAATTTTCGTATGTGTTCTTTGCGCTGGGCGTGATCGGTACCGGTTTCCTGGCTATACCGGTTCTGGCCGGATCCCTTTCCTATATGCTCGCAGAAACCTTTGACTGGCAGGAAGGGCTTGATAAGAAATTTAACGAAGCAAGGGCATTTTACATCGTGTTGATTTTTTCACTGATTATTGGTCTGCTCATCAATATTGTGGGCATCAGTCCCATGCAGGCGCTTATTTTTACAGCCATCCTGTATGGGATTACTTCACCGGTAATGATTGGTGTTATCCTGCATATCGGAAACAATAAAAAAATCATGGGAGAATTCACAAATAGCCGCCTTTCCAATACACTCGGAATATTAACATTCATCATCATGACACTGGCTGCGGGATTGTTGATTTATTTTCAATTCAAATAGTAACTATATTTATTCCCAACATACCCTTTAATTATTTTCCGTGCAAAGAAGAAAGTTTATCCGGGTTTCCGGTTTATCCGCCGCGTTTTTATTTAAACCCTCTAGTCAGAATACAGCCGAAAAAATTCTGGGATTTCCGGACAGGGTTTCCGTACGTTGTAAGGGAGAATGGTTCAGCCTGAAAGGTAAGGATGATCACTGGTCCTTTCAGGATATTGAGGTGAATTTCAAGGATACCTATGCCTACAATGGCATTTCAGTTCATGCGCAGGCCCCGGATCGTGAACTCGAAAATATTAAATGCAGCTGGGATAGACATGTTTACAAAAAATCTCAATGCCTGAATGATCACTGGGAAAGAGGCTATGGCGACCTGAGCTGGGAATCCATAGATATTAAAAGGCGCTCGCCCTGGTATATTATGTTTTCTGACGGAGCAAATACATTGGCCTGCGGCGTAAAGACCGGTCCGAACAGCATTTGCTACTGGCAGGTTTCAGGGGAAATCCTGGAACTCGTAATGGACACGAATTCAGGAGGCTCGGGAGTGATGTTGGGAAACCGCATATTGCGCGCAGCTGATTACTTTGCCATTTTCAATATTCCAGGTGAAAATCCATTTCTCACCGATATCCGGTTTTGTAAGATGATGTGTGACAAACCTGTTCTTCCCAAACAACCGGTGTATGGAATCAATGACTGGTATTTTGCTTACGGAAATAATTCAAAAGACCTTATACTGCAAACGACCGCCATGATGGCTGAACTGGTGACCGATCATTCCAATAAACCTTTTTCCGTTATTGATATGGGATGGTCGAAAAAACCATTAAAATCAAATGAAGAATATGTTTGGGGAGATGACTTCACCCAGGGCAATGCCAGTTTCGGGGATATGGATGTGGTTGCTTCAGAGATTATGAAACTGGGCATGCGGCCCGGGCTCTGGACCCGGCCCTTGCAGGCAAATGCAGCAGATAAACCCACCCTGCTCATACCGGTCAGGAAAGACCAGCAGGACCTGAAAGAGAGGTATCTGGATCCCACGATTCCCGAAAACCTTCAACGAATCACACATACGATCAGTCTGTATAAAAACTGGGGATTCGAACTGGTGAAACACGATTATACCAGCTATGATCTTTTTGGCCGATGGGGTTTTGAGATGATGGAAAACATGACTGTGCCAGGATGGCATTTTCAGGACAGGTCGAAAACAAATGCTGAAATCATTCTGGAACTTTACGGAACAATCCGTGCCGCTGCCGGTGAAATGTACCTGATCGGGTGTAATACCTTCAGTCATTTGTCTGCCGGCATATTTGAAATTAACCGTATCGGGGATGATACGAGCGGAAACGAATGGGCGCGTACTTTGAAAATGGGGGTAAACTCACTGGCATTCCGCCTTCCGCAGCACAATACCTTTTATGCAGCTGACGGAGACTGTGTGGGGCTTACTACAAAAGTCTCCTGGGAGAAAAATAAACAATGGCTTCAGTTACTTGCGGAAAGCAGTGCGCCATTGTTTATATCCGCACAACCCGAGGCCACCGGCGCAGAACAAAAACTAAGTATTAAAAAAGCATTTGCAAATGCGGCAATGAACCAGCCCAGGGCCGAACCTCTCGACTGGATGACCAATCCCCGTCCTTCAGAATGGAAATTGAATGGAAAACAAATTCATTTTGACTGGAACTGATGAAAACCGAACATGAATTTAACGGCCTCGACAGCTTGCGGGCACTGGCCATTACCCTAGTTTTTTTATTTCACTATACAATATTCCGGCATCCGGCCTGGATGGACGGGTTTCAGCATTATGGCTGGACGGGAGTTGACCTCTTTTTTGTGCTCAGTGGTTTCCTGATCTCTAACCAGCTTTTCGCAGAAATGCAGAAACGAAATTCCATCAGCCTGAAAATATTTTATATCAAACGAAGTTTCCGGATACTTCCCCCCTACCTTTTTATCCTCCTGATCTATATTTTTTTTCCTGCATTCCATGAACGGGAACGACTGGCTCCTCTCTGGAAAATGTTCACCTTCACTCAGAATTTCAACCAGGATATTTCGATATACGGAACATTCAGCCACGCCTGGTCATTGTGTGTGGAAGAACAATTTTATTTTTTATTTCCCTTGACCCTACTGTTCATCTGGACGACCCGTATGAAAAAATATCCCGGATGGATAATCACTGTATTTTTCCTGCTGCCACTGGTGTTTCGCTGGATCATCTGGACATGGTTCCTGGTACCCATACGGGGATCCGAAGAATTTGGTGTGAACTGGTACCGATGGATTTACTATCCCACTTACACCAGGATCGACGGACTCATGGTTGGCATTGCACTGGCCGCCGTTTTCAGGTTCAAAAATCATTGGTTGAAACCAATCTATCGTTTCGCAAATCAAATTTCGATTTTCGTTTTTCTATTGTTGATTATTTCATATTTTACCTTAGCCAATGAGCACAACAGCGCTTCCACCATATTTGGTTTTAGTGGAATAGCATTGCTTTATAGCCTCCTTACAATTGCTGCCATCTCTGCCAGAAGTTTTCTTTTCAGATTTAAATCATTTATTACTAAACAGCTTGCAATATTTTCTTATTCCATATACTTGTCCCATAAAGGCCTTATTCACCTATCACAAATCGCTTTTCCCCATATGGGGATTGCTGCCGATGGCACCGCGATGTTTTTTATATGTGTTATAATATGTATTGCCGGAGCATTTCTAATGCGCATATGTATAGAAAAACCCGCATTGGTACTGCGCAATAAAATATTAAATAATCTAAAATGAGATCAGAAAAGTTGATCCATTAAAAAAAAGAATTCTGTCCAGAGCCTGTGGAAATGCAATGGCAGCTGGATAAATTTCAGATATATTAAAGCTCTCCAGTTTCCAGTTTTTTTTATTCCGCTCAAGCACGGAATTTTTATGCAATACTCCCACCTCTCTTAAATTTTGCTGGAGCCCTGTGCCCCAGGCTTTGGTCAGTGCTTCCTTGCGTGTCCACAAATAATAAAAAGCCCAGCAAGGATCAGCGGAGTCAGAAATAAAATTTTTTTCTTCCCTGGTGAAATGTTCCTGAAGTAAATCCCGGAAATCGAACCTGGGGTCAGTTTTTTCAATATCTACCCCCAGCTCCTGATTAGCAAAACCTATGATCACCCATTCTCCTGAATGACTAATATTAAAGTGTATTCCGGCAGAAGGGTTCTTAATAACTGGCTTACGTCCTTCATTGCTAAAAAAAGTTATTTCAGCAGGTTCTACGGAAAGGTATTTGGAAAGAAGTATGCGCAGTGCATGCCTGCCTACAGAATACCTGTTTATGTCCCCCTCAAAACGAAATCGTTCAGCAGATTTCTTTTCGGATTCGCTTAATAATGAAGCGGGAAGATGTATAGCTGGGAATTTCCAGATATGAACATCATTGCCCAATTTCCACGTATCCTCTTCGGGTTCCCTGAAATTTATCTCATTCTTATTCGGTAAGTTCAATGAGGGGCTTTTTAAATTCGTTCAAAACCTCATTAATAACTAATTATTGACAATTAATAATTATTTCAGATTGCTTTCAGCACAGATGACGGGTTTACATAACCATCCTGCATTTTAGATTCACCATTCCGTTCATTAATGATCTCGCGCATCATCCGGGACAATTCCTGCACATTAGGACTTAGAAGAAAAGTTTTATGATCACCCGAAATTTCATGAATATTTAACCCTTTCAGGGCATACGGTTTCCAGCCCAGATATGTGGGATCATCCAGATAATACAGCCGGTTTTTAACCCTGAACAAATCAATGGTTCCGTTATAGGGAGCCATTATATATTTTCGAAAAGCAATAGAATGATGTTCATTTATTTTATCTGCATGTTCCAGAGAATCATCCTCATCCATTTCCTTTTTTACCAGGCCTGTGGATGCAAGCAGATGCATTACTTTATTTTTAACGAACAGATACTGATAGTGTAACGTACCGCCGGGATTTTTCAGGAAAGACTGAATAAAAAATTTAAACTTAGGAAACTGTCTGAAAAATTTCTTTCGCCATTTTACGGACCGTTGATCCAGATACACGGAATTGTCAGCATTCGTGTCGAAAATGGCCAGCATGTTAACTTCTTTCCCTTTTGCTTTCAGCTGTTTTGCCATCTCAAAAGCCACGATGCCTCCAAAGGAATACCCCGCCAGACTATAAGGTCCTTCCGGATTTTGCTCCAGTATTTCCTGAATATAAAATGCCGCAATATCTTCCATGGAATCAAAAGGTTCATCAATCCCGTTAAGTCCACGGGCCTGCAGACCATACACTGGTTGATCAGGATCAAGGCCCATTGCCAGGGAACGAAATACCAAAACTGTCAAACCGGAACCATGCACAATATAAAGAGGCGGCTTATTTCCTTCCGGTTTGATAGGCACCAGGGATTTCCAGGAAAAAACCTTCCCCTCCTGCTCTAGCATCAAACTGAGCTTCTCAACGGTTGGAGCTTCGAACAATGCGGTAATGGGCAGACGATCACCTGTTTTTTCTTCTATTTTCCGCATCACTTTGACGGCTATCAGGGAATGACCCCCCATTTCAAAAAAATTGTCATCGATGCTAAGCTGTTTAATTCCCAGTGCATTTATCCAGATTTCAGCCATCAGTTTTTGTTGTTCGTTTTCAGGCACCCGTATTTTCCTGATTCCGGAAGTAGAAACTGTGCCCGGTGCCGGAAGTGCTTTTTTATCCACCTTACCATTGGCGGTCAGGGGAAGGCGGCTCAACTGTACAAACTCACGGGGTACCATATACGAAGGTAATTTCGACTGCAGGAAATCAACCACTTTTTCTTTATAGAATTCCCCTTCCGGAACTACATATGCAATCAGTCTCTTATCCAGTTCCTGTTCTTCACCTACGATTACAACTGCCTGTTGAATACCGGGATTTTGTTTCAAAACAAATTCAATTTCTGCCGGTTCGATCCGGTAACCCCTAATTTTAACCTGGTCATCGATACGACCATGATATTCAATATTACCATCAGGAAGGCTACGTGCCAGGTCGCCTGTCCGGTACATCCTGGCCCGCGGTCCCTGTCTGAACGGATCGGGTAAGAATTTTTCAACAGTAAGATCCGGCTGATTCAGGTATCCTCTTCCTACACCGTCTCCTCCAACATACAATTCTCCCACTACCCCGACAGCACAGAGCTGTTGTTGTGGATTCAGTACATAAGCTGTCCTGTTACTCAACGGTCGACCGATAGGTATTGACTGGCCGATTTTCTTTTCTGTAATCGTATACGTAAGCGAAAATGTGGTATTCTCCGTCGGTCCGTATCCATTTATTATTTCCAGGGAATGATAGGTATTCCTGAGTTTTTCGATGTGTTGTTCAGAAAGTTTTTCTCCACCGGCAAGAATTGTCTTTAAATCAGCAAATATTTTTATATCCAGATCGATCCATTGATTTAGCAGTCCTGAAGTGAACCACATCATAGTCACTTTTCGCTTATCAATGGTTTCCTTTAATAGGTGACCATTCAGCAAGGTCTGTTCGGAACACAAAACCAATTCGCCTCCGTTTAGCAATGCTGCCCAGTATTCAAATGTAGTGGCATCAAAAGAAGTAGATCCGGTACTCAGTATCACTTCGTTCCCGGTCAGGTTTACAAATTTTGTTCCGCGCACCAGGCTGATTACATTACTGTTTTCGATCATTACCCCTTTGGGTTTTCCGGTTGAACCTGAAGTGTACATAATATACGCCAGGCTTTTCCCATTGCTGGCAATTTTTGGGGGATTTCCGGATTCCAGACTGATTATATTCCAGTCTTCATCTATCAGTATGTTTTCCAGGTTTCCAACGCCCAATAATTTTTTCCGGGTCGTCCTGCTGGTTATCAGTAATTTAGCTGAGATGTCGTTGAGCATGTATTGAATGCGGTCTCCCGGATATTCCGGATCCAGCGGCACGTAGGCTGCGCCAGCTTTAAGGATCCCAAGGATTCCGACAAGTAAATCCAGGGAACGTTCAATGCACAGAGGCACGAGGCTGGTTGAGCTAACTCCTTTATTTCTTAAAAAATTCGCCAGTTGATTCGATCTTTCTTCCAGCTGGCGGTAACTGAGCTGATCATTACCAAATACTAGTGCTGTTTTATTGGGTGTGAGTGCGGCTTGTTCACTAAATAGGGCGGCGATGGTTTTGTCTTTCGGATATTCTCCTGCATGATCCTGCGATGAAATATGCTGGGAATGAATAGCCGGAATTTCTCCGACCTTTTTTTCAGGATCCGCTACCAGGGCACGCAGGAGGGCCTCAAATTCTTCCATCATATTTTTTATGGTGGAAGGTTTGAACAATTGCGAATTGTAGGACCATTCCATCACAAACTGTTGTTCAGATCCGCTGGCATTTACAGAAAGTTCAAAATTTTCGTATTCCCTCGGATTATAAAACATTTCATAGCTGAGTCCTTCAAAAGAGACACCGTCATCAAGTCCCATATCCATATTGAATACTACAGGCACGAGTGGTACCCGGGATGGATCACGTGCTATATTAAGTTTCTTGAGCAGACTGCCAAACGTAAACCGCTGATGATCGTAATCATCCAGGATTTTTGATTTTCTTTCTTTCAGAAATTCCAGGAAACTACGGGAAGGGTTCGGATGACTTCTTAATAATAACAAGTGCACACAATGGCCCACCAGGGCGTGATTTCCAGTTGCGGACTGACCCGAAACGGGGAGTCCCAATACGATATCTTCCTGTCCGGTTAAACGGGAAAGAAAAATTTCAAATGAACATAACAATGTGGAAACAAGACTGCTTCCCGCGCGGGCACCTAGTTTTTTTAAGGATTGAATCAGAACCGGATCCAGTTTAAAATCATCCCGCTGACTTTTATAGGTTCTGATAGCAGGTCGTGGAAAATCGATTGGCAGGTTCAGCTGTACCGGTTTATCTTTATATTGTTCAAGCCAGTAATTTTGAATCGCTGCGTATTCGGCAGTTTTCTCAAATACCCATTCTTCCTTGGCGTACTGGGTAAACCGGATAGCTGCAGGTAAACGGGGCTCCTGACCTTTGGAATAGGCTGAATATAATTTCCCAAGATCCTGCAGCATAATTCCGACAGACCAGCCATCACAAATAATATGATGGGCCGTAAGCGTGAGATAATGCGTCTTACTATCGAGTGTAAAAATGGCAAACCGGAACAAAGGACCATTTAGCAAATCAAAAGGAATGGACGCATCCGTTTTGGCAAACGAACGAATGTGTTCTTTTTGCTCTCCAGTTGAAATTCCGGAAAGGTCCTCATATTTCAGGTTCAGCGGAAAATCCTTGTAAATACAGATTTCACTTCCATCTGCGCTGAATGCAGCGCGAAGGGCTTCGTGTCTTTGAATGAGGGCCTCCAGTGATTTTTCCATAGCAGGTTGACTCCAGTCTCCGGTCATTAACAGGGACACGGATTCATTATACCCGCGATTTGCATCCGGTCCACCAATAATACAGGAAAGCCAGATTTCCTGCTGTGGTTCCACGGTAGGTGCAATCAGCTGAATTTCCCGACCGGCAAATGGATCGAAATCAACCGGTTTTATTTCTTCCTCCATATCTTTTTTATCATTACTCATTTCCTGAACAACTGTTTATATTTTCCAGGTCTGTTTGGATCGGATACAAACCAGGCAGGATTCCCCTGTTGGTCTCTTCCAAGTCTGGCTCCGGGTAATGGTGGTTCTTCCATGTCCCAACCCGTATGGGTATCCGGTGCTTTCTTTTCGGGAACCATAAACCCTGCCGAAATCAACTCCAAAATAGTCTCCCTGAATTTTTCGACGATAAACTGAATATCCTGATCAGTATGCGCTTCCGTAAGAAAACAGGGAAAGCCATCCCATATATGAACGCCCTTTTCTCTCAATATGGTAAATAATAATTCACCGTAAGGGATCTCCTGTTTCCATTTTAACTTCCAAAGGGATCCGAACTGGGCAATGTAAACCGGAACACGGTTTTCGGCACAAATTTCATTCAGTGCGTCTGCCATATTCTTTGTATTCCTGGTAAGTCCCTCCTGCAATGACGGACCTTTCTTTTTCATGTATTCCAGCGAAACTTTAGCGGCAGCGAGTGCCAGGGGATGTCGCACAAAAGTTCCAGCAAAATAGGTTACTCCGGCTTCAGGTGTAGAATCATCCCCATATTGCCAGAATCCACCGTCAAGAGCATCCATGAATAATTTATTGCCAGCTATAACCCCTATCGGTAAACCTCCGGCAACTACCTTACCATAGGTTCCCAAATCAGCTTTAATGCCAAAAATTCCCTGAGCACCAGCAGGGTGCATGCGGAAACCAGTAATTACTTCATCAAAAATAAGTGCAGTACCTGATTCTGCTGTAACTTTTCTGATTTCTTTCAGGAAATCAATAGGTTGAAATTCGGGTCTGCGGCTTTGTACCGGTTCGACTAAAACTGCTGCCAGTTCAAATGCTCTTTCTTTGATGATAGCCAGGGATTCCGGCGTTCCATAATCCAGGATAAGCATATTCTGTACAGCTTCCGGCATAATACCAGGTGCAGCCGGGAAAGATTTAAGTTTCTTAGTGCCCCTTACGATTACTTCATCTACAATACCATGATAGGATCCGGAAAACGCCACAATGGTGGAACGGCCGGTAACCGTTCTGGCTATCCGCATAGCTCCCAACACGGCTTCCGAACCGGTATTACATAGGGCGGAACGCTCCAGTCCGGTAAACTCACAAATGAGTTTGCAAACTGAACCAGCCAGTACATGTTGTGGCCCCAGTTCATAGCCTTCGTCAATCTGCTGTTTTAGTGCTCTTGTGATTATTTCCGGCTGATAGCCCAGAAAATTCGATCCAAATCCATTGAGAGCATCAATATATTCATTACCATCAATATCCCATAAACGACTTCCCTTGGATTTATTAATCACCAGGGGATAAACAATTTCCTTAGTAAGTGGTTTGAATCCGGAAACTACCCTCGGATCGGCCATATACTTCCGGTGCTCCTGCGCATATGCCTTACTGCGGCCGGTTTTATTATTGTACCTGGCTGTAAACTCCCGGAGAAAATCATGTTGTTTTTTATCCAGTGTGGTTGCCTGTCTTTCTATTTTGGCTGTTGCCCCGAAAGGCTTTTTCAGTTCTGCGATTTCCTCGGCACTCAATTCTTTCTCCGGCTGTGAAATCGTTTTACTGACCGGCCTGGTTTCCGATACGGGCGGCAGGTTTCCGTTTTGCAATCGGGCTACCTGCTCTGCCAGCATTTGGATTTGTTTTGTTATCTGGGAGATAGCTGAGTTATCGGCCTGAATTCCGGATGAAACGCCGGCTGGCTGAACCTGGGTTTCTGTCTGCTGGAATTTTTCTTTAGGCAAATTCTCATCCAGATAAGTCGCCAGTAAATCCAGGTTACCATAGGTCTCATTTAATTGTCTGAAGCTGACCGGCAAAGAGAATTCCTTCCTGATATTCAGGGCAATCTGCGTAAGCAGTAGGGAATCAAATCCGATTTCAATGAAATTCATTTCCGGGGTTACGGAATTCATTTCTATTCCGGATGCATTTTCCAGCATTTCCCTAAGCTTACTAATCAATATTGATTTTCTCATTATATTTTTTTGAGGCAAAATATTTTCTTCTGTCAGGTCTTCCGGATCATTCAGAACGTGTTTTTTTGTTTTAGATGGGGTACCGTTTGTTATATGCTGCGGTTGGACCGGATCCACCCAAAATCGAATCTTTTCATAGGCATAAGCGGGCAGTGGCAAATGCAGATTTTTTTGATTTGTGTGAATAAGATCCCAGTCCGGTTCGACGCCGTTGAGCCACAGTTGACCCAATGCTTTTAAAACGGAATGTTTTTCTGATTTTCCTTCTTCCGGATCAAGGCTGGCAATAGCAGTCATCGGTTTTTTCAGCCCCTGCTGACGCGCCAGGTTACTCAGTACATGACCGGGGCCGGTTTCCAAAACAAGCTGGAATCCTTTCTCTGAAACCGTGTGGATAGATTCGGCAAATTGGACGGGTGAGCGAAGTTGATTTGCCCAATAGTCTGCCTTGATAATTTCACCGTTGATAATCCATTTCCCGGTCAGCGTTGACACGATGGGTATTTCCGGCAGGTGCATGGGAATGGAGGCCGCCACTTCTTCAAAAGCCGAAAGTACCGGATCCATCATGGCAGAATGAAAAGCATGACTGGTCAGTAATCTTTTATAGGCAATCCCCTGCTTTGTTAGAGTATCAGCGAATTCATCTATTCTATTTGCCGGACCCGATACTACCGATAAACCCGGACTATTGATGGCGGCCAGCGAGATATCTTTTGGAAGAAGCGGTGTGATTTTTTCATGACTGCTCCTTACACCCAGCATACTGCCTCCCGGCAGGGATGACATCAGCCGGCCGCGATTAAAAATCAACTTAAGTCCATCAGCCAGACTAAACACTCCGGATAGATGGGCCGCAACAAATTCACCAATGCTATGCCCTATAAAAGCAGCGGGTTTTATGCCCCAGCTCATCCATAGTGCAGCCATGGCATATTCTATAATAAACAGGGCGGGTTGGGTATAATATGTATTGTGAATTTTTTGCTCTGCTTCCTGATGAATTTCCCCCGGATACAGAATCTTCCGGATATCTTCCTTCATCAGGGGCATTAACAATTCAGCGCATTCATCTACGGCTTTTTTAAATACAGGCTCCTGTTCATACAATTCTTTCCCCATATTAATATGCTGAGAACCCTGGCCTGGAAAAAGAAAAACAATATCCGTTACCGTTTCACTCAATAATTTTTCGTCCGAAGGGGAAGAAATAATTAATTTTTGAAGCAGTTCTTCCCGGTCTCCTGCAATAACAAACCGCCTTGCATTAAAATTTTCGCGTCGGGTTTGAAGATTATAGGCCAGGTCTGCCATATCCAACGATGGGTGATTTTTTATAAAATCCGATAACTTTCCGGCATAACCTGCCCGGCTTTGAACACTTTTTGCAGACCAGTTTATTAATTGTAAAGAATTTACTGGTTCCTCCTTGTTCACATTGTCAGCCGTCGAAACATTTATAAATTCTTCCAGAACAACGTGAACATTTGTTCCGCCAACACCAAAGGAGCTGACGCCAGCCCTCCTGCTTCCGTTAGATTTCCATTCTGTCAGTTTAGTATTTACATAAAACGGACTGTTTGCAAAATCAATATGAGGATTAGGCTTTGTAAAATTGATTGACGCCGGAATTTTTTTATGATACAGGGCGAGAGTTGTTTTTATAAAGCCAGCAACACCGGCTGCTGCTGTAAGATGACCAATATTCGATTTAATAGAACCCAGTGCACAAAACTGTTTTTTTTGCTGCGGGCCGAAAGCCAGGTTCAATCCCTCGATTTCTATCGGATCACCCAACGGAGTTGCCGTACCATGGGCTTCAATATAACTGATCGTGGAGGAATCGATTCCCGCATCCCGAATAGCCATCTGGATAGCCCCGGCCTGACCCTCGGCACTGGGTGCGGTAAAACTACCTTTTGAACCTCCGTCATTATTCATTCCGACTCCTTTAACCACTGAATAAATGGTATCCCCGTCGAGCAGGGCTTCGTCCAGTCTTTTTAATAGTACCACACCTGCCCCGTCGCTGAATACCGTCCCTTCTGCATCCGCATCAAAAGTTTTGCAGTGCCCGTCCCGGCTATACATGGCTCCTTCCTGGTAGATATGACCACTTTTAATAGGAACCGTAATGGCTACACCCCCTGCCAGTGCAATATCGCACTGACCGTTACGAATGGCTTCCGTTGCTTCTGCAATAGCAAGCAGGGAAGTAGAGCAGGCCGAATGAATACTTACAGCGGGTCCTTTCAGATTCAATTCATAGGCAGTGCGTGAGGCTACATAATCTTTTTCATTCGCCGTCATAACCTGAAAGCTTCCGACACGATCAATTTTTTCTTTATTACTCTGTACATTATTGAGGTAGTATGTATTATTTCCGGTTCCAGCGAAAACCCCGACAGAGCCTTTATATTTTGAAGGAAAATAACCACCGCTTTCCAATGCTTCCCATGCAATTTCCATAAATATCCGCTGCTGGGGATCCATGAGTTCAGCAAGTCTTGGATTTATTCCAAAAAAGGTTGCGTCAAATTCTTCTGCCTGATTAATAATGCCACGGGCTTTAACATAATCCGGATTATTCCTTACTTCTTCATCGATTTGTGAATCCAATTCTTCTTCCCTAAAAAAAGAGATGGTTTCTTTTCCTTCTTTGAGCAAATTCCACAATTCTTCGATGGTATCTGCTCCCGGAAAACGGCCTGCCATAGCGATTACTGCAATATCTTCACTACCGCCGGTGGAACCTGATTCTTTTTTCAGAGGAACCTGAATGGATTTTGCCCCTCCTTCCAAAAATTCAGTTATTCCGCTTACAGTCGGGTGCTGATATAATTTCGTAATGGGCAGTTGGTACTGATGCAATTCTTTCAATCTGGTCACTGTTTTCAACGCAAGGAGACTATTGCCACCAAGTTCAAAAAAATTATCATGGAGTCCAACCTTATCCAGTTGCAATAGTGTAATCCAGCAATCTGCAATGGCTTTTTCCATTTTCGTAACTGGTGCCTTATAAAGGACCCCCAAATCCGGACGTTTTATTTCAGGTTTAGGTAATAATTTTTTATCTACTTTACCGCTCGAAGTCTTTGGAAATTCATCCATCCACACAAAAGCGGAAGGAATCATATAATCTGGCAGCAGTTTGTCAATCGAATGCCGAATGGCGGTTGTATCTTTTTTTCCTGAAGAAGCAATGAGATAGGCAATCAGTCTTTTCTGTTCTGCAGAATCTTCCCGGGCAATAACAACTGCCTGCTGAATACCAGGCTGTCGATTAAGCACTACTTCAATCTCTCCCAATTCAATCCGGTATCCCCGGATTTTAACCTGTTCATCCCGCCGACCCAGTAATTCAATATTTCCATCCGCCTGATAACGAGCCATATCACCGGTCCTGTATATGCGCAAATCATTTTTACCGGGCTGATTCCAGACAATAAATTTTTCAGCGGTCAGCTCAGGCCGATTTAGATAACCTTCTGCCAGGCTTATTCCACCAATGCAAAGTTCTCCGGATTCACCCTGAACCTGCGAATTGAGTTGCTCATCCAATATCAGTATTTCGGTATTGTCAATCGGTTTTCCGATTGTAGGTAATGCTGCCCAGGTTTTCGGATCTCCCGTAAGTTTTAGCTCTGTAACCACATGACATTCCGTTGGTCCATACTGGTTAAATAAATGGCAGTCTGAAAGTGCGGAAAAAAAACGTAATACCTGGGGCGTAATTTTGAGTTGCTCTCCTGCTGTTATCACTTCCCTGAGAGAAGCCGGGAAAAAATTATTGGAACCTGCCGCTTCGCTAAGAAATTGAAGCGCTACAAAAGGCAGAAAAATTCTTTGTATAGATTGTTTTTCTATGAACTGCAGCAGGCGCTGCGGATCCAGCCTTAAATCATCCCCCACCAAAACCAGGGTTCCCCCTGTGGTTAGTGTAGCGAATATTTCCTGGAAAGACACATCAAAACTGAGCGGGGCAAACTGCAATGTTTTTGTTCCTTTACCCGCGACAGAATTTTTCAGTTGCCAGGTGAGCAGATTCACCAGTGCGTGATGACCCATGCACACTCCTTTTGGCTTTCCGCTTGATCCGGATGTATACAAAACATAGGCGAGCGATCCCTGCGCCAAGGGATTCAGTTTTTCAACAGTACCAATACCATTTTCCGGAGCTAATAAATGAATACCAGTTTCCAAACCCTGAAATAATGGGAATTCCGATTTTGATGCCAGACAAAGTTGTATTCGGGAATCGGAAATCATTTGTTGAAGCCGGTCGGCCGGATAAGCCGGATCAAGGGGAAGATATGCTTTGCCCGCTTTTAATATAGCCAGCACACTTACGATCATATCTATGTTCCGGGTGGTGCTTACACCGACTAAAAATGTAGCGGAAGATTGAACAAGAATATGTTGTGCCAGTTTGTCGGCCCTTTCATTCAGTGCGGAATAGGTGAGTTCATTGTCTTCAAAATATACTGCTACTGCATCCGGCGTTTGAAATTGCTGAATCTCAAAAAGCTCCTGAACCAATTGCTCATTTCCGGTACGCATCCGGTCTTTATTTCCTGAAGGAATGCTCATTGTGATCCCTGGTTTTGTTTCATTTTACAAATAGGATACTATTTTCCGGGCCTGTTTTCATTACAGGTTATCGGAATACAATATCGTTCGTTGTTAGGTGGATTAGCAATCTACAATCGTTATACACTTTATTGTTGCGGATGGAGACTGTCTCCCACTTTACACACTTGACCGGCTAGCCAGGCGTAACCTGTTTTTGCAATGGCTTTTACTGTACTTTCCCGTTTTTTAAATGACCAGACATCCTTTACAAACTCTTTATAATTTTTATTATTTAACTGGTCAAAAGCAACGGAAATTGTCGGAGTAAGTGAATAAGCCGTATGCCAGGTTCCAAATGGAATAAAAAGTGTCTCACCCGGACCCACAATAAAGTGAATAGGAGTAGCCTCTTTATATTTAGGATATTTCTCGAAATCCGGTTCAAAAATATTTATGTCAGAACGCCATGGATCATCTGCTTTTGGATAAAGAAGGTGTTCCTGACCGCGAGGGAAAACCGTAAATCGTTTTTCACCGTACAACTGTGTTATCCAGGCGTTCAGGTGATAATAATCCAGGTGAACGTAAGGGAATCTTCCTCCCGGCCCACCTATAAATAATTCGGTCGCCCCTCCCCAGTGACCCTTATTGAACCATTTGCTTTCAAGCCAGTTGGGCCTGGCATAGTTCAGGTTCAATGGCTGAATCAGTTCAAGTATTTCAGGAATCGTTTCGGGTATATCAAATAAAATGGGGTATGGTGCCGGGTTGGTTGCTGAACTGGTTTCCACCATATCCATTACCTCTCGCATAGTATATATTTGCCCCTTTACTTCCGTTTTACGTTCACCATAGTGGGAACGAAACCAGTCAGGGCTGAAAAGATCTTTCGCCTTCCAGACTTTTGAAGCATTTTTAAAAACAATAGGAATACCTGGCTGATAATACTCCTGCATAAAACTTGCATATGAGATATCATCCACTTTTTGAACTTCCATGGACAGGGTTTAGCGCGTGAAACAGTCCTAAATTAAACATAATTTTCAGAAAATCATACATCCCGGGAGGCGTTCCGGAGTAATTAATCCGGTAATTTTCCCAATGTGGTTTTGATGTAGTTACGGATGAATTCGGGATAAAACCGGCCCGCATAGATAAGTGGGTTTAAAGTGTTCACATGCAACACTTTATAGAGTATTATTTGTCTGACAATAAAAATAATCAGGTCAGCAATCAGGGTGCCATACATGCAACCGATAATACCATATTTACCAATCAGAATGTAGTTCAGGGTCAGAGCCAGCACGGTAAAGGACAAAATGATGATAAAATTCAGCTTTGCCTTACCGATAGAGTCCATGATGATCCCGAAAAAACGGTCAAATGGACTAAGTAAACATGTCATAATAGCTATCCGGATCATGGGAACAGCATCCGTATAATTACTCCCCGCCACGATGCGAACAACAAATGATGGAAAGCAAAAAACAAAAATGACCACCGGTATCATAACAGCCAGTATGGTCCCGACTGATTTTTCATACAGGTATTTCCCGGCATCCTTACCCTGTTGAGCAAATCGTTTTGCACTTTGCGGGAAAACAATCGTTCCCAGAGCATTGGTTGGTATATCTGTCAGGTTGGAAATCCGTATAGCCACATTATAGGTCCCTGCAGCATCGGGAGAAAGAATAGTGCCGAGCATCATCTGGTTCAGAGTACCGGTTAGAATGGTACTGATTAAAGTACCAAATACAAATTTTCCATAATTGAATAACTTTTTTACCCAGTCGAAATTCAGCTCATAGGAAAATATCAAAAATTCCCTGACATAAAAATAAGCGACAAATGCTGCAATGGCTGTACTGACCGCCTGCGCATAGATTAGCGTAAGCAGGGAAATGTGCAACTTAAAAAGAAAACAGACTAAAACGTAGAGAAAAAAACCTCCTTGTCTAATCATGGTGGTTACAAGGATACCTCCGAATTTCAAATTGGACTGTTCAATCCATTGAAACTGGGACAGGAATCCCTGTAAAATATACACACCGTTAAAAATAATAAACATCGGCAGGAGACCCGGGTAGTGCCATAGTCTGGAGAGGTATCCTGCAATGGACAGATTCAGTACGATACAAATTCCCATCAGGATTGCGCTTAAAACGAAAGAAGCAGATATGATCTTCGGTTTTTCTTCTTCCGGACTTTCAGATAAAAATTTGATCAGCGCATTTTGAATAAGTCCCCCCCTGGCCATTTCAAATATCGTAGTCGTTGCTATGAATAAAGTCCAGATTCCAAAACTATGTTTATCCAGCATGCGCACGAGCAGGTAGAAACCACCAAATCCAAACATTAGCTGTTGGATATTCAGAATGAGGGAATAGGATCCGGATTTAAGCCAGTACTGTTTATTGTCTTCCTTCATAAGCAATCAGAAATGGGGTAAGAAGTAACAAGATAATCATACTGAATAACTTTGCCTGAGATTACCCCTTAACCACATTTCAATTGAATAAATCTTTTTGATAAACCGGTTTTTTCCGTTTTAATGACGCCTGTTCATAAGAGTAAGCCAATGAGATCAGCAAGGGCTCCTGATAGGGTCCGGCATAGAAGGATATTCCCATGGGTAACCCATGCAGTATTCCCATTGGAACAGTTATATGCGGGAAACCGGTGATGGCAGCGGGTGTGGACAGCGAAGGCCCGTTGTCATAATCTCCGTTTATCAGGTCTATGCAGCAAGCAGGTCCGTTTGTAAATCCTGAAAGTGCATCGATTTTATTAGCAGAGAGAATATCCAAAAGCGTTTTGCGGAAGCCAAGTGTTTTTTCCAGCGCTTCTTTATATTCTTTTGTATCCAGTCCTTCTCTTGCTTCGCTTTCTACTAAAATTTCCTGTTTGAAGAACGGCATCATTTTATTTTCATTCTGCAAATCAAAGGCAATCAATTCCTTCAATGATTTTACTTTCCCGCCAGCAGATGACAGGTAGTGGTTTAGGCCATCTTTAAATTCATATAAAAGCACCTGGTATTCAGCTCCGCCCAAAAGTTTCAAAGGCCCAGCCACATCCACTTCCACCATAGTGGCTCCCTGCGTTTCCATGGTCGCCATAGCCGTTCGTAACAGGGCGACCATGTCCGGATTACCCAGCAAATGAGATTTTTCAATGCCGATCCGTTTGCCTTTTAAACCGTCTTTGACTAAAAATTGTGTATAATCTGTAAAAGATTTCCCACTACTGCTTTGGGTGATCCCATCTGATTCATCCTCACCCACTCCTGCGCCGAGTAAGATGGCTGCATCTTTCACAGTGCGCGTCATCGGCCCGGCTGTGTCCTGAGTTGCAGAAATCGGTATTATTCCGGCACGGCTCCACAATCCTACAGTTGGTTTAATCCCTACAAGACCATTCACAGCGGATGGAGATACCACTGAACCGTCTGTTTCAGTTCCTACACTCACTGCACATAAATTTGCGGCAGCCGCCGCGCCGGATCCGGCGCTGGAACCTGAAGGGTTTCTATCCAGAATATATGGACATTTTGTTTGTCCCCCACGACTACTCCATCCACTGCAGGAATGAGAAGAACGGAAATTTGCCCATTCACTTAAATTTGTTTTACCCAACAAAACCACACCGGACTTTCGTAATTGTTTTATGATAAACGCGTCCTCCCTGGCATGATTCCCTTCCATCGCAAGGGATCCGGCTGTAGTCATCATTTTATCCCCGGTATTGATATTGTCTTTTATCAGAATCGGAATTCCGTGTAGTGCACCGCGAATCTTTCCCTGCTTTCTTTCGTTATCAAGACCTGCTGCGATTTGTAAAGCATCCGGATTTAATTCGATGATTGAATTCAGATACGGGCCGCTTTTATCAACTTCTCCGATTCTTTTGAGATAGGCCTTTGTAATGGACACTGCCGTTTCTTCACCGGATTGCATTTTTTTCTGCAGTTCATCTACAGTGATTTCTTCCAGAATCAAAGTGGAAGCCGTGTGCGGGGAATGCAACGATAAATGATCCGGCGGATTTAGAATCTTTCCCGGATTTAAAACAGATAAACTACCCATTGCCAACTGCCAGCCGCCAACCGTTGTTAGTGATCCGTTGCGAAGAAATTTTCTCCGGTCCATAGTCATTATTTTTGGTGAATGTAATTATTTCCAGCCGCCACCCAATGACCGGTACAATTCAACCCGTGCACTCAATTCCTGGTTTTGGATGAAAGCCAGGTCCAACTGTGCGTTCAGGGCAGTCTGTTGTGCGGTTAGCACTTCGAGGTAATTGGCCATATCATTCTTATAGAGCAACTGAGCATTTTCGACAGCTGCTATAAGTGTGTCTGCCCTTTGTTGTGTAAATCCTTCCTGTTCCCTGAGTTTATGAATTCTAACCAGGGCATTAGATACTTCCGTGGCTGCCGTTAGCACGGACTGCCGGAAACGGATTACCGCCTGTTCTCTCTTTTGTTTTGAAATTTCCAGCTGTGTTTTTAACTGCCTGCCCTGTAATATCGGCTGAATCAGGGTTGCGCCTGCCAGTCCGAATAAGGAGCCGGGAATATTAAACCAGTTGCTGGCGATTAATGATTCGAACCCCGCACCAGCTGTAAGGTTCAGGGCCGGATACATATTCGCCTGACTGATTCCCACCTGAGCATTTGCCGTTACGAGCGCCATTTCAGATGCACGTACATCCGGCCTGCGATTTAAAATCCCCACAGGTATTCCGGTTTGAAGTGAATCCCTAAAATGAATATCTGTCAGATTCCCCTCCCTGTGTATAGATCCTGGAAGGCTCCCGGTCAACAATTGCAAACTATTTTCCTGCACCTGAATACTTTGTTCAATTTGAGGAACAAGTTCGGCTGTCAAATTTTTTTGGGACTCCGCCTGTTGAACCCCCAAATAGGTAACCTCACCTGCATCAAACAGCAGGCGGGTGAGTTTTACAAACTGGATTGTTACTTCGAGCGTTTTTTTTGCTTCTACCAATTGCTGGTCGAGCATCAGCAGATTAAAATAACCCTGAGCAATATTGGCCACCAGTGAAGTCTGCACTGCTTTGGCAGCTTCATAATTTTGCAGAAAATCCGCCCTGCCTGCTTCCTGTTGCCGGCTGATTTTCCCCCAGATATCAATTTCCCAATTCATATTTACAGAGGCGATCAAATTATACGAGTGGTTACTGATTGCGCCGTTATTGATACCGGAAGGACCATTATCTGAGTTGCGATAATAGATGGGGGATACACCGGCTGTAAGTTGCGGAACCCATAACCACTGGTTTTGCTTCACCTGCGACTGGGCGATATTGATATTTCTAATGGCAGCCTGTAAATCAAAGTTCTTTGCCAGCCCACTATCAATCAACTGAATTAGAAGAGAATCTGAAAAATAATTTCTCCAAGCGATATCTCCAATACTATTGCTGTCCGTAACCGTAGCGCCTTGCTGAAATGATTCCGGTAATAAAACAGCAGGGCGTTGATAATCCTTTCCGGTTCTGCATGAGCCGATAACACAGAGGAAGAAAATAATATATACGAACCGAAAAAGTTTTTTCATTTTTTTAAATTATTCCTGCTCCGGTTATTCTGACCGGAGCTCATATTTTCCGCGAATGAGTTTTGGTTTTCCCGATACTTTTTCCTGGAATGCCTGAAATATCACGAAAAGGACCGGTATGATAAATACTCCTAGTAATACACCGATGAGCATCCCCCCTACTGCACCCGTTCCTATAGAACGGTTACCCAGGGCAGAGCCGCCCGTTGCCCACATCAGGGGCAGAAGCCCGACTATGAATGCAAAGGAGGTCATCAGGATTGGTCGCAAACGAAGACGGCTTGCTTCAAGCGCTGATGCAATCAGTTCCATCCCGGAACGCCTGCGCTGAACGGCATACTGGACTATCAGAATGGCATTTTTTGCCAACAGTCCGATCAGCATGATGATACCCACCTGCACATAAATATTATTTTCAATCCCGGTCAGGTTAATGAACAGAAAAACACCCATCAGACCGGTGGGAATGGATAACAATACAGCAAGGGGCAGAATATAACTTTCGTATTGTGCAGCCAATAAAAAATAGACAAATAAGATACTCAGAACAAAAATGAGCTGCGTCTGCACCCCGGAAGCGCTTTCCTCTCGGGTTAAGCCGGACCATTCATAAGAATAACCCCTGGGCAGATCTGTCGCTGCCATTTCTTTGATTACCCGGATTGCATCTCCGGAACTATATCCATCCCGGATAGTTCCGTTGATGGTTACGGAATTAAACAAATTGGTGCGGTTGATGGTTTCGGGACCATACACTCTTTTTAACTGCACCAGGTTACTGATTGGAATCATCTGGCCCAGGCTGCTTTTTACAAATATTCCATCCATGGCGGTGAGGTCCCGGCGAAAGGGAACATCTGCTTCCACAATAACACGGTAGTATTTTCCAAACCGGGTAAAATCCGATGCATAACTACTGCCAAAATAAACCTGCATGGTACCGAGTATATCGCTTACGGATACATTCAGTTGTTTGGCTTTTTCGTTATCCAGCTCCAGCATATACTGCGGATTGCCAGTATAGTAAAAAGAGGCTGCGTAGGCCACTTCTTTTCTTTTCATTAATGCCGCAGCAAACTCATTCGTCACCGCATTTAATTTTTCGATGGAACCGCCGGTACGGTCCTGTACAATCACTTCGAAGCCACTGGAATTTCCAAATCCCTGCACCGTGCCAGGCTTTAAAATAAAAACACCGGTCTCTTTAATAGCGGATAATTTCCCGTTGATCTCGTTCACTACCTGGTCAATCGTCTGAAAAGGTATGCGGTCTTTCTGTTCCTTTAATTTTATAAAAGAAACGGCAAAATTGGAGGTGCTGGTAAATCCGCCAAATAAATTTAGTCCGCTCAGGGATCCCCGTTTGTCAACGGCCTGCACCCCGGCCAGGATACTGTCTACCCTTTGTACCACTGCATCAGTCCGGTCCAGTGATGAGGCGGGTGGCAGGTTCAGGCTGACCATGAGAAAATTCTGGTCTTCTGCAGGAATAAATCCGGTGGGTGTTTTTCTAACTTCCCAGATCGTAATGCAGAATATAAGGACCAGACCTAAAATTCCCACCCATTTATGCCGGATAAGAAATTGTACGGCATCCATATAGCGGTCAGTAGTGGCTTTAAATCCGGCATTAAATGCATCACCGAACTTTCGGCCAAAACCCTTTTTATTTTTTTCTCCTTCCGGGTGATGTATATTTTTCAGGAAAAGGGCACAGAGGGCCGGACTCAGGGTTAAAGCGTTTAAGGCAGAAATTAAAATGGCAATCGCCAGGGTAAAAGCAAACTGCCTGTAAAATATGCCCACACTGCCTTGCATAAATCCGACAGGGATGAATACCGCTGCCATCACAAGGGTAATGGAAATGATAGCACCGGAAATTTCGCTCATGGACTGAACTGTGGCATCTTTTGCCGGCAATCCCGTTCGTTCCATTTTAGAATGCACGGCCTCCACCACTACAATGGCATCGTCCACCACGATTCCGATTGCCAGTACCAGGGCAAAAAGGGTCAGCAGATTGATGGTAAATCCAAACAGCTGCATGAAAAAGAAAGTGCCGATGATCGCCACTGGAACGGCAATGGCCGGGATTAGGGTAGATCTGAAATCCTGCAGAAAAATAAATACCACCAGAAACACCAGTATAAATGCTTCGAGTAAGGTTGTTTTTACCTGATCGATGGAAGCATCCAGGAAATCTTTTGCACTGAACATGGTCAGGTAATGAATGCCTTTGGGAAATCTGGCCGATGTAGTTTTCATTACTTCATCAATGGCAATCAGGATATCATTGGCATTGGATCCTGCGGTTTGAAAAACGCCGAAACCGGTACCCGTTTTTCCCTGAACAACTGTATTCGAATTATATGAACCACTCCCAAATTCCACGCGGGAAATATCTTTCAGGTGGATCACCGATCCGTCAGCACCTGTTTTGATAACGATGTTTTCGTAGTCTTTATTCTCCGAGAGCTTGCCCTTGTATTTAATCACGTATTCAAAGGAAGCACTGCTGCCTTCCCCGAATCTTCCCGGGGCAGATTCCACATTCTGGTCATGAATGGCTGTCATCACTTCCTGAACAGAAATATTGTTGGCATTCAGCCGGTCTGGCAGGAGCCAGATGCGCATGGAATAATCCTTGGCTCCAAAAACCTGTGCCGATCCTACACCCGGAACCCGCTGGATTTCTGGGATGACATTTATTTTGGTATAATTCTGCAGGAATTTTTCATCATAAGCACTGTCTGTGCTGTACAGCAGGGTCACATTTATCATGCTGTTCTGCTGTTTCTGCGTGGATATGCCCGCCTGAACTACTTCCTGGGGTATCTGACTAACGGCCCGGGCTACCCGATTCTGAACATTCACCGCATCCAGATCAGGATTCGTGCCCTGTTTAAAATAAACATTGATCGACATCGTACCATCATTACCGGAAGTAGATGTCATGTAGGTCATGTTCTCCACACCGTTAATGGCTTCTTCAATTGGTGTGGCCACAGCCCTGGCGACCACTTCGGCATTCGCGCCGGGATAAACGGCAAAAACACCAACGGTTGGGGGAGCAATTTCAGGGAACTGTGTAATCGGCAGGTTAAACAGTGAAATCAGTCCAAGCATCGTCAAAATGATGGAGATCACTGTGGATAATACCGGTCGTTCTATAAACCTTCTGAGCATTTTTATATTTTTTGTGAATTTTAATCCAGCATTGGCCGGATCTTCAGTAAGCTGTCCATCGACATAGCTGCCGGTTGTATCCGTGTTCCATCGGTTACTCTTTCAACGCCATATACAATACGGTCTCCCGGTTTAATGCCCTGGTCGACGAGAAAATAATTTCCTGCCTTACCCTTGATATGCACCGGCGCGCTGCTTACTTTATTACTGTCTGATAAAAGGAATACAAAAACTTTATCCTGTAATTCGTAGGTGGCTTCCTGAGGAATGACCAGGCCTGCCGGAAAGCTGATGGAAATGCGGACCCGTCCCGTTCCACCTGAGCGGAGCGTACCGTTGGGATTAGGGAAACTCGCCCGGAAGGGTATAGCACCCATTCCCTGTGTGAATTGCCCTGCCACCATTTCCACTTTTCCTTTTTGTGGATATACAGTGTTGTCAGATAGAATAAGATCCACCGGAGGGAGATTCCGTATTTTATCCTCAAGAGATTTTCCTGCATACTCATCCCTGAAACGCAGAAAAGCGGTCTCACTTACCGAAAAATAAGCCCGCACATCTTTCACTTCTGAAATATTGGTCAGAGGATCCAGGTTAGATCCGCCTACCAGGCTACCGATCTTAATATGAATTCTTCCGATAAATCCATCCACCGGTGCTTTGATCAGCGAATATCCAATATTGATTTTTGCATTGGCAACCTGGGCCTTTGCCTGGTCAACATATGCAGTTGATGCATCATAGGCTGCTTTGGCTGTTTTAAGTTGAATCGGAGAAATGACATTATTTTTTACCAATGGCTCCAGTTTATTCATTTCAATCTCTGCGCTGGCCTGATTGGCACGGGCAACAGCCAGGGACGCACTGGCATTATTCAGGGCTTCTACAAATGGCTGATCATAAATCTTAAACAGGGGCTGTCCTTTTTTTACGGCTGCTCCTTCATCTGCGTAAATTTTTTCAATATAACCACTTACCTGTGGCCGGATCTCGATATCATTACTTCCTTCCAGTGTGGCTGCATATTCTCGGAAGGTAGTGAAAGGCCGGTCTGTTATGGTTACCACAGGCAGGGTCGGAGTTTCTCTGGCTGTTGTTGCTGTGGCGTCAGAATGTTTGCAGGAATAAATAATGGATAAAGTCAATAAAAGGGATATCCCTGCGCTCAGGAATTTGCTCATAACTGAAATATTTGATAAGGTTGCTTCCGGTTTTCAGGGGCAAGTATGCAAATATATTTGCCTTTACTTACAACCCGCATGTTCAAATTAATAACGAAATCCGGTTTTCGATTTCCCGAAACCGGAAATATGATGGGCGGCAATCGTAAACAAGCTGCAGGAATGCAGAATCAATTCCAGGCATTTCTCAGAAAACGCAGCCAGTTACCATGTAAAATCTGCTGAATTTGCGGGTGGGCGTACCCTCTCCGGCTCAATAAATCCGGAAGTTTCTGTAAATCCGCAATCGTATCAAGGTCGAACGGAGACTGCTCCGTACCAAATGCCCCGTCCAGATCACTGCCAATCGCGATATGATCAGCATTCCCCGCCAGTTGGCAAATATGATCGTAATGGTCTATGAGCCGATTCAAATCTGCACCCATATTCTTCGGAACAGAAAGTCCCCGAACCCATCCTTCGCAAAGCATCCAGGCATCCATGACTCCTCCAATAACGGCTCCCCGACTTATCAGCAGGCGAATCTGATCATCATTCAGTTGCCGCTGATGTTTGACGAGAGACCTGCAATTGTGATGACTGGCCCAAACCGGTCCGCTATATTTTTCCATCGCCTGACGGAATCCAAGATCTGTAAGATGCGTAACGTCCAATATCATATTTAACGAAGCCATCTCTTTTAATAAAGAAAATCCTGACTGCGTAAATCCGTCGTCCGTACCGGTGCCTCCGGCATATCTTCCTGGTCCGTAGTGAGCCGGACCGAGTGCCCTCAGACCATACCCATAGGCTTTCCCCAGATAATCCAGGTTGACGAGGGAATCGGCACCTTCAAGGCTTAAAATAAATCCAACCGGTTTATTCCTGTCAGGAATAGATTCTTCTTCCCATAAATGGATATGTGTTTCCAGCGCCTTCCTGTCTTTTACCTGAACCATTTCACCTGAATTTTCCATCGTCTGATACCAGGCAAACTGGGCCTGCGTTTGTGCCCATGCCTGTTCCGGAGAATGCCAGCCTGGTAAAACAGAATCTTTTTTTACAAATCGCGCGATTTGGGTAGCGACCACCAGCCCGGTTTTGCCCTCCCGTAGTGCTGGTAGCGAAACGGTATTCCTTTCCCGGTCGGGTTTATCATGCATTCCCTTTTCTCTTTCCCTGATTTCAGCAACAGGAAGACGGAGATCGCGGTTCCATTCCATGGCATTCATGGACAGATCCAAATGGGCATCTATAATAAACATCTTGCAAATTAGCAGGGAATTCAATCAGTTTGATTACGTCGACAAAAAACATTGTCCCTCGCTGAAATGATTTAATTTGATCTTTCAACTTTCACTATAAACGAGGGCTATGTCTTTTTTGATTTTGCTGTCAGGAATTCTTTTGCTGATTCTTCTCACCACCTGGGCAAAATTAAATGCCTTTCTTTCATTCCTGCTGGTTTCGATGGGAATAGGTCTGGCCAATGGTATGACCATTGATGCCGTAACCCATTCCGTACAAACCGGCATGGGTGATTTACTGGGATCACTGCTGGTGATCCTGGTCATCGGAGCCATGCTTGGCAAACTCATTGCCGATTACGGTGCCGCCCAGCGGATTGTCTCTGCCTTTATGAATTGGTTTGGAAGAAAGTACCTCATGTGGGCCCTGGTGATTACAGCGTTTATTGTAGGCATTCCCCTTTTTTATGGAATTGGATTTGTGCTGATGGTACCCCTGATCATCACGCTTTCCTATAAATATGATATCCCGGCAGTTTATATCGGCCTGCCCATGCTGGCTTCCCTTTCCGTTACCCATGGATACCTGCCACCGCACCCCTCTCCTGTTGCTTTGATTCAACAATATCATGCAGATCTGGGGCTTACCCTGATATATGGAATTATAGTGGCGATACCCTCTGTAATTATCGCCGGGCCATTATTTGCCAGGACCCTCAAAAAATATACAAATAAACCACTGGCAACTTTTGCCGGAAAATCGATTCCGGAAGATGAAATGCCCGGTATTGCGGACAGTTTTATAACGGCACTCCTGCCGGTTGCCCTTATTGGCACCGCCACGGTTCTGCGCTTGGTCCTTCCGAAGGAAACCATTCCTGTGCGGATTTTCGCTGTACTGGGAGATCCATCCATCGCCCTGCTGTTAACCCTGACCTACGCAGTATATTCCCTGGTTCTTAAAAGAGGAATGAAACTGGAACCCTGTATGGTTTCTATGGGAAATGCGGTAAAGGATATTTCCATGATCCTGCTCATTATTGCAGGCGCCGGCGCTTTAAAGCAGGTGCTTACCGATAGTGGTACGGCCAGTCAGCTGACGCAGCTGATGAAAGGCCTTAACCTGCATCCGATTGTTGCAGCCTGGATCATCGCTGCATTTATCCGGGTTTGCCTGGGATCAGCTACCGTTGCCGGACTAACGGCGGCGGGCATGATTGCACCTATGATAGCCGGAACCCAAATAAATCCCAGCCTGATCGTGCTGGCCACGGGTGCCGGCAGTCTGTTTTTCTCGCATGTGAATGATTCCGGATTCTGGTTATTTAAAGAGTATTTTAATTTAAGTGTTAAAGAAACGCTCAAAACCTGGAGTCTGATGGAATCGATCGTTTCGGTGACCGGACTAATTATTGTTCTGATCATTTATTTTATTACTGTTCCTTAAATATATTTTATGTCAGCAGATGAAAATTTTATGGCCCTTCAACTTGAATTGCCCCCTGCACCTACACCACTTGGTGTGTATAAACCTTTTCTGATTGATGGAAAACATTGTTATGTGTCTGGGCATGGACCTCTTCTGTCAGATAAAACGCTGATCCATGGCCGCGTTGGGGATGATTTGACCATGGAGGAAGCGAAGCTGGCCGCGCGGCAGGTAGGGCTCGCCATTCTTGCCACGCTGAAACAAAATCTGGGAAGCTTCAACAAAATAAAACGGGTGATAAAGGTACTCGGTATGGTTAATGCGAATACGAATTTTGAAAAACATCCCTACGTAATTAACGGCTGTAGTGAATTATTTGCAAAAATATGGGGAACAGAAAACGGTGTGGGAGTTCGGTCTGCTGTAGGGATGGCAACCCTGCCGGATAATATTCCCGTGGAAATTGAAGCGATGTTTGAGCTCACCTGAAAAAATTTCCAGTCATGAATTCAGAGAAAAACTGGTTTTACGCCGAAAACGTGGATGATTTTGATTCGCCGGCACTACTTGTGTATCCATCCCGGGTTAAGGAAAATATTCGTTTAATACTGGAAAGCATAAAACCGGCCAACCTGCGGCCTCATGTTAAGACAAATAAAATAGCCGAAGTGTGCCGCCTGATGGCTGACGCGGGGATCAGCAAATTCAAGTCTGCCACCATCGCGGAATCTGAGATGCTCGCCATGGCTGGAGCAACGGATGTTTTAATGGCGTACCAGCCAACCATTCCGAAAATAAAGAGACTGATTAACCTGATTCGCAAATATCCCGGAACAAAATTTTCCTGCCTTGTTGATCATGCGGACACTGCGCAGGCCATTTCACAATGGTTTCAAAAATCGAATCTGGTCGCCTCGGTTTACATAGACCTGAATGTGGGAATGAACCGGACCGGCATCCTGCCTGAACAGGCGATGGGTTTATTCAAACACCTGTCATCATTGCCTGCGATTCATATTCAAGGCCTGCACGCTTACGATGGTCATCTGAAAGATCCGGATTTCATCAGAAGAACGGAAAACTGTCATAGGGCTTTTGCTCCGGTAATCATTTTAAAACAGGAAATCGAAAAATTCGCGGGGTGTGTTTTAACATTGGTTGCCGGTGGTTCACCAACCTGTTTTATTCATGGTGCCTCTGGAGACCGGGAATGCAGCCCAGGCACTTTTGTTTTCTGGGATATGGGAAATGCCAGGCAATTACCTGAACAGCCATTTGAGTGGGCAGCCGTACTTATTTGCCGGATTATATCCATTCCGGGCCGGGATACTATTTGTGTCGACCTGGGGCATAAATCTGTTTCGGCCGAAAATCCTCAGCCCCGCATATTTTTTTTAAATGAACCCGAAGCTATTCCGGTCGCTCAAAGCGAAGAACACCTGATTCTAAAAGTTCCGGATGCCGGAAAATTCAGAATAGGCGAAGTCTTTTATGGCGTCCCCTGGCATATCTGCCCTTCTGTAGCTTTATATGAGAAGGCACTTGTTGTTGAAAAAAATCGCATATCCGGCTCTTGGAGAGTAATCGCAAGGGATCGGGAAATCAGCGTTTAAAACATTCGGCAGTAAGTCGTCATCCGTACTTTTTCTTATTACTTTAGTGGTGGATCCGCATCCCATTTACTATCCGGATTAAAATATTTAAATAGCAGTGCAGACAATTTTCGGGTGAGAACCCATGCTGTATTATCATAGTCCCAGCTTCGATCTGAATTGTTCTTTGTAAAAATGCTGAAGATATAAGGATGAGGCGCGTTGACATACAAAATTTCATTTCGGCTTTCATCCACTGCACCGCTCTTAGATGCGACAAATACGTTCGGAGGAATCTGGGAAATCGCAACTTCATCCCAGTATTGCCTTCCCAGTGTTCTTATCATCCGGTCACTGCTTTGCTTACTTAATATTTCTCCACGGGAAAGTTGTTCCATCATACGGGCGATTTCCCTTGGAGTGGTTACACCCCAACCATATATCTCCCGGTCATTTTCCCGGCCTGGTGTCCGGCTGTTCACCCGCGTAATTTTAAATCCCAGACTATCCATTAGCTGATTAATCCGCAGGCCTCCTCCTGCCAGTCCCTGCAACAGCAGGCTGGCGGTATTATCACTCAGGGAAATGGACAATAACATCAGTTTACTTAGTAAGATTTTTTGATCCGGTTTAAATGAAGCCAGCACATCTTCTCCCGGATCATAGTTCAATGTGTCCTTATAAATCATTTCCTGATGAAACCTAAGTTCCCCTTGCTGTATCTTGTTCATGATTCCAATCATGATTGGAATCTTCACAACACTGGCTGTAGGGAAAAGTGTATCGGCATTAAAACCTGCAATCCTGTCTTTTTTAAGATCATGTACATAAATTCCAACTGTGCCCTGAAAACCGGACACAAGGGTCTCAATCTGGCTTTGAAGTTGCTTGTCTGTTTTCTGGGCTTTTGATCCCATAAAACAAAAGACATACATCAGGAAGCATAATTTTCTCATACAAGGTTCTTGAATCTTTTAAATATACATCTGGTATTTCAAATCTGAAGGCGAGATTCCAAAAGTTCTATTTCTGCCATGTCCTATAGAATTGATTTTTACCGAAGGTTAACAATTTATGCGAGTAACGTAAATTTTTTTGAAATCGGGCTATAGACACAGGAATAAAAACCTTCCCCCGTTGAAAGTTTATTTTGAAGTGGGCTTTAACTTGGTCAGAATCCTCATCTTTACCTCTATTTTCTTTACCATTGGTTTAGAACACGGTCACTTATTTGTTTAGGACAAATCCTGCTGATTCAAATGAATGAAATTTTACAAGACTGAAAATCCGATTGATTAAATTTGCATTTAATAGCAATGGAAATGGGTAAACAAATTCCGGGACCACAATCTTATTCACCAATAACTGCCACTGTTTATCCGATCCTGCTGATGATCAGTTTTTCCCATTTGCTGAATGATACCATTCAGTCGCTGATCCCTGCTATATACCCGCTGGTTAAAACAAATTTTCAGCTAAGTTTTGCACAAATAGGTTTGATAACCCTTACTTTCCAGTTGGCTGCCTCCTTACTTCAGCCGCTTGTGGGATTATACACCGATCACCGGCCTAAACCATTTTCGCTGGTAACCAGCATGGGTTTTACCCTGATTGGTTTAGTTTGGATGTCAAGGGCAGGCAGTTTTCATATCCTGCTTTTTTCTGTGGCAATGATCGGCATAGGTTCTTCCATTTTTCATCCAGAGGCTTCTAAAGTTGCGTACATGGCCTCAGGTGGAAGAAGAGGCCTTGCCCAGTCTATTTTCCAGGTTGGGGGTAATGCCGGCTCTTCCCTTGGACCCCTGCTTGCCGCGTTGATCATAGTACCCTTAGGTCAAACCAGTATTGGCTGGTTTTCGATGCTCCCCCTGCTTGCCATGATGATTCTGATTTTCGTGGGCCGCTGGTATAAATCGAACCTAAATGCTTTGTTACAAAAAAATAAATGGTCTGGCAACCGTGATATAGTAATCTCCAGGCATAAAGTTGTTATTTCCATTTTAATCCTGATTATACTGATTTTTTCAAAATACTTTTATCTTGCCTCCATGGTAAGTTATTTTACCTTCTATCTGATTGAAAAATTCCAGGTATCGGTTCAGCATGCCCAGCTTTTTCTTTTCCTGTTTTCATTTTCTGTAGCGGCGGGTACCTTGCTGGGTGGTCCGCTCGGTGACCGTTTTGGTCGCAAATATGTGATCTGGTTCTCTATTTTAGGCGCTGCTCCTTTCACGCTTCTCCTGCCCTACGCCAATCTATTCTGGACCGCGGTTTTGGCAGCCATTATTGGAATTGTGATTGCTTCTGCTTTTTCAGCGATCCTGGTGTACGCGCAGGAATTATTACCAGGGAAAGTGGGTATGATCTCCGGATTATTTTTTGGTTTTGCTTTCGGTATGGGCGGCCTTGGATCTGCTGTGCTCGGAATACTCGCAGATCATAAGGGAATTATTTATGTATATAAAGTTTGTGCATTTCTTCCATTGATTGGCTTGCTTACCGGATTCCTTCCCGATATTGGCGGGAAAAAAAAGAGGGCAAACTGATTTACTGCTTTTTTACATCAAAAAACCGGATCTGGTATCCCGCTTCACCTTTATTGCTGAGTCCCTGTATAACGAGTGCGTATTTTCCAGGAAGGTCTGACGAATAAAAGCTAACCTGTGCTTTGCCATCTGACCCTGACTTCATTTCAGGTGCCCAGTACAATGTATTTCTGTAGTCAGGCATACGACTGCTAATCTGTAATTCTGTTTCGTATTGTGGCGAGAAAAATTGTCTTTCCTCCGGAATCCCAGGATAGTCGAGAACAATAACGTGCGGATCCAGCTCAATTCCATCCAGATCTCCATGATAAGTAGTCATATTAATTATCCCGGAGTAGGTTTTATATCCCATAGCGTATTGTCGGTTAACCAGATCAATCTGTCTAATCTTCATCGGATTCTGGCCGATGACTTCATTGAAATTGAAAAAAGGCACTCCATCGATTAGCATCAGCGGAGCATCCTCGAAAAATAACCTGGCGGTCGGGTCATAAAGATAAATATGAAAGTTATCGCGGTTCCTTACCACACTGGTCGAATGAACGTATTCCCGGAAAACTTCTTCCATGGTCAAAAAACGGGTGTAATCATCCAATAGATATTTTTCATCCGGTATAATATAAAATGTATTGGTATCCACATACTGCAATAAAGTATGATCCATTTTTGCTCCTTCATATACACGCTGTACCTGTGCATGAATACTATGATCCAGTAGGGATGGTGATCCTTTAGCCGGAATACTAAAATCCGGAGGGTTAAACCCCGAATATTTCTGTGAAAAAGGATTGTCTATTTCCAGATGAGCCGTGCTGTCTTTCGTGGGATTGGTTTGAACAACTATTTCGCTGGATCCGTAAAAATCTATGAGTTCAAATTTTACCTTCCCTGATGTATCACTTGTAGTAGCACGAAACTGTGTTCTTTTTGATGGAACAGACAGAAAAGCAGACGTAAGCGGTACTGGGCCATTCCTGCTATCTACAACCTTTCCATGTATTATATGACCAAAATATTCCGGCGGGTATTCTATATGAATTGATTTCTGCTGAATGATATTTTTCCAGTCGAATCTTCGCCAGCCATGTGTGAGCATGAGATTCTCTATATCCGCCTCCCCGTCCTTTACATCCTCATTAAAATAATAGGAAGGTGATTCAACAGGACCGAGTTCCGAAGTTAAATACAGGTAATTGAGAACACTGTTTTCATCAACCGGTTGCAGGGAATCAATTCGATACACGGCTAGTGAAAAATCTGCTGAAACGGAATTTTCCTGCTGATTCGTTACAGCCAGGTTTACGCTGATTTTTTTCCTTATCCCATATTGCGGATCTGTATCCGAAGAAATCCGCAAAATTTTCACCGGATATTTAAAAAATAATCGTTCACAAACCGGCTGGGCAGTTTCGGTAAAAAGCGTAAACTTGGAAATCCCATCTTCAAGTTCCCGGGATTCGATGCTAAAAGACAAGCTGTCGGCGGTTAGTGTACCAGATCTTACCGGCAAGAGTGTTTTTTGCCCGTTTATGGCGAGGAAAATTTTATGACCTGCCAGATCTCTGGTAACATGTACCGTTGCCGTAATTATTCCTTCCCCGTTTTTAGTCAGGTTCAACACATAACCCGAAGGATACGCCGAAGGCAGCTCTTTTAAAACGGTTTCACCCTGTGGAAAACGGATAAGGGCCTTATAACTTTGTCCTGCAACCGGTGTAAAAATAAAATGACCCAGTCCCTTATGCAAGGTTTGAAACTTCAGCACCGTATCTGCATTTGAACCCAGGAGCAGGCCTTCACATTCAAGGCCATGACCATAAGCATCCGTTATCCGGAACCCTACTTTTGATTCTATCTGTTGCACCAGGTTCCCGCCTTCCGGAAAAAACTGCAAGTCGTATCTTTTTATTTTTGCTATGCTGGAATCAGGCTCCAGTTTATGGGGATTGATGATGCGGATGGCTTTTTCAAAATAATATCCAGGGCCAAAATTCTTCATCCAGCTGGTATACGCCCTGAATATATATGTGCCGGAGGAAACGCTTGACGGAATCATCAGGGAACCATGGGATTCAGCAGGTTTTAGTGAAATTTTTTCCTGCAGCAACGGCCGGTTATTTTTATCCAATATTTCAACATAGGCAATTTTACTCAACACCGCGGGTCTATTGGTGAATGCGTCCATGTAATAAAGGCGAAACCAGCAGATCTCCCCGGACAGGTAAGAATCCTTATCGGTATGTACGTAGAGTTTCTCCTGCAGATACTGGCTCTTGTATTCATTGTACCCATTGACCAGCTGCATTTCGGTGGCCTGCTGTCCGAAAGCCACCGGCACATCCAGCAGGCATATTGATAATAACAATAACAGGATCCGGGAAATCCTCATCAGTATAAAATTATATTCGATTTTAGTCCTTGTCATTTATGCCTTCGAAAATTTATATTATTGCCAGAAAGGAGGTGGTATGGTTGTTCCCCCTGACATCCTGCAGTCTACACATCCGGCACTTGATCCCGTGTAAAATGTCGGTACGAATGAGCTCGGCGGGTATATCGCACTAGTCGGAATATTGAACTGGCCTTTAAAATAGTTATCAACATCATACGGATCGTTTTTAATCGTATCCTCGGAACAATTTTCATAACCCGTATATACCACACCGACAGGAATTTCAGCTCGGTCAATAAATATTCTTTTCTCTGTTTCCGTTGCACACCCGATAAATCCAATTACATTTTCGGCCGGATCAGAAACGCATTTTATATTTCCGCCCGTCTCCCCCGGCTGGGCGTCAAAAATGGAACCAGTAGATTCTGTGTTCTTTTTAATTTTACGAATCCATTCATACCAGTCCTTCGTCAGTGCATATTGTTTTACCAGGATACTATATCGTATAAGGAGTTTATTGGTGGTTGCATAGGAGATCTGCTGAATCGGGAACTGATAAATGACATTGGCACTCAGTTTTTCTGTACTGGCGATCGCTATCTGGGTCGAAAGATCGGAATGATAACAGTAATAAAACAGTTCATCCACAGTCCTGGGTACAATCTGTCCATTCTCATATTTCAAATCCGATGGATAACCCGAATGATATTTCCAGGTCTCTTCAAACTGCCATTGATAGTATCCAGGCTGCGTCTGCGGGTCATGGGTAGAAACATTTATGGTTACCAAACCTGAACCGGCGGTCCAGCCAACATCATCAATCGGCGGTGTTATTACTGCAGAAGTAAATTCAGACTGATATTCTTTCCCATTGGCAGTCCGGATATGCAGTCTGTATTGCTGGGAAGGATCGAGGTATAAATTTTCAATATCATATTGACCGTCCGTTGCTTCAACAAGCGGAAAACTGCCCCCGATTTGTGACTGGATTTCGATTTGGGCGCCAGGTTCCGGTACACGAATCGGCGTATCCACTCCGGATGACCTGGTCATAGCTATAACGGTAGTCCCGGACATATTAATAAATCCTTCCACCACAAGATATCCTGATGCAGGAGTATTGGTATTTACCACATACTTATCAGTACAGGCACCCATCATGATCATCAGGAAAAACCAATATTTTATTTTCATGAGGTTCCTTTAAAATCTGATATTAAAATTGATGAAAGGAATAGCACTTCCAAATATGGAAAGCTGATATCCGTTCACGGACCCGTTTTGCGAAACAAAATAGACTGAATACGGGTTATGCCTTCCGAAAATATTATACACACCAATCGTCCAGGAGTTATGGAATTTCTGATGGACCTTATGGTTCCCATCGATATTCATTGAAAAGTCAGTCCTGTAATAGTCCGGTATCCTGTATGAATTCCGGTCGGAATATAAAGTGCGGAAAGAATTGTAATAGTAATATGTGCCTGTTGGAACGGTTATCGGCCTTCCTGTTGTATAGGTACTGTTCAGCGAAACGCTGAAACGGTGATTTACCCGGTAGTTCATAACCATGGTCGCCGAATTTGGCTGGTCATAATTTGAAGGATAATACTGCCCTTGATTTATAATTTCACCTGCATTGGGATCATTCTGTTTTAACTGCACCCTCGAATAAGTATAACTCAGCCATCCATTCAGTTTACCAGTAGATTTTTTGATCATGAATTCAATTCCATAGGCCCGTCCCTTCGTGTTGATCACTTCGGTTTCAATATGGTGGTTCAACACCAGTACTGCGCCGCTTTTATAGTCGAGGATATTCTCCATGTTTTTATAGTATAGCTCTACAGAAGTTTCAATTGTATTATTCTTCAGATTCTTATAAAATCCAAGGGAAGCCTGACTTCCAAACTGGGGAAGGATATTCGGATCACTGAGTTTCCAGATATCGGTTGGAGAGATGGAGGTAGTATTTGACAATACATGGGTGTACTGACGCATGGTATTATAACCCGCTTTAATTGAAAAATCGTCCGTGAATTCATATCGGATGGAAAGCCTGTATTCAGGACCGGAATACGTTTTAATAAAATCCCCCGATGTGTAGTTTTTCACAGAAATGATATCGTCTTCCGTTTTGGGTACATTGGGTGGATACTGGCTAACGGTTTGGGGTCCCAGATAATTATACATGGTAAACCGAATACCACCTTCAACTACCAATTTATTGGTGACGGTGAATTTGTCACTCAGATACAATGCACTTTCCAGCGCCTGCTCATGATTTACGGTATCTGGTGTGATCAAAGAAACTTTTCCAAGAGGATCGAAAGTGCCCGGATGCAGATTGTAGTACAAAGAATTCAATCCGAATTCCAACGTGTGTCTGGGACTCAGATAGTAGTTAAACTGCGCTTTAAAATACGACTGGTTTATTCCAAATTTCAATTTAAATGCATTTACCGGATTGGCATCGCTTGTAATATCATAATCATACTGGTCATAACCGGTTATAAAAACACCGTACAATTTATCGTTGAAAGAATGTTTCCATTTCAGAGAGAGGTTCAGGTTTCCGTAGCCGTAGCTGGTATCACTGTTGAGGTTAAAATTGTCTTTACTGGTGTATGCTGTCAGGTACAGGTTATTATTTTTGTTGATTTGATGACTGATATTCAGATTTACATCATAAAAAGATGCCTTACTCATCTTGTATTGCGGCGGTAAAAGATTTAGCATGTAATCTGCATAGGTGGTTCTTCCGGCTAGTATAAAGGAAGTTTTATCTTTTACCAGCGGCCCTTCTATTTCAAACCGGGATGTGATCAGACCTATTCCGGCAGATCCGGCAAATTCCTTTTTATTGCCTTCCCTGCTGGTGATATCCAAGACAGATGATAACCTGCCTCCGTATCTGGCCGGAATACTGCTCTTGTATAACTCTACATTTTTAACTACGTCCGGATTGAACGCTGAAAAGAATCCAAAAAAATGTGAAGGATTATAAACTGTTGCATCATTAAACAGGATCAGGTTTTGATCCGCAGCACCGCCGCGGACGTTTAAACCTGTACTGGCCTCGCCAACAGATTTCACACCGGGTAAAGTTAGCAAAACCCTAAGCAGGTCAGCTTCGCCAAATACAACGGGTACCTGTTTGAGTGTTTTAATATCCAGTTTCTGAACTCCCATATTCACACCACGGATATTACTCATCTTTTCGGCGGAGACGATCACATTTTTCAGCATCATTACCTGCCCGTTCAAATCAATATTCATTTTTCCATCGCCCAATAACAGGACTTGTCGCCGGGTATCTTTCATCCCTATACTCTGTATATTCAGAATGTGCCGCCCCTTTGATAAGGAAATCGCATAATATCCATACTGGTCAGATGAAACTCCCACCCGCGGATTTTCCGTATATATGGAAACGCCTGCAATGGATTCCCCTGTTTTTGCATCCCGGACATATCCCGAAATGAGCGCATTTGCCTGTCCGTTATTTGAAGAGTTGGTCCCGATCTGATAAAGCTTTATTTCCATCGTGGCCTTTTGGGACCCTGCATTTGCATTAATGTCATCATCCGAGAGGTATACACTTCTTTTGCCTTTTCCTGTAGTCTGCGGATTTATTTCCAAATTGGTCTGGATACTCGTTTCTTTTGTCAGATAAACTTCATTGTGGGGACCGATCGAATATACGAGACTTGTATTAGCAAAAGCTTTGTCCAGCACGGCAGTCAGCGATTCTTTACTCACCGAAAATGTAACCCGCAGTGTATCAAAAATGGTAATATCGTAGTAAAAAAAATAATCAGTCTGGGATTCAATTTCTTCTGTCATCTCACGGATGCCGGCTTCATGAAATGTGGCCGTAATAAGATTCTGGGCGTTTTTTTGTCCCTGGATTCCGGAACAAAAACAACATATGAAAATAAACAGGCCTGCAAAATGTTTCATGTTAATGTTGATCGATCAGGTCATAATAAGGTGCAGCCTGTATCAATATGTTTTCTAAGTCTTGATGATAACTTAACCCCTTTTTCCTAATGAACTTCTGAACGTCTTTTCGGTGATCATTCATAAAATTCAGTAATTCCCGCCTGGAATTGACTGATTCGAAATCCCCTCCCCGTTTTATAAAATAATACACATGTTCATCGAGAATATGCGTCACTCCTTCCGGAATAGAGAGCTGTTCCCTGTAATTCTTTACGATACGTTTCAACACCTGGGAACGGCCGGAATAAATGACTTCATAGTAACCCAGGTAAGGAAGGCCAATATTTTTATTTATGGGAAACTGCACAAAATGATGATCCCCAATCTGGAAAGAACTGACCCTCTCATTAATAAGTTTTAATTTGAAATACTGATCAACAATCACCAGGTACTGGCGATAATCATCAAACATGACCGATAAATCAGGATAATATACACTGTCATATACCACCGAACCCGGAAGGGGATTTTCAGAGAGGAAAAAAGGAGAACCTTTTTGAAATTTGTATTCAAAATCCGGGTATTTGGTTCCGTTAAAAATCCTGGACTGGTCGCCCAGCTGATCATAGTAAACCGTAATTGTATGGTTAAAAGCCAACTGATAAAAAATACTATCTTCCCGTTGGTTTTGTGCGGTTGCGTGGTTGAATTCCAAAAAAAAGAATGGAAGCAGGCATAAAACCGGTAATCCAATTTTCATTTCGCTTCCATTTTCAGAAAACCCCGATCTTTCTTTTGTATATGATTCATAAGGCAAACATGTATACCGAAAAAAGTTAAAGCTAATATACCATTTTTTTAAACCAGCCGTAAAATGAAATATAAGAACCTATTGTTAACGGTCGTTATTACGCTGCATTACTTACTTTGGTCTGTAAATGCCTATACGCAAAATAACCAGAAGGGTTTCCGGGTAATTGCATTTTATACCGCAAAAGAAGATCTCGCTCATATAAGTTTTGTACATGAGGCAAACCGCTGGTTCCCTAAAATAGCAGCATTATACGCATTCACCTACGACTCAACAAATAACTGGGACAACCTGAATCCCGGATTCCTTTCCCAGTACCAGGTTGTTATCTTTCTGGATACGCGACCTGAAAGCCCAGCCCAGCGCAAGGCTTTTGAAGAATACATGAAAAAAGGAGGCGCTTGGATGGGTTTTCATTTTGCCGGCTTTGCCCTAACACCTTCTGCTTACCCGCAGGATTGGGATTGGTATCACAATGAATTTCTGGGGACTGGGTCTTATTTAAGCAATACCTGGAGACCAACTCCGGCAGTTTTGCGTGTACTGGACAAAAACCATCCGGCTACTCGGAATTTACCGGATACTTTCCGGTCGGCGGCCAGTGAGTGGTATCGATGGACAAATGATCTCCGTATAAATCCGCAGATTGATATTTTGATCTCCATTGACAGCAGCAGTTTTCCATTGGGTACCGGACCCAAACTATATGAAATCTGGCACAGCGGGTTTTATCCGGTGGTGTGGTCGAACAATAACTATCGTATGGTGTATTTCAATATGGGGCACAATGATATGGACTATGAACACAAAACCAACAAAGAACTTTCACAAACATTCAGTAGTCCGATGGAGGATTCTCTTATCCTGCATGCCCTGCTTTGGCTGGGAAATAAAAAATCAGAATAAATGAAAACAGTAATCATAACCGGTGCCAATGGCAACCTGGGCAATGCAGTAACCACGGAATTTCTGGAAAAAAATTATCAGGTGATCGCGGTAGTTTCCAAAGAAGCCGCGAAGTCTGCCATTCCCGCTCACCCGAACCTGGCTGTTTTTGCAGTAGATCTGATGAACGAAAATGAATCCCGGGACTTCATCAATAACTGCATTCAAAAATATTCCGTTATTGATGCAGCACTGCTGTTGGTTGGTGGGTTTGCGATGGGCGCTCTATCCGCAACCAACGGTGATGACCTGCGTAATCAGATTGCTTTAAATTTCGAAACTGCCTATAATGTCACCAGGCCGTTATTTGATCATCTGATGAAAAATAAACGGGGTACAATTGTTTTTATCGGGGCCAGACCTGCCCTGAATCCAACGCAGGGAAAAGGATTGATTGCTTACAGTCTCAGTAAATCACTTTTATTTAAACTTGCAGAATTGCTGAATGAAGAAGCTAAAGGGGTAAATGTTAGTATTTCCATTGTTGTCCCCAGCACCCTCGATACCGTACTAAACAGAAAATCCATGCCGGACGCCAATCCCGAAAATTGGGTAAAGCCTTCAGAAATTGCAGAAACACTCGAATTCCTGGTATCAGACAAATCCAAATCATTAAAAGAGTCCGTTCTGAAGATGTACAATAATTCCTGAAAATTATTTTTTTACATTAAAAAAAATAACCTCGCTGCCAGGCACTCCGCTTTCGGAAAGACCCTGAACAACCACTGCATATTTACCAGGCAAATCCGATGAGTAAAAGCCGGCATTGATTTTACCTTCTGCGCCGGAAATCATCTCTGGTGACCAGTATAATAACGTCCTGAAATCGGGCAGATGACTGTTGATTTGTTTTTCCGTTTCATATTTTGGAGAGAAAAATTCACGCTGTTCCGGGATCCCGGGATAGTCAATAATGGTTGCATGTGCATTTAACTGAATCCCATCCAGGTCACCCTGGTATGTGGTTGCATTTAAAATCCCGTCAAACGATTGTTCCCCCACTGCATATTCCCGATTAACCAGATCCAGTTTCTTGATCTTCTTAGGGTCCTGCTGAAAAAATTCATCCGTATCAAAAAATGGAACGCCATCAACCAGAATCAGGGGTTCATCGCTGAAAAAAGAATCATGGGGCAGATCAAAGAGGTACAGATAAAAATTATTTCTTTTTTTCATCAGTTTACTGGACTTCACATATTCCCTGATCACCTCTTCCATCGTAATGAAACGCGTATAATCGTCCAGTATATATTTTTCATCCGGCACCACATAAAAACTATTGGTGTCCACTGGTTGCATTTCAAAGCGATTCAGCTTTGGTCCATCGTAAATATGCTGTACCTGTTCATGAATTGACTGGTCCAGCAGGGTGGTGGAAAATTTTGAAGGAGCAGAAAATGCAGGAACCGCGAATGCCGAATATTCCTGGGAAAACGGATTCGAGATTTCCACCTGACTAACGGTATCCTTTTTTGTATTGACTTGAGAAATCAGCTCCTGTGAACCATAAAAATCCGTCACCTCAAATTTTACGATGCCCTGACTATCGCTTGTTGTAGTCCGGAACTGTGTTCTTCCCGAAGGAATGGATAAGTAGGTATCCGCATTGGGAACAGCGATATGTGTCCTGCCATTAACTACTCTGCCGGTTACAATATGGCCATTGAGTTCCGGTGGATAAACCGGTGAAAAAGATTTCCCTTTCATCAGCTGAGCCCAGTCATATTTTCTCCACCCATGAGTAAGCATCAGATTATCTATATTCTCCTCCTTCGATTTCACCGGGTCCCTGAAATAAAAAGAAGGGGACTCAATTGGTCCCAACTCTTCAGTTAAATAATAATAACTGGCTATATCCGTTTCATCTACATTTTGAAGTGAGTCTATCCTGTAAACAGCCAGTGACATATTAGCAGAAACGGGTTTCCCAGTCTGATCCCTGGTTAAAAGGTCTAAATTTATTTTTTTTCTTTTGGCATATTCCTGATCTGAAACCGCAGTAATCAAAAATCTATTCTCAGGGTATTTAAAAAATAATCTTTCGCTAACTGGCAGGCCGTCCTTGTTAAATAAAGTGAACTGGGAGATTCCGTCTTGCAGTTCAGCAGATTTAATAATGAATTCGGCCTGATGGTTCGAAAGCTGTTCTTTTTTCACAGGCAGTGCAGTCCGGGTGCTGTGTACGAACAGGTAAACCATCTGTATATCCATATCGGTTGATGCATCTACTTTAACAACAACTTCTGAATCTGTATTTTTCTTAATGTTCATTATTAAACCGGAAGGGTAAGGCACCGGCAGTTCTTTTACAATCTGTTTTCCATTGGGAACCTGAATAATGGCCCGGTAAACCTGTCCCGGAACCGGTAGAAAAGTGAAATTTCCGAGTCCCAAATGCAATGGCCGGAATCTTAATATGGTATCTCCGTTTGAACTCATCAGTAGGGATTCAAAGTCCTGGCCTTTGCCAGACCTGTCGGTCATCCGGAAACCGACTTTATTTACCAGATTTTGCACCAGGTTGCCTCCTTCAGGGAAAAACTGAATATCATATCCCTGCAATTTTGCGGTCACTGAATCATTCTCGAGCAAATTCGGATTCAGAATTCGAATCGGTTTTTCAAAAAAACTCTCCGCTCCAAAATTTTTCATCCAATTTGAGTAAGCCCTGAACTTATACATACCCGAAGGCAGGTTAGTTGGAATGACAAGGGATCCAAAAGACTCTCCCGCTTTAAGCGAAACTTTCTGCTGAACAACAGCAAGATTATTTTTATCCAGGATTTCTATGTAAGCAATTTTACTGAAGGATCCGGGCTTGTTATAAAAACCGTCCAGGAAATATATCCTGAACCATAAAATCTCCCTTGATACATAACTATCCTTGTCGGTATGCACATAGAGCTTCTCCTGTAAAAATTGATTTTCAGACCGGCTATAAGCATTAAAAATGTCTGACTCCGAAATATTTTTCTGGGAGAATGCCGGAACAACAATGAAAACGCATATCAGTGAACTGATGATCTTCATAAGCTTTTTGGTTGGACAGTCAATATGTTTATAATTTCTAGAATTCATTTCTGTTTTTTTATTGCCAGAAAGGTGGTGGATAATCCACTCCGCCCCGTAATCGGCAATCGATACACTCCATCGGGGCTATTTTGACACTGTCTATAACATCAGCCGAATTTCGGGTTACTCCGGAGATGGCAAAATCATTAGGTTGTTCATACAGGTCAGGCAGCGGATTGAACTTTTCAAATAATGATCTCGATATTTGCTCACAATCCTGATAACCGGTATTGACTGTTATAGGCGGGAGTTGTGAATTGTCAATGAAGATCCTCTTTTCAGTAATGGAACTACAACCGATAAAGCCGATAACTCTCTCTGCCGGATTGGATACCGAATGAATATTACCTCCGGTTTCTGATGGCTGTGCATCAAAAATAGATCCGAGTTGCTCTGTATTTTTCTGAACTTTTTGTTTCCATTCATACCCGTCTTTGTCCAACACATATTGCGTTACTTTGATAGTATATCGCTGAATCAGCCGGTTGCTCGCGGAGAAAGGAATATAAGTAACAGGGAACTGGGCTATCACGTCCTCGTTTAATTTTGCGGAAGATGCGATGATGATCCTGGTCGAGGTATCGGTTCTCCAGCAGGTGAACGGGCGTTTCAAACTGTCAGGTCTCGCCACAACACTCCATTTGTCGTTGCCAAGAGAATCAACCACAAATTCCGATTGAAAAGCGGAAACATATTTCCAGGTTTCTTCATATTCCCATTGATAATAAACAGAATTCTTGCTGGCATCGTGGGTGGTAACATTGATCCTTACCTGTTCCGGGGTTGCCTCCCAGCTCACCGAATCAATTGGGGGAGAAATTTTTGCAACTACAAAATCAGACAGGTATTCCCCGCCACTCGATGTCCTGATGTGCACCCGGTATTGCATGTTTTGGGTTACAGGCAACTGGCTGATGGAATATGTCCCATTTACCTGCTCTGCAAGCGGATAACTGGCTCCATTGGACGACTGCACTTCTATTTCAGCTCCCTTTTCATAGATTATGCGAATGGAATCCAGGCCAGAGGCCCTTGATAAATGTATAGTTGTGGGTCCGTTCCCGGTATTGATTATTCCTTCCATTACCAGAAAACCGGAAGCCGGTGTATTTACCTTTGGCATATATTTTTCCTTACATGCCGAAAGAAGCAACAATGTAAAATACCAGCCTATTTTCTTCATTCTCCTTGTTTTTGTTTATTGCCAGAAATCAGGCGGATTTGGAACTCCACCCCGAAGCCTGCAATCCACACAATCAATAGGAGCATCATCAATTTCACCGGGTACATAGTTAATAATGACTATTTTGTCTGATTGCTCATAATAATCCCCTCTTGGATCATAAAGCCCTAATATATTTTGGCCAATTTCACAATCCAGGAATCCAGTATTTACTGTAACCACGGGTAATTGGGACCGGTCTATGAATATTCTTTTCTCAGCAACAGAGCCGCATCCGATAAATCCAATCACTTTTGCGGCTGGGTTGGTAACTGCATGGATATTGCCCCCGGTTTCAGAAGGCTGTGCATCGAAAATAGATCCGAGTTGTTCAGTATTTTTCTGGAGTTTTTGTTTCCAATTGTATTCCTCCTCACTAAGCACATATTGTTTTACCAATATGGAATAGCGCTGTATCAACCGGTTGCTGCCAGCATAAGAAATGATATTGACGGGAAACTGGTCAATAACATCCTTTTGCAGCTTGGCGGATGAGGCGAGAATGAACCGGGTGGATGTATCGGTTATCCAGCATGTCTTGGGTAGCATCATATCCGGAGGTCTGGTTACAATAACATAAGATTCCGGCCCCAGGGAATCAACTACAAACCGGGATATAAAACTGGATTCATATTTCCAGGTTTCCTCATACTGCCACTGGTAATAAACAGATTTATTGTTGTCATCATGTGTTGTCACATTGATCCTCACCTGGTCTGGCTCAGTAACCCAGCTAACGGAATCTATGGGAGGTGATATTTTAACTTCAGCATAATCTGACAAATATTCCTGTCCATCAGAAGTTTTAATATGCAGCCTGTATTGCTGGCCTGGATCTACCGGAACCTGGTCAACAGAATATCTTCCGGCGATTTGTTCAGCAAGAGGAAAACTGGCTCCGCCGGAAGACTGAACCTCCATTTCGGCGCCTGTTTCCCAAATCGTAGTGATATTCTCTAATGATGACGCCCGGGTTAACAGTATACGCGTTGGTCCGCCGGCATTGATCAGCCCTTCCACCACCAAAAAACCTGAAGGGGGTGTATTTACCTTGGCGGTATATTTTTCCTTACACCCTGCGGCTAAAATCAATAACATGAATAATATCCTTTTCATTTTACACATTCATCGTCAAAATTTGATATTGTAGTTCAAAAAGGGAATGGCACTTCCGAATATGGATAATTTATACCCATTCACCGCACCATTTTCGGAAATATAATAAACCGAATATGGGTTTTTTGTTCCAAAAAGATTGTACACTCCAACGGTCCACGAGCTATGGAACTTCTGATGCACCCGGTGATTGCCATCCACATTCATTGAAAAATCTGTACGGTAATAATCCGGAATCCTGTAGGAATTCCGGTCTGAATATAGAGTCCGGTATGAATTATTGTAGTAAAATACACCTATCGGCAAGGTGATGGGACGACCCGTGCTGTAAGTGCTGTTCACTGAAATACTGAACCGGTGATTGATCCGGTAATTGGCAACCACAGTTATCGAATTCGGCTGATCGTAGTTCGCGGGGTAGTAATTGCCGCCATTAATAAGTTCACCCGCATTCGGATCATCCATCTTTAAAAAGGTGCGGGAAAAAGTATAACTTAACCAGCCATTCAGCTTCCCGGTAGATTTTTTGATCATGAATTCCACTCCGTAAGCTTTGCCCTTTGTGTTGATCACGTCCGTCTCAATATGATGATTCAAAACCAGGATGGCGCCACTCTTATAATCGAGGTAATTTAAAATGTCTTTATAATAGACTTCCAAAGAAGTCTCGATTGTGTTATTCTTGAGATTTTTGTACAGTCCAAGTGAATACTGGGTACCCTGTTGTGGCAGGATATTCGGATCGCTGAGCTTCCATATATCTGTCGGAGCGATGGCTGCCGTATTAGAGAGCAGGTGAATATATTGCCTGGTGGTATTAAAACTTCCCTTAATTGAAAAATTGTCAGTGAATTCATACCGCATAGAAATCCGGTATTCGGGTCCTGAATATGTTTGAACTACCTGTCCGGCAGAATACGATTTGGTACCCGTAATGTTATCCAAAGTCTTTGGAAGACCAGGAGCATATTCGTTAACCGTAGCCGGACCGAGTTGATTGTACATGGAATATCGCAATCCTGCTTCCACAACAAATTGAGGGGTTATTGTAAATTTGTCGCTCACAAATACAGCACTTTCCAAAGCCTGTTCGGTAGCCACGGTATCGCCGATGACCTGGGAGCCGCCGCCTACAGGACCATAGTTTCCGGGATGCAGTTTATAATACAGGGAACTGAATCCGAATTCAAAGGAATGATGGGCATTAACAAAATAGTTAAACTGTGTTTTCAGATAACTCTGGTTGATATCAAAGGCCAGTTTGTATGCATTTGTCTTATTCGCCTCACTGGTAATATTATAATCATAGCGGTCATATCCGGTTGTGAATATTCCCACCAGTTTATTGCTGAAATCATGTTTCCATTTTAATCCCAGGTTAAGATTTCCATAACCATAAGTGGTATCGCTGTTCAGATTGAAATTGTCCTTGCTGGTATATGCCGTGAGGTATAAATTGTTGTTTTTGTTTAACTGGTGGCTGATATTCAGGTTAAGATCATAAAATGAGGCCTTGCTCAGTTTATATTGCTGCGGCAGCAGGTTAATCATCCAGTTTGCGTAGGTCGTTCTTCCGCCCAGGATAAAGGATGTTTTGTCTTTCGCAATCGGGCCTTCAATTTCCAGCCTGCTGGTGATAAGGCCGATTCCTGCAGTACCGGAAAATTCCTTTTTATTTCCTTCCCTGGTATTGATATCTATTACGGAAGACAAGCGTCCTCCGTATCTCGCTGGAATACTGCTCTTGTATAATTCAACACTCTTTACGACATCCGGGTTAAAGGCAGAGAAAAATCCAAAGAAATGAGAGGGATTATAGATGGTTGCATCATTAAAAATGATCAGATTCTGGTCTGCCGATCCTCCGCGTACGTTTAACCCGGTGGAGGCCTCTCCCACTGATTTAACACCGGGCAATGTTTGCAAAACACGCATAAGGTCTGTTTCTCCAAATACTACCGGCACCTGTTTCAGTGTTTTGATATCCAGCTTTTGTACCCCCATCTGTACTCCCCGGATATTACTCATCTTTTCCGCAGATATCGTCACATTTTTCAGCATCATCACCTGGCTCTGCAAATCGATATTCAATTTTCCGTCTCCCGAGAGCTGAACCTGTCGCCGGGTATCCTTCATTCCAATACTCTGGATATTTAACACTTGCCTTCCCTTAGGTAATGATATGGCATAAAATCCATATTGGTCAGTAGATACCCCGATATGTGGTTTAATAATATAGATAGATACACCCCCTAAAGGTTCTCCAGATTTTATATCGTGTACATATCCGGTTATCAAAGCATATGGCTGACCGTTATTGGCTGTATTCATACCAATCTGATACAGTTTGTTTTCGAGGGTGGCAGTCTGCACCCTGGAATCCTGAATCTGGACATATTCCGGATCGGATGTTTTTGTCCGTTTTTTTATTTTTATCGAATCCCGGGGTGAAGCTGTAAGATTAGTTTGAACAAATGCGTTTTTTGTAAGGAACACTTCATTATGCGGTCCAATGGAAAAATCGAAATCCGTGTTAGCAAAAACCTGGTTGAGAACGTAACTCAGGGGTTCCCTGTCAACGGATATGGAGATCCGGAAACTATCGAATAACAGGTCGTCGTAGTAAAAAAAATAATCCGTCTGCTGACTCAGCTCGTCGGTGAATTCCTGAATACTGAGGTCGTGGAAATTACCCGTGATCAGATTCTTTTCCTGCGACTGGGCACGGGTTTCAGAGTAAAAACAACTTAAGAGTATAACGGAAATAAAAAATCTGATGATTTGTTTCATGCCTAGTTTGCTATTTGGTCGTAATAGCCTGCCACTTGATATACGGTGTTTTCAGGATTTTTTTTGAACTTCAACTTATTCTTCTTAACAAAATGCTGTACTTCTTTTTTGTGCTTTTGAAAGCAGTTTTGTAAATCTTCCATGGAATTTATCTGTACCCATGAAGTTCCGGACTTAATATAATAACTGTCCGTTTCATCGATGGTTCTGTGTAATCCTTCACTAAAGCCAGCCAGTTCCACCATTCTTTTGGACGTTTTTTTCATAACCAGGGACGGACCGGAATACAGAATCTCATAAAATCCGGTCTTAAATAAATGTTTATTCGAACTGTCTGCAATGATACGGACGAATGAATGACCTGAAATGGTAAATTCAGAAATACGTTCGCTGATCAATTGCAAAAGGAAATCTTTATTTTTTACAACCAGGTATTCTCTCAGGTCCTCATACAACATCTCCAGGCTGTCATATCGTATTCCATTATAAACAACTGAGCCGGGACTAAATGTATTGGTCTGGTAAAATGGAGTACCCGATTTAAATTCATAACTATAGGCTATATACCGGCTCCCGTTAAATAAAGGGGACTGGTCACCAAGCTGTTTACTGTATACTGACGTTGAATGGGAAAGCACCGATTGATATGTTGCACTATACTCCGGAGTCAATTGTGCAGTTGCCTTAAGGCCTGAAAAAAGGAATAATATAAATATTACAATCGACGGTCTGGGGTTCATTCACTTTTCTTATAATATGACCTTAGCCGACAAATGAGTTTCCCGGGGCAGGCTTAAACAAGGAAGCAAATTTAATAGTTTTACAGTATAGTACAAGGTAAGGATTTACCATTTTTGCCTTACCTACAGGTCTTTATGGACCTGAATGTCAGCCGCCCATAAGGAATAAGGCATAAGTTTTAATCACGCGTAATATCTCCGCGACACTCCAGGCCTGGGCAACACAACCCCTGGGATGGTAAGGTGCATCTCCGTCAAAAATCTCTGAAATACTTCCAATACAGCCTTCATTTATATGATTTGAAAACCCTTCTATGATTGCAATGGCTTCCGGCCTGAATTTTTCACCGGAAAATTTCATCCCTGCTTCCAGATACGGGCCAATTAGCCAGCTCCATATGGTTCCCTGATGATAAGCTGAATCACGCCGGAATGTATCGCCTCCATAATTTCCTTTATATTTCGGATCATCGGGAGAAAGACTCCTGAGTCCCATTGGCGTCAGCAATTTTAGGCGGATAATATCCAGAATAGATTTTGATTTTTCACCTTCTATTAAATGGAAAGGAAGGCAAAGCGCGAAAATCTGATTTGGCCGCAGGCTTTTATCCAAATTCCCATTTTCATCAATATTATCGACCAGGTAGTTTCCATCTGAATTCCAGAATTTTTCCAGAAAACTTTTTCTAGCCTGTTCTGCTTTCTCCTCTATATCCCCCGCTGCAACTGGTTCCCCATTCATGCTAAGCAGGTATTCAAAAATCTTCAGCGCATTAAACCATAGTGCCTCAATTTCCACAGGCTTACCCATCCGTGGAGTTACTACCCAGTTATCAACCCGGGCGTCCATCCAGGTAAGCTGTTGGCCAGGAGCACCTGCATACAATAAACCATCATTGTCAACATGAATATTAAACCGGGTTCCTTTGAAATGCCAGTCCATAATATTTTTCAATACAGGTAAAATTTCTTCAAGGACAAACCCCTTGTCACCGGTCAGCTGCAAATAGCCATACACTGCGTTAAAAAACCACAGTGTACCATCCACATTATTATATTCTGGTGGTTCGTTGTGATCAATAAACCGATTGGGCAACATCCCCATGCTGGCGGATTTTGCAAATACAGCTAAAATATTTTTTGCATCCTCATATCGTCGGGTTTGAAGACAAAGTCCGGGCAGGGAAATCATGGTGTCCCGTCCCCAGTCGGTAAACCAGTGGTATCCGGCAATAATGGTTTTTAGTGCCAGTGACCCAACCTGCTGCCCGTCATCTGCAATTTTTCTGTTTACAATGAACTGGTCGGCGGCTAAAACCAGTTGCCGGGACAGATCGCCCGGAACGCCATTCAATAGGGAAATTTTCCGATTTCTCTCCTTCTCATATAATCCGGCCGGGTTTTTCCCTGTCGGGTCGTCGGTGGATATTAGGATGTAGAGCAAATTACCTTTGTTCAGGTCTACACTGAAAACGCCGTGATTGAAAAGGTCTTCTTCGTGATCCAAACCCCGGTATCTTTCCTGAGCATAATTAAATTTATAGTACCATGTATTTACGGGTCGGTAACTGGATCCGGGTATTGAAATAAAAATATGCGGCGCGCCTTGATAAGGCTGATTATGAAAAAGTCCGTTATTAAATTCCGTATCCCAGAAAATGTTATTATACCGGTGTTGCAGGTCATGATACCCCCTGGCTGCAATTAAAGGAAGAAATTCCATGGTAAATACCCGTTCTGCTTCCAATACTTCATACCGGATCAAGGTGGTATTTTCTCCATGAACCATGGTAACAGTTTTCTGCAGGCGCAATCCCGGAACTTCATAAATCCATTCTGGAAAAAAATTTCTTTTAAATGAATACAGGTATTTAAACCCTTGAGGCGAAATGGCGTCGCCATAATCATTCGTGCCCAGTTCAAAACGATTTTCTCCCATTAAAACGGTTTCATCCAGCTTAGCCACCAATAACATTCTTTCTGTCGGAGGAACAATAGCCGCCATCAATAACCCGTGGTAACGTCTCGTATTACAGCCGGCAAGGCTGCTGCCAGACCATCCGCCGAGACCATTGGTTTCTAGCCATTCCAGTCTGCTGGACTCGGAAAAATTATTCAATAAAAGTTTGTTCTTGAATAACAACATGATATCCAATAAAATTACTTACTTTATCATACGCATTATTCATTATTTACTGATTCATCATCCATCAATTGGCAGATTTGAAAAAACTTCTGATCATATGCTCCTTCAATATATTATTTGCAGGCTGTGTAAATAAAAACCCTTCGTCCGGTCAGCCAATCCTGACTGCCAATGAAGATTCGGTTTTAAAGTCAGTGGGCACCCTCAGCGACAGCGGAAGGATTTCCCTATTCGACGGGAAATCGCTCGGCAACTGGCATACTTATGGTCAAAAAACTGCCGGAGCCGCCTGGAATATTGATGATGGATCTATTCATTTGAAACCTGGTGCAAAAAATGGATACCAGACCGTCGGAGGCGGGGACCTGGTCAGTAATGAGGCCTATGGCGATTTTGATTTCAGGGTGGAATGGAAAATTGGGAAGAAAGCCAATAGTGGCATTATGTTTTTCGTGCATGACGACATTCTGAAATATAAAGAGACCTGGAATACAGGTCCAGAAATGCAGGTCTGTGATAAAGACAGTAACGAAGATGCCCATAGTTTTAAACATGAAGCCGGTGATCTCTATGATTTGATCGCATCTACTATAATGTCAGCAAAACCCGCATTGGAATGGAACCAGGTTGAAATCATCAGCAACCACAATCATCTGGATTTATTCCTGAATGGAGTACACATTGTTTCCACCACCCTCTGGGATGAGAAATGGAAAAAACTGATCGCAGGCAGTAAATTCAATACTATGCCAGGATTTGGAACTTTTCATAGCGGTCATATTGCCCTGCAGGATCATGGGGAAGAAGTCTGGTACCGGAATATTAGTATAAAAAAACTCTGACGATTATATTCTATTTCAATTCAAAAAAAGCAAATTCCGATTTGTTCGGCCCCTCATTTATAAATACAATCGGATTGCGTGGCTCGTAATAGGCGAAGTCTCCTTTTTTATAAAAATATTTTTTTGCACTGTTATTTGATTTGACATCTTTGCTTTCACTATGAACAAGGACAAGTGAATCCTGCAAACTTATAACGAGTACCACTGCCTTACGGGGAGAAATTGAAATTTTTGCGCCTGGCATTATGGAAAAGCGATAAGCCCGTACCGGCTTTTCTTCGAATAAAAAGGTAAATCCCTGTTGGTGAAGCGGTGAATCAATGGCGGCATAATTTTTATTGGGAAGTTCAACATCCATCACATGAAATTCTATTGTGTCGCTGTTCCAAACACGATGGATACGGGGCATCCTATAGAATCCTTCGAACCAGATATTACCATCATTTGAAAAGAGAGTCGCGGTATGATTTTCCTCCTGAATTACCTGGGATCCGGTCCGTGCATTTGAAAGCACGAGAAAAACGGAAGGCGTTTGATGTATATGAAATTGGGACGTATCTCCGGGCAAAATGTGAACGTCTAATATTCTTACATGATCATTATTCAGGATTAGGTGATGCATAGGTTCCATACTGACAGGCACTTGTGCGCAGACTCGTGTAAACAGGTGTAATACAGTGCTGATAATCAATATTTTCTTCATCAGAATGCGTTTCAGAGATTATAACAAGTTAATCAGTGTTTTATAAATAAGTTCAAATTATTTATTCCCGAGTCACACCGGTATTCTTCATAAAATAGTAGCTTCATAGAGTATGTTTCATGTTAACACAATTAACCCGCATGTTTCACTAGGGCATTGTGTTGACTCTTACCAGCTCATTTCTATAGATCAGGCTGATGGAGGATTCATAGAAAACACCCTGTTTCCACACGTTACCCAAAGTCTGGTGTTCGGACTGGATGGTGCAAATACGGTATACGATTGTCTCCATTCCGAATTTTGTGCCCTGCATTTTATTACTGGCCCGAACGATTGTCTTTGCCATATAAAATTTTTTTCAGGAATGAAGAAGCTTGTGATAAACTTCAAACCCGGAGGTTTATTCAAAATTTTTCACTTACCCAGTTATTATTTTAACAACCGCACACGGGATGCCCGCGAATTTCTCGGTCAGTCTGTTACTACAATCGCTCATCAGTTGAAGGAATTTTCCACAGCAGCGAAAATAGATTTAATAAATAACTGGCTTATCAGTCAGTTACAGGTTCAGAAAAAACCAGATCGGAATATTGATGAAGCCCTGAAGCTAATTGAACGCAACAAAGGAAACATTTCAATCAGGCAGCTGGAACTGTCAACCTATACCACCAAACGAACGCTGGAAAGGCATTTTTTTGAGCAGGTGGGAATGCATCCAAAAACCTATTCGCGTATTGTAAGATTTAGCGGCGTTATCCGTTATATGGAGTCCAATTTCCAGGTGAAATGGCGGCAGCTGGCAGAAGCTTTTGGTTATTATGACCAGAGTCATTTTATTCATGATTTTAAAACCCTTACTGGCAGCTTACCCCGGCATTATTTTTCTCTGAAGTCCAAATCGGAGAATATCCTCCGGGGATGAATTTTGTCACTTTTTTCCAACAATTATACAGGGTCAGCTGATTAGGTTTGTATCCCGGTTTCCTGTTTCAGGGCCGGTAAAAATCTTTAAAACAAATTCCATGCAAAAGCAAAAATTTATACAGCCTGCCAACCGGAGAGATTTTTTAGGTAAGGTCACCGGAGCTGCAGCCCTGATGGGTGTCGCCAGCCTTATGAATCCGCTTACAGCAGATGCAAAACCAGCTTCGTTTTCCCGATTTGATGCTGACCCGGAAGAATGGTTTAAAGGATTGAAAGGCAAACACAGACTCGTGTTCGATTGTACAGAGCCAAAAGAAATTTTCCCATTTGCATGGCCAAAAGTGTTTCTGATGACCAACGTGGGTTCCGGAACATCGGATAAGGAAGTAAGTTCAATTGTTGTTTTACGTCACAATGCATTTTTGTATGCATTACAGGATAGTCTATGGGCAAAATACAAATTGGGTGAAATGCAAAAAGTCAATGACCCTGAAACAAAAACTTTTGCCGTGAGAAATCCGTTTTGGAAACCCAAACCTGATGATTTTTCAGCTCCGGGGCTGGGCGTAGTGCAATTGGGAATTCCTGAACTACAGTCACAGGGCATTATGTTTTGTACCTGTGACGTTGCCCTCACTGTTTATAGTGCGGTAGTCGCCATGCAGACGAACCAGCAGGCAGCTGATGTAAAAAAAGAATGGCTTGCCGGACTTATTCCGGGTATCCCCGCAATGCCTTCCGGTGTATGGGCTATCGGCCGGGCTCAGGAAAACGGATGTGGATACTGTTATGTTTGATTGTACATTAGTCGTTGGAAATTAATTATGTCCAATGATTCGCAATAGGCTGCTGGCAGTAGTTATTCTTCTGTTGCTGGTCCTTACTTGGATTTGGCGCGAGGGAGTTCCTTCGAAAAAGGCAAACGTAAATTTGCAATCGCTCCCGTTAGCCACTACCGAACCGTTGTGGACAGCTCCGGATTCTAATTCGATTCCCCCGGATGAAAAAGGTAATTTAATTCAGTATGGCAAAAGACTAATCAGTTCAACTGCATGGTATTTTGGTCCAAAGGGTAAAATCGGACCGAATTCGAATGGTATGAACTGCCAAAACTGCCATTTAAAAGCAGGAACCCAGGCCTGGGCAGGCAATTTCGGTAGTGTTGCTTCCATCTATCCGAGATTCAGTGAACGAAGGGGCTCCTTCGAAACCATCAACCAACGTATAACAGATTGTTTTGAACGCAGTATGAATGGCAAAGCCCCGGACAGTAACAGCGTGGAAATGAAGGCCATGAACGCTTATATATCCTGGGTTGGAAAAGATGTTCCGAGGGGGAAAAAACCATGGGGCACCGGTCTGGAAATATTGCCCTTTATTGAGCGTCCTGCCGATCCTCAAAAAGGAAGGATAATTTATATTTCAAAATGTCAAAGCTGTCACGGAGCTAACGGGGAAGGCCAACCGGATTCCATTTCCGGTTATCGGTATCCGCCAATATGGGGGCAGCACAGTTATAATACTGCGGCGGGCCTATACAGGTTGTCTAAATTTGCCGGATTTATTAAAGACAATATGCCGTTTGGAAGTAATTATGCAAATGAGGCGCTTTCCAATGAGCAGGCCTGGGATCTTGCTGCTTTTGTGAACAGCCAGCCAAGGCCCTATAAAAACTTTACACAGGACTGGCCGGAAATAGGTTTAAAACCGGTTGATCTCGAATATGGACCATTCACGGATACCTTTCCTTCACAACAACATAAATTTGGTCCGTATGCACCGATAGCGAAGTATAAAAAGGATGTAGCCGGGACAAATAAAAAATAATCCCTGTCCCCTCAAACTCATTAAACAATGAGCAATATTTTATTTACGACAAACCGGTTAACGATAAGAAATCTGAAAGATTCCGACCTTGAAAATTTTTATCAATATCGCTCCAAACCGGAAATCGCGAAATATCAGGGTTTTAATCCTTTCAGCCGGGAACAGGCAGGTAATTTTATTTCTGCTCAAAAAGAAAAAGTTTTCGGAACAACCGGCGAGTGGATGCAGTTTGGAATTGAAGTATCAGAAACCGGAAAACTGATCGGAGACTGCGCAATTCATTTAAAGAATGAAAATCCGCTTATTGCTGAACTCGGAATAACCATTTCCGATCTGTATCAACGTCGCGGTTATGCAAAAGAAACCATGAGCGGCCTGATGGATTTTTTATTCCTGAAGGAAAAAATTCACCGCATTGTGGAAACGGTGGATGCTGAAAATGAGGCTTCCATTCTGCTGTTGAAAAGTCTCTCTTTTCGCCAGGAAGCCCATTTCATTAACAGCATATTTTTTAAGGGAAAATGGGGTAGCGAATTCCAGTTCGCCATGTTACAAAAAGAATGGATGGAACGTGAAATCCGGAAATAAGGGCCCGTTTTTCTTGATTTCATACACTCGAATGATATTCAACCACTTACAGCTTTACTTAGCCAAAAGTTTTAAACAGGGCGAATACTAAAGAAACGCGAAATTTCGTTCCATCCGGGGATGAACCACATACCCCCTAAAATCCTATTACAATGAAAAATTTCATTCGGTGCGTTTGCATTTCACTCACCTGCTATTCCTGTAGTTCAACCAACCTAATGTCACTAAGCGTTATGGAACCAGCCCCGGTATCTATCCCTTCGAACATTAAGACAATCGCTATTGTAAACAGAAGCGAAGCTTCAAAAGAAACCCAGACAATCGATGCTATCCATAAAGCGCTTTCCCTGGAAACAAATGATCTCCAGAAAACAGGTGCACAGGCAAGTATGCAGGGACTTACGGATGAACTTATGAAAAATAGCCGCTTTACTGAAGTGAAGCCGTTGAACAGCATGGAACTGAAAACTTTTGGTGCAGGTGTATTTCCCTCTGCCCTTGCCTGGGATTCAGTTGAGAAAATATGCAGGGAATCAAATACCGATGCCCTGTTTTCCCTGGAACTTTTTGATACCGAATCCAAATTAAATTACGCTGCGAGTCCTACCCAGGTAAATCTGGGTGTGACCAGTTTACCGGCTATCGAACATCAGGTTAATATGACGACGTTCGTAAAAACCGGCTGGAGAATCTATGATCCGGCTTCCAGAACTATTTTAGATGAATACATTCTGGGACGCGATATTTCTTTTTCCGGAGCCGGTATTAATCCTGTTGCGGTCGCTTCTGGACTGGTCGGTCGTAAGGAGGCAGTTAAAGAGGTCGGAAATAAAGCAGGCGAAGCTTATGCATCCCGGATTCTTCCTTATTGGATACGGGTTTCCAGAGACTATTTCGTAAGTGGGGATGAAAATTTCGTAACAGCCAAGCGAAAAGCACAGTCTGGCAATTGGGATGGAGCTGCAGCCATATGGCAAGAGGAAACAGGGAATCCAAATGGGAACTTAGCAGGCCGCGCCTGTTACAATATGGCTATTATCGATGAAATTAACGGCGACCTGGATGGTGCCATTCAATGGGCGCAAAAATCATATGAAAATTATAACAACAAACTGGCCCTCCATTATCTCAATATTCTGAGGTACCGTAAACGACAAAATGAACTTTTAAAAAGTCAGACTGTTGCATCCACTGGCAAGTAAAATCATGCAAATTTTTGCTTTCCCTACCTTTAGGGTCATGCAAATAATTTTATATGAATTTAAAAGTCATTTCTTTTCAACTTGCAGATTCCATTGATATAAAATTATTTAAGGGATCCTTCCCCGCTACCATCCATTATGCTGACACGGATGAACTATTCTATATTATAGCCAGTCAAAAATATCTGTATGTATTCAAATACGGAATTGTATGTTTCCTGGGTTATTCTGAAACGGAGATGGCTGCTTTCTTTCAAATGATCGGGCCATATTGCAAAAACCTTTTTGATCAGCATATAAGTGATGAATTCGATATTGAAACGGATGCAAAGGATATCAACTATGGATATAATAAAATTGAAATCCCATCTCCGGATATCGATGAATTGCGCCTGATCATGCTGAATGTATCGCAAAGTGTGGCTTTGGACTATTATAATCAGCAAACGAATACCCTGCTCGAAGAGACTAATTCGCACACGCAGGTGCTCGAACGGAAGGGTAAGATCGATTTGGGTGGGATAAAACTGAAAAAATATATCGGAAGGACCCTTAACCTGAAAAACAGGATTTCAGGCAACCTCTATATTTTTGATTCCCCTGAAGAAACCTGGGAAAATGAAAATCTGAACAAGCTGGATATCGGGCTAAAAAAAACATTTGATCTCCAGGCAAGATTCCGAACGATACAGGAAGGGCTCGGCATTGTAAAAGAAAATATGGAGCTCTTCAAAGATCTTCTGCAAAACCGAAATAGTGTCACACTCGAATGGGTCGTTATTATTCTTATTCTTGTGGAAGTGGTCAATATATTTATCAGTCATCCAAAATGAGTCTGACAGTGTGGACGGATCCTGATAACAATCTCAAAATGCAGCCGGACCGCAATTGATTTTATTCCCATTATGGTCTTTAAACGTTAACGATTTCAAATTCAGGATTTCCAAATGGTTATCCCCTTCTTTGATTTTCAAAAATTGATTGGGGCGGATATCCCTGAATTCCTGAACCAAACCGGATGTTGGCCAGCGTATAACCAGCTGGCTAATGTGTTCAGCTTTGCCGATTCCGATTTCCTTCCTCAACGGATTTGCCCCGAAACTTCCGCCGGAATTCACATCCATATAAACGGTCCTTTTATGGCCGTCTTCATTAAATGAAACAGCAATACGGGCCCCGATAGCAGAACGGTTGGTTATTGTTCCCTCCAGCAACAGACCCACCCATTTATTTTTATTTTGACCAGGATTGACATAGAAGGAATTAAAATAACCATCCCCGGGTATGGCGCCTCCCACCCTGATAAAAATATCCTGATCACCATCATTGTCAATATCAGCAAAGGACACACCATGTCCTTTCTGCAGATTTCCAACTCTCGCCGAACCTGTAACATCCTTAAATTTTTTGCCCTCCATATTCCTGAACATCTTATTTGGCACAAGGGATCTGAAATCCGGATTACCTGTACCCAGGTACATATCGGGCCATCCATCATTATCAAAATCGCCAAAATTTGAACCCATGGCAAATACTGCCCGGCTTAATCCCATACTGTCGGTAACGTTTGTAAATGTTCCGTCGTGGTTGTTATGGTACAGGTACATTTTACTGGCGAAAGGTTGCGGAAGTTTTAATGCTTCTGCTGCCGCTGAAGCTGCTAAAGAAATCTGGTTATCGTAACCGCAGGCAAAGATATCTGCCCATCCATCATTATCATAGTCCCAAAACCAGGTAGGGAAAGTATAGGTTTCATCCTGATCAAGTCCCGATGCATGGGTCGCATTTTCAAATTTTGGTATTTTCCCTTTTACTCCTTTGTTTTTCAATAAAATCTTGACTCCGTCCTGCGTAGAAATAAAAATGTCGGGCCAGCCATCGTTATTGTAATCGGCAGATACAACGCCCTTCATAAAACCGGTCAATTCGCATCCTGACTGGTTTGCGACATTAGTAAAAGTTCCGTCCCCATTATTAATATACAGTTCTGAAGGATGCGGGTTTTTAAAACTGGTCGTTTCATTCCCAATAAACAAGTCGAGCCAACCGTCGTTGTTGAAGTCCGCCCAGGTAGCTGTCTGGGTCGGATGGAAAGACAGAATTCCGCTTTCAACTGTTACATCTGAAAATGTTCCATCACCATTATTTTTCAATAAAGTATTCGGCTGTCTGCCATATTCTTTATACCACGCACCTCGCAAAACAAGAATATCCGTATAGCCGTCATTATTATAATCTGCCTGGATAATATTGAGTCCGCCCTTTATTTTACTCAGACCAGAGGTTTGTGATTGGTCCGAAAAAGTCCCATCCCCATTATTTTTGTAATAATGCATGCTTTCATCCAGTCCCCAGGAAGAGGTAACGATATCAAGATAACCATCGTTGTCAAAATCATCCACCAGGCTTCCCCCGGCCATATGTTTTGAACCATTCAACTGCAAATCGGAAGCGATATCCTTGAAAGCGATCACAGATGGATCCGTACCCGCGGTATCCAGCCCCGGTATCAGCCATCGGGCAGGTACCCGGTCAGGATAATTCCCGATGGCCATACAGGCGATATTCAGTAACCAACGGCTGTCCAGATCACTTGAATCCCTTGCCAGGAGTTCTTCATATAACGTTATGGCTTTCTGTGTTGATACTGCATCAATATAGACACCTTTCTCCCGAATAGGCATTATACAGGATTCCGAAGAATGATTATTAATGCAGTTGTTTCTTTCCCCCAATCTGACATAGGCCAGGGCAAGCAGGCTCTTTGTTCTTGTTTCCTCCGGTTTACCAATAACAGGTTTCAATGTAACCAGCAATTCGGAAAGCAGGTCAATCGCTTCCTTCTCCCGACCGAGTTTGAGTAATGTTGTCGCTTTTAATAATTTCGCATCCAGTTCAGAAAAACCATAGGCATGTACCCTCAGCAGTGAATCAAGATAAACCAGCCTGGCTTCCAGGCAAAAGGGGTTTTCCTTATCGTAAACCGGTTTCAACCCTTCCATGTATAACTTGGTCAGTTCTCTTCTGGAATCATACTTCTTAATGGCGGGATAAATAAAGGCTGCCAAAAGGAGAATGAGTATTCCGACAGCTGACACCAATACTTTTTTTCGCATACGTATTCTAAGCAAATGTAGAATAATGAACGCAATGAAAGGATTCACCCTCCGTTAAAATGCAAGCGGAAAAACCTTTCACCATCCAGGATCTCCGAATATTTAAAAAATAACCCGCCATAAACGCGTTCGATAGATACACGTGCAATTTATTATGGATTTTCATCATTTTTAACCCTGCCTGCGAACATCTGACAGACCGTAATGGGTTTTTTACGGCTTAGTTTCCTTCTAACCAGATAATTATCTATCTTCAAACAGCCTTGCTGAATACTACACTAACGATTTTCTTGCTATTCATGGAGTTAACTTACCACTATGGCCATACGTGTAGCAATTAATCATAAAACCACTTATTCTTACGACAGGTTTGTTTCCCTGTCACCGCATATCTTCAGGCTTCGTCCGGCAGTTCACTCACGAACATATATCGAAGCCTATTCTTTCAAAATAACGCCGAAGGAACATTTTATCAACTGGCAGCAGGACCCATTTGGAAATTATCAGGCAAGGGTTGTATTCCCGGAAAAAACAAAGGAACTAAAAGTTGAAGTGGAAGTGATTGCTAATATGACGGTAATCAATCCATTTGATTTTTTTGTGGAAGAATACGCGGAAAATTTTCCTTTTGAGTATACCAATCAATTAAAAGGAGAGCTCATCCCATACCTGGAATTGAAGGAAGATGGCCCCCTGCTGAAACAGTGGATAAATAATCTTGACAGAAGCAAAAAAACAATCAACGACTTCCTTGTATATATTAATCGAAAACTCAATCAGGATATCAACTATAATATCCGGATGGAAGTGGGTGTGCAAACCTGCGAGGAAACGCTTGGACAGGCACTGGGTTCCTGCCGGGATTCTGCCTGGCTACTGGTTCAGATTTTCCGAAAACTCGGTCTCGCTGCCCGTTTTGTTTCCGGATACCTGGTGCAACTGACTGCCGATCTGAAATCACTTGACGGACCGTCTGGTCCGGAAAAAGACTTTACCGACCTGCATGCATGGACAGAAGTATATGTACCGGGTGCGGGCTGGATTGGATTGGATCCAACATCTGGTTTATTTGCCGGCGAAGGTCATATTCCACTGGCCTGCACACCGGATTATGTTAGCGCCGCACCGGTAGTAGGTGCTTCGGATCCCTGTGAAACAGAATTTTCATTTTCCAATATTGTTACCCGTATTCATGAAGATCCCCGGGTTACCAAACCATATTCCGAAGAGCAATGGACAGCCATCAATGCAACAGGATATAAAATTGATGAGGATCTGCAGGCAGGTGATTTGCGTATGACTATGGGCGGCGAACCCACTTTTGTATCCGTGGATGATATGGAATCCGACCAGTGGAATACGGCTGCCGATGGTAAAGAAAAAAGGGTCCTTTCACATGATCTGATTTTCAGACTGCGGGAGAAATTCGGACCGGATGGAATGATTCACTACGGACTGGGAAAATGGTATCCCGGTGAACCCTTACCCAGATGGCAATATGGTCTGTTCTGGAGAAAGGATTTCCATCCCATATGGAAGAATACCCGTTTGATTGCGCACGAGTCCATTAAAAAGAGTTACGATTGGTCACACGCAGAAAGATTTGCAAAGGAACTGGCAAAACATCTGGCAGTAAGTGAAGACAATGTAAGCACCGCCTATGAGGATATCTTTTATTTCCTTTGGTCTGAAGGAAAGCTGCCTGCAAATGTGGATCCCTTGCGATCAAATTTAAAAGACTCCATTGAAAGAAGAACACTGTCTTCTTTATTGGATTCCGGACTGGATAATCCCGCCGGTTTTACCCTGCCGTTGAAATGGAACTACGACAATAACAAATGGCAGAGCTGCAAATGGGTGATGAACCGAAAAAATCTTTTCCTTATTCCCGGAAATTCTCCGATCGGACTACGTCTGCCCCTGGATTCTTTACCCGCCGTGGCAAAGGAAAATGAACCCCAAAAGGTTGAACGCAGTTTGTTTGAAGAGCTTCCCGCCCTAGCAAATTACCATGAAACCATCACCAGTCGTTACGGACTGGTTTATGAGCATCCTGCACCACCTCAGAAAATAAAATTTCAGGATAAAACAGCGGAGAAAAAAGATTCAAAAAAGAAGGAGCCGGTGCCAGAAGATAAAGAAATCAAACCTCTTTATGATATTCCGGTAATCAAAACGACATTATGCGTTGAGGCGAGAGAAGGTATTATTTATGTTTTCCTGCCTCCTACAGATTACCTCGAACATTACCTGGACCTGATGGCTTCCATTGAAGCCACGGCTGAAAAACTGGATATCCCTGTTCGTATTGAAGGATACGAACCACCACGTGACTACCGGATGGAACGATTGGTTGTTTCCCCGGATCCCGGAGTGATTGAAGTAAATATTCATCCTTCGTCAAATTGGAAAGAACTTGTGCATAATATTGACACTCTATATGATCAGGCATTTTTAGCGCGCCTGGGTACCGAAAAGTTTATGCTGGATGGAAGGCATACAGGAACCGGGGGCGGAAATCATATCACGATCGGAGGAGCAAAACCTTCTGACAGTCCTTTACTTCGCCGGCCCGACCTGCTGGCCAGCCTGATTGCCTACTGGCAGCATCATCCCGGGCTTTCTTATTTATTTTCCAGTGCCTTTATCGGCCCTACCAGCCAGGCACCCCGCATTGATGAAGGCAGGGACGAAAAATTATATGAGATGGAGCTTGCCTTCAGTCAGGTGCCTGCCGGGGGATTCATTCCATTCTATCTGGTGGACAGAATCTTCCGTCATTTACTCACAGATATAACCGGCAATACCCATCGTTCTGAATTTTGTATCGATAAATTATATTCCCCTGATTCGTCTTCCGGCCGATTGGGAATTCTTGAATTTCGCGCCTTTGATATGCCACCTCACAAACAGATGAGTCTTTTGCAAATGCTGCTGATCCGGGGATTAATCGCAAAATTCTGGAAAACTCCTTATAAACAGGATCTGGTGAGATGGGGAACCGAACTTCATGATAAATTTATGCTTCCCCACTATGTGCACCAGGATATCCTGGACGTGGTAAAAGATCTGAATGAAGCCGGATATCCATTTCAAATGAGTTGGTTTGAGCCTTTTTTTGAATTCCGGTTTCCGCATTATGGAACCGTGCGTATCGGCGAAATTGAAATGGAAATCCGTATGGGTATTGAACCCTGGCATGTATTGGGAGAAGAAATGTCCAGTTCCGGAACAGCGCGTTATGTTGATTCTTCGCTCGAACGGGTACAGGTTAAACTGAAGGGAATAAATAAAACCCGCTATTCACTGCTTTGTAATGGAAACCGGGTACCCCTGAAAGAAACAGGAACCAAGGGTGAATATGTTTGCGGTATCCGTTACAGAGCCTGGCAGCCTCCCTCCGCATTACATCCGACGATAGGCGTGGATACACCGGTTACTTTTGATATTGTTGACAACTGGAACAGCCGTTCCATCGGCGGTTGTACTTATTATGTTTCTCATCCGGGCGGAAGACATTACGATCGTTTCCCGATCAATGCAAATGAAGCGGAATCCAGACGGGTAAGCCGGTTTGGAGATACATCACATACGCAAGAGCCACTCCGGCCCGCACCTTATTTTTCTGCCCTTTCCCGTTATGTTGAACAAAACAGGTTACCCTTTTTATTATTCGACGCACCTGTTGCAGATTCAAATAAGGAATATGTACATACGCTGGATTTAAGGAGAACGCACAAAAAAGCGTGAGGCTTGAGGCTTGGGGCGTGAGGCTTTAAAAGTCACCAGCGCGGAAAACTGGCGTTACCCGCATTCTTCAAACATAGCTCATGAATGAATTGAAGTTTTGTTACAACGGGTGCTGAAATAACAAAGGGATAAAAATCTGAATATCCCATGCTCCGGCTAAGGCTGTTCAACGCAAATGTGAGGGGTAACCACCATTTAATAATCTGATTGAAATCTTCCATATCGTAAGGATCCTGCTGAATGCTCGCCTGGATGCCTTTGGTATCCTGCACCATATCCGGCTGAATGCGGATCCCGAAAGAAAATGCAGTTTCCAGCGTATCCATCAGATGGAGGTAATGGGCCCAGGTTTCTGCCCAGTCTTCCCAGGAATGAGAACTGGAATAGGGGCTGATAAAGTTTTCACTCCAGTTTATAGGAGCTCCGTTTTTGTAATACAGGTCAAGTGCTTCTGTATAATCATTTTCTTCTGTTCCGAATATTGAACGGTATTTTTCGATTTCCTCTGTATTCTTGATCAGCACTTCCCAATAATAATGGCCGATTTCGTGGCGAAAATGTCCCAATAGTGTCCGGTACCTCTCACCCAGATCCTGTTTGTGTTTTACCCTTTCGGTTTCGTCTGCCTCTTCAATATTCAGGGTAATGACACCATTATCGTGACCTGTAATAACCCTTTCCTTTGCCGTAGTATCTGCCAGAAAATCAAAAGCAATTCCGGTTTCCTCATCTCCGGTTTTTTTTTGCACAGGCAGTCTTAAACGAAGCAATGAATAAACCAGCCGATGTTTAGCAGTTTCAATATTCTTCCATCGCTTCAGATTAGCATCCAGAGTAAGATCCGGAATAATCCGGTTGAGCTCGCAGGCCTGGCAGAACACCGACTCCTGTTTGGAAGGAATCAGCCAGTTACAGACATTGTATTCGGCGTTTTTGCAATAACGGTATTTTTGTTCTTTATGCTGAATATTCGAATAGGTTCCTTCCTTTTCCGAAACCAGGGTGATCAGGGAAAGTTGGGTCGCATCAAAACCTAAGGAATAGCCACACTGAAGACAAACATTATTTTCAAAATAGATCAGGCTATGGCAATTACTACAGGTATATAGTTTCATACTAAAAAAGGAAATAGAACATTTCAATAACTATACCACCGAATTAATGTTCCCGCTTAACATCTACTGAAACGGCTAATTCGTGTGAGCCACTGCTGAGGATGATCCCATCCAGGGGTGCAATATCCGCATAATCCCGTCCCCAGCCTATTGTAATGTGCTGGTCTGAAACCAGGCAGTTATTGGTGGGATCAAAATCGATCCAACCCATATTTGTAATATAAACGCTGAACCAGGCATGGGAGGCATCTACACCAATAAGCTTCTCCACACCTTCTGGTGAAACGGTTTCTATATATCCACTTACATATCTTGCCGGCAGGCCGACAGACCGAAGGCACGCAATGGCCAGATGGGCAAAGTCCTGGCAGACACCTTTTCGTTCCTGAATCACTACCGATAGAGGAGTTGAAACGGTCGTATGACCGGGTTTATATTCAAAATCAGCGTAAATTCTTTTGTTAAGTTCCTCTGTCGCCTCAAATACTGACCTCCCGGGCGTAAAAGACTGTAATGCATAACTCAGAATTTCCTCATCCGAAGCAGTCATAGGTGTTTCAAAAATATATTGTACAATATCCGGAGCGTCCGTTTTTAGATCCGCCAGCTCCTTCTTCACATCTTCCAGGACAGCATTGTGGTATACCTGCAATTTTATCTGACCGCTGACATTCCTTTCAACTTCCGAAGTAACATGAACGGTGAGTTCCCAGTGTTCCTTCTCAATAGAAAAATAAATTACCTTATTACCAAAAAAATCTTCGTATTCATTTATACGGTCAGGTGCAGGGGTGATATCTATGGTTGTATTCTTACAAATCTGTTCGCGGGTATTACGTGGAACCAGCCTGGCTATATTGTGGCAAAGGCTCACCGGCTCCAGGTAAGAATAAGCTGTTTTATGATGAATGGTATATTTCATATTCTGTCGCGTTCACAGTTAACGGAGAATAATGGTTTTAGGTGTCAGTTCATGTTTGAAAAATGCTTTTGAAAGTACACCAGGTATGGCGGAAAGAATATTATACAATTTTGTAAGAAATGAATTCAGCTTCCTGTATTCTGTTCCATCAGCAACTGCCAGTTCATTTTTGTCAGCAAGCTTCAGCAGGGTATCGGCCTCCAGTATCAGTCTTTCATATTCCGTTAATGCATATCCGTTGTTAATTTTTGGAAGATTCTGAAGATAAGATTTCAATCGTACTACCTGATAAGTCAGTGACCTTGGATTATTAGGATCAAAAAGAAGCAAATCGATGACCAGGAGATTTTGCAGGGGCCTGCGGTATTTATACCTGTAATTCACCAGACTTTCATTGCTCATCAGCACGCTTTGCTGCAGATTATATTCTACCTGATCATTATTTTTTTTAACCAGGGTGGTTTTTAACATTGTAATCACCAATAGGCTTTGTTCAATTTTTCTTCCGAGATCCAGCATAATCCAGCCCTGTTCCCGGGAAATGCTTTCCCGATTCAGTCCTATAAATGCCACGATGGATGTGATCAGATTGTCCAGGGTATGAATCATTTGAAGATGCCCGTGATGTGTTAAAGGAATGCCGTTTTGTAATTCTTCTTCCATACCCCGGATTACCCGCCAGGTATCGGTGGACCAATGGTCCCTTACTTCATGAATGGCTTTATGGAACTGTAAGAAATTATATTTAATCCCACCGGGTCTCTTTTCATTAAAGAGAACATCTTTTAATTCTTTCCAGGGGTCCTCCAATATTTCTTCAGCCTCTTCCCCTACAAAACCAGGTAATGTAAAACTATACCGGGTGAAAGCTTCAAACAAATTCCTTTCCGTTTCCCTGTTACTTTCCGTTTTGAGTTTATTTCCTTCCGCGAGAAATTGCATCACGGTCCTCAGAAACCGGGCATTACCAAGAACCCTTTCCGTATAACGTCCTACCCAGAACAAATTTTCAGCGGCGTGGCTTGGCAGCATGTCGTTGTAGGTTTCTGCTATTCCTTCAGGGATTTCTTTTAATGCATTCACTACCCGGCCAGGCTCGGGTGAAATAATCCAGGCGTCTTTACTGAAACCTCCAGACTGGCTGGAAATAATAAAATTGCTGGCATCTGAAGATGATCTGACAAGACCACCGGCCATGGCCACATAGTCATCCTGGTTACTAACCAGGAAACTTCTGAATAATACTTTTTGCGGAACAATCCTTCCATCTATTAAGGAAGGGCTTAAAGAAATTTCCACTTTCTCCTGCCCAACATACATTTCCGGATTTGCCAGGATGAGTTGTTTGCAGGCTTCAAGCTGAATGGCGGAAAGCGATGCACCATCAATGGAGGAACTGCCTGTTGGATTACGATGTATTTTTTTTATAACCAGTGTACGGATATTTTCCAGAACATATTTAAGCTCTTTTGGTTGCCCACACCACCAGGACGCGATAGTCGGTAAAATCAGGTCTTCTGATAAAAAATATCTGGAAATCCGTTGCAGGAAGGGCATCAGGCCGGGATTTTCAAGTATACTGCTTCCCAACGGATTGGCAATACTCACATTTCCGCTGCGGACGCATTGTAGAAGTCCGGGAATACCCAGCTGCGAATCTGCCCTTAATTCAAGCGGATCACAATACACATCATCCACCCGTCTTAAAATAACATCCACTCGTTCAAGCCCGCCAAGCGTTTTCAGCCAGACAAAATTATCCTTAACGATCAGGTCATTACCCTGCACCAGGGTAAAACCGAGATAGGAAGAAAGATAAGAATGTTCAAAATAGGTTTCATTTTTTGAACCGGGAGTTAAAATGACAATCCGGGGATTCAGGTTTCCCTGGGGAGCTATTTCGTTCAGCCCGCTTCTGAGGGCGGTAAAATAAGGTGACAAATGACGGACTTTAAGCCCTTCAAATAGTTCCGGCATTACCCTTGACATCGTGGTCCGGTTTTCCAGTGCATAACCCGATCCTGAAGGGGCCTGCGTTCTGTCATTCACTACCCAAAGCTTTCCTCCAGTGCTTTTAGCTATGTCTGCTGAATATAAAATCAGCTGATGTTTGCCTGGTTGTTTAATGCCATTACAGGGTCTTAAAAAACCGGAGTGATTATAAATAAGTTCAATTGGAATAATTCCTTTTTTAATCAGCTTTCTTTCACCATAAATATCCTGGAGGATCAGGTTTAAAAGCTGCGCTCTCTGAGAAAGCCCTGATTCAATAGAATTCCATTCCGTACCGCTAACTACAAATGGAATATTGTCCAGTTTCCACGGCCGGTTTAATCCATTCGGATCCCCGTAAATATTATAGGTAACTCCGTTTTCTTTGAGCAGCCGGAGTGTATCCGTGTTCCGGTTATTGATTTCCGCCTCGCCTATTTGTAAATATGAGCGGAAAAAAGTTTCCCAGTCAGGGCGTATTTTTCCCTCTTCTCCCAATAATTCACCAAAGGACTGATGAATATTGAAGTAGTCCCGGAATATGGGACTGGCGAGTAAATTCGGATCCATTTTTTCCGTTGGGGTGAGAGTGCAGTCAGCTAACATCCGTTTAAAAATAGGTAAAATAGAGGTTATATGTAAGATCTTTTTCAACACCCGGCGTGCATAAATATTTTTATCCGAAACAAAAGGTATAATTTCTGGAAACACAGAATAAAATGTATATATACTTTCCTCTGTCACAACTATTGATCTTTATCAATGGCCGCTCTGCGAAACAGAATTTTATGGTTAAATTGCCTGTATGAAAAGAAAATTTTCCTGCCTTTCCCTTACGGCGATTTGCTTATTTTTCTCCGTTTTTACTCTCGCGCAATCCAGTTCCCTGCCACGCAGCACACCGGAAGCAGAAGGTGTTTCGTCGGCAGGTATTCTCCGTTTTATTGATGCCGCGGAGAAAAGTAAAAATGAGATGCATAGTTTTGTGATGCTCCGTCATGGCAAGGTCATTGCCGAAGGATGGTGGGATCCGTATAAAAACAATCTTCGGCAGACGGTATATTCAGCGAGCAAAACATTTACGGCCACAGCCATCGGGTTTGCACTAGCTGAAAACAAAATTAAATTGTCCGACAAAGTCATTTCATTTTTCCCAAACGACCTTCCCGACACCATCTCACCAAACCTCGCCGCACTCACTGTGAAGGATGTATTGATGATGTCTGACGGACAATTCCCTGATCCTACTCCGCTTATCAGAAAAAATAAAAACTGGGTTAAAGCTTTTCTTTCGACCCCCATTGTAAACAAACCCGGAACAGTATTTTTATATAATTCGCTTGGTACATTTATGTTATCTGCCATAATTCAAAAAGTGACCGGACAAAAACTCCTGGATTATCTCAAACCAAGGCTTTTTGAACCACTGGGAATCCGGGGAATTGACTGGGAAGAAAATTTGGTGAGCCAGAATACAGGCGGATGGGGACTGAGTATCCAGACGGAGGACATGGCGAAACTCGGCCAGCTCTACCTCCAAAAAGGAAAATGGAACGGCACCCAGATCCTCCCCGAGGAATGGATAACCGAAGCCACTTCTGCCAAAATTATTCAACATCCCGACCTCCCCCCGGCCGCCAGGGATTCCAGTGACTGGGAACAGGGATATTGTTACCAGATATGGCGATGCCGTCATAACGGATTCCGGGCAGATGGTGCATACGGCCAATACATTATTGTATTACCGGAACAGGATGTTGTGATTGCCATTCAGTCCGAGACCAGCAATATGCAGAATGAAATAAACCTGGTTTGGGATTACCTGTTGCCTGCTATAAAAACAAATAAACTTCCGTCAGATGAAAAAGCACTTTATACCTTAAAAGCCAGTTTATCCAAATTAGCCATTACTCCTGCTTCCGGAAGTTTTACTGCTTATACGGCGAACCGCAAATTCAATAAATTCTATATTCTGGAGCCCAATGAAAACGGCATTTCATCCCTGACTATTCAGATTACCGACAGTATTTGTCACTTGATATTGAATACCGGTCCCGATACCTATAACCTATATTATGGGGCCGGATACTGGAAGATGGGACAGACGAATAAGCCGGGTCCATCTCTTTTATCTGAAGCCAAAGAGAATTTTGCACTGCTCTCACCCTATAAAGTGGTAAGTAATTATTACTGGAAAGATGATCAGACTCTGGTGATGGAGATGCGATATATTGAGAGCCCGCATAGAGAAATTACCACCTGTCACTTTGATGGAAATAAAATCACGGTTGACATTGAAAGAAGCTTTGACTACGGATCTAAAAAATCAACGCTGACGGGTGTTCTTAAATAGCAAAATACCAAAAATGAAAGCATCCCTTATAACCAGGTTTTTACGACCCTATATGATATGCGGTATTTTCTTCATATTGATTGTAAATACATCATATGCCCAGAAAATACTCCGGGTCGCAGTAGCCGGTATGGCACATGATCATGTTCATGGAATACTCGGTCAGTATAAAAAAGGAGAAGTAATCATTACCGGAATTGCAGAAGGAAATGAACAACTGGTAGCCCGGTATAAAAAAGATTATCAGTTACCGGACTCTTTATTCTTTAAAAGTCTTGAATTATTGCTGGCACACACCAGGCCGGATGTGGTTCTGGCGTATAACCCCATTTCAGAACATATCCAGGTAGTTGAAATCTGCGCTCCAAAAGGAATTTCTGTTATGGTTGAAAAACCTCTGGCCACCACTGTGAAAGATGCGGAACGTATCGCTTATCTCTCCAGACAATTCCATATAAATGTGTTGACTAATTATGAAACTACCTGGTATAATACCAATCAACAGATCAATGAAATGGTGAACGAGCGTAATGCCATTGGTGAAATCAGAAAAATGACGGTACACGACGGACATAATGGTCCCAAGGAAATCGGGTGCAGTCCGGATTTCCTGAACTGGCTTACTGATCCTGTAAAAAATGGGGGTGGCGCACTAATGGACTTCGGTTGTTACGGGGCTAATCTGATGGTATGGCTGATGAAAGGAAAAGCCCCCATTGCGGTAACTGCCATAACGCATCACCTGAAACCCCTTATCTACCCAAAGGTGGATGATGACGCCACTATCCTGCTGGAGTATCCCGATGCAACGGGAATCATCGAAGCTTCCTGGGCCTGGCCCTTTGGCATAAAAGATCTCGAGGTTTTTGGTACAACAGGATACCTTCATGCGCTGAATGGAAATACACTGCAGGAAAGATCGAAAGACAGCTATGAGACATTAACGGTGCATCCAGCCGAATATTCGGATAATATCCAATATTTAAATGATGTGCTTAGTGGAAAACTGGATCCGGGCCACGATCTTTCGTCCCTGGAAAATAACCTGATCGTTGTGCGTATTTTGGAATCAGCATTAAAATCTGCCCGGGAAGGAAAACGAGTGCCTTTGTAAAGTCACTGTCTTATATATTTTTTTTCTGGCTAAGTCCAATTGTTGATTCTGTTGTTAGGCGACCTGAATAAAAAATACAGGAATCATCCCCCATCTCAAATGAATGCCATACGTAAAATTGCAATAGGTTAAATTATATTCAAATGAACCTGTCTTTCCTTTACAGTGTACCCTCCTTCCTGTTTTTTCTCTTTGTAATTCTGTTTTTTGGCACCCTGTCCATAGCAGGTTTTTTACTGGTTCGGAAACAAGTGGAACGCTGGCTGGGAAAACCACCTGCCCAAAACGAAGTGATCAGTTATTATATTGCTGCCACCGGGGTGGTATACGGAATCACCCTTGGACTGATTGCCGTTGGAGTTTGGGAAAACTATACACATATAACCCTTAAAGTTGAAGAAGAAGCTGCAACCCTGAGTGCCGTATACCGCGATGTAAGCAATTATCCTGAACCCTATAAAACGAAATTACAGACAGAACTGAAAGTCTACACCAGGTATGTTATTGATGTCGCATGGCCGTTACAGGAAAAAGGAATAATTCCTTCCGGCGGGGTAGATCTGGTTAACAATTTTCAAAATATATTGTATGGTTTTGAACCCATCACGGAGGGACAGAAGATTTTACACGCGTCTGCGCTCAGGACCTACAATGACTATATTGAACTCAGGCGTTTACGAATTCAAAGTGTAAACAAGGGCGTAGCTTTAATGATCTGGTGGGTTGTTTTTTTTGGTGCACTGATAAATCTTATACTTTCCTGGTTATTTGTTGTAAAAAATATATCCCTGCATATTCTGATGAACGGTCTTCTCGGTGCATTAATCGGAGCCCTTATTTATCTGATCATCGTGTTGGATAATCCTTACCAGGGCTGGTTTAAAGTAAGTTCTGAACCTTTTACAATTACTTATCAGCAGCAGATGAAATAAAATTATCCGGACATACCCGTAACGAAAGCGGACAGTTTATCAATGCAGTTCCCTCTTAAAAGTTTGATAATCACACTAGTATTTAATGGCATCCCCTTAGCTATAGAAAATATAAAGGGATTGCTATTGATCCTTATTAAAGCCTACTAGATGCTCAGGAATTATTTCAGAATCAGTTTCAGGAATTTAAAAAGTCATAAGGAATACACCCTAATCAATATTTTCGGATTATCCATCGGAGTTGCCGTTTCACTGGTGATCTTTCTGGTGATTGGATTTGAAACAAGCTTTGATAATTTCCATAAGAAGCAGGACCGGATTTTCAGGGTGCTCACAGAATATCATCATGCAGATTCAAAGAATATTTTTTATGGACATGGTGTTCCCTTTGCCCTTCCCGGCGGACTAAAATCTTCTTTCCATCAGATTGAAGAGGTTTCTCCTGTATTTGCAGAATACGATGACCAGTTCCAGATTATCAATAATAATAATTCTTCACCAAAGAAATTTAAAGAAGAACGCGGGGTCTTTTTTTTGAACCCATCTTTTTTTCGCATTTTCGATTTCCCGTTGCTGGCGGGGTCATATGAATCCTTAAAAGATCCAAACAATGCGCTGCTGTCAAGGGAAACAGCGGTCAAATATTTCGGCGACTGGAAAAACGCCATTGGCAAAACAATAAAACTTAATAATATACATACTCTGAAAATCAGCGGCATCCTGGCTGATGCACCAGCTAATACGGATTTTCAACTCAAAGTGATTATTGCCTACGGAACAGCCTTTACCGCCGATTTCATTCATTCCACCAGTTGGGATGGCACCAATTCATCGTTTGGTTGTTTTATTTTGTTGCCCCCGCAGGTTTCTGAAGCCAGTTTCAACGGCTTGCTTAAATCCTATTCCAAAAAAGTAAAATCTCCCGGGAACAACGATATTCAAACCATACAGGCCTTGCGGGATGTTCACTTTGATACGCAGTCCGGCAGTTACGGCAACAGGTCCATAAGCCATTCACTGATAAATGCATTATGGCTTATTGCAGGCTTTATTCTTTTGATTGCCTGTGTGAATTTCACCAACCTTTCTACTGCACAGGCGGTTAACCGGTCAAAAGAAGTGGGCATCCGAAAAGTGTTAGGCAGTAACAAATGGCAACTAAAAATTCAGTTCCTTTCTGAAACATTCCTGATAGTACTGGCATCCATTGTATTTGCAGTTGCTATTGCGTGTATTTTACTGCCTTATATTAATCAGGTGCTTGATCTCTCCTTAAAAATAATAGGTCCGCAATTTTTGCCCAGTCTTCTTTTCCTGGCCATAATATTAATTGCTGTTACATTGCTTGCAGGATTTTATCCGTCAATTGTATTGTCCGGATACAACCCCATCACAGCACTGAAGAGTAAACTTACGGCAAAAGCAAAACAGGGCATAACCCTAAGAAGGGGACTGGTTGTTTTTCAGTTTGTCATTGCCCAGGCGTTGATCATTGCCACCCTGGTCATTACCAGGCAGATGACCTTTTTTAACAAGCAGTCGCTTGGTTTTGATAAAAATGCCCTGGTGAATATCCCTTTGCCGTCAGACAGTGCCAGCAATGCAAGACTGGAATACCTGAAAAAAGAGCTGAAATCCATTAGCAGTATTCAAGCAGTGAGTTTCAATTCAAATACCCCGGTAGAAGACAATAACGACAACTGGACAAATTTTAGATTCGATCATGCAACAAAGGAAACTGGGTTCTATTCCATCATAAAAGTTGCCGACAATGAATATGTTCCCAGTTATAAACTTCCGCTGATTGCAGGGCGGAATCTGCAACCCTCAGACACGATTAAGGAATTCCTGGTGAATGAATTGCTGCTCCGGAATTTAGGCATAACCGATCCGCAGAAAGCCCTCAACAGGGAAATCCGTTTCTCTGAAAAAAACAAGGGACCCATTGTTGGCATTTTAAAGAATTTTAATACCCGCTCATTTCGGGATGACCTGGCACCGCTAATCATAAGCACTAGCAAAAGAGACTATACTCAGGCCTCCATCAAAATGGATACTAAAGAATTAAAAGCTTCCATGCAGGCTATTGAAAATATATGGGCGAAGACTTTTCCGGAATTTGTTTTTGAATATAAATTCATGGACGACAAAGTGGAGAGTTTTTATAAACAGGAGAATCAACTGGCCCGGCTGTTCAGAATTTTCGCGGTAATTGCCATTTTTTTGAGTTGTCTCGGACTATACGGACTCGCTTCTTTCATGGCAGTTCAACGGATCAAAGAGGTAGGAATCCGTAAGGTGCTGGGCGCCACCGGAGCTAGCATCGTTTATCTTTTTTCCAGGGAATTCATATTACTTATTTCCGTAGCCTTTTTTATCGTAGTACCCATGTCGTGGAATTTTATGAGCAAATGGCTTCAGAATTATCCATTCAGGATTGAATTGAGTATATGGATTTTCCTGGCCGGCGGACTGGTCTCTATTGTCATAGCCTTGTGTACCGTCAGTTTCCAGGCCATTAAAGCAGCTTCGGCCAATCCAGTGAAAAGTCTGCGTTCAGAGTAAATCGGGGACCATTCTACCATGATATTTCACACCAACCAGTCCAAAAATTCGCATGTGGGCAATTCCCGGCTTAAAAAAATTCTTGTAACGTGATCTGGTTTGATAGTCCTTCGGTAATCTGCTTCATCATGGTCAAAACATAAATTAATTTTTAGGGTCCTGTACTACCCTGGATACAAATAGGGATACTTGTTATTCAGAATACAAACTGTAAATTGAACTATGAAAAAGATTCACCTGTTCCTATCCATTGCAATTTTTTCGCTGATAGCCTGTTACCCCACATCAAATAATGTGTATCAGGCTGAAAGTACGAAGGGAGTAAATTTTAAGAATTACAAAACCTATGCCTGGCTGGCCACCAAACAGGATACAACCTATATTAAACTGGCGGACAAAAAAGTAGTGGAAAGCGCACTGGCCAAGGCAGTTTCGCAACAATTGACCGAACATGGAATGACTATGGACTCAGTAAATCCGGATTGTTTATTTACTTATACACTGGTATTAAAAAAGACTTATCAAGTTGGAGATAACCCACCGCCGGTATATGCCAATACACCCAATACCGGACCGGCACCCGGCCAGTACAACATGTATTATTGGTATCCCGGATCTGATGTGAATTACAATCAGAATCAATACACAGGCGGTTTGCAGGTAGCCACATTCCGGGACGGAGCCTTATTGATTGATATGATCGACAAAAAGGAAAATAAAATCATCTGGCGCACCAGCGCTCAGGGAAGTGTGGAGGAAAAAGACCGCAAAGGCCCGAGGCAGACTATCAATCAGATCGTACCTATTATGTTCAAAAAATTTCCGGTTAAACAATAATCCAGGCTTAATATTCAAAGCTGAAACACGCTGTCGATCCTTATGTGAATAGGTATTTAATGAATGGAATAAACAAATTTTTCCATCGCTTTCACCATTTCCGTCATAATCGGTATGGCCGGATTCGTATAGGTTCCCATATTCTCTTTGGTATCCAAACCGGTGTGTTTCAATACATGATTCATCTGGTCCACAATAACCAGGGTTGCTGCGGGATCGGCAGCTTTGAGCCAATGAGCATTTTGCACACTAACCTGCAAATCGGTTGTACCCTGAATTATCAGTACAGGCATTTTTAATTTTTTAATTTCCATCTGCGGATCATATTTCAACCAGGATCTGATATAGGGTTGCACAGACGGACGGAATATCATGAGAAGGTCAGCCGGAGGATCAACCGAATATCCCCTGTTCAGGCTGTCGAATAATATCGTGGCCTTCGAAGCCAGAGAAGGAGACTGGGCTTTTATCTGCTGCTCCATTATCTTATCTGCCCGTTCCCCTGCCCCGGCAACAGAAATATATCCATCGGCTTTTGCGCGTTCCGCGGCTAACATGCCGACCAGTGAACCTTCACTATGGCCCAGTACGATTACCTTCGAAAACCGGGCATCTGCTTTCAGCATTTGAATGAATGCAACAGCATCGTTTATGCCATCTTCAAAACTCAGGTCTGATTCGGATCCCATAGCGGCGATACTTTCACCTACCCCTCGTTTGTCATACCGAAGGGTTGCAATCCCCTTTTTTAACAGAGAGTCGGCAATCATCTGATAGGTATTTGTATGAATCAAATCACCCTGGTTTCCATTTCTGTCAGTAGGTCCGGATCCTGCAATAATCAACACGACGGGCAACTTCTGTTTCAGTTCCGGAACAAGCAGGGTTCCGCTGATATTACCTTTGGATGTTTTCAGAAAAATGTTCGAAACCGCCTTAGTCTTTTCATCTGCAACCGGCTCCGGAGTATATGGAATGAACCGCAGTCCTTCAATAAGGTTTTCTCTATTCAATGCCAGTACCATGGTAAGGGTCTGATCCTTAAAACTTGCTTTATATTTCACATACCCTGTGTCCTGCTTTAATAAACCGAGAGACTTCAGTTCTCCGAACTGTACATGTAAACCGCTCATAACTGTACGGTTTTTCTCCTGTGAAAGATGCTCTTTCATAATTGGGGCATACAAATTGAAAATACTGTCTGCCAGTTCCTGATTATAAAACTGCTGAAACTTATCTGCCACAAACTGGTAATTTATCTGGGCTATACCAGGGGCCAGTTCCATTATGAACAGAATTAAAAATAACTGTCTTTTCATTAGAGAAACATCAGCCCTTTTGATAAGGCTGAATAAACAAATATATGCACTAAGGTTGCAGTTTGTCGATCAGCTTCCTGAGGTATAAGTCCTTATTCGGACCTCTTTTCTTTCTAGAATATTCCGTAAAAAATGTATGCTTTTTCAAAAATTCCACCTGGTACGGTACCCAGTCTTCTTCTTTTTCAATCAGATTCCGCAATTTCAGTTCTTCAAAAAGTTTTGCGGCAATTTCAAACACATCTTCTCTTCCCAGGTAATCCAAATCAGCATCCACAATTATCTGGTCCATGAGCGACATGGGATTCTGGGGAACCTTCGTGGCCAGAATCATTTCGCAGATCAAACCAATCTGTTGCTGGGTAAAGCCAAATTCAGGCAGAAACTCATTCGCCATTTCGCAGCTTTTTTCCTCGTGGTTTTTATAAACATGCACGAAACCGGCATCGTGAAACATTACGGCTATTCTGAGCAGTTTGATTTCTTCCTCGGATAAATTCTCAGCCCGGGCGATTTTCATCGCAATATCAAGCACATCGAAAGTGTGTTCTTTGCAATGATAAATAAGGGTTGCCGGAAGTTTTTCATTCAGTATGGAAGCAATAAATGCTTCTGCCTTTGCAAAATCTGGATTCTCCTTTTTCACGTATTAATATTCAGATGGCTGGACAATTTTTTTATCAACAAAAAACATATCAATTTCCCCGATATTCTTGGCGAATATTTTCCCCCGGTGAACACAATTATAGTAATGTTTAACCAGATCATAGGTTTGGGAGGAGATATTTATCATGCCTGGCTCACCGTTACTCTCCATTCTGCTGGCGATATTTACGGTACTACCCCAAATATCGTAGGCATACTTTTTCCTACCCACTACCCCTGCCACAACCGGGCCAACATGCACCCCGATTCTGAGGTTCCAGGCCTGTAGGCCGTTTTCCACCCTTGCCGCATTCCGGTTTTGCATATACTCCTGGATTTCATGGCCGGCATGAATCATATTCAGGGTATGGGATTCATGTTCCGTTGGAATTCCACCCGCACACATATAGGAATCGCCAATCGTTTTAATTTTCTCAAGATTATACTTTTCTATGATATCGTCAAATGCAATAAAGCAGGCATTTAATTCTGAAACAATTTCCTGAGGTGAGAGGGAATCGGCGTGTTTGGTAAAATCCTTAAAATCCGTGAAAAGAACAGATACACTCTCATAGTATCGTGGCGTGGCCCGACCATCTCTCTGCAGCTCTTTCGCCACTTCTGCAGGCAGGATATTTTGCAAAAGACTTTCAATCTGGGCTTTTTGCTTATCCAGCAGTTTATTCGTTTTGTTGGTCTGAAGGTAGTTTCTTAAAATAATAAGGGCTATAACCAGGATCAGGGCGAGACCGCCGGAGATGATCGTCTTCTGAAGTTTCTGGCTTTTCAGGTCCAGCTCCTGCACTTTCTTATCCTTCGTCAACAAACTGATCTGGTTTTGCCCGGTCTGAATTTCAAAATTCTTTTGCAGGGAGGTGAGTTTATCCGAGAGCGTTTGATTATTTAGGGTATCTGCCACATTACTAAATAGTTTTTGATATTTGTATGCACTGGCAAAATCTCCTTTTTTTGAATAGGTAGCAGCAAGTCCGGCATAAGCTTCACCCAGTTCCTTGTATGCTGGGATAATACGGGCAACGGAATCTGCCTCCGAATAAGCTTTAAGGGCCAAAGAATTGTCTCCGGTTGTCAAAAAAATATCCCCCAGGGAGTTTAACGATTGAGCCATCGCAAGTTTGTTATCAAACTTACTCGCCATTTCTACTGCCTGTTTATCGAACAGTACGGCATTTTTATAGTCCTTTTTTTTTGCATACACGAGTCCGATACCCCGAAGGGGATGGGGGATATTGATCGTGTTGGCATATGCTCTCATCGACTTGTTATAGAAGAAAAGAGCCGAATCATCTTTATCTAAATCTTTATAGATTTCACCCAGGTTTGCACAAACACCACCTATGATATTATTGTCACCTATTTTCTCACTGATGTTAAGTGCTTTTAAAAAAAAATCAAGTGCCTTATCTTCTGTTGCCCGTTTATTGTGATAAATATTTGCAATATTTCCATATGCTGTCGCAATACCAGCCTTATCCCCGATTTTTTCTGCAACGTCAAGAGATTTAAAATAACTGTCCAGGGCTTTGTCATCAGAACCATTCATGTAATAAACGGTTCCGAAATTATTCAAAATCCTTGCCTTGCTTTCCAGGTCACCGATAGAATCATAAACATGCAATGACTGCCCAAAATAATCCAGGGTCGCCGTGGTATTGCCAAGGAAATAATATGCTGATCCGATATTCTTTAACGCCAGTGCCCGCCCGGCATTAAATTTTAACTGCAAAGCGAGTGCTAAGGCCCGAAGGCCATAAAGTTTTGCCTCCTCGGGAGTTGAGTCCAGGTAGTAACTACTTAGCTGAAGAAGCAGCCTGACCTTGGTTGTGTCTTCCTTAGCTGATACTAAAGCAGCCTTCAGACTGTCTGCTGTCCGATCCTGAGAAAAGGCCGATAAAGAAAAAAATATACAGATCAGGAAAACATACTGTCTTTTCAGTTTCATTTTCACCCTTTCGGTTTGTCTTAAAAAGATAGATCAAATTTCGCAATACCCGCCCCGTGGATGGTTACTTATTGTTTTACAACCCTGAAAATTTTAAAGCTGTCGTCCACTTTGGCCCTGATCATATACATGCCGCTGCTTAAATGACCCATATCCAGTTGAATGCTATGATCCGTAATCTTTCTGACACTCACATGGAATACACGACCATAAGTATCGATAACCTGCAGCTGATCAATTGATAAAATTCCTGATTTGGTGTTAATGGTTACCATATCCCTTACCGGATTCGGGTATACCGACGCGTCAGGATCAGGGGATTCAGTGGAAACAGTTTCAGGCTCCCCACCATCCATTGACATCAAAGTGCCGGTTCCCGTGCTATAGCCCGTTGTACCCTTGCATTTGGTTGAGGTAGAACTGGCCGATATGGTAAGCAGGTTGCACTGATAATTGCTGGTGGTCGCTAACGACCAGGTGATCTTCGATCCATTGAAATATATCTTAAACTTCCCACTGCCCGGAACGAAAACAGTTGGAATCTGACCACTGTAAGCAGCCCCGGTTATTTTATTATTTGAACCCGCAGGGATATTTACAGTAGTACTGTTAGGATTACTATATGAAAAATGAGCGGCATAGGAATAACCTGAAGGATCATTTGTAAGTACTTCCACACAATCCAGGCTTGGAACAACGTTTCTGCAGGTGCTGGCATTTACATATAATGATCCGGTCTGGTAGTTTATCGTATAGTTGTTGGCATACTTTAGCTGCAAACCATATGGTGTTATCGTGTATACACCCGGATTGCCTTTTTTGAATACCGGATATACAGAATAAGACGGACCGCAGGTGACGGTATTGCTTTCTCCGTTTTTAAATCCGGTGATGGTAGACGTAAAGAGAGGCAAATTGTCTTTATCACTGATAACCTTGTCATCAGCCTTAACATTCAATGTTGCTGTTGTGATCGATAATATGCCGGATATATCATGAATCAGATAATTCATCGCTACACCTCCAGTCACTATAGTTGTATAATTGCCCACCGGAGAACTCACTGTTGTGAGTGGCGATGTGACCGCAACAGGCGGTATAGAAATGCTTGCCGGTCCGTCACCATTTACAAAACCACTGTAACTAATCGGTAAGGGATTGGGATTCGGATCGCCATACTGCCTGCTGAAATTTGAAGTTGCATTCAGGTCTGCCTGGGTTACTGATAACTGAGCGCCAAGGGTTGTGATATTATAATTCGGCGAGGATCCCAGCGACAGGGAAATCGGATAGATCCCAACGGATGATTGGTTGGTTGCTGTAGTGGTTGCAACAGGAACGGTTGTGAATGTGGATGCATCATCCCCGTATAAAAATCCGGAATAGAGGATATTTAATGGAGGAAGCGCCGCACCGTATACCTTAGTTGCATTCTGGGCTGTGGCGATCAGGGATGCTTTCTTAGAAGTCAGGATTCCGTTTACATAGGACAAAGCATAATTGGAAGGCTGTATCAGCTGGGCTCCGAATGGAACGATCTGGAACACTCCTGCCCCTACATTACCAGTTACCGGATCACCTCCGGTGGTTTGCAGACTATGATTCGCAGGTGTGCTCAATACACTGGCTACTGCATCAAGGTATTGGAATCCGGTAATTGTATCGGTATAAACTGGCGGAATTCCATACACCGCATTTGTATCCAGGGTTTTTATGGTGAGGGTTGCAGGTCTGATTGTCATATGACCAAGACCGTACGTAATATCAAAATTATCTGAAAGCATGGCGCCAGGAACAATTGTATTCACCCCGGCTGTCAGCCCGGTTACCAGGTTGAGAGACTTCAACGGTGAAATCGTACCGGCCTGAACATCCCCGGCATCCAGGATAACCGCGAGTTTGCTATTACTTGTGTCAGTAACATTAGTACCACTAAGTACGGATTCTCCTCTCAGTATAGCCACACCATTCACCACCGCTTCCCCTCGCAGGATAGCTACACCACTAACAAGTGCCCGGTTATTCACAAGACTTGTACTGGCTCCATCCGCTTCAAAATTTAAAATCGTTTGCGCTGGTACATCTACGGTCCACAAAGTATCATAAACTGGTTGCCCGCGAAGTATGGCTACTCCTCTTAAAATGGCCACTCCCCGTAATATGGCCACACCGCTTGCCATGATGCTTAGGTGATTCAGGTCGGCATCCGTCAGGGTCTGATTTCTTAAAATGGCCACCCCGCTAACTAATGCGACAACAGTATCAACCAGATTGGATTCATGGATTGCCTGTATGGAATTCAGGAACGCATCCTTTTCTTCCGGAGCGATATGATCTCCGGAATAAGCATAGTTGAAAGTAAATCCGCCCACCTTGTCTCCATAGGTGAGGGTGGTATCATTCGGCGTAATTAGCAGCGGCATTTTCTGAATCGTAAGCGCACCGCTTTTCATAATATAATTGTATGTTTCGAGGAGAGCCGCATCAGCATCCAGAGAGGGGTCGAGCACAACATGTGGTGAAGGTTTTACAGAATAAAATCCTACATCAGACAAGCTATTGGCCAGCGTTGTGTAATCCAGAACATCCAGTTTCAGCGCTGCTGGAGTTATGGAAGTGTTTTCAATGGGCACATCATCTATCAGAATCTTTGATTTAAATACAGGTATAACTTCTCCGTATTTTTTTACAGTGTCCATCATCTGCACTACCACTGTTTTCTTAATTGGTGTAAAAAAATACAGGGTGTCAGATGATCCTCCATCTTCCCCGCTGATAGAAATGGAATTGGTGAATACGGATATAGGCGGATTTCCGGTAAACACCGGAATCTGTGCTGTAGCAGTGGTTGGACTTACAATCGTTGTCGGAAGTTCCTTATCCCGGAATTTTATAACAGAATTTCCATCGAGAAAATTTCCCTGAACGGTCAGGGTAATGGGCTGCGTACCCGGTACTACGGTTGGGTCTGATAAAACCAGTTTGGTGATTACCGGTTTGGGTGCGGCAAAAATTTTCATTGCTGAATCTGCCTGGATCAGTCCGAATCCCGTATTGACGTTATATCCCGTTCCCGACGCTTTTAGTGCTGTGCTTTGCAGAATCAGTCGCATAGAATCCGGTGTAAGCGAAGTCCCGGTAAACTTTTTCTTTCCTTCAATCAGGAGTGCTGCGACACCGGCAGCATTCGGAGCTGCGCATGAAGTTCCAAAAAAACTGGGAAATGGTGTTCCGCTGATATTGAGGGAATGAAAATCTATCGAAGTGCTTACCCCGTCCGGGGCCACAAAATCTGGTTTTTGCAGAGCCGGAGCACTGGGTACAAGTGGCCCCCCCACAGAAGAAAAGCTTTCCGTAAAAAACGGAGTGATGCCATAGGCAGGTGTATTGGTAAACCGTACTGCTCCCACGGCCATCGCCCCGGCGGCATTTGCCTGCCCAACGATAGTCGAATTTCCCTGTATAAACTCATTCATGGTCAGGTTTCCCCTGAATACGATGTATTTGAATCTTGTGGTAGCAGGAGCACCCGTTGCAGTTGCCGCCCGAACGATCATGATATTGGTATTTGTAGCAGCACTCACGGTGAACGGCATGATTTCAAGTGGATCTCCGCCCAGATTATTTCGGTTAAATCCAAATAATGACTGCCCATTGGCATCCGTTAAGTATATATCCATGTCAACTTTGGCCCCTGTTGCGGACTGACCCAGGGAATAAAATTCGTCGTCCCACTGCAATACAATGGTGTATGTTCCCGGCGCCAGAGATATACTCTGTACAATCTTTCCTCCAAAATCATGAGCAAAACCGGTTACGCCGGCAGGCGGTGTGGCCGGATTAAACGTTGCGCCGTAAGAAGAAGTTCCGTTATTACCCGCCGCTGTGAAATAAGATACCCCCTGTGCAGTCACCGTATTCACCGCTTGTGCCACCACGCCATCGGTGAAAAAAGGTTCTGTTATGTAGGAAACATCATCCACAATCACGTCGCAATTGTCATTTTTAAGAGCCAGAATCCCTTGCGCAAAATCGCCCGGACTGATAAATCCGGTTCTGAAATCCAATGTTGCTTTTGGCGCTATACCGTGAACAACCTGCAGCATGGCCCTGCCCTCATCACTTCCTACAGCCGGATATAAAGGCGTAAGAACATTTACAGGTGTTGTATTTTCCGGATTGCCGATACCTGGAAGAAGTCCGTTATTGACATCGTTGGCTGCTCCGCCCTTTGAATCATAACTGTCAGAAAGAACCCCAACCTTAACCCCGGTTCCGGCAATATTGTATCCCTGCTTGGCAAAGTTGGAATGCATGGCGGAATCGCCCTGATAAAGCAATCCCAACTGATTCGAATTACTGATGGGAGGAAAAAGTGGTCTGCAGTAATCAATCAATTGTGAGATGGGATTAGTATCCAGTTTCTTCAGATTTGCAATGGGAAATGAACCCGTGATGATCATTGAATTCGGGCCATTGTCAATGCGGTTTGTAAACCCGTAGTTGTTTATTAGTGAATCCAGCACAGCCTGAAACTGCCCTTTTTTAGCAATGACCTCAATTTTCACCGTGGTGTTGTCAATAATGAAAATAGTTTTGGAAGTATCCAGCGCTGTTCCAAAATTGGTATATAAAGAGGTTAATTCAGATCCGATGATACTGTTTGTTTTACCCCCGTCCGGCGGCGGGTAATTGGGCAGGATACAAGATGTAAAATTAACCACTACGGTATCACTCGCCGTACATCCTCCGTTGGGATCGGTTACAGTGAGTACATAATTTCCTTTTGATGTAGCGGTAACTGATGAAGCATTTACCGGTGGTACGAGGGTGCCCCCATTATAAGCAGACCAACTGTATACGGCGCCGGGTGTCGTTGATGAACCGGACAAAGTCAGGCTTACAGCCGGACAGACCAGGGTCTGATCTGGGCCTGCATTTACATTGGGAGTACTGCACATTACGAAGGGTTGAAAACTGAATTTCACGCCGCATTGAACATTAACCTGTGTGCCGCTCCACATAGCACCTGTAATAGCGGAAGAGCTTGTATTGGACCCGATATTGATTCCCGCATATGGTGCCCATACGGTTCCAAACCACTGGGAGGTACGACCCAATAAAAAATAGTTCGTGATGGTGAATGCAAAACTTCCAAAAGAACAACTGGTACCGGTTCCGTGTGTTTCCAAAAATATCCGGGAGGCATCACCACCATTTACAAAACTTTCATTCAGAATATTTACATCCACATCACCATATACGTAAATTTTAATGGTGCCTGCTTTGTTGGCAAAATCAAACTTAAAATTATTGATCAGGATTCCGGTATTCTTGATGCTTTTAAATACATATACTCCCGGGCCCGAAAAAGTAACGGTCTGACCGCCTACCAGGGTCAGGCTTCCATAGGATCCCGGTACAATGGTTTGCGAAGAAGTAATATTTTGAGTGCCTGCTGCAGGAAAATTTGCTATGGCGGGCATTATGGGTAAAATCGGCAGGGTCGCTAGGATAGGAATATTTCCTCCGGCCGGCAAAGGACCGGTGTAGCTGGCCGTGGCGGGATGGGTTACCTTTCCCGAAACCACTCCGCTTCCGACAGAAATATTTCCATTCCCGTCTATGTTCCCCGAGAGGTTAGTGCCTGTTCCGAACTGAATAATTTTCCCCGATAGTAATGATGAGTTGGCAGCTGTAATCCTGCCGGCAATTGTATTTGAATTGCCAAAGTTTATCGTACCACCGCTATAAATATTACCGGCGATATTAATGCTATTGTATCCCTGAACCAGCGAATAGCTGCCAATAGAACCTCCGAGAATCTGGGAACCGTTTCCAATAATAACACCACATCCCGGTGCCGAAGGCGTTTTCTGGCCCGGACCGCCAGGGCAGGATCCATTGCCGCCAAACAAAGCAAAATCTGATATTGCTGTTTGTTGGGCATAGGAGAAGTCTGCATGGATTCCGAAACAAATGAGCAGAGGAATGCTACGTAATAATATACGTACCGACGGAACATTATACTTCATAAGAGAAAAGGTTAGGGGGTCAGGAGAACGCTACAACAGGGTAAGGCAACTTTTTCAGTATAAAGGAAGCAATCGTATCTAAAAAATTAAAACAGGAAATTTGTGGTTCGAATCAGTTCAGGGGGTTCTTTACGGGATTGGAAGTTGCAATAGTACAATTTTGATCGTACAGGGAGAATTAAAACTAAGGCATTATAAGAAATTAATCAAATTTCATCCTAAAACAGGGTCGAATATGCGAAAATTACAAAAAGCATTGGTAAGAGTGGTCGCCCCTCCTAACTTCGGGTAAATAATAACCTCTATTTCATATATGAATAAAAAAATATACTCATTCGCCCTGATCTGTTTTACCTCTTTTCCGGGCTTAACCTCCGCGCAGAATACTCCAGCCCCAGCGAAGGACAAAGACTGGGTTATACAGTCCAATCGCTATACCAAGATGATCATTGATATCGATGAAAAATATTCTCCTGAATTTGGAACTGAGCAGGGTCTTGCCTTCTACGATACCCTGGTTTCAGTCCCTACCCTGGCAAACATAAATGCAGAAAGAAAGGACGGCGAAAATGCCGTTTCCTTATTAAAAGAAGCCAGATCAAAGGAAACCAATCTTGCTGTGAAGCAGGATCTCAACATACTTATTAAGCAGTCGGAACTGGGTTTCCGCCAGGATGATTTTGAATTTGCCCGGGAGGTTTCTTTCCTAAATGCCACCAATACCGTTTTTGATGGCATACAAACCTTGCTTGATGACCAGGTACCGGCCGAACGGCGAACTGCTGCCCTGGCTCGTCTGCGAAAATATGCAGGCCTGGAAAAAGGCTATTCCCCCCTCACCTCCATTTTGCAGTCACGGACTGAATCCCAAATGAGCAAACCGGGCGTAATCTATCCATCACGGCAAAAACTGGAAGTGGCCTTGTCCCATAATGCCGATATGGTGGAAGGTATCGCCGAACTGTGTAAGAAATATAAGTTAACGGGCTGGGAAGAAACTTATACGGCCATAAAAAAGCAACTGGAAGATTATGACAAATGGGTTAATATAAATCTGCTCCCCAAGGCCCGAACAGATTTCAGACTACCTCCCGAAGAATATGCCCTGGCCCTGGAAGGATATGGAATTGATATTCCCCCCGCAGATCTCGCAAAAATGGCCCATGCTACGTTTAACAGTATCCAGGATCAGATGAAAACCCTTGCCACCCAGATTGCTAAAAAATATAACCTGTCTTCAGGCGATTATCGTTCGGTAATGCAGTTCCTTAAAAAGGACCAGATCCTGGGTGATTCCATCATGATTGTTTATAAGGCCCATCTTACGGATATTGAAAATATTATCAGGACTCAAAAGTTGGTCAGTTTGCCAAACCGGGCCGCCATAATCCGGCTGGCCAGTGCGGCGGAAACAGCCCAGCAACCCGCTCCGCATATGGTTGCCCCGCCTTTTCTGAATAATACCGGGCAGCGCGGCGTTTTTGTTTTACCCCTGAATATGCCGACCGCACCAGGAGAGAAAACAGATAAATATGATGATTTCACTTTTGATGCGGCATCCTGGACCATAATAGCACATGAAGTACGACCCGGTCACGAATTACAGTTTGACAAAATGGTCGAAGAAGGTGTTTCCCAGGCGCGCGCATTATATGCTTTCAATTCGACCAATGTAGAAGGTTGGGCACTCTATTCTGAATCCATAACCCTTCCTTTCATGCCACTGGAAGGTCAGCTGGTTTCGCTGGATTACCGTTTGCTACGCGCTGCCCGCGCATTTTTGGATCCTGAATTACAAGCGGGAACCATTAATCAGCAACAGGCAATGGATGTTTTAATGAATGATGTCGTCTGCTCCCATGCCATGGCAAAACAGGAAGTAGAACGGTATACCTTACGCGCACCTGGACAGGCAAATAGTTACTATTATGGATTTATCAATATGATTGAACTCCGGAAAAACACGGAGAATGCACTTGGAACAAAATTCAACCAGCTGCATTTCCATGATTTTATATTGTCTCAGGGAATTTTACCTCCATCCCTGATCAGGGAGGCTGTGATGGGCGAATTTGTTACAAAAGAAAAAATGAACTGATTATTAGCTTTTTTCCAAAGAACCCTTAAACCATTGTATGAAATCATTTTTCGTAACACTGACTATTGTCCTGATTTCGACGGGAACCATCAATGCACAGCATTCACTTATTGCAGACAGCAGCCTGGTCAATCAAATCGCAGACAGCCTGATTAAATCGGCTTCAACCCAATATTCCGTACGGATTCGCGATAGTGTCGTTAGAAAAGTTAAGGACAGTCTGAAATGGGATATGGCCAAAAAAATTGCCCAATATCCCCTGATTAAAAACAGTGAATGGTCCCTGGCACTCCCGGTATTGGGTGTAACAGAAAAAATAGATCCGGCCATGAAATACAAATTGCTATTTGCCATGGAGGTCTGGGGCCGGGATAGTGCCGGCAAAACAAAAATTAATGAAGGGCTTGCTGAAATCGGGCGGATTATCAATTTGCATATTGCCGCCGGTGTTCCCAAAGAAAATCTTGAGCTGGCGATTGTAATCCACGGGGCTCCGATGAATGTCTATTTGAAGAATGAAGTTTACCAAAAGAAATTCAAAACCAACAATCCAAACCTGGACATTCTGAAACAGTTTATTGAAATCAAAACCAATCTGATTGCCTGTGGTCAGGCAGAGATTTATTTCAATATACCAGCCTCCGACATGATTCCCCAAGTAAAAACGGCTTATAGTGCCAAAGTCGCCCTATCCACCTATCAGCTAAAAGGATACGTACTATTTAACATCGAAGAAGAAAAATGACCCCAAAGTGCGCTTTATGTATTATCTACAGTAGGACTCAAGGCGATAATATCCTTTACTCATAAGGCTGTAAAGAAATCGTTGTTCCTATAGGATAATCTGATTTATCAAAAGCGTTTTTCCAGGAACTATTGGCTAATGCCGGGGGAACGGTAAACATTACCGTTGTGTTGCGTAAATTCATGATAATCAGCACTTTTTCGAGTTTCGCTTCCCATATATTATTGGATAACAACCCGGACTAAATAACTGAAAGGTTTTATCTACCCGCGATGAACTGTGACATTGCCGGTTTATATCCTATCCGCCGGGCATTTACTTTCAGTGTATCTCCCGGTTTCAGGAATATAGGTTTCCCCCGGTAAACCTGCCAGGCGGGGGACATGGCTAAAGAGTCCCCGTTTTTTACCGTGGAAAAAATAATTCCAAAATCCCAGCTTTGGATGATATACTTTTTGTCAGGTGGTGAAGTTCCTTCCTGAATGATTTGATAACCTATTGAAGCACCTTCTGTTTTGCAGGAAATTTTTACCCCTCCTTCTGATAAGGCGAATTCGGGCTCTTCGGTGGCCGGGGCTTCTGAATTTCCGTTCCACATATTGCTGATCATTTGTTTTTCCGGCACAGACGCCATGTCCCCGACAGATTTGGTCCAGGACTGAAAAGCATTTCTCATTTCAATAAGTTTGGCGCTATACTTCGGATCGGCAGCAAGATTGTGGATCTCGTCCGGATCGTTTTGCAGGTCGTACAACTCCTCCACCGGTTTATTCTTAAACCATGCCATCTGTACAGAATCCAGTTTACCGGCATCCCGCCATTCTAAAAACTCTTTCATCATAGGAATGCTCAGGCGGTATGCAATGTTCTGATAATAAGGTTGGTCAGGCATATAATTATACAGATACTGAAACCGCTTATCCCGCACCATTCTTACGCGGTCATATTCCGTATCCATTCTGTCTCTGGCGGCAAAAACATAAGACCGGTTTAACTTTGATTTCTGTGCGCCTAAAAAAGGCTGTCCCTGCATATATTTCGGAACAGGTACACCTGCCAGAGAAAGAACAGTGGGAGCAAAATCCACTCCGCTGATCAAATCATCATTAGTGGTTCCGCCGCTTTTACCACCGGGGAAACGAATGATAAATGGAATATGGGTTCCCCTCTCTAAAATTTCTCTTTTCATCCAGGGCAGTGCACCGCCATGATCACTAAAAAAGAAAATGATCGTATTGTTATACAGACCATCCTCTTTCACCATTCTGAGAAGTTCTCCTACCTGCTGATCCATCCTTTCTATATTGGTAAAGAGACGGTTCATATCATGGCGAACAGTTTTAGTATCCGGATAGTAAGGCGGAACCCTGATTTTATCCGGATTCATCAGCAGACTGTCTTTGCGGCTGAACAATTGCGATTCGTGGGTAATGAAAAAATTAAATACAGCAAAAAATGGCTGGTTGCTCTGTCGGTGGTGAAATGTTGCTGCAGCGCCGTTCTCGTCCCATACCGTTACGGGTGGCTCAAACTGATAGTCCTGTTTTTCATTGTTCGTACAGTAATAACCCGCCATTCTTAAATATTCCGGGAAACATTTTACATCAGCAGGAATAACCGCTGAATAAGACGGGACCGGCTGGTATTTTGGATCCCCAATGGTGCGCATATGCATAGTTCCGATCGAAGTGGGATACATCCCCGTAATGAAACTTGACCGGCTTGGAGCGCAGACACCAGCCGCTGTAAATACTTTTGTATACCTGACTCCTTCTTTTGCGAGCTGATCAATATTTGGTGTTTTCATTTCGCGATCACCATAGGCGCCAATAAAAGGGGAAATATCTTCGCAGGTAATCCAGATAATATTCGGACGATCCTGTTGTGCAAACAGGACTGTACTGGGAAAGAGGAGAAAAAAATAAATTGCTGAAATGTTTTTCCGAAAAAAAATCAATATCATCGCTTATTGTATTTCATTCTTTAAAAAAAACTCCCCTGATAAATCAAATCCTCAAATCACGCATCACCCGTTTAGCGGCATGGTATCCGCACATACCGTGCACACCTCCCCCGGGTGGTGTTGAAGCTGAGCATATATAAATTCCTGTACCTGAACAACGGTACGGCGAACGCCGGAGTGCAGGCCTGGTAAAAAGTTGCCAGATGTCCTGGACCCCGCCATTAATATCTCCACCCACATAATTCGGATTATATTCTTCCAGTTGTGTTGCATTAAGGGTATGGGTTGATAAAATACGATCGCGGAATCCCGGCGCAAACCGTTCCACCTGTTTCTCTATGGCTGTTTTCATATCTACCGCTGATCCGGCAGGGACATGACAATAAGCCCAGGCAGTGTGTTTTCCTTCCGGTGCCCTTGAGGGATCAAATAGGGTTTGCTGGGCAAGTATTACAAAAGGTTTCTCCGGATGCCCCCCGTGCATGGTAATGTTTTCGTTAGCTGCTATTTCTGCAAAAGATTCCCCCAGATGAACTGTACCGGCTTTCCGGCAGTCTTCTGCAAGGAATGGAATCGGTGCGTCCAGGGCCCAGTCCACTTTAAAAACACCCATACCATACCGATATTTCTCCAGCTGCTTCTGATAGAATGGTGAAAAGCCCTGACCAGCAATTTTCAGAATATGTTTAGGAGACAGGTCAAACAAAACGGCCCGGGCTTCCGGTAAATCCCGCAAACGATTCACCCGGAATCCGCATTGAATTTCACCACCAAGAGAAACAAAATATGCTGACATGGCATTGGCCATTTGTTGTGTACCACCTTTCACCATTGGCCAACCGTTCAGATGTGCCTGGATCATTAATACAATCCCCGCTGCCGAACTCACCATATTGTCAAAGGGAAGCATACCATGTGCTGCCATTCCGGCGAAAAGGCCCTTTGCTTTTTCTCCTTTAAACTGATTCCGGGCCAGATTGCCGGCGGGCTGCAATGCCCATCTGGCAAAACGAGCCATTGCCAGGGGATGTGAAGGAAAATGGAAAGGGCCAAGCACATCATCAACTATATGGGGCCAGTCTTTCACCAGGGGATACACCAGATTTTGGTATGCCCTTTCGTCTTCTCCCAGGCCGGATGAAGTATCCTGTATGGAAGTTAGCATTGTCGCCGCAGAGCCATCATCAAAAGGATGGGCTGCAGCGATTCCAGGGGCTATAAATTCCAATCCGAATTTTTCCAAGGGAAGCGAGGTTAGAAACGGAGAACCGGCGGCCAGGGGATGAATGGCAGAACAGATATCATGTGTAAACCCCGGCAGCGTTAATTCCGCTGATCGCATCCCACCCCCAACGGTGGATTCTGCTTCTAATAAAATTGTTTTCAGACCGGCCTGCTGAAGTAAAATGGCGGCCGAAAGTCCATTCGGTCCGGATCCAACAATTACAATGTCGTAGTCTTTAACGGGCATAGGGGTAAACGTTATACGCATTCATATCTAATCATTTTTTCTATTCCTGCACATACCTGTAAATTGGCCTCGTCAGGCATGTCGGTCCTCCACCTCCTTTTACACTTATCTCGTCGCCCTTAAACACGCTTACTATACAACCGGCAGTTTCCAAAGCCTTTTTTGTTTTTGGATTCCCATCTGCCATCAGACATTCGCGGGGTGCAATAGAAAGTACATTGCATCCCATAGTTTCAAATTCTTCTTCCGGAACTTCTACCAGCTCAAAACCCCGCTCTTTCAATATATTTCGAAATCCGATCGGCATCAAAGGAGAAAATATCACGGCCAGGTTCCTGTCTACCGGACTCAATATGGACATCAGGTGAAATACATCTGACGGCCCTTTATAATGAGGCAGGTCCACCGTGATTACATTTATCCCTAATGGCTTCAACAGGTTTGTTATCTGCCGGATTCCTTCCATATTGGTCCGATAAGTGTGACCGACAGCCAGGGTATTTTCATCAAGCCAGGCTACATCTCCTCCTTCCAGGGTTCCCGGCTCTGTAATCGAACCCAATATCGCGATACCTGTTTGCTCGAATGCTCTTTTTTCTGCCAGTGGCTCATTCCTCCTTCCCGCTTTTCCCATATTACAGATAATCATTCCCCTGTCTGTTGCAATGGAAGCATCCCTGCAATAAACCGAATCCATGTTAACAGTATTGTCCTCCGGGAAAAAATGAATTTCAGAACTATGGGATTCCAAAACAGACTGAAAGAATTCATATTCATCTATTGCCGCACTAAAATCTGGTTTGTTCAGATAGTTCAACGATTTCCAGTACTGCTCCATATGGGAATCACTTAAAAAAGCATTTTTCACCGGTTTAATAAAAAGGGATTTTATTTTTCCTATGTCTGAATGGGCAGTATAACGCATAAAAAGTCTATATCATCAGAAGAAAATGAGACAAAAAATTACAGGTAAGGTCACCAGATCAAATTAAGGACAGTTCTCACAGAGTTCAGCAATTATTTTTTTCAATTCCGCTTCCTCTTTTGGAACGCCCAGCTGGGAGTATCGCTCTTCCAGTTGCTTCCATTGCAGGGCATCGCATTGTTCCGGGGAATCATAATTTGATTTCTTATAGCCCGGCATCAAATCTATGATCTGATGACTGATTTTTTCCAGGTACTGATTTGAAAAATCCATCTTCCTCACTTTATCTTCAATCTCCTGGATATCCCTGATTAATTGCCAGTGATTTTCTGTAAAATAGGGTTGTAGTTTTTGAAAGCCATACACTATAGAATTTTTATATCCGAATTTTGCAAACAAAACGATCTCAATCAATTCAAATTTCCTGTTAATCATTCTCCTGATCCTGTTCCGGCTGCCGTTCAGGAATTCCGTTAAATGAGTCATCAGTACAGATGCCTCCATTTCGGGTAAATCCAGCCCAATAGATTTTGAATCATTATACATATTTACCAGTCCATTAATTTGCCTGATTCGTCATCTCCGAAAGTTTTACCTGCAAAACAGCAGTCATTGCCGCGGAAAGAATAAGCTTCATTTTAGGATCCAGTTCTTTATTCAGCCACACGATATTGCTGTTCATGCTCATTCCTCCAAAATACTGGAGAGCGGAAAGGGAATGGCCATTTTCAAAAAACTCATACCCTTCTGCCTGCGCGGAAAATGGACTAGCACTCTTTTTACCGGAGTTTACCGGAAACAGTACAATTTTCCTTTGCCCACAGGTAAGAAATGCCTCAGTTGTTCCTGCTGTCTGGGCACTTTTTATTTCATTCATGTAAAGGCCCCAGGTATTTGTAGTATCCTGATTGATGGTAATAAATGCGGAAAAATTTTTAGATTCTCTGGTCATTTCATCTGTGCCCCAGGAAAAATGAGGGAATAATTCCAAACTCTGTAAAGCCCCAACCACAACATTATTGGCCGCGCTAACCCAGGCCGTATCAGAAGTGTTACCGGAAAAAACAAAATGGAATTTTAGGGTGGATGAGGTTTCGATTTTTGTAGACATAAGATTCCCCTTTACTTTTTCCGGCATCCATCCCATTTTGCTGGTAACCACACCGTATTCGCCAAAATGCATCTTCCACATTTTTCCCGGACCCTGGGAACCCAGTTTAACATTTAATTTTTCCGCATTTGCCGCCAGGCTGTCGCTGATGATAACCGTTTTCTGGGCCTGAGAAAAAGTTGAGATGAATAACATGCCCAAAGCGAAACTCCCAAAATATTTTGCAGGCATTCTTAAGAATTATATCCTAAGTTAACTTTTCCAAACGGAATTATGCCCCGTGGGTTTCTAAACTAATGGTATTTGTCTGATAAGAAATTAAACAGGTATTAATTTGGCCGTAAAATGCCTGAGCATCGCGGCTTCTTCTACAATTGCCAGGCCTTTTATTCTATTTCTTTCCTGAAACACTTCAATAATTACCTCCGCTACATAATCGATATGACTCTGTGTGTAAACCCTTCTGGGTATCGCCAGCCTCACCAATTCCAGGGCAGCAGGAATGAGTTTATTTTGTTCGTCATATTTACCAAACATAAGTGAACCGATTTCGACACTGCGGATACCTCCATGCAGATACAAGGCCCCTACTAGTGCCTGACCCGGATACTGATGAACCGGGATATGGGATAGAAATTTTTTTGCGTCGAGGTAAACGGCATGACCGCCTGCAGGTTGCATGATGGGTACGCCGGCGGTGATGAGTTTATTAGCGAGGTATTCAATACTCTTTATACGATATTGCAGATAATTTTCATTCATTACTTCCTTTAAGCCGATAGCAATGGCTTCCAGGTCCCTGCCTGCCAGTCCGCCATAGGTAGGAAAACCTTCCGTGATTACCAGGAGATTTCTGCATTGTAGTGCAAGGGCCTCATCCTTCATCGCCAGAAAACCGCCGATATTTGCAAAAGCATCTTTTTTTGCACTCATTGTACAGCCATCTGCATACGAAAAAAGTTCCCGGGCGATTTCTGAAACCGCTTTGTGCTGATACCCTTCTTCTCTTAATTTAATAAAATAGGAATTCTCTGCAAAACGGCAGGCATCAATGAAGAGCGGTATTTTGTTTTCCGAACAAATTCTGCTTACTCCTTTAATATTCTGCATACTCACCGGCTGGCCACCGCCTGAATTATTGGTTACGGTGATGATACAAAGCGGAATATTCCGAGCCCCTTTTTCCTGAATAGTTTTTTCCAGGGCGGCCAGGTCCATGTTTCCTTTGAATGGCGCAGGGATTTCCGGATGTTTGCCTTCTTCACAAATCAGGTCAATACCTTCAGCTCCTGAAAATTCAATATTGGCCCGGGTAGTATCAAATAAAGTATTGCTGATAAAATATTTTCCTTTTCCCCCAAGTATGCTGAAAAGTATTTTTTCGGCTGCCCTTCCCTGATGGGTTGGAATAACCAGGGGCATGCCGGTAATTTCTCTAATAGTTTCTTCAAACCGAAAAAAGCTCGGACTGCCTGCATAGGATTCGTCTCCATGCATGATTCCTGCCCATTGACTGCTGCTCATGGCACTCGTTCCACTATCCGTGAGTAAATCGATAAGTACATCCTTTGAACGAATTAAAAACGGATTGTAAAATGCTTTTTCCAATATCGTTTTCCTTTCATCAGGAGAATTGAAATAAATGGGTTCAACAGATTTTATTCTGAATGGTTCTATGATAGTTTTCATCGAACAATGATTTGTTTAAAATGGAATCGAAAAATCGTTTTAAAATAAAGAGTCCGGAGAAAATCAAATCAGGAAGGACGGTTGATAATGTTTTTCCAAATCTGCTTGTGACAGAAAAGTTTTCTTTCGATAAGTATAAAAGGTATTCGAATCATGCAGGAAAAACTATCTGAATGGTAAGGGTACAATTTATTTGGCAAATATATTATTAAATATCAGATGGCGGGCCATATAAAACAAAACCCCGTTACCACGTTGATTTATACACTCCTGATTTTTACGCAGTACCCTGAATTTCTGTTAAAAGCTGTAACTTCCTGACGAGAAAGATTAAATTTTATCCATGAAGTCATTAGCACCTATTATTATATTGCTTTTAGCAGTTATCAAAGGATTTGGTCAGCAGTCAGATTCCGCTCCCGTAGAGAAAAAAATTGCGCCCTGGTTCGTGGAAAGGTTCAGACTCACTGCCGGTTTTTTTTTACCGGTGAACAATACGAGCATACAGGTTGGACTAACCGGAAAAGCTGCAGGAACAGAAATAGATTTTCAGAAAGACCTGGGGTATACACAGGAAGTAGGAACATTTTTAGCCGGTTTCCAATGGCGCATTTCCAGGCGTTCACGTATCAATTTCAGTTACTATGATATCAACCGGAGTGCAAACCATACGCTGGACAAAACAATATATTTTAAAGGCGACACATTCAATATAAACACTACTATTCATACTTTTTTCAATACCGCCATCTACCAGGTGTCCTATGGATATGCCATTCTTTCCAAACCAAACTATGAAGCCGGGATTTTAATTGGTACACACCTGGTTGGTGGTAAAGTAGGAATTAGCGCAAACGGTGCCAATATGGGTATTTCTAAAACCAGTGATTTTGGATTTACTGCACCTCTGCCTGACCTGGGTTTATGGGGAGGTTATGCCTTCACTCCCCGACTGGCAGCGAATGCTGATATAGACTATCTTTCATTAACCGTAGGGGATATCTCCGGCAGTATCTTTGCCTACAATATCTTACTAACCTACAAATTGCTAAAGCAGCTGGATGTGTCGCTGGGATATACCGGACTGAATTTTAAGGTAGACGCCACCAAGGAAAATGTAAACGGCCATTTTAAATGGGGCTATAACGGGCCATCCATCAGTGCTTCATTTGTTTTTGGAAAAAAATCATGGTCTCATCCTTCCGGAAGTTACTAAGCAGGTAAAATTTTATTCCGCAGGTTTATAACCGGGTATTCTTGATTTTATCAATGCAATCTGGCCCTGATGATGTGATTCATGTTCACAAACATGAAACCATTTGCAATAATTATTGGTAGGTCCCCAAAACCAGCCCTGATCCACACTCATCAGCCACTGATCATCCCGCTTCTTATATTCCGCTAATGTGCGTTCCCGGGTTTCCTGTAACAGCGAAAGATAAAAATCCAGGTTATTCCCTTTGATTGATTTTCGCGCGGGGTCGCCCAGGTTCATGGCAATATCAAATTTTTTGGAGACGCTTTCATCCCATTTATCCCATTGCACTCCTTTAAAAGTATTTTCATAATAATAGGCATCGGTAGCCGCCAGATGATATAGTAATGCCCCGATGGAGTTCGCTTTTTCATCCAACAGGAAATCAAGTTGCGCTGTATTTAGACCTTTTACAGAAGTAACAACAGCGGATCTGCAAAAAGCCATCATGGAAACCAGGGTTCCGATTTGGGGAGTGTATCCCTCCTGAGGTCCAATAATGGTCATACTGGGCGGTGGAAGGGCGGCATTTGAATACCCGTTTTTTGGCAGAAAAGAAATAGCAGCGAGGGAAGCAGAAACAGCTATTGATTTTTTTAAGAATTCCCGGCGTTCTGTAAAGCCATTCATATTTTTCATGGTAGTATATTTTGAATAAGAAACCGTTTTAAGACAGAAAACCAATTTAACCTATTAAAATATCGTTTCCGCCAATATTGCGTAAGTGGAGTCTTTGGGCTGGTATTTGGTAAATTTGATTGGAATAAATCCGGCAGCGCCCGTCATTGTATACACCTTGGAAAACCAGAATTTAAACCAATGGTAGTACGGCTGGGTTTATTGAAGATAATAAATATAACAACTGACTACCCTGCCGACCCTGCTGATGATTTACCTGCCTTCTTATCATCGTTGTTGATCCCACGCTGATTCTTTTTGATATCACTGTTGAGCTTACCGAATTTAAAATTGATCCGAAGGGCAAAAGACCTGTAAAAGATCTGATTATAACTTGACTGGTAGAAATCCGGGGTGTTTGTTGTTGATTTGAATGTGTAAAACTGATTGTACGGGTTATTCATCACAGCCGACAAAGTGAGCCTCTTATTGAGGAAAGTCTTGGCAAGTGAATAGGAATTAAAAACGAAGGGACTACTCTTTCCCTGAAGGGTGAGGTCACCACTAAAATATCCGGCATCAAATCCGGCGCGGAAGCCATTTCCGAATTTATAACCCAGATTTAAGAAGGCATCCCCGGTATATCCATCGTTCCGGTAAAACTGTCCGTTATAGGTACCCTTTAACCATACATGCGCCAGTTCCGTATTTAAACTGATGCTCAGATTTTTGATACTGGTAATATTGATATTTAAGTTCAGTCCCAGGTTTTTATTGCTACCCAGGTTTTCAAATGTGGTTACTGTTACTGTATCCTGTATGGCTCCTGAATTCACATTCTGCAGATGGGTGACCGTTTGGATGGAATTATTTGAAAAAGAATAGCTGATTCCGGCAGTTAACGAGTTTTTTGCAAAAACACTGTAATTGAGTTCAAAACTGTGATTTACTTCGGGCTCCAGGGCAGGGTTGCCGGTATTGATAAAATTCGGATTGGAATAGTCAACAAATGGATTCAGCTGGTAAATACCTGGCCGGCTGATGCGGTCGGTATATCCGATGGAAATATTGCTGCCCTTTAAATTCAGCTGTAGGGAAAGAGATGGGATCAGGTTATCATAATTCTGATGAACTGTGCTGGATGTGGAAATAAAATTGGCGTTAACCTTCGTGTGTTCCAGGCGCAAACCGGCTTTGGCATTCCACTTACTCCATTTTGCCGAGTAAGAATTGTAGATGCTGTATATATCCTGATCGTAATTAAAATCATTCGTCTGATTCGGATTCACAACATAGTCCTTGGTTTGTTCACTGTAGTTGCTGGATTCGAAATTGCTGTAATTATTTCTGAAAATACCCTTTGCCCCGGCTTCCAGGTTTATTTTATTTAGCGGATGCACATAATCCACCTGAACCGTATGTTCCTTATTACCGGCATCATTTGTCTGTCTATAGCTGGGTAAGTAGAAATTGACAGTATCTGTAACTATATTATTATTATACTGTGTTCCCGGAGAATAACTGTATTTATAAGATAAAGTCAGCAACCGGTTTTTATCCTTTTTGAAGCCTAACTGATAATTCAGGGATGCATCTATTCCCCCAAAAGTATTGTTCCCGTCCGTCATCAGACGATATGCCTGAGTCAGCGTCCTATTGCTATCATATGAGGTGGTTAGCTGGTTGCTGTTCCCGGTCCTTTTACCAGTATAAAATTCGATTGAACCAGTCAGCAGATTAAGGCTGTCTATCTCATAACTGAGTTCTGCGTCGCCATAGATATGATGTGCAGATAACGTATTGGTTCCATCCTGATTCAGTGTGGAATGATCCGAATAAAAAATCTGCTCACCTCCTATGCCATTGGTTTGTTGGTGTCTCACATTGTAACCGGCATAACCAGAAAATCCAAACCTTCCCTTTTTGTAGGTGCCATTTAGATTAATACCTGGTCCCCATACCGTATTTAATCTGGCGTTCACCCCAATGTTATACCCTTCGTCCAGTTTCTTTTTCGTAATAATATTGATTATACCAGCGAGACCTTCCGCATCGTATTTAGCCGGAGGCGTGGTGATCACCTCAATCCGCTCGATATTTGTCGCCGGCATAGCGCGCAAAACATCTGATGGATTCTTGGCAAGAAGCGCCGATTCCTTCCCATTGATAAGAATTTTGTAATTCGCCTTCCCCTTTAATTTGATATTGTCAGACCCGTCAACTGAAAGCATGGGCACCTTACGCATCATGTCAAGTGCGCTCAAAACCGGTGTTTCGGGATCAGCACTTACGTCATAAGTTATTCCGTCCAGATCCCGTTTAATAACCGGTTTAATTGCTACAACAGATACTTCCTTTAGCTGTTTGCCCGATAACCTGAGGGGTACCTGTCCAAGGACAAGCGATTTACCCCGGCTTATAGAAATCTGCTTATTATCATACCCGGTAAATGCGAAGACCAGCAAATAATCGAGGCTGTCAGCTACCGTAACATCAAAACTCCCATCGTCTCCGGAAATGAAATTTTTTACCGGCGCCTTTGTCTTTGCATTCTGAAGAACTATGGTCGCAAAGGCAAGCGGTTTAGCAGAAACTGAATCCACAACTGATCCTTTTATATGGATTGAAGAGTCCGTTGGTTGCGCATGCATCTCACACAAAAAAAATGACCAAACTGCGGCGAGTAAAAAGGACTTCATGAACAGGTTTTGGGTAGTGACGGTTTTTTAGGAACAACCGGGCCCGAAATTATATGGTTGTCATGAAGAAAGAAAGATTTCGTAGATTAAATGTTTGATAAAAAGGATGGCCGGCAGAAATCAATCCCGGAATGGGAATTTGGTTTATTTACCGGTTAAGGGAATTACTCAGATTAATTGTGAGAAATTCCCTTTTTAAGGTATTTTCACCAAGCCTTGCCATGCTCAACCTTTCCATTTTAAAAAATCCCATATATTTCAGAAATTTTTTCTGGATTATTATTTTGCTTTCGCTGCCGGAGATAGCTTCGCTAATCTTGTCCACGGATCGTTTATTCTATGATTTTTTCTTACACCTGGCATTAAGGACCTGTTATTTATTAATCCCTGTATATATTTTCAGAAACCATCTCAAAATCTACTATTGGTTAATGATCCCATTCATTCTATTGAGTTCACTGATACTTGCCAGCACCCTGTTCTTTAACATCCGTATTACTCCGGAGGTCATCCTGGCGGTAGTAAATACCAATGCCCGGGAAGCTATGGAATTATCCAGAGGGTATGTATTCATTTATCTGCTTATCCTGCTGACTATGGTATTAACTTATATATACCTGGTATTAACACTCCCATCCCGGTTGCCCGGACGAAAGAGCCTGTATATAAGTTTAGTAGCTGTCGGAGCTTTTCTGTTGTTACCTCTTTTTCAGAAAGCCGACGACAGCTATCCTGAAAAAATGAAAAATACTTTTTTTACCACCTTTCCCAACTCTTTTATGCATGATGCAGCGGATGTATATTTAATGTATAGGAAAATGGCAGACAACGCTGAAATTCGTAATCGTTTTGAATTTCGCGCAAAGCAGATAAACGCGCCTGGCTTAAGACAGATTTATATTCTGATCATCGGTGAAAGCAGTCGTGCAGTTCAATGGGGCATAAATGGGTATTACCGCAACACATCTCCAAAACTTGTAAAACGAACCAACCTGGTGTCCTTCTCCAATACAGTTGCAGGCGGATATATGACGGAATATACTGTTCCACAGATTATATCAGAAGCAACCCCCGATAATTTTCAGTTGCAGAACACGGAAAAATCCATTGTTAGCGCTTTTAAGGAAGCAGGCTTTAAAACATACTGGATGAGCAACAACCTGGATTATGGACATATTCAGATGCATGCCAAGGAAGCTGATGAATTCTGGTATAATATTGATTCCCATCCCATGGACATGGATATGGTTGACAAAGAATTTAGAAAGGTGCTGGATAAAAATGAGAATAAAGTTTTTATAGTCATACACACTTATGGCAGTCACTGGTCATATTTTGAAAGGTACCCGCCTTCATATGAAATTTTTAAACCCGTTGTGAAAAATATCGGAGTCCAACATTCGGATGTTGCAAAAAAAAATTATCTGATAAATTCTTACGATAACAGTATTTTATACTCTGATGCCCTGATAGATACCGTAATTGCCATGACGGAAAAGAAAGATGCCTGTTCATCCGTTTTCTTTATTTCCGATCACGGCGAAGATCTTTTGGATGACAACAGGGAAAAATTCACGCACGGGAGCGGTCCGCCTTCCAAATATGTAGCCCATATTCCTTTTTTTATATGGTATTCGGATAAATTAAAAGAAATATTTCCTGAAAAAATAAAATGGCTCTACGTCCATAAGGACAGGAAAACCGGGACCGAAAATGTTTTTCCAAGCCTGGCTGAAATGGGTGCTCTGAAATTTCCCAGTCTCGATACTACCAAAAGCGTTTTAAATCCGGCATTTACTGACAGCCGGCAAAAAATTATGGGCGAAGACGCCAAAGTGTATGACTATGAAAGCCTGTTCTGATCAGGAACTATGCATTTATCTTATTCAGTTCTTAAAGCTATAATCGGTTTTGCCCTGGCGGATTTCCAGATTTCATAACTTACAGTGATCAGCGTTATCAGTAACAATCCCAGCAGACTCAAAGCAATAATCAAGGGATTGATCGGAACACGGTAAACGAAACCCTGCAGCCATTTGTACGCCACAAAACAGGCAACAGGCACAGAAATCAGGCTTGCCACGGCAAAAATCTTCAGAAATATCGAAGCAAATAAAACAGCCACTTGTTTATCGCCGGCTCCCAATACTTTCCGGATCCCGATTTCCTTTGTCCGCTGTTCTGCCGTATAAGAGGCCAGGCTTAATACACCAAGAATGGTGATCAAAACAGCCAGAACAGCAAATATTTTTGCGAGCGAAGAAACCGTATTTTCTACTACATACATCCGGTTAAATTCATCACTCAAAAACCAATGATCAAAACCGGCTCCCGGAAAAGCAGTTTTCCATTTCTTTTCAATGGCATTGATTTTTTCCTGGAATTTGCCCGCTGGCAATTTAACATAGACGATTTTATCAATCTGATGCAGGTTCGGATTGAGCATCAGGGGTTCGATTGGCTGATGCATGGACCGGAAAGGAAAGTCCTTTACGACTCCGATAACCCGGAATATCCTGCTGGTATCTCTTGAATTTTTCACCATTGTCCCCATCACCCTGCTTATGGGCTTATGCAAGGCGTTTACTGCGGCTTCATTCAGAATTATGGAACTGCTGTCATTATTGTTTCCCAATTGAAAATCACGGCCCGCAATAAACTCCAGGTGAAAAGTTTTGGGGAAATCAAATTCCACATTGAGCTGGTTCCATTGCAGATCTTTATCACCAAATTCCGGGAACTTAACTGTGGCACCGATCCATCCAAAATAATCCAGCCTTGGAAGATGATTTGCCATGGTCAGGCCCTCGATCTGGGGATCTTCCAGTACCGACCGTTTAAAAAAGGCAAACCTCTCCTGCTGGGCTATTCCCCCAAACCGGATGGCCATTAACTGACTACCCTGTTCGTTGAGTTTGGTTGTTTTTAATTGATCTATCTGCTGAATTACGATAAAAGTATAAATGATTAACCCCAATGCGACAGTATATTGAATAGTGACCAGGCTCTTGCGAAAAAATTCAGCTCCCTTCCCTTTAACGATCTGGCTTTTTAATACTTTAACCGGTTGAAATGCTGATAAATACAAAGCCGGATAAATTCCGGCGACGAATGCCATGAAGAGAACTATTCCGATCACAATCAGTATCATAAACGGATCATATAAAGATCCGATGCTAAACGTCTTATGCGCCACCTGGTTAAATGGTTTCAAAAAGATAATAACTAAAACTACTGACATCACCAGGGCGCAAAGTGTCATTAAAAAAGATTCCATGAAAAACTGCCGGGCCAGTTCTGAACGACTGCTTCCAAATGATTTGCGCAGGCCCACTTCTTTCGCACGCTTTATGGAACGGGCCGTGGCCAGGTTAGTATAGTTTATACAGGCGATGACCATGATCATAAGTGCAATGATACTGAAGATGGTGAGATACATTTTGTCACCGTGTGTGTTGTTCTCCCAGAGGTTTTTGGTATCAAAATGAAGATCTGCGAGTTTGGTCGTAAAAGCCTCGAATTTTGCACCGCTGGCTCTTGCTCCCGAATCTGACTGAAGCATCTGGTTTGCCAGGACATTCAGCGTGGCGTTGATGGGTTTAATATCAGCACCCGGTGTAAGCACAATATAATTTTCGAAAAACTCGGTATTTCCATTTAACCGGGTTCCCTCCAGGTATTCATTAAAATGTTCACCGTAAATGCTGCGCATGGCGTTTATATTCACAATATATTCCGGCTTAAAATGCGAATTGGAAGGATAATCACGGTAAATGCCGGTAATCATTACATCTATCTCCTTGTTCTGAGTTGCCCAGACGTGTTTCAAAGAAATTACTTTCCCCATGGGATCCGTGCTGCCGAATATTTTCCGTGCACCCGACTCACTCATGATCATGGTGTTGAAATTCTGAAACATTTTATCCTTATTACCCCGCAGCAGATCGAAATAGAGGATCTTATAGAAGTCCGGTTCGGCCCAGCGAATTTCTTCCGTTAATACTATTTTATCGGCTGGTTTATAATTCAGCGAAGTAGGATAACCGATATAGTCAATACGGGTAGTATGGACTACTTCACTGCGGTTATCTTTAAGATAGCGAATGAAATAACCCGGAGAAACAGTATTTTCAAAACGTTGCCCGTCAGGATTAATAAAAGTGAAACCAACCCGGTATGTATCCTTATAGTAAGGCTGAATACGGTCGTAACGCAACTCATCGCTTACATACAAAAAAATCAGGATAGCACTCGCTAGTCCCAGAGATAGTCCGAATATGTTCAGAAGGGAAAAAAGTTTCTGACGCTTGAAGTTGCGAATTGCAATCAACAAATAATTACGTATCATGGCTGATTTTTTTAGTGTCGCATTTCCATAAGTTCATCTATATAACCAGAAGTAAAAAGAATATATGATAAGCGGCCCCCATGATTATTAAAAGGTCCAATGCGCTGTATCCGTGGCAAGCTCTTGTTCGGAATTCACAAATACGTTTTGATTCCAAGTTCAATTCATACTATATTCGAAGACGGTTTCCCTGCTATTTTTCTTCCAAGACGAAGCTGGATTTTCCGGAAGTCCCCTTCAATCAAAATAAAGTATGAAAATTTATAAAACCGATTTAGGGATATTGATCGAATCAGGTGAATTCCTTTATAACTCCAAACACCATTCGCTGGATACATTTATAAATCAGGATGATATTTTTAAATCTGTACAGACAGAAATAACAGAAACTAAACCATTGGGACAAAAGGGCATACTGAAAGAACTAAATATTCAGATTCCCCTCCAAAGTCAGGAAATTTGGGCAGCTGGTGTTACTTATACCCGCAGCAGGGATGCAAGAATGGAAGAATCCAGGGATACCGGCGGAGGTAGTTTTTATGATAAAGTGTATGATGCGGTAAGGCCTGAATTATTTTTTAAAGCAACGCCTTATCGTTGCGTTGGCTCTGGAGAGAAGGTCAGAATCCGGAAAGACTCATCCTGGAACGTACCGGAACCAGAGCTGACTCTTGTTATAAACAACCGGGGAAATATTATCGGATATACGGTTGGAAACGATATGAGCAGCAGAAGTATTGAAGGTGAAAACCCTTTATATCTGCCCCAGGCGAAAAGTTATGACGGTTCAGCCGCGATTGGCCCCTGCTTATATTTACCAGCGACACCGATTTCACCCGAAACAAAAATCAGCATGCAGATAAAAAGAAATGATCTGCTTATGTATTCGGATGAAACCGCAATCAGCAAAATGAAACGCGGCCATACCGAACTGGTTGAATTTTTATTTCGTGAATGTTCATTCCCTTACGGTTGTTTTTTGATGACCGGAACCTGCCTGGTGCCGCCGAATGATTTTACATTACTCAGTGGTGACGAAATAACCATCCATATTAATCAGATCGGAACACTTCAAAATATAGTTGAATAATGGAAATTATCGCTTCCCAGATCATTGGTTTCCGGAAAGTAAAAAGCACCGGACCTGATTTTTATGGATACAATCCCGTTTTAGGTAAATCTATTTCAACTGCATTTCAGGAGGCAACCGAATCGGAAATTAACGAAAGTGCAGAACTGGCAGATCGGGCGTTTTACTCTTATCGCAAAACAACATCGATTCAAAGAAGTGAATTTCTTGATAAAATTGCAAGCTATATTGAAGCCCTGGGGGATGAACTACTTTCTCTGATACAGGAAGAAACCGCATTGCCCCTCGCAAGACTTACCGGAGAACGCAGCCGGACCACCGCTCAGTTGAGACTCTTCGCGCAGTTGTTGCGCGATGGACAATGGAACAAGGTAATTTCCGACGAAGCATTACCCGACAGAAAACCGGCAGCCCGTCCGGAGATGAACCAGATTCAAACTCCGATTGGTGTGGTGGCCGTTTTTGGTGCCAGCAATTTCCCTCTTGCTTTTTCAGTGGCAGGTGGAGATACCGTTTCGGCGCTGGCAGCCGGTTGCCCGGTAATTTTTAAAGCGCACCCGGCACATCCGGCAACCTGTCAGCTGGTGGGTGAAACTATTGCTAAAGCCGCAAAAGATACCGGCATGCCGGAGGGTATATTTTCCATGCTTCATGGAATATCGCATGATACAGGAAGCCGCTTGGTTACCCACCCTTTAATAAAGGCAGTTGCCTTTACGGGTTCTTTCCGGGGTGGAAAATCCCTTTATGACCTGGCCGTGCGCAGAGCCCAGCCCATACCTGTATATGCAGAAATGGGCAGTGTAAATCCGGTATTCTTCCTTCCGGATGCCATAAAAAACGGCGGTGAATTACTTGCCGGACAATTTGCGCAGTCTGTTCTGCTGGGCTCAGGACAATTTTGCACCAATCCGGGTCTGTGTATTTTTATAAAAAATGACGGAAGCCTTCAATTTATTCAACAGGTGGCCCAGGCCATGTCTGCTCCTGCCCTTCATCCCTTACTTACAAAGGGCATTGACAATGCTTTTGCAGAAGGACTTGAAAAACAAATAAAATTGCATGGCATTCAGGAACAGGTCGTCCACAGAGCAGATCCTGGTTTAAAGCCATACCTCAGATCCGTTGCCGCAAAATATATATTTCAAAATCCGGATTATTTCGAAGAAGTATTTGGTCCTTCTACCCTGGCGGTCCTGACGGACAATATGGAAGAAATGTACCGGATAGCAGAAATTATGCCCGGCCAGTTGACGGGAACGATACACGCTAGTGAAAAAGATTATGCCCCGGCTAAGGAATTAATCGATCGTCTGACCCAAAAAACAGGAAGAGTAGTTATGAATGGTTTTCCTACCGGCGTGGAAGTTTGTCATGCCATGGTTCACGGCGGCCCTTTTCCAGCCACAACGGATAGCCGGACCACTTCAGTTGGAACCGGTTCCATCTATCGGTTTACGAGACCGGTCTGTTATCAAAATATTCCTGCTGTCTTGCTTAAGGAAATCATGCCGTCATGATTGCAGATTTATTTGAGCTTCGTGTATTGTTAAAAGGTACAGATTTGCCAATAAGATGATGGCTCGCTGGTGGCAAACAATTGTTCGTAATTTTATTACCTTCAGTACTTCTTTTGTCCATACTAAAATTCTATTGTTTGAATCTGAAAAGAAGAAATTTCATCCGGCTGTCTTCTCTCTTGGCCGGAACCGCTGTTACTACAGGTTTTCATTCCATAAACAACGGTATCAATTCGACCACCCCCGGCGACCGCTCCATGCTTTCGGGAGTTGAGCCCATATCGGTTCAGGAAAGAAAAGAAAGAGTAGCTAAAGCGCAACGCCTGATGCATCAAAATAATATGGCAGCACTTATTATGGAGGGAGGCACTGCACTGGAATATTTTACGGGAATTTCCTGGTGGAACAGTGAACGCACGATGGTAGCCATCATTCCGGCCACAGGAGAAATCATATACGTATGTCCCGGATTTGAAAAAGGCCGGTTCCAGGAATTAGTCAGTCAGGGGAATAAAATTTATATATGGCAGGAAGATGAAAGTCCTTATAAGCAAATCGTCCATGCATTAAATGAAATTGGAATACATTCCGGCAAAATCGGCATAGAGGAACAACTACGGTTTTTTGTGGTGGATGGAATACGGAAAGAAGCTCATCAGATGGTTTTCGAAACTGCAGACACGGTTACCATCCCCTGCCGGATGATCAAATCCGCCGCAGAACTGGCTTTAATGCAAAAAGCAAGTGATATCACCGTCGCCGCGATTAAAATCGGAATAAGCAGTTTGAAAGAAGGGGTTTCGCAGTCTGAAATTTCTTCGATCATCAATCATGCTCAGGGTGAAATGGGGGCTGTACCGGATTTTGCTCTGGTTCTTTTTGGTGAAGCCTCCGCCCTGCCCCATGGCAGTATCAAATCGCAACCCTTAAAGAAAGGGGATATCGTTCTGATGGATTGCGGATGTAAGGTAGACGGGTATTGTTCAGATATCACCAGGACAATTGTATTTGGATCTGAACCCACCAAACGTCAGCTTGAAGTTTGGAATCTTGAACAAAAAGCACAACTGGCAGGTTTTTCAGCCGCACGTCCAGGCAAACCTTGTGAAGAGGTTGACAGGGCTGCACGCTCTGTGATAATCAATGCCGGATTCGGGCCCGGATATACGTTGCCGGGTCTTCCCCACCGCACAGGTCATGGAATCGGGATGGATGGACATGAATGGGGGAATATGGTAAAAGGAAATCAAGAACTGTTACAGACAGGTATGTGTTTCAGCATCGAGCCCACGCTTTCCATACCGGGAGAATTTGGCGTGCGCATGGAAGATTGTGTTTACATGACTGATGCAGGTCCGAAATGGTTTTCACAGCCCGCCGTTTCGATTGACAAACCTTTTGTATAACCTTTTATTCCCTCCGCATACCTCAACCGGATTTCAATCTGACGAAATATTTTAGAATTGAACTATGAAGTTTACTCCCACTTTATTTTCATTAATCCTCCTGCTACTTGTAAATACAGCGCAGACTCAAAGAACGCTTCCTGTTCCGTTAAATGTAGCGCATGCAGTAAATAAATCAACCCGCACGAACAATGGGCTACCGGGTAGTGCATACTGGCAGAATTCCGGTGATTACTCTATTCAGGTGAGTATCAATCCGGTATCCCGGCTGGTGAGCGGAACGGAACAGATAGTCTATACCAACAACAGCCCGGATTCACTGCAACACCTGCTTTTCAAACTCTATCCGAATATTTTTCAAAAAGGAGCCATACGTGCGATGACGGTGAAACCTCAGGATTTAACTGAAGGCGTAACTATAAACAATTTTAAAATTGATCAGATGATTCATCCTATCCCGGCAATTCCTAAGGGCACGGATATGATTGTACCGGTCCCAACCGTTTTACCCCACCATACCGTGAAGATCTCCCTTGATTTTTCTTATACTTTAAATACGGGTGCAGAATTCCGGACAGGTGCGGTAGACAGTTCCTCTTTTTTTGTAGCCTATTTTTTTCCGAGAATTGCTGTATACGATGATATTGACGGATGGAACCGGTATCCTTATATCGGAAGCCAGGAATTTTACAACGATTTTTGTCATTTTTCGGTTGCCATCACTGTTCCGGGTGATTATCTGGTATGGGCAACTGGTGATCTGAAAAATAAGGAGGAGGTACTGAATCAGAAATATATCAACCGCATAGCGGAAGCCGAAAAAGGCAATGAGATAAAATCTATTGTTGACAGCAGTGATATGGCTGCAGGAAAAATCACAAGCCATCATGATTTCAATACCTGGAAATTTGAAGCAACCAACGTTACTGATTTTGTTTTCGCCACCAGCAATCATTATCTCTGGGATGCTTCCAGTGTTGAAGTGGATTCTTTAAAAAAAAGAAGAACCCGCGTTGATGCAGTTTATAATCCGACACATACCTCCTATTCAGAGGTAATTCATTTCGCACGAAAGACAGTTGAATTGATGAGTTACCGTTTTCCGAAATGGCCTTTTCCCTACCAGCATGAAACTGTTTTTGACGGGCTGGATCAGATGGAGTATCCCATGATGGTTAACGATAATCCCCTGGATGACAAAACAGAAACTATTTCCCTGACCAACCACGAAATCTTTCATACGATGTTCCCGTTTTACATGGGAATAAACGAAACGAAATACGGGTGGATGGATGAGGGTTGGGCAACTATTGGCGAATGGCAATTATCGCCTATGATCGATACTTCCATCCGTGATAATTATGGAATAGAACCTTATAACCGGGCTGCGGGAAAGGAAATCGATTTGCCTGTTATAACCCTGAGTACCCAACTGAGTGATTATACCTATTTTCTGAATTGTTATCCTAAACCAGCTCTGGGCTATCTCTATGTAAAAGACATGCTGGGCGAAAACCTGTTTTTCAAAGGCCTGCATGAATATATCCGAAACTGGAACGGGAAACATCCTGGTCCTCTTGATTTTTTTAACTCCATGAACAGGGGTTCAGGAAAAAATATGGACTGGTTCTGGAAACGCTGGTTTTATGATGATGGTTATCCCGACCTGTCAATCAGTGCTGTAAAGAAAGTAGGAAAAGAATGGCTGGTAACAGTGGAGAGTCCGGGGACCAAACCAGTGCCGGTGGATCTGACGATTTTTTATACAGATGGCAGCACACAAAAAATCCATCGCGATATTTCTTGCTGGGAAAAGGGAAATCGGAGCATCGGGCTCCGCTTTCCGTATACAAAAAAACCAATGAAGATGATACTGGGAAGTTTATACGTTCCTGATATAAATAAGAAGAATAATGAGTATTCATGGTAACCTGGCCGCGCAAGCAAAATAGAGACCGGTAACCAGATTATTTAATCGTCAGGTCAAACAGCAGGTTATTATACCCATCTATTGCCTCCCATGTATTTTCATTAGCGAAGCGAATGGAATAATCGCTTCGGCCCCAGAGATTTTGGTATTTATCCGGAAGAACTAAAAATACATTATATGTTGCTGAGGGAAGACTGTCATTTAGCAGTAGACTGATATTCACCAAATTTTTCCCCGGATACCAGGTTCTCGCATCCGTTCCCGCATCCAGACGATATTCCTTGTTATCCGCCTTATTTCTCAATATGATTTTAGCCGGATGATCATTAAATGGTGCGGCATAGCCCAGGTTATCCAGGCTGATTGTAAAAGAATACGTTTTCCCTTTCACCGCAGGATCGTCCGGATGAATGGTATTGTTTAATACAAAACGGTAACCCAGGTTTTTTCTAATAGCATCCATGCAACCGCCGGTTTCCCAGTCGTTATTAACGGCATTGTTGTAGTCACAGTTGAGAAAACTATAGTGCAACTGACGCAATTCAGTCTGTGCCTGCCCGGATGGCTCACAATCATTAAATGGACTGTAGGAATCATCACAGGTTTCGCCGCCGACAGGTGTGAATTTACCATCGTTCATCAAATAATCCTTCAACACCCCCAGGGCAGATTGCCGCGGTGAAGTAGAATTCCCGTAGTCATCATAAGTTCCATAATCGTCGGGAGAAGACAATAAACAATCGTTATGAAATCCGATCCTGGCCACATCGGTGTTGGTATAGGCTTGATCGCCGGTCATCCCCGCAACTGTAACGGGTGCCGATGGCCCGAATAAATATCTTTGTTTTTGCTGCGGGGTGCGTACCTGGATCATCCGGTCAGCAGGCAAAGCATCTAACAGGGCGGCGATTACGCTTGCTTTATCTGTCCAGTTCTGGTCCAGCATCCGGCCGGTTCCGTTAGAAGAAGGATCCCCAAAATAATCGCTGTAATAGTTTTCACCCCAAGTGCCCACAAATCCCATCTGCAAACAGCTGATCACGTCTGCGTTTTTTTGCAATATGGGTTTCAGCTGTGTAATGTGGCCCAGCACGATTTGTTTTGGTGCATCACCATAAGGCGGACAAATAAATCCTTCCGGGCATCCGCCACTATTTGCTGTTGCGGTATAACTGAAACGTAAAATCATTTTCGACCCCGCGGTTCTTACAGTTGCAAAATCATTACCAATGGCCGTAAGCAAATCGGCAGATAGGGGTTGGTTGGTGAAACCGGTCAGCACAATATCCCTGAAAATTAATGTGGAATACACATTATATACGCCACCGCTTCCCATATTAAGAAAACGCCAGCTTCTGATCTGATCGTGATCGAGGGGAACAAAGGCATCAGCTGAGGTTTCCACTACATGATAGAATCCCCTGTCTGGGTTGGGAAAGTCTTCTTCGCTTGCCACATATTGTACAGTATCCTGTTTGGGCGGAGTATATATTGCCGGGCTGTCAGATTTTTTACATCCGACAAAATAAAGCATGCAAAATGCAACGATTGCTGAGTATAAAAGTTTTCTCATTTGTAAGTGATTACTTTAAATATACTCACAATATTTATTTATTCACTCATATCCAGGAAAAAAGGATTGTTTCCCAAATCGGGAGAATATCCCACAATGGCAGACCAGTCGTTAGCTGCTGCTTGTATGCCGATTTTCAATCCTTTAGTACTGGAAAGTCCTTTTACCTTACTGCGTTTTATACCGAATTCAAATTTCAGAACCCCGTTGGCTTCCTCGTAATCGCCAACAGTCCAGAAATCACTGATCCCGGCACCGGCATACCCACCGAAATTCGCCTGGTCAGTTCCGGTAAAATAATATGGATCCAGCCAGCCATCAAAGATGGTGCCTTCCAGCAATACTTCATAAGCACCATTTGGAATATCGCCGGTGATGAGTCCGGTAGCCGGGTCGTTATCCACGTCGATGTATAAATCGTAAATGTTCCCATCTGACTTCTTGGTATTTTGTTCAAAATAGACATAAAGATAATTCCCGTCATAGTCATACTTGGCTTTAATAAAGTTGGCGCTGCCCGGACCGGCAAGCACTACATTGGTCGCCACCGTATCCCAGTCAGCCAGGGAATTATCGTCAAGTTTTACACTGGAGCCTTTAGAAATATACAATACGGTAGATGCTTCAGCAGAACTTCCGTTATCAGCAGTTGCTGTCAGCGTCGGGACATATTTACCTTTTGCCGGATAAAGATGGGTCGGACTTTCTTCTGTTGACGAAGTACCATCACCAAAATCCCAGCTGTAGGTAGAAGCGCCGGCAGTCTGATTGTTGAATGTTACTGAAAAACCATCAACCGTCACACTATAAAACGGATCGGGTACAGCAGCAGGGGCATCTTTTTTACAGGAAGCAAAAAGCAGGAGTGCAAACAATGCCATCCCCGTATTTATGATTGTGTTTTTTTTGTATAACATAGCGGTTAAATTATGGATTTTGCACACATAAGTTATTAGAAGAGATTTCATCTATCGGAATAAAATAGATAATCCTGGGATCAGTCGGCTGCACAATTTCATTTTGGTAGCCTGTTGGTGTCTTACTCAGATCGATATCTGTTTCCTTTAATCCCGGCAGATGGTAACCCCAATAGGACCGATCCATCACCAGGTTGTTCCGGTATACATCCAGTGCACGGTGTCCTTCGAAAGCCAGTTCTATGCGACGTTCTTTCAAAACAAGATCCAGCGCCGTGCTGCCGCCGGGAACCACACCGTTATACAAAGAATTTTCAAGCCCCCTGTTTTTCCGGATCTCGTCGAGATCATTGAGGGCTTCCGTAACGTTACCCAGTTTTGCATTGGCTTCGGCCCGGTTGAGATACATTTCTGCTAACCGGAACATAACTGGAGAACTCAGATTTGGGCTTCCACCCTGAAAAGAAAATTTGGTAACATAATAAATTTCAATGCCATTCTTGGTTGCAATTCCGCCATTACCGTCATCCAGCAGTTTAATAAATGACCAGCGGATATCTTCCGGATGGTCTGCCATTTCATTGCGTAGTGAAGTGGAGGCATATTCTTCCCCCCAGCCACTGTTTCCATCACTATACATCATAGATGCGATGCTTCCGAATTTCCCGTAATCATCCAATGATGTAAATGCTATGCAAAAAATAGTTTCAGGACTGGAAGTGGCATCCTGAAAAAGGGACTGAAACTGATCATAGGTAGCGAGTGTAAAATTGCCGCTGTTGATCACTGCATTGGAAGCGGTTATTGTATTCTGATTGTCTGCCTCATACAAGTAAACCCTGGACAAGAGGGCCTCAGCAGCATCCTTGGTAGCGTAGGTATTTCCCCGCGGCTGATTCATCAGGTCTGCTGCCTTGCTTGCATCAGCGATGATCTGTGCATAGGTTTCTGCAATGGTTGATCTTGCTTTTACTGCCGGATCCGTTGTAGACGTCCGCAAAATAATTCCCTGACCATTGGGATCCTGCGCATAAGGCCTTGCGAACATCCGGGCAAGGTTAAAATGGGAAAAAGCCCGGAGGAAATAACATTCTCCAAGCAATTGCTGCCGGGCATTGTCCGTAGAAGGTGTTTTTTCAACTGCTTCAATAACTGTATTGGCATCGTTAATAATCTTATACGATATATACCAGAAATACCGGGCGTTGGTTTGCGTAGGCGTATGATCCAGCGAGAAACTCAGGAAGAGCGGGTCTTCCGTTACCTGGGCACAGGTAAAATCATCACTCGCAAAATCACTCATCTGAAAATACTGCCGGAGATACATCAGGTTGTCGTCGCTGGTACCATTAAAAGTGACGTGATCCTTAAATAAAGCATACGCGCCGTTTACCGCTTTTGTCAGTCCGTCAGTTGATCCCGTTAACACTTCGGTGGTAATGGAATCGCTCGGAGTCACATCCTTAATACAACCCGTGCCCAGCAGACTGAAAGCTGACAGGAGTACGACTATATTTTTAAATGACATGGAAGTTTTATTTTTCATGAGCGTTCTTTAAAATCTGAAACTGATATTAAATAGGAATTGCCTGTTGTTCGGATATTTGAAATCACTGACTCCCGGTGTGGAATATATATCAGGAGTAATAGTGGTAGCGGGATCCTGTCCAAGGAAATGCGTAAATGTATACACATTATCGGCACTCACAGAAAGGGTAACGCCCTGCATTTTCAATTTGTCAAGAGCTGATTTCGGTAATGCATAGGCGAGTGTGATATTTCGAATTTGAATAAAACTTCCATCCTTCAGGTATCGGGTGGATACTTCCTGTGCATTTGCAGCATTCTGCGGACTTGGATTGCTGGCGATATCTCCCGGATGTGACCAGATGCTATATCCTTTCGGAAGAACGATCTGGTTGTAATACGGTTCATTCCCATCGTTCATTACAAACCGGAGGTTATTGCTGTACACTTTATTACCGTAGATAAAATAGGCATTCACACTCAGCGAAAAATTATCGTAGGTAAATGTATTCGTCATGCCGCCCTGATATTTAGGCATGGCACTTCCCACTTCCTGGAAAGTGGCGTCGGCATAGTTTGAAGTCGCTTTGGTATCTATGACGGTACCATTATTGTCTTTAACAATCTGCTGCCACAAAGGAGAACCGGTTTGCGGATCAACACCCAGCCATACAGGCATGTAGAATTCATAAATATTTCCACCATTCGCGTAAATCTGTGAAATGGCCCACGAGCCAGTCTTAACAAAAGGAGCGGGAAGTCCGCCGAGAATATTACTGTTGAAATTAATATTGAAATCCGTTGTCCAGGTGAAATTGCGGGACTGAATGTTGACCGTGTTCAGACCAATTTCCAAACCTTTGTTAGTAATTTCTCCGATATTCTCCCATCTTGTTTCAAATCCCTCGGATAATGGCAGGGAAACCTGTAACAGCAAATTTTTGGTTACGTTATGATAGATGTCAATTGTTGCATTGATCCGGTTGAAAAATCCGACATCAATTCCAAAGTTTGCCTGGTATTTGCTTTCCCATGTCAGGTTCGGACTTTCAAGTTGAAGTGGCGTCGCTGCACTCTGATTATTATACTGGGTGCTCAGGGAATAAAGGCCGAGGTATCGGGACGCCCCAATATCCTGTGTACCAGTAACTCCATAGCTGGCCCGCAGTTTCAGGAGGCTGATGCTTTTCAAATCATGCATGAACCCTTCATTGCTGGCGAGCCAGGCGGCAGACAAAGCCGGGAAAGATCCGTACCGTTTATTAGCCTGGAATGCAGAGCTACCATCCACCCGGAAAGAACCCGTTAGAAAATATTTATTATCATATCCATAATTCACCTGTGAAATCAGTGATCCGATTGTTGATTGCTCATTAAATCCGTTCACACTGATATTGCTGCTGACCACATTCAACACTTTCAATCCCAGTGGAAGGCCCCGGCCGGCACCCCCCATGGATTCCGTATATCCTCCTTCCCAGGAAATTCCCGCCAGTCCGGTAATGGTACTTTTGCCGGTTTTGAAATTTACTTTGAAAAGATCGTTGGTTATTGCACCGTAGTTCAGGATATCCCCTTCATTCAGATATCCGGTTCCGTTATAAGTACCTGCGGCTTCCGGAGAATAATAAGTAGTACTCTTACTGTACCCGATTGAACCCCGGTTGGTGCTGGCAAAACTTAGCCATGGGGTGATGACCACATTGAAATTGAGATCATAATTCACATCCATCCCCTTGTAAGGATGATCAGAATGCTGAATGGTGTTGATGGGATTGGTTTTATCCCTGCTCCACCATTTAAAGGTTGAATTGCCATCTACATATATGGCATTCCCCGCACTGTCATATGGATTATCCCATGGCATATTCAGGTAAGCATAATAAATATCATTGTAGTCATAACTTTTCCCTGTAACAGCACTCAGGTTAATATTATTGGTAATAGAAAAGTTCTTGCTCAGGTGCTGGGTAGTTCCGGCGCGCAGGTTGAGTCGCTGGAAACCGGTATTCATAAATGTCCCCTGTTCATTATAAAAAGTCAGGCCCATATAATACTCTGACTTTTCTGATTTACCACTCAGGCTTAGGTAATAGTTTTGCACCAGGGCCGTCTTAAACAATTCATCCGGCCAGCTATAATTTTGCGACTCGAGACTTCTGGGTCTTTCCTGGTAAAATTTCAACAGGTCAATTTTATAGGAGTTATTAGGATTGCCCGGAATATAATCGCGGTAAAATTCTTTCTGATACTGATAGAGTTGCTGGCCGTTCATCAGGGTCATATTTCCGAAATCAGCTTTCCGGAAACCCGTGGAAAGTTTGCCTTCCACCGTCATCGTTCCATAACGTGCATGTTTGGTAGTTACCACGATCACTCCGGCATTAGCCTGGGAGCCATACATGGAAGTTGCCGCAGCATCTTTTAAAACTGTTACGCTTTCCACATCATTCGGATCGTAGTTGCCCCCAATGATGCCATCGACTACGAACAAAGGATTTTGATTGGCATTTACAGAAGATATTCCGCGAAGCCTCATTTCTGATCCGGCGCCGGGTACCCCCGAACTCACCACCACCTGCAATCCTGCCACTTTCCCCTGTAACAAGGTTCCGATATCATTGCTCGTTACGTCTTCCAGTTTCTTTGCACTGATAACAGAAACTGCGCTCGTCAGTTCCCCTCTTTTTTTATCACTGTACCCCACCACGACCACTTCGCTCATATTTTTTTCATCCGGTGTTAGAAAAATCGAGATCTTATTATCAGATACGCCTACCGGAATCTCCATGGGTATATATCCTACCGATTGAACCTGAAGGCTAAACTTTTTTCCGGAAGGAACCGAAAGACTAAAGTTTCCCTGGTCATCAGCGGCAACCGAGATCCCTCCTTTAACCGTAAGGGTAGCACCAGGAATGCCCGTGCCATCTTTTTGCAGAGTGACCCTGCCTGTAAGTAACCTGGTCTGACCCCAGGACAATATCGTCAAAAGCAAAAAAGGAATGAGGAGGAGCTTTTTCATGATAAACAATTATTTTGGATCAGTAAACAACGATAGCCGGAGCCGTAAGCCACCTATAAATGACGAATTCGCAATTTAATTTTCTCGAAAGTAAAGATATTGAAAGATATAACAAGAAATTAAAATTATTAAACCTTTTTTTTCATTATTTTCGCCCGCGCTGTGAATTTTTCACTCATTAAAGGCAGATTCCATCTCAGTTATTCATAACCCTGATAATAAAACTACATGATTCGATCTTCCCGGCTTTGGTTGGTATATGCAATGATTACAACTTTATTCTGGGGGATTTGGGGAGCATTTATTGAAATCCCCGAAAAAGCCGGATTCCCGGCAACGCTGGGTTATGTGATGTGGAGCCTGACCATGATCCCTTGTGCCCTGGTAGCCCTGCAAATAATCAAATGGAAACCGGAAACAGATAAGAGATCTGTATTCCTGGGTATGATGGTTGGCTTACTAGGTGCCGGCGGACAATTGATTTTATTTCAGGCCCTGCGGGAAGGTCCGGCCTATGTTGTTTTCCCGCTAATCTCATTATTTCCGGTGCTTACAATTGTTTTATCAGTTATTTTTCTAAAAGAGAAAACTAATAAGCGACATTGGTCGGGAATTGTGCTTGCATTGATTGCTGCTGTTTTTTTAGCCGATCCAAAATTCAGTGGCGGCTCTGCCCATCATGGTAACTGGCTGACTTTGGCTGTCATCATATTTCTCATGTGGGGTTTGCAGGCCTATGTTATGAAATTCAGTAACAACACCATGAAAGCGGAGAGCATTTTCATGTATATGTGCATCAGTGCACTGTTGCTTTCTCCCCTCGCCGTATATATGACGGATTTTTCACACCCGGTAAACTGGGGATTTAAAGGCCCCTGGCTGGCGGCAGGTATTCAGGTTTTGAATTCGGTGGGTGCATTAACGCTGGTATATGCCCTTCGCCATGGAAATGCCATTGTAGTTGTTCCGCTTACCGGATTGTCGCCGGTTATCACCATCGTACTTTCATTGATTCTGTATGCTGTGATGCCGGGAATGGTATTGCTTATCGGACTCATACTGGCCATTATTGCCATTCTGTTGCTGAGCGAATAGATGCTCAGGCGATCAGCACTTCTACACCCGCTTCTTCCAACCGTTTTCTGTCGTCTTCCGGAATCTGATGATCCGTAACCACTGTTTTTATTTTATCGATCGTACAGATAAACGCGAGGCTTTTCCTTTTGAACTTACTGCTGTCGGTAACCAAAATTACTTCTTTTGCAATACTGATCATGATACTGTTCAGATGAGCTTCATCAATATTGGGCGTATAAATTCCCTGCGTGGTATCGAACCCGTCAGTACTGAGGAATAATTTATCTACATAGAAACCCCGAAGGTTTTTTTCTGCCAGCGGCCCAACCAGGCTCATTGAATTTTGCCGGAGATACCCACCAGGAATGATCACATTAATATTTGAATAAGCCATGAGCAGGTTGGCAATATTAAGCGCGTTGGTGATTACATTGAGCTGGCGGCGGTCACCCAGATGTTTTACAATTTCAGCCGTGGTGGACCCGCTGTCAATAATAATTGTCTCCCCATCGTGTATCAGGGATGCTGCTTTTTTCCCGATCGCAGTTTTTTCGGGTATATGAATCGTATTTTTTTCTGTCAGCCTTTGATCGATACCTACATGATTCTCTGAATGAATGGCGCCCCCACGGGCCCGGATCAATTGGTTTTTCCTTTCCAGATTTTCAAGATCATTGCGGATAGTAACTTCACTCACATCAAATTCCCGGCTCAGATCAGTAATCAGCACTTCCCCGGTTTCCTGGATACGTTCCAGAATTTTTTTACGGCGGGAAACTGTAAATCTTTCCTTCCTGACTGCCATAGTTATTTCATTGACCTTAAAGATATTCTTTCAACATCACCGGTTGACATTTGCCCATAAAAAATTAAATATAACAAGATATTTGCTGAACAAAATAAGTATTTGAAAGATAAATACAAGTTTTTGAAAGATATTGATATATTTGCTAATTAACTTGTCCATTATGACGTATTTAAACCTGCCGGAGTCCACCTTGTTGGAAAAGGGGGCCCTGCATACGGCGAGGGAGATTGCCGGCCAACCTTCCCTTTGGCAAGAGACGGCAGAAAAATTCGAATTACAGGCAGTCGATATACTTTCCTTTTTAAAAAAAGCACACTCCGAATCGAATCAGGTTGTGCTGACGGGAGCCGGAACAAGTGCTTATATTGGCCTTTCTTTACAGGGCCTGTATTCAGCCCGGATGAATAAAATTTCCAGGGCCATCCCAACCACAGACATTCTTTCCCATCCACAGGACTATTTTCAACAGCATGATGTGCCTCTGATAATATCCTTTGCCCGCAGTGGAAAAAGCCCGGAAAGTTGTGCGGCACTTGAATTAGCGGATAGGTTCTGTAAAAAATGTTTCCATCTTATCATTACCTGCAATGAAAACGGGGCTCTGGCTAATTACCAGTCAAAAAATCCGACATGCGTATTTGTGCTTCCACCGAATGCAGATGATAAATCACTGGCAATGACAGGAAGTTATACTTCCATGCTTCTGACCGGTCTCCTCATTGCTTACGGGGATGATCCTTCATATTATGGCCAACAGGTGGAACAGATTCGATATGCTGCAAAAAAGATAATCGAGAACGGGTCTGAACAAATCCGGAAAATTGCAGAACAGAATTTTGAGCGCGCTGTATTCCTTGGTTCCGGTGCACTTTTCGGAACAGCTACCGAGGCAGGATTGAAATTACAGGAACTCACAGACGGGCAGGTGATTTGTAAAGCGGATTCCTATCTGGGTTTCCGTCACGGTCCAAAAGCCGTAATTGATGAGAGTACGCTGATCGTTTATTTTTTTAGCAACAACCCTTATGTTTCTCAATATGAACGGGACCTCCTGCCCGCAATGAAAACAGGAAACCCTGCGCTTTTCCAGTTGGGAATCTCCGAACAAGCGGTAAAAGAGGAGTTCCTGCAGGCGCAGGTTATTCTAACAGATACAGACCACCCGATTGCGGAAGAATTCCTGCCTTTATGCAGCATAATTCCCGGACAGCTGCTGGCTTTTTTCAAAAGCCTGCAGCTGAACCTGATGCCGGATGCCCCTTCTGTTAGCGGGTCTATTTCGAGGATAGTGGAAGGAGTAAACATTTATCCGGTCGCAGGATTAGGGCAACTGCAGCCAGCCGGGAGAAAATAATATTCAATAAAACAAAAACGTGCCGGATAAAAAATTCGACGTATTGGTTGTAGGGGAGCTCAACGTAGATCTTATTCTGAACGGAATGGATAAATTCCCTGAAATAGGAAAAGAGATCATCGCCCAAAAAATGATTCTTACCCTTGGCAGTAGTTCTGCCATCTTTGCCTCCAATCTTTCAGTTCTGGGAAGCCGGGTGAGCTTCTGCGGATGTATCGGTAAGGATAGTTTTGCAAACAAAATTCTGCATGACCTTATTCAAAAAAGTGTTGATTGCTCCCATATCCTCCGAAGTGAAACTGCGGAAACCGGAATTACCGTTGCATTAAATGTGGGGGAAGAACGTGCGATGGTCACCTATCCGGGTGCCATGACTGAATTAAGTGCTATGGATATTACGGATGAAATGCTTTTGTCTGCCAGGCATCTGCACGTGAGTTCAATTTTTCTTCAGCCCAAACTTAAACCCGGTCTTACGGATTTATTCGGGCGGGCAAGGGCGCTTGGACTTACTACTTCACTCGATCCGCAATGGGATCCTGCAGAAAAATGGGATTGTTCACTTACTGATCTTCTTCCTCATGTAAATATTTTTTTGCCTAACCTGGAAGAATTTAAAAAAATTACGGCAGAGGATTCAATGGAAAGCGCACTAGCTTCAGTAAAACACGCAGCAACCTGCATCATTATCAAAAATGGGAATACAGGTGCTTTTGGATGGAGCCATGCCGGATTAATCGAACAACCTTCCTTCCTGAATACAGAAGTGGCGGATGCCATTGGTGCAGGTGATAGTTTCAATGCAGGGTTTATTTACCAGTTCGTAAATGGAAGGCCACTGGGGGAATGCCTTGAATTTGGTGCCCTTTGCGGAGCCATCAATACTACAGAAAGTGGAGGCACAACTGCATTTGCCGACCATGAAACTGTAAAACGAATTGCCATTTCAAAATTTAATTTCCGGATATGACGCTTAAAGAAAAACTTACCTCCTGCATTAAATCGAAATCGGCAATACTGGCGGTGAATTTCTACAATTTTGAAACGCTGAAAGGATTACTGATGGCTGCCCGGTCTACCGGATATCCCCTCATTTTACAACTGAGTGAAAGTTCAATTCAATACCTTGGACTACATCCGGCTGTAGCCATGGCTCGTGCAATGATAAAGGAATATCAGGTGGAAGCCTGGTTACACCTTGACCATGGCAGTAGCCTGGAAATCGTGAAATCCTGCCTGGACGCAGGTTTCGATAGTGTGATGATCGACGCCAGTGAACAGCCCTTTGAAGAAAATGTTCGCATTTCAAAGCAGGCCGTACATCTGGCTTCATCATACAACGCCCACGTGGAAGCTGAACTGGGATATGTAGCAAAACTCGGACAGGATCAGCTGGCAGAACCCACTCCTGTTCAGGATGCCCTTCGATTTGCAGAGTTGACCGGAATTGATGCCCTGGCTATTGCCATAGGAAATGCACACGGCTTTTACAAACATACTCCTAACCTCAACCTGACCCGATTAAAAGAAATCCGGGCTGTCACCTCCTGTGCATTGGTTCTCCATGGAAGCAGCGGCATTCCCGACCATCAGCTACAGGAAGCCATACATAGCGGAATAAATAAAATCAACCTGGCTACAGAAACCAAAAACTGTTTCATGAAAAAATTAAAAACCCTGCTTTCCGAAAGTGATGAAATAGACCTGCGAAAAGTATTTCCGAAAGCTATCCAGGATGTGCAGGAATTGATAACCCGGAAACTGGAAGTTATAAATATGTAAAAATGCGGATCTCCTTCCTTGTTTATTCAATAATTTTTATTCTACTGTCACCGGACGCTAAAACTCAAATGCCTGAAAACATTTTATTGAAAAATTTCAGGCCGGTCTCCATTTATAAAATTCCTGAAAACTTACCAAGACGGGCAGCCTATAACGTAATTGATATCCATAGTCATGATTATGCGGAAACACAGGCCGAGATAGACCGCTGGGTAAAAACAATGGATGAGGCAGGTATTGCAAAAACGATTATTCTGACCTACACTACGGGCGGGGCTTTCGATTCTCTTGTAGAAAAATATAAACGATACCCCGACCGCTTTGAACTCTGGTGCGGCATTGACTATTCCGGATACAATGAAAGCGACTATGCACAAAGAGCCGTTAATGAATTGCTGAGATGTTACCAGAAAGGAGCCCGGGGTATTGGTGAACTGGGTGACAAAGGGGAAGGTGAACTTTATTCCAAACCCGTTCAGGGCCGTGGAATACATATCGACGATCCGCAACTCAAACCCCTGCTGGAAAAATGTGGGGAGCTGCATATACCGGTGAGCATTCATATTGGGGAGGATCAGTGGATGTACGAGAAAGCAGATTCCACGAATGACGGATTGATGAATGCGGGTGTATGGCATGTAGAAATGAATAAACCAGGAAAGCTGAATCACGCCCAACTGATGATCGGTCTGGGAAATGCACTACGGCAACATCCGAATACAATTTTCATCGCATGTCACCTGGCCAACTGCTGTGCCGATCTTTCTAAACTTGGACAACTACTGGATTTATATCCGAATCTTTATGCTGATATCGCTGCGCGTTTCAGTGAAATATCACCCATACCGAGATTTTCAGCAGCGTTTATGGTGAAATACCAGGAGCGCCTTCTTTACGGTACGGATATGGGCATGGATGGTTCGATGTACAGAATCACTTTCCGCATACTGGAAACTTCTGACGAACATTTTTATGAAACGGATCTTTTCAATTATCATTGGCCCCTGTATGGGCTGGCACTTCCAAAAGACGTTCTGGCCAGGATCTATAGCACCAATGCGATGAGGATTTTAAATAAAAAATAATGAATCGGTTATCAGGAAGCCATCTTAGGTACACAGCCGTAATTTACTTCATCGGCTTGCTGAACTTAAATTCATCCTTTGGACAAACGGTGTCCCTGCCCAATCAAAAGTTTGTAATGGAGATCAACCCGCTCTTACAAACCCGGATTCTGGCAGCATTCCCCGGGAGCAGCAAACTGATGAATAATTTTGAAAACTCCGAATACCTGGAAACTAAATTCTTTACCGTAAAAGAATTTACTTCAACCCGGAATGTGAAAACGACCCTGCACGATGCTGCCGGGGATGGAGTTGCCTGGCGTTTTTACGGATTAAACAAACCAAATAAGATTGAAAAAATCCTGACCATAAAAATATACAGGCGATTCCCAAACACCGCCTATGTATCCGTAGACTATATCAATCACGGGGATCAAAACCTGAGGATAAAAAAATGGGTAAATCACGCCTATAATCTGATACCCTCCAAAGACTCCATAAAATTCTGGAGTTTCCAGGGCAGTTCACATAGTGACCGTAGAGACTGGATCAGGCCGGTTAATCCCGGTTTCAGCGATGAAAATTTTATGGGCATGAACGCTTCAGATTATGGCGGAGGCATTCCCGTGATCGATTTATGGAATAAGGAAAATGGCCTGGCGATCGGACTTACTGAACCGTCAGCAAAACTTATTTCACTTCCGGTAGACTATGACCAATATGGCAACACAGCGCATATCAGTCTGCAATACGTTTTCCCTGAGTTGAAAATTATGGCACCAGGTGATACTCTTCACACATTCGAATCCTTTGTGAGTGTTCATCAGAAAGATTGTTTTTCAACTCTTCGTAATTATGGGGCTTATATGCAAACCAAAGGAATTGTTCCGCCTCCGGCAGAGCCATCAGCCTACGAACCAATTTGGTGTGCCTGGGGCTATGAACGGAACTTCACCCTTTCCGAAATTTATAACACCCTCCCTAAAGTAAAAGCGCTTGGGATTCACTGGGTGGGCCTGGATGACGGTTACCAGATGGCCAACGGAGACTGGCATACCAACCCCTCCCATTTTCCCGGTGGAGACGGACAAATGAAAGCCTTTGTCGATAGTCTGCATGCCATGGGAATGAAGGCGGTAATCTGGTGGGCGCCATTGGCCATGGATATCAGCAGTGAGATCTACAAAAAAAAGCCGGGGATTGCCCTGGTCCAGCAAAACGGATCGCCCCAGTTCATCACCTATTGGAATGCTTATTATATGTCGCCTACGGATTCGTCCGTAATAAATGAAATCAGAAAAACCGTCCAACTTTTTTTAAAGGAATGGGGATTCGATGCTATCAAACTGGATGGCCAGCATATGAATGCCTGTGCCCCGGATTATGCGGATGGCCACAATATTAGTTCCCCCGATGAGTCATTCGAAAAAATGCCTCGTCTGTTTCAAATTCTTTTTGAAACAGCAAGGGAAATCAAACCGAATGCTGTGGTGGAATTTTGTCCATGCGGTGATTGCATAAACCTATACCACATGCCTTATACTAATCAGTTCGTTGCCAGTGACCCCGAAAACAGCTGGCAGGTTCGTCTGAAAGGAAAAGTATATAAGGCTCTCATGCCGGGTACCGCATATTTTGGAGATCATGTTGAACTTACCGACGGAAAAACAGATTTCCCCTCCCAGCTGGGAGTAGGCGCCGTGCCGGGTACTAAATTTACCTGGCCGGCGACAGGTAATAAAAGAATTGATGAAAACCTACTTACACCTGAAAAGGAAATACTATTCAAAAAGTATCTCGATATCTATCGGGATAAAATGCTGAGTAAAGGAGCGTATCGCGGAGAGTTATATGACATCTGTTTTGACATACCGGAAACACACTGCATTCAGCGGGGCGATACACTTTACTACGCTTTTTTTAATCAACATTTTCAGGGTAATGTCGAACTCCGGGGCTTAATTCCCGGGAAAATATACAAACTGGTTGATTATGTAAACCATCAGTCGTTGGGAACCGTCAAAGGAAATTCCGGCCGGATAGCTGTTGATTTCAAACAATCCTTACTGGTGGAGGCTGTCCTCATGCCCTGAACTTTTTACCTCTTGGCTCTTTCACGATAAAAATTTATTTGTTTCACCTGTTACCGCCTTCATGTGTAAGGAATATGGGATGGTCATTTTTTCCTACCTTAACATCCCGCAATAATATCCGTTTCAATATCATTATCATTACTATCATGGGAGAATATAAAATCTGTGGAATGTTTTTTTTCTTCGGTCTGCTTGCCTGTCAGCCGAAAAAAGAAGTTAGTATAGTTCAGCAACAGGCACAATCTTTCCTGGATGCTTATAACCATGTGTACAAAAATCTTACGACTGCCGATAATGAGGCCCAATGGAAACTGAATACCAGGATAGTAAAAGGGGATACTGTTTCGCAATATCAGGCAGGACTTGCCGATAAGGCCATCGCAAAATTTACCGGTAGCAAAGAAAATGTAGATTCCGCAAAAAAATATTTGGCCCTGAAGGACCAGTTAACGCCCCTCCAATTCCGTCAGTTTCAGGTTATCCTGTACAATGCAGGCAATAATCCGGAGGTTGCGGGTGATAATGTAGATAAACGCATCAAAGTCGCCAACGAACTGACTTCCCTTTTATATGGATCTAAATTTTATATTGATAAAAAACCCATCCTGATTGGATCGATTGACAGTATCCTGGAAAACAGTAACGATCTTACTCTCCGGCTGAAAGCCTGGAAATCCAGTAAAGAAATCGGGAAAGGATTGAAAACCGGGCTGGATAGTTTTCGCAACCTGCTTAATGCGGTTGTAACACCTCTTGGCTACCCGAATTTCTTTGACTATACCGCGGAGAGCTATGACATGACTGGCGACCAGATGCTTGATCTTACGCAAAGTTTCGTAAAAGATATCTGGCCTTTATACCGGGAAATTCATACCTGGGCAAGGTATGAGCTGGCCGCAAGGTATCATCAGCCGGTTCCGGACTATATTCCTGCCCAGTGGCTTCCTGATCGTTGGGGACAGGACTGGAACCAGCTGGTAAAAATCAAATCTCTTTCCATTGATTCGGTTCTGAAAAAACATAATGCAGAATGGATAACCCATCAAAGCGAAGATTTTTATCTGAGTCTGGGTTTTGATTCCTTACCCAAAAGTTTCTGGACGAAAAGCAGTCTTTACCCTGCACCGCTGGACTCTCCTTATACAAAAAATAACCATGCCAGTGCCTGGCATATCGATCTGGATTCTGATGTCAGATCACTTCAGAGCATAACACCTACTACCGAATACTGGAGTACGGTGCTCCATGAATTCGGCCATATCTATTATTTTCTTTCCTATTCAAATCCTCAGGTTCCTTATGTTTTGAGAAACGGCGCAAACAGCGGGTTTCATGAAGCATTTGGAACAATGATCGGGGCTGCGTCCCTTCAAAAACCACTGCTCGAAAGCCGTGGGATGATTCAAAAAGGCCTCCAGGTAGATGACACACTGAAGCTATTGAATGAAGCGCTTACTTCTATTGTATTTATTCCCTGGAGTGCGGGGGTAATGACGGAATATGAATACAACCTGTATGCTAAAAATCTGCCCGTAAATCAGTTTAATAAATTGTGGTGGGATCTGGTTGAAAAATACCAGGGTATCGTGCCGCCCGAAAACCGTGGAGAAGAGTACTGTGATGCAGCATCCAAAACACATATAACCACCACCCCCGCGTACTATTACAATTATTCGATCGCCAGCATATTACAGTTTCAATTACATCAGTTTATTGCCGATAGCATTTTGCATGAAGATCCGCATGCCACTAATTACTGGGGACACAAAGAGGTGGGAGATTTCCTGAAAAAAATGATGCGCCCCGGAGCAGGTATTCCCTGGAAAGAAAATCTCCAAAACAATATTCACAGTGAAATGACCGCAAAGGCGATGATGGTTTATTTCAATCCATTAATGAAATACCTGCAACGCATCAACAAGGGAAGAAAATATACCCTTAAAGAAACCTTGAATTGAAAACAATCGTTTAATTTCTAATTACTCATGTAGCAGATACCTGTCATTCCATCAGACCATACATTTTGATATTTAAAGAAATCGCATATGAATACCATTGGCTATTTCGAAATTCAATCCAGCAATCCCCAACGGGAACTTGAGTTTTATAAAACCATATTTGGCTGGTCTTTTATTAAACAGATTCAGATACCGATTGAATATTACCGGATTGAAACCAAAGCTATCTCCGGTGGTCTGTTAAAGCGCCCGGCCCCGGTCCCGCCACCGGGCTGCGGCACCAATGCATTTAACTGTTCTGTCCAGGTAGGTAATTTCGACGAAACCAGCAGGCAGATATTACTCCTGGGCGGGCAGGTAGCGATGCCCAAATTTGCCGTACCGGGCCGTTGCTGGCAGGGCTATTTTATGGATGCGGATAACAATGTATTCGGGATATTTGAAGTGGATGAAAATGCCGGATGATTTCACAGTGGCTGGTTTAAATAAAATTTAACAAACCTTACCGTTTATTCTAACGTATAGGAAACATATCCGGGTTGAATGCGCCTTAACCCCCCCGTTGAACTATGAAAAAATAGTATCTTCATCAGACAAAATCCCAGGTTTTCCAAACAGGATTTGAGGCATATTTTCACTGCCCCGGATTAAATTACTAATATGAAATATATTCTTTCAGGCTTATTCCTGCTATTTTCCGCTTCCATTTTTGCCCAGCCGACAGTAACCGAACAATTTCAAAAGATCCTGACTGTTCCCGAGGCTCAGGCGTACATAGATGCAAATCCGGCACTCAAACCAACCCTGCTGCACCTCTCCTATGGAAAGGATTCAACACTGATTGACAAAAGATTACTCCGGCAGAATAAAGGAGATGTGTTTTCCGTAGGTTATGTTACCTATAAAGTGTTGGAAGCAACAGAAAAAGTTACCTACCGGGCGAGTTACGTGTTCCTTGACGGCTCCTCCTTGTCTTTAACAGAAGTGGATAGCCTCAAGAAAATCATTCTGCAGAAAGCCAATGCGGGTGACTCTTTCGATAAACTGTCCGATGAATATACTATGGATGGTAATACCACCCATGGTGATACAGGTTGGTTTTTCGGGGTGGAAATGATGCCGAAAGAATTCCAGGAAGCTGTAAAAAACCATAAAAAAGGAGAGATCTTTTTTGTAGATGTGGCCGACAAACAATGGCATTACATCGTCAAAAAAACATACGACGATGATCTTAAAAAAGATATAACCGTTCTGAGGTCAAATGGAAGGTAATTCCCTGAAAGTTTACCTGGCTGCCTTAAGGAGTTTAAAATGCTCTTCCTTATTTTGGTGTATCACCCGCAAATAATAATTTCCTGACGGTAAATTATCTGTCCTGTCAATAATAACACGATTACTTCCCTTTTGAAGTTGCGCCTGTTGTTGCGAAATTGTTTTTCCCGTCGCATCAAACAATACAATGGAAACTGGCCCTGGGGACTCAGATTCCAGGGAAATATATATGTCTTGGCTGAAAGGATTGGGCCAGACATTTATTTTAGGGGAAGTCGTTTCGCATTTTATATTTAAAACAGGAGAACGTGTTTCCGTACCATCCAGATCAGTCATGGTCAGCTGATAGTAATTGTTGCCGGTTGAAACGTAGACATTTACATATTCGTATTCACTATGGCTTCCCTTGGGGCTGAAATCCGCTATCTTCCGGAATGAAATTCCATCGTCGGAATACATCAATCCGAATGATTTCATTTCTGATTCTTCTGCCGTAGTCCAGAATATTTCGTGTTCTGAACCAGAGCAGTTTCCATGGAAATCCAAAAGCTTTACGGGTAGTATAGGGCTGAGCTGGTTGGCACCTAAATCATTGGAATTACCTCCCGGAAGGATGGTGGTCCACAAATCTGTTAAACCCGGATTTATTGCGAACAGGGAACTAAGATCCAGCGCGGTATGATATGCCGGGGAAGAAGTGGACTGTATCTTATAAGCATTTAGTGACATCAGGCTGTTACCGAAGCCGATCGTACCGCCTGATCCTGCATTCGATAACAACGGATCACTATTGTTGCCTGTGTTTTTTCCGCCCATTACTTCGTTGCCGGAGGCTGTTCTCCAGGCACTGAGCGAAGCAAAATCAATCCCCTGATAATTGATATGGAAACTCCCGCCTGAAGTCCAGTAAATATTTCCGGTAAAATTTGCGGAATAGTTCGCTGGTATATTTATAAGGGGTACCCCGCCGGTTGTGATAAAAATATTATTGTAAAAATTCACATTGTCGATACCGGTATTCCAGTTCAGCATATAGATGCCCGAAATTCCCGGATTGGCAATCTGCGGTGAAACAAATATCGTATTATTATAAATAAATGCACCCGTCATGGTAGTTCCCGGGCCCTTAAACAGTCCGATTCCCCCTTCATTTCGAATACCATCGTTTTCGCTGATATTGTACCTTACGGTATTGTTATTCCAGGGTCTGGCATTTGCATACTGGCCCATTAAAAATCCTCCTCCATCGTTATCGTGGGAATAATTGTATTGCATGATGGAATTATTTGTACCGCCATCGAAATCAAAACCTATTCCATCTTTTCCTGTACCATTGTGTATATGGTAGCTCTCGCAATATTGAATCGTTATATTGTTACTTTCCAGGCTCCAGATTCCGGCCGGACCGTTCGCATCGCTATTATTCTGTCCGTTATCATGCGCCACACAATTTTGAATTACTCCTCCGTCAACACCCTCCATTATAATACCGTTACCTTCCAGCATTACCGGTAATAACGAACCGGGAACATTATATACTTCGCAATTCGAAATGGAAATATTTTTATGCTGCCAGCCCACCAGCGTCTGTGAAGCGAATCCATAAATTATAATTCCGTTTTTCGTTACATCATGTACAATCAGATTACTGAGCATCAGATTCTGATACCCGGTCAGGTTTTTTGTAGTATATATTTTCACCCCTTCCGCTCCGAAGTTTTTTATTTCAAGATTGCTGAATGAAATATTGCTGAATTTGATATCTCCGCCCAGGTCAGAAAAAACCTTTATACCCGCATCAGTGTTCGTGACCGGGGAATTGCCGTCGAATATTAAACTGGAAATGGAAAAACCCTGGGTATTGTATGCATATAATCCATAAGAAGTGCCGGCATTGATCGTTGCAACACCCGACCCAAAGGATGAAATAGTGAAGGTCTGGCCAGGATCATTTGCATCGGCTGCATCCAGTAAAATACTGCCGCTAAAGCTATGGCCTCCTTCAAACAAAAGCACGTCTCCGGGATGAAAAATTGTTGCGTTTACTTTTGCTATTGTGGCCCAGGCAATGGCAGGGGTATTGCCGGTATTGGCATCATTTCCGGTGCTGCTAACATAATAGGTAGTTGCAAAGCATTTGGTGCAAAATAGTAACGATAAAAACGCAGGTAATTGATGAAGCATTCCCTTGCGCAACAGCCTGTTTCCCATATCCCGGCACTTGATAATAAAAAAACTAATACAAGATATAAATGCAGGCAAATGCGCCAATATATCATGCATTCTAAAAATAGGGAATAAATATGGACCGCCTCCTGCGGTTTTTACTCGTTTTTTTCAGAGGCAGACCCCGGCCCGAATGCCATGCAGATTTCCGTGTTTACACGTCTGTCTGAATGAATCCATCCGGTTAACTTTGCCTGGAAACCAGGTTCCGAATGTCGCAATCCCGTCAACTCGCCGCTATCATGTTTACCGATATTGTCGGGTATACGTCCCTGATGGGCCTCGATGAACAAAAAGCGTTCGACACGCTCAAAAAGAACAGGGAATTGCAAAAACCTATTATAGAACAGTTTCATGGCCGATGGATTAAAGAACTGGGAGACGGAATTATGGCAAGTTTTGGTTCGGTTTCAGACGCCGTGCATGCCGCCCTTAAGATCCAGGAAGGATCTAAAGAGTCCGGAAATTTCCAATTGCGGATTGGTATTCATCTCAGTGAAGTAGTATTTGAAAATGAAGATGTTTTTGGAGACGGTGTAAATATTGCATCCAGGATTCAGGCCATCTCCAAACCGGGAAGCATATATGTCTCTGAATCTGTTCAGCAGAATATTTCGAATAAACCGGGAATGGAAACAAATTATGTAAAACAGGAAATTCTGAAAAACGTCAAAGAACCGGTACGAATCTATGAAGTAATGCCACTTGGGGGAAAAGGATTTCCTGATTCTATTCCCAATGAAACCCTGCCTTCCTTTTTTGAAAACAGTATCGCCGTTCTGCCCCTGATGAATATGAGTAATGATCCGGAACAGGACTATTTCTGCGACGGTATTTCAGAAGAGATCATCAATGCACTGGCGCAATTAAACCACCTCCGCGTGATCGCACGCACCTCTGCGTTTTCTTTCAAAGGTAAAAATCATGACGTACGGGAAATTGGAAAATCGCTCGATGTCAACACCCTGCTGGAGGGCAGCGTAAGAAAATCAGGGAACCGTTTACGGATTACTATTCAACTGATACGGGTAGCCGATGGTTCGCACCTCTGGTCTAACCGGTATGACCGCGAACTGGAGGATATATTTTCCATACAGGATGACATTGCCCGGAATGTCGCCACCGCGTTAAAAGGCTTTTTAACCAATGAAGAAAAAGAAGTAATCCGGCGGCCCGAAACTGTTATTGAAGCCTATGAATATTTCCTGAAGGGTCGCCAGCTCTTCCACAAAATTGCGCTGGTGGAAGCCCGGGAAATGTTTGAGAAGGCGATTCAGCTGGACGCAGATTATGCTTTTGCCTACTCCGGTCTCGCCGATGTTCATTCCTGGCTTTATGAATGGGAGGGCGGAAAAGAAGATGATTTGCAGAAAGCAGAAACCAACAGTCAGAAAGCACTAGCCTTACAACCCCATATGGCGGAAAGCCATTCCTCCCGCGGATATGTACTTTTTCTCGGTAACAGGTATGAGGAAGCGGAAGAGGAGTTTAGAGAGGCCATCCGGTTGAATTCAAATTCATATGACGCTTATTATTTATATGGCCGTACCTGCTTTGCAGAAGGGAGGATTGAGCAGTCTGCAGAAATGTTTCTGAAGGCATCCCAGGCCCGCCTGGAAGATTATCAAAGCGTTCTGCTGCTTGCCCAATCCTTACATATACTCGGAAAAGATGAAAACCATGCGGTTGCAAAGGAAGGAATTATGAAAACAAGGAAGCAGCTTAAGATAAATCCAACCGATAGAAGAGCCTTATCCCTGGGTGCCGGATATCTGCTCGATCTCGGTGAGCGCCAGGAGGCATTCGATTGGATAAACCGGGCCCTGGAAATATACCCTGAGGATGCCGGAGTGCTAATTAATTCAGCCTGCTCGTTCGCAAAAGACGGGAATACTGAAAAAGCCCTTTCTCTGCTGGAACTGGCTTTCCGAAAAGGATATGGTAACAAAAAGTGGATAGCACAGGATCCGGATTACGATTCCCTTAGAAATGAACCCCGCTTTAAAGTCCTAATTGAGGAAGCCCATATATCGTGAAACCGTTTCCGGATAAGTTTTTTTTAGAATGAAATTCCTCTGCAAAATTCCAGGGCCTCCGCTTTCAGTTCTTCTTTATTGTGTAACTCCTCTGGCAACCCGGATTCTGAGACCAGTACGACAACTCCATGCATTCTCCCAATTAAAGGAAATAGCTTTTTACTATCCTTGGTCCGTTTAAAACGATAAATAACAAATTCCTTGCGGAGTTCTGTAAAACTATTCCCGTTCCGGTCTTTTTTTTCCTGTTTTATTTCAGCAAAATACCCGGCAGTCATTTCCTCAAATTCCGGTATCACTTCAAAATTCAGGGATATAAGTGTATCCTTATTACCCGCGGTTAAGCGCTTACCATCTTTTATGCTGCTTTTGATATAATTTTCCAGGTCATCAACAGAATCGAAAATTTTATGATCGTCCCGGTAAAGGTTTATTTCATTGTAATAAGTTCTGGACAATAACCAGTTTACATATACAAAGTGAAAATGGGGCAGTTGATAGGGTTCCGAACTGGGCAAATAATAATAAAACCGGGTTGATGCTGGAGGCAGGAATTTCCCTTCAAAAAATGGGATAGAGTCTGTCATATTCGAAACGTATCTTGGCTCGTATTTGATATTCTGCATCATATGGATGTGAAAAATTTCCTCCGGCCAGGGATAATCCAGGTAATGATCTTTCCATACTTCTTTTTTATTTTCTTCCATGCCCAACTGATTGTCCACGCTAAAAAGTTTTGCAGTTACCTTGTTTCCGGAAAGTGCCCCTTCTACCCGGATATAATAAGTTTGTCCAAAATGAATATCCAGATCTACTGCCGATACACTATTGTACCTGCATTCTATTTTAATTCTTCCTTCCCGTGGAATTTTCACCAGCCATCTGTTTGATTCACTGATCCGGGCAATTTCCTCATCATCGGCGACTACAGCAAACCAAAGGTTTTCTCCGGGAAGAGAAGACGGCCTGTACAAACAGATAATCGCATAATTTGCAGAATCATAGTTGCGCGGACCCGCATGAATTAAAAAATGGGAGGCATCGTAAAATGGAATGGTATCCTTTTCATTCCGCCACCTGGAATCATTTGATTTAGCAAAGAAAAAGGTGCTTACAAACAGGCTGGTCAGCAAAAGGGTCCTTATAATATAAAACAGAGGTCTGATCATCGCTGTTAAGCTTAAAATCCAGAATCGTCCGGATAGCTGAAAAGCACTTTCAAATATAGAAATAACAGGTGCAAACTGTCCGAATAACATTCCTAATTTTGATTTTGATCCTTTTTTACGCAAAAAAACTAAATTCCTTAATATGAATGGAGCAGACTTAAAAAATGTACAGGCACCACTGAAAGAGAAATACAGGGCTGAACCCGCTTCTGCGTTGATTACATTAAAAGCTGAGGGGAAAATAGGCGAAGGGGTTTCCTGTAAAATTCAAACCCACCAGGCAATCATCGAAGCGGGGCTGCATCCTGCAACCGGAGGTACCGGGATGCTCGCGTGTTCAGGAGACCTTCTTCTGGAAGCACTGGTAGCCTGTGCCGGTGTCACTTTAACTGCTGTTGCCACAGCCATTGGCATGGAAATAAAAAATGGAATAGTGAAAGCGGAAGGGGATTTGGATTTCAGGGGTACCCTGGGCGTTTCCAAGGATGCTCCTGTAGGTTTTACCGCTATCCGGCTGCTATTTAATTTAAACACGAACAGCACACCGGAACAAATTGCCAGTCTGTCAAAACTGACCGAAAGATATTGTGTCGTTTATCAAACCCTGGTTAAGGGTGTTCCTGTTGAAACTTCTTATAACCTGGAATCCTGATTTCCCCGGAAATCAAAAAACTGGCCAGTCAGAGTATATAACCGGCCAGTTCACGAACACCGGATCAATTCGCTGTTGCCGGACTGATAATATTTTCAACTTCATATACTGCATTAATCGGAAAACCGCCTTTTTGAGCATGCTCCTTCAGCATTTCGATATTCTCTGCCTTATAAACACAAAATATCTTATTGTCTGTGACGTAACTCTGGAGCCACTGGATTCCGGGACCCATTTCCTTCAGAACAGCACAGGAAGTCTGGGAAATGGTTTTCAATTTTGCGGCACTGAATTCGCCCGCCCCCGGAATGTTTCTTTCAATTACATAAGTGTGCATTTCTTTTGTGTTTTTGGAGTTATCAGATGTCTGTGTGGTCTGAGCCATAGCAGTAATACTTAACAAGAGTGAGGACAGCAGGCATACGACAAGCTGTTTTGTAATTTTTTTCATGACTTTTTTTTTGGTTTTAAGAATACTTAAATATAGAAGAGATAACCGCCGTGTGCTATAACAAATCGTTCAATAAATGGCAAATTTGACCCAGTGATGTATCAGGATTGAAGCGACCCAAGATAGTTGGCCGGGAGAAGGCCAAACTTCTTCTTAAAGCATTTCGTGAAATAAGATGGGCTGGTAAACCCCGAATCAAAGGTTGTTTGGGAAATATTATTCTGATGCGTTTTCAATAGTTCACGGGCCTTATCCAGCCTGAACTCTTTTAACAACTGATTAGGCGACAGACCCCAGAGCGACATAGTTTTTCTGTATAACTGGGACTTACTCATCGCCATTTTTTTACAAAACTGCGTTATCCCAAAATCCGGATCCTGCCAGTTTTCCTCAAGCCGGCCAAAGAGGCTTCCGATCAGCGTTTCATCCTGGGATGTCGGGCCGATCAAATTTGTTTGTTCAGTTTGAAAATAGTCCCTGGCCAGAAGATCCTTTACCACATTGGAGACGATAATCTGATCTGTACCGGCAATCGTACACAATTGTCTCGCGAGTTGTATGGTATCTCCAAATAAACGGTCGCTTTTTGAAACCGGATCCCCGGCATTTATTCCAATTTTAAATCCGGTGCTGGCCCTGTCGGAGCTTGCAAGGTTATTTTGCATTTCCAATGCACAGGAAATGGCTTTGACAGCCGAGGAAAACGAAACGATAAATCCTTTTCCGGCATGCTCTGCTTCCCGGCCACCATGTTTAGAAACTGCCTTCCTGATCACGATATTTTGTTTTTGCAGCAACTCATTGGCCCTGGCAGACCCCAGTGTATACTGCAGTAAAACAGGATCTGTATTATCCGTTACCAGGAGAAACCGAAAAGCAGAATCGCTGAAAACTTTTAAACCCGCATTTAAAATGACCGCTTCTTCCGGATCATGAATTCTTCCGAGAAAACTCTCTACCACGTCATTGTTAACATCTATGATTTTATGGGGTATTAAACCGTGGGAATTCTTATGCATTTCTTCTACAACCGATTTATCCGGCGCCTCTATCAGGCAAAAAACCACCCCGCGGGGTTCATCTATCCAATAGGTCATGCATTTACACTGATATTCATGCTGTATCAGCATATCTTTCTGATGGGCATTCGCCGCATCCAGGGCCTCTATACCCGGTACCTCATGAATATCCATATATATCGGCAAGGCAGGAATTAATTTAACCGAATATAATATTTCTTGAAGGATTGATAAAATTCTTTGCCAACGGCAACGGACACCCCGTATTCGCAAATCAGTCAGAATTGTAAGTAGTAACCTACCGCTATCTCATATTACCAATTGACCGCTGGTGGAAAAAATAAAAACCCTGCAGATCATGATTCTGCGGGGTATGTTAAAATGAACTCCGTAATTTAATTTTCCGACTTCAATGGTAATTGCAGTATAAATTCAGCTCCTTGTTGTGGTCTGTTCCTCAATTTAAGTTCTCCGCCATGCATTTTTACAACGTCATAACTTAATGATAATCCCAATCCGATTCCTTCACCGGCAGGTTTGGTGGTAAAGAAAGGCTGGAAAATTTTAGTTTTGAATTTTTCGGAGACTCCGTCACCATTATCCAGTACATGTATCTCCAGGGTATTGCGCTTCTTTTTTGTACTTACAGAAATAACCGGTCGATATTCTTCGACTCCTTTGCTTTTTTTCTCTGACAAGGCGTAAAATGCATTGTTGAAAAGGTTCAGAAATACCATCCCCAGGTCCTGCGGATAGACATCTATTTTTCCTGCTGCCGGATCAAAATCGTAGTTCAGGTCCGCCTGGAAGGAATTGTCTTTAGCACGTATACCGTTATAGGCAAGCTGCAGAAATTCTTCCGCAAGCGCATTGATATCCGTGGATGTTTTCCTTCCGGTACTTCGTTTCGAATGCTGCATCATGATTTTTACGATGGCATCCGCCCGCCGGCCATGAGAATTTATTTTTTTCTCATTCTCAGCGATTGCATCGGCAAGCGATTGGGCTTCGGCAGAATTTCCTTTTTCGATGGCCTGCTTGATTTCAGCAATCAGTTCTTCATTGACCTCAGAAAAATTATTGACAAAATTCAACGGGTTTTGAATTTCATGGGCTATCCCCGCTGTGAGTTCACCAAGTGACGCCATTTTTTCAGATTGAATCAATTGCGCCTGGGTAGCCCTGAGTTCATTGAGGGTGGCTTCAATCCGCTGTTTTGCCTCAAAAGATTCTTTAGCCCGGTCTTCGGCCATCTGCAGATCCAGAAAACGGGTGTAGATCAGGTCATAGACCCTGGCAAACCTGACCAGGAGCTGTAACATATCCGGGGTAATCGGCTCATGTGTGGTGATGAGTAAAAAACCCTGGCTGAAAAAAGCGGCCTGCTGCACTCTCCGTCCATGAATCTGACTTTCATCAATCGGAAGTCTGGCCACCTGCTTTACAAACTGCAGCCACGTTTCCAGTTCACTACCGGTCAGGTCAACGATTATCGATTCCTGCTTTTGCCCCCAGGCTTTGTAAATTTTGGCAATGCTGGTTGGTTCTGCCAGCGAAAAATAGAATACATGATTGAGCTGGTTTCCGTGCTGGTCTGTAACCCAGAGTTTAACCATTTGGGTATCCTCATCAATAATTCCGATACTCATCCGGTCGGGGATCTCCCCGAGTAATCCAAACTGATCAAATAATACTTCAGCAGTTTCCGGCAGCTGCTCACTCTTACGCATCGCCAGGGTACTCACCCTCACTTTCTCAAGTGCCTCCTCTATAAGCGCTTCCCGTTTCCGGGAACGCAAAAGCAGTTCAGCCATTCCTTTAAAATCACTGCAGTCATCCATCTGCACCGCCCCGCTTCGGATCGTTTCCAAAATCTCATCTGTATCGCCTAACGGAGAATATTGCTTTCCATTTAACATATTCTCAGATGACTTCATTCGGTAAAATATTTTGGTTGATACGGAAGAAATTTTCCGGATCATATATGCCTTTAATTTTCGTTAACCTGCCATAATTCTCTTTGTAGCTGGCTTTCACTCGTTCCTGACCTTCATTCATAATGAAGTTCAGGTAAGCCCCCCCGGCGGAATATGGGTGCAATGATTCCCAATACTCCTTACACCAGTTGGTAATTTTTTCTGCGTTGGCAGGATCAGGGTCTACACCCACAATTACACCGGCATATTTCGCATCCCGGTAGGCCCAGGCGGTTTTGTCTTTTGAAACCCGGGCAGCAGCTCCGCTGAGCGGGTACAGATGCATCTGGGAAAGTGGCGTTGGAATTTTAGATCCGAATTTCAGATGTGTATTCCTTATTTCGGGTCCCAGCTCATTAAAAAAGTCGGCTCTCCAGTACCATTGTAAACCTGGAGGAAGCATGCCATCAAATAATTGTTGTATGGCCGGATAAGGCATTTCTCCCACATGGGCAAATACCGGATTCTTAGCCATTACCGGTTTAAATATTTCTTCCGCTTTGGCCGGGTCACCCACGTAACACCATACGATTCCGCAAAATTGTTTTTTATGAAGTTCCTCCGGAAAAGGAGGACCAGGAACAACGAGGGTTGCTATAAAACCATTCAGTTCTTCTGGCGCCTGATGAATGAACGAATGGTACCATTCCATAATCTCATTTGTCTTTTCAATAGGCCAGAATGTAGGACCTCCATAAACGGTTTTAACCGGGTGGGCCTGAAACTTAAAAGATGTGACAATACCGAAATTCCCGCCACCACCCCGGATAGCCCAGAACAGGTCAGAGTGCTGTTTTTCATTTACCGTAACGATAGTTCCATCTGCCAGGACCATATCCGCCTCCAATAAATTGTCAATGGTGAGTCCGTATTTTCTCGAAAGATGTCCCACACCTCCGCCAAGCGTAAGACCTCCGACCCCGGTAGAAGAAATAATTCCTGCGGGAACGGCCAGCCCATATGCATGGGTTGCATGATCCACTTCTCTCCATAGATTTCCACCACCCACCCACACAGTGTTATCGGCAGCATTCACCCGAACGAATTTAATACCGGACAAATCAATCACCAGTCCTTCATCACAAAGACCCAGGCCTCCGCCGTTGTGCCCGCCGCCGCGAACGGCAACCGGCAATTTATTCTCACGGCCAAAATGTACGGCCGCGACAACATCGGCAACATCCCTGCACTTTATAATGATCGCGGGGTATTTATTGATCATCGCGTTGTATACTTTACGCACCTCATCGTACTCTTTATCCCTTGGCAGGATAATCTGGCCACTGATTTTACCAGAGAGTTCCTCAATGGCAGCGGCATCCGGTTTTAATGGCATGGTTGACATGGTAAATATTTTAATTGAAAATAAAGTTACCTCATGGTAAGTCTGAAGCCTTTAAGATTTGGACCAAATACATGCAATTTTGATCCAAATGGCCAATTCCCGGAGAACAATGATCAGGCACTCTGTGCGGTGAGATAATCTGAGGGTGGATAACCAAATCGTTTCTGAAAACAGGTGGAAAAATAGGAAGGACTGCTGAAACCGGTTTCGAATGCGACTTCAGATATATTGAGGCTGCTGTTCCTGAAAAGTTTCAGGGCCTCCTTCAAACGGTATTCTTTGATAAACGCGTTGGGAGATTGCCCGGTAAGCGAAATCATCTTGCGGTAAAGTTGCGATTTACTGCAACCTGAAGGCCGGATAAAATCCACGGCTTTGAAATTAGCATTATTCCAGGCCTTATCATTATAGTCCATTAACAGGGAAATGAATTTCTCATCAGCTGGGGAAAGCGCGCGGATATTTTTTCCTGAAATGATTGTGTTAGCGTTTTCACTTTTATACAAATCCCTTACTTCTGCTGACAGGATGATGCCACCTTTCACGATCCCGCACATTCTTTCCGCAAGCTTAATCGTATCCTCGAAAATAGAAGGTTTTTCAGTAACCGGAACTCCGGTATTCAGGGCAATTTTTAAAACACTTTTATGCTCCTTCTTTTGCTTGCTAAACACAGTATGCAGCGCATGGATATCTTTCGCCGCGTGCACTGCCCGGGTTACCGATTTAAAAGAAACGAGCCAGCTGTCGTCCGATTGTTTTACGGTTGTTCCTTTCTGGGAGGTAATTATTTTTCGGATATCTTTTTGAAAATTTAATGCAGCCTTACGGTAGACCGCCCCGTCTTTTTTTTCAGGTTCCAGGCGGCTCACTGAAATGACCATCAGGGTCCGGAATGCCGGATCATTGATGATATTTAAAGCTGTGTTTTTCGCTTTTACAGGATCCTGAATCCGCCCCAGAAAAGATTCCACGATAGAGGTCTCCACTTCTATGATCTGGTTGGGAACATCCCCGTGCGCCTCCAGATGCATTTTCTGAAGTGTTTTCATGTCCGGGGCTTCTATTAAACAGAATGCCGTTTTTCGCAGATCGTCAAACCAATAAGTAAGCCCCCGGCATCCGAATTTATCCTGCACCTTTAAATCCTGCTGGTGCAGCTGGGCCACGGTCTCAGCCGTTACGGCTTCCGATACATCATGCCTGTCCATAAAAATTGGCATATCAGACGTTTTATTTTTCGCAGGTAAAAGTAAAACCCGGACTGGTTTTCTCTATCTTAAACGGCACCTAATCTAACCAATATTTCCTTACAGTCGACTACTGTTTGACAACTATATTTTACCGGCTTATTAGTGAAAGCCATCAACCGTATTTTTATCTGGAAAGCCTGGCGTCTTCATGGGATATGGTTTCCGGCCGCAGGTAAACTTCCCTGACCCGTTCCGGCGTATTATCGGTCCATAACCAGCTGCTCCAAACCAGGAACCAGGCCCATTTGGGCTGTGCCTTCAGTATCTGGAGGTTGGGTAATTCCCCGGTTTCCGTTAATGCGATTATTTTCCCATTTGCCAAGTCCAGTAATTCGTTATAATCTCTTTGTTCATAGTCGAAATGATATATATCAGCGCCAAGGATGTCAACATATTCCGGGCCCGGATAGAAGTCCCGGTAGTCAAAAGCCTGATCTTCCGGTAGATCGCGGACTCCGTTTGCACCCCAAACCCATATCAGGTTATTGAGTTTATGATAGTTGGTGTATCGGTCGTACATCAGCTTCCATAGACGGGCGATGCCATTATCACCCTTCCTGTTTCCCCACCAGAACCACACACCGTTCATTTCATGGTATGGTCTCCATAAAACCGGAACATGGGCATCGCGCAGCTCTTTCAGGTAGAATGCAATGGAATCAATCTGGGAGAGCCATCTCATGTTTAGTGCTGTTCCGGGAGTAATCAGTTCGTTCCATTGGGCATCCGTTAATTTCCCCTGAATGCTTTCCTTCCATCCAAATGGCGGATCATCGATGGGTCTTCCCTGGTGCCACATCAGTGTTATGAAGTATCCCGCCTTCCATTTTTTTATTGATTCTTCTACAATCGCCTGACCATTGTCTTTTTTACCATTCCAGATGAAATCAGTTCCCCAAACCGCAGGATATTTTCCCGTGATTTTTTTAGCACTGTCCGAATACCGGTCCATCTCCTGATTATAATTATGCTGACCGGAAAGAATGTGATTTCCGCTTATTCCGTAGAGATATCGAAGCAGGGAACCGGCTTCGGGGGAAGCATTTTTGTTAACTGGCGGAAACGGTTGTGTAAAACCACTATATGCGGCTATGCAAATATAAAGGATCATGAATAATTTTATCATGGTTTGCTTTTTAAGCCGGTGTAAAAATTAAAGGGAAAAACCGGCCTTCCATTTTACTCCCTTTTTTTATCGGGGGGACCCCGTTCAGTAATACATCATCCGAGTTGGATTCCGTGCCATCTGTAAACACATTCAAAACAAAGGCACGCCGGGATTTTGGAGATTTATTTGCAAATGATCCATGCACCATCAGCGGATGATGAAATGTTGCAAACCCTTTTTTCAATTCAATGGGTACAGGTTTGAATTCTGCTTTCTGTTCTTCGCTGAGAAATTTCATCAGGCCATCCATATCGCCTGCTAAATCAGGTTTTTTCAGCAAACCCCAGCGATGACTTTTCGGCACGTAATATAAACAGCCATTTTCTGTAGTTGCATCATCAAGTCCGATCCAGCAGGTGAGGTGTTGCAGAGGAACAGTTCTTGTCCAATATGAGTAATCCTGATGCCAGGCCACTACTCCGCCATGAAAAGCAGGTTTGCAAAATAACTGGTCATGCCAGAAGCGGATGGCTTTGTTCCCCAATATCTGGCTTGAAGCCATTACGAATGCAGGGTTCCAGATGGTGTCGTGAAAACCAGTCGATATTCGCCATGCACCCAGGGCGTGGAATAAAACTGCATTCGGATCTGCCGATTCGTTACTATGGAACTCATAAAACAATGCGTGCGCCGGATGCGCCGGGTCCGCAATTTCCGCGAGCTCCTGGTTTAATTTCTCTACCTGCCATTCTTCCAGAAGTTTTACATTACTGATATAACCACACTCTTCAAACATGTCCAATTGTTCTTTGGACAATTTGTATTGCTCCCATTCCACCTTCGTTTCGGGCCATTTAAATAGACGGGAGATGAGCTGATGCTGTGTCGATAAATCGTTCATGGGGAATCGTATTTTGCCTTTACTAACCGGCCGGAATCGTGATTATAAATATACCGGGTTTCTTAAACAAATCCGCCTTTCCCGCACAGCTTCAGTCTGTACCAAACCGGAATCCAAATATATTTCTGCCGGGGAACATCGGTGAAAATGAAGTATTTTCAATATCCTGATTGCTCATCTTAAAAATGGTTATATGAAAAAAGAAACTGACCAGTCTGCAAATCCGACGGAAAAAAATCCCGTTTATTCCCTGGAACCAGCCGGTATGACCAGTTCCATTAACCGCCGGAAATTTGTTGAAGTCGTTGCTGCTTCGGCGCTTACCTTTACCATCGTACCCCGCCATGTATTGGGTGGAAAAAATCATATCGCTCCCAGTGATAAGATTACCCTGGCATATATCGGTACCGGTACGGAGGGTATTCGGGAAATGCTTCCCCTTTTGGCAAATACACAGTTCAGGGTCATTGCGGTCTGCGATCCCAATAAAGAAGCCATTGGTTATAAAGACTGGTCCACGGACGGACTGAAAAACGAAATCCGGAAAGCCATTCAAAAGTCAGACTGGGAACCCGGAGGGGACAATACTATTCCCGGCGGAAGGGACAGCGGAAAATCTATTGTAGATAATTTCTATTCAAATGTGCATCCCGAACTTAAACTGAAAGGCTGCAATGCCTATGCTGATTTCCGGGAACTTTTCCAGAAAGAAAAAGATCTTAATGCAGTAAAGATCATGACGCCCGATCATCTCCATGGAATTATTTCCATGGCAGCCATAAAAAAAGGAAAACATGTTATTGTACACAAACCGCTATCAAACCGGCTTCTGGAAGGAAAACAGGTTATTGAAATGGCCCGGAAAAGTAATGTAATTACCCACCTGATGCCCTGGGATGCAAATGGCCCCATGGATACAGTGATGGCCTGGATAAATGCCGGCGCCATTGGAACCCTCACGGAAGTACATAACTGGACAAACCGTCCGGTATGGCCCCAATATCCAACCCTTCCGGCGGATACACCACCTGTTCCCAATGGCTTTGACTGGAATCTCTGGCTGGGTCCGGAATCTGACCGGCCCTATTCACCCAATTACACCAATATGGTTTTCCGGGGCTGGTATGATTTCGGTGGCGGATCCATGGCCGATATGGGTCACTATAGTCTGTGGACCGTATTTAATGCCTTACAGTTGGAAGGCCCTACTGTTATTGAGCCAAACCTGAGTCATGTTATCGGCATGCATGATGCTGTTCCATTTCAGATCAGTAATAATTTTTCCTTCCCCATGGCCTGCTCCATGCGCTTCAAATATCCGGCGAAGGGAACCAGACCGGCGGTTGATCTTTGCTGGTACGATGGTGGAATGCGGCCGGCCATCCCCACGGAAATGATTGAAGAAAATAAAGAACTACCCGGGGAAGGGATTATGTTTGTTGGAGATAAAGGGAAAATACTTACGGGACCAAATGTTCAGGACCCGCAAATCATCTCAGGTAAAAAAATGGAAGCCCCGGCAGGTGCTACAAAGGAGAATCAAAACCGGGACGAAAGAACTGCTGCACAACTACAACTGTTCATTGACGCCTGTATCAGTGGCAAGCAATATCCAGGTAATTTCCGTGAAGCAGAACATATTACGGAAGCGGTAAATTTATATGCCGTTGCCCTGAGAACCGGCCGCTTGTTAAAATATGATCCGGTGAATTCCAAAATTACCAATGTACCGGAAGCCAATAAATACCTGGGCAGGGAATACCGGCAGGGATGGGATCTGGCTTCCATGTAATATTCATTCTTCATAAAATCATTGTATACCATGAAAAAATTAAACAGGAGGAATTTTATCGGTCATGGCGCTAAAGGATTCACCGCGGCAATCGTATTGTCACAAATACCTTCATCTTTATTTGCGGAAGCCCGGTTCCTGAATATGCCCATTGGATTTCAGTCATACGCCATCAAAGATATTCTTGTTGCCGATTTTCCCGGAACGCTGAAAATGATGTCGGGCATGGGTTACCAGCAAGTGGAAATGTGTTCCCCTGCCGGTTACTTAGATTCCGGTTTTGGTCCGCTGGCAGGAATGAAGACTCCCGATATGAAAAAAATCATTATAGATGCGGGATTAATCTGCCCCAGTTGCCATTTTACTTTTGATGAAATGAAGGACAAACTCGACGATCGGATTGAATTTGCACAGGAGCTGGGATTATCTCAAATGGTCTGCTCCTCGTTCTGGCTAAAAAAAGACGCCACCCTCAATGATTATTTAGCCTCCTGTGACACCCTGAATAAAATCGCGGAGAAAATAAAAAAAGCTGGCATGAAAACAGGATATCATAATCATGAAATGGAATTTGCAGTTTTAGAGGGACGGCTTATCTATGACGCTTTAATGGGCCGTCTCGATCCGGCCCTGGTTCAGATGCAATTCCAAACGGAAGTTATCAATCTCGGTTTTAAGGCATCCACTTATTTCACCAAATATCCCGGAAGATTTATTTCTTCGCATTTGTCAGACTGGACACCCGAAAAAAAAGAGGTCCCCATCGGCCAGGGTATTATTGACTGGAAGGAATTTTTTGTCAGTGCGAAAACCGGTGGCGTTCAAAATTTCTTTGTAGAAATGAAATTGCCCACGTTCAAGCCGAGTGCTGATTATATCCATCAACTCGCATAAACATCACGAATTTCATTCTGGTATTTATCTGCAGATCCGGAGGAATTATCCGGCATCCCCGGTTTTAAATTTCACATTGTTTGCGAGCCAAGCCGCAAAGAGGATGACGATCATTCCGGAAATTTGCAGACCGGTTATTTTTTCATTTGCGATAAAATAACCCAGGATTACTGCAATGACCGGATTGATATAAGCATAGGTGCCCACGACAGGTGCCGGACGTTTGCCCAACAGCCAATATAAAGCTATGAATGCAATAATGGAACCCGCGATAGCAAGGTACACCGTCGCCAGCCACGCGTGCAGGGTGACATGGTGAAAGGAAAAATGATTCCATTCCCCCGTTCCTGCACTCACAATTACACAACTGACCGTTCCACCCATTAACTGCCAGCCCACGTTCTCGAACAGGGACCCGGATTTCTGTTGGTATTTATAGTACAAAGAACCGGTCGCCCAACAGAAACAGGATCCAACACATACAACAGAAGCCAGGATGGTCATTCCGGCAGAGTATTCCGGCTCAGTGTGCTCTGAAGGATTGATAAAAAGAATAAGAATGCCAAACAATCCCAGCATTATACTGGCAAGTGTTATTTTATTCCGGAAATAATTCTTCCAGTTTCGCCTGTCTGCAATAATATAAAAAATGGGTAGGGTGGAACCAAACACGGCGGTTAATCCCGAAGAAATATATTTTTCCGCCCAAAACAATACTGCCTGGCCGAGCGTAAGCATAAAGGCCCCAAGGATCATTTTACCATATATGTTTCCTGAAAAGACGGATTCCCCTTTCAGGATACATAAACCCAGCAGAATTAATCCGGCAATCAGATAACGAATTGCAGCCATCATAAATGGCGGCATACTTTCCAAACCGATTTTAATGGCCAGGTAAGTGGTGCCCCAGATAATATAAATAGCCGCAAATGCCAGTATGATCTTATAATTTATTTTCAAATGCTTTTTTATTCCATTCACCGGAGGTTCTCCTTTCTAAAACTATTCATTTTCTTCTTTAATCAATGAATCATGGAAATACTATCTTCATTTATTCTGAAGATTATTTCCTTTTGTCCCAATATCATCCGCTTTCCACGATATTTACAGATATAGAATAGTGTATCGCTAGTTATGATTTTTGAATAAATTCAATAAGCACTACCCTTGAAAATGAAAATTTCTTTATTGGTAACCGGACTGATCTGTCATCTTTCCGTATTCGCACAGAAATTTGATTTGTTTAATAATATTGATTTCGACAGTTCCTATACGATTATCGGAATTGGACAGGGGTATGACCATAAAATCCAGGACAGCCTGCAGCAGTTTTGGTTCTATCTGGACAATCCCGCCGATATGGAAAATCTGAAGAAAGACTGGGCATTTAAAAGCATTGTTCAATCTATTAACGGGTTTGAGGAATCGACCATAGACGTTTTTATTATTAAAGATAAAAGGCGTGTAAATACAGGCGGATTAATCTTTCCGAATCAGGGTATCATCCATTCCGGAAACCACTGGTATCGGTTTGACACGGCCAGGTTAAATGTTTTACACCAGGAACATCCTTTAAAATACCACACAGAGAAAAAACAATTCGATGCCTATTCTAAATATGCTTCCTTTGGAAACAGTATCCTTAACGACACTGCGCTTCTTTTTTTCTTTGAACCATCTGTAGGAAATGAAGGTCAGTTCACCATAATAACGAGCAGAACAGACGATCCGGGCAGCCCGGTAGATGCTTTGGAAAAACTAAACGAGGAGTTATTCAAACTGGCTCCCGCCGGTAATTTTCAGGCAATTTTGGAAACAAAAGATCCCTTCAATATATCAAGTACAAAAAAGGTAAAAATAAGGGTTGAATGTTCTAGATCCCTGTACGATCTGTACAAAAACAAAAAGAACGAAAAAAGCGAATGGCAACTAGCTCCCATTGAGATTAAAACATTCTGGAAAGACTAAAATCGGCACCCTTGAACTTCTTCTCTTTTTTATCGAATTAAATCTTTGACGGTTGGTATACCTTTGTTTGGGTAAACGGATAATTCATCCTGAACTGTTGCCAAATGCAGTCTTCCCGACCGACCTACTGGCTTACCCGTTTTCTCATTCTCCGATTGCTCGGATTGGTTTATGCTGTGGCTTTTCTCGTAGCGATCCATCAGATTATTCCATTGATTGGTGAACACGGACTTCTTCCCGTCGGAATTTTCCTGAAGAACGCAACCGATGTGTTCGGATCCCGAACTGCTGGTTTTTTCCGCATCCCATCAATATTTTGGTTCGGTCATTCTGATAGTGACCTGTTAACCGCAGCCTGGACAGGATTCCTGCTTTCCTGCGTAGTGGTGTCTGGTTTCGCCAATGCACCATTGCTAGCCGTTCTATGGTTTCTGTATATGAGTTTCGTACATGTTGGTCAGGACTGGTATGGTTATGGTTGGGAAATCCAGCTTCTCGAAACAGGTTTCCTGGCTATTTTCCTATGCCCACTGCTGGATATGCGTCCATTTCCGAAAAGGCCTCCTCCATTTCCTTTGATTATTCTCTTCCGCTGGCTCGTTTTCCGTATCATGCTCGGAGCCGGACTAATCAAGATTCGCGGGGATGAGGTCTGGCGCAATGGGACTGCACTCTATTATCATTTCGAAACCCAGCCCATAACCGGTCCGCTGAGTCGCTGGTTTCATTTTCTGCCACGCGCTATTTTAAAAGCCGGCGTCTGGTTCAATTTCCTGGCCGAACTCGTTGCACCGTTTTTTCGCCTTCTGGCCCCGCATTGCCCGTCATATTGCAGGATCCATCATAGTGGCTTTACAACTTATCCTTATTCTGAGTGGCAACCTCTCCTTTCTCAACTGGCTTACCATTATACCTGCCCTCGCCTGTTTCGATGATGGTTTCTGGTCGAAGTTTCTTCCCCGGTCACTCGTTCGCCGGGCTGAATATGCAGCCAGGTTTGCAATTCCTTCCCGCCCGATGCTGGCAACCGCCTGGACGATTGCTATTCTCATTGCCCTGCTTAGTATTCAGCCCGTGATCAATATGTTATCGCCCGGACAGATCATGAACACTTCCTTCAATCGCCTCGACCTGGTCAATACTTATGGTGCCTTTGGATCGGTGGGAAGAGAGCGAATGAATGTGGTATTCGAAGGAACAATGGATGAAACTCCCGACGATAAAGCGAACTGGAAACCTTATCCTTACAAAGGGTTGCCGGTAGCCCTTGATAAAAGTTCCCCGCAGATCGCACCTTATCAATTGCGGCTTGACTGGCAGATGTGGTTCGCCGCAATGTCATCTCCTGAAGAATATCCCTGGACGTTAAACCTCGTTTGGAAACTCCTGCACAACGATCCCGGGATACTTGGACTGTTCGCCGATAATCCATTTCCGGATAAGCCTCCCCGTTATATACGGGCAGTTTTGTATCGTTATCGTTTTGCAGAACCCGGAAACCCGGAACGCAGATGGTGGAACCGGGAAAGAATGGTTGATTTGTGGCTGCCTCCCCTCTCCGCGAAAGATCCGCGCCTGACCGAATTCCTGAAAGGGGCCGGATGGTTGTCTGGCGGACAACATTGAATATTTTTCATTTGTGACTTCGCCGGCATCAACAGAATGTTCTGTACATTTAAACAAACCCCTTAAACCTGCCATATGGAGTCTGGTTACAAAAACTTAGGCTATTTTTTCCTGTTATTATTAATCCTCGTATTTGGCGGCTTTTATCAAACCTATTTCGGACTAATCCCGGAATTCAATGCAGAAACAACCCCGGTTGTTCATTTTCACGCATTTATCCTTTTTTTGTGGTGCTGCGTCGTTATCACACAACCCCTCCTTATCCGATATGACAAATTCAATACACACCGGTTGGTCGGAAGATGCACGTACGTTTTAGTGCCTTTGATGGTGCTTTCATTTGTATTGATGTGGCAAAAAGGGTTTACCGGAACCGCTGACGGGAATTCTTTTTCCGGAATTCTAAAACATATGCTGGCCAGGCATTTTCATTCAATTTGCGATGTCCTGCTGTTGGTAACTTTTTATTCACTCGCCATCGCCAATATCAAAACAACACCGTTGCATATGCGGTATATGATTGCCACCACCTTAATTTTTATTGACCCAACCCTCAGCAGATTATTATCCAACTGGTTTCATCAGAGTGCATTTAACGCAGACCTGATCACTTTTCTGATTACTGACTTGATCCTGGTGTTCCTGATCCTGTTCGATTTTAAAAATGACCGCAGGTATAAGCCCTATATTTATGCATTGAGCTTGTTTTTGGCTTATCATGTAACTTTTTTGATAAGGTAGTAATGGCGGGATTTTATCAGGGGACCAATAAAGCCATCGGCAATCCTTTTAAAGCCAATGCAGCGCATATATGGACTATAAAAAATAAAAACCTGGTTCATTTTTTCCAGGCTGTGTATACCGCAACCACAACCCGTTAGTAAACCAGGATTTCGTCGACCATTAATACTGCATTGGCACCGGCGCCATATTCCCCTGCGGGAATTATACCCTTATTTAAGGCAACTACTTTTATATACCTTGCCTTCGTTTCTTTTAATTCAGCCTGAATCACATTAATGCCATTTATTGGAAAATCCTGTTGACTATATACCTGGGTATACCGGACCCCATCCGTTGATACCCAAAAATTCAGGTCTGTCGGTTCCCACATTCTTTGCCAATGGTATTTAAGAAAATTCGCTCCAATCGTATGTATGTTTTGCAAACTACCTAAATCAATCACAGCTTCCAGATTTACCCCACTGAAACCAAACCATTGGCCATCGTTATACAAGCTGCTCGCTTCTACGCCATTTACCAGTGCAGAAGGTTCCCCGGGATTAAAATTATCCGTAGGCAGAAAAGCAAGTTTTACCGATTTTCCCACGGCTTTATGGTATAAAAATTTCTTTTCGAATACCCTGCCATATGGTTGTCCATTTTTATAAACCGATGCTTTAATGATTTCAGGTTTGTCTATGTCCAGAAAATCATGGTATATGACATCATTTTTTCCAGGCACCCTCCCATCAGTTGTATAACGGATGATACATTCCGGCAGGGTTGAATGCAATTCCAGCCGGGTTTTACCATCTGAACCTTTACCGGTAGTATAAGTGATCTCATCAAAAACTTCGGCGGCATGTATATTCATCTTTTTCAGAAGGCCATACTGGCCTCGTAACCGAATCAGGAAATTATTATAGTTTTTGTTTTTTTTAGAAGACCATCCGGTTTCCGCAAGAGCCAACATCCTGGGAAAAATCATGTACTCTGCTTTATCTTCATTGTCCATATACTCGCTCCAGACATTCGCTTGTACACCGATGATGTATTTAGTCTGTGCTGCATTCAGTATCGGCGGCAGCGGTTCGTAATCATAGATCTTATTCAAAGGCAGGTAACCTCCGCCGGCGAGGGGTTCATCCGGATACAACGATTGATAATAATCCAGGTAAACATATTTTTCCGGTGTCATCACAACATCGTGGTTTTGTTTTGCGGCTTCAATTCCTCCATTCTCTCCTGTCCAACTCATTACCGTAGCACCCGGACTGAGTCCGCCTTCCAGGATTTCATCCCAGCCAATGATCTGCCGCCCTTTTCTGTTCAGATATTTCTCGATTCGCTTTATAAAATAACTCTGCAATTCATTTTCGTTCTTTAAATGTTCGTCAGCCATGCGCTTTCGGCATTTCACACAATCCTGCCATCGCTGTTTCGGACACTCGTCGCCGCCAATATGAATGTATTTCGATGGGAACATCGCAAGCACTTCATCGAGTACGCGCTCTAAAAAAATAAACGTTGAATCGTTTCCCGCACAGTACACATCACTGAATATACCCCAGAAAGTAGCCGTTTGATAAGGGCCCCCGGTACAACCTAGAATCGGATAAGCTGCTAAAGCTGCCATGGCATGCCCGGGCATTTCGATTTCCGGTATGATGGTAATATGCCGGTCCGTGGCAAACCGGATAACCATTCTCACTTCGTCCTGCGTATAATATCCTCCATATCTCTTGCCATCAGACAGGTGCGGAATTTCTTTTTTGTGACCGATCAGGGTTTCATTCCGATACGCGGAAATCGTTTGCAATTCAGGGTAACTTTTAATTTCTATCCGCCATCCCTGATCATCTGTCAGATGCCAGTGAAAGGTGTTGATCTTATATAAGGCAAGAATATCCAGCCATTTTTCAATCGTTTCAACAGAAAAAAAATGCCGGCAAACATCCAGGTGCATTCCCCGGTAAGCAAACCGAGGGTGATCTTCGATCCAACAGGCCGGAATAACATTTTTTCCCGCACTGGCCAGTTGTATTAGGGATTGCAGGCCATAAAACAAACCAGCTCCGTCATGTCCGGTAATTACTATCTTTTGCATGTTCACCAGTAGCGTATATCCTTCCGGATTAGTTATCGTGGAGGAGTCAATTATTAACCTGATATAATTTGAAGCGGCCTGATGTTTTACAGGCAATGAGAATTCAGAAACCATGGACAAACATGCCCGTAATGGTCGAAAACTGCTGCTGTCAGCGTTTTCCGAAATCCATAAGACGGTCTCCTGGTTAAAATGAAAAGTACCAGGATATCGTTTTGCCAAAAACGGTCTGGGTATAATATTCAGGACACTGTCTCCCGGATATTGCTTTTTAATACTCCCGGCCATGCCCACCAGACTGGCCAGCATAAAAAAGACCGTAAAGACAAAAATAAAGATGGGTTTATAGATGAACATGCAATAAGAATTTAAACAGGCCACTCAAAAAATACGGGCAGGTTGTTCACGGGCTGAAAAATTATAGTTCAAAATATAGTACATATTCCGCAATTTTGAGACGTTAGAACGGGTTCAACATCCCTCCATCTTAATTCATCAAAGAACATGAAACAAATTACGCTCTTGTTTGCAGCCCTTTTCAGTTTCATTGCCGGATTTACACAGAATAACATATCCATCATACCACAGCCGGTAAAACTGGTTAAAAATGAGGGACATTTTACTTTGCCCGCCAATATTTCGATCAGTTCGGATGAAAATCCGGAATTGAAAACTGCACTTGCAGATTTAACCGAAAGACTGTCCACCCCTACTGGTTTTCATGTTCAGCTGATAAATGGGAGTTCGGCAACGATACGGATCAGCCTGAATAAAACAGCTGATTCGAAAATTGGCACGGAGGGTTATCAATTATTGGTGACTCCAAAAAAAGTGACCATTACCGCCAACCAGCCGGCTGGGATTTTTTACGGAATTCAGAGTTTCCTGCAACTCCTTCCTGCCGAAATTGCCGGCAATACGGTTGTAACAGGGTTAAGCTGGGTTGCACCCTGTGTTTCTATCACCGATTATCCGCGTTTTGGATGGCGCGGTCTTATGCTGGATGTGAGCCGTCACTTTTTTACGAAGGAAGAAGTCAAGAAATATATGGTGCAGATGTCCAGGTACAAATACAATGTGCTGCACCTGCATTTAAGTGACGATCAGGGATGGAGGATTGAAATTAAATCCTTACCCCAGCTTACCAAGGTAGGTGCCTGGCGTGTAAACCGTACGGGATTATGGGGAGAATTTGTACCTGCTCTCGCTTATGAACAGGCTACGGATGGCGGATTTTATACCCAGGATGACATGCGCGAGATGATACAGTTTGCAAAAGAAAGAAACATTACTATACTTCCTGAAATTGATGTGCCGGCACACAGTCTGGCGCTCATCGCTTCTTTCGGCAACCTTTCCTGTACACAGTTGCCCTATAGTGTAAACGCCGGTTTCCGCAGTCCGGTAAGGGATGATAATGCCCTGTGCATCGGAAACGATTCTGTTTTCATCATGCTGGATAAAATATTTACCGAACTGGCTGCACTTTTCCCCTGTGAATATATTCATGTGGGTGGTGATGAAGCCTTTAAAGGTTTCTGGTCTGACTGCCCGAAATGCCAAAAACGCATGACGGATGAAAAGCTAAAAAATGTGGATGAACTCCAAAGTTATTTTGTACGAAGGATGGAAATCATTTTAAAAAGCAAGGGGAAAAAACTGATCGGATGGGATGAAATCCTGGAAGGCGGTCTGGCACCTGAGGCTACGGTAATGAGCTGGAGAGGAATGAAGGGTGGTATTGACGCAGCGAAAATGAATCACCATGTGGTGATGACGCCCTGGGATTATTGTTACCTTGATCTTTACCAGGGTGAAGCCAGCGTAGAGCCTCCCACTTATGGTATTTGCCGGTTAACCGATTCGTATACCTATGATCCGGTACCGGACAGTGTGGATGAAAAACTTATTCTTGGCGGACAGGGAAATCTATGGACCGAACGGGTAATGAATTTCCGCCAGGTAGAGTACATGACCTGGCCCCGGGCACAGGCACTTTCCGAAGTGTACTGGAGTCCAAAATCCAGCCGCAACTGGGATCTGTTTATAGAGAAAATGGAGGCGCAGTTTCCAAGACTGGATGCAGCCGGAATAAAATATGCGCGAAGTGCCTACAATGTGATATTTACCCCCGTCAGAAACAAAGACAGCCGCGCCATTTCAGTTAAGATCTCAGCAGAAATAAAAGGGCTGGATATATTTTACACCTTCGACGGAACAAATCCCGATCCTTATTATCCGAAATATACCGGCGAACCGGTCAGCTTCCCGCTTGGTGCCACGCAGATTACCGCCAATACTTTCCGGAATGGTAAGCCGGTGGGGAAGCAGGTAACAATCAAAAAAGATGAACTGACCACACGGTTGAGCCAGGCAAGGCATGTATATTGAAATAATCTGAGACAATTAACTGTTGTAATAGGTTAACAGGGAATCTGAATAATAAATTTAGCTCTCTCACCAAATGGCTGCCTTAACAGTCCAACGGCTTCAGATTTCATAAATATTTTTGGGGAAATCGACCAATAAAGCTTTTGAAATTTGCAACATTCCCCAATTCTGTCTTTGGTTAGCCTGATTTTGCAGATTTTAATAACCGGCTATGATATTCCTGGTCATACCCGCAGTAATTACTTCATTTAGGCAATCCGCTGGAAAATTCAATTAGAAATGCCTTTGATACCCTTATATCTTTAATCCCGACATCAACCTGATATTTCTAGCCATAAACTTCTAATACATACATTATGAAATCCATTATGCTTTGTATGGTCTTCTGCTGTATTTTGTTGAATACCATAAAATCACAGGATAGCCTGAAACCTAAAAAAACAGAAACAAATCTGCCCGTTTACAAAGCAGGATTTAGACTTATGCAGGGCGAGACATTCCGTGCAGACCTGATGTCCATTAAAGATTCGTCGGCATATACTTTTGAACAGAAAAGCGCAGGTCCCGATCCCTTTCACAAAGGAAATGCAAAAATGCATGATGAATCAGGTTGGAGCAGGTATCCATACATGGATATTGCCAGCATAAAGATTATTAATAAAAAAACAAGAACATGGGTAATTGTCTCCGGACTTACTATAGGGCTTATTGCCGGTATAATTGTCGGAAATAACCTGGCAAAAGGAGAAACAGGAGACGAATCAGTAAATTCTGCATGGGGTGTTATTTTAGGAGGAATTGTTGGTGCAGGTGTCGGGTCCTTAACCGGACTGGCCGTAGCCAGTGCTTTTGAAAAAAAATACATGATCAACGGAGAATGGAAGAATCTGGAGGAATTGAAAGCAATCCTGAAAAACTAAAAATTAAAGCTCAGCGAAGTTTCCTCAGTGCAAAAAGAACCCAGGTATCCGAAGACCCGGATAGTGTGCTGGCTGAATGAATACATATCAGAATAAAATCTACCAGGTCTTGTAAATCTCCCTTGATCCGGTAAGATAAAGGTCCTGATATCCCTCCATTGCTTTTTTCATTTTCTTCATCTGTTCGGAATCGTTCATATATTTCTCAAAATTTTTCTCGTAGGCAGAAAGGCTCTCGTATTTTGATTCCATTATTACCCGGTTGAACTGTCCGCTGACATCGGTCATGATATGAACAAACTCCTCATTGTCCTTCATGGCCTCTTTGAACATTTTAGCCACCTTTGATGCATTACCTGGTTTGCAGATAAATATGTCGTGTACGATGATCATAAAATAATTTTTAAAGATGTTTGGGATTGGTATCAGAGTTCATTAATACCTGACAAAAATAAATTATTATTTTAATCCTGTCGACTAAGTCAAATGAGAAATTGGGCAACTGACTCAAATCTGGATGCCGGTGGCAAATTAATCAGTGCAAATTGATAAAAATACCTTATCCTGAGAGCAGAAAGAAGTCATTAATGATCTCGAACAGCTGCTGAAAAGGCCTTTTGGATGGGATATATCAAATCCAATACAAAATATAAACCCATCCAAACCGGAATCTACTGCAGAAAAATGCCAGTTTTCAGCAGCTGCTGAGATATTGATCAGTTTTGAAATACTCCGCAGAGTATTATTTTTTGGCTTCGGTAACAGTGACCGCCATGGCCTCGGTATAAGTGATGTCAACTATATCCCCAACCTTTACACCCACCAGTTTTTGCGGGTCATTTACCTTTATGGTACGGGTATTCCCTTCTGGTCCCTTAAATGTGACGGTTGGTTTTGAAGGATCGATCGCTACAACGGTAACGGCGACAGTGGTCTGTTGAGCTACTACAGCTGCGGGTTTTGACCCCAGTGGTGCGGAAGTAACGGCAGTAGAGGAAGTTGCGCCGGTCGATGCAGTTGATTTCCTGACCTGGTAGGCTATTGCTTCTGTATATTTTGCCGTGATGATATCCCCAACCTTTACCTGGGCAAGATTTTTTACATGGTCACCGGCAATGAAACTATAGGTCTCTCCGCTGTCCGTTTTAATCGTCACTTTACGGGAGGCCTGATCAACACTCAATACTGTTGCCGTCACCGTGGTCGACGCACCAACCATTGCTCCCTTTATTTCCTGGGCCATTCCATTTGTAGTTACTAAAAGGCAAATTACTAAGGTTACCAGGATGGTTTTGAAGCTAAACAATGCTGAAATGCTGATTCTTTTTTTCATTTGAAAAGATTTAATGTTTTGAGAAGTCCGGAGTTCTTCACCCCGGTTTATGCCTCCCAAGTTAATGATTTTTTAGATTCCGAATTTATTAGAACCATTTCACAATTTCCGTGTAATAGTATGGCGATGGGACTGGGATTTGTAAAAAGAAATTACAAGATATGAATAATGATAGTACTGAAAGCACCACGACCCCAAAAATGAAAGTGGAAGTGTGGAGCGACATCATGTGTCCATTCTGTTATATCGGAAAGCGAAATTTTGAAAGCGCCATGAAACAATTTCCCGGCATGGATTCGGTGGAATTGGAATGGCATAGTTTCCAGCTTGACCCAACGATACCCAAATACCCTGAAAAGAAGGAAAACGTCTATCAATACCTGTCGGATAAAAAAGGTATAAGTTATGATCAGTCTGCCAAAATGCACGAACGTTTAATTCAGACTGCTAAAAATGCGGGACTGGAATATCGTTTTGAACAGGCCATCGTCGCCAATTCATTCGATGCACACCGCCTGATTCAGCTTGCCAAAATAAAAGGATTGGGAGATGAAGCTGAAGAACGATTGTTTCGTGCTTATTTTACCGAGGGCAGGGACTTTGGTGATCATGAGACATTGATAGAAATCGGCAGTGAGCTGGGAATTGCGGAAAACGAAATTAAGACTGCATTGATCAGTGATGAATACGCAGCAAAGGTGGAGGAGGATATTCAGGAAGCGAACGAAATCGGAATTCAGGGTGTTCCTTTTTTTGTGTTCGATCGCAAATATGCCGTATCCGGCGCCCAGCCACCGGAATACTTTTTAAAGGCCTTAAATCAGTCTTTCGATGAATGGAGAAAAACCAATCCGGCAGCTGACTATTTCTCTATATCCTGAATAAATTCTATCTCCTTTTCCCTGTTTAATCTTACTATTTTGATTATCAATTGGTCCTCCAGCAACACGAGATATTCTGTTCCTGTAACACAATTTAACTCCTGCACTTCAAGGATATTAAAATCAAAATAAATGGATTTCACGATTGCTCTCAGGTCACGGTCAAATTTTGCTTCACCATAAATTAACAGGGAGAATTTCCATCTTCCTTTTTTATCATATATAACCCGGTCTCCAAATCCGTCCCGTACAAAATAAGCCTCCGTACCTCCTTCCGGGATGGAAAACCAGAGAACATTCCTGACCATCTCAAATCTATCAAGGAAATCTCTGACGGCACGGATGCTAACTTCATTTCTATCCAGCAGATAAGCTCCATTTAAATCCGGGTTCGAAAGCATGGCCAGATTCCGTACGGATGGCAGAAAGTCTTTGTCGAAATCAGGCTCAGTCCCTTTCAGGGAATTCTGGGCACAACAACAATAGCAGATAATCGCATTAAAACCAATCGCGGCGATCAGCGCGAATATGATCTTCTTCATTTTGGTAAGGATTTATAAGATTCATCGCATTTCCGGGGGCCCGGGGAAACAAAAAATCAGGGGAATAACCAGCAAAATGAAATGGGGGGAAAAATGGATAAAATCAGAAAAAGAATCATTGCAGTTTATCAATCGCTTCATACATCACCCGGAAACAATTCCAGGGTGTGTTTTCATTTTCGCCGGGCAGAACAGGACCCGGATTCGAATCAAAATTATTTAGAAAAGCACTTGTGCGCATCCAGGTAGTTGCCATTATTCCAAGAAAGCGTGCACTCATTTCAGTATTTGATTCCTTTCGGAAAGATAGAATATCCTGCAATTGATTAAGGGCTGGTACGGTTTGGTTCCAGGGACAGGTAACCACCCTGAATCCTTTCGTTGCAAAATAGACGGGCGTTTTATCAGCCCGGTTATAGTGCCAGTCGCAAATCACCACATCTTTTGGAATCAAGTCGATGGCCCGGTGGGTATTATTATAACTGGCTTCCCAGGGTCCGAGGCCGGTTGTTTTTCCATCCAGCAGCCTGTCTCCCCAGATCCACATTCCCCTTCCTTTTTGTTTCAGGTGATCATATATGACCTGCACTTCACCCGCAAATAATTCTGCCTTATCCCTTCCACCACAACGAGGGCATTTGTCGTCGCCAATAAAAAACACTTCATCCATCCCCGCATGAAAAGCATCACTTTCAAAAACATCGCAGATTTCATCGATCAATTCAAAAAGTACAGGGTGTAAATCCGGATGTAAAGGACAATAGCTTTTGCAATACAGGTTGTCAGCATTGGGCCATGTATATTTATCCGGCATTATAATACCCGGTGTTTCATCAAATTGCGGATAAACCTGAAGTAATTTGCCAGGATGATTTGCCCAGGATTGATGGCCGAACAGGTCGATCAGGGGAATGACCCGGATATTGTTTTTTTTACAAACTGAAACAATTTTTTTTATGGCTGCTTTGGAAAGTGCAAAACTATCGGTGAGTTCGGGGTGTGTTTTGAACTGATAATGATATTCTATTTGAATAATCAGGGTATTTACTTTTCGCGGGGCAAGTGCACTGTCAATGAAACTAATAAATGAGTCAAGCCCCGCCGGCCTCGGTGCGTCTATGCAAAAACCACGAACAGGCAGCAGACTGTCTAGTTTTGTTTGACCGGAAATTGAACTACTAAACAGCATTCCTAAAACAACAGTTAATGAAATTCGTATCGCACTACCTTTAATTTTCATACCGGTATTGAAGTTTTACGGATTGTTTTTCAGCAATGAAATTGCCGCAGGTGGTGGTCAGTATGTTTATAGGCGAGATAACCGATTTGCTCTTTGGTCATTTTTCCGAAGAAGGGATGAATGATCCCTTCGTTTGAAAAAACGGAATGTTTTGCCACCATGGCTATCCACTTCCTTTTCTCAGTTTCAAAATCTCCCTGACCGGTAACATTGAAACCTGGAACCGTGCGGCCATTTCGAATCATAGGCTTTTCATCTTTTAATATCTGTTTCAGGACCATTTTACCTATCAGGCGACCCACTAACATCCGCTTAGACTTCTTTTCGCCCGACAACATTTCTTCCCAAAGTGTGCAATGTTTCAGCATCTGGTAAACAGTCATTTTACCCCATTTTGCAGAACTGTTTTCATTCAGCATGCTGATTCTCCGGATTATTTCCTCTGAGGCGCCCTCGTCAAATATGGATTTCATATGCAAATCGGTTTGACAAGTTTAAATTTACTGTAAAAAGAGAGACTACCTTCAGTTTACAGGCATTATTAATATTTCCCGGAATATTTATTCGCGTTTTTTATAATTGTTAATAAGTGCCTGTTTGGCAATATTTAAGGTTATAATTATTATTTTTATACCACAATTGAATGTATTGCGAAGACTATTTTCAATATTAGCGTTGATATCCTTCATTTCCACCAGGGCCCAGACCCATATTCCCACGGGCAGTATGGGTTTTTCACAATGGATTCCATTAAGTGGTTATCATCCATTGGGTGACAGCAGCAATCCAAATCAGAAATGGATTTTCAGCAAATACGCTGCAATATCTGCCGGTTATATTTTTTACAACGGAGGTGGTGGCTCTGTAATATCAGCACCCGTGGGATTGCAGGTAACCCGCGAACTGAACAATAATTTATATGCCTTCGCCGGAGTCTCCGTGGCACCTACTTTTTTCAGCTACAGCAGTTTCTACAACAATCCCACAGCAAATAAATCTTATCCGGCTGGCTACCAGCCCAACACTTACAATTTTGGAATGAATTCCAGGGTAGAGATGGGATTAATGTATATGAATGATGCAAAAACTTTTTCCATTTCAGGAAGTATTGGAATTGAAAGAAGCAGCAACCCTTATTACCCGGTTTATCCATCCAACAGCACAAATAAAAGAAAATAATCGGCCTTGGAAATAACTTACAGATCGATCCAAAGATTACAGTTTGTCGAAAGCAGGTGGTAACTCTTTTATTGACTGTATTTGAATACCCCTGTAGAAAACTTCTGCTCCTTCGGACTGTATCTGAATTTTCCCCCGGGTGAGTGGTAGTGCCTGACCGTTTTCCAATTGTTTCTGGTGATAAAGGATCATTACTACTGTACCATTGACTACGAACACACTAGTGTCTACCCAGCAGTATAAATCAAGGGTGTTCCACTCGCCGGTTGGATTCTCCGCGGCGGAACTTTTAAAACACCGCCGCCCCTGTTTACCTCCTTCTTTGAAGGTTATAAATGCGCCCCGTGGATCGTAATCGTATTCCGTTTCTGATTTTTTGGTGACTGGTATATCAGCCATACCGCCTGCGACACCCCAATAATCACCAGTATTGGTTTCTTCGATCTGAAATTCCTGTGATCTCATCCAGGCCCCGTAATCTGCTCCGTACTTTCCAACCGAATGATACAAGAGCCCGCTGTCCCGGTTCTTATTTTTTTTCTGACCCCATTTTAATTCACCCCATTTGAACTGAAGCTGGAGATGATAATTTTCAAATTCCTGAACTGTTGAAATGGCCCCCCAGTTTTCGCCGGAGATCCGGATCAGATTTTCCCCATTGACGTTAACAACCGTGAAAACTTTTCTTGGATCCTTATTCAATCCAATCGGTTCGCTTATGGCCTTGCCACTGTCGTTCAGATCAGGACCGATATAAGTATCCCAGCCCGAAAGATCCCTGCCATTGAAAAGCGGGATCCACTTATCCTTTCGGGAACTTGTAAATCCTGTTAATACAAAAATGAAAATAAGCTGACAAGCAATTCGGGTGACTCTCATACTGGAAAAATCTTTTATCAAATTTGACTTAGACGTAAGACCCGGTTACTGCCGCAGGTTTTTCATGTTTTGAATGAGCAGGCTGTTTTGCATCATTTGAGGTATATAAACAGTTTGTGATGCCGGATCGTAAGTGATATCCGCGGGACCTGCATCCACTGTAAAAACAGCAGTACTGTGTTTTTCCAGGTCGTACACCAGCAGCCTCCCGTTCTTGCTGGAAAAGCTGATCCAGTCCGATGCGATTAAATGGTGACTGTCGTACATTTCAAGTCCGTCAAAAATACCCGTCGGACTGGCCGGTAGCATCGTGAAGACTGTGTCGGCCGTTTTCAAATCTTTCATATACATTTTACCGCCGGTCATATTCACGCCCATACCCACAGCGTAGAGTATGCCTGTCTTTTCATCGAAAGTGACTCCGTTTGCGCCTTCAATAGTTCCCAGAAAATGAATAACCTTATCCGGAGTGCTAATCAGCAAAATCTTTCCGCTTACGGTTTCAGAAACACAAAGATGCTGATCATCCACCCTGCACAAATCGTTCAGCATTTTGGCCGGAATACCTATTTCAAAAACCTGTTCTCCTGTATTAATATTGAAACCAACCACCCGGTTAATATCCGCGACGTACAACACATCTTTCAGAATAGCTAAACCCTTCGGCGCATTTAAGATTCCTTTTTGAAATTTCCGTTGAATGATATTTCCTTCTTTTGACAGTTCCGAAATAAACCCGTTGCTGTCCATCGCCATCGGGTCGGCTGTTGCACCTCCGATATTGGATACAAATAATTTGTCTCCTGAGCGGATCACGCTTTCCGGCGCCTCAAATCCGGTTACGGTTTGCTGGGAATGAACTCCCGGTATGCATAGGAAAAACATGGCAACAGTCAGTACCCATAAATTGATTTTCATAAAATTCATTTTTATATAGGTTATTGAGCAGGACGATTTCTCCAAATTTAAACGTATGCATCAAATCGACAATAACGGCCGCCGCATTTTAGCTCAGCCTTTCTGATGATCCAGAATAAACCGGATAATCTCCTCCAGGCTCTGGTCAATGCGGCTGATGGCATCCGTTATATCGTCCCGGTTTACCTGGGCAGCAAAGGAGGCCGTTTTTAGTTTTTTGAGCACGGAATTTTCATCCATCCCTTCATACCGGGTTGGCCTGATCAGGGCTGCCGCATGGATAAAGCCGGACAACTCATCAAACACATAGATCATTTTGTCCATCTTCGATTCGGGTTCCACGCCGAAATACTTCGGTCCATGAGAAGCAATGCAGTGGATAACCGCCGGATCTATATTACGTCTTTCAAGCTCCTCAATGATCATTTTACAGTGCCGGTCCGGGTATTTCTCCCAGTCTGCATCATGCAATAAACCGGCCAGTTCCCAGGCCTGAGCGGTCTGAGGATCGGCATTCTCTTTTTCCAGTGCCCAGGCCTTCATCAGCGCAGCTACCTGCAACATATGGAGCTGAAGCTTTTCATTGGGTACCCAGTCCTTCAGCATTTCTATGGCTTCGTCGATGGGCATCAGTCTGCCGGCATTGGCTTTATTGCCAAACTCCGTTCTTCCCAGATTCAATAAGTTTGGTGACATACATGCTGTTATTGGAATATTTTATCTTCCAACCCCTTATTCAGTTGAACTGTTTTTACTTTGAATTCAACCTGGAAGCGATTTATATACATCTTTTCTGAATAGGGAATTTTCACACCATTCGATAACTCACGATAGTCCCCAAAATCCGTTTCGATGCTGCCCGTCACATCTTCCACCTGCCTGATTTTTAATCCTGATTTTGAATCATAGTAATACTTTATCCGGATTCCGTCAGGGCAGGTAACCGTAATCAGGTATGCCAGCTGATTATTGATAACCTGCATTACCGGATCAAGAACTGCGGTATACCCCGTTTTGTAAAAATCCGATTCCGGAAAAAACTTCCGAAGGTCAGCTACTGCTTTTCTCTCATGTTCCGTTAATATTTTTGGCCTGTTTCTTTCTACAGCGTGAACACTGTCTCCATTCACGCTATAACGTAACATATCCAGTTTTCTTGACGGCACATAAATATCCTCGAAATATTTGTTTGGTTTTTTGTACTGAAATGTTTTAGTGAAAGTAACAAACCCTTCTCCTTCTGAAAAAATGGCAATATCCTCGGTAGAATTTATTTTATCCTGTCCTCCAACGGCCTGCTGGAAGTTCTGAATGACTTTTTCTCCGGTCATACCCGGGGCCACTTTGATATCACTCAGGGCATTATTTGCCGGATTGATATCTGGTAAAGTATGGAGCGGATCAAGAATTACCGATTCGATTCTCGATGTCGATTTGTAATTGAAAGTCCATGTACCACCGCGCTGCCAAATTTCAGCAGGCAGTCTTACGGTATCGGTTTTACCATTCACCTCTTTTACAGCTACCGTAACCGGTAAGGCCAGACCCTCCAGATTTCCAATGGTGATCAGGGAACCTTTGGAAGAATCATTGTCTATATACTCAATTCTTTTTACGGACTGATCCAGCCACCAGTTGGTAAAAAACCATTCATTCCAGAACCAGCTCAGGTCTTCTCCTGCTGCATTGTCCATCGTATGAAAGAAATCCCAGGGGGTCGGATGTTTAAATGCCCATCTCTCAATATAAGTACGAAACGCATAGTCAAACCTTTCTTTACCCAGGATCTGTTCCCTTAATATCGTTAACCCCAGGGCTGGTTTACTGTAGGCTGTCCAGCCCTGGTTTATTCCCTTTACTACATAGAGCGTACTCATGATGGGTTCCGGGTCCCGGGGTACGACTGGTTTGATGGATTGCTGTTCGTCATCCGGCGAATAGTATTCACCCTTGTTAAAGTCCCGTGTACTGATCGAATTGATGAATGTATTCAGTCCTTCATCCATCCAGGGAAATTTCCGCTCATTAGATCCTACGATCATGGGAAACCAGTTATGTCCAAATTCATGATTGGTTACAGACCATAATGATTCACCCCTTGACCTGAAACTACAGAATACAATTCCCGGATATTCCATACCACCTACCGCACTGGCTGCGTTGGTAGCGACCGGATATGTGTAAGGATACCATTTATCGGAATATAATTCAAGGCAGGCTTTCACGTATTCTGTTGAACGACCCCAGGCAGGATTTCCCGCGCTTTCTATAGGGTATACCGATTGAGCCAGGGCTTTTTTACCATTTGGCAGATTGATCCTTGCTGCATCCCACAGATAGGCTTTTGAAGCAGCCCAGGAAATGTCCCTGGTGTTCTTACAGATAAAATGCCAGGTCAGTACAGCTTTATCGGGGTAGGACGATTTGCTGAAGAGTTCTGTAGAATCACGTATAAAAATGGTTTTGTCACTGCTTCTTGCATTTACCAGCCGGTTCCAGGCGCTGGTAGTGAGTACCTCTTTTGCGTTAACAAGTTCTCCTGAACCCGCGACCACCATATTTGCCGGTGCCCGGACGGTATAGTCAAAATCGCCATAGTCAAGATAAAATTCAGCATCTCCGGTATAGGGTATTACATTCCAGCCGGAGATATCGTCATATACCTCCATCCTGGGATACCACTGGGCAATAGAATAGATCCAGCCATTGAGTGTTTTATTCCTTCCCATCCTTGTGTCACCATTAGTAAGGGGAACTTCAAAAGCATATTCAATCTCGATCTGGATTCTGGATCCTCCTGGTTTAAGCGTATCCCTGAGTTTAATTTGCATACGGGTATCATTCACCAGCCAGTCTGCTTTTTCTTTTTTCCCGTTCCTAATAATCTGAACTGATTTTATCTCGTTACCATTCGTATTTGATAATACCGTAAACGACCTGTTGGCCGTTGAAGTGGTCGAAGCATGTCTTGAATCAGACCTGAAAACATTCTGATCCAGTTGCACCCATAGAAAATTAAGTTTATCCGGACTATTATTGGTGTACGTGATTGTGGTTGTTCCGGATATCCGGTTTGTAGCAGTATCCAGCGTAACATCTATTTTGTAATCAGACCGGTTTTGCCAATACTTTGGCCCGGGCATACCTGATGCCGACCGGTATTCATTCACCTCCGAATGATAAAATAAAGGGAAAAAAACCTTATGCTGATCGTATTTGAGGGAATCGGAACCCTGATTCTGGCTGATGGCTGCAAGGGAAAAAAACATCAGGAGAGAACCCGAAAACAATAAACGAAGACTGCGACACTTCATGAGGGTATATTTTAAATATTTGAAATTATTCAATAAAGAGGTCAGATAATTCAGGTTTCAAAAATAGTCCTGAATATATTTTGTTTCTTCATATGCCGGAATAAATTGATAAGGGTTAACCCTTATTGATAATTAGCTTTATTTTTAGTCATGCTCAACCTGAAATTAGCAACTATCCTTTTTCTATTTATAGGGACGGGTTGCCTGCATGTCCATGCACAAACAACCCATATTCCTCCAAAACTGGTTACAACCAACGGAATTACCCGGTTATATGTACATGGAAAGCCTTTTTTAATCCTAGGTGGAGAACTGGGCAATTCAACCACCTCCGATTTGGATTATATGCGCCCCGTCTGGCCCAAATTAAAATCGATGCATCTCAACACCGTACTTGCCCCTGTGTACTGGGAATTGCTTGAACCGCTGGAAGGAAAGTTTGACTTTACCCTGGTAGACAGCATGATTGCCGGAGCCCGGAAACAGGATCTGAAACTGGTTTTACTATGGTTTGGTTCCTGGAAAAACAGCATGAGCTGTTATGTTCCGGAATGGGTTAAGTTAAATCAGGAAAAATTTGAACGTGCTAAGGACAGTAAAGGCAGGGGGCTTGAAATACTGTCAGCTTTTAATAAAAACAATTTACAGTCTGATATCCGGGCTTTTACAGCATTAATGAAACATATTGCCCTGATTGATTCCAGGGAAAATACCGTTATCATGATACAGGTTGAAAATGAAATCGGGATGCTTACAGAAGCGCGGGAATACACATCTGCAGCTAATCTTGCCTTTCGCAGCAAAGTGCCGGAGGAATTCATGAACTATTTGAAACAAAATAAAAACATGCTGGTTCCTGAGTTTTTAGAACTATGGCAGAAAAACGGCTTTGTAACCAGCGGCACCTGGGAAGAAGTATTTGGCTCCGGATTATCCACTGATGAAATTTTCCAGGCCTGGCAATATGCTATTTATACGAACGCGGTTACTGCGGCCGGCAAAAAAGAATATTCTGTTCCGATGTATGTAAACACAGCTTTGAATTACAAAAATGTAAATCCGGGTCAGTACCCCAGTGCTGGTCCATTACCCCATTTGATGGATGTTTGGCAGGCCGGGGCCCCGCAGATTGATATTTTATCCCCGGATTTTTACAATCCTTATTTCAGATATTATTCCAATTTATATACCAGGGGAAATAACCCATTCTTTATTCCGGAGATCAGGTCGGAGCCTGACAATGCAGCCAGGGTTTTCCTGGCAGTGGGTCATTACAAGGCTCTTGGGTTTTCCCCGTTTTCAATTGAATCGGTAGATGCACCGCTGGAAGAACCCATCACGAAAAGTTATGCCTTGTTAGAACAATTGTCACCTGTTATTCTGGAAAATCCGGCAAAGGATAAAATGGAAGGTGTCTTACTGGATTCAATCCATCGAAAGCAGGAAATCATGATGGGTAACTATGTCCTTACTGTCAGTCACGAGTATACGCTGGGCTGGTCTCCCGGTTCAAAAAATCCCGGGTGGCCTGAAGCCGGAGGAATTATCATTCAAACCGGCGACAATGAATTCATTATTGCCGGGACCGGGATCGTGGTCACGTTTACTTCCAGACAGGCAGATGAGTCTGTGGGCATTCTAAAGGCCAATGAGGGAACATATATTAAAGGGAAATGGAAACCTGGCCGACGAATGAATGGTGATCAGGATCATCAGGGCCGTCATATCCGGATTCCGGTAAGCGAATTCTCCATACAACAGGTAAAGCTTTACGACTATCGCTAAATGCAGTGGTTCACATTAAAGGCGGATTCCTTTTATCAGCAAGACCGACCTGACCGACTGTTCTTTCAAATGAAGAAACTTCTTTCGGTCTTCGTCCTTACTGAAATTCTGGAAATCCTGTTCCGAATCAAATTCAACCAGGTGTATTTCATAAGGTCTGTCAATATTACTTTCAATAAAAGCAGCTTCATCCGGCCTCACGCGGAGTAATAACCGCCCGTTATATTTTAATATGGCTGGTATGGCAATGTCTTCAAACTGATGAAAAACCTCTTCCCGCCCTTCCTTAACGTATACAAGCTGTGTCAAAAATATCATCTATGGATTTTTAAAATATTCCGGGCGTAACCTGGCTTGCCGATTCCATTCTCAGTTGAACCAGACAGCATAACCCTGCCTTCTCAGATCCAGGGCCAGTTTTTCTTCCATTTTCAGCGCCTCCTGCCTGGTCATCGAATTCATATTGATATGGTCGTATAAACTTGGACGTAAATATATTCCGTATTGCTGAACAATATTGGCAGACAACTTATGACCTTTCTTATTGACGTATCCGGTTTTGTGCTGCCTGAATCGCTCAGCTGGAGATTTGCTGGTCATGCCCACATAAAGACACTCAAGTACTCCATTAAATTGCGGATTGGCCTCTCGGAATTTTCTGTTTTCCGTAAAGACCCGCTTTGATAACTCTATTACATAGACCTGATACCTCATCTTAATCCGGATTATTCATGACTTCCCTATATGATATCGTGCTACAATTGCCTGAACAGAATTATGAAACAGGGCGCCGGAACACCGCGAGGGAGATTACTGCCTGTTGAACATATCCAGCATCAGCTTTAACGCATTTTCTGAATGCATCCATTCTGTATTTTCCAGGGAAGCCTGAACGGCTTCAGACGCTCTTTTACGCATCTGTTTTTCATAGGCTGCAATAGATTTTTGCAGTTCACTCAAATCTAATTGTTCACTCAATTCCAAAGCATCCAGCATGGCCATATTCACTCCCTCTCCCGCAAATGGCGGCATCAGGTGAGCGGCATCACCAAGCAGGGTAACATCAGGCAAAGCCTCCCAGGTTTGATCCAGGGGTACAGAATAAATGGGTCGCGGAATATAAGGTGGCGTGGCATTCTCAAATAATTCATACCAGGCATTGCTCCATTCCGGGAATTCCTTTTTGAACCAACTCAATACCTGTATTTTATCTTTAAAATCAATTCCGCCATTGTTTGCCCAGTCTTCCCCGGTTTTAAAACTTACGTAAAAGTTTAAACTGCCATCTCCTTTTGAACTGAGTATTAAATTTTTCCCGTCTCCCAATGCAAAAACTTTCCCGCCCCGGAGCAAACGGTGCATTGCTGGTGAAGAGCTTTCGGAATTATAAACAATTCCTTCCACTGCGGTGACCCCCGAGTAGAATGGTATTATGGTTGTCAGGTACGGACGGATAGCTGAGTTAGCCCCGTCAGCACCGATCACCAGGTCTGCATAGGCGGTATTTCCGTTTTTAAAATTCAATAGCCAGCCTGCTCCCTTTTTTTCCATCGAAATAAAACGGCTGTCCCAGACAACAGTATCGGGTTTTAAGGATTCCAATAAGATATGACGCAACGGACCCCGGTCTATTTCGGGCCTGAAATATTTCCCCCCAAATGTTTTTTCGCCTGCTTCTGCGTGCTCATCATAAAAAATGGTTGCATAGTGATCTGTTATGCGCATCATTTCGGCACCCGGTCTGAAATTCGCTTTAAACGCTTGCATCAGTCCGGCTTTTTCCAGGGCTGCCAGTCCTGATTCTTCGTGTAGGTCCAGTGTAGCCCCCTGCACCCTTACTTGCTTATTCAGATCCCTTTCAAATACTTTTACGTCTGCATCTTTGATTTGCAGGAGGCGCGCCAGCGTTAAACCGCCTGGTCCGCCACCCACAATAGCAATTTTTTTATTTTGCTCAGGCATATTCTTCAGGTATTTTGATAGCCATCAAAATTAGGTTAAAGAAACCTGGTGCTTTTTATTTCTTCTGTGTGTAATCCGGTACATAATTTCAACAATCAGGGGGAAAATCAGCAGGGTTAAAATCGTCGAACTGATAAGTCCTCCAATCACCACAATGGCCAGCGGCTTCTGTGTTTCACTGCCTATTCCCTTCGAAACAGCTGCGGGCATCAATCCGATAGCGGCCATCAGGGCAGTCATTACCACAGGTCGTACCCTGGATTGTACGCCCAGCACCACTGCCCGTCCAAGTGTGATCTTGTTGTGGAGATTCTGCTTAAATACGGAAATCAGGATGACTCCGTTTTGAATACATATTCCAAACAATGCGATAAATCCGATACCTGCCGATATACTGAAAACCGTACCGGTAAGGTGTAGGAAAAGTATACCCCCGATAATCGCGAAAGGCACATTCATCAAAACAAGTGAGGCATCCAGGGCATTTCCAAAACTGATGAATAGCAATATGAATATGAGTACCAGTACCACCGGTACCACCTGGGATAACCTTGCCTCTGCCCGCACCTGATTCTCAAACTCCCCGGCCCATTCAATACCGTATCCTTTCCCCAGTTCAATTTTTTCTTCCACTTTTTCCTGAGCTTCTGCAATCGTGCTACCCATATCCCGGTCACGTATCGTAAACTTGATTGCAATGAATCGCGTATTCTTATCCCGGTAAATAAACGCAGGTCCGGTAATGGTTTTTATTTCTGCGATTTCCTTCAACGGAATTTTTGAGCCGTGCAGGGTGGGCACTTTCAGATTTCCGATCTCATCCTCACTGCTTCGGTATTGTTCCGGATACCGGATACGGATATCAAATTTCCTTTCCTGCTGATAGAAGGTGGATGCCTGCTTCCCTCCAATGGCCATTTCAATAACCGAATTGGCATCCGCAGTGGTAACCCCATACACGCCCATTTTTTGTTCGTCCAGGATAATGCTCAGTTCCGGCTGCCCCAGGTTACGCATTATTCCCAGATCTTTTATCCCGTTTACAGTAGCCAGTATATTGTAAATACTGTCTGCGATCTTATCCAGTTTTTCCAGATTGTTCCCGAATATCTTAACAGCCAGGTCTGCGTTGATTCCCGCAACAGCTTCATGTACATTGTCAATAATGGGTTGGGAGTAGTTATAGGTTACTCCGGGAAATTGTTTAAGCTTCGTATCCATTTCATCCACCAGCTGTTCAACAGTTATTTTTCTTTTCCAGTCTTTTTTCTGTTTCAGGTTCACCTGGCACTGAACATAATAAAAACCGGAAGGGTCCGTGCCATCATTACTTCTGCCGGTCTGCGACAAGACTCCGTCCACTTCATCAAAATCATTTAATATTTTCCGGAACTGGGTAACAAAGCTTACGGTTTCCGTAAGCGAACTGCTCATGGGCAATTTGGCTTCCACCCATAATGCCCCTTCGTTTAATTCGGGCAGAAATTCGCTCCCGAGGAATTTAAACGAAAAAAGCACCAGCCCCATAATTGAAAAGGCAAACAGCAGTGATATTTTTTTATTTGCCATGGTGAATTTCAGCCCATTCATCACGATCCGGTTAAAGAATCTTACAATCGGATTATTTTTCTCTTTCGTATCCTTCTTTAATAATATGCTGGCTAAAACAGGTACCAGGGTGAGGGTAAACAACAACGCTCCCAATAAGGCGAAACTCAGGGTCCAGGCCAGGGGCGAGAACATTTTTCCTTCCACTTTTTCAAAGGCAAAAATCGGAATCAGGCAGGTGATGATAATGATTTTGGAAAAGAATATTGCCTTGGCAAGTGTCGAACCCGTTTTCCGGATAATGCTCAGCTTGGCCATCTTGTTGTACTTCTCCATTCCCACATCATGTGCCTTCAGGGCGAGGACCACAAACAGCCCCTCCACCATCACCACGGCACCATCTATAATGATCCCAAAATCAATTGCACCCATGGATAGCAGGTTCACGGTCATGCCTTTTATTTTAAGGCATATAAATGCAAACAATAAAGACAAAGGGATGATGATGGAAACAATCACTGTAGTCCGCCAGTCCAGCATGAAAATGAATACAATGATTGTGACCAGTAAAATGCCTTCAATCAGGTTGTGACTTATCGTTTCCGTACAAAAATCCATCAGGTTATCCCGGTCATAAAATGTAACCATCTTAATATCCGGCGGTAAAATTTTTTCATTCAGTTCGGCAACTTTCGCTTTTACCCGTTTGAGAACTTCCCTCGGGTTTTCACCCTTGCGCATCACCACGATGCCTTCTACCACATCATCATTTCCATCCAGACCAGCCTGACCCACACGGGGCACATGACTGGGGGAAACGGAGGCCAGGTTTTTTACAAGTATGGGCGTACCATTTATATGATCAACAATGATGTTCTCGATATCCTTAATATTATCCAGTAAACCGATGCCCCTCACCACATAGGCCTGGCCGTTTTTTTCAATCACATCGCCACCCACATTAATATTGCTTTTCGAAACCGCACTGTACACTTCCAGAGGAGTAATATCATACTGGGCAAGCTTCACCGGATCCACGGTAATTTCATAGGTTCGGTCCGCACCCCCGAATGCCACCAGGTCGGCAACGCCCGGAATACTCCTCAGTTGCCGGTCTATAACCCAGGTTTGTTCGGTAAGGAGATCAATGGAACTTTTATTTTTCCCCTGAACCGTATACCTGAATATTTCCCCGGTGGGACCATAGGGCGGCTGTACATCCGGGTCCACGCCATCCGGCAGTTTCACATTCCTCAGTAAATTATTTACCTGCTGCCGGGCATAAAAATCTTCCACATCATCGTCAAAAATGATCTTGGTAACAGATAGTCCAAACATGGAGATGGATCGCAGCGTGGATTTTTTCTGAACGGAATTCATGGCCACTTCAATGGGCACAGTTACAAACCGCTCTACTTCTTCCGCACTTCGGCCGTTCCATTGGGTAACAATAATGATCTGTGTATTGGTAACATCGGGGAAAGCCTCCAGCGGGGTCTTGACATAACTCCAGATTCCCGCCACAATAATCAGGATGGTCAGGAAAAATATAAAGAACCTGTTCTTCAGCGAAAAGGTAACTATGCCTGAAATAAACTTGTTCATAAAATGATCGTTATAAGAAGGGAAAGGATCAGTCGTTTAGTGCATCGTAAACCAGGAGCTGATATTTTGAAATGATTTTTTCACCGGCCTTCAGGCCGCTTTTTATATAGGTAGTGGAACCTGAAACTTCATAGATTTCAATTTCCCGTGTTTCAATATTGCATTTGTCGTTGTATACCATAACAAAATTTCGGTTCTTATCGAAAATAACAGCCTTCGAAGGAATGGCCGGCAGTTCGCCCGAATTGTCACTGTATTTAATCAGGATCTGGGCAAACATTTCGGGTTTCAGTAAATTATTTTTATTCGGCACTTTTACCCTCACTTTCATTACCCGGCTCTGGGGATCCAGCATGGAAAAAATCCGGTCCACTTTTCCCGTGAAGGTCTTGTCCTTATAGGCTATTACATTTACTTCAGCATCGTATCCAGTTTTAATTTTGGAAATATCTGTCTCAAATACGTTCGCCATTACCCAGACTTCCTCCAGGTTGGCAATGATAAAAAACGGCTGCGCCCCATCTGCCTTATATAACATTTTATCGGTTACGTTTTTCTCAATGATATAACCGGAAACCGGCGCCCTGATTACCTGCTGGGCCGTTTTATTATCTCCATACAGAGAATTCGTCTGCTCCATTTTCTTCAGGTCAGCTTCTGCCTTTTCCAAATCCGTTTCGGCATTTAATACATCTTTTTCAGTATTCAGTCCTGATTTATACAGGTCACGGGCTGTAGTCAATGCTTTATTGGCATTTTTTACACTGGATCGGGCATAGGACAACTGGCTTTGATAGTCGGCCAGTTCGCCGCTTTTGATTACAGCGAGGGTTTGCCCCTGGGTAACATAGTCCCCCAACTGCACTTTCATTTCTTCCACTTCCCCGCTAACCACAGGAAATACTTTGATCCATTTGTCTTCGTTGGCTTCTATTTTACCGGAAAGTTCAATGGCTTTTTTTACCACCTGCATCTTAACCGTATCTATTACAACCCGACGCTGCAGGGTGTCTGTGAGACAGAACGGGCTCTTGTCGTCTTTTTCCGCCGGTTTACTTTTACAGGCGCTGAGGGCTAAGAAAATTCCGATTAAGGCATGGCATAGATTCCTGATTTTCATATTGTCGATTTGGAAAAATGAACTGTTTCAGATGGATATACATTTAAAAAAAGAGCAGGCAGGATCCTGTATTCTGAGCCGGTCTGAAATTGCCGGAATGTTGGATATCATTCTTCTTTTTAAATGTGACTGCATGATATGTCTTTAAGTTAACCAAATGTAAAAATCAGCATAGTATGTTTTAACATATGTTATACGATTGTTATTGACTGCAAAAACAGCGGGAATTATTATTTAATTTCTTAAATGACATAAGTTCTTTTCCTGATCCGCTTTTCTTAACTTTAAAACGTATGCGGACAGCTGACCAGTCAGATGCTGACAATCAAACCCAATCAACATGATGTTCAATCGTAAAGCCTGCCAGACTCTCCTTTTGCTTTTGATGATTTCTATTTTCACTTTCGGTCAGCACTATAAAAACTTTAAAGTCTCGGTCTATTGCCGTGCTTATGAAGTGGCAAAAATGGGAGATACTACAAACTACCTGAAGCCCATCTGGGATGAGCTTTCCCGTCAGCTGAAAGTGGATAAGGTTTACCTGGAAACCCATCGTGATACGCATATCGTAGATCAGAAAACGCTGGACATTGCCAAGAAGTTTTTCAGGGACCGTGGCATCACTGTGGCCGGTGGAATCACGTTTACCATCAGTGAACCGAATCATTTTCAAACCTATTGTTATAGTGATCCCGAACAAAGAAAAAAAGTGCAGGAACTGTCAGAATATACCGCCAGGAACTTTGATGAGATCATCCTTGACGATTTCTTTTTTACCAACTGTAAATCTGACCAGAGCATAGCAGATAAAGGGACCAAAAGCTGGACTGAATTCAGGTTGCGGCTGATGTCAGACGCCGGCAGGGAACTGGTGGTAGGCCCGGCTAAAAAAGTGAATCCCAAAGTGAAAATGATCGTAAAATATCCAAACTGGTATGAACATTTCCAGGGACTGGGTTTTAACCTGCTGGAAGAACCTAAATATTTTGATGGAATATATACCGGTACGGAAACCCGGGATCCGGTCGGCAGCGATCAGCACCTGCAGGCTTACCTGGGATATAATGCGTTCCGGTACTATGAAAATATCAAACCCGGTGGCAATGGAGGCGGATGGGTGGATCCCGGCGGAATGGGAAATTACGACCGTTATGCGGAACAATTATGGATTACTGCTTTTGCCAAGGCGCCTGAAATAACACTTTTTGATTTCAGGCAATTGGTCAGAAAAACCATTCCCTCTGACCGCGCCCCCTGGCAGGGCCAGAAAACCAGTTTCGATTTTGACGAAATGATGAAGCCCGTGAATTATAATGGAGGTACACCCGCAGAACCCACCACTATTGCCCGGGCAGCCGGATATACTTTTGAAAAAATTGATGCCTTCCTGGGCAAACTGGGCAAGCCGGTGGGTATAAAAAGTTATCGCCCCTATAATGCAACGGGCGAGGATTTTTTGCAGAATTTTCTGGGACAAGCTGGTATTCCAATGGATCAGCAGATGGAATTCCCCGCGGCGGATTCCCTGATCCTGCTTACTGAAGAAGCAAAATTCGATGATAAAATCGTTAACAAGATCAAAAAGCAGATAACTGAAGGAAAGACTGTAGTAATCACTTCCGGATTGTTGAATGCTTTGCAGGACAAAGGAATCATGGATATTGCCGAAATCCAGTACACCAATCGTAAGGCCCTGGCCAGTCATTTCAAAACCGGATGGTTCGGACTGGACAGTATTGCCGCACCCATTTTAATCCCACAGGTTACTTATCTCACCAATGATGCCTGGGAACTGGCCTCAGCCATCGACGGACCGAATGGCTGGCCGCTTCTGGTGGAAGCACAGTACTCACAGGGTAAACTGGTGGTACTGGTCATTCCCGATAATTTTGCTGACCTGTATAAATTACCGGCGAAGACTTTAAATAAAATAAGATCCGTACTCGGAGATAAGATGAAAGTGCAACTGGAAGGGCCGGGCAATATCAGCATCTTTGTTTATGATAACAATACCTGCATCGTAGAATCTTTTTTGGATACAGAATCCCAGGTAAATATTGTAACCAACGGGCCCTTTAAATCCCTGACCGACCTGCTTACGAATGAAAAAGTTCCGGGAACAGAAAGGAAATTTCCTGCCGGCTGGGGACAAACCGCAACCGACAAAAATGTATTTCCATTATCACTTAAGCCGCATTCCTACCGGGTATTTAAATTTGAATAGGCTCGGGAGGAGGGATGGGTTAATCCTTATAACTCATCGCTTCCTTGGTAAGAAATTTTTTCAGGAAAGCCGTCTGGCCGATCTGGTAACTTTCGTGCTGCGCAAAAAAAGCTACGGCTCCAAAAACTGTAGCATCTGCAACCGGGAATTTCTTCGGGCTCTCAGAAGCCAAATGTTCTTCTGTTACTCCGGCCAGTGCCTCCTGCAGTAAATCCGTTGCCTTGCGCCATTCTTCCTTTGCTTGCGCCAGGGTACCATAGTTTATGGCTGGATCAAATGGTTTGAAATTTTCAAATCGATCCTGGTAGGGATTAATTGCCGCGGGTTTTCCCAGTATTGAGCATGCATTATACCTGGCCCATACCGTATGCGCAGCAATCCAGCACACAGGGTTATTGTGGTCGCTGATTCTCAACTTTGCCTGTTCTTCGGAAATCCCGGCCAATGCGTTTACGAAAAGACGACTGTTCAGGTCAAAAATGAGTTCGGCCTGATGAACAGGTGCTGCGATCGCGGGTGATTGTGTTTCCATAAAAAATGTTTTAATTATTATGATGAATGAAGAATTGACGATGGCATAAAAGTACCCGAACTGTGGCGATCGCGCCAACGGCATTTGTGCCAAAATGAGCAGCCGATCCCGCCAAAGGCAAATTGATTGTTCACTATAGCTTATTTTTGACGCCAGTTCCTGCTCTGTTACGCATTAAAAGATAATCTATGAAAGTTGCAGTTCTCAACTACGAAGGTGTTGTTGCCAGCTCCGTAGCCGGACCATATGACATGTTTTCCAAAGTGAAGACGATTTCGGATAACATGGGTATTAAAACTAAAACAGTTTTTGAAGTTGATATCGTAAACAGCAGGAACCTGGTTTCCCAAAAACCTTTCAATATGCTGGGAAATCTGATGATCAGTAACCGTAAAAAATATGACCTGGTGATCATTCCGGCCATGCAGATGGATCGAATTGACCGGACGCTGTCCATCGAGGAGGATATGATAAAATGGATAAAAAAACAACATGAACAGGGAGCGGAAATTGCTTCTATATGCATGGGGGCGTTTCTTTTGGCTTCCACCGGTCTTTTAAACGGGAAATCAGCCACAACACACTGGATGGGTTCGGAATATTTCAAACGGTTATTTCCCAGGGTTATATTGGAGGATGATAAGGTGATTATTGATGAAGGGAGAATTTATACCAGCGGCGCAGCTTTCTCTTTCACATCACTGATCATTTATCTGATTGAAAAATTCTGCGGCAGGGATATGTCGTTGGCCGCTGCCAAAGTATTCATGATTCAGGTGCATGACAGCAGCCAGCATTCTTTTTCAATCTTCAACCTGCAGCGAAATCATGAAGATGATAATATTTCCCGGATACAGGATTATATTGAAAAAAATTACGACCGGTTGCCTGCCATTTCCGGAATTGCCGGAAAATTTAATATGTCTGCCAGGACATTCATTCGAAAATTCACCAGTACCACCGGCAATACACCTATAGAATATATTCAAAGGGTAAGGGTGGAGGCGGCAAAGCGGCTATTGGAAAAAGGGAAACTTACCGTGGAACAGGTTTGTATGGAATCGGGCTATGCTGATTTCGGATTCTTCCGGAATATTTTTAAACGTCTTACCGGCCTTAGGCCACAGGAATATAAACGTAAATACGGGTATATGTTTAATGAGGAAGTATTGGGTTAACTTTCATAAAAAACCAGCCACCATGTTTAAACGTATATTGGTTGCGATGGGGATATTCGGAGGAATTCTTATTACTCCTTCGATCGGATTTTCCCAATCGGGTCCCGCTATGACTGCTCCGCGGACAAAACCATTCGATTCTGCAAATGCGATTGTCATTCTTACCGAAATGGATTACAATACCAGCCCGCAAAAACTCTACCGGGCCCTCCTGGATTCAAAACAGTTCAGCGCGTTTTCAGAAATTGCAGGTTTACCGCCCAAATCCGCAATCATCGATAGTACGGTGGGGGGTGTTTTTTCTTTATTTGGTGGTCATATCATCGGCCGGGTTCTGGAGTTGGTACCGGACCATCGTATCGTAGAGGCGTGGCGGGTGGTTGACTGGCCGGCGGGTGTGTATTCCATCGTGCGATTCGAATTTATGTCTAAGGGCTCAGGCACACATATGGTATTCGAACATATTGGTTTTCCGGAAGGATTAAAAGATCATCTTACCCTCGGATGGCAACAGCATTACTGGGATCCGCTCAGGAGGTTTCTTCAGTAAAAAATCTGCACTGAATAACAGGGCGAGCCGCAGCTAGTCAGCTGAAATTAACGACTGCTGTTACTGCTCTTATTCAAACTAATTGCCGGTTGGGTTTTAAAAAACCGATTACTCACCGAATCGTAAACCATCAGGTAAGAATTTGAATTTCCTTCTTTGTCGAAAATACTTTCCCAGGTGTTCAGTGGTTCCCAGATACAGGTGCCCTTACCTCTTCCACCGGAAACCGTAAAAGCAATTTCGTTAACGGCATCCTTATATTGAGAGTATTCCACAACAATAATATCTTTCTGGTAAGTAGTTGACAGGTTATTGATATTGTATTTTAAATCTGCCAGCGTGCCGTGCCATTTCGGATAATAAGATAACCCGATTACATCAAAGGGAACTTTTCTGCTGAGCAGGTTATCCAGGAAAAAATGAGATTCATCATTCTGCCCACCTAATGCGATATGGATCATCACTGCCGCATCAGGTGTCACTTCACGAACAGCCTGTATGCCCACAAATACCAACTGGGCCAGACTATCAAAACTTCTTACATGACCTTCCGGCCAAATCATACCGTGATTGATTTCATTTCCCACCTGAACCATATCCGGCGGCGTACCCTGATTTTTCAGCGCGAGCAAAACTTCTTTTGTGTAATTATAAACCGAGTCCTGTAACTGTTGGAAATTCTTCCCCTCCCAGGCCTTTGGCTTGAATTGTTTACCCGGGTCTGCCCAATAGTCGCTGTAATGGAAATCCAGCAGGAATTTCATACCGGCTGCCTTAACTCTCCTGGCCATTGCTTTCGTATGTTCCAGATCACAAAATCCTTTGCCGGGTGAATAGCCACTGTCTTTTTGCGGGTCTTTGAAAATACGTAGTCGTATATAGTTGAACCCATGATCTTTTAATATTTCCAGTACATCTTTTTGTTTGCCCTTATCAGAGAATCTAAGGCCACGCGCTTCCAGTTCCGGCAAAAAAGAAATATCCGCTCCCAGCATTTTGCCGATGGGTTTATGGTATGCATTCAAGCCGGCTGCTGAAATGTTCGTTTGACTGTTGTTTTTTTCCAAAATATGTACCGCCTGCCCGGCCCGCGGCTGAACAGTATAGATATCTGTTGATCCGGTTCTTAAACCATCTGCCTTTGCTTCGAATTTAACCAGTGAATTGCTGAGTCCCGACTGCACAATCACCTGGCATTTTCCATTGAATAAATGTCTTTGCCAAACGCCATCCGCACATTTATCCGGTTCATGGCTGCTTGGATCCCCGTTTCCAACGCCGATCACCTTTAGATCCCCGTCAACAGAAAAACGGATCAGGTCAGAGGCATCAGGTACTTCCCGTCCTTTACGGTCCACAACACTGATGTTGATTACGGTTGCGTCCTTACCATCCGCCGACATCGTGGTCTTGTATGGAGTAACCACTACTTCATAAGGTTCACCTGTTGTTTCAATCTTAGCAGTCATCTTTCTGCCTTTTTTAAATGCGACGGCTTCCAGCGCTCCTGCTTCATAATGCACGCCCCATTCCAGGTGCCGGTTGCGCGGCATCACCTTCAGGCCCAGGCTCCTGCCATTTAAAAAAAGTTCAACGGAATCGGCATTTGTATTTACCCAAACTGGAACGGGTGAGCTGGTATCTTTATTTTTCCTGTTCCAGTCAGGGGAAATATGCAATACATCTTCGTCCGTCCACCAGGATTGATAATAGTAATAAATATTCTTAGGGAATCCACACATGTCCATGACGCCAAAACTGGAATTGATATTTGGCCATTCATAGGGTGTAGGTTCTCCGCGATAATCGAAACCAGACCACACAAATCCTCCCATCCACCATTTTCGTGTTGCGGCGAGTGTCCACCATGCTTCAGCCGTGGTTGCCCACCAGGGAGCATTGATATCTTCATCGGGCAAATATCCTTTGATGCTGTCCTTTATATAAATTCCCCGGGTCGTTACCGTACTCCCCATTTCCGTTCCCAGTATAGGTTGCGCCGGATGGTCGGCGTGATAAGGATCCACTGCCTTAATGCGGTAGTTAAATCCACGTATAGGAATTACTTCATTCACCCCATTATAAATATTTTCCAGATCAGCGCCATAAGTACATAAGCGTGTCGGATCCAGTTCTTTTTGTCTTTGTATCAGGGTTGCTGCAATCCGTCGTCCGACTGAATTGGTTTGCACATATGCTTCTTCATTACCAATGCACCATAAAAATACCGAAGCCCGGTTGCGGTCCCGGAGAATCAGGTTCTCGAACTGATTCAAATATTCCGGACTGCTGTTCATAAGCCTGTTTTCATCGAGTACCAGCATCCCGAGGCTGTCGCAGGCATCCAGCAATTCCGGTGTGGGCGGATTATGACTCGACCGGTAAGCATTTGCCCCCATTTCTTTTAATAAACGAATCCGATAGTATTGAAGATTATCCGGTATGGCTGTTCCAATACCTGCATGATCCTGATGTGCATTGATCCCCTTTATTTTTGTATACTGTCCATTAACGTAAAGGCCACTGGAATCAATACGAATGCTCCGGATCCCGAACCTTATCTTTTCCATATCGATGGCCATATTTTTCTTCGGGCCGGAATTATTTTTCACAGGCGTAATCTCAACGGTCGCACGGTATAAATAAGGATTGTCAGGAGACCAGAGTACGGGCCGGGTGACTGATATTTTTTGCCGGAATGATTTGGATTCATGCGGGTTTAAAGAGAGTGTCTGGCCCTTGGTTTGTGCAACGATTTTTCCGTACCGGTCAGTTATATAACTGGTAAGGACGCCTTTGGACATTACCGGGTTTTCATTAATGATCTTCGTTTCAATATTCACTATTGCCGAACCAATCCCAACCTGGCTGTTCAGAAAAATTCCATTTTCAGCAATATGCAAAGGATTCATTGCGTCGAGCCATACATGGCGGTAAATGCCTGCACCTTCATAATACCATCCTTCATACTGGGAAGCATCCACCCGCACTACCAATACATTTTCTTTATCAAAATGAATGTAGTTGCTGATATCATAAGAAATACAGCCATAACCACTGGCATTGGCGCCCAGATAAAATCCATTGATCCAGATCTTACTATCGCGGTAAATGCCATCAAAACTGATTACAAACCGCTGACCGGAATCGGAACGCATTATGGTAAAATGCTTGCGGTACCATCCGATACTGCTTTGCGGAAACAATACACCAACCGGCTTATATCCATGCGACATCACATCAAAGCTGGCCGTATTTACAAAAGGAAGTTCTACTGCCCAGTCATGGGGTAACTGCAGTGTGCGCCAGGAACTGTCATTAAAATGAACTGCCAGGGGAGATTCACCTGTCTTTCCCGTTTTAGAAAAAATAGCCGTTGTTGAATAATTAAAATCCTTTGTGGTATCTGAAGCATGACCCAGATGAAATTTCCAGTCCGCGTCAAATGAGATGTGCTGGCGGGATGAAGATACTGGAGCCCTGTCCGGAACCTGCGCAATCAGGTATGCCTGCAGGCCTGACAGGATAAATAAAACAATAAGAAACCGGCGGAGAATATTCTTCGTAAAATATTTCAACAGCATCAATTTTTAATTGGAAAATGCATTCATCGCTACTGTAGGTTTCCCGCTATTATCGAACGCCCCCAGGCCGTAACCCTGCCAGTTATTATAACATTCCGGTTCCCAATAAAATACACCCAATCCATTATGGCCTGGTATGGATTTGGTTTTATTTATGAGATCGGTGAGAAAAGACTCGCAAACGGCAGCCTGGTCGTAGGGCATTCCCACTTCACAGATCATTACCTGTTTATTATATCTTGAAATCATATCATTCATATTGGCCAGGCAGGATGCATTATAGGATTGCCAGTTTGAAGTTGAAGGATAAAGTGACATGCCGATAATATCCCAGTTCGCACCATTCGCTTTTAGTCCGTCGAAAATCCACCGGAATAAACTGTTGTCATATCCGTTGGAAATATGCACGATCACTTTAATCGAATCGTTTATTTCTTTTACTGCCTGATACCCTGCATTTACCAGCGCGGAAAAATTAGCCATATTCACAGAGGCCTGTCCATCGGGCCAGAGCATACCATCGTTGGTTTCATTACCGATCTGCACCCAGCTGGGCACGATTCCGCTTAGTTTCAAAGTGTCAAGCACAGCGCGGGTATAAGAATGCACGGTGGTTGTCAGCGTGGAAAAATCGTAAGCGTTCCAGGCGGCAGGTTTAGTCTGTTTACCCGGGTCTGCCCAGCTATCGCTGTAATGAAAATCTACCAATATCCGCAGGCCAAGTTGTTTAGCGCGCTTTGCTTTGGCCACCAGGTCAGCATTGTCGTTCCATCCTCCTGCCGGGTTTACCCAAACCCGCAGGCGAATTGAATTTATCCCCAGGCTCTTCATGAGTTCCATGCAATCCATGGAGGTGCCGGCAGCGTTATAAAATTTATACCCCGCCTGCTCCATTTCGGTCAGCCAGCTTATGTCTGCTCCTTTCGCGAAAAAAGAAGTATCGCTGACCACCGGTGGTTTATCTGAAGCTGTGCTATTTTTTTGACAGGCAGATAATATCAGTACGAATAAAAATGTACAGGTCCCCTGAAACGTTTTCATATTACACAGATCAGTCTATTTAACGGAAAAACTATAATTACCGGCTGCCTGACTCAAATCCAGCGTTACGGTAAAAACACCGGTTTTTAATGCCGTGATATTTCCTCCGTTGAATGCGAGATTTCCTTTGGCATCCAGTCCGTAACTGTTAGCCCAACCCGGATCTCCGACGAATTTATAAGTATCCCCTGCCTTCATGCTCACATTGGCTGCTGTCCATAAGTTGGTCGCCACATCAAAAGTCATAGGTGTTGCAGAAACGCTCCAGGAATTAAAATCACCGGCTACCGCCCAGTTGGTTGGTGTATACGAGATGGTGAGTGCGTTTACATCTGCGGTAACCCTGCAATATCCCGGTCCTCCGAACCAGCAATTTCCGGCAGAACCGCTTCCGCTGATAGTGGTTCCACTTCCACCCCATCCATAGTTCGTCCCGTTCCAGCTGGTCTGCGTGCACAGTTTAAAATTATTACCGGTATTGGGGAAGTTGACATATCCTTCATAGTAACCATCACTCTTTACCGAAGCCAGTATCCATCCGGGCTGGTCAATTTGCGTCCAGTTGGGAACCAGGAAGTCGCCGGCTACATATAACTTGGGATAAATCAGGATCACCTGGTAAGGGGTAACGGTCATGCTCAGGTCGCTATATATAGATGGAACCGTGGAAGCCGCACCGGTGCTTTGATTGATATCCGATTTCAGACGTACAACAACAGGACTGGCAATGTCAAATGGAAGTCCCAGCTGGTTCATAATGGTATTGAAATCGATTCCGAGAAATGATTTCTCCAGGCTGTTTGCCGGAGTGACCGGTATTTTAATCGCACTTGCCCATGCATTGGCACCGCTGGTATCTGAAGGGAGATCAAATAACAGGGTATAGGAATTGGCAGCCGAGAAACCGTAATCGGGAGCCTGCCATTTAAAGTCGGCCACCGCAGACGAATCATTTGCACTGGACAAAACCACGGTCTGCGCAGAGCTGGTGAAACCGGTAACCGAATCGGGGACCGTTAATTCAGATTTAATTTCATCTTTTTTACAACTATATATCAGGCCTGCGAGCATGATGATGAATAATATTCCCAGTTTTCTTATTTGCATAACATTTTTTTTATTTTTTTAGAACTTCCGGGTTCCGTTAATAGCCCGGATTTTGATGCAGGTTAGGATTGGAAGTGAGATCGGTGCTTGGCAAAGGGAAAATATTATATTTATCCGCTACTGCCGTACCCTTTTCCACGCCTCCTTTCCAGGCCCACAAATAAGCCGCTGTCGTGAATTTTCCATAGCGAATCAGGTCCGTTCGACGAATGGCTTCATAATATAACTCGCGTCCTCTTTCATCCAGGATAAAATCCGTTGTTAATTCTGCGGAAGTAATATTTCCGGATGCATCACCATAGGCCCTCTCACGCAATAAATTAATATAGTTCAATGCGGTAGCCGGATCGCCTCCCGTGCCCCCTCTCAATACAGCCTCTGCATAGGTCAGGTAAATTTCTCCAAGGCGAAGTAATGGGAAATCGATATCAGAGTAATTTCCTGCAGCATCTGCATGCGGAGCCGGACCGCCATCTCTTGTCAGGTTTCTGTATTTAAAAGTTGAAAACCCGTCTGTACCGGTATAAAGTTCTTTCATATTCAGGCTCTGGCCATTCTGATAAAACTGAGCCCGCTGATCGGTACTGCCGGTAAAATCCGAAAACAGATTCACAAAATCCTGCGTACAGCGCAGACCACCCCAGCTGCCATTGGTTCCCGAAATCGTTCCCGGAATTCCGGCCGGACCATGGGCCAGATAGGTTGTACCTCCATAAGTCTGGGTGTAGGTACCATCGTAATTGATCGTGGCAATAAATTCATCCGTATTCAGATTGTCATCAGCCAAAACAAGTTCAGGATATTTTGGATGCAGGGAATATCCGGCATTGATCACCTTATTACAATAGGTTATTGCATCTGAATACCTGGGTGTGCCTGTATAAATCTCTGCATTCAGGTATAGTCTGGACAGCAGGGCCCAGGCGGCAGCTTTATCCATGCGGCCATACTCATTGGCTCTTGCTGCAACCAGGCCGGAATCCACGGAGATCAATTCAGATTCTATATAACTGAAAAGATCCTTGCGTTGTATCTGTTTGGGAATAGAAGTAGCAATCGCATCGTTTTCGGTAACAAATGGTGGATTGGCAAACAGGTCCATCAGTACCCAGTACTGATAGGCCCGTAAGAAACGTGCTTCTGCCCGGTAGTTGCGGATCGTGTCTGCACTCGCCCCGGTGATTCCGTAACCGGTTAAGTTCGCATCCGTGGATTGACGGATGAAATCATTACATAAAGCGATCTGGAAAAAGGAGCGATAATATAATCCGCTAACGATGGGATTGATGGAAGACCAGCTCATTTCGTGCAGGCCCTGAATACCGGCGTCGTTCTGCCAGGTCCAGGCTGCTTCATCAGTAGTGATTTCCTGCAGGTTGAAATACATGCGAAGGAAATCGGAATTTCCTTCGTCACTAATGATCTGGGGTGAAATATCGGGTAAACCGACACCTCCTGTATTACCGGTTAGTGCAAAAGAGGCATATACTTTGGCCAGGGCGGTCCGGTAACCGGCCGGCGTGTTATATACCGCTGAAGCGGTAACATCATTGGTCGGAACCAGGTTGAGGTCCTTGGTACAGGAAGCCAGGGTGATCATGACCACACCGGTCATCATCAGATATTTAAAATGTTTTCTTTTCATATATTTTTTTTCAATCGCATTCATAAATTAAAAACCCAGGTTTAATCCAAGTGCATATACCCGGGGCCTTGGATACAGATTATTGTCTATTCCGGGATTTCCGGCTGTTGGTGCATTCGCTGCAATTTCAGGATCCAGTCCGGTGTAATTCGTAATCACAAAAACATTCTGAACAACGCCGGTGATCTGAAGGGTAATCTTTGATTTCGAAATTTGTCCGAAATTATATCCGATACTAAAATTGTCCATCCGCAGGAAGGAAGAGTTCTGTACATAATAGTCGCTCAGCAGTTGCTGGTTATTGCTACCCTTGAACTGCGTTGTCAGATAATTAGTGGATCCATTATATAATACGGCATTTCCCAGTATCTGGTTCAGTGTACCCGTTTGACTATAAATATTATTATAGTTATAATTACCAAAGCTGCCCCTCAAAATAAAACCTGCGTTCCAGTTTTTGTAGGTCACGTTGGCGCTGAAACCCAGGTACACAGTTGGGTCAGCGGGATGGCCCTTGTATAAATCGCTTTGATTGATGATGCCGTCGCCGTTTTTATCATTGAATACCCCTTCGATCGGTTGACCCGATTTATCATATACCTGCTGGTATAAATAAAAGGTGTTCTTCGGGGTTCCCACAGCGTTGATGAACGCAAACTGTCCACCAATTCCTCCGGCAATATTTCCACTCGGGAAACCGATATAACTGGTATCGCCCGGTATCACGGTGAGGTTCGAAATATTGTTTTTATTATAGGTAATATTAAAACCAAGATTCAGCGTCAGGTCTTTTTCCTGAATGGGTATTGCGTTGATGGTAAACTCCACGCCCTTGTTCGTCATATTTCCCACGTTGGCAATAAAAAACGCCGAGAAATTGCTGCCTGCCGGCTGGGGTATATTATTCAGGAGATCAGATGTATTCTTCTGATAAAATTCCAAGCTTCCCGAAATCCGGTTATTCAGGAAACCGAAATCAACACCAATATTTGTGGTAGCGGTCTGTTCCCATTTTAAAGAAGGATTAAATCCCCCAGGCCGGTAGCCCTGGTAGTAAGTATCTCCAAACTGATAGGATGCATTGGCGTTGCTGAGTGAATAACTGGCCAGGTAGGCATAATTCGGAATACCATCCTGCTGGCCGGTAATACCATATCCAACTCGCAGTTTCAGGCTGGATACCGTTTTGCTGTTCTTCAGAAAATCTTCTTCATAAATATTCCATGCAACTGCTGCGGATGGAAAGTAGCCCCATTTATTGTCAGGCCCGAAACGGGAAGAACCATCCCGACGAAGGGTGGCGGTTAACAGGTATCGGTCCTTATAGGAATAATTTAAGCGGCCGAAATAAGAGACCAGGGTATGTTCCGGAATATCGAATGGAAAGGCCGGTTTTGAATTGGCTACCTCGGTACCGTCCGCATAAAAAGACGCATAATTCGTAATCTTCGTCTTGAAATCGTTGTAGGCATAACCCGCAGTCACGTCGATCCGGCTGTGGATGGATTCGATGTTCTTTACATAGTTCAGATAAAACTCATAGATAGAATTGTTATTGACCTGCTTGTAAGGATTATTCACACCCCCGGTTCCACCTACGATATAGGAATTAGCTGCGCTATCCGATGTATATGAATTTCCTTTACCATTTGCGTAATCATATCCAATGTTCACGATAGCATGTAATTCAGGCAAAAAATGCATTGAATAATCCAGCTGCAGGTTGCCAATGCTCCTGGCTGGTTTGCTCGTATTGTTGGTCTGTTCCAATAAACCCAGCGGATTCCTACCGACCAGATTTTTAAGTCCGGTTGGTGCGGTGGGATCCAGCCACTCATAATAACCTCCAAAACGGGGACTGCCAGAATAAACAGGTTGTGTCGGATCGAAGGAAATGGCTCCTCCGATAGCTGCTGTATTGGCAAAGCGCGTATTTTCCATACTGCCCAGCAGATTGAGGTTTACTTTCAGGTGGTTGTCAAAAAAACTGGGATTCAACGCCAGGTTTGCGGATGTCCTTGCCATGTGATCCGTTTTTAAAACCCCCTCCTGGAACTGGTAACCGATAGATAACCGGTAGGGCAGGTCTTTAATGCCGCCGCTAACACTGATATTATTCATTGTTCCCAGGGCCGTTTGATAAATCTGGTCCTGCCAGTTCGTGTTGGAAGTTCCCAGCATCGCAACCTGGGCCGGGGTTCCTTTCTCAGTTACAATGGAACTAAACTGGGCGGCTGATAAAACAGGTACTTTATTGGTAACAGACCCGACAGAATTCAGGGTATTGAAGTTGACTCTCACACTTCCGCCCCGGCCCTTTTTTGTGGTAATCAGGATAACACCGTTTGCAGCCCGGGTTCCATAAATTGCCGAAGCCGAGGCATCTTTTAAAATGGTTATGGATTCAATATCATTCGGATTTATAAAACTGAGCGGGCTGCCGGCTCCGGCTACGGCGCTGGTTTGGCCGGGTGGAATTTCATTGTTGATCGGAATACCATCTATCACGTACAACGGATCATTACTGGCATTCAGGGAAGATCCGCCGCGAATGCGGATGGTGCTTCCCGATCCGGGCTGGCCACCGTTTGAAACCACGGATACCCCGGCCACTTTACCCACGATCAGCTGATCGGGTGAAATAATGACCCCTTTCTGAAAGTCTTTTTCATTTACAATTGAAATGGAACCGGTCAGGTCTTTTTTCTTGGCCGTTCCATACCCGATAACCACGATATCGTTCAGGTTCGAATTGGTGGGCGTTAAAGAAGCAAAAACGGTGGCTCCGCTTATTGCTGCCTCATAACTTCCAAAACTTACTGAGGAAAACACGAGCGCCTTAACTCCGGGACCAACCTGAATTGTAAAAGTTCCATCATTTAAGGTAGTGGTTCCGGTAGAAGTCCCCTTGGCAATAACGCTTACGCCCGCGAGCGGCTTACCATCTCCGGCATTGGTCACTTTTCCGGTAATGACCCGGTTTTGGGCGAAAACGGCTGAGTTGATGAATAAAAAGAGAAAAAGGACCTGGATCCTTGCTTGCAATCGTTTTTTCATTTTCATTTTGTTTTGGTGTCTGATCGGGAGATCAGATCTTATAGCAGTTTATACCTGGCAATCGGTCACAAATTAAATGGATTTCAATTTTCAGACTTGTTCCAACGTACTTTTCCTTGGTTCTAACTGACTAAACAGAGTGGGGGGAGTATTTTAACTGTATTAAATAACGGGTACTTAATACATTTGGCTAATATTCACTGTTATTTACGGTTGCGCATGCGGAAATGCTTTTTTCTATATATTATTATACTCAGCTCCGGGTTCTTCGCCGGCATCGGAAACCTGTCGGCACAATCTCCCAAACTCCGGTTTTCCCATATTTCGAATGAAGAGGGAATTTCCAACAGCACGATTGAATGTATTTTTCAGGACAGTCTTGGATTTGTCTGGTTTGGCACCCGGGACGGGCTCAACCGGTATGACGGAAACGAAATCGTGATATACCGGAATGATCCTTCAGACAGTAATAGCCTGAGTGACAATTTTATCCGTTGTATTTATGAAGACCGTCGTCACCAGCTCTGGGTGGGAACTATAAACGGACTAAACCGGCTTAACCGGGAGAAAAATAATTTTACGCGTTTTAAACACCGGGATGATGACCCTTCCAGTCTCAGTCTGAACCTGGTGACTTCCATGGCAGAAGACAGGAATAACCGGCTATGGGTTGGGACCTATGGTGGCGGAATCAATCTTTTTGATGAAAAAAAGGAAACATTCAAACATTTTGGAGCAGCTCCCCTTCCGGATAAAACTATTCCAGACAACCGTGTGAATACCATTTTCGCTGACCACACCGGCAATTTATGGATGGCTACGCATAGCGGACTCTATCTGTTTAATACCAGGGACAACAGTTTTACTCCTTTTCGAAATACCCGGGCTTTAACCAATCCCAGCGGAAATACCATTACCTGTATTCAGGAAGACAGGCGGGGAAATCTGTGGCTGGGAACCGAAGACGATGGACTATTCCTGTTCGATCCCCTTCAAAACGGATTCACCCGTTTTGCGCATTCCGATAAAGACCCGGCGAGCCTTGGCAATAATATGATCAAAAGCCTGCTGATAGATAAAAAGGGAAGGCTCTGGGTTGGTTGTATTAATGGCGGACTGAACCTGTTTGATCCCGCTAAAAACGAATTTTTCAATTATCAGAATGAACCCGGAAACAGTTCCAGTTTGTCCCAGCGGACGGTATCTGCTCTCTGGGAAGACCGTCAGGGAAATCTCTGGATCGGCACCCACCGGGGCGGAGTAAATATTTTTTCGCAGGCTATGGAAAAATTTAACCTGTACCGGCAGGAATCGGCTTCCTTCAGCCTGAGTTATAATGATGTCAGGGCTTTTTGTGAAGACAATGGAGGGAATATATGGATCGGGACTGATGGCGGAGGACTGGATCTGTTTTCAAGGGACAAACATATTTTCCAGCATTACCGTTATGACCCATTCAGTGAAAAAAGCCTGGGTTCCGATGCCGTACTGGATGTGATGCGTGACAGGGAAGGCCGAATATGGGTGTCCACCTGGGGTGGCGGATTGAACCTGCTGGATAAATCAACCGGACATTTCATCCGCTATCAAAACAATCCTAAGGACAGTAATTCCATCAGTTCGAATTTTGTGCAGAAAACTTTTGAAGATTATGAAGGGTATATCTGGGTGGCAACCTACTATGGAGGCCTGAATATTTTTGATCCTAAAAAAGGAAAATTCTCCCGGATTAAAGATCCGTCGGGAAAAACCAGCCTGAGCGGAAAAAATATTGTTTCTATCCTGGAAGACGTGGAAGGTCACATTTGGATCGGCACAGATGACGGAGGACTTAATTGTTATTATGAAACAACCCGCCATTTTACACACTATTTTAATACCGAGGAAAAGATGCCCGATTTAAGGGTACTGTTTTCGGATAATAAGAACCGCCTTTGGGTAGGCCAAAAGGGATTGTTTTTATTTGACCCGGTTAAAAATCAATTCCGTTTGTTTACCGACAAAGCCGGTCTCTCTAATGAATTTATAAAAGGTATTACAGAGGACGGGCAGGGAAATCTCTGGATCGCCACATCAAACGGCATTACCCGGTTCAACCCCGAGACGAATGCATTCAAGAAGTTTAATACAGGAGACGGTTTGCAGGGTCTGGAATATGAAGCCAATGCCTGCCTGAAAAGCAGGGATGGTGAAATGTTTTTCGGAGGAATCAATGGTTTCAATACATTTTATCCGGGCAATATTAAAACCAATCCGTTTATCCCTCCCGTGTATATTACGGGTTTTCAGATTTTCAACCAGAAAATAAACCTGCACGAAAAAGGATCACCTTTATCAAAGGATATTACACTCACAAAAGAAATCACGCTCTCTTATAAGCAGTCCAGTTTTTCATTCAATTTCGCGGCCCTCAATTTTACGATACCCGAGAATAATGAATATGCCTATAAGCTGGATGGATTGGATAAGGACTGGAACTTTGTGGGGAAAGACAAAAAATCTTCCTACACCAACCTTGATCCCGGGGAGTATACTTTCCGTGTAAAGGCCTCCAACAACGACGGACTTTGGAATGAAGAAGGCGCTGCTGTGAAAGTCATCATAACACCCCCGTTCTGGAAAACAGCCTGGTTCACCGTTTTATTACTGGCTGCCGCCTCGGCCGCTCTTTATTATTTATACAGATTCAAAACGCGTCTGAAATTAAAAGAGCTTGAAGAGAAGAAACGAGAGGAGATACACCAGGTACAACTGCAGTTCTTCACCAATATTTCGCATGAGTTCCGCACCCCGCTTTCCCTGATCACCGGCCCGCTGGAGAAACTCATGAAAGAAAATATCCGTCCGGCCATTCAGCATCATTATGCAACCATGCACCGAAATGCACAAAGGCTGCTGAGCCTGATCAATGAGCTGATGGATTTTGGCAAACTGGAAAGCGGCGCGCTCAGGCTGATTGTAATGAAGGGCAACCTGAATTCATTTTTATATGAGATTGCCGATGAATTCAGGGAATGGGCCGAGCAGAAAGAAATAGAATTCAGCCTGGACCTTGATACACCGGGATTTACTGCCACTACAAATACTGTTTCTGCAGATGGTGAACTGTTGGTCAATACCCGGCAGGAAACCTGGTTTGACAGGCAGGTACTGGAAAAGATTGTGCTCAACCTGCTTCATAATTCTTTTAAATACACCAAGAACGGCGGGAAGATCAGCCTCGAGATCCTTCCTTCCCTTTCGGAATTTACACCTTCCTATGCAAATGAGCTGGTCCTCAAAAACGAATTCCGGGGCAGCGCATATGCCTATATAAGAGTAGCTGACAATGGTATCGGTATTTCCAGGGAATCTATTCAGCATCTGTTCGAGAGATATTACAGAATAACCGATTCGCATCTGGGTTCAGGTTTAGGACTTGCATTCGTAAAAAGTCTTGCCCTGTTACATAAGGGAGATGTGTATGTGTACAGTGAAAGATTAAAAGGAACAGAAATCATTATCGGAATTCCGATTGCTGAATCGGATTATGGGAAGGATGAAAAAAGGGTGGTCAGTTTTGCTGCCGGCGATGTACGCCTGGAAGGAATCGACAATAAATCGGCCACGGAAACGAAGACCGGTGAGGAGTCCATTCCTTCCCATTCCAGATCCTTTTCTGAAGAAGGAACCCACCGCAGGTCCCCTGCAGAATCCATTTTACTGGTGGAAGACAATGATGAGCTGAGGCAGTTTATGAAAGAAAGCCTTGAGCCCTATTATAAGGTGTCGGAAGCGGCAGACGGCAGGGAAGGATTAGCCAAAGCAAAAGAAATTTCACCGGATCTGATTATCAGCGACGTTATTATGCCGCAAATGAATGGTACTGAGTTCTGCAAGGCCCTGAAAAGGGATATTGATACCAGCCATATACCCATCATTTTACTTACGGCAAGAACAGCGCTGGCTTCGCAAAAGGAAGGGCTGGATTCAGGGGCAGATTATTATTTTGCCAAACCCCTGAATATGGATTTATTGATGCTCACGATCCGTAACCGCTTCGAACAGAGTGCAAAACTCAGGGATCGCTACACCCGCGAATCCCATATCGAAGCCATGGAACTGGTGCATTCAGAAAAGGATAAGGAATTTATGACCCATTTACTGGAGGTGATTGATGCACAACTTGTCAACCCTGATTTCGATATCGAACACTTATGTAATAAGATGGGGATGAGCAGGACCAAACTTTATCAGAAAATTAAAAATATCAGCAATCAGTCCATCGGAGATTTTATCCGAACCATACGGCTCAAAAAAGCAGTCCAGATCATGACCCATGAAGATGTATCGCTTGCTGAAGTGATGTACAGGATCGGTATCCAGACCCAGTCTTATTTTACCAAGGCCTTTAAAAAAGAATTCAACCAGACTCCCTCCCAGTTTATGCAGGCAATCAAAAAATATTGAGGCCTAAGGCTAACCTGCCCTCTTTCTTTTAACAGAACATCCGATCGCTTTTGTTGCTGCCACAGAAGGCTCCTTTCCTGCGTCTGTTGCCGAGACTGCCTGTTCCAGGTAATTGATCCGGTCCGTTTTATCTTCTTCCGGATCATTGTCTATTGCACCGGTATATACAATCATGTTTCCGTCCTTTGCGCGTTTCACCAGAAAAACAGTGGGAGTATTTCTGGCTCCATAAGCATTTGTTATTTTCTGACCTTCATCAAACAGGTAGGGAAATTTGTAATGGGCTTCTTTTGCCCTTCCCACCATGGCTTCAAAATTATCTCCCTGAGAAACATCGGGGTCATTGGTATTAATTGCTATAACCGGATAACCGAGTGGTGCATACTTATTATTCAGACTGATAACCCTTTGTTCATATGCCTTTGCCACGGGACAGGTATTACAGGTAAACACAACGATATACCCTTTCACGTTTTGAAAACTGGCAAAGGATACATTCTCCCCATTTACATTTTTTAAATTAAAATCCGGAGCAGGGGTTCCGGGTTTTAAATTTTGTGACCGTCCTGCCAAACCAAACAGGATCAGGCTGCACGCCAATAACATTTTCATTGCTTAAAATTTTTATACTGTTCGACCAATTCTGCATACGTAAAGTCTTTTTCAAAAAATTCGCGTTTCTTTTCCTTTATCATCAGGGTTGCAGGAAGCGCCCCGGACCAGGAACTGTCAATTCTATTGATATACACCTGTGGATCAGCTTCATTCAGTAAAAAGACTTCATTCTTAATCCCATTTTTTTTAATGAAAGGAAGAACGGAGTTATTGAGCTTTGATTTATAATCCATATTCACCAGCAGAACTTTTAGCTTTTCATTTCCGTATTGATCATTCAATTTCTCAAAGTCAGGCAGTTCCTTTACACAGGGAGCACACCATGTTGCCCAAAAATTGATAATATAGGTTGAGTCCCGCCCGCTGTTTATTCTGCTGTACAATTGATCCACAGTGATCAGATCAATATGCTGGGCAGAAAGATTCAGACTACTCATCAGGAACAAAACCATTAACCTGCACTTAATTTTGTTAGCTTTTATATGTATCATACGATCAGTTCTGGAAAATGGTTAGTTTATGGGAAGGATTACCACAAACTCCGCGCCATCCCCCTCCCGGTTATTTACTTTGAGCTCACCCCGATGGGCTTTCACAATATCATAACTCATGGACAGGCCAAGACCTGTTCCTACACCTGTTGGTTTGGTAGTAAAAAAAGGCTGAAATATTTTATCGATAATCTTTTGCGGAATACCCGGACCATTATCTTTTACGGAAATCATCAGTTCTTCGCCCTTCCGCTTTGTGCTTACTGAAACGGTTGGTTCAAATCCGGCGGGATGCCCATTCTTTTTTTCCGTCACCGCAAAGAATGCATTGTTATACAGGTTCAGCAGAACCCTTCCGATGTCCTGGGTAATGATATTTATATTCCCGGCCGAAGGATCAAATTCAGTTTGCAGCTTTACCTGGAAGGATTTGTCTTTGGCACGCAGACCATGATAGGCCAGGCGCAGGTATTCATCGGCCAGTGCATTGATATCTGTGGCTTCCTTCTGTCCCGTGCTTTTGCGCGAGTGCTGCAGCATCCCTTTAACAATGGAATCCGCCCGTTTACCATGGTGATTAATTTTTTCCTCATTTTTTCGCACGTCACCGGCTATTGATCTCAGGTTGTCTTTGTTCCCGGTTTCTATTTCCTGCTCCATCTCCTGCAGGAGTTCAGCATTGATTTCAGAAAAATTATTAATGAAGTTCAACGGGTTCTGTATTTCATGTGCAATACCGGCAGTCAGTTCTCCCAGCGAAGCCATTTTTTCAGACTGAATCAGCTGGGATTGTGCTGCTTCGAGAGCAGATAAAGTGTCTTCTACTTTTTGTTTCTGCTGTTGTAGCAGAACGTTTGCTTTTTGTTTTAATTTATTGCTCCGATAAAGGATGAGCCCAACAAGCAAAAACACTGTAGAAAGTGCAACCACTGAATATAATTTCAGTCTGTTCTGATTCCTTATGTTCTCGGCTTCCACTTCTTGTTGTCGCAGCTGTTCACTAAACGTGAGGTTCTGTATCGCCCGCGCTTTTTCTTTATTATAAAGACTATCATTCCCGGCTACACGTAGTTCCAGATATTTTAAAGCACTATCTGTATTCTTATTTATCTGGTAATTCTGAGCCAGAATCGTGAGTGCGTCGAGAACTCCCTGTTTAAAAATTGAAAACTGGGGCTTATTTATTATTTCTTTTGCATACCAGATGGAGGAATCAATATTCCCGGTTTCCTGGTATGTTTTTGAAATAAAAGTGTAAGAATTTACAATATCTAAATAATTATTAATCTTTTCCGCATGGGGAATAACCGAATGAAAATATTCCAGGGCCCGGGGATAATATTTTTTTGCCTCCTCAATAAGACCGAGCGTATTGAGCGTATACCCGGATACGTAGGTGTTTTCTGTTTTTTCCTTATCATATGCTTTGGAAACATAAAATGAAGCAGAATCCAAACGATTCATGAAAAGATAAATGGATCCAAGTGTGTTATATGGATAAATTCCAACAATTTTTTGGGAAACTGCCGGTGACTCAAATAGGTTTTTTGATAGTATACCATATTTTAACGCCTCTTCAAAATCGCCGGCATCCCGGTAAAAAACAGCCAGCTGGCTATATGAGCTGATAATCTTTTCATTATTTTTCAATTCCTTATAGAGATTCATGGATTTAAAAGCGGCCTCAATGGCTTTATCATAATTTCCCGATGCCCAGAGTGCCCATCCATAGGAAAACATGCCGGCTGCCTCGCCGTTCTTGTATTGAATCTGTCTGGCAAGGCTGATCGCCTGTTGGGCATAGGCTATACCGGTATCGATCTGCAGAAAGGCATACGCAAAACCTAAGTTTGCATACAACATCACTTTAGATGTATCTGAATTGGTTTTACCCAGAAGCAGCTTCATACTGTCTACATTGGGAAACCTTTGGGGCTTTGCGGATGAAAAGAATTGCAACACCAGTACCAGGAGCAATAATCTTTTCATAATACTTGTTTAACCGGGGATTTTGCGGGCAATCAAATGTATCCCTTTTCATCGTTTTCCAGGCCAAGTGTGGTCTTAATTCCTCCAATCCGGGCCGGCAATGGGAATAAAGGGTTTATTTGATGTAATACCCGCTGGCACGGGATTTTACTTAATCAGTTAATCCTTACATGATGAAAAAGAAAAAAACCGTATTGATCATTGATGATGAATCTGATCTCTGCGCCCTGATCAAACTCGTATTTATGCGTGAGAATTTTGTTGTGGACTGCGCATTAAATCTCGCAGAAGCAAAAGCAAAATTACCCACGCATCCGGATATCATACTTCTCGACAATAACCTCCCTGACGGGCTTGGATTAGAATATTACAGAAATAATACCGGTTCATTCGATAACAGTTATATTATTATGATGACTGCTGACGCTAACCCCGGAATCCAGTCGCAGGCAAAAAAGGATGGAATTAACGATTTTATTCAAAAGCCCTTTACCATGCTGGAAATTCGTGACATGGCCAGGAGAGTATCATAGATGACCACTCCCTCCGGGACCAAAATATTACGGCAGTCTTCCTGTGGCATGACTATTGAATTACCTAGGCAACAAACACCATATGAATAAAATTCTGATTATAGACGACGAAGCAGATATGTGTCTGCTCCTGAATATATTGCTGGCAGACAAGAATATAACACTTGATCATGTGACTTCACTTTCTTCAGCAAGTACATACCTGGAAACTGACCAGCCCACTATTGTGATACTGGACAATAAACTGCCCGATGGTTATGGGATTGATTATATTCCTGCATTGAAAAAAGCCTATCCGGATATCTGGATAATTATGATATCCGGGTTTTCAGGCGCCGCCAGAGATCTCGCGCTGAATAACGGGGCCGATGTTTTCCTTAATAAGCCTTTCACAAAAGAGCAGTTGTTTAACTCAATAAAAGACCTTCTCAATTAAAAATTTATGAAATCATTTGGAATCGCTTTAATCGTTATAGGTATCGTTATGATGATCGTCAGGGGAATCTCAGTACCCACCGAGAAAAATGTAGTTGACCTGGGTCCGGTTAAGATAGATAAGAAAGAAAATAAATGGATCGGATGGCCGACCTATGCAGGGGCTGTGCTGGCTGTTGTGGGTGCTGTACTGATATTCTCAGATAAAAGAACATCCCGTATTTAATAAGCATCATTTTCGATCCGAAGTTTTTGTCTCTCCGCTGATGCATGTAGAGGAATTTCAGCAGCAGTAATTATTAAATATCCGTTTGTCTAAACGTATGAAATTGATGTGAAAAAAAACCATAAATTATCGCTTCGTAAATTATGGGGAATTCTCAGGGATTCAGGTAACGGTTTTGTAGATGATAAACTGATGAAACTGAGCGGGGCGCTATCCTATTATATGGTTTTTTCCATGGGACCGCTGCTACTGATCATTATTACCATGTGCAGTGTATTTTTTGGACGTGAAGCGGTGGAAGGAAGGGTCTATGCACAGTTAGAAGGATTTGTCGGTCATGATACTGCAATACAGCTGCAGTCGATTATTCAGCACGCAGCCATAAGCGGCAAAAGTACCATCGCTACGATTGTCGGTATTGTTCTGCTGATTATCGGCGCATCCAGTGTTTTTGCTGAAATTCAGGAATCCATCAATATGATTTGGGGTGTAAAACCCAAACCCAAATCGGGCTGGCTTGCATTTCTTAAAAACAGGCTATTATCTTTTTCCATTATCGTCGGTCTTGGATTCCTTTTATTGGTTTCGCTTGGGTTTTCAGCCCTGGTGGAAATATTTGGGAACCATTTGAAGTCGGTATTCCCCGGCCTCTCTATAGTTGTCATTTATCTGATTAACCTGGTCATTACGCTCGGCATAACCACTTTTATTTTTGCCGTAATTTTTAAAGTTCTTCCGGATGCGAATATCCAATGGAAAGATATTATTATCGGTGCGGTAGCAACCACCGTCCTGTTTTCGCTGGGAAAGTTTGGAATCTCTTTTTACATCTCAAGAAGCAGCATTGGCAGCACTTATGGCAGTGCCGGATCATTGATTGTTTTGCTGCTTTGGGTATATTACTCGGCGATGATCCTGTACTTCGGTGCGGAGTTCACTAAATTTTACGCGGTTCAGTTTGGGGACGAGATCAAACCATCTGAATATGCCGTAACGGTTCAACAGGTGGAAGTGGAAAAGGGAAAAATGTCCATTCAGAAAAAAGAGCAGACAAAACCTACCCATTAGTCATTTAAAAATACAATATGAAAAAAATATCCTTTTTAATGCTGATCCTTTTAATCGTGTTGTTGAATAGTTGTCAGGCTATTGGCGCCATATTTAAAGCTGGCGTTTGGGTGGGTGCGCTGATAGTGCTGGCTGTGGTGGGATTAATATTGTACCTGGTTATGCGTGGATCCAATAAAAGCTGAATCGCTTTACCCGACGGACAATCCGAAATAAACAAGGCACCATTCCAGGATGATTATCCGGAATGGTGCCCCGCATTATCCGTTCTTATTTGCCAGGGTCGATGGTTATAGGCGCATTAGGCTTTAATTTTTTATCTATTTCCTTATTTATCTGATCTTCTACTCCGTCTACAGAGAACGAAGCTGGCAACTGTGATGGCGGATATTCCTTAAAGGTTTCCAGGAACATTATGGCGCGCAGTCCGCATTCATTTATCAGATAATCATTCCTGACCAGCCAGTCATAGTACTGGTCAGAAACCAGGTCAGCCCTTTCGTAGGGATCCATACGGAGATTAAACAGTTTGGGTATTCGATACAGGATAAACGGGTCTTTCCACACATCAAATCCGCCGGCTGCAGACTGCTGCCTGAAGACGACTTTCCAGTCTTTGTATCGTATACCGACCAATTGCGCATCATCGTTGAAATAAATAAACTGATCCCGGGCGCTTGTTTTTGATTTGCCGGTAATAAAGTCCAGCTGGTTATAACCATCCAGGTGAACTTTAAAAGTTTTATTACCAACCACTTTGCCTTTCAACAATTCGCTGGTAATTGACGGATTTCCTGCGGCGGCAACCAGGGTCGGAAACCAGTCAAGACCTGCAAATATCTGATTCGTGATCTGACCAGGTTGAATATGTCCTGGCCAGCGTATAAATGCGGGAACCCGGTAAGCGCCTTCCCAGTTCGTATTTTTTTCGCTGCGAAACGGAGTAGTTGCCGCGTCGGGCCAGCTGAACTGATTGGGGCCGTTATCGGTTGTGAATATTACAATAGTATTGTCCGCTATTTTCAATTCGTCCAGAAGCGCCATTAATTTACCTACATTATCATCCAACTCCAGCATCCCGTCAGCATAGTAATTACCTGGCATTCCGGCCCGTCCAATCATGGAAGGGCGAATATGGGTGAATACGTGCATGCGTGTAAAATTCATCCAGGTAAAAAAAGGTTTATCCGCCTGCACCTGTTTTTTAATGAAATTCTCACAGGCACTTGTCGTTTCATCATCAATCGTTTCCATTCTTTTAATGGTAAGCGGGCCGGTATCTTCTATTTTACCACCGGCAAAGGAGTGAATAACACCACGGGGAGAATTGTCTTTGGTAAACGCAGGATCATCCTTGGGCCAGGTGGCGTGCTCGGGTTCTTCCTCAGCATTCAGGTGATAGAGGTTACCGAAGAATTCATCAAAACCATGGGCGGTGGGCAGGTATTCATCGCGATCACCGAGGTGATTTTTTCCAAACTGACCGGTCGAATACCCCATACTTTTTAATGCCTGGGCAATCGTGATATCACGGTCCTGCAAACCAACGGGAGCTCCGGGAATCCCAACTTTTGATAACCCGGTGCGTTTAGCGGATTGCCCGGTAATAAAAGTAGATCTTCCCGCCGTGCAGCTGTTTTCAGCATAATAATCGGTAAACATTAGCCCTGAATGTGCCAGTTTATCCAGATTGGGTGTCCAGTATCCAACCACGCCCATTCCATAGGCGCTGATATTGGTCGGCCCAATGTCATCGCCGAATATTACCAGGATATTGGGTTTCTTTTGCGCATAAGTGTGGATGGCCGTTAGGAATGAAAATACTACGAGAAAAAAAGCTTTAGTAACTCCACGAAAAATGACAGAACAATTCATAAGTAAGTTTTAGGTTAAACAATCAGACTGGTTGCAGGGATAATTTTCCACTGAAATAAATCAGCGTTGGGCACGTACCGGATAATTCATGGAAATGCATAGGATGGAGATGGTAGCCGCGAAAATCATGCCTGCCACAGGTTGATATTCTTTATCCTCCCTGCAAAACCGGGCATTGAAAAATAACAAACAAAAAAAACTAATTACTGTTTAAAAAATCTGCGACACGAAATGGAAGAGGATTTCTTTCTTCATGAGCGTGGGAGAAGGGGATCCGGTTTACTTTGCAGATTATTGTCTAACCGGACAGTTATCAGCTATTGTGGAAGGGTAAAAATGAAATTCTAATACCGGGGATCAGGAACCGATATCCTTAATATTTTCCATTACTTCAATGCCATCATCGGAACAACTGAGTGTTCTGATATAAGATCCGTCCTTTATCTTGATATACAGATCCGTCTTTTCAAGATCAGTGAATTCGGTAACCACCATAATTTCACAACCCGGGAATTTTTTTAAAACTTTTGTTTTCAGGGTCGGGTCTAAGGCGTCAGGATGAAAATATTTTATACAAAAGTCAAAATCACCGTTGTCCTTATAATATGCCCGGTCAGTAGAATCGCCTTCCTCAAACGTGGCGACATAATGTTTCTCATCCTTAAACCATTTTACGCCGGTTGACGGAGAGAAATTGTCCAGAAAATGCCTTGCTGCCCGGGAGTTCACCTCATTCATCCGGAGAACGGCATATTCCTTCAAATCCTGGTCCTGAGCGAGGGCCTTCAGTGAAAATAAGGAAAGCATTATAAACAAGGGAAATTGCAGGAAAAGCACTCTGGTAAACGGCGTGGGCAGCCGGAGTTTGGCAGGCTTCATGGCAAGACGTTTATAATTTAATAATAAGTTAACATTAAATTAATCATCAGGTCATAGTAATTATGCACATGATCAGGATCTGTCCGTTCCCGGATAGCCCGGATCACTGACTGAAGTCCGGTTGGTTGAGCTCCTTCTATGACGCTGCCCGGCGAAGCAGTATGTTATCGAAAACCGTTTTCATTTACAATGGGTGATACCGATTGGTTTTTCTGCAGGTGGATCCTGGATTTCAAATTGTTTTGGGGTATACTTTGTTAGCGATATATTTATTTATAATTTAACTCGCATCATATATAATTTTTTTTAAGTACGTTAAGATGGTCAATGCTGAAAATGAGCGGCTTTCCCAATCAAATCACAATAGAAACTGGAAAAAATGGGGGCCTTATCTTTCTGACCGGCAGTGGGGAACGGTAAGAGAAGATTATAGTCCTGAAGGAAACGCCTGGAATTTCGTCAACCACGATCTGGCCAGGAGTTATGCGTACAGATGGGGAGAAGAAGGGATCGCCGGGTTTTGTGACAGCGACCAGATACTATGTCTCGCACCTGCATTCTGGAACGGAAATGATTCCATTTTAAAAGAAAGGCTTTTCGGACTAACCAACGGGGAAGGCAATCACGGGGAGGATGTGAAAGAATTATATTTTCATCTGGATTCCTCCCCCACGCATTCTTATTGCAAATTCCTGTACAAATATCCGCAGGAATCTTTCCCTTATCTCGAACTGCTGCAGAAAAATAAAAGAGACCGCCATAGCCCTGAGTTTGAATTGCTGGATACAGATATCTTTAAAGACAACCGCTATTTTGATTGTTATATTGAATACGCAAAAGCAGAGATCAATGATATCCTGATGAAAATTACGGTGTATAACCGTGGTCCTGAAACAGCCACCATCCATGTGCTGCCGCATCTCTGGTATCGAAATTTCTGGAAACATAATGCCCGCTTCAGTAAACCGGAGATTGTATCGGTCTCTGCTGATTGCCTTCAGACCAGTTCATCCCGCAATGGCCGTTTATTTTTTTACCACGAAGGGGGAGATCAGTTGTTTTGTGATAACGAAACGAATAACCAGCGGATGTATCACCGGCCCAATGATTCTCCCTTTGTAAAAGACGGGATCAACAACTATATCGTAAACAATGAAAATACGATTAACCCAAAAAAACGGGGAACCAAGTCGGCAATCTGGATGAAGGAAAGGATTCGTCCCGGCGGATCGAAAACATTCCGGGTAAGGTTAAGCAAAACAGAAATAAAAGACCCCTGGACAGGCTTTGAAGATATTTTTGATGAACGCCGGACAGATACAGATAATTACTACGATCAGCTTGCACCAAAAAAACTGTCTCCCGAACACAAGGCATTACTGCGCAGTACGGCAAGCGGATTAATGTGGACCAAACAATTCTATTACCTCGATGTATTCAAATGGCTTTTCGGCGAACCCAACGAAACGGCTCCCCATCGAAACTTTAAGCGAAACTACGACTGGCAGCACCTTACCTGCCGGAACATTATTTCCATGCCGGACAAATGGGAATATCCCTGGTTTGCAGCCTGGGATCTGGCATTTCATGCAGCCACTTTTGTGCACATGGATGCTGATTTTGCGAAGCAGCAGTTATTGGTCGTGCTGCGGGAATATTACATGCATCCCAACGGACAAATTCCGGCCTATGAATGGAACTTCAGTGATGTGAATCCACCGGTGCATGCCTGGGGCGTATGGTATGTGTTTGAAGCGGACCGGAAAAAGACCGGTAAGGCTGACTGGGACTTCCTGGAAAGGGCCTTTCAGAAATTACTCATGAACTTCACCTGGTGGGTCAATCAAAAGGATGCCAACGGAACGGATATTTTTGAAGGCGGTTTCCTTGGTCTGGATAATATCGGTGTCTTCGACCGGAACCATATGCCCCCGGGCATTAAAAAATTGCAGCAGGCCGATGCGACCAGCTGGATGGCCATGTATTCGATCAATATGTTGCGCATTTCCCTGGAACTGGCCCAGCACAATAAGGCATATGAAGAATCAGCGGCCAAGTTTTTCAGGCATTTTCTGAATATCGGATGGGCAATGCATCATATCGGTAAGAAGGATATTTCTCTCTGGGATGACCAGGATTCATTTTACTATGATGCCATACAATTCGAAAATGGAACCAGTCAGCGTATGCGGATCCGCTCCATCATAGGCATCATTCCGCTGCTGGCCGTTGAAATTATGCACAGCAAAGTATTTGAGCATCTGCAGCAGTTTAATACCCGGTTAAATGTAATCCGACTGACAAGACCAGACCTGACCCGAATCATTTCAGATATTGAACACAAGAACAAGGATGGTAATTATTTATTTGCCATTATGGTGGATGACCGGCTGGAAAGCCTGCTTAAAAGACTTTTGGATGAAGCAGAGTTTTTATCTGATTATGGCATCCGCTCCCTTTCGAGGTCGCATAAGGACAAGCCCTATGTTTTTGGATACCAGGGCGCCCATTATTCCATACAATATGAACCCGGGGAAAGCACCAGCACAATGTTTGGAGGGAACTCAAACTGGCGGGGGCCGATCTGGCTGCCCCTGAATTACCTGATCATTCATTCCCTGAGAAAATATTATGAGTACTACGGTGATAAATACAAGTTTGAATTTCCTGCCGGTTCGGGAAATAAACTGAATCTGAAACAGATTGCCAACCAGCTTACCACCCGGATTTTAAAGATATTTGAAAGGAATGATGCCGGACAATATCAGTATCACGCGACGCATCAGCAGGACTGGTCCAAAGAACATTTCAAAGACCATCACCTTTTTTATGAATTCTTTCATGGAGATACGGGCCAGGGTTTGGGCGCTTCCCATCAGACCGGATGGACGGCACTAATTGTAAACCTGTTACTGGAAATGGACGAGGATTAGGAATATCTCATTAGCACCAGGCAACCAATACCCGCTTTCTCATTCCTGATCACTCCGATCTCAGACTCTTTACGGGATTCGATAGTGCTGCCCTGATGGCCTGCACACTGATGGTGAGCAGTGTTATCGCAATAACAGAAGCCCCGGTAATCAGGAAAACCTCCGTGCCGATCGAAACCCGGTAGGCAAAGCCACGGAGCCATACTGCCATGAGCCACCAGGCCAGCGGGAATGCGATTACAATGGCCAGTAGTACAAGTTTCAAAAAATCCTTTGACAACATAAAGACGATATTGTTTACCGATGCCCCGACTACTTTCCGGATACCGATTTCTTTTTGTCTTTTTTGAGCGGTGAAAGTGGCCAGTCCGAATAATCCAAGACAGGAAATCAAAATCGCAAGACCGGCAAAATACCGTGACAGGATGCTCACCCGGCTTTCTGTGAGGTATTGTTTCTGATAGGCTTCATCCAGAAAACCATATTCGAACGGAAAGCCCGGATTATAAGACGCATATAATTTTTGAATAGCATTGAGGGTTGAGGCCTGATCCCCGGCGTTAATCCGCACCATCATTTTATGCCAGATATTGCCAGGCCCGTCCAGGGAAATAAAACAGGGTTTCACGGGTTCATGCAGGGATTCGAAATGAAAATCCTTCACCACGCCAATGATCTGTCTTGGTTTTTGTAAGTAGCTGACGGTTTTACCAACGGGATCCTGCAGGTGCATCAGTTTAACGGCTGCTTCATTCAAAATAATCTTCGATCCTTCATCTCCGAAATTTTTTGAATAAGCCCTTCCTGCGATCAGTTGTATGCCCATGGTTTCAATAAATCCGTAACCGCCGCCGAATCCTTCAAAATAATCCCGTTCATTCGGATTTTTTCCGTCCCAGCTTAGTCCATAGTCACCGTAATTCCGTCCAATCATTTCATGCCAGGTATAACAGGCGTTGACGACACCGGGTATTTTTCTTACCTCATCCACAAATGCGTCCTCATTGCTCAGCACTTTCCCTTCCGAATTAAACTTCACCACATTCTCCTTATTATATCCCGGGTTCGTAGACTGGATAAACCGTATCTGTCGGTAAACAACCAATACCGAAATGATCAATAGTGCAGATAAAGTAAATTGAAAAACTACCAGGCCTTTCCGGGAGAATATTTCGGCAACAGAGGTTTGCAGCTTTCCTTTGAGAATACTGATGGGTTTGAATCCTGAAAGGTAAATGGCCGGATAACTTCCGGAAACCAGGCCGGTAACCAGCATAATTCCTGCAAGGGTGAGCACAAGGGATGTATCCGGCCGAAGTACAATTTCTTTGCCGGTGAGCTTATTAAACGCAGGCAGGAGCAGGAGGGCGATCCCGATCGCGAGAATCATAGCCAGTGCTGAGAATATGACGGACTCTGTCAGGAATTGAAATATCAGTTGTTTCCTGCCCGCTCCCAAAACCTTTTTTATTCCCACTTCCTTCATCCGGCGGGAAGCCTTGGCAGTGGACAGATTCATGAAATTAATACAGGCAATCACCAGGATAAACAGGGCGATAATCGAAAACAATCTTACATAAGCGATTTTACCTCCTGTTTGTGAACCATGGCTGAATGTATAAAGCAGGTAGTTGTCAGCAAAGGGCAGGGCAAATGCCTGGCGTGTCGAATCCCCCGTGTGTTCCCTCACCACTCCTTCTATCCTTTTATTAAAAGCATTGATATCAGTGCCTTTTTTCAGGAGAACAAAATTATGCGGACCGGTATTGTACCAGGAAGTCACCCAGGAATAAGCATCCTTCATATAGTCAAAGGATAAAACAAAGTCAAATTGCTGTGAGGAATTTGAGCCGGGTTTTTCAAATACCCCACTTACAAAAAAATCACGTTCATGCTGAAAGTGAACGGGCTTTCCCACCAGGTTTTCTGTGGTACCAAAAAGTTTCCTTGCCAGTTCATCGGATATTACAATTGAATTCTTGTTCCGGAGTACCTGGTCTTTTTTCCCATCGAGGAGTTTGAAAGAAAAAATATTAAAATAATCTTTGCCAGCATACTGACCATAGGCCTTTATATTTTTTTCCCCGGCAGACAGGGTGAATTTCTGAAACCACTCGTGCGGAGCCAGTGCCGCGGAATATTCAATTTCAGGCATCGTTGTTGCAAGGGCTTCGCCCAGCATACCAGAGGATTCATCAGAGAGACCGGTCTGACCCGTTGCTGTCCGACGCTCCATCAACTGATATATCTGATCTCCTTTTTCAAAGGACCGGTCTACGCTGAGTTCGTCATGTACCCAAAACCAGATCAGCAGCGTACAGGCAAGACCGGCAGAAAGACCAAACACGTTGAGAAAAGTAAACTGTTTGTCTTTGATCATGTTGCGCCAGGCTATCCTGAAATAATTTCTAAACATATTGGCAGTTTATAGTTTTTTAATACATCAGCATTACGTCAAATGCCGGGCAGTAGAAACGCCGCCCATTCAGGACAAACGAAGTGCCCGATTGGTAAAACTTTGCAAATCAATTGATTAAAAAAGCTGTAGCGCTTTTCTGCGTGCGATTTTGATACACCCGCTGTCCGCAAAAAATGGTCGCTTATTGCAGGATTGTAAAGCTCTTTTGCCTGTTATTGAAGCCTTGTATATGCTTTAGAGAAGCCTTGTAGATAACACCTAAAGCGCATTCTGGGTTCCTCAAGTGGGGAAGGACCGAATGGCTACCGGATAAGTACAGGAGAGGGGGTAAAAGGTTAACGTGGGAAAAAAATGAATATTGCCCTGCTGCCAGCTAAGTAAAAACTTTAGTAATTCAGGTTTAACTGGCATATAAAACAATAATTCAGTCTCCCGGCTGTTATATATTTTTTGGAGAAATTCACCTTAACCCCCGTTTTCTTTCCGATGGCTATCAACCGTTTAATTAAGCATCAGACCTTTTTGATCGGAATGCTGCTGGCAGCTAAAACTGCCCTGCCCCAGGATGATTCAAAAAATATTATCATTTCTTCCCTGAAAGAAAAAATCGAATTTGAAAAAGGTGATAAAGAACACCCGGTGCTGATCAGGCACAGTACGGAAACGGTTTACCTCTGTAATGATTTCCGAAGTACTACACCGATTGTTGAATCCTACGATGATGAGGAAAGCATTGATGATGTGGATGTATTCGTAAACGAAAGAAAGGTTACCAAATATGTACAGATCCACCGGGAACCCTATTCTTCCGAGGGCATATTTTATAGTGACCAGAAAGTATTGTACTTCAACCTGCCCCTGGAAAAAAAGGGGAGTACCAGTGAAGTGCGGATGAAAAAAACCATTTTTGATCCCCGTTACCTGGATGCCTTTTTTTTCAACAACCCATACCCCGTCCAGTTTCACCAGGTTACCCTCATCATCCCGGACTGGGTTAGCGCAGAAATCAAAGAATTCAATTTCACCGGATATTCCATCAGCAAAACTTCCGACGAAAAAGGCGGAAGTAAAACCATCGTCTATACCGTCAGCAACCTGCCGGCGAGGCCGAATGAAACATCCTCTCCAGGAATAACCTATACGAGTCCGCATATTATGCTGATCACCCAGCAGGCACAGCTAGGCGGAAACACCATCACGTATTTCAAAAATACATCCGATCAGTACGCCTGGTATGCTTCCCTGGTCAGGGAAATCGGGAATGATGCCGGTGCCATTAAAGCAAAGGCAGACGAAATCGTCAAAGGTAAAACGACTGATATTGATAAAATAAAGGCCATTTATTTCTGGGTTCAGCAAAATATCCGGTATCTCGCCTTTGAAAACGGCATTGCAGGTTTCCGTCCGGAAAAGGCACAGGAAGTATTGCGCAGGAAATATGGAGACTGCAAGGGAATGGCCAACCTTACAAAGTGTTTACTCACCAGCCAGGGTTATGATGCCCGGCTTTGCTGGATCGGAACAAACCATATTGCCTATGACTATTCCATTCCTTCCCTTGCCGTGGATAACCATATGATCTGTGCATTGTATTTCAAAAACAAACTATACTTCCTGGATGCAACAGAAACCAACAGCGGTTTTGAAGAATATGCTGAACGTATTCAGGGCCGGCAGGTACTGATAGAGAACAGCGACAAATATATTCTCGAACATGTTCCCCAGACAAACTACACCCAAAATACGGAAACTGAAATCCGGGTATTACAGATGGAAGGGACCGCATTCAAAGGCAGCGGAACCCAAACCTTCACCGGGGAAAGCAAGGAATCCCTGATCAGCAATATGGAATCCGTAAAAAAGGATAAGCTGGAAAACAGCATCCGGAATTACCTCAACGATGGGAAAAAAGACTATGAGATATCTGACCTGGTGATGACGAACAGCAAGCCGGAGGAGGGAAAAATGTCCCTTCAATACAATCTCGTGCAACAAAACGCCGTGAGCATTTTTGGAAATGAAATGTATGTTGATCTCGACTTCCGGAAATCCTTTTCGTCTTTTAAAATTGATACAGTTAAACGGAAACTGGACTATGTGTTTCCTTATAAAATGAATGATATAACAGAAACAACGCTGATCATCCCGGCCGGATACCAGGCACAGACCCTGCCACCCGAATTCAGTGTGCAAAACCCGGTTTTCGATATCAAAATCGGCTATACGCGTCAACCGGGAAAGATCATTTTCCGAAAGGAAATCAATATTAAACAAGGCGTTCTGAAAAAAGGAAATTTTTCGCAATGGAATAAAGCCATCGACGGACTGAATGAATTTTATAATAACCAGTTAACCCTGACAAAATCCTAAACATGAAAAGGACAATATCCTTACTGGCCGGTGTTTTTTGCTTTTCGATGATCGCAAATGCACAAAAAACAGACTACGACAAAGTAGCTTCCGACCTGAAAACAGAAATATGGGGAACCAAGGATGCCGACTTTGAAGATAACGCTGTACCGGACCAGTTTAAAAATGAATCTGCGGTGATCCTGGCCAAAAGATATGATATTGATGCAAAAATCAAGAAGCATTTCCGGTTAAGTGCAGCGACCAATAACAGGGAAATCATTTTCCGTTACCTGCTCCGGCAAAAGGTATTGATACAGGATAAATCAGCGCTCAGAGATTTCAGTGAAATCAGCTATAATAAAATCAGCAACAGTTCCTATGGCGTGCTCTGGGGTAAACAATCTGATAACCTGAGCACATTTATCGGTGCCAAAGTATTTAAGAAAGACGGCAGTGTAAAGGAAGTTACGCTGAGCGAAGCGGTGTCGGTGAAAGATGAAAAAAATGCGAAGGATGAGAAACTGGCTATCCCCGATCTGGAAGTAGGTGATATCCTGGATTATTATATCGTTTCCCTGGAAAAAAGAGAAATGTCCACCCTGGACCCGATGTCCTTTGTTATGGGCGGTGAATACCCGATCGTCAAATTTTCCCTGAAAGGAAATGTAGATAAGAAATATGCGATTGAATACAAATGCATCAATGGAGCTCCTGACCTGAATATATCCAAGGATGATGACGGGGATATGCAGTTCAAAGTAAAAATGACCAACCTTCCAAAATTTCCATTTGGCCGCTGGATCAGCCCGATGCGTCAGGCCGATGCTGGTGAGATTAAATATATCCTTGTGCGGGGGCATGTATAGCAACTGCAAGGCCGGAGAAATAACCAAAGGCGTAACAGAAGATGAGATTTATACCAACCAGAAAAACCGGATCAAGATGGTTGCCTATGAATATGCCAAGGACATGCTGGGCAGCAGTGAGCGGGATTATGTGAAAGACTATGTAAAACTGCTAAAAAAATCCATGGGTAAGGAGCCCCCTGCCGATACCCTGATTTATACGATTTATAATTCCATCCGGTACTACTGGTACTATACTGCGATCGGTAAATAAAAAAATATATCCGGGTAAATCCAGGAATGAAACCTCCCTGTCCAATAACTATTTCAGTGTTGTGTTAAGCCTTTGCCTGAAAGATTATGATATCGAAAATGAGCTGATTTTTTTCAGCAGCCGATATATGCCCAAACTGCAGGACCTCATGAGTTATGACCAGCCCGAATTCATGGTGCATATTAAAGGGCCCAAAGAATATTTTCTGACCGACGATGGCATTTTCAGTCAGATCGGACTGGTTCCCGGATATGCTGAAGGTGAAAAAGGGGTAACTATGGAATACGACAATGCCAAAGCCATTTACCGCGACAAAACCAAACACCTGGATCAGGGATCTGCTACCATACCGGTGTCGGATGCCTCCCAAAATAAGGATGTTGAATCCCTTCATGTGATTCCCGACCCTGGGCGCCACTCCCCTCACGACTGTTGAACGAACCAGCACCTTAACCGGTTTAATGAAAGAGGATCCGCAAAAAAGCCTGCTGCTGTATGAAGATTATTATATGGATGCCATGAAAGAACATGGTGATGACAAAACCTTTATTGCGGAATATGCAGATTCCAAAAGAACCCGGTCCTTTGCAGAAGAATGGCAAAATTCGTTTACCAAGGCCCGTGAAACTTATAAGGATGGCTTTATGGATGAACTGAAAAAGACCTTATAGCACCGAACCCAAAGAATTAATCACCTATAAGATCAACAGCACCGGCGTGAAAAAGCGGTCACCTGAATTTATCTATTCCACCAGTTTCGTAATGCCGGACTGGATAAAAAAAGCCGGCAACAACTATCTGTTTGAAGTTGGAAAAGTAATCGGCAACCAGTTGCAGATAAAGGACGAAGACCGGAAACGCACGATCGATATTTATGCACCCTTTGCCCGCACCATCGAATACCAGTTGCACTATTGACATTCCGGCCGGTTACAGCGCTGAAGGCGTTGATGCATTGAATAAAAAAGTGGTGAATGAATGCGGCGGTTTTACATCCACGGCATCTGTTCAGGGAAACCAGTTAACCATGCATATTATAAAAGAATACTCCCATCATTTTGAACCTGCTGCCAACTGGCCCAAAATGCTTGCATTCATTGATGCTGCAGCAGATTTCAACAATGCAAAACTCTTACTGAAAAAGAACTAAAACAATGGAATAACCTGGGTAATGGTATTACAAGGCAAAGCATTATAAATGGCAAGTTCGGACGCCTCCGCCGGTAAACCGGGACCGGATTACTCCAACTTAAAATTTATGGGTTGTTCATGGTAACTGTCACATACTATCCCACCGATAATCAGCGGCTCCCAATCCGGCATCTGACTTATTACGCGCAAAGCTTCCTCGTCCAGTGAAGGTTCGATGGAGTGCGTAACATGAATATTTTCCATTTTACCGTCTTTATTGATATTAAACCCAATCCACACCATCCCCTGAATTGATCGGTTCACAGCCCCATCCGGGTATTTAAGATTACGGATGATGAACCGCTGCATTGCCGGAATTCCACCCGGATAGGTATCCGCTCTGGAAAACTCATTTACCTCTTTATTATTGGAACCGTCTTCATTAAAAAAACTGCCTTCTTTTTGTTTTCCTTTCTTAAAAAGGGCGCGGGCTGAGACTTTACCGGAAGGATAATATCCTGTCCAAATGCCGTCCTCGTCTCCATTTTTATAGATACCTTCTGTTCTGATCTGGCCATTTTCATAGTAGAGTGTGTCTTCCCCGTCCAGGTTTCCCTGAATGTAATGGCATATATGATAACGCTGTCCCTTTTCATTATAGTAGGAAAATTCTCCCTGCTCCAATTTACACGCATCATCGTAATAAGCCCCTTCCATCTGTGGCTTTCCGTTTATGTAACAATCCCTCACCTGCCACCCCTGATCTTTTTTTGTTTTAAGTCTGTAATAAGCAGCATTGGAGGCCGTGCTCAGGTTCCATTTCACGTCATAATATGTAGTGTCCTGGGCAAACGCGGGAATCAGGTAAATACAAAGAATGCAAAATACAATGAGGGGTTTTTTCTTCATCCGGAAAAGATAAAGCTCAGGAAACGATATTCAAAAATTATCCGCTAATAAATACACTTAGGAGCTGGTACAGGAGTAAATGAACAGCAAAAAGCCTCTCATAACAAATGGTTATGAAAGGCGGTAACAATACAATTAAAGAATTTTTTAAAATAACTTTTCAGGAGGTGGCTTGATACCCGACAGTCTCAAATAAACCACGCATTGACCGCGGTGATGCGTCTGGTGCTCGAATGCTTTGAGCAGGTAGGCCAGCCGGGTTTCCGCGCGCTTGCCTCTTGGCGCATCCCAGATCACTTGCTGGCCCAGTTTGCCGGCATCCATATTCCGGATACCATTGATCACCGCGTCATAACTTGTATTTACATAATACACAACGGAATCTTTATTCTGGGCACCAGGTGATTTTTCAAAGTTTTGGCTAACGAACGGAGATGGAATGCCGGCACCGATGGAGACCAATAGGATATTGCCACCGGCCAGATGCAACATTTGTTCTGCAAAAGTCCGGGTGGAATCTGTCGGTCGGAAACCGTATTTATTCGCCGGCATGGCATCGAGATATTCCTGTGTATATGCTTTGGCACGCACCCATTCTGCAACCAGTTGTTGCTTCAGGGAATCAGCAAAGGAATTTTGCGCGCTGACGGAGTCTACAAAGAATAAAAGCAGAAGGGAGAAAAATAGTTTCATGGCGATTGATTTAGTTAAGAAATTAAAACTTTTTTGAGCCTTTCAAAAAAAACCTAACCCCGTAAACCTTCCAATTTCGCACGGCCGGCTTCTGGTTTAAAACGGATAAAGGCCTCCGCCGCTTTTACACCGGCTTCAAGACCACGGAATTCTTCCAGGGTTTTAAAATATTGATTGTAGATATCTTCCGGAGCCTGTGTTTTGTGAGCAAACATGGCTGCTTTTTTTCTGTCCCGCACACCGGTTATATCCTCATAGTCGGTAGGTGTAAATGCCATCGTTTCCGTTCCGGTATTTACCTCATAGAAATACAAAGGGAATTTTCTGCCCGACCGCAGCCAGGCCGTCATGGTGAGCATGGCCGAAACCTGATGATCCATATGGGAATCCATTGGCCAGTGGGTGAAAACAATATCCGGGTTCAGGGAAAGAATCAGTTTGGTTATTTTTTCATTCTGCTCTTTGTTCAGTTCAGTGTTTCCATCAACCTGGCCTGCAAATACCGGCCGGCTGTTTAATATTTTACAGGATGTTTCGGCTTCTTTTGTACGCAATTCAGCGGACTCTTCATGGGACTGGGCATTATTGTATGCTTCCCCCCGCGTGAGATATAAAAAAGTAACCGTATGACCGGCATCGCTATACTTCGCCATGGTTCCCCCGCATCCAAACTCCGGATCTCCCGGATGAGCACCAACACAGAGTATATTTAATTTTGCCGGAAATTGGTTTTTTCCATTCCGCACAGGCTCATTTTTTCCAAAGCCTGCAACAGGTTCAAGGGCCAGTGCAGCCAGCCCCATCGTGGAAGACAGTAAGAATTTTTTTCGGCCGGCGGAAAATTTGCCCATATCTGAAAGATAGTTTTTTAGCGTTTCAAATCGGGCCGCGATAATTCGTTTTATTTCAATTTCTCATTGAAAAAATCCATGGTCCGTTTCCAGGCCAGTTCGGCAGCCGCTTTATCGTATCTGGGTGTGGTATCATTATGAAACCCATGGTTTACATCGGGATATATAAAAACGGTGTATTCTTTTTTATTCTCTTTCAGGGCGGACTCATAGGCTGGCCAGCCCTCATTCACCCGGGTATCCAGTCCTGCATATTGTAACATCAGCGGAGCTTTAATTTTCGGAACATCATCGGCAGACGGCTGACCACCGTAAAACGGAACCGCGGCCGACAAATCAGAAATACGTACGGCCATCATATTTGCTACCCATCCGCCAAAACAAAAACCAACCACACCAATTTTTCCATTGCAGTCACTCTGTGCTTTCAGGTATCCGTATGCTGCGATAAAATCTTCCAGTATTTCATTCCTGTCACGCTTACTTTGCATATCCCGGCCCTGGTCATCATTTCCGGGATAACCACCCAATGGAGTCAGGGCATCGGGTGCCAGGGTTATAAATCCCGCCAGTGCGGCCCTCCTGGCTACGTCTTCAATATAGGGATTCAGGCCCCGGTTTTCGTGCACCACCACAATGCCACCCAGCTTCTGCTTGTTATCCGCAGGCATGGACAGTAATGCTTTCATTTTTCCCCCTCCTTTGGGTGAATCATAATAAATATATTCAGATTTCAGGCGGGGATCCCCCGGCTCTACCTGGATCGCACTGGCATAAGCGGGCATGAGGAAACTTGTCAGCGCAGTTACCGTGATACCACCAACTGCGTATGCGGAAAGTTTTTGTAAAAAGTCGCGCCGTTCAATACGATTGTGGGCGTAGTCATCATAGAGGTCAAATACTTCCTGCTGGATGTCTTCCTTCCTGATTTCTTTCATGGTTTCATTTTTTAATAAAGGGCTATTAAGTTAGTACAATATTTTTTTACCGGGATGTTTGTGCTGGTTTTCAGGAGGAGAGAATTCCCGAAAACAAAAGGTCTTTACCGAACACATACAATATCAAAAGCGGACACCCGCTGCCGAAAATGAAATGCAAACTAATGATTGATAGTGATTTATAAACTTGGCATCTTTTGGGTGGGATATAGCCGGCCAGATTCCACTCCCGATCTTATTCATTGAATTTTTCGAGCTATGATAAAGAACTTATTACTTATAGCCCTGCGCAATTTCAGAAAAGACAAGCTGTACAGCCTTCTGAATGTTCTCGGATTAACCCTGGGGATTACATTCAGTCTCTTTCTCATTTTCTATATCGTGGATGAACTGGGCTACGACCGGTACAATGAAAAAGCCAGTCGCATATTCCGCATTGTTTCGTATATCCATGAACGCGATAAAAATACCAATTGGACGGTTACGCAGCTGCCGCTCGCTGCAACCTTAAAAAAAGATTTTCCGGAAGTGGAGGAATCCGGCCGGTTTCTGGGCAGGGAAAGAACCTTATTTAAGAAGGGAAATGAGGGGTTCTACGAAACCAAGATTTACTATGCCGACAGTACTGTTTTTAACATCTTCACGGTCAAATTTCTCGAAGGCAACCCGAAAAAAGCCCTGACTCAGCCAAATAATATTGTGATCTCGAGAACATTGGCGGATAAATATTTTGGAAAGAATACACCGGCTGTTGGTAAAACCATGAAGACAGTATATGATCTGTATAAAGTGACAGGCGTATTTGAGGACATACCCAAAAACTCACATATTTTATATGATATGCTCATCTCCATGTCCACGATCCTGAAGGGTAAGAATAATGGAAACGATAACTGGGGGAACTTCAATAATTACACCTATGTGCTGCTTAAACCCGGCATAACAGCTACGGCCTTTAGCAAAAAGCTGTTGCCCATGTATGATAAATACATGGCGCCTATTTTTGCCAAATTCAATGTGACGATGCAATATGACGTGCAGCCGATCACAGATATCCACCTGAAGTCCAAACTGGATGGGGAACCTGAAGAAACCGGCGACATGTCCTATATATGGATTTTCTCTTCAGTAGCGTTTTTTATGCTGCTGATCGCCTGCATCAACTATATGAATCTGACTACGGCCAGATCTGCCCGCAGGGCAAAGGAAATTGGCATTCGCAAAGTTGCCGGTTCCACGAAAAAACAACTGATAGCGCAGTTCCTGAGTGAATCTGTACTTACTGCCCTGGTGGCCGTATTGTTAAGCATGATCCTTGTTATTCTTTTCCTGCCGGTATTTAATACCCTCGCCGGAAAATCCTTTTCGGTATCTACCCTGCTGCAGCCCTTCAATATATTCCTGCTGTTGTGCATTCTGCTTTTCACCGGATTGGTCGGTGGAAGTTATCCCGCCTTTTACCTTTCCGGTTTTCAGCCGGTAAGTATTTTAAAAGGAGCCCTTTCCAAAGCTTCGGGGAATGTAAACCTTCGCCGCACCCTGGTGGTATTGCAGTTTTCCATTTCCATGATCATGCTCATCTGTACCTGGGTGGTGTACTCCCAGCTCGCTTACCTGCGTAAAAAAGATGTTGGATTTAATAAAGATCAGGTAATGATGGTAACGGTGAATACCGGAGAGGATGAAAAAAGCAGGATTTTTGCAATGAACAACGAGTTCCGTAACCTGCCTGGTGTAAAATCGGTGGGCACAGGTAATAATTATCCCGGAAGCTCCAGTATTAACCTGAATCTGTTTACCGTGCAAACCAATACCGGACATGTGGACAAAGGGCTCAACTGTTATGATATAGATGAAAACTTTCTGGATGCCCTCAATATACGGGTGGTGAAGGGTCGTAATTTTTCCAGTCTGGCCGACACACTCCACAGTATGCTGGTGAACGAGACCATGGTGAAACATTTCGGTTGGGACAATGCGATTGGGAAACGGATCACATTTCCCGGCGATACATCCGGAAGCTATCGGGAAGTAATAGGTGTGATGAAAGATTTTAACCAGAAGTCACTCTACAATACCATTGAACCCCTCGTACTATTTTATTCACCGAACAACAATGTGATACAGGTGAAATTAAACCCGGGAGATATCAAAAACACCATTGACCTGGCAGAAAAAGCATGGAAAAAATATTTCCCCCAACTTCCGTTTGAATATAAGTTCCTGGATAATGATTTTAATTCGCAGTATGCTGCTGATCAGAAAAGGGGGAAGATATTTGCCGCTTTCTCTGTGATTACAATCCTGATTACCTGCCTCGGACTTCTCGGGCTGACTGCCTTTACTACGCAACAAAAGCAGAAGGAAATCAGTATGCGACGGGTGATGGGTGCGAGTGTTGTGCAGGTGGTAACGCTGATTACCCGGAATTATGTATGGCTCTCCCTGATAGCAGCGGCGATTGCCTTTCCGGTCGCCTGGTATTTCATGCAAAACTGGCTAAAGTTATTCCCGTATAATACCGGCCTCTCTTTTATTCCTTTTGTTTTATCCGCAGGTGTTATCCTGGTCACTGCCGCAGTAACGGCCACCTATCATTCCACGAAGGCAGCCTTGACCAGTCCGGCGAGAATATTAAAAACGGAATAGTTCTTCCTGGGCGATGAAAAAATAAATCTCCTGTTTTAACAGCCTGAACCGGCTAAGTAATTTCCCTTAGTAAAAACCCCAGGCCGTCTTTTTATTAAATACATCCGAAGGGAAAAAAATTATATTTACCTTAGAACAGGAAATCTGGCTAAAACTTCTGTCAGTCCTCATTGCTGCTCCGCGAAATTTTTTGTTCCCAACCCTTATTGAAAATGAATGTATTTCGGGATTAAATATCCGGAAATAGTCCCTCGAAAATATTTTCTGGAACTCATGATAAACATATTTCCATGGAAATTGCGGAGATTTTATCCAATAACGAACAACCCGCTTACGGTGATGAAATCCTTTTTATTGAAATGGATAACCGGGAAGTTTTCGTTATCAGTGATCTGCATATCGCAGCCGGGCTTAATGTAAACGGCAACTATGATGGCACGGAGAATTTTTTTGCCGACCCCTCCTTTTCCCGTTTTCTGCTCCACCTGAATGCTAAAAAAGGAGACAAAAAAGGGCTGCTCATCATCAACGGCGATTTTGTGGATTTTCTCAGGATCCGGAATATTCCCCGCACCCCGGAGGATTTTGCAACCTGGAGTACGATTCTCGCGAACCTGGGAATAGCCAGGTCTCCCGCACAGCTGGAATCCACGATCTCTAAAAAAGAGCTTGAATACGGACTGAGAACGGATGATTTCAAATCCATATGGAAATTATATATCTGTCAGAAAGGCCATGAGAAAGTATTTCAAAGTCTGGGCCGGTGGCTGATGGAGGGTAATAGCCTGATTATCATAAAGGGCAATCATGACCTGGAATGGTATTGGAGAAAACTGCGAGACTATCTGCGTTTACTGCTGGCCACCTGTATAGCTGAAATTCGGACTACGAATATCGGAACCGAACTTTTAAACACCGTTCTGCCCCAACTGCAATTTGCAGATGATAAACTGCTTATTGAAAAAAAAGTTTATATCGAACATGGTCACCGTTATGAAAATTTTACAACCGTAGATGGTCCGCCCGTGCTGCAGAATGGAACAGAACTCAACCTGCCCTTTGGATCATTCTTCAATCGTTACCTGATCAACCGGATTGAACTGGCCTATCCATATATAAACGACGTGCGGCCAAGACAGAAAATCCTGCCGATCCTGATCCGCGAACGTTTCCCCCTGGCCATTAACATGCTCTTTAAATATATTCCCTTTACCCTCCTGATCATTCCTAAGAAACAGTACGCCTATGCACTCCGGTACCTGACGCAGTTTATATTTATCATCCTGATCCCAATCGGAATTACTTTATTCGCCATTTATGAAAGCTACAAACATCAACCCTTACATTTGTCCGGCACCTCCGGGAAGGGTTCTTTCATCTGGTCCTATATTCTTCCACAATTAAAAAATCTCGTTTTCCTCTCCCTGTCCTATTTCCTCGGCCGGCTGTTTTCCATCTTTTCGCTTTCGGCACCAACCAGTTTTTACCCCGATGCAGAAGTAATCTTTGATGCTTATGATGAAGTGGAAATCGTAAGCTTCGGCCATACCCATGATCCGGAACAAAAAAAATCCGGTGCGAAAGGATATTATAATACCGGCACCTGGATACCTGTTTACGAACTCGATGCGGCTAATGTACGCATCGATAAGACCTATACATTTCTTCAGTTGTTTAAGAATGGATCCGGAAATATTCAAACGAACGGACTGATGAGATGGAACGATGATGCAGGCCGCTATGAGGCCATGGAGCTGAGAGACATAACATAGTTAAAGCCCGAAACATGAACATCACCCTGATCACCCGTTATATACTGATTTGTGGAGTTATTTACCTGTTTACCGCATGCTCCCTGGAAAAAATGGGAGCTTCAGCCGGCAAAGGCGTTGCAGGTGAGTCAGACAGTATCGGAACCGCACTTGTCCGGGGTGCGGTGAACGAATTGACCGACCCAAAGACACAGAAAAAGATCAGGCAGTTTTTAGATTCCATTATTTCTTCAGCCACCGATACGCTTACGTATAAAACCATGGCGATGCGGGATAGCCTGATCAACCAGAAAATCCTGATCTGGGCGGATTCCCTGACTGAGGCCCTGACCGGAAACCGACTCCGGCTGAATATCGAAAAAATCCAGCTTGCCCTGATAGGTAAAACAAAGGCCGATGTACTGGAAATGAAAAACGCATTTAATGATTTGCTGAACCAGATCCTCAGTCAGGATACCCGTGGAAAACTGGGCAGCTTCCGGGATGAATTGCTGGGTGACAAAACCAACCGGGCTATTACTAAAATCGCAGACACCCTGGTTTCTCATATTGTGGACAGTGCAATCGTAAAATTATCCTACAGGTACAAAAAAGATATTAATCCTTTAATAGAAGGGGATATCGGCTTCATCAACAAAAATGCAAAATCATTACTTATCACTTTAGGTGCCATCGCCTGCGCAATCATCCTGCTCGTATGGAGGAGCCGGGTAAGGTATCTCCGGCTAACAACGCTGCTTACCAAACAAATCAACGCTATTCCGGACCAGGGTGTTTACGATCGCGTAACTACGAATATAAAAGATGATGCGCTCACGGCGGGCCTTGAAGCCCAATTGAGGGATCTCCTGCAAAAAAATGGATTACTGGGAAACGAAGCATGGAAAACCCAGGCCGTGAAATTGAAAAATATGAATTGATATTTTTTTAAAATAAAGACTATGGAAAAAATATGGACTTATGAAACGCCTGGCCCAGGCCAATCGGGAAACACTGGAAAATATATTGAGAACAGGTTCCCCTCCTGATCCCGAACAGCTGAACGGAAATATTTATTGTGGCTGGAATCATGAGCTGGCCGGAAGGATGATATCCGGAGAAAAATTTAAAAAAGGGTTTTATAAAAAGGATGGCATGAACAGCGGTTATAACGAAACCGTGATCCAGGATCATAAAAAATGGCTGGGCCAATGGGAAGTAGGTTTACATAAAGTCAGGCCCAATCAGCTCGGGTATTTCCGGGTGGGTTATGTAAAGGATGAACCGCCAACAAAACTAAATGCCCCGTACAGGCACCTGGTCACTTTCAGTTACGACGTGCCCTACCATAAATGGTACCTGATATTTTTTTCCCTGATCCGTGACTTTGTTGTGCTCCCCAATCCCGGTGATCACAGTCTTATGCTTTGTAAGGCTTACCTGCATTTTTCTGACAGCTTCAATATTTTCTATTGTTATTTCCTGCTGGGGCATAAACAGCCAATACGCTACCTGCCCTGGTAATGAATACAAATTTGTAAAAATAAAATTAGTCGTATGCAACAAGCATTAACCCAGCCCGAAATCCGTTTGCGGTTCATCATAAAATCCTTACTGTTGATATCCGTTGTGCTGATTGTATTTCATTTATTTCCGAACTGGATGCCTGAAAGGATATCCGGTTTGTTACAGGACGGATACCGGTTGTTTTCCAATGGTTCCATGGTACAGGCTGTATTACTCGTTTTATTGATGGGGCTGATTATTGGCGATATCCGCCGGTTCAATCAGATCATACGCGTGTTCATATGTATTCCTGATCGTCGACCTGATTTTTACCACTCCTTCACCTGGTGCGAAATGCTAATACCGAAGCCGAAAAAAATATTTTGTACTGGTCTGCCGGGATTGATTTGTTGCTCCTGCTTACGCTGTCTGTCTGCAACCGTGCAGCCGGAAAAGCGCGCTATAATTTAAAATATCTTTCCGTACGCCAGTTCCAGACCCTGCAGGCACTGGCCGAAGTATGTATTGCGGGCGATAGTGATGCCTGGCAGCTGGAAATCAAGCCAATTGAAGTTGCATCCAATGTGGATGGTTACCTGATCAGCTTCGAAGCTAAATCCAAATGGGTGATGAAAATGGTTTTGTCCTGTATGGAATTCTATCCGCTTCTTTCTTTACATATGCCCCTGAGTTTAATGTTACCGGATACCCGGCTTCAATTTTTGAAACAGCGTTTCCTTACAGATGAGGAATTCAGGTCAACACCCGACTGGTGGCGCCAGATGATACAGGCAGCGATCCGCATGTCCAAGCAACTCTGTTATATGGGTTATTACAGCGATGAACGCGTATATAAAAGTATCGGATATCAAAAATTTACAGAACGGGGGGATTTTAAAGAGCGGTTTAAAACATTTCCCGATAGTCACTCTAAAAGTGATCAGTTGCATGTGCTGGTTGAAAAAGATCTGGCCAACACAGAGATCATTGCCGATGTGGTGATTGTGGGATCAGGCGCTGCAGCATCTATTCTTGCGAATCAGTCTGATCGAACACGGACGTAAGGTATTATTGGTTGAAAGAGGGAAAACATGTGGATCCAAGGGATTTTAATGAGAAGGAAGTGGATATGGTTTCCCGTCTCTACCAGAATGGTGCACTGCAACTCTCCAGGGATTTCCGTTTCCAGGTTTTCCAGGGAAGTTGTGTGGGAGGATCCACCGTAGTTAACAACGCAGCCTGCTTTAAAACCCCGGATTATATTCTGGACCGCTGGATCAATGAAATGGGCATCGGCCTTGACCGTGAAAGATACCTGAAGTCCATGGATTCTCTATATGCCTTATTGCATGTGTCCCATACGCCGCAAATGACCGATGATAGTTTCCTGAATCCGGGTGGCAGATTATTTTCAGATGCCTGCCGGAAAATGGGATATGCAGTTCCCGAACTCGATTCGATCATGGCGAATATTGAAGGCTGCCTGGGATGCGGGTATTGTAATATCGGATGTAAATACGGAAGAAAACTTTCCATGCTGGATACCATCCTGCCATTAACCCAGATCAGCTCATCCCGGATCATTGCAAATCATCGCGGGTTGTGAGGTCCTTAAGTTTTAACCGCGATTCCGGTTCAAACCGGATCAAATCCATTACCGGTCAGTTTGATAGTGGAAAAAAAATTACCATCAAAGGAAATACTTTTGTTTCATCAGCCGGTGCGGTGTCCTCCAGTATTCTGCTCATCAAATCCAATCTCGGTATTGCGAACGCCGGTAAAAAACTTTCTTTTAACCTCGGCTCGCAGATTACTGCTGTATATGACCAGGTCGTGAATTCCTATGATGGTCTGCAGATTTCCCATTTCCTGAAAACCGACGACCGGCGTTATGTTATGGAAACCTGGTTTAATCCACCCATGTTTCAATCCACCGCGATGCCGGGCTGGTTCGATCAGCATTTCCGGAATATGCGGGAATACAACAAGATGGCCTGCACCGGTGTGCTCGTGGGAACCGCATCAAACGCAACGGTAAAAGCGGCAGGACTCCTTGGCCGGGACATCGATTATGAACCAACGGAAGAAGATTTTAACAGCCTGATGGATGCACTAACCAAAGTGTCGGAAATATATCTGAACGGTGGGGCCAAGCGGGTGATGCCCAATACTTTTAATTATTATGAATACCGCGATATTCCGGACCTGAAAGAAAGGATCCGGAAAGATGTGAAGGCATCCCGTGATATAGCTACCGGCACAGGGCATCCGCAGGGGGGAAATGTAATGAGTAATGATCCGGCTACGGGTGTGGTAGACAGCCAGTTTAAAGTTTTCGGTTTCGACAATCTGTACGTCTGTGATGCGAGCGTATTCCCTACCAGCCTGGGCCTTAATCCACAGATTACAGTCATGTCGCTTGCCTATTATGCAGCCCCGCTAATCGCAAAATCATCTGTTTAAGTTTATATCATGAAAAGACTCATCACCTGTACCGACGGTACATGGAATAAACCGGGTGATCTGGAAGGCGGAAAATCTGTTGACTCCAACGTCTGCCTGATCTACCAGGCCATTGCCAAAGAAGCGGCAGATGGTACGCAACAGGTAAAAGTGTATGATACCGGAGTCGGATCCAGTTATGGATGGCGGGACAAAATTATGGGCGGGACCATCGGGAAAGGTCTGGATCAGAAAATCATGGATATGTACGCATTCCTTATGCTCAACTATGAACCGGGTGATGAACTTTTTCTTTTTGGTTTCAGTCGCGGAGCTTATACCGCGAGAAGCCTTGCCGGATTTATCCGCAACTGCGGAATTCTCAAACCTCAGTATTTACATATCCTGGAGAAAACTTTTGACCTGTACCGGGATCGTAATGCTTTTACCGCTCCCGATTCAGATCTCATGTTTTCTTTCCGGAGAAATTATTCCATCGAAGATATTACGCCAATACATTTTATCGGTGTCTGGGATACCGTAGGCAGCCTGGGCCTGCCCCTGACATTCCTGAAGATGTATAATATGGAGAAATATAAATTCCATGACCAGACACTCAGCAGTACGGTGAAAAACGCCTACCATGCGCTGGCCATCGACGACAGGCGAAAACTTTTCCAACCCACGCTGTGGGAAGCCAGTAAAAAAATAACTGGCGGACAGGCGTCGGAACAAAAATGCGAACAGCGCTGGTTCCCGGGCGTGCACTGCAATATCGGCGGGGGATATGCGGATAAGGGTTTAAGCGACCGGGCGCTGCACTGGATGATTGAAAAGGCAGAAGGCTGCAGGCTTGGAATTTACTAAAGATCATTTATCAGCCATTCATTCCTCATCCAAAGGTCAGTTGCGCAATTCCTATACTCCCGCTTTTTGGTTCTGGCATAAAATCTGGCGGCAAATAAAATCGGGAAATAAACTGAATGAGGATTTTGATCATTCCGTAAAAACCAGACTGGAAAAAGATCCTTCTTACAGGCCCAAAAACCTGAAAAAGATTTTTCCCGAATTTTATTCTTAAGCTCCTGACCGATATCCCCGATATCAACACGCTGTTCCGTCAGGCTTTCTTCCGTCTTTTTAGTGCCGGATTTTTAGCCACCGACCTGATCGTCCAGAAATCGCTTGCCAGATCCGAATTCAGGTAATAGCTGTATGGGAATCGTAAAATAACCCTTCATTCCCCAACCATCTCCCCAGCTGTTGCGAACAATAAATCTTTTTTCTGCATCATCATAACCCACAACTAAAATGGCATGACCGCCTACGATTTTTTCACTTTGATGCGGGATATTGACAATTCCCGTTTGGGCTACTTTCTGGCTTTCGAAACTGCTGTATACCGTAAATCCGCCCACAAAAGGATATCCTTCTGCCAGGCAACCTTTCATCAGGTTAATATCCTGTTCTATGCGGCTATACATAATCGCCCTGTGTTTCAATGCATCAGTATAACAGTCCTTAAAAGGTTTCTGGGCAAATTCATTTATCACATAGGGCCAGGTGGGTTCGGGGCATACCCCCAGGGTGGCAATACTCTTGATTCCATCTCTTATTTCAGCTCCGTTATCGACCTTCACTGTATTTTCCATTACCCGTTCATTGTAATATATAAAAAGCCTGGAAGGGAAAAACACAGGGGCCTTTTGTTTCATCAGTTCAAACTGAAAGGCTGCCGCAATAGCATTTCCGGTACAACTTCCCAATTGTCCCTGATCGTAAACCGGCGGACATTTACTTCGTAGATCCATTTTTGGTGGCAGTTTCTGCAGCAAAGGTTTGGAGGCTGCAAATTTAAAGTCGCGTTGGTCTGGCAAATCAGGTTTCCAGCCATAGTGTAGTGAAGTGCGATACATAGAATGGTTTTTAAATGGTCAATAAAAAAATGATGGTTCCGAAATGATTAGTGCGAGGGTCATTCGAATTTAATTTTTCAGTAGTAAGATGCGGTAACGGGGAGCAGATTCGATTTCCGGAGGGGATGGAAAGATTCCTAAAGGTATCATTTTATCAAACCAGTTTCGTAAATGAAAAAATACAAATCGGAATTTTACTAAGTAAAAACCCTTATCCTTGTTTTGTCCTTACTTGCAATTCCGATTTATCCAAAATATTTAAATCATCCTGCCAGGAATCCATCCTGCTGAAAGAATTCATACTAACTTTAGGTAGTATCAGCAAGGTGCTCACCCGCAATCGTGAATCGTTAATCGCAGATCCGTATACACATTACATTAACGACAAACGACCCGGCCATACGAATCGCTAGTCTGTCGAAACCGTACCTCCACTTTATCGCGAATAAACAATAAATGGAAACATCCTGTTTCCAAAAAGGATATTATTTCGATTCCTTTCATAGTCGGAGGGGATGATAATCTGTTTTCATGGCTCAAAACAAAACAAACCGGATTCGCGAATACGCCAGCACCATCGGCATATTAATCCTCCTGGCCGGAGTACTCGGTTTTTATTACTTCAGATATGTACCCGAAAGACGGGGAGAATTTAATAAGGCCGCATTTCTGGAATTAAATCAGATCGAATATGCACTCCAGTTTCAGAACAACGCATATCACGATGCTCTACAGAATATCATTGAGCATCATCAGAGTGATGAAAGTGCCCTTTTAAAATTTAACCTTAAGTCAAACCATCCGGAATTTGATGATGATGACAGTTTAGCTTCAAGCCTGTTTTTATTCGATGAAGTCAGCGGTGACTGGCAGCTAAGCTACCCGGTATATGATCAGGGAGAAAACCGTCAGATCTATACGCTTTCAAAAAACGCCGACACCCTGTTGCATAATCTTGTTGCCACCTATAAGGACATTTTTGACGGTTACCTGCTGATTGATAAAGAGGGTCCTGCGGCGGATACTACTAAACAAGGGAAACCTAATAAAGGAAAAATTATTTTTCAGTCGGGAGACCTGTACATGAGTTCCAGTGTGAACACAGACAGCCTCCTGAAAAATAATAACGGCTTAAGCCTGAACAATCTGCAGGATATTACGATTGAAGGAAATTCGTATAAATTATTTCTTTATCCTTTTGAGATGGGTTCTCAAAAACTCGTTCTCGCCGGCCTGATTAAGGATTCAAATTACCGGGAAGGCAATCTGAAAATACCCTTTAGCTTATTTTCGGTTTTCATTGTTCTGCTGCTCCTGCTGATGATTCATCTTCCGATCCTGCGCATATATATCCTCAGTAAGAATGAAAGAATACGTGAGCGCGATATCCGCCTGATCATAGGCTCCTATTTTATCGCTGCTTTCTTTGGATTTTTTCTGTTCACCAAAATATTTCTCGATAAGGAACAGGCTGTTCAGAACAGAAGAAATATCGAAAATATTTCCGGTAAAATCATTGACAACTTTCAAAATGAACTGGGTGTCATCAACCGTCAGCTGTATTCATTTGACAGCACTTTAACCCATCTTCCGGAGAAAAATAATGCGGCTTTTTTAAATGCCATGAGCGAACCTCCCGCAGACAGCGCTTCCATACTCTACCTGGATCAGTTGTTTAAGGGCCGGATTTATCCTTATTCCACTATTGTCTTCTGGCTCGATCGCAGTGGTAACTGGGTGGCCCGCTGGGGATTCAAAAAAGACCTGACCAAATCTTCGATGATATGTGTAAAGGACAGGATATACTTTAAAGATTTTGAAAACAATGAACCCCTGTCCATCCCCGGTGTGGGAAATCCGATCACCATACAGCCTACCCTGTCAAAACTGGACGGGGATTATGTGGTTACCGTAGTTAAAAGAAGTTCGGGTCCCGATTATAAAGTAAAAATTCCGAATCCAAATGACCCGAGCAATGATACCACGCTGGAAGTAAAACCTTTCCTGATCGGAATGTCTGCTGAAATGCTTTCGGTAAACAATTTGGTGATGCCCCCGGGATATAACTTCAGTATTATTGATGAAGCCGGGCAAATTCTTTATGACTCGAAACCCGGCCGCCCCCTGCTGTCCAATATTTTTAAGGAAATGGAAGATCCGGACAGAATAGAACAATCGACGCAATACCGCAATACAAGTTATTTTGAATCCCTGCGGCTCCGGAGTAAAGATATGGCGCTCCTGTCTACACCAATAGACGGAATGCCCTGCCAGTTGCTGGTATACTTTAATCGTTACCGTTCCGACACATTCGAAGAACACCTGATTGCCCTTTCTGCCGGATTTATCGGCGCGGTGATCTGCCTGGTGATTTTTTCTTCCCTGATCAATCGCTGGTCCAAGGGCAAAAACAGGATGCTGGAAAGCCGTTCACACCATTTCGAGTGGCTGCATCCCTCCGCCGACCCCCTTAAACGAAAATATTATCTCCATCTTATCCGCTGGATGCTCCTGCTTTTGGGGGTCTACCTGCTGGCCTGGGTATTTACGGAGACCTGGATACCGCGATCAGAATTCTCCATTTTGTTTATATCCCTGCTGTTTCCTTTTTATATCGCCGTTTTTTACTATGAACTCCGGGAAAGGTTCTATGATGTGCAGGAAAAGAGGACGGATATCAACTGGTACTATGCACGCCCGTCCCTGGTCTTGCGCGGAGCATTGCTGATTATTATTATCCTCATCAACTGTCTCACTTCATTTGTTAAACTGAGTTCGGATCTCATCCTGCCTGTTTTATTCATCCAGCTGATTTGGCTTGTAATGATCGCACTATCCACTTTTCGCTTCCGGCATTTCCTGATGACAGAAAAAAAACCGAATATTCCTAAAAGCGATCCTTCTGTTTTCATCCGGATGATCAGTCCCATACGGTCCGTTACTTATAAGATCGCCACAAAGAAATTCTTAATTCGAAAAGGGAAACTAACAGTTCAGACTCTGCAGGCTGATACGGAAAAACCGACTCTGTATACAAACCCCGAATTGAAATTGCAAATTCCGAAAAGCTATGTCTGGGCAATTTTAATCGGCGTAACCCTGATCAGCATTATTCCGGCGTCCGGTATATTCTGGTTGTTCTTCCGCCAGGAAAACGGACTGTATCAGAATACTGACCAACTGATCATGGCGAAAGAAATTGACCAGCGGGCAACCGGGATCAATCAAAGTATAGGTGAATTCAAATATGATATGACTGATTCGACAGACAGGTCCTCTATCTGCAGGCAAAAATTTTCCAGCGGCATTTACATGATTTCAGGTCAGTCCTTCCCAGATACCATTGGCACAAAAGATACTCACCTGGTTTACCCGACTAACGAATACATACAGCTGCATGATCAGGTTTACCCCGGCGACAGTCTGGTCCTGAACTGGATCGACACCACGGATGCGGCTGCTGACCGGTCATGGGCCTTTGCAAAACAACCTGCAGGAGACAGTTCCGGCCCTGAACTCCTGTACCGGAAAAGAAGGGACGGCATCAATCCGAATGCTTTCCGGCTCACTACAGACGCCACCGCTTTGCGGAATACAGCCGGTCTTATTGGTCATTCTTTTTCTGGTACAGGCAGGGCTTTCTCTATCTTCTTCATCGTGGGTCTGTGTTTCAGTCTCACCGTTGCCTATTTCCTGACCCTTTCCCTGGCCAAACGCATTTTCCTGGTGGAACTACAGGAAGTAGTCAGCCAGATGAGTAATGAAGAAAATCCCGCAGCCCTAATGCTGAAACAAAGCGAAATCCAGCCCGCCATTCTGGCCATGATGTTAAAAACGAACCAGCAGCTCCATCCCGGTTCACCCGATATGGATCAGAAGGAAATGCAAAGGAATGATGACTGGTTACCCGGATTCAGGGACATCTACCTTTTTGAAAAAAAACTTCCGCTGAGTACGCTGGAAGCCCTTATGCCCTGGCTGATTGAAACACTCCGACCAGTATACAGAGCCCTATGGAAAAAATTATCGGAACGTCATAAATTCATCCTGTTTGATTTTGCCCAGGATGGGTTTGCTAACTACAAAGCAGGAAGGGACCTTCAGGCGCTTGTTGACAATGGACTTCTCTTTTTCGAGGACCTGCGCCTGAACGTAATGACCCTTAGTTTCCAGGAATATATACTACAAATGAAAGATGATCCGGATCTCAATACTTTCCTTACCCAGGCTAAGAAAGAAGATACATGGAAAAGAATTCAGACTCCCCTGCTCATCCTCCTGATGGCGGCCGGCATTTTCATTTTTGCCACGCAGGAAGATGTCTATAAAAAAATAACGGGATTGATCGCTTCCCTTACTTCCCTCCTGCCCATGCTTTCCGGAATGTTTGGTAATAAATCGTCGGGTAAATCTGCTGATAGCTGAGTCTATGAAACTACAAATAACTCAGCCACCATTTATCTTTATGGCTGCTCTTGTACCGGTCATATTTTTTACACAGCGGGTATAACAGGGCGACAACCGAAATCCATACTATATAAACTCCTGCCAGAGACAATCCATAACCTTTCAGGTTGGGCATCCCATCCACCCAGGTGGTGATTGAGGTCATATCTGTCCAGGGATGACCCTGCAAAACAACCAGCAACAGAGCCAGGAAATGTATCAGCCAGATATGCAGGATATAATAAAACATCGGCACCCGGCCGTATACTGAAATGATTTTGGTGAGCCGGTTAGAAATATTTTCAGTCATAGCCATGAAAAGAAATGCGAAACCTTCTGTAACCAGGAGATAGTCGAGCGAAGGCGGATATTTGGAAATATTTATAAATGAAAGAAAACTGCGAACACCGGAAACCTGTGTAGTCCAGGGAGACAGGTTACCATATACATTGATACTTCGTAAGATGATAAAAAGTACCCAGGAGCCAATGCCCAGTTGCAGCAGGATCTTTTTTCTCCTGGACGCATCGAATCCGTTTGCAAATATGGATCCGAGACAATAACCTATCGCCATCACACCTACCCAGGGAATAATATGATATCCTTCCATGATATGGGTTTCACCAATGGCAAATACCTTACGTTCATGAATAGCACCCCAAAGAAATCCGCCCAGATTATTTTCGTTGAAGTGAACATTGTCCAGCAGATTATGTCCAAAAACCATCAGTAGTCCGATGCCCAGTATCCATTTCCCGGGAAGGAAAATTAGGCCGGCCAGGCAGATCATGGCCAGTCCGAGCACCCAGATTACACCGAGTATAAAAAAGGTGAAATGCGTATTGAAAAACCAGGAGAAATTCACAGCCGTTTCTTCCAGAATGATCAGCCAGATTCCTCTTTTTATCAGGAAAGCTGCGAGCTCTTTTTTTGATTTACGCTGGCCTGACAGAAATGCCGAGGTGCCGGCCAGCATTACAAATATCGGCGCACAAAAATGGGTGATCCAGCGTGTGAAGTAAAGCAGAACCGAGGTTTTGTCAAGATCCAGCGGGTCATACAGAAAGGCATCGGCATGAAAATAATCCCGCACGTGATCGAGGGCCATGATAATCATAATAAAACCCCTAAGCAGATCTATCGACGTGATCCTTTTGCCTTTGACTAATTCCATGCTTATTTACTGATTTCAGTTATTTTGGTTGCTGAAGTTAAGTAAGATCCCGCCATGAAAAAATTTCTAAGCAGATCCCGGGAATCCAAATAAACTGCCGGGAACATGCGTTAAGGTCTGCAGGCAATTGCAAATGTTACAGGAATTGTTTAAATTGAATACCCGGATTTCCGGGTAGAAAAAGATGAAGAAGGATATGAATCTTGGAAGGATATTATTTTTTATAGGGGCATATTTACCCCTGACGGGCATCCTCAACACGGCCAGAAGCCAGACAGACCATTTTACCTATGCTATAACCGCTGTGAATAAAGGAGGGACCGCCTGGGTTGCATTGCGCAAACTGGATACCCGAACCGGTGAATTCGGCAACATTTTATTGAACCTGAGGGACAGTCCTTCAGCAGATAGTAGTGTGGCGGCCCTTGCTTTTGATAAACAGGGAAATCGTCTTTACTATACCGCCATGAATATTGACCAGCTGCGTTATATCGATCTTTCCACCATGCAGTCTTTTGCCGTTTCGGGTCAGTACTTCAGCAAAGCCGGGAACTATGACCTTAAGAATGCCGGACCCATTAACCGGATGGTGATCGCTCCCGATGGAAATGGATATACCATTACGAATGATGGTACCCACCTCATTAAATTTTCAACGAACGGATCGCCCGTTATCACTGATCTTGGAGACCTAATGGACGATCCCCTGAATAAAGAAATGACCGTACATAGTCCCTGCACCAATTCCGGAGGTGACCTGGTTGCTGATGATGCCGGACATTTATTCCTGGTTACCGGTTATAACAAAGTATACAAAGTGGACATTGCCACCCGGGCAACGACCTATCTGGCAACGATTTCAGGTCTGCCACAGAAATTTACCACCAGCGGTGTTGCAGTAGGTGACGATGGCAAACAGCTCATCATCACCAGTTCGGTTTATTCAGACGCTTATTTCTTAGTGAATTCGGAAACATGGACGGCTTCCGCGCCACAAACCCCGCACGAAAAATATGAAACTGCCGATCTCGCCAACAGCAATATTTTATTTACCAGATCTGCTTCCGCATCCGATCTTTTTATCGGCAAAAATCAGGGAAACCTGATTCGCATTTATCCCAATCCCGTGCTGGAAGATAACCTGAGCATTCAATTCAACGGGTTACCACCCGGAAATTACACCATCCAGTTGTCGAATATTATGGGAACAAAGATGGGCCAGCAGAAAGCTGTTATTACTGCACTTACCCAAACTGAGATCCTGCATATTCCGCGGTATGCCGCACAGGGATTCTATTATATCCGCATCGTAAACGAAAGAAATCAGGTGGTGGCAACAGAGACCCTGGTGGTAGAGCGGTGGTAAACAGCAGCTCCTGATACACAGAATTTTATAAACTGAGCCTATTCAGTTTAGAGAAGATGTCTTTTGGCGTAATTGTCCATTGAAATTTTTCCACCGCCGCCGAGAGCAAAAAACACCGACAGTGTCAATACAACAATGGATAACAACAATTCGGGAAAACTAAAGGCCATCCTGCTGTTCAGATTGATAAATATGATAGCTCCTAAAAGAATGGGAATCTGGACCGACGCGGAGACCCTGGTCAGCAGGCCCAGTACGATAAATGTTCCTCCCAATAAATGCGCCCAGCAAACGAATAATGCCAGTGACATACTCATGTTCAGTTCATTCAGTCTGCTGCTGCTGATCAGATGAAACAAGGGTTCGATTGATGTAAGAAAAAAAATGCCCCGGATGGTCAGTATCATTCCCAGTGCCACGCGAAGGAGGACGAACAAAAAGGGATATTTATCATCCCAGGCAGAGATTTTACCAGGCATATTCATAAAAAACTGTTTTTATGTTTCTATACCAGGCTTTAGGAGGATAGTGGATGGACGGGAAGTTTGGCGGGCCTGTACAAAGTTCCAATTTTTATCAAATACTACCCAAAAAATCCTCACAGATAACATTTACCCCCAATGTAATTGACCCGTTAGTCTCAGACCGGTCTTGCATTCAAACCAAAATCACGTTCAAGGGTGCCGTACCATTCCTCATCTGTTACAGCACTGCGGTCTATCCAGGCTTCGTCAGTCATCGATGTTCTCCGGTCGAGGATGGGTTTGGCGTCAGGACCCACGGGATGACGGAGAATCCAGGTTCCGCTCTCCGCGATTTCCAGGATTTTGTCCGAAACCAGGGTCGAAGGTGTGGGCGTTTTCAGAGACGCGACGAATAACGCGCCAAAGCGATTTACATGTGGATAAATGGAGTTGCCCCCGCTACTGATATCCCTTGCCATATCAGTATTGATGATTCCGGGTTCTACGATGCCCACCCGGATATTAAATGGTTTTACTTCCATCGCAAGCGCTTCGCTGATTGCTTCCAGTGCAAATTTACTTGCTGCGTAAGCACCCAATGGTGAGCCCGCCATCCGACCAGATACTGACGAAATATTTATTATGCAGCCTTTGCGTTGTTTGCGCATCATTGGCAGCACTGCCTGGATACACCGGAGAACACCAAAATAATTCGTTTCCATCACCACTTTAAAATCTGCCAGGGGAAGCTCTTCAACGGACCCATGCCGTTCGATTCCGGCATTATTGACCAACACGTCTACCGGTCCGTTTTCCTGGTGAATGGCTTCAATCGCGTGCTTTACGGACTCATCCGAATTCACATCCATGGCAGAAATAATAATGTTCAAAGATTCATCCTTTACTCTTTTTCTTAAATCTTCTGACTTGTCCGGATTACGCATAGTGGCGAAAACTTTATATCCGGCCCTTGCAAATGCCAAAGCAGCGTCGAGACCAATGCCCCTGTTAGCCCCGGTGATGATAACTGATTTCATTTGATTATATTTAATTCATGTTGTTTGAAGAATGTGATATTATGTACACTATTCAATCTACAACAATCCTGATTGTTTCAATTGGAACAAGGGTGGATTTTAAGACGTCAACCTCCTAATTTCAATCCACAAATCATTTTTCCGGCATGACAAAATACACTTTATGCTTGCTGACTTTTCTCATCTTGTCCTGTACCGGTTCACGGAAAATGAACCCGTCATCTGAAATAAAAAGACAGGAAATCCCGGGCCGGGTAGAATGCGAATATTATGATCAGGGCGGGGAGGGAATTGCTTATCACGATACTGACAGCATTAATCAGGGAAGTGGTAAACTGAATCCTGCCAATGGAAGTTTTCTTCATGAATTCCGCATGAAGGAAGGCGTGGATATTTCTTATACCAAGTGGGGCGGTATTGACAACAATCCTTATAATAAAGTGAATCCGGATTCAAATCAGCTATATGTTGGCTGGACCGTGCCGGGCGAATGGATAAATTATACCATTCACGTATATAAAACAGCCGTTTACCGGATTGGGGTGATGTACACGGCCAATGGAGATGGCAGCATTTCCTTTGATCTGGATGGCCAGCCGGTAACATCGCCGTTAAAAATAAGTTCCACCTATGATAGCCGGGATACCGTTGCCTGGCGCCAATGGCATCACTGGAACAAAACAGATTCGCTGACGGGCATCAAAATGAAAAAAGGTGAGCACAAACTCACATTACATATTACAGATCACGGACAGATGAATTTTGACTACCTGGAGTTTACTGTGCAATAATTTTCTGTGGTCTCTTCCCGGCTGGCTTGATTTCAGTCTTCTGCCTTCACCATTATGTTTTTGAAATGTACTTCGCTGCCGGGATCGTGACCTTGTAAGGCAAAAGTTCCACCGGAGATGATATGGGCCGTTTGACCGGGTGCAGGTTTGAAGTCATCGGGTTCAGTGTAGTCCACCACTATTTTGTCATTGATTTTTACGATAACATGTTTCCCCTCCACCTTCACATATTCCGTGAACCATTCCATGTCTTTCACATATACTTCCTTAACATTTACCACATCATAGAGACTGCCGGTTCGTTTCCAGTCGGTATGTGAATTGTTCACCTGCACTTCGAATCCTTTCTTCGGCCAGCTCTTTTCCTGATACGCTGTATGGAAATAAATTCCCGAATTCGCACCGGGCCAGGTCATTACATCCACCTTCAGTTCGAAATTTTTAAAGTCATGATTTTTATAATCGCCTTCGTAAAACAAATGGGCCGTTGGGCCATGCACTACGATCTGACCATCTTTTACCGTAAACGTACCGGCGTTTTCGCCAACCTTCCATCCGTTCAGTGACTGGCCGTCGAACAGGGATACCCATTCCGGAGAATTTGATTCAGTTCCCCTGAAGCCAAAAATAGCAAGCAGGATTGCGGCCAGCCAGAGCTGTTTTTTCATATGAGTCTTATTTTATGATAGCGGTTGGCTACCCTTCCCTTCCAGTTTTTCAACAGTGAGTTTTGCTGCGGCCAGTCTGACCCGTTTATTCTTCTCGATGAGTTTGCCGATTGCCCATTTTTCAACGCGGTGGTGCAGGGGAATGAGTAAGGCTGCAATACTGACCAGCATTAATAACACAAGTACCTGCGAATGGTTGGTCAGCTCCTCGAGATAAGCATGAACAAGCAGATTTACAAATTCAAAAACCATTAAAAGGGCCAGGATACCCATAAACCTGATCAGCTTTTCATTGGTAATGAAACTGTGACTCATGATGAGAAATACCATCGCAAATGAAATGATACCCAGGGCAATTAAAGCGTTTTCTATATTTTCCCGGTGTTTAAACGCCACTTCGGCCTTTTGTGATTCAATTTCCTGTTGACGTAATTCTTCCTTAAAATGCTGGGTTTGTATATTCCTGCTTTTTTCATCCGACAGCACGGCATTTTTTGTTTCCGTGGTACGACGGAAATATTCATTGGAACTGTCTCTCATGTTTTTCTTATCAAAAGACTCGTACATGAGTTCGAAAGAACCGGAAGCAACCGGCAAATACTCAGGGTAACCATAACTCAGTGCCTGCCTGGCATAGAATAATGAACTATCGTATTGCGCACTATTATAAAAAGACTGGGATATCCCATTCAGGCTGGCAGCCACTGCAACTCCATGCATAATATAGTAGTTGTTGGCCCCTGTTTGAAAAGATATGGACTGGCGAAAAAAAGACCTGGCCAGTTCATTCTGGCCCATCGCCAGGTATGTTTCGCCCATGATGCCCAAACTATTCGAAATCTCCAAAGAATCCTTTCTTTTGTAACCCATGCTTAAGGCCTCCTGTATAAAAGGCATAGCCGAGTCGGGTAAATTCATTTCATTCAGGCAGTCGGCCATATTATCCAGGTACATTATGCTATAGTGCTTATCATAATTCCTGGCCACCGGCAGGGCTTTTTTCCATACTCCTATACTTTCCTCCAGGTTTCCTGAATTAGAATAGGAGTTTCCGATTACAGTATAGGTTTTGAGTAAGGCGAATGTATCCTGGATCTCTTCAAATATCTTCAGCGCCTCGATACCGTGGTGTAAAGATTCGTTCGGATCACCCATTTTAACCAATGAAATTCCGATATATAGCTGCGTGTATCCAATTCCTGTATTGTCTTTTTTATTGGAAAACCAGGTCAGCTGCGATAATAAAATTTTGAGTTGCTCCGCCGTACTTCCTTTTAATGAAGTGATATATTTGCTCAAAACCTGGCCCTTCTCTGCAGAAGAAATTGCAGAATCATATTTTTTCTTCAGGCTATCCGGTATGGACTGACCCCATACAATCTGCGCGGTGAAACTAAAAAAGAATAAAATGAGTATCCGTTTCATGATGCAGTTATCCGACGGTTTCGTTTTTATTTCGATGGCGGGGCAGGTGGTTGGGGAGAATCTTTTGAAATGGTCCCCTGCACTCGGAAAGGTTTCATGCGTTGGTTTTAAGGTAGTTATAAATCTACCATATTTTTTCCAGGTTATGATTTCCATGTAACAGCTGTCGTTTCATATTCAATAATTGAATATTTGAACAGGCGCATATTTTATCATAAATTGGTGGATTGCCGGCTCCTATAAAACATTCCAAATTCTTCTTTACCGATATTGCAGGGATTCATCTACACGATGAATGATGAGCAGGAAATACCGGAATTAATACCGCCGGTTGTCAAATAATCAGTAGTTTAAGTGAAAGAGTAGTTAATACAGGAAGACCGGAAATGAATATTCTTCGTGCAAAGGAATGAGTCCGAGTGAATTATCGGCAAAAATATACTCCCCGTTTTTCCTAACTTTTTAAAACAGGTCAAGCCTGAATACCGGTGGATATTTTGTGATGAGCGGTATTGATATTTTGTCTTATTTTAATGTTTTCATAGGATAAGGTTTAATGGTTAATGGTATTTGATTAGTGCGGCCTCCCTTAAATAAGGAGGCTTTTTACAAAAATTTCAACGCATTGAATTGGGCCTAAGGAACAAAATGACAGGGCCGGCAGATCGGTTGGGATTTAATGCGACCTCCACATATATAAGCTAGTAATCTTCCAGAACTTCTTCAGATGGTAATTAACCAGGCGGCGCGACCCACCACCGGTAAATCTAAATTTCCGGCAGTTGGGTCACCTCTTACCTCTTCCGGATAAGGTTTAATGGTAATGGTATTTGAGTGCGGCCTATCCTCACTTCGCCTGGTTATAACGAACGACCGCTGTAAACATCCTTAAATTTGACCTGGGAAGTCAGCACTTTCGTATGGTTTTATAGCACGATTGTACTAAATTATTGTCAGGACACAGGCCATTGGCTATTTTTAACCGTCAAAAGACCACACTTGGGAAGAAGGAATAAGATTCATAAGATAGACTTAACCCCGGCTAGCCAACTGCAGACCCTGATCGAGAACCGTCGCGTTTTCAATCTCAACAACTGCGAGCTCAACATCTATGAGAGCTTTCAAAATGCATTTGGAGTACCGCTGATCTTTAACGACCTGGTGATCACCAGTATGGTTACGGGAAGAAAAGTGATGCATATTCCCAATCTTCCTGACTTTGAATATTTACCCGGTGAAACGGTGATATTGCCTGCAAAACAATCCATGGTGATTGACTTTCCTGAATCCACCCACAGCAATCCGACTCAGTGTATCGCCCTCACGGTGAATTCAGAGTATGTCCAGAATACGATGCAATACCTCAACGATTGCTACAACAGTGGCAGTGATGACAACCATGTATGGGATATTGATTTCAGTCAGTACCATTTTTCAAATGATACAGAAATCGCAGAGACCATCAACAAGATCATAAGAAACTGCAGCAGTGGCGACAAGGCAAAAAATATTTATACTGACCTGAGCTTAAAAGAATTGCTGATCCGCCTGGTGCAGAGCCAGTATCTGAGACGGGTTGAAAGAGATAAAGATGCTAAAAGAAATTCCAACCGCCAGCATTTTCTGCTTGATTATATCCATGGGCACCTCACGGAAAAACTGGGAGTGGATGCGCTTTCACGCAAAGCCTATATGAGCCGCAATGAATTTTTCAAGTGGTTCAGGCAACAGTTTGGGATATCTCCGCTGGAATATATTAACCGCGAACGCATCAAACTCGCCAAACAGCTACTGACCAGTGAAAATAAAACAATCACGGAAACAGCCTATCAGTGTGGATTTGCCGATGTCAATTATTTTGTGCGCCTGTTCAAAAAATCTGAGGGAATAACACCCGGCACATTTAAGGAAATCGTGTTTCAGAATGCTCTGGTATTAAGTCCGGTTGTGACGACAGGGAACTCCAAATAACCTCCGGTAACCGGAACGGAAGGCCTTCAATCGCCTGCGCATGAAAATTCGAATATTACTCATCGTATTCATCGGATGCAAATTCGCCAATGCGCAACATGTTTCAAAAACCGAAGCGGGGCGGACTGAAAGGAAACAGATTGCCCGGGACATGGAACAATCTCTCCGGCACGATTTGCTCGATATTTATTATCCGCAATCCCGGGATACCCTGTATGGCGGTTTTCTTTCCACCTTTACCTATGATTTCAAACCTACCGGAAGCCAGTCGAAAATGATTGTTACGCAAAGCCGTCATACCTGGACCAACGCAAAAGCCGCATTACGTTATCCCGAAATATCATATTATCGCGCAGATGCCATCGCCGGATTTCATTTCCTTGCCGACAGGATGTGGGATAAACAATATGGCGGGTTCTTTACCCTGGTCACCCGCAAAGGAGAAATCCCACCAGGAAATAAAGCCAACAAAGAAGCATATGGAAATGCGTTTGGCATCTATGCGTTGGTAGCCGTTTACCAGCTAACCCATGATAGCTCTGCGCTCGCACTTGCCAAAAAAGCTTTTTACTGGCTTGAAGACCATAGCCACGATTCCCTGCATAAAGGATATTTCCAGCACCTTGAGCGGAATGGAACACCCATTCGCCGAACCATTCAAACACCTGTTACTGCCGAAACAGGATACAAAGACCAGAATAGTTCGATACACCTGCTGGAAGCGCTGACCGAATTATATTCCGTATGGAAGGATTCGCTGGTCAAAGAGCGTCTCCGCGAAATGCTCTTCCTGATCCGGGATGTCATCATTACCCCCCGGGGTAACCTGACCCTTTTTTTGCAATGGGACTTTACGCCTGTATCCATTCAGGATTCCAGCCGCGACTTTATTCTGCACCATCATAACCTCGATTACGTATCCTTTGGTCATGATGTTGAAACAGCCTATCTCATGCTGGAAGCATCAGAAGCACTTGGAATTAAAAATGATTCCGTTACCTTAATGACTGGCAAAAAGCTGGTAGATCACGCATTGAAAAACGGATGGGACAATGCAGTTGGAGGATTTTATGATGAAGGATTTTATTTCAAAGGAGATACGGTGATTACCATCCTGAAAAAAAGCAAAAACTGGTGGGCCCAGGCCGAGGGCCTGAACAGCCTGCTGCTTATGTCAGAATATTTTCCGGATGACCCTCATGATTATTTTCAAAAATTTAAAACCCTCTGGACATATACACAAACCTACCTGATCGACCATCAGTACGGTGACTGGTATGATGAGGGTCTCGACAAATCCCCGGAACGCAGAACTGCACTAAAAGCACAGATATGGAAAGCCGCCTACCACAATTACAGGTCGCTGAGTAATTGTATCGAACGACTTAATAATTATTAATTATCAATATAATTATTAATTATTAACTCCTAAGTGTAAGAGCAAAATGACTTGACAGACTTACTCAATTAATAATTAATAATTAATAATTGATACTTAACAAACGGTCTGCTGCCAAAACAAGAAAAAGATAATCGCTGGTTCCTCCACCCAACACATACTCTCCCTGCTGCCAGAGATAGGGCCAGTTCAGCAGCTCAGGAAAGTCAGGCCGTATCAGGGCCGTACCGGAAGTGATGCCTCCTGGAATATAGGACCAGTCTGCCCGGTTAAACCCGTAGGCTGTGGTCATGGAATTTGCGCCGACTCCTGAAATAAAGGACGCGGTATTTGTTCCGGGATGACAACCGAGAACAAAATTCAACGCGTTTAACATATAACTCTTTGGAAATATTTCCGGAAAAGAAAGATGTAAAAAATACTGGCGGTAACCGAAGCGCTGGATATCCCAGCCCGCACCCCAGATATTCGGCCTGTAAGGAACTCCGTAAGGTGTTTTTAAACCTTCTTCCTGGATCCGGTTATAATAGGAGCGTACAGAATCTGTTACCTGCTTTTTAAATGATTCATCATGAATTAAAGGAATCACCGGACCCACCACCCAGCCTGTCTGTGCGATATGACCGGTAATCAGGTCAACATGACCCGTGAGGAAATCAGCATACATTTTATTTCCGGTGGTTTTCAGTAATTCAACAGCCAGGGCTATCCGGTCCAGGGGATTTTTTTCCTGGGTATCCTTCCATACGGCTTCGGCAATTTGCAATGACTCGTCAGACAGGGTATCATTAAATCCTTTCATCACACGGGATGCGGCAGCGAGTGCTGCAGCTGTTTGCAGGGACCTGCCGGGATTATCTTCCGTAAAAACCCAACGGTCATCGGCATTACCACTAATGTCATCCGTGATATTTACCGGATCCCCGAGAATTGTATACTGTCGCAGGGTGGGTTCAATGATGCCCCGGTAAAATCTTCCCATGGACCGGTACCCACCCACAATAGAAAGCAACCCATGTTCAATCTGTTCCAGGACATCTGGTTTCCCGTCCGGCTGCTGAATTTCCACGATATGCGTGTGCTGATTTACGGATGTATTGTCGTATTGTATCTTGAACTGTTCAAATGCGAAACTAAGGCCCATCACGGTTTCCGCCTGCGATTCCACCCGGAGATCAAAATCACCGGCATCATGCCAGGCACCCTGGTTCAGGCCGGTAACGGTTTCTCCGGAATGATAACTGGTTAACGTGGTATGGCCCTGGATATAACCGTCAAAATGATTGGAATCGATCGGTGCCATGCGGGCATCATCCATATGACAGAGGCCATGCCATACGCGGTATTTTTCGTTCACCCGCATATGGCACATTTGCACCGGCAGAAAATATTCAAGGGTTGGCTGCCATACATTTTTTTTGTAAACATCTTTGCTGATTTGAAAAATACCAGACTGGTACTTCCCATACCTCACCAGGTACATTCCCGGATCTTTCACTGACGTAAAATCAAACTGCAGATAATGATATCTTAAAAAATTTCCCCAGTCATGCGGACGGCTTTGCAGTATGGTTTTGAATTCGCCATTGGCTCCAATCCGAACCAGGCTGGCATCTTTCCGGGTACTGTCGTGTTTATCCAGTTCAATGACTGCTATCTTCTGCTGCAGCGGATGGTACCCTACCTGCGACACCTGCACCACCGGATCTGACCGCCACCCTGGAATGGCATGTGGTGTGACGAGCCAGGAAATAGCATGCTGTGTTGCTCCTTTTGCCACCAGGGATCGTACCACGAACCAGCCATTGTTATGGCGGCCACGGCCATCCAGCAATTGCAGCCCGTCTCCATTCTCATTTACTATAGACATCCGCTGCAGGTCTGATTCCGGAGCGATGGTCAGGGCGTGTCCACGGGCCATGGGATCCGTTTGAAAATTCTGTTCGCTGTCAATTCTGATCTGGTCATTAGGCTGCCTGGGGAAAATGCCGGTAACCTGATCCATGGCATAAGATTTACCAAACAAAATTCCCGGATACAATTCAAAATTGAAACCCACTTTGCCGATCCATTCATCCGGCAGGGGACTGTCGAGGTCTACGATAATCCGGAAGGATTCCCCGACGGGTTCCACCCGGATCCGGTATTTGAAATGCAGGTCGGGATAAATAATCGGATTAAATCCTTTCCGGTTGATCGAAGAATCCGGGAATTCCATCTGTACGCTGATCTCCTGATTTTTTGCATCAATAATCCTTTTGCCCACTTTCGGAATGGCAGCCCACTGACCCGGCGTGGGTTCCAGCCGGATATCCCCGTTTGTTGCCACACGAATGCCGTTCTGAATAACGCCGACACCACCCTGATGTCCTTCCGGATAAAAGTCATGCGCCAGCATCACGTTTACGCCCTGGTTTTCGAGATATTCATCCTTGTTCAAATGCATACCGGCAATCTTTGTCGTTTGTTGCGCGGTAACGGCATTACCCAAGGCAATCGAAAGCAGGACCGGCAGAATATTTTTCATGTAGTTATTTTGTTTGGGCGAATATTACTTATCTTTTATAGACTAAGCTATTGGATTATTCTTATTGATCAACCTTTAAACAAATTATTATGAGAAATCGATTGGGTTTTGTCTTATTGACATTCATTTCCCTTTCAACCACCTGCCTTCATGTCTAAAAAATTTGATTTTTTGCAAATTTCCCGTGGAATTGCGGCCCTGATTGTGGTATTTCACCATTCCACCGGATCGGGAAAATTCTATTTGAATTATATCTTTCTTAATGACTTTTTTAAGGTCGGATGGAATGCCGTCGACTTCTTTTTTGTGCTTAGCGGCTTTATAATTTATTATGTCCATTTTGGGGACATCGGTAAACCTGCAGCATTTTCATCCTATCTGAAAAAACGCGTTATACGCGTCTATCCAACATATTGGATTATTTGCTTAGCAAGTCTGGTTCTTTTAAAAATCGGGAAAAATTATATTACAAAAGACTCCCTGTTCGATGTATTCTCGAGTCCAGCGTATGTTATAAAATCATTTTTATTAATACCTCAAATCATGCAGCCTTTTGTGGGTGTTGCATGGTCACTTTGTTATGAAGTATTTTTCTATCTGGTTTTTGGATTAGGAATTATTTTTGGCAGGCATATACTTAGTCTTTTTATTTTGACTTATCTTTTTTTCTTGTTACTAACGGTGTGTGGCTTTCCTATTTTAAATGAGAATTTCATTTATTCCTTTCTTACCAGCAATTATATTCTGGATTTCCTGATTGGAATCGCAGTGGTCCGGGTTTATAAATCATCAGAAAGTTATTTGATCCAGAGAAAATGGATATCACAATGTCTGCTTTTTACAGGCATTTCCTTTTTTGCATTGACCTGGATTATTTCCCTGCACAAGGATGACATTTTTGGCAAATTTTCCACGCTCAGCCGATGTACTTATGGCATTGCATCGGCCATAATCATTTTAAGTCTTACAAATTTGAGTTTTACCAAAAAAACAAACCTGGGAAATTATTTTTTAGATCTTGGAGCAGCCTCCTATGTATTGTATTTGATTCATCCTATGATATTGTCCATAATTTTCAAGCTTCTGGTCAAATTTGGATTCCATCTGCCTAATAACTTTTCGGGATTCCTCGTATGTTTTCTTGCAGTTATTGCCTGTATGGTGGCGGCAATTTTATTTCATAAAAAAGTAGAAAAGCCACTTTTAACCTACTTGAATAAAAAGTAAATCCCGGCATTCCCCAATTGCGCTCATTCTTCCCTTTCATGGAAATATCCATGATTTAAACCCTGTGTATTACGCTGTTTTTCAGTATATTATAAAGCGGCACCGGGCTTGACTCCTATGGTTGACCTAAAATGAATACCATGTTGCACAAAGCTGCTTTGAAATATTTTTTCATTACCTGTTCCCTGCTGCTTCTGGGCATACCGGCTGTTGACGCCGGAACCGCCCGGATTGATTTCAGGGAGAGGGATAAAGCTATTTTAAACAGGCATGTGAAAAAGTTTGTGAGAAATTATATTCTGGAAAACAGGACAACACTTCACAAAATAGAAGAGCGCAGCAGTTCTCCATTTGCAATTATAGATTCTATTTTTAATGGATATGGTCTTCCGGTACAACTAAAATATCTCGCCGTGGTAGAGTCTGAATTGAAAACCAGGGCTGTTTCCAGGGTGGGTGCCGTTGGTCCCTGGCAGCTGATGCCCACGACAGGACGTATCCTGGGACTGAAAATAAATTCACACATTGATGAGCGAAAAAATTATTATAAAAGTTCCCGAGCTGCGGCAAGATACCTGAAGGACCTGCACGAAGTATATGGAGACTGGCTGCTGGTATTTGCAGCATACAATGGTGGTGAGGGCACGGTTAATGCTGCCATCAAACAGTCGAAAAGCAGGGATTTCTGGAAGCTCCGCCAGTATCTTCCGGCCGAAACCCGGGAATATGTAAATAAATTTATCGCTACCTGTTTTTATTTCGAAGGAGGATACAGTTCGGAATTACTCACAAAAACCAACCGCTTTACCTATATGAATATTTAAAGGTTTAGTTTTTTGACGTGCTGTTTTTACCCTTTGAATATGGCTGGAGAACAAAACTGTTTTCCAGCAACAACTGAAAATCATCCGGGTTGTTTATTATTACATTATGTTCCCGGGGGCTATGGACAAACAGTATCCTGTTACTTTTAATGATCTTCGGAGTTATTGTCCCTTCTTCAGGAAGTACATAATCAATGTGATTTGTTTTGAGTTGCAGCATCATGATCTCACTCATTTTATCGGTTCCACCGCCATGATTGGTAAACCAATGGACAAAATGATTGGACTGATCTGCAGATATCCATTCTGAATATTTGTCCAGCTGACCGTAAAGTGCATCAAACAAAAATACTTCCTGAACTTTCACCAGGCCATTTCTAAGAATATAGGCAATGACCTGGAAAGCGCCGCTATGACCTGCGAGTACAATTTTTCCCGGCACAGCCATATGGGATACAATCCCCTTCTTCTTCATTTCATCCATAACATCATTGAGCAGCGATTTGAACATGCCCGGTTGTTCCAATTTGCCTCCATAACTGTCCGGGGCGTTCCTGGCGGTTTCTGATAAAACAAGTACCGCATTGCGTTTGGAAGCAATAAATTGTTTTATCAGTTCATAGTATACTGCCGTCGTATCGATGTTATTGTGCCATCCATGAAACCAGAATACCAGGTCGATTTTTTTAGTCGTATCCAGCTGACTGGGAATGATTAGTAATACAGAACTGTCACGATAGTGTGCAGATGCTTCGTAAAACACACTGTCGTATACATAATTATTTACCCTTCCTGTATCCGGAAAAGAAGTATGGGAAGACGTAAAATGCAATGACTGGTAATCCCGGACATCCTGCGCAACTGCGCCTGATACAAAAAAGCAAAGGATGATTGCTTTTACGATATGGTTATAGTGCATTCAATATGATGATTCCTGTTTAATAATAATATTTCCATCCCTGAGATTGTAAAAGTTGTTTGGGCTGGTAGATCCGGCCGTTTTTTATCACCGTTCTGATTTTTCGTATATCACTGATATTTTCAGAAGGATTGCCATCGATGATGAGAAGGTCCGCGACTCTACCGGGAAGAATTTGTCCATATACATTTTGCAGACTGCAATCCCGCGCGGCATTATAGGTAGCTATCTGGATCACTTTGGCAGGTGATATTCCGGCACGAACATATTGCTCAAGTTCATGATGCAACGCATTCGCATCCCCGCCATCTGTTCCTGCTACCAGCAGGATGCCGTTGTCATCTAATAATTTAATCATCTTTAGCATATTTATATAGGCCGACTTGTAATTCTGTTTCTGATCATCTCTGCCATATTGAGATTTTACGGTAAGGTATTGCTGCCAGGAATCCGGAAGCCAGGTTGCAACAGGTTTGAGATATCCCACGGTGTCCCCGTTGAATTCTTCAAACATTCCCTGCCAGACGTTCATCGTAGCATCCAGGGAGATATGCCTGCTTTTCATCAGCGATATAAAGCGATGTACAGGTGCACTCTTCAAATCCAGTTTGCCGCCTTCTTCACCTACCTTACTAAACCTTCTGGGCGTACGGGTATCAATTGTATCTCCCATGAAATTGAGGAAAATGAAATTCATGTGTGTAATCTCGTCATAGCCATAATTGATTGCCTGTTCCGCTGTCATATAAGCGGGAATATGCCCGCATACCCGCATTCCATAAGAATGCGCCCTGGTAGCTAAAGGTGTTACCCATTCCGGTTTAATCGCACTATACAATTTGATTTGACCATATCCCAAACGGTGATATTCATCCACGGCCTTCAGCCCTTCTTCCAGCGATTTAATGATCGCTCCGGTTGGTCCCTGAAACGGATCCTCTTTATCAATGAATCCCGACACATAACTGATATCCGGACCCAACAGCTGGTTGTTAAATATTTGCCGCCTCCAGGTAAGTACGATTTTATCATTGCCCATATCCCGGACATGGGTCACACCGCCGGCCAGGTACATCACCCCTTCTTCCTTTGAATAATGACCGTGCATATCCCAAAGCCCTGGCATAATAAATTTCCCGGTACAGTCCGTTACGGAATCCCCTGCAGGTACTGACTTTGAACCCGGATAAATGGCGGAAATTTTACCGTCCCTTAATTCGATGGTCATATTCTTCTGAACCTTCGCATTTGCAGATGAAAACAGATTTGCGTGGGTCAGCCATAAATGAACAGGTATCTTTTTGGAATTATCGTTTAACTGAGGCCCATAATAATCCGAGCTCGCTATTTCCTGCAGGGTAAATAAGGAATCCGCCCAGGTTTCATATCCTTTTTTTATGATCGTAAACCAGGGCGAGACCGAAGCGAAAAACTGCATTTCCTCCGTCATCCATATATAATCCGGCGTTGGTGAAGGGTCTGCATATACCGCAAACAATCGGAGCTTCTGCTCTTTACCGCTCAAAGAAATCGTTTTGGACACAGGGTCAGATAAATGCATATAACCTTCCGGCAAAATAGCAGTTTTTTTTCCCGGCTGTTTTAATATCCAGCTAAAAGACAATGCAGCCGTGGCAGGGCCGCCAGAACTCACATTATAAAGCTGATTGCTGAATTTCGCGGATTTCCTGTCGGTATTGATCTTCCAGACCGCCGAATCATCCCTTAATTCAAATTGTTCTGTATAAGCATTTTTGTAATAGTCTATTCCGGAAGTCAAAAGCCAGCTTGTATTGCCGGAATCATTTAAACGGATGGTAGTAACCGTGCTGTCACCCCTGCCGCGGTCATTATACTGATAACTGACATGGTATTCGCCGGGCGCGCTCTTCCATACTTTCTGGCCGCCGACAATTTTACTTTTTGTAATGGCAGAATAGTAAACCGTATCCGGCTCTTGTGTTTTACCAGGAATGGAAAACAACATCAGCAAAATACAGATTGCGATATGTTTCATGTTGCAGGGTTTAATGCGTTCTACATATCCATGACAACAGCAGAATATCTGTCCAAGTTAAAAAATTGGCCGGGTATGGGCAATAAAAAATCCCGGAATGAGAACAGACCGGGAGCAGTATTTCAACAAATAGTGGACTTAAAACGGGGCTAACTCTAAGCAGCTATGACCAACTTACCGGACATTTCCTTGCAGATATAACTTTTGCCCTGGTGAACTTCGGTAATGGCCTTAAAAATTTCATCCGGATTAGAGAGCTTAGTCAGATAACCCATCGCTCCATTTTCAATGATTTCCTGGGCCTGGTCGGGTTGGGTGTGAAAAGACAATCCAATAATTTTAGTTCCGGCAGAATGATTACGAATCAATCTGGTCGCCTCTATTCCGCTGATCCCTTTCAGGCGAATATCCATTATTACAACATCAGGATGGAACTGCTTTGATTTTTCTATCGCATCTTCCCCACTCTCGCATGCTGTAATTAATCTGAAACGGGGATCCTGTTTTAGAATAAATGTCCATGCTTTTCTGATCAGCGGATGGTCATCGACAAAAATTATGGTGATCGGTTTCATTTTCGTGGCACAAAGATCATATACTCATTTGTAATGAATCTTCATAAATCAACGAATCTGCTTCAATTTTCAAGCAAAAGATGACCTGTAATTACCCGGGGATTGGTTTTCGGCGCGCTTAAAGAAAGTGTTAAAATAATTGGCGTCCCTGAATCCCATCTGATCTGATATCTCTTTGATGGGCAATTTGGTTGAATGCAAAAGATGCTTTGTTTCGAGTAAAATTCTGTTCCGGATGGATTCTTTGGCGGATAACCCGGTATGTTTTTTTATCAGTGCATTTAGATTATTCGGGTGCATATTTAACTGCTCGGCATAAAACTTAACGGAATGCTCTTTAGAAAAATATTGATCCAGCAACTCGACAAATCGTTGTATGCTGTCTATCAACGGCTGGTTTGCAGTCAGACTCTGTTCCTGTTCAAATAAACGTTCCCCAAATATCAATAGCTCTATTATTTTTACCGCAATCCATTCGTTATTCACAGTCTCCGTCTGTTTTTTTTCAGCCAGAATGCTTTCCATTATACGACCCAGTTCTTCCGCCTGGTCATCCGTGAGATGTATATAGGGTTTTATGGATGGAGTGAGTATTCTTTTATTGCCGATAATCTGATGGGAAAAATTATTCTCCAGAAAGAAATCCATATTAAAGAGCAGAATATATCCTGTTGAGTCAGGAGCCCAGTTTTTGCTGGATGAGATCACCCGGGAAGGAACCACCACCAGTGTATTTCTTTTCGCCTTGAAACTGAATATTCCGGTTCTGATATCTCCTTCGCCTTCCCTGATCAGGCCTATCCGGTGATATGACCAGCGGTTTGGGGGTTCATTCCGCTTTGAATTACGCAACACATCCTCGAAACGGTGAATCTGAAAATTAAATTTATACTGATAATTTTTATCCAGATCTACTACCCCTTCGCCCGCATATCGCCGTAACACTTTCTTAAACTCACTGATCCTGAATTGATCATCCGGCATGATGAATTCCTTTTGTTAAATAAGGTATGGTTTTTAAACGAATTGCAATATATAAAAATGCGTTATATAAGTATAAACACTTACATATTAAGGGAGCCGGACCGGCCTGCTGAATATGCACGCAATGGGTGAATTGCAGGGACAATTTAGCAGGTATTGAGCAGATTTTTTTAGTGATTGATCTTATCTGATATTCCGATTTTTTCGTGCAACTCCGATTCGGGGAAAAAAGCGATAAAGATCATACAAGGGGCAGGTGTTTTCCAACTTATACACATCTGGCGTTTTTCTAAGGGTTTTCCCTAACTTTATTAAAATCCAAATTTTATGAACGTCCCAATCTTCGGTGACGATGTCACCCTTACACCGCAAGGAAAGATCCTGGATAATATTTTTAAGTTTACCAGTGATGGTCTGCTCAAACTCGGATTGCCTTCCGACTTTTTCTTTCAAATGCCGGATCGGTTTGCCCTGCCCATGGAGCATAACATTGATCAACAGGGTCAGTTAATCAATACATTACCGCTAACCAGGGGCATGTGTCTGTTGACTGAACACCTGCGAAAATGGATTTGGAACCAGTAAAATATCAAAGGTCCATACCGATTGGCAGAATAGATCGTCTATTTAAGGCTGGAATACACCATGGTCTCAAATTTCTTTTCTAAATCGCCGTGGCTATTGGGAGTATGCTGTGTCATGAAGAGGCAGACCATATGCGCTTTAGGATCGGCCCAGTATGTTGTTCCAAAATAACCACCCCAGGTAATAGAGCCGGCATTCCGGGGACCCCTGGCTGCCGAAATATCTGATGTAATACCAAAGCCCAGCCCGAAATTATCTTCACCAAACATACCCGGCTTCAGTTGTCCGCTCGTCATTATTTCAACCGTTCTTTTGGATAAAATTGTATGACCATTGTAAACCCCTCCGTTTAAAATCATCTGCATAAAAATGGCATAGTCAAATGCGGTAGAGGAAAGCCCCGCTCCTCCGGAAAAATAATGCTTGTTCTGTGTAGGGTAATCAGCATCTATTTCGAAATGTGTATGTCCCCATGGAATAATGTTGTGCGCAGAATCTTCAATATATACTGTTGCTATCCGGTTTCCTTTGGAAGCCGGAACATTGAAATAAGTATCCTTCATACCCAGGGGCTGAAAAATATTTGTCGTCAAAAAATCCTCGAGGTTCATTTTACTGATTACCTCTATTAAACAACCGAGCAGGTCTACACCCAGACTGTATTGCCATTTTTCACCCGGTTGAAAAGCAAGTGGCAATTTGGCAAGCGCATTCATTCTATCCAGCAGACTGGCGTCAATATTCCCCAGTCCGGAGGGGATATGATTCTTCGCATATATCGCGGCCATCTTAGGAGTGCCGATGCCCGCATAGTCCAGGCCGGAAGTGTGTGTAAGTAGATCACGGAAAGTGATATCTCTTTTTGCAGGAACCGATGTATAGGTTGTATCTGCTTCATTGTATTTATCCAGTACAGTCTGTTTTTTAAATGCAGGCATAAAATCGGAAATGGGTTCATCCAGCAATAGTTTTCCCTGCTCATACAGGATCAATATGCCTGCACTGACAATGGCCTTTGTTTGGGATGCAAGACGAAAAATAGCGTCATTGGTCATGGGTGTTTTCTCATGTCCTGTGCCATACCCTTTATATTGAACAAGAATATTGTCCTTGACCACAAGGGTCACTGCCCCGGTTAACCATTTTTTGGTAATATAACCGTTGACCAAATCGTCAATCCTGGTAAGCTTTTTATAGTCGACTGAATTATTTACAGTATTTGTTTTAATTACCTGTGCCTGAAGCAAGATGGGCAGCAGCAGGAAAAAACAAAATAAAATGTTCGGGAAAAGAAAGGATTTTTTCATGTGGCGTTGTTTGCGTTAAACAATAATCAATTTACGAAAAAACGATCACACCGAAATTGGTTATTCAGTCAGGGGTCCGGGCATTCGGAAAAAACGATTCCGCTGGTATCCACAATTCAAATAATTATCAGCACTAAGGAGATTTGGATAGTGGGATGTTGTAACTTAAATTCCACTTATTAAAAAATATCCGCTATGTATATAAGATGCCTCCTGCTGATGCTTCTCTTTTCCATACAGGTAACCGCCCAGCAAAAAGCCATTCCGCTATATAACGGTCCGGCTCCCGGCTCTGAAAACTGGAACTGGGATGAAAAAGAAATAAAAGCTGATATCGGTACCATTGTAACTGATGTGTCACATCCTTCCCTAACAGCATATATTCCTTCAAACCCGAATGGTACTGCGGTAATTATTGCACCGGGAGGCGCCTTTCATGCACTCGCTTTAGACCTTGAAGGCATCGAAGTAGCAAAACGGTTAAATGCTAAAGGAATCACCGCCTTTGTTCTAAAATACAGGCTGGTACATAACGATCCCGCACATCCGGAAAACAGCATCGGCAACCTGATGGCATCCGGAAATTTTAAAAAACTTGATTCACTAAACGCACCGGTTATTCCATTGGCCCTGCAGGACGGTTTACATGCCATGGAATATGTCCGTCAGCATGCAGCAGAATATAATATTAATCCCGACAGGATCGGCTTTATGGGGTTCTCCGCAGGAGCCACAGTGACCATGTCTGTTGTGTATAGTGCCAGAGATCAGAACCGGCCCAATTTTATTGCCCCTGTTTACGTGTATGAAAACGCCATCATCGGTTCTACGGTTCCTACTGTTAAAACGCCGATTTTTATAGCTGCTGCCAGCGATGATGACCTTGGTTTGGCCACCCACAGTGTTGACATTTACCTGAAATGGCTCGCCGCAAACCAGCCGGCAGAATTACATATGTACGAAAAAGGCAAACATGGCTTCGGTACAAAAAAACAGGGCTTGCCGGTGGATTCCTGGATGGACAGATTCACGGACTGGCTGGTTATGCATGGATACCTGGGTAAATGATGGCTCCGTGGCATCAGATCTACTTCTTATAAAAAACATAGATCATTGCCTGCGGATTCGCCTTTAATTTTACTGGTTTTGTATCTCCGGTAGCGAATTTCTGGGGAGTGCGAAATTCCAGTTGTGCTGCTCTTGCCACACCGATCTGTGCACGATCAAAAGGCTTGACGGTATACTTCTTCATCAATGCACTGTCAGGGGTCATTAAATGGGCTTCGAAATCGGGTGCAGGATGACTGGAATTATCATAAACAAAAAATACCAGGTAACCTGTATTGGGTTTCACACTGATCGCCGCCTGATTCGTGGGCCCGAATTTGATCATGTATTCATATCCGTTTTTGAAAGCACCTTTTTTTATAAGTCCGTAGGCCTTTTCATTATCAGCCTTAAAATCAGTTGATGACTGGCAAAAAGCAACGGTGGATCCGGCCAAAATACAAGCGAGCAGAAAAAACTTTTTCATGTGATAAGATTTAGACTTTGTTTGAGTAAAATTAATATCATTCGCTGACAGCCGGAATAATATTTCCCTCCTGCAGGTATGACTTCAGCGCTTCATTCAAACACCACCACGTTCATCGGGCTTTGCGTTTCGGGTCCGAAAACGACCGTGCGATGGACGGGATGCCGGGTAGCCAGCATCTCCCTGATCTGCAGTTTATAAATTCTGTTCTGGAGACTGTCGTTTATTGACATTTGTTCATTGTCGGTATAGAGAAAGTATATTCTTCCTTTTTTATGAGCTAGGCGGTCTATTATATCCATGGCTGGATCCGGATCACGGCCACCGCCACCAAGCAGATAGGGAGAGCGGGTAATATCAACCGGCCTGGCAGCGGGCAGTTTTGATCCCATTTTGTCCAGGTAGAAGTTCATATCAAGCCCTAAGAAATAGGGATAGATGATTACCGTTTCGCCTTCCTTCGCCTGTTGGTTCACATATGCGACTGATTCTTTCAAGCCCGATCCTTTAGTACGGAAATACAAAAAAGACTTTGTAATAAAGATGCCTGTCAATATTAACCAGATGACGGTTTTCGCAAGAGCGTTCCTTCCAGTATGGGATAAGACGATAGCGATAAACAAAATAACCCCGGGAACAATACCAGTAAAAAACCGGCTGATAAAAACCGGTTTCACCAAAACCGAAAACAGGAACATCAGTATCACCGGTAAGAATGCCCAGGCCGTTGATAGTTTTTCAGGTAAAAAATCATTCCCCTCCTTTCGCTTCCAATATTTGCTTTGATAAACAAAAAAAAGACATCCCACCAGAATCAGGATTACATATCCCCTGGCAAATAAGATACTGAACAGGTACCAGAGTGCTTTCAGATCCGGAGGAAAAATCCAGTCGACCTGAGATTTACTTTGCGGCGGGAAAAGAACCAGTGGAGAAACAACGAGCACAGCAACCAGACCGGCCACAATCCAGCAAAGCAGGTATTTTTTTGTGAATGTGGCGCGCGTCAGGGCAAAAACATGGGCCACCAGAATCAGGATAGCAAAATAGTGGATATAAACGCCCAGGCCTACCGACAATCCATACCCTATGGCCAATCCGTATCCGGGTTTCCGGAGCAGCCGGATAAAGAGGAGGGATGAAACTGTTACGGATAAGATCATCATGGAGTAACTCCGGGTTTCCACTGCGTAGTAAACAAACATTGGACTTACTGACAATAATAAAGCACCAAAAAAAGAGCTGGTTTTGTTCATCATCTGTCTTTCCAATGCGAAAAAAAAGGGAATGGTAGCTGCCGCGAATACCAGGGACAAGGCATGGGTTGCCATTTCGCTTTCCCCGAAAAAACGAATCCAGAAATGCAGGATCACCAGGTACAGTGACATATTATTTTCATTGACCCGGAACATATGGAATAAGTCTGGCAGAGATCGCGATACGGTAATACTGAACACTTCATCTACCCAGTAGGCGGTATTAATATGGAGAAAACAAATGATGAGCAACAGGCATACTGGCAGCGCGACCAGCAGTGCCGGACTGGTTTTTTCCAGGAATTCCCATTTAAATGAATCTGTTGGCTTTCCGGCTGACTTAATTTTAACCGGAATTGATGAATTATCCTGCATTTTTCGAAAATAATAATTAGTTGCTGATTAATGTTACTTCTACAGCGGCTAACCCCATCTATTTTGATATAGCCGGGCAGGAAACCAGCTTACCATTGGGTTAAATAATCCGGTTTCCCCCAGAGAAGGAACGGTAATTGCTATGATATTGCTGATGGAATGTATCGTTTCAGGACGTGGATTAATTCTGAAACGGTACCATACAAGCTGACCCATGTTGTGTAAAAAAAACAACAGTCAAGGCGAAAGAATATTTTTCGAACCAATAAAAAAAACAAATATGAAAAAAAACAACATGATCAGGCTGGTAATGTTTGCATTGGCTATTTTTCTTGTACCTCATACAATGAAAGCCCAGGACGCCAAAGAAAAGGAAGAATTAATATCTGAAAGCAAAGATGCTAAAGCAGAGTTTTTGAAAGTGGATCCTTCCATGGATAAACTATTTACCAGCTCCTATGGATATGCCATTTTTCCTAAAATTGGTAAGGGAGCCCTTATCATTGGAGGATCAGGCGGTAATGGAACGGTATATGAAAAAGAAAAAACGATCGGCACGGCAAAAATGGCACAGGTAAGTATCGGTGCCCAGATTGGTGGCGAATCCTTCCGTGAAGTCATTTTTTTTCAAAATAAAGAAGCACTGGACAGGTTTAAAGGAAATAAGGTGGAATTCAGCGCCGATATTACAGCCATTGCCGTCAAAGCAGGTAATTCCAGAAATGCCCAATTCTCAAACGGCGTTGTCGTATTTACACAGAGTCTCGGAGGTCTAATGGCGGCAGCAGCTGTTGGCGGACAGAAATTTACATATAAGGAACTTTAGGCGCATTTCAAAAGACCTGTCACGGTTTCAGGTTTATAAGGGGTCATCAATAACCATTGATGGCCCTTTATATTTTATATTTCAATAATAACTCCGCCGCAGCCTGATCGGAGCCTGAAAATTTAATCTGCCTGCTTCCCAGCATAAGCATGATAAACGCAAGGAAGGACGAAAGAAGAAAGGCGATGGACAGCGGTATCAGTGATGGTTTTTCAAACAGGCTGATGAACACCGAAATTCCTGCACCCATACCCATCTGAATTGCGCCCAGAAGCGCCGAAGCTGTTCCGGCGTTTCTATCGAAAGGGGCTAAAGTCAGCGCAATGGTGTTTGGATTGGCAATGCCCACGCAGGCCAATAACCCGAAAAGAAAAATCATCGTTACGGGCAGACTTAGCCAGTCCATCTGGAAAAATAGAAAGAATAGTGTAGACAGCGACATATAACAAATCAGGATAAAACGAAGAATCTGATGACTGCTAAATCTTTTCAGTAGAATATTATTCAGCTGACTGGACCCGATAAATCCGATGGAAAGGATCGCAAAGATCCAACCATAAGTTTTTTGAGAAACACCGAAAACATTCATGAATACAACAGGTGAACCCGCTACGTAGGCGAACAGGCCGGTAAAGGCCAGGCTCCCGGTTAAACAATAGGTATAAAAAACGGGATTGGTAAAAACAGAAAGAAAACTTGTGGTAATGGGCCCGGGCTTTAGAGAACGTTCGAGATCCGGTGCGTTGCCAGCCGGAAGCCAGAAAATGCAGCACAGGAAAATCAACGCACATAACAACGTCAAAACGATAAATACAGAATGCCATCCATAGGAACTGATAATATATCCGCCAGCCGTTGGAGCGATCATTGGCGAAGCGCCCAGAACCAGGATCAGTAATGCAAATACTTTGGCGTTATCCTCAACCGGAAACAGGTCCCGTACAAAAGTAACGGAGGCGACGGTTGCCGCACAGCTGCCGAGCGCCTGAATTACCCGCAGACTAATCAGTCCGCCAATGGATTGGGACAATGCACAGCCAATGGAAGCCAGTATATATACCGAGAGTCCGATATAGAGCGGTTTTTTCCTTCCGAAGCGGTCGAGAAGCGGACCATATATTAATTGTCCAAGAGAAATGCCGATGAAAAAACTGCTGAGGGAAAGAGAAACTTTTGCACCCGAAGTTGAAAGATCTTTGGCAATAGCCGGAAATCCCGGCAGGTACATGTCAATCGAAAAAGGAGTCAGTGCAGTCAGACTACCCAGAATAAGTATCAGCGAAACATATCTTGATCTTGTCATGACGAAAACTTTCATAGTGTTGGGCAGCAACCGGGATATGAAATGGATGCAAATTACAGTTTAATAAAAATCTTTTTCCGGTACATCCAGATCATCGGAATACTCAGCAGGGAAACGTAAACCAGTGCGCTGACTACCGAAGCATTGATTGGTGAAAGCCAGGATGCGAAAAGATGCTGGTAACCATAATGCCATAGATTGGAAGGAGTTCCGTTATCATTGAATTTAATACTGCCAATCAGCAGGGGAAGATATCCGGATGCCACATAAATCGTAATAGCATTAGAACCGAATGCTACAAAAGGTTCCGTGAAACGCTGGCGGTGGTTCACATCGATAATCCAGTAAGAAAAAGTTAGTGCAGCCATGGCCAGACCACCGGTAAATAAAACAAAGGAAGAAGTCCAAAGGGCTTTGTTCATGGGGAAAAATCCATTCCACACCAGGCCTCCGATAATCAGTAGTCCCGCTGCTGAAAAAAGCCAGGCCGTTTTATTTTCTGCATTCAGGTCTTTTTGTTGCAGCCAGTCCCCGGTAAATATGCCTAACAGGCATGTGGAGATGGCCGGCAGGGTACTTAATACGCCTTCCGGATCAAATGTTTTTGAGCCGGACCACATATGATTGGTGGTGAGCAGGGTCCGGTCGAGCCAGGCTGCCAGATTCGTGGAAGGTTCCAGGTTAGCGGGACCGATCCCGGGAACCGGAATATAGTTCATGATAAAATAATAGGCAACCAGTATGCTCCAGAAAATCCAGATCTGCGTTTTTCCGGAAGTCTTTATATAAATCACTGTGCTGATAAAAAACACGATGGCAATTCTCGGCAATACACCAAGCAGGCGGAGATGTGATAAATCAAAACTATGAATGAAGTTCAATACAAGCGCCAGTAAATAAATCGTGCCTGCCCTGCGGGCTGCTTTTAAAATGAGCGACCGGTGATTGGAAGGATCGGTTTTTTTTGATGCCATGGCATAAACGATGGAGACACCGACAATAAACAAAAAGAAGGGAAAGACAAGATCCGTTGGTGTGCAGCCGTTCCACACCGAATGTTCCAGCGGCGCATAAATATGGCTCCAGTCACCCGGATTATTCACCAGGATCATTCCTGCAACCGTGAGTCCGCGAAAGAAATCGAGCGATCGTAGTCTGGGCTTAATGGGTTTCATATATCAGGCAAATATAAAGGCCTTCGCAAAATACCACCACTACTCCAGAAAATGCATGTCTTCTTTACTTAAATGTATTTCGGTCGATTTTAAGTTTTCTTCAAAATGTTTCAGGGAAGAAGTGCCGGGTATCGGCAGTATCCAGGGGGAACGATGCAGTAACCAGGCAAGACTGATCTGGGCTTCAGTTGCATCGTATTTTTTTGCAATCCTGGCGATGCGGTCATCCTTTTTTGGTATCGATTGCGCAAGGGAGAAATAGGGAATGAAGGGAATACTGTTTTTCTCACAAACAGACAGTACTTCACCGCCCCGGTTATCGCCTCCATGCCCAATATGCAGCGAGGTTCGCTGACCATGGCCATACATATTTTCTACTGTCGCAATGGATCCCATCGACATCGCCGTTTCCAAATCATCTGTACTTACGTTGCTCACGCCGAGGTGTAATATCTTCCCTTCTTTTTGTAATTGAAGCATCGCATCCATCGATTCTTTAAAGGGAACAGCAGCGTCCGGAAACACCCTGAAATGAACCAGCGTGATCTGCTCCAGTTTCAGGGTACGCAGGTTCCGCTCAATGCTGCTGCGCAATTGTTCGGGGCGGGTAAATGGAAACCAGCTTTTGTCCGGCTTCCTGGCCCCGCCAACCTTAGTACAGATAACCAGGTTCGCAGGATAAGGATACAGGGCTTCGGCAATAAGTCTGTTCGTAATATCATCGCCATAGTAGTCTGCTGTGTCCAGAAACTGAATACCCCGGGTTATACACTGCTTTAATATCTGCAGTGCCTCCGGACGATTTTTGGGTTCTCCCCAAATGGCTTCACCGGTAAGGCGCATGGTGCCATATCCGAAACGGTTTACTTTTATCGGACTTTTACTGCTTCCTGCTATGATAATTTCTTTGGTATCCATTGCTAAGCACTAAATTGCTTTAGGTGGTGATCGACATGTTTATACATCAGAATCCCAGTTTCCTCATTAGTCATCCTTCCAAAAAAAGGATGCAGATGCCCCCTGCCCGTATAGTGAGCATACTCATCAATCAGCCTGAGCCAGTTTTGTTTTTCTACGTCAACATCGCTATCCTCCTTTATTTTAAAGGAAGGAACTGTAGGCATGTTTTTTTTCATGGGCTCATCCTTCATCATTTTCTTTAATGCTATCTTACCAAACAGCCTGCCTATAAAAGAGTGTTTATATTTGGTTTTCTCCAGCGCCATTTCATCCCATTTAGCACAGTGCCGCATCATTTGCGAAACAGTCATTTTGCCCCATAGCGGTGTGCTGTTCTCCCCGAGTGACTGGATCCTGGTTTTTAATTCCTCCCTCGTGGATTGCTCAAATATCGATTTCATAGTTTATAGTGTTTTCATCACAAAACCAGACTAAATATACCGCTATTTTATTTCAAGGCCGCCTGTAACTCCGGTCGTCAGTGCGTTTGACAGGTCAGGTGCAAATGGTTGGGTCAGACTAAATTATTTCCACAAATGTAAACCGTCAGTTATTTAACAATAATAACTAACCCGGCTGGAGCGAATTGTTTAGGTTCGCGGGCAACCCACAATATGGCTTTCCCGTACTTTCAGAGTACGCTTACCTCCGGGTAAGACAGGTTTCAATTCTATATGGCAAACAAATACCATGCGAAAATAAAATATTTAATCCTGCTGCCATGCTTTCTATGGGCATCCGTATGGAATACCAATCTGGAAGATGCAAAAGCAGTTGCGCAGAAAAATCATAAATGTATCCTGCTGAATTTTTCCGGTTCAGACTGGTGCGGACCCTGTATTCGACTGAAGAAAGAAATTTTTGAAACAAATGTGTTTCAGTCAATGGCCGATACCGAACTTATACTGGTGAATGCAGATTTTCCCAGAAATAAAAAGAATCAGCTTTCTTCAGAACAACAGAAAATAAACGATGCGACAGCAGATAAATACAATGCCAAAGGCATTTTCCCGTATACGCTTCTATTGAACGCCGACGGTAAAATCCTGGGAACCTGGGAAGGTTTACCCAATGAAACAACCGAGGATTTTATCCAGGAAATTCGCAATGATATATATACTTCAACCAAGTAGATGACCAGACAGGTTTACCATAAAAGTTTAAAATTGATGGGAAACCGTTTCCAGCTGACTGCGGTAAACGAATCTGAGCCCCTGGCGAAAACGGCTATAGACGCGGGTATCAGGGAAATTCAAAGAATTGAGAAATTACTTACTACCTATAACGAGGAAAGCGAAACGGCGCTGATCAATCGTAATGCCGGCATCCAACCCGTAAAGATTTCGCCCGAAACATTCCATCTTATTGAGCGGTCTAAAAAGATATCGGAGATCACCCAGGGTGCCTTTGATATTACCTATGGTTCGGTGGACAAGCGACTTTGGAATTTTGATGCAGACATGCGGACCCTGCCCGATGTAAGAACAGCTTCGAAAATGGTGCGCCTGATAAATTACCGGAATATTCAATTGGACAGGCAGGATTACTCTGTAATGCTGAAGGAAAAAGGCATGCGGATCGGTTTCGGTGGAATCGGGAAGGGATACGCAGCGGAAAAAGCGAAACGGGTGATGAAAGAAAATGGGATGGAAAGCGGAATTGTAAATGCATCCGGGGACATGACCACATGGGGGTTGCAGCCGGACGGTAAACCGTGGACAATAGGTATTGCGGATCCGAATGCGAAAGACAAAATCTTTTCATATATGAACATCACCGATATGGCAGTCGCCACTTCGGGAAACTATGAAAAATTTATATTGGTGAACGGGCAGAAATATTCACATACGATTAATCCAAAAACCGGTTTGCCCATCCGGGGTATTAAGAGCGTAACGATCATTAGTACGAACGCAGAGGTAGCAGACGCCATGGCCACACCCGTCATGATCATGGGCATACGGGCAGGGCTGGATATGATAAATCAGATTAACAATGTGGAAGCTATTGTGGTAGATGACTCCGATCGTGTTTTCACTTCAAAAAATATTCACTTAAACAAAGAGTCAACCATCGCTGTATGAAAATTAAAAAATATTTCCCGGCCATCTTGGCAGCTTTCGGTCTGGCTTCCTGTGCGCACGTGAAAGAGTACCAAAAAAGCAGGATCAATGATTCTGAAATGTCACTCTCCAACCGCCATGTTGAAAAGAACGAATTGAATGCGGAATCGTACCGCGAGGGATCCTCCGGAGCCAATGGAGGCAAGACAGGCGGAGGATGCGGCTGTAATTAAACTCAGGTCCAGAAAATTATACATTGAAAAAATTATCACTCTCTGTTATCGGCATGTGTCTTATGATGGCTCATGCTTTTTCGCAGGCTCCATCTCCTGACAGCACAGGTTATAAACCTAAAAAGCTCAAACTGGATGAGGTTAATTTCGTAACCAGTTATTACGATCAAACGGCCAATAAATCGGCTGTGATGGGCGGCGACCCCGGGCCAAAGGGCATTGCCGATGTTACTGACTTCGCCAGCGGCCTGGATCTGACATTTATCGGATTCGATCATAAACAACGCAAGAATACCCTGGCTTTAGGTCTCGGTCTTGACTATCATACCGCAGCTTCGCAGGCCTATGTGGATTCCAACGGAACAGCAAAGAATGACGGTACACGGATCTATCCAACCTTAAGCTGGACAAGGGAAAATGAACAAAAAGGTACTTCCTTTGGCCTGGGAACCTATTATTCAGCAGAGCACAATTACTATCATTCATTCGGACTCAATGCTTCGGTTTCTAAAAAAAATAAAACCAACGGTGAATTCAGTTTGAAAATAGTAGGCTTTTTCGACAAGATAAATATGATTTATCCTTCGGAATTTTATCCGGTTGATTCTGTAAAAAGCGCCCCGGTTACAGACAGCATTATATACCGCACCTCAGCCAGCGGACATACACAGGCATATATCTACCGCAACGGTCAGCAGGTTGGTGAGACAAAATCCCATAAACAGGAAACACCCACCAAACCCAGAAATACCTATACAGCATCCCTTTCTTTCAGCCAGATCATCAATCAGCGTATGCAGGGCAGTATAGAAATGGACCTGGTTTACCAAACAGGATATCTCGGACTTCCCTTTCACCGGGTATTTTATAATACAGGAAAAGACACCATCGAGAACCTCCCTTCCCAGCGGTTTAAAATACCCATCGGGTTCAGGCTGAATTATTTCCTGGGAGATAATATTATTCTCAGATCCTATTACCGGTTTTATGCTGACAGCTGGGGACTGGTTTCCAACACTTTTAATTTGGAAGTGCCGGTTAAAATAACACCTTTCGTATCTGTCTCTCCTTTTTACAGGTTTTATATGCAATCCGCTGCCAGGTATTTTGCACCCTACAAAGAACATTCTGAGGAAGAACGATATTTCACCAGCAATTACGCGCTGGCCTCTTTCACCAGTAATCTTTTGGGTGCAGGAATCAGGCTGGCACCTCCTAAAGGAATTCTGATGAATGGTTTGAGGGTACTTGAACTCAGGTACAGTCACTATATGCAAACCACTGATCTGAATGCCAATATTATTTCCTTAAACCTTACATTTAGATAGGATTTAATCGCAATGAATCCGACCCTGTACTAGTCCTATTTCCAGTTAACCAGGGTCCGGACAGGTTTTAAATTATTCTGATGATTCGTAAAATACTGATCCTGCTAGCCGTGATTATTCTTGCCATACAATTTATACGTCCGGCCCGCAATAACGGAAGCATGGCGGGCGCTGCGGATATTACGCACTATGTAAAAGTTCCCGATTCAGTGATGACGATTCTTAAAACATCCTGTTATGACTGCCATTCAAATCACACGGTTTATCCGTGGTATGTAAATTTAAATCCGGTGGGCCTATGGCTGAAAAATCATATTGATGACGGAAAACATGGTATTAATTTTTCAGATCTTTCAGGATTCAGCAAAAAGAAACTGGATTACCGGATGAAGGATATTGTGGAACAGGTGGAATCGGGAGAAATGCCCCTAAGTTCCTATACTCTTATTCACGGGTATGCAAAACTTGACAGTAACCAGATTAAAATAATAAAAGACTGGACTATCACTGTAAGAAAAGAAATTAATTATCAACCGTAGCTGCGGCAGTTTATAAGAGTTTCAGGTACCGGGTTTGCAGATGCGGATTATTTCCAGCGAACTTTTCTGCCCAGTATAACTTTAAATACGAACGGATCCGTTGCCGGTGTCAGGCCAAAACCCGCCCCGATATTCAACTCCCATTTTGCATTGTTCAGAAGATCGTACGCAATGAAAAAAGCATGGTTTTGCTGGCTTCCCTGATCGAACTGATTAACCGGCCCCATATCACCATAGTATTCAATGCCGAATGCCGCATTTATAAAGAACGCATAAGATATTTTTACGTTCGGTTCAAAGGTTGGTACAGAAGTATTGTACTGACTTTTTAATGAAACGCCGAAAGTAGGATTCAGGGAAATATATAATTTGTCCCACTGCTTATCAATGATCGGTCTTATTTCCAGACTCCAGGTATCATTCGAATAGGAGGGATTCTGATAGCCAATTTCCAATGACAAACTCAGGCCGAAAGGAATTCCCCAGTCAGACGGAGCCATTACCCGGGGCCGCAGATGTGTGCCCACAACCTTATAGCCGTATCCGGGCGTATAGTTCGTAAAAAGATAGGCCCCGATCTCAAATACCGGGGTAATGCCGGTGGTAATTTCCAGGGTTTCATGCAGGGCATGGTTTGAAGGAATTACACCATCAACGGTCTGGGTGCTTCCATTGAAAGTATAGTTGCTATGCAATTCAAACATGGTAGAACCGGCTGCCTGGGTGGGCGAAGCATACACTTGGATTTCATAATTATTCTGTGAATAACCCGAACCTACAAGCAATAAGAAAAGTATGCATTCTGTTACTCCGCGAATTAAAAAAGGAAATCTTTTGTGACGTAAGATCCAGCCGGAGTATAAGGCCCCTCCCTTACTCATATTGTGGATTTTTCCCGGCAGATTCAGTTTTTTAAATCGTGCAAAACCAATAGGGGCAAATGGGTATGCGAAGCCATTTCCCTTGTATAATGTTTCTGAATAAGTTTACCCGAATTCCGGGCTACCATCGCCAGCAGGCCCGCGTCAGTGTTTCGCTGACTGAGATAATAATTAATCCCACCGACTACACTATTGCTGAAGACGGTAACGCGTTCGCTTTCGATCTCCGGATTGAAAACAGAAAGCAGAAAATTACGTTCTTCTCTCTTTTCTTTACTGAGACGTTCAGATTTCGACCTGACACTTAACACCCTGATTTTCGGTTCAATAATTAAAAGGGCGATTTCCTTAAGTATGTCAAGGGCATTTTCATTTTCCAACGCGTCCAAATCCGTAGCCAGAACGATCCTGTTCTTTCCCTTTTTTAAAAAGTCCTTAAACCGCGCCACTTCCGGAATCACCAGCACCGGCACCCTGGTTTTCGAGATCACATTCACGGTATTGCTTCCGATTAACAGTTTCTTCAAACCACTTGCTCCTTTTGTACCCATTACCATTAGTTCAGGCTGGTGAATTTTTATTATTTTTTTCAAGGCAGTAACTAAGTCCCCGTGTGCAGTTAACGATTCGCAGTTTAGTGCAGGATCGGATGATTTTTTCAGGCTTTCCGCCATGGATTTCAGCTTATCCTTCGCCTCCTCTTCATCTCCCCCTTTCTGAAATATATTTATGATAAGTAGTCGGGCAGATGAACGCTTTGCAAGTTCTGCAGCAAATGCCACAGCATTCGTCGACGCATCGGAGAAATCAACAGGTGCAAGAATTGTTTTCATAATTTGAATATATCAGAATTTGTGAATTTAATTGTTTGAACTTTCTATGGCCCGATGTTGTTCTGCGCTGCGCTGTTTATTTTTGACAACCCCTTTGAATGGCGATTTTGAAGAGTCCCGGCTTTTATCTCCCAAATGCTTCTCCGATGCGAAAGGTAATACTGTAGTCTCCCCTGCCCACCGCGGCATCCACCCCGATATTCACCCTTTCTGTAGGAAGCATTCTGAAACGCAGGCCCGCACCTACTCCGGGCAGTAACGGACTATCCGTAATATCGGAAACATTCGCAACGGCGGAGGCAAGCCCTGCAAAAGCGACCAGGCCCCATTTCCCATAAAAATTCCAGCGATACTCTGCCTGCAACGTGTATACCTGATCGTTTCGGTATTTCCCCTGCGAATATCCGCGAATGTCCTCACCGCCCACAACCGTCTGTCCTTCAAAAGGCACATTGCCCGTGGCAATGTTTAAAGTGGCCCGCGCGACCAGTACGTGCCTGCTCGTTAATTTTTCCAGATTAAAGAATTGATTATAGGCAATGATATATCTTACAAATTCATAATCACTTCCAATCCAGTTCCTGTAAAACTGGTTCTTAAAATTCAGGAACATACCCTTGGTAGGATATTGAACATGATCGCGCGTATCGTTGGTGATGATATAACCGATATTATTCAGGATACTTTTACTTACCGAATCCTCGCCATTTGCACCTGGAAAAGCGAAGGTTGTCTGTGCTTTGATAAATGAGCCGGTAGGGCCGAAGTAAATACGTTTGAATATATTACGTTGTAACTGCAGCAAAACAAGATTTGCCTTTGTGGAATAGTCGGTAAAATTCCCTGTCGAATTAGTAGGGTCTTCGAGGTAGAACTGAAAGTTTATGTCCATACTGCCTGCTGCCAGCCGGAGACGCCAGCGGTCCTGGGCAAAATACAGTGCGGAATAGGCAAACACCATATAACTTTTCTGCTCTGTGTAAATGCCGGCGATGCCTATATTGGAAGATGGAGAAAGGGTATCCTTCTTATTTATTTTAAAGTAATTCGATACAATGGCCCCCACAACGATCCCTTGTGTGCGGTTGTAGTTGATCATCGGAATAGCCGCAATCCCGCTTTTTTGTTTTTTGGATACGGCTGAATCCTGACCATGAGCCCATGTATATGCAGAGAGCAGGAATAAAAGGACAATTGTACATTTTTGCATCATCATAAAAATCGGGTTAACTCCTGCATGCCTCCGGAATTTAATTATCTACACACTTTTATTTATTCTGCAAGAGCCCGTAGTATTGCCAGTATTTTTAAGCCGTACATTCCTGGGAACTGCGATGTATATATGTCATTGGACCGCTCTTATTAAAAGCGGTAGTCAACTACAATTTACGAATATTACTCCTACCATTAGGGCAATTATGGAGGCAGAGTTGATCCGTCCGGTCCATTGAAAGATTCAGGGAAATAATCTATATATTCGTTAACTATAAAAGTTAATTCGGATTTCGGATTTAAAAAACCGGATCCGGCATGGCAGTGAGTTGTTAGAATATCCGCGATTTTATTAAAACCAGTCAGTCCGAACCACTAATTTCCGTCAGTCCGTACCCGCTCCCAGGCAGAATCCTAACGTTTAAAACAATGCATATGTCAACTTCAAAAAAACTTTTTGCAGAATTTATCGGAACTTTCTGGCTGGTACTGGGCGGTTGCGGAAGTGCCGTCCTTGCCGCCACCTTTCCGGCAGTCGGTATCGGACTCTTAGGTGTTTCACTGGCTTTTGGCCTGACCGTGTTGACGATGGTATACGCTGTTGGACCGATCTCCGGCGGACATTTTAATCCGGCAGTATCCATTGGATTGTGGGTTGGCGGCAGATTTCCGGCAGCAGAAATTCCCGGGTATATTATTGCCCAACTTCTCGGCGCAATTGCCGGTGCAGCTGTTTTATATCTGATTGCCAGTGGGAATAGCGATTTCAGTCTGGCCGGAGGCTTTGCAGCAAATGGTTATGGCGAACATTCTCCTGGAAAATATTCCCTGGTAGCCGCATTTACAGCGGAAGTCGCCATGACATTCTTTTTCCTGACCATCATATTGGGAGCGACACATGAAAATTCCCCGAAAGGATTCGCCGGTCTGGCAATAGGTTTGTCCTTAACCCTGATCCACCTGATCAGTATACCGGTGACGAACACCTCTGTGAACCCCGCAAGAAGTACAAGTCAGGCTCTTTTCGCCGGTGGCTGGGCGATCAGTCAGTTATGGTTGTTCTGGCTGGCACCGGTTATCGGGGCGGTCCTCGCTGGTGTGGTGTATAAAATGTTTCAGCAGGATAAAGCGAAATAGTATCAAACATTGGGATTAGCGGGGGAATAACAACTGAATTCAAAACATACGCTATGAAACGTTTGATCTTTTTTCATTTTTTGTTGCTTGTGATTGCCAGTCATTTTGCATGTAGTCAGGAAAATAAAAAATCGATTTCCGATTCCACTGCGGTTACCAAACGGGGTGGCCCGGCAGATACTGACAGTACGGAGTCGTATGACACCACGGCAAGTGGTGAAAGAGTGCCCTATTTTCATTGGGCTGCCGATGATGAGATCATGGGATTGAAAAATACCGCATTCGGCGATCTGGACAGCATCATCGCCCGGGGGTATGTTCGCATACTTGTCCCCTACTCAAAAACCTATTATTATGTTGAGGGGATGAAGAGGTATGGCCTTGCTTATGAACTGGGTAACCTGTTCGAAGCATCGCTGAACAAACAGTTGAAATTTTCTCCACCTAAGATCCGGGTTGTTTTTATTCCCGTCAGCCGCAAACATATCATGCCTTTATTACTGGGGGGACATGCCGACATGATCGCTTCCGGGTTTAGCATAACACCAGAGCGGGAGAAAGAGGTAGACTTTTCGACATCTACCGTAACCGGCGTTAAATATGTAGTGGTGGGGGGACCTTCGGCGCCACCCATACGTTCTGTCGCGGACCTTGCAGGCAAACATGTATTTGTACGCGAAAATTCCAGTTTTCAGGCATCCCTCATCAAACTTAATGAGTCGCTTCGGAAAGCGGGTCATAAACCGATGACCATTGATTTTACAGATCCTTATCTGGAATCGGAAGATATACTCGCCATGGTAAACCAGGGGATGATACCCTTCACGGTAGTGGGAGAAGATATGGGAACACTTTGGAATAACCTGTATACCAATCTTAAAGTCTATACGAATATTGCTGTGGACAGTAATATATCCTATGCCTGGGCATTCAGGAAAAATTCCCCAAAACTAGAAGCCGCGGTCAATAAATTCGTAGGAACAATTAAAAAAGGAACTACGACCGGGAATATGCTCTATGATAAGTTCCTGAAAAATAAAAACCGTTTACGGAACGCGAATAGCCGGGAAGCGCTGGCAGATCTGGAAAGATATAGAACCTTGTTTAAGAAGTATGGAAAGACCTATAACCTGGACTGGCTGTTGTTGTCGGCGCAGGCATTTCAGGAATCGCAACTAAAACAGCAGACGGTAAGCCATATGGGCGCCGTGGGCGTAATGCAATTAATGCCTGCAACGGCTTCCCACCCTCCCATCAGCATCCCCAATATCAAAATTGCCGATAATAATATCCATGCCGGCGTAAAATACATGCGCTATTTAATTGACCAATATTTTGCAAAGGAGAACATGGATTTTCTTAACGAACAGCTTTTTGCGCTGGCGGCTTATAATTGCGGACCGGGCAATGTCAGGAAATTAAGAAGGGGAGCCGTACAAAGAGGGCTGGATCCAAATATCTGGTTTGATAATGTAGAAATATTGGCCGCCCATCATATCGGGCGGGAAACCGTGCAATACGTAAGTAATATTTACATGTACTATCGGTGCTACCAGGCGCTTCAGCGTTATAAAGACCTCAGAGAAAAGACAGCTCCTTCAGCTGCAAAAAAAGACAAGACCGCTAAAGTAAATTAGAAGATTAGGTAAATATCAGATGATTGGGTAGCTAACGGTCATCTGTTAACTGTTATCTGTCATCTGTTGTTATCCGTCATCTTTCAAAAAGAAAAGGCGGCTCTCCCTCAAACTGTGGAAGAGCCGCCCTGATCCCGGCTTTTGTATACGGTTAAAGCCTTCTAAATATTAATGTTCAATTTTATAAGTAACCGGAAGGGTAACTTTTGATTTTACCATTTGACCGTTTTCTTTGGCCGGATGCCACCGTGGTGACTTCATCAGGACTGCAACTGTTTCTTCTTCCAGACCACCTCCAAGATGTTTTCCGGGGATATCAACAGCTGTTACATTGCCTAAGCTGTCCAGTGTGACTTCAGCAAATACAGTACCTTCAATATGATACTTCAGCGCATCATCGGGATATACTAAGCTCTTATTGATGTATGCTGCCAGAGCCGCATCACCACCTGGGAAAGAAGGCTTTTGAGAAGGTATAAAGTAAACATACTCCTTTGTATGAATCACCACTGGCGGAGCACCTGGCTTTGGAGCGGGTTGTTCGATAGCTTCATGAGTTTGCATAGGGGGTTCACTATACATGACCACCTCGTTGGTGCCTTGTTTTTTTGCCTTTGGAGGTTTAGAAGATTTCCTTGCTGCCAGATATTCCTTGGTAATTGCTGCACTGTCAATAACCGGAGCAGCAGGCTCAGCGGGCGCAACAGCGGCTGTCGTATCAGGAGCCGGGGCCTCTACTTTTGCAGAATCTGTTTCTGCTTTTTTAGTTTCTGTGTTGTTACACGCGGATGCCAGAATCAGTAGTCCAGAAGAAATCATTAAAATTTTAACTTTCATGTCATTTGATTTAATTGTGATTTTTATTAGTATTCGTATTGGTGCAGGTAAAGGCGGTAAGGTTTGTTTTTTTCAAGCCACTAGTATTAATTCTATCGAAAATAGTTTCCTTCACTGACCCGAAAATCATATTCATGAAAATATGCAAATCTGGTGCCTGACAACCCCAATATGGCATTTCCAAGTAAAAAATTTACCTGATCGACCCCGGAGCGCAGATTTATCTCTTATTAGCCTTCAGTACGGATTAGCTTTTTCTTAGTGGGCGGATTACTTCCTTCTCAGAATTCGGTGCGGATTACGTGGCAGATCAATGCTGACCGGCTTCTAAATTACTAAAATGCTCCTAAATTTAAAACAATAAATTATTATAAAAAAAATTGAATACTGGTGAATGTAGCTATTTAAATGAAATATCTTTATTCAGTAAACCTATTCCTCCAGTTAATTAAAGTTACAAACATGAAAAAGCATCTGGTTAACTTTGTTTTTAAGTCGTTAATGGTACTGACCTTCTTTTCCATCCTGACCCCTGCATCAGCTCAGACAGATTCAAAAGACAAAAAGCTGGTCGAAGACAGCAAGGAGGGTATCAAGGATTTTAAGCATACAGATCCTGAAATGAGCAAACTGTTCAGCGGGGCCTATGGATATGTAATATTCCCGAACGTTGGGAAAGGTGCTATTGGGGTTGGCGGAGCTTCCGGCGGAGGGACAGTATTCGAAAAAGGTGCGATTGTCGGCAAAGCCCAGATGACACAGGTTACCATCGGTTTCCAGTTTGGCGGTCAGGCTTATAGAGAAATAATATTTTTCGAGGACAAGGCGACCCTTGATAAATTTAAAGATAACAAAATCGAATTTTCGGCCCAGGTATCAGCAGTGGCTGCTAAATCAGGCGCCTCCGCCAATGCAAAATATGCATCCGGAATAGTGATTTTTACCCAGCAAAAGGGAGGATTAATGTATGAGGCCTCTGTGGGTGGTCAGAAATTCAAATACACAAAATACTAATCAATAAGACCTGGCTCCTTTCTGTGGCCCGGTTGGTATCACCAGACAAAACAGACTCCCAAAGCGCCATACCTTATAGAAGGATGGCGCTTTGCTTTTTATTCGGTTTCTATTTTCCGGCTGTTCAAGGCATGCACATGCCGCGCATTATTACCTTCTAACTTTTCAATGGTCGCGATTTGTTCTTCTGAGGCCTCGAAAATCCTCTTTGAAACTATCCAGTTCACACTTTCCGTAAAAGGGGGTGTGGTAAGCGAGCCCTGATAAGTATAATAAGCCTGCTTCTCTGCTTTGGGAATTTCACTAAAGAAATCAGTCAGTTTCACATTTTGCTGGTTCAGCGTGTCCTTGCCTTCCTCATGTGGAACCGATCCAATGAACTCTTTTAGAAATTTATTTTCCCCGCCAATTCTGAACAATATTCCCAGGACGGTATAGGTAGAACCCGATTTTACCGAATCATTCAGCTTACTTACAATGTGCATCTCCATGGGAAAAGTCATTCCGTCTATTAAATGTTCAGACGGAGTATGAAAATGCAGCTGCTTTAGTTCGTAAGGATTCCCATTAAACATCGTGATACTCCCTTTGGCAAAGTCAACCTGGATGGTATGGCCAAGATTATCAACGGCGTTGATTGATCCGCTAAACTTCAGGTCAGTCTTATGACTGGTATGGGTTAGCAGACCAGTAGAGATAATGTCCACCGGCGACTGGGCGTCGCCCTCATTCATACGTGGCAGGGCATAACCCTGTTCAAATTCTGTAATTGCATCGGGTGATTCTGCTTTCACCATATCACCGGCCTTCACCAGGTTCTGCTTCGCTGCCTCTCCGGCGCTGTCCTTCTGTTTACTATCCTGATGAAGACTGTCTCCCTGCGTGGTTTGTGCAGGCTGGTTCGTATTGCAGGAAGAAATAACCAGGGAGCATATAATTGTAATAAAGGTTGAATTTTTCATAACTGCCTTTGGGTTATCATGACAAGTTACTTAAGAAAAAGCTCAGACAAAACTCCTTAACATATGATTCCGGTTCGATATATGGAACTGTGCAAGAGTGAAACAACCCGCATTCTGTATTTTTGCGCAAATTATCCGCATGTTTAAATCCCTGCCTTTTCTGATACTGATGGGAACGATGATATCCTGCTCACAGGGTATTCAGGAGGAGAAAAAAGACGGGTTCCCCTTCAATCGTGATAGTCTGGCCCGGCATATCATTGTGCTGGCCTCTGATTCCTTCGAGGGCAGAAAACCATTTACACCCGGAGAAACGAAAACTGTACAGTACATGGCGACAGCCTTTCGTTCACTGGGTCTCACCCCTGGAAACGGCAACAGCTATCTGCAGGATGTTCCCATGGTTCAGATCAGCCTGTCGGCCGATTCGGTGATGAAATTCAGTTCGCCCAAAGGTAGTTTCACCCTGCAGAAATTAAAGGACTACGTCATTTCCACGCATAACACTGACTCCCTGATTACACTCGATAAGGATGAACTGATCTTCGCAGGTTACGGTGTTGTTGCACCGGAATATCACTGGAACGATTATGCGGGAATCAATGTAAAAGGCAAAGTGGTGATCGTTATGGTGAATGATCCTGGATTCGGAACTACTGACAGCAGCCTGTTCAAGGGAAGGGAAATGACCTATTATGGCAGATGGACCTATAAGTTTGAAGAAGCGTCCAGGCAAGGGGCGAAAGCCTGCCTGATCATCCACAATACAGAAGCCGCTGCCTATCCTTTCAGCGTAGTACAAAATTCCTGGGGCTCATCGAATCTTTATCTGGATACCCGGGGAAACACTGAATTTCATACTGCCCTGCAGGGCTGGATCAGTGCAGATGCGGCAAAGAAGATCCTGGCAGCAGCGGGGAAAGACAGTTCTTTGCTGGTATCTGCCAATAACCGCGGCTTCAAAGCGATTTCCCTGAAAGAAACCGTATCCACCAAAGTGCGGGTGCAGGCCACTTACAATATTTCCCAAAATGTGATTGCCAAAATTACCGGCACCAAAAGACCGGATGAATACATCATTTATACCGCGCACTGGGACCATCTCGGTATTGGCGCGCCGGATGCGAAGGGAGACTCGATTTACAATGGTGCGCTGGACAATGCCAGCGGATCAGCCGCATTGCTGGAGATGGCCAGGGCATTTAAAAACCTTGCAGAGAAACCAGAACGTACGGTCATTTTTCTTTCAGTAACCGGGGAAGAACAGGGCCTGTTGGGTTCCGAATTCTACGCCAGGCATCCTATCTACCCACTAAAAACCACCGTAGCGAATCTGAATATGGATGTCGTGAACCCGCATGAAAAAACAAAAGATGTTGTTGTTACCGGAATGGGGCAGAACGAACTGGAAGATTATGTAGCTAACGCAGTTAAAATACAGGGCAGGTATATAACACCCGAATCTCATCCGGAGGGTGGTCATTATTTCCGTTCCGATCATTTTAGTTTTGCTAAAGTGGGTGTTCCTGCACTGGATCTCAGTTCCGGTACCGATGTGGCAGGAAAGGGGAAAGAGTACGGATTAAGTCTCAAACAGGACTATACCAGCCATCACTATCATACACCTTCAGACGAATATGATTCCTCCTGGACTTTCGCGGGTGGTATGGAAGATATGGACCTGCTCTTTATTATCGGTAAGCGACTGGCTTTCGAAACCAGCTGGCCAAAGTGGAAAGCTGGATCAGAATTCAGATTGATCCGGGAGAAACAGTAGCTTAAACGAAGTTGCGGCGTATGTCTCATTATTACCAAATGTTTGCATTATCCGCAAACAGAAAGGAAAGTTTCAGTAAAAATTGCATAATTCATAATCACCAAATTCTTTTTTAGCAATTAATTACTTATCCCGGAAAGAAACCCGTTATCTTAAGCAGATTCTGTTATTATGGAACAACCAATTGCATTAAGCAATCAGGGAATGGCTCCCCGGCACTTTAGCTTCAGGTTACAATAATACACGACCATGGAAAAGCTACTGAACAAGCTGCCGCTTATTTGCCTGACCTTTTTTCTTGGAACAGGCCTCCCTGCCTGTAAGAAAGTAAACCAGGACACCGGGACGGTCATCACTCCAATAACCTTTGACACCAGTTTTGAAACCGGAGGATCCAATTATGCGATGTATTCGGTAGGCAGCTACCTGGACTTTCCGACCGATTCAGATTGGAATATTCCATATAATCTCCGTCCGGTGATCGGCACCTATCACCTCGCACCAGAAATTGTCAAGCAGCAACTGGCTACCATGTTTGCTAACGGGCAAAGAAAAATTGCTCTTGATCTTTGGTATTCAGATTTTACAAATGACGGAAACCTGGCCGACTCGCCGGTGTATGCTCATGTTGTGAATGCAAAACTGGGCAAACTCATGCCCCAACACGAGTCAAACCTGAAATCACTATTGTCGGATATTGAAAATACGGGTTATGAACTCATTATATTCCGGTTTGCCACGCAGCGAAATTCTGCTCCGATTGGTTGGTGGCCATGGAACCAGGCAAAATATGATCTGAACTGGAGTTTTATCCAGAGTACGATCAACACGATACAACAGCAGATTTCCGGAAAACCCATTAAGGTCCTTTACGATCTTGAATTGGAAATCGGTGGCACACAAACGGGAGAGGCAGTTCAATATTGCACACAGCTCTGGAAGGACTATGTAGAAGAGTTTGGCTCCCATAATTCGATCGGTTTTTCATTTGCCTATAATGAAATCGGGAAGGTAACCAAGGCCATGACCATTTATGATCAGGTCGGAGTAAGACCAGATATTTATGGGTTCGACATCTACGGGGATGAACTGGCTGCCTATACAGAACTGCAATCAGAACTCAAGGATGCCGGGGAAGAAACCAAACCTGTATTTTCCGAAGAGGTGTATTATAATGACTTGGATGCTGACTATCAGATCAGGCAGGCCAGAACCACATTGAAACTGAATATTAAATGGATCATGCAGTGGCCTGTTGCTCGTTGGGCAGTCCAAAACGGTTTTTCAGTTCAATATCCTGCTAACTATGATGCCTATCTGCATTAACCTTTCCAGTTTTAATATTATTGCTGCCAGCCCAAAAAAGCGATAACCCACACGCTTACTAACAGGACGGCCGCAATTACATAAACAAGCACGGTTTCGTTAACATGCAGTGATGATGGTTTTTTCATAGATTCGGATAGTTTGATAGATTAATAATTAAATATTCAATATAATAAAGACAACTATGGTGCCAGAAAACACCTTGTAAATTGTTCATTCACAAATAGTTAAATGACACCATGTTCCCTAATTCCCGGCGGGACCCATTTGTAAAAAGCCTATTCTGTTCTCAGGCTTTTTGTCGGATTGGCCATCGCTGCCCGGATAGCCTGAAAGCTCACGGTAACCAGGGTTATGATTACCGAGAGTGCAATCACCATCACAAATACCCCGGCACCGATCGTGATTTTGTATTCATAATCTTTCAGCCACTGATTCATAAAATACCAGGCGACAGGAATCGCAATCACACAGGAAATCAAAACCAGCTTTACAAAATCTTTGGAGAGTAGTTGCCAGAGGCTCGCTACGCTGGCGCCCAGTACTTTCCGCACGCCAATTTCCTTCACGCGTTGTTCGGCAGTGAAGGAGGCGAGACCAAAGAGTCCGAGACAGGAAATGAAAATCGCGATAATGGCGATTATCAGAGCGAGGTTGCCTACGAGTTCCTCATAATTAAATTTTTTCGCATACTCTGTATCAGCAAATTGATATAAAAAGGGGAAGGCCGGATTGTATTTATCAAAAATTGGCTGAATCTTTTTGAGGGCGGTCGATGCTGCCATATTTGGATTCATCCTCACATCCACGAATCCCACCCAATCCTTGCTGAAAATGATGGTAAGGGGCGAAATCGGACGGAAGGGTGACTCCATCTGAACATCAGGTATCAAGCCGACTACGGTCATATTTTTCCCATTCCACTTCAGCTGCTCTCCCACCGGATTTTTCAGTCCCATCCTTTTTACTGCAGCCTGGTTCAGGATCACTGAATTGGAATCCGCATAATCCCTGGAGAAATCCCTGCCGGCTAATAATTTGATGCCGACAGTTTTCGTGTAGTCATAGTCGGTAGCAATGGTAGAAAAGATCACCGTTTTTTCAACCGGCTGACTACCCTTCCATTCCCAGCCATTATTGTTGCTGTAGATATCGGAGGGCGGTGAATTGCTTTTACAAATGGATGTTACAGCTCCAGTGCTGAGCAGGTCTGCCCGCAGGGCTTCATAATTTTTACTGATATCATTTGACCAGTACACTGAGATCAAGCCCTTATTGTCAAAACCAATTGGCCGGTTCTTACCATATTGAATCTCCTGATAAATAACGGTTGTTCCAATCATCAGAATCACCGAGCTGGCGAACTGAATCACCACCAAAATCTTACGGGGAAGTGCATCCGATCTTCCAAGTTTTAAATTTCCTTTCAATACGTTTACCGGATTAAAAGATGAAAGATAAAAGGCCGGATAACTGCCCGCCAGCAAACCGGTTAGCAGGGTGAATGCGATCATAACGATCCAGAAATACGGATTGCTGATCTGAAGGCTCATGTCTTTTTCAGTGAGCTGATTGAAATAAGGCAGCACCAGTGCCACAATGCCCAGCGCAAAAAGAAAAGCGAGGATAGAAATAAATAGTGATTCGCTGAGGAATTGACGCACCAGTTGTTTTCGGTTTGAACCTACGGCTTTGCGTACACCCACTTCCTTGGCTCTTTTTTCTGAACGGGCTGTACTCAGGTTCATGAAATTAATACAGGCAATCAACAGCACCACAAGACCCAGTATGCCAAACATCCGCACGTATTTAATAAATCCACCGGTGTTTACACCATTTTCAAAATCACCATATAACCGCCATTTCGCCATTGGGTGAATGAACACCTCGGGTTTGATGCTCCTGAGTGTATTCTCATCTGTAAAATGAGAAATGACTACGTTTTTAATTTTTGCATCCACGCTTTTTTCTGTTGCCTGATCTTTCAGCTGAACAAAAATCTGCCAGGAATTATTTCCCCAGTTGGTTTTATGATATTGTTTGATCCATGGATATATCGACTCCTGTAACTGAAATGGCACGAGGTAATCAAAGTTGAAAGAAGCGTTCTTAGGCAGTTTGCTTACAATAGCCGTGACTTTAAGGTCGACCGTATTATCCAGTCTGACTATTTTATTCAACGGATTCTCATTTGGGAAAAGCGCCTTTGCCGTTTCTTCGGTTAGTACAATGGAATTTGGTTCATGCAGCGGATTTTTATCGCCGCTCAGGATGTTCAGGGAAAACATATTCACTATATCCTCTCCGGCATAGTGACCATATTTACTGATCTTTTTATCACCGTATACCAGGGAACGATTCGATCCCCAGTCGCTCATCGCCACGCCTTTGAAATCCGGATATTTTGTTTTCAGTTCTTCACCTAATGGAAAAGGGATAGAAGTCTGTGTGCCTCTTTTTCCATCGAAGGTTTGATTCATCATTATCTGGTAAATCGACCCATAGTTCTTAAAATCCCTGTTTGCAGACACTTCATCGTTGATCCACAATCCGATAATCATGGCTACGGCCATTCCGGCAGCGAGGCCCGCGATATTGATAAAGGAATAGGTCTTGTTTTTCAGCAGATTTCTCCAGGCGATCTTCAGATAATTTCTAATCATTGCAAAGATTTGTGATGCAGAGACGGGAGCCAAGAAAGTGCCAGTTATATAAAATATTCTGGGCCAGCATTTTACGCCCGAAGGGCCTGAAAGGAACTGTCCGGATTTGAACTATTTGTGTACATTTCCATTGATTAAACAGTCTATTGCCCATATTGCCCTCCTGGTCGAAGATTATGACGACGCCATCCGCTTCTATACAGGGAAACTGAATTTTAAACTGGTAGAGGATACTAAACTCAGTGAAACTAAACGATGGGTGATTGTATCGCCGCCCGGCTCAGCCGGACCCAGCCTGTTGCTGGCCAGGGCGGCCAGCGCGGAGCAAAAAAAAGCAATCGGCAACCAAACAGGCGGCCGGGTATTTTTATTCCTGCATACAGATGATTTCGACAGAGACTATCAGGAAATGATCAGATGCGGGATTGTTTTTGTACGGCCCCCCGCCTGGGAACCTTATGGTACCGTCGCTGTCTTCCAGGATCTATATGGAAATCTCTGGGACCTGATTGAGCCTTCTAAATAAGGTTTTGCAGAATCTTAAATAAAAAATTCCACCACCTCCGGTGAATGGAATTTTTTAGTGTCATGATTTACCAGCGCTTATGGTTTAGTGAGCACTTTATCTACCGGGATAATATGAATTTTTTTACCCGCTTCGATTGTACTGCCCAGGGTAACACCATCCAGATTTAATGGATTGCCCGCTGCATTACTTATACCTCCCTTCTGCAATTCTGCTGCATCGTGATTTCCCGGCACTATACTACTCCTCAGCATTTTGGCAAGTTGCTGAACATTTGCAGGGTTTTTAAGGTCGCTTAAGCCTGATGGACTAAGCGAATCGAATGCATGATCAGTCGGGGCCAGAATAGTAAATGGTTCCTTTAAGGCATTTCCCATCGCATCCCCCAGTCCGGGCGTTTTTAATAAACTACTCATAGTAGTCAGGTTGGGCTGTGCCGCCATAGTGGTCATCAGGTCAGAACCTTCTGCTAACGGTTTAGAAGAACCGCATCCGATTAAAAAAGAAACGAAAATGATACAGACTGACAACAATTTAACGGTGTCCATTTTTTTCATAACCCATTTGTTTTTTATAGTTAAAAATTAGTGCGCAACTCAGAACCTTTTACCGTTAGAGTTAAATTTCGAATTGATTGAATCGAAAACAGTCGGGTATGGGGGAGTTTTTTGAAAAGATAGGAAATTGAAAAAAGCTTAATCCATTTCAGAATAACATTGAACATTAAAATTATACATAAAAAAAGGGATATAAAAATTTAAGATAGTTCGTTTTGAACGGGAATTAATGATAGCATGTATTTTGGAAATGATTCGTTAATACTACGATCACGGTTTTGGTATAGAATCAATCCCGGTTTCAATGAACTGATTTTAAATTGGAACCCATCGTGCGTGTCAGTTTTTCCACAGGTAATCACTTAATGTTTGTCACCAAGGCTGCCATGGTTCCGTATATCATAGCCAAAAGAGCGAATGCACTACATAATCCAAGAAGCGGAGTGCAATTATTGTTCCACTTGTCTATTTCCTCTGAAGGAGTTCGTAGCATTGCTTCGCAATTTCTAACTCTTCATTAGTAGGAACAACCAAAATTTTTACCGGGGAATCAGCGCTGTTTATTTCCCGGGTTACTGAGCTAGACATCTTATTTTTCTTTTCATCCAGATGAATTCCCAGGAATTGCATCTCACTACAAACCCTCCTCCGGGTATTTACATCATTTTCCCCTACGCCCGCTGTGAATACAATGGCATCCAGGCCATTCAGCACGGCAGCGTAAGCACCGATATATTTTTTTATCCTGTACGCATAGATTTCGAGTGCGGATTCCGCATCCTTATGTCCTTCCAATACAGCTCTGCCAATATCCCGCATATCCGGAAAACCGGTTAGTCCCAGCATTCCGCTTTGTTTATTCAGCAGATTATTCACCTGTTCCGGGTCATAGTCCAATTGATTGATCAGATGAAATATAATGGAAGGGTCAATATCTCCTGAGCGGGTTCCCATCACCAGTCCGCTCAAAGGACTAAAGCCCATACTGGTATCAACCGATTTTCCATTTTTTATGGCCGCCATACTGCAGCCGTTTCCAAGATGAATGGTAATGAGTCTGGCGTCAGGCTTGTTTAAATATTCCATTGCCTTCCCGCTAACATATTTGTGACTCGTACCATGAAAACCATAAGCCCTGATGTGGTGGTCAGTATAAAATGATTTGGGAATAGCATACCTAAATGCCTTTGGAGGAAGTGTCTGGTGAAATGCAGTATCGAAAACCGCAACCTGTTTTGCTTCTGTAAATATTTTCTCAGCTACTTCGATACCCAGGTAGTTTGCAGGATTATGTAGCGGGGCAAGTGTAAAAAGGTTTTTAATTTTTTCTTTTACTTTCTTTGTAATGATCGTGGTCGCTGCAAACGTTTCACCTCCGTGTACTACCCGGTGACCCACCACATCAATTTCATCAGGCTTTTTTATAACCCCCGTTTCGGCGTCAGATAATAATGCCGCTACCTCATGCAAACCTTCTTCATGACCAGAGAGGTTAATTGTTTTATGGATTATTTTTTCGTCCTTTTCTGAATTTATCCTGTGCGTGATGATTGAATTTTCCAGTCCGATCCTTTCCACCAGCCCGCTGCAAACTGGTTTTTCCACCGGCATTTTGAAAAGTTGGTATTTGATGGAACTGCTTCCTGAGTTTACGACAAAGATGTTCATTTTATTTCTGCTGACTTTGAATAGCGGTGATTATGACCGTATTGAAGATATCATCTACTGTGCAACCCCTGCTCAGGTCATTTACGGGTTTATTTAACCCCTGCAACATGGGACCAATCGCCAGCGCACCTGTTTCCCGCTGAACGGCTTTGTACGTATTATTACCTGTATTAAGATCCGGAAAAATCAATACGGTTGCCTTGCCTGCAACTTCAGAATCAGGCAATTTCTGATGACCTACCACCGGATCTACCGCGGCGTCATATTGGATGGGTCCTTCCACTTTAAGATCGGGCCGTTTTTGTTTTATGATCTCCGTTGCACTGCGCACTTTCTCCACCTCCTCCCCTTCGCCTGAAGTACCGGAAGAATACGAGAGCATGGCAATTTTCGGCTCAATACCGAATAACTGGCTGCTCTCCGCAGATGAGATCGCAATCTCGGCAAGTTGCTCCGCCGTAGGATTGGGATTTACTGCGCAATCTCCAAAAACGCAAACACGATCCGGCAGGCACATAAAAAAGACCGAAGAAACAACAGAAATGCCAGGCTTCGTTTTTACAAACTGGAGTGCAGGCCTGATGGTATGTTGTGTAGTATGTACTGACCCTGACACCATTCCATCCGCATGACCCTTATAGACCATCATCGTACCAAAGTAGGAAACATCCATCATTGTATCCCTGGCCATGGCAGGATCCACTTTTTTGTGTTTTCTCAATTCATAGAAGGTCTGTACATAATCCTCAAATAATTCTGAATTAACCGGATCGATTATCCTGATACTATTTAAGTCAAGGGACAAACCAAGACGTTTTACAGATGCAGCTATTTCAGCAGGATTACCAAGTAATGTAAGCGTTACAATCTTCTGATCGATCAGCCTGGCTGCAGCCTTTAAAATCCTGTCTTCGTTTCCCTCCGGCAGCACTATATGTTTGATTTCGTTCTTCGCCCATTTCGTCAGCTGGTACTGAAACATATGCGGCGTAATTCCTTCCGGTTTAAACGTGATCATCTTTTCATCGAGGGTTTTCACATCCACATATTTTTCAAAAATATCAATGGCGAGTTGAATTTTTTTCCTGTTGCCGGGTGTCATGGCTGACTGTATCGCCCCGATTTTTGATGTGGTTTCGAAAGTACCTGTCTTTACAGAAATGATCGGTATAATGGATGGTGAGCCCTGTATAAGCCGCATGATCGGTTCACCCGGTTCAAAACCGCCGGTGAGTACGACACCTGAAATTTTCGGATAACTGGTTGAAAGATTTGCCTGCAGTGCGCTGATAATTATATCAACCCGGTCACCCGGAGTAACAATCAAAACATTTTCTTTTAAATGGTTCAAAAAGTTATGAACCTGCATGGCACCTGTAATAAAATGATCGGCCTGATTAGCCAGCTGATCTTCCCCAAAAAGAAGTTTCCCGCCCAGGTGTTCCTTTATTTCCAGCAGGGTTGGACTGTTCAAACTTTTCACAAATGGGATTACGGTAATAATCACATCATTATTAAGTTGCATGGCCAGGAGTGGTTTCACATCCGCTGCCTGATCTGGATTTACCCGGTTAACAACAATCGCCAACACCTGAACCTCACGGGCCTGAAAATTATGAAAGATGGTGAGCGCCGTGGTTACAATCTGGGCCGTGGTTTTATGTTCGCCGGAAATAACAATGATCGCCGGGGCAGCCAGGTTTTTAGCTATCGAGATATTTGCATCAAATTCAAAGGCGATTCCCTCACCCACAAAATCACTTCCCTCCACTACCGTAAAATCATAGACTTCTTCCAGTTTTTTGAATTTACTGATAATGATATCGATCAACTCGCCCTGGCTTTTATTTTGTATCATTTGAAGGGCCTGGCTGCGGGTAAATGCAAACGTATCCTCATAATTTACAGGCAGACCAAAATACTCGATAACGGAGGCAATATGGTCGTCTTTTTTTTCATTCGGACCGGCATTGACGATGGGTTTGAAATAGCCTACTTTTTTAGTTTTTCCCAACAGCATGTTCACTAAACCGAGTGCAATGACCGATTTACCGCTGTAAGGCTCAGATGTGGCTATAAAAACAGTTTTCGACATACTGCAAATTTGGCTATTGTATGGAATAAACAGTAATTATTTGTTTGTTATTTCATTGCATCATCCCACATGCGAAATCCGCCGGCAAATGCGAATACATTGTCCCCGAGACGGCATCCGGCAGGAAAAGGTTTTAGTTTTTTGGAATTCCCGCCACCCAGTACGATATCATCGGGATGAACCGCTTCGATCAGTCGTTCGATAGCGAATTCAACATTGGCCTGCCATTTCCGCCTGCCCAGTCGTTTCAGTCCGCGGATTCCAATATAATCTTCAAATGTGCCTCTCTTATATGACAGGTGTGCAAGTTCCATAGGCAAAACAACATTTTCAGCGATAATAGCAGAGCCGAGTCCTGTACCTAGTCCGAGAAACAACATAGTCCCCTGCTTATAACTTCCCAGGGCCTGCATGCTTGCGTCGTTCATTTTCCTGACCGGCCGCCCGAATGCGGACTCGAAGTCGAACCCTATCCATCCCGGGGCCAGGTTATGTGGCTCCGTAATGATTGTATTCCTTTTCACGATCCCGGGATATCCGATCGACACCACATCATAGGGCCAGTCCGTTGTATGTGCCCTGATTTCGGAAACCATTCGATCAGGAGTCATCGCCGGTCCGGATGGAAACCGTCTAGGTTCAGTCTGGCCCGTAACCAGCATCTTGATATTTGTTCCGCCGATATCAATGACCAATACATTCATAAATTTCCTTTTTTAGGGTTGAGCTGGTAGTTCGTTATTCGTAAAAATATTTTTCCTGTTTTCACCTCTTCATTGCGCATTTTATTCCTGTCGATATAAGTGTCTTTCCCCATAAAATTGAAAGGTATTTTAATGCGATCCATCTCGAAATCAACTTCCATCAGGCCGGGCAATACCATTTTTTCATTGTCATAGTGCATGATCAGTGTATAAGTGCCATCTTTTTTAGTACTGATCTCGGATTCTGCAATACGCTGGTTTTCGATATCGATTATCATAGTAGCAATGGAATAATCCGCGCGTTTATCGGTCGGGATCACATTGATGGTTTTATATGTTTTCCCTTCCTTAATTTCTGTACCCCGGTCAACGGTTATTATGGGATACTCGAAAATTTTTGTTAATGTAAAATCGAGTCCCCGTTTAGGAATCATGACAAAATTATCAGAAGTAAAATGTGCAGGCTGACCCTTTTTATATTTCATCACCGCATACTTTGTGGGCATTTGGATGAAGCTGATATCAACATCGAGTTTCAGGTTGGCCGTAAACTGTTCTATAGAATCCATCCGGTGCTTAATTTTCAATAAATCAGCGTCTACCACCTGTGCACTAACCGGCTGACTAAAAATGCCCGATAAAAACAACAAAGGAATAAGCGCACGCATCAGCCAATATCTTTTTTATTGAACAAATAAATTCCCAGGGTCATGAACAAGACTGAATACAGTATAATCAAAATGGAATTTTGATATATCAGCGGCCAGTCTATTTTGTAGTAAAAAAAATATTGCCAGGTATCGTTCAGCTTGGGAAAGAAAAAGCGATTGACCCAATGGTTACTGAATTCGACTTTTAATAGAATATTGGATAAAATGAGGAAAAATGCAGAAACAATCCATGTTTTGGTCGCATCCTTAAAGATCACGGCAATAGTTAAACTCACTACCGAAAAAAACGCCATAGATAAAGCGCCCGACGCAAAGGCCAGCTTCAATCGATAAAAAGCATCTTTTGATTCAAAAAAATTAAGCGAGTTCAAATACACGACGAGGTCGCCCCTGCCGAAGATACCGTAGGAAAGTACAAAGGCTGTGATGGCCATAAAGAATACAGTCAACCAAGTGAAACAAACAGCGACAATATATTTGCTCAAAATAAACCTCCACTTGCTTACCGGCTGAAGGAATATGGTTTGTAAGGTACGGTCTTTATATTCCGAAGTGAGCATGCCGGAAAGGGTGATCATTAGAATTAAAGGCAGGTTAAACCAGAGCGTATTGAGAATCAGGTAAACCAGCAAATTCCCATTTAAAAGAGTGCCGTTGAAATAGAAAGATTTCCTGAGATTTTCCAACAAAATGTCAATGATATTATTTCCCTGGTAATAAGCGCTGAAAAGTACGATTGCCTCAATAAGAAAAAGGCTTCCTATTGCGTAATAGGTTTTGCTTTGTTTGAAAAGCTTTTTTATCTCAGCGATTATCAATGGTTTCATTTGTCTGAAATTTCAAAAAGACTCTCCATACTTAGTTCCGGCGAACAGGATGTTATATAAATATGCTCCGAATACAATTGCTGAATCAATTGAGCAATCTGTTCAGGAGCAATCGTTACTAACGCATAATTGCTGCCTTCAAAATTCACCTGATATTCTTTTAATGACCGGGAAGAGATGATATTTTCCGCGCAGACCCTATAAGTTTTCGATTTTTCAGCTATGAGTTTTTTGGCTGGTCCGGTATTTACGATTCGTCCCCCTTTCAAAACATATAAGGTGTTGCAGGTATTTTTTAATTCTTCTATGATATGTGAAGAAAGAATTACAGCCAGGTCTTCCTTTAGGGTAAGTTCAACAATCAGTTTTTGCAGCGCTGCCACGCCAAGCGGATCCAGGCCCGTAAAAGGTTCATCCAATACCAGGCAGGCCGGGTTGTTTAATAAGGCGACAGCAATACCTAGTCGCTGTTTCATGCCCATGGAATAATTACGAACCGGGTCTTTTCTTTCTAACGGGAGGCCAACTGTCGATAATGAAGCTTCCAGAAAAGCCCGGTTGGTCCTGACACCCTGAATGCCTCCGAATATTTTCAGGTTATCATAGGAATCCAGATATTCATACAAAGCCGGTTCTTCAACAATACCGCCAATAGGTTTTGACCTTCTGACGGAAATAGTTACAGTGCCGCTATCCGGGGTTACCAGACCAAGTAAAATTTTCAACAGTGTGGTTTTGCCTGCTCCATTTGCACCCAGTAAACCGCAAATTTCCCCGGCAGCGCAGGATATATTAATATCCTCCAATACCTTCCTGTTACAGTAGGATTTACCAAGATTACAGCCGGAAATGATCATGGTTGCAATTCGAATTGAGATTGAAGATTGCGATAATCGAATCTCGGTTTGTAGTTTTTTTCCAGGAAAGTGCGGGACCAAAACTTCTTTTTAAGAAAGAATACGGGGTCTTTGATCATAAAATACGGGACCAAATGATACCATTTGACATTTTTTCTGATATAATATTGTTTTAACTCATCGCCTATGCCCAATTCTTCGGCAGCGACGATGGCTGCCATCCGCTGACATTGCGAACCCATATAAGTGTCTGCTATTCTTTTTCTAAAACCATGGACGTAAAACTGATCCTTGGCCCGCTTATAATTTTGAAAACGGGACCAGCCGTCCATAACCACTAAAAAAATATGTACAAATGCAAAACCAAAACATATGAACCAGAAAATGATCCATGGCAGACGGACTTCCATGTATGCAGACTTAAATTTTATCCAGTAGAACCAGGCTTCCAGTATAAAAAGTAACAGGGAATAATAAAGGAGTTTTCCCACCCGGAGATATGATACAATCGGATGAGGTTGAATAGGAAAGGTCGTAGACATCATTACAATAAAGTTAGCATTTTCCTATTTAGCTGATTCTTATACGTACCATTACCTTCCAATTTCAAACGCCAGCAATACATTGCCGGACATTTGTCCGAAACTGCCGTAACCGGAATTAACAAATAACATTCCGTTTGAAATAACAGGTGCTGCTCCGTCGAGCGCACCGCCCTTTCCTTTCAGACCATTGACGCCATCAAAATCTCTCACTGTATTATAGTCCCACAACACTTCCCCGTTCGAACTTGCATAGGCACGAATATGCCCGTCGAGAGCACCCGCAAAAACGATTCCCGGAATAACTGTTGGTGCCGCTGAGTTGCCCGGTATACAACCTTTTGTGTTCGTGTCGCAGGGAGGCGGAGCCTTCATCCAATTCACTTTTCCGCTGGCAGGATCCAGTGCATACAGTCCGGGGGAAGCTTTGACAGATGAATCCCGCTTATCAATGGCGTAAATATTATCTGCATTCGCTGCATATACCTGTTGCCCGTCTGTTGCCATTCCCCAATGTATACCTCCCAGAGCACCTCCCTTACCAATCCTGGTTTTCCAGATTAGTTTTCCATCGTCAGGTGACAACGCGAAGACCACACCTGATTTTTCACCGACGACCAGAATATCCTTTTCATTTTTTCTTTTTAATAGAATAGGTGCCATTCCGAAATCCAGGTCCGGTCCGCTCGTGGGCGGACAGTTCACGCCGTCCGGGCAGGCCAGGTTCCATGTATCATTTTTTGTTCCCTGGAAACTCCAGACCAGCTTGCCCGTCTTCAGGTCGATGGCCTGGATCGCGTCACTGGTCGGGGTTGCCGGTACGGTATAGTTCTCACCAGTTCCGATAAAAATCAATCCCCTTTTTGCGTCCAATGTAGGACTGCTCCATACCGGTGCGCCGGAAGGTCCATAGATGGGTTTCCCGTTTTTCTTGTGCCCGGATACGTTCGGAAATTCACCGATCACACGATACACCCATTTTTCATTTCCGGTTTTCGCATCCAGGGCAACCAGTCCACCTGACGAAGTACAGCATGCAAATTCCGGATTTAACGAGGAGATCACTTCAAAAGAAGTAATAGGTACATACACCATCCCTCCATACACTGCCACAGAACCGGTAACACCAGATTCCGGATGATAGCCGGCCCTTTTCTTCCAAATGAGTTTTCCCGTATTCACAGCCACCGCATAAGTATTGGTGCTGTAGTCGGCAAAGTATGCAGTGACACGGCCATCATCTTCCGTCAATTCTATCGCACCCCGGATCGCAGCATCTGCCAGAAAGGTCCAGCCGATTTTACCTGTCTGTTTGTGGATCGCATATACTTCACCGTATTGGTCACCCACGATCAGCCAGTCACCGATCACAGCAGGTTTACAACGCACCTGGTTGGCATCCGGAAAAACAAAGGCCCATTTTAATTTCAGCGTAGAAAGATTAGACAGACTGATACCTGCCCGATCTGCCGGCCTGAAGCCTGTACCTTCGGGGTTGCCGCCCCATCCGGAATAGGTCCCTGAATTATTATGGATATAAAAATGAGTATAGGCTTCCGCGGGCATCACCGACTGGTTTAGTGGATGACCTGTAACCCATTGCGCTACCGCCCGGCGCTGGTCTTCCGTAAGATTAGCGGCCTGGGTTTTCATCCGTCCGTTGTCCAGCGCTTCGAGAATGGCGCGGGGAGTCATGGTTGACAGGATTCCCCTGCTGGGTGCCCGGAGAATGGAAGTATCCTTATGACAGGTGCTGCAGAGTGAAACGAAAACCTGATGGCCCGCCAGGGAATCCGCTTGTGAAACAGAAACAGTCCCGGTGTTGTTTTTTTTTGTACTGTCCGGGGCCGCGGTAGTTTTATTTTCTTTCGCATTGTTCTGGCAGGCAAGGATGGTTGTGAAAATTATCACCAGAAATATGGTATATCGCATGAGGGGATCGTTTAGAGGCCGGGGTGATCGAAAATGTCCAAAAAGGTACGAATCACTCATGAGAAAAAAGTTTTCGCGATTTGTCCAAATCCCAAAATCCGATCGTTATTCTAAAAACGCACCTGAATCCATTTTTAAACAATAAAAAATCAAACAAAATGAAAGATTTTCTTCTTGTCTACCGAACAGACATTAGTCAGCCGTCCAAAGCTTCTCCGGAAGAAATGCAGGCAAACACCAAGCGCTGGATGGACTGGATTGGTGGTATCGCTGCGCAAAACAAACTGACGGACCGGGGCAACAGATTGTTTCCTTCCGGCCAGGTGTTAAAAGCCGAAAACGTGATTGCCGACGGCCCTTATGCAGAAATTAAAGAATCGATCGTCGGCTATAGCATTGTAAAAACAGATTCTTATCAGGAAGCAACGGCACTGGCAAAGGGTTGCCCGATTTTGAAGAGTGGCGGTACCGTAGAGGTCAGGGAGGTTAGCTCGATGTAGGGTCCGGATAAACAGCGGCCATCGTATATTGCCAGGCAGTTCTTATGAACGAAACAGAACTCATACCTCATCTATTCAGAACAGAATATCGAAAAATCGTATCTGTACTCTGCAAACTATTTGGCATTGACCATATCGAAATCGCAGAAGACATTGTCAGCGACAGTTTTCTCCTGGCATCTGAACTATGGGGCCTGAAAGGATTACCTGAAAATCCGACTGCCTGGCTGTATACCGTGGCAAAAAATAAAACCAAAGATTACCTTAAACGAAATGCTCTTTTTGCCGGAATCATTTCAAAGGAACTCAGGTACAGTGCACAAATCTCCGGAGAAATCGACATTGATCTGAGCGTCAAAAACATTCAGGATAGTGAGCTGGCGATGATATTTGCGATTTGTCATCCCTGCAATCCGCCAGAAGCACAGATTGGCCTGGCACTAAATATCCTTTGCGGATTTAGCGTCGATGAAGTTGCCGGGGCCTTTCTGACAGAAAAAGAAGCGATATACAAAAGACTGCAGAGAGCCCGGAAAAAACTGAGGACGGAAAACATTAGAATCGAACAGCCCGGCCTGACTGAAATAAGCGTCCGTTTGCCCGCTGTACTAATGACCCTTTATTTACTTTACAATGAAGGGTACTATTCAGCAGGCCAGGATATGGCTATCCGCCGGGACCTGTGTTATGAAGCCATGAGGCTGGTCTCGCTGCTGCTTGAAAACAAAGAAACAAACACGCCTGCTGTCAATGCGTTGCTTTCCCTGATGTGTTTTCAATCTTCGAGATTTGATGCAAGACATGATTCCGAAGGGCGAATCATACTATATCCAGACCAGGATATAACATTATGGGACCGGGAGCTGATTCGCAAAGGAGAATATTTTTTGAACCAGGCTTCCCGTGGCGATCAAATTTCGAAATATCACCTGGAAGCCGGCATCGCGAGCTGGCATACCCTAAAGGAAGACTCGAAAGAAAAATGGGAAGGCATTTTGCAGTTGTATAATCAGTTGCTGCTGATTGAATATTCTCCTATTGCCGCGTTAAACAGAACCTATGCATTGTCGAAAGCGAATGGCAAGTCAGACGCAATTAAAGAAGCGGAAAAAATAAACCTGACCGGGAATCATTTATACCATTCTCTTCTTGGTGAACTATATACCGGTATAGACAATTTGAAAGCGCTTTCACACTGGAAGCAGGCCCTGCAACTCGCGAAATCCGCAACGGATAAAACCCATATCTCTAATAAGATCCTTGCTTTTGAGGGGATGTAATTCCGGCTAAGACAAAGAAAATACCTACAAAAGTAAAAGACTCAAACAGACCCATCCTGTCGCTCGCATCATTCACATTGGAGATAAACCGGGGTATATGCAGTAAAAGAAACCAGCCAAGAACCATTAAACCTGAAAGCAGGGCAGCCAGTCTCCTGGTTTGAGGTATAAGCAGTCCAATTCCGCCAGCTAAAAGACAAATTCCGCAGAAGTAAGTCCAGAACCTGTGTAACGGTATATAGGCAGGAATCAATGTTTCTACAAATTGGGCAAACTTAAAATGAGCATAACCGGCGGCGATGAAAAAAGCTGCCAGGAAAATAACACCTGTTGTAATCAGGACAGGGTCAAACCGCTTCCCTGCTTTTGCATCCCGTTTCGTAAATGAACAACCGATGATCAGGGACCCTCCGGCTAAAGCGAGTGATTTATAGGCGTTGGCCCAGTCATTCATAAAAACGGGCAAATGCCGGAGCACCGAAAAAAAGAAAATAAGGGCTGCAATCAGAAAGGCGGCGAATTTCGCATTTCTATTCAGGAAAATTTCTATAGCGGAAATCATGAGCACAACAGCAGTGATCCATGCGAAGACCGGATTGATATTAAACCCTGCAGGCCAGCCCGGCGGGCGGCCAACGATAAAATCCTTTGAGATGACGCAAATAACAGCAAGACCAAAAATGCCTGTGGCGTAAATTTTACGACCAGCTGTTATTCGTTTTTTCATGTCAGGTTTATAAGTATAATGAATCAAAGCCCGGATCCACTTCTATCAGATACTTAAGTTACCTAAACTTATTAATCAGGCGAAAAAATGTTCCATTACTCTGACCGGAGACTATCTACCGGGTTTGCCACAGCGGCCCTGATGGACTGAAAGCTGATCGTTACCAGGGCAATGGCCATGGCCAGAAATCCGGCGATCAAAAATATCCACCCGCTGATGGTTATGCGATACTGATAGTTCTGCAGCCAGTTGTTCATAAGCCACCAGGAGACGGGAAATGCCAGAATGCATGACAGGCCAACCAGTTTTAAAAAGTCTGCGGAAAGTAAAACAGCAATACCCCGAACACTTGCCCCCAGCACTTTCCGGACGCCGATCTCCTTGGTCCTTCGTTCTGCGGTATAGGCTGCGAGTCCGAATAATCCCAGGCAGGATATAAAAATGGCGAGAGCGGAAAACACACGGGAGAGTTTGCTGATCAGCATTTCGCTTAAAAACATATTGTTGAACTGGTCGTCCACAAACTTATATTCAAAAGGATAGCCCGGGTTATCTTTTTTCATTACCTCTCCGATTTCCCGGAGTGTTTTTTCCGGATCACCCAATGCAGCCGTGCGTATATACATCATATTGGCGGCCTCCGGAATATAATAGAATATCACAGGTGCAGATTCCGCATACATATCCCCATACACGTAGTTCTTCACCACGCCGCTTACCTGCATATGCATATCTCCCGTATTTCGCCTGCCTACCATCGTTTTTCCTATGGCGGAACCTTTCCCCAATAATTTTTCCATGGATTCGGTAACGATCACATGGAAAACCTGTGCAGAATCTTTCGGCATATGATTCGCACCCAATTCAACGGCATCCGTCATTTCAAAGTCTCTTCCTTCCCGGATATGCATAGCCAGGGTTGACATATATTCCGTGCTGACCAGTCTTTGTGAGATCACGATATTGCTGTTGGGATCCTTACCCGGCCAGTAAATACTGGTTGTGTTGTTACCGCCATATATAGCTGCATGATCGGCCAGTGCGGCATTCGCTATCACACCGGAATTCAATAAATCTCTTTTGATGAGGGAAAAGTTTTTTACCATCTCACCCTGGGCATCAATTTGTATCAGATTATTCTTATCATATCCAAGGTCCCTGCTCTTCACATGCTGTATCTGCTGATATATGATCAGGGTACCAATGATCAATATAATGGATACGGCAAATTGCGCGACCACCAGGCTTTTCCGGATGATTGCTGCAGTTCCTGCCTTTGCTTTTATGCCTTTTAATACGAATACCGGATTAAACGCGGAAAGATAGAGTGAAGGATAAATACCCGCGACCAGTCCGCATACTAGTGTAATGAGGATTAGCGCAGTAAAATGGGCAGGGCTTGTAAGTCCTGTCAACAGATTTTTCTGTACCAGACCATTAAACGCAGGCAATAATAACTGAATGAACAGAACAGCAAGGATCGCTGCCAGCATTGACATGAAAACAGCTTCACCCATGAATTGAAATACCAATGATTTCTTTCGGGCTCCCAGTACTTTTCTCACTCCGATTTCTTTTGAGCGTTTCTCGCTGCCTGCCGTAGCCAGATTCATGAAATTGATACAGGCAATAAATAAGATGATCCAGGCAATCAGTGTAAATAAATGCACATATTGAATCCTTCCTTTACCGGTTTTCACGCCGTTATCAAAATCATCACGGAGGCGCCAGTCGTTCATACCAAATAAAAACTCATGGACCGTGGAGATTGAACTTTCGATTTTCTGCGTGGTGAAGTCGTACAATGGGTTTAGCAGCGTATTGTTGATGTGGTTAAAATCCACTCCCGGCCTGAGTTCAACATAGGTGCTGATGCCGAAATTATTCCAGTTTTTCGCCCACTCATTTTCGGCATACCAGACCTGGAACGGAGCCAGCCATTCGAATTGCAGGGAAGAATTTTCAGGGATATCTTTCACCAGACCCGTTACTACATAGTCCTGTTTATTGTCCATACGCACTGTTTTGCCCAGTACGTTGTGGTTGCTTCCAAAAAATTTCAGTGCTGTTTTCTCAGTAATTACCAGGGAATGCAGCTGATGGAAAGCGGTAGATGCATTGCCTTCAATAAAAGGAACTGTGAACATCGTGAACAACGAGGGTTCGGCATAGTTACCCGAAGCGTTGACGATTTTAGTTCCTGTATTGAATAGCGCCGTCGTTCCGCCATCTGTAGAACGACAGGTATTGGCAATACCTGGAATAGTCTTTTGAAGGGCCTCCGCCAGCGGGCCCGGCGTAGAAGAATGGGTGAACACACCGGCATCTACCTTGTCATTGGTCTTCACAATAAATAGCCTGTCTTTCTTTACATGACTGGCATCAAACTGAACCTCATCTTCCACCCATAAGAAAATTAAACCGGCGCAGGTTATTCCAATAGCCAGTCCCAAAATATTCAGGATGCTGAAGCCTTTTGCTTTCAAAATATTGCGAATCGTGGATTTAAAGAAATTCCGGAGCATGCCTTCGATTTATTTCGATGATATAACGCTATCCATGAGCAATGCCTGTACCAATCCCCTATAACCTTGATTTTGACAGAGTATGAGGGTTTCGGGACGTCCAGCCATTGTTCGAAATCGCACACCCGAACAGATAATCAGACAGTAGTGGCCTTATCACCTGGGTTACTGGGATCGGGTGCAGAATTTATCTATCTAATTCAGTTCCCCATTATCCCAATCTAAGGCATAGGGCCTGAGTTTCAGCATGAGGTGTTCCGATGATGATTCTACAGGATTTGTAGCATATTGAGGACCTCCCGAAGTTGCATTTGAAACGGCGCCTAAACCCGGAACGTAAGCTACTTTTTTGTGGGTAAAAGCTTTTGATCCATAAATATAAAAAGCATTCCCCTGGCGCTGAAGCAGAAAATAATTATCTTTTAATCTGACATACAAATTTCTTCCATCAGAATATCCCCAATCATCCCTTTCTGGCATAAGTTTCCCATCAGCTTGCCTGATGAATATCATATCTGTAAGTTTATCCTTATCCACTTCAAAATTTCTTTGTCCGGGGTTATCGTTTTTAAATTCTTCAAAATTTGAATATACTCCGCGGACATGCGCGCTGTCCTTCAGGATAGGAATGTCAAATTGTTTTTGAATATGGCCTTGAATTTCGCTCCAGCTGAATTTTCTTTTGTTCTCGCCGATGGACTCAAATTTTGAATCCAACAATACCAACCTGCTTAACGATGATCCCAATGCCTGCTCTACCAATTCGGATGCATCTTGTAAAATAAACAGGTTTCTGGTAATCATTGTATCGTAGCGATATAATATAAAATAGTCAGACCCTTTTTTCAAATAAAATTCCATCCTGGTCAGCAGACTGTTTATTTTTTCCGTGTTGCTGTCTATACCTGTATTCTTTAAATTTTTCTCCATCTCCTCGTCCAAACCACCGGTAAGCCAGAATTTTCTTATGACCACGACGATATCCAGGGAATCCGGATCCAGCAGATTGATGGAATGATATAAAAATTGTTGTGCATTGTCAGCAAAAGGGCCATCTGCAATAAGAAAAAAGGGCTGATGAATTGTTTTTTGCGCTAATCCGATGGCCGTGGTGTCGGGCCTGGTGTCTACAACTTCAATGTTTTTGATATGATGCAGATCAATGAGCGGTTTCAGGGCTACAATCTCAATGGTTCTCTTATTGAAACTGGCAATTTTATGATTTTCGGTTCTGTGCGGTAAGTGGGATCTGGCTGAATATGACAGAATACAGAAAATTAGCAGCCAGTGTAAGGAGCACTGTCTTTTTCATGGTTTTTGTTTCGGGGTGAGGGGCTATGATAAATTTATCTTTTTTCTGGAACTGGCAACAGACTATTTTTCAGATTAACATTTTCTTTTTCTCCGACTCCTGTTTTATTGACCGCTCTTTTTAAACCGGTGAAAAACCTGCCTTTCATCGCCAGTAAGAATCAGCGTATCCCTCCCATTCATCTTTATTGCAAAGACCCCTTCATAATCATCAAATTTTATCTTCAGGCTGTCATGCTCCAGGGAATATTTATATTGCTTGAAATTTTCCGGATAAAAAATATAGTTCTCCTGAATTTGAAAACTTGTTTTCCCATCTCCTGTCCCGGCCCAACTACCCAGCAAATCGGGCATGGCCGCCGCCGGTGAACGTTGGTTGACAACCTTTGTTTTACCCGTAAGCCGGTCCCAGACTCCTTTGGCCTGAACCTCTTTCATCTTTTCGGTTGTGGATATGGTGGTATCCACAGTGCCAAATTCATTTGAAGCGGTAAAAACCGTCCTTCCCTTGTATTCCTGTTTTTTAAATTTCAGCTTTTTGCTCCGCTCACTACTGAAATCGTAGCTGATTTCAGGTGGTTTCAAACCGGAACTGTCCTTCGTTTCAGGGTAAGTCTCTTCCAGGACCAGGCTATCGAAATTCATTTCGAGTTGCCCGTTTTGCAGATGATAGATTCCTCTTACATAGGAGCATCCCTCGTCGCAATAATCGATATAGAGACAAACACTGTCATCCAGGAACAAGGCATTGGCTGAGCAGCAGTCACAATTGCTGGTGGCTACGAAATGAGTACTGTCGTATCCCGGAGCAAAGAAATACATCTGACCAGCAAGGGATTTATTCGGATCAATAATAAGGCTGTCTGCTTTTGGAGCAGCGCCATCATGGCCATTGCAGGAAATCAAAACGGAAAACAGAAACACAGGAGCCAGATTCAGCAAAGGATATTTCATGGGGTTAGTGGATCTTTCTCGCGAAAAATACTTATTCCCTCAGGATTATTCAAGCCTGGCCAGCTATTTTTAAATGAAATAATTCCTGGATGAGATCGCTTTCGGGAATCTGTTTCATCAGGTATAAACGTATTCATCCATACTTATAGAAGAAATTCAGGGTGCTGGTTTTTCCGGCGGTCGGATATTATCTCCCGGGCAAGAGAGAGAAACTATTAAGTCTCCCAAAAATCAAAAGAGTAACGTCCGGGTTCTGTCGGGGTTTCCTTCGGGATGAAATGGGCATGAAAACTAATTAAGTGCGGGGTAAGTCCGGTAAATACCGGACTTACCCCGCACTTACTCTTCCTTCATTTAGGTTTCTTCCTGAAGAAAACCTGAACCATCCCAGGGCCGATTAATGTAAATCCAGACGAAATCCGACAGAAAACAGAGTTGAAGGGATAAAAATGGACTAACCCCCGGAGCTCAGAAAAGATTCCTTATTACTAAATATTTTAGTAAATTGCTGCTGAATAGCCCCTTCCTTTTCAGGAAACCGGAGAATAATAGAACCGTCCATGCGCGCAGCCAAATCAGATATTATAAGTAGCCTGAAAAGGGAGATCCTTCCCCTGGAAGGGCTTGGGAATAAACGCTCCGGAACAGCCATAGATCTGGGTTTGGAGTTTATGAAGGATGCATTTGCTGAGGGACTGTTTCCTCTTGGTGCTATACATGAACTGATCAGTAAGGGACCGGAAGAAGCATCATCCACGTCAGGTTTTATTTCAGGAATCCTGGCCGGACTGATGAAAAACGATGGGGCAGTGGTCTGGATAGGTAAGTCTCCCATTCTGTTTCCTCCGGCTCTGAAAACTTTTGGAATTGCGCCTGACCAGGTGATTTTCATCTGCCTGAAAAAGGAAAAAGATATTCTCTGGGCCATGGAAGAAGCACTGAAATGCGCGTCCCTTTCTGCCGTGATCGGCGAAATGGCTGAGCTCAGTTTTACCCATTCCCGTCGTTTCCAGCTCGCAGTAGAACAGTCAAAAACAACCGGTTTTATCCTTCGCAATAATCCGAGAATTCTCACGCCCAATTCCTGCATCGCCCGTTGGAAAATAAAGCCGTTGCCATCAATCAGCGAAGATGGTCTCCCCGGAATCGGTTATCCCGTCTGGGAGGTAGATCTCCAGAAAATCCGGAATGGAAGACCCCAGTCCTGGTCAGTTGAATGGCGAGCCGGAAAATTCCAGGAAGTCAAAGAAACCATCCCGGCGATCATTCTCCAACCAATTCTACCATCCCGAAAAACAGGATAAGATGGGCAAGCGCTTCGTCACCATATGGTTCCGTCATCTGAAAACGGACTGGTTTACCATCCAAAATCCGGAGCTAAGGAATCTCCCATTCGTGCTCGCCGTCCCAGACCATGGCAGGAAAATAATTACGGCCTCCAATATCTTCGCCAGTCAGGAAGGCATCGAGACTGGAATGGTCGTCGCCGATGCAAAGGCAATCCTTCCAGCCCTCAAAGTCATCGACGATGACACAAGCCTTCCCGAGAAACTCCTGAAATCTATTGCCAGATTTTGTATCCGGTATACTGACGCTGTTTCCATTGACTTACCTGACGGATTAATATTAGACGTTACCGGATGTGCCCATCTCTGGGGAGGAGAGAAAAACTATATCAAAGAAATAAACGCAAGACTATCCAACCGCGGTTATGATGTTCGTGCTACCATGGCAGACACTATCGGCGCTGCCTGGGCCATCGCACATTATGGCGGATCATCCCCGATTATTGAATCCGGGAAAACGATGGAAGCACTTTTACAACTCCCACCCGCAGCCCTCAGACTGGAACCGGAACCCACGGACAGATTATATAAGCTCGGTCTCCGGAAAATCCTGCAATTCATCCATATGCCCCGCGCAGCCCTGCGCCGGAGATTCGGGATTTTTACCCTTCTCCGGATCGACCAGGCAATTGGTAACGAAGAAGAAACCATCCATCCCATTATCCCTATCGAACCCTTCCGCGAGAGACTTCCCTGCCTTGAACCCATTGTGACACTAACCGGAATCACCATCGCACTCCAAAGAATGCTTAACGCACAACGCCTAACGCTTAACGCCAAAGGAATGGGAATACGTAAAGCTGTTTTTAGTTGCTATCGTGTTGACAATAAAGTAGAGCAAATTGAAATTGGTACCAACCGGGCCACCTCGAATCCGAAACATCTCTTCAAATTATTCGAAGAGAAAATTCAAACCATCGAACCAGCCCTCGGCATTGAAATCTTTATGCTTGAAGCCACCAAAACAGAAAAGATATTTAACCGCCAGGAACAATTATGGAATACTGCAGGCGGTATCGATGACCCCGCTATTGCAGAACTGATGGACAGGCTAACGAACCGGTTCGGATCAGAACCTATCAGGCGCTATCAGCCGTTAGAAAGGCATATGCCGGAGAATTCTTACAAAAAGGCAGAAAATCTTTTTTTCGTGGATCGTGTATCGTTTATCGTGGATCGGCCTCGACCGTTACATCTCCTACCCATACCACAGCCCATTGAAGTAACCGCACCCATTCCCGACTACCCGCCAATGAACTTCCGGTACAAAAACATCCTGCATAAAATAAAAAAAGCAGACGGGCCGGAACGCATCGAACCGGAATGGTGGATCAGCGAAGGGCGGCACCGCGACTATTACGCGGTAGAAGACGAGGCGGGTGGCCGATACTGGATATTCCGGGCGGGTCACTACGCCCAGGACCGTTCACCCAACTGGTTTATGCATGGATTTTTTGCCTGATCAATAAATAACAGATGATGGAATACACCGAACTCGAATGCACATCCAACTTCAGCTTTCTCCGCGGCGCATCACACCCGGAAGAACTGGTTGACCATGCCGCATCCCTCGGCTACACCGAAATCGCCATCACGGATTGGAACAGTCTGGCGGGAATCGTGCGGGCTCATTCCACAGCAAAAGCATCCGGCATGAGACTGCTTCCGGCTTCCCGCCTCCAGCTCCAGGACGGCTCACCATTACTCGCCTATCCGACTAACCTGGATGGTTATACGCAGTTATCCGGCTTACTCACCACGGGAAACCTCAGAGCAGAAAAAGGAAAATGCGAATCTCTATAAAGCAGACGTCTTCACCCAACTCAAAGACATCCGACTGATCGCCATTCCGCCCACAACCTTAAATGCGGAATTCGAATTCGATCCTTCCTTCGAAAAAACCCTAAAGGAATATAGGGATGTCTTTGGAGATCGTCTCTATCTCGCCGCCACAAGACGATATCTCGGCGACGATGCCAAACAGATTTTCCGTTTGTCACAGATGTCCAAACGATTAAACATTCCACTCGTCGCCACCAACGATGTACACTATCATAATCCGGAACGTCGTCAGCTGCAGGACGTACTCACCTGCATCCGCGAGAAATGCACGATACAGAATGCCGGATACAAACTGCATCAGAATGCAGAACGGCATTTAAAGGATCAGGCCGAAATGAAAAGACTCTTCCTGCATTATCCGGATGCCATCAGAAAAACGCAGGAGATCGTAGAAGCCTGTCAGTTTTCCTTAAGCGAACTGAAATACGTATACCCGGAAGAACTCACCACAGAGGGCAGAACACCGCAGGAAGAAATTGCTTTTCTCGCCTGGAAGGGAGCGCATGAAAACTTCGGTTCGATAATTCCCGCGACCATCACCAAAAATATCAAACATGAACTGCGATTCATCAAAGAGATGAACTACGCGGCCTATTTTCTCACGGTATACGATATCGTGCGCTTTGCCCGCTCACAGGGTATACTCTGCCAGGGCCGCGGATCGGCGGCCAACTCCACCATCTGTTATTGCCTGGGTATCACCTCGGTGGATCCCACGAAATTTGATCTCTTATTCGAACGGTTCATCTCCTCGGCGCGCAATGAACCGCCGGATATCGACGTGGATTTTGAACACGAGCGACGCGAAGAAGTGATCCAGTATATCTACCAGAAATACGGTCGCGAGCGCGCGGCCATCGTGGCCACGGTAACCCAGGAGCGGCAGCGCGGATCCATCCGCGACGTGGGCAAGGCCATGGGTCTTTCGGTGGATACGATCAAACAGATCTCCAGTTCCATCTGGGAATTCACGCCCGAATTCCTGGAAGGCAAACGCATTTCCGAACAGGGACTGAATCCCGCGGATCCCATCCTGAAAAAAACCCTGCAGCTCACCGAACAGCTCATGGGATTTCCGCGGCAGCTCGGCATGCATACCGGCGGATTCGTGATCACGCAGGGAAAACTCTCCGATCTCTGTCCCCTGATGAATGCCCGCATGCCCGAACGCACCACCATCGAATGGGACAAAAACGATATTGATGCACTGGGTTTTTTGAAGATCGACGTGCTCGGCCTGGGTATGCTCACCTGCATCCGCAAAGCCTTTGAACTCGCGAAGTCACACTACGGACTGGACTGGACCCTGGCCAATATTCCGCAGGACGATCCGGCGGTATATGAGATGATTTGTCATGCGGATACCATCGGCGTATTCCAGATCGAGAGCCGCGCGCAGCAGTCCATGTTGCCGCGTCTCAAACCGCGAACCTTTTATGACCTGGTGATTGAAGTGGCGATTGTGCGGCCCGGTCCGATACAGGGGGATATGGTGCATCCCTATTTAAGACGCCGCAACGGGGAAGAGAAAGTAGAATATCCATCGCCCGAGCTGGAAGGTATTCTGGGACGAACACTTGGTGTGCCGCTATTCCAGGAACAGGCAATGAAGATCGCCATCGTGGCGGCGGGATTCACGCCCAGTGAAGCGGATGAACTGCGGCGCAGCATGGCGACTTTTAAAGCGCAGGGCATGGTGACGAAGTTTGAAAAAAAACTCGTCGACGGCATGATGGCCAATGGCTATACAGCCGCGAATATGCCCTGCGGGTATTTAAACAGCTGGAAGGATTCGGCAGTTATGGATTTCCGGAGAGTCACGCGGCGAGTTTTGCCTTACTGGTCTATATCTCTTCCTGGATCAAATGGTACTATCCGGATGTGTTTGCCTGTGCGATACTGAATTCATTGCCCATGGGATTTCTATCAGCCGGCCCAGTTGGTGATAGATGCGAAGAATCATGGGGTGGTTGTTTTACCGGTAGATGTGAATTATTCATCCTGGGATAATACATTGGAAGCTGAACGCCTAACGCCTAACGCTCAACGCACGTGGCAATATGCAGTTCGGCTTGGATTTCGACATGTTAAGGGGCTTCGTGAAGAGGATCTGAGGATAGTGTGGGAAATGATTCATTTTGAGAAATCCAGTAATTCAAAATGGAATGAAACAGCCATTAAAAATGATTTGACCGATGAAACTTCAGCGCAGAAGGGGCAAAGAAAGAAGTTTTTACACATCGATGAGATGCGTGAGATCGGGGTTTCACAATCCGTTTTAGAAAAACTCGCTGATGCAGATGCGTTTAACTCCATGGGGCTGGACCGGCGCGAGGCACTTTGGGAAATCTCTACGGGAAATGACCGGCCTGTCGCTTTGTTCGCGGGACAGTCAGCTGCTGATCCATCCGAATCTTCCGTATCTCTCCCGAAAATGAAAACATCTGAACATGTATTATTTGACTACGCTTCCACCTCGCTTTCCCTGAAAGCGCATCCGGTAAGTTTTGTGCGGGAAAAACTTTCTCTCCTGCATATAATTTCCGCGAAAGAACTGACCAGGGGCAAGGATGGAGATATTGTAAAAGTCGCCGGACTGGTCCTCGTCCGTCAGCGTCCGGGTACAGCGGCCGGCGTTTGTTTTATTACGATCGAAGATGAAACTGGTGTCGCCAACCTGGTAGTCTGGGAATCACTCTTCGATGAATTCCGGAAAGAGATCCTGCAATCACGGTTGCTCATGGTGGAAGGCAAACTACAGGTGGAGGGTGAAGTGATTCATGTGATTGTTCGCCGTTGTACAGATCTGACCAGACTCCTGCGACATCTTTCTGTAACAGCCGATGAAGCTCCGCCGGTTCTTACCCTGGCCCGGGGAGATGAAACTTCCATTCCGGCGCATGCCCAGAAGATCCCCAACCGTGAAGGTGAACAGGGTGAGATATTTTATAAAGGCAGGAACTTCAGGTAAGCGTTCTTTGAGATCACAAATTGTAAGCTTACAACAACTTTATCCGTTCTTCTTCGAGATCGAGAAGATAAAGATGGTGACGAATGATGTCTTCGTTCAGCGCGGGATCCTGGTTTGCCTGCATAAGAAAATCACGCTGACTATCGAGCATTTCGAAATACATTTTTTTCGTCTTTTCACTTCGCCAGTCAACTTCGGGTGTTTTTGCTTTATCCTCCCAGTGTTGCAAAATCTGCTGTACTTGCAAATCGTCTTTCCATTCACTGTCGAATTTATTCTGGAGAAAATGATGGGTATGTTCCTGCAGTCCTTTTCTTAGTTTCCCGGAAGCAATTTCCTCCGGTACCATGTTGAACATATCTGTTTCAAACATTTTTGACCGGCTGATGATAAAGGGTAGTGTGAGCCCCTGTACCACCAGGGTAAGCAGGATCACGATGAACGTGATAAACAAAATGAGGTTTCGGTGCGGGAAATTATCCCCGTTGGCCAGGGTAACAGGAATGGCCAGTGCTGCGGCCAGCGATACGACACCCCGCATGCCCGTCCAGCCCAGCATCAGGGGAATTACCAATAACCGTTTCGGGGACCTGCCACCAGGCAATACGTTACGTCGAAAAATTAAAGTGGCCAACATGGCGGTATAGGCGCTGATGATCCGGGTGAGGATCAGCACAAGTGTCACGAGCAGACCGTATCCGATGGCGGTTCTTAAGGGAATGCCTTCCGAACGGATGCCTGCAACGATTTCTGAAAGGTCCAGACCGATGATGAGAAATACGATCCCGTTCAGAATAAAAATAAAAGACTCCCAAACATTGTAGCCCATGATCCGGCTGGCACTATTGAGAAATAATAACCTTCGGTTCGCCATATACAGACCTCCCGCCACTACGGCGAGTACCCCGGAACTATGAATTTCTTCACCCACCCAGTACATAAAATAAGGTTCAATCAGCGTAAAAGCGATATCTGAAGAAGCATCTGTAGGCAGGATCTTATGCAACTTTACAAAAAACCATCCGAGTAGCAGCCCCGCGCCTGCACCGCCGATGATCATCCACACAAAACTCAGGGCTGCGCCCTGCCAGATGAATTGCCCGGTTCCCACAGCGATCAGTGCAAAACGGAATATGATCAGGGATGAAGCGTCGTTCAGCAGGCTTTCTCCTTCGAGTATGGTAGCGGTCGACTTCGGGATCTTTACAAACTTCGTAATGGCGGAAGCACTCACGGCATCCGGTGGGGATACAATACCACCCAGGAGAAATCCCAGGGCAATGGAGAAGCCGGGAATATACAGATTGGCCACAACGGCTACAGACAGCGCCGTAAATAGGACCACCAGGAAGGCGAAGCTGGTGATGATCCGGTACCATTTTTTCATTTCTTTGAAGGAAATATTCCAGGTGGCTTCAAACAACAGCGGGGGAAGAACGATGAAAAAGATCAGATCAGGGTTCACTTTGATCGCCGGCAGACCCGGAATAAAACTGATTAGCAATCCCGCCACCACCAGCACGATCGGGTAAGCTACCCTGAGTTTGGTCGCCAGCATTTCCAGCAGCACAATCGCTGCGATCATCGCCAGTAAGAAAGGTAAGATGCTGTGCATAGACCAGTATTTTTGATAAAGATCTCATTTCAGGATGAAATACCGTTGAATGGATTTATAAAACTGTCTGCTTTAAAAAGACCTGTGCAGTCTGATTCACGGCGATTAAAAAAAGCAGGGAGTCTCAATCATACAAAACCAGCCAAATATTTAAATTCATAGACTCATGATCGATCCATCCCTTATTCTTTCATATCGTGAAGCCGAATATCAGGTCTTCAATCCGGCATTGGTTTTGAAAATCGGAGAACTAAATCCGGCACTGGACAGATTATTGCTTGAATACGGAAATGAAGACTGGGCTTTTATCACCGCATCCAATCCCTATTCAAATATCCTGCCTGACGGAGTAAACGGTGCGAGATTTGCACTTTTAAAGGAGGCCGTCAAATCCTGGTTATATTTTGAAGGAGCAGGTGTTGGCACAGACCCTTTATGGAAACCCGAACATTCCCTGCTCATTCTCGGAATAAATGAAATGGATGCGATTGAAATAGGAAAATCATTTGAGCAGAATGCAATCGTCGTGGGAAGAATTTATTCTCCGCCGGAATTAGTTATTATTCAGACGGAAGTTTAATCACATACAATTAAACTCATTATCATGAAATTAAAGGCTATGCTATTTTCATTCGGAATATTATTCTCCGTTTACGGGCGTTCCCAGGCCTCGATGTCTGCCGGTGCAGAACGTTTACTAAATTATATCGAACAGCATATCACCGAAGTTGCAGAAGCGATGCCGCAGAACCGGTATGATTTCACGCCCGATAGTCTGAATATAACCGGCAGTCAGTTTAAGGATGTCCGTAGTTTCGCCGGACAAATAAAACATCTTGCGACTGACAATATTTTGATCTGGAGCGCAGTTACCGGAGATGAAATTCCACCTGGTATTGAGAATGTAAACGGTCCTTCCGATCTGAAAACAAAATCTGCAATTCTTGCCTATCTGAAAAAGTCTTTTGCACTTGGGCACAAAGCGGTCGCCGGGTTATCTTCAAAAAATGCAATGGATATGATGCCTTTTCGCGGAGATAAACTGCCCCGGGTCGATCTTGTTTTTTACGCCCTCACCCATGCCAATGAACATTATGGACAACTGGTTATTTATCTTCGGTTATGTGGTATTATACCTCCCGCCAGCAGGCCCGACAGACCGCAGTAGTTTTTTATCGCTCTATCATTGCATAGTTTGTTAAGGACTATTTAGCCTTCACCACTGCCGGTGGATTCCATCCTCCATTCAGTACGCTTTCTTCGGGCCAGTAGCATCGCTGGTACAGGGAAAAATCCTCTTGGGGAGCAGGAAGCCAGTTGCTTATCTTAGTTGCATCCGGAGCAGACGATTGTACATATAAGGTCAGGGAACCATCATCATTATACTTCAGTGTTTTATTCTTCGTACCCAAAGAATATCTTTTCAAATTATTGGGAAAGAAAAAATGATGTTGGTTATACAGGGTCAGCGACCAGAATCCTTTTACAGGCGGTATCTCTCCTTTTGCATAGGTAACAGTGTATTTATTGTTACCGTTGAGCCTGTGCGCAGCGGAATCCAGATCCTGGTAAAAATATTTGGTTTCAATGGGCTTGTTCACAAAGATATTCGCCTTGGCACAGGATGCGCGGGTCAGATAGTCCAATCCAAACTGGGCACCATTACTCTGTGTTGTCCAATTGTATTTCGCCGGATAGCCCACATGTACAAACTGGAATAAGGGTTGTACCTGTTCTTTGTCAGCCTCCGCGGCGGCATCTTTTAACCACTCCATGATTTGCGGATTGGTTTTCGCTGCGGTCAGGACTGACTGCATCTGTGCATACCACGCTTCCTCTCCCTTCAATGGCGGAACTTCTTTCAAAATATCCGGAAGTACATCAAAGAAACTCGCTGGTAAAACCCATTTGGTTTCTTCAGAACCTGAACTTTTGTCTGCCGGGAACTTTGGCATCATGGTCCAGTCCTTGGTTTTCATTTTTCCATCAAACTGACTCAATGGATAAATCAGGATTTGCTGCAACGCGGGCTGGATCGCTTTTTTATCGGTAGCATCATCGGTCTGAAAAGCGCGGGGGATAATAACACCATAGGTAGTTGGACAACGGAATACTTTTTCAATTCCTGCGGGCACTTTGCCTTTCCAGTCCTTACCGGTCAGCAAATAAAAACCCGGTTTTGAACCATACATTTTACCCAGACTGGCAAATCCATCCGTGCGCTGATCGCAGATCTGGTAAACCCAGAACCGGTCGCCGAAATCGGGAACCTGTACCACAACAGCATCTTTGGAAAAATCAAGTATGGCAAAACCATATACCACATCCTGATTGGGACAGGCAACCACTCTTTCTTCTGGAACGATATAGTCGGTCAGCATACCAAGCTGGTTGGCAGGAGCTACCGGTACGATCCCTCCCATATAACCGGGCCCCGGTAATTTTTCAAAGGTCACTTTTCGGTTATGAATATTCACCATCGGCCATCCCCAGAGGTAAGCATACTCTCCCACCATTTCCACATACTCTTCCGGCATAATGGTGTTGGGTACCGGCAACGCAGGAGCCATGGATACAGTACTATCCATTACCTGCCCACCCGCAGAATCTATTTTTGGTCCTGAATTTTTTTGTTCCGGTTCACTACATCCGGTGAGAACACCCGTAAATGCCATCAGTATCAAAACCGAACCTGAAAGAATATTTTTCACAGCAATATTTTTTAAAATAAAAATGACTTGCCGCCGACTTATATCAAATATGTCACGGCATATCTCTTTGAACCTTAAAGAAAATGCTTACTAATTCAGTTGATCATTCAGAGGATATGAAGACACTCAAGGATGGGCTGCTTTCCACTTTTCCCCTCCTCGATTTTTAACAGAAGAAAAAAATGCGTTTAGTCAATAAAGTTAGTCCAATTTAAGAAACTATAACATATCCAAGGCTTGGCCTAATTTTACGGGATTTCTCCAAGCTGAGTTTTAATCCATAATATTTTTTCTTTCATTCAATAAAATAATATCAGATGAGAAATTTTATCTGTCGAACAAGCACATCTTATTATTTTGGATTTAAAATTTCAGTCTTGTTCATTTTATTGATATTATTTTTTAATTGTTTGGATGCACAGCAAAAAGTAATTCAACTCTATAGTGGAGTTGCTCCTGGTTCTGAAAACTGGACCTGGGATGAAAAAGAGAATAATAACAATCAATTTGGCATAAAAGCTGTTTACAATGTTTCGCACCCTACACTTACTGTTTTTCCGCCAGATAGTTCAATAGCCAACGGCACGTCTGTAATTATTTGCCCTGGGGGTGCCTGGCATTTAATCGCAATCGAAGACGGAGGATATGAACTGGCAAAATGGTTAAATAAAATGGGTATCGCTGCATTTGTACTTAAATACCGGATTGTCCACGTACTGACAGACGACCCTGTGAAGGAACACATGACAAAATATCCAAACGATCCTCATTCTGATAGAAATAATAAAGAAAACAAAGAAGTTATTGATTTGGCAATTAAAGATGGCCTGGCTGCCATAGCTTATGTTCGGATTCATGCAAGAGAATTTGGAATCGCTCCGGATAGAATTGGAATCACAGGTGGTTCTTCAGGGGGAACAATAGCAGTAGCAACAGCCTATGAATATTCGACAGGAAACAGACCTGATTTTGTTGTACCGCTTTATCCTTATGTAAGTAATCTTATTAAATCACCTGTTCCAAAAGATGCCCCTCCTATGTTCATAGTTGCTGCAACAGATGATCAAATCGGATTTAATGCAGATTGCATTGACCTTTATAAAGCATGGGTAATTTCAAAACATTCAGCAGAATTACATATTTATTCAAAAGGCGGACATGGTTTTGTCATGGGCAAACAGGGACTACCTTCTGACACCTGGCTGGATCGGTTTGCTGACTGGATGCAGCTTGAAGGTTTGCTTCCAACAAAGCAGTAGTCTGGTCAGAAATAAGCAAACCACCTAACTGCCTGTCCGCTTTCAGATTCAACTTACTTTGGTGATAAGGGTCCCCAGGTGAGCCAATAAAATCAACAATTCTCAATCATACACTCTTTGATTTGCAAAAAACACTAATAATTGTCCAATTTATTTCCGGCTGAAGTCCTTTTTACTAAAGAAATTACCCGGAGTTGCAGATTTCAATTAGGTGGCCATCGGGTATAAAAATAAATTCGGGTAGTAGAATTTATAAACATTTTTTTACCTAAACCATCAACCATGAAGAAAATATTCATTCTTCCGGCAGCCATTTTATTGTCGTTCCTTTTAGCTCCAGCAGACGGCAAAAGCCAACAATCTAATTCGACAGTCTACTCCTACAAAGTTTTTCAGGCACCAAACAAAAATTATGGTTACGATATTTTTCAGAATGGAAAAATCGTCTACCATGAATTTGCTTCGCTGACGCAACTTGAAAATGCCAGCCGGCCAAAGCCATCCGGAGCTTCAAAAGTAAACAGCACTACCACAGCTTTTAACACCAGGGAAAACCTGGCGTTTATGAAAGCGGAACATGCACAGAAAGCAGCGTTACTGGCAATTGAAAAGATAAAGAAAAAAGAATTGCCGGTGTTAAGTAATGATGAAATAAAAACAATCATTACCCAATAAGCCTGTTAAAATAATAACCCCTAACAAAAATTTAATTATGAAACAATTTTGTACGCACGTTGTCATCTTTATGATGATCATTGGCAGTATTAACAATACAATACAGGCTCAAAATTTTCATGTGGTAGACGTGAATAAATCAAAGGACGCAAATCCGGACAATAACAGTCTCCCCTGGTTTCCAAACAATAACACGGGAAACAATTCCTACGATTGGGGACACACAGACACCTATTATGCAATACTTAACGGCATTGCGTATTTTTCTGCAGATGATGGCACGCACGGTGCTGAGTTGTGGCGGAGTGATGGAACCGAGAAGGGCACGTACATGATCAAGGATATTAATCCGGGAACTGCCCCGTCAAATATTATTGATATTACGATTTCCGGAGGCAAAATTTTCTTTAGTGCAACCAATGGCGTGAACGTGCAGGAAGTCTGGATTACGGATGGCACCGCACAGGGTACCCAGCCCGTGACGGACCTGGGGATTGCCGGATCCGCTAACCCCAGTTATTTAACGGATGTTAATGGCGTTTTGTATTTTTTTACTGATAATACTTCCTATGGATTCCAGGCCTCCCAGCTTTGGAAAACAGATGGCACATCTGTAAATACGATATTGGTTGCAGATTTTTATTATAGCGGGGGATTTAATTATGGATCCCAGGGACGGCAAATAACAAATGTGAACGGTCATGTTTTTTTTACCCTGTCAAATTTCGGTTATGCCAATGAGCTTGGTTTTTCTGATGGTACTAATGCAGGCACGGTTATCCTGAATTCCATAAATCCTTACGGAAATGGAAGCAATCCCACTTATTTAACCGCCCTGAATGGTCTGGTTTATTTTTCAGCTGATGACGGTACCGGTTTGCAGCTTTGGGCATCTGACGGAACCATTGCAGGGACACATAAGATCAACAATCCCAATTCCATTTACCTGGACGGAAATAATACTTATCGTTTTCAGGCAATCAACAACAGTTTGTATTTCACCGGTTTCCCAAACTGGGGACCTCCTGCACTATGTAAATATGATGTTTCCAATACAGCGAATAATGTAGAGCTGGTGAAAAATATCAGTCCCGGACCCGGGGTCAATAACATGTATAATATCTCCAAAATAGGTAATACCCTGTTCTTTTCCGTATATAATGGTAAGGACCAGACACTATGGAAATCAGATGGGACTGCTAACGGTACATCTGAAGTAATCGATATAAATCCCGGAGGCCGGAATATCTATTTGTACAAACACTTTATCGACGCCAACGGTACTATGTTGTTTTCTTTTTATGATGATCAGCATGGATATGAATTATGGAAAAGCGATGGCAGTACCAAAGGCACGGCAATAGTGAAGGAGATCAATCCCGGTGCTTATAGCGCCTGGGTAAATAGTATTAGTTACCTGGGTAAAAATATCAGTTTGTTTCAAGCCTATGATGGCAAGAGCGGTTTAGAACTTTGGAGAACAGATGGAACAGAAGGTGGAACCTGGATGGTGAAAAATATTAATCATACAAACACATCATCCTCTTATCCTGTATGGCTTACACCTGCGCCTGACAAGAAGAATCTGATATTTGCCGGCTACGATCCGGAATATGGCCATGAACTGCGTATCACTGATGGCACAGATGGTGGCACACGCGTAGTAAAAGATGTTTATAATGGCTCTTTTGATTCATGGCCCTATTTACCGGCCAATTTAAAAAACTCTACTTATTTCTTTGCAAATATTGACAATCCCATACCCCAGCAGGATCACGGCTCCGATGTGCACCTGGTAAGCCGGTTCTGGAAAACGGATGGCAGTCCAAAAGGAACGTCAATGATATCTTCTCCTGCGCTTGAAGATTTGATCAATACCCATGGCTATGTTGAAAATCCACCATCAGCACCGGTTGCTACGGATAACCTGCTCTATTTAGTCATATTTAATAATGCAACCTATTTACAAGAACTCTGGCGCACTGATGGAACAACAAAAGGCACCTATGCTGTGAAAACAGATATCAACCCATACTATAATATCAGTCCGACACCTGTTGGAAAGGACTTGTATTATATCGACTATAATTTATTGACTTATGCGCAGGAATTGTGGGTGACCGACGGTACGGTTTCCGGAACGCATACCGTAGCGCTTAACGGTGCCAGCTATCCCCAGAATTTATTTGAATTTAAGGATAAGCTTTACTTCATCGCATATGATCCCGTTAACTTTTATGAATACCTATGGATGACGAATGGCAGTGCATCCGGAGCATCGCTGGTCAAAAGCGTATACGTGGCCTCCTGGATCCCTTTTGCGAAAACAAAAGATAAATTCTTTTTTACCGCTGACGACTTTAATACTACTGCAGGATATGAGCTCTGGGCCAGCGATGGTAGTTCGCAGGGAACCAAATTAGTAAAGGACATTTATACCGGAGATTATAATTCATCATATCCGTCTATGCTGACGGGAGCAGGATCTACCCTGTTTTTTACCGCTTACGACAGTGCTTACGGGTATGAACTGTGGAAATCGGATGGAAGTGCAAAAGGCACCCAATTGGTGAAAGATATCACCCCTGGACAATTCGGCAGCTACGGCATTAGTAATCTGGCAGGTGCCGACGATCAGGTATATTTTTTACTGAATGGTGCATTATGGGCTTCTGGTGGAACGCCAGGCAATACTAATCCGGTGAACGATGCGGCACTTTCCAGTGTTTGTTGTATTTCCAACATGACGATCGTCGACAACAAATTAGCGTTTACAGGGAATTCATTTGCCTATGGAACTGAAATATGGATGGGTAGTGTCAATTGCAAAACAAAAGAGGATCATGATGAACTGAATATGCTGAAGTCCGCTGATGTGTTAGATGGCTCATCGTTCATTTATCCCAACCCGGCGAACAATACGTTAACCGTTAATGTCAACTCATCGGTTGAAAGCAGGGTGACCCTGACCGTTATAGACGTTAACGGAGCTACGTTAATTACAAAAACACTTGGATCAGGCGAATCAAATACACAGGTCAATATTTCCAGCCTGCCTCCCGGTGTTTATTTTGTAAAAATTATTTCAAGCAATAGCCGTGAGAATAAGGTTAGAAAGTTTGTAAAGATGTAATGTTACCTTGTGATAACTTCCTACTCCCGCGCCGGCCTTCCCATAAGACGCGGGAGTTTTTGATAGTTATAAACCTTGAGCAGATGATAACTGAATTTAAATGCCAGATTGCGCAAACCGCCATTGACGACTTAAAATTCAGGATAAGACAAACCCGCTGGACAGATGAGATAAAAGACTCCGGTTGGTTATTTGGCGCCAGTCTTTCTTACATGAAAGAGCTTGCAGATTATTGGCAGAATAAATTTGACTGGAGAAAGGTTGAAGATGAAATTAACCAATACCCAAATTATATCGCAGAAATTGACGGGATAAGGATTCATTTTCTGCATATCAAAGGCAGGGGAAAAATATCAATACCGCTAATCATCACCCATGGCTGGCCAGGTTCTTTTCTGGAAATGACTAAACTCATAGATCTGCTTACCACAAACCCAGAATTCTCTTTTGATCTGATCATCCCTTCCATTCCGGGTTTTGGTTTTTCCCAAAAAATGAATACCCCGGGCTGTAATCTTTGGTTTATCAGTGATTTATGGAGTAAGCTGGTTAAAGAACTTGGGTATCAAAAGGTATTGGCGCAGGGTGGCGACTTCGGCGCAGGCATCAGTACAGCACTTGCTTTAAGGCATCCTGAAATGATGCTGGGTTTACACCTCAATTATATACCGGGTTCTTATTTCCCATTTTTATCTCCCGGTGAAAAACTTACGGAAGAAGAAATTCAGTCTCAGAAAAGAACTGAGGACTGGTCCGCCGCAGAAGGGGCGTATTCACATCAACACCGAACAAAACCACTCACACTGGCATACGGACTGAATGACTCCCCTGTTGGACTCTGTGCCTGGATTGTTGAAAAATTTTATGGCTGGAGCGATTGCAACGGAAACATCGAAACGGTTTTTACTAAAGACGAACTTCTGTCAAATGTGAGTCTGTATTGGTTTACGGAGACAATTCATTCTTCCGTCAGGCTTTACAATGAAAATAGCAAGGCGCCTTTGCATTTTTCAAACAATGACTTTATAAATACCCCCGTCGCCATCGCGAGGTTCCATAAAGAGGATCCGTTCCCTCCCCGTAAGTACATCGAACGAGGGTATAATATTCAACAATGGACCGATATGCCAGCGGGTGGACATTTTGCGGCTATGGAACAACCCAAGCTGCTGGCAAATGATATTATACAATTTGCAAAAAAGCTTGGAATCCAATAATCGAGGAGGTAAAAAAATACTTATACGCAGAAAGGTACGGACCAGATATTCGCTAATCCCGGACGCTGTCGATGATGGGAACCAGCTCGAGGAGGTTATTGATGATATAATCCGGGTTTGCAGACTGAAGCTGGTAGAAACTATGTGCTCCTGTTGTTATGCCCACATTGAGGCCACATCCGGCATTTTGCCCTTCTTCGATATCAATGATGGAGTCACCCACTTTAATTACTTTCTTCGGGTCATGAATGCCATGAATATCCATCGCAAGATCAATCATTTCCGGATCGGGCCGGCTCTTTTCCACATCGCTTGAAGTAATCAGGCTGTCGAATTCGACACCTTTTTTCCAACCCAGTTTCTTTACCAGCGACTCCGCAATATCCTCACTATAACCCGTGTTCAGCACGACGCGGATGCCGCGCTGTTTTAGAATCTTAAATAATTCAACCGCATTGGGTTGCGGATAAACATCATTATACGCATATGCTTTTGAAAGCAGAATGATGAAATCAGAATAGATTCTGTCTGCAAGACCCTTATCCGTTTTCCCGCCAAATACCTTCAGGATACTTTTGATGGCTTCGAGTTTTTCCTTGCCGGCTCCTTCCGCTAAAACCTGGTCGAGGGTAAATTCAAAGCCCTCTTTGTTGATTGCTGTCTGAAGTGTTTTATACACTACATTGTCTTCGTCAACTGTAGTTCCTGCCATATCAAAAACGATCATGTCAATCATCTTACTATTCTTTAACTGATCACAAACTTGTACCGCGATAAAGCAAATACAAACTATACAAACAGGCTGACCAGATCGTTAACGCTGCATTATCCTAATGTTAAATTACTAAATTTGAGTACAATTTATGTCGATTACAAACGACGGCTAATGGCATACAGCGAAAAATTGGCAAATAAAATCCGGGAACGGCTTTCTTCACTTCACAACATCGAAGAAATGGAAATGATGGGTGGCTTAACTTTTATGTACAATGATAAAATGTGCCTTGGTATCATTAAAGATGAAATGATGTGCAGGATTGAGCCTGAGTTACATGAACAGGCCATCGAAAGACCTGGTTGCAGAACGATGGATTTTACAAACCGGCCAATGAAAGGCTATGTGCTGGTTGAAGAAAGCGGAATGAAATCAAAAAAGGATTTTGAATACTGGATAGGACTTGCCCTGGATTTCAATAAGAAAGCAAAATCATCAAAGAGAAAGAAATCCTGACAGAACAGGTGTCCATTTAAGTCCCTTCTGCGGGTGTTTTTTTCTGGAAACTATAAATCAGGTAGAAGAGTGCCGGCAGAATAAATGCACTTCCGATCAATAAAGCCATCCCGAGCGATTGAATCGCTTTTTCATCTCCATGATGTTCCGTCAGCGAAAGGTAACTTCCGTCCGCAAATAAAACGATTCGCGGATAGTGATAGAAAGTGGTAGCCAGCAGAAGCATAGTCACCTGGATACCCGCGAGTAAACGGATGATGGTCTTATGCCCCTCTCTAATCATGATCCATTGGGTCGCCAACGCGACAATCGCGATCGCAATGGCAGTTATACCTACCGGATTTCCGAATAACCATTCCGCCAGTGGTATATGATCGTGGGAAGCAGCCAGAAAAACAAGAACACCAGCAACCACGGCCCCGATATTCATGGAGCGGGCTTTGACAATATAGCGTCTGCGTTCCGCCGGCGTCAGGGTTTCCCCGATCAGAAAAACTGCAGCAAGATATCCGCATATGCAAACCGTGAAGAGTCCGACCGCAACAGAAAAAAAATGTAACCAGGAAAATATATAGGCATCGGCAAAATTATGCGCATCAGGATTTATGGTTCCGGATACTGCGCTGGCGGCAATAATGCCGAGGAAGAAAGGTGTGATAAAACTGGAGTAGCGGAAAACCTTGTTATAGATTACCTGCGTGTAGTCTTCTACTGCGTCGTAATGCCGAAAGGCAAAGGCAGTTCCCCGTGCAATAATCCCCAGAAGCATGATCAGCAAGGGAATATGGAGATAAGTAGAAACGGAAGCATAAATATCCGGAAACCCGGTGAACAGGATTACGATCACAATGATCAGCCACATATGATTCGCTTCCCAGATGGGTCCGATCGTGCGGGACATGGTATCTGAAGTTCTATTCTTATTGTTATCAGAGGTAAACAACTCAATAATACCGGCACCAAAATCCGCCCCACCAAACAAGAGGTAGAGTAGAATTGAAACCCATAGAAAAGAGATTACAACATAGACCATATTGAACAGTTATGCTAAATCATATAATTCCGGAACCATTTTGATCTGCCTGTATAATAACCAGGTGACAAATAATGCCAGTGATAAATAAACGATGGAAAAAAGGTAAAAGGTATACTGGATGCCTGGCATCGGTGTCACCGCGTCCCGGGTTCTCAAAATGCCATACAATATCCATGGTTGTCGTCCCGCTTCCGTTACTACCCATCCTGCCTCCAATGCAAGATATCCCAAAGGCGTGGTGAGTACAAATAACTTCAGGAGCCATCCTGAATCCGCGAGGATACGTTTTCTGATCAACGTATAAAAATACAGGAGGCCGACGCCTAGCATAAACATGCCCAGCCCAACCATCACCTGGAACGCGATATGTGTAATGACTACCGGCGGCTGATTTTCTGGTGCAAGCTGATCCAACCCCTTTATTTCCGTATTCGTATTTCCTCCAACCATAAAACTAAGCAGGCCGGGTATTTCCATTCCATAATTTACTTTCTGTGTTTTAGGATCCGGAATACCGCCGATCACCAGGGGCACATTCGTGCTTGTTTTAAAAACACTTTCCAGGGCCGCGAGTTTGGCGGGCTGACGATGGGCCAGCCCTCTTGCCGAATGATCACCACTGATGGGTTGCAGTAAGGCCGCCACACAGGCAAATACTGCAGCAATACGAAATGATTTGCTGTGAAAATCAACATTCTTTCTTTTGACAATCATCAGGGCATGAATGCCGGCCACCGCGAATCCGGTGGCTGCGAACGCAGCAATACACATATGCAGGGCCTGGGAAAACCAGGCATCGTTGAACATTGCCTTGACCGGATCGATATTGGAATAGACGCCATCTTTAAAATCGAACCCGGCCGGACTATTCATCCAGGCATTCGCTGCCACCACCAGGATTCCGGACACCAGACCGCTGACGCCAACTACCACACCCGTGAACCAATGGAACCATTTGTTGAACCTGTCCCATCCATACATATAAAAACCAAGTGCAATGGCTTCAATAAAAAAGGCTGTTCCCTCCAGGGAAAAGGGAAGTCCGAATATTGGTCCCGCATGTTTCATGAATGTGGGCCATAACAGACCCAGCTCAAAAGAAAGTACAGTGCCGGACACGGCACCTGTCGCGAAGAAAATCGCCACGCCCTTGCTCCATGCTTTTGTAACATTTCGGAATACGGCCCTGCCGGTTCGCAGATAATAAAAATGGGAAACCGCCATAAAGAACGGCATCACCATGCCGATGCAGGAAAAAATAATATGAAAGGCCAGCGATAGCGCCATCTGTGATCGCGCCGCAAGGAATTCATTCATTATGGCAAAGGTAAGCGCCGGACACTATCGCCGGATGTTTACTAATTCCTTATAGCCACAATTCAATCCGGGAGAAAAGGAAATGGGCATGCCAGTTCAAATCCCATTATTTTATGAAAAAATGCAAGAAACCCTGACCTGTTTGCAATATTTACTTCAATCACCAGAACAAGCAGAAAATTTTGCAAAAAACAATAATCTATTTCATCAGGAATTCAATAATCAATTAGAATACAACTGACCGGGACTGTATTTTTGAATTATGCGGAACCATTGCCTGATATTTTTAATTACCCTTTCCTTGCTGGAATCCTGCGTTAAAAATCATATGACCGCTCCTGTCAAAAGAACTGCTATCGATAATGATACCATCACCCAGTACTTTCCGCCTGATAATGTTTTAAGGGATGGGCATATGGATTTAGCACTGGTTTGTGTTGATAATAAAAATAATAAATGGATATCAAATACAGGAAGTGGAATACTAAGGTTCGACGGAAAGAACTGGACCAACTTTAATTCCTCCAACACAACCATTGATTTCGACCACTGGTACCCAAACAGTCTGCTCAGTGATAATAACGGAATCATCTATGCATTGGGTGATGGATTTGGAATGGCGGTATACAAAGACGATAACTGGAATCTTTATAAACTCCCTTTTTATAGCCAGGTTATCCATAAAGACCCGATTACAAATTCTATTTATTTTCTATCCTCCGGAAATGGTGGAAATGTTCTCATTAAGTATAATGGCGGGGACTACTCGGATTCGTCGAGTTATAATTTTATTCCTTTTGGAGGGAAAACCGGTTTTAGTGATTTTAATGTTTACAATAATAAAATCTATGCTTCGGTGATTGGAGGAATTGGAAACCCGGTAGATAGTAATACGTCTGGTATCCTTGAAATGGATGAAAATGGGGAAAGCAACTACTTTGGATATCCCGGATGGGTGAATACTGATTCTGCTTTCAAATGGTTTGATGAATTGGTTAGTACCAGCGAAACCAACCTGGCAATGATTTTTACTAACCTTAGGATATCAGGTCCAATTTTGGACAGAAATCTGTACTTTTTTAATGGGACGAAATGGACAACCGTGCCGCTTACATACGGAGAGGGAATTTCAATCGATCCCGAATTCCTTTCATACGCAAAGGACGGATCCCTTTGGTTTGCGAACAATTTCTGGCAATCTTTCCGGATGGTTAAATATGCCAACAACAGCTTTACCGATTATAGCTTCACGGTGGACAGCTATTTCGATCAAAGCGGGATCGGCGGCATTGCGATCGATGATAACAATATCAAATGGCTGGCCGCCCATGACAGTGGTCTTCTTGCGTTTAAACTCCAATAATCAATGGAAGTGATGGAAAGGAGGAATTTTCAAAAAATCCTAAAATGAAAAAGTCTCGTACACGCAGAAATATAATTGTTGGAATCACAATCCTTGTGCTGGGGGCATATCTGGCTTCCTGCAAAAAAGGAAACATAAGTTCAACTTCCATTTCTGGAAAACCAGACACACTGGTTAATACACTCGATCAGGACACCGTATTCGAGCGTGGCGGGTCGAACTATGGATTCTATTCAATGGGAACTTATCTGGATACTCCTACACTGGCAGTCTGGAGTATTCCTTTAAATATAAGACCGGTGATTGGAACCTACGATCTGGCACCGGATACGGTCAGAAAACAACTTGCCGAGATGTATGCCAGCGGACAACGCAGGCTGGCCCTCGATTTATGGTATGCGTTTTCGATGCCAATAGCAGATTATCAGGATTCAGGCGTTTGTACCCATGTAGTTAATTCGAGATATGGCGTGCTGTTTCCGAAGCAGCAGTCCAACTTAAAGGCCTTGCTGCATGATATCGATCATCTGGGTTTTGAAGTGATCGAATTGAGATTTGCCACACAGGGCGACTCTGATCCGCTGCAATGGTTGAGCTGGGATGACGAAAAATACCTTAGCAGCTGGGGTTTTGTTTCCAGCACGATCGATCTGGTGCAAACCGAAATCGCCGGCCTTCATGTAAAAGTAATTTATGATTTGTGCCTGGAACTGGGTGGTGTGGATATAGGAATGAGCCTTCAATATGCCAAAAGGCTCTGGTCAGACTATGTAAAAAAATATGGTTCGCACAACACACTGGGATTCTCTTATGCTACAGCGCCTCAGCGCTTTACACAGTCCATATCAATCTATGATCAGGTAGGTGTGCGACCCGATATCTATGGATTTGATATTTATGGCGACGAATTCAATACCTATACTTATCTAAAATCTGAAATGGACGCTGCAGGAGAAACATCCAAACCCGTTATTGCAAACGAAGTGTATTACAATGACCCGATAACTTATGGTCAGTTGCTTGATGTAAGAGCCCAACTGCATCTGAATATTAAATTCCTGCTGCAATGGCCATTAAGACGCGGAGATCCAGGTAACGTTTTTGCCGTACAGTACCCGGCAGATTTCTCGGCTTACGATCATTGAGAAGAACTCCGCCAGGTTGTTCACCTTATTTTGGAATGAAATCAAAACATTGTTATATTTATTAAGCAAAATATTTTATTTATTCCTGAACGATTAAATAATTCATTATGGCAAAGATCACAAAGAAAGTTAAGGGAAAGGTTGCTAAAAAATCAGTCGGCAAACCGATTAAAAAAGGTTTGAAAAAAGTAACAGGAAAAACAAAGAAGATATCTCCAGTCAAGGCAGCAAAGAAAATATCTAAGAAAGCAGCAAAAAAAATACCGAAGAAAACTGCAAAAAAGGCGATCTCCAATAGAACGGGGAAAAGATTCCTGATCATTTATCATGCGCCGGTGGATGCACTGGCACAAACTGCAAATAGTTCACCGGAAGAAATGGCGAAAGGAATGGCTATGTGGAATGCCTGGGCCAAACGCGCGGGAAACAAAATAGCAGATCTTGGTGCCCCACTCGCGAATGGAACACGCTTAAACGCCAATGGATCCTTTCTGCCAAGCACCAGAAATGTAGCGGGTTATTCTTTACTCGATGCTGAAAATTGGGACGAAGTGATGTCTCTGCTGGAAGGACACCCGCATATATCCGGGTGGGATCCTGAAGCAACCATCGAAATTCATGAGACAATGCTGATCCCTGGTATGTAAGCAAACACATTAGTCCTCGTTTGGCTAAACCTATTATTGGTCTCCTCAGGGAATTCCTTCATTCCCGCGAAGATAAGCGGTGGGTATCCAATGGATTTATCTCAGAGAAAAACTACTTCCCCGGTTTTAAGATTGTAATAGGCACCAATAATTTTTATTTCTCCCTTGTCCGCCATTTCTTTTAAAATGGGACTGTTTTTCTTAATGTTTTCGATCGCCAACATTACATTATTCTTACCCACATAGTCTACGAACTCACCGTTCTTTGAAGACTTTTCGCCTTTAAAGTCCTGCGACTTCGTTACAGCCGGTTGAATTTTTAGCAGCATGGCCGTTATGTTCCCCAGTTTAACATTGTCTATCGCAGCTTTTATTGCGCCGCAGGATTCATGTCCCATCACAAGTATCAGTTTGGCACCGGATACTTTACAACCAAATTCCATACTGCCCAGCAAATCAACATTTACAAAATTCCCGGCAATCCTTCCTACAAAAATATCTCCAATGCCCTTATCAAAAACATCTTCTACCGGTACCCGGGAATCAAGACAGGAAAGAATTACGGCTTTGGGGTATTGACCTGAAGAAGCATTCCTGACCAGCGCAGAGTGATCTCTTTGTGTGAGGTCATTGTTCATGTAACGCTTATTACCATCTTTCAGACTTTGAATTACCATGTCGGGCGTTAAAGCGTCCTGCTCCGCCTTGGTTAAAACCTTTTCTTTTAAAGGTGGCGGGGCTGGTACCAGTTTTGATACAGTATCAGGTTTAATCTGTGGTTTACTTTCCGATCCGTTCTGACAGGAGGGTAAAGTAAGTATGAAGACTGCCATGAACGTGATGGCTGAAATTGTTTTGAACATATGGATGTTTTTAAATTTGAACGATGTAACCAAACGGGGAAAAAAGCGGACAACTAAGTTAATGACTTGGCGTTGAATTTCAATCCCTTGCGCAAATAATCAATAAGAGCATTCTGCAATAGTGAAATTGGGGAATGACTAATAAATATAAAATGGTTTAAATTGCTTTTCGATTCCTGCTAAAGGCCGAGAGGCCTCTTATGCAGGATTTTATTTTATATCGATTGTCTGCCAAACAGATTCTATAAAGTATTTTTCTTAAGCGGATACAGCATGCACCAATTATTTTCAATACACCATTTAAACTTTAGCCATGATTAACAAATCCATTTTTACCCTTTTGGTACTTCTTTTTGCTGCCTTAGCCACCCACGCACAAAAAGGCAGCTGGTATGTCGGTGGTCAGGTCGGATTCAATTCAAAAACGGCATCGAATACAGGTGCTGCAGATGTCAAGACCACGTCCTGGAATGTAGCTCCTGAAGTGGGTACCTTTCTTCAGAACAATCTGCAACTTGGTTTTGCAGTAAACCTGGGCGGCGCCAATGCACCCGATAGTACAGTAACAAAATTTTCCCCGGTCCTATACCTGAGAAGATTCTATCCGGTGGGCGATAAGTTTTCCCTGTTTACCGGAATCGTCGGCAATTTCACGACTGGCAGTACGACAGGCAAAGGTGAAAGCGGAACACTCAGCGGATGGGGACTAAACCTGTCACTTGGAGCGGCTTTTGCGGTGAGTAAAACCTTCACCCTGGTTGGACAATATGGATTGCTAGGCTACTCTTATGAATCCGTAAAAGTCGGTGATTTCAAATCGTCCACCAGCAATTTGGGCTTAAATGTGAATTCACTTGGCCCGGTATTCAATGTTGGTATTTATTGGACCTTTGTGGAATAATCCGGCATATATAAACAGGGGTCGATTCCACCGGATTTTCTGAGGTGGTGACGGATCTTAACTACTAATTCGTACGGAAACCGGCGTGCCTGCCACGACCGGAACTCATTATTATATTACCATAGTTTTCCTGACAGTAAGAAAGCTGCTTTGCCGGGATAATAATAAACGTAATTTTAAGGGAGCCATCTTTCCCCGCTCCCTAAAAAAATTACGGCATATTGTTATTTTAAACGAAATAACCCTTCATGAACAAACCGGTTTTTAAAGCATTTTCTATAATGCCCCGTACAGGTAGCCGATCCCTGCAAAACCGGTTTTTGCGATTTATCCTTTGTGTTGTTTTGATTGTTTGCGGCTGCTATTTGCCTGCTACAGGCCAGCAGGATACCGGCACCACTTTAACGGAATTAAGCGCCGACACCTCGTTGGTCAAGCCTAAAAAGTTGCGTAAAGCAATGGAGGAACTGGGAGAAAGAGCCAGGGGAAACAACATTCAAAGGTATAAAGAGGGCCGAAATGCCATGCGGCAGGCAGACATTATCGATCAAATAAAACGGATCACTCTGCAGGCCAGTGATTTTGAAAAGACCGCAATCGATACTGCTGCTATCTGGAATGAACTTCATAGTATAGATTCACTCTTTGACCTGGCAGGTGATGGCATATTCACCAAAGCGGGCACCATACAAACGCATCGAAATCTTACTATTTCATACAGGATTATCAGCGTACTGCTGGAAAAATCAACCCAAAGAAAAGAGGAAGTGGATGATTACAAAAAAGAACTGGCAGGTTATAAGTTCCGGCTTGACTCATTAAGCGCCGATTCGGTGCTATATGAATTTCCTGCAGATTCTGCCACTTTCAGCGCATACCTGCACACCCTGTTTTTAGCGGCTGCCGAAATCGCTCCTGCAGACAGTGCCATTCAAAGATCTATTGAGAACGTACAGGGCCTGCAATTACAATTGACATTGGAGGTAAATAAGTTAAGCAGTGCGCTGGAAAAACTTAACGCCAGCCACGCAGCACTATCTGCGCATGCCTTTAAAAGAGAGTTTGTGAATTTATGGATTCCGATACCTTATATCAGGCCTCTGTCTGAAATCTTCGAGTTTTCGAGGCGAAAAAACCTGCTTGCATTAAATTATTACGCAGAAAACAATACCGGGGAAATCGTACTCAGCCTGCTCGTGATTGTTGCATTAATTATTTTTCTGCGAACCTTAAAGCGTAAGCTTTCAGATGAAAATGAATTAAATCCGGATTTTGCAGGACAGTTAGTATTCCGATATCCTGTTTATTCAGCAATCTTCATCGGTCTCAACCTGTTACAGTTCCTTTTTCAGGATGCTCCTTTTATATTCAGTATGATATTCTGGATCCTGTCTGCCGTTTGTCTTACGATTATATTCGGCAGATATATAACAAAGCTCTGGAAAAGGTTCTGGCTGATGATCAGTGCGCTTTTCCTGCTGGCCTGTGTGAACAATCTCATTCTCCAGGCATCACAACGGGAAAGCTGGTGGATGCTGGTGCTGGAGATATCCGGTGTACTGATTGGGATTTACCTTCTTATAACCGGAAGGAAAAACCAACTTAAGGAAAAAGGTATTGTTTACTTTATAAGTTTTATGGTATTGCTGGAATTATTTGCAACATTGTTCAATGTTTTTGGAAGATATAATTTATCAAAAACTTTGCTCACCAGCGGGTACACAAACGTAATTACTGGTATTGAGCTTCTCTGGACAGCGAGATTGATGCAGGAAATGCTATTGGTCGCATCCAGGTTCTATGGCCGGTCGGAGAAAAAATTATCTTATTCAGATTTTGAAAAAGCCGGCTACAAAGCACCAATCACCATTTACTTATTACTCCTTGCGGGCTGGTTTGTTTTGTTTGCCCGAAATTTCTATGCTTTTCGGTTGGTAACGGATCCGCTTGCACAAATGCTGGTAGAGGAACACAAGATCGGTAACTATAGTTTTACCATCAACAATCTGCTTGTATTCGTAATAATTTTTGCTGTTGCTACTTTTTTGTCGCAGGTAATTTCATTTTTTACTTCCCATAAGCCGGGTACAATTCCCGACAAGAACAGTCCGAAATCAAAAATGGGAAGCTGGATATTACTCATCCGGATTACCATTATATGCGGCGGACTATTTTTAGCTTCAGCGGCAGCCGGCATTCCCCTGGATCGCATAACCATCGTGCTGGGTGCATTGGGTGTCGGTATTGGCTTTGGTTTACAGGACCTCACCAGCAGCCTGGTGAGCGGTATTATCATAGCATTTGAAAAGCCGGTAAATGTGGGAGATATTGTGGAAGTGGCCGAACAATCAGGCACCATGAAATCGATCGGCTTCAGAAGCAGCGTAATTACAAACCTGGATGGTGCCGATGTAATAATACCCAATAATACATTGCTCAGTTCAAATCTGATTAACTGGACGATGAGCGATGAAAAAAGAAGGGTGGAGGTTGAAGTTCAGGTGCTATATGGCGCCGACCTTAATAAAGTTAAAAAGATTTTACTGGAGATATTAGACGCGGACGAACACGTTTTAAAATATCCTGCGCCAATTGTTGAGTTTGCGGAACTTAAATTCAGCATCCTTGATTTACGTATATATTTCTGGCTGGTGCAGGTTCAGGAATGGGAATACTTCCGAAGCGATGTTATACAGGAAATTGACCGGGCATTTAAAGAGAATGATATCGCCATGCCATTGCCGCCAGCATAAAAAGTTCGCAAATATTAAACAGATCGCTAGTCTATTCCTTTTCCACCAAGCACTTCCAGCTCCTGTCCCTTTTCAGGTCTGCCATCAATTAAAGGCATCGCCCGGGAAATTAGTGCTTTTACCCCTTCGGCGTTTAAGGAATTATCATGATCTTCTTTCGTATCCCAAACTTCTGTTACCCAAATGGTATCTGAATCAGCTTCGTCTGTGCTTACTAGATACAAACGACATCCTTCAGCAGTTGAAACTAATTTAGAAGCATCAATGAGTATCTGTGTTAACTTTTCGCTGCTACCCGGCCTTGATTTTAATTTTCCATGAAGTCCATACTTACTCATTTTATGTGCTTTTATTTTATAAAACAGAGTACGGTGTAAGGTGAGTTATACTCCTACGGTTTTACTTCGTCTTTCAAGTAATAAGGTATCCCGCCAGACATTGTCCATTTTTCCAATCTTTTGCCGGGTACCTATCAATTGAAATCCATTCCTTTTATGTAAAGCAATACTTGCCTTGTTTTCCGGAAAAATGCCCGCTTGTAAGGTCCAAATACCTTCTTTTTCACTTGATTCTATCAGTTGCTGAAGTAGCATGTTTCCGATTTTCATTCCTCTGTGCGCTTCAGAAACATATACGCTGATTTCAGCCACTCCGGCATAAACACATCTGTCTGAAACGGGAGTCAACGCTGCCCAGCCCGTTACAATCTCTTCATCAACTACAACAAACCGAGATTGTTTAAGGTGGGCTTCATTCCATAATTCCCAGGACGGTGCAGAACTTTCAAAAGTGGCATTGCGGGTTGCGATGCCTTCTTCATAAATCCGTTTTACCTCATTCCAGTGATGAACCTCTAATGATTTAATCTCCATTCTTCCGAAATTGATAATTCAAATTTAAGAAAACCACCAAAATGCTAATCGCTAATTTGAACAACAACCAGGTGCGCAGCAGGCTTCCTCTGCCTTCTCGGCAAAAATGGTCACACTGTAAATTCCGGTACCTGAATTTTTGAATTGTTCAATTTCCACCGGTGACAAATAGTTACTTAAAATATCATCGGGAACAATAATGGGCTTCTCCTTTTGAATCTTAACATTTTCAAATCCATTCAGGTCTATCAGTTCCAGATAAGCCAGTTTTTGTATTGCACCGGCAACACAGCCCGCATACATTTCTGCTGCTTCACGGATCTTCACCGGCAACGGACCATTCAAAACGATATCGGAAATGCTGAAATGGCCTCCGGGTTTTAAAACCCTGTAAATCTCTTTGAACACCGCATCCTTGTCAGGTACAAGATTGAGAACACAATTACTGACAATCACATCAGCAGTATTGGAGCTCACCGGCATTTTTTCAATATCCCCCTTCCTGAATTCCACGTTTTGAAATCCAAGTTTTTCAGCATTTACCCTGGCCTTATCAATCATCGCATCCGTAAAATCAATTCCTATTACCTTACCGGTCTCACCGGTCTCCGCACGGGCAACAAAAGCATCATTGCCTGCACCTGATCCAAGATCAATCACCTGATCTCCTTTTTTTATTTGGGCAAACTGCGTTGGCAGTCCGCAGCCCAATCCCAGATCTGCCTCCGGATTATATCCTTTAAGATTAGAATAATCATCCGTCATAATATTGTAGACTTCCGTGGTGCAACAACCCGATCCGCAGCAGGAAGCTTCATTCGTTTCCTTATCCTGCATGGCGATCTCGCTATATTTCCGACGTACCATCTCTTTGATTTGTTCCTGCGTTTCCATAATCAGATATATTTTATAAGTGAATAATCCCCCCGTTAAATCCAGTAACTCAATTCATTGGCTTCTTTGATGAAATCCCGGACAGATTGTTCGATCTTATCCCGGATCTTCCTGGTATGTGCTAAAATCTCATCCGGACTTCCTTTCAGGGAAGACGGGTCTTCAAAAGACCAGGCAATTCTTTTACCTTTTCCCGGAAATAAAGGGCATTGCTCCGCACTGGCTTCATCACATACCGTTACTACGGCATCGTATTGAGTTCCTTTTTTAAACAGGTCAAAAACGCCCTGGGTTCCCTTCTGACTTAGATCGATTCCAACCTCCTGCATGACCTTTACCACATTCGGATTCATTTTACCAGGCTCCAGCCCTGCACTTTCGGCAATAAAATGATTTTTACCATATTTATTCAGGAAGGCTTCCGCCATCTGGCTTCTTGCCGAATTGTGAATACAAACAAAAAGCACTTTATATACTATACCCGACATACAAATTAGTTTATCGTTTTAATGCAATATGGCTATCAACCAGGACAAAAAAATGGCTAGCAGCATTTTTCATTGTTCGTATAACTGACGAAAAAGGCATCCAGCGTTGATTTAAGTTGCTTCCACACTTTTGGATCGATACAATAACACACACTTGTACCTTCTATCGTACCCTGAATCAGGCCGGCGGTTTTTAATTCTTTAAGGTGTTGGGAAATCGTTGGCTGGGCCAGTCCCAGCTCATCAACCAGGTCTCCGCAGATACATGAATCAATCTTTATCAGGTGTTGTATGATCGCGATGCGGGCAGGATGCGCCAGGGCCTTTAACATCGTGGCCAGCTTGTTCTGCTTGTCTGTAAACATTTCCGTTTTTGTAAGTCCCATAACTATATAACGCAATATTACGATGAATAGTTATTGCTAACAAATTTATTTTCCCCTGCAAACGGTTATAAAGGTATTTTAAGCCCCACCACTGGAAACGATTGATAACTAAAAACATTACCTGTAGAACCTTTGCCTTTTCCATATCTATAAAAACGGAGGCTGCTTTTGCTTTGCGCTTGTTGCTGGCAGAAGCAAATAATAAATACACCCCGCCCGCTACAACTGCGCCACTAAGCACATAATAAGCCGTGTATGATTTGTATTCCGGTTGTACCGAACCGAGCGAAACTATATCTGTAAATGCACCACCCACCACTTGGCCGCCATCCATTGCAGTAGTCACAAGAAAGGCTATCGTGCCTACTCCGACGAGTAACCAGCCTACTAAAATGTTATAAAGGTATTTTCAGCCCCACCACTGGAAAAGACTGGTAGCTAAACGCAGCTCCCTGTAATACCTGGGCCTTTTCCATATCTATGAAAACCGAGGCTGCCATTGCCGCTTTCTTGTTTATGGTAGATTTAATCAATAAATACATGCCGCCGGCAATAACTGCACTATTGATCACGTAATAAGTCGTGTATGATTTGTAAGGTTGTTTTTCGCCGAACGGGCCGCCGATCGTATTTTCTGTCCCCTGGTTGAAATCCGCTGCCAGGGTTACCGACATGCCTATCATACCTGCCCCGATAAGTGACCAGCCTACTATCTTTTGTGTTTTGCTTTTTTTATACAAATCGGAGTCTTTCCAATGAGTGTTCGGTTTGGTCTGCATGGGGTTTGGGGCAGCCTCCTGTAAATTTGGTGAAGCCTGCTGTTTGATAGTTGAATCCTGCTGCGCGAAAGAAGCCGTTGAAAAAGCCAGTAGTGTCGTTAGAATGATGAAATTTTTCATGTGGTTTTTATTTTTTGAATGGTTGATTGAATAATTCCACTAATCCTTAACACAGCGAATTGACAGACCATTTTCCTTTACATCACTGATCTGGTCCGCTTCTGCCGAATTGGCGAACAAGCCCAGGAACTCGACATCATTGTATCCGGCGTAGTCTGTTGTGGTCCACCAGTATCCGGAAAATCCCATAAACCAATATTCACCGGTTGGCCTTCGGATCCCGCCAGGCAGGGCGGTGAAACCACTGTTGTTTGTAGCCCCTGAGTTTGGATCATCCCAATGGGTAAGCCCTGCTTCTTTCAATTCTCCACCCCCGACGTCTAACCCGCCAACCGTATTGTATAAAATGGACCGTTCATCTGCACTGGGTACATGCCAGCCTACAGGTGCTATATTCCGTGAGTCAGCTGCTGCAAACCAGTTATACAGCTTTCCATATACAGCATTGTTGCCCGGATCATCATTATAGTATGTGTATGCACCCGAAGCAGTGGAACCCCAGGCTGAAATGCTTAATCCGGTTGGTATCGGATCGCCATTCCGGTAATGGGTAACTTTCAGGTTTTCCTTCATCCATGTCTGGGTTCCGATGGTAACAACGGCATATTCATTCCCATCGATATCGGTTACAGAAGTCGTGGACGGATCCTGGGTTGTAAAGGATAGCTCATTCCCATACGATGTTCCCTTACTGTTGGTACCATAGGACCGTACATAATATTTAGTACTGGGTGCGAGCCCCGTTATTATACTGCTATAGTTTCCGGTACCGGTACTATCGGAGGTTTTTGAATCTGTTGTTGTAGGACCGGGATTTGTACTCCAGCAAACGCCCCGGGCAGTCACGGTCGCACCAGGTGAGGTAACATTACCTCCCGACCAGGCGGTGTATTGCGTGACTATCGTAGTGGCGGTGGTCGTTAGTACCGGTGCGGAAATAACGAGAGTATCATTGCCTGTACCCGATTTCGTACAGGAAAACATTGCAATGACCAGGAGGGCTGGCAATAATAATGTACCCTTAATTACAGGAATTAAGGATACACCACGGCTTAGGGTTGAGGTGTTCATGTTGGTTGGTTTAGGGTTGATAATGCTTTGGGTATCGTACTATCAAACCTATTCCTATTCACTTATTTTAACCAGTACTTAAGGGCGGGGGAACTGTTATTTTGAGGGAACTGCCGTTTTTTTGAGGCAGACGCAAAGACGCTGCATCCATCCGCCGGTTTCAATTTAAACGGTTTACTAATCAAAAAGGTAGTTGGCCTGCCAAAAAGGGTTACTCACTAATTTATAGTATGGATCAAGGTTAATAATTGCTATTTTTAAATACCCAGACAACCATGCAACTAAAAACCCTGCATATTTTTTTGCTTTTATTTGTGGCCGGAAGTTTACAGGCACAGTTCAATGAAAAAGCTACCGTCACAGGCTCAGTTCTGAATAAGGATCTGGCTTATTATCAGAACGAAGTTGCCATCAATGAAAAGTCCGGCATTAGGAATAACATAATTGATGCTCTTGCCAATTTAGGAACTTTCTACATGCAATCGCATGATTATACCAATGCCATTCCCTGTTTTAAGAGATTAATTGTTTTATATCAAGAGGCGAATAACCATTCCGCCATGGCGGATATGATGATCAATATCTGCGATGCGTATCGGGCTTTGTCAGATTATCCTCATCTCCTGGAATACCTGCAGGAAGCCACCAGGGAATACAAAAAAGCCGGTAACGAAAATGGTCTTGCGAAGACTTTACGAAGCACCGGCTACTATTACTTAAATCTCTCAGATAACAGGCTTCCGGCCATACCCTATTTTCAGCAATCACTGGCTTTATATAAAAAACTGGAAAATCAAAAAGAAGAAGCTTATCTGCTGGGAGATATTGGTCATACATATCTTCTGGGCAGGGATACTGTTCAGGCCCTTTCTTATCTCCAACAGGCATTAAGTCTTTGTCAGAAAATAGGGAATAAGCAGGGTATGGCAAAATATTACGGACTACTGGGTGATTATTATTTCAGAATGCCGGTAGATATCCCGACAGCATTGGATTGTTTTCAAAAATCAATTAATCTTTTCGAGGAGACGGACAACAGAATCGGGGTTGCACAAGTACTCATCAATCTGTCTGATCTGTATGTCTATGCTCCGGACACTGCCTTAAAAAATGCGGGAATACCGCCATCAGAAAAATATACCCGGGCCATAGAAAGCGTGAAAAAGGGCTACCAGATTTTCAAAGAACTCCTGCCGGAATCTGAGTGGACCTGGCCGCTGGGTATTATCTGGGAGACCTATGAAAAAGCAGGTAATTTCGATAGTGCATTTCACTATCATAAGCTGTATATAGTTGTACGGGACAGGGTGACAGGTACCGAAAAGCAAAAAGATATTGTACGCCTCGAAACGAAATATGAATACGAAAAAAAAGCGGACTCCATGAGACTGCAGGAGGCGCTCACGGATGAAAAACTGCAGGGGCAATTTCTCCTGAACAAACAACAACAACAACAACTGGAGCTCAATCAAAACCAGCTTGATTTAGCCAATAAAGAAAAAAACCTGCAGCATTTAGCCTTCCTGAAAACGCAGTCTGATCTGGAAAATGAACGCCTGGTGAAACAGCAAAAGGAAAAAGAAATCCAGCTGCAATCTGTACGGGTAAAATCACTGACCCAGCAAAATGAGATTATCCAGCTAAATCAGCAACGGCAATGGATTTATATTATAATTGGATTTATCTTATTGGGTGCCGGCTCGATGTATTTTATCTATCGTTCCCGCCTGCGGGGAGTAATGCTCGAAACGCAACTGATCAAAGAAAAAGCGTTACAGGAAAAAAAAGAGACTGAGTTTCAGCACAAGCTGGCAGATATATCCATGTCGGCCCTCCGTTCACAAATGAACCCACATTTTATTTTCAATTGTCTGAACTCCATAAAACTATACACTACACAAAATGATACCGCAGCGGCATCCGCATACCTTACCAAATTTTCGAAACTCATCCGGCTGGTATTGGATAATTCAAGGAACGAACGGATCAGTTTGTCATCAGAACTGGCGGCACTGGAACTGTATATAGAGATGGAAGCCATGCGTTTTAAAGAAAAACTCAGTTATGGGTTGCAGATAGAAAAAAATGTTGAGGCAAATTATATTGAAATACCTCCGTTGCTTTTACAGCCCTATGTGGAAAATGCCATCTGGCACGGATTAATGCCCAGGGAAGAAGGCGGACATATTAATATTGACGTTAAGATGCAGGACGACTCACTGCTGGAAATTAATATTATAGATAACGGAATCGGCAGGACTGCCGCTTCTGCCATAAGGAATAAAATTTCCAAAAAGCACAATTCATATGGCATGAAGGCTACCACCGAACGAATCGCACTGATCAACCAGATTTATAAAACCGGTGCCAGTGTGTTCGTTCATGATCTGGTGAATAAAGATGGAGAGGCAGCAGGTACGCAGGTAACACTACAAATACCGGTATAATGACCAAGTTAAAAACCATTATTGTGGATGATGAGCCGGACAGTATACAGTTGCTACAACTTCAACTGGCGCAATACTGTCCAGAAATAGAAATCGCCGGTGCTTATACCAGTTCTGTAAAAGCATTGGATGCCATTGAAAAAATTCAGCCGGACCTGCTATTTCTCGATATAGAAATGCCTGTGATGAACGGATTTGAGCTACTGGAAAAAATATTACATATCCCTTTCAATGTGATTTTTATTACCGCATACAATCAGTATGCTCTAAAAGCTTTCCGGTTTAATGCCGTGGATTATCTCGTAAAGCCGGCAGATGGCGACGACCTCATAGAAGCCGTGGCGAAGGCAGTCAAACGGGTTAAGCCGAGCCCAGCCCAACTATCCCAGATGCAAAAACAATTGCGCGGTGAGCCTGCAACACGGATTGCCATACCCGGTCAGCAGGGTGGTATTTCTTTTATAGATCTGAACGATATTATCTATAGCGAAGCCAGTAACAACTATACAAAAATCATACTGGCGGACGGTAACAGGTTCCTGATTTCAAAAACATTGAAGGATGTACAGGAGGTGCTGGAGGAAGAACATTTTCTCCGGGTACACCGGCAGTATATCGTTAACCTCAATCATGTAAAACATTTTAACCGCAATGAAGGAATACTCACCATGGATAATGATGATCCTATTCCCGTTGCCCGGAACCAGAAAGAGCGGCTGATTGACAGGTACCGGTGGTTGTAAAATAATGGTGTATATCCATAATTGTTTTAAAGCGGGTAATTTTTCTTAATCTTTTGTGTAAAACAAAAGGGTGGCCTGGCGGCGAGTTGGTTTAGACGGACAATCAGTTCCTCTGAAGGCGGCCGTTGTGTGCGCTGAGGAATTTCTAATTCTTTAAATAATTGATCAGTTTTTATATCGGATGTTATCAGTGATACACTTAATCGCTCCAAAATATCTGAAGATTTGTTCATATCAATCGTTTTACTGTACGGTAATTGATTATATACAAACAAAGCCCATACCAAGGAGAAAATGTCTTTTGTTAATATTCGGGCATATTGGTATTAGGTTAACCCACAGGGATCTGTACCAGGAATTCCGTAAACTCTCCCTCCTGAGTTACCACTTTTATCTCCCCTCCGTGCGTTTTGATGATGTCATAACTCAGGGACAACCCTAATCCAGTTCCCTGACCGGCTGGCTTGGTGGTGAAGAAGGGTTGGAAAATTTTATCCTTCACTTTCTGAGGGATACCGTTTCCATTGTCTCTTATCCTGATCTCTACTTTATCATTTACTTTCTTCGTTGTGACTAAAACGGTTGGCTCATAACCCTCAGGGCACTGTTTCCTCTTTTCAAAAACGGCGTAGAAGGCATTATTACATAAGTTCAAAAGCACCCTGCCCAAATCCTGGGGGATGGCATTAACGGGCCCAATCATTTCATCTAAACCGGTTTCAATCGTAGCCCTGAATGAATTGTCTTTTGCACGCATACCGCGATAAGAAAGGTTCAGATATTCATTAGTCAGGGCATTGATGTCGGTTGACTCTTTTACGCCGGTGCTGGTGCGGCTATGTTGCAACATCCCTTTCACGATGGCGTCAGCGCGTTTGCCATGATGGCTGATTTTTTGTTCATTCTCCCTGATCCCGTCTGATATAGAGAGTGCTTCATCACTATTACCTGACCTGATTTCCGTTTGCAATTCATCAATTAATTCTGTATTTAATTCTGAAAAATTATTCACAAAATTCAACGGGTTTTGAATCTCGTGGGCAATTCCGGCGGTTAGTTCACCCAGGGAGGCCATTTTTTCAGAATGGATCAATTGGGTTTGCGTTTCCTTTAGTTCTTCCAGCGAATGCTTTAATTCCCGGGTTCTGTTTACGACTCTGTCTTCGAGAACAACATTCCTCCTTCTTAAATTACGCGATCTGTATTGCACAAAACCAAATACCAGCAACAGGAAAGCGAATCCAAATAATACCCTCATCTTCCAGGTTGCCCACCAGGGGGGATGAATATTAAAATAGAGTACCTGCTCCTTACCATTGTAGGCATTTACCATGTTGGAGGCTGCCATCACCAATTTGTATTCTCCCGGGGGCAATTCTTCATATCGAATGGTGTAATTGGCCGGACCATACTGCCAATCCGGGTTTACGCCATCCAGTTTATACCTGATCTTGCTTAACCCTTTTGAATAATAATCGATGATACCCGTCTCAATACTAATTTTATTCTGAAAATATTTCAGGTCGAGTTTCACCTGTTCAGCGTCAAAAGCTGCCGGAATGGAAACGGTATCCTGATTGACTACCAGGGATTTCAAATAAACCAAAGAAGGTGGGTAGTCATCTTTTACCTGATCAGGTTTTACCCTGTCCATTCCATACGATCCAAAAAAATACAAATCCCCCTGATCATCCTCTGCCAACGGACCGAAAGAATAGGATTGCTCCTGGAATCCATCCTGCGTTGAAAATGTTCTGATCTGACCAGTCTTTCGATTCAGCCTGGCAATGGAGCGTTCCGTTACGAACCAGATATTGCCTGGTTTATCGGCATGAATACCATATACATTGATCAGGGGAACACCTTCGTTATGCGAATACCGGTGAATGACGCTGAAATGGCTGTCGTAATGAACCAGTTCCATGAATCTTCCTACCCACCAGCTGTGATCAGATCGGTCTGAATAAATGTTAGACCAATCAAAACTGTCCAGCGGATTCACTATTCTTTCAAAGTTTCCTTTCACCAGGCTGTAAGTGAGATTGGAATCCGTACCATGTCTTCTCATAAATACCAAATGGTCGTTGTCTGATTCCCATCCGGCAAAATCTCCATTTATTTCGACTGACGTTTGGCGAGCCACCGAACTGTCTTTCTTTAGCAAAAAGATTCCGAATTTATGTTCCGGAAGTTCGCCTACAAACAAATCATCCTGTCCGTGATTTAGTTTGACACCGGAGGAGCCTAAACCGGGATGTAATATGGGGTGGTTGTCTTTATCTACCACGGTGAATAGGCGGGATCGATTAGAAGGCATATCAAATTCAAACAATTCACCCGTTTGTTCCCCGGCAATCCAGGCTTTCTGCGCTGATCTGCCTGTTCCCAAAAAGGTGATACTCCGGTTGCTGCCAATTCCCGAAAGACCATTCGTGTTGATTACCTGGAAAGAATCTGTAGTGGGATTAAATATTTTCAGTCTGGAAGAACCATTGAAAAAAATCCATATCCGGCCATCTATAGCTTTTTCAATATGTCCTCCCCAGTTCGAGTCCGTATAGTGCCGGAAGGATTGTAAGACGGGTGACAATTGATTGATTCCCTTGTCTGTTGAAATCCAATATCCTATCCATACCTGCCCGGCCGGGTCACAATAGATTCGGTAATTAAATTCATTTGCCTTCTTGCTTAATTCGGTGTCCTTCTCGAAGGGCCGCTCAACAGACCCGGTTTCAGGATCATATATTACCAATCCCTTGTTACCCGTGCCGATCCAGACCCTGTTTGCATTGTCCATACATATACCGGCGCCCCGGTTAATAATACCTTTCAGGCGATCTATATAATGAAACTGTTTATCGGCTAACGTAAATTGTATCAGGCCTTCCATATCATTCATCCAGATACAATTCCTTTTTTTGTCTAAACATATCGCCTCCGAGCTATGTATGCTGTGCGGATCCTGCGTGAATGGAGGACATTTATAGCTTTGCTGCTTACCATCTGATAAGGAAACACGGAGAAGACCACCCCCACTCATGGGTAACATCCAGACACAATTCGCTTTCGTTTCCAAAATCGATGAGGCATTGTCAAACCATGCTCCAAACCTGCCAGGCAACTGACAAATCTCTTTTTTCTGTAATGTAACAATGTTGTAAGCCGTTATCAGAGTATCTGATTCCACGCAATAGACCAAATCGGCCGTTGCCCAAAAAGGAATCATGGGCTGATCAAAAACATTACCCGGCAAAAAATGGGTAAAACTGTCTGCCTGTATATCATAACGTGAAATGCCTTTCGAAGTTCCCACCCAGATATTATGCAGGCTGTCTTCCACTAAACTGAGGATATAAAAGTCGATGGTCGTTTGATTTCCACCGGAAGGGTTGAGATAAGTTTTAAACAGTAATCCGTCAAACCGGTTCAAACCCCTTTCGGTACCCACCCATAAAAACCCATATTTATCTTTCAGGAAACAATTGACCCGGCCATAATAAAGGCCCTGTTCCGAATTCCAGTTTACCAGTCGAAAATCCTCCCGGGAATGATTATTAGACGGATTTTGGGCAAAAACAGTCAGGGTATTGAAAAAACACATGACCAGAAGTAACAGCATTCTGATCCATGCAAAGTGGGTCCTGTTGGTCAATAGATGGTTGTTTTACCGGGCTGTCATTTGATAAGGCTGCGGTTCACTTTCTCAGGTATTTATTCCTTAAGGTAGAGAAAGTTTTGATCCTTCCACTCCACCATGGCTTAAATAATTTAAAGGAGCCCTTTCATGGTTTAATGGATTACCATTACTGGGTTTTCGGCCAATATAGTAGTAAACTTAGTGAAACCTGTAACCCAGAATTACTTTAAAAATCTGGTTACCGGTAGACGGTGAATTACCAATGCAGTAGCCACAGTTGAATTCTCAGTCTGGTGACCAATCCAGGGCTATAGCGAAAAACAACTGCTGTGATTGCTGAGGAGGAGGATAAATATCATATAGTGGACCGAGGGAACCGTAGTATTCAAAACCTGCAGCCACCACCTTCGTCAGGTTGTAGCTGGCTTTCGCATTCGGAGAAAATATTAAACCGCCATTCTGATTCGCTCCTTTAAATGATTTTTCAAAGGTTGGATTAATAGAAACATAAACCTTCCCCATTGTTTTGTCAATGATCGGTCGTATTTCCAGCGTCCAGGTATCCGAACTATATGCACTTTTCTGATATCCGCCTTCCAGTTATTAACTGTTTATTTTTCAGGCCCAACCACATGAAGGCTTCGCGCATCTTAACCGGGAGTCTGCCATAAACAGTCCTGTCAAAAATATTTATTGATACTTGCACAATAATTTTCTCCGACAGGGGCCTTTCAGAAACAAAAAATTGTTCCTATTTTATGTGGATGCGACCCATCCTAAAAACCCTCGGCATGGCCGTACTGACGGCTGGTGCCATGAACCTGCAAACCCTGTATGCGCAAAATACTCCGGTTACCACCGCAGAAGCAGAAAAACTATCCATGCAACTGGAGTTGTCCATAAACAATGGAGACCCGGAAATCCTCAACCACCTGATCTATTTTCCCGAATTCATAACCAGGACCGAATCAAACAGTCCGATCATCGATAATTTCGATTCGCTTTCCAGGATCGCTACTGGTTTTGGTCTTTTCAAAATTGGCAACAATACTCTCGAGATCACAAAAAACGGAAGTTATAACCTGGTCCGCAGTTTTGTTTTGCATGAAGAGACGCACCTTCTGTTCAGGTGTTTCGGTGATGGCGGATTGAATTACCAGGATATTACAATTATAAAAGTGAAGGATTCCTTAAGGGCAGCCGACATTTTTTCTTACCAGCTTGGTGAATCCTATGCTAAACTTTTTTCCTACCTGATCGCAGATGAGCAAACAGGTGATGCGCATTCCTCAATGACTTCCAGGGAGAAGTATGGAAAGATATTCGAAAATGCCATGGATCGTAAAAACTATAGTGTGGCAAGATCGGCCTTTGAAAAATTTGACGACCATACCCAGAACGACAAGCACTTTTCTGTACAGTATATGCTGGCATGCTTGCGTCTCGGGGATAAATTATTCAGGAAATCAACAGATCATTTTATCTCTATATTTCCGGATGAGCCCACGCCTTATCTGCTGATGATGCAGGAATATGCTGACACCAAAAACATTGAAGAGTATGGCAGGGCGATCGACAAACTGGATACTCTGTTGCATATTGATCCCTTTTTAAATTATTTCAGGGGTAATGTGTTCATGAAGCTGGGTGACTTACGGGGGGCCATGCATTTCTACCAGGAAGTGTTTGAGTATGATCCGGGTATCTGGCAGAATACCGAAAAACTCGTGGCCTGCAAGGTCATCAATAATGAACTGGTGCAGGCTAATGCGGCCATCAATCTTTACAAGCATACACCGGGATACCGACAGGAGCTCGTTGAATCGCTTTATGCGGATTATCCTGCTTTAAAATAGGCGTGAACTACTTGTCAGTAAACGGACGGCTCCCGTTATTAATCAGCATTGGACCGGTTGTTTTCATTGAAGCTGGAATGATCGCCCTGACCATCGCCCTGGCAACGATGGCCTGGCAATCTGTTAAAGCAGCCACGAGGAATCCGGTAAGTTCACTGAGAAATGAATGAGTAAAGTTTCCCCGGCTTATATTAATCGTTAGCTAAAAAATCACCATCAATAATTAAAAGTTTTACTCCATTTTCTGTGATGGAACGATGAGAGCTCAGGTTATCCGAAACGATATATGTCATTCCCTTACTAAGTATAAATGTTTCGCCAGTTTCAAGTTCGCTTTTAAATTCTCCTTCCAGGCAATGCACAATATGTCCTTTTTGACACCAGTGATCAGCCAGGTACCCCGCAGAATACTCAACCATCCGAACGCGCAGTTTATCAAACTGAACTGTTTTCCAAATTGAAGTTCCTATTTCGCCCGGATGAATAGTCTTCTCCAAATTATCCCAATCAATTGCTTGAAATAAAATATTACTCAAGTTTTCAATTTTAACCGGGGTTCCTAACGTGCATTACAGGAATGGGTTTTGATCCTGATTCAGTTCTTTCAAACTGCCAGCTCTTCACTTCCTGGCAGGTTCCCGTCCACCCAATTCTTTGAATATGCCGGGTTCCAACTATGTTTCCACCTGCGATGACTCCATAACCACATTTCAGGATTCCTGCGTATTACATTTTCCATGTAACGGGCATAGAGCAGGGTCAGTTCCCCTTCTTTCAGTGCCCCGGGATCTTCACAGGCAATTTCGAAGGTGCCCTGATAATAGCCTCGTTTAGGTTTTACAATACTGGTAAACAACACAGGCAGATTACCTGCTCTCGCTCCCTTTTCCGGACCAGACACAAACCCTGTAGGCCGGCCAAAAAAATTCATCCAGTAAGCTTTGACCAGATTGCCAGGGCTCTGGTCAGCCACAAGGCCCAGGAGATACTGTTGATCACTAAATGATTCCATAGATTTAGCCATTGCATCTGCAGCAATAAATTTATTTCCATGCCGAACACGCAAATGGTACATTAATTTCTCTAATACCGCATTGCTCAGGGGCATATACACCACGAGCACCTGGTATTTTGTATGACTGCCTAACACATGATGGCCCCATTCCCAGTTAAAGGTATGTCCGAGGTGAATCTGGCAGCTTTTACCTGTTTTGAATAAAGGTTCAAGCGCTTCCCAGTTAGCCGTTACCCTTTTTTCCAAAAAAGAACTGGAGGCACTAACTAATTTAATGGTTTCTATAAAGGAGTCAAGGAGGTTATGATAAAAAGCCCTGGCTATTTTAACCCGCTCTGCATAGGGTTTTTCCGGGAAAGCTATTTCGAGATTGTCCATCACTACCTTTTTCCGGTAGCCAATCATATTATAAACGACAATGAATATTCCATCCGAAATGATATATAATATACGCATCGGCAGAAGGGAGAGCAGGTAAAAAAAACCGAACACAACGTAATACATAGAATTTGAAGATACTATATTATTGAACTGAAATCCAAGCCTTCCTGATGGCCAGGATGATATCCCTTATTGCTTTGACGACGGCTTATGCAGTATCCGAACGATACGGTTATATCATCACAAGAATAGTCAAACTAACCCGGCTAAACAATTGGCCAGGTATTTTGCAGATTCCCGATGAGCTGAAATGGTTTTACTTGAAATAGTATTTCGGTTTTGGCTGCTGGCATTATTTTTAAACCGTCGTAATTATGCCTTCTTCCGTAATCCGACAATACAGTTATAATAACGTAAGCCACCGTTTGCGGATCAGGTTCGTATCCGGTACTGTTTATGACTACAAGGGTGTTCCAAAAGAATTATATGAAAAATTCCGGAATGCCATCTCCAAAGGGAAATTTCTGAACGAAGAGATAAAAGAGAAATATCCATTTGAGAAAATAGATGAATAATTCATTTTAAACACAAAAAAAATTTGGGTTAAACAATGTACATTGGGCGAAAGCTACGCACTCCTCCATGCCAGTCAATACTGCCAATAACCCCGCACAAGTCAGTAACCGATACCTGAACTATGTTCTGCTTATGTTGACCCTGGTCTACGTTTTCAATTTTGTAGACAGGCAACTCCTGGTGATTCTCCAGGAATCGATAAAAAAAGAATTGAAACTCTCCGATACCCAGCTTGGTTTACTCTCGGGCTTTACATTTGCCATATTCTATGTTACGCTTGGCATTCCCATCGCGCGGTTTGCAGACAAGCGGAACCGGAGAAATATTGTGGCCGGTTCGTTGGGATTGTGGAGTATCATGACGGCCTTTTCCGGGATAGCCGGAAATTTTATCCAATTGTTACTTGCCCGAATTGGTGTGGGTGTCGGGGAAGCCGGCGGAAGTCCTCCGGCACATGCTATGATCTCCGACTATTTCCCCCCTGAAAAAAGATCTACCGCACTTTCGATTTACTCTACAGGAATTTATATCGGCGTGCTGATTGGATTCTTAATGGGCGGATATCTGAATCAGCACCTCGGATGGCGAACTGCATTTTTTGTTTTGGGTGCACCGGGTATCATTTTTTCCCTGCTGTTTTATGTTACGGTGAAAGAACCGAAAAAAGGAGCAACCGATGCGATAGCGGTGAATGCAGGGGAAACCCACTCCTTAAGAACGGTATTGAAAATATTGTTTTCCAACAAGGTTTTCGTATACCTGGCCGCGGCCACAGGCCTGCATGTATTTTGTATTTATGGTTTATTAAATTGGGCACCTTCGTTCCTGTCGAGGCTTCATGGAATGAAGAGTGCGGATATCGGTGTTTCACTCGGTCTGATCTTTGGTTTTGGCGGAGGAATTGGAACATGGGCCGGCGGATTCCTGACCGACCGTCTGGGGAAAAAAGATAAACGATATTACCTGAAAGTACCGGCTAATGCGATTCTTATTTCCATTTTGTTTACAGCCGGGACCATTTTTATTCAGAATAATTATCTCACCTTGTTCTGCCTGGGTGCCTGCGCTTTTCTGCAGAGTATGTACCTGGGACCTTCCATTGCTGTTGCCCATAGCCTGGTCCCTGCCTCCATGCGGGCGCTGACCTCTGCGATTTTATTTTTTGTATTGAACCTCGTGGGCCTGGGTTTCGGTCCGTTAGTCATCGGCCTCATCAGCGATTCACTTAAACCTTCCCTCGGCATTGAGTCTCTGCGATGGGCACTGTCCATTATATTCCCCATGAGTATTGCAGCCGCCGCCTTGTTTTTTATGGCTGCCAAAAAAATGAAGGTCGATTCATCTGGGTTTTAGCATAATTAGCGATAAATTGGTAAAGCATGCCATTCAACACTACCAATTACCAGGAGCAAGTCAGTAACCGATACCTGAACTATGTTCTGGTTATGTTAACGCTTGCCTACGTTTTCAACTTTGCAGACCGCCAACTTCTCGTAATTCTACAGGAATCGATAAAAGAAGAATTTAAACTGTCAGATACCGACCTGGGTCTGCTCTCGGGTTTTAGCTTTGCCCTGTTTTATGTTTTGCTTGGCATTCCCATCGCACGTTATGCAGATAAGGGAAATCGGAGAAATATCGTAGCAGCCTCATTGGGATTGTGGAGCATCATGTCGGCGATTTCCGGATTTGCCGGGAATTTCATTCAATTATTACTGACCCGCATTGGCCTGGGTTTTGGGCAGGCAGGTGGAAGTCCGCCCGCTCACGCCATGATCTCAGATTATTTCCCCTCTGAAAAAAGGGCCAGGGCGCTTTCCTTTTATTCAACCGGAATATATATCGGTGTCGGGATCGGCTTTCTGTTGGGTGGCTATTTGAATCAACATTACGGATGGCGAACAGCATTTTTTGTGGTGGGTACACCAGGTATTATTTTTTCGTTGCTGTTTTATTTTACGGTGAAGGAGCCTAAAAAGGGTGCAACTGATGTGAGGACGACGACTTCAGGTAAAACCTACTCTTTAAGATCTGCATTGAAACTATTATTTTCTAACAAGGTTTTTTTGTTTTTGGCCATAGCCATCGCGCTGCATGTATTTTGTATTTATGCTTTATTGAACTGGGCACCTTCATTCATGTCCAGACTTCATGGAATGAAAAGTGTCGACATCGGTGTCTCGCTCGGTTTGATCTTTGGCCTTGGCGGAGGAATAGGAGCCTTTGCCCGCAGATTCCTGACCAATCTTCTGGGGAAAAAAGATAAACGATATTATCTGAGGGTTCCGGCTTATTCGATTCTCATTTCCATTTTTTTTACAGCTGGCACTCTTTTTCTTCAGAATAACTATCTCACCCTATTCTGCCTCTGTGGTTGTGCATTTCTGCAGAGCATGTTCCTGGGGCCTAGTTTTGCTGTCGCCCACAGTTCGGTTCCCGCGCCTATGCGGGCAGTTAGTTCTGCTATTTTATTTTTTGCGTTAAACCTTGTTGGTTTAGGTTTCGGTCCGTTGGTCGTTGGCATCATCAGCGATTTACTTAAACCAACCCAGGGTGTCGAATCCCTGCGATGGGCCTTGTCCATTATATTACCACTGAGTCTTGTATCTGCCGTGTTGTTTCTTTCGGCTGCCAGGAATATTGGGATGGATACAAAATTGTAAACCTATCTTGCCGCTCCTCCATCAATGGTCAGACAAATTCCGCTTACAAAAGATGCTTCGTCAGAGGCCAGGTACAGGTACCCGTTTGCGATATCGTCGGGATAGCCCCATTTACCGAGAGGTATAATCGGAATACTTTGTTTCCTCACTTCTTCCGGCATCAGGTCTGTCATAGCCGTGTGAATAAATCCCGGTGCAATGCAATTGACGGTAATGCCATAACGACCGAGTTCCATGGCCCAGACCTTCGTCATGCCAATGATTGCCGATTTGGTGGCGACATAATTGGTTTGTCCGTAGTTTCCGCGAATGGCCACATTAGAAGATGCCGAAACGATGCGACCATAATTCTGCTCTTTCATAATAGGAGCGACCGCACGCGTGCAATTAAAAACGCCGGTGAGGTTTACTGCAATCACATCATCCCATTCTTCGTCCGACATCTTAAGCAGGGTCCTGTCTTTCGTGATACCGGCATTATTGATTAAAATATCTATACGTCCAAAATGCTTATGGGCTTCTGCAACCGCTTTTACGACTTCTTCTTTATCCGTGACCGATACATTTTGGAAAAGGACCTCGCTTCCATGCTTTTTTAATCGTTCCGCAACCTCATTCCCCTTATCAGACAAATCCCACATAATAATTTTTGCCCCTTCTTTGGCAAACCTTTCGGTGGTAGCCAGTCCAATTCCGTTAGCTCCGCCGGTGATCAGGGCGGTTTTCCCTTTTAGTCTCATTGTAGGTGATTTTACTCTCGTTTTTCATCACTGAAATGTACGCGAACATTGATTATAGAAAGTTAAACAAAAAAACAGGAACCCACAGACTGCCCCTGATCAGGGACTCCATTATTTTATTATATTCACTATATAATTGCTCTGCCATGAATCGTTTCGTAATGCCGCTGCTCATTTTATTTGTATTTATCGCCAACACAAACACTGCACAATCACAATCCAAAGTGTTAACGATAGCCGCTCCGGAAGCCGGCGGATTTTCTGCCGAACGGTTAAAGCGCCTGGATTCAGGCATGAGCGACTGGGTTAAAAAGAAATGGGTAAACGGTTCTGTAGCCCTGATCGCGCGCAAGGGAAAAATTGTTTATTATAAGGCCTATGGGTACAACGATATGGAAACGAAAGCGCCACTCGTTAAGAATGGAATCTTTCGCATCGCCTCCCAGACCAAAGCTGTTACAACTGTTGCCGCCATGATATTATGGGAAGAAGGAAAATTTTCGCTTGATGATCCGGTTTCGAAATACATCCCTTCCTTCGCTAACGAACAGGTCTTAAATACTTTCAGTTTCAAAGACACAACTTATACCACCGTTCCGGCTAAGCGGGCGGTCACTATTCGCGATTTGCTTACGCATGTATCGGGACTCGGATATCCGGCCATTGGCACACCGCAGGAAAATGCCGTTTATGCAAAAGCGGCTATATCGGGTGGCGTGGGAGTAAACAGTCAAAAACTTTCCGATGTAATGAGCCGCCTGGGCACGCTGCCACTTTTCTTTCAACCCGGTGAAAAATGGATGTACGGATTAAATACGGATGTACTGGGATACCTGATTGAAATATGGTCGGGTATGTCGCTGGAAGAATTTTTCATGAAGCGGATTATCACGCCCCTGGGTATGAAGGATACCTATTTTAATCTGCCTGCTGAAAAAGGACCGAGACTGGTAAATTTCTTTCAGCAGGATTCTACAGGAGCCATAAAAAAACAGGCAAAAGTATTCGGCGGATACCTGGACATGAATTACCCACTGATCAAAACGGATTATTTTTCCGGTGGTGGCGGTTTGGTATCTACCGTTTACGACTATGCGATTCTCCTCCAGATGTTATTAAACGACGGAACCTATAATGGCGTTCGTTTTTTAGCGCATAACACGATACGCATGATGACCACCAATCAGATTGGCGATCTGTATGTAAACCTCAATGGTATTATGTCTGAAAATAAATTCGGGTTCAATTTTGCGCTCATCACCGAAAATGGGAGCAGGCTGGGGCCGAGCCAGGCAGGTACCTATTCCTGGGGCGGCGTATTTTCAACTTCTTACTGGGTGGATCCCAAAGAGGACATGCTCGTGATCATATACCGGCAAATTTGGGGACCACATGTTGCGGATACCGATAAACAATTCAAACCATTGGTGTACCAGGCAATCAACGACTGATTATTTGAGGTCCTGGTAATATTTCTCACGGAGCGAAGCTTTTGAAAATTTGCCTACAGAAGTTTTGGGTATCACAGCAATGAACGCATATCCATCAGGGATCCAGAATTTAGCGAACCTCCCTGATAGAAATTCCCTGAGTTCATCCGGCGAAATAGTCCGTCCTTCTTTTGGTACTATATAGGCAAAGGGTCGTTCCATCCATTTCTGATCCGGAATGCCAATCACGGCGGCTTCGAGCACCGAAGAATGCTCCATCAATGCATTTTCCAGTGCAACAGAACTGATCCATTCACCACCCGATTTTATAAGATCCTTGCTCCGGTCTTTGATTTCAATGAATCCATCTTCGTCGATCGTAGCTATATCGCCGGTTTTCAGCCAGCCATCAGCAGTAAATTTTCCCAGTGATTCGCTGTCGCGGTAATAAGCAGACGCCACCCATGGACCCCTCACTTCCAGTTCGCCCATTGTGATTGCATCCCAGGGTATGAGTCCTTCTTCATTTCGCCCCCGGATCTCTACCAACGGAACAGGCAGGCCCTGTTTCATGGCATGGTCATATTGTTCTTCTTTGGAGGCATTTTTAAATTTTCCGGGCATAACTGATGTAACTCCCAGCGGAGAAAGTTCTGTCATGCCCCAGGTATGCAGCACTTTAATGCCATAGCGTTCGTCGAATGCCTTCACTAAAAAGCGTGGCATCGCCGATCCGCCAATCACGATGGTTCGCAGGAAAAGTTTGTATTTATGCGGATCATTGTCCAGCTTGTTCAGGATATTCAGGACCACCGTGGGCACCCCTCCCGTCACTGTTACGCTTTCCGCTTCGAGTAAATGAAGAAGAGTATCCGCATCCATATTTGGGCCCGGAAGAACCTGCGTTGCGCCGACCAGCGCACAATTGTATGGGAAACCCCAGGCGCAGGCATGGAACATGGGAACAATGGGCAGCACCACGTCCTGTTCCGTGCAGCTGATGCCGCAGCAATTGAGCATGGAAGACATGGCATGAAGTACGATCGAACGATGGGAATATAAAACCCCTTTCGGTTTTCCCGTTGTTCCGGAAGTGTAACACATGAAGGCCGCAGTGTTTTCATCGCCTTCAAAGGATTCGAATAAAACCTCTTCGCCGCTGCCCAGTACATCTTCATAGTTTAAATACTCTTTTGGCAGGGGTCTTTCCATTTGAGGAATTACGATCACCCGCGAAAGGTTTACAGCAGATCTGAATTTTTCAAATACGGGTAAAAGTAACTGATCAACAATGAGGATTTTATCTTCGGCTTCATTAATGATATAACTCAGGTCATCCGGGCTAAACCGAAGATTGAGCGGGTGTACGACAGCCCCGATGCAGGGAACGGCGTAGTAGGCTTCCAGATGCTGGTAATGATTCCAGCACAGTGTAGCCACCCGATCGCCTTCCCGAATACCCAGCCGCCGAAGTGCGACGGCTAATTTTTTCACACGTATGGCAAATGACCGGTAATTGTACCGATGAATACTTTTATCCGGGAGGCAACTCACAATTTCTTTTCCCCCAAACAGGGTTTCCGCCCTCCGCAGGATAGCGGGAATCGTGAGCTGGTAGTCCATCATCAAACCCTTCATAGCGTGCAGACTGTTTTATTAGAATATCAAAAGATAACCAAAAAAAGAATCCGATACACCCGATGTATCGAAAGCGAACAACACAACCCATGAGAGTTTAGTATATCTCTGTAAATCAATAGCATAATCCCCGGCATGAAATTTCGGCGATTTGGATTACAAAACGATCTTCAGGCAATACTAAATCGGTAAAAAATAATTATGCTAAGAAATTATATTGTCATCGCATGGCGCAATCTCAAAAGAAATAAAGGGTATAGCGCTATTAACATCGGTGGCCTGGCCGTAGGTATTACTGTGGCTTTGCTGATCGGGCTCTGGGTATATGACGAACTGAGTTATAATCATTCATTTGAGAACTACCCGCATATTGCACAAGTAAGCAGGCGTTATACCGAACCACTGAGTCGTGAAACCAATAATTCGGTTTACCTGCCACAACCGATGGTAAAGGTTTTACGAAATAATTATGGGCATTTATTCAAACATGTCGTTTTAGCCCAGCGAGCACGGGATTTTGACTTGAAAATCGGCAATAGTACGGTGGTAAAAAAAGGGCAGTTTATCGAGACTGGAATTATTGATATGTTTTCATTAAAAATGCTGGAAGGGAGTGCCGCAAGTCTTAACGACTTACAAAGCATTATCATTTCGGAATCAACCGCTAAAGCCCTTTTTGGTGAGACCAACCCCATCAATCAACAAATCAAATTAAATAACTTTTACAATACCAAGGTAACCGGGGTATATCAGGACCCGCCACAAAATTCAATGTTGGGTGATGTTCAGTTTTTTGCCAACTATGAAAACCTGATTGCCAATAATCCCGATATAAAAGCCAATGAAGACAACTGGGGTCATACATCATTCTTCATCTATATACAAACCATCGACCAGGTAAGTCTTGAACAGGCTAATGCTGCTGTTCAAAATCTCTATTTAAAAGATGCCCCCCCTGATTTTGCTAATGGTGCGAAAACATATCATCTGGCTCTCTGGCTTTACCCAATGGAAAAATGGTGGCTTTTTTCAGAATTCAAAGAGGGGTATCCTGTCGGCGGGCGGATAACCTATGTATGGCTTTTTGGCATAGTGGGCATTTTTGTTTTATTACTTGCCTGTATCAATTTCATGAACCTGAGCACGGCCAGGTCAGAAAAAAGAAGCAAGGAAGTGGGTGTGCGGAAAGTGATGGGTTCTTTGAGACGTTCATTGATTTTTCAATTTTTGAGTGAATCCTTCCTTGTGGTGTTACTGGCATTTGTTATCGCCATTTTCCTAACCATTATTTCCATTCCGCTTTTTAATGCGCTTACCGAAAAAAATGTCCGACTACCGGTTACGAATTTCTATTTCTGGTTTTTGACGGTCCCTTTTTTGTTCGTCACCGGATTGCTGGCGGGTATGTACCCCGCACTTTACCTCTCGTCTTTTCAGCCGATAAAAGTTTTAAAAGGCAGTCTTCGATTGGGAAAATTTGCATCTTATCCACGCAAAGCTTTAGTGGTTATACAGTTTACGGTTTCGGTTGTATTAATTATCGGAACTGTGGTTGTTTACCGGCAAATCAGGTTTGCCCAAAACCGGCCGGTTGGTTACCAGAAGGAAAGCCTGGTAGAAGTTAAAATGTCTGACCCTAATTTCCGGGATAATAAATCGGCCATTAAAGAAGCTTTATTAGCAAACGGCATCGTCAGCGAGGCCGGTTTTTCATCCAGTCCCGTTACAGATATCTGGGACAATTGGGGTGGTTTTAGCTGGAAAGGCAAAGACCCCCGTTCTGAATCTTCGTTTTCGGTCACCTGGGTAAATGAAGATTTTGGTAAAACCATTCACTGGAAGATCAGGCAGGGAAGAGACTACTCCACAGATTATGGCACGGATTCTTCGGCCGTCATTATCAATACATCTGCAGCCAAATACCTTGGTTTGAAAAATCCTGTCGGAGAATTTATCAGCTTCGATGCGGATGGAACAAAACGTCAGATTATTGGCGTGGTGGATGATATCGTAGCCGAGTCTCCATATGAGCCGGTAAGAATGGGTTTCTACTGGTTGCAAAAAAACCTAAACCATCTTGGGCATATGTATGTAAAAATAAACCCGGATCTGAGTATGAATTCGGCGCTGGCCAAAATGGAAATAATTATTAAGAAAATGGTTCCGGCAGCTCCTTTTCAATACAAATTTGTAGATGAGGATTATGCCCTTAAATTTTCTGCCGAACGAAAAATAAGTAACCTTTCTGCCATTTTTGCCACACTCGCCATTTTCATCAGTTGTCTGGGCATATTTGGACTTGCCAGTTTTGTTGCAGAGCAGCGCGCCAGGGAAATTGGAATCAGAAAAGTATTAGGGGCATCTATTTCCAGCATCTGGCAGCTACTATCCAGAGATTTTGTGGTGCTGGTGATAATATCCTGTTTTATCGCCGTGCCTGTTGCCTATAAACTTATGCATAACTGGTTACAAGGGTATCAGTATCGGACCGAAATATCCTGGTGGATTTTTGCCGCGGCCGGCATGGGTGCACTATTAATCACCATCCTGACCGTGAGTTTCCAGGCAATAAAAGCAGCCATCGCGAACCCGACTACCAGCCTGCGTTCTGAATAGAACGAATCATAAGTGGTTTTGATCAGGCGTCTTTAATATTTCCCATCAGCTGAAATCAAAACTCTGGCTAAAGCTATAAATTAGCAACTTCCACTATCAAATACTTCATATGTATAATAATCTCCGGGAGATATATGGCAATATTGATATCTACCTTTTTGACCAGTTACTGAAGGGGCGATACGATAAAACAAAAAAGGTGCTTGATGTTGGGTGTGGTGCCGGAAGAAATCTTTATTATTTCCTGCGCAATGGACATGAGGTATTTGGTATCGATCCCGATCCGATGGCTGTGGAAACCGTTAAAGAATTATCAGCCGGGCTCGCTCCAAATAATTCCTTAAAAAACTTTGAGGTTTGCAGCGCAGAAAACCTGCCCTATGAAAACGCGATATTTGATCTGATTATTTGTAATGCTGTACTTCACTTTGCAAGGGATGAACAGCATTTTAACGCAATGCTCCAGTCCATGTTCCGGGTCTTAACACCAGGCGGTTACTTTTTTGCGAGACTGGCATCCGATATTGGCCTGGAAAAACTGGTCAGGCCAATGGGCAACAGGCGGTATTTAATACCAGATGGCTCCGAGCGATTTCTGGTAAACGAGGAAATACTTGTAAAGTATACAAGCCAACTGGGGGAATTGTACGAGCCCATTAAAACCACCAATGTTCAAAATATGCGGTGTATGACCACCTGGTGTGTACAAAAAAATTGACCGCCTTTCAGTAATTGGTGCAAACCCGACAACTGAGTTTTGCAGAAATTGCTAAAATTCCTTCAGCAACAATGCAAATAAGTAAATATTTTCAATACCCCGGCGGTGGTACCAGCGCGTTAGTAGAATTTGCATTCTTTGTCTGACTTCCTGCAAATATCAATTAGGTTCCCCTTCTGAATGCGGATATTTTTAGGGAGCAATTTAGCATGATGATCCTGTGATATTTAGGATTTCTGAATCATCATTTGTTCAACTAAACCCTGATCTACATGGCACAGACTCCCATTCCAGCCACCCGCCTGCTTAACTCTCCGACCAGTTTCTTCAGAAATATACATTATGCTGCCTTTCTGAGTATCGCTGTCATTACCCTGATATGCAGCAGTTGCTTCAGGAATTTTTATTCGACCAATTCAACCCAGCATATCGATTCCGCAACCCTGGTGAAACTCATCGTTGCGCAAAAATATTTCATACTGCATGACCTGAGCCATGACAGGCAATATGCATTAAACAATATCAAAATCTCAGATGAGACCCTGACCGCCAAACCAGGCCCCCTGGACGCAAATCACAATTTGCATGAGCATCCTTCTACGACAGGTGCCAACCCATTTCCAGTGAAGGACAAGGATTTTGTTCTGTATGAAGTTCATCTATATTCCCAAAACCCGATTGCTGACACTGCACTGGTGCATATTCCGCTCAAGGATTTTACACGAATTGATGTTTATCAACTCGATAAAGCAAGAACAACCCGTGCCACGATATTAAGCGTTGTTGGCGTTACCCTGACCACTGCAGTTGTTGTTGGGATTATTGCAGTTGGGTCAGAAGGCGGTCCTAAAACTACCTATACTACCGCCAATACTGCCCACTGCAGTCCACAGGTATACCTGACGGATCAAAATCAATTTGAATCACAGGGAACGCTGTACAGCGGGGCCATTGCGGCTTCGCTGGAAAGAACAGATTATATGCCGCTTAGCCTGGAACAGCTCAGCGCCGATAAAATCCGGCTTACCATCAAAGGAAAGGATGAGGAGGATATCCTGGTGAACAAGGTTCAGCTGATGCAGGTTAGCCATAAAGAAACCGACCATGTACTGATTGACAGGAATGGGAAAATCCTGGTATTTGGCGAACCCGTTCAACCCGTCCATGCGATGGCTGGTAATGATCAGGATATCCGTTCAACAATTACAACCCGGGATGGCCTGTATTATTCTTTTACCAATCAAACGGGGGAAAGAAACAGCAGCGATATAACGCTCAGTTTCAGGAAACCCCATAATGCTACCAGCGGAAAACTGATTGTGAATGCAAGAAACTCGGCCTGGTCCTATTACCTCTTCAACCAGTTTAAATCATTATACGGTGACTACTATCCAAGCCTGATCGTGAAAAAAGATCATGCGGACCCTGCGCAGGTAATGCGCTGCGAATTGGATCAATACCTGCCCCTGCTGGTTTCTGTAAAATACAAGGATGACTGGAAATACGTTGATTATTTTCCAACAGCCGGCGTTTCATCCGGACGGGACCTGATCATGAATCTGGATCTCGGGGAATTTAAAGACAGCAGCGATATCCAGGTAAGACTGCAGACCACATATATGTTTTGGGACCTCGACTATGCGGCGATGGACTTCTCTGTGAACAAAGCATACCAGGACGAACTCATTGCCGCCAGCAGGATTTCACTCGTAAACCCCGACAATGTTTCAGTGCCTGTAGACAAAAAAAGTGACCATACAGGTATTTACGTGAAAGGTCCACAGAGGCTGGATCTTGAGTTTACTGTCCATTCTTCTCCTGCTAACGGTATGAGTCATAGTTATTTCCTGGTCGGCAACGGCTATTATCATGATAATAGCCGGTATGAGGGCAAGGCCAATTTTGAGGAACTGAGCAGGTTCTCCGGAAAAGGAGCATTCGATAAATATTCAAGAGAAAAATTTGAAACCCTGTTACATACGATGAATAATAACGGGCAACCGGTTGCCATTTTATCCAAATAACCCCGTCATCAAAATGATTACTTACCGTTTGGCCACAAGAGAAGACAATCAGCAGCTGATTGAACTCACCGCCTCAACCGGCATGATGGGACAAACCGGATTACGTATTGACCGCAACCCTGATTTTTTTAGGTTGCTGGACAGGCGGGGTGAAAGCAGGGTCTTTATTGCCCTGGATGATAATAAAATCATCGGATCGCTTTGTGTTTCGCTTCAGCAGGTATGGGTCGGTGAACAGGTCTTACCCCTATACTATATCGGTGACTTCAAAGTGGCAACAACACACAGAAATAACGGTATTGGTTTACAACTGTGCAATGAACTCGCAAATGATATCGTACCCCGGGGTGCTGATCTGGCCTTTCTGAATGTGTCGAGGGGAAACAGCAAACCTTTCAGCTTCTTTAAGAACAGACCCAGTATCCCCGACTTTGACAGTATTGGCATTTTTAAAATTCACCAGTTCGTTGGCAGGAAAAAAAAGTTTCCGGATCCTGTAAATGAAATTCAGGAACAAATGCCGGATGAAGAACTGATATCCTTTCTGAACAGGCATTATAGTCAATATGCGCTGGGGCATGTAATTACCAGTAAAAACCTGGAAGAAACTCAAATATTTACAATCCGTGACGAAACCAGGATCATTGCAGCGATGTGTTTGTCAGATACTATGACCATGAAACAAAACGTCGTGCTGAAACTTTCCCCGAACCTCAAATTGCTGATGAAGATTTTAGACGCTTTCAGCCAGCCCCTGGGTTTTTCAAAAATGCCTTCTCTGCATAAACCCGTGGGCATGTTATATATAAAATACCTGGCAGTGGATCATTGCGAAAAAAAACTGGTGAAATTACTGATCAACCGGGCCCGGAATATCGTCTATAATAAATCTTATTCTTTTGTGTCCCTGGGCCTGCACGAAAAAGACCCCATGCACAAATGTTTTTCCGGTCTTTTTAAAATGAGTTTTTATTCGGTCGGCATGCTGCTGAGTATTAAAGACAACAGAACCCTGATTGAAAAAGTGACAGGCGGGATTCCTTTTGAAGATTATTCACTTGTATAAAATACCTGATTTCTTTCACCTAAAATCTAAATAAAATGGAATTGGTAAAAACAGCAGACATGACCCTGGAAGAATTCAATGTGATTTCGGATATATTCTCCCAGGCTATTACCGGTGAACTCATCGGTATGTCCAATTTTGCCTCACTGGCAGAAACCATTGAAGATCCGCATGAAAAAATGGAGGCCGTGGAACATGCCAACAGCGAAAGAATGCATGCTGAGGGATTCCTGGCTTATGCAAAAAAAAGAAAACTGAAAATAAATGTGAATATGTCAGGTGAATATTGGAGAAATGTGCGCCATCAATTCCTGTCCTACGCCCGTAAAAAAGACTTTACCGCCTGCCTGATCATACAGGAAGTTATGCTTGAATCCTTCGCCATTTCGATGTATAACGACGTAGGCCTTGCCCTGGGCGGTGAAGCGGGTGATTTATTCCTCCGTATTGGGGAAGAGGAAAAGGAACACCTGGAACATTCTTCCGATATTCTCAGGGCCGAACTGAAAAAAGATCCATCCGCCTTTGAAAATAAGTTCGAAGAAATACATTTTAATTGTATGAGCATACTTGCGGAGTTTACAGCAACAACGGATCTGCGGGGACATTGTGGCGTATGTAACGGAGAATGCATGAAAGGTGCACTCCATCATGTGGGGCTTGACGTGGTGAGCCTGCGGGGTAATGCCCTGTCCCTGTATGCAGAAGCAATGGATAATATCGGGATATCCGGTGAAAAATCAGTTGTATGGATAGCACGTCTCCCGGCATAGACTTCGCCGCAATAGGACATCAGGACAGCTGGCAGAATATATCTGCCATGGTAAACAGTATCCGCAATACCGGACCGGGCAATCTTAGCAGTGAAAAAATCAGGGACATCTATTCTTTTATTCCTTCCAGCGTACTGTTTAAAGTAAAAGTCAGGTCGAAAACAGGCTCTGAAATAAACGGCGCCTATATTGAAACCTTTATTGATCCGGACAAACTGTATACACAATTTATCAGAACGAACATCAGCAAAGTGATAACCGCGATCTCCAGGGCAAAAAAACTGGGATTTAAAATAGTAACGCTTGGCGGATTCACCTCTATCGTATTGGAGGGAAACCTGGATTACTTTGCAACAGGTGAAACTAAATTCACCACAGGCAATACGCTTACCGCAGCATTTATCGTAAAAGGAATTGAAAAAGCTGCTGAACAGCTAAGTATTGATCTCAGCCAGTCCAATGTTTTAATTATCGGAGCTACCGGAGATATTGGAACGGCCTGTTCCCAGTATTTAAAAAGCAGGGCCAATAAGCTGCTCCTATGTGCAAGAAATGTTCAGCGCCTCACCAAAATGTCGAGGGAGCTGGTGAATGAAAAGATAAACCTGCGATATTCCGTTAACCTGCGGGATATGCTGCCTGAAGCCGATATCATCATATCTGCAGCCAGTTCATCAGGTATCAAACTGGATCACTTTAAAAAGAACATCTTAATCTGCGATGCCGGGTATCCGAAAAATCTGGAGCATCATATCGCCGGCAACAAAAACGTCCATCTGTTTCACGGAGGTATGGGACAGGTGAGCTGCGGATATGACTTCAGACCTGACTATTCCAAAAGCATGTACTATTATGATGCCCCTCATATCATGCATGGCTGTATACTGGAGGCCATGGTGCTGGCCTTTGAAAAAAAATATGAAAACTACTCCTCAGCGAAGGGAAATATTACAACGGAAAAGATGGAAGATATCTATGCCCTGAGTGTAAAACACGGAATCGTTTTAGCACCATTTTACAATGCAAGAGGACTATGGTGAACAGGGCCCGTAACAGAATTTAAAATCAGGATATGGAAGAAGTTAAAAACCAGGTGCCTTTATTCAAGTTGGTTTTTACCCACAATTGGGAGGACCCCGAGTCTGACCAGGCCGCACTGAAAATCAAAAGCGGTGAATCGGTATTTGCCATTACTTCCGGGGCTTGTAACGTATTGGGCTTTCTATTGTTTGACCCAGCCGTCATTTATAGCATTGACATAAACCCGGCGCAGTCCTATATACTGGATTTGAAAATTGCCGCCATAAAGGCATTGGAATTTGACGAATTCATTACCTTTTCCGGCATAAAGAAATCCAACAACCGCGCAGCATTATATAACAAAATAGAGCCGTTCCTGGGAACTGAAGCCCGGGCATTCTGGGCCCGCCGGCACAGGGTATTAAAGGAAGGCTTTTTCATGAATGGGAAATATGAAAGATTTATCCGGGTAGCGGGTAAATTTATGACCCTGTTACAGGGTAAAGCCAGGGTGCAAAAATTATTTGCAGAAAAATCCGGGTTAGAGCAGGAACAATACTATGACCAGGTGTGGAATACAAAACGTTTTTATAATCTATTCAAGGTTATTTTCAACAAAAGAATGCTCGCCCGTCGTGGGCTGGTGGCGGACTATTTTCATTTTGACGATGGAAGTAAGTCCTTTGCAGATAGTTTCTATAACCGTTCGAAAAAAGCCTTCAGAGATATACCGATCAAAGACAATTATTTTTTGTCATTGTATCTTTTTGGAAAGTATCAAAGTGAAAACGAAGTGCCCGCCTATCTGAAAAAAGAAAATTATGAAACGATAAAATCCAGAATAGAACGGATAAAATTTAATACTGCTGAAGCACAGGTGTGGCTGGATACGATGCCTGATGAAAGCATCAACTGTTTTGCATTGTCCAATATCTGTGAACTGATGAGCGAAAAAGATACACGTCGCCTATTTACTTCTGTATCCAGAACAGGTTCTAAATCTTCCCGTATCATTTTCCGGAACCTGATGATACCACGCGAAGTTCCGGAAGATCTCAAAAACATTATAGTAAAAGATGAAGTGTTAAGCAGGGATATTCAGTTTAAAGACCGCTCTTTTGTATACGGAAAAGTGGCCGCTTATACCCTTAATAAATAATACGTATTTCAATATGCATACAAAACCTTACAAAGTGCCTGCCCGGGTAAATCTGACAGTAACTATTATATGCAGTTTGGTGTACTTTTTACTGCTCTGGACGGCTTCCCATGTGAATCACTATGGATGGGTTTTGTTATGCGGCTTTCTTTTTGCCGTTAATATGGTACCGGTTTATTCACTTATCCATGAAGCGGAACATGGTATCATCCACTCAAACGAAAAAGTAAATAATATGATGGGCCGCTGGCTCTCCACCCTGTTCATTGCCCCCTACACTTTTTTTAAACACTGCCATTTAAAGCACCATAAAAAGAACCGGACAGACGAGGAAATGTGGGACCTCTATTATGAAAACCAGGAAAGAATTAAAAAATATGGCACTTTATATGGAATGATGATCGGTCTGGGATATTTTTCCATGTGGCTGGCGGTATTGTTATACGCTTTTGCACCCCGCCTGATTTATACGCGATTTTTCTATTCGCAAACAGAAATAGGCGGCTTTTTAAAGGGAAGTGACCGTAAGGATAAGGTTTTGCATTCACGATGGGAAAGCATTCTGGTCATTCTATTCCAGGTTACTGTTTTTTACTTACTCGGTCTCAGCCTGACCGCCTGGCTCACGTTATTTGTCATGCATGGATTTTTATGGTCATCCCAGAACTATGTAAATCATGCTTTCAGTCCCAGGGATATTATCAATGGCGCCCATAACCTCAGGATCTCATCGAGGCTAAAATGGATTTACCTGAATTTCAACCTGCACCTGGCGCATCACCAGAACCCGAAGGTTCCCTGGATATACCTTTCCAATTATGTTACAAAAGGTAGTGGCCGAATTAGTTTTTTGAGGAATTACCTGCGTTTATGGAAGGGTCCGAAGTTAACTCATGAACCTTCACCCCTGTTAAGCGACATATCTGCATCTCAGGAAAGTGATGCTTTAGCGGCAACAGAAAGACCATCAGCTCAATAAAGAATAGCTTTGGCTACCAAAATTTTATATTTCATTGTAACCCTGGGCTTACTGATCATCCTGTATTATGGGGTGAACTATGCGACTCCATTTAAAGCCGTAGAATTGCCGCTGACTTTTATCGATCGTCGTATCGATTTTCATGTTGCGTTTGCTTACATATACATTTCATTCTATGGTATGTTCCTTATTTCAATAATAAGTAATCGTAAAGGCGATGCTTTACAATGCGCCATAGCAATTGTCTTAAATACACTAATGGCTTCATGCATATTCTTTTTCTTCCCGACGCACATGCCTGATGCCATCTATTCCAGCGAGGAACATACACATTACTTTATCTCCAGGATGGTACATTCGCTCGATGTAAAAAACAATTGTTTCCCATCATTACATATCGCCAATGCCTTTACCGCAGCATTTTACCTGGCTCTCAGGAGGAAATTGTTTTTAAAATCCATTTTATGGACCTGGTTTATTTTGATTTGCTGGTCTGTGATCAGTATCGGGCAGCACTACTTTTATGATATCATCGGAGGTATAATTGTTGCTGCGATCGGTGTATATTATGCTCCTGCTTTAGAAACCAATTTGAAAATGGCCTGACAGGGAGAATTAAACTTTTGAGTAGGTCCATTGCCTTTTAATGACCTGCATATGTTCGGATTTAGGCATTTCTACGGTATAAATTAGTGTATTATCTGTATCCGACACGATTCCGCTCATGGGTGGATGTCCGGTTATCGTAATCGTTACCGTTTTGCCAGTCATCGTCCATGTACCCGAATTGCTGGTCTTTGTTGTACCTGTTGTGATTGTTTCCGTGAGTGTATGATCTGATTTAAACTCGTCCACTGCATCTACTTTCTGCATGTCCATTATTTCCTGCATATGCCCATGGGAATTTTTTACCGCTTCCGCACTGCAATACATTTTACCGGAGATCTGTTTCCATTTTCCTACGATAGATTGAGCGTCGCATTGCTTAAAACCTGCTAATCCATTCAGACAAGAAACTAAAATAAAAACTCTGCCGAAAGTATTCTTCCCAAAAGAAATGTTTGCCATAAAATGATAGGTTTAAGGTGTACGAGGAAAGGTAGCCTTATTTTTTGATCAGGCAATTAGCTGCGTGCAGTTCCGATTAATGATGATGCTCCATCCCGTTGACATTTGCATCAATTTTAAAATAAGGCTTATATGCTGCTAATCTCTCCAAAAGATTTTTATTCCCTTCTATAATTTTTTCTTTTTCGGTTTCGCCTACGGGAACTATGATTAAATTAAAAATGGAATGTTCTTTATCTAAGAAATCCCCGCTATTTACTGCAAACGGGCTATGACCACCATCCTCTATACCTCCAATATCCTTATTCTCTACTTCCGGAGCATAAAACATATAGTGTGGCATCACTTTATTAATTACCTCTTTATCAACAACACCGCGGTTTATGGGACATAACATATAGGAAATGCCTGCTCTTGCGGGGCCTCTATATGTTTATCCTTTATTCGGATCGAGCAGGTATACCGTCGCACCATCTCTAAGACGGGGAGGTAATGAACTTAAGGCAAAATCCGTTTCCAAATGGGCCGGCATTCTTTCCAGTTTCCAGTCAGCAGAATTCTGACCAAAACACTGAGTGCCAACCAATAAAATAACTATAAACGACAAAGTCTGCCGGCAATTTTTTGCCAGGAGGCGCAGGATTTTAAGTTGTTTCATAATATTAAGACAATGGGATATCCGGAATCCGGACAAAAAATCTGTATATAAAAATAAATCTGTGGAAATAGTACGGAATGGAAAACCAAACCTGTCTTAAATGATAAGATCTCCATTAACAGCAACTTAAAAACAAAACCAGTTAACTTTATTTTATGGAAAAATTTTTATTAATTGTACGGGAGGACTTACAAATGCTGAAACAATTCGGTGATGAAGGTCGCTACAGAAACATGCGTATGATGATGAAATGGGTGGAATCACTTGCAGAATCTGGGAACTATGCGGGTGGCGAGCCATTGGTGTTAAATGGAAAATATGTGAGTCGTGAAGATGTACTTTCTGATGGCCCATTTATTGAAGCCAAAGAAGGCATCAGCGGATACATGTTCCTGCAGGCGGAAAACATCGAACAGGCAGCTTCCATTGCACAGACCTGTCCCATGGTGATGCAGGGTAAAATGATACTGGAAGTGAGGCCCATAATGACTGTAAACAATGCGTTTCTTGATGGATGAGGTCCAAATTGCAACCGATCAACTGTATAAAAGCCATTTTGGAAAAATGGTTTCTTCATTGCTTCGTTTCTCCAATGCCATTGACCTCCAGGCTGCGGAAGATCTCGTACAGGATTCCTTTTCTGCCGCAATCTTATCCTGGAGAAAAAATGGTTTACCCGACAATCCCGCCGGATGGCTATTCCAGGTTTGTAAAAACAAAGCACTGAATAATATAAAAGAAAGCAAAAAGTTCAGCAAACTGATCATTGATGAAGTGATTCACCAGAATGATCCTGTCTTATCAAAACTTCCATTAGATGACCAGCAACTGATTCTATTATTTTCCTGCGCCCATCCTGATCTTTCTCCAAAGGTTCAGGTTGTGATCACCTTAAAATATGTGGTTAACCTGAAAGTGGAGGCCATTGCAAATATTCTTGGAATGACGGTTGACGGTATTGATAAATTATTGGTTAGGGTAAGGCAAAAAATAAAGGACGAAAAAATTCTTTTCTTCGAACCCCGGGCCGAAGAATTGGAATCGAGAATGCATACTGTTCATAAGATACTTTACCTCATTTTTAATGAAGGTTATAAAACTTCCTGGGGTAAGGAACTGATAAGGGAAGAATTATGTGAAGAAGGGTTATTGATGACGCGTGCCCTCTTAAAAAGTACAATCGGCAATAAGGAAACATTTGCACTATATGCATTAATGCTTTTTAATGCCTCAAGGTTCAAGGCGCGTTTTGGACCCCATGATGAACTGCTTGACCTGGAGGAACAGGACAGGACGCTATGGAACAGGGAACTCATACAACTGGCATTTTTCCATTTGGAGTTATCGGAGGTGGAAATGAAGTCATCATACCACTATGAAGCCGCTATCGCCGGTATGCACTGCAGCGCGGAAAGTTTTGCTACTACTGACTGGAAGAATATTACCCTGCTTTATAGTTACCTGCTAAAAATCAACTCCAATCCGTTTGTTGAATTGAATTATGCTATTGCTTTATACTATGCGGGGCAAAGGAAGGAAGCGCTTATAATACTTCACAGGCTTGAGGCAAAGCCTTTTTTCAACCAGTATTATATTCTGCATGCCAGCCTTGGAAGAATTTATTCTGCAGAAGGTAATCATGTTTTGGCAAAAAAATATTTTATGTCAACACTCAAACTTACAGGCTCTCCTGCTGAAAAGGGTTTTATACAAAGACTAATGGGAAAGCTAACCGATAAAGAATAAACATCTGTGAAGTTTGGCCGGAATTAAAACCGGGTCAATCCCAGTCGTACTAAAAACTAAAATTACTGCTTACCAGTACTCCGAATTTCGAAACATTAGGGTGATTCAGATAAGTAAATCGTTTGATCAGGTCTATTCTGATAAAAGAAAAAATATTATAAATCCCAACACTGGCTTCTACATAAGGCTGGCCGGTCAACGCAAAGGTGGAAGTGACCCCATTGGTTGTGGGAAAGAGCATTTGATTGGGGTTCTCGTTCGGATTGTTTTCGCTTCGCAAACCACCGTACAATATTTTGCCTGCTATAACTTCACGAAGTCTTAGCTTTTTTAAAAAAGGAATTTTATTGAAAAAGAAACCGTTGAAATAATGGTCAATATTCAGGCCGGCATAATGATCAGCTACAAATTCCTGCACATTCATGAGGTTGTAAGCATTAAAACTATAAAAATAGGACCTGTTCGCCGGCGGGATAATTAGTAAAGGGAATGGGAGGACTCCTGATAAGTAACCTGCATCCAGTCTGGCGTCAGAGAAACCAATAGGTGAAGTAAAAATACGTTTGCTCAATCTGAGATGAAAAGCATCATAGCTGTATTCGCCACCATACAGACCTTCGATACCTTTTGAGTACTGAAAGGTTATAACCGGGTATTTATTGGCAATATCCCGTCTGCCTACTTTGTTCTCAAAGAATTGTTCGTTGGGTGCCCAGCGAAGGGTAAGGGAAATTTCACCGGTAGTGATTTCCGGAATGGTATCCAGTTGCTGGGGCAATGGTTCCTTCAGGTAAACCAGTGATCCGGCTGGCTGCTGGCTCCAGTATTTTGTTCCCAGAATGTAGGAAAAATGATTCCCGAATTCCCGCACAAAGGATAAGCGGAAGATGTTACTGTATATCCAGTTTGAACTATAGCCGCGGGTAAACGAGGATAGAAAGGTGTTGCCGTTTGAAAAAATATCCTCCTGTCCGGGATTTTTGATATCGTGCATATAACTCGCCTGCACATAGTTGAACGGGTAGCTGTAAATAGACCGGTTGTTAAACGAATAGGATCCGGTTAACATATATTTAAACTGCTGGTCTTTAAATCCGTAACCCAGATAGCCATCAAAGTAAAACCGCTTGCTGAATTTGTAATTGGTTCTTCCCCCGAATTGAATTCTCTGTCCTTCGACAGTATTAAAGGAATAAAATGTTGGGATGGGGCCAATATCAAATTTTCCGGCTGATTTATAGCCCACAAAAAACAAGGTTGCGAAATCCATGAGTCTTTTATACGAAGGCATTTTTATCAGGCTGTCTGCATTTGAATAAGTTTTTGCCTGGGATGGGCTGAGCGGGACTGGCCGGTTTTCGCTCCAGAATGAAGCTGTCTGTTGAGATGATCCAGACAAACTGTCTACTGCGGACCCCTGGAATACCTGCTGGGGCAGCGCAGAATCTGACAAATCCGAAATGGATAACTTTCTCTCCCCGTATGCACCCGGACTTTTCGGAAACGGGCTGAACGAAGCAAGCATATCTGATTCCGCTAAATAGTAACGTTCCCCCGGACCCTTTTTAAAATCCTGGTTGAGTTGAAAATTTCTGACATAGTTCAGATTTACATGCTTACCCAGCCCCAGCTCTGCTCTGGTAACCGCGTAAGATCCGTCAAGGGTAATCCAAAGGGTACCATGAAAAAGCAGGTCTTCCGGATTTCTTGGTGTGAAATATAATTTGACAATCTTCGACCCATTGTCAAAGATGGTGTCACGGATGAAATACATGTAAAAAGCTGGTCCCAGATCCGATATGGGACTTACAAATTGCATGGTAAATGCGGAGACATTATTGTCATAAATATTGATATCATTAAACAAATAAAGCAGGGCACCGTGTATACCCTTTATATCAACATATTCACCATAGTCCACTGTTTTTTGAGCTATAGTGATTTTTTTGCTTTTCTCCGGATCCTTTTGGAAATATTTTTTGGAAAGGGTTTCCTGCAGATAAACAGAATTCAGTCTTTTACCCGGAACAGTCACCGTATCAACATTTTCAAAAATGAATTTGAACTTTTTTAATAATATGTTCTGGGTAACCTTGATCCATGGACCATCCGTAAACATCTGCGTCCTTTCATATTCTTTATAGGAAGAATAAGAATAGGCTCCGGGACCGTTCCTGTATTTGTTTGCAATCACCTGCCGGATCAATTCAACTGCCGGATTGTTCTTATTTCTATATTTCCCCTTCTTTGCATTTACAACCACATCCTCCAGTGTGGTGTAGGATTTTGAAAGCAAAATCGTCAGTTCCTGAGTTGATTCAGCAGAAAGAGTATGGGTTACCGTATGGTACCCGGTAAAACTAAAGGTGATCGTAGTAACGAGGTTGCCAACAGTAATCGAAAATTTACCTGCAGCATCCGTAAGCCCGCCCTTTGGGCTGTTATTCAGGGTGATACTTACATTTTGTAAAGGCGTCCCCGTTGCCGAATCCGCAACAATCCCGCGAATAGTCTTTGTTTGTGCGGAGCTGAATTCTGCAAATAAAATCGCAATAAATAATATGGTAGCACTCTTGTAGATCTGGATTATTAATATTTTTCTTAATACGCACTTAATAAGCATATGGATTCCATCCGTCATTTATACGTTTGAAATTTCCAATAGTAAAGTTCCCGATTTTTTGCGTTATAAGATCGGCGTTTCTGTACTATGCAGAAGCCCTGGGGTCAGGTTTAACCCATTGTCAACAATTATCTTCTGATTTCTCATCAAAAGATTTCCTATGATATGGATAACTGTGCTTTTACACCCTCTATTGCACCAATACAGTATTAGGTCCCATTTTTACATTCGGGTAAACATATTTTCCGTCCGAAGGATCTACGTAGTAGGCACTTAATCCCGGATCAAAAAAGGAATTCGGATTTTTATAGGCCCGAATAATCCGGTTATAGGTGCCAACGGTAATATAGTAGGGCCCGTGGGGCTGGTTATTACCACCAAGACCGTTTATAGCATAAAGAAAACTGTACGCTCCGTGGCCATCCGGCGTGATAAACTGGGATAAGGGTGACAGGGTAGTATTATCCGGTTTTGCCTGGGGATCATTACTGATCATCAGTGCGAAATTGGTCTGACTTTGAACATAACTGAGGGAAGATGTATCCAGGTAAATCGTCAAGATAATATAAACATCATTCGCAAAGAGGCTGATGCTGTCAACAGCCGTTTTTACCGGAGTCTGTATTAAGTACACCTCAGGAACCATTGTGTTCAGATTGCTGCCGGGCGAATGAGAAACGCCGAATACTTTCATGGTTCCGAATTCGGGTTTCGTATACACAAGATCGTAAGTCCCTGCAGGAAGGCCGTGAAAGAAATAATTTCCTGAATGGTCGCTGGTGGTTGAAAGCGTGGTTCCATCCAGCTGCAAGGATACATTTACACCACTTGAGTCGTTCAGCGGCCAGGAATATTCATCATAAGCTGCAAGGTTTCCAAATAATGTTCCTGTATCCAACAGGCTCCCGTTCAGACCATTCGCACCGGCAGGTCCTGCAGGACCCACAGTCCCCGTTTCCTTTTTACACGCGCAAAAGAAAAGAACAGCGAAAATAATATACAGAATGGTTTTTGGCATTTTGATTAGTTGGTCCAGATAAAATAATTGAGTAATGAATCTCCGACATAAGGGTAATTTATCGTCTGGTAGGTATTCGTATCAAACCATGTTCTCATCAGCGAATAGGGCGGAACAATATAACATTTCAAGAAAACGGTATCTCCCGGCTGAAATCGGGTGTTATTGATATTTGTCGATCCAAAAGAGATCTGAGATAGAAACTGGTTGCCTTGTTCAGTACTGGTATACGTATTATAATAGTACAGGTAGTCCTGTCTGTTTAGGTCCCGGGAAGAAGAAAAATAAAAATCTATAAAACGCTTGGCACTGAAAATTGGCGGACCCGTAATCGTCGTTTCCACATCAATGTATTTTGTGCCGTCATCAAAAGGGCTTGGCAATAGTTGAATGGTCTGACCGGTAATTTGGGTAGTTTGTGATTCGTCCATCTGGACAATATTTATAAACTGATCTGCGTTGCCACCGGCATGTGTTACATTGGCGCCAATGGAGTCATAACCATTCTTTTTAAACATTATGCGGTAGTTCCCGGATTTCAATGCCGGTAAAAGGAATTTTCCTGTCTTATCCGAGGTTGTACTGATTAAAGAATCACCCATCATCGTAGATACCGTTACGCCTTCAAGGATTGAATCCGTTACGGTAAACTGATTTACCAGCAGCATATATCCGTAAATCCCGGAACGCCCACCTGATGCTGATTGTCCATCCATACCGGCGGGGCCAACAGGACCTGTTGTTCCCTCTGCCGTTTTTGTGCAGGAAAAAACAGACATGACAGAAAATACAGTAAGTGAAGTCAGAATTCGGTATAAGGACATTAATAGTTCTTTAAATTATTAAATACTTTCACCTCATTGCTTAGCTTACCGGCAGCCGGATAAACTGCGTTGCGTGATGAATCGGTATATGTAAACAATTTAGGATTGTCGAGCGCCACTGAAATATAAACGTAGTCCATGCTATTAAACTGATTCGAGTATGCCGTGAGATCATAACTGAAATCCTCGCAGATCATAGTGGAATCAGTCAACTGGTAAAAAACACTGCGGAAGGCGAAATCATTACTTCCGTTTCCCACGCCGGGGGCGTGACTGAAATATAGGATTCCCCATGAATATGGAATTGTTTGCGGATGTGCCAGTGTAATGATCATATTCATGTAGTGATTGCCCGTATCGACCTCCAGATTTTTGATATCGAACCAGGAAGATAGTCGCTGGCCCATTTCAATTAGACCGGTCTGACTACTGTTCGGTCCTCCGGTATGATTAAAATGAACCAGACGCATGGTGCCATATCCGGGTTTTGAAAAACTGATATTGTAAATTCCGGATGATAGAATGGGTGAGGTAAAAAATCCATCTGCTGCAGAATTAAAGGAAACTGGCGAATTGGTATTTTCAAAAAGAATGGTGGCGCCGCTGTTATCCGGCTGGGCTTTGCCCAAAGAATCAAACAGTGCAACTCTCCCATATACTGTTCCCGCTACTGTTGAAGCCCCATCCGTGCCATTGGGTCCGGGAGGTCCCGCAGGTCCTTCAACGGTTGTTTTTTTACAGGAAAAAAAAAGGACGAAAACCAGAACAGGTAGTCCATACCGAAAACGGATAATGTGCATGCTTTGTTTTTGAGCTAATGAAGGGTTAAAAATGCGCACAAAATCACTTACTGTTTCACGTTACCATACTTTAAAATAATACTAATTTGTTAGTACCTGATGGAAGTCTACAGATTAAATATTGTACGCTCAAAAAAAATGGCAGCAACTAAGGGTTTTCATTTAGTCGTCGTGTCTATCTCATTCGATTCTATTCGGCTGCTGAAAGCTAAAAAGGCTGCCTCAGGGACAGCCTTTTTTCAAAGGTAAATTTATATAATGCTGATGAAATTTTTATTGGTCTATTTTTCAAACTGCGTAAATTGGGACAGGGCTTTTACCACATTATCGCCTACAGTTGTTCCTTCCTGGAGACCGGTATTGATGGAAGGCTGATAATGAATGCCGCCATACAGTCTTGAATTGCCTGCATCCAACGCGAATTCACGAAAAGAATTAAATGTTCGGGTTGGGAAACCGAGATAGTCCCAGGTATGATCCGTTAAGGGTCCGATATTCCCGAAAGCAGCCGTCAACCCTTCTGCAGCAGCTGCGGAAGCGACGCCATGGGCGGCCGGATATTCCGGATGATTAGGCGTTGGAATAAATGAAGACCAGGTGGCATCGCCGATTACATTCCGGATATAAGTAACCGGCCTCACATTATTGTACACATATTTGTAACGGAACACCGTAATTACAGCATCGTTCACGCAAATTCCGGTGAGCGCATAGGCCATGGCCGCCTTGTCAAGGTGACTATGTGATTGCCTTATGGCCTGCTGGACAATGCTCATCCAGTGACCAGGGGTAGATACACCAGGTACATCTCTCCAGAAAAGTGCCTGATTCTTCTGGTCTGTGGTAAGAACTTTGGATGCCTGGTATAAAACATCAACCTGTTTATAAAAATCAGAGTTGGGGAGTTCGGAATAAGGGATCGGTGCACCCGGTGCGTCATTATCTCCGCTGCTTGCAATAATGCGCCGGTCATTACCCCAGAAAGGACCGGCAGGCGGTGCAGGCGAAGTCGGAACCCAGAGTCCAAAACCTACAGGAGGTGTGTAGGGCATGGCGTTATTCTGAATATAACTATCCGTGAGAGACCAGGCAAAAATGGCATCTGCAATCGACTTGCCAAAAGCTACTGACCGGCTAATCGTTTCAGGATTATCACTGAAACCTGAAGAGATAGCGTCTTCGAGCGAATCTATAGCGGCCAGATCGGTCGAGTTCAAATTAGCTGATGTAAAAAAACTCCGGTTGAATTCTGCCAGGGAGGCATTTACACTGGCGGCCCAGTTGTATTTTTTAGACTTTTCTGTTTCCTGCAGGTCACCAAGCCCGTTATACTTATGTTTCCAGGAAAACAATCCGGGATCAATGGATTCATAAGCGCTAATACCGGAATAAGCAAATGGTCTTGCAAACCCCCCATTGCCAATGCCAGTAGCATTCTTATAAATGCGTATTTCAAGCGTCATCCATTTATCAATCACATCGGCAGAATAAAAGGAAGGGGGAAGTTTGCCCAGTAATCCGGGTTCCTTCTGGCAACCCGTAAAACAAACAATCGCCATTAAGAAGCAGGAAATGGTGTACACTTCCGGCCAGCTTTTCAGCCATAATAAAAATTTTTTCATGTTAAGGTTTTTTAGAGTGAAGTATAATGCGGTTACCTATACACATAGTTAAAACTTTAAACAAGCTCCAGGCCATCCATTCGTTCAGTTCCCGGCTTAGCATGGTATGAAACTTAAAAAACAAAGCAGAAACCGTTTACCGTCGGTGAACAGCATATTCTGGATTAAAACAGCGCTGGCCGATTTTTAATGGTGTTTACTGTTTTGGAACAGGCTATTCTTATACCTTTGGAACAGAATATTTCATTTGGAATGGTATGACTTCATATTTTCAAATCGGATAATTCCCAAAGTCGGCCGACATTTTGTTTTCTGGGGCTGCTTTTTATTCTATTTTTTTTTCGTCAATCTGCTTCCCACATCCACTCAGGATCTCCTTCACGCCAAAACTTATCTCAATTCACTTCAACTAATGATTTACGCTCCGGTGAATATTATCGCAGTGTACATTGCCATTCACATTTTACTGCCTCACTTTATATATCCGGAAAAATATCTGGCCCTTCTCGGAATTATGATATGTCTGACTGGCCTCTATTTTACATTGGCCTGGCTTATTACTTATCTGGATGCAGAGATGACCCAGAAACTACCTTACGCCGCATTGCCCGTAAGTTTCAGATGGTTTCGACCTGTCCGTTACGGAATCGGTTTTCCACTCACTTCAACCATCCTGGTCGTGATCATTAAACTATTCAAAAACTTTCACCTGAAACAAAAAGAACACGCCCTCCTGCTCCGGCAGAAAATCAATACCGAACTCCAGTTATTGAAAACAAGATTCAGACCCCAATTCCTGCACAGCGCATTACAGCATATTTCTTATCTTATTATTAATCGGTCTGTCGAATCCCGGTCGATACTGTTAAAATTATCTGAGATGCTGAGTTACGTGTTATATGAAAACGAAAAGGAATTGGTTCCCCTGGAAAATGAACTGGAAATACTGAAGACTTTTCTGTACCTGAAAAACGCCTTTGACCCCGGAGCATTGACTGTTCAATATGATCAGCAGATTGAATCAAACAATTTGTTCATTTCTCCCCTGCTCCTTATATCCATCGCAGAGAACTGCCTGGAAAATCTAAAACAAATCGAAAAACAAGAACTATCTCTCAGTCTGATCATCAAAACTATGAATGATGAATTACATTTTCAGTTAGAATGCAAAGCCAAACATGAAAATTACGGGCAAAGTGCAGAATATTATAACCGCTTGTTAGACTCGCTTACCCGGATTGAGTTATTGTATGGAGGCGGCAGAACTCCGGATCTTTTTTCAGAAAACGGAACGACTTATTTAATCCTGGTTCTGAATTTAATTAAATCCCCACTAATCGAAAGAGCAAATAAAATGGCTATTGTAGCATGAACATGCATGATCTGATATTTTCCAATAAGCAGTCACTAAGACTGAGCCGACACGTAATTTTCTGGCTGTCCTGGTTTTTTTATTTATCCTGTACCCAGCTGAGAAACCAGACTCCGGACGAGGTTGGCATGAAACCATTTCTGATTTATCAAATGTCCGTATCAGCCAACCGGGTTATCTTACAAATGCTTTTCTGCTACCCATTTATATATATCCTTATACCGCGTTTTTTTCAAAAAAAGAAATTTGCAACATTTACTGTTTTACTGACCCTGCTTCTGGTCGCCATATACTGGATAACCTGGGTCGATTATTTCTATGTATGGACAGATCGCAGTTCACCTGTTTTTTTTGAGATACCCCCAATCAGGCCGCTGACTCCATTTCAGGCAAAATACTTCGCACTTTACAGCAATCTTCATTGTACCGGAACTACCGTGGCAACCAGTATTATTCTCGCAGTCAAATATTATAAAAACTGGTTCAATAAACAGCGTGAAAACGAAACGCTGATTTATCAGAATTCGAAGGCTGAATTACAGCTGTTAAAAGCCCAGGTGCATCCCCATTTCCTGTTCAATACCCTCAATAATATCTATGGACTGATGCTCGACGACTCCCCAAAAGCTATCACGGTATTAAACGAACTGTCAGGAATGGTGCGATATATGAATGATGAGGGTACGGGTTCCCTGGTACCTCTTGCTAAAGAAACAAAAATGCTGCAGGATTATATCGGACTTGAGAAAATACGATATGGAGACCGGCTAAATATGATCACAACCATCGATCTGGATAAGGGTGAAGATCTGCTGATAGCGCCACTCCTTATGATTCCATTTGTTGAAAACAGTTTTAAACATGGCGCCAGCAACGCCATGGATCACGCAAAAATCCGTTTACAAATTTCTACTGTACAAAACCAGCTGACATTTAAAATCAGTAACGATATCCATCTAATCCCTGAAAAAGGGGAGAAAAGAATAAAAATCGGACTTAAGAACGTAAAAAAAAGATTACAGATTCTGTATCCTGAAAAGCATAGCCTGCATTTTACAGAAGCGAATGGGGTATTTACAGTGACCATGATCATTTTTCTGGATAGACAAAGACCTGAAACTATAAATGACAAATCAATTACAAATCTTCCAACACCTGCCTATGCCTAACAAAAAAATAACCTGCCTGGCGGTGGATGATGAACCATTGGCTCTGTCTATTTTAAAAAAATATATCGGATCGGTGGAAAGCCTGGAACTAGTGGGCACCTGTGAGAATGCGGTACAGGCACTCCAGATGCTTCAGCAATATAAAGTGGATCTTATTTTTTTAGACATACAGATGCCGCAGATCATGGGCACAGATTTCATTCGCACGTTAAAAAAATCCCCGAAGATCATATTTACTACTGCCTTCAGGAAGTATGCGATAGAGGAATTTGAATTGGATGCTGTTGACTACCTGCTAAAACCAATTTCTTTTGAACGTTTTTTAAAGGCGGTAAACAAAGTGCTACAAACAGCCCTGGACGCACCGGATTCTATGTATCATATAAGTGAATCCGTTTCCGAATCCACTCGTGGGTATTTGTATTTCAGGGTCGATCGTAAAATGGTGAAAGTATTCTTACATGAAATATTGTATGTAGAGGGATTTAGTGATTATGTAAAAATTGTAACCGCAACGAAAACACTTATCACCAAACAACTGGTTTCCGCCCTGGAAGAAACGCTGCCTAAGGAAATTTTTATCCGCATTCACCGTTCATATATCATCTCCATAGACAAAATCAATTCTTACAACGCGGATATCATCGTCATTGGCACTGCGGAACTACCTATCGGCAGACTCTTTAAACAAAACGTGATAAAAAAGCTGCAATTAAGGTCCAGTTCCTGATGTTCCTTTTTCAACTTTTCCGACGCAGTATACTATCGAAAAATACACACCGTTGCCTATTTTTTCTTTTCCCAGGTGACGATGGCTTTCGACCCGCCAAAAGTGGTGTTACTGGAATAACTTTTTAAAATCCCGTTTTCCAAAGTGTAGGAAGATTTTAAATCCTGGCCTTCCCAGTTGGGAAAGAATGCCTTTTGTGCTTTGAATACCAGTGTTTTTGTTTCCTGATCGACAACTAATTTTCCATAATGGGCATTGCTACCCTTTACCATCATTGCATTTTCCTCCGGGGTAGCCGTACTCTTATTCCCCGATGCAATTTTTGCCCTCACCGTTGTAAATATTTCCACCATATAATTGCCCTCCTCATCAATCATCATCCTTCCGGATGGTTTTTCCCCATATGGATAGCTTATGCTATTGTCAGTTGCAATACTTTCAACGGAAACCAGGTCCCAGAGTCCGGTAAATTCACTTCCCTTTAATTTTTGATGGTTAAACCCCATTAAGGATAAGGATGTCATTACAAGATCCACAAATAAGATTTTTTTCATAATCGTACATTTTATTGATAGTCGTCTGAGTTGAAAATCCATTTTATTCCTTAGTAATTTATACAAGATCCTGCATCATTTTCCATATGCCCGGTGGAAATTAAAAAGGCTGCCCGGAAGACAGCCTTTTTGTAAGCAAAAATTTAGCCTGTACTAATAAACTGTTTATACCTGCATGGCTGCTTCTCCGACAGCAGTGTTGGCCAATTCTTTTGCAGCACTCAATATGAATTCAGCTATTTCATCAGGATGAGAAACCGGTGAAGCGTGGCCGGAGGGCAATGAAATGGTGTTTGCATTGATCCTTTTAGCCATGAATTGTTCTGCTTCGGGTGGCACCATCCGGTCATTCAGTGAAACCTGGTACCAGCTGGGCAGGTTTTTCCATCCGGCGTCAGTTGTGCGGGCTTCAAAGCATGCGATAGAAAGCGGCTTTTGTGTGCTGGCCATATTGTGCGCCTCCGCTTTATCTACATCCTGACAAAAGTTGTCCGGATACATCTGCCGGTCGATCCATAAAAATCCATACTTATCTGGTCTGAAGGCAGCAGCACCCGGAGGAGCCACAGGACTACTTGCTGCTAAGATCGAGAGACTTTCCCCTTTGTCCAACGCAAAAGCAGCCAGGTAAACGAGGCCTGCTGCATTCGGACACAGGTGAGCCGCCTCAGTAATAACGGCCCCTCCATAGGAATGTCCAACAAGCAGCACTGGGCCTTCAAGGGCCTCTGTGGCACGACGAACTGTTTCCACATCGTCTTCCAGTGTAACCAGTTTTAGCTGTGTTGCTACAGTTTCGTAGCCTGCTTCTGACAGGATCTGAATCACTTTGTTCCAGCTTGACCCATCGGCCCATGCACCGTGCACGAGTAGAATGTTTGGTTTGGTTGACATAAATAAAGTTTTAATTATTAAAAGATAGTTTCATTTAGTGGGTTGGCAGTTTTCAGGTAAGGTAACGCATTATAAGGGCCGGTATATTAACGCTTTGTAAATATTAGTGGAAAGTTGCATCAATGCCAATTGGTGTTCCAATCCTTCATTCGCATTCTATATTATCATTTAGTAAACTATACTTCCATAAAAACTTCTGCATAACGAAGATTGCAACTAAATTGTAATTTGTTTTTCACAACATGTAATGATGAAGTTTACTCGCTGCCTTCTACCTGCCTGTCTCTGCTGCCTGATCACCAGGGCACAGTCTCCGAAAGAATATCTTACTGTTCCCGGTAAAGATGCGTATACGCATATAGATACCGCGGGAAAGACCGTGCTGCCCAGCGGCAGATGGGTTACTCCCGCGGGCCGGACCATTCGCGTTTCTCACGATCCTTTTGGTATGGCGGTTTCGCGGGACGGATCAAAGTCGGTGACCCTGCACAATGGCGTTTTTACCGTGATTGACAATGCTACAATGAAGAGCACCATGGTCGGATGGATCGGCGATATACCCGGCAATGACCGGACGGATTTTGCACTTGCCAGTTACCGGAATTCGATTCCTTCTCCCCTGTCGAATGGTTCCTTTCTTGGCGTTGCTTTCGGACCCGATAATAAAACCGTTTATTTAAGCGGAGGCGATAATGGTTCCGTTATCATCTATGATATTGAAACATTTAAAAAACTGGATTCTATTTCGCTGAACGGTTCGGTAAATGGTATATCGTATGTTGAAAGTTTTACTTCGGATCTCGTATATAATGAGGTAAACAATGAACTGCTGATTCTCGACCGGGGCAATTTCAGAATGGTGAGAATAGATCTGAACACCCGAAAGATCACCGCATCCATCCCCACGGGCAGACAACCATTCGGTCTTGCCCTGAGTCCCGATCATAAGCTGGCATTCGTGGCCAATGTTGGCATGTACGACTATCCCTTACTGCCTGATTTAACAAAAGAGAATTACGACAGTATGCTCCTGCCCTGGCATCCATATGGTAATGGCACTAAAGAATCCATCAACGGATATCAATTGAAGGGAAGGAAGATTCCTGGTGTGGGCAGTCCGCTTGCGCCCGAGGCGATGAGTGTATATGTGATCGACCTCTCCAATAATAAAATTACCGACCGGTACAAACCCGGATACCAGATCGGCGAAATGATTGAAGGTGCGGAAGTAGTCGGCGGCGCCAGTCCCAATTCCATCGTAGTAGGGAAAAAATATGCGTATGTCACAAATGCCACCAACGATAATATTTCCGTTATTGATTACAGGGAACATAAAATAACAGATCATATCACGGTGAAGGTTGATCCGCTGATTGACCATTATCGTGGTCTTCTGCCATTTGGCATCGCGATGAGCCGGGATGAAAAAACATTGTATACAGCGCTGCTGGGTTTTAACGCCATTGCCGTGATTGATATTGAATCGAAAAAAACCATTGGACTGATCCCCACAGGATGGGGACCCACGCGCGTTAGCCTCTCTCCCAATGGAAAAGAATTACTCGTAAGTTCCTGCCGTGGTTATGGTGCAGGGCCGAATGGAGGAAAAGGATTTGTAGCACCGGTGGAAGGAACCTATATCGGGGATATCCAGCTGGGCACTTTTCAGAAGATCGCCATGCCCGACGCGGCCGCGCTCGCTGCGTATACCCAACAGACCATACAAAATACCTACACCATCAATCCGGTTAAGGATGATGGTAAGAATCCCCTGCCCCAGTTACAGGGTGTACGCAAATCCCCGATCCGTTATATCGTGTACATCACCAAGGAAAACAGATCTTATGATGAAGTATTTGGTCAGATGACCAGTGGCAAAGGAGATTCTTCGCTGGCGAGATTCGGCGTTGGAGTAAATATTATTACAAAAGACAAAACTGCCCTGCATGTAAATGTGGCTCCGAATCATCTCAAGATCGCGGGCAGGTTTTCCTTCTCGGATAATTTTTACTGCGACAGTGACGCATCGATACACGGGCATCACTGGATGATGGGGGTAATACCCAATGAGTGGGTAGAAGCCAATTCCAGCGTAGATAAAACGGCAAATATATTTTCCGTCGCATCGGGCAGAAGGTTTCCGGGTTCTACCGGCAGTATGGATCCGGAGGATTATGCCGAAAGAGGCGGACTATGGGAAGCGCTGGATCGCAGCAGGGTTTCCTTCTACAATTTCGGAGAAGCCAATGAAACAGCGCATAACCGGGAACAATGGGTGGATACGGCTACCGGCGCCGGACATGCCGTGATGGTTCCCATGCAGAAAGCGCTCTGGCCGAAGACCAGTCATAACTATGCGGGTTTTAACACCAATATTCCCGACCAGTTTCGTGTGCAGCAATTCGAAACTGAATTCACTAAAATGTGGCTGACGGGAAAATCGAAAATGCCTTCCATTATTACGATCCAGCTGCCCAATGATCATACCGCAAAACCCCGACCCGCTGACGGATATCCATTTTATCATTCCTATGTGGCAGACAATGACCTTGCCCTGGGCCGAATGCTGCAGTTTCTCTCACATACACCCTACTGGAAAAATATGCTGGTGATCATTACAGAAGATGATCCGCAGGGTGGCGTGGACCATCTTGATGCGCACCGCAGTGTCCTTATGCTGGCCGGTCCTTATGTGAAACACGGTTATACATCCCACCAGCATGCCAACTTCGGATCTATCCTCAAAATGATTTATAATATCCTCGATGTACCTTATGTGAACCAGTACGATGCTACGGCTACCGTGCTCCAGGATTTCTTCACCGACAAACCAGATTATACAGCTTACAAAACAGAAATACCTTCCCGGGAAGTCTTCGATGCCAATTTATCGATGAAAAAATATCACCGCACCATTGACTGGAGGACCATTGAGAAAGGTGCAGAGATGGACGATGAAGACGAACAGCGAAGCCAGCTTCATAGTTCACAGAAGAATTAACGAGGGTGACATCAACAAAAGATATCCGCGCTGCTTCACCGGTATTCGGGAAACAGCGCGGATATTTTTTTAAAAAATAATTACTGACCAGTGCCCTTACTAGCCGCTTCTGCCTGAGCCATCTTGGTGGCCATCTCCGCTTTCACTGCATCAAGATTGAAACTTGCCCCTCTTTGCATGGGAGGATATTCCAGGAAGGTTTGAAGTTCCTTTGCCATTAATTGCTGAACAAACACAAAACGCCAGAACTGGAATTTGAACCAGTCAAAATATTGCTGACCGCCTTCTTTGGTTCCATTATTTGGCCAGCCCGTGCGTTCGAATGGATCAAGCCGCAGATTGATCAGATAAGGTACATCAACATGCGTTTTTTCTCCCAGCCAACCCTGGGGCTGGTCGATGAAACGATATTTATAATCGTCAATGCGAACTGCGCCCACGGTGCTTTCACCAAGGTAAAAGATTTCGTGACGTGCTGAAGGGCCTTTGCCGGTGATCAGGTCCATCTGATTATAGCCATCCAGGTGATTCTTATATGTGCGATCGCCAAGTTTCACACCCTTAAGCAACTGATCGCTAATATTTGGATTACCGGCGGCGGCAAGGAAGGTAGGAAACCAGTCCATTCCGGAAAAAATACCGTTCTGCACAGAATTTGGTGCTACATGTCCGGGCCAGCGAAGGATACAGGGTACCCGGAAGCCTCCTTCCAAAACAGTCCCTTTGCTTTGCGCAAACGGCGTTTGACCTCCATCAGGCCATGTGAAAACTTCGGTGCCATTATCTGTTGTAAAAACAATGATCGTATTGTCATCCATTCCGAGGTCCTTGATTTTTTGCATCACCAGACCGATATCGTCGTCGAGCTGTGCCATACCGGCTTCCTCTTCAGACCATCCGTTCTCTGCATTGCGCATGGCTTCATACTTGGGAGAAAGATGGGTGACAATATGCATGCGTGTGGGGTTAAGCCAGCAAAAAAATGGCTTACCGTCTTTTTTGGACTTTTCGATGAAGTTTAAGGCCATATCACGGATCTCGTCGTCTACGGTTTCCATGCGTTTAGGATAAAGCGTACCGGCATCTTCGATCTTTTGTTTTCCAATCTTGCCCCAGCGTGGCATCTCAGTCGCATCATCTTTATCGGTAGCCCATGAATGAACCATGTTGCGTGGTCCGACTACATTGAGCAGGTTTTGCGGGTAGTTGGGATGAGCAGGATCTTCCATGGCATCCAGGTGATAGAGGTAGCCAAAAAATTCATCGAAACCATGTACCGTGGGCAGAAACTCGTTGAGATCCCCCAGGTGGTTCTTACCGAACTGGCCGGTACTATAACCCTGTGCTTTAAGCGCAGTGGCAATAGTACATGCTTCCGCCGGAATTCCGATTTTAGCGCCTGCCTGACCGACGGTGGTCATTCCCGTACGGATGGGCAATTCACCCATGATGAAGTTTGCGCGACCAGCTGTACAACTTGCTTCTGCATAATAGTCTGTGAAAATCATGCCTTCGCTGGCGATCTTGTCGAGATTAGGAGTTCTGCCAGCCATCAGGCCCCGGTGATAGGCTCCGATATTCCACATCCCGATATCATCCCCCATAATGACGAGGATGTTTGGTTTTTTTTCCTGCGCATTAGCCGTCGATGCAAGGCACACAATTGCAGTGACAATTAAGCCCACTAATTTTTTTAGTGGGATACCGTTCAATTTCATTTGATTAAGTTTAATGGTGAATGATAATTGAAAGTTAGGTCGATAATTGACATCCCTCTGGTTTTATTTTTGTGAACATATCGAAAACTGCTTTTTTTAATAAATAAATAAAGATCGTTTTCCATTTTTACGAATAACGTCCTTTGTCGCTGAAGCATAGTCAAAAAAAAACCCGCCACTGAAGTGGCGGGCCTTAAACTAAAACATACTATTTACAAACGCATCCGGGCATAGGACAGTCCGTCATTTTCGGGCAATCCTTTTTGACGCATTTTACAACACATGTTGATTTATGACATTCCTTTCTGGCTGTTTTCACTCCACCCGCGAAAACGGCTGTGGAAAGCAATGACATGGCCAGAACTGAAAAAAATAGCTTTTTCATTTTACAGTTTTTAATATTTTAAATAATCATTTTCGTCAGATGAAGATCAAACCTGTGGCGGATGCCAGCAATCCGACTGGATGGAGAAGAGGCGATTGTCGTTGAAAGAAAATGTTTTTTGTTTGTTCCCGGGAATCCCGCCAAAAACAAAACTATCGTTCGACAGGAAATAAAAATTGCCATACGCGCAGGCAATTAAGGGATTACATGGATTTTTCTGGCAGTCCCTTTCCTTTTTCGGTTCTCCCTGCATTTTTGAACAACCCTCCTTTTTAACTACTCATTGGTTTTGATTGCTGCAAAGCCAACAGGGGCTGGACAGTCAAAAAACCAATGAGTAAAAGATATAATAGGGCTACTGCCTTCACGACACTAAAATACGGGTTTTATTGAGCACATTATAAGATCTTTATCATGTCAAAACCAAGGCCATGGGTGAATTTTGAATAAACAGATTCACACAAAATCCGGCTATTGTTTTTTTATCTGCAGAGGTGAAATGATCACACCCGAAGAATAGTTCCAGGTAAATGTATAATCCGTATCGGTAACTGTTAAACTACCCTGATAAGTTGTATAGTTAAAATAAGCTGAAAAGTTATAAGTTCCGTTGGCTGCAGGACTAAAAAATATATAGGCTATAGCCGGATTTTTCGCTCCATTGCAGTCACCCGTACCTTCGACCACCTCCGCCGACCTGAAATCAAAGAGTAAGGATGATGAAAAACTTCCCCCCGCTCCGTAAGCGGTAAGGTAGGGTGTACAATTGTATAAATTTTTGGTTTGCATTAACATCACAAAAACAGAATCTGTTGCCTTTACAGGTATGAGCATAATCTGATCCCCCGCAAGTGAGGCTGTATCCACATTCATTCCATTTGAAGATGGCGTATAAAAGGAATCTGTTACGGTTACCGGTGAAGAACTGCTATCATAGGCTACCAGGGTATCCGTTGGATTATAGTAGCTTGCTGTAATACGGTAAGAACCGGCAACAGCAAATATTGCCCCGGCCTCCTTATTTGCGGGTGACAGATTTGAATTGCCGGCAGGAAAGACAGTCCATTTAATTTTTGAACTGGCATCCGACAGGTTGGTTGACACAAGAAGTGGTTCTCCCCTTTTGACCGTTGTCTTTGACAATGTCAAGACTGAATTTCCCTTGGTATTTTGATCAGCATTGACATTTTTCTGGCAGGAGGTATAAAAAATGATTATCAGGAATGAAATAAGGAATCCCTTGATTAGAATTTTCATAAAACAGGTTAAGGAGGTTATGGGGTATATAAATTTACTAATTAAAAAGAAGACCCCATCAAGCATCTTTTCTGACAGATTCCTCACTCAGCAGGAATAATTCCTTGTTTCTCTAATATTAATTACCTTTTAATGCTGACCATCGTTTGATCTAAAAGTTCAGAAAACCTGTTTACAGGCTCTGCATTTCCGAGTTTATAAAATCTTACAGAAAAAAACAGGTCCTATGTTTATTTTTCTTAGAGCACAGCGTCGTTTACTGGTCCTGATCCCTTTTTTTCTCATTTCACAAAACTCCATCTCTCAAAATGTTAAGCAGGAGACGATAATAGGAAATCATAAAGCGATTTATGATAACAAGGGGATGCTTTTGCCCTGGACTTCCTGGCAGAATGCAATAAATCTTGAAATGCAATGGTATCTGCATTGTCCTGTAACACATGGGTATCCAAACTTTGTATGGATGACTTTTATGGACGGAAATTATCAGCCCGATCTAAAACGAAATGATTTTATTCCCGCAACACAAAACGGTATGGGCATTATTTCTTACCTGAAATATTATGTTTATACCAACCGCAGAAATAAAGGAGTGCTGGACTGGGCAAAGTATATGGGAAATTATTTAGTACTGGAAGCTAATACGCCAGATGAAGGAAAATATCCCAGGTTTACGCGTTCTACAGGCATCGCAGGGAGGTTTCCCCAGCCACCGGACTGTGGCACGCAGGGCGATAAACCTTATGAAATTCAGCCTGACAAAGGAGCGATTGCCGGCTGCGCGTTAATCCTGTTATACAAAGAAACAAAGGATAAAAAATATTATATACAGGCATTGCATAATGCCCATGTGCTCGTGGCAAATATGGGTAAGGGAGATTCAACAAAATCACCCTGGCCCTTTCGCGCAGATTACAGAACCGGAGAAGGGCGCGGTCAGGTATCCGGTGACATGGTTTACATCCTGAACCTGTTTGACCTGCTGTCCGGCTTAGGAAATGCACAAATTGATAGTGCCCGAAAACAACTATGGTCATGGATAATCAATTACCAAATCCCCGATCTTTCAAAAGAAGGAATGCTTTGGGACCAGTTTTTTGAAGACCATGATGAAGCCAATGACCGCACGGCATGGGCGCCGCTCAATCTCGCCCGTTACCTCCTGGAAAAAAAAGAAAAACTGGATCCTGCATGGAAGCAACATGCTCATGATTTAATAGAATTCGTAATCAAAAACTTTACAGGCATTCACCAGGGTATACCTGTTTGCGGTGAGCAGGATCATGACAAGGACCCCTGGGGTGGCATATTATCTACTTATGGAGCGGTACTTGCCATGTATACAAGAGCAACAGGTTCGGATGAATATAAAAACCTTGCCTTACAGGCGCTCAACTTTTCCGTGTATGCCCTGAATACAGACGGCTGCCCCTGCGATCGTGCCGGCTTCGGTCCATGCAGGGGTGGCTGGCAGGAAGATGCACATACCGATAAAATTCACAATTATATTGATGCAATAATGGCCATTCAGCTGTTACCCTAAACTTTAAACAGGAAAACAAAGCATTAACAAAAAAGATTCTTACTTTGATATTTACCCTTCATTAAAACCCCAACATCATGCGCTTCCACTGCAGTATGATTCTTTTTTTTCTTTGCTTTAGCTCAAACGCCCAAACCCTTTCCGCCATCACCCATGTAAATATTGTAGATGTAAAAAATAAAATTATTATTTCTGATCAAACCGTTATCATAAAAAATGATAAGATTGAGAAGATTGGTTCAAAGCTCAGGCTTCCGGCCGGTATTAAAATGATTCCGGGAAAAGACAAATTCCTGATTCCGGGATTGTGGGACATGCATTATCACAACATGGATGATGAGTCAGCAGAAGTAACGGACAGCACCATAACACCGCTAATCATTGCAAACGGAATAACAGGAGTCAGGGATATGTTTGCTTTAAAAAATACGCTGAAACGAAGAGATTCGATTCGTTCCGGGCTCTTGATTGCACCTGAAACTTTTGCAGGGGCAATGGTGGATGGACCAATACCCATCTGGCCATTGTCTTTCCGGGTTAAAGATACCCTTCGCGCCGTTGTTCTTGTAGATTCCTTAAAAAATGCAGGTTATGATTTCATAAAAGTATATTCAGCATTACCGCGGGATATTTATTATGCCATCGCTGCTGAATCAAAAAAACAAAGCATCCCTTTTGAAGGACATGTTCCCCGAAACATGTCACCCGTGGAGGCCGCCCTTGCGGGTCAAAAAAGCCAGGAACATCAAATCAATATGATTTTACAATGCTCATCACTGGATGATTCCTCCAAAAATGAATATCACAAAAAGGAAGCGAAAATGTATTTAGGAGGCGGAAAAGAAGTGCAGGATCTATGGTCTGTCCTAATAAACTCATTCAGTCAGGAACAACTAAATAACACAGCCAGTATATTCCTGCGGACAGACACCTGGTATTGTCCTACTGTTATTACCCTTCAAAATTCTCTTAGCAGGACTAAAAATTCGAAGGAAGAAATTAAGAACGATACCCTAATGCAATATGTGTCAAAATCGATGAAAGGCGGTTGGGGATTCATGTCCGGACGATCAGCCAGCTTTTCCACGGGAGACTGGGATATCAGAACACGCGAACTCGAGTTATTAAACAAGATCGTAAAATTACTTTATGACAAGAAAGTAAACATGCTTGCAGGCGATGATAACAATAACCCGTATTGTATTGCAGGCTTTAGTATTCACCAGGAATTACAACTGTTTGTTGACTGCGGAATACCGGACGCGGAAGTGCTTAAGATTGCAACTTACAATCCTGCTGTATTTTTTAAGATTGAAGATAAATTTGGAAGTATTGAACAGGGAAAATTCGCCAACCTAGTTTTGCTTGACGCAAATCCATTGATTAAAATCAGCAACACAGAAAAGGTAAATGGTGTTTTTTTAAGAGGGCACTATCTTGACAGAACTGCTTTGGACGGTTTAATGGCCGGCGTAAAAGAATATTGCAAAAGACACTAAACAATTGTTCCCCTATTAAAATTTATTGAAATACTACCACGTTCATCGGGCTTTGCGTTTCAGGGCCGAAGACGATCGAGTGATGCACCGGATGCTGACTGGCCAGCATTTGCCGGATCTGAAGTTTCCAAATTCTGTTCTGGAGACTATCACTCCGGGACATTATTTCATTGTCGGTATAAAGCAGGTATATTTTCCCTTTTTTATGCGCCAGCGATTCCACGATATCCAGCGCGGGATCGGGATCATGACCGCCGCCGGTGATCAGGTAGGGGGTCCGGGTAATAGAAACAGGCCGCGCAGCAGATAACTTTGATCCCATTTTGTCCAGGTAGTAGTTCATGTCAAGCTCTAAGAAATAGGGATAGATGATTACAGTCTCACCCTTCTTCACCTCCTGGTTCACATATACGACTGAATCTTTGAGTCCCGAACCTTTCGTCCGGAAAAACAAAAATGACTTTACAATAAATACACCCAAGAGTAAAAACCAAACCATGGTTTTCGCGATACGATTCCTTCCCGCGTGTCTTAATACAACTGCGACAAACAGTACAGCCCCGGGAACAATCATTGAAAAATACCGGGTAATAAAAACCGGTTTTACCAGGATTGAAAATATAAACACAAGGAACACGGGCACAAAGGCCCAGGCAGTCGATAATTTCTCAGCTAAAAAATCCTCCCCGGCCCCCCGCTTCCAGTACCTGGTTTGAAAGACAAAATAAAGACAAGCAGCCAGAATAACAATAACATAGCCTCTGCCGAACAGCGCACTGAATGCATACCAGAGCATTTGCAGATCAGGAGTAAAAATCCAGTCACCCGAAGATTTGTCATGTGGCTGGAAAATTACCAGAGGTATTATAAGGAGTGTCGCTACCACCCCGGCTGTTAACCAGACCTGCAGATATTTTTTTGTTAAGCTGCGTCTTGTTAGTGCGAAAGCATGTACTAACGGAATCAGGATGGCAAAATAATGGACGTAAACACCCAGTCCGAGCGACAATCCATACCATATTGCCATCCGGTAACCCGGTTTGCGAATCAGTTGGATAAACAACAGGGACGAAATCGTTACTGATAAAATCAACATAGAATAACTCCGCGTTTCAATCGCAGAATACATAAACATGGGGCTCACCGATAATAATAAAGCACCGAAAAAAGAACTGGTCTTGTTCATCAGGGTTCTTTCCAATGCGAAAAAAACGGGAATGGTAATGACAGCGAACAGCAGGGATAAAGCATGTGTTGCCAGTTCGCTATCCCCAAAAACATATATCCAGAAATGAAGGATCACCAGGTACAGCGACATATTATTTTCATACTCCCGGAACATGTGGTACATGAACGGAAATGAATGCGACACCGTAACGCTATAAACTTCATCTACCCAGTAGCCGGTGTGGATATAAGGAAAACAAATGATTAACAGCACCGCTATGGGCAGGCCAATCAGCGTCCCCGGGCTGGCCTTCTCCATGAATTCCCATTTCAACAAATCGCTCATCATCTGATTGATTTATGCTCCCCGGGAATCGAGCTAAGCTGCTGCAGCTTACCAATATAACAATCTATTTATCTAAATAATCTGCATTTATTGAGTGCTTTATTGAAGTAAATCCCTATTCCCGGTATTATACTGTATCAATCATCATACCCGAAACGAGTAAGGTCTATGTACAATGACCGGAAGAATCGGATGAATTATATAAACCGGAGAAGCAGATGTTTATTGAAACTCTTCTTTATCAGACTGATGGGATTTGAATTACAAATTCAGCCCCTTCCCCTTCTTTCGTTTCCACTTTTATCTCACCTTTATGGGCTTTGATAATATCATAGCTGAGGGACAAACCCAGACCTGTTCCCTGTCCGGTTGGTTTGGTCGTAAAAAAAGGCTGAAAAATCTTATCAAACACTTTTTGAGGTATGCCATTACCATTATCCTTTACCCGGATTTCCACTTTGCCATTATTCTTTTTTGTACTTACGGAAACCCTGGGGTCATACCCTTCAGGTTGCTGCTTTTTCCTTTCCGATACAGCATAAAAAGCATTGTTGTATAAGTTTAACAGCACCCGCCCTATATCCTGGGGAAAGATATTAATGAACCCGACAACCGGGTTAAAATTGGTCTGGATAGTTGCGTTAAAGGACTTGTCTTTTGCCCTTAAGCCCTGATAGGCCAAACGTAAATATTCATCCGCCAATGCATTGATGTCGGTAGGTACATTCTGCCCGGTGCTTGCATGTGAGTGCTGGAGCATGTCCTTTACGATGGCATCGGCCCTTTTACCATGATGAATGATCTTTTCTTCATTTTTCTTAATATCGGCGGCGATTGATCTTAGATTTTCTGTACTGCCTTTTTCGATTTCAAGTTCCATTTCATCAATCAGTTCCTTATTCACCTCAGAAAAATTATTAATGAAATTCAAAGGGTTTTGTATCTCATGGGCTACCCCGGCAGTGAGTTCACCGAGAGATGCCATTTTCTCTGATTGAATGAGTTGCGCCTGGGTTGATTTCAGATCAGATAGTGTTTTTTCCAATTGCCCGTTTACCTTTTGTTTATGGAAGTTATTTCGAAGGAGGATGATGGCGATCAGCAAAATGAACCCAATCATACCCAACAAAGCAGTAGTTTTTACTCTATTTTTATATTGCTGCTGTTGGTCTTCCAATTGCTGCTGCTGTTGCTGCTGACCGAGCATGAGCAATTGAAGTTGCCTCAATTTTTCCGGACCAAACAGGCTGTCTTTAGTGGCCATAGCCATATCCTGATAATAAATGATACTGTCCGGCATATTTTTTTTCCTGAATAACCTGGCAAGCAGATTACTTGCATCCAGAATTTGCAATTTTTGAGAAGTTAAGCGGCCACTTGAATATGCCATCCTCGCATAGTACAAACTTGAATCATCACGGTTGATTGCTAAATATGATGAAGCAATCCTGCCCTCAATTTTACTTGGGTTTACTTTGTCATTTATATTTGTACTTAGCAGGGCATTATGATAACTCAGTAATGCCCGGGTATAATTTCCCATCCGGAAATAAACATTACCAAGACGAGTGAGGGTCAATGTCTTTAAAGGAGCTAAAGATAAATCGCCCGATATCATAACGGCTTTTTGCTGGTAAAATAATGCGGAATCCAGTTTGTAAGTCAATTCATAGGCATTACCAATGTTGGACAAGTCGAAACAGATCATAATCCTGTTAGAAAGTTTTTGGTGCATTTCCAGTGCAGCAAAAAGAAATCTCAGGCCAAGAGGGTATTCCCCAAACTCCACATAGGTAAATCCGATAAAGCTGGAACTGTATGCTTCTCCTGAAATATCATGTTCGGCTTTATTTATTTCCAGGGCATTGTATTGCATCTCTAAGGCCCTGGGATACTCGCCCAGAAAGCGCAAAGCCTCACCTGCCTTATTTAATGCTTCAACTTCTCCGTTTTTGAATTTTAGTTCCCGGGCCAGTTTCAGGGCCTGTTCAGACAGGATCAGACAGGAGTCGGGATTTGTGTAGTAATATATTCCACCAAAATCAAGAAGCAGTTTTACCTTGTTGGTGTCGGGCTTGGCTTTTTCTAACAAATTAATAAAGCGCTCCTTTTCCTGGGAATAGGCAGGTAAATAAAATCCGATAAGAAAACTAAATAAAATGAACCTGACTATTAATTTCACGATATTTCAAATATAATCATTCGTCCATCGAATAATAACATCCGGGTCAATCCATGATTTGTTTCTTTTTAACCTGGAAGTCCCACGGGCAACAAAAAGCAACCATTCGCTCTATTTCGATCCCATTTTAGATGAGAGGAATTCAATCGAATTCAAATCCGGCATTTTTTCGGAATAACAGTGTTCATCCAGGATCATGATTTCATTTGTCTTTGAATTGTAGGGCTTCCATTCGGGAAGTCCTTTCCCATTGGGATTTCCTGTAGCTGCAAAATTGGCCCAATAAGAAGACATGATTCCGGCGAGTTTATGATCCCCGGGCTGCCAGGGCCGGTTAGCGAATTTCAGGTTATCATATGCATAAGGCAGTTCACCACTGTGAAATGCGCCATATTTCGCATACTCACCCGTTCCGGGTACTTTATGCGTGAACCGATAGACATAAACCCTGGCACCCTGGTCACTTTGCATATTCGCCCAGATAAAATTCTGTGTACCAAAAACCTGATCACTGTTCATCCTGTATTGAGAAATCCTGGCTATGGAATCGTTGGTGGCGGGATAATTGTCGAGCGCAGCCTGGGCGTCGGGCCCGTATTTATCATTCATATCCTTTTTAAATTCTGCCGCAGGTTTCACAGTGCCAAAGAACATAAATTCTTCCTGGTTCCATCCCGTTAACAGGGGAACTTTATTTTCATTCACTGCATTAAAAATGCTGGCAACGGAACCGGGCAATACATAACCATCGACGATAGGACCCCAGACAGCATAAGACTTTTTCATCAGGTCATCCGCTGAAACTTTTCGAAGCCCGGCGAGGCTGGGCGCATTTAGTGATTTTCCATAGGCTTCACCAGCTTCTTCGGCTTTGGCCAGCGTTGCATATGGGGTGGAAAAACTCGCACCACTCTCCGCGATTGCTTTTTGAAATTGATTCCTGCCCAAAGGAGACGCGACCAGGATATTTACACTCATTGAGCCCGCCGATTGTCCCGCGATGGTAACATTCCCCGGATCGCCACCGAAAGCGGAAATATTTCTTTTTACCCAGCTGAGGGCGGCCAGCTGATCCAGTATCGCATAATTGCCTGATGCATTCCGGCCGGATTCTTTTGTGAGCTCCGGATGAGCAAAAAACCCAAATACACCCACCCTGTAATTTATGCTGACAAAGACAATTCCTTTTTTAGCCATGGCTTCGCCATCATATACGGGCACGGCACTACCACCGGTAAAAAATCCACCACCGTAAATATATACAATGACAGGACGTTTTTCACTTGCAGATTTTGCGCCTGTCCATACATTGAGATACAGGCAATCTTCACTTATAGGTTCCTTCGGAATCAGGTATTCTTCTGACCACATACTGAATGGAACAGGTTTTGCCTGCATGGGACTGGGACCAAAATTTTCACATTTACGAACGCCTTGCCAGGGTTTCACCGGCTGTGGCTCCTTCCATCTGAGATCACCCACCGGGGGAGCGGCAAAAGGAATACCCTTAAATGCAATTACATCACCGGAGGCATTGATTACTCCGGATACCTGACCTGCATCTGTTTTTACCAGTTCCAGAATATCCGCGGATTTCCGGAATGAGATTACACCCAGGGCCAACACCAGGGCAAAACCCAGTAATCGAATGGATCTTCTCATGTTGATTTATTTGCTTTTTAGATTCTAAAAGTAATATTTATCCGCGGCCCACCGGGTAGTTGCCAGGAAAATATCACCTACAAGATGCGGAAAACCTCCGTCCATACTATCTGTTGTACTCACTCAGCCAGTGGAACTGCCGTTCGGCCAACTGGAAATGCCGGCTGCTTCGCTGCAGCTCTGCATATACAGAGTCATTTCGAATTTTACCGTACAGAATAATATGAAGGCTATCGGGTAGCTTATAGTGTAGTGTAAACAGTCTGAAAGTCTCAAAAACCGCATTGTTTTTAGAGAATGCTATATCTTTCCTGTTGGTGTCTGTCTCGCTGGTGAAGTAACCGCGTCTATACCTCTGCCTGAACAAGGTGTCTGTCGTGTTTACACTACCACTACCATTTTTCTCGAATACAATATCCCGCCAGCGTAAGGTATCGCCAGGCAGCGGAGGAATAGTATCTCCATTTAGCACGTAAGTTTTCACCTCATACATACCCGACCGTATCGGTTTCGAATCCGGTATCGATTTGTCCTGAACATAGAGGCTATATAAATTATACATAACTAAAAAAAAGAAATTACCAATAAACAACAATTTAACTGCGAGTAAGGTGATACGCATCCATTTTTTGGGGAACCTCACATCATACAGTCTGCCCGTTTCCGCATTTCTATTTAATAGGAAGAAATTAATAAGCCGGCGATATTCAAATGCGAGCAGAACCAGGGACATGATCAGCAAATGCAGCGAAAATAATTTTACCGGAATATCATAGGCGATGTTCATGACAAATACATTGGCAAAAACGCCCGCAGCAATAAATGTCCCAAAGGTGGAGGTTCTTCTGAATAGCAATAATACACCTGCAATTACCTCCATAAGTCCCGAAAAAAACTGATACTTATCGGAGTAACCCATGAACATCCAGTTCAGTCGCATGGGTAAAAAATCTCCGAGCGGTGTGGCGAGCTGGCTCATGTTCGGGAAACTCATTTGCTCCAGAAATACTTTATCGAGACCATATCCAAAACAATTGATTATTAAAAAGAAACGCAGCATAATCCTGAACCAATAGGCTGCCCGGTTATAATTTTTATTTTTTCTATCCGCTATCGACCAGACCAGGCAGGCGGTGAATGCGATCAGCAGGAGGGTCCAAATATGAGTAAAAGCCATAGAGGTGTCCCCACTGCCGTTTTCCGGTATCAGTGTTTTGTACTGCTTAAATACATGGGTATTCATGAAATTCAAAAAAGGCTCTCTGGCCTGGTAATAGTATCGGGTTACAAAGTAACCTCCGGGAATGTAATCGATCAGGGTCCAGGGTGCCAGATACAGGATAAAATATACAAAGACGAAGCGGAAAAGAATGAGCTGCCAGGGGGCCCAATATGGTTTGCCCGGCCAGGTGATGGGTTGCATAAGGGGTGTTTTTGAAGATTGGTTTATAAATATTTGGATGAAAGAGAGACATCATTGCTAGATTCTTCATTAAAAAATCCGGATAGTTTGAGCAGATAACAATATGTGAAACAGGCATCACCAATCAATCCTCAGGTTCCGGATACGGGGGTTGTCGTTCTCATCCATCTATCCCAAAAAGTAAAATACAGTCCATAATTGCCTCTTGCATATTGGTGATGTTCGTCATGTCTTTTAGACGAATTGTTCCACCACAACCATTTGCTTAAGACCTTATCATAGTGAAAGAGCTGAAATCCAGAATGTCCAAGCACATTCATAAAAACCATATAAAAAAGGAAAATAAATAAGGCAATGGAATGGATCGGAACAGCTATAATGATAAGCGGGAAAAAAGCAGCCTGAATAACTGCCTCTACCGGATGGAATGCAAGTGCAGTCAGAGGGTTTGGGCTTGATGAGAGATGATGCTTAATATGAATTTTTTCAAACCAATGCGGAAGATGCAACAGCCTGTGGGTCCAATAGAAATAGGTATCGTGCAGGAATATCAATAACAAAATACACGCAATAAAATACCAATTTGAATGCGATGAAGTATCAAAATATATACGGGACCTCCCGGATTCGATTAAAAGTCCTGTGACAAACCCAGTCACGCAGAATATAAGTAGCGTAATGGCCGATAAATATCTTTCCCTTCGTAATTGCTTAACCGAAATTTTTGCATGCTGAATTTTCCTGTTTGCAAATGGGTTTTTTTTCCAGGCATAAAGGAACAGGTAGAACACGCCTTCAATGAGCAGGTACAAGGCTGCCACCAAAAAAGTGCTTATCAGCAAGATATATTGTGCGGTAAAGACCATCATTTTAAAATTGCCAAAGGCCTGCAACGATAACACCTCCGGTGCCAAAACTGCAAATCATCACTTTTTTGTTTTCAAGATCATTTTTAATGGAATCAAGAACAATTCCGGTTGTTGCACATCCGCAATTACCTGTTTTCTCAGCCTTATTGATGAAATTTATTGGATACTTTTCAAATATTTTCTGCAGGTGGTCAATCATTGAGACGTTTACCTGATGCAAAATGAGTATATCCGGGTGACCAGTTTCTGCTATGAAATCAAGGTAAAAACGCTCTGCTTTTTGCATAAGTTTCAAAGCAAGTTGATTATCCAATTTGAGCCCGAGATACTTTCTCGGATCTGTCCCCACGTCGTCAATATTGTCGTTTATCACTTTATCGGCATCATGGCCAAGGCGAATGGTAACAACCTCATACAAATCCTTGTATTGGCAACTTCTGTGGTGAATCAATCCTTTTTGATCATTGGTGTAAGAAATGCAGCAGCCAAAAGCGCCATTCCGGAAAACATGATAAGCTTCACTGGATACAGAAATTGCTTTTTGAGCTGCATCAGCTGCAATAACCAGGGTATGGCTTTTATTTTGTTCCGCCAACTGTGAGGCCATAATCATTGCACTCACTCCGCCGGCACATCCCTGAACAATATCCAGCGTATGACTGGTGTGAAGCTTTTCATGGTTGTACTGATTTATACATTGTCCAAGCGAAGGAGATATAGAGTCCGGGCACGAAGTGCTTGCAACCAGGTGACTGTACATTCTATCTTCCCTGATCACGTCCTGCACGCATTTATTAGCCAAATTGAAAACACCCCGGTTTTGCCCGGCTATGAAATCCGAGTCCTTCCCGTGAAAAGCATACATATGCTCGATCCTGACGCCCATGTAACAAAAATCTGAACATTAATATACAATAATAAAATCACCAGTTATTGAAAATAATTCGTAGATTCATTTGCGTTTGATACAACTGCATTCTCTATCACCTTATTCTGCCGTTTTATTCCGTCCTTACTGCAAACTTTTTGCTGACATTTTTTTCATAAATGGAAATTTATGATATCGGCACACCCGACAACCACATCTGCGATCAATACCCCTGTTGATCTGACAGGAAACCGCATTTACAACATACAGGTTCTAAAGGGATTTGAAAAGGATTGCGTTCACCTTTGGGTGAAGATTCATCTTTTTTTACTTGCCGTCAAAACATATGGCTCCCTGAGCACCGCAATTAAAGTCCTGAAACATTTTAAGAAGATCCGTGAGACTACCATGGGTCCTGGCAATCTGAAAATCATCTCTTTGAATGGTAAATATTACCATCATCTGTACGCTCCGGCTTTCCCAACAAAAATTTTTGACAATTATATCCTCGGAGAATTCAACCGCATCCGCCCAATTCGTGGGAGCGCCAATCCACTCACCTTCATATTTTTTGCAATTACCAGGAAATGCCCCCTGAAGTGCGAACATTGTTTTGAATGGGACAATCTCAATAAAAAAGAAAGCCTGCAACCAGAACAGCTAAAGGCTGTTGTAAAAAAATTCCAGGCAGATGGAATTTCGCAATTTCATTTGAGCGGAGGCGAACCACTTGTAAGAGTTAAAGATTTGCGTGCGTTGATTACAAGCGGGGAAAAGACATCTGAATTCTATGTGCTGACTTCAGGCTTCAATTTTACGGCCGCCAATGCAAAATCCTTAAAGGACGCAGGTTTAACCGGTGTGGTTATCAGCCTGGACCATTACATTCCTGAAAAACATAACAGCTTTCGGGGATTAGGGGATTCTTTCTCCCAGGTTATCCACGCGATCCAATTTGCTCAGGAGCAACAACTCGTAGTTGCAGTAACCATATGCGTCACCAAATCTTTCATCTCCTGGTATAACCTGATGGCATATGCAAAACTTGCAAAAAAAATGAAAGTGGCCTTTATCCAAATATTGGAGCCAAAAGCAGTTGGACATTATAAGGACGAGGATGTATTCCTAAACCGACCAGAGCTCGACTTACTGGAACGTTTTTTTGAGACAATGAATTTCAGCCCACAATACAACGACTATCCGATTGTGATTTATCACGGCTATCATCAACGGCGAATCGGCTGTTTATCCGGAGGAAACAGAGCATTATACATAGATTCTGAAGGTTATATTAATGCCTGTCCCTTTTGCCATACAAAGAATTTTAATGTCAGGGAACTCCTTTCAGATAAGAATGATTCAAGACTCTTATTAAGCTCAATCCATTGTCCAACTTAATTATTTGTTTAAAAAGCAAGCAACATGAAGCGCCTAATTCCTTCTCCCGAAACAGTCATCTCACTGTTCCTCCTGCTATTCCTTTGCCTTATTATCAAAAAAAGGAGAAAGACGGGAATCATTTATTTGTTCGCGCTTGTTACAATGAGTACAGGATGTTTTCAAAGCTTTTACAAGACTAATTCAAAGAGTACCATATCTGACTCAACATTGCTCAAACTTCAGGCAAGGGAAAAAACATTCACCGTTTACCTGGCAAATGGAAATTATTCATTAAAAAATATTAAGATCAACGATAAGATAATTGAAGCAGACATCGTACCCATTACTGGCGATCAATCGAAATATCTTCTCCCGCCACACACATCCAACAATTACAAAAAAAAAGATGAGCAGATTGTACTCAATGAAGTTCAAATATATGCCCAATCGGAAACGCTCAAGGACAGTACGCATTTATACCTGCCCATTAGTTCAATAACGAGGGTAGACATATTTGCGAAAGACAAAGAAAGAACAAGCGCGAGCCATGTCGCGAGTGCAATTGGAGTCGGAGTGGCAATAGTCGGCATTATTGCTTTGATAGCCTGTAACTGTCCGCAAGTTTATGCATATGATGGTAACAACTATCAATTCAAGGCCGGTGTGTTCAGCGGTGCGATTTATTCATCACTGGAAAAAACAGATTACTTGCCACTGGATAACCTGGTAAGTGTGAATGGCAAATATAAATTCAGGGTGATGAATAACCAACAGGAAGTGCAAAATATCAATCAGGTATTATTGATGAGAATAAATCATGATGCACAAACCAATGTTCTTTTGGACAGAAAAGGACTTATTCATACTTTTCAAAATCCAAAATTGCCCGTTTCCACCTCTTTGACTAACGACGAAGCAGGTCAGACATTTAAGAGCAGAGATGGAAATACCTACTTGTTTAATCAGAAGCATGATTCTTCTTCCCCTTTTGGATCGGTGATTCTCACTTTCGATAAGCCCGCGGGTGCAGAGCAGGCAAAGCTCATTGTCAATGCAAAAAATTCGTCATGGGCAGGGTATATATTTGAGGATTTTACTTCTCTCTTTGGAGGAAAATTCCAGAAGTACCAATCGATGCAGGACAAGGCAAACAAAGAGAAACTGGAACGCTGGCAAAAAGAACAAGCATTATCCATGATGGCGTACATTGAAACAGAGAACGGTTGGGAATTGATTGATTATTTTCCAACAACAGGAAATACAGCCGGAAGGGACATGATTATGTCCATAAATATTCCTCAATCTAAACAAAACAAAATTCGTATTAAACTGGAATCAGCATTTATGTTCTGGGAACTTGATTATATTGGAATGGACTTTTCTGCTGATAAAAGCCTGGAATACCAGTTAGTTCCGGCGTCCAATGCCATCAAATCAACATCTTCCGTCAGTGAGTTGGCCAGCCTGGCTTCGATTGATAACGAGTATTGCAAACTAATTCAAAATGAATTTCTTTCTATCGAATTCGACGGACAGGCTACATCACAAGACGAAAGTTATTTTCTGGTTAGTTCCGGATATTATCATTCACTAAAACAATACGAAGGCAAACCTGACATCTGGACGTTGAAACAATTTAAGAAGAAAGGCTTTTTCAGTGAATATTCAGAGAAAAGGTTTAACGAAGCCCAAAAATACCTCGCAAAAGGAATTAATTTACAATGAGGCACATCTCACCAGTTTGCTTTTTTCATTTTCCCAACTACCGGCCTTTCAAATAGTCCGAATTAATCTAAATATTCCACACCAAAATGGTATAGCGCAAATTAAGTGTTGCTATATTTTACTTCTGATCGACTTGATAGTGAATTGAAACATTACCAGATTTAAATATTTTCACAGTTTATCTCGTCTTTTGCCATAGCGAAATTTTAGTCACTTTCGAGAAGACAAGCAGGGTCTACGTTGAAAGGTCGGTTTGGAATATCCTGTTTTTCTGCCATAGCAACCAAAGTGCACGGCTTGAGCCATTATATCTGGAGTGAAACAAAAACTGATCAATTCCAGGGCCTATACTTCGGCGAAATGGGAGGAATACAAATTAATTTATAGAGAGCTGCAGGTATGTGTCGGTTTGAAAATAACAAACACCCCGACGATGAAGAAACGGATTGAAATTTTTTATTTCAAAATGTAGAAATAAATTCCCATTCATTTTATTTCTCCACATTGTCCAAATATAATCTTTGATTCTCCTGAAAAGATTTTAAATTTTCTATCCGAAATGAAAACATTTTTCCCTGAAATTCTGGTTAATCGCTCTGTAGACAGGTGTTTATTGTCAATTAAGATTTTGTGTGATGGCAAATATTCTCTCTACAATTACGGATCTCCTCAAAAAGGCGATCGACGGTACTCCCCCACCTCCTGACATTTTATTGGGTATTAATGATCAGTTGAATGATCTGCTCGCGGTAAGTGTGGATCCAAGCGGTGACGGCATCAGCAGGTGGCTCAGCAAATTGCACGAGATCACCAACAATACCCGCCTTCATGAAACCTTACTCGTACGCACACTGCAAATCCATTTTACAAGGGTAGCCGAGTTACTTACCCTGCTGGGGATTATAAAATTCGAATGGGCGGATGGAGATCTTTCAAAACCGGTTGCTTTTTCTATCGACTGGGACAAATTCAACAATATCACCAGTGATCCCGGGAATCAGGCCCTGGAATTATTGTTTTCAAAAGTGCAGGCCGTTAAAGATATCAGCGCACTGAAAGTGCTTTTTCTTTTGCTATTTTCTTCTCCGCCGGATTTGCTGGCTCTTGAATATCGTCAACAAGGTTTTACCCGACTGCCACTTGTTGGTGATCCGGGTATCAACTCAGACGAATTGCTGGATATCATCAATAAGCTCGTAAAGTCTCCCCTTCGATTGCCCATACCCTTCCCCCCGCCCGGCACCTTTCCGCTTGAACTGGCTGATTTTAGCAACCTGGCCAACCCGCTCGCAGACGGACTTTCTGGTTTTTTATTCGTAGAAGGTCCAGCGCCTGGCGATGCCTTCAATAACCTCAATGGTTTGTCGATTGGCGTTCAGCTGAAAAATGCATCAACACTAAAACCGCTGGACCTGGGAGATGGCTGGCAGCTGGGTTTTGACAGTACCGAAGCGACCAGCAAAACATTTAAGATTCAGCTCAAAGATAAAATGGTTGATCCCGCAGTCAAATCAGACGGGCAAATAAATTTTCTTTTAAATAAAATACCGGCAGATGGCACAGCCCTGTTGGTCGGTCAGCAGGACGGAACGCATTTTAGTATTCAGACGATTGGTGTCGGATTGGGATTGAATACCACGGAGCCGGTCTTTACCGTGTCAGTAAAATTTGGAAAAATTGAATTTGCACTAAAACCGGATTTCCTGAAATTTCTCAGTTTCGGTTTAAATATTCCTGCACAATTTCTTTTTCAATCCGATGTGGAATTAAGTTATGTACAGGGAAAGGGACTATCGGGTCAGGGCGGCAACGGAGCTATGCCTGCTCTGGGAATTGAGTTTGCCACGCCGTTGAATCTGAAAATAGGAGGCCCGGGTGCAGGAGTCAGTGTGGACCAGGTGACCACCCGACTGGAACTCACCCTGAAATCTTCCGATTTATTTTTCCGTGTGATGTTCCGGTACGGGGCCACCGCAGAATTCGGTCCGCTCAAAGCGGTGCTTGATGGAGCCGGGGTTTGGCTGGGCCGGTGGATGGATGGTAATGGCGGTCTTCTTCCTCCACAGGGCATCGGCGTTTCACTCGAAGCCGGACCGGTTAATGGCGGAGGGTTTTTAAAAATCATCAGCGAGAATGAGTTTGCCGGCGTATTCCAGCTCAAAATTTTAGGCATCGGTGCATTTGCCTATTGCCTGTACAAAACACTGCCGACCGGTGAAATTTCTTTTGTTACTCTTATCGGCATCCGGTTTCCGCCACCGGGCATACAGATTAGTTTTGGATTTGCCGTATCGGGATTTGGCGGACTGGTAGGTATCAACCGCAAAGCGGATACAGATCTGATAAGGGAAAGATTGTCAACCGGTGCAGCCGGAGACGTTTTGTTTAACGACGACCCGATGAAAAATGCGCCCAAATTGTTGGGCGATATGCAACTTTTTTTCCCAGATCTCAAAGGCGGATTTATTATCGGCCCTACCCTGCAAATTAACTGGCTCTATCTCGTTACCCTCGATGTTGGTTTATTTATACAATTGCCCGGCCCGGTCATTTTTGTTGCCGGAACTGCCAAACTGATTATTGGTTCAGAAGAGTTCGCCCTGATCTATCTGAGAATGGATTTTGTCGGCGGAATTGACGCCACCAAATCACTGATCTTTTTTGATGCAGCCCTGGTCAATTCCAATGTGCTCGGCATATTCCGGATCACCGGAGGTGTGGCACTTCGCATTTCTTATGGAGAAAATGGATATTTTCTTTTCAGCGTGGGCGGTTTTCACCCTTCCTTTAATCCCGGAACTATGGAACTACCCAAGGTTCCCCGGGTGGGCGTTTCCTATTCACTTGGCGTGGTATGGCTGAAAAATGAAATGTACCTGGCCATCACCTCAAACACATTTCAGCTGGGATATAAAATTGAAGCGGGTCTCGATATCGGTCCGCTCTCGGCCCATGGCTGGTTTGGATTTGATGCGCTGATCCAGTTTAAACCCTTTCATTTTATCGGAACAATCGATGCAGGTTTTGATGTGGAAGTGGAAGACGTATCCCTTTGCAGTGTGCATGTATCCGGATTGTTGAGCGGACCAGGTCCGCTCGTATTACAAGCGAGTGCGAGTGTGAAAATTCTTTTTGTAAGAATATCCGGCGATGTAACGCTCGAACTCTGTAGCAATCCGCCTGAAACCATAATCCCGATTCCCGATATTCCCAATTATCTGAAAGGCCAGGGTGAAATTGTAAAACCCGATAACCTGCAAGCCGCCGGTATTGACAATAGTGTGGTCTTTGCACCGCCGTCCGATTCCGTAAAATTATTTTCGCCGGTGGGTGAAATCATCTGGCAACAGAAACGTGTGCCGCTGGATCTTCCGATACAAAAAATGGAAGGAGTCGACCTGGGCGGATGGCATAATCTCGCCGTGAGTACCGATTTGGCCGACCCGACCACACCCGCGCAGGATTGGTTTGGCGTGGGAACATTCCTGGTATTGCCCGACGCTGTAGCGCTAAACAATCCGCGTTTTGTATTACAGGATGCCGGGATTCGCATTGGTGCAGGTAGTATGACGGAAAAAGATGCAGTGGAAGCGACACTTAACATTGACCTGGTGAAGCTGCCGAAGCGCATACGGTTTCCCGACCTCGTGTCCGCGCAATACCTCAATAAATCACTTTCGGGCATGCTGAGCGAACGGAACAGTGGCGCGAAACTCGATGGCGGCAAGGCGCAGGTTACCCTGGGACAGGAAACCTGGAATGCGCATGCGGCAGACGGAAGCATTCAGAATACAAAGACTCAAAATGCAGTGCAGGCATTTGTGACAGCGAAACAAACCGGGGGCACCGCGTTGCCCGCCGGGGAAAAACAATTAAACCTAAGCGGAATAATCTGATCATGGCTCAAAAGCTGACCTTCAAATCCTGGCAACGCGCCAAAGTATTCGACCTGGCGGAGAAAGATCCTTCGGGCCGTCTCAAAGGCAAAATGCAACTAACCATCACCGATAGTACCACCGGGCAAAATGCGGCGGATGAAGTTTCATTTATGCTGATGGCAGCAAGAGATATAGGCAGTTTAAAACAGACTGCCATAAAACATATGGCACCGGCACCATTTGCCCCGGACGCGGAAACAACCAAGCTGGTGCATATTGATCTTTGGGAATCCAGTCTGCCCTGGCGTTATACACCGGAAAAAAATATTGACAAAATGCGCCCCTGGCTGGTACTGCTGGTGGGTACGGCTAAGGAAATAAAAATAGAAGGCGGGATCGCCAATGTGGATCCGGCAGTTTTGCTCGCACACGACCTGACGAATTCCCATTTATGGGCGCATGTACAGAACGATGGCACGAATGAAATCGGGCGCATTCTCTCACCCCGGGGACTATCACCCGAAGGCGGACTGCTTCCGCAAAATCAATATGTGGCCGCGCTTGTGCCGGCATTCAATGAAGACGGCAATGATATGTGGACCGTCACCGGCGGCGTAACAGTGAAAACAAATTTTGGCAAGAAAAATATTCTGCCTGCTTTTTTTTCCTGGCGGTTCATGACGGCGGAATCCGGTGATTTTGTAACCCTGGCTGAGGCGCTGCACCTGCGGGAAGCAGGTGACGTCGGAAAAGCAAAATTATATTACCGTCGAAAAGACATTCCGGATCTTCCAAACGAACCCCTGGAAATCCGTGGAGCTATTACATCTATTCAGGAAGAACCGGATCAGCAGAGCGACCTCGATAAAGTGAAAAAAGATCTCGATATCCTGAATGATAATTTAGAGGATACCATTGGTCTGCCGGACTATGGTTCCCCCTGGATCACAGCGCCGGATGACATTCCCGGCTGGCCAAAAGATATCAACGATGATGTTCGATACAGGGGTATCGCCGGCTTGGGATTGTGGATGGGTATCGAAGCCCAGGAAGCCCTGGTGGATGCAGCCGTGCAGCAGGCGGGCGCATTGAGGGAAGCAGGACAAAGAATGGGAAATTTAGCGCTGGGACTGATCTCCTCCGCCAGTTTGTGGAACCGCCATATGCCGACAGATAAAAATGAAAGGCTTCGTTTACTGGGCCCCATGATGAACCGTATGCTAGCAGCGGGCGGCGGCATTGTGCTGGATAAAGTGACCAGCCACAGCCCGCTCACCCCTGCCGTTTTTTCCAGTGCGGCACAAAGACTCTTACGCGATCATTCTGTACAGACCCGTTTTATCAGTGACGCAAATGGCGGATTAAACCGGGCTGAAGCGCTCAATGAAGCAAACCAAACCGAAAAATTACCGGAGAAATCTCCCATTGGATTACCCCATATCGATTCCGTTGCCGCCGCGATGGGATTAAAAACACCGGAAGAACTTTTTCAGATAGACACCAAACTACTTTCTGAAATCTGGAAAGAGGTTATCCTTTTCGTGGAGAATTTTTGCACAGAATATAGAATGAAGCGGGCAGAATTGGAAGAGGCTCAGATAATTCCCTTCCGTAATGAACGTGCAAAAGCCATCTCCTCGAAGTTAACGGAGCTGTTGCAGACGCGCATGGCTGAAAACCATCTGCCTTGTGAGGGAGGAATGACGCTCCAAAAAATTGCCGAGGCGGTGCCTGGTGGCATTCTCGCGCTTTTCGCCGGCGTACTGGAAGACGATGCACAAAAACAAGAGTTCTACAACAAGCTGTGGACGGAACTTTGTAAATGTATGGGTACGCGGCCCTGTGAAGAAATGACTGGAAATAATCCGTTATTTCATGAGGGGATCACCTGCGATGATTTTATCGGCTCGATTGCTCCTCCTCCCATGACGGATAAAAAACCTGTTGACCTTGCGCAACTGTCTGACCTGATTTTTAATGCACTCGATCCGCGTCAGAAAGACGCACCGGCAAGGCTCAGACTTTGTGCACGAATGACCGGAGTGGACTGTACCCGCCTTGTCCGTCCTGAATTTGCCGTGGGTCTCGATTTTCCCACTTGGGAACTGTTGAAAAAATACGATAAGGAATGGTTGCTGCCAGGCGTAAACGGACTCGAAAAAGATTCCGTACTCGCTTTGCAGACCAACACCAAATTCATCGATGCGTTCATGCTGGGCATTAATACCCAGTTTATGAGTGAAATGCGCTGGCGTGATCTGGCGGTGGACCGCACCTGCACGCCCTTACGCATGTTTTGGGGACAGCTGAATTATGCTCATGACCAGCGTGAAGCGGATATTGAACCGCTGGCTGAATGGGCAAAAACACCCGCCGATCCGCTTGGTGCTCTTTCCCATCAGACGATCGCACCGGATGATGCTTCCAATAAGACCGGGAACAGACTAGTGATCGTATTTCGCAGTGATCTTTTCAGAAGATATCCATCAACCCTGGTCTACCTGGTGAAACCCGCTGAGGGAGATGACGTGGATGCTTTGCTGAAACAGATTCCGATACTTGAACATACTGACGCCGACCGGCCGAATAAGAAATTTTTTGGTCCTGTCTTCGTCGGCATCATCACGCCCCAAATTACTTTTTTCAGTTTCGATGTAAGTCCGGATGAACTGGAAAAATACTGGCTGGTGCTGGATGAACCGCCTACCGAATTGCGTTTTCGCAACATAATCCGACAGGACCCCCCAAATCAACAGCAGTGCGATTTTGCAAGTGAAGAACTGGATAAACCGACAAGGGTTGCCATCAGTGGAGCAGATTTAAAAAACCAAGCTGAACAATGGACACGTTTAAATACCGCGATGCCCGCCAGGATAAATTGACCCAGGTGATCGCCGCCCTGCCGGCCGCACATATGGACCTGCTTGGTGTTTTGACAGACGAACAAAAGTCTTTGACAACAAATGACTGGACAGTAACGGATGCCACATTCACCGCAGTCGCAACTGATTTTGTCTGGAAAAATTTTACTGCCATTGATGTGCTCGTCAACAAAGATCCGGTACAGGTAGCCACCGACAGTGCTCCCGTTATAACAGCCGCACAACTTGCTGCCATCGGCGCCGTCAGTATGCCGCATAATGCGCTTCCACCCCCGGACTATCTCAATCAGATTCTTGGAGCTGTTGACAATGACCAGGAAATATTCGAAGAGATCGTACTGGCCGCGCACCAGGCCTGGCTTAGCGCAGGAATAGAAAATGCTTCCTACCCCTACGATGATGTGGCCGTGCTGATGCCGGTACGATTGGAAACACTGTTTGATGCGCCCGCGAGTCCATTGAATGATGATCCGGTTAAATGGAAATTATCCATTCGCGTGATACCCGACGAAGCCTCTGTATGCAGACAAAATGCATTTATCAGCAGGGATGAAGGAAAATCACTGATCAGTTTTTGGGAAGCCATCCAACAGCCCGGTAACCCAAATAAAAGCTGGCTCGAAACCCCCGAGGCAGATATTGCCTGGAAAAAACTGAGTACGCATATCCGGCCGGAGCGCGCAGCCTGGCTGGTATCTGCAATTGATATCAAAATAAACCCGGATAAAATAGATCTAGTTTTACCAAATGACATGCCTCCCGAACCAGAACTTAACCGGATAGCGGGTTTTCCACCGGAGCTGAATATTTTTGCCGTTACCCCGACACCGGTAAACGGTGCAGATCATTTTCCGGTTGGTCGTCTTCCGATGGATCCCGATACGACCATTAATATGGCCAACCTGGTACTACCGCTTTCATCCGATCTGAAAAAACAAAAAGACAGCTGGTGGGCATCCTGGGAAATTGCAAAAGCGGTTGGGCTTGGAGGTGAGTACCTCCTGCCGGAGGGAATAACGCCGGATAATATTGATGCGCTCTACGTTGTTGGTATCGGAGAAGAAAAACCGGAGAAACTTTTTACTGATCAGATCAATTCCGGTGAACTGACCCTTCCCCGCCTCGGTGACGCCACAAACACTGTGCACGGAAACAATACCGGCACCTCCGTTGACTGGCAAAAAACAGCAGCAACAAGACTCGATATGCGGTTAAACCCTGCGCCCGTTTCAGAAAACGCCGGAAGCAGGATTCAACAACATCTCACTGGAGCAGCAGACAGTCTGCCTTTTTTCCCCGGCAGCGATAAACCAGACGATACTTTGATGAGCCAGCAACTCGCGCAGGCTTTATGGCCGTCGCTATGGGGAGTCTGGTCGCGTGATATATGGAATCTGGGCAATAGCGCTTTCCGCCGTGGCAACTGGGCAATGGAAAATCTTTATCCGGAAGGGCCACTCATGCCAATGCGGATCAGTGATCAGCCTTACGGATTATTACCCGTTTCTTCCCTGGCCCTGTGGAAAATGCCCGAAGCACTTGATCCGGAAACCGCAGCGCAACAACAGGTGGAAGCAAATATGATCAGAACCCTGGACAAAATTCGCCGGCGAATGTCGAACCTGGTTGGTGGAACAAGATCTGTTGTTGGAAAAACTTCGTCTGAATTCATGGCACTGCTGGCGCAGGATGCCGACAGCAGCCATTTCCTTAGCCGGAATTTTATTTCTTTCTCCACCCTGATGTCTTTATATGCACTGGATGCTGCCGGCCTGCAGCAATTCAGGGATATTTCCCTCAGCGCTTATAAACCCGCGATTGGCCTGATGGGAAATGAACCGCAGGATTTTTACCTGGCGAACAGCTATGCAGAATATGTTCATCTGCCGCTGGTGCAATCAACCCATTCTCTCTACCGCCACCAGAACAAGCAAAACCGGAGTCCCCTTGATCTCAAAACCCTGATCACAGTATTGATTCATTTTTTTGAGAGAGACGGGATTGATCAATATGATCTCGAATCTGTTTTTAATAAATTTCATATTCTGGAACAGCAATCTGAATTCCAGTTTGGATCATTGCCTGATTCCCTGCTCATCCGCCTGCTGGTCAATGCCATCCAGATCGCAACGGTTTGGTTTCACCAGGATCCGGGAAATGCGGTATTGAAGAATTTATATGATACGATTCAGAAGCAGGCGCTCGCCATTGCAGATGCGATTGACCAGAAACCCTGGGTAAGAAAAGACACGGATCCGGCAACCAATATGCCGGTATTTCAATCCGTTATTCCCGATGATATCCGGAAATTATGGGAACGCGCATTTTGTGCAACCCTGGATACCGCAGCCAACCGCATCGATCCATGGGTAACCGGTTTCGCCTGGCAGAGGCTCAGGGAAAACAGCAACAGTGTGCGTCACAATCACCGGCTCGGTATATATGGATGGGTGGATGGGCCCTTCAAAGGTCAGCCCGGTCCGACAGACTCCGGATTACTGCATACGCCCTCTTACAATCAGACGCTGGCCGCCCTGATCATGCGCGATAAATTTCTTTCCACTACCCGGGGTTCCGTTGTAAACGAGCGCGGACAGAATCTCTGGCAAATGAATATTACCTCAGAAAAAGTCAGGCTCTCCGAAGAAATCGCAGACGAAGTGCGTTTGGGTTTTCATATTTATGAAGTCCTTGGCAGGCGAGTGGAAAATATTGTGGGCAAACCCATTAAAATCCGGGCATTGCGCGCGAGTCCCAAATACGCCATGCACGATGATAGAAAAGATGAAAATGAAGTCTGCGACGGGTTAAAGGCCCTGCCGGCTTTGCTGAGCGGAGATCCGGATTTCCCCATGGATGCTGACCAGCTGAAAGCATTACAATTGTTACAGGATTCCCTGGATACCTATAGCGACCTGCTTACCGGCGATGGCATCCTGCAACTCATCAACCGGCAAACAGATCGGGCAGCGGAAACCATGGACGCGGCAGCCGGATTCTCCCGTCCTCCGGCATTTGATATTATTAAAACTCCTCCATCCGGGTACCAGTTGGAAACGACCGTTCTTTCCGTGCTGCCCTTTGTTTCCCTGGATGATCTGGCAGATGAAACACATCCCATCCGCCTGGCTGATCCTTCGGTTGCTGGATTCCTGGAAAATAAACTGGGCGATTCCTGGAAATGGACCGCAGTTAATGAAGACGATGATTCCGTGATCGGTACCGCAACCCTGGTTTCCCTGCAGTTGTCGGTGCTGGATACCCTGGCCATTTCGGATGACCTGATTCGTGAACTCACGAGGTATAAACTGGGCCTGCCCCTTGTGTTCATAACAGCCAAGGGTAACCGACAATGGGAGGCCTTCGATAACGCGGGTCTTTCCCTGGGACTGGCGAGCATCTCAGAATTAAATCTCGATCCGGATTCTTTGCCGGAAACAGACATACTCAATAGTCAGATCCGCACAAAACTAGGTGTTCCTTCCGATTCTGTGATTCGTGAGACAGCACCTGCTGACCTGCAACTCTGGGTAGCGAAGGATGAAAATCAAAAACTGCTGGGGCTTGCAGACAAAAAAAATCTCGTATCCATTCCCGCTGATCCCGAAGCCCTGAATAAAAAGATCCGGCAGTTCCTGAACCTTGCCAAATTACGAATCGATGCACCGAGGGAACATCAGTTAGCCCAGCAATTGCTGGCCTCCCTGGGCAGCCGCCCTGCAGCCGGAAGGGATTTTACAGACGACAAAACAAAACCGGCTGCACCGGACACGAATATTTATGGTGAACTGGCAGACCGGTACACCGCAGTTTATAATACATGTACATTACTCGTCGATAAATTAAATACCGCGGTAACCGAAGCGGACCAGATTACTGCCTTGCGGGAAGCCATACCCTGGGGCATTGTCCCTATCACGAATCCCGCAGACCGCGATAGCTGGATGGCTGCGGTTTCCGGACTTGCTATTCCTCCCACATCGACACCGCTGACCACGCTCACGAAAAATGTGGCGGACAGTCTGCAGGCAAGAATCGATGCAGCAGTGAAACCGGCGGACCTGGTGAGCAAAACAAAAATCAGTGAGCCGCTTGAAAACCATCAGGACCTGAAAGAAGCCAATAAACCAGATGGTGTTCCTTCGCTTGCGAAGGCAATTGCGAACCTGGCTTCTCCAAATGCAAAACTGGTCATCCTGGCCTGCTGGGATAAAACCAACATCGTCGATAACACCGGCCTCGTGCTGGCAAATGCGGAAAAAATAGAAGAAGACTGGCTGACCATTATTGCCGCCGTGCGCGCGAATCTGGCCAGGCTGGAAGCCCTGCAGCTGGAAATGGATGAGCCGTTGATTTCCTGGACGAATTCTCCCGGCGATCCCTGGCGTACAGGTGATGATAATATTGTGCAGCAGAATTTAAAAACACGAAAAACCAAATCCGTCTCGAATTTAAATATGAGCCGCTTTGTTGCCGCCTACGGAACCTCTGCCACCTGGCAAAGCACGAAAATCGCTGTAGGACTGATCGATACCTTTAGCGAAGCCGTGCCCATGCCACAGCGGAAAACTTTTGCAGCATTCGGTTTTAACGCCCCGGCGGCGCGTGCGCCCCAGGCCATCCTGCTCGCCGTTCCACCGCAACCCAGGCAAAGACTGGATACGGGAATTCTTTTAACCATTTTAGAGGAAACCCGGGAACTCGCCCACGCGCGTACGGCAAAAATGGAAGATACCGGTGATCTGCAAAGCTTATTACCCACGATGTGGCTGCAGGGTTCAGGAGTAACCCGCGTGCGTTTAGAGCCCTGGCCGCTGTTCACAGATTAAAAATTTTTTACCATACTGAAAGTAATCTCATGGCAACTAATTTAATTTCTTATATCAGACTTGAACCCCGGCCCTTCGAAAGGAATTTTGAAGCAGGATTTTCTGCGGCTATCCATGATCCGGTCTGGTTTCTCGGACGCCAGTGGCAGATGGGCGAACACCAGGGAGAAAATGCTTCTTCCCCTATCTGGGCCGATTATAAACTCACCAGCCGCCAGATTATATCTTCTGATGATCGTTTTGATCCGCAAATAGTTCCAGCGGAAACCATCGTGGAATCTGAATTGTTTGACTGGTGGACCATGGGACGCCGGGTGCGCATCGGGAAAAAACTGGAAGCCATTCCTTCCTTAAAAAATAAACCGGAACTGCAGTTCACCAATCCACCGCCACCCTATGAACATTTTATCAATCAGCTGGATGGCCTGGCCGTTTGGAAAAAACGCTCCTCCCTCGGCATTGCGGATAATCAATTCGGAAACGATATTCCGGCAGACAGCATTCCGGCCTGGGATAGCCAGGAACTGCTTTATCAGCAGTCTGATGAAAATAGTTTTGCCTGTGATAAAATTAATCTCACGGTAAAACGGCATCGCGGAGGAAGGCTGGATTGGTATTCGGTTGACGGAGAGCTGTCAGCCAACGCCGTTGCAGCGAATACAGAAAAAGGAGAAGCGATCCCAACCGTATTGCAATATCCCGGTGCCCCGAATACCAGATGGTGGCAGATTGAAAATGCGGATGTAGATATGGGTGGGTATGTTCCGGACAGTGCACATACCCCAACCGCTATGCTGACCGAATTGATTTTTTCCCATAGCGACGACTGGTTTTTATTTCCTATCCTGGCGAAAGCCGGAAACACCGTGTCTATCGATGAGCTGGATATTCTGGATGTATTCGGAAGAACATATAACAGCACAGATATGGACGCAGCAAATAAAATCCGGTGGAGCGGATTACAGCCACCTGATAACTGGACCCTGTTCCAGGTAACCGGACTCAATCCGAATGATCTCTTACTCTGGCATGTTGCGGAGCTGCCCCTGGAAAGTATTCCACTGGAAAAAGTGCAGTTTGGCGCAGATGAACAATCCAACATGGTATGGGCAGTTGAACGAACCGTAGACAGTCGCGATGTGCTCACGGGCAAGGACGATGATGTTTCAGCCGATTTAAAATTCAACCCCGGCACACCCAAGGGAAGTACTTTACCGGATCAGGAAGCCGAATATGCCTATATCCCCGCTAAGGGTATTGTGCCTTACTGGTATCCTTATGAGATTGTTGAGACTGCCTCGACACGTTTATTGGAACAACAATTCCTGCCGGATTACACACTGCAAATTCCGCAACGCATGCCAGCGCCGAAATCCGCCGTGTTACAACCAGATGAAATCGGAAAACTTCATACCATTAACCCGCTTGCGATACCCTCCAACGGCATTGAACTCGAAAGGCGCTGGCAGCTCGCCCGGGATATGAACGGATTTCCCCTGATCTGGTTACAGAGAAAACGTTCATCCTTGTTGTCGCCTCCCGCAAGACTGTTAAGGTTTGACGTAATGGACATTGCCAATTTTTAATCCGGTTGTTCTCCGGTTAGCTTGGAAAGGTATATTCCGAGCTCCATTTGTTGCCAACATCATGATTGGAATAGCGGCTGATTCTGTAAACTACCAGCCAGGAACGGTAACCGCTAAATACTCCTTGACTGAAACCGCGAATTCAAATACTTTATAAAGGTAATTTCGGGAATCACTGGTAAAATAAAAACTACTTTCGTTTGGCAAACACCAATATGACCTTCATCAGTCATTTTGAATCGTTTATTTATAATAAAAGGATCCCATTCCTTTTAAGGAACATTTGCATTATTTTTTTTGGGTTTACCCTGATTTCCCAGTCATCTTTCGCGCAACATCCAAATCGCAAAGCGATTGACTCGCTGTTAACTGAATTGCCACACACCATTGGCAATACCAGGATCGATTGCCTGAACTCCCTGAGTGAACAATACTGGTGGGCTCCGCGCCCCAACCCCGATTCCATTTTTTTCTACGCCAATCAGTCATTCCTGTTATCCAAAAATAGCAGCGATAGCTATGGTCTGGCAATGGCAAAACTGAATCTGGGTATTAGTGAATATTACCGCCGAAATTTTCCACAGGCTGAAAAGGATATACAGGAATGCATTCGCATGTCTGATAAAAACCATAATGCCAAAATCCTTGGCTACGGCTACCTCTATCTGGGGTCCATTCATTATCTGAAAAATGAAAATGCAAATGCCGAAAGGGACTATTTCAAAGTGGGTGGTTATTTTGATGAAACAGGGGATGAAGAAGGCAAAGGAAAGTTATGTGCATTTCAGTGTGTACTCTATACCGCCATGGGCAATTATATAAAAGGGTTTGAATATTGCCAGAAGAGTTTGGTGATCAGAACAAAATTGAATGATAATATTTGTGTCCTGGCTTCGTATAACAATTTTGGAAATCTGTTTAAAGCAGCAGGAGACTATGAAAGGGCGCTCGAGTGTTATCAAAAAAGCCTGCAATATGCAAGGGCAAGAAATATTCCATGGGATCAGAATGAACCTTTGGGATCAATATATTGCCGCCTGAACAAATACGATTCATCCTATTTTTATCTTTTCCAGTCATTAAAAAGAACGCCTGATGATCCGCTCGTTTTGCAGAGTCTGAGCGAAACCTATCTGGCGGGGAAAGAGTACGATTCTTCCTTAAAAATTTCCTCTAATCTCGTAAAATTTTTCAAAAACAGCGGTGACAGGGTGCATCTGATGACCGCCTTTTTGAATATGGGAAAAAGTTATGTTGGCAAGAATAATTTTAAAGCCGCTTTAAAATTCACCACAGAAGGTCTTGCCATTGCAAAAGACGGCCACGCGCAACAATCCATGATTGAAGGATACCAGCTCTTATCAACGATATATTCCCAGACAAGGCATTACGACAGCGCCTTCTTCTATTCAAATAAGTATACCGTATTGAAAGATTCTGTTTTAACGCACAAGTTCCTGTCGAGGTTAAATTATTACGCAACCCTGTCTGAGGACGATAAAAAACAAGCCACCCTGAACTTACTGGATAAGGATAATAAAATCAAAGAAGTACAATTAAAACAGCAGTCCCTGGTTAATAAAATACTGATTGGAAGCATTTTAGTTTTTGCTTTTTTAGCGATTATTATATTCAGAAATTTTTCCCTTAAGCGGAACAACGACCTGCTGCAAAATAAGCGGAAACAGGCCGAACTGCAGCAACAGGCCGCCGAATCAAAAATGCAAACCCTGCGAACCCAGATGAATCCTCATTTCATCTTCAATTCCCTGAATTCCATCAATCGTTTTATCCTGGAGAATAATAAACCAGATTCTTCGAGGTATCTGACTAAATTTTCAAGATTAATCCGCATGATTTTACAAAATTCACAGAGTTCATTCATATCCCTGAAAAGTGAAATCGAGTCCCTCGAGCTATACCTGGATATGGAGGCTATGCGTTTTGATAATCATTTTTCCTATAAAATCATGGTTTCGCCGGAACTGAACACCTCGCGGATTAAACTACCTCCACTCATCATCCAGCCTTATGTTGAAAATGCCGTCTGGCATGGATTAATGCATAAGGAAGAAAAGGGTGAATTGGAAATTGAAGTGGTGCAGGAAGCAAATTCCCTGCTCATAAAAATTACAGACAATGGCATTGGCCGGGAACAAGCTGCGAGAATTGCCAGCAAGTCGGCCACCAAACATAAATCCATGGGCCTGTTGATTACCGCCGACCGGATCGCCATGATCCAAAGCGATAATGGAACTGAATCAGCCGTGATTATAAACGATCTTGTGCATGCAGATGGCAGCGCAGCGGGAACCGAGGTCCGGATTAAAATTCCTGTCAAATATGATTAAATCCATTCTCATTGACGACGAGGTTCATTGCCTGAATTCGCTGAGCATTCAGTTACAGGAACATTGCCCGAACGTAGAAATCATGGCCAAATGTATGTCCGGAGCAAAAGCACTTGAAGCGGTTGAAAAACTGAATCCGGAACTGGTTTTCCTGGATATTGAAATGCCCATTATGAACGGGTTTGAATTTCTGGAACAATGCAAACAAATTCCTTTCTCCGTGATCTTTACGACCAGTTATGATCAATATGCCGTGAAAGCATTCCGGATCAGTGCACTGGACTATCTTTTGAAACCCATCGATCCCGAAGAATTGATTGCGGCCGTGCATAAAATAGAAGAACAAAAATCCAGACCACTCGCGGAGCAATTTCGATCCATGATTGAGCAGATACAGAACAGGAATAAGGGCATTACGAAAATCGGGATCCCTACAGTAGAAGGATTTGAACTGATTCCTGCCGACCAGATCGTTTACTGTGAGGCCAATAATAATTACACCCATCTTTTCCTCAGGGATAAATCTAAGATCGTTGCCTGCAGATGTCTGAAAGAAATGGAAGAACAGTTAATGGATTTCAAATCCTTTCTCCGGGTGCATCATTCCTACCTGGTGAACCTGAATGAAGTAAACAAATACATCCGGGGAGACGGGGGTTACCTGGTTATGACAGATGGTTCTACTGTAAGTGTGTCAAGGGGTCGGAAGGACTCGTTGATGAAGATATTGGAGATTGAGGGATGACAATTAATTGTCAATTGTTAATTGTCAATTGACAATTAACAATTAAAAGAAACCCGGATAAAATATTGTCCGGGTATCTTTATTGGGGGGTCAGGAATTATTTATCTCCGGGATTAAACCGGGACAGACTGTTCACCACATTATCTCCGACGGTTGTACCGGATTTTAGGCCCGCATCGATGGACGGCTGATAATGTATTCCGGCATAAAATCTGGAATTGCCGGCGTCCAATGCGAATTCCTTAAAAGTATTGAACGTACGGGCCGGGAATCCCAGATAATCCCAGGTATGATCCGTCAGGGGCCCGATATTCCCGAAGGCGGCAGTCAGTCCTTCGGCAGCAGCTGCAGAGATGTAAGCATGGGCAGCCGGATATTCCGGATGATTGGGTGTTGTAAATTGAGCAGCCCAGGTGGCATCGCCAATAACATTGTGGATATAGGTGATCGGTCTCACGTTAAGGTAAATGTATTTGTAATGGAACACGCTGATCACCGCATCGTTCAGGCATATGCCCGTGAGGGCATAGGCGCCGGCGGCTTTGTCGAGCCGGCTCTGTGATTGCCTGATGGCCTGTTGCGTGATACTCATCCAGTGACCAGGAGTAGAAACGCCGGGCACGTCTCTCCAGAACAGTGCCTGATTCTTCTGATCGGTGGTGAGCACTTTGGACGCCTGATAGAGGTCATTAACCTGCTTGTAAAAATCAGAAACTGGATTTTCAGAATACGGAATCGGTGCACCCGGAGCGTCGTTGTCTCCGCTGTTTGCAATGATGCGCCGGTCATTGCCCCAAAAAGGAGCAACGGGTGGCGTAGGAGAAGTCGGAACCCAGAAACCAAAACCCACAGGTGGCGTATAGGGCATTGCATTATTTTGAGTAAACCCGTCCGTCTGGGCCCAGGCAAAAACGGCATCGGCAATGGATTTACCGAAAGCCACCGAGCGATCGAGTTCATCGGATTTCTCTCCACTGAAACCAAGGTACAGGGCGTTTTCAAGCGAATCAATCGCGGCCAGATCGGTCGCATTCAGATTGGAGCTAGTAAAAAATCCTCTGTTGATTTCAGCCAGTGTCGCATTCACGCTGGCAGGCCAATAGTATTTTTTAGACGGATCTGTTTCCGGCAGTCCCGAAAGACCATTGTATTTATGCTTCCAGGAAAGTAATCCGGGATCAATGGATTCATAAGCACTGATGCCGGAGTAAGCAAATGGCCGCGCAAATCCTCCATTTCCAAAGCCTGTTGCACTCTTGTAAATTCTTGTTTCAAGCGTCATCCATTTGTCAATCACGTCCGCCGAATAAAAAGAAGGCGGAAAATCCACATGGAATCCCGGCTCTCTTTTGCATCCTGAAAAACAAATTACCGCCATGATTGAGTACATCAGATTATAAACGCCTGCCCTGCCTTTCAGCCAAAATAAAAATTGATTCATAAAAAAGTTGTTAGAGTTAATGAATAATAATACAACAACCGATACGGGGTTTAACCCGGTACGCCTAAGAGAATAAAGCTATCGTCTGAATCGATATCCGGGATCCGGGAATGAGTAACTAACGATTTTAACTGCCAGATCACTATCCTGGGATGACGGTTGACGGATGACGGTTGGCGGTTAAAGGGTGCTGAAATTATATAGTGAAGGAATACCAGTCTTCAAGGATTTTCTGAATAATCATCAAATACTATAATTTTATACGTAAGCATTCCACCGGATCATTACTCATTGTTATACTAAAACAATCAAATTTTATGAGGTACACAAAATTCTTACTTCTCATGCTGGGCTTTATGGCGTTGACAAGTTTCCAGTTCAGTCCAAACGGACCTGGAATTGAAGCCGGTCTGTTTAAAGTGACCATCATGTATCCTGGCGGAAAGGATAAAACCTTTGACATGGACTATTATGAAAAATCGCATATGCCGATGATGGCAGGGATACTGGGCAAGAATTTGAAATTCTATGAAATTGATAAGGGCATATCGGGCAGGACGCCCAACGATGAACCACCATTTGTGGCGGTTGGCTATTTCTACTGTTATGATGTTGCCGCTTATGGCCAGGCAGTATCGAAAAACATAGATACCATTATGAACGACATAAAGAAATATACCAATATTCAGCCCGTTATACTGATCAGCGAAATTAAACAGGTGAGATAAAACGGGGAAGTTATTTTGCGGCAAGTATTTTCTCCACCCATTTTTTTGTTTCATTTACCAACAATGACATCACATCTTTTTTGCCTGCCTTAAAAGAATGGTCTGCTCCTTCCAGTTTTACCAGCGTTGCTTTTCGCAAAGATTTGCATACGGTTTCAATGAGATCCCAGGTGGCCAGCGTGTCTTTAGATCCCTGCAAAAAAAGCATGGGTATTTTCAGCGCTTTTAAATGTTCGGCGCGCTCGGTTGATGGCTTGCCGGAGGGATGAAGTGGAAAACCATAAAAAACAATGCCTTTAACAGAACTGTCCGGATGGCCTGACAGGTATTGCGAACTCATTCTTCCCCCGAAAGATTTGCCGGAAGCAAATAGTGGCAGTTTGGGATTTAATTCCAGTGCCTTTGTAATAGCCGCTTCAATGGTCAAATGAGCAATTGCCGGGGAATCAGGTCTGAATTTTTTGTTTTCAGCAAAGGGAAAATTAAAGCGTAAGGTGGCAATGTCCACTTTGGAAAGGGAATCTGCCAGCGTCTCCATAAATGCATGGTCCATACCCGCCCCGGCTCCGTGGGCCAGCGTGAAGATGCACTTAGGTTTGTCCGGAACGATGTATTTGGCTGAAACCTTACCCACCGAAGGGGAAACTTCTATTTTGAAAGATTTTATACTCATGATGGAATCGACATTAAAATTATGGAATTAAATTTTCGTATCTTCTGCTGAATTGTTCCATATGAATCTTTCTATTCGACCAGGAAAACCGGCAGACGCCGAAGCATGCGGATCTATTTGCTTTAAGGCATTTAAAGCCATTGCAGATGAACACCATTTTCCGCCGGATTTTCCCGATACCGAAATGGCCGTTGGGTTAATGAACTATGCTTTTTCAGCCCCAGGTGTATATTCGGTAGTAGCTGAAGGGAACGGGAAAATACTGGGCAGCAATTTTCTGTGGGAGAATGGATTTATTGGAGGCGTGGGTCCTATAACGGTTGACCCGGACTGCCAGAATGATGCGGTAGGAAAAAAAATGATGGAGCAGGTTCTTCACCGGGCAGAAGAATTCAAACTTGCAGGCGTGCGACTAGTACAGGCCGCTTATCATAACCGGTCATTAGCGCTCTACACAAAACTGGGATTCGATGTACAGGAACCTCTTTCTGTTGTTCAGGGCGCTGCACCCGGCATTCGTTTTCCTGGATATGATGTTCGCGCCGGGAATGAATCGGACCTGAATTCCTGCGACCAGTTATGTTATAAAATACATGGCCATGACCGCAGTCAGGAACTGCCGGGTGCTATTAAAATGGGAACATTTTCTGTTGTTGAATATAATGGAATGATTACCGGTTATACGACCCAGGTTGGTTTCCTGGGGCATACGATAGCAGCTACGAACACCGGACTGAAAGCATTGATTGGCGCGTCGGCTCATTTTTCGGGGCCGGGCTTTCTGCTCCCTTCGCGTAATGCAGAAGTACTTCGCTGGTGCCTGCAAAACGGTCTGCGTATTGTTATGCCGATGACATTAATGAGTAAGGGATTGTATAATGATCCGGCTGGCGCCTTCCTGCCTTCTGTCCTTTATTGAAGTTCACGTAGTTATTTTGCCGGATTCGCCGGAACCATTTCTCTTCTGTCTTTTGCGGAGATTTAAAGTCTGAATACCGTACCCACTTCGGGTTGCATATGTGATTGTAAACCTTTATCTTAGAACTTACAGCTCCCAAACCAAACTAACGCCATGTTGAAAGGAATATTAGCCTCCATTTTATTTTTTATAGTCACCAGTGCGGAAGCCCAATTGGGTGTGATGAAGATGGTTGGAAATAATACGAGTAAATATTCCTATGGGATCGGAGCTTATATAAAAGGGATATTCCCTCTAACAGAAGCGAGTGACCTGACACTGGAGCTGGGAGCAAATATTTTCTTTTTAGATGATGGCGGAAGCGGGGACGGCACAGCGGTTGTTCCGATAAAAGCGGGTTATCGTTATTCGCTGAATGGGACAGGGATGGGCTTCTATGTTGAGCCCCAGGTGGGTTATAATATTTACGGCGTATCGTCTGTCAATGTAGACGGAATCACAGAAAATCTCAAATTTCATGGATTGGTGCTGGCAGCGGGCACAGGCTATTTGTTTAAGGTTGGTAATACTCCGCTTGACCTGAATCTGCATTATGAAACCATTATAGATCATGGCGGATCGGATAATTACATTAGTCTGGGTATATCCTTTTATTTACGTTTTGGAAAAAGAGATAACGAGTGATAAAATATTGAATGATGAGACAACTATTGGTAGCCTTTTTGATGATCATATTTCTATCCTCCTGCTTAAAGCAATCGATTGCAGATGCGATGATTGCTGAGCAGAATTCCGGAACCCGGGGAGGAAGTGTTGTTGCGACGATGAGCTATTCGGTTAATGGTAACGCGGTAACCACTACGGTTAATGATGCGGATAATCAGGATCCCAGGGGTTATCAATTGGGATGCAGCAAAACAGTTTATCCCGGCACCAATAGCACGACTTACATCCTTGATTGTTTAAGTAACTCAGGAGAAATGGCGTTTACATTTGGTACTGATAGTTTAACCATTGGAGATTACGAATATAACGGCATTTATGGAGATCTTTTTATCTTGAGTTATAACGGCGAGGACGAATTCGTACACGATCCGACTGACTTTATCAGATTTAATGTAACATCGTACAGTCAGGGACATATCAGCGGAACTTTTTCAGCAAGACTGACGCCGATGATCACAGCCGGTAATCCAAACAACACCTATGGTGCTGTCGGGTCGGTTTTAATTACCAACGGTTCTTTTAAAAACGTTCCGGTGTTTTACTAAGCATCCTGCTGTCTTCCATTCCAATTATCGTGAAGGACTTAGTTCTCCCGACAAAAAGTACCTCAGACAGATTCCAGTGAATATTAATGAAATTAGCCCGAACTATTGGCCGGCATTTGAATTGGAATAATGCTAAACTGCTGGCAATTGAATCACAAACTCTGTAAATTCTCCATCCCTGGTATTTACAATAATTTCACCACCATGGGCTTTTACTATTTCGTAACTAAGAGATAATCCCAATCCCGTTCCCTGCCCGGCAGGTTTAGTTGTAAAGAAAGGTTGGAAGATCTTGTTCAAAACTTTCTGTGGAATGCCGCTGCCATTGTCTTTCACACTTATCTCAACTACATCTTTGATCCTTTTTGTACTTACAAAAATTGCAGGCTCATAGTCATCAGTACTTTCATTCTTCTTTTCCCTGACAGCAAAAAATGCATTGTTGTATACATTCAACAGCACACGTCCAATATCCTGAGGAACAATATTTATTTGACCAATATTTTGGTCAAAATCCGTTTTCATCGTGGCATTGAATGAATTGTCTTTTGCCCTTAAACCATGATAGCTTAATCTTAAATATTCGTCTGCCAGGGCATTTAAATCGGTAGACTCTTTTACCCCTGAACTTATACGGGAATGTTGCAACATGCCCCTCACAATAGCATCGGCACGCCTGCCGTGATGGCCTATTTTGTCTTCGTTATCTTTGATATCATTTGAAATTGCCATTGCGTCAGCAATCTTTCCCTCTTTTAATTCCTGTTGCAATTCTTCAACAAGTTCCCTGTTCACCTCAGAAAAATTATTTACAAAGTTCAATGGATTCTGTATCTCATGTGCAATTCCGGCTGTCAGTTCTCCGAGGCTGGCCATCTTTTCTGACTGAATCAGCTGCTTTTGTGTGGTCTTAAGCTCATCCATTGCTTCCACGACTTTATCACGTTGATCTTCTATTTCCTTTTTTTGGGATATCACCACTGCAGTTCGTTGCATTACTATTTCTTCCAGCGCTGATTTTTGCTTTCTGAGCGATGAAGTACGCCGCAGGTATATCCCATACATTAATACTAAGGCAAAAATGACAGCCATAGTCCGGAACCACCATGTTTCCCAAAAAGGAGGTTTAATTTTGATTATCAGCTTTTTCTCACTGCCCCACTCCTGTGCGGCATTAGAAGCCTGGATAATAAGAGTATAATCATTCGGCGATAACTGTTCATAACGGATAAGATATTCAGGCGGTGCATATTGCCAAACTGAATTAGTCCCTTCCATTTTATACCTGATTTGATTGGTGCCGTTTGAATAATAGTCAATGACACCGGTTTCAATACTGATATTATTTTCATCATATGGAAGTATTAATATTTTGACGTCATTGATGCCCTCTGTTGTATAAAGCTGATGATCATTTATTTTCAGGGATTTAAAATAAGCCGAAGACGCCGGATAGGATTCAGGCAGGTTCGCCGGGTTGATGGTTAATATTCCTTTATCACGAAGGATAATAATATTTCCGTACATATCTTCGAAAGATGGCGAGCCCCAGTTAATCTTCGGTTTTGTATAACCATCTTTTTCTGACAGCGCGATTATCTTATCCGTTTTCAACGATAGCCGGGCGACTGATTCCGGAGTACTGAACCAGACCTGTCCAATGCGGGTGGGCAGGATTTCAAGTACCATATCTCCGGAAACAACTTCATTAAATGCGTAGCTTCTGATGACGTCAAAATTTCTGTTATAATGTATTATTTGCCATCCTACACCTGCCCAATAAGTCTGATCATTTTTTTGATAAGCAATCTCTGTCCAACCGATGCTGTCCAATTTGCCAGGTGTAAGCTGCCATCGGTCATTTATCCTTATGTAGGTGAGATCGTTTCCGGAACCGAAATTTTTAAGAAACAAATAGTGATCGTCAGCATTGTAAATCTTTGTTATCTGCTGATTTCTCGCGAAGGAAGTAATATGGTGAGCAATGGCACTGTCATTATCTATCGAAAATATTACGAAAAACCCGGAGTCAATCAATACTTTGAACATACATCCATCCTTTGATGGCTGAAAAGCAATATCCCAGAAATTATTCATTTTTATTTCCTGGTTCAATTCGTTTTTAAATATAACTGGTCTGCATGCTCTTGTGACCAAATTCATTTCATATAATCCGCCTCTGTAAATAGAGATCCAGGCCTTTTGTTTAATGGTATCAACATACAGGCTGTAGATATTTTCTCCGCCAATTCCGGGCATATCTTTCTTCCTGTAAATCTTCAATGATCCCGTAGGTTGCCTGAAATCTATCAACCCGTGTTCTGAGCCAATCCAAAGGTCTCCATTGGCACCTTGTGCAATACCTGTAATGCCCATGGTATCCAAAACCAATGGGAAATCTGGCAAAGCAGAAATTCTTTTGTTGCGCAGGGGCATGGGGAACAATTGCTCAATGCCCGAAGAAAATTTGCCCAGCCACATGAGTCCGTTATTTCCTGGATAAATGATACCTGTATTTTCTGAAACCTTCATTTGCTGATCAGCATTCGCGAAAAGCGGGGTGACTGAGTGATCAGCAGGGTTGTACATAATGATACCTTTTGTCAGGGTTGCAATCCAAATTTGTCCGGATTCATCTACTGCAATTCCCGGGTACACTCCTGCAATCCATCTATCAAGATCCGGGATCTTTTCCAGGCTATCCCTGGCAAAAGAAAATTTTAAAAATGCATCCTGACTGCTTACCCATACGCATTTTCTTCCCGGGTCATAACACATGCCGGGAGCTTCAGCGGTTTCAGGCTTCGTATCTTCCCGTACTGGTAAGGGGTAATGTTTCTGCCTGCCGGTACTCAGAAATACCCTTAGCAAATTATTGCCATTCAATAGCAATACTGAACCTGAAGCTGAATCATAAACAGATTGCCCGGCTTTATCCGTACCTGGATATTCGGTTTCTAAATTATTCAATAAGATCTTTCGGGCGTATGAATGAATATTATAAGAAGTAATCGTGTTCAGTTTCTCAATGCAAAAAACTTCAGTGCGGGTTGCCCAAAAAGGGACAATGAATGTATTTTCAGAAGCCAAATTTGTTTGATGTACAAAACGTGTGAACGTATCGGCCTTCGTATCGTACCTGGATATGCCACCAGAATTGCCAATCCATATATTGTGAAGACTGTCTTCAACAATTCCCATCAGGTATCCATCTGCGAGTGATTTATTTTCTTTGTATCCCCTGAGGTATAGTTTAAAATTGTTCCCGTCAAAACGGAATAGACCCCCGATAGTGGTGATCCATAAAAACCCTTTTTCATCTTTCAGCAGGCCAGTGATGTTTTCCTGTGATAATTTTTCCTCTTTTCCCCAATGCTTTGCTGAATATCTTTGCTGTCCAATGGCTTTCTGACTGCAGGCGCAACAGGTAGCCAAGAAAAACAGGAAAAAGTAAATTCTCAGCATGTCAGTATTGGCTTTTTATGAATTCAATCAAAAGTTACTGCCAATACTCAAATTTATGATTTAAGGCGCTTCACCAGTAATGATATTTACCCTGAGAGCCTGTTGTTAACCGTTATACTTTGGGTTACAGCAATTGCCATGGCAAAACCTCCTGGTGGAATCAACATTAAAATTATGATGTATAAAAATACCCAACTCAATAATTAGTTCGGGTCGGTGAACTCATCCTTGCTTTTATTGCCATTGAAGACCATTTTGCACCACAAGAAACAACCGATCCAGGCACCCGGGAGAGCGTAGCGAAGGCGGAATGATAAAATAAATTTCGTATCTTTTAATTCCAAACTTCATTCCTCTCCATTTCATGCTGCCTTCAACATCTCGTAAAAGGATCGGTCGGATCTTTTTTTATGTTGCCCTTGCTGGTTTTATGATGGGGCTGACCCGGGCAAATGCGCAGGATGCCCCGCTTTTTGCAGCTATCAAAGCGAATGACCGGTCGGGCGTTCAATCGATGCTCGACAAAGGGGCCGACCCAAATGCGGTTGACAAGGATGGAGATTATCCATTGATGTATGCCGCGCTGTATTCTTCCACCGAATATATGCGGGAGTTGCTCGACAAGGGAGCAAAGGCAGACACCAAAAATGCCACCGGGGAAACCGCCCTGTTCTGGGCCATTCATGATACAGGAATGACCAGGCTGCTGTTGGATCGTGGCGCCGATGTAAATGCCCGGGCAGCGTCTGGCAATACCCCGCTGCTAATTGCCTGTATCGGCGGCAGGCAGGATGAAATAATCAATATCCTGTTACAGTATGGCGCCGATACGCGAACAAAAAATAATATGGACGACACCCCCCTGATGTATGCTGCTGCGTTTGGAGATACACCAACGATCCGCTTGTTATTAAATAAAGGGATAGATATCAATACCGTCAACAAAGCCGGAATGACGGCTCTCAGCTTTGCCATCAAACACGAAAATGTACCTGCTGTGCTGAGTTTACTGGAAAATGGGGCCAACGCCAATTTGCCCGATGGCACAGGTTCTATCCCCTTCTCATATGCAGCCATACTGGATCCGGTGATCGCCGTTGCGGTGTTGAATAAAACGACGGATGTCAATACAGTTGACGGGGATGGCAACACGTTGCTGATGTGGACTGTCTTTAACGAGCACGACAGCCCGAACCTTATCCGCCTGCTACTGAAGAGAGGCGCATTGGTAAACAAAAAGGCCAAAGACGGGTCTACTGCTTTATCCTGGGCCCTTAAAAAAGGTAACACCGAAACAGTTGAAATCCTGAAAAACGCCGGCGCTAAATAAAAGTCAGATGAAAATAATCCTGACGGGAATCATTCTAATCATGAGCCTTGCGGCCTTCACCGCCTTTACGGTCTTAAACAGTAAGGGGAAAGACCCCGCAGGTATTGACCTGGCCGTTAATAAAAGCATTCTATTGCTTCAAAAAAGCAGTCATGAATTCCTGGAAAATGCAGTGACCTGTCATTCCTGTCATGGGCAGGATCTGAGTGCCGTGGCGTTCACGATGGCGCAGAAAAAGGGGTTTACCATTGACCAAAACATCCTGCAGGAAGCAAAGGATTCCATTTACAATAATCTGAAAGTTGAAAGGGCCAGGGGATTTCTTGTAGAAAACGACGAATCAAGGCCCCTGGAAGTAACAGCAGGTTATGATCTTTGGGCATTTTCCGCACTTGGATGCAAACCGGATAAAATGATAGAATTGCTTGCCCTGGATATGTTGCACAGACAACGCAATAACGGGTCCTGGGCAAGTCCCAGTACAAGACCACCATTGGAATATTATTCTTTTAGTACCACCGCGCTTGCCGTAAAAGGAATACAGGTGTATGTTCCGGGCAAATACAGGAAGCAGCTGGAGGGAAAACTGGAAAAAACCCGCTATTGGCTCACCCATACCGTTCCGCTGGAGAATGAGGAAAAAGTATTTCAACTGCTGGGCCTCCTTTGGTCGAATGCAGATAAGGATTTCATCGAACACCAGGCGGCCAAATTATTGCAGGAACAAAGAGAGGATGGTGGATGGGCGCAGTTAAAAACATTAGCCTCCGATGCCTATGCCACAGGGCAGGTCTTATATACTTTAAATCAAACGGGGAAGCTGGAACCCGATGACCCGGCCTATCAGAAAGGGATTTCCTTTTTATTGAAGACCCAATTCGAAGATGGTTCCTGGGAAGTACAGAGCCGCTCTTTCCCGGTGGTTCCTTACGTATACAGCGGTTTCCCGCACGGAAAGAATCAATTTATTTCAGCTGCCGCAACAAACTGGGCAATAATGGCGCTGATTCCGGCCGTCAAATGAAAGCGGCACAAATATCACCTGATTAAAATCACGGACCCTTCAATCTTTTGTTTCTTTCCATTGTGGTCGGTATAGCGGATGAACCATACATAGGCGTCGGCGGCCTGGGGTTCGTTTTGATATTTACCGTCCCATCCGGCGAAGGGATCTGAACTGCTGAAGACCATCTGGCCCCAGCGGTTGAAAATCTGCATCTGGTATTCGTTGATCATTCCAGGGTATTTCAATCGGAATACATCGTTGCGACCATCGTTATTTGGCGTAAAGGCATTCGGACAAACCAGCACGGTTTCACAGTTATTCGAAGTGACATGAATCGAATCCGCACCGTGGCATCCCTGATCGTCCACAACCTGCACGCGGTAAAATCCGGTATCCGTGACCGTGAATTTCTCCAGCTCGCTTCCATCCTGCCAGGAATAATTCGTATATCCGGTGCCTGCATCCAGGACCAGCGGCTGATCTTTACACAGCGAGGCTCCGCCGGTGATATGTACATCCGGTGGCGGAAATACCATTAGCACAATCGTGTCGGAAGATTTGCAACCGTTCTGATCCGTTACGGTTACAGAATAATTTCCTGCCTTCTGCACTTCAATCGAGTTCGCCGATGATCCATTGCTCCAGGCATAGGATTTGAAATTTCCGGCGACAGAAAATAGACCCTGCCCGCCAGCGCAAATCGAAGTATCATTCCCCAGGTTCAGGATAGTACCGGAGTAAACATTCACTTTCAATGAAGCCGTGCCCGAACACCCGCTATTGTCATGTACCGTAAGCTGATAGCTGGTATCCACTGCCGGATATAGAATCACCGATCCAGTAGATGAGGGAACCAGGTTATACAGGGGCGACCAGTCATACTGCATAAATCCCGGCGGCGGAGTGATGGTCAGCGAATCAGTAGCACATTTGTACCGCGTTGCCCCCAGGTCAAGGGGAATCGAATTCCGGAAATCGACCTGGATGGTATCCGACTTCGTATTACCGCAGCTATCCGTTACCATACAAAAATACTGACCGGTCGTTTTCACTTTGAATGAATCATCCGCCGATCCATCCTGCCATTGGTACTGAATATATTTTCCCTGGGGTCTCAGCGTGAGGGAATCACCGATGCATAGCGTGGTATCCCCGCCCAGGTTGAAATTGCTGAGTGACGGCGCCACGGTTACTACGATCGAATCCCGGAACGGTGCACAGGGGGAAGGTTTTTCTGCGAGGATCTTATAGGTTCCAGGCGTTTTGAAAATCAGCCGGGTGCGTCCGCCGTCTTCGAAAACAGTTTTAATATTGGTGACATCATAGGTCCATTTTACCGGATCCGCACAGGAAGGATCCTTATGGGCTATAAACTCGAGGGTATCTGTCAGATTGCAAACCGAGCTCCGCCCCGAGAGTCTCAGGTAAGAACAAAGCGGCACATAATCCGGACAGTTATATCGCAGTTCAGAATTGGGACTGATCATTGCGACAGGATGATTCATCCCTTGTAAAATTTCATTGGTGGTGGTCATCGGACCGGGTGTCCAGGGACTGACTTCCATATCCTGCATTGTCATGGTTGTCCCATATACATCGCAGAAAGGACCAGGTCCCTTTCCGTCTGAATCTACTTTTACCAGCACCAGGTTTTCGGCGAATCCATAATTGGGGTTCGATAAAGGATTCATTCTTTGTCCGAGCATCGCCAGGCCCTTCGAGGGTGTGGGTGCCGCCTGTGCCAGCAGTCCGACCATATACCCGGTATAATCGTTCTGCCATAGGATATTCTTATCCGCATCCAGCCGGAGAAAGAGCGCATGGTCGGCAAAACCCGGCTGGAGCGAAAGCGCCTGCGCGCCGGAATAAAAAAGCGAGATGGAATTATCCGCATTCACGAAGAGATTATCTCCAATGGGTGTATTGAGTGGTGTGGAATTATAGATCAGTTTCCCCTGCCTGATATTTCCATCGAGATCGGTTTCGAGCAGGGTCTCGAATTCGCTGAATTCGCTATTGGCCGGGTTAACCAGGGAATCGGCAAATCCATTCAGGATCAGTCCGTCTTTGTAAAAATGAATGCCGCTGCAGGTATATAATTTATTCGGCGAGGAATAACCCTTCGACCAGAGGAGATTACCCGAGGGTACATCTATTTTGAAGAGCATCGCATACTGGTTGTCGTTTGTGCCGACACCGCTATACTGGTTATAGGTACCAGCCACCCATGCCGTGCCGTTTTTTTCGACCAGGTCGGTAAATGATGCATAGTAATAATCCTGGATAAAATATTTTTTCTGCCACCGGAAACCACCCGCCGCATCGATACTGGCCAGTATAAAACTATAGCCGTTGATGCCGGTGAATTTGGTGGACACGATCATCAGTGAATGATCTGACAACTCCCGGATCGCCACCGCCCAGCTCATCGCGTCGGTGCCTGTGTAGCTCCTGCTCCATACCATATTTCCGTCCTTATCGAATTTAAACAGGTAGGAACTATCGGGAATATCGCGGTTCGCTACCAGCACCACGAATCCTGAATCATAGGTCGCCACACCGGCGCAGACGTTGATTACATGATTCATTGGCATCAGCCGGGACCAGAGAATACAACCGGTTTCAGATACCCGCACGAAATAGGGAGAAGCATTAAATGTCGGTCCAGCGTTGCCAGAAACGCCCGCCAGCAGATAACCATCTGCCTTGGCCGCGGCGATGCAGGATGCCCATTCATTGGTAACCGGCAGTCCATATGTTGCAATCGTCCTCTTCGTATCAGCCGGTGGCGTTCCATTACGGACCACATAGGTTACCGCCGTATCTGTACATGCACCCCGGTGTGCGACCAACATGATCTGCGTAACCCCTACCGTTGGCGTAAGATTGATAAAATCGGTGGTTGTATTTCTTGCATATACATCGTTGAACCATTCATAGGAATCGGCGTTCTGGCTGGTGTTGATGAAGGAAATGGTCTGGCCGAGGTAGAGAGTTGTGTCATTGCCTGGAGTAAAAGAAGCCTTCGTTCCACAAACGTTGGAAGCTGATAGTGTTGCAGATCCGGGAGATGTGGTGAATGTGGAATTGTGATGAGGAGGGAATGTGGAACTGGTAATGTGTGAATTGGTTACTGGCGCTGAAATTGTCGGAACCTGGGCGTTGGTAAAACTTATAGCGTTGCGCGCGATTTCACTTAGTGTATAATTCTGCCTGATTTGCAGGAGTTTTATCTGCGATGAGTCAAGCGGGATACCCGGCCTGTTGGGATCAGGGAATAATTTCCGGTCAGGGAAATTCCGCTGGGCATCGGCTGAAAACAGAAACAGCCAGGCCAGCACGGCTTGCAATATGAACTTGTACATCCGGGGTGCTTACTAAATATACGTAATTGGGCAGGGAAGGTTAACCGGATGGCCTGGAAAGGGGCAATGGAATGAAATTAAAATACCCGAAGGTTCTGTATTATACTTAAATTGTATAGATCCACCTTACCTGTAGGAAAATAGCCCCATGCATCCAACAATCAAATGTATTTTCATTGTATGCAGTTTTTTGCTACTCAGCCAGACTTCAGTTTTCTCACAACAGATTTATAAAGGTATCATCTCCGGTCGGGGAGGCATCACACTCGGAGGAGCTTCCATTTTTAATAAGTCGTCCAATAAAGGAATGGTCTCCGATTCAACCGGGCATTTTACCCTGACTGCAACACCTGGCGTTACACTCGAAATCTCTTATGTCGGATATTTAAGTGAACAGATCGTTTTAACAGGCAAATCGGAACTACAAATTTCATTGACAGAATCTATTACCAACCTGAATGAGGTAGTACGTATCGGTTATGGAACTGCTCTGCGAAAAGATGTGACAGGAGCGGTAGCGAGTATCTCCGCCAGTCAGTTCAACACGGGCATCATTACCAATCCCATGCAGGAAGTGCAGGGAAAAATTGCCGGGGTGGTGATTGCACAACCCGGCGGAGACCCCAACGGAGATTTTATAGTGCGCGTGCGTGGCGCTACTTCACTAACGGGTCAGCCGCCCTTACTGGTGATTGATGGTATTGCCGTGGATAGTTTTCAGGTGGCCATTAATACATTGAATCCTGGGGATGTGGAATCCTTTACGGTATTGAAAGATGCCTCTTCAGCAGCTATTTACGGATCCAGGGGTGCTAACGGAGTGATCCTCGTCACAACAAAGAGAGGCAGGGCGGGCAAGCCGCAATTCGAGTACAATGGATTTTTATCTGTTGAATCCATCTCCCATGAATTGGAGGTACTGAATGCGAATGAATGGCGCAAAGCCGCTGCGGGAGATACTTCAGCAGCGCTTCTTGATCTCGGAGCCAATACGGATTGGCAGAAAGCCATTTCACAAACTGCTTTTTCACAGAGTCATTTATTGTCGATCAGTGGCGGAGGCAGCCAGGTAAGTTACCGGGGTTCCATCGGATACGTCGATCAGCAAGGCGTGATACAAAACACGGGCAAGCGAATGATTACGTCCCGATTAAATGTGGATCAGAAAAGCCTGGACAATAAACTGGAAATACGTTATGGTCTCAGTACATCCGTGATCAACCGTGATTTTCTTCCTGATCAAAATTCAACCAGTCAGAATATCAGCGGCGGACCAAACAATCCCAACAATAGCGGATCGTCTATTAATTTATTGGCGGCGGCCTTCTTACCGGTCTGGCCGGTTTATAATGCCGACGGCAGTTTTTTTCTTCCGCCATCGGGTGGTATCAATCCTGTGCAAACCATTCACGATACTTACAGCAAACAAAAAGAAAATTTCTACCAGGGATCCCTCAAAGCGGACTATGAAATTCTGAAGGGCTTAAGACTGGGTGTTCTGGGTGCCTTGTCTGAAGGTAATAATGTATATGATTTTTTTGTGCCCCAGGAACCAGGCAGCGGTGCCCTTTCTTCCGCAACCAAGGCCAATCACAACAAACAGGATTTTACGGGCGATATTCATGGAAACTATCAGAAAACATTTGGCAAACATTCCTTTGATGTAACAGGTGTATATGAATACAACAAATTTGAGAACGACGGGTTTTCCCTTACTGCCCGGGGCATCCTTGTTCCCGACCTGCTGAATAACAATTTCAGCGCGGCCACCAATGTACTCACGAGTGATATCAGTTCCTATAAAAATGAAGTAATCCTGATTTCATTTCTGGGCAGACTGGTTTATACTTACGATAATCGTTATATTCTTACCGCCAGCTTTCGCCGGGATGGATCTTCAAAATTCGGTCCCAATAATGCCTGGGGTAATTTCCCATCTTTGGCGGTTGCCTGGAGAGCAAGCAATGAAAAATTTATGCAGGATATTGACTGGCTGAATAATCTGAAATTCAGGGTCAGTTACGGATACACGGGCAATCAGGAAAACCTGCCCCCCTATAAATACCAACAGATATACAATCCCGCAGGTCCTTATTTGAATAACAACCAGATCCTGCAGAGTTATGCCGTGAACCAGGAATACAATCCGGATCTTAAATGGGAGGTCAGGAAATCATTTAATATAGGAATGGATTTTTCCATTCTGAAAGACCGGTTGACGGGTTCCCTGGATGTTTTCAGTGATAAGACCAGTGATATGTTATACCTGTATAATATTCCTCAACCACCCTTCCTGGCGAGCCAGGTATATGCTAATGCAGCCAATGCGATAAACAAAGGCGTGGAATTTACGCTCGGAGCCGTAGTCATTAAAAAGAGTAAATTTTCATGGGATATTCAGGGAAATATTGCTACGCTCACCAATCGAATCACAAATTTACTGGGACAGTTCAAAGGCACGGATTTGTTCATCACCAATCCGGGATTTGGAGGGGCCGGCGGCGGAGCACTTGGGTTTTCATATATAACACAACTGGCCGTGGGCCATCCTGCCGGTGTTTTCTGGATTCCACAACATTATGGTTTTGGTTCAAGCGGGCAGGAATTATTTTATCATTATACGCCCGATGGTAAATTAAATGGTTTCGGAACCACATATGGCGATTCAGACAGGGTGTATATAGATCCAACTCCCAGGTACACCTGGGGATTTACCAGCAATTTCTACTATGGAAATTTCGACTTCAGTTTTTTTATCCGGGGTGTAGAAGGTCAGAAAATATTTGGCAATTCTTTAATGGCTTTTGGATCTACCAAACTATTCCCGGGAACTAATATCACGAAAGAAGCCCTAAACGACGGATTTAAAGAACTGGCAGAACCTTCTACGTTCTGGCTAAGGGACGGTTCTTATATACGTATGCAAAATATTACCCTGGGTTACAATTTCAGAAATATCAAAGGAATTAATAAACTCCGGTTATATGTGGCAGCGACCAATTTGTTTACGATAACAAATTATCAGGGAGTAGATCCGGAAGCCAACACAGACGGACAGCAGCGTTATATCGAACAGGGTTACTACCCGAAGACCCGGGGATTTACGTTTGGTATCAATGCAGGATTTTAAACATCATAAAACCTGGTTATGAAATGGGCTAAAAAAATCTGCTTTTCTGTACTCACCATTTCCATATTGTGTACTGATTTTTCCTGTACCAAACTGGATGCAAAGGTTTATGACCAGGTGGTGGATTTTTGGCGAACGCCGGAGGAAATTGCCGCAGGTGTGGCACCGGCTTATACCGGATTGCGAAGGCTGGGTCCGGGATTTGACGTATATCCGCTCTATGAGATGAGTACAGATGAAATCATCGTTCCAAACCGAATCGCAGACTGGGACGATGCGATTTTCTGGATAGAATTATGGGAACATACCTGGGATGCAAACCATCCAATTTTTGAAGACGGATGGCAGTTTATTTACACGGGCATTGCCCAGATCAATGGAATTCTGGAAGCGGTGGATCAGATTAGTCCGGTTCCAAAAAATATATCAGCCATCCACGCCGAACTGAAAACAGTTAGGGCTTACTATTACTTCCAGGCACTGGACCTGTTCGGAAATGTCCCGATCGTAGCGAACAATCATGTGCCTCTCTCCTCTTTAGGAAATCAGGCAAGAGCAGATGTATTCAAATATGTTGAAACCGAACTCAAACAAAATATTGACTCATTGACGAAAGATGTCAATGCGACTACTTATGGCCGCGCTACACAATGGTTTTCACTTGCACTGCTGGCAAAGCTATATATCAACGCAGAAGTATTTACAGGCACGCCCCGATGGGAAGATTGCATGGCGGCCTGTGATTCGATACTGAATTCAAATAATTTTAGCTTAGAAGCCAATTTTTTTGACAATTTTAAAATAGAGAATCAAAATTCACCTGAAACCATTTTTGCGATACCCTATGATGATCCCGGCGGCTTGCAGTTTTTTGGAATCCAGGCTGCCACCCTGCATTATAACAGCTATCAGTCTTTCAATCTCCAGGGTTTTTTGACCAACGGATTCTGTAGCACGGAAGACTATTATAAAATATTTGATCCCAATGATTACAGGCGAAAAATGTTCCTGGTTGGTCAGCAGTATAAAAATGAAACACAGTATGTTGATCCGGTTCCCGATCCGACAAATGTAGTATTTGACCGTCTTGGCAACCTGCTGAATTTTGATCCGAATATCACAAGTTTTGTGGTCCAGCAGCCTAAGACGGAAAGCGCCGGTGCCCGCTGCGCCAAATGGGAATTCAACAAAAATACACAGTTCAGCATGAGTAATGATTACCAGTTATTCAGACTGGCTGATATTATTCTAATGAAGGCAGAAGCACAGTTCCGGCTGGGTGATAACGCGGGTGCGCTGAGCACTATTAACAAACAATACGGAATCGTTTCTATACGGAGCCGCGCGAAAATGCCTGACTTCACTGCTGCAGAAATAACCGCTGATGGAATTTTAGCTGAGAGAGCCCGTGAACTATCCTGGGAAGGGTGGCGCAGAAACGATATGATCCGGCTGGGCCATTTCCTCGATGCGCGGGTCCCTGAAAAACAGGTATCGCCGGAGTTCAGAAAACTATATCCGATACCCCAGGAAGAATTGAGGAAAAATTCCTACCTGAAACAGAATCCTGAATATTAAGTTATCGGATCAACGGGCAAACTCACAATGAAGGTGGTATGACTTCCCTCTACAGAGTCCACTTTTATTTCACCGCCATGCGCCTTCACGATATCAAAACTTAAACTCAGGCCCAGCCCGGTTCCCTGACCGGTTGGCTTAGTGGTGAAGAAAGGATGAAATATTTTATCCATCACTTTTTTCGGAATACCGTCCCCATTATCATGAATGGTAATCTCCAGTTTCTGCCCAAGCTTTTTTGTTTTTACTTCTACTTTTGGCTCGTAATGGGTACCCTCATGTTGTTTTCTTTGTGCAACAGCATAAAAAGCGTTGTTGTAGAGATTCAAAAGTAACCTGCCCATATCCTGTGCGACGATATTTATTTTACCGATTTGCGGATCGAAATCAGTTTTCATGGATGCATTAAAAGTATTATCCTTCGCACGGAGACCGTGGTACGCGAGCCGCAGGTATTCATCGGCCAACTGGTTAATATCTGTTGGTTCTTTTACCGCGGAACTGGTGCGGGAATGCTGAAGCATGCTTTTCACGATCGCGTCAGCTCTTTTTCCATGACGCAGGATTTTTTCCTGATTTACATTGATGTTTTCCGTGATCTCCCCAAGCAGGTTTTTATACTCCGGTTCAATATCCATTTTCGAAAGTTCATCTTTCAACTCCGCTGTCAGTTCCATATTCACTTCTGAAAAATTATTTACAAAATTCAGCGGGTTCTGTATTTCATGCGCAATACCGGCCGTGAGTTCACCAAGGGATGCCATTTTCTCCGACTGTATTAACTGGGCCTGGGTGGATTTCAATTCGGTATAGGCTTTCTCTATTTCCCTGGCCTGTTCCAGTTCCTTGGCCTGTGTTCTCTGTCGCTCTTCGCGAATAATTCTTTGCTTCTGGATGCGCGTTCCGGCTGATATGGCCAGTATGAGTAGGAGTCCATAGACGGCATAGGCCCAGCCGGTCTTCCACCATGGCGGACTGATATGAATGAGCACCTGTTTTTCTCCTTTTGTGCCATCATTGTTATATGCTTTTAACCGGAAAACATAATCGCCAGGAGAGAGATTAAAATAAAAAGCCGTCCTGTTCACGCCTGATTGTCGCCAAACCGCATCATAATTTTCCATCAGGGTATAATAGTTCACGGCTTCTGCTGATCGGTAATCGTTTGCTGAAAATTTAAAACCAAAACTATTCTGGTTATAGGCGAGTGATAAAGAATTATTTTTTTCTGCTGATACCAAGAGGGTACTGTCCCCGCCCGCTAACCCGGAACTTTCATTAAAGAAAAAATCCGTGATGGTCAGGTGAAGCGGTCGCATGTCTGTGGTCAGATCATCCGGAAAAAAAACGTAAAACCCATTTTCACTGCTAACAAAAATGTGATCTTCCGAAGTTATAAATGATGATCTTGTGCCCTGTACGCCAAACTTTTTCCCGTATACAAAAAATGCATCCCTTTCCGGATTTATTTTAATAAGGCCGGGATTACCTGTCACCCACAAATTCTTTTTTTGATCTTCAATAATATTAATGATGAATTCAGTACTGATATCAGATTGCGGATCGAAAAAAGGCATAAAAATATCCTGCGCCTTATTGTATCGATAGAGACCATTAAACGTGCCCGCCCACAGTTCCCCAGACTGATCCTCAAAAAGTCCGGGACAAGCCTTCCCCTGCAGGTAAGCACGGAATTTCCCGGTTTGCTGATTCAGCAAATACACACCGCCTTTTTCATTCCAGGTTCCGACCCAGATATTTCCATTCCGGTCTTCCAACATGGATCCTATACTGTGTGAACCGAGGCTGGCAGAATCTCCGGCTTCCGGAATAAACTGTTTCACAGACCCGTCATGGCGGTTGTAGCGAATGAGTCCATTGTCTACTGTTCTGATCCAGAGATTATTTTTTTTGTCTCCGGAAAAACCCGTGATGGAAGCATGAGAAAGATCCACCGTTTTTATCAATTGATTTGCCGGTGTAAATTTTTTAGTTACGGTATTAAACGCTTCAATGCCCTGCGATGTGCCGATCCAGATGGTGTCGTCGCGGGGATCTCCATACATGCCGTATAAAGAATCACTGATGGTGCTGAAAGGATCATGCGGGTCGTGCCTGAACTGATGAATGAGGTTTTTATTTTCATCATACTGATACAAACCTCCTCCCACAGTGGATGCCCATATCTGCTTATTTTTATCAGCCAATACTCTCCAGCTTTCTTTTCCTATAATTACCTGTCGGACTAATTTCGATCCCGGATCGGCCCTATATAGTGTTTCACTGTGTTCAGTAGCCACCCATAAAGTACCATCATGCCCTAATAAATCCTTTAAACGTGCTGGTGTCGGGATATCCGTTTTCATTCTTATAGCGTGACATTGATTTGGTCAACGGATCATAACGACTCAGTCCCTGCAGGTAACTGCCGATCCATATCGCGCCGGTACTGTCTTCATTGATAAACGTGATCCCGTCTACCGGATTGGTTACACTCTTTTTCGGCGCACTGAGTGCGAAAGGCCGGGATGGATTATACGGGTATCTTTCAAAAGTTCCCTTTTCGCGATTCATGATATGTAGTCCTTCACCCGAAGTGCCCACCCAGAAAACACCATGACTGTCTTCAAAAACTGCCCTGATCTTGTCATTCATCAGACTGTGTGGATTATCCGGGTCGCTGCAAATAGTGGGTAAAACTGCCGTCAGAATTCATGCGGTTCAGGCCACCACCGCCCTTAGGATTCCATGGCAATCCGGTTCCAATCCATAGCACTCCTGATTTATCCTCATAGATCAGGTTTATGTTGTTATCGCTGAGGCTTTTTGGGTTTGTAGAATCGTGCATATAGGGTTTCGCCTGACCGGTTTTTTCATCGAGCAGATAAAGTCCATTGAATGTGCCAATCCAGCAATTTCCCTTGCGGTCCCGTAAGATTGTCGAGACTTCATTCTCTCCTTTTGTACTGGGGCCAGGCGCTTTAAAATGGGTAAAGCTATTGGCCGATGGATCGTAGCGGTCCAAACCATTTCCACCGATCCAAATCATTCCGCGGTCGTCTACATAAACGGTTTCCAGCCCATTAAAGCCCAGCGAATTGGTATTCCGGTCGTCTTCTTTAATGGCGGTCAGGTTATTTCCGTCGTAGCGGTAAAGACATTTCTGACCCTGACCGCAGAACCACATAGTACCGTTCGGATCCTGGCAAATACCTGTGATTTTTCCGATTGGTTTCCCTGAGAGACCATCCAGTTTGCTGAATAAGATAGAATTTGTTTGTGCTAATCCGGTTCTGACGAATATCAGAAATATAATAAATAGCGATGCCCGAATTTTACAATTCATATTTAGCTGGTTACCGAAGTTCAGGGCAGGACATCATGTTTATCGATAATGAATATACCGAAAATGATCCGTTCGGGAATGGCAACCGTCTTTTCGGTTAAAACCATCAGGTCGGGTGAACCGACAGAAAAGTTTTAGTCAGGCGTTGACTGAAAAGATTATTGCTTAATAAACTTTGTGGTATATGAATTTTTTTCCTGAAAAACCCGCAGGAAATATGCACCCTTGGTGAGACCAGAAAGATCCAAACTGAATGATTCATTTCCGGTGGTTAATGTTTTAACCAGCTGGCCACTGATATTGAATACGGAAACCTGGGCGAGGCCCGATGCCGGCAAAGTGACATTCACTGAACTATAAACCAGGGTAGACGATAAGGAAATTGTCTTTGTTTGTCCGGAACTAATAAATAAAACTTTACTATAAGCATATTTACCGTTCTTCTCCGTGATTTTAAGGCGATAATACCGGTCTCCGTTCATTTTGGTCTGATCAGTGAAACTATAAGAAAAACCGCTCTCCACTGGCTGCCACTGAAATGATTGTTTCTAAAGACTGCCAGTCAGCATTCCCGTTCCCACTCCATTCAACCGCAAAGGAATTTATATTTTCTTCATTTGCTGTTCTCCAGTAAAGAACGACATCCTGATTCTGAACAGAACCAGAAAAAGAAACCAGGGACAAAGACAATATACCAGCACCTTGTCCGCCGCTACTAAAAAAATAAGGGCCGGACGTAGTAAACGCGCCTGTATACGAGTGGAACCAATAATAAGTTTAGCCCCACTATTGCCCCCGGTGATACTACCACCCAAATAAATATTCACTACAGAGGCGTTGCCAAATTTATTTTTGAACCAACGGTGAAAGTGAGTGTTCCGAAAATATCGAGGTTACCGATATTGGCTTGTTATTGCAATTAACAGTAACATTAATTCCCGCGCCAATCGTTACATTATCGCCTGCGCCCGGCATATGTCCGCAACTCCAGGTGCCCGCGGTTTCCCAGTCACCGGTTACATTGGCAGCGCAGGAACCTGCTTTTGCATACACACTAACCAGGAGCAGGACTACACAAGTAATGTTTTTCACAGGATTTAATTTCTTCAGGATCTGCACGGACTATCTTTTAGACTAAGGTTTTGCAAGTTCTTTGCCATTTCATTGGTTGTGAATGCCAGATACCGGCGTTCTGCGTAATACGTTGATAATAATGGTAGTATACAGGCAAAAACGGTTATTTTATCGGGAAATTCCTGCAAGCAACTGCCCTGATTCCCAAAATATTTTCTCAAACCGGGAATACGCTCCAAAAATCAGAACGATTACGGGTTGGTAAACGTGGCGGGAAATAAAATATTGGTTACTTAAAGAACTATAAAAAAAGATAACCATGACAACCAGAAACCGTAAAAGATTAACAGTGTTTACAAAAATGAAAAGGCCGCACCAAATGGCACGGCCTCCTTCTGTGATATGATCAGTTCGCAAATGTTTTACTATTATTAATCCGCGTCTTGCAGTTCAAACTTAACCGGTAATACCATTCTTGTTTTTACTTTTTTACCATGCACCGTGCCGGGAGTCCAGCTGGGCATTCTATTAAATGCAGTCAGTGTTTCATCTGCGAGCCCGTCTCCCAATTGCGTACCATTGATTACCTGGGGAGTCAGCACTTTTCCATGTTCATCCACGATGAAGGAAACCTGAACTACACCGCTTGTACCATTATCAACAGCTGATTGCGGATAGGCGATACTGTTATTAATATAGCTTGCAAGAGCGGTTTGTCCGCCAGGGAACTCAGGCGCTTTTTCAGCCCGGTTGTATACACCATGAACGTCCTTTTCCATCTTTGCAGTTTCTGTGGTAAACCCCGAAACGGAGGTCTGTCCTTTCATCTTCCTCTTTGCCATCGCGACTTTCGCTGAATCGGCGGGCTTTGCAACTGCAGTTGCCGTACCCAGACTATCCTTTGTTTTATCTGCACCAGCATTATCGTTACACGCCGAAGCGCCTAGCACGAGTGCCAAAACAATAGATCCATACATTACTCTGTTCTTTGTAAATTTCATAACTAACATTTATTTGATAAACATCTATAGGTTCAAAAACCAGACCCGGGGGATTGAATGAAATATGAGTAATGTATTGCCCCGCTACTCCATTATAGTTGCAGTTAGGATTATCGCTACCAGAGGGATTGAATAATGGTGAGATCAGTGCCCACCGGCCGCACTGTTAATTAATATACAATACGCATGTATGGACAGGTTATTCCATTCTTTTATCATGAAAGGGATCACGAAATGACGGTGAATGATCTTCATTGCCGATCGGTCCTCGCGCGATGAGTCCGCTGAATTCCCGCCTTTAAAAGCGGCATTAATTTTTGAAAAACTCCAGTATTATTTTACTTACCATTTTGGGGTTTTCCAACCAGGGTAAATGCCCTGAATCAGGGACGGCATAAAAACTTCCCCTGGGCATGGCTTCAATTATTTTCCCTCCTTTTTCCTGCGAAAGAAAATTGTCGTTGGTTCCTAAAATCAGCGCGGTTGGTTGTTGAAGACCAGCAAGTTCTTCCGCTTTAATTTCAGGAATCATATTTTGAATCAGGCTGGTGGCTGAAATAATATAATTTGGCAGGTGCAGGAAATTAAAATAGGCATCCGCTAATTCTTCCGGAAGCGTGGCAACAAATTTTTTGGAATGACCCAGCATGGTTAAGGTTCTCAGTGCGACTTCTTTCTTTTTGGGGATCATAAAATGCACTGCCAGTCTGGTAAAAAGCGGTAAACCAAGTAAACGTATGGCCAATGGGGGCTTGCCTCCCATAATATTCCCGGGATTACCCAGCAGGACAAGTCTCCTGACTTTTTCCGGATGTTTCATTGCCAGAAGCGTGCTCCAGTGCGCGCCCATTGAATGCGCTACCAGATCCACATTTTTCAAACCAAGATCCCCTAAGACGGTATTGAGCGACTGATGCGCAAACTCTTCGATGTTTACGGTATTGTGATCCATCCCTTCGCTCAACCCGCCGCCCGGCCGGTTGATTGCAAAAATGCGCCTGCCCTTCAGTTCTGCTATGAGCGAGGCCAGCACAAAAGCGTCGCCCGTATTTCCCGGAACGATTACCAGCGGTTCTCCCGCTCCGATTTCCAAAATCCGAACCTTTAAACCCTGCTCCGGCAGTAATGCATAATGTTCTTTTGCCTCGATGCCGTAATATTTGAACAATGCTTTCTCTGCATTACGGGCATTGATGACCATTTCGTCATCCATGTTGAGCGTTAGCGTCGTATTTTTTGCCATCAGCCAATTAAGTTAGAGGAAATTCTCTGATCTTGAATGATAGGGTTGAGGGATAATCTAGTCATTTTTACCAGAATATCTCATTATGTGTACAATCCTTATTTGTTCAACGATGTTGAGAATCATGACAAGTCTTGCAGATAGAAACAAGCCATGAATGTCACCCTTTTTTATTTGCCTTACACGAAGCACCACATCAATCTCCCTAGTTATCATTTCAATATGTTGTTTAAATGGTGGGATGTATATGTAAGTATGTATCAAAAATTTTCGTTAGAAATAAACAGAGGACTAAGTAAATACCCTTAGAAAAAATATAACATTCTGATAGCATCGTATTCAATGAAAATTCTGGTAGCTTTAAAAGCTTTTAAACCTTTAAACCTAATTTATGCAACCATCATTAATATTTTCCGGAAGCCAATAGAAATCTCCTACTCTACTCTATTTGCTAATCCACCCTCCTGCATACCATTCCAATAGGGTCTTGCTCGTTTTTTTTTAACTCTAAAAAAATCGTTATGGCAACCAACGAGCAGGTATTTAATTTCAACCATCTCTCACTCGAAGATTTAGTAGAAGCGCGGGATCTTTTTCACGCACACCTCATTAACAAAAAAAATGTAGTCGCTACGGCAATAGGAAGGTATCTGATCCGGATCACCGATATTGATAGTAGCGGCCGGATTATTCCCAGTATAACCGGCCAGCAAAAACCCGCGAGAAGACTGGACAATAGTATTGTGATAGATACTTCCTGGCCCTGCATCCTGGTTTTTGTTGATCAATGGCAGACGATGACTAAACTGATTGAATCTGTCTCGACAGATATCATTCCGAAAAACATTTTTATGCCGAATGGGCGAATTGTACCGGTTTGCGTAGTGGAAGCACCTAAGAACACGACGGATACAGAGCCCGTCAAGCTGGAGGACCTGCGTTTTCCAACGCAGATGATTGGGAGCGGCTTCCCGCTGATTGTACATTCCCAGGAGCAGGACAATGTCGCCACAATCGGTTGCCTGGTTTCCGATGGCCATACTTTTTATGCCCTTACAAACCGCCATGTCTCCGGTAATGAAGGCCAGGTTATTGAAACCATGAACGGGACAGACCGGGTGCGTATCGGCGTTAGTTCCGGCAATTCGCTTAAAAAGATTCCATTTGAAAATCTCTACCCCGGCTGGAAGGGTGAACATGTTTCGGTGAACTGCGATGCCGGACTGATAAAAATTGACGATGTAAATAAATGGAAAACATCCATCATAGGGATCGACGAGATTGATGAAATTTTCGATCTGAATACGATGAACCTTAGCCTGGGTCTGATCGCCGAACATACACTCGTAAATAAAAAAATCCAACCAGCCCTTAATGGAAATGTGATTGGACATGGGGCGATTGGCGGAGTGTTGATAGGAGAAATTTCAGGACTGTTCTACCGGTATAAATCCGTTGGAGGTATGGAGTACGTAAGTGATTTTTTGATTGGAGGAAGAAACGGGCTGCCACTTCATACCGAATACGGTGATAGTGGTATGTTATGGCTGTTAGAAACCGTCAAAACCAGGCTTGAAAAAGATGAAGAAGTTAATTACAAAGCCTTCCAGCCTATCGCGCTGCACTGGGGCCGACATAGTTTTTATAACGGGAGGGACCGGGATAGTTACAATTTTTCACTCTCTACTTCCATCAGTAATATCTGCCGGGAGTTGAATGTCGACATCATCCGGGCTTGGAATATCGAGCTTGATTATAGCTGGGGTAAGGTCGGTCACTATACCGTGGGCAACAAAGCAATCGATGCGATTGGCAATACGGTTTTAAGATCATTTATGGCTAAGAACCTGGAAAATATTAGCCTGAAGGAAAACTTTATCAATGCGACGCTGGATCAAAAAGGCGGAAATCCTAAGCTCATAACCAATCCGGACAATGGATTCTGTCCCCTGGCTGATGTACCGGATATTATCTGGAAACAATATAAAAAATCAAAGGACGGCACCAAGGGAACAGATTGGGGAAGAAAGGGTGACGAAAATCCAAATCATTTTGCAGATGCGGACGCGCCTACTAAAAAAGGCGGAACCCTCTTCGATCGCTGTGATACGGTAAATAAAATGACCGTGAGTGTATGGCAGGAATATTATAAAGACATCGACTTTGAAAAAACGAAGATTGAAAAACCAGTAAAACTCGGCATCATCTGCTTTCGGGTGTGGCAGATATTTGACTATATGGTTGCCGCCAAAAAACCGGAGGAATTCATTTTCGCTGCAGGTGTCCTGGCCCACTATGTTGGTGATGGCTGTCAGCCGCTTCATTCTTCCTATATGGCAGACGGTAATACCGAAGATAACAAGACTGTTATGTATACTCCGCCCAGGGGAGGGTCCAAACATCCGAAAGGCATTCCCTATCCAAAAACGATCAATCCGGGGAACGGCGTCCATGTGGCATACGAGGATACCATGGTTGATGATAATATCGCCGATATCATGAAGAAATTAAAAGCCATTCTGGACGACCCAAAATCTGCCGTTAATAAAGAGAAGATCATGTCAATAACGAATGGACAGGAAGCGGCGTTTGCGGTGCTGCAACTAATGAAAGCCAGCCAGGATACAATTGCGCCAGTCGATATCGTAAATGCATTCAAGAAAGCCAAAAAGGCAAAGGCAGATATACCAGAAGCTCTTTATTCCGACTTCGGAGAAAATACTGCGGTGTTACTTGCCCGGGGCAGCCGATATCTGGCAGCGATCTGGGAGGCTTCCTGGGTGAAGGGTAAGCTTGCTACTAAGTTTTCCAAGGCAAGTCAGATTAAAATCGATCCGGCTAAACTCATAACACTATACCGGAATCCTAAGAATTTACCCTCTATGCAACTGGGTACTATCGGAAAAATCCTAAAAGTGCCAAAATGATAGTATGATAAATATTTGTTTTTAATTATGTCATTCCTTTTTCCTCATTATAAAAATGATACCAGAAGTTCCACCGGTGCCCTGGAAAGAGTCAGATAATCCAAGCGTATTAACAAGTTCAAATTGTTTATCGACCATATAATTTAATACTGCAGCGTATGATTTTTTGTCTGTTAAACTTCCGGAATATTCCAGGCCTTTATTTATCTGCGCTGGCGTGTCTCCAAAATCTACCTGCACTTTAAGTTTTTTAGAAAACAATTTACCCTCTATTGAGATGTATGCATATGAAAATTTTATATCCTGAGCGCTGTCTGTGATTTTGTTTTGCGCTAAGGAAATGTCTGCTTTAAAAATCATTGTCGCAACTATCACAGTAGTTAATACTATTTTTTTCATTAGTTTTTATTTGTCGTGGATATACATTCGATATTAAAGTGAGAGCATAGTGCCCCGGAGGCCCTCTAATCCTTCTTATACCGAATATTTCGATATTCCACTTTCATCGAGGGCAGCACGTGTACCTGCAATCCGATGATTCCGTCCATTTTACGATTGGCGGTATCATTGTCGATCGTTTCGCTCATTAGTATACCATTGACATAATGCTTCATATCATTGCCACGGGCGACAATATAAATCTCGTTCCAGTCATTGGTTTTGATATGTGTTTTTAATTCGTCTGAATTACCAACAGAATCAATAATAATAGGTTTCTGATTGAATTCCAGTCTTGCTTTTTGTCCGCGCATGGCCAGAAACCCGCGACCCCGCTCTTCATAATTCTGTCCGGTATATTGATTGGCTCCATCAATATCGGCCTGGTAACCTTTCACGGCATAAGGTATGTCTTTCACCTCTTCGCTGCGATACTGCACCCCACTGTTTCCACCATCACTGATCCTGTATTCTGCTTTGAATTCAAAGTCCGACGGCTTGCCTGCGCGCCAGATAAGAAATGAATTTGTTTTGATCTGTTTTTCCGGTGTCACTTCCCCGATAAAACTGCTGCTGTCAATACGCCAGACACTGGTGTCGCCATCCCATCCGGTAAAGGTCTTGCCGTCAAATATTGCCGTGAAACCATCTTTGTCTGTGACGTCGGTTTTAGCTGCAGTTTTATCAGATGAACTATTACAATTGGTGAAGACCGCCACAAATCCCATGAATACCATTGGCGCGAGCAAGAATCTGAAATAATTATTCCCTGTCATTTTTGAATGTTTATGATTCGTTTGTAATTCTAGATTAGTCATTTAAGCCGGTGCTTTTCCAGGTTCCCGATTTAGCCGATTCCAACACCGCCTCACAAACTTTCTGTGTTTGATTTGCTTCGGCAAACGTGGGGGAACAGGGCTCACCTGTTTCCAGGCTCTTCAAAAAATCAGCTACCTGGTGGACAAATGAATGTTCGTACCCAATGCCGAGCCCGGGCACCCACCACTTATCCATATAGGGATGATCACCATCGGTAACATGAATAGATCGCCATCCCTTCAGTTTTGAATCATCACTGTTATCGAAATATTCCAAGCGATTCAAATCATGAAGATCCCATCGAATAGAAGCATTCGCGCCGTTGATCTCAAATGTATACAAGGCTTTATGTCCACGGGCATATCGGGTAGATTCAAACAGCCCTAAAGAACCATTATTAAAATGGCAAAGGAAGGAGCAGGCATCATCGATCGTCACTTCCTGCATCTTACCCGTTAACTGATGAACACGTTCTTTTATAAAAGTTTCCGCCATGGCCGTTACATCCTTAATGCCGCCATTCAGCCAGATGGCTGTATCAATACAATGCGAAAGCAAATCGCCCACCACACCTGAGCCGGCTACAGCGGCATCCATTCTCCACAAACCTTCTCCGCCCTGGGGCAGGTTTGCGTTGATGGTCCAGTCCTGCAAAAAGTTAGCGCGGTAATGAAATATGCGTCCGAGTTTTCCGGAATCAATAATCTGTTTCGCCAGGGTAACGGCAGGAAGCCGCCGGTAGTTATACCATACGGTATTTTTCACCCCGGCCTTCTCAATGGCATCGACCATTTTTTGTGATTCGGCCAGGTTACGCGCCAGGGGCTTTTCACAGAGAATCATTTTACCCGCAGCTGCCGCGGCCATCGCAATCTCTGCATGAAAGTCGTTCGGCGTGCAGATATCCACAGCATCTATATCATCGCGTTGGATGAGTTTTTTCCAGTCTGTTTCTGTTGATTCATATCCCCATTGGTCGGCGAATGATTTTAGTTTCTCTGCATTCCGCGAACAAACGGCTTTTAATATCGGCCGATATGCCAATGCTGGAAAAAAATCTCCTACACGTTTATATCCATTGGAATGGGTTCGGCCCATAAATCCCGTTCCGATCAGGCCTATGCGGAGTTGTTTTGCTCCTTTCATTTTTCGAATTTTTATTTATAGGAATTTGATGATCAGACCGCCTCATACCAGCCATGCGCATCGCGCACACTGATCATGGCGGCCAATATATCATTCCAGGTTTGTTGTTTCTCCATTGTTGCATTCGGGAACATGCATCCATCCCAGCAGATATGTTTAATTTTTTTGGTAAGCACCCCATTTTCATCGCGAAGCCAATACCCTGCATCGTGGGCAATATCCAGTTTTCCATTCGGATCGGTAGCAATACAATGCCGGCCGGTTTTATCATGCGATCCGGTTCCATGAACGGTTCCGTCATTCTGGGCAACATGAAAATCGATGGTCCAGGGCCGGAGGGCATAGGTCATTTTTTTAAACGCTTTGTCCAATGTTTCGCGGTCCTCCCATTTAAAATCGGCGGGCAGCAGTCTGTCTTCCGGCCGGTTGTACCCAAGAAGATATAATAATGTATGTGCCATATCCGCCTGGAATCCGATATTCGGACGGTCAACGGCTTCGAGGGTATCAATCATTGTTTTCCAGCTATGCATTCCACCCCAGCAGATCTCTCCTTCGGCTGCCAGACTTTCCCCATATTCTGCTGCTACATCGCAGGCCTCGCGAAAAGTGGCTGCGATAAGTTTGGTATTATTCTCCGGGTCGGCTGACCAGGATTCAGGATTGGTAGCGGAATCTATGCGTACGATTCCCGAAGGACGAACACCGAGGTCTCTTAATTTTTTTGCAAAACGGCAACTCTTCCGCACCTGTTCAACAAACTGAGTCCTGTCCGTTCTTGTGCCCATGGCGGAGCCACCGGTGGGAGGCCATATCGGGGCTACAATACTACCGATGTTCAAATTCAGTGCAGCTACTTTATCGGCGAGTTTTTTAATACCATCGTCGGAACTGTCAATATCAAAATGCACATCAAAGAGCCCGATGTCGATGCCGTCGAACTTTACGCCGCCCACTTCTGCATCGGCGGTGAGTTTCAATAAAGTGTCGAGGGGAATAAATGGTTCCGAGCCGGGACCCTTCCCTACTACGCCCGGCCATGTGGCGTTGTGGAGCTTTGGATAATTATTTGCAGGCATATCGTTAAATTAATAGTGAATTATAAAACCAGGTCAGGATTAGCGGGTCCGAAATGTTTCAGCATTACGATCGGGTCAGTAGTGGATTCATTCAGAATCTTTACTCCATCCATTGCCGCCTTTTCCGAAATGAAAAACTCGTCGTTGGTCAGTTGTCCGTACCGGATCAATGAAGGCGTTTCAACATTCCAGGAACCCATCTTGCCGCGCCCCTGCATCATAATGATTCCGTAGGCGGCGCTGTCTTTGATGGTGACGGACTGGCCCGGAAAAACCGTTAGTTCTTTGGCGCTGAAAGCATCGGATTTATAACATACCCAGGTCTCGCTATATCCAGCCGATTTCATTTCTTCAGTTGATTTTACGGGCTTTGGATCCATATACCTGTTCTGGTGCAAATGCGTGTCCAGGTTTAAATCCCAGTCAATCACATCCAGCAAGGCTTCATAATCCCCGATGGAATCCTTGGGTGTTCCGTTCCATAATAATTCTTCCGGAATGATGGCTTCATTCACGAGTGACTGGTACATGGCAAAAACATCGGAGGCTTTTTGCGGTTCATAGGTGCAGAGACTGCCGGGTGCATGCAGCAAACCAGGCGGAACATCCCAGCCCGTGCCGGGCTGCAGACGGTATGCCTGGGAGTAATTGGTAATCTTATTATCGCCCTTGGTAAAATTCAAAAGACATTCCTTTATCTCGGCCCTGGTGGTTCCGGGGGTGATGCCCATGAACGTATACGGAAAATCACCACCATGATTATTTAACTGTGGCGGGAAATAATAGGCTTCCGGTTTTCCCAACTGACCAATCAGCGCTGCTTTTTCATCATTGTGATGAATATGATGCGGCAGTGGTCCCATGTTATCAAAAAATTTCGAATACATCGGCCAGGCGCCGTATTGTTTCCACAGGCGATCGCCAATCAGTTTTCCTTTCAGCAAATCAATCGCGTCTTTCAGCAGGAATTGCTCTTCCTTATTTCCATCTTTGAAAACGACCGCACTGAGTCCTTCATTTTTACCCGTGAGCGGACCGTTCTTTGCCGGTGTTGTGGAACTTAGCCAGCGTTCATCAATGCCGCCACGGGCTCCTCCCAATACATAATAATCATCCGGGTGAAGTTTTATCCTTCGCCCGGGAACACAAAAAGATCTTGGTACCCAGGTGGGCGCCAACCGTAAAATTCCATTGCCCTGGTCCAAAGCTTTTTCCGCTAGTTGTTGATTTTCCATCGGCTATAATTAATATTTTTTTTCCGTTTTAAATTCACCCAGAAAATTTTTTATACTTTCTTCCTTAGATAATACCTCTATTTCCAGGTCATAATTCATTTTTTCACCTGGTGCGATCATGATAAGCGTTTGTTCTTCCCTGGCTTTTGCCTGACCACTGAGCGGATGGGTGGCCGGCTCAAGGCCCGTTACATATTCTCCTCTTCCCCAATGTTGCCAGTTTATGAGCCATGGTAATTGCTTTTTGTTAAACCGCAGGGCCAGTGCTATACCGATTTTTGAATTGTAAATACCACAAACAGATTTTCCTTTAGCATCGGAATCGATATCAATAATGCCAACATCCTCGCCATTGGCCAGATGCTCCTTCATCGGTGCAGGACATTTGCGGAAATTATTTGTTTCATTAAAAATATTATTGTGAACGTTCTCAAACCGGGGCTTCCATTTCCCGTTCCAAAGTAATTCAGCTCCTTCATCAACCAGGGGCCATCCAAAATTGCAATGATAGAGCATCATGTGTGGGGCCGGACTATTGCCGCGGTTCAGCACTTCATCATGAATCACAATCGATGCGCTGCCTATCTTTCCCGAAATGGTTCTTCTCAATTCAAAAGCCGGCCCAAAGAGCGTTGTATTTTTGATGATGCCGGTAATACTCATGTCTGTTTTACCATTCGCAGGATCCGGTTGAATAATGGATTCTATTTCTGCGGGTGTATTGCTAATTTGCCCGTGAAGCCCGCGTTCACCATATTGATCTTTTTCAGGTCCTCCAACATGGTCAAGTCCGCAGGTCGTGAGCAATCCTCCGCCAAAAGTTCTTAGCCAGTCGATCCCTTTATCAGAAAAAGGCTGGGGTGGCGTGATGCCGGAATGGCTAATCCAGGCCAGGCTGGATTCATTATAAAATGCATCGGCAATATCCAGGGCACGATCTATAACCACTTTATATCGCAAACCTGTGCCCGTGTTGATCCAAGCAATTCGTGTTCCGCGTCCCAACCCGTTGTCCAGCACGGAGGTTTCAATTCCTCCGACCTGGGCATGATGGGAAATTTTCCCATCCCATTCCTGTGGCGTTCGAGCAGACATCATGGATAATTACTTTTTCGCCTGATAGATTGAATCCTTTGGATTGCCCCCCGATTTCAGATAGGCTAATAAATCTTTCAGTTCATCCGCATTCAAACGATTTACCAGTCCGGGCAGCATTACCGATACTTCGGAAAGTCTGGTTCGGATCACTTCTTTCTTTGCAATCTCCCGAAGTGTTTGAGGTGAAAAAGGGTTCTGCGAAATATAATATTTATCTGCATCCTGATTCATCAACCGCCCTACGACCGAGCTTCCATCCTTCAGGTAAAAAACAGTCGCTGCAAACTGATCAGAGATTGTCTTGCTTGGATCCACGATGGCCTCCATCATATCCTTATAGGTAAACCTTGATCCCAACTGTGTAAGATCGGGACCAACCGTTCCGCCTTCGCCACGCATCGTATGGCAGGTGATGCAAAGGCTTGAAGCAAACATGGCTCTTCCCTGATCAAAATTGCGGGTACCCAGACCATCTTTCAGCAAAGCCATGGCCGTGTCCACTTCCCAATCCCTTCCCGGTCCCTTCGGTTTAACCGCGTTCGCAGCCAGCCCCATCTGGGAGCGGGTGACAATGGAATCTCCCGAGATGGTATTAAAATAAACTAACCTGTCCTGCGGAACATTTTTTAAGGCGTTCTTACGGGCAAGATCTATAAATCCGACAAAGCTGTGACCGCCCTTAAACCCAAATGCTTTATAAAACCAGCGAAAATATGTTTCCCGAAGCTCCGGCGTCCATCCTGTTTTCGCCTCACTTAAAGCAACGGCATAATAAGTTTGCTGCTGAGGGGGAACATTGGCCAGCATCCCTGCGATATCCATTCCGTATTGCGGATTTCTCATAATGAGATCCGAAGACTGCGTAAATGTTTTTTGTTCTTCAGGATCATCCTTGGCCGTGGCCAGGAGGGCCATGGTTTTTCCCACTGCTTTTGGATCTTCGAGGAACAGCAGCAGCTTGCTCAGCGAGCGGTTTAAATTATTTGTGCCTGCCGGATATTTTGGATCCAGATAGGCGATTACCTGCGATTTGACTGCCGCATCAGGCAGGCCAAAGCGAACCAACACCAATTCAAAGGCGCGCAGCAGATCCAATTGCTGTGATTCACTCAGGCTGGAAAAATCAATGGCAGTAAGTGCTTTCAGCAAATTATCTCTTTGATCCTTTCCGCCTTCCCTTGCCAGGGCAATCGCCGCCTGGGTTAGCCTGACGGGATCTTTTTCAGCAACCGCTTTGGCCGCCCACTGATTTACGGGCTGATGTTCTACTGCAATTCTTGCTGCATACCGGATAAACCGGTCCGCGTTATTTAAATAAGGCCAGGCAAAACTAAGAGCATCCGCCTTCGGAGCGCCATGATAAGTTTCTAATTTCCTGCGGAGTTTTTGCGTTTCGGTGAGTTCAGCAACAGGCAAATTTTCTGTGCCTTCTTTATTGTCATGATAATATACGCGATAGAGATCGGACTCCAGGCGACGACCACCGGTAAGAAAATATAGCGCTCCATCGGGACCGACCACACCATCTGTTAAAGGCAGCGGTGAGCCTGAAACAAATTCTTCTGCCGTTGCTTTATAACCGGCTCCGTCGGCCTGTGGTTGAATTGCATATATGATCCCAAAACTCCAGTCGAATGCAAAAATCGAACGGCGGTATTTTTCGGGGAAATGTGCATCGATACCACTGAACACACTGGTAGGCGATCCCTGTCCAATATTCAATAAGGGCGGTAAATTATCTGCATAGGTTGGCGACCACTTATCTGTGCCCGGGCGCCAGCCAAATTCGCCACCGCTGGGAACATGGCAGATGCGGATGGGGCGATACCAGGGTGTTCCAAAATCCCATTCCATATCGGAATCAAAAGTGAACATGTCCCCCGCATCATTAAAGGCAAGATCAAAGGGATTGCGGAAACCAGCGCTGATCAGGTTGAAATTCGCACCCATGGAATCGATCTCTGCGATCCAGCCGCCATGTGTGTTCACCGTATTATCATGACCGTTCGGGTCCCTGATTAATGGAAGCAGGTTGTCGATCTGCCATACGGGGGGCGCCGTGTAATTATCCATTTGGGGAATCTTTGTAAAATTTCCCGCGATGATGTATAAAGATTTTTTATCGGGTGCCAGCACGATGCTATGCGGACCATGCTCCCCCTCGCCTACCAGTCTTTTTAATAGAGTAATCTTGTCAAAATGGTCATCATTGTTTGTATCCTGCAGGCGGTAAAGTCCGCTGGGCCTTGAATTGGACGTATCGCCTTCATCATTCACCATCACATAGAGGCTATGGAATGCATAAAGCAATCCGTGTGCATATCCGATACGCCTGGATTTTTTTGTTGTATCATTCGGAATCTGAAGTACGATCGAATCCACTTTGATTTTAGTCTGGCTGGTATCGGAGCCAATCGGCGGAATGGTGAGACGATATAAGTTTCCGTATTGATCTGAAGCAATCATTCTCCCTTTATCATCAAAGGTCATGGCAACCCAAGAGCCCTGGTTATTGATGCCCGGGCTGTACAAATGGTCTGCATGGAACCCGTCAGACAGTTTTAACGAAGAAATTTTTGGATCTGAGCCGGCGGGATTTGTCGCGTCGTTGTTTTTAGCCTGTTTGCAGGCAAGTGAGAATAGAACAAGAACAAAACCTGCAAAGCATAATGACCTAGAGCCGGAGTTACGGTGCATAGCGAATCGTTAGTTTAATGAAGGGGCCAAAGATAAATCATGCATGTCATATACACACTTAAAGGATAAAGTTTACTGAGTGATGAACATGCCATTGTGATTATTCGATCAGCAACGATTTGAGTTGAGGTTTACATTAAAAGTTTTGACTATTTTGGACCTCCATAACCCGGAAAGGCTTCTGATATTAACCGGGATCATTTCTTGAATTTGCAATTATCATATAGAAATAATTTTAAGATTGTGGTGACTACCCTCGTATTCGTTTTACAGGCATGTATTGCCATGGCATCCCCATCTCCGCAGATTAACGTGAAGGATTTTGGTGCGATCGGCGATGGCCATCATACGGATACCCGGTTTATCCAGCTGGCCGTGGATAGTTGTTTCGCATCCGGCGGCGGTACCGTTTTTTTTCCTCCGGGAGAATACCTGACCGGCACGATATTCCTGAAAGACAATATAACACTGGAAATTCCGGCCGGAAGCGTCATCAGCGGAAGCACAGATATCAGGGACTATCCGGTAATTACTCCTGCTATTCAATATTATGGCAGTAATGCTATTCATTTTTCTCTTTTTTATGCCGAGCATAAGAAAAATATTTCCATACGCGGCGGCGGACTGATTGACGGGCATGGCGGAGCATTCCGGGATCACAATACATCATACCCGGAGCATTATAATACGCGGCCTTTTTTACTCTGGTTCGTGCTGGACAGCAATATCAATGTCATCGATATACACTTACAGAATTCGGGATACTGGATGCAGCATTATCTGGCCTGTGAAAATATTCTTATAGAAGGCATTCAGGTATTCAACCATAGCAATAAGAACAATGATATGATGGATATTGATGGTTGCCGGAATGTGCGGGTGCTCAATTGTAAAGGTGATAGTGACGATGATGGGATTACCCTGAAAAGCATGAATGAAAGACCTGATGAAAATATTATTATCAGCCATTGTATCGTAAGCAGCCATTGCAATGCGATCAAATGCGGAACGGAATCTTCAGCGGGCTTTAAAAATATCATTATTACGGATTGTATTATCAAACCCTCTTCGGTAAGTGATCATACCATTTATGGTAATCCCGGCGGCAACAGCGGAATTACACTGACAGCTGTGGATGGCGGGGGGCTGGACGGTGTTACGATCAGTAATATTCAGATCTCGGGAACCCTGGTGCCTATATTTTTCAGGCTGGGCAATCGTGCGAGGCCCTATAAAACCGGTCAGACTAATATACCGGTCGCTCATTTTCGTAATGTAATGGTATCGAATATCATGGCAGACGGGGCTTCCAAACTCGGTTGCCTGATCGCAGGACTACCCGGAAATGAAATTGAAAATGTGCAGTTTTCAAATATCAGTTTACACTTCAGCGGAGGTGGCATTATTCAGGATGGCCGGACGAAATTCCCTGAAAATGAAAAGAAATACCCGGACGCTGAACAGTTCGGGATCACCAATGCATATGGATTTCATATCCGGCATGCCCGAAATATTTCGATGAAAAATATTACCATGGATTATGCCGGCACTGAAGAGCGGCCTGCACTGGTGCTGGAGGATGTAGACAATGGAAATTTTTCCGGCATCCTGGCAAAACTTTCATCCAACAGTGAAGCATTCATTAAAGCGATACAATGCGGAAGGTTGCAAATCACCGGATGCACCACCATGACAGAAGGTAAGGCTGCCGCTTTTCTTCAAAACACAGATGCCTCACGGAGTGACATTATCCTTTCCGGAAACGATTTCAGAAAGTTTCAGCATCCCGTTGCCGGCGAGCATTCCGGTGTCCATCTGTTCGCAAATTTTCAATAGACTCCCGTAACCAGGAGTTATAAAAAAAGCCGCAGATTATTTTGCCTGGCTTTCGGCTTTGCCTGAAAGATCGATAGCGTTTCCAATCGGATGCGGGGCGCGATAAACCTGACCGAGCAGTCCTGCGATAGTCTGTGCCAGCTGCTGTTGGTATAACTGCTGGGGTCCTTTCATTTCTCCCATCTGCGGCAGACCCGGACAAATTAAGCCAAACCAAATCTGGGAGGCAACGGGATTTCCACCATGGGAAGTCCACTTGTTCCCCAATCCCCGGCCATGGTCCGTTGTAACTAACAGTGCAGTATTCCCGCGATAAAAAGGATCGGACTGAATGGTCTCCCATAGTTCCTTTAGCCAGCTATCGGCATGATGGGCAGCATCCAGATAATTCCTGTAGTTCGCTTCGTGCGCCCAGGCATCTGTTTCCAGGAAGGCGATATACAGAACCCTGGGTTTATTTGCCTTCAGGTATTCCATGGCTCCATACTGGGTAAATACATCCATACATCCTTCCTCCGGATCCGGACTGTAGGAATCTGCCCGCATTTTATTTACCAGTTTTTCTCCGGCGCTGAATTGTGAAAAGCCATAAAGTTTAAAACCTGCCGCTACAGGAAAACCGCAATGAGCAGCATCCAGTATCCGGCTGTAGGCTTCCCATGATCCGAACGCAGCAACCCTGCCTTTGAAATCATTTTGTTTTGCCAGATAAGCAAGCAGGGTAAGATGAGGGTTTGGAGGATAGTCATTGCTGTTCACCGCCGTATCAGCAAAGCCCGTGAAGATTTCATGATAACCCGGGTAAGAAAAGAAATAAGGATTGGCCACATTCACGTTGTTTTCCAAATTCCTGTTTCCATAAAGTCGCCCGGACTGGACGAATGCTGACCATAAAAAAGGGAATAATTTTTTCCGGCGTATGTCAGGGCTTTCATCCCAGTATGTGTGAAATGTATATGCACTGTCGTCATGGATGAATTGCTTCTGGTCTGCAATCGAAGTATCCAAACCATCAAATACCTCTTGCCATCTCATACCGTCCAGGGTGACGATGATAATATTTTTTGCAAGTGGTTTGGGATTGGTCTGGGCATTCGCAATAGATGTAAGCAGGGTGCAGAGGGCTAATATTGTGGATGTAAACCATGCAGCGATGCTGTGTTGGTTTAACTTTTTTGGCAAGGGATTTATCATGGGCTCAAAATACTATTTAAATGCCTTACATGTGGAAAATCTAGCCGATTGCAGGAGCTTACATAATGACGGACATATTAATTTTTATGGCGTTGCAGATTTAGTCTTTATTACCAGGCCCTGCTCCGGTACCCATTTGTCATATTCCATATATTTAGCGGTTTGTACCGCAAGTTCTCTGCCGCCTATTTTTTCAACAAGATGTAGTGCCCCGTCAATCCCTGCCGAAATACCCGCGGTGGTTATCACGGCGCCATTGTCCACAAACCTTGTATCAGCCAATACTTTTGCGCTTGGTACAGCCTTCCGTAAACCTTCAATACTCTCATGAAATGTAGTGATCGTCATATTATCCAATAACCCGGCCTTACCTAAAATAAAAGCCCCGGTGCACACCGAAAAATAATACCGGGGTGTAGGAGCAGATTTTAGCCATTGAATTACGGCGGGATCATTCGAGGCGATGCCGGAATTACCGCCAAAAAAGGCTAAGATATCAGCAGGAGGTGCGTCAGTGATACTATACCTTGGTATAATTTTCAAGACTCCCTGCGAAACAATAGGCTTCGTTGTTTTGGATACAACAGCCACATCAAAGCCTGCATAAGAAAATACTTCCATCGGTCCGGCAAAGTCCAACACCTCTACTCCGTCCTGCAAATAGAATAGCACCGTCATGGGTTTTGGTGTCATTTTCTGCTGTTGCTTTTTCTCTTTTTCCGAAATGAGCGTCATACCGCACCGGGAACATTTCCCCGGTTCCTTAAATACGATCTGATCACAGTCCCTGCCACAGGAAGGACAGTAATAGCCTGCTTTTGCCCGGGCAATGGCAAGCTGAAAAAAAGCCGTCAGACTTAAAGCAACAAGCGTCATGTATATCAATGTTTTCATGAATATAATTTTGACTTCAAGCTACGCGTTAAATAAAATCAGGGAAAGCCAAAAACAGGCAATATCAGGCCATTAATTACCGGGAGATAAATGATTATCGAGGAGATGCCTCAGGCTGTTAACACTCTTATAACCGCAAAGCAGGGATGTGGCCTGCAGACTGTGGCCTTCACTGATTAATTTCTGAGCCCGTTCTGCCCGCAGTTTTTCTACATATCCGCCAATGGTGATTTGCGTGATTTTTTTAAAGGAGCGGGTGAGATTACGCGGACTCATATTTACTTTGACCGCCAGTTCGTCAATCGAGAAGTTGTGATCGATCGCTTGGGATAAAATATCCTGTACCGTATGAATGCGATCATCCATATGGTTGCGATATTGGGTGTATATGTTTAGCTGGGGGTCGTCCGGCGTCCGGCGAAAATAGATTACCACTTCCTTAGCAATCCTGGCAGCAAAATGAGCTCCCCACCGTTGTTCAACCAGGTAAAGGGCTAAATCAATACCTGAGGATACACCGGCGCTGGTATAAATGAGATCTTCCTGCACAAACAAACGATTGGATTGAAACTTTGCCTTAGGATATAATTGTTTAAACAGTTCCGCATATTTCCAATGTGTAGTACAAGCAATGCCGTCAAGTAAACCAGCAGCCGCCAATAAAAAAGCTCCGGTACATACAGAACAGATGGTCACTCCCTGTGCATGTTGTGCTTTCAGCCAATTTTGAAAGGTCCGGGTTTCATTCATAAACTTTTTGTCTGACAACAGGGAGAAATCCAGACCCGGGACAAATATCAAATCACCCGGATTTAATACCAGCTGATCATAGGGCGTTAACTGGTGAAAAGAAAGCGAGCTCGTGCTAACAGACTCAGTTTGGGAAGAAGCGATGGTGCAGAAACATGATTTTACAGAGGCTCCGTAACAGGCCGCTTCATAAAAAATATGTGCAGGTCCTGCAATATCCAGCAAATGAACCTTTGGCGGTACCATAAAAACCGCCTGCATAATTGGTTTTTGACTCCCGGTCATGGGATAAAAATAACGACTTAATTGGAAACAGGCTGCGAAGAAGTGGGCGGTTAAATATGCGGGTGAAGCTGCTATTGTCGATAGCTGCTAAAAACGAAACTCTGTTCACGTCTCATGGCATGGCATGAAAAGCAGGCCGAAACGGACGAGCCTTTTACATTTCTTTCCGTTTGACTATCACCATTGAACTCCTCGAATCCCCATCCGCCGGTTTCAGGATATGACGCTGAATCCTTAACCATCACGTCAATGATCCTGCGACGACCCTCTGTAATGGTGTTATTTTTTTCCTCCGCATCGAGTACATCAAATACTAAAATAGCGCCGTCATTAAACCGGCCCGATTCATATCCTTTAAACGCGATCGTATTCGCATAGATATGGTGGAAGCCGCCAAAATGTTCAAAGGCCATATTGCCTTTTTCTATTACCCCCGTTTTGATATGCGTCCATTGCCGGTAGTTTGACGGAAAAGCCACTTCATGTGGATCCGGTGTGTTGAAGGCGGCAAGTACTACTATGGTCCCTAACATGGTTAGGATAACGAATATAGATTTCATTGTTGTTTACCTATGAGTATCAGATACTATGAATTTGTTACAAGGAGGAAGGGAATATTTCAGACTCATGAAAAGGCGCTGCGAAGGTCTTTTTTTGACTATTTTTAAATATAACCACTCCGTTTCCCTATTAGTGGAGAGGGTTTGAATTTTTCGGTTTTTGTAACATTTGACACTTATAATTTACTCACCTAAGTGAACGTGAAACAAGAAACAAAAAATCAATTTGTAAAGCTGATCCGGGAGAATGAAGGGATCATCTACAAAGTTGCTTTCCTATATACGGATAACGCGACCGACCGGGACGATCTTTATCAGGAAATTGTGCTGCAAGCCTGGAAAGGTTTACCTCGATTCAGAAGAGACGCAGCTTTCAGCACCTGGCTTTACCAGGTGGCCCTTAATACAGCCATCTCAGGCTTCAGAAAACAGAAACGTTCTGAGAACCTTTTCGTTCACCTGGAAAATATACCGGATCGCTGTGACCTGGAACGGGACAATACGTATGAGGAACAACTTCAATTGCTGAGACAGGCAATAAGCGCACTCAACGAAATTGAAAAAGCGATCGTCATGTTGTTCCTCGAAGGACAGACATATGAAAAAATGGAAGTCATCACCGGGATTACCTCGGGTACACTCCGGGTAAAAATGAATCGTATTAAAGAAAAATTAAGAAATCTAATTCAACAAAAAAGTTATGGAAATTGATGATTTGAAAAAAAGCTGGGATGAAGCTTTCCCACCAGCAGCGAGGGGGAACAATATTCCTGAACTGATACTGGCGCATAAACAGAGCCCATTAGCCATACTGGAAAAAAAGACGAAGATCGCTATATGGATATTTCCCTTTGTAGGCATTTTATTTGCGGGAACTTTTTATGACCATCCCATCGTGAGGCATAGTCCGGCGATGTGGCTACTTCTCTTTATCCTTTTTACAGAGTTTCTGTTTTCGGTATTCAACCTGTTCGTCATCAAAAAAATTCGGAATGCCCAGGGAAATATCCGCGAAAACCTGGTCATCCGCATTCATTTGCTCAGGAAAGTATTTAAACAGTTTCTCAGGGTTTACATCTCATTATACGTCCTCATGGCGGTATTATTGGAAGTATCCATGTATTACCAGGTAGACGGTTTGTTTGAAGGCTGGCACCGGCTCTCTGTTTTGATTCGCGGGATCGTTTATGTATTCGTATTGGTTTTAATTTACCAGGCCAAGCGTTCTTCCCAGCAGGAACATTTCGGTAATTACCTGGAACAATTAAAAACGATTATGGGTCAGATTGTTTAATGGGTTAACCCGCAGGAATACCACACATGTTGAACAGGATTGTATTCGGTATGCTGGCACTAACCTGTTATTATAACCAGGCAACCGCGCAGCCGAGTGATGACGTCTTCAGCCTATTATACTTATTTGGAGATCGAAGCCTGTTTATTATATTTAGTATATAATGCCCTTTACTTTTTCTCACCCTGCTGCGATCTTACCTCTGCGATTGTTACCGTCCCGGTATTATTCTCTGACCGGGCTTATTGTCGGAAGTATTACACCGGATTTTGAATACTTCCTTCGGATGAGCGTTAGAAGTATTTATAGCCATACCATAGAAGGCCTCTTCTATTTCGATGTTCCTGTAGGTATTGCAATTTGTTTCCTTTTCCACGATATAGTACGAAACGCATTGATTGATCACCTTCCGGTTAATATTCAACAGCGATTTTATGCCTTAAAAGCCTTTAATTGGAATAAAGCATTTTCACATCATTGGAATATTATTATTTTTTCAATATTCATCGGGGCGGCTTCACATATTTTATGGGATGACTTTACACACCCATTAGGAGCCTTTGTAAATAAATATTCCTTCCTCCGGGAGAAAGTACAAATACTTTATTTTAGGATTCCGGTATATAATATACTTCAGAATTTAAGTTCTTTGGCAGGGGGGATTGTCGTTCTGTTTTTTATTTGGAAAATGCCCAGAACCGAAATCAACTTAAGCTGTAAAAATGATTATTATTGGACGTTCACCCTTACTATTGTGCTTGCCATTATGTGCCTGAGATTTTCAAATGGCTTCACTTTTTCCGAGTATGGAAATATCATTGTTTCGTTTATTTCTGCATTTTTACTGGCATTGTTAGCCCTTTCACCCATATATCAATACAAGACTTATCGCCGGGAACAAAAATACTCTTAGTCCGCCGAAATAATTTCAACGCAAATGTTGTGTGTGTTGCCCTATTAGTCTTTGGTTTCATCGTATTCAGAATCGTCAGCTCCCTCAATTACTGCATTATATTCACTCCAATCGGGATCGTCATCTGGCGAAAGGTCTATAGGTAAAGTGTCAAAATGTGATAAAGTTTCGTTCACCCTTTTCCCAGTTCCTACTATGTCACTTGAATACCAATGCCATTCTTTTTGATTTTGCCCTAAATAAACAAAAGTCAAAATGCCCTGCAAATCATTCTCCAAAATGTCAACCAAACAATCAATAGATAAATATTATCCTGAATTCTCTTTTTAATAAATATTACTCAAGATCACTAAGGGATTTTTCGGCAATCTGTAGGGGTAAAACACCCTTTTTTTTTGAATATTGATGCTATTTTGCATCCATGATAACCTTCAATTATAATCATAACGGAAAAACAGTAAACGCGCAAGTAGAACACTATAAAGAAGGTGAATACAGCCGTTTTCTCATAACACTACCCGATCTGAGTCTTATCGTTGTCCCCGCCGGAATACGGGACTCAGCTGGTCGTCTCATATGGGTTCAATTCGTCAGACAGGCAGAGTTTGTTCAGCCCCATGACTTTATTCAGGCCATTGGGGAAGGGCTGGAAAAGGGCGGGTTTTATTCTTAATTGAACGACCAGCCGGCGCTCCTATGATTCGCGAAATCTCCCGGCCGATCATTTAAATGCTCTGACGGGATGGGGGGATCCTGACTTAGGTACATTTTGTTCCGCACCAATACAAAAAAGTACCTTCCTGCGAGTCTGGTAGGTTTACGGTGCTTTAGTGACGGATTCGTAGCGGGAATATTTTCTATACCACCGGGATTTGAATCACAAATTCAGTGAATACCCCTTCCTCAGTCTCCACTTTTATTTCACCCCCATGAGCCTTAATGATATCATAGCTCAGCGACAAACCAAGTCCGGTGCCCTGACCGGTTGGCTTGGTGGTAAAGAATGGCTGGAAGATTTTATCCTTCACTTTGCCTGGCATGCCATTACCATTATCCTTTACCCTGATTTCTACCTTATCATTTATTTTCTTCGAACTAACAGCAACCGTGGGTTCATAACCATTACTGAGCTGCTTTTTCTTTTCTGATACAGCATAGAAGGCATTATTATATAAGTTCAGCAACACCCTCCCAATATCCTGCGGAATGATATTAATATTTCCGATTGATTTATCGAAATCAGTCTTCATAGTTACATTAAATGAATTCTCCCTGGCACGCAGACCATGATAAGAAAGTCTTAAGTATTCGTCTGCAAGCGCATTGATATCTGATTGTTCTTTTACTCCTGTGCTTGACCGCGAGTGCTGTAGCATCCCTTTTACGATGGCATCAGCACGTTTGCCATGATGATTAATTTTAAGTTCATTCTCTTTTATATTATTAGCAATTTTTTCGGCTTCATTCAGATTTCCGGTTTCCATTTCCTGTTTCATTTCATCAATTAATTCAGCATTTACCTCAGAGAAATTATTCATGAAATTCAACGGGTTTTGAATTTCATGAGCTATACCGGCCGTGAGTTCACCCAATGAAGCCATTTTTTCTGAATGAATTAGTTGTGCCTGTGTAGATTCAAGTTCAGAAAGTGTTTGCTCAACCTTTTTCTTCTGATACTGTAATTGGGTGTTTGCTTTTTGTTTCAATCGGTTTGCCCTTAGCAGAATAAATGCGATCAGCAGAAACAGGGAAAGCGCTGCGATCAATATGGTGTATTTTACCCTGTTCCTGAAATTTTCCTCCTCTTGCCTGATTTCATTCTGGCGTTGCTGTTCATCAAGCAGAAATACCTGCAGTTTGTGATATTTATCAGGACCGTATAAACTGTCTTTCATCGAAAGAACAGTACCCAGATAAAACAGCACACTGTCCGTCTGATGTTTTCTACCGTATAGTGTGGCGAGAAGTTCACTCGCTTTCAGCATGTGCAATCGTGAGGGAACGGCTTTCGCTGCATCAAATGAATGACGCGCATACCAAAGCGCCGAATCATATATGCCCCGGGTCAAATAGATCTCAGCTATATATTTCAGAGACATGGACATATTTATCTGATCATTCGCTTGCAGGCTGTTTGAAACTGCGCTGTGAAAGAAATACAGTGCGGAGTCGTATTCGCCAAATTGCGCATAGACGCTTCCCATATGCTCGAGGACATAAGACTTTAAGTGCGGCCTGTTCTTTTCGGTAAATTTGTAGTATGCCTGGCGAGTATAATGCAATGCAGAATCTGACATATGCAGTGAGTCATAGGCATCCCCAATATTGGCGAGTAAAAAGCTACCCCTGTATTTTCCAGGCATTCTCTGACATATAGAGTCCCCTGGAATCAGGTAATTGAGCGCCTGCCTGTATTCAGCGAGTTCATTGTAAAGAACACCAATGTAGCCCAGCGTTTCTGCTTGTCCTGCTAAATTATCGAGCTGCCGGAAAATCTGCAAAGCTTCAAACTGCATCTTCAGCGCTTCTGCATAGTTGCCCAGGAAATGATGATCCTCTGCGGCAGAAATCAAAGCGTAAGCTTCCAGTTTCCGGCTGCGCATCTGCCTGGCCAGTTCAATAGCTTTCATATCAAGCGCTAATGCCCCAGCCGGATCGTGAAAAGCAATTTCATTTGAATAAACAAGCAACCTGCTTAGTCCGGCGGTGTCATTGGGTGTATTTGCAATATGATTTATCAGGCTGTCCGTATTCACCTTTTGCGCATAGACAGCTGTTGAAGCGATTACAATAAATATCAGGAAAAACAAAAAAGGTTTCATCAGTCAGTGGATGAGATAATCTGAAGATAACCAAATTTAGTGACGGATTCGTAACGATAATATTTTCTATGCTACCGGGATTTGAATTACAAATTCAGTGAACACACCTTCCTCAGTCTCCACTTTTATTTCACCCCCATGAGCCTTGATAATATCATAGCTCAGCGACAAACCAAGTCCGGTGCCCTGACCGGTTGGCTTGGTGGTAAAAAAGGGCTGGAAAATTTTATCCTTCACTTTTTGCGTTATGCCGTTGCCATTGTCCTTTACCCGGATTTCTACTTTATCATTTATTTTCTTCGTACTTACATTAACCGTGGGTTCATAACCATTGCTGAGCAGCTTTTTCTTTTCTGACACGGCATAGAAGGCATTATTGTATAAGTTCAACAACACCCGCCCAATATCCTGCGGAATGATATCTATATTGCCTATTGACCGGTCATAGTCTGTCTTCATCATTACATTGAATGATCTGTCTTTTGCACGAAGACCCTGGTAAGAAAGTCTGAGGTATTCATCTGCCAAGGCATTTATCCCGGTTGGTTCCTTTATACCTGTGCCTGACCGGGAGTGCTGCAGCATGCCTTTCACAATAGCATCAGCACGTTTGCCATGGCGATTTATTTTTTCTTCGTTTTCCCTGATGTTTTTTGCGATTGCTTTCGCGTCGCTAATATTTCCGTTATCCATTTCCTGCTCCATCTCATCAATCAGCTCTTTATTCACGTCAGAGAAGTTATTCATGAAATTCAAAGGATTTTGAATTTCATGAGCAATGCCAGCCGTGAGTTCGCCCAATGAAGCCATCTTTTCTGACTGGATCAATTGAGATTGAGTCGATTTTAAATCTTCGAGGGATTTGTTTAACTGGGTGGTGCGGCGTGCAACCCGATCTTCCAGTAGCCTATTTTCCCTACGAAGTGTTCGGGACCGATAAGCGGTAATCCCCCAAATTGCTGCAATAACAGACAGACCCCAGATGGTGTATGCCCACCAGGTCTTCCACCATGGTGGTGAAATAAGGATCGCAATTGACTTCTCACTCCATCCGCCGGCTTCGTTAAAACTCCTCACCAGGAAAATATATTTACCGGGCGGAATATTAAAATAGTAAGCATTATTATCCACGGTCTGTTTGTGCCAGGACTGATCATAGTTTTTCAGGAAATACTGATATTTTACAGCTGCCGGGTTTTGATAGTTTATACCTTTAAATTCTATAGAAAAAATATTTTGGTTGTAGGAAAGGCTGATTTCATCGGTTTTCCAGATTGCATATTTTAAAATTCCATTATTCGCAGGTTCTACTTCGGTGCCGTTCAATTTTAAAGACGTAAAATTCAGGATGGGTTTAGGTTCATTATTCAAATCCTCCGGGAAAAAAGTATAATATCCCTGTTCATCACCAAAAAACAATTGTCCCTTGTCCGATTTGTAGTTGTCTCCCCAACCGAAATTATTCCTGTGAACGCCATTGCCAGCGCCATATTTTACAACCCGATCCCTTTGCTTATTTATGTTTACTATGGCATAGATTGTACTGATCCAGAGAGAACCCTGATTATCCTCCATTATATCAAAAACACCAATAATAAGTTCCTGGGAAATGGGTGAAATAAATGCTTCCCATCGATTTCGGTCTCCATCCAGCCGGTAAACCGATTGTGTCCTGTTTCCCGACGTGTCAGCCCCGATCCAAACCTGGTTTTTCGCATCAATGCATATGCTCCTTACGTCGCCTTTTTTCAAAACCTTAATTTTTTCGCCATTACTCAAATTCAATCGGTATAATCCGTATGCAGTTCCTACCCAAAGATTATTATTGAGATCCTCCCGGATGCAATTCACTTTATTGCCGATATCTCCCTTGGTATTCATTTCAAGATCATAGTGAATAAACCCTCCTGTTGGCCTATCCAACTTATCAAGACCGCCATTAGTTCCAAGCCATAAATCATTGTGACGGTCCAGGTACATACTATATATCGAATCATTTCTAAGACTCGACTTTATTTTATTATTAAACCGATAGCTCACGGTCCCATGTGTAGCCCGATCCAATTGATATAAACCATTTGTCTCGGTGGCTACCCACAATTCATGATCCTTTCCCTCCCGAATAGCAATTACAACCTGCCCTTTTATTCCTGGTGGATTTACAAAGTCAGGCAGGATATTATTTCCCGTTTTTAGTTTTATATTCTTTTTGGTTAGCCCGTCCTGTGTACCAATCCATAGAATGCTGTCCGAATCCAGGAAAAAGGTATTCGCCTCCTTGTTAATTTTATAAAAAGGAATTGCCTTCGGAAGCATACTCACTTTATAGAAAGCCGTAATTGAATAATGATAATATGTTGTAATCCAGATCATTCCGTCACTGGATGAAAAGGCGGACCCAGCAGAAAAATCATAAAAACCGGAGGTTGTATCTACATTTAGAAACGAGGCAGCATCATTTTTGAAAGCATATCCAAAATGGGTTATTTGTTTAGTTTGAGGATCATACCGGTTAATCCCTGCGACCCAGGTTCCAATCCATATACCTCCCTGTGAATCTTCTCTAATAAACGAGATTCGATCGTTGGGGTTGCTACTCAGGGGCGGGCGACTTAGTTTTTCCGGGTGTGCGGAATCATAGTAAAAATGTTGAACGTGCCTTTTTCCTTGTCCATGATATGCAGGCCATCGCCAGTTGTTCCAACCCAAAAATTACCCTTGCTGTCTTCAAACAATGACTTTACTTTATTTGATGCAAGTGAATTTGGATTGGCAGGATCATGTTTATAGCGGATAAATTTTCCAGTCTTTCTGTCTAATCGGTTTAACCCCCCCTCTTCTAAATTCATCTTTTTCTCATTCAGGATTCCGCAAGCCACCCAAATCGACCTCTGACGATCCTCATAAATAACATTTACCATATTGCTGCTCAGGCTGGACCCATCCTTCTCAATGCTGGAAAAATGAATAAATTTCCCCGTTTTTCCACTTAGGAGATCCAGCCCACCCATAGTACCAATCCATAAATTACCCAGGTGATCTACCATTAAAGCCCTGATCGTATCATTAATTAAGCTGAATTTATTTTTCAGATCGTGCCTAAAGTGAGTAAATGAATTCGTTGCAGGATCAAACCGGTCAAGACCTTTGCCATAGGTTCCTAACCAGATATTGTTTGCGAAATCCGCATAAATACACGCGATGAAATTGTTGGCAACGGAATTGGCATTTTTATCATTATGCTGATAGTTTATAAACTCAGTTCCATCATATCGATAAAAGCCACTGTCTGATGAAGCAATCCAGATATATCCCAAATGATCCTGAGTCAATTGCATAAAAACATTCGTGCTGCCATCCCCTTTGTAATGAATGGGCTCAAAATGGATCTGCTGTGAATAAGTAAAATAACCGGATCCTGCGAGCAGGAGGATGAGTGAAAGTTTTTTCATGTCGGGGTTACCTTACTAAATCTAAACTATTCCCTGGGATTCTGGAAATGAATAATAGTGCACTGACCTCTTGATATCTGTGCAACCTCTTCTGCATTTAGTGAAGTTTTATCCAGGAACTTCCGATGAGTTCACCGGCCTTAGGTGATTTCACCGGTCTTCTCCCTTATTGAATTTCAATCCTTTGTGCAAATCGGTACATTGTTAGCGGTTAGCGCTTTTAATTGTCAGAGCTGAAAAAACTACATAGTTCTTTTGCAACAACCTTTGGTTTACCTCCATTATCGGCGGCTAAATGTCCAACCCCTTTAAGTTCTATGCGTTTTGATTTTGGTAAAGCGAAACTTAGTGCGTTAAGTGCAGCTTTTAAATACTGCTGGCTTTTTTGCCCACCCAGAAGCAATACATCTGCTCTCAGGTTTTTGCATTTGGTTATTATATCACCTGATTGGCTTACAAGTTTGGGGTCGAAGTGCATGGTTGATATTAATGTTTTTAATGACACTTCATTTTTACCTTTTCCTTCTTTGTCTTTTGCATCTGCTTTAATCGCAAAATTCATAAAAGGAATGGTTATGAAACCGGGCAGCTTACCAAGCAATGAGCTATCACCTGTCCCTTTAACAATGCTTATCATTGCCTTTCCTAAATTTCCTTCAGCCATTGCAAGTTCATAGCCACCAACCCAGGCAGCTGGGTCTGTTCCACTAACAGGAATAGGGGGTTCATAGAGGGCAATCTTTTTAACAGAAGGTTCTGCAAGAGCAGTTTGCAGTACAACGATTGCGCCTGAACTAAGACCAAAGATATTTTCTGCTTTTGTTTTTTTGATAATTGCCAGTAAATCGTCGCTTTCAGCAAAAAGACCATAATTGTCACCCTGAGCATCGCTTAAGCCACGTCCCCGCCTGTCTGGAATATAGACAGTGAACCTGCCTGACAAATGTTCGCCGAGTTTCATAAAATTCTGTGAACTCATCATTCCTCCGTGTACAAGTAAAAGTCCTGCACCGCTACCAAGTTTTCTGTAACCGATTTTTGTTCCGTCTTCAGATATAACGAAATCTGTCGTATAGCTCATTTTCGAACTCATTACTTAATTGAAAAGTCATTGTCAGGCATGATCGCTATCTAATATTTTTTCGTCTGAAACGAACTATAGCCAATCCACCGAGAAGCATACCAGTCAGGCCAAGTACCAGTGCCTGGGCACTACCAAGTACACCATTGCCACTGCCGGGACCACCATTTGCGGTTGCTAAATTTATTACGCCACCAATAACAGCTATCAGCCCGGTAACGATTGCTACAATGGGCCAGCTTTTCCCGCTAAGGATGCTTGTATGACTGGCGGATTTACGAAATGTGCGCCAACCGAAAATGACACTAAGCAACCCAAGTCCCAACGCAACAAGTGCAAATTGTCGCTTTGAAGTAAGGCCGTAAACCGTTGAAGGCGCTGACTTTGAAACGTTAGCCGCCATCAGTATCAAATGAACCAGGCTAAAATACAGGGCGATTACAGCGATAGTGACAAGGATATATGTGAAGGTTCGTTTTAAATTAATTTCTTTTAGTGGTTTCATTTTTATGATTTGGTTTTATTTTCTGACGGCAAAGTCGGAAAATAAAAATCATTTCCCCCTGACTAATTCTACTTTTGACTGGACAAATCCTGAATATAGCTAACGAACCGGCTAATGCTTTTGCCGCTATATTGTTTAAAAAGTCGTGAAAAATAATCAGGGTCTGCAAATCCTAATTCATAAGCCAATTCTTTGGTGCCGGGTCTTTCATAAAATAAAATCCGTTGCGCTTCAAGCATTAATCGCTGTATCAAATATTTTTTTGGCGATAGCCCCGCAAATTCTTTTACAATTGAATATAGTTGATTCTCTGATAAATTTAATTTTCCGGCAATGGAATTTACAGACGGTTGTTTTTTAAATTCAGTTTCAATAAGAAGTTTAAACTGAATGTATTTTGAAAGTTTATTACCGGAAAATATCTCAAGGCTGGTATTTTTAAAATAAGCATTGTTGAATTCGGCTAAGAGGGTATTAAGATGGGCAAGTATAATTTCGGTATTGTTCCTTGTGCTGGCGGAAAACAGAAGTTGCCTTAGCGTTTCAAAAAGAGCTTTTACCCTTTGCCTTGATTCATTGTCAAATGAAATGATTTGCCTGTTGAACGGGTTGGTAAGAAAATGAAATTTCCGTGGAAGAAGTGAAAGGCAATTGGCTTCAAAACTCAGCGAATGAAATTTTAACCCCTTTTTCAACGGTGGCGAGGTATGGATTTGATTAGGCACTACAAATAGCAGTTCTCCGCCAGAAAGATTTATTTCCTGCAAATCCAAACTGTGTTTTGCTGAATTCTGTTCATTATAAACAAAAAAGTAACGGTCACTTTTGTGTGGTATTTGAAATTTTTCGTAAACGCTTTTGTGAAGTGCGGCAAGATCATCGGATGAGCCTGTAAGAATTTTTAATTCATTGTGTTGCAAAAAGCCATCTACTAGCTCTGTCGGACTCCAGACATTTTTTTTAGCAATTAGTTTTTTCATAAAGCTACCCATTCATTTCATTGATTAACTCTAAAACCTGCACCAGATGGCGGTTTATATGAAAGCTCAAAAACTCGAAACGTTGCTGAAAATCCATAGGTCCTGAAATAGGATGTGGGTGTGCCTGTAACCGCAACTCATCTTTTTTTAAATAATGGCCAAAAGTTTCAAGTACCCCCTGCAGACTATTCAATGACGTACACCAAAAATATAACGGACCGCCCAACCTTGGTGCTGCGACGGCTGGTACTTTTTCCTTGGGTTGCCAGGTAAGTTTAATGATTTGCTCGATCGGCATATTCCGATGAACTGATTCATATTTCCGCTCCATTTTACCTTCCCTTATTGCAATAATACTTTTCCACATACCAAGGATTCCACCCTGCTCGGCCCAAAAAAGATGCTCAGTAATCTCAACCATATTCCATACTTCAGAATCAGGTTTCCATTGGGTCTGCTCTTGAGTAAAGTGCTCTACCTGATCAATATACTTTTTACGTGCAATTGATACGTCAAAAATGAGTTCTTCAACCTTATTCAATATTTCAAATTTGGTGTTGACAATTTTGAATGAAGGATTCCTAACGGGAATATTTTCTATACTACCGGGATTTGAATCACAAATTCAGTGAATACGCCTTCCTCAGTCTCCACTTTTATTTCACCCCCATGAGCCTTGATAATATCATAGCTCAGAGATAGTCCAAGCCGGTACCCTGTCCTGTAGGTTTGGTGGTAAAGAAGGGCTGGAAGATTTTATCCTTCACTTTTTGCGGTATGCCGTTGCCATTATCTTTTACCCTGATTTCTACTTTATCATTTATTTTCTTCGTACTAACAGCAACCGTGGGTTCATAACCATTGCTGAGTTGCTTTTTCTTTTCTGACACGGCATAGAAGGCATTATTGTATAAGTTCAATAGCACCCTCCCGATATCCTGGGGAATGATATCTATTTTGCCTATTGACCGGTCATAATCTGTCTTCATCATCACATTGAATGATCTGTCTTTTGCGCGGAGACCCTGGTAAGAAAGTCTGAGGTATTCATCTGCCAAAGCATTTATCCCTGCCGGTTCCTTTATACCTGTGCCTGACCGGGAATGCTGCAGCATACCTTTCACAATAGCATCAGCACGTTTGCCATGGTGATTTATTTTTTCTTCGTTTGCCCTGATGTTTTTTGCAATTGTTTTTGCATCGCTAATATTTCCGCTATCCATCTCCTGTTCCATCTCATCGATCAATTCTTTATTTACGTCAGAGAAGTTATTCATGAAATTCAAAGGATTTTGAATTTCATGCGCAATGCCAGCCGTGAGTTCGCCGAGAGAAGCCATTTTTTCGGATTGGATCAGTTGGGATTGGGTGGACTCCAATACCCTTAAAGTTGTTTCTACTTTTTGTTTCTCCTGCAGCAAAATGGTATTGGCATTCTGTTTCAATTTGTTATTGCGATACAGTATGATCCCGATCAGTAAGAAAACACCGGAAAGCGCAAACACTGCATACAACCTGACCTGGCTCTGATATTGTTTTCTGGCAGTCTCCATTTCCTGCCGTCGCAGTTCTTCATTAAATGTAAGGCTCTGTATGGCCCTGGATTTTTCCTTATTAAACAAACTGTCATTCAGAGCAACCTTTAGTTGCAAATATTTTAATGTACTGTCATTGTTTTTTATCAGCCTGTAATCTTCTGCAAGAACAGTAAGCGCTTCCAGAACCGCCCGCTGAACAAGGGAAAATTCAGGTTTATTCACTATGGATTTTGCATACCTGATGGAAGAGTCCATATTTCCCATTTTGAGGTATAACTGCGCTTTCAGATAGTAAGTGAAAAGAACGTCCAGGTTATTTTTATAAACATTTATGCCGTATAATACCGAATCATAATAGGATAATGCCTTTTGATAATTTTTCTTTCGGGTTTCAACATCACCGAATACATCATATGTATAACCGGATACATAATCACCATTTGATGATTTTTCCAGGTCGAATTGTTTCTTAATATAAATTGACGCCGAATCGATCTGACCCGTCCCGAGGTAAGCAGATGCTATTGTGACATAGGGAACAACAACATGGATCTTGTGGGCATTATACCATAAATCATATGAATTTTCTATCAGTTTACCATATTTTAAAGACTGTCCGAAATCGCCGGCATCCCTGTAAAAAACAGCCAGCTCACCATATACGTTAGCATACTCTTCATAATTTTCTAAATCCTTAAAGAGATTTAAAGATTTAAGGGCCGCTTCTATAGCTTTATCATAATTTCCGGATGCCCACATTGACCATCCATAACGGGACATGGCGTATGCTTCACCTTGTTTATATTGAATCTGCCTTGCCAGACTGATGGCTTTTTGGCTATATGTTATGCTTGAATCGACCATGAAAAAAAAGGCGTAGCTAAAACCTAAGTCTGCGTATAACCGAACTTTTAAGGTGTCCTCGTTGGTTTTGTCCGCCAACAACTTTAAACTATCCAAATCGGAAGAAGATTGAGATTCGGCGAAGGAAAAAAACTGAAGCAATAATATCGTGAGAAAAAGTTTTCTCATAATAATTGTTTAAGGATCGGTCGTTGTGTTGCCAAATGTATACTTTTTGGCCCTCTTCCAGTGTGTTGGTGGGATTTAGTGCCGGTTTCGTAGCGGGAATATTTTCTATACTACCGGGATTTGAATCACAAATTCAGTGAATACGCCTTCCTCAGTCTCCACTTTTATTTCACCCCCATGAGCCTTGATAATATCATAGCTCAGAGATAGTCCTAAACCGGTACCCTGTCCTGTAGGTTTGGTGGTAAAGAATGGCTGGAAGATTTTATCCTTCACTTTTTGCGGTAATGCCGTTGCCATTGTCTTTTACCCTGATTTCTACTTTATCATTTATTTTCTTCGTACTAACAGCAACCGTGGGTTCATAACCATTGCTGAGCTGCTTTTTCTTTTCTGACACGGCATAGAAGGCATTATTATATAAGTTCAGTAGCACCCTCCCGATATCCTGGGGAATGATATCTATATTGCCTATTGACCGGTCATAAGTCTGTCTTCATCATTACATTGAATGATCTGTCTTTTGCGCGGAGACCCTGGTAAGAAAGTCTGAGGTATTCATCTGCCAAAGCATTTATCCCTGCCGGTTCCTTTATACCTGTGCCTGACCGGGAATGCTGCAGCATACCTTTCACGATGGCATCAGCACGTTTTCCATGGTGATTTATTTTTTCTTCATTTGCCCTGATGTTTTTTGCAATTGTTTTTGCATCGCTAATATTTCCACTATCCATCTCTTGTTCCATCTCATCGATCAATTCTTTATTTACGTCAGAGAAGTTATTCATGAAATTCAAAGGATTTTGAATTTCATGCGCAATGCCAGCCGTGAGTTCGCCGAGAGAAGCCATTTTTTCGGATTGAATCAGTTGGGATTGAGTAGATTTTAAATCTTCGAGGGACTTGTTTAGCTGTGTGGTACGGTGCTGCACTTTATTTTCCAGCTCCAGGTTGGCCTGGCGGAGGTTGCGGGAGCGGTAAGCTGCAAAGGCCCAAACCGCCAGCGCCAGCACCAGGACGTATAAAGCATATGCCCACCAGGTTTGCCACCAAGGCGGTAATATGATAAATGAAAAACTCGGGCCCTGTTCATTCCAAACGCCATCACTATTGGATGCTTTTACATGAAAAGTATAATCGCCGGGAGAAAGATTTGTATATGTCGCCATTCGCTGCATTCCGGCAGAAATCCAGCCTTTGTCATAACCATCGAGTTTGTAAGCATATTGTATCAGCTGCGGACCCTGGTAATCCAGACCGACATAATGAAAACTGAGTCGGTTTTCATCGTATCTGAACCTTGGGCTTGTTTCTTTGCCGTAGGTGATGAGGGTAGAGTCTTTTGCTTTACCCTCAACCCGGGTCATAAAATCAATTGATTCAATGTGCAATACCGGCGGAACTGTGTCAGGAGTAAAATCATCCGGCCTGAGGGAAAAAAAACCGCCTTCCGTACCGTAAAAAAGAAAACGGCCACTGCTGGTCTTAAATGCCCCTGATAAATTTTCCAAAGGAAGACCGTTCGCGACCGTAAGGTTGCGGACCTGCTTTGTTTCTATGTTGAAAATTGAAATGCCTTTAAAATTGCATAACCATAAATTACCATGATTGTCCTCTACCATTGCACTTGCACCATCATATAAGAGACCGTTCTTTTCAGTATACCTTTTTGCGTGACTGGTTTCAGGGTCAAAGCTGAATACACCTCCAAAATAAGTACCCAACCACAATCCCTTCTTTTCGTCGTTGTAAATACTGTTAATACATTGAAGGCCAGGTAATTGCTTAATATAAGAAGTAAAAGTACCAGTCCGGCGGTCAAACCTGTTTAAACCGCCGTGATTGGTTCCCACCCAGAGGGTACCATTTTTATCTTCACATATTGAAAGCACCGCGTTATCATCCAATGCGCCATGATTCTGTATCAGGAAACCGTTATTTTCAAGATAGGGGTACCTGGTAAAATTTTGAGATTGCCTGTTGAAACAGCAGATACCTCCTCCATAAGTGCCTACCCAGATATTACCAAGATGATCCTCCAATAGTATCCCGACATAATTATTACTTAGTGAATTCGTATCTTTTTTATTATTATTAAAAAACCGGGACTTGCCGGATTTAGGGTCGTAACAATATAGTCCGGGATTTAAATTACCAGATGCTCCACACCATACCATCCCATCTTTATCGATAATTACAGCATTTACATTAAGATTCTTTTCCTTGTCTTTATTTATTCTTACCAAAGTAAAAGAATCTGTCTGTTGTCGCCAATGGTAAAGTCCACGTGCCGATCCCAGCCAGATCGTGCTGTCTTTGGATTCCGCAAATGAATTAACCACCCCTCCCGGGAAATGATGTAATTGTCCCGGATCATCTTTATACCGGATAAACTTCGAAAGCTGTTCACTGCTCCATTGCACTCCAATCTGTGCAGTACCCAACCACAGCGTTCCTGAATGGTCTATAAATAAGTTATGCACCCCATTGCCGGCCAATCCATCCGGGTTTTTTTGATTAGCCTGGTAAAGGGAAAATAATATTGTATGCGTATTAAAGAAAATCAATCCCATAGAGGTTGTCAACCAAAAATTTCCATTTTTATCTTCACTCATTTCATCTATCGAAGAAAATTTACCCGTATTTTCATCTTTAAAGTGGTAATTAATGAAATCATTTTTCGATGAATCAAGTAATGACAGGCCACTATCTGTAACGACCCACAGTCTCTTCAGGGAATCCCTGTGCATCGAACGCAAATGATCGTTGCCAAGGCTGGAGGAATCGCCGGTGTGATGCCGGAAAACCGTAGTTGCCCCTGTTCTGGTATCATAACGCCAGAGGCCCTTGCTTTTTCTCTCTGGTTTAGAATCATAAGGTGCCATCCAAAGAATGCCTGGTTGTGAAGCTCTCGCCGACAAATAAAATGTGATCTGCTTTGTTGAATCAGCTGTTGCCAGATAGGATTCCAGGCGGTCGGACTTTTCGTTATAATGATATATACCATTACCAGATCCGAACCATATCTCCCCATTTATTTCAATAAGGTGGGTTATCTCAGTCGTGTTTATACGATGCGTTCCTTTTTCTGTGTCACTATAAACGGTAAATTTTTTTGTTGACGGATCAAAACGGGCCAAACGACTTTTATTTATATTTTCGTCATAACCAGCCACCCAGATATTTCCATGTTTATCTTCACGAATACTAAAGATGGGTAAACGGGAAGAATCAAAAGCTGATGTATTTGGATTGTACTTAATAAATCGATCTTCGCTGCGGTCGTAGAGAAACAAAACACCATATATACCTCCACACCAAATCCTGTCTTCCCTGTCGAGAAAAAGTGTGTAAACATTCTGCAAATAAGGATCTTCAATACCGAAATAGTAGACTTTCGTCTTGTATCCATCAAATCGTACCAGCCCCTTCTGCGTAGCAATCCATATATATCCCTCTTTGTCCTGCACAATTGCATTAACCTGACCCTCCGGCATTCCATCTTTTACAAAAAGATGATTGAAAAATAGCTCTCCCGGCTGACTGTTCTGAGCCATTGCCAGCGAAGACAGCAACAGAACAAAAAGTACAGTTATTGTTTTCCTCATGTTTAAGTAGTAGGATGGATTGAAACTTCAGTAATCAACGGGAATTTGCAGCGAAACCTGCCTGCCTCAGAAATGCTATGAATTTGAATATCGGTGGTAGCTTCTGAAGTTAAACAAATTAATTCACAAGGGCGTCGAATTATGTTGTCGAAGTATTTGCTGGTATTTCTCAAATAGATGAAACAAAATGGTGGGAACGCGCATCAACGGTCTATCGGACACTTTCCAATACAGAATGTGTTATCCCCCGATTCCAATGGGTTTGCGGGGAATTGATGACGGATTAGTAACGGGAATATTTTCTATACTACCGGGATTTGAATCACAAATTCAGTGAATACACCTTCCTCAGTCTCCACTTTTATTTCACCCCCATGAGCCTTGATAATATCATAGCTCAGCGACAAACCAAGTCCGGTGCCCTGTCCTGTAGGTTTGGTAGTAAAGAATGGCTGGAAGATTTTATCTTTCACTTTTTGCGGTATGCCGTTGCCATTGTCCTTTACCCGGATTTCTACCTTATCATTTATTTTCTTCGTGCTTACATTAACGGTGGGTTCATACCCATTGCTGAGTTGCTTTTTCTTTTCTGACACGGCATAGAAGGCATTGTTATATAAATTCAGCAACACCCTCCCGATATCCTGGGGAATGATATCTATTTTGCCTATTGACCGGTCATAATCCGTGTTCATCATCACATTGAATGATCTGTCTTTTGCGCGGAGACCCTGGTAAGAAAGTCTGAGGTATTCATCTGCCAAAGCATTTATCCCTGCCGGTTCCTTTATACCTGTGTCAGACCGGGAGTGCTGCAGCATACCTTTCACGATGGCATCAGCACGTTTGCCATGGTGATTAATTTTAAGTTCATTCTCTTTGATATTGCTGGCAATTTTTTCAGCTTCATTTAGATTTCCGGTTTCCAATTCCAGTTTCATTTCATCGATTAATTCAGCATTTACCTCAGAGAAATTATTCATGAAATTCAAAGGATTTTGAATTTCATGTGCAATACCCGCAGTCAGTTCGCCGAGAGAAGCCATTTTCTCGGATTGGATCAATTGAGATTGCGTTGATTTTAAATCTTCGAGGGACTTGTTTAGCTGGGTGGTGCGGCGTTCCACTTTATTTTCCAGCTCCAGGTTGGCCTGGCGGAGGTTACGGGAGCGGTAAGCTGCAAAGGCCCATACGGCCAACGCCAGCACCAGAACGTAAAGTGCATATGCCCACCAGGTTTGCCACCATGGCGGTAATATAATAAACGAAAAACCCGCGCCCTCTTCATTCCAAACGCCATCACGGTTGGATGCTTTTACATGAAAAGTATAATCGCCGGGAGAAAGATTTGTATATGTAGCCATTCGCTGCGTTCCGGCAGAAATCCAGCCTTTGTCATAACCATTGAGTTTGTAAGCATATTGTATCAACTGCGGACCCTGGTAATCGAGACCGACATAATGAAAACTGAGTCGGTTTTCATTATACCTAAAGCTTACGTTGCCTTTGCCATAGGCTATGAGCGTAGAGTCTTTTGCTTTACCGTTATTAATAGATACAAAATCAACTGACTCTATATGTAAAACCGGTGGGAGCGTGTCAGGAGTAAAATCCTCTGGTCTGAGGGAAATAAAACCGCCTTCCGTACCGTAAAAAAGAAAACGGCCACCGCTGGTTTTAAATGCCTGCCATAAATTTTCCAAAGGAAGGCCGTTGGCGACCGTAAGGTTTCGCACCTGTTTTGTTTGTAAGTTGAGAATTGAAATGCCTTTAAAAGTGGATAACCACAAATTGCCATGATCGTCTTCCAACATTCCACCTGAGCCGTCAAATAAAAGACCGTTCTTTTCAGTATACCTTTTTGCCTGGCTGGTTTCAGGATCAAAGCTGAATATCCCTCCAAAATAAGTACCCAACCATAATCCCTTCTTATCGTGATTGTAAATACAGGTAATACATTGAAAGCCCGGTAATTGCCTGGCATAAGAAGTAAAAGTGCCGGTCTGGCGGTCAAACCTGTTTAACCCTCCTAAATTGGTTCCCACCCAAAGGGTACCATTTTTATCTTCACATATTGAAAGCACGGTGTTATCATCCAGTGCGCCATGATTCTGTGAAAGGAAACCATTACTTTCAAGATAGGGGTACCTGGTAAAATTTTGGGTTGTCCTGTTGAAACGGCAGAGGCCTCCGTTAATGGTGCCTACCCAGATATTCCCAAGATGATCCTCCAATAATATAGCGACATCATTATTGCTTAGTGAATTCGTATCTTTTTTATTATTATTGAAAACCCGGGACTTTCCGGATTTAGGATCATAACAATATAGTCCGGGATTTAAACTACCAGATGCTGTACACCACACCAGCCCATCTCTATCGATCAATACAGCATATACATTCAGGTTCTTTTCCTTGTCTTTATTTATTCTTACCAACGTAAATGAATCTGTCCGCTGTTGCCAGTGGTAAAGTCCTTTTGCTGTACCCATCCAGATCGTACTGTCTTTGGACTCCGCAATAGAATGCACCACCCCTCCCGGAAAATGATGCGATTGTCCCGGATCATCTTTATATTGGATAAACCTCGAAGGCTGTTTATTGATCCATTGCAACCCAATATGTTCGGTACCCAACCACAGCGTTCCTGAATGGTCTGTAAATAAATCATGCACCCCATTGCCGGCCAATCTTTTCTGGTCTTTTTCCCGCGCTGGATAACGGGTAGATAATCCGGTCTGTGTATTAAATAAAATCAACCCCTTTTCGTGCGTAGCCAACCATAAATTTTTATTTTTATCCAGATTCAATTCGTCTATACGAATAAATTTCCCCGTGTTTTCATCTTTAAAGCGATAATTAATGAAATTATTTTTCGACGAATCAAAAAATGACAGGCCATTTTCTGTTGCGATCCACAGTCGCCTCAGGGTATCCGTAAGCATTGCAAATATATAATCGCTACCCAAGCTGGAAGAATCGCCGGTATGATGCCGGAAAACCCTGGTAACATGTGTTCTGGTATCATAGCGCCAAAGGCCTTCCCCTATCGACGATCCGAATTTATAAGCTGCCATCCAGAGAATACCTGGTTGGGAGACTTTCGTGGAAAAAGCGAATATACTCTGCATTGCAGAATCGGACATTGCGAAATAGGAGTCAAGCCGGTCAGTCTTTTCATTGTATTGATATATGCCATTACCAGATCCGATCCATATCTCACCATTTACTTCATCAATAGTGGTTACCAGAGTAGTGTTTAAATAATGAACTCCTTTTTCTGCGTCATCATACATGGTGAACTGCCCGGTCGCCGGGTCAAAACGGGCCACACGGGCTTTCTTTTTAAAAAAATTATAAGAAAGCAGCCAAATATGTCCATGTTGATCTTCACGTATTCTGTAGATGGACAAACGGGAAGAATCGGAAGTCGATGGATATGGATTATATTTAATAAAACGATCTTCGCTGCGATCGTATAGAAACAACACACCATATTCGCCTCCACCCCAAAGCCTGCCTTCCCTGTCGATATAAAGAATTCTGACAGACCGTGAGTAGGGATCTTCAATGTCAAAATTGTATACTTTCGGCTTGTAGCCATCATAACGTACAAGCCCCTTCTGCGTGCCGATCCACATATATCCCTCTTTGTCCTGCACAATAGTAGTAACCATACCTTCCGGCATTCCATCTTTTACAAAAAGATGATTGAAATATAGATCTTCCGGCTGACTGTTCTGAGCCATTGCCAGCGAAGACAGCAACAGGGCAAACAGTACAGTTTTTGTTTTCCTCATATTTAAGTAGTAGGATGGACTGGAACTTCAGTAATCAAGGGGAATTTGCAGCGATACCTTCCTGCCTCAGAAATGCTATGAATTGAGTATCGGTGATAGCTTCTGAAGTTAAACAAATTAGTTTACAATGGCGTCGAATTGTATTGCTTATATAAAAAACGACCCTCGGCATGTATTGCGGGTTTGCCGGGAACTGGTAATGATTTAGCGGAAAGTGATCAGCTATTTCGTGAATTGGAAGATGACTGGTCCCTGATTCACCGAAAAATAATTTAAATTCGGAAATAACCCTGTTTTAATAGGATGAAAAGCACACCCGATACGAAGGATCATCAGGCTGCAAAAGAAATGACTCATGAAGCACTTCATGATCTTATTCATTTTGATAAGAAGATTTTCAGGACGATTCCTGTTCTGCTGTTCAGACCGGGATTGCTGACCGCAAGAACCCTGGAAGAACAGCCAAGCCGGTATGTCAGACCCTTTACCATGTTTGTCTTTATTAACTTTCTTTTTTTCCTGGTTAAATCCAAAAGCATATTCAATTATACGCTTGATACCTATATGGGTCGGTTTGAAGAAATAATCTATAAGAAACAAGCAGCACTGCATATTACCATGGACATTTTAGCGGAACGATTTAATATGGCCATTCATTTCGAAGAAAAAGAATACCTGGTTATTATGGTTCCGCTGTTTGCCCTGGCGCTTACCTTATTATTTATAAACAAAAAAATTCCATACGCAGCACATCTTGTATTCTCGCTCCATTTTTACTCTTTCCTGATTATTTTTCTTTTGCTGATACCGTATATTGTGCGACCAATTCAATGGATACTTTCTGCATTGCATTCCGGATTTGATCTGACGCATTCCGAATTTAGTTTTATTCTGATTATCATTGGTGTCACATTTATTTACCTCTTATTTGCCCTGATACGATTGTATCGACAGAATTTAATTTTGACCATTCTTAAATCACTCATACTTAGCTGCACTGTGATTTTTTTAATTGCCTACGTGTATCGGATCGCTTTGTTTTTCATAGTGATGCATAGTATTTCTGAATGACTGATCTAATATGACATAGTCATTTTGATACTTAATGAGGCAGATTTAAGTAAGAATTTTGCATCATCAAACGAAGGCGGACCAAAATGTCCTTTGGCGTCGTTTGACGCACATACCCCTTCCTTAGGAATATGAAGCAAATTAAAGTTTAACCTGCCATCGCTGTTCTCATCATGGTAACCAGCGATGGCATAGGTTCCATAAGGTAAATTAGAAATACTTGCCAGGCATCGGTCTTTTTCAATTTTAAGTCTTAGCAGTTTAAAGGCTTTTGATGAATCTGAAGGAAACCCGTCTTTTTGATTATATATTGTAATTGCCACATCTCCTTTATCAGATCTGAGGCCGACTATTTCAACTTCAATTGTGCCAGTTTCTGAAACCCACGCATCCCTGCCCGAAATATCAGAAAATAGAATCAGTAGTGAAAAAAGTAAAACGGTCGTTTTCATCGACTGTGCTGAATTATTGTTCGGTAAATGAAAGCACATTTCCATCGGGATCTTTAATCCAGGCGACTTTGGAACCTCCGGGAGATTTCCATATTCCGTAACTGTCCTGTTCAAGAAAGTCATATTTATTACATTCAATGCCTTTTTCATTGAGCAACCTGATCATGGAGTATATATCCGGTACGTTCCAGCCAAGTACAGTGAAACTCTGGGGGACTAATTCGTTTACAAAAGCTACCCTCAATAATGTTCCGTTCGAATCAAACTCCAAGGCAAAATCATCCTGCGATAAGAGTGTTAGTCCCAGGATGTTTTTGTAAAAAATTCTCGCCCTGTCTGCGTTGGTAGTTGCAACAAAGGCCTTTAATTTTTTGTCCTGCAGCATAGACAAAATTTAATTTAGCTGTTCCAATCGTAGATTCCTGAAGAAGCCTCGCATTTAGATTTCTATTCAACATAGAAATCTAAATCACATATTTTCCAGCATAAGATAAGTTAATATAACTGAACCTAAACTACAACTCATCATCATCACTGTCAAATTTAATGGAATAAATTTCTTCCAGGTTAATCTGCATTTTAAAAGGGATCCCTCCGATTTTATCAGCTGTATCTGCGCCAATGTATTTATAAAAAAAGCTAACGCTAATCCACCTCCAAAAATAAAAGGGGATATAGCGTTTAAGTTTGCCTGCCCATTAGGGTGCCGCAAAAGGCCTTCAATAACGCGAAATGGACCATCGATCCTGAACTTGAATTTTAAAATAGATGAGACTATGAAATAAAACGATGGCAGAATTAAAATAAGTCCTAAAAGCCCATTAATCCAACTCCCGGAAATATATTTATATTTTTGAAAAAACCAGTTGCTAAATGCTGAAACAAAACCAATTAAAAGGAAACTAATAAACATCAATGATGGTTTATCAAAATTAAAAATGGCAATAAGAGAAGCCAGACCAAATGTGATTAAACTACAAATGGTAACAGTTATGACATTTTCCTTTTTAATGAGGCTTTTTTTAAGTAAAAAATAAGAACCGGTAAGGATACCTAAAGTGCCCCCGACCATTACAAAAGGTATAAGGTTGCCCTGTCCGATTATATGACCAAGTATTGAAAGAAAAATAGCCGCCAGGCTGAATGTCACGTTAATAATCGCAAATATTTTGAACTCTCTATAAAAGAGAAAGAACTTTTTCATATAGAGTAATTTTAAGTTTTTTATTTTATGGTCTCACATACCTCCCTGCAAATTTCTCAATTTATAGTAATACAAACCCGGATAATTTTTAAAACGAGAAATTGGCAAATGTTGAATTTACTATTTTGAATTTTAGATTCTACCCTGCCCTAATGTATCAAACATCCTTCCCGTTTTAGTGAATTTTTATCCTGGAATATCCGGGTGAGCTCACCAGCTCCCGGCGATTTCGCCTTTCTTCTCCCTCGTTGTTTCTCAATACTTTGCGAATCTCAGCACTTTCCGTTTCACGGTGATACAGAAAGTACTGTTCCACAATTCCAGTGTGTGATGGCTGGCGGGATAATTCCCAACGGGGCATAGGAGCTTCCAAAAATAATTTAACCGGTAACTGTCCGGAATTCATGGATGAGGTTGTCTATACTAAGGAGCGGCCTGGCCGCTTTTCGTTAAGATCAACATTTAACAGGAAAATCATGAAAATCACTAAAATCTTTGCCAGTCTCCTTTTCATTTTGACTACCGTCTGCTCCCATGCGGGTTTCGCACAGCAATCACAGGACAATACGAATAACGAAAAACTGATTAAACAGTATTATGCCGCTTATATGCAAAAGGACTGGCATATGCTGGAACTGATTCTCGATAACGGATTTACGTTCACCAGTCCGGCCGGCGATGATCATATTAATTTAAAAGTGTACAAGGAACGGTGCTGGCCAAATGCCGTCAATACCAAAAAGTTTGATTTGGAAAAGATGATTATTAAAGGAGATGATGCCTATGTAACCTATAATGGCTGGACCAACGACGGTAAATTATTCCGGAACACCGAGCGCTTCAAATTTAAAGATGGAAAAATAATCGAGAATGAATGTTTCTTCGGACCCGGAGTAAGTTTCCCCAATAATGCAAAAAAATAAAAATCCCAGCGCCTAAGGTAGGCCCCTGGCGATCGTTTAGAGGCGCTGCGAATACCCAAAAGTCAGGAAAGCGTAAATGGATATAACAATAGTTCATTTTTCACGATAATGGCAGAAAATAAAATGGTGTTGTTTTATTGCGATTGTGCGTCGAATGTCAGATCCGGGGATCAGCTCGTGCGCTGCAGTATGTATGGGCAGGTGCAGGATCTGGTGCTTGTGATGGCAACGATCGACGAAAACAATAAAGTAATCAGGAAGTCGATTTACAATATCGAAGAAATGGATCTGATTCCATATATGCGGCATTTCACAAAAATATCGGGCAATCAAATCTCGTTGTTTGCCAAAATGTTTAAGGCCTTCCAAAAACCGGATGTCGCAGCCGCAGTGATTAGTTTCAGGTAACTGCTTACTTGTTATCCTGATCGGGAGACAATCTAAAAGACCAGGGTCCGTTGCCCGCAATTAAGAAGTATATCAGCAAAAGCAGGACCAATATGGAAAGGCTTAATTCAGAAAATGGCTTAAAGACATTGCCCGAGGAATTGATGAAAACGATAGCGCCGATCAGAATGGGAATTTGCAGAATGCAGGCAAAACGGGTGAGCGTTCCCAGGACAAGCAAAAATCCACCGAGTAAATGGGCAAATGCAATACCAGTGACCAGCAACATTATGGTAAATGAACCAAAAGACATTTTATTGCTTAGGAGATTAGGCATGGCACTCATATTGGCAAGAAAATCAATTCCTTTGTAACACAGGAATAGTCCTAATCCAATGCGAATGATATCTATCCATTTGGGGTGATGATGGTCACCCCAATATTCCAGGCGTTGTACGACATTCATATAGCAAGGTTTAAATGTTTAATTTGAGACCACTATAAATTTACAAATATTCCTTTTAATGACCTGCCAGATGCCTGCTGGCGGGAAAATGGAGCTCAAATAGAGTTATAAAAACATATTACTCCCGGATTTAGTAAATTACATACAGGTCTTTTATTTATTCAAAGCTTCATACCCAAAGGGTACATCATTATGAAGCGTCTATGTTTATACATCGTCATTTCCATGCCTTTGCTGCTTTCAGCGCAAACGGTTATCTCGATAAAGATTGATGGCGCCATTAATCCGGTAGTTGCAACATTTATTCACCGCAGTATTGAAAAAGCTACCAGCGAGAATGCATCTTGTGTACTGATCCATATGAACACACCCGGCGGCCTCCTGAAATCTACCCGAATTATTGTAGGCGATATTCTTGAATCTCCCATTCCTGTTATCGTATATGTTTCCCCGGCCGGAGCGCATGCGGGATCTGCGGGTCTGTTCATTACTATGGCTGCTGATATAGCAGCCATGGCGCAAGGTACAAATATCGGTGCAGCGCATCCCGTCACCATGCAGGGGGAAGGCGATTCGATTATGAACAGTAAGTCCACAAATGATGCGGCCGCCTTTATCCGGACCATCGCCGAATACAGAAAACGCAACCTGACCTGGGCAGAAACTGCCGTGCGGCAAAGTGTTGCCATCACTGACAGTGAGGCCCTCCAGAAAAAAATTATTGATCTGATCGCATCGAACGACCGCGAATTATTAAACCAGGTTGACGGTAAACTGATCAAACGGGATTCCGCCACTTTCTTCCTGCATACCCGGGGAGCAGTGATTCAAACACTGGAAATGGGGTTTACAGAGAAACTGCTGAATATCATCAGCGACCCTGATATAGCGTATATCCTTTTGATACTGGGATTATTGGGCCTGCTCTTCGAATTATTCAATCCGGGGATCATATTCCCGGGCATTATCGGTTTTATATCCCTGGTGCTTGCCTTTTATGCGTTAAACACGCTGCCTGTGAATTATGCCGGACTTGCATTAATTGTATTTGGGGTGATCCTGTTGTTGCTTGAGATCAAAGTGGTGAGTCATGGAATGCTGGCCATCGGCGGCATTGCGGCGCTCCTGACCGGGTCAATCATGCTTATTCGGCCCGGCTCAGGTCTGGAGGTGATGCGGATATCCCGTACCCTGATTATTTCCACTGTTGCTATCACTTCCGGCTTTTTCCTTTTTGTGATCGGAATGGGAATAAAAGCACAACGCAGCAAACCGGTTACGGGTATTGAAGCCATGGAAGGTGAAACCGCAGTAGCGTTTGACGAACTCAATCCTTCAGGCAGGGTCAGGATACGCGGGGAGATTTGGAATGCTATATCCATCTCCGGAATGATATATCAGGGAGAAAGCCTGCGTGTGAAGGAAGTAAAGAACCTGACACTGTATGTTGAACGACTTGATACTTAACAATTAAAAATGAATCCATGCAAACAATTCCCGTATTTTCTCTGGTGGTTATCCTTTTCGCCATTTTTATTCTTGCCAATTCCATCCGGGTGCTTCGCGAATATGAACGGGGTGTTATTTTCAGGTTGGGAAGGCTTATATCGGGAGGGGAAAAGGGACCCGGCCTGATCTTACTGGTTCCTATTGTAGACAGGATGGTGAAAGTGAGTCTGCGTACGGTGGTGATGGATGTTCCTCCACAGGACGTCATCACACAGGACAATGTGTCGATTAAAGTAAATGCCGTAATCTATTTCCGTGTACTACAACCGTACAAAGCTATCGTTGAAGTGGAGAACTACCTGGTAGCCACTTCACAGTTTTCACAAACCACCTTACGGAGTGTATTGGGACAGTCTGAGCTGGACGACCTGCTTTCGCAAAGGGAAAAAATCAATCTGCGTTTACAGCAGATTATCGATTCTCATACTGAACCCTGGGGGATCAAAGTGAGCAATGTAGAAGTAAAACAGATCGATCTGCCACAGGAAATGCAACGGGCGATGGCCAAACAGGCAGAAGCCGAAAGAGAGCGCCGTTCAAAAGTAATTGCAGCAGAAGGAGAATTTCAGGCTTCACAACGTTTGTCTGATGCCGCAAAGGTCTTAGCCGAACAACCCAGTGCGATTACGCTGCGATATCTGCAAACCCTCAGAGAGATCGCCACAGAGAAAAATTCAACGACAATTTTCCCGATTCCAATTGATTTACTGAAGCCATTTCTGAATCGGGAACAACAAAATAAAATACCGTCGTAAATTGGCTCCGCCCCGCCGCAAATCAGAAGAACGCTATGCAACAGAAAATTTATAAGGATTACCATACCCTTTCACAGCATTCTGCCGATGAAATCATCGACCTGGTCACCAAAAAACCGGAAGCTGTAGTGTGCCTGGCTTCCGGGGATACTCCCCGCCTAATGTGCAAACTGATGACAGAAAGAGCTATAAAAGAAAAGGTGGATTTTAGCCGCTGTACTTTTATCGGGCTGGATGAATGGGTGGGCATTCCCCCTGAAAATGAAGGAAGCTGCCATTTTTTTTTCCAAACCCAGGTATTTAAGCCTTTACAAGTTTCATCTTCTCAAATTCATTTATTCAATGCATTGTCAAAAGACCCTGCCCAGGAATGTGCGGTAATGGATAAAATCATCCGTGAAAAAGGCGGGATTGATTTAATGATCGTGGGCGTTGGGATGAATGGGCATATAGGTTTTAATGAGCCCGGAACTTCATTTGATCATTATTCCCATGTAATCGATCTCGATTCCACAACCACATCAGTAGGTCAAAAATACTTTGCTCAACCTGTTGCACTGAAACAAGGAATTACACTTGGTCTCAAACATCTTTTAGAAAGTAAAAAAGTGATTGTGCTGGCCAATGGAATAAAAAAGGCAGCAATAATAAAAAAAGTTCTGGAAGATAAAGTCAGCAGCGAAACTCCTGCCAGTATCATAAGGTTGCATCCTCTGGGAATCCTGATGATTGATGAAGAAGCAGCGTCATTACTGAAAAAAGAAACCAGCAGACAATCTTAATGAATGTTTCTTTGGAAAGGGAATAAGTTTCCCTAACAATGCAAAAAAATGAAAAAACCAGGAGTTACTGCCAGGCAATCTTCCTGACCCTGTTATTGTCCGTGATATATAGCGTACCATTCTGATCGACGGTGATACCGCTGATATAACGGTAAGTAGCCACAGTGGCTGCGGGTCCGTCGGTTTCGCCGATGCCTCCGCAGGCATAACGAATGATGGTTCCGTCAGGTGTTCTTTTGACGATGCCGCCCGGGATAGAGAAGAACAGATTCCCGTATTTATCGGTAGCGAGCGCTCCGGTGATGAACAGATCATAAGGACCGGTAATCGCGGGTTCATGCGGGCCCAATATAGTCGTCACGTTTCCGTCGGGCGTAATTTTTCTGATCGTATGGTTTTCGTCATCTACGACGAAGAGATTTCCTGCGGGATCAGATGCAATGGCATCGGGCGAATAGAACCGGGCCAAAGTTCCCTGGCCGTCATCCCATCCGGAATGGTAGTAGTCACCACCCGCCAGCGAGCTCACGAAACCGGAAGGCGTTATTTTCCTGATTTTATTATTGGCGTTATCGACTACATAAATGTTTCCCATTTTATCTGATGCTACGCCGTAGGGTGAATCAAAAGTGGCAATATCGGGAGCCCCGTCGAAAGCACCGTCATATGGTATCGCATCCCATTGTGCGCCGGCAAAATTGCTGACCTCTCCTGCCAACGTTACTTTCCGCACCCGGTAGTTAAACATATCGGCCACGTATAAATTTCCGTCCGGGGCCAGACACATTCCTATCGGACTGCTGAACCTCGCTACCGAACCGGTTCCGTTTACATAGTCGGCGACGGGCGCAGCGGGACCAGCCAGCGTAGTCACATTTCCTTCGGCATCAATTTTCCGGATGCAGCTGCCGCCCGATTCACACACATATAAATTTCCCAGGCTATCCACTGCTATACCAGCCGGGCCCCAAAACCTTGCATCGATTCCCTTGCCATTCACCTCTCCGGCCTCGGGACCGACACCGGCTACCGTGGTAACCATCAGGATGCTGTCGTACGTAAATACAGGTCCTAGAATCTCTTTGCCCTGGTACCAGATATCAATATTTCCTGTGCCTGCGAGGGACGGAATTTTCACAATCACCTGCTCGTCTGAGCGACTGATCACGGTTAGTTTCTGACCATTTAACAGCACGCTGTCGAAAACGGGAATCTGATCGAATCCTTTCCCGGTCAGCGTATCGATGGTATCGAAGGGACCATGCGTCGGTCTAAGCGAGGTGATTGTCACATTGGTTATTGGCGTATTGTCGGGACTGCTGATTTTGTTACAGGAGGAAACAAAGAAAATGACTCCGGTGAGGATAACAATAAGTGTGAGGGAACGGCGATGGGTCATTCTTAAAGGTTAGGTTTCAATCGTTCGGGGTCCTTAACTTAAATATATACAATTCTATCAATTATCGCAAGCCGGCGGGGATGGTGGGTATACCTGCGCTGTCTTCAGGGAATGGAAATAATTTTTCACCCGGGCTGTAATTTTTTTTCAAAATTTAAAAAAAGTCGCCCAACAGACTATCATCTATTTTGATAAGTTCTTTAAAGTAGTCCATAACTTAATTGTTCGATTTTTCGGGAAGGCTTCACTCTGAAATATTTCACTGCGTAAGTATAAACACTTAGGTGATGCAAGCGAATTATGCCTTGGGGAAATCTACTACAGTAGTTTTACCAGATTTTTTCTGAGATTATCTGTTAAACTACGTAGTCTGCAGTAAGCCGACATTAAATTCAACTTTCGATAAAAGTTTTAATTGATTATTTAACAGTGATCTACAAAATAAATCAGAAAAATTATTTGCGAAATCTGATTTGAGAAATTTAAGAATGCCTGATGCGATCCGCAGGCCGCCCCAGATGTTGCAATTTTTTTTTTTTGATTCCTGGACTGTTCTGATTTTATTTTTAAAAAAAAATAAAAATATAATTACACTCAATTTTCATTTTTATAATAAAAATAGTTCTAACTTTTCCTTGTCAAATCTCTGATGTTTAAGTAGCATGTATAGAAATCACTCTTGTCTGCGTTTCTCCATTCAGGCAATACGTGCACGAAAAATTAAGTTAACTGTTAAATTGGATGCGTTAGTCCTTACCTGTTGAACTGATCTTTACCGAATGTCAATTAAAGGAAATCCTGAACATATTTTTTGACGGGTAAAATGTCATTAATGTGGTCTTGCTATTTTCTTCCTGATCTTTCTTACCAAAATCGAGAAGCTAGTCCTATCAATTTTATCGGTGTAAATGAATCTGCAAATCATTCTTTGTGATAGATGATGCATTAAATTTTATTTGTGACCAATTGACAGACTACCTTCAATTGAAGTTGGATATACCCACAGGGGGACCTATCCAGTTAGCTAACATTACCACCCTGCAGGACGGGAATACCGGATCAACCACCACGGAAACCTACAATACCTTTCTTTCGCTGGTTAATATTGAAGAAGACCGGATCAGTGAATCGCAAAAAAATCACCGGCGGATAGGCGGAATCTTAATCAACGAGAATCCGAAAGTACATTTGAATTTATATGTGTTATTCGCCGTAAACCTGGCAAATTATCCGGAGTCCCTTAAGCGCCTTTCGCTGATTATTCAATTCTTTCAATACCAAAATGTATTTAACCCGCTCAATTCGCCTTCCCTTCCAACGGGAATTGAAAAACTGATTTTCGACCTGGTTACCCTTTCGTTTCAGGACCTCAATAATCTTTGGGGAATCCTGGGATCCAAATACCTGCCCTCCGTGATGTATAAAGTAAGGATGATAAAAATAAGTGAAGAGTTTAAAGAAGGCACTGCACCCCTGGTTCAGGAAATTATTGTTAACGATAATGGAATGTAAACATGATCGATATCCAGTTTGGAACTTTATTTTCTTTCGAATTACTGCACCGGTATTTCTCCAACCGTCTCTGTAATGATTTTAGTATTGTTCCTTCTCAAAAAACGGTTGTCGCAATGAGTGGATACCGGATGGTAGCCAAACAATATGGAAATGTATTGTATGCCGGAATACAAACGACAAAAAAACTGGTGGCAGGTATAGTAAAACTTCAGCCATTCATTAAACCTGCTCCAGACGCCCAGTTTACTTTCTTTTTACAATTGAATCATGATCTGTTCTTCAACTATACGAATTTACCGTCAACCTATACGCGCGGAAAAATATATTATTTTACCAACAGGAATGCCAATGCAGCCAATGGTAAAAATTTTTTATCCCAGCCTGTAACTTATAACAATTCACAAAATTACATTCCCGGCGATATGGCTGCCGATAGTTCCGGTATGGTTTATGAATGCATCCTCAGTGTAACCGGCAAGACGCCATCAGCGGCCAACAGTCAGTACTGGATGGGCATAGACAAAAACCAGTATTTTTCAGAAGCAGACGTTTTACAGTGGATGCCATCGGTCTCCAGCTTTCCTTTTACCGGACCGCAATCGTCCGTTTCGGTTATGGTTCTTGGTTATGACCCGGCAGCAGGAACATATACGCGGTCAGTTTATTCATTAAACATTAGTTTCCAAACTCCTGCACTTTCCTTTACACTTGACCTCTCTGCTTTATCCCCGGGGAAATACAAACTTACAGTCAACGCCATTTCCCAATGGATTTATCTTAATGATGAACTGAATTCCTCAAAGGCATTTGCCGTTGTTGATCTTTTTAATGATAGCAGTCTGGCCACCGGATATCAGCTGCTTGACGGAAGCGGTTATCTGTTATCTCCTTTGTATACCGTGTATTTTCTGAACCGTTACTCGATTTGGAAATATGTAATAGCCAGCGGAAATACCGGACTCATAACCGATACGGCGAGTGTGTTTGCTTTCACTACTCCGGCAGCCAGTACGATTTATTCAAAAACGCCCTTACCACTTAGCGAACAGGCATTGGCATTAACGATTACAATGGGTACAGCTACTCCTGTTGGTCCGATTGCCTGTCCCTCTTTTGAAAGACTTGTCACGTATCAGCCAAATCCACCCGCCGGAGATGTATTCAATTGTTCGGAAATCTATCTCAATTATTAATTCATAAATCTATTAATTCATAAATCAAAAATCCTAACAAATGTCACAAATAAACGAAAGTGCTATCAAAACACCAGGCGTGTATGTAACGGAAATACCTTCCTTTCCTCCTTCCATTGCGCAGGTGGCCACAGCTATTCCGGTGTTTGTCGGGTATACCCAGATGGCCATAATGAATGGTAAGGATGTGACCAATGAGGCTGTGCGCATCTCATCGCTTGTAGAGTATATCAGGTATTTTGGAACCGGGCCAAACCTCACGGCACAGGTCACCCTGAAAAGCGCCGCTGATCAAACGGTATCTGATGTCACGATCGTAACCAAGTTTACAGCTGCGGGCAGTCCGCCAACCTTAACAATAATCAAACCACCATTTCAACTTTTTAACGCCATTCAGATGTTTTTTAATGAAGGAGGTTCGGCCTGTTATATTCTTTCGGTCGGCACTTATACCAGTGGTGGTGCCAGCATTACCGATTTTATTTCCACGACCGGAACTTCCTGTTTTGATGTGATAAAAAAAGAAGACGAGCCTACACTGATCGTCATTCCTGATGCCGTGATGTTCTCGAATAATGTGAATGATTTCAACAACCTCATGAATTCAGCGCTGAATCTCTGCGGGCTTCTCCAGAATCGCTTCACCATCATTGATGTATTAAATGGAGATGAGGACAGAACCTATGATGATAGTGACGTGATAACTGTTTTGCGTAACGGCGTTAGCGGAGCCAGCCTGAATTATGGTGCAGTATATTATCCCTGGCTAAATACCAGCCTTCCGGTAATATTTACCTATCAGACGATCCAGTTTTTCTATGCGGGAAATTCCACACCCCAGTCAATTAACACCATCCTTTCAGGAAACAGTTATGCCGCACAGATCGTCAACACCGCAAATGATCTTACCACTATTATTCAACCTGCATTTTCTTCTTATGCCAATGTTACCATGCCCCCGGTAAACAGTTTCTCAGATTTTACTGCCGCATTAACTGCTATTAACGTAAACATGAAGGCATTTATTCAGCTTAGCGGATTTACCGATACAGTTCCCGCGATACAAAATGGCCTGTCAACCCAGAGCATTTATAACAACTATATTAAAATTACCACCAGCTCACCGCCGCAGCCCTATACATTACTTGAAACTTATATTGGGCAACTGAACCAGCTGATCACAAAATATCCAACAGGTGGAACACTTTCAGCAATGACCGTTTCTTTAGATTCTAGTCTCGGCGGATATACACAACCTCCGGCAACTTCCAGTCCTTATGGTTCGGGAACGATTACAACAGACGCTGCGGCTATCGCCATGGCCCTGTCTTCACTGACTATTGTATTTAGCGGGGTCATCGCCCTGATCAATAATTTCGTTCACGATATTTCCAACCTGCTAAACGCCCTGGAAACACAGCTCACTTCTTCCAGCTCGGTATATTCCAATATTAAAATCGCCATTGCCAACAAAGGAATCCTGGTGCCTCCGAGTGGAGCGATGGCCGGGATTTACACTGCGGTGGACAGCACCAGAGGAGTTTGGAAAGCTCCGGCCAATGTGGCGCTCAGTTATGTGATTTCACCCGCTGTGCAGATTGACGACGAAATGCAGGAAGACCTGAATATTGACACCAACGCGGGCAAATCTGTAAATGCTATCCGTGCCTTTACCGGTAAGGGAGTTTATGTATGGGGAGCACGTACGCTTACAGGCAACGATAATAATTTCCGGTATATATCTGTCCGCCGGTTTTATATCATGGTGGAGGCTTCCGTAAAAAGCGCAGCATTCGGTTTTGTATTTGAACCTAATGATATTCATACCTGGCTGAAGGTTAAAGCCATGATAGAAAATTATCTATTTGAACTCTGGCAACAGGGCGCGCTCGCAGGGGTAAAACCGGAACAGGCATACTATGTAAAAGTTGGGTTGGGTCAAACGATGACTTCCCAGGATATCCTGGAAGGCAGAATGATTGTTGAAATCGGTATGGCCGTGGTGAGGCCGGCTGAATTCATCATTCTGCGGTTCACCCAGATGCAGCAGCAATCCTGATAAATAATTTTTTAAATCGATTTATTACTAAATCAATCATAAAATAAAAAACAATGGCAAATTATCCTTTACCGAAATTCCATTTCCAGGTAGACTGGAACGGATCTCAGATTGGTTTTTCAGAAGTAACCGGCCTGGATATCACGCGGGATATGATTGAATACCGCGATGGGGCAAACCCGGAATTCAGTAAGCGGAAAATGCCGGGTCTGCACAAATTCAATAACATCAATCTCAAGCGCGGCATCTTCAAAGGAGAAAATGAGTTTTATAACTGGTTCTATAATAACATCAATAAAAACAGTGAGGACATGCAACGGATAGATTTTACCATCAAGTTGCTGGACGAGGAGCATAATCCGGTGGTCACCTGGAAAGTGCACAATGCCTGGGCATTAAAATTCACTTCTCCTGACCTTAAGGCGGATGGAAATGAAGTGGCTATTGAATCCCTCGAAATTGCCCATGAAGGATTAAGGGTTGAAAGTAATTAATTATGAATAATTATCCATTTACTTCCTTCCATTTTCTGGTAACATTTGAACTGCCGCCATTACCGGTGGATATGCAATTTCAGGATGTATCCGGTTTGAGTGTGGAGGCGCAGTACGAAACGTATAAGGCCGGGGGACAGAATAGTTTTGAGTACCGGCTTCCGAACAGACCCCGGTACAGTGACCTTGTCCTGAAACGGGGTTACCCTCTGTTATCTAACATCACGGCCTGGATGATTGACGCTTTTGAAAATTATAACTATCAGCCTACAAATCTTGTCATCGCATTATTGGATGAAGAACATATTCCGATTTCATCCTGGTATGTGGTGAATGCCCTTCCGGTAAAATGGGAACTGTCTTCATTCAATGCGGAAGAGAGCAAAATAGTAGTAGAAACCATGACGCTGACATACGATCATTTCAGATCATTGAGTCTTTCGGCTGCAGCAGCTGCGGTGCTGGATGCTTTAACAACGTCTGACTCCGGCGCCAGTATCAGTTTTCCCTGATCCGGTAACACGTCTTCATACTTAAATCATAAATCCATGCCAATCGAAATAAGAGAATTGCAGATTGTGGCCGTCGTTTCCGAAACCCCGGAAAATACAAATACAGTTGCCACACCTGTACAGGATACAGAGAAGATCATTGCTACCTGCGTGGAGCAGGTTTTGGATATATTAAAATCAAAAACTGAACGCTGATGGATACCGGAAATATAGAAAAGCTTAACCTGGTAGGATACGCCGATAATTCATTTAGTAAAAAAACCGGAAACAGTTATACGGCGCTGATCAATCCGGAACAATTCTCAATCAGTTATGCAACAAGTCATACACCGAGGTCGGGACATGGAGCCAGTGAAGAACAAAGAACATTTCACCGGAGATCACCCCAGACCGTTACCCTCAAAATTATTGTTGACGGTACGGGCATTATTTCTTCAGGAACAAGCGGAGGTGAAATTGGTGCAATCATTTCAAACCTTTCCGGTGGGAAAAAAGATGTCGCCCAGGAAATATCTTCTATTAAACAGGTGCTTTATGGCTATGATTCTGATACGCATATGCCCACTTTCGTACAGCTGCGATGGGGAAAAATCATTTTTAATGCGCAGCTCACCAGCATGACGATATCTTTCAAGCTTTTTAAACCCGATGGCACACCTATCCGGGCAGAAGTGGATTGCAGTTTCCAGGGAGTGATCGATGATAAAAAACTTGCTGCGCTGGAAAATAAACAGTCCCCTGATCTTACGCATCTCAGAACCATTGTAAAAGGGGACAGCCTCTCCCTGATTTGTTACGAGGAATATGGCGACAGCAAATATTATTACCAGGTAGCCCGGGTTAACCGGTTAGCAGATTTCAAGCAATTGATTCCCGGCACCAGGCTGATCCTTCCACCCATTACCAATCAAACCACAAATAATGCCGCTCAGCCAAACGCTTCCGGGAACACAAAACACTGAACTGGTCACTTTTACCATTTCTATTAATGGTGAGGCCATCGGTCCCCAATACCAGGTGGCCACTATGACGGTTTCAAAAGAAATTAACAGGATCCCCTATGCGAAACTGATCATCTACGACGGTGATGCAGCTGCCCAGGATTTTGCCGTGAGTGATGAAGAGACTTTTATTCCGGGAGCAGCCATTGATATTACACTGGGTTATAATTCAGATGAGTCGGCGGTATTCAGCGGAATCATTTTAAAACATAGTTTAAAAATCAGGAGAGACAAATCGCCCGTGCTCATCCTGGAATGCAGGGACAAATCGGTAAAAATGACCGTAGCCCGGAAGAATAAATATTTCTATGATTCCACAGACAGTGATGCAGTAGAACAGATTATTCAGGACTACGGATTGGATACGGATATTGATGACACCGGAGTGCAACATGAAGCAATCGTACAATATGATTGCACCGATTGGGATTTTATCGTTTCCCGTTTGGAAGCAAACGGTCAGTTCTGCATAGTGGACAGTGGCAAGATAACTGCGAAAGCACCTGATTTTTCTGCGGATACCGTGTTGGATGCCGTTTTCGGATCTACCATTTTGGAATTTGATGCCGACCTCGATCCGCGTAACCAGTACCAGGGAATTAAAGCGGCTACCTGGGATTATTCGAACCAGGAGATCACCACGGTGGACGCACAGGAACCAGGTTTTGAAGAAAATGGAAATCTTTCTTCCGATGATCTGGAATCGGTATTGGGCATTTCCGAATTTGATTTGTATTCCGGTGAAGATGTAACGGAAGATGAATTACAACACTGGGCAGATGCGCGACTGCTGAAAGCGAGACTATCCCGTTGCCGGGGCAGGGTGCGCTTCCGGGGGTATACGCCGATAAATCCGGGCGACCTCATCAATATCGGCGGCGTAGGTGACCGTTTCAATGGAAAAGTGTTTGTTTCCGGGGTGCGGCAGGAAGTAGCAGAGGGTATGTGGACGACAGATGTACAATTCGGACTGACGAATGAACCCTTCACTAAACAACCCGATATTCATTCCGCTCCCGCAGCTGATTTGTTACCGGCTGTGCAGGGATTGCAGATCGGCGTGGTCACCGATCTCGAAAATGATCCCGACAGCCAGGACAGAATCCGCGTAAGGCTTCCAATTATCGATCCCAATGAAGATGGTGTATGGAGTCGTGTAGCCTGCCTGGATGCGGGGGATACAAGGGGTACATTTTTCCGGCCGGAAATTGGTGATGAAGTAGTCGTTGGTTTTCTAAACAACGATCCGCGTAATCCATTGGTACTGGGTATGCTCAACAGCAGTGCCAAACCGGCACCACTTACGGCTTCCAATCAAAATGATGAAAAAGGATATGTTTCCCGGAGCGGAATGAAAATGATTTTTAATGATTCGGAAAATTCTATAAAAATAAATACACCGGCCGGAAAGAAAGTTACTATTTCTGAAAATGACGGAATCATTTCTATCGAAGATGAGAACAATAATAAAATTTCCATGGACGATTCTTCCATCACCGTGGAAAGCGGTAATGATATTAATCTCACCGCCAATGGTGATCTGAATATCCAGGCGGTGAATATTAAACTCACTGCTTCATCCAGTTTTAGTCTCAGCGCAGGAGGTTCAACGCTGGATGCAGGGAGTGGAAGTGCGAAACTGTCTTCACCTTCAGTGAGCATTGAAGGATCCGGTACCACTACCATTAAGGGTGGAGTTGTTATGATCAATTAAATATTTAAATCTGTTCGTTATGCCTTTTGCTGCACGTGTTTCTGATATGCATGTATGCCCGCTGGTTACCGGTGTTGTTCCGCATGTGGGCGGTCCCATTTTACCCCCGGGTGCCCCCACGGTATTGATCGGTGGATTACCTGCTGCTAACCTGGGTACGATGTGTACCTGCGCCGGGCCGCCGGATGTTATCGTGCTCGGATCGTCGAGCGTTCTCATTGGTGGAGCTCCGGCTGCACGAATGGGAGATTCGACGGCTCATGGGGGAACCATCATTCTTGGATGTGCAACAGTAATCATAGGAGGTTGATATGGCAAATTCATTTTTAGGTACCGGCTGGAGTTTCCCGCCAACATTTAATGTGCAGACCAGCGCGGTAGAAATGACCAGTGATGAGGCAGATATTCAGCTGAGCCTGCAAATCCTCCTGTCAACCAGGAAAGGAGAACGTGTGATGGTGCCTGACTATGGTTGTAACCTGGATGAACTGGTTTTCGAACCCATCACCGCAACCTTTAAAACCTATATAGCAGAAATGATCAGGACCGCCATACTTTATTACGAGGCCCGGATTGATTTACAAACGGTGATTGTGGACGACAGTAATCAGCTCAGCGGAGTTATACTGATCATTTTAAATTATACCGTGCGTACAACGAATTCCAGGTACAATTATGTATACCCGTATTACCTCAAAGAAGGAAGCACAATATGACGAAGGAATGTTACGATAGTAATCTTCTGGAGAATACAGGAACGAACCAGTCCGGCAGACCCCTTGCGGCACTGACTTCCACCTATGCTATGGTGGATGAAAGAAAATTATCCGACCTGATCCTCTTCACTAAAAATTACAGTGCGTTCATAAATTATTTTGACCTGACCAACCAGTTGGCCGGCAACTGGCAGGATTTCATGGGAAAAGATGTTGCCGTAGCAACTGCTGTTATTGCTTCACTGAATGCTGATGACTATACAACGTATGTCAGTAATCTCTACGATTACATAGTTAGTCCTACTGCTCCACTGGTGGTTCCTGCCTATCCCGATCCCGGTCAAACCTTTAAATATATTTTTGATCTCATTGCATCCGTCGCTTCCATCATTAACCAGGCGCTGCCAAATATACCGGCCGATATTGACTACCAGCAATTCCTCTCTGTATCGGTGGGATCTAAACTGGCTGTTCCATTAAACCTGCTCGCCGATTATTTCAACTATTTAAAAACAACGCTTCCACCTGAATCGCCGGTTAGTCCGCCGCCGGCAACTACTGATCCCTGTGCACCGGTAGACAAAGTAGTTTCTATTGAAGCCATTTCTTTTTTGAATATCACACCCTGGGCCTATACCATACCCGTTCCCAATCCATTATATTCTATATATTATAATCCGGCATCAGGAACTGCGGCCATTTATAAACAAATCATTGCAGATCCCGTTTTTACCGGAACCATCAATTCTTTTATAGACGGTGTTGGCTACCTGGCTGATCAGACCAATTCGATCTATCTTAAAGAAATCCTTACCCAATTTCCAAAACATACTCCTCACTATGCTTTATTCCTGTCTTTTCTCCAGCTGTTTAAAAATGCTCAGGATCACCTGAATGAGTATACTAAAAGACATTTGAAATTTTACTATAAAAAAGTGCTGCAGCTGAATAACAATCCCGGTATTCCCGACGATGTCCATATTGGATTTACCATTCAAAAAAATACCATTCAGCATAAACTGTCTTCGGGTACAAAACTGAAAGCCGGCAAAGATGTAAACAACCATGATCTTTTTTATGCACTAACAAAAGATATAATACTCAACCAGGCGGTCGTCCAGGATTTGAAATCCCTCTTCCTTCTTAAAAAAACTGACGCTGTTGGCAATGTTGATCAATTATTATACGCCTCTCCAACGGCCAATTCATCAGATGGCCAGGGAGGTAAACTAACGACTACAGACAAATCCTGGTTTCCTTTTGGTGATCTGGGAAACGCTGTGTTTGCTGAAAATTCCGCATCCATCGGATTTGCCATTGCCTCACATCTGCTTTATCTGAATGAAGGACCAAGAACCATTACCCTTAGCTTTTCCGTAAGTACACCGGCTTCCGTGACTTCATCTTTTACAATACCCGGAGATGCTTTGCAGGTGCAGTTTACGGGAGATAAGAACTGGTTTGATGTTTCGGATCCGAAATATTTTAACGGAGTATCTTATTCATTTTCTGCATCCTCTGCCCAAATCGTTCTGATTATCTCTATCAACGGAACAGCTCCCCCCATCATACCCTATTCAAAAAAAATTCACGGCGGGAATTATCCACAGTCTTTGCCGATGGTAAAAGTGACTTTAACAGAATCCGGATTTTCAAACTATGCGGTTTTGAAATTCATGACCATTTCTTCTGTCAGTATCGATGTACAGGCAACCACTATTCAAAATCTTGTTTTACAAAATGACGATGGGAAAATAGACGATTCCAAACCCTTCAAACCCTTTGGTCAGTTCCCCGTTAACGGTGCATCTTTTATTATTGGCAGTAAAGAAATTTTTCAAAAGCCGCTGGAGACGCTTTCGTTTTCAATCCAATGGCAGGATTCTCCAGGGCCTTCAGACCAGGTTGACCTGCAGTATCTATCAAACGGACAATGGAGTCCCGGCCCGACTGTTTTGTCTTCGAATCTTCCTACTCCTGATTTGAGTGGGCTTGTCGGCAGCGTTGGCGATGCCCTGATTCCGACTCCGGACTTTACGATCAATAAACCTTTCTCAGCCGGATCAGTAAACGGTTTTATTAAACTCCTGCTGAATTCCGATTTGTATTCACTGGAAACTTTTCTTTCTGCTGCACAGACTGCGGCGGCGGCAAATACCGTTACCATCACACCCAATCCGGCATCCGACCCTTCAGCTACTTCTGTTTCTTTTCACCTTAATGCCGGTTCCACGCCTGCCCTGCCTCCCACTCCTGTTGCAGATTCCATTTCGATGGGTTATACCAGTGAAATCAGTTTTCTGGGAAGCGACCAAAAAACCAAGACAGATTATGAATCAAGGCAGCATTTTTTCTACCACGTGGAGCCATTTGGTTTCAGAGAATTGCATCCCTATTTATTTGGCCAACCGAAAGAGAATAATACTTCTCTTCCTGACAATCAGATGAATTTTTTACCGGTCTTCAACCTGGACAATCTGAAAGGCAGTACAGCAGATGACGGATCAACGATCAGTCCCGACAATGGAGGAGAATTGTGGATCGGCCTTAGCGGTGCCCTGGCCGGCGAAACGCATAGCCTGCTCATGGAAGTTTCCGAAGGCAGTTCAAATCCACTCAAAGATGCGACCAAAGTAGACTGGTATTATCTCGCTTCCAATAACTGGATATCGCTGGAAGATCAATTCATGGACCAGACCAATAATTTGTCGCAATCCGGACTGGTGATCCTTCCGCTACCGGGAGATGAAACAATAGATAATACAAGAGCAGATTCCGGTTTAGTGTGGGTGAAAGCTGTTGTGCAAAACAATACAGATGCTGTATGCCGGATCATCTCGGTAATTCCGAATGCTGCAGTAGCTGCATTTGTTCAGGATATTCCAAACAGCATACAATTCACGAGTAATATTCCCGCCTCCACCATCAGCAAACTAGCCGTTCCAGATGGTGCAGTGAAACAGGTGAGTCAGCCTTATCCATCATTTGGCGGAACACCTGCCGAAACAAACGACCAGTTTAATTTACGGGTTAGCGAAAGGCTGCGACATAAACACCGCGCTGTAACCGTTTGGGATTATGAACGACTGGTGTTACAAAATTTTACCCAGATCCACAAAGTCAAATGCCTTAACCACAGTTTCCTGGATACTACTCCCCCTGGAGCGTACAGTGAATTAAAACCGGGGCATGTGCTAGTCGTTACCATTCCGGAGTTTGCGCTTGTAGCAGAAGCCAATCCTTATCTGCCATTTACCAACAAGGGACTGCTCACACAGATTCAGCAATTTCTTTCCCAGTTGAGTTCCCCTTTTGTAAATATCCATGTGGAGAATCCGAAGTTCGAAGGAATCCAGGTTGATTTCAAAGTAGTATTCACAAAAGGATCTGACGAAAATTTTTACAGGGCTCAGCTGAATACGGATATTATGAATTTCCTTATGCCATGGGCCACCGGATCTGATGCAGAGGATCTCGATTTTGGCGGGTCCATTGAAAAATCGGCCATACTGAATTTTGTACAGTCATGTACCTATGTTGATCATGTGACCTGTTTCAAAATGAACCAGTATATCTATGATCAAAGCGGCTTCACTATTTACCTGTCCAATATTGATATCGCCGTTGCCACCAGTGCCCGTTCCATTTTTGTTCCCTACTATGTTCCTGGCATCCCGGTATCGGGAAATAATATTACACCTTCAGCAGATTGTACATGTAATGGATAAGAGTGCAACCATATTTAAAGAACCGGTATTAAAACCCGACCAGGACTATGCGAAACTGCGTAGCCAGGGACTCAATTATATTCAACAACTGGGCAGCTCCCTCTGGACAGATTTTAATGAACACGATCCCGGGATAACCATCCTGGAGGCCCTGTGTTATGCCATCACCGAACTCGGATACCGGGTTTCACTGCCTATGAAGGATTTGCTGGCCACCACCGATGGTTCCATTCCTTCAACACAAACTTTTTATACAGCTAAGAATATTCTCACCCAGTCTGCGCTGACGATCGATGACTACCGTAAGATCCTGATCGATATTCCGAATGTTGCCAATGCGTGGTTGCTTGCCTATGCTTCTCCGGCACAACCAAATACTTTACCCATGCAGGAAGTAACGTTGTTTGCTGATTGCAAAAATGAAGTGCTTACATACCAGCAAACAGAGCATCCGATAAACATTTCCGGATTGTATTGTGTATTGCTGGATCTTGACAATGACCCACAGTTGGGCGATCTCAATGATGGCTCAATAGATCTGACGGTATACACCAGTTCATCTTCCCAGTCGATCAGTCTTACGTTAAATTTTCCGTCCTGGAAAACAGTAACCGATCCGGGACTATTTGCAATTGATCTGACCCATACCGAACTGATTCCCGCTGCGTTTACCTCATTCACCAATCCGGCCGATCAGAACGAGATTACTATTTCTTATGGTACAGGAAGTTTTTTCGGAACCGTGGTACTGAATACCGTCAACTCCGGTGCAGCCGTTAACCCGGGCGATATCCAGGCACTCTTTACTGCATCCGGTTCTGTTTCCAGTATCAATACGTTAACCCAAAAAGTATTTTCTCTTTATCTCCGGAAAATACAAACGGCAAAACAAGCTGTACAGAATGCAACCAGGAAATTATACCGTCACCGGAACCTCTGTGAGGATTTTGTTTGTGTAACTACAGTTCCCTATGAAGAAATTGCTTTCTGTTTTGACATTGATCTGACTCCTGATGCAGACATCAATACGGTACAGGCCGAAGTATATCTTGCCATCGACAATTACCTCGATCCCCCGGTAAATTTTTACCTGCTTCAGGAAATGCTGCAGAAAAAAGATGAGGTCGGAAACCCCTATACCATCGATGAAATATTCGACGGGCCGAAACTCCGGCATGGATTTATTGACAGCCAGGAACTGGAGGCGTCTAAACTGGTGTCAGTACTTTATGCTTCGCAGATCATCCACCTGATCATGTCCATTGAAGGGGTGGTCGGTGTAAGGAATTTTCTGATGACTGCCTACGACGCCAACGGACCCATCGCCGGGCAATCGGGACAAACCTGGTGCCTGAATATAAAACCAGGATATAAACCGGTACTCGCAGTAGAAAAATCAAAAATAACTTTTTATAAAAATCAAATTCCTTACCTGTCGAATTCATCCATAACTGATAAACTGTTTCAACAGCTTCTATCCAGGCAGCAAAGAAATAAACTCACCGGTCATGCTGATGACCTTCCTGTTCCGGTTGGAAATTATTTTGAAGTGGATGAATACAGTTCACTGCAATATCTTTTTCCACTCACTTATGGGATCGGAGAAGCGGGTCTTCCTTCCACCGTAACCGATGCACGCAGGGCAGAAGCCAGGCAGTTGAAAGCATATTTATTATTTTATGACCAATTGCTGGGCGATTTTCTTTCCCAATTAAGAAATGCAGGGAACCTGTTTTCAACCGCTGATATTACCCAGACCTATTACGCGCAATTCCTGGGTGGATTCAAAGATTATGAATCCATCTACACCCAGGGTGTGAGTGATTTTCAATTCAGGGAAAATGTACTTTCAAATGAAGATGCCACAGTAGCCACTCCGGATCAACCCAATGGATGGGAACGCCTGTATGAATCCAATGAAACCTTTACAGACCGGAGAAATCGCTTTCTCGATCACCTGATGGCGCGCTTTGCAGAATCTTTCAACGAATATGCCTTCCTGATGTATACGCTCGATGAAGCCACGCAGGAAGAAACGCAAATTGATCCTTCAGACCTGATTCAAAGTAAGATTGAATTTTTGAAGGAATATCCGCGGATCGGCTACAACCGTGCAAAGGCTTTCAATTATTGTCCGATGGATCACGAATTTAATCTGCAAGTCCCTGAATTATGGGATACAAAAAATGTTTCCGGCCTGGAAGAAAAACTTTGTCTCCTGGCTGGTTTTAAAGATCCGTCCTTATCCATAAAAAGTTTCTACCGGAGATTTCTTGAATGTATAGGCACGGGAAATGTTTCCTTCGATATACGTGCTGTTCAGGTGGGGACTGGTATTCAGTATAACTATTCCCTGACGGTGGGTACAACCACAACCAACTCGGCAAATTTTACTACACTGGCTGCATTATTAACGGCGCTCGGTGATTATCTCTCGGCCAATAACCTGATTATCGATTGTTCAACCGAAGGGATGTACCTGGTGGAACACCTGCTGTTGCGACCGAGGAATGACGGTTTCAACCTGGCGCCTATTTGTATAGATAAAGATTGTACAACCTGCGGTGAAGATGATCCTTATTCTTTCCGGATATCTCTTGTACTTCCCTACTGGCCTGCCCATTTCAACAATATGAATTTCCGCGCCTATTTTGAAAAGCTCGCCAGGGAAGAATCTCCCGCTCATTGTATGGTGAAAGTATGCTGGATCAACCAGGTTTCGATGCTGCAATTTCAGCTGGCCTATTTTGTCTGGATTTATTCCATCGCTGCTTATTATGCAAACAGATCAAATCTCAACAGCGCCTGGTTTACGGAAGCCACCAACAATTTAATTGTCGTACTCTATTCATTGCACAGCGAATACCCGGTAGCCACTCTTCACGATTGTGATGAAAGTAAGGACACGAATCCGGTCGTTTTAGGTAAGACCATATTAGGAACAATTAATACATAATGGTATGTCAACATTAAAGAACAACGAATACATTGTATTCCAACCCGATCAGGTACTGACCAACGATCACCTGAATCAGCTATTCTACTACCTGGACAGGCAGAACCGGCTAACCAGGAACAAGTTGATCGGGATGGGAATCGTATGCGGTTTTGAACTGGTGGCAACCCTGCTCAACAAGGGCACATTGAGTACCATTGAAATCAAAAAAGGTTGCGGATTAAGTTCCGAAGGTTATTTATTGGTTGACTGCACTGATCATATTTACACGCATGCCATTTTGTATACTCCTCCGACCCTGCCGGCCGATCTGCCCTTCTCCTGTAAGACCATTCCATTTTATAACTATCCTGTCCAGACGCAGGGAATAAATACGGCAATCTATACATTGATGACCTGTGAACAATACCAGGCGCGGGTTGCGGCAGGAAATAGCGCCGCACCTGATAGTCCCTGCGGTCAGACTGCTCCCTCATCCCCGGTTACAGCTGATAGTCCGCCCAATTCTCCTCCCGGATCACCAGTGCAGGCTCAACCCTTTCCTTTGTCAACCCCGCCACCGGGAACAAATCTTTTCGAATATGCCGTAGTGCTGTTCCTTGAGGCAAGTGAAAAAGATCTCAAAAACTGCGACATGCAGGATTGCGATAACAAGGGAGAAAAAATGGTATTCACACTCCGGCCACTCCTTGTTCCAAAAAGATACCTGCCCAACTTCTGCGGTGAAAAAGGTAAACAACGGCGGGCTCCGGAAATAGAACTTAAACGTTATAATGTTCAATACCAGGATATCAATAATACAGCTGACGTGCTTGATGGTTTTTATGAAATTTTCAGCAATAATATTCTTGAAGAAGTTGCCGGAGCATATTCCTATTGTTATGAACAGTACAAATCATTTCTCCCGGATGATTCAAATCCATTTGAAACCGCAGGTTCACCGCCCACATCCTTTCTCGATAACCTCAAATCTGCATTCAATACCATTTGGAACAACAGTAATAAAATTACCATACAATATTTCTATGATTACGTCAACGACCTGATCCTTGCCTATTACGAGTTCAGGGAAGCTGCCTGCCGGATCAATACCCAATGCTGTGCAAACGAATGCGCATTCCCGCTTCACCTGACGCTGGGCCAGGCAACGGAAAGTACGAATGACCTGGTGAAAGATTGCTGGAGACAATACTTTATATATTCCCCGCTTTTTGACAATGATAATAACTCACTCACCAGGCTTCGGTTTTATTTCAGGCGAATGGAGATTATGGCTTCAGCTACCATCTTTCCAATCACCCTGCCTTCAACGTCAAGGAATATCCGGATCACCCCAAGTCAGTACCGCAGTTTTCCACTTTCCCAGCGCGCCATCCCTTATTATTATCCGGAAGACCCCAGCCTGCCAGATTCACTTTACCGGTTCTGGAATTTTGAAAAGTCAAAACTGGGAAATGCAACGGCTAACCTGAGTTATAATGCACGTGTTTATAATAGTACAAATGCAGTTGTGTATGATCCGCTGGACTACGATATTGAACGGTTTAATTTTTTCAGAATTGAAGGTCATATCGGGTTGGGCTATGCCGATGTACTTGAACGCGTGACGTCTTTGAGAAGAACTTTCAATCTTCCCTTCGATGTGGTGGCCGTGTCTGCGGAATTACTCGATCCGAACCGGGTCATTTCCATTCCGCCCTGCATTATACAGGATCTCGAAACAGATTTACGAGTCTTGCTGATTGAGTTTTTATGCAAACTTTTCCTTTGCATTTACCGGCTCACCTACCTGCCCTTCCATTCAACGCTTAATGAAGGTATCGAAGGTTTTGCCGGTGCCTCCATAGACAATATGCCATTACCGGATGCTGCTGCATTTACCAATGCTTTTCAATTTTCTTTTTCAACGTATAAGTACGGGGATTTCATTGCGAATTTTAAACCGGCAGCAAATACTATTGGCCAGGCCTATGTAAGCGGATTAAGTAATAATTCGTTTGTCAACATTGTTGATTTTTTATTTTTGACTGAAGTAAATCAATTGATCTCCGGAAAAATCTACAATACCATTTTTGGTCTTCTAAATGCTGCCGATCAGTTATTTTACAGTTTGCTCAATTCGAAAATCCAGGATTTTGTACCTGCTACTTTTACCGGTTTGCGGGAAACTTTCGACAAACAGTATAGCGTATTACAGACACTTGTACAATCCGCCGATGCGAGCAGTTTCGTCAAGACAACCGGTCTTTCCATTGATCTGCTAAAGCGTTGCGATTGCCTGCTCTGCATTGCGGAAAGCATACTGGTTGTTTTCCAGGAATATATTCGAAGGGTAAAACTTTATGAATCGCAGTTGGAATTTCTGCACTATTATCAAAAACATCCGGGACTGGAACACAAGGCAGGTGTTCCGAAGGGCGGCACTTTTGTTTTGGTGTATCACCAGGAAACGATAACAAAACCCGCCCCGGGGATGTCGACTTCAGTGGGCTCGCCGGCAGCTCTTGCTGCAACAGCTGATACAAATGTAATAGACGATAGCAGGACCCTGAATGAATTGACCAATGTGTTGAAAGAAAATGACAGCTACTCGGCAGAAATTATTGACCGGGTAGCGGGTTTATTGAAAAACTTCCGGCCCATTCATAAATTTTTCACGATACCTGATGGTGCGGTGATCGCAGATTTTTATGTTCCGTATTTGTGTTGCAGTGATTGCTCGCCGGTGGCTTATATTTTTCCAGGGCAAACTACCACCAAACCGGTTTTTGATATACAACCCAGAACATTTTTATATGATGATGCCCACAATTATCCTTTTACAACCCAGCCGGCGATAACCCAGATAAGCGATGTTACAAATCCTAACAATCTTAAACTATTGTTGGAAGGAACCACGCTCAGTCTGCATCCGGCCATGGACGATCCCGAAGGGGGAACGGGGATCACAAAAACCCTTGCAGCCAGCCTTAGCTACCAGGGTATTGATCTTGCCATCACCATCATTGTGCCGGATGCGGATTTTACTATTGCTGTCTCTCAAACAGCTACGACGGATGGAGGCTCACTTATCCAAATTCAAGTCGCCGCCATCATCGTTGATCCATTGGCTGCATATGAATGGTCCGTAAATAGTAATACAACGATATTTCAGCCTGTATCGAATCCTGTAGCAGTGAATTTAGATTCTCTGCCCCGGGGACAGTCAGCGCTTTATATTATTTCCCTGACAGTTACCTATAACCTCAATAACGATATTTCGACTGACACGAAAACGACCAGACTCACAGGTGATCAGATTAAAAAAAGTGTTGGAAAACCTCCATTTACCCCAGTCTTTACATAACCAGGAAAATATTCAATATGAAATACATTTTATTTTTTCTTATCCAGGGCATAGTTACAGTCGCCATAGCGCAACATACACTACAACCCAAATACAAAGTTGGTGATACCTTATCCTGCGGAGCCATTGTATTCTCAGTACAAAATGACAGTGCTAAAAAAGTTCAGCGGGTTCTGATCTGTTCAACGGTTGACGTTCCCAATGGCCAGGCGCCCTGGTATAATGGTGCCTACCTGACTGTTGGTTCTACAAAAGACGGCCCATTTGATATGGCAAATGCAAACCTGATTGTACAAAAACTTGGTTTCACAGGAAATTATGCAGCCTTACTGTGTAAAGGATATCATCCGCCGACATTTTGTCAAGACACCACCTGGTATCTGCCATCAAAAGCGGAATTGTCTTTAATGTATACCAATGTGGCACTAAAAGGGATGGGCGGCTTTGCCAAAGAAGGTTACTGGAGTTCTGTTGAAGCCAGTGCAACTGTTGGGGATTCGCTGAATGCTAAACCCGTGAGAAAAGCCTGGATCGTGGATTTTATTGACGGACATAGATTCCCTGTAGACAAAGCAAATAAATACCATGTGCGACCGGTTATGGCTTTTCGCTTAGCGTACCAATAAAAACATATGGCAAGACATATCATCCATAAACAAAAAATCAGGCTGGAATTAAGAAATGCTGCAAATGCCGGCACGATACAGAATAAAGTGAGCGATTTATTCCATAAGGGATTGACTGCCCGCCTGGAAAAGGCCCTTGATGAAATTGTGCCGGAAAATAAATGGCTGCGTTTGGAAAGCCTGCATTTGAACCTGGGTGTGATTGATCTATCTCAGTTTGAACAGGAATTTGAACGTATACTCACCAACAGGTGGCGGGATGCCATAACGGTTGAAATGTATAATTCATCCCATCATGATCATAACAGGAATGCCTTTGAAGCGTTGACCCGTTTTCTCGATGCGGGCATTTTACCCTGGTGGGCCGAAATAAATAATATACAGGAATGGGAAAAGGAATTGGTATCCGATGCCGGGGAAAATGATTGGAAGTTTCTCACCGGCTGGTTAAGAAATAATTCAGTCAACCGCCCATCGGTTATTAAACGCCTGGTATGGCAGTTTTCCGACGACCTGCTTGAAATAATACTTGGATATTCTTCCCCGGCTTTTAAACCATTGTGGACATCATCATACAGGGATTTTCAGCAGCTCTTAAAAAATCAATATGCGCTGAATCCGGAAAAGATTAGAAATAATGTATGGGAATATTCGCTGCAGGAGATCCTGGCAGCAGAACCTTCAACCCATGCTTCACCTGAAAAGCTTATTTATTTAATCCTACGGGCAACGATTTCCGGCCTGGGAGAACCGGTTAAGGGAAATGCTGAAACCGGGGACGGGAAAGAAATCATTCAACCGGGTGCTGTCCGGAGCGCATTTAATAAAATTCAAAAGGAGAAAGTAATAAATCAAAAAGACAAAATCGTATCTGAAAATCAGGTATCAGGAAAAAAGAGCCAGCAACCAGGGAGCAATCTGGCACTGGAAGGCTCTCTATATGTCAAAACCAGCGGGGTCGTTATTTTATATCCTTTCCTGCAACTCTTTTTTGAAGAACTGGGTTGGGTAAAAGCTAAATCATTCTTATCTGAAACTTTCCTGCATCGCGCAGTATTGATACTCTATTACCTGTCAACCGGGCAAACCCAGGCAGCCGAATATGACCTGGTGCTGGAAAAAATTCTTTGCGGTATGCCGCTGGAAGATCCGATACCGCAGCAACTGGAGATAACGGAACAGGAAAAGGCAGAATGTGAACAACTGCTCCATGCAGTGATCAATAACTGGCCACCATTAAAAAATACAACAATAGAAGGATTGCGAACCACCTTTCTGCAGCGGGAGGGCAGGCTGGATCTTTCTGAAACGGGATGGTCGTTATATGTGGAGAAAAAAACCGTGGACATACTTTTTGATAAAATGCCCTGGGGATTCTCCATAGTCAAACTGCCCTGGATGAAAAACATATTGAGTGTGGAATGGGCCTGATTTATATAAAATTATAGAAAATGCAAACAATATTTTCAAAACAATATGCGGAAAAAACAGCTCAACGAAAATCTATCGGGACGAACAGGGCTTTTTTTTCAGCCGGGAATATACAACCCAAATTATCGGTAAATAAGCCGGGAGATGCCTATGAGCAGGAGGCTGATACCATGGCAGACAGGGTAATGAGCATGCGTGATTCCGGTATGAATACATATGGAGAAAAATCTTTTTTCAATCCGCCTTCTCCGGGAATCCAACGCAAACCGCATAACCCGGAAGACGAACTGGATAAGGAGATATTACACCGGAAAGAAAAACCGGGAGGCGATTTACAACGTAAATGTGCCGGATGCGAAGAAGAAGAAAACCTACAAAGGAAGGAAGGGAGCGACAGTGAACCGAAAACCGGCAATCAGTTGGACAGTTATGTGTCTTCGCTGAATGGCGGGGGAAGGCCCTTACCTGAATCATCACGCAGTTTTTTTGAACCGAGGTTTGGACTGGACTTTTCGCATGTACGCATTCATGATGATCCGGCAGCAGCGAAATCGGCACAGTCCATCAATGCACTTGCTTATACTTCAGGAAATAATATTGTTTTCAATAATAGTCAATATTCACCTGACCATGATGGCGGTAAAAAATTGCTGGCGCATGAGTTGACTCACGTAGTGCAGCAAAATCAGGGCATTGCACCAAAAGAAATTCAACGTTTGACTCTATCACCAGTAGGTAATCTGGTCAAAGGACCATGCGGCGAATTTTCCCGTTCATACGATTTCGCATTGGGTCAGCCTGCCGCAACCGACGGATATATCGTTCAGCAAATTGATCGTTATGACAATGAAGTAAAATGTCCTGGTTTTGGAGCCTGTCCGGCAAACCCTACTTCCACTTATTGGGAAGCATTTTATGTGAGAAAAAATTCCACTGCTTTTTACAGAAGCGCAGCATTGGGGCGTTCGGATGATTCCAGTCATAAACCACGTCCAAATACTGACGGGGCAAGGTATGCTTATGGAGAATCGAGATTTTTCCCTATTGCCACTACAGGTTTTCTGGGTATGAACAACAGGGCAGGCCTCTGGAAACCTGGAAATGCCGGAGGTGTATCGCACAGCCTCAGTTTGCCGAGTTCGGCGGCACAGCCAACCTGGTGGGGTCAATATACTGAAGGTCCTCAAACCAGATCTGTCACCGCAGACTGGAGGTGTTGCGGAGATAGTAGCGACTATAATAAAATATCATCAAATCCTTAAAAATAGGAATAGTTGGATAAACTGAAGTCGGTAAATAGGCCAGATCGGGATAGGAAACCAAAAGTTTCCCCAACTACAAAAGCTTTTTTTTCTAAAAAAGAAGACGACAACAATTTTTTTAAGGCCCCGTCAGAACTTGTGCAACGACAAGCGGGTAAGGATGATCCTGTTCAAACCGGTCGCATTCCGACATTTTCACTTTCTGATTCGATCGATTTAGTAATTGATGGTTTCGATACCAACAGTTCAGTCCTCAAAAGCGACCAGATTGAACAATTATCGACATTCGCTCAATTTGCTACTGGAAACCAACAGCAAAACCCTAATTCATTTATTACCGTTGTGGGTTATACGGATGCCGTCGGGACGGAAAAATACAATATCAGTCTGGGACAGCGAAGGGCTGATGTAGTCCGTTCTTTTCTCATTTTCAAAAAAGTGCCTGCAGAAGCTATACATGCCTATAGTCTGGGTGAAAGTAATCTTAAGATACCTACCCAAAAAGCGGAATCCCGCAACAGGCGATCAGAAATTTCCCTTACTATTCGTAAAGGGCCCGGACCATCCCTTAATGTTCCCGAATTATCGATAGCTGTAATCCCGTTGCCTAAAGTTGTTGCACCAATTCCCAAACCCGATGGAAATAATATAACGCCAGATCCCGTCAAACCAATACCTGTTCCCACGCCTGATCCAGATAAATCGAAGAAAAAAGAGGAGGATGAAAAACCTCATTTTGGCTTTAATGCGGGAATTGGAGGACAGACACAGATTCTAAATCCGAATCAGCCATTCGGTTATGCCCAGATTTCGGGAGAATACAGCGATGCATTCCTTTTAGGTGTAGAAAGGGAGAAATTACCTACCTGGCTAAGAAAACATGTAAGTTCTTTAAAATTCATTGGCGAACCGGGATTGACCTTGCAATTTCATTTTGCCGGTGATTCAATTGCCAGTTTCGACCTTCAGTTTTTGATGAAGTTGATTCAGGTTTCTATCGACAATATTGGCGATGTAAGCATTGTTGCAGGCGCAGGTTATAATGATATATTCAATAAACCAGATTCTGTACGTCTTTCTCCACTCGTTGGCGTAGAAGGAGAGCACGAATTGGGTAAAATAAAAGGAGCCAAAGTATCGATAGTCATCGATGTGCTATTAAATTCACAAGCTATAGATCAACCTGGTCAACCAGCCGGAACCAAAGATCCTATTCAGACAAGGGAAACTAATGTCCAGGTTTCGGGTGAAGCGAGGATTAGTTTCTGACAAGACGGTATGATAATAAATACTATTCTCTGTATACGAAGGTAAAGTGAAGGAAAATATAAACATAATAAAGCAACCCGCTCAGGGAAAGAAAACGGATTCTTCTTTTAAAAAAGATGAACCGCCATTATTCTTTTGTCCAACCATTCAAACTAAACTTGCTGTAAATCAACCCGGTGATCCTTATGAAAAAGAAGCTGATTCCATGGCAGAAAAAGTAATGCGAATGGAGGAACCGGGTAGTTCTCCTTACGATAATAAATCGTTCTTCAAACCATCAAATTATTTACTGCGGAAACAACACCCTCAGGAAGATGAACCGGATAAAGAAATAGTCCATCGTAAAGAAATGTCGAATATTCATCGAAAATGCGCCGAATGCGAAGAAGAAGAAAAAAGCGTTCACCGGAAGGAAGGAGCCGGGAGCGAAGAAGAAAAAGGTAGTCAGTTGGATAGCTATATATCCTCGCTGCATAATGCAGGTGATCCACTACCGGAATCGACACTTAATTTTTTCGAGCCGCGATTTAACCAGGATTTCTCTAATGTACGCGTTCATTCAGACAATGAAGCATCTCAATCAGCTCAATACATTAATGCTCTCGCTTATACCAGTGGAAACAATATCGTTTTCGGTAGCCATCAATTTTCTCCGGAAACGACTGAAGGCAAAAAATTATTGGCTCATGAGCTGACACATGTGATCCAGCAGGGAGATAAAAGGCAGGCCGTTCAAGCCAGGCCTGATCCGGTGCAACTTCAAACTACGGGGTCCAAACCTTTAGAAGGCAAGGCCCTTGAAAAAAAACTGAGAAAAGATTTCCTTAAATTAAGAATGGATGTCGACGCCGCCTCTCCGAATGATGCTGGTGCAAAGAAACTTATCCAGACGGAACTAAGGGAATTTGTCAAAAATTTTTCGTCGTACCATCCATCTGAGGCCTGGGGTTGGGACGCTCCGGATCCTAATCCGAATATCGCAAGACCCGATGAAGGCTGGAGACACGATAATATCTATTCGCTTGAGGAAGCTACCGATCTTTCAGCCCGGTTACAATTAATCGGCTTATCAGCGGAATCGAAAGTACTTTACCAATTTGGAAAGCCAACAACATATATTGGAGCTTCACCACAGGAAGAAGAAAGCGACTATTACCGGGATTATACAACCGCTGCACTTGAACGAGTTGGGCATAACCTTTCCCCAAGTCCGGGCTTCACACCTGATCTGCTGATCACCGCTTTTAAATATATTTTGGGCAGGATTATGAAAGAAAATCCTGATGAAATGATGAAACTTATCGAATCCTTTAAAAGCTGGTCATATTCCGGAGCTAATCCACAAAAATTGGCATGGATCGACAAAGGCGCTTTTATGCTGTCCTTATTGAACCAACTGGAAGAAATATATGCAGGACTGCAAAGGATAGTGCAGCAACAAATGGAAATAATTTATAAAGAACTGGAATCAACCGGAGAAGCACCTACTCTCCCAATAGTCAGCTCCATTCTGCAAAAGATAGATATTATTCTTGCTCCGGCTAGTTACAAAATGAAGACTTCCCCGGGACATGAATCTTTTTTTCCTGCAAATATTAGTGCATCTGCAACAAAAAGCGTATTTAATCCCGGGGGTGGAATACATAAAGATTTTTTTGATGACAGCAAACATGCGCCATCCGTAAAGTTTCAATTTTATGACAAAAATGAAAAAGGTCATGAGCTGATGATTCCATTTTTTCAACTATTGATAACCCGAAAACAACAATGCCATTTTATAGAGAATTTTTATGGTCTGGATCCAAAAGGGAAAAAAACAACTGGCAGTAAAAGTCCGCAGGATTTGATTCCCGGTAAACATTTTTCCCTGTTTTCACTGGATGACTGGCGGATATACCTGGAAAAGAAATTTGAAGACCTCACTGTTAAACAAAAAATGAACAATGCAGATGCATTCCTTACACTTATCGAAGAAATCAAGACATTCGAAAACGCATTTACTATTCATACGCCCTATAACATTGAAGATTTTGGAGATAACTATCTGAAAAAAACATTTCCCCGGGCGCTGAGCGGCCAATTAATTCAGGATTGCGGTGTGTATGCGCTAAAAACTGTTTATTTATTATCGCTGGTAGCTCCAAAAATCGGGCTACGCTTCCAGTACATTGTTCTTCCCAACCATGTTGGCCTTATCATAAGGGGAAACCAGACCCCGTCGGTTATAGTGCACAATGACAAGTTTACGGTTATACCGCTTAGTGAAGAACAATTTAAGATGCTGAGTAAAGAACATCAGCGGGATATACTTCCTGAAGATAAACTACATGAATATGAAAAAACCGGCGCGGGTTTACCATTTACTATGGAACAGTTAGTAAAGAATAATTTCCCTGATGAAAAACATGCTTTGGTATCAATTGCGGCTAACCAGTTTGTAAACCGAACTGATATGCCTTTCCTTCTACAGGATATTAAACCCGGAGATTATGCCCCGGGATTAAAACCTGGTAAGATTAAGTCTAAATTATGGGAAGGGTATGAAAAGATGACACGCGATAGCGAGTTATTTAATCCCCGTGCGATTAATGATAAAAACTCCCAAACATTCCAATTCAATCTCAGATATCTTGCCTTAACTGTTAAAGAAAAGAATTTCAACAATCAGGTGCTGCTACCATATTTGAAAGAAAAAGGTTTTAAACAATGGTTTGATTTAAAAGAACAACTTCAGCAACTCCAACATGACAAAAATGAAAAGGGCTATTTGCAAGCATTAAAAGATTATCGAAAAATAATCGACGAAGAACTCCTGCAGAAATATCTTCCGATCGAGTCGGAAAAGTCGTCCATAAACAAAGACCTTCCCGCATTAAAAAAGAAGTTGTTAAACCGGGGAGTAAGCACAACTACTAATCAGGCAGATTGGAATAATCCCATTATCGATTACATGATACAGTTAAATACAAGGATAGACAATCTGGATAAGCATACAGAAACGATGAGCGGAGGTACGAACATTCTACCACCATTTATAGTCATTCCACCAGTCTGGGAACCATAAAGTGTAAACCGTTGCAAACAGAATTTCAGGATATCACTCTTTTTACATCCTTTCTTGAAAAAGTTATTAAGGATAGGTTACATAATTTTTTTAAAAAGGAAGATGCCGACCCGGAACTTGTAGGGATTGTTAAAAATTATTCAGAATTGCTCAGTCATACCAACGGGTCTGGGCTGGCTTCTTTCTTAGAACATTACAAACTCCCATTTGAAGAATGCACGATACTATTACTTGGGTTATACCCGCATGTTCAACCACAATTGATTGATGCAATTATACAGCCATACCTTCCAAACGGCGGAGATTTCCCTGAGATCGGTGGTGTCAGAACAGGTAATCACCGGGGAATGCTGCCAACAGGTGAAACGGCTCAGTTTATTCTTGCAGGTGATGTGGTAGACAAGCGGTTATATATTCAGGCGCTATTACTCGGCGAAAGCATATTAGTAAAAGAAAAAATATTGTCTGTGGAGGTCGTAAAAGAAGGTGAACCCGCTATGAGCGGAAGATTAATATTGTCGCAGGAATGGATAACCCGGATTCTTACGGGAAGAGAGCCCCGCCCTGAATTCAGCGCAGACTTCCCAGCCAGACTGATCAGAACAGCTATGGAATGGAACGACCTGGTGCTAAATCACCATACATTAAACCAGGTGAATGATTTGAAGATCTGGCTGGAACACAATACCCGGGCGATGGAAGACCCCGTGCTGAAACGAAAAATCAAACCGGGTTACCGCGTATTGTTTTACGGCCCCGCCGGAACAGGAAAAACCCTGACTGCCACCCTGCTGGGCCAACAGTTCAACAAAGATGTTTACCGGATCGATCTCTCACAGGTCGTTTCAAAATATATCGGAGAGACAGAAAAAAACCTGGAGAAAATATTTTCAAAAGCCGAAGACAAAGGATGGATTCTTTTTTTTGATGAAGCCGACGCCCTGTTCGGAAAAAGAACGAATGTTCAGAACGCACATGACCGTTATGCCAACCAGGAAGTTTCTTATCTCCTGCAACGTGTGGAAGAGTATTCCGGACTACTCATCCTGGCTTCAAATTTCAAAAATAATATCGATGATGCATTTGCCCGGAGATTTCATTCCATCATTCATTTTCCCGCACCTTCTGCAACTGAAAGATTAATCCTTTGGCAGAAAACCATGCCGGCCTTATTGAAGGCCGAGCCGGAAATTCAGCTAAAGGTGCTCAGTGAAAAATATGATCTCACCGGATCGGCCATCCTGCAGGCCGTGCACTATGCTACATTAAAATCATTTGCGCGATCGGATGAATTTATCCGGTTGAATGACCTCATGGAGGGAATTAAAAGAGAATACAGAAAAGAAGAAAAGACCATCAATCATTAAATTTTTCCCGATGCCAGATACAGAGCAACCACTTATCTCCTGCATCATGCCGACCTACAACCGGCGGCCGTTTGTACCTCATGCGATAAGGTATTTCCTGCGGCAGGATTATGAAAACAAAGAATTAATTATCATAGACGATGGCACCGACTCCATTGCAGATCTGGTTCCCGATTTCCCGAATATTAAATATTACCGTCTCCCGGAAAAGGTCAGTCTGGGCGCCAAACTGAATATGGCCTGTGAATATGCCGGAGGAGAACTGATCGCCAACTGGGATGACGACGACTGGTATTCTCCACGGCGCCTGAGTTACCAGGAAAACGATCTTCGTTCTGAGAATCTGGATATCGGCGGTATTAATAATCTTTTATATTTTGATCTGCGGACAAAAAAAGCATTTAATTATATATACCCTCCGGACCAACCTAAATGGTTACTCGGCAGTTCTCTTTTTTACCGGAAGCGATTCTGGGAAAACAACCACTATGCCGATATTAATGTAGGCATGGATGGGATATTCGTGTGGAAATCACCTCCCCAACGGGTAATAGCCCATACAGATCCCAGTTTTTCAGTGCATATGATCCATGATCAGAATGTGAGTCCTAAGAAAACCGAAAGTCCCTGGTGGTATTCCTACCCTGTTGAAAAAATCAGGCAGATTATGGATCAGGACTGGATGTATTATACAAAAAACGGTCACCCTGTTGAGCCCAATCCTGAGATTTCCGGTTATCCGATTAAATCTGTTTCAAACTTTGCAAAACCTGTTCTGCGCAATATATATGCCTGCCTGGTGCATGAAAATGAAGATTGCGTGATTGATATGGTCCGCAACCTGCATTACCAGGATCCGGATTCAGTTATTTTATTGTATAACGGGGGAAATCATTCGGGCCTTCTTTCCAACAAAATACCATATGAAAAATTCGGGGCCGTTATTTGCCCGCAACCAATACAGCTCCGCTGGGGATTCTTACATCCATTTGCCATTCAATGCATGCAATTTGCACTGGAACATTTTTCCTTCGACACGATGACCATTGTGGACTCAGACCAGCTGGCAGTGCGGCCAGGATATCCATCGTACCTGACAACCCGCTTACAAAAAATTCAGGGACTGGGTATGCTTTCCAGTCATTCGGAAAAAGTAGACCGGGAAAATATACAAATACATCCGGCTATCCAGGCTTTTAAGGAATACGACCTCTGGAAACCTTTTTTACAAAAATTTGATAAGGGAGAAGACCATTTTGTTCACTGGACTTTCTGGCCTTCAACCGTTTTTACACGGGATGCGACAAAAGATCTTACCCGACTTTTTGAAAATGATCTTCAATTACAGTCTATTTTAAAACAAACCCGGATCTGGGCTTCGGAAGAAATCATATTGCCTACCCTGGTCAAATTGCTTGGTTATGAAATTGTGGCAAATCCCTGTAGCTATAGTTATGTACGGTATAAAAATGTGTATACTCTGAGAGATATCCAGTATGCCTTGTCCAGAAATGATGTATACTGGATTCACCCCGTCGAAAGGAAATATGAAAATCCCCTGCGTACCCATATCCGGAATCAGTTTAACCAGTATGCATCAGAAAAAATAAAGACAACCGCCGGTGATACAGAAGCAAACAATATCCTTTTAACAAAGGAGCTCATCAATAAAATAAATTCCATAGAAGGATGGCTAAGTGAAAATGAAGCTGATTTATTAATCACAATGACCAGGAAAATATGCAGTGAATCAAGCACCCCTCCAAACATAGTAGAGATTGGCAGTTACCATGGAAAATCAACCGTACTTTTCGGGACGCTAATGAAGGCCATGTCTCCCGGTGGAAAAGTTTATGCGGTAGATCCGCACGACGGAAAACTGGGGGCCATGGATCAGGGTCTTCAGTCTTATCCACCTTCATTCGAATCACTAAAGAGAAATATAGCCAATGCAGGACTGACTAATGAAGTAGAGATCCTGAGAAATCAGTCTACGGAAGTCAATCTGGGGATAACCATATTTCTGCTCTTTATTGACGGGCTCCACGATTATATTCATGTAGCCGGGGACTTTTGGCATTTCGCAAAAAACCTCAGTCCGGATGCCTATGTGGCTTTTCATGATTATGCAGACTATTTCCCTGGCGTAAAAGCATTTGTTCACGAATTGCTGAATAAAGAGGATTACCAGGAAATATACCTGGTTGGGACGCTGATTGTATTACAAAAAAAAACAAAAGATCCTCTCAGTAAATGATGAGTAAACCAAATAGAATATGAATTTGCCAGTTTGGATTTATTGGGAAGGAGAATGCCCCGAATGGATCGTCAATTGCCGAAAGACAATATTTACACATAGTGCGGATGTGCGTCTTGTTACACCATCCTTGTTTGACGAAATGAGAAATGAGGACAGGGATATTAATCTGGATAAATATTGCATTGCACACCGGGCGGATTTTATTCGTTCCTTTTTAGTTGCGAAATACGGGGGTATCTGGATCGATTCCGATACGATTGTTATGAAATCCCTCCAACCCCTGCTTGACCTCCTTACTACTTACGACTATATCGGATACAGAGAACGAAGTGGATTTGTAACCAATAATTTTATGGGTGCCCGGGTGGGCAGTAGAATTGCTTCCGGATATTACCAGCGGGTTTGCAATATTCTCCGTTCCGGTCAGCCGATTGAATGGCTGACAATTGGATCTGAAGCACTCACCGATGTGATAGAACAAAGCGGAATCCCATGGTTTCAGATTCAGGTTGAACAAATTCAGCCAATCTGTTGGAGTGATCCAAAAGCTTTTTTTACCAAACGCCCGGACCCGGAACATGAAGCGGTTTTGAACCGCAGTTCTTACTGTTATATGTTGTCCCGAAATATGGTAAATGGCGTAATAAATGAAGATCCGGAGCAGGATCTTTTGCATAGCCAAAGTTTTTTCAGCTTTCTGATCAGAAACTCACTGGCCAGGACATATACATTGCCTAAGAGCGAGTTGAAGGATCTTATCATCGATCACAGGATGAATACAGATGATGATAAATGGGTCATTCCCGAAGTAATCAGAAAGGACATGTATCAAATCAAAGAAGTGGTTTCCCTGTTGCAACCTGAATACCCGGTATATGTGGTTGATTGCGGAGCACATATTGGTACGTTTTCAATTATGTGTTCCCTTTATCTAAATAATGCACAAATTATTGCCTTTGAACCCAATCCGGAAAGTTTTTATTACTTGAAAAAAAATGCGGACAGGTATGGTCATATCTTACCACAAAACAAAGCCGTCGATATAAAGGAAGGAACACTCGACCTTTATTCACCGGACCAGCAGGACTGGAGCGGACGTTGGACTTCACTACCCAATTCCAACCCTTACGTTACTGTTGAAACAGTAAATCTTTTCGAATATCTAAATACGCTCGACAAACCTGTCTTTCTGCTCAAAATGGATCTGGAAGGATATGAAGATTTAATAATTAACGAAGCAAGTACCGAAGATCTGAAAAAAATAAAAATGCTTATTCTTGAAACGCATACAGACTATTTCAATCACGATAAATTAAAAGAATGTGGTTTTGAACTTTTGTTCAGGCCGGCTATTAGTTCTGATCGCCAATTCGTTTACTGGAGGTGTCAGCTTTGATTATGCTATTGAGGTTTTTGTCCAGTTAAACGATCCGTTTATTTTACGGGTCCCAGGTATTTATCAAACCAGTTCAGGGTTTCCCGCATGAAATCGGTGCGGGGTACCAGGTGTCCTGATGCATAAATAATGTTCTTTTTATCTTCGACCGGTGTACCCAGGAGTGCAAACATGGGCTTTTCGGATGTTTCTATCGGGAAGAACATATCGTAAATGCCGTTGAGCATCAGGATGGGTTGTTTCACACGAGGCAGATAATTGATCTGGTCCACTTCCGGCAATGCTCTTTCCATTTCCATTCCCCCTACATTCAGAACAATCGCCTTGAATCTTTTCTCCACCGCGGGCATGATACCGCCATTAAATCCGCCCCAGCTCCAGCCGAGAAAACCACATTTATCCGCCTGTATATCTTTACGCGTTTCCAGGTAATCGAGCGTGCGGCCCAGGTCCTTGGCCCACATGATCACGTGCTCTTTGTAGGCAATTGTTTCTTCCTGAAGGTCAGATTTCAGTCCGTCATCGTGCCGGGTCCAGGTTCCTTTATAGATCGGATAAATAACTGCGCGACCATTTTTCACTAGAAAATCCACAGGGAAAACCGCTCTCACCGGATCATAATTCCTTGCATAGATATCTCCTGAACCGGGGAAAAAAACGATGGGCTGATAGGGTGGTTTGCTGTTTTTTGGAAGAAAAATCCAGGCTTCCATACGTTCGTGGTTATACGCCGCATCGAAAGAAATTTTCTCTGCCGTCCAGGTTTCGTATTCCATAGAGGAATCGATTTTTGCATTCAGCGGCGTTTTGTCGTAACTGAACTGGCGAAGAAATATGGCGAACGTGGCATCATCCACCGGTTTTTCTTTGGTGTAATCCCGGAAAGCCATGACCAATGGTTTTGTAAGTGAAGCGGTGGTAGTATCTCCCGGTAATTCCTGGTAACAGCGGAAACCATTGGCAACACTCCGGTCCATGGCGAATTGATTGTATCCGTCATTATAAGAATAGGTTGGATCATTCCAACCCCCTCCGAGAATATAATGTTTCCCCGAATCGCTGCTTGCATTAGAACACCATTCCCGCGCATTCCCGGCGAGATCATAAACCCCGAAGCTGCTGAAACCCGCCAGGCTTCCCACGGGAACAGTCGATTTGCCATTAAAATTACTCAGCGGTACAATGAATTCGGTGCGCGATGGTTCGGCCAGCGCGGTCCAATGGAATACGGTAGGCAGTTTTTTCTTTGCATATGCAGCATAGGCAGAGGCTTCGTACCAGGAAACCCCGGTGACCGGATACTGGTCCTGACCGTCGGGGTAATTTCCCGCTTCCCAGGTAGACGGTCCGGTCCGGCCTGTGCGGTCAACGAATAATTTCACGGCATCAGATAACGGGATCGTTTTCCCATTGGAATAAATCGGCGAAGTCCAAAACAGGGGATTTGTGTATCCGCCGGCTTCCATAAAGATTTTATATTCTGCGTTGGTTACTTCGTATTTGTCTACCAGGAATTCACCAACATTCTTCGGCCCATGACTTTCCAGTCCTACCAGATTTACCAGGGTTGTTTTCGCGGGAATACGCACCATGTTTTTAGGCAGGGTTCCAACCGCGTCCATCTTCAGGTGGGCGAGCTCCGGACCGAGTCTGGTATAAGCCCCCGGACCAGCAAATTCAATCGTCTGATAACCCGGCTTACGGAATTCTATCCGCAGATAACTGCGGGGAAAACGCTGGTCCTTTAAGGGCGTTGTACCTGCACTGCGCCAGGGATCTCCGGGTTTATTATAATCCTTCCAAACCAGTTCCACCCCGGCGGGCTCGGTTTGGATAGACATCGTAGAAGCAATGATGGGCCATAATTTAGTCAGCGCCGAATCTCCGGGTATCCATTGCTCCGCTTCCAGGCCCAGTTCATAAGCGGCCGTGGGAGGACGGGCATTATTATTAACCAGGTCTTTTATTCCCGGAATCAGCTCGTTGCGGGCATAGGATTTTTTCATCATCGGACGCACCACAAAAAACCCGGTGCCGGCGATGGCAATTCCGGCAATAAACAGGATCAGGACTGTTTTTTTCAGTCCGGCAGCGGATCTTCCCGGACTGTATTTTTTCCCCTTGCCTTCCAGTTTCATTTTCCGGGGAACGACGAGACCGGCATTGCTGACAGCAAAGATCTCCACCGGTTCCTTTACATTCTTGAGTGCATATTTTCCCAGCGACTGGGTAAGAATATCTTTTTGGTTTTTAATATCGTCCTGCACTTTGGCGGAGATAAAAATGCTGCCGGGCACCGCAAAGGATTCCAGTCGCGAGGCGATATTTACGCCATCGCCATGTACGTCCCCGCCTTCAAAAACCACATCGGCCTGGTGGATACCGATGCGCAAAGGGACTTTAGGCTCCTGCTGCATAACAGACTGAATACCCATGGCGGCGCGGACAGATTCTCCCGCGCTGTCGAAACTGCAGAGCACTCCGTCCCCGCTGAACTTGATGATATGTCCGTTGTGGAGAGATGTTTCGGATTCCAGTGCCTTTTTAAATTTATCCCGGATGGCGAAGGCATGCACCTCATCTGCTTCCATCAACGCTGTGTATCCGGCAATATCTGCAAATAAGATCGCTGCCAATTGCCGGGTCTGTGACATGTAGGGGGTTGGTTGTAATATACAAGTTATGAAAAATAACAGGTCAGCAGGCGATTGATTCAATCCCCTCCATTTTAGCAAAAACTGCCTGACAGACTTCTTATTTTTTGCATTATTCGCAAACCATCAGTCCGCTTGAATCATTTTTAGTAATAAATGACCGCCTGAAGTCTCCCAGGATCCCGGGTTTGCACATCCCACTTACAAATAGAATCAGGAGGCAGGAACCAATTAGGAACAGGCCCATACTGATAATAGTTTTGACTCAACAAGTTTATACGGAGGAATCCGGCAAAATCTAAAAGAATTTTTTACAACTAATTCAATAAAATCAAAAGATATGAAACAGATAAATAAACATGCGATACGAGTGAACGATTCAAAGCGTTTCATTAACTATATCGTCCTGGTGCTGCTCGCCATCAGTCAAAGCAGTTGTTTCCAGCATTTTTATCAAACCAATTCGGCTGCAAAGGTGGATTCTTCCGTACTTAAAGGATTTGATGACGAAAAGAAATATTTTATTGTGCATACACCCACAGAAGTATTTGCGCTTAACAATGTTAAAGTGGATAGCGAAATGATATCGGGTGACCGGGAATTATTAAATAAAAAATATGACAAATACCGGATTCCAAACGCAGACGAGGGAAACCAGTTTCAGAAAAAAGATGCAGGGATCGTCTTTTCACAAGTGCATTTGTATACACAGGATTCGGTTGAAAAAAATGGACATATCCAACTGGCTATTCATCATATTTACCAGGCAGATGCTTACGGATCAGACAAAAAAGCTGATAAAAAATCAAGAACGACCAGTATTATCGGCCTGTCGCTCATACCCGTGGCTGTTATAGGGGCATTTGTGATTGCGGCTTCGGTATCCAGTGTTTCCAGCTCGATTGTACATATTATTTTATAAAATTCATCCTTGTTCACTATAAATCAGGGATTCGTCATCTATACAGATGGATTAAAACAGCGGCTTTTAAAAATGAAAAATAAATTCTTCCATCTTTATTTTATCACTATGGGCCTCCTGTTTTTTTCAATCGGGGCCCGGTGCCAGCCATATATTGATCTGGTCAGCATGCGGTATATCAGCAGTCCGGCCAAGGCTCCCTCGACTAAGGACCCTGTTGCGTCACCCCTTAACTATTTCAATATTTCCTTCAGTGCCCCCTTTCAGTTTAATGATAAAAAAGACGCCATTGTGCTGACCCCTTTTATTGAGAGATGGCAAACAAGTGCAGATTCTGTGCATGTCTTTAACCGCTTCCATTACGGGCTCGCCCTTCCCGTCTCCCTACTAGTGCCCATCGGTCATTCTAACTGGAATCTGCTTACCATGGCTATCCTGCGGATGAATGATGCGGACGTTAACTGGTCCGGCGAATGTCAGATCGGAGGCGCCGTAATAGCCAGTTATAAAAAAACTGCAACACTCACTTATAAAATAGGTGCTTATATAAACGGAGATTTTTTTGGGCTGTTTTTTATGCCACTGCTCGGAATCGACTGGCAGATCAATGAAAGAGAATCCCTTTTTGGCGTATTGCCTGCTTCGTTAACCTACGAATATAAATTAAACAAGCATTTCTATACAGGAGCCGTATTCCGCACATTCACCAATTCCTATCACGATTCCGGAAATAATTATATACGAATTGATGAAAACCAGCTTGGCTTATTTTTCGACACCTATCTGGGCAAAAATACTTTGTTGAATCTGGAAGCCGGCCATTCTGTATTGCGTAAAATAAGGTCCGGGCCCTACCATGAAATAAATTATCAATGGAACAACCAGGATAATTTCTATTTTAAAATCATGATTGCTTACCGGCTTAGGTTGAGGTGAAGATGATTTTGAAGGCTTTACTTGAACTCAAAAATTGGTTTCCTGAATATTTGATCCGGCGTTTTTCTAAACTGATTTCTTTCGCCAAGTTCCTTTTACTATTTGTGTTGTCAGCGCCCTTCTCAATTGATCATTTTCCGTTTCCAGTTCCTCAATTCTGGCCTCATGAAAATTGTTGACAAATGCAGCAGTATTACCAGCGGGACTTGTTAACAGGATATAGTATTTATTAAATGATTTGACTCTGTCCGCCAATCCGATTTTTGCCGTGTTTATCAGTTTAGTTACTGCAGTAACTGTATCTACAGTGGCTCCCTGTTCGCATACAGCAAAAATATTATTGCTCCGAAAGAAATAAGCAGCTGAAAGAAGTGGATAACTCGTGGCCACAAGGTCCGGATTTGTAACGGTGTCTTGACCGATGGAATTCCCAAACCTTTGATAATTATCCTTTCCCGTTAGCTGAATATATCCTCTGCCTCTGTAATTATATCCGTCCCCACTCGCTTCATCTCCATTTCCGAGGCGATTCGCATATGCCCGATTGGCTATTTTATCTTCCTGATAGGCATATTCTGTTGAGGAGTCATTGTCAAAATATTTCGGAAATACCCTCAATAAAGCAGCTGCGCTATATTTTAGATTTTCCCGGACAGCATTAAAATGATTGCTTTCGTAGGCAGTCTGGCCAAGGAAATGGGCTAGCTTCAACTCGTCATCTATTCCAAATTCCGCATTTGTATCAGGAAGTTGTGCATATACATTGTTCGGTAAAATATCTTTCAAAGGCGTAATGTCCATCTTTATTGATTTAGCAGGTTTGGTAATTCGAAGTATGGGATTCCCAAATAAATCATTCCGTCTTATTTTTACTTAGTATATCAGGGTCGATACTGGTAGCCTTTTCAAGTGATTTATTTGATTCATCATCCCTGCCTAATTTTTTGAGGACCACACTTTTATTGTACCAGGCTTCCGCTTCAGCCTCATTCAACGATAGTGACTTATTATAGGCTTCCAGTGCCTTATCGTACTCCTTTATATTTTCATATACAGTTCCGAGACTAAACCAGGTATCTGCATTTTTAGGATTAATTTGTATTACATGTTTGTATGATTCTAAAGCTTTGGGATATTCTTTTCGAAAAGCCTGAAGGGTGGCAATATTATAACAGGCTTCAAAATAATTAGGATTTATCTCAATGGCCTTTTCATAAGCTTTTAAAGCTTCTTCTTGTTTTCCAATACTTTCCAAAAGTGATCCTTTTCGAAACCAGGTTACAGGATCTGATTTATTCAGCGAAATAGACTTTTGAAAGGCTTTGAGACTTTTTTCAGGTTCCTCCATTTTTTCGAGGGTTACGGCTTTGTCAAACCAAATATCTGCATCATCTGGTTTTATTGCGATACAAGCTTCAAAATCTGCCAAAGCCTCAGGATACTTTTCCATGTCGTCATAGATAGAAGCTCTTTGATAAAGTGAGTCAACATCGTCAGGAGTGATGTCCAATACACGGTTCAGGTAGTCAAGAGCACCCGTATAATCTTTTTTATTCTGAAGAACGGTTGCCAAATTAAATAAGGTGTTGGTGTCATGCGCATCAAAAGTCAATGTCTTTTTATAAGCATCGATCGCGTCATCGTATCGTTTTAATTCCTGGAGAACCTCCCCCTTACTAAACCATACGTCCTCATCCTCATGCCTTTTTATCGCTTCGTTAAAAGCAATTAAAGCGTCATCATAACGGTCCAGTTCCTGAAGCATTTCTCCTTTTCTTCTCCATGCATCGGGATCGTCAGGACTTTTTTGCAAAGTCTTTTCATAACAGGACAATGCCTTAGAATGATCTTTCAATGCTTCATAATTGAGACCCATGTTATAGTTCAAATCCCCATCTTCTGCATTCAAAAGTATCCCCTGTTCAAAAGCATGGGCCGCTTTCTTATACATGCTTCTTTCGTATAGATTGGTCCCTTTATCGTACCAAATCAAATATAAATTTGAATAATCAGGATATTCATTGATAATCCGGTCATAGTACTTTATAGCCTCCTCCGTCATATGCAATTCATCATAGGAAAGCGCCATGTACAACAAAGCTTCTGCCTTATCCTCCCATTTCGCTTCTTTTTCCAATGCATTTTTGATATACGTTATAGTTCTTTCGTATTCACCACGGTTGTATTCGACAACGGCCTTATAATACCAGTCATAGAAATTGTAATATTTTTCAAATTTGGAAGAAATTAAGGATTCGACATATTCACTGACCGAAATTTGCGCATCCCGATTTTTATCCAATCCACGGGGTGTTGTGTCCTGATTTTCCAGTTGTGCCTGAATTATTCTTAAGGAAGCCACATTGTGCACTTTGGCGACCTCTATTTTTGCATCCCGTTCATTGTTAAGATGAGGGTTATCCGAAATACCCAGATAGATAAAATCAAGGACAGTAAATGCATATTCGCCTGTTCGTTCTTTCCATGGTTTTTTGGCGTTTTTTGTCAGTACCCATATTGCATAAAGTAAAAGTCCTAATATAAAAAGCAGGAACCACCCCATAACGCAACCCTTGAGATAATCGAGAAAAAAAGGAAGTTGAGAATTTCCTCTCAATTTGTCAACAACTGGTGTTATAATGCCGCCCGTAATAATAATTGAAAGTCCCCGGAAACGTCTGCTTTCAAGAAAAGTCGTTCCTTCTTTTGAAGGTCCCCAGGCATCGATGAAAAAAATAGCTCCTGCCAGTAATCCAATGCTAAACGCCAGTTCCATATTTAGATTTTTAATAATTAAAATCTCATTCCAGGAAAAGCTTTCGAAAGGATAGTCCGCGTTCTGTAGGGGAGGAATATTAGTATTCGTCTATATATCTGTAAGTACCTCGAAATTACAGCTTTAATGTACCAGCCCCCTAAATGGCTGGACTAAATTAGTAAATCAATTTAGTCACCCGCAATTCAAAAGCAGGTGCGAAGCTCAGCGCATTACACAATGAAAATGAAAGTCTCAGGAAGAACATATACAACCAGGCATTCGAATTCGCGTTTACCGTTAAAAGACGGGGGTTATTGACCCGTGTTTTGACGGTATTTTGCAAACGTCAATTTCGAAACATGGTCTGTTTGAAAAATTAGCCGGACATTTAACTGCACAAGACATATTTCTCCGTCTCTCCGCAAAACATCTTTCTCTGTTAAGCTCCGAATAGTTGTTGTGAACTAGAATTTTAAAGTAGTCCGTTGGCATTCAGAAGATCCAAATTAAAGTTACCAGAGACATGACTTTTGTAAAACCTGGAAATGATAATTCTGAAACGGTGTCATTAATGCATTTGAAGGAAATGATGCCAAATGCGCCTTCAAAACAACTGAATTTATTTTATACTGAATTCAATCTACAATTACCGTTGTATAAGATCAACACGCCTCTTAGAATAGCCGCATTTGTTGCACAGGGCGCCCATGAGAGCAACGAATTGCATCAACTTACTGAGAATATGAATTATTCCGCACCCCGAATCATAGAGGTTTGGCCCAGTCGGTTTCATAGTCTTGAAGCAGCAATTCCATACGAACATCAGCCGGAAAAATTGGGAAATAATGTTTACGCCAATAGAATGGGGAATGGTAGTCCGGAAACAGGCGATGGCTATAATTACCGCGGTCGGGGATGGTTTAACGGAACAGGAAAATCTTTTTACAAAAAAATGCAAAATTTAACTTCTGTTGATTTTGTATCAAATCCCAATCTGCTGGCAACAGCAAAATATGCCATTCAATCGGCATGTGAAGAGTGGAAAGCAAACGGTTTGAACAACTATGCGGATGTAGCAAACTTTAAGGAAATTACCCACAAAATTAACGGTGGTTATATTGGGTTAAATCAGCGAATTATTTATTATAATAAAGCAAAAAAGGTTCTGGGCGTTTCTTCTTAATTCCAAAAAAAAATAGAATGGCAGCTGAAGGAAAAGGTAAAGGAGGTAAGGACAGCGTTCCTGGGTTTACACCGGGCAAAGCCAATGAATCCGTCATTTCTCTATCACAGGCTATTTTGTCACCACTTGATGCATTATTCAAAGCCCAGATTCATGCGGCAAGATCATTCTTAAATTTAATACTGCAGATTGGATACCCAGATATCCAATATGATGAGAATACTCAGAGGCCAGTTGAAGCTGACCTAAATGACCCGGCGAAGAATAAACCTTTCTACATTCCATTTAGCCAAACTTCAATAGATACGAATGGAAAGGAAGTTAAATATGACATCAGCATTCCCGCATTGGCGTTGATTCCTGTCAACGCTTTATCTGTTGATTCCGGCGAATTCAAATTCGGAATGAATATTACATATATCGACAACCATCAGCAAACACAGGATTCCAGAAAATCGGGAGGTGATGAGGACACCGGGAAAAGACCATGGTTCCTCGTGAAAGATCCGGTTAGCATGAAAGGGAACATAACCTCCAGATCCGACTCCAAAACTGAATCCAGCCAGGGCACGTCTATTGATATCAGCATTAAAGTAAGTAAAAGCCCCATACCTGCAGCACTTGATAATTTGCTGACGCACCTGACAAAGCAAACACTAGTTACAACACATCCGGGACCTGAAACTCCATAAATACCATTCACTAAAAAATAAACCAAATAATATGGCAGACACTACTCCTCCTCCACTACCAACCGCATTTCCCGCAGCTGACTTTCAGGCACTTCCATTAGACGTGATCATTGCACAGCCCTTGTTAGCTGCTGTTAAAGCCCAAAAGGCATCTGCAGTTGCCACTTCTGATTTTATCAATTCATTCATTGATCATGACAAAGACAATACGCCAATGATGGTCAATTTTAATTCCGAAGTAACTACCGGCGTTGCAAACAGTCAAACGATACAAAAAGTGAATGTAAGCGCCCCGCTCCTCTCCATACTTCCGATCCCAAACCTCAAAATAGATAGCCTGACTATCGACTTTAAATATGAAGTAACACAGACACTTTCCAATTCAACACAAAATGACAAAGGAGCCGAACTTGCGGGCAAAGCTGGTCTGGCTTTTTGGAGTGTTAGTCTAAGCGGTCATATCAGCAGTACATCAAAACAGGAATCTACTATGAACCGAAGCGGATTCCTTGAAATTACCGTTCATGCAAGCCAGGCTCCCGTGCCCGAAGGACTTGCGAAAGTGCTTAATTTCCTAACCAATTCATTTACGGTAAAGAGCAGCACTTAAAAATAAAAAAATTATCAAAATGATCTGTGAATACTAAACTGACTAAAGTATAAAATGACAAAAGCTATTGAATTTCAAGAATACGTAAAACACTTCACAGATCAAGTTTTTCGGGCAGATATTGATTTCAACCTGACTCAGACCTACTATTATCACACTCACTCAAATGACTTATCTGATCTAACATCAGATGCCTTACAAATCGGTAAAATCGATTTAAAACTCTCTTTAAGAAAATTCAAACCATCCTTTTTGCAAAGGTTATTCAGTAAAAAAAACTGGGGCAACTACTACGAGATTTCCAATATCAACATGGGCGATTTGCAGGTGACCATTTCAATTCAAAGAAGTGCTGAATTTAAAAACCTAGAAACCAGTTTAGAAAGTTCTGAAGACCTGTCAGGTAAGTACATCGTTCAATAAAAGGAATCCTTCTATCTTAAAACAATTTCAGATTGAACTTAATTTAAAAAAGACTTTATAAATCGCCCGGCTTATGACCGCCGGTATAGTTCAAAAAATCAGTTTCCTCAGGACTGTTGTAAATTTGATGGCGCGCCATTCATTAACGATAAAAACGATACGCCATGTTTAAGAAATATAGTCGCTTATTTTATTTGATTTTCAGCTTTTCCCTTCTGATAGCCGCGTCTGGCTTTGCCCAACCGAAGATGTTGTCAAAAGGAGATGCAGCGCCTTTATTTACTGCCAAAGCCAGCCTGGCCGGCAGTACATTTGATTTTTCATTAAAAAACGCGCTCGCCAAAGGGCCCGTTGTCGTCTATTTCTATCCTTCCGCCTATACCGGTGGCTGTGATGCAGAAGCACATGCCTTCGCTGAAACCAAGGATAAATTTACCGCGGCGGGGGCTACCATTATCGGTGTATCTGCAGACGATATTCAACGGCTAAATACATTTTCTGCCGATCCGGAATATTGTGCAGGCAAGTTCCCCGTGGCTTCAGATCCCAGCGGCGAAATTGCAGCAAAATATGGCCTGACCATGGGAGCTGCAAAAGCTGGAATTAAAGATCTTAAAGGCCAGGACCTCACGCACGGCTTCATTCCACGAACCACTTTTGTTATTGATAAAGGAGGTAAAATTGTAGCCGTCTTTTCATCAGAAATCGACCATATTTCAGCTACTGAGCATGTTGACAAGTCGCTGGCGATTGTAAAAGGGCTATAATTCGCAGGGCCCTGGTTCAAAATTTAGAACGCATGCACTTAGAGATTTTATCTACACTGCTGTGAAGGACACGGTTGTATTATTTGTGGAATATCAAACCAGTCCAACAACAATATTATACGACCAGCCGAAGCTCATTAGTTCCGCGAAAAAGGAGTCAGATAGTAGTAAATTATTCTAAGATATAGCGGCTATAATTCCAGATACAATTATGAGGATAATAATTGCCAGGCCGGCATAAGTAAACCGGGGGTGCTTATATTTATTTTTCACCTCCTGATAATTGCTAATCAAATTTTGATCAAATGGCATTCCAATTCTTTTTAACCCGCAAGTCTTGCAAAAAATACTGGCGTCCTTATCCGTTGGGAAGAAGGGCAGGTAATATATATGCATATAGTGGCTCACAACCATAATGTCTGCCCAACTATGCCTTTCACAGGAAGGGCATTTTATTAAAAATTCATCTACCCCTATTGGTATTTCTTTTACGCCATAAATCAGGAGAGCCATATATTACTGCGTTTTAATTGTCCGCCAATCGAATTATTGACCCGCTGAATCACTTATTTGATTGCAAGAGGCTTAATGGAATTCAATTCATCGAAAAGCATCTGATTATCGGAATGACGAATCAGACTGGAATAATTTGCAAAGACATATATACTCTCCTCTTGCCCCTTCATCATAAAGTCTATTCGTAAGGGAACAAAATGAAAAATACCTAAAGAGCGATCTTCAATTCTCTTAAAAGTATGATCATAACCTAAGTGGATTCCGGTAATCTCAGATATTTTAACTACTAAATCATATGAGCTTCCGGCCTTTTCATCTTTCCCGGAAAAAAGAAGGTTTTCATGATTCACTTCCAATATGCCATAATACCTGTGCAGCGGTCGCATAAAAGAGGTATGCGCTTCGAGCCAATCCAACAATCCACGATGTTCAATATCCTGTTTGAAGGCCAAAAGGCTGTGTTCGAATATCATCTGACAAATTGGTTGGTTAAACCAAATTTACTTTTAAATATCCAGTAATTTGTGTAACCGGATAAGACGATTACCCTTGTCCATTATTTTCCCATCCCGCCCTCTTCTATATTATCCTTTCAGGAACCAATGAAAACCGACACCCAGTGTAATGCCATTCGTCGCCGTATTCAATGTGTAATTATTTGTTGTGATGGTTTCGTTTCCGGAAGATTTACTGGTTGAATAGGAATTGTTGATATCGTAATTATGCACATGGCTATAACTATACCCAAGAGCGATATCCATTCCAATTCTTCTGTAAAAGAAATGTGTAAGCCCAACGCTTGCTCCGGCATTCCAGGTAAAAATATTGGATACTTTCCCGTCACTACTACCGAGCGAAGCAGCGCTATAACTATTCCCCGTTGTATTACCATTGCCCGTACCAGCGGCTCCGTTTATTTGTGCGTAAAACCAATTGCTGCCGGTTAAAGACGTAAAATAATAACGCGCAAAGGGTCCGAGTGTAACCGTTGTTGTGGTTGTATTCGTTGTATTTCCCGAAGTCGTGTTATTGGTATTTGTTGTATTGGAGCTTGCATGGCTGGTGTTGATACTAAAAGCCGGTGTAGCACCCAAAACAAAACGGGGAGATAAAAAAACACCGATCTGCGGTCCTACGCTAAATGTAAATGTATTTGTACCGGTATTTTTCAACGTTCCTGCATCATACCCATAATCGCTGTTTGCCGAACTATAACCTGTGCTCCCGATGGTTGTACCAAGCATAATCGTTCCTTTTGCAAATTGCGCTTTCGTTTGAATGGTTGTGAACAAACCAGCAATCATCATTAATGTCATTAATTTTTTCATTTTGTTTTTTTTATTTGTACGGAATAACGGGTAATGAATTGAATCCATTTCGTATAGGGACAAGTGTAAGAATGATGCCAGCTTCAGATAATCGGTTGTTAACCAAACCCCGTGCGTTAAGCACTTGTTATTGCAAAGGCGGCTGACAATTTTTAATAAAATAATCAGTTTTAGATTAAACGACTGTGCCATTTTATAGTCCATTACCCAATTAAAATTTTATTTATGCGATTAGCATCTATTGTCGGAATAGCATTGATTTTTTTTACAAGTGCTGCATGCAGCGCGTCGGTTAAAGTTGAAAAAAGCGAACATCCATATTATCTTCATGCCCTTTCTGATTTGCGGGCCGCCCGCTGGATGATTGAACATCGTCCGGGCAATTGGGAACGCACCGTCGACGAAATCGACGCAGTTAAACAGATCGATGCGGCGATAGGAGAAATTAAGAAGGCCTCGATAGAAGACGGAAAAAACATTGAAGATCATCCGCCGGTAGACGAACGCAATGAACACGATGGCCGTTTACATGTTTCCCTGGATTATCTTCGTAAAGCCCGGCATGATGTGGGTCAGGATGAGGATAACCGTTTCGCACAGGGACTCCAGGAGCGGGCATATTTTCATATCGATGCCGCAATTTCTTCCGTAAAAAAAGCAATACACGCTTAACCAGATCAAACCTCTCAGGGATATATTTAGAGGGATAAAAACCTCCGGATAAAACCGGAGGTTTTTGCGTTTATATGATGCACCCGCAATTAATTGAAAACAGCTTGTTTGCTTTGTACCGTTTGTGCGCTGAAATAACCCAGGGCATTATTAGAAATATTACTTATGGGATTAGAAGGCGAAACGGACTGCGAATTATTACCCCTGGCCTGGCCAAGTGTGTTAAAGTAACTCCACACTGCCTGATCCACGCAATGCATTTCTACCTGAACGCTGGCTCCCGATTGAACATAGGTACTGTCATTGAACAGTTGCAGGCTGAGATATCTGCCATCGGATAAACGATCGCTGAAATTAAAAGTCTGATTGATCTGCCTGCCATTCACAAACTCCGTAAACGTATAATAATTGGCGACTCCTGCCGGATCCTGGAAGTTAGTTACAGCGGTTGTGCGGTCTGTTCCAAAAGCACTCGTGCTGTAAAACGTCACCGAATCCAGGACCACTGGCTCGGGCATTGTGGATGAGGCTGTATAAATTTTACCATTTGCTGAAACGTAGAGCTGATAGGTATGACCCGACTGCGCCTGAAGAAGATTTTGGGTGGTATACAATCCGGCACTATTTTCAACCAGGTTATCCGTTATACCGGTAGCACTATCGGTAATCGTGACCGTTGCTCCCGCCACCGGCGGAAAAACATTCGGGTCACTGAAGTTAACCGTCTGGGAAATCTTCACCTGGTAAGGACCTGGATTATCGTCCACAACCCCTTCAATAACGATATTGGTATTCGCGTCGTTTAGATTCACACTGATTACTTTTGTGCATGAACAGATGAACAGACATACAAAAGGGAGCAGGTATATTTTAAATTTTTTCATGGTCAGAATTTAAAGTTGTACGTAACAGACGGAACCCAGCGAAATAAAGCCAACTGCACAGCCTGCGTTTGCGAAGCGTTGTCCGGATTATCCCGGAAAGTAATTGCATATGCATTTTCCCGTCCATACGCGTTATAAAGCGAAAAAGTCCAGCTACCCTCCCATTTTTTATGTTTCTTTCCCTGCAGGGTAGCAGCAATATCCAGCCGGTTATAATCCGGCATACGGTATGCGTTTCTTTCCGTATAGTAAAAAGTAGTTTGTCCGTTCACACTGTATTTACCACTCGGAAATGTGGCGGGTGCGCCGGTATTATATACAAAGTTGGCAGAGAAGGTCCATTTTTTATTCAGCTGATATATTCCTACCAGTGCGATATTGTTCGCCTGGTCCTGTTTTGCCGGATACCAGTCGTTATTGTTGATCCCGTTGATTTGTATTTCAGTCTTTGACAGCGTATAACTGATCCATCCTGTGAACCTGCCTGTTTTCTTTTTCAGGAAAAGTTCCAGACCATAGGCCCGGCCATGACCAAATAATAATTGCGATTCCACATTGGCATTTGCCCGCAACTGGGCACCGTTCCGGTAGTCAATGGTGTTTTGCATAATTTTATAGTACACCTCTGAAGAAAATTCGTAATTGTTGTCTTTGAAATTCCGGTAGTAGCCAAGCGATACCTGATCCGCAATTTCCGGTTTAACATTCTGACTGCTGGGTATCCAGAGATCGGTGGGGTTGCTGGTAGCCGAATTGGAAAGCAGATGAAGGTTCTGCACATTCCTTGTGTACGATGCTTTCACAGAACTGTTGTCATTCATCTGAAAACTTGCTGAAAAACGAGGTTCCAGATTATAATAACTCGAAACTACCTGTCCCTGTTCGTAGGTTTTACTTTGGATTATATTTCCGGCACTGTCGTAGTTATTAAAGGTACCCGGGCCGGTTTGTATAAAGGAAGAAAACCGAAGCCCATAATTGAACCGGAGTTTATCGGATGCCGCATATTCATGACTGATATACGCGGCATTTTCAAAGGAATAATTCCTCTGAATATTAATCGGGTTAAAGTTAGAACCCGGAGATGCATTCAATACGGCCGGACTGATGGTATGATGGGTAACCTGGAAACCGAAATTTAATTTACTTGTACTGTTTAAATAGTATTGAAAGTCCTGTTTTAATGAAGCATCCTCAATTTTTGATTTCAAAAGCAGATCGTTCCCGTTGGAAGTGATACTGATATTGTAGTTATAATTACTGTAGATAAAAGATGTATTGGAAAAAAGACGGCTGTTAAAAATATGGTTCCAGCGAACCGTGCCGGTGCTGTTTCCATAGTCAAGACCGAACTGACTGGCAACACCAAACACGTCTTTCCCGAAATAACCCGACAGGTATACCCGGTTATTTTTATTGAAAGTATAATTGGCCTTCATGTTTAAATCATAGAAATAAAGGCTGTTCCGGTTGATGGTTGAATCGTGTGACAACTTGAGAAAAACGTCAGCATAGGTTCTTCTGGCACTTATAATGAATGAACCCCGGTCTTTGACGATCGGGCCCTCTATGGCAAGGCGGGAAGCGATGAGTCCCAATCCACCACTCACGTGATAGTCCTTGTTATTTCCATCGTTCATCTTTATATCAACCACAGAAGAGAGCCTTCCGCCATACTCAGCCGGCATCGCTCCTTTATACAGGGTGAGGTCTTTAATGGCATCCGAATTAAATGCCGAGAAAAAACCCAAAAAATGCGATGGATTATAAACCGTTGCCTCGTCCAGGAGAATCAGATTCTGATCTGCGCCCCCACCCCGTACATAGAAGCCGCTATTCCCGTCTCCTGCCGCTTTAACACCAGGCAGGAGCTGGATGGTCTTCAGCACATCTTTTTCACCGAAAATAACCGGGACATTTTTTATATCACTGACCGATAATTTCTGCACGCCCGTCAGCGGTCTGACTACATTTTCATTTCTTTTCTTCGAACTTACCACCACCTCTTCCAGTTCAGCCGTTTTTTGACTCAGTTCTACGATGGTACTGATGTTCTGATCCAGCTGGATTTTCATTGTATCGGTCAGATATCCTGCGAAGCTGGTAATCAGATTATATGAACCTGAAGGCGCAGATATGGAAAAGAATCCATAGCTATTGCTGTTTGTTGCGGATTTTGAAACTTCCAGCAGGTAAACCGTTGCCCCAATCAGTACTTCACCCGTTTTTTTATCTTTAACCGTGCCGTTGATGGTATATCTCGTGGGTGGGTTGGTAATGAAGGTCGGAATCAGTGGTATTTTTGGGACCGCGGTCCCGGCATCAGCATGAAAGGAAATAATCAGGGTCAAAATGGTCAAAATCCGCCTCATATTCCAAACTTTTCCAACTGAATTTGGAGAAAACTTCCGGGTAGTTAGGTTCATATCTAGGGTGCGTAATCACTTAAATTTATTCTGTGTTTTTTTGAACGACAATCTTTGTGCCTTCATCCTTGCATTAACCTGAAAGTCTGCAAAGTGTGCATCCTGTTAGAAAGTGGCCCCTTTTCTTTGAATGGTCCAAAGAATGTTTGCTGGCAGGCTGGATCGTTAGCTTAACGAATATTTACAAATATAGAGTCTTCGATCTGGTTTCCCGGTTAATCGAATCTATAAAGCTTTCTTAAAATATCTAAAATTATTGCTCCTCATCGTGACGGATTGGCAACGCAGATTAAATAAGATTTAAAACGGTGATTTTTGAATTATTCTCCAAAGGTGTACATATTCTGCATACAGGCGGTAAATATACCAGTTATCTACAATTGCCTTTAATGAAGTAAATTGATACCCGGTGATAGCTCCCTTTTTATTTCTCTACCCATTAAAGTATTGATCATTGAAACTCTTCTTTCTTTCAATCGGTGCTATAGTCCTTCTGCTGATGGGATATACAAAGATTCATGAACGATCAGCCAGGGAAGCGGAGAATGAAATGTATCGCAAACTAAGGCAGAGAATGAGCTTAACCTCATTGCGTTGCACACCCGATTGGTCAGACTATCAAATTACCAATGAGGAAATACAGAATATGATTCCTTTGCCGGGAACCGGTTCACATGTGTGGAAGATAAACAGCAGCAGCGACAGTGCTCAATTTTATTTCAACCAGGGAATCAATCTTTATTATGGGTTTCACATTCCGGAGGCATTGCCTTCTTTTAAAAAGGCGCTGAGTTTTGATTCAACCGCCGCTATACTCTATTGGGGCGTGGCCCTGGCTTACGGACCAAATATAAATGACGGTGTTTATGTGGCATCAAAGGATGCGTTACTGGCTGTTTCCAAAGCAAAACAGTTTATGGAGAATTCTTCTGAAAAAGAAAGAGGTTTGATAGAGGCGATGTCGTCGCATTACTCCCCGGATTCCGCCCGTGAAAGAGCCGCACTTAATCAGGAGTATGCGGATAAAATGAAAACACTTTACATTAAATATTCTACGGATGCAGAAATAGGAACATTATACGCGGATGCCCTGATGAATTTACATCCCTGGGATTTATGGCAGCATGATGGCAGGCCAAAACCATGGACACCGGAATTAATCAGTGTGCTGGAAAATGTCCTTTCCTATAGCCCCGAACATCCTGGCGCAAATCATTACTATATACACACTATGGAAGCATCTCCTTTTGCTTCGAAAGCAAAGGCAAGTGCGGACCGTCTGGGCAGATTAGCGCCGGGGCTTTCACATATGGTGCATATGCCATCGCATATATACATCAGAACCGGCGAATATGCTAAAGGAGTAAAAGTAAATGAAGCAGCGGTTAAAAATTATTACAGTTACAAAAGACTATTTCCCGGCGTGGTGAATAATGTTTTTTTATATGAATACCACAATCGTCATATGCAGGCTGCCTGTTCGATGAATACCCATGATTATTCGGCAGCTATCAAAGACGCACTGGATTGCCGGAATGCGATTGACAGAGCACTTTTGTCCCTGGAAGATCCCATGGGTAATTATGCACAATACATGTATATGACTCCTGAGCTTACCATGATCAGTTTTCAAAAATGGAACAATATCCTGCTTGAACCTTCCATTAGTAAACATTTTCATTACGGAGCATTGATACAGGAATTTGCAAGGGGTATGGCATATGCCAATACAGGGGATCCCGAATTGGCAAAATCATCACTGGCCATCATGGAATCCCTTTTACGTGAAAAAGATATGTCGGTTGTATTGACGCCTTTTAATGCTCCGGTAACGGGTGGAACCATTGCGAAGTATATATTAATGGGCACCATTGCGGAAAAAGAGAACCATTTAGCGCAGGCTATCTATTATTATACAAAAGGGGCAGAAACAGAAGATTCGCTGGTGTACCAGGAACCGCGCGACTGGCTGGTACCCGCAAGACATTACCTGGGCAATGCGCTATTGAAAGAAAAGAAATATAATGAGGCTGAAAAAGTATTTCTTGAGGACCTTTCCTATCAACCGGATAATTATATTTCTACGACCGGATTAATGAAAGCGAGACAAAAATAGCAGTCAGTTCCCGATAGATAAAGTACCATAGGCCGGTTCCAGTGGGTTTGCCGGGTATTGGTGACGATTGATTTATCTGGTCGTTTTTTTATCCTCTAAAAAGATTTCAAATACCCGCTCAAAGCTGTGCCGGATAATTTGAACGAGGTCCTTATTTTTCTGGGAATCGCTCACATCCTCCAAAATGTCCAGGCCCAACATGATGGTCGTTATACTTTCTCTGTATTTTTCCAAAATATTGCCATTATTGTCGGCAAATATCTGACTAAGAATGTCGGAATGCATTTTAGAATTGTCCATATATAGGCGTCTTCATAAGTTTTTCTTAATAAACGGAATGAAGGGTTATCTGTAAGACAGGGCCGTGGCGTGGGCCGTTTTAACGGTTTTAGGGATTTGTGCAGGTAAATGTATATTCGCTGGCCATCATCACCAAGTAACGAGGACCTCAACTCGTAAACAATTACCGAATGTTTACAAATGAGAGGCGATTCGTGTAAAAAATCGTTGATTCTTTACAATCGAAGTCCTGAAACCCGGAACTATTTTTTCAGGTACACGGTGGGAGTAACGTTTTTTTCCTTTTTAAATGCATTAATAAATGTGACCCGGTTGGAGAAGCCGGATTTTCTGGCCAGGGCATCGATGGTCAATTCCCGGTTTGACTTGTCTTCCCACAACAAAATAAAATAATCCACCCGGAATTTATTGATCCAGGAACTAAAGTTATCAGCGTAATACTGGTTGATGATCGGGGATAACTGGTAAACGGGGATTCCAACATCTGCAGCCAGATTATGAATGCTGTAGCGCTGATCAAGGTAAGGCGTCTTATCTGCAATAAACTTTTCCAGTTTTGCGATGATGTCCAGAAAATCGGCATTTCTGATATACCCTTTGGAGGAGGCAGGGGGCGGCAGGCTTTCCTCATTTTTAATCTCTGCACTCCTGTTTATGTTTGTTACCGAAATATTACCAACCATGTCGACCATCGCAGGCCTTGGCCCGAAACCATAAAGTATGCGGGGGTAGAAAAACAAATATAAGGTGGTGGCTAACAAATTGATCGTGAGGCATACACTAACATAATGCAGTGTGAATGAGGGTAAATGCAACAATCTGCCTATTAAACCCGGCAGGCTTAGCGGTAAATAACATAATGTGATAATAACCAGAAACCAAAAAAGAGGCTTATTCCCTGAATCTTCTTTCACGTCCCTGACATTACGGTTGCGGATAATCATTCTGATCTGCAATACCTGAAGTATAAAAGTCCAGATGTAAACAAAGGTGAAATGAAAACCTTTTATTGCAATCCAGCCTTCATTGGCTTCAAAATACCGGGATGAATCGCTCAGACTCGAATTAAAGACCGCGATCTTTTGTTCCGGGCTGCTGATAAAAAAAGGAAAAAGGTCAATCAGATAAAACAGCGATGGCAGCCATAGAAGCCAGTCCTTCTTCTTCCAGATAGTACCCGGATAAAACGAATTTCGGACGTAGATGTAAACAAAAGGGCCGATCAGGTAACTCGACAAAAAGCCGGTTCGCATCAGGTAGGGGAAATGCAGGGTCAACCGGGTTTCGTTCAGCCAGCTGGTCAATACATTATGCCATACACATAAAATCGCCAGCGCCAGCATCAACGTATTGGTATGGGTTCTTTTATAAAATATAAAAAGACGCAATACCATTAAAAGCCCAAGGGTTAATCCTAAACTAATAAAATACGAATACATTATTCCTCGAAAAGGTTTGGCGGTTGGGCCCTAAGTTACTACAAACCTGTTTTGCTCATAAATCTATCTGGAATCCGGAGGACTACCAGCCCTTCATTGTAATATGTACCAGGTTGTTGGCAGGAATGGGCCATATGCAGTATTTCAGGCCTTCCTGAAATATCCAACTTTAAGGATATTTTGGTAGCTGGACTTTTTTTATTTAGAACTTCCTTCATTTCCCTGACTTATTCAAAAAAAAAGTCATAACTTCTCATTTCCTTTTTTACTCGTACGTCTTTTCAGTAAATATTTACTTTTCTGCTCCGACAATTTTAATCCTATCTCGTTTAATCCTATCTCACGCAATCCGAAAATACGGTGTCGGTATCCTATTATTCGCTCTTTCTTCTTACGACATACAGAATAATAATTTTTAAACCTTAAAATTATTTTTTATGCGAATTATCTCTCCAAAATTGATTACCGCCAGTTTGGCCCTGACCGTATTTTTGATAACCACTTTTATTGCCTGTGACAAGACTATACCCGACGAACTGGGTCTATATAACCTCGATGTCAAACTTCATTCCGTTGAGACGACGAAAATTGACAGCAAAACTTCTGATTTTGGCTTTATCAAGTTTCGCCAGGACCCGAATGTTCCACTGACGATAACACTGGATACCTGGGTATTCAATCTTATACCAAATCATGATTACCTGCTGCAAAGGGCTGTAAATCCCATAACAGATAATGATTGCACCAGTACGGCCTGGCTTACATTAGGTAAGGGTCTGGTTTCTCAACCTATTCACACGGATGCCTTAGGAAATGGAATGGAAAATTTATTTCGCAATGTACCAGCCTCATCGGAAGGATCAACATTTCGTATCCATTTCCAGATCGTCGACGCAGTTTCTCTGGCCACAGTATTGACGAGTGACTGTGACCAATACACCGTTAGGTAATTACTCATAACTCCTGAAGAATACCTGGGGATCCGCTTCCAGTGGCTGTATCCCTTGAGCACTTTTCATGAATTTCAGACTTGAAAAACAATAAACACATTTTATGAAGAATGTGCAGGTAACCATCACTGCTGCTCTATTCCTTTATTCCTGCACCAAGAGCAGTAATACTTCCAATCCAACGGCTATTGATACATCCAGACTTGTGACCCGTGTTGTTGCTTACTCGCCAGACAATCATTACAGGGCCGAGGAAAATTTTTTATACGACTCATCCAAAAACATGATTGTCGTTCATACACGCAATGATGATACTTCGGGAAATGTTAGCTATATCGATTCCGGCACCTTTTATTTTCTATTATGATGTTGAGAAACGGGTGATAAAAGATTCCACACTTTCCGCAAGCTATAACGGCGGACCTTCTTCTGATAACTATTCTTACTTTACAGATCTGGTGGTAGTCGGCAGGGGTCAGACAAACGCCTACGACCCCGTAAACGACATTTACCTTTCTGCTTTCAACTGGCTCGACAGTCTGGAGCTCGGCGATGGCAATTTATTGCAACGGAAAACCTAACTGCGACTTTGTTTTCATGCTTTTTCATTTTTACTCTTTTATAAACCGGTGAATTGCTTTATCAGCGTTATCCTGGAATGCAGTATTTTTTAAATCAGTGTAAAACGTGCTCTGATCAACCACATCCCCTGATAACTTACCCTGTTTACTTGCATAAAAAATGCCAGTTTTATATCGCTCATCCGAAATGCCATCTACAAAACGTTTTGCACCTACTTCTAACTTATGCACCATTCCCCCTATCAATGGGAATACAACAGGCATCATAAAATACTTCAACATAAATTTCATTGCCGGGGGCAAATTATTTGGTGCCTGAGTTCCCTTTGTGTTCCCGGGACTCATAACAACAAATTTGATGTCAGGATATTTTCTTGCCATTGACAAGGTCCACATGGTTGCTGCATATTTGACATATCCGTATGCCTGAGTTACATCGAATTTATTACCAAAATATGATCCATCAAGAACAGCAGCAAATTCATCTACAGAAGAAGTCTTCATTGCAACTGGTTTCATTCCAAGCATCTTTACTCCTGGTACAGCTTCCGCGCTGACTGATAGTACTGCTTTTTTCACCTTATCATGTTTTATTAATTCTTCTACTAAAATTACATGACCTAAAATATTCGTGGCAGCTAATTCATTCATTCCGGAGGGCGTAATTTTCGCAGCCGTTTTCCCCACCATTCCACCTGCATTTAATATTACTGCATCAATAGGTTCCTTTATTTTTTCTACCGCTTTTCTTACAGAATTTGCATCAGAAACATCTCCAATAATAATTTCAAAAACCTTTCTTTTCGTTTTCTCCTCAAGTTCTTTTTTTGCCTCCTCGGCTTTCACTTGATTTCTGCAGAAAAGAATTACCTTTTTTGTTTCTTGTTTCAAGGCTAACTGTCGGGCAGTCTCTTTCCCAAGCCCAATATTTGCTCCGGTTATTAATATACTTTCGTTCATTTTTTTATCCTTTAATTAAAGCAGTTAAATAAGTTATGTGCTTAAGAATTTGATGAGTTAATTGTTCAATACAAAAGGCATGCTTTAACGTATTTTAATTCGACAATGCAATATTACGACATTCGTAATTAATAGCTAAAATTTTTTTGCCCTTTATTTTTAAGCCACTATTGCGTCAGCAAGTTTACTGATGTAGTTGATCAATACATTATGCTCTTTCTCGTTAAAGCGGGAAAGGATTTTTTTTGTCCTTGTTTTCCTTCGTGTTAAAAACGTTTCGTAAGATTCCAGACCTTTTACACCTAGACCAACCTTCACCACGCGCCTGTCTTCATCAGAGTTATGACGCACCAGGAACTTATTTGCAACAAGTTTATCTGCAATACTTGTCAGCGTGCTTAATGGCGCTTTCAGATTATCTGCTATCTCGCTCATTTTGACACTTTTATTCTGTCCTACAAAGACGATTATCATTAGTTCCTTTTCATTGACATCTCCGCATAACTGACAACAATTCTCCGACTCGCCTTTTATTGCACTGGTCAGGCTCAACATCGCAGAAACAAACTGGTTCATCTTATCATCCTTCACTGACATGGTAAATTATTTTATCTGTGTTATTAAATGCCGCAAAGCTACGAAGTTCGAAATAAAATAACCAGTCTCTCTTCCCGATGATAAATGAAATGCTGTGAGAATGAATGTACACTGCAGGGAACGCGGATATATCGCAGGATGATCACTTCCCAATACGAAAAGTACTGTCCCGCGATTCCAGTGGGTTTACGGGGAATTAGTGACGGATTGGCAGTAGCTGCTTTTACCACACGGTAAGCAAAATCCTGAAGCCCTTTTCGAATTGCCCACCAGGCCAGTAGAAAAGCAACCTGGGAAACAATGCAGATGAGCACCAGGAAGTCTTTTGAAATCAGGGAATCAGCATCTGTTTTTGAAATACAAACCTTGAGTTCTACAGTAAGCTTTCCCGCGATTGTTACGGAACAAACTGTCAACTGGCAAGCCAGAACCGTGATCTGGCAGTTAAAATCGTTAGTTACTCATTACCGGATTCCGGATATTTGGGCAGAAGATAGCTTTATTCAATTAGATGGACCTGGTTAAGCCCTGTATCAGATGCGGTTCTATTAACTGCTTTATTCGTTCCCTTTATAAATGGTATTCCAGCTTTCAAATCTATTATAATGCAAAAAAAACTATTTTATGGACTTGCCTTTTCACTTTTAGCGACCTACTTTTTTCCTTCTTGCCAAAAAGAGTTGTCATGTGAAAATTGTATAGACCATAACCAACCAGCTACAGCTTTGGCGGGGCCAGATAAACCACCTATAGCTAGGGCGGGGCCAGATTTGACTATTACTTTACCAATCAATAGTGTCATGCTGGACGGAAGCAAATCCAGTGATCCGGATGGGAAGATCAGTGGATGGCAGTGGACTAAAATTTCAGGTCCTTCATCCTCTAACATCACAAACGCTAATGTAGCACAAACATCAGTAATTGATTTGGTGCAGGGAGTTTACTTGTTTGAATTAAAAGTGACAGATACAGGCGCCCTGTCCGGTAGAGATACAATTCAGGTAACTGTAATGGCGGTGAACCTACCTCCGGCATGCCTAAACTGCAAGATTGTTTTCGTGAGCGATCGCGACGGTAATGCAGAAATCTATTCCTGCAATGGCGATGGGTCTAACATCAGTCGTCTCACTAACGATGCGGGGACGGATGACCAGCCTGCATGGTCTCCTGACCGTTCACACATCGCGTTCGTCAGCGATCGCACCGGCAGTCCTGAAATTTACATCATGAACGCAGATGGATCAAACGTCGTCCGTAGAACGTTCTTGCAAAGTTATAGCCAAAACCCGGCGTGGTCGCCAGATGGTACAAGGATTGCGTATTCGTCAACTGGTAATAACAGCGCCAACATGTCGGTCGTCGGTGCTGAAAGCGGGTCACCATCGCTACTGTTTGAGGAACCCGGAACGATAAAGGATCCGTCATGGTCAACCGATGGAAGGACGCTGCTTCTGGTGTGCGACGGGAAAGCTTACGATTTTGGGACTGAAATTTACACGATCAATTCCGATGGTACTAATTTAACGTACTTCTGGGGCGACATCTTTGCCAATACTGGTATTTATTTTGACCGATATCCGAGGTGGTCACCGAGCAGTATGAACATAGCATTTTCGATTACGAAAATTAGTGGAGATCAAAATGATACTTACAACACGAAGGTCGATGTCATGAACTCAGACGGTAGTGGTCTCACCACCATCATCACCTCCGGCGCTGCCAAGTATACCAGAACTTCCTGGTCAGCCGACGGTACCATGATCGCATATACCTCTTTATCCGGAACCAGAAAGGATATCTCGTGGGTTTCCGCCGACGGGTCGACCTCGGGAACGATCGTGACCAATGGCTGGAATGCAGACTGGCAGCACTGACACGGACTCTTATGGTAAGGGGTTGATAAGACATTTACTGTTGTTTAGCGTTATACATTTTGCATTGTCGTTAGGACGTCCGCTTTTGATGGAAATTAAAACGGAAGTATAAAAACCCTGATAATTCATAATGTCGTTTCAGTTGGATATATGCGACATATTGGTAAAAAGTAAATAACCCTCTCATTAAGGTACTCGCCACTTCTTATTTTCATCCCTGGGAACAAAAAATCCTTTGATGCAATTGGGATTTCTAATGCAAATCTGAATGTGACTTCAGAGAAATTTGTGACGGATTAGTGACAAAAAAACCCGATGTTAGCGGTCGTTTTTCTTCTTGTTAATTTCCTTTTTAATTCTATCTCTTATGTCGATTTTTGCGCCTGTAAAGGAAAAGATCGTAGTTCCAAATTCTCTTGCATACCTGTTTTTTATTGAGCCAGCAAGTACAGAATTTTGAAAAAATGGTGCAGTTTTCTGTAGTTTGACATAAAATCCCTCAAATCGTCAGCGTAAGCGACCTATATTCCCCGTTTGAAAAGAAGAACTTGTTTTGCAATCATGGTTGCTGACAGTGAAATGATTGCAACTTGGCTGTATTTGCGAAAGTGTCTATTTTTAGTTTTGTAATTAAGGGCGTTTATATCGGTTAGACGTATGGCAGTAAAATAAAAGTAGAAAGTACCCATGGTGAAGGATCAGAGCCGTTATATCATTGATTATATAATTTGTACTTAATATGAAAATATTTTTACTGCTTATTTTTTCCTGCTTCTCTTTCGTGCAGATCCAGGCCCAACAATCGTACGCAGATAGTTTAAAGAATGAGTTTCTATATGCAAAAGAGGACAGTACCAAGACTATTGCCTTATACCGGCTCGCCTGGTATTATTCCCTGCTGTATCCTGATTCTGCTCTGTACTATGCCGACAAACTTATCCATTTTTCATCCAAAGAAAATCCTTTACCCGCCAAAGCGCTGGGGTACATATGCAAAGGTGAAGCGCTTGACAGGGTTGCCAGCTATCCTGAAGCGCTGGAGGCAGCTTTCCAGGGTCTTGAAATTGCCAAGACACTCCCTTCTCATCGGTCATTTGCCATGGGCAGGGCCTACTCGCTGATCGGACACGTGTACAACATGACGGGAAATGACAAAGAGGCTGTAGTATATTTTCGTACAGCGTTGGGACTCCTGGAGGCATCTCATGAATATTCCGAAGATCTTTGCCTGGCGCGTTTTAGTATGTCTTTTAGTATGTTATATACCGGCAATAAAGACTCAGCGCTGTATTATGCCGGCAAGGCAAAGTCCATGTTTGCAGACCCAATGAATCAACGACACCCCGGACCCTGGCTTTGTCTCATCACCGGAAATATCTATAGTAAGGGGGGAAATTATGATTCAGCAGAGTATTATTACAGGCAGGGAATTAAGGTAACTGAGAAATTTAACGCACCATTTGCCGGAGTTTTATTTTATCAGAATCTCGCCGAAATTCTTTATAAGAAGAAAGAAATGGATTCCTGCATTTACTATGCACAAAGAGCGCTGATGATGAGTCAAAAATACAAGTATAAGAACTTTGAAGTCGGTGCCAGCGGTTTCCTGGCAGGGGTATATGACAAAATAAATGCAGACAGTGCCTATAAGTACATGAAGATGATGGTTGCTGCCAACGAAGAAGTGAATAATGCAAACAAAGGACGGCAATTTCAAAAGGTATCTTCAGACGTAGAAAAAAAAGAGAAAGCACTTGAGGATGCAAAAGCCCGATTTCGAAATAGCCTTAAGTTATACGGGCTGATTACGCTCCTGACTTTTTTTGCACTTATAGCGATCATATTCTGGAGGAACAACCGCCAGCGGAAAAAAGCAAACATCTTACTTACGGAAAAGAAAGAAAAATTGGAACATACTCTGGCGGAACTGAAAGCCACCCAGGACCAGCTTATCCAATCCGAAAAAATGGCTTCTTTGGGTGAACTCACCGCTGGCATTGCTCATGAGATTCAAAACCCCCTGAATTTTGTTAATAATTTTTCTGAAGTGAATGAAGAACTACTCAGAGAATTAAAAGCGGAAGCGGAGAAGGGAAATTTAGAGGATGTAAAAGCCATTGCAAATGATATAGCTTCAAATTCTGAAAAAATAAATCATCATGGTAAAAGAGCCGAAACCATTGTAAAAGGAATGCTGCAACATTCAAGAGCCAGCAGCGGTCAAAAAGAACTTACCGATATGAACAAGTTAGCTGATGAATATCTAAGACTGGTTTATCATGGATTGAGAGCAAGGGACAAATCGTTTAACGCAAAAATTAAAACTGAACTTGATAACAGCATTGGAAAAATAAATGCGGCGCCGCAGGAAATGGGAAGAGTGATTCTAAACCTGCTCAACAATGCCTTTTATGCAGTAAATGAAAAGCAGAAACAAAACTTAAACGGCTACCAACCGACAGTTACTGTAACTACGGCAAAACGAAATGGAAAAGTTGAAATAAAAGTCAGAGACAATGGTAATGGGATTCCGCATAAAATATTGGATAAAATCTTTCAGCCCTTCTTTACCACCAGGCCAACAGGACAGGGAACGGGATTAGGTTTAAGTCTGGCCTATGATATAGTAACTAAAGGGCATGGTGGAGAGTTGTTAGTGGAAACGAAAGAAACTGAAGGAAGTGAATTTATTATCCGGTTGGCTCCAGGTGGTCAGTAGCGGGTTATTCAAATTGATTGATTTGACCGGTAGATGCATGTATTGCTATTTTCCATGACCATGTCTCGACTTTTTATTGGCTTAAGTGTTCAATAGGGACGTACATACCCAAAGCACGCAGAGACGCCAGATACATTAAATTATAATGGAACTTATATGAATGAACCGATCCTACTTAAAATTGACGCTCATTGGATAGCCATCGGAATTTTTCTGCTGATACTGTTGACCAATTGGCTGGGATTCCGTTACCGGAAGTTTCAGGAGGCGAAACCTGCTGCGGAGAAACCCGAAGGCATGGGGTCTATAGAGTCTTCCATGTTCGGATTAATGGCTTTGCTACTTGGCTTTACTTTTTCAATGGCCCTTTCAAAATTTGAAACCAGGCGCCAGGTTATCATAGAGGAGAGCAACGATATTGGTACGGCTGTTCTCCGCGCTGATCTTTTTCCGGACAGTATCCGAACCTTGCTGCGTGCTGATTTTAAAGAATATGTTGAAGCCCGGATTTCCTATTATGATGCAGGTGTTGACGCGGATAAAATTGATTCTGCTCTTAAAAAAACTAATGTCTATTCCGGCAGACTATGGAAGCGGGCCGCTATGCTGGCTCAGGACGACCGATATCGGACAAGTAATCTCCAAATGATACCGGCGCTGAACAGCATGATCGATATAGTGAGCGTCAGGGAATCCGGCAGAAAGGCCAAAGTGCCACCTTTCATCCTGACAATGCTGCTCATACTAACCCTTATATCTTCATTTCTGGTTGGTTATGGCTATAAAGGCAGGCGCCGTAACCTGGTTATGATATGTATATTCAGTCTAATGACAACAATTGCTTTATATCTGATCCTTGAATTAGACAGGCCACAAAGTGGGATGCTTAATCTGAGTGCAGCTGAAGAACATGTTATGGCACTTCGCGAATTATTTCATGAATAAGCCAAATCTGTTCACCGGCTTTCGGTGATTTCGCCGGTCTACTCCCTCGTTGATGTTCAACTCAATGTGCAGATGGGTACATTTTGTTCTATAACAATACTAAAAATGAAAAGCGCCGATTCTATTGGGTTTCAGAGAAATTAGTCCCAGGTTAGTGACTCTACTTAGGGAATGGGAAAAATTGATATATATGCTCAGGTTCCCGCCCATACCATGCGGTGATCTTTTTTTTCAACCTGATATCCAAAAGACAGGTAAGAACAACCCTTTCCTGATTTTTGCCAGTTACAACCAAATAATAGAAACTATCGAATAGTGTTGGAAACAAATTAACCGTATCTACATGCCGTTTATCATATAAAGTAATCCTGATGATATCATTTTTAAGTATCTGTCCCAGTACCTGATTATTCACACATATTACCATCCTGTCCCTATACAGCTCCAATTTTCTATGTCGCTCAAAATTGAAATAGTATCTTATATGCGCCGCAATACCCACGAAGGCCAAAAACATGATGCCTATTAAAAAAAAGGATGCTACCATCGATTCAAAATACACAAGCAAATTCAAATGGACATAAATACCAATAGCGGCGGCCATCATTAATGCTATAATAAAGAGCCTTTCCGCCCAAATGTTAGCAAGTAAGGATGTTTCAAGCGTTTCAATTTTTACGCTTTGTTCCATGATATATTCTTAGGGGTTAAATGCAATATTTCCTATACTGCCGGGATCTGAATCACAAATTCAGTAAATTTTCCTTCCTCAGTCTCTGCTTTTATTTCACCTCCATGAGCTTTAATAATATCGTAGCTCAGGGACAATCCAAGTCCCGTTCCCTGACCTGCAGGCTTTGTTGTGAAGAAAGGCTGGAAGATCTTATTCAGCACTTTTTGGGGTATACCATTGCCGTTATCTTTTACCCTGATTTCCACTTTACCATTTTTCTTTACTGTGCTGACGGAGACCGTGGGCTCAAAACCTTCAGGGAATAGTTTTTTCTTTTCTGAAACAGCATAGAAGGCGTTATTGAATAAGTTCACCAGCACCCTGCCGATATCCTGGGGAATGATCGGAATACTGCCGACGGCCGGATCGAAATTTGTCGTCATCGTTGCATTGAATGATTTATCCCTGGCACGGAGGCCGTGGTAGGAAAGTCTAAAGTATTCATCTGCCAACGCATTGATATCCGTGGGTTCCTTAACGCTGGTGCTGGACCTGGAGTGCTGCAGCATGCCTCTCACAATGGAGTCTGCGCGTTTACCGTGATGATTTATTTTCTCTTCATTGCTGATGATATCATTTGAAATGGCAATGGCTTCTTCAATTTTTCCTGATCTTAATTCCTGTTGCAATTCACTGGCAAGTTCTTTGTTGATGTCAGAAAAGTTATTGACAAAGTTCAACGGGTTCTGTATTTCGTGTGCGATGCCTGCGGTAAGCTCTCCCAGCGATGCCATTTTTTCAGACTGAATCAATTGCGCCTGCGTTAGTTTTAATTCATGGTAGGCTTTTTCAATTTCTTTGGCCTGTGCCATTTCCCTGTCCCTGGTTCTTTCCCGTTCCGCTTTTAATATTCTTGCCTTCTGAAAACGATCGAGTGAAAATGCCAATGCAATGAAAATGATTCCATAGATAGCATATGCCCACCAGGTTTTCCACCATGGCGGGGAAATGATGATAGTGATATCTTTTTCCTGCCAGATGCCGTTGTTCGTATTTACTGCCTTAACCCTTAAGGTGTATTTGCCGGGAGCCACATTAAAATAATAGGCCCTCGACTCTGAACCCTGCTGGCGCCATTCTTTATCATAGTCATCCAACTTATAGATAATCCTTTTATCCCCGGGATTGGCATAGTCCATGGCATCAAAACTGAATGAGAACACATTTTGATCGTGACTAAGGTGAATTTCCTTTGTTACGCCAATGGGCGCTTCCAATACACTGTTTCTGCCGGATTTTATTACCTGGTTGTTGATCCAGAAATCAGTAAACCGGATTTTTGGGATGAGGTTGCTGGTCTTCAGTTTGCCGGGATAAAATGAGAAATATCCGACTATGCTTCCAAAAAATAACTGGCCATCCCGCATTTTATAAGCACCGAACAAAAGGGCTTGCGATTGTATTCCGGATTCTTTTCCATAAAATATAGCCTCCTTTTTCCCTGGGTTAAACTTATAAATTCCGGAGAAAGAACCAATCCAAAGATTGTGCTGATCATCTGTAACCATTGAAACCACGTCATTGATATCAATACCGGCGTTTTCTTCATTCAATTGGTAAAAGACATCCGCCTTCGCGTCGTACCTGTATAATCCATTTTGTGTGCCCACCCAGGTTGTACCATCCGCGTCTTTTAAAATGGAAGTAATGTTACTGTATAAAAGATAATGCTTAAAATGGCCTGTCTGAACATTTAATCTGTTTATTCCCCCGTTATTCCAATTACCTACCCACAAATCGCCGGGTTCGTTTTCCAATATCAAAACTGAACTGTTGCTACTGATGCTATTGGTATCGGAAGGATTGTGCGTATAATGCGTAAACAATCCTGTTTTTGAATCCATCCTGTCTAATCCTCCGTCGAACATAGTCAACCACAAATTTGATTCGTGGTCCATGTAGATGCCCGTGATATTGTACCCGCCGATCGTCGCCTTATTTTCAGGGTCATGCTGAAACTGCGTGAATACCCCGGTAACGGGGTCGAAGCGATTCAACCCGCTGTTTGTCGCCAACCAGAAATACCCCCCGTCTTTTTGTATGCTAAAAATTATATTGTCGCGGATGTTAGCATGGGCATTATGCGTATTGTTTTTAAAAACCTGTATGGTGCCGTTTGTCAGATTTTTCCGGACCAGTCCGCTATCTGTGCCAAACCATAGAAGGGAAGGTGTTTCTTCATAAAATGTATTCACTGCCGCATTGTTCAGTGTATTAAGTGGAATGGTGTTGTTAAAAAGGTCCACCCGGTAGAGCTCATCATTCTGTGTCGATATCCAAAACAAGCCATCCCTGGAAACATAGGCACACCAGGGGCTATTACTCCTAAAACCGCTTTTCGTTTCGGCGCTGTCACCAAAATGAGTAAGTTTTTTTGTAAGCGGGTCATACCGGTTCATCCCATTCAAAAATGTACCAATCCATATTTCGCCTTCGGGATCTTCTGTTATAAATGTGATGTGATCAAATAAGCCCATAAGTTTAGGGCGGCTCAATTGTGATGGATCGGCGGGGTTGTACGAATGCCTTTCAAATAAGCCCGTCTTTCTATCCATGGTATGCAGTCCGTCTGCGGCGGTTCCCACCCAAAAGGTTCCCCGGCTGTCTTCAAAAATGGCCCTCACTTTATTATTGATGAGGCTGTGGGGATTATCCGGCTCATGCATGTAACGTTTGAAAGTTCCCTTGTTTCTGTCAAATTGGTTGAGGCCTCCATCCGTATTACCCGGATTAAATTCGAAACCGGTTCCGATCCAAATGCCGCCTTCGTGATCTTCATATATTGCTCTTACAATATTGTAACTAAGACTTGTTGAATCCAGTGCATTATGACTGTAATGCCTGAACTTACCCGTTTTTTGATCGAGCAGATCCAGGCCCCGGTCTGTACCTACCCAAAGATTTCCAAAGTGATCGACCAGTAATGCAGAGACCGTATCATTTGCCAGGCTCCCCAGATCATTTGTGTGGTGGCGGTAATGGGTAAAAATTCCTGTAGCCGGATCTAACCGGTCGAGACCTCCGCCGTTGTAAAATCCAATCCATAAAAAGCCCGAGGAATCTATAGCAATACATTCCGGGTAACCATCACTCCCCAATGAGTTGCTATCCTTGGGATCATTCATGTACCTGTCCATGTGCGTGCCGTCGTAACGGATGACGGCTCTATTGGTCTGATCGGTGAACCACATGAAGCCTTCCCGATCCCGGGTTATACAATTGATTCTGCCGGGCGTAATACCATTGGCGGTGGAAACTGAGTTGAACCGGGGTTCACTGGTTTGGCCAAGTCCAGCGCTGCAGACAAAAGCAAATAACAGGGCTAGAAAAAATTTCTTTATCATCAGTTGTAATACATTGGCGGAATAACAGGTCCCTTCCTTCGCTCAGGCGGCTTCCATTATAATAACCTGAATATAAGCGATTTGACCATATTCCAGAAACGAAATTTCAGATTGGTTTAGTAACAAACAAACAAAATCCGATGTCAGCGGTCGTTTTTCTTCCTGTCAATTTCATTTTTAATCCTATCTCTTATGTCGATTTTTGCGCCTGTAAAGGAAAAGATCGTAGTTCCAAATTCTCTTGCATACCTGTTTTTTATTGAGCCCGCAAGTACTGAATTTTGAAAAAATGGTGCTGTTTTCTGTAGTTCTGAATCCGCACCATCACCCTGGTCTTTAACCCTGATTAAGTTTTTGTACGCCTTTGTCAGGTCAAACCAATTTATATAGTCTGCATTGAATGAAGCTGCTCTTATTTTTTGTTTTGTATAATAATTTATTGCACCAGCCTGCCCATAATTGTCGCAAAGAACAAGTGTGCTGCTTTTGTCTGGTAATCCTGAGTAAACGCTATCTACTTTACATGCTAATTCTTTCCAACCAAGCATATCTGCAAAATCCTGTGGCAACAAATGATCCTTGCCATCTTCCCAACGTAGTAATCCGAATTTTTTATAGTTCTCTGCATGCTGAATAATGTATTCCGGACTTTTATTTGGAAAAGCAACATTAAGAACAGGAATAAATAACAGTAGAGGAATTGCCACCAAAACAGGTTGCAAATATTTTTTCCAGCCATTTCTACATGTCTCTTCCAGATAAACAGAACCAAAAGCTATATAGATTGGGTATATACCCATTGCATAATAGTCTTTCGCCTTGAAATACATAAATGCAGCTAACGTGAAAACCATTGACCAGAAGAAAAACCGATATGGCATAAATGGTTTATATATCAGTAAAGCATACAATGAAGATATAATCACCAATATGGCACCAATGAAAAATAGTAATTGAGCTTTAAGGAAATCCTTTCTGTTCACATTTACTAATTGTGTTTCCGCCAATTGTTTTAAATGATGTACTACAGGAAAATGATTATTGAATTGCCAGAAGAGATTCGGTAAAATAATGAAAAGGGCTAAAACTGCTGCCAGGTATAATTTTGGCTGCGTAAATATCCTTCTTTGTCTGGTAAGCAGCAGGGCAGGTATAAGACCTATCAATAGAAATACAATATTGTACTTGTTTAAGAATCCGACGGCAAATATAACCGCGCCAACAAAAAGCCATTTTGTATTCTCTGTCTTAAAATACCTGAGGGCTACAAAATATAAAGCCGTCCAGCTTAATACGTCAAAAGAGTTAGGCTGGTACAAATCATTAAGCCTTAATAGTGCCGAGAATAAAACGCAGGTTGAACCTAAAATCAAAGCAAACAGATTTCCATTCAATTCTTCAATCGCTTTCCAAACGATATACATGGTTAAAGCACCATACACTGCAGGGAAAAACTTAATCCAAAATATTGAATTACCCAGTAGCTGAATAATGTATGAAGTCCAGGAAGTGAAAGGTGGAACAGAAAGATAACCCCAGGCCAGGTGATTGGCCTGGTCAAGATGCAAATACTCATCCCGTTGTAAGTCATACTCAGGACTAAGCAGTAAAACCTGCAATAAGAATTTTAGTGCAAGGAAACCTATTAATATAATTGTCTTTTTTGTCATTCGTGGTGTCAGCCAAAATTACCGCTAACACTCCAATTTAGTGGCAGTTTCCGATTCGCCCCGTTACCCGCAGGGAACGCATAGATATCGTGGAGAGATTAGTTTTACGATACGAAAAGTACTATCCGCCTATCCTGGTGGGTTTGCCGGGAATTGTTTACGGATTATTATTGCCATACATCACATCCGGATAAAATCAATTCCCTCCATGGGAGTCCGGATCTATCAGTGCTGCTTCAAATTCAGGATCAGGCTTGTAAAATAGGCTTATACACGATTTTTTTAACGCAGTCAGACATAAAAACCTTCACTTACCTGAGATACGACGGATCTTTGCACCAGATAATGGACCGCCCAGTACGGCGCTGATGTAACAAATATCAAATGCTCCGGCGCTTAATGGGAAAACGCTCCACACCATACTCAGCACACCGGGCAGATGGTCCCGGTATAGCCAGCCAACCACGAGGAATCCTGCACCTGCGACCAAACGAAAGATGCGGCCCGCCGGACTATTGAGGAACCTGGAGAAACCCGAATGATTGAAAGATTCATGCATTCTCATAAAAAATATCCTTTGTTTCTTTTCATCGCTAATCAAATTGATTGATCTGACCAGTAGATGCGTGTACTGCTTTCCATTGATAACTATGCGGGTCCATAGATTTTTTGCGGCTGGTTAACAGTTCAATGGGCACGTGTATAAATCTGTCGTGCAGATATCCGATAACCAACCCTGTTTTTCCCGCCATTGCTGCGTGAACCGCGTTACGGGCAAACATATCGCAGAGTATGGCATCAGCTGCATTGGCCGCGCTGCTGCGCACTAAATAACTGGGATCAATGTAGCGCATCACTACAGGAATATTTTCGCTTTTGAAATATTCTTCAATACGAGCCCGCAGAAATAATCCGATGTCTTTGGCCTTTATGTTTCCGGAGTCGTCTTTTTTCAATTCATCTGCAGTAAACAGATCCTGGCCGGCTCCTTCGGCCACTACGATCAGTGCGTGTGAACGATTAACAATACGCTCTTTTAGCGCCGCAAGAAATCCATTTGGACCTTCCAGTTTAAAAGGCAGTTCAGGAAGAAGGGCAAAGTTTACGTCCTGGCTGGCAACCGTTGCACCGGCAGCCACAAATCCTGCATTCCTCCCCATGAGTTTTACCAGCGCAATGCCATTCTCAACACTTTGTGACTCGTTATGTGCATTACCCAGGATTTTGCTCGCTTCCGATACTGCAGTCAGGTAACCGAAAGTCCGGGCAACAAAAGCCACGTCATTATCAATTGTTTTTGGAATGCCCACTACCGCCAGGGGGTAGCCCCGCTTCCTGGCTTCCTGGAACAATGCATTACCGCCGCGCTGGGTTCCATCACCCCCGACGGTAAAGATCATATTTACTCCCCGCTGAATCAGGTTGTCTACCGCGAGATGAATATCCACCGGTCCCCTCGAAGTACCCAAGACCGTTCCACCTTCCTTATGAATTTTATTTACAAATTCAGGCGTAAGCACAACGGGCTCTTTTCCTTTTACAGGATCCAAACCCTGGTAACCTCCACGAAAACCAAGCACTTTTTTCACTCCATAGGCGTAATGAAGTTCCAGGAATAAGGATCGTATCACATTATTCAGGCCGGGACAAAGGCCACCACAGGTAACTATGCCTGCGCAAGTGTACTCTGCATCAAAAAATAATTTTGCACGAGGCCCTGCTAATTCGAATTCCAACTCCTCTTTTTCAGTAGATGCCGGATCTGTTACAATATTTTCAGGAATGCGAAGATGATCACTTATACTATGTCCTATTGGAGACTCAAATTTTGCTTCGCCCAAAATAGTTATGTTCATTGCCCTAGTCGATTTAAAGTTTTTACATGAAGTTACTCTGTTATGGCGGCTAAAAATACCGTCCCGGCACCTTAAAAACCGGAGATTTTATAAAGGTAGTTAGATATTGGTGATGGATTCGTACCGTCGTGATGTACCAGCCCCCTAAATGGCTGGACTAAATTAGTAAATCAATTTAGTCGCTTAAATTCAAATTAGTGGAAAATAACGCAGACGCTTTTAAAACGAAACTACAGAAGATAAATATTTTTGAAACTCGACCCCACGCTTTTGCATGACTTTTCTTCACTATTCCCAAATGGAGGGTCAAGTTCGACTGTATCTACATTTGACCATTTAATCTCCAATACGGCCTTATCAGCTTTTTGGTCGACCGCCGTAATAGTTCATCTGACTGTTCAAATCGCGAATCATACTTTCAATGGCACTTAAATCAAGCTTTATTTTCGACATAGAACCATTGACGGAATTCCTTAAGGATAAATTTAAAACAAAAGTACTATCGCCTTTTGATCGTAAATTATTATTAATTTGGCCAATGAGTGATGTATTTAAGGGAAATATCCTCAATCTATGAAGCATTAGAATTTTTGCTACTACGCTGTCGTATGACTGCTTGATATTGGATCTACTCCAGAACCTGTAAAAACCAGTTTTAAGGAGTAACTGTTCATTCTCGTCTGACAAAAAATCATAATTAATATTATAATTAGTTATAGCTGTATCCAAAGTTTCCAAAACCTTTATTGAAACTGACCCGCTTGAATCGGACCGCAGTTTATACAGGGTCGGGGATGCTAATAAATCCTCGAGGGTCGAAATCAGATCATGGACGGCATTCGTATAGTTATTCAACTTATTGTATATCTCCGTGGCCAGAAAAATAGAATCATTTGCATTTTTTAGAGTGTCTGTACCATTTTTATTTCCAGTCGGGACGTTGACAATATATGCTGATGTGTCACTGGTAAAAGTCTTAGTTTCTTGACTAGTAGAAAAGCCTCTTTCTGAACCAGTTGTAAGATTATCTATCGAGTTAATAAAAACTTTTTTTCTGGGGCCATTTAATTCGCCGGCAATTATGTTGTCGCCTGGTAAAATATTGCAATTAAAATCTAAGAATAGACTTTTTTTGAAATTTGACCCCCAGAAATTAAATTTAAGTACGGAAATAATTTGACAAGCCGAATCGGGCATTCGCAGATAATAATAACAAACCGCCTTACCAAACAAGGAATGATAGGCGACAGAATCATAACCGGTGGCCGACTGACTAAATTTTACGATTGCAAGGCGAAAACTGTCAGATTCAAAATAGTATTTGCCCGATAAATAATATAATATTCGTTCGTTATTTTCTAATAGACGAATTTTGTTAGAATCCTCATTAGCAATAAATCTCTTCGCTTGAGTAAATAAATTATTCGCTTGATATATAGAAGATTTATTTTGAATATAGTTCATGGCCTGGCAAGCAAGATTATTATAATAGGCAAAACTATCAGTGTAAGACTTGCTGAAAAACAAATTTTCTGATGTTTTTTTGGATAGAAATGAAGGCAAACTGATAAAGGCAAGCAAAGACAAACTCAGTCCAAGCAGTATGGACAATATTCGTGGTTCCCATTTATTTCTCTTTCTAGTGCTTTCAATTTTCTCTCCAAAATGATTAAGAGTAAATATATTGAGCAGCCGTTCCTGGTTCAAAAATTCAAAGGCAGGCTCAATTTCGGTCTTTCCCCATTGGCGAAGAATTGTTTCCTGAATTTCTTTTTCTCTCGCTAATAGACTCCCTTTTTCCAGTTGAACTTCCTGAGACAAATCCAACATGGCTTTTGCAACTATGGGAATGAGCAGCTTCCCCAATGGATCGTTCTTTAGCGCAGACATCATTTCCATTCTGAAAGAAGCGCCGATTACTCCACTCTGCATCCATTCAAGTGAGCTAATTTCTAATAAATGGGAATAAGTTACCAGGCGGCTGCTTTCTCCCAGCAACTTACTATCTTCCAGTGCCCGACCAACAGCGAGAGTCAGATTCCAATCCGGTTGCTCTGCAATCGCCAGAGAACAAACCCAAAGCAGTAACGATGGGTTATAAGCAAAGAATTTTTTATACTCGACAATATCACTGCGAACTGGAAAATGTAGCACAGTTGTGCTATTACTATCAGTAGTTTCCGGGCGGTATGAAGATGGGATCATACTTCTGGTCCATTGACGCAAACCTTCAACATTGGCTGGGAATATAGATATGAAATTACTCAGTTTTTTTTCTTCTTTGCCCCACAAATTTTGGGGAACAGGAGTAAGTAAGTACCGCTTTTCCCATTCTTGCGAGACTATGGATGATATACGGAAAAACTCATCAGTTCCTTGCATTCCATAACCGTCTCCAAAAATGACCAGCATAGTATTGCGATGTCTTTTCGCAACATTAGTGAGTGTTACAACTTCGGTCATGTCCTTATCAACACTTAAAGAAGAACAGCTCGTTCTATAATAATACTTAGAGCATTCTATACCTTTTTTGAGTTCGGCAATGAAGGCTTCAAAAAGCAAGCTTTGTTGATTCATACCATGCCCAAGATCAATCAAAAAAAGATATTCAGAAATATCTAATGATTTTTTAAAAACCACCTGAGCAAAACCGGCTTTTTCAATCGTTGCACGAATAGATGGATAAATTTCAATTGAAAGGTTTGGTTCAATTTCTTTTTTAAAGTACAATGTTTCAATAGGTGACTCCAGGGCTGAAAAATCAATTAAGGCTGATTGGTCTGGATATTGAAAATTTATTTGATGTGTTTCTGGATTTCGGATTGTAAAACCCCGAGAAGCTAGTTCTCGAACAAATTTTTGAAGGCTTCTGTATAGTTTCAAAATGAAAGGAGAGAAAATAACACCTGGAATAAGGCAAAAAATGATTAATAAAAGCCAGTTGGATGCGCCAATTATAAAAACTTTACGAGAGGAAGGAAGACTATTCGGACCAAGGCGACTTAGCGATATTTGAATAGTAGAATCGATGCGGATCGTTTGTTTGGTGGTGTATAATTTACCGTTGCAGGTAACCGCCGTTAATTTTATGGTATACTTACCATACGAAGGAAAACGGTGTTGAACTGTATCGGATCGGGTTTTAAGGGGTGGTGATTTTCCAGCAGAGTCACCAAATTCCCAGAGGAAATAGTTGACGCAGGAAAGATTCCCGAAACTGATATTCTTAAATTTCGCCAAGGTTGATATTTTCTCATTCTTTCTTACTAGAAGTGGATTGGAATACATAAAAGCTGGCATTACATGACAGCTATCTTGTACCGAAATTGTTTGTTGGGCAGTACTATCTGTACCGCTGGAATAGCGTGCGCGAAGACTAACTTGAAATTCGCCTTCTGTTTTGAATGCATGAATGACGATTGAATCGCTACTTACCAAAGTTGCACTGTCGCCAAAATCCCAAATATAATTTTGAACATCAGTAGGTGGAGTTTTGTTATAAAAATGTGCAGTCTGTCCCGGTCTTAGCGAGACTAATTCCCTTAAAGAAAAACTCGGAGCCCGATGCGATTTTCGGTTAGTCAGAATAATGACAGCAACAATTACAATTATGGAAAAAACAATTAGGAAGACAGGTTTGTAATACTGTATGACTGACTTTTGGGTACCATTTTTCAGAAAAATTTGGTTCAGCACCGTCCTGACCCAGCCGGAATCGTTAGTTTTTTCCTCTTGCCTGTAGCGGTCAATGATTTGGTTAAATAACCGAAGTTCCTCTGCATTTTTAAAAAGTAGTGGACCCAAAAGATATTTTATTTTCAAAACATCTTTTTCATCCTGGACGTTTTTTAACTTGAACAGTCTTGAAATTTTTAGATACGTATCCGGATCCGGCTTTAAGTGATGAGCACTAAGCAGGTCGAGCAAAGAAACTAACAGTTTTTGTTGAACTATAGAATCCATTTTTTTTGAACATCCTTTGCGTCTTCACTATCTTTTACAAGTACAGGCAGTGTAGCTAGCAGTACTTTTGAATTTCTGAAGTCAATATTTTTTTGCATCAGAAGTCTTACCCAGGATACCAGCTCAGCGGTCGACGGTTTTTTATTTTTGCAAACAGCCCGTATCTCGAGAAATTTCCCGATCAACAAATCCTGAACGTCTGGAGATTGGATAGCCAAACGATGATTTTCAAGGATTTTTTTGAGAAGGTCGTTGCTAGGGAATTCTATTTTGAAATAAATACATCGCCGTAGAAAGGCGGCCGGGAACTCCTTTTCTCCATTGCTGGTGAGAATTACCAGAATCGCATTTTCAGGTCTCTTGGTATATTGGGTCAATCCTGATTCCCGGATACTAAAACTATAATTTTCAAGCTCGTGCAGAAGGTCATTTGGAAAATCTCGGGGTGCCTTGTCTATTTCGTCAATAAGAACAACCGAGTTCCTCGGCTCGCTTGATCCTGGCAAATTTCTTGCGGGAATTTGAGATCTTTCTGCAGGCTCCATGCCGGCAGCGATAGCACTTCCCAGCGCATTAAGCTGAATGTAGTCCTTGAGCTGCGGTTTGAATTCTTTCTTCAGATTTGCATCATAAAAATGCCCGATGGCATCGTAATTATAAAAAAGGTCAGTAAATGTGCTATTGCTTTTAGCATAAAATCGATACGGCTCACGCCGGAACAAACCGTTACTGATAATATGCAGATCCGCAGCTACCTTCTCAGCGAGCGAGGTTTTTCCAGTTCCAGGTTCTCCAGTTAACAATAATGGTTGATTGAGTGCGATGGCAACTTCAACAGCACCCATTAGTTCTGGGGATAATTCATAGAGGGAAGAAATTTCCGGTTTCCTATATTGACTGTAGAGCGAAAGATCACCGGGGCTAATCGATAACTGGGTCATAACGGCGATTTAGTTTATTTTGTGGTTTAATGCAATAACAGCTTCTTGATAATATTCGATGATTTCAACCATATCGTATTCAGACTTCATGGGATAAAATCCAAATAGGTCGTTTTTTGTAATTGGTGAGCTTTCAGCATTCTGACTAAGCCATTCATCAACATAATCCCTACTCACATTCATAAAGACAGGCAGAGCCATTGTTCGGAACGACTGCATCAATAGGTTCAGATTGGAAGTATAATCTTCATCAGGCTTGAAATAAAAAGAAATGAAGACATGAAGATTGCCAGAAGTATCGGCATCCTGCAGCGGTTTTAAAAAATTACGCAGGAACCACTCGTAGTTCGGAAGAAGGTCCGGATCAAAATTGATATTTTCAAATACGCAATGCAAGATATAGTCTTTGTCATCAGTATAAAAGAGTTTTTTCGAGACATCGGTTATGGTCCAGTTTTCCGGATTTGCCTGCTCGTAGGTTTGACTATACACATGACGGGCTCTAAATATATTGTCAAGTAAACGAAGGGCAAATCGCGATTTGTCGATGTCGTCAGGAATTTTAAGAGGAATGACTTCGCTATAGCGACCTAGGCATGATATGAATTCGGAACGGTATCTGTGGATAAACGAGTCGAGCTTCTGTCGCAGGTTTCCATATATAAAAAATATTCGATGATTCGGGTCCGCACTTTTTTTTTATTTGGCGGATCTTTTGGACCTGTTCGTAACGGTCACATAAATGGTCGTTGCCAAATGGGCTTCTTTCACTACGGATCACTTCATTTATTTTCCGTTCTAGGATGCCGTTCTTAATCTTTGACAAATCGGTGAATTCAATTGGCAATTGAGGTAGAAGTCGTACGAGTTGTTTTTCAATATTGCGGAAATTAATCATCCGAGCGTCCACTTTGTTGACTTCCTTATTTACATAGTCGGCGTAGCCAGCTATACCTGTCATAGATTCATTTTCTATTTTTATTTTAGCCAGGATCGGAGAACCGCTACTTCCGAAATCAAAAAAGAAAGGATGCGGATTGCTATCTTTGTTCATGATCGTGGTTCCTGTTTCCAAATCTGAAACCCCAAAATTTCCTGTTACACCGTCCGGAAGCTCTGGGTGTCCCGGATTATAAGTGAAGGCCTTGAATGAAAAATTGGAAAGTGAACCAGTGATTAATTTTAATTTCCCCGCCGCGCGTTTCAAAGATTTTCTTTCCTCTTCTGGTATGATCACAGACAGTACGGCGAAATCATTTTTAATGATACTAGTATTATAACCAGGTAGATTGGGATCGAGCCCAATCCAACCCCAAGCAACTACCGTCGCCGGAAAGTAATTTCCCACCAGGTCCTCATTCAGGCGAAAGCTTAGTTGAACTTGCCCTTCCGGCTTATTTAAATTTTCTTCTTCGAGGCCTGCGGCCGCATTTACAACATGCGCACAGGTGATTATATGGTAGCCGTCAATGCAAATACCGCTTCCGCTGACCTTATGGGTCGCATCAGATACCTGAACGTATAGTTTATTATAGTAGTCAGGGAAATCCATAAAATAAAATCAGAAAGAAGGTTTAAGGCTTGTTATCCCAGGTAAGCTTCATATCAATACTGCCTTCCCCCTTACCGCTTATCACCCAGAGATTGAGTTGCCCACTAAGTTTCATGCCAAATTGCAGTTCGACACCAGTTGGTCTTTTAATTTCAAGCTGGGCAATTTTGTCGATAAAGGTTTTAGAGAAATTAAGAATTGGATCCAGGGAATCACTAAAAGCATTCGTTGCTTTCACAACATTTTCGCCAGAATTGCTAGCGCTGAATCCACTTGTTTTATCTGGGATATCTGCTTCGATAAAAAACTTATTGCCGCCGGATTCATATTGAACGATCTTTTTTGCCATACGATAGGGTTTTATGGAATTGTTAATCAATTTACGCAAAAATCAGACAGACTAATGAAATGAGCATGAGTATTTCAGCTAAGGGTAAACCTGTAGAGCGATACCCTACAATGATCAAAAAGGCTCAATCACAGCCTTAAACTGATTGACACAGGTCTTCGGGGGTTGGTTAAACTGGGTGAGGTGTTGATTCGCGCAAGTCGGAATATCAGTGCATCCTAGGTAGTAGTTGTGGCTGGACTAGCAACTTTCAATTTCAAGTCTTATCTAAATTACAAAATTTTATTCAGTGTCAGATAGCTCCATACAAACCACCACCTATCAAATCCGGGAGCAAATACAAATTTTAAGAGCTGTTATTCCGAAGTCAACAGACTTAAAATGTATTATGAAATTTATGGATAGGGAAAACCACTTATTCTCATCCACGGTGGCCAGATAAAAGCAAATGAAATCCAATTAGGATATGCGTCAATCGCGGGAAACGTGCAGCTAGCGCAACATGGTCACTTTCCGATACATAAAGTTACAGGGCATGATTCCGTGGGTTTCGAGAGGAATTGGCGCCAGATCGGTAAGTATGAACAAGATCTTAGTTATTTTACCTGAAGGTTACAAATTCATTCTTAGGTTGAACTTTTAAGAAATAATTTTTTTAACTCATTTTTTTAAATAACTTTAGTTTGTGTAATGTAATCTTACTCCCATTGAAATTTCGATTCAATTACCGTTCTGTTCGTCTATGACCGCTTAAATTTTTGACGATCCGCGCTTCTCGTTTTTTGTCCAGTGACTCAATTCCGTCTCCTCATAAATTTATTTGAACTGTGGAAAATTCTTACAATTTTCAACAAGAATAATATTACTATTTGATAGAGAATTATTCCTTACTGTTCACATCTTTATAAGTTTGGTCTAAATTAAATTTATACGGGTCAGTTATTATCCTACCCATAAGACGTGATTCAATTTGATCATTGATTATTTCCTGCTAGTCGATTTAATTATTGCAAAAAGAACGTCTTTCCTGCTTCTTGCAGGTGTTTCTTTTACTTTACTCGTTTTTACTCCGAATGTTCCCCGTGAAGCTTAGTGGTCATTTTTTTATTCAAACACTAACTTCTAATATATGTCTAAAAGAATTTTTCTTTTGTGGATAGTAATTTTTTTTGGATTATCATCCTGTCCGGCACAATTAAAAATTGATTCTATTGGTCTTCTGGGAAGAGATAAAATATCCCTTAGCGATGATTTCGAATTTGATCAAAAAATTGTTCTTTTTGGTTCAGGTAAGGATGATGGCCTGAAGGATTTATCCCAAACTAAAATCTATATTAACGGCAAAAAAATGCCTTCTTACTCTATCTTCATAAACTGCGCGTCTTGTGCAGCTCTTGCAAAACCAAGTGCAGGTAAGTCCTCTGCTAAACCGGATACAAGTAAGGCTGCAGCAAAACCGGATACAGGTAGGACTGAAGCAAAATCTATTTCATTAGAGGCACCTCAAACTTGTTGGACGGTTACCTTTAAATTGACAAGAGATTCAACTGAAACCTGGGATCACTGGTATGGATTTGGTAACCCCAAAAAAAACTTTAACATCGATCTTGGAAATAACGATAAGGTTCTTACTTGTAATACTAAACAAACAAGAGTCGGTACTTATTCTGTAGGTGTTATGGTTGCCGGGTCATTGTTAGTACTACTTTTTCATTTTGCTTTCCCTTGCCCTGGCTTTCAAAAAAGGAAATGCTCTGCTTAAGAGATGTGAGCAAACAGAAAGATTCAAAATGCAAACCTTTCAGCTTGTCCAGATTCCAGCTCTTCTGGTGGAGCATAATCGTCATTTCCTGTTATATCCTTCTCTTTGCGCTTCGGGGACATTTAGACATCATGAATACAACAGCCCTGATTTTGCTGGGTATCAGCATTTCTACCACGGGTATCGCCAGCATCATAGATTACAGGGATAAGGGAGAGGTACGACACCAGGACGATTCCACCAATGGATTCTTTACGGATATCCTCTCCGACGGCGATGGCATAAGTATTCATCGTTATCAAAATGTTGTGTTCACTCTTTTATTTGGTATTATTTTCATTTATAAGATGTTTCAAACCGGAGAATTGCCGGACTTCGGTTCAACCGAACTGATTCTGATGGGACTGAGTAGCGCGGCCTATCTGACTCTGAAATCGGGGGAAAATGCTTGACGGAAGGCTTAACCTGCCAAACCGGTTGTGCCACCTATTCCCCCAAGTCCGGGCATGACGCCTGCAACTCCCGCAGCTGTCGGATAATTATGTCTACCTACTTTTAAAATAACACGCAATGACTACCCTTGGCAAATTCACTCTTTTCGAGTTCGGCGAATTAAACGACTGGCTGATACCCTTTTCTGTTAGTAGAGTTATCCGCTGTATACAAAATCATCACACCTGGCTACCAGATTACAAACAATTCAATGGCAGTAATCATTTCCAGCAATTGCGATCCATGGAAGCCAGTCACCTGGAGCGGGGTTTTTCCGAAATAGCACAGAACCTTACCACCTTTCCCGATGGTAAGGTGGCCCTTTGTCGAAGCCTGGACAAGATACCCGCAGGAATTAAAGGTGCTAATACCCACGGTATTTGCATCGAGAATCCTTGGCAATTTCGATCAGGGTCAGGATACAATGACCTCTGAACATGAGGATACCATTGTAAAACTGAATGCCTTGTTATGCACGAAGTTCGGCCTCACACCTGATACAGATTCCATCGTCTATCACCACTGGTATGATCTTATCACTAGTCAGCGTACAAATGGTTCTGGCACTACAAAAACCTGCCCTGGAACAAATTTCTTTGGTGGAAATACTGTCCAGTCATGCCAGCAATTTTTTATTCCGAAAATACAGGGTCTTGTGAAGGCCAGCCCCCAACAAACAATGCAGCATGGTATAGTTAATGCCAGCCTTCTAAATGTCCGTTCGGCCGGAGATAAATCCGCGCCGCTGGTCAAACAGCTCCTGCAGCAAACACCGGTAGGTATATATGAGGAAATAAATGGCTGGTATTGCATTGGGAAAAACCCCAGCGAATGGGTGCTTAAGGATTATATCACGATAGGATAAGAATTTTTATAAATAATTAAGGAAATCATTAATCTTTCAAACTAGCTTTTTGTCATAGTGTGTTGTTATTGGCATATTTACTTAAGTGTTTACACTTAGAAGAAGATCATTCCAGTCCTAAGGCATTGTTTAAACTCTTCGCCTAAGTGTTTATACTTAAAAGAAAAGCACTTTAGCTTAGGTTTGGATAATATTTAAGCACCCGAGCTAAGTGAGTCTTTTATCGAAATGTTTCCTTACAAAAAAAGTTTACGTTTTAAAATAATTAATCTGACTTTTGACTTTCTTCTGCTTGAAGAGGAAAAGTCTTATCCTGTACCCGATCTTGAACAAAATAATAACCTGTTAGCAATTCATTTGTTATCATTCTTTAAATTTATTTTATGGCGGATATTTTACTCGTAGACAATGACTCTACTGTTTTTCTAATTTTTTCCTTTCAGACACCACAGAGCGTTTACTGCACTTTGGAGATCGTTGAGATATGTTAAAACAATATTTTCATAATACCGGTCAATGGAATGGATCGGTTCAATTTAATTTGGGTAAAGCCACAAGTCTTTTTCGGTTGTACCTAAATATTTACTGGACTGTAATTGACGCGGCAGGAAGCGGAAATGCATACCTGGCTAAAGCCGTGGCGACTCAAAGTGATGTATCATTACAATCCACAGGTTTGTGCCGGAATCACATCATCCACAGCCTCCAATATGATGACAATTCGGAAATTCACAAATAATAATTCAGAGATGGCAACATTTCAATATCATAATTCGCCCAATTCTGTTTTTGTAGTTTCTAGGATATTCACACTAAGCAATACAATTGCCCAAGACAAAGCTAAATCCGAGAAGATTCAATCTGGCTGGGGAAATCTAAATTATGCAGTCCCTGAATCACCAACATTCAAAATCATGGGCTTATCCCCTAGTAATATATTAAGATCTGTGTCGACCAGAGATATCGCCGTTTCTGTTGGCAATTATCTGGTTTCAACGGGTGCGGTTATTCCAAATAATTTGACAATTGAGGTTTCTCCTGGTTTATTTAATCCAAAAGTATCTCTTTCGGAGTATGGCTAAAAAAGGTGGTGGTATACTTCAGCGATATCGATCGGAACACTCCAGAATTCAGACAAAAGTTACGCAGTGGGATTCGGGATAAAATTAAATATAATTGACAAATCAGACCTAAGAACAAATAAGGAGTTTTTAAATTTTATTGATCATAGTGGTGAATTAATCAACGTTTCATTTTATAATGCTATGAGAGCGGCCGCATTTCAATATAGTACTGATCAGCATGTTACACCTCAAGCAGCGATGATAATACTTTCCAAATCATATAATGATACTAGTGACATTAATCACAAGAAAATTGTAACTGAAATTGACAATATTATAAATAAATCGATTGATGTTCAAGTCATTTCAGATTTTAGGGATAAAATGAAAAATAAATTATGGAATGCACCAATTCTCACTGTTGGTATCGCTTCCCATTTTAAATTCAAAAGATTCTCTGATAAAAAACCTTTCAACTTTTTCGAAAGTAGGAATTTGGGCGACTTACGGTATGCCATTGCTGGGAGAAAAAGGGCAGTTGTTGTTCGGGACAAATGGTCAGTGGATAAAGGATTCAGTAACCAAAAACAATGATTTTGTGGTAAATTTTGGTCTAAGAGCATATTATGGACGTAATGATATAAAGGGTTTTTTACAAGCTGATCTGAATTACAATAATAACATGGTTCCGATTTATAATGCTGCAATAGGAATTGAAACGACCTTCTTTGGCGGTCTCTGGATAGACTTTGGTCTTGGGTTTAAAAAGACTGGAAGTCTGCCCATCAGCTTTAACCCCACTATCGACTTATATTTTGGAAATGGTGAAAAAAAGTAATCCAAAATCAAGCGTAGGTGAAATAGTACGTAGTTCGCTTAAAAGGGAAATCATATTTTTAATATATCATGATTCAAAATACAATTCTTATAATTAATGCGATAATTTATTCTCAGTCAAGTCCAATTGCGCATCACTTTTTGTGATTTCTCGTTTTTTCAAAAACCCAATGAAATTTGATTATTGTTAGCATCCAACCTTGTCATTGTAAAATTATTTTGATTTATTATTGTCCCATCAGAGAAAATCAATTTAATTGAGGGGTAAACTTCCAAGTGTCATGTCCTTTCGGAAAGATTTGAATTATTAATGTCCCATTTAATATTTCATTCTTATATACCGTTTTATTTTCTAACGGCATTTCATAGGAATTTATTGAGTTATCACGAAATGCCATATTGTCAAAGCTGCCAGATATAACTACTTTACCAGCCCGTTCTTGAGTGTAAGTAAAACTTTTGTATCGATGTCTTTATCATCATCTGCCGTGTTAAATAAAATTGATACTGATTTTAAAACAACATTATTGTTTGCCGGGACTTTAATGTTTGAATTCAATTGTCTGTTTACATCATTTGCTTGTTGTTGAAGGGCTTGGATTTTTAAGATCTGCTGGGAAGTAGTATTATCAGATTTTTGATGAGTGTTGCTTGGTTTATCATGAGGCAATATTTTAACAGTATCATTGGTATGCAAAGCAAGGTCTAACAAAGCAGTTTTTATTATTGAGTCTTGGATTCGGTATTGATTGTATTCTATATCAACTTGATTATAATAGTCTTTCCAATGTTCTCGTAATTTATCGGATGCTGTAACTGTAGCAAAATATTGAGCTAGTAATCGCCTGGGTCTTTATTTCCTTATTTAAAACAATCAAATCAGTCACATATTTATCATATTGTTGTATCTCTTGGATACCAGCAGCCCTGTCCCGGAATCCACTATCAATTATTGTTGTCATAATTACCAATGCAACACTCACAATGAACCATTTTATTAAGTCAACGACATACTTAAATTTCTCAAATTTAAAATTTGGATCATCCTCATTTATTGCATTAGATTGAGTAGTTTGTTCTTCCATTTGAAAGTTGTTTAAAATGACGCATAACACTCAAATTTATAACATAAGGCGTTTGGTTTGTAAAGATATTTATACTGGAAACGGTTGTTAAGTGCCGTACATCATATGTTGACACTAGGACTTCCGGTCCTTATCCTTATGCCTTTCCTTCCCCGAACTCTCAACCTTCTTCAGGAAGACATCCCGCAACTTATCGGTGATATTCGTGTAGCTCTTCTTGCGTTCGAGGATTTCCTGGAAGGCGCTGGAGATATTGCCGAGCTCAAAGGAGAACATATATTCAAAACAATGGGTGATGGCTTTCAGCTCGGCCTTACCATGATTGAATACGCCCAGCTCCTTCAGGGCATAAATCAATTCGACAAGGCCGATCTTGGAATGGGTCCAGGTAAGCCGAAGGTTTTCGGGAAATGGTGCAGCGAGGGAAATAGCCGGAACCGGGTATATGGATCGGCAGATTAACCTGTTCTGAGATCGGAGGAAGAAATATTATCCTGTTCCGAAGACTGTGATGAAGAACATTGTCCTGAAGATTGGCGTCAGGCAAACCAGCCTGGCTTGAGATGTCGCGGACCATCGCGGGATCCATTTTGATAAGGTGCACCAGGGAGAGCCGGCCGACGGCGGTCAGGAATTGATCTACGTGTGGATCGGGTGAGGTTGTTTTTGGGTTATTGGTTTTCATGGTTGCTGGTTTCTATAACTTAAAATATCGATACCAAATTATGTGTTTTCACCCTTTTCGATGATTCTTTATTTTATTTTTTCCTTTGGGAAAACCATCACCATAAACGATAGCATGGTTTTTAAAAAAGCATATTTATTTTACTTCCTTTTGGGAAAATCACCCCCTATAAACGATAGCATTATTATCTCACTAATGGTTCTTCTTAGCGCTTATTTGAATCAATAGTTTTTACATTTGGTTCAGACTCATGATTAGCATCTCTATACACCGGATTGTTCCCGGGTTCAATAACCGGGAAGCGAAGGCCATCCAATGGCTCTATGAAAATTATCAGGTGCCCGTTTCCGTGATCATTAGAAAACTTACCGGAGATTGCCCGGATATCGAGGACCTGGTATCCGATACCTTCCTGATTCTGCTGCAACATGCCGTCCCTTTTGAAACGATCCGTAAGATTGAAACCTTTCTTTACTCCACCGCCAGGAATATATCCCTGGATTATAGGCGTCATAAGATGGTGGTCGTGGCCAGGGCGGCCGAGGTAGCGGATTATTATTCCTCCCTGGAAGAAAGGGCCATTGAAGATGCGGCGATCAGCGCGGCCTATCACCAATTGATCCATCTGGCTAAGGAGAAGTTGCCACCCCAGTGCCGGGAGGTCTTTATGCTTTATTATATAGAAAGGCTTCCGACCCATGAAATCGCCAAAAGAATGGGCATCACGGAAAAAACCGTGGCCAATCTGAAACTCTATGCCTATAAGAAGCTGAAGAAAGAAATTGATCCTTCGAGCGGATCACCCCTCTTGCCTGTACTGATTTTGATATTGCTGAGTTTAAAATGAAAACCATGAATCCCCAAAGAATCGGACAATTATTCTTCCTATATACGCTGCAGAAACTTACCCCTGCGGATGAGGCTGAGCTGAATGCCTGGAGGGAGGAATCCACACATAATGAAGAATTGTTTCAGATGGAAACCCATCCGGACCATCTGCTGGAGACGATCAACAAAACGGAAGACAGTAAGGAGCGGATCCTTCAAAAGTTAAAGGAAAAATATCCCGGGCCCTGGTCGGTTAAGCCTCTGAAAAGCCATGCGCGCCTCTACCGGATCGCCCGGATCGCCGCGATTTTTATCGTGGTGCTGGGCACCGGTTTATTCTTCCTGTTGCAGGGAAGAAATAAAATCCAGCCGGCCAGATATACGGCCAGTCTGATTGATGCCTCTGACGTATCCCAGGCGCTGGATGGTTTCAACCGCGGTTTTCAGGATGGATTTGCGGCTTCCCGAATTGAAAAAGATGAACATGGAAACCGTATCTATACCACACAGAACGACAGCACGGCCGGAAAGGACAAATACTATACGGTGAAGACTCCGCGCGGCGGGTATTATACCGTGAAACTGCCGGACGGCACCATGGTTTGGCTCAATGCGCAGAGCTCGCTGAAATATCCGGCGAATTATCATCAGGATTCCATTACGATTTATGTATCCGGCGAAGCCTATTTCGATGTTCCTAAAAACCTAAAAGGTGGACTGCGTGTGATCATGGGTATGATGCAGTTTCATTCATCCGGCGGGGAACTCAACACCATGTTGTATGCTGATGAATGGCCGGCCATTACCCTGGTGAATGGATCTGCCACCGTAAAGCTGAATCCAACGGACTGACAATAGATACGACTGATATGATCCTTCACCCTTCAGAGCAGGCGTGATGAATGGAATGAAAGGAACGGAAAAACTAAAATTAACGATTGACTCCATTGATGATATGCAACCCATTATTGCCTGGAAGAACGGTACCCTGTTATTTGAGCGCCACGATGTACACGATCATGCGGGCCATTTCGCGCTGGTATGATGTGGATATTGTTTATCAGGACAGCATCTCCGACAAGAAGTATAATTTAAATATTTCCCGGGATGCTTCGATTCAGGAGGTCCTTCTGTTGCTTCAGCAACAGGGGTTGCGTACCAGTATTGTGGATCGGAAGATCGTTGTCGGGGTTAAGCCCTAGGTTGCCGCAATTCTCTTTACAGATAACCTACATAAATAGAATCCGATTTGCAAAATCTCAGAGTTAAAATAATTATCCTGCACCTACTTGCAACTATCAGGATACTACATAAAAACACTTAGCCAAAATTAGCATCAATCAAGTTGGTTATTTCTCAAATTCATTTTACATTGGGCCCATGATTAAAGTTAGTTTTTACAATAAAATATAAATATTATTAAACCGTCTGATCTTGTTATTTCATTTTGATGTTCATTGTGGGTCATCCTTGTGAAGCCGAATTAACATTTTTTCTTAAAACTCCTTCAACCTCTATTCACCTTTTTATTCACTAATTGATCATCCAATGAAATTTGCTTTTCTGGTAGCAGGCCTGATGTTCCATTTATCTTCTTTCGGACAAAAATTAGAGCTTTTTAAAGGAATTGATTTCGATAGCTCTTACACAATCATTGGTATCGCCCAGGGATATGATAAAAATATAAAGGATAGTTTGACCGGATTCTGGTTTCTTCTTGATGATCCAAAGGAAATGGAACAATTAAAACAAGAATGGGTTTTTAAAAGCCAGGCTTCCGTACTCCGAATAGAGGAGCCGAATATTGATATTTATGTTATCCAAAATAAAAGAATATTTAATGAAGGCGCCCTGATTTTCCCCGAGCAGGGTATTATCACCAAAGGGGTTATATGGTACCGTTTTGATACAGCCAGACTATCAGCTTTGCATAAAGAACATCCCTTTAAATATCATACAGAAAAAAAACAATTTGAAAAATACAATCAATATGCAGCCTATGGGAATAGTATTCTCAACGACTCGTTACTCATATTTTTTCAGGAACCGTCAGTGAAATATGAAGGCAGGTTTAATGTCATTGCAAACCTGAACCCACATCAATCAAGCTCAATACTTTTACTAGGAGACTTCAATCACGAGTTAAGGAAATTTGCCCCAGAGACAAGTTTTAGTGCAGAAGATGTTATGAATGACAGCTTCAATATCAACCATTCAGACAAGGTCAAATTAAGAGTGAACTGTTCCAAGTCATTGTATGATGCGTTTAAAAGCAAAACATTTGTAAAAGGAGATTGGGAACCTGCTGTAATTGAAATAAAAACTTTCTGGAAAGACTAGACGATACCACCGGGTAATTATATTTCAGGTGACTTCAGTGATCAAAATTCCAGCAATACACGCAATGCTGAGGATGATCCTTATTGTTAATGCCATTTTCTGTGATTTCGAAAGAAAATAAAACAGCAGAATAGAGATCCTGTTTTATTTATGCCACCCGCCCCAAGACCGAATAAAAAGGCCCCGCCTTTACAGAACGGGGCCCTCGCTTAAAAACCATTCGCTAACGGACTATTGATCTCCGGTTACGGTGACCTGACTCACGGCGCTCAGCACGGTTCCCGCAACAGCGAGATAGCCAGCGATCGTAACAACGATCGTGGGCAGGGCAACGGGCGAGGCGATGATGGCCGCACTGATGGCGGCCAGGGCCAGCCCGATGTTTCTCAGCTTTTGAAAGAACGTGGGCGTCGGTGAGATGGCCCTTTCTATCAGATTCATAAGATGGTTTTAATTGTTAAGAAAAAAGGGTCGCCGCTCTTAAAGGCATGGGACCAGCATTCGATGATCTTCGCCAATGCCTCGCGGGAACGACGACCCGTGTTCTCGACCCGTCAATATGGAAACCGGCGCAATACAACCTTTCAATTCCAATAGGGCATCGTTGGCGGGATGGATGAGGATATCCTTTCTGCCCGGCACATCCAGCAGCTCAAAATGCTGATTGAAATGCGCGTTGTATCGGATGATGACCCGGTATCTTTCCCTCGGGTATGCACGAAACCCGTGTGTGGTTGTCCTTCCAGGGGAGCTCGATACTATGAGTAAGGAGGCTGCCCTGATGAAAGATCTGACCGGTTGTTCCTTCGGGATAATAGGTCCTGCATAATTCCAGTTCCATAGTGTACAGGTTTAAACGTTTACTGCAGCGTTATTTCCAGGGATGCGCTGTTACCCGGCAAATCGGTGGCAGTGGCCGTGATCTTCGATCCCGCCAACGTCGCATTGGCGACGGTTGCCGTGTACAGCCAGTTTTTATTATCCTGGAGTATGGCATTTCCGGTTTCAATCAAAGCACCAGCGGCATTGTTGATGGTGACGACCACGCCGGTTACTTTGAAATTGTCTGTTGCCTCGATCATGAGCGTATCACCCACAGCGCCGTGGTAAGACGTGCTGTCGATCAGCGATACGACCGGTGAGCTCGCTGCGTCACCAACCGCCACATTGAAAGCACTCACTCCTCTTGGCGCTGCAGCTTCATAAGCTGCTCTGACAGCAGGATTCTTCATCGCTTCCCTTGCATAGGCAAGCGAGGTCTTAAACCGGGCCCGCAAAGCCAGCCCTTTTTCGTTTGGCGGCTTGGTGGATATACCCCGCTGTTTCGCCAAAACCGTTTTTCCGGCTCTCTGGCGGAACGACCAAAGGGTTCCGACATTTCCAGAGGCACCGGATGTTACATAGTTATCTTTAACGATACCCATTTTACTTTTTTTAATGGTGAATAATACACGGTTTGTTTTATGCCGGTTAAGAGCCGTCTAAGAGCCGTCTAAGAGTCGACTGTATTTTATCCGGATCCAACAGGCAGATTCAAACCGTGTTTGTCTTTTTTCAGGCGTCGGGCCCGCTGCATTCCTTAACTAGTATCGGCATGCAGCATGACGCCTGCTTAATAAACAGCCCATTGCATAAGTTATTTTATCGCTGTATCATGTTGCTTCATCTTGCTTCATGTTGCTTCATCTTGCTCTCTATTGCTTTGTTCGGATTTATTTCTCCTTTGGAATGATTGCTCCTCCCTCTTTTTAAACCCTTATTTGTAATTTGAAAGAATGGTAAGAAGTCGATGTTATATGTTTTTCCTAGTCTGTACACGGACTAGGAAAAATAAATTCGAGATCGGGCGATCCGCAAGAATTTGAAAACCAGGAATAAATAATTGGATTGAAAAGAATATCTCCTAGTCCGGATTCAGACTCGGAGGAAAGGAATAAAACAGTGTGCATATTTGATCTGTCGTTTGATTTAGCCATAGAAAATCCGCCTATGAAAGCTCCCTTTCCATTCATCCCGGAGAATTCTTCACTCTCCGTTCCCCCCGTCCCGGATATCCGGGATCCGGGGGGAAGGAAAGGGTTAGAATCCAACTATGAAAAAATGAAAAATGAAAAATCTGATCGTCCTATTCCAAATGAATCAACTCCTGCCGCAGAAATCTGGCTGGATAAACAGGATATCCTTATCCGGATGCATATCAGCAGCCGGACCCTGCAGACCTGGCGGAGCAGGGGAATACTTCCCTTTTGCCGGATCGGAAGGAAATTGTATTACCGGGAATCGGACCTGAACAGATTATATATACAGTATTTGCGAAATCATTCCTCAATTCAATAACCACTTAAAATTTAGAAACATGGCACTAGTAAAAAATCCAATGCTTCAGGGATTAACTGGAAAAATTGGCGACCTGGTATTCCGTACAGTAAACGGAAAAACCTTTGTAAATCCTTATCAGAAGATTCATAAAGTGGCTAGTCCGGCCATGAACAAACACAGGCAAAAATTCGGGATAATGATGAAATTGCTAAATCCGCTCAGGTCCCTGATAAAGGAAGTAAACAATAACCCAACGGATCCCAGGAGAAGATTTGATGAAATCTTTTCCGAGAATCTTCGGGTTGCGATAAAGGGTGAATATCCTGATTTGGAAATCGATTACCCAAAACTGGTTCTGTCCCTTGGTTTGACAAAGGTTGGAAAACAGATTACTATGAATTCTTCAGAAGTCGGAAAGCTAATTGTCAACTGGGAAAATACAAAAGGCAGATTTAGAGGAAGTGCCACCGATCAGGCATTTCTGGCCTGCTATAATGAGGATTTGAAAATCTGGATTTTTAAAACCGGGTTGGCGAATCGGGGATCGAAATCCTGCACGTTAGATTGCAAGGATTTTCAGGGACTCTCTATTCATGTATACTTTGGTTTTATCTGCTTTCTCCGGGATTGCAACAGTCACTACCTGGGGAAAATAGACATTTTATGACTTTGTCTCATGATACCGGGCACGATTTATTTGCTACAATAAAGATTTCAACCAATTTTGAGCCATGCTTATCAATAATTTACCAATCAAACAATATTTCGTTTTATGACTGATTTCGTCCGGCTACTCGCAAAATGCAAAGAGGTTAGTACCGTTTCCGCCAAAGTAGTGGACGAATTTTTAATCTATTATGCCGCCAGCCGGGAAGGACTGGAAAAGGAAATGGACCAGCGACTTGCCCGATTTCGTATGGTTACTACGGGGTTTCAGAAAAGCTGGATCAACCTGATCAAGGCCCAATACATATGTCACCGGATTTTCAAAGAAAATGGTCTCATTAAAAAATACCTTACCCATGCCGCTGTGAAGGCACTGCCGGAAGAACAACAGATATTTCTGCAATTGCAATCAGCCGTTCCCTGGAGATACAGTTATAGTATTGTGATTGCCAATCCCAAACAGGATTTTTATGAAATGGAAGATGTGTTCAATGAAGAAACTTTTCTGCTTTATTCCCCATCCATTTCCCGGATTCTTTCAGAACATCCGGTTGCACTCTGGTTTAATCTCATAGCCTTCAATGGTTCCTGCTGGCAGTCATATGGACCCGTCATGCATTTTAAGGGACTTGAACCGGTTGATATTTTCTTTTTTTCCACTGAGCTCAATCCCGGAATCGATTCGGTGGATGCGCTAATGGAAGATATAGAAGGGAACCCATTTCCTTATCTGATGCTGCTGGGTGCGTCCAACACTCCCTTCGTCATTCACGGTGATGATCAACTCCTGCATGTGATTGCTGAACACCCTATGGCGGAATTTAACAGCAGCAAACTAAAGAAAGCCTTTGTATTGGAATATTCCCCTGGTGTTTACCGGATGAAACCAAGCGTATGGAGTGAAGCACCTCATTTTGCAACCGCATATTATGATGAGAAAAAGAAAATGCTCCTGCTGACTTCCCTGACAGACGGCGGATTTCAGGCGCTGGTGGATCTGCTAAACAAAAATGGTATAGATATTCCGGATGAACCGGATATCCGCGTGAACTTCTCTATGCTGCGCAGCATTAAGGAAATACTTGGTAAGGATGTGCTGTTAAATCCTTATGAAAAATTATTCGAAGTAAAATCGGCTCCCGCAGATAATGAAGTGATGGCCAGACTAAATCGTCTGCTTTCCCTGGCGCTTCCGTATATTAATTCCGGCCAGGAGCCCGACGTGGAGGCGATCGCTAAAGAAGCCGGCGTAGATATCAAAACCGCAAAGGAACTACTAGGTCATTCAATTAAGAGGATCAACACCCTGCGGGATACCATTGATAAAAAGAAGAAAAAATAGATTTGTACTATATTTATTCTTTATCTGATCAGCTTATTTCGATAGCCATTTCCAGTACCGTTTCATGACTTCCTTTTGGGGAGTAAGTTTGCCAAGTATTTCTTGAACTGTATATTTTCCTTAGCGAGAGTAATGGAGATATCATCAGCGTTTACATAATATCCGAAATCAATTCTTCTGCCATTTACCTTCTGCTTTCGGATGAATTTTGTGACTGTACTTTTACCTGAACCATTTGGTCCGGCAACTATGCGAAGCCTCAGCTGTTTTTGTGCTGTATCGCGAGACAAATTAAATTGTTTCTTTGACCTTCGGAACCCGGGAGATTCTTACTATTTTGTTATTGGGAAAAACTTTGACCACCCAGCCATTCTTTACAATAAGGTTATACCCCATAACTTTAATAGTTTCATTTTCAGCCTCTTGTATGCCTTTCCTGGCTGCCTTTTCAAGCACTGTTTTCGTAAATGCATCCTTGTGAGCACTTGCTTTCACAGGAGATTTGGGTTTTTTCAACGCCGATGGCCCTTTTTTATTAATGGTGCTATTACTCTTCATATTTGACTATAAATCTACTACTTTTTACCAGATTTTAATCGCAGAATCAGGCATCATACCCAGGCTTTTTCTAATTAGTCGTTGCTATTTCCCCTATTTCCAATTACAGACAACCCTAATTACAAAATTCACATATAATTATCTCACTAAGCGCCTTTTTTAATCCTTACAATACTTTTTCAGACAACTTCGGGCCTAATCTTCCTTGTCGATCGGTTCATCAATGGTATCAAAAATCATCGTATTTGTGGAAATATCAAACCAGTCCCTGAACAACGGATAAGTAATTTTCGGAAATATCTTTTCATCTGTATACCAGGCGGATAATTCACTGAGGAATATTTCTTCGTAAGTTTTTTTGAGGTATTTTTCAATCGCCGTTTCAATAACATCCTTATCTCCAAAATCAGGGACGAGATACACCCGACAATCTCTTTGTAATTCTTCAAGACTAATTTTGAAAGATGGATCCTGTTCGACAATCCAGTCCATGTAGGGTTGTTTTGGCTTCACAACGACAGCGCAACGTTCAACAAGCGAGAATTGAAACATATCCTTGTGTTTTTATTTTATATAAATAATTCAGGTAATCTGAAAGAAGTTTAATGTTTTTCATTTAACATCGACATTGCGTTTGTCAATCCGCATTTCGCTAGTGTTTCTAAAACCTCTTCCCTGGACTTGGGAGGATTTCTTAGGCTCCGTACAGGTGCCGGATAAGATTGTTTCCCCTTATCAATTGGCAAACGTTTAGCAAATATATGATCGGATTATTTTACCCGACAGGACCCGATAAAAAGTAAAAGAGGTCTTATCATTGACGAATAATTACAGGTTAATACGGGAAAGAAAAATAAAAATTATACTGACTATTCATCAGCTCAGTATTAAAGCTAACTTCATAACTATGAAAAGGGGCATTTTATTCTTTTTCCTGCTGATGGTTTCTGGTTATACCTTTTGCCAGTCATTTATAGAACCTTTGCCCTCCACGAAACCAGGAAAATATCAGGATGCTCAGATTAAAAGAAAATACGGCATGTTTATTCATTTTGGAATAAATACTTTTTATGACGAAGAATGGACCGATGGAAGCAAACCTGCTTCTTCTTATAAGCCGGATACCGTCGATGCAGACCAGTGGATAAGCACGGCTAAAAAAGCGGGAATGAAATATGTTATATTGGTGAGCAAACACGTGGATGGATTTTGCCTCTGGGATAGCAAGTACACGGATTATGATGTGGGCAGTTCGGGAAATAAAACCAATGTGATTGAACATGTTGCCAGGGCCTGTAAAAAATATGATATCGGTATGGGGATTTATTATTCACTGTGGGACAGACATCAGAATGCTGAAATAAGGGATAGCACGCTGGACAAAGCTTACAATGAGTATATGGTCAATCAGATCCGGGAATTAATAGATATTACAAATCAGTATACAAAAATCGTAGAGCTCTGGCTGGATGCCGGGTGGGAGAAAAAGAGGGAACGGTGGCCCATAAAAGAAATTTACAAAACAGTAAAAGAGATGGCTCCTCAATGCCAGGTTGGTGTGAACTGGTCGATCGGAAAGCCGGATAATCCCGATCCTGACTCTGCTTTTCTTTTACCCACACAACAAAAAGAGGGTTATCCGATCCGATATTTCCCAAGTGATTTCAGAATTGGCGATCCTTATCTGCCTGCAAATCCAGATCCCAAATTATTTTCACATAATGGAAAACTCTATTATATGCCATGGGAAACTACGGTATGCATAAGTCAGAAATGGTTTTACAATACGAAGGATACCGTTTATAAAACGGCCGCCGAACTTCTTACGCTCTATAAAAAAGCAACTGCGCAGAATAATATATTAATACTTGATTTACCACCCGACAGAACCGGACGACTACGTGAGAAAGACAGGCAACTTGTATTCGCTTTAGAAAAATTGATTAAGGAAAACAGATAAGATGCGCATCGTATTTTAATCTCATTGAGTATCATACCGTATTGTTGCGACCAATAATCTGGGACACAGCACCAAGAAATTTCTTTAGAAAAGCAAACGCTACATGGCCTAACGCTGGAAATGATTGTAAAATATTTAGAGGCGAGCTACGGATGGGAAGAGTTGGGAAAACACATTGCCTTCAATTGTTTTACCAGCAATCCCCTGTGTACAATCGAGTCTAAAGTTTCTACGCAAAACTCCTTGGGCACGTACCAAAGTAGAGAATTTTTATAAAAGGCTACTAAAGGCGAAGAAAAGCAAATAAAGGCAAATGAAATACCGTGAGAATGCATGTACTCCCGATACGAAAAGTGAGGAGTGCAGATTTCAGTGGGTTTGCAGAAATTAATTGTCAGTCGGCTATACGTAAACCAAGGGTGCCCATATTTGTTTTTGACCCCAAGATACTTGCTCATTAAATTGGCTTCACTCTGATATGCCGGAATTCAATGGGTGTTTCATGCCACAATAACCCAATATGCCCCTTCTTATTAAACAGTCCGGGGTGATCCTTATGATCCATGGTGCCGTTTGCAGCCGCAATGGATATATCTCCGTCCAATATAACGGTTCCATTTAACTCAACGATAATCCGGTTTCCCTTTGCAATAATTTTTTCTTCGTTCCATTCTCCTGCTGCTTTCAGAAATCCCCTTTTGGCAGGAATCACCCCGTACACGGAACCATGATACTGGTAGTTATGCAAATCTTTATACTCGGGGGCATAGTCGTCCAGTATCTGTATCTCCATTCCCATATAAGCCGCGTCTCCCTGCAGCGGAGCCCGGATACCAATTCCATTATTTCCGCCCGGTGAAAGCTTAAACTCAAACCGGAAATCGAAGTCGGCGTACTTCTGAATAGTAAATAAATTACTACCTCCCTTATTCTCCGGATGCAATACCAGCAGGCCATTTTCAACTATATAATCTGCCTTATTCCCTTCCCATTTGTCCAGGTTTCTTCCATCAAAAAGACTGGTAAATCCGCTTTCCGGTTCCTGGTTTTTCTGTTGACCGAAAACAACTACAGATTGTATACACAGCAGGAGCAATAAATATTTCATGATGTTTATTAATTATTCATGTAAAATAGAATTTCTTCCGTTAACCGCCATTTAAGCGTAATTTTCATAAAGATCTTATTTCAGGATGAAACATCAATGCATACCGTATCATTGAGACCCATAATCTGGCCACCAAAAACAACGAAACAACCAAAACCAGATTTAGTAACAGATTCGTAGCGAAGAAAAGGCTACTAAAGGCGAAGAAAAGCAAATAAAGGCAAATGAATTACAGTGATAATGAATGTAGTCCGCAGGAAACGCGCAACTATCGTGGAGAGGTCACTTCCCTATACAAAAAGTACTGTCTCCCGATTTCAGTGGGTTTGCGGAGAATTGGTGACGGATTAGTAATTTAATATCGGCGTGATATACTTTTCATTTTATGGCCAGTGGAGATCTAAACTCGGCCATTTCTTCCCATCCCGTAAATACAAATCAAAAAATTGTTTTGTTTCACTGGTTGTTTCGTCATAATATTCCCCAAGACCATGTCGGCCTCCTTCAAATAATGACAAGCGAAATGGTTGTTTCATTTTATAAAACATTTCTGCAAGTGCAAATACCTGCGGACAGGTTACGTGGCTGTCGGCTGTACCCTGAATAATAAAAATCGGAGTTGCTTTGCAGATTTTATCAGCTATCTCAAGAGCTGATCTGTTTTTCAAAAATTGCTCTTTGTTTTCCCGATACTCCGGAAGCCAACCATTAAAAATAGAATCTACTTCCGGTTGATTTTCCAATCCCATTTTCAAATCTGTAAGGCCCGATAATACTACGGCGGCACGAATTCGTGTTGTTTTGGTCAATGCCAGATAAATCATTAAGCCACCACGGCTTATTCCCCACATACCTATTCTTGAAGTGTCAGCTCTGTCAATCCAGTTCATCAACGGAATCAAATTCAGCACGTCGTCCAGGTCTTTTCCCGCAAATTCCTCCTTCCCTTCACCGCCATCATTGCCCCGATACTGAGACCCGACTACACAATATCCCCAACTTGCCATTTGAGCCATTCTTCCCATATAGTGTTGGCTGGTCAACTTACTGTATTCACGTTGACCTCCCCGGTTATAAATTATACATGGATATTTCCCTGGCTTTTTCGGAATATCCATATAGCCCTTTATTTTCAAACCATCAGACATATAAGTGATCTGATATACATCAACACTCGCCAATATTTTAGTTAACGTATCATACAACCGGTTTGTGGGCTTTAATATAGAATCCGCAGAAGCGTTTATTTTGACTTGCTCGATAATACGTCCATCCTGCGCAACAGCAAAAGAATAACTCCAAATAGTTGCTAAAAATAGCATGAATTTTATATAGGTCATACTTTTCATTTAGGTTTGGGGGTCTGGGGAAGAATTTATCACGAGGGGGTTTGGTATTACTTAAAGATATTCAATTGCTTAACATTTATTTCTTTGAAAATTTGTTGTATTGGGTTCCCTCGTTAGCCTTCAATCCTTTGCACTATTGGTCACTTTTTGTTCCGTACCGATACAAAAACTACTGTACCCCGATTCCAGGGGGTTTGCTGGGAATTGGTGACGGATTGGTGACAATAAATCCTGCGAGATCTTTTCTTGCAGCCCAATTTATTCGGATAACAAAAACTTCTTTACGAACAAAATACTGGCATAAAACAGAAAATCCCGATTATTTTTCTTTTGAAATCCATGTCCTTCATCCTTCGCTTCGAGAAACCAAATAGGCGTTCCGTTCTTTTGAACAGCAGCTGCCATTTGGAGTGATTCTGTAGGCGGTACACGCGGATCATTCCCTCCGGCAATAATAAAAAGAGGTTTTTTTATTTTGTATGAATTGTTTACCGGTGAGATCCTGTCAAAGAAAGCAGACATGGATGAATCCTGTTCGTCCCCGTATTCAACCCTTCGCAGATCGCGGCGGTAACTTTCTGTATTTTTTAAAAACGTATTAAAATTCGATATTCCAACTGCTTCTAAGGAACATCGGATCCGGTCATTGAAATGTTCCGCAGTGGCTAAGGTCATGTAGCCTCCATAGCTGCCTCCTGTCACCATTATTCTGCTCGTATCCATATCTGGTTGAAGGGAAATCCAATCGAACAGGGCGCCAATGTCTTTTACTGACTCTTCTCTTTTCAATCCGTTGTCCAGCGCTAAAAATGTTTTTCCATATCCTGTAGATCCGCGGACATTCGGGAAAATCATGGAGATACCCAGTTCATTTAGATAATAATTGTTAGTGGCTATAAAACCTGGTGAAAACTGGGCTTCCGGACCTCCATGAATATTAATGATTACGGGTCTTTTACCTGTAAATTTCTTATTTGCTTTGTAGTAATAGCCACTGATCTCGCGCTGATCGAAACTTTTCCATTTGATGAGCCGTGGCTCGCTCAATTCACCGGCCGCTATACCACCCAATTCGCTTTCCGTCCAGCGGGTAAGTTTTTCAGTTGCGATATCAACAGAATACACGTCGATCGCTTTGGCCGTATTCAGATTAAATCCGATTTCCTGGCTGTTTGCACGCCATTGAATACTGCTAATCACAGAAACCGGAATACTTTTTATTTGATTGTATTTATTATCAGCGATCGAATAAACGTACAATTTGGACATGCCTTCTTCATTCACTGTAAATGCTATATGTTTCCCATCTTTTGAAATCGTCGCTTCCTGAACATCCCAGTTAATGCCAGAACTGAGGTATACAAATTTCCTGGTACTCAAATCAATATAGGAAAGTCTTGTAAATTCATTATCCTTGTCAGTGGTAAAATAAATTCTCTTTCCGTTTTTACTAAAAAAACAATTTTGATAGAGAATACTTTTTTCATCCCGCGTCGTGATGGCCGTTTTTTCACCTGACTCCACATTGACAAGCCATAAATGGGATTCGTTAGCAGAAATGGTTTCAGTTACAAGAAGGTTTTTATCGTCGGGGCTCCAGTCCGAAACAGACCATCCGCCACCACTCACTCTCATTAATAATTTATCCGATTCCGGATGCAGCGGATCGATTAGGTAAATATCGCGGTCCCCGCCATTTCTCCGGGTAGATCCGTAAGCAATCTGCTTACCTGATTTACTCCAGACCATCTCACCATTTTGTGACCGACCGCCGTCCGTCAGCAATGTGATATTTCCGTTGTTAAAATCATACCGATAGATCTGCGTGAATTCATTTCCACCAATATCTTTCAGAAAAAGAAAATATTTACCCCCCACCGGATCATAAGTATGCTATCGTTAAGCCCTCCTCAAAAAAGGTCATCTGTATTCTGGCACCCCCTGGTGATTTAACCAGATGAATCTGGTAGGTGTTGGCAAATCTTGTCCGGATGAGCATTTCTTTTTTAACCGGATTCCAGTCGTCCAGTAATGCCACCCTGAATTCATTGTATTTTCTTGCATCCCGCGCAATGGATTGCGGGATATCCGGAATTCCCTGTATCACCAAATTGGATGATGGTGATATAAAATCATTAGATTGAGCTTCAAGAGTAACCGAAATGAAGAAGCAGGAAAAAACAAATCCAAAAGATTTAAGTGGAGTCATAACTTGGTTTATGAATGAATTTATGCCATTTCTTTAAAATTAAATTCGGTCCCCTGAAGTTTTATCTCCGAACTTCCGGTGAGCTTACCGGCTTTTGGTAATTTCACCTGTCTTCTCCCTCGTTGGCCTTCAATCCTTTGCGTACATGGTCACATTTTGTTCCGTAACGATACAAAAAGTACTGTACCCGCGATTCTAGTGGGTTTGCGGGGAATTAGTGACGGATTAGTAACTGCTATTAACCAGTTATACTCGGGGAATGATAACAGGAATTCCTGCATATTATTTTTTCTTTTGAGCCTTTAGTATATCTGTGATGTCAGTATGAGAGATATACTTACCGTTCACGATAACCGCATAAATTTTTTGCGTATTGTTTATATCAATCAGTGGATTCTCATCGAGAATCAAGAGATCCGCGAATTTTCCTTCAGTAACAGTGCCCAGAATATTTTCCATATATAAAAATCTTGCCGGATTGATGGTCGCCGTTTGAATGACTTGCAAATTGGAGAGGCCGGCCTGGCTTAAGTTTATCAATTCCTGTTGAAGCCCAAAGCCCGGCACACAAAACGGATTGTTTACATCTGTGCCAGCAAGGATCAGTACATTTTTATCCATCAGGAATTTAGCTGCTGCTCCAAATGATTTTAATAATTCAGGGGGAAATATGGGTTCCTGATGCATCCAGTATTGAACAAAGTCTTCTGTCAGGTAATGGAGACCCCGCGTCTGTATAGCCATTTGAGTGGAACTAACCCCACGCCCTTGCAATAAAGTAAGAGTCGGAACGATCGCAACCCTGTTTTTCCGCATTTTATCCAACACATCTTCAGACATATAAAAATCCTTTTCAGAAATGCCGGTGGGTTCCGTATGCACCAGAAAGTCTGTCGGTTGTACAACATGTGCTGTATCAAGATAATCACGCGCCCATTGAAGCGAGGGTTTTTCGTTTCGGCTCAGGTAACGATTGATATTAAAATTATGTTCAAAACTTCGCTGACCCGCTTCAATGGCTTCTTCAAGTCCGATTTCTATCGGCAAATGTCCCTCCATGGGTATCGATTTTTTTTTACATTCATCAGCGATGGCCAGGTAAACCGGCTCTCTCAGAAGAGAATATATTTTTATAAAATCATACCCTGCCTTGGCCAAGCTATCAACATAATAACGACCCTGTTCAGGTGTCTTTGCAGAAAGAGACTGTCGGAAAAAAGGTTTTGCCCCGTCAATAATGGGGCTTCCTACAATCATCCGAGGTCCCACGAACTTCCCAGCTTTAATTTCGTCTCTGAGTTTCAACATTTCCCCGCTCCCCCACATGTCTCTGACACCTGTCACCCCGTTAGAAAGAAAAAGCGGAATGTATTCATAACGTGTAAAACTATCCCCTGCGTCATGAATGTGCATGTCCCACAATCCCGGTATAATGAATTTGCCGGAACAGTCGTAGACCGGGAATGCAACATCTTTAACAGAACGTCGCGAAATAGATTTAATTAATCCGTCTTCAATCCGAATCGTTTGATCTTTTTCAATGCTTCCGCTAAGGACGTTGATAATATTGATATGTTCCAGGACGAATTGCGCCTTACTGTTTATATACCAGGTGATAAGAAGTATGCAAAAGAATATTCTAATCATGGATTTGAATGATAGCGAGCACTAAAGGTAATTTACTGTTTAAAAGCAGAAATTATTTAAGGCTCTATTTTTTCCCCTGCAGGTATTTCCTTTCGATTATTCGACCACTCCTGCAACGTCTATGGCCTTTCTAAAACATCATATCCGGATATCCGACATTCCTGATAATAGCAGCATTATGACCTGTTAGCTTCCGGTTATTTTCGTCGATAATTTGAAGAGGCGCATTCTTCAAATATCTCTCCGATCGTCGATTATAGACAAAGATGTAATTACTCTTAGGCAAATCTTGAGTTGACATTAATTTTTAATCCATTCTTTTTGTAGTGTAATGCCCTTCCTTGTTATGGATTATAAGACTTTTTGGGAAGTTTTATCCAAGAACTTCCGGTGAGGTCACCGGCTTTTGGTGATTTCGCCGGTCTTCTCCCTCGTTGATGTTCAATCCATTGCGCAAATGGGTACATTTTGTTCTGTACCGATACAAAAAGTACTGTACCCCGATTCTAGTGGGTTTCAGAGGAATTAGTGACGGATTAGTAACAACTTTTGAAGGGGTTCTGAAGTTGTCCCGGGATATCCTAGGTCATTCATCTTTGGAGGGCGCCACTTACTCAAATTGAGATAGCGTTATTACCAGTTACCTTCCAGCTATGCGAAACTACTGCTGATACTGCGCCGTGTCAGCCCCGCTTGGAGCAATACTTTTGTTGTGCGCATACCCAATTATTGGTCATTGTTAGCCGTTTCCACTTGATTTATTAACTCTGAAATTAAATCAGCAAATTCTCTCCATAAAGGTTGCGGAAGCCCATGCCCCATGTGTTCAAAAAGAACAAGTTTTGAATTTGGAATAGCTTCTGCTGTCGCTATCCCACCGCTGACAGTTATCATTTTATCAACTTTGCCATGTATGACCAAAGTCGGAATATGCAACTGTTTCAGTAAACTTGTACGGTCGCCCGATTTTAATACTGCAACGAATTGTCGCAGCATGGCCAACGGGTCATGGTCTCTATCCCAAGACAAGCCTATAGTTGCGATTGCAGTTTCTTCGTCGAATGGATAAAAAGATGAACCGATTGTTTTTAATGCCTTCATTCGCCAGTGTATGTATTCTTCCCGATTGTCATAATTCGGTTTTCCAAGTGTGGATAGTGCATATTCAGGCTGTCCAACAGAAGGATTGCCTGTTGTTGACATGATTGAGGTAAGAGATTTAACCCTTGAAGGATATTCAATCGCAACTGTCTGTGCGATCATTCCGCCCATTGATGCTCCGACAAGATGCACTTGTTCAAATCCAAAATAATCTATCAAACCGATTGTGTCGGCAGCCATATCTGACAAAGTATAAGATACGGTTGAAAAATCCCCTTTTACTACCGCTTGAAAGTCAGGAATTGGTGCATTGTTGAAATGCGTTGTCAAACCTGTATCACGGTTATCAAAACGAATAACTTGAAGATCTCGGCTAACTAACTCTGCACAGAAACCATCATGCCAAGCAATCATTTGAGCCCCTGCTCCCATCATCAGGAACACAGGCGGTGCATCAAGTTCGCCAAAACATTGATAGGCGACGTCAATTTTTGACGGTCCTATGTTCACTGCTTTTTCTTCTGTCATGTTACTTAATGAATATTTAAACCCGTGTCGTTATGGGTTGCGTACAACGTCCAAGGCTCGTCCGTGCATTGACGCTGTGCGGCAATGGAATTCCTGCGACTGATTTGGCCCTAGACTTTTCTTTACTTATGGCCAATTTACAAAGGTTCAATAGAATTACAACTACACAAATACCCTTACGCCGCCTGCATCGCGCCATTGCAAATGTTGGCGGTAGCTTTTAGTCAAGACTCCGGACAATTAGTTTTGAGAATTTAATAAATAAAAAATGTCATCGATCTCTCTCTGATAAGTTTCAATAGGTGGATTGGGGAATGAGAGAGGAGGAAGTTGAGCCATTTGCTTTTGTACCCATTGATAGGCCTCACTTAGCGCTAATTGGGCGTCTTTATAAACCTCGTACACATCCTCGCTGCTTTTAATGTCAGTAGTCGGAATTTCATATATCGATTGAGTCGTGAATACTTCATATCTTTTTTGAGTATCTACCTCGGTCAGTTCGAATGTCTTTGTTATTTTCAATTCCACTTTATTATTAACAATTGTCGGAGGTTCTGTATCGTGTTGTATCGGACTGCATACCCAAACCATTAATAGCCGGGAAATCTATTGGCGAAAGATTAAGCTTAACCCTACAATTTCTTGCATTCATTTTTTAGAAGTTTTAGTTTCTTGACCGTATACAAAAGCGCTGGCGTTTTACTCCAAAACTTATTTTTCAATGTTAACTTATATCTCGACCAAAAAATCGTATACTTTATGTTCAAAGTTTCATTAAAAATTACCGCCAACTCTCTAATTTACGCAAAAAGCTATCCCTCTTCAAATATCTATTGGTTTAAACTCAGCTCCTTAATGTAACACTCTTTGCATTGTCGTTAGAACAATCTTAACTTAACAGCCTAACCTTTTGGTCTCGGAAATGGGGAGTATTATATATCCATAGGATTGCGCAACAGTCAATATACCGCAAAAGAAAAACTCATATTCAATTTAAAAACTAAAAAACAAACAGATGTCTGAAAAACTCAAATTTGACCGTCGCCGCTTTTTGGGCTCTGCAGCGGTCACCCTCGCTGCCGGCCCGCTAGTCATGCTCGGATCAGGAAATGCAACATCCGGCAAGATGACAGCAACGGGCGCCGACAGCATGCCAAGCGCCAGCCCAATGACGGGCCCCAGAAATGGGATACACAATTCCTTCGGCCCGCTAAAGCACGTCAACGCTGGCGTACTCAGTATCGCCTATGCAGAAGCCGGGCCGGCGTACGGCCCCCCGGTGTTGCTTTTCCACGGCTGGCCTTACGATATTCACAGCTTCGTCGATGCTGCTCCTATACTCGCAGCGGCTGGCTACCGTGTTCTTGTGCCATATTTGAGAGGCTACGGCGAAACGCGGTTTCTCTCTGACGCGACGCCTCGCAACGCTCAGCCGGCCGCAGTCGCAGCCGATGCAATCAGCTTCATGGATGCACTAAAAATCGAAAAAGCGATCATGGGGGGATTTGACTGGGGCGCTAGAAACGCGAACCTTCTGGCTTTTCTCTGGCCAGAGCGCGTCAAGGCACTCGTCTCTGTGAGCGGCTATGTCGTTAGTAGTCAGGCTGCCGTCCATACACCACTGCCGCCAAGCGGTGAAAACAAATTGTGGTATTTGTTCTATTTCGCCACAGATCGCGGTCAAGCTGGTTATGCCAAGTATACAAAAGACTTCAACCGGTTCATCTGGCAGCAAGCCTCACCGAAGTGGATATTCGACGATGAAACGTTCGAGCGCTCTGCAACGGCGTTTGAAAATCCAGATTTCGTTCGTATCTCTCTCTACAACTACCGCTGGTATTTGGGCCTGGAGACTGGCGAGCGAAAATACGATGATCTGGAGAAGAAGATCGCAACATTTCCAACTATCGTTTGTCCGACAATCACGTTAGAAGGCGACGCGAACGGCGCAGCGCATGCTGACCCGAGCGTCTATGGCAAGAAGTACGTCGGCAGGTACGAGCATCGAAACATCACGGGCGGCGTCGGGCACAATCTGCCCCAGGAAGCTCCACAGGCCTTCGCCGATGCGGTTATTGCGGTTGATAGATACTGATAGCCGCTTAAAGGACAAATTCCATGAGAAGGAACTATTTTTTTGGCTATTAACTCGTCTCGGGATTTTAGGTAGTTTGGATCCACACTAAGTTGTTTTGCTGTCAAGCAATTTACTTGAATTATTTTTTAGAGGACATCATTGAAACCTATAGCATCAAAGCGTATCATTCCGCATCATTCGGTATCATACCGTATCATTGTGACTCATAATCTGGCCACGAAAAACAACAAAAGAATAGAAATCAGAATTAGTGAAGTTGGTCCTACTTTTTGTATAAATTATTTTTTATTGATTTCGTCTTTTGCAACGTATCGGTCATAGAATGCATTTGTCCCTTTTGCATCTATCCTTCCGACAATTACTTCTATTGAACTTTTACTTATATCAAGGTTTGGTCGTAAGTGAACATGTTCTCTTGCTCCAACTGGAAGGTCTGTTATATCGTCTTGGTTTAAGTCAGCAATTCTTGTTAATAGTCTTGCAAAAGATTTAAGTCCTTGTGCGTCTCCCTGAATTAATATGTCTTGCCATTTTGAAACTTCACCTTCAAACTCGTCTTCATTTTCTGCCATAAATATATCCAAATGTCCAGTAATTTCTGATTGGTATTTTTTCATTACAAATTAAAATAGTGTTATTAATTGTCAATATATTAAGACTGTCCAAAGTGACGCCTAACACTCTAATTTATGATATTAGGCGCTTCGCCTTTAAATATATTTACCTGGTTCACTATTGTTTAGCAGATCTCATACATGTTTACCCTTAAGAGACCAGGATTTTCATCGTATCATACGGTATCATTGCGTATCATCTGGTATCATAACGTATCGTTGTGCCCCATAATCTGGCCACCAAAATCAAGCACTTCACAAGAACAGAATTTAGTAACTGATTAGGAGCGAATAAAAGGCTGCTAAAGGCGAAGAAAAGCAACTAAAGGCCACGCCTGCGCTAAAGCTTCGGAGGGCAAAGCTGTCACCGCAAACAAGTCATCCGTCACCGATATTCACTTCCCGATACAAAAAGTACTGAAGCCCGATTCTAGTGGGTTTCAGCGGAATTAGTAACGGATTGGTAACTGGTATTGGCCTGGATAAAATGAAAAACCTCTTAATCTCCCTTTAGAAACTATACAGTTTTTAAAGGGCCGGTACAACATTAGAGTTTACTGCTTAGTATCGTCCAATTTAATAAATAAGTGATGTAGATCTAATGGAAATTCCGAGCAGTGGGATCAATGAATTCTGATGAGAGTGACTAATGTTGGTATAGATATTCAATTGCATTGGATAAGATCTGTTTCGTTCAATCACCTGATTTTAATTGAACCGACAGACCTCAGATATGAAAGCTGCTAAAAATGTTGCCCGGAGAAATCATAAATACATGACTTTTTGCGTTCTTTAATATGCTGAGGTCTGATAATCCCTTCATTTACTGCTTTGGAATGTAGCATTGCTAACTCCTAAGCCGGTCCGGCCCGTTGATAAACCTAAATTTCCAATTCTATGGAAGGCTTGTTACTTCACTCAGGGAGCTTTCTGTCTCCCCGTTACTGCTTGCTAGCCATTTTTCTCCTGCTGCTCAGCATTAATTCTATACAGGCAAAAACAGTTGTTATTGGTAGAGGTTCAGAATTCGTAACCGTTCCTGAAATGACCACGTCTGCGCCAAGCCAGAATCCGCCAAATGTACCGCCCATCGCAAATGCCGGACCTGATCAAACCATCACGGCGCCTGCCAGTTCAGTTATTCTGAACGGATCTGCATCTTATGACCCCGATGGAACCATCGTTTCATATTCCTGGGTGTTGGTTTCCGGACTGGGCTCTGTGGTTGTAAGCAATAGCAATCAGGTAATCGCAGGCATTTCCGGTTTAACTCCCGGTTCATATACTTTTCAACTCACGGTGACCGATGACAGCGGGGCCACCAGCAACGATTCGGTTAATGTGACGGTAAATCCGGCTATAATTATTAACCAGTCGCCGGTTGCTATAACAGGATCGGACACTACGATTTACCTGCCTGACAGCAGCTTTCAGTTGAATGCTTCGAATTCTTATGATCCGGATGGGAATATCGCTTCATATCAATGGCAGGAAATCAGCGGGCCAAATACTGCCGTCGCTTCATCTATGAAGGGCGCGCAAGTGGATCTCAGCGGTCTGGAGGATGGAATCTATCAGTTCCAGTTAACGGTTACTGATAACCGGGGAGCGAGTTCGACGGCAACGATAAATATTTCAGTGGTTAAAAATTCCAGCGCTCCGGATCAGTTCATCGTATTTCCAAATCCCGCACAGGATATTCTCAACATCCGGATAAACAGTTCACAGAATGGAACTATCCATACGGTGGTTTATGATATGATTGGCAGATTGGTAATGGCCGATGAGGCACAAAAGTCGGTGGCCCTCTATGAAAAATCGCTGGACGTGAGCGGTCTGGCTACCGGCATGTATTCGATACAAGTGAATATAGCGTACATGAAATCCCTGGTAACCAAATTCACCAAAAAATAGCCCGATTGAGACAGTAAACTCCTATAGCAGGGTACGGACCTTAATTCCATTTTCCCGAAATGAAGTATATTGGAAAAAATGGTGGGTCAACATCGCCTTTTTTCCAAAATATACCTGAACCGAAAATTAGCCTGATCATACGGCATCATACCGTATCATTAGGTATCATACCGTATCATTGTGACCCATAATCTGGCCGCTAAAATCAGGCAGTTCAGCCTATGTTAGCTGTTGTTCTGTGCCGTGTTTAAGAAGGCTGTATGAAATTGATGTCAGCAAATTTTGCAATCTCTCTGAACTCAGTTGGATTAATTATATTTGGATTTCGAGTGTTTACCTTCCTTTTAAAAATTTCAAATATAGCTTCGTCTGTCAAAATTGGAGGGTCTGTCAAGTTAATGTACACTGGTTTTGTGATTATAAAGCAACCCCATTTCTTTGATTTCGCGAAATACTCTTCGTTCCACTTCTCAACTTTTTTATCACCAATTAGCTTTTGCTTTTCCAATGGGTAGCTAAGGAATCGCTTAATGTCTTTTTGCCTTTCATAGTTACTTGCCGTTTCATGGAATAGATGCGGAGGATTATCGTCAACCATACAATTGGAAGGAATTGTTAAGCCTTTGCTTGTGTACCAGGATTTTGCTTGATTGTGTGTTTCTTTTCTGTCTATTACTTCTAAGATTGATATTAGTCTGTAATGATCAAAAGGCTGGAACCATTTTCCTTTAACAGTAATGTAAACAACTATGTCATTCGGGTATAAGTTTGGAGCAAATATATCCTGTCTGCATAAAGCTGTTATAGACGGATTTGCATTTTCAAAGTCTGGCTCTCGTCTGCAAGAAGCGTCAATAAAAGGAGGAAAGTTAAATTCCTTAATTGCGTTTTGCCCAATTTCCGTTTCACACAATGGATGAAATGAGTTTAATCGAATTGTTTTGATATATTTCTTTATATAGTCTTTCATTAATTGGGGAGTGTCTAAATAATTGCTACCAACGTTCAGGGCTTTATGCTGTTGGGATATTTACTTCCGTCCGCCCACAACCGCTGCTAAATTTATAATTAAATGTTCATTGTTTTTACTAAAGTTCAAAGATGCTGGTCAAGCCGAAACTGAAGACTGGCTTTGCTTTTAGCTGATGTTTGTTGGTCAAGCCCCAATAGCATAAAACCCAATGTTAGCGGCAGGCTTTTTTCAGCAAGCTACTGTCACCCATATTACTTAGTTGGTACTGCTCCAATTTGCGTTAGTAATCCAAGCATATCAGGTTGTCCAAACTCCTCAATAATTTGGTCGCCAGCCAAGAGGTAGAAATTCATAGCTTGAACGACAATGGGTTTTTCGGTCGCTGGTACACCAAAAAATGTTCCTTGGTGCGTACCTCTCATAGTGAACCTTACCGCAACTTTCTCGTTCTCTGTTATCATATCTTCAATTGTCCATTGGATGTCTGGAAATCCACTACGCATCATTGCAATAATCATGAGGTAACCTTTTGGACCTTGAAGTGGTTCAGGCTGACCAGGCACATAAAATTTTGCTACTGGGCTTATTAATTGTTGAGCTAAATTCTCGTCTGCGGTATTTATGAAATGTAAAAACTGCTTAAAGAAATCTGATTTTGTTTCCATTTTTTTCTATTTTTTAAGTTGTAAGACTGATTTGTTTTACAATGCAAAGATGCTTTGCGATTTTCTCACAAGCCAATAAACAGGTTTAAGAAATAGTCTTAATGTAGTTTAAGGGTAAGAATTATTTAGATAATTTTTCACCTCGTATTTTACTAAGAAATTCAGGCGTAATGCCAAGGTAAGAAGCTATTTGAGTATTAGGCAATCTTAATGCAAGCTCTGGATATTGTTCTAAAAAATCTATGTAACGTTGATGTGCGTTTGAACTAAAATTTTGTAATAAGCGGTTTTGAAGTTCAATAAATTTCTCTTCTACAATCACCCTGAAATTTCTGTCGAACTTAGGCACATTAGTAAATAAGTAAAATAAGTCTTGTTTTTCGATTTGAAGAATGGTGGAAGGTTCAACTGCTTCTATAAACAGCTTACTTGGTTTTTCGGAATAGAAACTTCCTAAGTCTGCAATCCAGTCATTTTCTGAAGCAAACCTAAGATTGTGCTCAGTCCCTTTTTCATCAATACCGTACATTTTAAAGCAACCCTTCTCTACAAACGTGTAATGTTTGCAAACAAAGCCTTCCTGCAAAATCATTTGTCTTCGCTTTATTTGTCGCTGTGTTACCCTCGTAGCCAGCAGGTTTATTTCCTCGTTATTTAAGGGGAGATAATTTTTAAAATATTCAATTAGTGGTTGTACTGTCAATTTTTTGATGTTGGTTAAATTATTTTTGGTGTCGCACCAAGCTTGCCGCTAACACTCAAATTTATGATATAAGGAGCTTCATATATAAAGATATTTAACCGATACACTGTTGTTTAGCGTTATACATTTTGTATTGTCGTTAGGAAAATCCGGTTTTGATGAAAATGAAAACGGATGCCTAAAACGGGGGTACGTAGAAATAAACTTTGAAGGATTAATACTGTTGTACCGGCTCATAATGAACTATACAGTCCATTTCATTTCGTATCTCATGAAATCATTCCCTATCATACAGTATCATACCGCATCATAGTGACGCATAAACTGGCCACCAAATTCCATCAAATCGCAAAACCATTTGTAAAGATATTTACCTTGATACACTGTTGTTTAACGTTATCCATTTTGAATTGTCCTTAGGAAAATCCGGTTTTGATGGAAATAAAATGGAAGCCTAAAGTGGAGTAGTTCATTGATTTCATGCGTCACCTATTTCTATCGTTTACTTAAACCCAGTATTGATGTATCAAGTTTCCTCAATGTGACGACCTCTAAGGTTGCAGTAGCGTAGTACTGCTTTCGACTGCTTCTGTAGGAGCCAAAGCATACCATAAATCTCGATAAAGTCTACTTACTTGAATTACGACGGATCTTTGCACCAGATAATGGACCGCCCAGTGCGGCGCTGATGTAGCAAATGTCAAATGCTCCAGCGCTTAATGGGAGAACACTCCACGCTATACACAGCACACCGAGCAGATGGTCCCGGTATAGGTAGCCAACCACGAGGAATCCTGCACCTGCGACCAAACGAAAGATGCGGCCCGCCAGACTATTGAGGAATTTGGAGAAACCCGATTGATTGAAAGATTCATGCATACTCATAAAAAATCTCCTTTGGTTCTTTTCATCGTTTTCCTGGCATTTTTTCAAAGGTTTTTTGACGACCAACTGCCAAAGCGAAATGAAATATGTTAAGCTGGGTTTTCAAACTATGTCACTCCGGATTTTATATGTCTGCGAATGACGCACAACACTCAAATCTATGATATAATACTCTTCGTCTCTAAAGATAGTTACTGTGATACACTGATGTTTAACGTTATACTTATTAAATTGACGTTGAGGCAATCCGTAATGAAATTTCTTAATTTTATCTTATTCAATAACTACTACCGGAACAGTTTTTTGTATTTCCATTTTCGTCATATATTGATATGTTCCTATCTGTCTTGCACACTTATTTGCCGGAATTTGTATTTTTTGTCCGTCATAATACGATTTACCTTGATAATTTACAAGCAAAACAAGTATTTCATTGGGTAATTTACCAAACTGTGCGAGTGCCATATTTGGTTTTATAGTTTGAAAGATTTCTAAACCGTTTTTGGTTATACACTCTCCCCTTGCAGGGAATATTGTAAGTCCTGATAGAGTATCATTAGATTTACTTCCAGCATAAATTAAAAGCAGTACTAAAATTGTTGTTACAACTCCAATGATAAAGCCACCTAAAAATTTCATAATCAAATTATTTTATCCCTTTTCGGACTATTATTTTCCATTTTCCCGTCCATTTTTTGCTGTGATGTCTGTGCATTGCCTACAACATTACAATTTATGATTTAGGTTACTTCGGATGTAAAGATATTTACCTTGATACACCGTTGTTCAGAGTTATCTATTTTTTATTGTGATGTGACAATTCGATTTTGATGGAAGTCAATAAAGTGTAATGTTTCAGCAGCTCCCATAGGTGTTTACCCCTAATGAGCATAGGAATTCCGTCGTATCGTCCGGTATCATTGCGCATCGTCAGGTATCATACCGTATCATTGTGACCCATAATCTGGCCACCGCATAAAAACCCTTAGAGGAAACAGGATTTAGTAACAGATTAGGAGCGAGCCCGGTTACCTGTTTAGTAAATGATCCGCAGCTAAAACCAAAAACAGATAATCCGTTGTGCCGCCACCTAAAACATATTCTCCCTGCTGCCATAAATAAGGCCATGTAAGTAATTCCGGAAAATCCGGACGTATCAATGCCGTCCCCGAACTAACGCCCCCCGGAATATATGACCAGTCTGCCCTGTTAAAACCATATGCAGGGATCATAGACTTTGACCCAACACCTGAAACAAAAGAAGAAGTATTATCGCCGGGATGACAACCCAGAATAAAGTTTAGCGCACTGTACAGGTAGTCGGCCGGGAATATGTCCGGAAAAGAAGTATGCAAAAAATACTGGCGATATCCGAAATGCTGAATATCCCATCCTGCGCCCCAGATATTCGGCTTGTAGGGAACACCATAGGGTGTTTTGCTTCCCTCATCCTGGATTTTATTATAGAATGATCTTACCGAATCCGTAATCTGTTTTTTAAAGGAAACATCATTCATCAAAGGCAAAATCTTTCCAACCAGCCAACCGGTACGACTGATATTACCGGCAATAACCGAAACATGTGTTGTCAGAAAATCAGCATATTTTTTATCATGCGTGGTTGTAAGTAACTCCACCGCCAGTGCGACCCTGTCCAGTGTATTTTTTTCTTTTGTTTCGTTCCAAACAGTTTCTGCAATTTGTAAACATTGTTGGGATAACGTATCGTTATATCCCTTCATTACCCTGGTGGCAGCAGCAAGCGCTGACGCCACTTGCAATGATCTGGAAGGATTGTCTTCTGTAAAAACCCAGCGGTCATCCTGATTTCCGGGCTTGCCATCCGTAATATTTACAGCGTCGCCGAGAACAGTGTATTGCCGGAGACTGGGTTCAATGATGCCGCGATAAAATCTTCCCATTGATTTGTAACCTCCGATAATCGACAATAACCCATGTTCAATTTGTTGAAGCATATCAGGTTTGCCATCGGGTTGTTGAATTTCGACTACGTGTGTGTGTTGGTCGATGGTCGTATTATCATATTTCTCATTAAACTGCTCATATGCCAGTGTAAGACCGAGTACTGTTTCTGATTGTGATTCAACCCGAATATCAAAATCGCCTGCATCATGCCAGGCACCCTGATTCAGAGCAGGAACCGTTTCGCCGGAATGATAAGATGTCAGGGTGGAATGTCCCTGAATATATCCGTCAAAATGATTTGAATCGATGGGCGCCATTCTTGCGTCATCCATATGGCAGAGTCCATGCCATACACGATATTTTTCATTCACACGCATATGGCACATCTGAACCGGTAAAAAATATTCGAGCGTTGGTTGCCAGACGCCATTTTTATAAACGTCTTTGCTGATCTGAAAAATATCCGTCTGATATTTTCCATACTTCACCACATACATCCCCGGATCCTGAACCGCCGTAAAATCAAATTGCAGATAATGATAACGAAGAAAATCTCCCCAGTCTTTCGGTTTCGAGATCAGCACGGATTTAAATTCGCCATTTTCCAGCACACGATATAAACCGGCGTCGCTTCTGTCCAAATCATTTTTGTCCAGTTCAATCACTGCAATCTTTTTTTGAGCGGGATGATACCCAACCTGTGAAACCTGTACAACGGGATCCGAGCGCCAGCCTCTGATGGCATTTGGCGTAACCAGCCATACGATGGCGTTCTGCGTAGCTCCTTTTTCCACGAATGCACGCACCACAAACCAACCGTTATTATGCCTTGCCCTTCCGTCCAGCAACTGAAATTCTCCTCCCTTTTCAACGAGGATGGACAAACGCTGCTGATCCGATTCAGGAACTATCGTCAGTTTATTTCCCTTTGCCATGGCGGCAGACTGATAATTGCCATCGCCATCCTTATACATCTGATCGTCCGATTGCCGGTTGAAAATTCCGAAATGCTGATCCATAGCGTACGACTTTCCGAACAAGGCTCCGGGAAATAATTCAAAATTAAATCCCACTTTGCCAATCCATTCGTCAGGTAATGGTTTATCAAGATCAATAATAATTCTGAAAGATTCTCCGGCTGGTACAACACGTATGGTGTATTTGAAATGAAGATCAGGATATATGATTGGATTAAATCCTTTTCTATTAATAGAGGAATCCGGATATTCCATTTGAACACTGATCTCCTGCTTTTTCCAGTCGATCACACGCTTACCTACTTTCGGAATAGCAGCCCACTGTCCGGGCGTGGGTTCCAACCGGATATCGCCATTAGTTGCCACGCGTTTCCCGTTTTGTATAATGCCCACACCACCCTGATGGCCCTCAGGATAAAAATCATGTGCAAGCATCACGTTTACGCCCTGATTTTCGAGATACTCCAACTGGTTAAGATGCATGACAGAACTATCTGCTGATTTCTGTGTGAAGCCCGTCTCACTATAAATTGTCAGGAACAAAATCTGGGAAATGACAATGATATATTTATTCATAAATGGATTTAAATTCAATCGTTGAAGTTATGAGGCTTTAGGCGTCTTTTCGCTGCGTCTGCGTTTTGAATAAATGCCGAGTGAGCATTCCGGTTTTGAATCGGAATGGTGGCTCTCTAAATAACAGACTCAATCAACCGGGAAATGAATGCCGGTGATCTGTTCGCACAGCGATAGAAATTTTTCCTGCACATCGATATCGCCAGCTGCAGGCAGAGGACGTTTTTGTTTCTGATGATAAAAATAATGACCGCTGACCTTTGCCTGTTCATCGTTGCTAACTGCGAGCCAGGCCTGTGTCTGAAAGCCTTTTTCCAAATCATCCGGTGCACCGGCACCGCCCATTTTTGTCGGTACCCAGCCAGGGTCAAGCGCATTCGAATACACTTCCGGCCATTTGCGCGCTACTGCCATGGCCAATATCACATCATGCAGCTTGGTATCAGAGTAGGTTTGAGAAATCCGGACGGATTTTGTTGGGCCGTTTAGTATTTTAAGTGACGGATCACCGCCCATATGCGAACTCGAACTAAGGTAGATCAGTCTCTTCGGCTTTCGGACCAGGCAGGTTAATATATATGGTGCGAGGGTGTTTATATTTATCATCGCCTGTTGAAAGACGCTGGCATCCTGGCGGGCTGGCAGATTGTAAACACCCGCATTATGAATAACCGCATCGAATTCGCCCACCGTATTCACATCTGCTGCTAATCTTTTTGTTTCATCTATGCTGGACAGGTCTGCTGTTAACACTTTGTCAGCTCCGGGCAGTTTTGCCAGTGCCTCCCTTCCCCGCGCTGCATTGCGTGCATGCAGGACAACATGATGACCCTGACTGACCAGCAACTTGGCCGCCAAATGACCGAGACCGTCAGCCGAACCAGTGATAAATATTTTTGCCATAAATAAAGTATGACCAGCAACAAGGCAAAAATACTGCCTCCGGATGGATGGGTAGGCTAACTGTGATGTGTACATGGCCCATAAAGGTGTCTCATATTTAATGTGTATAAAAAACACATAGTATTATTCAAATCATTAATTTAGTCTTATAAAATTGCCATTATGAAACCACAACGATTGCTGCGTCTGCGTCAGTTAATGCTTTGCATTTTATTCTCATCCCTGTTCCTGGGATCGAATGCGCAGGATCCTGCACAGTACGGTACCCGGTTTGATCAGGTTCCCGCTACAAAGGATATTAATATGTACCAGGTGAATATCCGGGCCTTCAGCTCCGGAAAAAATCTACCCGGAGTAACGGCACGACTGGATAACATAAAAGATTTGGGTATCAACGTCGTTTATCTCATGCCCGTATATCCGGTGGGCACAGATCCAAAAAGCGCCAATTCTCCTTATTGTATAAAAGATTTCAAATCGGTTGCTCCGGAATATGGCACACTGGCCGACCTGCGCAATCTGGTTGAAACCGCCCATAAAAAAGGCATGTCGGTGATCCTCGACTGGGTCGTGAATCAGACGTCGTGGGACAATCCATGGATCACACAGCATCCCGACTGGTATATTCGCGATGCGAATGGTGTTATCCAGCAGCTTGACAGCTATACAGACGTGGCCGCACTGGATATGAACAACGCGAATGTACAACGGGCGATGGACAGCGCCATGAGGTATTGGATACTGGCCGCCAATGTGGATGGTTTTCGTTGTGATTATGCAGATCATCCGCCGGTCAGCTTCTGGACAAAAACCATCAGCGACCTGAGAAGCATTCGCAACCATAAACTGGTGATGCTGGCCGAGGGTTCCCGCAACGATAATTTTACAGCTGGCTTCGATATGAACTTCGGTTTTCATTTTTATGGCGACGCGCTGGTGCCGATCGCGGGAGGTTCAAGCGTTACCAAAATACAAACCGCGACAGATATCGAATATGCGGAAGCCAATGCTTCACAACAGATCGCCCGTTATACCGGGAATCACGATACCAACGGCAGCGGAACACCTCTTGAAATATTTGGCGGAAGCGCCGGTGTGATGGCGAATTTTGTCGTTGCCGCCTATATGAAAGGCGTTCCTTTTTTATACAATGGGCAGGAAGTTGCCTTCGCGCAAAGAATTCCTTTCCCATGGAATACGGTCGTTATCGACTGGACTCAAAATGCTTCCGTAACGGCAGAATTCAAAAAAGTTTTACAATTCAGGAAAAACAGTGAGGCCATCAGAAGAGGTGACATGCTGAATTATTCCGATTTGAATGTATGTGCCTTTACGAAATCGAGTGGTCCCGAAAAAGAATTGGTATTTTCTAACCTCAGAAGCACTTCTTCAAAATATATCATTCCGGCTGCCATCGCCGGCAAGTATAAAGATGCCTTTACCGGTGAAACAAAAACATTGAAGGGGCTGGATACACTTACTTTAACGGGATTTCAATATCTGGTGCTGACCGGCATTAATATTCCCGACAGTTACCTGATATCGGTTTCGCCGCTGAATTCCAGTATTCCCATTGGAACAACGCTGGCTATTACTGCAAAAGTAACACTCCCGCTCACAAAGAAACTTGTGAAGTGGAGCTCAGGCAATACGGGTATTGCCACGGTAAATGATACGGGCCTGGTTACCGCAGTTGCTTTGGGAACGACGACCATTACCGCTGCCCTGAGCAACGGAGTGAAAGCCACTTCGCAGGTTACCGTTGTTCCGCCACATAATTATACGGTGCATTTTTTCAAACCGGCGGATTGGGGAACAAACATTAATATTTACTGGTATAATCAGGATCCTCCGGGATCGCTTCCTAATCTCAGCTGGCCGGGAACGCCGATGACCAACGAAGGCGATGGATGGTATAGCTATAGCTTTACCAACGTCAATTCTGCTACCGTGATATTCAACGACGGCAGTAAACAATCTGCCGATCTGCCCAGAGATAAAACCGGATGGTATGCCAACGGTGTATGGTATGACAGCAAACCACAGACTTCAAACAACAGTTTCACCGTTCATTTTTTTAAACCAAGTGACTGGGGAAGCGGAATCAATGTGTATTGGTATAATGCTCTTCCCGACGGATCTTATCCCAGTGTGAACTGGCCGGGAGTTCCTATGACCGCCGAGGGCGACGGATGGTACAGCTATACCTTCAACAATGTGGCCTCAGCCGTAGTCATATTCAACGACGGATCAAAACAATCTGCCGATCTGCCCAGAAGCACAACAGGCTGGTACCTCAACGGCGTTTGGTATGATACCAAACCGGCAGCGCCGACAAATACGTTCACGGTGAGCTTTTACAAACCCACCGGATGGGCACCGGGTATCAATATCTATTGGTACAATGCCATTCCGGATGGATCGCTTCCGAGTCCTTCATGGCCGGGTGTACCGATGACGAATAATGGCGACGGATGGTATACGTATACCTTCAGCAGTGCAACAGCGGCAACCATTATTTTTAACGACGGCAGTAATCAGACTCCGGATTCTTACAGGGATAAAAATGGCTGGTACATGGATGGCGTATGGTACGACACGAAGCCCTCTACACCAGCGGTTACCTGGACCGTCAACTTTTATAAACCTGCCGCATGGGGAGCGGGCATCAATATTTACTGGTACAACGCATTGCCCAACGGATCTCTGCCCAGTCCAAACTGGCCAGGTGTTCCGATGACCAACAATGGTGACGGGTGGTACAGTTATACTTTTACCAATATTGCTTCGGCAACCGTTATTTTCAACGACGGTTCCAGTCAGTCAGCCGACCTTCCCAGAAGCACCACGGGATGGTATCTCGACGGTGTTTGGTATGATACGAAACCGGCTGTACCTGCGGTTAACGCGTCTTCCGGAAATCCGGCAGTAAAAGTATCCTCGAGCACAGCTGAATACCAGGCTGCACCTGCACCGGACTTGTTGGCATCAACAACGATATATCCAAATCCGGTTACAGAAAGGACTTTTAATGTGTATGTCGCAGGATTGAAAAATAATGAACTGGCCACAGTGACTATCCTGGATATTAATGGCAAACAGGTTTTGAACACCCGGATTTCTCAATCGGGAAAAATTACCCATAACCTGGGAACAGGCGTTTATTTTGTCAGAATCACATCCAGTGGATTAAACATTACGAAGAAATTGGTTATAGAATAAAAGATAGAGTGTACAGAAAAAAGCCGCCCCATCATACAGGGCGGCTTTTTATTTCTTCGAGATAACAAAAACTTCATCCTCAGGCATGAAAAAATTGGTAGTTCATTCTGCTTAAAGACGTAAATGTAAAACCAATCAAGTTTGGATCTAATCATGGAATTAATTTTTTATTTGTGTGGCCTCATAAATTATTAGCACAATTAGTCTCTCCAAAACGTCTTGATGTCAATCAGTGAAGGTTGCCATTCGCCTATGTCGTTCCTTTTACTTTTATACTTGTCGTATAGTGATTTCGAACAATTCACTTCAATTTTCGTCTTTCTCTTATTTACAATGTTAAAACTGTCGGTCAGGGCATTTGATACGTTATACGTATGTTCTGGTGCAAGCTCCTTCAGTTCCCTGTTGATATCACCCATCGCCCAAATCGGACTGTCAGGATCATTTGATCTGTTTGCAATGATGAAGAATTTTCCTTCATAACTCAATGAAGGTTCGGTGAAGAATAACAGTGAAGAATCATTGAGGATACTGTTTCCAAACGCAGCATATTTCGAATAGCTTTCGAAATTGTACCATTGGGTGCGAAACTTTAGCGGGTGGTCCCGATTCAATTTAATTAAAGCCGCGGTATCAAACCGGTACCAGTTATCGCCTGATTTTATAATTCCCTGTCGTGGAAAAATGACGCCTCCTTTATTAAATATTCTTTTGTCTTTGACGATATAAATGTCAAAGGTCACGTACTCGATCGCAATATTTCTGACAGGGCTCTTAAATACCCATTCGCGTTTTAGTCTCTGCATGTCTTCCGGATTATCTATGACAAAATTGAACCGGAGCAGTGTGTCTGCATTCTTGTCAAGGCTCTGTCCAATTCCGATAATACAAAAAGAGCTGTCAAAATCGATATCCTTAAAAAATTCAGATTTTTGACCAAAAACGGAAATTTGTAAAACCAGTCCCAATACAACGAATCTTGTTTTCATATAATTAATGATTGTATCTTCTTTCCTATTGCGATACGGAAACCGAATCCTTACAAAAGGCCCTGCGCTGTGTTAAAATAGTTCATTTCCCCCATGATAAATTCGTTGTCAAACACCTGTTTTACTACTACATTCACTCCTGCTGCTGACCAGTCATTGATCACCGCCTGAAACTGGGCATACTGGGCAAAATTGGCAAGGTAAAAAGTAAAATCTTCTATCTCGCCACCATGCCTGAAAGAGATCTTATTATTATCGCCGTCTGCTATACTTTGCACGAGCAGCCTGCCTCCACCATTTAATCGGGGATTTTTAAATCTGCGATATATAAATCCGTCAAAGGACTCCAGGTAAACGGCCGCGGTCTCCAGTTCGTTCACCGCGTATTGATCTTTTCCAAAACTGATCATTTCGCTTGAAAAAATCAGTCTTCGTTCATCCCACACCCGCATACGCCATCTGGGATTGTTGCCGTAGTAAACATACAGCCATATAGCCAGTAGGATCGAACCTGTGATCCCGGCCTGCAGGTTCAGCATGGAAACCATCTGGTAAATTAAAATGGGAATGCCAATGATGAAAATGGCTATGGGTACCATCCCATTCGAATTATAACTATACACGCGTGTGGCAACTTTGTGGGGCATGGTTACAATTTAGGAAATCCTAACAGCCCCCGCTTATAAAAAATCGCAACCTTGTTCTTTAGAATGTCGATTAGTTCAGGTTGCATATAATCAAAAATATCAGGAATATAAAGACAAAGGATTTTCTTTGTTTTATAATATTCGGGGTATTTATGTCTAATAAAATTTCTGTGAGATTTTTCCATTACCATAACCACATCAGCCCATTCTAATTGCTCAGGTTCAAGTACAGTACTTGCAGATTTGTTTGTACCAGCCGAATCGACTTCGAACCGGGGATCGGATTCAAAAATCTTATGCGCCGTGGCACTCCTCATTCTATTCACGGTGCATACAAAGAGAATCTTGAGTTTATCCGTCATTAAACGAGTTATTTGAAAATGGGAAGGAAAATATAAGGTATCATTAGTCATTTATTGTTTTTCCAATCTCCCGGTAAATCTTTATATATCACCTGGTACTTTGAGGAAAGAGAGTTGTTTGGGGTAAAATTTTTATAATTAAAAATAAATAAAATAAAAGTGAAGTTACAGGCAACATTGCCGAAATAATACGGCTAACTGTAAACAATTTATAGCTACAAAAAGTCATTAATATCAACAAAAAGGGATAACTATTTATAAGGATAAAATATAAATCCACGGGTTCCCCATCGGTGGATTGTCAAACATAAATATTGAGCCGAAAAATACAAGCGGCCAGGCCAAAATTCCAGCGAGACTTCCAAGATTCAGATATATGATCCAGGATGGTAGTTCATTCTGTTTAAAGACATAATTGTAAAACCAATCAAGTTTGGATCTGATCATGGGGATTAATTTGGGCAGTCAAATTGGCAATTTTTCATAAAAAGTATTTAAAATAATTCATTCCGTCATTTTTAGATAACCATATGCTTATGAGATACATTTTCAAATTGCTTTACCCCCTTTCGGTCAACGCATATTAATTTTAATGCTTTAGTACCAAGCCCTTTTTTATCAACCAGGAAACAGAGGTTTGCAGTTCTCCAATGAGTAGGCACTGCATGATTAATACCGTCACCTATCATGGAGATTCCTCTGAAGTCAGACGGATCGATCTCAGAGGCCATGGCAATTAATAAAAATATCCAGGAAATAGTTCACGCGTTCATATACTGCTATTTCCCAAACTCCACTAATTCAAGTGATTTAACCATGTTTTTTGTACTGGGTCTTATATTTTATAAAATGCGCTGTTTTTATATGTGCCTTATACGCTTCCTGCTGGCATATATTTTAAATACTGTAACATGTGTTGGATTATTCTTCTCATAAACGGCATAGAGGGTAAGTACGCCGGCTCAACCTGAATAGCCGTTTCGGCATGTTCTTTCATAGCTGCTTTATAATTTTCCAATTGCGCTGAATTTATCCCGAGTTTTGCCATCCTGACAACTAATTCATTTGGTTGTCCTGATACACTTGCAGCGGAAAATAAAGCCATTAAGTAAGTCATTAAAATATTTTTCATTTCTTCGTTTTTGCATTATTGGTTATACTAATCTTACGAAGTTATAATAAACAAAGTGCAGAGTTGTAGCGTGAGCATCATATCCAAATTGATTGCTCTATGGTGATTGTCTTCA
>CAVYAV010000004.1:0-12716 GCA_963766585.1 uncultured Bacteroidota bacterium
CTCGACCTCCGGACGCGATATATGCAGACTTATAACGACATGGTTTTATTAAAGCATAAGGAAATTTATTACGCACCGGATTCGATGCCTGTAGTCAACCCGCTGACAAGAGCCGAGATTGCAACATTCAGAAATGGTATGATTGATACGAATGAACTCAGGACTTTCCGCGAGCTGGCCAGCTACTGGCAGTCAAAAGGAACCCAATTTTTACTAATCAATTTTCCGATCGAAAAACTGGAGGAGGTCAAAAAATGGAATGGTCCGGATGTGCCCGGCTTCAGGAACAATCTCCAATTTCTAAAGCAAAAGATTGCATTCACTTATGTGGACGGACATTTAATATTGGATCAATCTGATTTTTATGATTTTGTCCATATGAACAAAAAAGGAAGCAGCATATTTTCCTCATTTTTTTGCAGGGCCCTCTGCCTTCAAATGGGAAAATCATGAAATTACAGGCACTGTTCGTTGTAATCGTATTTCTCACGACGCCGCTCATCTGGCGGATTCCGTCATTCTGGAAGGCAAATTGCATGGCGATAATCACTTTGCTGGTTTTGTCCTTCGTTGCACCCCTGTCTGTTTTCATTATGTTATTGGTGGCAGTCAGTCAATGGCTGATCTGGCAATATGATTTATTTCCATCAGGAAGAACCGGTTTCAAAATCACCTGCATTCTTCCTTTAATGCCCCTGGTTTTTTATAAAGCAGAGGCTGGTCTTTATCATTGGCTGGTTCCCCTGGGATTATCTTTTTATTCCTTCCGCCAGGTACATGTGGCCTTTGAAGTTTATAAGGGACAAATGCAAAAGCCTTCCCTGGTTTCCTATTTCCAGTATTTATTTTTTTTACCGGTGATGCTGATCGGACCCATACACCGGATGCCGGATTTTCAAAGGAGTCTGCGCAGAATGAAATGGAATGCAAATCTTTATTCCGAAGGACTTGAGCGAATACTCTACGGATTGGTGAAAATTAAATTTCTTGGAAATTTTTTATGCAGCCTGGAGATTCCACAGATCGCCCATCAAACCAGTCATTTCTGGTTTCGTTTGTACCTGGAAGTAATTGCGTTTACAGGAAACGCCTATTTCCAGTTTGCAGGATTTTCTGACCTGGCCATCGGAGCAGGTCTTCTATGGGGTATCAGGGTAATGGAAAATTTTAATGCCCCTTTTATGGCGACTAATATGCAGGAATTCTGGCGTCGCTGGCATATTTCTCTTTCCAGCTGGTGCCGCGATTATGTGTTCTCTCCGTTGCTGGCCATAGGGAGAAATCGTTGGTTTGCATTAATCTGTTCCATGCTTGTGCTTGCGCTATGGCACGAAATCTCTTTACGGTATATTATCTGGGGCACTATACAGGGACTGCTTATTTTGTTAACCGTGGCTTCCAGGAAAAGTTTTCCGGCGCTGTCAGGTTTTATAAATCAGCATCCTGCAGGTCGCTGGATCGGAAGGCTCTGGGTGTTTCATTTATTTTCTTTCAGTTGTATTTTTATCGGTTCAGAAAGCATTCCTTCATTGAGTAACAGCTTTAAACATTTATTTTTCTGATGTATTCCTGGTTGCTGAAATATTTCCGGAAGCCTGCCGCAAACCTGCTGATCTTCATCTGGTACCTGCTTCTTATTATGCTCGTTCTTTTTGCCATGAATTTCCAGGCCGGACGTTTCCGTTATTTACAGTGGTAAGGTGGAGAACCTAAGACAATTAACCTAATTTAGTGAATGGCTTATCTGCCGGTTTAAATCACGTAAATACCTTATAACTATGAATCTGAATGTAAAAAGACAGGCTGCATCATGTTACATGGTTCTATTGAGCATTGGACAAATTTCAGCTCAGGTGAATTATAAAATGACTACCGATATTCCTTCTTCGATTACAACACCGGAGAAAGTGGAAACGAGTATTGGTACACTTAAATTCCTCAATGGTTCTCCAGATGCGGAGACCGCTACTAAAGTATATGACAACCTGGATTTCCAGCGGGGAACACAATCTTTTCTGAACGGGTTGCCCATTGTTTCAGTTGAAGCTGCCAGGAGGGCTTTGGCGGGCTTTGGACCGGCAAATCAAACCGTTCTTATCTCCGAACAGTTACTCGATGCAAGATCACTTTTTTTAACTGCCAATACGACCACTCCTTACACCATCGCATTTCTTGATTTGAAAGATGGTCCGCTGGTAGTGGAAGTTCCTTCACTTGTTCTCGGGCCGATCGATGACGTGTTATTTAAATGGGATACCGATCTCGGATTTACCGGTCCGGACAAAGGCAAAGGTGGAAAATATCTTCTTTTACCTCCGGGTTATACGGGAAGTACTCCTGAAGGTTATTTTGTTGTGCATTGCAGAACATTCGGGCACCTGATCTTTTTCCGGACTTTCTTAAAGGATGGTGATCCTGCACCCGGAGTGGATAATGTAAAGAAAAATCTTAAGATATATTCCCTGAGCCAGGCCGCTAATCCGCCGGCTATGAACTTCATCAATATGTCCGGAAAGTTTTTTAATACCATTGGACCTGCGAACTACACTGCTTTTGAATTTATTGATCATGTAATTCAGGCAGAGCCGGCAGATGTCATGGATCCGGATTTGCTAGGCGTATATGCCTCGATAGGAATACAGAAAGGAAAAACCTTCGCTCCTGATGCCCGTATGAAAAAAATTCTGGTGGATGCTGCAGCAGTTGGAGATGCGACAAGTCGTACGATCGCTTTTAAGAACAGGGATAAAGCGGCATATGACTATCCGAATAGTGCCTGGTGTACGGCATTTATCGGAGGCAGCTATAAGTTTGAAGAAAATGGTGTCCGTCTCCTGGACGCACAGACATTCTTTTTTTTCTATGCCACAGGTATTACGCCATCCATGTCTATGAAACTTGCACCCGGAGAAGGTTCCGCCTATGCTGCCTGCTTTGCAGACTCAAAAGGAAATCCTTTAGATGGGAAAAAAACATACCAGGTTCACATGCCTCCGAATATCCCTGCCAAGGACTTCTGGTCTTTAACGGCGTATGATAATGAAACGCGTTCACTATTGCAAACAGACCAGCAATCCCCGGCCGCCGGAAGTATTAATAAAGGATTGGTGGTTAACAAGGATGGGTCTGTAGATGTCTATTTCGGACCGAAAGCTCCCGCGGGAAAAGAAAACAATTGGGTTCAGACGGTACCGGAGAAGGGATGGAATACGGTGTTAAGGCTTTACGGCCCCCTGGAACCATGGTTTAATAAAACATGGCAGCCGGGAGAAATCGTAGAGATTAAATAGATACATGCAGGGAATCATCTTACTGAACATATAAACTCTTTGCCGGATTTGCCATGGCCGATTTTACCGATTGATAGCTCACCGTTATCAGCGCAATCAAAATCGCCAGCAGTCCGGATGCAAAAAACATCCACCAGCTCAGGTGAATCCGATAGGCAAAATCATCCAGCCATTTCTGCATCATGTAGGCTGACAATGGAAGGGCAATCCCGATAGCCAGCACCACCCATTTAATAAATTCCTTTGAAAGAAGGGCCACCATGGAACCGACTGAAGCACCAAGGACTTTTCTAACCCCGATTTCTTTTGTGCGCCGTTCCGCGGAGAAAGTGGCCAGGCCGAACAGACCCAGACAGGCTACCACGAGGGCGACGATCATAAAATAAATAATCATATGGGAGGTTCTTTGCTCCTTCTCGTAATTATTGGCAAAGTCCTTTTCGAGGAATGAATACGTAAATGGCGTTGATGGATTTATCTTATTCCAGGTTTTTTCTATACCGGCCAGGGCCTGTCCCCAGTTATTTGTCTGTACACGAAGGATGGCATAAGTATATTTATTCCCGAAAAAATTGGTGGCTGCAAAAGCAAGTGGTTTAATTGGATTGTGCAGACTTTCGAAATTAAAATCTTTTACTATTCCCACGATTTCCATGGTATGATTTATCCCCTGAAAATCATAGTAGACTTTTTTCCCGATAGCTGTGCTCGTGTTATATCCAAGTTGTTTTACCGCCGATTCATTCAGTACGATACTGGCTGTATCTGCATTCTCATTCGTTTCCGGAAAGCCCCTGCCTTGTAATAGCGTCAATCCGAGTGTTTCCAGGTAATCCCTTTCTATGGTTACGGTGGAGATGTCAACAAAATCAGTCCTTGTTTTGCCTTCAGCATAAAAGAGCATGTCGTTGATATTAGCAATTCCCGGGTAAGATGAACCGCTGGTGACAGATTTTACAGCCGGATGCCGGCTCAGTTCGGACCTGAGTGCCGTATAATTCATGGCCTCCTTTTTACCCTGCATGGGCAGAATGAGCTTCTGGCTTTTGTTGAAACCCAGATCCTGATTATTTACCAGGTCCAGCTGGCGCCAGATGACCAGTGATGCAAAAATCAGGCAGATGGAAACGGTGAACTGAAATACGACCAGCCCTTTTCGAATAGCGAGGGCTGAAAAACTGTTTAGCATTTTACCTTTCAGAACAGATGCCGGTTTGAATGAAGAGAGATAGAATGCCGGGTACAGGCCCGCCAGGAAACCGGTAAACAGGATAAGGACACCAATCCACATGACCATTCCCCCTGAATTATTAAACTGCAGCTGTTTTTGGGTGAACTGATTGAACCCGGGTAAGATCAGGTAAGCAAGTACCGCTGCGAAAGAAAGTGCGATGATACAGACAACAAAAGATTCGCCCATAAACTGCCGGAACAGGGAGGCCTTATTTGCACCAAGTACTTTTCTAACGCCCACTTCCCTCGCTCTTTTTTCGGACCGGGCGGTGGAAAGATTCATGAAATTGATACAGGCAATAAAGAGAATGAACCCTGCGATGGTTCCTAATATATACAGGTATTTAATATTTCCGTTTGGCGCGATCTCATTTCCAATCTGCGAGTGGAGGTAAATAGCGGGTAGTGGCTGGATAAATAAATTTTTCGACAGACCTGCTGCTTTCATTTCAGTCCCTGCATGCTTGTATAGAAAAGGCGTCAGCCCTTTTTCAAATGCAACCGGATCTGCGGCTGGTTTTAATTTTACATAGGTGTGAAAAATATTATTCATCGTCCAGTTATCATTGCTGCTCACCCATGTTCCTATATCGCCATTGCGCATGGACATAAAAAAATTAGCCGGTATATGCGATTTTGAACCTGCATTCACAAAAACGCCGGTCACGGTATAAGTGAAATCCCCGAATGGCAATCCAATGGTTACCGGCTTACCTACCGGATTTTCATTTCCAAACAATTTGCCTGCAACGGACTCAGAAAGAACCAGGCTATTGGGGTTGCTGATTGCCGTGGTGATATTTCCGAATTTAAATGAGTAGCTGAAGATTTGAAAAAAGGTAGAGTCAACATAATATCCGTTGGATTCAAAAAAACGCCGGCTTTCCTTATTGTTTTCATATTTCAACAGGATATTATCCATATTGGGAAGCTTCAGCAGGCGGGTTGACTGTTCAACTGCCGGTATTTCCGCTTTCAATGCCCAGGCCATTGGTGCTGACTGGGAGGACCATTTTTCGTTGTCCTTTCCGGTTGGTGAGGAGGCTGCAATCCGGAATATCCTGTCTGCGTCTTTAAATTGTTTATCGTAACTGCTTTCGTCAATAATGTACAGCATGATCAGCATGCAGGTGGCGAGCCCGGTTGCCAGTCCGAATATGTTTATGAAGGAAAAAACCTTATTCCGGGAGAGATTGCGAAAAGTTATTTTCAGGTAATTCTTAATCATGGAACTGAACATTGATTGATCCAATGGCGTCAAACGGTATACCGGCTGACAATTGGTTAGTTTTCAAATACTTACTTTTTTAAAGTTGGTTAGCATTTGTCCGTTTATGATACAATGGATGTCCGGCCCGTTCGGATAAACAATGGTACGATACAGTTATGTCAGCATTACCGGTGCGTTTACCGCCATACCATTTTCGCTGAGTTTTGATATGTTATCTAAAGTCACTTCTGCAATCTCTGCCAGTGCTTCTTCCGTAAAAAATGCCTGGTGAGCTGTGATCAGCACATTTGGAAAACTCATAAGCCGTTGGATTATATCATCATCAATGATAAGGGATGATAAATCTTCAAAAAATAAACCCTCTTCCTGTTCATAAACATCAATGCACAGCGCTGAAACCTGTTTATTTTTGAGTGCTTCAATAATATCCACCGTATTGATTAACCCCCCGCGACTGGTATTGACAATCGTAACGCCCGGTTTCATTTGGCGTATGGATTCTTTATTAATTAAATAGTGATTCTCTTTTGATAAAGGGCAATGCAGGGATATGATATCTGATTTTTGAAGCAGTTCCTCCAAAGACACATAGTTCAGCCCTTTTGCAATTAAATCAGCGTCCGGAAAAAGATCATATGCCAGAATTTTACAGCCAAAGCCCAGCATTATGTTTATGAAGGCTTTTCCAATTTTACCCGTGCCAATCACCCCAACCACCTTGCCATGAAGATTGCTTCCCAGAAGTCCGTTTAGCGAAAAATTTTGCTCCCGAACCCGATTATAAGCCTTATGCGTCTTTCTGTTTATGGTTAAGAGCATGGCAACGGCATGTTCTGCAACAGCTTCCGGTGAATAGGCGGGTACCCGGCAAACCGCAATATTGAACTTTTTTGCGGCGGCCAGATCAACGTTATTAAAACCTGCACAACGCAATGCAATAATCTTTACTCCTTTTTTTGATAGGACTTCAATTAAGTCTGCGGTTAGTTTATCGTTGACAAATACACAAATTGCCGTTGCATCTTTAATGATATTGACGGTGTCTGGTCCGAGGTGGGTATCATGGTATTCAATATCAAATCCATATGTTTTATTGAACCGGTCAAAAAACAATTTATCGTAAGGTTTTGCAGAGAAGAAATCTATTTTCATGGTATAAGGTTTAACTGCATTAAGAGCAGATATCAGAATTACCCGACTGTAAGTTCATAAATATATTCTTCAATTTCTGTTTGCCGTGCATTCGCAAATCCTTTGTGCTTTCCAATTTTTACAAAACCGCATTTCTCTAAAACTTTTTGAGAGCCAAGGTTGTCAAATGCAGTACGAGCATAAATTGGCCTCGTTTGTTCTATTTTCAAAAAGTATGTTAGTGCAGTTGTTGCGATCCCCCGTCCCCAAAAATTTCTATCTATCCAATACGTAATTTCAGCGTCTTTTTCAATTACAAACTTTGCAATACTACCGACGATTGTATCATTAACTTTTATCGTCTGCGTATTTTTTGTCGGGTCAGTTAAAAACTTTGAATACTTCTCTATGTAAGCGGTTTTGTCATTTGGATCTTTAGCGGTGAAGGCTGCCAGATAATTCGCTTCTTTGTCGATCTGAAATTGAAATAATGCATTTAGGTCATCTTTTTCTGTTTTAGTCAATGTGATAATATCGTCTATCATATTTTGAATTGCTGTTAGTCAGATGGCGGTCTTTACTGGCTCATAATAAAAAGTTAGGGCGCCGCAACCAAAGGTTTTTGTTTTTAAAAGTTTCAGATCTATCCTGTCCATGATGTTTTTGAATAATGTCAGGCCACTTCCTAAAATAGTTGGCTGAACGCTAATCTGGTATTCATCGATCAGGTCAAGGTTTGCAAAGGCTACGATTAAACCCGGGCTGCCGACTATAATATTTTTGCCAGGCTCTTTTTTGAGTTCTGAAACTTCTTCTTTAACGATTTCCTTTTTCAGGGTTGAATTTTTCCAGTCAACAGATTTCAGCGTGCGGGAATAGACAATCTTTGAAATATTGTCTATCAGTACTGCAAATTCATCCATGGGTTTCTGACCGGTAGGATTTTTAACGACCGTTGGCCAGTAACTTTCCATAAGCTGGTAGGTTATCCTTCCGTATATAAGCGTATCTGCATTTCTAAGCAACTCGTTATAGTGCTCATGTATTTCTTCATCTGCATTCATGGCCGTATGGTCGCAATACCCGTCAAGTGACATATTCATTGCAGCGATTAGTTTTTGCATAATTTGATTTTAATCGTAAATCATTTTATTTGTTTGTTTCTGGCAGTTGGCAGGTTAAATTTTACCCCGGAAGGGTGTTCAGAAAAATGGGTCAATAAAGTTATACCAGTGGAGTTAAAAAATGCTCATTTTACTGATACTGTGGACTGTGTAACCTCCGTTATTGTATAAATTCTAAAATAGTATTATTTTTTGGCTGAAATCTGCATATGAAAAAACAGACCCTGATCCCTGGCTGCTTATTTATTGGCTTTTCCTTATTTTTTTTCTTCTCCGCATGCAAAAAAGATTATCCGGCCACAACACCTGTTGATCCGGTTATTTCCAGTATCGTTCCGCTCCAGGATACGGCCGGCGCGCAGATTGTGATCAATGGAACCGGTTTTAGCGCTACTGCAGCAGGCGATATTGTGAAATTTGGAGAGGTGAAGGCAACCGTCGTTACCGGTAGCCCAACAAAAATTGTGGTGATCGTTCCTGCAGGTGCCCAGACAGCGCCGATTTCCGTTTCGGTGAATGGAATTACGGGCAGTTCGCCGGGTAGCTTTACCGTAACCTTAGGTCCTGCTTCGGTGACCGGATTTTCTAATCCGGTGACAGGCGTAGGGTACAGTTTAGCGATCTATGGAAAAAATTTCAGTGATGACAACACCAAAAATATTGTAACCTTTAACGGTGTCACTTCGAGTTTGCTGGTCGGAACCACCACACAAATCAATGCCATTGTACCGCTGACTGCGACATCCGGAGAAATTGTGGTGGCGGTGAATGGGAAAACAGTCAGTTCCACCACGGGTATAACTATCAAGACGGCTAGCGTTACCTCAGTTGCCGGAGGTGCCCCCGGACATAGTAGTAATGGCACCGGAACCGGTGCGGGTTTTAATGGACCCACGGGAATTGTTTGTGATGGCAACGGGAACTGTTATGTGGCTGATGAAGTAAATAACCTGATCAGAAAAGTGACCACCGATGGGGTAGTCACCACTTTTGCCGGCACCGGAGAAATCGGATCAGCCGATGGTGCAGCAGCGACCGCCAGTTTTGCCCAGCCAAGCGGACTTGCGTTTGACAGTCATGGAAATTTGTTCGTCAGCTGTCACATGCATCATAATATCCGGAAGATTACACCCGATGGTACTGTAAGCACATTTGCCGGAGACCCGGGCGGAGGGAAAGGATATACTGATGCCAACGGTACCGATGCGCGTTTTAATTTGCCCATGGGAATTGTGATCGACCGGAACGATAATATGTATGTGGCGGATGCGGTGAATAACCTGATTCGCAAAATCACCCCCAACGGGGTGGTCAGCACATTTGCCGGTAGTGGTGCCGCCGGCTCACACGATTCAACAAGTTTAATGGCCAGTTTCAACCAGCCCTCGAGTTTAGGAATAGATGGCAATGACAATTTGTATGTACTAGAACCCGGGAACCGGAAGATTCGTAGGATCAATACTGACGGCCTGGTAACCACATTCGCCGGAACCGGAGTATCGGGATGGAAGGACGACTCTGCCAAATCTGCCACTTTTTTCATACCCATAGGGATCACGGCTGATGCCTCCGGTAATGTATATGTTGCCGATGAGGGGAATCAGGATATCCGGATGATCACGACCGATGGAATCGTGCTCACCCTGGCGGGCAATATTTTAGTACACGACAGTATCGATGGAATTGGTGGTTCTGTCGGCTTCAGTTTTCCCTATGGCATCACCGTTAGCCCGGATGGCGTGATTTATATCACAGACAGTTATTCTGGCATCATACGTAAGATGGTAGTTAAGTAGCAGTGAAATTCAAAGAAAAAAAAAGCACCAGCAGATTTGCAGGTGCTTTTTCATTGCATGCTTATTATACTTTATACCGCAACAGCTGCTGTGATCTTTACCAGCTGCACTTCACTGTGTATTTTCACTTCGTCGGCCAGCATAGCACCACCGGCTTCCATCAGTCCGAATTTAATACCCCAGTCGCTTCTTTTAATTTTACCACTCACGGTAAAACCCGCTCTTTCATTGCCCCAGGGATCCTTGGTGATTCCGCCAAATTCCACGTTCAGCGTAACCGGGTGACTCACATTCTTCAGCGTCAGGTTTCCGGATAAACGGAAGTTTTCGCCGTCTATCTTTTCAACGGAACTGGATTCAAAGACCATCTTCGGATGCTGTTCCGTTTCGAAGAAATCGGCATTCCGCAGATGTGCATCGCGTTGTTCATTGTTGGTATGAATGGAATCCATATCGGCCGTGAGTTTAATCTTCGCGGTGGTAAAGTCTTCACCCCTGGTTTCCCCTTCTACCTCAAACTTGTTGAAAGATCCGGATACATTGCTGATCATCAGGTGTTTAACCTTAAATCCCAGTTCACTATGTGTTGGATCAAGTGTCCATTTTGTAGTTGCCATTTTGATTATTTTTGATTTGTGAGACACAAAACTACCTTACATTTGCTATACAAAGTATAGTACTATACTTTAGTATAGTTAAAATCTGATTTTAAACATGGAACTTGAACGCATGACAGAACATACTCCTTCTACCTGCACTGGTATGCTGAAACCGGTCAGGGACGCCCTGGACGTCCTCAACGGGAAATGGAAGCTTCCTATCATCGTTGCCCTGAGTTTTGGGGAGAAGCGGTTTAAGGAAATCAGCCAGGAAGTACCTGAAATTACGGATCGTATGTTGTCGAAGGAATTGCGGGATCTGGAACTGAACGGACTGGTCATGAGAAATATCCAGGACAGTTACCCGGTAAAAGTTACTTATGCCCTTACTGAACACAGCAAGTCCCTTCACCCTGTTATCGAAGCGCTGAAAAACTGGGGAATCCTGCATAAGAAAACATTGCAGGATGAATGCCGGGAACATAAATCAGCCGGCAGGAAAAAAGCCACGTCTGTTCAGGTCCCCGATGAATTGGTTCAATAAAATTATACCTTGCGATCTTAGGATTCAAACATGTCAGGGCCGCCACGGTGGCCTTTTCATTTTATGATGATACTCATTTAGTATTCTCCCTGTAATAGTTGGAAAAAATATCAATGGCTTCATAGAGTTCCCATCCGATACCCTGTGAGAGTTGTTTTGGTTCGGTCATACTATGGGTTAAAAAAATGGCTACGGATTTTTTTACCGGATCTGCAGACCACCATCCACCGTATGCACCCGGCCAGCCAACAGAACCAACAGAGCCCGAACAGGGAATGGATAAATAAGGGCCTTCTTTCATAACAACAGCCAGACCCAGACCAAAACCAAAATTGTCTTTAAACATAGCTGAACCAAATAATTTGGACTCTTGTCTTTGAGCCGGCGTCAAATGATTGGAGCACATTAAATCAACGGTTTCTTTTTTTAGAATTTGAATACCGTCTGAACTTCCGTTTTCTACAAATATTCTTGCAAATTTTAAATAGTCATCCATTGTTGACCAGAGTCCGCCACTGCCTGCTTCAAATTCCAAATGAGCGGGACGTTCTTTGAAAGCCATTTTTAAGGGAACAGTTTCAATATTGATGATGTTATCGGATTCATCGAATCCCATATTTGAGGCGCACCTGTTTTTCTTGTTTTCCGGAACATCAAAAAAACTATCCGTCATGCCTAAGGGCCCGAATATTTTTTCTTCCATCACCTTGCCCAGGGATTTTCCTTCGATGGTTGAAATGAGAATACCCAATAGGTCGGTAGATTTTCCGTAATTAAATATTTCTCCCGGCTGACTGACTAGTGGCAGGCCCGCCAGTCCATTCACCCATTGTTCAAGTGTGCGTTCTGAATCAATATCTCCTCCTAAAACTTCCAGGTAGTCATCTCTAAGTTTCCCGCTCTGAAATCCACTATACGTAAATCCGGCTCTATGTGTTAGTAAATCAAGTATATTAATGACCCGGTTTGCATCTTCGTATTCACCAGGATGATTTTTCACGACTTTCATATTGCCAAACTGCGGAAACCATTTTGTAATGGGGTCGCTGAGATCAAATTTGTTTTCTTCGTACAAGATCATAGCGAGTACGGAAGTAATGGGCTTCGTCATGGATGCAATTCTGAAAACCGTATCCATGGTCATTAATTCATCGGTCTCCATATTTTTGTATCCTTCAGATTCCTGATATACAATTTTCCCATCCTGCCATATCATGCAGTTGATACCACCGAGCTTTTTATTTTCAATGAATTTTTTGAACATTTATCTTCATTCTCAGAATCTATTCAGTAAGCGGAAATAAATAATATCAGCCCTGCGAAGGAACTATTTCCCAATCCTCCCTTTCACCTTCAATAATATTGAAAAGGGGATGTGGGTCAAAAGACAAAAGAGTATTTAAGTCTTTATATCTTTTTGGATCCCTTGATTTCATTTTACCCAAAAAGTGGACTGATTCATATTTTAGCTGACCTTTTGTAACCGGTAAGGATTCAGGATGAAAGTTCCAATCCACTTTTTGTTTATCAAAATTATATTGTCGGGACAATGCTTCCTGATACACAACGGCTAAATAATTATTAATTGCGTCAAGGGGTTTTTCGACTCTCTTAAATCTGATAAGCTGCGGATGATTTTTATATCCTTTTGTTTTTCCTTCCAAAACATGTTTGGCTAAAAGCGATTCCCGCCATAAGGCGACAAGCCCCTTCGGGTCCAGGTATTTTGGATGAATGGACCATAATCTCATCGTGCTTGAAAATTAAA